>NZ_JQJY01000022.1 GCF_000745775.1 Flavobacterium sp. ASV13 | reverse complement strand
GGAACGAATACGTATGAGACGTTTGCTGGAATTACATTTGATGTAATCGTTAAGGATGCAAATGGTTGTACATTCACTATCACAAATGGTGTTAACGTACCGGCATTGAACCCTCCAACAGACTTGACATTCGCAACAACAGTTGCTGTTATTTGTGGTGGAAAAGGAACAGTTGACATTACAGGTCATACAGGTGGAGTTGGAGCATTACAGTATGAGATTTTATCTCCTATCGTAAGAGCTAAACAAGCATCAACAACATTTGCCAACTTAGACCCAGATACTTATGTATTCCAGATTACAGATGCAAATGGATGTACATATAGTGAGTCATACACTGTTGCGCCAGTAACAAACATTACAGTTGCAGGACAATTGGTAAGAAATGTTACTTGTAACCCAGGTGCAAACGGAGAGGTATTATTCACAGTTGGAAACTTTGCAGGTACTTACAGTTATTCACTTAACGGAGCACCAGCAGTAACAGGCCAGACAAGTGCAACAATTTCAGTTACTGGAATAACAGCAGCTGGTCCTCAGACAATTGTTATTACAGATGAGATTACAACTTGTACGGCTACAGCTACGGTAACTGTTGCGCAACCAACTGCTTTAGGATTGGTTGTTGCATCAAACATCAATGCGAATTGTAATACAGGAGCTAAGGTAAGCGTAACTGCATCAGGCGGAACAGCACCTTATCAGTATTCATTTGTACCAGCGACTGCAACAGGTCCTGGCACTTATGCAGATTCTAATGCAGCAGTATTGGATCCTGCAACATTGAACTGGAAAGTTTATGTAAAAGATGTAAATGGATGCGAAATTACAGCACCATTAGCATTCTCAATTATCAAAGATGCTTCACCAACCATGACAGCACCGGCACCAATTTGTTTCACAGGAGCACCAGTAGCAATTGATTTATCACTTGTTGCAACAGTTCCGGTGGCAGGTACAAGAGTTTACAGAGTAAACGGTTCAGATATTACTGGATCAGTTTATACAGTAACAACTCCTGGTACTTACCAATTTAGTGTTGTAGATGTTAATGGTTGTGAATCAAATATTATAACATACGAAGTTAAGCCACAGGTTACTTTGGTAGCTAGCTTGGATCAGGATTTAACTTGTGTTGTTAATGCATCAATTAGCTTGACTCCAGGCGGAGGAACAGGTACATATACTACTTATGAAGTTGATATCAATGGTGGAGGATATAATCCAATCACATTGCCTTACAACCCATCAGTTGCCGGAAGTTATACATTCAGAGTAAC
>NZ_JQJY01000021.1 GCF_000745775.1 Flavobacterium sp. ASV13 | reverse complement strand
TTAATAAAAGAACTATCCCAAAGAAAAGAAAATCGATTAACCCCATCAGACCTGACTTTTAAAGGTTTGAGTATAGAAGATTTATTCAGGATAAACAATGACGATACAATAGAAGATGTTTATGAATTGTCTCCTTTGCAGCAAGGATTATATTACCATTGGTTGGTAGAGGAGTCAAGCAGTCTGTATTTTATGCAAACTTGCTATACTTTGCGTGCTGAAAACCTAAATATTGATAATGTAAGAAAGGCATATCAAGAACTAGTCAACAGATATGATATTTTAAGAACCAGCTTCAGTAACGATCATAATGCAAGATTGCAGATTGTTCATAAGGAAGCTCTTGTTGATTTTAACCATAAAATCTTAAACAGAGACGAAACCGACCCAGTTTCTTTAGCAAAAATAAAACAAGAAGACATATCTAGAGGTTTTGATCTGAATAAGCCAACGCAAATGCGTTTGCAAGTATTGGATTTAGGTTATGACAACTATGAATTTATCTGGAGTCATCATCATATTGTAATGGATGGATGGTGTATGAGTATTTTGATTAACGATTTTTCAAGTATCCTAAATGATTTAGATAAGAAACAACCTATCAGTCTTGAGAAACCTGTTAAGTATGCTAATTATATCAAATGGTTGTCTAAAGTAAATAAGCAAACTTCTTTGGCGTATTGGAAAAGGTATTTGGATGGTTTTGAAACCGCTACTGAGCTTACTTTTAAAAACAGAAAAAGAACTCAAGGCCAAAGTGCTAATTTTAAAAGCGAAAGCATTTATCTAGAAGAGGAACTATTTGAAAAAATAAAAGAAACCTGCAATGATTTTGGCATTACCAAGAATACTTTTATACAAGGGGTTTGGGGGTATTTACTATCTAGATACAACAATTCTAAAGACGTTGTGTTTGGATCAGTAGTATCTGGCCGACCTGCTGATTTAGCAGGTGTTGAAAACATGGTGGGGCTTTTTTCAAATACTATTCCTGTAAGGTTAAAATATGACGAATCAGCTACAGTTAAAGACTTTTTGCAGAAATTACATGCAGAAGCAATTGAAAGCAGCGATTTTCATTATGTGAGTTTGGCGGAAGTTCAATCTCAAAGTTCTTTAGGAATGGAACTTATTAACAATTTAGTCATTTTTGAAAATTATGCTGTTGCAGATACTTTAGAGACAGATAATAAGATTAATATTGAAAACATAAATGTCTTTGATGAATTAAATTATGGTTTTGCTATTACTGTAAAACCTTCAGAATCTTCTTTGGAGATTGAATTCAGGTTTGATTCCAATATTTTTGATATTGAATCTATAGGAAAAATGAAGGTTCATTTTGAGGCTATTACGCATTTTTTTATCTCAAAGAGCCAAACTGCAATACACCTTATTGATTATTTAACCCAAGCAGAGAAACAACAGTTATTAGTAGACTTTAACGATAGCAAAGTTGATTATCCGAAAGATAAAACCATCATCGATTTATTTGAAGAGCAAGTTGATAAGACTCCGGACAACATCGCTGTAGTTTTTGAAGAAG
>NZ_JQJY01000020.1 GCF_000745775.1 Flavobacterium sp. ASV13 | reverse complement strand
TTTTAGTGACTAGTCCTTAGTGATCAGTAATTAGTTTTTAAGCTAATCACTACTTACTCTTTACTATTCACTGCCCGCGACGGGCAAATATTTTAACATACTGAGATAAAGAAAAGAAGTATTTGTTTAGAAAGTTTCTTCTCTCCCGTCTTTTGGACGGGAGAGAAAAGGGTGTACATAAGCTTACGGATTATTAGTACTACTCGACTATGACATTACTGCCTTTACATCTATAGCCTATCAACGTGGTCATCTTCCACGATCCTTAAAAGAAATCTCATCTTGTGGTGGGTTTCGCGCTTATATGCTTTCAGCGCTTATCCCTTCCCAACGTAGCTACTCTGCGGTGCCCCTGGCGGGACAACAGATACACTAGAGGTTAGTCCAATTCGGTCCTCTCGTACTAGAATCAGATCCACTCAAATTTCTAACGCCCACAGTAGATAGAGACCGAACTGTCTCACGACGTTCTGAACCCAGCTCGCGTGCCACTTTAATGGGCGAACAGCCCAACCCTTGGGACCTTCTCCAGCCCCAGGATGTGACGAGCCGACATCGAGGTGCCAAACCCCCCCGTCGATATGAGCTCTTGGGGGAGATCAGCCTGTTATCCCCGGCGTACCTTTTATCCTTTGAGCGATGGCCCTTCCATGCGGAACCACCGGATCACTATGCTCTACTTTCGTACCTGATCGACCTGTATGTCTCTCAGTCAAGCTCCCTTATGCCATTGCACTCTACGCACGGTTACCAAGCGTACTGAGGGAACCTTTAGAAGCCTCCGTTACTCTTTTGGAGGCGACCACCCCAGTCAAACTACCCACCAAGCACTGTCCCCCGCAACACGGGGTTAGGCCTCAGATAAACAAAGGGTTGTATTTCAACAATGACTCCACAACGCCTGGCGACGCCGCTTCACAGTCTCCAACCTATCCTACACATCATTTATCCAAGGTCAATACTAAGCTATAGTAAAGGTGCACAGGGTCTTTTCGTCCCACTGCGGGTAAACGGCATCTTCACCGTTACTACAATTTCACCGAGCTCATGGCTGAGACAGTGTCCAGATCGTTACACCATTCGTGCAGGTCGGAACTTACCCGACAAGGAATTTCGCTACCTTAGGACCGTTATAGTTACGGCCGCCGTTTACTGGGGCTTCAATTCAATGCTTCTCCGAAGATAACATCTCCTCTTAACCTTCCAGCACCGGGCAGGTGTCAGGCCCTATACTTCATCTTACGATTTTGCAGAGCCCTGTGTTTTTGATAAACAGTCGCCTGGACCTCTTCACTGCGGCCCCCATTGCTGGGGGCGACCTTTCTCCCGAAGTTACAGGTCTATTTTGCCTAATTCCTTAGCCATGAATCTCTCGAGCACCTTAGGATTCTCTCCTCAACTACCTGTGTCGGTTTACGGTACTGGTACTAATTACCTGAAGTTTAGAGGTTTTTCTTGGAAGCCCTTAGGCGCACTATCTCTTTGTCCGAAGACTCCGAGTACTATCGTATTTCACCATTCTCTACGGATTTGCCTATAGAGAATATAGCTAGGTACTTCAACGAACTATTCCGTCAGTTCGCGGCGCTTTCATCACTCCGTCACCCCATCACAGTAATTAGTAGTACGGGAATATTAACCCGTTGGCCATCGACTGTCCCTTTCGGGTTCGCCTTAGGACCAGACTAACCCACAGCTGATTAGCATAGCTGTGGAAACCTTAGTTTTTCGGTGTGCGGGTTTCTCGCCCGCATTATCGTTACTTATGCCTACATTTTCTTTTCTGACCGGTCCAGCATACCTTACGATACACCTTCAACCCTGTCAGAATGCTCCCCTACCACTTGCAGTAAACTGCAAATCCATAGCTTCGGTAATATGTTTAT
>NZ_JQJY01000019.1 GCF_000745775.1 Flavobacterium sp. ASV13 | reverse complement strand
AAAATTACGTTCGTAGACATATTGAATTGACAGCCGTCTCGTCCAAAAGACGAGACAAATAGAATAAGAGTAATGGAATCGATAGATTCGAAAAGAACCACTAGAATAAGCATCGATTATATAATATTAAAATATACGATGAAGAGTTTGATCCTGGCTCAGGATGAACGCTAGCGGCAGGCTTAACACATGCAAGTCGAGGGGTATAGTTCTTCGGAGCTAGAGACCGGCGCACGGGTGCGTAACGCGTATGCAATCTACCTTTCACAGAGGGATAGCCCAGAGAAATTTGGATTAATACCTCATAGTATAGTGAGTTGGCATCAACACACTATTAAAGTCACAACGGTGAAAGATGAGCATGCGTCCCATTAGCTAGTTGGTAAGGTAACGGCTTACCAAGGCGACGATGGGTAGGGGTCCTGAGAGGGAGATCCCCCACACTGGTACTGAGACACGGACCAGACTCCTACGGGAGGCAGCAGTGAGGAATATTGGTCAATGGGCGCAAGCCTGAACCAGCCATGCCGCGTGCAGGATGACGGTCCTATGGATTGTAAACTGCTTTTGTACGAGAAGAAACAACATTACGTGTAATGTCTTGACGGTATCGTAAGAATAAGGATCGGCTAACTCCGTGCCAGCAGCCGCGGTAATACGGAGGATCCAAGCGTTATCCGGAATCATTGGGTTTAAAGGGTCCGTAGGCGGTTTAGTAAGTCAGTGGTGAAAGCCCATCGCTCAACGGTGGAACGGCCATTGATACTGCTGAACTTGAATTATTAGGAAGTAACTAGAATATGTAGTGTAGCGGTGAAATGCTTAGAGATTACATGGAATACCAATTGCGAAGGCAGGTTACTACTAATGGATTGACGCTGATGGACGAAAGCGTGGGTAGCGAACAGGATTAGATACCCTGGTAGTCCACGCCGTAAACGATGGATACTAGCTGTTGGGGGCAACTTCAGTGGCTAAGCGAAAGTGATAAGTATCCCACCTGGGGAGTACGTTCGCAAGAATGAAACTCAAAGGAATTGACGGGGGCCCGCACAAGCGGTGGAGCATGTGGTTTAATTCGATGATACGCGAGGAACCTTACCAAGGCTTAAATGTAGATTGACCGTTTTGGAAACAGAACTTTCGCAAGACAATTTACAAGGTGCTGCATGGTTGTCGTCAGCTCGTGCCGTGAGGTGTCAGGTTAAGTCCTATAACGAGCGCAACCCCTGTTGTTAGTTGCCAGCGAGTCATGTCGGGAACTCTAACAAGACTGCCAGTGCAAACTGTGAGGAAGGTGGGGATGACGTCAAATCATCACGGCCCTTACGCCTTGGGCTACACACGTGCTACAATGGCCGGTACAGAGAGCAGCCACTGGGTGACCAGGAGCGAATCTACAAAGCCGGTCACAGTTCGGATCGGAGTCTGCAACTCGACTCCGTGAAGCTGGAATCGCTAGTAATCGGATATCAGCCATGATCCGGTGAATACGTTCCCGGGCCTTGTACACACCGCCCGTCAAGCCATGGAAGCTGGGGGTGCCTGAAGTCGGTGACCGCAAGGAGCTGCCTAGGGTAAAACTGGTAACTAGGGCTAAGTCGTAACAAGGTAGCCGTACCGGAAGGTGCGGCTGGAACACCTCCTTTCTAGAGCCCCGAATGTTAGTGCTTGCACACGTTGGGGAAAAAAGATGCGTATCGAAATGGATCTGAATTGAGGATTTTATTACTCTTGCTGTTAATTTAAAAAAATGATAAAACTTAAGTAAAACAGAGTCTCGTAGCTCAGCTGGTTAGAGTACTACACTGATAATGTAGGGGTCGGCAGTTCGAGTCTGCCCGGGACTACTATTTAACTTAAAAAAAAGGAAATTCTAGAGTTGAGTCCTTATGAATATAAATTCATAATTCATAATTCACAATTCATAATTAGATTGGGGGATTAGCTCAGCTGGCTAGAGCGCCTGCCTTG
>NZ_JQJY01000018.1 GCF_000745775.1 Flavobacterium sp. ASV13 | reverse complement strand
GACATCATTAAAAAAGAATATGCAGCCCCAAGAAATGCCATTGAAGAAAAAATGGTAGAAATATGGCAAGAAGTATTAGGGGTTCAAAAAATAGGAATTACAGATAATTTCTTTGAACTGGGGGGACATAGTTTAAATGTAATCAGATTTTTAAATATGACTCAAAAATATTTTTCAGTTAAATTGACGCTTAGAGAGTTCTTTGCTAATCCAAAAATTGAAAATATTTCAGCTCTTATTGCCTCATTGAATTCAAGTTTATCGAATAAAAATAGAAAATCAAAAAAAATTATTTAAAATGAAAAATTTAGTTTATTTAAAACCAAATGTTGTAATTGAACCCTTAATAGAAAGATGGTATGCATGGACACATCTCATATCACCATCAACTGCATCAATGAATATAACAAAGAGGCACATTGAAATAATGAATTCTTATATTGAATCCCCTGTATTACATAGTGAGGCCGTTAAGAATCCAAAAATGCTAGGTGGCCCTTTTATGGATTACAAAGAGGATAGATCAGAGGATATAAAAAAATTAATCGAGTCAACTTTTATTAACCAAAAGGAATTAATTAGTCTATCCTTAGCAATTAGAAAACTAGTTTTATTGTTAAACAAAGAAGCCAAGGGACAATCACTAGAAGATTTGTATGATGTAGTGCCCGATATTTTAAAAGGCTATGTAGAATTAATATATGATTTAAATGGAAATCCTTCTTTTAGATTTTATGAGCAGCTTTTATATAAGAGTAAATACTATAACAAAGAAAATCAAAGTATAGCATTGTGGGTTACAAATAACGATTCACGCCCCTTTTGTTTGAGTACACCTAGACTGGATGAGGATGACATATTGCATTTAAATATCCCTTTTGAACATAATTTTATAGATGAATTAAGTAAAATGAAGCGAATTGCACGTCCTTATAATGAAATAAGAAAAATGATTGGGGAATTAAATGAAACTGAAGATACTCTTTTTCAGTCATTTTTTACTGAAACTCCATCTGTTCCTTATACAAAATATGAAGGGGACAGTATTAGAATGAGATATTTTGGCCATGCCTGCATATTAATCGAGACACGAGAAATTAGTATCCTTGTTGATCCATTAATCAGTTATTATGGTTATGAATCAAGCGTGGAACATTTCTCCGATTATGAATTACCAGAAACTATTGATTATATTTTAATAACTCATAACCACCAAGATCACATTTTATTTGAGACTCTTTTGCCGCTCAGACACAAAGTAAAAAATATTATTGTTCCACGTTCAGGTGGAGGACATCTTCAAGATCCTAGCCTAAAATTAATGTTTAATGCTATTGGTTTTAACAACATCATCGAAATTGAAGAATTTTCAACCATAAACTTTTCAGATTGTAATATTACAGGGATTCCATTTACTGGAGAACACAGTGACTTAGATATTAAAGCTAAAATGTGCTTTCATGTTAAGATTGAAAATTTTTCCTTACTTTTTGTAGCTGATTCTAGAGTATTAGAAAAGAAATTATACGAACATTCTCAAGCCCTGATTGGAAATGTGGATGTTATTTTCCTTGGTATGGAATGTGATGGTGCTCCACTAACTTGGTTGTATGGCCCACTCGTTGTAAACGAATTGTCAAAAGAACACGACCAGTCCAGAAGATTAGCAGGATCTGATTGCAAAAAAGGAATGCATTTGGTAAATACTTTTAATCCATCGGAAGTATATGTATATGCTATGGGACAAGAGCCTTGGTGCGAGTTTGTTAGTAGTATAAAATATACTGATGAGTCTAATCCTATCGTTCAATCTAATAATTTAATTAAGGAATGTATTTCAAGAGGAATAATTGCTGAAAGGTTATTTGGAGAAAAGGAGATATTATATAAAAGAAGAAAATAAAAATTATGGATAAGATTAGGGATTTATTAATAGAATTAAAAAAAGAATCAATTGATATTGTTTTAAATGATGATGAACTTGAAGTATTTTATGATACAGATGATTTAGATCCGGTAATTTATGATCAGATAAAAAACAACAAGGATCAGTTAATACAATTTCTAAAAAGTTCGAAAAGTGATATAAATAATCCTTTTTCAATACCAGTATCTCCAATTAAAGCTGCCTATCCTCTAACTAACTCACAGAGTCGTTTATGGATATTGAGCCAACTTGAGGGTGGTTCTTTGGCCTATAATATGCCGGCAGCAGTTAGGTTTACAGGAACTGTTGATTTTGATAAATTTGAAGA
>NZ_JQJY01000017.1 GCF_000745775.1 Flavobacterium sp. ASV13 | reverse complement strand
AATTTCTTTGAGCTGGGAGGACATAGTCTGATAGTAGTTCAAGTTATCAATCAAATTTTTAAAAAATTAGGAAAAACGATATCCTTTAAAATATTCTTTGCCAATCCAACCATAAAAGAATTAAGCAAACAATTAAAACAAAGCGAATATTTAGACATTCCCAAAGCAGCGGAGGATGAATCCTATCCCCTAACTAGCTCACAGAGTCGTTTATGGATATTGAGCCAACTTGAGGGTGGTTCTTTGGCCTATAATATGCCCGCAGCAGTTAGGTTTACAGGAACTGTTGATTTTGATAAATTTGAAGAAGCATTTAGGTTATTAATCAAGCGTCATGAAATTTTAAGAACTTCTTTTAAAGTAGATAAGCAAGGTGAAGTACGCCAATGGATTGTTCCTATAGAAAAAGTTGATTTTATTGTTGTACAAAAAGATTTTTCAAAACAGAAAGAAAACCAAGAACAAATAGTTGCCAATTACTTACATGAGTTAAACAGCATTGCTTTTGATTTAGAACACGCCCCATTTGTAAGAGCCAGTATGATCAAGTTAAAAGAGAAAGAACATGTGTTTTTCTTATCGCTTCATCACATCATAGGCGATGGCTGGTCTATAGAATTATTGATATCAGAAGTTGAAAAAATCTATAATTCTTTAGTAGAAGCAAAAGAAGCTCAACTACCTGTATTATCTATTCAATACAAAGACTATGCAGTATGGCAAAACAGCGAAGGACAAAAACAAAAACAACAAGTATCAGAGGTCTATTGGTTAGAACAGTTTGAAGGTGAATTACCTGTAATTGATCTTCCAAGTTTTAAAGCACGCCCCTTAGTTAAAACCTACAACGGAGATACAATAAGTTATCAATTCTCAAAAGAGTTTTTAAATAAGCTTAAAGACTTCTCAAAAAAGCAAGATGTAACCTTGTTTATGACCTTGATGGCAGGAGTCAATGCGCTCTTGCATCGTTATACAAGTCAAGATGATATTATCATAGGCACACCAATAGCTGGAAGAGAACACCCTGATTTAGAGAATCAGCTAGGATTGTATTTAAATACAGTTGCTATTAGAACGCAATTCAGAGAAAATGAATCCTTTCAAGATTTAGTGCAACAAGAAAAAGAAACCTTATTAGGAGCTTATGAACATCAAGGCTATCCTTTTGATAAATTAGTAGGAAAATTAAACACAAAAAGAGATACCAGTAGAAATGCCTTGTTTGATGTGATGGTAGTCTTGCAGAATCAAGGACAACTAAACAATATTAACAATAAGGAAGAATTAAACAATATCTCGATAAGTCATTACGATTTTGAAAGCATAACTTCTCAATTTGATATCAATTTTAAGTTTTTCGAACAAGAGGTATTAAATTTATCAATAGAATATAATACTGATATTTATGACTTGGAATTAATCAATAGAATCTTTTCGCATTTTGAGAATCTGATAACCCCATTATTAGAACAACCAGAGATGCTCATCAATGAAATAGATTATATCACCCAAGAAGAAAAACATCAGCTTTTAGTAGAGTTTAATAATACTCAGGTTGATTATCCTAAAGATAAAACTATAATCGATTTATTCGAAGAGCAAGTAAAGAAAACTCCAAATAATGTAGCAGTAGTTTTTGAAGATACTGAATTAACTTACAATGAACTCAACGAGAAAGCAAATCAACTAGCTAGATATTTAATTTTGAATGGAGTTAAAGCTCAAGATAATGTTGCATTAATAGCAACTCGAGGTTTCAATATGATTATTGGGCTTTATGGGATTTTAAAAACTGGAGCTGCATATGTTCCAATTGATAACGAATATCCTTCCTCTAGAAAACAATACATGGTAAGTAACTCGAATGTTAAGTTTATAATTCAGGAAGAAATTCTTAGCTCGGAGAATATATTTGGAGAAATATCTTTGATTTTCATGAATGATATCTTCATAAAAAACGAAAGTGTAAATAATCTTAATTTAAAAATTAATATTGATAGTTTAGCATATACAATTTACACTTCAGGATCAACTGGAAATCCTAAAGGTGTAATGATAAGACACTTTTCGGTCGTAAATTTAATTGATTGGGTGAACTCAAGATTCAAAGTTACAGAAAAAGATCGTTTGTTGTTTATTACTTCAATGTGTTTTGATCTTTCTGTTTATGATGTTTTTGGAATATTATCTGCTGGTGGAGCAATAGTGATAGCAAATGAAAAAGAAATAAGAGATTCAGGGAAATTAATAGATCTTTTATTAAAAGAGAAAATAACGTTTTGGGATTCAGTACCATCAACAATGAATTTACTAGTTGATATTATTGAATCTGAGAAAGAAAATTACATACAAAATAATCTTAGAGTTATTTTTATGAGCGGTGATTGGATACCTGTACAACTTCCCGAACGTATCAATAAATACTTTCCATCAGCAGAAATTATAAGTTTAGGAGGAGCTACTGAAGGAACCGTTTGGTCAATTTATTATCCAATTCGTAATGTAGAAAAGAATTGGACACGTATACCATACGGTAAGCCAATACAAAATAACACATTCTATATTCTGGATAAATATAAAAAACCGGTTCCTTACGGAGTTCAAGGTTACTTATACATTGGAGGAATTGGAGTTGCAACAGGTTATGCAAATGATAATTTAAAAACTGAAGCTGCTTTTTTGGAAGATCCATTTTATTCTAAGTTTGGAGGGATCATGTATAATACTGGTGATATAGGATACATGGACAAAACTAATAATATTGAATTCTTGGGAAGACTTGATCATCAGGTTAAAGTTCGAGGATTTAGGATTGAGCTAGGAGAGATAGAAACGACCATATCTGAATATTCAGAGGATATACAACAGGTTGTAGTAGAGGCCAAAGAAATCAACCAGGACAAATCTTTGGTGGCTTATTATGTGTCCAAAACAGAGATTGACAAATCAGAGCTTAGAACTTACCTGCAAAACAGGCTGCCTGAATATATGGTGCCCGGTTTTTATGTAGAGATAGAAAGTCTGCCTCTGACACCTAATGGCAAGATAGACAGAAAAGCCCTTCCAG
>NZ_JQJY01000016.1 GCF_000745775.1 Flavobacterium sp. ASV13 | reverse complement strand
TTTTAGACTTACCTAGTTTTAAAAAACGGCCATCGGTCCAAACTTATAATGGAGCAAGTTTAACACATGGATTCTCCAAGTCGTTTTTAGACAAACTGAAAGGTTTTTCAGAGAAACACCAATCCACTTTGTTTATGACTCTTATGACAGGGGTCAAAGTGCTTTTGCATAAATACAGTGGTCAATATGATATTGTAGTAGGTACTCCTATAGCAGGACGTGAGCATCCTGATCTGGAGCATCAAATAGGTTTGTATTTAAATACACTAGCAATAAGAACACTTTTTAAAGAGCATAATAGCTTTTTAGATTTATTAAATCAGGAAAAAGAAACTTTATTAGGAGCATACGAGCATCAAGGTTATCCTTTTGATGCATTGATTAAAAAATTGAATTTAAAGAAAGATACCAGTCGTTCTACTTTGTTTGATGTTATTGTAGTTTTACAAAATCAAAAACAATTAAAAAACCTTAACAACGAAGAACTAATTGGTATTGAAGTAAATGAGTACAGTTTTTTAAGAAAAACTTCTCAATTTGATATTCGCTTTGCTTTTACTGAAAAAGATGGCTTAGAATTAATGATTGATTATAATACAGATATCTATGATGTTAATGTAATCGAAAGAATGTTTCATCATTTCGAAAATCTAATGAATGGATTACTGGATGAAACAACAAAAGATATTCAAGAAGTAGAATTCTTAACAGAAATAGAAAAATTCCAAGTAATATCAGAGTTTAACAATACAGTTGTTTCTTATCCGAACGATAAAACAATAGTTACTTTATTTGAGGAGCAAGTTATTAACACTCCTGACAATATTGCTATTGTTTTTGGCAATATATCACTCACGTATAAGGAACTTAACGAAAAAGTCAATCAATTGGCTCACTATTTAAGAAACGAATATTTCATTGAACCAAATGATCTTGTTGGTATAAAGTTAGATAGAAGCGAACAAATGATTATTGCAATTTTAAGTGTCCTAAAATCAGGAGCCGCTTACGTGCCAATAGATACCAATTACCCGCAGGAAAGAATAGCTTATATCGAAAAAGATATCAATTGTAAAGTGATTGTTGATGAGGATGAGTTAGCACTTTTTAATTTACAAAGGTTTAGATTTAATAGTGAAAATCCAAATCTTATCAATTCAACATCAGATTTGGCTTATGTAATTTATACTTCTGGTTCAACTGGAGAACCAAAAGGAGTAATGGTGGAGCATGGTAATGTTATTAGATTAGTTAAACCTTGTTCTTATTTTCCATTGAGTGCAGAGAATATTTTGCTAAGTACTGGTTCCGTATCTTTTGATGCCACTACGATCGAGTATTTTGGAACTTTATTGAACGGCTCAAGATTAATATTAACCACTCAGAACAATTTACTTGATTTATCTAAATTAGAAGATGTCGTAAAAACGCATAAGGTGAATAGTCTTTGGATGACTGCTTCATGGTTTAGTCAAGTGGTAGAAAGTAATATTAAGATTTTTGAAAACATTGACCAACTAATTGTTGGGGGCGATGTTGTGTCACCAAAGCATACTGAAAAAGTATTTGAAAGGTATCCGGCCATAAAAATAGTAAATGGTTATGGACCTACAGAAAACACAACATTTTCTACAACTTTTGAGATACAAAATGTAAAATACAGCACAATTCCGATAGGGAAACCTATTCCAAATAGTTCTGCCTATATATTGAACAAAAATTTGCAACCAGTCGTTACCGGTGTAATAGGTCAATTGTACGTATCCGGAGCTGGAGTAGCGAGAGGATACTTGAATAAAGCAGAACTTACAGCTGAAAAATTTATTCCAAATCCATTTGTGCAAGGCGAGAGATTGTATGATACAGGAGATTTGTGTAAATGGTTACCAGATGGAAATATTGAGTTTTTAGGAAGAAAAGACCAACAGGTTAAAATTAGAGGATTTAGAATTGAGCTTGTCGAAATTGAGAATGTCATACTTCAATATTCAGCGAATTTTAATCAAGTTTTGGTTGTAGTAAAAGAAATGCATCAGGAAAAAGTACTGGTGGCTTATTTGGTTGCATCTAATGATTTAGATAAAAAGGAACTGCGATATCATCTCCAAAGTAAACTTCCGGATTATATGATTCCTAGTTTTTATATTGTGCTAGATAAATTACCATTAACTTCAAATGGGAAAATAAATTATAAAGCTTTGCCAAACATCTCTGATAATGATATCATAAGAAAGGAATTTGTAGGCCCAAGTAATGAAATTGAGGAACAGTTAGTTGAAATATGGAAAGAAGTATTGGGAGTGGGGAAAATAGGAATTACGGATAATTTCTTTGATTTAGGGGGGGACTCGATACGTTCAATACGTCTTTTAAGCAGGATTAATAATTTCTTGGGGCTAAATTATAAATTATCAGATATTTATGCATTTCCTTCTATTAAGGAATTACTATCTATAAAGTTAGAGCGCCTAACAAGTACAATTTCTCCGTTAATAAAGTTACAAATAGAGAGAAGTTTTGAAAATTTATCTAAGGAATTAGATTCAGAGAAGATTATTTCTATTTTCCCCATGAGTGATATAGAGCAAGGTATGTTATATTCCTCATTTCTGAACACAAAGCTAGGTGTATATCATGATCAGTTTTTAATTCCTATTCCTATACAGGATTTTGATGAATCCATATTTATCATAGCATTAGAATTATTGGTTGAAAAACATGAAATACTTCGTGTCGCATTTAATATAGATAATTACAGTGTGCCTGTACATCTTGTTTATAAGAATATTGACATATCATTGGAGAGCGAAGATATTTCGACAAAAGATAAAAAGGTCCAACAGGAACTGATCAATGAGTTTATGATTCAGGAGCGAACTGAAAAGCCATTTGATATTTCTATACCAGGTCTTTGGCGTATGAAGATTTATAAATTGGGAGAGCAACAATGGCATTTATTGTTCCAATTTCATCATGCTATTCTTGATGGCTGGAGCCTTGCATCTTTAATAACCGAACTTAATAATACATACATCAGCATACAGAAAGAAGGTATAACGACTTTGGAAAAGCTTTCATTGAGCTATAAAGATTATGTCTTTAATCAAAAATGTATAAAAGAGATTGACAATCAATATAATTATTGGAAAGAAAAGTTAAATGGTTATAAGCGTCTAGATATTTTTACTGAAGAAGTTGTATTCAATCACTACAATTTTGTATTGGAAGGAAAACTGTATAATTCCATTCAGGAATTTGTAGTTAGTCAAGGGATAAGTATGAAAATATTAAATTTTTCAGCCTATCTCTATACATTACAAATGTTAACATATGATAATGATGTTTTGGCCGGTCTAGTCACAAACGGAAGACCTTTATTAGAAGATAGTGATAAAATATTAGGATGTTTTTTAAATACACTACCGTTTCGTTTAAATGGAACAAAAGGAACAATATTAGATTTTGTAAAACAAGTAAATCATTTTGTAAACCTACAGAAACAGTTTGAAGGAATTAGTTTATTTGAATTACATACTCGATTTTCACTTAATAACCAGGGAGAGAATCCGTTTTTTGATACATTCTTTAATTATATCGATTTTCACATATTGAATGACCTTAATCTCCAAGAGACAAATAAAGTTAAAGAATTTGAATTTACGGATATTAATTTTACATTATCCAATACTTTTCTAGATTTGACAATTTGTCCTATACAGGCTGGTATAAATATATCATGGCATCAGCAACGTGTACTAAAAGGAGGAATAACTGTAGAACAATTACATAGTTATTACTATAACTTTTTAAATTTACTTGTAACTCGACCAAATAATGTTTTAAATAAGGAGGTAATTTTATCTGAAACAGAGAAACAACAATTATTAGTAGACTTTAACGATACCAAAGTTGATTATCCAAAAGATAAAACCATCATCGATTTATTTGAAGAGCAAGT
>NZ_JQJY01000015.1 GCF_000745775.1 Flavobacterium sp. ASV13 | reverse complement strand
GACAAAACTTTGGTGGCTTATTATGTGTCCAGAATCGAGATTGACAAATCAGAGCTTAGAACTTACCTGCAAAACAGGCTGCCTGAATATATGGTTCCTATCTTCTATGTTCAGTTAGTATCACTTCCATTAACCCCAAATGGGAAAATAGATCGCAGAGCATTACCAGAAGTTGATGGAAGTTATATCATAAGAAAGGAATTTGTAGCACCAAGAAATGAAACAGAAGAAAAGTTAGTAGCAATTTGGCAAGAAGTTTTAGTTATTGAAAAAGTAGGAATTACCGATAATTTCTTGGATTTAGGAGGTAATAGTTTAATTGCTATAAGATTAATCAGTTTGATACACAAAGAATTTGATATTAAAATGTCCATCAATGAATTATTTAAAAATATGATTTTAGAAGAACAAGCCTATTTTATTATGAATGTTAGTTTGATTCAAACATTCGATTTTGAAGATAATAGTACAGATAAATTCACTATATAATTTACCCATTAATGCAATGTTATGATTAACAGAAAGTTTAAATAATTATGAAAAATTTGTTGATTCTTTTCCTTTTATTATCCAATTCCACTTTGTTTGCCCAAATAAAAATAATTGGAAAAGTTATGAATGCTGAAGATACATCCCTCAATTTAGCAGCAATTATTTTAACAAATAAAGATTCTATTGCCATCAAAAATGATATTAGAAATAAGAAAGGAGAATTTCTCTTAGAAACAAAATCGGGATGGTATAAAGTACAAATCAGACAAAGCAATAAATGATTTTATATTAAATAGGGGTAAATCATTATTATTGAATTTAAATTATTGGTATAGTTTTCAAAGAATAGATGGAATATACGAAAATGGTGCTATGACTTCTACCTCCATAAGTATTCAATATCTTTTACCGGATAAAGATTTAAAGATTTCATTAAAAGGGGATGATCTATTTAGAACTGAAAAAATAACAGGAAATTCAGTAGTAAATGGTATTTATCAAAATTTTGGATATTATTATGATACCCAATCTTTCTAATTGTCATTAGATTATAAGTTTGGAAACAACAAAATAAAAGTAGAAAATAGGGAAGCTGGTAACGAAAATAAAGAACGAGAACAGGTAATTAATAAGTTGTAAGAATTCATAAAATGGAAGAGTTAATTAAAATACTACATAATTTCAATATCAAAATTGATTTGGTTGATGAAAAATTAGATATTCAGGCTCCAAAAGGAGTTATGACAGAGGATTTATTGAATGAAATTAAATTGTATAAAAATGAATTGATTGAATTTATTATTTTACATAAAACCAAAAAAGAAAAGCATTTATTTATTCCTAAAGTCGCTGAACAATTTAGTTATGTTTTGTCTTCCTCTCAACGCAGATTATGGTTGTTAAGTCAATTTGAAGGAGGAAATACAGCTTATAATATGTCAAGTGTTTTTGAATTGAAGGCCAATGTCATTGTTTCTGATTTACAAAAAGCTTTTCAGTCCCTTATTGAACGACATGAATCATTAAGAACCTTATTTAAAGAGGATGCAACAGGTGAAGTGAGACAATTTATATTAAAACCTGAGGAAAGTAATTTTCAATTGCAATTGGAGGATATTAGCAAGGAAGAAAACATTGTAGAAACCACCAGAGGAATAATTCAAGAAGAAACGAACTATTCTTTTGATTTATCTACAGATTCTTTATTGAGAGTCAGGTTAGTCAAAACATCCGAAGACACCCATGTGTTTGTTTGTGTGATGCATCATATTATTAGTGATGGGCAGTCAACAGAAATAATGACCAATGAATTATTTGCTTTATATGATTCTTTTGCAAAAGGAAATGAAAATCCATTGCCAGTATTACCTCTTCAATACAAAGATTATGCAACATGGCAACAAGGTTTATTGAAAAACGTGAATTTAGAAAGACATAAATCGTATTGGTTACAACAATTTGATGGTGAAATTCCTATATTGAATTTACCTAATTACCAAACTAGACCAGCTATAAAAACTTATAATGGTAAATCAGTCAATACTGTTTTTAGCGAGAGTCTTTTTAAAGATTTTAATCATTTATGCCAATCAGAAGATAGTACACTATTTATGGGTTTATTGGCAGCAGTAAAAGTATTATTGTATAGATATACCAACCAAACCGATATTGTAATTGGTAGTCCAACAGCAGGAAGAGAACATACAGATTTACAAAATCAAATAGGCTTTTATGTTAATACATTGGCATTAAGAACCCAATTTGAGGGAAAAGATAGTTTTAAAGAAATATTGACAAATGTTAAAAAAGTTACGCTTGGTGCTTATGAACATCAGGTTTATCCATTTGATGAGTTGGTATTACAATTACCTATTAAACTTGATAGGAGTCGAAATCCTTTGTTTGATGTTATGGTTACGCTACAAAATATAGATAATGTCAAAAAAAATGTTCCAAAAATTGGAGATATTGAAGTTAAAGAATTACAATTAGAAGGAGAAGCTGTTAGTAAGTTTGATATGGATTTTGCTTTTCAAAAAAAAGGTGATGATCTGGAATTAACACTTACATATAATACAGATATTTATTCTGAAGAATTTGTAAAACGAATATTAAATCATTTCAAAATAGTATTATTAGATATAGTTACAAATCCTAATCTAGCTATAGACTCTCTAAGTTATTTATCTGAAACAGAGAAACAACAATTATTAGTAGACTTTAACGATACCAAAGTTGATTATCCGAAAGATAAAACCATCATCGATTTATTTGAAGAACAAGTTGAAAAAACTTCAGATAATATCGCTGTAGTTTTTGAAGAAGTACAATTGACTTATAAACAACTCAATGAGAAAGCAAATCAATTAGCGCATTATTTAAGAGAAACTTACAAAATACAAGCCGATGATTTGATCGGAATAAAGTTAGAGCGAAGTGAACGAATGATACTGGCTATTTTAGGAATACTAAAATCCGGTGCCGCTTATGTGCCAATCGATCCAAGTTATCCTGAGGAAAGAATCACTTACATAGAAAAAGACAGTAACTGTAAAATTGTTATTGATGAACAAGAATTAGGAAATTTTTACAAAAAACAAAAACAATATAGTAAATCAAATGCCTTAAAAATAAATAAACCAAACGATTTAGCCTACGTTATTTACACTTCTGGTACTGCCGGTAATCCTAAAGGGGTGATGGTGGAACATAAGAATCTTGTAAATTTGATTTATTCTTATAATAATGATTTAGAAGTTTACAACACAACCTTAACATGTAATTATACTTTTGATGTTTCTGTCCTTGAAATTTTCAACTCTATTTTATCAGGTTCAAAACTGTTAATACCGAAATACGAAACAGTATTGTATCCAAAAGAATATGCAAAATATTTTATAGAAAACAAAATCAATTGTTGTTATATACACCCAAGGCATTTAGAAGATATAAGTAAAGAACTAGAAGTAAATAAATATGATGAAATTAAAAAAATATTAATTGGAGTAGAACCTATACAATTCAAAACTATAGAATTTTTTACAAAAAAAACTAAAATTATTAATGGCTATGGACCAACTGAAAATACAATTTGTTCAACTTTTTATCGTGTAGAAAAACTAAAATATGAAAAACAGACTATTCCTATTGGCAAACCAATTGATAACACACAGATCTATATATTAGATGAAGGGTTACAGCCAGTTTCTATAGGTGTTACCGGAAAGATTTATGTTTCAGGAGATGGAGTAGCCAGAGGTTACTTAAACAAACCAGAACTCACGGCAGAGAAATTCATTTCGAATCCTTTCATAAAAGGAACAAGAATGTATGATACGGGTGATTTAGGCAGGTGGCTGCCAGATGGTAATATTGAATTTTTGGGCAGAAACGACCATCAAGTCAAGATAAGAGGTTATCGTATAGAGCTAGGAGAGATAGAAACGGCCATATCTCAATATTCAGGGGAGATACAACAGGTTGTAGTGGAAGCTAAAGAAATCAACCAGGACAAAACTTTGGTGGCTTATTATGTGTCCAGAATCGAGATTGATAAATCAGAGCTTAGAACTTACCTGCAAAACAGGCTGCCTGAATATATGGTGCCTGGTTTTTATGTAGAGATAGAAAGTCTGCCTTTAACACCTAA
>NZ_JQJY01000014.1 GCF_000745775.1 Flavobacterium sp. ASV13 | reverse complement strand
TCAATTCAATAAACATTTTATGCATTTTACTTGGTTGTTCATGAACAAAGTGACAGTGTAAAATATTGCTGTCTGGTTTATCCGTGTATAGTACTTTTATCTTTTCAAAGTCAATCTCTTTAGTTTGCTTATAGAAAAATACAAACAGATGTTTATTCTTAGTGTAACTATCTATATATCTTACTACTTCACCATGAATTAACGCTCCATTGAAATCAATGAACGCATGGAAAAGTACATCTTTTTCGTCATAGTCAACAGGACAGTGTGGATAATTGTCCAACTCCCATGAACCTGACTTTATCATTTGCAATCTAGGATTATCAAAAGCAAAGTATTTGTTTACTTTTCTACCTGCTATACAATCACTACAATATTCAACGGCTATTGACAAACCAGTCTCACCGTATTTGTATATATCAATAGTACCCTGTGCCATTTTCTCAATATTAGACAGACCCATTTCTGCAAAGTACGGACAATATTTATTTACAGTATTAGCAACCATATAAATTGTCGTACCATCTCTATTTCTTATAATACTTGACAGCAAGTTTGTGAACATTATAAATTCGTCTTTCAGATAAAAACCTCTCGTAAGAAATTCATCAAAGAATACAGTTTTGAAATAACCATTGTCTGCACCTTTTGCTGACTCCCATGTGTTCAGCGAAAAACATTTTATTACACTCGTTTCAGATATGTCAGTTATCTCATTCTTTTCATTCCTCTTGCAGAACCAGAACTCTCTGTTGAAATACTTTATACTATTAAATCTACCTTTAGACAACTTTTCTATCAATGGCAAATGTGGAGTTAATAACTCACCTATATTTCGTGGAGTTAAATCCTCTTTAAATCTTCTTATATATGCAAGTCGTGAACCGTCTTTAAAGTAGTCTTTAATGCTGTGTTCTTTTATAATTGCATATGTTTTACCGTTTGCTCTCTTGCCTATTATCATGTTATACAAACACTTTTTACTATCAATTTTCTTTAATGAATAATAATCACTCATGCAAAATGACCCCCTGTACTCATAGCACCTGTTCTGAAAAGTTTAACTCTATTCTCAATAGGTTCGCCACTTATTGTGGTATCCTTTAGGAATTTTTCAAACTGTGTAGCAATACTTAAATTATACTCCTGTTCTTCAAGGTGTATATAATGATATGCTTGACAGTTACTAACATTGCCTAGATAATCTATAACATCTATATCATAGTATTCGTCTATATAGCTATGTGTTGATTTACCTGTATAATCAGGTGGTATTCTCATACCCTTTTTGAAGAACCTAAAACCACCATGTTCTATAATGTATGGTAAAGCTTTTTTCTTATTCAATCCTGCAACTGTTAAATGATATTCTTCTGGTTGCGATGTCGCAACTGTCGTGTACATATAACGTTTTGCACCCAGAGTTTTAAATTTAGTAGCAAAACTTTCTTCTTCAAATTCCCAGTTACCCAGAACTTTAATTTCACCTTTAACTGTTTTAGCTTTAAATCTATCTTCTACTATTCCATGATAATCCATAGCTTTTCTCATGTCAATTTCATTCTGTGCATTATAATCATTTATTATTTTCAAATGTTTTTCATAGTCAGTCATTTTAATACTATCTGTATCACAATATACAAAACCATCTAATTCATCTGAATTATCTTCTATCTTCATTATAGTTTCTCTTAAGAAATGTCTTGCCCATGCAGTAACCCAAACACCCCATTGATATAACAAGAAACTTCCATATCCGTTTTTATATTCTTCAAGAACATCTGTTAAATGTTTATATTCTTCTTCTATTGTCAGTTCAGGATATTTTTCCCATTTATCTGTAAACACAGCATTTTCGTTAGCTATGTTAGTCACACACATTCCATATAAACCATTAATGTGCTGTTTACTTTTCATGTATAAAGCTTCTTCTAACTCTCCCTTTAATCCTTTTAACTCTGTCTTATTCTTAAACAATTCTAGTATGTATTCAACAAATGGTGTAGGTAAATACTCATATTCACTATAATAAAAATCAATTATTTGTCTGCCCTCAAAATCATAAAACTTTACAAAATCTTTATAGTCAACATCGGTCATATATGTTGTAATACATTCACCTTTAACTACTCTACCATTATCCACGACTAAAGTTTTTCTGTTGTAAGTTTCACATTTAGATACACTAAGAGTATGATGATGTCTTTTTGCTTCTATCTTATCAAAGGCTATTTTAAATACACAAGCCTTTTTCTCTATCATATTTTCAAACATACCTGTTGACATAACATCTACTTTTTTAAATTCTCTAGGATATTTACATTTAACCATAACTGCTGGATAACTACTAGCAAAGTCAAAACTTGCTACATTTTTAACTTCACTTCTAACATGAATATAATTTGCATGAGTATCTCCACCTGCAAAAGCTTTATGTAAACATATAAAACAATCTGTTGATGGAGTACATTTTTTAATCATGTATTTATATTTACCTCTATTTGTGTTGTTAAATATATAATCTCTACATTCACGCCTAATATATCCTGTTTGTGTTAATGGTATTTTTGTTATTTTACCCTCATTCTTAGATATTTCTTCTTGTATCCAGTAATGTAAAATCAGCACATCGTGTTCACAGTATTTCATTTCCATTTCAGTTAATGGAGTTTCACTATGTCTTATTAATTTATAATCATATTCATCACCGTCAAGTTTTTCTATCTTTACACTTTTCAAATTCTTAGCAAGGTTAGATAATTTTAATCCTGATATTGTATAGCTACAATGAAATTCAATACAACTATTTAAGTCAAAACACTTCATTGGTTTTAGTCTTGTTCTTGCAAAAACTTCTGTAAAATTACATATATCTCTAAAGAACTGAAATTCATAAGACAAGTTATGTATGAACATTAATATCCGTCTTCTATATGATAGTTTATATCTATCTTTAAGTCTCTGGAATATCTCATATAATTCTGTTAAATATCTACAATAAATTATATTACCGCACATATTAACCATCATTATATAAGGATATGCTCTTTTCTGTCCCTCATGATAAAATGAACTTACTTCAATATCAACAGCAAAATCAGAATTTAAATAATAATTCTGTTTGTTACCTTTTATTGCTTCAATGTCAGGTAGTTCATTAAAATCAAAATCTTCCCAGTAAATCATATGTATCTTCCTTGTTGTGAAAATATATCGTATAACGTTCCTGTATCTTCACTATTTGCCATAGCATCTAAGAAACGTTGCTTTAATTGTTCATAAGTATTTTTCTCTCCGCCCTCTTTTAACATTGCTCTAGCCGCTTGTAAAATACTTGTTTTTGACGGGTCAAATGTGTCTCCCATCATAGCTTTTACAAAAGTAAAAAAGTCAGCCAAATCTTGTGACATTTCAGGCATACCATGTTCTTTATTAAGTTCCCACTTTTCCATTTTAGTTGCTACTTCTGTCAACATATCAACGTCTCTGAAATAATCATCGCTATCCCAAATGAAATTTTTAATCATTTCTAATCTAGAATTAAGTTCTTTAACATTTAACTCTGTGGGGTTACTTCTGAACATTCCTTTTTTGGTAACTATTGTTTTGTCATGAAACGTTGCACCATAATCATCATCGAGTATAAATCTTTTGTTTTCTTCATCAAACCTTTTAAGTATCTTGTTAGCTAATCTAACTTTCTTTCTGTACTCATGCTCTAATTTAGCACGACCTTTTAAATCACTTACTCTAACTTTCTTTGCCATTATTCATCACTCCATTCTAGTTGCGATGTCGCAACTCTGTTATATGAGTTGCGATGTCGCAACTCATATAAATACTCCGTTATTCATTAACTGTTCTATTTCAAGCTTTTCACTATCCGTAGCAACAATTATATCTGTCTTGTAGTTTCTACACTTGACATATCCACTACACTCATTAAGTCTAACATAGCACGTTGACCTATTCCATCCCAAAGTCTCTTTATAACCATATCCCTCTTTAAACATTTTAGGAATTTTGGCTACTATTCTAGGATTGCCTGTGTTCTGCATACTTGCCAAACCACCGCATGACGGCGTATTCATTGTGTAATGTGGCATAGTTCCTGCAAGCATACCACCGATACCAGTAGTACCGTTTATTATAGCACCCTTAGCAGTACCCTCTGCTATACCACCTGCCAAAGAACCTAAACCTCTAGCAAAAGTTGATACAACATTTGTTAACATATTAGCTTGCATACGTCCAATGTTAGTATTTACAGGCACATCAATACCTAACATTACTCTGTAAGTTCCTGTTAACTGTCTGTTTATGAAAACAGCATATTCACCTAAACCATTAATCATGTCTACATATAACATAATATCTACATCTGATACTCCACGAATATCAATTGGAAAAAGTCCTGCCATAGGCAACCATATAGAAAAATCAATGTTTTCTATTTCCCATGCTTGTAATGGTTCAACATGAATTGTACCAAATCTATAACACCCTACTGAACTAGCTAACTTGTTTGCATTTTGTGCTAATGTGTATTTACCAAAAGCATTTATATCTGCTGTACTAGAACTTATTACACTCTGTCTTACATTAGACCCATTATTAAATACTAACTGTGCGATATCAAATGGAAACAGTTTACAAGATATGATACTATCAAAAATATTTGCACCATAAAATGCCATTACTGTTTCCTTAATTGTTTGTGAAAATATACTATCATCATTAAAACTGTCAAGACACTCTTTAAGCTTAGCACCAGATATTACAAATGCTCTGCCATCAACTGCACTTGTTATTACACTATTAGCAAATATGCTTCCGATTGAACCGTCGGTTATCATTGGCACATCGTCAAAGTCATCACGAATACCACCTTTATCTGACTTAGTAAATCCATTAGGATAGTTGCTCTGTGAACCGCCTATTACTACATCACCGATATCAGAAGTACTTTCCTTAAACCATGGATAGAGCCATGGATAACCATTATTAATACCTGACTGTATTCTCCACATATGGTCAGGATATCTATGTGATTGTGTCGATGTCCAACTTGTTTGCCATGACTCACGCCATGTGTTTTGTGCAGGATATCCGTTATTGACATCTGCTTGTATAAACCAACTCATTTTATCACCCTTTCTGGTTGCGATGTCGCAACTATGGAACTATATCGAAACCAATATCCGCAAGATATACAGCATCTTTCATCTGTGCATCTGTGACAAGTTTAAATCTACTTGTTTCTGTCTGACCTTGTAAAAATGTCATTTTGTCAGTGTTAAGAATTGTTGGGCTCGGTCCACCCTCACCGTCAGATGCGGTTATAAAACTTGCAAGTGTTTCATCTTGTAAGAAAATAGTTGTGTTTATGCATGAATTGTTTATATTTCTGAATACAGCTAAATTTGCAGGTGCTGACGCTATACTCAATTTACCCTCGATATAACAACCCTCTAAATTATAAGCATAAACTGAACCTACATT
>NZ_JQJY01000013.1 GCF_000745775.1 Flavobacterium sp. ASV13 | reverse complement strand
TTTAATCAACTGCGGCTCAAATTTATTGGCATTATACCTCAATTCCACAATTAATGATAATGGTGTTGGGATCACCATGATACTGAAATCATAATTGGTCTGTTCAAATACTTCCATAGATTCTATGGTTAATTCTTGACCTTTTTGACTTTGGGTATTTTGTACATTCTCCTTAATTACCTCCTGTACTGGGTAATTCTCAAAAACCATAATATGATTAATCAGGTTCATCCCCAATTCACTTTGAGATTGTACCTCAGACAAATTCAAATAATGATGGGCATTACCTGATATTGCCTCATTCTGGACCTGCGTTAACAGATCCAGAGCTGTATTTCCTTCTTTGTATCTTACTCTTACTGGAATTGTATTGATAAACAAGCCTACCATATTTTCAACTCCATTTAACTCTGCAGGTCTTCCAGAAACTACTGCCCCAAATACTACGTCTTGTGTAGTGTTATATCTTGACAGTAAATACCCCCAAACTGACTGTATGAAGGTGTTTTGTGTTACACCAATTTGACTACATATACTATTTAGTCTTTGGTATAAATCACCTTCTATTTTTAAAATCTCTTTAGATTCTTTATAAATAGGATTCTCCGTAGACAGTGTCTTAAATGGAATTTCGGCAACTTGACTGTAATTTCTCAAGTAACCTTTCCAATATTCCATGGAATCGTTTGTGTTTATTTTATTTAACCATTGGATATAGTTAGCGTAAGGCAATGGTTTCGGAAGATTTAACGGTATTTTTAGATCAATCGAATTCAATATTTGATAAAAATCATTTATTAAAATGCTCATACACCAACCATCGGTAAGAATATGATGGCGGCTCCAAATAAACTCGTATTGATCATCTCCTATATCCAATACCTGAAGGCGCATCTGAGAAAAGGAAGTCTCTAAATCGAATCCTTTTTCTCTGTCTTTTAGCTTTACTTCTTCCACATAATCATTCTCATCTATTTCTTGAGGTACTACTTGATATGAAAATTGACTTGGAACTACTTTTCTCACTATCTGTAACGGATGATCGCTTAAATCATAGTTAAAACTTGTTCTCAATACACTATGTCTTGATATTAGCTTGTCATAGGATTCATGTACTGACTGGATATCTAAATCCAGTGCTTTTATTCTATAAGACATCTGCTCAAAATACATTGAGGACGATTTCTCAGACAACCAGTGATAGTACATTCCTTGCTGTAGTGGAGACAGCTTATAAACATCCTCTAATGTATTATCTCTGTTTATCACAAATAAATCTTCGATACTCAAGCCTTTAAAAGTTAAATCAGATGGTGTTGGATAATTCTCCTTAATAATACTTAGTTCTTCTATAATATTGGTAAGGTTTCTTTGGTAAGAGTCCACTAAATCTTGAATCGTATTTAGCTGATAAATTTCTTTAGAAAAATTTATTGACATCCTAAGTTGGCCTGAGACCAAAATACCAGAAACACTAAGGGCAACATCGCTTTCATTCTGTCTATCTATATCTAAACCTATACTCTCTGAGGAATATTCAAATAACGAATTTGATTTATTAGTTACATTATTACCGAAATCTCCTAAATAATTAAACTCTATCGATGGCTCAAGCCCTTTGCTAAAACCATCCGATAAATACTTCAGTATTCCATATCCAATACCCTTGTTAGGTATCTTTCTTAAATCTTCCTTAACTCCAATTAAATTATCTATAGCCGGTTTTGAATCAGCTAAATTCAATACAAAGGGATAAACAGAGGTAAACCAGCCAACTGTCCTACTGATATCAACATCAGCTATAATATCCTCCCTTCCATGGCCTTCCATTTTGATAACACTTTTGTTGATACCAAAAGTCTCTTTTATTGCGAGACCTAAACCTGTCAATAAAACATCATTAATCTCTGTATTATAAACACCATGCACTTGTGTTTGCAATAACTCTGTAATAGATTTATTTAAGATAAAAGAAATACTACCGTCCTTCCTTATAATAGTAGATTCGCTAAGTTCCATATCCTTCGGAAAAGCAGGAATCAATTGATTACAAATATCCTCCCAATAAGTTTTCTCTAATTTTATCTTATCTCCATAAGCATACTCCTTCTGTAAAGAAGCCCATAATTTAAAAGAATCTGTTTTTAAGGGTAATTTGGGCTTTTCTCCAAATCTATATTGCCCATAAAGTGTAGATAAATCCTCCAACAAAATACGCCAGGAAACACCATCTACCACTAAATGATGAACAATCAGGGCTAATCGATCACCGTCCTTCAATCGAAAATGACCTACTTTGAATAACGGTCCTTCCATTAAATTAAAGCTAGATTGCAACTTTTCTCCTAAATTAAACATTACCTCTAATTCATCCTGTTCCGCGCGCAAATCATGAAACATTATGGAAACATCATTCGTTGATATACCTTGATTAAATTGCTTCCAATTCCCTCCCGAATTACTATAAACCATACGTAACACATCATGGTGTTTAATCAAAAATTCTATACTTTTCGATAAAAATTCTTGATTTAGCTCTTCCTTACTTTTTAATAAAACTGACTGATTATAATGATGGTGTACTTTAAAAATAGGGTTCTCGAAAAAATGATATTGTATTGGGGTAAAATCTACTTCACCTGATACCGTAGACTGATCTGCAATCTGGCTGTTTACTTCTAAATATTTTGTCAAATCCTCCAATACCGGCACTTGAAGTATCTGTTGGATTTTAAGGGTATATCCACGTTGTTTTAACCTTGATACTATCTGGATGGATTTGATAGAATCTCCTCCCAAATTATAAAAGCTATCTTTAATACTAATGGACTCTCTCTTCAATACATCTTCCCAAACAGAAACCAACAACTTTTCTTCTTTCGAACGGGGACCTATATATTCTTTTCTAACAATATCTTCTTCAGTTACATCCGGCAAAGCCTTTCTGTTTATTTTACCCATAGGTGTTAAAGGTATTGATTCTATTTCTACATAGAACCCCGGAATCATATAAGGAGGTAGTTTCCCTTGCAGAAAGCTACGCAATTCTGATTTGTCTATCGTTTTATCAGTTACAATGTAAGATACTATATTCTTGTGATGGTTCGCATTACTTTTCACAAGTGCAACACTTGCTTTAACCAACGGAAATTGATTAATTGCCCTATCAATTTCATTTAATTCGATTCTATGTCCAAATATCTTAACCTGATTATCCATTCGCCCTATAAACTCTATATTTCCATCTGGACGCATAACTACCAAATCACCAGTTTTATATAGTTTCCCTTGATTCTTATCTATACAATTTTCTACAAACTTTTCTTGGGTTAATGTTGAATTATTTAAATAACCTTTGGCTACACCATCGCCACCTATAAAAAGCTCCCCTTTCACTCCAATTGGGCAAATTTTCAAGTTTTTATCCAATATGTATAATTGAGTATTGGAAAATGCTCTACCAATAGGTATAGATCTTCCTTTTTGGGTACTTTCTACCACATGCAATAGTTTTCCTATAGTTGCTTCTGTAGGTCCATAATGATTGATAATTACAACATTTGGATCCTTTTTTATAGCCGTTTCTACTATTTCATTTGTAAGTTCCTCTCCTCCAAAAATAATCATTTTGTTAGGCGTAGGCATCATATCGTGTTCATTTAACGACGCCCAATAAGGAGGCACTATTTTTATACAATCAATTTTGTTATCTCTAAAATATTGTTGAATGTAATTTATATCTCTTAATGAATTCTTTGAAAACATATGGATTGTTTTTCCAAAAATTAAAGAGCCAAATAAAACAGTACTACCTGAATCTGTTGAGACTGTTGACATCATCGCAAAAGATCTATTCTCTTCTATCTTAATTTTCGAAGACAAACCAAATAAATAATCCATTAAATTCCCATGGCTCACCAATACACCTTTTGGATTTCCAGTTGACCCAGATGTGTATATTATATTACAAATATCATTTTGCTTCAATCTAATTTTATTCCCTTGAATTTCTTCATTAAAATTTAATTGATCTAGAAAAAGTATATTATGATCTGTAGTGGCAAAAATATCTGAATGATTACTGCTGGTTAATACGAATCTTGCCTTTGTATCATCTAGTATATGTTGGATTCTTTCTTGAGGATAATCTGGCTCTATTGGAACATAAACAGCTCCGCTCTTAATTATCCCTAGTAAGCCTACAATCTGTAAATCTATAAAACTATCAAAACACAAAACAATTTTTGAGTCCAATCCTACTCCTTGTTTCTGTAAATAATACATTAATTGATTCGCCTTTTCATTAAGCTCCTGATACGTTAATTCCTTTTCTTCAAAAACAACAGCTACATTATTAGGCGTTTTTACTACTTGCTCCTCAAATAAATCAACTATCGTTTTATCCTGAGGATAAGCTACTTCCGTATCGTTAAAATCTAACAATAACTGTTGCTTCTCTTCTTGGGTTAAATAGTTTAATTCTTGAATAAGGGTCTCAGGCTGTTCTATTGATTCTCTAACAAGATTCTCAAAATGAGAAAACATTCTTTCTATCAAATAACCATCATAGATGTCTGTATTGTATTCTATTGTCAAACCTAATCCTTCTGCTTCAAAAAAGGCAAAACTGATATCAAATTTAGAAACCTTTCTAGAAAAATTGAATCCACTTACCTCAAAGTCGATTAATTCCTCAGTATTCAGGTTATTTAACTGTCCTTGGTTTTGTAAAACCACCAAGACATCAAATAAGGCCGAACGGCTCACATCCCTATTTAAATTCAACTTCCCTACTAAAGCATCAAAAGGATAACCCTGATGCTCATAAGCTCCTAATAAAGTTTCTTTTTGGATAGCTACCAAATCTAAAAAGCTTGCCCCTTCCTTAAGCTGGGTTCGTATGGCTAGCGTATTCAAATATATTCCTATCTGATTCTCCAAATCAGGATGCTCTCTCCCTGCTATTGGAGTTCCAATTATAATATCATCCTGTCCTGTATATCTATATAGCAAAACATTTATCCCTGCCATTAAAGTCATAAACAAAGTAACTTCTTGTTCTTTTGAAAAGGTCTTTAACTTATCTAAAAATTCTTTCGAAAAAGTGTGTGTAAAGTTATCCCCATTATAGGTCTGAACCAATGGACGTGTTTTAAAACTCGGTAAATCTAAAACCGGAAGTTCGCCCGCAAACTGCTCTAACCAATACTGCTCTGAAACCTGGTGTTTTTCTTGCTGAATTGTTGTATTAAGCCATACAGCATAATCCTTATACTGAATACGTAATTCAGGTAAAGTAATTGCCTCTCCTTGCATTAAAGCATTATAGGTTTTTACAATCTCTGATATCAATAACTCCATTGACCAACCATCTCCAATAATATGATGCATCGATAAGAAAAATACATATTCTTGCTCGTTTAGATGAATCAGAGAAGCCCTTACAAGTGGTCCGTGTTCTAAATCAAAAGGCTCATCATTTCTTTTCTCTAAATAATAAACAACTGTCTCCTCCTGATTTTCTACCGAACGATAATCCTCTAATGTTATTCTGAACTCCACTTGTTCAATAGGAAGGATATACTGTCTGATATCTCCTTGCTCATTTGTTTTAAAGTAAGTTCTTAAAATTTCATGACGCTTGATTAATAACCTAAATGATTCTTCAAATTTATCAAAATCAACAGTTCCTGTAAACCTAACTGCGGCCGGCATATTATAGGCCAAAGAACCACCCTCAAGTTGGCTCAATATCCACAAACGACTCTGTGAGCTAGTTAGGGGATAGGATTCATCCTGCGCTGCCTTGGGAATGCTTAAATATTCGCTTTGTTTTAATTCTTTGCTTAATGCTTTTATGGTTGGATTGGCAAAAAATATTTTAAAGGATATCGTTTTTCCTAATTTTTTAAAAATTTGATTGATAACTTGAACTACTATCAGACTATGTCCTCCCAG
>NZ_JQJY01000012.1 GCF_000745775.1 Flavobacterium sp. ASV13 | reverse complement strand
AAGTTATTATAATGTTAACAGATAATTCATTGACTTTTGCCTTGAATAGTGGTATACTATATATAGTGAGAGGGACAGAGAGACCTCTCCGAGGACAGATAAAGGGATTAGTTAAATGACTTAACTAAATCGGTTGCGACATCGTAACCAATAAGTTAACAGAGTAAACAAATTAAAGAAAAGTTTACTTGACAAATCCTTTAAAATGTGCTATAATATGTATAGAGGTTAAGGAAAAAGACCTCACAACAAATTCAACAGAGTTGCGACACCGCAACCAGAAAGGAAAATTTTTATGGAACTTATGAACGTAATCACAACAGCAAGCACAGGCTCAGTAGACCTTGACAAGGACGTAGTATACATTCGCGAGCAGATAGCCGCAGGTAGAAAGTCATCTCATGAGGTAGCACGTACTCTGCTTAAAATCCGTAATGAGGAACTTTACACGGTTAAGTGTGCTACTTTCAGCGACTTTTGTGAACAGTACTTTGGTATCAATAAAGCTACTGGTAGCAAACTTGTAAAGGTAGCAGAACGTTTTCTCGGTGATAACGCCTATGACGCATACCAGATATCACAGCTCATGGAGATACGCAACGCATCAGATGAGCAGTTAGCAGAGATTAACCCTCTCATGACTATCAAACAGATTAGGGACGTACTGCACCCTAAAAAGGCTATCGCTGATAAGTCAACCGATGATAGTTGCGATACCGCAACCGAAGACAGCAAGTTTGATAAGACCATTACTGAACCTAAGTTCGATAAGAACATTTCTGAGGATGAGAATACACCCTCAACTATCACAGGTGAGGACTGGACTATTATACTTAAAGATAAGTCGTGGGAAAAGGCTGAGATTACCTCTATGCGTGGACTTATCAACTTCACTGACTTCCTTAGAACACAGCTTCACACTGAAACTATCGACAAGGCTACCATGAAAAAGGTAACAATAAAATTCTAAGCTGTATCCGTCAAGGCGGGTGTGAGGGTTCAAACCCCTCACACAGCTATCAAAGTTGCGATATCGCAACTAATAAATAAGGAATGAGGTAATAAAAATGACATGGTTAGAAAGAATTGATAAAGCGTGTCAAGAAGCACTACATGAAGCTTCACAGACACCGAACTCAAGCGGTTCAAAGAGTGTCCTACTCAAAGAGGGCATGACAGTACAGAAAATGCGTGCTATTCAGCGGAGAGTAATACGTTTCTGTGAACTCACACAAATTACATATGTCGAGTTACCAATGTGGTTCAGCTTCTTACCACATAGACAGTATGAATTAGTCATAGACATGACTAGATACTATATGTGGGGACAGAACAGAATGTGCATAACATGGTATTTGAGGTGATAGTATGAATGAACGTGAATACATAGACACAGACATGATGTGTACTAAGGCAATACTGAACACAATTTACGGCTGTGAAGTAACAGAAAAGCCTAAGTATAACATAATAATAACCCTTAAAAATGGAATGAAACGTCCTGCAAATTCAGAACCAATTTCAATTGGTGAGGTAATACGTAGGATAGACTACATGACAAAACCTACAATATATGGAAAATATATTGTAAAGTTTGAAATAATCCAGATTTCTACTTAACTTCCATTTATTTGTTCTCCTTTTCTAGTGCATATCCGTCAAGGCGGGTGGTGAGGTTCAATCCCTCACCATGCACATCGGTTGCGACATCGCAACTAGATTTTCACTCATTCCATTAAGTGAGGGCGGGATAAAACTTCATAGATACGTTCCTCACAGCCCTGTATAGCTGATACCGTGGTGCAAATCCACGACAGGGCTTTACTTTAATCAGAAAGAGGTGTTTCCATTGCACTAATAATTAGTCGGTCGTTAATTAGTTCCACGTTGTACACTATAATCGTCGGGTTGATGTTGCAACTTTCATTCATAAGTATTACATAACAACATTCAACACTTTTTCTATTTTCCAAAATGGGTTCGTTCATCAAGTTGCGACATCGCAACCCGAAAAACAAGTCAAGAAATCAAAGTTAAGAAAGAGGTAATTTAAAATGGCAAACGTAACAATCAATAAAGAAATCAATTTCACCGCAATCGACAAGCTGAACATGATATCTGTACCAAGAGACATCAAGAAGCTTGACAAGGCAATCACTATCACAGGAGCAATCATGTATACCACTGTTGATACCACAACAGGTGAGGTCAAGCCTGTCGGTGCTGTAAAGACCGCAGACGGCGATATCTACGGCTTCACTTCTACTACTCTTATCGAGTGTACTGACATGATTATCGACGTATTCACAGACGGTGCTTCTGAAATCACAGTTATGCCTATCACAGGACAGAGCAATGCAGGTAGAACATTCTACCAGTTCAAGGTTCTCAGTGTAAAGTAATCACAATAGGGGGTTCTTTATGAGATATAACGTGAGAGAATTAAAGAATATCCCCTTCACTTATGACTTGTTATTTGCAAGGTTCAAAAAGAAGTTAGTTAATACTGCTTCAAGTATATTTGAATGGGATAATCTCCCTGAAACATTTGATGAAAACTTCTTAAATACTGAACTCATATTAACAGGTCATGTCGGCATTATCGAAAACACGGACGGTATTTACACCGTCCGTGGAAATGTCGGTGGGGAAATGAACGAATACTATAAACCTACACAGTACATATATGCAAACCCTGTGTTAGGTTCAGGTTCACCAACAATCGGTAAAGATGTAGCTGTATTATTTCTCACAACAGAAGATACTGACCCCTTTACTCCAAATGGTGGACTTTCAATGCTAATAGACAGTACAGCTACACTGTTAGCAGACAATCAACTTTCACTTAACGTAGCACAGAAAAATTCCAGACTTATGTTAATAGCAGATGCAGACGGAGAGTCAACAAGTAATTCAGCCGAATTAGTTCTCAATTCAATGTATGAGGGCAAACCCTATAAAGTTGTACATAAAAAGTTTGAGGATGATTTTTCTGTAAACCCTCTTGTAACTGTAAAACCTGCGGAGAGTATGAGACAACTCATAGAAAATTATCAATTTATATGGAGTACATTTCTGCAAGAATTAGGAATTAACAGTAATTTCAACTTGAAAAGAGAACGCCTTGTACAGGCAGAAGTTGCTCTAAATGCGGAGTGCATGGATACACTCATAGATGACATTGAGAAAAATGTCAAACGTGGTGTTGAAATGTGCAATTCGTTGTATGGTACTGATATCAAATTCAATGTCCGTCGTTACGGCGAGGAACACGCATTTGAGGGACTTAACAAGCGTGATGAATTATCGCAACCAAATACAGTTGCGACATCGCAACCCGATAAAGGCGGTGATACAAATGATGAATAACTACGACATAGTAATAAACACAACTTACCTCGATGAATGTACAAATGATAAGAAACACGGAATGTACCCAACATTTGATATTCTCAATGCATATTCCGCTTATCATTCACATACATCAATCTTACCAACTAACAGCGCAATAATTACAGCACTAATGGAGTTTTTCACACGTTCCGAAATTGAAAATTATTTCGCTTCTACATTCGGTTACATGAACTGCTGTATACCGTTATCAGAAAGGTATTCAAATTTAACCTCTGTTTTAAACCGCATAAAAATTATGTGGAATAATCATGACATAGCAAATTTAGAGAAGTTTACCCGCCTGATTGAAACGGTAACAGAAAACACTGAAATTTCACCACTTTACAAATACCATAAAAAGTGGGATAGTGATGAAACCAGAACACCAAACCTTACAAATACAGAAACCAAAACAGGTACAGAAACATTAGGTAAAACTAATACTGAAACTCTGTCTGGTTCTGACACAATAAATTCACAGGGTACATCAAATGAAAGTACCGTTAATGGCGTGACAAGTTTTGACCAATCGTCAAATTTTGTTAATAATGACAACTCTACTATTAATTCACAAGACACAGATAACAAAACAGTTTCGTATGGTAAAAGTATATCCGATAATGGAACAGACACAACCACATACAACACAAACACACAGAACAAGACAACAGGAAACGACAAAAATATAGGTTCAGGAAATGAATGGTATACGGATTTATCTTTAGCTGAAATTCAGGCTAGAGAATTAGCTATGAATACTATTTTAGACCTGTATTTCACAAGTGTATTGCGCCACATTGGTTTAGCAACACTTGAAGAAATATGGTAAATAATTAATGTTGTACTGCAAAACACGTTAATCCAGTTGCGACATCGCAACTATCAAATGAAAAGAGAGGTAATAAACTATGAAAATTAATCAGGTTTCTACAATCCTTAACTCAATCAATTCTGAAATGATGGGTGAAACTGCTATCACAGCTGTAAATGAAGACCTGTCAAACATTGTTGATGTCGGAACTGAACTGACAGCAGGTCAGGAAGACATCACAAAGTTCTTTGAAGCTTACGGCAAGAAGTTGATTGATAAGGTCGGTCGTGTGGTAGTTGTTGACCGTACATATAAGTCAACAGCACCTGACATTCAGAGAGACGCATGGGAGTACGGTTCTATCATGGAGAAAATCAGAGTCTCCGTGAATGAGTTGGAGAATGACACAACATGGTCACTCAATCGTGGTGATACTCCTGAACAGTTTGAGTATCAGCCTGCTACACTGTCGGCAAAGTATTTCGACGATTATGATGTATTCATGACACAGATTTCTCTGCCTGAGAAGACACTGAAAAGTGCGTTCACATCTGTTTCTGCTATGAACAAGGTTATCTCTGCAATTGAAAACAGAGTACAGATGAAGCTTGCTATCAGCAGAGACAATCTTATCAGACGTACTGTAAACAATCTTATCGCTGAAAAGATTAGTAGAAATAAGGATATCAATCTGCTTGCAATGTACAATGCAAGTGCAGGTACATCACTCACACCTAATGCGGCTATGTTCAATGCTTCATTCCTGAAATTTGCCGTGTTTACTATCATGAAGTACAAGAAAATGCTTGCTAATCCGAGTGTACTTTTCGGTGAGGAAGACTACGTTAACTTCACTCCTGACAGCAAGATGAAAATGATTATGCTTGACCACTTCAATGAGAGTGCTAAGGTATTTATGGAGAGTGACACATATCACAATGACCTTGTATCACTGGGTGATAACTTCCAGACAGTTCCTTACTGGCAGGGTAGCGGTACAGATACATCATTCCCGTTCAATACTATTTCAGGTATTAATGTAAAAACTGCGTCAACTGGTACAACAGTTGCAACGTCTGGTGTAGTAGGTCTTATTTTTGACGTTGATGCTTGTGCAGTTTGCATGGAAGATGTTCAGACAACTGGTATTTATGTGCCTAACGGACGTTTCTATAACTACTTCCACTACATCAACGCAAGGTACATGAATGACCTTGCAGAGAATGTACTGGTATTCACAGTTCGTACTCCGTCAACACAGAATAACACCAACCTGTCTAACGGAGACACAAGAGCACTTGCAAGTGCTATTGATGATGAAGTAAAAACATCAACAAAGTAATACACATTCAGCGGTTGCGACATCGCAACCGCTACCCGAAAGGGTAAAGGGGGTTAAAAATATGGCATACACAGAAGACCTTAAAATTGCAAAGTTCATGGTCAGACACTTTGAAAAGGTAACAAGAGTTTATAAGTATATCGCAAGAGATAATATTTATCTGCTCTACAAAGTATATCCTAACAAGGAATACAAGAAGTCAGCACTCAATGCTATCATGTCAATGAGAGATTATACAGAGTTCACCGCTGTGTATAATAAGGAAGATGGTATTAGAACTATCTATCAGATTTTAGGAGTGAGGAACTAATGGAATTAAATTTCTATAAACAGAGTGCTACACCAAACAGAATAAACAAGTCAGGATATTTAAGTGAAGTCGGGACAGTTAATGGAGTTGTTATAAAAGAGACAGAGAACTCATTAACACCAGACTTTATTATGATGACTTCTGACGTTGTACTTAACAGTAACTATTTCTTTTGTAGTGCTACAAGTAGATATTACTTTATAACAAGTCATGACTTTTTGTCAGGTGGTAGAATAGTGTTACATTCAAGAGTAGATGTCTTAATGACATTTAGGAATGAGATACTTAGTTCAAGTACATGGGTTGATGTAGCAGATAGTACGTCAGACAATAGTGACAACTATGATATGCTACATAACGATTTTCCGTTTAAGGCTGACTATGATATATTAGGCAAATCATCAGACACAGGATTGTGGGGGTTTGCTTATAATCAATCAGGTTTAAACATGGTATTATTAATGAAGTAGTTGCGACATCGCAACTGGAAAGTGAGGTTAATATGGCTACATATAATGTTAATTCAGCACATGAGTTCTGCAATGCTATTGCAGGCGCACAAAGTGGTGATATAATTGAAATCAATTCTGATTTAGATTGGAATGATGAAGTTGAAAGTGTTACTGAAACTATAAGATTAAGTGGTGGTGACACTATCACAGGACTTGAAATTAATGGTAATAACCATGCTTTTTATAATCTGACGGCGGGAATGTTACCAATGACAGGTTCAGGTATTCATATTTTTAATTTTGGAAAATCAACAGCTATTAAAATAAATGGCTTATCATTCTTAAATTGCAATATGGGTTCTAAAACAACTAATATAATAAATTGTCTAGGCGGTTGTACTATTAGTAATTCTGTAATACAGGGTAAATTCAAAACAGTGCCATTTTATGGTGGTATTAATATAAGAGATAGTATGATAACAGTATCACACGCAACAGGACAGAGTTTAAGTGGCGGTTCAGGTACAACATCACCACGTTTTAAATATTGTTGGATAAGGTTAGACGATTGCAGATGGGAATATAACTCTAATGTAGGTTCAGTTTATGCTTATAATTTAGAGGGTTGTTATATCGAGGGTAAATTGAGTATAGCGTCAGCACCTGCAAATTTAGCT
>NZ_JQJY01000011.1 GCF_000745775.1 Flavobacterium sp. ASV13 | reverse complement strand
CAAGCTTTTCGAAATCTTTTTTGAAAAAAAATTTTCATCCCGATTCCGTATTCTTGTCAGCATTTCAGTGAACGTCTTTCGTTGTTGCGGGTGCAAAAGTAGAACCTTTATTCAGTTATACAAGCTTTTTCCATGTGTTTTTTTCATCTTTTTTCGGATTATTTCTTAACTCACTGATAACAGATTCTTTACAATCCAAAAATTTTTACCCATCTGTAGCCTTTTTCTGAATTATGGTGCAGTTTTCATGATTTTACCGGGTTTTCATCCGCAGCTTTTAGCGGGTTTTTAATCTTTCGGCCTCTTTTCTGAACAAAAAACAACCTTTTGAACTGGAATATTTGGCGGTTTTGATCCCGGAAAGACGCGAAAGTCCTGAGTTTTCTTCCTTTCAGGCTCTCTTTTACCCGGAATCTTCCCTTCTTCCTCTGGATTTCTTCTGAAAACAGCTCCCATAGCCCCGATAGAAGCGGAAATCCTTTTGCTTTTTTCTTTAAAAAGCAAAAGATTGGAGCGGATAGCGGGAAACAGCTCCTTATATACAATCCAAAATTCGATTATTTTTACTCTTATATATAGTATAGTATGAAATAATTTCCTCCTTATATATATGTATAGAAAAAACAAAACCGTTAGATTTTAAAATCTAACGGTTTTAATTACATATATTATAATAGATGATTAGGCTACTCTTCTATTGATTCGCAGGAGCTTTTGCTTTTTCTTCCCACTTATTCATTAAATCATTATAATTAATTGGATTTGCTGCTTTTTGATTTACTAATCTTCCTGATTCAAAAGCACGCTGAAGAATTGTTTCAATTAAATAATCTTCATTGACTTCATAAGGATTGTATTCTGCTTTTAGACTTATATCAAATAAATTGGCTGTTGTATTTGAAACAAATGCTTTGAATCCGCTTTTAAGGGTTTTTATTAAATCATATGTTGTAATTCCTGTTTGGCGGTGAACCAGCTTTACTAAAATCTGACCTTGCTTTCGCGAAAGCTTTTTAAGTCTATCTTCAAATTCATTGTTAAGATAGTCTTCAACGATTTTAAAATATTTCTTTTTTTCACGGTTTGAGTTCAAACGCGCCATACCTTTATTTAATGCCGTCAATCTATCTGCTGCTAATTTTGCATACGGATAGACTTTGTAAACTCTGTTTTGAAGAATCAAAAATTGTTTTTGCGCCTCGGGATCGAGCTTTTCTTTTGTAATGATTATCTCGGGCAGTTCTATAGTATCACCTAAAATAGAATCTTTTTCTGTTAAAGCATAGCCCATTTGCTGATTCTCTTTTGGCGTAACCTGAGCACGGCTTGAAAGTGAAAACAATATAAAGAATAAAAGAATGCTGGTAAATCTCATTGAGTCATAATTTAAATGTAAAATTATATATTTATATACAACTCTAATACCAAATTTATAATTTAGCAAAAAAATATTTTTATGAGTTCAAATTCTATCTTAAAAGATACTTCAATTGCTTTCCTTGAAAGCTATCTAAATAACGCATCGCCTACTGGATATGAAAGCGAGGGACAAAAACTTTGGATGCAATATTTAAAACCATATGTTGATACTTTTATTACTGATACTTATGGAACTGCTGTTGGAATTATTAATCCAGACGCACCTTATAAGGTTGTTATTGAAGGACATGCCGATGAAATTTCATGGTTTGTAAACTATATTACAGACGATGGATTAATATACGTAATTCGAAATGGTGGTTCTGATCATCAAATTGCACCTTCAAAAAGAGTTCATATACATACTAAAAAAGGAATTGTAAAAGGTGTTTTTGGATGGCCAGCAATTCATACTCGTTTACGTGATAAAGAAGAGGCTCCGAAATTAAGCAATATCTTTATTGATTTAGGATGCGAAACCAAAGAACAAGTTGAAGCTATGGGAGTTCATGTTGGATGTGTTATTACTTATCCTGATGAATTCATGATTTTGAACGAAAATAAATTTGTTTGTCGTGCCATTGACAACAGAATGGGCGGTTTTATGATCGCTGAAGTTGCAAGACTTCTTCATGAAAACAAAAAAAAGCTTCCGTTTGGATTGTATATAGTAAATTCTGTTCAGGAAGAAATTGGTTTGCGCGGTGCTGAGATGATTGCACAAACTATTAAGCCGAATGTTGCTATTATAACTGATGTTTGCCATGACACTACAACTCCGATGATCGACAAAAAAGTCGAAGGCGATCTAAAAATGGGTAAAGGGCCTGTAATTGCTTATGCTCCTGCTATTCAAAATAAATTACGAGATTTGATTGTTGATACAGCCGAAGAAAAAGAAATTCCGTTTCAGCGAAATGCAACATCAAATGCTACAGGAACTGATACTGATGCTTTTGCATATAGTAATGGCGGCGTAGCGTCAGCTTTGATCTCACTACCTTTGCGTTACATGCACACTACAGTAGAAATGGTTCAGAAAGAAGATGTAGAAAATGTTATCAAGCTTATCTATGAATCTCTGTTGAAAATTGAAAACAACGAAACTTTTTCTTATTTTAAATAAAAAATATAAAGCATAAATTAGGCTGTTTTTAAAACGGCCTAATTTATAAATAAGTTATATATGAAAATTTTATTGCTCGAAGACGATTTTACTTTATCGAAAGAAATCTCCGCATTTTTTTCTTCGAAAGGCTTTGAGTGCATTCCTTATTATGATGGCGCGTTATTGTTGAAAAAATATGCTCCTCATGAATATGATTTAATCATTCTTGATATTAATGTTCCCGGTACGAATGGCATTGATGTTTGCAAAGGCGTTCGTGAAAATGATAAAAAAACGCCAATAATTATGTTGACGGCTTTCAGTGAAATTGACGACAAACTTGCTTCTTTTGACAATGGCGCCGATGACTATTTAGTAAAGCCTTTTCATTTCGAAGAATTGTTTGCCCGAATTTCATCTTTATTAAGACGAAAAGAGATTCCGCAGCAAACTGAGAAAAAAATCACAATCGAAGATTTGGAAATTTTTGAAGAAGAAATGAAAGTATTTCGCTCAGGCGAAGAAATCAAACTTACTCCAAAGGAGTTCAAGCTGATTATGATTTTGGCTCATGCCAAAGGAAAAGTCCTTTCAAAACAATTTATTGCTGAAAAACTCTGGGATTATCATATTGAAACCAATCAAAATACGATTGAAGTCTATATTAATTTTCTTCGAAAAAAAATCGATAAAGACCACGAAACAAAACTTATTCGAACTAAAGTCGGCTATGGCTATTATTTAAGCAATCAGGAATGACATTAAAAAACAGAATATCACTTTTGGTAAGTTTGCTGTTTACAATCCTTTTTGGATTGGCTTCAACGGTGATATTTGTTTTGTATTCCAATTTTCGAAAAGAAGAATTCCGTGATCGTTTAGAAATTAAAGCGCTTTCGAACATCAAACTTTTGGTAAATGTAAAAGAAGTTGATGATCAGCTTTTGAAAATTATCGATCAAAATTCAATCAACAAATTGTATGATGAAAAGACTTTGGTTTTTGATTCTCATTTCAAACTGATTTACAGCAGTATTGATGATGCAAAGATAAATTGGTCTGTTGAAGATTTAAAATATCTGAAAAAACATAAAACCTTTTTTAAGCAACAAGGCGACTATGAAGTTTATGGCGTTTTTTATGATACTAAAGACAAAGATTTTTATGCTTTAATTTCGGCTACAGATGATTATGGAAAACGAAAGCTTCTTTTTCTTCGTTATACTTTAGTCGTATCTTATATATTTTTCACTTGTATTTGCTGGGTCTTGACATCCTTCATGGTTAAAAAAGCTATGAATCCGTTGAGTGTATTTCATCAAAAAATAAAAAATATAAACGAAAATAATCTTGATACGCGTGTAGAATCCAAAAGCAATAAAAATGAAATTGATTTGATTGCAAACGAATTCAATTTCATGATGGACCGAATTGAGATTTCATATCAAAAACAAAAAGAATTTACCGCACACGCATCGCACGAATTGCGAACGCCTTTATCCAGAATCACTTCGCAGATTGAAAATGTTGTTACAGATCCTGCCACTTCTGAGAAAGGAAAATCATTTTTAAAAACCATTTTATCAGACGTAAACCAATTGACAGAATTAATTAATTCTTTATTGATTCTTTCGAAAATTGATAATAAGAATCACGAAAACACAGAAGTTCAACGCATGGACGAAATCTTATTTTCGGCCATAGAAAATTTAAATAAAAGCTTTCCTGATTTCGTAATTCTTTTTGAAATGGAAGAAAGCGATAATCTGGATTCTGTTTTAGAAGTAAAAGGAAATAAAAATCTTTTAGAAATTGCACTCGGCAATATTTTAAAAAATGCTTGTGTATACTCCGATGATAAACAAGCCAAAGTCAAAATTAGCGAAGAGAATAATCATCTTGTAATTTCAATTTCGAATAACGGAAAAACCTTAAGTGAAGACGAGCAAAAAAATCTTTTCCAGCCTTTTATGCGAGGTAAAAACTCAAAAGGAACTTCAGGCTTTGGGCTTGGTCTGCGTATTGTTCAGCGAATACTTTCTCTGCACAACACAACTATAACCTACAGTGTTCCAACTGATAATATAAATTTATTTCAACTTTTCTTTCATTAATATTCTTTTTTAAGGTATTTTTAAGGTAGATTTTAAGGTTACTTAAAGTCTGTCGATAGCATATTTGTACAACTTAAAATTGATACAATGAAAAAAGCATATGCATTTTTTCTGCTTGTTATTCTAAATCAAGCAGTAATGGCTCAAAAAACAATCACTCTTCAAGATTGTGAAAGTCAATTTCTTAAAAAAAATCTTTTTTTGCTGGCCTCTCAATATAATATTGATGCTTCGAAAGCGCTGACGATTCAGGCAAAAATTTGGGACAATCCAGCTTTAACAGCAGAATTAAATGCTTACAATCCCGATGCAAACAAATATTTTGACATTGGAAAAGAAGGACAAAAATCCTTTGGTATTGAGCAGTTAATTTATTTAGGCGGAAAAAAACGCAATGAAGTAAAATTGGCGCAAACCAACGAACAATTAGCTGAATTACAATTTAATGATCTTTTGAGGACTTTAAAACTTCAATTGCGCAAAAGCTTTTACACTGTTTACTACAATACAAAAAGTCTTGAAACGACAGATCAGCAACTTGCCCATATTGAAGATTTAATTAACTCCTACTCCGTTCAGGCACAAAAAGGAAATGTTCCTTTAAAAGATGTTGTTCGTTTGCAGTCGTTGTATCTCAATTTTAAAAATGAACGAATGGAAGTCGTAAATGACAATATTGAAGAACAAGGTAATTTGAGATTATTGCTGAATTCAACCGAAAATATAGTTCCAGAAGTTTCAAAAGATGAATTCAGCAAATATTTGAAAACAATGCCTTTCGATTTAAAATCTTTAGAAGATCAAGCCATTACCAACAGACCTGATTATTTGGCTAAACAAAAAGAAATTGATGCAAATGAACTAAATGTAAAATGGCAAAAATCACTTTCTATTCCTGATTTAACTTTAGGTGCAAATTATGATCAACGAGGCGGCGCTTTTAATAAGGAAGCAAATGTAACACTTGGTATTCCGCTTCCGCTTTGGAACAAAAACAAAGGAAATATTAAATATGCACAAACCATTTTAGAACAGTCTAAAGTTGAAAAACAAAACTTTGAGCTGCAATTGCAAACAGAAATTACTTCGGCCTGGAACAAATGGGAAGAATCACGTAAAAATTATTCGGTAATAAAACCAACCGTGAATGCCGACTTTGAAGCAGTTTACAACGGAATGCTTAACAACTTCCAAAAACGAAATGTGAGTTTACTAGAATTTACCGATTTCATGGAAAGTTATAATCAGGCTACGATTCTAGTAAATGAACTAAAGAAAAAACTGGCCCTTTCAGGCGAAGAACTAAATAGTACAATCAATAAAGACTTATTCTAAAAATATAAACAGATGAAACATAAACTAATTATAGGAATTGCAATCGTGAGTTTATCCCTAGCAAGCTGCAAAAAAGAGGTAGAAAATCCGCAGACTAATTCGTCTTTTGCATTAAGTGATTCAATGCTAAAAACAACTACAACTGCTGTCGCGCAAACACAACCCGTAACAAACGAATTGAATTTTTACGGAAAAATTACCGCTGACAATAACAAAATGATTGATGTTTATCCTTTAGTAGGCGGAAATGTAATAAAAGTAAATGTTGAGCTTGGAGATTATGTGCGTAAGGGACAGGTTTTAGCAACCATTAGAAGTACTGATATTGCTGATTTTGAAAAACAATCACTTGATGCTAAAAGTGATTTATTGGTAGCCAAAAACAATTTGAAAGTTGCCCAAGAATTATTTGACGGTAAATTAAATTCTGAAAGCGATGTGCTTCAGGCGAAATCTGAAGTGACTAAAGCACAGTCACAATTAGGAAAAATTCAAGAAACCTATAAAATTTATAATATTAAAGCAGGTTCTATATATGAAGTTACAGCGCCAATAAGCGGTTTTATTATTCAAAAAAGTATTAATCAAGATATGCTTTTAAGAAACGATCGTTCTGAAAACATTTTTGATATTGCAGAAATAAGCGAAGTTTGGGCGATGGCTAACATCAATGAAATGGACATCAATAAAGTAAAATTAGGAATTGATGCCGATGTAACAACTTTAAGTTATCCTGATAAAGTTTTTAAAGGAAAAGTCGATAAAATTTTCAACGTAATTGATCCTGAAACAAAAGCAATGCAAGCCCGAATTAAACTTCAAAACTCAGATTATTTATTGAAACCTGATATGAATGCCAACATAAAATTATGTTTCAAAGAAAATAATTCAATGATTGCGATTCCGAGTGATGCCATTGTTTTTGATAAAAGCAAAAACTTCGTAATGATTTTTAAAGATCGTCATAATATAGAAACCAGACAAGTTGACGTTTACAGAGTCGTTGGAAAAACAACTTACATTTCAAGTGGTCTGAAAGAAAATGAAAAAGTCATAACCAACAATCAGCTATTTATTTACCGCGCCTTAAACGAGTAGGAAAATGGAAAAATCTGCAAAAATACTGGGGTTTGCTACGTTATTTGTTTCAACGCTTTCATTTTCTCAAGAAACAGATTCGATCCGAAAATATAGTCTGAAATTTCAAATGACGTCTATATATCAATATCATCCCGCTTTTCATGCAGACTATTCAGGAACAAATAGTATGCATCCAGAAGATGAAGGCGCATTATCATTAACATCAACCTTATATCTTGATGTTCCGCTTTGGAAAGGTGCTACAGTGACTTTTAATCCTGAAATGTCAGGAGGAGAAGGATTATCGTCAGCCAGAGGGTTGGGAGGTTTTCCAAACGGAGAAACTTTCAGAATTGGAGATACAAAACCTGTAGTTTATGTGGCAAGAATGTTATTGGAACAAAAATTTCAGTTTAAAAATAATCAATCATTACAGTTGGTTTTTGGAAAATTTGGATTATCAGACTATTTCGATAACAGTCTTTATTCGCATGATCCCAGAACACAATTTTTGAACTGGTCGCTAATGACTTACGGAGCTTGGGATTATGCTGCAAATACTAGAGGATACACAGATGGTTTGTATGCCAATTATCAATTTGATACCTGGCAAATAAGAGGTTCCTTAACTGCATTACCTACGTATGCCAATGGTCCAAACGTTGAATTTAGCTTCGCCAATTCGAATGCGATAAACATAGAAGTGGAGAAAAAAATCATCTTTAAAAATAATGACAGCGCCAATATAAAATTATTAGGCTTTAGAAATGTAGCCGGAATGGGTAATTATGACGAAGCAAATTCCAATTTCATAACAACTCCTGATATTCAAAGTACAAGACAAAATGGTCGCACCAAATACGGAATTGGTTTAAATATGGATTATACACACAATGATAGCTGGGGACTTTTTGGTCGAATAAGCTATAATGATGGAAAAAACGAAACCTGGGCATTTACAGAAATTGACCGATCGGCGCAATTGGGAATTCATTTGAATGGAAAAATGTGGAATCGAAATGATGATTTTGGCGGAATTGCGCTCGTAGCAAACGGATTGTCAAATCCTCACAAAGAATATCAGAAACTTGGAGGAAATGGTTTTATGATTGGTGACGGAACTTTAAATTATGGAATTGAGCAAATTGTAGAAGTTTATTACTCCTTTTTGGTACCCAATACACATATTACATTATCGCCAGATTATCAATTCGCAATGAATCCGGCTTATAATAAAGATAGAGGTCCAATTCAATTTTTTGCCTTGCGTTTTCACACCGAGTTCTAATCATATAAAATATGCATTCTTAAAACGAAGCAACAGAATTAAAAAAATAAAAATTCATCATTAAAAATACTTTTTAGAATGAACAAATTCATTAGAAATATAATTGCTTTTTCGCTTAAGAATAAAGCATTCACCTTTTTTTGGGTGGGATTACTGGCAGTTGCAGGATTTATTTCTTTCAAAAATATGCCTATCGACGCCTTTCCGGATGTTACGAATACTCAGATTATCATCATTACACAATGGAACGGAAAAAGTGCCGAAGAAGTAGAGCGATTTGTAACTTCTCCAATCGAGATTTCGATGAACTCGGTTCAGAAAAAGACCAGCGTTCGAAGTATCACAATGTTTGGATTATCTGTAATTAAAATCATTTTTGATGATGGTGTCGACGATACTTTTGCACGCTTGCAGGTAAATAATTTATTAAAAAATGTTTCGCTTCCTGATGATGTGGAGCCAGATGTTCAGCCTCCGTATGGTCCAACCGGAGAAATATTCCGATATATTGTAAAAAGCGACAGCAGAGACAGCCGTGAATTATTAACTTATCAAAACTGGGTTATTGACAAACAGCTTCGTGCAGTTCCTGGTGTAGCAGATTTGAACGTTTTTGGAGGTCAGACAAAAACATATGAAGTTGGAGTTGATCCAATTAAATTGGCTAAATATAACATTACACCTTTGCAGGTTTATAATGCCGTAAATGGCGGAAACTTAAATGTTGGTGGAGATATTATTGAAAAAAACGGACAGGCATTTGTTGTTCGTGGTGTTGGACTTTTAAAATCAATTTCGGACATTGAAAACATTATTGTTGATGATGCCGCAGGAAATCCGATTTTAGTAAAAAATGTTGCGAATGTTTATGAAAGCGCAATGCCAAGGGTTGGACAAACCGGAATTGGAAAAAACGATGATGCCGTTGAAGGAATTGTCGTAATGCGAAAAGGCGAAAACGCACAGGAAACATTAGCTTTAATTAAAGATAAAATAAAGGATTTAAATGATAATATCCTTCCGAAAGACATTAAAATTGAAACTTTCTATGATCGTGATAATTTAATGAATTTCACTACCGAAACAGTAATGCACAATTTATTCGAAGGAATTATTCTGGTTACCTGCGTCGTATTCTTATTCATGGCCGACTGGCGAACAACTTTTACCGTTTCTATAGTAATTCCGTTATCCTTATTATTTGCGTTTTTATGCTTAAAAATGATGGGAATGAGCGCCAACTTATTGAGTTTGGGTGCAGTCGATTTCGGAATTATTATTGATGGTGCGGTAGTTATGGTTGAAGGATTGTTTGTTGTACTTGATCATCGAGCACATCAATTAGGAATGACGGCTTACAACAAAATAGCAAAAGGAAGCTTGATTAAGAAAACCGGAACTGAAATGGGAAAAGCCATTTTCTTTTCGAAATTAATCATCATCACAGCATTATTGCCAATATTTTCATTCCAGAAAGTAGAAGGAAAAATGTTCTCTCCTCTAGCCTACACTTTAGGTTTTGCTTTAATGGGAGCATTACTTTTTACTTTGACGCTGGTACCGGTTTTATCACACATTTTATTAAATAAAAATGTAAAAGAAAAACACAATCCTTTTGTGAATTTCTGGGACAGAATTGTTGGAAAAGGTTTTGCCTGGACATTCAAGCATAAAGTACAAACGCTGATTACTTCTGTGGCTATATTAGTTACTGTTTTCTTTTCTGCAACTTTTTTAGGTACAGAATTCCTTCCTCAATTAAACGAAGGCGCCTTATGGGTAACAGCAGAATTGCCAATGAGTTCGTCACTTCCTGAAAGTGTCCAAACTGCAGCAATGATTCGAAAAGACCTGGAAAGTTTTCCTGAAGTGAAAAAAGTGCTATCACAAACCGGACGAAGCAACGACGGAACAGATCCAAACGGATTTGGTTTTATTCAGCTACAAGTTGATTTAAAACCAAAATCGGAATGGACACGAAAAATTTCAATGGATGATTTGATTAATCAAATGGATGAGAAACTGAAAGTTCATCAAGGAATTACTTATAATTATTCTCAACCTGTTATTGATAACGTAGCCGAATCTGTTGCCGGTTTTAAAGCTTCAAATGCTGTAAAAATTTATGGTGATGATCTTGATAAATTAGATGAATTATCCAATGAAGTTTTAGACAAAATCAAAAATATTCCAGGAATAAAAGATGTCGGAATTCTTCGAAATGTTGGACAGCCAGAAATCAGTGTAATTTTAGATCGAGAAAAAATGGCTGCTTATGGCGTAACATTAAGCGATGCACAAGCGGTTTTAGAATTGGCATTTGGAGGAAAAACAGCTACAGAAAAATATGAAGATGAAAAGAAATTTGATGTCAGAGTTCGTTTTTCAAAAGAATATCGAAAAGATGAAGAAGATTTGGCTGAACTAAAAGTTCCAACAATCAGCGGCGTTAAAATTCCGCTGAAAGAAATCTGCGACATCAAAACGATAACTGGACCTGCTTTCATTTACAGAGACAACACAAAACGTTTTATTGGAGTAAAATTCTCTGTTCGTGATCGAGATTTAGGAAGTACAATTGCTGAAGCACAGAAAAAAGTAGCCGAATTAAAAATGCCTGCTGGCTATACAACAGGCTGGACTGGCGAATTTGAAAACCAGGTGCGTGCGAGCGCCCGTTTGACTCAAGTAGTGCCAATCAGTTTAATTGGGATATTTGTTTTGCTCTTTATTTTATTTGGAAATATCAAAGATTCATTGCTTGTTTTAGCCAATGTTCCGTTTGCGGTTATTGGAGGAATTATTGCGCTGCATATTACGGGTATGAATTTTGGTATCTCGGCAGGTGTTGGTTTTATTGCTTTACTAGGAATCTGTATTCAGAATGGTGTAATTTTGATATCCGAATTTCATCATAATCTCAAGGCAAAATTTACGCTCGAAGAATCTATTTTTATGGGAGTAAAAGCAAGAACAAGAGCGGTAGTAATGACAGCGTTAATGGCTTCAATAGGTTTGATGCCCGCTGCAATTTCAACAGGAATTGGTTCTGAATCGCAAAAACCTCTTGCAATAGTAATTATCGGTGGTTTAGTCACTGCAACTATTCTGACGCTATTAGTTTTCCCAATTATTTTCTGGGTTTTCAATCGCAAAAAGAATGTTCCAATTGAATAAAAAATAAAAAACTTAATCAGACAAAAGCATCATTAATTTTAATGGTGCTTTTTTTATTTCCTTTACAAATTAGTTTAATATCTTGCATTACAACTATAAAACTGATTTATGAAATACATCTATTTTCTCATAACCATTTTTTCAATTTCTTTATTGGCTTCGGTAATAAATCCAAAAGAAGGATTTACTTGTTTTCTTGAAATCATTCCGGCTATAATAGGATTTCTGATTTTAGCTTTCACTTTCAAAAAATTCCGATTCACCAATTTTACTTATACTTTGATTTTAATTCATTGTATTATTTTATTTATTGGAGGTCATTATACATATGCCGAAGTTCCGCTTTTTGATTACATAAAAGAAATATTTCATCAAAGCCGAAATAATTATGATAAAGTTGGACATTTTGCGCAAGGTTTTGTTCCTGCAATGATTATTAGAGAATTATTTATCCGCAAAGAAGTTATCAATAATAAGAACTTTTTCAATTTTATTATTGTCTGTATTTGTTTGGCTATAAGTGCCGCGTATGAATTTATAGAATGGTTTGTTTCTCTGGCAACCGGAGACGGCGGAGATGCTTTTTTAGGAACTCAGGGTTATGTTTGGGATACACAATCTGATATGCTGTTTGCAACTATTGGTGCAATTACAGCTTTGATTTTATTCTCCAGATTTCAGGACAAGAAAATCAAAGAAATTAATTTTTAAAACTTCTTAATATTATAAAATAAAAAACGGCCCTCTGCTCAAGGAAGGCCGTTAAGTATACTAACTCTAACTCAAACTAGATTTAAACTGTATTATTTTAAATCTTTTAAAATTGCAATTGCTTCAGTTGCATTTGACAATTGTGCATATTTTAATGCTGTAAAACCTTGTTCGTTTTTATCTTCTGGACGTGCTCCATTTTCTAATAAAACTTTAAGTATCTCAACTTTGTTATAACGTGCTGCGATCATCAAAGGTGTCATATCCTCAGATTGTTCGTTTACATTTGCTCCATAAGCAATAAATTTTTTCACTACTTCTAAATCTCCTTTGCTTACTGCTACGTGCAATGGCGCTGAGAAGTTTCTAGAAACTTCGATTTTTGGATTTCCAACTAGTGATGTGTGATTTGCTGCCATTGAAACATTGGCAAAAGCTACTAAAGCTACTCCTAAAATAATTACTGACTTTTTCATGTTGATTGATTGTTAAATTGATTGATTATTGATGATTTTTAATTTCGATGTAAAGGTAATTTATTTTTATGTATTATGCATAACAAAGTACCTTGCTTTAACTAATTCTTAACATTCAATTAATATAAGCGCTATAAATCAAACTGAACGTTAATAATTTGCTTTCTTAATAGACGCACAAAAAGTCAATATGTTACAGTTTAAATTAAAAAAATATAAAAAATCTTATGAATATTTTTTTAAGCTAAATAATCAAATGATTTCAAGCTGTTTTCATTACACTCAAAATCAACACATAAGGCCTTTTATTCAAAGATTTTATGTACATTTAATAGAACAAAAACATCTAACAAACTTAAAACCGAAAAAAACATGAAAATCATCAAAAAAATTCTAATTGCTTTAATTTTAATACTTGCTGTTATACTTATTGCAGCTTTTTTTATGCCTAAAAATTATGCTGTAGAAAGAGAAATAACGATTAATAAACCCGTTGACTCGGTTTTTAATTATGTGAGATCCTTAAAAAATCAAAATGAATTTAGTGTTTGGGCAAACTTGGATCCAAAAATGAAATCGACTTTTTCTGGCACAGACGGACAAGTTGGATCTATTTCGGCTTGGGAAAGTGAAGTAGAAAATGTTGGTTCTGGTGAACAAGAAATTACAAAAATTACGGAAGGAAGACGCATTGACTTTGCTCTACGTTTTAAAGAGCCTATGAATGATACTGCGGAAGGTTTTATGTCAACAGAAACTGTTTCTGGAAATCAGACAAAAGTAAAATGGGGAATCAATGGTGTTATTCCATATCCAATGAATATTATGCTTCCCTTCATGAAAATGGATGAAATGATTGGAAATGATTTACAAAAGGGATTGGAAAATCTGAAAAAGAAATTAGAATAATATTCACTAAAACATAAAGCAAAAGTGCAATTCAAAATAAAATCTGAATTGCACTTTTTTTATTGCTTTTAATTAAATTATTTCAAGCTTTTCAGAATAGCAATTGATTCAGTTGCTTTTGCATATTCTGCATAATTTAAAGCCGTAAAACCTTTTTCATTTTTATCAGAAGGTGTTGCTCCATTTTTTAGCAGCATTTTTATGATTTCAAATTCATTAAATCGTGCCGCAATCATTAATGGAGTCATATCATTCACCATCTTATTAAGATCTGCACCGTATTGGATAAATCTTTTAACACTTTCAATATCACCTTTGCTTATTGCAAGATGCAGCGGCGATTTTGTATTAGTAGAAAACTCGATTTGATTTTTAATCATAAATTTTAAACTTGATGCATTTAATACATTTCCGAATACTAAAATTGCTCCTAAAATAATTACTGTTTTTTTCATGATGATTGTTTATTAATTGATTGATGATGATTTTCTATTTAGACGACTAAACAATCAATTAGGTTGCATCATTTAAAAAAATATAATAAAAGAAGAAAAAGCGCAATCCCATTTTAGCAGAATTGCGCTTTCTAAAATATTTGATAGAGAACTAAATTTTAAATTGACTACTGTAAATATTTTTTAAATCCTTTTCAAATAAAGTATAAGGATCTTCATAAAATTGAATAAAGTCTGGCGCGCTGATTTGCCCTGGAAATGGAGCAAAATAATGGGTTGGATTTGTGCTGTCATTTCTCCATACTAAAACATAAGCCAATTCTAAATTTTCAGATTTCAGTGTTTTAAACAATATTTCAGTCCACCATTTTTCATTTGGAATAGATTCTAAGCCTGTTTCTGTAAAAGCGGCCAGTTTTTCTTTTTTAATTGCCAAATCTGAAATTATTTTAAGCCTCTTTACTCCTGCTTCAAGATTGTATTTTCCGTCACGACCAAAATCGGCATAATCATCCATTCCAAACATATCTACAAAATTATCACCTGGATAACGTTCCAAATATTCTGTTTCCGAATTAAATCTGATATCCGGAGAAAAAGCATAAATAAAATTGTGAACGCCCAAAGTATCTCGCAAATAGGAAACCGTAAATTGCCAAACTGCAATAAAATCTTCGCGAGAAGTATATTTTTTTCCCCACCAAAACCAATCGCCGTCAAATTCATGATAAGGCCTGAAAATCATTGGCGCCAAAGTGCCATCTTTAGCTCTGACTGAATGCGCAAAATCAGCAATTGTTTTTAGAATTTCTTTGTATTTCTTGTGATGTGAACCACCGGGTTTGATCAATGCCATTGCGGGAGAAGAAACAGAATCTTTCCAATAAAATCCATTTTCAGAAACCGGATTATTAAAATGCCAGGAAACAGTAGTAATGCCGCCACGTTCATAAGTTGCAATTACATTTTTTCTTAGCATTTTTTTAGTCTTTTCAATTACATCTTTTGAGCTCCCAGAGAAATCGCTGAAATCAATTCCTACCACAGCCGGATGTGATCCTGTAACCGATTTTACATCAGAACGATTCGGTTCATTTTTCCAACCATGCCCATATTCCAGTGCATGTTGATGTCCAAAAAGAATATGATTTTTAGAAATTAATTTTAAATTCTGATATAAAATTTTGGTTTCTTTTGTGGCTTTTTTATCAATTTGCGCAAAAAGAAAATGCCCTGCTGTCATAAATAGAAACAGAAGGGCATTTTTTATTATTGTTGATTTCATGGTTTAAATAATTAGTTTAAACCCGAAATTACTATTTTGAAGAAAGGTAATCTAATACATTTTTTTCAATACGTTGGTCAATATTGTCAATATCAGCTTTAACGAATTTTTCTCCTAAGATATTCTCATACAATTCGATATATCTTTCAGAAACAGATTCTATATATTCATCAGACATGTCTGGAATTTGTTGTCCTTCCTGACCTTGGAAACCATTTTCAATCAACCAACGACGAACAAATTCTTTTGATAATTGTTTTTGCTCCTCCCCTTTTGCTTGTCTTTCTGCATATCCATCAGCGTAAAAATAACGTGAAGAATCTGGTGTGTGGATTTCGTCAATTAAAACGATAACGCCGTCTTTCGTTTTTCCGAATTCATATTTTGTATCCACTAAAATTAATCCGCGAGATGCAGCAATTTTAGTTCCTCTTTGAAACAAAGCACGAGTATATTTTTCTAAAATCAAATAATCTTCTTCAGAAACAATTCCTTTTGAAAGAATGTCTTCACGAGAAATATCTTCATCATGAGAACCATTATCTGCTTTTGTAGTTGGCGTAATAATTGGTTCAGGAAATTTGTCGTTTTCTTTTAATCCTTCAGCCATTGTTACACCACAAATTTGTCTTCTTCCTGCTGCGTATTCACGAGCCGCATGACCTGAAACATAACCACGGATAACCATTTCTACTTTAAAAGGTTCGCATAAATGCCCAACTGCAACGTTTGGATCTGGAGTAGCGATTAACCAATTTGGAACAATATCCTGAGTCAACTCCATAAATTTTGTTGCAATCTGATTCAAAATTTGTCCTTTGTATGGAATTCCTTTTGGCAAAACCACATCAAAAGCAGAAAGTCTGTCTGTTGCTACCATTACTAAAAGCTCGTCGTTAATATTGTAAACTTCTCTAACTTTTCCGCGGTAAACTGATTTCTGATTCGGAAAATTAAAATTTGTGGTTGTGATAGTATTACTCATTATCTGTAGTTGTGTTGTTTTTTATTGAATGCAAATTTAAAACTATTTAAAACAAAAAAAGAATCTATTTAGATTCTTTTTTCAGTTCAGTCTATTGTTACTCCCGATAGCTATCGGGAGCAACTAAAAACTATTTTTTCAAAAGTGTCGAATTAAATAAATTCAAGATTCTACCATATTCATCAATCCATGAATACGTTTCTTTAAATCCATGAGATTCAACTGGGAAAGAAGCCAAACTCCAATTCTTTTTCTCTAATTCAATAAAACGCTGTGACAAACGTACAATATCTTTATATTCAACATTATCATCAACCATTCCGTGCAGCATCACTAAATTTCCTTTTAAATTATCTGCAAAATAAATTGGAGAACTTTTTTTGTATGCTTGTGGATCTGTTTCAGGGAAATTCAAAATATTTCCTGTATAACCGTGATTATAATGTGCCCAGTCTGTAACCGAACGCAACGCAGCGCCCGAAGTAAACTCACCCGGAGTTGTCAACATTCCCATTAGAGTAATGAAACCTCCGTATGAACCACCATAAATACCAACTCTGTCAGCATCAATTCCGTATTTTTCGACTAATACTTTTTTACCATCTAAATGATCAGATAAATCCTTTCCGCCCATAAAACGATAAATTCCAGTTCTGAAATCACGTCCATAACCGTCACTTCCTCTATAATCGATGTCTAAAACAGTGTAGCCTAAATCAGTCAGCAAATTATGGAACATATATTCTCTGTAATAATTGCTCCAAAAATTATGTGCATTTTGAAGATATCCAGCGCCGTGAACAAAAATAACAGCTGCTTTATTTTTAGTTTCTGCAGTTGGTGTATATAATCTTGCATTTACCGGAGTTCCATCTTGCGCTTTAAACGTAATTACTTCAGGTGTTCTCCATTGGTATTTCTTGAAATCTTCAGTAACCGAAGACGAAATTTGTTCCAAAGAAGTATTCTTTTTATTTTCAGCAACATAAAAATCCCATGGAATATTTTTATAAGAATAACGAACTAAAAGTGATTTTTCGTCTGGCGAAATCACTACTTCATGTGCGCCATCTTTTGTTAAAATTGGCTGTAAAATTCCATCAGCAGGAACTAATTTATAGAATTCTCTATTTCCTGGATGTGTTGTATTTGTACTCAAGTAAAACACTTTTTTATCCTTAGATAAAGTCACGTCACGAACTTCCCAATTTCCTTTTGTTAATTGTGTTTTCTTTTTTGTCTTTACATTATAAGTATATAAATGAGAATATCCTGTAGCTTCAGACTGGAAATAAATCGTTTCATTATCGGCTAAAAATTCTAAATTTCCTGATGCAAATGAATACGACGGAATCCCAGGACCACCAATCCAGGCTTCATCATGCTGGTATTCAATTTCTTCGAAAGTTCCTTTATCCAAATTTAAATTTACAAGCCATCTGTCTTTATTATCCTGGCTTCTGATTTCAACAATTGCTAAAGATCCGTTTTCATTATAAACAGGTGCTTGAGCAACAATCAGTTTATCTTCTTTTGGCTTATTCTTTAGATTTTCATAATCCTGAAAATACTTTGGCGTATCCTGAATATGACTTAAAGTTGAAAAATTTACATAATAAACAGAATCTTTAGCAACCGAATAAATTCCGAATTTCGTTTTTACAAAATTATTTGTCGAAACTTTTTCTTTCGTTTCTGGATTTTGGTTATAACCGTCAGAAGTAATAAAAACTTCCATTTTTTCTTGCTTTACTTCATTTTCTTCAACTAATCTGAAAGTCGCAAAATTTCCATTTGGATTTACTTTTAAACTTGTAAATCTGTCTTTTCCATAAAAATATTCTTTAGCAAAATCAGATTTTATCGCTTTTGACTTAGCAAGATTCCATTGTTTTTTAGCTTCCTTATCTCTAATAAACTGGAATAATTCTTTTTGTTGTGTGTTTAAGAAAGTTTCCTTTTCTGGTTTTGATTCTTTTTTAGCTCCTTTACTAAAATTCGTAATCTGCAAAACAGTTCCTTCTTTAGTATTGTATTTGAAAATATTATCGTTTTGAGAAAAGAACAATATTCCAGCTTCAGATCCTAATTGCAAATTAGATATCGCTGCCGATTGCTGAATCAATTTTTTACTTGTTTGTGACTTAATTGAATAAGAATACAAGCTTCCTTTATCTACATAATAAACAATATCAGAACCCGGTTTACTTTTGAAATCCATTTGAGAAAAAACAGCTTCTTTTGGCTGAACTACTTCTGGCTTTGTCATTCCTTTTTGCCAATAATAAGTACTTGTTCCCAATTCATCCTTCGGATTCCATTCAAAATAAACCTTTTTTCCGTCTAAAGACCAGCGTCCATTAGTGGGTTGATTTCCAATGAAAGATTCTCCTTTCATTATTTCTTCTAATTTTAATTTCTGAGAATTTCCGGTTATGGAAAGCAATAGAAAAGCAAGAATAAAACTGTTTTTTATCATGGTAGTTACATTTGAGAAAACAAAAATACACTTTGAAAACTATTAAAAAAATTGTTTTTATTCAATCAAACATATTGTATTAGTTATCAATATCTTATAAAAAATAAATCCTCAATTGTTTCTATTGAGGATTTTATATAAAATCTAATAAAAGTGTTATTTAAAACTCAAAATTCCTTTTCCAAAAGATTTAATTGAATTATCTAAATTTCCAAGTGTAGTTTCGGATAGCTTTTTAAAGTCGGTTGCTTTTACAATTAGAATTTGCCCTTGATCTTTTGCCGGTGCATTCGGAACAAAAACAACTGCATTACCGTCTTGATCTTCTTCTATCAAATGTGCAGGCTGTCAATAATTTCCATTTTTTAATAAAATTGGCAAATCAGAGCTTGGTTTTTTCTTTCTTCCTTTTAATTTTTCTTCCGCTTCTTTTTTGTTTTTTTCATAACCTGGCAAAAATATCATTAATTTATCATCGACCCATTTAGTGAATCTTCTTAATAATGACAAACGCATTAAGTAGCCGCTTAAATAAATCAAAACTATCAAAATAATACCGCCAGCAATGTCTGTAGCGTATTTTCCTAACACAAGATCGAGACGCAGAAAATGTGCAAATTTTTCACCATAAGTCTGGAAAAATTTCCAAACTTTTCCCAATAACACAAAAAATACAAGAAGTGGTAATAAAACTAATGCTCCCGAAATGCAATTTCTCTCAACTTGACCTAAAAATTCTTTCATCGCTAAACAAATTAAGGTTATAAAAAAAGAGCTGATTCTTAACGAATTAGCTCTTATAAAAATAACTATAATTTATCATTCAGCAAAAAGCCAAATTCAAAACATTCCTTATTAACTCACAAACTCTTTGTTTAGAATTTTTGATGCTATATATCTTGCAACGCCATCTTCGGCATTTGTTTTAATAACTTCTAAATTTGGCAAAGTTTCTTTCAACAAAGCTGGAGCATTTCCCATAATCAATCCTTTTCCTGCTGATGCAAGCATTTGAACATCATTAAATCCGTCACCAAAAGTCATCGCTTCTGCTAAAGTAAAACCTTCCTTTTCAAGAACTTGTTCAATAGCAACTGCTTTATCTACAGACTTGTCCATAAATTCCAAACAAGTAGGTAAACTAAAGGCGTGATGTAAATGTTCTGATGAATTGGCCAGAATAGCATCTTTTAATTTTACTAATTTCTCATGATTGTCACATGAAAAGAAAATTTTAATAGCGCCAAAATCTTCTATTGTTTTGTAATCAACTAATTCGGGGCGGTATTTTAAATCTGCTTGAAATGAATTAAGTTTTTCGTTCCATTTATTGGTTTGCCAAACATTTTCTTTGAACAAGACAACTGTAATTTCCGGATCGATCTCAACATTTAAAGCTGCTTTTACCACATCGCTGTCTAAATCAAAAGAAAAGAGCTGTTCTTTCTCTGGCGAATGAATTCTTGCGCCGTTTGAGCTCACTAAATAAACCGGAACTTCAAGCGTGTCAATAATTCCCATTGCATCCAAATGATGACGGCCTGTGGCTACAACAATAAGATAACCTTGGTTATGCAATTCTTGAAAAATAGATTTTGTATATTCTGAAATTCTATGCTGAGGGTTGAGTAAAGTTCCGTCAAGGTCACTTACTACAACTTTTATATTTTTAAGTTTTGTCATATTAATTATCAAATATTTTGATGTGCAAATTTAAGGTTTTAAGATAAGAAGACCAAAGTTAAAAGGCTTTTGCAAGCTGAAATACGGCAAGTTTATTATTTATTTAACTATTTCGTTAAATAAATTCAAATCTTTACAATTCCTGATTTATATAAATTTAATGCTTTTACTAAAACCGATTCAATTTGTTCCAAAGGCAAATCCTGATCAGCATCAAACAACATTATTTTCATTCTAGAACGAGCTTCCTGAAGCAAAAAAGGTTCATCAAAATACTTTCCCTCTACAATACTTAAATAAGGTTTTTTGAACTTTTTATGAATCCATAAATAGCAGAACATTTTTCCTTTATAGCAGAAAAATGGCATTCCGTATTTTAGAACGTGCGTAATGTCTTTGTCTTGTTTTAAGACAATATCACGTAAAGCAAGAAATGTTCCTTTTATGGGTTCTTCTTGATTTTGGTAGAAATCATCTAATTGCTTCATTTTCTGATTTATTCGTAAATTCTAGCTCCTTTAAAAATTTCAGAAAAAGTTTTCCAATCTGGTTTATCAGCATCAACATTCTGGTGCGTATTATCATAATAGCCTTGAATATCTTTTGCATAAGAACACAAAGCTTCTAAAAAATCTGGCAAAGTTTTATTTTCCCTTCTTTCAGGATGATCTAAAAGATCTTCATGCAATAATCCGATAAATTTCACAAAAGTTTCTCTATCCTTAACTTCGAAATCATTGATTATATCCTTCATAAAAATTCGATTAAAAAAATATTCGTTTTGCACCTTTCAAAAAGAAATAAGCACAAAACGAATATTAATAAATGTTAAAACACATTTTACGATTTACATTTAACATTTCACTAAAATTAAACTTTAGTCGTGATTTTCTATTTGCTTGTAAGCGTCGATTACCTTTTTCACTAATCTGTGGCGAACGATATCTTTATCATCCAGATAAATAATTCCGATTCCTTCAATGTCTTTCAGAACCAAAATTGCTTCTTTAAGACCAGAAATAGTTCTTCGTGGTAAATCGACCTGACCAGGATCACCCGTAATCATAAACTTGGCATTTTTTCCCATACGGGTCAAAAACATTTTCATTTGTGAGTGGGTTGTATTCTGCGCTTCATCTAGAATTACAAAAGCATTATCAAGTGTGCGTCCGCGCATAAATGCCAGAGGCGCAATCTGAATAATTCCTTTCAAGATGTAATCTTCGAGTTTTTCATTCGGAAGCATATCGCGCAAAGCGTCATAAAGTGGTTGCATATAAGGATCCAGTTTTTCTTTCATATCTCCGGGTAAAAATCCGAGGTTCTCCCCTGCTTCTACTGCCGGACGCGTTAATATGATCCTTTTTACTTCTTTATCTTTTAGCGCTTTAACAGCCATTGCAACGCCTGTATAGGTTTTTCCAGTTCCAGCAGGGCCAATTGCAAATACCATGTCATTTTTTTTGATGGTATCTACCAGTAACTGCTGGTTTGGCGTCATGGCTTTGATAATTTTACCGCCAACTCCGTGAACTAGTATTTTATCGTGATCATAAGCTTTTTTTTCTTCCTGACCATCGCTCATTATTACACGTTCAATTACATTATCATCAATGTTGTTGTATCTGGTAAAATGAAGCATCAGCCTCTGAAATCTCTTTTCGAATTCATCTAAAACTTCTTTTTCGCCAAAGGCTTTCAAAGTTGTCCCTCGCGCTACTATTTTAAGCTTTGGGTAGTACTTTTTGATTATTTCAAGATGAGAATCCTGCGCGCCCCAAAAGTCTTTTGGAGCGATGTCTATAAGCTCTATAATTCTTTCGTTCAAATGAGATAAATTTAAATTAAAAATAAATTTGTTTTGTAAATCTATGGCTGTCGGGTATGTTCATATCTTTAAACGCAAATTGTCTTTTCTTTCTTTCAATTTGTATTTACTATTACTAGATTTGCATTTCTCAAATTTAATGAAAATTAGATTTAAATACTATCAATAGTTATAAACAAAATGATGTCAATAATTACCCTTACTACTGATTACGGCTTAAAAGACCACTTTGTTGGTTCGCTGAAGGGTAAAATTATTTCTGAACTTCCAGATGCAAAAATTATTGACATTTCGCATGACATTGATCCATTCAACACAGCCGAAGCTAGTTACGTTGTTGGAGCATCATATTTGAGTTTCCCAAAAGGAACAGTTCACTTAATTGGAGTCGATATTGAACGCAATAAAGAGAATCAGCATATTGCTATGCAATGGAACGATCACTTCTTTATTTGTGCCGATAACGGAATTTTAAGTATGCTTACGCAGAAAATCGTTCCGCAGAAAATTGTCGAAATTAATATTCATGACCGTTTTCCGAGTGAATTCAGTGATTTGGATATTTTCATACAAGTTGCCTGCCACATTGCAAAAGGCGGTTTGCTGAATGTAATTGGCAAAGAAATTCCAGCTGTCAAAGAAGTTACAGAACTTCAGGCGGTTGTTGCTGCAGATGGAAATTCCCTAAAAGGATACGTTATATATATTGATCATTTTGGAAACGTAGTGACGAATATTTCTAAAAAACAGTTTCTGGAAATTTCCCGCGGACGTCCGTATGAAATTGTGATGAAACCAAAAAGTATCAAAACCATTCTTCCGAATTATTCGGCAATTGCAACTTCTGATAAATATCCGATTAAAACGTATGAAGGGGAAAAACTGGCCATTTTTAACGAAGCTGGTTTCCTTGAAATTGCTATTTTTAGAAGCAATCCTTCAAAAGTTGGTTCTGCTAATAGTTTGTTGGGATTGAATTATCGTGATGTTATTACGGTTAAATTTTTATAGAAATAGCCCACAGATTTAACTGATTAAGCGGATTTACACTGATTTTTTTGTCATTTCGACCAAAGAGAAATCATGACTTTATAATATTTTAAAATTTCATAAAAAGAACAATCAATTTTGGTATTTTTGCGCACCTGAAAAGACTTTAGATATTCAACAAATCTAAAATCTAATATCAGAAATCTAAAATTGAGTATATGTTCGTAAGAATAGTAAAAATGAGTTTTCACGAAGAAAAAATTCCTGATTTTCTGGAGAATTTTGAATCAGTGAAAGAAAAAATACGAAATGCAGACGGAAATCGTTTTTTAGAATTGTATCAGGATAAAAATGACAAATGTATTTTCTTTACTTATAGTTATTGGGAAACTGAACAAGATTTAGAAAATTACAGAAATTCTGAATTATTCAATACAGTTTGGGATTTTACAAAGAAATTATTCAATGCCAAGCCTGAAGCTTGGAGCGTTGACAAATTGGTTAGCTTAAATTAGTTTCAAGTTTCATGTTTAGCGAGTAACTTGAAACATGAAACTTGAAACAATAAAAAACAAAAACACAAATGAAATCAATCATTTTACGAGAAATAAAATCCTTTTTTGGTTCTCCTATTGGCTATTTGGTCATTGCGATTTTCTTAATCAGCAACGGACTATTTTTATGGGTATTTGAAGGAGATTACAATATCCTAAATTCAGGTTACGCTGATTTGACTCCATTTTTCACTTTAGCACCTTGGATTTTAATTTTCCTGATTCCGGCTGTAACTATGAGAAGTTTCTCTGATGAAAGAAAACAAGGAACACTTGAATTGCTTTTAACCAAACCACTTTCTGTTTGGGAAATTGTAAACGGAAAATTTTTCGGGTCATTGTTGCTGATTATTTTAGCAATTATCCCAACATTCATTTATGTGTTCGTAATTTCTGATTTAGGAAATCCAGAAGGAAATATTGATATGGGAAGCACAATTGGTTCTTATTTCGGATTATTATTTTTGATTGCTTCTTATTCTGCAATTGGAATTTTCACTTCTACTCTATCCGAAAATCAGATTGTTGCTTTTATTATCGCAGTTTTCCTTTGCTTTATATTCTATTTTGGTTTTGAAGGTATTGCCTCTTTAATTCCGGGAGAATCGACTCTAATTTCGGCTTTTGGAATGCAGGATCATTTTAAAAGTATGAGTCGAGGTGTTATCGATACTCGTGATGTAATTTACTTTTTAAGTATCAGCGTATTATTTTTATCTTTTACCGTTTATCAATTAAAATCTTTTAAAGCGTAATGAAAGTATCTAATAAATTAAATTTAAAGACATTAGGCATTACAATTTTTATTTTAATTGTTTTAAATGTTCTCGGAACTTTATTCTTCCATCGTTTTGATTTAACCAAAGACAAACGATATACTTTATCTGAAACTTCTTTAAATATTGTAAAACAGGTTAAAAACCCGCTTTCAATCAAAATTTATATGCAGGGTGAACTTCCTGCAGACTTTAGACGTTTACAGCAGGAAACCAAACAATTACTAGAAGAATTTCAGGCCTACAACAGCAATATTGTTTTCGAATTCGTAAATCCAATGGAAAACGAAGACGAAAGCATGGAAATAGTAAAATCGCTTTACCAAAAAGGACTTACACCAGTAAACATTACTGTTGACGATAAAGGAAAGCAATCTCAGGCTATGGTTTTTCCTTGGGCAATTGCCGTTTACGACAATAAAGAAGTTAATATTCCATTGTTGAAAAACATCATGGGAGCTAATACTGAGCAAAAAGTAAAAGGATCGATTCAGCATTTAGAATACTCAATTGCTGACGCTATCAATAAAATTACAAAAGCCAAACAAAAGAAAGTAGCTTACATAAAAGGAAACGGAGAATTAAATGAAGTTCATGTTGCTAACTTGCTACGTCAAATAAAAGAAAGCTATTATATTGGTCCTTTCACATTAGATTCTGTTGCAAAAGATCCAAACGGAACTTTAAATGCTCTTAAAAAATACGACTTGGCTATTATCGCAAAACCAACACAAACTTTTTCTGATGAAGAAAAAGAGGTTTTGGATCAGTTTGTTATGAATGGCGGAAAAACAATTTGGTTAATTGACCAAGTTGCTGCTGATATGGACAGTTTATATAACCAATCTGGTGCGACTTTGGCTTACCCAAGAGATTTGAATTTGAATGACATGTTCTTTAAATATGGATTTAGAATTAATCCTGATTTAGTAAAAGATGAACAAGGAAGTCCATTAAAATTAGCAACTGGAGAACAAGGAAGTGCAACACAATATCAGAATTTTATCTGGAAATTTGCTCCAATTGTTATACCAACAAGCCAACATCCGATTGTAAAAAATTTAGGCGGAATCAAATTTGATTTTGCTAACCAAATCGACACTTTAAAAAACGGAATTAAAAAGACAGTTTTACTGCAATCTTCTCAATATTCTAAAAAAATTGGAAGTCCAACAGAGATCAATTTGAATATTGTGACAGAAAAGACTTCTCCGCAAGATTATTTAAATAAAGGAAATCTTCCGCTTGCTGTTTTATTAGAAGGTTCTTTCTATTCTGCATTTCAAAACCGTGTTTTGCCTTTCAAAGAAAGTTCATTTCAGGCGCAAGGAAAACCAAATAAAATGATTGTGATTGCCGACGGAGATTTGACAAGAAATCAATTGGACAAAAACATGATGCCAGTAGAATTAGGCTATGATCAACGCACAGGAAATCTATACGATAATAAAGATTTCATGATGAACTGCATCAATTATTTGCTGGACGATACCGGACTTATTAACATTAGAAGTAAAGATGTAGAACTGCCTTTATTGGATAAAGATAAAGTTTATGAAAATTACACGGTAACTCAATTCATAACTATCGGACTTCCAATTCTAATTTTATTGGTTTTCGGACTAGCTTTTACCTTCATCAGAAAAAGAAAGTACAGTAAATAGATGTTAATAAAAAAATGTCATACTTTAGATAGTTTACGATATATTTGTAATCCTTATCTTTAGACCCCAAATCCTAAAGAATACATCAAAAAATAAAATATAACAGATGAAATTTATAGTATCGAGTTCGTACTTATTAAAACAATTACAAGTTTTAGGTAGTGTAATCAATAGTAACAACACGTTGCCTATTTTAGACAACTTTTTATTTGAACTAGACAATGATGCGTTGACAGTTTCGGCTTCAGATCTTGAAACTACTATGTCGGCTACATTATCAATCGATTCTAAAAGTAAAGGAAGCGTTGCTGTACCAGCTAAACTTTTGCTTGAAATTTTAAAAACGTTTCCAGAACAGCCTTTAACTTTTACAGTTGAAGACAACAATACAGTTGAAATTAGTTCTAATTCAGGGAAATATGCATTAGCTTATGCTGCTGGAGAAGAATTCCCAAAATCTGTTAGTTTGGAAGATCCATCTGTAACATTAGTTCCTGCTGATGTTTTGGCAACTGCTGTAAGCAAAACTATTTTTGCTGCCGGAAATGATGATTTACGTCCGGTAATGTCTGGAGTATTCTTCCAGTTTTCACCAGAAGGATTAACTTTTGTTGCTACAGATGCTCACAAATTAGTAAAGTATGCACGTACAGATGTAAAAGCATCTCAGGTTGCTGATTTTATTATGCCAAAGAAGCCTTTAAATATCTTAAAAAGTATTTTAGGAAGTTCTGATGCTGAAGTAAAAATTGAATACAACGATTCAAATGCGACTTTCTCATTTGACAATTATATCTTAATGTGTCGTTTGATCGACGGAAAATATCCAAATTACGAAGCGGTAATTCCAAAAGAAAATCCAAACAAATTAATGATTGACCGTTCTTTATTTTTAAGTTCTGTTCGTCGTGTTGCGATTTTCTCAAACAAAACAACACACCAAATTCGTTTAAAAATCGCTGGAGCTGAATTAAATGTTTCTGCCGAAGATATTGATTACTCAAACAAAGCTGAAGAAAGATTGACTTGTGATTATCAAGGAGATGATCTTCAAATTGGTTTCAATTCAAGATTTTTAACAGAGATGCTTACTAACTTACAATCTGACATGATTATGTTAGAAATGTCATTACCAAACAGAGCTGGAATCCTTACTCCTGTTGATGGTCTTGAAGAAGGCGAAACAGTAACAATGCTGGTAATGCCTGTAATGTTAAATAGTTAACATCAAAACTTCTTTTTGTTACAGGGATTTTTTTTAGTTTCGAATTAAAGACATATCATTGTAAAAAAAAATATCGCTATTAACCAACCATTTTTTATACCTAGAAACCGCAATTCTTTTTTTAAGATTTGCGGTTTTTTATTTGGGGTAGATTTTGTTTCAGGTTTCAGGTTTCAAATTTCAAGTTTAACCGCAAAGCACGCTAAGGCTTACGCAAAGTTCGCAAAGTTTTAGATAAAGCTTTGCGAACTTTGCGTTTGTGAACACAATATTGAACAAAGAAAACTTTGCGTACTTTGCGGTTAAACTACACACAAGCCATTCAACCTGAAACCTGAAACTTCAAACCTGAAACAAATTTTTCTTTAACTTTGTAAAATGAAAATAGAAATTTGGTCGGACATCATGTGTCCGTTTTGTTATATCGGGAAAAGACAATTGGAATCAGCTTTGGCAAAATTTCCAGAAAATGAGTTTGAAATTGAATGGAAAAGCTTTCAGCTCGATCCAACTATTACACCACAATCCGGAAAAGATGTTTTCACGTTTTTAGCCGAGCGAAAAGGCATGTCAGTTGAACAATCTATCGAAATGCACAAAAGCGTCACAGAACGCGCAAAAAGCGTTGGTTTAGACTATCATTTTGAAAAAGCCATCATTTCAAATTCCCTTGAAGCACATCGTATTATACATTTGGCTAAAACCAAAAATCTTGGCGATGAAATGGAAGAAATCTTTTTCAGCGCTTATTTCACCGAAGGCCGCGACTTAAATGATGGTCCAACTTTATTGGAACTTGGAGAAAAAGCTGGTTTGAAAAAAGAGGAAATTCTGGAAGTTTTACAAAACGAAGATTTATATCTACAAGATGTTCATCATGATATCAAAGAAGCACAAGAAATTGGCGTGCAAGGCGTTCCGTTTTTTGTTTTTGATAGAAAATATGCCATTTCTGGCGCTCAACCTGTTGAAGCATTTGTAAATACGATTAATGAAGTTCTGAAGTAATCTTTATAACTGTTTTGTTTCTTGCCGATGCCAATCAAAAAAGACCAAAATATTCCGCTTATTGGACTTCAGGAATTCAAAAAAGACCAAAGCAGATATAACGATCAGCTTTTGTTTAATGAATTGCATGGCGAACGTCATATTCATAAACCACATCAGCACGATTTTTTTATTATTGTACTTTTTGATCTGGCAAAAGGCGTTCACAATATTGACTTTATAGATTATAAAATTGGTAACCATCAAATTCATTTGCTTTTTCCTGGACAAGTGCACAAATGGAATATCGAACCTGAAACTACAGGTTACCAACTAATGATTGGCAGAGATTTCTTTGAAAGCTTTTCTAGCAGTTTTAGATTTTCATTTGCCCAATATCACAATCATCCCGTGATTGAGCTTAGTCAGGAATCTTATAATCTTTTGCATTACGAATTTGATGCAATAAAGAATGAACTTGAAAATGAAGATTGCCTTCAGGAATTGATTAGTTCTCGTACCGCAGTTATTGCATCTATCATAAGCAAAGAAGCTGCAAAAATATTTACAGATCATGATATTTATCAAACAGAACCTCGAATTGCAAAGTTTCAGGGATTAATTGATAATCATTTCAAGGAAGAGAAATTAGTTTCCTTTTACGCTGCAAAACTTCATATTTCAGCCAACTATCTAAATATTCTCTGCAAGAAACATTTAAAAATTTCAGCGACTCAATTAATTCAGCAACGAATTGTTCTGGAATCTAAGCGACATTTGAAAGCGACAACTCTTTCAATTAAAGAAATTGCCTTTGAATTAGGTTTTGTAGATCACGCCTACTTTTCAAATTTCTTTAAAACTCAAACCGGAATCACACCCACTCTTTTCCGCGAGCAGTTATAAATCTTTCAAGCCTTGAGATAAATTTTCTATTCTTGATATTTATATGAAGTTTACTTTTGTATACAAATTACTTCGTATGAAAAACTCCGATATTACTCGTAAAGATTTTTTAAGAAATTCAGTTTTAGGCGTTGCCGGACTTGCAGTTGGTTCAGGTTTTATAAATTCTGCAGCAGCTTCTACAATTTCTGAAACAAATTCAAATATAAATATTGCTTCAGGCAAAAATTTCACTTTAAAAAATGTTAGGTTAGAAACTGGTTTCGAATACGAAGAAGGCGAAGTCGTTCGTACTAAAACAGAATTATTCTGCGTTGAAATCAGCGACGGAAAAATCAAATCAATTTCAGCAAATAAACCAAATGCACAAGCTATTGATGCAAAAGGCTTTTTGATGCTTCCTTCCTTCCGTGATATGCACATTCATTTGGACAAAACTTTTTATGATGACTGGCATGCCGTAAAAAAGAGAACTGGAGGCGTAAAAGGAATGATTGCGCTAGAACAGCAAATTTTACCTGATTTGCTTAAAAACTCCACTCAAAAAGCTGAAAAAATAATTGAGTTACTCCAATCGCACGGAACTTCATTTGCACGAAGCCACGTAAATATTGAGCCAACTTCAAAATTGCAATCTTTAAAAAATTTACAAAAAGCTTTAGAAAACAAAAAAAATACTTTTGGTGCAGAATTAGTTGCTTTTCCGCAACATGGCGTCTTTTATACTGATTCAGTTCCGTATTTGAAAGAAGCTGCGAAAATGGATATTGATTTCATTGGCGGACTTGATCCTTTTTCGATTGACGGATCCATTGAAAAAACAATTGATTTTACAGTACAATTAGCATTAGACAATAATAAAGGAATTGATATTCATTTACATGAATCTGGAGAATCGGGAGTAAAAACAATAGAATATCTAATTGCGAAAGTAAACGAAAATACAAACTTAAAAGGAAAGACTTTTTTAAGCCACTGCTTTGCTCTCGGAAAATTAGAAAAAGCCAAACAGGAAGAAATGGCAGAAAAATTAAGTGCTGCTCAAATTGGTATTGTTTCTACAATTCCTTTTGGAAATTTGGTAATGCCAATTCCAACTTTAATGAAAGCTGGTGTAAATGTAATGACCGGAAACGACAGCATAATTGATCATTGGAATACATTTGGAACAGGAAGTGTTTTGCAAAAAGCCAATCTTGCAGCACAATTATATGGGCAAGTGACAGAATTTAACTTATCGCGAATGCTGAAACTAGCAACTTCTGGTCCAATTCCTTTAGATGACAAAGGAACTCAGCAATGGCCAAAAGCGGGTGACAAAGCTGATTTAGTTTTTTTGAAAGCCAGCTGCTCTGCTGAAGCTGTTTCAAGAATGTCACCTCCAAAAATGCTTATTCACAACGGAAATATTGTTTATTAACTTGTTTATTTCAAATTATTAAACAAACCTACATATAGTTAATTATTTAGAATCCCGATTCTGAATGAATCGGGATTTTTTTTTTGCAAAGAACTTTTAAGCAGCAACGAATAACATTTTCCTTATTCTATTGATTTGCAAATATTTAAAAACAGGTAGTTCTACTCTATTGTAAGATTATACATGATATTAGCTTTACAAGATCAAATATAAACAACCACAAAACAATGGAAAAAAATCAAGATTCATGCATCCCAAACGGATGGGTTGGCGGATTCCCACCTGCAAATTCTCCTATGAGATACCCTACCCGCGATTTATCCTCTTTGCCAATGTTAGGCAATATGGACAATATTAATTTTCTTCAGCGTCAGCTTGGGGTAAAATGGCCAGAATTTAGCTGGGAAACTTTAAAAGGCTTTCCAGATACCAAAAGATGTTATCAGCAGTTTGCTCCATACATTTCCCGAGTGGGATATACTGATGAAGGAAGAGTTTATTCTGTTATTTGTCCGCAACAAGGAATTTGGCTTAAAGATGAAATTTGCTTGAATGTCGAAGTAACTGTTACCGGACAAAGAGGCTGGGTTGACGAAAACACCAAAGAACTGGCCTTAGACATGACCGTTGAAGGTAAAATCTGGTTTACGCCAAGTGAACATCAGGGTGACAAAATAAAAGAAATTTGGCCTTTACTACGATACAGTCTGCCAAAATTCCCATTAGATAAGGAAAATGCCATTCGTGTAATCACTTATGATCCCGGAAATCCTAAGCAACCTATTTTTCCGGTAAATAAAGGAATTTCACCTGAATTCAAAAATCCGGCATTTGCACTTCATGAAGCTGAATCTTACACAACAGGATACATAGCGGTAGAAATTGGTGATATTAAAAAAACAAAAGATGAAATTGTAGACGGATTTAACGAGCTAATCATGAAAGCCTTTAACCTGGCTTCTGGCAATATGCTTCAGCCTGGAAATGTATTATCCTGGAATCTTTGGTTTGTTGAACCTGCTTTGGTAAACACCGAAGAATGGAAAAATCATGCAGAATACTGGCGAAAATCAATTGATGCACATCATGGATCTCCAACTGGCGAAGGAACTCACGCCAGATATTTTGACGGCACATTATTTAATGCCGAAGAAAGCGAAATAGACAAAATAATACAAGAGATTATTGACTATATAAAATCTCATTTGTAAAACAAAAAAATGGCTGAAGAATGATTTCTTCAGCCATTTTTATTATAATTAAACTTCAAAATACAAAAATTGCTGAGACTTAAATAACTCCCATTTTCTGCATTAGGAAAGTCGCGCTTTTATTTTTGCAAATTCCGTTTCTCAATTTGTAATCAAAATGCAATTCATTGTTTTGGATTTCAACTTCAAAGCATTGATTTTTTAAAATATTTGGAAATTCGTTAGTTGTCAAACAAACTTCAATATCATGTGTTGCAATTGCTCCTATGGCATTCTTCGCTATTATTTTTTTAACCACTTCAATCGTTCCGTTTCGTTTGTCATCAGAATTTGTTCCTCTTAAAATTTCATCCAATAAAACAAATGCCGGACGTTCTTCCAGCGCATCCATAATTTGCTTTAAACGTTTAATTTCTGCAAAAAAGTACGATTCGCTATCTGCCAAAGAATCTGATAATCGCATTGAAACCAAAACTGGAAGTGGATGAATATTAGCTTCTGAAGCACAAACAACTGAACCAATTCCACCTAAAACCATATTGACACCCAAACTTCTCAAAAAAGTACTTTTTCCAGACATATTAGATCCTGTTAAAATCACATACGATTCTGGATAAAAATAAGTATCATTCCCTACTCTGCTGTTTGGATTTAATAACGGATGGCTTAAGTTTTTAAATTCAATTTTATATTCCGAGTTAATTTCTGGAAATACAAAATCAGGATTATTATAAGCCAAATTTGCCAAACTATTTAAAGCTTCAAATTCGCCAATAATAGCAATCCAATTTTCAAGTTCATGCGAATAATCTTCTTTCCATTTTAAAAGCGCTTTCAGAACATGAAGATTAAACAAAAAAGTTCCATTAAAAACAGTTGCTGTAACAAAATTATTAATGGTGTCCATTCTTGAAAACAATTCAGACAATTGTTTTAAATGTGCACTAGCAGGAATATTTTTAGAAATCAGTTGTTGCTGTAATTCGATTAATTTCTTAGACTCAAATTTTTCCGATTCAATTTTTTCAACCAACAAACCGTATTGCTTAATTATTTTATCAACATTATCCGCCTGCGCAATTTCTGATTTGATTCTCTTTATTGACTGTCCTAAAACAATCATATTGGCAATGAAAATATAAGTTAGATATGACAATAAAATTGTTTTTGAAGTAATAAAATAAGCGAATAATACTCCAAAAAACAAAGCTGGCATTGCGAATGATAGTAAAACTAAAACTTTAGGCAATGAATTGTTTTTAAATGAACTCCAATGAATTATAGAATCGTATGAATACTTACTTTCAGAACTGACAGTTGCCAATGCTAAAAAATCCTGGCGCCAGTCGATCTTAGTTTTAAGTTCATCAATAGCTTTTTGATTTTCTAAAATAATCTCATTTGGAAGAAGATGCAGCAATTGATTTGCCAATGTCTTTTTTCCGATAAATGTCGCAGTTCTATTTAAATTTTGAAATAAAGAATGATCGCCAAAAATATCCAGATCATAAGCGTATGGATGGTGAAAATCATTGAATTCTATTCCGTTTTCAAAAGGTATTTTTTCTCTTTTTAAATACGAAATCTCATTTTCATTGATTTTTAAAAGAGCCGTTGTGAGTTGTTTTTGAAAAGATAATTTAGTGTGGATTTTCATTAAAAAAATAAAACCAACAAAAGATAAAAAAGCTACTACGACATACAGCAAATCATTGGTTTTGATGTAATAAAACAACATAAACAAACAAAGAAAAACTGTTAACAGACGTAAAATACTGATGCTGTTGTATCTTTTATTGATTTTATTATAAATATTGGAAAAGTGTGTGACTTTATTATGATATACTTCCATTTTAAAATTTTATTGAAGTACAAATATATATTTTACACTTACAAAACTGCTATTAAAATTATTTATCTTTTTATTCCTTTTCATGCATGACCAAAACTGGTACAGAAACTTCTTTGGTGATTTTTTTAGAAAAGCTTGATTCAAAAATACTTTCAAAGAAAGATCTTTTATGAGTTATAGTAGTCAGAATATCAATGTCTTTGTATAAAATAAAATCAAGAATAGTTTCTTTGACTTCATCGCTTGGCAAAACCAAAAACTCAACATTATCGTTTGCAAACTCTTGTTCCCATTCTTTAATTGTCATATCAGAAACATCAGAATTTGAAGTTTTTACATATAAACTTTTCACTTTTGCATCTGTTTTCTTTGCAATTTTCAATATTCGACGAAGGACAGCCTTATCTTTTTCACGATATCGTGTTGTAAAACCAATAATCTTCACTTTTTTATATCTGGCATCAATTGGAACACATAATACGGGCACGTTAACTTCAGATATTACCGAATTTGTATTAGATCCTGTGAAGAATTTTGTCCAGTCAGAAGCTCCAGTAGTTCCCATTATAACAAAATCAATATCGTCTTCTTCGACAGCATTTTTTAAATTGAAAATCAAATCACCATCCATTAAACGATGTTTGATTACGATATCATCTAATTTTCGTTCTGAAGCAATTGCTCTGAGTTTTGGAATTTCATCTTTAAACATCTCAAATTTAGCCAATTCAATTGAACTGTAAATCGAGGCATAATTCTCAGGAAAAAATTGACTGTCATACACCGGAATCTCAAAAGTATGAAGTAAAACAAGCTCGGCGTTGACTATTTTTGCAAATTCTAATGCATGAACAAACGCATTTGTTGCTGCTTCAGAAAAATCTGTGGGAAATAATATCTTTTTCATTTTGTTTAGAATTAGTGTATTGTTTTCTCAAATTTAATCATTCTAAAAACAAAACAACCTGATAATTATCAGTATTTTAACACTTAATAATTTCTTAAAAATCAAATTTTCAGTAGTTTCAAATTGTATATTCAGCAAGCAGTCCTACATTTAAAATTTGGAGCATTTTTTATACCTTTGCAACATGATAAATCAAGATTCTATAGTTGCATTAGCTACTCCGTCTGGAGCTGGAGCTATTGCTATCATTCGTATTTCAGGTGCTGAAGCAATCACAATCGGAAATTCTGTTTTTAAATCAATAAAAAATAAAGATTTAACGAAACAGAAAACACATACACTACACTTAGGCCATATTGTTGATAATGAAAAAACGCTTGATGAAGTTTTGGTTTCGATTTTTAAAGGTCCAAATTCATACACAGGCGAAAATACTATTGAAATATCTTGTCACGGATCAACTTATATTCAGCAGCAAATTATTCAGTTATTATTGAGAAAAGGATGCCGAATGGCCGACGCTGGTGAATTTACATTACGTGCTTTTTTAAACGGAAAACTTGATTTATCTCAGGCAGAAGCAGTTGCTGATTTGATTTTATCTGACAACGAAGCTTCGCATCAGATTGCAATGCAGCAAATGCGAGGTGGATTTAGTAACGAAATTGCAAAACTCCGCGAAGAACTTTTAAATTTTGCTTCTTTAATTGAACTAGAATTAGATTTTGCGGAAGAAGATGTTGAATTTGCCGACAGAACTCAATTTCATGAATTATTAAACCGAATTGAATTTGTTTTAAAACGTTTAATTGACTCATTTGCTGTTGGAAATGTAATCAAAAACGGAATTCCGGTAGCTATTGTTGGTGAACCAAATGTTGGAAAATCGACTTTGTTGAATGCTTTATTAAATGAAGAACGCGCCATCGTTTCGGACATTGCCGGAACTACACGCGACACAATTGAAGATGAATTGGTAATTGGCGGAATTGGTTTCCGATTTATTGATACTGCTGGAATTCGCGAAACGAAAGATGTTGTAGAAAGCATTGGAATCAAAAAAACATTCGAAAAAATAGATCAGGCACAAGTTGTGATTTATTTATTTGATGGATTGAAGTTCAAAACTTCAAGCTCTGAATTTGTTTCGGAGATTGAACAAATCAAAAATAAATATCCACTAAAACCACTTTTGATTGTAGTCAATAAAAAAGACATTTTATCTGAAGATGAAGTTTCAAATATCACATCTAAACTTGAAAACCTGAATGCAAAATTACTTTTGATTTCTGCAAAAGAAAAAATTGGTGTTGATGAATTAAAGAATGAATTACTTTCATTTGTCAATACTGGTGCTTTAAAAAATAACGAGACGATTGTTACAAATACAAGACATTATGATTCTTTACTTAAAGCTTTGGATGAAATACAAAAAGTAAAGTTCGGACTTGAAACAAATCTTTCAAGTGACTTAATGGCACTGGATATTCGTGAAGCTTTGTATCAATTCGGGCTTATTACTGGTCAGGTTACTAATGATGAATTGTTGGGGAATATTTTTGCTAATTTCTGCATCGGAAAATAGCAAGACAAAATAACGAACAACAATAAATAAACGAGTTAAAATATTGACAAACAATATTTCAACTCGTTTTTTTTAATTCCTTTTTCTTTTGGGTATTTAGTGATGTTTTGATTAAACTTGTACCTTAATAGTCCAAAACTAAAATTGGCACTTTTTGCATAAACAAAGTGATAGATGAGAAAAATTAAAACTCATTCAAAATAAAAAACCCCAATATTGAAAATAAATCCCAACTAGAATAAGTGAAAATAAAATTGTAAACATAATACTTGCATCAGAAATTGACTTTATTTTAAATAAAAAGTAAATTACAGAAACCAAAGTCAGTATTATGAATACCCATTGTAAAAGGAATAGATAACTAAATTCATTCGGCAATCCAAAAGCAAGTATATAAAAATTATTTCGAGCGGTATCATCTAAAGCCACAACCAATTGAATAATAATAAATAGAGCTAATAGAGATGTTACGACAATCAAAAATTTCATGAGTTTATTCTGGGTCTCTTTCCTTTTTCTAATTAATTCATAACTGAAATTGAAAATTGAAATAAAAAGGATGATGACAGCGATAAAAAAGGGGGCAAAAAACAGTAAGTTGAATTCATTCAAACTATTACCAAATTTTGAAACTCCTCCGTTTATTTTTATATCAGTAACAAAATGCACTTTGTTATCTGAATCCAATTCTTTTGTATCAGGTTTCAGACTTGGATTTTGTATGAATTCACTAATAATTTCAGATCCAAGTCTTGAAAAACTAGATGCATGTCCAGAAATTGGTGCGTTTACTAGATAAGCATTTTTAAATTTATCGACTGTCATTTTTCCATTTGAAGGGGGAGTAATTGGATCAAATTCCCCAGAAAACACTAATACTGGTGAAGTTATTTTTGATAAATTTGACAAATCGTTTATTGTTTTTTTTAGGCTTCCACTTCCAAAATTCCATTTATCACAAACTAGAAAATCTGATTTATAAAACGATAATCCTCCTTTTAACTTTTTATAATTTTGAGCATCTTTATTGAAAGCTGTTATTGAATTATTGGGAATAGCTTCATTGCAACTCACACAATAATACTGTCCATAATCTAAACTTAATGCCCCAGAAAAAGCGGCAACAAGAGAACTCAAAGTATTTTCATTTCCTTTATTAAATTCTATAATCAGCATTGGAATCAGCTTAATCAACTGATTGTTATAGAGTGCTTGCTGAATTGCTATTTTAAAATCTTCAGCATTATAAGTAAATTTACCGCTAGGAATTATTTTTTTATCAACCTTAACGGTAATAGGATTTTTGTCTAATTTTTCTATTGTTTCATAGTATACTTGTTCTAAATTTGGATATTGTTTATTACAATTTGGGTCATTTTTACAAGCGTCAAAAACTTTATTCAAACTACTCATGTAATTTGTAGCATTGGAATTATAATATTGAGAAATATTTGAAATCGAAGAATCTAAAATTAATGATTTAATATCCTGCGAAAAATCATTTGCATAAACTTGGGCTGTATATGTACCATAGGAAACTCCATAAACGTTCCAATTATAATACTTTAACGCAGTTTTTAAAGCATTAAAATCTTTGGCAATTGATTTACTATTATAAGAATTCAAATCAATATCTCTATTAAGTAAATCTTGTTTACAAGCCATTGAAGCAATAGTTTTTTGTTGCTCATCTTTTGTACTATTCTGATTTTTTGATAGTATTTCTAAGAATTTTTTGCCTAAGTCTGGACAAAATTTAGGAAACGAAAAACCAGTGCCTCGAACATCTACAAGAATTATATCACCATTTTGCCTTATCGGGTGTCTTAGCCATCTCCATATTCCACCTATACTTCCTGCGCCTGGACCTCCTTCAATATAAATTGTTGCATTAGAATTTGGTTTTTCTGATGTTTTTTTTAAAACTACTACTGCAATTTTAATTTTTTTACCTTCAGGAATATCCCAGTTTTCAGGTACTGTTAAATAATAATAATTTAATTTTTCATTTTTTAATTCTTTCCATTCTGGAAAAAAAGTGGTCGTTTTTTCTAATTTAAAAAACTCAACTTGGGCAAATAAACAATTTGACAACAACAATAACAATAAAAACGACTTTCTTAGATATTTCATATTTTATATTAACTGATTAAAATTTCTTTTATTGATATTTCAAAAACATCCATTTTTTGTGAGATATAACATTTATACTGTTTATCTATTTTTATTTCTTTTAGATAGTACTTTTCGCCATTAATATGAGTTATATTATCTAAAATATCAAATGTGTTTAATGGTAATGTTAGTCCATCACCATGCGCTTTTATGACTGCTTCTTTTTGTGTCCAATATTCAAAAAAAGTTTCTTTTTTATTGTTGGATGAGATAATTTTATTCCATTCATTTTCCGTAAACTGCGGTTTAAAATCATCTATTTCAATATTTGATATTATTTCAATATCAATTCCTATTTCTGATTTGTCACTTATGGCACAAACCGTAATGTCTCCAGAATGAGATATATTAAAGAATGATGAATTACCTTTTAAAAATGGTTTGCCAAATTCATTATAGTGAATATTATTAATTTCCTTACTTGAAATTCCATTCTCTTCAAAAAATTCTAGAAGTAAAACTCTTCCAAGTAATGATAATTGTGCGTCTTGCCATCTTCTATAATTTAAAATTTTATTTTGAAAATCTTTATCAAAATAATTTAAATATTGTTCAATAATATTCTCATGCAAATGTTCAGATATCTTCGAATATAATATTAACATCTATACAAATTCTAAAATATTATTATACAACAACTGCTTTATTTTGTCAATAATTAAAAAATCTAACCTTTTAACAAGATCTTCTGCATCTTTTGAACCAGAATTTTCTATAAACTCCTTAATCGTTTCTTCTGACTGTGATGTACAATATTGTTTAATTTCAAATAAGGCGTCTTTAATTTTTTTTCGCGAATCAAATCGATGCAAAACCCAACCATCAGTTCTTAGGGAATATTCAATAGCAACATTTTTATTTGTATTTATAAATATAAATTCATTATTGCTAGGTTCATTATAAAAATTTTGAACAAAACTATGCTTTTCCCTATGCTCCCAATCCCATTTAGTATTTACTATCTTAATATGCTGTGAGATTTTTAATTCTTGGTTTAAAATCCATTGGTCAGAATTATTAAGAATTTTAATTATTTTATCACTATGAAATAATTTATCTAAAAAAACTTGCAGATTTGTTTTTAACTCCTGATTGATATACTCTTTTTTCTTTTTTTCAAAAAAGAATATATCAGCTATTACTCTATTTATATTGGAATCAACTTTTACAAACGTTTCAACCACAAAATCCTCAAATTTTTTAATTTCAGATTCATTAATATCACAATTTAAATTATTTAAAAAAATACTTAAGTCATCATCAAATATATTTTCTATTAAAAGCAAAGTTTTATTATAAATCTTTGACAATAAACTCTTTCTAATAAATCTAATATCAATGGCCAAGTCGCGTTTATTAGGCCTTTGATTTTTGTTTTTAAATGGTTTTATAATATTATCTGATTCAATGTTTGTATAAGTTTTTAATAAAAAATAGGATGCTCCTAGATCCCCAAAAAACAAGCCACCGTTTAGTGTAGTTTGCTTTTGTTGATTTAATATTTCTTCTTTAATTAGCGAAAGATATGCATATCTATTGTCTATGGAATGGTTTTCTAACAAGCACAATCCAATTCCTGAAAGGCCATCGTAAATATTACTCTGGAGATGCTTTATTTTATAATTATTTAATTCAAAAAATATCTTTTTATTTTGATTTTCAGATAATAGTATACCTATGCTCCCTTTAGACCAATTTAGTTCATTTGTAGGATTGTATAACATCGGATCATTATCTAAATATTGTCTTTTAAACTGATTTAAAACATTATTATTAATAATATCCTTTTCAAAATTAAGCCATGATTGATGTTTTTCATCCCAACAAGAGTCTTTGTGTTTATCAATATATTTAATAATATAGTCTAAATGATTATTTGGAAAATCTATATTCATTTTTTTTAAAACATATTGAATTCCTGATGACCCTAAGGCAAATCCACATGAATTATTTAGATTAATTTCTTCGGTTGCTTTCCATGAAATACCTTTTTCTGTAAATAAAGCGTTTTGAAAAATTTTATTTATGAACTTATTTATAATTTCAAATATCCTTTCAGATTCTGACAGTTGAAACAACTCGTTTAAAATCAATAACGTTCCAGACCTACCATTGTATAAATAATCAGATGTATATTTAGACTCTAAAAATTCATTTTCAGAAGGGATAATTAAATCCTCACAAACTTGTAATAGATCTACATTCTTGTTCACATCATATAGTTGTAACAAAACATAAATCAATCCGGATCTCCCACAATAAAGAGAATAATCATTCGTATCCGTTTTTTCACAATAAGAAATAATATTCTTAGACAATAATTCTGCTTTTTCTAAATAAATATCTTTCCCAGAAAATTTATACATCTCTAATAAATAAAGTAAAAAACCAGAAACTCCAGTTTCAATATTCTCTAAATTATTTGAAACTAGATACCGGTCTAGTTTTGTATTGTTTTTTTCTGAAATTTCAATAAGCTCTTCAAAAGTTGAATTTAATATTAAATTTGATAAATCTTCAACTCTTAATAATACATTATTTCTATTTTCTTCCAATGATTCCATGAATTAAAAATTAAATTTGGTTGGTACGAATGAGATTGATTATTTTATAGTAATAATCTGGATAATCAGTAAGTAATCTGTGTGATAATAAATCTCCGATATATTCATTTCTTTTATATATTCCAACTGTATGTATATATTTTCCTTTTTCGGGTAAAGATGTAAAATCTGCAAGACCATCAAAAGAATAATTAATATTTTCTAAATAATAATTAATATCAATTTTTTTCTTTTCCGCTATTGCTTTAAATAAAAATTGCTCATAAACTGTATTAATAGTCCCTAAATTTATTTCATGCAACTTAGAAACATTTTTATCTACAAACTTAAAAGCTTCATCAGTATATTCTTTAAAAAAATCTAAATCTGAACCTCCTAATAATCCAGCATTAACAGCTATTATTCCATTGTTTTTAATTTTCGATTCTGTTAAATAAGTGGGGATATAATCAAATTTTTCTTCTATCAATTTAAATGCTTCATCATAATAGCCGAATCCTTTTTCTATATTTTGAGATATTAATTGAGAATTTTCAAAACTATCTTCAAATTTCTTATAGATAAAAATATCTCCATCAGCATGAATAAAAGGTTCTTTTTGTATACTATAAGCATAAATCTTCCCTAATGCCCATAAATCAGGATGATAATCATTTAAAACATCCAAACTTACGTCTACCTTTGTATATGGTAGCTCTAATTTATTTATTAGTAAATCATAACCTAGTGAATCTGTAACTAACTCAACTTCGTTATAATATTTTTTAAATTGAAGACAACTAAGTGCCCAACTCATATAGTTGTATTTTTTATCTACCCAACCTCCATTATTTCTATCTGAAATATTAATATTTTCTTTTTTTAAATTGGGCTTTACCCATAAACTTTGGATTATTTTCATTTAATTTTTTTTATTTTAAACACTCAGCATTAAAAATTATATTTATAATATAAAGTAGTTGATTTATTTTTTTGTGAAATGATTAATTTGTCAATTAAAACCGAACCTATGAACATGTTTAAAAATTAAAATCAAAATCTAATTCTGTATTCATTTCCTGTACCAATCTATTCTCTATTTCCCCGATATTAATTAAAGGATTTGCAGCAATTTCACTTAAAAATTTACTATATTTTTCTATAATTATTTGTATGGAATCTTCTTCAAATAAATCAGAATTGTACTCTATAATTCCTTTTAGTTGATGGTCACTTTCGAATAAATTAAATACCATAGGCATTCTACTGAATTTGTTTTCAATAGGATAAGGAGTTAATTTCAATTCACTCAATTCAATATCATTCTCTAAATTAAATTCTGGATTTTGATAGACTAGCATCACATCGAAAAGAGTTCCTGGTAGTCTGTCAAATGGAATATCTAAATAATTATTTATCTCTAATATGTTAATGTTTACAGTTTCTAATAAATTCACAAAAGTTTGTTCTGATTGTATTTGAGTTCTTAACACAATTGTATTCACAAAGATTCCTATTTGATCATTTAGCTCAACAGAATTTCTTCCAGAATTTACTGTTCCAATACATATGTCAGAATGATCAGATAGTTTATAAATCAAAACATTGATTGAAGTAACTAAAAGGGTGTAAAAAGTCACTTGCTTTTCAGTAGCCAATTGCTTCAACTGTAGTGTAACTTCTTCTGTAAGCTCAAATAATAATTTTGCACCATTTTTTTTGTTGTTTAGAATACTAAAATCCTTATCAAATGTATCTTTGGGTATATAATTTTGAAGATAATTTTTCCAAAACAATTCATTTTTAGATTGATTTTCTGCTATAGTTTTATTTAACCATTCTGAATAATCTTTGAATTGTAATTTTAAAATAGTCTCACTTGTAAAGCCTGGACGATTTTCATTATAGTTTTGAATAAACTCTTTGATAAAAATTTCCAGCGACAAACCATCCATTATGATGTGATGAGTAGAAAAGAACAATAGGTTTTTATCAATTCCTAGCTGTATCAATTGAACTCTTATTAAAATCTCTTTTTCTAAATCAAATTCAATAGTAATTAATTTGTCGATTATTTCTTCAATGTTATCATCTTTTAATTGGTGTACCCCAATTTCAAATTTAACATTTTTGGGAGTATTTATTTTTTGATAAGGAATTCCATTAATTTCAACAAAATTGGTTCTTAAGATTTCATACTTTTCAATGATTTGATTTATTGATTTATTGATTCTAGCAATATCAATATTTCCTTCAATAGTATAACTCGCTAACATATTATAAGCTATCGAACCCCTTGTTTGTTGAGAGGCTAACCAAATCGCATATTGAGCAGGAGTCAAATGATACAACTCTTTGATTTCAGATAATGGTATTAAATTTAATTGCGATGGCTTCAGTTGTTTCAAATAAACAGCTAAAGATTCAATAGTAGGATAATCAAAAATAGTTTTTAAAGTAATCTCTAAAAAAAGATTTCGAAAAATTAATCCAATCAATTTTACGGCATTTAGGGAATGCCCTCCAAGTGCAAAGAAGTTATCCGCTATGCTTATAGCTTCTTTTGTTTTTAAGACTTCTCCCCAATACTGAGATAATATTTTTTCTAAATCAGAAACGGGTTCTTTAAAATTATCTTCATTTTTATCATATTGAATTTTTCTATGTGATAACCATTTTCGATCTACTTTTTGGTTTGGGGTAAGCGGAAATTCTTCCAAAGGAATAATTGCATTGGGAATCATATAATACGGAAGTGTCTTTTTTAATTGATTAACAATTTCATCCAAATCTATGAATTCCTGATTCTTTAAAACATAAGCAACTAAAAATGCTTCTTGTTGTTCTCCTTTTTTAGCAATTACTACAGAATCTTTAATCTTCTCTATCTGATTTAATTGTGATTCAATGTCTCCCAGTTCAATTCTATAACCTCTTATTTTTACTTGATTATCATTTCGTCCTAAGAATTCTATTTCTCCTTCGTTATTCCATTTCCCAATGTCTCCAGTTTCATAGCATAGACTATTTGAATCAAAAGGATTTTGGATGAATTTTTCTTTGGTTAGTATCTCATTTTTATAATATCCTTTGGCTAATCCATCACCTGCTATATAAATAGCTCCTGATGTTCCAATTGGTTTTGGATTTAAAAACTCGTCTAGAATATAGAGTTGTGTATTGTTTATGGGTTTGCCAATGTTCGAGGCATCTGAAGCTTTTTCTAATTTTTTAACGCTTGACCAAATAGTGGTTTCAGTTGGACCATACATGTTCCATACTTCTGAACTATGGCTGATTAATTTTTTTGCCAATGATTCACTTAACAAATCGCCTCCACAAAGTAACTTTAGACACATATCTCCTTGCCAATCAGCATGAAATAACATTTGATAAAAACTTGGAGTAGCTTGAATAATTGTTGGTTTAATTTCTTGTAATCTTTCTATAACTAAATTGGGATTTGATAAAGTTTCTTGACTGGCAACATATAAACAAGCACCTGATATTAAAGGGACAAAGAATTCTAATATGGAAATATCGAAAGAATAGGTTGTTACAGAAAACAGAGTATCATTTGAATTAATACCTGGCTTATTTTGGATGCTAGTTAAAAAATTAAGTAATGATTTATGTCCTATTTCAACCCCTTTTGGGTTTCCTGTTGATCCTGATGTATAAATAATATAAGCTGTGTCTAATGAAGTGACAATTTTTAATTCTGTAGGTTGAAATCCATCAATTTCATCAAGAATATTTTTTAATGATATTGTCTTTACTTGTTCAGCTCCACTTATTTCATAATCATTTTCATTGATAATTATTTTGGTTTGACTATTGGCAACAATAAAACTCAAACGCTCTTTTGGGAAAGTGGGATCTAAAGGAAGATAAGATTTACCAGTTTTTAAGATCCCTAACAAAACTGCAATCATATTAGCCGAACGATCTAATAAAACAGCAATTGGAGATTTATCTTCTTGACCACATTTTGCAATAATATAGTTCGCTATTTGGTTTGATAACTTATCCAGTTCAACATAAGAATATGATTTTACATCATCTTTTAATGCAGTTTTTTCAGGGAATATAGCAACTTGTTCTTTAAATAAATCCAATATGGTTTTATCTTTAGGACAATCAACTTTTGTATCGTTAAAATCAAATAATAATTGTTGCTTTTCTTCTTCTGTTAAATAGCATAACTCTTTAAGTTTTTTGTTAGAATTAGTTAAAACTTCATTAAGTAATTTTTCAAAATGATTGACCACTTGGGTTATGCTTGAATCATCAAAATAATTTAAATTGTAATCAAAGTCAATTTTCACATCTTCCTGTTCGTCAAATTCTCTAATATATAAAGCTAAAGCTACCCTTTCTGATTGATGACTTAGAGGAATTACTTTGGTTTTCGTATTTTTAAAATGAGTAGCATAATCTTGTTTTTCATATGAAAGTGTGATGTTGAATAATCTTTCTTTTTGATTATACAATTGAAGTTTTTGAATTAATTTTCCCAACGGTAATCGCTGATGGCGATAATCTTGTCTTAATTGGTTTTTTATATCAATTATCAAATCTTGAAAAGTAGCTTCAAAATCTAATGACATTCTCAAAGGAGAAATGCCCATAAAAAGTCCCACCGTTTTTTTGTATATAGATTTACTTCTGTTTAAAACAGGAAAACCGATGGCAAAATCGCTATTTCCGTGCTTTCTTCCAAAATAGGAATATAGCAGCCCTAAAATTATATGAAAAGTAGAACATTTGTAACTTATCGCTAAGTCATTCAATTGATTATAGGTATCTCTTTTAATAAACAATTCTTTGCGAGAGCTTTTGTTTATTTGAACTTTATGATTTAATTTCTGAAATAAATTCTCTGGTAAATACTTGAATTTTTGAGACCAATAGTCTAAATCTTGATTAAATGATTCTGAAATTTGATATTGAGAATCATCTTCTGCAAAGTCTTTATAACTAAAAGTGTAGCTTGATGTAACGGCTCCGAATTCAGAAATTTCATTATAGTTTTGAACCAATCTTTGAAACATTAGGGAAGTTCCCCAACCATCGGTTATGATATGATGATAAACAGAAAATAAATAATACAGATCTTGTTGAACTTTTACCAAAGTGAATACATGCAAAAGATTTCCATCCAATAAATCAAATGGTTTTGTAAATTCCTTTTGCATGTATAAATTAGCTTCCTCAATTGTTTTTTTGTCATCAGAAAAATCAATAAATCCCAATTCGGATTGATGTTCATCTAAGTATTTAACACTTACATCTGCTTCATTTTTCACAAGAATGCTTCTATAAGCATCATTCTGATTGATTAATTCAATATATGCTTTTTTGAATATTTCTATATTTACTATTCCATTTATTTCGATTTTAGCTCCAATATTGTATATAGGATCATTAGTGGATAATAATTGTTCAAAATAAATATCTTGTTGTGGTAAAGTCAGTTTCATGAATATTTTTTTTCATATTATTTCCATAAAGATGAATCCAATACTATATCATCAGTTATTTTTTTATCCATAATTATTTGACCATAATCAAATTTTATGATTCTATCTGCATGTTTAAAATAGGCATCATCATGAGTAACGGCAATAATAGTCTTACCTTCTTCTTTCAATTTAGGTAATAAATTTTCATAAAAATATTTTCTAAAATATGGATCTTGGTCAGCAGCCCACTCATCCAATACCAAAATTGGTTTATTCTCCAATAGTGCAAATATCAGAGACATTCTTTTACCTTGGCCTTTAGAAAAAGAACGCCTCGCAGATTCTTCACTGTCATCTCCAACCACTTTATCGAGTTCCATTATTTTTAATAATTCCTGGTATTCTTTATTTTGTTCTAGGGAATAATCATCATAGTTATGAAAAAATATATGATTGTCTGTAAATACAGCCGCGATAAGATTTTGTAGTACTGTACTTTGATTTGCACTTAGATCATTTAGGATTATCTCTCCTTGAGACGGTTGATACAAACCAGTTAAAATATTTATAAAGGTACTTTTACCACTACCATTTCCTCCAATAATGAATATTGTTTCTCCTTTTTCTATAGAAACATTTATTGGTCCTAGTGCAAAAGATTTATCTATCGCATCATTATCATAAGTAAAATATACATCATTGAATTTCAGTTGGCTTAAATTTTCCGAAGATGTTTGTTCAACTTCTGAAGTTGCTTCAACTGTATCAAAATCTTTTAAAAAAAGTTTAATTCTATTATTGGCAACAATCAAACGAGTATAAATGTTCTGCATGTTAATCAAATTATTTATTGGTCCCGAAATAAACAAAAGAATAACGACATAAGAAATGACATCTTCTCTTTTAAGGACACCTAATTCTGGTAGTAAAAAAATTATAACAGCTATCACTAAATACAAACCATATCCGCTAATCAAATTGATGGATAGAAAAACATAATTAATTTTAAAATCCAATTCTTTTGCATTTTCTCTGTTGGGAATTAAATAATTTTGCATCAAGTTTGTTCTTCTTTGTTTATTTAATTTAAACTCCTTAAAACCTTTGATCACATCCTCAACATACTTATAATAATATTCATTATATTTTCTAATCGTCTCTACTTTTTTTGACATCATATTGACAATAAAAAAGTAAATAAATCCTATCAAAATGATTAAAAAAATCACAACCAAAGCTGCTACTATTGACAAAGTGAACAAGTAAGTCATACAAAGTGCCAACGTTAATAATGAACTGATTGAATTAGTAATTACACTTGGAAAAGACGAAAAAATCCTTAAATCTTCTATTACTGTATAAAATCGTTGAGACCCCATTTTTTCTAGTGTAATTAGAGGTGCTTCTAAAATTTTATGAAATATTTTTTTTTCATTTTCACACAATAAGTCAAAAGAATATTTATTGATTTTCTTTTGGAATATTATGTTTAGTAAATAAGTATAAATCACAATTGATACAAAAACTATCCCTATGTAATCGTTTAAGAAACCTTCTTTGCCTGAAATTACGTTGTTCATAATATACACGATTCCGAAACTAAGAATAGTGTTTGGAATGGCGTAGAGAAGAAGACCGATTATATTTTTTATTTTTAGTTTAAACACTGAGACTATATTTATTTTTAAATTTATTAATACTATCAATAACTATATTAGCTATTTCTTTAGGATGGTCATATATAAAAAAGTGATTTCCAGAAACTATTTTATTTTGAAAGTTTCCCTTTGTAAATTTTTTCCAATTATCTATTTCAGAACTAGTTTTCTCATCTTCTCCCATTATTGCATATATTTCAGTATTAATTTGAATAGTTTCAATATGATCTAAGTTGTCTAAACATTCGAAATCTGAACGGATAATTGGTGCAAAATGATTATAAAGATCATCATTATCAAATACTTCTTCGGGCATTCCTCCCAACTCTTTCAATTTATTTTTAAACTGGATATCATCCAATTTATGGTAACAAATAATCTCTTCTTTTTTTGCTCCTGGGCCAGCATTTCCAGATACAATTAAATGAATTGGAAAATCATTAATAGCTTCAAATTTTAATGTTAAAAATAATCCCAGAGATGCACCCATACTATGTCCATATATAATAAAAGGACTCCCGTTTCTTAATTTTCTAATTTGATTAAAGTAATCTTCTATAGCTTCGTCTAAATTTTTTAAAAGATTTTCACTATATCTATTACCTCTCCCAGGTAGTTCTAACGGAATAAATTCAACATCTAAATCTAAATACATTTTTATAAAATCAAAGGAAAACATACTCCCTCCTGCAAAATGTAACAAAAATAATTGAGGCTTCATATTTAAATTTTTAATTAACTAATTCTATTTCTAATGTTTTTATTATTGATTTCTCTTTCTTATTTCGAGACTTTATAATTCCTAAAAAATAGGATAAAGCCTATTTTTTAGGAATCATTACTAAAAATTATTTATTCTCAACTTAAATGCTTTACAAGATTTATTGCTATTGTCTTAACATGAGGAGAATTCATCACTTCATTATGTGTACATTCTAATTCATGAACAGTTACAACATTTTTTGTGCATTTCTGCCATCCTATTTCCTTTTCATCAATATTAGCTAAAGCTTCCTTCATTTTTATTGTATAATCACTACGATCAATCTTTTTTATACATTTAAATAATATGATCGGACAATTTAATTTTTCATCAATCGGAGGAGCATAAGTCATTCTTACAGTTTTAATGTAGATATCTACATACCCTCTAAGATAATTTTTTTTCATGTCTAGCCCTAGATCGGTTAATTTTTTATAGAATAAACTAAATTGTTCTTCTTCATTTAAATTTTCCAATTCATTAATTGCTAATTTTACTTTGTCTTTCAATAAAAATAATTCACTTATAACTTCGGCAATTCTTATTAACCATTCTTGATAAGTTTGAGGATGAAAAGTTGAATAATCTACATCTGGAGCCATCGAATCAAATAATAACAATTTCTTTACTTCAAAGCCTTTTCTAAACAGTTGAAAAGCCATTTCACAAGCTATTCTCCCCCCTGAAGAAAATCCTCCTAAAATGTATGGCCCATATGGATCAACTTTTTGTATCTCTTCTATGTAACAAGCTGCAATTTCTTCTACTGTTTCATGCGGAGGTAATTCCCCATCCAATCCTCTTACATTTAAACCATAAATTGGTTGATGATCTCCAATAGCTTCTGACAAATCCTTATAGGTTAAATTTCCTCCTCCAGCAGGTGGTGCGAAAAATATTGGTGTTTTAGTTCCTTTGTCATTAATAGGAATTAGCAGAGAATTCGAATACGGAATACTATTATTTGAATCCATCTTTTGTTTTATTAGAGAAATATTTGGATTTTTAAATAATAATGTAACATCTAATTTTGTTCTAAATTTTAACTGGAATTTTGAAATCATTCTTAATGCTGAAATAGAATTCCCTCCCAATTCAAAGAAATTATCTGTAATTCCTATTTTTTGAACTCCTAATACTTCTTGCCATATTTCTACCATTTTTTGTTCAATGGCATTTCTTGGGGCTACATATTCCTTTTTAATGATGTCTTCTCCAGTCACACTTGGAAGGGCTTTTCTGTCTATCTTGCCATTAGGTGTTAGAGGCAGACTTTCTATCTCTACATAAAAACCAGGCACCATATATTCAGGCAACTTGTTTTGCAAATAAGTTCTAAGCTCTGATTTGTCAATCTCGATTCTGGACACATAATAAGCCACCAAAGCTTTGTCCTGGTTGATTTCTTTAGCTTCCACTACAACCTGTTGTATCTCCCCTGAATATTGAGATATGGCCGTTTCTATCTCTCCTAACTCTATACGATAACCTCTTATCTTGACTTGATGGTCGTTTCTGCCCAAAAATTCAATGTTGCCATCTGGCAGCCACCTGCCTAAATCACCGGTATCATACATTCTTGTTCCTTTTATAAAAGGATTCGAAATGAATTTCTCTGCTGTGAGTTCTGGTTTGTTTAAATAACCTCTGGAAACTCCATCTCCAGAAATATATAACTTCCCTGTAACACCTATAGAAACTGGCTGTAACCCTTCATCTAATATATAGATCTGTGTGTTATCAATTGGTTTGCCAATTGATGGATTATTGTTTAAATAATTCTCTTCTAAAACAATTGTTGTCACTACATGTGTTTCTGCAGGACCATAATGATTATGAAGCTTAATTTTTGACTCTTTAATAATTTTTATAGCATCATTACTTAATGTCAATTGCTCACCTGCTACAATAATGTTTTTTAAGAAATTATTTTGTCTAATTAAATGATTAAATTCTTTAGTTTCTATTAAAACCTTAAAATATGATGTTGGTAAAAAAATTGTATCAATGTAGTTTACATTAATAAAATCTACTATTTCAATAGGGCTTGACTTAATCGATTCTGATATAGGATAAATAGTAGCGCCTCTTGTCAATGTAGTGAAAATTTCTTGAAATGAAACATCAAAACTTATGCTAGTAAATTGCAATACTTTTCCAAAATTTTCATTTACCTCATTAGTATGAAATGAAACTAAATTGGACATGCTTTTATGGTGCATCATTATACCCTTTGGGATACCTGTTGAACCAGATGTATAGATAATATAAACTAAATCATCTCCGCATACTATAGAAGAAAGGTTCTCTCGAGAATAGTCATCGCTAATTTTACTAAACTTTTTTATCTCTTGATTATCAATAACAATTTTACAGTTACTGTCTTTTTCTATGTAAGTGATTCTTTCCTCAGGATAACTTGGATCGATTGGTACATAAGCGGCACCAGATTTTAGTACTCCTAAAATAGCCAGTATCATTTGCTCGCTTCTCTCTAACTTCATTCCGATTAGATCATCGGCTTGTATTTCGTAGGTTTCCCTTAAATAATGCGCTAATTGATTTGCTTTCTCGTTGAGTTGTTTATAAGTCAATTGTACTTCTTCAAAAACAACAGCGATGTTATCTGGAGTCTTATCGACTTGTTCTTCAAATAAATCGATGATGGTTTTATCTTTCGGATAATCAACTTTGGTATCGTTAAAGTCTACTAATAATTGTTGCTTCTCTGCTTGAGTTAAATAATTTAATGTATTTAGTGGTTTGTCAGTATTAACACTAAACTGTTCAACCAAATTATCAATATGATTTA
>NZ_JQJY01000010.1 GCF_000745775.1 Flavobacterium sp. ASV13 | reverse complement strand
ACTTTGGAGAAATCTTCTGGAACTGAAACTTATCATTTACCCCGAAGCGCGTTAGTGATGGGAGCGGCATCCTTTTGCGGGAAACCGGCAGCTGCTCTATTTTCCTGAAACTACTCCCGCAAAAGATACAGCGGACAGCACGGCCCAGAGGGAAACGCCCAAAATTAATTCTGCTTTCAATTCCCAATTTAACTCGTATTAAGGCACTATATTTAGTTATGCAATTCTGTAATATTCACTTTTCCTAAAGTCAATTTAATTTTTTAAGTTTCTGATTTTTTGAAAATAAGTAATTCTATATACTTCTTGATAAAATTATAAGAAAAAAGCTATTTTTAATCTAGCTTCAAAAAGCTATTTTGTGATTTCTGATAAACTTAAAATAGTTGATATTATTGGCTATACAATGTCAATACAGCTTCATAATAAATCTCTTTTGATGATCAGAATAAAGTTACAAAGTTTTGCGAATCAGTAATTTTGATTGAATAATTAGCTATAATTGCTATGAAAGTGAGAGAAATTCAAGTTCTAGCGAAATGACATTGTGATTAAGAATTGGATTACCCCAAATGATTAAAACAAGCTAAAATTTGTTTTATAAAATACTCAAAAAACAGTTTTAATGTCTTTAAATAATATTATTGATTAATCGATATATGATTTCTTGGGATAAATTTTGTACTGACTAATGGAAAACTCATGTAGAAGTTTTTTGAAAAATAAAATTCTGAAAAAGAAGTACTTAAAGCAATAAGTTTAGATCATTTGAGAATTGGTAAAATGCAGCCTGATAAAAATCATCGCTTTGAAGTAAAAAATACTTTTACGGGTGAATTTCAAAATATGCTAGAGAGACGCACACGATGGTGGTTACTTTAGTTTTATAATGAATACAAAAATAGCTCAGAAGCTAATTTGATTTATTCATATTTTAGAAGCTATGGTTGAAAAAAGAATCTTTAGGATTTTAGTAAATAATGTCGAAATTGCGGAATAAATTTTAAAAGCTAAGAAACCAAATTCGTTTCATGATGAGACATATACGATTCCTACGGCTTTATTAAAAAATGAAAACCAAATTACAATTCAGTTTGCAGTCGATCCAGGGAATACAGCCGGAGGATTATTTGATTGCAGATTGGTAAAACCACAAAACTAATACCAATGATTAAAAAGATTTTACTGCTCGCAACTCTATTTTGTTTCTTGGCTGGATTCAGTCAGGAAAAAATGAAACAATCCATAAATTCCAATTGGCAGTTTTACAAAGGAAAATTAAACCAAGCCGATTTAGAAAATACAAAAACTACGATTTGGGAAGATGTCAATTTGCCGCACAGTTGGAACAAATTTGACGTTATGGATGATCAATGGGGATATTACCGCGGTGAAGGATGGTACAAGAAAACTGTTTATGTAAATCCGCAGTGGAAAAACAAATCGGTTTATCTTTATTTTGAAGGTGCAAATCAAACTACAGAAGTTTTTATTAACGGAAAAAAAGTTGGTTCGCATATTGGTGGTTACACGGCATTCAGTTTTCCGATAAATGAATTTCTTCAGTTTGAAAATCCTGAAAAGGGAAACCAAATTGTAATAAAAGTTGACAACAGTTATAACGACGATATTCCGCCGCTTGATGCCGATTTTACTTTTTACGGAGGAATTTATCGCGACGTATATTTGATTGCTTCAAACGAAGTCCATTTTGACATGACAAATCGTGCTTCTGACGGTGTATTTATCACTACTCCAGATGTTTCAGCCACATCAGCTAAATTTCAGGTTAAAGGAAATATTGAAAACAATTCTAAATCTTCAAAAGAAGTAATTGTTACTTCTAAATTATTCGATAAAAATAATTTAGAGGTTGCTACTTTTAGTTCTAGTTTGAAACTGAAATCAAATTCAAAAACTGAATTTTTACAGCTTTCAAAAGCGGTTCAAAACCCAAAATTATGGTCGCCAGATGAGCCTTATTTGTATAAAGTGGTTACGGTTATTTTGGATAAAAAGACCAAAGAGCAATTAGATTTATTTTCTGCACCAGTTGGTTTCAGATGGTTTTCGTTTACTGCTGACAAAGGATTTTTTTTAAATGGAAAACCAGCTAAATTAATCGGGGCAAACCGCCATCAGGATTATAAAGATTTGGCGAATGCATTGCCAGATGTTTTGGCTGAAAAAGATATGCAGTTGATTAAAGATATGGGCGGAAATTTTGTTCGTGTGGCACATTACCCGCAAGATCCTTCTGTTTTAGAAGCTTGCGATAGAATTGGGCTTTTGGCAATGGTTGAAACTCCTGAAGTAAACCGAATTACAGAAACTAAAACTTTTGAAGAAAACAGCATCGAAATGCAACGTGAAATGATTCGTCAAAGTTTCAATCATCCAAGTGTAATTGTTTGGGCGTATATGAATGAAATTTTGCTTCGCCCAAGATATGATGATAAATCGGTAGAAAGACAGAATTATTACAAAAACGTTGCAGCATTGGCTCAAAAACTTGAAAATGTGACAAGAGAAGAAGATCCAACACGTTATACAATGTTGCCAAATCACGGTGCTTTTGATTTGTACAATTCGGTTGGATTGACAAAAATCCCGATGATTGTAGGATGGAATTTATATCACGGTTGGTACAATGGCGAATTTGGCGGTTTAGAAAAGTTTCTTGAAAACCATCATCGAGTATTACCAGACAAACCTATGGTAATTACAGAATTTGGTGCCGATGCTGATAGAAGAATGCGATCAGAGAATCCGAGAAAGTTCGATAAAACAATGGAATATGCCATGTTGTATCACAAACATTATTTAAATGCCATTGAAAATTTAGATTATGTAGCTGGAGGTACGATTTGGAATTTAGTGGAATTCAATTCAGAAGGAAGAGCCGAAAGTTGGCCACATATGAACAATAAAGGAATTATTTCTTGGGACAGAATTCCGAAAGATGCTTATTATTTTTATCAGGCAAGATTACTGAAAAAGCCAGTTGTAAGCATTGGATCAAAAAGCTGGACAAATCGTTCCGGAGTTTTGACTTCAGAAAACGAATCGGTTTTTTATCAGGATTTGGAAGTTTTTTCAAATGAAAATGAAATCACTTTAAAAGTTAACGGACAAAATTTAGGAAGCCAGAAAACAAAAGAAGGATCGACTATTTTTAAAGTTCCGTTCAAAAATGGAAACAATATAGTAGAAGCTTTTTCAACTTCAAACGAAAGCTTAAAAGATTTTGCATCAATTCATTTCACAGTTTATGCACCGAATTTAAACAGCGTAAAATATCCTTTTGAAAATATAAGAATCAGTTTAGGAGATCAAAGACAATTTACTGAAGAATTGACACAGCAAAACTGGCTTTCAGAACAAGCTTACACAAAAGGAAGTTGGGGTTATGTTGGTGGGCAAGCGTATAAAATGCCTGGAAATCCTCAAATTCCATACGGAACAAATAAATTGATAAAAGGAACTGAAAATGATCCGATTTATCAAACGCAAAGAGAAGGAATTGAAGCTTTTAATTTTGATGTTCCAGACGGAAAATATGAATTGACACTTTATTTTGCTGAGTTTCTTTCGGGAAATACTAGAGAGGCGTTGGCTTATAATTTAGCAGAGAAAAGTCAGAAGGAGGAAAAAGCCTTTAGAGTTTTTGATGTTTTGGTAAACGGACAATTATTTCTGGAAAACTTAGGAAATAATAACTACTTGGAACCTGAAAAAGCCGTTGATATGAAAACGACTATTTATGTAAAAGACGGCAAAGGAATTCAGGTTGATTTCAAACAAAAAACGGGTAAAACCATTCTAAACGGAATTGAACTAAAAAGAATTTTCTAAGTTGATTTCACTATTAGATCAATTAGTTATTTAAAAAACAAATAAAAGTGCTGACGATATAAACGCCAGCACTTTTTTATTTAATTATCGGGCAGTTAAATTTAGAGAAATCGTTGACATATTTTCGGTTCCGTCATACGTTCCTCTCAAATTTCTATATAGTGATCTTTCTTTAGTTGTACCGTTCCCACAAGCGGAAGGGCTAAAATCCCTGCTGCAGCTAAAAATTCAGTAGATGTTCGACCGTACAACTTTTGTATCCGTCAGTACGACGCCATTTTTCGCAAAATATAAAATTAATGTAATATCAGTACTGTTTACTTGAGAGAAAATGTTTTTGGGAAAGAAAAATAGCGAGAGGATTATAATGTATATTTGAATGTTAGCAATACTATAAAATAAAAAAGCATTCTTTTGAAATTACAATATTCCTATTATCTCAATGAAGATGTACTCTTTTTGGCTAAAGACCTTTTAGGAAAAGTACTTTTTACTCAAATAGACGGAGAAATAACTGCCGGCATAATTATAGAAACGGAAGCTTATTTTGGTATAAAAGACAAAGCTTCGCATGCTTATGGCAATAGACGTACGAATAGAACCGAAATTATGTACAGCGATGGAGGAGTTTCTTATGTTTATTTATGTTATGGAATTCATAGTATGTTTAATATTGTGACTTCGGTCAAAGATGATCCTCATGCAATTTTAATACGGGCTGTTCAACCTTTAATTGGTGCAGAAATTATGGAACACAGAAGAAATATGTCGGTTACTAAACCTGCAATTTCATCTGGTCCGGGTTCTGTAGCAAAGGCTTTGGGAATAAATTTGTCTTTTAATAAGAAAGATTTAGGAGGCGAAGAAATCTGGATTGAAGATCAGAACATTAAATATAACGAAGATGCAATTGCCGCTGTGCCTCGTGTTGGTATCGCATACGCAGAGGAACATGCTCTTTTGCCATGGAGGTTTTTTGTAAAAGGTAACAAATATGTTAGTAAGCCTAATAAAAATTACTAAAAACTCTAAATGAAAATGACGCTATTAAAGCGTCATTTTCATTTAGAGTTTTAGAATCATCGTTAAAATAAAAGCATATTCTTTTATAAATTGAGGATAATCTAATTCGTATTTGTCGGTTTGTTTGAAACCAGCTTTTTCATAAAGAAACTTGGCGGGACTACTTTCCATTACTTTCAGCCAAAGTACGGAGCGATTTTTTTCTTTGGAAAAAGAGATGATAAAATTCATTACTGTTTTCCCAATTCCTTTTCCTGTGTATTTTTTCAAAAGATATAGTTTGTCCAGTTCCATACATTCTTTTGCAGAATAGTGTTCGATTGGACTTTCTTTCAGCTTAAAATAGCCAATTGGATTTTCTTCATCATAAATCAAAAAATAAAAAATAGAAGAATCAGAAAGTTCCTCTTTGAAAATTTCTTTTTTATAAAATTTATCTAAATACCAAGCGCCTCCATCCATCCAAAGGTATTGATAGGTTTCATTATAAGATTGCAATGCGATTTGATGCAATAAATCGAGATTGGTTTCTTCGCATTTTTTAAATGTAATCAATTGTCTTTTTTTTAAGTTGGGAAATGCAAAATTAGAATAAAATGGAGAAACTAAGATTCATTTTCAATTTTAAACTTGCAGATGATTTGTAAGTAACTTTTAGTATTTAAGAATAAGATTTTATCTTTGGACAATATTTAATACCCTCATAATGCCTCCTAAGGAAAAATCAATTTATACAGTTCAGTTTATTTTACTCTGCATGAGTTCATTGCTGTTTTCATCAAGTTTTAATATGATGATTCCAGAACTTCCAAATTATTTAAGCAACATGGGAGGTGCCGAATATAAAGGTCTAATTATTTCTCTATTTACTTTAACGGCTGGAATTTCACGTCCGTTTAGCGGAAAACTAACTGATAAATGGGGGCGTGTACCGGTTATGGCAATTGGCTCATCAGTATGTGTGGTTTGTGGTTTTCTTTATCCGGTTTTAAGTTCTGTATCAGGATTTCTTTTGCTGCGGTTAGTGCATGGTTTCTCGACTGGATTTAAACCAACAGCAACTTCTGCATATGTTGCCGATATTATTCCGCAAAAAAGGTGGGGAGAAGCACTAGGAATACATGGTTTATGTTTTAGTATTGGTGGCGCTCTTGGGCCTGCGGTTGGAAGTTTGATATCAAATGAATTTGGAATTAATTTCATGTTTTATTGTTCCTCACTGCTTGCTTTCTTGTCTATTATCATAGTAATGAATATGAAAGAAACGCTGGAGAAAAAAGAAAAACTCCATAAATCAATGTTTTTTCTTAACCGACAAGATATTATAGATAGAAAAGCGTTGCCTGCAGGAGTCGTAACATTTTTTTCTTATACCGCTTTTGGACTTATACTTACTTTAATTCCAGATTGGAGCAGTCATTTAGGTGCTCAGAATAAAGGACTTTTTTTTACAGCATTTACCATAACTTCAGTTTTAGTCCGATTTGTAGCTGGAAAAGTTTCCGACAAATATGGTCGTCCAAAAGTGATACTAGCAGGTTTGTTTATTGTAGTAGTGGCGCTTTTTGTTATAAGTGAAGGGAGAGATATACAATTATTGCTTGTAGGTGCAGGAATTTACGGAGCAGGCACAGGAATTTTGTCGCCTGCAATTAGCGCATGGACAATCGATTTAAGTAGTCCGGAGCATCGAGGAAAAGCAGTTGCGACCATGTATATTTCAATGGAAATGGGAATAGGATGCGGTGCTCTTTTGGGCGGAAGTTATTACAACGATCATATCATGCGCATTCCTCAAATTATGAAATTTGATATTTTGGCAATTTCCATGGGTATTCTTTATTTATTGTATTGGAAAAGAAAAAAGAAATTACAAAGCAGTATTTAAGAAACACAACTGTTTTAATTGTTGATATTAGCAATAAATTCGTCAGTTGATGAAAGAACGTGTCCGTAATTTGGAAAATTTGTTTCAACCGTTGCTTTTATCTCTTCCCAATTAAATGCGCCTATACCGTCTTTAATTAAGGTTACATGATATCCTAATTCTACTCCATATCGAGCTGTAGAATCAATACAGGTATTGGCTCTCATTCCAACAAGGACGATTTGATCAATATTATGCTGACGTAAAAGAAAATCCAAATCAGTATTTGCAAAACCACTGGCTGTCCAATGGTTTTGCGCTAAAAGATCACCTTCTTGCATTATTAAGTCAGGATGAAATTCAGCTCCCCATGAGTTTTTCTCAAATAGAGTGATGCCTTTGCTTCCTAAATGGGATGGTGCCATAAATTTCCAATTCAAATAGTCGTTTTTTTGAGTATGTCGATGAGGCGCATAAACAATCTGGATTTTTTTCTCCCTTGCAGCAGTTAAAAGTTTTTTAATGTTTTCAACTACTTTGTTGCCTTCAACAGTTTCTTTCGTTACAGGATATAATTTTCCTCCTTCGGAAAGAAAATCATTGAATGGATCAATTAGTATTATGGCGGTTTTTTGAAGTTGATATAAACTCATGACTTTAGTATTAAGTAATAATTAAATAGCTTGCGATTAGAATAATTTTACAGAAATGCTTGTGCACTTGTATAACATTGTTTTTTATAGATCTTCGTACCAACTAATTATATAATCGGCGACAATTTCCCAGCCAGGTTCTCCACAAATGAAATGACTTTTACCGTTAAAAATCTTAAGATCTACACGACCAGAATTATCGCTGTATTTTTTAGCTATAGTTTGTGTCAGGTTAGGAGGGAAAATATGGTCGCTGCCACCTCCAATAAATAAAATAGGTTCATGTGTTTTTTTAAAATTGATATTCGAAAACGAATTTAAAACCAATTCTCGACTGACTTTATAACTTTCAGGTACAGCAAATTTTTCAAATGCTTTTTGTTTTTCGCTTTCAGGTATGGTGTTGAAAAAAGCATAATCGTACCAGTCCCGGCTTCCCATAAAATATTTATTGGAAGAAAAGAAACCAAATGCCGGAATTACCGTTTTTAAAGTTTGAAATGGAGGAAAAACATTTTTTGGAGGTGCTCCGTCAATACTCACACCAGCAGCAGCTTTTCCTAATTCGACTAATTTTAAAACAGCCATTCCTGCCATAGAATGACCAATTATTAAAGGCTTTTCGGGTAGTGAATCAATTAATTTGCTAATATTAGAAACAATATCTATAAATCCTGTTTTAACCAGATCTGGATGAACTTTTGTTCTCAATTCAGCAGGATTTCCATCGTGTCCCGGATTTGCTGGAGCATAAACGGTATATCCTTTTTTTTCATAGTATTGTTTCCATTCTGCCCAAGTTTTGTCGTTTACAAAATTTCCGTGAATCAGTATAATAGTTTTTGATTTTGACATGATTTTTTTATTTGATTAATGTTAGAATTTCTTTGAAGATATTTTGTCTGGAATCTTTAACAAGTTCATAAAGACACATTTCAACGTTCGTTAAATCAGCTCCTTTGTTTTGCAATTTTTTCAGCGCTATTTTAATACTCTGTTTTGATCGGGAAGAAACACAATCAGTTACGATTTGTACTTCAAAATCATTTGATAATAAACCCATTGCAGTTTGATAAACACATATATGAGCTTCAATACCACAGATTAACCATTGTTTTTTTCCGGAATCAATAATAGATTGCCTGAAAGTTTCGGTATCAAAAGCGTTGAAAGTAAACTTTTCAATCGATTTTTGATTTTGTAATAATTTTTCCAATTCCGGTATTGTTGAGCCGAGTCCTTTCGGGTTTTGTTCTGCCCAGATTATCGGAATCGAAAGTAGCTGACAGCCACGAATGAGTTTTTCAAGATTTAAAACTAATTCTTCGCTTTTGTCTACAATGCGAGCAAGTTTTCCCTGAACATCAATTAGAATTAATCCCGTGTTTTCTTGTATTAGCATACGTTTATTAGTTTAGAAAAAACAATGTTTTAACTCCAAATTCCTTTCAGTGCTTTTCTTTCAATATCTTTTGCAAAAAGTGGTGTTTCCTCTTCATTATGTTGAATTAAATTCGGAAGCTTTTCATTTGAAATTGAGTCTAAGTTTTTGATATTTAAATGATTAAGTAAATTTAAGAAATCATCGGTTGCATTTACAATAACATGATTAGAAAGTTCGCAACTTGATGAATCTTTTTTTTCAATCTTTAATTCCCAAACAATATGAAGTTTAGTTTTACCAGCTGCCGCAATTGAATCTGAAATAGATTGTACACGACAATGATCTTTTTGACTAACATCTTCAACATAATGTTGGATTAGCAGATTTCCTGCAATTTGCTCCACATTTATAGACATTCTTTTTCCATTTTCATTTATCGAATTGCCAGCTGCTATATGATCTTTTGAGCAAATTTGATACTCAGAATCTTTTAAAGTAAAAAGCCATTCGGTAAGGTCAATGCTTTCAAATGAAGCATTTATAATTGTTTTGCAAGTACTTTCAGCTAATAATTTCATTTTAAATAGTCTATAAATTAATCGATGAAGAAATCCAGATATATTCGCAAAAAGATGCAAATATTAATTTTTACTTTACAGAATAAGGCAAGGAAAGATTGCCACTGGCAATAGTATACACTTTGTAAACACCAAGCATTGGTTTTGCGCCCGCAGTATCATGTGAACCGCCAGCTCCTGTGCTGACTTCCATATAACAGCTTACTGCATCAAATTTGAAATTTGTATTATTATTGATTCTAAAATTGGGTACAATTACTTTTATTGAATTTCCTTTAGAAACTATATTGAAACCAGGACTATCCATGTACATTGCCATTCCGGGATTTGTTGGTGGCAAAACCACTTTTGGATCTCCTTTTGTAAATTCTTTTACAGAAAGTCCGCCTCCAACGCGTTTGTCTTCAACCAATAAAACCCAATGTGCGTGCCAAACTAGTCCATCGTTGAGATAGTTTCCGTCCAGATTTTCATCCCAAAGAGGAGTGTCTTCAAAATCAGGATGTGAGGTTAGGGCAAGCGCCACAATTCCTTCGGTTTGGCCAAAACCAATATCAGAAGATTTTAATGTAGTTGGAAAAACATAGGCTAACACGGGAGCTCCATTTAATTGTCCAACGGGCTTAGGCATTGTTTTACCAGCAGTTCCTTCAACTTTAATATCCCAAACAGTTAGTCCTAAATCTGCTTTATGTGTAATTGTAGCCGATTTTATTTTGAAATCACTGTTATTGTAAGCAACACATTTGTCGCAGGCTTTTGCTGTACCATAATTTAGATATAGAATGATTAACAGCAGTATTGACTTTTTCATAATAAATTGGTTTTTAGCGTTAATTTTCTTTAAGAAACCAATTAATATGCCATGCCAATAAACTACCTAATTCATGGTATTTAGCGCTTTTTCTAAGCATTCAAAAGCGCTATATTTCGCTAAAGTGATTTAAATTAGTGAGATTTCGTCAATTCAATTATCTTCTTTTTTCATTGATTGGAAATTCTTTTGAAAACTCAATTTTGAAGATGGTACCGTTTTTATTTTCCATAGAAAACGTTGCTTCTAAATCGTCGCTTAAACCTTTTATTAGACTCAATCCGAAAGAATTGATTTTCTTGGCGCTGATATTAACATCAAATCCAACGCCGTTATCGGCGATCGTCAATAAATATTTGTTTTCAGAAGTAGCTTCCATAGTTATGTAAATCATTCCGGTTCGATCTTCTGGAAAAGCGTATTTGATCGCATTTGTAATCGATTCATTCAAAATAAGCCCAATTGGAACAGCTTGTGCAACATCAAGTTCGAGTGGATCAATTTTTAATTCAAAACGAATTTTTTGACCAAGTGAAAAAGATTCCCTCAAATATTCAACCAATTCCTTAATATAATTAGGCATATTGATAGTCGAAATATTCTCAGAATTATATAATTTCTGATGAATCAAAGACATGGAATGAATTCGGTGCTGACTATTTTTTATTGCAGATAATGCCATATCATTTTCTAAATAAGCTGATTGTGAATTTAAAAGACTAATAACAGTTTGCAGGTTGTTTTTTACACGATGATGAATTTCTTTTAAAAGCCATTCTTTCTCATCTAGTAAATGTCTTAGATTAATGTTCTTCTGGTTGATTTCTTTTTCTTTCTGTTCTAATTCAGCATTGTTTTTTTGTTTTAAGCGATATCTGTTATACAATAAGGCAATCGTAATTAGCAGCAAAACTAAGCTCCAGATAGAAAGCGTATTTAATAATTTTGATTTTTTTAATGCATTTTCCTGCAAATCAGTTTCCTGATTTAAGAGTTTGATTTTTTGTTCCTTATTTACGGTTTCGTATTTTATTCTTAGCTCTTCAATTTGTCTGTTTTTAGCATAGTCCAAAAGCGAGTCACTAAATTTTTTATATATCTTATGATTTATTAAAGCAGATTTAAAATTGCCATTAACCGAATCCAATTTATATAATGACATATAAAGAGCTTCAGTACCAAAGGTTTTATTGTATTTTTTTGATAATGCATCTATTTTATCTACATATAATTGTGTTTTTTTATAATCAGCTCGGTTAGCATAAAACAAAGCGATAGATGAGTAGCTATTGCAAACATCACGATACGTTTGAGGTGAATCCAGAGCGTCTGCTGCTTCTGCAGTTTTTTTGAAATAATTTTCTGCCGTACCATAGTTTTTAATTCTTGCATAACAATTGCCGTATGCATAATTAACCAGCATTTTGTCAAAGTTATTTGGAGGAGTATATTTACTTGTCACCGTATTCATGTATTCGATCGCTTCTTTATTTTTCCCTTTCATAGATAAAGATGCTGCGGCAGTTACAAAACTTTTGTACCAACTACCGCTGTTAAAAACGTTTTGGCCATATTTTATGCTTTTTTCAGCCATTTTTGAGGCTTCATCATAATGTCCCATATTTAAATAGACTAATCCTAATCGCATATAGAAAATATCAGCAAAGGTGTAGTCTTTTGTATTCTCCATAGTTTCTACACTTTTTAAAGCATAATAAAACGCGCCTTTCATATTATATTGAGTACCTTCTATATATGAAATTGTAGTTTCTCCATATTGCTGTTGTCTAAAACCAATTTTTCGCATGTCAGCAATGTTTTGGTAGATTATTTTTTTGGCATCATTAATTTTTCCATGCCAGAAATAAATGGTGCACAGCTTCATTTTTGCTTCGATTTTTTTTTCTACAAAACCCAAGTCTATATATAGCAATTCTGTTTCTTTTAGGATTTTCTCTTTTTCTGGATCCAAGTCGTATTGATAGGTTGCCTGGTTTAGTAATGCATCTGCTAATATTGCTTTGTCTTTTTGTTTGCGGCAATCTTCTACAACCTGCGAAAAGCATTTTTTGCTTTCAGGATAATTGTTGATTTGGAAGTAAAATTTCCCCAAAAGCATCAAACTCTGATGCTGCCACTTTTTTATTTTTAACTCATTACTGATTTTTACTGCCTCAGATATGTAGAGATTAGCATTATTAATATCGTCTGGAATTGCAAATGGTTTAAACAGGTAAAAAATTCCGAGTTGTAAAGCCAATTTGATTTTATCTACTCCTTTTGATTTTATAAAAAGTTGTTTCGCAGCATGAGCATTTCCTTTTGCGATTAAATCGCTTCCAATTAAGTAAGTACCATCATTAAAGCCTTCGTCATAAGCCAAAGCTACCGGAAGCTTATAAGCCTTGCACGTCAAAACTACGGAGCTGTCGGCATCAATTGATCCTTGATTAGAATTATATAAATAAAGCGAACAGGATTGAATTAACAAGCGTTTCTTTTTCAAATCATAATTTGCAGTTGCGGGATGATTTTGTGCTTCCGAATTAATTGCAATAAGAAACAACAGACAAAATGAGTACAAAAGTTTCATAGATTTATTAGAATTAAATTTTAGTAAGTTTTGGATTAACAAATATAGACACAAACAACTTCCGATTGTTGAGAAATTATATGAAAATTAATATTAAATATGATTTTTATTTACCTAAATTTGAAAACAGAACATTTTAATTGCGATAATTAACTATTTTTGTGTCAATTAATTAAGTGCAATATTAAGATAAAAATTACTCACTTATGAAAAAGACTGCCGATAACGGATATGAAACTGTTACTTCAGGACTAAAAAAAAGAATTTTAATTGTAGAAGATCAATTTATTGAAGCGCATGATTTACAGTTAATTCTCGAAAAGGCAAACTATGAAGTAACGGGAATTGCACGTTCGGTTGAGCAGGCTTTAGAACAAATTCAGATTGATAAACCAGACTTAGTTTTCCTGGATATTATGCTGAAAGGCACTAGAAACGGAATAGAACTGGCTTACTATCTTAAAGAAAAATACATCGGTTTTATATTTATTTCGGCTAATTCCAGTAAAAGTATTTTGGATCAGGCCAAGACTACTCAACCATACGGATTTATTGTAAAACCATTTCGCGATCAGGATGTTTTAACGACTTTGGAAATTGCATTTTATCGCCAGCAATACAGTCTGGAATCACAATTGATGCAACAATTTCAATTGCAAAAAGAAATTACCGAAATCATAAATTCAAATGAAAAAAGCGAAGATAAACTGCTGGCTTTTGCTAGAATAATTCAAACCTATATTCCTTTTGATTATTTAGAAGCTGGTTTTGCGACCACAACGCATTATGACAAACTGGGAATTATTCGCAAAAATATTGATTTATATCAAATTATTGATGCAAAAAAGCTTTCACAAATTGCTGTAGTTTCTGAAAAAGAGCTTGATGAAACGTATAGAAAGTCAAAAATTGACAAAGATCCGATTATTTATAGCGAAGAATCACTGATAAAGAATTTTCAGGAAGCGCCAATAAAAGCGTTGATTGCCCATAATTTTCGAATAAAATCCTATTTGGTTTTTCCCATTTCTATAGCAAGTATTCAGAGCTTTCATTTCACTTTTTACAGTCGAAATCTGAATATTTATTCTCAGGAAAATTTGAAGTTGCTCCATTCGCTAGAACATACTTTTTCTCAATTTATCAATAGAATTTATTCAAAACAGGATGTCAGCTTGCCTTTAAATAAAGTGGAAATTAAAAGTGCGAAACCTGTAAATATTTCAGAAGGTTTTGAGGGTATTATAGGCAACAGTTCGCAAATGATTTCAGTTTTCAATTATATCCGAAAAGTGGCGCCTTCCGATACTTCGGTTTTGGTTTTAGGCGAAAGCGGTACAGGAAAAGAGAAAATTGCACAAAGTATTCATGCTTTATCGCCAAGAAAAGAAAAACCTTTAGTAATAATTAATTGCGGCGCGATTCCCGAAAATCTGGCTGAATCGTTGCTTTTTGGTCATGAAAAAGGAGCTTTTACTGGTGCAACAGACAGAAGAATTGGCAAATTTGAATTGGCTGATGGCGGAACTATTTTCTTAGATGAAATAGGAGAGATGTCTTTGGAACTTCAGGTGAAATTACTGCGTGTTTTGCAAGAACGAGAAATTGAACGCGTTGGTGGAATGTCATCGCTAAAAATAGATGTCAGAATTATTGCTGCGACCAATAAAAATCTTGAAGAAGAAGTTGCTGCGGGAAGGTTCAGAATGGACTTGTATTATCGTTTGCATGTTTTCCCGATTATGGTTCCGTCCTTAAAAAAACGAAAAGAAGATATTCCGGATTTGGCAAATCATTTTATAAAAGTCTACAGTGAAAAAATGGGCAGAAAAGCACCAATTCTTTCTGATTTTGCTTTGCAGCAAATTATGAATTACAATTGGCCCGGAAATATCAGGGAACTAGAACATGTTATGCAGCGTGCTATTTTGTTAACTGACGGAAATACAATTAAAGAGATCGAGCTTTCAATGTCTTCTAAAATGCATCCTGAACAAGTTTCTGAATCCTTTTCGATAAAAACCATTTTAGAAAACGAGAGAGATTATATTTTATACATTCTGAAAAAATGCAACGGGAAAATTTCTGGAGCGGGCGGTGCAGCTGAGATTTTAGATATTCATCCTTCGACTTTAAATTCTAAAATAAAAAAACTGGAAATAAAGAGAGAAATTAGTTAACCGATTTTTTCCAGACATTCTGCGATAAATTCGGCAATGGTTTCCCAATTTTTTTGTTTTAAAACGAGATGATTGGTATCCCGAAATTCTTTATAGCAAGTAATAGAGTGGATGTTTTTATATTTTTTAAAATTAGAACGTTGAATGGAAGCCGGAATGAAATTATCTTTTGAACCAGCTAAAAATAAAAGTGGAGCGTGTTTTTTCTTAAAATCGATTTTGGAGGAAGCACAAAAAATATCGCGAAAAACTAATTGTGATTCTGGAATTACTAATTTCTCGTAAGTCTCTTTTTGTTCTTCAAAACACATTTGATTTGTAAAGTAATGTTGCCATTTTTTAAAAGATATTAAATTGGTCTTTTCTTTAAAATTAAAGAAACCAAAAATGCTCCAAACCTTTCTGTAAAGTGAAAAATTGAAAAAAGTTACATTTTCCGGCGGAATAGAATGGATACAAATTCCAGCATAACCCAAATCTTTCTGAAGCAATAATTGTGTCAAAAGACCTCCGTACGAATGTCCAATCAGAATTGGTTTTTCGGGAAGTTTTTCGATGATTTCGATATAATAATTCAATACATCGTTTAGCCGAATAGCAGCGATTTTTGGATTTGGATGTTGGCGTAACGTTTCTGAAGTTTCATTTTTATAAGGCCAGGGTGGCGCTATCGTTTTATATCTTTTGTTTTCAAAAAAAATAATCCATTCTTCCCAGCAGGAATGACTTATAAATGCCCCTGTAATAAACATAATCGTTTTGCTATTAGATAAATACATACTATTTGATCTTTAAGATTATTTTTCAGAAAAGCGGAAGTGGTTTAAATAATTAAAACAAAAGGAATGCCTTTTTTGTAAAGCATTGATTATTAAAGAATCCTTGCTGATGAAAACTTTGTAATTATTAAATGTCGTTAAAAACAAGTTTTAATTATTGAAATATCATAATTGTGAATGGATTAGTTGATTGTAAAAGCATTGTTATTCAGTGTTTTGTATTTTGGTTTAATCTTTGCCTGTCCCAAATGGAAAGAATTATTTAAATACCAATGTTTAAATTATAGTTATGAAAAAAATTTATGATGCAGAGACACGTTTTGCCGATTTAGGCGATCGTAAAATTGCTTATCGCTCTTACGGGAAAGGAAAAGCAGTATTTTTTGTAAACCGTTTTAGAGGAACTCTTGACACCTGGGATCCGTTATTTATTGCTTCAATGTCGAAAAAATTCAATGTTATTGTGTTTGATTATTCAGGAATTGGTTCTTCGACAGGTAGTTTGACTCCAGACATAACGGTTGTAGCTAAAGATATTAAAGACCTTGCAGATGTTTTGAAAATAGATTCAATTGTGGTTCTAGGTTGGTCTTATGGCGGATTGGTGGCACAAGCGGCAACTTTATTATATCCTAATTTGGTAACGCATGCGGTTTTAGTTGGGACAAATCCTCCAGGGAAAAATGAAGTTCCTATTGAACAGGCTTTTTATGATGCGGCTTTGAAACCAATAAATGATTTTGAAGATGAAATTGTTTTATTCTTCGAACCTAAATCTGAATCGAGCAAATTGGCCGCAAAGGCTTCACACGACAGAATTCATAAAAAAATTGATGTTGCAAAGATTCCTTCTACAATGGATGTTTTTCAATTGTATTTTGGCGGAGGCGATGGTTTTAGAGAAGACGTTTTAAATTTTAGAGAACAAATCAAAAAAACGAAAACGCCAATTTTGATTATTTGTGGCGATCATGATATCAGTTTTGCAGTAGAAAATTGGTATTCATTTTTTAATCAAATGACAAATGCTCAACTGGTTGTTCATTCCGGAACAGGACATGCACCACAGCATCAATATCCGGAACTTACTTCAAAACAAATTATAAATTTTGTAAAATACACTTAATAGAATTTTAGAATTTAATCTCGCATAGTAATTTTCTAAAAATGATATTATGTGCTAAAAAGGAATAGTTTCAGCTGCTATTCCTTTTTTTATGAAATTTTTTTACGAAACTTTTTATGGATTTGCTTTTTGAATTTTAGTCATAATGATATTTCGCTAAAAGATTTTATTTAGCGAAATATAACTATGAAAACGACCAAAATTATAAGTCGATTGTAGTATTAATTTTTGGTAAATAAAGTTCAAGATTTGCATTTTTAAAAGCATCCAAAGCTTTTTGATGATCCATTACAATAAAACCGAAAGTGTCGTAATGAACGCCCAGAATTTTTGTCACACCAACAAGTTTTGAAGCTTCAATTGCTTCTTCAATTCCCATTGTAAGTCCGTCGCCAATAGGGAAAACGGCAAAGTCAAGTTTTGTGAATTTTGGAATAATCTGCATATCTAAAGTCAGCGCTGTATCTCCACTGTAATAAAAATTTCCTTCGGGCGTGGTTAGTACAAAACCGCAGGCAATTCCTCCGTAAGAGCCATCCATAAAACTGCTTGGATGCTGTGCTATCACACACTTAACAGTTCCGAAATCAAAATCAAACTTTCCGCCTGGATTGATTGGATGTGCGTTTTCGATTCCCTGTTTTAATAACCAATTATAGATTTCAAAATTCCCGAGCACTTTTGCACCGGTATTTTTTGCAATTCGTTCTACATCCAAAATATGATCGTAATGTGCGTGAGAAATAAAAATATAATCTGCTTTTATGCTATCAACATCAACCTCTTTGGCTAATTCATTCGGGGTAATAAAGGGATCAAAAAGAATATGTTTTCCATTCGTAAAAACAGAAAAACAAGAATGTCCGTAATAAGTAACTTTCATGATTAAAGATTTAATTAGTTAATAATGATTATTATTTTTCAATAAATATGCCATCAGAAAAATGGATCTCGCTAAACTTATAAAGTTACAGTTTAAAAGGTTTATTTATAATGATTTAGATTCTAATGATAACGGAATTAAACAAAGAAGCTGTCCAGAAATTGAACAGCTTCTTTAAAATATAGTTATGTTTTGGACTTTATTGATTTTCTTTTTTAAAAATATTCAATTTCATATAAAATTTTACTTTGTGAAGATTTATTAGAAAAAGAGGTTAAGGTTTTAATTAAATGATTGTATTCATTATAGAAATATTCCGTTTTTAAATTTCCTCTATCATCAGAAGTTTCTGTTTTTGCTAAAGAATCATTATCGGAATGAAAATAGTAGGTAAAACTAAAACCATCTTTTTGAGCACTTAAACCTTCTTGTAAATCCGAATATACTAAAATATTGTTTTCATACTTTTTTGTTCGTTTTGTTTGAGATGTTACCATGCCCTCATTGTTCTTTTTTATTTCAATAAAAGTAATTACGTTTTTATTATTATCGTAAGTATAATTTCTCTCAACGGTTTCTGAATTACCTTTTAAAACTTTTTTTACCAATAGTTTATTTTTATATTCTTGTTCAACTATACCAAAAGATTTTTTCTCTGTTAATATGTTGTCTTTAAAAATGCTTCTGCTTGATTCAGAATAAACAAGTTGGTTGTCTTTATTGTATTTGTAAATTCTTTCAATAGTGACTTTTGTGTTTGGACTAATTTGGTGTAGTTCTTCTTTTCGAATTAAATTTTTACCCGAGTAATAAAAATTATCAACATAATTTCCTGTATAATCTTTAGTTGTAACTAATCTGTTTTTATTGTCATAATATCGATATCCAATTGTTTTAAAACTGCCATCTTTTGATAAGCTAACTGTTTTTCCATCAATAATTTTTCCCTTATCATCTAGATTTAGTGTAGTGGTAATTATTACATCGTCATTTATTTTTTTTCCTGTTTCATCGAGATTATAGATTTGTTTTCTCGTGAATTCAACAATCTGATCACCTTTATATTTTGTAAGTGTACTTTCAGTTACGTGATTCCAAAAAACACTTCTTGAAATAGGTTTGCCTATTGAATCAAATTCATCGACCATTTTGTTGCCTTCAAATGTTGTTATTTTTTTATACGGTTTAATCGAAAAATCCCATTTATCACCAGGAGGCGCAGGCGGCCATTCAATATCGAAGTTTGGGGTAGGGTCCCCAATTTGCCCAAAAGATAAAATGCTGAAAAATAAAAATGCGATGTAAATAATTTTTTTCATTTAAAGATTTTTTTTTTTGCGATTTGTTGATCATGCTCTATATTTCTAATGATGCTAAAAATCTTCAAAAGGTTGGTTGTATTGTTAGTTTTTTATTATCTGGCTTTTTAGAGGTCATCAGACCAATTTTTTAATTCTTTTGTTCTTCCTATTGTAGATTGGATTAGGCAGTCTAATTTCATTTTATTTTCGTAAGGTCCACCGCCGTCTCCAGGATCTTGACTTATGAATTTGCAATTCAAATCTCTAAATTTTATCCAGGCTCTTTGAGATTCAATTAGATTTTTTTTGTCCGTTTCATTCAGCTTTTTTATGATTTTATTGTAAACTAAATTTAATTCTTTGTCAGCTTTTTTATAATCTGCATATAATTCATCTTCTCCAGTTACAGATTGTGAAAAGACGAAAGTTGAAAAAAGTAGAAATACTATAGATATTGTTTTTTTCATTTTATCGTTGAATTGTTTTTATTCATCTTTCGCTCTGGTTGAATGTAGCATTTCCAATTTCCATCCGTTTTTTGTTAGAATTGCGGTTGCACTTTCCAGCCAATATACTTTTTTACTTGTTTTATCTTCAAACGAAAATACTGCGTGGTTTTTGTAGGCAACCCAAGCCATTCCGTTTAAAATTTTTACTTCAATAATTTCAATTGAATTCACTCGTTTCGGAATCGGTTTATCAAGTAGAGCCTTGTCTAAATAATTTGCAATAGTAGCATTAGTCCATATTTCTCCATTTTCCAAAAGAAGAAAATCTTTTGTGTAGTATTTATCAATGTTTTTAGAATCTAATTTAGACCAAATTTCATCAAAAGATTCAACAATTAATTGTTCTATTTTTGATTTGTCGGTTTTGGTTGAGTTTTGTCCAAATGATAATGTTGTAAAACATATCATAAAAATTAGGGTATTGAGTTTTTTCATTTTTTGGTTTTTTTGATTAATAATGATTACGCAAGTGAGAGACATTTACGTAGTGCCTCGTAGGCAACACTTAAAAGAGCGAAGGGCTTTTATTCACTTTTGGCAATTAAATAATTTATAAATGCAGAACAAGATATTAGCATAAATTTTGCTTCATCTAAATCTATTGAATTATCACTTTCAAGTAATGAATGTCTAATTCCACCACTATCACTTGTGTAACCATAAATGGCACTAAAAGCCGATTTTAGAGCTCTATGTATTTTGTGTTTGCTTTCAATTTCTGTTAAGGCTTTGCCCAAAGTAGCCTTTTCATCTCCAGTAATTATTTTGCATAATGCTTCAACTGCCGAAATAGATTCCTTTATAGAATTTCTGTAATTTGGATTAGTTTTTTCGGCTAAGCTTGTAATTGCTGAGTTTAAATGTATATTAACAGATTTCCATCGATCAGTATTGTTTAAAGCATTTTCAATAGATTCTATTTCTTCATCTTTAGTAATTTGAACAACTTTACTATTGATAATTCGATATCCGGAAATTTCTTTTTTTAAATCTCGATTGCAATTTTTTTCAAAATTTAAATTAAGATTTGCTTTTGTATCAATATAACAAAGAAATTCGATCAAATCATAAACTTCAAACCATTCAGTTGTATAAAACCATTTTCGTAAATAATCTAATAGACCTCCAATTGAACGACCTCCCATAGCTCTAGATGGAAATTTATCAATTGCTTGTTTAAAAAATTCTTTCCAAATATATTCGCATATCTGCATTTTTAGTGATACTTCACCATAGCTTTGAGTTTCGTTGGAGATTTTATCAAAAAACAATTCTATAATGCAATTCCATAATCTGTTTTTTAAATCAATATCAATAAACTCAACTTGAAGAATATCTTTTATTGGCTTTTTGCCAATTCGTTCGGAAAATCTCATAATTAGTTTGATTAAGTTTAAAAAAGTTAATATTTTTTTTAAAAAATATCCCGCCGATCTGATTCAGTTTGAAATTTGTGACAACGAGGAATAATTTTGATTTTATGAGACTTATCATATTTAATTGAAGAGATAGGTCTTAGAAAAATCAGTTTTTAATTACTCAAATATAAAATATTTCCTTATAAATAATCATAAGCGCTTTTAATTCATTAAATAAAAAAAGCCGTCCTAATTCAGGACGGCTTTTCAAAAAAATAGTTGTGTATTTGAGATAAACCCGGTTTAGCATTTAATTAATTTATTTTAACTAAATGTGCTTCAATTGCTTCTCTTTGAGATTCGTATTGTGCTGGAAGTTTTAGGTTTTGACCTAATTCTTCTAAGCTTTCGTCTACAGTAAATCCAGGATTATCAGTTGCGATTTCGAACAAAACTCCGCCTGGTTCTCTGAAATATAGCGAGTGGAAATATTGTCTATCAATTTGTGGTGTAATCTGCAATCCGTAAGCTTCGATTTTTTCTCTGAATTTCATCAAAATCTCATCATTCTGAACGCGGAAAGCAACGTGGTGAACTGTTCCATTTGCACCAAGACCTCTTTTTTCATCGGCTAATTCAACCAAATCTACAATAGCAGCATTTTCTACAGCGTCTGTAGTATAACGGTAGCGGTTTACATCCTGATCAATCAATTTGTAACCGAATATTTCAGTTAAAACTGCTGCTGTTGGTTTAATGTCGTTTAAAGTCAAAGTGATGTTATGAAAACCTTTTGTTGCTACATCTGCTTTTACTTCATCAGTTTCCCAAGCTTTTCTGTTGTCCTCTGTTTTTGATTCGATTAACTCTAGTTTTAATCCGTCTGGATCTAAAAATGTCAAATATTTTTCTCCAAATTTTTCTGAAGGTTTATTGTAGATTACATTGTATTGATCAAAACGTTTTTGCCAGAAATCCAGACTTCCTTTTGGAACAGAATAACCAATTTCTGTTGCCATTCCAGAACCTTTTCTTCCTTGCTGAATTCCTTCTCCCCAAGGGAAAAAAGTCAAGATAGTTCCTGCGCTTCCCACTTCATCACCAAAGTAAAAATGGTATGTTCCGGGATCGTCAAAATTCACCGTTTTTTTGATGAATCTCAATCCTAAAATTTTTGAATAAAAGTTGAAATTACGTTTAGCGTCACCTGCAATTGCAGTAATATGGTGTAAGCCTAAAATTTTATTTTCCATGGTATTTTTTATATTAAATTGTTGTTTGATTTTCTTATACAAATTTACGTCCGTTATACTTCTGGATCGATTAACCTAGATTAAGAAATAAAATAGACGCGTTTTTGAGACTTTCAAACGATAACCAAATAACATTCCACTTGAATAAATGTCTTATTATTCAAGGGTTTTTAAAGAAAGTTCGTTTTGAGATTACACGATATATCGTGATTTTACGGAATGTGAAATGTATATTTAGAAAATCCGAAGTAGGGAAAACGGCTTATAACTTTATAAATATTGATTTTCGGAGTTTTGGCTCAATATTTTTGTTTTGTGTCCTTTTCCTGTAGTGTCTTCGACCAGAAGAATGGAACCTGTATTAAATGTTCTTTTTTCGCCTAATGAAGTTTCGATTTCGACGCCGCCTTCCAGCAAAACAATATACTGACGGTCGGGAGCATTATGAAAATCATAATCGTAGGAAGGGCTGACTTCTCTAAAAACAATCGATTTTACGGGTTCATCATCAGATAAAAACCCAATATCGCCATTATTTTTCAACGGAACTTCAAAGTCTTCAAAATGACTTTCTCCATTGGCATCACTGTAAACACGGGTAATTGTAATCATTATTTTTTATTGAAAATCAATGCATTTGCGCAATCTACCTCATCCTGGCTTATGGTGTGTCCCATATTTGGGTAGATTTTTTTAGTAACATCAGCGCCCATTTTTGTCATCAGTGCTTCAGTATCATTAACTCTTTCTACAGGAACATGAAAATCAGGATTGCTTGTTCCAATAAAAACCGGAGTATTTTCGAAGTTTCCTGAATAATGATTCTCATAAATCTGATCGCCAATCAATCCGCCTGTAAAAGCAACGATTCCGCCATATTTAGCTGCATTTCTTGTAGTGAATTCCAAAGCAAGACAAGCGCCTTGTGAAAAGCCTAAAAAATAAATGTTTTCTTTTTCAATTCCGTTTTGCTGAATTGCAACGACAACCTGATGAATGGCTTCTAATGATTTTGAAAACGAAGGTTCATTTTGATCAAGAGGTACCAAAAACGAATAGGGATACCAAGTTCTATTTTCTGCCTCGGGCGCGACCAATGCAAAACCTTCAACTTTAAGATGTTTTGCAATAGATAGAATATCGTGAGCTCCAGCGCCACGGCCATGAATCATAATTAAAGCTTTTTTTGCTTCGTTTAAAGGCACGCCGTCTGTTAATATTTTTGTATTCATAGTTTTTTTAATCTTTAATTTGTCGTCTCAAGTCTTTCTTCTTTCATCTTTAGTCTTTAAAACTTTACTTTTTCCAGATATCTTCATATTCATCCGGATGTCTTTTGAATTGTGCGTGTACATAAGGACAAAGCGGTAAAACTTTCATATTATTGGCACGAACGTATGCTACCATTTCTTCTAAAAGTTTTTTTGCATAACCTTTTCCTTCTGCTTCTGGCTCAACTCCTGTGTGATAAACCGTTAAAAGATCAGGTTTGATGCTTACCGTCATTTCGCCCAGTTTTTTATCATCAACATAAAGGTTAAAAGCACCATGTTTTTTTTCGTCTAATTCTAATTTTATTACTTCCATATATTTTGATTATTTCCTTAGTTTTATAAGGAATTTGGTTTTTTAAAGATACTATTTTATCAGGAATCTGCAATTCAAAATCGGTGTTTATCTAGTTTTCGCGATGATACCAATAACAGATAATCATTGCTGCTCCAGGCAGAATTAAAGTCCCTAATCCGAAAAATTTACCTGCAACTGCTCCCATAAAACATCCTATCAAAAATCCAATTATAGTAACTAATTGTTTCTTAAAGCTTGAAATGGCATCTATATCTTTAAATCCGTTTTTTAATAGATTTCCTAAATCAAGAGAAGCTTGTGTCACATTTCCGGTCATCATGGTTGTTGGTCCGTGCGTTTCTTTAGCGTAAAGTTTTCCAAAAGCATTCTGAAGTCCCATTGCAAATACGGTCGCCATCGCAACGGAATAAATCACCCATTCTGAAATAGTATTCAAATAACTAAAAATAGAGAATGCAATGCCGCTTAAAATTAATATTACGCCTTCCCAAAACAAAATAGTATACCGATTTGTTGCTTTTAATGCAATTCTTCCACCAGTGATTACGGCAATAATAAAGACCGGAAAAGTCAGCAGTTTTATCCAGGCATTAATATCTGAACCTTTAATGATTTGATACGCAAAGACAATAAAGTTACCCGTAACGTGTGCTGAAAATATGGAATCGGCAGCGACAAAAGTTACGGTATCACAATATCCTGCAATCATGGTTAAAAGCAGCGTTACGTACCAAATGTTTTTTTGTTGTATTTCCATAATTTTTTAGTTTAAATGAGCGCGAAGCATCCACGCCATTTTTTCATGATTTTCGACAAGTCCGGTGATAAAATCACTTGTACCTGCATCTTGCAGTTCGTTGGCAATACTGTTGATGTTTTCTCTTAAATAAATTATGATACTTTCATGATCAGAAAGTAATTCTTTAATAAAACCATTGGCATCATTTTTTTCTTTTAATTCTTCGGTAAGATGTGTCAATGCTAAAAAATCTTTTAAAGTTGCAGGCGTATAATGACCTAAAGCTCTGATTCTTTCGGCAACTGTGTCAACAATTTCATCAATGGCGTCATATTGTTGTTCGAAGAAAAGATGTTTATTGTAAAAATCTGGACCTTCAACGTTCCAGTGTGCTCTTTTTGTTTTGGTATAAAGAACAAATTCGTCTGCAAGAATTTTAATTAATACCTCAACAACTTTTGAGATGCTTTCTTGTTTAATTCCGATGTTTGCTTTCATTTTAAATTTGGTTTAATAAATAATAATCAAGTGAATAAGTTCCTGCGCCAAGTGCAAGAAGCAGTAATAGTGATAAAGTATACATATAAGGAACGTCGCGTACTTCTAGTGAATCATTTCGGTGAACCACAAAATAACCAACAGCCGTAACACCAATTGTTGGAAGGACGGCAAGTCGTGTTCCGAGTCCGAGAATAATGAAAAACGGAATTATAGTATCTGAAAAAGTAGCTACTAATCCATTCAGTTTTTCAGGCAGATGCAACGGATTCGGAACGTGTTCTTTTTGTCCGTTTTCAATTCTGAATTTCTTCATTCCGTGTACTCTGAATAATTCAATTGCAAGCAAAACTCTAAATACTAAAAGCGCCGCATTGTTGAACGAATTTCCTAAATCAGAATAAAGGATTTGTTTTATAATATCAATCATTTCTTTAAAATTTAGAAAGCAAAACAAGAACAACCTAAGGCGCCCCAAAATGCATTATAATTATTGACCGGAACATTGCTCATTCGGGCAGCGTCGTGATTGTGTAAATGAACATCACAACTTCCGCTGCAACTGTGAATTTGTGAAGTCAGTTTTGGTTTAATATCTGCTTTTGCATTTTTTTCAATCGTACTTTGAAAACTGCTTCTTACAGGATAACCGTTGTAAATATTTGTTGGCGACCAATCTGGTAAAATTGGAATAGTAGGAGGTGAGAACGAAGAAAAATCTCCATTTGCATACACAATTTTTCCATCTACAATGGTCAGGTCAGCTTCTATTTTCTTGATGTCTTCGTCATCAATAGAAAAATAGTCACGATCTAAAACCACTAAATCAGCGAACATTCCAACTTTAATATCACCTTTTTTAGTTTGTTCCTGCGAAAACCAGGCGCTTCCTCTAGTGTACAATTCCAAAGCAGTTTGTCTGTTCAATCGGGTTTCATTATACAATTGTAAGCCTCCAACGGTTTTTCCGACCGTCATCCAATACATAGAAACCCACGGATTATAACTGCTCACACGTGTAGCATCTGAACCCGCACCAACAGGAACTTCCATTTCAATCATTTTTTTGATTGGTGGTGTGTTTTCGGCTGCTTTTGCTCCGTAACGATCTGTGAAATATTCACCTTGATACGCCATTCTGCTTTGTACAGCAATTCCGCCGCCTAAAGCTTTTACACGTTCAATGTTTCTTTCGTCAATCGTTTCGGCGTGGTCAAATATCCAAGGAAGTCCGTTGAAAGGGACATCCTGGTTGATCTTTTCAAAAACATTCAAAAATCTAGTAATGCTCTCGTTATAAGTCGCATGAAGTCTGAACGGCCAGCGATTTTCTACCAAAAGACGAACTACCTTTTCTAATTCGGCTTCCATATTTTCTGGAAGATCAGGTCTTGGCTGAAGGAAATCTTCAAAATCAGCAGCAGAAAAAACTAACATTTCACCGGCTCCGTTATGACGATACATGTCGTTTCCTTGGTATAATTTCACATTATCAATCCAATCTGAAAAATCTTCAAATTCGTGTTTTGGCTTTTGAGTGAATAGATTATAGGCAATTCTTACGGTTAATTGTTTCTTTTCATTCAATTCATTTACCACTTTATAATCGTCTGGAAAGTTTTGAAAACCGCCTCCGGCATCAATAACACTTGTAATTCCGAAACGGTTCAATTCTTTCATGAAATGACGCGTCGAATTGATTTGGTGTTCATAAGAAAGCGTTGGGCCTTTAGCCAAAGTTGAATACAAAATCATTGCATTTGGAGTCGCAATTATAAGTCCGGTTGGCTCTCCGTTTGAGTCGCGTTCTATATGTCCGCCCGGCGGAGCAGGAGTGTTTTTATTGTAACCAACTGCTCTTAGTGCGGCTCTATTCATGATTGCACGATCATACAAATGCAGAATAAAAACTGGAGTATCTGGTGCAATGGCATTTATTTCTTCTAAAGTTGGCATTCTGCGTTCAGCAAACTGAAATTCAGACCAACCACCAACCACACGAACCCATTGCGGATTTGGAGTGCGGTCGACTTGCTCTTTCAACATTCGAAGTGCATCGGCTAGAGAAGGAACTCCGTCCCAACGTAATTCCAAATTATAGTTTAATCCGCCACGGATGAGGTGAATATGCGAATCGTTGATTCCAGGAACAGCTCTCTTATTCTGAAGGTCGATTATTTTGGTTTCTTCAGAAGCAAAACTCATAATTTCGCTGTCATTTCCAACGGCAATAAATTTTCCGTCTTTGATTGCAACTGCTGTAACATCTGGAGTTTCTGGATTGAAACTATGAATTTTTCCGTTGAATAAAATTAAATCTGCTTTCATAAATTAATTGATTAGAGTTGAGCTTTGGATAGGTTCTGATATTGTAAATGCGTTTACTAGATTAGTGTTTCAGCATTGTGTGTGCATATTGAATTCCTATACCATAAGAACCTCCATATTTTTTCATCAAAGAAGTCACAGGACCATAGGTTTCCTGGCGAGCCCAATCTCTTTGAAGTTCTAATAAATATTGGATAGCAGTTACCGGAATTGCGCCAGCTTGAATCATTCTTTCTACAGCACGTTCGTGCGCTTCTTTGCTTACATCACCACAGGCATCTGTAATTACATATACTTGATAACCTTCTTCTATGGCTGATAAAACCGGACCAACGATACAAACACTCGTCCATAATCCAGCAAGAACTAGTTTTTGTTTTTTCTTTGCTACAATGGCTTTATAAGCATTTTCATCTTCCCAAGTATTCATTGTCGTACGATCGATATATCCTGAAGTTGCAATTGGATAAAATTCTTCTACTTCTGGAAAAACCGGCCCTGAAAAACTTTCTTCTGCAACAGTTGTTACAATCGTACTTACATTAAAAATTTTTGATGCTCCTGCAACAATGGCAACATTCGTACGCAATTCGTGTACAGGAAGATTGCTTGTAGCAAAAGCCATTTGACCTTCAAAATCGATTAATACTAAAGCGTGATTGTCTGGGGTCAATAAGTTAACTGATGGTTTCATAATTTTTATTTTAAGATTTATATTTAGTTAAGCCAATGAAAGACAAAACTTTTAATTGGTTGTTAAAGAATTTGCCTTTTGAAAAAGACATTTTTAGTTATTGATGTATGGAAAGTTTTCTAATCATTTCAGTTGAAACACTGTCGGCATAAGTTCCGAAAGCATTCGTTAGAACACCTTTCAGATTATGGATTTCAGATATAATGCCGTACACAATATCTTCATCTGCGGGATTACTGTCGCCTTCAAAGCGAAATAAATATTCAATTTTGAATTCTTCCGGCGACAAGCTTTGTTTGGTAGTGTTGCAACGAATGCAATCTGAATCAAGATTAAAATCTGCTGTAAAACCTTGAGAACTCAACCATTGCAAAGCTTCAGTAACGGTATCGAAAGAGGGTTGTTGGAAAAAACTCATAATTTGATAAGATTAAAACTGCCTGTAAAAACAAACCTTTCACAGGCAGTTTTGATTAATTTATTTTATAAAAGCCAAAATATCCTTGTTGATTGTTTCTGCCTCAGTTGTAGGCATTCCGTGAGGAAATCCTGGGTAAGAAATCAATTTTCCGTTTTTTAGCAATGCAGCTGATTTTGGTGCTTGATGATAAGGAACGATCTGGTCATCTTCTCCGTGTAATACAAGTACCGGAATATCCAAACTTTTAAGATCTTCTCTAAAATCGGTTTCAGAGAAAGCTTTGATTCCTTCGTAATGCGCTAAAACAGATCCCATCAATCCTTGGCGCCACCAATTTTGCTTAATTCCTTCCTGAACGGTTTGTCCTTCGCGATTCCATCCATAAAAAGGAATAGGGAAATCATAAAAATATTGTGATCTGGTAAAAGCTGTTCCGTTTCTGATTTCGTCAAAAATAGACAAAGGCACACCTTCTGGATTTGATTCGCTTTGAACCATAATTGGCGGTACAGCGCTAATGATTACAGCTTTTGCAATACGTCCTTTTCCGTATTTCGCAGCGTAACGAATTACTTCTCCGCCTCCAGTTGAGTGACCAACGTGAATAGCATCTTTTAAATCTAAAGCTTCAACTAATTGAGCAATGTCAGATGCGTAAGTTTCCATGTTATTTCCTTCAGAAGTTTGGCTTGAGCGTCCGTGTCCGCGACGATCGTGCGCAATAACTCTGTAACCTTGTTTTAGGAAAAACATCATTTGTGCATCCCAATCATCACTTGATAATGGCCAGCCGTGATGAAAAACAATTGGTTGTCCAGTTCCCCAATCTTTATAAAAAATTTCTGCTCCGTCTTTTACTGTAAATGTGCTCATGGTTTTTTGATTTTAAGATTAATATTGTTTTAAAATTTTAACTAAAATTGAATATTAAGTTTTTAATTTTAACTTTTAAATCAATTTATATTTTGTTTTGTTATTAGTATGATGCAAATATATTATAGAATAAAACCTGCATCGATTAATCTAGATTAAGAAGTAAAAATGGGGGTGATTTTTTTTATCAGAATTTAAGGATCTCGAGTAGAATGCCATTCTTTGTTGATTTTCATTTTCGGTACTTTAATTGATTTATTTGAATGCCAAACAATGCCAATTAATGTGCCTAAAAGTATAAAGTCAATGATAATAAGGCTTTGACTGTTTTTAAGGAGTTGTGATAGTTGCGATATTTCGCTAATTTATGAGCTGAAACTGTTTTATATAGAATTTTAAACTTATAGAGAAAAAGCCAAAAAAAATTTCTGGCTTTTTAGGTTTGAATTATTCGCGAATGGATGATTTATCCTGAAGCGTCATTTTAGCAATTTCATCTTTTCTTTTAAAACTTACACCATTATGTTTTTTAATATAATCGAGTAAATCAGATGTTGTTTTTACCATTTGCGGAGTTCCGCCAATTCTGTCATGAAAACTGATTGACATTTGTCTGCGTTTGGATTCGCTCTCTGCATAAAGCTGATCAAATTCTGCTTTTACCTGATTAAAAAATTGATCAGATGAAAAGTTTTTCCCTTCAATCAAAACGATATCATTGCAGCGAATAGTATAGGGAACAACAACAAAATCTTTTTTATTGGCTTGAATGATAAAAGGTTCATCTCGGCTTAAATCGTCAATATGATAACTGAAACCTAATTCCTGCAGTATTTTAATGGTGTTTTCCCCACGACGAAGCCAATTTGCATTATAACCAACAGCAGTAAATCCGGTAACTTGTTTTATTGCGTCAACACCCGCTTTTATAAACTTTTTCTCTTCGTCGTAAGACATGGCATATTGCGAACTCCAATTCATACCATGAGCAGCCGCTTCATGTCCGCGTTGTACAATTTCTTTTGCAAGAGCAGGATTTTGTAAAACAGCAGAACCCACCATATGCGAAGTAACTTTTATTCCGTGTTTGTCCCAATTGTCCAGCATTCTCGGAATTCCTTCTTTATAACCATATTGATACCAGGTTTCAGCAGGAAAGTCATTATAACCTTTCTGCATGTTTTGAGGAAACGGACTTTCTGCATTTTGAGGCTGACCGCCCGCTTCAAACTGCATGGAAACGGAGACAACTAATCGTGAGCCATCCAACCATTTATTTTGTGTTTCAGAATCCATTTTTTCTTGTTTTATAGTATTTGAAAAAGTGTCAACAGGATTTGCCATTACTGCAGCGCCTGTTAAACCAGCCATTTTTATAAAGTTTCTTCTTGTTGTCATTTTTATATCTTTTGAATTTTATCAAAGTTTTTATTTATCCTATGCTTTTTTAATCTCGCAATCCCGATAGCTATCGGGAGCGGAGACGCAAAGTCTTATTAGAAAGCTTAAAAGAAAAATCTTTGCGTCTTTGCGACTTTGCGAGCAATTTTCAGCGAAAAAAACAATCTTAAAATTTAATCTGCGCCGTTACGCCAGTAAAAAACATATTTTTTCCAGTTCCGGCTGCTTTTAAGAAATCCCCGGCTTTAAACCAGGTTGCTTCAACGCGGAAATACAAATATTGATTTGGTGTGTAAATAATTTCACTTTCCAATTGTTTTCCAATTTCTTTAGCATCGGTTGCATCGCCTGGATAAATCATAATAGTGTTTGGACCGTAAATTCCGTCTTCGCTGCTGTATCTCCAAAACATATCATAATCAATAACCCAATCAATATTTTTTGCCAATTCAAAACCAATAGAAGGATGAAAGTCAACTAAATTAGATGGCCCAATAACAGAAGCTAATCCAAAGTAAGCGCCTCTTGGAAACAACGGATTAAAAGTATTTAATTGATTGTCGCCATTGGTTTTATCACCACTGATCAATTCGACTTTAAATCCGAATTCTGGTTTCAAAACAACAGAAGTAAATTGATATCCGGTATTTAAAGAAACCGTCCAGGCTTTGATATTTTTAGAAGCTACATCTCCAAATTGATAAAGAGCTTCGGCATCATAACGCCAATCGTTATATTTACCCCAAATACGGGTTCCTACAGAATGGCGTAATTCTTTTCCGCTGGCATCATCAAAATTGGCATTTGCTCTTTCGTAACCCAAATAATAAAGGTCAATATTTTTGATTGCCGGAATCTTATTAATGACAAAATAACTTCCCCAAAATTGTCTTTTTTTGTTCGAAGAATCATCAAAAATACCGTCTTCAGCAACGACATAATGACTATAGAATAAATCGGAACGAAAATTATTGATTCCAAATATGACTTTTGCAGCATCAAAAGACTGACGGTTATTTGGTCCGTCACGAACGGCCACTAAACGTTGTGAACCGTAACTTAATTCCTGTCTTCCGACTCTAAAAATCAATTGTTTATTTTTTTCAGAAAACACATTGACATCAATAAAACCCTGATGTACTTCAAGCGGATTGCTATCAACCGGACTCGGATCAATTCTTCCGTTGGCATTACTGCTTTGAAGCTGAATGAAAGCCCGGAAATATTTGCTGGAATGAAAATCGGCGTGAAGCAATAATCGGTTTAAAATGTAGCCATCGTCATCGACAGGATCATCTCCCCATTTTTCATTTTTGGCATAAAAATATTGATACCTAATTTCGCCTCCAAAACTTAAAAATGTTTCGCCAGAAGAAGAAAGTGGCATATATTTCATGGTTTTGTACCAATTTTTTTTGACCGTATCTTTTTCCAAAACCTTATAGTTTTCATCAAAACGCAAAGGCTTAAATTCAGGATACGATTGTGCGTGGAGCTGAATACAAATTAGAAATAAAAGAATATATTTTTTCATGGCTATTTGCCTAAGTTTTTCTTAATGTCGTTGTATGCATTTGGAATATTGAAATTGTAATGAAGCCAATTAAAAAGAACATAACCTTTATCAAATTCCTTCATCGTCACCGACGCTTTTACCTGATCTAAAGTCTCTCCTTTTTTAACGGCATTTTCTACATTTTCCTTTAAAGCATTTACATAATCGATTGTATATTTTATTCCTTTTTTATTGGTAATTCGGCCGTGACCGGGAACCACAACATCATTGTCTCCAATCAGATCATAAATTTTTTGAAGATTGCGAACAGGCTCCAAAAAATAACCATCAAAAAGCCAGGGAATTGCCGGACTTTCAGCAATAAACGGATTTCCTGCCCACAATACATTCTTGTCTGAATCCTTTAAATATACAAATAAATCGGCAGGAGATTGCGCTGTTCCGGTATTAATAATTTCCACAATTTTACCGCCGCCTAAATCTAGTTTCAAGCTTTGATTTAATGCAATTGTAAGATCCGCGGGACGATACACACTTTGTTCGATTCCGCGATCTTTTCCAAAAAGCATGATCATAAATTGTTTGATTCCGTCAAAATTCTTAGCTAAATTTTCTTTGCAGAATTCATTTTGGATTAAAATTGTTTCTTTTGGAAGCAAATAATTTCCAAAACAATGATCGCCGTGATCGCTTGTATTCACTGCATAAACAATAGGTTTTGGAGTAACAGAACGAATCAGTTTGTATAATTGATCGTATAATCTTTTGCTCAACATAGTTTCAATTAATAAGACGCCTTTATCACCCACAATAAATCCCGCCGAAGTAGCCTGCGGAATTCCTTTCGTAGTTTCTGTTTCAGTTGTTGATGGCGAAACGGCGTAGACATTATCAGAGATTTTATGCAATTGCAAAGTCACTTTATTGGCATCCCAAATCGGAACTTCGGGCGGCATTGGAAATTGTGCATATGTTTTTTGTGCCGATAAAAAGACGACAACAAAAAGTATTGCAATTAAAATAGATTTATAATTTTTCATGATGTATTATTTATAAGTTTTAAAAGTTAGCCCACGGATTGAACTGATGAAACGGATTCTCACAGATAAGTTATAAAAAATCTGCGTCAATCTGCCCAAATCTGTGTCATCTGCGTGCTATTCTTGTTGTTGTTATTTCTGGTAACCTCCAAAATATTTCACAGGAGACCAATCCGGAATTACCGCAGGAATTTCTGGACTCAAGGCTTTATATTCCGCGGAAGCGTAAACAATTTTTCCATTTACAATCGTCAAAACCGATTCGATTTTTCGAACGTCATCTGTTTTTGCTGAGAAATAATCATCAGATAAAATCGCCATATCCGCATACATTCCTTTTACCAATTTTCCTTTGTCTTTTTCTTCACCAGAAAACCAAGCACTTCCTGAAGTATATAATTTTAAAGCGGTGAATTTGTCTAAAACCTGATCTTTAGGCCAGAACTGCATGCCGCCAATCGTTTTTCCAGTCAAAAGCCAATGCAAAGCCATCCAAGGATTGAAAGTTGAAATTCGGGTTGCATCAGTTCCCATTCCGACAGGAATTCCTAATTCAAGCATTTTTTTAATTGGAGGCAACTGTGTTTTTGGAGCTCCGTACAATTTATTATATAATTCTCCCTGATAATACATTCTGAATTGTACTGCAATACCGCCACCAAGTTTTTTCACGCGTTCCAATTCAGATGGCGTAATGGTTTCGGCGTGATCAAAAAACCAGCGCAATCCATTAAACGGAATTTCCTTATTCACTTTTTCAAAAACATTCAGCATTCTGTCAATTGATTCTCCATAAGTGGCATGCAAACGGAAAGGCCATTTGTTTTTGGCTAATAAGCGAATAATAGGTTCTAAATCGGCTTCCATTTCATCAGATAAAACAATTCTTGGTTCTAAGAAATTTTCAAAATCAGCAGCCGAAGCCACGATATTTTCTCCAGCACCTTCTTCAACATAACCATTCGCCACAATCAGATTATCATTTTTATTAATTTGAGTTGTCGCAACCCATTTTTCATAATCTTGTAATTCTTTCCCTTTTTGCTGTGCAAATAGATAATAGGAAATCCTAAGACTTAATTTATTTTGTTTCGCCAATTCAAGAGACGTAACATAATCAGCAGGAAAATTTTGGCTTCCGCCGGCTGCATCAATGACGCTTGTTAATCCGAAACGATTTAATTCGTGATTGAATTGAATCGAGCTATTAATGCGCTCTTCCGGACTTAATTTTGTTGTTAAACCCAAAGTCGTATAAATGGCTTTTGGAGTTTCTTTGGCGTACATTAAACCAGTCAAATTTCCGTTAGCATCTTGCTCTAAAAGGCTTCCTTCATATTTAGTGTCTTTTGTATATTTTAAAACTTCAATACCCTTTTTGTTTAGAAAAGCTTTTCCATACAAATACGTTATAAAAACAGGTTTATCAGGAACTGCAGCGTTGATTTCATCAATTGTTGGTTGTCTTTTTTCTTCAAATTGAAATTCGTTCCAGCCTCCAATCACTTTGATCCAAACGCCGTCTGGAGTTCTTGCTGCTTGTTCTTTCAGCATTTCCATAGCACGTTTTAAGGTTTTTACGCCGTCCCAACGCAATTCAGAATTATAATTCAAACCTTCGCGAATAACGTGCATGTGACTGTCATTCAATCCTGGAATTACGGTTTTTCCTTTAGCATCGATCAATTTTGTTTCTGAGGATTTATAAGTCGAAAGAATATTTTTTTCGGTACCAATGTCCAGAATAATTCCATCTTTCATTGCAATTGCCTGAACAAATTCGTTTTGTTTCTGCATGGTTGCAATTTTTCCATTATAAATAATCAGATCAGCTTTTTGCTGGGCTTGAGATAACAAGCCCGCAAAAAACGATAGTATTAAAAATAGTTTTTTCATGATTTTAATTATTTAGCCAGAAAAAGGCTAGTAAATCTTTTTGTACCTGAGCTGTATTTTCCTGAACTAACCAATGTCCTGAACCAGCAATTTTAGATTCGGTAACATTTTCTGCAACTAATTTTGAGTGATCTTTAAGAAAAGCTGCTGCGAAGTATTCACCGCCCATTGCTAATAATGGCATTTTCAGCTTTTTCTTTGCGAATACTAAATTGTCTTTTCCATCCTGATCAAAAGCGCCAAACCATTTAAATGCAGCAGTTGTGCCACCTTCAACGGCATAAGCTCTAATAAATTCTGTAGTTTCTTCGGCAGTAAACGGATCTTTTACATGTCCTACAACTGGCCAGAAATTAGTTAAGAATTCTTTTTCTTTTCCTTTAACAATATCCCCAGAAGCCGGCCATGCAAAGAAACCAAACCACCAAGCAGATCCTTTTACATTTGACCAAACTGGTTCAATTCCAGGTAAAAGTGCATCCATCAAAGCCAATTTGTTTACGCTGTCACCATATTGCGCTGCATAAGCATACGCCACCATAAGTCCGATGTCATGTCCGGCCAAATTGATTTTTTTATACCCAAGCTGATTCACTAATTCATGAATATCAGATGCCATTGTTTTTTTATCATAACCGCCTTCTGGTTTGTCAGATTCTCCGACACCTCTTAAATCAGGAGCGATTACAGTAAAATGTTTAGAAAGTTCTGGCAATAAACGATTCCACATGTACCAGTTTTGCCCAAAACCGTGAACCAAAACCAAAGGATCGCCTTGTCCGCCAATCACGTAATGAATTTTGATTCCGTTTACAGTTGCTGTTGCATGTTTAAAATTGGATGGTGGGTTTGCAGGAGCAACTTCGGGAGTTTCTGTTGTTGGTGTAGATGCTACGGCAGGAGTTTCTTCTGCTTTTTTGTTGCATGAAATTAAAGTCAATAGTGTAAATCCTAAAAGTAAAAACTGTGTAGTTTTACTTTTGAAGTTTAAATAAGTGCTGTTTACTAAATTCGTTTTCATAATCTTAAATTTTATTGGAATAATTGGTTAATAAATAATTGGTTTTAAATTTTATGGATGTTGTTTTGCAATCCAGTCTTGTATGTAAACTGCAATTTCCTGCCAGCCAGGCTGATTCAGAACAAAATGGTTTCTGTCTGGAAAAACCTTGAAGTCTGTAACAGAATCTTTATCAGTGTATTTTTTATAATTGGAATAATTGAGCGATTCGGGAATAGTATGATCTGCAGATCCTGCAATTAGTAATAATGGTTTGTGAGGCGCTTTAAAATCTACTTTTGCAGCTGAGGTTATAGTATCGCGAACAATTAATTTAGATTCCGGAATTACAGATTCGCAATAGGCTTTATCTTGCCATTCTTCGGGCATTCCGTTTGTAAAGGCGTATTGCCATTGCGGAAAACTCATTAAGAAAGTTTTTTTTGTTGAGGTGAAAAAACCAAGAGGTCCCCAACCAGCTTTCAAAAAAGAAAATTTAAAAGTCATAATTCCTTGAGGAGGAACAGAATGTATAGCAATTGCAGCCGATGCTAAGTTGCGCTGTAAAAGTATCTGTGCTACCAGTCCGCCAATAGAATGGCCAATTATAATAGGTTTGTGCGGCAGATTTTTAGCAATATTTTCAAAATGTTCAATAAGATGCGTTAATCGTAATCCCGCAATTTGAGGATCAGGATGACGATCACGTAAAACACTCGCAGGAGCATCTTTATAGGGCCACGCCGGTGCAAGAGTTTTAAAGCCTTTACTTTCAAAAAAGTCTTTCCACTCATCCCAACATTTATTACTGACAAAAGCGCCCGTGATAAAAAGAATTGTAGTAGGGTTTTCAGTTAGCATAATACATTGTTTTAATGTTATGCCAAGCTATAAACTAAAACCGAACCTTTTATTTAAGTTATTGATTTTTAGTTATTTATATATTTTAAAGAAAGCTATACCAAACTATATATCGTTGAAAAACGGAAAACGAGTAACTTAATATCGTTTTTTTAATTATTAATTGTTAATGGTGAATTGTAAATTATTGATAGTGTAAAAAGAGAAATGAATTGAAATGTCTAATTGATTTTCATTAAAAGTAAAATCAATAGATATTTCACAATATCAGTAAAATTAATAATTCACCATTAACAATTAACCATTAACAATTAACAATTTAAAAGTGACTTCTCTTAATACCCAATTTCTGCATTCTTGAAGCCAAAGTAGTAGGAGGAAGGCCTAATATTTCAGATGCTCCGCCTGCGCCTCTGATTCTTCCGTTGCATTTTTCTAAAACATTAATAATATGCTCTCTTTCGTTTTCCTGAATAGTTTTAAAATACCATTCATTTGCCGAATTGCTTATTTTAATTTCATCAAAAGCAGGAAGTGGAATATGTTCAATGGTATTCGTTTTTGCCAAAAGAATACTTCTTTCGATAAGATTTTCGAGTTCGCGAATATTTCCGGGCCATTGATATGATAAAAGGCTTTTTAAAGCATTTTCAGCTATTTCGGTTACATTTTTTCCCGTTTTAACGCTATACACAGCAATAAAATGACGAGCTAAAAGACCGATATCTTCTTTGCGTTCTCTAAGTGGTGGCAATTGAATTGGAAAAACATTTAATCGATAATATAAATCAAGTCGGAAGCGACCATCTGCGACTTCTTTTTCAAGATTACAATTTGTTGCAGCAATTATTCTAACGTTTACTTTTATGGGAACATTTCCGCCAACACGTTCAATTTCTTTTTCCTGAATGGCGCGAAGTAATTTTGCCTGCATTTCAAGCGGCATATCTCCAATTTCATCTAAAAATAATGTTCCGTTGTTGGCTTGTTCAAACTTGCCAATTCGTTTTTCTGTGGCTCCTGTAAAAGATCCTTTTTCATGACCAAATAGTTCAGATTCTATTAAACTTGGAGGTAATGCAGAGCAATTAATTTTTACAAAAGGCTGATTTTTTCTATCCGATAATTGCTGAATGCTATTAGCAATACTTTCTTTTCCCGTTCCGCTTTCTCCGGTAATTAAAACAGTTGTATCTGCCGGAGCGACTTGTAAAATATGATCAAATAATTTTAATAAAGCCGGACTTTTACCCACAATGGATTCAAAGCCAGATATTTTTACATTTTTGCCTGTATTTGTACTTACGGCTGAATTTGTTTTTTGGACTAATTTTTTGTCGGCATTGATTAAATTTTCAATAGCATAAATTAAAGGTTCCTGAAGTCTGTCGCATAATGTAAGATGGTTTTTGTTGTAATTATCAGCTTGTTTGCTGAAAAATGACAAATATAATCCGCCATTTTCATGCAGTGTCAAAGGAACTGGCAGCATTAGATTGGATTTCATATTCATAGAATTCGCAATCATTTTTTTGATAGGCGTTTTATCGCATATTTTTGTAAAATCCTGATTGTTATAAAAAGTGGCTACAGTTTCTACTTGGCTTCTGTTTCTTAAATCATTTATTTCAGATTCTTTTAAAGCGGTAATATTCTGCAACTCTTCAATTCCAATTTTTTGATATTCATGCAAACCTGTTCGGGCGTAGCCTAAAACTCTGTTGGATAATTTGCTATCGACATAAAAAACAGCCATTACAAGATCAAACGAAATGAGCGATTGTAAAGAAGTGACAATATTAAGAACTCTGTCATCCCAAGTACCGCTTTTTTTGACAATCGCTTTGAGTTGTTTCTGAAATAAAAGCTCTCTGCGAATAGAAGATTCTATTCCGTGTTCCTGATGATATTTGGCAATTTCAATTGTAACCAATAAATCCTGTTCTCTAAAAGGCTTTACCAAAAAACCATACGGATGCGTTAATTTTGCTTTACTAAGCACTTGTTCATTTGAATTTGCAGAAAGATAAATAAATGGAATATTATCATCTTTTAATATTTCGGCAAGGTCAATACCTGTTTCTTTTCCTGATAGAAAAATATCCAATAAAACCAATTCTGGTCTTTCCTGGGCAATATAATATTTGGCATCTGCCACTGAACGCGCCATTCCGGTAACAGAATGACCTGCTTTTTTCAGCATCAATCGCAAATGATTTGCTTCTACAAATTGATCTTCAACAATAAGAATTTTTAATGATTTTGACATTTTATAGATTTAAATTAATGAAGATTATTTTCTTTGAAAGTAAATTCCAATGATATTTTAGTACCATTTGAATTCGTAATTAAAAACTTTCCTTCGATATCTGCAGATAATCCATGCATTAATTTTATACCTAAAGAAGGATTGTTGTAAGGATCAAAATCGGGTGGAAGCCCAATACCATTGTCGTGAACAATTAATTTATAGTTTTCGTCGTCAGTTACTTTAAGCGAAATTGTAATAATATTATTTGTGCGATTTGGAAAGGCATATTTTATAGCATTCGTAACAGCTTCATTAAAAATAAGTCCAATTGGAATTGAATGTGACAGCGGCAGACTGAAACTATCAATATCAAGAATGAAACGAATGTTGTTTCTAATTTCGAAAGAATCTTTTAGATATTCCGTTAATTCAAAAATATAAGAAGGCATATCAATAATAGATAAATTTTCCGATTGATATAATTTTTGATGAATCAAAGACATGGCCTGAATTCTGTTATGACTACTGTTGATAGCCTGAATCGCTTCTTCATTTTTTAGAAATTCAGCCTGACTCGCCAATAAACCAACAACCATATGCAGATTGTTTTTTACGCGATGATGAATTTCTCGCAACAGCCATTCCTTTTCGACAACCAGATTTTGTAGTGTATTATTTTTTTTATTTATTTCATCTTGTTGTGTTTCCAGAATTATATTTGTTTTTTTCTTGAACCTATAGCTTTTGTAAAGCAATCCAAGAATTATAAGTAAGAGTACCACAAAAGTTATCATCGAATTACGCAAAAACACCTCATTTTTAAGTCTGCTTTCCTGCAAAAGTGTTGTGTTTTTAAGTCTTATAATATCCCGATTTCTTTTATCGGCTTCGTAAATAATATTCAGTCTGGAAGAAATAGGTAAAATTTCGTCTTCTTTTAGATGCGCTGCTTTATAAAAAAATACGGCTTTATTTAGAAAATTTAGCGATTTATTAAAATCCGAATAAGAAAAATAGAGTTCGCTAATTTCTCGATAGCAATCACCAATTCTTTGATTGTTTCCTGATTTTTCAAATATGGCTGCAGCTTTGAAAATAGGAACCAATCTTTCAGGTATTGGTTTTCTTGTTCTCATTTTTGCCGACCAAACCATGACCCAGGATTCTGCCAAATCATCTAACTGATTTGTTTTGCTCAATGCCGCGATTGCTTTTCTGGCGGTAACTTCAATCATCGAATCCTTATTTCTCAACTGATACACCATTGAAAGTTGCAGATAACATTTTCCAATATAAATATTAGAATGCAAGGCTTGACTTATTCTAAGGGCATCTTCGGCATAGTGAAATGCTTTTTCTAATGTTTTAGGATTGTCGTAAGAAGCTTCATACCAGTCGCTTATTTGCAACAGGATTTTGACTTTATCGATGTTTTCGTGAAGCCTATTTAATGATTTTTCGGCTTTTTTTACTTGTTGTTCTGTATAAGCAGGTTCTTCATCAATATTATTCTCAGGAACAAGCAACGTCATTTCAGACGTTTCAACTTGCTTTAAATCTTTTAAAAAAGGCGAGGCATTTAAGTCTCCAATTGCAAATAATACAAGGAGGAACAAAATTATTTTTGTTTGATTAGAGAACATTTTTCGTAGAATTAAACTGGTTATACGAAGGTATTGATAATAATGTACTTAAGATTGAATTATCATAAAAACAATAGCCAACGATATTTCGTTGGCTATTGTTTTGTTAAATGCTCTAATAGAACTTCGGCAGTTCGATTAATTACATGAGATTCGCTGCATTTATTATAATTTCTGATGGCATAAATGGTGATTCATTTATTTTAGATATTATTCGGCAGCCATTACGTTTACTGTATTTAATGCAATATCATTTAACAGACAATCAGCTTCTTTTTCTTCTGCCAATGTTTGGGTCAATAATTTTGCAGCATCATTTTCGCCTAATGTTTTTGCAAAGGCGCACAAAGTTCCATAAGTAGCAATTTCATAATGTTCGATTTTTTGTGATGCTGCAATAATTCCTGCATCTCTTACTGGGCCAGGTGTTGTTTCAACTAAAATATTATCACCTTCTTTGAGTAAACCGGCCATAGCTTCACATTTTTTTCCTTCAGCTTTTTCTTTTAAAAGATCAAATACCTGATCAAGCCTTGCTATTTGATTTTTTGTGACCAAATGATGCTCCAAAATACTTTTTGAAAGTACTGGAGATGTTGCATTTTCAGCCATTTTAGGAAGCGCATTTACAAGTGCGTTTTCAGCCCAGTAAATATCTTTCAGATTATCAATAAAGAATTCTCTTAACTCTTTGGCGGCGTCTGCGGCTGGCGAAACTACGTTATTAGTTTTGGATTTAGGAGCTTTATTTTCAGTTGGTTTTTCAAGATTTTTCATGTTCAAAATTTTTTAGATTAGTTGTATAAGTTTTCTTCTCGTTGCCAAAAACGATGCATGGTCATTGCTGTTATAAAATCCTGCGTAAATTCTGCGGTAGCAATTTCACTTGAAATTATAATACCCGGATCATAATCAGTAATTTGAGAAACGAAAGCGGCCGAGCTTACTATTTTTGAAGCATCACCATCTGCTCCAATTACTTTACAATGTTTGTAAGCATCATTTAAAAATTCGATAACATCTTTGTTTTCTGAAAGAGTCTTTACATCAAGTCCGTGGGGAATATAAACGGCATCAAATAAAACGGAGGAAACAGTAAGAAGACTGAAATCTACCGGAATTTCACTATTAGAATCGGTCGAAATCGAGCCTAAATGCGACGCAATAACGCAACCTTTGGCATCTTCTTTTTTGAGTGCATTTTTCATATTTGCAACAGCAGTTTCTGAAACTCCATCTGAACAAATAATAGCGACTTTTCGTGAAGCAATTGTGGGTGAATTAGTTGGATTATTAATCATGCTCAATGCATCAGATGTTTTTATTGTTTGGTTTCTGGTTTGTGGTTCATGTTTTCCTCCTTCATTTTCTGGTGAAACGCCATGGTTAATTGGGATTTCAAGAATAGGAGGAACTTTTGCACCAAGTCCAATCGCTACTTTTTCGGCTAATTGTTGGTCAATTTGCGATAACAAACCGAGCATTCTGTTTCGTATAGCCGTTGTCTGTACTTTTCCAAGTTCAAAACGCAAAGCTTTAACAATATGGCTTTTCTCTTCGGAGGTTTGACTATTGAAGAATAATTTGGCCTGACCAAAATGATCATTGAAACTTTCGCTTCTTTCTCGAATTTTATGCGCGTCAATACGTTCATTAAAACTTGAAAAGCCACCTTCAGCAATTTTTGCCTGATACGGACAGCCTCCGCCAAGTGAATTAGGATGATAACTTACACGTCCTTTATTAATTTCCTGACGCATATGTCCGTCACGCTGATTGTTGTGAACCGGTGCAATACTTCTGTTAATTGGAATTTCATGAAAGTTTGGACTTCCTAATCTGGAAAGTTGCGTATCGGTATAGGAGAATAATCTTCCCTGAAGCAACGGATCATTTGTAAAATCAATTCCAGGGACAACATGTCCGGGATGAAAAGCAATTTGTTCGGTTTCTGCAAAGAAATTATCAGGGTTTTTGTTGAGAACCATTCGACCGACGATAGTAACTGGAACAAGTTCTTCTGGAACAAGTTTTGTTGGATCGAGCAAATCAAACTCGTAATTATTTTCATCTGCTGATGGAATAATTTGAACACCTAATTCCCATTCAGGAAAATTTCCCATTTCTATGGCTTCCCATAAATCTTCTCTGTGAAAGTCAGCATTTTTTCCTGATATTTTTTGCGCTTCATCCCAAGCAACGGCATGCGTTCCTAGTTTAGGTTTCCAATGAAATTTTACAAAAACTGATTCTTCTTCAGCATTAACTAATCGGAAAGTATGAACTCCAAATCCTTCCATCATTCTATAGCTTCTCGGAATAGCACGATCTGACATTACCCACATAATCATGTGCATAGACTCGGGCATTAGCGAAATGAAATCCCAAAAAGTATCGTGTGCCGACGCAGCTTGAGGCATTTCGTTGTGCGGTTCCGGTTTAACGGCGTGAACAAGATCTGGAAATTTTGATGCGTCCTGAATAAAAAATACGGGAATATTATTGGCAACTAAATCATAATTTCCTTCCTGAGTGTAGAATTTAACGGCAAATCCTCTTGCATCTCTAGCCAAATCTGTTGATCCTCTTGATCCTGCAACGGTTGAAAATCGGACAAAAACGGGAGTTTTTAAACCTTTTTCCTGTAAAAAGCCCGCTTTTGTAAGTTCTGGAATTGGATTGGTTACTTCAAAAAAACCATGTGCTCCAGATCCACGCGCATGAACAATTCTTTCTGGAATTCTTTCATGATCAAAATGCGTTATTTTTTCTCTTAAAATAAAGTCTTCCAGTAATGAAGGCCCTCTTTCGCCACTTTTGAGCGAATTGTTATCATCATTGATTTTAACGCCCTGATCAGTGGTTAAAAATTTATTTGTTCCGTCTGATTTGTTTGTGGATAAATCACGTTGTTTATCGTCTTGAAAATTTTTCATAAATATATTTTTTAGGTTAATTCCTGAATGCAGCAACTTGAAGAAACTGACTTTTTTGATAAGCTGTAAATTGTGGTTACCTTATTATGAAGTCATTTCAAAGCTAGTAAGAGAATATTTAAAATATTTATAGGTTTAATAGTGTTGTTTTATAGGATTACCATTTAATTGTTTTGTAAATCAGGTAGTTATTTTTGGAAGAATGATTTTGAAGATCAGTTAAATAATGAAAAAGAAATAAAAATTAAAAGCGAATAGATTTTGTTCGAGGCGCTTTTTTGATTTTCTGCTAGGGTTTTGTGAAATCAGTTGGAGAAATATGAAAAGTATCCCTCAAGTTAAAAATCTGATTTTATAATTTATATAGAATTGTTTTTATATTAATGCTAAGAAATTTTTTCAATCAAAAGACAAGGAAGTTAAGCACTTTCTATACATGGATTTTAGATTCCTTCAATAATGATGCTTATATTTGGGAGTATAATATTAATACTGCTATCAATGAAGAAAATTGGATTTTTATCTTTTGGGCATTGGGCAAATCATCCTTCATATAAAGCTCGTACAGCAAGCGACACATTGCTTCAATCCATTGATTTAGCCGTTGCGGCGGAAGAAATTGGTTTGGATGGCGCTTATTTCCGTGTGCATCATTTTGCACGACAGTTGGCATCGCCATTTCCTTTACTTTCTGCCATCGGTGCTAAAACAAGCAAAATTGAAATTGGGACAGGAGTTATCGATATGCGATATGAGAACCCATTGTATATGGTTGAAGATGCCAGTGCTGCTGATTTAATTTCAGAAGGACGTTTACAATTAGGAATAAGCAGAGGATCACCGGAACAAGTTATTGACGGTTGGCGCTCGTTCGGATATGAACCCGAACAAGGAGAAACAGATGCCGATATGGGACGAAAAAAAGCTTTAGAATTCCTAGATAAACTTAGTGGTGAGGGATTTGCAGAGCCAAATCCGTATCCTATGTTTCCAAATCCGCCTGGCTTGTTGCGTTTGGAACCCTATTCTGAAGGATTACGAGAAAGAATTTGGTGGGGAGCAGCATCTAATGCTACTGCTGTCTGGGCTGCTGAAAACGGAATGCATCTGCAAAGTTCTACTCTGAAATATGATGAAAACGGGAAACCTTTTCATATTCAGCAGGCAGAACAAATCAGACTGTATAAAGAAGCCTGGAAAAAAGCTGGACATGATCGTGAACCAAGAGTTTCTGTCAGCCGTTCCATTTTTGCGCTAGTCACAGATCAGGACAAATATTACTTTGGCGATCAAGGAAAAGGCTCAGATAGTTTTGGAAATATTGAAAGCGACAAACGAGCCATTTTCGGAAAGAGTTATGCAGCTGAACCGGATAAACTTATTGAAGAGTTAAAACAAGATGAGGCCATTCAGGAAGCTGATACACTGCTTTTAACAATCCCAAATACATTAGGCGTTGACTATAATGTACATATACTTTCTTCGATATTAAAATATATTGCTCCAGAGATGGGTTGGCGATAGTTTTTAAAATTCATGATTATTAAAATGCCCCAAAAAGTTAAATACTATTTTGGGGCATTTTAAAATCGCTATAAAATCTTATGATGACTTTGATTGCGGGGAAAAACGATATTGCAATGGAGACATTTTCATGTGTTTTTTAAATAGACGCGAAAAATAATAAGGATCATCATATCCCAAATCAGCGGCAATAATTTTTACTTTAACCTCAGAGGTTATTAATAATAAACAGGCCTGTTGTAATTTTAAGTGAATAAAATAATCCAACGGAGCCATTCCGGTGCTTTTTTTGAAAAGCAGTGAGAAATGTGAAGGCGATAAATTGTTTATTAGAGCCAAATCTTCTAAAGTGATTTTTCCGCCCAGATTGTTTCTCATGTAAGCAATAGTGTTGCTTATCGAGTCTTTTTCGTCCTGTTTTTTTTCATTGACATTGACATCAGGATATAAAAAAGAGGAAAGAAAATGATATAAGCATAAATTTGCCTTGGTAATATTTTCTTTTCCATAACCCATTTCAAGACTATGATACATGGTATTCCATAGTTCTATTCCTTTTTCGTTATAGGCGATTTGTCGCGGGCCGTCGAATAAACCAATATTGAAGCTTTTATTAAAAACGTCTATTTTCCGACTGCTAAAATGCACCCAATATATTGTCCAGGGATCGTCTTCATCGGCTCCATAAATTATATGTTGATTTGTTGCAGGAATTATAAAAAATTGATTTGGCCGAATTTCAAAACGAATGCCATTTACAATATGCCAGCCTTTTCCACGTACACAGTAAATTAGAATATTATCTGTGCATCCTTTTTTTCGTTCCCTGTAATAATAAGTGGCGTTAGGGAAATATCCAATATGAGTAATATACAAATTACCTAAGACAGGATTTTCTTCAATTGCTTTTTGCCAAATATTATTAGGCAAGGATATTAATTTTTCCGTCCGAAATTCATCGTGTTGTTTAAAACTTTCCATGATAATTTAATATGAACAAAAAAGCATTTACTGCTAAAATACGATTTTATTTTTTTCTGTTTTAATTTTAAAATGATTTTTGAATGAGCTGTAAATTATAATTTTAATCGTCTTAGTTATTTCTTCGGGCGTAAATGTTTTTAATCTAGTTTAGGTTTTATGGTATTGTAAATTAAGTTGTTACGCTGTATTTTTGGTAATTTATTTAAAAATTAAAAAGACTTTTTTATTTTCAGATTTTAAGAAATAATTTTTTGTATGAAAAATATTAGGTTATTTTTTTCTTTAATAACCTAATAATAAGATAATCCATTACGGTAATTTCTTGAACTCATCCTAGTAATTTTATAGACATATAAAAGTATTTTCTTAAAATAAGCAAATGAGATAATAATAAGATTGTCCATCATAATAATAAAATAGTCCATTTATTTTAACATGCGAATAAAATAGATTTGTTTATATTTAACAAGTGTTTAAGTGTAAGAAAAATGCTGAATTTTACACGTTTGCTTGAAAACTATTACTTTTTGAAAAATAACTTTATGTTAAATTATTGATATTTAGTTTTTTATAAAATTACAAAAATATATTGTCAAATATTTAAAAAGAACCCTGAATGAAAAAATAATACCTAAAAGTTAATCAAAAAAAAGCTCGACATTTTACTATGAATTTTTAAAGTTAAATTAAAGAATGTAAAGAAGATAATGCTGCCAAATCTATAATAAAACTAATCAACCAACTACTTAACCTATGGCAAAAAGACTACCCAAACTACCTCCTTTACTGCAAAGTAAAATTTACAAAACCGGACAAACAAGAAGCGCGAATGATGATGTGATTTTTCAAAATAGAGCCAATAGAAATGGCACCGTTTTGATTCCTTTTGAATCCATTGATTTATTCGATATTTCCGTTCTAACTTCTCAAAAATTTGAAAGCGGATTTATTGTAATTATGAGTCCTGAAGATTACTACTCAAATCCGGATGCATTAATTACAATGAAAGCCAAGAAACTAAAACTTGGTGTGAATACTATTTTATTTTATGAGACAAGATCTCAATGGAATAATTTTAATCCTTATAAAAATAAGCTCTCTGTAGCTGAGAAAAGGGCAGTTCCTATTGATGGTCATTTTGTTGCAAGAATAGTATCATCAGGAATAAAAGGCGAGGAGAAAATTATTCTCGGTTTTAATACCAGTAACTGCAAAGGTGCCGGAATTAGAGTTGCAGAATATGCTCCACTTTCAACAATCAAATCCTGTCATTTGCAATTAGAATATTTATTCTGGCTTTGCTACGATTCTGATGAAGTAGCGCTCAACGCTGGCATGACGGAAAGTGATATTGAAAATCGAAAGGCCGCTATTATTACAGCCTGTAATAATCAAAAACTATCCAATACCGACCGACTTTACAAGACGCGAATTATTGACAATGTAAAAAACACGATTTGCCCTCTTTGTTTAAAAAAATTAAGCGCAGGGGCTTTTATGATCAATTTTTTTGAATCATCTGAGAAATCATCAGATATTGACAAAGAAATTAGTCAGATCAACCTTTTTTACATTAATCAGTTGAAAATCGGAGAATTTAACCATTCGCCATATAATTTGGCTTGGGGACACCAAAGCTGCAACATGATTTGTAAAGAAACCGGGGTAATTGAAACTATTAAATGGATGAAAGAAGTGGTAGTAAATACCATTATTTTCAATAAAGATTCATCCAATTAAAAGTATAGAATATGCTGAGATATATTTTATTGAAAATATATACTCTAAAAACAGCATAATTCTATAAAATCATAAATCCACTATTTAATAAAAAGAAAGGCCATTTGTCAAAATGCTAGCCATGCTCATTTGCAGTAATTGCGGTTTATATTTTTGTGTCTAAAGTCAAAAAAATATAAACCTTGATTAGTGATTTGCAAAGCTTCCCTTTGAATTTATTTAAAAAGTGGTATCAAAAAAAATTAAAAATCATCAAAAAAGTAAAGAAATGATCAGCGACTTAAGAAAAAAATACATGGAAAATTATAGTGGTTTTCCAAAAGAAATTTGGATTTTGACATTAATAACCTTTATAAACAGAACAGGAACAATGGTAATTCCGTTCCTCTCAAAATATATGCGAGAGAATCTGCATTTTGAATATAATCAGATTGGATGGGTTATGGTTTGTTTTGGTGTGGGTTCTTTTATTGGAACTTGGCTAAGCGGTATTTTGTCTGATAAAATAGGATTTTATAAAGTAATGATAGGCAGCCTTTTTGGAAGCGGTATCATCTTTTTTATGTTGCAGTATATAACATCATTCGAAGGATTTTGTTTTTCAATTTTGCTTTTAACAACTATAGCAGATATGTTCAGGCCTGCAATGTTGGTATCCTTAAATACCTATACTCGTAAAGAAAATAAAACAAGGGCACTGGCTTTGGTAAGATCAGCAACAAGTCTGGGCTTTTTATTTGGTCCTCCTTTAGGCGGTGTTATAATTATGCTTATTGGATATAAATATCTGTTTTATGTAGATTCAGCTACTTGTATACTTGCGGTTTTAGTTTTTGTTCTTTTAGTGAAAGAAAGAAAACTGCCTTTTAAACTCAAAAAAAACAATATTGGAGTAGACAAATATGCGATATTAAAAGATAGAGCTTTTTTAACACATATGTTCATTTCGCTGATTACTGGAATTATGTATTTTCAAGTATTTACGACATTGACTCTGTATCACAGAGAACAATTTAATTTATCAGAAGTAAACAGTGGTTTAATTTTAAGTTTTAGCGGAATATTGACATTGCTGTTTGAATTGCCGATTGTTAATTATGTAGAAAGAAACAGAATTAATAAGCTGAATGTCATTATGGTAGGTTTGGGCTTTATGGTGCTTAGCTATATCCTTTTATTGATGAATGACAAATGGTACGGAATATTGTATGTAATGATGTTTTTTATGACGCTTGGGGTAATGTTGACTTTTCCTTTTGCAAATTCGTTTGCAATGACGAGATCACATAATAATCAAGAGGGGAGATATATGTCTGTTTTTACAATGAGTTTCAGTCTTGCACATATTTTAAGTGCTAAGACAGGTATGGAAATTGTCGCCTATGCGAGTTATAGAGCAGATTTCATATTTATGAGTTTAATCGGCTTATTTGCTATTTCGCTTTGTTATTGGCTGGTAAAAACGGTTGAAAAAGAAACAATAGAAACTAAAATAAAAATAGTGCAATCCATTTTTGTTGATAAAAACAAGAAGCTATAACCGGCTTTGATTTGAAAATGAACCTATAATTCCTTTTCAATGTTTGAATAAAAATGAGCTTTTCATATTATTAAAAAACACTCAATTAAGATGAAAAAAAATATTGCATTCATAGCCATAATTATTTTTATTTTTTTGATTCCTTCGAACTTGATTTCTCAAGAACTTTATGCAGGAATTGAAATAGGAAGCAAGGGAATAAAAATGTCGGTAATAAATGTCCAAAACATTAAAAAAGGAAAATACGAAGTAGTTGATTTTTGGACAGAAAATATTGCTATCGCGAAAGGAATTTCGATAGACGGAAAATTAGCCGAAAATGATATTGAAACGGCCTTTAATGTGACAGTGAAAAATTACACCAAACTACTAAAGGAATTCAAAATTGAAGAAAAAAACATATTTATAGTTGTATCTTCAGGTGTAGGAATGGCCAAAAATGTAGACGTATTGCTTCAAAAACTATATGTTTTTACAAATATTAATGTAGCCATAATTACTTCCGATACGGAAGCAAAATTATTGCTAAAAGGATGCATTCCACCAAAAGAATATTCTGATTCTTTAATTCTTGATATTGGAGGAGGCAACACTAAGGGCGGATATGTAGAAGAATTTAATGAGGATGATATTTTGGTGTTTTATCCTGTGACTTTAGATTTAGGCACAGTAACTTTTACGGAGAAAATAAATAAAAATGCAAAAACCAATTCAGTTGATGAGTTTAATGAATTGCTCGTTAATGCATTACCTGAATTAAAAGAACAGACCGATCATTTATATCAACAAAGTCCTAAAATCAATAACAAAAAAAATGTATACATGTCTGGAGGCGCAGTTTGGGCATTCTACACATTGTATAAGGGGAAAAGTGCAACAGAAAATTTTAGTCCGTTTGAAATTAAGGAAGTTGCAGATTACAACAATATGATAAAAACAGATTATGCAAAATTTGAAGCATTAGCATCGCAAAATAAGGATGTTGAGAAGGTATTAAAAACGTATTCTCAAAAATACTTAATTGCAGCAAATTCAATATTGCTGACTGTATTAGAGAAAATTCCTGATGTCAAATCTAAAAAAATCTATTTTACGAAACAGGGACAAATGGCATGGTTGCTTTCTTATATCGCTGATTCTGCAAAAAGAGCAAAAAATATTCGCTAAAGATAACTTTTAAACTATAATTCTTTATATAGGTTGAAAACGAGGGATTTTGAAGCTTAGTTTTTAATATTGTGATTTATAAATCAAGCTCCAAATAAGTAGTTTTATAAATATGTGAAGAGAAAGTGAAATGATATAAAAAAGCCAGTAATCTAAAAGATTACTGGCTTTTTTATTGATATTTTTTAATTAGTTAAGTTTTGGCTTTTAATTCTAAAATCAGGCTTTTTTCTCATGGATGAACTGGCAAATAATTCATCGTTTTTGAGTTTTATAAAATCGATTCCGAATTCTTTTCCTTGATACCAATTACTAATGAAGGCATTGGTAGCAGTATTTTGCGTTGTTCCAATAATCTTGGTATCATTAATAAGCAGATCTTTTAAAATTATTTTCCCTAAAAATTCATCAGAAATTGTAACGGTATCTGAAAATATAATGAGGTGGCTAAATCCTGATATTACAGAATTGGTCAATGTTAAAAAAGTATTTTCTCTAATTAATATCGCTTCGTGTTTTAGTCCTTGAATTTCAGTTCCAATATCCTCTGTATGCATCATCGTGATATTGGTAGCATTTACTCGGGTCATTTCTTTTTTGCTGTCTAAAACTTCTCCTTTTCGGGTATCAACCGTTTCCATTTCAAAACAACGAGATCCGTAGCTATCAGATAGAAACGGACTTCGAATGGCAATACTGTTAGAGAGATTGCATTGGACACCTTGTGTAAAATCAAAATCATCATCTGCGGAGCGCAGAGATACTAAATTGTTGGCATTTACATATCCGCCATAGAATTGAAAAGAATCCTCATCGGATGAAGTAACCTGGATATATTCTAATTTTGTTTTACTTCCAACCCCAGCTAGCGATAGGCCATTTATTGGTCTATTACCAGATGTTTTTTTCCCTGAAAACTCAATCCGGACATATTTTAAAATTCCAGAATCAGATTCTTTGTTATCACCACCATATTGTGCTTTTTGTGGATCAAGATCGAAATCCAAAATACCAACTCCTCCAGTTTTGTTTATTGGCGCATCTCCAAAAACAATAATGCCTCCCCAATCACCCGGATTTCGATCTCCTGAGTTCTTGTTAGAGGTAAAAACGATTGGGTCAGTTTCGGTACCTTCAGCGATAATTTTGGCGCCTTTTGTAATTACTAATGTAGTTAAAGTATCAGTATCACACCTTATAAGCGTACCAGGCTGAATGGTCAAAGTTACATTTGGAGCAACATAAACAGTGCCGACTAATACATAAACATTTTCTTTTTTTAATGTCATGTCTGCACTAATAGTACCATTTAGTATTATAGAGGCTTCATTATAATTGGTTGTTTTGGGATTAAAATTTGTCCACATGTTCAGCCAATTGGTATCGCCGTTAATACCTTTGATGTTTTGTGCATTAATTAGGATTGTGAAAGCAAAAAATACAAGCAATATTAATTTATTCTTCATAACGTCTCACTTTTTTAAATTAATTAATATTTTAAAAAAGGCCGACTTTAAAAAAAGTCAGCCATTTCACAATTTCAAATCATTATAATTTAGAAGCAATCTCTTTTTTGTATTTGTTCAGAATTGCTTTTGTCATTCCTAAGTTTGCTTTAGTGGAATCAACTGCAAGATAGATCATATATAAGTTGTTCTCAGAAACATCAATAATATGAATTTGGGAGGTTAACGTAATCATGATATCTGAAACAACCTGATTTTTAAGCCCTAAAGCACTAACAGCGTTCATTTTTGCTTTTACAACTTCAAGGTTAAAAGCAGATGCTAATTCTGGATCAAATTCTGGAACTACTGAAAGTGAAAAGTAGGACATTCCTGTTTGAATTTCTGCAATTGAAACTGCGATAAATCCTGGTACATTTTTTTCTAGATCGTCTCCGAATTGTTTTAAAAAGTCTGACATAATTGGGTGTATTTAATTGGTTAATATTTGTTTTTTTCTTTAGCTGTTGTCGACTTTACAAATATATTTTTAAAAATATCCAGCTATCAATTTTCGATAAATTGATTTCTTCTTTTTTCCTACTTTTTTTTGGAGTTCTAACTTTTTCTTGGAATGTTTTCTAAAAAAATACTGACAATGAGGCGTTTATATTTTATTTTTTTATCACCATTTAGTGGTTGTTTTTTAGAATATTGTAATTTTCATTATTTTAGGCTTAAGTGTCTGATAATTAGCTATTTGTGCTTTTTATTTTTTACCATATGATGGTGGAAGAATTTTAATTTTGTTTTTCTTGTTTTTTGTAAGGTTTTGTTTTTGTGGTAATTATAGTTTTAAGCTTATAATTTTAGCCTTTACATGGTATTGGAATTATAAAAAAACTTTTTTGAGAATTAAAATTGTAGGAAAAATTAAAAATAAGCTTAACAAACCAAGTATATTTACGTAAGGTAAAATAGTGGCTTATTCTTGGTTTTATCTATTTTTTGAAATCAGAAGGAAAAAAACTAAAATTTAGGTATCAAAATCTTATCGGTAAATCATTAATTTGATGGATATATTTATTCTTTTGAATTCTCAAGTTGTACTTTAAATTTACCCCAATACGGATTATCTGCCATTTGTGAATGTCCAACTATAATAATATGATTTCCTTTTTGAGTGAGTTGTATTTGCAAGTCTTTTCCAAAAGGGCCGTCTGAAGAGTTATCTGGAAAAATAATTTGGTTAAAACGTATGTTTCCATTGTCTGTTGCCAAAATAATCTTTCCGTTCAATTCACCCAGAATTTCATTTTTGAATTTTATAAATACGCGAGGGTGAATTGAATCTAATTGACCTTCGGCTGTGTATAAACCTTTGGCATTTTTAAAATTCATGAAAATAGTGTCATCAATTTGTTTGTTTTCCTTTCTGTTTTTTTGGATTGTGATTGTATCTTGAACCTTTGCAGAATTGTTTTTGATTTCTTTTTGTTGACATGAATAAAAGAAAACTGAGATCATAATAAATATAACATTTTTCATAATCTATTTTTTAAGTTAAGTATCTCAAATTTAAATTTCTTTGGAAAATTTTGGTTATAAAATAATGTATTAGATTTTATAGGATTTAGATCTAAATCTAATACTGAAATAAATACCTTATTTATAGTATTGTTAAATGCGGAAACCCGTAACAAATATTCTAATTCCTTTTGTTTATTTGAGTGTCATTAATTTAGCAAGATTTTTAAATGAAAATAGTACAAAGTTTTTGGTCAGGAAATTTGACAGATTTTAGAAACAGTTATGGATGGCTTTCATATAAATATAATTGGATGAGCTGGCTATTAAGCTGCCATCAATTAGTTAAATATCATAAAGAGGTTGAACTTTATACAGATCGTTTTGGATATGAAATATTAATTACAAAATTACAATTGCCATATACTAAAGTTCATGTGATTTTAGATGATTTAAATGATTACCATAAAGATCTTTGGGCAATTTCAAAGATTAAGGTTTATGAAATGCAAAATGAACCGTTTTTGCATATCGACGGCGATGTTTTTGTATGGGAATCTTTAGAAAACAAATTTAAAGATGCTGCTTTAATCACTCAAAATTTAGAAATTACAGCAGATTGTTATATTAAAATGTGGAATGAAATTTCGCCGAATCTTTCATACATGCCAATTGAAATTGAAAACTATCATAAGCACACAAAAAATTTTGCTTGTAATATGGGAGTTGTTGGCGGAAATGATATTGACTTTTTTAAAGAATACACAAAAAGAAGCATTGACTTTGTAGATAAAAATAGAAGCTCTTTACCTGAAAATAATTTCCATAATTTTAATCTTTTCTTTGAACAGGTATTGTTTTATCAATTTGCTAAAATTCAGAATAAGGAGATAAATTTTTTGTTTGATGAAGTATTCGACGATGGTGAATATATAGGTTTTGCTGAATTTCAGGAAGTACCCGATAAAACGTATTTACATTTATTAGGAGTTTATAAAAGAAATCCTCATGTATGTAAAGCCATGGAAGTATATATAATGAAGAATTATCCGGAAAGTTATTCAAAAATCACCCGATTAATTAATGAAGCTGAAGGCAATCAAAATGAAATTGAGTTTCTAACAAAAAAGAAGGTTGATGAATTGATTTCAGATTTTGATTTAGAGTTGAGAAATAATGTGTCTACATCTGACAATTATTTATTGAAAAGAGACTTATATACAGAAGGCTTGCCACGTTATCTACAGAGACTGCTGCTTAATAAAGAAGATTTTAATATAGTATTGCTCGATGGTTTTGAGCAAGTATTTACTACTCTCGATGATCAGGAACTTTCCTTTTTAGAAATTAAAGAACTCAATTCTGTATCCAGAAAATACGATTTAGATGATTTAGATGAAGTCATTTTATCTGAAATATCAGAGGGAATTGGATATTTTGATCTTATAGCTAAAATGTACACTCATTTTGACGATGATTCTCAAGAGGCAAAAAATGACTTTTTAATGCTAATCAATAGAATGTTAACAAATTATATCGTTTTTAAAATAATTGCCATCTATAAATAATTTTGAAAATTCTAAAACCTACATTGACTAAAAACGCCTAATCATAAATTAAAATTAGCAGTTAATATCAGAGGTTGCTGTATTTAGTATAGATTAAGATTTGTGTTTTTCTTGAGTTAAATTTTCATCAATTAATAGTGTTGTTTAACATATTTGTTCGCATTTGTTTTAAATGAATTATGTTAAAGTTTTAAAATATGCGGTTTCCCGTAATAAAATGTTGGTATAAAAAATCATATTTGTAAGTAGAATTTTGCTTTTGTAAACTCAGAATGTGACTTTCTAATTACAAAATATTGGATAATTTTTCTTGTATACTTATAAAAAGTATAATTAACGGATTGGAAATTCTATGGTACATTTAGTTCAAAAGTATTTAAGCATAAACAATTTTGCAGATCAAAAATTTGCATTCAAAGATTTGTTTGAATCTCATCCTGACTTTCCTAGTTTATTTGCAATTACAGATAGTTTAGAGTTACTGGATATAGAAAATTCAGCACTTAAAATTTCAAAAGATGAGCTGTCCGAATTACCAGATTCTTTTTTGGCAATTTATAATAAAGATTTAGTTTTAGTTACAAAGAGCAAAACTTCAATAAAAATTGAATTTGAAAAAACAGGAGGGAAGAGTTTGTCGTTTGATGATTTTATCAAAGGCTGGAATGGAATTATTTTAGTTATTGAATCCAATCCTACTTCTATAGGCAAAACTTTAAAAACTGCTTTAAAATGGTTCTTTTTTAGTTTGCCAGTTTTTGCCTTATTAATTATTTCAATTTTTAATAATAATTATGATGAGAATGGAATTATTTTCTTTTCAACTTCGGCGGTGGGATTAGTTTTCAGCATTCTAATTGTTAAAGAAAAATTAGGGTTAAAAAATGAAATCGTTTCTCAGTTATGTAATAGAAGTTCAAACACATCATGCGAATCTGTTATTAGCTCAGATAAAGCTAAAATTAACGAATGGCTTAGTTTTTCAGATTTGCCAATCCTCTTTTTTGGAATCAATCTGATATCATTGTTACTTAATCCATCTTACTCAAATAATATAATAGGTTTAGTGAGCTTGCTTTCTTTACCAATAATTGGATATTCAATTTGGATTCAAAAAATGCAATTGAAAAAATGGTGTTTGCTATGTTTAGGAGTATCTTTTCTAATTATGTTTCAAGGTGCTGTATGGGTTTTTATGAAAGATTCATTTATTCCTATTACATTTTCCAATTTGTTTTTTTATCTGTTTTCAATGGTATTGATTAGTTCTTTCTGGTTGATTCAGAGCAAAACATTGGAAAATAAAATTAAAGCAGAAAAAGAAGTAAGTAAATTAAAGAAGTTTAAAAGAAATTATAAAATAGTAAACTTCTTATCTAATGATATACCTGTTTTAAAAGGGCTTGATGAATTAAAAGCTTTAAAATTTGGTGACAACAATGCAGCTGTTCGTATAATTCTTATAGTAAGTCCGAAGTGTAAATATTGCTATAAAGTTTTTGCAGAAGCTTTCGAATTGATTACGAAATATCCTGAAAAAATTTCTCTAAATATTATATTCAACATCAATCCAGATAATAATGATAATCCTTATAAGGTTGTTGCAGAGCATTTGTTGGAAATCAATTTTTTAAACGAAGATTTGGCAAAAGAAGCGATCATAGATTGGTATATGCAGGAAATCAGTTTGAAAAAATGGATAGAAAAGTGGAAAGTGGATTTTATTAGTCCAAAAGTGTACCAACAAATTGAACAGCAATATAATTGGTGTACTGCAAATGAATTCAATTATACACCAGTGAAAATTGTGAATAATAAATTGTTTCCTAACGAATATGAAATTTCTGAACTGAAATATTTTCTAAATGATTATGCTGAGGATAAAGAAGTGTTTAAAAAAAATGATTTAGTTCAAATATAAAAATATATAAAAAATTCTTGCGCAGGATAGACATAAATTCCAAGTGTCTCTAAATGATTGGAATATAAATTAACCCAAATAACATATTATGAAATTTTTAAAAACAAAAGAAGTTAAAAAATTTATTGCTAAAGATGTTCAGAAATTGAATGAAAAACAATTGAAAACAATTGTTGGTGGATATCGTGAAGATGAAATTTGCGAAGACCCAATTAGAGATAGATGGGTTCCTTGTTAATAGGAGCTTTTGATTAAGTCATTATTAATAGTGATTTGACTCAAAAATTAAACTGTCTGCAATTTTATTTGCAGACAGTTTTTTTTATATTAATAGTTTAGGGATAAACAATTTTTTGCATAAAATCTTCCCCATAATGCATACATAAAATCAGCTTTCTCTTTGCTGATATCGGCACAAAATCCTACATGATATTTTGCCTGATGATAATAAACAATTCCTTTGATTATTAGTTTTTTTAGTACCAAATTTCCTGTGTTTTTGTCTCCATTTTAGGTTTTTCTCAATTAATTTAAGATAAGTACAATTTTCAAAGCATTATTGTTCAAATGTTTATGTGTATGTTCTGTAAAAAACAGGTATAAACACCTGTTCCAAAACTCTTTATATAAATTAATTTAGCGATGTAATAAAAAACTGTCAGAACTATTTTTTTATCTGACAAATTATTTACAAATCAAAAAACAAATATTAACCAATTAATTAAAAAATTATGAATGACATTTTTTTAGGATCAATTATGGCTTTTGGTTTTGATTTTGCACCAAGAGGTTGGGCAACATGCAGTGGACAATTAATATCTATAGCTCAAAATACTGCGCTTTTTTCATTACTAGGAACTACTTACGGTGGAAATGGACAAACTACATTTGCTTTACCAGATTTAAGAAGCCGCAGCATGGTAGGTGTTGGTCAGGGACCTGGTTTAAGTCTTATTACTTTGGGAGAAGTTAGCGGAACAGAAAGTGTTACGTTAACAATCAACAATATGCCTATGCACAATCACCAAATCAATGCTGGAACTGGTGCTAATCAGGTAAATTTAGCTACTAGCGCACTTGCTTATAGTGGTGGAACAAATTCTAATGAAACGGATAGTGGTTCTAATTATTTAGGGGCAGCTGGTGCTACACCAAATATTTATTGTGAGCCTACTGGAACTACAGTTAAGGTTGGAGGTATAACTTCTAGTATAGCTGGTTCTACATCTATAGCTGGAGGCAGTCAGCCATTTGGACTTAGAAATCCATATTTGGGTACTAATTTTTGTATTGCTATGGAAGGAGTTTTTCCTCCACGTAGCTAATATTAAGTATAAAACAGAGGTAAAATATTTGCCTCTGTTTTTTAATCTTATTTTATGGATAACGAAATCAAAATAGGAATTTTAATTCCAAAGTCACAACAGTATCCCGGTTTAGATAAAGATTTTATGAGAGGATTAAAGCTTAATGCTCTTAATGTAAAGTTCTTTGTTGAAAGCATTGGTATTGGTGCAGACGAGAACATGATAATTGAGAAAATTCAAAAAATGAATTTTCAGGAAGATATCTCAATTATTATCGGCTTTTTTGGACATTATAATATAACGGAAGTATATAATTATGCTTCAAAAAGTGATATTTTATTACTAGCCGCAGACCTTGGGGCAACTGTACCTTATGAAGCCAAAGCTCAAAAAGGAGTATACATTAATTCATTTGGGCTAAGTGAATCGTGCTTTCATTTAGGTATCTATTTTTCAAACAAGAATTATCAAAAAATTGTTACTTCAACTTCTTTTTATGATTCCGGTTATGGTATGCTTACCGCTATTGAGCAAGCATTAACAGAAAAATCTAATTTTTCAGGGCATTATATAACTCCTTTTTTGCCAAGAGAAAACGAAGCTTTATATATGGATTATACCATTAGCAATCACAAACCCGATGCTGTTTTTGCATTTTACAGTGGTTTATATGCCGAAGAGAATGCCAATTTTATAACTCAAAATAAAATTACCCAAAAATATCCTTTTTATGTTACTCCGTTTTTTATTAATGATAAAATTCTGGAAGAGTATAAAAGCAATCCTTACAATCTTTACGTAGTCAGTTCATGGATGCAAAATGATACTGAAACATTAGATTTTACAAACGAATATTTCAATACTTATTCAGAGAATCCATCTGTTTTTTCGATCCTAGGATATGAAAACGGACTGATATTAAAGAGCATACTTCATAACGCAAGTAATTTTACTAAAAACTCTTTAATTGATGCTATTACAGAATTAAATATTGCCGGACCCAGAGGAACTATTCGCTTTGACAAGGAAACAAACAGAACAATATTTAATCATCATATCTATGAAATAAATCTGGACTCTCCTGATACTATAAGCTTTAGAAAAATTGAAACATTGATAAATGACGGACATTTTATTAAGGCTTTTACCTCAACTACAAAACCTGAAAAATTAGGCGGTTGGCAGAATGCTTATCTGTGTCATTAAACTAAATTGTATGTTATGAAAAAAAAATTACTCTTATTTATTATGCTTTTGTGTTCGTTTTTTGTAGAGCAAAAAATAAATGCACAAGTCAGCGCTGGAGATATTGCCTTTATAGGTTATCAAACCGGAGCGCCTGCCCAAGATGGTTTTACTTTTATTACCTTAAAAGCAATACCAGCCGGTACCACTATCTATTTTACTGATCGTGGTTGGAATCGAACTACTTCGACATGGGTAACAGGAAGTACTGAAATGCATTTGCAATGGAATGTACCAGGTACAGTTCCCGCCGGAACTATTGTTTCGGTAATAGAAACAACAACAGCTGACGTGCTTACTGTTACCGGTACAACAGGTCTTGGTTTAGCATCTGGTTTTACTGGTTTTAACCTGAGCGGGGGAGATCAAATGCTTGCCTATTTATCTTCTGCTGGTGTACAGCCTGTTTCTCCAAACGCACCTACATTTATTGCAGGTGTACATGCAGATTATAATTCTTCAGATTATGATCCTGTTACAACTTGGAATACTGACAATACAAGTGGAGGGAATTCAAGTGCTCTTCCTATGGGATTAACTAATGGTGTAAATTGTATTTCATTATATCCCGGAGTAACTGAAATGGCAAATGCTAAATATACAGGCACCTTAACCGGCACTTCTGCTGATTTATTGGCAAGTATTAATAATCAAGCAAACTGGAGTAAGAGCAATACTGTAGATTTAGGAATTTTACCATCAAACTTTTCTGTTCCTAATGTATCTACGGCTGTAGTGGCAACAGTAAGTTCTGCTGCAGCATCAAATATAAAATCAGTTTCAGCTACGCTCGGAGGTTCCGTATCTGCTGATGGAGGTGATTCATCTGTGGTTAGAGGAATTGTTTGGTCTACATCAGCAAATCCGGTTGTTACCACTAATGCAACAGTTCCAATTGGCAGCGGCACTGGTACATATAGTGCAATAATAACCGGACTTCCAGCAGCTACAACAATACATTTTAGAGCCTATGCCACAAATAGCGCAGGAACGAGTTATGGTAATGATTTAACGTTTACTACTGGAGCAGCATTAACTGCGCCTACTCCTTCAAAAATTGATGTAAGTTGTAATGGAGGCACTACTGGTTCAGCTACAGTATCACCAACAGGAGGAACAACTCCTTATACTTATTCCTGGTCTCCTTCTGGCGGAACTGGTGCAACAGCATCTAATCTTCTTGCTGGAACTTACACCGTGACCGTTACAGATGGTGAATCAACACAAATAACAAGAAGCGTTACTATTAATCAGCCAAATGTATTATCAGGCATAGTTTCTAAAGTTTCGGTTTCATGTAACGGAGATACAAATGGTTCTGCAACCGTTGCTCCATCTGGAGGTACAACTCCATATACTTATTTATGGTCAAATGGTGTTATAACCGCAACCGCATCAAATCTTGTAGCTGGAACATATAGTGTAACAATTACTGATGCGAATTCTTGCACTAAAACAATCAATAATATTGTAATTGATCAGCCACCTGTATTATCGGGTACAGCTAGTACAACTTCAGTTTCATGTTTTGGAGGAACAAATGGTACGGCAACTGTTACAGCTTCTGGTGGTATAGCTCCTTATACCTATTCATGGTCGCCTTCTGGAGGAACGGCTGCAACTGCAAGTGGATTAGCTGCCGGAACTTATAGTATAACAATCACAGATGCTAATTCGTGTTCAACAACGGTAAGCAATATTGTTGTGGGAGGCCCAACGAATGCTTTAGTAGCTTCAGCTGGAGCTCAAACCAATATTTTATGTAATGGATCTGCAACAGGGTCTGCAACAGTAAATGTTACAGGAGGAACTGGCGCTTACACTTATTCTTGGTCACCTTCTGGTGGAACTGCAGCTACAGCTACAGGATTAACAGCTGGAACATACACTGTTACTGTCACTGATGCAAACTCTTGTCAAACTACTCAAAGTTTTACTATTAGCGAGCCGAGTGCTTTAATTGCTTCACCTGTAGCCCAAACAAATATTGCATGCTACGGTGATGCTACTGGATCTGCAACTATTTCAGCTAGTGGAGGAACTGGCTCATATACCTATTCATGGGCACCATCCGGCGGAACTGCAGCTACAGCTACAGGATTAGCGGCTGGAACATATATAGTTACTGTTACGGATGCAAATTTATGTCAATCAACTCAAGCCTTTACGATCACTCAACCTGCTGCTGCGCTATCAGCAACAACTGCGGCAATAGGCGTAAGTTGTTATGGAGGAAGTAATGGCTCTGCAAGTGTAACAGTATCTGGTGGTACTCCGGGATATACTTATCTTTGGGCTCCATTGGGGGGTACAACAAGCTCAGTTAATGGCAGACCAGCAGGAAATTATACTTGTACTATTACAGATGCTAACGGTTGTACTCTTATAAAAAATCTTACAATTAATACTCCCGCAGCATTATCACCAACAATTACAAAAACTGATGTTTCTTGCAATGGAGGAGCGAATGGAACTGCAACAGTAGCCGTAACAGGCGGAACAGGTGCCTATACTTACTCATGGTCTCCTACCGGAGGAACTGCTGCTACTGCTAGTGGGCTTGTAGCTGGTACTTATACCGTAACAATCGCAGATGCTAATATATGTCAGGTTGTTCAAAGCGTTACTATAAATCAACCTGCTCTTCTTACAGCAACACAATCACAAACAAATGTCCTTTGTAATGGTGGTGCTACAGGTACAGCTACAGTAAATGTTTCTGGTGGATCCGGTTCTTATACTTATCTATGGTCGCCTTCTGGTGGAACTGCTGCTACAGCTACAGGGCTAACAATTGGTAATTACAGCTGCTTAGTTACTGATGCTAATGGATGTACCATAACACAAAATTTTACAATTACTCAACCATCACTTTTATCAGCAACAACAAGTCAAATCAATGCAACTTGTTCAACTGGTGGTCAAGCAGCGGTGTCTGTTAGTGGAGGAACTACTCCATATACCTATCTATGGTCGCCATCTGGCGCTACAACTTCAAATGTAACTGGATTGTCAGCTGGTAATTATAGTGTCTTGATTACTGATGCCAATGGTTGTACATTAACTAAAAACTTTGTTGTCACTTCTACAAATACTTTAGTCGCTAGTACTTCGCAAACTAATATATTATGTAATGGATCTGCAACAGGATCAGCTTCTGTCGTACCAAGTGGTGCTCCGGGGCCTTTTACATATGTGTGGTCACCATCTGGAGGAAATACCGATACCGCATCTAATCTTAGTGCAGGCAATTATTCCGTAACAATTACTTCTTCTAATGGTTGTTCGATTGTGAAAAACTTTACAATCACGGAACCTTCGGCGCTTGTGGTTACTCCAAATTCTCAAACAAATGTTTCTTGTAATAGTGGAGCTAATGGTTCTGCAAGCGTTACAGTAACAGGCGGAACAGGTGGTTATACTTATTCATGGGCTCCTTCTGGTGGAACTGCTGCAACAGCTTCAGGGCTTTCTGCAGGAACTTATACCGTTACAGTAAAAGATGCCAACTTATGTACAAAAACACAAAGTTTTACTATTACAGAACCTGCTGCACTTGTTGCAACAACAACTCAAGTAAATGTTTCTTGTAATAGTGGTTCAAACGGATCTGCAACAGTTAATGTAACTGGTGGAACTGGAGCTTACACTTATTCATGGTCTCCTTCTGGCGGAACTGCAGCAACTGCAACAGGATTATTAGCCGGAACTTATACAGTAACCGTTAATGATGCAAATTTATGCCAAACAACTGCCAGCGTTACTATTACACAACCTACAGCTCTTGCGGCTACAACATCTAAAACAAATGTTACTTGTAACGGCTCAAATGACGGAACGGCTACTGTAAATGTAACGGGCGGAACCGGCGCTTATACTTATTCCTGGTCACCTTCTGGCGGAACAGCAGCTACGGCTTCTGGCCTTGCGCCGGGGATTTATGTAGTAACGATTAAAGATGCAAATCTATGTCAAACTACTGCTAGCGTTACTATTACAGAACCTACCTTGCTTACTTCAACTGTTACGTCTACAAATATATCTTGTAATGGTGCAAATAACGGATCAGCAACTGTAACTACAACAGGAGGTACAGGTTCTTACACTTACTTATGGTCTCCTTCTGGTGGAACAGCTGCAACGGCAACTGGTCTTGCACCGGGAAATTATAGTATAAAGGTTACAGACGCTAATTTATGTGTGACTTTAACAACCGTAATTATAACTGAACCTGCAGCACTTGTTGCGACAGCAACTCAAGTAAATGTTTCTTGTAATGGTGGTTCAAACGGATCAGCAACAGTAAATGCGACTGGAGGAACTGCTCCTTATACTTATGCATGGTCACCAACTGGCGGAACTGCAGCAACAGCAACAGGATTATTAGCCGGAACATACACAGTTACTGTTACTGACGCAAATGCATGTCAAACAACCGTAAATGTTGTTATAACTCAACCTGCATTACTAACTGCAACAACTTCTAAAACAGATGTTTCTTGTAATGGTGCAAATGACGGAACCGCAACAGTAAATGCAACTGGTGGAACTGGAGCTTACACTTATTCTTGGGCACCATCTGGCGGAACTGCAGCAACTGCAACAGGATTAAGTCCAAACACTTATACCGTAACAATTACTGATGCCAATGGATGTTTTATTACTAAAACAATAAACATAATCACAACTCCAGATGTAACTGCTCCGGTACCGAACGTTGCCAATCTTCCGGTGATTACTAACTATTGTTCTGTTTTAACATCCGAAATTGCTATTCCAACTGCAACAGATAATTGCTCAGGAGTTATTAATGGAACTACAACTGATCCTTTGACTTATAATGTCGTAGGAACTTATGTTATAACATGGAAATATGCAGATGCAAGTGGAAACAATACTACACAAACGCAAACTATAAAAGTACTTGATTCTCCAATTAGTTTGGTTACTCTAAGTGATGCTGAATTTACATATGATGGAAATCCGCATTCTCTTCAGGTTGCGAATTTGCCAACTGGAGCTACTGTGGTTTATTCTGCAAATAATATTTCGACAAATGCCGGAACTTATGTTGTTACTGCTACAATTACACCATCAGTTAGTTCACCAAATTGTTCACCAATAGTACTAACAGCTAATCTTGTAATCAAGAAAGCTTCACAACAAATTACATTCAGTGCTATTCCGGTTAAGACACTTGGAGCAAATAATAATTTTAATCTCGTAGCAACTTCAAGTGCTGGTTTACCAATAACTTTTACATCTACATACAGTTCAGCATTGCCACCAGCTACAGTTTCAACAACTGGTGCTGTTACTATGCTAAGATCTGGTCAAGTCTTAATTACTGCTCAACAAGCTGGAAATAGTAATTATCTTGCTGCAACAGATGTTTCGCAATTATTAGTAATTCTTAACAACAATATCGACGTTAAGAGCATTACAATAGGATCTAAAGTTTTTGTAAACCCAGGAAAAACAATAAACTATTTATTGCCTTGCGGTGACAATAATCCAACAGTTTCAATTGTCAACGAATCAAATGCGACAATTACGCCTTCTGTAAACTTTACTTTGCAAACTCCAAAACCTGGAATTTATACTCAAAACGCAACGATTACATCCGAAGATGGAAGTACATCTGCCACTTATTCTATTACAGTTGAAAAACCATTTGGTTTCTACGATATAGTACATCAAAAGTTCAACAATGTATTGCTTGTAAACAATAATCCACAAACAAACGGAGGTTATGAATTTGTATCGTACCAATGGTTTAAAAACGGACAATTAGTTGGAACTGGTCAATATTATTCAGCAGGTAATGATACAAGTTCAACTTTAGATGCTAATGCCGATTATATGGTAAAAATGACTACCAAAGATGGAAAAGTTTTACAAACGTGTTCAACAAAAATCAAACTTACAAATTCGCTTCAGGCAAAACTTTATCCTAACCCTGTTGAGGTTGGAAAAGTACTTACAGTAGAAGCGGATTTCCCTAAAGAAGAATTAGAGAAAATGCAAATTAGTCTTTATTCTGTCTCAGGCAAATTAATCAAAACTGTACAATCATCTGCAGTCGTTACCGAAATACAATTACCTGAAACAACTGAAAGCAATATGTATCTTGTAGTTCTGGAAACTCCAAATGCAAAAAAATCTTTCAAAGTAATTGTAAAATAAATAAACCCTGCCAATGCTTGATACAAAGGGCATTGGCATAAATTAAGTTAAGATGAAAAAATATATAAAATCACTTCTTGTAATTGTTGCATTTTTAGCGGCATGTTTTAACAATTATGGTCAGGATAAAAAACACGAGTTCTCAATATCAATAGGAGGTCCATTTTCATTTGTAAAAGCTACTACAATTGGTCAGTCTGTTGAAGGAAATGGAATGAACGCGGGTCTTCGTTATTCTTATTATTTAAATAAAGGATTAAGTATTGGTATTGGTGTGGAATATCAGACATATAATTCTGACTTTAAATTTGGCTCACTAGGAGGTCAATATAATGCTGTTGATGCTGAAAATGAGTCATTTGAATTTAGATACAAAGCAGCAAATTATAGAGAGGAACAAAAATTAGGATATATTAATGTTCCTATTGGTATTCAGTTTGAAACTCCCGGTACATCAAAATTATATGTTGCGGCTGCAGCAAAAATTGGTTTCGCATCAAGCGGAAGTTATCAATCGACAATTTCAAATCTAACAACAAGCGGATATTATCCTCAATACAATGTAGAATTATTTGGCCCTGCATTTGCCGGCTTCGCAAGCACAAATAATGTAGAAACGCCAGAACAGGATCTTAATAACAAAGTTTCATATTCAGTAACTTTTGAAACCGGTTTAAAACAGGTAATCAGTACTAGAAATTCGATATATATTGGAGCCTATTTAGATTATGGATTGAATGATATCTATGATAATAACGAAGCTAAAAACCTTGTACAATATAATCCTGAAATACCTGTTGTTTTGCAATATAACAGTGTGTCTAGTTCAGGTTTTGCTACAAATGGAAGATTAGTCTCTTACGGACTTAAATTAAGATTCGCACTACAATAAATTAAATAAAAATCTATTCTAAGAGCTGTTTCAACTAACAGCTCTTTTTTTTGTTCAGTAAACAGAAGGTTTTAAATAAAACAGAAGGAAAAATTTATTCATAATTTTATTGAATAATAGCTTTTTTTACTCTCTTTTAATAATTACGTTATATTAAAAAATTAAGCATTTTATTTAAAATATAATATATACTTTTATTAACTGATATGAATTGACTAATACAAAAAACAACATGAATTCTCAAAACCAAAAAAATGAAATAAACCGACGCAGATTTTTACAAAGCGGTGTAAAACTGGCAGCTGCCGGCATTTACTTAGGCATGTTTGGTATGCCCAATTTATTCGGAAATGTTTTAATGGATAAAGATTCTGCCAACATCCCAGATGTTAAGCTGAATAATGGCGTAAAAATGCCTATGCTTGGATTTGGAACTTATGGACTTAGAGGAGAAGTATGTCAGCAATCTGTAGCCGATGCTATATCAGTAGGATACCGTCTTATTGATACCGCAAAAGTGTATGGAAATGAAGAAGCGGTAGGTAAAGCAATAAAGCAAAGTGGAATTGATAGAAAACAACTTTTTGTTACTTCGAAACTATGGGTTGATGATGCTGGTTATGAGAATGCTAAAAAAGGTTTTGAAGAGACACTTACAAAATTAGGACTCGAATATCTTGATCTGTATCTTATTCATCGTCCAAGAGGTGATGTAAAAGGATCCTGGAAAGCAATGGAAGAACTTTACGCGGCTGGAAAAATCAGAGCTATAGGAATAAGTAACTTCGATTCAGAACAGCTGGCCGATCTTTTGTCTTATGCTCAGGTAAAACCGGTAGTGAATCAGATTGAGACACATGCTTATTTTCAGCAAGGCAATTCATATAATTTGCTGAAGAAACATAATGTTCAGATGGAAGCATGGGCACCTTTTGCTGAAGGTCGAAATGGACTTTTTACAGATGAAGTATTTGCTCAAATTGCGAAAAAGTACAACAAAACAGTTGCTCAGGTCAATTTGAGATGGCATTATCAGCGTGGTATTGTTGCGATTCCAAGATCTTCCCAAAAGGCACATATTGTAGAAAATCTGAATATATTTGATTTCAAACTTAATCATGAAGACATAAGTGCAATTGAAAAGCTGGATTTAAATAAAACCCAGTTTCCGGAATGGAGCTAAAGCAGCGCTGCTAAAACAAGTATGTTGCTATATTTTTATTGTAAAAAAGCCTCTTTTATTGGAGGCTTTTTCTTTTTGCTATTTAGCCTGAAATGAATAATTTTTTATTGAAGAGAGTGGAGGAGTTTTTTTTCAATAGGATAAATAGAATATAATAGTCTTTTTTTATAAAACTAGTTGATTTTACTTTTCCCATTCATTTTCATAGTACAAAAGGTCTTCTTCATATGAAGTAGTATCGGTTCCAAATCCTTCGGGCGCATAATATTGTTTTTCGTATTCCATAAGAGTGTTTGATTTTAATTGTTTCTGACCTTTCTATTATCCAATAGAATAATTTAAAACTAAGTTTTTACCAGAAGAGAAATTTATATGATTTTGATTTAGTGTTTTAAAATTTGCATTCGTCAACCTTCTAATGAAAATCATTTTTTATTATGATAGAATGAGAAAATTGCAACTATTAGGAAGTAAAAGCTTTTGCCGGAATTTTTAATTTTTCTTATATCTTTTTGGCATATTAAATTTAAAACTTTAGTAGTGTTATTGCGTTATGTGTTTTTTATCTGTTATATTTTTATTGATTTAAAAAAATAAATGATAAAACAACCGGTTGTGTATTAAAATGTTTTTCTATATTTGTAAAATATACACTTATTAATTAGAAAGAAATTTGAGGTAAGTGCTCTAATTCAATTGATTTTTTTAATAATTAAGATTTAACAAGATGAACCAAAAACAAATTTATTGCCTGTCGGTATTACTATTTTTTCTTTTCTCTTTTAATGTAATGACAGTTAAAAACAGCTTTAAAAATGGGTCAATTAAAGAAATGCCTATTTTTTCAAATGTCATTTATCAGGGAGATGATCTTATATATAAAAATAACCCTTTAAAACCAGATGAATTTTATACTCCAATTTTACAAGGATGTTATCCTGATCCGGCTTTAACTCGAAAAGGAGATGACTATTATATGGTTTGTTCTTCATTTGCTATGTTTCCCGGAGTGCCAATTTTCCATTCTAAAGATTTAGTGAATTGGACCGACTTGGGTGGAGTATTAAATAAAGTTTCAGAATTTAATCCGCACGATACCGGAATTAGTCAGGGCGTATATGCACCAGGTATAACTTATAATCCACATAATGATACTTTTTATATGATTGTAACCGCCTTTACAGGAGGAATGGGTAACATTATAGTAAAAACTAAAGATCCTATGAAAGGGTGGGGAAGTCCAATAAAATTAGGTTTTGATGGAATTGACCCGTGTATTTTCTTTGATGATAACGGAAAAGGATATATCGTACACAACGATGCTCCAGACAAAGGAAAAGCATTGTACGAAGGTCATCGCGTAATTAAAGTTTGGGAATATGATCTTGTAAATGATAAAGTAATCCCAGGTTCTGATAAAATTATTGTAGACGGAGGTGTAGATCTTTCTAAAAAACCAATTTGGATTGAAGCACCACATTTGTATAAAAAAGACGGACGTTATTATTTAATGTGTGCCGAAGGAGGAACTGGAGATAATCATAGTGAAGTTATTTTTATCAGCGATAATCCAAAAGGGACATTCAAACCCGCATCTAATAATCCAATCTTGACACAACGTTATTTTCCACAAAACAGGACTGATAAAGTGGATTGGGCAGGACATGCCGATTTAGTTCTTGGACCTGATAATAAATATTACGGTGTGTTTCTGGGTATTCGTCCAAATGATAAAAACAGAGTGAACACGGGCCGTGAAACGTTTATGTTGCCTGTAGATTGGTCTGGAATTTTTCCTGTTTTTGAAAACGGATTAGTTCCTCTTGAGCCAAAAATAAAAATGCCGAAAGGAGTTACTGAAAACAAAACAGGCAAAGACGGATTTTTTCCTAATGGAAATTTTACGTTCACTGAAAATTTCACATCTGAAAAATTAGATTACAGATGGATAGGACTTAGAGGGCCTCGAGAAAGTTTTAGTACAGTAACTAAAAAAGGACTACAAATCAAGCCTTTTGAAGTTAATATTAAAGAAGTAAAACCAACTTCGACACTTTTTTACAGACAGCAGCACAATACTTTTTCTTTTGCATCAACAATAGATTATAAACCTGCATCTGAAAAGGATTTGGCAGGAATTGTTTGCCTCCAGAGCGAACGCTTTAACTATGTTTTTGGTATAACCAAAAAAGGAAAAGATACCTATGTAGTATTACAAAGAACAGAAAAGGGGCAATCAAAAATTATTGCAAGCACTAAAATTGAAATCAAAAAGAATATCCGTCTGCAGGTTAAGGCAACAGGTGACAGTTACCAATTTAGCTATGCTCTAAATGGTGTTGATTTTGAAAATTTGGGAGGAAGCGTTTCTGGAGATATTCTTTCAACAAATGTGGCTGGAGGTTTTACAGGAGCTTTGGTAGGTTTATACGCGACCGCAGCAAATGATGCTCATGCTGAGTAAAAAGAGAGATCTTTAAAAACAATTGAATTTTATAATTCAGGCATTTAAATAATAATTTTTGACACTAAATACCACCATATAATGACATCAATAATTAGATTTTTTGCATTTACTGTTCTTTTATTACTAGGACAAAAAGGATATTCCCAAGACCCAAATTTTCATGTCTACTTAAGCTTTGGCCAATCAAATATGGAAGGTTATGCCAAAATTGAGTCTCAGGACATCACTGCAGTTGATGATCGATTTCAGGTCTTGGAAACAGTAGATTGTCCTGAAATTGGACGTTCAAAGGGGAATTGGTACACTGCTGTTCCTCCATTATGCCGATGTACTACCGGGTTGACTCCAGTGGATTATTTTGGGAGAACTTTAATTGCCAATCTGCCAAAGAATATAAAAGTTGGTGTTATAAATGTAGCTGTCGGAGGTTGTAAAATCGAGCTTTTTGATAAGGATAAAACATCAGAATATGTTGCAACGGCACCAGACTGGATGAAAGGTATTCTAAAACAATACAACGACAATCCATATCAAAGATTGGTTGAAATGGCTAAGATTGCTCAAAAAAAAGGTGTAATTAAAGGAATTTTACTGCATCAAGGAGAGTCTAATACTGGTGATACGCTTTGGCCGAAAAAGGTAAAAATCGTTTACGATAATTTGATGAAAGATTTGAATCTCGACCCTAATAAAGTTCCATTGCTTTCGGGAGAAACGGTAAATGAAGACCAAAATGGCAAATGCGGAAGTATGAATAAAATCATAGCCACACTTCCTAAAACAATACCTAATTCCTATGTTATTTCTTCAAGCGGATGTAAAGCTGAAGCCGATAATTTGCATTTTAACGCAGCAGGTTATCGCGATTTAGGAAATCGTTATGGCGAGAAAATGTTATCGTTGTTAGGGTATAAATTGTATAATGGAAAAGATTTTTTCAGGGTTAGCGCGCCAATTGGTTTTGATCAGGTAAATTCAAACGTAGCGACCGGTAAAGTAGAAATGATTAGTTATGAATCTAAAACAGTTGGATCCATAAGAAAAGCCAATGTATATACGCCGCCGGGCTTTAATACAAAGAAAAAATACGCTGTTTTGTATCTTTTGCATGGAATAGGCGGTGATGAAAATGAATGGCTAAAAGGAGGAAATCCACAAATTATATTAGATAATCTTTATGCTGAAGGAAAATTAGAACCTATGATCGTTGTGATGCCAAACGGAAGAGCGATGAAAGATGATAGTGCTTCAGGAAATATAATGGCTCCGGATAAAGTACAAGCCTTTTCAACCTTTGAAAAAGATTTACTGACCGATTTAATTCCATTTATCGAAAAAAAATACCCTGTTTATAAAGACAGAGAGCACCGCGCAATTGCCGGTTTATCAATGGGCGGAGGACAATCTTTGAATTTCGGTTTAGGAAACCTGGATAAATTTGCATGGGTTGGTGCATTTTCAGCTGCACCAAATACCAAAATGCCTGAAGAATTGCTTCCGAATCCCGAAGAAGCAAAAAAGAAATTAAAACTACTTTGGATTTCCTGTGGTGATAATGATTGGCTGATCATGAACAGCAAGCGCACACATGATTATTTATATAAAAATGATGTGCCTCATATTTACTATTTAGAACCTGGTGTGCATGATTTTAAAGTTTGGAAAAACGGATTATATATGTTTTCGCAGTTTTTATTTAAACCTGTAGATCAGTCCATTTTTTCAGAATATACGATTTTAGGCGATCAGGCTCAGACCAACATCCGTAATGCTAAGTATCCTCAAATATTGCCGGATAATCGTGTGGTTTTTAAAATAAAAGCGCCAGAAGCTTCGAAAGTACAGATTGATTTAGGCAAAAAATATGATATGTCGAGAGATTCAGATGGATTATGGACTACCACAACGAGCGTAATCAATAAAGGTTTTAATTATTACTCGTTACTAATTGATGGTGTGGCCGTTGCTGATCCGTCAAGCGAAACCTTTTATGGTATGGGACGTATGGCAAGCGGTATTGAAATTCCGAATAAAGAAGGCGATTTTTATGCCTTAAAAATGGTTCCGCATGGCGATGTCAGAATTAAAAAATACTTTTCAAAAGCAACTAATTCTTGGCGTGAAATGTATGTTTATACTCCTCCAGGTTATGAAAATTCGACCGAAAAATATCCTGTTTTATATCTGTTGCATGGAGGAGGCGAGGACCAAACCGGATGGGCCACTCAAGGTAAGGCGAATTTAATCTTAGACAATTTAATAGCCGAAAAGAAAGCAAAACCTATGGTAATCGTTATGCTGGATGGCAATATGGGAAATACAGGAGGAGTTGCCGGTTTTAATGAAAATGCTTTGAAAGCTTTTGAAAATGAATTAAAAAATGGCGCAATTCCTTTTGTTGAAAGTAATTTTAAAGTTGCAACAGATGCTAAAAACAGAGCTTTAGCTGGATTGTCGATGGGAGGCTTGCAGACACTTTATGCAGGTATTAAAAACTCAGATATGTTTTCCAGTATAGGCTTATTTAGCTCTGGCTGGTGGGCAAATAATGACACATTATCAGGACCTCAATATGAGTTTATGAAAAATAATACTGCAACCATTAATTCAAATATTAAAAATTTTTGGATTTCAATGGGCGGTAAGGAAGATATCGCTTATGAAAATTGCAAAATAATGATGAGCAAGTTTGACCAAATGGGTATTAAATATCAATATAGTGAGTATTCGGGAGGTCATACCTGGCCGGTATGGAGACATGATTTATTTATGTTTGCTCCTTTGTTATTTAATTAATTCAAATGCGTCAATGAATCCCAAAAGACAACAAAAAAAGTTATGAAAACATATTTAATTGCCATAGTACTGTTTTTTGGAATTTCATTATCTGCACAACAGACAAATGATTTAAAGCTTTGGTATAAAAATCCTGCCGGTACAGTTTGGGAAAATGCCTTGCCAATTGGAAATGGTTTTCAAGGCGCTATGGTATATGGGAATGTAGAAAAAGAAATTTTTCAATTAAATGAAGCAAGCGTATGGAGTGGAAGTCCGAACAGAAATGACAATCCTGATGCAAAAAATGCATTGAGTGAAATTCGAAGACTTATTTTTCAGAAGGAATATAAAAAAGCTGAAAAACTCATTAATGAAAATATAATCACTAAAAAATCCCACGGGCAAATGTTTCAGCCCGTAGGAAACTTAGAACTGGATTTTTCGAATCATCAAAACTTTACCGATTATTACCGAGAACTTAATATAGAGAATGCTATTGCAAAAACAGTTTATAAAGTACAAGGCATTATTTATACCCGAGAAGCATTTATGTCTTTTCTTGATCGGGTTTTAGTGATAAAACTCTCTGCTGATAAACCGGGTAAAATATCATTTACAGCAGCTTTCACTTCTGAACATAAAAAACAGGAAATTAAAGTTGAAAACAAGAATGAAATTTCACTTTCGGGAACAACAAGTGATCATGAAGGTGTAGATGGAAAAGTCAATTTTAACGCATTAGCGAGGTTTAAAGTTAACGGTGGAATTACAAAAACTTCTGGCAATTCTATAAAAATTGAAGGCGCAGATTCCGTTTTGATTTATGTGTCAATTGTGAGTAATTTTATTAATTACAACGATATCAGCGGTAATGAAAAGGAATTTGCAAAATCTTTTTTAGACAAGGCATTTGATAAGAAATATGATATAATGAAGAAAGCTCATATTGCTTATTATCAAAAGTATTTTAAAAAAGTAAAACTTGATTTGGGCGTAACTACCGCATCTAAGTTTCCAACAGATGAAAGACTGGCGAATTTCAGGAATGTTTCAGATCCATCTTTTGTAACGCTTTATTTTCAATACGGACGATATTTATTGATTTCATCTTCACAACCAGGTGGTCAGCCTGCCAATTTGCAAGGTATTTGGAATCACAGCATGAATCCAGCGTGGGACAGTAAATATACGATCAATATAAATACCGAAATGAATTACTGGCCAGCTGAGAAAACCAATTTATCAGAAATGCATGAGCCTCTTTTAAAAATGATTCAGGAATTAGCTCAAACCGGAAAAGAAACGGCAAAAGTAATGTACGGAGCCCGTGGCTGGATGGCGCATCATAATACGGATATATGGAGAATTAACGGTGCTGTTGATGGCGCAACTTGGGGTGTTTGGAATGCTGGTGGAGGGTGGCTGAGTCAACATCTTTGGGAGCATTATCTTTATACTGGGGATAAGGACTATCTTCAATCAGTATATGAAGTGCTTAAAGGAGCTGCCGATTTTTATGCTGATTTCCTTGTAAAAGATCCTGAAAATGGTTGGCTGGTCGTTGCTCCAGGAAATTCGCCGGAAAATAGTCCGGAAGCGCATCAAGGTTCAGCAGTCACTGCAGGATCAACGATGGATAATCAAATTGTTTTTGATGTTTTTAGCACTGCAATAAAAGCGTCCGAAGCATTAGGAAAAGATAAACAATATGCCGATAGTTTGAGAACGTTGCGAAGCATGCTTCCGCCAATGCAAATAGGAAAACATAATCAGCTTCAGGAATGGATGGATGATGTAGATGATCCCAAAGATAATCATCGTCATATTTCACATTTGTACGGTTTGTATCCTTCTAATCAGATTTCGGCTTATAAAACGCCTGAACTTTTTGCAGCAGCAAAGAATACATTGTTGCAAAGAGGCGATATTTCTACAGGATGGAGTATGGGCTGGAAAGTAAACTGGTGGGCAAAAATGCAGGATGGAAACCACGCTTATAGTTTAATTAAAAACCAATTAACTCCGCTTGGTGTAAATACTGGCGGAGGCGGTACTTATAATAATCTTTTTGATGCACATCCACCTTTTCAAATTGATGGGAATTTTGGATGCACATCGGGAATTACAGAAATGTTGATGCAAAGTTCAGATGAGGCCATTCATTTACTTCCCGCTCTTCCAGATGCTTTGAAAGAATATGGAGAAATAACAGGTTTGAAAGCAAGAGGAGGATTTGAAATTAAAGATATGAAATGGAAAAATGGAAAATTAATTGCTGTCAGTATTCAGTCCAATCTTGGAGGAAACCTTAGATTGAGAACTCCAAATCAAATCATTGCCAAAAATAAAATGAATTTTAAAACTGCTTCGGGAGTTAATTCAAATGTTTTTTACCAAACAAACGAGGTCAAAAAGCCCATTATAGCTAAAGAAGCTTCTATTAAACCTTTGGAGATTCAACCAACATTTTTATATGATATTGGTACTGAAAAAGGTAAAATATACAATTTCTCAATTAAGGAATAAATAATTCAATTGTATTTATTTCATTAAAAGCAGCGAAGATTAAAAGACGAATTTTAAAAATGTTCACATTAAATTCAAAGAAAACATGAAAAATCAGTTTGTATTTATAATAAGTTTACTATCGTTTTTTTGTGCCAATGCACAGCAATATCCTTTTAAGAATCCTTCTCTTAGTTCGGCAGAACGTGCAAAAGATCTAATTTCACGATTGACACTCGAAGAAAAAGCAGCATTAATGTGCGATCAAAGTGATGCCATACCACGATTAGGAATCAAAAAATTCAATTGGTGGAGTGAAGCTTTACACGGTTATGCTAATAATGATAATGTAACGGTTTTTCCTGAGCCTATTGGGATGGCAGCATCATTTGATGATCAGTTGCTATATCATGTTTTTGACGCTGTTTCAGATGAAGCTCGTGCTAAATACAATCAGTGGATTAAAAACGGTAATGAAAATAAGCGTTTTTTAAGTCTTTCGGTTTGGACTCCGAATGTAAATATATTTAGAGATCCGCGCTGGGGTCGTGGCCAGGAAACTTATGGAGAAGACCCATATCTTACTTCGCGAATGGGAATCTCTGTTGTTAAAGGATTGCAAGGTCCTGCGGATGCTAAATACCGAAAACTTTTGGCTTGTGCGAAACATTTTGCGGTTCATTCTGGACCTGAGTGGAGCAGGCACGAATTGAATCTTAATAATGTTAATCCGCGAGAATTGTACGAAACGTATCTGCCAGCATTTAAATCATTGGTTCAGGATGCCGATGTTCGTCAGGTAATGTGTGCTTATCAGCGTTTAGATGATGAACCATGTTGTAGTAATACTCGTTTATTGCAAGGCATTCTTCGTGACGAATGGGGTTATAAATATATGGTAGTATCGGATTGCGGAGCGGTTACTGATTTTTATACCACTCATAAAGTTTCGTCTGATGCTACACATGCGGCATCTAAAGCCGTACTTGCAGGAACTGATGTCGAATGCGTTTGGGAAAAATATCCTTTTAAAAATTTGCCAGAAGCAGTAGAGAAAGATTTAATAAAAGAATCTGATATTAACAAAAGCTTACTTCGCGTTTTAATTGGGCGTTTTGATTTGGGTGAAATGGATGATGATGCCACTGTTCCGTGGACTCAAATTCCAGCAACCGTACTTAATAGTAAAGAGCATCAAAAGTTAGCGCTTGAAATGGCTCAGGAGTCAATGACACTTTTGCAAAATAAAAATAATATTCTTCCTTTAAATAAAACAATTCACAAAGTGGCAGTTATTGGTCCAAATGCCGACGATGAACCAATGTTATGGGGAAATTATAACGGTACGCCCGTAAAAACGACAACTATTAAAAACGGAATAGAATCAAAAATTACGGCTAATAAAATCTTTTATGATAAAGGTTGTGATTTAGTAGAAGATAAAGTAAATCAAAGTTATTTCAGTCAAATTTCATTTGAAGGAAAAAAAGGGATGAAGGCAACTTTCTGGAATAACCCGAATAGGGAAGGTATTCCAGTTGTCTCACAACAGATTTTAAATCCTATAAAAATGACAACTGCCGGTCAGCATGAATTTGCTTCTGGAGTTAAATTAGAAGGATTTTCGGCAAAATATGAGACAGAATTTTTAGCCACGTCAAATGATACACTTGTATTTAAAACAGGAGCTTGCGGCGTTTTCGAATTACTAGTTGACGGAATTTCAAAAGCAAAATATACTACTTGGAGAACGTTGCCAGGAAAAATTCCATTTGTAGTTGAAGCGGGTAAAAAATATAAAATCGAAATTCTGTATGCTCAGTCAAACAATTGGCAGGCGAATCTTGAATTTGATTTCGGAAAAGAGTTTGATATAGATTTCGGAGGATTAATCCAGAAATTAAAAGGCATTGATACTGTGGTTTTTGTAGGTGGACTTTCGACTTTGCTTGAGGGCGAAGAAATGCCGGTTTCTTATCCGGGTTTTAAAGGCGGTGACAGAACGAATATAGAACTTCCTGCAGTTCAAAGAAAATGTTTGCAAGAATTAAAAGCTGCTGGTAAAAAAGTGGTTTTTGTAAACTGCTCAGGTTCTGCAATTGCTTTAACGCCAGAGACATCAAGTTGCGATGCCATTTTACAAGCATGGTATCCAGGAGAATTGGGAGGTCAGGCTGTCGCCGATGTACTTTTTGGAGATTATAATCCTGGCGGAAAACTTCCGGTTTCATTTTATAAAAACTCAGACATTTTAGGCGATTTTGAAGACTATTCAATGAAAGGACGCACATACAGATATACAACAGATGTTTTGTTCCCTTTTGGTTTTGGTTTGAGTTATTCTAAATTCAATATAAGTACAGCAAAACTGTCCAAGACAAAAATAAAATCAAATGAAAGTACACAATTGAATTTTTCAATAAAAAATGTCAGTAAACTTCCAGGAACAGAGATTGTTCAGGTATACATCAAAAAATTAAATGATACAGATGGTCCATTAAAAACCTTAAAAGCTTTTAAACGAATCAATTTAAAAGCGGGAGAAAGTCAAAATGTAACTATTGATTTGCCGTCGTCTTCATTTGAATTTTATGATCAAAATATTAAAAATATGAAGGTAATTCCAGGTGAGTATGAGGTGTATTATGGTAATAGTTCAGCCACTGAAGATCTAAAAATGACTAAAGTAATTGTTCAGTAATTTACAGGGATTCGGCGCCTGCTTTGAGAAGTACTGTTTTTCGAAGTAAGCTTAAAATTCTAATACTATTTTTAATTAACATGTTAATAATTGCATTTTCAATTAAAAAGTATATATTTAATTTAAATTTCCTCAATAATTTATGGCTCCAAAAAATTGTGTTAGAGCGATAGTTATTTTATTTTTTGTAGTAAACAATTTGTTTTCTCAAGATAAATTTGAAAACTATCAATTTCGATTAGTAGATAAAGAAGCTTCGAAAAGTGGCATTTATACTATTTCACAGGATCAGTCTGGTTTTTTGTGGATGGGTACAAATGGCGCTGGTTTATTTAAATACGATGGAGTTAATTATGTTGCGTATGAGCAAAATTCCAAGAAAAGTAATTCTATTAATAGCAATTTGATTTATGCTACTTATGTAGATACTCGCAACCGGTTGTGGATAGGGACAGATGAAGGATTGTGTCTTTATAATCGAAACTTAGATAATTTTGAGAGTATTGATATTCAAAAGAAAATTAAAAAGGAAACTGTAATTTCTATTAAAAGCATTATTGAAGATAATAATGGAAATCTAATGTTAGGAACAGTTAATAACGGTTTACTAAAATTAAATACTACGACGCGGGAAATTACCAAAGTTAATTCTGATGTAGCAAATAACTCAAATTATCTTATCAATAGTCTTGTAAAAGATAAAAAAGGAACAATTTACTTGGGGACAAACTTAGGTTTGAAAGTATTCGACCCTATAAAAAATGAGACTAAAAAGGTTAACATTGGTAATGACAATCGGATACTATCGGCAAGCATCGTGTCAATGTGTTTAGACAGTAATCAAAATTTATGGATTGGCGACGGATTTAAAGGTTTAATAAAAGTAGATTTACATTCTAAGGTTAAACAGGCTTTTTTCTATCCAATTACCAAAAAAAGGATCATGTCAATTTTGGCAAGAGATTCTAAAACAATTCTTTGCGCGACCGAAAATGACGGTTTAATCATTGTAGACGATCAGGGTGCTGTTCAAAAAAAATATGTAAACAGCAAATTCAATACGCGCAGTTTAAGCTCAAATTCGGTTTGGTCTTTATTATTAGACAAAGAGAATAGAATTTGGCTTGGTTATTATAATAAAGGCTTAGGTGTTTTTGATAAAATAAACAGTAAAGTCAATATCATAGAAAGTTTGCCGGGAAATCCACAATCCTTACAAACAAATTGTGTAACTGGAATTGCCAAAGACCATCAGGGACAATTATGGATTTCCATGGAAGGTGGCGGAGTGGATGTTTATAATCCCACAACCAAAGACTTTAAACATATTACCAAATCAGATCCTAGTCTATATTCTGGATTAACCAATGATAATATCACAAAGGTATTTATTGACAAAAAACAAAATATCTGGTTGTCAAGCTGGAATGAGGGAATTTTTCTTTTAAAGAAAGGAAGCAGGAGTTTTATTAATTATAATACCAAAAATACTCCTAATCTGGCCTCAGATAATATTATGAGCATTACTGAAGATTCCAGAGGTGTAATTTGGATTGGAACTTTTGCTAAAGGACTGCATTATTATACCCCGTCAGACGGACAATTTCACCATTGCAATGCGAAGCCATTTTTGACAAATGCAATAACAAATATTGACATTAGAAATGTAATGGTTGATTCAGATGATGCCGTTTGGGTTGGTTCAACAACTGGACTTTATAAAGTGGTTACGAATGATTTTATCACTTTTTCTGTGACTTCTTTTAGAGATAAAATGTCGGAGAAACTTAAAAATCATAAAAGTACTCATACAATCAATGCTTTATATCAGGCTAAAAACAAAGAAATCTGGATTGGTACTGATGGTGCAGGATTGTTCAGTTACAATAAAAAAACAGATCTTCTAAAGTGGTACATAAACTTTAAAGGACTGCATGAAAAATCTATTTCGGCGATTACAGAATCTAATGATGGATGCATTTGGTTAAGCGGAAAGAAAGGAATCACCAAACTGAATTTAAAAAACAATACTACAGTCAACTATTCTACGTATGATGGTTTGCTAGGGAATGACTTCAATAACAATGCAGTTTTAAGAGATGAAGATGGAATGCTTTATTTTGGGAGCTATGAGGGTTTAAACTATTTTAATCCTTCTAATTTAGTTAGAAGCAAAAAACAATTGCCTGTTTATTTTACTGATTTAAAGCTTTTTAATAAATCGGTCGGGCCACTTGAAAAAAATTCGCCACTAATAAAAGTACTTTCTGAAACAAAAAAAATAATTCTTAAACACGATCAGTCTGTATTTACAATTGATTTTATTGCGGTAAATTATTCTTTTCCGGCCCGAAATGAATTTGCCTATTATTTAGAAGGTTTTGATGATTCGTGGAATTATGTCGGAAACAAACGTTCGGCAACTTATACCAATTTAGCTCCCGGAAATTATACATTTAAAGTTAAAGCTTCAGAAAAAAATGGTGCTTGGAGCAAGGTGCCGCTGGAATTAAAAATCGAGATATTACCGCCTTGGTGGAAAACATCTTTTGCGTATTTATTTTATACTCTTTTATTAGGGGCAGCAATTCATTTTGCCAATCAATATTATCAAAATCGATTCAAACAAAAACAAATGATCGAGTTTGAAAAACAAAAAGCCATTCAGATTGAAAAATTAAACAATAAAAAATTACAGTTTTTTACCAATATTTCACATGAATTCAGAACGCCGCTTACATTGATATTAAATCCTTTAGGCGATATAATTAAAAATAATAGTCAACAGCTTCCAGAAGGTGTACTGAATAAATTGCAAACGATTCAAAAAAGTTCTGACAGACTTTCCCGACTGATTAATGAGTTAATGGATTTTAATAAACTTCAGTTTAATAAAATGAGCCTTCAACTACAATTGATTGAAGTGGTTGGTTTTACAAAAGAAGTTGTCAGTTATTTTAATGAAGAAGCATTAAGTCGCGGAATTCAGCTTCAATTCGAGTCAAATAAATCGGCATTAAAAGATTGGATCGACCCGAAAATGTTTGAAAAAATTATTTTTAATGTAGTTTCAAATGCTTTTAAAGTTACTCCGGATAACGGAAAAATTATGGTGAAAATCATCATTAATAATGAACCAATTCATTTCCCTTTAATAGATTCACCAGATGCTACTCCTTATTTTACCATAGTTGTTGAAGACACTGGTTCAGGTTTAGATAAAAAAGATATTAAAAGAATTTTTGACCGTTTCTATCAGGTGAACAATCTGAATAAGGCGTATTATGGAAGTACTGGTATTGGTCTGGAAGTTGTTCGCGGATTTGTAGAATTGCATAAAGGAATAATCGAAGTTGAAAGTGAATTGGGAGTAGGTACCGTTTTTAAACTGCTTTTTCCTGTTGGAAAAGAGTTTTTTGATGAAAACGAAATATTGTTTGAAGAATATAAAAAGGAAAACAAAATTAGCTTTAGGCCTATAGTAGAAAAAGAAGAAACTCAATTGACAGAGGAGGAAGAACATCAGGATCGAACGTATACGATTTTGATTGTTGAAGACAACGTTGAACTTCGGAATTATTTAAAAAATGAGCTCAAAAAAGAGTACAAAGTCATCGTTGCCGAAAATGGGCAAGTTGGCCTGGACTTAGCTTTGCAAAAACTACCTGATTTAATTTTAACCGACGTGATTATGCCTGTTATGAATGGTTTGGAATTATGTAAAAATATAAAAGCCAATTTAAAAACGAGCCATATTCCGTTAATGATGTTGTCTGCAAAAGCTTTGGTTAAAGATAGATTGGAAGGAATTGATTCTGGCGCTGATATCTATTTGAGTAAGCCGTTTGACATGGATATTTTGAGATCCAGTTTAGTACAATTGATTAATAGCAGGCAAATTATGTTCAATAAATTCTATAACGGAATTACTTCAACAGCTAAAGAAAAAACTACGACTTTAGACAATGAATTCATAAAAAATGTTCTGAAATACATCAATGAAAATATTCGTGAGACCGAATTAAGTGTCGAAGTTTTGGCTTCAAATGTATTTTTGAGCAGAAGCCAGCTGTATCGAAAAGTTAAAACATTAACAGGTGTATCAGTCAATGAATTTATTCGGAATGTTCGTTTAGAAAAGGCTAAAGAATTAATAGAATTAGGAAATGATAATATAACGGAAATCAGTTATAAAGTAGGTTTTAGTTCACCTTCTTATTTTACTAAATGTTATAAAGAAAAGTTTGGATGTCTGCCAACACAAAAAGTAAACAATAATTAATTACGGCAATTTTTTTACTAAAAAAAGACGAAGTATTTCGTCTTTTTTTTTGCTTTGAAATGGGTCTGACAGGTTTTTATAAACCGCTTATTATGTTGTTTTTAGCCTTTTTTTATTTTTTTTAAAAAAGAAATATAAGGCTCGATTTCATCTCTTGTTGATTGCGAAATAGAAATTTATAAGTCATTTATTTTTTTCATATCAAAAAAATAAGATGCTAAAATTAGTAATAATATATTTTTCATTTCAATTGATTAAGCGCTGTAAAACCCTGAATTTCCTATTTTTTTAACTACGATGCTACAAATTTGATAGATTATGCATCAAATGTAGTATGTGAAATTTATGTTAACAATCTACTTTTGGTATAATCAAAATTAAAATAAACATGAAATAAATTACTAACAATCTTAAACCAACTAGAAAATGAATTAAAACCATATTTATGTATCATGAGCGACTTTTTAAAATCAAAATTTAAGGATAGAATTTATCAATTGCGAAAAAAATAAAATGCGTTCCATAATTAGTTTCTGAAATTAAAAAGAAAGCGTCAATACAATAAATAACAAACAAAACTTTACAACCAACAATTATTTAACTAAAACAAAAAACCAATTATGAAGTTAAAATTAAAATTTGCAATAATCGCATTGCTGATGATAAGCTATCAGAATATGATGGCACAATCCAAGACCGTACAAGGTGTGGTTACAGATCCTTCGGGATTTCCATTACCTGGTGCCAGTATTACAGTACAAGGTTCAAACAATAGTGCATCGACAGATTTTGACGGTAAGTATTCTTTAAAAGGAGTTAATCCAACAGACAAAATAATATATTCTTATGTTGGCTTAGTTACGCAAACGGTTGCAGTAGGAACTCGTAGCACAATTGATGTTACACTTGTTGAATCAGCACAAAACTTGCAGGAAGTTGTTGTTGCCTACGGTACGCAAAAAAGAACTAAGGTAACTGGAGCAATTTCAACCGTTACCTCAAAAGATATTACAGCAGTTCCTATTACTAATGCAGAGTCAGCTTTGCAAGGTAGAGCAGCAGGTGTTACTGTTGTAAATGGTGCACCGGGTACTAGTCCAACGGTTAGTATTCGTGGTTTAGCTACAATGGGAAATAGTACACCTTTATATGTAATCGATGGAGTTTTAACAGGTAACTTATCAGGATTAAATCCTAGTGATATTGAGAGTATTTCCGTTTTAAAAGATGCTTCAACAACTGCATTATATGGTTCTAAAGCCTATAATGGTGTAGTTATGGTAACAACTAAAAAAGGAAAAAAAGGTGCAGGAACATTAAATTTTAGTTCTTATGCAGGTTTTCAAAGAATTACTAAACGATATGATGTTCTGAATACACAGCAATACCTAAAATATGCAAAAGATTTAGGAAGTGACTTAACAGCCAGAGCAGCTGAATTTGGAAACATAAATACAAATTGGCAAGACGAAATCTTTCAGGATGGTGTAATGCAGGATTATAATTTAAGCTTCTCAAACGGAACAGATAATTCTACAGGTCGCTATTCTGCTGGATATTTAAAACAAGAAGGAGCTGTTATAAATACTGGTTTTGAACGTTACTCTTTCAGAGCAAACAATACACAAACTATTGGCAGGTTAACAGTTGGAAGTAATATTGGAGTATCTTTTAGCAAGACTAATCCAGAACGTGCATCAGGTGGTAGAACATTATTAGAACATGCTATTAAAATGGCACCTTATTTACCTGTTTACAATCCAAATAATTTAGGAGGTTATCAAGGTCCTTCTACTGCTGATGGGCAGGATGCAGAAAACCCAGTTCGTGTGGCAAATTTAGGATATCAATACATTAAGGGTTTATCTATAATTGGAAACATTTATGCTGAAGTAGAAATCATTAAAGGATTAAAATTCAGATCACAAGTTGCTTTGGATTATTTTACAAATGAAGACCATACTTTTATCCCAAGTTATGCTGATGGTTCAGCTCATAAACAAGCTTACTCATCAACTGCAGAAACAAATTCTCAAGGTCAAACTATTGTTTTCGATAATAGTTTAACTTACAAAACTACTATTGCAGAAAAACATCACGTAGAAGCAGTAGGAGTAATTACTAAAATAGAGAATAAATTTCAGAATCTTGTAGCAAGTAGCCGTTATTATATTTCAGATGAAATTGATCAATTGAGACTTCAAGATGCAAATTTAGCATCAACAAGCAGTGAAACAAATAATTTGGGTTATGTAGCTCGTATTAATTACGACTATGATGATAAATACCTATTCGCAATTTCAGGACGTAGAGATGCATCTTCTCGTTTTGGTTCTAATAATCGCTATGGTAATTTTTACTCTGTTGCTTTAGGTTGGAATATTGCAAAAGAAAGTTTTATGGCAAATTCTATATTCAGCACATTGAAACTTAGAGCCAGTACTGGAACAACAGGTAATGACCTTATCGACAATTATCAGTACAGTGGAACTTTAGCAGCAAATTATATTTATCCAATTAACGGAGCAGCTGCTTCAGGTGTTACAGCTGGTAGAGCTTCTAATCCAGATTTGAAATGGGAGTCTAAAACAGATAGAAATATAGGTTTGGATTTTGGTTTATTTGATGAAAAATTTACTGGAAGCTTTGAATATTTTAACAATAAAGGTAGTGATATCCTTTTCGCAGTACCACTACCTGCTTCTGTAGGTTCAGCTGGTGGAGGAACTCAAACTCAAAATATTGCTAATACAAAAGTACATGGATTTGAACTTTCACTTGGCTACAACGACAGAAAAGGTGATTTTACATGGTCAGCTGTTGCGAACTTAGGAACAAGTAAAAACGAGGTAACAAGTTTAGCGCCGGGTGTAACTAGCGTATTAGGCGGGCCGTCAGGAAGAGCCGGTCTGGAAAGCTTTTCAAGATTAGAAGTTGGTCAGCCATTATTTTACTTCTGGGGTTATCAAACGAATGGAATTTATCAAAATCAAGCAGAAGTAGATGCTGCTTTAGGTGCAGGACAAACTACTGTACAACCTGGTGATATTAGATTTGTTGACAGAAACGGTGATAAAGTTATCAACTCAGAAGATAAAACAAATATTGGAAATCCATATCCAGATTTTACGTATGGTTTAAATCTTACAGCAGCCTATAAAAAATTCGATTTCAACTGTTTTATAACTGGAGTTAGCGGAAATGACGTCTTCAATTCAAATAAATTTGATCTAGAAGCTATGCAGCGTTTATTTAATGCTAGTACAGATGTTTTAGACAGATCAATTGTTCAAAATGGAGTAGTTACCAATCCTTCGGCTACATTACCTAGAGCACTTGGAGCGGGGCAAAACTGGTCATCTGCAAGTCAAAGATATGTTGAAGATGGTTCTTATACTAGGTTAAAAAATGTGACTCTTGGATATACTTTATCTGGAGATGCTTTTGACAACCATTTTTCAAATATCCGATTCTATGTAAGTGCGCAAAATCTTGTTACAATTACAAAGTACTCTGGTTTAGATCCTGAAATTGCTCGTGTAGATGCTAATGCAAATTCTGCCGGAATTGATATAGGAAGATATCCACAACCTAAATCAATAATTTTTGGACTTGATGTTACATTTTAATTTATAAAGATGATGAGAAAAATAAAATATACAGTTGCAATATTGTTAGGGATTTTTACAATAAATTCATGCAACGACAATGATTTAGAATTGAGTAATCCAAATGAGTTATCGCCAGAAACGTACTTTAAAAGTGAAACTCAGGTGCAAGCTTCAGTAAATGCTGCATATGCAAACTTGCAGACAAGAGGATTATACGCAAGACATATTTTCTTTGCTTTAGACAATATGGCTCAGGAAAATAAGGGAAATCCTCAATTGGAAGGAAATAAAAAGCCTTTTCTTGATTTCTCTTTTGATGCAAGTAGTGATATCATCCAATTTTACTGGGAGACTTGTTATTTAGGAATTTCCAAAGCTAATTTTGTTTTGGATAATGAAGATAAGATTAATGCTTTGCCAAATTCAATTTTATCACAAGAGAAAAAGAATAAGTTTTTAGGCGAAGCTCATTTTTTAAGAGCATACTATTACTTTTTATTAGTACCTCGTTTTGGAGATCTGCCAATTTATACAAAACAGACCATCGTTGGTAATCCAAGAAGCCCTAAAGATGAAGTTTATAAATTGATTGTTTCTGATTTTGACTTTGCTTCGAAAAATCTATTAAGCAAAAATGTTGAAGACAAAGGAAGAGCAACAAAAGAAGCCGCTTTTGCTTATTTAGGAAAAGCATTGTTGTACCAAAAGAAATATGATGAAGCTCTAGCTGCTTTTAGCAAAGTGACAGGATTTAGTTTAGAAGCTAATTTCTACAACAATTTTATGGATGAAACAGAACATGGTCCTGAATCAATCTTTGAAATTGAATATGATGAAAAATTAGGAGTAGCTGATAAATGGGGTAGTGATACTGCCGGAGATGGTGTTGCTGAATCTACGCTTAGAGGTCAGGAATATGGTAATCTTGGTTGGTACAATGTATATCCGTCTGATAATTTGTTAGATGAATATGAGGCAAACGACAAACGTTTTGGAGATACTTTTTACGTTCCGGGATCTAAATATAATAACGGAAACAACACGATGACAGCTGCTAATTTTTCTTCATCAGAAGGTTTAAGAAGAGCAGGCTGGAAAAAATATCAAAACTATTATAAACGTACTGATGAAAATCTTGATTCAAGTATCAACTTTAAAGTTATGCGTTATTCAGATGTATTGCTTATGATGGCTGAATGTGAAAGCTTAAGATCTGGCGGTGTACAAGCAACAGCTATTGGTTACATTAATCAGGTTCGCGCAAGAGCTGGTGTACCATTGTTGGCAACAACACTTACAAAAGATCAGGTTTTTACTGCTCTTATTCACGAACGCAAAGTAGAATTGGCTGGTGAGCAAGTTCGTTTTGATGATATAATTAGATGGGGCATTGCTAGTACTCAATTAGCAGGAACTGGTTTTAAAGCTGGTAAAAGCGAATTATGGCCAATACCAAATAGAGAAACATCTTCAAATCCAAATATTAAGCCTAGTAATAATAATCCGGGCTATTAATTGAACGAAGTTAGTTAGTTTAAGTTAGAGTTAGTTAGTAGTTTGACAAACAGCGCATGCAAGTGCGCTGTTTATCACTATTTTATATTCTGAAAAACCATTAAAAATTAGATACTTATAATTTTCTGTTTTACTATTAAAATACATTTTTAAATACCACAGACCAGTTTTATTCAAGATGAAAAAAATTGCATCACTTTTTTTAATCGTAACATTGTTTTACAATGTTTTAGGATTTTATATGATGTTTGCTGAACAACAAGAGCAAATATGGGTGACTGCTATGGAAAAAACTGAGGATTCAAATTTTGAAGTTATTGAAGTTCAAATTGATCCTTATGCCTATGTCGTAGATTCTGGTTTTGAGGAAGTTAATGAAGATTTTACAATTGAAAATAAAACCTATCATGTTTTTAAGAAGAGAATAGTAAACAATGTCTTAAAGTTATATTGTCTAAAAAATTCTTATACCAAAGTTTTTAGCAAGGATTTGAAAAAAATTGTTGACAGTCAGATATTTGATACCTCTTCTAACAAAGAAAATCCAAGTAAAAAATTAATGAAATCCTTCATTACGGATTACATTCCTAATAATGATACAATTGATTTGGTTGTTACTGCATCCAAAGTATTTTTCCCTGAAAAATTGTGTCCGTATACTCCAAAAAGAGACCTTCTTTCAGGGTATTTTACTACCATTTGTCCTCCTCCCGATATGGTATAATATTTCTTTCACGTTAAAAATTTAAAAAGTCTTGACTATCAATCAAGTCCTCAATTCAATCTTTGGTGTTGCCATAAGATGAATTCTGATTATTTAAATTTTTCACTTAATCAATTAGAATAATTGATTTAAGAAACTATTACATAACCATATAAACCTAACCAAATGAAAATTTATAAATTTTTGTTTAAAGTGCTACTGTTTAGTGCTTTAAGCCTATCTGCGTTTGCCCAAAACAAAGACAATAAAAAACAACCTGAACCAACAGGAGCAAGCAATATGGCTTATAAATGGAGCGAAATTGCTATTCGTGCAACAGCAAATGATACGGATAAATTTAAGCCGAGACCAACCGTAACTTCCCGTTTTTTAGGATTAACTTTTGTTGCTGTTTTTGATGCCTGGAGCCGTTATGATCAAAAGGCAATTCCGGTATATTTAAAAGATGCAGAAAGAAGACCTCAAAAAGAACAAACACTCAAAAACAAGGAGATTGCTATTAGTTATGCTGCTTATGGTGCCTTAAGTGAATATTATTTTTCGGATAAAGAAATGTTTAAGGCTTATATGATTGAATTAGGATTGGATTCTAATGATAAATCTCTTGATCCTAAAACACCAGTAGGAATAGGAAATTTAGCAGCTAAAGCGGTTATCGAAGCTAGAAAACATGACGGTTCAAATCAATATGGAGAAGAAGATGGATCAAACGGAACTCCCTATTTTAATTATGTAAATTATAAGCCAGTAAATACTGCAGATGAAATGGTTGATGTAAATCACTGGCAACCAAAATATTTTTCAGACGGAAAAGGCGGTAAGTTCGCGCCAGGTTGTATGACACCATTTTGGGGCAAAGTAAAGCCTGTTGGTTTAAAATCTGGAGATCAGTTTCGTGCAATGCCTCCGCCTTCTTTAGATTCAGAACAACTTAAAAATGAAGTTAAAGAATTAATCGACTTGCAACATAATCTTACTAACGAACAAAAAGCATTAGTAGAATTTATGCGTGATGGTCCAAAATCAGTACAACAAGCTGGACACTGGCTAAAATTTGCTCAGGATGTTTCAAGACGTGATAAGCACACGCTTGATCAGGATGTGAAAATGTTTTTCTACAATCAAGTGACGGCTATGGATTGTTTTATAGCCTGTTGGGATACAAAAATGTTTTACGATTTTGCTCGTCCTTATGCTTTAGTACATTATTATTTTAAAGACAAGACTATAAATGCCTGGGGCGGACCTGGTTTTGGAAATATAGATATGAAAGGACAAGACTGGAGACCGTATTCACCAGATATTTTTTTATGCCCAGCTTTTCCAGGTTATGTTTCCGGACATAGTACAATTAGTGGTGGCTGCGGTGAAGCATTAAAATTATGGACAGGAAATGACACTTTTGGAGAATCTGCAACTGTGAGTACGCCAGGATCAATGACAGAACCAAATAACATCGGAAAACCTGTTGTTCTAAAATTCCCAACGTTTACAGAAACAGCAAATATGGCTGGAATTTCCAGAGTTATGGGAGGCTATCATATTCAGGCAGATAATGTTGAAGGACTAAAACTGGGTAGAAATGTAGCTCACGAGGTTTGGAAATTCTACAATTTTCATATCGGAAACAAAACGATCGATAAAATCACTTCAATTGAATAAGTTTTCTAATATTCAAAAGGGATTTTGCTATTCTAAAAATGTTTTAATTATGAAAATTAAGCCACTAATATTTTTATCTATAGTATCTGTTTTGACGGTTTCATGCGATTATTTTTCTAATCCTAATGATAAAATGATCAAGATTTTAGGTGCCAGAAAGAAGATGTATAATGTGAAAAATAATCCATTCGCAGCTCAGGCAGAAGTGGCTTATTACGATTCAATAATTAAAAGTTCTGATGAAGGTTTTTTTAAATTATTCAACGAATTAAACAAAGGGAATGCATTATTGAAATTCGGGAAAGAAGCTGAATCTGTATCAATTATGGAAAATGCCATCAAAAGAAAAAAAGCGATTGATGGAAAAGATGATCCGCAAGCGTTAAAATGCCTTGCAATTGCTTATATGAGACTTGGTGAAAAACAAAATTGCGTGAATTACCACAATCCGGAATCGTGTATTATGCCCATTCAAAAAAACGGTATTCATACCGTACGTCAAGGATCTCAAAATGCAATTGAAATTTATAAGAAGTTATTGGATTTAGATGCTAACGATTATGAATCAAGATGGTTGCTTAATATCGCTTACATGACATTAGGGGGCTATCCGTCAGAAGTTCCTCAAAAATGGCTGATACCCAATCTTAATAAAGACGCTTCGGAATACCATGTAAAACCATTTTTAGATGTCGCTCCAAATGTTGGCATAAAGAGCAGAAATATGTCAGGAGGAGTGATTGTTGATGATTTCAATAATGACGACTATTTGGATATTGTAACCTCAGACTGGAGTCTGGACGGCGTTATGCATTACTATCAAAATGATCTGAAAGGAAAATTTTCGGATTTATCTAAAAGTTCAGAAATAGGAAGATTTAAAGGCGGTTTGAACATGATTCAGGCGGATTATGATAATGACGGTAATGTTGATATTTTCGTTTTAAGAGGTGCCTGGATGCGTAAATACGGTAGACAACCCAACTCATTATTACGCAACAACGGCGATGGCACTTTTACAGATGTGACTATTAAAAGTGGTCTGTATTCTGAATTTCCTACTCAAGCCGGAAACTGGAACGATTTTAATAATGACGGTTATTTAGACTTATTTATTGGAAACGAGTCCTCAGATGATGGAGTTTATCCTTCTGAATTGTATCTCAATAATCAGGACGGAATATTTACTAATGTAGCCAAAGCGGCTAAATGCGATGTTGTTAGTTATATCAAAGGAGCAACATCAGCGGATTATGATAATGATGGCGATATCGATTTGTTTCTTTCCGGAATGAATAAAAAGAAAATATTATTAAAAAATACCGGACTTAAAAATGGCATTCCGCAATTTAAAGACGTTACAGACGAAGCTGGTTTAGCAGGAATTAATGTCATGACTTTTCCAACCTGGTTTTGGGATTATGACAATGATGGCTGGCAAGATATTTTTGTTTGCGGTTATCAGTTTAACGGATCAATTGCAGGTGAAATTGCAATGGAAGCATTAAATATTCCAAATGGTAGCAGCAAAATGTATTTGTATCACAATAATCATGACGGCACTTTTTCTGATGTTTCTGAAATATCGGGTCTGAGTAAAACTGTTTTTGCAATGGGTTCCAATTTTGGAGATCTTGATAACGATGGATTTCTGGATATGTACCTCGGCACTGGAAATCCAGATTATAAATCCTTATCTCCTAATAAATTATTCAGAAATATGGGCAACGGAAAATTCGCAGATGTCACAGTTTCAAGTCGTATGGGAAATCTTCAAAAAGGGCACGCCGTAGCTTTTAATGATTTAGATAATGATGGTGACAGCGATATTTTCATTGAAGTTGGAGGTGCTTATTTTGGAGATGCTTTCAATAATTCTTTATACCTGAATCCAGGCCAAAACAACAACCGTTGGATAAAGATGAAGTTAGAAGGCACAGAGAGCAATCGTTCTGCAATTGGTGCCAAAATAAAAGTAAGTTTCAAAGAAAAAGGTATTCCAAGATCGGTATACAGAATAGTAAATTCAGGTGGAAGTTTCGGAGCCTCGGCATTGCGAATGGAAATTGGAATTGGACAAACAAAAATCATTGATCAAATCGAAATTATCTGGCCAAAAAATCAGAAAAAGCAAGTGTTTAAAAATGTAAAGCCAAATCAATTCATCAAAATTATTGAAGGCGAAAAAGAATTTTCAAACATAAATCTTAAAAAACTTTCCTTTCCTACGGCCGGAGCGAGATCGCCTATCTGTATGTAATAAAATGCTAAGAGTTAATAGGTTAATCCATTAGACAAATTGATAAATTTTAGAAATATAAAAATGAAAAACATAAATACGATAGCAGGTTTTTTGAGCATTGTGAGCTTAGTATTACTTGCAAGCTGTTCTAAAGACTCTGATCAAAAGATCTTTACCACTTTAGACCGTTCTGATACCGGAATTGAGTTTAGTAATAACTTGAAAGAAAATGATTCTCTCAATTATTTTACCTACAACTATATTTATTTAGGAGGTGGAGTTGCAACAGGTGATATCAATAACGATGGTTTAGTTGATGTTTATTTTACTGGAAATCAGGTGTCCAATAAATTATACTTAAACAAAGGAAATTTAAAATTTGAAGATATTACAGAAAAAGCTGGTGTAGGAGGCGATAGCCGTTGGTATACAGGAGTTACCATGGCCGATGTAAACGGAGATGGTTTTCTAGATATTTATTGTAGTGTCGGAGGAAAATTTGGCCCTAAAAACAATGAGTTATATATTAATAACGGAAACGGCACTTTTACAGAAAAAGCCAAAGAATATGGTATTGACGACATAGGAAACAGCGTTCAGGGTACATTTTTCGATTATGATAAAGATGGCGACTTAGATTTGTTTGTAGCTAATTATCCGCCTACGAAATTTAATTCTGCAACGGGCGATTATGTGCAAATGATGCTTCATGTTAAAGACAATGAATCAGGGCATTTATACCGAAATGATGGAAATCGTTTCACGAATGTTACCGAACAGGCAGGTGTAAAGAACTATGGTTTATCATTAAGTGCCACAGTGGGCGATTTAAATAATGACAGCTGGCCTGATATCTATGTTTCAAATGACTTCAACTCACCAGATTTCCTGTATATAAACAATCAGGATGGAACTTTTAAAGAAGTTGTAAAAGAGGCAATGGCGCATAATTCATTCTACGGAATGGGCGTTGATATTTCAGATTTCAATAACGATGGAAATTTAGATGTTTTTCAGGTAGATATGGATGCGAAAGACAATCGTCGTAAAAAAGCAAATATGTCCAGTATGAATCCAAAACTTTTTTGGGATGTAATTGATGCAGGCTTTAATTACCAATATATGCACAATTGTATGCAGTTAAATACCGGAGTTTATGAAAACGGAATTCCGCATTTTGGCAATGTATCACGCATCACCGGAACATCATCTACAGATTGGAGTTGGGGACCTTTATTTGCCGATTTTGACAATGACGGAAACAAGGATTTGTTTGTAACGAATGGAACAAGAAGAGAAATCAATAACAATGATTTTTTTCATAGTCTTGAAACGTTAAATCTAAAACCAAAAGATTTGCTTAAAAAATCTCAGGAAATTCCATCTGAGAAAATCGATAATTTCATGTTTCAAAATAAAGGAAACTTAAATTTTGAACAGGCAAATAAAAAATGGGGAATTGAATTTAAAGGCTTTTCAAATGGCGTAGCTTACGTAGATTTAGATAACGATGGCGACTTAGACATTGTAGTAAATAATATCGATGATTATGCATCAGTTTTCGAAAATTCAAGTTCAAAACTCAACAATTATATCAAAGTAGATTTTAAAGGCAATTCAAAAAATATTTACGGTCTCGGAAATCGTGTTTATGTGAGAACCAAAAAAGGAACTCAAATGCAAGAGCTTACTTTAACAAGAGGATTTCAATCATCAGTGGCTCCTGAACTGCATTTTGGTGTAGGTAAAGAAAATACAATTGATGAAGTAAAAGTGGTTTGGACAAATGGTAAAGTACAAAAGTTAAACAATGTAAAAGCAAATCAAACGCTTCATATAAAAGAGCAGGATGCTAAAGAAGAAGCCGTAGCTGCTACAAACCCGAAAAAACAATTATTTACGACTGAAACCAAAATCTTCCCAGTTTTTAAACACGAAGAAAATAAATATGATGATTTTAAAGATCAGGTTTTGTTGCCTCATAAAATGTCAACTTTCGGGCCTGTCATTGCTGTAGGTGATTTAAATAAAGATGGTCTTGAGGATTATTTCATTGGAGGTTCAGCAACTTATTCCGGAAAAATGGTTTTTCAGACTAAAAATGGTTTTGTAGAAAAAAATATTCCGGCATTGGAACTGGATAAAGCTAGTGAAGATACGGGTGCGTTAATTTTTGATGCTGATAATGATGGAGATAACGACTTATATGTAGTAAGTGGCGGTTATGAATTTTTGATTAATGATCCAAAATTACAAGACAGATTATATATCAATAACGGAAAAGGCGATTTTACCAAAGCACCAGCAGGAGTATTGCCAAGAATGTTGGTAAGTGGTTCAAAAGTGTATCCAATCGATTATGATAAAGATGGAAAACAGGATCTTTTGGTTTTAGGAAGACAAGTTCCAGGACAGTATCCTTCGCCAACTACAACCTATTTGTTGCATAATTTGAGCACTTCAACACAGCCAAAATTTGAAATTTCTAAAAAGGCACCAAAAGAATTTATAAATCTGGGAATGGCGACAAGTGCCGTAATTACGGATTTCAATAATGATAAATTAGATGATATCATTGTAGTAGGTGAATGGATGCCAATCCGTATTTTCCAAAATACAAAAGCAGGTTTCAAAGAAGTTACAAAAGATATGGGACTTAACGATGACACGACAGGCTGGTGGTGGAGCATTCAGCAAGGCGATTTTGATAAGGATGGCGACATGGATTATATTGTTGGAAACAATGGATTGAATTACAAATACAAAGCGACTCCGAATGAGACCTTTGATATTTTTGTGAAAGATTTTGACAACGATAAACACAAAGATATTGTATTGAGCTATTATAATGATGGTAAGCAATATCCGGTGCGCGGACGTGGTTGTTCGTCACAACAAATTCCGAATATCAAGAAGAAATTCAAAGATTATGAAAGTTTTTCAGAAGCCACTCTTGTTGATGTTTATACCGAAAAATCGCTTAAAGAAGCCTTACATTATAAAGTAAAATCCTTTGCCAGTATTTATTTGGAAAATAAGAACGGAAAATTTGTAATTCATGAATTGCCTGTTGAAGCACAACTGAGTTGTATCAATCAAATAATGGTTGATGATTATGATAAAGATGGAAATTTGGATGTATTAATTACAGGAAATATGTTTAATTCTGAAGTCGAAACTCCTAGAAACGATGCCGGTCACGGATTGTATTTAAAAGGAAATGGAAAAGGAAAATTCAAATCGGTAACAGCGGTTGAAAGCGGATTTTTTACTCCGGGAGACGTTAAAAACATGGAAAAAATAAAAGTACAGGGAAAAACCTATCTCTTAGTCACTAAAAACAATTCGTTTTTACAAAGCGTCAGGATTAATTAAAAGCAAAAAACAAGTCAAGAAAAATTTTCGAACTCCTTGTTCTGGGTTCAGACTTGACTTTTAAAAACAATACTTACAGTATCATATAGACATTGTAAGGAATTGTTTTTAGATACTCCTAATTAATAATCCAAAACTTGAAGAAAAATGAAAACTACTTTTAACTCTTTCTATTTCTCATTAAGTGATAAAATAGGAAAACACAGTGTTTACTTAATGCGTATGGCGCTTGTCATAATTTATATTTGGTTTGGACTTCTTAAAATTTTCGGTCTTAGCCCTGCAGGTGACATGGTCGCAAAAACTGTTTTTTGGCTAAAGCCAGAATTTTTTATTCCAATTCTTGGAATTTGTGAAGTATGCATAGGCTTGGGATTACTCGTGAGAAAATTGATTCCGGTAACTATTGTACTGCTGTTATTGCATATGGCGGCTACGTTATCCACTTTTTTTATTCTAAAATCCAGTTGTTTTGAAATCTTTCCTTATGAACCAACATTAGCGGGTCAGTATATTATCAAGAATATTGTCTTGGTTGCAGGAGCGCTGGTTATTGCCGGAAAATACAACGAGGATTATTATACAGCAATGAGTTTGAAAAAAGAGCAGGAAAAGTTTACTGCAAATTCTGCCATTCAGAATCAGCAAATGCTAAATGAGTAAACAGAAACAAACTATTAACCAACAAAAACGAATTAAAAATGAAAAAAATATACTTGTGTTTTCTCTTCATAATTCCCCTTATGATGAATGCACAAACCGATATTGACGCGCTTATGATGAATAAAAATAATTTTTGTTTTGGGGCGGTCTATCAATATAGCAGTTGGGACAAATACTGGGAAGGAACTTTTAAAAGAGAAAATCGTAATCTTGGAACGGTATCTGCTCAAGGCCCTGCTTTTATGGGAGATTATGGAATATTAGACAAGCTGAATTTTCTTGTCAGCCTTCCTTATGTTGAAACCAAGGCTACAGCAGGAACGATGAAAGGTCAAAAAGGAATGCAGGATTTAACAATGACTTTGAAATACATGCCAATGAAAAAGAAAATTGGTTCAGTTACTTATTCTGTATTGGCTTTAGCAAGTTATTCACTTCCTACCTCAGATTATGTGGCTGATTATTTGCCACTAAGCATCGGGATGCGCAGCAATACTGGAACATTTAGATTAATGGGAGATGTGCAGTATCAGCATTTTTTCACCACTTTTTCTGCGGCTTATCTTAAAAGAGGGAACATCACAATTGATCGAAATTCTTATTTGGACGATGAAATTCATTATACCAATGAAGTAAATATGCCCGATGTTATAAATGTCAATTTAAGATTAGGATACCGTTCTTCAAGATTAATTGCAGAAGCTGTTCTCGATAATTCGGTTACACAATCGGGAGGTTTTGATATTACAAAAAACAACATGCCTTTTCCAAGCAATACGATGAATGCTTTCAAATTAGGTTTAAATGGAAAATACACGGTTATAAAACAACCTGAATTAGCAATTGTAGGCGGCTATAACGTAGTGACAGAAGGCAGAAATGTTGGCGAAGCAACTTCATTCTACGGAGGCATTTTCTATCTGATTAATTTTAATAAAAAAAGCAAATAAGATGAAAAATAGTATTCAAAAAATAGTCTTAAAAAGTCTGGTTCTTTTAGTTTTTGCAGCAGGACTACTATATTCCTGCGATGATGATATTATAGAGCGTAATGAGGAATTTCCACAATTGAATCCTAAAAACACAGATGCAGATGCGGGCAGCTGGAAAACATATCTTTTAACTGCGCCTGATGAATTCTCAATAGATGTACCTGTAGCGACAAATTCAGCTGCCTATACAAGGGAAATTAATGAAATTAAGAGTTTTCAGGTTAGTATCACCAAAGAACAAAAAAGCATTATAGAATACTGGAGTGCAGGAAGTGTACTGCGTTGGAATGAAATTTTGAGAACATTGGTTGCGAGACATAATCGTCCGCCATATCAAAATGAAGACGGAACTTATCCAGCTCCTTCAGCAGCAAATCCATTTGCTTATCCTCAATTTCCATTTTCTAATCCTCCTTATGCTGCGAGAGCTTATGCTTATGTAAGTGCTGCGCAATATGATGCGCTCATTGCTGCCTGGCATTACAAAAAACTTTATAATAGAGCAGCACCTTACACTGTTGATCCAAGTTTGCAGGTTTTAGTTCCTAAAAGCACCCTGCCATCTTATCCTTCAGAAGATGCTGTTGTAACGGGAGTTACTGTTGAACTTTTAAAATTATTATTTCCAACTGAAATCGCTTATGTAAACGAAAAAGCAGAAGAAGAAAAATTATACCGCATTATAAGTGGTGCCAATGTTCGTTCCGATGTTGACGCCGGAATAATTTTAGGAAGAAAGGTTGCTGCCAAATTTATAGCTCGAGCTTCAACAGATGGAGCCGGAGCAGCTATTGGTACACCGGCAATTTGGGCCGCATTAGAATCGCAAACTGCAGCAACAGGAGAAGTTCCATGGAAATCATTAGAAATACCAGCGAGACCGCCAATGTTGCCATTATTCGGAAAAGTAAAATCATTTTTGATGACAGAAGCAGATGTTGTGGCAAATCGTCCGCCTGCACCGCCATCCACAAAATCCGAAGCTTTTGCCAAAGAATTAGCAGAGATTAAAAATTTCAGTCAGGACAAGTCTCGTGAACATTTGGAAATTGTAAGTTTCTGGGCCGATGGAGTAGATACTTATACACCTCCGGGGCATTGGAACGCCATTGCTTCTGAAACTTTTGTACAGCAATCGTATAGCGAAGTTCGTTGGGCAAGAAATTTAGCTTTGTTAAATGTTGCCATGATGGATGCTGCTATTAGTTGCTGGGATGCAAAATATGCTTATTTCAATCCACGTCCATGTCAAATGGATCCTTCGATTAAAACCACAACAGGAGTTCCTAATTTTCCAGCGTACGTTTCGGGTCATTCTACTTTTAGTGCTGCTGCCTGTACAGTTTTATCACATTTTATTCCCGCTAAAAAAACAGAATATGAAGCTATGGCATTGGAAGCATCAAACTCAAGAATGTATGGCGCTATTCATTACAGAAGCGATTGTGAAAAAGGATTAATACTTGGTAAAAAAGTGGCTGGTTTTGCTGTTGCAAGAGCTACGACTGACGGAGCTGAATAATTGAAAAGTAAATAATTGATCGTAAAATAGAAATTATTGTTTCTAATTTTAAACCTGGCATGTGTCAAAACGTGTCAGGTTTTTTGTATTTAGTCGGATAAATAAAGGCCAGGCGATATAGAATGCTCCATAGTGAATTATAAACTTATTGTAGTTCCGTTCCTCTTCTCTCTTTTAGATCGGTTTCAATCTGGATTTCCATTTTTTTATCAATTACGTAGTAACATAATAAAACGGCACTTATAATGAATATAAAGCCCGGATAAATGCTTACAGAAAGTTTAATTCCTTCTACTGCTGCCGGAACCTGATTGACTTCTTCGGCAACATAGCCATATTTAGACAAAAAAGCGGCTCCTAATGCGCCACCAATACTGATTCCAATTTTCAGCCCCAATAACATGGCCGAAAAAACAGTAGCAGTTGCTCTTCGATTGTTTTTCCATTCGCTATAATCAGCCACATCAGCAATCATAGCCCACAATAAAGGAATTGTTATACCGTAAAGAAAGCCATGAACTAATTGTGTAATAAAAACCATTTTAATAGCAGTTCTGCTGTAAAAATTAAAAAGCAGCAAGCTAATTGCCGATAAAAAAATAAAAGCGATATAGATATTTCTCTTACCAAATAAATCTGCTAGCGATTTTGAGAAAATAATGCCTATAATCATAAAAATAATTCCTCCCGCATTAAAAAGACTAAACGCTGAAGTTGGAACATCTGTTGGCCACTGAAAATTTACAAATCCCATATTTATTAAAAGAATATTCAGTTTTTCGATGAATGAAGTAAAACCAATATCATTCAGAAAAACGGTTTGAGCAGTAGGATCCAGATAATATTTAAAGTAAAAAACATACATTCCGCCTTTTAATGAAAGGGTTATAAATACTAAAATTGTAACCAGAACCATAATCATCCAAGGTCCGTTTTTGCACAAATCCAAGAAATCCTGCTTCACAGATGATTCCTGATTTTTTGATGGTATGATTCTTTCTTTGGTTGTAAAAAAAGTAATCAGCAGACAAATTGTGCCAATAATGGCAAATAAAATCATGGTATTTTTAAAACCAATCGCTTTATCGCCGTGCCCAAATATCAACACTAATGGCAATAAAAGGGACTGAATTACAAATTGAGCAATCAATACCGCGACAAAACGATAAGAAGAAAGGCTGTTTCTTTCTTTCATATCACCCGTTAAAACACCACTTAAGGCTACATAAGGCAAATTGTTGGCGGAGTAAATCAGTACTAGGAAAAAATAAGTCAGTAATGTATAGATAATTTTACCGGTTTCAGAAAAATTTGGCGTTAAAAAGGTAAGAACAGAACCAATTCCAAAAGGCAATGCGGTCCATAAAATCCAAGGCCTGAATTTTCCCCAATGACTTTGAGTACGATCAGCAATAATACCCATGATGATATTAAAAAATGCACCAATAAAACCGCCAATAAATATGATAATACTTGCAGTTCCGGCAGGAATCTTATAAACATCGGTGTAAAAGAAAGCTAAAAAAGTAAGCAATGTTTGAAAAATCAAATTCGCCGCAAAATCCCCCACACCGTATCCTATTTTTTCTATTACAGAAAGTTTTTCAGATGTTTTACTAATACTTATGTATTGTTTTTTGTTTCTATCTGTGAATTGGTTTATAGTTAAAATAGTACTGAGTTTTCTCATCTGTCAAAAAATTTCCCTTCTTTATAATTTGAATAAAATGCTATCTGTAAAAATAGCTTGAAACTTGAAATAAGTTTGTCACTTTTGAAGCCTTTAATACAACATTTGAAGCATTCTTTTGTTTCGATAAATCTTTTAAATATAAATTGCTATTTTCGCTTCATAAGTTTTTAAAAGCTTCTAAAATTCAAATCATTATACTCACTTTTATATTTTATTTTTTATGCGCATTCTACACCGTTTACTACTTGTTTGCTGCTTTTTTTTAAGCTGCAATAAAAAACAGGATGATAAAGAATATCATAAATTTACAAATGATTTGATCAATGAAACAAGCCCGTATCTTTTGCAGCATGCGCATAATCCTGTAAATTGGAAAGCGTGGAATAAGGAAGCTTTAGATCTCGCAAAAGCAGAAAATAAACTTATTATAATTTCAGTAGGATATTCTTCTTGTCACTGGTGTCATGTAATGGAAAAAGAAAGTTTTGAAAACGATTCTGTTGCCAAATTAATGAATGACAATTTCATCAGCATAAAAGTAGATAGAGAAGAGCGTCCCGACATTGATCAGATTTATATGAATGCCGTACAATTGATGACTGGCGAAGGCGGATGGCCGTTAAATTGTATTGCACTTCCAGATGGCCGACCTATTTTTGGCGGAACTTATTTTACAAAAGAACAATGGACAAAAGCTTTAACCGAGATTTCTGATTTATATAAGAAAGATCCAAATAAGGCGAGTGAATATGCAGATAAATTAGTAAAAGGAATTCAAGAATCTCAATTGATTGCTGTCAATAATAAAGATGCAAATTTTAATAAAACTGAAATTTCGTCGGCTGTAAAATTATGGAAAGAACATTTAGATTATAAAGATGGAGGTTTAGTTGGTCAAACCAAATTTCCAATGCCGGCTTCTTTGCAATTTTTGCTTCGTTACAGTGTTCAGAATAAGGATAAAACAATTCAGAATTTTGTTGACAATACACTTACAAAAATGGCTGATGGCGGAATGTATGATGCTATTGGAGGAGGATTTTCGAGATATGCTGTAGATGCAAAATGGCACATTCCTCATTTTGAAAAAATGCTGTACGATAATGCGCAATTGGTCAGTTTATATTCGGATGCTTATCTGGTTTCAAAAAATGAACTTTATAAAAAAACAGTTTACGAAACACTGAATTTTGTAGAAAAAGAACTCATGGCTGTGAACGGAGCGTTTTATTCTTCGATAGATGCTGATAGCAAAAACAAGGAAAAAAAACTAGAAGAAGGCGCTTATTATGTTTGGGATAAAAAAGAATTGCAGTTTTTATTACAATCAGATTATCCGCTTTTCCAGGAATATTATAATATTAATGAACACGGTTTATGGGAAAACCAAAAATATGTCTTGTTTAAAAATCAATCCGATAAAGATTTTGCTGCCAAAAACAAATTGACTTCAGCTCAATTGGATTCAAAAATTAAAAATTGGAAGCAAGTGCTTTTAATAGAAAGAAACAAGAGAGCCCGACCGCATGTAGACAATAAGACATTGACTTCATGGAATGCTTTAATGATAAAAGGTTATATGTCTGCATATCGAGCATTTAAGAATCCACATTATAAAGAAATCGCTTTAAAGAATGCCAACTTTATTGTAGAGAATCAATTGCAAAAAGATGGAAGTTTGAATCACAGTTATAAGGAGGGAAAAAGCAGTATTTCTGGTTTTTCAGAGGATTATGCTACAGTTGTCGATGCTTTTATTTCGCTGTATCAAATTACACTTGACGAGAAGTGGTTGAACAAATCCAAACAATTGACAGATTATGCTATGAAACATTTTCAGGATAATAAATCAAGTCTATTTTATTTTACATCACAAACTTCTGCAGATTTAATTGCAAGAAAAATGGAAGTTGTGGACAATGTTATTCCGAGTTCTAACTCAATTTTTGCGCATAATTTATTTTTATTAGGACATTATTATTCTAACGATACTTATTCAAAAATGGCACAACGTATGCTGAATAATATAAAAACGAATGTTTTGGAATCTCCTATGGAATATTATTATTGGCTGGATTTAATGCTAAATTATACTGATAATTATTTTGAAGTTGCCATCTCAGGAAGAGATGCCATGGTCAAAACGAATCAACTTCAAAGTTATTATTTGCCTAATATTTTGATTGCCGGATCCACAAAAGAGAGTAGGCTTCCTTTATTAGAAAATCGTTTTGATGAAAATGAAACTTATATTTATATATGCGTAAACAAAGCCTGTAAAAAACCTGAAGTAGATGTTGTAACGGCGGTTAGTAAAATCAATAGCAATATTCAGTAAATAATATTTAAATGTTTCTGATTAATAGGGTTTTACTAGAAAAATACTTTTGATTTCTTTTTACGACTTGTTCAAAGAATATTTAATAAGGTTTGTAAATCTGTAATTTTTTTTATCAAAGCCAAAGATAAAATACAGATATTTTATTTTTTTACTATAAAAAAGATAGACATTGTTTTTTTAAGCTAATTTTTTTATCAAAAATTAATATTTTTTATCACACAACCGGTTGTGTATCGAATAAATTTTTTATATTTGTAATAAATACACTTATTCAGAAACACCAAATATTATCTTCAGTTTTAAAGCGAATAAATCGTCGCATGTTATAAATATTGGATAGCAATACATTGAATGAGAAAACTAAGTTCAGTTTATAATTAAAGTTATAAATATTTTACTGTGAGCCAGTTAAATATTGAAACATAAAAAATGGTTTAAAAGTTGGTTGTGGAGTTATAAGTGTTATTTTACAGAATTTGTTTATAACTAAGCGCCTGTTAGTTTTTAAATCGTAAAGCCGGAAGCTTAATCCCTTTCGGCTTTTTCATTCTTTAATAATCAGACTATTTATAACGTGATTAATCGATGAAATAATAATAACAGAATTATTTAAAATCATGAAAATAAAAATTATTGTACTGCTTTTCGCTTTCATAATCTTTTCTCCGGGTTGGTCGCAAAATATACTTCTACAGTCACCAAATAAAAAAATCATGGTGGCGTTGCAGGCTGTTGACGCAAATGCTAAAGGGGAATGGTATTTAGAAGTGTCTTATAAAACCGATGCTCATACAGTAAGTATAATTCCAAAAATAGATTTAGGTCTTTCAAGAAGCGATCAGGATTTTTCAAAAGAACTTCGGTTTTTAAAAGTATCAAAGCAAAAAGACATCAAAGAGCATTATGAACTCCCTTTTGGAAAGAAGTCACTACGTGAAAATGAAGCCAATGAAATAGTTGTTTCCTTTGAAAATCCCAGTAAAGCTAAGCTGAATCTTATTATTAGAGCCTATAATGATGGTATTACCTTTCGATATGAATTTCCAGAAAAAACAGGCAATTACATAATTAATGATGAATTAACGGCTTATCAAATACCAAAAGAAAGTAAGCGATGGTTAGAGAAATGGAATCCAGCCAATGAAGGATTATATGCTTCGAGCAGTGATGATAAAATACTTCAGCAAGAATGGTGTTATCCGGCATTATTTAATTCTTCGGATAAATCATGCTGGTTTCTATTACATGAAGCGGATTTAAACCGCAGTTATTGCGGGACAAAATTAAGCAATACCAAAGACATGAATATTTACAAACTTACATTTCCCGATCAACAAGATGCAAGAGGTACTGGCGAATCAAAACCAAAAACTGCACTTCCGTGGAAGTCACCATGGAGAGTGATTGCTGTAGGTAGTTTAGCCGATATTGTCGAAAGTACTTTAGTAGAAGATGTTTCAGCTCCAACTGCTTTTAAAACAACAGAATGGATCAAGCCAGGAAAAGTTTCATGGAATTACTGGTCTAGTAATCATGGAACTAAAGATTATAAAATTGTATGCGAGTTTACTGATTTAGCCGTAAATATGAATTGGCCTTATACACTTTTGGACTGGGAATGGGATGCTATGGCAAACGGCGGAAATCTAGAAGATGCTTTAAAATATATCCATTCAAAAGGTATAAAACCATTGATGTGGTATAACTCAGGAGGCGATCATACATGGGTGCCTTCGACTCCAAAAGATAGAATGCTGACGCATAAAAATAGAGTTGAAGAATTTACAAAACTTAAAAAATTAGGTGTAGCCGGAGTAAAAGTTGATTTTTTTGAAAGTGAAAAACAGGACATGATCAACTATTATTTGGATATTTTGGAAGACGCAGCTCAATTTGAAATGATGGTTTATTTTCATGGCTGTATTGTGCCACGCGGCTGGTCGCGAACTTATCCAAATTTAATGACTTATGAAGCTGTACGTGGGGCAGAATGGTACAATAACGGACCTGAATTTTCAACCACAGCGCCAGAACATAATACCATTTTGCCTTTTACAAGAAATGTTGTTGGAGCAATGGATTACACTCCAGTTACTTTTACGAATTCTCAATTCCCACATCATACTTCTTATGGACATGAACTGGCTCTTTCTGTGCTTTTTGAATCTCCTTTGCAACATTTGGCAGACAGGCCGGAAGGATATTACGAATTGCCTGATGAGGCGAAAACTTTCTTAAAAGAAGTTCCCACAACTTGGGATACTACCAAATTAATAGATGGCTACCCGGGCAAAGATGTGACAATAGCACGCAAAAAAGCAGACACTTGGTATCTTGGAGGAATTAGTGCATCTGATCGTGAGGAAATTACTAAAAAAATCAAGCTTGACTTTTTAAGTGCCGGGATTAAATACCGCGCCGTTGTTATTGCCGATGGTATTCATGATAAAGCATTTATGTCGCAAGTTTTGGAAGTAAATAAAGACAGTACTATTGAGGTAAAATTACTGCGAAGAGGAGGCTTTGCAATTTCATTGACTCCAATTAATCAATAGTTTCAAATGAATAAACATTACATGCATTAACTATAAAACCAAACCAAAAAACAATAAAATGAAAAACCAAACCAAAATTTTATTTGCACTGCTATGTTGTCTGTCAGTAATAAAAATAGAAGCCCAAAATCCTATCATCAAGGATATTTTCACTGCTGATCCGGCTCCAATTGTACATAAAGGAATATTGTATTTATATACAGGACACGACGTAGCAACGGAGCAGGATACGAATTATAAAATGGCCGACTGGCATGTGTTTTCGACAACCAATATGAAAGACTGGAAAGATCATGGAGCATTGCTTTCACCAAGCACATTTTCCTGGGCTACAGGCGATGCTTATGCAGCGCAATGTATCGAGAGAAATGGAAAATTCTATTGGTTTGTTTCTACGTTTCATAAAAAAAGTGATGTAAGTGCTGGCGGTGCGGCAATAGGCGTGGCAGTTTCAGATAGTCCTACAGGTCCTTTTAAAGATGCCATTGGTAAAGCGCTTATCATTAATGAAATGACTACCGATATGACATATGCTTGGGACGATATCGATCCGACTGTATTTATCAATGATGATGGACAAGCGTATCTATTTTGGGGAAATGGTAGCTGTAAATGGGTAAAACTTAAAAAGAATATGACAGAAGTAGATGGAGCCATTACTACTTTCAAACCTAAAAATTATATCGAAGGGCCTTGGGTTTACAAAAGAAAAGGACTTTACTATCTGGTATATGCGAGTGCAGGCACAAAACCAGAAATGATAGAATACTGCACCGCTAAAAAAATAACAGGTCCATGGACTTACCAAGGAATCATTCAGGAAAATGTACCCAATAGTTTTACCACACATCCGGGCATTATTGACTATAAAGGCAAATCCTATTTTTTCTATCATAACGGAAGCTTGCCAACTGGCGGTAGCTACAGACGTTCAATTTGCGTCGATTATATGCATTATAACAAAGACGGAACCATTCAGAAAATAATACAAACTACTGAAGGTGTAAGCGAAATCAAGTAAAAAAGTATTTCAATTTAATTTTTATACCATGAAAAAAAGTATTAGAATGATTTTTACCTTCTGTATTTTGATGATTCAGATGGTTACTTTTTCACAAGAAAAAAAGGCTCAAAATCCAATTATTTTTGCCGATGTACCTGATATTTCAATAATTAGAGTAGGGAAAAATTATTACATGAGTAGCACTACGATGCACATGAGTCCGGGTTTGCCTATTATGAAATCTACAGATCTTGTCAATTGGAAACTGATGAATTATGCCTATGATATTCTGGCAGATGTGCCGGAATTAAATTTAACCGAAGGAAAAAGTACCTACGGAAGAGGTTCATGGGCAAGCAGTTTGCGTTTCCATAATGGGATTTATTATGTTGCAACTTTTGCGCAAACAACAGGTCAAACCTATATTTTTAAAACGAAAGATATAGAAAAAGGAAATTGGCAAAAAGTTTCTTTTCAACCTGCTTATCATGATCATTCCCTTTTTTTTGATGACGATGGAAAAGCGTATTTAATTTACGGAACGGGTCAAATCAAATTAGTTGAGCTAAACGATGACTTAACTGGAATCAAACAAAATGTTCCTGAAAAAATTATCATAGAAAATGCCAGTGAACCCGCTGGAAATAATATCATGCTCCGAGCTGAGGGTTCACAATTATTCAAAATTAAAGGGAAATATTATTTATTTAATATCTGTTGGCCGAAAGACGGAATGCGAACCGTAGTTATACATAAAGCAGATCATATTACCGGCCCTTGGGAAGGAAAAATAGGTTTACAGGACTTAGGTGTTGCACAAGGCGGCCTTATCGATACTCCCGACGGACGCTGGTTTTCTTATCTCTTCCGCGATTTTGGTGCTGTTGGGCGAATTCCATATTTGGTTCCCGTAAAATGGGAAAAAGACTGGCCAATATTAGGCGAAAATAATAAAGTTCCTGAAAATTTAGATTTACCGGCCAGTAAAGGTTTGATTCCGAATTTAGTGGCTTCTGATGAATTCAATCCTAAGAAAGGACAAGAAACTCTTCCATTAGTTTGGCAATGGAATCATAATCCGGATAATTCACTTTGGTCTTTAAAAAAAAGAAAAGGTTATCTGCGTCTTAAGACGGGAAGAATTGATAACGATTTTCTTTTAGCCAGAAACACACTTACTCAACGCACTATCGGGCCAACGAGCAAAGCTTCTGTTTTATTGGATGTTTCACAAATGAAAGATGGAGATTTCACCGGATTAAGTGCTTTGCAAAAAGAGTATGGTTTGGTAGGAGTAAAAGTTGAAAATGGGCAAAAAGTGATCGTAATGGTTAGCGCTCAAAATGAAAACCCTATTGAAAAAGAACGAATTTCATTAAAACAGAATCAGGTTTATTTCAAAATTGATTGTGACTTTACGAATAAAAAAGATGAAGCAAACTTCTTCTACAGTTTAGATGGAAAAGTTTGGAATCCGATAGGCGAAACATTAAAAATGAAATATACACTTCCTCACTTTATGGGTTATCGTTTTGGATTGTTCAATTATGCAACAAAAAATAGTGGCGGATATGTAGATTTTGATTGGTTTAGAATTAACTATTAAAATAAAAAAAATCATGATTATAGATAAAAATTTCATAAGCGAATCTTTGGTTCGACTTCACTTTTTAGTATTGTTTTTGGGATTGATTTTACCAGTTTTGGTCATTAGCCAAAATAAAAAGAAGGAAGGTAAATCTGAATCCAAAACACCTCAATATCGTAATCTTTTTAAAGAAGCCGGTTATAGCCAAAATGATATTGATAAAAAATTAGCCAAAGCCTATTATGATGTTTTTGAAGGGCCAAACAAAGTTTATTTTGAAGAAGGTGATTCTTTAGGATATGTATCGGATGTTAAAAATAATGATGCCCGTACCGAAGGAATGTCTTACGGAATGATGGTTGCGGTTCAGCTCAATAAAAAAGAGGTTTTTGATCGAATTTGGGGATGGTCTGTTAAATACATGCAACATCAGGAAGGTCCAAGAGAAGGCTATTTTGCATGGAGTGTAAATCCGCAGACAAAAAAACAAAATTCGGCAGGCTCTGCTTCAGATGGAGAATTATATTTTGTAACAAGTTTGCTTTTTGCTTCCAATAAATGGGGAAATACTACTGGAATAGATTATTACAAGGAAGCCAGAAGAATATTGGATAATATGTGGAAAAAAGACGGCAGTAATAATGTCCATAATATTATAAATACCGAGCATAAGCAAATTTCATTCGTGCCCGAAGGCGGTGGTTATAACTGGACAGATCCTTCTTATCATGTTCCTGCATTTTATGAAGTATGGGCGTTGTATGCAAAAGACGGTCACGAGCAATTTTATAAAGAATGTGCCAATGTTTCTCGCGAATTTCTACATAAAGCGACGCATCCTGTAACGGGTTTAAATTCAGATTATACTGAGTTCACCGGAGAACCTCATCCTACACCTTGGATGCCACCTGGCTTTCGATATGATTCCTGGCGCGTTCCCATGAATATTGCGATGGATTATACTTGGTATGGAAAAGATAAAAAATGGCAGGAAGAGTACGCTTCAAAATTTCAAAATTTCTTAAGATCAAAAGGATTAGATACTTATGAAGATCAATTTAATCTGGATGGTTCTAGACCCGATTTTATTCTGCAAGCTGGTACGGTTAAAAAACTCAGACATTCAATAGGATTAGTAGCAACAGCTGCTACCGCATCATTAGTTAATAAAGATAAAAAAAGTATCGATTTTGTTCATGCTGTCTGGAATGCAAAACTTGAACCTTATGAAGACGGCTACTTTGATCCCTATTATGATGGATTGATGTACCTCTTTAGTTTAATGCACCTCAGCGGGAATTATAAAATTATTGCCCCATCAGTTAAATAACTTTTAAACTTAAAAAATAAAAATATGAAACAGTATGTAATTGTTATGTTGCTATTTATTTTGTCAGCAGGAGCAGGTTTTTCACAAACAAACCAAACTTCAATTACCGAAGATTTTAAACCTTCAACAGTTAATCAGCCCGGGCAGGAATATCCACAAGTAAATTCTCAGGGATATGCACGTTTTCAAATTTTAGCTCCAGAAGCCAAATCTGTTGTGGTAAGTCTTGGATTGGGCGGAGCAAAAGGAGGTACCCCACTTATAAAAGCGGAAGATGGCTTTTGGAGAGGTACTACTTCCGGAGCAATGGATGAAGGATTTCACTATTATCATGTAACTATCGATGGAGGAGTTTTTAACGATCCGGGAGCACTAAACTTTTATGGTTCAACCCGATGGGAAAGTGGGATTGAAATACCGGCCCATGATCAGGACTTTTATGCATTGAAAAATGTCCCTCACGGAAATGTACAGCAAATTCTTTTCCCATCAAAAAGCACCAACACATCACGCAGAGCTTTTGTGTACACACCACCATCTTATCATAAAGATAAAAATAAGAGTTATCCGGTTTTGTATTTACAGCATGGCTGGGGAGAAGACGAAACGGCTTGGAGTAATCAGGGACACGTTAATTTAATCATGGATAATTTAATTGCAGAAGGTAAAATTAAACCATTCATTATTGTAATGACTTACGGAATGACAAATGAAATTAAATATGGTGGGCTGGCAAGTTTTAAAATAGAACCATTTCAAACGGTTCTTGTAGAAGAATTAATTCCGTATGTTGATTCAAATTTCCGTACACTCGCCACTCCGGCTAATCGTGCCATGGGGGGCTTATCAATGGGAGGCATGGAAACAAAAATGATAACACTTAATAAGCCTGAAGTTTTTTCTCACTATGCACTGCTTAGTGGAGGAATTTATAAGCCTGAAGACATTAAAGATAAATCAAAAGTTAAACTTGTTTTTTTAAGTTGTGGAAGTAAAGAAAACCCTGACGGTATTAAAAATGCGGTATCAAATCTTAAAAATACGGGCTTTAATGCTGTTTCCTATATTTCAGAAAACACAGGTCATGAATTTCAAACCTGGCGCCGAAGCTTCAAAGAATTGGCACCACTTTTATTTAAAGAGTAGTGATTTTGAGGATTACTAATCCGTTCATCAAATTTAGAGTATCTGGCGATGAATTGTACTAGCCCCAAAACATGACAAATAAACAATTCATCAGTCCAGGTACTTGTTGTTGGCTTTAATAATTAAATATAAAATTATGCGTAAACTTAATAGTATAGTAGTGGTAATTTTCAATGAATCTTTATTGAAAAAAGTAATTATATTTTTTTGTTTGTTTAGTCTTACAAACAAGTCATTTTCTCAGAATTTAGTAGTAAACGAAAAAGAATATTTCGAAACTCCGGGCCTGAATGTCTGGGTTTTTAATAACGAATACAACGGAATGTTTTTTGACGAAAAAACGGCCGGAATAGAATTTATTCATCATGGTGTCAGAACGGTAACCGGCGGAGCTATCAGACTTCAAAACACACCAGAACAATGGGATTTGATTCCAAAAATGACGAGTCGAAAAGTAGACAAAGCAAATAATACCATTGAAGTTACACTACGATATGAAGAATTTGATTTTGATTCCAAAATAATAGTGACTTCAAAAGGAAAAGGTTTTGTAATCACTGTTTTTTTGGATAAACCTGTTCCAAAGAAATTAGAAGGAAGAGCAGGATTTAACATGGAATTTTTGCCTTCTTCTTATGTCGAAAGTAATTATCTGGTTGATGGAAGAGCGGAAACATTTCCGAGATATCCTTCAGGCAATACTGAAATTCAACCTTTATCTCAAAAAATACCTCAATTTGCAGGACATACCACTTTTGATGATCGCGGAAGAAATGAATTTATAGTGACACAACCATTGGCATCTGGCAAGGATTTTTTATTTGCTCCTGAAAATCCTGAGCGAACTGTAAAAATTCAATCTGAAGATCAGGAAATTTTGCTTTTTGACGGAAGAAACCTTGGGCAGAATGGCTGGTTTATTGCGCGAAGTATTCTTCCTTCAAATAAAACAGGAAAAGTGTTGACTTGGTATGTAGAACCGAATGCAATTCCCAAGTGGAAAAGAGAACCTGTAATTGGATTTTCGCAAGTAGGTTATATGCCAAACCAAACCAAAGTGGCTGTTATTGAATTGGATAAAAATGATAAAGCATTAAGCAACGCATCGATATTTAAGCTTGGCGAAGATGGAAAATTTACTGAAAAACTAAAAGGCGATGTCAAAGTTTGGGGAAATTATCTAAGATATAATTATGCTCAATTTGATTTTAGTTCCATAAAAGAAAAGGGACTTTATTACATTCAATATGGAAATCATAAAACCAACACTTTTCAGATTGAAGATGATGTTTATTCACAAGTATGGCATCCTACAATGGATGTTTGGTTTCCAGTTCAAATGGACCATATGGAAGTTAATGAGGCTTACAGAGTTTGGCACGGAAAACCATTTTTAGATGATTGTCTTCAGGCGCCTTTGAATCACGAACATTTTGATGGTTACAAACAAGGTCCGACCACGGAAACTAAATATAAACCTTTAGAACGTATTCCAGGAATGTCTGTTGGAGGTTGGTTTGATGCGGGTGATTTTGATATACAAACTTTTTCGCATGTCAGCGTAATCAACAGTTTTGTAGAATCATGGGAACAGTTCAAAGTAAATAGAGATGAAACTTATATTGACCAAAAAACGCAGTTTGTCGATATTCACCGTCCCGATGGTCAACCCGATTTATTACAACAAATTGAGCATGGCGTTTTGAATCTTGTGGCACAAGTCGATAATATTGGTCATCCGGTTAGAGGAATTGTTGTGCCTAATTTGCACCAATATCATCATTTGGGTGACGCTTCTACAGAGACAGATAATCTTCCGTATAATGCTTCTTTGAAACCATATGAATCCAATGGCGTTTCAAGTGGAACGCTTGATGACAGATGGGCATTTACAAATCGCTCTTCATTTCTTGATTACAGAACAGCAGGAGCATTAGCCTCAGCAAGCAGAGCTTTAAAAGGCTACAATGATGAACTTTCGGCTAAATGTTTATCTCTTGCCATTAAATTAACAAACGAAGCAACCGAAATAGATAAAAAAGCAAAACCAGATAATAGTCCAATGGCAAGATGGGGAAAAGGCAGTGATATGATTGCGATTTTGCAGCTTTATTTAACCACAAAAGATAATCAGTATAAAAAAGGTTTTTTAGACCGAATCTGGAAAGCATTGGATGAAAACATTGAATTTAATCTGAATGCTGCTTTATTGGCTTTGCCAGCTATGGATGATAATTATAAAGTAAAATTGCGTAGCTACGTCATTAAGTATAAAGAAAAAACCGACAAAGAAAATGCCGGAAATCCTTATGCTGTTCCTATTGCATTGAGAGGCTGGGGAGGGACTTCTCAGGTTATAAATTGGGCCAGTACGAATTATTACATTCATAAAATTTATCCTGACATCATGGATAAAGAAAGTGTTTATAGAGGATTGAATTATATTTTAGGTTGTCATCCTTACTCCAATTTATCTTTTGTGAATGCAGTAGGAAACAGATCCAAAAAAGTAGCTTATGGAAACAACCGTGCCGACTTTACAACCATTGCCGGAGGAGTAGTACCAGGTCTTATTTTCCTAAAACCCGATTATTTAGAGAATAAAGATGACTGGCCGTTTTTTTGGGGTGAAAATGAATGTATCATAGACGGTGGAGCATGGTATGTTTTTCTTGCGAATGCTGTAAACGATTTGGCAAGAGAGAAATAATAACCTAAAAAAAAAAGCAAAGATGAAACGATATTTAAATATAGTCATTATAGTTTTAAGCTTGTGTTTTCAGTTAAGCTGGAGTCAGGAGACACAAATAGTTGAAGATTTTAAGCCTTCATCATTAAACCAAGCCGGAAAGCAATTTCCAGAAGTAAATTCGCAAAGACGTGTTCGTGCCAGTATTTCGGCGCCCGATGCCAATAAAGTACAGCTGGATATTGGTGGTGTAAAATATGATTTGCGAAAAGATGACAAGGGAGTTTGGACGGGACAATCGAATCCGCAGGATGAAGGATTTCATTATTACCAGTTAAATATTGATGGCGCTTCAGTGCCAGATCCTGGAAGTTTGTATTTCTACGGCGCAGGAAGATGGGGAAGCGGAATCGAAATTCTGTCGGCGGATCACGATTTTTTTGCCTTGAAAGATGTGCCTCACGGTCTTGTCAGCGAAAATATTTATTTCTCAAAGCTGACCAATTCTTTTAGACGTTGTTTTATATATACGCCTGCGGGTTATTATGAAAATACAAAAGCACGTTATCCTGTTCTTTATTTACAACATGGAAGTTTTGAAGATGAAACAGGCTGGTCTTCTCAAGGCAAAGCAAATTTAATTTTAGATAATCTAATTGCTTCAAAAAAGGCAACACCGATGATTATTGTAATGGATAATGGTTATGCTTTTAAACCACAAAGCAATGAAGCCAAAGAGAAAAAAGAACGTCCCGAATCTATTTTTGAAGAAGTTCTTATTACCGAAGTTATTCCGATGATTGATGCTAAGTTCCGTACTATTTCTAATCGGGAAAATCGTGCTATAGCAGGTCTTTCGATGGGTGCTAATCAGACAATGAGAATTATGATGAATCATCTTGAAACTTTTTCTTATTACGGAGGATTTAGCGGTACAGCTAATTATCCGAATAGCGATGTTCTTGATGCTGCTACTTTTTTAGACGGAAAATATAAAGACGGCAATGCATTAAATAAAAAAATGAAGCTTTTTTGGCTAGGATTAGGAACCAAGGAGCCAAATCCCTTTCCTAAATCAATTGGAGCATTTAAAACTATGCTAGACCAACAGGGAATCAAATATGTTTATTATGAATCCTCAGAAACTGCTCACGAATGGCTAACATGGCGCAGATGTTTATATCAGTTTGCTTCTAAGTTGTTCAAATAGTATTAGAGTCAGTAAGAAAAAAAGGGATAAATTTTTAGACGATTATTGCTAAAGATTTATCCCTTTGTTTTTGCGTAAATTTAATTCCCGAAATGTTTTTGAACTGCGAGTACTAAAAACATAAAATCAGTAGAGCCGCCACCCATAACATATTCTGTTTGCTGCCAAAAGTAAGGCCATTTTTTTAGCTCAGGCAAGTTTGGCCTAATAAGCGCCGTACCCGAAGTAACTCCGCCCGGAATATAAGACCAATCTGCGCGATTCATACCATACGCTACCAATACTGAATTAGATCCAATTCCCGAAGCAAAAGAAGCTGTATTATTACCCGGATGAACTCCAAGTATGAAATTTAAAGCGTTACTGTATACTTCATAGTTGGCAAACTCTGGCCATGATTTCGAAAAATAATATTGCTGTACACCAAACTCCTGCAAAGTCCATCCAGCTCCCCAAATATTAGGCGTATAAGGAACTCCGTACGGAGAATCTTTAAGGGAATTGTTTTTGGTTTTTACACTCCATTTTTGTGCCTCAGAATTCAACTTGTCAAGGAAGGATTTCTCTTTAATAAGATGTTTTATTCTTCCAACTCTCCATCCTAAATTTTCGAAATCTTTTAAAACATCTCCTTGTAAATCGATAATTTGATTAATGTAGTTTGCTTCGTTAGTGGCCTGCGCCAATTCAACAAGCAATGTTATTTTACTTTCCGCTCTTTTTGATTTTGCAAAAGACGTTTTATATAATGCCTTGGATATTTCCAGACATTCTCTAGCTAATTTTGGATTACTGTTTTTTAAAACCCTATACGAAGCTGCAAGTCCGGCCGCGACATACAATTCCCGATCAGGATTGTCTTCGGTAAAAACCCATCTATCATCATCTTTACCACTTGGATTTGCGGTCCATTTGTTATCAGTAACTCCTCCAAAATCTCCAAGAAGTACATATTGTTTTAAATCATTAGTAATAATTCCTCGATACAAACGTCCCATAGAACGATAACCTGCCAATATAGACGCGAGTCCGTGTTCCATTTGCTGTAATGCATCAGATTTGCCATCGGGCTGGTGAATTTCAACAATTCTCTTATCTATATCAATACTTGTAGCATCATAAGATTCAATATTAAACTCCTCTAACATGAGTGCCAGATTCCATACCGTTCCTATTTGAGATTCTACTCTTAAGTCATCGTCTCCGGCATCGTGCCATCCGCCTTGGTTTAAATTCGGAACAACTTCATTCGATTTATATTTTGTAAGTGTTGAGGGCCCCTGAACATAGCCATCAAAATGATTAAGATTCGTTGGTGCCATTTGAGCATCATCTAAATGACAGAAGTTATGCCAAATTCGGTACTTTTCATTCACTCTCACGTGACACATTTGAACAGGTAAAAAGTATTCGAGAATAGGTTGCCAAACATTTCTATCATAAAGCTTTTTGCTTATTTGGAAGGGAGAAGTTTCATTTCCTTTATAGCTTAATGTATACATTCCTTCTTCCTTTATTTCAGAAAAGTCTATTTGGTAATAATTATATCTTAAAAAGTCGCCCCATTTTTTCGGTTTTATAGTTTTGATGTTTTTCTTGCCAAACTCGTCATGTTTGATCAAAATTACTTCAGAAGGTTCAGTATCATTTGGATCTGTTTCCAAAATAGCTACTTTAGATTGTGTTGGATAATAACCAACTTGCGAAACCTGAGCAATTGGCTTGTATGTCCAATTTGGAATTACATTTGGAGAAACAACAATATCAATAACCCTTTTTCCTGATGTTGCAGCAATAGGAGCACGGATAATAAACCATCCATTATTATGATTGATTCTTCCGTCCCATAATGCAATGTCTTCTAAATTAGACTGAATCGTTACTCTCGATAAATCGCTTTCAGGGGCAATTGTGATTTTTTTTCCTTTACAGAGAGGAGTGCCAAGATTCTGTCCATCCATTTGTGATTGAAGAGGCCCATAAGGAGAATGGGTGAAAATTCCGAAATTTCCATCGCAGATATAAGATTTTCCAAATAACTCGCCCGGAAATAATTCGATATTAAACCCAATTTTCCCCAGCCATTTTGCATCTAAATTATTTTCCAGATCAACCGTAATTCTAAAATTATTACCGTCTCTTGGCGTTACATTTACCTTGTATTTTAATTTTAAATCGGGATATTCAATTGGATTAAAACCAATACGATTTTTAGATTCGTCCGGATAAGATAATGTCTGAGAAATTGTATTAGAGCCAGAATCTATCTTTTTTTCTACTTCCTTCGGCACAGGCGACCATTGACCAGGTGAAATTTCAAGGCGTAAATCTCCATTTGCCATAACGCGCTCTCCATGTTGAATCATCGTAACACCTGTTTGATGCCCATCGGGATATATATCGTCAAAGACGGTTACATCTAATCCGCGGGTAGTAAAATAACCCTTTGGATGAAGTTTTAAATTTTGTCCATTCATTTTTATTTGTAGCATCGTGGCTATTAACACAAAAACAATAAGCGCATTATTTTTCATTATTCTTTTAGATTATTTTGATTCGTATTTTGTAGTGAGTGTAAATGATTGAATGTTAATTTGTTGGAGGGTCAAATAATAGCATTAAACTTGTAAATGTAGTTTGATACTAATAATCAGAATAACAAATTTGAAGCATAATATAGTACAAATGGTGTCTTATTCATCTTCGAAGATTGAATTATAAAAGATCAACTTTTCATTAACTATTTTATTGAAGAGTACTTTATTTAGATTTTAATTTTATGATGATTTGGTAAAATTTAAATAAATTTTATCTTTGACTTTGAAATGCTCCAACAAACACTAAAAAAATGGTTGAACCAGTTTAAGCAGTACTTTTTTACGTACAGCAACGGCTTCTATCATCTTCCTTACAGCAGTAAAACTCCAGAAGATCTTGTGGAGAGTTTAGCCAATTACCCTTTTATGAAGCATGATAGAGTAAAACAGAGTGTTTACGCTAACACGCCATTTTGTTCGGGAGGCTTCAATTATCAAAAATTAGAAGAAGGACTTTGGGTTATTTATTCTAAAATGAGGTATAAAACTAATGTAGCTTTTGACCTCGTTTATGATGACCCGGCAGAAATGAAAATTGAGGATAAAGGCTACTATATGCTTAGTCTTAATAATGTGACAAGTCAGCCAATAATCGATCTTAAAATTTGTGAAAAGCAATTATGTTTTGCAAATTATAGCTGGACATTCTTTAAGCCAAAAGAACGTAATTGCGATGTAAATTTTAAAGGAGCAAATAACAAATACATTACTTTGTATTTTAATGAAGAATGGCTACAAAAAAACTTGCTTCAAAATAGTTTGTTCTCAGAAGCTGGATTGGATAAATTTATAATGTCTGATCAGCCTTATATTGCTTGGCCTGTTGATGAGAAGGATGAGCTGGTGAAAAACTTCGGTATTTTTGATGAGGTTATGAATATGAATAATGAAGCGAGTCATATTGATTTTCTTCAATTTAAACTCTGTACTTTAAATCTTATTTTCGGTTTTTTAAGAACTTGTAGAGATCAGCAAGTGTTTGAAAAACATTTTGCAATTGATTATGAAAATAAATTCAGCATCAATAAAGTTGAAAATTATTTGACGAGTAATCTTTATGATAAATTTCCAGGAATTGATTTCTTGGCTGAAAAATTTAAAATTTCAGAAAGTAAGCTTAAGTCTGAATTTAAACAGTTTTTTGGAAAGCCAATCTACAAGTATTTTCAGGAAAAACAGATGATATTGGCTAAAGAACTTATTATCGAAAACAAACTTTTGATAAAAGAGATTTCGTATAAGTTCGGTTACGAAAATACCAGCAAATTTACAGCAGCTTTTAAAAAATACCATAATATCCTTCCATCAGAACTGCAAAAACAGGAATTTGATATTGCAGTTTAGAATCTAATTTTTTCTTTTCCTATTTTTTTCTTCCCAAAAAAAACTTTTTGGGCTATAGATTTTCTTGATCAAAACTTTTTGGAGTGCTTTTGAGCTTGTTCGCTTATCTAATTTTGTGTACAAATTAAACTAACCCCAAAATATGAAGAAAAAATTACTTTTAATTTTCACATTTTCAATTATTCTTTTTGTTTCATCCAGTATGTTTGGACAAATGAGAGTTGATTTAACTAAGACAGACATAACTTCTCTTTCGTCAACTGGTTCGATTACTGCTAATATTGTTGATGGACTTTATCCTCCTTACACTTATTCTTGGTCAAATGGAGAAGCAACTCAAACAATATCTAATTTAAGTGCAGGATATTATTCAGTAACTGTAACAGATTCACATTATAATATTGCTTATGCAAATATATCCATAGGACAATGTTCTGGGAAAGAAAAAGCAATAGCAGTACAAACGAATGCCTCTTGCGCAGGAACCGCAACTGGCTCGGCAACTGTCGCAGTTAAAGGAGGTTCCGGAAATTATAGTTATAAATGGAACACACCAACAGTACAAACCACACAATCGGTAACTGGGCTTTTAGCAGGAACTTATACGGTAACTGTAACAGACAATCAAACACATTGCACAACTACAGGCAGTGTAGATATTATTTTAGGGGCTACAACTCCGGTAGGTGATGCTTCCGTTTATGGTAATAATATTTGGAATGTGTATGCTTGGAATAAGGGAGTTGTTAGTAGAAGTGCATGGGGACAGGATTATTCGGGTTATTTTACAGCTAATACTTTAAGTTTTAATTCTGAAGATTATTTTGAAGATTATGATGTCCCATCTTCAGTTACGGGTTATCAAGGTTGCAGGGTAAATGGTGATGATCATTCTTGGAGTGCAAAAAGACAAGGATTTCCATGCGGATATTATAAAATCGATATACCAATGCATGATGATTGGGTGAGATTATATATTGATGGTGTTTTAGTTTTTGGTGATGATAATTGTTGTGAATCGCATGCAAAGGTTTGGGAAGGTTTTTTAGATAGTAACAGCAGAGTTGAATTCCAAATTGCTGAAGATAAAGGTCAGTCTAGAGGAAATATTCAATTCACTATGATTCAACCTACAGGAGTTATTACCAATGTATCATGCAATGGTGGAAGTAATGGCGCGATCACTTTACCAAGTCAAACAAATGGAACATATACCTATAATTGGGGTGACGGCATAACAACAAAAGATAGAACAGGACTAGTAGCGGGAGATTATACGTTAACTATTACCAGTCCAAATGGTTGCGCAAAAACTAATACATATACAATTTCGCAGCCCGATCCTATGACCATTGTTCCATCGCAATCCAATATATCTTACATTGGTGGAAGAGATGGTTATGCTCGTGCGATGGTAACCGGAGGAATGGGACCATATTCTTATTCATGGTCACCATCTGTACCAATTGCAATTAATGGAGAAGCTTATTATCTTGATGCGGGAACGTATAAAGTAACCGTCACGGATGCAAATAATTGTACAGCCACACATAGTTTTACTATTACAGAACCAGAAGTACTTGAAGCAACATTAGTTTCGCAACATAATATTGACTGTAATGGAGCAAATACAGGATCAATAACAATAAACGCAACTGGTGGAACAGCCCCATATTCATATTATTGGTATCCTTCAGGCGAAACTGGTACAACAGCCTCTCATCTTTATGCTGGAACTTACACAGTATATGTTTACGATGCAAATTATAATTCAATAACTAAAAGCTTTACAATTACAGAACCAAATGTTCTAACTGCAACAGCAGCTGCTCAAACAAATGTTGCATGTCATGGAGCATCGACGGGATTAGCAACTGTTAGTGCAAGCGGAGGAACAGGAACTTACAGATATTCATGGTCGCCTTCTGGCGGAAGTGATGCAACAGCTTCAGGGCTTTCTACGGGGAATTATACCGTAACTGTGACTGATGATAACAATTGTACAGCTACGCAGAATTTCATTATTACAGAACCCAATACTATCGTTATTACTCCGTCACAAACAAATGCATCCTGCAAGGGAACAGCCAATGGTTCAGCTATTGCATCTGTAACAGGCGGTGCAGGAAATTATACCTATCAATGGTCTCCTTCGGGTGGAACAAATGCCTCAGCAACCGGGCTTGCAGCAGGTACATATACTGTAACAGTAACTGATACAAATTTTTGTACGGCAACGCAGAGTTTTACTATTACAGAACCAGATAAACTTGTAGCGTCAAAAGGTTCTCAGACAAATATTGCTAGTCGTGGAACAGCGACAGGATCGGCAACAGTAAATGTGACCGGAGGAACAGGCCCATATTATTATTCGTGGGCTCCATCTGGCGGAACTTCAGCAACAGCAACAGGTCTTAGCGCAGGAAGTTATACGGTTACAGTGACCGATGATAATACATGTACTGCAACACAGAGTTTTACTATCACAGAACCAGATGAACTTATAGCATCGAAAGTTTCTCAGACAAATATTGCCTGTCATGGAGCGGCGACAGGATCAGCAACAGTGAGTGTAACTGGAGGAACAGGTTTATATTCTTATTCTTGGTCACCTTCTGGCGGAACTTCAGCAACAGCAACAGGTCTCAACGCAGGAACATATACAGTAACAGTGACCGATGCCAATGCATATACCGCAACGCAGAGTTTTACTATTACAGAACCTGTAAATCCATTAACCGCTTCTCAAGGAACAATTGTCAATATAAATTGCCACGGAGAAGCAACCGGCTCAGCTACTGTAAATGTAACTGGAGGAACTGGTTCTTACTCTTATTCTTGGGCACCTTCTGGAGGAACAGGAGCTACAGCTTCAGGATTAGCTTCAGGAACTTATACAGTAACTGTAACCGACAGTAATGGATGTACAACAACCCAAGGTTTCACTATCAATCAGCCAGCGTCAGGTCTTTCAGCAACAACGGCATCAGTTGGAGTTAGTTGTTTTGGTGGAGGAAATGGGAGCGCGAGTGTAAGCGTATCAGGAGGAAGTCCAAATTATTCTTATTCATGGTCTCCATATGGCGGAACTTCAGCAACAGCAACAGGACTTAGTGCCGGAGATTATACTTGTACAATAACAGACTCAAAAGGGTGTACATTGACAAAAACTGTTACTGTTGCAACTCCGACTAAAATATCTGGTACAATAACAAAAGTAGATGTTTCGTGTAATGGAGGAACAAATGGTTCTGCAACTGTAACTGCTTCTGGTGGAGCTGGTTCATATTCTTATTCTTGGTCACCTACCGGAGGGAATGCTGCTACTGCATCAGGGCTTTCTAAAGGAAATTATACTGTAACAATTCAAGATGGAAATACATGTGTATACATAGCTAGCGTTACGATAGACGAGCCATCTGTTTTAACAGCATCAATTTCTCATACAGATATATTATGTAATGGTGGAGCAACCGGAACAGCAACAGTAGTTCCTTCAGGCGGTACTGGTATATATTCTTATTTATGGTCACCTTCGGGCGGTACTGCAGCAACTGCAACTGGTCTTGTAACGGGAACCTACAGCTGTAAAATTACAGATTCTAATGGTTGTTTCGTAACTAGATCAATCAGAATTGATGAACCTGCCATATTAAGCGCTACAACAAGTCAAATAGATGCAACTTGTATGACAGGTGGACAAGCAGCTGTTAATGTTAGTGGAGGTGTAGGTCCTTATACTTATTTATGGTCACCTTCTGGCCAAACAACAGCAATAGCAACGGGATTAAATAATGGCAGCCATTCATGCTTAATTACAGATAGTAATGGATGTACAATTACTAAAACCTTTTTAATTAATACAACCAATACCTTAATTGCTACAACAAGTAAAAACGATATTTTATGTAATGGCGCCAACACGGGTTCTGCTTCGGTAGTTCCATCTGGAGCGCCAGGTCCTTTTACTTATGTTTGGGCACCAACTGGTGGTTCAAGCAATACTGCAAGCAATCTTGCAGCAGGTAATTATAGTGTTACGATAACTTCTGCGAATGGCTGTTCGATTGTAAAAAACTTTACAATTACAGAACCTTCTGCATTAACAGTTACTCCATCTCAAACTAACTTATTATGTAATGGAGCAAATACAGGATCAGCAAGCGTAAGTGTAAGCGGAGGAACAGGATCTTATAGTTATGCATGGGCTCCATCTGGTGGAACTTCTGCAACTGCAACTGGACTTGGTGCAGGAATTTATACAGTAACAATTACCGATGCAAATTCTTGTACAGCAACGCAGAGTTTTACAATTACAGAGCCAAATGTTCTTACAGCAACAGCAGTTTCTCAAACAAATATTGCTTGTAACGGAGCAAATACAGGGTCAGCTACAGTTGGCGTAAGCGGAGGAAAACCGGGATACAGTTATTCTTGGGCTCCATTTGGAGGAAATTCAGCAACAGCAACTGGACTAAGTGCCGGAACTTATACAGTAACCGTTACCGATGCAAATTCTTGTACGGCAACTCAAAGTTTTACAATTACAGAGCCAAATGTTCTTATAGCAACAGCCGTTTCTCAAACAAATATCGCTTGTCACGGAGCAAATACAGGATCGGCGACAGTTGGCGTAAGCGGAGGAAAACCAGGATATACTTATTCTTGGGCTCCATCTGGAGGAAATTTAGCAACGGCAACAGGACTTAGCGCCGGAACTTATACAGTAACAGTAACCGATGCAAATTCTTGTACAGCAACGCAGAGTTTTACAATTATAGAACCAAATGTTCTTACAGCGACAGCTGTTTCTCAAACAAATATTGCCTGTCATGGTGCAAATACAGGATCAGCTACAGTTGGCGTAAGCGGAGGAACTGGATCTTATACTTATGCGTGGACTCCATCTGGAGGAAATTCTGCAACAGCAACAGGACTTAGTGCTGGAACTTATACAGTAACCGTTACCGATGCAAATTCTTGTACAACAACACAGAGTTTTACAATAACTGAACCAGCATTACTTGAAGCTATAACTTCAAAAACGAATGTAACTTGCTATAGTGGAAATGATGGAACCGCATCTGTAAATGTCAGCGGAGGAAAAGGAGTTTATACTTATTTATGGTCACCGGAAGGAGGAAATGAAGCCACTGCAAGCGGACTTACAGCAGGAACATATTCTATAACAATTACCGATGCAAATTCTTGCTCAATCTCAAAAACAGTAGTAATTGAAGAACCTGCGCCATTTACAGTAAACGCATTAGCTGCAACAAATATAACTGTATCCGGAGCGGTAATTTCTGGAACAATTTCTTCGGAAAATAATGATGGAAAATGTTTAACTGAAACAGGATTTGTTTATTCGCTTAAATCAAATCCGCTGCTAACAGATAATAAAATTATTGCTGGCAGTTCATTAGGATCAATTACCTCAACGTTGACTAATTTAAAAGGAAATACAATTTATTATGTAAAAGCCTATGCGATAAACAGTAATGGATTTGAAGCCTACGGAAATGAAGTTAGTTTTACCACAGATAAATACACTCTTACTATTACTGCTTCAGCGGAACAACAGAAAGTTTTTGATACAACTGACCCAGTTTTTAAATATACCGTTTCAGGACTTGCAAATGGTGATACAAATGCAATTATAACAGGAAATCTTTCAAGAGAAGTTGGAGAAAATGCTGGAAAGTACAAAATTAACGTTGGAACAATTGATGCAGGCAAAAATTATAAAATTGTTTTTGAAAGTGCAGCTTTTGAAATCACTAAAGCCGATCAATTAATTACGTGGAATCAAGATTTAGAATTTGGCTGTGAAAGCGAAAACAACATAAATCTTATTGCAGAATCAAACAGTGGATTGCCAATAACTTATTCGGTTGTGAATAGTAATATCGCTGAGGTTTCAGGTAATAATTTAGCGATAAAAAATTCGGGAAGCACTTCAATTACAGCATCTCAGATTGGAGATCAAAATCATAATCCAGCGGTGGCGGTTATAAAACCTATAGAAGTTACACAGGGCGGATTTATAGCGCAGCATTGGTCGGATGTTCTTTTCTTTGATAATAAAAATAAAGATTTTGTTTCTTGGCAATGGTATAAGAACGGAACAGCGATTTCAGGTGCAACTCGACAGTATTTCAACGAAAATCAAGCTTTAAATGGCGCTTACTATGTTATTGCTACTGATAAAGACGGAAATAGAATTAAATCTTGTTTGTTTGAAATAACTGGGAAAATGTTTTCAAATAATATCAAAATATATCCGAATCCGGTAAAAGCGTCTACTGAATTTACTTTAGAATGTAATTTTAGTGAAGCACAACTAAAAGGTGCTACTATTGATATTTTTGATATAAACGGAAAATTGATTCAGACTGTTTCTAATATAAAAACTCAGAATCAGATAATTGCACCTTCACAAACTTCTATTTATGTTGTATTGCTGACTTTATCAAATGGTGAGAAAAAGACAATTAATGTATTGGTAAAGTAAAATGAGTTTTAATTTAAGATCAATGAAAATCAAGACAAAAATGAAAATCAAAATAGCAATCGCAATATTTTTATTATGTAGTTCGATGCAAGCACAGGAAATTAATATAAAACTTAGCGGAGGTCCATCAGGAATTCTTTACGAAAGTTCTGAAGGGAATGGAAATTTAAAAGCTGGCGGAGGTTTAGGTATTGGATATATTTACTTCTTAAATAATCATTGGGGAATCAATACAGGTGTTGAGGTTCTTTACAATCAAAATAGTTTTAAATTGAATGAAGGAACAACAATCAATTCGAATGAAATTGATGATCAAATGTCGGCGTTCGAATATAGAGTGACGCCAAAAAATTATCAGGAAAAACAGCATTTTATTTCTTTGGCAATTCCAGTTCTTTTACAATACAGAACTCCAATTTCAAGCCAATCACAATGGTATTTGGGTTTTGGCGGAAAAGTTCTATTTCCAGGAAAACAAACCATAAAAGCTTCTGCTGATGAATTACAGTTAAGTGGTTATTATCCAGATATGGACATCATAATTGATGATTTGCCTTCTCACGGATTTGGGAAAGTTAACAATTGGCAGGATAAAACATCGGCAGATCTTAAAACTTCATTTTTAGTAAGTTTAGAAACAGGTTTAACTTTTAAACTAAAAGAAAATCTACAGCTTTACACTGGTATTTTTGCGGATTACGGCTTTTCTGATTTAGCAAAAAATACTGAAAATACGAACATCGTTTTGTATGACCCAAACGGAATTGAAAATACGCAGGCAAATGGTGTTTCAGGAAATAAAACATTAGTGCAAAAGAATAATTATTTTTCTGCTGGACTACAAGTCAAATTCGGGTTTTCATTTAAAAAAGCGAAAGCGAATTAGAAATAATAAATTAGTAATAAATACTTGAAAAATAAAAGGTGCAGTTTCGTAATGAAATGCACCTTTTGTTATTTCATAAAGCTTTTTTTGCATAGAATTTAATAATATGCCATCGATGGGAGTTTTCTATTTTTCAGATTATATAGCACTAATCTTTATAGAACTCGTTTTATCATTAAAACTTCCTAAACAGCTATTGTTCCCTGTTATTACAACAGATTCTCCTCCAAAATTATCATTCTGATACATTGTAATTTTGTATCCACTTTCTAAACGAACAGAAGACAAATCATCATTTACAATACCGTATGATTTTAGCTGAGCCAATGTATAATTCCCAGCAGGTAAAGCAATCGCATAACCTGTGTAATTACAATTTTGGTAAACTGTTACAATACCTCCGGCTGAAGCGTTATATTTATTATCAGTATAAGTACGTGATAAATTGCCAACACCATCAAAATAATTATCCGCTAATTTTGCAGGATCCGTTGCAAATTCTCCACCTTGTACAATGGCATCATTTCCATCGTCCCATGCCCACGGAGCATTAGCTCCACCAGTTTTAAAATCATTTCCTTTAAATCCTCCAGCTGGGCTTGAAAATAATTCTGTATTAAATCGCTGGTCCCATAATCCTCCGTTTTCAAAAATATCGACAAGTTTGTATTCTACATAATTATCATAATTATCAGCAGGTATTTGTGCCACTCCGCTTGCTGAAGGATAATATATAATTCCATCTCCATCTATATCATGTTGTGGCCACGCTTTAAGACTATGTCCTTTAGAATCTTGTGCTGTAATAGGATGTAATTCACCATTATAATCTCTCATTTGTAAGGTTCCATCAACACTTTCCAATCCGCTAACGTAAGAACTTCCAGATGGTACATAAGAAAAGAAATCAGAATGACTTATTGTAACAGCTCCTTTTAAAGCGCCATAAGTAGTGCCATCTTTTTCTACAATCATTAATACACCTTCTAAATCATTTTCATGTTGGTCTAATGAGTATAAAAATGGATTATCCGTCCAGTCACGCGGATGAAAGAAAGCATAAGTAATAAACCAGTGCGTATTTGATTCTACTACAGAATAATAGCAATGAGCAGCTAATGAATTGGCATAAGCAGGAAGATTGTTCCAGTTGTTTTCGCCATTCCAGTCATTATCATAAGTGATAGCAGTCAGGTAATCAGATTTTCCGCCTTCGGCATAAGTTCCTGTAGCGTCTACATCTTGGTAATGAATTGGAGCCCATCTTCTGGCCAAATCAGAACTTGCTGCTACACTTAGTTTTTTTGTAAAGTTTTGCTGTTCTTTTACCACAGCAGTAGTTTCTGTTTCATTTAATGTCGTGTCCTCACAAGAGAACGTAATAGCCGACAGCATAATAACTAAAGCTGTACTTAAGATCTTTTTTGGATTCTGTTTTTTCATAATTCTAGTTTTAATTGTTTATAACATATTTAAATTCATGGATTTTGATAAATTATTTAATAGCAATAATCAACTGAGAAATAAAAATAATCACCAGCAGAAGGAACTTTATTTTCTGAAAAATTTGTCGATAGAATGTCTTGTTTTGAATTATAATTCTTACTACTTGTAAGTACTATAAAAGAGAAATCGTACTATTTGAGTTGTATTATAATACCATTAACAAAAAGTTAATAAGAAAAAGAAGAATGTTGTTGCCGAGATAACCAAAAAGGAGTGGGTATGTATGGTTATATCTTTGATATTGTAGTGATTAAGATATGTTATGAATAAATTAAATTATAGTTAACTGCTTGTCTGCCTTTACATTTTAAATTATTAATTCTCAAATTTACAACTGTATTAAAAGCAGCAATCAATTTATATTTATTCAACGTGCAAAACTATCTTATACCTTCAGAAATCTCATGGCTTTCTTTCAATGACTGTATTTTGGGTGAGGCTGATGACTCAAGTAATTCATTATATGAAAGAATTAAATTCTTAGCCATTCATTCGTCTAATTTGGATGAATTTTTTAGAGTAAAAATCAGAAAACTGCTGATTAAAAATTCAAAAAAGAATAAAGACTTACTGGATAAAATTTTAACTGAAGTAAATCTCCAACAGAATAGATTTGGAACAATCTGGAATACTTCGATATTACCAGAATTAGAAGCTAATAATATTATTTATTATGAAAATCAAGAACTCTTAAGTGAACATTTACAGGAGATTGAATATTATTTTAAAAGTATTATTTTGTCTTATATTCAGGTAATTTATATTTCAGTAAATCAGCCTAAAACGTATTTTTTAAATAATCGCAGTTTATACTTTTTAGTAAAATTAAAAGATACTTCGGGTAATGATAATTATGCTTATTTAAATATTCCTTCGGATAAACTCGATCGCTATAAACAATTGCAAAGTCAGGGAGACACGTATTATATTATTTCGATTGATACTATAATAAAAAATTGTTTGTCGCTCATATTTCCTATTGGAAAAGTTATTTCCTGTAATGCAATTAAATTAAACCGAGATGAAAATTATCTGATAGAAGATGAAAACTCAGGAGATTTAATAGCAAAGATTGAAGCAAAAATTGAAGAACGAAAACGTGGTTCATCGACAAGATTTTTGTACGATTCAAATATGGATACTGAAACAATTTCAGTATGCAAAAAAGCTTTCCGACTTAAAAAAGAGGAAATGATACAAGGAGGAAGTCATCATAATCTTTATGATTTATTCAAGTTTCCAAATCCAGTTAAACCGAATCTTCAAGGCGCAAACTATCCGGGTCTTAAACATCTTCCTTTTGAAAGCAGCAAATCTATTTTTGAAATTATTAATAAAGAAAATCAATTGTTACACTTTCCGTATCAATCGTATTATTATGTACTTCAGTTTTTTAATCAGGCGGCAATCAATAGAAATGTTCTTGAGATAAAAATTACTTTATATCGCATTTCATCAGATTCGTTAATTGCAAATGCATTGATAAGTGCGGCAAAAAATGGTAAAAAAGTTACTGTTTTTGTAGAAGTAAAAGCGCGTTTCGATGAATATAATAACTTATTCTGGTCCCGAGAAATGAAAAATGCCGGCATAAAAATTATTCAGAGTATGCCGAATTTAAAAGTTCATGCTAAAGTTGCAATGGTTACAATGAAGGATAAATACGGAAATAAAAAACACTTTAGTTATTTGTCGACCGGAAATTTTAATGAAAGTACAGCAAATATTTATTCGGATTTTGGATTCTTTACTGCAGAAAAAAAATACGCAGATGATTTAAAAACAGTCTTTGCATTTTTGAAATCCAAGAAAAAAACAGCTGCACCAAAACATATTTTAGCAGCAGGTTTTAATATGAAAGATAAATTAATAGAATTAATAGATAACGAAATCAACAATAAAAAAGAAGGCAAAGAAGCTTATATCTTTTTAAAAGTAAATGGAGTTGATGAAAAAGATATTATTGATAAACTTATTGAAGCAAGCAAAGCAGGTGTAGATGTAATAATGATAGTACGCGGAATTTGCACGTTATTGCCGGGAATTAAAAATGTATCAGAAAATATAGAAATCTATCGCATTGTAGATATGTTTTTAGAACATTCGAGAATCTACAAATTTGCCAATAATGGCGATGAAAAAATCTATTTATCATCTGCAGATATGTTAAACCGAAACTTAAACCGAAGAATAGAGGTTGCTTTTCCTTTATCTGATGAAAAACACATTGCAGCAATTAATACTATAATTCGATTACAATTAGAAGACAATACAAAAAGGAGAATTATAAACAGTGAAGGAAAAAATGAAATGGATATTCAAAATTTAGATGAGCCGAGGCGCGCACAGACCGAAATTTATAATTGGATTGCTGGGGCCAATAATGAATAACGCCAAAAGAATATTTAAGCTTAATTTCTGCAGAAGCATTAGCTCTCTAAAAGGATTTTACGGTTTCTTTGAGAATTAAATCTTCTGGTGCGAATTTTTATTCTTTTTATCTGAATAAGACAGTCGCTAATAAGATTTTTTATTTCAGCATAAGAAACATTATGAATTGAAGCGATATTATTTTTTATTCCGTCAACATAATTTTCTGCTGTTAACAAATCTCTTTCAAGATTTTTTAAAATATTGCTTTTTATGTTTTTGCTTTTCTTATAGTAGTAAATGCAATTATGAAGATCTTCTATTTGTCCCTGAAGATCAAATACTGCATTTTTTGAAATAGCACGCCTGTAATAATTTAAAAATTTCAAAGGATTATCTTCAATTACTTTGTCAAAATCTTCAATTGCTTTGTAGTGATAATCTAATTTTTGAAAGCATTTAGCCCTAAGTTCATATACCGAAATATCGAATCCCGAGCTTACGGCAATATCAAGATGGAGTATGGCATCATGAAATTTGCTGGCTAAATAAAGTTGTCTTCCCTTTTTTAAATCAATCAGATCTTGAGTAGGATTTGACTTTGATAATTTACTTTTAAACTGTATTCCTAAATTGATAAACCATTTCATATACTAACATTTTAGATGGTTGAAGCGCTTAGATTGTAAATCAAAGCTGAAGATTAGGGGGAAGCTAAAGTTAAATAAAAATTTGATATACAGTTGTTTATAATGTGTTTTGTTGATAAAAAATTACCCGGAATATTGTTCATCCCTATTTTTTAAAGGGATTATGAGAATAATTAATTGTCAAAAAAATAACATTTATGTACTTGCAGTTTGTATTTTTGCCTTCATGAATGATAATTTTATAAATGAATATTTTGGCATAGGAATACAAAATGGTAAAACACCTGAAAACTTAGGAGTTTTGTGGCGATCAGCCCAAAATTTAGGTGCTACTTTTATATTTACCATAGGTAATCGGTACGCTAAACAAGCCTGCGATACTCATGATGCGGTAAAGGCAATTCCTTATTTCCATTATGAAACTTTTGAAGCTTTTTTCGAAAATTTGCCAAAGGGAGCACGTTTGGTTGGTGTTGAATTATCTGAAAATGCGTCTGATTTAGAAACCTTTGAGCATCCAAGACGTTGCGTTTATTTATTAGGTGCAGAAGATCATGGTTTGTCTAAAAAAGCAATGGATAAATGTCATCATTTAGTAAAATTTAAATCTGAGAAAAGTTTAAATGTGGCTGTGGCGGGAACGATTATTATGTATGATAGAAATTTGCCTAAACCTCGTTCTTAGAATAAAACAATCTAGAAATCATCTTTGATCTAGAAAAACGAGCAATTAAAGAAAGATTATTTACTTACTGATGCAGAACAGATAAAATAGTATACGATTATGAAGGGATCTATTGCTTTGTGCTGAATATTTTATAAAGTTATTTTTGAATAAAAATAATTCTAAAATTGCCATTATTATTTTAAGGAGTTTCTGCCATACGTTTAGATAGTATTATAGTTATTCTTCTGTTCTCATCGTTAGAAGAAACTTTTTTTAATGGATGTCCAGTATACAATTCATATTTGGGAACAGCGTTTCCTGCAAATTGTACTTTTTCTACACTAATAATCTGATCGGGAATATTTGCGCCATACCATAGTGAATCTCCTTTTTGTTTCCAGGTAACTTCGTATAAAACAGCTCCGTTAGGATAAGAACTGTCTGCTTTTATTTTTGCATGCTGAAAAGCAATTTTATTACCATATAAAGTTGACATAGTTGCTTTATTCGGATTTATAGAAAATGTAATGGGTGATAATAATAAAGGGTTTTCAGGCAGCGCATCTAATGCAGATACTGAAGCTTTTTCATTGAGATTATCTTTATTATTTCCTTTACATCCAGAAAGTATAATAATAAGCGCGATTATAATAGAGTGAAGTGGTTTCATGTTTATTTGTTTTTATTGTAGATATTAAATTTATTGATATCAAGATGCAGTGGAGTAGTAAAAACGTAATCATTTTTTTTAACAGGATTATGACAAGAAATGCATTCCTGATCAAAGTTGGCGTTATCGCCGTACGGTTTTAAGTCATTTCCTTTCCATCTTGCCCATCCCCATCCTTTTGTAGATTCATATTTTTTCGTATCTTTTATCATAAATTCAACCTGAATGAATGCCCCGGCAGGTACAGTTCCATCGGCTTCTGTTTTTTGTTTCCAAGCTGTTTTGGCAAAAATAGCACCATCGGGCCAAGGATTAGTTTGATGTTCTGCAATAGCTTTTACGGCAATTTCGTTTCCATAAATGATGCGCATACTGCCGTTGTCAAAACGATCTGATGTACTAACCGCTTTCCAGTTTCTAAAATCGGGTATGTATTGAATTTTATTTAGTGTAGGCTTAATTTTAGTGTAATCTGTTATTTTTTTATTTGGAAGTATTTTTTCAACATCTTTTGGAGTAGAAATAGGCAATGTTTCCGGATTTGGTTTTCGGGCTGCTATCGTTGTTAAATAATTCTTCAGAACTTCAATGGAACTATCGTCTAATTTGGCAGAAGGATGAAGAGCCGTATAACTTTTGATTGGCATTTCACCCGATAGTATTTTATTAAAAGCGTAATAAAGTGTAGCACTTTGCTTTGGCTTTTCTAATTTGTCCCAATCCGAAAAATTCAACGCTTTTCGACCATCTTTAATATGAGAAGCTACTATAAAATTTGCAGGCGTAATTTTATCAAACCAGGCAAGATTTACAGTGTTAGAATGACAGTCAAAACAAGAGTTTCTTAAAATAGTATTTACTTCTGCAGGAACGTTAGTTAAGTTCTTTGTTGGTGTACTATATTCAATTTCTTCAGGTTTCCAAAATTGTAAAGCAATAAATACTAGCAGTAAAATTGCGAAGATTTTAAGTCCTTTTTTCATTTGTTTTATTTTTAGATGAAATAAATAATCAATTCAAAATTAGGCCTAATCCCAGTGTTTAAAAGATTTAATTGGTTCAAAGGGGATTTTTTGACCTTGAAGCCGAAATAGTATAAGCTAAATAAATTGCTTATTTTAGCCTAAGTAAAATTTTCTAAACAGGTTTCATTTTAAGGACTATAAATTTACATGAAAAAAGCACGCCTTTATACTTTGACACTTACAGGCATTAGTATTGTTGTTCTAATTATTAGTTTGATTTCTTCCAGTTATCTTTATTTGTCTGCCAAAGAAAAGTTGTGTAATAGTAAATTAGAATCGGGCGAGAGGGAAGTTCGGGAAATTTCACGTCTTTTAGAACAGCAACTTCGCAGCGGATTGTCTAAAGATCAGGTAATTCATAATCTTCAGTTAAGTATTGAAAATACAGATATAAAGAGTGATTTCATTTGTATGTACAATCAAAAAGGAATTGAACTCTGCCATCCTAATCCGGCGTTAATTGGGATTAAAATCCAAGAGAATAATTCTCAGGTAAATGGAATAAGCAATCAAGAGTTTAAACCGTTAAGTACCGTTTTGGAACAAGGAGAAAAAATAGGAGGGATACGTACATTTCCAAATGATCCAAAAAGAAAATCGGAAATAATAAATATAAATCCCGTTGCAGGAACAGACTGGATGGTGGCTTCGCATGCTAACTTGGCTGTTTTAGAAGAAGAATTATCAGATTTGTATCTGCAGTTTGTTGTGAGTCTTTTATTAAGTACAGTATTCATCAGTTTTTGCTGCTACTTAATGATTCGACTTATTTATAGAAAATACGAAAGGGTTTTTGATCTTGAAAAAGAGGATTTAAATTACAGGCTAAACGAGCTCCAGATTTTGAATTTACAGTTAAATTCAAATCAGCAGAAATTACAAAATCTTGCAGATAACACTATTTTAAATGATACATCAAAAGAGTCTGAAATTCCAAAGAAAAGAATTCTTACTTATCATAAAGATGAATTGATAAAATTAGATATAGAAGAGATTGCCTATATTTTACTGGATACCGGAATTACTTATATTTATACTTTTGACAATCGTCAGTTTAACAGCAATAACAGCCTTGATGAAGTTATGAAATGGCTTGATCAAACTACTTTTTACAGAGCAAACAGGCAATTTATAGTCAATATAGGGTCTATTAGCAGTATATTACTTTATGGAAAAAATCAGTTGAAACTAATTATAAAACCAGATCCCAAAATAGACATTATCATCAGTAAAAATAAAGTATCGGAATTTAAAAACTGGCTCGATCAATAAATTGTATAAACTAATTCTATTCAGATATATTTAAATTTCTTCTTTGTTGGCTGATGCTGGAAATTTTTTAATAATTAACTTCCTTAGCCTTTCTTGGTTTTCATCTCCCCAATTACCTAAAGCGCTAATGACAGGAATCAAACTCTGACCAAATTCCGTTAAACTGTATTCAACTTTTGGCGGCACTACAGGATATATTTTTTTTGTAATTAGCTCATGCTCTTCCAATTCATTCAATTGGACATTTAGAACTCTTCTGGAAGCATCGGGTATTTTTCGCTGCAGTTCGCTAGGTCTCTTATGGCCTTCATTGATGAACCAGAGCAAACGAATTTTCCATTTACCGTATAGCACTTCACCGATAAGGTCAAGTCCGCAATTTAAGTTCGGTATTGTTTTTCTTTCATACATATTGTAAAAATAACAGTATGCTTGGAAATGTGCAATAGGGGATAAATTTATCTCTATGTGAATCGTAACTCCGTACTTGTGAGAAAGTTGTGTACTTCTGAAATTTGCACAAAAGAAATCACAATGGAAAAAAAATTAGATTATCAGAACGAGTTATCAGGCAAGATTGCATTGGTAACAGGTGGAACAAAAGGAACAGGCAAAGCCATAGCTGAGCGTTTAAAAAATGCAGGAGCTAAAGTTATTGTCATTGCGCGAAATCAACCAGAAAATCCAGATGAAAATTTATATTTCATTTCGGCAGATTTAAGTAAACCTGAAGCTGCGGATAAAGTTGCTTCTGAAGTATTTGAAAAATATGGAAAACTGGATATCCTTATTAACAATCTTGGAAGTTCTGAAACTCCGGGTGGAGGCTTTTCGGTATTAACCAATAAAGATTGGGAAGAAACACTGCAAGCTAATTTATTAGCTCCAGTTCGATTGGATCGTGCGTTTCTGACTCAAATGCTTCAAAATAAAAGCGGTGTAATTATCCATATTGCCTCTATTCAGGGAAAATTACCTTTGCATGATTCTACGTTGCCTTATGCAGCAGCAAAGGCTGGACTTATTAATTACAGTAAAGGTTTGTCGAAAGAAGTATCTCCAAAAGGAGTGCGTGTGTTAACTGTTTCTCCAGGCTGGATTATGACAGAAGCTTCCTTAAGAATGATGGAACGCATTTCTGAAAGTAGTAATATAACAGTTGAAGAAGCAGAAAAAAGCGTAATGAATGCATTAGGAGGAATACCCTACGGAAGGCCTGCCAAACCGGAAGAAGTGGCTGAACTTGTCGGATTTCTTGTTTCATCGAGAGCAGGCTATTTGACAGGAGCAGAATATGTAATCGATGGTGGCACAGTCCCAACAATTTAATTAATTGAACTTTTAGTTTAAAGCCAATTAGTTTGAGGGCGATGCAATTTTATGAGCCGATTTAAATCAAATTTAGCTTTACAGATAAACTTTTTAAATCCTGTTCTAAAGAGCGAATAGTGGACTGTAGTTCATTTAGCATATTAGCTCTGGAATATAAATCGTCAGCGTTGTAAATACCGCCATCATAAAAGAAAAGTTTTTCGGTTTCAGCATCTATTTTTCCATCAAAATTGTATTGAAGCCATCTGTTTTTAATACTTTCCTGCAAATCATTTTTTCCAGAATTACTAAATTGTTTTTCGTTTAGTATCGCCCAAATAGATCTTGGATATGCACCGTTAGAATTGTCATTGAACCAAATATTTCTTAGCAGATTTCTCTGCAGTTTTAAGTTGATTTTTTTTCCTTTAGGAGAAATAGTCATCGCTCCTAATCCTGCGCTTAATAATCCGCCACTTATACCTACAATATTACTGGAATTATTGTTTTTTATTAAAACAGTTGCTACAGTAGTCAATGCGCCTATTGTAACTGAAGCTACAGTAAGATTTTTGGTTTTTTTATTATTGATACCGTTAACATAATCGGCTAATTTATTGATGCGCTCGCCATTACAGTCTAATTCTGAAGCGAGCGCATTTATTTCGATACCGGTAAGAATTAAGCGGTCAGTAATTTTTTGTTTTAAAACCAGTCTTTTTAAAGTGTCTTTTTTTATTTGGAGATATTCTGTCAAATAAGTTTCAATACCAATAGCATTGCTGATTAGGATATCATGTTGGGATAGATTAGCATTTAATATACTGTCTTGTTTGGGTAATTTATTTTGAGAAACTTCTAGTTTAGAATAATCATAATCAATTGTAGGCTGGCAGTAATTGCTGGTCAGATATTCAATCTTTGGGCTATTTAAAACAGTTGAACAAGAACAGGCAAGAGCGGTTGTAAACAATACAATAAATATTTTTAGTTGTTTCATGTTGACTTTGTTTTAACCCTAAAAATACGAATTAACTTTTTATTGCTATCAGTCAAATTTGAAGATATTCAAACTCCAGCGATTAGGCAATTTCTCCAACTGAATTATTAGTATTTGAAAGTATATTCTTAGCTTTTTCAATAAAAAAATAATGAATATAATTTTTGTGCATTCATTCCAGTTTCTTTTGTCATGATTTTATTCCAAGTTCACTTTCTGGCTTGTCAGCATCTTACAAAATTTATTGGAAGACAATAAAACAAACAATAAAAATGCGTTGATTGATTTCTTGAACTACATTAACTTTTTGATGTACGCCACCGGTTAGCTTTGCAGAAAATTAAACACATGAAAAAAATATTAGTAATTAACTCAAGTCCTCGTGATGGAAGATCACGCAGCAGAAAACTTGCGAATACGTTTGTAGAAATCTGGAAAAAGCAAGCACCTGATACGTCAATAACCTATAGAGATTTAGCATCGACTAATGTTCCACATGTCAGTGAAACTTGGATTGCTGCAGCATTTAAGCTTGAAAACGATAGAACAGAAGCTGAAATTGAAGCATTAAAATTAAGTAAGGAACTTATTATTGAGTTAAAAGAGGCTGATGTAATTGTTCTTGCAGCTCCAATGTATAATTGGACAATTACCAGCTCTCTCAAAGCTTATATTGATCAGGTTTTAAGAGTAAACGAAACATGGAAACTTAATACCGAAGATCTCTTGAATCCTTACATTGGTATGTTAAAAAATAAAACCTTATTCCTGTTGACCTCAAGAGGAGCTCAAGGTTACGAAAAAGGGGAGTACAATGAGCATATGAATTTTCAAACTCCTTATTTGAAGATGGTTTTCAATATTATTGGAATAACAGATATTCAGGAAATTACTGTCGATGGCGAAGTATATGGCCCAGAAGCAATTGAACTTGCAATTGAAAAATCAAATGCAAAGGTTACAAGTTTAATAGAAAGATATTTTTACAGCCATTAGAATTTATTCGGTATTTTCAATTTGATCAAAACATCGTCTAATATTCAAAATTATAAGAAATTAAAAAACGAGTTGAAGCATTGTTTATAAATGCTTCAACTCGTTTTTTTGTTTTCAATTATTTTGTTGCTCTATTTTCCTGATACAGAAATAAGTTTCAATAGCTTGTTACAAGGAGTAGGCTTGTAATGTCTTTCTTGCCCATTTCCCCCAGTCTTTCAAAGCATCCAAAAGTATTTTGTTTAGTCCTTTATTGTCAGCAGGTTTGCCTTTAATTGGTGGAGCTAAATCTTTGTCAGAAACTGGAATTTCTGTAACTTTTGTGGCAAACCATGTCATGTTTTCATGAGGCATTGCCAAGCCTAAAATAGTTCCGGGTAATCCTGTAAAAGATTCAGGGCCACCAGCAAATGGAATTTGAATAGTGTAATAGGCAACAACATAAACAGAATCGAGAACTATAGCATTTGCTCTGCGGCATTCATAACCTGCAATTTCTCTTGTTTCATCGGTAATTTTCCAGTTAATTTTGCGTAAACTATCTTTGACTAAGTATAAATCATCGTAAACGTTTTTTTGGGTAATACTGGTTTGGGTATCTAAATCTGTGGCGATAATATTTTTTAAATTAGCCATTGCATCATCTGCAATCCAACTGTTGCTGCTTGGTGATTCATTGGTTTCCTCCCATTTATATATACTTTTGTTTTTTGAAAAGCTGAGTGTACTTTTTACAGTTTTAAATTGTGGATTGGTTTTTTTATAACTCTCAAAAGCTAATTTATAGTAACTCTCAGTTTCTCCTTTTATTTTTTTTGTAATCAAAGCGTACATATTCGATTTTTTCTCAAATTCGATTACGCCATTTTGTACAAAGTGGTCATTTTGTGCAAAAGTATTACAGCTTGTCAATACAATTATTAAAATTAAGATGTGATTTATTATTGTTTTCATGTTTTTAGTTTTGTTTAATTTCTCCTCCGCCCATTTTGCTGAAGTCCCAGCTTACAGAGAACATAAAGTATCTTTGGATAGTCGTATAAGTACTTTGGTTTATATTTCCATTGAATGCAGAACGATTAAATCCTACATTTTGGTTCAAAAGATCTCTTCCCGTTATAGAAACTCTTAAATTATCTGATTTTAAGAATTTTTTGGTGATAGATGCATTCCAAATAAAACGTTCAAAACTTTCCTGAATCACTTGCGTTTTTCCATTATATTGATAATTACCATCTGTGCTAATTTCTAGTTTGAAAGGCAATTGTACACTGGTCCAGAAATTTCCATTAAAGCCCCAGCCATTACTATCACTATTTTCGTTGATGCTTGCATCAGCAACATTGTAAGTAGGTCCGAAGCTAGCATTCAAATTATATTTTTTTTCTTTATTCTTTGATAAGTTAAAATTAAAGGAATAAGTTGAATTTTTAGTTTGATTCAGTTTTGTATTGATGTAATTATAGTTTACATTTTTGTTAGCGCTTAAACCAATTCCTGCGTTCATGTCTATGGCTTTGATTGTTTTGCCAAAATTAGTATTGAAATAATAACTTGTTGCAACTTTGTCTTTTAGGTTTACAAATTGAGAAATACTTTGTCCTCTATCATTTGTAACCACATTACTTATTATTGGATTTAGCGTAAAATTATACGATCCATTAACCGAAAAATATTGATTGCTAAGTACTTTATACGAATAATAACTACCTCTAAAATTATTTTTAAAAGAAGGATCTAAATCTGGATTACCCAAAATCGTATTTAATGGGTTTTGATTATTTGGTATTGGTTGTATTTGTTCTAATGTTGGCTGATCGTTGTTTCCGTTATACGACAAACGCAGTGATTCTCTTTGTTTAAAATTATATTGATAGGTTATTTGAGGCATGTAGTTGACAAATTTTCGCTTAAAAGAAGTATCTCTATAAACATCATATTGTTTAAAGTGTACATCACTAAATTTAGAACCAAAATTAAAAACGGTCTTGTTTTTTCTGTAATTAAAAATCGCTCCAAGTTGGTTCATCGTTTGGTCTAATTCATAATTATTACTAAAGATGGAATCCAAAACATTATAATCGCCATTTGGAGATTGATTAAAAGATTTACGATCAGATTTCCCGTTACTAATGTTGAATCCATAATTAAGAATTAAAGATAGACTTTTGGATAACGGTTCAGTATAGATTAAATTTGATTTAAAAGCCGTATTGCTAATATTATTGACTTTGTTTTGATCGACTACTTTGGTGCTATCTGGACTAATTACGGATGGCGTAAAAAATTCAGCTCTAGAGTTTAAATAACCATCACTTTTGCTATCTGTACTTGATTGGTTTAAATTAAGAGATAATGTTCGGCCCTTTTTTCTAAATCTTTTGGTCAATAAAGCATTTATATTAAATGTTTTATCGTCAACATCGTTTGTAGTTGTCTGTTTCAAATTATTCAATTGGTTACCTTGTTCGTCGGTACCTTTTCGCATTTCTGCTTCACTTGAATTACTATTTTTTAATAACCCATCTACATTTAATTTTAAAGTTAAAGTAGTATCAATTTTAATTTCATAAGCTAAATCAAGTTTATTTTTAGTCATGTTTTTCTCAAAACTTTTATCTGAAGTATTATAAATACTGCTAGAATTTAAATTTTGCTGGTTAATATCATTGCGATTTCCTGAAAGTTTGATATCGCCAATTTTATAATTTATATTGATAGATTCTTTATCGTTGTTCCATTTATTGTCAAAATGTATTCCGCCAGTTTGAGCTACTGGAATTCCTTCACCATTAAATTGTCCATCCCAACTGTCAAATTCATCATTTCCAGTGTTTGTAAAATAAATACCGCCGTCATCACTTACTTGATAACTGGTTTGCGCATATTTATCTTTATCTTCCCATCCTAATCCTACTTGTCCTGTGTTGCCTAAAATGCCATAAGCTGCTAATTTTTTCTTATCCCAAAACTTATTAAACATAGCTTGACCTTTGTAAAACTTATCAGTTCCACCTCCGAGTTCTACTTTCCCGAATTGACCATTTTTTTTGTCTTCTTTAAGTTTAACATTCAGCGTTTTGGTTTTCTGACCATCATCAATTCCTGTAAAAGCGGCTTGATCACTTTTTTTGTCGTACAATTGTACTTTATCAACCATGTCAGCACGTAGGTTTTTTGTAACTAAAGTGGGATCATCACCAAAAAATTCTTCGCCATCAACCAAAACTTTGGTTACAGTTTCGCCTTGAGCAGTAATTTTTCCATCCTTATCAATTTGTATTCCTGGGAATTGTTTTATCAGATCTTCCACTTTTGCATTAGGTTCTATTTTAAATGCTTTTGGATCAAATTCTAACGTATCTCCTTTGATTTTCATGGCGGCTCTATTGCCTTTTATAATTATTTCGGATAGTATTTTTCCTTTATCTTCCAAATTAATTTTGCCATAATCCTTGATTAACTTTGTGGAATCAATAGAAAATTGATCTACAAAATCAGCATATTTAGGATAAGAAACCAGTAAGATAAATTTACCGGCTTTAATATTATTTAACTCAAAATAGCCATTTTCTTTGGCTCGGGTAAATTTTACTAAAATGGAATCTTGTGCTCTTAACAAAGAGACTGATGCTTTGGTTAAAGTAGAATTGTTTATGGTATCTGTTATATATCCTTTAATTGTGCCTGATGTTTGTGCCTGTAAAGTAGTTGATAAAAAAAGAAAGCAACATAATACTAGAATTGTTTGTCTCATTAATTTGTCTTGGTTTTTTTAAAGAGGCATTATAGTTCTATTCTATTTTTTTTAAATAGAAAATAAATGCACTTGTTATGTAATTTGTTTTTGAGTAAGAAGATAGATTGTAGATTCTATAATAGAAATTGAAATAGCCCTTTTTTAAACAGGTTTGCAGAAGTATAACGACTTGGTTTTATGAAATTCATAATTTTTTTTCGAGGTTTTGGTTTATAGCGGTGTGAATTTTAACGATTTTAATTAGTAATCGTTAGTATAATAGTTAAATATTAACATGGTTCAAATCTAAGTAAAAATACTACAATATAAAAAATGACTTTGCTTTTTTTTAACATAATTAATTATTAACAATCTTGTTTTTTTGCCAATATCTTTCAATGTTAAGCTGATCTTAAATTCTTGAGTGGACGTTCATCTAGGTTGATTAAGATTTTGTCTTGATTATCAGTAGAGTGAATATATAAAAACTTAAACTCAGTATGGGTAATTTTGCTGGAATTCTTGTTTGTAAAAATGCCATGTGCCACGATTTTGCCTTAAAACTTTGAGTACTAAAATTTTTAGGGCTACTTTATAAAATTCTTTTGATTAACGACTCTAGTTGTACTACTTCAAATTGTATCTTAATTGTACCTCAAATGTATTTAGTGCGCTTAAAAAAAAAACATTTCTGGGAGTGGAATCAACTTTGGGCGAAATAATTTGCATTAAAAATAAAACATTTTAATTATCGTTGCCATCAAACATTGTGTTTCTGTGTTCACTTTTAGGTATGAACTCTAGTACCTCTATGTGCCATAATTTGGCCAAGAAAAAAAAATTTTGTACTTCATTTTCGAAGTACAAACAAGGTCTAAATTTAATCAAAACATTGCTAAGCAACCAAAACAAAAACAAGCAAACGAGTTAAATCATTTATAATTAACATTTAACTCGTTTGCTTGTTTTTGTTTTGTCTTGCTATTTTCCTCTGTAGATGCTCATCGAAACAGAGAGAATCTTAAACTCCAGCGTGTATTTTTTTTGGTCTTTTTCATGACTGTAAATTTAGACAGTATTATTCCTTTTAAACGTTAAATTATAGCGTCAAATAATCAAGCCGTTAATCTCTTTTTCTTAAAACAGCCTTAGCTTTTTGTGGCAAAATTGGAGGTAACTCGACTACAGGTGGCTGTATAATATTTTAGGTTGCAAAATCACTATATTTTTTGCAGGTGTGACAGAATGTAATGTAGGTCTATTTTCCTTTATTTAAAAATTGGGCATAGTTATCGAAACTGACAGTCGTTGACATGATTCCTAAATTTATTAGCTGGTTTGTATCAATGTACCTTACTGAAGATTCGCAGTATAGGTTTATGTCTTCTGTCTTTGCAATTTCTTTTTCATAATGTTTATAATAAAAGGCATTCCTAAAATGTTGTTCACGTTTAATTTCTTCGTTAACTTCATCTATAAAGTCAAATAGAAACTTTGTATGGAATACTGCCCCTTGGATATTGCTTATTTGTGAATTATTAATCGCATGCATGCCATCTGTAAGATATGTTTGTTTTTGATTTTTGAATAATGAAATTTTTGATAAAACATGTGGGATCGATATATCCCCAAAAACTCTTTTACGCATTCCTCCTGTAAATGATTTAGTGTCAAAGAAAGAATAACTTTTTTTATCTATAAATCTAAAATTACCAGTTTCATAACTACGATCAAAAAACGGAATTTGTAATATGGGATTATCTCCTGCATTATAATGTGTAGATTTAATACTCTTCTCGGAATACATATCCAATAAAAAGCTTCTAATGGAGGTACTCTTTTCTTTCTCTAAAAAATTAATAAGATCTGCTAATTTTAATTTTTCCGAATAAGGAAATGCAAACAGTTCATCAATATCAACAACTAAACACCATTGGTCAGAGCCAAATTTTTTCAGTAAATACTCCATCCAAAACCAAAAATTTTTAAAATTATCTGTAGTTGAATATATATGAACATTGTCATTTTTTGAAGCAATAGATACCGAATTATCCGAAGAATTATTATCTATTATGAAAAATCTATCGACGCCAATTTTTTTGTAATATTCAAAAAAATATGGGAGTCTTAACTCTTCATTTCGCATTATTGCAAATAGTCTTATTTCATTTTTATTATCTGGAACATTTGTAAAATTAACTTTCTTTAGTTTTTTAATTGATTTCTTTCTTTTTATGAAATGTACAATTTTTGAAATATCTCTTAGCCTATTGAACGCAAATTTTTTTATTATATCCATTTATTTAAAGATTATTTTATTATTAAATTTATTATATGTTTTCTTTTGAGTTATTAAATTACTTTTAAAGTTTCATCAAATAAAATTATCTAATAAATCTTTAAATAAGTATTGCTTTTAGATAATGTTCTAATCTTTTGAGGGAGAACGCTTTTGAGTACAATCTAATAAAGCTGAGACAAAAAAGGAAGTTTAAATTTTCAGTTTTAATCTTGTAATTTGCATTGATGAATGTTCGATCATTTGTGAATTTTATTACTAGATAACGAAGTGAAGATACTAAAAAACTATCCTAATATTTGTGAGAATTTACAAAAATTTATAATCATAGTTGTTAGAAAAGTGAGTGATAAAGAAACGGACTTATTACATCAAAAGATGATAGCCCATCTATGTAGTCATCGAAGAATAGTATAAATTAAAGTCAAGCACTGAAATAAAATAACGTATTTATAAGATTATTTCATTATTCAATTTTTATAAAAATGAAGTATTTATTACTTCAACTTCGCGACCAAGAATTCATTCATAATCATGAATTGAGACTACTCAACAAAGTCATCTCGTCTATTTAAGAGCCCCTATAAGGGGGTATTTAATCTAGAACAACAGAAAGAACAGTGCGGCAAAAATATGACAAAACATCTTTGATGCAATTGTTAAAACCATTTACAAACGTAAAATACAATTATAAAATAAAACTACTATAGAAGTATATAATTATCACATCCCCAAATAAATCATGAACCACAATATGACCTCAAATCTTTCGACATCAGAATTAGAAGATTTATATGGTAATCGAGTGCGCTCAAGAATGCTAAAAATCGTTGATTTGATTGCTTTTAATAGAAAATCATGTGATAAACGATAATTAATTAGTTAATAAAAAGTTAAAATAATTAACATAATTTTCTTATAATTAATTGTAAATCAGGAATAAGTTTTTGAATTTATATTATCAAATGATTAAATTTAATTTTGTGTTAAATAAATAAATTTTTTCGTGTTAAATGATTAAATTAATTATATATTTTTGCTTTTATAAGTTTTTAATTAAAAAAAAATGAATCAAAACAATTCAAATTTAATTTCTAAATATTGGAAAAATAAATTGTTTCATAGAGATATAAATATTGGGTTGAAAAATAAAAATAATAATGTTTCAAGTATTAGTATTAATCATAATGAATTAAATTATTTTAATAAACTTACGAATAATAATGCAGTAGCCCAATATACAGTTATAATTGCTATATATAATTTTTTATTGAAAAGATTTGTAAGCGAATTTGATGGATTTATCATTTCAAATTTTAAAAATCAATCAAATTCTTTGCCGTTATCATTTTCAACGGATTTAAATTTATCTTTTAAAGGCTATCTTCAAACCGTTAAATTAGAAATTTTAGACACATTAAATAATGCTGATTTTAATAAAGATATAGTAGCTCAAAAGACAGGTTTTGAGGATTTTAGCTTATTGTCTCATTATGGAATTAATATCAACTCCAATTCTAAGTTAGAATCTAATGGCGTTTTGTTTAATGTAAAAATAAACGAGAAGGAAGATATAGAAATTCAGGTTTCTTATTTAGAAGGTTTTGTAAAAAAAACAATCGTTGACTATTTAGTTCAGCATTTTAAAGACTTCATAATTAATTTAGAAAATAATATTGAAGTAAATTTATCGGAATATCCACTACTATCTGAAAATGAAAAGCATCAATTATTAGTTGATTTTAATGATAACGATGTAGCTTATCCAAAAGATAAAACGATAGTTACTTTTTTTGAAGAACAAGTAGCGAAAACTCCATATAATGTTGCTGTTGTATCTGGAGAAGTAGAATTAACTTATGTTGCATTAAACGAAAAGGCCAATCAACTAGCTAATTATATTTCTTCTAAACATACCATTAATAAGGGAGATATAATTGGTGTCTTTTTACCTAAATCAGATGTTGGAATTGTTTCGTTATTGGCAATATTAAAGTTAGGTGCCGTTTATCTGCCAATTGACACTAATTATCCTCAGAAAAGAATCGATTATTTAATAAAAGATAGTGGCTTAAAATTGCTAATTGGAGATGATGCCGTGTTGAAAAATCACAATTGCGATATATTAAGTGTTAATCTAGTAAATTTAGAGGACTATAGTAACGACAATATAAACGCAAGTATTACATCTAAAGATTTAGCTTATGTAATTTATACTTCGGGTTCTACAGGGCAACCTAAAGGGGTGATGGTCGAACATACGAGTAATGTAAATATGTCTTTAGACCAGATCAGATCTTTTGAAATTACAGAAAGTGATAAAGTAGTATGGTTTGCCTCTGTTGCTTTTGATGCATCTATATCTGAGATTATGATGAGTTTGTATAGTGGCGCTACATTATGTATTCCATCAGAGGAGACAATAAAGTACAAAGATCAATTTATAGGTTTTTTAAAACAAACAAAAGCATCAGTAGTTACTTTTCCTCCAAGTTATTTAGGGTTATTGTCCGAAAAAGATATTTCTGGGTTAAGATGTATTATTACAGCTGGTGAATCGGCTAATCCTACTAAAGCAATAGCTGTTTTAGAATCAGGAATTGATTATTATAATGCATATGGCCCTACAGAGTGTGCTGTTTGTGTATCATGTTATAAGGTGACAAAAAATGATATTGATAAATCAATCATTCCAATCGGCAGTCCCATTTCCAACACACAGGTTTACATATTAGACGAGTCATTGCAACCATTGCCTATAGGGGTTGCAGGAAAACTGTATGTATCGGGAGCAGGTGTAGCCAGAGGTTACTTAAACAAACGAGAACTCACGGCAGAGAAATTCATTTCGAATCCTTTCATAAAAGGAACAAGAATGTATGATACGGGTGATTTAGGCAGGTGGCTGCCAGATGGCAACATTGAATTTTTGGGCAGAAACGACCATCAAGTCAAGATAAGAGGTTATCGTATAGAGCTAGGAGAGATAGAAACGGCCATATCTGAATATTCAGGGGAGCTACAACAGATTGTAGTGGAAGCTAAAGAAATCAACCAGGACAAAACTTTGGTGGCTTATTATGTGTCCAAAACAGAGATTGACAAATCAGAGCTTAGAACTTATTTGCAAAACAGGCTGCCTGAATATATGGTGCCTGGTTTTTATGTAGAGATAGAAAGTCTGCCTCTAACACCTAATGGCAAGATAGACAGAAAAGCCCTTCCAAGTGTAACTGGAGAAGATATCATTAAAAAAGAATATGTAGCCCCAAGAAATGCCATTGAACAAAAAATGGTAGAAATATGGCAAGAAGTATTAGGAATAGACAAAATAGGCGTAACCGATAATTTCTTTGAGTTAGGAGGTCATAGTTTAATTATTGCCCAAGTAATCAATAGAACCTACAAGCAATTAGGGAAAACGGTATCTTTTAAAGCATTTTTCACAAGTCCAAGTATAGAGGAATTAAGTAAACAATTACTGGAGAATGATTATTTGGCAATACCTAAAGCTCAGGAAGCACTCTCTTATCCATTAACGGCATCCCAAAACAGGTTGTGGATATTGAGCCAGTTAGAAGAATCTTCTTTGGCTTATAATATGCCAGCCACTGTTAAATTAACTGGAACTGTCGATGTCAAAAAGTTTAAAGAATCCTTTAGATTATTAATTCAACGTCATGAAATTTTAAGAACCTATTTTAAAACAAATGAAGAGGGAGAAGTTCAACAACATGTAGCACCTACGGAGAAAGGAAACTTTAAGATAATTGAGAAAGATTATAGTTCAGTTGAAAATCAGGAAGAAGAAATTGCTAATTATTTACAAGAGAAAAACAGTCAATCTTTTGATTTAGAACACGCACCGCTTATAAGGGCTTCTTTAATCAAATTAAGAGAAGACGAGTATGTATTTTTCTTATCACTTCATCATATTATTGGCGATGGATGGTCAATTGAGCTATTAATTGCAGAGGTTGTAAAAACGTACAATGCACTAATGCAAGGAAAACAATCCAATTTGCCAGAATTAAACATTCAATACAAAGATTATGCGGTTTGGCTTAATTCAGAATTGCAACAGGAAAAATATAAAGTATCAGAACAGTATTGGCTAGAACAGTTTACTGGAGAAATACCGGTATTAGATTTACCAAGTTTTAAAGCCCGTCCGTTAGTACAAACGTATAACGGAAATAATGTAAAGCATAAATTTTCAATAGCTTTTTTAGAGAAGCTTAAGACATTTTCAAAGGAGTACGATGTTACTTTATTTATGACTTTAATGGCGGGCATAAATGCTTTGTTACACAGATATACTGGTCAGAATGATATCATAATAGGAACCCCAATAGCAGGAAGAGAACACCCTGATTTGGAGAATCAAATGGGGTTGTATTTGAATACGCTTGCGATAAGAACTCAATTAAAAGACGAAAGCAACTTTTTAGATTTGCTAGCAATACAAAAAGAGACTTTATTAAGTGCCTATGACCATCAAAATTATCCTTTTGATGCATTATTAGGGAAATTGAAATTAAAAAGAGATACCAGTCGTTCTGCTTTATTTGATATTTTGGTGGTATTGCAAAACCAAGGGCAGTTAAATAATCTTAATACTGAAGAACTCATTAACCTTGAAGTAAGTAATTACGAGTTTAAGAATAAAACATCCCAACTTGATATTAGTTTCACCTTCGTTGAAGCAGAAGGGTTGGATCTTACAATTGATTACAATACAGATATTTATGATGAATACTTGATAGAAAGAATGTTTCTTCATTTAGAAAATCTTCTTACAGAATCATTAGAACAACCTGAAAGACTTATCCAAGATGTAGATTACCTAACAGATAAGGAAAAACAACAATTATTAGTAGACTTTAACGATACCAAAGTTGATTATCCTAAAGATAAAACCATCATCGATTTATTTGAAGAGCAAGTTGATAAAACTCCAGATAATATCGCTGTCGTTTTTGAAGAAGTACAATTGACCTACAAAGAACTAAATGAGAAAGCAAATCAATTAGCGAATTATCTATTAAAATTTAGTAATCTATCTAAAGGAGATTTCATTGGTATAAGTATTGAAAAATCTGAGTTTTTAATTATTTCACTATTCGGAATTTTAAAGGCAGGCTATGGTTATGTATTAATTGATTCTTCTCTTCCTGTAGAAAGATTCAATTATATTTTAAATGATTCAAAAAGTAAATTATTAATTGACAACAGATTTAGAGATGAAACTAGAAATGTACTTATTAGCGAATCGAAAGAAAAACCAAATATTAAAATAAATTTAGATGATATAGTATATCTTATGTATACATCTGGATCTACAGGTAATCCAAAAGGTGCGATAAATATCTACAAGGGATTTACAAACACTGTAAAATGGTATGCAGAGAAAATTAATGAAAGAGATAGAATAAGTATTGTTAGTAATTTAAGTTTTGATTTAACTCAAAAAAATTATTTTGCACCTCTTATTGTTGGTGCGAGGATCTATATAGATTCTGATTTTGACCCAATAAGTGCAAAAAAAATTATTAAAAAACAACAAATTACAGTTATTAACTGCGCGCCTACATTATTTTATAGTTTATTAGAGGAGAATCAGGAAGACCTTATTTCGTTAAAAAAGGTTATACTTGGAGGGGAATCAATTAAACTAGAATTGATTAGAGATTTCTTAAAGAAATATGATGTAGATATTTTCAATAGTTATGGGCCTAGTGAGGCGAGTGATGTTTCCGTAGAGTATCAGCTTAAAAAAGATGAAATAGATTTAATTCCAATAGGTAAACCTATAAGGAATACCAAGATTTTTATATTAGATAAAGAATCAAACCAAGTTCCTATAGGTGTTATAGGGGAAATATGCATTGGAGGAATTGGGGTAGGACTAGGTTATTTAGATAATGATAAATTTACTAAGGACAAATTTATATGCACATCTAAATATGGGGATATATATAAATCGGGTGATTCCGGGAGATGGTTACCTGACGGTAATATTGAGTTTTTAGGCAGAAACGACCATCAAGTAAAGATTCGCGGTTACAGAATAGAGTTGGGGGAGATTGAGACTTTTATTTTGAAGTATTCAAAGGAATTAATTCAAGTAGCTGTAGAGGCGAAAGAAATGAACCAAGAGAAAATACTGGTTGCCTATTTGGTATCTGGTAGTGAGATCAATAAATCGGACCTGCGCAGTTTCTTGCAAGAGAGATTGCCTTATTATATGGTGCCGAGCTTTTATGTTGTTTTAGAAGAACTACCATTAACACCTAATGGCAAGATAGATCGCAAGGCTTTGCAGAGTATTAATGGAGAAGACATCATTAAGAAAGAATATGTAGCCCCAAGAAATGCCATTGAACAAAAAATGGTAGAAATATGGCAAGAAGTATTAGGAGTTCAAAAAATAGGGATTACAGATAATTTCTTTGAACTGGGAGGACATAGTCTGATAGTAGTTCAAGTTATCAATCAAATTTTTAAACAATTAGGAAAAACGATATCCTTTAAAATATTTTTTGCCAATCCAACCATAAAAGCATTAAATAAACAATTAAAACAAAGCGAATATTTACGCATTCCCAAAGCAGCTGAAGCACTCTCTTATCCATTAACCGCTTCACAAAGCAGATTGTGGATATTAAGTCAATTAGAAAATGGTTCATTAGTCTATAATATGCCAGGAGCTGTTAGGTTAATTGGTGCTATAGATATAAATAGGTTTGAGGACTCTTTTAGATTATTAATTCTAGGTCATGAGATTTTAAGAACTTACTTCAAAAAAAATGAAGAGGAGTTGATTTCTCAGTACATCACACCGATTGAACAAGTAAATTTTAGAATTTCAGAAATCGATTTTAGCGCAGTAGAAAATCAAGAAGAGGTTGTAGCCAATTATTTGCAGGAAAAAAGCAATGAGCCTTTTATTTTAGAACAAGCACCATTATTACGTACCTCTCTGATTAAATTAGGAGAGAATGAGCACCTACTTTTCTTAACCATGCACCATATAATTGGAGATGGATGGTCAATGGAATTATTAATCGCTGAAATTATACAAACATATAATGCTTTAACGCAAGGAAAACAAGTCAATTTAGCTGAATCAACAATTCAATATAAAGACTATGCAGTATGGCTTAATGATGAGTTACAACAAGAAAAACTAAAATCATCAGAAGATTTTTGGTTGAATCAATTCTCAGGAGAGTTACCTGTTTTAGACTTACCTAGTTTTAAAAAACGGCCATCGGTCCAAACTTATAATGGAGCAAGTTTAACACATGGATTCTCCAAGTCGTTTTTAGATAAACTGAAAGGTTTTTCAGAGAAACACCAATCCACTTTGTTTATGACTCTTATGACAGGAGTCAAAGTGCTTTTGCATAAATACAGTGGTCAAGATGATATTGTAGTAGGTACTCCTATAGCAGGACGCGAGCATCCTGATCTGGAGCATCAAAT
>NZ_JQJY01000009.1 GCF_000745775.1 Flavobacterium sp. ASV13 | reverse complement strand
TTTTATTTCGGGGGATTTCTTCTGAAAACAACTGCCATAGCCCCGATAGAAGCGGAAATCATTTTGCTTTTTTCTTTAAAAAGCAAAAGATTGGAGCGAATAGCGGGAAATAGCTCCTTATATACAATCCAAAATTCGGTTATTTTTACTCTTATATATAGTATAGCTTTCTATATACATATATATGTATAGAAAAAAACAAACCCGACAGGTTTTCAAAAACTGTCGGGTTGCGTGAGTGAAATCTACTCTTATATATTATGTATACTTATATATGTATACTTTCGTTTAAACTATCTATTACTTCTTTTGTAATTTGAATGCTTTTTAATTTTGCCTGATGATCAAAAATAGGACTTGTAACCATCAATTCATCAATGTTAGCGTAATTGATAAACTTTTTTAGATCTGTAATTAATTGTTCTTTGTTTCCCGTGAATGTTCCTGCTGTCATCTGATTAACATGATAGCGTTCTGCTTCATTCATAATATCGTCAAGCGATGTAACCGGTGGCTGTAGACCTTTACGATCATTTCTAATTAAGTTTAGAAACATTTGGTACAAACTTGTCGACAATAATTCGGCTTCTTCATTTGTATCAGCTGCTACTATATTTACACACGCCATTGTTTTGGGTTTGTCTAAAAACTGCGAAGACTGAAAATTTTCACGATAGAATTCAAATGCCTGAATCATCAGTTTTGGAGCAAAATGTCCAGCAAAGACATAAGGCAAACCATAAGCTGCGGCTAAAGCTGCACTTTCCATACTTGAACCTAAAATCCAAATTGGAACGTTAAGACCTTCAGCTGGAAAAGCACGAACTTTTCCTGTTGCATTTTCGCTAGAAAAATATTCTTGGAGTTTGCTTACATTTTGAGGAAATCGCTGCGCTTGTTCAAAAAAGTCTTTCCGAATAGCTTCTGCAGTTGGCTGATCTGTTCCTGGTGCTCTTCCTAAACCTAAATCAATTCGGTTTGGATAAAGCGTTTCTAATGTTCCGAATTGTTCTGCCACTACTAAAGGAGAATGATTGGGCAACATAATTCCGCCTGAGCCTACACGAATATTCTCGGTTTGACTTGCTACATATCCAATTAAAACAACCGTTGCTGTACTTGCAACGTGTGCCATGTTGTGATGTTCTGCAAGCCAGATTCTTTTGTATCCTAATTTATCTGCTAATTGCGCAATGTCTTTTGTTTTTTGAAATGTTTTGGTCGCGTTGCTATCTTGATTGATGATTGCAAGCTCTAATATTGAAACTGAAATTGTTTTTTTCATATAAAATAATGCTAAGGTGCAAAATTAAGTCATTTATATTGATGCACTTTGCTTTCTAATGTTAATTGAATTATAATATTTGTAGCTACAAATGTTTATTGTTTCAATTTCAGATGAATCAGCTTATGGTTTGTTTTACCATCATTTTTTATAATTAGATCTTTGCCAGATTCCATTTCGAATTTAGAAGAAGTCTCAATCGCTAATGAAATTTCTCGATATCTAAATGCTTCAGGGATTTCAGGAATTACAATTTTCACTTCTACATCTTTTCCTTTTTGTGTGTAATCAATTTTTATTCGATCCCTCAACCAGATATATTCGTAAACTTCCTGCCATGGCGCCATCCAGACTGAATCATTTCCTTTTACACCATATTTATCAGCTAGAGTCGTCATGTAATATTTGAAATCAGGAAAACGCATGCTTAAGTTCCACAAATTTGTATTTCCTGTTCCGTGCGTGAATTCGTTAAACCAAACTGGAATTGGCTGTTTTACGATCGAATCTAAAGTTTTTAAATAACGATCCATGGTTTTAAAACTAGTCGTATCTTTTGAACTCTGCACAAAAGTTCTAGCCGTAATCATTTTATCTAGATTCATTTTTGAATCAATTTTAAAAACTGGGCCAACACCATAATAAGACGCTACCGAAAAATGTCCGTTATTAAGTGCATCTTTTTCATATTCCAAATAATATTTCTCATCGCCTTCTCCGCCCGGAACTACAAAATGTGACATTGTAAAACCAAGATTCTGTTTTATCGAAGTTGTATTTTCATTTACTTCTGTTAAATAATTCGTGCCATGTTTTGTGGCATGATGAAAACCATGATTCAAAATATCCCAACCTGCGTTATACATTTCTTTAATTTCGGGCCAGGAAAGATGTCCGCGGTTTGCTGGCAAATCGCGAATTGCCCCTCCATTAATTGCCAAAGCCAATTTAAAAGGGATTTTATTTCCGAATCCATCCGAATAAAAAAGGCCTTTTGAAGTTGTTCCATCTCCACCCTGATCAATTTTCCATTCGTTTTTATCCGGATTGCTTATTTTTCCTCCATTCAATAATGGAAATGCTGTTAAATAAGCTGAACGATATCCATCATCAAGAGTAAAACTGTAAGCGAAATGTTTGTTGTATTTTAAAGAAGCAACTTTAATTTTGGCTTTTTCTTCTGATTTTAATTTAATTTTAAACGAAATGACTTTTGATTTTGAAGAATCTTTCTGGTTTATTTCATTTGAAAAACAAGTAAAATATCCGAAGGATAGTATAACGATAAGAAGAATGCGTTTTAACATAAATTATATAGATTCAATTTTTGCTTAAAAGTACATTTCTTTTTGAAAAAATAATTTTAAAACCAATTACTCTTTTGAAAATAATTTCTGCTGAATCAAAAAAGAGAATTGATTTAAAACCTAAATTTGTACATCAAAATACCCATTCGGTTTTAGCTTATCTGCAAATGACACACAAAATTTTAATTATAGACGACGAAGAAAAACTGAGAAGTCTGCTGGCAAGAATTATAAAATCGGAAGGATTTGAAGTTTTTGAAACCAAAGATTTAAAATCAGGTTTTAAAAAACTGGAACAAACGGATATTGATGTTGTTTTATGTGATGTAAAATTACCTGACGGAAATGGTGTTGATTTTCTTCAAAACATAAAAGGAAGTTTTCCGCTGACAGAAGTTATTCTGCTGACTGCTTTTGGAAATATTCCAGACGGTGTTCAGGCGATGAAAAATGGCGCTTTCGATTATATTGTAAAAGGAGACGATAACGACAAAATTATTCCGCTTCTTTATAAAGCCGTTGAAAAAGTGCATTTACAAAAGAAAGTACAGCAACTTGAAAAACGCATCAACGATAAATATTCTTTTAACACCATTATTGGAAAATCGAAAGGAATTGAACAAGTTATTGATCTCGCTCAAAAAGTAGCCAAAACCGATTCGACTGTTTTACTTACAGGTGAAACCGGAACAGGAAAAGAAGTTTTTGCACAAGCGATTCACGAAAACAGTAATCGTGTTGAGAAATCTTTTGTGGCATTAAACTGCAGTACTTTCACTAAAGAAATTCTAGAAAGCGAACTTTTCGGTCATAAACAAGGTGCTTTTACGGGAGCTGTAAAAGATAAAAAAGGTTTTATTGAAGAAGCGAATGGAGGAACTCTATTTCTCGATGAAATAGGCGAAATGCCAATTGATCTTCAAGCGAAATTATTGCGTGTTTTAGAAACTTCCGAATATATTCCCGTTGGAGATACCACTCCAAAAAAATCAAATTTCAGATTAATTGCGGCTACAAACCGAGATTTAAAAACAGAAAGTGACGAACATCGTTTTCGTTCTGATTTGTATTTCCGATTGAATATCTTCGAAATAAAATTACCTTCTTTAAGAGAACGAATTAAAGATATTCCCGTCTTGACTAATCATTTCGTAAAACAGTTTTCTGAAAAAACGAATAAAAAAACTTTACATATTAGTGATGATTTTCTGCAGAAATTAGAAAACTATTCCTGGCCAGGAAACATCCGCGAACTTAAAAATATTATCGAAAGATCGGTTATTTTGAGTAGTGGCGATACTTTAACATCTGATGTTCTGCCGTACGAAATGCAGCATCAAGCCGAAAAAAGCACTAAATCTATGTCGGCATTCTCGATGCAAAGTGTTGAAAAATTGCATATTCAAAAAGTTTTAAATTATACAAAAGGAAATAAAGCTGAAACGGCTCGATTATTAGAAATTGGGATTGCGACTTTGTACAGAAAATTGGAAGAATATGGGATAGAGAAAAATTAAATTCCAAAATTTAAAAATTGCTTCGCCTGTTCGCTATCGCTCGAGTCCAAATTCCAATGTCAAAGTAGGTTACATTTTACAATTCACAATTCACAATTAACAATTAACAATTAATAATTAATAATTAATAATTAATAATTAATAATTAATAATTAATAATTAAAAGAATCTTATCATTTCAATAAAAGCTTATCATTTTGATAGGCTTTTTTTATACCTATTTTTTGGCACAAAACTACATTCCTTTTATTGACAACACTTTAGCTATCACTTGGATTTTTCGGAACATATTTTGGCATAAGGAGAGAGAACATTAAAAATTCATTCCAAATGAAAAATCAAGTCACCTCAATCTACAAACAAGCCGAACGCTTTGCCGAAATCACCAAAAAATCGATTATTTCCGGAAACATCGTTCGGGCAAAAAAATGTCTTGCTCTTGCTGAACGTCTATTTATTAGTGGAAGCATCGAAACTAAAAACGCCATTTCTAATGTGTATGTTTTTTCGGTTTCTTCTTTTATGGAAGTGCGTCACTGCAACATTTCACACCTTTTTCCTCAAACGCTTAAAGCAGAATATATCAAGCAGGTTAATGCCTCTGGTGTTTAATCGCCAAGCGACAATCTAAAATCTGAATTCTAAAATAATTATCCTATGATCACTTTTCTTTTACTCGGGCTGGCCGTTGTGCTGTTTGCCATTTGTTTTCTCTCTGTTGAATTCTTTGAAAAAATCTAAATCATGACTGCACTATTTATTATTTCAATCGCTGTTTTCGTGTATTTGGTTTATGTATTAATCAAACCCGAAAAATTTTAAATCATGTAAAAAGTGAAATGCTTTATGTGAAATGTAAACTTAATTTATTCATCAACTCATTTTACAAATCACTCCTCACCTTTCACTAAAAAATATAAAAATTATGAACACAGAATTATTAGGCGTCATTGGTATTTTTATCTTAACCATTGTTTTAGCGATTCCGTTAGGAAAATATATTGCTAAAGTTTATTTGGGAGATAAAACACTCCTTGATCCGATTTTCAATCCAATTGAAAAATTTATTTTTAAAATAAGCGGTATTAACTCGGCTGAAGAAATGAACTGGAAACAACACTTAAAAGCACTTTTAAGTATTAATATGGTTTGGTTCTTTCTTTGCTTTTTTGTCTTATTGTTTCAGGGCTCTTTACCTTTAAATCCGGATAATAATCCGTCCATGACGCCAGATTTGGCTTTTAATACGGCTATTTCATTTATCGTAAACTGTAATTTACAGCATTATTCAGGCGAAAGCGGGGTTTCTTACCTTTCACAAATCGTCTTGATGTTCCTGCAATTCGTTTCTGCTGGTATCGGGATGGCTGCTGCCGCAATGATTTTTACGGCAATGAAAGAAAGAACGACAGAAAAATTAGGCAATTTTTACAACTATTTCATCAAAAGCTGTACTCGTATTTTATTACCACTTTCAGCAATTGTGGCTGTTGCACTAGTATTTAGCGGTACTCCAATGACTTTTGAAGGTAAAGATGCTATTACAACTTTACAAGGAGATCATGTAGAAGTTTCTCGCGGACCAGCTGCAGCCTTTATTGCGATTAAACATATTGGTACAAACGGTGGTGGATTTTTTGGAGCCAACTCAGCGCATCCATTAGAAAACCCAACTTATTTTACTAACCAAGTTGAACTTTGGGCGCAAATGATTATTCCGTTTGCGATGATTTTTGCTCTTGGATTTTACCTCAACAAAAGAAAATTATCGAATATCATATTTGGTGTAATGACGGTTGGTTTTTTACTTCTGGTTGTTCCAACAGTTATGAGTGAAATCAACGGAAATCCTGCTATCGAAAAAATGGGTATTGCACAAGCAACCGGAGCGATGGAAGGAAAAGAAGTTCGGTTTGGTCCCTCAATGTCAGGTTTCTGGAGTATTGCTACAACAGTAATTTCTACAGGTTCTGTAAACAGTATGCACGATAGTTCTATACCAATGTCTGGTACTATGCAGTTATTATCTATGATGGTAAATGCCTTTTACGGCGGATGTGGTGTTGGTATTTTGAACTACTATATTTTCATTATTCTGGCTGTATTTATCTCCGGTTTAATGGTTGGTCGAACTCCTGAATTTTTAGGCAAGAAAATCGAAGCGCGGGAAGTGAAAATTGCGGCTTTTATCGCCATTCTTCACCCATTATTGATTTTAGCCGGAACTGCTTTAGCATCTTATTTTGCTGCGCATGATACCGCAATGGGTTATTGGTTTAACGGAAATGCAACAGGATGGTTAAACAATCCTGGAAATCACGGATTCTCTGAAATGTTATACGAATATACTTCAAGTGCTGCCAATAACGGTTCTGGTTTTGAAGGTCTGGGAGATAATAATCCGTTCTGGAATATCACTACAGGAATTGTATTACTATTGAGCCGTTTTATTCCAATTATTGGACCACTGGCAATTGCAGGTTTATTAGCAGGTAAAAAATACATTCCAGAAAGTGCAGGAACTTTAAAAACCGACACATCAATTTTCGGAATTATGACTTTTGCTGTAATCGCAATTATCGCTGCTTTATCATTCTTCCCAGCATTGGCTTTAGGTCCATTGGCAGAATTCTTTACTTTAAAATAATATAAAAAATGACAACTAATAAATCCACATCATTGTTTGAAAGTAAACAGGTAAAAGAAGCCTTAGCGCAGTCTTTTGTGAAGCTTAATCCAAAAATGATGATCAAAAATCCGGTAATGTTTACCGTAGAAATTGGAACAGCCATTATGTTTGCTGTCTGCATTTCAATATTAATGGGTGCAAATGACCAAGGTAGTTTTACTTATAACCTAATTGTGTTTTTAATTTTACTGGCAACACTTTTATTTGCGAATTTCGCCGAAGCCATTGCCGAAGCAAGAGGAAAAGCACAAGCCGACAGTTTACGAAAAACACGTGAAGAAACTCCGGCTAAACAAATTATGCCAAACGGAGAAATAAAAAATATTAGTTCTTCGGCATTGAAAAAAGACGATATTTTCGTTTGCGAAGCCGGCGATTTAATTGCTGCTGACGGAGAAATTATCGAAGGTCTGGCTACAATCGACGAAAGTGCCATTACCGGAGAAAGTGCTCCTGTAATCCGAGAAGCTGGCGGAGATAAATCTTCGGTTACCGGAGGAACAAAAGTATTATCTGATAAAATCAAAGTAAAAGTAACTTCTGAACCTGGCGAAAGCTTTTTAGATAAAATGATTGCTTTAGTTGAAGGTGCGAGCCGTCAGAAAACACCAAACGAAATTGCCTTAACCATTTTATTAGCCGCATTTACTTTGATCTTCGTGATTGTGTGCGTTACGCTAAAACCGTTTGCCGACTATGCCAACGCACCCATCACGATTGCGGCTTTCATTGCTTTGTTCGTTTGTTTGATACCAACTACAATTGGGGGTTTACTTTCTGCGATTGGTATTGCGGGAATGGACAGAGCTTTACGAGCTAACGTAATTACAAAATCGGGTAAAGCGGTTGAAACTGCTGGAGATATTGACGTATTGCTTTTGGATAAAACTGGAACCATTACCATTGGAAACAGAAAAGCAACCAATTTTTATCCTACAAAAGGAATTTCTTTTGATGATTTCGTGAAATCGGCTGTTTTGAGTTCGCTTGCAGATGATACTCCTGAAGGAAAGAGTATTTTGGAGTTGAGTGAAATGATAGATGTAAAAAATGAAACGAAAGCAAGTTTCTTAAAGACTACTTCTGATATTTCACACACTATCAAATTTACTGCCGAAACCAGAACTTCTGGAGTCGTATTAAAAGACGGAACTAACATTCGTAAAGGCGCACAAGATGCTGCAAAAAACATTGCACAACAAGCCGGAAATTCTTTCCCTGAAGATACTGCCCAACAAGTTATTACCATTTCGTCTAACGGAGGAACTCCATTAGTAGTAATCAAAAACAATGAAGTTCAAGGTGTTATCGAACTTCAAGATATTATCAAAACCGGAATGAAAGAACGTTTTGAGCGCTTGCGCAGAATGGGAATCAAAACGGTTATGGTTACTGGAGACAATCCTTTAACAGCGAAATTTATTGCCGAAGCAGCTGGTGTTGATGATTTTATTGCCGAAGCTAAACCTGAGGATAAAATGAATTATATCCGAAAAGAGCAAGCTGAAGGAAGATTGGTTGCCATGATGGGTGACGGAACAAATGATGCTCCTGCTCTTGCCCAAGCAAATGTTGGAGTTGCTATGAACAGCGGAACTCAAGCGGCAAAAGAAGCAGGAAACATGGTCGATCTTGACAATGACCCAACGAAACTGATCGAAATTGTTGAAATTGGAAAACAGCTTTTAATGACTCGAGGTACTTTAACTACTTTTTCTATTGCAAATGACGTTGCGAAATATTTTGCTATTGTTCCTGCTCTTTTTATTACTGCGATTCCTGCGCTTCAAGGTTTGAATATCATGCATTTGCATAGTCCCGAAAGTGCCATTTTATCAGCTGTAATTTTCAATGCGATTATCATTCCGATATTGATTCCGCTTGCGCTGAAAGGGGTTGATTATCGCCCAATTGGAGCAAGTGCCATCTTAAAAAGAAATCTTTTGATTTATGGTCTTGGTGGTCTGATTGTCCCTTTTATCGGAATTAAAGTTATTGATTTGCTAGTAGCATTATTTATGTAAGATGCTAAGGCGCTAAGTTGCTAAGATTCTAAGTTTTTTTCTTAGAATCTTTAAAACTTATTTATCACAATTAAAAAACTTAGAAACTTAGAGACTTAGTCTCTTAGAAACTTTAAAGAAATGAAAAATCTATTTTCTATAATAAAACTTACTGTGGCTACTTTAATCTTGTTCGCAGTTATTTATCCTTTAGCGATTTACGGAATCGCACAAATTGCTCCAAATCAAGGAAAAGGAGAAACTATTTCCGTTAACGGAAAAGTGGTTGGTTACCAAAAAATTGGTCAGAAATTCGATAAGTCGAATTATTTCTGGGGAAGACCTTCGGCTGTTGATTATAACGCAGCGGGAAGTGCCGGAAGCAACAAAGGTCCAAGCAATCCTGATTATTTGGCTTTGGTTCAAAAAAGAATTGATACGCTTTTATTGGTTCATCCTTATTTAAAAAAATCTGATATTCCATCTGATATGGTTACGGCTTCAGGAAGTGGTTTAGATCCGAATATTTCTCCGCAAGGCGCTTTGATTCAGGTGAAACGAATTGCTAAAGAAAGAAAACTGGATGAAACTAAAGTAAAAGCTTTGGTGGAATCTAAAATTAATACCGCTGTTGTTGGACCTGAAACGGTTAATGTTTTGGAATTGAATGTGGCGCTGGATGCGCTACGCTAAGACGCTAAGGTTCTAAGATACTGAGATTCTAAGTTTATCTCCTGCAAGGTTTTCAAAACCTTGTAGGTATGAAAAATCTGCATCAACTATTATCATGAAGTAACCGCAAAGTTTGTCATTACAAGGAACGAGGAATCTCCGCGAGTAGCTCGACAAAGATTGGCGAATTTCTATACGGAGTTTCTTGTGGAGATTGCTTCGCCAGTTCGCTATCGCTCGTGTCCTCGTTCCTCGGAATGACAAACAAAGCGCAAAAATTAAATACCTACAAGGTTTTGGAAACCTTGCAGGAAACAAAAACGCCTTTTTACCCCAAATGCCCTAGCCCCGATAGAAGTGGAAATCCTTTTCCTGGTCTCGTTTAAAAAAACGAGACCAGGAAAAGATTGAAACGGATAGCGGGATTAGCTCCTAAAAAATCTACTAATAAATAATAGAATACCACAAAAATGAAAAAAATAATACTTACTGCTTTAATCGCTTTCGGTTATAGCAATTTACAAGCACAAGAAGAATCTAAAAGTCCATTGACATTTTCAGGATATGTTGACGCTTATTATAGTTATGATTTCGGGAAACCTGAAAATCATACTCGGCCAAACTTTTTTTACAGTTATAATAAAAGCAACGAGGTAAACCTGAATTTGGGAATGGCAAAAGTGAATTATTCAAAGGAAAATATTCGAGGAAATTTTGCTTTGATGGCCGGAACTTATGCCGAATATAATATGTCTGCCGAGCAAGGTTTATTGAAAAATGTTTACGAGGCGAATGTTGGTGTAAAGATTTCGAAAAGCCATAATTTATGGGTTGATGCGGGAATTATGCCTTCGCATATTGGTTTTGAAAGTGCAATTGGAAAAGACTGCCAGACTTTGACAAGAAGTATTCTGGCTGAGAATTCTCCTTATTATGAAACGGGAGTTAAAATTGGTTATACTTCTGAATCTGGAGAATGGTATTTAGCGGGTATGTACTTGAATGGCTGGCAGAGAATCGAGAAAGTCGAAGGTAATCAAACACCTGCTTTTGGAACTCAGATTACTTACAAACCTTCTGATCGGGTTGCTTTGAACTGGAGTACTTATGTTGGAAATGAACAGCCGGATATTGATAAAAAATGGCGTTATTTCAACAACTTTTACGGACAATTTAAGGTAACGGAAAAGACAAATATTACGGCTGGTTTTGATATTGGATCTCAGCAATCGGCTAAAGGAAGTGATAAATACGATACTTGGTTTTCGCCCGTTTTGATTCTGCAATACAAACCAGTTGACAAGATTCAGCTTGCAGTACGAGGTGAATATTATAGTGATGAAAAAGGTGTAATCATCGCAACTGAAACGCCAAACGGTTTTAAAACTTACGGATTTTCGGCTAACTTTGATTACTTAGTTACTGATAATGTTATGTTTAGAATTGAAGCGAGAAATCTTTCAAGTAAAGACGAAATCTTCACCAATAAAGATAATCTTCCAACGGATACGAATACGTTTGTAACGACTTCGCTGGCGATTTCTTTCTAAACATTAAAAGATTTTTTTACCATTAAGATATTAAGGAAATTAAGTTTTAGCACCTCTTTTAAATCTAGAATACAGAACATTAAGCTTAATGTTCTGTAGTCAAAGAAAAGCTTAACTTCCTTAATCTCTTAATGGTTAAACCAAAAAATATGGAAAACGAAAATAATAACGCACAGCACTTTCTCGATTTAATTCAGAAATCACGAAAGGGGAAGTTTAAAATCTACATTGGAATGAGCGCCGGTGTGGGCAAAACTTTTCGTATGCTTCAGGAAGCGCATTCGTTATTGAAAAACGGAATCGATGTAAAAATTGGCTACATCGAAACGCACATGCGAAAGGAAACGCATGAATTATTAGCAGGTTTGCCTATAATTCCGAGACGAACCATTTTTTATAAAGGAAAAGAATTGGAAGAACTCGACGTTCAGGCGATTATCAACCTTCGTCCAGAAGTAGTTATTGTAGATGAATTAGCGCACACGAACGTTGAAGGAAGCAAAAATGAAAAACGCTGGCAGGATGTTTTAGAAATTCTGGAAGCAGGGATTAATGTGATTTCGGCTGTCAATATTCAGCATATTGAGAGTTTAAATGAAGATGTAAAACGTATTACCAATATTGATGTTCAGGAACGTATTCCGGATAATGTTTTGCGATTGGCAGATGAAGTCGTGAATATCGACTTAACATCTGAAGATTTGATTGCACGTTTGAAAGAAGGAAAAATTTATACTCCGGATAAAATTCAGACGGCTTTAACGAACTTTTTTAAATCGGAACAGATTTTACAACTTCGGGAATTGGCTTTGAAAGAAGTAGCGAGTCAGGTCGTTCGAAAAGTTGAAAATGAAGTTCCGAATCTTCATGCTTTACGACATGAGAAACTTTTGGCCTGCATTAGCAGTAATGATAAAACGGCTAAAATTGTAATTAGAAAAACAGCAAGACTCTCTAGTTATTATAACGGATTGTGGTATGTTTTGTACGTGGAAACTCCGCAGGAAAGCAGTAATAAAATTGCTTTGGACAAACAAAGGCATTTAATTAATAACTTTAAACTCGCCGTACAATTGGGTGCAGAAGTTATTAAACTGGAAAACAGTAATATTGCCGATGCGATTTTGGCAACCGTAGAAGAAAAACAAATTACAACTGTGTGTATCGGAAAACCGCATTTGAATTTATTTAAAGTAATTTTGTCTACAACAATTTTCAGGCGTTTGCTAAACAAACTGTCTTTATCAAATGTTGATCTTGTTATTCTGTCGTAATATTTTCTAACCATTAAGATATTAAGTAAATAAAGACTATGCTTAATTTTCTCATTCAAAGTTTCATTAAGTAAAGCTTAATTTACTTAATATCTTAATGGTTCAAATAAAAAAAACTTGTTTTTAAATAAACGTCATGAGAATTAAAACCAAATTGAATCTGGGAGTTGGATTGTTATTTTTAATGATCATTATACTTTCGTTAGTGAGCGGTTATTCTGTTTTTTTGATAAAAGCAGATACCGAGAATATTCTGAAAGCGAATTATAATACGCTGGAATATTCGCGAAATATGATTTTGTCTTTGGATGAAATTAAAGCGAGTCCTGATAGTAAAATTCATGTTTTCAAGGAATATCTTGAAAAACAAATGCAAAATGTTACCGAACCCGGAGAAAAAGAAGCAACCGAAAACCTTGAAAAAAGTTTTACGCTTTTAGAACAAAACGGAGCAAACGAAACCATAAAAACAAAAATCAGACAGGATATTTTTGCTATTATGAAACTGAATCTGGATGCGATAAAACTGAAAAGCGATATAGCCAAACATACCGCCGAAAATGCTAATTTATGGATTGCCATTGTGGGAAGTTTATGCTTTTTGATTGCTTTTAATTTATTGGTTAATCTCCCAAATAATATTGCAAATCCAATTAAGGAATTAACGCTGAGTATTAAGGAAATTGCGAATAAAAATTATTCTGAAAGAGTACATTTTACGAGTCATAGCGAATTTGGCGATTTGGCCAAATCGTTTAATACGATGGCACAAAAACTTCAGGAATATAACGACAGTAATTTGTACAAACTCTTTTTTGAAAAGAAACGACTCGAAACTTTAATCAATAATATGAACGATCCTATTATTGGATTAGATCATGAAAATATTGTTTTGTTTGCCAATGATGAAGCGTTGAAAATTGTTGGTTTGAAACTGGAAGATGTTATTGGGAAATCGGCTTCTACTCTAGCGTTATCAAATGATTTGATTCGGTCTTTGATTTTGAAAGAGGATACAGATTCTCCTAAAAAACAACCGCTGAAAATTTATGCGCACGGAAAAGAAAGTTATTTCGAAAAAGAAATTCTAAATATTACCATAATTCCAACGGGAGAAGAAAAAGAAATCAATATTGGCGATGTTATTATTCTGCGAAATATTACGCTTTTTAAAGAACTGGATTTTGCCAAAACCAATTTTATTGCTACCGTTTCACACGAATTAAAAACACCAATTGCCTCGATAAAATTAAGCCTGAAATTGCTTGAAAATGAAAAAACAGGCGACATGAACGAAGATCAAAAACAATTGGTCGAAAGTATAAAAGATGACAGCCAGCGCTTATTAAAAATTACTGGCGAATTGCTCAATTTATCACAATTGGAAACGGGAAATATTCAGCTGAATATCGAAAAGAGCAATCCGCATGAAATTGTAAATTATGCTGTTGAAGCGGTAAAAGTTCAGGCGGAACAAAAACAAATTAAATTAGTAATTGATGCCGATGAAAATCTTCAAGACGTAAAAGCCGACAGCGAAAAAACAGGCTGGGTTTTGATTAATTATTTGTCAAATGCGATTCGATATTCTTCTGAAAAAAGCACGATTAATATCAAACTTAAAAAAGAACTAAATCAAATTGTATTTCAGGTGATCGATACCGGAAAAGGAATTGACACAAGATATAAAGACAAAGTTTTTGACAAATATTTTCAGGTTCCTGGAAGTCAGAAATCCGGAACGGGATTGGGATTAGCTATTAGTAAAGAATTTATTGAAGCTCAAAATGGAAATGTTGGTGTTGAGAGTAATTTGGGATTGGGGAGCACGTTTTGGTTTTCACTGAAAGTGTAAAAAAGAGCCAAAGGCTCGATCCATATTGTAGAGCCGGATTTCAATCCGGTTGACAAAGAAATTCCACAATGCAAAACAATTATAGGCTATATCATATTATTAAACTGAATTGAAATCCGGCCCTACAATATGGATCGTCCCTACGGGACTTTCTTGTAATTTATATTTTTTTCTACCAATATTTAACTCCTAAAGGAGTATCTCGTAGAGATTATATATTGGTAGAAAAATTTCTGCACACATATATTTATCCCGTAGGGATTACACAATATATTCTGTTTTACCTATAATAATTTAGCTAATCTTAATTCAACTACCTCATTTAAAACCAACAAATTAATATTCACTTAAGGTTCAATTAAGAGAAAAATAGTTGGCAAAAACCTTCGTTAATATTGCAAAATATAACGACAACGAAAGATGTTTTACAAAGCCATTTCCCTGGTATTTCTATTTGGATTATTTTCTGCGAATGCACAGCAAAATGATTCGATCACAAAAATTGACAGCACTTCTAATCATTTAAAATTCAATTACAAGCAATTAATTATTCCGAGTGTATTAATTGGTTATGGCGTAATTGGTTTAGAAAGTGATCAGCTCCTAAGTTTCAATCATCAGATTAAGGATGAAGTTACCGAGGATATTGACGAAAAAATTACGATTGATGACTTCTCGCAATATGCACCTGCAGCGTCAGTTTATGCTCTGAATGCTTTTGGTGTAAAGGGCAAAAATAATATGCGTGATCGTTCCGTAATATTTGTGACTTCTTATGTTATAATGGCTTCAGCTGTTTTAGGATTAAAATCGATTGTACATGAGGAAAGACCTGACGGAAGCTCAAATAATTCTTTTCCGTCCGGACATACTGCAACCGCTTTTGCCGGAGCCGAATTTTTATGGCAAGAATACAAAGACAAATCGATTTGGTACGGAATTGCCGGTTATGCCGTTGCCACCGGAACGGGATTATTTAGAATTTACAACAATCGCCATTGGTTAACCGATGTTGCGGCAGGAGCCGGAATCGGGATTTTGAGTACCAAAATCGCGTATTGGATGAATCCGTATATCACTAAAAAATTGTTTAAATCTTCATCTGAAAGTAAATCAACTTCTATGATTGCGCCTTTTTATAACGGACAGCAATATGGTTTGAGTTTTGTGAAGGTTTTTTAGATTTTTTTTCGCCACAAATTCACGAATTATTTTAATCAAAATTCGTGAATTCGTGGCGGAAAAAATTATGCGTTCGAAGTATTATTCTTAATCTCTCTAACTTCTCTTTTCAATTCTAAAAGCAAATCCTTCATTGCTCCGGTTTCCGATATTTCTTGTTTTTTATCTGAACGGCCGATATTACATTCGTATTCCCAAATTTCCAAAATATCAGAAGCTTTCACTTCATAATTTGGATAAAAACTATTGTCGGATTCTAAAACCAGAGCGTTCTTTTTGTTTTTATTGAGACGCTTATACACCATTCCTTCATTTTTGGTAATCAAAATATAGGTTTTTCCATCCATTACTTCTCCCAACTTTTCCACATAACGGCCAATAATAATAGAACCATCTTCGTGTGGAGGCATTGAATCACCTTCAACGGGAAATCCGCGGTGTTTTCCTGGTCCCAAAAAAGGAAGTGTAATCTGCTGTAAACTTTCAATATATTCCGGATCAGCATATCCATTTAGATAACCTGCTTTTGCTTTTTGAGATACAATTTCAATAAAATTTTCTCCAAAACTATCCACTTGGATTGGTAAAATAAGTCGATTGCCTTCCAGTTTTATCAAATTTTGCACATCGATTTTACGGATATCGACAGATAATATCAAGTCAATACTCATATGAAAATATAATGCAATCTTCTTTAAAATGTCATACGGTGCTTCCGAAGTTCCGTCTTCGTATTTCACGTATCTTCCTCTTGTAATACTTAGGTTTTCAGCTAATTTTTCTTGTGATATTTTATGCTTAACCCTTAGTGCTCTGATGTTGTCTGAAAATAAGGACATAATTAATTTGTTATAATTTGGAACAGCAAATATACGAAAAATTGTTATCACCTGTGCTAATTTTGTAATGTTCAAAAAAAACATTTTTCAGAAGTGATTATGAAATTGAGAGATATAAATACCACAAAATCAATAGAATTGTACATTCCGGATATAAAATCGGAAATAAAACTGCCTTTTTTTGACGTTGGTATCAGCGCAGGTTTTCCTTCGCCTGCTGATGATTTTATCGAATCATCAATTGACCTCAACAAAGAATTCATCAAACATAAATACACTACTTATTTTGCCAGAGTGAAAGGGCATTCTATGAAAAATGTCGGTATCAATGATGGTGACTTATTGATTATTGATAAAAGTCTGGAACCTCAAAATAACAAAATTGCCGTTTGCCAAATTGATGGAGAATTTACCGTAAAACGTATCAGAATAGAAAAAGACATTATCTGGCTTATTGCCGAAAATGAAGATTATCAGCCTATAAAAGTGACTCCGGAGAATAATTTTGTGATTTGGGGAATTGTAGTTCATTGTATTAAAACTTTTTAAAACAAATTTTGAATGTTTGCTTTAGTCGATTGTAACAATTTTTATGCTTCTTGCCAAAGAGTATTTGAACCGCATTTAAGAGGAAAACCTATTGTTATTCTCTCTAACAATGATGGCTGTGTTATTTCGCGTTCTGATGAAGCAAAGGTTTTGGGAATACCAATGGCAATTCCGGCTTTTAAGTATGAAGCTATTTTTAAAGAAAAAAACATTTTTGTTTATTCTTCTAATTATCCGCTGTATGGCGATATGAGTAATCGCGTAATGAATCTACTTCAAACTTATACTCCGGAAATCGAAATTTATAGTATTGATGAAGCTTTTCTGAAATTTTCGGGTTACGATTTATTTGATCTGAATACGCTGGGTTTAAAAATGCGAAAAGAAGTCACTCAAGGAACCGGAATTCCTGTAAGCGTAGGTTTTGCACCGACCAAAGCTTTAGCTAAAATGGCGAATAAAATTGCCCGAAAATTTGCAGATCGTACGCAAGGTGTTTATTGTATTGATTCTGAAGAAAAAAGAATTAAAGCATTAAAGTGGACAAAAATTGAAGATGTTTGGGGAATTGGAAGAAAACTCGCTAAACGACTGAAAGCAAAAAAAATCAACACAGCTTATGAATTTACGCAACTTCCGGATGCCTGGGTAAGAAAAGAAATGTCTGTAGTCGGGCTTCGTTTAAAACATGAATTAGAAGGGAAACCAACTTTGGATTTAGAAGAAGCCGCTGACCGAAAAATGATTGCCACTACGAGATCTTTCGAAAAAAGATATACTACTTATGAAGAAATTTCAGAACGAATCAGCACGTTTACAGCTTCTTGTGCTGAAAAATTAAGGCGTCAGAATTGTCATTGCAATATGGTAACGGTTTTTATCCAGACTAGTTTTATAAAGAATGAAGAATCACATTATTCACGAAGTATTACCATTACTACTGATTTTCCAACTAATTCAACAATAGAATTGAATGCAGCGGCTCAAAAAGGATTTAAAGCTATTTTTAAAAAAGGCTATCGTTATAAAAAAGCAGGTGTAATTGTAATGGGCTTAACGCCAAATAGCGAAACGCAGCTAAATTTATTCAACGCTTCAAACCCTAAACATCAGCCTTTAATGAGTGTGATTGATAAAATGAACCGGAATTATGGTAACAACAAAATTAAATTCGGAGTACAGTCTTTAGGAAGACAATGGAAAATGAAACAAAACAGATTATCACCAAAGTTTTCAACTCTGCTTAAAGATGTAATTACGGTGAAAGCTTAAGTTTTACAAAATTTGAAATAAACCCTTTTACATTATATAAAGATGAAAAATACGGAATATGCTATAGTCGATATCGAAACCACAGGCGGAAATGCCAGTGGAAGCCGTATTACAGAAATTGCCATTATTATTCATGATGGTACAAAAGTGTTGGATCGTTATGAAACTCTTGTAAATCCAGAACAGGATATTCCTATTTCTATTTTTGGATTAACAGGAATTAATAATGAAATGGTTGCTAATGCTCCTATTTTCGATGATATTTCAGAGAAGGTTTTAGAAATGCTGACCGACCGTGTTTTCGTAGCGCACAACGTCAACTTCGATTATTCGTTTGTACATCATCAATTGGAACAGTCAGGTTTTAAATGGTCGGCAAAAAAACTTTGTACGGTTCGTGCCGCCAGAAAAATCAAACCCGGATTAGGATCTTACAGTTTAGGAAATCTTTGTAATTCTTTAAATATATCTTTAGAAAACAGACACCGCGCCGGCGGAGATGCAGATGCAACCGCTGTGTTATTTTCACTTTTAATGGAATGGGACAATGAAGGAGAAATAGAAAAAATGATCAAAAAAACGGCGCAGGATCAGCGTTTACCTCCAAACCTTCCGCCAGATGATTTTAATAATTTACCTGAAAAACCAGGTGTCTATTATTTTTATAATCAGGCAAAAAAAGTGATTTATGTAGGTAAAGCCATCAATGTAAAGAAACGTGTGGCATCACACTTTAGTGGCAATAATATCAATCCTCAAAGACAGCATTTTCTGAGAGACATTCACAGCATTTCCTTTGAAATCTGTGCCACCGAATTAATGGCGCTTTTATTAGAATGTACCGAAATAAAACAGCTTTGGCCAGCCTACAATAGAGCATTAAAACGTTTTGAAGCAAGATTTGGTATTTATCAATATGAAGCAAGAAACGGATATAAATATTTGGCTGTTGGAAAACTAAGCAAATTTCAGACTTGTATTCATGAATTTAATAGTTTGTATAACGCTATAAATTTACTGAGAAGTCTGGCTGAACAATTTGAAATTGATCAAAGATTCTGCAAGTATTCTAGGCCTGAAGAAGCAGAGCTTCCTCAAAATAATGATGTAAAAAGCCTGCCTGATATTCTGCTTCACAACGAACAAGTTGACAATGCTATTGATTTTTTCTTAAATAACAGACCCACTTTTGCCATTATAGACAAAGGAAGATCTAAAGAGGAACGCAGCTGTATCTGGATTGAAAATGGCCATTTTCATGGAATGGGATATATTCCGAGAGATGTTGCCATTCATGATCCAGAAGATGTAAAAAGTTATGTTACGCTTTATAAAAGCAATCAATATATTGAGCAACTAATTTTTACTTATGCCGAAAAACATCCCGGAAAAGTATTCTTCAACAAACATTTTTTAAGTAAAGCTTCCTAAACCAAATAAAACATAAAATAGAGCTGTAAAGTTAAAATCTGAATTATGACACTATTTAGCGACACCGAATTATTTACTACAGGCAGCAGTGGTAAAATTGTATATGATTTGCCGGATTGCGAATTAATTTTGATCGATAATTTTTTTAGTAAAGAAGAATCTGATCGTTTTTATGAAAGAATACTTCGCAAAACCAAATGGCGAGAATACGAAATGGAAATGTTTGATAAAATCGTTACAGCCCCAAGAATGATTTCCTGGTATGAAGACAAAGACAATCCGGGCGCCGATCAAAAAGGCCCCGACTGGACTTACGATTTGCTGACTATCAGAGGCCGTGTTGAAAAAGAAACAGAACTAGATTTCAATAGCCTTCTTTTAAATTTATATCGCGACGGCAACGACAGCGTGGCGTGGCACAGCGACAAGGAACATAATACAGGGCCAAATCCTGTTATAGCATCGGTAACTTTTGGCGAAACCAGAATGTTCAGACTGCGTCATAAATTCCGAAAAGATATTGATCAGGTTGAGATTCCCTTACATCATGGCTCTTTTTTATTAATGGCAGGAACGACCAATAGTTTTTGGCAACATCAGGTTCCGAAAACCGCACGAAATGTTTTACCTAGGATCAATCTTACCTTTAGGAGAACCAATCGAAATCTTTGATTTTAATAGAATTGAATGTTCTTAAAAAGTTTTTTTAGTCAAAAAAACAGTAAGATATTCCTTCTTTAAAAAGTTAAAACACGCACTGTATGAACCTTTTATTAGGCAGACCCTTTCTTTTTTACTATTTTTGCAACCTTTTTCAAAATACAATACCATAATGGCTTATTCTAACAATGATTTATCGCGTTTCTTAGATGCGCAAAACAAACTTTATCTTACTGCTCTTTCTGAAATCAGCAAAGGGAAAAAAGAAACACACTGGATGTGGTTCATTTTTCCGCAAATAAAAGGTTTGGGCAAAAGCGATACAGCAAATCTTTATGCCATTAACGATTTAAAAGAAGCTTCTGATTATTTGGAACATCCTATTTTAGGAAAACATTTGATCGAAATTTCAGAACTTTTATTAAGTTTTAAAATGAAATCAGCTGATGGAATTTTTGGAGACTTAGATGCTCGTAAATTACGTTCGTCTATGACGCTTTTTTCTTTAGTTGAAAACACAAATCCTATATTTCAGGAAATTCTGGAAGCTTTCTTCTCAGGAGAATCTGATCCACTTACTTTGTCTATTATTAATTCAACAATAAAATCTTCTGCTGAACCTGTTGCGTTATAAAACGGTTTTCAGATTATTTGCATCAAAGAGACACTGCCTAACCGCAGTGTTTTTTTTTATTTTCACTCTTCTGTTTTGCAGGCAAATTTCATTTGTTGCAACAATTTTTTTTGCTTTTTCAAAAAACAATGAATTCCCAAATAAAGCTCAAAAAAGAACACTCTAATCACTTAAAACATTATTTTTCAAGGAATTAATCTTAACTTGCATATACAAACCACTTTATAACTTAAACCAAATCATGTCTGACAGAATTAAAACACTCCAAATTCTTCATCTTGCTATTTGTGCAGGAACAATTGTGGCTTATTATATTTTAGGTGATCTTTCAATTGAGAAATTACAAATTCCTGTTATTGATTCATCTTCTGCAATATATATCTTGATCCCTGTCTTAGCATTTGTTTTGAGCAGTTTTTTGTTCAAATATCAATTAAAACAAATTAATCCAAAATTAAAATTGGAAGAAAAATTTCCAATTTACCAAACTGCATCTATCTTGCGTTGGGCAGTTCTTGAAGGAGCAGCATTTCTTATCCTAATTTTAAATCCCGATTTTATTTTATTTGGAATCCTGATTTTAATTTATCTGATTTTTTTAAGACCAACCGCAGAAAGAATTGATAATGATTTATCGGATAGTAATAATTAAAAATAAAAAAGCGTCCTGTAATAAACAAGGCGCTTTTTTTTATAATCAAAGTTTCAAACTTGAAACAATTTTATTCTTCTTTTGGTTTTGTCAAATAGTAAACAGGAATTCCTGCCAACATTATTAAAACTCCCCATCCGCAAGTTGAAAATTTTGTAAATAATAAAGAAATACAAATTGCGGTTGCAACGATGATATATAACATTGGTAAAAATGGATATCCAAAAGCTTTATAAGGTCTTTCAACATCTGGCATTTTTTTTCTCAAAATAAAAATTCCGTAGATCGTTAGAATATAAAAAATCAAAACGATAATGATTACGAAGTCTAATAAATCCCCGTATTTTCCTGTCAAACATAAAGCCGAAGCCCAAATACATTGAGCCCACAAAGCCCACGCCGGAACACTTGATTCATTTAAAACTGCGGCTTTTTTAAAGAATAAACCATCATTTGCCATTGTATAATAAACTCTGGCTCCTGCCATAATTAATCCGTTATTGCAGGCAAAAGTCGAAATCATAATCATGATTGCAATAATTAGCGTTCCAATATCTCCAAAAATATATTGTGAAGCCACAACTGCAACTCTATCAGATTTTGCTGTCGCAATTTCCTGAAGTGGTACAACGGCCAAATACATCAAATTTGTCAAAACGTAAATTATTGTTACAATAAAAGTTCCTAAAAATAAACTTAAGCCTACATTTCGTTTTGGATTTTTAATTTCGCCGGCAATAAAAGTTACACCATTCCATGCATCGCTTGAAAATAATGAGCCAACCATTGCAGCTGAAATTCCTGTAATTAAAGCTGTTCCGCTAATTGGAAGCCATGATCCACTTTCTGCATTATAACTACGTGTTGTCCAGGCGTCAGCCCAGTTGGCATCCCAAATTGAAGCTTTTGCAGCCAATGTTAATCCAAAAACGATTAACCCCAGCAAAGATAAAATTTTGATTATAGTTAAAACAGTTTGCAGAATTTTACCGTTTTTCACACCACGACTATTAATGAAAGTCAGTACCACAATGGTAAAAATCGATACAAGCTGTGCGGCATTAAGTTTAAATGAACCTAATTCATATAAAATATTTTCATCGCTAAACGGCTCATAAAGATATGCCGCAAATTTTGAAAAAGCCACACCAACTGCAGCAATTGTCCCGGTTTGAATTACAGCAAAAAAGCTCCAGCCGTACAAAAAGGCAATCAATTTATTATAAGCTTCTTTTAAATATACGTATTGTCCTCCAGCTTTTGGGAACATCGCACTAAGTTCTCCATAACTTACAGCGGCAATAATGGTAATTAATCCTGAGATTAGCCAAATAAGCGTTAGCCAGCCGGCTGATCCAACTTGTCTGGCGATATCGGCACTTACAATAAATATCCCAGATCCAATCATAGAACCAACTACGAGCATGGTTCCGTCTAATAATCCGAGTTCTCTTTTAAAATGTTCCTGGTCTTGTTCGTTTTCTTGCATTTTTTTTGGTTTTGGGTTGGTTAAAGATATACTTTTTTCTGAAATCTAAAGATTTGAAATTCCAAAAGTGAAATATAAAATTGCAAATACAAAATAGTAAAGTCAAAATTTTATAGAAGTACGGTTTCACGTAAAATAATTATAGTCAACCTCTTTATATTTGAAAAAATAAAAACTGTAAATACTATTTTTACTGCGATAAACTATTCAGACATCATTTATGAAAAAAAAATTACTCTTAATTTTTCTAATCCTTTTTATTTCTCAAAATATAGAAGCACAAACATTAGATGCGACCTTGATAGAGCTTAATTTTCTAAGAGACAGTAATCCTAAAAACTTAACTAAAGCGAAGACTAAAATCTATTTTACAGCGAATGATGGAATCCACGGAACAGAGCTGTGGGTATACGATGACATCAGTAAAAAAACGACACTGGTAAAAGACATTTCACCAGGGGACCGTAGCAGCATAGATTACCCTAATTTTCTAGTTGTAGGTGATAATTTATATTTTATAGCTAAAGATGAAACTTTTAAGATTGGATTATGGAAAAGTGATGGAACTGAAGCAGGAACTTATTTGATCAAATACCTTAATGAATACAATACCTATTCTACCTACAATCTGTTAAATTATAATGGAAAAGTAGTCTTTTTTTCAAAAGAAGAGGATGATAAAAGCCAATCTTTTTGGATTACAGATGGAACCTCTCAAGGCACTTCTTTAATAAAGAGTTTCAGTAATACCTATTGGCAGACTATCGATAATATAAAAATTTTCAAAAACAGTATCATTTTTAGTGCTTCTGATACTACCAATGGGCAAGAAATCTGGATTAGTGATGGAACTCCTAATGGCACAAAAATTCTGAAAGATATTAATGCAGGATTAAGTTCAAGCAATCCATCGAATTTTTTTATATTAAATGATAATTTGTTTTTTTCGGCAAATAATGCTGAAAAAGGAAATGAGTTATGGAAAACCGATGGAACCGAAAATGGGACATTTCTATTGAAAGATATTGATCCAAGTCCGTATCGATCTGGAATACAATCCGTGAATAATTTCATTGTTTATAATAACGCTGCGTATTTCTATGCAAAAAGTAACAGTAACTCTCTTGAATTATGGAAAAGTGACGGAACTATTTCCGGGACAGAAATGGTAAAAGTTATTGCAACAGGTTCTAATATTAGTTATAAGCTGAATGGGAGCGTGTTAAACTCAGGACTTGTTTTTAGTAATTCTAACTATTTAACAGGAACAGAAATCTGGAAAAGCGATGGAACTTCCAATGGAACAAACCTAATCAAAACTAAACTTTCTGTCCCAAATGATTTCGCTGATAACCCTATTTTTGTCTCTTTTAACAATAAGCTTTATTTTTCTGGTGGAGATTCTACACAGGGTAACGAATTATGGGCAACGGATGGGACAACTGAAGGAACAAAATTAATCCAGGATATTTATCCAGGAGAATTGGGAAGCGGAATTATAAAATTAACTGCAACTTCAAAGTATTTATTTTTTGCAGCTCTTGACAATAAAAAACAGTATAGAACTTTATGGTTGAGCGACGGAATATCAAATGGGAAACTAATTAATGAAGACATCAACTTGTCACAATTTAGTAATACTGAATTACGTTTTGTTGAATTAAATAACAAAGTTTTCTTTGCAGGGGGTTACAATAGTGATAACGATGTCGAATTATGGAAAACAGATTTATCAACCGATATCACAAAAGTTGAAAAAGATATCAATCATACTCTGGGTGCTTTCAATAGTAATAGTGATTTTACAAATTTTAACGGTAAAATGATTTTTGCAGCTACTAATGGAAAAAGTGGCACAGAACCATTTATAACAGATGGTACGATCTCAGGAACGAAAATAATTAAAAATATAAATCCTGAGGATGATCGTGGTTCAATATATGGCGACTATGAATATAGACCTTTTTTTACAGTAGCAGAAAACAATGTTTTTTTTAGAGCTTCAGATGGCAAAAATGGCTATGAACTATTTAAAACTGATGGCACTGCAGAAAATACAGGAATGGTCAAAGATATTGCTCCCGGAAGTGGCAGTAGTATAGATGAATTTTCATTATTCATGTCTAATAAAAACATTTGTTATTTTAAAGCTAACGATCAGGTTCATGGTATGGAATTATGGAGAAGTGATGGAACAGAGGCAGGAACTTACATTCTGAAGGATATAAATCCAGGATCAGGCCATGGCGTTACTGACTCCAATATTTTTTATGATCATGACTATATAATTAATGAAAAACTATATGCAGTTCTTAATGGTAATTTATATTTTTCCGCCTTTGACGGAAATGAGAATTCTCTATGGAAAACCGATGGTACTTCAAATGGAACAACAAAGGCAATAACAATAACTCCTTCAGGAGTATATGATAGCAGACCTGCCATAATTAATGCAACAAATGATAAAATTTTCTTTAAAACAAACAGCAATAATTCAAGTTATGGCAATAATAGTTTATGGTCTACTGATGGAACCCAGACAGGCACAGTCTTCTTAGGTTTATGGGAAATTACTGGTGTAGGTCAATTCGAAAAAAACATTATCTATAATAACAAATTATACTTTACTACCTATAATGAAAATGGGTTGGCCCTAATGGTATCAGACGGAACATTTGCCGGGACAAAAATATTAACTAAAGATCATTTTACAGATTACCGCTCATTCGGTGCCTTAAAATCTTGTGGTAAATATGTTTACTTTACACTTGCAGATAGCAACGGATCTGGGATAGAACAGGAGCTTTGGAAAACAGATGGGACAAAAGAAGGAACAATTTTAGTTGAAAAAGCAGACATTGGTGTTGATTATATCCACAGCTGTACTTGTGTTCAGGATAATTTATTTTATCTAAAAAGATCAAGAAGTAAAATATGGTATGTTAATAATGACACTTCAACACCTGCCTACTATGATATAAAAATTACTAACGCCGAAAACTTTTTAGAAAATGAAGGAATAAGTAGACTAATAAGTTACGGTGATAATTTATTGTTTAATGCTTCTACTGGAATAAGTGGATATGAACTTTATTCTACAAAAATTGGAAAATCATTAGGCACTGGTGGTTTTGATAACAATTCTTCTTATAAGTCTATCACGCACTTAAACTTGTTTCCAAATCCTGCAGCCTCAAATGGTAAGCTATCAATTTCTTCAGACGATAATTCAACTGTAGAAAGTATTGAAATATATTCCATTTTAGGAACTAAAATCCAAAGTATAGCACCAAACATAGAAACACCATTATCGATAAATTTAAATTCTTTATCAAAAGGTCTTTATTTAATAAAGATAAAAACTGAACATTATACAGAAACTAAAAAACTAATTATCAATAAATAATAATAAGCTTTTTGTTCGTTATTAAAAAAGCTACAACTTTTTCGAGTTGTAGCTTTTTTATTTTTTCAAACTAAAAAAGCTCTCTTTACGTATTCCCGTAAGTTTATATTATTTCAACTATTTATATTTGAAAAACTATTCAAAAAAAAGAAGCAAAAACTCAATTGAAGAAAACAGAAAAAATAATCAACAAAATTGCGCAAGACAAACTCGAATTTAATGTTGGTTTAGCACTTTTATTGGAAAATAACTATAATTTTAAGGAGTTATTTACAACTCTGCATAATTACATTATCAATTCTATTCCTGACAAAATTGATTTTAATTCTGAGTCTTATCAAACGGCCTTAAACACTATTCCTTTAAAGCCTACATGCACGCCAGTAGCGATTTTAAAAAACTTTCCAACAAAAATTGCTTTTCAAAAATTAGTTTCACTTCCAGAGAATGAAAACGAAAAAATAATAACCTCCTTATTGTGGATTTTTAAAATAACAGATACTGAAAGACGAAACACCGAATGCAAAGAGGGTTGCACTCATTTTTGGCATCATCTTTTTTAAACTAAAATTTAAACGCTTTTTTTGTTTGAAATTCCCTTTCGCGTCTTTTCGTAACACAATACTGTTTCAACTATTTATATTTGAAAATCAATAAAATCAATCAACCAAAAACTAATTTATGGAAACCACTGTAATTGACAATCAAGAATTAATTAATCAGCACTATAATATAGCTGCGAATCTCATTTTAAATCAACGAAAATCAGGTTATGAAACTAAAAATATTCTAATTGAACAAGGATCAGATCCTGACGTTGCCGCTATGATTGTCGAAAAAATAGAAATGAAGATCAATGAAGCGCAACAAGAAGCAATTCATGCTCAGGCTAAAAAAGATATTCTGTATGGTGCTTTATGGTGCATTGGCGGAACCATATTAACATTGGCGCATATTGGTTTTATTTTCTGGGGCGCTATTGTATTTGGCGGTATTCAGTTTTTCAGAGGATTAATTAATTTAAATTCTTAAAACGATCTTTTTCAAAGTGTAAAAACATTTATTAACAAATACCAAAAAGACAATGGGAATATTTGACAGATTTTTTGGTAAAACGGAAAAGGAAAAAAATTCCAGACCTATCAAAACAGATTTTATAATTTCAGAAAAACTGATGGAAGAGGAATTATTCTGGAAGATAATTCAGAAAACAAAAGACAGTTCTGGAGGCAATTTTGAAGAACAACAGGAAGAATTAGCAAACGAACTCAGAAAACTGACGGCAGATGAATTGATTTTATTCGGTAACAGTTTTAGAAATTTTAGAGGCGAAGCAAATACCTGGGAACTCTGGGGCGCGATATATATTATCCATGGAGGCTGTAGCGATGATAGTTTTAACGATTTCCGTGAATGGGTTATCGCACAGGGTAAAGATTTTTATTATAAAATTACTGCTAATCCTGAATTGCTCGTAGAAACTGAAACACATCTTATTGAAGAATTTGACTGGGAAGGTTTTGGATATTTACCGGGAATCGTTTTTGAAGAACTTACAGGTCAGGAAATGCCATATCTGTTTCAGGAAAAACATAATACAACCGGAAATGAATGGGATGAAAAGGGTGATGATTTGCAAAAATTATTTCCTAAACTTTATGCTAAGTATTCGGCTAATTTTCAATAAATTCTTTTGCCAATTTCATTAAAACTAAAATTACTCTAATTAGAACTTTATAGCTAAAACAGAATGAAATAATTTTACTTTAAAAAAGCTGCGGGTAAAACTTGCAGCTTTTTCTTTTCAAAAAAAACCTTAAAACACAGATAATCAGCACTATTAAATTCTTACATTTTGTTAAATTTTATTTTTTTCATTTTGATCAAAATTAAATCGTAAAATAACGCGAAAAATTAAATTGCAAAAACATTTCGACCGTTAAACAAAAACACAAGAGTAAATTATAAATTATTCCTAAAATGATTACTAAAAACATAAATTGAATTTCATATTTTAATATTATTTCACATTTTAACAACAAAACAAAATACTTATAATCAATTATTTATAATTTAAAAAATCAAAATAACTAGAAAATAAAAATATGTTTGTCAAAGCAAAATATATTTTTATTAAATTTGGTAGAAAGGATTAAATTTATAAAATTTCTTATTTTTTATTAACATTTGTTTATTTTTTAAACCCAATCTCTTTCTAATCCCCCAATAGAGGAGTTGAGATAAAAAAACATCTATTACAAGCAAAATGAACTGATTAAAAGCAAATTATCAACCTACAAAATAAGAAATATGCTAAAAATTCAGCTTTTAAGGAAAATGCGTTTCCCAAATGTTTTTATTCTCCTCTTAATTGTATTTATCACATGTGCCTTATTAATTTGTGTAAACTTCTTTACAATCAAAATTTTATCTGCAAATCGAGCTTATGTGAATGGTGAATCTCATTACTCAAAAGGCCAAAAAGACGCAGCAAGGCATCTTATAACCTATCTTTATACTAAAGACAAAAATCAGTGGAAATTATATCAGGAAGAATTAAGTGTTCCGCAAGGTGATGGGATTGCGAGAAAAACGCTTTTAAAAGCTGGAGACAATCAAGTTGCACGTGATGGTTTTATTAAAGGCCGTAATCATAAAGACGACTTAGACGATCTCGTTTGGCTGTTTGTTTATTTTAAAAAAGTGTCATTTTTAGCAAAAGCGATTCATGAATGGGAACAAGGTGATAATTTAATCTATGAATTGTTTACTATTGGAACAGAAATCGATGCAAAAATTAAACATGATGCACTAACTCCAGACGAACAAAGAAAATTTCTCGAGCAAATTAGCGTTATAAGCGATCGCCTGACAATTAATGAACGTAATTTTTCAAATACTTTAGGAGAAGGAACGCGCAAAATAAAAGATTTACTAATTATCACTAATATTGTTTTCATTTTAATTATTGTCTGCAGTATTTGTCTTTATTATTCTATAATGGTAAAACGCCTGCTAACTTCAAAAAAAGAAATTGAAGTAAAAAATGAAAATCTAATGCTAGCCAATCATGAACTGGACTGCTTTGTTTACAGTGCATCACACGATTTGAGATCTCCCATTACCTCATTAAAAGGCCTGATAAAAATCACTCAACTGGAAGATAGCGTTAATCAGATAAAGGATTATTTATACTTAATGGAACAAAGTCTTGCCAAGCAAGATCAATTTATAAGCGACATTATTGATTATTCTAAAAACAAGCGAGCACAAATCATAATGGAACCTGTAAGCTTAAAAGAATTGTTTGAAGAAGCAATTTCTCAGTTAATGCATATAGAAAATGCGAATCAAATTATCTTTACAAAAGAGCTGTTAGTAGATCAAATTCACAGCGACAGTTTAAGACTAAAAATCATTATTTCAAATTTACTGTCAAATGCTATCAAATATGCTGACGCAAATAAACAAGAAATGTTTATCTCTATTAAAACTTCTTTTAATGATGGTTACAACAGGATTGAAGTCACAGACAACGGAATTGGAATTAAGGATGAGTATAAAGATAATATTTTTGAAATGTACTTTGGAACAAACAAAAACAAAGGCAGCGGATTAGGTCTTTATATTGTAAAAGAAGCCGTTGAGAACATAAAAGGGAATATTTCTGTATGCTCAGAAAGTTCTGTAGGAAGTAAATTTACCGTAACAATACCAACTCTTTATGCTGTCTAAACCTGCATTTTTATTAATTGAAGACAACTTGATCGATCAGCTTGTTATCAAACAATTATTAAAAAAAATATTGTCTGTAGATGAAATTTACATTGCCAACAATGGGCAGGAAGGACTTTATTGGCTAGAAAACAACAAAGGAATCAGCAAACCTTTATTTATTATTCTTGATATCCAAATGCCATTTATGAATGGTTTTGATTTTTTGAATGCGTACGACAAACTTGATGAAGACACTAAAAAAGGAAATCAAATTTATGTACTTTCCTCAACACTTGATTCTGATGAAATCAGCCTGATCAATGAAAACAAATATGTAACTAAGATGCTAAATAAACCTTTTCCTATTGAAGAATTTAAAAAGACTCTGTATCCGGAAGATGAAAACTAGTTTACAATTTTTTAGTTTCCTCTTCTAAAATACGATTCACCTGAGAAAATGCTCTTTCGTAATAAGGTTCTTTTGTTGAAGAAATCATGACGCCGCCGTGAGTTGAAGAATGCACAAATTTAATTTCTCCTTCAGTAACCTCTACAACCATTCCTACGTGGTTTATATGGCGTCTACCATTCGTTTTAAAGAAAATCAAATCCCCTTTTTGCGCAGCATCCGAACTGACTTTGCTTCCTATTCGGGATTGCTCGATTGAGCTTCTTGGCAATTTAATGTCAAAGTTTCCAAAAGTACAAAACATTAAACCTGAACAGTCAAAACCAGCCTTTGTAGTTCCGCCAGAACGATAACGGGTTCCAATATTTTGGGTCGCATTTAAAATCAACAAATCAATTAATTCCGAATGATTGCTTATGCGAACCATTGCTGAATCTGTTTTTACATTTGTATTATCTGCAACTTGAATATTTTCTTCCTGAATTGGTTTTATTTCGTTTGGTGTTTGAACTGAATTTAAAGCGGCAGCATCTGCTTTTTCTTTAGAAGTTTTGATTTTCAAAACATAACCCACAGGAAGTTTTCCTTTTATAAATGGGTTTTGTTTTTCTAATTCGGCAACTGCTATTCCATATTTCTTAGCAATGGCGTATTTTGTTTCTTTTGGCTGTACTTCGACTACAACCTCAACATCTGATGAATTTTCATTAACTACAGCAGGTTTTTCAGCAATTGCAACATTCTTAGAAGGAATGTTGATTCGTTGCCCAATTTTCAATCCATCAGTCTCAATTGACGGATTTGCTTTTTTTAATTCATCTACTGAAACATTATATTTCTTAGAAATTCCCCAAAGGGTTTCTTTTTGCTGAACTTCATGAAAATCAGCATTTGCAATTTCAATTTTATCAGCAGGTTTTAAATCAGAAGCTTTATTATCATCAGATTTTACAGTAACCGATTTGTTATTGTTTGGAATTAATAAAACCGAATTTAGTTTAAGGATTTTTGGTGCATTAGGATTTGCATCGATGATATCTTTTGGTTTTAGACCGTATTTTTTAGCAATAACGGTAATATTTTCTCCTTTTGAAATTTTATGTTTAATGTATTTTTCCTGAGAAAAAACACCAACACTAAAAAAAAACATCAATATTATTAATCTGTAAACCATCATTTTCATTTTATCAAATCGCATTTTTTGAACTTTCTATATGTAAAACTCAAAAAAAGCAATTTTGTTATTTGGGGGAAAGCGAATTTAACTTATTAAAGTAAAAAAAACACATTTTTTAACACTTAATTTCATCCAAATTAACAACTTCGGCATAAATATTGAGCCAACTTTTTGAAATGCAGTTTTTTATATAATTCAATGATTTTAAATTTAATATTAACTTAACATTCAAAAACTTGTGAAAAAACTACTCTATATTTTTATTTTATTTCCACTAATTTTATTTTCACAAACCCAAAAAGGTTTTGTGTTTTCTACAAACAACGAACCTCTTGAAGACGTAAATATTTTTGCCGTAAACAGCAAAACCGGAACGCTCACAAATAAAAATGGAGAGTTTTCTACAACTGCTTTTTCAAATCTTAAAGCTGATGAAATATTGGAGTTTTCGCATATTGGCTATACAACTGTAAAATACTCATTACAATATTTAGCAAAGCATAAATTTAAAATTTATCTTGAAGAAAGCATTCAAAATTTATCTGAAGTAGCAATTGCACCTAATGCAAAATTAAAAACAAGTCTTTCTTTCAACAATCTGAGCCAGCTAAAAAATCCTGTATTTTCATTTGGCTCTTTTTTGAAAGATGGCAAAATTTATATTAGTGGTGGTGATGCATATTCCGACATAAATTATTTTGAAAAAGGTCGCTCAGAAAAAGCCGGCTATGACGCAACCGATTATTTATCTGAAATTAATTATAACTCTCAAAAAAGACATTATAAAAAATATCTTTCTATTTATGACATTGAAACCAATACTTGGGAAACTTCAAAAGTAAACCTAAAAGCAAGAGGCTATCACAATTTACACTATTACAATGGGTTATTATATGTTTTAGGTGGTAAAAGAATTTCAGTAAATTCAGTAAGCAGTTGGGAATATTTAGAGGATCAAATTGAAGTTATAGATCTTGATAAACAAAGTGTTAAATTAGATAACACTAACCCGCATCAGGCTGTAGATTTTGCTTCATTTACTTATAAAGATAATATTATTGTAATGGGCGGTTCTTTAAAAAGATCTGAAAAAGATATAAAAGAGTTTACCAATAAAGTGCATCTCTACAATATTACATCAGGAAATTGGTACGAACTCGATCCTATGCCAACTGCAAAGGAAACTACTGGAATTTTGATTAATGATAAAATTTACCTGATTGGGGGTAATGACGGAAAACCGATTTCTGAAATTGAAACTTTTGATTTAATAACTGAAAAATGGGAAAAAGAAGGTGAATTATTATCAGAATTAGAAAGACCAGCGATTGCTTATCATGAGAATATTATTTATTTTTTTGAAGACCAAAAAATGCATACGTACAACATACAAACCAAACAATTAAAAGAATATGAAATTAATATTGAATTAAAATATTCTGCTATGCATTATTTTAATGGCAAATTGTATCTTTTAGGTGGTCGTTTTGAAAACAGCTATTCCAAAGTGCCTTCTTCAAAAGCATTTAGTGTTGATTTGGAAGAGTTCAAAAACACTAGACCAACCCGAATTAAAAATTTATCACAAGAGAAAAATTTAGCTAAATCAAACGGATAATTTTATTCCGGAAATCTTATAAAAACGAGTGCCCTAGCCCGGATGGGAGCGGCATCCTTTTTCTTGCTTCTTTAGCAAGGAAAAGATATAGCGGACAGCCGGAAACAGCTCCTAATAAAAAATGCCCTGTTTTCACAGAGCATTTTTTTTATATAATTGAACTTTAATTTTTAAGCTTTTCCAGCCGCTATTAAATTCAGAGCAGAACCTGCAACAAACCAACCAATCTGACCTTCATTATAAGTATGATTTGCCAAAATAATATCTTTTGTACCATCTGCATGAACAAACTCTAAAGTTAATGGTTTTGCTGGAGCAAATTCTGTCAAGTCTAAGAAGTTGATTGTATCATCTTCCTGAATTTTATCGTAATCTGCTTCGTTTGCAAAAGTCAATCCTAAAAGACCTTGTTTTTTAAGATTTGTTTCGTGGATACGAGCGAAAGATTTCACTAAAACCGCTTTCACTCCTAAGAAACGTGGTTCCATTGCCGCATGTTCACGAGAAGAACCTTCACCATAATTGTGATCTCCTACTACAATAGATGGAACGCCTGCTGCTTTATATGCACGGGCAACAGCCGGCACAGCATCGTATTCGCCAGTTAATTGATTTTTAACTGAATTTGTTTTTTGGTTGTATGCATTTACAGCACCGATTAACATGTTGTTAGAAATATTATCTAAATGTCCACGGAAACGCAACCAAGGTCCAGCCATCGAAATATGGTCAGTAGTACATTTTCCGAATGCTTTAATTAATAATTTAGCACCTGTAATGTTTTTACCATCCCAAGCCACAAACGGAGCTAATAATTGCAAACGCTCTGAAGTTGGATTTACCACAACCTCAACTCCTGAACCATCTGCAGCCGGAGCTTGAAAACCTGGATCTTCAGCATAGAAACCTTTAGAAGGAAGCTCATCTCCCGTTGGCGCATCTAGTTTTACTTCTTCTCCATCTTCATTGATTAATGTATCTGTTAAAGGATTAAAACTTAAATCACCCGCAATCGCCAAAGCTGTTACCAATTCTGGAGAACCTACGAAAGCTAATGTGTTTGGATTACCATCTGCACGTTTTGAGAAGTTACGGTTGAAAGAGTGAACGATAGTATTTCTTTCTTCTTTTTCAGCTCCTTCTCTATCCCACATACCAATACATGGTCCGCAAGCGTTAGCGAAAACAGTTGCTCCAATTTTATGGAAAGTATCAATAAAACCGTCTCTTTCGATCGTCGAACGAACAACTTCAGAACCTGGAGTGATTGTGAATTGTGATTTTGTTTTTAAGTTTTTGTCAGCAACTTGTCTTGCCAAAGAAGCTGCACGAGAAATATCTTCATAAGAAGAGTTTGTACATGAACCAATTAAACCAACCTGAATTTGTAACGGCCAGTTATTTTTAATCGCTTCCTCTTTCATTTTAGAAATCGGAGTAGCTAAATCTGGAGTAAAAGGTCCGTTTAAATGTGGTTCTAATGTAGATAAGTTAATTTCGATAACCTGATCAAAATATTGTTCTGGATTTGCATATACTTCTGGATCTCCAGTTAAGTAAGAAGCTACTTTATCTGCAGCATCGGCAACATCGGCTCTGTTTGTAGAACGTAAGTAACGGCTCATAGAATCATCGTAACCAAAAGTTGAAGTTGTTGCTCCAATTTCGGCACCCATATTACAAATCGTTCCTTTACCTGTACAAGACATCGCGGTTGCACCTTCTCCAAAATATTCAACGATAGCACCAGTTCCTCCTTTTACAGTAAGAATTCCTGCTACTTTAAGAATAACATCTTTTGGAGCTGTCCATCCTGATAATTTACCAGTCAATTTAACTCCAATTAGTTTCGGGAATTTTAATTCCCATGCCATACCAGACATTACGTCTACAGCATCTGCTCCACCAACACCAATTGCTACCATTCCTAAACCGCCTGCATTTACAGTGTGAGAATCGGTACCAATCATCATTCCACCTGGGAAAGCATAATTTTCAAGTACAACTTGGTGAATAATTCCGGCTCCAGGTTTCCAGAAACCGATTCCATATTTATTAGAAACAGAAGACAAGAAATCAAAGACTTCATTACTTTGTGTTTTTGCTCTGGCCAAATCGGTTGCAGCATCTATTTTTGCCTGAATCAAGTGATCACAGTGTACCGTAGTAGGAACTGCTACTTTAGATTTACCGGCATGCATAAACTGCAATAATGCCATTTGTGCCGTTGCATCTTGACATGCTACACGATCCGGTGCAAAGTCAACATAGTCAATTCCTCTTCCAAATGCCTTAGTTGGATTTCCATCCCAAAGGTGATTGTATAAAATTTTCTCCGTCAAAGTAAGTGGACGACCAACAATTTCACGTGCTTTATCAACACGACCTGGCATGTTTTCATACACTTTTTTAATCATTTCAATATCAAAAGCCATAAGATTTACTTGTTTTTATTATTGTTTTTTGAACATGACAAGTTACAAAAAATAGAACAATTATTACAAAAAAAGCCCGAGTTTTATGACTCGGGCTTTTGAATTATAATTAAATAATCTTTTGATTACATTACTAATGATTTGTTTGAAGGTGCAAACTTTGTTAAGTTAATACCATCTACTGCAGCAGTATATTCTTCAATAGTTGGAGTTCTACCTAAAATTGTAGAAAGAACCACAACTGGCGTAGATGAAAGTAAAGATTCTCCTTTTTTACCTTCTTTATCTTCAACAACTCTTCCTTGGAATAAACGAGTTGAAGTTGCCATTACTGTATCTCCTTTTGCCGCTTTTTCCTGGTTACCCATACAAAGGTTACAACCTGGACGCTCTAAGTACAACATGTTTTCGTATTCTGTACGCGCAGCACCTTTTGGAGCATTATCGTCAAATTCGAAACCAGAGTATCTTTGTAAAACTTCCCAGTCACCTTCTGCTTTCAATTCATCTACAATGTTGTAAGTTGGAGGAGCAACAACAAGAGGCGCGTTGAATTCAACTTTTCCTGTTTGTGCTTCTACGTTTTTCAACATTTGAGCAAGGATTTTCATATCTCCTTTGTGAACCATACAAGATCCAATAAATCCTAAATCAACTTTTTTCACTCCTCCATAAAATGAAAGAGGTCTAATTGTATCGTGAGTATATCTTTTAGAAACATCAGCATTATTTACGTCTGGATCAGCAATCATTGGCTCAGCAATTTGATCCAAATCAACTACAACTTCAGCATAATATTTAGCATTTGCATCTGGAGTTAAAGCTGGTTTTTCAGCAGATTTAATTTCTGCAATTCTCTTATCTGCTTTGTTGATTAATCCTTGAAGAACGTGTTTATCGTTATCCATTCCTTTATCGATCATGATTTGGATTCTGCCTTTAGCAATTTCCAATGATTCGATTAAAGTATCATCTTCAGAAATACAGATAGAAGCTTTTGCTTTCATCTCTGCAGTCCAGTCTGTAAATGTAAAGGCTTGGTCAGCAGTTAACGTTCCAATGTGAACCTCGATAATTCTTCCTTGGAAAACATTTTCTCCTCCAAATTGGTGAAGCATTTGCGCTTGAGTAGCATGAACCACATCACGGAAGTCCATGTAACCTTTCATATCTCCTTTGAAAGTAACTTTTACTGATTCTGGAATTGGCATAGAAGCTTCTCCAGTAGCCAATGCAAGAGCAACAGTTCCTGAGTCAGCACCAAAAGCAACACCTTTTGACATTCTTGTGTGAGAGTCACCACCAATAATGATAGCCCACTCATCAATTGTAATATCATTAAGTACTTTGTGGATTACGTCTGTCATTGAATGATAAACACCTTTTGGGTCACGAGCTGTAATCAAACCAAAATCATTCATGAATTTCATCAATTTAGGAATATTAGCCTGCGCTTTTTTATCCCAAACCGAAGCAGTGTGACAACCTGATTGGTAAGCACCATCTACGATTGGTGAAATTACTGTTGCAGCCATAGACTCTAATTCCTGAGCAGTCATTAAACCTGTAGTATCTTGAGAACCTACAATGTTTACTTCTACACGAACGTCAGATCCTGCGTGTAATACTTTACCTGGAGCGATACCAACTGCATTTTTATTGAAGATTTTTTCAACTGCAGTAAGACCTTGTCCTTCATGAGAAATTTCTTTTGATGGAGCATATACAAGAGGTGCTTCAACATTTAAAACTTTTGCTGCCAATGTCTGTAGTTTTTTACCAAAAACAATAGCGTATGAACCACCAGCTTTAATAAATTCCATTTTCTGAGGCGTAAATGCCTTAGAAATATCGATTAATTCTTTATCACCGTTATAAAGTTTTTTCTCTTTAATATTAATAGTCAAAACTGTACCCGTTTCAACAGAATAAGTTTGCTCTAAAATTGGCTCGTCGTTTTCGTTACGAATAACATTTCCTTCTGCATCAACCTTTTTTACCCAGTTTTTAAGATCTAAACCAATACCACCAGTAACATCAACAGTTGTTAGGAAAATTGGAGAAATACCATTTGTTCCACCAACAATTGGAGCGATGTTTACGAATGGAATATATGGACTTGCTTGTTTTCCTGTCCAAAGTGCCACGTTATTTACACCTGACATTCTTGAAGAACCAACACCCATTGTTCCTTTTTCAGCGATCAACATTACGCTTGCATCTGGATGCTGTGCTTGTAAAGCTTTAATTTCTTGCTGCGCTTGAGGAGTGATCATACATTGACCGTGAAGTTCACGATCTGAACGCGAGTGCGCCTGGTTTCCTGGAGAAAGTAAATCTGTTGAGATATCACCTTCACCAGCAATAAAAGTAACCACTTTAATTGTATCTGCTACTTCTGGAAGTTTTGTAAAAAACTCAGCCTGAGCGTAACTCTCAAGGATTTCTTTTGCAATTGGGTTATCATTTTTGAATGCCTCTACTAAACGATCTGTATCTGCTTCGTAAAGGAAAACTTGTGTTTTTAAAACTTTTGCTGCTTCTTTTGCAATAGCAATATCATTACCTAAAGCTAAATCAAGTAGAACTTTGATAGAAGGTCCACCTTTCATGTGTGATAATAATTCAAAAGCAAAGGCTGGCGTAATTTCGTTTACTACAGATTCACCTAGAATAATCTCTTTTAAAAAATTAGCTTTTTCGCCTGCAGCACTTGTTGTTCCCGGCAAAGTATTGTAGATAAAAAATTTAAGAGAATCTTCTCTATATTCATTATCAACATCTTTAATTTGCGAAATAATTTCGCTTAATAATTCTGCACCATCAATTGGCTTTGGGTGAAGTCCCTGGCCTTTTCTTTCTTCGATTTCGTTAATGTAATCTTTGTAAGTATTCATAATATATTAGAAGTATTTTTTTTTGTACGCAAATTTAGAGATTAAAGGTGAGAATTAAAAAGAATATAATGAAAGTCGCCTTTTCAAAAATTATTATTGCTAAAAAACGATTTTGACTGCTTGTTTTTGCCAAAATATCAATTTTGTATTAAAAAAATGAATTTTTAATATTTTAAAATCTTTTCTTTAACAAAGTCGGAATTTGATGTTATAAAGTAAGTGAGATTTTACCCCTATTTTCGCAAAGAATAGTTCTAAATAAGAAATTATAACGTTATAGTTAACTTTTTTTCGTCTTTAAAATGGATTTTTAGAACTGAAAAATTCACTCCAAATTTTCTTCAAAAAAATAAATTAAAAAAATCTGGTTTTTCAAATATTCTATTAACTTTGTATTTCAAAGTACTTTTTAAAAAATATAACTATGAAATACAAAATGAAAATTTTAGATTATTATTCTCAAAAATCAGGCACACAAACTAGCCTCGTAGTGACATTATTTAGTACAATATTTATGATTTGTGCGCTCACTTCTAAAGAATTCTCTTTCCACGAATTCGAATCTATTGGATCGATAAGTTTGATTATCGAATTTATTTACGGAACGGTGGTATCATTTCTTATTCTTAAAAACAGAGAAGACTATCTTCATCTTACTCCTTTTTTAATGCTCAATTGGCTTATTGGCTGTTTTAGCTTAAATGTTTTTATTCCCGTTTTTCAACATTTACCTGTTTGGGTTTATGTTACAACTTTTGTGTTTTGCATCACTAATTTTTTTCTTTACCAAAGTGATATAAAAAGCCCACGTACATATCTATTTTATTTTATTAATGGTGCTACATTTTGGATTATATTTTACTTTGCTTTATTTCTCATTCCCGTTCTACCCTATTCATTTATCGGAATATTGGCTTTGGGAATGGGTTTCTACGGAATGGTTCCAGCAATAATCTTAGTCATTCATATGCTAACCGTTATTTTTCATTTACCTAAAAACAGACCTTATTATCTTTCCTTTAGTGCCGGGTTTTCAATTGTGCTTGTCGGTTTTCTAATTTTTACTGCCGGTTTAGTTATTGAAAGCAAAAAAATCGCTCAAATTGCAAAAATCAATTCTTTCAATAGTAATACCGATTTACCTGCATACATCTCAGTTTCTCAGAATATAAAGCCTAATTTTTTTAATGAAATTCTGCTCAAGAAAGGTCTTGTATATATCAATATTGATAACTTCTTTTCGTTCGACCGTTTTAATTCATTCAGCAAACAGCAATTCAACGGAACTAAAATCCATAATCCTTTTATCAGTATTGCCTATTTAGTTTGTGATGATCTTGGTTTAGACAATGATGACAAAATCAATATTCTGAAATCGAATTTTGATAAAAGGTTAGAAACAGAAGAACAGCTTTGGAACGGAGATGATTTATTTACCAAAAAAATTAAAGAAGACGTAAAAGTATATCCAGAAGCACGCTTAGCATACACTGAAATTACAATGGATATTGCATGTGCCGAAGATGCACGAGGAGACGAAGAAGCGATTTATTCTTTTCAATTGCCTGAAGGTTCCGTGGCAACTTCGCTTTCTTTATGGGTTAATGGAACGGAACGCAAAGGCATTTTAACCACTAAAGAAAAAGCTAAAAAAGCTTACAATCAAATTGTTGGTGTAGAATATCGTGATCCTTCATTAATGCAATGGAAAGAAGGAAATAAAGTCGTTGTGAGAGTTTTTCCAGTTAACAAACAAACTCCAAGAAAATTTAAATGCGGTTTTACAACTCCGCTACAAGTCGAAGACAGCCAAATGAAATATCAAAGTCTTTCTATTAAAGGGCCAAACATTTCAAATGCTGAAACAATTTCAAGAATACAAATAACTGGAAATTCGGCTGTAGAAACGAGTAAAAGTTTTGAGTTTGAAAAAGGATTTTATATGAATCAATCTAGAGGACTTGAAAATTGGGAAGCAACAATGCCATTAAACAAAATCAATCATAATTCATTTGCATGGAAAGGAAAAACTTATACAGTTAATCAAATTCCGAAAACAGTAATTCCCTTCACTCCTTCTGAAATTATTTTGGATTTAAACAACAATTGGACAACTAAACAAATAGAATCATTTGTCAATCTTGACCAGCAAAATATTTACGTTTTTGTAAATGGACAAAAAAAACAAATCAACAAAGAGAATTTTAAAGCCATTCAGCTTGACTTTGAAGATTCTCAGTATACATTATTGCCTCTTTATAAATTGGCAAAAAACAGTTTAGTGATAACAAAATCGGGAACTTTCTCTGCTAATTTTGAAGAACTTGAAGAATCAGATTATCTGAAGAAAATTAAATCTGGAACTAAACAAAAGAATATAAAAGTCATCAATATCAGTGGAGATATTAATCCGTTTTGGCAGACTGCTAAAGAACAAAAATACGTTGAATATTTTCAAAGCAGTTTAGCTACTTGTTTAAAGATGATCAACAAACATCAATTTCCAGTTTACAAAACAGATCAAAACAGTGTCAATATTGAACCGTCACAAGTTTCTATTCGTGAAAACACACAAGACAATAATTCAAAAAGCAATGGGCCAAATCATATTTACAGAATGTACGCTTTTGGGAAAGTTCTCGAAGAACAGGTTAAAATTCAAAACGACACTTTGGCCAATAATCAATATGTTGAATTAGCTAAAGATGCCAATATTGTAACGCCAATTTCGTCATTAATTGTTCTTGAAACCGATGAAGATTACAAAAACAACGGAATCGAGAAAAACGTAAATACTTTAGGAAATGCTTCAATAAACAATGACGGCGCGGTTCCTGAGCCTCACGAATGGCTTTTGATTATTATTGGAACAGCAACACTTTATTTCTATTACCGAAAAACAAAAAAACAAACAGTATAAATGAATCTATTACTGAAATACAAAAAAACTGTCCTGTTGATTTTCGGCTGTCTTTTACTTTTAAACTACAGCATAATTTCAGCAGGACTGAATAATAATTTGTTTGGAATTTTAGCTTCAATTGGGTTGTTTTTTATTGGGAGCCGAAAAACGACTTTCAACATAAGCTATCCACTTTTTGCAATGATTTTTATACTAGAATTTATAAGCTTTCGCTTGCATACTAAATCATTGCATCTTTTAGCTTTGGCTTTATTTATATGTCTTTTGTATTACAGTTTCACGCAAAAATTTTCGCTTATTGCTTTCATTTGTATTTTACTGTTCTCTTCGGTATTCAGTACTTTTTTCGACTACATGACAACCGAAATAAAACAAATTCTCTGTTATTATGTTTACATCGTTTTAAAGAATTTTATTGCAATTGATAAAATAGAAGGTGTAAATTTCTACATTAATAATGCTAAAATCACAGTCGACACAGCTTGTATGGGTTTGTCAATGTTTAAAACCGGATTACTTTCAGGTGCTTTTATATTAACTTTAGAAGAAAAGAAACAGTCGAAATATTTCAATATCCTTCAGATTTTTCTTTTTTGTGTTGTTATAATAATCCTCAACATCATTTCGAATTATTTCAGAATCATTACGCTTATTTTGTTCCAATGTACTCAGGAAAATGTACTGCATCATACTATTGGAATCTTGTGTTTTGTATTTTATCAAATTGTTCCAATGCTTTTTCTGATCCGATTTTTTAAACCGAAAACTGAAGAAACTCAGACAGAAAAGCAACAACATAAATTCGACATTATAGTTGTAGCAACTGCAATCCTGTTTGCAACCAGTTTTGAAATAAAGAAAATACATCCAAACAATTTACTTGAAAATTTAAGTCCAGAGTATTCCATTCAAAATGGAACTTGGGTAAACAATGAAGTTTTTAAAATTTCAACTCCAAGTAAGTTGATTTATATAAAAACTCCAGCACATAATCCGTTAGTTTGCTGGACTGGAAATGGCTATAAAATTATAGAGAAAAAAGAAACTGCCAGAGGAAATCAAAAAATATGGCAGGTAAAAATGGAGAAAAACAACGTTCAATACAATTCGTATTGGTGGTACGAATGTGATTCAAAAAAATATACTTCTCTTCCTGAAGTTCTTTTAATCAAACTATTTACAAATAAATCTGTTCGCTTGGTTAATGAAACAACTAAAATTCAGCAATAAAAAAAAGCCTGACAAAATCTTAATCTTGTCAGGCTTTCTTATATAATATAATAGTTACAACAGCTTCTGAATAATAACTTCTTCTGTTATTCCTTCAGCATCAGCTTTATAGTTTTTAATAATTCTGTGTCTTAAAATTCCAACTGCAACTGCTTTTACATCTTCAATATCTGGGGAAAATTTACCATTAAATGCGGCGTGAGCTTTTGCTGCTAAAATTAAATTCTGAGAAGCCCTTGGCCCTGCTCCCCAATCTAAATAATTTTTTACAAAATCATTAGACAATTTATTATCAGGACGTGTTTTACTTACTAACGTTACTGCGTATTCAATAACATTATCAGCAACCGGAATTCTGCGAATCAAGTGTTGAAAATCAATAATTTCTTGTGCTGTAAACAGAGCATTAATTGTTGTTTTGACATCCGAAGTTGTTCGTTTTACAACCTGAACTTCTTCCTCAAAAGTTGGATATTCTAATTTGATGGCAAACATAAAACGATCTAATTGTGCTTCCGGTAACGGATACGTTCCTTCTTGCTCAATTGGATTTTGCGTTGCCAATACAAAATATGGCAAATCTAATTTATAATTCTGTCCTGCAATGGTTACAGAACGTTCCTGCATCGCTTCAAGTAAAGCTGCCTGCGTTTTTGGCGGGGTTCTATTGATCTCGTCAGCAAGAATTATATTAGAAAAAATTGGCCCTTTTATGAATTTAAATTGTCGATTTTCATCTAAAATTTCACTTCCTAAAATATCCGAAGGCATTAAATCTGGCGTAAACTGAATTCTTTTAAAATCTAAACCTAAAGCTTGAGATAAAGTATTTATCATTAATGTTTTTGCCAAACCAGGAACTCCAATCAACAAGGCATGTCCACCTGAAAATATACACAATAAGATTTCATCAACTACTGCGTCTTGGCCTACAATTATTTTTGCTATTTCTGATTTTAACTCGTTTCGTTTTTGAACTAAATTATGAATTGCTGTTACGTCAGACATTTAAGTATGTTTTTAAATTAAAAAAGAGTCAGCTCTATGGATTCATAAAACTAACTCTTTTATTTATTTAATAAAAATTATTTTTTCAGCCAATTATTAGCAAAATTACATTGTCTGTATTCTCCAATAATTTTAATATATGTATCTTTTATCTTTTTATCAAACCATTTAGCAATTGCATCAATTTGTTTTTCTTTCAATGCTAAATCTTTAATTTTTGTATAATCCAGTGCATAATCTGCGGTATGCTCGTTAATTCTGTTTGTTACAGTAATTATTTTATAGGTCTTTTTACCGCTTTTTTCATCTACATTTAAAAGTGGCTGAGAAACCTCAGTATCTTTCAAATTTGAAACCTGGCTATATAATTGAGGATCCATTTTAGTTAATTCAAAACGTGTATCCTGTGTATTAGGATTTATTAAAATTCCTCCATTTGCTCTTGTTTCTTTTTCATCAGATTCTGTTCTGGCTGCATCTGCAAAAGTAACCTCTTTGTTTACGATTTTGTTTCGAATATTTGTGATTCTGTCTTTAGCCTCTTTTAAAGCATTTTCAGAAACAGTTGGCGAAATCAAAATATGACGTAATTCAACTTCCTGCCCTTTAATTTTATCCACCATAATAATATGGAATCCAAAACTTGTTTCAAAAGGTTGAGAAATTTCACCTTCTTGCAAACTAAAAGCAACATCTTTAAACTCTTTTACAAAAGGAGTTTTTCGAGTCATTTTATAATATCCACCGTTAGAAGATGATCCTGGGTCCATAGAATATAAAACGGCTTTTGTTGCAAAGCTCGAACCTGCTATAACATCTTGTCTGATTGCATTCAATCTGTCGATTACTTTCTGTTTGTCTTCTTTTGAAACTTTTGGTTCTACCACAATCTGTGCTACTTCCATTTCAGCTCCAAAAGTCGGCAATTCGTCTTTTGGTATTTTTTTGAAGAAATTACGAACTTCTTCCGGCGTAATTTCAACTTCTTTAATGATTTTATCTCTCATTTCAGAAGCCAATTTCTGCTCTTTTAAGATATCAGCAAAATAGGTTTTGAATTCTTCTACAGAACTCTTATGATAATATTCTACAACTTTATTGATATCTCCAACCTGTTTAACCATATAGTTCAAACGGTCTTCCATCATACCTCTAATCTCAGCATCACTTACAATGATACTATCCTGAATCGCTTGGTGTGCGTATAATTTATCTTCAAGAAGTTTACCCAACATTTGGCATCTTGTAATATCTTTTACAGAACCACCTTGAGCTGTAATCTCTAAAAATCCTTTATCAATATCTGAGTCTAAAACAATATAATCTCCAACGGTAGCAATAATACCGTCAATTTTTTGTCTTCCAACAGGAACTTCAGCTGGTTTTTGAGCGACAACATTTGGAATAATTTCCTGAGCTGAAACCATTGAGCTGAAAAAAAGTAAAAAACACATTGTCAATACAAGCTTGTAATCAATTGTTTTTAGCTGTAATTTTTTTAATAACATTATTTTAGATTTAATTTAAATGTAAAGATCTTGTTTTTAGAATTATCCTTGTTTTAAAAACTAAACTCCGAATTGCTCTATTTTAGAAGCTGAACTTCAAAAGCAGTAAACAATTAAACTCTAGTTCTTTTACTTATAACGAACAAAAATAACAATTCAATTACATAATACAACTATCGCTTATACTATTAACAAAAAATTATACAGATTGTATTTTAAATATAAAATTCAAAAGTACTTTTTGCTCATTATCTTAATATCACTTTCAAAACTATTATTATTTTAAAAACTTCCTTTTAAAAAATCCAACATCTTAATTTATAAGGGTATAAAAAAAGTTTTTAACACTACAACGTTTTCGTTGTATAACTAATTTCTTGCAAATGTAGACCGAATCAAAAAAAACCTACATTCGTGCGTAATTGACAATTTAACTAGTTAAAAAATAAGAATAAACTCTTTTTAAAACATAAAAATTGCGCAATTACTAACTTTATTAACCATTTTAACCAAATCTATTATGAAAAAACCACAAGCAAAATTTTTGTTTGTGAGCATGTTTGCAGCATTATTATGCTCGTGCTCACAAAATGACACTCCTGAAGCTGATTCAAAAGCTGAAAGTCAGCAATTTGAAATCATCAACGTTACACATCACGATGGAAAACCTTTTAGTACGGGTACAAAATCATCACTTACAGGAAAATATGTCGATAATCCTGGTGGAGGCGTTATGATGCAGGCTTTTTATTGGGATGTACCTTCCGGCGGAACCTGGTGGAATACCGTTAGCAGTAAAGTCACTGCATGGGGCAACGCGGGAATTGGATCTATCTGGCTTCCTCCTGCTTCTAAAGCACAAAATGGAGCATTTTCAATGGGTTATGATCCAACTGATTATTTTGATTTTGGAGATTATAACCAAAACGGAAGTACTGAAACTCGATTTGGATCAAAAACCGAATTGGTAAATTTAATTACAGCTGCTCATGCTGAGAATATAAAAGTGTATGCAGATATCGTAATCAATCATAACAGTGGCGGGCAATCTGAAGCAAATCCTTTCACTGGAACAAATACGTGGACTAATTTTAATGGGATTTCTTCGGGAAAATTTAAGCGTACTTATGCAAATTTTTATAAAAACAGTTTTGGTAATAATGATGAAGGTTCCTTTGGAGGATTTCCGGATTTATGTCATGCAGATCCTTACGTAAAAGACTGGCTTTGGATACGCGCCGACGGAGTTGGTAAATATTATAAAAATACCATGAAATTTGATGGTTGGAGATTCGACTATGTAAAAGGTTTTGGTGCTTGGGTTGTCAATGCATGGAATGCTAATGTTGGCGGATTTTCAGTTGGTGAATTATGGGATTCGAATGTAAACGTATTAAATGACTGGGCAAACAATGCCAATAGTTCTGTGTTTGATTTTGCTTGTTATTATAAAATGAATGATGCCTTTGACGGAAATAATTTGGCACTTTTGAATGATGACATGATGTGGAAACGAAATCCATACAAAGCGGTAACATTTGTTACCAATCACGATACTGATGAAATTTGGAGCAAAATGCTTGCGTACTCCTATATATTAACTCACGAAGGTTATCCAACAATTTTCTATAGAGATTATGAAGAATGGCTGGATAAAAACAAATTAAACAATCTAATCTGGATCCACAACAATAAAGCAACAGGAACAACTTCTATTTTATACTCTGATAATGATGAATATGTTGCAAGAAGAAATGGATACAATGGAAATCCTGGATTAGTAGTTTACATCAATAATTCTGATGTTTGGCAGGAAAGATGGATTCAGACGAATTGGGCCAACACACAAATTAAAGATTTCACAGGAAACTCAACTTGGTATCCAATAACTCAGGCAGATAAATGGGTAAAAATTCAATGCCCTCCAAAAGGATATTCAATTTGGTCAATTAATCAGTAATTTAAAGTGACTCGATAAGGCTGTTGCAAAACAGCCTTATTTTTTTCTAAAAAACATCTTAAAGAATAAAGACTTCTAAATTTAAGAAGTGAATATTTTTATAAAGCCGTATTTAATAGTACTTTTGCAACCTATTTATACGAAATATGAGCTTTTTAAAAGAAATACAACGCAGAAGAACATTCGGAATTATATCGCATCCCGATGCCGGTAAAACTACATTAACAGAGAAATTACTGTTATTTGGAGGTGCTATTCAGGAAGCTGGTGCAGTAAAAAACAACAAAATTAAAAAAGGAGCAACGAGTGACTTTATGGAAATCGAACGCCAAAGAGGTATCTCGGTTTCGACTTCTGTACTTGCTTTTAATTATAAAGACAAAAAAATCAACATTCTTGATACACCTGGACACAAGGATTTTGCCGAAGATACATTCAGAACTTTAACTGCCGTTGATAGTGTAATTGTTGTAATTGACGTTGCAAAAGGGGTTGAGGAACAAACTGAAAAATTAGTTGCAGTTTGTAGAATGCGTAATATTCCGATGATTGTTTTCATCAATAAATTAGATCGTGAAGGTAAAGATGCTTTCGATTTGATGGATGAAGTCGAACAAAAATTAGGATTAAAAGTAACTCCTTTAAGTTTTCCAATCGGAATGGGTTATGATTTCCAAGGAATTTATAATCTTTGGGAAGAAAACATCAATCTTTTCAGTGGAGACAGCCGTAAAAACATTGAAGAAACAATTGCTTTTTCTGATGTTCAGAATAATCCGGAATTAGATAAAATTGTGGGTCAAAAAGCAGCTGAAAAACTTCGCGAAGAATTAGAATTAATTGATGAAGTTTATCCAAAATTTGAGCGTCAGGATTATTTAGATGGAAAAATCCAGCCTGTGTTTTTTGGATCTGCCTTAAATAATTTTGGAGTGCGTGAATTATTAGATTGTTTCGTTACAATCGCTCCTTCTCCAAGACCAAAAGATTCTGAAACTCGTTTAGTTGATCCAGCTGAAGAAAAAATGTCTGGTTTTGTATTTAAGATTCACGCTAATATGGATCCAAAACACCGTGACCGTTTAGCATTTATCAAAATTGTTTCTGGAACTTTTGAGAGAAACAAACCATATTATCACGTTCGCCAAAAGAAAAATTTAAAATTCTCTAGTCCAAATGCCTTTTTCGCTGAGAAAAAAGAAATTGTAGATATTTCATATCCTGGAGATATTGTTGGTTTACATGATACCGGAAACTTTAAAATTGGAGATACTTTGACAGAAGGTGAAATTATGAGTTTTAAAGGAATTCCGAGTTTTTCTCCAGAGCACTTTAGATACATCAATAATGCTGACCCTATGAAAGCTAAGCAATTAGAAAAGGGTGTAGATCAATTAATGGATGAAGGTGTAGCTCAGTTGTTTACTTTAGAAATGAATAACCGTAAGGTAATCGGAACAGTTGGAGCACTTCAGTATGAGGTAATTCAATATCGTTTAGAACATGAGTACGGTGCAAAATGTACTTACGAAAACTTCCCTGTTCACAAAGCTTGCTGGGTAAAACCAGATGATGCTAAAAACGAAGAATTCAAAGAATTTAAGCGAATCAAACAAAAATTTTTGGCACACGATAAATACGGACAACTTGTATTTTTAGCCGATTCTGATTTTACAATTCAAATGACACAAAGTAAATATCCAAGTGTGAAATTATACTTTACATCTGAGTTTGATTAATTTACATTTAAAAATAAACTATAAAAAAAGCGCTATATACATTATAGCGCTTTTTTTATTTGAATTAATGACAACCTTAATGAGTTATTATTCTAATATAAATTTTTTCTAATTCGGAATTGCTAAAATACGGCAAACTTAAGTAAGGCAGAAATTTAGTCGATGAAATACCGATTAAATCGGATAAACTGCAAAATAGAAAATTGATGCTAAAAAAAAAGCCCCATTACTGGGGCTTTAAAATTTATGCTTGTCCCGCAGGACCGAAATTAAGTGGTATTGGCGCTTGTTCCGTTTCTTTGATTTCGCCATGGGCTGCTTCAAATCTGTGGATATTCTCACCAATTGCTCGTAATAATCTTTTAGCATGTTGTGGTGTCAAAACAATTCTTGACTTTACCTTGGCTTTAGGAATACCTGGCATAATGCTCACAAAATCTAAAACAAACTCTGATGATGAGTGATTAATAATCGCAAGATTAGAATAAATTCCTTCTGCGACAGTTTCGTCTAACTCAATATTAATTTGCTCTTGTTGTTGTTTCGGATTACTCATAGTTTCCTAATTAATAAATGTATTCTTCTTTATTAGCCATCATTTCATTGTAATCGTCTTTAGATCCTACGATAGTGTTATCGTATTCTCTCATACCAGTTCCCGCAGGAATTCTGTGTCCAACAATTACATTTTCTTTTAATCCTTCTAGATCATCTACTTTACCAGCTACTGCAGCTTCGTTAAGTACTTTCGTTGTCTCCTGGAATGAAGCCGCAGAAATGAATGATTTAGTTTGTAACGAAGCTCTTGTAATACCTTGTAAAACTGGCGTTGCAGTTGCAGTAATTACGTCTCTTGCTACAACAAGATTTTTATCTGTACGTTTCAATAATGAATTTTCGTCACGTAATTCACGAGGTGTAATAATCTGACCTGGTTTCAATACTGAAGAATCTCCAGCATCTTCAACTACTTTCATACCATACAATTTATCGTTTTGAACGATGAAATCTTTAGTGTGAATTAATTGATCCTCTAAGAATAAAGTATCACCTGGATCCTGAACTCTTACTTTACGCATCATTTGACGAATAACTACCTCAAAGTGCTTGTCATTAATTTTTACCCCTTGTAAACGGTAAACCTCTTGAATTTCATTTACCAAGTACTGTTGAACAGCAGCTGGACCTTGAATTCTTAAGATATCATCTGGTGTAATTGCACCATCAGACAATGGAACTCCCGCTCTTACGAAGTCATTTTCTTGTACTAAGATTTGGCTAGAAAGTTTAACTAAATACTTTTTAATCTCACCAAATTTAGATTCGATAACGATCTCACGGTTACCTCTTTTAATTTTTCCGAAAGATACAACACCATCAATTTCAGATACAACCGCTGGGTTTGAAGGGTTACGAGCCTCAAGCAACTCAGTAATTCTTGGTAAACCTCCCGTGATATCGCCTGCTTTAGAAGAACGACGTGGGATTTTTACTAATACTTTACCTGCTTTAATTTTCTCACCATTTTCAACCATTAAGTGTGCACCTACTGGTAAGTTGTAAGAACGAATCAATTCACCTTCTTTACCATAAACTAATAAAGTTGGGATTAATTTTTTGTTTCTAGCCTCAGAAATTACTTTTTCTTGGAAACCAGTCTGCTCATCGATCTCAACCATGAACGATTGTCCTTGCTCTAAATCCTCGTAAGCAATCTTACCAGTAAACTCAGAAACAATTACACCGTTATATGGATCCCATTTACAGATTACAGTTCCTTTAGCAACAGTATCTCCATCGTTAACAAAAATACTAGATCCGTAAGGAATGTTATGTGTATTTAAAACAATTCCAGTTTTCTCATCAACTAACTTTAATTCAGTTGAACGTGAAACTACGATATCAACAGAGTTTCCTTCTCCGTCTTCTCCTTTAACTGTTTTTAAATCTTCAATTTCAAGTCTACCTGCGAATCTTGTAACAATACTAGACTCTTCAGAGATACCTCCAGCAACCCCTCCAACGTGGAACGTACGAAGTGTCAACTGTGTACCTGGCTCTCCAATAGATTGAGCTGCAATAACTCCGACAGCTTCACCTCTTTGTGTCATTTTTCCAGTAGCTAAGTTTCTACCGTAACATTTAGCACAAATACCTTTTAAAGCTTCACAAGTTAATGGAGATCTAACCTCTACTTTTTCAATTGGAGAAGCTTCGATAGTTCTCATAATTGCTTCAGTAATTTGTTGGCCAGATTGAACCATTACTTCATTAGTAAGTGGATTTATAACATCTTGCAATGCAACACGTCCTAAAATTCTTTCTCCTAATGATTCAACGATTTCCTCATTTTTCTTTAAAGCAGAAACTTCAACACCTCTTAAAGTTCCACAATCTTCGATGTTAACAATAACATCTTGCGAAACGTCATGAAGCCTTCTTGTCAAGTATCCGGCATCGGCAGTTTTAAGAGCCGTATCCGCAAGTCCTTTACGAGCACCGTGAGTAGAAATAAAGTACTCAAGGATCGAAAGACCTTCCTTAAAGTTAGAAAGAATCGGGTTTTCAATAATCTCACCACCACCAGCAGTAGATTTTTTAGGCTTAGCCATCAAACCACGCATACCAGTTAACTGACGAATCTGTTCCTTAGAACCCCTTGCCCCAGAGTCAAGCATCATATATACAGAGTTGAAACCTTGCTGGTCTTCTCTAATATTTTTCATTGCTAATTCTGTTAACTGCGCATTTGCTGAAGTCCATACATCAATAACTTGGTTGTAACGTTCGTTATTGGTGATAAGACCCATGTTATAGTTAGTTGAGATACCTTCAACTTGCTCTCTGGCATCTGCAATTAATTTTGTTTTTTGTTCTGGAATTCTAATATCACCTAAAGAGAATGATAAACCTCCTCTAAATGCGAATTTATAACCCATATCTTTCATATTATCCAAGAAAGCTGCCGTTGTAGGTACATCAGTCACACTTAAAATGTGTCCAATAATATCTCTAAGGTTTTTCTTAGTCAATACATCATTGATATATCCAGCTGCTTCTGGTACTACTTCGTTAAATAATACACGTCCTGCAGTTGTTTGAATGATTTTATACACTAATTCTCCAGCCTCATTAAAATCTTTTGCTCTAATTTTCACACGAGCATTTAATTCTAATCTTCCTTCGTTTAATGCAATGTTTACTTCTTCAGCAGAATAGAAAGTCAAATCCTGACCTAAAATTTTGTGATCGTCTGTAGAAATACGCTCTTTGGTCATATAATATAGACCCAAGACCATGTCCTGAGAAGGTACAGTAATCGGAGCACCATTTGCAGGGTTCAGGATATTGTGAGAAGCCAACATTAATAGTTGAGCCTCTAAAATAGCCTCTGGTCCTAATGGCAAGTGAACTGCCATCTGATCCCCATCAAAATCGGCGTTGAAAGCCGTACATACTAATGGGTGCAATTGAATCGCTTTTCCTTCAATTAATTTTGGTTGGAAAGCTTGAATACCAAGTCTGTGTAACGTAGGTGCACGGTTAAGCAATACAGGGTGTCCTTTAATTACATTTTCAAGGATATCCCAAACTACAGGCTCTTTTTTGTCTATAATTTTCTTAGCAGATTTTACTGTTTTAACAATACCTCTTTCAATCAATTTACGGATAACGAAAGGTTTGTATAATTCAGATGCCATATCTTTTGGCAATCCGCATTCGAATAATTTTAATTCTGGACCAACAACAATTACCGAACGAGCAGAATAATCCACACGTTTTCCAAGTAAGTTTTGACGGAAACGTCCTTGCTTACCTTTTAAGGAATCAGATAATGATTTTAATGGTCTGTTAGATTCTGTTTTAACAGCAGAAGCTTTACGAGTGTTATCAAATAATGAATCCACAGATTCTTGTAACATACGTTTTTCGTTTCTTAAGATAACTTCTGGAGCTTTAATCTCCATTAATCTTTTCAAACGGTTGTTACGGATGATTACACGACGATATAAATCGTTCAAATCTGAAGTTGCAAAACGACCACCATCAAGTGGCACAAGCGGACGTAATTCTGGTGGGATAACTGGAACCACTTTCATAATCATCCATTCTGGACGGTTTTCGCGGTTTTCATTAGACTCACGGAAAGACTCAACAACTTGTAATCTTTTTAAAGCTTCCGTTTTTCTTTGTTTAGAAGTCTCGTTGTTAGCGCTGTGTCTTAATTCATAAGATAAAGCATCTAAGTCAATACGAGCTAATAAATCCATAATACATTCTGCTCCCATTTTGGCAACAAATTTATTAGGATCTAAATCATCTAAATATTGGTTTTCTTGTGGAAGAGTATCTAAAATATTTAAGTATTCTTCTTCAGTTAAGAAATCTAGTCTTTGTAAAGATTCTCCATCTGCATTTTTAGCGATACCTGCCTGGATTACCACGTATCTTTCGTAGTAAATAATCATATCTAATTTCTTAGATGGAAGACCAAGGATATAACCAATTTTATTTGGAAGAGAACGAAAATACCAGATATGAGCAATTGGCACAACAAGGTTGATGTGTCCTACTCTATCACGACGTACTTTTTTCTCAGTAACTTCAACACCACAACGGTCACAGATGATACCTTTGTAACGAATTCTTTTATACTTACCACAAGCACATTCGAAATCTTTTACTGGTCCGAAGATTCTTTCGCAGAAAAGTCCGTCACGCTCTGGTTTGTGAGTTCTATAGTTGATTGTTTCTGGCTTTAAAACCTCTCCTCTTGATTCTTTCAAGATAGATTCTGGTGAAGCCAATCCAATAGAGATTTTGTTAAATCTTTTTACTGGATTCTTATCTTTATTATTGTTTCTGTTATTCATCATAGTTTTTACTATTGATTTATTTGCAATTAAAAAATTGAATTTAGATTTATAATCTACTCTTAAAAGAATAAGAGTTAATCATTCAGCTACTACCTCGGGTTACTTCTCTAAACCTCAAATTCTTATTTGAAGCGCTAGTTATAAAATGCCTTGCATTGTTATAAAAAATCGGAACGGGTTACGGGTATAAATCTTTAAAAACTTATTATAAATGAGTAATCAGTCCCATTAAAAAATGAGACTGATTCCAAAACTTTTATTATTCTTCCAAACGAAGATCTAAACCTAGACCTTTCAATTCGTGCATTAATACATTGAATGATTCTGGCAAACCTGGTTCTGGCATAGTTTCTCCCTTAACGATAGCTTCGTAAGTTTTAGCTCTACCAATAACGTCATCAGACTTAACAGTTAAGATTTCACGTAGTGTACTAGAAGCTCCATAAGCCTCAAGTGCCCAAACCTCCATCTCTCCAAAACGCTGACCTCCAAATTGAGCCTTACCTCCAAGTGGTTGTTGCGTAATCAACGAGTATGGTCCGATAGAACGTGCGTGCATCTTATCATCAACCATGTGTCCTAATTTAAGCATGTAAATTACACCAACAGTTGCTTTTTGTGCAAAACGCTCACCAGTTCCACCATCATAAAGATAAGTATGTCCGAAACGTGGTACGTTAGCTTCATCAGTCAAAGCATTGATTTCGTCAAGAGAAGCACCGTCGAAGATTGGAGTAGCAAATTTTCTACCCAAGTTCATACCAGCCCATCCAAGAACAGTCTCATAAATCTGACCAATGTTCATACGTGAAGGTACCCCAAGTGGATTCAATACGATATCTACTGGTGTTCCATCTTCTAAGAAAGGCATATCTTCGTGACGAACGATTCTAGCAACAATACCTTTGTTACCGTGACGTCCCGCCATTTTATCACCAACTTTTAACTTACGTTTTTTAGCGATATAGATTTTAGCCAATTTCAAGATTCCAGATGGTAATTCATCTCCAACTGTAATAGTGAATTTCTCTCTTCTTAAAGCTCCTTGTAAGTCGTTCAGCTTAATTTTATAGTTATGAATTAAATCATTAACCATTTTATTAGTAGCATCATCAGCAACCCATTGACCTTTACTTAAGTGAGCGAAATCTTCTACTGCGTAAAGCATTTTTTGAGTATATTTTTTACCTTTTGGTAAAACTTCTTCACCCAAATCATTCATTACACCTTGAGATGTTTTTCCGTTAACGATCAAGAATAATTTCTCAACTAATCTGTCTTTTAATTCAACAAATTTAGTTTCGAATTCCATTTCTAAAGCGCCTAAAGCATCTTTATCCTGAGTACGTTTACGTTTATCTTTTACGGCTCTTGCAAATAATTTTTTGTCAAGAACTACACCATGTAAAGATGGAGAAGCTTTTAATGAAGCATCTTTTACATCACCTGCTTTATCTCCAAAGATTGCACGAAGCAATTTCTCCTCTGGAGTAGGATCAGATTCTCCTTTTGGTGTAATTTTTCCGATCAAAATGTCGCCAGGTTTAACCTCTGCTCCAATTCTAATCATACCGTTTTCATCTAAATCTTTAGTAGCTTCTTCAGAAACGTTAGGAATATCGTTTGTTAACTCTTCATTTCCTAACTTAGTATCTCTAACCTCTAATGAATAATCATCAACGTGGATAGAAGTAAAAATATCATCACGAACTACTTTCTCAGAAATTACAATCGCATCCTCGAAGTTGTACCCTTTCCATGGCATGAACGCAACTTTTAAGTTTCTACCTAAAGCTAATTCACCATTTTGAGTAGCATATCCTTCTGATAATACTTGACCAGGAACAACTCTATCACCTCTTCTTACGATTGGTTTCAAGTTGATACTTGTACCTTGATTGGTTTTTCTAAATTTAATTAAATTGTACGTTTTCTCATCAGCATCAAAACTAACCATTCTCTCGTCTTCTGTACGATCGTATTTAATAGTAATGATATTAGCATCTACGTATTCTACAGTTCCATGCCCTTCAGCATTGATCAATACTCTAGAATCTGAAGCTACCTGACGTTCTAAACCTGTACCTACAATTGGAGCTTCAGGACGGATCAAAGGAACTGCCTGACGCATCATGTTTGATCCCATCAACGCACGGTTCGCATCATCATGTTCCAAGAAAGGAATCAATGAAGCAGAAATCGAAGCGATCTGGTTAGGAGCAACGTCTGTATAATGAACTACTGATGGCTCAACAACCGGGAAGTCACCTTCCTCACGAGCAATAACATTGCTCGCTGTAATTTTACCAGAAGCATCCATTTCAATGTTTGCCTGAGCAATCATTTTTCCTTCTTCTTCTTCAGCACTTAAGTAGACTGGAGTACTTTCTAAATCAACTACACCATTAGTTACTTTACGGTATGGAGTTTCAATGAATCCCATTCCGTTTACTTTTGCATAAACACCAAGAGATGAAATCAAACCAATGTTTGGTCCCTCAGGAGTTTCAATCGGACATAAACGACCATAGTGAGTATAGTGAACGTCACGAACCTCGAAACCAGCTCTCTCTCTCGAAAGTCCACCTGGTCCAAGTGCAGAAAGTCTTCTTTTGTGTGTAATCTCAGCTAATGGATTCGTTTGATCCATAAATTGAGATAACTGGTTAGTACCAAAGAAAGAGTTGATAACTGATGATAATGTTTTAGCATTAATCAAATCAATTGGTGTAAACACCTCGTTATCTCTAACGTTCATTCTCTCACGAATAGTTCTAGCCATACGTGCTAAACCAACACCGAATTGTTGAGACAATTGTTCACCAACTGTTCTAACACGACGGTTTGATAAGTGATCAATATCATCAATCTCTGCTTTAGAGTTGATCAATTCGATCAAATATTTAACGATTGTAATGATATCCTCTTTTGTAAGCACTTGCTTATCCATAGGGATATCTAAATCTAATTTTTTGTTCATTCTATAACGACCAACTTCACCTAAGTTATAACGTTGATCAGAGAAGAACAATTTATCTATAATACCACGAGCAGTTTCCTCATCAGGCGGTTCAGCATTACGCAACTGACGGTAAATGTGCTCTACAGCTTCTTTTTCAGAGTTTGTTGGATCTTTTTGTAACGTGTTGTGGATAATAGCATAATCTGCCTGATTGTTATCCTCTTTGTGTAACAAAATAGATTTAACGTTAGAATCGATGATCTCTTCAACATTATCTTTGTCGATAATTGTATCACGATCAAGGATGATTTCGTTACGTTCAATAGAAACTACCTCTCCGGTATCTTCATCAACGAAATCCTCATGCCATGTGTTCAATACACGTGCAGCAAGTCTTCTTCCAATATATTTCTTAATACCCGTTTTAGAAACTTTAATTTCTTCTGCTAAGTCGAAAATTTCAAGGATATCCTTATCTCTTTCGAAACCGATAGCACGGAATAAAGTTGTTACAGGTAATTTTTTCTTTCTATCGATATACGCGTACATTACGCTGTTAATATCTGTAGAGAATTCTATCCAAGATCCTTTAAAAGGAATTACTCTTGCAGAATAAAGTTTAGTTCCATTTGCGTGGAATGACTGTCCAAAGAAAACCCCAGGAGAACGGTGTAATTGTGATACTACAACACGCTCGGCACCATTTATTACAAAAGTACCACTTGGAGTCATGTAAGGTATTGTTCCAAGATAAACATCTTGTACAATTGTTTCAAAATCTTCGTGTTCTGGATCTGTACAGTATAGTTTTAACCTAGCTTTTAAAGGCACACTATAAGTAAGACCTCTCTCTATACATTCTTGAATTGTATAACGTGGCGGATCAACAAAATAATCTAGGAATTCCAATACAAAGTTATTTCTTGTATCTGTAATTGGGAAGTTTTCCATGAAGGTATTGTATAACCCTTCGTTGCCTCTTTCGTCAGATTTCGTTTCTAATTGGAAGAAATCTTTAAAAGATTTAACCTGAACATCCAAGAAATCCGGATAGTCAGGAATATTTTTTGTAGAGGCAAAATTCAATCTTTCAGTCTGATTTGTTATCATCAATGGACAAAATTTTGATTAAAAAAAAGTAATTTTTTTGTGTAAAAACACACTGCGTAGTTTATACTTTCTTTTTAAAATCAATACATCTTTAAAAATAAAACGATAAAATCAGGTTCCATTTTTTTTCTTCGTATTGATCAAAAACTCTTTCGTATATTAAACTATTTGATAATAAAATTTAATGTATTTTATTATACGAAAAATGGTTTAGGCCTTTGAGTGTTAACTCAGGACCTAAACCTAGTTCTTAAAACCGAGTTGAATTATTTTAATTCAACTACAGCTCCAGCTTCTTCTAATGCTTTCTTAAGACCTTCAGCCTCTTCTTTAGAAACACCTTCTTTAACGTTGCTTGGAGCACCGTCAACTACATCTTTAGCTTCTTTCAAACCTAAACCTGTAAGTTCTTTTACTAATTTCACAACTGCTAATTTAGAAGCACCAGCTTCTTTTAATACAACTGTAAATTCAGTTTGTGCTTCTTCAGCAGCACCTTCTCCACCACCAGCAGCAACTACTACAGCTGCAGCAGCAGGCTCGATACCATACTCGTCTTTTAATATTGTTGCTAATTCGTTAACTTCTTTAACTGTTAAGTTAACTAATTGTTCTGCGAATTGTTTCAAATCTGCCATTTTTTCTATCGTTTAAAATGATTTGTAAAAATATAATTTAATTATTGTGCGCTAATTTAAGCAGCAAGGAAGTATTCTTCCTTACATAAATAATTACTCTGCTCCTTCTTCGCTACCAGCGAATTTGTTTTGTAAAGCAGAAATAATTCTTTGAGCTGGAGATTGTAATAACCCAATGATTTCTCCAATAAGCTCTTCTTTAGATTTAATTGTAGCTAATGCATCTAATTGGTTATCCCCAATATATACTTCAGAATTGATGTAAGCTCCTTTTAAAACTGGTTTATCAGATTTCTTACGGAAATCTTTGATAATTTTTCCAGGTGCGTTAGCAACATCAGAAATAAAGATAGCACTGTTACCAGTTAAAACTGTTGGTAAATCACCATAATCATTAGCAGAAGCTTCCATTGCTTTTGCAAGCAAAGTATTCTTAACTACTTCTAATTTGATACCAGCTTTAAAACAAGCTCTACGTAAGTTTGAAGTTGTCTCTGCGTTTAAACCAGAAATATCAGATACATAAATGATATTTGTACCAGCTAACTGCGCAGTTAAATTTTCAATCGCGATTGATTTTTCTTCTCTAGTCATACTAAAAATTTTTAACTACCAATTATACTGCTTTTGGGTCTAATGCAATAGCAGGACTCATTGTGCTTGTAAGGTGGATACCTTTAATGTATGTACCTTTAGCAGCAGTTGGTTTAAGTTTTATTAATGTTTGAATAATTTCGTGTGCGTTGTCAACAATTTGCTCAGCTCCAAAAGAAACTTTACCAATTCCTGCGTGAACGATACCAGTTTTATCAACTTTAAAGTCAATTTTACCAGCTTTAACCTCTTGAACAGCTTTTGCAACATCCATAGTTACAGTACCTGTTTTAGGGTTTGGCATTAAACCTCTAGGTCCTAAAATACGACCTAATGGACCTAATTTACCCATAACAGCTGGCATAGTGATGATAACATCAACATCTGTCCAACCATCTTTAATTTTTTGAAGGTAATCGTCAAGACCAACGTGATCTGCTCCAGCTTCTCTTGCTTCAGCCTCTTTATCTGGAGTAACCAATGCTAATACTTTAACATCTTTTCCTGTTCCGTGAGGTAAAGTTACAACACCTCTTACCATTTGATTCGCTTTTCTAGGATCTACTCCTAAACGAACTGCGATATCAACAGACTCATCAAATTTTGCAGAAGCAACAACTTTCAATAATGCAGCAGCATCTTTTAGAGAGTATAATTTGTTCTTTTCAATTTTTGAAGCAGCCTCTTTTTGCTTTTTTGTTAATTTTGCCATGTCTTTTTCTTAATTAAAAAGGAGCATCTCCTGATACAGTTATACCCATAGATCTAGCTGTTCCAGCAACCATACTCATAGCTTTCTCAATTGTGAAAGCGTTTAAGTCCGGCATTTTGTCTTCAGCAATAGTTCTAATTTGTTCCCAAGTAACGCTAGCTACTTTTTTACGATTAGGCTCACCAGAACCAGATTTTAGCTTTGCAGCTTCCATTAACTGAACTGCTGCTGGAGGAGTCTTAACAACAAAATCGAATGATTTGTCTTTGTACACAGTGATTTGCACTGGACAAATTTTGCCAGGTTTATCCTGAGTTCTAGCATTAAATTGCTTACAGAACTCCATGATGTTAACCCCAGCAGCTCCTAAAGCAGGTCCAACCGGTGGCGACGGGTTCGCAGCACCTCCCTTAACTTGTAGTTTAACTACCTTACTAATTTCTTTAGCCATTTTTAAAAAATTTAACATTGTAATCAATGGAAGCGATTACAATGGTTTATTATAGTGTAACAAAAATTATACTTTTTCTACTTGCATAAAACTTAATTCCAATGGTGTCTTTCTTCCGAAAATCTTAACCATAACTTCAAGTTTACGCTTTTCTTCATTGATTTTTTCAACCGTACCGTTAAATCCGTTAAAAGGACCATCGATCACTTTTACAGTTTCACCCAAACTGAAAGGAATTGCACGAGTATCAGTATTAACTGCTAACTCATCTACTTTTCCTAACATACGATTTACCTCAGATAATCTCAAAGGAACAGGTTCTCCTCCTTTAATTTCTCCTAAAAAACCAATCACACTTGTAATAGATTTAATAATATGAGGTATCTCACCAACTAAATTGGCTTCGATCATAACATATCCAGGGAAATACACTTTATCCTTAGACATTTTTTTTCCCTCTTTCACAGTAACCACTTTTTCAGTAGGAACTAAAACTTGGGAAACATAATCCTCCATCCCTAGTCTGGCAATCTCAGTTTCGATGTAAGCTTTGACTTTATTCTCTTGTCCACTTACAGCTCTAACTACATACCATTTTTTCACATTATTATCTGCCATCACAAAAAAATTATCCTTTTAACCAGTTAAAAAATCCAGCCAAAGCTTTTGCAAAAAATTCGTCTACTCCCCATGTTGCCAAAGCGAACAGAATCGAAAATACAGCCACAACAATTGTCAATTTTTGAACCTCAGCCCATGCTGGCCAAGTAACATTTGACTTTAACTCCTCGAAAGCCTCTGATAAATAATTAGTAACTTTTGTCATTTGATATATTTTTTATTGCACGGGCGGAGGGATTCGAACCCCCATCAACGGTTTTGGAGACCGCTATTCTACCCTTGAACTACGCCCGTAATTAAAGCCAGTTGATTTCAATAAAGAAAATCAACTGGCTTTTTATTTATTTATAGAATTACTCTACGATTTCAGTAACCTGACCAGCACCAACTGTTCTACCACCTTCACGGATAGCGAAACGTAAACCTACGTTCATAGCGATTGGGCTTAATAAAGCAACTTCAATAGTTAAGTTATCACCTGGCATTACCATCTCTACACCTGCTGGTAAAGAAATAACTCCTGTTACGTCAGTTGTACGTACGTAGAACTGTGGACGGTAGTTATTGTGGAATGGAGTGTGACGTCCACCTTCTTCTTTTTTCAAGATATAAACCTCAGCTTTGAATTTAGCGTGTGGTTTTACTGAACCTGGCTTAATAATAACCATACCTCTTTTGATATCAGCTTTATCAATACCTCTTAACAATAAACCTACGTTATCTCCAGCTTCACCTCTATCAAGGATTTTACGGAACATCTCAACTCCTGTAATAGTAGAAGTTAATTTTTCAGCTCCCATACCAATGATTTCAACAGGATCTCCAGTGTTAGCAACTCCAGTTTCGATACGACCTGTAGCAACAGTTCCACGACCTGTAATTGTAAATACGTCCTCAACTGGCATCAAGAATGGTTTAGCTACGTCACGTACTGGCTCTTCAATCCAAGCATCAACAGCTTCCATTAATTCAATAATTTTAGGCACCCAGTTTGGATCATTGTTTAATCCTCCTAATGCAGAACCTTGAACTACAGGACCATTATCTCCATCATATTCGTAGAAAGATAATAAATCTCTAATTTCCATTTCAACAAGCTCTAACAACTCAGCATCATCAACCATATCCACTTTGTTCATGAAAACAACGATTCTTGGAATACCAACCTGACGTCCTAAAAGGATGTGCTCACGAGTTTGTGGCATTGGACCATCTGTAGCAGCAACTACTAAGATAGCTCCGTCCATTTGAGCAGCACCAGTAACCATGTTCTTTACGTAATCCGCGTGACCTGGACAGTCAACGTGAGCGTAGTGACGGTTAGCTGTTTCATACTCTACGTGAGATGTATTAATAGTAATACCTCTTTCTTTCTCCTCTGGAGCGTTATCGATTTGATCAAACGATTTTGCTTGACAGTAACCAGCATCTGACAATACTTTTGTAATTGCAGCAGTTAATGTAGTTTTTCCGTGATCCACGTGTCCAATTGTACCTATGTTTAAGTGCGGTTTGGAACGATTAAAATTCTCCTTTGCCATTTTACTTAATTTTTAATCTTAGTTATATATTAATTTTCAATTTCCTACTTACTTGAGCCAATGTCGGGATTTGAACCCGAGACCTCTTCCTTACCAAGGAAGCACTCTACCCCTGAGCTACACCGGCAGAGCCTTAATTTAATTTTAAGATTTTTCTTATTTTCAAACTTTACAGTTTATAAAACATTCAAAATCTTATTTTTACGTGGGGAGAGCAGGATTCGAACCTGCGAAGTTCACACAGCAGATTTACAGTCTGCCCTCGTTGGCCGCTTGAGTATCTCCCCTAATTTTTAAAATTTCATTATTCTAAAGAACAAATTTCAAATCGCATTTGAAATATTTTTGAGCCGATAGAGGGACTCGAACCCACGACCTGCTGATTACAAATCAGCTGCTCTAGCCAGCTGAGCTACATCGGCGAATGCATTAAAAAAGTCCGCTATTTCTAACGGACTGCAAATGTAACTATTTTATCTTTGAATCAAAACATTTTTCAAAAAAAAATTTCAATTATATATGTGCTCTTATTTTTTCTTTCCTTTTTACCAATAAACGTTCTAACGATTCTGCCGAAAGCTCAACCGCTTCTTCAAATGTCTTGCACTGCTTTTTTACCAAAAAATCATCTCCCGGAACATTAATCTTTATCTCTACTGCCTTGTTTTCCTTATCACTTGTTCTCTCCACTTTTAAAAAAACGTCTGACGACACTACTCGATCGTAATATTTTTCTAACTTATCCATTCTTTCCTGAATAAAATCCACCAATTTTCGGTCAACAGTAAAGTTAACTGCATGAACATCTACCTTCATAATACTAATTTTAGGGTTAAACATTTCAGAAATCATTATTTATTTCGAGGATGCGCATCATTATATGTCTTCTTGAGTTCCGCCAAACTATTATGAGTATACACTTGCGTAGACGCCAAACTCGAATGCCCTAATAATTCCTTAACTGAATTTAAATCTGCTCCATTATTCAATAAGTGAGTTGCAAAAGTATGCCGTAGCACATGCGGACTTTTTTTCACCTTTTCAGAGACCCTACTAAAGTAAGAATTTATTAATCGATACACAAAAGATTCACTCAATTTTAATCCTTTTTTTGAAATAAAAAAATAATCCTCATCTTGAATATTTTCAACCAAAGAACGCTCACTTAAATACACCTTTAATTCATCAGCAACAATAGACAAAACCGGAATAATTCGTTCTTTATTCCTTTTCCCCAAAACCTTAATCACATTTGAAGACAAATCAACATTATACAACATCAAATGTATCAACTCTGCTCTTCGCATTCCGGTTGTATAAAACAAATCGACAATCAACTTATCTCTTACCTCTTCAAAACCAATTGGAACACCTATACTTTGAATCAAATCTCCCAGTTCTTTTTCAGAAAACGGTATTTGAACATTTTTCGGCGTTTTCAAAGCCTTGTGTTTCAACATCGGATTCACATCAATTTGCTTTGATTTCAAAAGAAATTTATAAAACGCCTTCAATGAAGCCATTTTTCTATTAACCGAAACATTAGCAACACCATCATCAACCAAAGAAACAATCCAACTCCTGATTTGACTATAATTCGAATTTTCGATTCCATCTTGCTCGAAATGAAGCTTGTTAAATTCCTCAAAAAACGAAATGTCATTTAGATAAGCACCAACAGTATGCAAAGAATATTTCTTCTCCAACTGAAGATAATCCCGAAAAGCATCTTTATTTGACTTCATTACAACCAATTTATCCATTCATACTTAACCTCAAAATTAAGCATAAAAAAACCGTTAGTGCCAAAATTTCGACAACTAACGGTAATTATTTTTAAAAAGCGTAATACTAACTTTCTAAGCTATCTTTCAAGCCTTGGATGTAAGCAGCTTTTTGAATTTGTGCTCTTTTGATAACAGAAGGCTTAATAAAAGCAGTACGTGCTCTTAATTGACGAACAGTTCCTGTTTTATCAAATTTTCTTTTATAGCGCTTTAATGCTCTATCGATATTTTCTCCGTCTTTAATTGGTATAATTAACATAATATAGACACCTCCTCTCGTTAAGACTGCAAAGGTAAAAATTAATTATGAATTATCAATCATAAATTTTGAATTATTTTTTCTTTATTCTTTAAGCAAATTTCTGGAGATTACTAATTTTTGAATTTCAGTAGTTCCCTCTCCTATTGTACATAATTTCGAATCTCTATAAAACTTCTCTACAGGAAAATCTTTAGTATATCCGTACCCTCCATGAATTTGAACAGCTTCATTGGCAATTTTTACACAAGCCTCAGAAGCATACATTTTTGCCATCGCACCTAATGTTGTTACTGGTTTATGCTGTTGCTTTAAGTAAGCAGCCTTATGCAGCAACAATTCCGAAGCCTCAATTTCAGTAGCCATATCTGCTAATTTAAATGAGATTCCTTGAAAACTACTAATAGGCTGACCAAACTGATATCTTTCTTTGGAATATTTCAGAGCTGCATTATACGCTCCTTTTGCGATTCCTAAAGATAGAGCACCAATTGAAATTCGGCCTCCGTCAAGTATTTTCATTGCCTGGACAAATCCCTGCCCAACTTCTCCAAGTCTGTTTGCATCGGGAACACGACAATTATCAAAAACCAGTTCAGCAGTTTCACTAGCGCGCATTCCTAATTTATTTTCTTTTTTTCCAGATGAAAATCCCGGCATTCCTTTTTCAAAAACAAATGCTGTCATTCCTTTTGAATCCCCTTTTTCTCCAGTTCTAACCACAACTACTGCAATATCACCAGAGATAGCATGTGTTATAAAATTTTTGGCTCCGTTCACCACCCAAAAATCACCATCTTTTACTGCTGTCGTATTCATACCTCCGGCATCAGAACCCGTATTGTGTTCTGTTAATCCCCAAGCACCAATATGTTCAGCCGTGGCTAATTTAGGAAGCCATTTTTTCTTTTGCTCCTCATTTCCAAAAGTCAAAATATGATTTGTACATAATGAGTTATGAGCAGCAACAGACAATCCTATTGAAGGATCAACCTTTGAAATTTCTTCAATAACTGTAATATATTCATGATACCCTAATCCTGAACCTCCGTATTCTTCTGGCACTAAAACTCCCATAAAACCCATTTCTCCTAATTGTTTAAAGAGCGCTATAGGAAAAATTTGAGCTTCGTCCCACTCCATAATATTAGGTCTAATGTTTTTCTCTGCAAATTCTTTAATAGACTGAGCAATCATTGACTGCGTTTCATTATAATCAAAATTCATTTGTTGGCTTTTTTTAGAACTCCAAATATAAACTAATTATTTTTGCTTTTTCAACAGGAAAACCTTTAATTTTTATCAAATCCTCAATATTATTGAAATTTCCATTCATACTTCGATAAGTTATAATCTGCTTCGCCAAAGCATATTTAAAATATGGAAACTGCGATAATTCTTTTAAGGATGCGTCATTAATCGCTATTTTTTTCAAATTGCCCGGAATTACAACTTTAAAATGAGAGCTCAGCTCAGCAATTACTTCAGGCGATAATCCCCAGACATCATTCATTTGTTCCATCAAAACAAAACATCCTAAAATTTCTTTTTGTTTAAGAATCCTAGCCGATAAAGCTTCTCCAATACCATAAATTTTCATCAAATCTTCTTGAGATGCCTGATTTATATCCAAAACAATAATTTTTTCTTTTTTGAATTCTGTTTTTTGAGCATACTCCTTCTTTTCATTTTTAAAATTTGGCTTACTGCGAGTCCAATCCGGAAACTTGAAGAAAGGAGAAATTGCTCTTAGCAAAGAATCTGAAATTTTTGTTACGTTTTGAAATTCTTCAGCAGAGTTCACATATTTATTTTCCTTTCGGAATACCAATAATCTATCAATTTCCGCAACAGACATTCCAAGTTTATAACCTTTATAATCTGAAATAAAATTTGGATTAAAAGAATACTGCATTGGCTTTCTCTCATTTTTAACCATCTTTAGAGAATCTATTTCAGATTGCAGTGACATCCATTGCTCTTTTTCAGGAAAAGATTTTTCGGTCATATTAAAATCTAAAGTGAAATATAAGACCTCTAGTATAATTATAATAACGAAAAGTCCCACTATGCCTGTACGTTGCTGATTTGTAAATTTGAAATAGGATATAAACGGCTTATAATTTTTCATAGTTCTAGTTGCTGATATTAAAAAGAATCCAAAAATATCAATTTATTAAGAATTTTACTAAATTTTTATTTTTACACTGAAATGTATTTTCTAAAATTTTAACCTAAAAAGATTGACAAATCAAAGGCTTTGAAGCTTGTTTTACATGACATTTATGAATATTTTAAACATTTTATAACTTAAAACTCTATAATTGTTTTTATTTTTTACAAAAAACAATACATTTGGCACTTAATAACAATAAACCAATATAATCATATGTCAATTTGGAGAGTTAAACCTATATCTGCTTTTGAAGCCGATATGAAAAAAAGTGATTTAAAAAGAGTTCTTACGAGATGGGGATTGACCTCATTAGGAATTGGGGCAATCATTGGTGGAGGAATTTTCACCTTAACGGGCATCGCTGCTCATGATTATGCTGGCCCAGCTTTGGCTCTGTCTTTTGTTATTGCTGGTATAGGCTGTTTATTTGCTTCACTTTGTTATGCTGAATTTGCTTCGGTATTACCTGTTGAAGGATCAGCATATGCATATGCATACGGAACGATAGGTGAAATTTTTGCGTGGTTCATCGGCTGGAATTTAATTCTTGAGTATATGATGGGAGCCACAACCGTCGCCGTCGCCTGGAGCGGTTATTTTGTAAAACTGATACATTTATTTGGAATAGAATTTCCTATATGGCTCTGTAATGACCTTGCTACTGCGACAGAAAAAATCATCGAACACAATAAAGCTTTCCCTCAGGATTTAATTGACATTCCTACGTTTGCATTTAATTTGCCTGCATTTGTAATTACATGGATTGTTACAGCGATTCTTATAAAAGGAATTAAAGAAGCTGCAAGTACAAACAACATCATTGTAATAGTTAAAATTGCAGTAGTACTTTTTGTAATTATCTGTGGTGCATTCTATATTAATGTAGAAAACTGGCATCCATTTATCCCTACAGAAGTTCCTGCTTTAGATTCTCTTGGAAATGCTACCGGAAAAATGAATTTTGGATTCGGAGGTGTTTTAACCGCAGCAACTATTGTATTTTTTGCTTATATCGGTTTTGACGCGGTTTCAACTCAAGCTGGTGAAGCTATTAATCCTAAAAAAGATGTCCCTTTTGCAATTATTGCTTCATTAGTAATTTGTACGATTCTTTACATTCTTGTATCATTAGTATTAACTGGAATGGTACATTATGATCAGTTAGATAAAGCTGCACCAGTAGCTTCTGCTTTTAGCGAAAACGGATTAACATGGGCCGTATTTATTATCACAATTGCAGCAACTGCAGGTTTAACATCTGTAATGCTTGTGATGATGTTAGGACAAACTCGTATCTTCTTAGGTATGTCTAAAGATGGTTTATTACCTCCATTCTTCAGTAAATTACATACAACTTTCAAAACACCATATAAAAGTACTTTCCTAGTTGGAACGATCATTTCAGTCGTTGCAGCACTTACACCAATTGAAAAAGTAAGTGAAATGTGTAGTATGGGAACATTATTAGCTTTCGGAATGGTTTGTGTGGCTGTAATGATCTTAAGATATAAAAAACCTGAATTAGAAAGACATTATAAAACTCCGGCTGTATATTTGGTAGGAACATTGGGAGTATCTTTCAACTTGTTTTTAATGACTCAAGTAAGACATGAGACATGGATTGCCTTTTTATGCTGGGGAACTTTAGGTATTATAGTTTACTTTGTTTACAGTAAAAAAAGAGCAAAACTTAATAATCTTGAAAATGAAGTTGAAGAGATTTAATCTAAACTCTTGAAAAAATAAAAACCTGTTCATAATTGAACAGGTTTTTTTATGTTGAAAATTGAATAGCAAACTTTACAAATCAAATACAGATGTTCTTTTTGAGCGAATTAAATCTTTCAATCTGATCCAAAAAGCAAGAGTCAAATAAACACCAAATCCTAAACCTGCAGTAACAAAAGAAATATAGATAAAGAACAATCTAACATTGGTTACTCGCATTCCAAGTTTATCTGCCAATCTTGATGAAACATGAAAACCGTACTTTTCAAAAAAGAATTTAAGTCTTAAAATTGTGGACATCTTTTAGTTTTAGATTTTAATTTTCACAAAAGTACAAATTATCTAATCATTTTTAAGCAATTCCAATCCTATTGCGCATTTTAAACAAGCCTTATGGTTACAATATTCATTTTTGAGTTCCAATAAAGTCTGACTTTCAAATGCATTTTTTGATTTCACTCCAAAAGATGCAAACTTCTCTATAATTGCATTTTTTTCAGACGAAACGTCATTCATAAAATCTATTAAATTCTCGGCAATTGCTAATCCCATTATATTTGAATAAGTAAATTGGATTGGGATTATTGTATTGATAATTAATAAATCTAAAAACGGCTTTGACAATGCTTTGGACTTCTTTGGGCTTTCTTTATCAAACTGATAATGATTCTGCCAATAAGGGCTTGCAGAAACACTAAAAAGTTTATAGACATCTTTTACCGACTTTAAATCAATTACTTTTGAAAATAAGTTTTGATAACTATAATAAAGACTTGCCAACTGAGAAAGTCTGATCGTAGGGAAATTATCTGGTCGATGTTTAAAAAACTGAACAGGATCTACATAAGTTCTATCTAAATTGTATTTATGAAGCAGAAAAAAATATCGAAACTTTAAATCTTTAAAATAAACATCTTCTTTTTCAGCATCTAACAAACCACAAAATCCAAAAAGCAAGGCTTCAATATTTTCTATTTCAAAACTTTCTTTTCTTAAAATAGAAAAAGGGATTGACTTCGACATTTGGAAAAAAGAATTACCATTTGTGTTAAGTCCAAAATTTCTGGCTAACATACAAAACAAAACAGCTTCCCAATCTTGGTTTGTCTCCTCTAATAATTGAAAAATAAACTCCGATTTACGCTCTAATCGTTCAAAAAAAAGTCTTTCCTGCCAATTTTTAAAAACGAAATCATCTATTTCATTTAATTGTCTTTCACAAAAAATCCAACTTTTCACAGAAACAAGAGCATTATAATTTGCAATTATTTCCTTTGAAACATAATCTTTCAGAATCAGAACAGGAATTTCGGAATTATTTTCTCTGAAAATTTCAGTATCATGTTCCCAGACAACATGTAAAATTACATTCTCATAAGCAATATCTTTTTCATGATGATGTAAATACCAATCTGATGATTTTAAATGGATTTCGACATTTCCAGCCCATTTTTGTTCATCAATTTTAATTTGAGCATTAAAAAAATCCGGACCGGAAAGTCCTAAATAATCACCCGTTTTAAAAATGACAAGTTCCTCCTTTTGGGCGGTTTTTAAATTCAGAGTACTGAACTTTTTGAATTTCCATAGATAATGAAGAAAATCTTCTTTCATTTTTAGACAATATAATAAGTTTCAAAATCTAAAAATAAAAAAATAAATTAATATTATTCTTACAAAAATTATATTTTTAGCGTAGCATATATAATTTTGCACATGCTCTTGCATCTGATAATGCTTCGTGATGATTTAATTTGATATTCATTTCACGGCAACAATCGCTAAGCTTTGTAGGTTTTATGCCTTTCGCTTTGTAAATTTTTACTGTGCACTCCCATTTTAATGCAATATTCAAATCTTCATAACTTAAGCCATTTGCCAACATCGACTTAATTAATACATTTCGATCAAAACTTTCATTGTGAGCTACCACCACTCTATTCTTTAATCTTTTTTCAATTTCAGGATAAACCTGTACAAATGATTTTGCATTAACCGTGTCACGCGGATAAATTCCATGAACCTGAATTGTAAATGGATTATAAATATTGTTTGGAGGTTTTATTAAAGTAACAAACTCGTCGACTATTACACCATTTTGCACCGTCACGATTCCGACTGAGCAGGGATGAAAACTTGTCGCAGTTTCAAAATCTATTGCAGTAAAATTCATTTTCTAATAATTTAAAAAGAGAAAATCCATAAATCCGATTGGTTAATATCAATCAGATTTATGGATAAATTCTATTTTATGCGTTCTATTTTATTGAACCAATAATATCATATTTTGTAATAATATGGTGCGAACCGTTTCCTAAATCAACTAAAACTGCATCATTTTCTTTTGTAAAAAGCTTTGATACTTCTTCAATAGGAGTACCTAATTTCACAATAGGAAAAGGTTTTCCCATTACTTCCTTAATTGGTTTTTCAGCAACATTTTTATCCGCTACATAACTTCTAAATAAATCCGTTTCGTCAACAGATCCAACAAAACCATTAATATCTACAACCGGAATTTGAGAGATTTTATACTTACGCATACGGTCAATCGCATGCGAAACTAATTCCTCAGTTCTAACAACAATTAATTCTTTATCAATATGATCTTTGATAACATCTTCTGCTTTAGTAATGTTTTCTTCTAAGAATCCACGCTCACGCATCCAATCGTCGTTGAACATTTTTCCAACATAGCGGCTTCCTGAATCATGAAATAAAACCACTACAACATCATCTGGTTTAAAATGTTCTTTTAACTGAAGCAAGCCTTTTATACATGCTCCAGCTGAGTTTCCAACAAAAATACCTTCTTCCAAAGCAATTTTTCTAGTATAAACTGCTGCATCTTTATCAGTAACTTTTGTAAAGCCATCAATCAAAGAGAAATCGACATTTTTTGGTAAAATATCCTCTCCAATTCCTTCTGTAATATAAGAATAGATTTCATTTTCATCAAAAATACCGGTTTCATGATATTTCTTAAAAACAGAACCATAAGTATCTATTCCCCAAATTTTAATGTTCGGGTTTTTCTCTTTTAAGTATTTTCCAACTCCAGAAATTGTTCCTCCTGTTCCAACTCCTACTACGAAATGCGTGATTTTCCCATCAGTCTGTTTCCAGATTTCTGGTCCAGTTTGTTCGTAATGAGCCAATGAATTAGACATATTATCATACTGATTTACATACCAGGAATTTGGAGTTTCTTCAGCCAAACGCTTCGAAACCGAATAATACGAACGAGGATCAGTTGGCTCAACATCAGTGGGACAAACCACAACTTTTGCACCAACGGCACGCAATATATCCATTTTTTCTTTAGACTGTTTGTCTGAGATTACACAGATTAATTTATAACCTTTTACAATAGCAACAAGTGCCAATCCCATTCCAGTATTTCCAGAAGTTCCTTCAATAATTGTCCCTCCAGGTTTCAATCTGCCGTCTGCTTCAGCGTCTTCAATCATTTTAACGGCCATTCTATCTTTTACAGAATTTCCTGGATTAAAAGTTTCGACTTTTGCCAACACTAATGCATCAATTTCAGCAACAATTTTGTTGAGCTTTACAAGCGGCGTATTGCCTATTGTTTCTAAAATATTATTTGAAAAGTCCATTTTACTATAATTTAATATTTGGTTTTAAAAAAATAAATAAAGGCTTAATTTTATTCGAACCAGTTCCAAACCAAACCAAAACGGATTACAAAATCGCGATATGGATTATTCGGCGCCGAATAGTAATCGTTATTAGAAAAAGAAGAATTAAAATGTTCTGCTTTTAAGTAAAAACGAGTTTGACGAATTCTTGCATTCACAAAAAAGTCGAAAGTAGCATAATTACCAATTTCCTTTGTATTTTGAACAAAAAATTCTCCAACAACCGGATTGTAATCATTTCCGTAGTATTTCGTAAAATAATTAAACACAATTCCTGTTTGCATAAATAATGCCTTTTTGAAAAAATAACTAGAATAGTACAGTGTATTTCTGGTTACAAAATCGGGCACATTTACAATTAATTCTGACTGATCCACTTTTTGATACAAAAGTGTATTATCAAAACCAAATCGCCCAAATTTAAATTCTTTGTTAGCCTTTATAGAAAAATAATTAATTACATTTCCATATTGTGCTGGATTTATAATTTGTGTATGAGCCAAAGCCTGAGCATCTGTAGAAACATCAGCAAAATATAAATGGTCTTTTAACACCGAATATTGAACTTCTGCATTCAACCAAGGCGTGAAAACATTTGCTCCAAGTTGATTGATTTTTTCGTTTTTAAAATCATTAGACCAATTATACTCAATATAACTACTTTGATATAAATTATAATTATTATTTGGCAGTTTATTTATGTTACGATATCTAAAATCAAATTGAAAATCTTTGTTTAAATTATATCTTAATTTCGCATCTAAGTCCGAAAGCGATTGATTTGTAATTGACCTAGTGTACAAGAAACGTCCGTTCCATTTATTTTTTTGATATTCATATTGTCCACCAACATTATTAATCTGCAAAAATAGATTGTCAGGAATAATATGCCCGTTCTCTCTTACAATGATTCTATTGTACTCATAATTTGATCTATAGTCATCAATGAAGAAATAGAATTTTCCTAAAAGGGAATTTTCATAGGCAAGTCCTGCTTTATTATACAGTTTTTCAAAACGAGTACGATCATTAATATTACTTGTCACATATGATTCCCCAAAACGCTGAACTGGCGTAGTACCTACTGTAGAAAGAACAGTTGGCTGCTTGTATTCAAAGAACTTATATTCATAATTAAATTGATGAGTAACAAATAAGTTATTATCACCTCCTTTAGAATTGATTCTGAATGCATGATCAAAAAAGAAACGATGTCCTTTTAATAAAGATTCTGCATCTGTTAAATACACCTGCAAACGCTGACGGTTTTTAAAATCAGGATCATTACTTTCGAAATCCTTCGGTGTTGTTATTCCTCCATTTTCTTCATTTGTAACATCCTGATATGTTACATGAGCATTCAAAATATATCGTTTATCTGTAGTGGCATAACTGGTTGTAAATCTAAAATTCCCAACACTTACTAATTGGTTAATATAATTTCCTTCTGAACGAAGTCCTCTGTAGGCAATTGAAAAATTCAGATTTTTAGAGGTGTTTAATGTAATAAATGAGTCAACATTTTGTCCTTTATTAATAGTAGTATTAAAGAACAACTCTGTAAAAGGCGTTGCGGCAGAATAATATTTAATATCCGAAACCTGCATATAATCAAAATGTTTTCCTGAAAAACCAATTTCTGGATAAGGTGAAAAACTATTCAGACTATATTGTAAGGTATTATATGTCTGTCCAATATTTGAGAATTCTAAAAGACCGAAATTATCCTTGCGGAGATAATTTTGTCTGTATGCACTTTTCAATGTTAAAGATGTATCAGCATAAGTAGTATCATGCTCTAAAGTGATAATCTGGTATTGCTCAATTTTAGCTATTAAAGATTTTTTCTTTTTTACAGTATCTGTAATACTTGAATATTTCGTGTTCATATCCAAATTATTTTTAGAAGTGTTTTTTTCTTGAGAAAACAATAAGGCGGGCATTATCATTAGATATAGAAAAAAGAGTATTCTCATTTGATAGCTTTATATTGAAATTATATTCGACAAAATTAGTCAAGCAAAGGTAAAAGATAAAAACGTATAAAAAAACAAATCAGTATGAATGAGGAGTTTTTATCACAATAAAAAAACCCCCAATCAAAATGATTGAGGGTTTTATAAAAATCAAAATATTTATTTCTTACCAGTTAGGGTTTTGTCCTAAACCTGGGTTTGTATTCATTTCAATTTGTGGTATTGGCCAAATGAATTTGTAATCAGTATAAGGCAAAGCTGGCACACCAAATGGACCTGGGTAAGCAGTTCCTAAAGTGTATAATGCAGCAGCTGGAGCAGCATTAGCAAGTTTTGCAGGAATACCGTTGATTGGAGCAATATCATCATTTTGTAATCTGTGGATATCAGACCATCTACGACCTTCCATTAAAAACTCAATTCTTCTTTCAATAAGAATCGCTGGAACTAAAGTTTGCGGCGTATTTAAAGTAGCTGCAGTATAAGCTTGAGTTAAAGGATTAGCTAACGATCTGTTTCTTACTTGGTTCAATAAAGCCAAAGATGAAGTTAAACTTGAAGCAGTATTTAAACGAGCTTGAGCTTCTGCCATGTTCAATAAAACCTCTGCATATCTAATAACAGGAGCAGCATCTGTCAAGTTAACAATATCAGAATATTTGTTAGTATATTTTCTACCAGCAACAGTTTTGATCATAACACCTTCTTCTCTTCTTTTATCATCAACTAACCATTTTGGTTCTCTCCAAATGATTGGGCTAATGTTAACTAAAGCTCTACTGTTCAAGATACTAGCTAAAGCAGCATTAACCTGAGGGTTAGAAGTAGCTGAGTGAGCGATAGAGAAAATAGACTCTGAGTTTGTTAAGTTACTAGCTGGTACAAATGGGTCACCTGGCTTAGCAGTCAAAGTATATTTACCATTTAATTTAGTTCCTTCAACAACTACATTTGCCCAGTCTCTTTTTTGAAGATAAACTCTCGTTTTGAAAGCAATTGCAGCATTTTTAGATGCTCTTGAAGTAGTTGCAGTTGTAATTAATTTTTCAGCATCATCTAAATCAGCAAGTACTTTAGCATAACATTCTGCTACAGTATTTCTAGGTTTTGCATTTTCAGAATCAATTTCTGCTTGAGTATTTACACCAACTTCTCTGTAAGGAATACCTAAATGGGTAGCTCCTGCAGTATGGTTGTAAGGTCTAGCAAAATAATTCAACAACTCAAAATGTGTAATCGCTCTTAAAAATTTAGATTGACCAATATAGTCATCACCTACAGCTTTAGTAATAACACCTTTTGCAACTGCATCATTAACTCCTTCGATCATTAAGTTACATCTGTTGATTAATCTGTAACCGTCAACCCAGTAGTAAACGTTATTTGCAGATGTTGGATCGTAAGTTTGAGTATATGTTAATTGGTAGAAAGTAGCATTGTTTACTGCATCTTCTCCCATACATTCACCTTGCTCAACAAAAGCAGCTCCCCATACGTATCCTCTACCACCATTTGAAGTACCACTGTTGTAAGTACCAATAGCTGCAGCATTGTAAACACCAGCCATATAAGTTTCTATATAAGTTGGAGTTGTAAAAGCAAGGTCAGTTGGAACGTTATTTATAGGTACAAGGTCTAAGATCTTTTCTTCAGTACATGAGCTCATCCCAAGTACTACTGCAGAAAGTAAAATTGATTTTATTATATTTTTCATATTTTTCATATTATAAACTAACATTTATTCCCATTGATATAACTTTAGAACGTGGAGTTCCATTGATATCTACTCCAGATGTTTCCATTTCAGGGTTAATACCTTTGTAATCAGAAATTAACCAGATATTTTGAGCCTGAACATAGATTCTGAAGTTTTCTACTTGGATTTTATCTAACAAGATTCTAGGTAAAGTATAACCTAAGCTAATGTTATCTAAAGAAATGAAATCTCCTTTTTCTACGAAACGAGAACTCGCGTTTCCAGAAAGGTTAGTAAATGTATTTGAACTTGCCCATAATCTTGGAGTCCATCCGTCTCCAGGATTGTCAACACTTTGCCATCTTCCTAAGATCTCTGTTCCGTTGTTGTTGAAGTTTTGGTTCATCAACTCTCTTCTTGTAGAGTTGAAAATTTTGTTTCCTCCACTGAATCTGAACATAAATCCGAAATCAAGATTTTTATATTTCATGCTAGAAGATAAAGATCCATAGTAAGTTGGTAATGTATTACCTAAAATTACTTTATCAGTAGCAGCACTTAAAGTAGCTGGAGTTGTTAATGCAGCTGGATTGTTTGGATCGAAAACATAGTAAGTAGATGTTGGAATGTTTCCTTGAACTAAACTACCATCAGCTTTGTAGTAAACTGGGTTACCATTTGCTTTGTTAACTCCCCAATATTTGAAACCATATAAAGAGTTCATTGATTCACCTTCTCTAATAATGATATTTGGTGCAATGTTAGTATCTGTTGAAGATCCTCCAATGATATCTTGACCATTAAATACGTCAGTAACTACGTTTTTAGACAAAGTCAAGTTTGATGATACATCCCATTTGAAGTTTTGGTTGTTGATAGCTTTGAAACCAACAGCGAACTCTAAACCTTGGTTATATAATTTACCAATATTTTTGTTTGTTGTATTAAACGGAACACCTAATGATGGAGAAACCGGTACAGCCAAAATTAATTTATCGATATTGTTTCTGTAGTAATCAAAACCAATAGTCAAACGATTATTGAAAAATCCGAAATCAGCACCAAAGTCAATTTTCTCACTAGATTCCCATTGTAATTGAGGATTTCCAAATTGGAAATATCCAATACCATTTGCAGTTGCATAAGGAGAACCAGTTGTTAAATCCATGTAAGGATAGTTTCCAATTTCAGTATTTCCAACTTTAGAGTATGATGCTCTTAGTTTGAAATCAGAAACTGTACTGCTGATTGATTGCATGAAATCTTCTTTAGAAACTGTCCAACCTGCAGAAACTCCAGGGAAGTTAGTCCATCTTGTATCTGCACTTAACTTAGAAATACCGTCTCTTCTGATAGAACCCTGAATGAAGTATTTTTCTTTGTAGTTATATGTAAAACGTCCTAAGTAAGAAATAATACCATTTTCAGTAACAGATCCACCTGAATCTTTAGTAACATATGAGTTAGTAACTAAGTTTTGGTTGAAGAAATCACTGATGATATCACTTCCAGACCCCCAGAAATTTTGATATCTCTGTTTTTGGTACTCAGCAACAGCTGTAGCTCCTACGTTATGATTTTCACCAAAAGTATGCTTGTAGTTCAAGATATTTTGCCAGTTCCATCTTAAGTATTCTGTATTATCATTGTACAGGTAACCATTTCTAGAACGTCCGTCACCGTGAATAGGATTCCAGTATTGTAATCCACCAGTAATAGAGTTATCAGCACTTACTTGTAATTTGTAAGTTAAATCAGAAGTAATTTTTGCGTTAGCAAAAAGACTTAACAATGTTCTGTTAACTTTTGAGTAATATTTATTATGATCTAATACATAAAGAATATTTGTAATGTTATCTCCTACTGGATCTGTATTATCCCATCTACCAACTGTATTTGTACTTAATGGCAATGTTAAGTTATATCCTGTTGGATTTGCTGCATCATAAATTGGCACGTTAGGCAATTGTCTGATTGTGTTGAAGATATTTCCAGAAAGTCCACTAGCACTAGTATTTAAACCATTGTACTCAGTTCTAGTAACACTTAAGTTTGTACCAATGCTTAACCATTTATTGATATCTTGATCAATATTAGCTCTTACTGAATATCTTTGCATGCTATTTGCCAAGTTGATACCATCTTGATCTGTATAACCTAAAGATAAGTAATATTTAGTTTTATCAGAACCACCACTAAATGCTAAGTTGTTAGTGATTTGAGGTGCGTTTCTTAAAACAGCACTTTGCCAGTCTGTATTATAAGTACTTCCAACAGCCCATGGAGCTTGTCCTCTGTTAGTTCTTTTTTCATTTGCAATCGTTAAGAAATCAGGAGTCTGTAAAAGATCGTATTTTTTAGCTGCACTTGCAACACCAAAATTTGAAGAGAAATTAACTTTTAAAGTTCCTTTTTTACCGCTTTTTGTAGTAATCAAAATTACTCCATTCGCAGCTCTTGATCCATAGATAGCCGTTGCAGCACCATCTTTCAAGATATCAAATGATTCGATATCGTCTGGGTTAATATCTGCTAAACCGTTTGTGTTTGCAACACCTCCGATATCACCAGAAAGAATTGGCACACCATCTACTACGATTAATGGATCACTTCCACTAGAAATAGAAGCAATACCTCTAATTCTAATTTTTGGAGCAACTCCAACAATACCACTGTTAGTTACAACTTGTACTCCAGTTGCTCTACCAGCTAATACTCCTTCAAAAGATGGAGTCACTAAGTTAGCGATGTCGTTACCAGCAATTTTAGAAATAGAACCTGTAACTTCTTTTCTTTTCTGAACACCGTAACCTACTACGACAACCTCATTCATTAATTGTGCTTCAGATTCTAGCTCAACGTTTACTGTATTTGAAGTCCCTACAGTAACTTGTTTGTTGTTCATACCAACATATGAAAAAACCAAAACATCACCAGTCTTTGCTTTGATAGAATAACTTCCATCAAAATCAGTCTGAGTATTTGCTTTAGATCCTTTCACAAGAACATTTACTCCTGGAATAACACCTGTTTTATCAGATACCTTTCCAGTAACAGTTCTCTCCTGAGCAAAAGAAAACTGCATAGATAACGCTACAAGGAGCGTAAAAATCCATTTAAATTTTAATTTCATTTTAATTTATTTTGAATTAGTATGCGACAAACATCTTAATTATTTCTTAAAATAACAAACTATTTGTACTTAAATTTCCTTAAGATTATTAACAAAAGCTTAATCCAATCCCAGAAAATATAACTATTTCAAACTTTAAATACTATTTTTCCTTCAAAAATATCAAAAAATATAATTTTTTTGAGTTAAAAACGTTAACAGATTTTAACATTTAAGAAAATCAAATAGTTAAACTCATAAAAAACAGCAATATCTTTTATTAAGTTCTCTAAATCAGTAGAGTTTTTTAAACTTTTGATAAAAACAAGAGCAAAACATGGCAAAACATCCATTTTTTATAAGTTTTTTTAATAGTTGCCCTAAAAAAATTCAAAAAAAAAGCGCTTATCAACAAAATTATTAAGAGAAAGTGTAAAAAACATGAAATATTATCTCTAAAAACAACCCAAAAAATGACATAATTTATTCGATTTTTTATATCCCTTCTTCAATTTTTAATCGTCGCTAAGCCTTTTTATTTAATTTTTTATAATCTTTGCCATCCAAAAAGGTTAAAAATGCTCGAAAAGAATTTCTCAGGATTTATTTTAGAATCGGGAACCGATGAAGCCGGACGCGGATGTCTAGCCGGGCCCGTCACAGCAGCTGCTATAATTTTGCCTGAAACTTTTGAAAATCAAATTTTAAATGACAGTAAACAACTGTCTGAAAAAACAAGAGCCCTTTTAAAACCAATTATTGAACAGCAAGCGCTCTGTTTTGCTGTCACACATTTATTTCCGGAAGAAATTGACGAAATAAATATCTTGAATGCCTCTATGAAAGGAATGCAGGAATGCATTTTAAAATTAAAACATGTTCCCGAATATATTATTGTTGATGGAAACCGAGCCTTAAATGCAAAACTTGGACTTAAAAACACTTTTGGCAAACAATTTTCTTCAACCGAAATTGAACTTCTAAAATCAATTCCAAATAAAAGTATTATTAAGGGTGATGCTAAATATTTAAGTATTGCGGCAGCGTCCGTTTTGGCAAAAACGTATCGCGACGAATATATGGATCAAATTCACGAAGAATTCCCAATGTACAATTGGAAACAAAATAAAGGCTACCCAACCAAAGAACATAGAGAAGCTATTAAAAAATATGGCCCCACAAAATATCATCGAATGAGTTTCAGACTTTTGCCTGATCAACTGACTCTGGATTTTTTTGAATAAAAAAAGCGACCTATATATTAAGGTCGCTTTTTTTTATTTCTTGCTTTTCAGGAATTCCGCAAATTGTTTGGTATCATAATAAAAAGGTCTGATCGCCGTAATTTTTCCGTTTTTCAAATCAAAATGTTCCGAAATTGGCATTGAAAGGTTTTTACCCGATTTTTTGGATTTGCAATTTATAGTGAAATAAATGATTACTTCATTTTTTGAAGCATCACTAAAATATGTTGGTTCTTTCTCTATTTGCAAATCAAAAAACTCTGCAGATTTTGCAAACATTTTTGTCCATTCAGCAAACCCTACAAAAGTACCGCCGTAAGGAAGTCCCGTCGCCTGAGTGTAAACTGCTCCATCTTCAATTAAAGTTGCCATTGCATCAAAATCTCTTGTTTTAAAAAGACATTCATAATATTTTGCAACAACTTTAAGATTATCTACTTCAAGATTTTTTAAAATATCCGTTTCAGACAAAGTTGCTGAATTATCCCAAAAGCCGATTATTTTACTTATTTGCCCTTTTCCATTCAAGCGGGCAAAATCTCGGCCTGCCATTATAAGATTATTTTTAGAATCCAGAATTTTCCATTCCCAGGTTACATAATTATCTTTCACTATTTTTACTCCAGATGTCAATACAGCATCTGGAAATTTTTTATAAAATTCATTGATGACATTATTAAACGCCGTAGTTCCTTTTATTGAAGCAGAAGGATCTTCAAAAGTACTGTCTTCTAGCCAAATCGATTTAATCATTTTTAATCTGACGTCACTATTTTTCTCTTGCCATACCTTTTCATAAGCTGCAATTGGGTATAATTTATCTTTCTTTTGAGCAAAAAGGCCATTAAGCATAAATAGAAAACATACAAAGTAGATTTTTCTCATAAGATATTAGATTTAGTTAACGCTTAAATTTTAAGTATAAAACCAAATTTACCATAAAAACATTAGAAAATCATCATATTTCTGTAATTTGCTATCAATTTAAAATCTTGGCTCTTAGCCGAACATTTTTAGATTTTTTTTCAATTATTCCTTTGAAAAATAAATTTCTATTGAAAAACAGAAACTTCATTTATGAGTTTAAAAGCATTTTTAAGTTCCTTTTCCCATTCTAAAACGTTGTCTGTTGAAGCTCTGTCAGCTTTATCAAAATAAAAGTGCTGTTTGATTTCTAATCCACAATATTTAAAAATTCCGGTATCCGAAGTTAATTCCAAAGCTTTGTCCATTCCTATTGCTTCATATTCAGCATTTGATTTTCCATGAGAATTTACAATAACGGCTTTTTTTTCTGTCAGTAAACCTTTTTGAACGCCCTGATCGTATCGATACGCAAATCCGTAACTAAAAACGCGGTCAATATAACCTTTCATAATTGCCGGCATTCCCGTCCACCAAATTGGGTAAACAAAAATAATTTGGTCTGCCCACGAAATAAAATCTTGTTCTGTTTTTACATCATCTGCAACTTGTCCCATTCTTTGCCCCTGCATATCCTGCAAAGAAAGAACCGGATTAAAATTGATTTCATTTAAATCGCGAACCACAATTTCCTGCCCTGATTTTTCTAAAGTTTCTACGATTGTGTTTTTAAAGAAATGATTTAAACTTGCTTCGTTTGGATGTGCGTAAATAATTAAATTTTTCATGTTTTCTAGTTTTAAAGATTGAACATGACAAATCTATAACACAGGTTTGAGGAGTAATTGTAAGAAAACGAAATCGGTCTTATTGCCGTTTTGAACTGCAGATATCGCTTTGAAATTTGAGGAACTTTGTTGGCGAAATATTCATATAATATTTAAAGTCATGAATAAGCTGGCTTTGATCATAATATCCGCATTCATTAACAATTGTTAACCAATCTATTTTTAGTTCGTTTAGAATATTTTTCTGAATTTGATCAATGGCCTTTAAAAACCTTTCATAACGATTGGCTTCTTTAACGGAATAACCAAAAATCTTTTTTTGATTCAACTGAATGTTTCTTTCAGTTTGATTGATCTGTGAAGCAATCGTTTTTATTGGATTTAAATTCTGATCATGAAAATCGCTTAAAAGAGTCGTAATTGCCGTTTGTTCCCGCAAATAAGGTTTGCAGAAATCTAAAATATAAGCGACACGTTCTTTTGGATCAGGAATATTTTGAAGTTCTTCCCATAAAACAGTAAAACAGTTTTCATTAATTAAATCATCGGGATGAATGGGCATAGAATCAAAAAGCGCATTGCCAAAGAATCTGTAAAAAGCATCTTCTTTAAAATTGGCAACTAAAATCTGTGAACCTGGTTCTAAAGTATAATCAAAAGCTTGTTTGATTGGCCCCAAAACAACGCATTTTTCAATTTCCAGAAAAGTATTCTGCTGCGATTTTAAAGATGATTTTGTTCCGAAATTAAAAACCAATATACTTTGAAAACTTGGCAATAAGGTTTTGGTTATGGGAAATTCTGTTTTGTTTTCAGCAAAGTAGAAATGCGAAAAAACAGTTTCAAATGCTGAAGGAACGGCAATTCTGTAATTGTTATTTTCTTCAGCATTTTTCATACTTTATATATTTTAGAAACTTATTTAATAAATTCAGCTTCAAACAAATTAGCTACATGTTTGAGTATTTTGGCTTTTACTTCGTCTTCATCGACTTTTTCGACACCAAGCTCTACGTGTAAAGAAGTTACGCCTTTTCCGCGAATTCCACACGGAATAATATTATCAAAATATCCTAAATCAACATTTACGTTTAAGGCAAATCCATGCATGGTTACCCAGCGTGAAGCACGAACGCCCATTGCGCAAATTTTACGTGCAAACGGAGTTCCGACACCAAGCCAAACACCCGTTTCTCCTTCACTCCTGCCGGACTCTAAACCGTATTCTGCCAAGGTAAGAATCATTGCTTCTTCGAGGAAACGTAAATATTTATGAATGTCGGTAAAGAAGTTTTCTAAATCCAAAATAGGATAACCTACGATTTGTCCCGGACCATGATACGTTATATCACCACCACGATTGATTTTATAAAAAGTCGCTCCTTTTGCTTCGAGCTGTTTTTCGTTTAATAATAAATTTTCCAGATCACCGCTTTTACCTAATGTATAAACATGCGGATGCTCAACAAATAACAAATAATTTGGTGTTGGCAAATCTAATTCTTCTCTTCTGTTTTTGATTTTTAAGTCGACAATAGCCGCGAAAAGTTCTTCCTGATATTCCCAAGTCGATTTATAGTCTCTGTTTCCCAGATCCTGAAGTTGAATATTTTTGTTCATTTTGATTATTTTTCAAACTCAACATCAAAGTTAAGTTTGTCCGGATTCTCCATATAATCCGTGAAAGAGTATTGAATTGTAATTGATTTCCTGTCGTCGCTGAATAAAGCGCTTGGATTAGAAACTTTTTTAATCTTTTTTGGAAAGTGATATTTCACAATATAATTTGACGATGCAAAAATCATTTTAGACATATCTGCCGACGAATCATTTAGCTTTTCTGTTAATTTTTGCTGATCAATTGTAGCTTTTCTGGTAAATTTCTTTCCGTCATACGTATAATTTAATTTACTTTTATTGTCTCCAAAACCATTCCCAAGAGGATTTGCTGTTGCTCCTCCTTCTAATTTTTGTAGTGTACTTGCTGTCTGTAAAATATCCTGAAGTTCATTCACGCTCTTAAAATCAGTTGATAAAGTCATTAAAAACTGCTTTTTTTCTGCGCTCATTTTTGTAGTAACTACGAAGTTTTCCAGCTTTTTCAGTTCTTTTTGCACTTCTGGAGATAATTTTGCGATGCTGTCTTTTTTCTCAGCAAGCAATTGTTTAAAAGTAAAAGTTGAATCAATGTCTTTTTTGGCATCAGCTCCTACTTGACTTCCAAGTTGATCGCCGGCCATTTGCATTAAAGAAGAACCGTCCATATCTACAGAAAATTTCCCGGATCCGTTATCGTTGATATAAATATTTTCAGTGAAAGTACAGCTTGTTAAAGTTGCTAGTAAAAAAGAAAAAAACAGAAGTTTATATAATTTCATAATGGTTTTATTTTTATCAAAGATACGAAGTCTATTTTTATTTTTAAGACTCTAAGTAACTAAGCTTCTAAGATGCTAAGTCTAGCTTATTGAAAGTCTTTTGGTTCTAAAACCACTTCTAAATTTGTTACTTGAGGGTTTTGAAGACAATCTGAAAGCTGAAACTCTATGGTTAATGATTTTTTATCTGAGCTGAGAATCACTTTTTCATTTGAAACCGATTTTATTTTTCTCGGAAAATGATAATTTAAAATATACGACTCCACTAATTTATATTTCGAATATATTTTTTTTCTCTCCTCCCATTCTTTTTTGTCTTTCTCAAAATTTTCCTGATCCATTATTTGTAAACTTCTTTTAAAAATAACGCCATCAAAACTGTATTTTATTTTATAATTTTTTCTATGTATCGGATAATTTTCTTTTAATGAATTTGCTAATCCGAGGCTTTCGTAAACATATGGCACTTCATCTATTTTTTTGAAATCGACCCATACTCTATTGAAATTTTCCATTTGAATTGGATCTACTTTGATATGCATTTTTACATTCGCATGTTCCGTAAACAAAGCTTGATCAACCTTACTAAATCTCACAAAAGTTTCATGATACTTTGTAATATAATCTTGAAAAGTAAAAATTGTGTCTCTGAATTTTTCGTATCTAAGATCCTGCCTTCCTAATTGTTGAAAACTGTTCTCATCACGAAGATTATAATATTCAATTGTTCCACTTCCGTCTGAATTGAGATTGATAGTTTCAGTAATTTGGCAACTTGCAAAAGAAATTAAGATAAAAAAAACGGATATGTATTTCATTTTTTTGAAAAGATTTTAAGATTCTGAGTGACTAAGATACTAAGTTTTCTTTTAGTTTATTTCTTACAGATTTTTTGTTTGTAATTGCGTTAAGAATAAACATTCCAACTAAAACATCTTTTGAAAACAAAAATTTCTCATCTAGCCCCGATAGAAGCGGTATCCTTTTTCTTCCGCCGTGGCGGAAGGAAAAGATACAAGCGAATAGCGGGACAAGAGCCAATAAAAAACTGTTTTTTCTGCTTCTAATAAAAAACATTACTCTTTTCTAAAACTTTAGACTTTATGACTTTGCAACTTTGCGACTTAAAAACTATCTTTGCACACTTAAAAAACAGAGCACAAAATGGCATTATCAGAACAAGAAATCATTAGAAGAGAAAAACTTCAGAACTTACGCAACTTAGGAATCAATCCTTATCCGGCTAATCTTTTTCCTGTAAATCATACTTCGAAGCAGATAAAGGACACATTTGAGGAGGGTAAGAAGGTTATCGTTGCGGGACGTTTGATGAGTGTTCGTGATCAGGGTAAAGCTTGTTTTGCTGAATTACAAGACAGCGAAGGACGTATTCAATTGTACGTGAATCGTGATGTTTTGTGTGAAGGTGACGATAAAACTTTATACAACCAAGTATTTAAAAAATTAACTGATTTAGGTGATTTTATTGGTATTGAAGGTGAATTATTTACAACGCAAGTTGGTGCAAAATGTATTCGCGTGAGCGGATTTACTTTCTTGAGTAAAACATTGCGTCCGTTACCATTGCCAAAAGTTGATGAAGAAGGAAACGTTCACGATGCATTTAATGATGCTGAATTACGTTACAGAATGCGTTATGTAGATTTAACTGTAAATCCACAGGTTAAAGAAACTTTTATCAAACGTACTAAATTGTTTACTGCGATGCGTGGTTATTTTAACGATGCTGGATATCTTGAAGTTGATACTCCGGTTTTGCAGTCAATTCCTGGTGGTGCTTCGGCGAGACCATTTATTACGCACCATAACTCGCTTGATATTCCGCTTTACATGCGTATTGCGAATGAGTTATATTTAAAAAGATTAATTGTTGGTGGATTTGAAGGTGTTTATGAGTTCTCTAGAAACTTCCGTAACGAAGGAATGGACAGAACGCATAATCCTGAGTTTACCGCAATGGAAATATATGTAGCTTACAAAGACTACAACTGGATGATGGAATTTGCTGAAGGTTTATTAGAGCATTGTGCAATTGCTGTAAATGGTACAAGCGAAGTTACTTTTGGCGAACACAAAATCAACTTTAAAGCACCTTATGCACGTGTTACGATGACAGATTCTATCAAACATTTTACTGGTTTTGATATCTCAGGAAAAACAGAAGAAGAATTGTTTGAAGCAGCAAGAGGAATGGGAATCGAGGTTGACAAAACAATGGGTAAAGGAAAATTAATTGATGAAATTTTTGGCGCTAAATGCGAAGGAAATTATATTCAGCCAACTTTTATTACTGATTATCCTAAAGAAATGTCACCGCTTTGTAAAGAACACCGCGATAATCCAGATTTGACTGAACGTTTTGAATTAATGGTTTGCGGTAAAGAAATTGCAAATGCATATTCTGAATTAAATGATCCAATTGATCAAAGAGAGCGTTTTGAAGATCAAATGCGTTTGGCTGCGAAAGGTGATGATGAAGCAAACGGAATTATCGATGAAGATTTTTTAAGAGCGCTTGAATACGGTATGCCTCCAACTTCTGGAATGGGAATTGGAATGGATCGTTTGATTATGTATTTAACGAATAATGCTTCTATTCAGGAAGTTCTATTGTTCCCTCAAATGCGTCCTGAGAAAAAATTAGCTCAGATTGAATTGTCTGACGAAGAAAAAATTATCATTACTTTATTGAAAGGAAATGAAAATAAAATGGAATTAGGACAACTTAAAGTTACGGCTAACTTAAGCGGTAAAAAATGGGATGCTTCTATGAAAAACTTATCAAAACATGGTTTGACTAAAGTTGTAGTTGACGGCGAGTTTAAATTTGTGGAATTGGTGGGGTAAATTCTTTTAAAATCATACAAAATTAAAAAAGGAGCTTTTATTGAAGCTCCTTTTTCATATATAAATATTTTCCTTAATTTTGAAAACATGGAAAGAGCAAAACTTATTGTTAAAAATTTCGGACCCCTAAAAGATATTAATATTGAAGTTAGAGAAATGGTAACTTTTATTGGGGCACAGGCTTCTGGAAAAAGTACTTTGGCTAAATTAATTTCAATATTTGAAGATGATGATTTTAGAAGGAGCTCAAAAGCAACTTTTGAAACAGAATTACATAAATACAATATTTACTCCTACTTAAATGAAAACACTTTTATTGAATATAAAAATAGCGAAAGTGTATTTCCATTTACATTAAAATTTTCATCTAGTAAATTTGAAAAGCAAACAGCCCCTCATTCAATTGAGCTTTTCAAAGAAATAAAACCTAAAGATCATTTTATTACAAAAGATATAACGATTATAGCTTTTAAATTATCAATTTACTGGAGCATTGAGCATTGTGAATCTTATGATCCAAATTTTGAAACAAAAATTCTCAATCTTTTTCCAGAAAAGAAACAGAAGACTAAGTTTATAAGCTATTATTACAATCCAGAAAACAGAAAGTCTTTTAAAGGATATTTAGCAGATGAAATTTTAGATATTTTAAACAAAGAAAAAGAAACCGAGAGTTATTTTCAGCTTTACGAAACCTTAATTAATTGTTTTCCAAATATATTCTTATATGATTCAATCTATATACCTACAGAAAGAAATATTTTAGGAATTATCTCTACCAATATATTAGGATTAATAAACAATGATATCCAGATTCCAAAATACCTATTAAATAGCGGGCAAGAATACGAAAAAGCTGTTCAAACAGTAAAAGAACTACCATTAGCTATTATCGATAAAAAATTCAAGTACAAGAGGGAAGGACAAACCTCATATATCTATCACAATGAAAATGAGAAAATAGATTTGTTAGAATCTGCATCAGGATTACAATCTATAATACCAATCTTATTACTTGTAGAATATTCGAAATCATTAAAAGAAAAATACAATTTCAATTTTGTGGTAGAAGAGCCTGAATTAAATTTATATCCAAAGGCACAACATGAGTTAATTAAATACTTAGTTAAAAATTGTTTGTTCGACAGAAAAAATTTAATTCTTACAACTCATAGTCCATTTGTTTTAGCATCTATAAACAACTTATTACTTGCTTATGATAAAGGACAAACAAATCCAAAAGAAGTAAATAAAATTATAAAAAAAGAATCTTGGTTAAACCCTAAAAACTTTATTGCTTACGAATTGAAAAATGGAAAAGCGAAAAAGATTATGAATGATAAATTAGGACAGATTTCTGAAAATATGATTGATGGAGTTTCTGATAGTTTTGCAGATGAATTTAATAAATTATTAGATTTATGATTAATAAACTTCGAGAAGCATTTCCTCAAATCGAAGAAAATTGCATAACCGTCATTGCTAATAAACACGCATTTGTTTTTGAAGATCCGAAATTAAAAAAAGGTGTTTTTGTAGATGCTACTGAAAAGTATCATTTTCATATTCAAAACAATACAAAGTCATCATACAACTTCATTCAAAATGATGATTGTGTTATGAAAAGCATTAAAGGTGGGCAATGCGATTATGTTATCCTTAATGATAATTGCATTTATTTTACTGAAATAAAAGCAACAGACGAAAATTTATCAGTTCGACGAAAAAAAGGTATTGCACAATTAGAAAACACTATTAAATTTTATTTAAAGAAAATTGACTCAATTAATGTTGAAAGTAAAAATGCTATAATTTGTTTTGACAACCATAAAAGAATTGCACCACAAGCAAGCGTGTCATCAAAAAGAAAAGAATTCAAAGTTAAATATCAAATAGATCTTCACGAAGGAAATTACATTTCATTTGATTAATAAAAAAAGGAGCTAAATGGCTCCTTTTATATTTAAAGCTTAAAACGAATACTTCTCCATTTTTTTATCTGTAATATTCAAAACCTTAGTACTTTCTTTTGGGGTCACACCTTTCCAAATTTCCTGAACTGATGGATTTGATGGGTATTTCCCGTCTTTCATTCTCACAATATGAAACTCGCCGTTGCTTTCTATTATTAAATCAGAAAAATTTTCAGTGGATGTATTCGCTATAAGAATTGGATAATCGGTTACTGAAAAGCGATTTATTAGGCTTCCGTCATTATTTAAAATATAACCAGAACAGCCACCGCTTCCGCAGAAATAGGAGTTTGAAAAGCCAACAAAATATTCGTTTTTATCATCATTGTTTAAATCAAAAGCTTGATAATAAAAAAATCGGTCTGCTTTTGTCATGACAGGCAAATCTTTCTCCAGCAAAATATTTAACTGCTTTCTGATCAATTCAACTGCTTTATCATCTCTTGACGGCGCATCGCTTAAGTTAGCTGTTCCGCCAACAGTTTTTGACAAAGTATCCTGAACAATAGTTTTAATTATATTTTTTGATTCATTTTTATTTTGGCAGGAATAGAATGCCAGAATTCCGATTAAAATTAGAATTTTACTTTTCATAATCTGAAATTTTTAAAATCTACATTTTCCTTAACAGCTAATTAAATTACGAAAAATATTTGACAATTTAAACCAACAGTGCTGCTTTGTTTTCAATATCATTTTTCTCCAATAGCGATTTTATATTATTAAAAGTCACTAACGCAATTTGTGTCAAAGCTTCATTGGTAAAAAATGCCTGATGCGCTGTAACCAAAACATTCGGGAAGCTCATTAATCGTTGAATGGCATCATCCTGTATGATATCGGCTGATAAATCTCTGAAAAACAGTTTTTCTTCCTGTTCGTAAACATCAATTCCTAAATAACCAATCTTTCCTTCTTTTAAACCTTCAATAACAGATGACGTTTCAATTAATCCGCCGCGGCTTGTATTAATTATCATAACGCTTTCTTTCATAAAAGAAATCGACGTATTATTAATTACGTGCTTCGTCTGATCGTTTAACGGACAATGCAGCGAAATAATGTCACTTGATCTAAAAATCTCTTCTAAACTAACAAACGAAACTCCATCTTTAATCATTTCATCATTTTCGACAATATCATACGCCAAAACTTTACAGCCAAAACCTAACGCAATTTTAGCGAATGCTTTACCGATATTTCCAGTTCCAATAATTCCGATTGTTTTTCCGAACAAATCAAAACCTAACAAGCCGTTTAATGAAAAGTTTTGCTCCCGAACTCTATTATAAGCTTTATGAGTTTTTCTGTTTAAGGTCAAAATCATGGCCATTGCGTGTTCAGCTACGGCCTGAGGTGAATAAGCCGGAACACGACATACTTTTATGTTGTATTTTTTAGCCGCTTCTAAATCCACATTGTTAAAACCAGCGCATCTCAAAGCAATAATTTTTACGTTTTTTTCGGCCAATTGTTTGATTACGGCTTCGTTTACAATATCATTTACAAAAACACAGACAATACTGGCATTTTCAATTAAAACAGCAGTCTGAAGATTTAGCTGTGTTTCAAAATAATCCAGCTCAAAACCAAAATCGCTGTTGTATTTATTAAAAAAAACTTTATCATAAGGCTGGGTTGAGAAAAAAGCTATTTTATTATTTAAAGGAGTATTTGAGCTCATCATAATCATGTTCTACGTTCATAAACATCTTAATACTTTAAAAATAAGCAATTATTTCGATACTATTGCTCTTCTTGTTAACGTTTTAATGAATTACGAATCAATATGTTAAATAAAATACAAATCTATTAGAGAAAATTAAACCTAATGAATTTGATGAAGTCTAATCGATATAACAATTAAAAAAACTTAATCATGAAAAAACTATTTATCGCCGCTATGTTATTTGTTGGAGTAGCATCTTTTGCACAAGACATGGATCAAAAGCCAGCACGTGACCAAAGAGAAAGAATGACGCCTGAACAGCGTAATGAAAAACAGCTGAAAAAATTAACTTCTGAATTAAACTTAGATGCTAATCAGCAAACTCAGGTAAAACAGCTTTTGGCTGACCGAAGCGCTAAAGCAGAAAAACTAAGAGAAGCTCGTCAGGCAAATAAAGAAAATGGAACTAAACTAACTGCTGCCGAAAGAGAAACCTTTAAAAAAGATATGTTAGCTGAAAGAGACGCAAACGACGCTAAAATGAAATCGATTCTGAATGCTGACCAATACACTAAATGGAAAAAAATTCAGGAGGAAAACAAAGACAAGGCTAGAGAAAAAATGAGAGAATACAAAGATGAGAGCAACTAATTTACTTTCATAAAAAAAGAGGCTTTAAAAGCCTCTTTTTTGTTTTATATTATAATTATTTAATTGGATTTAAAATCAAATCAATTCGTTTGATACAATCCTCATAATGGTATTTTGTTTCTGTATTTACTGCTGTCGCTTTTGCCGTTACAAGTGATTTTTTCAAAGCATTTAATTCTCCTCTAACCAAAGCCCTAAGATCAGATTGTGCAGCATTATAATAGGTTGCAGATCGATCATTTGGTTTAATTTCCTCTGTCATTAAGCCACCCATTCTATCAATATAAGCTCTTTGCAAATTTCTGCGATAAATAGTAACATTCGTTGCTGAAGCAGCTTCTTTCCAAATTCCTTTTCGAAGATCTTTGAAGAAATCCAAAGCTTTATAAGTATCTGCGCCAAGAATTTCATTATCCATTAATCTTCCAATGCGAGGCAGACTCAGTAAATTGTTCAAATGGCGAACCTGAATATTTCTGAAAGTCTCTGTATAACCTGCATATCCTGTATTTTTTAATGTATTGATATTGACAATCCAAGTTGGCGATGCAAAAGCATTTGCCTGAAGCCAGTTCATTGCTTCAATTTGTTTTGCTTTTGGAACAACTTCATACACATTTCCGATCTGATTTGGATTTTTTGTGTTTTCATAAACACCTCCAACATTGGTTACAACATGCCCGACATATCTTCCCCAAACATCTAACATTTCTTTGTATAATTCGCTTAAATCTTCATAATCATTTGTCACTTTACTGGTCCATTCACTCAAATGATTTGCCACATATTCCAGATTTTTCATTCCGTATGTACTGGCTTTCATTGAATTATTTCCGATATCTTCTGTTTGAGAAGAAGGATCAAACGTACTGCTCTGCTTTCCGAATTTATAAATTGGATTTCCTGCTTTGTCTAAAATCCATTTATCTAAAGTTGCTTTTTCATCTTGAGGAGATTTCGCATTCGGAATTACTCTGTAACCCCAATTAAGCGCATAATGATCATAAGCACCCATTTTACGAATAAAACGAATATTTTGATCTCCAGGCTGCGCAATATAATTATAGCGCGCATAATCCATTATACTTGGAGAAATACCATTTTCCTGTGTGAAAGCTCCGTTTCTGTAACTTTCACAATCATATGATGAACTTGCTCCCATATTGTGTGGAAATCCTAGTGCGTGACCTACTTCGTGTGCAATTACCATTCGCATCATTTCGCCCATTTCTTCATCGCTTGTCTGCAAAGTTCTTGCCGATGGATTTGCTGCTCCTGTTTCAAGCAAATAACGGTTTCTGTATGAACGTAAATGATTATGATACCAAATTACATCACTTTCGATAATTTCGCCTGTTCTAGGGTCAGAAACGCTTGGTCCAACTGCATTTCTTGTCGTGCTTGCCACGTAACGAATCACAGAATAACGAATATCTTCCGGACTAAAATCTGGATCTTCTTCTTTTGTTGGTGCATCTTTTGCAATAATAGCATTTTTAAATCCAGCAGTTTCAAAAGGTTTTTGCCATTCCTCAATTCCTTGTTTGATATATTTTTTCAATTTTTCAGGAGTTGCAGGATCTAAATAATAAACAATTGGTTTTATTGGTTCAACCAATTCTCCTCTTGCATAAGCTTCCGGATCTTTTGGTTCTAATCTCCAACGTCTGATATAGGTTTTAAGATCTGATTTTAATTCATTGCTGCCATAATCGTATTGACTAACGGTGAAAAAGCCAACTCGCGGATCTGCCAATCTAGGCTGCATTGGTACTTCTGGCAATAAAATCATCGATTGATTCATTTGAATACTGATTGACTCTGTATCCTCCAACATTGATGGTTTTGAAGCATTGTAAGTCATATCCTGAATGACTTCAATATTCATCGGAAAGCTTTTAATTTTATTAATAAAACTTCTCGAATCATCCAATCCTTTTACCTTGTACGTTTCACGCATTTCTGCCGAAATTCCACTAATTGCTTTCACATCTGTACTGTAAAATTTGGTTACATCAATTACAGTATTAGCCGAATCTTTGCTGAAAGCTACAATATCAAAAGCAAATAATGTTGGCTCATAATTGTTTGATTTAACTGAAATGCTGATTGGTAAAGTATCATTTGCAACTGAATTATATGATTTTGATTTGATCAGAATCTTATCTTGAAAACGTTGCCAAACAATCAATTGCTCATTCGTTTCAGATCCAGCATTTACGTAGCCTCCTCCTAAATTCGAAGGCAGTTTTGCTAATCTGCTTACCAAGAGCATATCTTTATCTAAATATTTATTCGGAATTTCGAAGTAGTATTTTTTATCCACTTTGTGAACCGTAAAAAGTCCTTCATCAGAAACAGCATCTTTTGTAATTACTTTGCTATATTCTTTAATTGTTGATTCCGGTTTCTTTTCAGGCGGAACAGTTTGAGTTTCGTCTTTTTTCTTTTTCGATTGGGCAAATTGGTTTGTTGGAAATAGCGCAAATGCCGCTATTGTAGATAAAATGAAAAATTTCTTCATTTATTGCAGGTTTTATGGTTATTTGATAAACAAAAATAATTTTTGATTACAATAACACAAGACAATACATCTTCATTAACTTTTTATTAACTACAAAATAAGTATTATAATAATAAAAAAAGGTTCAGCTGATAAAACTGAACCTTTGAGAAATATTTTTTATTTGATTTAAAATGTTTTCGAAACTTTGTCGATTGCATTAATTGTAAAATCTAAATCTTCATAAGTCAAAGCATCGGTAATAAACCAAGTTTCGTATGCTGATGGCGCAATATAAACGCCTTCCTGCAACAATCCGTGGAAGAATTTTTTGAACGTTTCATTATCTCCTTTTGCAGCAGTTTGAAAATCGGTTACAGGATTTGCATCAAAGTGAACAGAAATCATAGAGCCTACTCTATTGATGGTAAAAACAACATTATTTGCTTTTAAAACCTTGTCGATTCCTGCTTCTAAATAAGCTGTTTTTTCTTCTAAACGCGTAAAAATTTCGCGGTCATTATCCAACGCTTTCAACATTGCATACCCGGCTGCCATTGCAAGCGGATTTCCAGATAATGTTCCTGCCTGATAAACCGGTCCAAGAGGCGCTAAATAATTCATGATTTCTTCACGTGCAGCAAAAGCTCCAACCGGAAGTCCTCCTCCAATTACTTTTCCGAAAGTTACAATATCTGCATTGATATTATACAATTCCTGAACTCCTCCGCGCGCTAAACGGAAACCTGTCATAACTTCATCAAAAATCAATAAGATTCCGTTTGCTGTACACAATTCTCTTAAACCTTCTAAGAAACCTTTTGCAGGCGGAATACAGCCCATATTTCCTGCAACTGCTTCAATAATAATTGCTGCAATTTCGCCTTTATTCGCTTCGATTAACGTTTTTACGTTTTCTAAATCATTGTATTTTGCCAATAAAGTATCTTTCGCAGTTCCTTCTGTCACGCCTGGACTATTTGGCGAACCAAAAGTTACGGCTCCACTTCCGGCTTGAATCAAAAATGAATCAGAATGTCCGTGGTAACAGCCTGCAAATTTGATAATTTTATCTCTTTTTGTAAAGCCACGAGCCAAACGAATCGCACTCATACAAGCTTCTGTACCTGAATTTACGAATCTGATTTTATCAATATTCGGAACCATAGAAACGGCTAAAGCTGCGATTTCAGTTTCCAATTCTGTTGGCATTCCGAACGAAGTTCCTAGTTTTGCTTTTTCGATTACCGCATCAACAACTGGCTGATAAGCATGGCCTAAAACCATTGGTCCCCAAGAGTTGATATAATCTATTAATTTATTTCCGTCTTCATCATACAAATAAGCACCTTTGGCACTTTTTACAAAAATTGGAGTTCCGCCAACTGCTTTAAATGCTCTAACTGGTGAATTTACTCCTCCCGGAATTACTTTTTCTGCTTCAGCAAAAAGCTGACTACTTCTCTTATATAACATTTTTTATTATAGATTTCTTGATAATTGTTAATTATTAATTATCAATTCATAATTACTTCACTTTAAGTCTCTGTCCAATTGAAATCGCATTATCAGTGAGATTGTTTTTTTGTTTTAAATCATCGACCAATAAATTGAATTTTTTTGAAATTGAATATAGCGTATCCCCTTTTTGAACTTCGTATAAATTCGGGTCGTTTGAGTCTAAATTTATCTTTGGATCAGAATTCACATCATAAGATGATTTTCTTGGTGGAGCCGTTTTATTAATTGCAACATAATTTTTTCCTGTAATCTGACAATCATATTGATGCAAATTATAACGTTCAATATAGCTTATCAATTTGTCCGGATAATTTGGATCTGTTGCATAACCACAAGCTCTCAGTCCTTTTGCCCAAGCTTTGTAATCGTCTTTTTCGTAAGTAAACAAAGATTCATATCTCTTTTTCCCAACTAAAAATAAAGCGTGATCGCGATACGATTCTGAAGCTTCTTTATATTTTCTGAAACATTCTTGTTCTGCATCGTCATCATGGCGAACACTTTCTCCAAGCCAATCTTTATGACATTTAATTCCGAAATGATTATTAGCATCGACAGCCAAATCTCCTTTTCCCGCACCCGATTCTAATATACCCTGCGCCAAAATAATACTGGCAGGAATACCATACTTTTGCATATTTCCCATTGCAATATCTTTATACTGCAAAATATAAGAATTAACTAAATCGCTGGTTACAACTGTTTTTGAAGTCGATTGAATAACTTCAGTTGTATTATTTGTAGAAGGATAATTTTTACCGATTGGCTTGGCAGGATTACTTCTTTTAACTGAAGCTGTTCTGGCTTGAACTGCTGCCGCTTTTTTAGTCGTCGCTATGGCAGGCTTGCTAGATGAGCAGCTTGCTAAGCCTAATATTACGAGAAGTAATATAATTTTTTTAATCATTGGTTATGAGTATTGGTAATTTTTTCTGCTTCAACTTTATATTCATTCCATCAATTCCCTGTAATCCTCCGGTGTGAATGAGTAAAATTTTTGAATGTGCAGGAAAATATTTTTTGCCTATTAAATCTATAACGCCAAAAACCATCTTTCCTGTATAAATTGGATCTAATGGCACTTTTGTTTGTTCAAAAAACGCATTTATAAATTCGATTAATTCCAAATTTACTTTGCCATAACCTCCAAAATGATAGTCAGAAATTAAATCCCAGTTATCTTTTTTTGCAAAAATACGAATTTCATCCTTTAAAAAGTCACCTTTTAGCGCCGGAAACCCTAAAATTTTCTGATTTTCCTTAGAACTATTTATTAATCCTGAAATGGTTCCACCGGTTCCTACAGCGCAACAAACATAATCAAAAACTGAATCTTCATCAGTCAAAATCTCTTCGCAACCTTTCACTGCAAGTTCATTTGTACCTCCTTCGGGAACTAAATAAAAGTCTCCAAACTTATTTTTTAACTTTTCTAAAAATGAAATTTCACTTTTTAAACGATACTCTTCTCTTGAAACAAATTCAAATTGCATTCCGTTTTCCTGAGCGAATTTCAACGTTGGATTTCCTTCGATTTTATCAAAAAGTTCATCTCCGCGAATAATTCCGATAGTTTTAAAACCTTGCTCTTTTCCCGCAAATGCTACTGCTGCAATATGATTCGAAAATGCACCTCCAAAAGTCAGTAAAGTATCTTTTTTTTCGACTTTCGCCTGAAGCAAATTGTATTTTAATTTCCGGAATTTATTCCCCGAAACAAAAGGATGAATGAGATCTTCCCGTTTTATTATCAGCGAAATATCATTCGGAAAATCAATCGAAATATGTTGATTAAAAACTGAATTCATTTTAATTTGATGTAATGTAAAAACTGAAAAAATGATCGGTTTTTCAAATATTTTAAGTCATTTTCTTTGGCGTAAGCTTCTCTTTCAAAACTGATATTGCGATACGCTAAAGCCCCATTTTTATATTGAATTAAACGAATTAGATATTCTAAAAAATACCAGATAAAAAACGGAATTACTAAAAGTTCTAATTGCTGTCTTAAATGGATTTTTTCATGATTGACAAAAACGCCATTCGTTTTATCAAAATCATATTTCACCAAAACAAACGGAAAAACAGCCATTCCGCGATATCCTTTCGGAATTAAATATTTGGCAACAATCAGAAACATTGGCTGTAAAATTTATAAATTTGTAGCTATAAAATTATTTGATTTCATTAAAATCTCAATCAAATACTTATTTTTGATTTTTGAATAATGAAACAAAAACCCGAAGCAGATTTATGAAAGAGCAAAGTAATGAAAATAAATTAATCGAAGGAGAAGATTTTTACTATACGCCCGAAGGTTACAAATGCTTTACTGAAAAACACCACTTAAAACGTGGTTATTGCTGCAAAAGCGGTTGCCGTCATTGTCCTTACGGGTTTGATAAAAGAACAGGAGAAATCAGAAAGAGGGCTAATTAAATAATTAGTCAATTTGAAAATGTGTCAATTAGATAATTCAATAATCTAAACTCTAAAATTATAAATGGATATCCATTCACGAAAATTCAGGATTAAAATCCACAAGTCTTATCATAGGTCGGATATCCGTTATCCCTAGTTTTTTTAATTAGAAAATGTGCCAATTTGAAAATTAGATAATTTAAAAAAAATCCAATTTCCAATTGCACTCAATAAAATGTTGGTCACATTTGAGTACCAGTGGAACGACAAAATCTAAAAAAACAAAAAATTAATCTGTTGTTAATCTAAGCACAATACCTTAGTAGCTTAGAATCTCAGCATCTTAGAATCTTTAAAAAAAATGACTTTCAAAGAACAAATACAACAAGGAATTCCAAATATATTACCTCAAAAGGCAGCGTATGATCCTGCTATTAATCATGCTCCGAAACGAAAAGAAATTCTTTCGGCAGAAGAAAAAAAACTGGCTTTAAAAAATGCTTTGCGTTATTTTGATCCAAAACATCATGCCGAATTAATTCCTGAATTTTCAGAAGAATTAGAAAAATACGGGCGAATTTATATGTATCGTCTTCGTCCTGAATACAGAATGTACGCGCGTCCTATCGACGAATATCCAGGAAAATCTTTGCAAGCGAAAGCGATCATGCACATGATCCAAAACAATCTGGATTATGCTGTGGCACAACATCCACATGAATTGATTACTTATGGAGGAAACGGAGCGGTTTTTCAAAACTGGGCACAATATTTATTGACGATGCAATATTTGTCTGAAATGACAGATGAACAGACTTTGACGATGTATTCCGGACATCCGATGGGATTATTTCCTTCTCATAAAGAAGCGCCAAGAGTTGTCGTAACAAATGGAATGGTTATCCCGAATTACTCTAAGCCGGATGATTGGGAAAAAATGAACGCTTTAGGAGTTTCACAATACGGACAAATGACCGCCGGAAGTTATATGTACATTGGCCCACAAGGAATTGTACACGGAACTACGATTACGGTTTTGAACGGTTTCAGAAAAATAAAACAAAATCCTGAAGGAAGTTTATTTGTAACTTCTGGATTGGGTGGAATGTCGGGCGCGCAGCCAAAAGCTGGAAATATTGCAGGTTGTATTACGGTCTGCGCCGAAGTAAATCCGAAAATCACTAAAATTCGTCACGAACAAGGATGGATTAATGAAATTGTAACTTCAACTGAAGAATTAGTTCAGAGAGTGACTTTGGCGAAAGCCAATAAAGAAACGGTTTCAATTGCTTATTTAGGAAACGTAGTTGACGTTTGGGAATGTTTCGATAAAGAAAATATCAAAATTGATTTAGGTTCAGATCAGACTTCGCTTCATAATCCTTGGGCTGGAGGTTATTATCCAGTTGGAATTTCATTTGAAGAAGCCAATGAAATGATGGCAAATAATCCTGATTTATTTAAAGAAAAAGTTCAGGAATCACTTCGCAGACAAGCGTTGGCAATCAACAAACACACAGCAAAAGGAACATACTTTTTTGATTACGGAAATGCCTTTTTATTAGAAGCATCGCGCGCTGGCGCAGATGTTATGGCGGAAAATAAAATTGATTTCAGATATCCAAGCTACGTTCAGGATATTATGGGACCAATGTGTTTTGATTACGGTTTTGGACCTTTCCGTTGGGTTTGTACTTCCGGAAAACCTGAAGATTTGCAAAAAACGGATGCAATTGCAAGTCAGGTTTTAGAAGAATTGGCAAAAACTTCTCCTAATGAAATTCAGCAACAAATGCAGGATAATATTAAATGGATTAAAGGTGCGCAGGAAAACAAACTTGTCGTAGGCTCTCAAGCTAGAATTCTTTACGCTGATGCAGAAGGAAGAATTAAAATCGCTGAAGCATTCAACCAGGCAATTGCAAAAGGCGAAATTGGTGCAGTTGTTTTAGGACGCGACCATCATGATGTTTCCGGAACTGATTCACCTTACAGAGAGACTTCAAACATTTACGATGGATCTCGTTTTACAGCCGATATGGCAATCCATAACGTAATTGGAGACAGCTTTAGAGGAGCAACCTGGGTATCGATTCACAATGGCGGTGGAGTTGGCTGGGGAGAGGTTATAAATGGTGGATTTGGTATGGTTCTTGATGGTTCTAAAGAAGCTTCAAAACGTTTAGCATCAATGCTTTTTTGGGATGTTAACAACGGAATTTCAAGAAGAAGCTGGGCTCGAAATGACGAAGCTATTTTTGCCATAAAAAGAGCCATGCAAGTTGAGCCTTTACTAAAAGTAACTTTACCTAATATTGTTGACGAAAGTCTGCTTTAAACAAAAGTTACTCATAAAACAGAGAACATTAAATTTCTAATAACATGAAAACATTCAAATTAATTCCGATTTTTTTGCTTTTGATACTTGCTGCGTCGTGCGACACGGTTAGTGCTTACTCTGACTACGATAAAACCGTAGATTTTACGCCTTATAAAACTTATGCTTATTTTAAGCCCGGAATTGATAAGGTCGAAATATCTGATTTGGACAAAAAAAGAATTCTTCATGCAATTGATGATCAAATGCAAGCTAAAGGTTTTACCAAAAGCGAAAATCCTGATATCCTAATAAACATTTTTACCAAAGCCAAAGAGCAAGTTGATGTAAATCAATTTTATGCTGGATACGGTTATGGCTGGGGTTACGGCTGGGGATGGGGATACAGCCCTTATATGTACGGAGGAACATCAGTTTCCAGATACACCGAAGGAACTTTGTTCATTGATTTTATTGATGCTAAAAAGAAAGAAATGATCTGGCAAGGCCAAGGCATTGGTACTTTATACAAAAACATTGATAAAAAAGATGCCCGAATTACTGAATTTGTAACCAAAATTTTAGCACAGTATCCGCCAGTAAAAAAATAATTAATTACTTTTGCTTTTCAATCAGCTAAAAAATGACAAATTTTAATAACATTATTATCGCTATTATCAGCATTATTGCAATTCAGCAGTAATGGCGAGGTGTTATATAAATAAGTAAAATATATTTTATAAAAACCTCCCAAAACGGGAGGTTTTTTATTTTTAAATAAAATTGTTTTGCCACAGATTAAAGGATTTTCACAGATTAAAATCATTGAAATCTTTTTAATCTGTGGCAAAAAATAAAAAACAACCATTATGAGTTTATTCAACGAAGTACTTAATGCAAAAAAGCAACTTGAAAATGTAGTTGCCGCAACTCCGCTTACGCAAAATTTGAATCTTTCAGACGAGTTCAAATCTACGATTTTATTAAAACGAGAAGATTTACAAATTGTTCGTTCGTATAAAATCAGAGGTGCTTACAATAAGATTTCTTCATTAAACGAAAAAGAAAAATCAAACGGAATTGTTTGTGCCAGTGCAGGAAATCATGCTCAGGGCGTTGCTTATTCTTGTAATCTTCTTAAAATAAACGGTAAAATTTATATGCCGAAAACCACTCCGAAACAAAAAGTAAAACAAGTACAATTGTTTGGAAAATCGTTTGTAGAAATTGTTTTGACTGGCGATACTTTTGATGATGCTTACGCTTCGGCAACTGCAGATGCCATCAAAAATCACAAAACATTTATTCATCCTTTTGATGATGAAAAAGTAATTGCCGGACAAGGAACTGTTGGCTTGGAAATTCTGGAAAGTTATAAAGAACCAATCGATTATGTTTTTGTTCCAATTGGCGGTGGCGGACTGGCTTCTGGCCTATCTGAAGTTTTTAAACATTTAAGTCCGAACACAAAAATCATCGGCGTTGAACCAAAAGGCGCACCTTCGATGAAAACTTCAATAGAAGAAAATAAAAATACAGCTTTAAAAACAATCGACAAATTTGTTGACGGTGCCGCTGTAAAGCAAGTTGGCGATAAAACTTTTGAAATCTGTCGTTATAATTTAGAAGATATTATTCTGGTTCCCGAAGGAAAAGTTTGTACCACAATTTTGCGATTGTATAATGAAGAAGCAATGGTTGTAGAACCAGCAGGCGCTTTAACAATTGCAGCTTTGGATTTTTATAAAGACAAAATAAAAGGCAAAAATGTAGTTTGCATTGTCAGCGGAAGCAATAACGACATTGAAAGAACTGCAGAAATAAAAGAACGCTCATTGCTATATGAAGGTCTGATGCATTATTTTATGATTCAGTTTCCGCAACGTCCTGGGGCATTGAAAGAATTCGTAAACAATATTTTAGGTCCAGACGATGATATCACCTATTTTCAATTTGCAAAGAAAAACAGTCGCGAAGTTGGTTCGGTAGTTGTTGGTTTGGAATTAAAAAACAAAAACGACATTATGCCAATTAAATTGAAAATGACTCAAAATGGTTTTGAATTTCAATATTTGAATGATAATCAGGATTTATTCACGCAATTGATTGGATAAAAATTAAAGGCTGTCTATTAACCGTAGACAGCCTTTAAAATCAAATATAAAATTACTAATTGAATTCTAGATTTGTAATTTATTGTTTCAACACTTTCTTAGAGTACGATCCTGTGTTGTCATTTACTCGCACTACATAAATGCCTTTTGGCAATCTTGAAATTTCAATTTCAGCTTGTCTTCCTTCGAAATTCATATTTTTCTTTAAAACGCTTTGCCCTTCAAGTGAGAATATCTCAACATCGGCGCTTCCTGTATGATTGGTGTCAATTTTCAAATAATCATTTGACGAATTAATAAAAATCACCATATCATTTGGATTTTCTTCTTCTGCCGAAACTGTTGGCGCCAAAGCTTTTTTTGCAGTAGATTCCACCTGAACAAATTGCCATTGCTGATTTAATCCGCCAGTATAATCCCAAACCTGGATATTAGCACCATTTGCTGTCGAAACATTTTCGACATCAAGAGACTTTCCGGTATTTACATTGGTAATTTTATAATATCCGCCACTAAGACTTGCAACCGTCCATTTAAATTCATTAGAATTAACAAAAGTTCTTTGCTGTACTTTTAGTCCATTCGCCGTTCCGTTATTTTCAACTGCCAAATACATTCCTGTTGATTTTACAATAATGTAATAATTACCGCTTCCGTCTGAAACAAATTTCCATCTTTGATTGCTTCCTCCTCCGCTGGTAACATCGTACTGTTGAATTCTTCCACCACTAGTTGTAGAATTATCAGCCACATCTAGACCTTTATTACTGTTTCTTGAAATGATATTATAATATCCCGGAAATCCAGTACTTGACGCATTTACTGTAATTGTACTTGTCGCCGTTTTTGCTCCGTCTACCGTTGTAACTGTAATCATTGCAATTCCTGCCGCAACTCCTGTAACTAATCCGCTTGAGTTTACAGTTGCCACTGCGGTATTACTTGAACTCCAGTTTACAGCTGTATTTGTCGCATTACTTGGCGAAACTGTCGCCGTTAATTGCTGTGTTTGCCCCGCCGTAATTGTTGCAGAAGTTGGATTTACACTAACTCCCGTTACAGCAACCGTACCTCCTGTCCCCCAAGTAAAAGTAACTGCCGATGATCCTGGAACCGCATAATTAAATGCCGATGATCCTGAAACTACTTTTATAGTATTTGATGATCCGGAAGTATTATAAAGCACCAAAGCAATTGATCCATCAGGGTTTTTAAATCCAACTGATAAAATACTTCCGCTTGTGCTAGAAGAATTAATTCTTACTGCACCCGGTTTCACATATTTAGAAATTTGGCCAATAATATAATACGCAACATTTTTAGTATAGCTTGTACTATTATTTACCGTAATCGCTCCTAAACAGCTGTTACAACCACCTGGTGTGTGCGGCCCCATACTTGAATTATTTGCAGCATTCCATTCCAAAACTGTTTTCGACCAGTTATTTGTACTACCAATCACAACGTTTTGCATGTGCCAGCCAAAATCTCCAGCGAAACTTCCTCCAGAACCTGTGTATTGTTCTGTAAAATAAACGTTTTTATTTGTTTGCGTTTTTACGGTTGACATTGCAGAGATATTTCCTAAATACAAGTGAAATGCTGCACCGTCTACGTAACTACTGTTGTTCAAAACATCAATTGGATATGCTGTATTGTCACAATTGTGATCAAAAGCAATAATCTTAACACCGCCATATCCAGCAGCAGCCAATTGTGGACCAAGTTGTTGATTGATAAAATTCTTTTGCTCTGTAGAATTCATCAGCATACTTGGCTCATTGTTTGGATTTTCAGGTTCGTTTTGCGGTGTAATTGCCCAAATCGAGATTCCCTGCGCCTGCATAGCTTGAATGTATTTTACAAAATATTTGGCATAAGCTGCATAATATTGTGTTTGTAAACTTCCGCCAACCCAAGAACCGTTGGTTTTCATCCATCGTGGTGCAGTCCAAGGAGTTGCCAATATTTTAATATTCGGATTGATCAGCTGAATCTTTTTGATAATCGGAATCAAATAAGTCAAATCCGGACCGTTTAAACTGAAGTTATTCATATTAGTATCTCCCGAAGTCTCATTGTAACTATAAGAAGAACTGCTCAAATCTGAAGCCGCAATACTAATACGAATCACACTTGCGTTTAATCCTGTAGTTGGATTATACAAATCATTCAATAGCTGGTTTTGTTGTGTTGCTGCCATTCCGTTTATCACTTCGGCACTACCTTCTGTAAGTGTGTAACCAAAGCCGTCCATTGTTTGATAGGTTGTCCCTGCATTAACTGTAACTGTAGATGGATTAGTTCCTGAGTTTGTTCCGAAACTTACAGTTACCTGCTGTTGAAGTAATTTTGTCTGATCGCCTGATGTTATAAAAGGCGTAACCGTCTGAGCATTTGTTTTTGTAATACATAAAAGCATCATTATAATGACTTGTGTCATAAAAGCTTTTACCCGATTTGTAGGTTTTTGAGTAGTTTTGTGCATTTTTTTGTGGTTTTTGAGGTTTGTTGATAGTTAAATTTTTCTCATTTTATTATGATTATTTTTATTAAAACGCATCAAAAATATATCAATTTTAACGAAATCGATATAATTGAAACTTTACAAATACACATCATTTGTAAAATTTACCTTAACAAAAACTTATCTAATTAAAATTCAAAACACTGAATATCAAATCATTAATTAAAAATAAAACACAAAAAATCTTACTTTTTATTTTACTACATCTACAATATTTCAAAAATAGGTGTTTTATAACCTAAATTTGATTGTTTTCAGGGTTAAAAACCAGCTGTTAAATGACAAATATCATGGATTAGGCAAGAAGTTATATCGTATTTTTGCAATTCATTTTAGAAAGAAAAACAATGAATGCCCTTAAAGATATTTCGACTTTAGAAGATATTAAACAAATGGTGAACAGCTTTTATGACAATGTTAGAAAAGATGATCTCATTGGTCCAATATTTAATGACAAATTACAAGATCGATGGGAACCTCATTTGCAAAAAATGTACGGTTTTTGGCAAACTATTTTATTTGATGTTCGTGCCTATTCTGGGACTCCGTTTCCTCCTCACAAACAATTACCAGTCGATAAAACTCATTTTGACCGCTGGATCGAAATTTTCAACACTACAATTGATGAACAATTTGCAGGTCCATTGACGGAAGAAGCTAAAATGCGCGCCACAAACATGGCTTTTATGTTCAATCATAAAATTGAATATTTCAGAAACGCTGAAAATGAATTGAGAAATTCGGTCAAGAAATCTTAAAAGTAAATTTCAAAATTTAGAGGATGTTATTATTTTTTAAATAAATTTGGTTCAGCACAAACCCTATCTTAACCAAATTAAAAACCTACTAAAAGTTTTTCGAATGAAAAAAATAATGCTCTTTTTAATAATTTGTTTCTCTTTTTTCAATACAATTCAAGCTCAAACGGCTCCAACATCAAATCTATACAAAGGAACTGTGGATGGAAAAACGCCAATAACAGTTTACATCAAAACAGAAGAAAATCCGTGCACAGCTGATTTAATGTACACTTCGATGTACCGTTACAACAAATCCAAAAACTGGATTCAGCTGAACATTACTCAAAACAGAAAAGCTGAAAATGAATTTGTTCTTGTAGAACATGGTTTCAGCGGCGTATTAATTTTGAAGAAAATCGAAAATACTTTTTCAGGATTATGGATAAGTCCTGACACTAAAAAACAATTAAAAGTTGAATTGAAAGAAGTTTCGATGACAAAAAAAGAGTTGACTGACTTTGAAAAAACAATGGAAAAAGTCAATTACGAGAATAACGACTGTTAAAACCAATTTTCTGACTAAGCTCTAAAAAACTATAAAAACGCAATAAAACATACTTTCGAATAAAAATTTTGTGACGAATAGCAAAAATTAGCGGTCTAAATTCGTAATTTTACATTCTAATCTACAACGTTTTCGAAATGAATGCATCTATAGAAACAAATCCATTATTAGAGCGGTTGCCTAAACATTTAAAGCAATTTATTAAACCTCAAGATTATAGCGATTACACACCTATCAATCAAGCAGTTTGGCGATATGTAATGCGTAAAAATGTAGATTATCTTTCAAAAGTTGCACATCATTCCTATTTAGAGGGATTAAAGAAAACCGGAATCGAAATTGATTCTATTCCGAGTATGTACGGAATGAACCGTATTCTTACCGAAATTGGCTGGGCTGCAGTTGCCGTTGACGGATTTATTCCGCCAAATGCTTTTATGGAATTCCAGGCTTATAACGTTTTGGTTATTGCTTCAGATATTCGCCAGCTTGAACATATTGAATATACACCAGCTCCAGACATTATTCATGAAGGTGCCGGCCACGCTCCTATTATTGCGAATCCTGAATATGCTGAATATTTAAGACGTTTTGGCGAAATTGGATGCAAAGCGATTTCTTCTCATAAAGATTATCAGATGTATGAAGCGATTCGTTTGCTTTCGATTTTGAAAGAAGCCGAAGATACACCTCAAGAAAAAATTGACGAAGCTGAGAAAGCAGTTGCCGATTTACAAAACAATATGGGCGAATTGTCTGAAATGGCGCAAATTCGAAATTTACATTGGTGGACAGTTGAATACGGATTAATTGGAACTGTCGAAAATCCAAAAATATACGGCGCCGGATTGCTTTCTTCAATTGGCGAAAGCGCTTGGTGCATGACAGATAATGTAAAGAAAATCCCTTACGATATCTCGGCAGCGAATCAAAATTTTGATATTACACAATTACAACCTCAACTATATGTAACGCCAACTTTCTCTTATTTGAGTTTGATTTTGGAAGAATTTGCAAATAAAATGGCTTTGCGTACCGGAGGATTATCTGGAATTCAAAAATTGATTCAGTCCAACGCTTTAGGAACAATTGAATTAAGTACTGGTTTGCAAATTTCAGGAGTTTTTACAAATGTAATTGAAGAAGAAGGAAAACCGGTTTATATTCAGACCACTGGAAAAACAGCTTTGGCATACCGCGAAAAAGAATTAGTCGGTCATGGAACTTTAACACATCCACACGGATTTGGAAGTCCGATTGGAAAACTGAAAGGCTTCAATTTAGCGATTGAAGACATGAGTCCGAAAGATTTACAGGCATACAGTATTGTTGAAAATGAAACAGTAAAACTGGAATTTGAAGGCAATATTATTGTTGAAGGAGAAATTATCACCGGTTCACGAAACTTACACGGAGAAATTATTTTAATTAGTTTTAGAAATTGTACCGTAACGCATGGCGAAACAATTTTGTTTCAGCCTGATTGGGGAAATTATGATATGGCAATTGGTAAAAAAGTGGTTTCTGCTTTTTCCGGTCCTGCCGATGTGAATAGTTTTGACTTGATTAATATCGTTCCAACAACTAAAACAATTAAAGCGAAACATACTGATGAGCGTGATGAATTAGAGATTTTATACGCCACAGTTCGAAACATTAGAAATAATAAAGATGCTAAAACCGAATTAAAATCTGTTTTTGAGAAAGTCAAAAACAATCATTCTAACGATTGGCTGTTAACTGTTGAAATCGCAGAACTTTTAAAGGATTCTGATGAAAAACAACTGCTTCAGGAAGTATTGGTTCATTTGGATCAATTGAAAGTGAAGCGTCCTGAAGTAGCGCATTTAATTGCTGGCGGATTGGATTTGATTTTTGACAAAGAGACCGCTTAAATTATTGCACGCAGATTTTACAGATTTAAGCAGATTCTACAGATTTTTTTTAATCTCGCAAAGACGCAGAGTCGCAAAGTTTTTACTTAATAAGTTTGCTTTGCGACTCTGCGTCTTTGCGAGATTCTTTTTTTACAACTTTGAACTCAAATCCTGATTTAACTCAGTCTCAGATTCAATTGTTTTTCCATTGTATTGTAGTTTCCAGCCCATTGAATTTGTCATAATTAAGATCTTAGACAATTCACTTATTAAGCGGTTTTCGGCGTTTGTTTTTAATGAAGATTTTTCGATTTTTTTAGCCAGATTCGCTTTTACCGATTTGTTGATTTTATTGTAGTCATCGCCCGTAAACGGATTCAGTTTGCTTTGTTCTACATCATAAAACTGAATATCGGGATTGATGGTAATTTCTTCTTTTGGGATGTTTAAAATCGTAATCGTTTTATTTTTTTCATCAATATCATATTTCATTTTGTGCAAATCGTAAGCAACTGTCACATTTGCGTTTACAACAACAAGGGCTTTCTTCTCAAAAGAAATCATGTCCATGAAATATTTCTGCTGATTTTTATACGTGATAACTTCTGAAAAATGTCCTTCGGTGACAACCAATTTTCCAACATTAAGAATCTGTTGCTGAATTAAATTGGTGTTGTATTGAATATCGGAATCGTCGTCTTTTTTGAACTGGCAATATTTGAAGCCCAGAACAATAAATAAAACAATAACTCCAACTCCTATAATTCTTTTGATTAAGTTCTGCATTCTAATAAAATATTTAGAGCAATTTACTTCTTTTTTTAGTTTTTTTCGCCACGAATTTCACGAATTTCCACTAATTTTTTTGCTTCTTTCTGAAATTTTGCTTTGCAAAATAATGTATAAATACACGCATCGAATTCGTGAAAATTCGTGAAATTCGTGGCAAAAAAAACTCTAAAACGGATATCCAATAGCAATATTCAAAATCAGATTATCTTTTCGCCAGGAACTACTTCCAAAATTTATATCATCAATTACCCATCGTTGTCCGTCTGGCAACGCAGGATTTCTAAGCGGAATAGCCAAATCTGTTCTCAAAACAAAGAACGATAAATCAAAACGCAAACCAACACCAGCGCCAACAGCAATCTCTTTCATGAAATCTTTTGAGATTTCAGCACCAGGTTTGTCAGGATCGGCATGCAAAAGCCAGATGTTTCCGGCATCTAAAAAGACAGCGCCTCTAACAATGCTAAACAATTTTGCCCGATATTCTGTATTGAATTCCAGTTTTAAATCAGCGGACTGATCAGGTGTATAATTTGAATTTGTGGTCGGTGGAATTACATAACTTCCAGGTCCGAGTGTTCTTGCTCTGAAGGCACGAATACTATTGGTACCGCCCACAACAAATTGTTTGGACGCAGGAAGTGTATTTGAATTTCCGTAAGCAAATCCGGCTCCAACAATCAATCTGCTGGCCAATTCACTTTCTTTTCCCAATTTTAAATAATGCCTAAAATCAGATCTGACTTTTACATACTGACTAAACGGAACATCAAATATTGTTTTTACTTTATTTGGATAGTCTGCGCCCGTAACTAATCCAGTAAGATTTCCCGCCAAATCTAATTCACCATTGAAATAAATGGTATTTTTTCGGCGTTTCTGCATTGTATTGGTGTAGGTATAATTATAAGTTGGACCAAAAATCAACTGTTTTTCAATTACTTTTCCTAATGCTGGATCTTCTTCAATATCTTCTAAATACTCTTCCGTAACATGATTCGGACTCACATAGGTCACATCTACAACATTTAACTGATGCTCTTTTCGGATATTTTCTTTCCATAAATAGCCAAAAGTCGAGTTAAAAGAATTCAATGCATATAACTCCGTTCTTTTTTGATATTCGTATCTTAAAGTGGCCTTGGTTCTTGGTACAAATTCACTGTTTCCTTCTATATGAAAAGGCGTAATAAATCTTGGCCAGGTCAAACTAACTTCTCCTCCAAGCTTATAAATATTTTTTCCTTTATTGACACCGCCCAACTGAAAATCGGCACCGCCAAAAACCGATGCGGTAAACAATTCTGCGCCTTTGAAAAAGTTTCGGTTATTCCAATTTAAATTGACTTCTGTACCGGTATAACTTGCCGAATTCGTTTTTCCGATAACCTCAACTCTAATAAATTTCTTAGGCAAAAGTGTCAAATAGTAATAAGAATCTAAAGCATTTTCGATACTATCAGAAGGTTTAAATTCATTTTTTACAAAACTAAAAGTTCCAAGATTTACAAAACGGTTCAGCGTTAAATTATGGTCTTTTCTATTGTATAAATCTCCTTTTTTAAAATAAATTGTTCGGTCATAAACTCTTGGTTTAAAAGTTTCCGTTGTATCTATAATGGTAAAATCTTTGTATTGTGTTATGTTTCTTTTTCGATACACTGCAGTGTCATTTCCGAAAGAATAATTTGGATATACAAATATATTGTTGATTTTGTAAGCGGTTAAAGCCTTAACCGGTGTTTCGTCTTTTATAACCAATCTTATTTTTACTTCGTGATCGCCTTTACTGCTATCTACTTTTGCTAAAATATAATCCGGATTAAAATAGAAATAACCTTTTTCTTTTAATCGAGCATCGATGCGTTCTCTTTCTGCTTTTATAACATCCAAATCATACGGATTTCCAACTTTCAATAAACTTCTTCGGCTTGATCGGGCAATTATTTTTGACATTTTGAGAGAATCATCAGGAAAAGTAACACTCTTGATAATGTATTGTTTTTTAGGAACAACAATATATTCTGCTGTTACTCTTTTATTTCGAACAGTCGAATCGGCACTTACACGGGTTTTAAAATAGCCTCTGTTTTCGGTAAAATTTCGCAAAACCGATGCATTGTATTCTAAATCTACTTTACTGAAAAGTACGGGTTCTTCGCCGACTTTATTCTTCAGCCAGTATCTGAATCCTTTTTGTTTTTTCGGTGTTCCGGCAATATTATAAAACCATAATTTCGGGCGTAAACCTAAGAAAGTTTTATTTGGCTTCGGGCGAAGCAATCCTTCCAATTCCGTTTCCAGTGCCTTTCTATCTTTCTTTTTTATGATAGAATCCTTCACCTCTACTGAACCGCCAGTATAAAGTAAATCGCCTTCCGGAAGGTATTTTGTATTACTGCATCCTAAAACAAAAAACAGGGACATCAATACAAAATACTTTGTAAAATGATTTTTTATATGATTATGTCTTTTGTTCATTTCCCTTAATTTTATTTTCCTGATCTTCTTCTAATTTCTTCTTTTCTTTCTCTTTTTGTTTTTGCTTTTCTTTTCGCAGTTTTTCTTCTCTTATCAATTCTTTTTCCTTTTCTGTACGATGAAAAAGTTCACGGAATTTATCGTAACTCATCGTAATAACAAAAGCAACTCCCGTTTCTACAACCTGACCTTCAACAGCAACCTGATATTGGTTTTTTCTGTAGGCACGAACCATATATCGGCCGTCTTTTGTAAGCTGATAATCGAGTGCTACGTCTCCAGCTATATTGGTGCTTTCTTCATTGGCACGTTCCTGGCCTTCTACGCCAAAACTGCTTCCAACCGTAACTTTTAAGCGATCATCCAATAATCTTTTTGAAACTTCAACATTCAGATCGGTTCTGTTTTGCATGGTTCCTGTGGTATAATCTTCGGTTGATTCTAAATCAAAATTGACTTCAAAACCTGTAATTAATTCTCCAGCAAGATTATTTAATTGTTGCGAAAGAATTTTACTCACACTTTGTCTTGCCATAGATTCTGCATTTGTACCGCCACTTTCACTCGAAAACGGATTTTCGCCTACAAATCGATTTAATAATAAAAGAGCAAAAACCTGTTTATTTAATTCCGCCGGATCTTGTTCTATCTGTTTTAATTTTGACTGAGTCAATGTCACAACATCTGCAGAAACATCGTAATTTCCGTCTGGAAGTTCAATTCCAAACGAAATTTCAGGTTTCATTAATTCGCCATTCATTTTCAATAAAGTCTGAAAAGGAAGCTTTTGTTTATAGGTGTTTTTTTCAGCCTGCTCCTTGCCTGATAACTGATTTCCCAATAAATCTATTGGAGCCGCATTGACTTTATAAATTGCCGTAATATTTACATTTGCTTCTGTAGGCTCTCCGTTCCAAGTAATATAACTTCCTTTTTGGATGTCGAATTTTCTTTTGATTCCGTTAAAATTCATTTCATACGCACCATCAGTAAACTCATATTTTCCAGTCAGCGTTGTTTTTCCTGACTGATCAATTCCTCCAACTAATTCCGCTTCGCCTTTTAATTTTAAATAATCACCGTTTGCTTTATCAATCAGCAAAGTCAATTCGGCTTCCGGGTCAATCGAAATAGCGACATTCACATCCATTCCTTTCAATTCCGATTGATCCAATTTATTTTTCATGTCAACCGTTTGTTTCAGATACATATTATCTTCATCGACAAACTCAACAATTCCTTCCCGATCTGCAATTGACGGATCTGATTGAGGCATGACAACCGTAAACTCGGTTTCTTTATTTATTTTAATAGTTCCGTCAATAACCGGACTTTCTAAACTTCCCTTAATGTTTAGTTTTGTATCCAAAAACAAATCGCCGTAAAACAAATCATTATCGGCCGCTTTAGAATTAATAGCTCTAAAATCACTAGCCTCTACCAAAAGATTAAAATTATACTTTACAAAATCAGCAGATTGTATTGTTCCGTTGACAAACAATTCATTATCATTTTCATCTAAAAGAGAAAACTTATCAAATGAAATCGTTCCTTCGTTGAAAGTGATTTTTTCCTTTCCGGTTTTAAAATAAGAATTCAACTGCGTAACTCTAAAACCAGAATCATTAAAGTTCAATTCACCGTTAACTTTTGGAGCCGAAGTATTTCCTTTAACCTTAAAATTTCCTGATAGAAAACCTGTGCCTTCAGTGATATTTCCCATACTGAAACCTTGAATACTTTTAATATTCAGTTTGTTGATGGCAACATCCAAATCAAAATTGCCTTCCGCTATTTTATATTCGCCAGTAAGTTTTACATCATTTCCTTCATCGCTCAAAACCACATTTGCATAAAGCGTATCAGTCGTTTTATTGTCAACTTTTATTTCTAAATCTCCTAGTTTTTCTCCTTTAAAAGCAAAATCATCTATTTTTAAATCAGAAGTAAAAGTGGGTTTTGTCATTATATTTTCAACCAAAGCATTTCCGTTTACCAAACCTTGAATCAGCGCTTGATCTTTGGAAATCATATTCATAATTGTCCCGATTTTGAAGTTTACAAAATCAACCTGCAATGGCGCATTATTTTGTGTTCCCTGAGACTGAATCTTCAATTCGTCACCTTCATGATTCAAATAAAATTTATTGATATAAAGTCGCTTATCTCCAAATTCGATTGCATTTTCCGGATCGACATTCCATTTTTCATAATTTAAAACAAAGCTTTCAGGATCAATTTTAAAGATGTTTTTCGCATTTTCATGTTTCAGATTTCCGGAAATAAAATACTGCTCTTTCTCCTTGGCATCTTTTACTGCCAAAGCATAAGTCAGTTCGTTGTTTTCTACTTTACCCGATAAACTTGTAAACGGAATTTTGAAAGAACCACTTTCGATAGTGGCCACAGAAACCAAATATTCTAAAGCGTTATCTTTTGTTTCAATATTTATCCTTCCGTCCGAAATGGTACTTCCGTCATAAACAATTCTCGGAATCGTTCCTTTTACTTCCAACGAATCTGTTTGGCTGTTGTATTTTCCGTTTATTTCAAAAGGTTCTAATCCTGTTAGTTTTGGCAATAATTTTAAAAGTACAGGATCATTATCTACTTTTAAAGTAAACGCTAATCTTTGCTCGTCTGATTCGGCGTTGACTTTTGGATTTTGAAGATTAATATATTTTGATAATGATTTTTGAATCGAATTTGAGAGCGTTGTTAATTTGTATTTTCCGGTTACTTCAGCTTTTAAAAATTGCGATGAAATTTTGATTGAATTGCTGTCTTTATCAGCAAAAGCAAAAACGCGGATGGAATCTAAAACAATTGGTTCTTTGTCCTGCAAAATCTGAATGTTTGAAAGAAATACTTTTCCGTTCAAAAAATCTGGATTGCTGTTGGCAATATCAGCATCGACATTTCCGCGAAGTTTCATTGGTCCGGCGTGAAGATTCAGTTTTTCTAAATCGGCTATATCTAAGTTTAAGTTTAATTTTATGGCCGGATATTTCTCTTTTGTATTGCCACTTGCGACTAAATCAAAATTCAAATTTGGGTCTTTCATTCCTGATCTTACGGCGAATGATCCGTTTTCGATATTTCCTTTTAATGCCAAATCTCTGTACGTATATTTATTGAAAACTGCTTTTTGAACCAATCCGTCAACTGCTGCATTTGCTGTTTTTGGGTCTAAACCAGTGCCTTTGACTTTCGCTTTAAGCGTAATTTTTCCGATCGAATCATTTTTGATTAATCTTCCCAAATCGAAATCCAATAAATAAACCGTGGCATCGTATTTCTCTCTTTTTTTAACACGCTGATCAAATAAGGCGTCGACTTTTGCATTCCCGAAACTGCTTTTCAAAGCCAAATTTGTTTTGAAATTCTGCACAGAACCTTTGAATTTTCCGATCAAACTTAATTGTTGCGGCATTTGAATATTCGTCGGAATTGTTCCTTTTGGTACAAAATCATAAATATCTTTTGAAGTGCTCGAAAGTTTTTTGATATTCAAATCATAATACGCTTTTTGAGCATCAGGTAGGCCTTTTATCTTCCCCGAAAGGGAAACTTTTGTCGTTCCGATGCCGCTCATTTCGAATAACGGAATATCTAAATCTTTTACTTTTCCGCTCAAACGTGTGTTTATCGCCAAAACAGCATTTGGATTACTTTTGAACGGATTAGTATTTCGTAAATCGGGAGCGAACAGTAAAATGTCTTTGAAACCAATTTTTGAATTCTTTACATTGGCTTCAATCGAAAGATTTGCAAGATCTTTTTGAAGTGCTTTGAGCGATTTATATTCTACTTTAATTTTATCCTGAAGAAGCGTTTGCGGTGTTTTTAAGTATAAATTATTCAGATACGCTTTTTTTGGTCCGTAGAAAAAGTCGGTTTTTAAAGCCTGAATATTTAAACCGCTTTTTTCATTTACTGCCAACGATTTAATATTTCCAGAAATTGTATCGTTTGCATAATAGAATTTTTCAGCCTGAAAATTAAATTTATTCAAATCCAAATGACTGTAATCTAAACCTTTTGTAATAGGTTTTGACTGCATATCATCAAATTTGAATGCAACATTTTCAATATCAACTTTATTCAGTTTTGCTTTCCAACCAGCTTGTTTTATCGCTGTTGTATCTAAATCTGGCGCGTCAATTTGTTTGTCTTTTGCACCTAATCTTAGATTTCCGTTAAGATTTTTTAGTTCGAAAGCATCAAAATCCAAAAGCTGTTTATTTAAATCAATTTCATTGAAAGACAAATTTAGATTTCCGAGTTTTATTCCCGAATCTAATTTTGAATCTTTATTATCGTAAGCAATATCAATTTTTGACAAACTGATTTTTCCGAGTTTTAATTTGAAATCTGGTCGCTTGGAAATCGTATCGACTGTTTTTACCGAAACTTCGGCAATTTTCTCTACAACATCTTGATTTAAAACCAATTTTAATCCGTCAAGATCGATGTTCGGAATATCGAAATTCATTCTATCCAAATCAAATTCCTTGAATTTAGTATCAAAATGAGTCAGCTTTACGCGAATGTCATTTTTAGAGAAATCATCTTTAAAATTGAATTTGATATTATCTAAATTGACTTTTACAACCGAAATTTTAAAAGGTTTTGCATTTGGATCTTCGACTTTTGGTTCTTTTGATTCGAAGGCTTTTATGATATAATCGAAGTTGAAAACGCCGTCTTTATTTCGGGAAATATTAGCAGTCGTATTTTCTAAGGAAACTGAATTGATTTCGAGTTCACTGCTAACCAATTTAAAAAGATCAACATCGAGTTCTAAACGCTTTCCAGCTAAAAGTGTATCCTTTTTTTGATCTTCAAAATAAAAACCTTCCAACACTACATCTTTTGGAAATTTAATCGAAATATGATCTAAAGAAACTTTGGTTTTAATCTTTTTATGAAGGTAAGAAACCGCTTTGTCCTTAACAAAATTCTGAACTGAAGGAACCTGAATCAAAACAATTATAAGCAATAAAAGTGCAACTATTGAAGTCATGCACCAAAGCAGTACACGAAGTGTTTTTTTTAGAAAATGAATTGATTTCTTATTCATACGTCAGCAAAACACGATTAGATTAAAGTTGCAGTTTTATAAGGCTGTAATTATACAGTCTACAAAATTGTGGATTTTAAACCTTAACAATTTACACAATTATCTGCAATTATTCTAAAATTTCACTGTAAAATAGTTAATTTTCAGTTCTTACTTTAGCCAAAGACTGAATAAAACTTTGCGCCTTTGCGTCTTTGCGAGACTAAAAAAAGCCTGTTTAAATAGCTTAGAAATAATCTCGCAAAGACGCAAAAGCGCAAAGAAAATTTTAGAATTTGATTTGTGGAAGTTTTTCTCCTAAGAGATTAATTTTCTTTTGAAGATTGGCTAAGAATTTTTGATGTTGTTCAGATTCTGGATTGAAGCTTCTATGGCGCAAGCTTTTCTGGATTTCATCAACTTCCTGCATTACCGAAATACTTTCCTGAGCAATGTAATTTTCACTGAAAAGCTTCCAGATATAATCAATTGCTATTTGATTTGGATGAAGCATATCTTCGGTATAAAAACGATAATCGCGAAGTTCATCCATCATGATTTCATACGAAGGGAAATAGTTATGAGTTATGAGTTTTGAATTATGAGTTTTTAAAACTTGATGAAGCGCTGTAAATAAATGTGATTTGCTTAGTTGATTTTCTATAAATCCGTCTTTAATGTGACGAACTGGCGAAACTGTAAAAATGAAATTTATGTTCGGATTTAATGTCTGGATTAAATTAATTGTGTTTTGAATGCTTTTCTGAATGAATTCAGCTGATAATAATTCTTTTGAGAATTGTTTTTGGGGCACTTTATGGCAATTGGCTACAATTTCTTCGCTTTCTAGGTTTCTGTAGATCCAGGAAGTTCCGTATGTAATGATTATATGCGAAGCTTCTTTTAATTGTTTATTGGTTTCTGTGATTGCTTTGTTTAAAGTTTCAAGCAATTCTTGTCGGTCGGAATTACTTAAATCGGAATGCACTTCATAAGAATGCCAACGCTCGTTATGAAAAAAAACGTCTTTTTCCTGATAGAAATCCAACTCGCAAACTCTTCGAAATAATTTCTCAATTGAAACCGAATTAAAAATAATTCCAAACGGATTGGTTTCATTTTGAAACTTAAAATAATCAAATTTCTCCGCTATATTTTCTGCAAAACAAGAACCAATTGAAAGTACTTTCGAGTTATAATCGATTGGATTGTTACTTTTTGAAATTGGAATTTGGGTTCTGAATTGCATGAGAATTGTTTTCTGTAAATTTCGGTTATTTTTTATAAACAAAAAACCAAATACTTTTGTATTTGGTTTTTACAGATTTATTTTCTTTTGAAAATTAATATACATACTCAACTATTTCAGTTATCCTTTCAGCATAATCATAAGTTGTTTTCTTTATTGGATAACCATTTTTATTGTATTCGTATTCCATTTTAAACCAATATGGTTCAAAAGCTATATTTGATAATAGTCCTTGTTTATAATTTACTTTATATCGCTTTATATTATTATTTGAAGACAAGCTTATTCCTGAATCCAAACTAAACTGATCGAGCAGTAAATTTAAGCCTGCAATATTTTTAAAGGCATTGTTATTTGTATCGTATTCGTATTTAGAAATACTAATGACATCATAATCATCTCCCCAATCAGATTCTAAATTTGCGATATTTCCATTAATGATAGTAATCAACTTTTTTTCAGATTTTTTTGATTCTTTACTAGTGTTATTGTCTAAATTATAGACTTCTTTAGTTATTGAACCATTATTGTTATAGCTATAATCGTATCTTATTTTTTCTCCGTTTAAAAATTTAGTAACTGTTTTCAAACTGTCATTTTTGTAACTATAATTTGTTTCTGCATATTTAGTTTCTTCACCTTTATACAAACTATATACAGTTTCTTTAACGATATTATTACCCTCATATTCATAATCTCTTTTTTCATTTTTGTTCCTTATACTCACAATTTTATTTCCATCATAAATAAAATCAGTCGAAAAATTATCTTTAGGATGATCCGAATATATCGTTTTTACCGTTTTTGGCAAGATTGTATTTACAGAATAATTATACTCTTCATTAGAGCAGGAATTTAAAATGAATATTATAGCTAACAAGTAATATGATAATTGCTTTTGCATAATTGATTTATTAAGTTTACGGTGAAAATGAACATTTTTATGATAATAATTTTCTACTAAAAATTTTAATCATAACAGGATAAGACACAATTAAAATACCACGTATTGTCTCACTTTATTTTGTGTTGAAAATTGTGCTTAAAAGAAAGCCTTATAATTGTGAAAAAATTAAAAATTTTATTAACCAGTTTAGTATTATCATCTTGTAGCGCTGATATAAGTGATACTTATTCTGAAACGTTTTCACAGGAAAATGAGGATATCGTTATGTGCACATTTGACCTAAGAGAAGGACAAAATGATCTCACATTAAAGTCTAATGCAGCAATTATTGACCCGCGTTGGGAAATTGGCCAAACCATAAAAATTAAATTCTTAGACGGCACTAATTCTCAACATGAAATAGTAAAAAAATATGCTTCGGAATGGGTAAAATATGCAAATCTAAAATTTGAATATGTTCCTAAAGATCAAGATGCTCATATTAAAATTGCTATTAATATAGGTACTCCTGGAACTTGGTCTCAACTAGGAGCAATCGGAATGTATCCAAGTCCGCTTTTTTCTAATGTCCAAAATACGCCAACAATGCGTTTAGGTGCTATTAGTGATAATGAAAGTTCCAGAAGAACTATATTACATGAATTTGGTCATGCATTAGGTTTAGTTCATGAAACAACTAATCCTGCCGCTACTATTAAATGGGATTTACCAAAAGTATATAAATACTATTATGACCTTATGGATTGGTCAAAAGAAAAAGTAGATCAATCAGTTATTAATAAAGCAAATTCAACAAATTACTCTGAATATGACCCTCTTTCTATAATGCATTATTATGTACCCGCATCTCTTACAACTAATGGTGTAGCCGTATATGAGCAAAGTACTTTATCAAGAATTGATAAAGAATCAATACTAAAATGGTATCCTTTCGCTGTAAGATCAGTCATAGAAACTGGAGAAAGAATCGATTTAGCATGTTATCGGAAATGTATAAAATCACCTAATGGAAGATATTCATTAGAATTTGATTCAGGTTGCTTATTTATACTGGACAACTCAAATAATCAAAAAATATGGTTAGTTGGATCTCCTATCTATAATAACGCTATGTGTTTTTTTTCAAATAGTGGAGAGATTGGAATTTTAGGATCACGACCTAACGGTATGTTCTTGCAGGAAATTGTTTGGAGAAGTAAAATTTCTGGGATTACAAACGCACAACTTCATTTACAGGATAATGGAGATCTTGAACTAATTCAAAATGGTGTTGTAAAATGGTCAGCGAAAAAAGGAAAAATATAGATCAAAAAAAAGCCAGATAAAATCTGGCTTTTATAATTAAAATTGTGTGGTTATTAATAGAAGTACTCCGAAGTACCTAAACTGTCAGATCCTTTATCAACTTCTTTAGTTGGGTATCCTTGCTCATTATAAGTAAAAGTGCTATTTGTCCACAAATCTCCTTCTGATGTATCTGTCAAAATATTAAATTTTACTCCATTTCCTTCTCCATCAACAAATGCAATTTTATCCATTCCTAAAATATTTTTCGTAGGGTTATTTTTATTGTCATAAGTATATTTATGATTTTCCCAACTTGCTGAACTAACTATTTCACTAACTTCTCCGTTTACAAATTTAATTGTATTACTTGTTCCTTTGTTTGTTTGAGTTGTACCGTCACCTGAATACGATTGAGCTGTTACAGTTCCATCAGCATTATAAGTATAAACTTCCTTATGTCCCCAATCCATATTTGGTTCTACTCTTACAAAAGTTGTTAATTTACCTTCTGCATTATATGAAAAATTATTTATTTGGTCGATTGTTCCATCAGGGTTTTTAAACTCTATTTTGGTAATTAAATCTCCTGTATAAGTATAATAAAGACTTACATCACCTGAATCATCTATCGCACTTACTATTTTATTACCATCATACTTATAACTGATAGTGTATTTATCACCATCAGGAGCTGTAATAACGGTTTTTTTAAGTAAACCAGAATTTGAAGACGAATCATCACTAGAACATGAAGTTAATAATAGAGTCAAAGCTCCGAAAAGACATAGGATTTTTTTCATTTTGATTTGGATAAATTTGTTAATGAAACAAACATAGCACAATCCAAAATCAAAGCCTTACGGGTTTCCATAATCAGAACAAAAAACACAATTAACCTTTTTTAACACACTAAAAACAACTACTATACACAAGAAATTACTTCTTTAGAAATTTAACTACAAAACAAAATACTGTAATAAAAATAGTTGTTTTCTTATTTTTATATTTATTCAAAAGTTTAAAAATACTTCCTAAAATTTCAAACATATAATACTATAAAAACACATATAATTTAACCGTAAAAAAAATTACATTTTAAATAACATAAATCAACTTTACAAACTAAAACAATTGCTTACTTTTGCATCTTCCACTTTTCTAAAAATCATATGAAATTATTATATTCTTATATAATCAGACACAAAATGCTTTTGTTTTTTGCGCTGATTATGGCTTCGATAAACATTTGTTTCAGTTTATCAGATTCAATTATTACCGGTAAATTAATGCAGGATTGCGGTGTCGGGCTCCATAAATATGATGGAAACGCAACTGGTTTTATCAAATCATTGTCATTTTGGCTTGGGCTTTCGCTTGGAGCAGCAATGATTTCCCGAATTACTAAAAACTTTCAGGACTATTTCACCAATGTTGTCATTCAGCGAACTGGTGCTCAAATGTATACTGATGGAATTAAAAAATCTTTGGATTTACCATACGCCGAATTCGAAGATCAACGAAGCGGTGAAACTTTAAGCAAACTAACCAAAGTTCGTTCTGATTCTGAAAAATTAATTACACTTTCGATTTCGTTAATCTTTCAAACCATTATCGGATTCATATTCGTAATTGTTTATGTTGCCCGAATCGATTATCGTATTTCAATTATCTTTTTAATTACGGCGCCAATTATTGCTTTGGTAAGCTCTTATTTAGGAAAAAAGATAAAAGTAGTTTCTAAAAAAATTGTAAACCAGACAAATGCTTTGGCTGGCTCAACAACCGAAAGTTTGCGAAACATTGAACTTGTAAAAAGTCTAGGTTTGACGTATCAAGAAGAAAAACGTCTTAACTTAAATACTTTTAAGATTTTACATCTCGAATTAGAGAAAGTTCGTTATATCAGAAGTTTGAGTTTTATTCAGGGAACAACGGTTCATTTTTTAAGAACTTGTGTGGTGTTTACTTTGTATTACTTCTTGTTTGGAGGTAAAATTATTGTGGGTGATTTATTGACGATGGTATTTTTCACTTTCTTCATTTTTGGTCCGCTTCAGGAACTTGGAAACTTTATTATTGCAGTTAATGAAACGAAAGTTTCTATGGAGAATTTCAGAACATTATTAAATGCTCCAAAAGAATTTCGTCCTAAAAGTCCAAAACATGTTGGCGCAATTCAATCACTTTTATTTTCAAATGTTAGTTTCAAACATAAAACGGCAAAATTTAAAGCCGTAGAAGATATCAATTTTGAAATTAAACAAGGACAAACTGTTGCATTTGTCGGTCCGTCTGGTTCCGGAAAAACAACTTTGGTAAAATTATTAGTTGGATTATACACGCCTGCAGAAGGTCAGGTTTTTTACAATGATATCGATTCTGCCGAGATTGATTTACTAGATTTAAGAAAGCAGTTAGGTTTTGTAACCCAGGACGCTCAATTATTCTCCGGAACAATTCGCGAAAATTTATTGTTTGTTAAACCAAATGCAACCGATGAAGATTTATACGATGCCCTAAAAAGAGCAAGCTGCGAAAAATTGTTAAAACGTGCTGAAGATGGTTTGAACACCACAATTGGTGAAGGCGGAATTAAAGTTTCGGGTGGAGAAAAACAGCGTTTGTCTATTGCCAGAGCTATTCTTAGAAATCCAAATTTATTGATTTTTGATGAAGCAACTTCGGCTTTGGATTCTATTACCGAAGAAGAAATTAATGCTACTATCAGAAATATTTCAGATAAAAATAGAATTACAGTTTTAATTGCACACCGTTTATCAACTGTAATGCACGCTGATAGAATATTTGTCTTGGAACAAGGTAAAATTATCGAGCAAGGTAAACATGATGATTTGATTGCTGAAAAAGGATTGTATTACGCTATGTGGCGCCAGCAAATTGGGGAGCGTAAGTAATTTTTTAATCTCGCAAAGACGCAGAGTCGCAAAGTTTTTTTATATACTTTGCGACTCTGCTTTTTTATTTAAGTTTTAAAGTGTTTTATTAAAGATTTGAAACGACTCTTTTAATTCCAAATTTGATAATTGGTACGTTAAAGTTAATTAGTAAGCCCAACTTCATTTTTGTGATTTTAAGATAAGTTAAAACTTGTTTGGCGTGAATATCCGTCAATTGTTCGATTGATTTAATTTCCAAAATCACTTTATTTTCAACAATTAAATCTGCTCTAAATCCAATATCCAGATTTATTTGATCCCAAATAACGGGTAAAGTTTTTTGTCTTTCTACAGTTAATCCTCTCTTAGTTAATTCATGATGTAAAATAGCTTCATAAACAGATTCCAATAAACCAGGTCCTAATTTCACATGAATTTTATAACAAACATCAACCACAACAGCTGAAATCTCATTCTCAGTCATTCTTTTTAAATCAAAGTATAAACTTACAAAAATAAAACTTAAAAAACTTTGCGACCCTGCGTCTTTGCGAGATTAGTAAATCTTCTATTTCAAAAACATAAACCTTAGCAATTAAATTAGCGCAAAAAAAAATCGCAAAGCTTAAAAATTAAACTTTGCGACTCTGCGTCTTTGCGAGATTAAAAATTACTTCACGAAACCAACCGCTTTCGCCAAAGCCTCACCAATTCCGTCAACATTTTTACCTCCAGCAGTTGCGAAGAAAGGTTGTCCTCCTCCTCCACCTTGAATGTATTTTCCTAATTCGCGAACTACTTGTCCAGCGTTTAAGTTTTTCTCTGCTACAATTTCTTTAGAAATATAACAAGTTAACATCGGTTTTCCTTCGTGAGCAGTTGCGAAAACTACAAATAAGTTGTTATATGAGCCTCCCAATTCGTAAGCTAAATCTTTTGCCCCCTCTGGGTTCAAATCAACTTGTTTTGCTAAGAATTGAACGCCGTTGATTTCTTGTAATTCTTTAGCTAAATCAGCTTTCATATTTTTAGCTTTATCTTTCAATAAAGCTTCCACTTGTTTTTTCAATTGAGCATTTTCATCTTGCAATACCTGAATCGCTTTTACAGGATCCTGAGCATTTTTAAGCACTTCTTTAATTTCATTAAAAGAAATTGCCTGAGACTCAAAATACTCTTTTGCTGCCTCGCTTGTAATCGCTTCAATTCTTCTGATTCCGGCTGCAACTGCTCCTTCTGAAACAATTTTAAAATGCCAGATATCTGATGTATTTGCAACGTGTGTTCCTCCACATAATTCGACAGAATCACCAAATTTAATTGTACGAACTAAATCGCCATATTTCTCTCCAAATAAAGCAATTGCTCCATCTTCAAGCGCTTGTTCTTTCGGAATGGCTCTTTTCTCGATTAATGGCAAACTCTCACGAATTCTTGCATTTACAAAGTTCTCTACTTCTAGCAATTCTTCATCTGTAACTTTAGAGAAATGAGAAAAGTCAAAACGAAGTGAAGCATTACGAACCATCGAACCTTTTTGTTCAATATGAGTTCCTAAAATCTTACGCAAACCTTGGTGCAATAAATGCGTAGCCGAGTGATTTGAAGAAGTTTTAGCTCTTTGAATTGCATCAACAACAGCATTAAAAGTTCCAGTAATATTTTCAGGAAGCGATTTTGCTAAATGAACAGTTTGATTATTTTCTTTTTTAGTATCAATGATATAAATAATATCACCATTTTGAGCTTCAAGATATCCTTTATCTCCAGTTTGTCCTCCGCTTTCCCCGTAAAACGGTGTAGCATTGAAAACTAATTGGAAAATTTCTCCATCTTTTACACTTTCTACTCTTCTGTATTTCGTGATTTTAACTTGCTGAGATAATCTGTCATAACCAACAAATTCCTGAATGTCATCTTCAACAATTACATTCCAGTCTCCAGCAGTTACTTTTGATGCTGCACGAGATCTTTCTTTTTGCAATTGTAATTGTTCCTGGAATCCTTTTTCGTCTAATTTCAATCCTTTTTCTGAAAGAATCAAAGCCGTTAAATCGATTGGAAAACCGTAAGTATCATACAATTCAAAAGCTTTTTTACCGTCGATTGTATCTCCTGCATTATTTAAGATTACAGCATCCAAAAGAATTAATCCCTGATCTAATGTTCTTAAGAAAGAGTTTTCTTCTTCACGAATCACATTCGAACAAAGTGCTTTCTGTGTTCTGATTTCCGGGAAAGAATCTCCCATTTGCTCGCTTAAAGTTTCAACTAATTTGAAAATAAATGGCTCTTTTGTTCCTAAGAAAGTAAATCCGTAACGAATAGCACGACGTAAAATTCTACGAATTACATATCCTGCACCCGTGTTAGAAGGCAACTGTCCATCAGCAATAGCAAATGCTACCGCACGAACGTGATCTGCAACTACACGAATAGCAATATTCATTTTATTTTGTTCTTCACTAATGTCTGTTACATCATTAGTTGTATATTTTGCTCCTGTAATGGTTTCGATTTCTCTAATCAAAGGCATGAAAACATCAGTATCATAATTTGATGTTTTTCCTTGTAAAGCCATACACAAACGCTCAAATCCCATTCCGGTATCTACGTGTTGTGCAGGAAGTTTTTCCAAAGAACCATCCGCTTTACGGTTAAATTCCATGAATACGTTATTCCAGATTTCAACTACTTGTGGATGATCATTATTAACTAAACTTTTTCCAGAAACCTGAGCTTTTTCTTCTTCAGAACGTAAATCAACGTGAATTTCAGAACAAGGTCCGCATGGTCCTTGATCACCCATTTCCCAGAAATTATCTTTTTTATTTCCAAGAATGATTCGGTCTTCGTCAATTAATGTTTTCCAGATATCCCAAGCTTCTTGGTCAAACGGAACATTATCTTCTTTACTTCCTTCAAAAACAGAAACATAAAGATTTTCTTTTGGGATTTTATACACTTCTGTCAATAATTCCCATGCCCAGTTGATAGCCTCTTTTTTGAAATAATCTCCAAAAGACCAGTTTCCAAGCATCTCAAACATAGTGTGGTGGTAGGTATCAATACCAACTTCTTCAAGATCGTTATGTTTTCCTGAAACACGAAGACATTTTTGCGTATCGGCTATTCTTGGACTTTTTGGAGTTCCATTCCCTAAGAAAAATTCTTTAAACTGGGCCATTCCCGAGTTATTGAACATAAGGGTTGGATCGTCTTTAAGAACAATAGGAGCTGAAGGAACGATAGTATGTCCTTTACTCTCAAAAAAATCTAAAAATTGTTTACGTACGTCTTGTGATTTCATATTTTAATTAGAAAATGTGTCAATTTAATGTGTCAATTTGATAACTAGATAATTAGATAATTAATTCATTTGATGATGCATTAAGTTTTTTATAATGAAATTAAAAAACTTATAATTTAAACAATAAATTGTCTATTTTGCGCATTATCTAATGATAAAATAGTCCCCAATATCTAATCATTAATCCTCGTAAAAAAAAGTGTCGGATAACTGAAACATTTAGCAGTTTTATTCGACTAACTTATTTTACAAGGTGCAAAAATAGCGTATTTTAAAATATGGCGAAAGTAAAATATTATTACGACTCAGAAAATCTGGCTTATACAAAAATAAAAACCAGAAAAAGAATAAAAATAGGTTACGCATTATTGTTTTTAGTGGCTTCAGCGTTGTTTGGTTTTTTAGTTTTTGTTCTTTTAATTAACACGCCTTATTTCGAAACTCCAAAAGATCGTTTACAGGCACGTGAAATTGAAAATTTAAAACTTCAATATTCCATTTTAAATAAAAAACTAGACGAAATTGATGATGCTGCAGACGCATTAGAAGAACGTGACAATAATATTTATCGTGTATATTTTAACAAAGCTGAAATTCCAGATTCGATTAGAAAAGCAGGATTTAGAAGTTCTGACAGGTATAAAACGCTAGAAGGATATAATAATTCTCAGCTAGTTTTAAATACTACGAAAAGAATTGATAAACTTTCGAAGCAACTGGCCATTCAGTCGAAATCTTTAGATGAAATTTTAAAATTAGCTGGAGCCAAAGAAAATTTATTATTAGCCATTCCTGCCATTCAACCCGTTCGAAATGAAAATTTAAAACGTGTTGCTTCGGGTTTTGGATATCGTCTTGATCCTTTCACGAAAGTGAGGAAAATGCACAACGGAATGGATTTCACTGCAAACACAGGAGCTCCTGTATATGCAACCGGAGACGGCGTAGTGAGCAGAGCTGACAACACGGCTTCTGGATATGGAAATCATGTTGTAATTCGGCACGGATTTGGCTACGAAAGCCTTTATGCACATTTAAGTAAATACAATTGCAGACCAGGACAACATGTAAAAAGAGGTGACATTATTGGTTACGTGGGAAGTACCGGAAGATCTGAAGGTCCGCATTGTCATTATGAAGTCCACAAAGATGGAAAAGTCGTAAATCCGCTGAATTTTTATTACGGAAATATTTCAGCTGCCGAATATGTAGCAATTTCACAAATGGCGAACCAGGAAAATCAATCATTAGATTAATACTTTAAAAAGTGTTATTTTTGAAATAAATTAGAAATACAAAAACATGCATATTGAACTTTCAAAAGACAAAAGATATTACAGTATTGGCGAAGTTGCCAAGGCTTTTAATGTCAATGCATCATTGATACGATTTTGGGACAGCGAATTTGATATTCTGAAACCAAAAAAGAATGCTAAAGGCAACAGAATGTTTACTCCGGAAGATATTACAAACCTGCAGCTGATTTATCATTTGGTAAAAGAAAGAGGTTTCACGCTTGAAGGCGCTAAAACGCATTTAAAAGAGGGACAGAAGAAAACATTAGATAAATTCGAAATAATACGTAAATTAGAGACCATAAAAACACAATTGAACGACATCAAAAACGAATTGTAATTAAAAATAGAAATAAACTTAAATCAAAACAAATATGAAAAAGTGGTTAATCCCTGTAGGAATTCTTATCGCATTTATTGCTATTATCGCATTTTGGTCAATTGGAATTAAAAACACTGCCTTACAGCACAGTCAAGCTGTAAATAAAGAATGGGGTAACGTACAAACAGCTTACCAAAGAAGAAATGACCTTATTGGAAATTTAGTAAACACGGTTAAAGGTGCTGCTGATTTTGAAAAATCAACTTTAACAGCAGTAATCGAAGCTCGTGCAAAAGCAACTTCAGTAACTATTGATCCAAGTAATGTGACTCCAGAGCAATTGGCACAATTCAACCAGGCTCAAAGTGGTGTAACTTCATCATTATCAAAATTATTGGTTTCTGTAGAACAATATCCAACTTTGAAAGCAAACGAGAATTTCTTAAAATTGCAAGACGAATTAGCAAGTACAGAAAATCAAATTTTAACGGCTAGAACTCGTTTCAATGAATCTGTACAAACTTATAACGGATATGTTTTAAAAATTCCAAACAACTGGTTCTTGAGCGAATACAAAGAAAAACCATACTTCGAGGCTTCTACCGGAGCAGACAAACCAGTTGAAGTAAAATTCTAAAAAGAATTTAGACAATAAATCTAAGATCTATAACCTTAACTCTAAAATTACCCAAATGTCAAAAGTAGAAGATTTTTTAACCAAAGCAGAAGAGCAGGAAATTGTTGAAGCTATTCGAATGGCTGAAAATAATACTTCTGGCGAAATTAGAGTTCATATAGAAAAAACAACTTCTAAAGCTCATTTTGATCGGGCTTTAGAAGTTTTTCATGAATTACGAATGGATGAAACCAAATTAAAAAATGGCGTATTGCTCTATTTTGCAGTTGAAGACAAAAGTTTTGTAATTTGTGGAGACAAAGGAATTAATGATTTGGTTGCCGATGATTTTTGGGATTGTACCAAAGACATCATGAGTAATCATTTTAAATCTGGCAATTTCAAACAAGGAATTGTTGACGGAATTACAAATGCCGGAGAACAATTAAAAAAATACTTTCCGTGGTCGGAAGGCGACACAAACGAATTATCTAACGAAATCTCAAAAGGATAAATAATGAAAAATTCCAATAATAAAATCCCAAATTCCAATAGAATTTTTCAGTTTACTTTTTTGCTTATCGCGTTTTTTATCTGCAATACTATTTTTGCTCAGTTTGACATTCCTAAAAAACCTGATTTCCAGACTTCGGTTTATGATTACGCCAATGTTTTAAGTTCTTCTGAAAAAACACAATTAGAAGAAAAACTAGTTCGTTATTCCGATTCAACTTCTACTCAAATTGTTGTCATTACTATTGAAAGCTTAAAAGGGGAAGATATTGGAATTCTTACTCCAAAATGGGCTCAGGAATGGGGAATTGGACAAGCAAAAGAAGATAACGGGGTTTTGATTTTATTGGCTAAAGCCGAAAGAAGAATCTGGATTTCTCCTGGTTATGGATTAGAAGATCGTTTAACAGCAGGAATTGGAGGAGAAATTACCCGAAACATTATTATCCCTGAATTTAAAGCAGGAAGTTATTATCGCGGACTTGACAAAGGTGCCGATGCGCTTTTTGATGTTTTTAAAGGCAAATATAAAGGCGAACGCAAGCAATCTAAAGGAAAAGACTTTCCTATATTTCCATTTATCGTCATTGTGGTAATAGTATTAATTTTACTTTCCCGTAATAAAAGAGGTGGCGGAGGAAATTCTGGGAATAGCGGCGGAGGTCCTAGCCTACTTGATGTTATTATTCTGAGTAATCTTGGAAGAAGTGGCGGAGGCGGTTTTGGAGGCTTCGGTGGCGGATCATCTGGCGGCGGCGGTTTCGGCGGAGGCTTTGGCGGAGGCGGATTCTCTGGTGGAGGTTCAGGCGGAAGTTGGTAATTTATTTTGTTTCTAATTTCAAGTTTCAGGTTTACTAAATTATTTTAGTTAAATTTACAATTCATAATTCAATCATAGATGTTATCACATAAAGCAAAATACGCCCTTAAGGCCTTACTTTATTTAGCTGAACAAGACGAAAATCACATTTCTAGAACTATAGAAATCGCTGATGGCGCTAACATTCCTAAAAAGTTTTTAGAACAGATTCTTTTAGATCTAAAACGAGGACGTTTTGTAAGCAGCAAACAAGGAAAATTTGGCGGTTATTATCTGATAAAATCCAAAAACGACATCACTTTGGCAGAAATTCACCGATTATTTGACGGTGCAATTGCACTTTTGCCATGTGCTTCTTTAAATTTTTACGAGCCTTGTTCTGATTGCAAAACCGAGTCTGAATGCAGTCTGCGTCATGGTTTAATGCTTATTAGAGATAAAACTTTGAAGGCTATGGAAGGTATCACAATCGCCTCATTAGTAAAAAAATAAAAAAATATTTTTTTAAAGTCTAGTAAATCGATAGAATTAATTATATATATTTGCCAAAAAATAATTAACAAACCAATTACAAATTTTTAACTCATGAAAGAACATTTCAGTTTATTAGGCGTAACCAAAAGTCTTTTGCAAACAAATTCAAATAGTCAGTTCCAAACTGCAAAAAGCATTTCTTGTATGATGTGTATGTGTTGATAAAAAAAAATTTATTAAAAACTCTACTAATCATATATACTTAATATAAAAATGAAAAATTCGATTAAAAATATACTTACAATATTATCTGTTTTAACTTTTTCACTCTCATTTGGACAAAACATCGAAGGTGTAGTTAAAACAACTGAAAATACTCCATTAGAAGCTGCAAACGTTGTTATTAAAGGTACTACTATAAATACAATTACTGACGCTACAGGAAAATTTACTATCGACACTAAGGGAAAACTTCCAATAACACTTTTAATTCAATATGTTGGTTATAAAACTACCGAATTAGAAATCGATGATTTGCCTGCAACTCCATTACAAATCATTTTAAATGAAGAAAACGCTTTGGTCGAAGTTGTTGTTTCTTCACGGCGCAGAATCGAAAAAGTTCAGGATGTGCCAATTGCAATTTCTGTAATTACAGGAAAACAAGCAGAACAAACAGGTGCTTTTAATGTTAACCGTATTAAAGAATTAGTTCCATCAGTACAACTTTATTCTTCAAATCCAAGAAATACAGGAATCAACATTCGTAGTTTAGGTTCTCCTTTCGGATTAACAAATGACGGAATCGATCCTGGAGTTGGTTTTTACGTTGACGGGGTTTATTATGCTCGTCCTGCAGCAACAACTTTAGATTTTATTGATGTGGAGCAAATTGAGGTGTTACGTGGGCCACAAGGTTCATTATTTGGAAAAAATACAACTTCGGGTGCTTTCAATATTACTACTAGAAAACCAAGTTTTTCTACAGGAGCAGATTTTGAAGTAAGTTATGGAAACTATAACTTTTTACAAGCTAAAGCATCGGTTACTGGAGCTTTAGGTAAAAAAGTTGCTGGAAGAATCTCTTTTTCAGGAACACAAAGAGATGGATTAATTGACAACGTAGCAACTGGAAGACCAACAAACACATTGAACAATCAAGGTGTTAGAGGTCAATTGCTTTGGACTCCATCTGTAAATACTAATATTATTTTAGCAGCAGATATTACAACACAGCGTCCTGACGGATATGCACAGGTTGTAGCTGGTGTTGCTCCTACTCAAAGAGCCGCTTACCGCCAATTTGATGCTATTATCAAAGATTTAAATTATCAATTACCAAGTTTAAATGCTTTTGACCGTAAAATTGATCAGGATACACCATGGCGTTCAAATCAAGACATGGGAGGTATTTCGCTTAATATTGACACAAAAGTTGGACCAGGAACATTAACTTCAACTACCGCTTGGAGATTCTGGAACTGGGATCCATCAAATGACAGGGATTTTACAGGATTACAAGTATTAGCAAAATCTCAAAACCCAACAAGACAAACTCAGATAACTCAAGAGGTTCGTTATGCAGGTCAATTAACTTCTAAAGTTAGTGGTGTTGCGGGAGTATTCTTTATTGATCAAACTTCTCAAACAGATGGTACAGAAGAATCTGGAAATGCACAATGGAGATTCGCACAAAGTTCTACTAGCCCATTATGGAAAACTCCAGGTCTTTTTGAAGGCTACGGAATCAAAACTGATGCTAGAATCAGAGCTTCAAGTGCAGCAGTATTTGGCCAAATTGACTGGGCAATTACAGAACGCTTGCATGTCTTACCAGGTTTAAGATATAACTTTGATAAAAAAGATGCTCATTACAGCCGTTTAACTTACGGAGGTTTACAAACTAATGATCCTGCGTTAATTGCTTTGAAAAAATCAGTTTACTCTGATCAGGCTTTTGATTCAAGTACAGACAATACCGATTTTTCAGGAAACTTAACATTGACTTATAAAGTTACAGACAAAATCAATGCTTATGCAACTTATGCAAAAAGCTACAAACCAGTTGGTGTAAACGTTGCTGGACTTCCTACAGATTCAAAAGGAAATCCGTTATTGGATCTTGCTGTAATCAAACCTGAAAAAGTAAATCATTATGAAGTTGGAGTAAAAACGTCTCCATTTAAAAATTCGATTTTCAACTTAACGTTCTTCAATACAGATATTAAAGATTTCCAAACAAACGTTCAGGCTGCTGAATTAGGTGTAAACCGTGGATACCTTGCAAATGCTGATAAAGTACGTGTAAGAGGTGCAGAATTAGATGCAAGTTTCGTATTTAGCTCACATTTAACAGTAAATGCTGCTGCAACTTATACTGACGGAAAATATGTGAAATTTACAAATGCTCCGCTTCCATTAGAAGAAACTGGTGCACCGGTATCTTTCAAAGATGTTTCTGGAACTGATTTGCCTGGAGCTTCAAGATGGGCAGGATCATTAGGCGGAGAGCTTTCCGACAATGCAACATTCTTTGGAAATAGAGGAAAAATATTTGTAGCACTTGATTCTTATGCTCGTTCAGAATTTTCTTCAAGTCCATCGGCTTCAAAATATTTGGTTGTACCAGGATATGCTATTTTTAATGCACGTTTAGGTTTCCGTGCCTCTCAAGGGCTATCTGTTCACTTCTGGGGACGCAACTTATTGAATAAAGATTACTATGAGCAATTGTTGCCTGCCGGAGGTAACGCAGGACAATATGCAGGGGTAATTGGTGACCAAAGAACTTACGGAGTTACTTTAAAATATTCGCTGTAAGCGGTTAAGTTAGTTTGTTTAAAATTATTATTACGAGGCAAGTTTTTAAACCTGCCTCGTTTTTTTATACTTTGAAATCACAAAATAGTAATGAAACCAAATTTTAATCTGCACTGAATCAACGCTGATTTCTATATATTCGCAGCCTGAATTTATGGAGATTAGATGAAGTTTTTCAAATTACTGTTCCTACTTGGCTTAATTGGCACAAATTTATCGGCGCAAAATGAAAAGAAAACCGACCAGCAAACTTTAGCCTGGATTCGTTATTATAACATTTTGCCTTTATCCGAAAAATGGGCACTTCATTCTGAATTTGATAATCGGGCTTTTTTAAATCCGGTTCATGAAAATCTTTTTGTTATCCGAGTTCAGGGTCGATATAGAGCAAGCAAACTTGTAGATTTAGGAGGCGGACTTGCTTTTTTTAATGTAAATACTCAAAATCCCAATATTGATCCTGATTTCTCAATTCCGGAATATCGAATTCAGCAAGATATTACTTTGATTGACGATATTGGGAAAATCACTTTTCACAATCGTTTTCAGCTTGAAGAACGTTTTATCGAAAAAGCTTCAAGAACAGAATTACTCGATGATTTCTCATTTGCCTTAAGATTCCGATATAGATTGCAGTCGACTTTTGATCTTTGGAAAAAAGAAAACAGAAGCTTAAAAGGTACAATTTCCGACGAAGTTATGTTCAATTTCGGAAAAGACAACAAGCTGAATACTTTTGATCAAAACAGATTTTACGTAGCACTTCGCTATCATTTCAATCCTAATATCGGAGTAGAATTGGGTTATCTAAAAAACTTCCAAAGACGTGCCACTGGTATAGATTTTTATGACAGGGATATTGTTCGTTTTACTGTTTATCATCGAATAGAAAAGAGGTTCTAAGGTGCTAAGCTTCTAAGATGCTAAGGTTTTATATGTAGTGATAAAAAAAAGCGTATAAATCAAACTTTATTTGATTTATACGCTTTTTCAAAACCTCAGCGCCTTAGTACCTTAGAACCTTAGCATCTTAAAAAAAAGCCTTAAAGAGACGCGCCAACACACGTCTCTTCAGAAAGACAAAACCTACTCCTCTCTTTCTCGGCCTCTTCTCTTACCCTTTTCATTTCCTGCAAAATTTCCAATTTTATAGGCCAATGAAAACATGATATATCTTTTTAAAACGGTGTTTTCTTCATCTCGGATTGATGTTGCCGAAATCGTTCTGGTAGCGCTTAGATTTTGATTCAAAACGTCGTACACTTTCACTTTTGCATAAAGTTTTTTGTCCAAAAATCCGTAAGACAAACTCGTATTCCATAAGTAGAAGTCTTTTTTGAAATCACTCGAAATATTAGAATTATAAGTATATCCAAAGTCATTACCGAAAATAAATTTAGCTGGCCAATAACTCGTTGTTTGCAAATTAATTCGGTGTACGACATTTGAAGTTGCATCGCGAGTGTAGTTTTGATATTTTGTTTCATTGTATGACAAACTGTACGAAGGTGCAATAACAATCAGCTCGCCATATTCATAAGACAAATATACTTTTGGCGTTACTGCAGTACCTTTTGCATTGTACATAACTCCATTTGTAAAACCTTTATCAAAACTGTAAGTTCCGTTCAACTGCAAACCATATCTAAACGTATTTGCATCTTTCTTGATCGATTGATTCCAGTTTCCGCCAACAGTAAAGGTGTAGGTATCTGATATATTCACATACGTTGTCGTTCTTTTTCCGCTGTCATCATAAAATGAAGTAGAAGAAATATCATTAGAATAATAATCTCCTCTTGCATACACGCTGTAACCCGAACGTGTTCGGAAATCAAAATTTCTGAAACTAAAATTTGCACTGCTTTTTTCTATTGGCGTCAGATTCGGGTTTCCTATAATCGTATTCAACGGATTGCTCAAATTTGCAACTGGCAATAAAAAACTCGAAGCCGGAAGCGCATTCGAATAATCATATTTAAAAGTCATATTCTTTGAACGGCTGAACTTATATCGAAATTGAGCTGTCGCGTATGGCAAAGCATATTTCTGATTCAAATCGGTTGGTTTTCCTAAATAAAAAGCATGATTATCATAATCAATAATCGAGGTTTTTGTATCCAGATTTATGGTGTATTTGTTCTTTTGAAGCGTAATTCCAACTTTCGGGCTCACCGAATTTTGTTTCGACGTTGTATAAGTCGTCAAAGACTCATTTACTTGAGAATACGATTGTGTATCAGCATCATAATCAAATGTTTTTTGATCTTTTATTTCGTTTTGCCAATCAAAATCAGAACCAAATCTGATTCTTAAAGAATCTGTAATCGGTTCCGTATATTCAATATCTAAGGAATAAGCATCATTCACATTATCATTTCTTGTCGTCTGATTTCGTTTATCATTTGGTTTATTATCCTGATAAAAAATTGTTTCTGAAACATTCAATGCATCCGTAATAGCATCTGTATTGTTATTATCAAAAACGAAACTCAGGTTACGATTTTTTTTCTCAAATGCTTTATTGAAATTTAAAGTATTGGCAAAATTAGTCGTTGTATTTTCTCGGCGAGAAACCGCTGTACTTTCATTTAAAGCCTGGCCATTTTCATCTTGAGAAGAACTTGATGAATCTGAATCACTATCAACTCGCGTCTGATTGAATTTTGGCGTAAAAACAATTCGCGTACTCGGATCAAGTTTGTACTCGAACTCAAAATTGGCTTTATTTCCGGTATTTTCAGTTCTCGTTTTGGCATCTGATTCCGTTAAAATATTTCCTGTCGGCAAAAAGCTCAATTGATTAGCTTTGCTGTCATTGTTCGTTATATTATTTGAAAAATTATAACTCCCGGAAGCTGAGAAATCCTTAAACCATTCATCTGAATAATTAATTCCAGCCAAATTTGACTGAATAATTCCTTTTCCACTTGTAGTACTTCCTTGATTGGCGTTATTATTTCGTCCACCTCCCATATTATCAAATACGTCATCCATTGAAAAACCGGTCGAATTGATATTATTAGAAGAAGCCAAAACGCTAATTTTCTGATTATTATTGAAGAAATTCATAATCAGACTGCTTTCATAGCGATCATCTGAACCATAACCAGCAAGCGCTTTTCCAAAGAAACCTTTATTTTTCTTTTCGTCAATCGTGAAGTTAATCGAGGAATTATCTGAACTTGATTCCTGTTTTGCCAGTTCTTCTTTTTTGGTTTTAAAATCTGAAACCTGAACTTTTTTAATGATTTCGGCCGGCATATTTTTCAATAACATCTGACCGTCTTTATCAAAAAAAGCTTTTCCGTTAACTAAAAACTGGGTTACTTCCCGCCCATTTACAGTAACTTTTCCGTCATTATCAACATCAACGCCGGGCAACTGTTTTAATAAATTTTCAACATTGGCATCTGGCCTTACTTTAAACGCCGAAGCATTAAATTCCAAAGTATCTTTTTTAACGGCAACTGGTGGTGCTTCAGTTTTAATGACAACATTTTCCAAAGCATTAATATTTTCGGCCAAATATAATTTCCCGAAATCCTTGCTTTCAACAAGTTCTTTTTGTTCTTCAACGAAAGTCTGATATCCCATATAATTGACTTTCAGGAAAACAGGTTTGTTGATTTTTTTTGTATTTATTCTGAAAACGCCGTTTTTATCAGTAGTAGCATATTCGATTACAGCAGAATCTTTAACGGTTGTAAAATATACTGTCGCCATTTCAAGCGGAACTTGTGTGTTAAGATCAACAACAGTTCCTTTAATGATAATATCATTTTGCGCATTGGCAGCGACGCAAAAAAGAAAAAACAATAAATAAGAAAAATACCTGGTCATAATTGGTTGGTTAGAACTATTAAGACCTGAAAGCAACTTAAAGGTTTAATTATAAATATAACATTTACTGCGTATTTTGTTTAGAAGCAAAAAAAAATCCCCTTTTTACAGGGGATTCAGTTTTATTTTTCTCTGATATAAATATCAATCGGCACTCCGGCAAAGTCCCAATTTTCTCTAATTTTATTTTCAAGATATCTTTTATATGGTTCTTTAACATATTGTGGCATATTGGCAAAAAACACAAACTGAGGTGTTGCAGTTGGCAATTGCATACAATATTTAATTTTCACATATTTACCTTTTGTCGCTGGCGGCGGATAAGCCTCAATAACTTTCAACATATATTCGTTAAATTTTGAAGTAGCGATTCTTTGTTTTCTGTTTTCAAAAACCTGAACTGTAGCTTCTAATGCTTTCAACAAACGTTGTTTTGTCAATGCCGAAACGAATAAAATTGGCACATCTGTAAAAGGCATTAATTCTTTTTTGATTTTCTCTTCGTAATCACGGGTTGACATGGTATCTTTCTCAACCAAATCCCATTTGTTTACCAAGATTACAACACCTTTTCGGTTTTTCTCTGCCAACCAAAAAATACTTTGATCCTGACCTTCAAATCCGCGTGTTGCATCGATAACCAATATACAAATATCTGCATGCTCAATCGCTCTAACAGAACGCATTACAGAATAAAATTCTAAATCTTCCTTCACTTTTGCTTTACGACGAATTCCCGCAGTATCAACCAAATTAAATTCAAAACCAAAACGGTCAAATTTAGTATCAATTGCGTCACGAGTTGTTCCTGCAATATCCGTTACAATATATCTGTCTTGGCCAATCAAAGCATTGATAAAACTAGATTTTCCAGCATTCGGGCGTCCAACAACAGCAAAACGAGGCAAATCTTCTTTAACCTCAACAACTGGTTTCTCTGGAAATGCATCAATTAAAGCATCTAATAAATCTCCAGTTCCACTTCCTGAAATACTTGCAAAAGTGTAATAATCTCCTAAACCAAGATTATAAAACTCAATCGCATCTTTTTCACGCATTGCGTTATCTACTTTATTTACAGCCAATAAAACCGGCTTTGTTACTTTACGTAACAATTTAGCCACCGTTTCATCCATTGGTGTAATTCCTTCTTCAACATCAACAACAAAAATAATAACATCGGCTTCGTCGATAGCAAGCTCCACTTGTTTACGGATTTCACCTTCAAATACGTCATCAGATCCGCGAACGTATCCACCCGTATCAATAACAGAAAACTCTTTTCCGTTCCACTCGCTTTTACCATAGTTTCTATCACGGGTAACCCCAGATACTGAATCTACAATAGCTTCTCTTCTTTGTATCAGCCTATTAAAAAGGGTTGATTTCCCTACATTAGGTCTTCCTACTATCGCAACAATGTTATTCATTTTTTTGAATTTTAGATCTCAGATTTACAATTTCAGATTTCGTTTTTGACTAAATCACAATAAATTATAAACCAAAAATGCTTTATTTAAATTTTTTGCAAAGGTAGTTAAAAAAAGTTGCTAAGATGCTAAGTTTCTAAGTACCTAAGTTTTTATTCTAATTTGTATAATTTTCAGGAGCTTAATCCAGCTGTTCACTATATCTTTTGTGGTCTCGTTAGAAAAAAACGAGACCACAAAAGGATGCCGTTCCCATCTGGGCTAGGGCATCTGTGTTTCAAGAATATTTTCGTTTTTACGATTAAACAAATCAACGATTAACCGATTCAATAAAAACTACTGATTATACCCGAATCGTTTCAACATATTGGCATTACTTCTCCAGTTTTTGTTCACTTTTACGTAAAGTTCAATGTGAATTTGTTTTCCGAAGAATTTCTCTAAATCAGCACGGGCATCTGTTCCTACTTTTTTTAGAGCAGCTCCTTTATGTCCGATGATAATTCCTTTTTGTGTATCGCGTTCCACCATAATTACCGAACGAATTCTGATAATTTTTTCGTCTTCGTGAAATTCTTCTGTCACGATTTCAACTGCGTATGGAATTTCTTTGCTGTAATTCAATAAGATTTTCTCGCGGATTGTTTCGTTAACAAAGAAACGTTCTGGTTTATCTGTTAATTGATCTTTAGGATAATAGGCTGGAGATTCTGGAAGTAATTCGATAATTCTTCCAAAAACTTCTGGAACATTGAAATTCTGCAAAGCAGAAATTGGGAAAATTTCAGCATTTGGTACTTTTTCTTTCCAAAAAGCTACTTGCTCTTCTAATTGTTCTTGGTGCGAGTTATCAATTTTATTTAAAAGAAGTAAAACCGGAATTTTAGCATGAATGATTTTATTAAAAAAAGCTTCATCTTTTAGATCCTGCTCGCCTATTTCGACCATGTAAACTAAAATATCAGCATCTTCAAAAGCCGATTTTACGAAATTCATCATCGATTCCTGCATTTCATACGCCGGTTTTATAATTCCAGGAGTATCTGATAATACCAATTGAAAATCTTCTCCGTTTACAATTCCTAAGATTCTATGACGTGTAGTTTGTGCTTTTGATGTAATGATTGACAATCGTTCTCCAACGAAAGCGTTCATTAGTGTCGATTTCCCAACATTTGGATTCCCGATGATGTTTACAAAACCTGCTTTATGTGACATTTGCATAATATTTAATTTTACTGCGTACAGTTCGACCTATCGGTCTCGAGTGCAAAGGTAGTCATATCAACTCAATAGAGAAAATAAAACATTTTTTAATATTTTCGTTGGATTTCTCAAAAATCGCCGTATCTTTGCACCCGAACATCGCGGGATAGAGCAGTAGGCAGCTCGTCGGGCTCATAACCCGAAGGTCACAGGTTCGAGTCCTGTTCCCGCTACTAAGCAAAAACACCACTTCAACAAGTGGTGTTTTTTTTGTTTATAACATTTTGTATTATGGAAGAATTTGTAGTTTACATTCTTTATTCTGAAAAATTCAATAAAAATTACACAGGTTATACTTCTAATCTAATTGAGAGATTCAAATCTCACAATCTTCTTGAAACAAAAGGGTATACTTTAAAATTTAGACCTTGGAAAGTGATTCATGTCGAATTTTTCAATTCAAAATCTGAAGCAATGAAAAGAGAAAAATATTTAAAAACAGGAATTGGAAGAGAGTTTATTAAAAATCTAATTCTTAACATTTAGCTCTTCGGGCTTATATCCGCCGCGGCGGACACAGGTTCGAGTCCTGTTCCCGCTACTAGTAAAAACTAAAAGCCTGAAAAATCTAGATTTCTCAAGCTTTTTTTATGGTTCGAAAAATCTTGTTCCATTTATTAAAAATAAAAACCTCTAGTATTTTCAGGGAAAATTGGTTCGAGTCCCATTAAGTCAAACAAAAGACTCAAATCCAATTAAACTCATATCCAAAAGTAAATTTTTAAAACAGCAATAAAAACTACTCAACTTTTACTGAAGCAGATTGTTCTGCGGTTTAGTCTTTTTAAATGAGTTCTGAGTGTCAAATTTTTTCTTTCAACACGATTTGTTCCGAAACGTTTAACAGAATGCAGTTTTTCATATCAATCCATTTTCTTTAAAATAGTCTTCTAAATCTTTTCTAAAAGCTAAAAAATCAAAATCCTTAATTTTAGTCTTCATAGTTACAATGATATCTAAGGATTTCAAAATTTCTAAGGATAAATGCTTTTTAGCTTCGATTTCTGAAAATTTTTTAAATGTTTCAAAATCTAATTTTATATCATATGTTAAACATTTTTCAATATCATACTCTTGCTTTGTATAAGTACTTTTTACGCCTTTTTTTTCTTTTATATATTTTGGCTTTCCAGGTTTAAAAAAAGCCTCGAAACTTTGGCTAACGCAAATAACGCCTATGACAAGCTCGATTAAGTCTTTACCATATTTCTTTTCCGAAGACCATTCTTTCAAATCATTTGAAAAATCGCTTATAAAATTTGTCTCTTTTCTGATATCTGCTGAAGTATATTGAGCCAATGCTATTTTCATACATTATGTAATTAATTATAATTATTTAAATATTCCGTTTCCTGGAGGTCTTTCGCCATGCAAGAAAAAATATCCATATATGTAATATTTTTCCAGAATCAACATTTCCATTTGATTTCCTCCATTCAGGAGGAGAAACACGCCACATAGATATCAAAAAACAAATCCAATAAATAAAACAAATAATGTTTTAAATTATTTATTTATAAAATTCTGAGTAAGAAAAAAAAGCATAAAATCAGAGATATTTATACAACTTTTCTTCTTAGCATTCTTTATCCTGCGTACACTTTTGGAAGTTAGGACAAGTATGTTCAAAGGTTAAATTTTGCTATTCCTACAATTACTTAGAAAGCTAAAAACCATTCCTTTTTTTTGGAATGGCTTTTTATTTTTATTGCGTTCATGAGTGATACACTCGCGCAAACGAAGAAATTATCAAGAATAGCGCAAACTTTTGTTTAAATGTGAAAACTAAATCTTAAAATTATTTGTCGGTCAGTTTTTTATATCAATTCTTTTTCTTTAAAATAATTTTCTAAATCTTTTTTAAAATTTACCAAATCGAAGTCTTTAAATTTAGATTTCATCGTGTCTATAATTTCCAATGATTTTAAAATTTCTTGTGCCAAATATTTTTTTGCTTTAATTTCTGAAGAATTTTTAAATGTTTCAAAATCTAATTTTATACTATATTCTAAGCATTTTTCAACTTCATATTCGAATCCCTCGCTTTTTATATGTTTTTTTTCTTTTGTATATTTCGGCGACTTTGGCTTAAAAAATTGTTCAAATATTGAACTTACACATATAATTCCAATTACAATTTCCATTAAATCATTCCCATATTTTTTTTTAATAAAATATTTTTCGATTTCATCTGAAAAATCAATTAAAAATCTAGTTTCTTTTTTTATTTCCGCCGATGTATATTGAGCTAATGCTAGTTTCATATATAATTGTTATTAATTATAATTATCTAAAAATTGGATTTCCTGGAGGTCTTTCACCATGCAAAAAATAATACCCGCTCCGCAAAGTATTATTCAGAACGCTGCGCAAATGTCTCCGACTTTGCGCCATTTTATAAATATGTAATTTAAAACGAATAAGTCATAAAGTCTCCGACTTTAAAACTAAATTTCTTAGGAGTAATTTCCAAAATAAATAATTAAAATAATATTAAAAACTAACTGAAAAGTCAGAGTCTTTGAAGGCCTTTCGATCTCTAATAAACAAAAAATTGCGCAAAGTCAGTGACATTTGCGCAGCTTTTTATAGGAACACTTCGGAGAACGAAGGTATTACCAAATCGTTATCCTATCCTTCTTCGGTAAAAACATTTTATCGCCTTGTTTTACATTAAATGCATCATAAAAAGGTGTAGTATTCATTAGAGGACCGTTAACACGCCAATTTGGTGGAGAATGCGGATTATTGTTAATCCACAAACGCAGGAACTCGTCTTTCATTTTTACTCGCCATATTTTGGCTATAGAAATAAAGAAGCGTTGGTCTGGAGTAAAACCATCGATTTTTGTGTTTCCTTTTCCTTGTTCGGTCATTTTAAAAGCATCGTAGGCAACTGCTATTCCAGCAATATCAGCTGTATTTTCACCAACTGTCATTGCGCCATTAATATGCAAATCTCCTAAAACAGTATAGGTACTGTACAAATTGATAACCTGTTGTATTCTTGATTTAAACTGCGCATAATCTTCTTTTGTCCACCAGTTTTTTAGGTTTCCATCCTTGTCATATTGAGCACCTTGATCATCAAAAGTATGAGTAATTTCGTGACCTATAACCATTCCAATACCTCCATAATTTAGTGCATCATCTGCATTATTATCAAAATATGGAGCTTGTAAAATACCTGCTGGAAAAACAATTTCATTTGCAGTAGGATTATTATATGCCGTAACTGTTGGAACTGTAGTAAACCATTCTGATTTATCGACTGGTTTGCCCAATTTTGCTAATTGAAATTGATACGCAGCTTTAGAAGCCGAAATAATATTCTCAAAATAGGTATTTCTAGCTACATTCACATTGCTATAGTCTCTCCATTTATCTGGATATCCTATTTTCTTAGTAATGGCGAACAATTTTTCTTTAGCTTTTTGTTTCGTAATTGGACTCATCCATTCCAATTTATCAATTCTTTTGCCGTACGCTTTTTGCAAATTATTCACTAGTACCAACATACGTTTTTTGGCATCTTCTGAAAAATATTTCTTTACATACAATTCGCCCAACGCTTCGCCCAAATAACTATCAATGACATTAGCCATTTTTTCGCCGCGTGATTTTTGAACAGCTTGACCAGAAAGCACTTTTGTATATTCAAATGAAGCATCTACAAAAGGTTTACTTAGATCATCAGCATATCTTTCTATAGAGTTTGCTTTCAAATAAATTTTCCAATTATTAAGCGGAATGGTTTTTAAGAGCTTATTAAGAGCATCATAATAAGCAGGCTGGCATACATTAATAGAATCGGTTTTAGCACCTAAATTATTTAAAAAAGCAGTCCAATCGATATTAGGGTGTCTTTTTACAAGATCTGTCACCGCTATTTTATTATAATTTGCCTGCACATCTCGAAGTTCAACTTTTGTTTTATGTGAAGTAGCGAGTTGCTTGTCAATATTGTAAACCAAATCAGCACTCTTTTTAGCCTCTTCTACATTACTGCCAGTTTGCTGAAATAATGTAATAAGGTATTTTTTGTATGCTTCCTGTATGGCAACAGTCGACGAATCTGATTTGAAATAATAATCCCTGTCTGGTAAACCAATACCGGTTTGATAGATTTGAGCAATGTTCATTTTGCTGTTTTTATCATCAGTTGAGACTCCAAAACTTATAATAGAAGGATTATACACCTTTACTTGATCAACCACAAAGTTCATCAAGGTAGGCAAATCGTTAATTGCTTCAATTTTGGAAAGTAGCGGCTTTATAGGTGTGTAACCGCGTTTGTCAATAGTTACAGTATCCATACCTGATGCATAAAAATCTCCTACCTTTTGCGCTATACTTCCTGCCGGATTCTCGCTTTTTGAAATACTGTCTAATATTCCTTGCAGACGCATTCGTTGTGGGAAATTCATAAACATATAAGCACCAACTCCGGATTGAGATGCAGGTATTGATACAGAATCGTACCATTTACCATTTACATATTTAAAAAAATCATTGCCAGGTGTCAATGTGGAATCTATTCCTGTGATAGCAACATTTTTTTTTCCTTCATGTTTTGAACATGATGCAAAAGCTAAGAATGCACTGAAGAGCACTAAGGTTTTTTTCATAATTTAAATGATTTCTATTAAAATGAACTGAAAGACGTTTGGAAACAAATTAATTTTAGCAGAACAATATACGAATTCAGTTTTTAATTCTGAAGTTTTTGTGAGAATTACTACTTATAAAAATCAGAATTATAAGCAGTTATTTACCATTAATGAAGTGATTCAGTATACGTTTTGAAGCTACATCGGTTTTTACAAGTTCATTATTTATACTTTTTGTTCTCCCGATTTAACTGCTATAAAGTCCTCATATTTGGTAAAATACTCAAGTCCCAAAACCAATAATACCGAACTTGCATTATATACTTTCTGCATTATGATGGCTGAACTCAAATAACCAAACCCAAATAGAAAAAAGAAGCAATAAAATGTCAGCAAGCAAATAATACAGCAAAATTTAAGTAAACGAAGTTTTGACTTAAGAATCAATACTGTAATAATAAATAAACCGATTAATGTTAAAACAATCGATATGGTTCCCAGATCATGTAAGGGTGTTGCAATTAAGAAAATAAACAATATGTTGGCAACGCCTATAAATTTTAAAATTTTAGCCCATTGTCTTAAAGCTATTTTTTTTGACATATGAATAAAAAAAAACACCATAACCAACCGATTGGAATGCCATTCCGATAATGGCCCAAATCCTGCCGGGGTTTTCTGCCCCATTTATCGCTTTTGCAGCAAACAAATTACTAATGAAATTTTTTGACCAGCCAAATCCAATAGAATTTTTGTCAAGCAATGATCCGCCTGGATACAATAAAGTTGCTATTACAATCAAAATCACGGAAATGACCAAACATATCAAAACCGAATGTTTCTGAACGATTTGCTTAATTGTTAAACTTTCCATTAAGTTAATTGCTTAAATTCATTATAGTAATTGTTATACAATCATGTTTTCTTTCTCAATATTCAATTTAAGATCAATAAGTCTTTGTCTTACGTTTGTTTGCAAAATCTTTTTTATAAAATTTATCACTAAATTGAACGGAAATCTAAGTGAAAAAGAATATAAAAAAACTACTTCTGTTTTATCGTTAGGTATTTCTTTAAACGTCCAAGAACCTAAAAATGATTTAAATAAAAAGGAATTATCTATCATTTTTATTGCCGTAACTTTTGGTCGATTATAGGTAACATATTCTGTTTTCATACCAAGTCCGTTTTTCGCTACACAATATGCTTTAACCCCTTTATCAGCTTTTGTTGCACCATCAATTAAGTCAGCCTTTTTAAGAAAAGTATCCCATTTTAATCGTTTATTATAATCTTGCGTAAAGTCAAAAACCAGTTCTGAATTTTTATTTATTAAAATAGTCTCTGCAAATTTAGTCGTGCTCATTTTTCAGCGTTTTTTTTATTGTTCTGCAACTTCTTTTAATTTATCCATTGCTTTTGGATAATTGTCATTGAAATAGCCTAAATACTCATCAATAACATCGATATCCACGATTACAGTTGTAATACCATTATTTTCCTGAAAGGTATAATTTTCGTGCCCACCTGCCCATTTTTCTACCTGTTCGCCTGTAGTTACTTCGGTATCTCCGTCCAAAAATCCGTAATGACGAATGGAAACAAAATTCGCTGGTTTATGTTCTGCAATTTCCGAAACCATCCCTCCTTTTTTGCCATTTTCATCTACTCCTACAAAAAGGATTTTGCTTCCTTTTTCCCAGCTTCCCTCATAGGTAGAAGTAGGATTAAACGTAGCTGTCCAATATTCGTAAGTGGCTTTGTTTTTTAAGCCTAGCATCGTTTCATATACCTTTTGAGCTGATGCTTTAATTTCTTTTTTAAATTGTAATTTTTGCATTGCTTTCTTTGTTTTAAAATTTTTAAATCAGTTTAATATTTTCTATTTATTAACTTAAATTCTTTGCATGTCCAATGTGTTCATATAAGCGTCGTGCAAGCCTCCAAAGATTTCGAGATTGTACAGTTTCTCACAAGGAACTCTTCGAAGATATAAAAAAATCAAGAGAATATTCTTTCAAAACAAAAAATCACACATAAAATTTTTATTTTTTTTGAAATTTTTATTTTAAGAAAAAAACTTCTTTATTTCATTCTTTACATAAAACAATTAATTACGAATCAAACAAATAAGTCTTAATCAAACAAAATATTTCAGGCTTTTCTGCTTCTAAATTTGATGTTTCCAAAATAATTTTAAAAAGTTTTTTCAAAAAACTGTTTGCGTATTCCAAAATTATTTGCACTTTTGCACCCGCAATAGCAAAACAGGTCCGTTCGTCTATCGGTTAGGACGCCAGGTTTTCATCCTGGTAAGGGGGGTTCGATTCCCCCACGGACTACTTAGCAAAGCAAAAGCTTCAGAGAAATCTGAAGCTTTTTTTGTTTTTCATCGTTTGGGAAAAATATTAGCAGATTTTATCCGTTAACAATTGTATCAAAAATTGGCGATAAGAATCTAGAAATTTATGACATTCTCTGAAAAAAAATATCAAACTCAATAATCCTTCAAAAAGTAACAATAAAAAAACATGTAAGTTCTTTTTTCTTCAAACAAATTATCGGATTTTTGCAAAAATTAATTAAAACCCAAATACCATAATCCTAACAACCTATAATAAACTCGTTCGATTTTTAAATGACGCATAACGCAAAAAAATCCAGAGTACACTTTCTTTACAATTTACACAATCAAATCAATATCGTACATCATTATTCACAACTATATTACAACAACAATTAAATCCAATGATTAAAAAAAACAAACCCCAAATTTTATTTTTTATTCTTTTAAATTTATTTTTTTCTCTAAACGCATTTTCTCAAAAAAGTGTTTACGCTGGAATTGAAATCGGAAGAAGAGCAATAAAAGTTTCTGTTGTCGATGTAAACAACATCAGAAAAGCCGACTATAAAATTCTTTATTTTGCAACAGACAGACTTGATTTTGCTGCACATATTGCCGAAAAAGGCGAACTTCCTCAAGAAGACATCAACAAAATTGGTATTACAGTTGTCGATCAATTAAAAAAAATAAAAACTGATTTTAAACTTCTTGAAGAAAACATCTTTATAGTAGCAGCTCCCGTTTTTGCACAAGCACGTAATATTGATGTTTTAAAAACCAAAATTAATACGTTAACTAATAAAAATCTTGACGTTTTAAACGTTAACGAAGAAGCAAAAACACTTGTTAAAGGTGCAATGCCTCCAGTTGATTTTGCTAATGCATTCTTACTTGATATTGGCGCTCAAACTACTAAAGGTGGTTATATTGATGAGCTTGAGGACGATAAATTAGAATTTATTCCTTTAGAACTTGATTTTGGAACTATGACGCTTACTGACGCAGTAAAAAAGACAGTTGTCAATCCAAATCAGGCAAATGACATGGCTACTTATCAGGAAAAAGCATTTGATTTCAATCCTATTTTGCGTAAAAAAGTAAAAGCATTACTAGATGCAAATCCTCCTTTGGCTAAAAAAAATAAAATCTATTTGTCTGGCGGTGCTGTTTGGGCTTTTGCAACGTTATACTACAATGACGAAATAAAAGAACATTATATTCCTTTAACTTTAGAAGATGTTATCAATTATGATGCTATTCTGAAAAACAATTTTGTGAAGTTTACCAACCAGGCAAAAACCAACAAAGAAGTTGCCAGAGTTTTAAGCACTTATGACCAGCAATATCTTATTTCAGCAAATAATATATTACAGACTTGCCTTGAAAGTATTCCAAATTTACAATCGAAAAAAGTACTTTTTGTAAAAGAAGGACAAGTAATCTGGTTGATCTCTTACATTGCAGATCGCTCTAAAAAAGTAAATACTAATTTCTAAGGTATTATTTAAATAGAAAAAGCTTCAGAGAAATCTGGAGCTTTTTTTTTATTTAAGATGAAAAAAATTAATTGGCCTGCAAAAGTTTATTCAGCCCTTCTTTTTCAAACAAAATTCTTCCCACTTTAATATCCGACCATCCTTTTTTTAGTTTATAAGTAAATGTTGGAATATTATCTATCAGCTCGCAGTCGAGATAATAAGTCGAAACGGTATCATTAGTCAGATTTTTTAATTCCTGAATATGCGTCGAAATTAAAAAATACGAATTCGAATAAATACTGACACCATTTATGGTTCGGGTACAAATTTCTAAAGCATCTTCAACATTCGTTCCGCTAAAAAGCTCATCAAAAACAACAAAACATCTTTTGCCGTCAGCCGCTTTTAGAACTACATCTTTGACATTAATTACTTCTGTCATAAAATGACTATAGCCATTCAAGATATCATCGCGTTTGTTTATTCCAATTGAAAAATCAGTACAAAATGGAATTTCTGCCGAAGAAGCCGGAATACCAAAACCCAAATTTCCTAAATAAAGACACAAACTTACCGATTTAAGAAAAGTAGATTTTCCAGACATATTTGGTCCATTCAATACAATTACATTCTTAAATGCCTTAAAACTGTTTTTGATAGGATTTTCGACTAATGGATGGTAAAAATCATTAATATTCAGGGTGTTTTCTGTAAGAACCGGAAAAACAAATTCACGCTTTATGATTGCTTTACTAATCGACAAATACGATTCAAACAAAAATAAATCGTCCCAAAATTTTTCAATTTTTCCTTCTTCCTGCAATGCAGAAATTTTAGCTGTTATTTTTTTGAGATGCTTGCTCTTTAATTGTTTTTCCCTAATTATATATTCGTATTTACTCAATTCAAAAAATGAAAGAAAAGACAAAATTCTATTCAAATCCTTTCTATATGATTCAGGAAAATGAATAAGATTCAATCTTGTAAAACAAGTCGATTCTAGTCGATAAAAAAATAATATTAATAAATGGATTTTATTGTGCGTAAGAATTTCATCAGCAGTTGGACCAAAAAACAAAAAGCGTTTCCAGTTGATTTCTTCTTCTCTAAAATTGTTTAGAAAAAAATGAACTTCATTTAAATACAAAACAGTATAAGAATACTTTTCCAGAACCTCATTATTCAAAGCAAATCCTTTAAGAATATTTTGCCTTTCAACAATTTGGCTTTCGGTTGTTAAAGGCGTTTCTAATAAATAAAGAATCCTTTTTTTAGTGAAGCTATTTAGTGAAAAATCAAAAATAGGCAATACTTCTTCTCTTATGTTTAAATCCTGAATATTGTTCATACGCTTAAATTATCCTTAATAAATACGTTAGGCTGATAACTAAATTTTGTTTAATCTAAAGTAGTAAAATTCTTCAAAAAAGACACACCCAGAAATCTATTAAATTTATAAAGTTTAAAACGTTTTAACAAATAAAGCATACCATATTCATTAATAATCGATGAAATACATTTTTAAAACATTTGTAATTAAAAAATCAAATAAAATTATCAGACAACAAAACATTAAACAAAAATTAACAAATCAATAGTTGTTTTAAATTGTGAATATCTATTTGAGAATTTGAGGCATATTTTCTCTTTAAAATCTATCTTTGACATCCTTAAAAATTACAAGAAAATGAGCGCAACTTGGTACGAATGCAAAGTAAAATATAGAAAAACAGATGAAACTGGAGGGCAAAAAGTTTTAACCGAACCTTATTTGGTTGATGCTTTATCTTATACAGAAGCTGAAAAAAGAATGACCGAAGAAATGGCCGCTTATACTAGTGAAGAATTTAAAATCACAGCTATCAAAGTGGCAAATTATGCCGAAATTCATCCTTTTGAAAATGCGGACAGATGGTTTAAATCTAAAATCACTTTAATTGCTTATGATGAAGAAAGCGGTAAGGAAAGAAAAACAAGCATGTACATGCTTATTCAGGCAAACGATGTTCGCGAAGCTTTCGACAATACACTTCACGTAATGAAAAATACAATGGGTGAATATTCTATTCCGGCCATTTCAGAAACAGCAATTATGGATGTTTTCCCTTATTTTAGCGGTGAAGAAGGCGAAACAGAAATGCTGGAAAGATTCAATACACTGAAAGCTTCTAAACCTGTAGCTGCCGAAGTTCAGGATACAAACGAATTTGATCCTACTTATTTAGAAGAAAGTCTTTAAATGCAAGACATTTTCTAATAAATGAAAATAAAAAAGCAAAATAGAATTCTATTTTGCTTTTTTATTTTACACTATTTTAATAAAGCATTTTTGCCAATGGCGTCACTGCCGAAGCTGATTTTGGCAATAAAGATGTAAGTGCATCAAATTGTGTTGGACTTATATTTTTTTTCATTTTAGCTATAAAAGACTCTCTACTGGCTGTCATTTTAGAAGTATAACCCGCCTTATCTGTAGCCATTGTAGGCAAAATGTTCTTCTTTTTATTTAAAGTTTCATTTACCAATGAATTCACAATCGGTTTTTGGGCCTCGGTTAATTTTAATTTTGGAGATAATACGCCCATAACCTGATTCGAGAGACTAGCAACATCAAAAGCAGGAACTGCTGTTGTCGACGCCTTACTCGCCGCTTTTGTAATTTCTCCTACACTTTGCGCATTTGCAAATGAAATTGCCCCTAAAAGGACAGCCGCAATCAATAATTTCTTTTTCATGGTTTTTTCTTTTAAAGTTATTGCTGGGTATTAAAGGTAATAAAAATGTCAATTCAGTTGACATTAAACAACCATAAACATCTAGATATCTGATATTTACAATATCCTATTGTAAAATATTCTGAATATTCAAAAATCAAAATAAATCCTATCTTAGCTACAGAATTACGCGTTGATTTAAAACCACTTAGACCACCAAAGCCAAACAAACCTAAAAAACCAAAATCTACATGACCAAAAAGACATTTATTTTAATTGGGTTTATCATTTTAAAATTTGCACTGCAGTATATTTTGCTGAGTCCGGAATATGATCTGCAACGTGATGAATATCTGCATCTGGATCAGGCGCATCATTTGGCTTGGGGATATTTATCGGTTCCTCCTGTAACTTCCTGGTTTTCGTATATCATTTATTTACTCGGAAATACTGTTTTTTGGGTCAAGTTCTTCCCTGCCCTTTTTGGCGTTTTGACACTTTTAGTGGTTTGGAAAACAATTGAGGTTTTAAAAGGAAATTTATTTGCTTTGATTTTAGCTTCAACTTGCATTTTACTGTCATCGCTTTTACGATTAAACATGCTTTTTCAGCCAAATTCGTTAGACATTTTATGCTGGACCGCTTTTTATTTCACAGTTATTCAATACATCAAAAGTGAAAAAGTAAAATGGCTTTATGCAGGCGCCATCATTTTTGCTTTTGGCTTTCTGAATAAATACAATATTCTTTTTCTTTTAATCGGACTTTTACCTGCACTTTTGCTTTCAAAACAAAGAAAAATTGTTGCTAACAAAAATCTTTATTTTGCTCTGATTTTGGGATTAATTTTAATTCTTCCGAACCTTTTATGGCAGTATAACAATCATTTTCCGATTGTGCATCACATGAAAGAATTGGCCGAAACGCAATTAGTAAATGTTGATAGAGCTGGATTTTTAAAAGAACAATTATTGTTTTTTATTGGCGGATTTATCGTTATTCTTTCCTCCTTTTATGCACTGCTTTTTTATAAACCTTTTGCAAATTATCGATTCTTTTTTCTTTCGATTGTCTTTACTCTTTTAGTTTTTATTTATTTCAAAGCTAAAGCATATTATGCAATTGGTCTTTATCCAATTTATATTGCATTTGGTGCCGTTTTTTTAGGCGAAATTTCAAAATCAGGATGGAAACGATTCTTACAACCAGTTTTAATCCTGATTCCGCTTTTGCTTTTTATTCCAATTTATAAAGTCGCTTTTCCTAATAAAACACCACAGGAAATAGTTGCAAAACCTGAAAAATATAAAAAATTTGGAATGCTTCGCTGGGAAGACGGAAAAGATCATGAATTACCTCAGGATTTCGCCGATATGTTGGGCTGGAAAGAACTTGCCCGAAAAACCGATTCGGTTTATGCTTTGTTTCCAAAATCAGAAAAAACCTTGGTGCTTTGCGACAATTACGGTCAGGCCGGAGCAATAAATTATTACACCAAAAACGGAATTAAAGCCGTTTCTTTCAATGCCGATTATGTCAATTGGTTCAATTTAAACATCTATTACACAAACCTAATTAGAATAAAAGAATTTGAAGAAAACAGCACTGAGTTTGCAGAAACAAGTCCGTTTTTTGAAAAAGCTGCAATTGGCGGTGAGATAACAAACAAATTTGCCCGTGAATACAAAACCACAATTTTTGTTTTTACCAAAGCTAAAATCAATATCAACAAAAGATTAGAACAGGAAATTAAAGAAGAGAAAAATTACGACAAATAAATGATCGACTTCAGCACAATTGAATATTTAAAATCTGGAAATGAAAGACAAATTCTGGCTTATGAAACTTTGACTAAAAATAAGATCTTAGAAGTTTTGATTGAATTTGATCCAATTCTTGTTGGCACAATTCCAATAAATATTGACATTGAAAACAGCGATCTTGATATCATTTGTTTTTGGAAGAATAAAAATCATTTTATCGAAAAAGTCACTTCTCTTTTTAAAAATAAATCCGATTTTACAATCAGAGAAACTGTTATAAATCAGCACGAATCTATAGTTGGAAATTTCAAACTAGATGATTTTGAAATTGAAATATTCGGACAAAATATTCCAACCAAAAATCAAAACGGCTACAGACACATGATTATCGAATACCAAATTCTGGAATCGCGAGACGAAAATTTTCGGCAGGAAATCATAAAACTCAAACAAAACGGTTACAAAACTGAGCCTGCTTTTGCCAAATTATTAGGTTTAAAAAATGATCCTTATATAGAATTACTGAATTATAAAATCTAATTGCAAAACTAAAACAATCGCAATTCACTACACAACAAACAGTTACAAACTAAATTTATTAAAATAAAAATATTTCACTAATTCCTTTGAAAAACTGTATTTAGTGCTTATCTTTGCACCCGAAACATCGCGGGATAGAGCAGTAGGCAGCTCGTCGGGCTCATAACCCGAAGGTCACAGGTTCGAGTCCTGTTCCCGCTACTAAGAAAAACACCACTTATTACAAGTGGTGTTTTTTGTTTATAGCAATATTTATCTTTTTATATTTGATAAAAATCAATTTTACTGCAATGAGAAAAACATCATTAATAATTCTCCTATTTATCTTAACAATTTCATATAATTGTTTTTCGCAATCTTTAGTTTTTGAAAAAATTGTTCAAGTCGACTCCACAAAATCAAAAGAAATTCTTTTCGAAAGACTTAATAGTAAATTGATTGATTATTATGGAGGACAAAATAATTTTAATAAAAACATTATTCAATCTGATAAAGAAAATGGAGTTATTAAAATTAAGCAAGAGATGCGCTATAGTAAAAATGAATTTATGAATAGTGCTAACGGTGTGATTGATTTTAATATAAATGTATTTTTTAAAAAAGGACGATGTAAGGTATTAATCGATAATATTACGCATACCGGTATGGGTATATCTATGGGAGCCATTACTGAAAACAAAGAATATCCTCATACTGACAAAGATTACTTAAAATTTCGTAAAAGAAAATGGATCGAAATTAAAGATTTTATTTATTCTGAAATGCCAAAGAAGATTTTGATGATTGAGAAAATTCTTAATACACCTTTAGAGCAAGAAAATGAATGGTAAATCATAAGAATGTATAAGATAAGCTTCAGAGAAATCTGGGGCTTTTTTGTTTTCATTGAACTAGAAATTTGATTTAGGCAATAAATATCAAATCAAGAGATATTCGAACAACATTCATAATTCTTAAAAAGACTTCAAAAAACAGGAAAATCTCGTCTCATAAATCCATTCTCAAAAAATAATCGCTATTTTTAACAAGATTTCGTTTAACATTTTAACTATCAAACCGCCAAAAAATGAAAAAAAACCTTCTTTTATTGTTAATTATAGCTTTCTACTCTTTCACAACTCCTGAAGAGATCGTAACCGTTTCAGGTAAAATCACAAATACTGAAAATAAAACAATCCGAATTAAAGGGGAAATGTTTGATAAAGAAATCAAGCTAAAACCAGATGGAAGTTTTTCAGAAAACCTACCATTACAATATGATGGCATTTATAAAATTGAAACTACTAAAAATAGCATTCCTGTATATTTAGCTAAAGATTCTAAATTAGTACTATCTACTGATGATGCGAACTTAAATTCAACTTTAAAATTTACTGGCAAAGGAAGTGTAGAAAATCAATATCTTGCTAAAAAACAGCTTATAACTTCAGCAATTTCAGATGAAGAACTTTATAAACTTAACGAAAATGAGTTTCTGAAAAAACTTCAGGAAATAAAAAATTCGATTAACACTTTATACCTCAAAACAAAATTCACTGATGCTGATTTCAAAGTAAAAGAAGCCAGAAGTATTCATTATCTAGAGCAAAAACATTTGTTTTTTTATAAAGCATTTGCAAGTGCAAGAGGTGATAAAGTTTCTGAAAAGTACCCAAAATTTGATCAAACAATCGATATGGACAATGACTCTGATTTTTTATTTTCAAATGAATATCAAGGAATTGTGCTATACAAATTCTATGAAAATATTAAAGGAGATGGCGGTGTTGATTTTGTAACTGCTAAAAATGCAATTCCAGAAATTAAAGCTCTTAAAAGTCAAAGCATAAAAAATCATTTAATTGAAAATTCAGCAAACGATATAAATATAAAAAATCTTAATTACGCTAAAATATATCAGGAATTTTTATCCATTACAAATGACCCAATTATTAAACAAACGCTAACCGCCAATTATAACGCAACAAATGCATTACAACCCGGTAATCCATCTCCAAAGTTTGATTATGAAAATCAAAAAGGAGGAAAAACTAGCTTAGAAAACTTAAAAGGAAAATATATTTATATTGATCTTTGGGCAACTTGGTGCAGTCCATGCCGTGAACAGTTCCCATTTCTTCAGAAAGTGGAAGAACAGTATAAAGGAAAGAATATTGAATTTGTCGCTATTTCTTTAGATGCGATAAAGGATCACTCAAAATGGAGCAAATTTGTTTCAGAAAAACAATTAAGCGGCATTCAATTATTGGCAGATAAGGAATTTGAATCAAAATTCATAAAAGATTATGGTATTCATGAAATCCCGATATTTATACTTCTTGATCCTAATGGCAATATTGTTTCGGCACGTGCTCCAAAACCTTCTGACCCTAAACTTATTGATTTATTGAACAGTTTAAAAATATAATATCAAATTTCTAAACAATAAAAAAAACTGCGTAATTCTGAAAATTTCAGAATTGTGCAGTTTTTCATTTTAGCATTTCCAAAAGCAGAATTACAATGCCTTTCCAGATTGCAACAAAAGATTTGTAGCTGTTTCAAAAACATCTGAAAGTCTCTTATGACATGAAATACCTTCATAAAGAATAAATTATTTTTTCTATCTTCCCAAAATAAAATTCAAGCGAAATGATCTTTCTTCCTTCAATAAAAAAATCAGTTTTATCCATTTTAATTCTACTGGCAAGTTTTTTTCTATTTTCTTTTTATCCGAAAAGCACCGAACAAATCAATTTTAAAAAAGAAAAAAAAGTTTTGATTTTCTCCAAAACAAACGGTTTCAGACATGAAAGCATTGCTGCCGGAATTGCCGCCATCAAAAAATTGGGAACCGAAAATCATTTTATTGTAGATGCTACTGAAGATTCTCTTGCAATTAATTCAAAAAACTTAAAACAATATCAAGTCGTTATATTTCTTAGTGCTTCGGGGCATGTTTTGGGAGAAGAACAGAAATTGGCTTTACAGAAATTCATTGAGAAAGGAAATGGCTTTGTAGGGATTCATTCCGCTACAAACTGCGAACCAGACTGGCCTTGGTACACTAAAATGATCGGCGGTATTTTTGAAGGTCATCCAGAACCTCAGATTGCAAAACTTGTAATTGTGAATAAAGAGCATCCATCAACCAAACATCTTCCTGCGATTTGGGAAAGAAAAGACGAATGGTACAATTTCAAATATATAAATCCCGACGTAAATGTGCTCATAAAAATTGATGAATCATCTTATAAGGGCGGCAAACATGGTGACAATCATCCTTTAGCATGGTATCACAATTATGATGGCGGAAGAGCATTTTATACAGCCTTAGGTCATAGTCCTGAAAGCTACAGCGATCCGCTTTTTGTACAGCATTTGCTTGGAGGCATCAACTATGCATTTGGCAATTAAATACTTCGAAAAAGAAAGCAAATATCAAACAATTCATCAAAATCCAACTCCTATACAAACAATATTTACATGACCAATTTTGACACAATTAAACCTAAACAACATTTTAAAGTTCTTGACGGACTAAGAGGTGTTGCTGCGATAGCCGTTGTAATTTATCACTTTTTAGAAATAGCAATTTCCGATTACAGCAAGAATTTATTTGCTCACAGTTTTCTTGCTGTCGATTTTTTCTTTTGTCTTTCGGGTTTTGTGATTGCTTACGCTTATGATGACCGAATAGCAAAAATTGGTGTTTTCGAGTTCTTCAAATTACGCCTTATACGATTACATCCGCTTGTTATTTTAGGATCAATTCTAGGTTTGATTGGGTATTTTGTTTTACCATATGGAGACATTACAAACAGAAGCATTTCTGAAGTTCTGCTCTTATTTATATGTTCATTATTATTAATTCCGCTTCCAATAATGAAAGAGCGTTATTACAATAATTTTGGATTAAACGCTCCGGCTTGGTCTTTGTTTTGGGAATATATTGCCAATATTTTTTATTCCATATTCTTATATCGTTTATCTCGTAAAATCATTCTTTTGCTAACTTGTATTGCAGGAATAGCTCTAGCTTATGTTTCTTATCATGCAAAAGGCATTTCAGGTGGTTGGGGCGGCGACACTTTTTGGCATGGCGCTGCACGGATTTCATACTGTTTTCTGGCCGGAATGACCGTTTACAGATTCAAATGGATTATCCCTTCAAAAATTGGGTTTTTAGGACTCTCATTACTTTTATTCCCTACATTTATATATCCATTCAACCAGGAATTCAATTTCATTACAGAACCTCTTATTGTTTTGTTTTATTTTCCGTTTATAATTGCTTTGGGAGCTGGCGCCGGAACTTTAAAAAATACAGAAAAAGTTTGTGTCTTTTCAGGAAACATATCTTATCCGCTATATATGACACATTATTTCGCAATGTGGATATTTGCTTCGTACAATCAAACATATAAGTTTACTGGCCTGACATTATACACAGTCGTTTTTATAGGAACGCTGCTTTTAATTGGATTCGCTTATCTAGTTATGACCTATATAGATATTCCGATTCGGAAATATTTGACAGGAAAAAACAAAGTGCAAAAAGCTTAATTTTTCTTTAAGCTAGACTTCTTAACAAAAAAAAGACCGTTCAAAATGAACGGTCTTTATATTTTTATTAAGCACTAAACTTAAGCTCTGAACAAAGCATATTTATTATAATTGAACAAAACTTTGTCATAAGGAACATACAGCGAAACATTTTTTTCTGAAGATGCATCAAATTGGATTCCGTGATGTTTTCTGAACAAATAAATTTCTTTCAGGCAATTAGAAAGACTTTGGTGGATTTCAGTTGTAAAAGTTGGAACTTTTTTATCTCCTACCAAAAGATCAATTTGATAATTTGAACTACTTTTTGATAAGTTGTTCCCAATGATTCTCAGTGTAAATGTTGTTTTTTTTCCGTATTCTTCGCCTTGATATTGCAGTGTCATAATTTTAACATTAAAGGTTAATTATTTTTCTCTTTCGGGCTTCAGCCAAAACAGCCGAATCTAATTTTAAAATTAAAGAAAAAAACTAAAAGTTTTTTAAATATTTTCACAAAATTAAAGCAATAATCCTGAAAAAGGAAATAAAAAAAACCGTAACGAATTACGGTTTTCAACAATTAACTAAATATATTTAATCAACTTTTTTCAGAGTAAAATTCATTCCATAAGCACGATTAATTTTCGGTAATATTTTTTTGTCTTTCAGCATTTATTTCTAATAAAAACGGATTCCCATTTTCATCAAACATTGTCATATTTAAAGCGTCTAATAAAGCTATTTTTTTTGAAACTCCTCCCTTGAATTTGTTGTAAGAAAGATTCATTTCAGAAAGTTTATTCAGCTTTCCAAGTCCATCCGGAATTTCTCCTTCAAAACTGTTGTCAAATAAACTCAGATTCTCTAAAGCTCTAAAATTCACGATTTCTCTGCTCAAATTTCCTGATAATTTATTGCCATTTAAAAGCAATACTTTTAAGGTCGAAATTTTATAAATCGAACTTGGCAGCGAACCTTGAATTTCATTATTAAACAATGCAAGAACTTCTAATTCTTTTAATTTTCCAAGATCAGCAGGTAATTCTCCAGAAATTTTATTTTTAAAAAGCTCCAAGTCTTTCAGTTTTTGCAAATCGCAGATTTCTGCCGGAATTGTTCCCGAAAATTTATTATCAGAAACATTTAAAACTTCAAGTTCTTTGAGATTATGAATGTTGTTTGGCAAATTTCCTTCTAATTGATTTTTTTGAAAATTTACCTGAACCAAATTTATCAAGTCAAAAAATTCTGCAGGCAATTCTCCTTGCAAATTGTTGTCTGACAAATCTAACGCTATTACTTTTCCATTTTCGGCACGAACTCCATACCACGTTGATACAGAAAGGGATAAATCCCATTTCATTTTCCACTCCGGACCATTTGTGGCATGGTATAATTTTATCAGGGCCTCTTTTTCTTTATCTGAAACAGTATCTGCAAAAGAATTGATAGAAAAAGCGAGTGCTATAAAAAAAGTAATTAAGCTTTTCATAACAGATTTGGGGTTTGTTACGCTTACAAAATTAGACATTTCATAGACATAATACATCAGATGTCGATAAAGTGTTAATAAGTAAATAATTAACAGCTTTTTTACTACTTACTACAAAAATGCTACGTTTACATTTTTTTGACTACATTTGATTCAACTAATCTAAAAACCTCATATTATGGAAATTAACTTTATTGCACTATTGGCTGCTGCTGTTGTTACTTTAGTAACTGGATTTATTTGGTATCATCCAAAAGTATTCGGAACAATCTGGATGAGAGAAAATAATTTCACTCAAGAGCAATTAAGAACTGGAAATATGCTAAAAATCTTCGGATTAACGTATGTTTTTTCTTTAATGATTACTGTGATTTTAATGGCTTTGACTATTCATCAATCAGGCGCAGTTGGAATGGTAGGCGGACCACCAAAGTTAGCTGAAGCAAAACCATCATTCGCTGCATTCATGGCAGATTACGGAACGGCATACAGAACTTTTAAGCACGGTGCACTTCACGGCTTTATGTCTGGATTATTTTTTGCTTTACCAATTGTGGGAATCAATGGTTTATTTGAAAGAAAATCGTGGAAATATATTTTAATACACGCAGGTTATTGGATGCTGACACTTATGCTCATGGGCGGAATTATCTGTGCATACGCATAATCAAAATATACAAAAACCCGTTTGAAACCAAAACTCAAACGGGTTTTTCTTAATAATAACTTAAAGGAAGTAAGTTATTGCAAATATTATCTAATTTTGAAGAAATTAGCGCACACTTTTGAATACAACTTATTCTTTTCAAATCTACAATCGCACGTCGTTGCTCCCTTCAGAATGGAACTCGCTTGCAGCAGAAAACATTTTTTTGACACGGGAATATCTCGAAGTACTGGAAAATTCTTGTCCGGTAAATATGATTTGTCATTTTATTGGAATTTTTAAAGATGAAAAGCTAGAAGGAATTGCTTTAACTCAATTTTTGTTTGCTGAAAAACTTGAATCTTTTGGCGAACGTGATCAATGTTTAAAAACATCTGTGCGCAATTTTGCTTTCAAAAATTTTGCTTCACATGTATTGTTCGTTGGCAATAATATGCTTACAGGACAAAATGCTTTTGTTTTTTCTAAAAATACAGAAATCCAAAAAGCTGTAAAAACACTTCATAAAGCTATAAATCAGCTCAAAAAAGATTTAAGATCTTCTGGTAAAAAAGTTCACATTACTAGTATAAAAGATTTTACTTCGGAGGAAATTAAGCCACTTCAAGCTGAATTCAAAAACAATTATACGTTTTCGACACAGCCCAATATGATTTTTGAAATCAATGAAAATTGGAAAACCGAACAAGATTATATCGAGGCTTTATCAAAAAAATACAGAGATCAATACAAGCGCGCACGCAAAAAATCAGAAGGAATTATAAAAAAGAAAATGTCTTTGTCTGATATCAAACAGTATGAAGATGTTATTTATGATTTGTATTTTCATGTGGCAAAAAATGCACCTTTCAATACCTTTTTTCTGGCGCGAAATCATTTTAGTTTTTTCAAAGAAATCATGAAAGATAACTTTTTGTTTTATGGTTATTTTTTAGATGAAAAACTTATTGGATTCAACACATTAATAAAGAATGGAAATGTAATGGATACTTATTTTCTAGGTTATGATGAAAATCTGCAACGCGAAAAAATGCTGTATCTAAACATGCTTTACGATATAATTGCCTATTCAATCAATCAGGGTTTCAAAACAATTGTATTTGCGAGAACTGCACTCGAAATCAAAAGTTCTGTTGGCGCAAAACCTTTAAAAATGTATGGTTTAATTACGCACAGCAATGCATTGATTAATCATAATATTGCCAAATTATTCCAGTATTTGGAACCAAAAACTGAATGGCAGGAACGAAATCCGTTTAAATAAAAATCATTTCTTCTTAAGGCACAGCCATTTTCATTTGTTTGTGCAGAATGTAAATTTCTAAATTGGTCTGTGCACCGCAATATTCGCCGTCGATTTGAAAATTTACCGGATAATCTGTTTTTATTGTGGCTTTGTCTGTTGAAATAATGACAATATCATCAGAATCAATTGGCATATTTCCAGTAATAATTTTTCCAATTAAAAGCAGATCTAAACTCTTCAAAATCACCAATTCAAACTTTCCGTCGTTCATAGCTCCATTCGGATTAATGATTACGCCTGTGCCATATTTCTGTGAATTGGCAATAACAATCATTCTCGCTACATGATTTACCGTTTCATTATTGGCAGAAATCGTGGCGACAAATGGTTCTTCAGATTCGGTTAAAGTTGTAAAAGCCTGTAATGCATATCCCCAAAAACCGCGAATATCACTTTGTTCATAGTTTTTAACCAAATTGGCATTCAATCCTAAATCACTTAAATGGATGCTTTTTTTTCCGTTGATACAAATCATATCCATTTCGATATAATGATTCAAAAAAGCTATTTTTAGATTTTCTTCTATTTCAACAGGCAAATTCAAATCGACCGATAATCCGTTTGCTGATCCAGCTGGCAAAATCCCGATAATGATATCGTAATTTTCCATTGCTTCTGCCACCATTTTGATTGTGCCGTCGCCGCCTGCAACAATGATTCGCTCAGGAAGAAGTTCATTATAAATCGACTGAATTTTATTTAAATCATTTTTTCCGGTTGTTTCGTACACTTCAAGATTAAAATGATTGATAGTTGCAAATTCCTGAACCGTCTCGATTAAATCAGTTTTATCAAGGTCGCCAGAAATGGGATTCACAACGAATAGAATGTTCTTTTTCAAAATTTTATCTTTAGAAATCAATTAAATTAAGTAATTTACAGTTACATAAATATACGTAATAAATGAAACCAATCTTACAATTATATCGAGGTTATGCCAATGAAGAAGAATTAATTGTAATGGGACATGTTTTTAAAAGAACGTATGATTATGACTTTCAGAAGAGGAATTTAAAAAATGCAAAATCCATAATCAATCAATTTCGGATAAAAACGCTTCAGAATTTTGATGTTTATCTGAAATATGGAAATCAGGAAATTCACACTAAAACATTAGACGACGGACATTTTAAGTTTTGTATTCCGCTTGAAAATGAAACGCATTTTGGATGGATGAATTACGACGTCAGTATTAAATACAATTCTGAAACGATTACATCAAAAGGAAGCTTCATACGCCCACATACGGGAAAATTAGGTATTATTTCTGATATTGATGACACTTTTTTGATTTCGCATACGCAGAATATCTTCAGAAAAATTTACATTTTGTTATTTAAGAATGTTAACGACCGAAAAGTCTTTAAAGATGTTGTAGCGCATTACCAAGCTTTAAGTTCAGCAGGAAGAAAGAATAAAGAGGAAGTCAATGCCTTTTTTTATATTTCGAGCAGTGAATGGAATTTGTATCGTTTTATCGTACAGTTTACCAAAATCCATCATTTGCCAAGAGCTGTTATTTTATTAAAAGACATTAAAAGGGGAATTACCGATTTTTTCATGAGCGGACGCGGCAATCATGATCATAAATTCGAGAAAATAAAACATGTTTTAGAGTTTTACCCCAACTTGAAATATATTTTATTAGGAGATGATTCACAGCATGATCCAGTTTTATATGAAAGAATCTGCAAAATATTTCCCGTTACAGTTATTGCCGTTTACATTCGACAAACAGGAAAGAAACAGAAAGAAGAAGTCAAAAAAATTATGAAAAATTTAGAAACTCTGGATGTTTCTGTTTGTTATTTTAAAGAAAGTAGCCAGGCAATTGAACACTCAAAATCAATTGGAATTATTAAATAGTTTTGTTTCAAGTTTCAAGTTTCAGGTTTTGAACTGAATGAATATTTAACCGCAAAGCACGCTAAGTTTTTTGATTTGCGAGGTTTCATAAAACGCAAAGTTCGCAAAGCTTTATTAATAAATAGCTTTGCGAACTTTGCGCGTTGTAAATGCAAACTATAAAAAACTTAGCGTGCTTTGCGGTTAAATTTACGCGTCAAGATTACAACTTGAAACCTGAAACTTAAAACTTTTCTTAAACATTAAAATTATCAATCTCTTCCTGAACGATTTCCCAATCTAGAAGTAATTGCTCTAAATCAGCTTTCTTTTTGTTGTATGCTGTAAAAAACGACGCGTCTTCAATGTGTTTATCATAATTAGTTTCCAACATTTTATCGTTATGCTGAATATCTTTTTCTAATTGCTGAATCTGGCTTTCGATTTTGCTTAGCCTGTTTTGAAGCGCTTTTCCTTTTTTCTGATCTTCGTATGAAGTTTTGGTATTTTCTTTTACTGGCGCAGCTTTAACAACATCTTTTTTCTCTACTTCACGCATATTCTCAAGATTGCGCTGCTCTAAGAAATAGTTGATGTCGCCTAAATATTCTTTGATTTTTTGGTCTTTGAATTCGTAAACAATATTCGACATTCCCTGAAGGAAATCCCTGTCGTGAGAAACCAATAATAATGTTCCGCCAAATTTTTGAAGTGCCGCTTTTAAAACGTTTTTAGATTTGATATCTAAGTGGTTTGTAGGCTCATCCATCAGCAAAACGTTGATTGGCTGAAGCAATAATTTACAAAGTGCCAAACGGTTTCGCTCGCCTCCAGAAAGTACTTTTACTTTTTTCTCGACATCATCACCACGGAATAAAAACGAACCTAACATATCACGAACCTTCATACGATTTGTATCTGTTGCGGCATCTTCCATAGTTTGCAGCAAAGTAATTTCTCCATCTAAATATTCTGCTTGATTTTGAGCAAAATATCCTAATTGAACATTGTGTCCTAATTTGATGTTTCCTTGGTATTCAAACTCGTTTACAAGCGCTTTGATGAAAGTCGATTTACCTTGTCCGTTTTGTCCAACAAAAGCGATTTTACTTCCGCGCTCAACCAATAAACTAATATCTTTTAGAATCGTTTTGTCTCCGTAAGCCTTTGTAACGTTTTCAGCTTCGATTACTACTTTTCCTGGTTCTTTTGAAACTGGAAACGAAATATTCATTACCGAATTGTCGTCTTCATCAACTTCGATTCTTTCTACTTTATCTAATTTTTTAATCAACGATTGCGCCATTGAAGCTTTTGAGGCTTTTGCACGGAATTTCTCGATTAATTTTTCTGTTTCTTCAATTTTTTTCTGCTGATTCTTCTGCGTAGCTAATTGCTTTTCACGAATTTCATGACGCAATTCTAAATACTGAGAATAAGGCTTATTGAAGTCGTATGCTTTCCCTAACGAAATTTCGATTGTTCTATTAGTAACATTGTCCAAAAACATTTTATCGTGCGATACAATCACCACAACTCCCGGATAACTGCGAAGGAAGTTCTCTAACCAAATGATACTTTCGATATCTAAGTGGTTGGTTGGCTCATCCAGCAATAAAACGTCATTTGATTGCAATAAAAGCTTTGCAAGTTCGATACGCATTCTCCATCCTCCAGAAAATGTTTCTGTCTGATTATTAAAGACTTCTCTTTTAAAACCAAGACCTAAAAGAATTTTTTCAGTATCTCCAACATAGTTATAACCACCAAGAAGTTCAAAGCGATGTGTATAATCAGATAAATCTTCAATAATCTGACCGTATTCTTCGCTTTCATAATCGGTTCTTGTAACCAATTGATGATTGATTTCTTCTAATTTTTTCTCTACAACTTTAATTTCTGTAAAGGCTTCATACGCCTCTTCAAGCACTGTTCTTCCTTGTTCGAAATCAATATCCTGACGTAAAAATCCCATTCGGATATCTTTTTCCTGAGAAATAACTCCTGAATCAGGTTTAAAATCTCCGGCCAACATTTTAAGCATTGTCGATTTACCTGCTCCGTTTTTACCAACAAGACCAACGCGGTCGCCAGCGCCTAAACGAAAAGTAACTTCTTCAAATAAATAAGTTCCACCAAAAGAAACAGAAAGATTGTGTATATTAAGCATAATGTATTGCTGAAAAACTAGAAATTAAAATCATTGCAAATAAGCCAATTGCCTTTGCAATTTTGAAAGTGCAAAAGTATAACTTTTAATTGAAAGTTTTGGGACTGAAAAGAACAGCTTAATCAATATTTCTGAATTTCAGCTAATTTGGATATTTCGAATAAAAAAGAGACCACAAATTATTAGAAATTTTAGTTTCATTTTTATTGGCAATTGTATTGAAACAAAGTTAAAACTCAAATAAAATAGTATCTTTGTAAGATAACTTCATTTAAAAATATTCTTCTTTTAGAAATCAATTTCTTTGATTTCAGAATAAAAAAACAGACATAACAATGTTTAAAAAAGGATCTAAAATAAACAGTATTTTCAGTGGAAGCTGTCCAAGATGTCAAAATGAAAGCATGTATGAGGACAAAAACCCATTACATTTGACCAAAGTTCTAAAAATGAATGAAAATTGCAGTCACTGCGGTTTAAAATATCAAATTGAACCTTCCTTTTTTTATGGAGCAATGTATGTAAGTTATGGTCTAAATGTGGCTGTCGGGATTGCAGCTTTTATAGTTTCATTTGTTTTTTTTGGAAGTACTGTTGAGCAATCATTCATTGCAATAGTAGTTACTTTAATTGTATTATTCCCTTTTGTTTTAAGACTTTCCAGAAATTTATATATCAATATGTTTATTTCTTACGACCCGAAGGCTGGTCAGAAGTAAGGGTTCGTAAATATCTTTTATGAAATCGTTTAATATCAGCTCCCTTATCTAAAGGAACCTGATTTTCAATATGATCGTATAAAGCTTGTGCCATTGCAGGTCCAAGCATTACGCCGCGAGTACCCAAACCATTGAGAATATGTAGTGACTTATGAACTTCATGAGTACCAAGCAAAGGTCTTCTGTCTGCAACTGTTGGACGAACTCCGCCAAAATGCTTTACAATTTCAAAATCGCAGGTTATAATTTCTTTTATTTTTTCCAAAAGTTCCTGTTTGCCTTCTTCTGTAGGTGCATCAGTTTTATCAAACCAATTGTAAGTAGCTCCAACTTTGAACAAATTCTCTCCTAAAGGCAAAATAAAAACACTTGTATTAACGATAAGATCTAAATTTAAATCGGGTGCTTTTATAATAAACAGTTCGCCCTTGGTACCATCTAAAGGCAAATAATTAAAAAATGGATTTTTGTGCATTCCAAAGCCTTCTGCAAAAATGATATGTTTAGCCTGAATATTTTTATACTGAATTCCAGAATCCAAAAATTCAATATTGCTGCTATCGAAAGATTCTTCCAAAAGCAAATTGTTTTCAAGAAGATATTTATGGTAGTGCTCTAACAGTAAAGCAGTATCAACATAGCCCGTGTGCAGTACTTCTCCGTAATCATATGGCGACTCGATTCCATTGAATTTTCTAGTAATCAGTTTACAAGATAAAAAAGGAGCCAAGTTTATCTTATCTGAAGCTGCAAACCAATTATTTTGCTCTTCTATTGAAAAAAACTTTCGCAAGATTGGCATTTTATAGTTGAATTTCTGATTCAATTTGTCTTCTACGCGATTGTAAAATTCATTCATCAAAACCAATTGCTCCTGAGAATTCCACACTTCACTAAAACGCTTTAAAATTACCGGATTGTATAGCCCACCCGCAACTCTGGAAGAATGTTGCGACTTATCATCAATAAGTAAAATGGTTTTATTGTTTTTAAGGGCCACTTCGGCAAAAGAAATTCCGGCCAATCCAGATCCGACAATTAGATAATCAAGCATTGTGTAATGTATAGATAAAATAAAAACTCTTACCACAAAGATAGTAAGAGTTTGTCTTAATAAAATTAACTTGATTTAGTAATTCCACATATCTTCTTCAAAGTTGCGTATCTTTTCTTTTACTCTTTCAGATTCCAGCAATTGATTTTGTGCATTATCTTTCATGTAATCTTTTATTTCACGATCGCCATACATATTTTCTTCTTTGTAAATAATTGCATTAAAACGTCTAGAATTTAAAATCTGGTCAAACGAAATTGATGCTGCAGAGTTTGTATCGTTAAAAGCTTTTGCTTCATGTAATACCGTTCGGGCATCGGGAAAGAAAACCCAAAATAACTCAATATAATCTTTCTCGTCACTGTTCATAGTATAAACATCTGGAGTAACCGGGCAAATACCAATTAAGCGATACTTCAATTCTCCTTGACGTTTATCAAAATACCAATATCCTTTTATTTTATATTGTGTAACATCCTGAGCCGTTAAATCCTGTTTTAAAATATACTCTGCCGGAACTGTACGTGTAGGTCCAACTGTCTCTTCTTTGTAGCTCACGTTTTTCTTCTTGCCAGTACCAGTAACCACTTTTTTCTTTACAACATGCGACCTATAATCATCCGGATTTTGATTGATTAGTTCTCTACCTGCATCTGTAGTATCTACACGAGATAATGAACCCTGAATATCTTTCATGGTTTTTTTTGTATTAAAATAACTGTCTGAATACACTTCTGTTATTTTACCATTTCTGATAGCTTTGGTCAAAACATCATAAAGCGAACGTCTATCAGCACCAATGTTCGCAGTGTCCACAGGAAAATAGTACGGAAAATTAATTTTTTCATTTAAATCAATAATTTCCCATGTCATTTTCCCCATCAAAATATCTCTGTCTTCAACGTAGCCATATGCTAAAGGTTTATCGTTATCTGCGATAAGTTGAGCGGGTGTCTTAATCCCAATTTGGGAAACGGTTTTTGCATTAAGCAAATTAGATTGTGCAATAGAAACAAAACTTCCTGCAACAAAAAAAATAACGATCAAAAAATTTCTCACTTTCATCATAATTAATAGTATAAGAAACCAAACGCAACATTTTACAAAATATTATAAATTTTCTTACAAAATTAAAATCCTAAAGATTTTATTGTCCATCAAAAAAGTTCCAGGCAAAAAAAAACTCTTACTACAAAGGTAGTAAGAGTTTTTATATAATGCTATGTTTCAACTTAGTAGTTCCACATATCTTGTTCGAAATTACGAATCTTTTCTTTTACTCTTTCAGATTCTAATAATTGGTTTTGAGCGTTATCTTTCATATAATCACTGATCGCTCTGTCTCCATAAAGGTTTTCCTCTTTGTAAACAACCGCATTAAAACGTCTAGAATTTAAGATCTGATCGAATGAAATTGGTAATGCAGAGTTATTATCGTTAAATGCTTTTGCTTCATGCAAAGCTTCTCTTGAATTTGGGAAGAAAACCCAAAATAACTCAATATAATCCTTTTCATCACTATTCATCGTGTAAACGTCTGGAGTTACAGGACAAATTCCAAGCAAACGATATTTCAATTCACTTTGACGTTTGTCAAAATACCAATATCCTTTGATTTTGTATTGCGTAACGTCCTGAGCAGTTAAATCTTGCTTTAAGATATATTCTGCAGGTACCGTTCTTGAAGCAGGTACCGTTTCATCAACATAAGTAACAACTTTCTTTTTACCAGTTCCAGTTACAACTTTTTTCTTCACAACACGTGATCTATAGTCGTCTGGATTTTGGTTGATAAGTTCTCTACCAGCATCAGTTGTATCAATACGAGATAATGATCCTTCGATGTCTTTCATTGACTTTTTAGTGTTAAAATAACTATCAGTATAAACTTCAGTTATCTTACCTTTTTTGATAGCTTTTGTTAAAACGTCATACAATGAACGTCTATCAGCACCAATGTTAGCTGTATCTATAGGAAAGTATAAAGGAAAATTGATTTTTTCATTCAAATCGATAATCTCCCAAGTTGTTTTTCCCATCAAAATATCTCTATCATCAACATAACCGTAAGCTAAAGGCTTATCATTATCTGAGATAAGTTGCGCAGGAGTTTTAAGTCCTATTTGAGCAGGTGTTTTCGCGTTAAGCAAATTCGATTGCGCATTAGAAGCAAAACCTCCAGCAATAGAAACAATGGCTATTAAAAAATTTCTTACTTTCATCGTGGTATCATTATAAGATATTGAACGTAGTATAAACTACTTTATTATTGTATTTCGAAAATTACTGGAGCAGTTCTTGGTAATAAATAACTTCCAGCTCCAACAAGTTTAGTTTTAATTTCAGAAATAGTAACCTGATCCCCTCTACCAGCTCTTGCAAGAACTGATTTGCATTGAGCATTTAATTTGTTTCCTGTAACAACAACTGTAGGCTGTCCAGCAATTTTCAAGTTAAATCCAACAACGTCTAAACCAACTTCGAAATCAAAATCCATTAATTTTGCTCCAATTGTAGCAACTTCTAGGTTAGATTTAGGTCCTTTAACAACACCATAATCACCTCTAATTGTACCTGTTGGTCCAGGAATACCTTTAATTCTGAATGTTTTCTTATCTGAAACTTTGTCTCCATTTGGTAATGTACCAGTAACTGAAATTGTTGTCTCAGTACCTGTACCTGGGCTCATGTTATATTTACCTGGTTTACCAGCTGAACTTAATCCAGGAGCACTAGCAACAACTTTATTGTCAGCAACACCAGCGAATGATACAGAGATTGGGTTAACAACACCTCTATATACTACATTCATTTTGTCTGCAGAAATTGTAGCAGAGTTTGGTCTTGGAACTACAACATACTTTCCAGCGAATTTAAGTGGAATATTCTTTCCATCTTCTAAGAAAGTAAATTGTCCATTGATGTTTTGTTCTCCTACACCACCAGCAGTTAATGAGATAACAGCCTGTCCGTTTACGATTTGTCCTGGACCTTGGAAAGAAGTTGGTTTAGTGTTTTCGTCATAACGACCTAAAACTACCTTACCTGTAACTTTTTCACCTTGGAAGTAAGCATTTTTATCTAAAACTACAATTGCTTGGTAATTGCTATAAGAAGCAGCAGCAACCGCAGCTTTTCCTAAAGCAGCACTGTAAACATCAGATTCAGCTTTTTGAACGTCATTTTGCCAAGCAGAAAGTTTAGCTAATGAAGCAACCGCAGGAAAACCTTTAAAGTGGTAAGCTAAATATTTATCTTTTAAACCTTCTTTATTTTTAACATCAGAAACATCAAATTTCTTTTCAATCTCAGCTAAGATTGCAGCGTATTTTTTGTCTGACAAAGCAGCTTTCATGTCTGCTTTATATTTTTCAATTTTAGAAATGATTTCATTTCCTTTTTTAGTGTATCCTTCACCAGTAAACCAGTTGTCGATATTATCACCTTTGTCCATTGCCTCATATGGCAATTTTCCAGTTTCTTTATCAGTTTCAAAACCTTTTAAAACATCAGCTTTTAATGAACCAATGTATGCATAAAATTCTTTTGAAGTTGTTTCAACTTTGTGAGCCGTTACCGCTGCTGTAGCAAATTCTCCTTTTGCCTCAGCTGCTTTTTGGTCTAACGACATCAACAAACCTGCATTTGATGTTTCTGAAGACGTGTTAGCACTTTCAAATTTTTCATTCATTAATCCAAAAGCAGATAAAACTTCTTTGGACATGTTCATTGCTAACATCGCGATGAAAACCAGATACATCAGGTTGATCATCTTCTGTCTAGGGGTTAATTTTCCTCCTGCCATTTTTTTCTAATTAGTTCTTATTAATAATTTTAATATAATAGTTAAAAACTAATTATCCTTTGTTACTCATTGCAGAAAGCATTCCACCGTAAACGCTGTTTAAAGAAGCGATATTAGCAGTCATAGATTGCATTTGCTCTTTTAATTTAGCAGCATTATCAGCGATTTCACTATTAGCTTGTGCGTTTCTTGAAGCGCTTTCTAATTGTACTTTATATAAACTGTTTAATGATTCCATTTGTGCAGCAGCCATAGACATTTCTTCAGCATATTTCTTTTGTCCTGCAATTGAATCAACTGTTGGAGAGATTGCTTTAGCAGCTCCTTCGAAATTTTTGATTGAGTTTCCTAAGCTTGACATTAATTCACCATCAATTTTAGCTTCTTTTAATAATGAATCTAATTTTTGAGATAGTAATCCTTGAGCATCAGTTGGAGTATCAGCTTTAGCTTCTTTTTTTCTAGCTTGTCCGTTAGCTAATTCTGGGTAAACAAGAGTCCAATCTAACTCATCATCAACTGGTTCGAAAGCAGAAAGTGCAAAGATTAACGCTTCTGTAACTAATCCAACAGAAAGCATTAATGTTCCTGTCAATGGCCCAATTTCAAAGTGAGTAATTTTGAATAAAGCTCCAATAATTACTACTGCCGCTCCCATACCATAAGCGAAATTCATTGCTTTTTTACTTAATAATGCCATAATACTTTTTTTTTAGGTTTTAAAATAGATTTGTTGGTTATTGAATTTAATTATAATTTACTTTCTTTTTTTACTGCTTCCAGTTACTTGAGTTCCCATGTAATCTTGTACAGTTCTGAATCCAATATAACTTCTAGCTGAATCAGCATATTCGTGATCACGAGTACTTACCTGTAGGAAGTAAGCAACATCTTTCCAAGATCCTCCACGAACTACTTTTCTTTGATTGTTTCCATCAATAACATTTGGGTTCATTGTAGAAACATATTCGTATGCATTTGGGTTGTAAGCTGAATCCGTCCATTCTGAAACATTTCCTGCCATATTATATAAACCATAACCATTTACCTCATAAGACTTAGCTTCAACTGTGTACAATGCTTCATCAGCAGCATAATCTCCTCTGCTTGGTTTGAAGTTTGCCATGAAACAACCTCTATCACTCTTAGTGTAAGGACCTCCCCATGGGTAAGTTGCTGATTCCAGACCTCCTCTTGCAGCATACTCCCATTCAGCCTCTGTTGGCAATCTGAAAGCATTTACTAAGTCACGTCCTTTTTTCTTAGATTTAATATAACTGTTTTTGTTTAAAGTTCTCCAAGCACAGAAAGCTTTTGCTTGTTTCCAAGTAACACCTACTACAGGATAATCACCGTAAGCTTTATGCCAGAAGTAATCATTATGCATTGGCTCATTATATGAATAAGCGAAATCTTTAATCCAAACTGTAGTATCAGGATAAACACTTACTTGCTCCGTTTTAACGAAATCTTTTCTTTTTCCTACTTTAGCTTTTGCTGCAGCCTGAATATCCATCCAAGAATAACGGAATTTCAATTTATTTACATCAATTGTTCTCAAACCATTGTAAGATTCTTCAATTGGCAAATACATAGAATCCATTACTTCAGTGTAATACTCATCTGGATAAGCTTTTGTATCTTTAATTAACTTTACTTTTTTGTTTAATTTTCTACCAGCATATGGATCATCTTTTGTTCCTACACTATAGTAGTTATCATACATATATTTATCATAAGCCGTCATTTTATCTGGCTCAGAATCATTAAATGCATAATCAGCAATACTGCCGCCTTTTTTACCTTTACCATCACCTGTAGCTTTTTGACCAGTTTCATCTGCCAAAATTGCTAAACGAACTCTCATTGTAGAGTCTTTTACCCACTCCACAAACTGACGATACTCGCTATTAGTGATCTCAGTTTCATCCATATAGAACGAACGAACTGTTACCGTTTTAGTTGGAGCATCTTCCACATTAGCTAAGTCAGCATCAGATTTACCCATAATAAAAGATCCGCCTGGAACCAAAGTCATTCCATAAGGTTTTTCAGGATGCCATTTCCCTCCTGTAACACCAACTAATTCACCTTTGTCACCTGACTTACCACAGCCAATTACTAGTGTTAACATTGCTGCAAATGCAATAAACTTCTTCATATAAATTTGGATTATCTATTCATTATTAAAAGTCCGTAAACGTATTTATTATTTATCTAAAAAACAATACTACTTGCGAATTTTATTTTACCGTTCAAAAATAATGTTAAATAAAATAAAAAAAAAATATTTCATCGATAAACTAACGTAAAAAATCGACCAAAAACATCAAATTTTATAATATGTAATCTACTTCTTATTAATATTTCTTAAATATTTTTTTAAAATTTTAAAAAATTAAGATTTTAATTGAAATTTTCTTCTACAAAGCATTTTTTCGCTGTGCTTTCCACCATCTTTCTGGCAATTCTTGATTGCAGGCGCATAAATATTCGTCGTATGAACACGGTAATAACGTATTTCTTTTCAATTTATTGCTGCCATTTGAAACAAATGGAATTTCGATCCACCAACGATCTGTTTTATCACTTTTGTAAAAAATAAGTTCCTCTTCTTCTAAAGGAACAATATATTTCAAATAATTTGTTCGGCTTCCAAATGGATATTCTTTTGAACGATAGTGATATCCCTCAATAAAATACCAAACTATTTGTGCAATCAATACAGCTTCATGCACCGTACTATTATGATTAAAAATTCCGAATGCGGAAACTTTATCACTGATTCCTGAATATCTTGCTAAAGAACAAATCTCTTTTCCATTAAAACCATTTGGCTCAAACGAAACCAAATTTCCTGATTCTGAAGACTTTACAGAACTCAAATCAATACTAACCAAATCTGCATCTCTGAAAACAGGTTCAGCCAATGCAATATTAGTTGAAATTTCTCCTAATCTATAAGCATCAAAAAATAGTTTTTCGATCAAATCAATTTCTTCCTGAGAATTGTAATAGGTTTGATATCCTATATTACAATAATTAAACAGGTTATTTGGCTCATCTATAATGATTTTCGTCAAATATGAATTAGCCGAAACTGATTCATTTTCTTTACCAAAATCAAATCGGTTGTCTACCGAAACCAAATTTACCATTTGCTCCAAATCGTCATAAGCGCGATACAAAGCATACGTCAAATCCTGAGAACCTCCTAGGACTATAGGAATGATTTTATTTTTAATTAAAGAAGCTACAACTTTTTTAAGTGCAAAATAAGTATCATCAACTGAGTCTCCAGCTAGGATATCACCTAGATCTGCAATAGATGCGTCCCAATTACCAGGAAACATACCATAAATCTTCTTCCGAATTGCAGTCAGGTTAACTTCATTTACCATATTAATGTTTCGTCTGTCCTCTAAAACACCAATAATGGCAATATTTATTTTACTTAAATCAGGAAATTGATCGTGGGTATGCAAAACTATTTTACTACCCAATTCTTGAGAAGACAACGAATTGATAAAATTTACAATTCCGTCGTTAACTGGTTCTAGAAAATCAAATTCCATTTATAGTACTTAAATTATTTCTTTTTAGCTGCTGCTTTTTTAGCCGGAGCTTTCTTTGCTGTTGTTATTTTTTTTGCCGGAGCTTTTTTAGCCGGAGTTTTTGCTGCAATCATTTCCTGAACCTGAGTCAATGTCAATTTTGTTGCATCAACATCTTTACTTAGTTCGATTTTGATTTTGCCTTTTGTAATAACAGATCGGCCCCAGCGTGCTTTTTCAACCAAAATTCCTTCTTCTTCCCAATTGTGAAGCACTTTATCAATGTTCTTCTGTAATTTATCTTCAATCAATTCCTCAACATCAGCCTGAGATAAATTATCAAAATTGTATTTTTTGCTCACATTTACAAAAAGACCATTCCATTTGATAAACGGACCAAAACGCCCCACACCTTTTTGAACTGCTTCTCCTTTATATACGGCAATTGGTGCATCAGCTAGTGCTTTCTCATCAATTAATTCCTGAGCTCTTTCTTTTGAAACACCTAAAGGATCCTCTCCTCTTGGCAACGAAATAAAGACACTTCCGTGACGTACATAAGGACCATAACGACCATTACTTACTTCAACTTCTTCTCCTTTATATTCACCTAAACTTTTAGGAAGCAAAAATAAATTTAAAGCTTCTTCAAGAGTAATGTTTCCAATATTTTGATCCGCCATTAAGCTGGCAAACTTTTTATCTTCGTCATCTGCTTCTCCAATTTGAGCCATCGGTCCAAATTTTCCTAAACGAACAGAAACTTGTCTTCCGTCTGCATCTTTACCAAGAATTCTTTCACCGCTTTCTCGTTCCGCATTTGCCTCAACTTCTTTTACATTTGGGTGAAACTGATTGTAGAAATCCTGCATCATTTTTGCCCAGTCAATATTTCCTTCGGCAATTTCGTCGAAATCCTGCTCTACTTTTGCAGTAAAATTGTAATCTAAAATATTTCCGAAGTTTTTAACCAAGAAATCAGTAACAATAGTTCCGATATCTGTTGGAACTAATTTTCCTTTATCAGAACCTGTATTTTCTTTTAAAACCTTCTCTCCTACTTTACTGTTTTGCAAAGTAAGCTGTGTATAATTACGTTCCTGACCTTCCAACGTTCCTTTTTCAACATAATTTCTGTTAATAATTGTTGAAATGGTTGGTGCATAAGTAGAAGGACGTCCAATTCCAAGTTCCTCAAGTTTTTTAACTAAAGAAGCTTCAGTGTATCTTGCAGGCGGTCTTGAATATCGTTCTGTGGCTGTAATATAGTTATTAGCCAATTTTTCGTTTACTTTTAAAGCAGGAAGCATTCCTTCTTGTTCTTCCTCATCATCATCATGTCCTTCCAGGTAAACTTTTAAGAAACCTTCAAAAAGTAAAACTTCTCCAGAAGCTGTAAAAACTTCATTGTGGTTATCTGCTTCAATTTTTACGTTTGTTCTTTCAAGCTGCGCGTCGCTCATTTGCGAAGCTAAAGTTCTTTTCCAGATCAAATCATACAAACGAGCCTGATCACGATCGATATTTACGCTATGGCGTGACATATCAGTAGGACGAATTGCTTCGTGCGCTTCTTGTGCTCCTTTACTTTTATTTGCAAAAGTTCTCGGTTTTGAGAATTCTTTTCCGTAAGATTTTATGATTTCAGCTTCAGCGGCATCCATTGCATCTTTTGAAAGATTCACCGAATCCGTTCTCATATAAGTAATAAGTCCGGCTTCGTATAAACGCTGTGCTAACTGCATTGTGATTCCAACTGGCAAGTATAATTTTCTTGCTGCTTCCTGTTGCAACGTAGATGTTGTAAAAGGTGCTGTTGGTGATTTTTTGGTAGGTTTAGTTTCTAAATCTGCTACCTTATATTTAGAACCGATGTTTTTATTTAAAAAATCTTCGGCTTCTTTTTTAGTATTAAAGTTTTTTGGAAGTTTTGCTTTGAAAACTTTTCCAGCTTCGTTTACAAATTCTGCAACAATTGAGTAAGTTGCAACTGCATTAAAGCTTTGAATTTCGCGCTCTCTTTCTACAATCAAACGCACAGAAACAGATTGTACACGTCCGGCAGAAAGTCCTCCTTTGATTTTTCTCCATAAAACCGGAGATAATTCGTAACCTACTAAACGATCCAGAACACGACGTGCCTGTTGTGCGTTTACTAAATTATAATCAATTTCTCTAGGATTTTCAATTGCTTTAAGTATCGCAGATTTTGTAATCTCATGAAAAACAATTCGTTTAGTCTTTTTTGTATCCAGTTTTAATTCTTCCGCCAAGTGCCATGAAATAGCTTCTCCCTCGCGGTCCTCATCGGATGCTAACCAAACCGTTTCGGCATTCTTAGATAGTGTTTTAAGTTTACTTACCAAGGCTTTTTTATCCGGAGAAACTTCATATTTAGGTTTAAAACCATTCTCTACATCTACTCCTATTTCCTTTGATGGTAAGTCGGCTATGTGACCATAACTTGACTCCACCTGAAAATCGCTTCCGAGAAATTTCTCGATCGTTTTCGCCTTTGCAGGTGACTCCACTATAACTAAATTCTTTGCCATTGCTCTTATTTTCTGCAACAAAAGTATCTATTTTTTTTAAATATTAACCTTATCAGTGCATTTTTGAGTTATTTTAATATTATGTTTCTCAAAATTGCAGATTTATCTGTAATCCTACCTATTATATATATAGGTATAAATTTTAAATGATTATGACCGAGAAATGTGCTTTTCATTTTAGATTTCTTATTCAGGATTTTAGATCAAAATGAAATCAGAATCCAAATCCACACTCTAAAATCTATAAATTAAATTTGTTAATTCTTTCCCTGCCATCTTGTCATATTAATCTCAATTAACCTATCTTTGCACTTTGAATTTTTACAATGGAAAAGATTATTGAAGAAAGCAAACAGGGCGAAAGTCTTGTTTTAGAAAATAAACCTGAGAATACTAAAAAACTATTTATAGAAAGCTACGGATGTGCGATGAATTTTTCGGACAGTGAAGTCGTAGCTTCCATTTTATCTGACGGAGGATATAACACTACTTCTGTTTTAGAAGAAGCTGATTTGGTTTTGGTAAATACTTGTTCAATTAGAGATAAGGCCGAACAAACTATTCGTAAACGTCTAGAAAAATACAACGCTGTAAAACGTACGAATCCGAAAATGAAAGTAGGCGTTTTGGGCTGTATGGCTGAGCGTTTGAAAAGTCAGTTTTTGGAAGAAGAAAAAATAGTCGACCTTGTTGTTGGCCCTGATGCTTATAAAGATCTTCCTAATTTATTAGCAGAAGTTGAAGAAGGACGCGACGCCATCAATGTAATTTTATCGAAAGAAGAAACTTACGGAGACATTTCACCAGTTCGTTTAATGAGCAACGGAATTACGGCTTTGGTTTCTATAACTCGTGGTTGCGATAATATGTGTACGTTTTGCGTTGTTCCTTTTACACGCGGACGTGAGCGTAGTCGTGAACCTCAAAGTATCATGAATGAAATCAAAGATCTTTGGGAGAAAGGTTTTAAAGAAATTACACTTTTAGGTCAAAACGTTGATAGTTATCTTTGGTACGGCGGCGGATTGAAAAAAGATTTTGTAAACGCTTCTGAAATGCAAAAAGCAACTGCTGTCGATTTTGATCAATTGCTGGAAATGGTTGCGGTTGGTTTTCCAAAAATGCGAATCAGATTCTCAACTTCAAATCCGCAGGATATGCATGAAAGCATTCTACACGTTATTGCCAAATACCCAAATATCTGTAAACACATTCACTTGCCAGTTCAATCTGGAAGTAACCGAATTTTGAAAGAAATGAATCGTCTGCATTCTCGTGAAGAATATATGGCTTTGATTGATAAAATCAGAGCAATTGTTCCGGACGCTTCGATTTCGCAAGATATGATTGCCGGTTTTCCAACAGAAACTGAAGAAGATCACCAAGACACTATGAGTTTAATGGAATATGTGAAATATAATTTCGGTTATATGTATTCGTATTCTGAACGTCCTGGGACTTTGGCCGGAAGAAAAATGAAAGATGATGTTGAAGAAGAAACCAAAGCAAGAAGATTGCAGGAAATTGTCGATTTACAACAAAAACACGCTTGGTTTAGAAGCGAAGAATTCGTTGGAAAAACAGTTGAAGTTTTAGTCGAAAAAGTTTCTAAAAAATCTAAAGACGAATTTTCAGGAAGAAACTCTCAAAGTATAACGGTAGTTTTCCCGAAAGAGAATTACAAAATTGGAGATTTCGTAAATGTAAAAATCACAAGCTGTACTTCAGGAACCTTAAAAGGTGAAGCAGTTGGCTTGAGTGAAATGAATTAAAATTGTTTGAAGTTTCAGGTTTCAAGTTTCAGGTTATTTCTGTAACTTCAAACTTGAAACAAAATTATAAGCCAAATTTTAAAGTTTAGGGTCAAAGTTGAAAAACCTGAAACCTGAAACAATTAAAAACTTGAAACAAAATCGATATGGAAACAGTTCAAGCAATAAAACAACGATTTGAGATTATTGGAAATGATCCGAAATTAAATCGTGCTATCGAAAAAGCCATTCAGGTTGCTCCAACTGATATTTCGGTTATGGTAACTGGGGAAAGTGGTGTTGGTAAAGAAAACATTCCTAGAATTATACATTCGCTTTCGCACAGAAAGCATGGAAAATATATTGCCGTAAACTGTGGTGCAATTCCGGAAGGAACTATTGACAGTGAACTTTTTGGCCACGAAAAAGGAGCTTTTACAGGTGCTACAAGTACGCGTGAAGGTTATTTTGAAGTGGCAGACGGCGGAACAATTTTCCTTGATGAAGTTGGTGAATTGCCATTAACAACTCAGGTAAGATTACTTCGTGTTTTGGAAAATGGCGAATTCATAAAAGTTGGTTCATCTCAGGTTCAAAAAACGAATGTGAGAATTGTTGCTGCAACAAACGTGAATTTATTTAATGCAATCGAAAAAGGAAAATTCCGTGAGGATTTGTATTATCGTTTAACAACGGTAGAAATTACATTACCCCCTTTGCGTGAACGAAATGACGACATTCATTTATTATTCAGAAAATTTGTTGCCGATTTCGCTCATAAATACAAAATGCCGCCTTTAAGACTAGATGACGATGCGGTTCAGCTTTTGCAAAAATTCAGATGGAGCGGAAATATTCGCCAGCTCCGAAATGTGGCAGAACAAATTTCGGTTTTAGAAACTAATCGTGATATTAGTCTCGCAACTTTGCAATCTTATTTACCTGCTGAAGGAAGCAACTTGCCTTCTGTAATTAGCGACAGTAAAAAAGAAAGTGATTTCAGTACAGAACGAGACATATTATATAAGGTGCTTTTTGATATGAAAAGCGATCTTAATGATTTAAAAAAACTGACATTGGAACTAATGAAAAATGGTTCTTCAAAAGTACAGGATATCAACCCAAATTTAATTCAGAAAATATACGGGAATCAAGAAAACGACAGCGAAATTGATTTTGAAGAAGAACCACGAACAGCAGTTATGACGCCTGCAAGCCGTGAGGATAATTACCAAATGCAGGATGATAATTATTTATTTGCCGAAACCATTGAAGAGGAAGAAATTTTACGTTTAGAACAAAAGGAAATCGAAATGATCAAGAAATCATTAGAAAAAAACAAAGGAAAACGTAAAGCTGCTGCCGATGAATTGGGGATTTCTGAAAGAACATTATATCGAAAAATCAAACAATTCGATCTATAAAAATAATTAAATTCCAATTTTTAAAAATCCAAATCCCAATTACCTATATTTGGACACAATTGGAATTTGGAATTTATAACATTGGACTTTTCTAATAATCATTATGAAAAAAATATATTCTTTATTTGCCTTATTAAGCTTGTTTTTATTAAGCGGATGCAATGTTTACAACTTTACAGGAACTGGAACTATTGATGCCAAAACATTTCAGGTTAACTTTTTCCAAAATAATGCAGACTTAATTGAGCCTGGAATCGATAGACAATTTACATTGGCATTACAGGATTTGATTATGAATCAAACCAACCTGAATTTAGTAAGCAACAGTGGAGATTTAGTATATGAAGGAGAAATTGTAGATTACAGAATAAGTCCGATGACAGCAACAGCTGTTGCAGCAGATGGTAGCGTAGGAGCTGCACAAAACCGTTTAACAATTCGTGTAAATGTTCGTTTTACAAACAAGAAAAACGAAAAGGATGATTTCGAGAAACAATTCGAATTTTATAATGACTTTGCAGGAACAGATTTGCCAACAGGAACTGTTTTAAACAATGCAATTCAGACTATTTTTGAAAGAATCACTCAAGATATTTTCAATGAGTCATTGGCCAAATGGTAGTAATGTTTATTTGTTGAATCGTTTAACCGTTTAATCGATTTAACAGTTAAACGAATAAACGATTAAACAATAAAAAACGATTAAACAATAAAAATGAACGTAACCGATTATACATACCTAATAAATAAACCTGATACCGTTACAGAAAAACAGGCCGAAACATTAGGAAGTGTTTTGAATGAATTTCCGTATTTTCAAAGTGCACGCGCATTGCGATTAAAAGGTCTTTACAAACAAAACAGCTTTAAGTATAATTATGCTCTAAAAGTAACGGCCGCACATACTACCGATCGTTCGGTTTTATTTGATTTTATTACTTCAGAAGAATTTACTCCTATTCAGGGCGCGTATTACAATAGAAAACTGAGAGATCTTTTGAATATTACAGTTTTTGATGTTGAAATTATCTCGGCCGAAGAAAAAAAGAAACTTGCTGAAGTTCGAATAGATCCTATTGAAAAATCTATTTTGGATTCTATTAAAGAAGCAACAACTGTAACTTTTGAAGAATCAAAAAAAACGGAAGAAAAACCAATTGAACCTGTTTTTGAAGAAGAAATAATTCAATCTGAATTCCAAGAACCAACAGTTGAACTTTCTGTTAAAGAAGAAACACCTATTATTAAGGAACCAAGCCGAACTTTTCTGGAAGACAGATTAGAAGATGAAATTCCGAATATACATATTGATCCGATTGAAAAATCAGTATTCAATGCTATTAAAGAAGCAGAGAATGTAATTTTTGAAGAAGTTAAAACACCGGAAGAATCCGTTTCGATTGAAATTCCGGAAACAATAATTACTACGGAAGAAACTACAACTTCAGAAAATCCTGAAGCAGTTGAAATTCCAGAAACAATATTGATTCCTGAAGAGACAATAACTATTACAGAACCAGAAAAAATCGAAATACCAGAAACGGTAATCGAAGCTGAAGAAACCGAAACACTTCCAGATCCAATAAAAATTGAAATTTCTGAAGCAGTAAAAACTGCAGAAGAGAATTTAGAAATCGGAAAACCACTGGATTTTTCAGGAAATGAAAAACATTCATTTCAGGAATGGCTTCAATTAGCTAGAACAGAACCTATTGACAGAACCATAGACGCGCCAATGGAAGAAAATCTAACAGAAAATGCGATTGAAAAAGCAGAACAAACACTAGGAGCAGTCGCAGAAGAAGAAAAAGTAGAAGACGAAAAAAAGAAAAAAGCCGAAATAATTGATCGTTTTATTGAAGCAAACCCAAAAATTTCTCCAATAAAGCAAACTGCAATAACAGCAGCGGCTCAACTCGACATCAATAAAGACGAGAGTTCTTATCTAATGACAGAGACTTTAGCCCGAGTATATTTGGAACAAAAAAAATATACAAAAGCAATTCAAGCATATGAAATATTAATTTTGAAATATCCAGAAAAAATTACTTTCTTTGCAGACCGCATATCGGATATAAAGATTTTACAACAAAATAACAATAACAATAATTAAGTAATGAGCACATTTTCAATTTTTTTAGTTTTAATCACAATAGTTTGTTTTCTATTGATCGTCGTAATTATGGTACAAAACCCTAAAGGAGGCGGATTATCTTCTACTATCAGCGGAACACAAATGTTAGGCGGTGTACAAAAAACAACTGACTTTTTAGATAAAAGTACTTGGACATTAGCTACTGTTTTGATTGTTTTAATTTTACTTTCAAGCTTAAGCTTTACAGGATCATTAAACGACACAGGATCTAAAATTATTGAAAAAACTGAAGCTCCTGCAACTACACCAGCAGCTCCTGCTCAAGGAACTCCTGCACCTGCAGCACCAGCAAAATAATTAAAGCTCGATATAAAATCAAATGCCAGCCTGTCAAAGCTGGCATTTTTTTTAAGAAAAAATGTCAGTTTACTGAGCGTGGCATAATTTCTGAAAGTTTCTTGAACATTAAAAAACGTATAACTAATAATAATAAAAAATCATGGCATTAAACATTAAACCCCTTTCAGACCGCGTACTTATTGAACCTGTTGCAGCTGAAACTAAAACTGCCTCAGGTATTTTTATTCCAGACACTGCCAAAGAAAAACCACAAAAAGGAACTGTAGTTGCAGTTGGAAACGGATCTAAAGATCATACTATGACTGTAAAAGTTGGCGATACTGTTCTTTATGGCAAATATGCAGGAACTGAACTAAAATTAGAAGGAACTGATTATCTAATCATGCGTGAGGACGATATTTTAGCGATTATCTAAAAATATTGTATTAAGTACGGAGCATTAAGAACTTCATTTAACTTGAAACAACTCAAACTTTAAACAAAATTAAAATGGCAAAAGATATAAAATTTGATATTGAAGCACGTGACGGATTAAAACGTGGTGTTGATGCATTAGCAAATGCTGTAAAAGTAACGCTTGGACCAAAAGGTCGTAACGTAATTATCGGAAAATCATTTGGTGGACCAACTGTTACTAAAGATGGTGTTTCTGTTGCAAAAGAAATCGAATTAAAAGACCCATTAGAAAATATGGGTGCACAAATGGTAAAAGAAGTTGCTTCTAAAACCAATGATTTAGCTGGAGACGGAACTACAACTGCTACCGTTTTAGCTCAGGCTATCGTAAAAGAAGGTCTTAAAAACGTTGCTGCGGGTGCAAACCCAATGGACTTGAAACGTGGTATCGACAAAGCGGTTGAAACTATCGTTGCTGACTTGGCAAAACAAGCTAAAGTTGTTGGAAGCGATTCTGATAAAATTCAGCAAATTGCTTCTATCTCTGCTAACAACGACGAAGTTATTGGTGAATTAATCGCTACAGCTTTCGCTAAAGTTGGAAAAGAAGGAGTAATTACAGTTGAAGAAGCTAAAGGAACTGACACTTTCGTTGACGTTGTTGAAGGAATGCAGTTTGACAGAGGATATCTTTCTCCTTACTTCGTAACAAATCCAGAGAAAATGGAAGTTGAATTAGACTCTCCGTACATCTTATTATACGACAAAAAAGTATCTTCTTTAAAAGAATTACTTCCAGTTTTAGAGCCGGTTGCTCAATCAGGAAAACCATTATTGATTATTGCTGAAGATGTTGATGGAGAAGCTCTTTCTACTTTAGTAGTAAACAAATTAAGAGGTGCTCTTAAAATTGCTGCTGTAAAAGCGCCAGGTTTTGGTGACAGAAGAAAAGCAATGTTAGAAGATATCGCAATCTTAACTGGCGGAACTGTAATTTCCGAAGAAAGAGGTTATACTCTTGAAAATACAACTATCGAAATGTTAGGAAACGCAAAAAGAGTTTCTATCGATAAAGACAATACAACTATCGTAAGCGGTGCCGGTGAAGCTGACATCATCAAAAACAGAGTAAACCAAATTAAAGGTCAGATGGAAACTACTACATCTGATTATGATAAAGAAAAATTGCAAGAGCGTTTGGCTAAATTAGCTGGTGGTGTTGCAGTTCTTTATGTTGGTGCAGCTTCTGAAGTTGAAATGAAAGAGAAAAAAGACAGAGTTGATGATGCTTTACACGCAACTCGTGCAGCTGTAGAAGAAGGAATCGTTGCTGGTGGTGGTGTTGCTTTATTAAGAGCTAAACTTGCTTTGGCTGACTTAAAAGCAGATAATGCTGACGAAGCAACAGGAATTCAAATCGTTTCTCGCGCTGTTGAAGCTCCATTAAGAACTATCGTTGAAAATGCAGGTCTTGAAGGTTCTGTTGTTGTAGCTAAAGTTGCTGAAGGTTCAGGAGATTTTGGATACAATGCAAAAACTGACGAATATGTAGATATGCTTAAAGCTGGAATTATTGATCCTAAAAAAGTTACTCGTGTTGCATTAGAAAATGCTGCATCTGTTTCTGGAATGATCCTAACTACAGAATGTGCATTAATTGATATTAAAGAAGAAAGCGCTGGCGGAATGCCAATGGGTGGCGGAATGCCAGGAATGATGTAATCGTTCTTTTCTTAAAACTTAAAACGCCAGATTAATGTCTGGCGTTTTTTGTTCGCCACGAATTCACGAATTTTATTTTTTCAAATCTTTGCCTTTGAGAATCATTATCATTAATTAAACGAATGCTTTATGTGAAAGAATTATGTCAGAGATTAAAATCCTTTTAATTTGTGTAATCTGAGGCTAAAAAATTCCCATAAAGATTAGAAAAATAAAATTCGTGAATTCGTGGCTATCACCTTTATTTAACATTCTCTTTTTCTTTAAAAAATCTGTTATCTCTACCTTTGCAGTTCTATTTAAAATTGCAAAATGAGAAAATTCACAACTCAGCTTCTATCTTTTACATTCTTACTTCTTACTACTTTTTCACAAGCCCAAACCAATAAAGATACTTACATCGTTTTAGTTTCAATGGATGGATTTCGCTGGGATTATCAAAAACAATTCAATCTTCCAAATCTGAAGCAAATTGAAAAAGAAGGCGTTCATGCAAAATCCATGAAACCATCTTATCCGAGCAAAACTTTCCCGAATCATTATTCTATCGTTACAGGCCTTTATCCAGATCATCACGGAATTATTAATAATGTTTTTTATGATTCAGCTTTGAATGAATCATTTTCATTATCATCTGATGCAAAAAATGATTCAAGATTTTATGGCGGAAATCCGATTTGGAATTTAGCGGAGCAACAAGGTGTAAAAACGGCTTCTTTCTTTTGGCCTGGTTCTGATATTGATAATAGAAATCCAAGTATTTACAAAAAATACGATAATAAAATTCCGTACGAAGCTAGAATCGATACTGTTATGAAATGGTTACAGCTTCCAGAAAAGCAGCGTCCACATTTGATTACTTTATATTTTGACGAACCAGATCATACCGGACATAATTTTGGTCCACTTTCACCAGAAAATAAAAAAATGGTCATTAAAATGGATTCAATTATGGGAGAAATATCCCGAAAACTAGATCAATTGCCAATCGGAAAACAAATCAATTTGATTATTGTTTCTGACCATGGAATGGCCGATATAAGCAATGATAAAAAAGTTGCGGTCCTAGATTATTTAAAACCAGAGTGGCTAGGTTATAAAGATGTAATTAACCCAATTATGAGTTTGCAGGCAAAAGCTGGATTTCAGGATTCGATTGCAAATGCTTTAAAAAAAGTCCCTCATATTCATTTTTGGAAATCAATTGAAGTTCCAAAAAGACTACATTACGGAACCAATCCTCGCGTACATGATTTTGTTATTGAAGCTGATAAAGGATGGAGTTTGGTTAGCAAAGAGTCTCAAAACATAAAAGGTGGCACACATGGTTATGACAACAATGAAAAAGATATGCATGCTATTTTTTATGCGAAAGGTCCAGCTTTTAAAGTTGGCAAAAAAGTAAAAACATTTCAAAATGTTTCGGTTTATCCTTTAATAGCTCATATTTTAGGATTAAAATTTGAAGCCATAGATGGCAAATTCAGTGAAGTTGAAAATATGCTGAAAGACAATTAAAACTTTTCATCACAAATTAAAAAAATTAGGGCTTACCTTTTACTTTAACCGAAGTTAAATATCAAAAACAAAACAATGGGTTTAACTAAACTTTAAATTTAGTTAAACCCATTCTCTTTATTATTAATTTTTCCTCTTCAAAAAATCCATTTTTTTTCAAATTTAAAATAAAACGGCTTCTTTTCATTCTCTATCTTTAAGTTTTGCCGTATTATATATAGTATTTTTGAAGCTCAACTAACTCTTTATTCTTTCTATAATAAGTACAGAAAAAGGCTCCTCCTCATTATTTCCTGTACTAAGTAATTGAAGACTCGCTGTTAAATTTCCTTTTTTAAACAATAAACCTGATTCACTTTTATTTATAACAACAAAACCATTCCTTTCTAGCAAGAAATTAGCATATTGAGCATTTAAGGAAAGATAACTTACTTTATTTTCATGAACAGAAACTCCTATATTTTTTCTTTCATTAAACCATGCTTTCTTATTATTATCATACTTCCAGCCATATATTATTTTATTTAATTCTACCCCAACCTGCTCTTTTTCAAGACCAATTAAATTGGTTAAATCCTGAAGTATAATATCCCTTTCCAGGCTATTTTTAAACTTCCTGATAGCATCATCAAAAAGTAAAACATCAATATTGTGCGGATTAGTTCTCGAGTATACTACGTTAACCTCCTGCCCTTCATAGATTTGATTAAACTCATAAGGTGAAACCTCTTTATCTGCAATTATTTTTTCTCCCTCAAGGGTATTAAATTCAACTGCAATTTTAATATTCGTAATGCGCCCGCTTACTAGTTTTTTTGTTACCGTGTTTGAAATTACAGTTCCTACAACTTCTATATGATCCTTTTTTAATATATCATTCGCAGCATCCTCAAATACCGAATTAAGAAAAGCACACATAAGAATGACTGGGAGCATCATAAAAAAAAAGAGAACATCAAATTTAAGATGAACACTCCCTATTTTTCGAAGTGTATCTTTATTCCAAGTGCCAAAATAGACAAAAGAAAGAATACCGAAAAGACATATTAGAATTGAACCCAATAAAGGATAAATTATCGAAGCCGACTCTATTTTAGCAGGTAATACAAACAGAAAATAATAAAAGCTAGTTACAAAAAGCACAACAAATAACACAAAGAAAACTTTATATTTCTTACTATTTATTTGAACTTGTTCTTCCTTTAAAATTGCGCTTGCCTCCTCAAGAATATCTTCTACTTCATCTTCTGCAGCTCCTTCTTCCAATAAAAAATTTCTAATTTCATAATCATTATAATCTGCTTTAATATATTGTACTGCTTTTAGGACTAATGGATTTTCTTTCATATTTTAAGTATCTAAACTTGTAATTTTAAACTATGGGATAATATAAAATCTTAAGAAACCACTTTATAAGTAGGGTCTTCAATTACATTTACTTTAATAACCGCATCGGCATTTTTGAGCAATTGTCTGCAATCAGCACTTAAATGCTGTAATTCTACTGTTTTATTTATCTGATTGTATTTTTTAGTCAAATTATTTAAAGCTTCTATTGCCGACATATCTGAAACCCGACTCTCCTTAAAATTAATAATCACATGATTTGGGTCATTTTGAATATCAAATTTTTCCATAAAAGCAGTTATCGATCCAAAAAATAACGGGCCATAAATCTCGTAATGTTTTATTCCGTTTTCATCAATATAATTTCTGGCACGGATTCTTTTGGCGCTTTCCCAGGCAAAAACTAAAGCCGAAATAATTACGCCAATCAAGACAGCCAAAGCCAGATTATGAAGCACAATTGTAATTACAGCAACCAGAATCCCCACAAAAATATCGTGTCTTGGCATTTTGTTGATAATCCTGAAACTTGCCCATTCAAAAGTTGTAATCGCGACCATCATCATTACACCAACTAATGCAGCCATTGGCAATTTCCCAATTACTGGTGCTCCAAAAAGTATAATAATCAAAATAGTCAACGCGGCAATAATTCCCGAAAGTCGGGCACGTGAACCTGCGCCAAGATTTACTAAAGTTTGTGCAATCATTGGACAACCTCCCATTCCGTAGAAAAAACCGTTTAAAATGTTCGAACTTCCTTGTGCAATACATTCACGATTACTGTTTCCTCTGGTTCCGGTGATTTCATCGACTAAATTAAGCGTTAACAAACCTTCCGTCAAACCAACTGCAGCAACAATAACCGAATACGGAAATATGATTTTAAAAGTTTCAAACGAAAGCGGAATATTCGGAATATGGAAAGGAGGAAATCCGCCTTGAACAGAGGCAATATCTTCAACCGTTTTAGTTTCGATATTAAAGATAATAACCAAAGCAAAAACCACCATAATGGCTACCAAAGAAGCCGGAACCGTTTTTGTGATTTTAGGAAAAACCAAAACAATAGCAATTGTCAGCGCAACTAATCCTAGCATAATGTAAAGAGGCGTTCCCTCAAGCCAGGAAACCTGACCGTTGATAATGGTTTTAAACTGTTCCAGTTGCGACATAAAAATCACTACCGCCAAACCGTTTACAAAACCAAACATCACAGGCTGTGGCACTAGCCGAATAAATTTTCCAAGCTTAAAAAGTCCAATACAAATTTGAACGACACCGCCCAATGCGACAGCAGCAAAAACATATTCGATTCCATGCGATTTCATTAAGGCAATCAAAACAATTACAGTTGCTCCCGCCCCACCCGAAATCATTCCAGGTCTTCCGCCAAAAATAGCCGTTACCAACCCGGCAATAAAAGCCGCATACAAACCAACCAAAGGCGGAAATCCAGCCAAAATAGCAAATGATAATGATTCTGGTATCATCGTCATAGCGACGGTCAAACCGGCTAATATTTCATTTTTATAATTGACTTTTTGAGTAAAATCGAAGAGTTGGAATGCTTTTTTCATAGGACACAAATGTAAAAAATAATACCTAGAAGAGACCCAAGCTTTTCTATTCTCTACATTCTAATCCAACCTCACACAAGTATACCCTAAACAATGCACATAATCAATTATATTATCACATTCAAGATCAACACCTTCAACCCTTAATATCTTATCACAATCCTCCAGATCAAAATTAATTTTGTAATCTGGAAACTGACTTTGGATAACAGCAATAACGTAATTTTTATCTGCCTCTTTCTGAACATTTGTTTTAAAAACTTCCACTACCATAACCATCTAGATTTGAGTAATTTAAAGTTAAATAAAAACTTTTAAAATTGAAATTTTTATTTGAGTAAATTCTCTAATTTGAAAGATAGAAATGAATATTTATTTGAGGCTAAATCCCCGAAGCAAATGCAAGGGAATTTATTTTTTTATTTAGATCTGAGGGCAAAATACATTTACAAACTAATAATTCACATACATTCACTAAAACAGGTATAAATACCTATAGCCATTATTTTATTTATTATTAAAATTGTGATGAATAATTTTTTCTGCTATAAGAAATAAAATACATTTTCCGCAAGGAAGGTGGGGGTAAATTTTGTCACTTTTTTTTGAAACAAAGTGGGATTTGAAATCGCTGGAACCGATTTCGAAATCTCACTTTTTTATTTTATGTTTTTCTCAGCGAAACTTCGCACAGCGTAGAATAAAAAAAGCCCCTGCTGAATACGAACGTCACATTCTTGAAAGTAACCAACTTCAAAAATTATGAGCTATTTAGACGTTCGCTCAGACAGGAGACTTATTCTCTTAAAAGTATAATGATTAGAAGAAAAACTATTAAGATTATTAATAGTTTTTTGCTTTTTCGTTCCCAAATTATTTTTTTTCTTTGGGCTTCGATTTTAACTAATTTCTCTGCATTTTTAAAATCAATATGACTATTTGTAATTGCCATTTTTTTTTATCAAAAATATAGAACAGCAAAAAGTAAAAAAGTCTATTCAGGTTTCATTTATAATACAATAAGACAAATAATCCTTCTAATGCGAATTTGTAATAATTCGTTGATTTCTGATTGCTTGATTATTTTTTTTAATCGATACATAAATCCCCAATTCTCTCATGCATTTTAACACTGTGGTATGTGATACGAAATAACCTGATTTTTGAAGTTCTACTGCAATACGATGACATCCATAAGTTTCTTTAGAAGCAGAAAAGATCGAATTGATTTCCATTTTTAAAGCCATTTTCCATTTTTGTCTTTCTGTTAAAGAACCTTTTTTCCATATTCGATACGTTCCACTATTTACGCCTAATGTCCTGCACATAAACCTTATAGGATATTTTTTTTCATTTTCTGCTATAAAATGAAAAATGAAAGGTTTCCCAAGGCAAATACACTTACGGGCATCTTTAATCATTTCAAACTTTGAATCTGTTTCCTTGATTTTTTTTTCGAGATCGTAAATTTTTTGCTCCTCAGAATTTAACTTTAAATATCCATAGCCTGGAAAACTTCCTGTTCCATATTCTTTAAATTCCTTACGCCACAGAAATAGAAGGTTTTTGTGTATATCCAAATCTCTGGCTGTCTGAGCTAAACTTCCACTTTCATAACTTAACATAACTGCTTTTAATTTGAAATCTCGTTCATAAGTATTTCTAATCTCTTTCATAAATTCAAAATTAAGACTACAAGTAGTGCTATTTTTATATATCTAATTTATTAAATTGAACTCTTCTATAGTTTTGTAATTAAGAGTAGAATGTATTCTTCTTTTATTATACCAGTTTTCTATATATTCAAATATTATAATTTTCAGTTCATTTGTTGTTAGTAATCTTGTTTGCTTATAAATTAGTTCTCTTTTCAGCGAATTAAAAAAGCTTTCAGCAACAGCATTATCTTTGCTATCTGCTTTACGACTCATACTTCGAATGCACTTAAATTCACCCAATTTATTAGTAAACATTTTATTCGCATACTGCGATCCTCTATCAGAATGAAATATTAATCCGTTTGAAATTGGACGATTAACAACAGCTTTTTCAAACGCAGCTAAAGTGGTAACCGTTGTAGAAAGTACAGAACTCAAATTCCATCCTACTATTTTTCGATCATACAAATCCATTACAATAGTAAGATACGAAAACCTTCTTTTTATTTGGATATAAGTAATATCTGAAACCCAAACTTCACAAGGTTTATCTACTTTAAACTGTCTTTTTAATAAGTTGGGAGCAACATATAGATTGTGTTTTGAATCTGTTGTGGCTTTGAATTTCTTTTTTGCTTTACTGCGTAATCCAAGTTGTGTCATATGAAAAGACACTTGAGCGTCAGAAATTTGAAATCCACGCTTGTGGAGCTCTCTCATAATTAGTAAACTTCCTTTATGTTGCTTGAATTCAAAAAATATTGAGGTTATTTCTTTTCTAAGCAGATATATACGAGTTTCCCTTTTTGAAAAAGGTTGCTTGGTCCATAAATTATAGGTGGAATGAGAAGCTCCTAAGACTTCGCACATCTTTAGCAAAGGGTATTTATCTCTATTCTGATGTATGAAATTACATAATACGTGTTTTCCCTGATGCATATATTTCAGCCCTTCTTCCAGTATTTCTAATCGTAATTGGGAATCTGCAAGTTTCTTTTCTAATTCGTAGATTTTCTTGTTTTCATAATAGACTCTTTTGATACCTAAACCTGGGAAACTTCCTTTTCCAAACTTAAGGTATGCACTACGCCATTTAGAGAGCATTACAGGTTTGATACCTAATTCTTCTGCAGTTTCTGAAACCGTTTTTCTTAAATAACTTAGTCGGACTGCGTTCTCTTTGAAGATTGGATCGTAATGTCTGATATTTTCTTTCATGCTATCAAGTTTTAACGTTAATCCGCTTACCTAGAAAAACAACTAATAAACTGTTTTACAATGCATTAAAACGTAACTTTATTAATAAAAAGTACAGTACTTCTTGAAATTATTATTTTTTTAACGAAATATTCCTTCCGGAATTTTATGGAGATGTCTCTGACTTTACATTTTTCATGCTTTATAAAAAATATAAGTCACCACATTATCTCTTATGCGAGTGTCCTCTGTTCCTCTAAAATTCGATGATCACTGTGCGAAGTCTCCTGACTTCGTGCCCATTTCAATTATCCACAATACCATATTATTCTTAACCTAAATTATCACAACTAAACCGCATTTGGGTCATTAGGTATCGTAATCGTCTTTTAAGTTTACAGGTAACAATTTATTTTTTAACTTAAATCAAAAAGAGTATGCCTTTAGAAAACCTCAACGGACTTCATTACACTGATGCAGAAAAAACTAATGTTATTGCTTCAATGATGAGCATGGAGAATTCGCTCACTGCAAATTTTAAAAACTTAACTCCCGAAGAACGCACTAAGTACGGAAGCGTAAACGAGCAAAACAAACTGTTCATTAACAAAGTCAAAGATTTTAGAAACAGCCAACCCACAATGAGCAGTCCTGATGTTGATTGGACAGAATTTCAAAATGATTGCGACTCAAGAGAGTTCCTGCAAAACACTATTATGCGTTTAGAAGCTTTGCTGAACAACTTAAAAAACAATAAAATTCTTCACGATTACGATTGTTATCACGCTGCGTTAACTGATTACGATTACAGCAAATACAAAGCAGGAAGCAAAGCCACAGGGTTTGAAGTAAAAGTGAAAGAACTGGCGCAGTTTTTTCCGCGAACTTCTTCGGCAAAACCTACTGACGAACCAACATCATAATACAACACAATATTAAAAACGAAACCTCCTGAAAGTAAATTAGGAGGTTTTTTTTATGCTTATTAACCAAAACATCTTCTGTTTAGATCTTTTCATGAAGTGTTTAAGTTACTTCGTTATTTTTTTAGGTCGCTAACCCAAAACTTTTGGCTCTTTGATGTAAAATTTTAGGTTTGACAAATAATCGTTTAGGTTTAGAACCTAAAACTTTAACCTTTCTATTTAAGCTTTTCGCGAAATACCCCAACCACTTCATGAAAAGACCTAAACGCTTCGATAAAAACACGTATAAGTACTTGATGTTAAATCTTTATTTATTGGTATAATTGTTTTAAAATTATCATTTCCCATAAAGGTTTTGATTAGTAAATAGTGATTAAAAAAAAAAAGTAATTGGACTTCAAGTTTCCTTTTAAAACTCTTACTTTCCAAATAATTATAACAATAAAAAAAATGATTTAACCAAAAACGATATTAAAACTTTCAAATAAAAACCATGAATCTTAGTCATATACATATCAAAAACTTCAGATCTATTAAAGATGAAGAGATAAAATTCAATCATAATTGCTTAGTTCTTTTAGGTAAAAATGAAGCTGGAAAAACTAATGTGTTAAAAGCGATTTCTTCACTTTTTGCCATTTACAAAGTTTCAGACAAGGACAAAAGAAAAAGAATTGAAAATGAAAAAATTACCGAAAATTATATTCGAGCAGTTTTCAACCTAACTCCCTCTGATTTTAAAACAATTGAAGAACGATTCAGAAAAAAATATAAAGGCTTTGAAAATATAAGCTTTAAAAGTGGTAAATCGTATCGCGAATTTATAGAAAAAGTCTTTCGATGTCTACTTCTTCAGATTAACATTTCTGAAAACCAAAAACCTGAGTTTTCATATTGGAGATATGCTGGCTCTGAATTTGAATTAGAAAAACAACTTTTTATTGCAGATAATACCATTTCAAATTCAGCAATTTCAGGAATGTCAAGCTTTAATCTTATCAGCAGAACATTTGAAATTGTAAAAGAATTATATGGGGCCAATCCTTTAAAATGCCACTATTGGCAGCATAATGATAATTTTCTACTGCCTAATACAGTCAATATTGAAGATTTTATTTCCAATCCTTCAGATTTTAAAGCATTAGAAAATATTTTTGCTTTATGTGGTCGTGAAGATATTAAAACTGAGTTTGAAATGGCAAAGGCTGAAGATGGGGATTACTTAAATTTACTAGAACAAATTTCAAAAAAAGTAACTTTAACATTTCAAAAAATTTGGAAAGATTTCAAAGGAACTTCTATCCAATTAATTCCGAATGGTGATGAAATTTTAATCAAAATTGTAGATAAAGCAAAATATAATTTTGAAGATCGAAGTGACGGATTCAAAAAATTCATCAGTATCTTATTAATGATCTCTACCAGATCAAGAGCCAATAAGATGTTTGAAAATGACATAATATTGATTGACGAGCCTGATCAAAGTTTATATCCAACAAGTGCTAAATATCTTAAAGATGAATTAATTGAGATAAGTAAGAAATCAAAAGTTATTTACTCAACACATTCACAATACATGATTGATTCAGAGAATCTAGATAGACATCTAGTAGTAGAAAAAATAGACGATGTTACAACTATAAAAAGAGAGGATATTAACGCTCCCTATACAAAAGATGAGTTATTGAGACGTGCAATAGGCTCAAGTATTTTTGAATGTCTAAAACCAAAGAATATAATTTTTGAAGGATTTCTTGATAAAGAATTGTTCACTGCATATATTAACTTTAATAAAGTTGAATTTGATACTAATACCTATGGAACAGTCTATTTAAGTGGTATTGTTGGAGTCGAAACACTAGTCCAGATTCTTATTTTAGCAAAGAAAAAATTTATAATCGTTGCTGACTCAGATGAAACCTCAAATAAGAAAAGAATAGATTTCGAAAGAAATTATCCAGAATATAAAAATTATTGGTTAAGCTATGCAGATATATTCAAACCCGCTTCTACAATGGAAGACTTTTTCACAATAAGCCATGTGAAATCACAACTTCAAAAGAATGGTTATGAATTAACTTATGACGAAAGTAAAAATGTGAATTTTAATATTGAGAAAGCTGTTAATAAAGACAAAGAGTTAAAACAAACTTTAAAAAAATCTATACTCACTTCCGCAAAAAAAACAGATATTTTAATTGAATACGGAAATTATGTAGAAGCCCTAAAAAATAAAATTTCCACATTATAAGATTATTTAACCCAGCTCTACGAAGTGTTCTTTTAAAATTCGATAATCGCTGTGTGAAGTCTCCTGACTTCGTACCCACTACAATTATCCACAAAAAAATAAAAATATCCCAAACGGAATATAACAACGACGCGAAGTCAGGAGACTTCGCACAGCGTTGTGTTTCGAAATCTTACTTTTTTATTTTAGAATTTCTCCTAAATCAGTAAAACTGCAAACTTTGAAGTTAAAATACTGTTACTAACCAAAAAACTTTTTCGAAATCGAATTTCAGGCAGTATTTTTGCGTTCTTTAAACGCCACGCATAAAAGCCCAAAAATCGACATGACCCTAGAACATTATATTCCGTTCAACAAAGAATTCTTATTAGAGCAGCAAATGAATGCTTTCTCTGAAGATCAGGAAAAAATAGCTGATTTTAAAAAATTGTTTGATATAATTGAGCATTACTATCATTACGAATCTTTTAATCTTAATAGGAATTTAAAGCAGCATTATGCTTTATTTGATCCCGATTTGAGTAAAAAAGAACGTAAACAATTTATAGGCAAAAGTGATTTTTCTGTTTTCAAAGAAACACTTCTTACTGTTTTAGAACGTGGAAATTACTACCGAATTGATCAGAAAGCGTTAGATGAGGCATTCAACGATTCGGATTTGATTGGGTTAAATCTTTCCATTGATTTTAATGCTTTCAAAGATTTTGAACTCTACGCGCGCGGGCATCATAAAGCAAAAGAAAAAGTCAAAAAATATTTCTTCTGGAAAAAAGATATCGAAATTGAATATTATGATCGTGTTTTAGTTTATTTAAACTACAGCGATGAAGATTTTCTAAATAAAAAGAAAGTCAAATTAGGCAAAATGCCAATTGATCCAGGTTCAATTGCACTGAAAATCTTTAAGCGTGTTCCGAAAAACGATCTTGAAACGATTTTCCCAAATGCGATTCCGAAAATGTCTGTCAAAGACAAAATGCTGCTTTGGGTTCCGGGGATTTTTGGTGGAATTTCGTTATTAAGTGCCAAAGTTATTCCAGCTTTAATCAACATGTATAATGCCTATGAAACGGGCGAAACCATTGACTTATTGAACAGCAAAACTTCTCTTAATCAGGGATTAATTGCTTTAGGAATTTTGTCTGCCTATTGTTTCCGCCAATACAATAATTTCATAAACAAAAAAATCCGATATTCTAAAATGCTTTCTGATAGTTTGTATTTCAAGAATCTCGGAAACAACAGTGGCGCATTTTATTCGCTTTTGAATTCGTCTGAAGAAGAAGTAATGAAAGAAACTATTTTGGCTTATTCGTTTTTACATAAAAGCGACAAACCATTAAGCGCAGAAGAACTCGATTCTCAAATCGAATCCTGGTTTAAAATCCAATTAAAAACCGATTTGGATTTTGATGTCAACGATGCTTTATTAAAATTAAAAAGCATTGGACTTGGTGTAGAAAATAATGGAAAGTGGGAAGTTATTCCGGTTAAAGAAGCACTTATCACAATTGATGAACTTTGGGATAATGTTTTTCAATACAATCAGAACGTAAGTTTATTAAAAAACTAAAAAAATGTATACCTACAAATGTTCCTGCTGCGGAGAAATTTTTAATCAAATGCCTTTGTGTTTTGGAAACGAATTCCCTGCTTATTATTTTACTATTCCGCCAAAAGAAAGAGAAAAACGAATTGAATATGGAGGAAGTTGGTGCTATATAGATGAAGAATTTTTTTTCCATCAAGGGAGATTGACAATTCCGATAATTGATTATCATGAAGATTTGGTTTTTAATGTATGGACTACGATAAGTGAAGATAATTTCTGCTTACGAATGGATTTATGGGAAGATCCAAACCGAGTAAATCAAGAACCTTATTTTGGTTGGATGCAAACCAATGTACCTACTTACGGTGAAACTTTATCTTTAAAATCGATTGCAATTGAACAAGGCTTAGATTTAATTCCTGAAATAAGAATGATTGAAGAAAATCATCCTTTGACGATAGACCAAGAAAACGGAATTACATTAGAAAAAGCCATTTCTATTGTCGATGAAATAATGAAAATACAACACGGTAAAACCTAAAAAAAATTTCATTAGATTTACGCATCTAAACTTAAAACCACAAAAAATGAGAACATTAGATCAATGGTTTGCTGAATATGCCGTAAGTCATCAAAACCCTAAAAACAAAGCGATACATTACATTTGCGTTCCCGCAATTTTCTTTTCGATTGTTGGTTTGTTAATGAGTATTCCGAGCGGAATTATTGCTAATACTTTAAAACTGAATGCACCAGTTATTGAGAATTGGGCTTTTGTAGTTTTACTTTTGGTTCTCGTTTTTTATATCCGATTATCGATTGCAATGGCGGTTAAAATTGCCGTTTTTTCTGGAATTTGTTTAATTCTAAATTATTATATCGGCCATTTTGTTCCGTTGTGGATGTTCTCGATTGGTGTTTTTGTTATCGCTTGGATTGGACAATTTTACGGACACAATATTGAAGGCAAAAAACCTTCTTTCTTAAAAGATCTTCAGTTTTTATTAATTGGCCCGGCTTGGGTTGTCGAGAATTTATTTTCTCGAAAATAAACTTTAATGGCGCACGGATAACGCGGATTTAAACGGGTTAACACATATTTTTTTACATACTAATTATCAAATACTTACAAAATATTCTCATAACTTTATCTTTCGATAAATGAAATAGTTATGAAAATAAGTATCAAAGAAATCAAAATTGAAAATTATGATATTTTCACCTACAGACGAATCAGGCGCGCCATTGGGTATTTAGGCATAAGTCTACCTATTCTTTTGGTTGGTTTTTCGCTTGTTTCTTTTTTTCAAACCTCTATACAACCTTCCATCAGTGATTATTATTATACTAATTTGAGGGAAATTTTCACCGGAACTTTATCTGCTGTCGGCTTATTTTTAATTCGGTACAAAGGCCACGGAAATGCTTCTATCTGGAAAAATGATAATTTACTGACCAATATTGCCGGAATTATGGCAATTGGTGTCGCATTAATTCCCACAAACCCATCTGACTTTTCACAAAAAATATACACGTTTATTCCATCAACAAAAACTTGGTTGGGATGGTTTCATTATGGCTTTGCCGGAGTTTTCTTTTTGGTATTGGCTTTACTCGCGATCAATGTTTTTACGATTGGTCAGACAGGCGAAACTAGAACTTTTAAAAGCATTTTAAACGAAAATAATATTTACAGATTTTGCGGTTATACGATTTTGGGATCACTGATTCTGGTGCCTATTTCAGAAAAATTTAAACTGTTTGCGTATTCCACTTTGGTTTTCGAAACTATTGCTCTTTTTGCCTTTGGAATTGCCTGGCTGATAAAAGGTCGCGCTCTTGGTGATAGGGGAAAAATTGGCCGAAAATTATACCAGGAAAACAACGCTGTAGATACCAAAAAAATATTGGAAGAATAAGCGGACTCTAAAGTTCGCTATAATTTATCATTAATTTGACACGTTCAAACAACTCTGGAAATTCTTTTTTAAAGATTTCAGGCGTTTCAAAAAAATGCTCCAAAATTACAGCCAAAAACTCAAATTTATTGGTATACGCATAATCTCTAAAATAATTCCTTTCTTTAAGTTTATTCGTTAAATATTCATCATCGAAATACTTTTCGATTTCGGTAAATTCATCAAAGAAAATCACAGCTCCTGGGTCTGAGCTTTTTCTGGAATAAAAATGAAGAACATGAGTAAATTCATGTAACCCAAGATTAATATTATCTTGCGTCTTATGTCCGCTTTGGAAATCTTCCCATGAAAAAACAACGGCTTTCATCCTCGGATTATATTCTCCTTTGTGATACGCCTGATTGATTGTCGAATAATAGGCTGTTGGGTAAATAATAATATTTTCAAAAAGCTCAAGTAGGTAATTTCGCATTCCGAAAGTCAACATTACGTAAGTTCCGGCAATAATCAATTTCATCTCTTGAGTGACTTCAATTTCTTTTCCTTCAAAATTGTAATGTTCAATGAAACACCCTACCCGATGTTCAAAATATCTTTTCTTTTTATCCGATAAATTAAAATAATATGGAAATTCGCCTTCCAAAATGGTCTTATCTCTCGGATCAATTTGTTTTAAAATTGGGTACCAAAACAAAAATAATGGCTTATTGAACATCAACAGATAAATAGGCTCAATGATTCTGAAAACAACTACTCCTAATACTAAAGCAATCAAGATTCCGATAAAGAAGAAAACAAACATATTTTAAATTTGATTTGGGATTGAAGAACCTGTCGTCCTCTACTTTGCTAAAATAGGAAATCGGAATTAAAATATTTCATTATATTAGCTTAATAATCAGAAAAGAATTACTAATCACAATCAAACATTAAATATGGAAAACAAAAGCGCATTACGATTTACTTTTTCGATTATCGCAATCATTTTAGGCGTAGTATTGTTTAAGCAATTTGACTTTGAAACGCTAAAATTTGAAAAGCCAGGTCTGGCGATTATTTATATTGTTGTCTTTTTATTTTCGATTTTTGTACTGATTAAGAATTATAAGAAGAAAACTGATAAATAATTAACCGTTATTTTTTTATTCATAAAATTGTCTCATAGATATTGGACAATTGCATAATAAAAAAGCGCAAGTCTTAAAAGATAAGACTTGCGCTTTTATAGTGACCCCGGAGGGGTTCGAACCCCCAACCCTCAGAGCCGAAATCTGATATTCTATCCAGTTGAACTACGAGGTCATTTTTATTTTAGATTTATGACTTTAGAATTCAAATTCAATCTAAAATCTGTCCCGATGGCTATCGGGACTAAAATCTAAAATTATATTACGAAAGTAATTTCTTCACAATTGTAGAAATGGTTTTTCCTTCAGCAGTTCCGCCTAATTTCGCAGATGCCAATCCCATAACTTTACCCATTGAAGCTATTCCAGAAGCTCCAGTTTCAGCAATTATTTTTGCTATAACAGCTTCTACTTCCTCTTCGCTTAATTGAGCTGGTAAAAACTTCTCGATTACTGCCACCTGAGCTAATTCTGGTTCAGCTAAGTCTGGACGATTTTGTTCTGTAAAGATTCTTGCGCTTTCTTTACGAGTTTTTACTAATCTTTGAAGTAATTTAATTTCTTCGTCTTCTGACAATTCTTCTTTAGATCCTGATGCTGTCGAAGCTAATAATAATTCAGATTTAACTGCTCTTAATGCTTCTAAAGCTACTGTATCTTTTGCTTTCATGGCAGTTTTAATTTCTTCCATGATTTGTGTCTGTAAACTCATCTTTTATTTTATTTGAATAAGCAACGCTTACTAATTGATATATTAATTTGGAATTTGTTCTCGACTTCGCTCGAACTGATAATAAGATTCACTTTAAAAACCTATTTAGGAAGTCAAATTTCTAAATTCTGTGCGAAGATAAAAAAAATAACCCGAAAATTAAATCCAATTTTCGGGCTATCCTAAATATTAAGATTTTGAAAACTAATCTACATTATCGTGCAAAAATGAATTATTTGAACGCAATTGCAAATCGTTGTTACTGTCTGTTCCAACTGAAATTCTCGAATTGGTGTTATTTGACTGAGAATTCGACAAATCGATTCCTAATCTTTTGTAAGCTGGCTCTTTTTCCAATTCATCAATTCTAGAAACATTGTTATGGAATTTATAATTAAATTCTTTTAGTTTCTTTCTTCTTTCTTCGGCACGTAAACGCAATGTTTCTTCAATTGTCAATTCCATTGGAGAAACTTCTGCAGTTGTTGTAAAATCAGGCTGGCTTGCAAAATCAACTCTTGGTTTCAACGTAATGTTTAATTCCTCAGGAACTACATCTTCAACCACTTTTTCAACTGGTTTTGAAGCTGTCAATTCATTTTCAACTTCCATATATTCTTCTAACGAATATTTGATAATACCGTTATCAGAAAGTTCAGTTACCGGAACAAATGAAACCGGATCGTTTACTTTAATATTGCGAGTTTCGTTTGTTAACTCAAACATGATTTTAGTTTCCTGCTCAGCAACTGGTTCTTTTTTAACTTCAGGTTCACTTCTAAAAAGAGGTAAATCAAATGAGAAAGTCGTTTGCTCTTCTTTTTCAAAAGTTCTTTGCTGTACTGGCTTTACTTCTTGGTAAGCTGGCACTTCTGGTGCAGAAATTTTAAAATCGATATCTGTAATTGGAGAAACGATTTCAAAAGTCACATCAAGATTCTTAATAAACTCAGACATTACTACCAATTCTTCCTGATTGATTGTTGGCGGCGTAACCGGAACAACTGAAGTTTGAGCTACGGGAGCAACCGTATCTTCCATTAAATCAAAAACAACCTTATCTTCCGATTTTGCAGTAGGTGTTTCAGCATTCAAATCAAAAGAAGTAAGTGGTCTATTTGTTAAATTATGAACACTTCTCTGCTCATCTTCTAACGTGTGAATAATTTTCTTTGGCTCTGTATTTACGATTTCGTTTTGCTGTTCAACATCAAAACCAGTAGCGATAATAGTTACAGCAATAGCCTCACCAAGAGCTTCGTCTTCACCAACTCCCATGATAATATTTGCATTGTAACCAGCCTCAGCCTGAATATGATCATTGATCTCTCCGATTTCATCAAGCGTTATTTCATTAGATCCAGAAACGATAAGCAACAATACGTTTTTGGCTCCTGTAATTTTATTGTCATTTAACAATGGAGAATCCAATGCCGATACAATCGCATCTTTTGCTCTGTTTTCACCTTCTGACACCGCAGATCCCATAATAGCCGTTCCGCTGTTTGCCAAAACTGTTTTAGCATCGCGTAAATCGATATTTTGAGTATAGTGGTGCGTAATTACTTCAGCAATACCTCTAGAGGCAGTTGCCAAAACTTCATCAGCTTTAGAGAATCCAGCTTTGAAACCAAGATTCCCGTAAACTTCTCTTAATTTATTATTATTAATTACGATCAAAGAGTCAACTTGTTTACGTAATTTTTCTATTCCTAAAAGTGCTTGCTCCTGACGTACTTTCCCTTCAAATTGAAACGGAATCGTCACGATACCCACTGTTAAGATTTCTCTTTCTTTTGCTAATTGTGCGATAACCGGAGCAGCACCTGTACCGGTACCACCACCCATACCAGCGGTAATAAATACCATTTTGGTACCACGGTCTAACATCTTTTCGATATCAGCAATACTTTCAATAGCAGACTGCTGTCCAACGTCAGGATTTGCACCTGCTCCAAGACCTTCTGTCAAATTCATACCCAACTGAATTTTGTTAGGTACCGAACTGTTCTGCAGTGCTTGTGAATCGGTATTACAAACGATGAAATCAACACCTTTAATACCTTGTTTAAACATATGGTTGATAGCATTGCTACCTCCTCCACCTACACCTATTACTTTGATTACATTTGATTGGTTTTTTGGCAAATCAAATGAAATGCTTCCAAATTCTGAGTTGCTCATCATCTTTTTGGTTTTTTAATTCTTATTTAGTACATTTTTTACTTCTTGACTTGGGGCAAAAAGTAATCCTTTTCTCTTTTCTCTATTCGGCTTATATTTATTCAGCGTTGTCTAAAAAATCTTTGATTTTATCGACGTATCTGTCAAAAAATGATCTCCTAATTTTGGTTTCTGTAGATTCTGCTTCTACTTTATTTGTTCTTGTTTCTCTTGGTTCTTCAATAGTTTCTACTCTTTCAACGTAATTTTCTTCTACTTCGTATCGCTGCTGTACTGGTGGCTGTTGCTGAACTGGAGCATTTCTGTAAACAACTTTAGGTTGCTCATTTACAATTTCCATTCGAACAGCACTTTGAGTACTGTTTTCAATACTATTCATTACTAAACCAACAGCTGTTGCAAACAATGGACTAGAAATTTCTTCGCTTGAATTTCCGGCTAAATGCTCATTTGGATATCCAATTCTGGTATCCATTCCGGTAATATACTCTACTAATTGTTTAATATGTTTTAGCTGAGCGCCACCACCTGTAAGAACAATTCCTGCAATTAATTTTTTGCGAGGATCTTCGTGTCCGTAAGCTTTAATTTCAGCAAAAACCTGCTCTATAATTTCCACTACACGTGCGTGAATAATTTTCGAAAGGTTTTTAAGCGAAATCTCTTTTGGTTCTCTTCCTCTTAAACCAGGAATAGAAACAATTTCGTTGTCTTTATTTTCTCCCGGCCAAGCTGATCCGAATTTTATTTTTAAAAGCTCTGCTTGTTTTTCGATAATCGAACAGCCTTCTTTTATATCATCTGTAATTACATTTCCTCCAAAAGGAATAACTGCTGTGTGACGAATAATTCCATCTTTAAAAATGGCCAAATCCGTAGTTCCACCTCCAATATCAATTAACGCAACTCCAGCTTCTTTTTCTTCCTGACTTAAAACTGCATCTGCCGAAGCTAATGGTTCCAAAGTCAATCCTGAAAGCTCAATTCCTGAACTCTGAATACATCTTCCAACATTTCTGATTGAAGAAGCCTGACCAACTACAACGTGAAAACTAGATTCTAATCTTCCACCGTACATTCCGATTGGCTCTTTAATCTCAGATTGTCCGTCAATTTTAAATTCTTGTGGCAAAACGTGAATAATTTCTTCACCCGGCAACATAGCCAATTTATTTACCTGATCAATTAAAAGCTGAATATCTTTTTCGCCAATAACTTCCTCTGGATTATTACGGCTGATGTAATCTGTATGCTGAATACTTCTGATGTGTTGTCCGGCAATTCCCACAACAACATCTTTAATTTTATAACCTGAATTGTTTTCTGCTTCAAGTATTGCTTGCTGAATTGACTGAATAGTTTGCGTGATATTGTTTACAACTCCTCTCGCAACCCCCAGACTTTTGGATTTTCCGATACCCAAAATTTCCAATTTGCCATACTCGTTCTTCTTGCCTATCATGGCAACTATTTTTGTCGTTCCAATATCTAGACCTACTGCAATGTTATCTTTTTCCATTTTCTATTATTTTGTGCAAACTACTTGTTCCGTAAACCTAAGGTCAATCTTATTGTATTTGTATAACGAACTATCTAAAACTGCTTTTTGAAAAAACGCTTTATAGTTTCTAAATTTTTTATCAACATTCATCGTTCTTCCAAAATCTATGACATAATCAAAGTTTCGATTAAACATTTTTAGGCTGCCATTAGGCATAATTTGTATTGCAATGATGTTTTTTTTCAAAAACGCATCGTCATAAATTGTGCGAAATAAAGCAGCTAAATCTTCGTTATTTTTTTCATTTATTGCCCCCGAAACAAGAGGAACTCGCGCTGTAAAATTGTCTGATAAGGGCATTTTATTTCCCTCATAGTCAATATAAAAAGAACGATCACCATCGTAAACTCGCGCTACTGGTGTCTTCTGTTTTACTACCGCTTTTAGAACGCCGTCGATACTTACAAAAACGTCTGACTTCTCAATCATGTCTTGCGTATCAAGGGTTTTTTCTATCTTATTCAAATCTAGTTCATCTTTTCTAATACTGGAAGCGTCTCTTTTATTTTCTATCAACAATTTATTAACCGTTTCAGCCTTTACAAAAAGCGCATTTTCTCCTACAAAAACGACCATAGATTTCTTCAATTTTCTATCTCCATTTCGATGTTGCGCGAAGGAATATAGAAAAAGAACTAATCCGAAAATAAGTACTAATCTAATATTTGTCCAATTAAATATTTTCATTTAATATTTGTTTAATTGACGGTACCATTTCTCCAATATCACCTGCTCCTATTGTTACAATTATTGGCGTATCATTAGCTTTTATTTTTGCCAATAAATCTTCTTTTGCAACAATTTGTTTGTTCGAATTTGTCATTTTACCCAACAGCCATTCTGAAGTCACACCTTCCATCGGAAGTTCTCTTGCAGGATAAATGTCCATTAAAAATACTTCGTCGAATTTTGACAAACTTTCTGCAAATCCATCCACAAAATCTTTTGTTCTGCTGAATAAATGCGGCTGGAAAATCGCCAGAACTTTCTTTCCTGGATACAACTCTCTAACTGCTTGATGAACAGCATTTATTTCTGTTGGATGATGTGCATAATCATCTATATAAACTAACTTATCCGATTTAATCTGATAAGAAAAACGTCTTCTGATTCCTCTGAATGAAGCAATGGCTTTTGCAATAGCGTCGGTCGGGGTGCCGTACGTTTTAGCCATCGCAATAGCCATCAGTCCATTCATTAAATTGTGTTTTCCAGGCAATCCAAAATGAAGATCTTTTATGATTTCTGACGGTGTCTGAACATCAAAAACATAACTTCCGTCTTCAATTCGAACATTGTAAGCCTTATAAACTGCATCTTCATTTATAGCGCACTGAACGCCTTCTAACGGCAATTCTTTCGTTATAAAAAGATTGTTTTTATCTTCTACTTTTGAAGCAAATTCTCTAAAAGAATCTTCGATAGCATCACTTGTTCCATAAATATCCAAATGATCTGCATCCATTGAAGTTATGCAGGCAATATTTGGATGCAAATGCAAGAACGATCTGTCAAATTCATCAGCCTCAACAACTGTTACCGTTTTTCCGGTTCCAATTAAATTTGAATTATAGTTTTCTACAATTCCGCCCACAAATGCTGTAACATCAGCACCGCTTTCATATAAAATATGCCCCAGAATACTTGACGTTGTTGTTTTTCCGTGCGTTCCTGCCACTGCGAAACTAAAAGTGTCTTTGGTAATAATTCCTAAAACCTCGGCACGCTTTTTAATTTCGAAATTTCTTTCTATAAAATAATTCCACTCTGAATGTGATTTTGGAACAGCAGGCGTAAAAATCACCAATGTATTTTCTACAAAATAATCAGTCGGAATTAGATTAATATTATCTTCAAAATGAATATCTATACCACTTTCAATTAATTCACTTGTTAGCATTGACGGCGTTTTATCGTAACCTGAAACCTGTTTTCCGATATATTTGAAATAACGGGCCAGTGCACTCATTCCGATGCCTCCAATACCAATAAAATAAACGTTTTGTATTTGATTTAAATTCATTTTAATTTGCTTTAAGCATTAAGTTTTAGGCTATAAACCTTCGACTTTATTTTAATTATTTAATTAACTTCACAATCTCCGCTACAATATCTTGTGTAGCTTTTGGCATTGCCAGTTTTTTTATGTTTGAGCTTAATTGTTTTTGTTTTCCTTCATCTTTCAGAAGTGCTTCAAAAACAATACTGAATTCATTATCCAATTCTGATTCTTTCAATAAAATAGCACCTTTGGCATCAACAATTGCCTGCGCATTTTTAGTTTGATGATCTTCAGCAACATTTGGCGACGGAATAAAAATTACTGGCTTCCCGACAATACATAATTCTGAAACCGATGATGCTCCAGCACGCGAAATAATCACATCGGCCGCTGCGTAAACAAAATCCATTCTTTCAATAAAATCAACCACTTTTACATTTGGCTGATTGTATTTTTTATAATCTTCAAAATATAATTTTCCGCATTGCCAGATTACCTGAACGTCCTGCGAAAGAAAATTTTGCAATTCTTTTTCAATTAACTGATTGATTCTTCTTGCACCTAAGCTTCCACCTAAAACCAGCAATGTTTTTTTATTCGGATCTAAACCATAAAAAGTAATTGCTTCATCGCGTTTACTTTCAATATCAATTAAATCCTGACGAACCGGATTTCCTGTCAAAACAATTTTATCAGCTGGAAAAAATCGCTCTAAATTTTTGTAAGCAACACAAATGGCATTTGCTTTTTTGCTTAACAATTTATTTGTTATACCTGGAAAAGAATTCTGTTCCTGAATAACAGTTGGAATTCCCGCTCCGCCTGCTGCTTGTAATAAAGGTCCGCTGGCAAAACCTCCAGTTCCAATTACTACATTTGGCTTAAACTTTTTAATAATTCGTCTTGACTCTAATAAACTCGAAGCCAATTTCAAAGGAAACATCATATTTTGCAAGGTCAATTTTCTTTGCAGACCCGCTATCCAAAGCCCTTTTATTTCGTAACCAGCCTGAGGCACTTTTTGCATTTCCATTTTATCTTTGGCACCTACAAAAAGAAATTCCGCATCAGGAAATTGTAATTTTAATTCATTTGCAATCGCAATTGCAGGATAAATGTGTCCTCCTGTTCCTCCTCCGCTAAGTATGAATTTATACTTTGTCATCTTTCTAAAAATTACAACTTTTTAAAAAATCTTTATATTTTAATTTTATCTATTTAAAACTGCATTCATCGGATTTCTTGAATTATCTTCGATTGAATACATTGCCTCTTCTTCATATACTTCATCAGCAGGTAAATCCTCTTCTGCTAATTCTTTGTCAATTAATCTTTGAAGCGCTTCTTTTCTTCGTTCTTTCTCTATTTTTTCTTCAGCAATTTCTTCCTCTTTTTTTGTAACGCTGATGATAATTCCGAGGCCTAAACAGGTCATCCAGATCGAACTTCCTCCTGAACTTATCAGTGGCAATGTTTGTCCTGTAACCGGCAATAATTCAACTGCAACTGCCATATTGATCATCGCCTGAAATATCATTGGAAATCCAAGTCCGACAACGACTAATTTTCCAAATAATGTATTGGCTTTGTGCGATGCTATAACAAATCGAAACAAAAGCAATAAATACAAAATCAATATTGCAACTCCTCCTACTAATCCATATTCTTCAACAATAATGGCGTAAATAAAATCGGAAGATGATTGTGGCAAAAAGTTTTTCTGAACGCTTTTCCCCGGACCTAAACCGCCTAATTTTCCAGACGCAATTGCTATTTTAGCTTTTTCAATCTGATAATCATCCTCATCAGGTTTATCCGTTGTAAAGTTCATAATACGACTTTCCCAGGTTGAAACCCTGCTGAAAAATCTTGAATCCGGAAAAGCTTTTGCAACCAAAAGAAAGAACATCAGCATAGCAATTCCAGAACCGATAATAATCCCAATATGTTTTAGTGGATATTTTCCAATGAACGTTAGCATTAAAACCATTGCAAAAATCAATGCTGTGGTCGAGAAATTCGCTGGCAAAATCAATGCCAATGTAATAAACACCGGAATCCAAAGCTGTATAAACGACACTTGGAAAGGCTCATTTTCTTCTTTCTTTTTTGACAAATAACGTGCTACAAAAATAAACAGAACGATAGAAGCCAAAGTCGAAGTCTGAAATGTAATTCCGATAAACGGCACCTGAATCCAACGACTCGCGTTTGCTCCTGCAATAACAGTTCCTTTCAACAATGTATAAAGCAATAAGAACCAAACTATTGGTAAAGCAATTTTTGAAATCGCTCTGAAATAATGATACGGCACTTTATGCACCCAATAAATAATCAGGAATCCAATACAAATGTGAGCCAAATGTTTCACCAAATACCCCAAAGTATTCCCAGTTCCATGACCAATATAGGCCAAATTACTACTAGCACTAAAAACAGGCATAAACGAAAACAGTGCTAATAAAGCCACGAATGACCATATTACTCTATCTCCTTTTAATTTGTTTACTAGCTCTTTCATTTTAATTTTGTTTCAGTTTTTCATTGTTTCAAGTTTCAAATTTCTCCTAACGTGAAACTTGAAACTTAAAACTATTTTACAGATTGTGAACCGCTTGTTTGAACTGCTTCCCTCTGTCTTCGTAGTTTTCGAATAAATCGAAACTTGCGCAGGCTGGAGACAATAAAACAGCATCACCTTTTTCTGTTAATCTTTGAGCAGTTTTAACTGCATCATTCATATTGTTCACTTCAACCATAATGTCAACAACATTTCCAAAAGCATCAATAATTTTACGATTATCTATTCCTAGGCAGATAATTGCTTTTACTTTTTCACGTACCAATGACATTAATTCGTTGTAATCATTTCCTTTATCAACACCTCCTACAATCCAAACCGTTGGAACATTCATGCTATCTAAAGCAAAGAAAGTTGCGTTCACATTTGTCGCTTTTGAATCGTTGATATACTGTACATTCTGAATTTTTAGTACTTTTTCTAAACGATGTTCAACACCTTGAAAATTAGATAAACTTTCGCGAATTGTTGCATTTCTAATTTGCATCAATTTTGCTACAGAGCTTGCTGCCATTGCATTTTTCATATTATGTTTTCCTTCTAACGCAATGTGTTCCGTGTCCATTGTAAACTCTTCTTGGTTGATCTTTATTTCCATTTTGTTGTTATTTATAGAAGCCCCTTCGTCAAATGATTTGGTCAATGAAAAAGGAATTAATTTTGCTTTTGTTTTGTTATTTTTTAACCATTCTGCACTTGCCTCATCGTCTGCATCATAAATGAGATAATCACTTTCGGTTTGGTTCATCGTTATTCGGAATTTCGAATTGATATAATTTTCATATTTATATTCATATCGATCTAAATGATCCGGACTTATATTCGTTATTATCGCGATATCCGGTCGGTAATCTATTATTCCGTCTAACTGAAAACTGCTTAATTCTAGAACGTATGCATCAAATTTATTTTCGGCTACCTGCCAGGCAAAACTCTTACCTATATTACCTCCTAAACCAACATTCAATCCAGCTGATTTTAACAAATGATAAGTCAACATTGTTGTGGTTGTCTTACCATTACTTCCCGTGATTCCAATTGTAAGAGCTTCTGTAAAAGGCTTTGCAAATTCAATCTCCGAAATCACTTTTACTCCAGCCGCAATCAGCTTTTTCACGATTGGTGATTTCTCAGGAATTCCTGGGCTTTTCATTACCACATCAGCATTCAGAATTAAATCTTCTGTGTGCTGTTCTTCTTCCCAGGCTATTTTATTAATTATAAGAACTTCTTTATAGCTTTCTTTTATCTTTCCGAAATCAGACACAAAAACATCGTATCCTTTTTTCTTCCCAAGGATAGCAGTACCTACACCGCTCTCTCCTCCTCCTAAGACTACCAGCCTCATCTATCTTAACTTTAAAGTAACGATTGATAAAATGGCTAACATAATTGCAACAATCCAGAAACGAGTCACAATTTTACTTTCGTGATATCCTTTTTTCTGATAGTGATGATGCAGAGGCGACATCAGGAAAATTCTTCGTCCTTCGCCGTATCTCTTTTTAGTGAATTTGAAATAACTCACCTGTAAAACCACTGAAAAATTCTCCACTAAAAAGATTCCACATAATAATGGAATCAATAATTCTTTACGAACGGCAATTGCTAAAACTGCAATAATTCCACCGATAGTCAAACTTCCTGTATCTCCCATAAAAACAGATGCCGGATAAGAATTATACCAAAGAAATCCGATCAAAGCTCCAACAAATGCAGATATAAAAACTGTCATTTCCCCCGAATTAGGAATGTACATTATATTCAGATAATTAGAGAAAATGATATTTCCCGAAACGAATGTAAATATCCCGAGAGCGAGTACGGATACCGCGGAGGTTCCGGCTGCGAGACCATCGATTCCGTCAGTTAAGTTTGCTCCGTTAGAAACTGCAGTGATAATAAAAATAACAACTGGAATAAAAATCAACCAAGCCCATTTTTCATATCCATCGCCTGTCCAAGCTAATAATTCGGCATAATCAAATTCGTTGTTTTTTACAAAAGGAATTGTAGTAGCAGTTGATTTTTCTTCAACAGGAGCCGGCAAAACAATGGTTGTATTTTGCGATGCTTTAAAAACATCTGTTCTTCCTGTATCTGTACGAACTGTAACTGCTGGATTAAAATAAAGAACTGTACCTACGATTACTCCCAAACCAACTTGACCAATTACTTTGAAAATTCCTTTAAGACCTTCTTTATCTTTTTTGAATATTTTGATATAATCATCAATAAAGCCGATTGTTCCCATCCAAAGTGTAGTCACAATAAGCAATACAATATAAATATTATGCAAACGAGCGAATAACAAAACAGGCACAAGAGTTGCAAAAATGATAATCAGACCTCCCATTGTAGGTGTTCCCGCTTTTTCATTTTGCCCTTGAAGACCTAGCTCACGAACTGTTTCACCAACTTGCTGATTACGCAAAAAGTTAATAATACGTTTTCCGTAAATCGTGGATAAAAGCAACGAAAGCATTAAAGCCAAAGCCGATCTAAAAGTGATATACTGAAAAACTCCAGTTCCAGGTATATCTAATGTTTTGTCAAAATATTCAAATAAATAGTATAACATATTTTTCTATTTTTTAAATTCTAATTTTGAAACTCCAAATTCCAATTATGTAGTGGTATTTGAACTTAAAAATTTATTATTATTTGTTTAGTTGCTCCAAGATTTCTTTTACAGTTTCCATATCATCAAAATGATGACGCACACCATTTATTTCTTGATATGTCTCATGTCCTTTCCCTGCAATAAGAATAATATCATTTGGCTGAGCCAATTGACAAGCTGTTTTTATAGCCTGTTTTCTGTCCGTAATTCTTAATATTCTTTTGTAATTATGAGGTTCAACTCCTTTTTCCATTTCATCTAAAATCACTTCAGGATCTTCGTTTCTTGGATTGTCAGAAGTTAAAATTGCTTTGTCACTTAAATCCGAAGCAATTTTTGCCATAATTGGTCTTTTTGTTTTATCTCTATTTCCACCGCAACCAACAACTGTAATCAATTGTTCGTTTTTGGTACGAATATCATTAATCGTTTTTAATACATTATCTAATGCATCCGGCGTATGAGCGTAATCAACAACTGCTGTTATGTTTCCCGCCGAAACAATATATTGAAAACGTCCCGAAACACTTTCTAAATCAGACAGTAAGCGCAACGCTTCAAGACTATCCATTCCTAGTTCGATTGCTGTTCCGTAAATCGCTAATACATTATAGGCATTAAAAGTTCCAATTAGTTTTACCCAAACTTCATTTTCGTTTACTTTTAACAGCAAACCAGATAATTGACTCTCTAAAATTGTTGCTTTAAAATCTGCATATGATTTTAATGCATATGTAAACTTTCTTGCCACTGTATTTTGCAACATTACAGTTCCATTTTTATCATCAATATTTGATAAAGCGAAAGCCGTTTTTGGTAATGAATCAAAAAAAGATTTTTTTACATCTCTGTATTCTGCAAAAGTTGGATGATAATCCAAATGATCATGAGAAAGATTCGTGAAAATTCCGCCTACAAAATGCAACGCTTCAGTTCTTTTTTGGTGAATTCCATGCGAACTTACTTCCATAAAACAATGTGTCACACCTTCTTCGATCATTTCATTTAAAAAATGATTAATCGTAATAGAATCTGGTGTTGTGTGCGTTGCAGGATATTCAGTTTCATCAACCATAATTTTTACAGTTGATAACAATCCAACTTTAAAACCTGCTTTTTTAAACAACTGAAACAACAATGATGCAATCGTTGTTTTTCCGTTTGTACCGGTTACACCAACTAATTTTAGTTTTGCAGATGGATCTCCAAAATAATTAGCCGCCATGAAAGCCAAAGCTGTATTGGTATCTTTTACCTGTATATATGAAATTCCTTTTTCAATATTTTGAGGAAGCGTATCGCAAATAATAGCTGTTGCTCCTAGCTGAATTGCTTTCTCAATATAATCATGTCCATCAGAAAGAGAGCCGCGAATGGCCACAAAAATATCATCAGCTTCAACTTTACGTGAATCAAATTCAATTTTTTGAATACCAATTTCTGTCGAACCTGTTACTGATTCGATAGCTACTTTGTATAATATGTCTTTAAGTATTTTCACGATAATTCTAATACTATAATTGCGTTTTTATTAATATTTTGACCAGCCTGAATCGATTGATTCTTCACTTTTCCTACTCCATTTACTTTAACTTTCAAACCTAAATTTTCCAATAAAGCAATGGCATCCATTCCTGGCATTCCTTTTAAATTCGGAATTACATTTGTTTTTGTATTTGATTCCTTCTCAAATTTTGCGTAACTGATTTCTTGTTTTAGAATTTTAGAATCCAGTTGTTTTATTTTATTTGTTGAAGGCGCATCTGTAAATATTTTTTGGGCAATTCTTTTAAAAACCGGTCCTGCCACATCTGCACCGTAATAATTGTTTTTTGCCGTATTTGGTTTATGAACCACTACAATACAAGAATATTTTGGATGATCTGCTGGAAAATATCCCACAAAAGAAGACGCATAATACAATGCTGATTTCCCATCTTTTCCGCCATAATTCATTTGAGCCGTTCCTGTTTTTCCAGCCATCGAAAAATCTTTCGAATACAATTTAGAACCTGTTCCTTTTTTAACCACGTTCTGTAAAACAGCTTTTAATTTTTTAATTGTTTCCTGTGAACAAACCTTTGGATTAATTACTTCTACATCGAATTTCTTAATTGTTTTGTTCCATTCTTTAATTTCAGACACAAATTGTGGTCGTACCATTACACCATTATTCGCAACCGAATTATAAAATGCCAATGTTTGCATTGGTGTAACTGAAACTGAATATCCAAAAGCCATCCATGGAAGCGAAATTCCCGACCAGCTTTTACCTCCCGGATGTGGAATAATTGGTCTGCCTTCTCCTTTAAAATGCAATCCTAACGGCTTATCTAAACCAAAATTTCTAATATGATCTACAAATTTTGATGGATTGCTTTTATAATTATCATAAACCGCCTGAACCATTACCGTATTTGACGAAAGCTCAAAACCACGAGCTAAAGAAACTTTTCCGTAACCACCATTATGCGAATCACGTACAGATCTTCCATAATATTTTACAATACCATTGTGACTGTCAAAAACCGTACTTGTATCAGCTACTTTATCTTCTAAAATTGCCATTAAATCAACCAATTTAAAAGTTGATCCCGGTTCGTGAGACTCTGCTACAGCATAATTTGTAGTTTCAGTATACGATCCGTCTTCACCTCTTCCTAGATTCGAAATTGCTTTTACATGTCCTGTTTCAGTTTCCATTACAACAACACAACCGTGATCTGCTTCGTAATCCTGAAGTTGTTTCAATAAAGCGTGATGTGCAATATCCTGAATAAATACATCTATTGTTGAAATCACATCATAACCATCAATCGGATCTACTTCATTTACATCACGAATTGGTTTCCATTGACCTTTTGCAATTTTTTGCTTTAAGATTTTTCCATCTTTTCCGTTCAAATAACTTTTAAAAGCCCATTCGATTCCTTTTCCAACTTCAATTCCGGTAGCAGGATCAATTCGGTCGTAACCAATCGTTCTTTCAGCAATTTGCCCTATTGGATGCTTTCTAACTGTTTCTTGTTCCACTATAATTCCGCCTTTGAAAGCGCCTAAATTGAATAATGGAAAACCTTTTATTTTTACATATTCAGTATAACTCAACTTTCTGGCGATCAAATAATAGCGATTTTTATTTGCTCTCGCTCTTCTTAATTCCTGTTCGTAGTAACCTGCTGGCCTATCCAAAACTGTAGCTAACGAATCTGATAAAGCTTTTACATGCTTTTCAAAAGTTTCAGTTTTTGGTGCTTTTGCATCAAATCGAATTTCATAATTTGGGATTGATGTTGCCAATAAACTTCCATCAGCCGAATAAATATTTCCCTTGTTAGCCGGAATGATAAAATTTCTAACTGTGCGCTGTTTTGCTAATTGTCTGTAATGATCTCCGTCAACCCATTGAATATTGGTCAATTTAACGACAATAGCAATTGCCATCACAAAGATGAAAACTGCTACGAGGTAAATTCTGTAGGATATATGTTTATCGTCTACTGCCATATTCTTTTAAAGAAACTTTTTTCTTCTTCTTTTTTAACTTCTATTTTTATTGGAGGAACCGTTGATGGAAAAATCTGTTTTTCAAGCATTTTATCCGATATAGTCGATTCCATTTTTAATTTCATTAATTCTGAACGTCGGTCCACAAATTCTGATCGCAATTCTTTTACTTCGTTATTCAGTTTTGCAATTTCAAAAACCTTTTGTTCGTATCGCTGTGTATTTGCAATCATCAAAATGGCAAGCAAAATGATAAAAACAATGAAACGCCAGTTTTTAATTGCGTCGTCATTGATTAGAAATCTTGCTTTTAATATGCCAAATACTCCACTTTTCATTTCTACCTATATATTATATCTTTTCAGCTATCCTTAATTTTGCACTTCTTGCTCTATTGTTGATTTTGATTTCTGCATCATCAGGAACAATCAATTTTCCGATGGTTTTAAACGGAACTGAAAAATTTCCATAAAAATCACGTTCTGGCTCTCCTTCAAACATTCCATTTTTGATGAATCTTTTTACCAGCCTGTCTTCTAAAGAATGATAAGAGATTACAGAAAATCTTCCGCCTGGATTCAAAATCTCTAATGATTGCTCAATAAACTCCTTTAGAACGTCCATTTCCTGATTTACTTCAATTCGAATAGCTTGATAAATCTGAGCTAATACTTTATTTCGAACTTTTTCAGGTAAATATTTCTTCAAAACTTCTTTCAATTCATCTGTTGTTTTGATTGGATAATCTCTTCTCGCTTCAACAATTGTTCTGGCTAAGGCTGGTGCGTTTTTCAACTCCCCATAATCAAAAAAAACACGACGTAAATCCTGTTCTTCATATTCGTTAACCACCCGATAAGCACTCAAATCATTTTTTTGACTCATCCGCATATCCAGATCGGCATCAAATCTTGTAGAAAAACCTCTCTCAGGAACATCAAACTGATGTGATGAAACTCCTAAATCTGCCAAGATTCCATCAACTCCTCTTACACCATGAAATCGCAAGAACCTTTTTATAAATCTAAAATTCTCATTAATTAAAGTAAACCTTTCATCTGGCAATGCGTTTGCAAGTGCATCTTCATCCTGATCAAAAGCAAACAATTTTCCATTTGGCCCTAAGCGTCTCAAAATTTCTTTTGAATGGCCGCCACCTCCAAAGGTTACATCCACATATATACCATCAGGTTTAATATTTAAACCATCAACTGTTGGATGAAGCAAAACCGGATTATGATATTCCATTGTCGTCGTCATTAATATTTCCCATTACCTCCTCGGCTAAATCAGCAAAATCCATATCTTCGCCGCTTATTGATTTTTCGTATAAATCTTTATCCCAAATTTCCACAATATTAACCGCAGAAGAAAAAACAACATCTTTAGAAATACTTGAAAAAGCAACCAAATCTTTTGGTACTAGCAATCTCCCTAATGCATCAATCTCTACCATTTTAACACCAGCAGTAAATCTTCGAATGAAATCATTGTTTTTTTTCACAAAGCGATTAAGCTTATTGATTTTTTGCATCATCAAATTCCATTCTTCCATTGGATACAATTCTAAACACGGCTGAAAAACGGAACGTTTCAAAACGAAACCATCCTGAAGCGATGAAGCCAATTGCTTTTTCAAAGGTGCAGGCATCATTAGCCTTCCTTTAGCATCAACTTTACACTCATATGTTCCAACAATTGTGTTCAAAAAAATCAATTAAGATGTTATAGGACAAAAATATAAAAAAAAATACCACATTTTACCACAATATACCACTTTGTTAATAAGTTTAACCACTTTTCTACCACCTTCATTAAACAATAGACAATCAATACGTTAACTTATTATTAGCGTTTTCTTAATAACGCTAATCATTCAAAAAAAATAAGCACTAATTTTCTTAAAAAAATGCTTTTTCTCTTGATTTCTTAACATTTGAAGCTTTTGTCCAAAAACACCATAAATTCTGATTTCTAAGCACTTAGATGTTCTACAAAAATTATCTAGTTAAAAATCATCAGCAAAAATTCATTTTTATTTATTTAACCCTATATTTGTCCAAATTGAAATTGGCATAAGATTAAATGGACAAACACTACAAAAAAGAAGGCAAATACAGCTATTTTGAAGCTGGAGAAGGAACTCCTATCGTAATTTTGCATGGGTTAATGGGAGGCCTTAGTAATTTTGATGGTGTAGCGCAATATTTTCCATCAAAAGGATATAAAGTTGTTATCCCGGATTTGCCAATCTACACGCAAAGTATTCTAAAAACTAATGTGAAAAGTTTTGCCAAATACGTAAAAGACTTTATCACTTTTAAAGGTTTTGACAAAGTTATTCTTCTTGGAAATTCTCTTGGAGGGCATATCGCATTGTACCACACAAAGCTTTATCCAGAAAAAGTTGCCGGACTTGTAATTACTGGAAGTTCTGGACTTTATGAAAGCGCAATGGGCGACAGTTACCCAAGAAGAGGTGATTATGAATACATCAAAAAGAAAGCTGAAGATGTATTTTATGACCCAAAAATTGCAACTCCTGAACTTATTGATGAAGTTTACGCAACTGCAAATGACCGTATTAAGCTGATTAAAACTTTAACGATTGCCAAAAGCGCAATTCGTCATAATATGGCTAAAGATTTGCCAAAAATGACAGTGGAAACCTGTATTATTTGGGGTAAAAACGATTCTGTAACACCTCCAAATGTTGCTGAAGAATTTGATAAATTATTGCCTAATTCAACTTTGTATTGGATTGACAAATGTGGACACGCCGCTATGATGGAACATCCTGATGAATTCAACGAGATTCTTGAAAAATGGCTTACTGAGCAGAAATTTTAGCATTTGACTTTCAATTTTTAAAGAAAGTCTAAAAACAAAAAAACATGAAAATTACTTCTGCCGAATTTATTGTCAGCAATTCTGACGCCTCTAAATGCCCGGCTGAATTTTTACCGGAATACGCATTTATCGGCCGATCAAACGTTGGTAAATCTTCGTTGATCAACATGATTACTAATCATAAAAATTTAGCAAAAACATCAGGAAGACCTGGAAAAACACAGTTAATAAATCACTTTAAAATCAACAACAATTGGTTTTTAGTCGATTTACCTGGTTATGGTTATGCTAAAGTTTCTAAAAAAACTAAATCTGTTTTCCAGCAATTTATTACAGATTATTTTGAAAACAGAGAACAACTTGTATGCGCTTTTGTTTTGATTGACATTCGTCATGAAGCTCAAAATATTGACATTGAATTTATGTCGTATATGGGAGAAAGCGAAATTCCGTTTTGCATTATTTTTACTAAAGCCGATAAAATCAGCAGAGTAAAAATTGACTCACATATTGCTGCATACAAAAAACAAATGTACGCTAACAATTGGGCCGAAATGCCTCATTATTTCGTTACCTCATCGACAGAATCAATTGGAAAAGAAGAGCTTTTGACCTATATCGACGAAGTAAATCAGGAGGTTTTTAAAAACAATTCAGGGTTTTAAATTTCAAAAAAGAGAAATTTCAAAATTTAAAAATACTCAATAAAAAATCCCAAATTCCAATTTAAAGCTTGGAATTTGGGATTTTTTTATTGGAATTTCTTTTCCTACTTTTGAACGAATTAACTTATCGTTCATGAAAAAAAACAAACTTATTTGTAGCATAATTTTACTTTTTCTCCTTTTCTCTTCTTGTAGTACGCCAGCATTTCTTTTTTTAACACCTAAACAAACCGGGGTAGATTTTACTTCTGGAAAATGGCTTTTAAACGAAATAGATGCACCTAAAAATTCCAAAGACCACTTGACAGCTGAATCCATGAAATTCTTTAGAAAAAACCTTGGAGAACGCATATCATACATTCACGATGTAAATGGATTGCTTGTTCCTCGAAAAATCCCTTTGAATCCTAATAAAACAAAATTAAAAGAGCTTAAAGAAGGTACAGGATTTGACTTTTTTATCAATATTTCTACAAAAAAGAATAAAAGCGACTTCGCTACAATCGAACTATATCAGACCGACAGTGAAACAGGAAAAAATGAAGCTTCAGTAATTGTCGAAATTTATGATTTAAATTTGCAACAAATAATTTATTCCCAAAATGTAGTGGGCATCACAAGAAAAGAAGCTTCGGAGTCAATGTGGCAAACTGAAAAATCAGATAAGCTTATAGACAATATTGCATTTTACAAAAACTCCAACCAATTGATGACAAAAGCTTTGAAAAAAATTTTAAAAGACATCGATAAAAAATCAATCAAATAAATTCAAAATACGCAATAAAAAAATCCCAAATTTCAATTACAAAGCTTGGAATTTGGGATTTTATTTTTGGAATCGAATTACTTCGTAAGTTCCAATTTTTCTGCAAAGTAATCACAGAAATCTTTCATAGTATCCGACATTTTTTCGTCGTCAGTTGCACGCTTAAAAGTATCTGCCATTGCAACTAAAGTCTGGTGAAAGAAAATTTTCATTTCATCAACCGGCATCTCTTTTGTCCAAAGATCAATACGCATAGTTTCTTTTGCTTTGCTGTCCCAAATAGAAAGCATAATTGCTTTTGCTTCTTCGGCCTGTACACCACCGTCCTGCGCACTCCATGTTAATTTTTCCGGAACGCGGTTTTCGTCTAATTCTATATTGAATTTAATTTCTGAATTTATTGTATTTGACATTATTTCTTAGGTTTATATTTTGACTTCTCGAAAATTTCTTTCGAATTAACTTTTAATAATTCTGGCAAAGTTACGTTGTTATTTTTCATATACGAACGCACAATCTGCCATCCGATCCATGCGCCCACTCTTCCTGGCGAATCATTATCGATTTCTAAATAAAATTTAGAAAACGGCGCCGGAGCAATAAATCGGGTTGTAAGTTTTGGGTCGTCGCTATACAGCATTTCTTTTTCCATAAAATAACGCCACATATAAGCTTCGTTTTCCTCGCACCATTTTATTTGTTCTGGCGTATATCCAATTTTATCCGCATCAGTGTATTCAGGTAAAAGCAAATCTTTTGCATACAACTGTTTTCCTTCAAAAATCATTTGAGAAACCAAATTTCTATCCGGAAAAGCAGGAGTATTTCGGTATGTAAAACTCGAAACTACATCTGGCATGATTTGTTTTTCTTCAAAATTCTGTTTCAGATAATTCGGGAATTCATAAAACTTATGTTCTTTCCCTAAATATAGTTCCAGAGCGACAATAACCAAACTGTCAGCATAAATTGCTTTGGCCGTATAATCCATTTCTCCAATAACCGTAATTACTTTTGGCGTTTTGGTTTTAGGAAAATAATATTTTACATGTTGAAAAAGCGAATTGAATTCCTGACGTACTGGCTCAAAATTAGAATATTTCTTTTGCACTTCACTGTACACTTCTCGCCAAATTGGTTCCTGCATTTTTTGAAGCCAGACAGCGTCATTATTTCCTGCAGGAAAAAAATACGGATATTGCTTTTTTAATTTCCCAAGATCTTCTGGTTTAGTTTCAAAAAACGCCTTATCAAAACGTTCTACTTTTATGTCAACCGGAATTTCTTCAACTTCTTTTTCGACCTTGCTTTTTTGTTCACAGGACAAAAAAAACACGCACAGAAGCAACGTAAAGCGATATAATTTCATTTTATTTTAATTAGATTTGTGTTGCATAAATTTAAATAAATCCATACTTAAAAATATTTGTGCAAATATACATCCCTGTATCTTAAAACTTGAACTATTATGGCTAAAAAAAGTACTATTCAAACAGAAAAAGTAAATATCCACATTGTAGAGTGGCTAAAAAATTATGCTGAACGCGCAAAAGTAAATGGTTTTGTAATTGGAATTTCTGGCGGAGTTGATTCTGCTGTTACCTCAACTTTATGTGCTCAAACCGATTTACAAGTATTATGTGTTGAAATGCCGATTCACCAAGCCGAAAGTCAAGTTTCAAGAGGAAGAGAGCATATTGAGCAATTAAAAAAACGTTTCGCTAATGTTTCAAGCGTAGAAACCGATTTAACAGCCACTTTTGAAGCTTTTAAGGCATCGGTTCCAAAAACTGATGACGAAGCAAAGGTTAATCTTTCTTTAGCCAATACACGTGCTCGTATTCGAATGACTTCTTTATATTATTTAGCAGGAATTCATGGTCTTCTTGTTGCCGGAACTGGAAATAAAGTAGAAGATTTTGGAGTAGGATTTTATACAAAATATGGAGACGGCGGTGTCGATTTGAGTCCGATTGCTGATTTAATGAAATCAGATGTTTATGCTTTGGGAGAATTTTTAGAAATTCCACAATCAATTTTAACAGCAGCTCCAACAGATGGATTATTTGGTGATAATCGTACCGATGAAGATCAATTGGGCGCAAGTTATGATGAACTTGAATGGGCAATGTTGGCCGCGGAGTCAGGAAAAACGGCAGATGACTTTGATGGGAGAGAAAAAACTGTCTTCGAAATTTATAAACGATTAAACACCAGCAACAAGCATAAAATGGAAGCAATTCCGGTATGTTTGATACCAAAAACGTTAAAATAAAACTTTTTAACATTTGTCAGCTATAAACTACAGAATTTATTTATTAATTTTACCGTTCCAAAAACATGATAACAATTCTAAAAAGGTAAAAATTATGATTAAAGTATGTCTAGCAGACAATCATCCTGTGACGCACTTTGGCGTTAAGTCTTATTTTAAAGACCACGATCAAATTTCAATTGTTGCCAACGTAGGCAATTTTTCAATGGTTAGAGACATTCTTCAGACGAAGGAGATCGACATCCTAATTCTAGATCTAGAGTTAGAAGGTCTTTCGAGCATCTTTGAAGTTAAATCGATCCTGAAAAACTTCCCAAAAACAAAAATTGTAATTTTTAGTGACCTCGCTGAACAAATGTATGCTCCAAACGCAATTAAAGCAGGAGTTTCAGGGTATGTACACAAAACAGAAAAACTTGAAACATTAGGTCTTTCTATTATTAAAGTACATGAAGGAAAAATTATTATCAATGAAACAGTTCGCAAAAACATGGCCCTTATTGCTAAACAAAGCAAGAGCGAACGTTTGTACAGAAAACTTTCTAATCGCGAGATTGAAGTTTTACGTTACTTAAGTGACGGAAAGAAAAACAATGAAATTTCTAAAATCTTAAATCTGAACGAAAAAACGATCAGTACTTACAAATTAAGATTATTAACTAAATTAAACGTAACTAATTTAGTTGACTTAGTAAACAAAGCTAAGACTTTAGAAATTATTTAATTTAATGGTTGATTTGCTCCGGCAAAACCATCAGTCATAAAAAAAAGCTCTATATTGTTTATCGATATAGAGCTTTTTGAATTTTTAGTGATAAGGAACTACTACCCGACCGAGTTTCTTCGAAAAATTATTCAGCAGTTTCGAATAATCTACCACCATTGACAAAACTTCTGAATTATCTTCCTGCGGATCTGTCATCAATGAATTCTTCAAATCATGAATAATTTTTGAAACCAAATACCAACGCAGTGAAAATATCGTATCTGAAACATTTTGTTCGATTGTTACGTTTTTATGTTTCGGAAAAATATTCTGTCCTTCCCAATCGTGAATTACTACTTTTTCATCTTCCATTAAAATATTTGTTACTTCCTGCGCAAATTCTGGAGGTAAATGCATCAAATATTTATCTAAACTGAATGTTTCGTTTTGGTTATAAAAATCAATTAAACCACTGAAGATATTTTGAAACAATGAATTTGATAACTCTATCTCATCTTCCTGCAGACTTAAATATATTTTTTCGAATACTTTATATTCTCTTTTTTCAGAAACTTCTTTTATATTTCCTTCTTCATCAGCTTTTAGGAAAACATCTTCGAAATTTTCAACAACACTTCCATACAAAAGAAGAATTTCAATGACTTTTCGTTCAAATTCATATAAAATATCTACTTTTTGTTCCTGCACCGCTGAATAACCCTGATCTCCCGGATAATCATAACCCTCCGGCGGACCCGTTCTCGGATCTTCTGGATCTCCTCCTGAAAATCCAGCATTTTGTGGAGGCTGGTTTCTATGAACTTCAAAAGGTTTTTGTTCCTGTTTTTGCTTTTTATTAGCTTCTGCAATATCTTTTTGAATCAGCTGTGCCAAAGTACTTACCAAAACCTGCTCTGAAATATCCATTATTCGGGCACATTCCTGAACATATACTTCACGCTGAATACGATCAGGGATTTTCGAAATACTGACCACCATATCTCTAATCAGATCGGCTTTTTTTATTGGATCGTTTTTAGCCTCGTTCATTAAAATCGAAGCTTTAAACTGTATAAAGTCTTTACTATTGTTTTCTAAATAAGCGACTAATTCATCATGCGAATTTTTTCGAGCGAAACTGTCCGGATCTTCTCCATCAGGAAAAGAACAAACCCTCACATTCATACCTTCTTCTAGAATCAAATCGATTCCACGGATAGATGCACGCAATCCTGCCGCGTCACCATCAAAAAGTACAGTAATATTTCTAGTCAGACGATTAATCAAACGAATTTGATCTGGCGTTAAAGCAGTTCCAGATGAAGCCACAACATTTTCAATTCCGGCCTGACTAAACTGAATGACATCAGTATAACCTTCAACCAAATAACAATTATTTTGCTTGGCGATGGATTGCTTCGCATGATAAATTCCGTAAAGCACTTTACTTTTATGGTAAATATCACTTTCTGGCGAATTCAGATATTTTGCTGCTTTTTTGTCATTGGTCAAAATACGTCCTCCGAAACCTAATACACGGCCCGACATACTTTGAATTGGAAACATCACACGGCCTTTAAATCGGTCAAAAGGACGATCTTCTCTTGCAATTGTTAATCCTGTACTTTCTAAAAATTCTAGTTTATATCCTTTGCCTAATGCTTCTTTGGTCAAAGCATCCCAGGTTTCGGGAGAGTATCCTAAATTGAATTTTTTAATGGTTTCATTCGTAAATCCTCTTTCTTTAAAATAAGATAAACCAATTGCTTTTCCTTCTTCAGAATTTAACAAAACATCCTGAAAATATTTGGCCGCAAATTCAGAAACCAAATACATACTTTCGCGAATATCAGTATTTGCTTTTTCGGCTTCAGATTGCTCGGTTTCTTCAATTTCGATATTGTATTTTTTTGCTAAATACCGAATGGCTTCCGGATAAGTAAACTGCGAATGTTCCATTAAGAATTTAACCGAGTTTCCGCCTTTTCCGGTACTAAAATCTTTCCAGATTCCTTTTGCAGGCGAAACCATGAACGACGGAGAACGCTCATCTGAGAATGGACTTAACCCTTTAAAGTTACTTCCCGCACGCTTCAAATTAACAAAATCGCCGATAACCTCCTCTACTCGAGCAGTTTCAAAAACAGTGTCAATTGTATTTTGTGAAATCAAAACGTAAATTTATTTTTTAAAGTTGAAAGCCTGTAAAAGTACATAAATCCATCCTGAAATTTATTTTAAAACTAAAAAAAAGTGCCTCTCGCGAAGCACTTTTTCTACTAACTAAACTTAAACTCTTAACTTAATTAAAATCAAATCGAAGTCCCATTGAAATATTGTTTTCTTTAACTAGATTGTCCTGAAACAACGGATTTAAATCGTATTTTACATATAAGCTTAATTCTCTGTAACCAATGTAAGAACTCACGCCGTAAATAAAATTATTTACATTGTATTCGCCTTTTATGGTACTTTTATACTTCAAATCGTCCTCTTCAAATTTTAAAATTTGTTTTGATTTTACATTAATTCCCGCGTAACCTCCAACTCCAAAACGGAAGCTTTTATGTGTTTTAAAATACGTTTTTCCGTCTTTTACTGTTGGTCTTGTAAAATCAAATTCCAAATGAGCCGGAAGTACTAAATAAACATTTCTAAAACGGGATTCGGTCAAATTTACAGCGCTGGTTTCTAAATTAGTCTGATTACCGTTTACCACGAAAGTTCTGTTATCTGTCGGGCGAATATTATTGTACATCAATGAAAGTCCATATTTAGCATGCAGCAAATTATCGTTTTTCATTAATCTTGAATTATAGGTAAAACCCCATTCGTAAAAATGCGAACCTATAAAACTGTAATTAGAATCCTGATATTTTCCGTCGATCATTGTATTGTTTAAACCAAGCGCAAAAACAAACTGCGATGTGGTTCTTCTTTCACCTCGAATAGAATCCTTGTGTTTGTTATTATTCCAGTCGTTTTTGTCCCAGTAAATAACGATTTTGCCTTTCTTTGTTGAATCCTGCTCTTTCAGTTTTCCGTCTACTTTTTGCTGAACCAAATCATTGAGTTCATTTTGTGCCAAAGTCACTTTTTCTTCGATAATTACCGCTCTAGCTTCTGCCAATTCTTTTTTGCGTTTATCAGCTTGTTCCTGCGTAATTTTTCCTTCAGATAATTGCACATTTACAGCTTCAACTTCTTGTTTTAGAGTTTCTTTTTCTTCTTTGGTAACTTTCTCAATTTTATTGGCAATTTTCTTGGCTTTCGATTCAAAAGTTTCTTGCCCCATAACCTTGCTTACAAATAAGAAAATTAAAATTACGAGATGAATGGTAAAATTTTTCATGATTGATTTTTTAATTGATTGTGATTGATGATGATTATTTTAATTGTGAATTGTTAATGGTAAATTGTAAATTCTTGCTTCTTGCTTCTTGTTTCTTGTTTCTCAGTTCTCTACTCCTGCTGATTCCTATTTGCCAAAGCCACTTTTACAGTCTGATAGTTTTTATTGACTTTTGTAATCACTTTTTCTCGAAACGACTGCTCTAATTCGCCGTCGACTTGATTCAGCAAATCATTGGCATTAACTTTAATTTTTGCTTTTGGCTTAGCCGAATTTTCCGCTACAATTGTTTTTTCAGCCGAATCCAGCAATTGATCTACGTTTTCTTTTTTAGGGCTTTCAGCAATTATTGTTTGATTATTAATTGATTGTTTTTCTTGATTTTTTTTGATGATGATTGAAGACTCCGCTATTTGATTTGATTCATTTTTATTGATTTTATCTGTTTTTTGATTACTGTTTTTTTCTTCCTTATTTAAAATTTCTTCCGAAGGTTTTTCCGAAACTGCGATTTCAGTTTTAGAAGAATCGATGTTGTTAAAAATTGACTTTTCAGCTGAATCTTTTGCAATTTCTTTTACAACGACAGTATTTTTTGGAGTTTCAACTGCACTTTCTTTTTGATTGAAAAAGAAAGTTCCAACCAATAAAAATCCCACAACACTTGCTGCGATATAAAGCCGTTTTTTGCTTTTTTTAGGTTTCTTTTCTTCGGCAACACTCAACATTGCATCTAATCGATCCCATGCTTTGTTGCTTGGTTCAATTTCACGTTTGTTTAGTTTTTCACGGAAATCCTTTTCAAAATTATTCGGTTCCATTGTCTTGTTTTTTTAAAATAGTAATTTGTGTTTGCAGCATTTTTCTAGCGTGCGATAATTGCGATTTTGATGTTCCTTCATTAATTCCTAACATCTTGGCAATTTCATTGTGTTTATAACCTTCGATTGCATATAAATTGAAAACCATTTTATAGCCGTCCGGCAAGGCATCGATTAAAAACTGAATCTGTTCTACAGTAAACTGGCTGTCGATTTCGTTGAAACTTTCCTCCACAAAAAATTCATCTTCGGCAAATTTTACTTTTTTCTGAACTCTTAAATAAGAAATGCATTCGTTAACCATTATTCGGCGGATCCAGCCTTCAAAACTTCCTTTGTGTTCAAAGTTTTTCAAATTCGTAAACACTTTCATAAAAGCCGTTATCATTACATCTTCTGCCAATTGAATGTCCTTTATATATTGTCGGCAGACGCTTAACATTTTCGAAGAATATTTACCATAAATCTGTTGCTGCGCCTGACGATTGTTTTCGACAGCCAGCTTTATGATTTTGGTTTCTTCTTGATGTAACGGAATAATTTTCATTAATAAGCTTTCGGTTTTTGGTTTTAGAAACAGACTTCTATTAGCATAGACGATTGTCGATTTAAAATGGTTGCATGAGGGTAAAAAAAAATCAAAATTTAAATTTCAAATTCCAAAAATTGCGGCGAATCTTTAAATTTTATTCCATGTAAACTTAAATAAAATTCTTCTGAATAGTGTAAACATACATGATCTCAGCTTAAAAGCGTTGTTTCAACAATTATTTAAATTAATACCCATTTACGTATTAAATCTATTATATTTACGTTTGAAAATTTACCAAAAAACAACCTAAATCTAATTAAAATGACGAGTTTAAAAGACAAAATTGGAGGAATTATAATCCTTATCGTGGCAATTGCGTGTTGTAAGCAATGTACATCTGAATACATTAAAGGGGGCGATAACAAAGCTATTTCCAACTATGAAAAAATGATTTTTGACAAATCTACTGCAGTAGCAGAATTATATCCTGAATACAAAGAGGTTACAGTCAAAATTGCCCATGTGCCGATTAAAACTTATGAATTTAGATATCATTTTGAAGTTGATGGAAATAAATATGAAGGAGAACATACTTTTAGTACTGATTTGCCAAAATCAAATACTTTAAAAATTTATTATTTAAAAGATGATCCAAACTTCAACTTGCAGGATCCACAAGCCAAATTAGACTTAGAAAAAGAAAAAAACACCTCAAATAGCAGTTTATATTGGGCAATTGGATGGGGAGTATTTGCTTTATTGTTGCTTTTAGGACTTATTGATGAATTCAAGAAAAAACCAGAACCGGAAATAGCAGAACCTGCAGAATAAAATTTGCTTTTAAATAAAAAACCTCTTTTAAAATTTAAAAGAGGTTTTGTTTTTTATAGCTCAAAAAATTAACATCAATTATCTAATTGACAAATTTTCTGATTATTTAATTATAGAAATTATTTCTTTCTCTCAATAACGTAATTAACCATCAAAGTCAGAGCGTCTTTATATTCAGAATCTTCGAAGTTTTGAAGTAATGAAAGTGCTTCTTGCTGGAATTCGACCATTTTATTTTCGGCGTAAGCCAAACCATTATTATCTTTTACAAAGGCAATAACTTCTTTAACGCGCTTTTTGTCTTTGTTGTGGTTTTTAATGGAATTTATCAGCCACTTTTTTTCCTGTGGTGTACAAGTATTTAAAACGTGAATTAAAGGCAAAGTCATTTTTTGCTCTTTAATATCGATTCCGGTTGGTTTTCCGATGGCTTCTTCGCTATAATCAAATAAATCATCTTTTATTTGAAATGCCATTCCGATAAGTTCTCCGAATTTACGCATGTTTTCAACCTGAGCATCATCTTCAATTACAGCTTTCGCGCCAAGCGCACAACACGCAGCAATAAGCGTTGCTGTTTTTTTTCTGATGATTTCGTAATAAACATCTTCCGTAATATCAAGTCTTCGGGCTTTTTCGATTTGAAGTAATTCACCTTCGCTCATTTCACGAACAGCTACAGAAATTATTCTTAATAAATCAAAATCGCCATTATCAATAGAAAGCAACAAGCCTTTTGAAAGTAAATAATCTCCAACTAAAACGGCAATTTTGTTTTTCCAAAGCGCATTAATAGAGAAAAATCCGCGACGACGATTACTGTCGTCCACAACATCATCATGAACTAAAGTCGCCGTATGAATTAATTCGATTACAGATGCTCCACGATACGTTCTTTCGTTTACAACACCTCCAGAAACCATTTTTGCGGTCAAGAAAACAAACATTGGACGCATCTGCTTTCCTTTTCGATTTACAATATAATACGTAATTCGGTTCAGCAGTGCAACCTTTGAAGTCATCGATTCATGAAACTTTTTTTCGAAAAGTTCCATTTCGTTAAAAATAGGCTGTTTTATTTGGGAAGTAATATTCATTTCGATTTCAAATATACTATTTTTAATAAAAAAACGTTGTCTATTTTATGTTAGTATATCAACAATTTGCTTACTAATATAAATTCACCACCAAAAACACATTCTAGTTAAAGCTTAATTTGAGTTCATTAATTAAAATCATTCAAAACTAATTTATTATGAAAACAAAAATTTTCTTTATTGGAACATTAGCAGCTTTATCTTTTTTTGTCAGTTGCAACTCTGATGAAAAAACAAATGACGGATCATCTGCAGCAATTACAAAGGATGAAATCATCAAAAATTCAAAAATTGACGCCTCAATTGATGATGTTACAAATATTGCCGAAGATCAATTTAGCGCACAACAAAACGTAACTGCAAAACCAAGCGGACCGGTAAAAAATTTCCTTCCGAGTTGTGCTACGATTACAACAGTCTTAACAAACAATACCTGGACAAGAACTGTCGATTTTGGCGTTGAAGGCTGCACACTTGAAAACGGAAATACAGTAAAAGGAAAAATGGTTATTTCTTTTTCTAATGATTTTTCGACTTCAACACAAACCATTAGTTATACTTTTGATGGATTTTATCATAATGGCAAAAAACTTCAAGGAAGCAAAAGCATAGTGCGAACTGTAAAAACAACCGATTTGCTTGCAACAGCACATCCCGTTTTTACGGCCTCAATCGATATGACAATTACTTTTGATGACGGCGGCGTTTATACTCGAAAAGGCACACTGGTTAAAGAACAGGTTGAAGGTTTTGATACTTGGTTCAACTGGGATGATAATGCTTATTTAGTAACTGGAAGCGGAACAACAACTTTTCCTAACGGAGATACTTTTTCTGCTGAAATTACTACCCCATTGCAATTTAAAGCATCATGCAAAAAATCTATTCCTGTAAAAGGAGTTTTATCTGTAACCAAAAACGGAGCTACAGCTGTTGTTGATTATGGCGACGGAACATGTGATACACTTGCAACAATTACAAAAGATGGCGTAACAGAAGAAGTTGATTTGAAAAAATAATCCTTTTTGCCCAAAGAAAAAGCATTAAGAACAAGAATATTTCTCGTTTTTAATGCTTTTTGTTTATGTAATTAAGTCCCTACGGGACATTATTGTTGTGATTTTCGAATATCTAACTACCAATATCCAACTCCTAACGGAGTTATCTCGGAGAGATTATATATTGGTAGAATATTAATCGCGCCTCTGCTTTGTCCCTTAGGGACTATACTTCAGCTTCTTTATTTGCCAATTGCCCGCAGGCAGCATCAATATCTTTTCCTCGGCTGCGTCTTACTTTCACTACAACTCCAATATTTTCTAAAGCTTTTATATAAGCCATAATTGATTCTTCTGAAGCTTGTTGAAATTCTCCGTCATCAATTGGATTGTATTCGATTAAATTGACTTTACAAGGAACGTATTTACAGAATTTAACCAACGCATCAACAGAAGCTTTATCATCGTTGATTCCTTTCCAGACAACATATTCGTAAGAGATTTTACTTTTTGTTTTTCTGTACCAATACTCTAATGCTTCGCGTAAATCTTTTAAAGGAAAGTTTTTGCTGAAAGGCATAATCTTCGCGCGTGTTTCATCAATTGCTGAATGCAATGAAACTGCCAATTTGAATTTCACATCGTCATCGGCCATTTTTTTGATCATTTTCGGAATTCCTGAAGTCGAAACCATAATACGTTTTGGCGACATTCCCAAACCTTCAGAAGATGTAACCATATCGATTGCTTTAATGACATTGTTATAATTCATTAAAGGCTCACCCATTCCCATAAAAACAATATTCGAAAGCGGATGATTATAATACAAACGGCTTTCTTTGTCAATTGCCAAAATCTGATCGTAAATTTCTCCAGGTTCCAGATTTCGCATACGCTTTAATCGCGCAGTAGCGCAGAAATTACAATCTAAACTGCAACCTACCTGACTCGAAACACAGGCTGTTGTTCTGGTTTCGGTTGGAATCAAAACCGATTCTACCACTAAACCGTCATGTAAACGAACAGCATTTTTTACTGTTCCGTCGCTGCTTCGCTGCATCGTATCAACCTTAATATGATTGATTACAAAATTTTCTTCAAGCATTGAACGCGTTGTTTTGGCAACATTAGTCATGTCTTCAAAACTATGTGCTCCTTTGCTCCACAGCCATTCATAAACCTGATTTCCGCGAAAAGCTTTGTCGTTATTTGCGACAAAAAAATCGCGCAATTGCTCTTTTGATAAGGCTCTTATGTCTTTTTTCTCCATTTGCATGGTGCAAAGTTAAGTTATTTGTTCATTTCTAATGTTATAAACTATAGTTCAATCTTGAAAATTCAAACAACAAAAGGTTTAAAATGATTGTAAACGACATTTTATAAAAAATCAATTTTATGAATATTGCATTTTTATTATACGTTTTTAATAAAATCTCAACCATGATTTTTATCAGCTCTTGCCCGATTTGTTCGCAATACATTTGATCCAAGAAAAAGATAGCATTTATAATTAAAGCCAAACTGAATTATAAACTATCAAGATTTAACTAAATACCACATACAAATGAAAACGATCAAATCAATTTTATTAGCCGTAGTTATTACATTATCAATACAAGTAAACGCTCAAAAAAGATATTCTTTGACAAAATCAACTTTTGAGGTAGCAGGAACATCCAATATACACGATTGGGTAATGCGATCTTCAGAGGGAACTGGCAGTGCGATTTTAACCATTACCGATTCAAAACTAACAGACATCAAAAACTTATCTATAACATTACCAACCGAAAGCATAAAAAGCAGCAAAACAAGTATGGACGATGTGGCTTATGAAACTCTGGATACGAAAACACATAAAAACATCAAATACGTATTAAAATCTGCTGATAAGGCAAATGAAACAACATGGATTTTAATTGGGACTTTTACTATTGCAGGTGTTAGCAAAGATTTTAAAACTCAGGCAAAAGTAATGACCAATGACAACGACACTTTTGTACTTCAAGGATCAAACCGAATGAATTTTACTGATTTTGAAATGACTCCTCCATCAGCTGCACTTGGTGTTGTAAGAGCCGGGAAAGAAATTACGGTTCTTTTTAATATCACATTAACTGATTTTGCAAGAAATGAAAATGTTTTGGTTATAAAATAGATTACATCACAGTCAGCAAAAAAAATACTTAAAAAAATCTTAAACTAAATTGTTTGGGTTCTTAACAGAAAATTTGGCACAGGAATTGTCTTTCACCTAAAAGAAATATAATCTTACAAAGCGCGCAACAATTTTAAAATTTGTATTTTTATTATTTCAACGATATAACCTTTTATTTTTTAATAAACCTAAAAAGACAATCCATTATGAAAAAACAAATTTTAAGCTTAGCTGTTGTTGCTTTATTAGCTTTCGCTGTACAATCATGCGGTGACAAAAAAGAACCAAAACCTGCAGATGAAGAATTAACTCTTGGAAACAAAGTTGATTCATTGACAACAGATATTGAAGAAGTAAAAGACAGCGCAGTAAGCAAAACTGAAAGTGCCGCTCAGGATGTTAAAGACGCTACAAAAAAAGCAGCAGATGATGTTGAAACTGCAACCAAAAAAGCAGCTGACGATGTAAAAGATGCTACTAAAAAAGGAGCACAAAAAGTTGAAAATGCAGCAAAAGCAGCAAAAGACGGAACTGTAAAAACAGCAAAAGAAGTAAATGAAGCATTGAAAAAATAATTTCATTTAAAACTGAATTCAAAACCATTCGCCAAAACGAATGGTTTTTTTATGCCCAAAAAAGAGTTATTATTTTGTATTTTTGCATCAAATTTATAAGACTGTACAAATGCATTTTATTTCACAAGAACTTGAAGATTATATCGAACAGCATTCAGAAAACGAACCGGCTTTATTAGCAAAACTTAATAAAGAAACGTATCAAAAAATACTTTTGCCAAGAATGTTGAGCGGGCATTTTCAAGGGCGTGTTTTAAGCATGCTTTCTAAACTGATTCGCCCTGTGAATATTCTTGAAATTGGGACTTATACTGGCTACGCAGCCTTGTGCCTGTGTGAAGGAATGCAGGAAAATGGGCAACTTCACACTATTGATATTAAGGAAGAATTAGTTGATTTTCAGAGAAAATATTTTGATGCCTCGCCTTGGGGAAAACAGATTTTTCAGCACTTGGGTGAAGCCATTGATATTATCCCGAATTTGGATGTAAAATTTGATTTGGTTTTTATTGATGCCGATAAAGAAAACTATTTGAATTACTGGGAAATGATTGTTCCGAAAATGAATAAAGGCGGAATTATTTTATCTGATAATGTTTTGTGGAGCGGAAAAATTCTGGAACCAGTTCATCCAAATGATGTGAGTACAAAAGTTCTTTTAGAATACAATCAATTATTAAAAGATGATCCACGCGTTGAAACGGTTTTATTGCCTATTCGTGATGGATTGACAGTAAGCAGAGTACTTTAAAAAAGATACTGAGACACTAAGTTTTTCTTTTTACATTTTTTAAAATCTATTTAGATGAAGTATTCAAACGAAGTAGAAAATGAGGGTTACTCAATAATAAATAATGTTTTTACAGAAAATGAAATTGAAAATCTAATTTCATTGATTGAAAATAAAACAGAAAACAATCCTGAAAATGACACTTTCAGGAAATCTCAGGATTTATTTGCTATCAGACAATTTCATAAAGAAATTCCTGAAACATTGCCTTATATTTTTAACCAAAATTTGCAGAACATTATTGAGACAACCTTTGGAAAAGGATACTTCATAACCAAATCCATTTATTTTGACAAGCCTGAAAAATCAAATTGGTTTGTTGCTTATCATCAAGATTTGACAATTTCAGTTGATAAGAAAATTGATGTTGAAAATTTCGAAAATTGGACAATAAAGCAAAATCAATTTGCAGTACAGCCTCCTACTGAAATTTTAGAAAACAATTTCACTATCAGAATTCATATTGACAAAACAACAAAAGACAATGGCGCTTTAAAAGTCATCAATAATTCTCATTCAAAAGGAATTTTGAGAATTGAAAATCTTGATTTCAAAAAAGAGAAAGAAAGTATTTGCGAAGTTGAAAAAGGTGGCATTATGATTATGAAACCGCTATTGTTTCATGCTTCAAACAAAACCACAAATAATGAAAGACGAAGAGTTATTCATATCGAATTCAGTAAGCAAAAACTTCCTAATGGATTAGAATGGAGTGAAAAAACAATAATCCAAAATTAATTCTCCATAAAACGAGTCCTAGCCCAGATTGAAGTGAAAAGCCCGGAACTAAAAAAATAATTTTTCTTACCAAAAAACAGCGACCAACGGAAGCTCGTTTTATGGTTTAGAAAAATATTTTGTTTAGTGAGGACTTGAAACGGAAAGCTGGAAAAGCTCCTAAAAAACTATCCCGGAAAATATTGTGGTTTTAATTTTCGATAAACCAAATAAATTAGTGACCCAAAAAGTGCTCCGAAGAAATATCCAGCCAAAATATCACCTGGATAATGCAATCCTAAATAAATACGGCTGTAAGCAAAAATTAACGGCCATAAAAAGATAAATCCTAAATACTTGAAACGGCTTTTTAAAACCAAAAATAAAAAAGTTGCAACGGCCATAGTATTTGCAGCGTGTCCAGAGAAAAAACTATACGATTGTCTAACCTGAACAATACGAATAATCGATTTTAATTCAGGATTATTACATGGACGCAAGCGCTCAAAAGTATGTTTGAATAAATTACAAGTCTGATCTGTAAAAGCAATCAAAACGGCTATAAAAAGCAATAAATACAAGGTTTGTTTTCCTCCTATTTTTTTATAAATAAGATAAAACATCAATAGAAAAATAGGAGTCCAATACAACTGCTGTGTTATAATCAGCCAAAGTTTATCGTATGTTTCAGAACCTAAACCATTCAGATACACAAAGAGATTGGTATCTAATTCTTGTATTTTTTCAAGCATATTACATTTGACGTTTTATAGGTCCCGAAAGTGAATCAATATCTTCTTTTACTTTATCAATTTCTGTGGCAGTATCTCCTAAAAGATTTCCTGAATCTCCTATGATATTGGATTTTGCCTCATTGATCTGAGCATTGATATTGCCTGTTATACTATTAAGCGATTTGGTGTCAAGACCATTTGCCTCGGCTCCTTTTTGAATCTCGCTTTTAATATCGTTAGTTGCATTTTTTAATTGCGCCATAGCTTTTCCCATTGTACGGGCAATTTCTGGCACTTTATCTGAACCAAAAAGCATTAGCACTATAAACAGTATGAAAACTAATTCTCCTCCTCCTATACCGAACATATCTTTTATTTTTACGTGATCACAAAGATATTAAATTTTGCCGCGTAGAGTTTTAAAATTTACTTAAAAAAAAAAGACTCTTTTCAGAGTCTTTTTTTTTTTATTCTTAGTCAAATTTTGATTTTTCTTCTGTTTTTGGCCAAGCATTGTTGGTTACATCAATATCAGCAGTCATTAATTTTGGATCAATCTGAATACTTTTGATTGCTTTTGAAGTCGCATAAACTTTTTTAGCTGTATCATTATTTTTTCTCCAGATTTGTGCTGGATACTGATAATTATCTTTTGAACCATCTTCGTAAGTAATCTCCACTAAGATTGGCATAATCATTCCTCCTGGTTTATTGAACTCAACTTCGTAGAAATATTTCGGAGATTTTAAACCTGCTTTTTCTTCTGCTGTAAAAGACTGATTTACGTAATCAGATAATAATTTTACGTCATCAACTTTTAATGCTTTTTTGCTAGAAGCGTTAACTTCTGCATTATCTCCAGAAACTAAGTAAACAAAAGGTCCTTTGTCTAAACCAAAACGTCCTTTTCTAACTTTAACATCTTTCAAATCAGCCGTTGGAGTTTCAGAAACATAATATTGTTTTACGTCTTTAATCCCAATATCTACGAAATCAGTTGAGTAAAACCATCCTCTGAAAAACCAATCCAAATCAACAGCTGAAGCATCTTCCATTGTTCTGAAGAAATCTTCTGGAGTTGGGTGTTTGAATTTCCATCTGTTTGCGTATGTTCTGAATGCATAATCAAACAATTCTCTTCCCATAACCACTTCTCTTAAAATATTAAGACCTGTAGCTGGTTTTCCGTAAGCGTTATTTCCAAATTGAGCAATTGTTTCAGAGTTTGACATAATTGGCTCTAAAAACTTTTGGTCACCACTCATGTACGGAACAATATTTTTAGCAGGTCCGCGTCTTGATGGGAAAGTTGGATCTAATTCTTGTTCTGCTAAATATTCTAAGAACGAGTTTAAACCTTCATCCATCCAAGTCCATTGACGCTCGTCTGAATTTACAATCATTGGGAAGAAAGTGTGTCCTACTTCGTGAATAACAACACCAATCATTCCGTTTTTAACTTCTTTGCTTGTTACTCCATTTTCATCAGGACGACCGAAGTTCCAACAAATCATTGGATATTCCATACCTTGATCTTCTGCCGAAACAGAAACTGCTTTTGGATAAGGATAATCAAATGTGTGAGATGAATAGCTTTTTAAAGTATGTGCAACTGTCATAGTTGAAGTTTCTCCCCAAAGCGGATTCGCTTCTTTTGGATAAACAGATTCGGCCATAACAATTTTACCGCCTAATTTTACCGCCATTGCATCGTAGATGAATTTTCTTGAAGATGCAATTCCGAAATCACGAACATTTTTTGCACTGAATTTCCAAGTTTTTTTCTTTTCAGAAAAACCTTTTTCAGCCGCCTCAGCTTCAGCCTGAGTTACAATTACAACAGGTTTGTCAAAAGATTTTTGAGCCTGCTCATAACGTTTAACTTGCTCAGCAGTGAAAACTTCGCTTCTGTTCATTAATTCTCCTGTTGCATCAATTACGTGATCTGCAGGAACTGTAATATTTACGTCGAAGTTTCCGAAAGGAAGAGCAAACTCTCCGCTTCCCCAAAACTGCATATTTTGCCAACCTTCAACATCATTATAAACTGCCATTCTAGGATAGAACTGTGCAATTACATATAATTTATTTCCGTCTTTTTCGAATAATTCATAACCAGAACGTCCGCCTTCTTTTCTATAATTATTAACGTTGTACCACCATTTTATAGCTAAAGAGATTTTTTCACCTGGTTTTAGAGGAGTAGCCAAGTTAATACGCATCATCGTTTCGTTGATGGTATAAGACATCGGATTTCCTTTAGCATCTTTTACTTGCTCAATATTAAAACCACGCTCTAGATCTTTTTTAAGATATTTATTCGCAAATCCTTCAAGCGGCAAAACCTGATTAAGCTTTTCTCCTTCTGCTAAAGAAGTCTGCCCATTTGCTCTTGCCTGATTTTGATCTAGCTGAATCCATAAATATTCTAAACTATCTGGTGAATTATTAGAATAAGTAATAACCTCAGAACCTGTTATTTTCGAATTTTTATCGTCTAGTTCGATATCAATTTTATAATCTGCCTGCTGTTGGTAATACGCTGGTCCTGGTGCTCCAGATGCCGTACGAAACATATTTGGAGTTGCCAGCAAATCATACATTTGACTGAACTTATTTGTATCGTACTTTCCTTGCTGTCTTGGAGCTGCTGGAGTATTTGCTTTTTCCTGAGCAACTAGCATTGCAGGAAAAAGTAATAATAATGAAAGTTTTTTCATAAAAGTTTAATGGTAATTTTATCAGGGTGTGAAAATAACAATTAAAATGATAATTTCAACTTTCCATTAATACTTTAACACTTCTTTCCTTGAAGATTCTGTAAAAAGAACACTCTTTTTAGTACCGAATGCTGAAATATGTGTAATGTTTTGTTGCTCAGCGTTCCAATCCACTAAAATAGTGTTTTGAATTTCAAGCGTCTTGAATTTATCAATGTCTTTTATTCTGGAATAACAAACTAAAACATCTCCGGATTCTACTTCTTTAGATAAAAAAGTTATTGCCTTTGGCTGACCATTTACCTTTATAATAAAGTTTTCGGCTAAATATTTTTTCAAAAGTTCAACATCTTCCGGAGTCTCTTTTTCTGTACCGATGAATGTTTTTTTATGGTATTTTTTTTCTATTCCATTATTCAAATCGTCTACAAATATGCGGGAAGTGATTTGAATCATTTTTTTTTCAGAGGCATAATTCACCTGAAAAACACCCATATAAAACTTATGAAATGCAAATGCGGAAAGCGATAAAAACAATATCCCAATTAAAGGATAAATTAATCTATTTTTCATTTTTGAACAACGTTCGATTTTTTAAATTCTTTATTCTTATTGATTAAAAAGTCAATCAATTCAAATTTTTGATCAGGATTAACGTGTCTTTTAGATTCTGGATCATTAGAACAATACATTAAAAACAAATCTATTTCGTCTTCTTTTAATTCTAAGGTTTTAGTAAAAAAATCAGGCTTGAAATTATCTTTGGTGTAAGCAACAAAAGCAATATCTGATATTTCTTCTTCTTTTACATCGTCTTTTTTCCTCAAAAGTTTTTTGACATCTTTAAAGATTCTAACAAAATCAGTTCCGTATTTAATAGTCTGATCAGAGTACATGGCCGTATTTTTCGCAGTCGACTGTTTGTCATCTTCGAACTGCATATCCACAATTGCCTGTGACCCTACTCCCAATGATTTAACTTTTAATTCTTTATGAACAACAACTTCTTTCAGTTGATTGTTTACCAAATCCAATGATACAGTAAAAAGAATTTCAGCACAATCTTTTTCAGTCAGCACAATTTTTTTGGACTGAAAAGCCATTCCAGTAAACACTAAAGTGTCTTTTGGTCTTGCCAGAATATCAAACAATCCTCCAGCGCCTATAAACGTTCTGGTGTTCGCATTAATATTCATTACATGACCACTTTCTATTGATAATGATGTATTTACCACTTGTCCATGAAGTGGTATCCTGGCCGTATTTTGCCCCAATGCAATTTGACAAAACAAGCAAACAACGAATACTGATAAACTATTTTTCATTTTCGAGGATAATTAAATATTTTCTGGCTAAATCTGTGATTAAAAACATACTCATTGTTTTGTTCTTTGTATTCAAAGATACGGCAAATTGAGCATCATCCACACAAAATAATTGAAATCCTTTGATGTCATCGGCAGGAATTTTCAATCTTTCCGTATAATAATTCTCTTCAAAAAGATATTCTAATTTCCTGAAAAGCATTTCTTTTTTCTCCACAACCACTTCTTTTTTAAGCATTGCAGTACGTCCAGAAATTTTATTCAATATTTTATCAATTGAGGTCGAAGTGGCTGTGTAAACCTTTCTCTCTGCAGGCGTGTACGTTTTTTGTCCATAAGGAACAATTCCAAGGTTTTCAGTAGTAATAGAGGGATTTTCATTTACAACAACCTCCTTCAACTCAATTTCTTTAGCCGACATTTTGATCTGAAGTTTATCCAGAACCAAATCTTCGGCAGTAATTCTATGTTTAAGCGGATCTAAATTTACAGATGAGAAAACAAGCACATCACCTTCCTTAACAGCAATAGAAAACGTTCCGTTTACATCTGAAATTGTCGAAACCTGTGTTGTATTATTGATAATATTCACGCCATCAACAGAAGTTGATTGCTCAAAAATTTGCCCGAGAATTTCTTTTCTGACCAAATTTTGCCCAAAACCAAACTGAATCAAAAACAAAAAGAAGATTATATGTAAAGTATTATTTGATTTCACTTGCAATCATTTCTTTATATTTAGTAGCCAATTCTGCTAGCAAAAATTCGGTTGATGTTTTATTTTTTGAATTTAAAATAATGGTAAACTTATCATTTTCAATCGCATAATATTCAAAACCTTTTACGTATTCCAAAGGAATTTTCAATCGGTCAACAAAATGTTCTAAACTGAACATTCGCTCCAAAAGCTTCATAAAAGCCTCTTTTTTCTCCACTTCGGCTTCTTTTTTAAGCATTGCTGTTCTTCCTGAGAAAAAATTCAGCAATGGATCTGCCGAAATAGATCCTCCTGCCATACCATTACTACTGTTCGCTTCAGGATTTAAAGCTGTTGCCGTATGCAATCTTCTTTCAGCCTGAGTATATGTTTTTTGTCCGTATGGAACAATCCCTAGTGACTCCGCATTTATTCCATTATAATTTTTAACCACAACTTCCTGTAATTGATGCATAACCATACTCAATCTAACAGTAAAATTAATATCCGAAAAATTATCCGCAGTTAATAAAATTCTCTTTTCATTAAATTGAATTGATGAAAAAACCAGCGTATCACCTGCATTTGCCAAAATCGAAAAACTCCCTAAAGCATCAGTCACAGTCATTGCTTCAGTCTGAGCATTAACCACATAAACACCTTCCAGATCAGAATTTCCGGAAGCGATTTTTCCGCTGATTAAAGTTCGTTCCTGAACTTGCGAGCTAACATTTTGCCCCCAAACAACAAGTAAAAAACAAGCAATTTTATTTATCAAAATAATGAAAATTTAAAATTATTCTTAAAGCCGTAAAAATATCTTAATGTATTCCAAATTTAGTATTAAGAACTTGGTAAAAATATGTTAATTAAACTTCGGGAATCGTCATCGAACTCAGAGTTTTTAATATCTTTAGCATACAGAATCTGATTTTAAAAATTATGAAAAGCGTTATTATTGCCAGCACTTCTACTCTCCACGAAGGCAGTTATTTAGAGTATTTATTACCAACATTACAATCTCATTTTAAAAATTGCAAAAATCTTTTATTTATTCCGTATGCTCGTCCTAGCGGCATTTCACATGACGATTATACTCAAAAAGTTTCTGAAGCTTTTGCAAAAATCAATATTACCGTAAAAGGAATTCACGAATTTGAAGATGCTCAAGAAGCTATTAAAAATGCAGAAGGAATTTTTACAGGCGGAGGCAACACTTTTTTATTGGTAACACAATTATATAGACACAATATCATACAACTTCTTGCTGAAACCGTTAAAAACGGAACGCCATATTTAGGGACAAGTGCCGGAAGCAACATTTGTGGTCTTTCAATGCAAACTACAAACGATATGCCTATTATTTATCCTCCAAGCTTCCAAACTTTAGGATTAATTCCATTCAACTTAAATCCGCATTATTTAGATCCAGATTTACAATCAAAACATATGGGAGAAACGCGCGAAACCAGAATTAAAGAATTTCATGCTTTCAATTCGATTCCTGTTTTAGGCTTAAGAGAAGGAAGCTGGCTGGAAGTAAAAGGAGAAAAAATCACTTTGAAAGGAAATCTTACGGCGCGCTTATTCAAACAAAACGAAACCCCGGTTGAATTAGAAACCGAAAGCGACTTAAGCACTTTGAAATAATTTTTCCACCATATAAGTTATATAAGTTCATTAAATTAAAGCTTTAACAAAAACTTACTTTACTTATATAACTTATATGGTTTTAAAAAGGAATAAAAACAAAAAAGCCTCAAACAATGTTTGAGGCTTTTGAAGAGCGAAAGACGAGGCTCGAACTCGCGACAACCAGCTTGGAAGGCTGGAGCTCTACCAACTGAGCTACTTTCGCATTAACAGGGTGCAAATATAAATAATTTTAATTTCTAAAAAAATAAAAATCTAAAAATTATTTATTTTTAGAGCGAAAGACGAGGCTCGAACTCGCGACAACCAGCTTGGAAGGCTGGAGCTCTACCAACTGAGCTACTTTCGCATTGGTGGTGCAAATATAAAAAGAAAGTTAAGTTCAAAACAAGCTTTTTGGCAAAAAAAATCAATAAAAATCAACAATAATTTATAACCCATTTAAAATTAAAAAGTTATAAATTGAAAAAAATTAAAAAAAACCATGAGTATTATTAAAGAAATCCCATCAAAAGAAACTTATATCGTTCGTCAACCTGTTTTAAGAGCAGGAAAACCTATCGAAAGCTGTATCTTTGAAGGAGACGATTTAGAGACAACACATCATTTTGGCTTATTTGAAAACGAAAATTTAACAGGAATTATTTCGTTATTCTCACAAATCAACTCTATATTTGCCGAAAAAAATCAAGCTCAAATTCGCGGGATGGCCGTTTTAGAAACGCATCAAAAAAAGGGTTTTGGAGAAGCTTTAGTTCAATATTGCGAAGCTTACTGTAATGAAAACAAAGTTGATTTGATTTGGTTTAATGCAAGAACCGCAGCTGTTGGCTTTTATAAAAAAATGAATTATCAGACTCTGGGTGAGGCTTTTGATATTAAAGATGTTGGCGAACACTATTTGATGTATAAAAAATTATAAAATGAAGAAACTTTACTTTTTTTTGGCAATATGCATATTTATCGGTTGTAAAAAAGAAGAGCCGAAAATCATTCCTATTGTCAAAAAAAAGGCTCCGGCAATTATTCTTACAGATGAAAGATCAGTCGAAATTGATACGGCAATAATTGGTTCATATAAAAGTGAAACACTTAAACAATTTTATAGTTCATCTGAAAATAAAACAGTTTGGGGAAATCTAAAAAAAAGAACTTATGTTTTATCACAATTGCAAAATTCGGATAAATTAGGCTTAGAACCAGAAGATTACAAAGCTGAACAATTGCAAAAATTTGAAAAAAGAATTAGTCTGCTTAACGATACCGAATTAGCAACTTATGACATTTTACTGACTTATAATTTTGAAAAATATCTAAATCATCTTTTCAAGGGAAAGTTAGACCCTAAGAAATTATACACAGATTGGGATTTGGACGAAAAAACTCTTGACGTGAATGATGTTCTTATTAAAGCTTTCAACAAAAATAAATTAGATAGCATTGTAGACAACATTCAGCCAAAATCAGAAACTTATAAAGAATTGCTTAAAGCGCTAGAAATCATTGATACTTTTCCAGATGATGATATCGAAAAAATAACTACTGATTCTTTGACAAAAAAAATAAGTTTAAACGAGAGCAATGCTGCGCTAATCAACATCAAAAAAAGACTGCTGTTTTGGGGAGATATGACTGGAAAAGACAGTTTGACTACCATTTACAACAAAAAAACATTTGAGTCAATTAAAAAATTCCAGGAACGACACGGCTTAGCTTCTGACGGAGTTATTGGTCAGGGAACAATCAGAGAGCTCAATTATTCCAAAGAAAAAAGAAAACAACAAATCATTGCCAATTTAGAACGTTGGAGATGGTTTACAGCTGATTTTGCCGAAAATTATTTCATAATCAACATTCCGGATTACAGCTTAAATGTGGTTGAAGAGCAAGATACTACCTTAGTTAGAAATATTGTTGTTGGAACCAGCAAAAGAAAAACACCTATTATAACATCAACATTAAGAACAGTCGTTTTTAACCCAACCTGGACAGTTCCGCCGACTATTTTAAAAGAGGATGTTGTTCCGGCAATGAAGCGTAATCGTAATTATTTAGCCAATAAAAACATTACTATATATGATACTTCAGGAAATGTTGTTGAGCCAAATTCCTGGAACGAAAACAAACCTAACAATTATCGATACGTGCAAAGTCCCGGCTACACTAATTCATTGGGCGTTATGAAAATTTTATTTCCAAATCATCATAGTGTTTATTTGCATGATACCAATCATCGTAACTATTTTGGAAGAAGCAACCGTTCTTTAAGTTCCGGATGTGTTCGAATAGAAAATCCTTTAGAACTGGCTGAACATATTTTAAACGATACAGTGCGATTTTCAAAAGTGAAAATTGACACTATAATTGCTTCTAAAAAAACAATGAGTTTCAAGATCACAAAAAAATATGCTTTATATCAATGGTACTGGACAGCTTGGAGCAAAAAAAATCAGCTCATTTTCAGAGCTGATATTTATAATCTGGATTCGGATTTGTATGCTAAATTAAGAGATTAGCCTTTCTTCCATCGAGAAACTTCTTGATGGATGATAAATATACAAACACGATTTACCTTTTATTGTTTCAATTATTTCGTCTCTCAATTCAAAAGGAATAGCAGGACAGCCTTGGCTTCTGCCTAATCTTTTGTGATTTCTTATAAAAGATTCTGACACATAATCGGCGCCATGCATTACCACTCCTCTTTCACGAGCATTGCTATTGTATCCTCTTTCTAATCCATCCAGACGTAATGAAGCTCCATGTTTTCCTTGATAAATTTCGCCTGTGGCATAAAAACCAAGACTGCTTTTATAAGACGAATTGTTATTTGAAAATGAAGAAGCAAATTCTTCTCCGGTATTTCTTCCATGAGCTACCAACGACTGAAACAAAATAGTATTAGTTGACAAATCAATCACCCAAAGGCGTTTACTATTTGATGACATACTAAAATCAATCAGCGTTAAAATGTCTTTTTGAACTACTCCTCTTTCTTTTAAAAGGTAAAATCCTTTCAAAGCTTCAGAAAAAGTTTTAAGTTCTGGCAACTGAAAATGGTTTGCGTTTAAATTGTCATACACATTTTCAATTTTAGCATCAACTGTAAGTTTTGCAACTTTAGCAATACTTTTTGTTGCTGTAGTTTTAATTTCGGGAGTGCTTTTTGAATCTTTACCAAAAGACAACAGGAAAAACACAAACAAGGGATAAATTTTGTAAATCATTGAATTTCTTTAGGTTAATACTTAAATTTGGGTAGGGCAAAAATATAAAAAAATTAAAGCCTCTGAAACTCAACACAGTGAATCCGTGCTTTTTTACTGAAATTTTAACAGAATAATAGTAAAAAATTTGCATTTTAGTCGAAAAACTGATTTTTTTGTAAGATATTTACCACTTGAAAAATCCAAATGTTTTTGATCCTTTTCTTAAAGAAAATACAACTAAACACTATTTTTGGCAATTAAAACTGTAACAATTAAAACAAACCGAAGTCTATTACTGCAGTAATAACATTTTGCTCATTTTATTTCCTATTATAATTTCATGAAAAAATTAGTTTTTTTAAGTCTTCTTCTATCCACTTTTTGGAGTTATAGCCAAAAGAAAGTTCTTCAGGCTCAATCTACTGTGGAGTCCATTTCAATTGATGGAAAACTAGATGAAGCTGCTTGGGAAAATGCGCCAATTGCAACAAATTTTATCATGTTTGAGCCGGATAACGGCAAACCAATTCCGGAAGGAAAAAAAACGGAGATAAAAGTTCTTTATAATAATGATGCTATTTATATTGGCGCCATGATGTATGATGATGAGCCAAATAAAATTTTAAAAGAAATATCACAGCGCGATAATTTTGGAACTGCCGATATTTTTGGCGTTTTTGTAAATGGCTTTAATGACGGACAGCAAAATTTTGAGTTTTTTGTTTCTGCTGCCGACGTTCAGGGCGATTGTATTATGACAGACGCAATTGGAGAAGATTATTCCTGGGATGCTGTCTGGCTGAGTAAAGCCCGTATTACAGACAAAGGCTGGATTGTCGAAATTAAACTTCCGTATGCAGCGCTTCGTTTTTCTGCAGAAAACAAACAAACCTGGGGAATCAACTTTTTTAGAGAAGTAAAACGTGAACGCAAAAAATACACCTGGAATTTAATTGATACCAAAATTGGAACTTTTACCCAACAAAATGGAGAGTTGGCCGGAATTGAAAACATCAAACCTCCTACTCGATTGTTCTTTTTGCCGTATGCATCTTATTATTTAAACGCAGCCGACGGCCAAAAAACATATGGCCAAATGAAAGGTGGCATGGACATTAAATACGGAATTAATGATGCTTTTACACTTGACGCCATTTTGATTCCAGATTTTGGTCAAACAAAATACGACGATCGAATTTTGAATCTTAGTCCGTTTGAACAGCAGTTTAATGAAAATCGTGCTTTTTTTACAGAAGGAACTGATTTGTTCAAAAAAGGAAATATCTTTTATTCTCGAAGAATCGGAGGAAGTCCTTCAATTGATCCCGATTTAAATGATAATGAAAAAATCATTGAAAATGTTCAAAACGTTAATCTTATTAATGCTTTGAAAGTTTCAGGAAGAACTAAAGGAGGATTAGGAATTGGCGTTTTAAATGCTGTTACCGAAAAAACCTATGCAACAATAAAAGATACGATTTCAAACGCTACTAGAACCGCAATTGTTGAACCTTTGACTAATTATAATGTTTTGGTTCTTGATCAGCGTTTTCGAAAAAACTCATCCGTTACTTTTATCAATACAAATGTTACCCGAAATGCCCATTACAGAGATGCGAACGTAACCGGTCTGGCTTGGGATTTAAACACAAAAGCAAATACCTACAGTTTATACGGAAATGCAAAATACAGCCATATCAACATGGAAGAAGATAAAAATGGTATTTATACAACCATTGGTTTTGCTGAAACAAGCGGGAAATATCGTTACAGCGTTGGTTCTGATTTTGTGACGAAAGGCTATGATCCTAATGATCTCGGAATCAATTTTTATACTAATTATTACAACTTTTATGGAAATGCCAATTATAGAATTCTAAATCCAACGAAGCTTTTCAATAGTTTTAGAGTCAACTATAATATGTATGCCGAATTCAATAAAGAATCTGGACTAATTCAAGACAACAGCGTTAATGTGAATGTAAACCTGACCACTGTAAAAAATCATTATTTCGGTATGGGATTTACAGTTTATCCAATGGAATCACATGATTATTATGAACCGCGAGCTGATAACCGATATGTAATTATTCCAAGAAAATTTGAATCTTGGGCAAGTCTTTCGACTAATTACAATAATAAATTTGCATTAGACTTAAATCCTTCTATCTCAATTGCCGACGAACCTGGAAGAATGGCGTATGGAGTTGATGTAGGTCCGAGATATCGTTTTAATGACAAATTATTATTAACTTATTATTTTAGTTTTTTCAGAAAAAACAATAACAAAGGATATATTGACAATGTAGATGGAGATGACAATGAAAGTACGCCAGACAATATTGTTTTTGCTAATCGAAATGTAGTTACTTATTCTAATACTCTTGGCGGAAAATACGCCTTAAACAGTACAATGACTTTTAATTTATCGGTTAGACAATATTGGTCGTATGCCGAAAATTTAGCTATTTTACAATTGGAGCAAGATGGCACTTTAACTCCTTATCCTGAATATACTGATAACAAAAATTCAAGTTTTTATTCTTGGAATGCTGATTTATCCTATTCATGGTGGTTTGCTCCAGGAAGTCAGGTTTCTGTGTTATATCGCAATAATGCCGACAATTTTGAACGCATTATCGACAAGCAATTCAAAGATAACGTGACGGCCTTGCTAAATAATGACGCTTTAAAACATGTTTTTTCAGTAAGTGTCAAATACTTTATTGACTATAATGCTGTCAAAAATAAGATCAGAAAAAGAGCTTAGCGTGAATTAATTTTAAAAAAAAAGTCCTTCTTTAATTAAATTATTATTTTTTAATACGCTTCATTTTATTAAATATAAATGTATCGCGGTCTTCTTGCAAAGTATAGAAATGACTTATCTTTGTAGAAAACAAAAAGTAATGAACAAAAAAGTTATCCTTATGATTTTAGATGGTTGGGGAAAATCTCCTGACCCTAAAGTATCTGCAATAGACAATGCAAATGTTCCTTTTATAAACAGTCTTTACAAAAATTACCCAAGCGCTCAATTAAGAACTGACGGATTGAATGTTGGTTTGCCTGAAGGACAAATGGGAAACAGTGAAGTTGGCCACATGAATCTTGGTGCCGGCAGAATTGTATATCAGGATTTAGCCAAAATAAATTTAGCTGTAGCACACAAAACACTTGCGAAAGAACAAGTTTTGATTGATGCTTTTACTTATGCTAAAGAAAACAATAAAAAAGTACACTTTTTAGGATTAGTTTCTGACGGAGGTGTTCACTCTCATACTTCTCATTTACGCGGTTTAATTGATGCTTCACAAGAATATGGTTTAGATCAGGTTTATGTTCACGCTTTTACAGACGGACGTGATGTTGACCCAAAATCTGGAGCAAAATACATTCATGATTTGGATGAATATATTAAAGATACTCCAGTAAAAATCGCTTCAATCGTTGGTCGTTACTATGCAATGGATCGCGACAAACGTTGGGAACGTGTAAAATTAGCTTACGATTTAGTTGTAAACGGAGTTGGAACTCCATCTAAAAACGCTGTTGCAAGTGTTCTTGCGAGCTACGAAAAAGATGTTACTGACGAATTTATCGAGCCAGTTGTTATTGTTGACGAAACCGAAAAACCACTTGCAACAATTGTTGAAGGTGATGTTGTAATTTTCTTCAACTTTAGAACAGACAGAGGACGTGAACTTACTGAAGCACTTTCGCAACAGGATTTCCACGAACAAAATATGCATAAACTAAACTTGTATTATGTAACATTGACAAACTACGACGAAACGTATCAAAACGTAAAAGTGGTTTACAATAAAGATAATATTACAGAAACACTTGGTGAAGTTTTAGAAAAAGCGGGTAAAAAACAAATCAGAATTGCTGAAACGGAGAAATATCCACACGTGACATTTTTCTTTTCTGGCGGAAGAGAAACTCCTTTTGAAGGCGAATCAAGAATTTTAAGAAACTCACCAAAAGTTGCTACTTACGATTTACAACCTGAAATGAGCGCTTACGAACTTGCGAATGCTCTTGTTCCTGAACTAAACAAAGGTGAAGTTGATTTTGTTTGTTTAAACTTTGCAAACGGAGACATGGTAGGACACACCGGAATTATGGAAGCTGCAATTAAAGCTTGTGAAGCAGTTGACGCTTGCGCGAAAAAAGTGATTGACGCTGCTCTTGCAAACAATTACACTACAATTGTAATTGCCGATCACGGAAACTGCGAAACGATGATCAATCCTGACGGATCTCCAAATACGGCGCACACAACAAACCCAGTGCCGATTATTTTAGTTGACAAAGAATTGAAAAATATCCAAAATGGTGTTTTAGGTGATATCGCTCCTACTATTTTAGAATTGATGGGAGTAGCACAACCAAATGCAATGACTTGTCATTCGCTTCTGTAATCTCTTAAACCATATAAGTGATATAAGTTCATTTAAACAGAACTTAAAAAAATCTCGCAAAGACGCGAAGCCGCAAAGAAATTCAAACTTTGCGTCTCTGCGACTTTGCGAGAATTATTTTATAAAGGAATTAAAGCTTTGGAAATTTTCGGCACTAAACTGATAGTAAGTGATACAACTGCTCAACGCCATAAATAACAAGTCCAATAACTCCTCCTACTAAAGTTCCATTGATTCTGATGTATTGAAGATCTTTCCCTATTTCTAATTCTAGTTTTTCAGAAACTTCTTTTCCGTCCCAGCTTTTTACAGTTGATGAAATTAAATCTCCAATTACTTTTTTATTATTCAAAAGAACCGAAAGCATATCATTTTTAATGAAATTATTGATTTTGTCAATCATGATTGGATCTTCTTTGATTCCGTTTCCAAAAGTCTGAATTAAGTTTGAAATACTGTTTTTAATCGAAGAATTATCGCCCTTATCTAAATCATTGGTTATTGAAAGTTTTATTTCATCCCAAATGCCATTGATGTAATCCTGAACTTCTTTTTTTCCAACAAATCCCAAAATCATATCGTTGATTTTAACTCTCATTTCTTCGGAGTTTTTCACCTTTTCCAGAAAGTTAAAAATATACTCATCAATCTTTAAACGCACCGCACTTTCAGGTTTTTTGGCTTCATTTAAAAAATCCTGCAAACCATTAAAAACTCCTTCTGTAATACTTTTGTCAGCAAGACCAAAACTTAGTAACGGTGTTGAAGCTTTTACTTTTTGCCTGATTAAATCTTTATTGTTAGTCAATTCACTGCTCATCACCTCAAGAAGATTCGTCAGCATTTGATTTTTTAATTCTCCTTTTTGCAAAGGTTCTAAAGCAACTGCAACCCAATTTCCAAAATTAATCCCTTCCATTTTTTCTCTGAACTGCACTTGGATAAACCGCTTGACATCTTCATCTTTTATCGTTCTTAAAATGCCGGGAATAATATTTACTGCCACGACATTGGCTATTGTATTTGCATTTTCTTCTTGCGAAATCCAATCAGAAGCTTTGGTTGCAAAATTGAATTCATCGAGTTTAATTTCTAATTTTTCCCGATTCAGGAATTCTTCCGAAACAAAATTTCCCAAATTCTCTCCAATTTCATTTTTCTTGGTCGGAATAATTGCGGTATGCCAAATCGGAATTCCCATCGGATGACGAAAAAGCGCTACGACAGCAAACCAATCGGCAATTCCTCCAACCATTGCTGCTTCACTAAAAGCCTGCAACATCGGAATTTTAAAATAAATTGCAATTATAAAAAGAAGCACCGCGAAACCTAAAAGCGACAAAGCTGTTGCTTTCATTTTCTTTAATGCTTTTACTTTTGCTATATCCTGATCCGTCGAAATTTCCATGATTTTGACATTTTACTACTAATTTATGGCTTTTTTCTGAGATAATTGCTCGTTCTTGTACTTTAAACAGCCACGAATTCACGAATTTCTTTTAAAAATTAATTAATTGATTTGTGTAATATGCTTTTTAAAAATTTTGTTTTGAGATAATTCGTGAATTCGTGGCGAAAAATTTTAATTAAAAATTGTACTTTTGCGAACTGAAAATGGGAAAAATATGATTATCCAAAAAACTAGAGAGGAAATCGAATTAATGCGCGAAAGTGCTTTGATCGTATCTAAAACATTAGGAATGATTGCTTCTGAAATTAAAGAAGGAGTTACTACATTATATCTTGACAAATTAGCCGAAGAATTTATTCGCGATCATGGTGCGGTTCCAAGTTTCCTTGGATTGTACGATTTCCCGAATTCCCTTTGCATGAGTCCAAATGCTCAAGTTGTTCACGGTATTCCTAACAATACGCCTCTAAAAAGCGGTGATGTTATTTCTGTGGATTGTGGTGCTTTCAAAAATGGATATCACGGCGATCACGCATACAGTTTCGAAATCGGAGAAGTTGCGCCAGAAGTGAAAAAACTTTTGCAAGTAACAAAAGAATCTCTTTACGTTGGAATTAGAGAATTTAAAGCAGGAAATCGCGTTGAAGATGTTGGAAATGCGATTCAAAAATATACTGAAGCTCACGGTTACGGAGTGGTTCGTGAATTGGTTGGACATGGTGTTGGGCAAAAAATGCACGAAGAACCAGAAATGCCAAACTACGGAAAACGCGGACGTGGAAAGCTTTTTGTTGAAGGAATGGTTGTAGCAATTGAGCCAATGATCAACATGGGAACCAAAAATATTAAACAACTTAAAGACGGCTGGACAATCTTAACTGCTGACGGAAAACCTAGTGCGCATTTTGAGCATGACGTTGCCTTAGTTGATGGAAAACCAGAATTATTATCGACTTTTCAATACATCTACAAAGCTTTAGGAATCGAAAGCAATGAAGAAGATGAATTCAGAAAAGTGCCATTGGTTCTATAATAAAAACAACCCGAATCTATTCTTGTGAAAAAATTATTTAAACTTGTACTTAATACAATCCCGCGTCCATTATTAATTCGTTTGAGTTATGTGGCACGACCAATTTTAGCATTATCTTTAAAAGGAAGTAAATATACTGACCCTATCGACGGAAAAAGTTTTAGATCTTTTCTGCCTTACGGATACGGAAAACAACGTAATAACGTGCTTTCACCAAGCACGCTTTCTTTAGAGAGACACCGTTTGCTTTGGTTGTATTTAAACGATCAGACTGATTTTTTTACAGCGCCTAAAAAAGTATTGCATTTTGCTCCGGAACAAGCTTTTTACAAAAGATTCCGCAAGCAAAAAAACTTAGATTACACTACAACCGATTTGCTTTCGCCTTTGGCAGATGTAAAAGCAGATATCTGTAATTTACCTTTCAAAGACAACGAATACGACGTTATTTTATGTAATCACGTTTTAGAACATATTCCAGACGACACAAAAGCGATGCAGGAATTATATCGTGTTTTAAAACCAGGCGGAATGGCAATTTTACAGATTCCACAAGATTTATCACGCGAAGTTACGTTTGCAGATGACTCGATTACAGATCAAAAAGAACGTGCTAAAATCTTCGGACAATACGACCATGTTCGTGTTTACGGACGCGATTATTTCGATAAATTAAGAAGTATTGGTTTTATTGTAATTGAAGAAGATTACACTAACAAAATTGCACCAGAATTAGTTGAAAAATACTGTTTGGCAAAAGGCGAAATTATTCCGCTTTGCTTTAAACAGGAAAACTAATTTTTTCACCATATAAGTTCATTTACAAAGAGTTTTCAAATTATTGATATTTTGAAAACTCTTTATTTTTTTAGCCCAATTCCCAAAATACAAGCCTAACCAAATCCCTAAACATTGGAACCTACAAAATCATTTCAGTTCTGTTTTGACATCAGTTTTGAAAAAAATCTGAATGCTTATATCCCAACAGCATACATTGTTGAAAATACCAGCGAAATCAAATATCTGAACAAAAAAGCAACAAAAACTATAATTGAAAGTTTCGGAATTGACTTCGAAAATTTAGATCCAAATTCAAAAAGAATTCTAAACATTTGCGAATCTTTAAAACCCGAATTTATTTTCAAAAAATTCGGAGCAAAAATCAAATCCGCTAAAACGATTGCCGATTTGCAGAAAGATTCCAAAATTGATTTTGCCATTCGCCAGCATTTAAAAATCAATTTAAGTCCGTTTTACGATTTAATAGTAAAGGAACAATTTCCTTTATCTATTAATTTAGGACCCGAAAAAGATTTTTATCGTTCAAGAGTTAGCGTAGAACCATTAGATTTTGACCCTCAAATTCAATTCGACAAACACGCTGAAGGCATCACTTACACTCTTTCATTAAAAGAAAATGAAAATACTTTTTTGCCAATGAACAAAAGTGCTGACATTCTTTTAGATGAACCAGGCTGGTTAATTATTGATAAAAAACTAGGGCAGTTAAAAGAATTAAATGCTAAAAAACTGACGCCTTTTTTAAAGAAAAAATCAATTGAAATTCCTTCAAAATTGGTTGATGATTATTTTAAGAATTTCATTCCGGAAATTGCTAAAAAAATCGACATTGATGCCAATGGTTTTGAAATCGAACTTCGCGATCAAATCGTTTCCTGCACGATTCAGCCTGTTTTTGATTTCTTTAAAAACTGTTATTATCTCAATCTTTATTTTGATTATAACGGATATGTTTTTGACGGAAGCAAAATCAAAAAGACACATTCATTTGTTGATTTTAGTGTAGTAAACGAGCCGAGAATAATTCAATTTAAACGAAGCTCAGATGAAAATTCATATACCGATAAATTGCTCGAAATTGGTTTAGAAAAAATCAAAAACGAATTATTTGGATTGAAATCAGACGCTGAAACTTCTGATCCTTATGTTAATATCCAACTCATTATTGATAATAAAGAAAAACTGGAAAGTTTAGGTTTTACCATTCAAAATTTAAAACTCGAAAGCAAAGAAATCATTACAGAAAGCAATACAATTTCGATTGCAAAAGAAACAAAAGCAGATTGGTTCGACATCAAAATCATCATTACGATTGGCAATTACAAAATCAATTTCAGTGAAATTATTCCGAATATAAAAAGCAAGGAAAGGCTTTTCCAATTGCCTGACGGAAACTATTTTTTGATTCCGTTAGAATGGTTCAGCAAATATGGTTCTTTGGCAAAATTGGCCAAAACAGAAAACGGAGCGTTACTTTTGCGCAAAAGCAATTTCACTGCTTTAGACGGAATTTCAGAAATTGACAATGATTTAGACCAAATTCATCAAGCTGAATTTACAGCTTCAGATTTAATAAAAGCAACTTTAAGGCCTTATCAGGTTGATGGAGTAAAATGGCTTTTGAAGCATTTTAATTCCAATATGGGAGCTTGCCTTGCTGATGATATGGGACTTGGAAAAACTTTACAGACTTTATCAGTTTTGGTTTCTGTGCAGGAACAATTAGGTTTTACAACCAAAACAACCAATTTCGATTTGTTTGCCAATGAAACTACTATTGAAAGAGAGCCATTAAAAGCTTTGATTGTTTTACCTTCTTCATTGGTTTTTAACTGGTTTAATGAAGCTGGAAAGTTTACGCCACACTTTTCTAAAATGCAATATGTTGGCAATGACCGAAAATCATTAGCAAGCAGAATAAATTCAACCGATTTAATTTTTACAAGCTATAGCATCATTCATCGTGATATTTCTATTTTAGAAAAATACGATTTCCGTTATTTGATTTTGGACGAAAGTCAATACATCAAAAACAAAAATTCCAAGATTTTTAAAGCCATAAATAAAATCAGTACTGGGCATAAAATTGCTTTGAGTGGTACGCCGATCGAAAATTCGCTTGACGATTTATGGTCGCAAATGCAGTTTATCAATCCGGAGATCTTAGGAAGTTATGCTTTCTTTATTGAAAACTTCAAAAATCCTATTGAGAAAAAACAGAATGAAGAAGTTTTAAGCGAATTAAAAAACCTCATCGCTCCTTATATTTTAAGAAGAACCAAAGAACAGGTTTTAAAAGATTTACCAGAATTAACGGAGCAGATTTACTATTGTGATATGGATCCTGAACAGGAAAAATTATACGAGAAAGAAAAATCCAAAGCTCGTAATTTCTTGCTTAAAACCGACTCAAGTCCAGATAAAATCAGCATTATCAATACTTTGATGAAACTGCGACAATTGAGTAATCATCCCAAAATGGTTGATCAGGAATCTGAAATTGATTCGGGAAAATATATTGCCGTTACTAATTATCTTGAAAATTTAGTCAAAGCAAAACAAAAAGTAATCATCTTCAGTTCGTTTGTTACGAATTTGACTTTCTATACCGATTGGTGTAAAGAACATAAAATAGAATTTTGCGAAATTACAGGAGAAACTCCAGCAAGTAAAAGAGAACAAGAAGTAAAACGTTTTCAGGAAAAAGAAAATCCGTTGTTGTTTTTTATTTCGCTTAAAGCGGGAGGCGTTGGATTAAATATTACCAAAGCTTCGTATGTTTTATTTTTAGATCCTTGGTGGAATCCTTTTGCAGAAAAACAAGGTATTGGACGAGCGCACAGAATCGGGCAAATGAATAAAGTCAATGTGATTCGTTTTATTTCGAAAAATACAGTTGAGGAAAAAATCATCAAACTGCAGGAAAACAAAAAATTATTATCCGATTCTCTTTTAGAAGAAAGCTATATTAATGATGAAATTGAAGGCAATTTAGAATATATTTTGGGTTCATAATAAATTGTTTCAAAAACCAATAAATTGGCATCTTATTACGTTTAATAAAATTCTTATATTTACAATCTTACAACGTAATACGATGCCAAAATTTTTATTTCAAAGCCTTCTCTTGCTCTTTATTTTTACTTCGGCGAAAGCCCAGGAAGTACAAAATGAAATAGATCCTCCTTATAACATAAAAACGGCTTCATTTGTTCAAAATGATAGTAATGTTGTTCCGATTTTTGAATTAGGATCTGTATTTTCATTTCAGTTTGATGATTTATTTGGCAACGAAGCAAATTATTATTTTGAAGTGGTGCATTGTGATTATAATTGGATTCCGACCGACATTCCAAAAACAGATTACATTCGGGGTTTTGACAATCAAAGAATTACTGATTATTCAAATTCATTTAATACACTTCAGGGCTATTCGCATTATACATTAACTTTTCCGAATCAATTTACAACTCAGCTTAGAATTTCAGGTAATTATATGCTGAAAATTCTCAATGAAGACCGGGAAGTTGTTTTTTCCAGAAAGTTTGTTTTATACGAAAATCATTCAACAGTTGCCTGTTTAGTAAAACGAACAAGAAACCTCAGCAATATTGACTTTAAGCAAAATCTCGAATTTACGATATTGTCAAATGATATTGTTTTTCAGACACCTTTGCAAAACATAAAAGTGCTTTTGTTGCAAAACGGAGATTTTAAAACCAGCATTAAAAATGTCCCACCACAATATACTATTGGAAATCAAATGGTATATAAATATGATAAAGAAACACAGTTTTGGGGAGGCAATGAATTTTTATATTTTGAGAATAAAGACATTCGTGCAGCTAGTAACAATGTCGCCAAAATGGGCTCGAACAATGATGTTTACAGTTCTTATTTATACACCAATCATGCAAGAGGCAACCAAATTTATACGGTTTATGAAGATGTAAACGGAAATTTTGTTGTGAAAAACATCAACGGATTTAAACAAGAAATCGAGGCCGATTATGCCTGGGTTTATTTTAGTCTTTCTGCTCCGGCTTTTCAATTAAACAAAGACATTTATATTGCCGGAATGTTCAACAATTACAGCCTTTCACCAGAATATAAAATGGATTATAATTCAGATAAAGGAATTTTCGAAAAAGCCGTTATGATCAAACAAGGTTTTACCAATTATCAATACAGAACAGTAGATAAAAAAGGTAATATTGATTATGAAAATGCTGTTGATGGAAATTTTTATCAGACTGAAAATGAATATACCATCTTGGTTTATTATAAAGAAAGTTCTGATCGTTATCAAAGAGTGATCGGAAAAGGAAACGGAAACTCAATAAATATCGTTAATTAAAACAATGTTAACGTTTTCACTTCAATCATTTTTTTTCGTAGATTTGCAACTATAACGTACACATATATACTACTTTAGTATGGTTTCTCAGATTACAAGAGGCATAAAAATATCAGTTTTAACTAGTTTTGAAGGTACTTACTTCAAAAACTACAAGATTCATTTTGCTTTTAGCTACGTAGTTACGATTGAAAACCACAGTAAAGATTCAGTACAATTGACTTCGCGTCATTGGGAAATTTTTGATTCTTTAAATGATTTAGATATTGTGGACGGCGAAGGCGTAATTGGAAAAAAACCGGTTTTAAAACCAGGTGAAAACCACACTTACAGTTCTGGTTGTTTATTGTCATCTCCTTATGGCGCTATGAAAGGTCATTTTAATATGATTAATTTCACTACAACTAAAACATTCAAAGTTATTGTTCCTACTTTTAGAATGTGCGCTCCTTTTGCATTGAACTAATTTAAGGTTCGTTTCTGTTTTTTTTATTTTTCAAAATTCAAGTAAACATTTTTTTGTCTAAATCTTTTTGATTTTAAGCAATTAAATATTGATTATTTTAGAAACTAAATCATTCCCTTATTAAAATTCAACTTTTTAATATTGTATTGTGATAAATTCAGATTATCATTTGTACTTTTGTAAAAAATTAAACAAATCGTAATTTTAAAATAATTTATCCCATGTTAAAAGGATTCTTTCATGTACCAAAAGCGGTAAACGAGCCTGTAAAAGGATACGCACCGAACTCACCAGAAAAAGCAGCAGTTCAGGCAGCTTATACCACAATGTGGAATTCTCAAATCGACGTTCCATTACACATTGGAAGCGAAGAAATTAGAACTGGAAACACAAGAAATATTACAGCTCCTCATGATTACAAACACGTAGTTGGGAAATATCATTTAGCTGAAAAACAACATATTGAAAAAGCAATTGCAAATGCTCTTGAATCAAGAAAAGCATGGGCAAATATGGCATGGGAACAGCGTGCTGCTATTTTCTTAAAAGCTGCTGAACTTATCGCAGGACCATACAGAGCGCGTATTAACGCAGCTACAATGATTGGTCAGTCTAAAAATATTCATCAAGCAGAAATCGATGCTTCTTGCGAGTTAATCGACTTTTTACGTTACAATGTTGAGTTTATGACTCAAATCTACAACGATCAGCCAAAATCAGATTCTTCTGTTTGGAATCGTGTAGAATACAGACCTCTTGAAGGTTTTGTTTATGCTATTACTCCATTCAACTTTACTGCAATCGCCGCTAACCTTCCTGCAAGTGCTGCTATGATGGGTAACGTTGTGGTTTGGAAACCAAGCGACAGCCAAGTATTTTCAACTAAAATCATTTTGGATGTTTTCAAAGAAGCAGGAGTTCCTGATGGCGTTATCAATGTAGTTTTTGGAGATGCTTTAATGATTACAGATACTGTTTTAGCGAGCCGTGATTTTGCTGGTGTTCACTTCACAGGATCAACTCATGTATTTAAAGATATCTGGGCTAAAATTGGAGCAAACATTCACAATTACAAAACTTACCCAAGAATCGTTGGTGAAACTGGAGGTAAAGATTTTATCATCGCTCACCCAAGCGCAAACGTAAAACAAGTAGTTACAGGAATTACTCGTGGAGCATTTGAATTCCAGGGACAAAAATGTTCTGCAGCTTCTAGAGCTTATATTCCTCAAAGTTTATGGCCAGCTGTTAAAGAGCAATTAATTGCTGATGTAAAATCTATGAAAATGGGTTCTCCAGAAGATTTTGGAAACTTTATTACTGCAGTTATCCACGAAGGTTCTTTTGACAAATTAGCTAGTTATATCGACCAAGCTAAAAAAGATGCTGATGCTGAAATTATTGTTGGTGGAAATTACGATAAATCGGTTGGATACTTTATTGAGCCAACGGTTATTGTAACTACAAACCCAAAATATACCACAATGGAAACTGAGTTGTTCGGGCCAGTTATCACGATTTATGTTTACGAAGATGCTAAATGGGAAGAAACTTTAGAATTAGTTGACACTACTTCTGAGTACGCTTTAACTGGAGCAGTTTTCAGCCAGGATCGTTATGCTATTGAGGTGGCTACAACGAAATTGCAAAATTCTGCTGGTAACTTCTACATCAATGATAAACCAACTGGAGCTGTTGTAGGAATGCAACCATTTGGTGGAGCAAGAGCTTCTGGAACTAACGATAAAGCAGGTTCTGCATTGAACTTATTGCGTTGGGCTTCTCCAAGAACTATCAAAGAAACTTTTGTAACTCCAGAAGATTACAGATATCCTTTCTTAGGTTAATTTTTAGTTTCAAGTTTAAAAATGTTTCAAGTTTCAAGTTGGAAACTGTATCTATAAAAAAGCCGAATCTTCAAGATTCGGCTTTTGTTTTTATTTCCAGATTGGAATTTTCACAAAACTATCATTGTACCATTTTATTTTTAATGGCTCTTTTGCGTCTTTAATGCTTTCTTCAGTGACTGTTTTTCCGGTTCCGTAATTTATTTCTGAAAACGGATTTTTATTTATATTTAATGTGATTAATAATCTACTTCCTTTACTTAATTGTTTGCTTACCAAATGCGTGTTCGAAAAAAGAATCGATTCAATAGTATCTGGTTTCAACAGATTTCTTTGGGTAATATCTTTAGCATAACTCGCACGGCCAATAAAATAAGCCAAATTAAAATAAGTTCCATCAGGCATTACTTCGTACAAAGTCACGCCAATATCCATATCTTTTTTATTGATGCTCGCTTTGATTTCTCCTAAAAATGAACCATTCACCAGCAAAGGTTCTTTTATTGGCTCGCTTATAAAAACATACCCGTTTGTTGTATCAACTTGGTCATTGATAATTGGATCTGGATAATAAAAATTATTACTGTGCACTCTATCAGCAAAATCAACCTCTTGTGGCAAATATCCTTTTTTAGCAGGTTTCTTGCTATTCAATGAATAAAAATCACCCGATTTGTCATTGCTCAAATAAAATGTTAGAAAGCCGTTATTCATTTTATCTATAGACGAAGTACTTCTCCATTCATTCGCTCCCATCACTTGGTAATTAACTCTATCTTTTAAAATTTCGGGTTTGGGTTTATTTTTAAAAATATAATCAAACCATTGATAGGTTATTTTATTCGTATTAATCAAAGCATCTGCATCAACTTTATAATCATTCAGTACAGCAGTTCCTCCTCTTTGCGCACCAAAATGACTATACGGACCTATAATTAAATACGAATCAGCTTTAGGATTATATTTATGAAGTTCTCTTAAATAATATAAACTCGAATTCTGAGAATCATTGTAATAGCCATCGATTGCCAAAATAGGAATATTTATTTGAGCGAAATCTTTTTTGTACGGTCCCATTTTCTGCCAATATTCGTCAAAAGAAGGATGTTGAATCCATCGTTGAAAAAGCCTATTCGGAATTCCATCAATACTATCGAGTTTTTTATAAGCCACTCCTGTTTCCCACCAATTAAACTGCATTTTTCTAAAACGCTGTCTATCATTTCCTGCGACGGTATCCAGATATTTATTATTTCCAACGTAAAATGACCATTCGTAATTTGGGTTTATAAATACATTGTTTTCCATTGGCAAACCCATTCCTGCTTTATTAGCAACATAAGGAACTATCGTTTTAAGTGCCGGATGCATTTTTTTACAAGCTGCCCATTGTGTTAATCCATTATAACTTCCGCCATACATTCCTACTCTTCCATCACACCATTCTTGTTTACTGATCCAGTCAATAACATCATAAGCATCATTACTATCATTTTCATAAGGAAATATTTCGCTGGGACTAAAGCGCTTTCCTCTTGAATAAGCAATTACGCCAACATAATCATTGTCTGCAGCAGCTTTTAGAGATTTTAAATCTCTTCCTTCTGAAACATAAATAGTAAATTGAAGTATAACGGGTTTTGGAATCGTAATTCCTTTTTTTCGCACCACGATTGCCGATATAAAAGCGCCATCTCTGGTCTTGATCATCACACTATCCTGAATATTATAAGCGCTTTTTAAATCTTCTGATTTTATTTTATTTGTTTGTTGTGAGAATGCATTTGATATCAATAAAATAAGGAATATAAAATTTAAAGTAGTTTTCATATAATCGTTCTATTAAATTCCGTTGCTGTTTTTAAATTTTACCGATTGACGTTTTGAAACTTTTAATAGTTCTCCGGTTTTTAGTTTTATTTCCAGTCCGCCATCAATTGTTTTGTTTAGATCATGGATGTATTTAATGTTTACAATTTCGGTTCTGTTAATTCTAAAAAAGACATTCTCATCCAACATTTCTTCCCATTGACGAAGAGATCGCCTTTGCATTGCTTTTTTGTCCTGAAAAAAAAGTCTGGTGTAATTTTCCAGCGATTCAATCAAATAAATTTCATCTAACGGAATAAAAAATCGCTTTTCTCCATCTTTAATAAAAATCCTTCGGTTTTGTTCTGCCGAATCATTTAGAGAAGATTTTGCACTTAAAGTGTTTCTTATTTTTTCGATCGCTTTCGAAAAACGTTCCTCTCTTATCGGTTTCATTAAATAATCTAAAGCATTTACTTCAAATGCCTGTACAGCATATTGATTATAGGCTGTAATAAAAAGTACTGCTGGTACATGATTTAAAGATTCTAATAGATCGAATCCAGACTTTTCAGGCATTTCAATATCTAAAAAAATCAAATCAGGCATTTTTGTTTCGATCAAATCCTTTGCATCATCAGCATTTTCAGCCTCACCAATAAGAATAAAATCTTCATATGATTTTAAAGCTTGTTTGATTTCTTCTCTAGATAAACGTTCGTCATCTATTATTATAACTTTTATCTTTTTCATTTTGACGGAATTAAAATTGTTGCCAAAACTGTTTCATTATCCATTTCTTTGATTTCAAAAAAAGCGTTTCCATTATATTGTAACAGCAATCGCTCTTTCAGGTTTTTTATCCCAATACCTGAATCTTTTATTTCCTTGCTGAGTTTGCCTGAATTTTGAACCGTAATTTTCATAAAATTGTTTTCAAGCTCAACTTTGATCGCTATAAATCCGCCGTTTTTTCTTTTTTCAATTCCATGTTTTACGGCATTTTCAACCAATGTCTGAATACTAAAAGGCAGAATTAAATGGGTCAATTCATCTTCATTTATTTCAATTTTGATTTGCAAGCGATCTTCAAAACGTATTTTTTCCAATTCGAGATAATCCTTAACCAGATTTATTTCGTCACTTAAAGGGATTACTTTTCCAATATTGCTAGTTAAAGAATTCCGCAATAACTCAGACAAAAGATCAATCGCTCTTCTCGCAGCATGTGGATTTTCTAAAACCAGAAATTTTATATTATTCAGGGAATTAAAAAAGAAATGCGGATTAAGTTGCGCACTCAGATTATTCAGTTGTGTTTCTTTTATTATAAGTGATAATCGGGCATTTTCTTTTACGGTTTGCAATTCAAGTCTTGAATAGTGATAAAGATGATAAGCCAATACCCAAATAGACATCAATCTCGTTCCTGTAATGAATATTTGCAACTGTATCGATTTAAAAAAAAGTATAAATGGCAAAGAATTGCTTCTTAGAATAAAGAGACGAACCAGATATAATTTACCGGCAATTAAAACTGTATATATCACTGAAAGTAGTAAAACGCCGATAATCATTTTTGGAATTAATGTTTTTAGATTTAATTTATTCCATCCCTTTTTTAAAACAAAATTCCTGTAAAGATGCGTCAGCAGAATACCAATTGAAACATCCAGTATCAAATCTGCAATACCAATTTTCCATATAAAATTTCCGCTAAAAAAAGCCTGAAATCCCCAATACAAAGAAGCTGTACTCCATCCTATGATCTGAATTTTCCAGTAAGTCGATATTGTTTTTGTTATTTTCAAAGTATAAAGATATTAGTGCTGTAGTAAAGGTATTTCTCTAATACAGATTGAACAAATAAAAGTACATGAAAGAAAAATAATAGGTGACGAATGAAATTCATTCTTGATTGCATTAAAATATGCGAGTCTAAATTGGCGAAAGCAAAAAAATGAGACTTACATTTTAGCACTATATTATTTGTAATCTTTTTCTTATTTAATTAAAAATCAGCCGAATAAAAAAGCAAAAAAACTTATTCTATCATTTTTAAAACTTCTTATTCCATTTAAAAAAACAGCTCCCTTATAAATTTGCTAAAAAAATATCAAAACTTATATAACAACATATGAGAAACTTAAACAACTTGCCGGAAATAATTTTAAAATCAAAAAGTGTTGGGCACCCTATCGATTTTAAATGGAATAATAAAAAGATGGAAATGTTTTTAGATCCATTAGAAGGAAATGAAGAATTAGAAAACATACTGTCCCAAATTAGCCATAAAGCCTGTATGGGATTAACAGCAGCTTTATTGGAATGGATTTCATGGCGTTTTACTGGCTATTCGACATCAGCAAATGATATTCAAAAACGAATAGAAGCACTTTGGTGTTCTGTTCGTGATAGCCACGAAACAGATCCTTTACTATTTGATACCGATCTAGACATGTCAGATTCTGGTTCAGTAGACGGACCATTATGGGTTGCGCTTATGAATGTGCGAATGATTGATGTAAGATATAGAAAAGGTTCCTATTTTCTTCAAAGTGAACTTATCGGATTAGTACTGCTTGCACGTTATATTACCCCAAAGAAAAAGTCTTTCGACAAATGGTTTAATGCGACAGTTGCAGCTTTACTAAACTCTTATCCTTGTGCATATAACTCTAAAGATGTCGACCAAAGTGACGAAAGCATTTATGATTCTTCTACAGAAACTGTTATATGCCGAGAATTTTTCTTTGATTCAAAATTTCATTATACTCCTGCAGCCTGCGAAATCGCGTTGGATAATTTCATCAAGAATTTAAATCATAAAGCGAATCCGTTTTTGCATTTATCACAAAAAGCATCTTAATTTTAATCACTATTAATTCAAAAAATAACCCGGAAGAGTTTTATTAATTCTATCCGGGTTATATATTTTTAATCTTTAATTTATGGTTTAAACTTTAATGGCAAATGCACGACTTTTTTGGTTTCAAAAAATTCATCATCAAAATGATCTGCTAAATCATATAAAGTTGCATTTGGAAAATCTTTCAATTCTTCAGCCAAATCACCACCTTTTAAATACAAAATTCCGTTTTTGAGGATATGTTTATGCTGTTTCTTAATTTTATCATGTATCCAGGAAACAAAATCAGGCATGTTCGTTACGGCACGGCTCACAATAAAATCAAAATCCCCTTTTACCAATTCGGCACGTTTTTGTTCCGCTTTTACATTTTTCAATTCTAATGCATCGGCAACTCCCTGAACTACTTTTATTTTTTTTGCGATAACATCAATCAAATAAAAACGAGTTTCAGGAAAAAGAATCGCTAATGGAATTCCCGGAAAACCTCCGCCTGTTCCAACATCCAAAACCGTTGTTCCTGGCTCAAATTTCATGATTTTAGCAATTCCTAACGAATGCAAGATGTGTTTTGTATATAATGAATCAATGTCTTTGCGCGAAATCACATTGATTTTTTCATTCCAATCGTGGTATAAAAAGTCTAATTGTTGAAATTGTTTGATTTGAATATCGGTCAAATCAGGAAAATATTTCAATATCTCATCCATTGCTCTAAATTTTTAACAAAAGTACTACTTTACGATTGAAATATTTAACTCAATTTTGCAAATTGAGAATTTATAATAATTACCTTTGAAACCTATTTAAAATAATTATGAATAACCCTGCACCAACATTTGCAAGACAAGACAATCTGAAGTTTTTCAGAACACTTAACTCTCGCGTAAACAATTACTTCAAAGAAAATAATATCCAGAAAACTGGAAATTGGAAACTGCATTTAAAAGCCGTTATTCTTTTTGCCGTATTTTTGACACCTTATTTTTTAATCCTTACGCTTGATATGCCGTTTTGGGTCATGTTATTATTATCCATTGTAATGGGTATTGGTATGGCCGGCGTTGGAATGAACGTAATGCACGACGGGAACCACGGTTCTTATTCAAACAAAAGCTGGATCAACAAATTAATGGGTGGAACTATTTATGTTCTGGCTGGAAATGTTTACAATTGGCAAGTTCAGCACAATGTATTGCACCACACTTACACTAATATTCCTGGACATGATGAAGATCTTGATGCAGGAAGAATTATCCGTTTTACAAAACATGCTGAATGGCATAGTTTTCACCGTTTTCAACATTATTATTCGGTTTTCTTATACGGATTACTGACTTTCAACTGGGCAATTACAACCGATTTTAAGCAAATGCGTAATTATCTGAAAAGAAAATTATCTTACGGAGAACCAAAAAGCCCAAAAATCCTTTGGACAACTTTAATTATTACAAAAATCATTTATGTATCAATCTGGATTGTATTGCCAATCGTAATTGGAATTACATGGTGGAAAGTGGTTCTTGGATTTTTTGTAATGCACTATACAACAGGATTAATCTTAAGTATTGTATTTCAATTAGCACACGTTGTTGACCACACTACTAATCCAGAGCCAAATGAATTGGGCGAAATGGACAACACTTGGGCTATTCACCAATTATATACCACAACTAATTTTGCTCCAAAAAATGCAATTGTAAACTGGTACACTGGCGGATTAAACCATCAAATCGAACATCATATTTTTCCACATATTAGTCACATTCATTATGGCAAAATTGCAAAAATCGTAAAAGAAACTGCAAAAGAGTGCAACCTGCCATATTACGAATACAAAACAATGCGAAGCGCTATTGTAGCTCACTTCAAGCATTTGCGTGACTTAGGAATGAAGCCAGAATTATCAGTTTAAAAACTAAAAAAAATCTATTAATAATTAACCTTCCTTAATAAGCGCATCAAATTAAGGACATCAAAAATTTTATAATGAATCATATTCTTTCGGACAGAATCAACAATCTTGCTACTTCACAGACATTAGCAATGGCTGCATTGGCACGCGAATTAAAAGCACAAGGAAAAGACATTATCAGTTTAAGTTTAGGCGAGCCTGATTTCAATACGCCAGACTTCATTAAAGAAGCAGTAATAAAAGCAGTAAACGAAAATTATAGCACTTATTCTCCAGTAGAAGGTTATCTTGAATTGAGAGAAGCAATCTGCAGAAAATTCAAAAGAGACAATAATTTAGAGTACAAACCAACTCAAATCGTAGTTTCTACAGGAGCAAAACAATCTTTATACAACATTGCGCAAGTAATGTTAAACGACGGTGACGAGGTAATTTTACCAGCACCTTACTGGGTTTCTTATTTCGAAATCGTAAAACTTTCTGGCGGAGTTCCGGTTGAAGTTCCAACTTCAGTTGAAACAGATTTCAAAATCACTCCAGAACAATTAGAAGCTGCAATCACACCAAAAACAAAAATGATGTGGTTCTCTTCTCCATGTAACCCATCTGGGTCTGTTTACAGCAGAGAAGAATTAACAGCTTTGGCTAAAGTTCTAGAAAAACACCCAAATATTTACGTAGTTGCCGATGAGATTTACGAGCACATCAATTTCTCAGGAACTTTCTGTAGCATCGGTTCAATTCCTGGAATGTTAGACAGAACAATCACTGTAAACGGAGTTGCAAAAGCATTTGCAATGACAGGATACAGAATTGGATATATTGGAGCACCGGAATTTATCGCAAAAGCATGTACAAAAATTCAAGGACAAGTAACATCTGGAGCAAACTCTGTGGCACAACGTGCTACAATTACAGCTGTAGATGCAGATCCAAGTGTTTTAAACCACATGGTTCAGGCTTTCCACGGTCGTAGAGATTTAGTTGTTGGATTATTGAAAGAAATTCCAGGAATAAAAATCAACGTTCCGGAAGGTGCATTCTATGTATTCCCAGACGTTTCTTCTTTCTTCGGAAAAACTTTAAAAGGAACTGAAATTAAAGATGCAAACGATGTTTCAATGTATCTTTTAGCTGAGGCAAATGTTGCTACAGTAACAGGAGACGCTTTCGGAAATCCAAACTGTATTCGTTTCTCTTACGCAACAAGCAACGACATTTTAACAGAAGCATTACGCAGAATCAAAGAAGCTTTGACTGCATAATAATATAATAAGTTTTATTAAAACGGCTTAAGGTTCAAAAGTTTCATCACTTTTATACTTTAAGCTGTTTTTTTATATACTTAATTTGGGCGTGTCCCTCCGGGTCGGGCTATCCGCTACAAGTCCTCGCACTTCCTTCGTCAGGCTGTGGGCTTTCCACTGCTATCCCTCACGCAAAACGGTAAACGAGAAAATTCATTTTCAAAAGAAAAAAATCTAAAAAATCTGCCAAATCTGCGAGAGCAAAAAAAAACACTTTCAAAATTCCCATTCTACAATAATATAAAACGGCAGCTATAATCCTGTAAAACATAACGTTTTAGAAATCGTCAACTTTGTAATGTATTAATTAAAAAACTATTAGTCATGACAAATACAGATGTAAACACAGATGAAACCGTAAAAACCTTAAATGGATTAATTTCAATTCTTGAAGACGGAAAACTAGGATATACAAACGCGGCCGAACATGTAGAAAATCTAGCCATGAAAGCCGATTTTCTGGATTACGCCCGCGAACGTGCTCTTTTTATTGTAGAACTACAAGACGAAATCAACAAACTAGGTAAATCAACAGATACTTCTGGCGGTGGACCATTGGGAGCCTTACATAGAACTTGGATTGATATTAAATCATCATTTACCGGAGGCGACACTAAAGCAATTATTAACGCTTGCGTTACGGGTGAAGAAACGGCAATCGAAAAATACAAAGCAGCACTCGAAGAAAACCATCTTGAACACAGCCAGATTTACATTGTTTCAAAACAATTAAACAGTATTCAAAACACTTTATCGCAAATTAAAATGAGAGCACTTTAAATATCATTGAAGTTTTTTATTTTAGAAAAACTGCTTAGTTTAAATAACTGGGCAGTTTTTTTGTTTTTTGTTAAAACTGAAAAATAAATCTTATTTTAGTCGCAACCAATTTCTAACCAAAACTATTTTTATGACCTTAACTTTACGTTATTTCGTTGCTATTATTTTGGCATCATTATTTTCATCTTATTCTCAAGCACAAACAACAGGTAAATTCATTAAAGCATCTATAGGTTACGGATCCAGTGCTTCTTATGATATAGAAGATTATGGAAGTCAAGACGAAGTAGATGTTATTGGAGGTGGTCTTTATCTTCAAGGCGAATATATTATAGGACTCAAGTCATGGTTTAGCATAAGACCTTACGCCGGTGCGATTTTTGAATCTGTTGATAAAGATCAAAATGTACAAAATCAACCTCAATATAAGGTAACAACTAACGCTTTTTTAATGGGAGGGAAAGTTCGTTTTTGTGCACCAATTCCGTGGGTTGCACCTTTTATTGAAGGTGGTATTGGAACATCGATAGGTAAATTCGAGACTTTTACACCAAACGTTAATTTCAATAAAAGCACCATTTTAATGCATATCCCTTTTAGTGTTGGATTAGCATAGGCAGAAAAAACAGTCTAGAAATTGGTATTTCTGGTTACTTTCATCCAGCGGCAAAACAGTCTACGGGAGTATTTGCCGTTGGATATACTTTTCCGATAGATTAATATTAAGTTTATATTTTTCGTTTATCATCATTCATATTAAGTTAACAATTTCAAAAAAATCGCTTCATCACTAGCAAACTCAAATAATTTATTAGACCTTTGCACACTTTTTTTCGGGAATACCACAAAAGTCTAAAGTTTTAGAAATGAAGAAGAAAATCGAAATATTAGCTCCTGCTAGAGATTTAATTGGAGGAATCGCAGCCATAAATAGTGGTGCCGATGCTGTATATATTGGTGCACCACAATTTGGTGCACGTTCTAATGCCAACAACTCAATCGAAGATGTTGCTGAACTTGTAAAATACGCACACTTATTTAACGCACAGGTTTTTGTGGTTATGAATACCATTTTGTACGACAACGAATTAGAAACTTGTCGCGCAATGATTTGGGAATTATACGACATTGGTGTTGATGCCTTGATTATTCAGGATATGGCGATTATGGAAATGGAGCTTCCTCCTATAGTACTTCACGCAAGCACGCAAGCCAATAATCGTGATGCCGATAAAATTAAATTCCTTAAAGATGCCGGAATCAAACGTGTCGTTTTGGCGCGCGAATTAAACCTGCATCAAATAAAAACGATTTACGACGAAGCTGATGTTGAATTAGAATTTTTCGTAACCGGAGCTTTATGCGTTTCTTTCAGTGGAAACTGTTATATGAGTGTGGCAAACGGAGAACGCAGCGCGAACCGCGGTTCTTGCGCGCAAAACTGCCGTTTACCTTATAATTTAATTGACGGAAACGGAGAAACTTTAATCAAAAACAGTCACTTACTTTCGATAAAAGATTTAGATGTTTCAGATCAAATCCCAAATTTGATCGAAGCCGGAATCGTTTCTTTTAAAATCGAAGGAAGATTAAAAGATGTAGCTTACGTAAAAAACAACGTATCTTATCTTCGTCAGAAATTAGACAGTTATTTAGAAGGAAGCGACAAATACACGAAAGCTTCTTCTGGAAAATGTACTTATACTTTTGATTCTACTTTAAATAGAACTTTCAATCGTGGTTATACCGATTATTTCGTAAACGAAAGACACGCTAGTATTGGTTCTTGGGAAAGCCCAAAATCAAAAGGTCAATATATTGGTAAATTAATTAGAACTGTTGGAAATGCTTACGAAATCGAAAACGGCGAATTATTAAACAACGGTGACGGACTTTGCTTCATCAACGAAAATAACGAAGCTGACGGAATCTACGTAAACAAAGCCGAAAACGGAAAAGTATATCCAAACGTTTTAAAAGAAATCAAAGACGGAACTTTTATTTACCGTAACAACGATATTGCTTTCATCAAAATTGTTGAAAGAGAAGATAGTGCGATCCGTAAAATCGGAACGACTTTATTGCTTACCGAAAACGAAAACGGTTTTGAATTAATTGCAACCGACGAAGACGGAAATGTAAGTACAGTTATTTTAGAACATTCAAAAGAACAAACAAAAACTGGCGAGTCAATCGAAGAAAACATTAAAGTTCAATTAGCAAAAACAGGCTTTACACCTTACAGCGCTGACGAAATCAACATTATATTTTCTCAAAACTGGTTTCTTCCGATTTCAAAAATCAATGAAATGAGAAGAACGGTTTACGAGCAATTATCAGAAATTCGTTTGGCAAATTACAAACGTGAAGAACACCAATTGGTAAAAACGTCACATCCGTATCCTGAAACCAAATTGGATTTCATGTACAATGTTTCGAACAAAACAGCTCGTAAATTCTACGAACGTCACGGTGTTACCGAAATCGAAAAAGCATTCGAATTACAATGGGATCCAGGAAAATCTCGTGTAATGACAACCAAATATTGTATCAAATACGAGTTGAAAAAATGCCCAATTCACCAAAAAGACATTGTAGGTGTTAAGGTAAAAGAACCATTAGTATTGAAACAAGGTGAACTTGAATACAAACTAAAATTTAACTGCAAACCCTGCGAAATGGAAATCTGGGAAAAAGATGCTGAATTTGAGATTGAAGAAGATCATTTTCATTAAAAAAGTTTAACCACAACGTTTTTTAACCGCAAAGAGCGCAAAGAAATACGCAAGGTTCGCAAAGATTTTAAAATAATCTTTGCGAACCTTTTCTTTTACTTAAAAACGAAACCTTGCGTTCTTCGCGTAGTTCTTTGCGAACTTTGCGGTTAAATTAAAATCAGCTGAATCTCCAAAATCTGCGTAAAACCTTAAAAACCTTATTTTTAACTTAAAAACAAAAACTTAGCGCTCTTTGCGTAATTCTTTGCGAACTTTGCGGTTAAAAACATTTTTAGCTATTTTTACTACTCAAACAATACAACATTCCAAAATGAAAATACTACTCCTAGGTTCAGGCGAATTAGGCAAAGAATTTGTCATTGCCGCACAACGAATTGGACAAACCATAATAGCAGTTGACAGTTACGAAAATGCACCAGCTATGCAAGTTGCACACGGTTTTGAAGTCATCAATATGCTAGATGGTGAAGCACTTGACCGAATTGTAGCCAAACATAAACCCGATTTTATAGTTCCTGAAATAGAAGCCATTCGCACTGAACGTTTTTACGATTACGAAAAACAAGGAATTACTGTTGTTCCTTCAGCGAAAGCGGCAAACTTTACCATGAATCGTAAAGCAATCCGTGATTTAGCCTCGAAAGAACTTGGACTAAGAACTGCTAAATATCAATACGCAACTTCAGCCGAAGAACTGCAAAAAGCCGTTCAGGAAGTTGGAATTCCGTGCGTAGTAAAACCTTTAATGTCTTCATCAGGAAAAGGACAATCTACAATCAAAACAGAAAGTGATATCGAAAAAGCCTGGCAATATGCCGTTGCAGGTTCGCGTGGCGATGTTATCGAAGTTATTGTGGAAGCTTTTGTCAATTTTGATTCAGAAATCACACTTTTAACGATTACTCAAAATAACAATCCAACTTTGTTTTGCGCTCCAATTGGCCACAGGCAAGAACGCGGCGATTATCAAGAAAGCTGGCAACCGGCTTTGGTTTCAGAAAAAGACTTATATGAAGCGCAGGATATGGCCGAAAAAATTACCGAAGCTCTTGGCGGTGCTGGACTTTTTGGCGTTGAATTTTTCCTAACAAAAGAAGGTGTTTATTTCTCTGAACTTTCTCCTCGTCCGCATGATACCGGAATGGTAACGTTGGCGGGAACGCAGAATTTCAACGAATTCGAATTGCATTTAAGAGCCATTTTAAGCCTTCCTATTTTCGAAATTACTTTGGAAAAAGCTGGCGCAAGTGCCGTAATTTTAGCATCAGAAGATTCAACGAATCCAACTTTTACCGGAATCGAAAAAGTAGCCGCTTTACCAAAAACCGATTTCAGAATTTTTGGAAAACCAACTTCAAGACCGTATCGCCGAATGGGAGTTGTTTTAAGTCATGATACACTTTCAACTCCAATAAATGAAGTAACAGAACGCGCCAAAGAAACCGCAAAATTAATAACTGTAAATTCTTAAAAAATGAAAAAACTTATATTCGCGCTTTTCCTGTTTATCGGAATAGCAGCTCAGGCTCAGTCTAAAAAAGTAATTGACCAACCAACAATTGTAGAAGCTTCTTGTGGAGAATGTCAATTTGGAATGAAAGGTAAAAGCTGTGATTTAGCCGTTCGTATTGACGGAAAATCGTATTTCGTTGACGGCACAAAAATTGATCAACATGGCGATGCACACGCAAAAGATGGTTTTTGCAACGCGATTCGAAAAGCTTCTGTTACAGGTTCAATTGTAAAGGATCGTTTTGTGGCAACTTCTTTTACCTTAATAGAGGAGAAAAAATAATGGCATTAATCCTTGAAAATATTGCCAAACACGTTTCTCTAACACCAGAGGAACAAGCTATTTTTTTATCTAAACTAGAAACGCATACTTATAAAGCCAAAACGGTTTTATTAAATGCTGGCGAAGTCTGTAAACATTCTTATTTCGTTAATTCCGGAATTTTAAGAAGTTTCAATATCAACGATAATATTGTTGAACATGTTTTATCTTTTGCTTGCGAAGGTTGGTGGATAAGCGATATGTACAGCTATTTTTCAGAAAAACCTGGACAGCTTTTTATTGAAGTTCTGGAAGAAGCCGAAGTAGTTTCTCTATCCAAAGAAAGCCAAGAACAATTGTATCTTGAAATTCCAAAACTGGAACGCTTTTTTAGAATTTTAATTGAGAATTCGTTAGTTGCTAATCAACAACGATTAATGGACAATTTGAGTTTACCTGCCGAAGAACGATTTGAAAAATTCACAAAAAAATATGGAACATTGGTACACAAAGTTCCTCAAAAACAAATCGCTTCTTTCATTGGTGTAACACCAGAATTCTTCAGCAAAATGAAAGCAAGGCTTTTGAAAAAGTAAAGTTTTCCGCCACGAATTCACGAATTTTTATCCTCAATGATTATCAAAAAATAATTTGTGAATTCGTGGCGGAAAAAGCTTAAAATTGCTCAACCTCAGTAGAATGTTTCATTGCTGTTATTGAAGATCTTCCTATCATTACTGTATTTTGAACCGCATCAAAATAAGAAGTTCCCACAAAAGCCTGATGTTTTACCGCTCTGAATCCGTTTTTCTGTAAAGCGAATTCGCGTTCCTGCAATTCAGAATATCCTGCCATTCCGCGTTCTTTATACGCTTTTGACAATTCAAACATACTTGTATTCAAAGCATGGAATCCCGCCAAAGTGATGAATTGGAATTTATAACCCATTGCCGCTAAATCTTCTCTGAACGTTTCCATTTCTGCAACTGTTAATTTTGCCGCCCAATTAAAAGACGGAGAACAATTGTAAGCCAGCATTTTATCCGGGAATTCTTTTTTCATAGCCGTTGCAAACTTTCTTGCAAATTCTAAATCCGGATTACTGGTTTCCATCCAAATTAAATCGGCGTAAGGCGCATAGCTCAAACCTCTTGCAATTCCTTGCTCGATTCCGTTTTTTACATAGAAAAAACCTTCAGCCGTTTTTTCACCAGTTAAAAATTTCCTGTCTCTTGGATCTGCGTCACTTGTTAATAAATTAGCTGCTTCTGCATCTGTTCTGGCAACGATTAAAGTCGAAACACCCATAACATCTGCAGCTAAACGCGCCGCAATTAATTTATTGATTGCTTCCTGAGTCGGAACCAAAACCTTTCCGCCCAAGTGTCCGCATTTTTTAGCAGAACTCAACTGATCTTCAAAATGAACTCCTGAAGCTCCAGCTTCAATCATAGACTTCATTAATTCAAAAGCATTTAAGTTACCACCAAAACCTGCTTCGGCGTCAGCTACAATTGGCACCAAATAATCTTTTTTATCTTCAATTTTATTTACAGTCTGAATCTGATCAGCACGTAACAACGCATTATTAATTTTTTTTACCACCATCGGAACGCTGTTTACAGGATAAAGTGATTGATCCGGATACATTTCTCCCGCCAAATTTGCATCAGCAGCAACCTGCCATCCGCTTAAATAAATCGCTTCTAAACCCGCATCGACTTCCTGAATCGCCTGATTTCCAGTCAACGCTCCCAAACCAGCTACATAATCCTGACTTTTTAACTTTCTCCATAATTTTTGCGCTCCCATTTTGGCGATAGAGTGCTCAATATGATAAGAACCCTGAAGTTCAACTACTTCACTAGCAGTGTAAGGGCGCTCAACACCTTTCCATCTCGGGTTCGTGATCCAATCGTTAATCAATTCCTGAATTCTGTCTTCTGTTGTTTTCATAAATAGTTAAAGTTAAAGTGGTTAGTAAAGTTTATAGTTTGCAGTCTCAGTTATCAGTAATCAGTTTTAACCGGACTTAAATAGTTTTAAGAAGATCTGCGTAAATCTTTTCATTCTCATTCTATCTGCCTGATCTGCTAAATCTGCGTGAAAAAATTATTCGCCCGCAGATTTCACAGATTAAGCGGATTTTTTTCTTATAAATATTTGTAACACGGAATTGTCAAGAAATCAACAAACTCAGTATTTACAACTAATCTTTCCAATACTTTTTCAGCTAATGGAAATTGTTGTTTTTCGTGATTTTCTTCTCCTAATTCTTCTTTGATTTTTCTGAATTCATCTAAAGCCAATTCGTGATAATAAGCCAGATCTAATTTTTTGCCATTATCCAAAACCACTTTATTTTGAAGCCATTGCCACAATTGCGATCTCGAAATTTCGGCCGTTGCAGCATCTTCCATCAAATTATGCAATGCTGCCGCACCTTGTCCGTTTAGCCAGGAAGCCAGATATAAAACTCCTACGTTAATATTTTTTCGAACACCGTTTTCAGTAATGATTCCAATTGGTGGTTCAATCAAATCAGCTTCTGTAATTTTTCGATGTTCTCTTTTTATGTGAATTTGATTTGGCGTTGGCATTCCTTTATCAAAAATCTCTTTTGCCAATGCAACCAAATCCGGATGCGCTACCCACGTTCCGTCGTGACCGTTTCTAACTTCACGTTCTTTATCGGTTTTTACTTTTGCGAAAGCTAGAGCATTGGCTTCCTCATTATTTCGAATCGGAATTTGAGCGGCCATTCCGCCAATCGCATGAATTCCTCTTTTGTGACATCTTTGAATAACCAAATTTGAATAGGCATTCATAAAAGGCGAAGTCATATTTACCTGATCGCGATCGGGAACGATGAATTTTGGATTTTTTCTAAACTTTTTGATGTATGAGAAAATATAATCCCAACGCCCGCAATTCAAGCCTACGATATGTTCTTTCAATTCGTAAATGATTTCATCTAATTGAAAACTTGCGGTAATGGTTTCAATTAAAACCGTCACTTTTATCGTTCCGCGTTTCAGTTTCAAGTAATCCTCGGTAAAATCAATTACATTATTCCACCAGCGCGCTTCCAGATAATGTTCTAATTTCGGAATGTAGAAATACGGTCCCGAATTGTTTTCTAAAAGTCGTTTATGATTATGAAAAACATACAAACCAAAATCTATCAAAGAACCCGAAACTTCTTTTCCTTCAATTAAAATGTGTTTTTCTGGCAAATGCAAACCTCTTGGGCGTACAATTAGCGTGGCAATTTTTTCATTTAAATGATAGGATTTCTGTTTTACCAAATCGGTATAAGTGATTGTTTTGTTTACCGCATCGATTAAATTTACTTGACCATCCATAAGATTTTGCCAGGTTGGCGAAGTGCTATCTTCAAAATCGGCCATGAAGGTTTTTGCTCCCGAATTCAAAGCGTTGATTATCATTTTGCGATCAACTGGCCCGGTGATTTCAACTCTTCGGTCTAATAAATCTTTCGGAATTTCGCCAGCTGTCCAATTGCCTTCTCTTACACTTTTAGTTTCTGGAATAAAAACCGGCAGGATTCCCTGATCAAAAGTGACTTGTTTTTGTTCGCGCTGCAAAAGCAATAGTTTTCGCTGTGATTCGAATTTTCTATGCAATTCGATTATATAAACAATCGCTTCTTCTGTCCAGATTTTTGGATAACGAAGCCTCTTTTCGGCTAAAAATTCCATTGCCGTTTCGGTAATTTCTAATTGGTTTTTCATAGCTGTGGTTTTATTTTTTTATTATAAAAAAATCTCATTGTTTATTGATCGTCTATTCATTTCAGAATATCAAAATCGTAACATTTTGATTTTTAATAATTTCTACATGACAATATTATAAAAAAGTTTTTTACAAAACAAGCGAACGTTCGCTAAAAATAAAAAATAATTTTTTGGCGATTATTTTTAGAATAACTATATTTGGTTCATGGATATCGAAAAAGACTATATAAAGCTGATCTTCGGACTAAAATTGAAGCAAGTCAGAACGCAAAAAAATCTGTCACTTTTTGGCTTGGCCAAATTGACTAATCTTTCAAAATCGTATTTAAACGAGATTGAAAAGGGAAAAAAATATCCAAAAACTGATAAAATCCTTCTTTTATGCGAACATTTGGATGTGACTTACGACCAAATGGTATCTTTAAAACTCGACAACAATCTCGCTCCCATTGGCGAAATCTTAAAATCCGGAATTTTAAAAGAGATTCCGCTAGAGCTTTTTGGAATTCAGGAAGCGGATTTAATTGATATTATTGCGAATGCTCCGGCAAAAGTCAATGCGTTTATTAGTACTATTATCGAAATTGCACAGCATTATAATTTAAGCCGTGAAAGTTTCTTTTTAGCCGCTTTACGTTCGTATCAGGAAGCGCACAGTAATTACTTTGAAGATTTAGAAGAAAAGGTAATTTCGTTTTCGAAGTCGTTTCAGATTAATCTGGATTCTAAAATTAGTATTGAAGAATTAGAAGCAATTTTAAAAGAAGAATACGAATACAATATCAAAGAAATTGCTTTTGCAGATCAGGAAGCTTTGGGCGATTTGCGTTCGATTTATGTTCCGAAAAGCAAAACCTTATTACTTTCAACCGAACTCGACGCGCCGCAGAAAGCTTTTATTTTAGCTAAAGAAATTGCTTATAATTATTTAAAAATTTCCGATCGTTTACTGACTTTCAGTTGGATTAAGTTTGAAAATTTCGATCAGGTTTTGAATAATTTTTACGCTTCTTATTTTGCTGGCGCTTTATTGTTGCCAAGAAAATTAGTTGTAGATAAAATCAATTCTTTTTTGGAAAATGAAAAACCAAAACCGGAAGAATTTGTTCAATTAATAGAAAGTTTTGAAGTTTCACCTGAATCTTTTTACCAAAGATTGACCAATTTATTACCGAAAGATTTTCAGCTGAAAAACTTATTCTTTTTAAGATTATCACATAAAATAGGCTCCGATTTTTATCAGATAAATAAAGAATTGCACATTACACATCAGCAAGAACCACATGCTAACGAAACCAACGAACATTATTGCAGAAGATGGGTTTCGGTTAAAACGATTGACGAAGCCATCAAACAAAATAAATCTCATTTCTTTGACGCACAAATATCGAGTTATGCGAATAGCGGAAACGAATATTTAGTATTTTCATCGGCTACAAAAGATCCTTTTGCAGAGAATTATATCCGCAGTATTTCTGTTGGTATTTTGATTAATCCGACAATGAAAAAGAAATTTAAATTCATTGATGGAAAACCTTTGGTCAAAAGAATTGTTGGTGTAACTTGTGAGACTTGTTCCGTAAAAGATTGTTTGGAAAGAAGTGCTCCGCCGACTGTTTTGGAGAGAGAGAAACGCCATGAGAATACGGATGCAGTTGTTCAGCAGTTTATAAATCAATATAGTTAAACCATTATGAAATATTTTGCCTTATTAATAACCTTGTTTTTCATCAACTTCAACCAAAAAACGGACAAACTTACTGGCCGTTACAATTATTTGATTGAAGACGACAATTCTTATATCCAAAAAGATAAAATTACTTTTAAGGATAGCGTTTTTGTTTTTGATAACAAGTATTTGCCAAAAGGAAAAATTTCTTATGGTAATGTAATAGTATTGGATCATTTCATTAATCGAGATTTAATTATAAGTATTCCGAAAGATCAAATTGCAAAAGATACTATTGATTTTTTTATGCATGATAAACAAAGTCCTGTTTCTAATTACCTTGATGTAGTAACTGGAAAAGGGAAATTGATTAGGATTAAATAATTCGGTTTTTAATTACTCACGCAATCTTGTACGAAGGAGAAATCACACTAGAAATTCCAACCCTATAATCACCAATCTTTGTTGACCTACTTGTGAAGAATGGATTAAAATCCATCCCTACAATATGTTTTGTTCCTTCGGAACGTTTTCCCTTTACATCTATTCAACTTCTGAAAACTAAAACTTCTCGCATAGCCCCGATAGAAGTGGAAATCCTTTTGTGTCTCGTTTCTTTAGCGAGACACAAAAGATTGAAACGGATAGCGGGACTAGACGTCTTTTGAAAACTATATTTCTGCTCCAGAAAAAGCTTAGCATCTCAGCAACTTAGAACCTTAGAATCTTTCTTAACCTAGATTAAGTGCTTTTCCTTCACATCGACCGTATCTTTGTACCATAAATTAACAAAAGGACAAAATCATGGAAAATATAGTATTGCACAAAGCAGAAACAAGAGGAAACGCAAATCACGGTTGGCTAAACGCTTATCATAGCTTTAGCTTTGCGAGCTGGTACAATCCGGATAGAATTCAATTTGGAGCGCTTCGTGTTTTGAATGATGATACAATTGCTGGTGGAATGGGTTTTGGAACGCATCCTCACGATAACATGGAAATTATTACGATTCCTCTTGAAGGTGATTTGGCTCATAAAGACAGCATGGGAAATACTGAAATCATCAAAAATGGTGATATTCAGGTGATGAGCGCCGGAACTGGAGTTCAGCACAGTGAGTTTAATCCAAATGCAGATCAACAGACTAAATTGTTACAAATCTGGTTGTTTCCAAACAAAAGAAACGTTACGCCACGTTACCAACAAATTACTTTAGATGTTGCTGACAGACATAATAAATTGGCTCAAATTTTATCTCCAAATGCAGATGATCAAGGCGTTTGGATTCACCAAGATGCCTGGTTCAATATGGGGAATTTTGATGCCGGAATCGCTACAGAATACAAAATCAAAAAAGAAGGAAACGGGGTTTACGCTTTCGTTTTAAAAGGAAATGTTACGATCAACGGTCAGGAATTAAACTCTCGTGATGCGGTTGGAATTTCAGGAGTTGATGCTTTAACTATTAAAGCCAATACAGATGCTGAATTTTTATTGATGGATATTCCAATGAATTACTAATTCAAAGATTACAATTAATATTTTTTTTCAGAAACGATATTTAAGTTGGTTTTCAGCTTATTATCGTTTCTTTTTTTGCTCTAATTTCATCAAAACTAAAAAAGAAACCGTAATTTTATTAGATGAAAATTGGTCTTAATTTACTTAAAACTAACTATTTAAAATTTTCAATCATGAATCCAAATAACCTAACTAAAGAATACACAAACGGCGAAGTAACGATTGTTTGGCAATCCGGAAAATGCATACATTCGGCCAATTGTGTAAAAAATAATCCGGATGTTTTTCATCCAAAAGAAAAACCATGGATTTTACCGGAAGCTTCGACTACAGATAAAATTATAGAGACAATTCATAAATGTCCTTCGGGAGCGTTGAGTTTTTATTTAAATAGTGAAAACAATATTAAATAAATTTTTATATTCTCAAGAGAGACCTAAGAGGTTTTAAAAACCTGTTAGGTCTTTTTTATTTCTTAATCTAGGTTAAGTGCGTTACGCTTACCACCACCGTAACTTTGTCCTATCAAAATGAAACAAATAAATTAATTATTTAAAAAATAAAATTATGGCAACTACAAAATGGTCAATTGACCCAACACATTCAGAAATTGGTTTCAAAGTTAAACACATGATGTTTACAAATGTTTCAGGAAAATTTGGAACTTATGATGCTACAATTACTACAGAAGGAGATGACTTCGAAAATGCAGATATCCAGTTTTCTGGTGATATTGCTTCAATCGACACTGCAAACGCAGATAGAGACGGACATTTAAGAAGTGCTGATTTCTTTGACGTTGAAAATAATCCAAAATTGACTTTCAAAGCTTCATCTTTCAAAAAAATTGATGCTGGAGATTATGAATTAACTGGAGATTTGACTATCAAAGGTGTTTCAAAAGAAGTAAAATTCCCAGTAGAATATAGCGGAATCTTAACTGATCCTTGGGGAAATACAAAAATTGGTTTAAGCATCGAAGGAAAAATCAATCGTAAAGATTGGGGGTTAAACTGGAACTCAGCTCTTGAAACTGGAGGTGTTTTAGTTGGAGAAGAAGTAAAATTAAACATTGAATTACAATTTGTAAAACAAGCTTAATACTTTATAATAGGTTTTAATTTGGTTGGTTAAAAAGCCTGCACTTTTTAAGGAAGTGCAGGCTTTTTTTGTTAGCCACGACCCGAGCGATAGCGAACAGGCGAAGCAATTCACGAATTATTTTTTTTCTTTTGCCACAGATTAAAAGGATTTCACAGATTTAATCCAAATAATCCTTTAAATCTGTGGCGAAAAAACTTATCGCACTGTATTTCTAAATTCTGTTGGCGACAATCCTGTTTGTTTTTTGAAGAATCTGGAGAAATAGGAATAATCTTCGTAACCTACTTTGAAAGCTACTTCATTTACAGCTAATTGTTTGTCGATCAACATTCTTTTTATTTCCAGGATTACACGATCTGTGATAACTTCTGTGGCGGTTTTTTGGAGGATTTCATTGCAGATTCTATTTAAATGTTTTAGCGTGATATTTAGTTTTTCTGCATAGAATGAGGGCAGTTTTTCGGTTCTGAAATGTTCCTCTAAAAGCGATTCAAACTTGTTTATTTTAATATTATACGAATGCGTTTGATGCGAATAGGTTTCACTGTATTTTCTGGAAATTTCAATGTGAATACAATCTAATAAATTCAACATTTTATCCAATTGCAATTTATTATTCTGATTGTTTTCCTGAATCAGCAAATCAAAATAAGGAAGAATTTTTGGGATTTCTTTTTCTTCAAAAACCATTTCCGGTCGGTTGTGAATCGAGTGATAAAAATTATAACCGTTGATCTTTTTCTGTCCGAAATATAAATTATACAATTCCTGCGAAAAGATAATTACAAAACCTTCGATATCTTCAGATAAACTCCAATGATGCATTTGTCCAGGTTGAAGCACAAATAAACTTCCTCTTTTTATATCGAATTGATCAAAATCTACTTCATGTTTTCCTGAACCTTTCGTAAAAAACACCATTAGATACGAATCATGACGATGCGGTTCTTCGACAAAACTGTGACTTTTTAAATGTTCTTTAAAAGTATTCACATAAAAATCGCGATGAATATCATTACAGCTAAAATTCTGAACACTATAAACGGGATATTTTTGCATAAAAATGTCTTTATTGTGCTATAAGTAGCGAAGATACTAAAAAGACTTTTATCCAACTCCGAATTACCTTTGTATAAATAAAAAACAACAAAGTCATGTCAAATGCATTAACTCATATTTTAAGCAACGAATGTCCGATTTGTCACAAAGGAAAAGTATTTACAGACAAAAGTATTTTTTTGACTTTCGGTCTTCCAAAAATGAATGAATACTGCAGTCATTGTAATTACAAGTTCCAAAAAGAACCTGGTTATTTCTTTGGGGCAATGTACGTAAACTACGGATTAACAGTCGCTCAGGGAATTGCAACGTATTGTATTGCACAGTTTTTCTTCGAGAAAAATTTCGATTTAAGAATCATTCCGATTATTGCTGTTGTGATTACTTTACTAACTTCTTTCAATCTGAGATTTTCAAGGTTAGCATGGATTTACATGTTTAAGGATTATACGAAATAAAAAAGTGTTATTTTTGCCTTTCAATTGAAACTAATTTTCAATTCCAAAAAAATAAAAAAACAAATTAGACAAATGAAAGCATACGTATTTCCAGGTCAGGGCGCACAGTTCACAGGAATGGGTAAAGACCTATATGAAAGTTCGGCTTTAGCCAAAGAATTATTCGAAAAAGCTAATGAAATTTTAGGCTTTAGAATTACAGATATTATGTTTGAAGGTACTGCCGAAGAACTAAAAGAAACTAAAGTGACACAACCAGCTGTATTTTTACACTCGGTTATTTTGGCTAAAACTTTAGGCGAAGATTTTAAACCAGAAATGGTTGCAGGACATTCTTTAGGAGAATTTTCAGCTTTGGTTGCTAACGGAACTTTATCTTTTGAAGATGGTTTGAAATTAGTTTCTCAACGTGCTTTGGCTATGCAAAAAGCCTGCGAAATTACTCCATCTACAATGGCTGCGGTTTTAGGTTTAGCGGATAATATTGTGGAAGAAGTTTGCGCTTCTATTGACGGAATTGTGGTTGCTGCCAACTATAACTGCCCTGGACAATTAGTAATTTCTGGAGAAACTTCAGCTGTTGAAAAAGCTTGTGAAGCTATGAAAGCTGCAGGAGCAAAACGTGCTTTAATTTTACCTGTTGGAGGAGCATTTCACTCACCAATGATGGAACCAGCGAGAGAAGAATTAGCTGCTGCAATTGAAGCAACAACGTTCTCTACTCCAATTTGCCCAGTGTACCAAAACGTTACTGCAAATGCAGTTTCTGATGCAAACGAAATTAAAAAGAACTTAATCATTCAATTAACTGCTCCGGTAAAATGGACACAATCTGTACAACAAATGATCGCTGACGGCGCTACTTTGTTTACCGAAGTTGGTCCAGGAAAAGTTTTAGCTGGTTTGATTAATAAAATTGATAAAGAAGCAGTTACTGCTAATGCTTAATTTTTAAGTGTTCAGCTAAAAACTATATAAACAAAAATCCTCATAGACTTTATCAGTTTACGAGGATTTTGTTTTTTTTAAAGTATTTTTAAAATTTTTACATCCCTATAATGTCCTTTTTTCCTTCTTCTTATAATTTACAATAAAAACGCCAAGAATAATAAGCGCTGTCGCAATTATAAAGTCTATTGTAATAACTTCATCTAAAAGAAGCCAACCTAGAAATACAGCAATTATCGTATTTATATAAGCCAAAATAGAAACTTGAACCGCTGTAACATGTTTTAAAGCATAACTATAACTAAAAAACGCAATTACTGATCCGAAAATCGACAAATACAAAGCTGCAAAAATACTTCTTGAACTCCACGAACTAAAATCTGGATTTGGTGAAAAAATGGAAGCCAAAACCAACTGAATGCAAGACGCAGATGTAAATTGATAAAACAAATTGAGTACAATATTATTCGATTTATTGGCGTGTGTTTTGGTATAAATTGTTCCAATAGCCCAAGCCAAAATTGCAAACCCCATAAACATCATTCCGGTTCTGTAATCAGCATCTAAAAACGATCCAAGCCCGTCTTTGAATATAAAAACGACTCCCGAAAATCCAATTAATACTCCAACAAAACCTTTAAAGCTCATTTTTTGCAAGCCCACTAAAATGCTTCCAAGAAATATCAATATCGGAGATAAGGCACTTATTACAGATGCCAATCCACTTGGTAAAGTCTTTTCGGCAATTGTTGTAAAACCATTTGCAATTACAATCATCAAAACCGAAGGAATAAGTTGCTGTTTGAAATTTCCCCAACCAATCCATTTCATTTCTTTTTTGAACAACAAAATCGTCATCATAATCAGTCCCGCCAATCCTTGACGAATTGAAGTTACAAACCAAGGCGGAATCGTTTCAACCGCAACCCTGATTCCTAAAAACGTTGTACCCCAGATAATTCCAACGGCTGCAAGAGCAAAAATCAATTTATAATCTAAACTTTGTTTCATGATAATATCATCTAAAAAAAATCCCAAACTATATTGCTATAATTTGGGACCCTAAAATTTTATAATTTTAATGTGGAGAATTATTTATTCCTCACTTTTTGTTCCCATTTCCAGGCGCTTGCCATAGCTTCGTCTAAACTTAATTCAGCTTTCCATCCTAAGACATTATTTGCCTTATCTGTGTTTGCATAAGCCTCAGTAATATCACCTTCACGACGTGGCTTAATAACGTATGGCAATTTTTTCTCGCTTACTTTTTCAAAACTATGAATTACTTCAAGCACAGAACTTCCTTTTCCAGTTCCTAAATTGAAGGTTTCAACTTTCGCCAAATTCTTTTTATTTAACAAACGCTGTAAAGCAATTACGTGCGCTTTTGCTAAATCAACCACATGGATATAATCACGAACTGCAGTTCCGTCTGGTGTTGGATAATCATCTCCAAAAACAGATAATTCCTGACGCAATCCTACTCCGGTTTGTGTAATAAACGGAACTAAATTTTGAGGAACTCCTAAAGGCAATTCTCCAATTTCTACTGATTCGTGTGCTCCAACCGGATTAAAATAACGCAATAAAATCGCGCTTATATTTGTTACTTTAGCTGTATCTGTAATAATTTCTTCTCCAATTTGCTTTGTATTCCCGTAAGGTGACATTGCTGTTTGAACAGGAGCATCTTCTGTAATTGGCATTTTTTCGGCTTGACCGTAAACTGTACAAGACGAACTAAAAATAAAACTTGCCTCAGGTTTTTGCTGTAATTCCTGTAAAAGATACACTAAACTGCTGATGTTGTTTTCATAATACAACAATGGTTGTTCAACACTTTCACCAACTGCTTTTGAAGCTGCAAAATGAATTACTCCAGTAACATCATTATGTTTTTTAAAGAAATCCTGAACGGCACTTTTTTCTCTTAAATCAATTTTTTCGAATAAAGGCGTTTTTCCTGTAATGGCTGTAATTCCTTTTAAAACATCTTCTGAAGAGTTTGAGAGATTATCAATGATCACCACTTCGAAGCCTTCATTTTGCAATTCGACTACGGTGTGAGAACCAATAAATCCTAATCCTCCTGTTACTAATACTTTCATTTTTTTTGGTTGTTTTTTATGTAGTTAATTTATATGCTTGTCTACCAATAAGAATCCATTTGCTTTTCTGTTTTTGCCAAACGAGCATTATTCCTATTTTAATATCTTTATCAACGCCGCCATCTTTAGTATGAGCTGCGAGTATGTGCCTAACAATCGCAACATCATTTTGAATTGTAATGGTTTGGTCTTGAAAATCTATAGTTACAAAATCTGATTTTCCGCTAACAATTCCCTCGACAAATTCTGTCTGATTTTGAAAATTCCCATTTGAATGGACATAACTCAGCTTTTCTGAAGTTAATGCTTTTAATTTTGCTCCATCAGCATCAATCATAGCCTGGCGCAAAATTTCAACTTGATCAATAACAGCTTTTTCTTCTTTCGAAATTACCTTTTGAGCAAAAGCCGAAAACTGAAGAAAAATCATTAAAATCAAAAGACTACTTCTTCTCATTTTTTATTTATTTAAAAATTCTAAAACAGAATCAGTAATAAATTTAATTTGTTCATCATCAAGTTCTGTGTGCATTGGCAAAGCAATTACTTCCTGAACCAGTTGATTCGTAACTGGAAATTGCTCTTCTTTATAACGAGGATCCAAATATGCTTTTTGAGAATGCAACGGAATTGGGTAATAAATTGCACACGGAATTCCTTTATCTAACAAATGCTGCATTAAAGCATTTCTGTCAGCATCAATGATTCTTAAAACATATTGGTGAAAAACGTGATCATTTTCATTTGCATCAAAATCTGGTGTAATTATATGTTTGTTTCCTGCAAAAGCTGCATTATATTTCGTTGCTGCTAAACGACGCGCTTTGTTATATTCATCAAGCAAAGGCAATTTTGCATTCAAAACTCCAGCCTGAATACTATCTAAACGAGAATTCACTCCTACAACATCGTGATGATAACGCTCGTACATTCCGTGATTTACGATTCCGCGGATAATGTGCGCTAATTTATCATCATTTGTAAAAATCGCACCTCCATCTCCATAGCATCCTAAGTTTTTAGAAGGAAAGAATGAAGTTGCTGCAACGTGACCAATTACTCCAACTTTCGTTTTTTCACCCGATTTAGAAATATAATCAGCTCCAATTGCCTGCGCATTATCTTCGATTACATATAAATTATGTTCAGCTGCAATTTCCATAATTGCATCCATATTTGCAGCGCGTCCAAATAAATGTACCGGAACAATTGCTTTTGTTTTTGGTGTAATTGCTTTTTTTACAGCTTCAATATCGATGTTCATATTTACCATATCAACATCGACTAAAACTGGAGTTAATTGCAACAAAGCAATTACCTCAACAGTTGCTGCAAAAGTAAAATCGGCAGTGATAACTTCATCGCCAGGTTTTAAACCTAACCCCATCATTGCTATTTGCAAAGCATCAGTTCCATTTGCACAAGGAATAACGTGTTTTGCACCTAAATAATCTTCAAGATTCTTTTGAAACTGATGAACCAAAGGTCCGTTAATATAAGTATTTGTGTCTAAAACTTCCTGAATTGAAGCGTCAACGGTAGATTTTATTTTTTCATATTGACTCTTTAAGTCAACCATTTGTATTTTTTTCATTTTGAATAACATTTAAAATAAAGACCTGATTTTTAAACATAATCTTTAAAAGGAGCAACAAAAATAGTTATTTAATACCTGCAAACCAATGAAAATAATCGAAAGAAATGTAATTTAGCCACAAAAATAAACAGATGCTTTTTTTATACAATTTAGTTGTTTCTATTGCGGGGTTTTTTCTGAAAATCGTGGCGCTTTTTAGTCCGAAAATTAAGCTTTTTACAGAAGGCCGAAAAGATGTTTTCTCTCTTTTAAAAGAAAAAATTAAACCCGAAGACAAAACAATTTGGTTTCATTCCGCTTCTTTAGGCGAATACGAACAAGGACTTCCTGTTATCGAAAAAATCAAAGAAAAATACCCGTCACATAAAATTATTGTAACCTTTTTTTCACCATCTGGATACGAAGTGCGTAAAAACAACACAGTTGCAGACGTTACCATCTACCTTCCATTAGACACAAAAAGCAATGCAAAAAAATTCATAGAATTAACACATCCCGAACTGGCGTTTTTTATTAAATATGAGTTTTGGCTTAACTATTTAAAAGAATTAGAAACAAATAAAATTCCAACCTATTTGATCTCTGGTATTTTCAGAGACAATCAAATGTTTTTTAAATGGTACGGAGGTTTTTACCGAAAAGCATTAAAAGCATTTACTTATTTTTTTGTTCAGAATGAAAAATCAAAAGAAAAAATCGAAGCTATTGGATTTCAAAATGTAATTGTATCAGGCGACACCCGTTTTGATCGTGTTGCTGCAATTTTAGAAAGAGACAATACCCTAGATTATATTGAAAAATTCAAGAATAATCAACCAATTATAGTTATAGGAAGTTCTTGGCCAAAAGACGAGGCGCTATTAGCAGAATATATCAATCAGGCTTCAGAAAACGTAAAATTCATCATTGCTCCTCACAATATCAAGGAAGACCAGATTTCAAGCTTAAAGTCTCAAATCACAAAATCAACTGTATTATTTTCCGAAAAAGACCAAGCTGGTGATTTATCAAATTACAATGTTTTTATTATAGACACTATTGGACTGCTGACTAAAATTTACAGCTACGGTACAATTGCTTATGTTGGCGGCGGTTTTGGAAATCCCGGAATACATAATGTATTAGAACCCGCTACATTTGGAATTCCAATTTTAATTGGGCCAAATTATTCAAACTTTGCAGAAGCAGTTTTATTGGTAAAACTTGGAGGTTGCATTTCTATTGCTGACGGCAACGAATTAAAAAGTCATTTTGATCGATTACTTACTGATGAAAAGTATTTAGAAGAAAAAAGCAAAATTTGCAAAAGCTATATTCAAGACAATAAAGGCGCAACGGATTGCATCATGAAAACAGTTTCAGAAACGATCTAAAAGACCTCAAAGCTCACCTAATAGCATTATTACCCTAAAAAGCTCTTAAAAGAACCCATTTTAAGCTTAATGCATTAAATGCTTTTCGCCCAAAAAACAAAACAAACTACAAGTAATACAAACTCAAACGTTATTTTTATTGCCGAATCAGCAACAAAAAATAATTTCTTCGAAAAATACAATAATATAATATTTTTTTACTATTTTGGCATGTTTTTTGATAAATAGAATAATCGTGAGCGATGAAAATATTTTAAAAAAAAAGTGAAAAAATATTTTACATATTAAAAAATTTATATCTTTGCCACGAATTAATAATTAACCTTTTATAATAAAGTAAGATGAAAAAAGTATTTTTAAGTTTAGCTGTTGTTGCTGTATTAACTGTTGTATCTTGTAAAAAAGCTGACGCTGCAGCTACTGAAACTGTAGATTCTACTGCTGTTGCTGTTGATTCTGCTGCTACTGTAGTTGATTCTGCTGCTGCAACTGTTGATTCTGCTGCTGCTAAAGTTGATTCTGCTGCTGCTAAAGTAGAAGAAGTAAAAAAATAATTAGAACCTAAGTTCTAAAAATTTTAAAACCATCATAGCGATGGTTTTTTTTTATGCAAAAATTTAAACCTCTGCAAAAGCACAAAAAAGTGTTTGCAATCGCAAACACTTTTTTTTTATTTCACATTAATCCATTTCTTCTTCCCCAACAACCTCATCTTCAAAAATCGATTCGTTTGACGAGAAATCCAAAACTTCTGATTTCGAAGCATAAGTCACGATTTCCCTAATACCCTTCTGCAAAAGCAATTCAGTGCTATATTTACGACTTGTAGCAAAATGAACCTCCCCAAGCATCAATTTAAAAAAATACTTCCCTCCAGAACCCTTAAACTTTAAAAATTTCGCAAGCTCAATATTTTCCTTGAATTTCTGTATATCTTCTTCACACTCAAATCTTAATTCGTAACTCAAACTTGTAAAAATCACCTTTCCTTTCCTTGAAGTAAACGTGAATTTATATTCGTCATTAAATCGCCTGCTGATTACAAAAGCACCCATTTAGAAATATTAGATTTTAGATTGTTGATTTTAGAATTCTTAGATTCTTAGATTTTTAAAAGAGAGCCACTTTGCCAATTTCTTTTAAATGCAGTTTTACATAATAAAAAAAGCCTCTTCAAAAGAAGAGGCTTTAGTACTCAGAGCGGGACTTGAACCCGCACGAACATTGCTGTTCACTGGATTTTAAGTCCAGCGTGTCTACCAATTTCACCATCCGAGCATTATATGGTTTTGAGCGAAAAACGGGGCTCGAACCCGCGACCTCGACCTTGGCAAGGTCGCGCTCTACCAACTGAGCTATTTTCGCATTTCAAATTTTTCTTAAAGAACTTGCAACACTTGACTTGTTTCGTATTGCGAGTGCAAATTTAGGACATTTATTCAATTACACAAGCGTTTTTTGAAAAAATATTTTAGTTATTCTATAACATTCTGATAACCTAAACTTTAAACTTGAAAATTTTTATTTTTATTTTTTGACTAACATTCTTTTGATCTCATTCAGCTTCATCAGTGCTTCGACTGGCGTTATAGCATTTATATCAAGACCTAGAATTTCTTCTTTTATCTCTTCCAATAAAGGATCATCTAAATTAAAGAAACTCATCTGCATTTCATCATTAGCTGATTTTATTCCGTTTAAGGCTTCACTGGAATGATTTTTTTCTAATTTCTTTAAAAGCTTTTGCGCTTTTGAAATTACCAACTGAGGCATTCCGGCCATTTTTGCAACATGAATTCCAAAACTATGAGCACTTCCTCCTTTTACCAGTTTACGAACAAAAAGAACAGTATCTTTTAATTCTTTGACCGCCACATTAAAATTCTGAATTCTCGGAAGCGATTCTGTCATTTCGTTTAATTCATGATAATGCGTTGCAAATAATGTTTTAGCTTTTGAAGGATGCTCGTGTAAAAATTCGGCAATAGCCCAAGCGATTGAGATTCCGTCATATGTACTTGTTCCTCTTCCAATTTCATCCAGAAGCACCAAACTTCTATCTGAAATATTATTCAAAATCGAAGCCGTCTCATTCATTTCCACCATAAAAGTAGATTCGCCCATTGAAATATTATCAGAAGCTCCTACTCTTGTAAAAATCTTGTCCACAATTCCCATTCTAACGCTGTCTGCCGGGACAAAACTTCCCATTTGAGCCAATAACACAATTAAAGCCGTTTGTCTCAAAATAGCCGACTTACCAGACATATTAGGACCAGTAATCATTATAATTTGCTGGGTTTCCCTATCTAAATAAACATCATTAGAAATATATGGCGTACCAACTGGCAATTGCTTTTCAATTACCGGATGCCTTCCTTCTTTGATTTCCAACTCAAATGTATCGTCAATTTCCGGGCAAACATATTTATTTTCTATTGCTAATTGCGTAAACGAACACAAACAATCTAGTTGAGCAACCAAATTGGCATTCATTTGAACCGGTTTGATATAAGTAGCAATCCAGGCAACTAATTGTTCAAAAAGATCGGCTTCAATTTTATAGATTCTTTCTTCGGCTCCTAAAATCTTGGTTTCGTACTCTTTTAATTCTTCTGTAATATAACGTTCTGCATTAACCAATGTCTGTTTACGAATCCATTCTGCAGGCACTTTATCTTTGTGCGTATTTCGAACTTCAATATAATATCCAAAAACATTATTGAAAGATATTTTTAAAGAAGAAATTCCTGTACGTTCAGATTCTCTTCTTTCAATTCCTTCTAAATATTCTTTTCCAGAAGTTGATATTGCACGAAGTTCATCCAATTCTTCGTTAATGCCGCTTGCAATAGCGTTTCCTTTTGCAATCGCTACTGGTGCATCTTGATTTAAGGTTACTTTTATTTTTTCTCTTAATAAATCACAAGCATGCAGACTGTCTCCGATAACTTTTACCGCTTCTTGCGGACTTTCAAGCGCCAATGTTTTAATTGGAATAATAGCGTCCAGCGATTCTTTTAAATAAACAATTTCGCGAGGCGAGACTTTTCCGGCAGCAATTTTAGAAATCAAACGCTCCAAATCTGAAATTTGCTTAATCTGATATTGAATGTTATGAAGGACTTCCGAATTTGATTTTAAATACGAAACCACATCATGACGTCCTTTTATTTTGTTGCTGTCTTTTAAAGGAAGAGCCAGCCAGCGTTTTAACAGCCGTCCTCCCATTGGCGAAAGCGTTCGGTCAATTACATCTAAAAGCGTAACCGCATTTGGATTGTAGCTGTGATATAATTCTAAATTTCGAATCGTAAAACGATCCATCCAAACATATGCATCTTCTGCAATACGCTGGATCGCTGTAATATGTTGTACACGATTGTGCTGTGTCTCTGATAAATAATACAAAATTGCTCCAGAAGCAATAATTCCTTCTTTTAATTCTTCGATTCCAAATCCTTTTAAAGAATTTGTCTGAAAATGTTTTGTTAGCGTTTCTAAAGCATAATCTTCTTTATAAATCCAATCTTCTAAGTAAAAACTATGAAAATCTTCGCCAAAAGCAGCTTTAAAATCACCTTTGTTATTCTTTGGAACTAAAACCTCACTCGGATTAAAGTTCTGCAACAGCTTATCAATATATTCAGCATTTCCCTGTGCCGTCAAAAATTCTCCTGTCGAAACATCCAAAAAGGAAATTCCTATATTTTTATTAGCAAAATAAACCGATGCTAAAAAGTTATTCGATTTAGACTGCAAAACCTCATCGTTTAAAGAAACTCCCGGAGTTACTAACTCCGTAACACCTCTTTTCACGATAGTTTTTGTCATTTTTGGATCTTCAAGCTGATCACAAATTGCTACGCGAAGACCCGCTTTAACCAATTTTGGCAAGTACGTATTAATAGAATGGTGTGGAAAACCTGCCAAAGCGGTTTCAGTATCTGAACCTGCACCTCTTTTGGTCAATGTTATTCCGAGAATTTTAGAAGCTCTGATGGCGTCTTCTCCAAATGTTTCATAAAAATCCCCTACTCTGAAAAGCAGACATGCATCAGGATATTTTCTCTTGATTTCGTTGTACTGTTTCATTAAAGGTGTTTCTTTCACCACTTTTTCTTTAGCTGCCAAATCGATATATTTTTAAATGAAAATTAAGACAGCGAATTTATAATTTTTTAGCGGCATATCGAAGGCTTCAAAAATTAAAATATTTTAAGAGATTTTTAAGTTGACATTTAAGAATTTTACATAGATTTGTTCTATCATTTAAACAAAGACTATAAAAATGAAAAAAATAATTTTATTTGTTATGCTTGCTGTAGCTGGAGTTACGGCTTCTAACGCGCAATCTGCTAAAAAAGGAACTGCAAAAGTTGCTAAAGTAGAAGGAGCAGGAATGCTTTTTGAAACAGAAACTATTGACTATGGAACAATTGCTCACAATGCTGACGGAAAACGTGAATTCGTTTTTGTTAACAACGGAACAAAACCATTGATCATTACAAACACGCAAGGTTCTTGCGGATGTACTGTTCCTACTACGCCAAAAGAGCCAATCGCACCAGGTGCTAAAGGAATCATTGGTGTAAAATATGCTACTGACAGAGTTGGTCAATTTACAAAAACTGTAACTGTTACTTCTAACGCTGAAGGACAGCCAACAAAAGTACTTACTATAAAAGGTATAGTTTTACCAGATCCAGTAAAAAGCTAATCTGAAAATAAAACAAAATAAAATAATTGAAAAAGCTTCCTTATCTTTGGAAGCTTTTTTTATGATTAGAATACAGCAAAAATGAGAAAACTTGAAAATAGCGAATTGGACCGCAAATCGATTGAAGATTTTAAAAAATCAGACAAGACTCCTTTAATTTTAGTTTTGGATGACATTCGCAGCTTACACAATATTGGTTCTGTTTTTAGAACAGCCGATGCTTTTTTGATTGAAAAAATCATTTTATGCGGTATTACAGCTACTCCACCAAATAAAGAAATTCACAAAACTGCTCTTGGCGCTACAGAAACTGTAGCTTGGGAACATCATGAAAATGTACTTGAAGTCATTGAAAACCTTAAAAAAGAAAATGTACTCACTCTAGCTATAGAACAAGTTGAAAGTGCTATTTTTCTTCAGGATTTTAAAACAGAAAAAAATCAGAAATACGCTTTAGTTTTTGGCAATGAAGTTTATGGCGTTGCACAAGAAGCTGTAGCTATTTGTGATGGCTGTATTGAGATTCCGCAATTAGGAACTAAACATTCCTTAAATATTGCTGTAAGTGCGGGAATTGTAGTTTGGGATTTATTTCAAAAACTAAACTGGCCAGCAAACAATTAAGAATATTTTTACTTAAAAATTGTGATTATTACCTCATTTTTAGACTTTAATTGTTAGAAATTGAAATATTTTTTTTTATTATTATAAAAGTGATACTTTTATAAAATGAAAAATAAGAGTTCCCTAAATATATATATATTATTTATTTTATTGCTGTCCAGTTCTTTTGGATTTGCTCAAATTACGACAACTGCTCCTGTTGTTAAAGCAACCGGAGATCAGCCATATTGTCCTCAAAATACAATAAAAATTGTAACTGATTTCTCCATTACACACGACCCTTTAGAAACAGGAACTAAAGGCGTTTTTATTCAGGTTTCATCTGGTTATTCAAGTGGTTTTGATCAGCTTGCCCTTTCAAATCCAGCGACACATCCAAACGTAATAACAAGCTGGGATTCAACAGCAGGAAAATTAAGTATAACAAGTCCAACAGGTGGTGATGTTTTATATTCTGACTTAGTTGCTGCAGTAAAAGATGTGGTTTTCACAAATCCTTCGACTTCAGCTTCGGGAACCAGAACGTTTTCAATAACAATTGGTAATGCCAATTATTTACCATCAACACAGCATTTTTATTTATATGTACCAAGTATTGGCATTACCTGGACTTCAGCACGAGATGCTGCTGCTGCAAGTACTTATTACGGGCTTAAAGGATATTTGGCAACCATATTATCTGCAGATGAAGCTAAACTAATTGGCGAACAAGCATCTGGAACGGGATGGATTGGTGGTAGCGATGCAGAAACTGAAGGAGTTTGGAAATGGGTAACAGGTCCTGAAGCCGGAACTCTAATGACTTATACTTTCTGGAACAATGGAGAACCTAATAATCAAGGAGATGAAGATTATGCGCATATTACACAACCAGGAGTAGGTATAAGAGGTTCATGGAATGATTTATCAAATACTGGATCATTAACTCCCGGAGATGCTTATCAACCTAAAGGATATGTTGTTGAATATGGCGGATCTGCAGGAGAATCACCTTTAGAAATTGCAGCAAGTACTAAAATTACAATACCTGAAGCAAACGTATTGACACCAAATCCAATTTGTGATTCGGGGAGTTTTACTATAAATGCAACAGCTACGGCTGGAGCGACAATCAGCTGGTACAATCAGGCAACCGGAGGAACGGTAATTGCAACTGGAAGTTCTTATACAACACCAGTAATAAATAATACTACAACTTATTATGTAGATGCTGGCTGCGAATCCAACCGAAAATCAGTTACAGCTGTAGTGAATAAAACGCCTAATACACCAACTGTGGCTTCATCAAATGTTTCCCGTTGTGGACCAGGAAGTGTCGATCTTCAAGCAACAACTAATGTGGGTGTTATCAATTGGTACACTTCTTCGACAGGTGGAACAAGCATTTTTACAGGAAATAATTTTACAACACCAACAATTACTACATCAGCTGTTTATTATGCCGAGGCATCAAACAGTGGTTGTTTAAATACCAATCGTACACCTGTAAACATTACTATTTACACACCACCGGCTGTTACGGACGAAACTGTCGTGTTATGCCAATCTAAAAAGAAAATACTTAATGCTGGAATAGCTGGTATGACTTATTTGTGGTCAACGGGAGCTACAACTCAAACTATTGAGATAGGAACTGGCGGTACATATACAGTTGATGTAACAAGTCCAGCTCCTCAAAACTGTACAAGCCGAAAAACAATTATAGTAGAAGAACATGAAATTCCCCAAATAGATCGTATTGATGTTGAAGGAACTAGAGCAATAATTTATCTTAAAAAAGAACAGCCTTATTTTGAATATTCTGTTGATGGTTCAAATTTTCAAGATTCTAATATTTTTTACGATGTTCCAGGCGGACTACAAACTGCTTATGTAAGAGAAAAAGGTGGTTGTGGTGCTACTGCAAAAAACTTTGTGGTTTTAGTTTTTCCAGCTTTCTTTACTCCAAACAACGATAGCTATAATGATGTCTGGGAAGTAACAGGAATGGAGAATTATCCTCAGGCACAAGTCACCATTTTTGATCGCTATGGAAAACTATTAGCGCAATTAAGTACTTCAAGAATGAGCTGGGACGGAACTTTTAATAAAATACAACTTCCTGCTTCAGACTATTGGTATGCTCTAAAAATTGATGATACACACCCTATTTTAAGAGGTCACTTTTCATTAAAAAGATAAAATCCATTTTTTATTGTTTCCAAAGCAGTTTTCAATTAAAAAATGTAATTTTAAATATGAAAACCAAATTCTCTTGTGACTATACGATGGCAATTGTACTACTATTTTGTAATACATTATTTGCCTTTAAAAACACGCCTTTGTATGAACGGGAATTAAAAAAAGAAAACAAACCTAAACTTACAACGGCCGCATCTATAATCACTGCAACTGGAAATCAAGTTTATTGTCCGCAAAGCAGTATAAAAATTGTAACTGACGTAACAATCAGCGCAACAGAAGAAATTAATGCAGTCTACATTCAAATTTCTTCAGGATATATAAATAACGAAGATCAATTAAGCCTAATCGGTACACATCCTAATTTAATTTCTAGCTGGAATCCTGATTCAGGAACACTTACTATTTCGAACAACGCAGGAAAAACAGCTTCACTTTCTGAATTCATTTCGGCCATAAAAGCAGTTGAATTTAGAAATAGTTCCGTAAGCCCAAGTGGAATCAGAAATTTTTCGATAAGCTTGGGACAAGCCAATTATTTACCTTCATCAAAACATTATTACCAATTTGTTTCCAGTCCAGGAATTTCCTGGGGCGATGCTAAAAGAGCTGCAGCTGCGAGCAAATATTATGGACTTCAAGGCTATCTCGTAACTATCACAACTTTAGATGAAGCAATATTTGTTGGAGAACAGCTTTCTGGCACAGGATGGATTGGAGGAAGCGATACTAGAAAGGAACCTTATTGGCGATGGGAAACCGGCCCTGAAGAAGGAACTGAATTTTGGTACGGCCGAGAAAGTGGCTCTACTACAACTTTTGCTTATTGGAATGATTTCAAAGAACCAAATAATGGCGGTGAACTAGCCCTGATAGGAGTTGAAGATTATGCCTATATCACACCGCCCGGATATGGCCAAAAAGGAAGATGGAACGATGCTTCTCTTTATGGAAGTTCAGATCCAACAAATGTAAATTATCCGAGAGGATATATTGTAGAATATGGTGGAATGCCGGGAGATGTTTATCCTCAAATAAGTGCAAGCACCTCGTTGACCATGCTTTCCATTACCGAAACAAAAGCTCCAGACATCTGCGGATCTGGAACTACTCTATTAGAAGCCAAAAGCTCAGCAGGAACAATAAATTGGTATGCCGATGAAACAAGCACTGGCATAATAGCAACCGGAAATAATTTTACGACTCCTGTTTTAAATGCAAGCCAAACGTATTATGTTGCAGCCGAATTTGAAGGCTGCGTCACTAAAAGAACTGCTGTTGCAGCAAGAGTAAATGTAGTTCCAGAAGTAACTTCTGTTTCAAATCCCGAGCCTGTTTGCGGTTCTGGAATCTTCTTTTTAGAAGCGACTGTTTCTGCCGGTGAAGCAAACTGGTATGATTCAAAAACAGGTGGTTCTCTTTTAGGAACTGGTCCTTTGTTTGTTACGCCTAATATTTCAGCAAATACAATTTATTATGCTGAAGCCAATAATAACGATTGCCGTTCTGTTACGCGAACCCCAATCGAAATAAAAGTCTATCCACTTCCTGAAGTACAAGATGAAGTAGTCGTTTTGTGCGCTCCTAATTCGGTTACATTGGACGCTGGAATCAGCAATATGAGTTATTTATGGTCAACAGGAGAAACCACTCAAAAAATCATCATTTCTCAATTAGGAACATATTTTGTCGTCGTAACTGCCTCTACTTTGGGTAATTGTACAAATCAAAAAAACATCAAAGTAATTGAACTTCCTGCACCTGAAATTCAAAAAATTGAAGTTGATAATAGAACCGTAACTATTATTCTCAGCAATCCTGAAAGCTATTTTGAATATTCTATTGACGGAATAAATTTTCAGAATTCTAATGTTTTTGAAAATGTTTCTGGCGGTTTGCAAACCGCTTATGTGAGAGAAAAAAGTGGTTGCAAAACGGTTTCAAAAAGTTTTATTGTCCTAATTTTCCCTGCATTTTTCACTCCAAATAATGACTCTTTCAATGATGTTTGGGAAATAACAGGATTGGACAATTATCCTAAAGCCCAAATTACTATATTTGATCGCTACGGAAAATTGTTAGCACAATTAAGTGCTTCAAAAATGAGCTGGGACGGGACTTTCAACAAAATGCAGCTTCCGGCATCCGATTATTGGTACACCTTAAAAATTGATGAAAATCATCCTGTTGTAAGAGGGCATTTTTCATTAAAAAGATAAAAATGGATATAGAAACAATTCGCGAAATATGTCAAAAACTGACTGGAACAACAGAGGATATAAAATGGGATCATGATCTTGTTTTTTCAGTGGGAACCAAAATGTATTGTGTTGTTGGCCTTGACCAAAATCCAACTTCGGCTTCTTTTAAGGTTTTGGATGAAGAATTTGAAGAAATGAGCAGCAGACCAGGATTTAAACCTGCTCCGTATGTTGCAAAATACAAATGGGTTTTGATTGATGATATTACTCGAATGAAAAAATCAGAATGGGAAAAATACATTCAACAGTCGTATCGTCTTGTTCACGAAAAATTATCTGCAAAACTGAGAAAACAACTTGGAATATTATAATTAGATAATGTGTCAATTAGAGAATTAGGAAATGCTCTCGAAACCGCATAAAAAATTATCTAATTTTCTAATTGGCATATTTCCTAATTGAGGTTTTACCCTATTTTTTTCTTGATTTCGCTTAAAATATAAAGATAATCTTCATGTTTTTTTACAAAATCACGATCTGAAACATCGATTATCAAAACATTCAAATCGGTTTGTGATTTAATATAATCCAAATAACCTGTATTGATTTTTTCCAAATAACTAGCTTCTATATTTTGTTCGTAACTGCGGCCACGTTTTTTAATATTCTGAAGCAAACGTTCTGTGTTTTGATACAAATAAATATACAAATCGGGTTTTGGCATTTCTTTGTAGATAATATCGAACAGGTTTCTGTACAAACGATATTCGTCTTCTCCAAGTGTAATTTTGGAAAAAATCAGTGATTTAAAAATATGATAATCAGCTACAATAAAATCTTTAAATAAATCAAACTGTTTTAAATCATCGGCTAATTGCTGGTAGCGATCGGCCAAAAAAGACATTTCTAACGGAAATGCATATCGGTTCTGATCCTTATAAAATTTAGGCAAAAACGGATTATCTGCAAAACCTTCCAAAACTGTTTTAGCATTAAAATCTTCAGCAATTTTATGAACCAATGTTGTTTTACCGGCACCGATATTTCCTTCAAAAGCAATATAATTGAAGTTTTCCAATGCAATTTCCTGTAACGGACTTTTCAAATTCTGAACGGCTGTACAAACGCTGTCATCTGGAGAAACAGCTATTAATTCTGGAATAGTTTTTTGAAGAACAGGATGTTTCCAATCTAACTTTAAATCCTGAACCGGCAATAAGACAAAATTTCTGTTTTGCATCAGCGGATGCGGAATTTGCAATTTTTCAGTTTCTATAATTTCATCATCAAAAGAAATTAAATCAACGTCGATAATTCGGGATTGATATCCCTCTTGATTGGATCTGATTCTTCCTAATTGTTTTTCAACTTTTAAAACCTGATTTAATATTTTTTGTGCCGATGAAGTACTGTGCAAAAGAAGCGCACAATTATAAAAAGCATCACTTTCAAATCCCCAGGCAGGAGTTTCATATAGTTTTGAAACCCTGATAACAGTTCCTACTTCCTGATGTATTAAGGCAATACAACTTTCAATATTTGCTAATCTGTTTCCCTGATTGCTTCCTATAGATAAAACGACTTGATGCTGTGACTTCATAATTAATGCAAAGTAACTAAAACTATTTTAGAATTGAATACATTATTTAGTTGGTTTAAAAAATGTAGAATCAACAAATATTTAATAAATCGTATAACGGAGTTAATTCGTATTTAGATATATTTGTAACGAAGCAGTCTTTTTTGCTACTTATTAAAAAAATATACTTATGAAATTTTTAGGAAATGTAATTGCCACTGTAATTGGTATTTTTGTATTTATCATGTTATTCTTTTTCGGAGTAATCCTTATTGGGGCTATTTTTGGAGGAGATGATGCGGTTTCCGTAAAAAGCGATTCGGTTATCGAACTGAATTTAAAAGATATTAAAAATGACTATGCCGGAAAGTATAAGGATCCTTGGGTAACAGTTTTTTCAGAACAAAAAGGAATCGGAATCTCTGACGTTATCAATGCTATTGAAGCTGCAAAAACAGATGACAAGATTAAAGGAATTTCTATTTTAAACGATGAATCTTCGCTTGGTCTTGCTCAATACAAAGACTTAAGAAATGCACTTGAAAGTTTTAAAAAATCTGGGAAATTTGTTTGGGCTTACGCCAATACTTATTCGCAAAAAGAATACTATTTGAATTCTGTAGCCAATACTGTTTATATAAATCCTGCTGGTGATTTAGATTTCAAAGGCCTTTCGTCTGAAGTAATGTTTTTTAAAGATTTCCAGGACAAATCTGGAATTCATATGGAAGTTATTCGTCACGGAAAATATAAAAGTGCGGTAGAACCATTTTTAGAAAATAAAATGAGCGATGCCAACAGAGAACAAGTTACTGCTTTATTAAATTCTATTTGGGCGACAGTTTCTGCTGATATTTCAAAAAGCCGAAATATTCCGCTTCCGAGATTAAACGAAATTGCAAATGGTTTGCTTGCAAGAACTCCAGAATTGGCAAAAGCAAATGGTTTGGTGGATATTATAGCTTATGAAGATGTTTATCATAACGCAATCAAAAAACAGTTAAAAGTAACTGGCGATGACGATTACAATAAAATTTCAATTGAAGATTATACTCAAAACAATGTAACTACAGCGCTAAGCAATACAGCAACAGACGAAATCGCAATTATTTACGCTCAAGGCGAAATTGAAAGCGGCGAAGGTGATGTTACCGTTATTGGAGAAGGTTCAATGCGACGCGCTCTTCAGGAAGCAAGAAAAAATGATGACGTAAAAGCAATTGTTTTAAGAATTGACAGTCCGGGAGGAAGCGCTTTAACTTCAGATTTAATTTGGAGAGAAATTGAAGTAACTAAAAAAGTAAAACCAGTTGTTGTTTCAATGGGTAATTACGCAGCTTCTGGCGGTTATTATATTGCCTGCAACGCTGATAAAATTTTCGCAGAAAGCAACACGATTACAGGTTCTATTGGGGTTTTTGGAATATTGCCAAACTTTAGTCCGTTAGCGAATAAATTAGGAATCAATTCTGAGCAAGTAAAAACACACGAAAACTCGGCTAATTATAGTCCGTTTGTTCCTGTTGATGAAAAATTCAAAGCTTTTACTTTAGAAGGTGTTGAACATATTTACAAAACCTTTGTAACGCATGTTGCCGAAGGTAGAAAAATGACTTTTGCCCAAGTTGATTCCATTGCTCAAGGAAGAGTATGGTCTGGAAGTCAAGCTTTGAAAATTGGTTTAGTAGATAAAATTGGTGGTTTGAATGACGCTATTGCTGAAGCTGCGAAAATGGCTAAAATAAAAACATACAGCACTCAAAATTATCCAGAATACGAAAAAACATTTGGTGATATTTTATCAAAAATGCCTTTTGCTAAGTCCAAAGAAGCTTTTATAAAAGAAGAAATTGGAGAAGAAAATTATCTGATGATTGAACAGATTAAAAAACTTCAAAAACAAAAAGGAGTTCAGGCGATGATGCCTTTTGGAATTAATATTAAGTAATTCAAATCTTAAAAAATGAAAAAGATATTTTTGTTTTTGAGTGTTTTATTTCTTTCTGTAACAAATGCGCAAAACGCAAAGCAAGACACTTTTAAAGAAACCAATGTAACTTTAAAAATCAATATTGATCAGCTTTACGGAACATTAACCGTTCCTGATGTTACCAAAAAATGTCCTGTTGCTTTAATCATTGCAGGTTCAGGACCAACGGATCGAAACGGAAATAATCCGATGATGAAAAACAATTCACTGAAAATGCTGGCGGAAGCTTTAGCAAAAAACGGAATTGCATCTTTACGATATGACAAAAGAGGAATTGGTGAAAGCAAAGCTTCAGCTCCAACAGAATCGGTTTTGGTTTTTGAAAATTATACCGAAGATGCCAAAAGCTGGATTAATTTTTTAAAGCAAGACAAACGCTTTTCTCAATTGATTGTAATTGGACATAGCGAAGGATCATTAATTGGAATGATAGCCGGAGCAAAAGCAAATAAATTCATTTCGATTGCCGGCGCTGGCGAATCTGCCGACAAATTATTGAAAGAGCAGATTTCTTCAAAATCAAATAAGCAGATTGAAGACATGACATTTCCGATTATCGACAGTTTGAAAAGTGGTAATAAAGTAAACAAAGTTGATCCTCTTTTAAATTCGCTTTTCAGACCAGGTATTCAGCCTTATTTGATTTCGTGGTTTAAATACGATCCGCAGACAGAAATAAAAAAGTTAACGGTTCCTGTTTTAATCATTCAGGGAAATAAAGATTTGCAGGTAAATGTTGCAGATGCTGAAAGTTTATCAAAAGCAAGCAAAAATGCTGAATTGGCAATTGTTGACAAAATGAACCACATTTTAAAAATTATTGACGGCGACAATAAAGCCAATTTTGAAAGTTACAACAATGAAAACCTTCCTATTTCGGAGGAATTAACTAATAAAATTGTATCGTTCATCAAAAAATAAAACAACGTTAAAAAGCAAATCCGTTTGAATGTATCAAGCGGATTTTTTATTTCCGTAAAAATAATCCATTTCTTACTTTTTAAGAAAACTTTATCTTCACCCTTTGGCAAAAAAAACTATTTTTGCAATATCCGATTTTAAGTAAACCCTCAAATCTATAAATATGTTTAAGAAAATTTTAAAAGTAACCGCCATTGTAATTGTGGTTTTTGTGGCCGCCCTATTCGCCATTCCTTACTTCTTTAAAGACCAAATCAAAGCAAAGATTTCTGAAGCAATTAATGAAAGTGTCGATGCCAAAGTAAGTTTTGCAGATGCCGATTTAAGTTTGTTCCGAAACTTTCCAAACGCCGCAGTCGGGATTGAAAAACTGGTGATAATCAACAAAGCTCCTTTTGAAGGTGATACTTTGGTTTCATTAGGACAATTAAACTTGAAAATGAGTATTAAAGAGCTTTTTAAAGGAAAAGATGAGCCTTTAAACATTCAGGGAATTACATCTGAAAATGGTTTGATCAATATTATTTTCAATAAAGATGGTGTTGGAAACTTCGATATTGCTTTAAAAGACAAAAAAGAAGAAACCAAAGATGAGAATAGCAAACCGCTTTCTTTAAAAATTCAAAATTACAAAATTGAAAATTTTACGTTCAGATATATCGATCAGGGATCTAAAATCAAAATGGTCATTGACAGTTTGAACCACGAAGGAACTGGAGATTTCACTAACTCAAAATTAGACTTGACTACAAAATCGACTGCAAAAGTATCTTTGGATATGGATAAAGTAAATTACATGAAAAATGTAAAATTGACTTTAGATGCTGTTTTAGGAATAGACCTTGATAAGAGCAAATATACTTTTAAAGAAAATAAAGCTTTAATTAATCAATTGCCTTTAGAGTTTGACGGATTCATTCAAATGACGGACAAAGCTCAGATTTATGATTTAAAGTTTAAAACTCCAACATCTTCATTTACAAACTTTTTAGGTTTGATTCCGTCTGCTTACGCTGCCGGTTTGGATGGCGTAAAAACAACTGGAGATTTTACCGTTTCAGGTTTTGCAAAAGGAGAATTGACAGATACAACAGTACCAAAATTCAATATTGCAATTGCTTCAAACAACGGTTCATTCCAATATCCGAACTTGCCAAAATCAGTTCAAAATATTGTAATTGATACAAAAATCATCAACGAAACAGGAATTCTAAATGATACCTACGTCAATTTAGACAAACTGACTTTCAGAATTGATCAGGACGTTTTCAGCGCTAAAGCAAGTATCAAAAATATTACGGTAAATCCAATTGTTGATGCCGCTTTAAAAGGGACAATCAATTTGGCCAATCTTTCAAAAGCATATCCAATTAAAATGGATAAACCGCTTGCAGGTATTTTAAAAGCTGATGTTACTACAAATTTTGATATGGCTTCTGTAGAAAAAAGTCAATATCAAAACATTAAAAATGCAGGAACGATGAGTTTGTCAGGATTTAAATATACGGATGAAAACAATAAATCGATGAACATCAGCATTGCGCAGGTCGAGTTCAATCCGAGTAAAATCAACCTAAAACAGTTCAATGCTACAACAGGAAAAAGTGACATTGCCATCAACGGAATTTTAGAAAACTTCTATGGTTTCATGTTTAAAAAACAGGAATTAAGAGGAAACTTCAACATGAGTTCAAATCAATTAGCGGTTGATGATTTTATGACGGCGGGCGAACCTGCAAAAGAAGAAACAAAAACAGCTGCAAAACCAGCTGAGGCAATGAAAATTCCTGCTTTCCTAAACTGTACATTAAACGCAAAAGCAAATACTGTTTTATATGATAACTTAAAACTAAAAGATGTTTCTGGAAAACTGATCATTAAAGATGAAAAAGCACTTTTAGAGAACTTTAAAACATCGATTTTTGGAGGAACAATTGGTTTGACCGGAGCGGTTTCTACAAAAGAAAAAGTACCAACTTTTGATATGAATTTAGGTTTTAACCAAGTTGATATTGCGCAGACTTTTACACAATTAGATATGATGAAAAAAATTGCTCCTATAGCAGGAATCATCAACGGTAAATTGAATTCTACTATCAAATTGAATGGAAATCTGGATGCTAATGAATTGACTCCGGATCTAAAATCAATTTCGGGAGATTTGCTTGGACAATTGCTTTCGACAACTGTAAATGCTAAAAATTCAACTTTACTTAATGCACTTGGTTCAAACATTAAATTTATTGATATGAACAAAGTGAATTTAAATGATATTAAAGCCGCTTTGACTTTTGATAACGGCAAAGTAAATGTAAAACCTTTCGACATTAAATATCAAGATATTAAAGTTACAGTTGGCGGAACTCACGGTTTTGACCAAACAATGAACTACAACTTGAAATTTGACGTTCCGGCTAAATATTTAGGAAGCGAAGCAAATGCTTTCATTGCAAAAATGTCACCTGCTGATGCTGCAAAACTGGAAAATATTCCAATTAATGCCTTGATCACTGGTAATTTTTCTAGCCCAAAAATCAGCACTGATATGAAAGCGGCTGTTAGCAGTTTAGCGACTCAGGTTGCAAATCAGCAAAAAGAGAAATTAACACAAAAAGGAACTGCTGCTTTAACGGATTTAATCAATAAAAACACAAAAGCAAAAGATACTACGCAAGCTGCAAAAACAGAAAAAGAACAAAAAACTCAGGAAGTAACCAAAAAAGCAAGTGACCTGCTTAATGGATTATTTAAGAAGAAGAATTAAACAAAAAAAGGCATCCGAATGGATGCCTTTTTTTTATGTTTTAGTTTTTTATATTGCTTTTGAATAGCTATTTAATTTACCGTTATTCAAAATCGAATTTATAGTTTTTGTATATTCTCTTTCTGTATAATTATTGATATCTATTGCGATGCTGCAATTATCATAAGGCTCATATTTTTTAATGTTTGCACCAGAAAATAATCCTATAGTTGGAGTTTGTACCGAACTTGACAAATGCATAATACCGCTGTCAGCACCGATAAATACATCTCCATTTGCAATAACAGATCCTATCTCACGAATATCTTTACTATAAAATGTTGGCGCTTTAAATCCAATTTGTGAAACATTTTCGACAGGCAAAACTTCGACAATATTGTAATCTTTATATTCTGTTGTTATTTGTTCGTAGAACTTCTCCCACCAATCTTCGGAAAGACATTTTGCTCCGGTCGCATAAGTAAAAATGAAAATTGTTCTTTTATCATTGTTTACCAATTCATTTAAAATCTTTCTTCCATTGGCCACTTCAGAAGCTGACAATTTTAAATCTAAAGGAGCAATTATTTTATTGCTGTTTGTAAATAATCGCAATTTTGTTAAATAATGTCGGAAATTATAAACCGGATATTTTGCAATATGCTCAAAATCCTTTTTTTTCTCAGCCTGTTCATCTATTGCATCTCCAAAGAATTTATATTTTGCATTTGAAAACTGAACCGCCAATCTTCCTGATGAAGAGTTTTGATCCACATTGATCACCATATCATAGGATTCATTTTTTATTGAAATCCAAACCTTTAAATATTCAAATAAACTTTTAAAAGGCTTTTTAGGCAAATGAATTGCTTTATTTACGACAGAGTAATTTTCAAAAATAATGGGTGCTAATGTGCCTTTTACGAATAAATCGATTTTACAATTTGGAAACGTTTCAGCAACTTCCTGAACGAGAGGTGTGATCAATAAAAGATTACCTAATCTTCCGTTGGGTCTGCAAATCAGGACTTTTTTGATTTCAGCTTTATCAACCAAAATAAAATCATCCTGCATTTTTGGTTTCCCAATGTTCTTAGTCAAATTGCGCATTATGTTGCGTCTGTAAACATTTACTTTGCTTAAAACACTCATCTATTAAATAATTTACGAATTATTAAATCTTAAATTTAATTTTAGAAATAAAACCTGAAATGATTTGAACTCAAATCTAAGGTCTTTTATTTTTTAAAATTAAATTCTTCCAATAAGCATTTGTTACAAAATTGTAACCAAATGTATTAACATTCACATATTTATGTTCTTGGAAATTGACTTAAAATTACAGCAAATTATTTAATAATCAACAACTTAATATACTATTAAGCAAAAAACAATCGACGGTTAAGAGAATTTTCTAGACGTTTATTGTGACAACATAACCTTCAGAACCGCGAACATTAAAAACAGTTCCGTTCTCAAATAATAAATACTGCCCTTTAATTCCAACCAGTTTTCCTTGAAAAGAAGGTGTCTTATCTAAATTCAAACTATTAATTTTTGCCGGGTAATTTAGTACTGGATAATTTAATTCGTAAACATCATTTTTTTGACTATAAAAATAATCCTTTACTTCAGCTGGAATTAAGTTCTCCACTTTTGCTTTCTCAACGATAAGATCGCATGTTTCTGATGTAGCTTGAAGCATTTTTCTCCAATTTGTTTTATCTGTATAATGATCTTTTAGAGCGACTTCGGTAATTCCGGCTAAATATCTATTCGGAACCTCAACAATAGAAATTGCCTGAGTTGCGCCTTGATCAATCCATCTTGTCGGAACTTGAGTTTTTCTTGTTACTCCTACTTTTACTTCAGTTGAAAAAGCCAAATACACGATATGGGGCTGTAATTGTACCTGAGATTCGTATTCTAAATCACGATCTGCAATTCCTAAGTGAGCGGTACTCAATTCAGGTCTCATAATCCAGTCACCAACTGCGGCGCTCGAATAAAAACAATCGTAGCAAAAACCTTGTCTGTATATTTTTTTCTTTTTCCCGCAATTTAAACATTGAAAACCCACAAAATTTATCTCAATATCTTTATTCAATAATTGATTCATACTTAAGAAACTATCTTCGAAAACCAAATAATATTGAATTGGATTTCCCATTTCAGTCTGCATTTTTGTAAGTACTCCTTGATATTGCATGTGATTTTTAATTTTAAATTGCTAATTTTAGATTTGTAACAACTCCGAGAAATTAGAGTTTTTATTGTTAAATTTCCAATTTATGCATTGGAATCTTTGTCTCAAATAGGACTATTTTTGCAAAAAAATACTATTTTTGATACAAGGACAAAGTTAATGTTTGTCTACCGATATTCAAATCTTAAATTTATGAGTTTTGCTTTTTGAGCAAAAATTCAAAATCTAAAATAAAAATCTTCATGCCTGTATCTATCATAAATTCTTTCGCATCTTGGGTCCTTAAACAAAGGATACACCAAATCGAGCTTTTTCTAAAATATCCGAATGAAGTTCAGGAAGAGCTATTGCATAATTTATTGACGGCTTCAGAAAATACTGTTGTGGGGAAAAAATATGATTTTGCATCGATAAATTCATACAAGACTTTTAGCGAAAGAGTTCCCATTTCGACGTATGAAGAATTACAGCCTTTAATTGAGCGCACGCGTCAAGGCGAGCAAGGCGTTTTTTGGGAAACACCAATAAAATGGTTTGCAAAATCAAGTGGTACCACAAATGCCAAAAGCAAATTCATTCCGGTAAGCAACGAGGCTCTTGAAGATTGCCATTATAAGGGAAGCAAAGATTTGCTCTGTTTGTATTTGAATAATAATGAAGATTCTGAATTGTTTTTAGGAAAAAGTCTTCGCTTGGGCGGAAGCTCTCAGATTTACGAAAACAATAATACTTTCTTTGGCGATTTATCGGCAATTTTGATTGAAAACATGCCTATTTGGGCTGAATTCAGCAGTACGCCAAGCAGCAAAACTTCGCTTATGAGCGAATGGGAAAGCAAAATCGCAGCGATTATAAATGAAACCAAAAACGAAAATGTAACCAGTTTTGCAGGAGTTCCGTCCTGGATGTTGGTTTTAATGAATAAAGTTTTAGAAAATACCGGCAATCAGAATTTGCTCGAACTTTGGCCAAATCTTGAAGTTTACTTTCATGGAGGTGTAAGTTTTTCTCCTTATAAAGAACAATACAAGAAAATTTTACCAAGTTCTGATTTTAAATACTATGAAATTTATAACGCTTCCGAAGGCTTTTTTGCTATTCAGGACTTGAATTATTCTAGCGATTTATTACTGATGCTGGATTACGGAATTTTCTACGAATTTATTCCGATGGACACTTTTGGAACTCTCAACCAAAAAGTAGTACGTTTAACAGATGTTGAACTCAATAAAAACTATGCCATCGTTATTACTACAAATTCTGGTTTATGGCGTTACTTAATTGGAGACACCGTTCGATTTACTTCCTTAAATCCTTATAGAATAAGAGTTACAGGAAGAACCAAACATCATATTAATGTTTTTGGAGAAGAATTAATGGTTGAAAACACCGATCAGGCGATTGCTAAAGCCTGTCAAATAACACAAACTGAAGTTATCGATTATACGGTTGCTCCTATTTTTATGCACGACAAAGAAAAAGGTGCGCATGAATGGATGATTGAATTCAAGAAAAAACCGGCTGATGTTGGTCTTTTCCAAAAAGTGCTCGACGAGACTTTACAGACTTTAAATTCTGATTACGAAGCGAAACGCTACAACAATATGACATTAAATCCTTTGGTGATAAATGTTGCGCGCGAAAACTTATTTTATGATTGGTTGAAAGAACGTGATAAATTAGGTGGACAACATAAGATTCCGAGACTTTCGAATCAGAGGGATTATTTGGAACAGTTGAAAGAAATGTGTTAACAAACTAATTATACTTAATAGAACTTGAAAAAAACGAAATTCAGCGAAATGAGCACTGAAGAGCTGATTAAAAATCAAAAAGCACTTAAGACCGTGAATACCATTTTTGGCGTTGTATTACTGATGCTTTTTGCTCTTAACATATTCATTATTTTTATGAAAGGTTTCAGCGCTATGAATGTTGTTCCAATTGCTCTATTGCCAATTCTTTTCTTGAATTTGAATAATTTGAAAGAAATTAAAAAGGAATTAGATTCGAGGAAATAAATTTCAAAGAGTCCCGTATAAAATTCGGCAAAATTTAAACCTTAAATAATGGAAAATTAGAAATGAAATCAGTCGAAAAAATACAAAATTTAATTCCCTTGGGATATTTGTTTCTTGTCATAATGGGAATCATGAAAGAAAGTGTTTTTTATTATCAACTGAAAATAAACATTTTGAAATATTCCACAATTATGGACATATTGATAAGCCCGATTGCTGATTTAACATCAACTCCTATTCTAATGTTGGGATTCATTTTTTTTATAATTGTGATACTTCTTATTCTAACATTCGCTTATCATAACCGTAATAAAAGTTGGATAAAGAAAGTTTTCAATATTAATGAAAATGGGTTATCAAACGAAGCACTCAAAAGTAAACTAACTAAATTCTTTTTAATCGCCATAAGCTTAGGAATACTAAGTTTTTTTCTAGGATTGGGAATTGGTGGCGGAATGAAAATGGCGAAAAAAATCAAGGAGAATAAATTAGTTTACAAGCAGAAACTAACCTTTACTACGGGAGAAACTGAAAATGTTTTTTTAATAGATGCTAATAGTGCATATTATTTTTATCTCACTCCAAAAAGCAAATCAGTACAAATTGCTCCGATCGGTGCAATTAAAAATATTGTATTAAATTAAGAAAACCACACAACAGGTGATTATGAAATAAAAAAACCTCAGTTCTTTCTTTAAAAACTGAGGTTTTGTTTTATTTTGATTGTCGAGCTACTTGTGAGATCTCCCGTTCCTCGGGATGACAAGATTATCGTGAATCATCATCATGAAAATATTACATCATATCAATATATCGATCGTGATATCCTAAAAGATATAAAACTCCATCAAGACCTAAACTTGAAATCGATGTTGAAGCACTTTCTTTTACTTTTGGTTTTGCGTGGAAAGCGATTCCTAAACCAGCTAAGTTAAGCATTGGTAAATCGTTTGCTCCGTCTCCAACTGCTATTGTTTGATTGATGTGGATTCCCTCTTTTTCGGCAATTGCTTTTAGTAATTCGGCTTTCTTTTCTCCGTTTATAATATCACCTAAATATTTACCGGTTAATTTACCGTCTTTAATTTCCAGTTGATTGGCGTGAACGTAGTCGATTCCTAATTCTTTTTGCAGATAATCTCCAAAATAAGTGAAACCTCCCGAAAGGATCGCAGTTTTATATCCATAATATTTAAGCGCTTTCATCAAGCGATGTGCGCCTTGGGTAATTGGTAAATTTATGGCAACATTTTGTAAAACTTCTTCACTCAAACCTTCCAGTAAAGCCATTCGTTGTTTGAAACTTTCGTTGAAATCAATTTCACCATTCATCGCCGACTCAGTAATTGCACGTACCTGATCGCCTACTCCATTTAATTCTGCCAATTCGTCAATAACTTCGGTTTGGATTAAAGTCGAATCCATATCGAAGCAAACCAAACGACGGTTTCTTCTGTAAATATTATCTTCCTGGAACGAAATATCGACATTTAAAGTTCTTGAAATCTCCATAAAACTTGCCGTCATGACAATTTTATTTACAATTTCGCCTGTAACCGATAATTGAATACAAGAACGCGGATATTCTTCTTTTTCAACAATTGAAGTTCTTCCTGTTAATCGTATAATCGAATCAATATTCAGATTTTGATCTGACATAATTTTAGTCACTGCCGCCAATTGAGAAGCTGCCAGTTTTTCTCCTAAAATATTGATAATGTAGCGTTGTTTAGATTGTGATTTTACCCATGTTTCGTAGTCTTCGATAGAAATTGGAATAAATTTCACTTTGATTTCTAGTTCGTAAGCCTTGAACAATAAGTCTTTTAAAACGGGTGCTGAAGATGAACCTGCAGCAATTTCAAACAAAATTCCTAAAGAAAGTGTATCGTGAATATCGGCCTGACCGATATCTAAAATATTAGCATCATAAGCCGCCAATACAGCTGTTAAACCTGCTGTAACTCCTATTTTATCGTGTCCTGAAACTTTTAATAAAATAATTTCTTTATCCTCTATTGCCATTTTTTCTTTATTGATTTTGAAGCGACAAAAATCGGCAATCTATTGGTGATAAAAAAGAATAATCTTTGTTTTTTTTGCAAACAAAAAGCGCATATACATGCGCTTTTTGAAGTAATTTAACAATTATGTTCCGCTTTTAGAATAACATAACTTATTGTTATTTAGCTGGCTGATTTTCATCAAAGTTTACCATCCAGTTGATTCCAAACTTATCTTTAAACATTCCGAAATAAGCGCCCCAAAATGTTTTATTCAAAGGCATTTCTACTTTTCCGCCTGCTGAAAGTCCGTTAAAAATTCGATCTGCTTCTTCAGTACTTTCTGTATTGATCGAAATTGAGAAGTTTTCTCCAAAAGGCAAATCGCCAAATCGTGTCGAACTGTCGCTTCCCATTAAAATAGTATCACCAATTGGCAATGAAACGTGCATAATTCTTTCAGCATCTGCTTCAGAAACTTCGTCACAGCCTTCTTCTTTAGGCATGTCTTTAAATTTTCCGATATATGGAAATTCACCTCCAAAAACGGATTTGTAAAATAGAAATGCTTCTTCGCAATTTCCATTAAATAATAAATAAGGGTTTACTGCTGCCATGATTTTTTTATTTAATTGTTGATTGTTAATTATAAATTTTTGATTCTCTTTATTCTATTTCTCTGCTAATTCTTTTGCTTTCTCCAAGCCTTTTGGAAAAGCTTCTTTAAAATAATCAATATACTTTTCGACAACATCAACTTGGGCCGTCAAATCAGTAAATTCATTATCTGGCGTTAATCTATAGGTTTCCATTGCTCCACTCCATTTTTTTGTTTCTTCGTCAAGAGGCAGTTCTTTAAAATCTTTAATTTCACCTATATGTTTGAAAGCCATATATTCATTTGGAATTTTAGTTTCGATAATGCTGTTCATTCCTTCGCCGCTTGGTGACATAAAATGTATTTTGTCACCTTCATTCCAATCACTTATTGCATACGAACCTTCACAAAAAGCGCCCGTCCATTCTCTATAAGTGGCATCGTTCCATAAAATCTCCCAAACTTTTGGAGAAGGAGCTTTAATTCTAATTTTAAATTCCAATTTTTCCATAACTACGATAATTTACTAAAATCCATAAACAAAACATTCCAGCGATGTCCGTCTAAATCTGCAAATCCAAAGCCATACATCCAACCCTGGCTTTCTGCTGGTTCTGCAAAAACAGTTCCGCCGGCCTCAGTCACTTTCTTGGCTAATTCGTCAACTTCTTCTCTGCTTTCTGCATCAATTGAAATCAGAACCTCAGAACTTGATTTTGTATCTGTAAGAGCATTTTGCGAAAAACTTGAAAAAAGCATTTCTTCAAAAAGCATCACCACAAAATGTCCTTCGCCAACCACCATGCAAGTAGAACTTGGCGTATCGTGCTGTTCATTGAAAGAAAAACCTATTTTCCAGAAAAAATCTTTCGCTTTTGCAATATTCTTAACAGGCAAATTCAACCATATTTGTTTTGTCATTTTTTTGATTTTTTTGTGTTAAACAATTTATTTTAAAACATTAGTTATGTAAGTCAATTTGAGTTTAATCTGTATTACAATCTTTAAACCTCTGCACCATTGAGGTTTTGCACCTAAAAAAACTAATTATTTTCAATATAATTTTTAAAATTATCTAAAATCGCCTGCCAGCCTGCGCGCTGCATTTCTTCAGGATTTACTGTTTCGGGATCAAAACTTTCAACGATTTCAACACCTTCTCCTGTTTGGGTAAAAGTAATTTCAACTTTTCTTCCATCAGCCATAACATACGAAAGCGCTTCATTTGGTTTCACCAAAGTAAATTCACCTTCAAAATCAAAGCTCATACTTCCGTCTTTTGCCGCCATTGTCGATTTGAATTTTCCTCCTTCTCTCACATCAGCTTCTGCGTAAGGCGTATGCCAGTCTGGAGAAGCAAAACTCCATTTTGTAATATGTTCCGGCGTATTCCAAAACTTCCAAACTTTTTCTGCAGATGCATTAACCGTGCTTTTTATTGTAATCATTATATATTAAATTTAGTTTTAAAATTTTTCTGTATATTTTTTAAAGTTATCAATTACATCTTGACACCATTGCTTTTGCATGCTTTCAGAATCCATTTTATTTGGCTCAAATATTTCAGTAATTTTTACGCTTTTTCCAAAATCCTCAAAATGAATACTTCCGATTCTGTTATCTGAAAGTTTGTATTCTATTAATCGAAACTTTTCAACTTTTATATAGATTCCCTCAAAATCAAAATTTTCGGTTTTATCTTTTGATGTCATTTCATACCTAAACTTTCCTTCCGCTTTCAAATCATTTTCGGCAGAACTTGTATACCAATTATCAAAAGCAGTATTCCAGTTTTCGATGTGTTTTGGTGTAATCCAAAAACCCCAGACCTTTTCTATTGATGCATTAATTATATTTTGAACTGTTATCATTATTGTTCAATTAAATTGATTACATCTCATTTCGTATTTTGCTTTCATCCATATAGAAAACTTCCCAATGATGATTGTCAACATCTAAAAAAGTTCTTTGATACATCCATCCATAATCTTTTGCTGGAATATAATCTACTCCACCCGCTTTAATCGCTTTTTCTATTATTTCATCTACTTGTTCACGAGAGTCCAAAGAAATTGAAATTAGAACTTCGCTGGTTGTAGCAGCATCGCAAATTTGTTTTTCGGTAAAGGTTTTATAAAACTCTTCAACCAAAAGCATCACAAATATATTTTCGTCAATAACCAAACAAGCTCCTTTTTCATTTGTGAATTTTGGATTAGTCGAAAAACCTAATTCATTATAAAAAGCCACTGCCTTATTTAAATCTTTTACGGGAAGATTTAAGAATATCTTTGTTTTCATCTTTATAAAATTACAAATTAATAAAAACAAATTTAAAATTTTAGGATTAACTTAAAGTTACATAAAAAGTCATTTTTAGGGTCATTTGAGACAAATTATCTACTTTTGTAAGAATGTAAATCTTTCAAAAAGAAAAAATCATGAGCAAGAAAACAGGTTTAATTGTGCCCCACGACTATAAATTGTTGAGCATAGCAGCGATTTTAGAAGTTTTTGAAACAGCCAATAAATTGAGCAAAGAACATGAAAACCCTTTTGAAATTATGGTTTTTCAATCGGCTGGGCAAATTACTCAGGAACAATTATTTGGCTATAAAGTTCATGTTATTGAAAATTCAGATATTGCTTTAGACTTAATTTTGATTCCGGCTTTTACCACAGATAATATGAGTGAAATGATCGCAAAGAATAAAGATTTTATTCCGTGGTTAAAAAAGCAACATCAAAACGGAGCTGAATTAGCCAGTTTTTGCACCGGCGCTTTTTTGTTTGCTGCTTCAGGATTATTGAATGAAAAATTAGCAACTACGCATGTTGACGCCTGCAGTGCTTTTACAAAGGCTTTTCCGTTGGTAAAATTAAAACCTGAGGAAACTTTAACTGCCGATGGAAGTCTATATACCAGTGGCGGCTCAACCTCAACATTTCACTTATTGATTCTTTTAGTTCAGAAATATTGCGGAAACGAGATCGCAGTTCAAATTGCCAAAATTTTCTCGATCGACTTAAATCGATACAAGCAGAGTTATTTTAGCACTTTTAGGCCAAATCATTTGCACAACGATACTTTGGTTGCCATGTTGCAGCAAAAAATCGAAAGCCAATATCATTCAATTGAAAAACTGGAAGAAATCACTAAAGATATTCCAACCAGCGCTCGCAATATGACACGCAGATTTAAGCAAGTAACCGGAATTCCGCCAATTGAATATCTGCAAAATATTAGAGTCGAAAGTTCAAAAAAATATTTAGAACAAACACAACTTTCAATTTCAGAAATTATCGAAAAAACGGGTTATAACGATCCAAAAGCATTCCGAAAAGTGTTTTATAAAATGGTCGGAATGAAACCTATTGAATACAGAGAGAAATTCAGAGTTCAGTAATTTTATCGTAGAGACGCACTGCAGTGCGTCTAACAATTGATTTAAAAATAATCTAAAAACATTAATATGCATACGTACACGCACTGCAGTGCGTCTCTACAGTAAAAAAACACAGAAAAACACTTATTACGATGCCGTTTCGATCAGGGCTAAACGAGAAGTTTCATTTTCATGACATCCATAAATTAGGATTTAATAACCCACATCAAAACTTTTTTGTTCGTTTTCAAAAGTTCATCTATTTCTTTCATGCTTTCGTTTGAAACTGCCGGACAACCCCAACCTTCAGGAGTTCCTTCTGGATAAACTTCATTCTCAGAAACTGCCTCCCAGGAATGCAAAACGATTGCACGATTTCTCGCATTTGAATTTGTCTTGTCTTTTCCTTGTAAAATATAATTCACTTTAATTCCCCATTGACTAACGCCTCGATCTAAAATAACATATTTACCGAGCGAAGAACAATGCGAATCAAATTCATTACTAATCTGTACTTTTTCTTTGGTTGTTGTCGCGCCCCATCTATTATCTCCACAGCCGTGACTAACCATGCAGGATTTAACAATTGTATTCTTTTGAAAATCATATACAAAAAATCGTTTTAAACCAGAATGCAATCCCAAATCAATTAAAATAAATTTATCGTTATTTAAATTGTTTCGAAGAGCGTACTCTTTTGCTTCTTTGTAAAATTTACTGTAATCAACTTCGACTCGAGGTTTCTCTTCTTTAATTACTTCTGTTTTGTTTTCATTTTTAGAAACCACAATTTCTTTCTTATCTTTTTGATTACAAGATAAAATCAAAACCAAACCAATTACAAAAATCATATTTTTCATGCCTACAATTTACATAAAATCTGAAACGGAAATCTTGCTTAAAAAGTATAAAAAAACCTGCTCAAATAAATGAACAGGTTTAAAAGAGATTTGCCAAAACTTGACAAAGTTATTTTTTAATTTACGAAGCAATTTCCATGCGCTTCAATAAGTTTTTACTCAAAGTATGTTCTGCATATTCTTTGTCGATTGTCAAAGTTGTATCATTAGAACTTGGCAATTCGTACATCGCATCAGTTAAGATAGCTTCACATAACGAACGCAATCCACGAGCGCCTAATTTGTATTCTAAAGCTTTATCAACAATAAAATCCAATGCTTCATCAGTAATACTAAATTCAACATCATCCATTAAAAATAATTTCTGATATTGTTTTACTAATGCATTTTTAGGCTGTGTCAAAATTGCACGCAAAGTTTCTCTGTCTAAAGGATCCATGTGCGTCAATACTGGCAAACGACCAATAATCTCCGGAATCAATCCAAAATCTTTAATGTCTTTTGGAATGATATATTGCAATAAATTGTTTTTATCAATATTATCGACATTTTTAGAAGTTGAATAACCAACTGCCTGACGATTCAAACGTTTTGAAATAATACGTTCTACTCCGTCAAAAGCACCACCGGCAATAAACAGAATATTTTGAGTATTAACCTCAACAAATTTTTGATCTGGGTGCTTACGTCCTCCTTTTGGCGGTACGTTTACAACTGTTCCTTCTAATAATTTCAATAAAGCTTGCTGTACACCTTCACCAGAAACATCACGAGTTATTGATGGATTATCGCTCTTACGGGCAATTTTGTCAATTTCATCAATAAATACGATTCCTCTTTCGGCTTTAGCTACATCATAATCTGCTGCTTGTAGTAAACGTGTCAAAATACTTTCGACATCTTCCCCAACATATCCAGCTTCTGTAAGTACAGTTGCATCAACAATTGCCAAAGGAACGTCTAACATTTTTGCAATAGTTTTTGCTACCAATGTTTTTCCAGTTCCGGTTTGACCAACCATGATAATGTTACTTTTTTCAATCTCAACTTCGTCGTCTAATTGCTGTTGCATTAAACGTTTGTAGTGATTGTAAACCGCAACCGACATAACCTTTTTTGTCTGATCCTGACCAATAACATATTGATCCAGAAAAGCTCTGATTTCTTTTGGTTTCTTTAAAATTAAGTCCCCAATAAGTTTTGCATTTCCGCTAGACTTTAATTCTTCTAATACAATTCCGTGTGCTTGTTCAATACACTTATCACAGATATGTGCATTAATACCCGCAATCAATAAATTAGTTTCTGGCTTTTTTCTTCCACAAAACGAACATTCTAATACTACTTTTGCCATTCTTTATTTAAGTTACTAAGCTGCAAAGATACTAAGTTTCTAAGCTTTTTAATTAAAACTTTAAAACTTAACTCCTTACAGCTTAATATTTTTTTTGTTTAAAGTTTAAAGTTTCAAATTTCAGGTTCGCCAAAGCAACTTGAAACATGAAACCTGAAACTAATTTTTAGCTTCTTCTTAATACTTCATCAATCATTCCGTATTCTTTTGCTTCGTCTGCAATCATCCAGTAATCACGCTCACTGTCTTTATGCACTTTATCAAAAGTTTGTCCTGAATGCTGAGAAATAATGTGATATAACTCATCTTTTAATTTCAACATTTCACGTAAGTTGATTTCCATATCTGTTGCAACCCCTTGTGCTCCTCCAGATGGTTGGTGAATCATTACTCTTGAGTGTGGCAATGCTGAACGTTTTCCTGCTGCTCCGGCACATAATAAAACTGCTCCCATAGAAGCTGCCATTCCTGTACAGATTGTTGCAACATCAGGTTTAATGAATTGCATTGTATCATAAATTCCTAATCCTGCGTAAACGCTTCCTCCTGGAGAATTTAGATAAATTTGAATATCTTTTGAAGCATCAGCACTTTCTAAAAATAATAACTGCGCCTGAACGATATTAGCGATTTGGTCATCAATACCTGTTCCTAAAAAGATAATTCTGTCCATCATTAATCTTGAAAAAACGTCTAATTGAGAAACGTTCAACTGGCGCTCTTCGATAATATATGGAGTCATGTTTGTTGGGTTCATCGCTGCTATGATTTTGTCATAGTACATTGCGTTTACTCCTTGGTGCTTTGTAGCAAATTTTTTGAATTCTTTACCGTAGTTCATATGTATCTGTTTTACGTTTATTTGGTGTATAACTTTTTATTCTCCGCAAAGGTCATACCTTTTTAAAAAGGATGTCAATTTGTCTTATTTCTAGCCCAGATAGCAGTGAAAAGCTTTTTGAAATAGCAACTATTTTTTGTTGGTAGAAAAAAGCGACCAACGGAAGCTCTTTTTATACCTTACAAAAAAAGGCAGCAATGAAAAAACTTGTAACGGATAGCTGGATTAGCTCCTGAAAAGTAATCAAAAATAAATTAAAACAAAAGAGCGTCAGGAAAAAATCCTGACGCTCCATATATAATTGTTTTCTTAGAAATTATTCTCCGTAAGACGCAGCAATAAATTCTTCGTAAGTAACCTCTTTAGTTGTTGGATTAGCTTTTTCTTTAAAGATATCTAACATTTTAGCTGCTACAACTTGCTCAGAAAGTCTTTTCACTTCTTCTTGGTTAGATAAAACTCTAGCCACGATTCCTTGAACTTCTTCGTCAGTTGGATTTGTTTGTCCAAATTGAGCCATTTGCTGTCTGATAGCACCAGAAGTAAACTCTTTCAAGTCTTCAAATGTAATTTGGATATTGCTTTGAGCTAATGCTTTTCCTTCGATTAATTGGAAACGTAAACCTTTTTCAGATCTTGCGTATTCAACTTCAGCTTCTTCTGCAGAAAGTTTTTTCTCTCCAACAGTTTGCAACCATTTTTTCAAGAATTCAGCTGGTAAATCAAATTTAGTGTTCTCGATCAAGAAATCCTGAACATCTAATAATAATTTTTGATCTGCTTGTTGTGCGAATTGAGATTCAGCATCTTCTTTAATTTTAGATTTTAAATCTTCTAAAGAAGCTACTTTTCCTTCACCAAAAAGTTTATCAAATAATTCTTGGTTTAATTCTGCTAATTCAGAACCGTTGATTGCTTCGATAGTAAAGTTTACTTCGATATCTAAACCGTGAACATCATCATGAGCTACTTTTAAGTAATCCATTAATTGGTGATCGTCTTCGAATAAACCTTTTGTGCTAACTCTAACAACGTCTCCAACTTTTTTACCGATGAATTTATCTCCAGCTTTTTTGTTGAAAGTAGATACAGAAATTGTAGTTGTATTGTTGATTCCTTTTTCTTCGTTTGTGAAAGTTCCAGTTAAATCTGAATCAGCTTCAACTTTATCCTGAGGAATTGCTTTTCCAAATTGTTTTTGGATACGCTCAACTTGTCCGTCGATTAATTTATCATCAGCAGTAACGATATATTTTACGATATTGTTTTTAGCTTCTAAATCAATTTCAAAGTTTGGCACTAAACCAATTTCGAATTCAAAAGTTAATTCTTCTGCATCCCAGTCAAGGTTTTCGTTTTCTTTAGCAAGAGGAGTTCCTAAAAGGTTTAGTCTTTCAGATTGAATGAAACGCTCTAAAGCCAAGTCAACTACTTTCTTGATTTCTTCTTGTTTAATAGCTTTTCCGTATTGTTTTTCAACAAGATCTTTAGGAACTTGTCCTTTTCTAAATCCTTTTACTTGAGCCAAAGGCAATTTTTCATTGATTCTTTTTGCTACTTGACCTTTATAATCCATATGAACAACGTTCATAACAATTGTCTCGTTTACAGCGTCTATTGCTACTCTTTTAATATCCATCTTCTTCTTTAATTTACATAATAAAATTGGGTTGCAAAATTATAAAATTTTTGCAACCCAACCAAGTTTTTAATCTATTGTATTAGAAGCAGTTTTAATCTGTTCAATTTGCTTTATTTATCGTCTCCAAGTATCTTATATGTGATAGATTGCAGAATTGACAAAATAACACTAAAAATTAAGGCTGTCCAGAATGAATCGACAGCAAAACCTCCGACAATTTTAGTACAAGCCAAAATCATTAAAGCATTTATGACCAGTAAAAACAAACCTAGTGTAACAACAGTTACTGGCAATGTTAACACTACTAAAATAGGTTTTATAAAAACATTTAGCAAGCCTAAAACTACTGCAACAATTACAGCTGTTCCAAAACTAGTAACCACAACCCCCGTTAAAAGGTTAGATAATAATAAAACTAAAGCCGCTGTAACAAGAAGTCTGAGTAATAATTTCATAGTTTTTCAGATTTAAAATTTATTTAAAAATAATAAAAATTTCATCAAAAGTGCTATTCTTTTAAAAACCCTGCTGTAAGTTCAAAAAACATTTTAGGGTTTTCGGCATGAAGCCAATGTCCGGCATTTGGAATCGTTTCTAATTTTAAATTCGGAAAATGCTTTCTTATTGAATCAATATCTTCATCCTGAATATAGCCAGATTCTCCTCCTCTAATAAATAATGTCGGTTTATCAAAAACCAAACCTTCTGCCAGAGGTTTTCCAATTGCATCCAGATTATTATTAAAAACTTCCAGATTAAATCTAAAGGCTAATTGTCCCGGCTCTTTCCAATATAAATTCTTTAACAGAAATTGACGCGTCCCAAAATCAGGAACATATTGCGCTACAATTCCCTCAACATCAGCTCTGCTTGGTTTTACTGAAAAATCAACTGCATTTAATCCTGCCAAAATATCCTGATGATGCTGTTTATAAAATCTCGGACCGATATCTGCTACAATTAACTTATCTACAATTTCCGAATGTGTTGTTGCAAAAAGCATTGCTACTTTTCCGCCCATCGAATGTCCAAGAATATCAATTCTCGTTAAATTATTTGCTTGGCAATATTCAAATACATCCTGAACCATTGCTTCGTAACTCCATTCATCGGAATGAAAACTGCGTCCGTGATTTCTTAAATCCAAAATATGAACCTGAAATCCGGCTTCTACATATTGGCCTGCGAGTGTTTTCCAATTGTCTGACATTCCCAGAAATCCATGCATTATAACTAATGGTTTTCCTTCGCCTTCTATTTTTGAGTAAAGCATACTTTTATTTTTACTTTGAAAGTTTTATTTCAATTTATTCAAATACATATTTACAACATTATCTAAACCAAGATAAAGCGCTTCAGAAATTAAAGCATGCCCTATTGACACTTCAAGCAAACCTGGGATATTCTCTTTGAAAAATTTGATATTATCCAAACTCAAATCATGTCCGGCATTGATTCCTAAACCTAATTCATTTGCTAATTCTGCTGCTTTTGTATAAGGCTCGATTCCTTTTTTGTTTCCTAAATCATATTGATGTGCAAAAGCTTCAGTATATAATTCGATTCTGTCCGTTCCTGTTTTTTTTGCTCCTTCAATAATTTCCAAAACCGGATCAACAAAAATTGAAGTTCGAATTCCGTTTCGCTGAAATTCCTGAATTACTTCTGTCAAATATTCTTGATTTTTAATTGTATCCCAACCTGCCGAAGATGTAATCGCTCCAATGGCATCTGGAACTAAAGTAACCTGATCTGGTTTGCATTCTAAAACCAAATCAATAAAATTATGCTGTGGATTTCCTTCAATATTATATTCAGTCGTAACAATTGCTTTTAAATCGCGAGCATCCTGATAACGTATGTGACGCTCATCTGGACGAGGATGAATGGTGATTCCCTGAGCTCCAAATTTCTGAATATCGGCAGCTACTTTTAATAAATCAGGAACATTCCCGCCACGTGCATTTCTTAAGGTTGCAATTTTATTGATATTTACACTTAACTTTGTCATATAAATAGATAATTAATTCTAGTAACACTATATTTGTAATGACAAAAATACAAAGTAAAACGTCGTAGTTTTTGGTATTTTTTGATTATTTTGCAAGGAAATATCTTCAATTGATTTATGACAGAAATTACAAACTATATCACCAATGATTTCAGAGCGATTGATAGTCTGGAAACGATAGCATCTGTTCAGGACTTTTTTGCTGATGTCGATTTTTCGCATTTTCCGGTTTTAGAAGGCGGAATTTTTATAGGTAGTATTGCCGCTGACGATATTGAAACTTTCGATACAGATAAAAAGGCAATTGACTACAAATATACTTTAGAACGTTTTTTTGCCCGAAAATCAATGATCTGGCTTGACGTTTTAGAAGTTTTTGCTAAAAATCATACCAATACAATTCCGGTATTGGATGAAAACAATGAATATATTGGATACTATGAAATGGAAGATATCATGCGATTCTTTCAGGAAACTCCATTTCTAAAAGAACAAGGAGGCATCATAATTGTTCAAAAAGGTCTTTTGGATTATTCTATGGGTCAGGTAACACAGATTGTAGAAAGCAATAACGGAAAAATCCTGGGCTGTTTTATTTCTGAAGCTGATTTGGAAAATGTTCAGATTACAGTTAAAATCGGTGTTGGGCCAATGAATGAAATCATCCAGACTTTCAGACGATATAATTATGAAATTATTTCTGAACATCAGGAAGATGCCTATATTAACAGTCTTAAAGAACGTTCTGATTATTTAGACAAATACCTTAATATATAAATTACGAATGTGCCAATGAGAAAATTAGTTAATTAGACAATTTTCACATTTGCAAATTATCTAATTGACACATTGACAAATTATCTAATTTAAAAATAATGAAAATAGCCATTTACGGACAATATTATCAAAACAGCACCGAGCCAATTATAAAAGATATTTTCTCGTTTTTAACCTCAAATAATGTTGAAATAGTTATCGAGGAAAATTTCCTTCAGATGCTTTATGAAAAACAACTCGTAAAAAGAGATTACAAAACATTTTCATCGAGTACGATTTTAGACAATAGTTTTGAAATGCTGATTAGTATTGGTGGCGACGGAACCGTTTTGAGATCTGCAGCTTTGGTACGTAACTCAGGTGTTCCTCTTTTAGGTATTAATGCTGGGCGATTAGGATTTCTTGCCAAAGTTCAAAAAGAAAACATAGACGGTTTATTGCAATATGTTATTGATCAGAATTACACAACATCTGAAAGAACTCTGCTTGGCTTAACTTCTGAACCAGACAATGAAGCTTTCAAAGAACTAAATTTTGCAATGAACGAAGTTACTGTCAGCCGTAAAGACACTACTTCGATGATTACTGTAGAAACGTATTTAAACAATGAATACCTAAATTCCTATTGGGCTGACGGTCTAATTATCTCTACGCCAACCGGATCTACAGGTTATTCTTTAAGTTGTGGCGGGCCAATATTAACACCAGATGTAAAAAGCCTGGTTATTACGCCAATCGCACCACATAATTTAACAGCACGCCCTCTTGTGATTCCTGATGACACTGAAATAACATTACGAGTTACAGGAAGAGAAGATCAATATTTAGTTTCTTTAGATTCCAGAATTTCATCCGTAAAGAACGAATCTATCTTAAAAATCAAAAAAACAGATTACAAAATCAAAATGGTAGAGATTCCTGGCGAAACTTTCCTGAAAACTTTGAGAAATAAACTGCTTTGGGGAGAAGACAAAAGAAATTAAGTCTTTTTCTGACGGCTGACTATACGATAATGCCACTTTTTCTCGTTCTGCATGTATCGAATCCGCATTAAATGTCTCAAAATCATAATGTAAATTGAAAAAAAAGCACATTTAATCAAAGCAACGTTGATTCGTATCGATAATTATTATATTTGCACGCAATTTTGAATTAAATGAAGAAAATTTTTAATTTATTGTTATGTTTTTTCCCCTTTATTACACTAAATGCTCAGATCAATGAGATTGGTGTTTTTCTAGGTGGAAGCAACTTTGTTGGAGACGTCGGAAGTACGACATATATCAATCCAGACAAACTGGCTTTTGGCGTATTATACAAATGGAATAAAAGTCCGCGTCATGCGTATCGCTTTTCTTATACACAATCTACAGTTGCCGGAAATGATTTAGACTCGGATGAAACAGGAAGAAGCAAAAGAGGATATAGCTTCAGAAACAACATCAAAGAACTTTCTGCTGGCTTGGAATTCAATTTTTTTGATTTCAACCTGCATGATTATCACACAAAATTTACACCTTATATATATTCAGGTTTAAGTTACTTTTTTTACGATGATTTATACATAAATGGAGGAGAAACGAGAAAGTACAAAACCTCGAGTTCGATCGCTATTCCGATGACTTTCGGAATTAAATCGAATGTAACACCTCATTTTATTATAGGAGCAGAAGTTGGTGCTCGCTATACTTTTACTGACAATATTGATGGAAGTAATCCGTCAAGCAGCAATTTTTCGAATTTGCGTTTTGGAAATTTAAATAATAACGATTGGTATGTCTTTTCTGGAATTACATTAACGTATACCTTTGGACAAAAACCGTGCTATTGCGCAGAATAATACAATGAATTTACTAGATACTATAGATCGCACCAACCTCCCAAAACACCTTGCCATTATCATGGACGGAAACGGGCGCTGGGCAAAACAACAAGGATTTTTACGCGCTTTTGGTCATGAAAACGGAACAAAATCAGTAAAAAAAACAATTACCAACTGTGCCAAACTCGGCATTGAATATTTAACCCTATACGCTTTTTCAACAGAGAATTGGAATCGCCCAAAACTAGAAGTTGAAGCGTTAATGAAAATATTAATCAATTCATTGAAGAAAGAACTTGTTACCTTACAAGAAAACAACATAAAACTTAATGCAATTGGAAATCTTGAAAAATTACCTAAATCAGCCCAAAAGGAACTTTTAGACGTTATCGAGAAGACAAAAAACAATACTCGTCTTACTCTTACACTGGCTTTAAGTTACGGATCACGAGAAGAATTGGTAAATGCCGTGAGAATCATCAGCGATAAAGTTAAAAATAATATAATTTCATTAGACACTATTGACGATTCAATTATAAATGAGCATCTTTACACGCAAAATTTACCAGACGTAGATTTATTAATACGAACAAGTGGAGAACATAGAATAAGTAACTTTTTGCTGTGGCAGATAGCCTACGCAGAATTGTATTTTACGAATGTCTTGTGGCCAGACTTTAAAGATCAAGATTTATATGAGGCTATCATTAGTTATCAAAAAAGAGAACGTAGATTTGGAAAAACCAGTGAACAAATTAAATAATTTTTTAGTGTTACAAAAAAGAGTACAAATAGTCCTTACCCTACTACTTTTGGGTAGTTTTTCACAAATAAAAGCACAAGATCGAGTTCCTTTTGATCAAGGAAAAAAATATATTCTTGCTAAAGTTTCTGTTGTTGGTAAAATAAGCTTCAATGAACAAACAGTTGTTACCTTTTCTGGCCTTCAAAAAGGACAGGAAATAACAGTTCCTGGTGAAGAAATCAGTAGCGCTATTAAAAAATTAGGCAAACTTGGCCTTTTTGATGAAATTGCATTTTATGTAAATAAGGTAGAAAATGACAGTATTTATCTGGATTTAGATATCGTAGAGCTTCCTAAATTAAACGAAGTTAAAATCGTTGGTGTAAAGAAAAGCAAAGTCGAAGGACTTATTAAGGATAATAATTTGACAAAAAATAAAATTGTCAATGAAAACTTAATTACGACGACCAAAAATTACATTGAAAATAAATACAAAAAAGAAGGTTACTATAACACAAAAGTTATCATTACAAACACACCTGACACTCTTGCCGGAAATCAAGTGAATATGCTTGTCCGAATTGACAAGGGTGATAAGGTAAAAATTAGCAGCATTGACTTCATCGGAAATCAACAACTTACTGATACTCAATTAAGAGCTGCAATGAAAGACACAAAACAAAAAAATGTTCTACGTGTCTTAAAAGCTTCAAAATTCATACCTGAAAAATACAAAACCGACTTAGAAAAAGTAGTTGCTGCGTATAAAGAAAAAGGATATCGTGATGCACGTATTATCTATGATTCTGTGACTTACAATAAGCAGAAGAATATGCTTGCCATTAAAATTAATGTAGAAGAAGGAAACAAATATTACTTCGGAAATATTAAATTTTTAGGAAACACTGTTTATTCTGATCAGCTTTTGCACCGTTATTTAGGAATCAAAAAAGGAGAAACTTACAATGGAGTTTTACTTGAAAAACGTATTGCAGATAAAACAAAACCAGACGCAGAAGACATTACAAACTTGTACCAAAACAATGGTTACCTGTTCTCTAATATTAATGCTGTAGAGGTAAAAACAGTTAACGATACTATTGATTTCGAAATTAGAGTTACAGAAGGTCCTATTGCTTATTTCAACAAAATATACGTTACAGGAAACGACAAAACAAATGACCACGTAATTTATCGTGAGCTAAGAACTAAGCCAGGAAACAAATACAGTAAAGAAGAATTAGTTAGAACAATTCGTGAAATTGGTCAGTTAGGTTTCTTTGACCCGGAATCTATCAAACCAGAATTTAGAAATGTTGATGCCGGAGCCGGAACAGTAGATATCGAATATCAACTTGTTGAAAAAGGATCTAGCCAGGTTGAGCTTCAGGGTGGTTACGGCGGAGGTGGTTTCATCGGAACCTTAGGTCTTTCGTTCAACAACTTCTCGGCAAGAAATATTTTTAACAAAGAATCATACAAGCCACTTCCGATGGGAGATGGTCAAAAAGTAGCACTTCGTTTACAAGGAAGTACCTACTTCCAAACGTATAGTTTATCATTCTCTGAACCTTGGTTTGGAGGGAAAAAACCAGTACAATTTAGTTCTGCGATTTCTTACAGTAAACAGTTCAATAACAATTATGCAACAAGAACTGTTGATAAGAGCAAAAGTTTTAATATTTTTACAGTACAAGTTGGTTTAGCAAAACGTTTACAAGTACCTGATGATTTCTTTGTATTATCACAATCTGTAAGTTACCAGCACTATGACTTAAATAACTATTATACTGGATTGTTTACCTTTGGTAATGGAGCATCACGAAATCTTGCTTATACTATTGGTCTTACAAGAAATAATAAAGGAACAAATCCTATTTTCCCAATTTATGGTTCGGAATTTAGTATTTCAGCAAAAGTAACACCTCCATATTCTTTATTTAACGGAATTAAATATGGAGATCTAGAAAACCAAAAAGAATACAAAACACAATATACAGGAACACCAACATCTGGTGTAGATGGCCAGCCATTAAACACAGGTGATTATGTAAAAACAGAAACTGTTAACGGGCAATCTGGATATGTAAGTGTTGGATCTGACTATGCAAGCGCTGATACAGATGTTGCTAAAGTCGATCAAAAGAAATACAATTGGTTAGAATATTATAAAATTAAATTTAAAGCAGACTGGTATACTAAAGTTTATGGTAAATTAGTTTTAAGAACCCTTACAGAATTTGGTTTCTTAGGAGCTTACGATCAGGCAAGAGGTGTTGTACCATTTGAGCGTTTTTATTTAGGTGGAGACGGAATGGCGCAATATTCAATGGACGGTAGAGAAACGATAGGTCTAAGAGGTTATCCAAATGGATCATTGACTCCAACAAATGCAGCAGGTCAGCAAATTGGAGCAACAATTTATAACAAATTCTCTATGGAGTTACGTTATCCTATTACATTAAAATCGTCAGCATCAATTTATGCGTTGACTTTCTTAGAGGCAGGTTCATCATATCCAACATTTAAGGATTATAATCCGTTTGATTTGAGTCGTTCTGCAGGTGTAGGTTTACGTGTTTTCATGCCGGCATTCGGATTATTAGGGATTGATTTCGGTTACGGTTTCGATGCTTTGCCTAATTCTGTTACCAATAAAGCAAATGGATGGGAAACTCATTTCATTATTGGACAACAATTTTAGACAATTAGCGTTTGGTTAAAAATCATCAATAAAGTTATGTTATGAGAAAACAGTTTTTATTTTTATTTTTAGCCTTGATTGTAGCAAATACAAGTCAGGCACAGACACGAACGACAAGAATTGGCTACATCGATATGGAGTATATTCTTGAAAACGTTTCTGACTATAAAGAGGCAACAGCTCAATTGGAGCTAAAGGCTCAAAAGTGGAAACAAGAGATTGAATCCAAAAAAATAGAAATAAATAAACTCAAAGAAAACTTAAAAGCTGAAAAAGCGCTTTTAACGAAAGAGCTTATTGATGAAAGAGAAACAGAAATAAAATTCATGGAAACGGAGATGATGGATTATCAGCAGAAGCAATTTGGCTCTGACGGGAATCTAATTCATCAAAAGATGGCATTAGCCAAACCAATCCAGGATCAAGTTTTTACTGCAGTGCAGGATATTGCAGAAGCTAAAAATTATGATTTTATTTTTGATAAATCTTCTGATTTGACAATGCTTTTCAGTAATAAAAAATTTGATATTAGCGATCAGGTTATCCGAGTTTTAAATAGAACTGATAAAAGAGAGCAATTGACTAAAAAACAATTGAAAGATCAGGAAATCAAAGAAACTCGTGAAAATGAAATTGACGAAAATCCAGCAATGGCTGATCGCCAAAAAGCACTTGACGAAAAGAGAGCTGCCAGAGAAAAACTAATTGAAGATAGAAGATTAGAGCAGGAAGCGAAGAAAAAAGAATACGACGACAGAAGAAAAGCAATTCAGGCAGAAAGAGAAGCTAAAAAAAATGGCACGGTTTCTGAACCTGCTAAAGCAACAGAAGCAGGAAAAACAACTGAAACTAGTAAAACTGATGCAACAGCGAAACCTGCAACAGGAACTGAAACTTCACCAGCAGCAACTGAGCCAGCTGTAGACAAAGCTGCTGAAAGACAAAAGTTGTATGAACAACGTAAAAAAGAATTAGAAGAAAGAAGAAAGAAAATATTAGAAGAGAGAGAAGCGGCTAAAAAAGCAAAAGAAGCCGAAACACAAAAACCTAATACGACCAATAATTAATTAATATTTTAAAAATGATGAAACAAATCAAAACTTTACTAATTGCTGCCGTTTTAATTTTAGGCGCAAGTAACACAATGAATGCACAGGCTAAGGTTGCCCATGTTGATGTTAGCGAGATTATGTCGAAAATGCCTGCTATGCTAGATGCTCAAAATCAACTACAAAAATTAAGTGGTACATACGACGCAGAATACAAAAAAATGGTTGAGGAATATCAAACTAAAATCAAAAAGTACGAAACTGAATCTACTACAGCAACTGAAGCTGTTAACACAGAGCGTGCTAAAGAAGTTCAGGATATGCAAAAAAGAATTGTTGATTACAGAGACAATGCACAAAAAGAACTACAACAAAAAGATAATGATATCATGAAACCAATTATGGAAAAAGTGAAAGCTTCTATCCAAAAAGTTGGAAAAGCTAAAGGTTTCCAATATGTTTTAGATGGTTCTACTCTTATCTTAGCTGATGGTCCAAACATTACTGCTGATGTTAAAAAAGATTTAGGATTCTAATAAACGGATTTCTTCTTATCAAAAACTGCTCAACGCTAAAAGTTTGAGCAGTTTTTTTTTACAATAAATTAAAATTAAAAAAGAAAATAATTCGTGGATTTCAACTAAATTCAAATACCAATTTATTTCAAAAAATATTAAATTTGTATTATGACAAACAATAATCCTATAGGCGTTTTTGATTCTGGAATTGGAGGAACTTCAATCTGGAATGAAATTCACAATCTCCTTCCAAACGAGAAAACCATTTATTTAGCAGACAGCAAAAATGCACCTTACGGTCAAAAAACCAAGGAGGAAATTGTAGCGCTCAGTAAAAAGAATACAGATTTGTTAATTGAAATGGGCTGTAAATTAATTGTTGTTGCCTGTAATACTGCAACCACAAATGCAATTAGAGAACTTCGTGCAGATTATGATATTCCATTTATAGGAATTGAGCCTGCTATTAAACCAGCAGCAAATAATTCTAAAACTCAGGTTATTGGAATTTTAGCTACCAAAGGAACTTTAAACAGCGAACTGTTTAACAAAACAGCCGAAATGTTTCAGCACACTACTATAATCGAACAAGTTGGTCATGGCTTAGTTCAGCTTATAGAAGATGGAAATTTAAACTCACCTGAAATGACTCAGCTGTTAGAATCTTATTTACAACCAATGATCGATGCCAATATTGATTATCTTGTTTTAGGCTGCAGTCATTATCCTTATTTGATTCCTCAGATAAAAAAAATTCTGCCGGACCACATCCAAATCATAGATTCTGGAGAAGCGGTGGCCCGTCAGACTCAAAATATTTTGCGTGAAAAAGTTGGTTTTTCTGAACTTAAACAAAGGGAACCTGAATTTTATGTCAATTCAAATCCGGCAGTGTTAGAATCAATTTTAGACTATAAATATCCTGTAATTCACAAGGATTTTTAACGTTATTCTATTTTTCGCTTGACGAACCAAATTCCGTCTAACGATAAATTGAGCGATAATTTATGGTAATTTTCTTTTATTAAATCATCCGCTATTCTTCCTTTTTGTCCATATGAATAGGAGATATTCAAGGTGGTTAATGTATTTTCTATCGGAAGAAAAAGTCCAATTGAAAATGCGGCATTATTTACGCGCTTTCCATCCACTTCAAGATAACCATTATCAAAATTGGCTCCCATTGCGTATTGCACCCTATCCCAGTATTTCCGAAAATCTTTTTTGGCACGATATGTAAATCCAAGGGCAAACCGATCCTGATTTACAAAATTCCCGTATAGCTCAGATTGATTGGTTCCGTTCCAAAAGCTTTTTTCATAGTCTAAAGTCATATTCAAATTATTCTTAAAGCGTTTACTAAACCCCACTCCTATTTCCAGGGGCATATAATAATCATCAACATCTGAAGCTACATTAGACTGGACAGTTGTAATAACCTCATCTGCAACAACTTCAACACTCTGTACTTTTGACGCTTTGACTTGAGCTGGCAATTTAATTACTGGAGCAATTGTAAAGGTCGAATCAATTTTGTACTGCGCTCCAAGTGTTGCTCGAAGGCCGTTATAACTCGTCTTTTTGGTGACTGTTGTGAGTGTATTTTGAATCAGGAAATTTCGTTCATCGGCCGTACTTCCAAATAATACTGAGCCAGACAAGCCAACAGAAAGTTTCTTCCCAAATCTATATCCGTATGAAAAATCAAAATTATTTAATCCACCAGATCCAACTGCTGTTAAATAGTAATATTCCTGACTATTTTCTATAGACAATTTTAGATTTGAAATTTTAAAAGCACCACTTGAATATGGACGTAATGCTAAACTAAATCCTGAATTTTTAGTTACAGGAAAAGCAAAAGCCAGGTGTGAAAACTGAAAATTATTTCTTTTTTCTGAGCGAGAACTGCTTTGATAAGTTGTTGCAATAGCTCTTCCTCCAATATCAAACATAAAATGATTTAATGAAGTAAAACCTAACGATGCAGGATTTAAGTTATTGATAAAAGTATCTGAAGGCAAAGCCATTCCTGATGACCCAATTGAAGGAAGAATTCCAAAATCAGACTCATAAACGCTTCCAACGCCATAAAGAGAATATGGCGAACTTGAAATACTTTGAGAAAATGAAGTCAGCGACAATAAAATAGCGCCACATAAATAAATTATTTTACTTTTCATTTAATATGATATATAATAAATTTTCAATTGAATTTTGTTATTCAAATGCTTTTGATCACCTAAGACTATTCGATTTACGGTTTTATAAATTCCGGGAAGAGCTAAAATCAAAGACGATCTTGCATCAGATTTTTTCAGCATTTCCCGCTGCAAAAAATTACCAACCGGAATTGAATATCCTACATCTTCATTGAACTCATCACTCTTTTTGTTCAAAACACCATAAACAGTTGTTCCGGCAGAATTTACTAACGAAGCACTTATTCGGTTTAGATTATCTGCTACAAATACAGACAAAGAATCTGCCAGAGGATATTTAGAAGAATACGTATTATTGACCGGCTTTAAAATAAGTTCTGCATTGACAATCGCACCATTATCTGAAATGCTCTTCAGCTGTTTTATGTTTGGAAAATCGATTCTGCAGGCCACACCTGTCCCCGACTGAATGAAGCCTTGCCGATCAGTGAGCGAACTGGATAATTTACTGCTGGAAATTGGCAAATTCTGGAGCAAAGTTCCCGTTTTATCTGACGAAATAGCATTAAACTGTCTTTCCGGATCTGTAATTGTAAAATCTACGACATAAGATATTTCCTCGGTATCGGCCTGATATTTTGAATAATACAATCGTACTTTGCTAGTTCCCACATGAAAACCAATCATACTCGATGAGTTTGAAGTTGAGGGAACAATAACAAGTCCTCTGAGATATTCTGAAAAACTATCAAAATCTGTAATTTCTCTTTTTTTAAGTTTTTGAAAAAGCGCCGAACCAAATGCATCACTCATTTTTATTGTAATAGAATCTTTTTCGATTGGTCTTGGCTTGTATGAAATACTTCCGATACTTTCACTGTTATAGGTCAGTGAGGAATTATTATAAAAATTCGCATCTTCAGAATTTGGTTTTACTGTTTGCATCACTCTATGAATATCCAACGTCTGGACTTTTGTAGTATCTCCATAATAGTAATTATCATATTTTAAAATCATGGCAATCGAATCGAAAACATAATTGACATTTTCTGTATCTGAACCACCTCCAGAATTTAAAGAATAAGAATCTCCAGCCAATTGGAAATAACTGTTTGATTTTACTTTCCCAAAAACAGGATCATCATAATTTCCAACTAAAATTCTGCTTTTGTTTGAGGTGATCAATGAATCAAAATTTATTGTTGCCATATCCACTGTAACAGTATCAATTAAAATCACTTTGTTGTTGACCGCTAAATAATCTGATCCAACAACAAATTCACCTGCATCAGTATCAGTTCCACATGAAAGTATCGTGATAGCAAAAAAGAACATCAATATAAACTTGTGCATAATAAAATTTTTCGGCAAATATAGAAGGCTGTAATCTGCACCACACTATAACATATACAACCACTGTTTTTTGGACTACAAACAGCAAAAAAGCATCTATGATACAGCAACACAAACCAATCTCCGATTCAACCTCTAAAAAAGGGATTTAGTCTATCAAAAAACGCCATACATATATATTCTTTTTTTTTAAAGCATCAGCCATCTACTTTTGAGCCAATAATTAAGTAATGAGAATAAGGTTTTTAATATGTTCGGTTTTTACAATTTCATTTTTTAGTATGAAGGCTCAAGGAACTTTTTTGGCAGATGCGAATTTAAAAACAGAACCTACTGATAAAATTGATTTTAATGAAAGCAATATTTCGGTAGTATTCAATAAAAAAATACGCGATAAAAATCAGTTCACTAATACATCTGAATATTCTAAGCTAAATGTAAATTATGAGTTTTTGGAATTTGAAAATCTAGATCGGTTTAATCAATTTCAAAACAAAACGGGCTATATACTTAAGGCTTCAGATAAAACAAAATTGAAATTTTCGCTTGCGCCAATGTTCAGTTTTCAGGAAAATTTAGATTGGTCTGATTTTACTCTGCTAGGTAGTTTTGAAGTTAGCCAGCAAGTGAATTCCAGAACAAATATTACTATTGGTGGCGCACGATCAGCCATTTTTGGAGCTGCGAAATTTATTCCTATAGCGACAATAAACTATACGATAAGCGACAAAAGCATAGTTTCGGTTGGTTTTCCGGATTCAAAGATTTCATATTCAAATAATATCCGAAATACATTCAGTTTAACAAACAGTTTCAATGGAAGTTTTTATCATCTAGATCAAAAACCAGCTTTAGATTATGCTGCTTCAAAAATGAGTTTATCACAAATGACATCAGCTTTTGAATATGAAAGAAACGTAGATTCAAATTGGTTTTTGGATTTTAAAGCAGGCTATGATTTTAACAAAAAATACAATCTTACTGATTCTAAAAACCATACCGTATATAATTTTAATACAGGAAATGGATACATTTTTGGCATTGGCATCAAATACAAACAATAAATAAATTTAATACATTATGAATAATTTGAAAAAAGGAATATTATTCGCGACTCTATTTTCGGCTCTCGTTTTTGTAGGCTGCAGTAATGATGATAACGATGATGATTTGATTGGAAACTGGATTAAAAAGTCGGCATTTGATGGCCCGGCAAGATCTAGCGCCACAAGTTTTGTTATTGGCGATTATGCATATGTAGCAACTGGTTATACTGGCGATGTGTATTTAAAAGATTTATGGGCTTATAACTCTAATGGAGATTACTGGGAGCAAAAAGCTGATTTTACAGGTGTAGGAAGAAGTTCTGCTTCGAGTTTTACCCTAAATGAAAAAGGATATGTTGGTCTTGGTTATGATGGAACTAATAAATTAAAAGATTTTTTTCAATATGACCCAACAAGCAACAGCTGGAGTCAAAAAGCAGATTTTGCCGGAACTGGCCGTTATGGTGCGCTTGGATTTCAAGTGGGCGGAAAAGCTTACTTTGGAACTGGTTATGATGGAAATTATCTGAAAGATTTCTATCAATATAATGACCAGACAAACGCCTGGACATTGGTAAATGGTTTTAGCGGAAATAAAAGACGTAATGCAACTGTTTTCGTAATTGGCGACAAGGCTTATTTAGGAACAGGAATCAATAATGGTGTTTATCAGGAAGATTTTTGGGAATTTGACCCAGCCACAGACGTTTGGACAAGAAAGCGCGATATTGACAAAGATACTGATGATGATTACTCCTACAATGATGAATATGCCGTGACACGTTCAAATGCATCAAGTTTTTCTATGAATAGTTTAGGATATATTGTGGGCGGCGATGGTATAAAAACGGTGTGGGAATATAATCCTTCAACTGACCTTTGGACGGAAAGAACTTCTATGGAAGGCGCAACCAGAACCGATGCTGTTGGTTTTGCTATTAATAACCGTGGGTTTTATATGTTAGGCCGAACAGGTTCCACTTATTTTGATGATGCCTGGGAATTTAAACCACTTGACGAACAAAGCGACGATGACAATTAATACCAAAAAACAATTCTTCTGGAGTAAAATCCAGAAGAATTTATTGTTTATTTTATTTGCTTTACAATTCACAGCATGTGCAAAAAAAGAAGCATTTAAAATTGATTCTTTCCCTACCAAAACAGGCTGGGGATATACTATTTCAAACAAAAATAAAATTTTAATAAAACAATCTATTATTCCGGTAATTAGCGATACAAAAAGCTTTTCAACAGAAGACGAAGCTTTAAAAACAGCAGAATTAGTGGTTAGCAAACTAGACCAGAATATGTCACCTACTGTAACGAAAAATGATTTAATTTTATTAAAAATAAAATTCTAAATGAAGATTGACGCCATTAAAAATACAAATTCAAACAAAATTCTATTTCATTGTATCATATGGATTTTCTTTATATTGACTTCTTTAATTCAATTTTACGAAAGTCCTTTCCGAATCAATAATGATTTTTATGCACAATGGGTTACGGGAATTATATTGTTTTATCTGAACTATTTTTACTTGGTTCCGGTTTTGCTTTTAGAAAAAAAATATTGGCTCTACTTTGTTTTTGCTCTCTCGCTAATCATCTTGTTTATGATTATCCGAACAAATTATTTTATTCCGGAATTCAGACATCTTAGACCAGAGAACATGCGTCCGCCAAGAATGATGCCCGATCCACAATTTTTTCCAAAAGGCGCACATTTTAGAACTCAAATAAGACAGCCTTTCTTTTTTAAAGTTGCTCCTTCTTTTTTCTATATTTTAATACTTACGATAAGCGCAATTATTAGAACGCTGACTGAATTTTACAATAATCAGCAAAACAAATTAATTGCCGAAACACATAGAACAAGTACTGAATTGATTTATTTGCGAAAACAAACTAATCCGCATTTTTTATTCAATTCCTTAAACAGTATTTATTCATTAGCACACAAGAAATCTGATTTGGTCCCTGATGCCATCGTGACATTGTCTGAACTCATGCGATATATGTTGTATGAAACTGACAATAAAACGGTGGCTTTAGAAAAAGAAATCAACTATATTCAGAATTATATTGAATTGCAAAAATTGAGGCTTAATAACATTGAGGATATTGTCATAAATGTTCATGGTGATACAAAAAACAAGTTCATCGAACCTTTGCTCTTAATTTCGTTTGTCGAAAATGCCTTTAAATATGGAACCGATTATAAAGGTGCAGCTCATGTCAAAATCAAAATTTTTATTCATGAAAACAGCCTTGATTTCTGGATAGAAAACACAATCGAAAACTATGTAAAAGATCCCGAAAACTCAGGAATTGGATTGGTAAACATTCAAAACCGACTTGATCTTCTTTATCCAAATGCACATCAGCTTGCTATTACACAAGACAATCAATATTATAGAGTTCATCTTCATTTAAATTTAGATGAAATCCAGACCGCCATTAGTTAAAATGAGATTGTGATTGTGCTTAAACGTTAAGAGATAATTATAAAATAAACGCTTATTTTATGAAAATTTTAAAACTTAATTGATTGATTTCAAAGTACTTTTGAGCACCAAAACAAAATTTTTAAAAATCTAATTTCCAGCAAATGAAATGTGTAATTATTGACGATGAACCTTTAGCAGTCGAATTATTAGAAGATTTTGTCAAAAAAGTAGACTATCTTGAATTGGTAAATACTTTCAATAATGCTATTGATGCTGTATCTTTTATCAATCAAAACAATATTGATTTAATTTTCCTCGACATTCAAATGCCTCACTTCTCTGGAATTGATTTTTTAAATACAATTGAAAAAAAACCTTTGGTTATTTTTACAACGGCCTATTCTGATTATGCTGTCGAAGGTTTTAATCTTGGTGCTGTGGATTATTTAGTAAAACCTATTCCGTTTCATCGTTTTTTAAAATCGGTTGTAAGAGCGCAGCAGATTATAAATCCCGCAACAGCAATTCAGGCCATTTCTGAAAATACGACTGTACCCGAATTAGAACAGGATTTTATGTTTGTAAGAGCGGAATATGAAAATGTGAAAATGAATTTTGCAGACATCCTATTTATCGAAGGGCTAAAAGATTACGTAAAAATTTACACTACAGACAATAAATTCACGCTGACTTTAATCAGTTTAATAAAACTCGAAAATTTGCTTTCCAGCAAAGGATTTTCGCGAATTCACAGATCTTATATCATTAATATAAAACATGTCAAATCGATACAAAAAAATAAAGTTTTGATTAGCGATAAACGAATTCCAATCAGTGAAAGCTATAAGACTGCTTTTTTCGAAAAAATCAATTTGTAAAACAATTAAATTTCAAAATAATCCCGATAGCTATCGGGACCCAAATTCCAATTTTGACATTACAATTGGAATTTGGGATTTTTTTATTTTATTATTTTAAAAATTTTATTCTTCGTTTTTAAACCAACCTGAATACATTACATAATTATTTGAAATGCGTTCGATTTCTCCAGCAAAATCAGATTGATTGATATCTTTCACCTTTTTCGCCGGTACGCCAGCGTAAATACTTCCTGATTCGACAACAGTATTTTGAGTTATAACTGCTCCTGCAGCAATAATTGAATTACTTTCGATTACACAGTTATCCATAACGATTGCTCCCATTCCGATTAAAACATTATCTTTTACAGTACAACCGTGAACAATTGCATTATGTCCAATTGAAACATTGTTTCCAATAATTGTTGGATGTTTTTGATAAGTACAATGAATAATCGCTCCGTCCTGAATATTTACTTTATTACCAATTTTAATAAAGTGTACGTCACCACGAATAACAGCATTGAACCAAACACTGCAAGAATGTCCAAAAGAAACATCACCAACAATTGTAGCATTTTCAGCAACATAACAATCCTCTGGAATCAAAGGAGATTTTCCGTTTACAGATTTGATCAACATAGTAAATTAATTAATAGCAGGACAATTACAATCGTAACGTTCTTTTTTACAAAATAAATTGATTCCTAAAGTAATTTGGTGATAAGCACCAGTATCAAATTTCACATCACCCATAACTTGTGAGTACGTATAAGCAAACATAAAATTGTTAAAATTGATTCCAATTATCGGCGTAAAATATTGCAACTTTTGAGCCTTCACACCGCTTCCAGTGCTGTATTGTGCACCATCAAAACTTCTTCTGTATGAAAGTGCAGCCCATAAACTTCCAAAATCCATGTTTTTATAGCCTTTAAAGTTCAAGTCAATTGTTTTTTCTTTTGTCTTGTCAAAAACCTGAAGCAATACAGAAGGTTCCCAAGTATAATTATCATTTTTGCCAAAAACATATCCGGTACTAAACAAAAACTTTCTCAAATTATCACTCTCATAATCTGTATACAATTCTCTTCTTGTTTCTAACAATCCCTGAACTGTAGCGTGTGCGTAAAAGTTCAAATAATTATAAGACGCTCCAACATCAACATTGAAATAAGAATCTTTTTGAATTGAACCAAAAACAATCGGGTCAAAAGTTCCGCCAAATTTAGTTTCATCTAACTGACTCTGAATAACGCCTCCGCTGATACCAAATGAAAGCTGATTCAAATCAAGTTCATCTCTCGAAAACATAATATGGTGAGCATACGTAAGTTTCAATCCTTTTTGAGAATGGTATCCGTTTTTATCATTAAAAACAATAATTCCGGCTCCAGAACGTTCTCCTATTCTGCCATTAAAACTTAAAGTTCCTAGCGATGGTGCGTCGTCTTCTCCAAACCATTGTTTTCTTGCTGTTAATCTAACTTTGGCACAATTTGCTGCACCAGCCATTGATGGATGAATCAAATAAAGGTTATCGGATAAATAATCAGAATAAACAGGAATTCCTTCTTGTGAATACGAGTAAAATGAGGTAACCAAAAAAATAAATAAAACCTTGATTCTAAATTCCATAAAGGCAAATTTGTTTAAGTAAATTTCCGACTCTTCTATTTTAATACGATTTATTTGTAAAGAGTCTTAATTATTTTATTAAAAAACCAAATATAGGTATTAGTAGAAAATAACTTTACTAAATTTGCAAAAAATATATGACCATGACAAAAATCACTATAAAAGAAACACAAAACCCTACCATTCTTAAGTTCGAGTTTGATGATTTTATTACTCAAAATCAAAATTTTGAGTTCAAAAACATTGATGAAGCGAAATCTTCACCTCTTGCACAGCAATTATTTTATCTTCCGTTTGTAAAAACAGTATATATTTCAGGAAATTTTATTGCAATTGAACGATTCAGTATTGTAGATTGGGACGATGTAAAAGACGCTGTAGCAGAACAAATTGAAGCCTTTGTTGATAAAGGTGGTGTAATCATTACAATTGACGAAAACACTCCTAAAAAACAACCTATTACGGTTTATGGAGAAACAACTCCAAATCCGTCCGCTTTAAAATTTGTTGTTAGCAGAATGTTGACCAGAAATGCAGTTGAATACAAAAACATTGATCAAACTGCTTCTTCTCCATTGGCACAGGAATTATTTAAATTTCCTTATGTAAAAGAAGTTTTTATTGATGAAAATTACATTTCGGTAACAAAATATGAAATCAATAACTGGGATGAAATTACATTAGAATTAAGAACTTTTATCAAACAATTTATTGAAAACGGAGGAACTGTTTTAGATGAAAGTTTGATTGAAACTAAAGCTAAAAATGAAGCATCAAAAGATGAAGCATTTGACAAATTAGATGTGACATCACAACAAATCATCAATATTTTGGAAGAATATGTGAAACCAGCAGTTGCGGCTGATGGTGGAAACATTGCTTTTGATTCTTATAACGAAGATAACAAGACGGTAAAAGTGATTTTACAAGGTGCTTGTAGCGGTTGTCCATCATCAACTTTTACTTTAAAAAGCGGTATCGAAAACATGTTGAAAAGCATGCTGAATGATGAAGCAATTACAGTTGAAGCTTTGAATGCTTAATTAAATTTTAGCGCTGCAAAGTTTCAAATATTTTATATTTTAAAATCCCTACAAATAATTTATCTGTAGGGATTTCTTTTTTAGCACAACATTTTAATAATAGTAGTGCCTAAGTAAAAACTCGGCCGTATTGTAGTCGTATATGTGAAGTTTTACAAAATCTACAGCTTCATATTGTTCTTCAGTATAAAATGTATTATTAGCAATTTCTTGAATATCTTTCATTGGCAAAGCTGTTATTGACATATCATTATTAAAATAAACTTGACTTCTATATTTACTAAATTGAATTACCTCATCATTGTTAAATGTAATTTTTAAGTCTTTATTATTTATCATGAGATTACCATAAGAGTCTTTGTATCTTATGGTATATTCTCCCTCTGCCTGTGGAATATTTGCAAGAAAAAAATAGGCTCCAGTAGTCATATTCTCAATAAAATAATAAAGCCCTTCTTTGTTAGCAGGGAGAATAATTCTAGTATCGTGTATTATTTTTTCTAAATACATAATTTAAATTTTATTTTTTGAACAATATTTTATCTGACTTTTTTCTCAGAAAACAATTAATACGGAGTTGATTTCGTAAATGATTCCTGCGAAACAATAGCTTCTTTCATATCAATTTCCTCAGAAGCAGTTTTTAATTTTATGGAAATTCCCTTAGTTTCTCTAGGTTTTGTATTTCGATCTATATCTATTATAAATTTGATAGATTCACCAGCTTTTATCTTCTCAAAAATGGCTTTCGAATTTTTCTCATCAAAGAAAATATCACTTTCCATACGCCTGTCGTTTACATCGTGCCATACAATATTGATTTTTCTTGGTACTGCCCGTTTTTTTATTGGCATTAAATTTCCATTCAAGCTCAGGAAAATGGACTCAAACTCGCCGTTTATATAATTTATTTTGATAGTCTCCACTTTATCTTCTGCTTTAACCTGTGGCGTCAGGCTGTATTCTTTAAAAAGCGTGTCCCAATATCCAAATGGAATTGTACCGTTTTTAATCTGGTCCAATATTTCTTGTGGCAGATCTTCATTCATATAGTCTACATAATCCTTAATACCAGCTTTGCCTTTCATTGATGGATGTGCCATTTCCCAATTAACATTATCATCTTCATGTGCCTGATACCTTCCTACTATTATCATTTTGGTAGGACTCCAGACATATAATACAACCATTCCTCCGGGAAATAAACCTGCATTAAGTGAAAAATCAAAATCTTTTATGATCCCTATTTTCTTTGTTTCTTTATCCCAATAGGGTCTTTCGCAACCATTTATCATTAAAGATTCTATTTTATCTGAATCTAATTTAAAAATACCTGAATAACTTTTGTTTTCTGTATAAGACAGCCAAGTAATATCTAACGTTTTAGGCGAAATTCCTTCTGCTTGGCCTGATGAAGAACCATCATTATCACCTAAATTATAACTATTAATTATATTATCAAACGGCATATATACATAACCGCTTTTAGGATTATCTCCCAAAATTAAATGACCTGAAAAAATTTCAGCCGGATAGTTTTTTGGAGTGCAGACTGAAGCATCCCAGAAATATTGTTTTTCTTTCATACTATTTTGACATGATGTTAAAGTGATATTCAATATTAGCAAAGCTGTGATTAAGTAATATTTTTTTTTCATGATTATCCCTTTATTATTTTCCGCTTCCAGATTATATTATTTTGGCTGTCCTGCGTAGGCTCCATCCCAATTCCATCCATACTGGCTGAACAATGCAAATATTGGTTCCGTAATTTAACAAGCATTTTATGTTCTCCTATCAAAGCATTGAAAGCCTCTATTTCCTGATTGTTTTTCCATTCTTTTTTCCGTTTTGCCTCAATTTCAGTTTTTGTATAGTATTTTAATTTAGGCTTGTTTTCAAAGGCATATTCATCAATTCGATTTTTTATTTTGTGCAACTCTTCGGCATCTACACAAGCCTCTTTTGCTTTTCTTATATTATATTAAGCCCAAAAAGACTTAGTTTAATTTGGTTACATACACTTACAATTGCAATTTTTAACAAGAATTGTATCTTTATCGAAGATTATTCCTATCTCATTTTCAATCACTTTTTTAATTTGTTCATTAGTCCATTTGTTTTTTTTTCTTACTCCATCAATATAAATATTTGGACGAAAATATGCTGTTAAAACTGAGATCGTAATAATGCCATTTTTTATTTGAAATGATTTAATTTGTGGTGATACTAAATGAAACAGGTTTCTGTCCTTTTCTTTTATAGAATAAAAAAGAATTTTTTTTGCTGTCTCTAAGTTTACTCTTTTTTGTAATACACTGTCTTTATCCTGAATATATAATTTAATTGCTGATTCAGGCACTAGCATTTTTGATAGTGGGAAATATTCTGCTTTTTTTAGGCAATAATTTTCTTTTTTTTCTTTTAGATTACACGATATGAAAAGAAAAATTAATAAATATAAGAGGTGTTTAATTTGAAATTGTTTCATTTTTGGAGATTTTAAATTAAACTATTTTATAATTATCTTTTAAATAGGGGCCATATTCAGATGGGTGAACGTAACTTGATATTACTGACCAAATATGTCCTTTGAATTCAGGACTAGTTTTTATCCAAGTTTTATGCTTTAATTGATACATATATGCTCGACGTTCAATTTCATATGGCCCTGGAAAAGTAATATAAAATTTTTTGTTGTATTTAATTAGGTCTTCCATATGTTGTCCTCTTTCATGAGCAAATAAGTTAATAACATCCCAACCTGTGATAATGTGAATCCCTAAATGAGGATATGTAATACTTATATCTTTTTCACCTTCTTTTAATTTTTCAGAGTGTGGAGTTACGCCTCCAAATCGAGTTAAAGCAAATGCTCCTCCAGGTATTTCGTCGGGTACTTCGGTAATAGTTTTGTATTTTAATTCATTCAAGTCATAGCCTGCATCTGTATAGTAATGATTAAAGATTTTCTGTGCGACTTTAATCCTTTCTTCTTTTGGAAGTTCAATTATTTGTTTTGAATATTTGCCTCCAACTTTTAAATTTATAATATTCCCAATACCATTAAAAGAAACAAATTTGGTGTAAAATCCTTCAGGGAAGTTATTAATTGAGTATGGATTTTGAAAAGCGTCTCTTCCTACAATATAAATATGTTTTCTGCTATTTGCTGTAGAACCGAGATAATTTCCTGACATGTCAAAAAAATCTCCTTCAACCAACATCTTTTCAAACAATGTTTTAGGCGGCGCATGCTCAGGCTCACCGTAAATAATCTCTCCATCAGCTATTTCACGTATGAAACCGCCGGCATTAGTAACAATATTACCATTAGAATAAATACTATGATTTCCTCCAGTAGTTTTTGTTATGGTTCCTTTTACAAATCTTCTTCTCATAGTTTAGTTGTGTGTAGTGTTTTCACCACTATTATTTTGTAAGCTATTTTTTGCATGTTTATTGATGTCTTTTTCACTATTATATTGAATTCCTTCTAAACCAGTTTCATTTCTTTCTTTTTCTGTATGTGATTTCAAATTTCCTTCGATATTTTCGTCGTAGTCACCAATTACATGTAGTGTTTGATCTCCGCCGATTTTTGTATTAACTGCACCTCCAATATGTGTACTTTTATTCAAAACTGCACTCTCAGAAATATTTGTTCCCGCTGTAAATGTGATACTTTCAGTTGCTTCAAAAATGATGTTTTTGGCTCTTATAGTTGCCGTTTCTGGAACAGTCAAAGTTGTACTTTTAGTTTGTTCATTCATATGCAATTCATTTCCACTTGGATCAGAAAGCCATATACCCACTTTTTCTATAAATTTGAACAACTGTCCAAAAAGAAGTTTCCATCCTTTGATGCTGTTTTTTGGGTCATAAAAATCTGACTTTTCCTGTCCATTATAATGTGCTCCCATAACATAAGGACACTGTGCATTTCCACCTTCAAAACCAACCAATACTTCCTCACCAATTTCAGGAATAAAATAAAATCCTTTTCCTTTTCCTGTATGTGGCTGAATCATTCTGATCCATTGGCTTGACCTACCTCCATTTCCCCAAAAGAATTCAACCCTTACACGCCCGAGGCCTTCAGGATCGTTGTTGTCTTTTATTTTTGCTGGCTGGGTTCCGGCTTTTGCAAAAACTTTTGTGTCTGTATAATGTGGTGCAGAAACATCATCCGGAATAGCTTTGAATTCACAGGTGTAATTTCCGTGCACCTGAGAATGATGTATGGCTTCTATACAGACAAGATGGTGTTCAGTTGTGCCGTTTACAATCTTAAATGTCTGTCCGAGTCCAATTGGAAAATAAGATATTCCGCTGTAGTAAATACTGTTAGCATCGCTTCCTGCGGTCTGCAGTGTGACCATTTCTTCTATTTCTTCCTTGTGTTGTGCATTGTTGGTATAAGCGCCGATGCTCAGATCAGGCTGGGCAACAGTACCTTGATTGAATCCTATATTCGATGCGAAACTGTCCTTGCTTCCTGCAGAAGTTCGCAGTGATGAATTCTTGATGCTGGAAGCTTTGTTGTAATCATAGCCTGCCAGCGAAATCTTGTGCACCCTCATATTGGCCTGAATCTTGAAACTGTGTAAGGAAGCTCCGTTGATGAGTTTTATTTTTGAAGTTTTGATCTGTCCGAATTGCATGCGCATTCCGTCAAAATAAAACCACTGGCCATAACGCTGAGCCAATCTTTTAAGAAAATTGAAACTGGTTTCATTATACTGGACCATATAATTGAATTCCTTCATATAGGTAGATTTGATTGCATCTCTCTGATAGAATTCTGTCGGACCTTCAGACAAAATATCCAAAACAATATCATCCATTCCTCTTTCCAGATAAGTTCTCGATTTTGGATTGTCGTCTAATACTATGCTGTGACTTTCTCCGCTTACGTGAAGTCCTACGGCGCTACCATTCTGGTCAACCGAAGTCAATCCGGTAATGATACCTTTGCTCATCAGTTTGATTCCTGTAAGGCTTTTGAAAGTAAAAATGACTTCATTGCCGATGAAGTCCCTTATTGCTTTTGCCTGGTCTTCGGGTTTTATAACTGCTTTGCCTGTATACTGCCAAACAAAAGAAAAATAATGATGCTCTACCATTTTCTGCGACAGTTTCAAGTCATAATAAATAATATTTTGGGTAAAACCTCCGATAGTAATGTGAACTTGGTCTGAAAAATGCGCCATAATATAAATATTAAATTTAAAAAGTAAGAATTTTCTGTTAATTTAAAAATTTTATTTTGCTTCTACAATACCCACTTTAAGTGATATTTAAAAAGTGCACAACTAAAAGAAATAACACTATCATTATAGACAATTCATATTCAATAAATTATCAACAAAAGAACATTTTTATTCTGCAAAAAAGTTTAATATTGTATTCTTAACCAATCAATATAAAACTATGGGATTATCATCTTTTTTCAAAAATTTATTTGGCTCAACCAAAGAATCTGTAACCGAATTGGCAAATAATGCCGAAACAACTTTTGAGCAAGCTAAAGAAGCTGCTGCTCCATACATTGAAAAAGCTGAAACTTTTGCAGAAGAAACCATTGCAAAGGCAAAAGAGGCATCAGAACCGATAATCGAATCTGCTTCAGAATATGCACATCAGGCTAAAGAAGTTGTAAGCGAATATGCTGAAAAAGCATCAGACGCTATTAGCGATGTTATTGAAACCGTAAAAGAGAAAACTGCTGATGTTGTTGACGATACGAGAACAATCGCTTCTGAAACTGTTGTTGACGCAAGCGAGCCAGCAATTGAGGAGGCTGACAAGGAATAAAACTGCATTCTTTTCTTATAAAAACAAATATTCTTTATATTTGCAAAAATATTTCGCCTTCTCTTTTGAGAAGGTTTTTTTTATTCTTAAAATACAATTATGAGCCCAGAACAGTTAGCAAGTTACACCACAAGATTAGTCAATTTATTAGTAGATTATTCCCCAAAATTATTCTCAGCATTCCTGATTTTATTTGTTGGTTTATACGCCATTCGATTAATAAACAGATTGATTCGAAAGATAATGGTAAAGCGAAATTTAGACCCTACCTTGACTAAATTTCTTGCCGATATTTTATTGTGGGCGCTCCGAATTTTATTATTTGTAACATTTATTTCAAAAATCGGAATTGACACTTCTTCTTTTGTTGCTATTTTAGGAGCAATGGGACTTGCAGTTGGTTTATCACTTCAAGGTTCACTTTCTAATTTTGCCGGTGGAATGCTGATTATTGTTTTCAAACCTTTTAAAGTGGGAGATACGATCGAAGCACAAGGCGTAATTGCAACAGTATTAGAAATTCAGATTTTTGTAACTAAAATGCTCACTGGAAATAATCAGACTGTTTTTGTTCCAAATGGTGCTTTATCAAATGGAACAATCATCAATTATTCTATGCAAGGAGAAAGAAGAGCAGATTTGACTTTTTCAATCGCTTACGATTCAGATATCAAAAAAGCAAAAGATATTCTTTTAGATGTTTTGAATAAAAACCCAAAAGTACTTAAAACACCAGCACCAGAGGTATTTGTAAAAAACTTATCAGCAAGTTCAGTTGATTTTGCAGTGCGTCCTTGGGCAAAAAACACCAATTATAGTGCTGTTTTTTCTGAAACATTAGAAAATTGTAAAACTGCTTTAGACCAGGCAGGAATTTCTGTTCAGCCGTATACAATTCAAAAATAAAATTGATTATTGTTTTTTTGATGGCAATGTCATCATAAAATCTTTTAAATAATAAGGTTCAAAATAGGCGACATCAACAGTGTCGCTTTTTTGATATTTATCATAACTGATTTTACTCATTTCGCGTGCCGAAGGATATTTGATTTCTTCTAAAAAGATAAAGTTTTCTTTCGTCAAAACTGTTTTACATTTATCAGCACAATCACCAACAAAATAAAGCGTCTCATTATATTCTGCAAAAGAATCTTCGGTAATAATTTCTGCCTGAATAGCTCTTTCTGCTTTTAAATCAGCCGTGAAAATTTCACTATACACTTCCATTCTTCTGGCATCAAGCATCGGAATAATTTTCCCTTCTGAAACAGAAGCTTTTGAAGCTAATGTTTCCAGCGTATCAACAGCTATCAACGGGATATTTAAAGCATAACACAATCCTTTTGCTGCAGAAACTCCAATTCGTAATCCTGTATAAGAACCCGGTCCCTGACTTACAGCAATCGCTGCTAAATCCTGAACCGAGATTTTTGATTCAGCAATTATCTCTTCAATAAAAACATGAAGTTTTTCGGCATGCGAATACCCTTCTTCAGCTATTTCTTTACATAAGATGGTTTCTCCATTTTTTGCAATTGATACTGAACAATTTTTGGTCGCTGTTTCGATGTTAAGAATGAAAGACAATGTATTTATTTTAAAATTTGAGTAATATTTTATTTGAAAACAGTTGCAAAAAGAAAAAATGCTATTAAAATCAATATAGGAAGCATACAAAAATTAAGAGCCAAAAAGCCCATATATATCATAAACTTTTTTCCAGATGAAAAATAGACAAATTCTTCATTATAATATTCTGTTTTATATGCCACATAATGAGTAAAGCAAAGAAACACAATTATTAAAACCAATCCAAGCTCTATTGACTCAAGAAAACCTGCTGGCGGACTACCACATAATGAAATCATAACTGGCCGAATTTATTTCTTAGGTGCATCAGCTTTTTTAAGCTTTACTTTATCGCCAGAATTTAAATCTTTAGAAACCGTTGTATAAGGTCCTGTAATAACAACATCACCCGGTTTTAATCCAGACATTACTTCAATATTAGTATCATCCTGAATTCCGGTTTTAATGATTCTGATTTTAGCTTTATCGCCTACTTTTACAAAAACACATTCGTATTTTTTATCGCTTTTTGGCGCTGCTTTTTTATCTTCATTTGGATCTTCAACTTTAAAATCTTTTACAGCTGTAGTATCCGATTTTACAACGACTGAACTAATTGGCACTGCCAAAACATTCGTTTTAGTTGTTGTAATGATGTCAACCGTAGCCGTCATTCCAGGTCTAAAAGGTGAATAAGCTGCTGGTTTCCCTTCTAATAACTCTTTATAAGAATCTTTTAAAATTCGAACTTTAACCTTAAAGTTAGTAACCTGATCTGAAGTCAAAGCCGTACTTGCCGAATTTGAAATACTAGTTACTATACCTTTGAATTTCTTTTTCAAATAAGCATCTACTTCAACATTTGCTTCGTCTCCAATTTTAATTTTTACAATATCATTTTCGTTGACATCAACTTCAACTTCCATATTATTCAAATTGGCAACGCGCAAAAGCTCTGTTCCAGCCATTTGCTGTGTTCCTAAAACACGCTCTCCTAATTCAACATTTAATACCGAAATGGTACCATCTGCAGGAGAATAAATAGTAGTACGCCCTAAATTGTCTCGAGCTTCAGTAACAGATGCCGTAGCACTTTGAACATTATAATATGAACTTTGTTTTGTTGCTTTTGCCACTTCATAAGCAGATACGGCTTTGTCCCAGTCTGATTTTGAAATTACACCTTTATCGTACAAGGTTTTGTTACGTTCATAATTTGCTTTAGCCTCTCTAAAGCTGGCGTCAGATTGTGTTAAACCTGCTTTAGTTCCTGCCAAATTTGCAACAGAGCGCTCTAAACCTGAGGTGTACAAATCAGGATTTATCTTTACCAATAAATCTCCTTTTTTAACAACCTGACCTTCTTTTACATTTAGTGCTATAATTTCACCCGAAACCATTGAAGCGATTTTAACTTCAATTTCTGGTTGAATTTTTCCAGTTGCAGATACGGTTTCAACAATTGTTGAAGATTCAACTTTTGAGATTTCTACTTCTTTTCCTTCATCCTTATTTCCTATAACTCCCTTTTTCGACAGAACTATTAAAGTACCAATTATAATAATTGCACCCCCAACTAAGAAATAAATTGTTTTTTTTGACATAAGTAAATTATTTTGCAGGAATTGGAACAATTGGAATTCCAAAATAGAATTCAAGAATTTTTATTTTAAATAAATAATCGTATTTCGTTCTGATAACATCAGACTGCGCATTTGTCAACAACGTTTGAGCCTGCGTAAAATCAAATGAATTCATCAATCCTACATCATACTTTTCTTTAGCATAATTGTAAGCCTGCTGTCTTGCCTCTAAAGTTATCGTTGCAGCCTCGTACGTATTTAACGCAGCTTTTGCATTTGTAAACGCAGTATACACGTTACGTTGCAAATCTAAACTTTTTTGTTCTAAATCTATTTTAGATTTCTCTAAACTTACTTTATTTCGCTCAACATTATTTCTAACTGAGAATCCGTTGAAAATTGGAACATTCAATTGCAAACCAAAATTATGTCCTTTATTGTCGCTAAACTGTTGAAATATTGGATCTGGCCCTGTAGTATAAGGCTGATTTTGATCGTCAAATTTTACTTGATCACTATAACTTGCTCTTGTGTTAAAGCCATAAAAACCAGTAAGAGTTGGCTGATAAGCTCCTTTAGCAATTGCTACATTTTTTTCGGCAATTTCAAGATTGGTTTGTGCCAGTTTTAACTCAGTTCTAGTTTCTTTTGCTTTATTATAAATATCAATAGGGTTTTGTGCCATGATATTATTTTCATCTTTTGCATTTGTATCATCTACAACGTCAAAATCGGCAAATTCTTTAAGCTGTAAAAGTTGAGCAAGACTTAATTTTGAAATTAATAAATTATTCTCAGAAACTGCAATATTTTGTTTATCTGTTGCGATAGTAGCTTTTAAATCATATAAATCACCACGCGGAATTGTTCCTGCATTAACCATTTCTTCAGAACGCTTTAGACGTTTTTCATCGATAGAAAGCTGTTCTGTTTTGATCTTTAAATCTTCTTTATAACCCAAAATCTGAAGAAAAGCATTCGCTACATTCAATGAAATGTCTTCCTGCATTTTCAATAATTGATACTGTGATGCAATAATAGCAAGTTTTGTTCGTCTGTATGTGTTTTGGTTTTGCAGACCTTTGTAAATATCAACTCCAGCATTTAAACCTACAGATGAATATTGAGTTGTTTGATTACGCAAAACTCCTGTAGTCACATCCTGGTTCAAACCAATATTCCATGAATGCGATGCATTTCCGTTTACTGACGGAAGATATCTTCCAAAAGCATCCTTTTTATTTATTTCAGCATTTTGAACGTCTAATTCCGAAACTTTAATTGTGATATTATTGTCCAATGCATATCGTACACATTCCTCTAATGTCCATTGTTTTGTCTGCGCTTGGCCTGATAAACCAAATCCGAAAAGCATGGCAAAAACTAAACTATTTATTTTATTTATTTTCATATATTTTGAATGAAGCATAGCAAACAAGCCACGCAAATTTAACATTTTAAAAACCCAAAAACTCCTTTAAATAATCAAATTATTTTTTCTCTTTGTCGCCTTCATTGATCAAACCTTGATTCCAGATTTTGATTTTATCAGAATCTTTAACACCGCTTTTGATCTGAACATAAATTCCATCACTAACACCTAAAACTAAATCTCTTCTTTGAAATTTTTGTGGCGCCGTTTCAACTTCTACATAAGGTTTTTGAGTTTTTTTGTCAAACTGCACAAGTGATTCTTTAATAGCCAAAACTTTGTCTGCTTTCTCTAATATAATTGATGCATTTGCACTTAATCCTGCTCTGATGAAAGTATCACCTTTATTTTCTAATTTGGCTTTAATTTCAAACTGAATAGCACCATTTTCTACAACACCTTTTGGCGCAATATCTGTCAAAACCGCATCAAATTTTTTATTTTCAATTGCACCAACTGTAATCTCAATAGGCATTTTTTCTTTTATTTTACCAACTTCAGATTCGTCAATTTTTCCAATAAAAATCATTCTTCCAACATCAGCAACACTGGCAATTGTAGTTCCTTCGTTAAAATTATTACTTTCAATAACTTGATTTCCAACTTTTACAGGCACCTGTAATACCATTCCGTTAACAGTTGAACGGATCAACGTATTTGCATAATTCCCTAAAGATGTTGTTGTTCCTGTTTTTACAATATCTAAGCTTTGCGTTGCAGCTAAATAATTTTGTTTAGCTTGCTTGTAAGCCAATTGCGCTGCATCAAAATCATTTGCAGAAATTACTTCTTTTTCAAAAAGTGTTTTTTGTCTCTTATAGATTTTTTCTTGATTATCTAATGCAATTTTAGCAGTTTGCACTTGATTTTGAGTACTGCTGACATTCGACACATTGGCAACAACTCTAATTTTCGCAATCATATCACCGGCTTTGATTTTTTCTCCGGCTTTAATGTAAACTTCTTCAATAATTCCTGAGATATTTGGTTTGATTAGGACCTCTTCATCAGGCTGAATATTACCAGTTGCGATTGTGTTTTTTACGATCGTTTTAATCTCTGCCTTTTCTGTTTGAAAAACTATTGGCGACTCTTGATTTTTAGCATACAAATAATAAAGTGCACCAAAGAAAACTATTGCAATAAAGATTAAAATGGTTACGGTTACTCCTTTTTTCATTTTGTTTTTGGTTTAATCGATTATATTTTGATTGATAATTTATTCTGTTCGTAAAGCGTCAACTGGCTTTACATTAATTGCGGTTTGTGCAGGAATAAATCCAGCCAGTAAACCTGAACCCACTAATATTAATAAGGCAACAAATACAACTCCTAAATCTACACTCGGACTAGCGAACATCGTATTGCTGTCGGCCGGCATTGAATCTAAAATCATGTTTAAAATAGCAATGATTCCGGTGGCGACGGCTATTCCAAGCATTCCTGAAATAATAGTCAAAAAGATAGATTCTGATAAAATTTGTCCGCGAATTGCTGCAGGGGTTGCTCCTAAAGCTCTTCGAATTCCTATTTCTTTTGTACGCTCTTTAACTACAATAAGCATAATATTGGAAATCCCGATTACTCCAGAAATCAGAACCAGTGTTCCAACAAAATAAGCAATGATTTTCAGGATATTAAATAAACTCTGCACTTTATTAAACTGCTCGTATAAATCAAAATTACCTACTGCTCTATCGTCTGCAGGATTTATCGAATGCAAAGCTTTAATTATTTCAAGGATTTTTGGCTTTAAATCGGTAATCGAAGTTTCATCTTTTGCCGTAATTGCCATCCAACCAACTTTATCTCCATAATTAAATGCCTGCTGAAAAGTCGTAAACGGAATAAAAATATTTTTTTGCTCCTGCTCTGCATTTCCGCCTTGTTGTTTTGATTTATAAACCCCAACAACCATAAAATTTATTCCATTGATTTTAATGTACGTACCAATGGCTTCTTCTTCTTTTCCATAAAGTTCACTGATAACTCCTTTACCAATTACAGCCACTTTTCTTTTGCCTTCAATATCCTGCTGATTTACAAAACGGCCTTTAATAATGTCCATTGGCTGTTGTTTGATCAGCTCAGGATAATCTCCGTAAATGGTGAATGAAGATGTTTTTGTGCCTCGAACCACGTTATTTGTTCCATTAAAATCACCTAATTGATTTCTTGGCGAAACATATAATAAATCTGGCAACGCAGCTCTTAACGCCGCAACGTCGCTGTTTCTAAAATCATATCGGCGTGTTTTAGGCAAACCTTTATAAGCTTTAGACGTCGTTTGGCTCCACATAAACATGGTGTTTGTTGCAATTCCGTCAAAACCTTTTTTAATTCCATTTTCCAGTCCATTTCCAGCTGCAAGCAAAATCACCAAAATGAAGATTCCCCAAAAAACTCCAAATGCAGTCAGAATAGTTCTGAAAGGATTTGCAGTCAAGGCCTGTAAAATTTCGTCCCAATTATCTTTTTTAAACATAATTATTCGTCTCTAAGTGCTACAATAGGTTTGATTTTGGCTGCTCTGTATGCCGGAAAAAACCCAGCCATTGCGCCCGCGAATACAAGCAAAACAAGTGTTGTCAATGCTACACTGAAATCTACTTCAGGGTTTCTGAAATATTCGCTCTGTACCATTGGCCCGACCAATTCTAACAATAACAAACTCATCAACAATCCAACAAAACCAGCAATTGTGGTAATAAAGATGGATTCATGAAGTATCATTGTAATAATAGAAAATGGCGATGCGCCAAGCGCTTTTCGAATTCCAATTTCTTTAGTTCTTTCTTTTACGATAATCAGCATAATGTTACTTACACCAACAACTCCCGCTATAATCGTACAAATACCAACCCACCAAAAAAATAATCTGATATATAAATTCAAATCATAAAATTGCTTTGCATCTTTTACTGAGTTATATGCACCAATTCCGCTATCATCATCTGGCGCAACCATATTTTTACTTTTAAGTAAATCTTTCAAATCCTGAGTAAATTTTTCAGATTGTGCCAGCGCTTCATCATAATCATTTGTCTTTTTCAATGTAAAAAACATATTACTGATTTTGTCACCAGCTCCAAAAGCCCTTTGTACTGTAGTCAAAGGCAAATAAGCTCTTGCTTCTTCTCTTTCTCCTCCCGGATCTGTAAAAACACCTATTACTTTAAAATTGATATTGTTGATTTGTATTTCTTTTCCAAGCGCATCCTGATCTTTAAACAAATCGGTTTTTATTTTCATCCCAATAGTAGCTACCTTTTCATTGTTTTGTAAGTCTTTACTATTAACATAACGCCCTTGAACAATCACAAGATTTTCAACCTGACCATAATCAGGATCAACACCTCTGTATTGATAATTTCCATTTTCTTTGCCGTAAGCAAACTGTGCTCCCCAATAATTTTGTGTTGAGGCCCTTAAATCCAGTTTATCTTCAAATTTTTGAACGGATTGATTATAATCACTATTTCTAAACTGGACTTGTCTTCCCGGGTTAAGTCCTTTGTACTCCTTTGTAGTTGTACCTGACCAAACTTCTATAATTCCAGCGGCATCGCGTTCAAATTGTTTTTCAATACCATTTTGAAGACCTTTTCCCGCTCCAAGCAAAATCACCAAAATAAAAATTCCAGACGCCACTGAAACTCCGGTCAAAAATGTACGCAGCCGGTTTTTGGAGATTGCTTCAAATATTTCTTGCCAACGCTCAATATTAAACATAAGATGAAGCTCTAACTTGTTCTACTTTTTTATCATCGATAATTAATCCGTCTTTCAGGACCACATTTCTCTTGCACATAGCGGCAATATCGGGTTCGTGTGTAACGATCAAAATAGTTTTACCTTCATCGTTAATTCCTTGAATAAGTTCCATTACTTCATAAGAAGTTTTAGTATCCAAAGCTCCTGTAGGCTCATCCGCAAGCAAAACTTTTGGATTTGAAGCTAATGCTCTTGCAATTGCAACACGCTGTTTTTGACCTCCTGAAAGCTCATTTGGCAAGTGGTGCGAATGGGAACCCAAACCAACTTTCTCCAAATATTTCATAGCAATGTCATAACGCTCTTTTCTTTTTATCCCTTGATAATACAACGGCATAGCCACATTATCAAGTGCACTTTTATAATTAATCAAGTTAAAAGACTGAAAAACAAACCCTAAAAATTTATTACGATATTTAGAAGCTATAGTTTCGTTCAGTTTTTTAATTGGAGTTTTATCTAAAGTATAACTTCCAGAATCGGCCTCGTCTAAAATTCCTAATATATTAAGAAGCGTAGATTTACCAGATCCTGAAGATCCCATGATAGCTACAAGCTCACCTTCTTCAATATTAAAATTAATACCTTTTAACACATGCAGTTCTGAACTTCCCATTTTATAGGATTTATGCAAATCTTTGATTTCAATCATGGTATTGTTAATTTTTTAAAACAATAATAATATTTTTTATAAGTAAATTATGATAACAAAACGTTAATAATTTCATTTTAATATTTAAATAAGACGGCGCACTTTTGTAATTGTTACACTTTTTCACAATTATTTAATTGTTTTCTTAATTTTGTATCACTCAAAAAAAATTGTAACGATGAAGTTTACTTCAATTTTCGCTCTATTTACAGCAACTGCATTCCTTGCCAGCTGTTCTACATCTCAAAAATTAGAAACTCTAAAACCTGAGCCAGACGATGCAAGTCCTTTGGTATATGATGCAAATCCATCTTTTATCAATTTGCCGATAACGGTAAAACTAGCTGATATTGAAAATCAAACCAACACGCTTCTAAACGGATTGATTTATGAAGACAATAATATCGAGGATGACGATATTGAGATGAAAGTTTGGAAGCAGGCACCGATAAAAATTCAGAACGACCCTTCAAATCCTGATAAAAAAATCAAAACAATTCTGCCATTAAAAGCAACTGTCAAATACAGAATTGGCACTAAAAAACTAGGCGTCGAACTATACGACACGCGTGAATTTAATTTAAACGGGGTTATCACATTATCGAGTGATGTTGCGCTGACCAATTGGAAATTAAACACCAAAACAGAATTCAAATCATTAGATTGGAACGAAAGTCCAACTATGATGGTTTTCGGAAAAAGTATGCCGATTACTTATTTGATAAATCCAGCAATTTCTATTTTCAAATCAAAAATCGAAAAGAAAATCGACGAATCAATTGAAAAATCGATGGATTTTAAACCGAATGTTTTAACTGCGCTAGAAAAAATTTGTACGCCATTTCAAATGAGCGACACGTATGAAAGCTGGTTAAGAATCGCTCCAATTGAAGTTTATTCAACGAACGCAAAACTCAAAAACGATTCCTTTTTACTAGACATGGGGATGAAATGCAATATGGAAACCATTGTTGGCAAACAACCCGAATCAAAATTCAATGCCAATAAAATTGTTTTGAAACCAGTCGTTAAAATCCCTAATCAAGTTAGTGCTAATATTGCAGCAATTTCAACTTATGCGGATGCTTCAAAAATAATGACGAAAAATTTTGCAGATCAAGAATTTGGATCAGGAAGCAAAAAAATAACTGTAAAAAATGTTTCTATTTGGCATAAAGATGGGAAGATGGTTATCGCGTTGGATGTTTTAGGCTCAATAAACGGAACATTATATCTTAATGGATTTCCTCAATATAATCCGCAGACAAAAGAAATTTATTTTGACAAACTGGATTATGTTTTAGATACCAAAAGCAAATTAATGAGAACCGCAAGCTGGCTGGGACAAGGTTATATTTTAAGAAAAATGGAAGCAAGTTGCCGTTACTCAATCCAGCCAAATTTGGAGGAAGGTAAAAAAAGCATGGCTTCGTATCTTAAAAACTATTCGCCAATGCCAGGAGTTTTTGTAAATGGAAAAATGGAAGATATTCAGTTTGATAAAATTCAATTGACAAATCAGGCGATTATCGCTTTTATCAAAATAAATGGAACAGTTAATGTTTCCGTTAATGGACTAAAATAATAAAAAAAGCAGTCTAAATTAGACTGCTTTTTTCTTTTTAGATTGATACATTCTATAAATCAGAACACCAATTATACCTACTAGCAAATACGGAATTACCATTAAATACACAATTCCGTCATTTACAGCCTCAGCTTTTTTTACGTTAGAATCTCCTGCAAGTGCAGCACGGCACATTGCACATTGAGCATTCGCCGAAATTCCAATTAAGAAGAAACAAATCCCAAAAAACAAAGTTTGAAACCTGAAACTTGAAACTTGAAACCTATTTTTTTTATTAGTATACATAGTAAGGAGAAATCATTAAGTAAACTACAACCCCTGTAACCGCAACATATAACCAAAGCGGAAAAGTTATTTTAGCTATTTTTTTATGCTTATCGAAACGCTGTGCTAATCCTCGAACATATGTAATTAATACAAGAGGAATAATAGCAATCGACAATAAAATATGAGTAATCAAAATAAAGAAATAAACGTAACGCAAAACGCCTTCTCCGCCATATTTAGTAGAATCTGCCGTCATATGATACGCGACATACATTACCAAAAAAGCAACAGACAAAGCAATAGCAAAAGTCATTAGGCGCTCATGCAATAAACGTTTCCCGTTTTTAATAGCCATTACAGCCGCAACAAGCACAACCGCTGTTATACCATTTATCGTTGCATAAACCGGAGGTAACATAGATAATGGTTCAACATTATATCCAAAATCTTTTAATTTTACACCAAATAAAATTGCAACTACAACCGGTATTATAATTGAAACCGCAATTATAAATTTATTATATTTTTTTTCTATTGAATTATCTTCCATTTTATTCTTCTAATAATACTTTAATATCTTCCTGAATTTCTCTAACTCCTTTTTTGTCTAAACCATCGTAATACAAAATTGGGTTTCCAAACTCATCTTTTCTGCAACGGATTTTCCCATCTTTATCAATTAAAGCAAATAAACCTGAGTGCTCAAAACCTCCATTCACCTTATCATTTTCTCCTGCATACAAATTGAAACCTTTGTTAGACAAATCCATTATTGTTGCTCTGTCTCCAGTCAAGAAATTCCAATTTGAAGATTTCACACCTAATAATTTTGCATGATCTTTTAAAACTGCCGGAGTATCATGAGCAGGATCAATCGTAATTGAAACAATTCCGAAATTAGGATTTCCAAAGAATGTTTTCTCAATTTCCAGCATACTTAAATTCATCTTTGGACAAATTGAAGGGCAAGTAGTAAAGAAAAATTCCAAAACATAAACCTTTCCTTTGTAGGTTTGATTTGAAACTTTTGCACCATCTTGATTTGTCAATTCAAATTTTGGAGCTGGTCCAATGGTTAATAATTTAGCTGTATCTTTTGCACCTTTCAAACCAACGTTATCCAAACGATTCCCTTTTACAACTTCGCCGTTTTGAATTCTGTCAACAATTTTTGGCACTGCATAAATTCCGAAAATCAAAACGATAAACGAAATCCCGATGTATGATTTATTTTTAAACATGTAGGTAAAAATTAAAGTTGTTTAGTGGCATTGTGATTCTTTTTAAGAGCCGCACGATATTCGTATAAAATGATTTTAAAATCATCCAGCATTTCATTGCTTAGCTCAGAAGGATGAAAAGTATTGTATCCCTCTTTGTATTCCTTTTTATCTTTTCTTCCTCTAAGATTTCTTTCTTTATCAACAATATAAACATTTGGAGTTTCAAGGTTCTTATTTAGTTTTTCTTTTAGATGAAGTCCATCATAAAACTTTTGAATTTCTTCATTTGAAGCAAATACAAAATTCCAATTTTTAACATCTGTAAAAGGAGATAAAGCATCAACTATTTTTTGAGCTTCTTTTTCAGTTCCAAGCGGACACAAAATTACAAACTGAAGGTCTTCAAAACCGTTATAACGTTTGTAGATTTTTTCATTTAGATTAAAATAATTACCTCGGTTTTCTAAAATATTTGTACCTCCAAAACCAAGTACCGTAATTTTTTTATTAAGAGAGATTTTCTTCCCGTTTAATGAATTCCAATTTCCAAAGTCAGCTACTTTAGGTGTTATTACAGGAAGAGTTGTAAAACTATTTACACCAGAAGCAAAAAACAAATAAGCTACAATAGGCAGAACAAAAAGTACAAAGAGAACTATATTTTTTTTCATTGTTTATGCGGGAAAATATTGAGGTACAAAAATAAAAAAAGCTCCGTTAATCGGAGCTTCTTTTCGAATTAATATCATGTTAAAAATTCCATTTAATAGTAGAATCTTTAAAAACCCCATAAATATAATGTCCTTCTGTCAAAAGAATAAACAATAAATATAAAACTAGGAAAATAACTGGCGATACAACAGACCATCTAAGGCTGCTTTTTTCACCTTCCATGTGCATAAATGCCCATACAATATAATATGCTTTGAATATTGTAAGGATATAAAATATCCAGTTCAATAAATTCAAACCTACAAAATGATTACCTTCTAAAACTGCAGGTTTGTAGATACCAAGAATAACCTCTACAGTAGTTACTACTGATAGCAATATAAAAACAAACCAGATTCTTCTTGTATTTGATACGTATTCGTGACCGTGTGCCATAATAATAAATCTTAAAAAATTAAACTAAGTAGAAAACTGTAAATACGAATACCCAAACTAAATCGACAAAGTGCCAGTATAATCCAACTTTCTCTACCATTTCGTAGCTTCTTCTTTTCTCGTAAGTCCCTAATAATACATTAAAGAAAATAATGATATTAATGATAACTCCAGAAAATACGTGGAATCCGTGGAATCCAGTGATGAAGAAGAAGAAATCAGCAAACAATTTACTTCCGTATTCGTTTCTAGTAAGGTTTGCACCTTCTACTACATATTTTGCAGTTGCTAAACGAGTTTCAGCTTCTGCTCTAGTCAGAACTTTTTTACTCTTTTTCCCGTTATTTTCAATAATTTGTTCTGTTCTAATCAACAATTCAGGATGTGCTTTAAATCCAGCTTGTACTTCAGCAACTGTGTATGTAGCCTGCGTTTCAGCATCTTCCATAAACCAAGTTGAATGGCTTCTTGTTAAAGCTTCTCTTTGTTCTGGCAATTTTACAGCAAACTCTTCAAGAGCAACTCTTTCTCCTTTTGCATCAACAAACTGCAATAAACTTCCACCTGCTGTCTCAACTGCACCATATTCTCCTTTAATGAAGTTTTTCCATTCCCAAGCCTGAGAACCAACGAAAATTAAACCTCCAATAATAGTTAAGAACATATAAATAGCAACTTTTGTCTTTTTTAATTGATGACCTGCATCAACAGCCAAAACCATTGTTACAGATGAGAAAATCAAAATAAAAGTCATTAAGGCTACATAATACATAGGAGCCGAAACGCCATGCATAAATGGGAAGTGAGTAAACACTTCATCAGCCAATGGCCAAGTTTCAATAAATTTAAATCTAGAAAAACCATAAGCAGCAAGAAATCCAGAGAATGTCAAGGCATCTGATACGATAAAAAACCACATCATCATTTTACCATAACTTGCTCCTAATGGCTGGATATCCTCTCCGCCTCCCCAAGTTTTTTCGTTGTTATTTGCAGTAGTAACTGTCGCTTCCATAAAAGATATTCGTTAAAAAGTTCCCAAATTTACGTTTTTTTCTTATTTAAAGAAATATAAAAATAAAAATAAATATACCCATAATAAATCCAAAAAGTGCCAATACATCGCACCTAGTTCTATACCAAGAGTTTGAGTCGAATTGTATTTTTGTTTAAAATGATTATAAATTATAATTAAAAGTGAAATTAATCCGCCTGCTAAGTGCAATAGGTGTGTTACAGTAACAACATAAAGAAAAGTTGTAGTAATTGAGCTACCTTGTCCTGTAAAATAATACCCTTTTTCAACGATTTGTCCAAATCCCTGAAATTGCAATACTATAAACAAAATCCCTAAAGCTAAAGTTCCTAAAAGCAATCGTGTAACAGCGCTTCTATTATCTTTTTGAATAGCTTTTTTTGCTAAATAAAATGTAACGCTACAGCCAATAATTACTGCTGTACTATAATAAAATGCTGTTGGCAATTGAAAATCCTTCAACCAGTCAGCTCTTGATTTACTAACCACAAATGCACTTGTAAGTCCTGCAAACATCATGGTCATACTAACCATGGCGAATAACAAAATCAGTTTTGCCGATTTTGATTTTCTTAATTGTTCATCACTTGCTTTAATTGTCATTTCCATAACTATCTTAAAAATTTATCTACTATAAATACAATCTGCAATAGTGAAATGTATGAAACACTCACCAGCATTAAAGTTCTTGCAGACTTTGCCGTTCTCAACTGATACAATTTTACTGCATAAAAAAGCATCCACAATCCTAATAAAAACACTAAAACTGCTGCAATTGGAGAAATAAACAATTGCCCTGTATACCCCAAAACTGGAAGCAATGAAGCTATAATCAACCAAATTGTATACAGAATAACCTGTAAAGCGGTTCCTTTATCTTTCTTTCCTGTCGGAAGCATAAAGATTCCTGCTTTTTCATAATCTTCATATAAAAACCAGCCGATTGCCCAAAAATGAGGGAATTGCCAGAAAAACTGAATTAAAAACAAAGTTCCTGCCTCAATTCCGAATTCACCTGTAGCAGCAACCCATCCTAACATAAATGGTATTGCTCCAGGAAAAGCACCAACAAACACAGATAATGAAGTAACTGTTTTTAATGGTGTATAAATACTTGTGTATAAAAATATTGAGATTGCCGCAAACATTGCTGACTTGGCATTAATGGTATAAAGCAAGCTGATTCCGATAATAGTCAACAAACTTGCTACAAACAAAGCCATTTTTGGAGACATACGTCCAGAAGGAACAGGACGGTTTTTTGTTCTGTCCATTAAAGCGTCTATGTCTTTTTCAATTACCTGATTAAATGCATTTGAAGCACCAACCATACAGTAACCGCCAATTGACAAAACAAGCAAAACACTCCATTTAAAAGGATGTTCAGCATTTACACCTAACAAATATCCAGCTATTGAAGAAAACAAAACACTGATAGCCAAACCAGCCTTTGTAATCTCTTTGAAATCCAGAAATATTGATTTTAGTGAAATTGTATTTTTAGTAGCGTTCAAACCTCTATTGTTTGTATATTTTTTTTGAGTGGTGCAAATGTACAAATTAGATTGTAGAATACAGAACTATAAATTTAGATTTTTTTCAATAAAACCTTTACAAAATAAGGACTTGCAAATCTTTAACACAATTATTTCGAAAAATCTTATAAAAATCCTAGTAATCGAAATACCAATTAAAAATATCTGAACGTAATCCGATACTAAACCAAGTCGTACTTTGCTTAAAAGTTGTAACTGTATCTTGAGTCGGATCAAAGTTTCTGTAAATAAAACTTCCAAACAATTTCAGGTTTGTCATTGGGTTTATCAAATAACCTCCTTGAACGTCAGCAATAAAAACATTTGTTTTATTTCCCTGACCTACTTCTACTCCTTTATCATATGGACGTTTTACATCATAACTTTTATAAATGTCGCCACCATAATTGTACGAGTCTTTAGTTGTATTAAAATCAAGACCTCTTTTTCCAACAGTAAATTTAGCATCGCCAAAAATACGCCCTTTATGATAACGTCCAATTACAACTAATTCATTGAAATTTCCGCCCCATTGATGACCAAGACTTTGATTATTGTGTCCATAATTTGTAATTACGGCACTATGTGAATACACATAAGGACGAACATGATTATACTCGACTTGAAACAAAAGATCTTTTACATTGAATGCATTATAATATTTTCCTCCAATTTGAAAACCAAATTTATTTTTCCAGCTTTTATCGCCCGCCTTTACATCAGAAACTGAAAATTCATCGATTAAAAACTGAGAATATAAATTTATACTGTTATTCCATTTATATTTTCCAGTAATACCCAACATCGCATTTCCACTTCTTGAAGAAGAAGTAAATTCAACTGTACGATAAAAAATAATTGGATTCACAAAATTCACATCAAATCCTCTATTATTGGTATCTGTCCAAACAACAGACTCAAAGAAACCTAAATTCAGTCTGTTTGAAACATTCCAGCTTAAATAGTGATTTGCCATAAACTTTGTAGCGTATGTTTTATCAACTGTAACTTCTGGTCGAACATCTTTCAGCCACATATAAGTATTCGTATATTTAATTTTCCAGAAAGTAGTATTAATTTTAAAATACGGATATGGACTTGCCCCATCACTCTCAATTAATGAACGATAACCGTCACCAATGAAGTTTCTTCCGTAACCTAACTGAAGATCGAAAAATTTATATGGTGTATAGGTAATATTTGCTTCTGCCAAAGGAAAATCGTATGCATCAGTTTTAAAACGTTTTGCAATTCCAACTCCAGGAATAATGGCCGGATTTCCTCCAGACGGTTTCAATGATTCAGCATAATCATTAAAATATCCAGCGAATCGGCCTTGGCTTTCAAAAATTGTTGTAGTAAAATTTATTTGTTTCCCTAAACCTCCTCTAAAATTTAAAGCACGTGTATTAACATAGGTATAAGAAGCATCAAGATCTGAAGCTTTTCCCATCTGTAAATCTACAATCGGATTTAAAGCCAGCCAGTAATCTTCTCCCTGAATCTGTACCAAATTTTCATTCCACCATTTTCTTCCAAGCCATGTTGAAGTCTTTTTTTGAAGTGACTCATTTACAGCTTTCAAATTATAATATTTTGAAACCTCCGCATAGGTATAAGGTTTTGAAGAAGTATGACTATTACTTCCAACTTGATTCATTGCACCATCAAATTGTGCGTAATAACTATGAGAAAATGGAATATTTAAATGGCTTTCGAATTCTGGATTATCGTATTTTTTATAAACAATACTATCCAATTCCGTCATAGGTTTCTCGGTTGGTTTTAAAATCTGTGCAGCTGCCGCGGCTTCTGCTGCCAATTGATCCGCACTTTTTAACGGAATATTTATTGTGATGGTATATTTTGAATAAGTCGGTTTTCCATTATAAGTTGACGGCTTAATTGTTGGAAACTTACCAAAAACACGTTTCGCTTCATTAGACAAATCTTCATTTGCCGTATTTACATAAATCACCTTAAAAACACCAGTCGCATCTACTTCAAAGAGTACCTTAACTTCTCCTTTATAATTATTTTGCTTTAAATTTTCCGGAACTTCAAAATTTTGAAAAACAAAATCCTGAACTTCTTTGTAAAAGCAGTTTTCCAATTTTTTATCGATCAAATTTTCGCAATTCTGAAAAACAGGAAATTGTTCACTTGTAAATCCAGATTTAACTGAGGAAGCATTATTTTCTTGTGCAAAAGCAATTAAAGAAGTTAGCATTAAAATAAAAGTCAGGGCGCTTTTATTCATTACGTAGGTTTTGGTTTTCATTTAATATTGATTTGTGGTATTCTCTCCGCCAGCAATTGCTTTTGCTGCCGAAGTTCCGATTCGCTTAACTCCTAAACGAATCATTTCTATTGCGTCTTCATATGATCGAACACCGCCCGCAGCCTTAACTGACAATGGCGATGCATTTTCTAACATTATAATTATCACTGGAACAGTCGCTCCATTAGGCAAATCATTTTCCGTTTTAAAAAAACCTGTAGATGATTTCACAAATACTGATGCGTAATTTTCCTCTTTAAAATTAGAAATCACAACATTTTTTATCAAAGCCGAAAGCTGGATAATTTCTTTATCAGTCAAAGCTGCTGTTTCAATAATCCATTTTACGGTTTTATTGTGTGCCAATCCAATTTGCGTACCTATTAAAATTTCATTTTTAACTAATGCAATTTCGCCATTTTTGAAAGCTTCATAATTACAGACAAAATCCAAATCATCTGCTCCGTTTTCAATTGCTTCATTTGCTTCTTTAATTTTGGTTCCCAAATCTGATTTGCCTTCCGGAAAATCAATAACAGTACCAACAAGCAAAGACGAATTAGCTTTCAAAATCATTTTTTTAGCCAAGCTGACATGTTCCGGCCGAATCATAATTAACTTAAAACCTTCTGCAATTGCTTCTTCAATTGCATTTTTTACAACAATATTATTTTCTGCTTCCGAAAGCCCAGCTTGTAAAGCAGTTTTAAGATACGTTGAATCAAGATATTGCTTAATGTTCATGATTTTCCTATTACGTCAGATCGGCACAAAAATACATTTTAAATTGAAAAAAAAGCATTATTTATAAGGGTTCATTTTATGATAATAAAAAACCCACCGAAGTGGGTAATTATATTCCTATTATTTTATCAATCAGTTTCCTAAATCCTATAGCAGAAAATACTCCGGCAGTTGCTCCGATCGTATTTGCAAGGACATCAGTTACATCTGGAGTTCTTGTAGTTGTTAAAACACCTTGAAGAATCTCGATTGTAATTCCAAAGAAAACTGAAAATATAAATGAAATCAAATATGCTTTATAATCGTTTGCATGCTGACCTTTCAATTCTTTTTTGAAGAACAAAATCCACGAAATTGTAAATCCGAAATGAAAGCAAAAATGAACGATTTTATCTATACTCGGAAAATCTATTGCCGGTATATTACTTGAATTCGTCAAACAAAAATAAGTAATGATACCTGAACAAATAATCGCCCAAATTAAAAGAAGTTGTTTAGGCACCGATAAGTTGTTTGTAAGCTGCATCAGACAATAACGAATCAATTTCTGAAGCGTCAGCAATTTTTATTTTGATCATCCATCCTGCTCCGTAAGGATCAGAGTTCACAGTTTCTGGAGCACTTTCTAAACTATCATTGAAAGCAATAATTTCACCTGTCAAAGGCAAAAATAAATCTGAAACTGTTTTAACAGCTTCAACTGTTCCAAAAACTTCGTCTTTATCTAATGTCTGATCTAAAGTTTCTACCTCAACATACACAATATCCCCTAACTCTTTTTGTGCAAAATGAGTAATTCCTACAGTCGCAACATCGCCTTCGATGCTAACCCATTCATGATCTTTTGTGTACTTTAAATTTGCTGGTATGCTCATAATAGTATGTTTGAAAATTGATAATTTAATAATTAAGTCACAAATGTAATAATCTTCTAATAAAATCTAGTTTAGAATTCTAAATTTAATTTCCGAAATTATATCTGAGCGTAAATCCTGATCTAATATTTGTAAGCGGGAAAGAAGTCGAAATAACTGCTTTCGAGAATGAATGGTCATAATAAAATATAGCTGTCAGATTTTTACTGAATGCATAATCTGCTGTTAATTTTAATGCCCAAATATTTTGTCCTGCTGCCAACTGGTTATTGTCATAATCTAAATAACGCACCAATGTTTGATTATTTCGATATGAAAAATCAGCTTTTATATTAATATCACTTTTTATAATTCCTGTTGGATTATCCGCTAAACGAGATGAAAAAATAACATCTTTAAATCGATACCCCATTCCTACAACATACTCCACACCTCTTACTTCGGTCAGTAAATTATTATCGAAACTCATAGACAATGCTCTGTCTCGTTTTATTTCAGTCAGCAAACGGAAAGAACTTTTTAACTCAAAATCAACACGAATCAGCGGACTAAACTGTTCAACTAAATTGACATTTGACATTATAGTTTGATTATAGAAATTCGAGTTTATATCTTGCCCGTTTGGATTTTCATAATAATCAAAATTAGACCTAAATTGATTTATGGTATAGGATGCACGGTAATTATGCTGCAATGAAAAACGTCTAAAGTGATCTTTAAAATACTTAAAGCGCATCAACCCATTATATTTAATCGACCAGTTTGGAATAGGAAAACTTCTAAAAATACTAGTCGAAGCGTTCGACGCATCTTTTCCTGTATATGCCGCTAAAAAAGAAGGAAGCAATACCGCCTGATTACTTTTACCATAACCTATCGGATAACCGTCATTTGACTGAATTAACTTTCTCTGACTGTTATTTGGATTTGAAAGATCTTCTATAGGTGCATTAGGATTTTCAGGAGGAAGTGCTCCTGCATCATATCTTGGAATCGTTGTACCCGAACCATAATGATCTTCTGCCAAACGATTTGCGATTACTAAACGATTATTTCTAAAATCATCGAATGCTGCAGATTCATTTTCATTACTTGTTGCAAAAGATGTTTTAATCAGCACCGTTGAGATCGAAAACATTCCATACGTATAAGGCGATAACGGCTTATAAAACAATTGTCCTATTGAATCTCTAACACTATATTGTTCTGATGAATTTTCAGAATAAGCACGATCCATCGCTAAATCAATTTTTAGATCTGGCAATAAATCCATGTTCGCAGTTATTTTTAAAATCTTATTTTCTACCTGTGTGAAATTTTGGTTGAAATTATCATAGTTTGTTAACCATCCATTTTTTGCTGATTCATATCGAACGTCATCCTGACTTCCAAAAATAAAACCTAATGATGGTTTTGCTGTACCAAAGAAACCAACACTTGGCGTATATCCTGGTAAAACTGTTCCGCTATTTTTAGTATAATTAATCTGAATGTTTTTTACACTTGTTAAAACTCCAATTAGACCATCATAAAACGGACTGTTTTTCTCTACTGGTTTTGCAGTATTCACTACTTTCTCTCCAGGTTTTGGAGGTCCGGCCGGTTTAGGTTTTGCAGCTGTTTTTGCACCTGGCGTCAATCCTAAATATTTATATAATAAATTCATGTTTAGGGTTGTCGTAAATGTATTTGAGTTGGCATTCTGAATTGTATTCCCTAAATTATATGTAACTCCGTCATCAGCAGTAAATTCAGACATAGCTGTAGAAGCACGTTGCCAACTGTAATCAGCTGTATAGGAATAACTCGCTTTTACAAAACTCAGAACAGGAATTTTATACAGCGGAATTTCATAATTCAATACTAATTGCTGTAAATGCTGATTTGGTGTACCAATGTCTAAATAATCATCCCAAATATTAAAATCTTCTTTTGGTGTTTTATCTTCATTCAAATAATTCTTCACAATATTATTTGATGCCGCTGTATAATTTAATTTTAATGATTTAGTCAGATTAAAACCAAATCCATATTGGTAATTAAAAGCAAAATTTCTTCTGTAAAGCGGATCAAGTCCTATACCTTCAACCTCAACCTGTCTATATTGTTGACGATTGCTTTGTCTTAAAATATTTGTGTTAAACGTAATATTCGAAGGCAAATAATTAAAATTGAAATCACTCAACATTTTCCAATAATCACTTTTTTTCATGAATTTGGTCTGCTTGAAAGGTACAACTTCTTTTGGCTGAAAAGTATAAGCATAATTTACAGCCGAATTTGATTGTTGATCTCTATAATCTTCAACTTCATAATCATGGCGTGCCACCTCATTATATGATTGTGAAAAAGTGAAATTTTCAACATCATAAACATGCGGTTTTTGTTCTGGAGCCCTATCTTTTCTTACACCTATAAAGTTGATACTTTTACGTTTTGTGTAATCTATAGCACGAGTTCTGATATTATCTTTTTCTGCCTGATCAGTAGTTTCGTTAAGCAACTGATCTAATTTAATATCCTGATTAAAAGGATCATATTCTGGCGTAATAACTTCTTCACCAATTGCATAATTAAAAGGTAAATTGATTCCCCATTTATGTGGTAATAATTTTCCTAAATTCAAATTGGTCACAATATTATATTGCTGAATATCTTCACGATCTCTCTCGTTTGCACCTTGTTCCAGCGATCCAAATCCAATCGTACTTTTTCTTCCAGTTGCAGAAATGGTTGCAAAATCAGCCATATTGGTATCAACATTTAACAATGCTGCCATACCGCCTTTATTATCCAAATCTGACATACGAAGCTCATTGAACCAAACCTCTCCTTTTATATCTTTATGATCGGCCCTGCTCTTAACTCCGACCATTAAATTTCGAACCAAACCAAAGTTCGGATTTCCTTTAATACCTAATCTTAATTTGCTGTCACCATCACCTCCGTCTGGAATTAAATCCGGATCATCATCAGGATAATAAACCCCATTAATATCTCTTTTAGGAGAATTAATATCCAATGGCATTGCCTTAATTTTCATTCTGGTCAATAAATCTAACGCCAAATCGATATTATTCTCTTCCATCCAAACCAAATCCGGGCTTATCGTACAAGACCCTCCTGTTTGTGTAACTTTTAACGGAATTTCAACTTGATAATAGTTTTGAGTAAAGTCATTACCAAAACGAATAAAACCAACCATTTCATCGTCTCTTAAAGTAGCTTCATTAGGAAGAGATTCAGCGTGCAAGAACATTTTCATTTTTTTGTATTGACGCATATCAACACTTACATTCTTGAAAGCAGCTCTAGAATCCAAATATTGTAATCCTGCCCCTCCAATTCGAACTGCCAAAGCCTGCTCATTTTGATTGATTATCGTATTGTTGTTATACAATTGTTCTCGCTGAACACCTGGCGGAATAACATAATTTACTGGACATTTTGTTCCGTTTTCCTGAATATTAACTGCGGCAACATCAAACTGAACTCCGTCATCATCTGGATTTGGATCATTTGCATCAAGTGTACCAGTATATTTTCTCCATTCACCTCTAACTAAATCCAAAGCTCCAAAACGTACTGTCATTTGATCATTAAAACCAGTCATAAACATACGCATGAAACGAATCGATCTAAAATCAGAAATGTTTCCGATTGTATTTTCTGGTTTTGATACCGGAATCTTAAACTGAATCCATCTTGCATTTGTAGTTCCTCCGTTTGGCAATTCGACATTACTTACTTCGCGGATATCCGTAATATAATTTGACCCAACCTGCATTCCTGGTTTCAAATCAATACTGTATTCATAATAAGCATTAATCGTACTCATGGTGTTGTCACGATTAATGTCCTCTACATCTGGCAATGTTGTTGACCCACGATTAGGATCATTAATACTAACTGCAGAGTTGCCTTCTGTACCATTATATTTTTTGTAACGATTGATAACTCCTCCGTCTGTATTCAGATAATAAGTGTAGTTATCAGCTGCGGGATCTTGTTCCCCTGCATAATTATTATAAATCGCGGCTTCTTTAGCATCTGGCAAACCATCTAAACCAACGTCTTGATTTTTACGATTATCTGGGTTAGTATCAAATGCATAAATCAACGATTGAGAAGCTGGAACATCACCCCAAATAGGTTGCGGATTTACCATTACCTGATCCGGACCTAAACCATTTTCATATTGTTTTCTTCCGTCTTTTAAAACATCTTCAGAAACTTCACCTAAGTTGAAATAGATTTTACCTGTATTGTTTGCCGGAGCTTCACCGTTTCCAACATAAGGATCCAATACCCAAAACTGAATATATTCAACATTTCCTTGTTCAAAATTAGTTGAATTCAGCGCACGCATAATTCCTCCAAAATTAGACGAAGCTGCACTTGAACTAAAATTTGGGTTATTATTATAAGGTCCTCTGTCAGACGGAAAATAAGTTAAATCAAGTGTATTAACCACCTGAATCTGACCTTGGGCAATATCTGTATTTGGATATAACTCTTTACTATAAATTCTTCTTGTAGAATTTAATGACAAATCATCATTTGAAATACCAGATGGTTTTGAGGAGTAAAAAATTGGATCGATTGTATACCAAGCCAATTTTGCTCGTTTAAATCCGTAATCAAGCGTATTTGAATTAGCGTTAAACGTATTATCATTAATCGAATTTACAAATGGAGTTGACGCTAAACTCCACGCATAGGCAGATCTCATATCAATTGTTGACTGAGAACCTTCAAAATCATCAATATAAATTGTTGCTTCGCCTTCAAAATCACTTGCTTTTGGAGCATCTGGTTTTAAAAAGGCAACTTCACCTCGTATCGAAAGATTTGACGGAACATCAGTATCCATATTTGGAAGCTTATTCACTAATCTGGTAAGGAATGGAACTTCTGTTGCATAATTACCATTGAATCCAAAAATTGTATTGTTTACTGATTCCTGACCGTAACTTGATTTTTGAGTAAACGGTTTTTCCGTCATTTTTAAATATGTACCGCCGACAACAAATTTGTCTGAAATTTTATGTTCAACATTGAATCCAATAAATCTTCGGGTTTGCTGTCCAAAAATAGAATTATTCTCTAATGAAACTTCAATTGGTGTATTTGAAGCCTGAAGCGATGGATCTAAAATCTGAACTCGTCCTAACTGATAATCAACACTATAATCAATACCTTCAACAAGTCTTCGCCCCGCTGCCATTACAACAACAGAACCTTGAGGCACGTTAAAGGCTCCAATTGGGATTCCGTTACTTCCTGAAGATTTATATTTTCCTCTAAGCAAAAATTTATTCTTGTCACTATCCTGCAATGCACCAGATTGCGTATTGCGATACATGCTTCTAAAAACGTATTTCTGCTGGTTTGCATTATATGTACTTGGATCATTGTAATTCTCACCTGTATTACTTTGCAGTTTACTAAATATCAATTCTCCAAAAGGCTCTTTTGTTGTAAAAATAATTCGCCCATTTTGAACATCAACAGTAATACCTGGTAAATAATCAAAGAAACCATCTCCTCCTGTTTGTGGATCATTGTTATAATTCAGCTTGTCCAAATTAAAAACATTCAACAAAGGAGTCTGATCTACTTTATTATCAGGTGCCGGATTTGGCGGAAAAGTAGATCCCGTTACTGGAGTAATATAGTTAATCGGAGAAGGATCAGTATACAAGATATTCATTCTAAAATCATCTTGTTTGATTTGATATGCCTGTGGAATTTGATAAACGTTTTTCATCATCAGATTCCAAACTGGATTCTGCACATTTGTCAAATTGCTTTTAAGCATCTTCAAAATCAAACTTTGCGTAATAATCGCCTGATTAGAATTATTATTTCCAGTGACAACTGTAGCATCAACACCGTCACTTCCAAATTCTCCAACTTGATAAACCTTACCTCCTTCTGTATATTCATAAGCTACAGCCAGAATCTCATCATTTGCCAAACGTTGCTGCAATGATATATATCCTAACTGCGGATTGAAAGTAAATTCGTTTGCTGTTAATTTGCGGGCATTCTCTAATATTGAGTAATCAGTTCCTTCGCTTACATTTGTATTATTGAATCCAGATTTTGCCGTAACGATTTCTCTAATATTCGAATTTAAAAATGATCCCGCTTGACCAATTGCTGCAGGATCGTAGGCATTATTCTCATTATCAGCAGGTGAATCAACAGGCTTATTAAAAAATCCTGCAGTTGAACTGATAACAACAACTTCGTTATCAGGAACATCGCTAAGAGGTCCTTCACCTAAATCCTGAAGCGCAATAACATTACGAAGGTTATTACTTGTTGTGCTTACCCTATTTTGCTTATTGGTTACCCAAACCTCTATTCTTGTGACCTGAACACGGCTATTAATAACAGGATAACTTTTTAACGAAGCATCATACCTGTCTCTAAAGAACTGAGATAAGAAAAAGTGACGGTCATTATCATAATCTAATGCATACAAATCAAAATTTTGCACTGTACCACCTCCTTCGGCTACAACACTCTTTGTTTGTGATTTTTGCTCGGAGAAAACACCCGTTACCGTTGTTTTTCCAAACTGTAATTGTGTTTTTACACCAAATAAACTCTGTGCACCACGAATTAAAGTACTGTTTAAAGGCATGCTGACATTACCTACTTCGACTTTCTGAATAATATCATCTTCAGAAGGGGTGTAAGCCAATTTAAATAAGTTTTGAAAAGCAAATGTGGACTGAGTATCATAATTAGCATTTACTTCTAATCGTGTTCCTACTTTTCCCATCAAACTCATACTGATTCTTTGATCAAAATCAAATGTGAGGCTGGATCTGTTTCGGGGTGAAAATGATGGATTGTCTTGCTTTGTATATCGTATTCCCAAGTCCATTTCAACAGAACCTGTGGGTTTTACGTCAATTGTATTGCTTCCGAAAATACTTTCGAAAAAGCTTGAGTTAACATAATATCTTGGTAACAAATTCTTTTTTGCAGCCTCACTTCCTGCTTTTTTTCCATCTATAGCATCAGCTTTTTTTCTGAAATAATCTCGACGAGACTCTTTCAGAACTAAATCTTCATATTCTTTGGGAGTTAAAATAATAGGATAGTTTACTGGAAAACCATCAACTGAATTAGTATAAATATATCGATCTGATATTGGATCATATTTATAGGCCGAAAGTATGCTTGGAGGATCTTTCAACTCTAACTTTCCTTTGGAAAACTGAGTTTTAGTTGTATCTTGAACTGCCGGATTTACTTGCGATTGCAAAACATTACCGCAAAATAAAACCAGTAAAAAAATACAAATTTTACGCATACAATTGGTTTATGTTAGTTGAGTTACAAGCTTTTTAATGCTCTTTTTATGATGGTTTCTGCGGTAGCTTCCGGATCTTCTTTTACGATCTTTTCGACTACTTTTTCAGAAGCTTTTCGAACAAATCCTAAAACTTCCAAAGCAGATAACGCTTCATCTCTGTTTGTATTGTTTTGAACTACTGAAACTTCATCCAAATCATACAATTTTAACACTTTTTCTTTTAAATCAAGTATAACTCTTTGAGCTGTTTTGCTTCCAATTCCCTTAATTGACTGGATAACTGCTACGTCTCCAGATGCAATCGCATTAATAATTTGTTTTGGCTCAATCGAAGACAACATTGTTCTTGCAATATTAGCTCCAATACCAGAAACAGATAATAACATTCTGAATATTTCGCGTTCTGACTTTTCAACAAAACCAAATAAAGTATGCGCATCTTCTTTAATTTGAAGATGCGTATACAATTTTATAAAATCAGCATTAGGAATTAACGAAAAGGTATGCAAAGAGATATTTACATGGTATCCCACTCCACCACAATCAATTACAACTTCTGTGGGATTCTTTTCAACTAATTTCCCTTGCAAATGTGCTATCATAAATATAATTTATAGTACCAAATATACATAAAAATAAGATTTTTCTCTTTTCTATATTGGACTATTGTGCTAATTTATTTTTTTTAATTTCTTTTTCCTGAGCATCGATAACTGCAATTGCAGCCATGTTGACCATTTCTTCAACGCTTGCTCCTAACTGGAAAATATGTACAGGTTTGTTAAGTCCCATCATAATTGGGCCAATTGAACCTGCTTTATTCAATTCTTTCAATAGCTTATAAGTGATGTTTGCCGACTCTAAGTTAGGGAAAACCAATGTATTTACTTTTTTTCCTGCTAATTTAGAGAATGGGAATTTTTCTTTAAGCATTTCTGAATTTAAAGCGAAATCTGCCTGAATTTCTCCATCTACAATCAATTCAGGATGATTTTTATGCAGATAAGCAACCGCTTCTCTCACTTTTGATGCATTTTGATGTGTTGATGAACCAAAGTTTGAATAAGAAACCATTGCAATAACTGGCTCAATACCAAACATTTTTGCAGTTTTTGCAGTCATCAACGCAATATTAACTAAATCTTGAGCAGATGGATTAATATTAATTGCAGTATCAGACAAAAACATTGGGCCACGTGCTGTAAGCATCATATTTGCAGTTGCAACAAGTGAAGCTCCCGGTGCTTTTTCAATTAATTGAAGCATTGGTTTTACAACACTTGGATAACTTCTTGAATGACCAGTTACAACCGCATCAGCTTCGCCTTCATTTACCATCATGGCTGCAAAATAGTTTCTTTCGCGCATGAATTTCTGAGCATCAAGCAACGAAACGCCTCTGCGCTCTCTTGTTTCCCAGTATGAATTTGCAAATCTGTTACGTCTTTCTTCTTCTTCGTTTGTTTTAGGATCGATGATTTCAAGATCAGCATCAAAACCTAATTCAGCTTTCAATTCTAATATAATTTCTCTGTTTCCTAATAAAATTGGGAAACCGATTCCGTCTTCATAAACAATCTGAGCTGCTTTTAAAACATTTAAGTGATCCGCTTCAGCAAAAACAATTCGTTTTGGATTTAATTTAGCGCGATTAGTAATTAAGCGCACCATTTTGTTGTCATTACCCATACGTTCGCGAAGCACATCTTCATAAGCTGCCCAGTCTGTAATAGGATGTTTTGCCACTCCAGATTCCATCGCTGCTCTTGCAACTGCAGGAGCTACAACTGTAATCAAACGAGGGTCAAAAGGTTTAGGAATGATATATTCTTGACCAAAACCTAATTTTGTAGCGCCGTAAGCAACATTAACCTGTTCAGGAACTGGCTCTTTTGCCAAAATAGCTAAAGCTTTTACAGCCGCCATTTTCATCGCTTCGTTAATTTTCGTAGCTCTTACGTCAAGTGCTCCTCTAAAAATGTATGGAAAACCAAGAACGTTATTAACCTGATTAGGAAAATCAGAACGTCCTGTAGCCATAATAACATCTTTACGAGTTTCTACAGCCAGATTATAATCGATTTCCGGATTTGGATTTGCCATTGCAAAAACAATTGGATTTTCAGCCATTGTCAATAACATTTCTGGCGACATAATATTTCCAGAAGAAAGTCCGATAAAAACATCAGCACCTTTTACAGCTTCTGCTAATTCAATTTTAGCGCCGTCAAAAGCATATTTCAATTGTAAATCAGATAGTGAAGGATTGTCTTTTGTTAAAAGTCCTTTACTATTATACATCAAAACGTTTTCAACTTTTACACCTAATAATACGTATAAATCTGTACAAGCAATTGCAGCCGAACCTGCTCCTGAAACTACAACTTTAACGTCTTCGGCTTTTTTCCCAGCCAATTCTAATGCATTGATTAAAGCTGCTGCAGAAATAATTGCAGTTCCGTGCTGGTCATCGTGCATTACCGGAATATCTAATTCTTCAATTAGTCTTCTTTCAATTTCAAAAGATTCCGGTGCTTTAATATCTTCAAGATTGATACCTCCAAAAGTTGGAGCGATATTTTTTACAGTCTGGATAAACTCTTCTACATTTTTTGTATCAACTTCGATATCAAAAACATCAATATCAGAGAATATTTTAAATAATAAACCTTTTCCTTCCATTACAGGTTTTGATGCTTCAGGACCAATATCCCCAAGTCCTAAAACTGCTGTACCATTTGAAATTACAGCTACTAAATTTCCTTTTGCTGTGTATTTATAAACGTCTTCAACGTTTGCTGCAATATCTAAACATGGCTCTGCAACACCTGGCGAATAAGCCAGCGATAAGTCTCTCTGGGTTGCGTATTTTTTTGTTGGAACTACCTGAATTTTTCCTGGAGTCGGCTCTGAGTGATACAGCAGCGCTTCTCTTCTTTTACTCTCTTTGTTCATTATTTTTAGCTTTTATTCTAGCTTACAAAGATATAAGTCTTAGTTTAAAATGGGGCGTTTTTAGTGCTTTCTTTTGTTAAAATAACAATTTACGGCATCAAAAAAAAATAGTCCTTCAAAATCAGGACTATTTTTACAAGTATATATTTTGGCTTTTTTTTATTGCGAAATATAAGAATTCAAGTGATTTATGGTATCTTTTTGAATTTCGATAATTGCTTTTACAACATCGCTGATTGAGATAATTCCAACTACAGTTCCATCTTCTAAAACTGGCAAATGTCTGAATCTTTTTGTGCTCATCAGCTCCATGCAATCTTCAATATTATTTGAAAGATTTACTGTAATAACATTGCTTTCCATAATTTCATGAACAAAAGTCTCTTTTGACGATTTATCCTTCAAAACAATTTTTCGAGCATAATCCCTTTCAGATAATATTCCTTTTAGGTCAGTTCCATCAATTACAAGAATTGCCCCTATGTTTTTTTCGCCCATTACTTTCAATGCTTCATAAACTGTTGTAGTTGAAAGTACGGAATAAACATTTCTTCCTTTTGCGTTTAGTATTTGATTTACAGTCATATCTGAAAAAATTTAGATTTATAAAGTTAAATAAAAAATGACAAAACTTGTTATTAAAATTTATTTTTTAAAAAGCTAATTCATTCATTTTAAATAAAATACAACACATTTCAGTTTTTCAAAATTATTCAATAAAGAATGAAATCAATTGAAGAAGTTTTTTGTGAAAAATTTGTTTTTTTAACGCTTTCTATGGTTCCATAAAAAAAGAGCTCTTTTCATAATTAGAAAAGAGCCCCTTTTTTGATTGTTTCTTTTTTACAAACCAACGATGATAAATTCACTTCGTCTATTTTGCTGATGCTCTTTTTCTGTACATTTTACGCCATCAGCACATTTGTTTACCAATTGAGTTTCACCATAACCTTTTGCTGTCAATCGACTTTCATCAATTCCTTTACTTATTAACCAATCTTTTGTTGATTGTGCTCTTTTATCTGATAAAATTTGATTGCTTTCTGCAGATGAACGACTGTCTGTATGCGAACGAATATCTAATTTTATATTTGGATACTGATTTAAAACATCAACAACTTTATTTAAATCAGGTTCCGATGTTTTTTTGATTGTTGCTTTTCCTAAATCAAAAAAGTTCATTGGAATATGAAGTAATTTGGCTAAATCTGTTCCGATTTTTATTGGTCCGAGTTTAACTGGTTTTACGATTGTCTTTTTGATTTCGATTGCTTTAGTTGCTAAAGGTTTGAACAATTTTTGCATTGTAAAATCCAAAGTTGTTTTACCATTTTCTTTTTTAAGCACTGTCGAAATGTCTTTTATTCCATAATCAGTTTTTGATGCTCGGATAGAATATTTTTTACCACATTTTATTTTTGGAAAAATATAATTCCCTTTATCATCTGTTACGATTGTCGAAAGAGGATTAAAATTTTCATCGAATAAATTTAAACTTACATTCGATAAAACCTCATTCGTTTCAGCATCAGAAACTGTTCCCATTAAATCTTGTTCGCAAACCAATCTTTTGGTTTCTGCAAAACGATAAACATCGTCTAAACCGTGGCCATTATCTCTATTAGAAGAAAAATATCCGGTTCTGTTTTTACTGTCAATTGTAAATCCGAAATCATCTTGTTTGCCGTTTACTGGTTCTCCTACATTTTGCACATCATCTTCAATTGTGCTGTCAGGGTTTATTTTTGTAACGAAAATGTCAAGTCCTCCAAGCCCCGGGCGTCCATCTGAAGCAAAATAAAGTTCATTTTCATTTGAAATAAAAGGAAAAGTTTCTCTTCCTTCGGTATTAATTATTGGACCTAAATTTTGAGGCTGACCAAAAGTCCCATCTGCATTTATTGCCACTTTAAACAAATCTGACTGTCCTAAAGTTCCTGGCATATCTGACGCAAAATATAATGTTTTTTCGTCCATGCTTAATGCAGGATGTGCCGTACTATATTGATCGCTATTGAACGGAAGTTCTTTTTCATTCACCCATTCATCATTAATAAATTCCGCTTTATAAAGTTTTAAAAGCGTTACTTGCTTGTCATTTTGGCCTCTTTTTCCGTCGGTGAAATTATTTCTGGTAAAATACATTGTTCGGCCATCTTTTGTGAAAACTGGCGTCGATTCATTAAATTTTGATTTCTGTTTTTTACGAAATAATTCCGGCTTGCTGACGCTTCCGTCTGGCATTAAATCAGCTATATATAATTTCGAAAAAGATTTGTTTGTCCATTTAAAACTAGTTTTTGCAATTCCGCCTGTATCTCTCGCTGAAGTGAAGACAATTTTTTTATCCAAAATAAAACTTCCATAATCAGAATAAGGTGAATTAATTCCGGCATCTGCAATTTCATAACGCCCCGAATTTAATTTGATTTGTTCCAAATAGTTTTTGTCATTTCGAATCAAAGAAGCTCTTTGTTGTGAATTTGCTTTTTGATTGAATTTTTCTAAAACTTCATCGGCTTTTCGATAATTTCCTGATGCTTTTAAACATTGTGCATATCGGTACAAATATTCTGGTTCTTGTTCTTCATTCATAATAAACAACTCATTGTACCATTGCAAAGCCGACTGTAATTCACCTATAAAATAATAGGAATTACCTAGTCTTTGTACTATTTTTTCATCTTTTGTTCCTTTTTCTATCAAACTTTCATATGCTTTTATAGCATCTACGAAGGCATAATCATCATACTTTTTATCTGCGGAACTTATTTTTGTTGTCTGTGCATTTACTTTGAAAAAAAGAAATACAAACAAAACAGAAAAGCTTACTATTTTAATTCTCATGATCGGTATCAAATTAGAAAAATCTTGGAGATGTCATTTTTTTATAACTATTGAAAAACTCGAAACGAAGGAAAATCTCATGAGATCCAGAGTTGTATCGTCTTAAATTGGTAGTTTCATGATCGTATCCGTATCCAACATACATACCTTTTGATACTTGAAAACCTGCCATTGCACTTACTGATGCACTCCAGCGATAAGCAAGTCCAACAACGAATTTATCATAAAACATGAAATTACCCGAAACATCAACTTGCAACGGTGCTCCTTGAGCCATTTTAGTTAATAAAGCAGGTTTAAATCGGATATATTCTAATTTATCCAAATTGAATACGTAACCTGCTATGAAATAATAATTTATTTTTTCTTTGAAAATAGCTGTGTTGTTATCATCATAACGATTTGTCTCAATGAAATTTGGAACAGAGAATCCTAAATATGCTCTATCAGAATGCCAATAAACTCCTGCTCCAATATTTGGCGAAAATTTATTGTCTAAATCCTGAAATTGTTCATCTCCTTGATTTTCAAAACTTAATTTGCTGACATCAAGATTAAACATATTGGCCGTAGCTTTTATTCCAAAAGAAAGTTTAAATGATTCAGAAGTAGGAATACTATAAGACAAATCAGCCGATAAAGTATTTTCAACAGTTGGCCCAATTTTATCGTTGACCAAAGAGACACCTAATCCTAATTTGCTATTATTGCTTAAAGGTGTGTTTAATGAAAATGTGCTTGTCTCTGGAGCACCATCAAGCCCGATCCATTGTGTACGATACAATCCAAATACATTCAATACACCTCTAGAACCAGCATAAGCAGGATTCACCGAGATTGTATTGTACATATATTGTGTGAACTGCGCATCTTGCTGAGCCGAACACACGACTGAAAAAAACATGAAAATTAAAATTAATTTTTTCATTTAGTAAGCTTTTAAAACGGCTTGGCTAAAGGTCAAGCCGCTTATCATTTTTTATTTATTTAGATACAAGTAACCTGACTGCTCATGCTGATTTGAATCACTATCTTTATATTTTAAAATATAGAAATAGGTTCCTACTGGCAATCCATCTGATTCTTTGATCGTCGCGCGTCCTGCTGAAACTCCCACAAAAACTCGATCTTCATTATTGTAATGATCAATATCAAATACCAAAACGCCCCATCGGTTGTAAATTTCAACTGTATTATCAGGATAACACTCTATCCCTTGAATATAGAATCTTGCATTTTTTGAATCTCCATTTGGAGAAAAAGCATTTAGTACTTTTATTTTACATCCATCTAAGCTTAATACTGTAGGACGATCTCCTGAATTGCTTTCATCATCAGATTTGTCTTCAACTTCAACTCCTCTTGCACTTTTTCCAAAAGCTATTGCCTGATTACTTACTGTACCTGAAATAATATCACTTTGAGTAATTTTATATTTCGCTGTGAAATTATTGTCATTTGATTCGCCAACTCCAAGATTAATTGTTTGTCCAGAAACAACTACACCTGGCAGAGGATCTGAAACGCTAACATTTGTCAATGGAACATTTCCTGTGTTAGTTACTTTAAATTTATAAGTGATTGTTTCACCTGCATTTGCAAATCCATTTCCATTTTCATCATTAAATACCGCTGTTTTGATAATCGCAATGTTTGGCACTTCAACAAAAACATTCAAGGTCGATGAACTGCAATTAGATGAATTTGCTTTTTCACATACTTGATAAACTAAAGCATAACTTCCACCTGGTGTGTTTGGTTTCACATTTACGGTTCCGTCTGCATTAAATTCAAAATATGGACTTTTTGGTGTATTAGATATCACAACATTTGCCGGATCAATTGGCAAGCCATTCACTAAATCATTGTCTAGTACATTTATAAACTCAAGCTGTCCATTAATTCCATCAACATTTACCTGCAAATCGTCTTTTGTAATAATCTGTGCTGCAGGTGCAGGATCTTCTGAGTTGACAACTGTAACATTTACAACCGCCTGACTGCAATTTGATGAGTTTGAAGCTTCACAAATTTGGTAAGTCAATTGATAAGTTCCCGATGGTGTTCCCGTTTTAACATCAACAGAACCATCTGCATTTAAAATCAAATTAGGGTTTGCAACCACTGTGCTTAAAACAACTGCTGTTTGGTTTACTGCTGTTCCATTTAAACGGTCATTACTAAATATATTCAATGCTGTGCTGATACCTTTTTTTGCATCAATTGGTCCAGCAGCATCATTGTTTGCTTTGATTTCAAAAGTTGGTCTTGCATTACATTGTGGTGTTGCTGGCGGATAACTCACTATCATACTTACAGTAGGATTTAATGAAAACTCCATTGTAACACCAGTTCTTGTTTTTTCAAATCCATCAGCACCTTCTGTCCACTGACCATTTGCAAATAACCATCCTGGCCAGTCAACTCCAATTCCGTTGCTGTCTACAATTGCTCCCGGCCATAAAATGCTTCCGCTCAATGGCAAATTAGTTTGTGTTGCTACAACATTATTATCACTATCAATCCATTTTACAGTCAATAAATTATTGGTTGTAAAATTATCTGGCGTTACATTGTATGATACATAAGGAACATTATTAGAGCAATAACTATTCGTAGTTACAGTCATTGTTGGAAGAACAACTGTTACTTTAACATCGGCTGTTTTGCAATTTGTTGTGTTCAATTCACAAACCTGATACGTTAGTCCATAAGTTCCTGCCGGTGCATTTTCTTTTAATATAATTGTTCCATCAGGATTCAATGTTAAATATCCAGCTGGATCAGCAATCGTTACTGAAAGGTTTACATCAGAAGCCGTAATTGGCAATCCGTTTTTAGTGTCATTTTCTAAAACATTTACAACTGTCACTGGGTGATTAACTCCTGCAATTGGACCTGCTAAGTCATCTTTCAATACCAATGAGTCTCCCGTTACCTGGATATAACTCTTGACCGTATCGCAGTTAAGCGCATGGTCGTTGTCGCAGATCGTGTATTCCACTTCGTAGGTTCCCGATGCTGTGCCAGGAGCCACTGTGATGGTTTTGTCTGCATTTATTGTTAATCCTGTTGGAAGCGTGCTTACCAGTGTGAAGGTTACCTTCCCTGCACCTGTCCCGACCGTTACCGGTGTTCCGTTCAGCGTATCATTGGCAGTCAAGGATATTGTCGTGCCTCCGTTGTTGCTGTTGATCGCTGTTGTGGTTTCCGTCACAGCATCGATTACAGGTATTACTATCGGAGCATTTACTGTCAGGGTTACACTCGCCGTCGAGCAGTTCGATGCATTGGTCTTGTCGCAGATCGAATACGTCAAGCTGTAACTTCCCGCAGGAGCATTAGCACCAAGGGTTGCAACTCCTGTCGTCGGATCCAATGTCAGGTAGCCTGAAGGGTCCGCAACTGTCGTTGTTATTTTTACTTCGGATGCCGTCAATGGCTGTCCGTTTCTGGTATCGTTGCTGATTACTGTAATAATCGTCTGTGCCTGGCTTGATTCTGTTACAGATGCAGGATTGTCCGCATTGGCAACCAAAACATCGCCCGTCACCTGAACATAACTCTTAACCGTGTCGCAGTTAAGCGCATGGTCGTTGTCGCAGATCGTATATTCCACTTCGTAGCTTCCCGATGCGGTGCCCGGAGCCACTGTGATGGTTTTGTCTGCATTCAGCGTTAATCCTGTCGGAAGCGTGCTTACCAGTGTGAAGGTTACCTTCCCTGCGCCTGTCCCAACCGTAACCGGTGTTCCGTTCAGCGTATCATTGGCTGTCAAAGATATTGTCGTGCCTCCGTTGTTGCTGTTGATCGCTGTCGTGGTTTCCGTCACAGC
>NZ_JQJY01000008.1 GCF_000745775.1 Flavobacterium sp. ASV13 | reverse complement strand
CGAATCTCACAAGCTTTTCGAAATCTTTTTTGAAAAAAAAATTTTCATCCCGATTCCGTATTCTTGTCAGCATTTCAGTGAACGTCTTTCGTTGTTGCGGGTGCAAAAGTAGAACCTTTATTCAGTTATACAAGCTTTTTCCATGTGTTTTTTTCATCTTTTTTCGGATTATTTCTTAACTCACTGATAACAGATTCTTTACAATCCAAAAATTTTTACCCATCTGTAGCCTTTTTCTGAATTATGGTGCAGTTTTCATGATTTTACCGGGTTTTCATCCGCAGCTTTTAGCGGGTTTTTAATCTTTCGGCCTCTTTTATGAACAAAAAACAACCTTTTGAACTGGAATATTTGGCGGTTTTGATCCCGGAAAGACGCGAAAGTCCTGGGTTTTCTTCCTTTCAGGCTCTCTTTTACCCGGAATCTTCTCTTCTTCCTCTAAATTTCTCCTGAAAACATCTCCCATAGCCCCGATAGAAGCGGAAATCCTTTTGCTTTTTTCTTTAAAAAGCAAAAGATTGAAGCGGATAGCGGGAAACAGCTCCTTATAAATAACAATCTTAAAACTCCATCGTCTAAACTTAGAAAAGCTTCCACTCCACTCAGCTTGGCAAAAGCTATACTTATATATATTATAGTATAAAATAATTTCTTCCTTATATATGTATAGAAAACATGAACAAACTTTAACTAGCTATACAATTATTATATATTTTATCTTTGCTTAAAAAAGATACCATTAATGAACATACAGGATTTAGTTGGCAGATATGCTATTTCAGGAAGTAATCAGGAAGAAAGTAACAACATTAGCTACAAAGGCGTTTTAACTTTGTCGTTAGATGAAAACGACCGAATTATTGCGCATTGGCTAATTAATAATACCCAAGAACAAAAAGGCAAAGGTTTCTTTAAAGATAATATTTTAGTAATTAACTTTAATTATAAAGGTGACGATAGAAAAACTTATAAAGGAGTTGCTGTTTACAGATGTATCACCAGGGATGTTCTTGATGGATTTTGGTCTGAAAAACATGGCAATCCACTCTATCTTGGAACTGAGCATTGTTTAAGAATGGAAAGTACTGAAACACTCAACTAATGTCTATTAATTTTTTTTCCATTCAAAGTTCCCATTTTGACTTACATTAAATTTAGTAACTTTTCCATTTTCCTTTATAAACTCACATTCGGCACCCAGAATATTCTTAAACTGGAATTTTACATCAGATTGAAAAATTAAAGGAACAGTTCCTTGTCCTGAAATCTTAGCAAGTAAATGCCCATTTTCTTTCACAATTTCAATACTTCTTTTATTGTCTATTGACAATGTATAAGTACCAATATATTCATTTAGTAAAGCAGCATCTACATTAACTTCATTTTGGAATGTTTTTCCCAATGCAAGACTTGTAATATCAACTGACAATTCATCCTTTGGAGCACACCCGCAATTAAATAATGCAGCGACAAAAACGTCCTCTTTAGGAAAATAGATTTCAGTACTTAAAAATCCTGTTATAGCTCCACCATGTTCTATTGATTTTATACCATTTATATTTTTCAATATCCAGCCATAACCATATTCTGTCATGCTTCCATCTTTCAATTTAAAAGGCACAAATGCTTTTTCTAAAGTTTCTTTTTTAAGGATTTTATATGAATACAATCCTTTGTTCCATTTTAATAAATCATCAACATTTGAAATCAATTCACCTGCGGCATAAGCAATAGTCATACTCCAGTAATCAGCATTTTTAAATTCTGCGCCTTCTTTTCGATACCCGTTGACTCTATTGGGAATAATATCATTTGAAGTATCAAAATAGATATGATTTAAATCTAATGGTTTTAAGATGTTTTCCTGCAGATAGGTTTTATAACTTTTGCCCGATACTTTTTCAATAATATACCCCAATAGAAAATAGCCTGAATTACTATATTTATATTTCGTCCCAGGCTCAAATTCTAATGGAAAATTTTTAAAACGATCTATAAGTTCTTTCGGGTCAAAATCTCTCCTTTCTAAATTAGGTTCTGGATAATCAATCTGCATATAATCCCTTATTCCTGATGTGTGTGTCAATAGATTCTCAATAGTTATCTTTTTAGAATTTGACGGGAAATCAGGAACGAATTTCTGCAAGCTGTCTTGTAAAGAAATTTTACCTTGCTCTACCAATTGCAAAATAGCAACAGCTGTGAATTGTTTAGTTATTGATCCGAGTTTAAAAACCATTTCTGGCTTAATTGGCACATTTAATTCAAGGTTTGCACTTCCAAAAGCTTTCTTATAAACAATCTCGCCTTTTTTTGCTACCAATATTTCACAACCAGGCTCAGATGCGCTAAATTTAGAAGAAAGCAATTCGTCCAATTTTTTTTCTAATTGCACGTCTTCTTTAGATTGTCCATAAATGCAAACTATCCATAAAAAGGAAAGAAGAAAATATAATTTATTCATGTGGTTAATTAAATATATCATTAAACAAATTCACGTAATATACTATTTTTTAACACATTATAAAACTATTTTGCATTAAATTCGACTAGCTTCTTTGTTCCGTTTTTAAATTCTACTGAAATCGTTCCATTTGTCTGTTCTGAAACTTTTAGTGGAACCAGTTCTTTATTATTCCATTTCTCACCCGATTTTTTCCAAAGCATTAAAATTGCATAAACAGCTGGTTTATTTGATTGAGAATTTGCTGCAACATTAATTACTGTGCTTTCCTTACTTTCTGGATGAAGCCCTTTTGCATTTACGATTTCAGACTTATTCCATCCTAAAAGCGAAATCATGGCTAATTGATATTTTCCATTGTCGATAATCGTAACCTCTTTACCTTCAATCGTTTTTTTAGTTGTAATGATTTCTTTCTCTAATTTAGGCAGCGCATAATGACCTAATCGCATTTCGATTGGCTTATCACTGTTATTTTTATCTACTCTTAAAATTCCGTTAGGAAGAGGAATATCCACTAAATCAAACTGAATATTTTCATCTGTTTCCAAAACTGCATCTCTATAATAAATACCGTTTTCGAACTTCTTAAATGTATATAATCGAAAAGCTTCCCATTGGTCTTTTTTATTCTTAATAACATAATTCATAGCAACTTCTCCATTTTCACCATCAGCTTGCCAAGGAAAAGCACTGTTATATGATAATCTGTTGTAGTTTTCTGTAGAACGAAACTTTTGCCAATCGCTACTTACTTTTTCATGGCACCACGCTCGAACTTCTGAAGCTCCGATATTTGGATAATCTGTGATCAAAATTTGAGATTCTCCCTGATATTTATTGTAAACTTCATCTTTTTTAAACTTCGTTTCCCAATCGCCATTATTTTCTTTGCTCGTCCAAAATGGATTATTATCTGGAACCAGCAAACCTAAGAAGATTTTCCCCATCCAAAATACACTTCCGCGACAACTGTAATTTTGTACTGCCGGTTCAAATTCGCCATAAAAACCAAGTGTAGGCACATTATCTTTCATAAAATCAGGATGCGTCAAAAATTGTTTGATTACTCCTGATGAAATTCTGCGCATCCAACCAAAATTTGTATTTGGATCATTATAGAATCCCATTAAAGGAAAAGGAACTACAGCTCCTGTCCTATAACTAATACTTCTGCCCCACATAATCATTTCGCCATTCTTGCTGAACAAATATGGATAATTATCTTTTAAATCGTTGAAATTAGTTGCGAACTTTGCTGCAAAATCAGGATAATATTTCTTTCCAAAAAACTCCGACCAAATCGTTCCATACATTTGAAAAGCCCACATACTATAATAGTCAAAAGCTGGAGCATCATTATACCAGCCATTGCCACGATAATGTTTTAATGATTTTTCTAAATATTCAACGAGTAATTTTTCGTTAATGCTATAACCTTGATCCTTGAAAAAACTCAAAACAAAAATGTTGAAAAATTTCCAATTTGAATCTACTGTTGGGCCATCACCGTAACTGAGCATTATTTTAGCTAAATCATCTTTCTGCGTTTGTGGAAGCGGTTTCCACAAAACATCCGGATTTGTCATCAGCGAAAGTGCCAAAGCTCCAAATTCAACTAATTTTTGGCTTGGACCACCGTTTTTAGTTCGAGGCTCTATATAGGACGGACTTGTTGGATCTGTAAGTTTTGTTATTTGGTATCGATAATAATAGGCAACTTTAATATTATTGATTACTAAATTTGGGTTTTCTTTTAATAAAGGCGAAGCTATAAATAAGGTTCTGCATAGCCCTTCCAGTTTTTCTGTTGGAACTTGATTTTCGTTTGCTGGATAACTTTTTCCTTCTTGCTTGGGAAATTTCATCGGATCATCCATTGAATGAACATAACTAAATGCTCCTTCCAACAAATACATTGCCGCATCTCTCCAATGCTGTTTTGTCATTCCTGTATAAGGACTAATACTAAAATCAGGATTTTTTATCTGAAATACATTCTCGGTATTTTCTTTTTGTTGTGAAAATAAAGATTGGCCGAAAATAATCGCTAAAAACAAGAATGCTCTTAATTTATTCATTTTTAAAAACTTTGTAATTCTTTGTATAAAATCTACTTTTCAGGATTGATTGAATCTTAATTGTATTCTATGGCAAATAAGGTTTTAATACTACTAATTTATCTCCAGATAAATCTACTTCAAAAAATTTCGGAATTCTGACTGTTTTACCATCAACTTTTTTATGACTATGAACTGACATCAACCATTTGCCATCGAAGGTTTTAAATAACATTCCATGACCAAAATTTGGAGGTGTAATAGGATCTTTTTCCTGAATCCATGGGCCGTCTAAAGTACCGTTTTTAGAATAAGCTACTCCTTGTGTATAAACATCATATATCCAACTCGTCCAGATCATTCCTAAACGACCAGAACCTGTTTTAAACAAATAAGGACCATCTGTAACTTTATTCGGTTTGTCATTTCCCTTAGCGTCTTTTTCTCTGCTCCAAGGGGAATCGCTTGCTTTAAAAAGCAATTTTCCTTCTCCGATTGAACCACTTAAATCTGGTTTAAGTTCTATTTTTTCAATAGTTCCATTGCCATTTTGTAGCCACTCATAACAATAGATCATATATGGTTTCCCATTCTTATCAACCCAAAATGTGCCATCCAAAGTTGGTTTATTAGCAGGTAAATAAATGTCATCTTTCATTGGCAAATAAGGCCCCTGAGCATTATCGCTAACCAAAATATGACTCGCACGACGCTCAATAGTATTACCGGCAACCGTATCTATTATTTTGTCTCTATTTGTAAAAGTGGCGAAGTAGTAATATTTATTTTTAAACTGATGAAATTCTGCTGCCCAAATCATGGGATTTGGTCCCATCCAGGAATTTGGATCTGTTTTGGCAATTTCATAAGGACCGCTCCATAATTTTAAATCTTTGCTTTTCCAGAGTAATCCGCCTGTACCAGTCATATAATACATATTGGTTTTCTTATCTGCTAAAATAGCTGGATCACTCAATCTAATCGAATCTAATGGAACAGCTTCTTTTATTGGTCTCTTTTTCTGAGCATGTGTTGTTGAAAAATATAAAAGACATATAAACATCGAAAAAACAAGACGTGATTTCTGTTTCAAATAATTTTGCTGTGTTTTCATTTTCATAATTTTTAAAATAACATCCTGAGTTACCAACTTCTAGTTTATAAATTTACAGATACTTACAACTCATTTTATTGGTTTTCTGTAAAAGTGTTCAAATTCCATTTCTCTGCCCACTTTAAAACCGGTTTTTCATTTGTAATGGTAATTGGAAGCCAAATATAACTTCCGTCAATTGGGTTTTCTGGTTTCCAACGATCGGCCATAAAAATAAATTGGTCTTTTTTTCCGAAGATAGGTAAAATATAAGTGCTTTGTGAATGAAATGTCAGTGCCGAATCTTCACCTATACATGGATTTCCCAATGATTTCCAAGGTCCAAAAATCGATTTTGAAGAGAAAGAACGCGCTTCGTTTGGATCCCAACCTGTACAACCCGAAGTTATCATGTAATAGATTCCGTCTTTTTTAAAAATAGCTGGAGCCTCATTGTGTCCTGCAGGTGCCATTCTTGCCCATTTTTCTGTAAAATCCAAATAGTCATCGGTAAGTTCTGAAATATGAAGCGTCAAATTATCTTCAGAAGAATGAATTAAATATGCTTTTTGATTTTCATCCACATAAACTGTCATGTCTCTTGACATTTGACCTTTTTTGAAATCCCTACGAACCAACATTCCGTCGTTTACAGCATTTAGCCATTCTGAACTCCAAGATTTTAACTTATCTTCATTTGGAGAAGACGTTTTATTTTCCTCTTTAAAATTCATTGGCCAAACTCCTTTATTGGGACGATATGATTTATAATATTTAAAAGGACCTTTTGGATTATCACTTATTGCAACTGCCGCTTTTGCCGCATTATAACCTTGATTTTTTAATTCTAAATGAAACCACATCAGATATTTTTTCGTTTTTTCATTGAAAATCACTTTTGGGCGTTCCATTATGCAACCTTTGGTTATTTCGGAATTCGGATTTTCTTCTGCTTTTAAAACGATTCCCTCATTTTTCCAATTGTATAAATCTTTGGAAGAATAGCAACTGAAACCTACCAAGGATGTATTTCCTCCTTTACCTTCTGTTTTATGTTCTCCATACCAATAATAAGTTCCGTCAACAAAAAGAATTCCACCGCCGTGCGCATTAATATGAGCTCCATCAGTATCTTTCCATAGTTTTCCTGGCTCAAATTCTTTGTTTTGACTGAACATTATGGCGCATATAAAACTTATAATTATCGAATATTTTAATCTCATTTTTAATTCTTTTTTTGATAAACCCTGATATAATCTATTATGTATTTTGACGGGAAACTTTCTGGTGTGAGTTTCCCGCCATTTATTCCGCCAACAGCCAAATTGACCAATAAATAATGCGGCTGCTGAAACGGAAATATTTTTTGATCTGTATTTTGATTAGCATCTTTTACACTAATTTCATTCAGTAACTCATTGTCAACATATAATTTAATCGCATCGGCATCCCAATCCATTCTCCAGATGTGAAACTTATCTGCCCATGAATTATCTTTAAAATCAGTCAATTTTTTTATTTCGCTATCCCAGGCAACATTTTGTTTGTCTGATTTCCAGGCGGCGTTAGCTAATATTTTTCCGGTGTAATATTCCATAATATCAATCTCTCCGTTTGCAGGCCAATTTCCATCTATGCCCAAAGTCCAAAAGGCCGGCCACATTCCGTTTTTTACCGGAATTTTAGCCCGCATTTCGAATCGGCCATATTGCCAGGAATGTTTTCCCTGTGTGAGTAAACATGAAGAAGTGACTTTTATAGAATCTCTTTGTTTTTTCCAGTCACGATGATTTTTAGAAATAAAATTCGGATTTGCTCTGTTTTCTTTTCTGGCTTCAATAATCAAAAAACCATCTTTGCAGTAGGCATTTTCTTTTTGATACCATTGATCTTCTTGGTTTCTCACAAAACCTGTTTCGTAACTCCAATTCTTTTCATTTGGAAGACCATTTTTATTGAACTCATCTGCCCAGACCAATTTATAATCTTCAGAAGATGAAAATCTTTGCTTGTAATTTACAAAACTAAAAAGAAGCATTAAGACGATACCTAATGCCAAAAACTTACCAATAAATCTCATTTTAAATCTATTTTTAAATCCTGATCAATCTCAGGAAATTCTAAGAATTTTTATTAAGATTAGGGATCCCGAAAGATCCCTAATCATTTCTATACTAATTAAAACCTACTTTTATTTATATTCATTTCATTACTTTTTGATAACTCTAAGAGTTAAAGCTGGATGTGATTGCATCTTTATCAGATAAATTCCTGGAGGCTGATTTTCAATATTCAAATGAATTTTGCCACTCGCATTTCCATAATTTGCTGTTGAAATTACTTTACTATCTGAAGTATAAATTGTAATTATTCCAGCGACTTCATTATTTGGCAAAATAATATCAAACTGTCCTGTTGTAGGGTTTGGAAACACGCTGATTGTTTCAACAGATTCTTCTTCTATTGGACTTAAAGCCAACGTATTTGCGCTTTTAGCCGTAAAAGAACCTGAAGATGATAATGTTTTAACTTGTAAAGCTGCCGAATATTGACTTTCTCCACCAGCATTTTCAGAAGCAATTTTATAGAAGTAATCTTTATTTGCTTCTAAATTGGTATCGCCAAAAATGCTGTCTTTTACATAAGCATTTATTATATCGTATGTACCATTAACAGTTGTCGCTCTTTTGATTTTATACGATTCGGCTCCTGTTACAAGCGACCATTTTAAATTGATTGCCGATGATGACACAGCTTCTCCAGTAAAATTTGCTGGAATTGCTGAAATCGCAGGCTGATCATAAACCAATACTGCTGAATAGGCTGACTCAACATTGTCTTTGCCTACAACTTTTATTCTATACTCAGCATGTGTACGAACTTGGTCGATTTTCTCAATAATATTGTAATCTGTTGATTCATAAAAAACTGAAAATGCGCTTTCACCTGTTAGTTTTCGTTCAAGAACATATTTATTAACTAATTCCTGATTGGTTCCTGTCCATTTAACTGTAATGTTTTTATAATCTGATGAAAGCGTATAGCTCAACGTTTCTACTTTTGTTTTCCATAACGGAATATATTCTTTAGCGGAATTATAAGCTTTCGCCGATGCATTTTTAGCATAATATTGCCCCGCAGGAGTCAAAACGGTGTAATCAGTTGATGTGCTCGAAATTACTGGCGCGGTCTGCAGCCAAACATAATTTTGCCAATTTGGATTTCTTGTTTTAAATGCGTCATTAATAGTAACATACATTGCTCTGGCGTCTTGTACCCAATTGTAAATTGAATAACGCTCTACATAATCAGCACTTTCTAAAACAGTTAAAATCGCTGCTAAATCATTTTTATGTTTTGTTGCATTGGCATCTGTAAGCGTATTTACATCATCAGGGAAATTATTAGCGGTCCAGTTTGCTCCAATATTCCATTCTGTAATCCAGATTGGTCTTTTGTATTTGTCATAGATATATTGTAAATCACTTTTCCACTGTGCTGCCGTTTTATACCAATAACAATGCAATGCCACATAATCAACTCGATAATTATTAGCTTCAGCCTGCGTCATAAAATTAGCCATCCACGGATTATAAGGATCTGAAGTTGCAGGAGAACCAACTCGTAATCCAGATTTCAAAAGACCTGGCCATGAACTTATCGCCGCGTCAACAGTCATATTTGCTTGATCTGTATGATCTGGTTCGTTAAAACCTAACAAATGGGTATATCCTTCTTTAGTATATGCTGGGGCAAATGCTGGCCAATATTGTGTTTGACGAATTGGAACATACTCAACATTTGGAGTGGTATCCATTCCAGTATTCCAATTATAATACCATGTAATATTAGTTGAATTGATAGCTTCCGTGCTTCCGCCGGCAAGTCCTTTTTTAGTAACTTGATGCCATCTCATTGTTCGGATAAATGAAATTGTTCCTTTTAAATTAATTGGTAAAACTGGAACTTCAAGGTCTTCATTTTCTGCTATATAAACTCTGCTATATCCAGATCCGTCTGCACTTGTAGCGAAAGTTGCCATATAACCTTTTTTCAATTTGAATGATTTTATGGCATTGTCAAATGATCCTAAATTATCAAATGGAGTTACTGTAACATATTGTTGTGATGTTCCTGCAAAATTTTCTTCGGTAAAAACCTGCAACGGCTGATAATCTGCAACATATAGCGATACAACGGAACCTGCCCCGTAATTTGTAACATTTACATTTGTGCCATTGCCCGCTAAAACGCCATTTACTGAAACGTACTGCAACTGTGAACTGATTACTTCACTTGGTTTGACATTTTCAAAATACAAACTGTTATCTGCTGAAGTTAAGTTTACAGTTGAATTTATTAAAGGATTATATCCATTTTTAAGATATAAAGAAGCAGTTCCGCTTAAAACAACTTTTGATTTTGCAAAAGCTCCTGTACTTGTATTACTCGAAATAGTGTTAGTTTGTAAAGATGGACTAATCACTTTTTCGGGTGCGTAAGCTACATTCTCAAAAGTAACCGAAGATATTGCCATATCTACAGCGCCTGTTGCGTAATTTTTACCAATTACAATATTTGCTGTCTGTTGCTCTTGAACTTTTAGATCGGCTATTCCAAAAAGTGCTTTTGCTCCGGTGATATTAATATAGTAAGTACCTGCGCTTGTTGACTGAAATGTCAAATCTCCTTTTCTAAGTTTATTAACAGCTCCGGTTACAAAATTTTTTGTTGCCAAAACGGTTCCGCCACCATTTGCAGCTGTAGAAATTGAGACCGTCATTTGAGAACCTGGACTTAAATTCGAAATATATTCATATATCCAAGAAAACTGATATCCTTTTGATGCTTCTAATGATACCGGAAAAGAATAAACCGAATTTTGAAGTGCAGTACTGTCCCATCTAATATACATTAATCTGCCACTATAAACAGAATTATCTGATTCAAATGTATGACCAGAAGTTACATCCATGAAGCGCGTACCGCTTGTACTGTTTGCAGTATTAAAAATAGATGGAGAAGCCACATTCGTCCATGCATAAGCAGCTGGAGTTCCGGCATTATCATTAAAAAGACCGTCCCAGTTATTGATTAAGTTTGAAGATTTTAGTTTCAAATCGGCAATAGCCATAAGGCCGTAATCACCTGTAATGGTCAGGTAATAATTTCCATCAAAATTCGAAACAAAAGATAAATCTCCTTTTCGCAATTTATTGGCATTACCCGTTGTAAATGTTTTAGAAACTATAGCGCCTGATCCGTCAGCACCTGACGATATTGCTACATTCAATTTGATGCCGGGAGCAGCATTAGAAATATATTCGTAAAGCCATGAAAATTCATATCTCAAACCTTGTTCTAGTTTTACAGGAAAACTATAAGTTGAAGCTGAATAACTTGCATTATCCCAACGAATATACATTATTCTTCCACTGTAAACCGAATTATCAGATTCAAACGTATGTCCAGAAGTTACATCCAAATAGCGAACACCAGAAGTTGAATTGGCTGTATTCCACGGAAGACTTGTTGACGTATTTGCCCAGCCATAATCGTTCGGCTTTCCAGAATTATTTCCTGTAACTCCAGTCCATCTTCCCAATAAATTATCTGTGCCATACGCAATTGTTGCTCCTGAAGTATCATTTAAAAAATCAAGTGTCTTAGAAGTCAAGTAATGCCCGTCCTGAAAAATATTTGCAACGCCATCTTTTATGGCATATCTATAAGTTTGTTCCTGAGCATTATCTACAGAAGTACTTAAATTATCTGGTGTTGATAATATTGTAGTGCTATTAAAAGTTGTTTTATCTAAAGAGGTTCTAAATCCGAGGCCAATTGTATTTTTAACCTCTACATCGAGTCCTCTCCCAACTGCCGAATTCACTTTTGCTTTTACTTCTAAAGTAAATTCCGTTTGATTAGATAATGGAAAAGATATAATATCTGAACTCACAGCATTTGTAAAAGTCTTAGAACCATTTAATGTTGTGGCTAAATTTGCCTTTACAGGTAAATTGGGAGCTTGTGCATGTATATTGAATACAAAAACCGATAACGAGAATAATAAAAATGCGTATAGTTTTTTCATATGAAATATTTGATTTAAAAATTATTTATAATTTTTGTTTAATGCTTTCATTGGTAACCGACAAAATTATTGGCGCAAGAAATCTCAACTAGCTGATTTTAAAATCAAAACAGAGCAGAAAATTTCTTTCGCTTTTATTAACAGGCAAAATTGTATTGAAATTTATTGTTGTTATTTATATTGTTAAACCTGATTCTTTTGGAACAAACGGGTACAATATATTTATTCATGCGAATTATTATAACTGTCAGCATTATCCCTAAACACATTAGGGATAATGCTTTAACAGTCAAAATTTATAAAAATTAGTTTTAGGAAGTTGGATGTTTTAAATCCGAAAAGGATATCGTCATCTGCAGTAACAAGATAACAATTCAAGGTTACTGCAGTTCCGATATTTTTTAATTATACAGCTAATTAAAGCTGACTTTCATCTGCGACAGCATCCTGCCATTTATCCCAGACTTTAATGTTAGCGTCATAGCCATCATAACCGAAGTTCTGACTTAATTTTCCTTTAATGTTTGCCGTTATAGCACTGCTTGGAATTGGCCAGTAGTTATTACGTTTGTCCATCGTATAAAACTTAGTTCCATTTGGAACCACTATACCACTAGGATATTTATTGTACAATGTATAATGAACGATACGCTGCCACCAATAACTTCCGCCGGCATTATCAGTTCCGGATTGTTTATCCCAATTGGTTTTATTATAAGTTTGACCCCATTCGTCAGGTTTTCCGCTGAGTGCAAGACAGTGTGAGATACGTTTTAACTCGACATTTCTCCATTCTTCAAGATAAAGTTCTCTTCCTCTTTCTGCACAAATATCACCTATTGTTACTGTACCATACATTTGTGCTGCGCCTGCTCTGGCTCTCACTGTATTCACATCCTGAGCTGCTCCACCAACGTTTCCTTGATAAAAACGTGCTTCGGCTCTTAATAAATAAGTTTCAGCTAAACGATATAAGTACCAATGTGCTTTACTTCCTGTACTTGCTCCCTGAAAATCTGTTGCATTTGGATTCGTTTCATTTACAACGTCATGCAAATAAATTTTATATAACGGAAAATCAAACCATTCACGAAGGGTATCTTTTGATAACAAAGTCGTACCATTTCTTAATCTGAAATTTTGACCGTAAAATGCCGAAGTTCTATCACTATATTTAAGATCTTCCATATTTACCCAGTTACCAACAGTACTATTATGTCTAAGGTCTTTTTTGTCTTCAACACCATTTACAACCCACATAGGATGTTGTGAATAATAAGAAGCACTAATTGTAGCAATACCACGCCCTAGCGCTCTTGCATAATCATAATTAGCTTGGTAGTTGGCAGTGTTGTTTGAGGCAAAACGATTTGCTGCTTGTTTTCCGTCAGGAGTTGTTACAGTTGCAGAATTCCAGTTAGGTCCAAAAATTCTCATTGAGGCAAAAGGTAAAAATGATTGTACTCCACCATTTGGCATTATCATAATGGCTTCTCTATTAGCTGCAATAACTTTATTTTCAGGTCGGTGCAAATCCCAAATTACATTTCTGTTAATTGTCCATGTTGTTGGATTTCCACCTGGATCAAAAGTTCCAAAACTAGCTTGCATTAAAGAATAACCAGATGAATTAATCAGTAAATCTGCCTGATTTTCTGCATCTTTAAATCTTCCAGAAGCCAAGTAACATTTAATCAATAACTGACGGCAAGCTCCTTTGTTCACTACACCTAAATAAGGTAATTTTGCCTGATCTGGTACCCATTCTACAGCTTTTTCCATATCGGCAGTAATCATTTCAATGATGGCTTCTTTTCTAGTAGAATAATAACTCTGTTTTGGAACTTCCAAAATTTTAGTAATCAATGGAATATCTCCAAATTGATATACCAAATTAAGATAACGATATGCTCTATGAAAATAAGCCTGACCGATATATTTACGTTTAACTTCTTCAGATAAACTTGTTACCTTATCAATATAAGTCAATACAGTGTTAGCATGTTTGATACCCGTATAAGCTTCGTCCCAGTAAAATCCTAGGTAAAAATCATCGTTTGTTGCTGTTTTAAAACTTCCTGTGGGAACTATAGTGTTAGCAAAATCAGAAATAGTACTGCTATTATCTGTTTTTCCATATTTTGCCATATCAGAGAAAACGTATTCTGTTCCAATTGGCACACTATTACTAGCGCTATTATAATGAATGTAATTGTTACGAAGTTGTTTATCGGCACTTGCCAAAACTGCCTGCAATCCAGATTCAGTACTAAAAGTAGTTTCAGGCTCGTAAAACGAAAGCGGATCTGGTTCCAAAAAATCTTTTGAACAAGAAACCAAAAGAGCAGTGACTGCTACTAAAGGCACAAGTGTTGAGATTTTATTTTTTATATATTTTTTCATTATTGTAATTATTAAAGTGAAACGTTAAATCCTAAATTAAACATTCGTGTAGCTAGCCCACCTGTTTCTGGATCTCCATAATATTTCCATTCTTTAGAAGCAGACCATGTTGCAGCGTTCTGAACCGAAGCATAAATTTTGAAGTTTCTCACATGCAAACGATCAACAAGATCTTTAGGAAGTGAATAAGCCAACGAAATATTATCTAAACGGATAAAACTGCGATCGTATAATTTTGAAACTCCAGCTCCTGCAGGTCCTCTTGCATCAAGACGCGCCCAGTCATTTGTTGGATTATCAAGTGTCCAATACGGATTTACAAATGGATTGTAATTGTTCGTATACAAACTTCCGTCATTATAATTATTCATATAACGGCTATCAAGCGATTTGTGTCCCATGTACGAATACATGTTAATTGCCAAATTCCAGTTTTTATAAATTTTGAATTCGTTACGCAACGACCAGTTGATTGGAGGTGCGGTCTGTCCTAAAAATTGTTTGTCTTTTTCGTTGTATGTTGGTTTTCCGTTAACATCATCTGCTGTGTAACTGTTTTCAACTTTTGGATCACCAGGACGCTGTCCGTATTTTGCAGCTTCTACAGCTTCATCCTTCTGCCAAATTCCGATTACTTTATAATCCCAGATTTGAGAAATAGGTTTACCAATAAACCATACATTCGTTTTATCATCTGCCTCTTTAGCTCCTATTACATTTCCATTGGCATCCTTAACATCTTCCATGTTTCCATACAATCTATTAATAATATTCTTGTTGTATGAAAAAGCAACCATTGTAGTCCACTCAAAGTTTGGCTTTTTCATATTTAAAGTTGTAAGGCTTATTTCAACACCTTTATTTTCAACCTCTCCAAGATTGGTTGCAATTGATGAAAATCCAGTAAACACAGGCAGACGCTGACTCATGATCATATCATTTGTAACGGATCTGTAAACATCGATTGTACTTGTAATTCGGTCATTTAAGAAACCTAGATCAAGACCAATGTTTGTTGCTGTTGTTTTTTCCCATTGCAAATTAGGATTTGCCATACGGTCAATTCCTAAATATTTCGTGTCAACGATGTTTCCTGAAGCGTCAAGATATCCCATTGTTGCCCCCGTACCAGAGCTTAAATTTGCTAAAGCCAAATAAGGATCAGCAAGTGATCTGTTTCCGTTTTTACCCCATGACAAACGCAATTTACCAGTACTCATAGGCGCCCATTGAAACCAACTTTCTTTATTAAAGCTCCATCCCAATGCTACAGAAGGAAAAGTTGCATAAGGATAAGAAGCTCCAAACGCTGAATATCCGTCGCGACGTACCGTTCCTGTTATCATATAACGATTGTCGAATGAATAGAAAAGTCTTGCCATTAAAGCATCTGCTGTTTGATGCGTATCTGTTGATGTAAATGTACTATTAGCCAATGTTGCATTAGAAATATTGTGATATCCTAAAGCATCTGAAGGTTGAATATTATTAGCATCTACGCGATCTGACCAACTTTTTAAATCTTCAGCTTCCTGAACAAAAGTTGCTATAATATGGTGTTTGCCATTAAATGTATGATCCCATGCTACAGTATTGTTTATGTTCCATGTGAATTTTTTACCGTTTTCTCTGTCAACTCCTATGTTAGCAGGACTCCAGTTTTTATTTCCAGCCGACTGAAAATAACGGTTGTAAAAGAATTCATAACGAGGAGAAGCATTAAATGAATATGTAATACCTAAAGGCAAAGTTACTTTTGTATTAAAAATAGTATTCAATACAGTATATCCTCTGTCAAGATCCATATATTGGCGATCATAGTAATAGTTATAACCTCCAATTGTTGGTCCCATTGGTTGTCTTGCATAATCACCGTTTGTTTCTTTAAAGTTAGCAAAAGGGCTATTTCTTAACATATTTGCATCCCAATAATTAGTTCCTGTACCAACAGAAATATCTCCATCTGAACGGTCTTGAAAGTTAACATTTGCTCCAAATTCAAGCCAATCTGTAACTTTAGCATCCACTTTCATATTCGCACGAACTGCAGAATAATCATTTCCCTGAATAGCACCTTCTGAAGTTAAAGAGCCCAAAGAGATATAATAATTCACTTTGTCGCTTGCTCCAGAAACACTTAAATTATTATCACGATTTATTCCCGTTCTAAAAGTACTATCATACCAATCGTGCGTTTTTCCATCTGTGAAATTTTTCAAAAGCGTAGCATCAGTAATTCCCAGACGTAATCCCCAAACTTCCTTTAAACTTTTGCCTTGAATTTGTGCAGCTGGCTGATAAGCTAACCATTGCGCTTCACTAATACCGTACTGACTTAATTGACTAGGGTTTGTGTAATATCCTGGTTTGTTAGCTACTGTTCCTGTAACCCATGCCTCATAATTTCCGGTTGTTGTATTTGTACCATACGTTTTAGCCGTTTCCCAATCTTCACGATATTTTACATATCCTTCTGGAGAATATACATCGCGATAAGCACTTTCATTAACGATTGTCATGTTTGTCGTCAAATTAATAATAGGCTTACCCGTTTTTCCTTTTTTAGTTGAAAGAACAATAACTCCTGCTGCCGCTTTAGAACCATAAACAGCAGTTGCAGATGCATCTTTCAAAATATCAATCTGACCAACATCATCAGGATTAATTTCTGAAAGCTCACCATAAAACTGCATTCCGTCTAAAATAATAAGCGGTGAATTATGACCAGCACCATCCGGATTGTAAACAGAAGTCTGCCCACGAATCTGTAAAGATCCTCCTCCTTTTGCAGCAGGATCATAACCTACTTTTAAACCAGGAACTCCTCTTAATAAATCCTGAACCGTTTGTGGATTTTGATTTGCTAACGATTCTGCTTTAACCTGAACAATTGCTCCTGTTAAATCGCTCTTTTTCATTTTACCGTATCCAACTACTACAACCTCATTTAATGAAGCTGCATTTTCTGCAAGTTGAATTGTGATATTTGTTCTATTTTTTACTTGAATTTCCTGAGTCATATACCCAATATAAGACACCACTAATGTTGCGTTCTGATCTCCTTTCAATTCAAATTTTCCGTCAAAATCTGTAATTGTACTAATTTTAGTTCCTTTAATCGAAACTGTAGCTCCTGGAAGCGGCAATCCGTTTTGGTCTTTAACCTGCCCGCTAATTCCATTTTGCTGTTCTATTTTTTCCAGCGCATTTGTTCCTGATGGTTCTCCTGCATATGCCTGTACTTGAGATAACGAAACCAGCACACAAAAAATGGCCAATTTCTTTTTAAAATCAAATCCAGATACATAATCAGGAGTCGTCATCTTCCTAATAAAGTTTTTCATTTTCTTGGTTGTAATTTTGGTTAAATAATTAGTTTGGTTTAAATCTCAGTCGCGTTTGAAATAAAAAAATCATGATTGTTGTTTTTTGGGGAAAACATTCTTTCATATTCATTTTTCTCAAATTGCGACATTCAATCTGAGCTACAAATCTAACAGAACACTGTTGTTTCAGAGGGGGGAAATATGATAATAAAGAAGGGTCAAATTAGTACAAGACCGCAAAAACACTAAGGTTTTAATGTATTTCAGAAAAAAAGCCTTTCAGAAATCAAAATTTAATAAATATATATTCCGTTTTTTAGAGAGCGAATGTTTAAAGTAATTGCAACAATTTATATAAATAACAAGAAAATTCATTTTTTGGAATAAAAGCCAAAAGAGCTTTTCTCTGATCTATCTTGTTCTATTAAGTATTATTTTAAAATGTAGATGAAAAACATTTCTACAAAAAAACGGCTAAATTTCATTTCAGAAATCAAGCCGATTTTAATAAAATTTAATACTAAAAACTACTTCACAAAGCGATACATTTCTGAAGCTGCCAATAGAAAAGCTCCCACTCCAAAATCAGCTGTAGAATTTTTATCTACAACTTGTCCCGGAATTGCTTTTTCGCCAATAGGCTGAACGTACCCAACAGTCCCATCTGCCTGAAGCGCAAACGTGGTTAAGTAGTTCCAGGATTTTTCTGCAACTGGCAAATAGGTCTTTTTATCCAAAATTCCGTTATTGATTCCCCATAAAAAGCCATACGTAAAAAAAGCAGTTCCACTTGTTTCTGGACCTGGCGCATGTTCTGGATCCAAAATACTTCTGGTCCAATATCCTTCTTTTTGCTGTGCTGACGCCAATGCCTGAGCCATATCTTTAAAACGTTGAATATATTCTTTTCTATGTTTCGCTTTTTTCGGCAAATCCTGAATAATTTTAGCATAACCCGCAAAAATCCATCCGTCGCCCCTCGCCCAAAAGTCTTTTTTCCCATTGGCACTTGTATGTTTTGGATAAACATATTTGGCATCACGGAAATATAATTTTGCTTCCGAATCGTACATAATACTGTCTGCATATTGTAAATACGAATCTAATTTTTCCAAATACATTTCATTTCCGGTAACGTTGTACAGCTTTGTCATAACTGGCATCACCATATACAAACCGTCAACCCACCACCAATAGTCATTTGCAGAAGTGCTCATTTCATATTCCATAACTTCTTTTGCGCGAGCAATTTTTTGAGGATCTTTTTTTCCTGTGAAATTGTATAAATCAATATAAGTCTGAAAACAAATCTGCCAATCGCCAAATAAAACATGTTTATCTGTTTCGCCATAATTGTATTTCCATTCTGATTTATCCGTTGATTTGGCGCCCATCCATTGATTTTTATCTGCCCAAACCATTGAATAATCTAAATATTTTTTGTTTTTAGTTACCTTATAAGCTTCCATATTTCCAGTGTGATAAGCAGAAACATGCCAAAAGGAATTTCCTGGTTCCTGATGTGTACTTTGCCAGCGATTATTTACTTTATCAATAATAGCAACAACCTCTTTTTTAGATTCTTTTATTGTCGTTTTCTGTTTTACGGCACTGCTTTTACAGCCAACAGCAAGTGCTGAAACTGCTGTCAATACAATAAAAATTGATTTTTTCAAAAACATAATTATAATAAGATTAAGCGTTTAATTATTTCGAAGCATGATCAATCGGGATTTCCTGACCCGACCATATTTTCTTTTGTGTCCAAGGTTGGTAAGCAGTTGTCCAAAACGAATCTGTCGCCGGCAAACCCAAAACTAAAAAGGCTTCCGTACATAAATACAAGCTTCCGGTTGAAATATAACCCTCGCCTATATTAGGCTGATGACCGTATAATCCTATCTGAAGCCACCCGTTTTTGTCAAAAGTTTCCTTGGCATTTATTTGATTATTGATCATAAAATAAAGTGCTGAGCGGACTTGTGCCGGAGCAATATCTTTTGGTAATTCTTTCCAAAGTGCAATCTGAGAAAGCAATTGAAAAGCACCAAAACGATACGCCAATGATCGTCCGATTGGTGGATAAGTTCCGTCAGGAGAAATTAATCTTTCCTGAATTGCGGCATATCTTCGGGACCTGTTCAACACAGTTTCATAATCTTTTTTATAATCACTATTTTTATCTTTCAGCAAATTCAAAATGTCAAGCTGCATCGGGTGAATGACAAAACTGTTGTAATAATCCCAGTGAAAATCCGGGCCATCGCCGTAAATTCCGTCTCCCAAATACCATTCTTTGTGTTTAGATAAACCAAAATTCAAACGATTTGCATCTTCTTCTTTATCAAATTTGATAATCGCTGCTTCAACCATTCCGGCAAAAAGAAGCCAATTACTATTGTAAGGTTCAATTTTTCGAGATGACTTTAAAGCTGTAATAACATTTTCTTTTGTAACAACATCAAGCGGTTCCCAAAGCTGTTTTGGCGCACGAAGCAAAGCTTGAGCAAAAAAAGCAGCATCAACCAAAGGCTGTTTATCGTTTACAAAATTCATAAAATCAGCCGCATTTGGATCGGTTGCATTATGAATTGATTTTTGTGCCAAAGCAATATATTTTGCTCTTAATTTTCCTTCGGAAGTACCGTCTGGACCTAATTCAAGCCAAGGCGCCATTCCCGAAAGAGTTCTTCCAAAAGCTTCTAAATAAGTTACATGTGTTCTTTCATCCCAAGCACCAGGTGATTTTTCAACAGGCATCAACATTTTCAATTGATTATTACTTAAAGCAGTCAAAACAGGATCCCCAATTTTTACTAAAGAAGCTACAAAAAACTCGCGGACTTTTTCAGGAGAATCTTTTTCCGGCTTCTTTGATTGTGCTTGTACATTTGAAATTATAAAACAAATCAACACTGCTAAAACAGCATTTTTAAAACGATGACTCATATATTTTCTTTTATCTTTTTATATTTTCTTTTTTCTTGCTTCTTTCTTCTTTCTTCTTTTTTCTTTTTAATTTAAGTTGATTTCCAAAAACTTTCATTCAGAATATATTTATTGTCCTTTACATTCTGATACTTTTTCTTAAACTCCGAAGGATTCAGATTATAAAATTGTTGAAAGTGTTTTCGGAAATATTTAATATCGCCAAAGCCAGCTATTGAAGCGGCTTGACTAATTTGTAAATCGGTTGTAATTAATAATGTTGCTACTTTTCGTAGACGAACATTTCGGGTAAACTCTAAAACCGATTTTCCAGTAATTTTTTTGATTTTTTTGTAAACCAATGAATGACTCATACCTAATTCAGATGCTAAATCTTTGATATTAAAATTGTCGACATCTAGATTAGAATCAATGAGTTCGATGATTTTATCGAGCAGTTTTTTATCCTCATCAGAAAGTTTTGGTCCGGCAACATTTTTTGTGACCGAATTAAGTAAATAATTCTGTTCGCTGTCACGACGCGTCAAGATTCCGTTTATTCTGGCCAATAAATAATCATTATCAAATGGTTTTGTGATGTAGTCATCAGCGCCAACTTCAGCTCCTTTTAGTTTTACATCTTCAGATGTTCCTCCGGTAAGCAAAATCACGGGAATATGTTTTAAATCAGGATCGGATTTTATGTGTTTGCAGAAAGCTACGCCGTTCATCTCACCCATTACAACATCTGAAATGATTAAATCGGGTTGTACATTTTTTACAATATTTAAAGCTGCTTCAGCATTTTCGGCTGCAGTAACGTGATATTTTGATGCTAATATTCGTTTCAGATAATTTCTGATCTGAACATTATCATCAACAACTAAAATGCTTTTTGCGTCTTTAATTACATCTTTTACATTTTCAGGTTCTTCTTCAATTGGCTGCAAAACATTTTCCCGAATTGCAGTTTCTTCTAAAGCTTCATCCAGAAATAAAGTTCGGTCACTTAAATCTTCACGGATTTCAATATCTCCAAAATGTTCTTTTCCGAGAAGCAATTTAATTTCAAAAACAGAACCTCCATTTTCATTATCACGACAGCTTACTTTTCCTTGATGTTGCGCTATAAATTGTTGTACCAAATACAATCCGATACCAAATCCTTTGCGATTGTTTTTGACATTTTTCCCCGATTGATAGAACAAATTAAAGATTTTGTCTTTGTCGGCATCCAGAACTCCTTCTCCGTTATCTGTAACATTTATAATGACTTCTGTTTCGGTACATCTCAAATTCACAGCCACTTTTCCGTTTTCTTTTTCTGTGAATTTTAAGGCATTCGAAATCAAATTAAACAAAGCCATTTCTATTTTTTCGCGATCGACATAAACCAACAGTTTTTCTTCAGAAATACTAAAACTGTAATCTATTTTTTTTGATTTTGCGTGATGTACAAAACAGCTGAAAACCTCTTTACACAGCTCAACAATATCTATTTGTCCAATTTTTAGTTTTCCGGTTTCAGTTTCCGTTTTTCTAAAAAGCAACAACTGATCGACCAAACTCAACAATCTTCTGGAATTGCTGTAAACCATTTCAATTGCTGCGGGATCAATTTGCTGCTCGGTTCCATAAATAATATCCTTTAACGGATTGATAATCATCGTTAGAGGCGATCTGAATTCATGAGAAATGTTCGTGAAAAAAGTCAATTTTTTCTCGTTCAATTCTTTTTCCTGTTTTGCCAAATCCTGCGAAAGTCGAACTTCGTATTTAAGCTGCGCTTGTTCACGTTGGTATTTATCTACTACATAAATTAGCAGAATTAAAACAACAAAATAAAAACAATATGCCCAACCACTTCTATACCAAGGCGGTAAAATCGTAACAGGCAAAGAAATAGATTTAGAATTCCATAATCCTTCAGCATTTGTTGATTTGATTTTCAAAACATAATCACCTTCTGTGATTCTCGAATAATTCGCACTTCGAATATTATCCACATAATGCCATTGCGAATCCCATCCTTCTAAAAAATAAGCATAAGAGATTTTTTCCGGCAAACTGTATTCCAAAGCCGCAAAATCAATATTCAGCATCGATTCATCATAAGGCAGTTTTAATTTTTCAATTCCAAAAGCGCCCAAACCGTCCTGATCATAAACTTTATTATTTACTTTAATCGAATTGATAATCAACTTTGGGAAAGCATGAACCTGACTGTTTATTTTAGTATCAATTATATTAAAACCTTTGATTCCGCCAAATACAATCTCGCCTGTCGAAAGTCGCAACGCCGCATTGTAATTGAATTGATTGCTCTGAAGTCCGTCAGTATCATGATAACTTGTGATTTTTCCGGTGTCAACATTGTAAACAAATATTCCGTTGTAAGTACTGCACCAATAAGCTCCTTGTTTATCGCGAACAATATTTAGAATCGAATTATTAGGTAGTCCGTTTCGTTGCGTCAGGAATTTGCGTTCAAAAGTTTTCGGATTAAAAATCATCAATCCACCGCCTTCTGTACCAACAAGCATTTTGGTATCGGAATGCGAAACAATCGAACGAACTGGATATTTCACATCAACCTCTTTTCGTTGCATTGTTTTGGGATCGAATCGAAATAATTTTGAAAAATTTCCAATCCAAAGATGATTCTGATCTTGCGTCATCGAAATAATACCGCGAATTTTTGCGTCAACAAAATCAAACTGATCTTTTATTTCATTGTATTTGTACAAACCTTCTTCATCAGGCGAAGCTGCCCATAAAATGTTCTTTTTGCATTTGAACAATACCCAAATGTTTTTTTGAACCGCTTTAAGTTTTGGATGAAAAAGATTGTATTTTTTAAAATTGTGCGTTTGCGAATTAAAAAGACAAACGCCGCCGCCGTAAGTTCCAAACCAGGTTCCTTTATTGTCTTTTAAAATTACAGAAACGAAATTATTGCTAAGCGAATTTGGATTTCCCGAATTATAAGAATAGTTCGTAAACGTGTTTGTTTTTCTATTCCAAAGACTTGCACCTGCGCCATCAGTTCCAATCCAAAGGTTTTCAGAATCTTGCTCGCACAGTGAAAGAATGAAATCACTCGGCAAAGTATTTTTTGTACGTTCATTTTTAGAAATCGTTACAAAAGGACTTTTTGTCTCTTCTATAGTATTTACTCCGCCTCTTAAAGTCCCTATCCAAACCCGATTTTCATTATCTAAATAAAGCGACGAAATGGCGTTACTATTGAGTTTTTCTTCATCGAGACTCGTGCTTAAAAGTGAAAAAGAGTCTTTGTTATAATTGTATTTAATAACTCCGTTTCCGTTTGTGGCGATCCAAAGTTCATTGGCGGAAGCCTTAAACATTAAGTCCGAAATGGGATATTGAATTTCCTGATTCGTGTAAAGATGATGTTCCTTGTTTTTTGTATTGTATTTTAAAAGCCCTTCTTCAGCAGCTAGCCAAATATTTGAAAATTTGTCGAATAAAATACAGCCACTGCCCACAGAAGTTGCAAAAACAACAGAAAGTCTTTTTGCGCCAGATTCCATAGCGACCAAACCAACTCCTGCAACAGAACACCACAGTTTTCCGGTTGGATCAAAATCCATTTCCTGCACGTGAAAATCCCATTGCATTTTTCCATTTGCCAAAAGCGGAATCTGCACAATCTCTTTATCTTCACCAGCAGAATAGAGCAAACCTTTTCCCGCTGTTGCAATGTACATTTTCGAATTAAAATCCCTAATTTGATTGACTACAAAATCTATCTTTTCACTTTTAGAAGTCTTTGCGTTGATGTAATTTTTTAAAGTAAACTGATTACTCAAATAGTCATAAACGCTGATACCGCCCTTTGTGCCAATCCAAATTTTATTTTGAGTACCACAAACGCTAACTATTCTATTATTTACCAATGATTTAGAATCGTTTGGTTCGTTTCTGAAACTTAAAAAATTGTAACCGTCAAATCTGCTAACGCCGTCATAAGTTCCAAACCACATCAAACCTCTTTTGTCTTTATAAACCGAAGTTACCGCATTATTAGCAAGGCCATTTTTGATACCGAGATACCCAATCTCATATTTTTTCTGTCCAAATTTTGGAATAGAAGTTCCTACAGCCTGTGGTTGAGCTGACAAATGAACTAAAAGTGCAAAAAACAATAGAATTTTGGTTTTCAAAATTTCGGATTTGAGATTAAGTATATTTTTATTTTCTTAAAGAAATCAGGGATATAAATTATTCGTGTGAAAAATACAATTATTAAATTAATCTTAAAAAAAACCTATGAAAATAAATCATAGGTTTTTCATGTAAAAAAACACATACAATTCTTATCAATTAACCAATGAAATTACATAAGAGTAAGTATATTTTTTATCTGTTAAACGATATTGATCATGTGGCAAACGTCCCCAGCTGTCATCTCCACCTACTCCTCTTTGTCTATAATCCAAATGAAGATAAACGGCTTCTTTAGAATCTAAATCCAAATCAGATGGATGGCGTTGTGCTTTAGTTTTTCCGGGATCCAACATTTCTGTTGAAATATTTAAAGCACTAAAACCTAATGCCTGCAATCCTTCAAATTTTACGCCTTGGCCTTTTGCGTTTTTTAAAGTCAACCAACGAACATCAGTTTTATAACCGCCTTCTTGTGGACGAATATAGCTTTTAGTATATTGATTGATCACTTTATCTGAATATTCACCAATAAACGCTGCAGAATTTCGATCAGAATAATTTTCCCAAGGACCTCTTCCATAATAACTCAAATTGTCGAATGCTCCATTTAACTTGGCACGCATTCCAAAACGAGGCATTTCAGGCAATTCTTTTCCGGCCAAATCGATAGCTGCAGTAACTTTTATTGAACCGTTATTCTGAATTAAATAATCAACAGTATAAGGTACATCAGCAGCTGCTAATTTGTAAACCGCTTTTATCAATAAACCTTCAGGAGATTTTTTGTCCAAAGTCACACTTACAGTCGATGGATTTTGTGATGCTTCTTTCCAGATTACCAATTTATTTTCCATGTTGCTTCCAAAATCATTATCAGTTGGAGCACGCCAGAAATAAGGCGTTGGGAAATTATTGAAAATTGGATTTGCTTCATTTTTCAAATTGTATTTTAAAATTTCTCCTTTTTGAAGATCAAATTCTCCAGAAACACTTTCAGTTTCAAAAGAAAGCACATTATTTTTAACCGAATATTTAAGTTTTGAAGCACTTTCTACAATCTTATTATTTTTAAAATAAGAACCTTTTCCTATTGCAAACTGCTCTCTTGCAAACTCATGACCTTTTGCAACCAAAGGCGCATCGTTTTTAGAAACTGCATAAACATTTACAAAATATTCAGAATCAGCATCGATTGAACCTAAATTTAAAGCCACTTTTTTGCTTTCTGCAGGAGCAACATCTAAATTAAATTCTCCTGATTTTGCTATTGCACCATTTTTAACCAATTCCCATTTAAAATTAAAATCAGAAAGATTGGTGAAATTATAAAGGTTTGTCACCGTCAAATCAGATTCATTAAGCTGAAAATGAATATTTTGATATACTTTTTTGATTTCGCTTAAAGCTGGTTTTGGAGTTCTGTTTGAAAAAATAACACCATCAGCACAACCATTTTCATCATTTTGAAGTTTTGAAGCGCCTAAATCACCGCCATAAGCCCAAAATGTTTTTCCGTTTGCATCTTTCGTTTTAATTCCCTGGTCAACCCAATCCCAAATAAAACCACCTTGCATGTGTTTGCTACTGTTGATGATATCCCAATATTCCTGAAAGTTTCCGCCACTGTTACCCATTGCGTGCGCATATTCACACATAATATACGGACGCTTTTTATCGGCTGATGCATAAGTTTTCATGCTTTTAATTCCCGGATACATTGGGCAAACGATATCAGTATTTCTATTTTCTCCAGCCTGCTCAAATTGAACCGGACGTGTCGAATCTACTTGTTTTAACCAATCGTATGCATCGTAAAAAACAGGTCCGTTTCCACATTCATTTCCTAACGACCAAATAATAATTGAAGGATGATTTTTATCAAAAGCAAACATTCTTTTAATACGATCTAAATGCGCCGGTGCCCATTCTGGCAAATACGCCGGATGTTTTTTCTGATCAAACCAGTTTTGCCACTCTGCGCCCATTGCATGCGATTCAATATTCGCTTCGTCAACTACATAAAATCCATATTCATCACACAAATCATACAATTTAGTATCGTGCGGATAATGACTCATACGAATTGCATTAATGTTGAATTCCTTCATTAACTTAAGGTCTTTCAGCATCAATTCTTCGTTTGGCACGTGTCCGTTTACGTCATCATGTTCGTGGATATTTACTCCTTTTACCATCACCGCTTTTCCGTTAACTAAAAGCTGTGCGTCTTTTATTTCTACTTTTCTGAAACCTGTTTTTTTAGAAACTGCTTCCAAAATATTTCCTTTGCTGTCTAACAAAGTAATGTTATAGCGATATAGATTTGGTGTTTCAGCATTCCATTGTTTTACATTTTCAATGGTTTTTGAAAAACTGATTTTCGTTTCTTTTGCATTTACTTTTTTGCTTTCAGAATAAATTGTTTTTCCTTCTTTATCAAACAATTCAATTTTTACCGAAGGACTTTTAATTTTATTATTCTCAAAATATTTTAATGTAACATCAACATTAAAAAGTCCGTTTTTATATTGATCGTCTAAATCGCTTTTTACAAAATAATCCCAAACCACAGTTTTTGGCATTGCCTGTAAATAAACATCGCGCTCAATTCCGCTTAATCTCCAGAAATCCTGATCTTCTAAATAACTTCCATCATGCCATCTAAAAACCTGAACAGCAATTAAATTTTCTCCTTTCTTCAAAAAGGAAGTAATATTAAATTCGGCAGGAGTTTTTGACGCTTTTGTCATTCCGACTTCCTTTCCGTTTAAAAATACTCTCGCATAACCCGAAATAGAGCCAAAATGAAGAATAATTTCTTTATCGTTCCAGGAATCCGAAACTGTAAAATTGCGTCTGTAACTTGCAACCGGATTATAATCTCCTGCAATAAATGGTGGATTTTTAGGAAATGGATACGTAATATTAGTATAAATAGGAATATCATAACCTTGCAATTCCCAGTTTGATGGCACTTGAATTTCTGACCATTTGCTGACATCAAGTCCTGGTTCGAAAAAATTCGTTGGTCGTTGTGCCGGAGTTTTAACAATATCAAATTTCCAAAGTCCGTTTAAGCTTTGGTACAATGCTGATTTTTTAGGATTGTTTTCCTTTAATTCATCGGCATTGCCGTATAAAAGAAACGAACTTCTTCCAGATTCTTTTCCTCTGTCTAATACTTGCGGATTTTCCCATTCATTGGTTTGTGCAAAATTAATTTGCGCACTTAAGAACAGCGCAGCTGCTAAAAAAATTTTCTTCATCTAACTTTTTTTGATTGTCTAAATTTTGTTTTTGAAACAGAAAAAAATTGTCATTCCAAATTGATTTAAAGTATTTCTTTTATAAAAAACGTATAAAAAAGAACCTTCCTAACACTAACCAAATCTTAAAAACGTAAACCTTAAATCAATTTGGAATAACAAATTCTGAATCACAAATTTAGATATTCACTTAAAAGACATGAGGGGCAATCCGATATACTAAAAGGGGTAATTTGGTAATAGTCCTTTTTTTGTACAATATTACCCCCTTTATTAATGCGTTTTTAGCATCAATTGATAAAAAATTAGCATTTTATATCATTACTCTTGCTTTTATCTTTGTCATAAATAATACGAACTAAAATGACATTTAACCATATCATTAAATCTTTTGATGAATTTACGAATCACGAACTGTATCAAATGCTTCGGTTACGAAGTGAAGTTTTTGTGGTAGAACAAAATTGCCCTTATCTTGATCTGGATAATAAAGATCAGCAAAGTTTTCATCTTTTATATTTTGTAAATGATGAATTGGCAGGCTGTACACGATTGCTTCCGGCAGGATTATCGTATGATGAAATTGCAATTGGAAGAGTTGTAATTGCTCCACGCTTTCGCGGATTGGGATTAGGAACAAAAATTATGGAAGCTTCAATTGCAGGCTGTCAGGAAAAATTTGGCGAAGGCCCAATTCGGATTAGTGCGCAATATCACTTATCGAAATTTTATCAATCGGTTGGATTTGTGGAACAAGGCCAACCTTATGACGAAGACGGAATTCCACATATCGAAATGCTGAGAGCTTAAAAATTACGGAATAATCAATTTTAAAACATTGGCCAAAACAGGATTATGATCTTCGGTTCTCCAATTGATATACAGATCGGTTTCCATTGGAAGTTTAATAAATCGGATACCTGGAATTTCATGAAAAAGATAAGAATCGGGCAAAATTGCAATTCCGAGTCCTTTTCGAACCAAAGCAATAATCGCTGAACCGAATTCAGAATGAAGATAAACTTCGGGAGCGTTTTCAAAAGAATTGAATAATCTTTGAATCAAATCGCTGTAACTACTACCTTCATCATTGGTTGGCAAAATGATTTTTTGAGAAGCCAGCGTTTGTTTAGTCAAATCTTCGGGTGTTTTATAAGGATGATTTTCGGGAACAACAATCGCTAAATGATCCGTATGGAATTTTTCTGATTGAATATCTTTGGCATTATTAATATCTCTGGTAATCGCCAGATCTATTTTATAATTGCGAAGAAAATCCTGCTGATGTTCATAAAGAACCTGAACCAGTTTGATTTTAAGTTTTGGAAAAGCAGCAGAAATTCGGGACAAAATATCCGGCATGATAGAAGCAGAAATCGAATCTGGATGCGCAATCGTAATGGTTCCGCTTTCACCCAATTGAATCTGACGCGCTGATTGATGTATAAATTCAAGTTTATTAAGCTCGACTTCCCATTTTTCTTTCAGAAACTGGCCAGCAGCAGTAAGTTTGACATTGCGTTTATTGCGCTCAAAAAGCTGAACGCCCAATTGGTTTTCTAAAGACTGAATTTGACGACTCAATGCCGATTGTGTAATATTCATCTTTCCGGCTGTGTTCCAGAAATGAAGTTCTTTGGCAAGAGCCAAAAAATATTTGATTTGCTGTAAGTCCATTGATGCAATTTACGCATTTATTAAGAACAAAAAATATGTTTTAACGCATTAAAAAAATAAAAATGAATATACTAAAAATTACAAAAGCAACAATTAATGATATTATAAAACTTCAAGATATTGGAAGACAAACTTTTTCTGAAACTTTTGCAGAAGTGAATTCAGAAGAAAATATGACTAAATATCTGGAAGAAAGTTTCGCAACTGAAAAATTAACTTCGGAACTTAAAAATGAAGCATCATATTTCTATTTGGCAGAATTGGATGAAAAAATAATTGGTTATCTGAAATTAAATACGGGAGACGCCCAAACCGAAAAACAAGAAAAAAATGCTTTAGAAATTGAACGTATTTATGTTGCAAAAGAATTTCATGGTAAAAAAGTAGCGCAGGAACTTTATGCTCAGGCTTTGCTAATCGCCGAAGAAATAAATGCTTCATTCATTTGGCTTGGCGTATGGGAAAAGAATTTTAGAGCGGTGAGTTTTTATACCAAAAACGGTTTTGAGCAATTTGATACCCATATTTTCAGATTAGGCGATGACGAACAAACTGATTTGATGATGAAAAAAATCCTTAAATCTTAAGATTTCAAAATGGAAAAAAAACGACTTTTATTGATTTTATTAATCATTGGTACAGCCTTTTGGGGCATTTCTTATTCGATAACAAAAATGGCGATTGGAAATTATTCTCCAGCTACATTTTTATTTTATCGCTTTTTATTGGCTGTTATTATTTTGACCATAATCTTTTGGAAATACGTTAGAGAAACCAATTTTGAAGCGATTAAAATCGGCGCGATTCTGGCAGTTCCAATGTTTTTAGGGATTCATTTGCAAACAATTGGATTAAAACATACCGATGCTTCACAATGTTCTTTCATTGCCGGATTGACCGTTATCATAATTCCGTTATTAAAATTGGCTATTTACAAAACCAATGCTTCTTTAAAAATCTGGGGCGCCGCTTTGACTGCTTTAGCAGGTTTATTTATTATCGCCATTAAAGAAAAATTTACAATCAATTTAGGCGATTTGTATACCATTGCGGGCGCTTTTGCTTTTGCGGTTTATTTGATTTCGGTTGAAAAACATTCAGCTTTAAAAAATCTTTTATATTCTATTGTTCCAATGTTTGCCTTTTGTGCGCTTTTCACTTTTATCCTTGCCATCACAGATCACAATGCAGATTGGCTTCCTGAAAATAACACATTCTGGCTTGGCGTAATTTACTGCGCACTATTTTCAACTGCTTATATGTACACGGTTTCAAATATTTCGCAACGTTATTTATCGGCAGAAAGAGTTGCCGTTATTTATTTGTTTGAACCTGTTTTTGGGGCAATTGGAGCCTTTTTTATTTTGGGCGAAAATCTTTCCTGGCGACTTCTTTTGGGCGGAAGCCTAATTTTTGTCGGAACTATAATTTCTGAAGTAAATTTCAAAAATAATAAACTCAGTACTTTGATTGGAAAAAACTAAAAAGTGATACATTCGTCACAACCTTTTTATAAAAAGGAACATCTTCTTATAAAAGAGAAATTATGAAAAAAGTTGTATTGCTTATTTTACTGATGAAATCATTTTTGAGTTTTTCCCAAGATTTACAAAAAACGGGAGACATTAAAATCATCAACAGATATTTGTCTATAGAAAAAACACTAAACGGTTATGTTTTTATTGGGCCTGAAGATGAAAAATCTGAAGAATATGACTACCTATATATGCCAGATAATAACTGTAGAATTACAGCAATTTTAAAAAAAACAGATAGCAAGCAAAGTCGTCTAAAACCAAAAAAAGATAATGATAACCACGGCATTCAAGGTGACTTCCATATTTTAGAATTAATGAAGGAACTGCATTTTATTGATGAATACAATTTTGAAGGAACAAATGAACTGACAAATGGAAATATTCGTTCAGGATTAACAGAAGAATACGGCTATGCATCAAGAAACGGGAAATATGCATTAATCAATAGTACGGGAAAATTCCTGACCGATTTAAAATATACAAATGATTTTGACTATAGAGAGAATCCGCATTTGAATTATTATTTCGAGAAAAAAAAGCTTGTTTCTGTTTTGATTGATCAAATAACTGGAAAAGAAGTATTGGCAACAAAAGACAGTATTGTGGAATATTGGAATCCAAACAATTATTTGGTTAAAAAGTATAAAAAGGAAAAATACATTTTAGTTCATGATGGCAAAATACAGCCTGTTCCAAAAGATTTGAAAAGACTAAACGGCATTCCGCTATCCAAAAGTACAATCTTCACTTATAACAATGGATTTTTTGATAAAAATGGTCATAAAATAGAAAGCGATTTTGTTCCGCATAGCAATTTTTATAACGGACATTGTATTGTATTGGAAATAGTAAAAGAAAAACAGCGGTATAATTATTACGGAGAACCATTTCCGCGACGCGAAACCCGAAGCTTTAAAATAATAAATGAAAATTTTGAGATCGTAAAATCACTTCCTGACATACAAAGAACAATCAGCAGTTTTAATAAATACGGACAGATTATTGTAAATCGAAGATATGAAGACATAAGAAACGGCGACACTGACAATCAATACATTATTGATTATAATGGTGATATAATTGTTCCTTCGTCAAAAATTAGAACTGAGATATATGAAGTTTCTGAAGGGCTGTATTTAGCTGAAGATGCAACATATCCGCCTGTAAAAGAAAGATCAAAGCTGTATAATTACTTTAATCAAAAAGGAGAAAATATAACTAAGGCTATAACACAACTTCCTATTTATCTTGGATTTAAAGAAAATACTGTGCAAAAATATCTTGTTGCATATGGAACTATATATATGACTTTAGACAAAGAAAACAATATTATAAGTTCAGATCAAAAATCTTATTTATTTGATGCTCCGCCTGTATTACCTTATGAGTAATTAATCTAAAAAAGATTCTTGCTTTTTTACTTAACTCGTTTTCTTATAATTATAAATGGCGAGTGCATTTAACATAAAGACAAAAACATAAGCTTCAATAGCATAATGATAGGGTTAGCAATAAATGGAAAACTACCAATCCCAAAAGATGCATTAAAAAATGTAACGGATTAGGTTCTGAAATTTCCTTTTTCTCCACTGTTTCCTGAAATTGTTTATTTTTTTTTATCAAATGATTAAAAAATTTGTTTAACACCTAATTCAAAAAAAAAACGCTCTTATTCTTTTTGAAATAAGAGCGCCTTTTTTTTATTTTGTTTTAATGCTCTTTTCTTTATTCATTACCTCAATAAATCGGTATTGCATCACTTCTTTTTTACCATCAGGCATTTCGTTATAAGCACCATAAAAAACTTTGGTTTTTCCTTTATCGATTCCATAAAATGTTTTTGCCACTTCAATTTTAACTTTTTCATTTTCAGCTTTTAAAGCAACCGTATCTGCCAATTTAATATTAGAAACATAACAAATCTCAGGCATAAAACCATCTTTTGTCATTTGAGGAAAAATTCGAAATACTTTAGGTTTGCTTTCAATATTATCTAATGTAAAAGGCAAAATAAATTTTGCTTTCGCTTCACCAAGTACTTTATCATAAAAATTGCTAATTTCCTGTTCTTTTTGATATTTAAAGGATTCACCAGCCGGATTTAAACATTGTTTAGCCACAGTAATATAGTTCACAGCATCAATCAAATAGCCTTTTTTATAACTTTCCTGAGCCAATTTAAAATAATCTGGCGCTGTCTTTTTTAATAAAGTATATTGCCCAAACTGCAAAATATTAATCTTCCACTCGTTGCCATACTTACCATAAATTACGGTTATTAGTGCATCATTGTGTGTAGTAGTAGGCATCAACAATACTGTAAACATCTCTTTATTTAATGCTTTGTAATTAATAATATAGTCATTGTCTCCCGAAACGCCAGATATCAAAGTATTAGGAATATCTACAGCTGTATTTGAAACATAATATTGATCCAGAATTGTATAGCTTTTAGATGGATAATTATTGCTCATTGTACCCACTAGCTTATCTAGATCAGAATTTACAATTGTAAGCAGTTTGTCAGAGAACAGCGCTTTTACACCAGGAATATCATTGCTCATTATGGCTTTGAATAATTTATCATTTAAAACTTTAATTTCCTGAATTTTACTTGCTTCAATACTTTCATTTTTTTGTGTTCCACTACTTCCAAAATTACAGCTTTGAAAAACTATAGTTGTTACAATAATTAGTAAAATTTTACGCATTCGTTTTGATTATTTGAGGATTTTTAATTTTTAAAACATCTTATTTCCCTTAATAAAGGAATAGCTAATATAGCTTTTATTGAAAGACAAATAGCATTTAGAAAAATTATTTTATTCTAAAACCAATACAGATATCAGTACAAAATTCAATTAAAATATCATTCAAAAAAACACAAATAAAACACTAACAATAAACAAATTACACTTTTACAAACAACATAATTTTCTAAAAAAAGAGTACATTTACTCTGTATTGTTTTCAATTATTGCCTTTTATCGATTCTAAAGAAATTTACTGATTAATCTAATTTCTATCGTACTATATATGAAGAACAATTTTACTTGGATTTATATCCTTTTATTCCCAATTTTAGTGATAGGACAAACCGATCAAAAAAAAGAAATCAACCAACAACTTCAAACTTGGATTTCTATTAATACAGTTACAAAATTTGCTGATCATTGGGGGATAATTGGGGATTTTCATATCCGTCGAAACGATTTTGTGTCCAATCCTAGTTTTTATTTTATAAGAGGAGGTGTCACTTATATTCCTAATTCAAACGTTTCATTAAATTTAGGATATGCGCATATGTGGCTGGCACCTTCAAATGAAGACTGGAGTACTTTTGCAGATGAAAACAGGATTTATCAACAGGCACAATTAAATGCTAAAGTTGCCAATATAAGTGTTTTGCAGCGCTTAAGAAACGAGCAACGCTGGCAGGAAAAAATGGTTGACGATAAACCCAGCGGAGATTGGCGTTTTACAAATAGAATCCGCTATTTAATGAGTTTTACTTTCCGAATTTCCGATAAAAAATCATGGCCATCCATGGTTCTTTCAGATGAAATTCTTTTACAATTTGGCGAAGAAGCCGTCTACAATACCTTTGATCAAAACCGCTTTTTCATCGGAATCAAAAAAACAATAAACCCAAAATGGAGTTACGATTTTGGGTATATGAATGTGTATCAGCAAAAATATTCAGGTTATCAATATGATATGAATCATACTATTAGGTTGTTTTTTTATCTGAATACAAGTATCCGGAAAAAAGCCCCTTCAACTACTGAAAATTCTGGCGATGAATGATTATTTTTTAAACACATAGAAACATAGAATTTTATTTTAAAAGTGTGTAGAAAGAAACTAGTTTCTAACACATAGTCAACTATGTTTGCTTTAAATAAGTGGAACGCCTTTTTTACGCGTACTAAATCTATGTTTCTATGTGTTAGAATAAATTACGCACAACAGGTTTATTTCAGGAAAAAATCAGCATCAATTAAGCGATTTCCGGTTTCGTCATAAACAGCATAATTAAAACCGCCCTGAACGCAATACGAACCATATTCGCCATTCTTGTTTAAAGCAATAAAACCAACCTGAATATCTTTTAAATCTTTATTTCTGTTCTTAGTCAATTTGACAATTCTGGCTACAGCTTCTTCACAGGCTTTTTGAGGCGATTTTCCCTGACGCATCAATTCAACAACCAAATGACAGCCAGCAATTCTGATTACTTCTTCTCCATGGCCTGTTGCAGTTGCGGCACCAATTTCGTTATCAACATACAAACCTGCTCCAATGATTGGCGAATCACCAACGCGTCCGTGCATTTTAAACGCCATTCCGCTTGTGGTACACGCTCCGGAAAGATTTCCATCAGCATCTAAAGCAATCATTCCAATAGTATCGTGATTTTCAATATTGGCAATTGGCTTGTATTTACTGTCTTTTAGCCATTCTTTCCACTCTTTTTCAGATTCTTCTAAAAGTAAATTTTCCTTTTTAAAACCTTGTTCCAATGCAAATTGCAGAGCACCATCGCCAACAAGCATTACGTGAGGCGTTTTTTCCATCACGGCTCTCGCAACAGAAATAGGATGTTTTATAAATTCAAGACAAGCAACAGAACCAATATTTGCATTTTCGTCCATAATACAGGCATCAAGTGTTACGCGTCCATCTCTGTCTGGGCGTCCCCCATAACCTACACTTCTTTCTTTTGGATCTGCTTCTGGGACTTTTACACCTGCTTCTACAGCATCCAGCGCTTTTCCATTCTTTTTAAGAACTTCCCAAGCTGCTTCATTTGCAGGAATTCCAAATCGCCATGTCGAAAGTACAATTGGTTTCTTTCCTTTTTTAGAAAGTACTTTTTCATCTTTCTCAGAATTCGTCTGAAAAGATTGCAATGCTACTGCAACAGAAGCAATTGCGGTTGTTTTTATAAAATTTCTGCGATTTGTCATGACTTGTATTTTAAAACTTGGGGGAATAAGGTTTTCTTAACTGTAAATTTATAAAATCTATCCTTTATAAAACATACTTGAAGCACCTAATAAAGCTGCAATTTCGTTATCAGTAGAAATAGAAACACCAATTTCGATTCCGCTTTCATTTATTTTTTTATTGAAAGCTGAAAGAAAAAATTGACTCGCATTAGCAATTTTTCCACCAATAATAAATTCATCCGCGCCAAATTTCTTCAACCATGGAATTACAACTGCTGCCAGATTCTCTCCCATTTCTTCAAAAACTTTTTTTGCGATTTCATCACCATTCAAAGCAAGATTGTAGAGTTCTAATCCACTGTTGCTTTCTTTTCCTGCCAAAGTTTTGTAATTGGCCAAAAGACCTCTTGCAGAAACATAATCTTCAGCCATTCCATCATTAAAAGGAAGATTCCAAATTTCTCCATCTTGAGGAACTGATTCTCCCGATGAAATTGAAATTCCTTTATCAATAAAACAAGCTCCAAGTCCAGTACCAAGTGTCACTGCCATCACTTTTTTAGATAAATTTTCGGCATTTTTAAAAACTTCTCCTTTTCCAAAACAAACCGCATCATTTTCAAAAAGAATTGGAAATTCGCTTGATAAGTTTAATGTTCCCTGAAATAAATAACGCACATTCAAACCATAAAAATGTTCGTATTTTGACTGGTCTTTGATCCAGCAAAGTCCGTTAGTATAATCAAACGGACCAGGCATACAAACTGCAAGTCCATTAATTGCTTCTACTTTTGAATTTTCAACCGAAGTCCGGATTACTTTTTCCCATATTGACATTACCTCATTCACAGGCAAATTAGAATCGAAAGATTCTTTTTGCACTGAAAAATCAATCACTTTCATATTTACAATATCAATGATTGCAGCGGTAATGTGCGTTCCTCCAATATCAATTCCAACGGCATATTCTTTATTCATTTCTTCTATTTTATCTTATTTTTGAAATTCAGTTTTAGCTTTTCAATTTTCATTTACGGCATAAAAATTCCTTCATTATAATATTGAAACTATAACTACAACTGATTTATTAACTTATTCTATTTCTGATTAAAGGAAAATTTTAGATGTATTTTTCTTTTAAAATCTGTGGATATTTGATGCTCGTGTGAACAATCATTTCTCCGAAAAGTGTATTTGCCCAGGCGAACCATTTTCGGGTAAATTTTGCTACATCGTCTTTATGAAACGATTCGTGCATAAAACCAGTATCAGCATTTGTTTTGATCAAATTGCCAATGCAGGCTTTAATTTCTTTTTCGTCAACACTTGTAATCGCTCTCAAAACAATACTCATTGGCCAAATTGTATCGGCACCCGTGTGTGGACCGCCGATTCCTTCACCCGCTTTTCCTTTGTAGAAAAAAGGATTGTTTTCTGAAAGCACTACTTTTCGTGTATTCAAATACAACGGACTGTCAGGTTTAATCGCCCCTAAATATGGAAGCGATAATAATGACGGAACATTAGCATCATCCATCATATGAAAACTGCCGTATCCGTTTACTTCAAAAGCAATGATTTTTCCGAATTTTGGATGCTCGATAATTCCGTTTTCTTCTAAACCTTTTTGAACTTGATTTCTTAATTCTGTGGCTTTGGCAACCAAATCTTTGTCCAACATAGCCGGTAAAGAGAAAATTTCGATCAAATAACCCAAAACTTCAATCGCAAACATATTGCTTGGAATCAAATACCCAAATAAAGTACTATCGTCACTTGGTCTAAATGTAGAAACAATTAATCCGCAAGGTTTTACAGGATACCCGTAACCGCTTAACGGCACTCCGTCTGTCGCCCAAGCTGTTACTCTCTGAAAATTGTAAGGGCCTTTATCATGCCATCTTTGTTGTTCTTTAAAAGTCTGCAATACTAAAAGCATTGCTTCTTTCCATTTCTTATCAAATAGGCTTATATCTCCAGTTTCTTTCCAATAACCATGAGCAAGTCTTATAGGATAACACAAGCTGTCAATTTCCCATTTACGTTCGTGAATACCAGGCTGCATTTTGGTCATATCATTTTTCCATTCGCTTACCTGATTAAAATCTTTATAAAAAGCATTCGCGTAAGGATCTAACAAAATACATTTTGTCTGGCGGTTGATTACACCTTTTACCAATTCAGCTAATTTTTTATCCTCTTTTACAAACGGAATATAAGGCCAAATTTGCGCTGTACTGTCGCGAAGCCACATAGCATCAATATCTCCCGTAATTACATAAGTATCGGGTTTTCCGTCGATGATTTCAAAATCAACTGTCGTGTCTAATGTATTTGGAAAACAGTTTTCAAACAGCCATGCTAATTCTGGATTTACAATTTGTTTTTTGATTCGCACAATCGCTGCTTCAATAGCTGGACTTGTAAATTTTCTTTCTGCTAATGGCGGTCTTTTGCTGATAAAATCTTTAAGTGCAAAATTAAAGCTGTCTGAATTCATTGCAAACACATCCGTTTGAAGCGCTAATAATCCTGCTGAAAAAATGCCTGTATTTTTTATAAATTTTCTACGTGATTGCATAGTATTATTTTGAATTTGAATAAGAATATGGAAAAGCGTCTTTAGAAGTTCCTCTTTGTAAATTAGGTTCTGCCGACATATCAAAATTTAATTCGCCTCCTTTTAAAACATCAAAATGATTGATATAATTTTTTGAATAAGAAGCGTTGTTCCATTTTAAATCATTTACATATTTATTGGTTTCTGAATTTTTTGAAGCGTTGATAATAAGCTGTTTTCCGTTTTCTAAATTCAAAGTCAGTTTTTTAAATAACGGTGCTCCCAAAACATATTCGTCTGTTGCTGGACAAACCGGATAAAACCCCATTGCTGAGAAAATATACCAAGCTGAAGTCTGACCGTTATCTTCATCACCACAATAACCGTCTGGAGTTGGCTTATACAAACGATTTATTACTTCTCTTGACCAATATTGCGTTTTCCAAGGTTGTCCTGCATAATTATACAAATAAATCATGTGCTGAATTGGCTGATTTCCATGTGCATATTGCCCCATATTCATAATCTGCATTTCGCGGATTTCATGAATAACTGATCCATAATAACTATCATCAAAAACCGGAGGCGTTGTAAAAACAGCATCTAATTTTTCTGTGAATTTTTTCTGTCCACCCATTAAATCAATCAAACCTTGAACATCATGAAAAACACTCCAACTGTAATGCAATGCATTTCCTTCTGTAAAAGCATCTCCCCACTTTAGCGGATTAAAATTAGTAGGGAAACTTCCGTCCTTATTCCTGCCACTCATCCAACCGATTGACGGATTATATAAGTTTTTATAATTCATCATTCGTTTCTCGAATAAACTGATTTCTTTTTTCGGACGATTTAAGGCTTTCGCCAATTTCCAAATTGCAAAATCATCGTAAGCATATTCAAGAGTTCTTGCTGCATTTTCGTTAATTTTCACATCATAAGGAACGTAACCAAGTGTATTGTAATACGAAACTCCTTTTCTTCCAACCGCTTCTAAAGGTCCTTCATTATTTGCTCCGTGAACTAAAGCTTCATACAAAGTATTAATGTCGTAACCGCGTAATCCTTTAATGTAAGCCTCAGAAACTACAGAAGCCGAATTATTCCCAACCATTACATTTCTGAAACCTGGACTTGACCATTCTGGTAAAAACCCGCCTTCTTTATAATCATTGATCAAACCTTCCTGCATTTCTTTATTTATTGAAGGATAAACCAAATTCAATAGCGGATATAACGCTCGGAAAGTATCCCAAAAACCAGTTCCTGCATACATGTAACCTGGCACAACATTTCCGTTGTACGGACTGTAATGAACTGTTTCTCCTTTTGCATTTATTTCATATTGCTTTTGAGGAAAACAAGTTGCACGGTACAAACAAGAATAAAAAGTTTTTAATTGATCCGCGTCGTTGCTTTCGACAGTTATTTTTCCTAAAACTTTATTCCATTCATTTTTAGAAGCCTCAACAGTTTCATTAAAAGAAGCATTTCCTAATTCTTTTAAATTAAGTTCTGCTTGTTCCGGACTTATAAAAGAGGAAGCCACTTTTACGTTGACAATTTCTCCTTTTTTAGTTTTAAAACCTACAACTGCTCCTGCGTGATTATCTTGCAATTCCAGTTTGTCTTTTTCTAAACCTTTGTCATTCCAAGTCGAATTTGTTGCAAAAGGTTTGTCAAAAACCAATACAAAATAGTTTTTAAAATTAGTTGGAACGCCTCCACTATTGCGTGTTGTGTAACCGATAATTTTATTTTCTGAAGGAATAATTTTGATATATGAACCTTTATCAAAAGCATCTACAACAATTGAAGATTGTTCATTTTCTGGAAAAGTAATCTGAAAATGCGCTGCTCTTTCAGTTGCTGTAATTTCTGTTGTAACATCATAATCAGCCAGATATACACTATAATAATACGGTTTTGAAACCTCGGCTTTATGACTGAACCAGCTTGCTCTATCCGCTTCCGCGAAAGCCAATTTACCCGTAACAGGCATAATCGAAAATTGACCGTAATCATTCATCCAAGGTGAAGGCTGATGGGTTTGTTTAAATCCTCTAATTTTTTCGGCTGTATAAATATAAGCCCATCCGTCACCCATTTTTCCGGTTTGTGGTGTCCAGAAATTCATTCCCCAAGGTCTGCAAATCGCTGGATACGTATTTCCATTAGAAAGACTATGTAACGATTGTGTTCCCATTAACGGATTTACATATTCTGCAGGATCAACGGTTTTTACTTGTGCATTAAGAAAAATGCAGCTTTGTAATACTCCTAAAAAAATTAAACTCTTTAGTTTCATATTATTATAAATTATTCTTATTCCATTCTAAACTCAAACTTTCAAAAACATCTACAAGGCTTTTAAAACCTTGGAAGACTGAAAACGCTTTAAATCGGTCTGTCTGATTTTTTTACTCCAAAAGTTGCTGATGGTTTACTTCCCATAAACAATTTCAGCTCTCCTCCTTTTACAATCATTTCTTGCGTGATATATGATTTTGTATAAGGTTTTCCGTTGTATTCCGCTTTTTGAATATAAATATTCGTTGCACTATTATCAATTGCTTTTATTAAAAATGAAATTCCCTTTTTATGATGAATTACTGCCGAATTTACAAGCGGGCTTCCTAAAACGTAAACTCCATTTGCAGGATTAACCGAATAAAACCCCATTGAAGATAAAACATACCAAGCCGACATTTGTCCTAAATCTTCATTACCACATAATCCGTCAGGTTTTGTTGAGTAGAATTTATCATCGATTTCACGAATTAATTTCGCTGTTTTCCAAGGCTGTCCGGCAAAGGCATACAAATACGGAATATGATGATTTGGCTCATTTCCTTGCGCGTATTGTCCAATTAAACCGCTGATATCTGGTGAAATTTCTTCTCCTTCTACTTTATCTGTAATTTGAAAAAGCGAATCTAATTTAGCCAAAAATTTACTTTCACTTCCAAATAAATCAATTAAACCATAAGGATCCTGAGGAACAAGCCAAGTATATTGCCACGCATTTCCTTCAACATAATCATCTTTACGATGCGCTGATGAAAGCGGATTGAATGGTGTTCTCCAATTTCCATCAGTCAATTTACCGCGCATAAAAGTGGTTTCTTTATCAAAATACAATTTGTACAAATTGGCTCTTTTTGTGAAGTAATCATAATCTTCTGTTTTGTTTAAAGCCTTTGCCATTTGTGCAATACAATAATCATCGATGGCATATTCTAAAGCATTTCCAACGGTTTCCAGCATTTTATCGGCAGGAATATATTGCAGTTTTTGAACGTAATCCATTCCGTCACGCGTTTGCATGGCTGTTTTTTTCATTGCTTCATAAGCCAATGCTACATCATAATCGCGATATCCTTTTAAGTACGCATCAGCAATTACAGCAATCGAATGATTTCCATTCATTGTATTGGTTTCGTTGCCCATCAAATGCCAAACCGGTAATCTACCCTGTTGTTGGTAAATTGCCAAAAATGATTTTACAATATCATTAATTTTATCTGGCTGTGTTATTGTATATAATGGATGAAGTCCGCGGTAAGTATCCCAAAGTGAGAAAGTTGTGTAGTTGGTGAAATTTGCTTTTTCGTACACTTTTTTATCCGTTCCTCTATAATCTCCGTTGGCATCATTAAAAATGGAAGGCGCAAACATGGTGTGATATAATGAAGTATAAAAAACTTTCATTGTTTTATCATTTCCTGTAATCTGGATTTTATTTAATTCGGCGTTCCATTTTGAAGAAGCTGTTTTAACCGTTTGATCAAAATCCCAATTCGGAATTTCTGCTTTTATATTTGCAGCAGCGTTTTCAGCACTTACTGGAGAAATTCCAACTTTTACTAAAACTTGTTTGTTTTTCAAAGTTGTAAAATCCAAAACTGCTTTCATTTTCAAACCTTCGCCTTCATTTCCATTTACAGCTGCTTTATCATCGTATAAAGCTAAATTCGAAATTGGTTCAGAGAATTCCATTGTAAAATAAACGCGCTGATCTGTTGCCCATCCAGCAGAGAAACGATAACCTGCAAGTGTTGTTTCATTTATCTTTTTGATGAAGGTTTTTATAGGTTTGTCCCAGCCAATTCCGTCAGCAAGGTCTACTAAAACGTGATTATCATTGGCAGAATTAAAAGTGTATTTATGAAAACCAACCCTTTCGCTTGCAGTTAATTCGGCTTTGATTTTATATTTATCCAATAAAACACTGTAATATCCTGGTTTGCTTACTTCGTTTTCATGTGAAAAATAAGAACCATAACCATTTGTCATATCTTCTTTTGTTCCTTTAAACAAAGGCACTTTTCCCGAAACTGGAAGAATTAAAATATCGTTCAAATCGCCAATACCAGTTCCGCTTAAATGTGTATGTGTAAAACCTAAAATGGTATTGCTAACATAATTATAACCACTGCACCAGTCCCAGCCTTCAAAAATATTCACAGGCCCCAATTGAACGGCTCCAAAAGGAACATTGGCTCCAACAAAAACGTGGCCATGACCTGCTGATCCAATCAATGGATTTACATATTTTGTATAATCCGGAATTGCTTGTTTTGCTTTCTTTTCCTGTGAAATTGCAGGATTAGCAAAAAATAGATTTAAAGCTAAAAAACCGCTAAAAGCTATTTTGGTATATTTTGTAATCATATTATTTTTATTTGACTTGCGTAATTGGCCACGGATGAAACGGATTGAACTGATTTACGCTGGTATTTTTTTATTTTAGAACTTTAAAACTTTGAGGAGACGCACTACTGTGCGTCTCTACGGAAAGCCTTTGTCTCTTTGTCTCTTTCTCAAAAACCTTAGAACCTCAGTAACTTAGAACCTTAGCACCTTTTTTTAGTTGTATCTTTTTAAAACCTCATAAAGCGAATAAACCTTCAAAACTGGTTTTTCGATTTTTCCCTCAAAAGAGATTGTTTTTTCTTCTCCAGGTTTTAAATCGAAATAATTATCGCTCCATTTTCCTGTATAGCCTTTTATGGAAACATTTACATATTTAGCCAACTTTGATGCTTTTAAAACTACTTTATTTCCTTTTATTTCCCAAGTGATTTTTGGGTCTTCCAATTTTAAATCAATCGGGCGGGTTAAATCTATTTCTGGCGTTTTATCATCTCTGTAGGCTTCTTTCATGGCGTACCAAGCGGCTTTTGGCTGACGATCGTAATAATCGGTTACGCTCCAGCTTGCTACCGGCCAGCAATCGTTTAACTGCCAAACTAAAGTTCCCATATTATAAGGCGCTTTTGAACGATGAATTCCGATAATATTCTTCAGCGAATAATATTGCAGACATTGTGTGAGGTATGTATAATCCTCAACACTCATTTTCTTAAGTTTTGTCTCATTTATAAAATATCGATTCAAATACGAATCTAATTTCATGAATCCTTTACCTGCTTTTTGATGCGCTTCTAAAATATCTGAATATAAATATCGGTCTTCTGGCAACGTAATTCTTTCCATTGAAGAATAATTTGGCATTGCCTGCATTCCATATTCGCTCACAAAACGGCCTGTTTTTTTCTGAACTGCTTCTACATCTTCTAATCCCCACCAAGTTCCCCAATAGTGGCTGTCGCCTTCTGTTAGACTTTCAGGTCTTGACCAGTGAAATCGTGGCGAAGAACTTATATACGGACGTTTAGTATCTACTTCTTTCACCCATTTTGGAATACTGTCCTGAAACAAACGAACATAATCTTTCCATAAACGAGTCGAATCTTGTTTAGACATGTTCATGCTTTTTTGCCATCCCCAGTTTTTAAAAGCTTCATCGGCTTCATTGTTACCACACCACAAAACAATACTTTTATGATGACGAAGACGCTTTACCTGATACTGTACTTCTTTTTTTACATTGTCAAAAAAGGCATCATCTCCCGGTACCATTGTTCCGGCGAACATAAAATCCTGCCAAATGTAAATTCCGTTTTTATCACATAAATCGTAGAAATAATCATCTTCATAAATACCGCCTCCCCAAACACGAAGCATATTCATATTGGCATCTTTAGCCATTCCAATTACTTTTTCATATTCCTTTTTGGTTACTCTTGAAAGAAAAGCATCTGACGGAATATAATTGGCGCCTTTCATATAAACTGGCTTTCCATCAATTTTAAAAAAGAAAGTTTTCCCGAGATTATCCGGCTGTTGCACTAATTCTATTTTGCGATCCAGGACATAGGGTTTCTCTGGCGCTTTTTCGTCATAAACTTCTAAACGAGGTGTTTTCCAAATACCGCAAGTGGTGAATTTTGGTCCCCAATCCCATCCGAAATGATATTGCGCTTTACGTACATAAGCACGAGGATTGTCCGGAATTACAAAAGGAAGATCTTTTTTTGCCAAAGAATCCACAACATTTTGTGCCGATTTAAATACGACAACCAAATCATTGTTTCCCGATTTCAAAAGCTTTTTAACATCAACTCGCCATTGACGAAACATATTATCTGCTTTTAAAACTTCTTTATTGTTCAGATAAACCGTTGCGTATGTATCTAATCCGTCGAAAACTAATTCGGCATTTTTCTTTTTTAAAAGTGTTGGCGAAACCTGAAAAGTGGTTTTGTATTCCCAATCTTTTTTCTCAATCCAAACCAGTTTCTTTTCATTGTCTCTATAAAATGGATCCGGAATTGTTTTGTTATTCAACAAATCAGTATGGACTTCGCCGGGAACTGTAGCTGGAAACCATTTTTCGGTTTTCGTTTCACGGAACTTCCAGCCTTCTTTTATATTTATATTTTGGGCATTGGCAACAAATGAAAAACTTGCTGCACAAATGCCCAAACACCAATAAACTCTCTTTAAATGTTTCATTTTTACTGAATACTAAATTATTATCGAATCAAATTGATCGCCGGCAGAGTGAGAAGTGCAATTGACCGCAATTGCGCTTCTCTTTTAGGTTTACATTTTAGAATAAAAGCAACTAACAAAATATTCAGAAAAAATTTCCCTTTTACGGCTGCCAAGCTTAGTTTATTTTAGATTTCTGATTTTAGATTCATAACTCTTAAAATCTTTATCATCTTAATTATATTCTTTTGAAGATAATCTCATCTTTTTCAGCACACGAATTTTATCGTCTGCGAAAAAAATGATTTTGAAAACTGGGAATAATTGGGTGATAAAACTCTTCTAATTTAATGAAAATCAAAATAGAAATTAAAAAATAAGCCGGGAGGAGGTACAGGTATTCCTACCCGGCTTAATTCAACTAACTAACCAATATTTAAAAACTATTGTTTATCCCACCAAATTCTGGTTGTCATTAAATCCAACCCTTGGCGCGAAATTGCTTCTTTATAATTTGCAGCGTTTGTGATTAATTCTGACTGATCATAAATTAATCTTCTCGGAATTGTTCCTTTAGTTTCTCCGGTAGGATCATTTACAGGAACTAAAACTGGATATCCAGTTCTTCTGTATTCAGAAAATGCTTCAAAACCATTAAATAATAATACAATCCATTTTTGAGTAATAATCTGCTCAATTTTTTGTGCTTCAGTTCCGGCAGCTTTAAACGGATTTGCTGTGATATAAGTATTGTACTCAGCAAGTGAAACTGCAGGCACTTTGTCTCCAAAAATCACTAAAACTTCCATAGCGGCTCTAACTCCGTCTTCATATAATTTTTGAGCTGTTCCACCAACATTCCAGCCTTTTACAGCTGCTTCTGCCAAGATGAATTTAACTTCAGCATAAGACATAATCAAAGTTGGAGCATCTAAACGCAATACTGTAGAAGTATTTGGATCTGAAAACAGTTTTTTGTCTCCTCCAGGAAATTCTTTTGCATCATTTGCAAGACCTTGTTGACTAGCAGGATTATTGTTTCCTGTCGCTTCCAATTTTGCATAAATTCTCAAACGAGGGTCATTGCTGTTTTTCAATAAATCGATGAAGGTTTTGCTGTATTTTGTATTTGCATCTCCTCCATTCAAATCATTTCTAACCCAAGATGATGTAATTGGATTTGTTTTAACTCCCTGAGGTCCTGCATCGTGTTTTAAAACAAGACTGTCATCGTTTGAAGTAAAAACACCTTTTGTAACTGCTTTTTCAACATATTGTTTTGCTTTTGCAGGATTTACTTTAGACAAACGCATTGCTACTCTCAACATTAAAGAGTTTGCCAATTTTTTCCATTTTGCAACATCACCTTGGTAATACAAATCGGCGTTGCCTACAAATGCTTTGTTAGCATCTAAAGCATCTCCAGCTTCATCCAATTCTTTTAAAAGGTCATTGTAGATAGCTTCTTGTGTGTCATATTTTGGGGCAAAAATATTTCCGTTATATCCTTTTCCTGCTTCGAAATAAGGAATTTCACCATAAGTATCTGTCAATTTTTGGAACAAGAAAACCTTCATGATTCGGCAAGCCTGAATCGTATTTGTATTATCCGGAGCGTCTTTAATTACAGACATCAACTGAAAAATCTGGTTTAATCCTTTTCCGTATGATTCTCCAAAAAGAGAACCTGAATACTCAGAAGAATACGTGTATTTTGAACCTGGTCCTCCTAATGAAGAAAAGTGCTGTACAATTTGAGCTGCATAAGCATTGTTTCCTCTTGTGTTTGAATAATCCTGACCATCAACATAAATTTCAGCAAGTGTGAACATTGATTTTACAGCCGGATCAGTCAAAGCATTTGGATTCGTATTCATTTCTTCGAATCCTTTGTCACAGCTTGCCAATGTCATTGCACTAACAATTGCGACACAAAATATTTTTATATATCTATTTTTCATCTTTCAATTTTTATGATTAGAATTTGACATTAAGCGTTAAACCATAATTTCTTGTCAAAGGCATAGAAGCTCTTTCAAGACCTTGAGCATTACTATTAGAATAGTTAGACTCTGGATCGATATTTGGCACTTTGTCATAAATAGTCCATAAGTTATGTGCAGAAAATGCTAAACTGATAGATTGAAATGGAGTTTTTTGCAAATATGTTTTTGGGAAATTGTATGCAAAAGAGATCGCTCTAAGCTTAACAAAATCAGCATCATAAACAAAATTTGATGTTACATCACTGTAACTTCTCCAGTAATCATAAGCAGAAACTGTTGTGTTTACAGCATTTCCGTTAACATCTTTTCCTGATACTGCAATTCCTCCTTCACGACCTGGAAGTGTGATTTCTGATAATCCGTAACGAGTTCCTAACTGATTTGTAGCAGAATAGATTTCGCCTCCAAATTTCGCATCAACAAAAACTGAAAGTGTAAAGTTTTTATAAGAGAAATCATTTGTAAGTCCCATTGATGTTGGCGCAACACCTTGACCAGCAATGATTAAATTTCCTCTCATGAATTTTCCATTTGTATCAAGAACAATGTTTCCGCTTGCATCTCTTAAATAATCATACGCTTTGATTACTCCAAAAGGCTGTCCTTTTTCTAAAACTACAGAAGCTCTAGAATCTCTGTTTCCTTCCAATGATTTTGTTGTAATTTTATCCGAAAGACTAATTACTTCACTGTCATTGTAAGCAAAATTATATCCAACACTCCAAGAGAAACTAGGTGTTTTAACTGCTTTTAAGTTCACAGCAAACTCCACCCCTTTATTTAGGATTTCACCAACGTTGATTTTTGTTGTTCTGTAACCAGAAGCCTGAGAAATATCAGCATCAGCAATATCGTTTGTTGTTCTTTTTTGGTAGAAAGTCAAATCTGTACTTAATCTATTATTGAAGAAAGTATTTTCGAAACCAAATTCGATTGTACTTACATTATAAGGTTTAAGGAATTTGTTTGGAACTGTTTCTCCGTTAACACCTAAAATTGGTTGTCCTTGAGAATCTGTTTGTCCGTCTGGCGCAGTGTAAGTCAATGATAAAGCATAAGCATCTGGCAAAGCTCCTCCTACGTTACCCCAACCTGCTCTGAATTTACCGTAAGACATCCATTCTGGTAAATCAATAACTTCAGAATAAATGAAACTTGAACTTACAGATGGGTAAAAAGTACTATTGTTTGATGGATCTAAAGTAGAAAACCAATCTTCACGACCTGTTAAACTTACATATAAGAAATCTTTGTAACCGATATCAGCAGAATAGAAAAGTGAGTTTACTTCGCTTTCAGAAAATAATTTTTCTGTTTTATCAGGCTGTGTATTTCCGTAGAAATATTTGAACGGAACAATAAAATTATTTCCTTTCATTTTAATACCGCTATATCTGTTATGCTGACGGTTTGCTCCAACAAAAGCATCTAATGAAAGATTTTTTACGATATCACCTTTGTATCCTAAATAACCCGAAGCGTTGTACTCTGTACGACCTTCTACTCTGTTTTCGTAAGATCCTCCAGGATTGTAGTTTATTCCAGTAGGCTCGATTTCAGTATATTCATAATTAATATCGTCAATACCAATAACACCTTTAGCATAAATTTTTTCTGTAATGTTATAATTCACTTTTGCAGAACCGATGAAACGTTTTCTAAGGTCATCATTTAAAGGTTCTTGAGTCGCAAAATACGGGTTTGTATGGTACGTGTTTGCACCAAAATAATCTGCTTCACCTCCGTTAGCATCATAAGCATCACTAATCCATCTGATGTCAGTTCCCGGCGTCATAAAAGTGGTTGGGAAAGAAGGATTTCTAGGCGAATCATTCAAATAAGGTCGGTTATGACTTTTCTCTGTAATATATTGCGCATTAGACTCAATGCTTATTTTTTTGTTTGGAGCCGAATTCAAACTTAATGCCACGTTGTTTCTTGCGAAATTTGTTCCTGGCATAATTGACTCATCTTTAGTATTTCCGAAAGATAATCTGAAATTAGTACTTTCATTTCCTCCAGAAACTGCTAATGTATTACTGAAAGAATATCCGTTTCTGTAGAAATTCTCAACATTGTCTTTTCCATATGCTTGGTAAGGTCTTGTTTTTCCGTCAAGCGAAAGAGAAGGCGTTCCGTCATATTTATCTCCCCAAGCAAAATAGTAAGAATCTCTAAGTTCTTGCAGATCGCTGAATCTTGTAGCAACACCGTTTACAGGCGCTCCAGCTCCGTATTGATCTTGCCAATGCAAAAGACTTGCTGGTGTATTGAAAGTAGAATTTGTACTGAAATCTACTCCTAAACCAGTTCCGTTTTTACCTTTTTTTGTCGTAATCAAGATAACACCATTTGATCCTCTGTAACCATAAAGAGCAGAAGCGGCACTACCTTTTAATACTGACATAGAAGCAATATCTTCTGGGTTGAATGACGACATTCCGTCTCCTTTATCCGCTCCACCCCACATGTTAGCATTTCCTTGTTGGCTATTATCAATTGGAATACCATCTACAACATACAAAGGCTGGTTTAATCCAGAAGCTGAAGTTGCTCCACGAATAACCACACGGCTTGAACCAGAAGGTCCTGTAACCGGCGCAGAAACGTTAACTCCGGCAATTTTTCCCTGAAGGGCATTTCCTAAGTTAATTTCTTTATTCTTTGTAAGGTCATCTCCTTTCAGTTCTCCAACTGCGTAACCTAAAGCTTTCTTTTGTTTTTTAACTCCAAATGAAGTTACTACTACATCTTTTAATTCTTGTGCATTTTCGATTAATACAACCGAAACTCTGTTTTCGTTTTCCTGAAGTACTACTGATTTTGATACAAAACCGATAGAAGATACATTAAGTGTAACCTTACCTTCTGGAACATTCATTTTAAATCTCCCCTCAGCGTCAGTAACTGCGCTAAATGGTTTTCCTTGAACCTCAATGGATGCAGCAACAATTCCCTTGTTCTCTGCATCAGCAACTATGCCTGTTATTAATCGATTTTGCGCAACAGCTCCAAGGCTGCTTAACAATACCATTCCTAACACTGCTAAAATTCGTTTCATAAGCATTTTTTTTGGTTATTTGTTTTGATTTTTGTTTGTTTTAACGTGATTGTTTTTTAATAATTAGTAATAAATTCGAACTCAATTGTAATAGGCACTTAAAGATCTCCACCTTTAAATACTATGCTTTATAATTTTTTGCTACTCTCCAAAAAATCAATATTTTATATCGAAAAAGACAAATTCTAATCAGATCTATTTTTCTAAAATTTTACTAAAACGATTTAGTAAAATAGGTAAAAAAAAACGAAAACGTTTTCTTTCTTTTTATTTAATATCATCTTAAAATTAAACCGATTCTCTAATAATCAAATTTCCTTTTTTCAGACTTTTTTCAACTTTAAATGTTTCCATATCCGTCATCTGACTCATTAACAATTGTATTGATTTAATTGCAATATCTTCAATTGGCTGTGCAACAACAGTAATTGTAGGCGTATGCAATTTAAAACTGTCATGATCATCAAAACAAATTACTGAAATATCTTCAGGAATACTGACCCCTATTTTTCTAAAAGCCTGAAGACCCGCAAGTCCCATATAATTTGCTAAAAATAAAACGGCATCAATGTCTGGATTCTTTTCAAAAAAATTCACAATTGCTGTAATTCTACCTTCTTCATTACTGTGGTAATCAATATGTAGAACAAGCGCTTCATTATAATTTCCATTTTCTTTTAAAGCATCTCTGTATCCATCCTCCCTTAGTTTCATCTGAACCATTTCAGAGGTACTATTGACAACGGCAATATTTTTACAGCCTTTGTTAATCAAGAATTTTGTTGCCGAGTTTGATGCTTCATAATTATCTACAACCACATGACTCACTCGCTGTCCTGGAAAATATCTATCAATTAATACAACCGGTTTTTTCAGTTTTAAAAGCAGATCAATTTTCTCTTCCAAATTTTTAGTCGGTGTAATGATAAAACCATCAACATTTGCTTGTAAAAGACTATGTATCAATTCTTCAGAACGTTCATCGTCATCACCGGTACTACAATAGAAAACCCTGTAATCGATATTTTTTGCTTCATCTTCAATTACTCGCGCCAAATCAGCAAAAAACTGATTCGAAATGTCTTCTACGATAAGTCCTATTGATCTTGTTTTTCCGGTTCTTAAACTGGTTGCAATCATACTAGGTCTATAATTCAGACTTTCAGCAACATCCTGTACTTTTTTAATAACCGCTGCACTAATGCCCATTTTCTCTCCCTTACCATTAATAACAAAAGATACTGTAGATATAGAAACTTCAGCTTCTGTAGCAATATCTTTTATAGTTATTTTTTTCATTGAAGAAGTTAATTTTTTATTAAGCGGTTATTAATTATTTCACAAATATATATTAAAAATGATTACTAAAACGATTTTGTAAATATTTTTTTGAACGAATCATTTTTTTAGAGTTAATATAACATATATTCCTCAGTATTTACAAGGATTATATGCTATATTAATTTTTTCTACCGAAAATAAAATGCTCTTTTTTTATGAGATAAATACTTCTAAAATTGAAGCTGTTCCCTTTACGGTAAAGGTTTTTACTGCTGCCGGAATCAAAATTGTATCTCCTTTTATATAAGAATAAGTTTCACCCTCAATTTCAATTTTAAAACCACCTTCTGTACACATATAAACGGTAAAAGTCTCTCCTGATTTCGTAAAATCAACTTCTCCGTCAAGCGGAATAATATTGGTGGTAAAATAAGGGCAATCGACAATAACATTTGATTTATTTTCGACTTTCTCGTAATTTTTATACGTATAAACTTTATTGTAATTAATAGCGTCTAATGCCAAATCTACATGCAATTCACGTTTGTTTCCTTCTGCATCTGTTCTGTCAAAATCATATAAACGATAGGTTATATCTGAGGTCTGCTGAATTTCCGCCACAACCAAACCCGCTCCTATTGCGTGAACTGTTCCTGTTTCCAGAAAGAATACATCACCTGCTTTGGCTTTTACATCATCTAAAATCGAAACCAATGTTTTGTTATTTAGATTTTCCAGATATTCTTCTTTGCTTGAATCTTCTTTAAAACCAACAATAATTCGGGCATCTGTATCAGCTTGCATTACGTACCACATTTCCGTTTTTCCGAATGAATTATGGCGTTCTTTAGCCAATTTATCATTAGGATGCACCTGAATTGAAAGATCTTCTCTGGCATCTAAATACTTAAAAAGCAGCGGAAATTGTTTTCCAAATCGGGCATAAACTGCAGTTCCTAAAATTTCATTTGGAGCATCTTCAATTAATTCTGTTAAAGATTTTCCTTTTAAATCACCGTTTTTTACAATACTTACATCGCCTTCAACTGTTGATAATTCCCAACTCTCACCTGTAATAGCTGAAACAATTGGCTTATTAAGTAGCGTTTTTAATTTTTCTCCGCCCCAAATTCTTTCTTTCAGAATTGGTTCAAACTGTAATGGATAATTTATTGTATTCATATCTAAATTTTTATTTTTTTTTTATTTCTATTTTATCGAAATGGCCACTCCACCGCTAGAAGCCAATTTTTGTTTCAATTTACTTTTACTGTTTACGGTTATTTTTCGAATGTTATACGACTGCGGATTTGTTTTATAATCAGCTGTTTTGCCATCTTCATAAATAGTTGCAGTAAATGATTTTCCTGTCGGAAGAAAACTAAAATCGATTAAAGCTGTGCGTGAATTTTCATCTGTAATACCTCCCACAAACCATTCTTGTTTTCCTTTTGTTTTTCTTGCAATTGTAATATAATCACCTGGTTCTGCTTCCAGAATATAGGTTTCATCCCAATCTAAAGCAACGTCTTTAATAAACTGAAAAGCATCTTTAAATCGGATATAATTTTCAGGCAAATCGGCTGCCATTTGCAACGGACTGTACATTGTTACATACAATGCCAATTGTTTTGCAATTGTTGTACTCAATTTATTTTTCTTAGATCCGTAAACTGATAAATCGCCTTGAAAAATTCCCGGCGTATAATCCATTGGCCCACCCATTAATCTTGTAAATGGCAAAATTGTAGTATGATCAGGATGAATTCCTTCCATCGATTCAAATTCAGTACCACGTGCCGATTCCTGTGCAAACCAGTTTGGATATGTTCTGTGTAAACCAGTTGGACGAACTGCTTCATGTGAATCTACCATAATTTTATGTTTTGCTGCTTCAGTTGCTACATAAGTATAATGATTCACCATTTGCTGACCATCATGATGTTCTCCTCTCGGAATAATTGGACCAACATATCCTGTTTTTACAGCATTATAATTATTGGCGGTCATGAAATCTAAGGCATCGTTTAATTGTCTTTCATATTCTGAAGCAGAAGATGTCGTTTCATGATGCATAATGATTTTTACCTTTTTTTGCTTTGCATATTCGCTTAGTTCTTTTACATCAAAATCTGGATATGCTTTTGTAAAACTGTAAATTCGCTCTTTTTTAAAAGCTGTATTATCCTCCCAGCCTTCATTCCATCCTTCAACCAAAACAGCATCAAAACCATTTGAAGAAGCAAAATCAATATATTCTTTAACATGCTTGGTATTTGCTCCGTGCGTATTATTTGGTTTTAATTTAGAAAAATCAGTCTTGCCAATTACGACATCCTGATTATCAGAATAAGCCCAAGTCGATCCTCCGCCTGTAAAATATTCCCACCAAACGCCAATATATTTTACGGGTTTAATCCACGAAACATCTTCATATTTACAAGGCTCATTAAGATTTAATATCATTTTTGAAGCCAATATATTGCGGGCATCGTCACTGACTACAATTGTTCTCCAAGGTGTAAAACTTCCGGTCTGGATATATCCTTTATTGCCCACTGCATCGGGAACAAGATGTGAACTCAATGAAAAAGTTTTATCGTTTACATTCAGGCACATTGCCGGATAATTTTTTAAAGCTGCTTCGTGAATATTAATATAAAGTCCCTCATTCGTCTTCATCATCAGCGGTGTCTGTGTAGCTAAATTTTTAATCGTAGTCTGTGCGGCTAACGGTACATGCACAGCATCATAAACTAAAGCCTGCATTTCAGATATTTTTGAAGTCGTATAACTGTATTCGTTTGTATCATAATCGCCCGGAATCCAGAAAAGTTTATGATCTCCAGTCAGATTAAATTCGGTTGTTTCTTCCTGAATTATAAAATGACGCAAATTTTCCTGAACAGGAAATTCATAGCGAAAACCTAATCCGTCATTAAACAAACGAAAACATACTATCAGCTTTCTTTTGCTTTTTTCCTGCTCTAATGAAACTTTCATTTCATTATAATTGTTTTTGATTTCTTTTTGTTCTCCAAGAACGGGTTGCCAAACACTATTTTCCGACTGAAATTGAGTATCAGTAATCTTAAAATCTTTATTTAGCAAAATATCTGATTTCAAAATAAACCCCATTTTACTTTTCTTCAATACTTCTTTTTCCTTAAAATTCAAAGAATAAACAGGACTTCCAGCTGAATCTAAATGAAATTCCAGCCTCAAATTTCCATCAGGTGATTTTAATTCTTGTGCATTTGTAAACAGGTTTAAAACAAAAATAAACAGGCAACTAAATAATATCTTCTTCATGTAAAGTAAAATAAAAACATTCCTAAATCGATTTAGTAAAAGTAATAAAATTTATAAAACTCAAATACTTTATTTCAAAAAAAAGATTTTGCATTAAAAAAACGCTGCTGATTTTTTATTCTCAGCAGCGTTTTTAGTTTTTATTTCTTGTCAATTTTATAGAGTCGGCCTTGATCTGTTACCGCATAAAGCGCGCCATCATTTCCTTGTGTAATATCTCTGAAACGTTGACCTTCTGAAGCCAATAATCGCTCTTCTCCAACAACTTTGTTATTTTCAATTGCAAGTCTAACAATGTGCATACCGCTTAAAGCTCCAATAAATAAATTGTTTTCCCATTCTGGAACACGATTGCCTGTATAAAATGTCATACCGCTTGGAGAAACAACAGGATCCCAATAATAAACAGGCTGTTCCATTCCGCTTTGTTGCTGGATTCCTGCTCCTACTTTTTCACCGCTATATTCAATTCCGTATGTAATAGTTGGCCAGCCAAAATTTGCGCCAGCTTTTAATCTGTTGATTTCATCTCCGCCTCTAGGGCCATGCTCGCTTTCCCAAATTTCTCCAGTTACTGGATGAAGTGCCAATCCTTGCGGATTTCTATGTCCGATGCTGTATAATTCTGATAAAGCTCCAGTTCCTGTAAAAATAGGATTTCCAGAAGCAGCTTGTCCTTCTTTAGTCAATCGTACAACTTTTCCAAGACCAGAAGAAACAGATTGTGCCAAAGGACGAGTTTCTAAAACAGAGCGTTCTCCTGTACTTACAACAAGATTTCCAGTTTTATCAAAAAGAATTCTTCCTCCATAATGCAAATTACTAGGATTTGCAGGTTTTGCTCGGTAAATAACAGTTATTCCTTCAATTGTTTTTTCATCAGTAGCTAATTTTCCTTTGGCTACAGCCGTATTATTTCCGCCTGTAGTCGATTCAGAATAAACCCAATAAATCATTTTATTTGATGCAAAATCCGGATCAAGACATAAACCAAGTAAACCTCCTTGCCCTGAAGCATTAACAGCAGGAAGTCCGGTAATCGGGCTGCTTACAACACCAGCTGTTGTGACAATACGCATTTGCCCCGCTTTTTCAGTGATTAAAAGTCGGCCGTCAGGAAGCATTTTTACGCCCCACGGACTTGCCAATGCACTTGTTACCACAACGCCTTCGTAGCTGGTATTGGTTTTAATTCCGCCAATTCTCGTTTGTCCAGCAAATGCAGGCGTATAAGCACTATTAGGAGCATTTGTTTCTACTGGATCTGTAGCAGTTCCCGGATCTACAGGATTATCTTTATCATTAGAACAACTAGAGCAGCTTAACGACATAAAAAATATTAGAGAAAGCGCAAGTGAGCAGGTTATCTTTTTCATCTTATTTGATTATTTAAAATTTAAAAACAGTTTTGGGTTAATGTTATCCAAATTTCTAAAATAGAAATCGGAATACTTTACATAATTTACATCAGAAGTTATACAATTATATATAACGCTGATAATGTGCACTGTATTTCAAAACAAGTATGAATTAAATCAACTTTAAAAGTAATCAATTAATTTCCTAAATTAGTTTTCAAAATTAAAAAGCTATGGACAAAATAACCAAAGAAGATATCAGTCAGGAAGTATTCGATTTATACGATGACTATGCTCACAATAAAATTGACCGCCGAATATTTATTGAGAAATTATCCATTTTTGCGGTTGGAACATTAACACTTCCATCGCTTTTAAGTTTTATGACACCAAATTATGTCGACAGCATTTTAATTCAGCCCACAGATCCAAGATTAAAAACCGGCTATATCAATTATGATTCTCCAAAAGGCGGCGGAAGCATTAAAGGCCTTTTATCACAACCAGCAGAAACCAAAAAGAAATTACCAGGAATAATTGTAGTTCATGAAAACCGAGGCCTAAATCCTTATATTGAAGATGTTGGAAGAAGAGCCGCAATTGAAGGTTTCATTACACTTGCGCCAGATGCCCTATCACCTTTAGGCGGTTATCCGGGCAATGACGATGCCGGAAGGGAATTGCAAAAGAAACGTACTCGCGAAGAAATGCTGGAAGATTTTATTGCCGCTTTTGAATATTTAAAATCGCATAAGGACTGTAATGGTTATATTGGTGTTGTTGGGTTTTGTTTTGGTGGCTGGATTGCCAATATGATGGCGGTTAAATTACCCGATCTAAAAGCGGCAGTTCCCTATTATGGCGGGCAACCAACCGCCGGAGAAGCAGAAAAAATCAAAACCCCGTTAATGCTGCATTACGCAGGTCTTGATACGCGCATAAATGACGGCTGGCCAGCTTTTGAACAAATCCTAAACAAAAATAAAGTAGAAAACACGGCCTACTTTTATGAAGGTGTAAATCATGGATTTCACAACAATACAACGCCAAGATATGATGAAAAATCAGCGACATTATCATGGACAAGAACGATTGATTTTTTCAAATTGAAACTGAAAAAAAAGTAAATTGTTAATACCTAAATATTCTGAATTTCAACTTTAAAATATTGTAAATTTGGACTACCTTTTTAATCAATTTTTAGTCAAAAAAGCTAGTCCAGATGTTGCGTCCTTGGCAATTCGAAATTCAATTAAACAAAAAATCAGATAAAGCACTTTATCTGCAAATTGCCGATGCGATTATAAACACCATAAAATCTGGAAACTTAACTGCCGGTAACGCTCTTCCCGGAAGTCGGAAACTTGCTGAATTACTGAACGTAAATCGAAATACCGTTGTCGAAGCTTTGGATGTTTTGATTGCCGAAGGCTGGCTTATTGCAATAGACAGAAAAGGTACTTTTATTGCAGAAATGCAAACCAATATCATCACAACAAAACCAGAAAAAAAAGCGGATATAAACAAAGAGGAATTAAAGCCTCACCTTGTTTTTGACGACGGACTTCCAGATAGTCGTTTGGCTCCCATGAAGGATTTGGCGCGCGCTTACAGAGAAATATTCAACAGAAAATCACGCTGGCAAATAATGGGTTACAGCAATGAACTTGGCGACATTGAATTTCGGAAAGCAATTGTTCAAATGCTGAATTTTAAAAGAGGACTCAACATCTCATCAGATCAAATTTGCATAACACGAGGCAGTCAAATGGCAATGTATCTGGCTTCGCATAGTCTTTTTTCAAAAGGAGATTTTGTTATGGTCGAAAATCCGGGCTACAAACCTGCTTGGGAAACTTTTGAAAATGCAGGCGCCACTTTACTCCCAATAAATGTCGAAAATGATGGTCTTGCAATTGATGAAGTAGAAAACTATCTCAAAAAATACAAAACAATAAAAGCAATTTATGTAACGCCTCATCACCAGTTTCCTACCACTGTCACCATGAGCCTGAAGAAAAGATTAAAGCTTGTCGAATTATCTAACGAATACGGTTTTACAATCATAGAAGATGATTATGATAATGAATTTCATTTTGGACAACGCCCTATTCTGCCTATTTCAAGTTACGGCAACGTTCAAAATTTCATTTATATTGGTACACTGAGCAAAATTGTGGCGCCAGCGCTGCGTATTGGTTATTTAGCTACTTCTGTTGCAAACATCGAAAAAGTAGCAAAACACAGAAAAATAATCGATGTTCAAGGCGATAATATAATGGAAGAAGCTGTTTTAAATCTCATTAATGAAGGTCAGATAAAACGGCATCTTAAAAAGGCAAACCTCATTTATAAATCTAAAAGAGATCACTTTGAAAAACTTTGTGAGCTATATCTAAAAGATAAAATTACTTACACAAAACCTGAAGGCGGACTGGCTTTTTGGATTGTTCCAAAGTCAGAAATTGACTTGCAGATTGTTTGTGAAAATTTACTCGACAAAGGAATTAAAATAATGAGTCCCGAAAAATTTAGTTTTAAAAACCCTGTTTCTGGCTTACGACTCGGTTATGCCTCACTTACTGAAAAACAAATGGAAGAAGGCATTATTGCTCTTTCAAAACTTTTATAAATAATAGCATAAAGACTGAAATCCCCAAATTTTCAGCCTTTATACCTTAAAAATTAGTTAATTGCAGTTTTCCATTTCAATAATAGAAAAACCGTTTTCTCTAATCTGATTTTCAATTTCAATTGGAGCTTTATCAATATGGCAAAAATTACATTCTTTTGAAGTTAAAGGTTGGCCTTCCTGCGCAACTGATTTAAGGTATGCTTTTCCGAATTCAAAAACCTGATTTGCATCATCTGTATTTTCGTCAACCAAAATATCAAAATGCATAATTTTACCATCTTTTCGGGTTACATAAGTATCCCATACTGCTACTTTCATAATTGTATGTTTTAAACTATTTTTATAGTACTTTTTAGTACTGCAAATTTATTACGGCTTTCAATTTTGCAACTCATCCAGTTTTTTGAATTATATTAAGATTACTGGTCCAGTTCAAAATCAAATCTAAAACTGGACTATTTCAAATAATCAAAACTGGATCTTATTCATCATCCAGATAAGCGTAATTTTGTATTATGAAAGAGGATATTATTTTTAATTTGGAACAGGTTCACAACCGTATCGAAAATGCCTGCAAACTTTCGGGCAGAAATTCGGCAGATGTGAAACTTTTATTGGCGACCAAAACCGTTTCGGCAGAAAAAATCAAGATTGCGATTGAAGCTGGTGAAACTCTGATTGGCGAAAACAAAATGCAGGAACTTCGCGATAAAGATTCTGATTTAAAAAATCTCAATATTGAACGTCATTTTATTGGACATTTACAAACCAATAAAATCAAAGATGTTCTAAAATACGCCACTTGTATTCAATCCATTGATCGACTTAATCTCGCTGAAGAATTAGACAAACAATTGAAAAAGGAAGGCAGAAATCTTGATATTTATGTTCAGCTCAATACTTCTTTTGAAGAAAGCAAATTTGGTCTTCCTCCTTCTGAAGTGATTCCTTTTATAAACAGAATAAAACAGTTTGATACATTAAATATAAAAGGTTTAATGACTATTGGTTTATTAGATGTTGAAAAAGAAAAAATGAGACCATCCCTCCGATTATTGAGAGAAATCAGAGACGAGATTTATGCTGCCGAAATTCATGGAATCAAGGATTTAAAACTTTCAATGGGAATGTCTCAGGATTTAGAATTGGCAATAGCCGAAGGTTCAAATTTGGTCAGAATTGGAACTTCCATCTTTGGAAATCGGTTTTTAGGCAAAGAAATTTGGGATGAAAATATTCCAGAATAAACTTTAATTTTGCACCAAATAAAATTCTAATGAATCTATACGAGCTTACCGTAAACGATACCGAAAAAATTGCGATTCAGGATCTGTTTTTTAGTCCTGAAAACAAAGCGGTTTTAGAACAGACTATAAAAGAGCATCGTTATATTAACGAGCTAAAAAAATACAATCTTCAGGTTGACAATAAAATTTTGCTCCACGGTCATTCTGGTTGTGGCAAAACTACTACTGCAAAAGCCATTGCAACGGCATTAAACAAAGAAATTATTATTGTAAATCTAAGTACGATTATAAATGCGAGAATTGGTGAAACGTCTAAAAATGTAAAAGCCCTTTTTGATAAAGCGGCTCGCGAAAATGCCGTTTTGTTTTTAGATGAATTTGACCAAATTGCCAAAAGTCGCGAAAACGATGACAAAGATGTTGCCGAAATGAAACGTCTTGTCAATACTATTATTCAGTTAATAGATTATTTTCCAGTAAATTGCCTGCTCGTTTGTGCTACTAATTTTTATAACAGCATTGATTCTGCATTATTAAGACGTTTTCAGATTAAACTGAATTTTGAAATGCCAAATGAAAGTCAGTTAGATCTTTATTACGACAAAATCCTGAATCCATTTCCTATTCATTTTCAAGACATTAAAAGAAAATATCACATTTCATATGCCGAAGTGAAAGATTACGTGAACACCACAATGAAAGGATTGATTATAGCCGAATTAGAAGTTTTGCAGAAACAATTCTAAACTTTTCTGTTTTACAGAAATTATATCACAATTTAACCCAAAAAATTGAATTAAAATCAAGTCTTTTTTAATCCTTTTGTAGTACTTTTAAGCGCTAATTAAAATTTTGTAATTTCTTATAAATCCCAAATTTACAAGACTTTAACCTGCTCTACTTTAAGAGCTTAAATTAAGATTATGGCAGTTTATTTTAAAAGACTTCATTTCTGGATGTTCTTGTTCTTTTCTTTTTCTGCGCTGGCTCAGCTTGAAAACGGAAAGAAAACAATCGTGCATAAAAATACTGCCTTAAGCCCCGAAGAAAAAAACATTAAAGCTCTATATGCTTTATACAACAAAGGCGACGAAAAAAAAGCCTATTTAAAAGCACATTCACTACTAAAATCATCTTCCAGCAATAGATCAATTGCTTCAGCAGATTTGCTTTTGGCTTATTATTTTAACAAAAGAGCGCTTGTAGATTCTTCACTTTATTATACCAGACAAGCTTTAAAATTCAATACAACCGTCAATGACTCTCTCAAAAATAGGCTTTTCGGTTTGAGTTATAATTTAATGGCTATCAATTACAAAAAACGCGGTTTATTCGAAGAAAGTAAAAAGTGGCATATTAAAGGAATTGAAGTTTCTCAAAAATACAACGAGAAAAACCTTTATTACACGCACACGCACGGTTTGGCAAAAACATACAGCGATTTAGGAGATTATAAAAAAGCGCTGGAACTTTTTAAAAAGTGCCTTGAGTACAAAGAAGATGAAGAAATCATTCTGGGAAGTTGCATTAACATTGGTGATATTTATTCGGAAATGAAGGAATACGACAATGCTAATTCTTATTATAAAAAAGGAAAAATACTCTGCGAAAAAACCAATAATAATCAAGGAAAAGCTATCATTTTACTTGGACTTGGAGCAAATTATCAGCTACAACACAAACTTGATGAAGCCTTGAAAATGTATCAGGAAGCAGTTCTGATAGCCGATAAAGGTGAACTAAACCAGATTGCGGTGATTGCACGCGGGAATGTTGCCGATATTTATATTGATCAAAAAAAATACAACGAAGCCAAACTTATTTTTTCTGAAGGAATTCAGAAAGCGGTTCAATTTGGTTTCCTGCAAGATCAGGTTCATTTTTATGATGAACTTCGAAAAATTGCCGTTCTGCAAGACGATTATAAAAACGCTTATAATTATCTGGGAAAATCAAATCAGATTAAAGACTCCATTAATAAACTTCAGAAAATAAAAGAAATCAACGAACTTGAAATCAAATACAATACATCTGAAAAAGAGAAAGCAATAAAACAGCTGGAGTTTGAAAATGAAACTAAAAAACTGAGTTTGGCTAATCAGGCTGAAGCGCTAAAAAATATGGGACTTCGGGAAGAAATTACGAAGAAAATAAATGAGAATACGATTTTATTTTTTCAGAATTCAGCCGATAAAAAACGAAATGAAATTAAGCTTCTAAAAAAAGATCAACAATTAAAAACGCTTGAAATTTCGCAACAAAAGAAAAACAGAGCTTTTACAATTCTAGCTTTTCTGATTATTTTAATCCCGATTGCAGGACTTTCATTTCAATACCGAAATCGTCTGAAAAATCAGCGTTTGCTGAATGCCAAACAAATTGAAATCAGCACACAAAGAATTAACGGGATTTTGAAAGATCAGGAATTGAAATTAATAAAAGCTTCAATAAGCGGACAGGATAAAGAACGTGAACGCATTTCGCAGGAACTTCATGATAGTATTGGCGGGAATCTGGCGGCGATAAAACTGCAATTAAACAACCTGAATGAATCAAATTTATCCAATGTTGAAAACCTCAACTCACAACTTGATGAAACGTATCAACAGGTTCGGAATTTGGCGCATAATCTGATTCCGAAGAAATTCAGCAATCATAAATTTTGTGAAGTTTTAGAATCCTATCTGAAGAACATCAGCGAAGCCAGCAAAATTAAAATTTCGTTTACTACTTATCCAAAAACAGAAATAAATGCGATGGATGAAACAATTCAAATTGAAACTTTTAAAATTGTTCAGGAACTTTTGACTAATACGATAAAACATGCAAAAGCCTCAACTGTTGAAGTACAGTTTAACCTCATCGATAATTCGTTCAATATTTTATTTGAAGATAATGGTGTTGGATTTAATACCGAAAATTATTCCCGAGGCATCGGATTTATTAACTTAGAAGCCAGAATTGCAAAACTGAACGGAACTTTCGCTTTGGATTCAAAACTCAAAAGAGGAACAATTGCAAATATTGAAATTCCGATTTTAGATCATTCAAATGTCAAGAAAAATCCTGTTCAGGGAATTCAGATAAAAAATCAGCTTATTAATTAAAACTGGTTTTAATCCCAAAATACCACTTAAAATGAAAAAAATTAACCTGCTTATTGCCGATGATCACACTATGTTTTTACAGGGAATTGTTTCTTTATTGGAACAGGAATCTGAAATAAATATTGTTGGAAAAGCTATAAACGGAATTGAAGCGTTGGAAGTAATAAAAACCAAAAATCCTGATTTGGTTATTCTCGATATCAGTATGCCGGAAATGGATGGAATTGAACTGAGTAAAATTTTGAAAAAAGATTTTCCAGAAATAAAAATTTTGATTGTAAGTACACACAGCAATGTCAAAATTATTTCACGATTAATCAGAATTGGCGTAAATGGCTATTTGCTGAAAAATGCTGAGAAATCTGAGTTATTAAAAGCCATTCATAGCATCGCTTCGGGTGAAAATTATTTTTCCGAAGAAACAGAAGAAAAACATTTGGCAAATCATTTAAAAATTGAAAAACAAGTTTCTGTTTTAACCGAATTAAGTTCGCGCGAAAAAGAGATTTTAGTTTTAATTGCCCACGAATACAATACAGCTGAAATTGCCGAAAAAACTTTTATCAGCCTAAATACTGTAAATACACACCGCCGTAATTTACTATCAAAACTGAATGCAAAAAACACGGCGGGACTTGTAAAATATGCTGTTGAAAATGGTTTGGTTGATTAATTTTATTCAAATCCATTACCAAATCTATAATTTAAAACCAAACCAAAAGTATCCGGAATTACGACATTTTCAAATGATTTATTGTACGTGCAAATGATTCTGAAATTTTCGTTTAAATGAAAACCTGCCAGAAGATTCAAGGTATTTGATGAACGATATCCGCCTCCAAATTCCAGTTTATTTTTATAATTGACCAAAAGATTGAAATCGGCTTGAAAAGGGGCACCTTCAACATATTTGAATAAAACACTTGGATTAATAAGAACTTCTTCAAAACGATTTGTGAAAATTCGATAGCCAAAATAACTGTAATACACATTCTGCAAATTGGTATTATTTTTTGAATTGAAAGTACTGCTTAAAACATTTGGCGCCGAAACTCCGAAGTAAATAGCATCTTTATTATATAGAAAACCAAGTCCAAGAGTTGGCGTAAAACTGTTTACATTTTCCTGAAATTCAGGATCATTTTCTAAACCTAATTGCGTTAGGTTTTCATTGTAAATCATTGCTCCAGCCGTGATTCCAAACGAAATGACATTAGGATCGTATGCCCACCATTTTCCATATTTATAATCAGAATCAAATTTGATTTTATACGAATATGAGCCAAAAAAGGAAGTCGTATTGGTTACTCCAATCTGATCGTGCGATATTCCGGCAGCCAAACCTACTTTTTCTGACCACGACAAAGTATTTAACGAAATATCAAAATTCTTCGGACTTCCGTCAACCGAATTGAAATAACCATTTGTTGTCATCACAATATCTGTATCCGAATAATAGCCCGCGTGCGCCGGATTGATTAAAACTGCATTATAATTGTAACTTGAAAAAACTGGCGTTTGCTGGCCGTAAACGCCATCTATAAAAATGATTATGATGAATAATGCAATAAATACATTTAATTTATTTTTCATGAATTAACGTTTTAAAACAAGGTAACCCTTGAGTTTTTTAAAATGATGAGGCTGATTTACACGGATTTCAAAGAAATAAGTTCCTTCGGGAAGTTCGTTGACTCCTAGTTTTCTGCTTCGGTTGGCGATTCCTGCAAATACATTTGTGGTATTGTTGTAATTATTCATCTCAAAAACCAAATCTCCCCAACGGCTGTAAATCAAAACCTGATTTTGTGGATATTGTGTGATATCATCAATTTCCCAGAAATCATTTATTCCATCATTATTTGGCGAAAAACCGTATTTGGTTTCGTCTTTATCGATTGGTTTTACAACGATTGTGATCTCATCAGTAGTTTCACATCCTAAAGCATTTTTAAAACTTACAGTATAAGTTGTTGTTTCTGTAGCAAAAAATGACGGATTTGCAATTTTGCTATTGCTTAATCCTTTTGAAGGCGACCACGAAAAAGTTCCTGATTCAAGCGCCATAGCATCGAGTTTAACCAATTCTCCTTCATTGACTTCCTGATCTTCTCCGGCATCTGCTACAACTGGATTTGACTGTACTTTAAAGGAACATTTTTTAAGATTATAGCTTTTGTCTACCGCTTTTATTTCTACAATCATTCCTTCTGTAAAAGCGCTTCCAGGCGTTGGTGATTGTGTAACCTCGGGATTTGGATCGAAGTTGTCTTTCACTGTAATCATTTTGGTGAAATCTGGAATTGTTTTGGTATTGCATGCTATTGTTTGATCAGAAAGACACGTGAAAACCGGTGCTTCATTATCGGCAACGACATTGATTATAAACGAACAATTTTTTGAATTTCCGCTGTTATCTGTTGTTGACATTACAACGCTCATTCCGTTTGTGATAGCAGTTCCAGGATTTGGTGTTTGTATAACCGTCAAACCTGAATCGCAATTATCAGTAACCGTAATCATTGAACGATAATCTGGAAGTGGTGTTCCAAAATTCAAGTTTTGATTTTCAATGCAGCTTATAACTGGCGCTGTTACATCTGCGGAAGCGTTAATAATGAAACTGCAATCGGCATAATTTCCAGAAACATCTGTTGCTGTCAATTTTACGGTCATTCCCGATGTAAAAACACTTCCCGCAGCCGGACTTTGTGTAATTATTGGCGAGGCATCACAATTGTCATTCGCTGTAACTAAAGGTGTATAATCTGGAATTACACTACCACATGACAATTCCTGATTTCCAATGCAAGTAATAACGGGTTTCGTCACATCTGCGGAAGCGTTAACTATAAAACTACAATCGGAATAATTTCCTGATGCATCTGTTGCGGTAATTGTAATTGTCATTCCTGATGTAAAAGGACTTCCTGCAACTGGATTTTGCGTCAATATTGGTGAAGCGTCACAATTATCTGTAACCGAAATTAAATTTCTATAATCCGGAATTGTGCTGTTGCAAGCCAATGTTTGATTCCCAATACAAGTGATTACAGGTTTTGTGACATCTGCGGAAGCGTTGACTATAAAACTACAATCTGAATAATTTCCTGAAGCATCAGTTGCTGTAATTGTAATTGTCATTCCGGCTGTGAAAAGACTTCCGGCAACTGGATTTTGCGTCAATATTGGCGAAGCATCGCAATTATCCGTAACTGAAATTAAACTTCTATAATCTGGAATTGTGCTGTTACAGGACAATGTCTGATTTCCAATGCAAGTGATTACCGGTTTTGTGACATCCGCGGAAGCGTTGATTATAAAACTGCAATCGGAATAATTTCCTGATGCATCTGTTGCGGTAATTGTAACCGTCATTCCTGATGTAAAAGGACTTCCTGCTACTGGATTTTGAGTCAATATTGGCGAAGCGTCACAATTATCTGTAACCGAAATTAAATTTCTATAATCGGGAATTGTACTGTTGCAAGCCAATGTTTGGTTTCCAATACAAGTGATAACCGGTTTTGTAACATCTGTGGAAGCGTTAATTATAAAACTACAATCGGAATAATTTCCTGAAACGTCTGTTGCCGTAATTGTAATTGTCATTCCAGCCATAAAAGGATTTCCTGCAACTGGATTTTGCGTCAATATTGGCGAAGCGTCACAATTATCTGTAACTGAAATTAAACTTCTATAATCTGGAATTGTACTGTTGCAAGCCAATGTTTGATTTCCAATACAAGTGATTACCGGTTTTGTGACATCTGCGGAAGCGTTGATTATAAAACTACAATCGGAATAATTTCCTGATGCATCAGTTGCTGTAATTGTAATTGTCATTCCTGATGTAAAAGGACTTCCTGCTACTGGATTTTGAGTCAATATTGGCGAAGCATCGCAATTATCTGTTACCGAAATTAAACTTCTATAATCTGGAATAGTACTGTTGCAAGACAAAGTCTGATTTCCAATGCAAGTAATTACCGGTTTTGTAACATCTGCGGAAGCGTTAACTAGAAAACTACAATCGGAATAATTTCCTGAAACATCTGTTGCTCTAATTGTAACGGTTATTCCTGATGTAAAAGGGCTTCCCGGTAGAGGATTTTGAGTATATGTGATTGTTCCTGCACAGTTATCAGTTGCAGTTACAGAACTTCTGTAATCTGGTAAAACATTTCCACAAGCCAAAGTCTTATTTCCTGTGCATGCAATTACTGGTTTTGTCACATCTGGCGTTGCATTGTGTATGATAAAATCGCAGAAGGATGAATTTCCGGATTCATCTGTGTATTTGATATGGACTGGCATTCCGTCATAAAATGGTGTTCCATCAGCAGGAGTCATTTCGTAATGTACTGTTTCACTGCAATTATCCGCGAGATTCATCATGGGATCAATTGCATAATTTGGCGTTACATCACCACAATTCAGGGTTACATTTGTTGGACAAGTGAAAGTTGGTGGTTGATTGTCTGCGCCAGAAGCGGTTAATGTAATACTGCAATGACTTTCGTTTCCTGCATCATCTTTTGCAGTAAAGTTAATCTGCATTCCATCAAAAAATGTAGAGCCTGCACCTGGAAATTGCGTAACATCAATACTTGTATCTGTATCATCAGAAACAATTAACTGATTTAAATAATTTGGAACCAAAGATCCACACGCCAATTGCTGATCGCCAGGGCAAGTTAAAGAAGGAGGCAAAATGTCGCTACCAGATGAAATAGTAAAAGTGCATATTGCAAAATTAGTTTTAGCATCAGTTGCTTTTAAAGTTATGGTTTGTGTTCCTCCTGTGTAAATAGTTCCAGGAATCGGCGTTTGTTCGATTAAGGGATTTGTATCACAATTATCTGTAACGATTATTGTGGTTTTATAATCTGGAATGGCATCGCCAATATTCAAATTTTGATTTACAGGACAATTTGTAATAACAGGCTTTTCAGTGTCTTCAATTTTCTTTCCGTAAATAACATAAACATAACCAGGCAAATAGTTGGGCTGTATAGAATAGTAATGCATTCCTCGTCCAACGATAATATCGTAAATTCCGTCATGATTTATATCGCCGGCAAAATTCAATGCATCGGGATAAAACGAATTCATACTTATACCCTCTTTTAGGGTCAAAGTATTAATATCTACAGTCGCAGTCCATGTACTTTTTCCGTAGTAAATCGTAAAACCATTTCCGAATCTGTAAAGAAAATCATCAAAGCCATCCTTATTAAAATCTCCGCCTCCACTAAAAACCTCAGAAAAACCATTGTTTAGGAATTTTGTTCCATTTGTTCCATTCAGATCTTTTAAATCTACTTTTGAAGGAAAAGAATTCTTTCCGAACAAAATATAATTTCCGGTGATCAAAATATCGCCAATACCGTCGCCATTCATATCGCCTCCTTTGTCAATTCCCATACCTTCAAATAAAGGGTCAACAGAGTTCTCAATTATAAATCCGTTTGTTCCGTTTAAATCTGCTGTGCTTAGAGATGCAGGAAAATTGGAAGAACGTCCAAAAACAACATACTTTCTGATAGCCGGCGAATCATCTCCCGTTCCTATTCCAATATCTGGAATTCCGTCACCATTCACATCACCCAAACCAGAAATTTGCCTTCCTGTTGTTCCTGCTGTCGCGTCACCTTTTATAAGAAAACCGTTTGTACCGTTAATTTGATTGGTACGCAAAACAGCCGGAAAAGCCGAATGTGAACCATAAACCACGAAAACATTTCCTGCCTGCCAACCACTTCCATTATCCACAGTTCCTAAGTCGTCGATGCCGTCGCCATTTATATCTCCAAGGGCCGTTACGTTAATTCCAACTGCTGAATAACCTGTTGTTCCGATTAATGCAAATCCGTTTGTCCCATTTAAAGAAGACAAAAAGAATTCTGCCGGAAAACCCGATGCTTTTCCAAAAACTACATAAACATGGCCGACTTCATTTCCATAAGTAGTATGTCGATAAGGATCGCTGATCATAAAATCACCAATTCCGTCGCCGTTTATATCTCCAGCGGCGCTTACATCATAACCTGTTACCGGAAAATTAGTCTGAGGCAAATCATTTCGGATAATAAAACCATTTGTGCCATTCAATAAAGCCAAATCAACATTTGGCGGAAAACCTGTTGCTGTACCATAAACTACATATCCGGCTCCATTGAGTGTTCTATATATATTTTCGTATTGACCACTTGTACTTTCATACGTTCCGGGTGCACCAATAATAAAATCGGTTATTCCATCACCATTGACATCACCAGCTGTATTTACACTTGCTCCTGCAGAACCTGCGGCTTTTTCTCCATAAACTGTAAAACCTATTTTTCCGTCTAAATCGGAATATCTTAGATAAGGCGTTTTACAATCAAAAACTGGAATGTTGGTTTTAAGTTTTACTAAAAATGTGCATGAATTTACGTTTCCAGACTCATCTTTAATTGTTATGGTAACATTTGTATCAGCCGTAAAAAGAGTTCCTTCCGGCGGGTTTTGAGTAAAAACCAAATCATTAATATCAGTACAATTGTCTGAAATGATTCCTAGATTATGAACGTAATTTGGAAGAGTGGAATTTGCATACAATTCCATTCCCGTAGGGCAATTTATTACTGGCGGAACAGCATCTGTACGATCTGTTTTTTCTCCATAAAAAATATAGGCTTTTCCTTTAAGTCCGTAGATTGCATTTGTTCCGTTTGCTCCAACGACAAAATCATTTGTTCCATCGGCATTAATATCGCCAATTCCGCTTACATCAATTCCGAAATTATAAAATGAATAATAACTTTCATCGTTAAAAACCTGATATCCTTTTGCTCCGGTAATTTGATTCCCGCTCATAATGCCTGCCGCTGTTGTTCCCCCAAAAACAACGTACGCGGCACCATTATTCGCTCGTCCGCCTTTTTTGGCGGCAATTATGATATCGTTTTTCCCATCATTATTTATATCTCTAACCGAATTTACTTTGTATCCAAAATATTCATAAGCGTTTTTTCCCTGAAAAATTACAGCCGTACTTGCATTTAAAGTACTGTTGGAAAAAATAGCAGGAAATGCTGTGCTTCTTCCAAAAAGAACTATAGCTTCACCTGCCTGCGCAGCTCCATTAACCGTTTTTCCATATCCGCTTATTAAAACGTCGTCAATACCATCTGCATTAAAATCTTTTACACCAGCAACTGAACTTCCTAAATAATTATAATCGCCCGTTCCGGTTATTGCAAAACCTTCTGTAGCGCCCATTGTATCTAAACTATAAAGTGCTGCATAGGGCGTACTTTTTCCGAACCAAACTACTACTCGTCCATTATTTGAATAACCGCCGTCGCTAAATCCCGGAAGACCAAAAATCAAATCATCCCTTCCATCGTTATTGATGTCGCCTGCGTTTCGACCCACTGCAGTTGTGCCTAAAAAAGAAATATGATAACCGCCAATTATAAACCCGTCGGAACCGTTTAATGTATTTGTGTTTAGATTTGTAAGTCCGGTTTTTCCAAAAACAATAACATAATGAACATAAAATCCGCCGTCAATTGTTAAAAGTACATCGCTGATTCCGTCGTGGTTCATATCGCCTGCTTTGCTTACATCGACGATTTCTGTATATGTCGCAGAATTAACTAAGAAAGCGGCACTATTTGAGGTGTTTAAATCGGTTCGGTTATAAAGAGATAAAAATGACGAAGAAGAACCATAAAAAACATAAGCAGTTGCTTGATTGCCAATTTTGTTTCCTATAATAATGTCATCAATACCATCATTATTTAAATCGCCTGCATCACTAATTACTGCTCCCAATCGCTCATTTGCATTAACTCCTCTTATAACGAATCCATTTGTTCCGTTTAAAGTTGTAACTTCAAAAGTGCTGATTGAAAGTCCTGCTTTTCCAAAAATGACATAAATTTCTCCAACATTTGCATTTCCTCCAAAATCTACATTTGGAGCGCCAATCATTAGGTCATCAATTCCATCGTTATTGATATCTCCGGCGCTTTTTACACTTTTTCCTAAATCATCGGCTGCGGCTTTTCCTTCGACAGAAAAACCATTAAATCCCTGTAAAGCGGACATCGGAATTTGCGGACAACCATTCTGGCTATAAGCAGTTAGTATTCCTGCAAAAAACGCGGTAAGAAGAATTGGAAACCTGGTTGCTTTTTTGAAAACAATTGTGATATTTTTCATTCTGCTGCTATATGTTTTACCTCTTTTCATAAAGGGCAAAACTATAATTCGAATAAATTTCTCACATCATTATAAATAATGATTTTTGCTATGCAGAATTATTTGCTTTAATTATCTTTTTATTTAAAATCTAAAGCGGACCAAATTTTTCTTTGTAGCGCTCTAACTCGGCTTCTGTTTTAGCGAGAAGTTTCTCGAGAAGCATGATTTTGTCTTCATACAAAAGTTTTAATGTCGCTGAATTTTCGTCGGTATTAATCAAAATACTTCCGTTGTTATTTCCTATTACTTTATTAAAACTGCTAAAGTATCTTTCACTATCAAAACTTAAAATATCTTCTACACTTACTTCTAAAATGCGGGCAATCTCGACCAGTTTCACATAAGATAAAATGGTTTTACCTTTTTCAATTTTACTATAACCTGCCTGAGTCACGCCAAGTTGTTCCGCCATATATTCCTGAGTGTAATTTTTTAATTCACGTATGCTTTTAATTTTGTTTTTAATCGAAGTGGCCATATTTTTGATTTGGGATCTGGCTTAGCAAATACAGCCCAATATTAAATTTTAATATTGCTGCTAAACCGAATTTAAAATGGATTCTAAAGCTACTTCATTCGTAGGTTAATGAAGCAGTTTTTATCGTTATTTTTTCTTTGTAGTTATAATAAACCCGTATACAACAGCAATAACGATAAGAGCTAAGTCGTACTGGGGAATTCCGGATATTTTCATTTTTAGATTATAAAATTATGCGGTTTTCTTTGTGATGCGCTCAAACTGAATATTTACATATTCTTCAATTTGTTTGCTCATATAATTTTTGTCTTTTCCTTTAATTTTTACAATAATTTCTTTTTGATAACAATCCCGAACTAAAACATAATAATCGAATTCTGCCGAATCATGAAATCGTAAAATAATTAGAATTGTAAAAGATAAAAGTGCCGGAATTACATAATACAAGTCTGCTATTTTTGTAAAAAGCATACAATAATAGGTTGCAGCTGTAACGAGAACAAATAAACCGTTTATTAAAAAATAATTTCTCTTTTTACGAATTAAACCGAGTTCGGCTATTTCATCAAAAGCATATTGCCATTTCCTTTTACTGTAGCAAAAATGGACTTGAGTCTGGGTAAGTGTAAGGAACATAAAATTAGAAGGTAAAAAAGATTTTGGATTTTTTTTCTGAGCTCTTACTGTAAATAAAAAGCTCAAACGCAATATTACGCAATACCTTCTTTTTTTTCTTACAATCTCTCTTATAGAATATAACTGAGAGTTATAATTCAGTACAAAAATGTAAAATATTACTTATAATCCATTTCAATTCAGTACAATAACTCATACTTTTATAAAATGTCTTTATTTGCTTTTTTAGCCATAAAAATATAAGCAACTGTTAATTATGCAACTATAATTAAGATTCCTATAAGAACTTATGCCAGCTAAGTTCGTAAATTTGCAAAATACCGATTCGCATCCAGAAAAAGATAACAGCAACTTAAAAAACAGCGTTATGGAAAAGTATCACAACCCCGATTATAATCAGCATGATCCTGATTTCATCGAACAAAATATTATCGTTAATGGTTCTTTTAATGAAGACGAATTCAGAGAAGATTTAAAAAATCAGGAACATCATGAATTTGGCCAAAGTGATCCCGATTATATTGATCAAAATACTATTATTGATACCGATAATTATTCCAGAAATGAAAATCCGTATCAATATCAGGACGAATTTATTGATGATCCAAGACATTTGTCTCCAGATTTTGAAAGCCATTCTATAAAAGCCGAAAATATTCCAAATCAGGATCGTGTCGTAAATGAAGATGACGCCATTACAAATGATGAAAGAAGAAATGATTTTGAACCTGATTCGGATTATGAAAGCAATACAGATTTCGAAAATGATCACGACTTAGACCACGATGATACCGAAGATTTAAATGATTTTGATGCAGAACATTATCCTGAAAATCATCCAAGAGCGTAATCAATTACATTAAAATATGGATTTGATCTCGCAAATTATATGGCTTTTTGTTTTAGCTGTTCCAATCGCTTGTATCAGCTGGACAGTAACGCACGAGGAAATTTTTAGAGAACCGCGCGAATGGTGTGTCAGACATTCAAAATTCGACAAAACAATTCTGTCACGAAAAGCGTTTTACCTTTTCACTTGCGAATATTGTTTTAGTCATTATGTCACAATTGCATTTTTAGTGTTTTGTGATTATAAACTTTTGTTAAATGACTGGCGTGGCTACATTTTGGCAGGATTCTCGCTGGTTTTTATGGCAAATATTTACATGAGTCTTTTTGCTTTGCTTCGACAGGCTATTAAAAAAGAAAAAGCCGAAATTGAAAAGATTGAGAATGATACAGACAATGAAAAATCGTCTAATTAAATATAAAGTTAGTTTAATTAAATAAATTATTATAATTATGGAAAATTTGAATTTTATAGATCCTTTATTGCACGGAATAACGCCAAATCCGGCTTCTAAATTATCAGTGAAAAACTTAGTTTGTGCTGGAATTGGAGCACTTTTAGTTGGTGCAGTTTTAAAGAAAACCGGGCATAATAAATCGGCAGCAGTTGTTGGAAGTATAGCACTACCCCTTTTAACTACAGCTTGCTACAAACAAATCTCAAAATCATACAAAGCAAAAAAAGAACTTACAGAAAGCAGCGGAATTGAATATAATCATTAATTTTTTTTCTGCTTAACTCTAAATAAAAAAGCGCAAATTCAAATGGATTTGCGCTTTTTTATTATTTGATTTCTGCTGAGAAACCTAAAACAAATAAAAATTTAAATATTAATATTTCCTTCAACCCAATTTAAGGCTTTATTGAAATTTTCTTTCTTAAACCCATGAAATTCGCCTGGAACTACAAAACTAAATCCATTTGTGAAAGAAATAATATCTTCTGAATCTGAAATTATAGCCGCTCTGTTCCATTTTCCAAGATGTTTTAAGCCAAGCAACGCATCCTGAAGCCAGGCTCCAACAGTGAAATTCTCAATATCGGTATCCAGAACCAATAAAAAATTAATTTCGTTTGTCTGTTTAACCAAATGTTCAACTGCAGGAACTACAGTGCTCAAAAAATCTTCTTTTGTTACTTCTGCCAAAGCTCTAAAAGCAACAACATTATCAGTGGTATCAATTTGATGTATCATAATTGTATTATTTTTGAATGTTATTTAATTTCGAAATTACTATGATTAAAATGTGAAAAACATACATAAAACTCCAATCAAAAATAACTCCTGAATACCTTTTAAAAATTATATCATCTCTTGGTATTCTTATAAAATAACGATGTCCTTTTGGCATATCAAAAGTACAGTAAATAAGAAAGCGATAATACAGTTTGGCATTATCGCTTTTTCATTATGTTTTATTGATTTTTGTTTTATCTATTTCGTCAATAAAAGGAATTGAATTTTGAATTTCACCTCTAATCGTAACTTGTAGATATTGTTCAAGTTGTACAAATTTTGCAGCATTTCGTCCGCCAACGGCTTTTTTGACCTTGCCATAAGTTTTGGTCAACAGTTTATCATAGTCGGTGACGTTTTTTAAACTTGCTTCAGTTAGCGTTGCTGCTTTTACATCATCAAGATTTGCATAATTATTTCCGTAATCATTTATGATCTGGACTTTTTGCTGTCCGAGCGCTTTCCGTGAAACTTCATACTCATCATATATTTTTTGAAATGCTGAAGCCTGAGGTTCTGACAAATTCATATATTGTCTAACCAAATCTGCTTTAGACTTTCCATAAATGGATTGAATTACCTCAACATCTTCTTTCAAAGTAGATTGCGCAAAAGAATGTGCTGAAATAAGTATGAGAACTAATAAAATTATTTTTTTCATCATTTAAATTTTTAAGGCTTAGTATTCGTTTTATTTTTTATTCAGATTAAAACTTACAACTGCTCCTAAACCAAATTGAAATGTTGATGCATAATCAGTAACTGCCACTGGTCCCCAATAGTAGTCCCAATAGTAATCATATCCAACAGCTGCCGACATAGATTGTAAATAAGCATTAAGACTAACAGACACTGCTGAGTCCGTTTTTATTTTTACACCACCTTTAATTTCCCATGCAAAATAAGTTCCGCTGCCACTTTTTGGTGATTCAAGAATCGAAATACCTGCTCCTGCTCCCAGAAACGGGACTGCTTTTTGAGAACTTGACCCAAAGTAATACGTATAATCTGCTAAAATATAATTAATAGCACCTTCATCATCTCCAGCATTAACTTGAGTTCCTGCAGGTATAGTTCCATTATTTAAGGGGATCTTTGTGTATAAAGGCATTTTTGTATCAAGTCTGTTATATTTTAATTCAATAGAAGCATTATCCATGATAAAATATTCAAAACCTGCACCATACTCAAAACCATCTTCTACTTTTGCGTATGAAGAATCAAAATCTACTTTGTCCGAAAAGGTATAACCTCCGTACAAGTTAAGCAAAAATGCACCTTGACTTTGCGCTGACATTGTCAGCGAAAACAAAAAAACAACGATTAATAAATGATACTTTTTCATAATTTGATTTTTTTAATGGGTTTGTTACTCTGCTTTTTTTATTACTTTTTTTAGATAAAATAAGAAGAATTTCAAGCTTCTTCACTATAAGAATATCTCCATAATTTACCCACAGCATTCAGCTGTTATTTGATTTAGCCCAAAATTATCCAATTGAGAAAGGTCATTCGCAAATTGATGGCTCATATTGGTTTCAAATTATAATTTGAAACCAAAAAAATGCTTAAAACAAAATAATCGTACCATCAAAACAAAAAAATCATCTATTTGATTTACAAATAATTACAAACACACATTACAATAGCAACAATATCATTATGATACAAATAAAGAAGCTGCCAACAGGGAAAGTCTTTAGAATTTATATAACCAAAGTTTTTTTAACATTTAAATTTGCTTCAATTTTCAGGTTTGCCATTCGTTGTGATTTTAACCGCAAAGTTCGCAAGGATTTTTTTGCTTAGATTGTGTTTACAAACGTAAAAGAACGCAAAGCTTTGCGAACTTTGCGATTGTAAACATTAACCTTGATAAAAAACCTTGCGAACTTTGCGGTTAAAATCAGCTCAAGCCAAGTCGCATTCCAACTTGAAACTTGAAACTTAAAACATTAAAAAAATAGAAGCCTGTCTTTTTCAAGACAGGCTTTTCTAATAAAAAATAAATAAAAAATAAACTAACTAACACAACTTAGTTATAACCTTGATTTTGTGTAAATTGTTTCGTTACGTCAATAGTTGATTGCGGAATTGGAAACACTCTTCTAAATGGCAGTGAAGCCGATTTAGCAGTTCCAGGCAAATCAAATTTTCCAAAACGAATCATTTGTGGTCTTCTGTATAATTCCCAATACAATTCGAAACCTATTTCATTATATAATTGCGTCGCATCAAGTGATGTAAGTGCTTTTCCTGGTACACTTCCAAACAAAGCTTCTCTCTTTCTGCTTGTACGTAATTTGTTTAAATCATCCATTGCTAATCCTACACTTCCTTTTCTGAAGTAAGCTTCAGCTCTCATCGTGTAAATTCCACCTAAACGGAATAACGGAATATCAACATTACTGTTACCGTTTCCTCCTTCTGGATCAAATTCATATTTAAAAATACGAGCACCTTGGTTAATTTCGTTTTGAGCAAAAACTGCCTGAGCTGGGTTTTTAAACGTTAATGAAGGCGTAAAATCCATTCTTGTCGTTGTACTTTTTTCCATAAACAATGGAGAAACTTTAATTCTTCCGTTGATCATTTCTAAAGAACCTGAAGATAATAAGATTGGTCCGTATTGTGGTCCATACTCAATTCCTCTGTTAAAGTGGAACCAAGGTAAATTAGCACTTTTAGGAACGATATCTGTTGCAGGAACACTTACATCAGTTCCGTCATTTTTGAACCAAGTTCCATCTGAATATTGGTATTTTTGCTGAAATCTTGGATCATCATGATTTCCGTCCCATGTTGCGAAGAATTCTGGAGTTGTACAAGCAGCGTTTGTTCCTCTGTTTGCTGCCGAAGTTCTTTGGTTACGTTCCATACATACATAAGCAAAACTGTTTGAACCGTTACGGATGTAATCTATCTTTTGAGAAATTGCAAAAATAAGCTCTTTTCCTTTGTCATTATCACGTGCGAAGTTTTTGAAATAATCACTTTCTAAAGAATATTTTCCAGAATTAATCAATAATGATGTATAATAAATTACACGATCCATATCCGTTCCTCCGCCAGAAACTGCTGGCTCACTGAAGTTAAAGTTTGAATTTGCATTGAAACGATCTTTAAATACAGCGCGATTCAAATACATTGTTGCCAAAAAACCATAAGCTGCTTCTTTAGTAAAACGGCCGTGGTGCGTTTGCTGTTCTCCCATACTTGCCAAATCCGGAATTAAAGCTTCAACATCTGTAATTAATTTATCAATTTGAGTATCGGCTTTTAAAATTTGCAAAGGTGCATTTGGGTTCATTGGATCTCTGTAAGGCGCTTGTCCGTACAAATCCAAAGTGGTATATAAATAATACGCTAAAAGTCCTTTCGCTTCTGCCAAAAATAATTTCTTTTCCGGAATTGAACTTTCTTCAACCGATTGAATTGCAGTCAACGAACGTGTAATTCCGTTAGTCAGTTTATTCCAGTTGTCACCGACAATCGCATTATCCGATTTCCATGTAAACTCGTGCATATCTCTCCATTTTCCTCCATCTCCCCAGTCACTTCCGCGTGTTGGCAAAATTGCCTCATCTGTAGTATATTCTTGTAATGAGAAAACGCCTCCATGATCTACAAAAGTTCCATCTCCTAATCTGTCATAAGCTGCCGCAAGTGCTCCGGCCGGATTTGAAGCATTATCACCTAATACTTCGTCCAAAACTACTTCATCAAGATCTGTACAACTAGCAAAAAGCCAGATAAACGAGAACAATGCAATTAATTTTATACTAAAAAATGTATTTGTCTTCATAATAAATTATAGTTTTAAAGTTGCTCCAAAACTGAACGTTCTAGAAGTTGGGTAAGCAGCATAATCGATACCAATTGACTGGTTTCCTCCGTTTGATTTCGGGCTATTGATTAATGGGTCAAAACCAGTATAATTTGTAATTGTTACCAAGTTTTGTCCTGTAACATAAAGCGTCAAACCATTGATCCAGTTGATTCCTTTTAAATCGAAATTATAACCAATACGAGCTGTATTCAATCGGATGAAATCTGATTTTTCTAAGAAAAGTGTCGATAAAATTGGTGAATTTGTTGCATTTGCACCTGATTCATAATAACCTGTTGCTACGTTTCTGTCAGAAGCCAAGTTGTTAATGTTCAAGGCATTTAATCCTGTATTATTCAACAAATAACCTCCAGTTTGACCAATAATTGAGAATGAGAACGTAAAGTTTTTATATCTCATATCACTATTAAATCCGTAATAGAAAGTTGGCAAAGCTCCTTCGATAATAATTCTGTCGCTGTTGTCGATTTTTCCGTCTCCATTTTGATCTTTAAAAATATTAGCTCCATTTGCGTCAAAACCAATGTGTTCCAATAAGTAGAAAGATCCTGCAGCATAACCGCTTTTGTAGATATTTGCATTAACTCCAGATTGTCCTGGACCTGAAATAGTTCCTGTCAAAATTTCTGAAACTGGCAAATCTTGAATTTTATTATTCAAAGTCGCACCGTTCATATCGATGTTCCAAGAAAAATCTTTTTTGTCAATCAATTTTGAACCTACCATAAATTCAAAACCTTTATTGATGATTTTTCCGTCGATATTTGTCCAGATTGTTGTAGTTGGACTTAAAGCTTGTGATGGAACATTTAAGATTGCATCTGTAGTAGTTTTGTTGAAATAATCTAAAGTTCCGTACAATTTGTCATTCCAGAAACTGAAATCTAAACCTAAATTGTATTGTGTTACAACTTCCCATTTCAAATCAGGATTTGGTGTTCTGTTTACTGAAACTCCGTTTACCAAATTCAAATCATTGTATAAATAATATCCGTCAGCTCCTGAAAGTGAATAACTTGCCTGAGTAATTTTATTTTCAACTTCCTGATTTCCTGTTTGTCCCCAACTTGCTCTTAATTTTAAGTTGCTTACTGCCGTTACATCTTCTAAGAATTTTTCTTTAGAGATATTCCATCCTAAAGCTGCTGATGGGAAATAACCGTATTTATTGTTTTTTCCAAAACGAGTCGAACCGTCAGCTCTCATCGAAGCTGTCAAAAGATATTTATTGTTGAAAGTATAATTTACTCTTCCAAAATAAGACTGAAGCTCATTTTCCTGTGCATATCCTGAAACTCCAGATTGTGTTCCTGCAAAACCAGGATTAATTGCTGGCGGTACACCAACTCCTTGATTTGAAATTCCGTCAACACTGAAAGCCGTTCCAGATCTTTCGAATTTTTGGTATGAAAATCCGCCTAAAGCTTCGATTTTATGTTTATCCAAATTCAAATTGTAAGTCAAATAATGCTCGATCAAAGAGTTTCTAGAATCTAAATTATTCTGAACATATTTCCCTTTTGGATTCAAATCCGTTAAGTTTGGAAAAATAGTAGTATTTCTTTCTGATGCAGAACGGTCAAAACCAATGTTTAATTTGTATTCCAATCCGTCAACAATTCGTAACGACGCTTCTAAATTTCCTAAAACTCTCAATGTACGCGTCACGTCATCATAAATGCTTAACAAATAAGCTGGATTATAATGTGCATTCATATTAAAGTTTGTGTACTTCCCATTTGCATCAAAAACAGATCTTGTTGGGTTTGCCATCAAAGTATGAACGATCAACTGTCCGTTTGAACCTCCGTCATCACTTGTAGGAACTCCGTTATCTTTAGTTTCACTTGCCGTAAGATTCATTTTTACTTTCAGACGTTTGTTATCCAAAAACGATTCCGCAGCATTAATTCTTCCCGACATACGTTTGAAATTACTCTTATTGATAATTCCTTCCTGATTCATTTGCGCCACAGAAGCATAATAATTTCCTGTTTCTGTTTGTTTTGAAAAAGCCAATGAATTATTTGTTGTAATCGCAGTTCTAAAAATTACATCTTGCCAATCTGTATTTCCTCCGTGATCAAAAGCAGGATCTTTAATTGCTTTTCTATATTGGTCAGCATCTAAAACATCTAATTTGTGAGCCACATTCGAAACTCCTGTATAAGAATCAAAAGTTAAAGTTCCTTCGCCTTTTGAACCTTTTTTAGTAGTAACCAAAACAACTCCGTTTGATCCTCTTGCACCATAAATCGCCGCTGCAGAAGCATCTTTCAAAACTGTAATCGACTCAATATCACTTGTATTTAAAAAGTTTAATGGATTTTTAGCCGATGAATTTCCGAAACCAACATTACTTCCAGACGGACTCACATCATCATTTGACAAAGGCACACCATCAACAACGAACAAAGGCGTGCTTCCGCTTCTGATAGATCCAACACCTCTAATTGTTACGTTTACTCCCGCTCCCGGTTCACCACTTGTATTCACTACACGAACTCCGGCAACTTTTCCTTGCATTAAATTATCTACAGAAATATTTACACCTTGCTTAAAACTTGCTGCTTCAAGCTGAGTAACTGCACCTGTTACATCTTTTTTAGATTGTTTTCCGTAACCTACAACTAAAACTTCGCTCAATTCAGAAGTATTTGGTTCTAACTGAATTGTCATAAAAGTTTTTTGTACAGTAACAACTTTAGTTTTATAACCTAAATACGAAACTTCGATAGTTTTTCCGTCACCAACTGTGATTTCAAATTCACCATCAAAATTAGAAACGGCACTGTTTGATGAACTTGTTTCCATAATCGTTGCACCTGGAATTGGCACACTGTTTTCATCAACTACTTTTCCTTTTACTTTAACTCTGTCTACCGCTTTTGTAGTTGCAGGTTTTGGCGCAGCAGTTTTCTGAATCAAAACTAGTTTTCCGTTAATGTTGTAATTGAAGTTTGCCTTTTTTGAAAGATCATTCAAAATTGCCGAAACAGTTTCGCCAGCAAAATTCACTGTATAAGTAGTATTATCAGCAATTACAGCTTGTCCGTAGCTGAATTTATAATCTGTTTGTTGGCTCAATTTTGAAAATATAGAAACAAGAGTTGCTTTTTCTATTTTATTTTCTAAATTTGATTTTTTTACTAAAGTTTTACTATAACCTGTCTGTAAGGTCAGTAAAGCCAGAACTAAAAAGAAAAGACTCTTTAGATTTAAATAAGAAGTTTTAAAATACATGATTTAAGTTATTGGTTTTTTTACGATACTTAATTTATTCAAAGGCAGTTGTTCTCAGCAACTGCTTTTTTGTTTTAATCCACTTTTACTATTTCGCCATAAACTTTGAATTTTAGGTTTGTGATATAATTTATTTGCTCTAAAACATTCTCTAATGTTGCGTCTTTTTTTATGAATACCGTTAACGGCGTTGCTAATACACGTTCATTATCGTACTGAAATGAAACGCCATATTTATATTGTAAAATGGTAATGACTTGTTTAAGTGTGGTTTCATTTAGCGTTACATCGGTTGAATACCAATTCACTAAAAATGATTTGTCGGCTAATTGCTTCGTCAGTTTATTTGATTCAAACAAAGCTTCTTCATTCGGAACCAAATCAACGCTCTGCCCTTTCGAACTCACATTGACTTTTCCAGTAACAACAATCACTTCACATTTAGATTTTGAAAGCTGAATGTGAAATGAAGTCCCTACAACTCTGGTTTTAATTTCTCTGGAAGTAATTATAAAAGGATGTTTTTTGTCTTTAGCTACTTCAAAAAATGCATTTCCTTTTAAAAGAGAAACTTTTCTTTCATCTCCTTCAAATTTTTCAGGATATTGAAATAATGAGTTTGCTGCCAAATAAATTTTCGAGCCGTCACTTAACTGGATAGATTTGGGAATCGATGACGTTTTAAACGATAATTGCTTTTCGACAGCAATTTTTGGTTTAAGCCAAAAGCCTAAACCGGCAAGAAAAAGAATACTGGCAGCTGCCATATATTTTAAATAAGGATTAAAGGTTCTCTTTTTTCCTATTCTATATTGAATATTATTGTAGATATCCTGAGAAACTTCATCAGAATTTCCCATCGAAACTTCATCCCATTTCGATTTTTGATATTGATTAAAGGCAAAATCATTAAGCAGATTTTCTTCTGCAATTGAAGTTTTATTTCTTGAACTTTTATCGATAAGATATTCTAAACTATGTTTGATTCTTTTTATCATAATACTTATTGTTACCTATAAGTACCAGAATCTTGAAATCGTACTATCCGCAAATATTATGAAAACATCAACAGAAAGTTATCTTAAAAGTTTTTATGAAAAATGATTAAAGGCGCCATCCAAGCTAGATCTTTCAAGCCTTCGCGCAATTGTTTTAATGCCGATGAAATTTGGTTTTTCACCGTTTGTTTCGAAATTCCAAGTTCGTCTGCAATCTGATCGATTGACATATCCTGAAATTTATACATTAATAAAACTTCTTTTCTTTTCTCCGGAAGCTGATCTAATAAAGAATAAAGCAAATCCATTATTTCGGGATCAATCGAAGCAAAATTGTCAATTATATAATCTTCAAACTGATCTTCCAAAATTGTCTTATCAAACCGATTATTTTGGTAATGTTTAAAAACCTGATTTTTGACAGCACGAAATAAATAAGGTTCAATCGCATTAATATTCAAATCGTCTTTTCGTTCCCACAAATCAATAAAAACATCCTGCACGATATTCTGTGCCAAGTCTTTATCCTGAGTCATCGTATACGAAAAGGCATTGAGCTTTTTCCAGTATTGCGTATACGTTTTTTCAAAAATTTCAGGATTCTTCATAATGGATTTTGGTAGTATTTGGTGATGTAAAATAATGAAATACGACACCAATAGTTTTTGTCTGAAAGTTATCTTTAAATTAAATTTTGAATTGATTTGTTTTATTAATACTACTATTTTTAGACAAAAATGATATTTGGTTTGCTATTTCTTTTACTTTAGCTAACACAAAAAACAATTGTCCATTTTACTTTAGTAATCTCTAAAAGAAGCAATTCTCTGTTGCTGCGTCCTCTTAATTCCACAATCCTAATTTCATCAAAAACATGAAACAAATTTTGTTTACAGTATTATTTGCTGGAGCTTTTCAATTGAGTCACGCACAAAGCGACAATTTAAAAATCAATCAAATTCAGGTTATCGGTTCGCACAACAGTTACCGTCACGCTATTGAAACTGATTTATACAACACCATTCAGGCAAAAGATACTTCGCGTTCGCTAAAAGGACTTCAGTACACACACATTAGTCTTACAGATCAATTAAATAAAGGTTTACGCAATTTAGAAATTGATGTTCAGGGCGATCCTCAAGGCGGAAAATTTGTACACCCAAAAGGTCTTGATATTGCAAAATCACAAGAAGCGTATGATCCAAATGGAGAAATGAAAAAACCGGGTTTTAAAGTTTTCCATATGATTGACATCGATTTTAGAACTTCATGTTACACCCTTCAAAGCTGTCTTGCTGAACTAAAAAAATGGTCGAATGCAAATCCAGATCACGTTCCGGTTTTTATCACTTTAGAACCAAAAGACGACGATAGTTACTTAGGAACAAAAGCAGAGAAATTTACACCGGAACTTTTTGATGCTTTAGACAAAGAGCTTCGTAAAGGTTTAGGAAATAAAATTATCACGCCAGATATGGTTCGCGGAAAATACAAAACACTTGAAGAAGCCGTTTTGAACAACAACTGGCCAACACTGAAAAATGCAAAAGGAAAATTTATATTTCTTTTAGATAATAACGGCGCAAAAAGAGATTTGTACGCATTGAATCATCCGTCCCTTAAGGGACGCGCCGTTTTTATTAATGCCGAACCCGGAAAACCAGAAGCGGCTTGGTTATTTAGAAATAATTCTGAAGATCCATCAATTACGGATCTGGTTAAAAAAGGCTACTTAATAAGAACCCGCGCCGATTCTGACACGAAAGAAGCCAGAGCAAATGATTATTCACATTTTGAAGCCGCAAAAAAATCAGGAGCGCAAATCATCTCAACAGATTATTATTTGCCAAGTACTTTCTTCAATTCTCCTTATCAAATTAAATATGATGATGGAACTTATGTGAGAACGAATCCTGTAAATGTGCAGTAAATTTTAACCGCAATCCCGATAGCTATCGGGAGCTAAGGTTTTTTATCAAAGATTGCTTACATAAACGCGAAGTTCGCAAAGCTAAATCTATAAAGCTTTGCGGACTTTGTTGCTTAAATTTGCTCGCAAAGACGCAGAGTCGCAAAGATTATAAAAACTTTGCGACTCTGCGTCTTTGCGAGATTAAAAAAAACTTTGCGTACTTTGCGTAAACCTTAGCGTGCTTTGCGGTTAAATTACTTTAAACTTCTAATTTCACCATTTTTCAAATCAACTGTAAAATGATCTGCTGGAACTTCATGCATAAATTTATTGAAGATAATCAGGAATAATTTCATTTGCTTTTGAAGAGGCGTATCATTTGAAGCAGCTGCATTTTCTAAAAACAAATTCGACAACACTTTATATTGTTTTGCTCTTTCAACACCAACATCGGCGAAAGCCAATTCATCGGCACTTCTAAAACGGTAAAAATCAATTAAAAGATCATTTCCTGTCCAGTTAAAATCTTCTTTTTTAAGATTATCTTGAGCTAGAATTTGTTCCGATTTCGTTTCTGCTTCCTTCCATTCTTTCTGGAATTGTGATTTGTTTTTCAGAATAAAATCAAAATCCTGAGCCGATTTTATATTCGCCAAAACCAATAAATTCTGAGCCGAAACATTCAGAATAAAGTCTTTGAAAGCAGAAGACCAATCGTCTTTTAGAAAACGAAGACGAACTAATTCCTTCAAATGAAAATCGGTAAACTCGTGGTAAGTTTTGGTTTCTAAAATAGCTTTATTCCAAATATCCTTCGTATTCTGACTTTCTAGAAACTGATATTCCATTTTGTACAAATCAAAAAGTTCATCAAATCTCGGAACATTATCAATCGTGATCGTCTGAATATCGACAAGATTATCTTTCTGAATCGTCAATAATTTGTAAGCTGGAATATAAGCCGCAAGTGAAGGCGTTTGAATATTAACCAAAGTGTTTCCTTTTGCAGTTGTGCGTAATCCTGTATCGTTGATGTGCATGTGTCCACCAAAATGAATTTTCAATCCGGCATCGGCAAAAACCTGCGCTACTTCTTCAACCGGAACTCGATTCAATTGCCATTTATTTGGTCCTAAAAGTTCTTTTATTTCCGCGGAAGCGTCATCATTAAAATCAATCATCGGAAAATGACTGAAAGCAATCAAAGTTTTTCCACGAAGTTTGGCTTCCGCCGAAATATCCTGAACCCATTTTATAAGATGTTTTTTGTTCGAAAGCACATTATTATAACCTGTACTTGCTTCCGAATAATTTTTAGGATCTTTTGGATCGCCATCGGTTTTCTTCGGAATATAAACATTTCCGTCAATTGCCATTAACCAAAGTCCGTCGATTGGTTCAACGACATAACTTACATCTGGAACTTCAAATCCAGGCGCAACATTATACACTCTATTAGTAAGTTTTGAAGCTTCTTCAGCTTTTTTGAAATCGTAATTTTGGGAAGTGTAATTGGCGAAAGGAGTCGCCCAAAACTTATATTTTTTATTCGGATAAAAACCGAAGTTTTTTAGATCCTCTGTTATGCCTAAATAACCCATTTTAGCAATATCGGCTGTTATGACAACTGGCTGTTCGATATTCATGTTTGGCTTATACATGCCGTCTTTGCTAAAAATGGGTTGGCTTTTTCCTTCTTTTCCTAAAAAATCTTCTTTACCCGATTCCTGAGCAAATGGTCCAACCGGATCGTGATTTCCGGTGGTTATAAAAAATTCAATACCATATTTTTTTTGATATTGATCTAAAATTTTCTGTAATCCTCTTACGTGAATTGGCTGACCGTCATCGGTATAATCGCCCGGAAGCGCAACGTATTTTATCTTTCTTTTTGCAATATCTTCAAGAGCGGCGATGAAGGCAAAATAATTTTCATTGAAAATTCTCGTCGAATGCAACTGCGAGGCCATCGTTCTTATTAACGCATATTTTTTTGTTTTGGTATTCAAAACGCCTTTAAAATCATTGTCTGAGAATGACCCGAACAAATCCTGCAAGTGAACATCTGATAAAAATGCAACCTGAACGCCTTCTAAATTCTTTTGATTTTGGGCTGAAATTGTATGATTAAAGAATAGTATAAAGAGTATAATTATTGGGGAAGTAAATTTTAAATTCATAGGTTTTAAGCTTTTGGGAAATAAAGAATTTATTAAAAGTATTTAAACTTTTAATATGCAGCAATTTTATCAATTTAATGATGAAATGAGTTTATCGTATTGTTATCGAATGATAATTTTTAGGGGATTTTCGATTGGTTAAAAGTTTGTGTAGTCCCTACGGGACAATTATATTGTGTTCACATTTTTTTCTACCGATATTTAACTCCTAACGGAGTTTTCTAAATTGTAGTAAGTTTACCTCGTTAGAGGTTAAATATTGGTAGAACATAGATTATCGCCCCTCCAAAAATGTCCCGTAGGGACTTTACTATACACAAAATCATCTAACTACAAATAAAACATTGACAACAAATTAATGCAAAAAAAGGCTGTCATTTCTGACAGCCTTTACATTAAAACCTAAAATTTAATGTATATAAAACCATTATGGCGAATGGATTATTTTTTTATAAAACGTTTTATTATTTTTTCTCCATCTTTTTCAAAAACAACAAAATAAATTCCTTGTCTCAAATGCGAAACGTTCAAACTATTGTCATTGCTTTTTTCTGATGAAACTACAGAGCCTTGAGAATCTATTACTTTAACATTTCCTCCTGAAACATCTTTTGTAAAGAAAAGCGTTTCTGAAACCGGATTTGGATAAACATTAAATGCAACATCTTTTATTTCATCTTCGATAACTGCCGACGGTGCTCCTGCTCCAACTTTTGTAATTTTAATCCAGTTGATGTTCATTCCCGTATTTTGAATATAGATCCCGAAATTATATGTTCCTGCATTTACATTTACGGTTTGCGTAACTGTCTGCCAGTTTTGCCAGCCTCCGGTATTTGGAATATCAACATTTCCTAAAACAATAGTTCCTCCATTTAAATCAGATGATAATCTGCCGCCAGTAACAGCACTTGCAACTCTGTATTCAATTAAATAAGAACCTGTTGTTGGAAAATTAATATTGTTGTACGCAAGCCAGTCGCCTGTTTCAGTATAACCTACGTTTGAACCTCCGCCAGTATCTGTTGTAGCTTCAACCTGAATTCCGCTCATTGCTGAGTAATCTTCTGCCTGAATTAAAGTAGAAGTTTGAGAGGCTGTTGTAGCAATCAATTTCCATTGTCCACATGTTTGATTGTTATTGTCCCATTGTTGTACAATAGCTCCAGTAGCTGTACTTGCTCCTGCAACCTCAACAATTCTTCCGCTGTGACGGGCAACAATTTTATAGAATCCGTCTCCTGTTGAAACTAATATAAACTGCTGATTAGTAGTTCCGTTATATGGATATTGTTCAACGCGTGTACCATTCGCTTTATTAAAACCATTAACATCCATAGACTGTCCGCTATGATTGGCTATGATTTTGTACATACCGTCTCCTAAGTGAGTCAATGTAAATTTCTGATTGTTTCCTGAATTAAGAGAACCTTGATTAATTCCTGCTCCATTTGTCATACTTGCGTTCCAAACATCCATATACAAACCACTGTTTCTATTTTGAAGAAAGAACGTTTGATTGCCTAAAGTTGTAACACCATTTGCAATAACTCTGATTGAACTTACTTTATCATTCCAGGTTGCATTCAAACACGAATTATCAGAATTAATTACTGTAGAAGCTCCGGTAAAATTATCATCTTGGTATAAAATTGCCTGATATCCCTGCGTAATTTTAAGCGAAGAAATATCATCATTTAAAACGCCTAAAGAATTTAAACTCGCTAAGTTATAATCTCCAATTGTTAATCCGCCCGAGAAACCTGTGTAATTACAATCTTTATAAACCGTTATTACATCTGTTGACGGATTGATATTTCCACCAGGTGGAATTGTTCCTGTAATAGAATAACTTCCGATAGAACCATACGCTGAATAACCGCCACTTCCAACATTTCCTGCTCCGGTTCCGTCAACACCTACGTAATATCTTCCTGCTGCCAGATTTGCATTCATAGAAGCATTTAAAGCAAACGGATCAGAGTTCCAAAATGTTCCTATTTCTGTTCCTGATGAATTATACAATCTCATTAAAAGATGCAGGTTTCCATCTCTTGAAACAGTATTCGCATTAATAACTACATTTCCTCCACCTGTTGTAAAAGTGAAGAAATCATAATCGGCTTCACTTGAAATAATTCCATCTTTTTGATTGATTGCTCCGCTTCCGTTATAATCTAAAGTGGCTGCTGAAGCGATATTATTTCCATAATCATCACCTCGGTATCCAACTCCAAATTTAGAACTTGCAATTGTCGCAACGTCATCTTGTAAATTATTAGCAAAATTATATTCTCCTTTACTCCATTGAACAATAGGTCTGTAATAACCAGCGCCCATAATTGGTGCATATGAAGTTCCATCTAATCCTAAGAAATAATCTTCCGCAGGATTCGTACGTCCGTCGTGACCAAGGTCAAAGGTATGTCCAACTTCGTGAGAAGAAGCATCTCCACCAGATTTCCCTGAAGTAATAAATACCCAGCAAGGAACGTCATTATCCCAATTAAAAGAGCCAATATACGCCACACCTCCTGCACCTGGAGCTGCAGTATTTGTTGGCGTAACTACAACGCGCATTCTTTTGTTTTTTGGATAAGAATTAAAAACAGCTTCGCTTGTGGTAACATTTAAATTAAACGGACGATAATCTTCTGCAACTACTTCCCAATGCTGTTGTACGGCAGCATCACTCATTCCTGAAGGAGCAGCATTTATGGCGTTACCATTGTTCCAAAGATTTCCTGCCGGCATATAGTAACCGTCAAAATCTAATAAAACACAGCCTACAGCACCCGGTAAACTTTGCAGGTTTAACAATGCCGGAGCAATTTCTGCAGCAGCGGCTGTTTTACCTGTGGTGTTTGCATTTGTTGGAACATTTTTATAATCAATACAAACCAAAGTGTTAATATCAACTTTTGAAACAAAAGCATTTCCTTTTGCATCAGAGTAATATTTGTAGGCTTCTTTGGTTTTCTTTAAAATAATATGACCTTCAAGAGATTGATCCTGAACTTTTATATAAAAAGAAGATTCTGCAATATTTTTAATTTCTCCAATCAAAAATTCGCTTGATGCATTTGACTCTTTATAATTTATTTTTCCGTTAAAGCTTATTGAATTGGCTGCCTGAAGCTGAATTGTTTTTTCGGTGCCTTTTGCGGTAGTAGAAGTGACTAATTCATTTTTAATCTTGTTCAGGAATGTTTTACTCGATCCTAAAGAAGTCTGTGCCGAAGCAAAATAACCAAAAGAGAGAATCAAGAATAAACTTAACCGAAATCTGTAACTATTTTTCATATAATTTGGGGGTTAAAGGGGGTTGTAATAGTGGTAAAATTTAACCGCAAAGAGCGCTAAGTTTACGCAAGGTTCGCTAAGTATTTTATTGCCTTGCGAACCTTGCGGTTTTTCTTTGCGAACTTTGCGGTTAAGAACTTATTTTTTAATAAAACGTCTTACCGTTTTGATTCCATCTTTCTCTAATGAAATCAGGTAAATTCCGCTTTTTAAATTAGCAACATTGATACTGTTGTTGTTTACAGTTTGAGATGAAACCGTTGCACCACCTTCAGAATTGATAACACTTACATTTGCGCCAGAAACTTCTGAACTAAAGAAAAGTGTATCTTCCGTTGGATTTGGGTAAATAGTAACACTTGCAATATCTGTAGGAGTTTCAGCAGTTGGAGTAGCAGATTTTGCAGCTAAACCTGAAGCCGATTTTGTAATTCTGAACCAGTTAATATTGGCTCCGGAAGCTTGAATATAGATTCCGAAGTTGTATGTTCCGGCATTTACATTTACGGTTTGAGAACCCTTTTGCCAATTTTGCCAACCGCCTGTATTTGGTACATTAACAGCGCCAAGCTGAATTGTTCCTGCATTTAAATCAGATGAAATTCTTGCTCCGTTAACAGCACTTGCCACTCTGTATTCAATAACATAATTGCCAGATGTTGGAAAGTTAATGTTGTAATATGCCATCCAGTCTCCTGTATCACAATATCCAACATTTAATCCTCCGCCAGTATCTGTAGTAGCTTCTGTTTGAACACCACTCATTGTATTGTAACTTTCAGCCTGAATTAAAGTTCCAGTTCCTGGAGGATTACTTCCTGTAATTACTTGATTGATGGCTGTTAATAATGATTTAGAACCAGTTGCATCCTGAGATAATTCCCAAATCATAACTCCGCCTGCGTTTTGAATCGCAAAAGTTGTTTTTGCTTTGATTGTTGGAATTCCGTTATAATAAATCGTGTTTCCAACCTGATCCTGATTTTCTGCTCCCGGATATTGCGCTACGATATTAGCATAAGAAATTCCCTGATTTGCAGATGCCCCAAAACCGTATCCGTAAAAAGGTAATCCTATGATGGCTTTGCTTGCCGGTAAACCTCTTCCTGTCCAGTAATTAAATTGATTTACAGCCATACTGTATGGAGAATGCTGCCCCGGATTGTTTGGCTGCCATGGCCCAGTTGCATCATAAGCCATGATATTGATCCAGTCGTAAGCCGCAAAAGTAGATGCAGGTACATTAGCACCACCATATCCTTCTGAAAGCGCTGCTGAAATCAGTTTACCATTGGCATGCAATTTATTCGCCAAGGCAATAACAAATCCGCCGTAATCGCCATTGATTGCCGGACCTTCTAAATCTACATCGATTCCATCAAAGTTGTGCGCCACAACATAATCGTAGAGTTTTTGAATAAAAGCCGTTCGGTTTGCTGGTGTAATTAAATTAAAATAATTGTCGCGAATGGCGCCACCTTCTGAAACAGAACCTCCTCCAAGGGAAACAAAAACTTTAATGTTTTGTGCATGTGCTGCATTAATAATAGCATTGCTTCCGGAATTAAAAGTTAAATATCCATTGGCATCAGGATTTTCGAACGCAATATTAATGTGCGTTAATTTACTGTACTGAATTGTACTTGAAAAGGCGTTCAAGTCTATCCAGTTTGGAATGTAAGCAATAACTTTTTTCTGCTGAGCTACAGCTAAATTAAAAAAGCCTAACAATAAAATAATCATGCATTTCTGCAGCATTCTTCGGTAATTGTTTTTCATAATAATTGTTTTAATAGATTAATAAACTCGTAAATATTGGGACGGTTATTGAGTTGTATTTTTTTTGATTTTAGATTTCAGACTTTAGATTTTAGATTTGACTGTTGGCGCAATCTAATTTCGTAGAACTAACACTACCTAAATTATTATCTAAAAATCTAAAGCCAGAAATCCGGTTTTTAAAACTATTTTTTTATGAAACGTTTGATCGTTTGTTTGCCATCTTTTTCAAAAACAATAAAATAGATTCCTTGTCTCAAATGCGAAACATCAAAACTGTTATTATTGATTTTTTGAGATGCAACAGTAGATCCCGTTTGTGAATCGACAATTTTTACACTTCCGCCAGAAAGATCTGTAGTTACATAAAGTGTATTTTCAACCGGGCTTGGATAAACATTTAAAACTGTTTCTACCGGAGCTTCTTCTTCTGGAGCTTTCGCTAAAGCTGTTTTTGCCGCAGCGCCCGCACCAACTTTAGTAATTTTAATCCAGTTGATGTTCATTCCAGTATTCTGAATGTAGATTCCGAAATTGTACGTTCCTGCATTTACATTTACCGTTTGAGAAACTGTCTGCCAGTTTTGCCACCCTCCAGTATTTGGAATATCAACATTTCCTAAAAGAATTGCTCCGGCATTTAAGTCAGAAGATAATCTTCCGCCAGTAACAGCACTTGCCACTCTGTATTCAATTAAATAAGAACCTGTTGTTGGAAAATTGATGCTGTTATATGCTAACCAATCGCCAGTTTCTGTATAACCAACATTTGAACCTCCACCAGTATCCGTAGTTGCTTCAACTTGGATTCCACTCATTGCTGAATAATCTTCTGCCTGAATTAAAACTGAAGTTTGAGAACTTGTAGCCGGAATTAATTTCCATTGTCCGCAAGTTTGGTTGTTGTTATCCCATTGCTGAATAATGGCTCCAGAAGCTGTACTTGCTCCGGCAACTTCAACAATTCTTCCGCTGTGTCTTGCCACTATTTTGTAATATCCGTCTCCAGTTGAAACCAATACAAACTGCTGATTTGTAGTTGCATTGTACGGATATTGCTCTAAACGCGCTCCGTTTGCTTTATTGAAATTGTTGATATCTAAAGATTGTCCGCTGTGATTAGCTATGATTTTATACAATCCGTCGCCTAAATGTGTAAACACAAATTTTTGGTTGTTACCAGAATTCAATGCACCTTGATTGATTCCCGCAGCATTTGCCATACTTGAATTCCAAACATCCATGTATAAACCGCTGTTTCTGTTTTGTAAAAAGAAAGTCTGGTTTCCTAAAGTTGTTGTTCCGTTTGCAATAACTCTGATAGAAGTTACTTTGTCATTCCAAGTTGTGTTTAAACAAGAATTATCAGAATTAATTACGGTTGAAGCTCCGGTAAAATTATCATCCTGATATAAAATCGCCTGATAACCCTGAGTGATTTTAAGTGACGAAATATCATCATTTAAAACTCCCAAAGAATTTAAACGAGCTAAATTATAATCGCCAATTGTTAATCCGCCAGAGAAACCTGTGTAGTTACAATCTTTATAAACTGTAATTACATCTGTCGAAGCCGGAACTGAAGGAACTGTTCCTGCATAACCTCCAAAAGAAGCAATTACTTTTGTTGGCTGCGGCGAATGGAGCGATGGCGACTGATCAGCAACATCGTCATAAGCAAAACCATAAGCCAGATTATCAACATTAATTCCTGGTAAATGCCAGAATTTAGAATAATGGTTTGTTGGGTTTACCTGATAATATTTTGATGCATCGTACCAGTTTTGTTGTCCAGGATTTGTTGTTGTAACATTTACAACATGTCGGTTAATTGCCGCTGTTAATTGTGCCTGAATCACAAGATCCAAATCTCCATCGACCAATCTTCTGTCCAAAACACCTTTTCCTTCAAGGGCTTCCTGAGTACTTGGCCTATATTGAACTCTTCCTGTTCGGCCAACAAAACCTCCAGATTGCCCAACCATTTCTAGCTGTTCGCCAATAACTCTTCCTTTAAAAACTCCGGCATCTCCGGCATAAAATATTAAATCTTCATTTTTGTATTTATTCCAAATCGCATCGATATAGGATTTTAAATAGTTTTCGTATGGTCCTCCTGGTGCATAAGCTGGTGTTTTAGACGGAGCTGTAATTTCTCCTGTCGCATCGTTTACACAACCTTGAAATTCTGCCGGAACATTCGCTTTAAAAGCCGCAACGATACCAGCATGTTTCTTTAAATCTCCAACTTTCTTTTGGTAACCGTTTGCACCAAATAATTCCAATCCCATTGGATATTTATATGAATCTACACGTGTCGGATTTCCGAAGAAACCATATTGATTATTAGTCAATTCGATCATTTCATATAAAATTCCCTGATTCGGATCGGTTGCATTTTGCGGATTTGGTGAAGCATATCCTGACGGAGCGCCATTTGCACCAAAAAAGTAGAAATACAATTGCGAACCTTTAGAAATAAAAACCCTACAGCCTGCAATTAAAGGCAGTGTAAAAGTTTTATTTGGAATTTCGCTCAGCTTTGTAAAACACGCCGCATATTTTGAGTTTTGTCCCGGACCGGTATTTCCGCCATAAGTTGGTCCTGTAACCGTGTTATAAGATGCGCTCATTGGTAAAACCTGACTTGTTTTGGCATTTACCCAAACATGGTTTCCGGTTGTGTAATCAATTCCAACAATCGCTACATACAAATCGCTGTCGGCGAAAGTTGAATTATTACTAATTGTAAAAGGAATAGCGCCTTGTCCGTACATTAAAACAGATAGGAATGTTAGCATTACTGCTAAAAAAAACTTCTTTTGTAACTTAAAATTTCTCATTGTTTAGATTTTTTGATTAATAAAAATTTGTTTCTAATTAGTAAGAATGAGAAAATAAAATGTGTAAAAATTGGGTGTAACTATTTAGGATCATCACACCCAATTTGTTTTTAATTATTTCTTAATTAACTTTTTACTCCAGCTTTTTTGATCTGATTTGAAATTCAGAATATAAATTCCTTCTCTCAGTCTGCTCAAATCAATTACACTTTCACTTGCTTCTTTTTCAGGTTTATTCTGAAGAATCAATGTTCCTGAATTGTCATAAATCGTGATGATTTTGTTGTCTAAATTTTCCGGAATTGCAACTTGAATATAGTCGCTTGCCGGATTTGGATAAATGGCAAAAACAACACTTTCCGGTGCACTTTCTTCAACTACGACATTCGCTTTTTTAGCGGCAGAAGCAGATCCGTAGGCTTCAATTTCATACAATGAATATCCGTAAGGAGCTAAAGCTTTTGCCGTACATAAAATTCTAAGATATCTTCCTGTTCCGCTTACAGTTAAATCATCAGTTCCTCCGTCGCTTGCTGTTTGTGTATTGATAGTTTCATTTTCGGTGAAAACATTATCTGTAGAAAGCTGTACTTTGTGTTGCGTTGCATAAGCTGCTTCCCATTTTAAAACCACGCGATTCAAGTTATAATTACTTCCTAAATCAACATAAATCCATTCTGTAGCATTGGCAAAAGAACTCGCCCATCTTGAAACTGTTCCGTCTCCATCTGTCGCTTTACCTGCTGATAAAGTCGGATTTTCTTCTGTAGAAGCTGTTGCAGTTTTAGCTAAAGCTAAATTCACATTCGGATTTGGTGTAATATTTCGAACAATAACATCGCTGAAAACTCCTGTTCCTAAAGTTCCGTTTGCGTGAGATGTAACCGCCATTCCAACATAAATGGTATTAGCCATCGTAATTGTTTTTGGAGTTCCAAGCTGTGTCCATGTTGTACCGTTATCAGAAGTGTAAGACGTAAATACATTTCCTGAACGAACCACACGAACCCATTTTGGTGCAGTTCCCGCTGCAACATCGGCTACAGTTACTCCTGACGTAGCATTTCTTGATAAAAATTCAACTCCTGCAGCTGGAGTCACATCGGTCATCGCATGTTTGGAAGTTGGTGTAAGCGTTTCACGAAACATAACTCCAGCTTTTGCATAAGTATTTGTATTAGTAAGCGAATTAACTTTGGCAATAATTTCAGCATCGCCCGTAATGGATTGATTTACAAATTGAAATTGATCACTTGTGTCCCAAATATCAGTTCCTGAACCTTTTATTGTGAAAGTTCCGCTAGAATGTGTCGCTTCTCCTGCTGGTGTTACCTCACCTAAATCTGTACTAACCCACGGCCAAGGCAATCCAACCGGAGTTTCTGTATGAACTAAGTTTAAAGCTCTAAGATTATCAAAATAATACGTGTTTCCAGAATTTGTTCCCGGCTCATATAAGAAAACAAAACGGTTTACTTCATTATCTGCAGTTGAAGCATCTGGTGTACTTACATAGGTAAAAGTTACCGTATGCCAAGTATTCGTTTGTTTTACAACTCCCTGATAAATACTATGTCTTCCAACCGGATAATTTGACGGAACCGAAGCACTGCTTTCTGCCTGCCATGAAATAATTGATCCAACCGGAGCAGATGTATAAACATCCATGGCGAATTTTTTAGTTCCGGCTTTAAAATCTCCAATATTGGTTAAAGTAGTATTGAAAGAGAAATTATCATACAATTCTGTTGATTTACGAACGTATCTTCCAACATTTGAAGATGTGTTAATTCCCGTTGCACTTGGATTTGCTACGTTTGCCGTATAAGTTCCGATAGCATCTCTAAATGTAATATTATGAACCGTTTGATAATCTTCATAAACAACTCCAGGTGTATAAGTATCTGGAAGTTTGGTTGCTCCAATTCTGATGTTATCAATATAATACGTATCGCTTGTATAAGAACCGGAGTTAAACAAAAGAACCATTTGGTTAATTGCCAGGTTTGAAGTTCCGGCATCTGGACTTGAATTATAGTAGAATGTCAGCGTTTCCCATTGATTTTGTTTCGTTGTAATCGCTACATAATTACTATTTCTTCCCGTTGGATAATTTGCCGGAAGCGAAGTCGCACTATTTTCAAAATTCATACTTACAACTGTTCCAACCGGAGCCGTTGTATAAACATCAATCATGATTTTATTTGTTTGGTTTTTGAATAAACCAGCATCTTCGATTGAAGTTTGTGTATTAAAGAAAAGTACGTCGTATTGTTCTGTTACATTTCGAACGTATCTCGCCACATTTGCGGACGAGTTAACAGAATTTGAGCCCGGATTTGCTACAACTGTATAAGTTCCTGTCGTAGTTCCTTTTATAATTTTATTGATGCCATCGTAGTTCTGCAATACATCTGTGGCAACAATTGGTTTTTCCAGAGTAGCTCTTGTCAACAAATTATCATAATAATAAGTTGCTCCCGAATTGGAATTTGATTCAAAAAGTAAAGCCACATTATTAATCGTCAAAGCACTTGTGTTTGGATCAATAATTTTTTCAAATTCAAATTCAATTGTTTCCCATTTATTCTGAACTGTTGTAGTCGCTTTGTAACCACTATGTCTTCCTGATGGATAATTAGTTGCCGTTGTAACATTGCTATTTTCTAACTGCATAGAAATTTTAGTTCCAACCGGTGCCGAAGTATACAAATCAAAAGAGATTCGTTTTCTTCCTGAAACATAATCATTTGCATTGCTGATTACGATATTTTTGATATTGAAAACATCATACAATTCAGAAAAATTACGAACATATCTTCCAACCAAAGCCGAAGTATTAATTCCAGTTGCAGATGGATTTGCAATGGCTTCTGTCAAAACTCCCGTTTTATTTCCGTAAACAACATTTCTGTTCGTTTGAAAATCTTCCTGAATTTTCTCTACCGGAATTACAGCTTCTGTCGCTACAGCCAATTTATAAGTATTTGCAGTACAACCAGAAGTTGTTGCCGTTACCGAAATATCTCCGCCTGAAGTTCCCCAATTTACTGTTACAGCATTTGTTCCCTGTCCAGCCGTAATTGTAGCTCCCGAAGGAACAGTCCAATTGTAAGTTGCACCTGCAATAGCATTAATAGAATATGTTTTGTTAGTTTCATTTTGATACACTTTTGCATCTCCTGCAACGCCATATTTATAACTTCCGTCATAAACACGAACGTAATCTACCTGCAATTTTGCCGGAAAATCTCCTGGAATTGGCGCAACACCCGCACCATTCACACTTGTATAAGGCGTTCCTGCACTACCTACAGCAAGATTTAAAATGATATAAAACTGACTATCATTAAATGGCCATCCGCCGTTTACTGTAGTATTTGGAGTTGCGGTGTGAAATAAAACATCATCAACATACCATTTAATAAAATTTGGTCCCCATTCTACTGCATAAATGTGAAAGTCTGTAGATAAATCTGTTGGAGAACTATAACTTCTTCCTGTAAAATGATATCCGTTTCCGTCATAATGAATCGTTCCGTCTACAGATTGTGGATTTCTGTGTTTGGCTTCCATAATATCAATTTCACCAGTATACGGCCAGTTTCCGTTAACGGGAAGCATCCAGAATGCCGGCCACGCGCCTTGCCCGTTTGATAACTTCATACGAGCTTCAACTCTACCGTATTTAAGGGAATACTTTCCTTCTGTAGTTAATTTTGAAGAAGCGTAAGGCTGATCTGGAAATGATCCGTTTGGTTGGTATTTAGCCTCAATGTTTAAGTAACTGTTTGTTCCTTCTTTTACAATTGTTGCCTGATTTGGATCGTAACGTTGCGCTTCAGCATTTCCGAATCCGCAAAGCGAAGGACAGCCATTTCCTGAAATACTCTGCCATTTGGTTAGATCGACAGTAGTACCATTAAATTCATCAGACCAAACCAATGTTTTACATTGCGCCTGAACTTTTAAAAATGGCAAAAGCACAAATATAGCTATGGCCAAAAATTGTTTAAAATAATAGAAATTATCTTTCGGTGGTCGGCCGAAAAAAGAGTCATTTTGTTTCATTTTTTTAGTTTTTTGTTAGTAAAGCTTATTACCGTAATAAAAACCCATTTTGCAGTAAACAGGTCATTATCTTAATAATAATCCGACAATATTAACAAATAAATCAGGCTAGACTTACATTTTTGAGTACGGTTTGACTACGGTGATTTAAAAAAAATGAAGAAAAAACGCGTAAAACTACTTAGGATTTTACATCATAATAAAAAATTAAAAATTTAGAATGAATTCTGTGATATTTGCGTCAGAAGGAAGTTGCAATTTTTTTCGAATTCTATATCGGGTATCTTCAACACCACGGACAGAAATTCCTAAAAGTGGGGCAATTTCTTTTGTATTAAAGTTCATTCGCAGGTAAGCACACAATCGCATATCGCGCGGAGTCAGTTCTGGATAAGTTGTTTTCATCCTCTGCATAAAATTATCATGCAGCTGATTGAAGATTTCTTCAAATTCGTTCCAATGTTTGTCGCCCTGTAATTCGTGATCGATTAGTTTGTTTATTTTGGTCAATAAACTAAAATTCACATTTGGATCGTTATTCTTGTCCATTTGCCCGATCAGTTCTTTTATCGAAAGCAAAATTTCATTTAAATGAATAAGATTCACGGTATTCGAAGCAACTTTGGCATTCTTAAGATTAATAGTTGTTTCGAGATTTTCCCGAACAATAGCCATATTTTCCTGTTCCAAATTCAGTCTCTGTTCGTTAAGTTCAGCACGGGCGCGCAATAATTCTTTTTCCTGATTCAGAATCAATTGCTGACGATCACCCTCAGCCACAAATTTTTGATATTTAATAATCAAATAAATGACTAGACAATAAAGTAGAAAATACAAAATATAAGCCCACATCGTTCTGTACCAAGGCGGTAAAACTTCAAATTGAAAAACCGCTTCTTCGCTTACCACATCATAAATGTTTTTTGCTCTTACGTGAAAAACATATTCATTTTCAGGTAAATTGGTATATTCTTTCTCGGTTTGTAAACTATAATCAGACCATTTCGGTTCAAAACCTTCCAGCCAGTATTCGTATTTTGTTGCATCGGCTTCATCATAAAAAAGTGATGAAAAAGAAAAATGCAATGCGTTATTAGAATGCGCTAAAACATGCGAGATTTTTTCTCCTGCATCTTTTGTTTTATTCGGAAGCACATCATAACGGCTTGAAAATATCAAACTGTCTTTCGGAAAAATACATTTCACTTCTGAAATTACCGCTTTATATTTCGTTTTGTATTTCTTGTTTTTAATGGCATTATAATGAATTAAGCCATCTTGCGTTCCAAAAAATACATCACCGCTCGTTGTCGTTTGAATATTTTCAAACCCAGGAACATATAAGTAACGAAGTTTTCTAAAAGGCAATTCTTCAACTTCAAAACTTCCGTTTGGTTTTTTCGCCATTTTCCCGGTATTTTCTCCAGAAATGTACCATATATTATTCTGATTATCCGGTTTTAATAATCGAATATGATTTTCTAAACCTAAATATTTTTTAAAAATAGGTTCAGGAATCATTTTCTTCGAATGAGCATCTTGTTTGTAAACTCCTTTTGTGGTTCCAAAAAGAATCTGATTGTCAATTTTAAAAGTATTCAGAAACAAACTCGACGGGAAACCATTTTTATCATTGTAAAACTCAACTTTTGAAACGGCATCGAATGTTTTATTAAACTGAATTTTATAGATTCCTTTGTATCCGTGGGCAATCCAGAAATTGCCGTTTTTATCTGTTTCTATAACTCGGCTGCTTTCCTCAAAACCTTTTATTTTGTTTTGATAAACCCACGAATTATTTATTTTTTTAAGAAGATACATTCCGTTATAACCGCCAACAAGCAATAAATCAGGATGATTCGGAACTAAAATTCCTTTCCACGCGCCATCAACTTTTGCCAGCAATTTTGCTGAATTACCGGAAACTTCAAAGATTCCATTTTTTTCAAAAGCCAAAAGCGAATTTCCAAAAACGCTAATATTCCAGACATTTTCAAACATTCCGGAAACGTGCTGAAAGTTCGCGTTTTCATGTTTTCCGTTTTTATAAGACTGCCAATCCATCCAAAACAAACCGTTATCTGTCGCGATATATAATTTATTCTGATAAATCTGACTGCAATAAATTTTGGTTTCTGAGTTTGAAGTATCCAAAACTCTGGACAATGGCGAAGAAATCTGGATTTGCGAAATTCCTTCTTTGAGTGTAACCCATAAATTGCCTTCTTTATCAACCTTAAGATTCGTTACATAATCATTCTGAAGTCCCATTTTTTTATCAATATGCTGAATCAAATGTCCCGAACTATCTATAACTATCAACCCGGATTGTCGGGTTCCAATTCCGAAATATCCATCAGAAAGTTCAACCGCAACCGAGATCTGATTTTGCTTTAATAAATTGTCCGCTTCGGTTAAAAATGGTTTTACCTGATTGTCTTTAAAAGTAAAAAGCCCATTCTTTTGTGTAAAAAGTAAAAAACCATTTTGAGTTTCAAACATTTTCCTGATTTTCATTCCGGCAAACTTCTCTCCATTTGTAACCGAAATTAATTTATCACCTTTTAATTTCAATAAACCTTTAGTATTATGCGAAATATAGATTTCTTTATTCACTTCGAAGAAATCATCAAATTTCTCTTTAGACTTTAAAACCTTGATTTTATTGTTGTTGTAGATAAAAATTTCTTCATAAGAGAAAAAAATAACTTCATTATTTCGGATAACGGTATGTATAACATCTCCAAAATTTCGAGCTGATTCCGGAAGTAATTTTACTAAAGATGTATATTGATACTGTCCGTTTGGCAATTGAATTGCATAACCAAAATCGCCCTGCGCGCCAACATACATTTTATCTTTTTTATCGATGGCAAGCGAGCGAACCATACTCTTATTTTCCGGTTGTGTAACGATGCTCCAACGAACGCCGTCAAACTGCATAATCCCGAAATGATTGGCAAAAAACATCATTCCTTTAGAATCCTGCAAAACATCCCAGTTTTCGGAAGCGGCCTTGTACGTTTTCGGATTATAATTAATTATAAAAGGAACACCAATTTTTTTAATCTGCGCATTTAAAACTGGAGAAATGAGCAATATTGATAAAATTAAAATTCTTATAAATTTCGTCATTTTGTTTCTGTCTGTAGGTTATTTTGTGATTTTGGAATCACAACTTCAAAATAACTCTTTGGGAAAAGTCATTTTTCTTTAGGCAAAACACATTCAATTTTAAATGTATTAATAACAATTATTCATTATTATCAAACTAAAAAAGAGAATGTCGAAATTCAAATATATAAAAATTTATTTTAATGCAACAAATTACATTTTAATCAAACAATTTTGTAATTGTAAGATAAAATTTAAACTTTAATATTAGGAGATAAGTCGAGGAAACGTCTTGCAAAACCTCAAACTTGAAACAAAAACTAAACTCCAAGCAACTCGCTCAACTCTTCATAACTATTAAAAAGAACTGCTCCTTCTTTTTCTAAATCTTCATTATTAAAACCATTTGCAAAACCGTACACTTTGAATCCACCACTAATTCCAGCCTTTACTCCAGCTTTGCTATCTTCCAGAACGATACAGTCTTTCACATCAAAACCCATTTCTTTAGCAGCATGCAAAAATATTCCCGGTTCAGGTTTCCAACTGTTGATTTGATAGGAACTAAATATTTTGTTTTCGAATTTATCCAATAAACCTGCCACTTCAAGATTCAGTCTTATTTTTTCAACCGGACCGCTGGAAGCCACGCAATATGGGATTTTTAATTTTTCGATATTTTCGATAAATTCAATAACACCTTTCATTGGTTTTACTTGAGTTTTAAATGCTTCAAAGCTTTTTTGGCGGTATTCTGCTTCGAAAGAATCGGGAAGTTTTTGATCGATTGCTTCTTCAATATGACGAAAACAGTCTTTTAAATTTCGTCCGTTGAAATTTCGGTAGGCATCTTCAATATGCATTTCAAAGCCATGCTCTGATGCCATTTCAAGCAATATTCCGTTACCGATTTTTTCTGTATCTACTAAAACTCCGTCACAATCGAAAATTATACATTTAACTTCCATACTTTTTATTTACATTTTTAAAATTGTCTGATAAACCAATCAAACGACAAAATGTAAATTACGAAAATTATCCTGTAAATCGAGAATGTTTTTTAAAGTGAAGCTGAAATTTTGGAAATCATTTGAACAATGAAATCAGCTTGTGCGGGATTTATTTTCTTTAAAGCTTCGGCAGTTTGAAACCATTCGCCTTTGTCAACTTCGGGAAAACTTTCTAATTTTCCAGATTTTGGTGGCCATTCCATTTCAAAATCATTGCTTTTTATTAAAGTCTCATCAAGGTCAAATTCTACCGCCCAAGCATGAACAATTTTACCCGATTTAAGTTTTACATATTCCAGTTTTATAAAATCACCATCGACTTCAAAACCGGTTTCTTCTTTAAACTCGCGAATTGCTGCATCAAGGGGATCTTCATCTTCAGTAAATTCACCTTTTGGAATCGACCAGCTTTCTAAATCTTTGTTTTTCCAAAACGGACCGCCTGGATGTACCAAAAAGAAAAAAGTAGTTTTATCAACGAATTTGTACAATAATATTCCGGCGCTCTGTTTCATCTAATTTGTTTTACATAAATATCGTGATTCTATTTGAATATCAACAATTTAATTATGGTTTACCATTTGGCGATAGAGCATTAAAATTCCGTTTTCGTCTCTTTTCCAGATATTTGTGCTTTTTCCGGTCACAATAGCTCTTCCTTTTTTATTATCCCACGAAACATCAACATAATAATAACCATATTCGATAACAAAATTATGAAGCGGAATCATTCTGCTAGCTTTTATGGATATCGAATCAATAGAAATTCCATTTGGTTTCTCGTGTTCTACAAAATAAGGCTTGATCTTTTCCATTCCAATGAACATTGGAGAATCGTAAGTTAGGTAAATAGCATCTTTTGTAAAAAATTCATCTGCATGTTTCTCGCCTTCTCTATTTGTTACAAGTTCGGCAATACGTTGGTTTCGTTTATTGACTTCGTTTTCTAAAGATTTTTCAATTTGTGGTTTTGGAATCTCATTAGAATTTGTTTTTATAAATGAAAAATTAGAGCCGTCAATTGCTTTATCTGCGCCCCAGATTTCTGATATCAAAGTTAGTTTTACATTTTTTTCAATTTTCCAGACATTCAAATATTTTCCATCGTAAACTAATCCTTCACCTTTTTTATTTGCCGAATTAATATTGAAAGTTCCAATTTCAATTGCGTAGTTATCAATCTGTTTAACTTCATAAATAACCTTTTTATAAGCGTTTATTTTAAAATTAGAAAACCATTGCTCATAATAGGATTTTATATCTTCTTTAGTATATAAAGCTTTGTGATATTCGGGCATGCATACAGGTTGTTTATCATCATAGTATTTGATAATAATACTGCTGTCATTACGCAAAAAAGAATCTTCAAACTGATTATTTATTGCTATGAGTTTTTCTTTTAATTGTTCCGTATTTTTAATGATTTGTCCTTGTAGATTCACAAAAACTGAAAACAATATTATTGATAAATATCTCTTTTTCATGCTTTTACAATATTAAAATAGATTGTTAAAAGTAGAAAAAGAAATTTAAAAAACTGCAAATCAATTCATTAAACAATGTAGAGATATAGTACATTGGTTTATTTCTGAAACTTTTTACCTCGTACCATTTTACTGAATTAACTTTGAAATAACATTCTTCATACTTTTGAATTAAAATATCTGGTTCTATAGTTTTGACATTCATTTTGAAAAACTCATTTCCTGGTTTCTGTACAGAATTACCCCAATTCCGTATTTACAGTTGTTTTAGAATTTGTACTTTTATAAAATACTATCAAACTAATTTCCTAAAAAATTAAATTACAAATTGTGAAAAAGCATCTTTTACTAACTACCATTCTGGCAAGCACTTTTGCCATGCATTCTCAAAACAAAACCATTACAATTACCAATTCGCTTAAAGTTGATCGAGAATTTGAAACAGTCGAATTAACTAAAAAAATACTTGGATTACCTGCCGATGCTAAACTTGAAAATTACACTATAAAGGATAAAAGTTCCAATTTATTTCTAGAAACCCAAACAGTTGATAATGAAGGCGACGGAACGATGGATGTGCTTTTATTTCAGCCAAAAATCAAGGCTTCTTCAAAACAGAATTTTGAAATTTTAGTAGGAACCAATCCGAATGCTTCGCAAGTTGCAAGCTGTTATTCTAGATTTGTACCCGAAAGAATAGATGATTATGCATGGGAAAACAACAAAGTTGCTTTTAGAGCGTATGGTCCAGTGGCACAAAAAATGGTCGAAAATAAAGTTTCTGGAGGTGCTTTGACAAGCGGTATAGATGCTTGGCTAAAAAGAGTCGATTATCCAATCATCAACAAATGGTACGACAAAATGACTACAGGAAAGGGAACTTATCATAAAGATACTGGAGAAGGTTTAGATAATTTTCAGGTTGGCGACAGTCGTGGAATTGGCGGAATTGCCGTAAATGTGGACGGAAAATATTATTTTTCGAAGAATTTTGTCAGCTGGAAAACGATTACAACGGGACCTATCAGAACGAGTTTTATTTTGACTTATGCCGATTGGGATGCGAAAGGAAATAAAATAACAGAATCTAAATTAATCAGTTTAGATTACGGAAGTTATCTTTCTCGTTATGAAACATCAGTTACTGGAACTACAACTATTGCTGTCGGAATAACACTTCACGAGAAAAAAGGAACTATTGGAACTAACTTAAAAAATGGCTGGTTGAGTTATTGGGAACCAATCGACGATTCAGAAATCGGAATGGGATTAGTAGCTCCAAAAAACGCCATGACAAGCTTTGATAATCACGTGACAGACGAAAAAGAATTAAGCAATTTGTACGGAAATATCACTGTTAAAAACGGAAAAGCAATCTACTACGCCGGTTTTGGGTGGAAAAAAGGAAGTCCGTTTCAAAACAAACAAGAATGGGAAACGTATTTAACTTCTTTTGCTGAGAAAATAAATAATCCGCTTGTTGTTAAGGTGAAGAAGTAATTTTATCTGGCCACGGATTATGCGGATTTTAACCGGTTGACACAGATTTTAATATTCATTGTTGAGTGAAAAATAACCTGTGATAATCTGTTAAAATCCGCATAATCCGTGGGCAAAACCATTAGTTTTTATTCGGAAAATAATTCTCTTTTAAAATAATTTCCAACGGAATATAATTTGTTGATTCTGTTTCTTCCTGAAGTACTAGTTTTTTGTACAAATAATTAATTCCCATATAGCCTTGCTCCTCTGGTCTTTGATTAATCAGGAAATCAATTATACCCTTATTCAGGTATTCGATATTTTCTTTCAATAAATCGAAACCAATAATTCTCACGCCTTTTATATTATTTTTTTCTAAAAATCGGGCTACAATATAAGCTCTTGAATTGGGCACAAAAACACTGTGAATGTCTTTAAACATTTCCATACACAATTGATCTGTACCTGAATCTTTAACTGTAATTTCAGAAAAACTAAAATTGGTAAGTTCATCATGGTCTTTAAAATAAGAATAAAATCCATCGATTCGTTGAAGATAAACTGATGTACTTTCAATTTCTCTTGTTATTTTAAAAACCAAAACCTTTCTTTTATTTTTTACCGCAAAACTAATCAGTCTTCCGGCAAGATAACCGCTTTGAAAAGCATTCTGACCGACATAAGCATGTTCGCTTTCTTCAGAAATATTCGAATCGATCATAACAATCGGAATCTGTTTTTTTTGATATTCATTCAAAAACCGAACAGAATCTTCATAAAAAATGGGAGCAAAAAGCAATCCGTCACAATCAAAATCAATTACATTTTGAATTTGCTTTTGAAAAGATTCCTTGTTAAAATCATAGAAAAAATAATCCAGCACAACCCCAAATTTCCCAAACTCTTCTGCCGCTTTTTCTACACCTGAAATCTGACTTTTCCAATATTCCAGATTTTCATATTTAGGCAAAAAAACAGCAAAATGAAACTTCTTGTTTAATGCCAGATTGCTCGCTAAAATATTGCGTTTATAGCCATATTCTTCAATAATAGCATTAACTCGATCTACATTTTCCTGTGCAACCTGCCCGCGATTATGAATAATCCTGTCAACCGTTCCTGGCGATACATTAGCAAGTTCTGCTATTTTTTTAATTGTTATGATATTTCTGATATTTAGGTTAAAAGAATGGATTAGCTGTATAAAATTATTATTTTTTTTATCAAATATAAGTTGTTTTACATCTCTTTTTATATACATTTGCAAAACACCGTGTGCGTACACGCAAAAATACACAAATGATAAAAAGGACAATAACAATTTGTGTTTATTTTTTGAATTTAATTGTTTAAAAAGTTGAAAGTTATTTTAACAATATAAAACTGTATTTAATTAATATTCAACATTTTTAATTAAATCAATTAAATAAAAGATTTAAATAAAGTAAAAAGATAAAACAATCCTTTTCAGGCAGTTAAATAATAAAAAAAACAAAACCTGACACGAAACAACAAAATAAATCACAAAAAATTAATAACCAGTGTTTTAAATACAATCATTTAAATTAAAAATAGAAATATTTTTATACCAAATAATTAAAGGCACGAATTTTTAATTTAAATGAAAAATGAAACCTCTGTCTTTGTGTTTCTGACAAAGAAGAATTATTCAAAAAACAAAATATAAAATCAAATAAGAATGATAGTAGATTCATTACACAATGCCGCAAAATATTACGGTTTGCATCCAAACTTTAAAAAAGCTTTTGATTTTGTAGATCAAAATGACATTAGCAAATTAGAAGAAGGTGTTTTGGAAATTACCGAAGGATTAAAAGTAATCGTAATTGCTGGCGAAGGAATGACCAAAGAAGAGAGCATCAAAGGTTTTGAATGTCACGACAAAAACATTGACATACAAATTGTAGTAAAAGGTCCGGAAACTTATGCATGGAAACCGAGAGAAAAATGTGTAAGTCCAAATGGAGATTATAGTGATGAAAAAGATGTTCGCTTTTTTCATGACAAACCCGACATGTTTTTTCAATTACAGGAAAAACAATTTACTATTTTATTTCCAGAGGATGTTCACGCCGCTATGATTGGTGATGGTTCATTGAAAAAGCTAGTTTTTAAAGTAAAAATTTAGTTATGAAATCAATTCCAGAATCAATAGAAATCATTTCGCAGCAAGGCATGCTTCCTTTGTATTTCAATACAGATGAAAATGTGAGTATTGAAGTGCTTCGTGCTTTGTACAGTGCTGGCATAAGAGCAGTCGAATATACAAACCGCGGTTCTGAAGCTTTAGTGAATTTCAAAAAAATGGTGGAAATCAGAAATATTGAAATGCCGGAAATGCTTTTAGGAATCGGTACAATAAAAAATGAATCACAAGCCAAAGATTTTCACGATGCTGGTGCTGATTTTTTCATAAGTCCGGGCTTTGTTCCTGAAGTTGCCGCTTTTCTGAAAAATAAAAATGCCTTCTACGCTCCAGGTTGTATGACACCAACCGAAATTATTGCTGCAGAAAATGCCGGTTCTTTATTTATAAAACTTTTTCCAGGAAACATTCTTGGACCAGATTTTATGAGCAGCATCAAAGACGTTTTTCCAAATCTAACTTTTATGGTGACAGGAGGTGTTGATACCACATCAGCGAGTATACACAGTTGGTTTTCTGCCGGAGTATCTGCAGTAGGAATGGGAAGCAAACTGATTACTAAAAAACGCATGAACGAAGGCGATTATGCCGCAATCAAAAACGAAACTGAAAAAGTCATAGATATCATTCAGACTTATAGAAAACTATAATAATTTATATGGATTCAATATTTAATTTAAAAGGAAAAATTGCACTTATAACTGGTGGTGCCGGCGTATTAGGAAGCAACTTTGCAAACGTTTTGGCTAAACAAGGCGTAATCGTTGGGATTGTATCGCAATCGCTTCAAAAAGCCGAAAATACAGTACAACATATAGAAAAAAACGGAGGTCAGGCTTTTGCGGTTCAGGCCAATGTTTTGAATAAAGAAGAAGTAGAAAAAGTAAGAGATTATATTGTTGAAAAATATGGTCGCCTGGATATTTTGATCAATGCTGCCGGGGGAAATATGCCAGGCGCAACAATCCAGCCAGATCAAGCGGTTTATGACATGAAAACCGAAGATTTACAGCAAGTTATTGATTTGAATATCATCGGAACAATGTTGCCGTCACAAGTATTTTCAGCACTTTTTGCTAAACAGAAATCAGGAAACATTATCAATATTTCATCGGCATCGGCGCAAAGACCTTTGACAAGAGTTGTGGGTTACTCAGCTTCAAAAGCGGCTATTGATAATTTCACACAATGGATGGCGGTTGAATTAGCTTCAAAATACGGCGAGGGAATTCGTGTAAATGCTATTTCTCCAGGATTTTTTATTGGCGAACAAAATCGCGCTTTGTTGCTTACTCCAGAAGGAAATCTAACGCCAAGAGGTGAAAAAATCATCGGACAAACTCCAATGGGAAGATTTGGAAAACCTGAAGATATTGACGGTGCACTTTTATACTTGTGCAGTGATATGTCAAAATTCGTAACGGGAACAGTATTAAAAGTAGATGGTGGTTTTGCCGCTACGAGTATTTAATTTTTTAAAACACGAAAATGGAACAAACATTACGCTGGTTCGGACCAAATGACCCTGTTTCTTTACAAGATATCAAACAAACCGGAGCAACCGGGATTGTAACTGCATTGCACCATATTCCAAACGGACAAGTTTGGAGCATTGAAGAAATCATTAAACGAAAAGTTGAAATCGAACACGAAGACGGCGATCCTAAAAAAGGCGCTTCTGGTTTGACTTGGTCGGTTGTAGAAAGTATTCCGGTTCATGAAGACATCAAAAAACAAACTGGAAAATATCTGGAATATATTGAAAACTATAAAGAAAGCATTCGAAATTTGGCTTTATGCGGCATCAAATGTGTCTGCTATAATTTCATGCCGGTTTTAGATTGGTCAAGAACCGATTTGTCTTATACCGTTGAAGATGGCTCTAAAGCGCTTCGTTTTGATATTAATGCTTTTGCTGCTTTTGAATTGTACATTTTGAAAAGACCAGGAGCAGAAAACGAATATTCCTCAGAGCAAATTCAAAAAGCAAAAAGCTATTTTGAAGCCATGACTGCAGAAGATAAAGTCAAATTACAACAAAATATTTTGGCGGGACTTCCAGGAGCTGAAGAAGCGTATAGTGTTGAAGATTTTCTGATAACGCTAAGCGCTTACAATCATATTGACAGACAAGCTTTAAAGAATAATCTTTTTCATTTTCTAAAAGAAATTATTCCGGTTGCCGAAAATAAAGGTGTTTTAATGGCGATTCATCCTGATGATCCTCCCTACCCGATTTTAGGTTTGCCGAGAGTTGTTAGTACTGAAGAAGATTTGATTGAGTTAATGAACGCAGCTCCTTCAAAATCAAACGGATTTACAATGTGTACAGGTTCATACGGTGTTCGCGCTGATAATGATTTGCCTGGAATCGTTAGACGTCATGGCGATAAAATGAATTTTATTCACTTAAGAAGTACACAACGTGACGAAGAAGGAAGTTTCTACGAAGCAAATCATTTGGAAGGCGATGTTGATATGTACGAAGTTGTAAAAGCGATTCTCGAAGTCGAAAAAAGAAATAACAGCAAATTGCCAATGCGTCCGGATCATGGACATCAAATGTTGGATGATTTGAAGAAAAAAACAAACCCTGGGTATTCTGCAATTGGCCGTTTAAGAGGCCTTGCAGAATTGCGCGGACTTGAATTGGGAATTAAGCGATCCGTGTAAAATTTCACCGCAAAGTCGCAAAGTACGCAAGAAATTTAAACTTTGCGTTCCTTGCGACTTTGTGGTAAAAAAAACTAACTAACCATAAAACCACAAAACCATGATTCGCCAAGTCATTTTTATCTCTTGTAGTCTTTTTATAAATACCGTACTGGCGCAGGAATTACCTACCATTATTACTTCTCCAAAAACCAATTATCTTCCGGATTTTAGCTATGCTGGCTATCATTTCGGCGAAAGCCAAATTCCTGATGCTAATGGAAAAGTAGTTAATGTAGTTGATTTTGGAGTAAAAGCTAATGACGAATTAGATGATTCAAAAGCATTATTAAAAGCTTTCAAAGCGGCTAATGCCGTTGAAGGAAATGTAATTCTTCAATTGCCTGCAGGAAAAATTATTCTTAGCGAAATTCTGTATATCGAAAGAAGTAATTTTGTGCTTCGCGGTGCTGGTTCTGCTGAAAACGGAACCGAAATCTACTGTCCAAGGCCGATGATGTATCTTAAAGATTCAGATGCTTTGGCTGAACTTCGAGAATATCTTACAACTTTAGACAAAAGACAGCGCGAACCAGAAAACAATATTGATTTGCCTTTTTCACAATATGCTTGGTCTGGCGGTTTTATCTGGACACAAGTTCCGGGTGAAAGAGTAAAATCGTATTTGGATAAATATGAGCCTGAATCTAATCCGTTGGCGAAAGTCAGTTCAGGAAAAATGGGCGAACATAGTATTACAGTTTCTGATATAAAAGGTTTGAAAGTTGGTGATATTGTCGAATTGCAGTTGTTTAATAAAGATGGCGAAAACGGCGAAATCATCAAAGATTTATACCAAGGAGCCAAAGTAAAACCAGGTTCACATCATTGGAATTTTCCAAAACTTCCTATCGTGAGACAACAAGTTGAAATCACTAAAATTTCTGGCTCAAAAATCACTTTAAAAACGCCGTTGACTATTTCAATAAAACCAAGTTATCAGGCGCAATTAATCGAATGGAAACATTTAAATGAAGTTGGGATTGAGCATCTTCGTTTTACTTTTCCAGATATCCCAAGAGTCGCACATCATGTTGAACCCGGAAATAATGGAATTTTCCTGACTCGCCTTTTTAATAGCTGGGTTAAAGATATCAAAATAACCAATGCCGATAGCGGTATTTTAGCCGAAGAAGTCGCAAATACTACGATTCAGGATATTACTACAGATGGAACGCATTTAGCACATTACACAGTAACTTTAGGCGGTGTCCATAATATTTTGGTTAAGAATCTCAAAATTTATAATTCAGCCGTTCATCCGTTAAGTTTCAACACTTTTGCTACTAAAAACGTCTATCAAAACTGTGAGATTTTTAAAGATCCCGTTTTAGATCAGCATTCAGGAGCCAATCATCAAAATTTATTTGACAATATTACGGTTCACTTTAAAGCAGGCAAAAATAATAGTTATGCCCTATTTGGTGGCGGCGGAGCAGAATATTGGAAGCCTTCTCACGGACCTTACAGTACGTTTTGGAATCTGAATGTTCAGGTTGAGAATCCCGATCAATCAAAACCGGTTTTACTATACGGAATGAAAGACGGCGCTTTCGCAAGGATTATCGGTGTACATGGAAATGCAAAATTTGAAATCAAATATGACGTCGATCCGTATATAGAGTTTTTAAATAAACCAATTGAAAAAATTCCATCATTATACGATTATCAATTAAGTAAACGCATGAAATAGGAACAAAGGCCCAAAGCTACAAAGGTTCAGAGGCTTTCTCTATTGAAATCTTTGTCCCTTTGTAGCTTTGCCCCTTTGCTCCTTAAATATAACTCTAACCAAAAAAATAAATGCTATGAAATACACGAGCGTCTTTCTAGTTTTACTTTTTATTTCAGGAAATTTATTTTCCCAGAATAAATACCGACTTAAAAATTTTTCAACCACTGACGGCCTTTCGCAGAATTCTGTTATTGCCATACATCAGGATAAATTTGGACAGATGTGGTTTGGTACGCGCGACGGCCTCAATAAATATGACGGCAGCCGATTCACCGTTTTTAGGAATGATGTTGCCAACAAAACGTCTATCAGTAATGACATTTTAGCTATTGAAGAAGATAATTCCGGAAAATTATGGATTGGAACTTATAATGGTCTGAACTGTTATGATCCCGTTAGTAATACTTTCAAGCGATACTTAAATGACAAGACCAATCATACCATAAATAGCAATACTATTTGGTGTATCAAGAAAATTGGTGATGAAATGTGGTTTGGAACTTCAAAAGGATTATCTGTTTACAACAAAAAAACAGGGCAATTTTCCTCTGCTGTTCATTCTGCTACTGATATTGCATCAATTCCAAGCAATAATATTCTGAGTATTTTTAAAACTAAAAAAGGCAAAGTCTGGATTGGAACTACAAAAGGATTGTGTTTATTTACAGGTAGAAAAAATGGAAAATTTTCTTTTAAAAATTATCCGTTAAATAATATTGACGTATTGAATGTGTCAGCAATTGCTGAAGACCGTTTCAGCAATATCTGGGTTGGAACAAAAAACAAAGGACTTTTAAAATTTAACCCATCAACAAACAGTTTTGTTTCGTTTTTATCTGAGGAAAAACGCAAAGAAATCAACAATGAAATTCGTGCTTTGGCTATTGATCGCAAAGGCTCGATCTGGATTGGTGCTTATGACGGAATTTATATTTTAGGAGAAGATAAAAGCATTCAAAAGATAAACAATAACAATAGTTACAGTAATAGTAATCATAACAGCGGAATCGAAAAAGTAAAATCAATTTTCATCGATAAAAAAGGTTCCGTTTGGATTGGTTGTTATTACAAAGGCGTAAATATGTGGGATATTTCAAGTGTAAATTTCCTCAATTACGATCAGAATTCGAAAAAGATTCCGATGAGTTATGATGTCGTAAGTTCGATTGTGGCCGACAAAAATCAGAATATTTATTTTGGAACCGAAGGTGGCGGCATCACCGTTTACAATAAAAATACAGAAACTACGAGTTACCTGAACAATAAAATTGGACAAACGCCAATAAATGATATTAAATCAATGTGCGTTGCAGAAAATAATATTTTATGGATGGGAACTTTCTCTAAAGGAATTTCAGCTTATAATACCCTGACTAAAAGTATTGAAAGCAACAGAATTTCACCTCAATTAAAGGATTCGCTAAAAGATGTCGGAGTTTATTCCATCAAAACAGAAGGAAACGGTGTATTGTGGATGGGTACTTTTAGCAAAGGATTAGTTCGTTATAATACTGTTTCTAAAGATTTTCAATTTATTAGAAATGATACTACAAAGGCAAATTATCTAACCAATAATTATGTGCGAACAGTCTTTGTTGACAAGCAAAAAAGGCTTTGGGTGGGAACTCTGAGTGGACTGAATCTTATTGGGCTTCAAAATTTCCAATCCAATAAATATATTGTAAAGCATTATTTTTATGATGATGTTTCTTTATCCGGAGATGATATTCTAACATTGTTTCAGGATTCTCAGAATAAAATCTGGGTAGGAACAAAAGCAAAAGGATTGCATTATTTTGATGGAAAAAAATTCAACAGAATCAACCTGAAAATTGGAAATATGGTTGTTACATCCATCCATTCTATTTTGGAAGATGATGATAAAAACCTTTGGATTAGCAGTAATCAGGGAATTTTAAAATACAGTACGACCCGAAAAACAGTTGTTAGTTATGATCAAAAAGATGGTATAGCCAATAATGAGTTTAATGATAATGCAGCTTTAAAACTTGATAACAATACATTTTATTTCGGAAGCCCTTCAGGAGCAACTTATTTTGACTCCCGAAAAATTTCTAAAAATCTATACGCGCCTCAGGTTTTGATTACTGATTTGAAAATCAAAAATAAAACGACAAACCCAAATGATTCTTTAGGCATTTTAGAAAAAAGCATTGGATATACCAAAACCATTACTTTGGATTATGACAAAGCTAATTTCTCAATCAGTTTTGCGATTCCAAATTACATTCGATCAAAAAAGAACCAATATAGCTATCGTTTAACAGGGTTGGAAAACAACTGGACAATAACCAAAAACAGCGAAGCCAATTTTGCTATTCAAAATCCGGGAACTTATACATTTGAAGTGCGTGGTGCGAATAATGACGGCGTTTGGAACAAAAATCCAACAACACTGACCGTTATTGTAAATCCGGCTCCGTGGCGCAGTATTTGGGCATTTTTATTATACGGAATTATAATTGGTTTAGGATTATACGGTTTGATCTGGATTATGAAATCAAAAGCCAGATTGAAACAAAAACTCGAACTGGAATATCTGGAAACACAGCGAATTGAAGAAAATAACAAATTAAAACTGGATTTCTTCACTAATATTTCGCATGAATTCAGAACGCCTTTAACGCTGATTTTAGGTCCATTGCAACAAATATTAGCCGATTATAACGGAACCAATGAAATGTATAAAAAGCTTTTAGTTATAGAAGGAAGCGCGAATCATCTTTTAGGCTTAATCAATCGTTTAATGGATTTCAGAAAGCTGGAAAATCATCAGGTTGCACTGGAATCGGCAAATGGAAATATTGTAAAATTTACCAAAGAAATCTTTTTGTCTTTTATAGAATATGCCAAAGATGGAGGTTACGATTACACATTTGAAGCTGAAAACGAAGAAATGCTGGTGTATTTTGACCGATATAAACTCGAACGTGTTTTCTATAATTTGATTTCGAACGCTTTTAGATATACTCCAAAAGGCGGTTCTATTAATGTTAAAATCAATCACGATCAGCAGCATCTTTTTATAGCTGTTGAAGATTCAGGAGTTGGAATTTCCGAGGAACATATTGATAAGATTTTTGATTTGTTTTTTGAAGTTCCGACACATAACCAAGTTCAGAAAAACTATAATAAAGGAACCGGAATCGGGCTTTCGATTGTGAAAAACATTGTTGAGCTTCACAAAGGAAAAATCGATGTTACGAACAAACCAACTGGCGGTGTTATTTTCAAAGTGACTTTACCGCTTGGACGCGAACATCTTTTGGATAGCGAAATTATTTCTGATTTTAAAATCAGTGATGATATTGAACAATATAACGCTCAACTTGAATCTTCTGAAGCGATAGAAAATGAAGATATTGAAGATTTAATCGTAAACGAAGAAAAACAGACAATCTTAATCGTTGAAGATCATAAGGTTTTGAGAAAGTTCATGAAAAACTTACTCAAAAAAGATTACAATATTATTGAAGCTGAAAATGGTAAAATCGCTCTAGACAAAGCATTAAAATTTGTTCCGAATTTGATTATCAGCGACGTTATTATGCCTGAAATGGTTGGAACTGAATTGTGTGCTAAAATAAAAGAAAACATTAAAACCAGTCATATTCCGGTTATTTTGCTGACTTCGAGATCTTCATTGGTTTATAAATTCGAAGGACTTGAAAGTGGTGCCGATGATTATATCAGTAAACCATTCAATTTAATGGAATTTAAGCTTCGTGTCAAAAATCTTTTGAATACAACCGAGCGCTTAAAAATCAAATTTTCAAGTGAAGATAATTTTATTCCGTCGGAAATTACAGTTTCTTCAATAGATGAAGAATTATTGAAAAAAGCATTTAAAATTGTTGAAGAGAATATTTCGAATGAACAATTTGATGTTCCGTTTTTCTGTACTGAATTAGGTGTCAGCCGAACGATGTTGTTTTTAAAAATCAAAGCCTGGACAAATTGCACGCCAAACGAATTTATTCATGAAATTCGATTAAAACGTGCCGCTCAATTATTGGAACAAGACAAGTTAACTGTTTCTGAAATCAGCTATAAAGTGGGCTTCAATAATCCGAAATATTTCAGTAAATGCTTCCAGAAAAAGTACGGCGAAACGCCATCACAATATGCTGACAAATTTTACAAAACTACTGTTGTAATTTAGCAATCCCACTGTTTTATGGGCTTAAAAAAGGGTATCTGTATTTTTAGATACCCTTTTTTGTATTTCTATATCGTTTTCGGCATCTACATTTGCCATATGAAAATCAAAATACCGAACTATTTATTTCTTCAAATTTTATTTGTCGTCATCATAATCGGAATGAGTCTTTTGCTTTTCTATTTTATCTAACCTTAACCTTAAACCAAAACAATGAATGTTCACCAACCAAAAAATCAAATTCTACACATGATGTGTTTTTGATATGTGTGTTTTTGACACATAGAAACGCAAGAACTTATATAGTTTAATTACATTTAATAAAAAAATAGAAATGATCCCAAACCCAAATTTAAAACCAAGTAATTGTGGTTTTTTAAAAATGATTAATTAGTAAATATGAATAAAGTTAGTTTCATTTCTTTGATTCTAGGGTTTGCATCGCTGACAACGGCATGCAAATCCGGAATTAAGTCTCAAAAAACAATTGTCTCTCCAACGACAAAAACACTGTTGGATACACGTTATAAAATGTTGCTCGATTATCCGATCGATTCTCTGTCGATGCCTCGCAGCATGAATGTCAAAACTAATGAAATACATAAAGTGCCGTCGAGAGACTGGACAAGCGGTTTTTTTGCCGGGAATCTTTGGCAATTATACCGACTTACCGGCGATTCTAAATACAAAGAACAAGCTGAAAAATGGACCGCTTTCAGCAAAAAAGAAAGTGTCAACCGTAATTCTCACGATGTAGGTTTTAAAGTGTATTGCAGTTTTGGAGAAGCGCTTAAAGTCGAAAACAAAAAAGAATTTGCAGATGTAATTATTAAAGGCGCCGAAACTTTATGCACAAGATTTGATCCAAAAGTAGGTTCGATTCGTTCATGGGATTTCAATAAAGAAATCTGGGATTTCCCAGTTATTATTGACAATATGCTGAATTTGGAATTGCTTTTTGAAGCTTCAAAATTATCTGGAAATCCAAAATATCGTGAAGTTGCAATTCAGCATGCCAATACAACTTTAAAAAATCAATTTAGAGAAGACAACAGCTGTTACCACGTTATTGATTACGATCCGAAAACAGGAAATGTCAGAAAGAAAACTACACTTCAGGGTTATAATGATGATTCTGTTTGGGCTCGCGGTCAAGGCTGGGCGGTTTATGGATTCACAATGTCATACCGATATACAAAAGATCCTGCCTATTTGAAACAAGCCGAAGCAACTGCAAAGTTTTTTATGACGAATAAAAACCTGCCAGAAGACGGAATTCCGTATTGGGATTTTAAAGATCCTAGCATTCCAAATGCTGCGCGAGATGTTTCTGCGGCAATGGTCATGGCATCAGGATTATATGAATTGTACGGTTATACCAAAAATAAAAGTTATTTGGCTTTCGCCGATAAATTAATGACTTCGGTACAATCTGATAAATATATTTTAAATGCCAATATCAAAGCTCCTTTCCTACTCGATCACAGCACAGGAAACTGGCCAAAACACGATGAAATTGACGAACCTATAATTTACGCTGATTATTATTTTCTGGAAGCTTTGCTCAGAAGAAAGTAATAATCTAAGGTACAAAGTTACAAAGGTACAAAGTGACAGAGGTTTTCATCCTTTGCCTTTGAGCCTCTGAGCCTTTGAACCTCTGAACCTTTTTAATTTATGAAAAAATACTATAACAATACATTTTCAAATTTTGCGCTTTTTGTTTTTTTTCAGATTTGTCTGAGCAGCAGTTTTGCTCAGACAAAGATGAATATTAATGACAATTGGCTATATTTAGAAAACCATACTTCAAACTTGAACGAAGCTCAAAAAAATCAAAATTGGGTTTCTTTAAATTTGCCTCATACCTGGAATGCTGAAGATGCAACCGACTTATATCCGGGCTACAGACGTGACGCCAGCTGGTATCAAAAAAAATTAAATATTCCGCAGATTGATAAAAATCAGCGTTATTCGTTGTATTTCGAAGGTTCAAATATTACCACAAAAGTATATGTAAACGGTAAAGAAGCCGGATCTCATATTGGCGGTTATATTGGATTTTCAATTGACATTACGAATCTTATTAAAAAAGGAAATAATGATATTTTTGTTCGCGTTGATAATAGTTATGATATCGAAATTATTCCGTCTCAAAAAAGTGATTTCTATATTTATGGCGGAATTACGCGCGATGTTTGGTTGGTTTCGAAATACAAAAACCATATTGAAAATTTAAAAATTACAACCCCTGAAGTTTCGGCTAAAAAAGCTTCTGTACAAATTGTATCTTCAATTGTAAATCCAGATAATTCAAAAGATTTATCATTAACAGTTACTTTAAAAACGCCAAAAGGAAAAAAAATCGCTAGCAAAACAATTTCAGTTTCGGATAAAACTTCAACAATCACTTTCGAAAACATCAAAAACCCAGAACTTTGGGATACAGATAATCCAAATTTGTATAAACTAACTGCTTCTTTATCTGAAAAAAATCAAGTAAAAGATAGCGTTACAGAAAAAGTTGGATTTAGATGGTTTGAATTTAAAGATCACGGACCATTTTTCCTTAACGGAAAACGCCTGCTTCTTCGCGGAACACATCGTCATGAAGAACAAGCCGGAGTTGGTGCCGCCATGACAAATGCCCAACATCGTGCTGATATGGAATCGATTAAAGAAATGGGAGCAAATTTCGTTCGTTTAGCACATTATCCTCAAGATCCGGAAGTTTATAAAGCTTGCGATGAATCAGGATTATTGGTTTGGGATGAATTGCCTTGGTGCCGTGGCGGAATTGGAAATGAGGTTTGGAAAACCAATGCCAAAAATATGCTGGCTGAAATTATCAATCAAAATTACAATCATCCGAGTATTATAATTTGGTCTTTAGGAAACGAAATGAACTGGCTTCCAGATTTTCCTGATGGCGATAATCCGGAAAAAACAAATGCTTTTTTAGCCGAATTAAATGATATTGCTCACAAACTTGATCCAACAAGAAAAACGGCAATCAGAAAATATTATGAAGGCTCACATATTGTTGATGTCTTCTCCCCTTCTATCTGGTCAGGCTGGTATTCAGGAAGTTACAAAAGCTATCAAAAAGCGATTGATGTTTACAAAAAAGAATACAAACATTTTATTCACGCCGAATATGGTGGAGACAGCCATGTTGGCCGTCATAGTGAAAACCCTGTTAATGGCGAGAATGTAATTAAAGCCGAAGGCTGGGAAGAAGCTATTGTACAAACTAAAATTGCCAATATTGCACAAATTGGTGATTGGAGCGAAAATTACATTGTTGATTTGTTTGACTGGCATTTGCATATATCCGAGAATGACCCAAATTTTGTGGGAAATATTCAATGGGCATTCAAGGATTTTGCAACGCCGTTGCGTCCAGAAGATGATATTCCGTATATGAATCAAAAAGGGCTTACCGATCGAAATGGAAATCCGAAAGATGCTTATTATGTTTTTAAAAGCTATTGGGCTAAAAAGCCATTTACTTACATTGAATCACATACCTGGACAGAACGTCAAGGTCCTGAAAATACGCCAAGAACAATTAATGTTTTCAGTAACTGTGAGAAAGTAACTTTATATCACGACGGAAAGTCATTGGGCGAAAAACAACGCAATCTTGCTCTTTATCCTGCAAATGGGCTGACTTGGGATGTGAATTTCAAAAAAGGAGAAAACATTCTGATTGCCATTGGAAAAAATAAAGAAGGAATAACAGTTTCTGATACTTTAAAAGTGAATTATCGCTTTAAGAAAAATGAAGCCGCAACTTCGCTTCAATTGTCCTCAGAAAAACTAAAAAACGGGAATTATCTTGTAACTGCAATTGCAATTGACAACAATAATTTACGCTGTCTGGATTATGAAGCGAGTGTTTATTTCCAATGCCTAAAAGGCGGAAAAACTTTGAAAAATCAAGGAACACCAACGGGAAGTGAATCTATCAAAATGGCAAACGGAAAAGCTTCAATTGAAGTAATTCCAGATGGTTCAGGCAACCCAATCGAAATGACGGCACTCAACCAAAGTTTTAAGGGAGAATATTTGAAGATTCCCGTGAATTAAATTTAACCACAAAGTACGCAAATACAAATTCGCCAGGTTCGCAAAGTCAATTATAAGCTTTGCGAACTTTGCGTAAATCCCTGCGCTTTTTATAATAAAAAATAAATTAATAAAAATGAAAAAGCTAATTACAGGTTTGTTCCTAACCTCAACCTTATTCAGTTTTGCTCAAGGTTTGATTTCAAACGTTCCAAACCGAAATACAACTTCTTTAAATGGAGTTTGGAATTACATTATCGACCCTTACCAAACCGGGTTTTACAGTTTCCATTTAGATCAATATGATAAACAGGAAAAAGCACCAAAATCGGCATTTTATAGTAATTATCATGCTGTCAATAAACAAGAATTGGTAGAATATGATTTTGATAAATCGGCAACAATTACTATTCCCGGCGATTGGAATTCGCAAGTTCCTGAATTAAAATATTATGAAGGAAATGCATGGTTCAAGAAATCTTTTGATTATAATTTAAAAGACAAAAAACGTCTGTTTTTATATTTAGGAGCTATAAATTATAAAGCTGATGTTTATTTGAACGGGAAAAAACTAGGAACACATGAAGGCGGATTTACTCCGTTTAATTATGAAGTCACTTCGATCGTAAAACCAAATGGCAATTATTTGGTTATAAAGGTTGATAATACACGCCATAAAGAAGATGTTCCGACCGTAAACACAGATTGGTGGAATTATGGCGGAATAACACGCGATGTAACTTTGATTGAAGAAGAAGCTTCATTTATAGAAGATTATAATATTCAACTTAAGAAAGGTAATGCAAATAGTATTTCGGGTTTCATCAAAATCAATAATTTAGATATCGCACAAAATGCAGTTGCTATTTCAATCCCTGAATTAAAAATCAATTATAAAGGAAAAGTTGGCGCTGACGGAATCTTAAATTTTGAAATTCCTGCTAAAAAAATCTCCTATTGGTCGCCTGAAAATCCGAAATTATACGATGTTACGATTGATTTTAATGGACAAAAATTAAACGATAAAATTGGTTTCAGAACTATTGCAACTCAGGAAGACAAAATTCTGTTAAACGGAAAACAAATCTTTTTAAGAGGAATTTCGATTCACGAAGAAAATGCAAAAGGCGGACGTGCCAATTCGCAAGAAGATGCTTTACGCTTACTGAATTGGGCAAAGGAATTAGGCTGTAATTATGTTCGTTTGGCGCATTATCCACATAACGAAAACATTATTCGCGAAGCTGACAAATTGGGATTAATGGTTTGGGAGGAAATTCCGGTTTACTGGACGGTGGATTTTGCTAATAAAAATACCTACCAAAATGCCCAAGATCAATTGACGGCAGCAATTACCCGAGATAAAAACAGAGCGAGTATTATTATTTGGTCGATGGCCAATGAAACTCCCGTTTCTGACGCCAGAAATACTTTTATCCAGAATTTAGCAACGCACACAAAATCGCTAGATAACACAAGATTAATCAGTGCAGCTTTACTAACACGACATGTAGACGGTTTTGGAGTAATTGATGATAAAATTGGTGAATCACTTGACATTATCGCCTTCAATCAATATTTAGGTTGGTATGGTGGAAAACTTGAAGATGCAGAAAAGAATCTTTGGAAAACGCCTTATAACAAACCCGTAGTTGTTTCTGAATTTGGAGGTGATGCAAAAGCAGGCTTTCACGGAGAAAAAAATGAGCGTTGGACCGAGGAATATCAGGAATATCTATACATTCAGAATCTGAAAATGATTGAAAAAATTCCGCATTTAAGTGGTACAAGTCCTTGGATTTTAGTGGATTTCAGATCACCAAAAAGATTATTACCAGGCATTCAGGACGGATACAACCGTAAAGGCTTAATCTCAAATGAAGGTGAAAAGAAGAAAGCTTTCTACATTATGCAAGATTGGTACACAAAGAAGAAAAAAGAACAATTGAATTATTCTTTGGGCAAATAAACCGTTATCAATTCATTAACAAAAAACAAATCGTAATTTCATGATTTTTCTTAATTATTAACTTACTTTGTAGTTATTCTAAAAATTGTAACCTTATGAAAAAAATTTATTTACTAGCAGTTACATTGTTTGCTGCTTTTACAGTTCAGGCACAAGATGTGGTGAAATTTGCTCCGCTTGATGCAAGTCCGGCTGATATTTCTTATTTCCCAAACAGATCTGTTAAATTCAAAAAAACAGACACTCCAAACCCAGTTGTCAAAGTTCTTTACTCAAGACCTTCTGTAAAAGGAAGAACAATTTTTGGCGATATTGTTAAGTTTGGTGAAGTTTGGAGAGTTGGTGCTAATGAAAATACAGAAATCAAATTCTACAAAGATGTAACAATCGGCGGTAAAAAAATCCCTGCTGGGTATTACAGTTTATTTGCTATTCCTGAAAAAGACAAATGGACCATCATTATCAATAAAGAATTGGATTTATGGGGCGGATATGCTTATGATGAAAGCAAAGATGTTGTAAGAGTTTCAGTTCCTGTTAAACCTGTTTCTGATGTAATTGAAGCTTTATCTATTGCTTTTACAACTCAAGGTAATGTGGCTAATTTAGTTATTGGATGGGATAAAACTACGGTTGAATTGCCTATTACAGTTAAATAATTTAATCGTTTTACAGATAAAAAAAAGAGACATTTTTCAATGTCTCTTTTTTTGTTTTAATGTCATTTCAAAAACTATTTTACTTTGATAATTTTATCTTTATATGAGATATTCCGTGTCCTATAGCGCGGATTTCTAATCCGTACCCTCAAAGATTGAAAGCAATATAAATTGAAAAAAATATACTTTTTGGACATGGATGATTGACATTATAGTCCTTAAAAGATATATCTATTTTATTTCTAATATTTTACCATCCAAATTAATATTATATGATTTCCATTTGACATTTTTCTCGGTAGAATTTTTTCTTTTGTACAAGTTAATAACATAATCTTTGGTTATTGCAAATTGAATTATTGATTCTCCATCTATTAAGCCAATTTCTAAAGAAGAAATTATTTCACTACCATTACTTACAACCAAATCATAGGATTCAATATCAGTGTCAGTGTTACATAAAATCATTGGTTGGTAGTTATTCAATTTTGGCAAATACATATAATTGTTAGGATTATATTTTTTTCCAAAAACTTTAGCAATTTGATCATTTTCATTAAAGGAGTATTTTGGATAGTTATTGCTACAAGCTAAGCTATCATATGGATATACACATGCTTTATAATATTCATCAAAATCGATGGGTAGCTTAGTGTATTTTAAGAGTGCATTAGAAACAATCTTTATTTCTTTTTTAAAAATTTGACATGTGCTAAAAATGTCATTTTCATTTAATATATTTTTATCAAAATTTAATTCAATTGGATTATCAGGATCTGCAGTTGTATTATATAATTTAAGTTTATTAGGGTTAAGTGAAAGCCAAGCAATTGTACTTTCAACAATCTGTTTTTCTTTTGGATTGTCAGATAAATTATTCTCAAAAAAGACATGTATTATTATATTGTCATCTTCAATTCTGTCGATTGATGTTAAAAAAACATTTTTTTTTTCAAACTTTAAATTACTTGATTTTACAATTTTATAAATTATGTCTTCACAAGTTAATTCTTTTTGATTACGACTTGTAATTTCAAGATTGGTTTCTTTTTTTTTGTTTACTTTAAAATTATTGTCTTTGCATCCAATTAAAGTTAATGCTAATCCTATTATAAGTATTTTTTTCATGATTTTAAATTATTAGATATTCGAGGTATTGTTGTATTAATGTCTTTCACATAATTCTTTTGAACAGTTTGATCCAAAGAATGCCACCTTCCCCCCGCTAGCGCGAGCATCTTGCTCGTGCCCGCAATCTAAATCAAACTACTAAAATTCTACTAATCACAAGTGAAACGCTCACGCCAACGGAGCTTTTTTTATTTTTTTATAATATTCCCTCCATTTTTAATAACGTAGTTTTCTAAGATTGAGGAATTTGGAGTTTGAGTTTTAACAACTAAATTATATTCTCTATCAATTGAAAAAGAAGTTATTTCTTTATTTTTTTCATCTTCAGGTTCATACCATTCTCCTTCTACATACAGATTACCAACTACTTTATCGCCTTTTATCGTTAGCAAATAATATCTATAGTCAAAATCTCCACAATCTTGAGGTACGAGAATAACATTAATATTTTCTTTATTTGGTAATGAAATGTATCTAAGTTTGTCAGAATTACAATTATATTTTTCAATCCCGATTATAGAATTGCAATCAAGCAAGCTATATTTTAAAGTTTTAGTATTTACAGATACATAAGGCAATTTTATAACACTTTCTTTAAAACAAGTTTGCGAAGATTTTATCTCTAATTTTTTATCCTTAATTAAATCAATACTAAACTTTTTAAAAGATTCTTTGGCATCTGGTAAAAGGTTCTCTAAAAAATTTTCATTTTTCCCTTCGGCTTCAATTTTTATAATATTATTTAAATTATCATATTTGAAAATATAAACTTCATAATATGTGTCTGATAATTTTTCATCTATATACGTTTCAATTTTAAACTTAACTTTTATTATAGGAATTTCCGAAGAAATATTTTCTGCGGTATAAGTCATTGCACATCCTGAACCGCAACTTAAAACGAAAGACTTATTTATATCTTTTATCGTTTCACTAGTAGACAAAGATTTTTTTGAATTAGTGGTTCTAAATGTATCCTTAAAATTATTGGATTCGTTTTCCGAAATATTTTTTCTACATCCTATAATTAACGTCAATAAAACACTAAATATTAAAGCTTTATTTGTTTTCATTTTTTGAATTTGTTAAGACATTTTGAATTTCTTCTGGAGTTATGTGTGTTTTATTTAATACATCTCCTGCTGGCGCGAGCGTCGTGCTGGTGCACACAATCAAAGTCAAACCAGTCACATAATAACTAATTTAAAAATCACGAGCAAGATTCTTGCGCTAACATGGGGAACTGTAATATCAAAATCAAAAATATTTTATCTTATTTTAACAATAGAACCATCCTGCTTAATTTGATGTCTCTCTAAAAACTTTTTAGATCGTGAATTATAATTTATATCATAAACATCTATTGTTAGATCTTTATTAATTACAAAAGACTGATAAGTTTCGTTCTCAGGCATAGCATAACCAATTGCTTCTTTTGCAATTATTTTATCATTTTTGATATTAATTAAAGTTTGTGAATCTGAATCTCCATAAATACAATATAAAAATGAATCAAATGCTAGTCCTCCATTATTAATTTGAAATATTTCATCTGCATTGTCTCCTTCTGAACTTTCCGAAATAATTTTTTTTATTTCTAAAAACTTATCATCTTTTAATTTAGGATATACTTTTGAGAACTTTTCTTTATTTGAATTAGCAAGCTTATCTTTTTGTTCTAAATCAAAAGGAAGCCCACAATAGTTATTATCTAATTCTACTTTATTTTGATCACTCTTAAAACAAATAATGTATCTCCCAAAATTGAGAAATAAACAACTATTCATAAAAACAGCATCTCCTGCTTCCAAAAAATAATCGACAAAAGGACTTTTGTCATTGTTTTCTATGTCCAGATTAATGTAACTAACTGTATCTTTTACATCAATGTTAAAACCGTTTTTAAATGCATCTACATAATACGCATATAAATACTCTTTAGTAAAGAATTTTCTAGAATTCTTCTTTTCAATACTGTAATATGATTTTACGTTATCAATTGATATTATATCCTTTGACAGCTTTATATTTATTTTTTTGAATTTACTAATAATCTGATTTTCTGAAAATTCAGGTATATCATTAGCATTTGCTTGAAAGTAGTAAGCTTTATAAAAAACATAACTTTCTCCTTTAAAAGACGTATCCTCCGACTTTAAATTATTATTGTCCGCAACTTTATTTACATCTTCAGATATTGTAATATTTTTATCTATTTTTTCATCATTAGTCTTACAGCTAATATTTACAAAAAGTATTAATATATAAATTAAAACTTTTAAAGATTTAGTGTTTAGAATCATATACGTTATTTTTAAACATGTTAATTTCTGCTTTTCTTCTTTTAATTAACCCAGAAGTTCCTCCATTCGTAACATCTGAAAATTCATCTGCTCCTCCAGAATAATCTTCGTTATTTATATTTATTTTAATTTTTGTTTCTTTTTTATTTTTACCACCAATGTTTAAAAATTCCGGACCTGAATTAAAAACTAAACTCACTAAAGCATCAAATTCATATTGAAATAATTTTACTTTTATATCTCTTTGTACAGATTTTTCAAATTCTAGTAATCTTTGAGCAAATAATACTTCAGCTTCACTTTCAGTAATTCCATTTTTAAATTTTTGAGGAATTACTATCTTTTCACATCTTTCTTTTTCAATTAAATGTCCATAACCTATAGTACAATAGTATTCAGAATCGTTATATGGTACATGTTTACCATTTACAATTGTTGTGCCTTCCCATCCTTTTATAAATTCTATTCCTTTTTTTGATGTTTTTAATGTTTTCGGATCGACTCTTTTATTTAAATCTCTAGTTTCTTTATTAGTACTATTTACGGCAAATCCTTTAAGACAAGTACATGTTTTATCAAAACCACTTTCTTTAGCCGTTTGAATAATAGATTTTCCATTTAAAACAGATGAACTCTTAGAGAAATATTTATCTTCTAGATAAATTGAATCAAATTCTCTGACATCCATATGAATCCAACTAAAAGTGTGATCATATCTTAAATTACCTTTTTTATCATATAGTAAATCAATCGGTTCAATTGAGTAAACATTATCTCCTGGCCATTCTTTTTGAGCTCCTAAATATTTTATATAAATACTATCTCTTATATCTCTTAAAGGTTCTAAATTTTTCTTCTGCTCTCCTCTAATTTCCCACTTTCCTTTACTAAATTGTATATCTATTGCCTTTCCTTGGTGATTTGTCGAACTGTAGTTTTTAAAACGACATCTATAGCCTGAGGTAACATGATCTATTTTGTATGTATCTTGTTTACTAAAATAAAATTGTAACGCCTTAATACCAAACAATAAAGATCTATGTATACCTGGATATTCATATCTATGATAAGCTTCAGTTTTATCATGTTTCCCGTAAGTGCCTTTCCCTGTATGATCACCAAATCCTCCGCAAGAATTAAGTTCTTCTATACCCCTTAATTTACTAATAGCTTTTTTATTTTTTGTACCACAACTACATTTAATTTGTTCCCAGAATTTATTAGAAATATCAAATTTTTCAGAAAAGTCATCAATAGCTACAAGAACATTCCCACAAACTTTTCCAGTTTCTGGAACCTTCATATAATCTCGCTGAAATTGCTTAATCATTTTTTCTGTTCGATCTGTAAATTCATTTGTAGGTACATTTCCTCCAAATCCTGCTAATCGAATATTTATTTCTCTAATTAATTCACTTTTATCTCCTTTTTTTATACAATATTTTTCTCCACAATTATTTTCCTTTTCATCCTTTTCATCTTCTGCCACATCAACCTTCAAAACATTATTAATTGTTTCCACAGGATCCTGCTTAAAAACCGTAGCATCAACATCAACAACAGCACTTTTAATAAAATCATGAGTTTGTAAAACTTCGATCTCAGTAAATAATTCCTGCTCGTTTCCTTCAGCCCAATTGCTTCCGCCTAGACTTCTTGGTATAGTATCTAATTGTACCGTTACTATATGAAAGTCAGATTTAATAGTGAAATTATCAGTAAACAACAAGTCATTGCTAACCAAATCGTCATCGTATAATTTAAGGCAAACCTCTTTTCCTGCTAATCCTGTTGAATTTATTAAAACCTTGATCTGTTTTTCTCTGAATTTACCTTTTATCTGATTTCCATTTATATCAGTAATATGTACAGCATTAATTTTACCCTTCACTGCTTTTGTAGCAGTTGGCACGTTAGGTTTTTGTGAATCATTTTTAGGTTTCTGGTCTGTGGTCTTGTTTTTAACAGCCTGATGCGGAGTTGTTTTTCCTTTGTAAGGAGCAACTGGTGTTTCAAGCGCATTTACATTGATATTATTGCTGGCTATTTTGCCATCTTTGTACTCTGCGGTTACATAAAACTCATGAATTTTATCTTTTTCGTGACCTCCTCTTTCAGCAATTTTTGCAAAGCTTGGTTTTAAAAGAAAATCAATATCCGCCTTTCCGAATTTCACAATTCCAGAAAGTGTTTCTATAAAGTTTTTTTCATTGGCTTTATTATGCCCAGCACCTTTTACATCATCTTCCCACATGGTAACCGATACTCTGCGTCTTTCCATGTTAAGACAAAATACCCTTGCTTTAACGGTTTGTCCGTATGATAAACGTCCTTTTATTCTAGATCCGTTTTTATCTAATAGTTCGATATGATCAATTTTTGGCTGTGCTGATAGTGGTTTTATATCGAGTCGAGCTACTTTATCGCCTTTTCTTGCCAAAATACGAATACCATTTCTTGTCAGGCTTTTTTCCAAAAAAGTATAAGATACCTTATTTCCTCTTTTATCATTCTCTTTTGTTTTTCGCCATTTACCCAATTCTAAAACATAAACTTCCCAAAAAACAGGATTATAAGAAAAACTATTTTCTTCGCTAAAAGGACTATTTTGAGCTTTCTCAAAAAAATCACTTACAGTAAATATCTCAAGAACTCCAACTACAGGATTTGGATTTCCTATTATTTTAAAATCTGACATGATGCTTTTATTTACTTACAAATTGAATCCTGATCTTCTAAACGCTCTTTAAATTCAGCCATATTAACTAATGGATTGATTTGATTACTCAAAAGCTCGTTTGCGTTTTTGAAATTCTGCTTACTTAGCTCTACCTTCTGCCCATGTTTAACAACGCTTATGCAGTCTGGCCCTCCAATTGGACAGGTTGCTTTACTGTCTTCAACTAATATTTTGCCCTGATTACTTAGGGTCACTTTTTCGTAGAAAGCACTCCATTGATTTATTACAGCCTGGCAAGGTTTGTAACTACTTCCGGTAGGCTGCAGTTTACAATTACCAAAGGTGTTTTTCTCTAAAGTTTGTCCTATTTCTTTCGTGGTTGCAATTAGCTTTTTTGATGCATCTTTGTCATTTGCAAAATGTTTATTTTGTGATTTTACTTTTAAAATATCCGTTTGAGGCTTTTCACTAAACTTACATTTTAGCGTTGCACCTTGAACTACTACATGTTTTCCGCTCATAATTTTTTCACCTAAATTAAGATAATTTTCTTACAAAATGTAAATTACAATACTTTTCTTTCAAATTAGCTTTGATGCATAAAAAAATCCGTCTGCAATAATCAGACGGATTTTAAATTTTATAAATATATTATTTTCTAAACCTTGACAGTATCAATAATCTTATCCAATGTAATTGGCAAATCTCGTACACGCTTTCCTGTTGCGTTAAAAACGGCATTTGCAATTGCAGGAGCCATTCCTACTAAAGCTGTTTCTCCTAAACCTTTTGTTCCCATTGGATTGCTGATTGGATCTTTTTTGTTTACGAAAAAGACTTCCTGTTTTTCAATATCAGCATTTACAGGAACATGATAATCGGCGAAATTATTATTGATTGGACGACCGAAACGATGATCAATTTCTAAAGCTTCCATTAATCCCATTCCGATTCCGCCAACAGCTCCACCGAACATTTGTCCTGCTGAAGTTTTTTGACTAATTACAGTTCCGATATCAGCACAAGAAACCACATGAGCTAGCCTTATTTTTCCAATATTCGGATTCACTAAAACTTTTACAAAGTGGACAGAAAACGAATAAATTGAATATTTTTTAGCTTCTTCATTTCCTTTAGATTGGTTTTCTACTGCAAAATCTTCCAATTTATTTGCAGCCAATAATGAAGCTAAAGAAACCGTTTTTGAATTGTTTTTTGAAGAAATTAGACCATTTGCAAAAATCAAATCTGCAATAGGAGTTCCTTTAAAAGTTGGAGTTTCGTTAGCTAAACCAAGAATTTTGCTTACCAATAAATTACAAGAATCATGAACTGCAGAACCCACAGATGAAGTCGTCGCCGATCCTCCTTGTGTTGGTCCTTTCGGCAAACCACTTTTACCCATTTCTATAATTACATTTTCAACAGGCATTCCCATAATTTCTGCACCAATAGCCGTCATCATTGTTGCCGTTCCTGGCCCCATGTCATTTACACTACACTGAAGTATTAAATTTCCATCAGCCGAGAATTTTGCTTTTACTGAAGTTGGACTTCTATAACAGCCAAAAGTCCCAGTTCCCATTCCGTATCCTACTAACCATTCACCTTCACGAACTGATCCCGGTTTGTTTTTACGGTTTTTCCAACCAATGCGTTCCATTCCGCCTTCATAGCATTCCAAAAGATATTTACTGCTCCAAGGCTTATTTTGTTCCAAATCTTTTTCGGCATAATTGCGTTTACGAAATTCGATCGGATCCAAATCTAGTTTATAAGCCATTTCGTCCATCGCACATTCTAAAGCAAATGAACCCGTCGCCTCACCCGGACCACGCATCCAGATTGGCGTACAAGTATCCAAAGGCACAATGCGATAACGCGTTGAAACATTGGCACAATCATAAATAAATCGGGACATGTTTACCGTTCCTTCCATAAAATCTTCATAGCTTGAAGTCATGGCAACAGCTTCATGTGTCAAGCCAGTGAGTTTTCCATCTTTAGTCGCTCCAAGCCCCATTTTCTGAATGGTATAAGGTCGGAAACCAACATTCGTAAACATTTGTTCGCGATGCAAAACCAATTTCACTGGGCGATTTAATTTTTTTGCACCAATTAAAGCCGCAATTTCATACGGCCAAGTATGCAATCCCATTCCGAATGCGCCTCCAATATATTCTGCATGCACCTCAACATCTTCCGCAGGAACATCAAAAACTCCTGCTACACTTCTGCGCGTTCCTTCAACACCTTGACTTTTGGTATATAAAATTGGTTTATTTCCTTCCCATTTTGCGATTATATTGGCTAATTCCATTGGATTATGAACTTCCGTCGGAATCGTATATTCGGTTTCTAAAACAACTTCAGCATTTTTATAACCATCGTGTTCTCCACGGTGATAATCATTGCCTTTATCCGTTTCGACTTTCTTTTCTTTATCGGCTGCTTTTTTAAGTTCAGTCGAGTGTTCTTCTTTAAGATAATCTGCCTTAATTAAACTTGCTGCATATTGCATACGCTCAAAAGTATCAGCAATTACAAGTGCAATTGGCTGATCGTAATACAATATCGAATCATCTTTAAAAATCTGCAGTGGCTGTCCAAAATTATGTTTGTCTTTTGCTTTTTGATATCCAGATGGTTTATCCACATTCAAATGTGTAATTACAGCCAAAACTCCCGGAGCCCATTCTGCTTTTTTAGTATCAATGCTTTTTATTTTTCCTTTCGCAATCGTACTTCCTACCAAACAGGCATAAACAACCCCGTCTGTTTTATATTCCGCCGAATAAGTAGCGGAACCTGTTACTTTAGCAAACCCATCTACTCTATTAATATTACTTGTCTTGCTCATAATTCAATTATTTAGATGATGCTATAGTTAATGCTTCTACAATGGCATTTGGTCCAAGAGTCAATTTGAAATCATTATCTCCGTAACTTTTTGCGCCCTTCATTGCCAAATTTGCTGCTTGTCTAAAAGTAGTTTCAGAAATCGTTTTTCCTTTCAGAAATTCTTCCGCTTCCGTCAACCTCCAAGGTTTATGTGCTACACCGCCCATTGCCAAACGTGCACTATTTATTGTATTGTTTTGAATATCTAAAGCTACAGCAACAGAAACTAATGCAAAAGCATAACTCGTTCTGTCTCGGACTTTCAAATAATGTACATTTTTATTGAAATTATTATCTGGAATTTCGACTGAAGTAATCAATTCTTTATCTAAAAGTGTATTGTCTTTTTCAGGTGTGTTTCCTGGCAAACGATGAAAATCGGTAAATTTAATTTGTCTTTTACCTTTTGGGCCTTCTACTAAAACTGTTGCATTCAGTGCTGCTAAAGCCACACACATATCGCTTGGGTGAACTGCAATACAGCTTTCAGAAGCGCCAAAAATTGCTGCCATTCTGTTTGAACCTCCTATAGCACCACATCCGCTTTTTGGAACTCTTTTATTGCAAGGCATATCAGTGTTATAAAAATACGAACAGCGCGTGCGTTGCATCATATTTCCGCCCACGGTTGCCATATGTCTAATTTGCTGTGATGCTCCTGCAGCTAAAGCTAAAGCCAATAAAGGATGTTTTTCTTTTATTGCTTTATCCTCTGCAACCTGACTATTTTTTGCCAATGCACCAATTGATACTTTTCCGCTTAAAAATTCTATTTTTTTTAAATCCAAAGCTGTAATATCGACCAATTTATCAGGTGCAGCGATGTTTTTTTTCATCAAATCAACAAGATTTGTTCCCCCTGCAATAAACATCGCCGAATTTTCTTTGCTGATGCTCGAAACCGCCGAATTGGATGATAAAGCCTTAATTATTTGGAAATTTTTCATGATAGCATCCCTCCTTCCTTAACTTCTGTAATTGCATCAACAATATTATGATAAGCACCACATCTACAAATGTTTCCACTCATATATTCTCTAATTTCTTCTCTGGTATTGGCATGCCCTTCTTTAATACAGGCAATTCCCGACATGATTTGACCAGGCGTACAATACCCACACTGAAAACCATCATGTTTGATGAAAGCTTCCTGCATTGGATGCAGTTTTTTTCCTTTCGAAAGTCCTTCGATTGTAGTAACCTGAGCATTTTGCTGTATAGTTGCCAAAGTCAGACAGGATAAAATTCGGGTTCCGTTTACGTGTACGGTACAGGCACCACATTGACCGTGGTCGCAGCCCTTTTTAGTTCCTGTCAGATGCAATTGTTCTCTTAGTAAATCGAGCAAAGTAGTTCTGGGCTCGATATTAAGATTATGTTTTTTACCATTTACTTCAATAGAAAGCGGAACAGTTTCTAAATATTCAGCTATTTTTTCATCCCATTTATTCTCAGACGCCATAACCAGTGAAGGCGGCGTAAAAGCGAGAGCGGTAAGAAGTCCTGATTTTTTTATAAAGTCACGGCGGGAACTTGAATTTTCCTCTGTTTCTTTACTCTGATTTGTTTTTTTAGAAGCCATTCAGTCTATTTTTAAATTAGCAAAACATCTTAGTTATTCTAACAAATTTAACAATCTTACGCCACAAAAAATTATAAAATTCAAACATTAGCTTTATTTAGAATAATTACAATTTCGTGGTGTGGTTTAACCGCAAAGCACGCAAAGTTATTTTAATCTTCATTATGTCAAATAAACGCAAAGTTCGCAAAGCTTTATGGATAGAGCTTTGCGAACTTTGCGATTTTGCAAATCACTAAGTAAAAAACCTTGCGTTCTTTGCGGTTAAAAAAACAGGAACAGCAGATTTATTTTTTTATTTTTACAAGATCAACCTAAAATTATGTCGCAACAGCCAATCATCTATCTTGATAATAATGCTACAACCCGTGTAGATGAACGAGTTTTGAATGCAATGCTTCCTTATTTTACGCATTCTTATGCAAATGCCACAAGCAATCATCTTGCAGGGTTGACTGTAAACGAAGCTGTTGAAAATGCTGCATGGCAAACCGCAAATCTTATTGGTGCTCAGGAAGATGAAATCATTTTTACTTCTGGAGCGACAGAATCTATCAATCTTGCTATTAAAGGTTTGGCAAATCAAAACCGGAAACATATTGTTACTGTCGCAACCGAACATAAAGCCGTTTTAAAAACTTGTGAGTTTATGGAAACCATCGGTTTTGAAATCACTTATTTACCTGTCGCTACTAATGGTATTTTAGATCTTGAAATTTTAAATCAAAATATTACTGATAAAACAGCATTAGTCTGCATTATGATGGCTAATAATGAAACCGGTGTTTTTCAAAATATTGCAGAAATATCCAAAATTGCGCATTCAAAAGGTGCTCTTTTTATGTGTGATGCAACTCAGGCTGTCGGGAAAATTCAGATTGATGTTCAGGTTCTTGGGATTGATCTTTTGCCTTTTTCGGCGCATAAATTTTATGGTCCAAAAGGCATTGGCGCGCTTTATATTTCGGCGAAAGCTAAAATTAAACTCGTACCTCAATTACATGGAGGCGATCAACAACGAAAATTACGAAGCGGCACACTCAATGTTCCGGGAATTATCGGTTTAGGAAAAGCTAGCGAAATTGCTTTGGCCGAAATGAAAGAAGATCAAAAACGAATTGAAAAATTAAGTAATAAACTAGAAACTGGTTTATTGCATTTTGACGGTTCTTTTGTGAACGGAAATTCGGAAAAGCGAATTTACAATACTTCAAATATCTGTTTTCCGGGTGTAAATTCAGAGCAGTTGATTTTGGCTTTGGGAAATATTTCGGTTTCTAATGGTTCTTCTTGCTCGGCAGTTACATCAGAGCCCTCGCATGTCTTGAAAGTTTTGGGATTATCTGATGAAAATGCTTTGAGTTCGATTCGTTTCAGTTTAGGAAGATTTACAACCTCAGAAGAAATTGATGAAACTATTGAACGTGTTTTGGCTTTAGTTCAACAGTTAAGCCAATAGATTTTTCAAAAAGTTATAGGCTCTCGCAGATTCTACAGATTGTTCAGATTTACATAGATACTTTTAATAAATAATCTGTTTAATCTGCTTAATCTGCGGGAGAAAACTTAAAACTCAGACATCAATTTATTGTAATCATCTTCAGTATCGATATCAATATTTCCTTTTTCAAATAAAACAGAAACGACATCATCTGAAAATTTACTGATTATTTTTTTTGCTCCTTCTTGTCCTTTTAATTCCAATAATTCAGCAAAGTAGTTTTTATGAAAAAGAACTGGAGTTCCTAATGTTTCTGAATATGCTGAAGCTACAATTCCTTTTCCGGTTTTATTATGTTCCTGAATCAAATTTTCGAAAATCAAACTCGAAACATAAGGTTGATCACACACTGCAAAAATGCAATTTTCATAATCAGGATATAACGTCAATAATTTTTGAAGTCCATTCACAATTGATGACGCCATTCCTGATTCCCAATCTGGATTGAAACTTATTTTTATTTTTGATGGATCAAGCTCTTCTTCAATCAATTGATTATTTGCGCCTGTAACCACAATAATTTTTGCATGTGGAACTAAAGAAGCTTCTGCAATCGTATTTTTTAAAAGCGTAGAATCTTTGTAGCCCAAAAGCTGTTTTGGCTGTCCCAATCTTGAAGAATTTCCAGCAGCCAAAATTACAATGCCTGTTTTATTTTGATTTTTATGCTCCATAATGAATTTCATCGTGTATTTTCCCTGACTTATATTTTAAGGAAGTCCCCGTTTTTCCCGAAGCAAAAGCTTTAATTTCAGAAACAATCGACAAAGCTATTTCTTCAGAAGTTTCAGCACCAATATCTAGACCTACAGGACTATGAATTCTTTTTAGCTGTTCTTCATTTACATTAATTCCTACCATCCTAAGATCATCAACCATTCGGTTCAGTTTTGATTTTGGTCCGAGAATTCCAATATAACGGCAATCTGTATTCAATAATAATCTTAAAACTGCCAAGTCATACTTGTAGTTATGCGTCATTAAAACAAAATACGTTTGATCATCAATTGTTATAGTATCTAAAAAATCATCTGGTTTTACAACTAAAACCTGATTTGCCTTTGGAAAACGTTTTTTTGTAGCGTGAGCACTCCGTCCATCTCCAACGGTTATTTCCCAACCCAATAAAGTTGCCATTTTTACTAATGGCTGTACATCATTTCCTGCGCCGGCAATTACTAGCGAAATTGGCGGATTTATATATTCGATTAAAGCCTCGTCATCTGTGCCTTCCTGCAGTTTTTTTATAGAAGTTATTTTAGTTTCGAGCACTTCTTTCGCATCCGAAATCAAATTCAATACATTATTATGATGATGTAATGTCGGACTGTCTTTTCTAAAAAACAAGGTTGTTCCTATCTGAATTGCTCTTTTGTTCAATGAAAAAATCGTAACCACAACCGCTTCTTTTCTTTCCGCTTTTAATTGACTCAAAAGCTGGATTGGGTTGTTTTCCAATTCGTCATTAATGTATTCAAACAAAATATGTACAATTCCGTTACATCCCAACTGAAGACCAATTTCGGCATCGTCTTCATTGCTCGTATTATAAGTAACTAATTTATTTTGTTTTTGATTGATGGAAAGGAGTGCTTTTCGCAATGCATCTCCTTCCAGACAGCCTCCGCTTATAGCACCAGTTAGCAAACCATCTTCAGTAACCAACATACGGGCGCCCGGCTGGCGATATGATGAACCTTCAACTTTGACTACCGTTGCCAAAGCTGTTTTTTTTCCTGCTGCATTTGCTTCTGAATAAGCGTTTAAAATTTCGCTGATTTCTTTCATAAAATAATTATTCATCAGCAAAACAAACTTCTGATGATTCTTTAACAGCCTAAAAGTAAAAAATATTATAAACTTAAAAGCAGGAAAATCATTTAAGTTTAAAATGAATTTGTACTTAACAATATCAAAACAATTATTTTTTCATACAATATTATTTATATCCCGAAGTTTTGTATTTTTATAATTAGCAAAAAAAATATTACCTAACCTTAATAAAAAGCTACATGGGAAAATTTGTAATTACTAAAAGAACCAACGGAGAATTTCAATTCAATTTAAAAGCTGGAAATGGCCAGACAATTTTAGCAAGCGAGGGTTATACTACTAAAGCTGCCGCTACTAACGGAATCGAATCTGTGAAAACAAATTCGCAAGATGATGGCCGCTACGACAGAAAAGAGTCAAGCAATGGCAAACCGTATTTTAATTTAAAAGCCAGCAACGGACAAATTATTGGATCGAGCGAAATGTACGAAAGTGTTGCCGCAAGAGAAAACGGGATCGAATCTGTAAAGAAAAATGCTCCTGATGCTGAAACTGATGATCAGACGGCTTAAAATTTCATATAAAAATAAAAACGAGGCTTATCTGCCTCGTTTTTTTATGGTTTTATTCTAAAGATATTATTTCATCTTTGTTGGTAGGTATTTATTCTTCATATCTAAATCCATATAATATGTAAAATGATCGTCAAATACTTTAATATAGATTTTCGCCTTATTTTTATCCCTCGGATTTTTAATATCTAAAACAGTTTTAGATGTATAATCCATCCATCTGATTTTAATTTTTGATTGAGGTTTAATTATCCATTCCATCTTTTCAATATCCAAAACACCGCTATATTTTATACAACCTGAACAATTAGCATTCAAGCCAAAAATATCTGAACTTGGAAAAGTTGGAATTTCACCTTTTAGTTTTTGCTTTCCTTCCATATTTATATAAAATGCATTTTCCAATAATACCTCACAAGAATTATTTATATCAGCATTTGCGATAAACCAAACATCATCTTCATTTTTTGCAAATTCATTAAACCAAATTGTACTGTAAACAAAATCAAAATTTTCTATAGTATTTCCTTCCGTATCAATTATTCCAAAATAGGTTTTACCATCATTCTTTTTTATTGCAGCTATCGCATAATATTTACCTTTGTATTTAAAAGGATAGAGATTTCTAAAATTATCGACTTTATAGATCTTTGCATATGTTTTCAAATTTCCATTTTCATCTACCGTAAATCCTTTAATACCACTTTCATAAGGCATTTTGGGATCTTGATCAGTTGTACTCTCTTTATATTCAGCTATTGTAGGCACTAAATCATTATTGCTTTCTGGTTCCTTTTTTATTGTTATTTTAAAATTTTTAGGATTAATTGCAAACTCATAATCTTTATAATAACCAGTCATAACAGGGTTAAATAATGTAAATACCTGAAAATTTTTAATAGGGTTCAACAATACTTTTTTTGTTACTGCATCTATTAATCCCACTTTACCATCCACTTCAAATGGAAGTACACTTTGAAGGTTGGTTTTGTCAGCTTTTGCAAAAAATGCTGTTATTTCTTTTTTTATTTTTAACTGTTCCTGAGCAAAACAAAATAAGGAAAATGATAAAAATAGAATCGTAAAAAACTTTGTTTTCATATTTACGTTTTTTATAAATTTTAAGTATTTTTTGAATGCAGTAAAGATGCTATTTAAAATTAATCCCTCTTTACGTAAAACCTCATTTTGTGAAAATTAATTTTTAAAGAAAAAATTATTCAAAAAAAAAAAAGCTGTTTCTACATTGTAAAAACAGCTTTTTTATAGAACTTTAAAATATTACTTTTTTAAAGCAGATATTCCACTATGCGTTGGAACAACCTGCTTAATACTTCCATCAGCATTGAACTCTAATTTATCCATGCAAACTTCGCGGTGAAAACCTCCGGCCTCACCCATTTTAATTCCAGTTGGATATGAAAAACGGTGATACGTAATATACCATTCATCTTTATTCGGAATTTGTAAAACCGAATTATGCCCAGTTGCATAAATTCCTTGATCCGGAATTCCCTGAATTACAATATTATTTTGCGGAATTTCAATTGGTCCAAGCGGTGATTTTGAAGTTCCGTATCTTACTTTATAATTCGGGCTTCTGGTATCGTCTTCGCTCCATAGGAAATAATAAGTTCCTTTTCTGTAAAACACATACGTTCCTTCTCGGAAAGTATTATCAACTTTAATCACTTTTGTACTTCCTTCTTTAAGCGAAATCATGTCATCGTTTAATTCGGCTACAGCCATATATCCGTTGCCCCAGTATAAATAGCTTTTTCCAGTTTTTGGATCTGTAAAAACGTCTGGATCAATTTCCTGACCGCCTTTAATACCTTCTGGTTTTGAGCTTACCAAAGCTTTTCCGCTGTCTGTAAATGGTCCTATTGGGTTATCTGAAGAAGCAACTCCAATTTTCTGAGCCGCTGTGAAATAATAAAAATACTTGTATTTTCCTTTTATCTTTTTCTCCACAATACATGGCGCCCACGCATTTCGGTTTGCCCAAGTCACATCTTTTTTAAGATCGATTATAATTCCTTCGTCTTTCCAATCTGTCAAATTATCTGATGAAAAGGTTTTGAAATAATAGCCCGACCAACCATCAAATCCGTCGCTTGTTGGGTAGATGTAATATTTTTTGGTTTTGTTGGAATACAGAATCTCAGGATCAGCATAATAACCTTCTAGAACTGGATTATTATTTACTTTTGGAAGTTTTTCTGGCGTTCCCCATTTTGCTGTTAATCGTTTCAATTCTGAACGTGTAATAGGTAAAATAGTTCCGTGACGCGGATTAAAATCCATTGAAATGTCATTATCGATAACGGTGAAATTCTCTAAATCTTTGCTTTTTGTAAACTGATATCTTCCTTTTGTATAAACATCATACATCAAAATATAATCGTCAGAATTGTTTAGTTTGAAAACACTTGATCCTTCAACACCATCGTTTGTTTGTTGCAGATAATTATCATTTTCTGTCCAATTTCCAGAAGTCAAATCAGTTGTTGTAGCAACTTTAATTCCTGCTTTTCCGCCTTCGGTTTTATAAAAAAGATGATACACACCATCTTTTTCAATAATGTCGCCATCGATGCAAGCTCTCTCCGATTTTGGAACAAATAATAATTTTGGTGCACTTTCTAAAGCAGTGAAATCTTTATTCGCGTAAGCGTAATAAATTTTATCTGGGCCTCCAGCATATTGCAAACTAAAGTAAATTAGATATTTTCCGGCTTTTGCGTCATAAATAGTTTGAGGTGCCCAAACTCTTTTTAGATTTTCATTTCCAGAAAAAGTCGTCTGAATATTGACAACACTACTTTTCCAGTTTACCAAATCAGTGCTTTTTAATAAAATCATGGCACGGTTGCTGTCCCAGCCTTTTGACGAAGTCATATCGGTCAAAACCATATAAAAAGTTTTGCCATCATCACCACGCAAAATATGCGGATCGCGAACGCCTCCGGTTGAGCTGATTACTTTGCTGTCTAAAACGGGTTTATTGTCATTTAAATGATAATAATGATATCCATCGGCACTTACTGCGTAACGAACTGCTTCTTCTTCGACTTTATTTCCTGTGAAATAAACAAATAAATAGGCTGTTAAATCCTTTTCAGCAATAACAGGCGGTGTTCCTTTTTGATTATTCTGAGCTTGCAAAACACTAAAAAATGACGCTAGTGCAACAAGGCTAAATTTTAATTTTTTCATTCTTTTATTCCTTTTGTTTTCTGCTTAAATATTAAAGCTTATTTGTTTTAATACGAATTACTGCAAACGAATATGGAGGCAATTCTTTTGAAAAAGCTTCTTTAACCGTCAACTTTTGCGTTGCAGGTCTTGCTGTTGTATTTTCTGGCGTACCCGTCAATACAGTATAATCAGCAGTTTCAGTCAATGGTAAATTTGTTGTTTCTATTGAAGGTGTAACCGCAACCGGAAGCACATTTACTAACTTGATAATCAATTCTCCAGAAGCATTATCTTTTACAACAGAAACTCCAATACGTTTATTAACTTCCGGATTTGCATCTGACAATTTCGTAGTACTTTCAATATATTGATTCCCCGGATTTTGGCCGTATAATTTTTGTACAAAATAATTTACTGTCGGTTTTACTTCGTCTCCGTTAAAATAAATCAAATCTGGATTCCATTGTGTATGCTTTTCTCTCGCCAATAACGGTGCATAAGAAGCCATTTCAACAACGTCTCCATTTCGTTCAACGCCAGTTAAATATAAGGCTTCCGCCAAAGCATTATAAAACTTATTACCGCGCGAAGCATATTCGCCTAAATAAACTTTAGATTTTGAACGGTCATAATTGTCGTAAAAATTTTGATTATTGATGAACCAACCCGGTGTTTGATAATAATGTTCATCAACAATTGACAACTTCAAATCATCGGCAATTTTCCAGCCTTCATTGTAATCTGTTCCTTCAAAAAATGGTCCAACGGTTCCAATTACAATTATTTCAGGATATTTTTGCTGAACCGCTTTTACGATCATTCGGTAGCGTTCTTCAAAAACATCGCTGATTAAATCTTCATTTCCGATTCCGATATATTTTAAATTGAAAGGTTTTGGATGTCCAGCTAAGGCACGTTTTTTACCCCAAGTTGTATTTACGCTTCCGTTGGCATATTCGATTAAATCTAAAACATCTTGTACATATTCGTCCATATCTTCCATCGGAATTCCGAATTGCTGTCCAGAACCTCCGTCAGATGAATTTTGACAAGGAACTCCCGCCGCTAAAACCGGAACAGCTTCAGCGCCTAAATCTTCGCAAAACTGAAAATATTCAAAATAACCTAATCCCATTGATTGATGATAGCCCCAAATGTTGCGCATTGGAATTCTGCTTTCAAGCGGACCAATTGTGTTTTTCCATTTGTAAATATTATGCAGTCCGTCACCGTGCGCCACGCATCCGCCTGGAAATCTTACGAATTTTGGATGCATATCTGCAATAGCTTCAGCAAGATCTAAACGAAGTCCGTTTTTGCGGTTTTTGAATGTTTTTTGAGGAAAAAGCGAAACCATATCAACGGCAGTTTCGCCATTGGTACTGATTTCTAAATTCGCATCTTTAACCGTTTTTGAAGATTTTAATACTACATTTATTTTCTTCCAAGTTGCTGACGGAGTCAATACGGCTTCCGCCAAAGTTTCTCCACTTGCCGATTTCAAACGAACAATAGCTTTTGAGCCTTTGGCAAAAACGCTAAAATCGTATTTTTCATTGGCTTTCAAAGCGATTCCATCAAAGCCAGAATTGCTGATATTTCCTTTAGAAACTATAGCATAATTTGGATTGTTTTGGTGAATTGGATTTTCTTTAGCAATTTTAAAATCACCGCTCCAAGCCATTGTAGCATTCCATTTTTCATCTCTTTCTTTTTTGTCGTGCAAAGCATATTCGAAATCACGATTTTGGATCAATTCTCCATACAAACCACCATCAGCAGCGTAATTGATATCTTCAAAAAAAACGCCCGTAAGCATATTGCTGATTTTTTTTGACTGCTGACCATTTATTGAAATCTGAGCTTTTACAGGTTTTAATCCGGCAAAAAGCAAGCTATCGCTTTTTGGAGAAGAATTATCTTGTTTCTCTCTAAATTTAGCCGATTCCATATTTCGGATCATATTGTCAACCAAACTCCAATCTACATGGAATAAACTTCCTTGAACAACTTCGCCTTGAATCGTGATTTCGTTTCTTAATTTTAAATCAGAATTAGCATCAATTGTTGATGGACTATAATTTTTAAAATCTTTTGTCGCACTGACATAATTTTTTCCGCTTTCGCTGAAATGAACTAAATATTGACCTTCTTTCTGACTAATCTGTACATTTGTAATCACCGATTTATCTTCACCTTTTCCAACAAAATTCTTCATTTCTTGAATGTAATTTTGTCTTCCCCAATTCACTAAATCTTTACTTTCTGAATGTGCAAAAACATTGTCTTTTACACTCCAGAAACAATGAAAAATCCCTGCATTGTCTCTAACCATAAAAGGCTCTGACATGCTTTTTCCTGTTGGTCCCCAACTTCCAAAATCAGATTTCAGAAAACTATATTCCGGACCAATTGAAAACCAGTTTTTCTGATCGGTGCTCCATGCAAAATGAAGTCCGTTTTTTCCATTATTTTTTAAAGTCGAATAGGCAAATAGATATACTTTGTCCGGTTTTTCTGTTTTCGGCTTTAAGCCAAATCCCGACAATATAAAGAGGACTGAAAAAAGTAATACTAATGCTAAAAGGCTATTTTTAAAAAATCGCATCATTATTTTTTACCTTTTAATTGATATAAAACTGAAGCATGCGCTTTTAAAACTGTACCAATTTCTTTAGAAGAAATTTTTGATTTTTCACCTGTCCACATATTCAAAACTTCAACTGAGCCTGTAAAACCAAGATCAGCAAGATTTACTGAAACATTTTGAGCTGCAACATCAGAAATATTGAACAATGCCAAATAAACACTTCCGTCTTTGGCATTTTTTGAAGTTACAGCAATTTTTCCATCTTTCTGGAAAAGTTGTTTTACTGCCGTGCTTTCATTGTGCATTTTCACCACATCTTTATTAGTCAATAATGATAAAGTAAAAGCGTCATTACTTGGCAAATCTCCACCAAAAAACAAAGGCGATTTAAAAATATTAAAGAAGGTAATTAAAGTATATTGTTCGTCTTTTGTCAAACGCGTCATTCTGTCTTCACCACGTTCTCCTCTAACCGAAATACGTCCTAGGGGAATCATATCGCAATCTGGCCATGTTCCCGGCGCAATGTATGGATACCATTTTTGAGCAACATCCATTAAATGTGTGATGTGTGGCCAAGTGTCCCAAACATCATCAACCATTCTCCACATATTTGCATGTGAGCTTACGTGTGGCGCAGCCGAAATTGGTGTTTCTCCCGGAGATGTACTTAGTACAATTTTACGTCCACATTTATCAATGGCATTTCTAATCAAGTTGATTTCGCCTTCGTGATACGGTCTTGACAAATCATCGATTTTAATAAAATCTACGCCCCATTGTGCGTACAATTCGAAAATAGAATCGTAATATTCTTGTGCTCCCGGTTTCTCAGCCACAACAGTGTAATTGTCTCTCAACCATTCGCATTGCAAAGCTGTCGAATAAATTTGATCAGCTGTAATTCCGTTTGCGCCTTTAATCGGCATTTTTTCTTCAACCGCTTTTTTAGGAACACCACGCATAATATGAATTCCGAATTTCAATCCTTTTCTATGAACATAATCTGCTAAAGGCTTAAAACCTTGTCCGTCTTTTGCAGAAGGAAAACGGTTTACTGCCGGCAAATACCTCCCGAATTTATCCATCACATAACGCGGATCTGTCTGATTGTAACCACCCGCTTTGTCATTTTCAACAAACCATCTGATATCAACTACAATGTATTCCCATCCATATTTTTTAAGCTCTTTTGCCATATAATCGGCATTGGCTTTTACTTCGTGTTCTTCTACAGTTGGCCCGTAACAATCCCAGCTGTTCCATCCCATCGGCGGTGTTTGCGCCCACTGTTTAAATTCTTCTTTTCCAAATGTTTTGGTCTGAGCATTGGCACAAATTGATACAAAAACAACTCCTAAAACCAGAGCAATTCTATTCTTAATTTTCATTATAATGTGGTTAGATGTTAATAAATGTAAAATTTACACTTCAAATATAATAAACTTTATTCGTAAAATGCAATTAACCTGCCTGTAAACCAAAAATACAGACAGGTTAATTGAAAAATTAAAATAACTAACTAATAATTCTCTAACTTAGAAAATGCCTTTATTTCACGTTAATTGTCACTTCTACAGGTTTTAACCATTGACTTGTAAACGTAACTTTGATTGGTTGCGCATCGCCAGTTGCCTGAATGTAAGCTGCAATATGTCCATGAAAAACTCTTTGTACATTGTCTGTATAATCGGTCATGTCGCTGTTGTTTCCAGCTTCAAGTCCTAATAAAATTCCAGGTCCGCTGATTTTGCAAGTCACTTCATTGTCTGAAAGCATAACTGGAAGACCATTTTGATCTTTTACCTGAACCATGATTTTAGCTACTCCTTTATCTTTGCTGATTGTGATGTCTTTTTCAGCAATTGTCAATTCAACCGGCTGTTGTGTTGAATTGATTGCATAACGGCTCACTTCTTTATCATTTGCATCTAAACCAATTGCTTCTAATTTTCCTGAAGCAAATGGAATATCCCAATAAATAATTCCGGTTTTTTCGTCGTATGATTTCGTTTCTCCAACTACTTTTCCGTTCAATTCTAAACGTGCTTTTGCAGCATTTGTATAACAAACTACGCGGATTTTTTGCCCAACTTCGTAATTCCAAATTGCCCATGCATCTTTAGAAACATCTTTCTCATTTGTCAACGGATAAGTTCCAACGTATGCCATTGGTTTATCTGACCATAATGACTGACGGAAATATCCTCGAGGCTTAATTACGCCAGCAAAATCAACTAATCCAGAATAAAATCCTCTTGAAGGCCATCTTCCCGATTCTCCTAAATAATCAATTCCTGTCCATAAAAACTGACCGAAGATATGTTTGTTGTTTTTAACTGCTAACCAAGGTTCCATATCGTGAACGTTCTCACTTCCGTAAATAACTCTTTTGGGATATTTTGCGTGATCTGACTGATATTTACTCTCAGTATAATTGTACCCTGTAATGTCTAAAGCTCCTGGATATTCCGTTTCGTTAGACATGGCAACACCTGCTAAACCAGCTGTTGTAGGACGCGATTTATCGTATTTTTTAACTGCTGCAACTAAACGTTTTGCGATTGCTCCAAGACGCATTGCATCTGGTGCGTCTGGTTTATAACCTCCATAAGCCGCTTGTCCAAAACCGTCTTTCCCTTTATCCAAAACTGGGTGTGAATATGGATCATTTGGATAATCAACTTCGTTACCAATACTCCATCCGAATACTGAAAGGTGATTTCTGTCACGACGAACAAAATCTTCTAGATCTTTTTCTGCATACTCTGCAAAAATATCGAAAGAACCTTGGAAACCTGGAGTTCCATAGTTCCAACCTTCAAGCCATTTACGTTTTGGGAATTCCCATTCGTCATAAGCTTCGTTTAAAACCAATATACCTAACTCGTCGCAAAGTTCATAGAAATCTGGCGCTTGTGGATTGTGGCTTGTACGGATGGCATTTACGCCAATTTCTTTCAACGTTTTTAATCTTGTTTTCCAAACTTCTCTTGGAACTGCCGAACCTAAAACTCCTGCATCATGGTGCAAACAAACACCTTTCATTTTCATCCATTTTCCGTTAAGGGCAAAACCATTATTTGGATCGAAAGTGAAATCTCTAAAACCAGTTTTCGTTACTGCTTTGTCAATTTCTTTTCCGTCTTTTAAAACTGTAGTTTTCAGTTCGTATAAATTCGGGCTATCTAAATCCCATAATTGTGGATTTTTGATATTTATTTTAGTCGAAATTTTTCCACTTTGTTTAGCAGCAACTTCAATTTTAGAAGAAGATTTTGCTACTGATTTTCCATCTTTTGAAAACAATTCGTTTACAACTGTCAAAGATGATTTTGCTGAAGAACCGTTCTCAACATCAACCTCAACATTTAAAGTTCCTGCTCCTTTTTTCACTTCTGGATAGGCATAAACGCCCCATTGTGCAATATGCACCGGATTTGCGTACACTACCCAAACATTTCTATAAATTCCTGATCCGGTGTACCATCTTGAATCGGCACTTTGGCTGTGGTCAACGCGAACAGAAATTGTATTTTCTCCACCGAATTTTACGAATTCTGTTGCATCATAAGCGAAAGAAATATATCCATTTGGACGTTTTCCTAATGAATGTCCGTTGATGAAAACTTCACTTCTGTTGTAAACTCCTTCAAAATACAAATACACTTTCTCGCCCGATTTGCTTTGCGGAATATTGATTGATTTTCTGTACCAAGCAATGCCGCCCGGCAAATAACCTTGACAACTCGCTAAAGTTGGACTCAATTGTCCTTTTACGCTCCAGTCGTGAGGCACATTTACATTTTGCCATTTGCTGTCGTCAAAAGTGATGTTTTTTGCATCTGGCGTTTCCTGAAGATTGAACTTCCAATTGTCATTGATTTTCTTTGAATCTCCAAACGATATCTGACTGCTCGCCGACAGACACGAAAAGAGTAAAACTGGTAAAATGATTTTTTTTGTAAACATTTCTTTTTAAGGTTCTAAGTTGCTAAGATTCTAAATTTCTAAGCTTTTCTATTAATATGTTTTTTTGTTTCAGGTTTCAAATTTCAGGTTCCTTCAAACATGAAACCTGAAACTTGAAACTAATTTTATCTTTATTGAAACTCTCCCACAAACGTCACAACTGATTTTGCAGGGATCTCTAAGTTATCAATTTTCTGAATTTCCGCTCTTTTTAAATTTGAAGTTTCAGATGTGATGTACGGTGTAAACTCATTATTTTTCAACGCACCTTTTGATAAATCGAACTTGTATTTTTGCGCTGATTTTCCACAGTTTACCGCAACCACAATCAATTTTTTGTTTTGCACATCTTTGTAAGCTGTCAACATTACATCATTTGCAGCGTCTAGTTCATTTTGATTTGGAACATCAACTCTTTGCATTCCCGGACGAACAAAAAGTGAATAATTTCCTAAAGCCCAAAGCAGTTTTGAATCGTGAAATTCTCCATCGTTTCTAACATAATTTGGCTCCGTTCCGCCTTTGCTTTTTCCGTCATCCAAATAAATCAAACCGTCTTTATAATCGACTCTCGTTATTGATGTCCACCATTGCCAAGAAGCGGCGTTTGCAACAGCAATATCATTATGAATCAAACGTGCCACAAATAAAGCGGTTTGCATTCCTAAATCTCTTCCGCCACCTGAACCGCCCGGAATTTCATTTTCTCCCGGATTCTCTAAAATACAATATTCAGACTGCCAATACTTTAAACCTGGATTTCTTTTTATTTCCGCAGCAATTAATTTTCTGCTTAAAACTTGTCTTTCAACCGGCCATGTTGTAAAATAGCTATGACCGAGAATAACATTCTTTACATTGGAGAATTTCGAAACGTTTGTTTTAGTTTTTCCAAAGAAAAAATCAATCTGATTATCGCGATTTTCTTTATTTACATTTTCATACAAATAATCAATCTGAGCCGCTTCAGCAATTACAATTTCAGTATTCATTTTGTTAGCTTTCAGTTTTTCTGAAAGTGATTTGGTCAAATCATAAATTTCCTCATTCGTTGCCGGAGTTCCTTCCTGACTGTTTGTATCGCCATGTTTTGGCATCCATTCCCATTGCGGTTCATTTATCGGACTAACATAATCGAATTTTATTCCTTCTTTTTTCTCCAGTCCCTGAATACTTTGAACTAAGAAATCGGCAAATTTTGGAATTGCACCATCTTTTAGATTCAGTTTATTCTTTTGAGAAGCAAAAGACAATCCGTTATTGGTCATAAAAACCGGCGGACTGTTTGTAAAAATCAGGAATTTTTCGACACCACGTTTTTTAGCTGCCTGCAAAAACCATCTTTGACCTTCTTGTTTAGAGAAATCATAAGTCCCGTCTGCATTTAAGAAACATTCGCTTCTTCTCCATTCGTCAGAAACTTTGCTGTTTTCACCTTGTTCTGTACTTCCTGCACCAAGATTGAATCTCCAGATCGAAAGTCCAATTCCTTTGGGATTTCCCTGCGCATCGATTTCTTTACTGAAAAGCAAATCGGCAATGGCATTCTTTTTTTGTTCTGGCCAATTTTTTCCCACAAACTGAGTTCTCCACGCATCAGAACCTCCAAAACCGTCCATCGTCTGAACAACTTTATCTGTACTGATAATGGCAGTTCGTTGCGCAAATGACAACGAACCTATTACCAGAAAAAGTGAGATATATACTTTTTTCATTTATTTTTTATGTTTTTTTAACCGCAAAGACGCTATCCCGATAGCTATCGGGATTCGCAAGGTGCGCTAAGTTTAAAACAAGCTTTGCGAGCCCTTGCGTTTTTTCTTTGCGACCTTTGCGGTTAAATTTTTTATTCTTATTTATAATTCCCTACATAAGTCACAATCGACCTAGCCGGAATTTCTAAACTTCCCGCATCAACAGCAGCTCCTTTCTTCAAACTTAAAGTTTCGGAAGTTGTATAAGGAGTTAATTTACCGTCTGTCAAAGCTCCTCCTGCCAAATTCAATTTATAGGCTTTCGCCGATTTGCTGATGTTTACCGCAACAATTACCAATTTTTTAGTAGCTGCATCTTTGTAAGCGGTTACCATTACATCATTCAAAGTTGTTGCATTATCCACACTCGGAATTTGAACTCTTACCATTCCCGGTTTTACGAAAAATGAAAAATTTCCTAAAGCCCATAATGTTTTTGAATCTCTGATGTAACCATCATTTTTACAATAATCAGCATTTCCAGCTCCGTTGCTTGCATTATCATCAACATGAATCAAACCGTCTTTGTAATCGCCACGGCTAATTGCTGTCCACCATTGCCAAGAAGTTACACCTCCAAGAGCAATATCTGTACTGATAATACGCGCTGTCCAAAGTGCAAGCGGCATTCCTAAATCTCTTCCTGCTCCTGCTCCACCAGGTAATTCTGCAGTTCCCGGACTTTCTAAAACACAATATTCAGAAGACCATAAACTTACTCCGCCAACCGACTGAATTCTTGAAGCAGCTTGTTGTCTTGACGAAACCATTTCGCTCAAAGGCCAAGCTTGCCAGTAACTGTGTCCAGAAATGGTTTTCTTAACATTACTCAATCCAGAAATCTTTTTTGTTGAATTAGAAGCAAAGAAATAATCAATTTGATTGGATCTGCTTTCTTTTCCTGAAACTGTTTTGTACAGCGATTCATAAGATCCCGCTTCTCCCACAACAATCTGCGCACTAAGTCCTTTTGACTGTAATTTTGGGGATAAAACATTTACAAAACTGTAAATATTTGCATTTGTAGCAGGCGAACCTTCCTGTGCAGAACCATCCCATTCGTACTGTGGTTCGTTAAACGGACTCACATAATCGATTGTTAAACCGTGTTCTGTTTTTAATTTTTCTAATGAAGTAGCCCAGAAATCAGCCAATTCTGGCATTTTTCCATCTTTCAGATTGTAAAATTCTTTGATGCTCGCATGCGCTTTTCCATTTTGTGTCAAGTAAACTGGTGCGCTATTGGCGAAAGCCAATAATTTTTCAACACCACGTTCTTTTGCCGCTTTCATGAACCAAACCTGACCAGCTTGTTTATTCATATTGTAGCTTACGCCATCTGTCGTAAAACATTCGGTGCGCCTCCATTCATCTGTAATATCACTTGCGTCGCCTTGTTCAGTACTTCCTGCTCCAAGGTTAAAACGCCATAATGATAATCCGATACCTTTAGGATTTCCATCGGCATCAACTTCTTTACTGAATAATAAATCGGCTATTTTATTTCTTTTATCCGAAGGCCAATTTTTTCCAATAAAATTAGTTTGCCAAGCATCAGAAGCTCCAAAACTTTCCATTGTCTGAAGATTCATATCCAAATTCACATTCAATTCGGCAACCGGATTTTCAGAACCTGAATTATCCGATTTTTCAGAGTCGCAACCCACAAAAAGTGAGCTAGCGAAAAGCAAGCCTGCACACAGCAGACTTACTTTATTTTGATTAACAAATTTCATCTTAATAACCAGGATTTTGTGTGATTAAACCGCCGCTCAAGTCAATTTCCAACTGAGGAATTGGCCATAATAAATTTTTCGCAGGATTAAAATTGATTCCTTTATCCTGAGGTTCTCTCAAGTTTGTCGTTTCGTAAGGATCTGTTGAACTCAAGTTGTATTTAACAAAAGTTCCGTTTGGTCCCATTAAAGATTCGATTACTGGTCTTCCTGTTGTTGGATCTTTTTCACGACGAATATCATACAAGCGCAATCCTTCGAAAGCCAATTCCAAACGACGCTCTTTGTAAATTTGTCTCAATAAAGTTGGTCCCGAAAGCCCTGTTTTTGGATCTAATTTTACACGCGCTCTGATGATGTTGATATCTGCCAAAGCATCTCCGCTAGTATGATAGCTTGCTTCTGCTCTTGTCAAATACATTTCTGCCAAACGAATCAATGGAATATTTAATGGCAAGTGACCATCTTTTTTATCTAATGAACGGCGCGTTGCAATTGGAATATAATATTTACGGCAAATACGTCCTGATTTATTATCATTCAAACTGAATTTATGAGTTGGGTTTAAAACCTCATCACCGTAAGCAGCTTCTCCCCATTTCGTAATGGTACTTCTACGACGGATAACATCATTTTCAGATAAATATGCATTTTCTAAATCACTTGTTGGCATACACCATCCCCAACCGTCAAGAACATCAGCAGCATCATTGCTAGGGAAATTCTTTTTATCTTCGCCTCTTGCTCCAGCTAAAGTTGGCAATGCAGAACCCAAACTTTTATCTTGAACTGATGAAGATTGCGCTTCAAGAATTGACTCCACTCCGTTATGATTGTTTACATTCCAGATGTTCAAGAAATCAGCTTCAAGAGCATAAGGGCCTTCTGTAATAACTTTATTTGAGTATTGTTTTGCCTCAGCCCATTTTTCCTGGAACAAAGACACACGAGCCAATAAAGCATAAGCCGCCCATTTGTTAATTCTTCCGTTTCTGTTAACTGGAATCGTTTCTAATTTTGCAGCCGATTCTTTAAGATCCTTTTCAATTTGTGCATAAACCTCTGCTGCTGAATTACGCTTTAAAGTCAAATCGCCAGTTCCAAGAGATTTTGTATACACCGGAACTCCTCCAAAAAGGTTTACCAGCTCATAGTAGCAATAGGCTCTTACGAAAAGAGATTCTCCCATATACTGATTTTTTTGAGCTTCGGTAAGTGGCGATGCAGCCATTTTCTCCAAACCAAGATTAGCCGATTGGATCGTGTAAAAATGCGCCGTATAAATACTATTCATATCACCCATATTGTCAGGTGTAATGATGTATTGTGAACATGGTCTGTGCGCACCGCTGTCCTGTCCTGTATTACCCATCCAGGCATCATCTGTTGACATTTCGTTGGTTACTCTTGGCGCAACTAAAGTCCACCAGTCATTCGGAATTAATAATCTGCGTGTTAACTCGTTTGCGTAATTTTCACACTCTTGTGCTGTCTGAAAATAATTTTCTAAGGTTTGTGTTCCTCTTTCTTCTTTTTCAATAAAATCGCTGCAAGAAACTGCTAATAGAGAAAAAGTGATTAATGATACTATTATTTTTTTCATGATCGTTTTTATTAAAATACTACATTAAGACCCATCAGGATTGTTGGCTGAACTGGATAATTCCATCCTCCAAAACCTGATCCTAAAACTCCGCCTCCTACTTCAGGATCAACTCCTGTATAATTTGTCCAAGTCCATAAATTCTGACCTGATAACGAAAGTCTTAGTTTATCTAATCCGAATTTATTGTAGAACGAATAACCAACCTGAAGGTTTTTCATACGTACATAAGATCCGTCTTCAACATATAAAGAAGAGAATTTTGTAAAGTTTTCGTTGTTATCATCTTTTGATAAACGAGGAACATAATTTGAAGTTCCTTCTCCATGCCAAGCCATTTGATCTAATCCGTTAACTTTATTTGTCAAACTTGCACCATTGTATAAATCTGAAATATTTTGGTTAATCAAATCATTTCCAATACTTGAATAGAAATTCGCTACTAAATCAAAATTTTTGTAAGCGAAAGTCAAATTAAGACCCACGTTGTAATCAGCCCAAGGAGAACCAATTTTTGTTCTGTCTTTATCGTCTAATTTTCCGTCTCCGTTAATATCTTTAAAACGAACGTCTCCAACTTGCGCATAAGGCTGTAATTTTGTTCCGTGCTCGTCTGTATGAGAGTTTAATTCTGTTTGATTTTGGAACAAACCATCAGCAACATATCCGTAAAAATAGCCTGGCTCATTACCTTCAACAGTCAAAGTTCTGTTGCTTGAACCGTATAATTTTTCTCCGTCAGTAGATAAATTTATCATCTTCACATTTACAGTTGTGAAAGTTACATCAACACCGTATGAGAAATCCCCTTTTTTGTCTTTGTAAGAAACCAATAAATCGACACCATTTGATTTCATAGAACCTACGTTTGTCCATATTGTAGAATATCCAGGAAAACCACTATATGTTGGAAATTGTTTTAAGAACAACATATCATTTGTTTTCTTTTGGTAATATTCTAAAGATCCAGAAAGCTTGTTTTTCCATAATCCGAAATCAAGTCCGAAAGAAACATCTTCAACGGTTTCCCATTTAATGTCTTTATTTGCCATTGTAGAAGGATAAGAAGTATCAGCAATATCATTCCCAATTGGGTAAAAACCTGTTCCGATATTAGATTGATAAACCGCGCTTGGTAAGTTTTGATTTCCTACTTTACCCCAACCTGCTCTAAATCTTAAATCACTTAAAACATCTTTTGTCGATTCCATAAAATCTTCATTCAAAATTCTCCAAGAAACCGATGCAGATGGGAAATTTGCCCATTTATTGTTTTCCATGAATTTTGAAGAACCGTCACGTCTGAAAGTACCTGTGAAATAATATTTTCCGTCATAGTTATAAGAAAAACGAGAAATATAAGACATTAATGAACTTGACCAGCTGTTACCGCCACTGTTGCGGTTTTTTGTTGCAGCATTTAATTCTCTCATAGAATCTGAGTTGTTAGGAATTCCTTCTCCGTAACCCCAAAGATCATTTCCATTATACTCTTCCATAGTGTTACCAATCATTAAAGAGGCATTATGTTTTTCAGCAAATGTTTTAGTGTAGGTGATTGTATTTTGCCAAGTCCAATCGACATTAGTAGTGTTCCATTTTTCAACACTATTGATTTCCGCTTTTTCGTGTGCAGCATCAATCACAAAGTCAGGGCTGAATCTATTTCTTACTTTATCGCCTACTTCAATCGAAGCTTGTGAACGAATTACCAAACCTTTAATTGGTGCGTATTGCAAATAACCATTTGTATTCAAGTTGTATTGATCTGTAAAATCATCATAACGTTTTACAGCTGCAACCGGATTCCAGATATAGGACGGAGAGCGTGCATAAATACTGTATTCATTTTCAGTTCCGTTTAATTGATCTGCTGGTTTATAGATTGGCGTAATTGGATCAATTTTGTCAAAATCAGCCCAGTTTCCTGGTGAACCATACGTTTCGTAACGAGGGTTTAATGTAATTCCTGCTGAGAATTTATCAGAGAATTTAAAATCGTTTGCAATTCTCATTGTAATTCTTTCCCAACCTCCTACTTCATACATAGATTCTGAATTGTAGTAGTTTAAGCTGATTGCGAAAGTATGTTTTTCAGAACCTCCTGTAACTCCAAGAGAAGCATTCACAACTGGACTTGCTTTTCTAATTCCAGCATTCCACCAATCTGTAGTTTTTCCTTGGTATTGAGAAGGATTTGGCAAATAATCTGAATAGCCTGAATTATTATAAGCCGTATTCATAATTGTTGCATAGCTTTGTGCATCAGCCATATGATACGGATTATTCATAAACTGCATTCCTGAACTTGTATCAAAATTGAATCTTGTTTTTCCAACTTTTCCTTTTTTAGTTGTAATCAGGATAACCCCGTTTGATGCACGTGAACCGTAAATTGCACTTGCAGAAGCATCTTTTAAAACTTCCATCGATTCAATTTCGTTATTGCTCAAGAAATTGATACTTGTTCCCATCGGAATTCCGTCAACTACATAAAGCGGATCTGTACTTAAGTTTACCGTAGAAATACCACGAATCAATACTCTTGGTTGTGCACCTGGACCTCCAGCGCCTACAACTTGTACTCCAGAAACTTTTCCCTGAAGTGATTCTGTTACGTTTCCTACTGTCATTGTTTGCAATTCTTTTCCTTTTACAGAAGAAATAGAACTCGTTACGTCGCTCTTTTTTACAGCAGCATAACCAACTACAACAATTTCATCTAATGCCTGACTTGATTCTTCTAAAACAATATCAAAATTAGTTTTATCACCAACTGGAACTATTTTATTGGCAAAACCAACAAAAGACAATTCAATTTGCGCATTTTTATTCGGAACCTCGATTGCGAACTTTCCATCAAAATCTGTTGACGTGTTAGTTGAAGCTCCTTTTACAACGATATTAACACCCGGAATTGGCACTGCGCCTTTATCCTTAACAGTACCTGTTATTTTTATTTGTCCAAATGATACAGCAGTACACATCAGGGCAATAAAAAATCCTATATATTTAAATTTCATATTAAGCTGTTTTATTAATTAAATGTTACAAGAAGGCCGTAACTATTTTTTTGTGATAAATACTCTTTCTAACTCAGTATCAAGAACTACTTTGTAAACTCCCGCAGCAGCTGGATATTTAGCATTTCCGTTCTCACCTGGCGACATTGTACAGATTCCGTTTTTGATTAATCTCCAAGAAGGATCCCACCATTGGCCTGTAAAAGTGGCTTCCATAGTTCCGGTTAAAGTGTATTCACCAACTAATTGATAAGGATTTGCCGAATTATTGCTTAAGTGCAATCCAGTCATAACCCACGCATTCCAAGTATCCCAGTTTGCGTCTTTGATTCCGCCACCGCAAACACTCACGAAAGGTTTTCTAAGTGCTGCATCATCATGCCATAATCCGTTGGCAATATCAGCCCATACTTTGCTTGTTGGCGTGTATTTCGTAACTGTATACTTTAAAGTATTTGGATTCACTTTAATTTTGTAATATCCTTTTGTTGGCAAAATAATTGGTGCCGAAGCAACATCATCTGCTAATTCTCCTGCAGCATTCAAACCAAAACAATGTGGGGCAAAATCTGATTCCTGACCTAAGAAATAAACTTCTTTGTTGTCTTTATCTGCATAATATTTGAATTCAAAATCCTGTCCGCTTTTCTCGTGGAAATACATCGGAACTCCAACTGCATCAGTAGTCAGGTTGGTTCCTTTTGGCTGATCACATAAATAAATTGCCGGATACTCATTTGTAGCCACAATATTTACATTCAAAGATCCAGTGTTCGGAATAGCAAATTTGTCTTTCGCAGTAATTGTCAAAACATAATCTGCAGCTGTTACTGGCAATGTATACGTTTTATTGAATGTATAAGATTGAGGCGAACCCGTTAATTGAACAGTTTCATCAATTCCTAAAGCAGCACATTTAATTTGAACATAATCAATACCAGAATCGTCGTTCACCACAAAATTTACTGGCATTTGATTACTAGTTGATAATAAAATTACAGCTCCTTCTTTTGGAGAAACCATAGTAATAGATGGTGCAGCAAATTCTCCGTCTAAACGAAGGTTGATTTCCTCATTTACAATATTTCCAGAAACATCTGTAATAGTCAATTTTATTTTGAAAGCTTCAGAAGTTCCTCTGTTTGCCGGAACTTCAAAAAAGTAGCTTAGATCGTATGTTTTCAACAAAGGATCTGTTGCAAACGAAATTACTTTATCAAGTGATAATTCCGGAATTTGGATTTCAACACTTTTTAATCCTAAATCATCAGCAAGCGCCGCTTTGATTTCGAATTTTCTATTTGGCGCGCCATAAATCTCTTTTGTAGCTATTACTACCGTAGGATCATCAGATGGAGCGAAATCTGAATCGTTACTTTGACATCCTGTAAACAAAACGGCAAAAAGGGCAAGAAAAAATAAAAATTTATTCTTTTTCATTTCTTTAATTTTAAGGTTAGGTTAGTTTGTTCTTTTTAAGCGTAAAGTGATTGTTTAAATAAATGAGTCGGACTCATTTTTGAAGATCTAGATTGTCTTTTCCTTTTTGGAGACGGAAACAGACAATTAAAAATCGGTGGTTTGGTTTTTGTCATGTTAGTAAAGTTTGATTAATATTTCCTTTTTTTTCTTTTTCTAAAACAGTAAAGCTTTATTTTTTTGACCCGCGATTTTTGTCGCGGGCCAGATAAGTAATACGTAAAACCAACTCTTACAATCTTATTTTAAAGAAGGCTCAATTCTTTAAACTGATTAAAAACTTATCAAAAAAATAACACTTATAATTTTACACAGTAATACAACTTAATCTATTACTATCGATGCAAAGAAATGTTTAAATCACACTTCCAAGGAGGGGTAAAATGGAAAAAAAAGGAGGTCAAAATTGCAATTAATCATTATTTGGTATTAAAATTTACAGAGTATTAAAAAATATCCGGATATTTTTACATAATCTGCAATCGTTGAAATATCCTTTCATTTGAGACTAAAACGTTTGAAATTTTTCAAAAAAATGCACTCTTATTTGCAAAATGCAATTAAGTCTTTAAGAAAATATAAAGTCTGAAAATGATTTTTAACTAAAATCGTTGAGCATAATTAATTTTAACACATAGAAAAATAGTTTTAGTAACTTTTAAAAAAAAAGCGTTTGACTAATTTAAATGCATCCCGAAGCTTCGGGACTATGTGTTAGAAGCATGTTTCTTTTCATATTCTTTTTCGTTCTTATAAATCTATGTTTCTAGTTTAAGATTGCACCAATAGATTAACCAATAATATTCAAATCGGAGTTAAAAGAGCTCTTATATTTTTTAATATACTCTGAAGGCGTCATTCCAAAAAGTTTTACAAACTGTTGTCTAAAATATTTAGGATCTTCAAAACCAACTTCGGCACTTGCCTGCGCAATATTCATGTCTTCGGTCAGCATTAACATCGCCGCTCTGCGAATCCGGAGTGATCGAATAAAAGCATTTAAAGTTTGTCCGGAAATAATCTTGATTTTAGTATAAAGCGTTCTGTGGCTCATTCCCATTTCCTGGGCAAAAGTCTTTATGGTAAAATCTTTTTTATGAATATTGGCTTCAACAATATCAATACATTTTTTCAGTATAAATTGATATTCGGCCGGAACTTTCTGTGTATTTTCTTTTAATGTAATACTGTCCAGAAAATAAGTTCGAAGATTGCTTCTGTTTTTTAATAACGATTCTACACGCGCAACAAGAATATCATCATCAAAAGGTTTCATGATATAATCATCGGCACCGTCATTGATTCCTTGTAAATGTGTTTCTGGATTTTTTGAAGCTGTCAATAAAATAACCGGAATATGCGACAAATCATTACTTTCCTTAATCTTTCGGCAAAGCTCTAGACCATCCATTTGCTCCATTGTAATGTCACTGATAACCAAATCAGGCATATGTTTTTTGGTCAGTTTCAAACCTTCTTCTCCATTCTCAGCGCTGTAAACCATATAATTTTCTGAAAACAATTTGATCAGATAATTTCTGATATCATCATTATCGTCAATAATTAAAATGGTTCGTTTTTCAGTCAGCATTACGGTTCGAAAATCAGTTTCTGAAATCGGAGTATTAACCGAATTATTTTCTTCAGTATCATCAACATTCAGTTCGTCAAAAAGCTGACTTCTTTGCTGAATATCATTTGTAATAACAGCATTCTCAAAATGACTGCTTCCTTTTAAAAAGGTCAATTTAAAAATACTTCCTTTTCCAATTTCACTGCTGCAGCTTACTTTCCCTTTGTGTTTGTCAACAAAATATTTCACAATAAAAAGTCCGATTCCAAAACCAGTACTTATCGAAACTTTAGAATTTATTTGTCTGAATTTCTCGAATATTACGTCAATGTCCGCTTTATCAATTCCTTCTCCACTGTCTGAAATTTCCATTTCAACGTCTGAAATTGTTTCGGTTAATTTCAAACTAATTTCACCGCCAATTGGAGTATATTTAAAAGCATTCGACATTAAGTTAAAAAGCGAAATTTCGATTTTTTCATAATCGCCAATAATCTCAATTTCATTATCTGGAATATCAAAATTGTATTTGATGTTTTTATCTTTTGCCTGATTTACAAAACATTGATAAACTTCATTACAAAGTTTGTTGACATTTATAGGCGACAATCGAAGCGAATCCGCATCATTTTCGGCTTTTCTGAAAAGCAAAAGCTGATCGACCAAACTCAAAAGACGTCTTGCATTTCTATGCGCAATTGCCAAATCACTGCCCGAAGATCCGTTTTCGACACGCTCCTTCTGAACTGCTTTTTTCAACGGATTTATAATCAGCGAAAGCGGCGTTCTGAATTCGTGCGAGATATAGGTAAACATTGACGATTGTTTCTCGGCAATTTCTTTTTCTTTCTTGCTTTCTAATTCGGCAATTTTGACTTTATATTTTAGTGCTTCTTTATTTTTTTCGTAATCCAAATAAACAAAAAGTGCCCCCGCAATTCCGAGCAAATACAAGGTATACGCCCACCAGGTTCTGTACCAAGGCGGTAAAACTTCAATTGAAATAAGACTAACTTCTTTATTCCAGCCACCTTTTGCGTTTGTCGTTTTTACTTTAAACGTATATTTTCCTTCCGGCAGCCTCGAATAATTTGCTTTTCGGGCCTGACCCACATAATTCCATTGTTCGTCCCAACCTTCAAGGAAATAGGCATAATTTATTTTATCTGCATTGTTATAATCAATTGCTACAAATTCTAATGACAAAGCCGTTTGATCGTAATCTAAACTTACTTCTTTCATTTTGGTCGAATCGTCATTTGTAACTTCGACTTTGCTTTCTTCTATCGACTGATTATTCACAGAAAAATCACTCAGCAATAAATTATTCTTTTGATTGAATCCTTTGATTGCCTCAGGAAAAAATATGTTGAAGCCGTTTATTCCGCCAAAAAGAAACTCGCCGGTCGATAATTCAATTCCGGCATTAAAACTAAATTGATTGCTTTGCAAACCATCATTTACAGAGAAATTGCGAAACGTTTGTCTCTTTTTATCAAATCTGCAGACTCCGTTATATGTACTCATCCAAAGATTTCCTTCCTTATCTTCGAGCAGTCTTAAAATCGTATTTGACGGCAAACCATCATCTGTTGTCAGCCTTTTAAACGTATTTTTCTTTCGGTCAAATAACAATAATCCGCCTTCCTGAGTTCCCAACCAGAGATTTTTGTCTTTGTCTTCGTGAATGCAGCGAATTGGATTTCCAATCGAAACTTTATTGATTTTTCTTGTATTTTTTTCGATAGAAAACAAATTGGTATAATTTCCACCCCAAAGTTTCCCATCGCTGGTTTCCGTCAAACATTGCAAGTTTATAACCGATTTGTCAAAAAGCACAAAACTGTTTTTTGTTCTGTCGAAAAAATACAGCGAACCTTCATTTGTCGCACTCGCCCAAATATTTGCTTTTGAATCTTTGTAAACAAACCAAATATTCTTTTCAATTTGTTTCGTAAAAGGATTAAAACAAGAATATTGCGTAACCGAATTGTTTTTCGGATTAATTTTATTGACACCGCCCGCCCAGGTCGAAAGCCAGATTTCGTTATTATTATCCCGAACAATTCCGGTAATAAACGGACTTGAAAGTTTATTACCGTAATTGATATACGAGTTATTTTTTCGGTTCCAATATTTTAATCCCGCGCCGTCAGTTCCTACCCAAAGATTCTTTTTTTCATCTTCGCAGAAAGACAAAATGAAGTTTTCGGCAGGATCTTTAGCATTGTATCGAATGTTTTTAAAATACTTTGGCGAATTGCTCAGCATACTGATACCACCGCGCAAAGAACCAAACCATATGTTTCCGTCTTTATCTTCATACAAACTCCAAACCGAATTGCTTTTTGCCAGCTGATTATCGTTTACATTATTAAACGGAATCGCTTTTTTATTTGTTCCGATGACTTTGTAAATGCCGCAACCGTCTGTCGTAATCCAGAGCTCTTTTTTCTTGTCAACCAAAAGATCAGTGACACTGCATTTATTTGGAAAATAATTATCTGAAATAATTCCCGTTTTTGTGTTGAAGAGAAAAAGCCCTTCATCTGTTCCCAACCAAAGATTTCCGTCAGAAGCTAATTTCATTGCTTTAACTTCTTTTGAAAGCGAGAAAACGGCTTTTAAGGTTTTAGACGAATAACTATAACTGCAAATTCCGACATTTCGCACGTAAACCCACGAATGTTTATTTTTTTTATCTTCCTGAATCGCAATCGCATCATAATTATTGATACCGATTTTATTGCCCAAAACAGTAAGCGGAATTTGTTTCCCTACAAATAAACCATTTTCAAAACTAACCAAGCCTAAACTCTGCGAAGCAACTAAAAACAAATTCTCAGAAACCGAACGCATCTGATGAATAATGCCGTTTAAGATTTTCTTTTTATTCGATGAAAGATATCCAGCCGGATGAAATGTGGCCGTTGATTTATTGTAAATGCTTATTCCATTTGCGCCTCCAACCCAAATGTTCTTTCGAGAATCGCCTTCGATATTGTAAATGGCATTAAAGGAAAGTGATTTTTTATCGTTGATTCGGTTTCGAAAAACTTTAAAATTGTAACCATCGTAACGATTTAGTCCATCGTAAGTTCCAAACCAAAGATAACCGTCGCTGTCCTGAAAAATAGTCATCACGGAATTGTTCGACAAACCGTCAGAAATATCAAGAAATTTCACCGGATTATCCTGCGCAAAACTCAGCGAAGTGAAACCAAACAGCAGTATAAAATGCAGAACAAAATACTTCAAAATAGTATGCTTTTTTGTGAATTTGTGTAGAAAGCACAATTATAAGCTTATTTATAGGTATTTTGCAAAAATCAATTCATAAAATTTTGATTTTATGGCTGATGTGTAAGAGTAAATCTTACGTTTTTAGTTTTAATAAAGGTTTGCTTATAAAATGTTTTTGTTCGCATCTTTTATTGCACAAAGTGTTCTGATATCAATCATTACCACAGATTACAAATCTGCGCTAGCGGATCATACAAACAATATTGGTATTTTCAGTATTTTTTGCTAAATCTGAAAATCATTCATTTAATTAAATCCTTAAGTCTATATGAAATCTGGATAAAAACCATCGTACTTCCCTGTTTTTATTCTATATACAATACTTTCAGGGTCCATAACGATGCCTATTTCAGCATTCCTGTTCTCTCCTTTAAGCTTGCCAAGATATGTTGATTTTAAATCCCCAATCCTCCATACGAACCAATTATTTGAAAATTTTATGGGTTCTTGTCCTTTTATCGTGCCATAATCATTTGTACCTCTAAACAAAATATGCTCAAATGTACCCACATCAGTTATATTTCCTGCTTTTTCCCAATACCCTAATTTGACACCCCATTTTGTTACGCAGTGTGCATAAAAAAATATTTCATCTTTTATTATTTCGTCCAAACTTGGATTTTCATTTAGCGAGTAAACTTTTTTAAAACATCTAATTACATCACTATTAAGTTGTTTTAAGTCATTTGTTATGTATTGAAAATAGCGCTTGCTATTGTCATTTATTTTAACAAAAAAAACATCTCCTTTTTTTATTATTACTCGTTTCATTTCTTGTTTTTAAAAGCGCTGTATCTTCAACCTTATAAATTAATCCCTGCTAGCGCGAGCGTCTCGCTCGTGCCATATTTTACATTCTAAAACTTTATTTAAGATTCCCTTTTCAATTCAATTTCCATCGGAGAAAACAATCTCTTCCATTTCTCTATAAAACCATCCAAGTTTTCTATATCTGATTTTATCAGTTTCTTTAATTTTTCTGCTTTTTTATTGAAGCCTCTCTCAGTATAAAATCCCCCTAATTCATGTGCTGGAAAAAACAGCTTATTAAATAATGACGGACCTATATAATTATCTCTTAACCTCATTCTTGTTAATCTAAATGCTAACTGACTAAAATCTGCACCCGCTAAATCACTTAAAGCAGGGAAAGCATCTAAATTCGATTTCACATCAAAAACATTTACGAAAATCTGAATTGATTTGTCGTCATTGTTGATTAAAACTTCAATTCTTTCCAAATATTTTTCTTGGGATAATCTGGAAAACTGATAGTTATATCCGCGATTATTTCTATTTAATTCCCCATTTAATGAGGTTTGATAGGGATTTGCCATAAAACCATTTGCTAACAAAGCAGGAATTCCGGCTTCTTTGAAAATTTCATTTCTTGTTTTTAAAAGCGCTGCATCTTCAACTTTGTAAATTAATCCCATTTTTATTTATTAAATTTTGTATCTAAATAATATCTATTTGAACAAATATAAATTAAAAATCATGACACAAGAACAGATAATTTTTATTCTTTAATGCGATTAATAAAAGGAAAATTTTTATTAAATTCTACTATTATGCTATCCCTGCTAGCGCGAGCGTCTCGCTCGTGCCATAGTTTACATTTTAAGATTTTATTTAAGATTCCCTTCCCAATCTATTTTAACTGGGAAAAATAATTGATGCCATCTTTCTATAAAACCATCTACATTTTCCATGTCTGATTTTATTAATTTCCTTAACTTTTCTGCTTCTTTATTATATCCTCTTTTAGTATAAAAGCTCCCAAATTTATGCTCTGGTAAAAACAACATATAAAATATTGGCGGACCTTTATAGTCATCGCTTCGTAATCGAATTCTAGTTAAACGAAATGCTAATCCGCTAAATTTAAGACCGTCAAAATCCTTCAAAAGAGACAACGAATTTAAATTTGGTTTTATTTCGAAAATGTTTAGAAAAATCTTAATCCATTTTTCACCACTAATAATTGAAATTTCAATTCGCTCAAGATATTTTTCTTGCGAGATTCTCGAGAATTGATAGATGTATCCACGACTACTTTTATCATATTCACCATGCCATGAAGTTTTATAAGGATCTGGCTCAAAACCATTTGTCATTAAAGCAGGAATTCCTACTTCTTTGAAAATCTCATTTCTTGTTTTTAAGAGCTCCTTATCTTCGACTTTATAAATTAATCCCATTTTTCTTTATTGAAATTTGTTTCAAAATAACATCTATGTAAACAAATATAAATTAAAAATCATGATGACAAGAACAGAAATAATTTTTATTAAACGGGCTCTATTCTAAAATAAAAAGTTAAAATTATTGCAAATAAAGACCGAACGGTCTAAATTTGTAGCGTCAAAATGAAAAGATCATGAGCAAAGCAGAAAGAACTAGACAATTTATCATAGAAGCATCAGCGCCTATTATCAATAAAAAAGGCATGGCGGGCACTTCAATCACTGATATTATGGAAGCTACAAAACTTGCAAAAGGCGGTATTTATGGTAACTTTGAAAGTAAGGAAGAAATTTGCATTGAATCATTTATCTATTTGAGAGCGCAATTGGCAAACAAATTAGATACCGCAGTTTCAAAAGGCAAAACGGCACAGGAAAAACTTTTCAATTTATTGGATGTATACGGAAATGACGAAACAATGGTTGACGGTTGCCCAATTTTAAACTTCGGAGTTGATGCGGATGATACAAATCCAACGGTGAAGGAATATGTAAAAAAAGCAATCCAGTCGGCCCAAAAGAGATTTTACACCATTGTTGAAGACGGAATAAACAATAATGAATTGCAGGCAGAAATTAATCCGCAACAGTTTAGCATTAAAACTTTTGCCATGATTGAAGGTGCCATTTTATGCGAAAAAATAAGTGGTGATCACACACAAATGCTAATCGTTTTAGAAAGCATAAAGGATGAATTTAAAAGATATGTTCGATAACCTATTTTTTTTACTATTTTTTAGACCGTTCGGTCTAATTTAAATTAAATAAGTTTCAATTGAAACACAACAAAAAACAATTAAAAAATAACAAAATGAGAATTTTACAAGAAAACCACAAGGGATTTAGTACTATACTAGCCTTGGCATTGATTCCACTATCTGGCTTTGCTACAGATATTTATTTACCTTCTTTGCCTGCAATGGCAAATGATTTGCATGTTTCGGCTTCGGCGGTACAGCTTTCGCTGGTTTTATTTATGTTTAGTGTTGGTATAAGCCAATTTTTTATTGGAAGTATTTTAGACAGTTTCGGACGCTATAAAATAAGTCTGGCGTCACTTGCCCTATTTTCGCTTACCAGTTTTGTGATTGCATTAGTTCCCAATATTTATGTTATTTACGCCATGCGAATTATCCAGGGAATTACAATTGCCCTTATTGTAGTAGGAAAACGCGCTTATTTTGTTGATTTATTTACGGGCGAAAAACTGAAAAGCTACATCAGTATGTTTTCCATCATTTGGGCCTGTGCTCCTATTATGGCGCCTTTTTTAGGTGGTTATCTGCAAAACAGTTTTGGATGGAGATCTAACTTTTATTTCCTTGGTGGATTATCCTTAGTATTTCTGATTTTAGAACTTATTTACAGCGGAGAATCATTAAAACATTATCATCCATTTAAATTAAAATTGATTGCACAAACGTACAAAGGAATGCTTCAAACGGCTGATTTTACTTTAGGTTTGGTTATTATCGGAATTTCGTTTGGAATGGTTGTCGTTTACAGTTTATCTAGTCCGTTTATTATTGAACGCGTTTTAGGATATTCAGCGATTACTACGGGATACAGTTCTTTGCTTTCTGGTTTTTCATTAATGACGGGCGGTATTATTGCAAAATCGATGATTAAAAAACCTTTGGCACAAAAAGTAAGTATTGCATTTGCGGTTCAGATTACTTTAGTATTGCTGATGATTTTTACCTCTTCTTTCGGAAGCAGTCTTTATACTTTAATTGGTTTTATTATCGGAATTCACATTGCCGGCGGATTTATATTCAATATTATTTATGGCTATTGTCTAAGCCGTTTCTCAAAAAATGCCGGAATCGCAAGCGGACTTACAGGTGGTGTAATGTACATGATCAGTTCAATATTCAGCTACGGATTTGCTAATTTATTTAAAGTAAAAACGCAATTATTATTAGGCGTTGCCGATTTCGCTCTACTTGTAATTGTAACTATTATTTTTATAACTTTTAATAAATACAGAGCAAAAAGCTTAGCCGTTGAAGTGATTAAAAAATAACAATCTTTATTTCAATTTAAATAAATTGTTCTAAAAAAATCGCCACGAATTCACGAATTAGATTTAAAAATAATTCGTGAATTCGTGGCGAAAAATTAGTTTAAAATAAAAACAATCAAACCTCTCGCACCATGTGCACCTAAAACCAAAGACTGTTCAATATCAGCCGTTTTTGAAGGTCCGGCGATGAAAGTTCCGAAACCGTATTCCTGATTTCCTATTTTTTCATACGCCTGATGCATTGTTGGATATATGTTTTCTTTGTTTACAATAATAGCTAAATATTGTGCTATAAAAGGCGAAACGCGTTGTCCCAAAATATCATCGGTTACCCAAAGCGCACTGTTTTCTGCCACTCCAAAATGCGCTTTTACAACCGTCAATTCCACGTTTTTAAGTGAATGCGGATCGTCATTTGTCCAGTCTAAAGATGCAATTTCTGAAAGTTCAGGAAGCGTTGTCACAATTCGTTTTTCAATATTATAATGCTCTTTGATATATGAAATTATATCTTCATAATTTGAAACTTCAACAGTGTTTCCTCCAATGTTTTTCAGCACCGTTTTATAGGTTTCTAAAACATCGGATTGTTCAGAACCTAAAACTTTTAAGTCTGGCAAAGCGGTTACAGAATCGGGCTGATTCTGTTTTATTTTACGTAATATATCGGCTTTACTGCTCATTGTTTTTCTCTTTTGCTTCTCTTGAATTTTTCTTGTACCACTCTCTGAATGATTCTTCCGGAACGGCAGGCATTTCGCGCTGATCGTACCATTTATTCATTTTATTGTTGACCAAACCTGGAGCATTTTTCATTACAAATCGGCCTGATTTTCCAGCAATATTAAAAACCGTTGGGTTCGCTAATACTTTCGCCATTGTTTTCATTGCAATGGTTTTTGAAGTTGGCGTATGTCCTTCTTTCACCAAAACCTGACGCCATTTATACAACTGATCATGAATGTCAATTTTTACCGGACAAACATTCGTGCAGGAACCGCAAAGCGTACTGGCAAACGGCAAATCGGCATTTTTGGTCATGTCAAGATTTGGTGCCAAAATAGAACCAATTGGTCCCGCAACAGCATTATGATAACTATGTCCGCCACTTCGTCTGTAAACCGGACACGTATTCATGCACGCACCACAGCGAATGCATTTCAGTGAATTTCTAAAATCTTCTCGTCCTAATTGTGTGCTTCGGCCGTTATCGACAATTACAATATGAATTTCCTTGCCATCTCTTGGCTTTTTAAAATGGCTTGAAAAAGTGGTAATGGGTTGTCCCGTTGCACTTCTGGCCAATAATCTCAGGAAAACACCTAAATGTTCTCTCTTCGGAATCAGTTTTTCAAATCCCATGCAGGCAATGTGAACATCGGCTAAATGTGCGCCCATATCAGCATTTCCTTCATTGGTGCAAACTACAAATTCTCCCGTTTCAGCAATGGCGAAGTTAACTCCGGTTAAAGCTGCTTTTCGGGTTAAAAACGTATCCCGAAGCTGTTGTCGCGCCGATTCGGTTAAATATTGCGGGTCAAAATTTCCTTTTTCTGTACCTAAATGTTCATGAAAAGTTTCACTTACATCTTCTTTTTTAAGGTGAATTGCTGGCAAAACAATATGACTCGGTGGCTCTTTTCGAAGCTGTACAATATATTCTCCTAAATCGGAATCAATTACTTCTACACCATTTTCGGCTAAATATTCATTCAAATGGCATTCTTCTGTAAGCATGGATTTTGATTTAACCATTTGCTTTACATCGTGTTTTACCAAAATAGAATGAACAATTTCATTATGTTCTTTTGCATCGGCTGCCCAATGTACTTTTATTCCGTTTTTCTGTGCATTTACTTCAAATTCAACTAAATAATCGTGAATGTTAGAAAGCACATTATTCTTGATTTTCGAAGCAGTTTCACGCAGTAATTCCCAATCCGCGATCTGATGCGCTGATCTGTCACGTTTTTCTCTAACAAACCAAAGCGTTTCATCATGCCAGTTTACACGATCAACGTCTTTATTAAAACGTGCTGCGGCTTCACTATGTTCTATTATTTTTTTTGAAGACATTTTTTTAGAGTTTAAAACGCTTATTAATTTTTACTGACAAAATTCAAGACATTTTCATGAATTGCTTTTTCTCCTTGAACATTATCCGCAGTTACATTTGTCAAGAAAATATTTTCTACAGGAAGTTCTTTCTGAGCTTGAATTCTCGAAATAAACTTTACATTGGTTGCTTTTATATTTTCTAAATGCACATTTTTTATAGGCGTAAGGCGTCGTTCAATAGTTGGAACCAAATCGCGCCATTGGTACAAAACATCAGTTTCTATGCCGAGAATTCCCGCGTCAATTTTACCTGATGTAATGTTAGTCATATAAATATTGTTTACAAAACCACCTCTTCTTTCATTGGTTTTAATGTACAAAAGATGATTTAGTTTTGCGCCATCAACAACGGTACAGTTGTCAATAAAAACATTTTCTATTCCGCCCGAAAGTTCACTTCCAATAGCCACTAATTGATGACCATTTTTCACAGTACAATTACGCATTACAATATTTTTTGAAGGCGTATGTAAATTCCAAGCATCGATACCACAACCCGACTTAATCGCAATCGCATCATCTCCTTGGTCAAAAACACAATTTTCGATCAATACATTTTGAGACATTTCCGGATCAACACCATCGTTGTTATGTCCATGCGCATAGACCTGAAGATTTCTGATTACGACATCTTTTGATAAAAACGGATGTATCGTCCAAAATGGACTATTCGTTATCTTAACGCCATCCATTAAAACATTTTGGCAACGATTGAACTGAATAAAATGCGGACGCAAATTTGCCGTATCATTTACCATTTGTCTTTCTTCCACAGGTTTTTTATAAGAAGCCAAATAGTATAATCTTTTCAAACTTTCCATATGCGCTTTTGGGCGTGCGAACCATTTTGTCCAAACATCCATTTTAGCTTTCAACTCTCCTTCGCCAGTAATCGCAATATTTTTACATTGATACGCATAAATCAATGGTGAATAATTGTGGCATTCATATCCTTCCCAAGTCGAACGAACGGCAGGCAAATAATCTTTTGGATCTTCGGAAAAAAGCAAAACGGCACCTTTATTCAAATGCAAATTTACATTGCTTTTAAAATGAATTTTCTTGGTCAACCATTCTCCTTCCGGAATTACGACAATTCCTCCGCCAGATTTATTTGCTTTTGAAATGGCTTTTGAAATGGCTTCAGAAGTTTTGTTTTTATCTCCTTTAACAGCTCCAAAATCAACTATCGAAAATTCCTTGCATTTGCTAAAATCTGGAATTTTTATAACTGGCATTTCAAATTGTGCTTTTACCACAACATCTTTCTGCGTCACAGTAGATGGATCTTTTTTAAATGCTAAAAAGAGGATTGAAAGAAACAGGATGAAACAAATTGATATTTTTTTCATGGTAATGTTTTTATAATGGCACACAGATTTTGCGGATTAAACCGGTTTGCACAGATTTTTTTAAATCAACTGATAAAATTAAACCAGCGAAAATCGGTTTAATCCGTAAAATCCGTGGCCAATGTTTCTACGCCATTGTATTTAATATTTCGGCAATATGAATGGTTTTTACTCGGCTGTTTTGTCTTTTCAGAATTCCTTCTAAATGCATCAAACACGACATATCGCCACCTGTAATATAATCTACATTATGATTTTCATGATCCTTGATTCGGTCTTGCCCCATTTTTACAGAAACAGCTTCTTCAGTAACGCAGAATGTTCCTCCAAAACCACAGCATTCGTCTTTTCTGGATAAAGAAACTAAATCCAAACCTTTAATATTATGAAGCAATTGCTCTGGTTTTGAAAAAAATGGTGCGTTTAATTCGGTCATTTGCGAAAGCTTTAAACCACGCTGACCATGACAACTTTGATGCATTCCAACTTTGTATGGAAAGTTTCCTTCTATGTGATCTATTTTCAGAATATCAGTAATAAACTCTGTCAGTTCAAAAACTTTTTTACGCATTTCTGAAGTTACAACTTCTAATTTTTCATCGTGCAAATGATCTTTTACGTGTAAAACACAGCTTCCGGAAGGGCAAACAATGTAATCAAATCCTGCAAAATTCGCGATAAAATTTGCGTTACAGCCTTTCGTTAAATGTTCGTAACCGCTGTTTGCCATTGGTTGGCCACAGCAAGTCTGACCCATCGGAAAATGAACATCACAGCCTAATTTCTGCAAAAGCTCATAGGTTGCTATTCCAACTTTTGGGTAGAACTGATCGACATAACACGGTATAAAAAGTCCGATTTTCATATTCTTGGTAATTACTATTTTTTCACGCAGATTTAAAAAGATTTAGGCAGATACACGCAGATTTTTTTTTAAAATTAATCTGCTAAATCTGCGTGGAAAAAATCTATTTAATGCTTATAAAACTTCAAATCGATTAAATCATTTTGAATTGGTTTCGGGTTCCAGTTTTCATGAATGGCCAACGCTGCACCTAATGCACTTGCCTGCGCCATTGATGCTGCATAAACTTCAACATCTGGATACGCTTCTGCCAGCAGATTCATAAAAGTGGAATTCTTGCTAAAACCTCCATCAACAAAAATTTTCTTTACGGGACTATTGTGTATCACTAAGTTAGTCGAAAAAACTTGTTGTTCTACAAGATCCAGCATCAATTGATGATAAGCCGTTTCATAGTCCTTAAATAAAGAAAGATCTCTTGTTTGAAAAGGACATTCTTTCAGAATATCAAAATCATATTTCTTTGGATAAATAATCTGAAAATTAAGCGATCGCAAAGTTGCCACAATCTTTTTATTAAAATAAACATCTTTGAAACTGTCAAACGGAACATTAAAATGGGCAGCTAATCTTTTAGCCTGCACTTCATGTTCATTGCCCGAAAATAATCGCGCCGCTTTTACCGGTTTTTCGGTGTATTGCATATAGCACAAACAATCCTGTTGCAATTCTTCAAAAGTTAAAGGTTTATTATTGAAAGGATTCAGAGAAATACTCCAAGTTCCTGTCGATAATAAAACGAAAGGTTCCGTAAAATTAATTGTATACGGAATTATTGCCGATGAACTGTCATGAAGACCAACTCCAATTGCCAGATCATTTTCTTTTTTCAAAACATCTTTTCCGTAATGCAACGGCGGAATTTTAGCTGAAATACCTTCATTTTGAAGCCATTTGTGATATTTCATCTTTTTAAAATTCCAAAGATTCGTATGACAGCCAATACTTGTAATATCGGCGAAAGCCTCATTTGTTAACAGAAAACTTAAATATTGCGGTAAATGAAGACAGTATTTTACTTTTTTAAATAAATCTGGCTTCTCTTCTTTTAACCTATAAATCTGCATTCCGGAATTCAAGCTTCCTAAAACCGGAGAAGCCGTTTTAACTGCGAATTTTTCTTCACCTTTATATTTGCTGTAAAACCCTTTTTTTAATTCCTCTGGATAATCTTTTAAATAATTATACAGAGGAGTTAAAACTTTTCCGTTTTCATCAACGTACACAAAACTGGCGCCGTATGTACTAAAATTGATTGCTTTTAAAACATAGTTGGTGAGCTCTTTTATTTCTGATAATCGATCGAGTATCCAGTTTTTCAGAACATCAATATCTTCACAAGGAAAACCATCTTCATCTGTGGTTTCATCAAGATTTACTGATTTTTCCCAAACAATCTTATAATTTTCATCAAATAAAAAAACCTTTTTGTTTGTTTTACCAATATCAAAAATTGCAACTACATTCATTTTTTTTAATTGTAAATTGTTAATTATCAATTGTTAATTATGGATTCATAATCTATAATTAACAATTAATAATTTATAATTATAAACCTGTTGCCATTGTTTTTAATCCTCTTTCGCCAATCAAATTGCTTCTAACGGCAAGAGTACGATACAATTCAACTGGATTTAAAGCTGCTCCAGAACGCAAACGAGCTTCTGCAACTAATGCGCGAACATCAGTGCGGAAAGCATTTTGAAGAATTTCTTGTGCTTTTACTACATCATTTTCTTCTTGCGCTTGCTCTAACGCTTTTCTGTCAACAGAAAGTGCCTGTGCATAAGCAATCATAATCGCCTCAACAGATTGCAATAAATCTTCTAAAGGATCTTTAATATTGTGAGACGCGTCAATCATCCAGCCTAAATCTTTGGCGTGGTTCATTCCTCTTGCATCCATTCCTTCAACTAATTCATTGAAAATCAAGAATAACTGATATGGTTTTAAAGCTCCAGCAGTTAAATCGTCATCTCCGTATTTTGAATCATTAAAGTGAAAACCTCCTAATTTATTGTCCATAAGCAAAATAGAAACAATTTGCTCAATGTTGGCATTCGGTAAATGATGTCCTAAATCAACAAGTGTTTTTGCTTTGTCTCCTAATTTTTGAACGTATGAATACGACTGTCCCCAATCGGCAACTGTTGTTGAATAAAAGTTTGGTTCAGCACATTTGTATTCTAAGAATAATTTCCAGTTTGAAGGCAATGCATCGTAGATTTCTTCTAAACTTTCTAATGTATTTTGGTATGCTTTACGGAAGTTTAATTGTCCAGGGAAATTAGATCCGTCAGCCAACCAAACTGTTAACGAATCAGATCCTAATTCAATTCCGTGTTTAATAACCTCAATATTGTGAGCAATTGCTTGTTTGCGAACTGCTTTATTTACGTTTTGAAGCGAACCATATCTATAAGTATGTTCTGCACTTGCTTGATCCTGAAACGTGTTCGAGTTCATGGCATCAAACTTTAATCCGTGCTGTGCTGCAAGGGTTTTGATTGCATTATAATCTGTTGGAATATCCCACGGAATATGAAGCGAAATCGCGCCAGAAGCATTGTTTAATTTATGAAGCAAACCTACATCTTCAATTTTTTCTTCTAATGAACGAGGTTCTCCTCCACCTGCAAAACGTCCAAATCTAGTTCCTCCAGTTCCTAAAGCCCAAGATGGAATTGCGATTTGAAAATCAATTAATTTTTGAATAATCGATTCTGCATTTTCTATTTCTGATGCTGTGAAAGCAAATTTATTTTGATGTTTTTTCAGCAATCCCTCGTTATGAGATTCAATATTGTTTGATTCAATTAACATAGCATTTTATTTTAATAGCGCACAATTTAACACATTATATCGATTGCGCTCTTGGTTAATCTTAATTATTTTTTTGCGTTTTTTTAGTTCTTAAATTTTAAAAAAATCTAACGCTCGAAAATTTCCGAACGTTAGATTACAAAAAACCACCTTTGTTTTAAACTTAAAAAAACTAAACAATCTATCTGTAAAAGCCCATTCCTACACCGCCATCAACATTTAGAGCGTTTCCTGTAGATTTACCTAATAAACCGCCAACGAAAGCAAAACACGCATTTGCGATATCATCTGGCAATATAATTTCATTTAATAATGTACGTTTTGCGTAGTAAGCCGGCAATTCTTCAACTGTAATTCCGTATGCTTTTGCACGTCCTTCTGCCCATCCGCCAGACCAAATATTTGAATCTGAAATTACTGCATCTGGATTTACTGTGTTTACACGAATTTTATCAGCTCCAAGTTCAGCCGCCATTAAACGTGTTAAATGCGCTTGAGCCGCTTTTGCAGAACCGTATCCAGGATTATTTGGACCAGCAACTACTGCATTTTTAGAAACAATATTTACAATATCTCCACCAAATCCTTGCTTGCGCATTACTTCGATTCCAGCTTTAGAAACAATAAATTGTCCTTTTACCAAAATATCGTATAATCTGTCCCACTCTTCTAAAGTATGTTCAGCAATAGATTTAGAAATACTGATTCCGGCATTGTTTACAATAATATCTGCACCACCAAAAGCTAGAGAAGCTTCATCAAATGCTTTTTCAGTACTATTAGGATCTGTAACATTCAATAAAGTGCTTGAAACTGCATCTTTACCAAACAATTTTACAAACTCAGCTGTAGCTACTTCTAAACGCTCTTCATTAATATCATTGATTACCACACAAGCACCTTCCTGAGCAAATTTCTTCGCGATAGCTTTACCAATTCCGCCAGCAGAACCTGTAATTACAGCTACTCTTCCTGAGAGTGCTTTTGGTTTTGGCATACGCTGTAATTTAGCTTCTTCCAATAACCAATATTCGATATCAAATGCTTCTTGGTGAGGCAATGAAGTATATTCTGAAACTGCTTCAGCACCTTTCATTACGTTTACCGCATTGATATAATATTCTGACGCCAAACGCGCCATTGTTTTATCTTTTGCAAAAGTGAACATACCAACTCCCGGATATAAAATCACAACCGGATTTGGGTCACGCATTGCAGGTGAATTTGATTTTTTACATGCATTGTAATAGTCTTTGTACATTGCACGGTATGCTTCAAATGCGGGCGTTAATTTTGCTTTTATTGCATCAACATCAGACAAATCTTCGTTTGGATCTAATTCTAAAACCAGCGGACTGATTTTAGTTCTTAAAAAGTGATCCGGACAAGACGTTCCAAGTGGTGCTAATTTTGAAAGATCATTAGAATTGATGAATTCCAAAACTCTTGCATCATCTGTATAATGTCCAATCATTTGACGCTCTGACGAACAGAAACCTCTTAAAATTGGCGCTACTTTTGCTGCTTTTAATTTACGATCCGCTTCTGGAAGACTGTCGATTTTTTTACCTCCAAAAACTGGGCGTTTTTTTCCGTAATTGCTTTCTAAATATTCAGCACATTTTTCGATTACTTCCAGCGTATTAATATAACTTTCGTATGCAGTATCTCCCCAAGTGAATAAACCATGAGAACCTAACATGATACCACGAAGTTTTTTTCCTTTTTTCTCAGCTTCTTCCAAACAACTTCTTAATTGAAGTCCAAGGTCAAAACCAGGACGTTGCCATCCAACCCATCCTATTTCGCCATCAAATAATTCTTCAGTAATTTGTTTTCCATCTTTTGCAGCTGCAATTGCAATTGCCGCGTCTGGATGCAAGTGATCGATGTGTTTGAAAGGCAAGAAACCATGTAAAGGCGTATCGATTGAAGGCGCTTTTGATGCTAGATCAAAAATACAGTGGTTGAATAATTCTACCATTTCATCTTCAAACTCAATTCCTCTGTACACATTTTCAAGATTGCGCAATCTGTCTAAATAAAGTGCTGCACAGCCTGATTTTGTCAATGTTCCAATATCTCCACCAGAACCTTTAATCCACATAACCTCAGAGCTTTCGCCTGTTAATGGATCTTTATCTGTTATTTTTACCGACGTGTTTCCACCTCCGTAGTTTGTCAATCTTAAATCGGCTCCAAGTAAGTTAGAGCGATAAATAAAAAGCGCTACTTCATCACCAGCTAGTTCTTTTGCTTTAGCGTCATCCCAAAGATAGCTTACGTGCTTAAAATTCATATTAGTTGTATTTATATTCGACATTTGGTTGTTTTGATTTTAGTTGATTTTATAATGAATTCCCGATTCCGACTAAAACAATCGAAAGCATGATTACACCAATTCCCCACGCAAAAGTTCTCATTGTTTTCTTAGAAACTCCTGTCCATTCTTTCAGATAGAATCCCCAGAAATTGGCCGTCAAAATGATGGTCGACATGTGCAAAATCCAAGAACTTGCGCCATTTCCTAATTTGCTTTCCCCCATACCATAAAAGAAAAACTGCAAAAACCACATTGTTCCGGCAATTGCAGAAAACAAGACGTTTTTAGCAATTGGCGTTTTTGTATTTGTATAATCTGAAAAAGTTTTGTTTTTGAAATTCAAATAAATACACCATAGAAAGTTAGTTGTTAAGCCACCCCAAAGGATAACGATATAACTTACATTATTTTGGAATAAAAATTCTCCCTGATTTGGATTTGCTAATTTCCAGGCCTCGTTGGCAACGTTAGCCATTGGTTTTGCGGCTTCAATTCCGAAGTTAAAAAACGAACTTAAAATACCTGATACTATAGCAATAATAAGTCCTTTTACCAGACTAAAATCTTTGTCTTTATCTTCATGGCCTGTTGCAAAATCTTTTTCTTTCAGCATTCCGGCTTTTCCTAAAATAGCAATACCGATAATACATATTAAGACTCCGGCCAAAACCATTTGTCCGCCTGAATTCGCAAACATATCACTGATTGATTCCTTACCTTCTACTGCATTGAAATTATAGTAAATTGGCGGAATCAAAGCGCCAAAAGCAGAACAGAATCCTAAAGTAATCGAATTTCCCAATGACATTCCCAAATAGCGAACACCAAGACCATAAGTAAGTCCTCCAATTCCCCAAATCAATCCCATTGTAAATGCTAATGCTTTAACAGATGGAGCGGCTTCTGCAATAATTTCAGTAAAATTTGGAATAGTCAAATAAGCAGCAATTGGCGGCACAATTAGCCAAGAGAAAAATCCTCCTATAAGCCAGTAGCTTTCCCATGCCCAATTTTTTACTTTCTTGAATGGCATATAAAAACTGCCCGAAGAGAAACCTCCAATGGAGTGAAAAATAATACCTAGTAATGATTCCATTTATTAAATTTAGTTTGTGGTTATTGATAGTTAATCTGGTTTTGTAAAATAAGAGAATGTAAAAAAGAAAACTGTCCTGTACTATCCTTTATGATTTTAGGAATTATGTTAAAACCAAAGAATATTGCGAAGAAGAATGGTTTTTAAGTAGAAAAATAAATTTAAAATTTCTATTTTAGCAATCGATTTCGTAATTATTATATCATCAATTTGTAATAATTATGAAAATCTCCAAAAACATAAAATTAGCCTTATTTAATTCTTTCTCTTTGTGAGAAAAGTAGCAATTACAGCACTTTATCGGATTTTTAAGTAAAGCTTATATCCAAATTTTAATTCAGAATTATGCTCGTAAATTTTTCAGCATAATTTTCAATACCTGCAAAATGATTAAACTTATTAAAATTGATGAAGATTCAAGGGTTCCAAAATACAAGCAGATTGTAGATTCAATTTTACAGAATATTGCCAACGGAAATCTAAAAATAAATCAAAAAATACCTTCAATTAATAGTTTCAGCGAGGAGTTTTATATGTCTCGTGATACTGTCGAAAAGGCTTATAATATCTTAAAAGAGCGAAAAATCATTTCTTCTATTCGAGGAAAAGGTTATTATATTACTCGAACAAAACTCGAATCGAAGGTAAATGTGCTTTTTCTGTTCAATAAATTGAGTGCGTATAAAATGAAAACTTACAGTTCTTTTATCAATACTGTTGGTGCAAATGCGCATACTGATCTGCATATTTATCATTGTGACGAAACCTTATTCCTTAATTTACTTGACAAATTTGAAGGCGCTTATGATTATTATGTCATTACAACACACTTTAAAACAGATGAATTGAAACATTTAAGTTTTACTGATGATGTTGTAAAAGCAATCGAACGCATTCCGAAAGAGAAATTGGTCATTATGGACAATATCAAATTAGGAATGGAAGGCGAAATCATCAAGATTTATCAGGATTTTGAGAATGATATTTACAATGCTCTAAAAGAAGGTTTATCGAAAATTACTAAATATAAAAGGTTGATTTTGGTTTATCCTGAAAAAGCAGTTTATCCTTATCCGAGAAGAATCTTGCACGGATTCAGAAAATTTTGTGTCGAGCACGAAATCAATTTTGAGATTCTAAGTGAAGTTTATGACGATATGATCCTGAAAAAAGGTGATCTCTTTATTACCATCGAAGAATCGGATTTAGTGAATTTAATGAAACAGATTCGCGATGAAGAATATATCTTAGGAAAAGAAATTGGCGTAATCTCATACAACGACACGCCTTTAAAAGAATTATTAGGCATCACCGTTATGTCAACCGATTTCAACGTAATGGGTGAAACCGCTGCCCGAATGATTTTAAATAAAGAAAAAGGAGAAGTGAAAGTGCCTTTTAATTTTATTGATAGAAATTCTATCTAAGGGGCTAAGGTTCTAAGATACTAAGGTTCTAAGTTTTTTTTAGCATCGTTTGTCATTTCGAGGAACGAGAAATCACACTCGTTTATCGACACAGATTTTCGCCATTCTTTGTAGAGTTTCTAGTGTGATTTCTCGTTCCTCGAAATGACAAATCATACGTTCATAAAATACGAAAGACGCACTGCTGTGCGTCTCTACAATAAAACCTCTTGTAAAAAAACCTTAGAACCTTAGCTTTTTAGAATCTTAGCACCTAAAAGAAAACTATTTCTTAACCACCAAAGAAATATTCGGTTTTGGCGCCGGTTTCATGTCTTTTCCCATATAAAAACTCGTGTGTGGAGGCTGATTATATCCTACATTCTGCCAAGCAATACTCAATCTATATTGTGGATCGTGCATTAAAGTATATTGTCTTACATCCGTTGGAATTGTGGTCGAATAAATTCTCAATTCTTTATTATCCTCAGATCTTAAAATTAGTTCTTCGCGCCAATCTCCCAAAATATCTCCCGAAAGCGCCGGAGTCGATTTTGTGCCGTTATTAGAAACTGCGCCTGTTGCGGTGAACAATCTTCCTTTATTGTATTTATCAATATGATTAGAATCTAATAATTCTCTAGAAGTATCGCCATCCCAATAAATTAAAAAGTTAATTGAGCCTGGTGCTTTTCCAACCACTTTTCCTTTCATATTATATAAATCAGGAGAACCTGAATACCAAAACTGTGCTCCTCTTAACTCAGGATCAATATTATCTGCGACACCTCTTCCCACATCTTCATTTATAGAACCTGTAAATAAAACTTTTCCATCTTTTGCAGCAAAAACGGTAGCTCCTGGACCTGTTGTGCCATTTTCAATTTCATGAATTCCAAAGACTTCAAGACCTGGAAGATCAGGATCTAAATCAGAAACATGAATAGCATCTCCGTGTCTGAAACCCGTTGTATATAAACCTTTTCCGTCATCATCCACACACATTGATCCGTAGATTATTTCATCTTTGCCATCATTATCGACATCTGCAACGGTAAGATTATGGTTTCCCATTCCAGAATACGGATTTTCAGAATCTTTACTGTCAAAAACCCATCTTGAGGTAAGTTTACCGTTTTTAAAATCCCAAGCCGCTAAAACCGTTCTTCCGTAATAACCACGGCACATCACTACACTCGGATGAACGCCATCTAAATAAGCAACACAAGCCGTAAAACGATCAATTCTATTTCCTTTTGTGTCGTTTCCTCCGCTTCCGCCATGTCCACCCCAGCCTGCAAGATCACCTCTTTCGGCAATATAATCAACCGTTGTGACAAGCTTTCCAGTTCTTCCGTCAAAAACAGAAAGATATTCTGGTCCTTTCAATATTTTTCCGAAAGTTCCTGAATTTGGATCACGGTCAACCCAATCTTTTGAAGCATCGCCAACAACATTATTCTGACTATCGATTGTTCCGTCAGCCGTTTTGCAAACCAATTCTGCAATTCCATCGCCATCCAAATCATACACCATAAACTGTGTATAATGTGCGCCTTCGCGAATGTTTTTTCCTAAATTAATCTGCCATAAAAATTTCCCATCCAAAGTATAAGCCTGAAATATAGGCGGATCTGTAATTCCGGTATGCGAATTGTCGTGCGCTTTTCCTGTCATATGCACGATTAAATCGTATTTTCCGTCACCGTCTAAATCACCAACCGAAAGATCATTTGCTGTATATCCTTCAATTTGTTTTAACGAAATTGACAAATAATCTTTATTAGAACTTGAAGCCGGAATTGTAAAACTACCTTTTGCATCTGATTCTTTTCCTTTTAAAACTGTTTTTACAAACCAAGTATTTTCTTCCTGAGCATTTGCTTTTGTGTCAAGAAAATTAGTCGCTCCAGAAATTGGTTTGTCATTTAATTTAATTGCTTTTTTAGTACCGCTTTTTCGATACAAATTAAAAGCAAGATTATCAGGATCAGTTCCTAAAACGCGCCAGCCTATAAAAAACTGATTTTTATCTTTAACAGCAATAACACCTCGATCTAGATTTTCCATTTGCCTTTGACTGAATATATTTAGGCTTAAGAAAAGTAGTATTACTACAAAGTTTTTATGATTTTTCATATTGTATTTTAAAATGTGAGTTTGTTGTTTTTTAATCTCGCAAAGTCGCGAAGACGCAAAGAAAAATTAAAATGAAACTTTGCGGCTCTGCGTCTTTGCGAGACTAAATAAATCCGCTTTATCTGTAAAATCTGCGAGAAATAAAAAAAATCAAAACATCTTTTGGAATCCTTCGCTTTGCACTTTCCAAGTTCCATCTTTCGGGAAACCTGGATTTGATTCTGTCGTTCCGTCCCAACCCGCACACATCATAGCAACCGCAGTCAATAATCCTCCATTTCCTGGAAGATAAAGCGTCAATCTTTCTGCCTGATAATTATGTCCGTTTTTCAAGTACGTATTTGTCGTCACATTCATAAACAAGGCATCAATAGCTTTTTCTGGCATATTTAATCTTGCTGCCGTCATTGCTGTCATTGGAAAATCCCAACCCCAAGTTTTATCCCAAGACCACGTTTTCCAAACCAAATCGAAAGTGTTTTTCATGATTTTTTTATCCAATAAAGAAGTTTCAGGAAGCATTCCGAAAGTTCCTAAAACTGATGGATGATCGGTTTTGAATTCAGGATTTGTGTACGAATCTGTTGCGCTTTCAGTCGCCAAATAAACATCGCCAGAAACCGGAAGTTTTGATAATTTAGCCAAAACTTTTTCCCATTTTTCAGGCACATCTTGGTTCAACCCATGTTTCCATGAAATTGCCGTTTTCAATGCCCAATTCCAATAAGCCAATTCATAAGTTGGATTAAAAGTTTCCATCGCCTTAAAGCGTTCTTGCGCCGGAATGACGCCCGGGCCTAAAACATAACGATCGTTTTTAGCATCATAATTTGCAAACGAAGCAATAAAATCAGCGGTTGCAAAAACACGCTCGCTGTATTTTTTCAAGACTACAGCTGTTGGTTTTGCGCGATAAATCAATTCCGCATACGTAATAAAATGTGGTTGTTGCCAAATCAAAAATGAACCTACAGATGACGGACTTTCATTTCCATCCGGATCTGTCATTTTTTGCCATCTTGCGCCTTCAAAACCTTGTCTTTTGGCAATATTTTTCGCTTTATCAAAAACCTTTTGATACCAAGGAAGGCTTTTTTCTAATAATTCTGATCTATTCCAAAGTGCAAAATGAACACCATGCCACCAATGCATTTCTAAATGCGGTTTTCCGTACCAACTGTTGTACGTTAAACCCGTTTCTTGAGGCGGTACTTTTCCTGTACATTGCACTTTTGTCAAATACTGAGAAAGAATTACTCTTCGTTCCAACTCATTCGCACGCGGATCTGTACTTCCTGAAAAATCAACTGCTGCGCCACTTTTCCAGAAATTTTCCCAGCCTTTTACACTACTGTTTTCTATTTCTGCAAAAGATGAATTTTGAGTTTTATTATCTGCCAAAGCAAAAAGACAACTCAATTCTAACGTATTTGTATTTGAAGCTTCAACCACAAAATAATGATTTCCAGCTTTTTTAATTTTCGCATTACCTTTCCACATCAAATCAACGTTGTATGAAATACTGTCCATTACATGTGTTACAACAGCTTCCGTTTTTGATTTTTGTTTTAAGGTACTTGTGTAATTTTGTGTTCCTTCATATTTAGTTCCGAAATCTGCCCAATCTCCAGTTGGGAACGGAATTCTCAAACTGATTTTTAAGCGTTTTTGCAGTAATAAATCGGACTTTACTTTTACACCAATTGCATCTTTTTCTTGGTGAGAAGCTGTTAAAACCGTTACCGGAGTTCCTTCTACTTCAAAATAACTTTCAATTTCGCCTGTCCATAAATTCAGTTTCTGGGAAATCGATTTAATGTCTGATGGTTTTGCTTGACTTCCATCTTTTTTCAAAATTTCAAAACCTAAATTCCCTAATTGCACTAAATGCGGATTCTGTCTGAACCAATTTATTGCATCTACTTTTCTCTTTGGTTCTTTAATCTGAACCGTATACGAAACATTTCTGCCATATTGCTGATACTCTTTTAGAGTCTCAGAAAACTTAAAATTCTCCGTATTTTTATAACTGTCCCAACCCCACTCCGACTCCGTTCCTAACGGAATTCCGTTTTGATATGTTTTAGGAAAAGTCTGCAGTCCTGTTGCATCGACCGTAAAGGCAAAAGCTCCATTTCCAACTGTCAAAGAAGCCAAAGTATCTATAGCTGTAATTTGAACGTTATGACGATTCACCAATGCTTTTCGATCGATTTTTTGAGCGAACAACGATGCTGAAAATAAAATTGCAATAATTAAAAGTTGTTTTTTCATTTGGTTATTTTTTGGTTTCAAGTTGAAATGAGATTTAACCGCAAAGCACGCTAGTTTTTTCACTAAGCTATATTTTACAAACGCAAAGTTCGCAAGGCTTTATCTACACAAAGCTTTGCGAACTTTGCGCTTTTTTAGAATTCTAAAAGCAAAAAAACTTGCGTGCTTTGCGGTTAAATCTCAATCTGTTTCATATTATTATCTAATTAAAGTAACACTCATCAAACCAATCACCACATCATTAGCAATTGTTTTAAGTGTCAGGCTTTTTAATGTTTTATTTTTATCCAATGGCAAATCTAAAATTGTTCCTGCTCCACCGTCGACGCCATAATTGGTGAATCCTTTTATGATGGTGAAATCTTTAAAATCTCTCGAAATTTCTCCGGTTTTCAAATAAACCCTTGGCGGTTTGGGTGCATCAGTTGTAAATGCAAGGCCGTCTGTGAAATAATCCTGTTCGATTGGCCACCAGTTTTCTGGGTTTTTCAACTCTAAAATTTCAGATGTTCCGTCGCTGTAATTTACTGCAATTTCTCCGTTGGTGATTCGGCTTTGCATCGGGTTTGTTGTTCCGGCAAGCATAAAATAAGCGTGTGAAGCTTTTCCGTCAAGAGGAATATCAACACTTTTCGGATAATTATCCCACATTGAAGTAAAGATTATATTTTTCTGATTTTCCTCTGACGGAGTTTTAAACGGAATTCCATTTGGTGTTTTAATTTCACCCGTTTGTTTGGCTTTTTCACGTAAACCTTTATCATCAATTTTGACCGAAATATTTGGGTAACACCAATTTCCAATTCCTTGTTTTGGAAGCTGTAAAGTCACTGTCTGCGGTCTTGGAGACAAATATTCATTTGCAAAAATGTCTGTCACTTTTGCATTGAAATACGAAGAAAGCGAAATGGTTTCTGCGCGTTGTGATTTCTTCAAAGGAATATCCCAGTTTGTAATTTCCTTTGATTCTTTCTTGCTTTTTAAAGTAAATTCAATTGGTTGCCACCAAGAAAAATCACCCTGCTTTAATTGTATAAAAAATGCTTTATTTCCCTCGCCATTTACAGTTGATTGAAAAGTTCGTTCTGATTTTACAATTTTTCCCAAAACAGCTTGTGGATCATAAACTGAAACAATTTCTCCTTTTCCAATAAGAATATTTAAAGCGTCATCAGAATTGTAAGAAGCTTTAGTAATCATTGTTGCTAAACTTCCTTCTTTCCAATTAATTACGATTTCATAAACTTTATTATAAGTTATTTCAATACTTATTTTAGGATTTCCAATGCTTTCTGGAATCGCTTTCCATGATACATTTTTTCCGTTTATTTTAATACTTTCAATCCCTTCGTAATGGGCATTTAGAATCAAGTTCAAATTCATTTTTGGTGCAAAATGATTTTCAATATGATATGTGTCTTGTCTATTTTTTCTGTTGAAAGCAATCGAAATATCAGGAACTTCTAAAAAAGCTTCGTTCCATTCTTTAGGAAAACCGGGCTGAATAGTCAAAACTTCCGCAACTGCATCAGGTTTGATTCCGAAAAGTCCTTCGACCAAAGTTCGAGATGCCATTCCGATTGGGTCTGCAAAATCACGATACAATTCGCCACGCATTTTATCCTGATACAAAAGCTGTTCAAAACCACCCGGCGAAGCGCCTAAATACATACTTTCAATCAAAACACTTTCCCACATTTTAAATGCTTTTTCCGACTGTCCGCCTTGCCAGAAAGCCAGCGAAGTATGCAATTGTTCGGCCAAAGCCACATTGTTAATTGACCAAGTATAAGGCTGCCAATTTGTTGTACTGATTACATATAAATCTTTTTTATCTAATCCATCCGCAGAAATTGGAAGATGCGGAATTTGATTATTTACATAATTCAGCATTTGATAACTCTCAAAAGGATTTGATAATTCCGAATCTATCGTATGATAAATGCTCCAAACTCCCGGAGAATCATGTAATAATCGATTTCCTAAAGCATCTTTATATTCGGCAAAAATTCCTTTTTTTGAAAGCCAAAGCTGTTCGTTTGAAGCTTTTAAAATTTTCTCCGCTTCCTTTTCGTAAGGCGTTGGATCTTTTTGAATTTTTCTTGCCAATTCAGCTACCGTTTTATTCGCATAATAATTATACGCCGAAGAATGAATCACCGCTCCACCACTATATTGCAAGGCATCGCTCGCCCAAATTGTCGCGTAAGCATCATAAAGTCCGTCGTTATCTGGATCAAAGTTTCTTTTTTCCCAATTCAAATGTCTTTCAATTGTGGACCACATTTCTTTCAAAAAAACAATATCTCCTGTCCATTTAAAATGACGCAGCATTTGATCAATAAAAACCAAATTCATATCATAATGATGCGCAACAGTATTTTTATTCGGATTTCTAGAAATGTAACCGCTACTAAACATTGAAGTTCCAATTTCTTCTTTTTGACGCGCCAGATTTCTTTCTTCATCAAAAACAATCGGACCGTTTTCCGGTGAAGTTACCTGCGAATTGCTGTAACTTGTGAAATGCGTTTTTGCTCGGTCGTGCCATCCTAATGGATCTGCAGTATAAGCGCCACGCCACGCATTCAAATACATTCTCCACGCAATTGCACCGTGAAGATATGCGGGATTTTCCCAAATTCCGTCAGAAGCAATTGAAAGTGCAAAACCTAAATTATTGATATATGGATCGGGCGTTTTGACTTTAACTCGATTCGCCAAAACCTGTGTTTCTTGAACTGATTTTTCATAAAGCTGTGCAATTTCTTTTTGCGAAACGGCCGTCTTTATTTCTTCTGAAGAAAATAGCCAATAAATAGCTTTTTCAGAAATCGAATTGATTTTACCTGAAACAACCGGCAAATTTTCTGCACTTGAATTATACAATTCTAAAGGTGAATTTTGATTTTTTGCGTTTGCCAAAACCACTTTCGATTCGGGAAAAAAGCCACTTAAAGTTTTATTATTTCCTGTTTTCTGTTTGTTGCTTTCAGAACCGTATTCCAGCAAAAAAGACTGCTTCTGCAAAGTGTATTTATTATTAAGACAATAATCAGGCTGTAAATAAAATACCGATTCCGGATCGGCACCTATATCGCCGTCACGACTAAATTTCTTTCCAGTTGCGCCACCAAAAACCCAAATAATATTCACATTTTTAGAAACCGAATTTCCATAAACTTTTACAATAAAACCTTCTTTTTCTTTTAAAGCAACAACATCAACAAATAATTTTCCGCTTCCTAAAATCGCATCTTCAATTGTGTAATGCATTGTTCCTAAAACATATCTAGTATCAATTTTAGAAGCTTCGGTAATCCATTTGCTTTCCTTTCCGTTTGAAATTCCGAGTTTGAAATTTCCTCCCATTCCCGGCATGTACATGGCAAATTCTGGCAAATCGCCTGTTTCCACTCTAAATCCGGTATTCGAACCATATAAAGCTCGATTGAATTTTCGCGTGCCATTTTTTAAAACAAAACTATTTTCTTCTGGCGCATAATGCAGTTTGCGAACTTCTTTATTTTGTCCAAAAGTCGAGACAGGAAATAAAAAAAGCAAACTTAAAAACGTTATAAAAAAATATTTTTTTGTTTTCATAAAGCAGTAAAAAAGGGCTAAAACTAAATAAGAATTAAATAAAATTAAAATCGCTTTTTTTTATCAATTCAATAATTATGATGCAATTTCTTTGTTTTTTTGTGGTATACTATCCTGTACCTTCCTGATTTACGAAATATAAAAAGTATATTAATTTTTAGCGTTTTTAAATTCTTTTTAACATCATAGTACAGGATACTATATCAAAAATGAACCATTAAGTTTGAAAATAAAAAAATTAAAATCTCAAAAAATTGGTAAAAATCACTACTTTCTTATCGATGGTTGTTTGTTTGGCAATACCGAATCAGTTCTTTGCTATGCATTCTAATTTGCCTATCAATAATACTGTTTATTCTTCTTCAGAAAATAAAAATGACAGTGTAAAAAATAATACCGAATCACAGCTTTTTGTTTTTGGAAATTCGGTAAAAAACAAAAAAAACACTTTAGTAAACAATGCATTAGTTTATGCGGATGCAAAAGGTTATGGATTTGATTTTAATTCGGCTTCAAATGTAAAAATCAATGCGAATTCTTTTTCGATTACAAAACCAACCTACTTTTCAGTTGCCGTTCCTGAAGGAAATTATCAAGTTGAAGTTACAATGGGAAGTACAGAAAAAGATTCAAAAGTGACCATAAAAGCAGAATCAAGACGATTAATGCTGAATGAATTTGTGGTGAAAAAAGGGCAAAAAATCACTCAGACTTTTAATGTTAATGTCCGAAATATCAAAATAGACGATCAAACCAATATCAGTTTAAAAGACCGTGAAAAAGAAATTTTAAACTGGGATCATAAACTGACACTTGAATTTCTTGGTGAGGCATCCATCCAAAGTATAAAAATAACACGAAAAGACAATTTGACTGTTGTTTATTTGGCTGGAGATTCAACCGTTACAGATCAAGATGTTGAACCTTGGGCATCTTGGGGACAATTCATTACCAATTATTTTGATCAAAATATTGTAGTAGCAAATTATGCTTATTCGGGTTCATCTCTAAGTTCATTCAAAGGAGCAAATCGCTTGAAAAAAATACTTTCTGAAATCAAAAAAGGAGATTATTTATTTGTGGAATTTGGACATAATGACGAAAAAATAAAAGGCGAAGGAAATGGAGCTTTTGGATCTTATTCTACTTTATTGGCTGAGTTTGTAAATTCGGCTAAAGAGAAAGGTGCAATTCCGGTTTTGGTCACACCAACGCAACGCCGTTTTTTCAATGAAAATGGAACTTTAAAAGAAACGCATGGCGAATTTCCTGTTGCAATGAGATCAGTTGCTCAAAAAAATAATATCGCTTTAATTGATGTTACAAAAATGACAACTGAATTGTACGAAACTTGGGGCGACGAACCTTCAAGAAAAGCTTTCGTACAATATCCTGCGAATACTTTTCCGGGACAAGAAAAAGCATTAGATGACAATACTCACTTTAATGGATTTGGAGCCAACGAAATTGCCCTTTGCGTTTTAAAAGGAATTCGTGAACTTGATCTTCCGCTAAAAAAACACATCAAAAAAGAAACACCAGATTATAATCCGAAGAAACCAAATTTCATTTCAAGCTGGACTTTGCCTATGAGCGCCCGATTTGAAATTGTTAAACCAGATGGCAATTAACCATCAATGAATCACTTTACTATGCTACTAAAAAACACTATCCAAAATCTCTCTATTCTTGCATTTTCGCTTTTTCTGACCCAAAATAGCCATGCACAACAAACTGATAAAGTGTATCTTTCAGGAAAAGATTTTGAACATCCTGTGCAATGGGATTTTTATTGTACCGATGGAAACAACAGTAAAACTTGGTCAAAAATAAATGTTCCGTCACAATGGGAATTGGAAGGTTTTGGCGAATATACATACGGACGCTGGTACAAAGAATTGAACCAAAAAGAGCCAAGCAAAGAAGAAGGTTTATACAAGTATGAATTTGAAATTCCTGCCAATTATAAAGATAAAGAGGTTTTAATTGCATTTGGCGGTGCAATGACGGATACTGAAGTAAAAGTAAACGGAAAACTGGCTGGAGCGATTCATCAAGGTGGTTTTTATGAGTTTAAATATGATATTTCGTCTCTTTTAAAATATGGTGCAAAAAACACTTTAGAAGTTCACGTTTGGAAACAATCGGCTAACAAATCAGTAAATGCTGCGGAAAGAAGAGCGGATTGGTGGTTGTTTGGCGGAATTTATCGTCCGGTTTGGTTAGAAGTTTCACCAAAAACTCATATTGAAAATATTGCTGTAAACCCGAAAATGGATGGTTCGATTACAGTTGATCTGAATTTAAAAAATGTTTCTAAAAATGTTACTTTAGAAGCTACTTTAAAAGGTTTAAACGGAGAAAGTTTCCAGACTTTTACTTTTCCGCTTAAAGCGAAATCTACAAAAGAAACTATTGCTGCACAATGGAAAAACATAAAACCTTGGAATCCTGAAAATCCAAATTTATATGAATTACAATTGGTTTTAAAACAAAACGGAACTGCAGTTCATCAATATGACAAACGAATCGGTTTCAGGACTCTAGAATTTAAAAAACAAGACGGAATTTATCTTAATGGTACTAAAATCATTATGAAAGGAATTAACCGTCACTCATTTTGGCCAGAAGGCGGAAGAAGCACCAGCAAACGCATCAGCGAACTGGACGGAAAATTAATCAAAGACATGAATATGAATGCCGTTCGTGGACATTATCCTCCAGATACGCACTTCTTGGAAGTTTGTGATTCGCTTGGTCTTTTTGTTTTGAATGAATTGGCAGGCTGGCAAAACTCTTATGATACCGAAACTGGAAAAAAATTAGCGACTGAAATGATTACGCGTGATGTTAACCATGCCTCTGTAATTATTTGGGATAATGGAAATGAAGGTGGATGGAATTATGATACTGATAAAGTCTTCGCAGATCTTGATCCGCAAAAAAGAATCGTAATTCATCCTTGGGCCGATTTTAATGGCTGGGACACACACCACTACCCGACTTACTTAACGGGAATGCATCGTTTTAACGCTGGCGAAAATGTATTTTTCCCAACCGAATTTATGCACGGAACATATGATAACGGACATGGCGCAGCTCTGGAAGATTTCTGGAATCGTTACAAAGAAAGTCCGCTTTTTGCAGGAGGATTTATGTGGGCGATGTTGGACGAAGCCGTTTTTCGTTCTGATTGGAAAGGAGATGCAAAATTTGACTCAAAAGGTTCTTTAGCTGCAGACGGAATTTTAGGTCCGCATCGTGAAAGAGAAGGAAGTTATTATACAGTAAAAGAAGTTTGGGCTCCAATTCAGTTCACACCAAAACAAGTTACAGAAGGTTTTGATGGTTCATTTTTAATCAAAAACGACTATCTTTTCAGTAATTTGAATACCTGCAAAATGGAATTCAAAGTATTACAATCGGATAAAAATGTGCTTTATACAACTGGAAATGCCAAAGAAATAAGCGGAGGAAAAATTGAAATTCCGAGTATTGATCCAGGCGAAACACGCAAAATTCAGTTTGCTGTTCCTAACAATTTTGCTGAAGGCGATGTTTTGTCAATTTCGGCTTATGATCAGTTTGGCAAAGAAATTTATACTTGGACATGGCCTATTCACAAAGCTTTATTTTATGCCAATAAATTTTTAGCAGTTCAAAATACAAAAGCAAAAGCATCAGCAGTAAAAACAGGAACTGACGTTACATTAAAAGGCGGCGATGTTACTGTTGTTTTGAGTTCGACTAACGGAGAAATTACATCTGTTAAAAATGCATCGGCAACAATTCCCTTAACAAATGGTCCGCGCCCAATTGGAATGAAAGCTAAATTAAAAGACATTCAGGTTTCTCAGGAAGGTGATAAAGCGGTTTGTACGGTTTCATACGTTGGCGGAATCTCTTCTATCAAATGGACTATGGAACCAGACGGAAGATTTAAAATGGAAATGATAGTTTTAAAAAATGAAAGAGCAAACGGTGCAGACGGATTCGATGGTGCTTTTTTCGAGGATAAAATAAATTCATTCGGAATCACTTTCAGTTTTCCTGAAAAAGAAGTTACAGGCATCAAATGGTTTGGAAGAGGTCCTTATCACGTTTGGAAAAATAGAATTAAAGGAACAACATACGGAATTTGGGAGAAAGATTATAACAATACTATTACGGGCGAAAGTTTCGAAAACCTAGTTTATCCAGAATTTAAAGGTTATCATGCTAATTTATTGGGAGCAAACTTAAAAGCAGGCGCTTCATCGTTTAAAGTTTTCAGCGAATCTGATAATTTATTCTTGAGATTATTTACGCCTGATTTGCCTAAAAATGGTTTCGCAGGAAGTAATCCACAACCGGCATTTCCTGAAGGCGATATTTCGTTTATGTATGAAATTCCAGCGATGAGAGATTTTAAACCTTTGGAGCAACAAGGGCCACAAAGCCAGCCAATAAACATCAGAATTAAAAGCGGTGACGACGGAATTAAGATGAATTTGTGGTTTGATTTTAGAGATAAAATTTAAGTTTCAGGTTTAATTACTTTATCATTTTAACCGCAAAGCACGCTAAGATTTTCATCTCTTTGCGCTGAGAAATCGCAAAGTTCGCAAAGCTTAGCGTGCCTTGCGTAAACCCTTGCGAACTTTGCGGTTAAATACACATTTTATATTTCACTAATTATGAAATCAATCAAAATACTTTCTGCCCTAATTTTAGCAGTATTATTTTTCAATTTTACATCCAATCAAAACAACAAACCAACTGTTTATATGGTTGGTGATTCAACCGTGAAAAACGGCAAAGGCGATGGTGCAGGCGGACTTTGGGGCTGGGGCGATTATATTGGACAGTTTTTAGATACTACAAAAGTCAATATCGAAAATCATGCTTTGGGCGGAACCAGTAGCAGAACTTTTCAGGACAAAGGTTTATGGATTGAAGTTTTAAATAAGCTTAAAAAAGGTGATTACGTTTTAATTCAGTTTGGTCATAATGATGACGGGCCTTTGAACGATACTCTTCGCGCGCGCGGCACAATAAAAGGAATTGGAAATGAAAGTCAGGAAATCGATAATTTGATTACTAAAAAACACGAAACTGTTCACAGCTACGGGTGGTATATTCAAAAAGTAGTTCGTGAGGCAAAATCGAAAGGCGCCATTCCGATTATTTGTTCACCAATTCCGAGAAACGATTGGAAAGAAGGAAAAGTGCCGAGAAATGATAAATCATACGGTTTATGGGCCAAACAAATTGCTGAAAAGGAAAAAGTTACGTTCATCAATTTGAATGAAAAAATGGCTATAGAAATGGAAAAACTCGGTGAAGCAAAAGTAACCGGAACTTATTTCTACAAAAAAGACCATACGCATACTTCTGCAAAAGGTGCAGTGCTTTCGGCTTCGGTTATTATTAATGAATTGAAAGCGAGCAAAAATTCTTTAAAAAATTACATTTTGCCAAACCCCAAAATTGTGCTTCCGCAAAAGAAAAAAGTATTTTTAATTGGCGATTCAACAATGGCCAATAACAACAATAATCCTGATGCCGTTGGATGGGGAGTTCCTTTTCCGCAATATTGTGACACAACGAGAATTGAGGTAATCAATAAAGCCAGAGGTGGACGAAGCACCAGAACTTTTGTTTATGAAGGTCTTTGGGACGAAGTAAAAAATCAACTTCAGCCAGGAAATTTTGTAATTATCCAGTTTGGACATAATGATGCGGGCGATATTGACAAAGAGAAATTCAGAGGTTCATTAAAAGGAAATGGAGACGAAACGCAAGAAGTAACGCGTCCAGACGACTCAAAAGAAATTGTACATACTTTTGGGTGGTATATGGAGAAATTCATCAAAGAAGCTAAAGAAAAAGGCGCAATTCCGATTGTTTTAAGTTTGACGCCAAGAAACGAATGGCCGAATGACAAAGCCGAACGCAGAACGGATACTTATGTAGTTTGGTCCAAAATTGCAGCTGAAAAAGAAAAAGTTCCGTTTATCGATTTGAATGATATTGTCGCTTTAAAATATGAAGCTTTAGGAAAAGAAAAAGTAAAACCATTTTTCCCTAAAGATCATACACATACAGGTTTAGAAGGTGCTACTTTAAATGCATTAACTGTTGCAGAAAGTCTTAAAAAAATAAAAGATTGTAATTTGAAAGATTATATTGAAACCCCGAAATAATTATAAATTATGAGTTAAATACAAAGTCAAAATAAACTTATAATTCATAACTCATAACTCATAACTAAAAAAAAACCTCGCTTACATTACATAAGCGAGGTTTTTGTTTTTGAAATACGAAGCGTATTATTTTTTTGATTCTTCGATAGAAACTTTTCTGAACTCTTTCAAAAGTTTTTCAATTTCTAAAGTAGCTTTTCTAGCTCTTGGTCCAGCAGCTTTGATACCTTTTTCAGTTAAAGATTCAGCTTCTGCTTTAAATGTGTCAATTTCGGCGTTGATTTTTACTAATAGATCTTTCATGCTTATACTTGTTAAATTAAGGCGCAAAAATAAAAGTTTGCTGGAACTATAACGCACGTTTAATGTTAAAATTATAACTGTTTTGGCTATTTGAGTTAATAATTATTTAACCTGTTTTCTTTAAATCTCTATATCAACAGATTACAAAAATTTAAAAAATTATTTTTTTTATTTTTTTTCTCCTTTTCCCAACTGTTACTGCTTCATAATCATCATTTAATGCTTATTTTAATGGTATTTCGTAGGAACTTCCTTCGCTTGACGGATAAACTGCCAACTGATCTAGTAGAATGCCTGTCTGATTCACCTCAACTTTGATTGTGTGTTTTCCCTTCTCTAAATTCGATGCAGGAAGTTTTACAATGGCGCTGTTTCGTAAAACATTTTCTTTCCAGGTTTTATCTCTGTCTCTCGTATTTGTTTTAAAATTTTGTAAGACATTTTTATCCAATTGAACACCAATTTCATGATCGAAATTGTTAGCATGCGTTGGCAACAAACGAACTTCTATTTCATATTCTCCAGCAGTCTTAATTTCAAATTGATAAATTATAAAAGGTTTTTCTGTTTTGAAATACTGTTGTTTTAATGGAAACAAAGTAATAGCATTGTTGCTGTAACCCAAACCGTTGATTGTTTTCCAATTGTAATTTTTAAAACCCTTTTGAGAAACAAATGTATTGGCCTGAATCGCAATTCGGTTTATTGTTTCCTTTTGCAATTTTACAACTGATTCAGGCTTTTTAACCGAATCAAAAACAGGTAAATTTCTAGGATGCATTGACATCATTTTATTCCATTTTCCATCACTTAATTTCGTATTGTAAAAATCGGTAAGTGTTTCAATTTTATGGAAAGCTTCTGAAGCTAAAAGTTCGTATTTTGCCTTTTCTTTTTCATCTGAAACAATTGATGCCAAATTCCAATATAAAAACTTATGATTCATATAAGCTGCTCCTTTTACAGGATAAACAGCTAATTGAAACCAAGCATCTTTTCGCTCTTCCGGAATGAATGCTGAAAGACTGTCTATTTTTTCAATAAGTTTATCATAAGCCTTTATTCGGTTCCAAATTTCCTTTTCTGAAAAATCGGATAGTTTTACTGGAGTCGTTGGTTCTGTTTGGCTCCAGCCCATATATTCTGGTTTTCTGAGAAAAGCCAAACGATAATATTCTTCAAAAACAGTACTTACATCGGCGCTAATTTTAGGCGAAAATTCTCTTGAAGCCCAATCTTTCAAATATTGATTAAGTCCGTCCGATTTAATAGAATTGATGTTCCAAGCCATATCTAGGAAAAGTTCCGTATCATATTCGGCAGGCTTTATATCTCCAACATTTACAATCCACATTTTTTTTGCGCCGTTTTGATAGGCTTTGTTCATTTCGTACCAAATCAAACCTGGTTGCATTGTACTCAGCCAAAGATAATCGTGTGGTCTTCCCCAATAACTGATGTGATAATAAACACCGCTTCCTCCTGCTCTTTTTTGCTCTTCATCATTACTCAAACGGCGAATGTATCCGTAATTATCATCAGGCCAAACTAACGTAATATCACTTGGAACTTTAAGTCCGTTGTCGTATAATTCTAAAACTTCTTTATATGGAACAAAAGCTTGCGGAATATCTGCTAAAGGCTTTTTGAAAGTATTTGAAAGCATTTCGCGCTGGTTCATAATAATCTTTTCCACCATCGAAATCGATTCGTTCAAATCCTTTGCTCCTTCCATTTTACTGTCATGAACGCCTCGCATTCCAAGCGTCATAATCGTTTCATTTTGAGCCGATTTTAATTCATCTAAACGATCTTGCCAATATTTATCAACCTGAGTTTTATTCGTAAAATAATTGTAATCACCGTAGATTTTTGGTTTCCATTCATCAACATTATTTCGAAGCATTGGTTCCGCATGCGAAGAACCAATTACGATATGATATTTCTGCGCCATTTCTTTATTTCCGGCAATGGTAAAAAATCCTTTTGTTGACGGATGCATCGCCGGCCAAATGGTATTGGCTTTTAAACGCAATAGTAATTGAAAGATTTTCTCGTAAGTTTTCGGACCAATATCACCCGTTTCTGGTTCAAATGTTTTGGCAGCCCAAGGTTGTAACGCCCAATCTTCGTCATTCAAAAAAATGCCTCGATATTGTACCGAAGGCGAAGAAATTATTTGTTGTTTCGAAAGTTTTAAAACGAGTTTTTCTTGTTTTATGGGATGAACATCTGCCCACCATTTCCAAGGGGAAATTCCGAGACGATCTGATATTTCAAAAATTGCATAAACGGTTCCGCGAACATCAGAACCGGCAATTATTAGATTTTCTTTTTCCTTTTGGATAGAAAATTTTTCCCATTGATTCGAAAGTTCTTTTTGCTCTTTTCTATTTTTAAAAAGTGCATTTGAAGCTTCTCCAATATAAATTCCGTTTTTAGAAAATGAATTTGTTTGAAGTATTTCTGGTCGTTTTCCGGTTAATTCTTTGACATCATCGGCCAATTCATTTACTGCCCAAATAATTAAAGGATCTGTATTTTTATCAATGAAAATATTTACCGCGTTGTTTGAATCAGCGATTACAAAATCACTTGCGTTTTTGTTTTGGCAGAAAACATTTATGGATGAAATCGAGAAAACTAATAGCAGTATTTTTTTCATTTTGGAATTTATTTTGGACGCTTTATTGGGCCACGGATTTTACTAATTTAACGGATTTGCGCCAGTTTTGTCATTCCGAGGAACGAGGAATCACAAAAGAAATTAACACACAATCTTGTCATTCCGAGGAACGAGGAATCTCCACAAGTAGCTCTACAAAGATTGTCAATTTAGATTGTGGAGTTTCTTGCGGAGATTCCTCGTTCCTCGGAATGACAAACTTTATGGTTACTTTGTGTTAGACGCACTGCTGTACGCCTCTATAAAAAACCTCTATGTAACTTTGAACCTTTGAACCTCTATTCAAAAGCCTTCTTATTCACAAAAACATTTTTAAAAGTCACATTCTTAATCAAACTTTTATCAATATCAGCCTTAACAGATTCAACATTTAAGTTTTCGAAAGTGAAGTTTGACAAACGTACATTTGGATCGTTCTCCACTTTATAGAACATCTCGCATTTTAGGTCAATATTTTTTAACGTAACATTATCGCCATACGATAACGGAACATCAGGACGACCTTTTAAATCAAAAAACTGTTTCCATGCTAAAATCGCCAGACCGTTTTTAGTTTGCCCTTTAATATCTTCCAATCTGATATATTCGTAAAGCTGTGGTGTATCAGGTCTCATTTTAAGATGCAACAATATTGATGGGCCATCAACTTCACAATTACGCATAATGATGTTTCGATTATGAATTGCCTCACTTCCATTAGTTAAAGCCGAATGACAATATCCGAATTTACAATCTTCAATAATAATATTGGTGTTTGGCCCATTGTTTTTATCCTGATCTGCATACGGTCCTTTACCTCCTTTTAACGCTATAGCATCATCATTTACAGACATGTTGGTGCCTTTTATCAATACGTTGTTGCAAATGTCAAGATCAATCGCATCGGTGCTTGGAGCATCACCTTTTTTGTGTGGAGAATAGATATAAGCATCCAATATTTTTATGTTATTGCATTTGTAAAAATGATTGGTCCAAAAACCTGAATTAATGAATTTTACATCCTGAAATTGTACGTTGTTCGAATTCCAAACAAAAACTAATCTTGGTCTAGAAACTTCAAGATTGGTACATTTCGGATTTTCTTTTCGGCGTGCCCAGAAAGCATCCCAATATTTTCTTCCATTTCCGTTGATTGTTCCTTTTCCCGAAATCGAAAAATTATCAACGCCATAAGCATTTACTAAAGCTGGGAAATAATCTAAATTCTGGCCTTCCATTCTTGATGGCATTATTGGATAATTTGAAATATCATCAGAACCTTTTAATACTCCGCCTTCGCTGATATATAAAGCTGTTTTTGGTTTAAAAAACAAAGCGCCACTCAAGTAAACTCCTTTCGGAATTACAATTACACCGCCACCATTTGCAGACGCTTTATCAATCACTTTTTGAATCGCAACAGTCTGAACTTTTGTACTGTCTTTGCTTACTCCAAAATCAGTTATAGTGTATTTTTTTCCTAAATCTTTTAATTGAAGCTTTTTATAATCTTTAAACCAAGATGTAATTTCAGTTCCGTCTGGAAATTTATCGTTGCTGTATTTCTGCGAAAATGAGCTTTGGGAAATTCCCAAAACACATAAAACCAAAGTGAAAAACTTTTTCATTGTAAGCTGTTTTATTTTTTATTTATTTTTTTATTTCAATCTGAGTAACAGAAATATAATATCCTGTACTTCCATAATTTGATTTTCTTTTATCTGACCAATTTGGTCTTTCTCCCGTAACCGAAACAGTCAATTTATAAGTGCCTTTTTTTAAAATTGGAGATTTAAAAACTTGCATCAAATCTGAATATTTACTGTACATATCAATAATTGCTGTAAGTATTGTATTTCCTTTTTTGTCGGTTAAAACAGCTTTTGCATAACCATTTTCTGTACCAACAAAACTCGTCAAACCTATTTGTTGACCTTTAAACTTTATCGAAAATGAAGCATCTTTATCATCTGATTCACTTTCATAAACCATATTTCCATTGGTTACATATTTCCAATTTCCCTTATATCGAATTTGTTTGTTTCTGTTGTTGATAATCTGATCTTTCTTATCCGAAATAGAAATAATTCCTGTAGAAACATCTATTTTCCAAGCTTCCTGATACACCGGAATTGAAAGCGATTTTCCTGAAATTGTTAAAGGTTGCCAAACATAAGTTGCTGATGAAGCCTGTTTCGGAAACGACCAACGATCGCCCATGAACATGTATGTCGTTTCTTTTGAACCTTGAATTGGCAAAACAAAAGTCGATTGCGAATTCCACGTAAGTGTTTCTTTTGGTGCAATTAAACCTTGAAATTCCCAAGGTCCTTTAATTGAATTTGAGGTATAATAATAATTGTCATTTTTCTCCCAGCTTGTCAAATGCGAACCAATAAAATAATACAAATTATCTTTTTTCAGCATTGTAGGCGATTCAAATCCGGTTGTTATATTTTCATTTACTTTTTCGGTAACCGATTTATAATCATCACTTAATTTGTAAATTTCACCGCCGTGAACTAAAATATATCCCGAATTATCAGTATCCTGAAAAGTTCCCATATCCCATTTTTTGATTGGTTTTCCATCCAATAAAAGTGGTCCTTTAAAAGTATATGGACCTTCAATATTTTTTGAAACCGCATAACCCACAAACTGATCTTTATACGTTAAAGTATCGGCGTGCATGTACATTACAAATTCATTGGTTTTTGGGCATTTCATCACTTTTACTCGTTCACCAACACGATTTGGCCCCAATTTTCCAGATTCTTGCAATGGAAGCGCTACTTTTTCAAATTTCCAATTGTAAAGATCTTTTGAAGAATAACAATTAAACCCTGCAAATGCATTGCTGGTATCGCTATGCGCTTCTCCAAATAAATAAAATGTATCTTTCTCTTTTATAATGTTGGCTCCGTGCGCGCTTACAATATTTCCGTTTTGGTCAAGCCAAGGAACACCAGAATAAATGGCATCCATTTTTCCTGATTCTTGCGCAAAAGAAACCGCCACATTGCTCATAAAAACAATGAAAATTAAGCGACACAAAACTGAATAATTCTTTTTAAACATTTTATTAATTACTTTTCACTTTTTACTAATCACTTTCTTTTCAGCCATTCTTTCGGAACATTTACAATACAGATATTCAGCGTTCTATTATCCTCAGAAAGCATCGCCGACTGAATTTCAATTTTTGTTCCGTCTCTGTTGAAAGTTGGGTGAACGTGATCTGCTGCTGTTTCTTTATGTCCGGTTGTCAGCATCATCATTTCATTTGTTTTTCTGTCAATTAAATATAAACTTCTAGAAAAGTCATCTCCAACAGCCCATCTTCCGTCAGAAGAACCATGAACGTGCCATAAACCGCTTCCGCTTTTAGTTTGTCCGGCAATAATCATTTCTCTGGTTCTTAGGTTTACAATTGCCAAACCAGTAGGTTTTTCTCTCGTTCCCGAATTTCCCCAATTGCTTTCCTGACCCGGATTTTGAGGATTTCGAACTTCGGTACTAGAAGTAACTTCAACGGGAGCTTCTTTCTGAATATCAATTTTTCGATGTCCCATAATCGCCATTGCAACCTCATCTTTAGAAATTACGACTTCGTGCGTTACCCATTCATAATCCGATTCTGGGTATAATGGTCGTAAGCCTGAACCATCCGCCATTACGGTCCAAGTTCGCTGTGGAGATTTTCCGCCTGTTTCCCAGCAAAAAACCAATTCACCCGGATTCCAAATATTCGATTGAATATGTCCAACCTGAAACGGTACTGAAACTACATGTTTAATTTCTCCGGTTTTGATATCCATACTGCTGATTCCACCTGGACCTGCACCCATATTTCTTGGCCCGAAACTTTTTTCAATTTTAATATTTGGATCCAAATGACGAGCTGCTTCTTCTTTTCCAATTCTGAAATAAACACGATCTTCATTAGCATCCAGAGCCATATCTCCTGAAGCGCCCATTTCTGGATTTGTTGTGCCGCAAACACGTTCATAAGCTGATACAGGTTTCATTTTTCCTTTTTCACTATCAGCAAAAACAGCTTCCAAATTCACTTCCATAATCTGCATCTTATCACCGTCGCCTTTTCGCATAAAATACAATTTCATTGATTTTTGCGCCATGCATAAAGTTCCTGTATATCCGCCTTCGGTAACCTGAACCATTATACCCGATTTTTCGTTGACCGCCATTGCTTCTCCGTTGGCTCTTTTGGTTCTGAAGATAAGCCATTCACCATCAGCAGTCCATTGTGGATGCGTTGGATATGTTTTCGAATCTCCCGCTGATTTTGTGGTTAAAAAAATTAAATCGATACCAGTTACGGGATCTTTGATTATTTTTTTTTCTGATGGAAATCGTTTTCCTATCTGCGCAAAAGCAATTGTGCCGATTAATAAGAAAAGTATATTTATTGTTGATTTCATATGTTGGTCGTGTTTTGCTGCGAAGGCGTAAAGTTTTTCTTTTTAAATTACTTTGTCAATGAATCTCGCAAAGTCGCAGAGACGCAAAGTTTTTTTACTATGAACAACAGAATTGGGCTAAAGCCGATAGTGATGACTTATATTTTACCCCCAGTTAAAACTGGAGGCAATTAAAATTTAAACTTTCAAACTTGGCGTCTTTGTGCCTTTGCGAGATTAAAACTTTACAAAAAGCCTTAATATCTATTTTACTTATGTAAGTTATCTTTCCCTTCGATTTTTAATTGTATAGAACTGTCATTTATTTGAAACTGACTGTCTTTTAAAAGCATAATTACTTCGGCTCCGGCCAATAAAACTGGACCATAACCGTGAGCGGCAAAAACATTTATTGGACGATAGTAATAAAATGCAGGATCAAAACCCATTCCGGTTCCGACGCAAGTTCCTTCTACTTGACCTTTGTCATTTACTTTTGTTGCAACAGCATTCCAAGCCAATAAAACTGCTGGTGCGTATGTCATTTTATCCACATAACCACGATTTATTGCTCTAGCAATAGAATACGCATAAATTGCCGTTGCCGAAGTTTCTAAATAAGAATCATTTCTATCTAATAATTGATGCCAAAAACCGGTTCCGTCTTGATATTGAACCAAACCAGCGATGTGTTTTTGCAATTGTGCCAAAACCTGAGGATAACCAGGATGATTTTTTGGCAAAACTTCTAATAATTCAACCATTGTCATAACTGCCCAGCCATTTGCTCTTGCCCAATGAAATTGAGGATGTACCGTCATAGATTCAACCCAACCGTGCATGTAAATTCCTTTTTGGCTGTTAAACATTCTTTCAGAAAACTGATTCACTTGTTTTACAGCATCGTCAAAATATTTTGTATTTCCGGTGTAACTTCCCATTTGTGCCAAAGCAGGTACACTCATAAACATATCGTCAAGCCAAAGCGTATTATCCTGTGGTCTGTTTCTTGCTAAAGTTCCATCTTTTAATCGGAATTGTTTGTTACTGATAAAGTCGATGTAGTTGTTTACCAAAGGATCGATATTGGCTTTTAAACCGTTTTTTTTGGCTTTAATAAAAGCTGCACAAAGAGCTCCGGCAAAATCTAATGCTTCAGGATGAAGCGTTTTAAGCATGTCCTTATCCTTGATATTTTTTTCATTATAATTTTCGGCAATATCAGCGATTAACTGTATTCTTTTATTGGAGTAATCAGCGTAATATTTTTCGCCTGTTGCTTTAGAAGCTAGAAGCATTCCGGCATACGTAACACCCCATTCATAACTGGTCAATCTGAAAGCACCCGGTTCAAAAACAATATCCTGATTGCCTTTTTTATAATCTGTAATAACAGCTTTAGTATTTGCATCGACAATTTTTGAAGCCGAATTTTTATCTAAAAAATTATAAACTCGGTCCAAAACCACTTTTATATCTTCCTTTTGCGGAATAACATATGGAGTTGGATAATCAGGCTGCATTAAATGCAATGGCGCTGTCGCATCTGTTTTTTGTGCATTTGCATTTGTAAATGATGCAAACACAAGCATTGCTAAAATGGTTGATTTATAATTCATATGGTTAGTGTGTTAGTTTAAAATTGTTTTATTTACTGATTTCAACCGTTATTTTGGCAGAAAGCTGTTTTGCCAAAGTGGTTACATAATTGCTGAAATAAGCTGCATCTTTAAAGTTTTTATCGGCACTCAGTTCCCAGCCTGCAATGGCATAGTAACTGATTTTCTTATTGTTTTCTACATTTAACTTTGCCAAATAGGAATCTGTTAACTGACCCGTTTTTGGTGCTTCAATGTAGCCTTGATAAATTTTCTTCGGAACTAAAATTGCAGTTCCTAAAATCCATTCGCGATTGTAGGTCAAATTATCATGCTGAATAAAACAAACCCAATCACCAGCTTCGACAACTTGAAGCGGATTTTTATTATTGATATTTGAAATTGCTGCAAGAAAAGTTTCTCCGCCTTTAAGTCCGCTGATAGAAACTGTGTTTTCATAACCGTACATTCCCGGCCAGATTGAAGTCGTTTCCTGAACTTGGTAATTATTTCCAGAAGCTTTCCAGTTTTGGTATTTATAACTTAAAACCGAATTGACCGGACCTTCACTTACAATTTTGAAAGTTGTTTTTTCGACATTGTTTAAAGTATCGTTTGTCAAAATTCCGAGACGGTTGATTTTGTCGTTTATCAATAAAGCGTAACCGCCCAAACCTGCAGAATTCCCTACAGGAAAAATATCTCTTCCCCAATCGTACATTACGTGATAATTGTCTTCAACAGCTCCTTTGCTGTTTATTCCAACATTTTCTGGTGTAATGGCAGGGATTTTTTTTCCGAAAACATCTTTAGAATTTCTTCCATCTAAATAATGTCTGAAACCTACTTTATCATTTTCCCAAGTTGGCCCGTCAGTTTGATATTTTTGGAAACCTAGTTTTTTATGCACCTGATTCGCCATTAAAACTTCCTCTGTCGCTGGCTGAACCGGTAAATCTTTAGCTTCTCTTTTTCCGAATCTTGCACTTGTTTTTATTGGAAATTTAGGATCTTTTAAAGACCAAGTTAATGTTGCTGTTTTCTTTTCGTTTGGAGCAAAATTAGTTACTAAGAAAAGTTCGTCCCATTTTCCATCACCATCTAAATCATTTAGCTGTGCCGGAATTGTATCATTTTTAGCAATCAAAATTGGGAAACTATTTGCAACATATTTTGATGCAATTTGGCTTCTTTTTATACTGATTGCTTTTTGAGGCACTCCTAAATCAGAAGTGTTTTTTAAAGTAACTTTTTGTGCATTGCAACTTGCTAAAATTGCTGTTGCAAAAGCTATTGACAAATAATATTTTGTTTTCATTTTTCTTTTTGTTTCAGGTTTTCTTTGTTTAAAGTTTCAGGTTTAATCCAAATGAAAAACCTCTTTTAATGAAACCGAAATTGGCGAATTATCAGGATTTGTATCCATAATATCGCCCATATATGCCCACCATTTTTTTACTATTGGATGATTTGGCAAATAGTCGAAATCAAAATCTGAACTGATTTTCTGCACCGCAAAAAGTATCAGTGTTTCTTCATCTAAAAAGATACTGTAATCCTGTATTCCAGTTTCTGAAAGCAAAGCCGATAATTCTGGCCAGATTTCGTCATGTCTTTTTTTGTATTCCGCTTCAAAACCAGATTTTAATTTCATTTTGAAAGCGTTTCGAATTGTGTTTTTATTTGCCATTTTTAATGCTTTAAATTTATTTGAACAGGCTCATCTCTATTACAGCTAATTTCGCCATTTATATATTGCAATTCTGCTATTTGAATAGAACTTCTTTTCGTTTCATAACCTTCAACTCCTTTATTTTCTGGAGTTCTACTGGGATGTGTGAAATAAAAAATATACGCTCGATCGCCATTTACAATTACATCCGGATGCCCGCCAATTACCTTGTCATCTTCACCAGTTCCGGGAGTTTGAAGAATATTTTTTTCCTGGCGTTTCCAATTTAAAAAATCTTCAGAAGAATAAATATTCAAACCTCTCCAAGAATCTGTTACCATCCAGTTTTTCCCTTTCCAAACAAAAACTTTTGGGCCTTCTCCTCTATCTTTTACAATTTTCGTTCCGCTGTCGGTCCAATTGTATAGATCTTTACTATCTGCGTAATAAATTGATTTTCCATCATTTTCATTATTGTAAAACATTCTCCAAGTTCCATTTGGTAATTGAAAAACCGAAGCATCAATACAACGTTCTGAAGCTAGTTTTAATTCTGATTCAAAATTCCAATCCATTAAATTCGTGCTCGTTAAATGAATAATTGAACGCGGATGATACCAGTCATTAAAAATTCCGGGAACTATAGTCAAATACATATGATATTTGTTCTTGTATTTAATAACATCTGGCGCCCAATACGTTACATCTTTTAATTTGTAATTAATCGTGCAAGTATCTTTGTATGTCCATTTTGCACCATCTTCAGAAGTTGCAACACCAATTTTTGTTCCGTGAACCCAAGTAATTCCTTTTGCTGTTGAATCTTTTGCTCTTCGATTGGTATAAAACATAAACCATTTTTTTTCTTTTTTGTTCCAAATAATTGTTGGATCGGCGGCTCCGTCATAAATTGGATCGCGGAATAATGGTTTTGGAGCAATATGTTTTTGATCTTTTTGAATGTCTTTTTGTGCTGTCATTGTTAGGCTGAACAATGCAGTTATTAGGATTGTAAAAAGATATTTTGGTTTAATTTTCATTTATTTTTTTGTTGTTTTTTTGTCATTTATTGCTCAATCTTGTCATTTCGACGAAGGAGAAATCTTCGCGAGTAACTCCGCAACGAAAGTCCAATCTTTGTAGAGCTTCTCGTGGAGATTCCTCGTTCCTCGGAATGACAAACTGTACTTATTACTTCCTGTTAATCACTTGTGTGATTCCTCGTTCCTCGGAATGACAAACTTTATGTTTAACCTTTTCTTAATTAATTTTTCTTTTCATTTTCAATCACCCAATCATCCGTTCTGAAAGGTGATGCCGGCAAATTTTCAACATTAAATAAATTTGGTTCTGGAACCGCTTTCCATGCAAAACGAACTGCAACTGGTTCTTTTACATTTGGAGAAGAAACCAGAATCGTTTTTTTATCAATTTTAGCTTTTGCGGGATAAAATACTTTGTCATTTCCTGCAATTTCAAATTCTTTTAAATTATCGTCGCTCTTTTTAAATCCGTTAGGAACGTCGTCAAAAAACAATTTAATTTGCTGTTTTTTGATTTCCAAATGATTGTATGTTGGTCCTGAATAAACTAATTTATTCTCTCCATACGTTTTTGCTTTTGCAATTAAAGCCAAACGATAACCAACAGTTTGTTTGTCAATTGGATGAATATTTTCAGCATTTCCAATATCGGTTGTAACGACCATTCCGCTGTTTGGAATTACTTTTGAGGACATTAATTGTGCTTCTCTGATGTAAGGATTTTGTCCTTTGTGTGGTGCAATCTGAACAAAATAAAACGGGAAATCGCCTTGATTCCATTCGCTTCTCCAACTTTTTACCATTGCCGGAAAAAGGGTTCTGTACAAAAATGCCTTTTCTGCATTGCTTTCTCCTTGGTACCAAATCACACCTTTCATCGTATAATTAGTTACCGGATGCAACATTGCATTGTACAAAACATAAGAGGTTTTATTTTCTTCTTTTTTTGGTTTTTTTAATTGGGTTTTAGAAATATCATTATTATTTGCAAGTCTTTCTTTTGCTAAATCTGCATAATAATTTTCTAATTTTTCCTGAAACAATTTTTCGTTTTTTGCATCTTGTTCTAAAATTGGAAGAAAATCCGGATTGCTTTCTAGAAAAGTTTGCGAAGTCCATGCCTCTGCTTTGGTTCCGCCCCAAGAAGTTGAAATTAATCCGATTGGCACTTTTAAATCTTGGTACAAATCTCTTCCGAAGAAATACGCTACTGCTGAGAAAGTTTTAATCCTAGATGGTGAGCATTCAACCCAGTTTCCTGTAACATCTTCTAAAGGTTTTTGAGACGCTTTTGTTTGGACAGTAAATAATCGTATCGATGGAAAATTGGCATTTTGGATTTCTTCTTCATAATTTTTTACTCCGGTTTTCCAAGTTCCTTCTTCTTTTCCAACAGGAAAATACATATTAGATTGTCCAGAACAAATCCATACTTCACCAATCAAAACATTTTTAAGAATAATTTTATTCGAAGCATCGATTGTAATATCATATTGTTTTTCGCTTCCTACTGGTGTACTGACTGCTGTTTTCCATGTTCCGTCAGGATTTGCAGTAATTTCTACAGGATTATATTGCCAACTTAACTGGATTTTGATTTTTTCGTTTGGAGAAGCCCATCCCCATAAATTCACTTTCGAATTTTGTTGTAAAACCATATTATCACCAACTAATGCAGGCAATTTTACTTGAGCAACAGCAGTCAGTTTTAATCCTAAAACAATGAATAATAACAACAATTTCTTTAAATAAATCATTCGGAATATAATTTTAATACTAAAACTTTAAAGATAAAGTACTAAAACGATATCGGTATCCTGTGCTTCCCTGTTTTGGTTCAGAAATATAAAAAACAAAAAAGGCAGCAACAAACGTTACTGCCTTCGTAAAATCAAAACCACTTAATTTTACCATTACCATATTAACGAAAACCAATATCCTTAAAATGATAATCAAATTTAAATATTAAATAACTGAAAACTATCCTGTTGTACCCTGCTATATAATAAAAAAAACCGCCTCAAAAATTGAGACGGTTCCTAACATAAAAAACCAAAAAATAAGTTTGATATTAATACCCTGGATTCTGCATAGCGGCTTTTTGTTCTGCAGTCAAAGGTTTTCCACTTGCATAAACTCCATCAAGAAAAGTCTGTGGAATTGGACGCAGGTTATGATATTCCTGAATATTTGCAGCTGCTTCAATATTATACGCTTTCGCTCTGGCAACTAATGTTTTAGTACGGCTTAAATCTTCCCAACGGTGAAATTCTCCACACAATTCTCTAGTGCGTTCATTAAGGACTAAACATAACATTCTGTCATAATCAGTTCCGTATCCTAATTTTGCAATTACAGCCATATCTTCAGCTGGTAATGCAGTAATACTATTAATTGCTAAGTTTGTTGCAGTTGTTGCAACTGCAATATTATTTGACTCATAATACGAGTTTTCAGGAATATACGAAATTGGAATTCCTGCCTGACCTGTCGTTGTATATGCCGCTGAACCATCCGCGTAAGCAGCACGATTTTCACCTGCTTTGTATGCAGCACGAGCACGAACCGTATTGATATAAGGCAACGCATCAGCATATGTTGCGCCACCAGCTTTTGCCAAACGGATTTTTGCTTCGGCAGCCATTAAGTAAGTTTCTCCGGAACGAGCCAATGTAATATCACGAGATCCTTTTATATTACTCAAATCGATTCTGTTTCCGTCCATATATTTACTTAAAGAAGGAAATCTTACATCGGCCATTAACCCCACTTTATCAGCTGCATAAGCTACATAAACACTCGGAATTGTTTTTCCTGTTTTTGGATAAATGATCGCATCGGTATTTTTAGTTTTTGCAAAACGTGTGTCTGCAGCTGTGTTGACAATATACATAATTCCTAAATCGCCATTTTTATAAACAGCTCCAGATGCATTATTGACAATACTTTTTGTTTGGAAACTTTTCCAGAAACGTGAATCATTTACGTGATCAAAAGCATCATATACAAAATAAGTTGGGGCCAAACGGCTAAAAGGTCTTCCGCCGGCAAGGTTACGCTTCATTTGGGGCAATTGGTCGTAAGTAGAAAGGAAATATAAATGCTGCTGATTTCCTCCAGTTGTTAATGTACTTGCATTGAACTGTGCAGATAAAATCAACTCCGGAAGTTTTTCGTTAGCACCGTCAGCAGTTGTGTATGACCATAAATTATCATAATTAGCTGCTAATGGGTGACGCGAAATTACCTCATCAGATAAAGCAACAACTTGCTGTAAATCGGCCGTTTTTGTAGTTCCATTCCAGCTGTCGTTAATTTCACTTGCACGAGTTAAATAAGCTTTCGCCAAATAATGAGCCGCTGCATCTTTAGTGATTTTTGCCGGAGCTCCAGCATTTCCTAATAAATTATAAGCCTGAGTAAAATCAGCAATAACCTGAGCTAAAACTTCTTGTGGAGCGGCTCTTGTAAATTCTAACTCAACTGTAGAACTTGTTTTTAATTTTAAAGGAACAGCGCCATACTGACTTACTAATTGCAGATAACTAAAAGCTCTTAAAAAGTAACCTTCACCTAAAGCCGTTTTCTTAATTGCGTCATTTGATGAAACGATATTTGTGGCCGACTCAATTAATGTATTGGCATTCCCAATTCCGATATATAAGTTATCCCAGTGTGTATTTGCCGCAACAGTATTCGCATTCGAAACTGTTACAAAAGCCTTAAATCCAGAAGAATACGAATTCCAAATCCAGTTTGAAGGGTCACCTCCGGCATGAAATTCATCAGTTCCAGATTCTGTAGCAGTAAGTGGTACTTCGCCTTGAAATTCTGCTGCAAATACCTGATAATAAGTTCCGACTGCCAAAGCCTGAATTCCAGCCTCAGTTTTATAATAATCTGAACTGTAAGCCGTTGTCAACTCTTCGTCAAGAAAGTCTTTGCTGCAAGAACTTCCTAAAGTCAGCGCTGCAACAAGCATTAAGTTGATATATAGTTTTTTATAATTTTTCATAATGATGTTTTTTAATTATTTAGAATTCTACATTTAACCCTAAAGTTATACCTCTGTTTGAAGCCGTTGTCTGCGTATCCAAATCAGTCCATTTTACTTTTGTAAAAATCATACCCGGATTAGTAGCCTGACAATAAATTCTCAATTTAGAAAGTCCAAGGCTCTGTACTAATTCTTTATCAAAATGATATCCTAAAGAAATATTTCTCATTTTCAAAAATGCCCCATTGCGATATCCTAAAATTGGGTAATAAGGATCTCCTGTACCTGCTGAATAAATAGGTTTTTGATATTCTGCATTTGTATTATTATCTGTATAATAATTAATAGATCTCTGGCTTCCTTTTGCACCTTCATTTTCACCTAAAGTATCATACAAATAGCCCATACGTCCATATACAAAGAATGATAATTCGAAATTTTTGTAGCTGAAAGTATTTGTCATACCAAAAATATATTTCGGATCTTTTGAACCAATAATAACACGGTCATTATTTGCATCAATTTTATAATCGCCATTTTGGTCAACTGGTCTTGCATTACCAAAAGTGAAAGTATTTGGCCCCATAACTGCATTAAATTTGGCCATTTCGGCAGCGTCCTCTGGCTTCCAGATTCCGTTTGATTCGAAACCGTAAATTACATTTTGAGAATCTCCAATAAATAAGTTATTGTTGATATCGTCAAATTTTCCGTTTTGAAGCGATACAATTTTATTTTGCTGATAAGAAGCACTGATGTTAGTAGTCCACTCAAAATCTTTTGTTGTAACGTTTACCGTGCTCAAAGTAAGTTCGACACCTTTACCTTCTGTTTCTCCAACGTTTTGGTAAGTATCTTTAACCCCGATAACCGTTGGTACACTGCTTTTTAATAACAAATCAGTTGTTCTGCTTGTAAAATAATCCAAAGCACCGGAAACTCTATTACTGAATAATGCGAAATCAATACCGTAGTTAAATTGAGCCGTTTGTTCCCAACCCAAATCAACATTTCCTAAAGATGTATTGTTTACAACACCCGATCCATTAGGATAAACAATCCCAACTAATGGAGGTTGTGTTGCATATGCAGGAACTGCAGCGTTACCAGTTTCACCGTAACCCACTCTCAATTTTAATTGATTAACCCAAGAAACATTTTCTAAGAATTTTTCTTTGTTTAATATCCATGCAGCTGAAGCACTCGGAAAAAATGCCCATCTGTTTGCTGCCGCTAATTGCGAAGCTCCGTCATAACGGCCAGAAGCAGTAAACAAATATTTATCAGCATACGTATAATTTACCCTACCCATGTATGACAATAAACCTGTATCAGTAAGACCCGAAGAATATCCAGCAAGTGTAACATTCGCAGGATTCAGAGCGTTCCATTTGTTTTCAGGGTTTTTAATATCATTTGCAGACATTGAACTGTTTTCATTATGATACTCCGTCTGGCTCATTAATAATGTACCTCCAAAACTGTGATTCCCGAATGTTTTGTTGTAGAAAATCAAGTTATCCAATGTATATGAAATTGTTTGTTCTTTAGCTAGAGAAGCAAAACTAGTTCCTGAACGAATAGCCGATTTACCATCCAAATAAACACCATCACGGAATGAGGTAAGATCAGGACCAAAATTGATACGGTATTTTAAACCGTCAAGTTTTGAAGAAATTGCTCCCAAATCAAACTGAGCATACAAACTACCAAAAGCACGCAAAGTTATACGCTGATCTTGAGACAATTTATATTCATCAACAGGAGTTCTGATCGTTGAATCTCCACCTGGACTGTCAATTCGGTTTCCGTTGCTGTCATAAGGAACTGCGTAAGGAAGGTTTGTACGTGCTGTTGCATAAATTCCTGTTGAACTTGTAACGGCAGTTCTACCTACGTTTGATTGCCCATATTCATTTATACCATAACTTGTATTAAGACTCACACCCATAGAAAACCATTTTGTTGGTGTAATATCAACATTGGCAGTTCCACTGTAACGCACATAACTTTGTCCAAATAAAGTTCCTGTGTTATCTAAATATCCAAAAGAACCGTAACCTTTCATTTTTTCAGTTCCACCGCTTACACCAATAGTATGCTGTTGTGTGATTCCGGTACGGGTTACAAATTTAGTCCAGTCTGTAGTTGCCACTTTAGAACCGTCCCAAGTTCCGCCAGCCCATCCTTTCTCGATGTTTGCCCATGCAGCCGGGTCAGCAGAAGCAAGGAAAATTAACTTATCATTTTCTATTGTAGGAGCATCTCCTTTAGGAAAAGCTGACGGGTTAGAGTAATATCTTCCCCAACGACGAAATTCGATATATTCTCCCGCTGACATCATTGGTGCATTTTCATGAATTGTTTCCGTCATTAAAGAAGTATCATAATTCAAAGTAAATTTTCCGTTTTTACCTTTTTTAGTTGTAACAATGATAACTCCGTTTGCACCACGTGAACCATAAATTGCCGTTGCAGAAGCATCTTTTAAAACGTCGATTGTTTCAATATCAGTTGGATTTAAGAAGTCGATACCTCCAGAATTGGCATCAACACTAATTTTACCTGTAGAGGCATCAGTAATCAATCTTGAATTTAGAGGAATACCATCAACTACATAAAGCGGTGCATTTGAAGCAGAAATAGAACGAGCTCCACGAATAGTAATATTTCCAACAGTTCCCGGACGTTCATTTGAAGAAACATCTACACCCGCAGCTTTTCCCTGCATAGCCTGTACGGCATTAACTACCGGTCTTGATGCGATTTCTTCAGCATTTACGCTCACAATTGATCCAGTAAGATCCTTTTTCTTTTTTGTACCGTAACCTACTACGACTACCTCCTCAAGAGAATTGTCCTCTTCTTTCAACAAAACATTGTAAACAGTTGCAGCGCCAACAGTAATTTCTTGTTTTTTAAAACCGATAAAACTGTAAACAAGAATGTTTCCAGAAGCCGCATTAATAGAGTAACTTCCATCCAGATCGGTACTCACTCCATTCTGGCTTCCTTTGATGAGTACATTGACACCCGGAATTGGCAATCCTGTAGCATCTTTAATGGTACCTTTGACTACTTTGTTCTGCGCGTAACCAGATGCATGGAATAATGCAATCATGGCTATCAACAGCAGCACACTCAATTTGTTTTTCATAAAAGTTAAATTTGGTTAATTAATTAGTTACTCAAATTTATTTAGAAGTTAATCTCGCACTGTCCTGTAGTATCCTGCAAAATAATTTATAACTATTCTAACTTACAGAGTTTTACAAAAATTATTTAAGATTTTTTTAACCATAAAATCCTTCAAACACTTGATTTTCAAAGGAAAATTGAATAAAAGGCTTCTAAATATGAATATAAAAACGAAACGTTATTATTTTTTCACATACCATAATTTTATTCAAAAATTTTTATTGAATGTGAAATTAATATCCGAAAATTATGATATTTTTTCCAAACCAATGTAATCGATTGCATTTTTTTTCTAAAAATATTTTATGATCCGTTTATTTTCATGATTTACTAGTATCATTTTCACTTTAAAAACACAAAAAAAAGCCGCCTCATAATGAGACGGCTTTCAAAAACAAAAAGTAAAAAGATTTTAGTAACCTGGATTCTGCCAAGCTGCTTTTTGTGCAGCTGATAAATTAGAACCATCATCGTTTAATAATCCATCAATAAAAGTTTGAGGAATTGGACGAAGTTCGTGTTTACCAACTTTAATATTAGGTGCCGCTTCAGCATTAAATGCTTTTGCACGTTTGATAAGCATTCCAGTACGAGAAAGTGTTTCCCAACGTTGCCATTCTCCTAAAAGCTCACGAGTAGACTCATTAAGAATAAAGTTTATAGCACGTTCTTTATCTGTCGAAGCACCAACTTTAGCCATAACAGCTTCATCTTCCGCAGGTAAATTATTAGGGAAAGATTTCAATGTCAAATCAGATGCTGCTGTTGTAACGGGAATTGTTGGATTAGACAAATAATAAGTATTCATATCTAAATTTGAGGCTGTAAAGGCTGTAGCTGAAGTTCCTGTATTTAAAGGATTCGTTTTAAACGCTTGAGAACCATCATTATAATAAGATCTATTTTCTCCTGCTTTCCATTGTGCTCTTGCTCTTACTACGTTGATATCCTGCATTGCATTTCCATACTGGCTAAGACGAACATAGCATTCTGCACGTATTAAATAAGTTTCAGCAAGACGAGCCATAATTACATCACGGTGTGAATCACCTCTTTCAGCAGTACGAGATCCACATTCTGTTTTATTGATACCAGCAAAGAAGTTACAAATTGGCTGGTTTTTAAATGTAGGTGCTACATAAACTCCATTTTGATACAACACCGAAGAGTTAGGTACATATTGTCCTTTTTTAACTGCTAAAGTTCCAGTAGTAGCAGTTTGTCTTGCTCCTGTATTCCATTCTGGTAAACGACCCGCTGCATCTGTCCAAGTTGGAGCCTGAACACTCGCACCAAATTTAGCACCGTCATAAGTATTGTCATTTTTAGTATTCAAGATCATCACAATACCAGGATCTCCAACTTTTACCCCTGACGGATTAGGAGCAATTACAGTATTTGCACCATAAACAGTTCTAAAAGTTTTCCACATACGTGCATCATTTACGTGATCAAACACACCATATGTGTATTCTGTAGGACGACAACGCTGAAAATCCATACTTCCAATCCAAACACCACGTCTTACCCATCCTCCAGAAAAACTAGAAAACTGAGGAGCGAAATAACTATATGTACGGTTTCCAAAACGACCAACTGTAGCAGCATCAGCATTGTGCCCTGCAGCCATTAAAATTTCATTAAGTTGCTCATTAGGGCAGTCAACTCCTGTCCAGTTTGCATATAAATCACTGTAATTAGGAGTCAATGGTCCACGAGCTGTAATTGCATATGAACAAGCATCGATTGCTTCCTTAAGATCAGCATCTTTGTAAGCAGCATTCCAAGCATCATTACGCTCAGACGCACGGAATAATAGCGATTTTGCTAAAAAATGTGCAGCAGTTGCTTTTGTCCAGGTAACTCCTTTTCCATAAGTAAAAACTTCACCTTCAAAAAGACTGTAAGCTTGGCGGAAATCAGATATTACTTGTTCCCAACATTTCTCTTCACTTGCACGCTCATAATTACGAACAACTCCTTCAATAGGTGTAGTTTGAAGAACAACACCTCCATATTGCGCAACAAGTCTGTAATAGTTATACCCTCTTAAAAAATAAGCATGAGCTAAACAACGGTTTCTAATTTTTGTATCTGTAATTACTTTTTCTGCTTTAGCGATAATCGTATTACAAGAAGCAATACCATAATACATCTCATCCCAAAGCGCGTTTGGATTAGTTGCATTTCCGTTAGCCGCTCCTGTTGCTGCTGATGCACCTACTGGTCCAAAACGGTTATCATAGGTATTCCACATTTCGTTAGTAAGGTCATTTGCATTGGTAAACTCATCTGTACCATACAAAGTATTTCCATACGACCATTCGAAACCAAAATGCCAGCGAATATTACCATAAAGAGATACCGTTAGCGCCTGAAGACCTTCAGGTGTATCAAAATAAGCTGTCGAATAAGCATTTGTTTGTTCTTCGTCCAGAAAGTCTTTCGAACACGAAGTGAAAAATATCCCCGCTGTTAATAAAAGACCAATTCCTATATTTTTTATATTATTCATTTTTTTACTTTTATTGTTATACTTCAATTCGCCACAACTTATTAAAACCCAACTTCAATACCCATAACAAAACTGCGGTTGTAATACGTTTTCTCAGTATCAAAATCATACCACTTAAGAGATTGGTAGATGCTTCCTGGATTTACAGCCTGAACATAAAGTTTCATGTTTGCTAATCCAATTTTATTTGCAACGTCTTTAGATAAATTATAACCCAAAGAAATATTACGAATTTTTACGAAAGATGCTTTTTGGAAACCAAGAAGTCCAGAAAAAGGATCTGCAGAACCTGAAGTTGCCTGACCTAAAATTGGCTTTTGGAATTCAGCATCTGGATTATCTGGAGTCCAGTAATCTGTTTCACGCTGATTTGCATGCGCTGTTAAAGCTTCACCTCCTAAAGAAGCAGTATATCCTGCACGTCCGTAAAGATTTATTCCTAAATCAAACCCTTTATAAGTAAAGTTGTTGTTCCATCCCATTGTATAATAAGGATTACTGTTTCCTATAACTACACGGTCTGTACCATCCATTTTGTAATCACCATTTTGATCTTTAGGTCTTACATTACCTGGTGTAAATTTATAACCGTTAGCATTCCATTTAGCCATTTCAGCAACATCTTCTGGAGTATTTTGCCAAAGACCATTATTATCATATCCGTAACGAACAGCGATAGACTGACCAATAAACCATGAGTTACTTACCATGTCTTGCGCACCATTTGCTAATCCAACAATTTCATCTTTCTGCCACGCACCATTTAAATTAGTTTCCCATGTAAATCCTGTAGCAGTTTGAATCGGAATAAGATTAAGCGTTACCTCAACTCCATGATTTTTTGTTTGACCAATATTCGAAACAATGTATGGATAACCTGATACTGGCGGTATGTCTACTCTTAATAATAAATCTTTAGTATCTGATTTGTAAGCATCAATAGTACCACTGATTCTGTTGTTTAAGAAACTAAAATCAACACCAAGATTGTATTGAGTTGTTTTTTCCCAACCTAAGTTTTTGTTAGGCATTCCTGTTTGAGTGTCTGTGTAATAAGGCTCATTTGTAGTAAATCCAATTGCATTACTCTGACCATTAAAAGGAAGGAATATTTGGCTAATATTTCCTAAAGTTCCATAAGGATTAACTGAAGAGTTACCAGAAGTACCAACACCTAAACGAAGTTTTAAGTTTTTAATCCAATCAACATTTTTTAAGAATTCTTCGTTATTAAGACGCCAAGCTAATGCTGCAGAAGGGAAGAAATCCCATTTGTGTCCTTCAGATAATTGCGTAACTCCATCCCAACGTCCTGAAACTGTTAACAAATAGCGATTATCATAACCATAATTTGCACGAGCCATATAAGAACTAATTGCACGCTCTGTAATACCTGAACTCATACGAGCATTATTAGCAGCATTTGTAGCATCTACTGAACCCATTGCATTCCATAAGAATGAAGGTTTAGGGATATTATTTGCACTCATAGCAGAATTTTCGATATTCCAAGATGACGCAGTTTGTAATAAAGTCAAACCAACTTTATGCTTAGCAGCAAATGTACGGTCGTAGTTAATAATATTATCTACAGTCCAAGAAAGATCACGACGGTTTGAAAGGCGAGCAAAATTACTACCTGCACTACCATTTGCATTAATTTTTAGTGATGATGTTCCGTCAACATAAACACCTTCTCTCCAACTACGGAAATCAGGTCCGAAATTTAATTTATAGGTAAGACCTTCTAATGAATGTGTCATTTTACCAAAATCTAAATTAGCAGAAAAATTACCTAAAACACGCATTGTTTGCGATTGCTGTGTACTTTTCTCCCACTCATCCATGATCGTATAAACACCTGATTCACCACCCGGATTAATAATTGTATTACCGTTTGCATCATAAGGAACAGCAATATTATAGATTTGTTTAGCAGCACCATAAATTGCATCCGGAGATGTTCCGCTTCTTGCACTTAAAGTTGACATACCATAATCTTGCTCGCTCCATGAAACATTAAAAGAAGCAGTCATTTTAAACCAATCAACTGGAGTAATATTTGAAGTTAATTTTGCAGTATAACGTTTGTACCACTGCCCTTTTTGAGTACCTTGATTATCTAAATAACCAACAGAACCATACGTATTTACTTTTTCAGAACCACCACTAGCGCTAATAACATGCTCTGTGCTAACTCCTGTCTGCGTTACATAATCAGTCCAGTTAGTGTTAATTACTTTAGAAGCATCCCAAGTACCACTTGCCCATCCTCTTAATACATTGTCTCTTGACGTTTGACCATCTAATGCACTGTCAAAAATCAATTTATCATTTGCAAGAGTTGGAGTCGCTGGATTAGCATATTTAGCTGGATCCAAATTGTATGCAGCCCAACGTCTGAAAGTAATAAAATCAGATGCGCTCATTGATGGTGATCTGTCAACAATATCAGAAGTAGTCACTGTACCAGCATAATTTAAAGTAAATCTACCTGATTTTCCTTGTTTAGTTGTTACAATGATAACACCATTTGCACCACGCGATCCGTAAATAGCTGTTGCTGAAGCATCTTTAAGAATATCCATCGATTCAATATCTCTTGGATTTAAAGTTTCAATTGCAGATGCAGACATTAACGGCACACCATCAACAACATATAAAGGGTCATTACTTGCTGTTAAAGAACGGTTACCACGAATACGTACTGTACCAAGAGATCCCGGACGCTCGTTTGTAGTAATATCAACTCCGGCAATCTTACCCTGTAGTGCTTCAGTTGCACTTGAAACAGGTCTGTTCATTAATTGCTGCGCATTTATAGTTGAAACTGATCCTGTTACGTCTGATTTTTTAGCAGTTCCATAACCAACAACAACAATCTCATTAAGTTGAGATACTTCTTCAACAAGTTTTACATTAATTTCTGAAGAAGTACTAACTGTTCTTTCAACAGATTTTGAACCAGTAGACGAGTATACTAATACTTGTCCAGTACTTGCACTGATAGAGTATTTACCATCAAAATCAGTACTTGTTCCCTGTTTTGTTCCTTTAATAAGTACATTTGCCCCTGGTATTGGCAGACCTGCCGCATCAGTGATTGTACCTTTAACCACTTTGTTCTGCGCATAACCTGCTGTCTGCAACAGCGCAAACATGACCAAAATCAGCAAAAGACTAAATTTGTTTTTCATAAAAGTTAAATTTGGTTAATTAATTAGTTCATCCAAATTTATTTAGAACAAGGGGGCACAGCATCCTGTAGTATCCTGTTAACTTTCAGGTTCTTATAATTAATTTTATGTTTTTATTAACTCAAAAAAACTTCAACTATCTGATTTACAAGGGTGAATAAGTGTATAATCTACAAATAAATTATCCGAAATTTTCTTTAATATTTTTTTTGTAATTCATAGTAATTCTGACCTAAAAATATGAATTGAGAAAAAAATATGACAAATTACTACTCTTTTGATTTTTAATAAAATGACAGGAAACAGGACGCTACAGGATAGCAAATTGAGTTTCTGCTACTACTTTTACCTTATTACAACCATTAAAAAGTTACTATTATATATCTCTATACTTATATGAAGTAAGTAATTTAGTAACCGTTTTATAAAACTATTGAACCACAACCAATGAAAATAACCACATCAAATTGTCTTATCCTCTTGTCCCTTTGCTGGGTTTTGAATTCTTCCGCTCAGGAAACAAAATCACCTTGGCCAAAATCTACGAATATAAATCAGCCATGGGCGCGCTGGTGGTGGATGGGAAGCGCTGTAGATAAGCCAAACTTAAAAAAAAGACTCTCAGATTTTCATAATGCAGGAATTGGTGGTGTAGAAATTACTCCTATATATGGTGTAAAAGGCGAGGAAAATAATTTCATTGATTATCTATCTCCAAAATGGATGGAAATGCTCGACTATACAGTTCATGTTGCAGATAGTCTGCACATGCAAGTTGATATGGTTTTAGGAACAGGATGGCCTTATGGAGGATCGCATGTAACGGTTGCAAATGCTGCAACAAAACTGATTATTGAAAAATATCCGCTAAAAAAAGACGAAATATTTGACCGAAATATTACTGTTAAAAACAAAAAAGAAAAAAATCCTGCCGAATTATTATATGTAGTAGCTTATGGAAATGATGGCTCGTATATCAATTTGACCGATCAGCTTAAAAAAAATCAAACCAAAATAAAAGACAAAGGTATTGACGGAAAAGCTGTTGAAATTCCGAACCAAACTGAACCTAATAAACTGAAATGGAAAGCAAAAAAAACAGATTATACCCTTTACGCTGTCTTTAGCGGAAAAACAGGGCAACAAGTAAAAAGAGCGGCGCCCGGCGGAAGCGGTTTTACTTTAGACCATTATTCAACAGAGGCATTAGACGCTTATGTAGTTCCGTTTAATAATGCTTTTAAAGGACGCGAAGGCAAAATCAGAGCTATTTTTAATGACAGCTACGAAGTTTACGGTACTGATTTTACACCTAAATTTTTCGAAGAATTTCAAAAACTGCGCGGTTATGATTTAAAAAAAGAATTGCCTTTATTATTGAATGAAACCGATAGTGAAATAGGTAACCGAATTAGAAGCGATTATCGCCAAACAATTGGTGATTTATTATTGAACAAATTCGATAAACCATGGACAGAATGGGCGCATTCGAAAAATTTCAAAACAAAACTTCAAGCGCATGGATCTCCAGGAAATCTGATAGATTTATATGCTGCTGCTGATATTCCAGAATGTGAAACTTTTGGTTCGATGCCTTTTGATATTCCGGGATTCAGAAGAGAAAAAGAAGATATTCGTGAAGGAGATGCTGATCCGGTAATGCTTAAATTTTCATCATCGGCGGCACATATTTCAGGGAAAAATCTAGTTTCATCTGAGACTTTTACGTGGCTTCGCGAACATTTCAAAGCTGCTTTATCACAATGCAAGCCAGAAGCTGAGGATTTAATGTTGAGCGGAATCAATCATATTTTTCTTCATGGTTCTACTTATTCGCCAGACAGAGCAGCTTGGCCGGGATGGCAGTTTTATGCTTCGGTAAATTTCAATTCAAATAATAGTATTTGGGAAGATGCTCCTTCTCTATTCTCTTATATTGCAAACTGTCAATCCATGTTGCAGCAAGGAAAATCAGATAATGAGATTCTGCTTTATTGGCCAATTTTTGATACTTGGGACAAATATCAAAAAGGAACTTTATTTTTTGAATTCAAAATACATTCACTTCAGGAATGGCTTCATCCGACTTCTTTCTATGCTTCTACCAAAAAACTAATGAATCAAGGTTATGGCTTAGATTTTATCTCTGATAATTTTATTGCCGATGCAAAAGTAATCGACGGAAAAATTAGTCTTAATGGTACAACTTTTAAAGCTTTAGTAATTCCTCCCACGCAAAAAATGCCTCTTGCAACTTTGCAGAAATTGATTGAATTGAAAAAAGCGGGAGCAAACATCATTTTCGAAAGCCTTCCAGAATCTGTTCCTGGTTTTAATGATTATAAAAATCAGGAAAAACAACTTCAAAATCTTTTAACTGCAAACAATGAATTGGTAAAACCAACTTCAGATGTTTTAAAAACTTTAGAAAACACTCAAATCTATCCTGAAACGCTTGTAAATACAGGTTTGAAATTTACAAGAAGAAATATAGATGGTGAAAAAATATATTATTTAGTTAATCATACCACAAAAACAATTGATGGATTTATCCCAATTCAAGCTGGAAATAAAGAAGTAGTTATCCTAAATCCACTTACTAGAGAATTTGGAAATGCCATTGTACAAAAATCGGCCAATACAACATTGGTAAAAATTAAAATTGCGTCGGGAGAATCTTATTTTTTAAAGACCGAAAATACAGCTTCGCAGAAAAAATGGAATTATTATGAAGCAACTGCCGATGCAATTCCGTTAAAAGGAAACTGGAAAATAAATTTCGACAAAGGCGGACCACAATTACCTCCAAGCGCAACTATTTCAAATTTAGAATCTTGGACAAAATTAAGTCCTGAAGCCGAAGCTTTTTCTGGATCAGCAACTTACACTTTGGAATTCAACAATCCAAATGCTAAAATTGAACAATGGAGTTTAAACTTGGGAGATGTCCGCGAAAGCGCAAAAGTTTGGGTAAACGATAAATTCATTGGTACAGCTTGGTCTGTCCCTTATCAATTAAACATCGGGAAATTAAAATCTGGAAAAAATATCTTGAAAATTCAGGTTACCAATCTTTCCGCAAACCGAATTCGCGACAAAGAATTAAAAGGCGAAGAATGGAAGATTTTTTATGAAATCAACATGGTTGACAAAGATTATAAAAAATTCGACGCTACAAAATGGTCTCCAATGCCATCAGGTCTTTTAGGGCCAATAACAATCACACCATTAAAACAGCAAAACTAACTATTAACTAAGAATACAAAAAATGAAAAAATTATCCTTATTCTTCTCGATATGCTTTTTGTATACGTGTACAATAAACGCGCAACAGCCATTTGATAAAAAATTAGTTTTAAAACAAATGATTTTGGCTAATGATTATTTCATGCAAAAATGGCCAGAAACAGGCAAAACAATTATCACAAACAAAGAACGCCCAAGTAATATTTGGACGCGTGGTGTTTATTATGAAGGATTAATGGCGCTTCATGAAATTTTCCCAAAAGAAGCTTATTATGATTATGCTTATTCATGGTCAGAGTTTCACAAATGGGGTTTTAACGGAGGAAATACAACTCGCAACGCAGATAATTACTGCGCAGCGCAGACTTACATCGACTTGTACAATTTAGAGCCAGATGCTAAGAAACTAAAAAATACAAAAGCAAATATCAACATGCTTTTAAACACGCCTCAATTAGACGATTGGTCTTGGATTGATGCCATTCAAATGGGAATGCCGGTTTTTGCCAAATTAGGGGTTTTGGAAAAAGACAATCGTTATTTCGAAAAAATGTACCAAATGTACATGTACTCAAGAAACAAACACGGCGATAACGGATTATTTAATCCAAAAGATGGTTTATGGTGGCGCGATGCCGATTTCGATCCTCCATATAAAGAACCAAACGGAGAAGATTGTTACTGGAGCCGCGGAAATGGATGGGTTATTGGAGCTTTAGCAAAAGTACTTACCATTATTCCTGAAAACGCACCACATAGAGACCAATATGTAAAAGATTTAAAAGCAATGGCGGCGGCATTAGTTCCAATTCAGAGAGCTGACGGTTTCTGGAATGTAAGTTTGCATGATCCAACAAATTTTGGCGAAAAAGAAACTTCTGGAACAGCTTTATTCGTTTACGGAATGGCTTATGGAATCAACAGTGGTATTTTGAAAAAAGAAACGTATTTGCCAGTTGTCCAAAAAGCTTGGGATGCAATGATAAAAGAAAGTCTGCATACTAATGGTGCTTTAGGCTTTTTACAATCAACAGGAAAAGAACCTAAAGATGGTCAGCCACTTTCATATGATAAATTTCCTGATTTTGAAGATTATGGTTTAGGTTGTTTTTTACTTGCAGGCTCAGAAATTTATAAAATGAAATAATGAAAAAAACACTCTTATTTCTTGTTTTAATTCTTTTTAAAACCTCGATATTTTCTCAGGAATTTAAGAGAGAAAAATACAACTTCAATTCAGATTGGAAGCTAAAAACCGGAGACTCTAAAAATGCAGAGTCTTTTGGTTTTAATGATAATTCGTGGAAAAAAATCACGCTTCCGCACGCCTATAATCAGGAAGAAGCTTTTGAAAAAGATATTGAACATCTTACTACCGGAATTGTTTGGTACAGAAAAAAGTTTAAACTCCCAAAAGGAATCAAAGACCAAAAAATTTTCTTAGAATTTGAAGGAATCCGACAAGCTGGAATCATTTATATCAACGGGCAAAAAGTCGGAATTCATGAAAATGGCGTAATGGCTTTTGGTTTTGATATTTCAAATTTAATTAAGCCTTTTCCACAAGAAAATATTGTTGCTCTACGAATTGACAATGACTGGAAATACAAAGAACAGGCAACTGGCGCTCCTTATCAATGGAATAATATCAACTTTAATGCTAATTATGGTGGTATTCCAAAAAATGTTTTTCTTCATATAACCAGCAAATTATATCAGACACTTCCACTCTATTCCAATCTAAAAACTACTGGAGTTTATATTTATCCTTCTAAAATTGATATTCAGACAGAAAGTGCTGTTGTCAATGCCGAAACTGAAATCCGTAACGAATTTGAATCTGCAAAAACTGTTGAATATGACGTAATTGTAGAAGATTTAGAAGGAAAAAAAGTCGCTTCTTTTTCTGGCGAAAAAACGACAATTTCCCCGAATGAAACTAAAATTCTAAAAGCAAATTCTCATCTTAATAATTTACATTTTTGGAGCTGGGGATATGGTTACTTATACACCATAAAAACCATTTTAAAAATTGATGGAAAAATTATTGACGAAGTTTCAACTAAAACCGGTTTTAGAAAAACAGCTTTCACTGAAGGGCAATTTTGGCTCAATGACAGAGTTTTACAAGTAAAAGGTTATGCCCAAAGAACGAGCAACGAATGGCCCGCAATAGGGATGTCTGTTCCTGCTTGGATGAGTGATTTCAGCAATAAATTAATTGTCGAAGGCAACGGAAATTTAGTTCGATGGATGCATGTTACCCCTTGGAAGCAAGATGTAGAATCCTGTGATCGGGTTGGATTATTACAAGCAATGCCAGCCGGTGATGCCGAAAAAGATGCGCAAGGTGATACATGGAAACAACGTGTAAATTTGATGCGTGATGCTATTATTTATAATAGAAATAATCCGAGTATTATTTTTTACGAAAGTGGCAATGAATCGATCAGCGAAGCACATATGCACGAAATGAAAAGTCTAAGAGATACTTACGATCCTTTTGGCGGACGTGCTATTGGTTCACGCGAAATGCTGGACAGCCAAGAAGCTGAATATGGCGGAGAAATGCTCTACATTAATAAAAGTGCCCGTAAACCATTATGGGCAACCGAATATTCAAGAGACGAAGGTATGCGTAAATATTGGGACGAATTTTCACCTCCCTTTCATAAAGAAGGCGACGGACCTTTATATCGTGGAACTCCCGCATCAGATTATAATCACAATCAAGACCGTCATGCTATTGAAAATGTAGTTCGCTGGTATGATTATTACAGAGAAAGACCCGGAACCGGAAAAAGAGTAAACTCTGGAGGTGTAAATATTATTTTCTCTGATTCAAATACACATCATCGAGGCGAATCAAACTATAGAACGAGCGGTGAAGTTGATGCAATGCGCATTCCAAAAGATGGTTATTGGGCGCATCAGGTCATGTGGGATGGCTGGGTTGATATTAAGAAACAGCGAACTCATATTCTTGGACATTGGAATTATACTGACAATGTTGTAAAGAATATCTATATAGTTTCAACAGCTCCAAAAGTGGAACTTTCTGTAAACGGAATTTCTCAAGGTTTTGGAAAACGAAGCAGTGAATTTTTATTTACTTTTGAAAATATTGCTTGGAAAGCGGGTACAATAAAAGCGGTTGGTTACGATGAAAATGGAAGTGTTTTAAGTCAAGATGAAAAAAGAACTGCAGGAGAACCATCTCAAATCAAATTAAAATTAATTACCCAACCGCAAGGAATGATTGCTGACGGTGCTGATACTGCATTAATTGATGTTGAAGTAATTGATAAAGATGGAAATCGCTGTCCAATAAGTAATAATATGATTTCATTTTCTGTAAGTGGTCCAGCAACTTGGCTTGGCGGTATTGCGCAAGGACCAAAAAATTATATTCTTTCTAAAGAAATTCCGGTTGAAAATGGCATTAATCGAGTTTTGATTCAGTCATTGGCAAAAGCCGGAAAAATAACTATTTCCGCTCAATCCAATAGTTTAAAATCGGCCGAATTATCGTTTGAAACTAAAGATGTAAATTCTGTAAATGGCCTTTCTGAAGAATTACCAGGAAAAAATCTTCCTTCAAATTTAGAACGAGGACCAACTCCAAAAACACCATCATATACACAAAAAAGAATTCCGGTAAATATCTTAAATGCTATTTCTCCTTCAAATAATAATGATACATACAAAAGTTATGACGACAACGAATTAACGGAATGGAGAAATGATGGAAACATTTCGACAGGATCTATAACCTATACACTTGCAAAACCTTCAATTGTAAATGAAGCTGTTATAAAATTTACAGGCTGGAGAACTAAAATTTATCCAATCCGAATTTTAGCCGACGGGAAAGAAGTATTCAAAGGAAATACAACTCAAAGCTTGGGTTACATCACTATTCCACTAGAACCAATTTTAGCTGAAAAAATTACAATTGAATTAATTGGCGCTAATACCGAAAAAGACGGATTTTCAAAAATTGTTGAAGTAGATCCAACAAAAGAACTAGATTTATATAAAGATAAAACATCGGTTGACGCGACCGGACAATTACGCATTGTTGAAATAGAATTTTATGAAAAAATCAAATAATTTAAGCCGTCTGAAAGCTTCATTGCTTTTCATTTCTTTATCGCTGACAATTCCGGCACTTTCGCAGAAAAAAGAAATTCCGTTATGGGATAAAATTCCAGATGAAATTGTATCCAAAGAATATTCTGAAGAAGTAGACCACAAAAACGAACTTTCAGAAGGAGTTCGAAAAGTAACTTTACCAACATTAACTGTTTATTTAGCAGATCCAGAAAAATCAAATGGAACATCCGTTATAATTTGTCCTGGAGGCGGTTATGGAATGCTGGCAATAAATAAAGAAGGCTTTAAAGTTGCCGAATGGTTTAATAGTTTAGGAATAAATGCTTTTGTCTTGAAATACAGACTGCCAAGCGATTTAATCATGAAAAACAAAACCGTTGCTCCACTTCAAGATGCGCAAGAAGCAGTAAGACTTGTTAGAAGAAATGCTTCAAAATGGAAACTGAATCCGAATAAAATAGGCATCATGGGCTTTTCTGCTGGAGGACATTTAGCATCTACGCTGTCGACACATTATAACGATAAAGTTTATACCCCTTCAGATACAACTAGTGCCAAACCCAATTTTTCGATTTTGATCTATCCTGTAATTTCGATGCAGGAAGGTGTTACGCATCAAGGTTCTAAAGATAATTTATTAGGGAAAAATGCACCAGCTGAATTAGCCGACAAATATTCAAATGAAAAACAAATAACTGCTGAAACTCCAAAAACATTTTTAGTTCATGCAACAGATGACAAAGCGGTTCCGGTTGAAAACAGTATCAATTATTATTTAGCGCTAAAAAAAGAAAAAGTTCTGGCAGAAATGCATTTATACGAAAATGGCGGTCACGGTTTTGGTTTAGGAGTAAAAGGAACAAATGCAAACTGGCCAAAAGACTGCGAAAAATGGCTAACAGCAAACAATTACACTTTAAAACCAGATGGTTATGTATTTACCTATTTTAAAGGAAATGGTGAAGACGGACTGCATCTGGCTTATAGTGAAGATGGCTATAAATGGACGGCTTTAAAAAACGACACTTCTTTTTTAACTCCAGAAGTAGGAAAAGATAAACTGATGCGAGATCCGTGCGTTATCAAAGGCGGAGATGGATTATATCATATGGTTTGGACTGTTAGTTGGACAGATAAAGGAATTGGTTATGCTTCTTCAAAAGATTTAATTCATTGGTCAAAACAAGAATTTATTCCGGTAATGGCTCATGAGGAAAAAGCAAGAAATACTTGGGCACCAGAAATTACTTATGATGAAAAATCAAAAGAATACATGATTTATTGGGCTTCTACAATCGAAGGTAAATTTTTGGAAACAAAATCAGAGGAAGAAAAAGGATATAATCATCGAATTTATTATACCACAACCAAGGATTTTAAAAAGTTCACGAAAACAAAATTATTATATGAACCAGGCTTTAATGTAATTGATGCTTCTATTGTAAAACAAGAGCAGCAATTTGTAATGTATTTAAAAGATGAAACTCGTAATCCGGTTCAGAAAAATATCAAAATTGCATTGAGCAAAAATTTGACCGGCCCATATAGTTCAGCAAGCAAAGCCATTACCGGTGATTACTGGGCAGAAGGCCCCACAGCAATAAAAATAGACAACAATTGGATTGTTTATTTTGATAAATACACGCAAAAAAAATATGGAGCTGTTAAGGAAACTTCAAAAGGCTGGGAAGATATTTCTGAACAAGTAAGTTTTCCGATAGGAACACGTCATGGAACAGTTATAAAAGTTTCTTCAGAAGAAATCAATGCGCTGAAAAAAGAATAACATTTATTTATTTGAAAATAAAAAAGCAGGATATTGAGCAACTTATATCCTGCTTTAAAAAAAATGAATTAATATAATTTTTTGTATTTTTTTTAATTACATCAAAAAAAATAGTCCTTTATAAAAGTTATTAAATTGTGTTTGAAAAATAGAACTGTTAAAAAAGTTCTCTTCCTTATTTTGATCTTTAGATTTTGAATTTTCGGTAAGATGTTGCTTTAACTCACTAACTATCTCAGGTCTTGTTTTTGCATTATCTAAAACAATTAAATTATTAATTTCATCTAAAAGAGATAAACTACTATATAACTGCTTATTGAACAGGCAAACCAAAACATTTCGCCCTTTTTTATCCATCTTTAAAAATTCTAATAATTCGTTTTTTTCATAAACAACGAATATTGAACGATCATATTTAATTAAGTCTTTTTCATTATTAAACAAAAAAGATTCTTCTGAAAAATCGAACTCATTTTTGAATTTTCTTTTAAACATTTTTAAAAAGATCCCTTTATTATCGCGATGCATTTGGTTTTATAGTTCCAACACCAACCTGTGAATAAGCTGAATAGGATCCTAAAACAACAAATAAAGGGAGTAATCTATTTTTCATAACATTTATTATTATGTATTTACTTTTTTCTTAAGTCTTTAGAATTCAAACATCTAAATTTGAAGGTGCAAAGTTCTTTTGAAAATAGATTTATTTCTACCTGCAAAAGTTTTAAAACTTATAGATTAGGGTATATATGGCTTTTATCTCATAAATCACTTATTATCAACAACTAAAACAATATAAAAGAGAAAAAAAACATCTTTATCACTTATCAGGAAAACTATTCTAGACATACTTTGGGAATAAATAAACCTATAAAGCTCTTGATTAAAAAAACCTTGGTGAGGTTATCCTAGATTTTGTTCTACCTAACAAATCAAAACGAAGAAAAATTTCATGAGAGCCCCCATTGTAATTTCCAATATTAGTTACATCATAATCGTAAGCATATCCTATATTAAGACTTTCGCTGATTTGAAACCCAGCCATTCCACTTACGACTGCATCCCATCTGTAAGCCACTCCAAGTGTTAATTTATCCATAAAAAGAAAACTAGCAGAAACATCTACGGCAAGGGGTGCGCCGTTTACTGCCTTAACCATTGTAGCAGGTTTAAACTGAATATTTTCATTCAATTTAAAAACGTACCCCCCTATTGCATAAAAATGCATTTTTTGTGATGCTATTGATATTTTAACATCATCATAAAATTTAGTTTCTAAAATTTGAGGAATAGACAAACCTAAATACCATTTGTCAGAATGAAAGTAAACACCTGCTCCTATATTAGGAGAAACCTGACTCAGAACTCCAGTAAAGTAGGGATCGTCAGGATCATAAACATTCAGTTTATTAAAGTCAACTTGCAAGAAATCAATCGATCCACTAACACCTAAAGACATTGTGATTGATTCCGAGAGTTGTATGGGGCGTGAATAACCAATTGAAAATATGGTTTCTGTAGAAGGTCCAATCTGTTCATTAATAATAGACAGCCCAACACCTTGTCCATTTTGTGCGATAGGGCTCTGAATTGAAAAATTTGCCGTTTCAGGAGCACCTTCTAATCCTACCCATTGTGCTCTATAGAGTCCGAATACACTTGGCACACCGCGTGTTCCTATGTATCCCGGATTAATACTCATCGTATTGTACATATACTGTGTGTACTGCGATTGTTGCTGGGCAAAACATGGAAAAAAACATAACGAAATCAAAATTAGAAGTATTTTTTGATTCATAATTGCTGTTTAGGATCATCTGAAAAATGCGCCTTCTTTGTCCATTATGCGCTTTTAAATGGATCAGAAGCTTTATAGTAACACAACAATAGGTTTTATTGCAATGGGGTTTTGCATATACAACAAATACAAAAGCCATAAATAGTAAAATTTAGGCCTTAAAAAATCACCCATCAAATGACTTTGAAGGTATCTTTTGATTATTCGAAACTAAAATGAAAATAAAGGCAATTAATAATGAAACAAATATGTAAAATACTTGTTTCATGAAGATATAAACTCATAGGGCTTATAATAGAATACATCCAACTGCTTTTAAGAAAAACAGTTAATTTAAGAGCAGATAGAAATATACAATTCAGAATAAAAATCCGAACATCTATCAAAATTACTGAAAATCAATAAATTACAATAATAATTTATTAATTTTTATAAAAAAGAAGAAAGGAATATTATTTTATTCCTTTTTGAAGTGTAATGAGAGAAGAATCTTTTAAAGTTTTAATCTGATTTATTACAATTTGTGCAATTTTATTTGCCCCTAATAAAGAGAGATGCGTATCGTCTTTTTTTTCATCCTTATAATAAGGAACTTCTCCAACTTTGAAATGCAAATGGAGCAATTTTGATTTTTCTGGGCCATAAGACTGCTCTAACAATTCTGTGTAATATTCTAAATCTATGAAAGGTACTTTATATTCTTGAGCCACCAATCGCGTTTCTAAAGGATAATCTCCATGCGTAGGAACCAAAACACCTTTTTCATTAAAATTACGTCGGGCAATTGAAGTCAATAAAATTGGGGTCGCTCCTTTTTCCCTACTTTCATTAATAAATTTAATTAAGTTATATCGATAAGCAGTATGCGGATTTGTGTAGCGAGTGGAATCTTCAATTTTTTCATCGTTATGCCCAAATTCTATAAAAACATAATCTCCTTTTTTTAGTTTTTTATAAATAGAATCCCAGCGTTTTTCATTAATAAAACTTTTTGAACTTCGACCATTTACTGCTTTATTTACAACTGTAATATCATCCTTAAAAAAAGATTGCAGAACCTGAGCCCAGCCATGTTCTGGATTACGATCTGGGTCTTTTTTACTTGCCATTGTTGAATCGCCAATGCAATAAAGCGTTGATTTTTGTCCAAAACTTACCGATGTGATTAGGAATGCTATAAGAAGATATTTTTTCATTTTTGTTATTTTTAATTATCGTCAGTATGTGAGGATTTCAGAACCTTAGAATCTTAGCGTCTTTAAAACTTATTTTGCTGCCGTTGGCACTGATGCTTTTTTTCCAATAAAAACATCTGTCATTAAAACATTTTCGGCATTTTCGTTTGAAAGTGCATTTTTAGCTGATTTTATCTCAATATTCTTTAAAGATATGTTTCTAATTTTTTTATCTGGAAATCCCTGAATTACGATTCCGCTTTCTGATGCTTTATTACAAGTAATATCTGAGAAATGCACATTTGAAATATCCGATTGAAAACCGCTTCCTTCTCCATGATAATTGGCTGTTATATATATACAATCTTCAACTTCATCCAACTGAATATTTCTAACGAAAATATTTTTAATAAAACCTCCTCTGTCTGCATTTGTCTTCAAGTAAATACCTCTTTTTAAGTAACCAATCGTTTTACAATTCTCTACAAATACATTTTGAACTCCAGCTGACATTTCACTGCCTATCACAACACCGTGAAGTCCTTTAAAGTTACAGTTCCTAATTATAATATTTTCGCTTGGTGTTGTTGTATTAGCACGCCCTTCATGATCTCTACCTGCTTTGACAGCTACATTATCATCACCATTATTAAAAGTCACATTTTCAATTAAAACATTTTTAGAATATTCCGGGTCAATACCGTCGTTATTATAATTTAAGGATTTATAACTTATTCCGCGAATTGTAATACTTAGCGATTTTAATAAATGCAGACACCAAAATGGAGAATTCTCAATTCTGACATTTTCAACTAATACATTTTTGCAATTAAAAAATTGGATCATTTGCGGACGCAAAAAGTAGCCTTCACCAAACTTTCTATCATTTAATACGACATTATTATGATTCATTTCACGGCTTCTATTTTTACCTGCTTCTTCTTTTGCTTTAAAACTCTTCCAAATATTTCCTCCTTCGCCATCAATAACTCCTTCACCTGTAATTGCAATATTTGAGCATTCATTAGCATAAATAAGCGGACTATAATTATACAAGATTGTACCTTCCCAACTTGTTAAAACCATTGGAAGATAATCTTTCGGGGTATCACTGAATTTTATTTTTGCCCCTTTTTCTATTTTAAGATTAACATTGCTGACAAAATGAATTGGACCATTAATTTTATAAATTCCTTTTGGCACAATTATGGTTCCGCCATTATTCTTTTTGCATAACAACATTGCCTTATCAAAAAAAGATTTATTGTTTGTAACTGAATCTCCTTTTGCTCCAAGTTTTAGGATGTTAATCTGATAAGAAGGAATAATTGGCAACTGAATTCTTTTTACAATTGAATCTACTTTTGCAGATGGAAATTCGCTGTTTTGAGCAAAAGAAACAGTAGAAATTAATAAAAATAAAAGCACTTTAAAACTCATAATAAAACATTTTAAAATTAGAATTTACTTTGAATACCAAGTTGGAATGTCATCTTTCAAAATAGTTTCTAATGTGTATTTTTCAGCTTCATCCTTTTTTAACTGATGCGACCATGAAATTCTCTTAGTAGGCTGAAATCCTTCTCCACTGCAATTGTATTCGGCATAAAAAGCATTTTTTTCAGCTTCAGGTTTTGACCAATTTTCCCAGCCTTCTGGCTTAATATGTCTGTTTAGTTCACAATTTAAGAAAACCGTTTTGGCATAAATACGCCAAGGTCTTCCTAAATAAACCGCATCTGCGGATGGTTCAGCAGTTAATTTGCAATTTTTAAAAACAAAACCGAAAGGAGTTCCTTCAGGCGTTGAAGCGGCAGTTATATAGGAATTTTTTATGCTGTGAATTTCACAATTTTCAAAAAAGGCAGTTGCACTTCCAAAAATAAAATCTGTTGTGCCCTCGATATAACAATTTACAAAATATTGCTTTGCTTCTTTTCCCGATAAATATAAAGTATCCTGATTTCCAAGAATATTGCAGTTTGAAATTTTGGCACGATTGGCAACAACTGATAAAGCAATTCCTTGGCCATTATCACCGGAAGCATTTTTAATCGTAAGATTTGATGCAGAAAAATCATCTCCTTCTACCAAAACAGTATAAGTATAAAAAGTGCTGTTACGTCCTAAGTTGATTTTCGAAAAATTATCATCAAAAGTAATAATGGTTTTTTCTTTGCTTTCTCCTTGCAGCACCACATTTGTATTCCACTCAGGAATTCGGACTTTTTCATTATAAATTCCGTTTTTTACTGCAATGGTTACTCTTTCATAAGGAAAGGCCGGACAGGCATAAACGGCATCCTGAATTTTAGTAAAATCTCCTGAACCATCTTGTGCTACAGTAATCAGTGTAACATTTTTTTTATCCGCTGAAGAAACTTTTGTTCCGTTTTTAATTGCCCAAGCAGGGTATTTTTTTAGTACTTCTTTTGGTGCGTCAGAATACCAGGAATAGCCATTTCTCCTTTCAGAACCAATTTGATCTAACGATTTTTTCCTGATTCCGTCGCGATCGCAAAAGAACGGTTCATTAGTTTCTAAATCCATAAATCTTGCCCAAATTGGCCCAGCATTTGTGGCTGGAATCATCTTTTTATCTATAATTTTTCCTTCGTCGTTTAAAATTCTCTTTTCTTCTAAATTTGTGATTTTTGTCTTTTCAAACCAAGCTACAGCGCTTTTTACTGCGGTAACAATTTCTCTTGAAGGCTTTTCAATTGACATTAAAAGCAATACTATTTTTGTAGATTCATAGCCGCTTAATGAAGCTAATTCAAATGCTCTTGCATTTGCAGGAGCAAGAGTAATTTCATCATGCTGTGCGCACCAAGCCGTTAAAACACCATTTTGTTTGTATTGTGTTTTCAAAATACAGTCAATTCCTTTATCAAATGCTTTTTTGCATTTTTCAATAATTTCTTTTGATGGTTTAATGCTATAAAAATCAGTTTCTTCACTAATTTGTTTCATGACGTTCAAAATGTTTACCATCGAATCATCATTGTAAGTAATATGCGTATAATATCCTTTTTTTAATGGATAAAACTGAGGCCAGCCGCCGTTTGCATATTGTGCTTCTAATAAATAATTTATTCCTTTTAAAAATGATTCTTTATAACGTTCATCTTTTACCTGAGCATACATTCTGGACATAAAAAGCATTTCCTGGCATGTTGCACCATTATCAGTTGTGGTTTCTACAGCTGTTTTTTTAAGAGTAATTAAATCTTTTTTCTGAGCTGGAGAAAGTTCATTCTGCATCTGAATATTTTTTGGCCATCCGCCAATATTTCTCTGATAAAGCAAAACGTTTTCGGCAATTTTTTTTGCCTCCTCTGAACCAAACCAAGATGATTCATTTTTACGAATAATATCAGGCCAGTTTTTATACGTATTTTGAGCATTTAGCGCAATGCTAAAAACTAACACAAAAAGTACCGCTATTTTTTTTAGTTGAATCATTTTAATCTCTTTTAACTCTTATTATTTATTTTCAACGCCGAAATATTAATTTTTGAATAACAAAAAATTTCAAAAACCATTTTAAACACACTTAAAGAAATCCTTTTCTTACAAAATATATTTAAGTATTACTTTTTTAAGTTTTTCCCTTAAAAACAGTTTATGAAGGTCATTTTTTTGAAAATTCGAAAAAAATTGCATCTTAGCACTTTTTTATTTTGTTACTCGAAACCAATCGACCGCAACATTTCCAGAATCGTTGGTGATTTTTTCGCTCAAAGCAAAAAGACCAACTTTAGCGCCAATCCATTTTCCTTCTTTTGAAATAAAATCATTTCCTATTGCTTGATATTTTTTATCATCCAAACTATAATAAAAACTACAGATTCCTCCTTTTTTAATTTTGACTCTCAAATAAATTGTATCGTTCGGAATCAAAATTGGATTTGTTTCTGTCTCCTCAATTTTCTTATCGAAAGTTCCTGTTTTTTGATTCAAATACAATTTACCATTATCATTTTTTAAATTCAAATAACTGTAATCTAATCCCATAATGATCAAACCGGTCGTTTCGCCATTTAATCTTGTGTTGAAAGTTATTTTTGTCGTTGCGATGAATTCTTCCGCAGGGAATTTTTGAAGAAGCAAATTTGGCGCTTCAAAAATTTTCTTACTGTCTTTTATTGTTGGAACACAGTACAAGCTTAAATAACCTAAACTTGTTGGAAAACCCCAATTATTTTGAGCATTTGCCTGCCATTGCCATTGCAAGCCTAATTTTGGCAAATTAAACTCATCTGATTCCGATGGAGTTTCAATAGGATATTTTTTTCCTACATTGGGTTTTTTAAAAGTCGTTACAGGTTCGCCAATTCCATTTTTATCAAAATCTTGTCCCATTACAGGCCAATCATTTTCCCATTTCATTGGTTGCAAATGGACGATTCTTCCGTAAGCACCTTTATCTTGAAAATGTATAAACCAATCTTCGCCGGTTTGCGTCTGCACCCATGCTCCTTGATGTGGACCGTTTATATTGGTTTTGCCTTGTTCTAAAACTTTTTTCTTCTCATACGGGCCAAAAACATTTTTTGATCTTAAAACCGTCTGCCAACCTGTAGAAACTCCTCCTGCTGGCGCAAAAATGTAATAATAATTGTTTCGCTTATAAAACTTTGGGCCTTCAATTGTTCCTTCTCCATCATGACCGTCAATCACCATGACTTCATCATTGTTTGTAGCTGTTCCTTCGGCATTCATGCTGCAGACTACAAGCAAACTTTTAATTTTTGCACGGCTTCCGGCAAAAGCATGAACTAAATAAACTTTGCCGTCGTCATCCCACAACGGACTCGGATCTATAAGTCCTGTTCCGGCTTTAACCAAAACCGGTTCTGACCAAGGACCTTCTGCTTTTTGGGCTTTAATCATGTAAATTCCGAAATCTGGATCGGGGTAATAAATATAAAATTCATTGTTATGAAAATTTATGCTTGGCGCCCAAACTCCGTTTCCGTGCTGGACTTTATCAAAAGTTTCTGTTGGCGTTTGTTTGATAAGCGCATGCCCGATAATTTTCCAGTTAACCAAATCTTTAGAATGCAAAATTGGTAATCCGGGAATACAATTGAACGACGATGCCGTCATATAAAAATCATCTCCTGCCCTTACTACATCTGGATCTGAATAATCAGCATGAATTATTGGGTTTGTATAAGTTCCATCTCCATTGTCTGGCACCCAAACCTGCGAAAAATTTTGCTGCGCAGACATGGCCGATAATAAAAGAAAGAGGAATTTTATATTTTTCATTTTTAATATGATTTTTTGATGCATCTTTTGAATTCAAAAACTTTCTTTTGAAACCGAATGCCCTAGCCCCGATAGAGCCGGTATCCTTTTTGTTCCGCGATAGCGGGAAACAGCTTCTTATAATTAAGAAATTGATTTTTAAACACTTATCTATTTAACTCTAAAGCTGCTAAAATAAATGGTCCGGTTGCTTTTGGATCATTATCTTTCTTTTTCTCTTTCACATAATATTCATAAGAACCATCTCTGTAAGGGGTTCCTCCCAAACCAGCAACCTGGCAAGCCTGAGTCAAAGTAATACCACCATCGGCATCAACTTTCATTAGTTTTGTTGTTAATCCGTCAAATGCTTTGTTAGCTATTTTTTTATATTTTGCAGGCAAATAACCTTTATTTGCTCCCTTTGCAAAAGCATAAGCAAACATCGAAGATCCAGAAGCTTCAAGATAATTTCCTTCTTTATTTCCTTTATCAGTCACTTGATACCATAAACCAGATTTATCCTGAAATTTTGCGATACTTGCTGCAGCATTATTAAGATATCCAACTAATTCTTTGTGTTTTGGATGCTCTTTTGGGAAATAATCTAAAACATCAACAAGTGCCATAACGTACCAGCCTAAAGCTCTTGACCAAAAGTTTGGCGAGTTTCCAGTGTCTTTGTTTGCCCATGGCATTTTTTTGCTTGAATCCCAGCCATGATATAATAATCCTGTTTTTGGATCAGTTGCGTGAAGCTGAATTTCTTCGAATTGTTTTGCAACATCATCTAAGTATTTTCCGTTTTCAAAAGTTACTGTGTATTGAGCGTAAAATGGTTCTCCCATGTATAAACCATCTAACCACATTTGATTTGGATAAATGTTTTTATGCCAAAATCCGCCTTCAGGTGTTCTTGGTTGTTCTGATAATTGTTTGCGAAGAAGTTGCATCGCTTTTAAATATTTTTCTTCTTTTGTTGTTTCATAAATATTAAAAAGCAGACGGCCAGAAACAACCATGTCAATATTGTATTTATCTAATTCATACGACTTAATCGTTCCGTCATTTTGAACTAATGCATCAACATATCCTTTTACATAAATTGGATATCTTGGATCTGGATTTTTTTTATAAAGTTCTTCAAAACCATGCAAAACCAGACCGTGTACATAATCCCATTTCGGCGCTTTTGAATCATCAATCATATACGATTCAGGATGGCGCTTCATCAAAGTCAAAGCCATTTTATCTGACCATTTTGCGTTTTTTGAAATCACAATATCTTTGGCAACTGTTTCTTGCGAAATTGCTTTAGAGCTTGTAAAAAGCATAAAACAAGCCATTGCTGTCGAGGCTAAATATTTAAGTTTTCTATTATTTTCCATTTTAAAATATATTTTAATTTTTGCTATCATTCGTTTTATTATTATTTAAATATTTTGTCTAAAAATGGTATTGTATAATTCATCATCTCATCAAACCAAGGCTGAAAAAACCAAAATGAATGTGGAGAATCTTTAATCGTTTTTACTTCGTTATAAATGTTATTCTGATTTAGAATCGCAATCATATCATCTCTTCCGGCATGAAATCTATCAAAACTGCTATTTATGAAAAGAACTGGAGGCGTATTTTTATCTGTATGAGTTAGAGCTGAAGCGTTTTTCCAGTTTTCAGGATTTTCTTCATAAGTTCCTTTTAACCAAAACGATGCCATTTCTCCTTCTTGAGATTCTGGATGCTTAAAAGCCAGAATTCCATCAACATCAATAATGGCATTTACTTTTGAAGAAGATTTGCTTTTAAAATCTGAATCTTCAAAGGCTGTATTGTTGTTTGTTGTACCAATCAAAGCCGCCATTTGACCGCCAGAAGAACATCCTAAAACTGCTATCTTATTGGGATCAACATGGAATTTTTTCGCATTATCTTTTATGAACTTTATAGCATTTTTTACATCATAAACCGCATCTGGATATTTTGCTTCTAAAGATAATCTGTACTCAACCGGAAAACAAGCATATCCTTTTGCTGCAATTTCCTGCGCCATAATTTGCATTTGACTTTTATTTCCAGATCTCCAACCACCGCCATGTATCATAATTACAGCCGGATTTGCTTTTTTTGATGTATAAAAATAAGCATCTAAATGCAAAGCTCTTTTCGCTATTTGATTATAAACAAGATCATTAATCTGACTAACGTTATTAACCTTTTTTTCAGTTGCAATCGTGATAAAAGGATATTTTTTAATCAATTTATTGTAAGTACTTTTCACCGTATATGAAGTATCAATACTGTATTGGCTCTGAACCGTTGCAGCATTTAAAAGCAGTAATAAAAACAATATTTTCTTTTTCATTTCTAAGCTTCTAGTTTTTTAGTTAAGAAAGGAGTTCGGTACTTGACCAAACTCCTTTTTTAACAACTTCAAAAAACAACTTTCGAAAAAATTATCAAATCATTACTAACCAAGATTTTCGAAAAATAAAAAAACAAAACTGCTTTTTATTTCATTTGATAATTATTGAAAGTTTACAAATTGGTTTGGTTATAAAGTATAATTAAGTGGTTTAATTTTTAATGGATTCCATTTTTTTTCCGTTGATGTAGGTATTTATAAAATTTACCCTTTTCACATTTTTCAGAGAATAAACAGAATCTACTTTTGTGATTGTAACGTCTTTAAATGTTATGTTTTCAATTGGAGATTCTTTGTAACCATCGGCCAAAATCCCAAATTTTCCGCCATTTTTAACCTTGACATTTTCAAGGCTTATATTTTTAATTGCTGGAATATAATTCCCAACTTGACTGCCGTATATATCATAAAACATTGTCACTCTCAAAACACATTCTTTTACGGTTCCAACTTCAATATTTCTAACATAAATATCTTCTGTCGTTCCACCACGTTTCGAATTTGTTTTGATTCTTATGGCACGATCCAATTCCGGACTATCCATCACACAATTTTCAACGTAGACATTGTTTACTCCAGCTGTAATTTCGCTTCCCATAACAACACCGCCGTGGCCGTCAATCATTTTACAGTTTTGAACAATGATATTTTTACTCGGAATTCCAACTCTTCTACCATCAGCATCTCTCCCCGATTTAATTGCAATACAATCATCGCCAGTATTAAAAGTGCAGTTTTTTATAATTACATTTTGAGAATATTCAGGATCACAGCCGTCGTTATTCGGTCCATGGCTGTTTACTGTAACGCCATCAATAATTACATTATTCGATTTTAGCGGATGCAAAATCCAAAATGGCGCATTAACAACCGTGATATCTTTTACTAAAACCGTATTGCATTCGAAAAACTCAATAAAATTAGGGCGCAAATAATGTCCTTCGCCAAATACACGTTCTGCAACCGGAACATTTTTTTCAGCCATTTCAACCAAATTATCACGATTTAATGGATCATGTTGCGATGGCTGTCCTTTGTCCCAACCATATCTTTTACTTCCACACCAAGGCCACCAATTTGTATTATTTGCTTGTCCGTTTAAAGTTCCTTTTCCCGTTATAGCAACATTCGTTTTGTTTTTTGCATAAATTAGTGGTGAATGATTCATTAATTCTGTTCCTTCCCATGAAGTATGAATCAAAGGATAATCTTTAGGATTTGTACTGAAAAGAATTTCAGCCTTATCTTCTAAATGTAAGTTCACATTGCTTTCTAAATGAATTGGTCCTGTCAAATATTTTCCATTTGGAACTAAAACCTTACCACCTCCATTTGCTGCGCATTCTTTAATTGCTTTTTCGAATGCAAGCGTATTCATCGTTTTTCCGTCTGCAACAGCTCCAAAATCATTTATATTATAAGTCTTATTTATAAAATGTGTATCTGGTATACTTTTTACAATTAATTCCATCTTTTTCCATGGATCAGTTTCAGAAACGCCCGAAACTTGTTTTCCGCATGATAGTAGAAGCAAAGAAAATACTCCAAGAAAGGAGAATGTTTTTAACGCTATATTCTTATTTGTAATCATTTACACAGTAATTTATAATTTAAGCGAGCAAATAGTCTTGTATTATGTAATCGATTACACGAAAGTATAAAATTTGTTTCTACAGAACAAATTTATTTAGAAATAATTTATATATTTAATTTTTATTTGCAATTATAATTACAGTTATGATAAAAAAACACATAATTTTTTATCATTACAGAGTTGCAAACGTTTTAGTTATTAATTATGTAATCGATAACAAAAAATATTGAGATATATAAAAAAAATGTATTTTTGTCTTAAATTAATTCTGAAAACCTTTTTGAATGAGCGAAAAAATAACCATTTATGATATTGCCAAGAAATTGAATATCACTGCTGCCACTGTTTCCAGAGCTTTAAATAATAATCCAAAAATAAAGGAAAGCACAAGGGAACTGGTTATTAAAACCGCTGCATCAATGAACTATAAGCAAAACAAACTTGCTTTAGCATTAAAAAGCGGAAGAAGCAATAATATCGGTGTTATTGTTCCTCGTATTGACAGCAACTTTTTCGCATCTGTCATTAGAGGAATTGAAGAAGAACTTCATCCACATGGTTATCAGGTTATCATTTGCCAGACGCATGAAAGTCCAAAAAGGGAAAATGAAAATCTTTATACTTTAATCGATGCACAAGTCGATGGTATTATGATGTCAGTTACTGATGTTACTGACGAGAATGATGGGGCTTTTCATTATGTTTTGGAGAAAAATGTACCATTAATCTTTTTTGACCGAAGCAAACATATAGACGGAGTAAGCTCTGTCACTATTAATGATTTTAAAGGAGGATATGTAGCAACCAAACATTTAATAAATGAAGGTTGCCGTGCAATTGCTCACTTTTCAGGAGATCAATCTCTTGAAATCTTCAAAAACAGGTTTTTAGGTTATAAACAAGCATTACTTGACAACGGAATGACCTTTAAAGAAGAATATGTAATTCACACTAAAAGTAGTGTTGATGCCGGAAAAGAAGCAATTGATACTTTATTAGCGTTAGACACTCCTCCCGATGCTTTATTTTCTGCCAGTGATTTTGCTGCTTTAGGTGCTATTCAAGAACTTAAAGAAAGAAATATCAGTATTCCTAAAGAGTTTTGTGTGGCGGGCTTCAGTAACGAACCTTTTACTAAATTCATGGAATTATCAATTACTTCTGTTGATCAATCGCCTCTTGAAATGGGTAAAATGTCAGCCCGAGTTTTCTTAGAACAAGTAGACAAAACAGAGACGATCAAAATTGAGAAAAAGGTAGTTCTTGCACCAGAATTACATATTCGTAAGTCTTCTTCGAGAACAAACTTCTAATTTTTTTTCACCATATAAGTTATATAAGCCCATTTAAAAGTGGGCTTATTTTTTTGTCTATATATAGACAAAAAAAAAGACGCACTACCGTGCGTCTCTACATATAAAACTTTGTCACTTTGTATCTTTGTAACTTTGAGCCTAAAAAACTACAATGAAACTCCTCTTTTCCAAGGAATAAATACATCTTGTTTCAACTGGTCTGCTTTTGTTTCCACGTTTCCGCTCGCCAATTCTATAATGTAATCTACTATTTCTGCTCCAACCTCCGTAATGGTTTTTTCACCAGTAATCACCGTTCCGGCATTTACATCGATAATATCAGACATTCTATTAATTAATGCCGTATTCGAAGAAATTTTTACAACGGGTGCAATCGGATTTCCCATCGGATTTCCTAAACCTGTGGTAAATAAAACAACTGTTGCGCCCGATCCAACCAATCCTGTGGTACATTCTGCGTCATTTCCTGGCGTATTTAAAAGATTTAATCCTGGTTTTGAAATATATTCTCCGTAATCTAAAACATCTACAACAGGTGAAGTTCCACCTTTTTTAGCTGCGCCAGCAGATTTCATTGCATCTGTAATTAATCCGTCTTTGATGTTTCCCGGAGATGGATTCATATCAAACCCTGAACCTGCATCTACAACTGATTTTTCAAAAGCTTTCATTAAAGTTAAAAACTTATCTGCTTTTTCTTCGTCCACACATCTATTCATCAATTCTTGCTCAACGCCACATAATTCTGGAAACTCTGCCAAAATTGTTTTCCCACCCAAAGCCGCAAAAATATCTGAAACAATTCCTAATGCCGGATTAGCAGAAATTCCGGAAAATCCGTCAGACCCTCCACATTCTAAACCAATACTTAGCTTTGAAAGAGGAGCAGGTTTGCGTTCAATTTTGTTGGCTCTTTTAATGGCTTCATAAGAATCTTTAATCACCATTTGAAACATTTGATCAGTAGTTCCAATTTGTTGTTGCTCATAGATCAAAATTTCTTTATCACTATTCGGACTCATTTCTTTCAATGCCTTTTTAAAAATATCAACTTGCAAATTTTGGCAACCTAAACTTAAAACAGTTGCACCTGCAACATTTGGGTTGTTCACATATCCTGCAAGCAGTTTTGCCAACAATTCTGAATCTTGTCGAATCCCTCCACAACCACCTTGATGATTGATAAATTTTACTTCGACATTATCTAAAAGATTTTCATTTAAATTTTTACTCGAAACTTCTTCTACGCTTTTTTCTTCAATTAAGGAGCGCAACAAATTTTTATAAGAAACTTCTTTTTTGGGCATTAATTCATTTTCAAAAATATCTTTCAGTTTTTCGATATTTTTGTTTTCGCAAAAAACCAATGGAAAAAACAACCAAACGTTTTTGGTTCCAACTTGTCCATCAGTACGGTGGTATCCGTTGAAAGTTTTGTCTTTCCAACGATCTACATTTGGTGGAGTCCAACCTAAATTTCCGTTTTTACCAAAAACTTTTTCACTTTGATGTTTTACATTTTCGGTGGTAATTACTTCTCCTTTTTTTATAGGTTTAGCAGCTTTTCCAACCAAAACACCATACATTATAATATCATTACCAATTGAAAAATCTTTCTCTGCGATTTTATGTTTTGCTTTAACATCAGTTGTTGGCGAGACAGTGGTTCCTTCAAACATAATTTGTTCGTTTTGTACCAAATCGGTTAAAGCGACAATTACGTTATCTGCCGGGTTGACTTTTATTAATTTTTTTTGCGTTGCCATAACTATCGTATGTAATTCTTAATTTAATTGTTTTTGAAAATTGATGAAGCCTTGCTCAACTCCATTTGCATCAATTTCTTCTAAAGCTTTTGCAATTGATTCTGTAAGAGAAGGAATTTCAGTCAAATCTTCATCCCAGAAGTTTTTATTTTGCAAAGTCAATCTTGCTATTTTATTATAATCATCTGACGTCCAAAGTCCGTTAAAGAACGAAACAATATCCTCACTGTCTTGAACTGGCAAGCTTTCACCTTTCCAAGTACCTTTATAAAAACGAATTAAACACGCAAATGCAAAAGTTAAATGAACCGGTAATTTATGATGAACATCAACATATCCCGTTAAACTTGGTAATACACGGACTTTAAATTTAGAAATAGAATTTAAAGCAATAGAAGACAATAAATGCTTTATAAATGGGTTCCTGAAACGGTCTAATATTTCTTCAGAAAAACTAGCCAATTCCGCTTTATCCATATTTAAAGTCTCATTAATCTCGTCAAAAACTGCTTTATTTACAAATTCTCCAGTAAAGGCATTGTCAACAGTTTCTTTTACAGTTTCGTTTCCGTAAAGCAATGAAAATGGCACCATTGCAGTGTGTGCACCATTCAAAATTCTAACTTTACGCGTACGGTACGGCTGCATATCAGCCACAATTTTCACATCTAAATCTGTTTTTTCAAACGGAAGTTTCGCTTTTAATTTGTCATCTCCTTCAATAACCCATAAAAAGAAACTTTCAGCACTTACAATCAAATCATCTTTGTAAAGAAGCTGACTATTGTATTCTTCGATTTGGTCTTTTGGATACCCAGGAACAATTCTGTCAACTAAAGTATTATGAAAAGAACAATCGTTAGTTAGCCATGATTTAAAATCTTCTCCAAGATTCCAATCATTGCTATATTTCAAAACAATTTCCTTTAAAGTATCTGAATTATAATTAATTAACTCACAAGGAATAATTGTTAGAGCCTTTGATTTATCGCCATTAAAATGCTTAAATCTTTCATGTAAAAGTACGGTTAATTTTGCAGGAAAAGAAACTGGAGGCTGCATAGTAGGTTTATCAGACTCAATATATTCTATTCCAGCTTCAGTTGTATTAGAAATAATAAATTCTAATTCTTCTTCTTTGGCTAAAGACAAAAATTCCTGAAAAGAAGCATAAGGATCAACCGCTTTTACAATATTTGTAATCAATTCTTTTTCCTGAATTTCCTCACCTTTTTTAACACCTTTCATGAATAAAGTATACAGACCGTCCTGATCATTAATCATGTTCACTAATCCTCTGTCAATAGGCTGTACAACTGCAATTCCAGCATTGAAATCTGCTTTTTTATTTAATTCCTGAAAAGCATATTCTACAAAAGCTCTCAAGAAATTTCCCTCTCCAAACTGCACTATTTTTATCGGAAGTCTATGTGAAAACTCCGTATTTGATCTGTTTATTTTTTCCATTATAAATTCATTTGAGCGTTATAAATAACCATCTTCATTACCTTATTCATTTTTTCTCGGCTTTATATTGTAAAAGAAACATTACACCTGAAAGAGTAAATAAATCCTGCTGTGAGGAGTGACAAGATTTATTTTGCAAGCGTAATGCTCAATTACAACATCTAAAACTCTAAAAAAAACCGCATGCCAAATAAGGAACTGGTATGATTATTCCCTATTTATTTTTAATATTTTTAATGATCTCCAAAACTTGACTTACTTTAGTCTGTAAACCGTCAAAATCTTGTTTATCCAATATATCTTTTGAAATCAATTGTGAACCAAGACCCACGCAAGTTGCTCCGGCATTTAACCAAGAACTTAAACTTTCAACCGTTGGATAAACACCTCCAGTTGGCATAATGTTTGTCCAAGGACATGGTCCTTTTATTGCTTTGATGAATTCTGGTCCGTAAATATCCGCTGGAAACAATTTCACAATTTCACAACCTAATTCTTCCGCTCTTGCAATTTCAGTAAGCGTTCCGCAACCTGGCGACCACAATACTTTACGACGATTACAAGCAATTGCAATATCTTCTCTAAAAACTGGAGTTACAATAAAATTTGCGCCCAAACTCATATAAAGTGAAGCTGAAGCTGCATCTGTTATCGAACCAACTCCTAACATCATTCCAGGTAATTCTGCTAATGCATATTTGTTCAATTCACCAAAAACTTCATGGGCAAAATCGCCTCTGCTCGTAAATTCCATTAAACGTGAACCACCATCATAACAAGCTTTTAAAACCTTTTTGCTTAATTCTATATCAGAATGAAAAAATAACGGAACCATTCCGTTTTCTTTCATTTGCTGTGCTACTTCAATTCTTGAATATTTTGCCATTTTTATTTTATCTTGAAACTAATGCCGAACCATCGCCATCAATCATATTTTCAACTTCTTTTAATGTTACCAAGTTATAATCACCGGCAATTGTATGTTTTAAGCAACAAGCAGCAACGGCAAAATCCAAAGCTCTCTGATTATTATTTTGATATTGTAGCAAACCATAAATTAATCCGCCCATAAAAGCATCTCCACTTCCTACACGGTCAACTACAGGCGTTACTTCTTTAACTGCAGCGCTGTAAATTGCTTTTCCGTCGTATAAAATCCCGCCAATTCTTTGATGCGAAGCACTAACAGAATAGCGTAATGTCGTTGCCACAACTTTAAGATTCGGAATCAATTCGAACAATTTATCATATACCGCCGGAAGTGTTTTTTCGTCCTGATAATTAGGATTTACTTTAGGGATTCCTAACATAAAATAAGCCGTATCAATATCTCCTAAAATCACATTGCTGTATTTTAGCATTTCTGGCATTACTTCGCTTGGCGTTTTTCCGTATTGCCACAATTTTGATCTATAATTTAAATCGCAGGAAATAGTAATTCCTTTTTTGTGAGCGACTTTAATTGCTTCTAAACAAGCTTCAGCAGCACTTTCAGAAATTGCTGGCGTTATACCGCTCCAATGAAACCATTCGGCACCATCTAAAACTTTATCCCAGTCAATATTTCCTTTTTGAATAGTTGCCATCGAACTGTGCGCACGATCGTAAACTACATTGCTTCCGCGGGTTCCTGCACCTGTTTCAAGAAAATAAATCCCTAAACGTTCTCCTCCGTAAACAATGTTTTTAGACTCGACATTCATTTTTCGGATTTCTTTTAATGCCGAAAAACCAATTTCATTTTCCGGTAATCTTGTAACGAATTCTGCATTCACGCCATAATTTGCTAAAGAAACTGCTACATTAAATTCTCCACCTCCGTACGTAGCACCAAATGCTGTAGATTGCGAAAAACGTAAATGTCTTTCTGTAGATAGACGCAACATAATTTCTCCAAATGAAACTACTCTACTCATTTTTTTTATTTTTAATTTTACCATTAAGGCATTAAGAAAATTAAGCTTTACTTTATGTTCTCTTTGCGATTAAAGGTTAAGTTTATTAAGCGCACTCGCTTAATTATCTTCATTATTTAAGTAACTATTTAATAAACCAAAAACTTAATTTTCTTAATGCCTTAATGGTTAAAAAAAATTAAAATTTGAAATATTCTTTAGCGTTGTTGTATGAAATATCAGAAACTAATTTCCCAATCCATTCCATATCATTTGGAAGTTCTCCACGTTTAATTTCATCTCCAAGGAGATTACACAAAATACGTCTGAAATATTCGTGTCTTGGGAATGATAAAAAGCTTCTAGAATCTGTTAGCATTCCAACAAAACAGCTGATTAACCCCATGTTTGAAAGTGCGTTCAACTGCTTAGTCATTCCGTCTTTCTGATCTAAAAACCACCATCCTGAACCAAATTGTACTTTTCCGCGAACGCTTCCGTCATTGAAATTTCCAATCATCGTCGCCATTACTTCATTATCGGCAGGATTTAAATTATAGATAATCGTTTTTGATAATTTATCTTTACTGTCTAAAGCATTTAAAAAGCTAGACAATTTTTGCGCCTGCGGATAATCTCCAATAGAATCCCATCCAGTATCTGGACCTAAAATTCTGTGCATACGTGCATTATTATTTCTCAAAGCACCTAAGTGAAACTGCTGTACCCATCCAAATTCATGATACGTTTCAGACAAGAACAATAAAATGGCACTTTGGAATTTCAATGCTTCTTCTGGAGCTAATTCTCCGTTTTCTCTTTTCTTTTTGAAAATTGCGCTTACTTCATTTTCAGTGAAATTTTCAAAATAAATCTGATCAAGTCCGTGATCGCTTAATTTACATCCATTTGCATTAAAGAATTCAATTCTTTTTCTCAGTGCTGCACGTAAATCAGTATAAGTTTCAATCGCGATGCCTGATACTTCTCCTAAAGTATCTACATAGGCATTATATCCGTCATTTGAAATTAAAATCGCTTTATCAGGTCTGAAAGCTGTACTCATTTTAGTTCCAATTGGATTTTGAGTCAGTTTTTTATGAAATTCCAAATTGTCAATAGGATCTTCAGTAGTACAAACTAATTCAGCATTTACTTTTTTAAGAAGATTTTGCGTGCTGTAAGCCGGAGAATTTATTTTTTCAGAAGTTTCGATATAAATTTTCTCAGCCGATTTTTCATTCAAAAGGTCATAAATATCAAAATAACGAGCCAATTCTAAATGCGTCCAGTGATACAAAGGATTACGCATAGTGTACGGAACTGTTTTTCCCCAGTTCAAGAATTTATCTTTATCAGAACCATTTCCGGTTACAAACTGTTCGTTGATTCCTAATGTACGCATTGCGCGCCATTTGTAGTGATCACCGTTTATCCAAACCTGTGTGATATTGTCAAAAATTTTATCTTCGGCAATAAACTGTGGATTTAAGTGATTATGGTAATCAATAATTGGCTGGTTTTTAGAATAATTATGATATAATTCTTCAGCAAATTTATTTTCTAATAAAAAATTATCGTTTATGAATGTATTCGCGCTCATGTCTTCTTTTAATAAAAATTGAGAATTATTCTTCGTTTGATGGTTTCCCGATAGTTGCCAAAATACCACCGTCAACGTATAAAATGTGACCGTTTACAAAATCACTTGCTTTTGAAGACAAAAATATCGCCGCTCCAGCTAAATCACTCGGATCACCCCATTTTGCTGCCGGAGTTCTGCTGATGATAAAATCATTAAACGGATGTCCGTCAACTCTGATAGGTTTTGTTTGTTCCGTTGCAAAATATCCAGGACCAATTCCGTTGATTTGAACATTGTATTTTGCCCATTCTGTCGCCATATTTTTAGTCAGCATTTTCAAGCCTCCTTTTGCTGCAGCATAAGCAGAAACTGTGTTTCTTCCTAATTCACTCATCATCGAGCAAATGTTGATTATTTTCCCTTGTCTTCTTTCGATCATACCTTTTGCAACATGCTTCGAAACGATAAACGGACTTACCAAATCAATATCAATTACTTCTCTGAAATCAGCAACTTCCATTTCTAGAAGCGGAATTCTTTTAATGATTCCTGCGTTGTTGATTAAAATAGCGATTGGACCAACTTCCTTTTCAATTTTTTGAACTGCTTCTGCAACTTCTTTTTCTTCAGTTACATTAAATTTATATCCTACAGCATTTATTCCCTCACTTTTCAATTCATTAACAGCGTTGTCAATTTTTTCTTGAGAAGAATTTCCGTTCACCACAATTGTCGCTCCCGCTTGACCTAATCCTTTTGCCATTGCCATTCCAAGTCCGTGTGTACTTCCTGTGATTAACGCAACTTTTCCATTTATATCAAATAAGTTTGTCATAATTCTTATCTTAAATCTGTGATTTTACAAACATCCATATCTCCGTAATCTAAATTCTCACCTGCCATTCCCCAGATAAAAGTATAATTACTAGTTCCTGAACCAGAGTGAATTGACCAAGGCGGAGAAATAACTGCCTGATGATTGTTCATCCAGATATGTCTTGTTTCTTGTGGCTGTCCCATAAAGTGACAAACCGCCTGGTTTTCTGGAATATCTAAATAGAAATAAACTTCCATTCTACGATCGTGCACGTGCGCTGGCATAGTATTCCAAACACTTCCTGTATTTAATTCTGTCATTCCCATTTGCAGTTGGCAAGTTGTAACCACACTTCCAATAATCATTTGGTTTACTGTACGGTGATTTGCTGTTTCCACTGCACCTAAGTTTAATTTATTTGCCTCAGCCAAACTTACTTTTACAGTTGGATAAGTTGTATGAGCTGGTGCTGAATTAAGATAAAACTTAGCTGGATTTTTAGCGTCAGTACTTTTGAAAATTACTTCTTTATTACCACTTCCGATGTACAAAGCATCTTTAAAACCTAACTCATAAGTAGTTCCTTCAACAACAACAGAACCGCTTCCTCCAACATTAATAATACCTAATTCTCTTCTTTCTAAAAAATAAGGCGCTTTCAACGGATCAATTGTTTCCAAAGCCAAATCTCCTTTTACAGGAACTGCTGATCCAGCAATATATCTATCGTAATGAGAATAAACCAACACCACTTCATCTTCCTGCATTAAGTCGTCAATTAAGAATTCTTCTCTCAATTGTTGTGTGTCATATTTTTTTACAGCTTCGGGGCTTGATGCGTATCTTGAACTATATTTTGTCATAATTTCTAAATTAATGTAATCGATTGCACAAATTTAATTTTTTATATTGAAATACCATAATTGAAACCAAAAAAATATTTCACTTAGCGTTGTTTTTTCTTTATAATTCTACTTTTTTCATTTTCGGAACCAATATATGCATGATGAGCCACGCTAATAAATAAGAGAATCCGCAAATGCAGAACATAATGAAGTATCCCGTTTCAATTTTACCAATTTTGGTATAATAAACGAACATGTTTTTTTGCACTAATAAAGTCAGTAATATACCGCCAAGCGCACCAAACATTCCTCCCATTCCTGTAACAGATGCTGTGGCTTTTTTAGGAAACATATCCGAAACTGTAGTAAAGATATTTGCGCTCCATGCTTGATGTGCTGAAACTGCCAAACCAATAACTAAAATTGCCCACCACATATTTATCGTTCCGAGATATTGTGAAAACAAAACCGGCAAAACTGCAAACGCATAGAGCAACATACTTGTTTTACGAGCTTTGTATGCCGGCCAATTATTATTTATTAATTTCAGCGGAAGCCAGCCACCGCCAATACTTCCAACACTTCCAATCATATATACAAGCGCACAAGGCCAAATAATTTCAGTTGCAGTCAGTTTGTATTGTTTCATTAAAAAGTCAGGAAGCCAGAATAAGTAAAACCACCAAACTGGGTCTGTCAGCAGTTTTCCAATTGCGAAAGCCCATGTCTGACGAAATGATAAGAGTTTTATCCATGAAACTTTTTCTGTTGAATCCACTTCAGCAATTTCAACTTGATCTGAAATAATATATTCTAATTCAGCCTGAGATAAACGCTTTTGTTTTTGAGGCACTTCATACAATAAAAACCATAATAAAAGCCAAACAAAACCAACAATCCCTGTTAAGATAAAAGCCCATTGCCAACCGTATTTTTCTGCAATATGAGGAACTGTAAGCGGTACAATGATTGCCCCAATATTACTTCCTGAATTAAAAATCCCTGTTGCAAGAGCCCTTTCTTTCTGTGGAAACCATTCAGCTGTCGCTTTTATCGCTGCCGGAAAATTTCCTGCTTCTGTAATTCCTAAAAATACACGAGCAATTAAAAAACCTCCTGTTCCAGTTGCCAATGCATGTCCAATTGCTGCCAAACTCCACAAACCGGTTGCAATTGCATATCCTAATTTTGTACCCAATTTATCAATAATCCCACCTGCAACCAGCATTCCCAGAGCATATGCAATTTTAAATGCTAATTCAATATTCGAATAATCAATAACTTCTTGTTCAGGTGTCCAATGAAAAGCTTCTGCTAAAAAAGGCCTAAGGTAACTTATTACATTTCTGTCTAAATAATTGACAGTCGTTGCAAAAAAAACTAAACTACAAATAGTCCAGCGGTATTTTCCTATTGCTGCATTAGCTTGATTCATGGTTGTTTTTGGTTTTAGTTGGTTGGTAGTCAGTTAATCTTTTAAAGATTCTTAATTGGACTGTATTTTGGAACTAATGATTTCATCACTAACCAACCTACCAAATAAGAAACAGCACAGATTGAAAAAATAATCATATATCCTGTATTTATTCCGTTTACAACATTTTCACCCGCAGTTGTAAGCGACTTTAAGAAATCTTCTAAATTCCCCACTCCTCTTTCAGCCAGAAAAGCCTTTTCTGTTACTGCATTTTGGAATTGTGGATATTTTTCTAATAATGGCTGACCATTTATAGTACTCCAATTTCTTTGTGTAAAATCAAATAATACGCCTGAACCTTTGTTTATAATTGTAGAACCAATTCCTCCAGCTAATCCTCCAATACCTGTAATCGTTGCGATTGCTTTTTTTGGAAACATATCTCCAACAGTAGTAAAAATATTTGCTGACCAAGACTGGTGCGCTGCACCTGCGATTCCGATAATAATAACTGGCACCCAATAACTAATATAACCTAAAGGCTGAGCAGCTAAAGCTAACAAAGGAAAAAAGGCAAAAATAAGCATCGATCTCATTCTCCCTTCATACGGATTCATGCCTTTTTTTTCTACAAAATAAGTCGGTAACCATCCTCCAATGATTGACAATAACGTAATCATATAAAGAACAAACAACGGCAAAGCTGCCTCAGTAGAATCCATTCCGTAAACTGAACTCAAATAAGCTGGCGTCCAGAATAAAAAGAACCACCAAACCCCGTCAGTCATGAATTTTCCAAATGCAAAAGCCCATGTCTGTTTGTATTTAAAACATTCTTTTAAAGACACTTTTGAAGAAGTTTCTGGAACGAAATTTTCTAATTTACTTTCAGCAATATCATCTTGCTGAATATAAGCCAATTCCTCTGCAGATACATTTTTATGATTTTCTGGTTTATCATACATAAACATCCAAAATCCCATCCAGATAAATCCTAAAGCTCCAATGATTATAAAAGACATTTCCCAACCAAAAGATTTAGCTATAAAAGGAATTGTAACCGGCGCCGCCAAAGCCCCAACTGTTGCTCCAGCATTAAAAATACTTGTTGCAAAAGCTCTGTCTTTTTTTGGAAAATATTCTGCCGTAGTTTTAATTGCAGCAGGAAAGTTTCCTGCTTCTCCTACAGCTAGAACAAAACGTGCAAAAATGAATAAAGCAACACTCACATTAATTACCAAAGCAGTATCCTGGACTGTGCTTATTATTTCTTTTGATCCATGAAAGCCCACAAACCAATCTCCAGTAATTATTCCAGAAGTAGCAATCCCACAAAAAGCATGAAGACAAGCTCCTATAGACCAAATTCCAATTGCCCACAAAAATCCTTTTTTTGTATCTAACCAATCCACAAATCGACCAGCGAACAACAGTGAAACAGCGTAAAATATCGAAAACAAAGCAGTTATATCTCCATAATCACTATTTGTCCAATGAAATTCTGGCGCAATAAAATCTTTCCAAGTCAACGAAAGAACCTGACGGTCTAAATAATTAATTGTTGTTGCAAAAAAAAGCAACCCACAAATGCTCCATCGATATTTCCCTATTGATTTACTGCTTTGGCTGGTAGTAACTGAATCTTTTTGGCTCATGGTTGGTATAAAAATTTATGTTTTTTAGTTAGTTAGTTTTATCTCTCAATTCGAATTTAAAAGCACTAAAAAACAAGGATTTAATACAAATAAAACAAATTAATGTAATCGATTGCACAAATATAGTTTTTAATCTTTATAATCCAAATAAATTATATAAAAAATTATTTTATTTGAATAAATAAACATATCGAATAAAAAAAATACCACAATATTACATATTAAACAATATATTTGTTAAATATCAAAGTGCTAAATTCATCCGTTTAAAGTACAAAAATTGTCCTGAAACAATAAGGGATATTTGCCCGTATTTCTAAGTCATTTTTCCTTACCATAAACTATATCAAACTATTACATCATAAATCATAAAAATGAAAGCCCTTTTTTATCCAAAATCATTCATCCTGCTCACTTTGTTTACATTAACTATTTGTCAACTGCAGGCCCAAAACCAAATAATTCCTTTATGGAGTAAAATTCCAGATGAAATTATTTCTGCAGATTACCAGGAAAAACAAACTATAAAAGATGGGATCCTTCAAAGCACAAGTTTTGTTACAATACCAACTCTAAGTATTTTTATTCCAAAAGATGTAAAACCAAATCAGACCGCTATAATTATTTTTCCTGGCGGAGGATATTCGCACCTTTCAATGGATAAAGAAGGAACAAAAGTCGCAAACTGGCTGAATAGTTTAGGTATTACTGCCTTTGTTTTAAAGTATCGTTTGCCAAGCGATTTAATTATGAAAAACAAAAATATTGGTCCGTTGCAGGATGCTCAGGAAGCTATTCGTTATGTGCGTGAAAATGCTGCAAAATGGAATATCGACAGTAATAAAATAGGTACAATTGGGTTTTCGGCTGGCGGACATCTGGCTTCCACTTTGGCAACACATTACAATGACAAAACGTATGAATCTGTTTCAAAAATAAGTGCACGTCCAGATTTTTCTCTTTTAATTTATCCCGTTATTTCTATGGAAAATAACATCACACACAAAGGTTCACAAACCAATTTATTGGGAAATAATCCATCACAGGAAATAATTGATTCTTTTTCCAATGACAAAAAAGTGACACAACAAACACCTCCGACTTTTTTAGTGCATGCTACCGATGATACAGCCGTTTTACCCGAAAACAGTATTAATTACTATCTCGCACTCAAAAAAAATAATGTTACATCAGAATTACATTTATATGAAAATGGCAGTCACGGCTTTGGTTTAGGCGTTAAAGATACCAGCAAAAACTGGACAAAAGACTGCGAAGAATGGCTTAAAAGTCATGGATATTATTAAATAAAAAAAGGGTTTTTAAATTCAGCTAACGTGTAACCAAATCTAAAAACCCGATAAAAATTTTGACTTCTTGTATTTATCTTGCAAATTTATACAAGTACCCACGATCAAATGAATGTGTCAAATTTCAACTTACTGTGTTTCTCCAAAAACTAGTAACAATCAATAGAAATCTTTAAATGATGATTAAAAAAGGCAAAAACACCATAAATCTCTATTTCTATGCGACAAATTTACTTTCATGATTTGCTAAAACATTACGGTTTTCCTCATTCTAAAAAAATAATTTTATTTTTAACATTCGTATTTTATTTAAAACACTGAAAACAAAGGACTAACGTTTTAAATTTTAACTTATAAAAATTAAAAAAATACAAAACTTAACTTTTTCTTTACATTATTTCTTATTCTAGATTAAGTTGGAATCACGATTTAACCAATAAATTTGCTTTGAAAACTGAAATACTATGAAAACGCTTGAATTCTTATTGCTCGGAAAAAACGAAGCCATTTTAGCTATTTTGCTTCGATTAGTAAATGCAGATGAAAATTGGAATGCTGTTGCTTTCAACAATGAAAAAGAAGCACAGGAATATTTTCAAAATCATAAAATTGATATTGTTCTTTTAAGTTCTGGAATCGAAGATCATGTCGAAAAAGAATTTACTTCATTTTGCCTAAAACAACAACCAAATGTTGAAGTAATTGAGCATTTTGGCGGCGGAAGCGGTTTATTGAAATCTGAAATCCTGCATCGATTATATTTAAAGGGAAAACTTTAAATTTGTTCAAACCAAAGCCTTAAAAATGGAGAAAACATATTCTGTTGTATTTCATCCTTCACCAGAAGTCATTGATGCTATCAAAACAATGAAGGATTTTTTAAGAAGTAAAATTAAATGGTACAACAGTTGCAATTCTGTTGCGCATATTACAATTTGCGAATTTACGATTGACGAATCGCAATTTGGAAACTTCAATCAAAAACTTGTTAAAATCTGCAATACTTTTTCTTCGAGTACAGTTTATCTTAATGATTTTGGATCTTATCAAAACAGCGGCGCGTTTTTTATAAATCCAAATGAAGATTCTAAAAATAATTTAAAGCCTATCATGAAAAAGATTCATGAAACTTTAAAATCTTTAAAACTAAAAAAAAGTGACGACCCACACATTTCAATTGGTAGAAGACTAACTCCCGAAAATCTAAAAATCGCGTCACAACTTTTTACTACAATAAATATGGATTTTTTGTGCGATAAAATCGTCTTACGCGAATTTGATCCTGTTGTAAAGCAGTTTTTTGTAATTGACACAATTCCCTTTGGCAATAATCCAGAACTTGAATTTGTTCAGGGAAGCCTTTTTTAACCGCAAAGAACGCAAAGAATTTACGCAAGGTTCGCAAGAAAAATAAAATAGGGTGCTTTGCGTAAATTCTTTGCGTTCTTTGCGGTTAAACCTACGAAGCTTATTTTTTCGTATATTTGAATTTTACAATTCATAACAATATGAAATCTCTAGATTCATTTTATCAGGATATTACCGAAGGCTCAACCATTGAACCGAACTCTTTATTACCAAATGACATTCAAAAAGAAATTGGCCATTTTAATGTTTTTGACATTAAAGAGCTTCTGGAACGTATGAAAGGAAAACCTGGAATGCCTTATGACAGAAGAGCTTATTACAAAATAAGTCTTATTAGAGGTCACAACAAAGCTGAATATGCGGATAAAGTAATCGAAATAGAAAAACAAGGATTGTTGTTTGCCACTCCTAAAATTCCTTATAACTATTTACCGCAAGACACCAATCAAGGTGGACAATTTTGTGTTTTTACCAGTGAATTTTTATCCAAAAACAAAAGCGGAATTGATTTGGACGAACTTCCAATTTTTGCTTCTGACGGTTATCCCATTTTTCAGCTATCAGATGAAGAAGTTTCAGAAGTTGAATTGATTTTCAATAAAATACAAAAAGAAATTAATTCTGATTACATCTACAAATACGATTTAATCCGAAATTATGTTGCGGAATTAATTCACTTTGGACAAAAATTACAACCTATTACAGCATTATATTCCAAACATAATTCGGCTGCGAGGGTTTCTTCATTATTTGCTGAATTATTAGAGAGACAATTCCCAATTGAATCGCCACATCAGAAATTAGAATTAAGGACCGCGAAAGATTTTGCAGCCCGATTATCCGTTCATGTTAATCATTTAAATAAGGTTTTAAAAGAAAACACAGGAAAAACCACAACCGAATTAATTAGTTCAAGATTAACCAACGAAGCCAAAATCCTTCTAAAACAAACGGATTGGAACATTTCTGAAATTGCTTATTCGCTTGGTTTTGAAGAATTGGCGCATTTTTCTAACTTTTTTAAAAAACAAACTTCTTTGACGCCTCTGGCTTTTAGGAGTTAATATTTTGTTTCAGGTTTCAGGTTTCAAGTTTGAAATCTATAAATTAAAAATTTAATACCTGATTTGAATTTTGCAAAAATCGGTTTGATATTTACAATTCTCCACATCTACTTCACTCCTACCTTTGTCTTATCAATTTAAAAGATCGAAAAGATGAATTTATCAAACAACAAAATTTTAATAACAGGCGGTGCAAGCGGTATCGGACTTGGGCTTGCCGAACGATTTATTCAGGAAAACAATACTGTTATAATTTGCGGAAGAAGAGAATCGGCTTTAAATGAAGTGAAAGCTAAATTTCCTTCAGTTATTACTAAAGTCTGTGACTTATCTGTAGAACAAGAACGTATTGCACTTTATGAATGGATTTCTGAAAATCATCCGGATTTAAACGTTTTAATCAATAATGCAGGAATTCAGAAATGGGTTTCAGTTACAGATGCTGAGTTCTACGAAAGTATGAAATCAGAACTTACCACTAATATTGAAGCTCAATTACATTTAACGTCTTTATTTATTCAGCTGAAATCATTGACAACAGTGATGAATGTAACTTCTGGATTGGCATTTTCTCCTTTTGCAAAAGTTCCGGTTTATTCGGCTACAAAAGCATTTTTCCGTTCGTTTACACTTTCACTTCGTCATTTGCTAAAAGCGAAAAATATCGAAGTAATTGAAATTATTCCACCAGCATTAAACACAGATTTAGGCGGAATTGGTCTACATGACGCGCACCCAAGCGTAAGCAGTTTTATTGAATCAATCTTTGAACAACTTAAAGAAGGAAGATCAGAACTTACTTTTGGAACCAGCGAAACAAGATTAAACGCTAGTGCAGAAGATTTGAGAAATCATTTTAATGCAATGCATAATTAATGGTAAATGATAAATGGTGAATTGTTAATTAAAAAGACAAAGCATTTGACATTTCACCATTCACAATTAACAATTAACAATTAATAATTAACAATTAAAAAAACATGGCAGTAAATACAAAAATAGCTCTGGTTACAGGAGGAAGCAGAGGTTTAGGAAAAAATATGGCAATTGCAATTGCAAAAAAAGGAATCGACGTAATCATAACTTACAACAGTAAAAAAGAAGAAGCTGATTCAGTAGTTAAAGAAATTGAAAACTTAGGACAAAAAGCAGCTTCACTTCAATTGAATGTTGCTGATTCTGGGACTTTTGATTCTTTTTTTGAAGAAGTAAAAACCGCGTTAAAAAATACTTTCAAAACAGACAAATTTGACTTTTTGGTGAATAATGCAGGAATCGGGATTCACAATTCATTCATTGGAACAACTGAAGCTGAATTTGATCAATTGACTAATATTCAGTTTAAAGGTCCATTTTTCCTGACGCAAAAAGCATTAAATGTAATGAATGACGGTGGCGGAATTGTAAATATTTCAACTGGTTTAGCTCGATTTTCTTTCCCAGGTTACGCTGCTTATGCATCTATGAAAGGTGCGATTGAAACTTTAACCAAATATCAGGCAAAAGAATTGGGCGCAAGAAAAATCAGAGCTAATGTTGTGGCTCCAGGCGCAATCGAAACTGATTTTGGAGGAGGCGTTGTTCGCGATAATGAACAAATGAATCAGCAAATTGCTTCTGTGACTGCTTTAGGAAGAGTTGGTTTGCCAGACGATATTGGCGGCGTTGTTGCATTTTTATGTACCGAAGATGCACGTTGGGTAAATGCGCAGCGTATTGAAGCTTCTGGCGGAATGATGCTTTAATTAATTGTAAATGGTTAATTGTAAATTATTAACTATAACTTTAATATAAAAACAAAGCCCGACAGTAATGAAATCTGTCGGGTTTTCTCATTCAATATCAAAACATTAAACTATTTTCATAGGCTGGTAACAATTTGATTAGACAAACGTCTTATCTAAAACCAACCAAAATATGAAACCAAAAAATTTTGAAACTTCTCCGCAGTTTTATGCGAGAATAGCGGGACTATTATACTTAGTCATTATACTAACGGGCTTATTTGCTGAAGCTTTCGTCAGAAATAAATTATTTGTTCCTGGAAACGCTAATGCAACAGCAAACAATATTATTCATGCTGATTTTTTATGGAGATTAGGCATCAGCGCTGATTTGATTATGCAGATTTGCGATCTGCCTGTAATGATTATACTTTATCATCTTTTTAAGCCTGTAAGCAAAAAATTGGCACTTCTTAATGTATCCTTTAATTTGATTCAGACTGCCGTTTTGGTAGCTAATAAATTAAATCTTCTTGCTGCATTATTCTTTTTAGGAGATGGCGAATATCTAAAATCCTTTAATCCTGACCAATTGCATACGCTTGCCTATCTTTCCATAAAATTGCATGGTTATGGATTTGGAGTTGGTTTGATCTTTTTTGGATTTGTGTGTCTGATTGAAGGGTATTTAATTTATAAATCTGGTTATTTTCCAAAAGTTTTGGGTGTTCTAATGGCAATTGCAGGAATTTGTTATTTAGCAAATAGTTTTGCATCAATTCTGGCGCCTGAACTTTCTAGCTTTGCATTATTATTTCCATGTATAGTTGCCGAATTCGGACTTACTTTATGGCTTATTTTCAAAGGCGTAAGGCTAAATATTTGGAAAGAAAAATTAGCCATTTCATAATTTATTCTCATAAAAAACAAAACCCGACAGTCATAAAAACTGCCGGGTTTGCCTTTTTAAATATATTGAATTAGTAAGCAAGTATATTTCAATTTTTCTCGATAGAAACATTAAAGTCACCATCTTTATCAAAAACAACATCGTAAAATTTTGAGTCTTTTGTAACTCCAACTTCATACGTTGTTTTATTTTTATCGTCAACAACAACCGCAATTTCTTTAATAGCTTTTGGCGAATAATTCTTTTTTAAATAAGTCTGTGCATTAATTGGCAGTTTGCTTAAAGGAATTTGAAGTTGGAACGCTTTCAAAACTCCGGAATTATCATAAATTGCCACCGCTTTTGTGTTTTTATCTTTGTTGAATTTCGCTTCATAACGAACTTCGTCATCATCATCGCCAACATATTCTTCAGACCAAACCGCAGTTTTTCCGGGATATTCTTTTTCAAAAGCAAATCGAACCTTTTCCGGAGGCGTTATTACTTTCTTCATATTTATGCCTTCCTGCGCAAAAAGAAAACCATTGGATAAAAAAAGAACAATCAGCAAAAGATTTCTCATAATCCCTCATTTACAAATTAATAGCCTTGAAATAACGTATTAAAATTACTACTTTTAAATGAAGATTAAATGAAGGCCTTCAAAAAATTTATCAACAATTTCTTATCTTTTTAAACGGTCTGATAATTCTCTTTTATATGTAATTCCAATTGGTAATTTTTCGTGTTTGATGACCACAAAATCTTTTTCTGTCTCTTCAATTTTATCAAGCGCAACGATATACGATTTATGGATTCGAATAAAGCTTTTTTCTGGCAAACATTTCTCTAATTCAGTCGTAGTTATGGAAGCCAGATAGGTTCGCTTAATGGTGTGAAGTTTAACGTAATTTCCAAAACTCTGCGCATATAAAAGCTGATCTAATTCTATATCAATAAAATAACCATCAACTTTAACGCTTATTGAATTTACGATAGTTTCTTCTTCTTTTACTTTTAATGTTTCTGTTGAGAAAAAACGGTCAACTGCTTTTAAAAATCTTGGAAAATAAATAGGTTTCAGCAAATAATCAATTACACCGTAATCGTAACTTTCTAAAGCAAATTCAGAATAAGCTGTAGTTAAAATTGTTTTGGGATGATTCGGAATGATCTTTAATAATTCCATTCCTGAAATCTCTGGCATATTAATATCCAAAAACATTAAATCGACATGATTTTCACGCAGATAATCCATTGCTTCGATTCCGTTATATCCTTGAAAAACCAATTCCAATTGTGGATTTTGTTTGATATAATTCGCCAAAACATAATGCGCCGCCGGCTCATCATCAACAATTATACATTTTTTTGGCTCTTTCATTATAAAAACTTTTTCAACTGCAGTTTCAAATCAATTATATAGGTATTTTTTTCATCCTGAATATCTAATTTATAGTCTTTTCCATAAATCAAATTCAATCTTTCGATGGTATTTTTCAAACCAATTTTAGTCGAAACCACATCTGTTTTTTTCGTCGGAATTGAATTAACAACGTGCAAATGAAGATATCCGTTTTCAGCCGTAATAAAAATTCGGACAAAACATTTTTCAATCGCGCAAGTTCCGTGTTTAAACGCATTTTCTATAAAAGCAATCAACAGCATCGGCGAAATTTTATAGGCATTTTCATTATCAACTTTACTATCAAAAGTAATATCACAACGATACCCTACTCGTTCTTTTTCAAGCTGTACATAACTGTTTATAAATTCCAATTCATCTTCTAAAGATACGCATTGTTTATTATTGCTTTCGAGCTGATAACGCATTAATTGCGATACTTTCATAATCAAATCCGGAGTTCGGTCAGGGAATTCCAAGCTGATTCCGTAAAGCGTATTAAAGGTATTAAATAAAAAATGCGGATTTAATTGTCCTTTTAAGGAATTCAATTGCATCTGATTGAACAACAAAGTTTCATCAGTTCTTCTTTTATGAATTCTGTAGAATTTAAAAACAATAATCGGGCTTAAAATACAAACCAAAGTCCCTAAAACACTCGCCAATTGGTATACATAACTTCTTTGATGCGAATTCTGATACAAACGGCAATTGCTGAACATATCCAACATTGTGATTTCATACAAAATAACAGAGAACACAAAAACTCCGAAAAGAGTCAGAAAAATATAAGTTAAAGGACGCTGCGTTTTGAATAATATAGGAAGAAGAAAAAACCGATTGAACTGCGCATGCATGTACAAAATAAAATAGAAAAAAATCCCCATTAAAATGGAAGTGACGGAGCTGAAAAGCATCCAGTCATTTTTTAATGTATAAATTGTAAATGAAAAAAGGACAACAGCAATTTCCTGCCACCACTTGTTATCCAAAATATTATCAATCTTTTTATTCATTTTTAAAACTTAAATAGTGTACAAAGTACGGACAAATATTTAATTATTTTTTCCAAAAAATGACAAATTCAATTGGTCATTTATCAGTGCAGTACATCACTTAACCTGAGCTTTATCACCATAAGAGAAATAAATTTGCGCTTTAATTTCACACTTTGAGTTTTATGTATTTCAAAAAAATTACTTTATTATTTTTCTTGATTTTAGCCTCAAATGGTTATTCACAAACCTTGTCTTTAAAAGAAGCAATAAAAACAGGTCTCGAAAACTATGGTTCGATCAAAGCAAAAAACAATTACGCCAGTGCCTCAAAAGAGACATTAAAACAATCTCGACGTGATTATCTTCCTAATCTTAATTTATCCGCACAACAAGATTATGGAACTATTAATGGCCAAAATGGTGCGCTTTACGGATTTAATGGTTTAGGAACGGCTTCTTCCGGACCAGTCTTGCCAGAACAAAACTGGAACTCTGCTTTTGGTGCGTTATATTTAGTGAACATGAACTGGGACTTTTTCACTTTCGGAAAAACTCAGGAAAAAATCAATTTAGCAAAAGTTGATGTTCAGGCAAAAGAAAAAGATTTAGAGCAGGAGATGTTTCAGCAGAAAATTAAAATTTCGGCTGCTTATTTGAATTTATTGGCGAGCCAAAGGTTACTGATTTCGCAGCAAAAGAATTTAAGCCGTGCAGAAGTTTTCAAAAAGACAGCTGTTGCCCGAGTTAAAAACGGATTATTGGCTGGAGTTGATTCGACCTTAGCAACTGCTGAAGTTTCAAAAGCAAAAATTGCCTTGAATCTTGCGCGAAATTTTGTCAAAGAACAAAACAACAAATTAGTTGATTTAATGGGTGTTGCGCCTCAGGATTTTATCGCCGATACTTTATTTGTAAATCAAATTCCGAAAGAAGTTTTAAGATCAACGGCTTCAACTGACAGTTTGCATCCTTTATTGCAATTTTATAAAACAAAAATTGATTACAGCAACCAACAGGTTAAATTATACAAACGTTTTTATTACCCAACTATGAGCGCTTTTGGTGTTTTGCAAACCAGAGCTTCAGGTTTTGAAACGGGTTATGCAGTAGATCAGTCAAACTTCAGCAGAAATTATTGGGATGGTGTAAACCCGGATCGCTCTAATTATTTAGTTGGAGTTGGAATTACCTGGAATTTAACGACGCCTTTTAGAGCTAACAAACAAGTAACGTCTCAAAAATTTGTTTCTCAGGCTTTGCAGGAAGAATACAATCAGGCGAGCAGAGAATTGCAATCGCAGTTGACTTTTGCCGAAGACAAAATAAAAATCACTTTGGAAAATTATGCCGAAGCGCCAATTCAGGTCAATGCTGCACAACGCGCTTATATTCAAAAATCAACTTTATACAAAAACGGTTTAACAGATTTGACCGATTTGACTCAAACGATGTTTACGTTAAACCGTGCCGAAATCGACCGTGATATTGTCAACAATAATGTATGGCAGTCGTATTTGCTGAAAGTTGCTGCAACGGGCAATTTCGACTTATTTATAAATGAATTTTAATTAAAAGCCAAATGAATTTAATACGTTTTGCACTCCGCAAGCCCATTTCCATCTTAGTATTGGTTGCGGGTCTATTTTTCTTCGGAATTGGTGCCATCAAGGACATTAAGGTAGATATTTTGCCAAAAATGAACTTGCCGGTAATTTATATTGCGCATCCGTTTGGAGGTTATACACCTGATCAAATGGAGGCTTATTTTGCCAAAAACTACGTGAATGTTTTGCCTTTCTCGAATGGTATAAAATCAGTAGAAACCAAAAATATTCAAGGGTTAATGATTATGAAATTAACCTATTACGAAGGTACAAATATGGCTCAGGCTGCTGCCGAGTTGAGTGCACTTTCAAACAGAATCCAGGCGGTTTTCCCTCCGGGAACACAACCTCCGTTTATCATTCGTTTTGATGCTTCTTCATTACCAATCGGACAATTGGTTTTGAGCAGTAAAATCAGATCAAATAATGAATTACAGGATTTGGCCAACGTTTATGTTCGTGCTTCATTTACCTCAATTCCTGGTTTATTATCTCCAGCTCCGTTTGGAGGAAGTCCAAGAACTATTGAGATTAACGTAGATCCCGATTTATTGCGTTCTCACAATATGACGCCAGATCAAATCGTAGAGGCGATTCGTTTAAACAACCAGACTGCGCCATCAGGAAACGTTCGTATGGGCGACAAAAACTATATTACGCCAACCAACAATACGATTAAAGAAATTAAAGATTTTGAAAATATTCCACTATTTAAAGGAAGTGTTCAAAACCTAAAATTAGGTGATGTAGCAGTTGTAAAAGACGGTGCCGATATTACTGCGGGTTATGCCTTGGTAAACGGAAAACGTTCGGTTTACATCAGTATTGCAAAAGCGGGAGATGCTTCAACTTGGGATGTGGTTCAGAAATTAAAAGCTGAATTGCCAAAAATCCAAAGCACACTTCCTGAAGACGTAAAATTATCATACGAATTTGACCAATCCGTTTATGTAATCAACTCGGTAAAAAGTTTGATTACTGAAGGAATTATTGGTGCGGTTTTAACGGGATTAATGGTTTTATTATTCCTTGGCGACCGTCGTGCGGCTTTGATCGTAATCTTGACAATTCCGATTTCGATTATTTCTGGAGTTTTATTCCTAAAATTATTCGGTCAAACAATCAACTTGATGTCTTTATCAGGATTGGCTTTGGCAATTGGTATTTTGGTGGATGAAAGTACCGTAACAATTGAAAATATTCACCAGCATCTCGACATGGGAAAACCAAAAGCACTCGCCATTTGGGATGCCTGTCAGGAAATTGCGTTGCCTAAATTATTGATTTTGCTTTGTATTTTGGCTGTATTTGCACCAGCATTTACAATGGTTGGTATTCCAGGAGCGTTGTTTTTGCCTTTGGCTTTAGCAATTGGTTTTTCAATGGTAATTTCATTCTTATTATCTCAGACATTTGTTCCTGTAATGGCAAACTGGTTGATGAAAGGACATGAAAAACACGAACATACGCCTGAAATCACAGATGATGAAGCAGAATTTAACGCTTGCGGACTGACGCCAGAATCTGAACAAGATTTGATTACGCAGAAAAAAGTAATGGTTGAAAGATTGGATACCGATCAAAATGGAAAAATAAGTCCGTTTGAGCGATTCAAAGTTCGTTTTATGAAATTGCTGGATCGTTTATTCGTTCATAAAAAAATAACAAGTATTACGTATTTGGTTTCTGCTACGGCATTGGCTATCCTATTAATTACTTTTATTGGAAAAGATGTTTTCCCAAGAACCAATTCAAGTCAGTTTCAATTGAGAATACGCGCTGTTGACGGAACGCGTTTAGAAAGAACAGAAGAACAAGCGAGAATTGTTTTGAAAGAACTGGAAAAAATGGTTGGCAAAGAACATATCGGAATCTCCTCTGTTTATGTCGGCCAGCACCCTTCTCTTTTCTCAATCAACCCAATTTATTTATTCATGGCGGGTTCTCATGAAGCAGTTTTCCAAGTGAGTTTGAAAGAATATCACGAAGACATGGATGACTTTAAAGATGAATTTAGAGCAAGACTAAAAAAAGTATTACCTGATACTAAACTTTCTTTCGAACCAATCGAATTGACGGATAAAGTTTTAAGCCAAGGTTCTCCTACTCCAATCGAAGTTCGAATTGCAGGAAAAGACAAAAAAAGAAATGAATTATACGCCAATCAAATTGTTGAAAAACTAAAAGCGATTTCCTATTTCAGAGACGTTCAAATTGGACAGCCAATTCATTATCCAGCAATGAATATTGATATTGACAGAACGCGTGCCGCCGAATTAGGCGTTGATATGAACGATATTTCGAGATCACTTGTGGCTTCAACCTCATCATCAAGATATACCGAGAAAAATACCTGGGTCGATGAAAGAGCCGGATTATCATACAACGTTCAGGTACAAGTGCCATTGAACAAAATGAAAAGCAAAACCGATATTGGAGAAATTCCAGTATTGAAAAACTCGCTTCGTCCAGTTTTAAGTGATGTTGCAAAAATTACACCAAGCTTTGTCAGCGGTGAAAATGACAATTTAGGGGCAATGCCGTACATTACCGTTACAGCAAACATCAACCAGACCGATTTGGGGACCGCGTCAAAAGATGTTGCTGCAACTATAAATTCATTGGGAGAATTACCTAGGGGGTTATTCATTACGCCAATTGGTTTGAGTAAAGTATTGGAAGAAACATTAAGCAGTTTACAAGTAGGATTATTGGTTGCCATTTTTGTAATCTTCTTAATGTTGGCCGCTAATTTCCAGTCATTCAAAGTTTCACTGGTTATTTTAACAACCGTTCCGGCGGTGGTTTTGGGAGCCTTAATAATGCTGACACTAACTGGTTCAACATTGAATTTACAATCGTATATGGGAATCATCATGTCGGTTGGGGTTTCGATTGCGAATGCCGTTTTATTAGTTACCAATGCCGAACAATTACGAAAACGAAACGGAAATGCATTAGAATCGGCGCGTGAAGCTGCGGCCTTGCGTTTACGTCCAATTATCATGACATCAGTTGCGATGATTATGGGAATGTTGCCAATGGCGATTGGACACGGCGAAGGAGGCGATCAGGTTTCTCCGTTAGGAAGAGCGGTTATTGGTGGATTATTATTTTCTACTTTTGCCGTACTGTTAATCCTTCCGCAGATATTTGCGTGGGCACAAGAAAAAACAACAACACAATCTGTTTCTTTAGATCCTGAAGACGAAGAAAGCATCCATTATATCTCATCTTTAAAACCAAAAAATGAACACTAAAATTATAAAATATAGCGCGCTGTTTTTTTCAGCATTATTTTTCCTGAACAGCTGTAATTCTAAAAAAGAAGAAGTTGTTACGGCAGAAATCGAACCTAAAACAGAAACTTTTCTTTTAGAAAAAGAAAAACTGACTACCGAATTGCGTTTACCAGCCGAATTAACTGGTTTTCAACAAGTAGATTTATATGCAAAAGTGAGCAGTTTCGTAAAAGATTTAAAAGTTGATATTGGTTCCAAAGTAAAAAAAGGACAGCTTTTGATTGTTTTGGAAGCGCCTGAAATCAGTTCGCAATTGGCTGCAGCCGAATCGAGATTAAAATCGATGGAAGCCATTTACGCAACTAGCAAAAGCACGTACAACCGTTTGTATGAAACGAGCAAAGTGGAAGGAACGATTTCTAAAAATGATTTAGAAATGGCAAACGGAAAGAAAAACTCTGATTATGCACAATATCAAGCCGCGATTGCAGCGCACAAAGAAATTTCGATTATAAGAGGTTATTTAGAAATTCGTGCGCCGTTTGACGGTGTTGTAGCCGCTAGAAATGTGAATTTAGGAACATTTGTTGGTCCGTCAGGAAAAGGTTCTGATTTGCCTTTATTGACCATTCAGGAACAAAGCAAATTGCGTTTAGCGGTTTCAGTTCCGGAATTGTACACAGGATATTTGCACCAAGGCGACGAAATGAGTTTCAACGTAAAATCATTGCCAGAAACTTTTAAAGCTACGATTACAAGAATGTCTGGCGCTCTGGATTTAAAATTACGTTCTGAAAGAGTCGAAATGGACGTTCACAACACAAAAGGCGATTTATTGCCAGGAATGGTTGCCGAAGTTTTATTACCGCTTAACGCGAAAGACAGCACATTTGTAGTGCCAAAATCAGCGGTAGTAAGTTCTGCAGAAGGAATATATGTGGTAAAAGTGGTAAACCACAAAGCCACAAGAGTTGATATTAAAAAAGGAAGAGAAATCGACGATAAAATTGAAATTTTCGGTGATTTAACTCTGAAAGATAAACTGGTAAAAATTGCCAGCGAAGAAACTAAGGAAGGCGATACAATAAACGAATAACCTGCGTTTAGTCTTCTTTTTAGTAGATTACCCAAAATTACTGTACGCATTTACGAATGCGGCATTTTAAAATTTGATTTGGTTTTAAAATGCAAAATTAAATTTATTTTGAAAAGGGAGCGGTGCTATTTTTAGTGCCGCTTCTTTTTTTTGTGATTAAAAATTAATCTCGCAAAGGCGCTGAGTCGCAAAGTTTTTTAAATCCTAATTGATATAAGAAAATTTAGATTACGTTCACGAGCTAGACGCTCACGCAAACGGGGATTACCAAAAACTGTTCGCATTCTTAAGAATGCAAATTTAAAATTTGCCTAACAGCCCTCATGAATTTGGGGGCTATTTCTTTTATAAACATAAGATTAATATTAGAAATATTATTAAATTGGTCAAGTATCTTAAATTATAATAAATATGGCTAAAGAGAGAGTTTTCGAACTTATAAGAAATGAAGAAGTTGTTTTGTTTATCGGAGCTGGAATGTCTATATCTGCTGGTTATCCATCTGGTGTAAAACTCGCCGAAATTTTGCATGAAGGTCTTACAGATGAATTAAAAAGTGATATTCCATTAAATTATGATTTATCAAAGTTAACAGAAGAAATCTGTAATATGAAGGGTGGAAATAAAAATTATTTATTCTCTTCTCTTAAAAAAATATTTCAAAAAACACCCACCTCAACTGAAACTCACCAATTATTAGCAAAAATACCTCACTTTAAAAATATTATAACTACTAATTATGATACATTAATTGAATCCACAAATAAGAATATTGAAGTTATTCGTAAAAGTGCTGATTACTCGATTGCTGATCCAAAAAAAACATTCCTTTTTAAAATACATTCTGACCTAAGTGACACGGAAAACATTATCCTGACAACTTCAGATTATATTAATTATTTTTCTAAAGCTAAAGAAAATACTGTATTTTGGAATGCAGTTAGAGATCGACTTGCATCGAATCATATTCTATTTATTGGTTATGGAATGGAAGATTCAAATATCAATGTTTTACTAGATAAAATCATAGAAGAATTGGGTTCTAATAAAAAGGAAATTTTCTTCGTGTCACCTTCTATAACTCCTGCTAAATTAAAATATTTTCAAAGATTGGGTATCGAATATATTGAATCTACTGGCGAAAAGTTAATCAATGAAATACATGAAGATTTGAGATTAAATTATTTTACAAATTTATCTAAAGGAATTGGAGTAGCAGGTACTGCTTTAGATTTTGCAAATGCAAATCAGATAAGTATAACTTTAGAAAAAAAAGAGGAAAAAATTGGAATAAGCAATATTAAATCATTAGATAAAAATCAAAATCACAAAATTGAAGTAAAATTTGAACTACCTAAAAATGAAACCACAGAAAGTATATTAAATTCTTTAAATGGTAAAAATTTTGACGATATTCATATAAATCATACCGATTTTACAGAACTCAACTTTTTCTTTAATGGCTTCCGTTTTAAAACTAAAGAAGATATTGCTAATCTTATAGTTAAAAAACTGCCATTTTACGATTTTAAAATTCATATAATTTTTGATGATGATTTTGAAATCGATAATTATCCTTTTAAACTTTATTGTATAAATCCTAATGAGAATGAATTTCATATAAAGATAGAACTAGATGATTTCAATGTTGTCATAAAAATTGAATTCAAAACAATTGAAGATGAAACAAAATATAATGTTGAAATTCTTCCAAATGATGAGATAAAATCTACTATGTCTGGCTTAAAATTTTATCAAATATTATCCAGAATAGCCACTAATCAAAAATTCAAAATTTATCAAGATAATAAACTTTTATACAGTTATTCTCCAAAATTAATATTTGATGAAAATACATTTGATGCAAAATTGTTACTAAAGTATTTTCAAAATTTAAAGAAAATAGAAAAGCATTTTGACGTAAGATTTAGTAAGATTTCATTAAATAAAACATTTGAAAAATCTATAGAAAAAATTATCTCATATATAGATAAAAAATCAATTCCTCAAAAATTTGATGGACATTCATTTAAAATTGAGGATAAAAATGAATTTGATAAATTTGTTCAGACAGGTAATGACGAAAGAGTTTTAATAATGTCTGAAAACAAAAAAACAATTGTAGAATTGTATGACAATAAATTTGAAATAGGCTATCTACATAACATCATTTATAACATCGTAGTAGAAAACTGGGAGAATGTAAAATCTAATAAGGAAAATGAAATAATTATGAAAAGTAAAGATAATTTAATTTATCTTCAATATTCAGATAATGAAACACTTATATCAAATTCACCAAAACAAAAAAAATAATAAATGATCCCAACAAGAGAAGAATTAATCGGAACATGGATTAGTAAAGATTTTCCTCTCTATCAATATGAAGATAGAATAGAATTTACATTTCATTTCGGAAAGTATGCAACTTTATATCAAACAGAAAGTAATAACCGAATAATTGCAGAAGGAATTTATGATATAGAAGATATGGGTGATGAAAATTTTAATATTATAGTTAATGGTCTACATTTAGAATTAGAAAAAACCATATTAAATTTAAAATTATATATAAAAAAAGAGCCTAAATGTTTTGTAATGTTAACACCCGAATATGGATGGAGATATTTCGAAAAATTAAGCTGAAGGATATTCTTATTATTTCTGATTAATATTACTTACAATATTTATAAACAAAAAATCCGATAGCGCGGATTTGCAATCTGTGCCCACAAAGATTGGTTTGCTTTTTTGTATTAATGAACTATATTGTGTAAAACTGTTACGGAGACGGATAAATTATTACTAGTACTTAAATCATAAATACAGCAATCGACAAAAAATATGAAAACATATATCTATTTAGCCATTTTAATCACGTTATTCTCTTGTAAAGAAAATAAAATTGAAGTTCAGGAAAAACAAAATGTAAAAAAAATAGGTCCTCCAAAAATTGATTATGAAATCCGAGAGATTGGTCAATTATATCGGCCTGAAATGATGCAACAAGAAGAAATTAAAAATGGAAATGGAAAAAACAATTATAGATATACCTTAACCAATAGTGATTTATTGGATCAAGATTTGCAAAATATTCAAATTCATTCTAGAAAAATAGCACTCAATTATTATAATTTCCTTATCAAAATAAATTCTCCTTTCAATTATGAAAAGATTATTGTGAAAATAGTTCATCGAAATGGAAAAATTGACAGTTTTGAATATTCAGAAAAGGAAATTAAAGAAATTATGCCATAAAAGCCCCGCTACTCAAAGTCAGGAGACTTTGCGTTTTTTTTATCAGTTCTTAGAAATTCTAAACAAACTAAAAGTCTCCTGACTTTTCCCTAAATACTTTTGAATCGTCAATCTTTGTAGAGCTACTTGTGGGGATTTCTCGTCCCTCGAAATGACAAACTGAACGTTTGATACGATTTTGTCATTTCGACCAAAGGGAGAAATCACACTAGAAACTCCGCAAAGTATGTCGCCAATCTTTGTCGATCAACGGGTGTGATTTCTCCCTTTGGTCGAAATGACAAACTGTACGCATTGAACTATTGTGTAAAATGACAAAATCGAATAGAAAAACATGTATATTCGTACAAAAAAAACAACATGTTTAATCCTCAAATTGGCTTTCATAGCTATTATGTCTACATTATAACAAATGAACATCGAACATCTTTTTACATTGGTGTTACAAATAACTTAAAACAAAGACTTGCAAAACATAAAGAAAATATAGATTTGAACATTAATAGTTTTGCAGGAAAATATAATATTCAGTTTTTAGTTTATTACGAAAAATTCACTTGGATACAAGAAGCAATCGCAAGAGAAAAAGAATTGAAAAAATGGCGAAGAGATAAAAAAATTGAATTGATAAGAAGCTTTAATGAAACTTTTGAATTTCTTAATTTTCAGTTTCAATAAAAAATTAAATATACCTTACAATCTTTGTCGATCAACGAGTGTGATTTCTCCCTTCGGTCGAAATGACAAACTGAACTCAAAAATCCGAAAACCAAAATCTCAACAAAAATATTCCTATTTTTGAGTATAAAATTCCCAATAAATGATTGATATAAAAACATTTGATCAAGCAAAAGATTTACAAAATCCAAGACGTGTATTAAAATATGTGCTTCTATTTTGTACATCGGGAGAAATGACGCTTTCTGTGGATGAAAATGAATATATCATTACCAAAAATTCAGTCATTACGATTACTTCTGGTCAAATTCATTATATCAAAAACAGCAACCAAGCAACCGGATTTGTTCTCGAATTTACTTATGATTTTTTCTGCAAAAATGATAACGACATCGAATTGATTTTTCACAACAGTTTGTTCTGCCATTTTGCAATGAATGAAGTCATTCAAGTTGATGACGAAAAATTGGTTGTTGATTCATTAAAACTTATTCAGCAGGAAATTGCCGAAAAACCATATCAATACCTCATCTCTATTCATTCCAGAATCCAATTGATTTTAATTGAAATCAATCGTTCTAAAATAAAACTTGGAGAAGAAATCTATAAACCCGATGCTTTGTTTCTTCATTTTCTGGAGGCCATTCGCGGGAATTTTGACAAAAATCTTTCGGTTACTGAAATTGCCAATTTAATTGGAACTACCGAAGCCAAACTAAATGAACTCTCAAAACTGCATTGCAATAAAACCGCTCAAAATATCATCTTCGGATTGATTATTTCTGAGGCAAAACGTTTGTTTACTTACGAGAAATTTTCGGTAAAAGAAACCGCTTATGCTTTGGGTTTTAATGATCCGTTTTATTTTTCGAACTTCTTCAAAAAGCATACTAATATTTCTCCAAAATCTTATAAAGAAAAATTGGTTAGCCTTTGATTTAAAATGGTCCGCTGATAACGCGGATTGAACAGATTTACACAGATTTTCTATTGCATACTGGTGCAAAAAATTATCAGTGTAAATCTGTTCAATCAGTGCCATCTGTGGTCTATTTAATAATACCCCCACATAATTACATGCTTTTTCCAGAATTCTCTATTCTTTAAAAAGTACCACCGCCCGATCTTTGTATCTGATTAATAACTAATAAAATAGTTTATGAAAAGATATCAGGATTATGCCATTTTGCTTTTACGAATTGCAATGGCAATTGGATTTTTATCCGCCGTTTTAAGTCGGTTGGGTTTGTTGGGAAAACAATCTTCAGGATGGGAAAATTTTCTGGCTTACGCCGAAGAAGTCAATTCTTTTTTGCCTAAAAGTTTTATTCCGTCAATTGCAATTTTCAGTACTTTTTTGGAATCATTATTTGCTGTTTTATTGTTGGTTGGATATCAAACCAGAAAAACTGCTATTGGTGCTTCAATTCTAACTTTTTTGTTTGCGCTGGCAATGACGTATTCCTTCGGAATTAAAGAACCTCTTGATTATTCTGTGTTTGTCTTTTCTATAGCTGCTTTTCTTTTAGCAACCGCCGACAAATACCGATGGAGTTTAGATGAATATCTTTTAAAAATTAACTAATTAAATGGAATAAATTATGGAAACTAAAATCACAAAAAGCAATGAATTAGAGTGGAAACCACTTCAGGAAGAAGGCATAAAAACAGACGGAATTTATGCTAAAGTATTACGCTTCGACAAAACCACCAACCGACCTCCTACTTTTCTTTTAAAATTTGAACCCGGCGCGTCGTACCCAAATCACGTGCATCCGGCAGGCGAAGAAATTTACGTTCTCGAAGGCGAAGTGCGCTCCGGAAAAGATGAACTAAAAGCAGGTGATTATTTGTATATGCCTCCTGGAAGTACGCATTCAGTATTTTCAAGAACTGGCTGTACGCTTTTGTTTATGGTGCCTGAGGAAGTTGTGATTTTGAAGTAAACAAAATGAGTTATTAAAAAAAAACGCAAAGTCTCCCGACTTTGCGTTTTTTTTTAATAATCTTAAAACTTCAAAACGAAATAAAAGCCTCCTGACTTTTATTTTGTTTTGAAGTTTTTAATTTTTCGCCGGAGTTATAATAATATTACGATATTCAACAGGACCGTGATCTCCCTGAAGGAATATTGGTCCGGGCTCGGCCTCGTTGCTGTCTATAGCGCCACCAGTAATTCCGGGAATATTCTGATTGCTGATTACTGTTTTACCATTGGCAACAACCGTTACCATTCTACCAATCAGGGTAATATCGTACGTATTCCACTCGCCGGCTTCTTTGGCAACCATTTCATTTGGAATCAGCAGTCCGTAAATCGCTCCCATTTGATCCAAAGCAGGTTCCATTCCTTTGCCATCTGTCACCTGTACTTCATAACGACCGCGAAGATACACACCGCTATTACTGTGTTTTGGAATACGAAACTCTATATGAAGTTTAAAATCATTAAATTTTTCGTTGGTCACTAAATTAACACCCGATTTTGCACTTCGCAAAATACCATTTTCGATAGTCCATTGATTCGTTCCTTCTGTATGCCAATCCTTAATTGAATTACCATTGAGAAGATGAATCGGTTTACCCCACACAGGTGCAGCAGTGCGACGAAGTGCAGGCGAACGAACACCAGTCCAGGTTTGGGTTTTTCCATCAACAGTTTGCAAGGTTCCGAATATTTTTTCACCTTCAATTTCGCCTTCTACACGAAGATCGTTGCTTCCTTTCTCCCATTGCGGTGGTATTGAAAAGCTAAATTTTCGATCCTGAACATGAATTTCAGATATTGGTCTGGCGCTGCCTACTACGCACATAAATTGTCCTACGAGTGTTTTTGGTCCCGATCGTCTGATTTCGAGCCAGGCTGGCGCAGGTTTTCCGTCAATATCAATTGTTATGTCCCAATGTCCTTTTAAAGTATCTTTTTCAACAGCATAAAGATTGTTGCTGATTTGGCTAGCAAAAAGAGTCAATAACAAGCTAACTATCAAAATGTGGTTACGGAAATTTGGAAATGCTGTGGTTTTGGTTTTCTGGTTCATATCTTTTTTGATATTAAAGATAATTAATTTTCAAAAGAAATCTATTTGCAGTCAAATATTTAAGACTAAAAAAAGAGCCAAAGGCTCTGCCAATATTGTAGAGCTGGACTTTAGTCCAGTTTAGATAATTATTTTTACGAAACAAATTTCCACGTTAATACATTCGTTTTAAACTGGACTAAAGTCCAGCTCTACAATATGAATCATTCCTTCGGAATTTTTGTTTTTTATTTTATGAAAAAATGAAATTTACTTTTTTAAGCTTTTATTATATCTGCAATATATTTACTTCAAATCCTTCTTAATAACCAAGTATTTCAGATCTGTTTTTCCAGCATTGCTAATTCCGTGTTCAGCATTTGGCGGACAGTAAAAACTAGTGTTAGGTCCGGCTGTAACGGTTTTTCCATCTAGGAAGAATTCAGCTGTTCCTTCTAAGATGTAGAAAAATTCTTCTTCGGGATGGTGATGCGGAGCGTGTGTAGATTTTCCAGGTTCGACGATGCTCATTTTGAGTGTATTTTCCTGAGTGAAATTTTTATCGGCAAACCAATATTGATAACCTACTTTTGTTTTTGTGGCTTTGTTTAAATCAAAGTGATTAACACAGTTTTCGATTGTGTATTTTGGCTCTGTTGAAGTTGTTTCTTTTTTTACTTCTTGAGAAAAGCTAATTTGATGGAAAAACAGAACAGCTAATGTGGTTTTTATGATTGTTGTTGGTTTCATTATTTTTTGCTGTAATGTTACGAAAAATTGCAATTAGTAGAAATGAGAATACAAATAAATACAGAGATTAACATGAAAATTAGACTTTTGTCTTAACTTTGTTTATTAACTTTAGTAAATATATCATGCAAGCAATTAACATCACAGCATACACTGAAGATGCTTCTCAAATAGAAGCTGTTAAATCTTTTATGAAGTCGCTAAAGATCAAATTTGAAATAGCAAATGTAAAGCCTTACGAATTATCTGAAGAACAACAACAAATTTTAAATGACCAGATTGCTTCAGATAAAAATCTTTATACTGATGCAGAATCTCTTTATACAGATTTAAAAAACAAGTATGAATTATAAGGTTATTGTTTCTCCAATTGCACTAAAAAATATTGAAGAAGCAGTTGAATATTATATTTTAAAAGTCAGCAAAAAAGTCGCCTTAGACTTTCTTAATGATTATAGAAAGGTTTATAAAGCATTGCAGTTAAATCCTCTTTACCAATTTCATGACAACAATTACCGCTATCTTCCATTTAAAAAATTTCCTTATGTTGCATTTTATATAGTTGATGAGTTGTCAAAAACTATATTTTTAAATGCTATTTTTCATACAGCTCAAAATCCAGAAAAATATCCTTTAAGATAAAGAGCCAACACCAATAATTAATTTTTATGTTTTAAAGCTCTGATACAAATTCATATTAGTTCTTAAAAATCCTTCAATAAAGGATATACTTTTTTAAACTTGTTGAACGCAACTTCATATACACTTTTATTTTCAATATTAGGAAAATAGGTTTGTCCCGTTTTGTTATCATTTGTGATCTCCTCGCCGAGTGATTTTAAACCTATAAGAACAGCACCCCAAGAAGATCCTTCGATAGTTTGCGAGGTTTCAACCTGCATCTGAAAAATATCAGCAACCATTTGGAGCCATAGTTCGCTTTTACCAAATCCGCCGCTGGCCATAACTTTTGTATCTTTTCTATGTTCGGGATTCGGAATTAAAATTTCTGTGATTTGGAACAATCCAAATAAAATTCCTTCTAAAGTAGCTCGTACCAAGTGCGCTTGTGTGTGCGTAATCTGCATTCCTAAAAGGGTTCCTTGAGCCGAGGCATCCCAGATTGGCGCTCGTTCTCCCAATAAATAAGGTACAAAAAGCAGTCCATCAGAACCCGCAGGAATTTTTGCAGCTTCTTCAATAAGAACTTCTAAAGATTGTGTTGTATTTAGCAAATTTTCTTTCAGCCATTGTAAAATTATCGCACCATTATTGACAGCACCTAAAGTAAGATATTGATTGTCCATTAAATGATAGCACTGCGTACGCATTTGGTCGTCAAGATACGGTTTGTCAATGGGTAGTCGAACTGCTCCGCTCGTACCAATAGTTAAAGCAATACAATTTTTGTTCATGGCACCTGTTCCGAGATTGGCCAACGCACCGTCGCCACCGCCCATTATATACAGAAAATCATCTGAAATTCCTTTGCATTGGTGTGTGACTTCGCAAACTTTAGATAGTTGATGTGGCTTTATGTTTAAGAAATCTAAAACTTCCTCATCCCAATCTAAAGTATGAATGTTTAATAATCCCGTTCCAGACGCCATTGAAGTGTCTGTATAATATTCATTAGTCAAATGATGCCAGACATATTCTTTTATACTGATGAATTTATAAGTTTTGGAAAATAGTTCAGAGTCGAATTCTTTGAACCAGGCAATTTTTGTCAAGGGAGAAAAAGGATGAATTGGTATTCCGGTTTTTTGATAAAAGTGTTTTCCCTGATCTGAATTTTTAAGTTTTTCGGCAATTCCCGTCGCTCTGTTATCTGCCCATAAAATAGCGTCTGTCAGTGGTTTTCCATTTTCGTCAATTGCAATAACACTTTGCATCGCTGAACTAAAACTGATAAACTGAGGCTGAATTCCGTTTGTAATCTCGTTAATACATTCCTTTATGGTTTGCAAAATTTCGTATGGTTTTTGAACGCTCCATTCCGGCTTGGGATGATACATTTCGTACGACTTTACAATTTGTCGAAGCACATTTCCCTGTTTATCAAAACAAACAGCTTTTGTGGCTGTTGTTCCTATGTCAATGCCTATATACAATGCCTCCATGTTATTTATTTGATCCATAAATTTAAAGTATAACAGAACCGCTTCGCTGTGTAGCGCCACATACTTAAATTATTGATTAATTGTTTTTGAATTTGTCTCGTAAAATTATCACTTTCTACACGTTAAAAGTCCTCATTTCAAATTTAATATGTTAAATAAATTCATTTAAAGTTGCTTAGGAAAATTATGAAAAAGAGACCTTCTCGTCTAGCCCTGATGGAAACGGCATCTCCCGATTTAGAAAAACAAGGCTTTTTAGCCGTAGTTTTTGTTTATCGGGAATATAGTGGAGAGCAGGACAAAACATTCTTTTGAAAACGAAATTTCTGCTTCTGAAAAGAATCTTAACCCAACTTTGCAGAATATCAGAAATAAAAACTACTTTTAAAACCACTTCAAAAGCAACTTTTTTATAATGAATCAACACCAACTTAAAACAAAATCACTTCTCTTATTTGTTATTACTTTAACTTTTACAAATTTTATATACGCTCAAAAAAACCATAATTTAATTGCAAATGGCGCAGTTCTCACAAAACTATCAGATCAATTCAGTTTTACAGAAGGACCTGCTTCGGATAAAAAGGGAAATATTTATTTTACGGATCAGCCTAATAATAGAATCATGAAATGGTCGGTTAATGGCGAACTTTCTGTTTTTATGGAAAATGCAGGAAGGTCTAACGGTTTGTATTTTGATCATGCAGGCAACCTTTTGGCTTGCGCCGATGAAAAAAATGAACTTTGGAAAATAGACCAAAACAAAAATTATACTGTAATACTAAACAACTTCGAAGGAAAAAGACTGAATGGCCCCAATGATCTTTGGGTTGATCCAAAAGGCGGAATCTATTTTACAGATCCTTTCTACCAAAGAGATTACTGGAAACATACTTACAAAGAAATTGAGAAAGAATGTGTTTACTATTTATCTCCGGATAAATCCAAAATTTTCAACGTTGGTAATGACCTTGTAAAACCGAATGGTATTATTGGAACTTCGGATGGAAAAACCTTATACGTAGCAGATATAGGAGCAAATAAAACATACTCTTATACTATCGAAAGTAACGGTTCTTTAGGCAAAAAAACACTGTTTACCGAATCAGGTTCAGATGGAATGACAATAGACGCGTCCGGAAATATTTACTTATGCGGAAACGGAGTTACCGTATTCAATCCAAAGGGAGAAAAAATAGCCCATATTGATGTTACTGAACCTTGGACAGCTAATGTTTGTTTTGGAGGAAAAAAATTAAAAACATTATTTATTACTGCCAGTAAAAGTGTTTATACGATAGAAATGAACGTTCGGGGAATGAAATAATCGTTCCTATTTCTCTTGTTTATTTTTAGCATTTTCCAAAATTTTGATTGAAATTTTATTCGTCAATGAGAAAATCAGACTTTTTTCTGAATCAAAAAACTTCAAAATCATCTTAATTTGATTTGAATTTCGTTTGAATTTTGTTTGAATTTTGTTTAAAATGAAGTTTTGTAAAAACACAAAACCTTTCGAAATACCTTATTTTGCTAACGTTTTAGTTCTCTCTATGATTCAATAAGAAAATATTATGATAAAAATATTTCATTATCAGAAAAACTGCCATACATTTGCCTAACAGTGTTAAACAATTTAATACTAAATCAAAATGGCTAGTAAAGATCGAATTTTAAGACAAAAAGAAGAGACAAGAAGTAACATTCTTGGGGCTGCTTATGACATCGTAAAAGAAGACGGCTGGAATGGTTTGAGTATGCGCAAAATTGCTGACAGAATTGAATATACTGCCCCTATTATTTATGAATACTTTTCTAATAAAGATGCTATCTTGACTGAATTAACTGGTCAAGGGTTTATTAAACTGGCAAAAGAATTAGAAAAAGCGAAAGCAAAATTTGAAAAACCTGAAGAACAATTAGAAGCCATGTGGATGGCCTATTGGGATTTTGCCTTTACAGATACTGAAATGTATCAGGTAATGTTTGGGGTTCAGATGAATTGCTGTTCGCAACAATGTTCGCTTTCAGATTCGCCTTATATGATGTTCACGGCAGTTATTGCTGAAGTCATGAAAAGCAGTAATCCGGATCCGGAAATTATTAAACAAAAGTATTTTACTTTCTTTTCTATTATTCATGGTTTGATTGCGATCAACATCATCAACAGAAATGGAGCTTTAGAAAGTATCAACAATCAAATTTTGAAAGACGCTATTGGCGGTATTATCAAATCAATACAATAAAAAAATTTTTAATTTTACTTAACAGTGTAAAATAATTTAAGGACAATTTAAAATCCTTTTTTTTAGAAGTTTCACTTAACACTGTTAGAAAATTTAATTAACGTAATTAGAGCCTTTTTTTACTCTTTTACTTAACAGTGATAAATGATTTAATACTGATTTAAAGCAGAATCAAAAAAACAGCTTACAATAAGAAAATTGCGCACTTAAACTTAACAACGTTAGATAATTTAATTAAATTAATTATGAATCCTGAGAATGTCAGAATGCAAAAGATTTTAAAACAAATGAATGTCCAACAAATTAAAACCAATATGAAAATGAAAAATGTAATTATAACCAGCTTTATTCTGGCATTAGTACTAAGCAGCTGTGCTGATAAAAATCAGACGCCTGCTGCTCCGCCTCCACCGGTTTTACCTGTGGCAGCAATCACAAGCGCTAACACAACTACTGACGCTGAATATCCTGCTTCTATACAAGGTACTGTTGACGTTGAAATTCGTCCGCAAGTAAGCGGAAACCTTGAAAGAGTTTATGTTGACGAAGGTGCTTATGTAACAAAAGGTCAAACTTTATTCAAAATAAACGAACGCCCTTTCCGTGAGCAATTGAACAATGCTTTAGCAAATCTTCACGCAGCAGAAGCGGCTTTAATCAACGCTAATTTAGAAGTTGACAAATTGACTCCGTTAGTTCAAAACAAAGTAGTTTCAGATTATCAATTAAAAACGGCTAAAGCTTCTCAAAAAATTGCTGCTGCAAATATCGAACAAGCAAAAGCAATGGTGGGTTCGGCTAGAATCAATTTAGGATATACTACTGTAACTGCTCCTGTAAGTGGTTACATTGGAAGATTACCTAAAAAACAAGGAAGTTTAGTTTCAGCTACAGATGTTGAACCTTTGACAAATCTTTCAGATGTTCATGAAGTTTTTGCTTACTTCTCTCTTGGAGAAACTGATTTCATCAACTTCAAAGCACAATATGCAGGAAATACTATCGACGATAAAATCAGAAAACTGCCTCCTGTAACTTTAGTTTTGGCAGATAACAATGCGTATCCTCAAACCGGAAAAATTGATATGGTTGACGGTCAGTTCGACAAAACTACCGGAGCGATTACTGTAAGAGCAACTTTCCCGAATGCAAACGGAATTTTACGTTCTGGAAATACAGGAAGAATCCGTTTAGGCGTTCAACACGACGATGCGATTTTAGTGCCGCAATCGGCTACGGTTGAAATGCAGGATAAAATATTTGTATTCACTGTAAGCAAAGACAATAAAGTAAGCAAAATGCCAATCACAATTGCTGGTAAAAGCGGTGTTAACTATCTGATTAAAGATGGTGTAAAATCGGGTGACCAAATCGTTTTGAGCGGTATTGACAAACTTCAGGAAGGACAGGTCATTCAACCTGAAAAATCAACTAAAGTTGCCCAAGTAATTAATCAAAAATAATAAAAACGACAATGTTCAAAATATTTATACAAAGGCCTGTACTGGCAACCGTTATTTCCATTTTATTGGTGATTCTGGGAGTACTTGGCTTAACTAAATTGCCTTTACAGCAATTTCCTGATATTGCGCCTCCATCGGTTTTGGTAACGGCGGTATATCCGGGAGCAAACGCAGAAACGGTTTTGCGTTCTGTTGCACCTTCTTTGGAAGAATCTATAAATGGTGTAGAAAACATGACTTACATGAGTTCTACCGCGAGTAATGACGGTAGTTTGGCTATCACTGTTTTCTTCAAATTAGGAACAGATGCCGACCAGGCTGCAGTTAACGTTCAAAACAGAGTTGCTCAGGCAACTAGCCAACTTCCTGCAGAGGTTGTACAACAAGGTGTGATCACGGCGAAACAACAAAACAGTTTCATCATGGCGATTGGTATGTATACCGAAGATGAATCGAAATACGATCAGACTTTTGTTGCCAATTATGCACAAATTAATATTATTCCGGAATTAAAACGTATTCCGGGTGTTGGTTCTGCCAGTATTTTTGGTGGTGTAAAAGATTATTCTATGCGTGTTTGGTTGAATCCAACGCAAATGTCAACTTACAAAGTCACGCCAAACGAAATCATGAGTGCTATTCAGGATAAAAGTTTGGAAGCTGCTCCGGGTAAATTTGGTGAACGAAGCAAAGAAGTTTTTGAATATGTAATCAAATACAAAGGAAAACTAACTAAACCTGAGGATTATGAAAATATAGCTATTCGCTCTAATCCTGACGGTTCTGTTCTTCACTTAAAAGATGTTGCAAGAGTTGAATTAGGTGCATATTCTTATAACAGTTTAACACGTTTAAATGGTAAAAAAGGAGTTGTAATTGGAGTTATTCAGTTAGCGGGTTCCAACTCAAATGATATTCAGATTGCCATCAATAAAATGATGGAAAAAGCCTCAAAAGATTTCCCAAAAGGAATAAAACATAATATTTTCTATAGTACAAAAGTATCGCTGGATCAATCAATTGAACAGGTTGAACACACTTTATTAGAAGCTTTTATACTAGTATTTATTGTGGTATTTATTTTCCTTCAGGATTTTAGATCAACATTAATCCCGGCTATTGCTGTACCTGTAGCAATTTTAGGAACGTTCTTCTTCATGCAGTTATTCGGATTCTCGATCAACCTTCTAACGCTTTTCGCATTAATTCTGGCGATTGGTATTGTGGTGGATGACGCGATTGTCGTGGTAGAAGCCGTGCATGCGAAAATGGAGCATAAACATTTATCTCCAAAAGTAGCCACACATGAAGCAATGCACGAAATAACGGGTGCTATTATCTCGATTACGCTGGTAATGGCTGCTGTATTCCTGCCGGTTGGTTTTATGGAAGGCTCAACAGGAGTTTTCTATCGTCAGTTTGCCTTTACTATGGCGATTGCAATTGTAATTTCGGCTGTTAATGCCTTGACGTTGTCTCCGGCACTTGCTGCATTATTTTTGAAAGATAATCACGGTGCTCACGATACAAATGCGCCTTACGTGAAAAAAGGATTTAAAGAAAAATTCTTCACTGCATTCAACAGCAGTTTTGACTCTCTTACCAATCGTTACGTGGGCGGAATTAAATTCTTAATCAGAAAAAAATGGTTGAGTTTAGGCGGATTAGCTGCAATTACAATAGCAACTGTTATATTGGTAAAAACAACTCCAGCAGGATTTATTCCAACTGAAGATCAAGGATTTATTGCGATTGCAGTAAATACACCATCTGGAACATCTCTTGACGGAACTCAAAAAGTAATGACGGAAGCTGAAAATACTTTAAGAGGTTTAGATGCTTCACGATTTGTAACCGCAATTTCAGGTTTCAACTTGTTGACTAATTCTACTAGTCCATCTTCAGCAGTAGTTTTCGTATTGCTTAAACCAAATGAAGACCGAGGTGAAGTGAAAAACATCGACGAAATCATGAATCAGGTTCGTGGTAAATTGGGTAGTATTTCAGGCGGAAGTTTCTTCGTCTTCAGTTTCCCAACTGTTCCTGGATTTAGTAATGTTGAAGCTTTAGATTTAGTGCTTCAGGATAAAACCGGAGGAAAACTGGATAAATTCAGTGGAATTTCTCAGAATTTCATTGGAGAATTAATGAAACGTCCGGAAATTGCTGTAGCATTTACCAGTTTCAAAGCCGATTATCCACAATTACAATTGGATATCAATGATGAAAAAGCAAATCAGTTAGGTGTAAATGTAAAAGACATTTTACAAACTATGCAGACTTATTTTGGTAGTGCTCAGGCTTCCGATTTTAATAGATTCGGAAAATATTACCGAGTTGTAGTTCAGGCTGATATTGCTGACAGAGCTGATCCATCATCAATTGACAGAGTTTTTGTAAAAAATAAAACAGGTGAAATGGTTCCGATAAACACTTTAGTAAAACTAACACGTGTTTATGGTTCAGAAACCGCTTCACGTTACAACTTGTTCAACTCAATTTCGATTAATGCGATTCCGAAACCTGGATTTAGTTCTGGAGACGCTATTAAAGCAATTGAAGAAGTTGCAGCACAACAATTGCCTGCAGGTTATGGTTATGAATTTTCAGGACAAACTCGCGAAGAGATTTCTTCTGGAGGACAGTCGGCAACGATTTTCTTACTGTGTTTGATATTCGTCTATTTCTTACTTGCCGCACAGTATGAAAGTTATATTCTGCCATTGGCTGTAATCTTATCAATCCCTGCAGGTATTTTTGGAGTATTTGTGGCTATCGGCTTGACCGGAATTGAAAACAACATTTACGTTCAGGTTGCACTTGTCATGCTGATTGGACTTCTAGCGAAAAATGCCATTTTGATTGTGGAATTTGCGGTCCAAAAACGAAAATCAGGACAAGCTTTAGTACGAGCTTCAATCGACGCAGCAAAACTACGTTTGCGACCAATTATCATGACTTCCCTAGCCTTTGTGGTTGGTTTAGTGCCAATGATGAGTGCCAAAGGACCATCGGCTCAAGGAAATCATTCGATCAGTATTGGAGCAGCGGGCGGAATGCTTTCTGGAGTAATTCTCGGATTATTTATTATTCCGGTTTTATTCATCGTATTCCAACATTTACAAGAAAAAGTTACTGGAAAACCAGTAGCAGTAATTCATAACGAAGAAAAATAAATGGAAAACTATATAACGACAATCTTGGTGACCATAATAGTTGGCATCGCTTATATATCGTACAGAATCTCAAAAGATCTTGAAACTAGAAAAGATACTTGTACAGAAATCTAATAAAAAGACAATGAAAAATCATATAACCAAAATCGTGGTCTTCGCCATTCTGATCACGACCTTAATATCCTGTAAGGTATCAAAGGATATTGAAACACCAAAAGATGCATTTCCTGAGAATTTCAGGAATGCAGCTGTTTCAAAAGATACGGCAAGTATTGGCGATTTGGAGTGGAAAAATTTCTATACCGAAAAAGATATTGTACAGTTGATTGACAGCGCTATCGCAAAAAATAATGATTTGCAGATTGCTATTAAAAACATCGAAATTGCGCAATACCGATTCACTCAGTCAAAATGGGGAAATATTCCTCAGATTAACTTAGCTGTAAATGCAAGTTCAAGCAATCCGTCTGACAATAGTTTTACAGGAATGAACTTGAATCAGGCTTTAGGTGCTAAACATATCGATGATTATTCGGCTGGAGCAACGCTTTCTTGGGAAGCTGATATTTGGGGAAAAATCAAAAATCAGAAAAAAGGTGCTTTTGCAGGATATCTTCAATCTGAAGAAGTGAAAAAAGCTTTGCAAACAAATATAGTTGCCAATGTTTCAAGAGGATATTATAATCTTTTGATGTTGGATGCACAATTGGATATTGCAAGACAAAATCTGAAATTAAATGACAGTACAACCAACATCATCAAATTAAAATATGATGCTGGACAAACAACGTCATTGGCAATTCAGCAATCTGAAGCGCAGAAATTAAACTCAGCACAATTGATTCCGTTATTGGAACAAAATATTGCGATTCAGGAAAATGCTTTGAGTGTTTTAACTGGTTCGTTTCCAACATCAAAACAAAGAACAGTTCTTTTAAGCTCAGTTCCGGTTAAAAACAACAATTCAGTAGGAATTCCGTCTTCATTAGTAAGCAGAAGACCTGATGTTAAAAGTGCTGAATTGGCTTTGAAAATTGCAAATGCAAACGTGGGAATCACAAAAGCAGATTTATATCCAACATTGAGAATTACAGCGCAAGGTGGTGTGAATTCTTTTGAAACCAGCAGTTGGTTTACAATTCCAGCTTCTTTGTTTGGAACGGTTGCCGGAGGTTTAACTCAACCTTTATTAAATAATAAAAGATTAAAAACGCAATATAATATCGCTGTTGCCGAAAGAGAAAAAGCAGTTTTAAATTTCAGACAATCGGTTTTAATTGCCGTAAGCGAAGTTGCTGATGCTTTGGTGGTAAACGAAAAATTGCAACAACAGGAAACTTTTCTTCAGGAAAAAGTAAAAACACTTCAACAAGCTATTAAAAATGCCAATTTGCTTTTCAAAAACGGAATGGCAGAATATCTTGAAGTTTTGACTGCACAGGCTAATTTATTACAAAGCGAATTAGAATTGGCAGACATAAAAAGACAACAATTAACAGCCAATACGGAACTGTATCGCGCACTCGGAGGCGGCTGGAAATAATACCCATACCCGTTAATTATTTATTTTTTGAGATGAAAACGCTGTGAGACTTTTTGGTTTCATGGCGTTTTTTTTGCTTTTAACCGCGAAGGGCGCGAAGGTTTACGCAAAGAACGCAAAAGCTTTTTTCAATTTCTCGCAAAGTCGCAAAGGCTTATTTTTCATGCAGAATCGGCGTGAAATAAATACTAAAATAACTTTGCGCCTTCGCGTCTTTGCGAGAGCTATTAATCTACCTTGCATCAAACAAAAAACTTGTCTAATTTTAGTCTATCGTAAAAGCAAAAATAAAATGACATCTGACCAACAGAATTACCTCAACAATCTAAAACTATATTTCGAAAGTTATGCTCCTATTTCTGAAAAGTCCTGGAAATTGATTGAAAACCTGACACATTTCCAGACCATCAAAAAAGGAGAAATAGTACTTGAAAATGGGGAAATCTGCAGAAACCTTTATTTTATTGCAAAAGGAATTCTGCGAACTTTTATTACAGACGAACAAGGAAATTTCTATAACAAAAACCTTTTTTTCGAAAATAAACTTGCCTGCTCTAAAGTTTCATCAATACTGCAAACTCCTTCCAGCTTTACGATCGAAGCTTTAGAAGATTGTATTTTAATCACTCTTGATTACAAAAAATATACTCAGTTGATTAACGAAAATGATGATCTTAAAACCTTCTATATTGCCTATTTGGAAAAAAACTGGATTATTGAAAAAGAACAAAGAGAAATTGCTCTGGTTATGCAAAATGCAACTGAAAGATATTTAAGTTTCTTAGAGAAACACCCCACTATTGCAGATCGCGTTCCGTTATTGCATATTGCATCGCATTTAGGCATTACACCAACACAATTAAGCCGAATTAGAAAAAATCTTGAAAAAGTTTTGTAAATCAACATATGTAAAGGCTTTCCTCACATTGCCCGTTTATCTTTGTTTTATAATTAATTTGATATTAAAATGAAAAATATAAAACGCATCAAAGATAACATTGACAATCTTACAACGCTTTGGAAAACGGTTGCCACTCCGCTCCTTTCTTACCATAAAAATGATCCATTTGAATTTAGCCAAATAAAAAATTCAGGCTGGCCAAACCGATTATGGTTTCGAGAAGATATTACAGAAGAAAATCTTCCTCAAATTCTGGAAACAATTGAAAAAAATCCAGGTTTAGTGATTCCGTATTGGGATATTTTCGAAAGTAATTCAAATGAAATTCTTGAGAAAAACGGATTTGAAATTCGAAACCAACTTGTAGCAATGGCTTTAAAATTGGATGAAAAATTTCAACTTGAAAACAAGTTTACTTTCAAAAGAGTTTTAAATGAAGAAGATGCTAAAACGTGGTCTGATATTTATCCGTTATCTTTTAATTATGTAATCAGTAAAGAAACATTGATTTCAAATTATCAAAATGCCAAATTTTATCTCGTTCATTTCGAAGAAAAACCAATCGGAACCCTTACGCTTTTTCAAACAGAAGATATTATGGGAATTCACGGAGTTGGTGTTATTCCAGAAATGCGCAAAAAAGGTTTTGCCGAAGAAATCATGAAATTTGCCATCAATGAAGCTATTGATGCTGATTGCGAATATGCACAATTACAAGCATCTGCTTTAGGAAAAAACATTTACAGCAGATTAGGTTTTGAAGATTTGTTTAGGATTACTAATTATCAACTTATGTAAATTCCAAATTTTAAAATCCAAATTCCAATATACTTATGATTGACCTTTGTCAAAGTTTTAAACTTTGCCAAAGGTTTTTTTAATTATAAAACTCTAACACAACAATAAAAAACCTCTGAAGCTTTGTCACTTTCAGCCTTTGAGCCTTTTAATTGTCTCAAATGCCCCTAAAATAGTCGTAAATGTGTATTTCGGAGAAAAATAAGTTTATTAAGTTTGTAAGACATTAACTAATAACTATTTAAAAAACAAAACCACATGAAAAAAGCAAAAATTATTTTTTGGACAACGACAATTCTAATTTTCTTATTCGAAGGAGTTATGCCCGCACTTACTTCGCAAACTGAATTGGCGAAAGAAGGAATCAGACATTTAGGTTATCCGGAATATTTTGGAAATGCTTTAGTCGTTTTCAAAGTATTGGGCGTTTTAGCGTTAGTCATTCCTCAAGTTCCAAAAAATGTAAAAGAATGGGCATACGCCGGATTCGGATTCGATTTTATCTTTGCTTCAATTAGCCATTTTGCAGTTGATGGAGTGAACTTTCAAAGTTTCTTCCCATTGATCATTTTACTGATTTTAGCCATTTCATATATCTATTATCATAAAATTGAGCGTTATAAAAATATAGCCTTATAACCTTGTGTTGTGATGATTGAGGTTTTCAAAACAAATGTTCAGGAAGTTGAACAATCTAATCTGATTGTTGGGAAACTTCTTGAACATTTTCCAAACAGCATTATCAATTTTGATTTAGAAGATTGCGATAAAATTCTTCGTATCCAGGCATCATCTATTTGCAATACTAGCGTAATTGAACTTCTAAATTCCTGCGGGTATCAGTGCGAAACACTTCTTTAAATTCATAATCAACTGAATTACAAAATATTAAAAATAAAATTGTAATTTTAATTTACTTAATTTTTTGAAAAATGAATATTCCAGCAGAACATCAAACGATAATGCCTTATTTAATTTTGCAAGGCGCATCTAAATTTATAGATTTCACAAAAAATGTCTTTGGAGCAGCTGAAACGAGTTCCAAATCCCTTCGCGAAGATGGAACCATTATGCATGCCGAAATTACACTCAACGGAAGCACCATAATGATTACCGATGAAACAACAGACTGGGCGAAACAAAATGCAAACTTGTTTGTTTATGTTCCAAATGCTGATGAAACATATAAAAAAGCTTTAGAAAACGGAGCCACTTCTTTAATGGGATTAAGCAATCAGGATTATGGAAGAACCTGTGGCGTAACTGATCCGTTTGGAAATGTCTGGTGGATTACATCAGTAAACTGATTAACTTAAAAATCAATAATATGAAAACCGAAGTTCAAAAGAATATTGTTGAAACATTCAAAAAATTAAACGAAATAGTTTCTTCTTTTTCAGAAGAAGAATTTAACACAATTCCTTATAAAGACGGCTGGACCGCAGGACAAACAACGCAACATATTATACTTGCCTGTTCTGGCTATCCAAAATTATTTGGGGGAAATAAAAAAAAAACCATTCGAAAATATGATGAATTTGTATCGCAATTAGATTCCATTTTTCTCAATTTTAATACTAAAATGAGCTCTCCTGAGTTTCTTGTACCGGAAAAAAAAGATTACAATAAAAATTCATTAACTTTATCTATCTTAAAAATAGAATCGGATTTGCTTGAGGAAACTGAAAAGCATGATTTAACCCAAACTTGTCTGGATTTTCATGTTCCTGGTTTTGAAAATTTCACGATTTATGAATGGATTCATTTTGCACTCGTACATACGCAAAGACATACACACCAATTAAATTCTATTTTTAAAATGCTGACCAAAATATAATTCCAAAGCTTCAAATCAACCAAAACCTATTTATATGAAATCAAAAAGCGGAGCAATTTTTATTACAGGATTAATTGCCGGAACTCTCGACGTTGTTGCTGCAATTACTATTTATGCCGGAATTCTGAACAAAACCACCGGAGTTAAAATTTTACAATCTATTGCAAGCGGTATCTTTAAAAAAGAAGCCTATTCTGGAGGCTCGCAAATGGCATTATACGGGTTATTATTGCATTATTTTATAGCTTTTACCTTTACTTGGTTTTATTTTACCGTTTACCCTTATTTTTCATTTTTGAAAAAAAACACATTAATATCTGGAATTGTTTACGGCATTTTTGTTTGGATTATAATGAATCTTGTAGTTCTTCCGGTTGTATTTCCAGTTTTGCCAGAAAAACATTTAGATTTTCCGTTATTCTTATCCATGATAATTTTGATCTGTTGCATTGGAATTCCGATAGCCTTCCTTCACAAAAAATATCTATCGTTTCGACAATAGCTTGACAACAAAATATAAAATTAAAAAAAGCGAAACCTAAATTATTAGGTTTCGCTTTTTTGTTTTCTAGTTACAACTTTTTTAATGCGTTATTTTTATCTTTCCAATTATTACGGTTATATAGCATAATATTGAAAATACAATAAACAGCGCCTGGCAAAACAAGGATTGATCATTTCCCATTGTCCCAAATCCCAAGATTCCCGCTATTAAAGCGAGTACAACAAAAGTAACTGTCCAATGTGTCATACTTCATGATTTTATTTGTTAATAAAATTTTCATAGTCTTTTTATTATTTTTCAAAGGTAATTTCTGAACAGATTTTCATTGACTCTAAAAGTTTTTTTATTAACGCATTAGGATTTTACTATACTCGCTCATAACGTTTTACAATTCACGAATAGCTGTTACAAAATTCCCACACAAATGTTTTTGAGTTAACTTTTTGATCGATTGGATTAATCGTCGCTTAGTTCGTAAAGTAATTTTAGATAAAATTTATTAGCACTATGGAAATAGCAACGGTTCAAAGCATTACAGCTACAAAGCATGGCATAATTTTAGAAAAAACGGAACGCTCTTTTGAAGAATTAGGTGTTTTAAATCCTGCTATTTATCAAGATGGAAATAACATTCATATGTTTTACAGAGCTGCAAAAAGAGGTAATTTTTCAACGATTGGATATTGCAGATTTGAGGGACCAAAAACATTAGTGGAGCGCCATACAGAGCCAATTTTTGTTCCTGAATATATTTATGAAATCCACGGCGTCGAAGATCCCAGAATTACAAAAATTGATAATACGTTTTATATGACGTATGTAACATACGACGGAATAAATGCATGTGGTGCTTTGGCAACATCAAAAGATTTAATCAAGTTTAAAAAAAAAGGGATAATAACGCCTAAATTTATTTTACACGATTTTACAAATCTGATTAGAAGACACTTACAAAACCCAAGTATAGCAAGAATATTAGCTTTCAATACAGCAAGAAATTATCCGCTGACAGAAACAATGAAAGAAAATTTGTTTGTTTGGGATAAAAATGTAGTCCTTTTTCCTAAGAAAATTGGTGGAAAATTTATAGCTTTACACAGATTGTTTCCTTCCATTCAGATTGTCTCTTTTGATAAAAAAAGTGACTTAACTGTTGAATTCTGGAAAGAGTACATTAAAAACTTACCAGACCATATTATTCTGGAACCAAAATTTGACCACGAAACCAGTCATATTGGTCCAGGCGCCCCACCAATTGAAACCAAAGATGGTTGGCTGCTGATTTATCATGCAGCTGAAAGACGAGAAAAAGGCTTGGTATATCATGCCTGCGCTGCTTTATTGGATCTTAATAATCCTGCAAAAGTGTTGGCAAGATTAACAAAACCTATCATTACGCCTTCAGAACATTACGAACGACACGGTTATGTAAATTATGTAGTTTTTCCAACCGGAACAGCCATTTTTGATGACCTTCTATATATTTATTACGGTGCCGCCGATGACAAAATTGCGGTGGCTTCACTGAACTTGAACGACTTATTAACCGAATTAAAACAGAATCCCCATGAAGACGATATCAAATAAATCGAAAATAGTTTTTCTTTCAACTTTTCCTCCAACTCAATGTGGAATAGCAACTTATACACAAGATACAATTAAAGGAATCACAGATGTTTATGGTAAATCAATCAAATGCGAAATATGTGAACTTGTTGATAAACCAAAAGAAAAACCTACACAGGCATTTACTTTAAACACAAAAAACAGAGAGGAATATGCTAAAACAGCTGAAGAAATCAATAAAGATGAAGCGGTAAAATTAGTTCATATTCAACATGAATTTGGTTTATTTTCAGGGAATTATGGAGATTATATTTTAGACTTTTTAAATGCGATTAAAAAACCGGTTACTTTTACTTTTCATAGTGTAATTCCAAATCCGAATAATGATTTAAAAACGTTTGTAAAACTGTTATTGAGTTACAGCAATTCGGTTTTTGTAATGACAAATAAATCAAAGGAAATTTTGATTGAGGATTATGAAATCGATGAAAAAATAATTACCTACGTACCACACGGAACTCACATCGTGGTTTATGAAACTCCAGCTCAGGCAAAAGAAAAATTAAATATTCAGGATCGATTAGTGCTTTCTACCTTTGGACTTTTAGGCGAAGGAAAAAACATAGAAACAGGATTGCAGGCGCTTCCAAAAATTATTGAAAAAGCACCAAATGCGCTTTACTTAATAATTGGAAAAACGCACCCAAATTTAATTAAAGATGGCGTAGATACTTACCGAGATAAACTTGAAGCGATTGTTGCGGATTTAAAACTTGAAAACAACGTTCGTTTCATTAATCAATATTTAGATACTGATGAACTTTTAGATTATCTAAAAGCAACAGATATTTACATGTTTACTTCTAAAGATCCAAATCAGGCAGTAAGTGGCACATTTGCTTATGCGATGAGCTGTGCTTGTCCGATTGTTGCTTCAAAAATTCCGCATACAAGAGAAGTTTTAACGCCAGATTCAGGAATATTAGTTGATATTGGAAATGTCGATCAATTTGCAGAAGCAGCAATAAAACTGATTTCTGATGAAAATTTAAGAAACGAAATGGGAATCCAATCGTTTACTAAAATGCGCGCTTCTTCTTGGGAAAATGCCGCCATTACGCACATCAATACCTATAAAAAATTAATAGAAAATCCATCGGAAATCAAATTTAGTTATCCTGAAATTCGCTTGAATCATATTAAAAAACTGACTACAGAACTTGGTATTATTCAGTTCAGCAAAATTTCTGTTCCCGATTTAGATTCAGGCTATACTTTAGATGATAATGCACGAGCATTAATTGCTTTTTGCATGCATTATAAACTGACTCAGGATAAAGATGATTTACCTTATATTTTAATCTATTTAGATTTTATTCAGCGTTGTCAAAAACCAAAAGGAGATTTCATCAATTATGTCGATCAGGAAAACCGAGAGCATATTGAACAAAATGCCGAAGTTAATTTAGAAGATTCAAATGCAAGAGCAATCTGGGCGTTAGGAACGGTAGTTTCTCTTTCAGATATGCTTCCGGAAGCTATTATTAAAAAAGCAACAAAATGTTTATTGAATTCATTAAAATGGGCAGAAACTATTCAGTCACCACGTTCTATTGGATTTGCTACTAAAGGTTTGTATTTGTATCACACTGCAATTCCTAATTTATATGTCGCAGCCATAATCAATAAACTAAATGCAAAATTGCTGGCAAATTATGAAGACACAGCAACTGAAGAGTGGCAGTGGTTTGAAAATTATTTAACATACGGAAATGGAATTCTTCCAGAATCAATGCTTTATGCTTATTTAATTACCAATAAACCTGTCTACAAAAAAGTAGCATTAGACTCATTAGATTTCTTGATCTCTAAAACATTTGTAAATGGCAATTTTAAAGCAATTTCAAATCAAAGCTGGCATCATAAAGGCTCTGAACCAAATGAATACGGAGAACAGCCAATTGATGTTACCTATACAATTCAAACATTAAATACTTTCTATAATGCTTTTAAAACACCGCATTACAAAAAGAAAATGAAAGCTGCCTTTAACTGGTTTTTAGGCAAAAATCATTTAAATCAAATTATGTACAATCCGGTGAGCGGCGGTGGTTATGACGGACTTGAAAAAGAAAATGTTAACTTAAATCAAGGTGCCGAATCAACTGTATGTTTTCTGACGGCAAGATTATTAATGGAGAAATTAGCTTTATCGCAGTTCCGAGTTATTCCGCTTTTGAAATCTAGAACAGGAATTGCAATCAACTCATAAATTCAAACAGCAAAGCTGACCAAAATTCTTTTAAACCCTTAAAATCCCTTTCTCAATGAAAGGGATTTTTTGTTTTGAGGACCAAAAAACGCAATTTCTGACGAATTATTGTATCCTAATGAAAATTATATAAGCTTCCAAAAAAGTTGTGTAAAAGATTTTAACAAGTATTAGGGTAACTTTCCTCTATAATTACAAAAGGCATACAAAACTGTTAAAAAAACTGATTTGCAATATGTTTCAACTCTAAAACAACATTATTTTGATTCTCAGCTTAAAAAATACATTCGCACAAATTGGAAATGCAACCGTGTTTGCATCGCGTTTTTTTAAGGAGCTTCTAATTCCTCCTTATGAGGCAAAAGAGTTCTTAAAACAATGTTATGTTATTGGCTACAAATCATTGCCATTGGTTGCTATAACAGGTTTCATAATGGGGTTGGTGCTCACGCTTCAGTCTCGCCCCACATTGGTAAAATTTGGCGCAGAAAGCTGGCTTCCCGGAATGGTGGCACTTTCGCTGATTCGCGAAATTGCTCCCGTGATAACAGCCTTAATATGTGCAGGTAAAATTTCATCTGGAATTGGTGCCGAATTAGGTTCTATGAAAGTTACAGAACAAATTGACGCTATGGAAGTTTCGGCCATCAATCCTTATAATTATTTGGTTGTAACCAGAATTGCCGCTTGTACCTTAATGGTCCCAATATTAGTGTTTTTTGCCGATGCCGTTGGAATTATTGGTGGATACGTTGGAATAAATATTCACGGAGATGTCAATTTCTATCGTTATTTAACTCAAATTATTCAGTCTTTAGAATTTTTAGATGTGATTCCGGCAACCATAAAAACATTCTTCTTTGGATTTTTTATTGGAATGATTGGATGTTATAAAGGATTTAATGCCGCAAATGGAACAGAAAGCGTAGGCCGAGCTGCAAATTCATCTGTCGTTACGGCTTCTTTAAGCATATTTATTATTGATATGGTCGCAGTACAAATAACCGATTTATTTTTTTAAGATGATTAAAGAAGAAAAAAATATCAAACAAAAATCAAAAGAAAAAAAACAGACTCCAATCATTGAGATCAAGAATCTGCGTAAAACTTTTGGCAAAGACAATGAAGTTCTGAAAGGCGTCAATCTCACCGTCAATAAAGGTGAAGATTTGGTGATTCTAGGCCGTTCTGGTTCTGGAAAATCAGTTACTATAAAATGTATTGTGGGCTTGATTGAACCGGATCAGGGCGAAATAACTGTTTTTGATGAAAATTTACTGAATCTTTCAAAAGAAGAATTAAATAAAATGCGGGTTCGAATTGGTTTTTTATTTCAAAGCGGTGCGCTTTACGATTCAATGTCGGTTAGAGAAAATCTGGCTTTTACATTACGTGCACACAGAAGAGATTTAAACGAAGAGGAAATTGAAAATGAAGTTATTGAAGCCCTTGAAAGTGTTGGTTTAGGAGATGCAATTGATAAAATGCCTGCTGAATTATCTGGCGGAATGAGAAAACGAATTGGTTTAGCAAGAACATTAATTCTAAAACCAGAAATCATTCTATACGATGAACCCACAACAGGATTAGACACAATTACGTCGCGAGAAATAAGCGAACTTATTCTGGATATAAAACATAAACAAAAAACCTCATCGATAATAATTACGCACGATATGGCCTGCGCCAAAATGACTGCCGACCGCATTATGGTTCTAAAAGATGGAGTCATCCATGCCGAAGGAACCTATGAAGAACTGGAAAAAGATGAAGACGAATGGGTGCGCTCATTTTTTGAATAAAGCAAAATAAATTGTAGAAATCATGGAAAAGGAATCAGGATATAATTGGAAATTAGGAATGTTTGTATCGGTTGGGCTGCTGCTGTTTATTATGGCCATTTATTTTATTGGAAAACAAAAAAATCTGTTTGGTTCTACTTTTCACATCAGTTCAAAATTTAAAACGGTAAGCGGTTTAGAAGTCGGGAACAATGTTCGTTTTTCTGGTATTAACATTGGAACTGTAGAAGAAATCAGCATTATAAACGATTCTTCTGTAGTAGTTTCAATGGTTATTAAAGATGAAATTCGAAAATTCATCAAAACCGATGCCCGCGCGTCTATTGGTTCTGACGGATTAATGGGCGACAAAGTGCTGACCATTACTCCCGGCGTTAAATCAACAAAAATTATTGAAGACAACGGTGTGATTGCTTCTATTAACGGAATCGAAATGAATGACATCATGAAAAGCGTCAAAAAAAGTGTTGACAACGTAGGCGTAATTTCTGAAGAACTGGCCATTTTCAGCCACAGTATGAACAACGGAAACGGTGCTTTGGCAAGACTAGTGCGCGATGATAAAATGGCAAATAGTGTTACAAATACGCTTTCAAACTTAGAAAGCGGTACTAAAGGTTTCAGTGAAAATATGGAAGCAGCAAAAAGCAATTTCCTTTTTAGAGGCTACTTCAAGAAAAAAGAAAAAGAAAAAGAAAAAGCGAAAAAGCAAGAAGAAATTAAAGAGAAACAGGAGGAACAGCAAGAGAAAGCTGCCAAAGAAGAAAAGGAAAAACAAGAAAAAGCTAAAGAAGAAAAAGAAGAAAAAGAAAAACAGGACAAACAAAAAGCCGAGGAAGCTAAAAAAGAGCCTGAAAAAAAACAGTAAAATTTCTACGCCATGAAAACTTCGTATAAAAATATAAGCCTTAAAATTCTAAAATGGAGTGGAATAACAATCGCAGGAATATTATTATTGCTTTTTCTAATTCCGTTATTTTTTCCCGGAAAAATTGCCTCTGAAGTTAAAAAAATTGCCAATGAACGTTTAGATACCAAATTGGATTTTTCGAAATCTAAGCTCTCCTTTTTTACTCATTTTCCATTACTGACCGTTTCGTTAGATGATTTGTCGATGACGGGATCTGCTCCTTTCGGCAATGATACTTTATTGAAAGCCGAACAGGTTTCATTTGGAATAAACCTGAAAAGATTGATTTTTGACAATGAAGTCAAAATCAATAAATTGTACGTTTCTGATGCTTTGATCAATATAATGATCAACCAAAAAGGGCAAGCGAACTACAATATTTATATTGCGCCCGAGGATCGAAAAAACGATAAAAAAGATCCTAACGCGCCCGAAGAAGGAACTGCAATACGACTCGAAAGAATAGATCTTAAAAATTGCCATGTCAAATATAATGACCGTTCGGCAAAAGTTTTAATCGATGCAAAAGGTTTTAATTATGTTGGAAAAGGAAATCTAAGCGAAGATATTTTTGATTTAAATACCAATGCTGACATTGACAATCTTGATTTTTATTATGACCGCACTGGGTATTTGAGAAGAAAACATGTAAGTGCCGATTTGATAACGCGAATCAATACGCATGCCCTTTCGTTTATTCTTCAAAAAAATGAACTTCAAATCAATAAACTGCCCTTAAAATTTACAGGGCTTTTGACTATTTTAAGAGACGGCTATAAAATCAATATTAAAGCTGCTTCAGAAAATACTACGGTAAAAGATTTATTATCTGTAATGCCTCCAGAATATTTAACGTGGTTGGAAAAAACAGATATTTTAGGTCGAAGTGATCTTCTTTTCACTTTTAAGGGAAATTACAATGTCGCCAAAAAACAAAAGCCAAATTTAGCTTTTAATTTAAAAATCAATAATGGTGCTGTAAATTATAAAAATGCCCCGGTTCCCTTGACTGATTTTCAAATGAATTTGAATGCGATTTTGCCTGAATTAGACAGAGAGCAATTATTGGTCAATCTTCGAACTTTTAAATTTAAGGTAGGCGAAAAAGATTATTTCAATGCTTATTTACACAGTAAAGGTTTGCACGAAATGATGATTGATGCGAGCGTAAAAGGTGCATTGGATTTGGCTGTTGTTGACGCGGCATTGGGTTTGAATACTCTTGAATTAAAAGGAATTTTAAAAACAAATATTCAGGCTAAAGGACTTTTTAGCACTTCAAAAAAATTATTTCCAAAAACAATTGGCGGTATCGCACTACATAACGGCTGGCTCAAAACGGACTCCTATCCTAACCCAATTACCGATATCACTTTTGTGGCCAATGTGCTCAATAAAGCTGGAACGTATCAGGATTTAATTGTGGCTGTGGCGCCGGCATCCTTTGTTTTTGAAGGAAATCCGATGTATGTAAACGCAACACTTTCTGATTTTAGTGATTTGGCTTATAATGCAAAAATCAAAGGTGAACTGAATGTTGGCCGAATTTATCAGGTTTTCTCTCAAAAAGGAGTTGATGTAACAGGTTATGCAAAAGCTGATTTATCTTTTAAGGGTAAACAAAGTTACGCTGCTAATGGTCAATATGATAAATTGGATAATCGAGGAACTCTTTTGCTAAAAAATATTAAAGCGACATCTGAACTTTTTCCGAAAGCGTTCTATATCAAACAAGGAAATTTCCGTTTTCAAAATGAAAAAATGTGGTTTGAAAAATTCAATGCTTCGTATGGAAAATCAGATTTTGATATTAACGGATATCTTTTAAACACCATCAACTATTTCCTTGAATCACACGGAACTTTGAGCGGGAATTTCAACATGAAATCAAAACTGATTAATGTTGATGAATTTATGGCGCTCAAAAAAGGTGAAAATACTGATCGAAATCTTGAAGTCGATTATGCCAAAGAAGATCATCCGAAAATGAGTGGTGTTGTGATGATTCCGAAAAACCTGAATGTGTCGCTAATTGCAAATGCTGATAAAGTAGAATACAACGGTTTGATATTAAACAAACTTTCGGGTAAAACCAGAATTGACAAAGGAAATTTTTATTTGCAAAATACCACTTTTAATATCATCGATTGTTTATTAGGAGTCGATGCTTCTTATAAAGACGAATCGCCGACAACTGCCCATTTTGATTCGCATTTTACCGCTAAAGATTTTAATGTACAACGCGCCTACAAAGAAATTCCGATGTTTCATGATATGGTAACAGTTGCCGAAAAAGCGCAGGGAATTATTTCTGTCGATTATAAAGTGAAAGGTGATTTAAATGGAAATATGGGTCCAATTTATGAATCGCTCGAAGGTGGCGGAACCATAAACTTACGTGATGTTCAGGTTAAAGGATTGAAATTATTTGACGGAATCAGCTCAAAAACGGGACAAAAAGGGCTGGACAATCCAGATATGAAAGGAATCGAAATCAATTCTACAATTGACAATAATTTAATTCGCGTTGAACCTTTTACTTTTTCCGTTGCCAGTTTTAGACCAACGATTAAAGGAACTACTAGTTTTGATGGTTTATTGGATTTAAGAATGCGATTGGGACTTCCGCCATTTGGAATAATTGGATTTCCAATTGTCATCACCGGAACACATGAAGATCCAAAAATTAAGATTTTCAGCAAAACAGGACAAAAAATCGATGAAGCTGTTTATGATGAAAAACATAATAAAGTAATCAGGGAAGAAAAAGTAAGCAAAACCAAAAAGTAAATTTCTAATGAAAACAAAAACTCAAAATAAAAATAGTGCTTTCGAAAAGTTCGCAAGTGCTGTTTGCAAAGCCACCGGAAGTACTCCGGCCTTTATTATCGCTTTTTTAATTGTTGTAGTCTGGGCGGTTTCCGGTCCATTTTTCGATTATTCCGAAACCTGGCAATTGGTTATCAATACCGGAACCACAATCATCACTTTTTTGATGGTTTTTCTAATTCAGAAAGCACAAAACAAAGATTCGCTGGCGATTCAGTTAAAACTTAATGAATTGGTTGCGTCAAGCGAATTTTCCAGCAACAGTTTGGTTGATATTGAAAGCATGACGGAAGAAGAAATGGAAATCGTTCAAAAATATTATCGCAGGTTAAGCGAGCTCGCCAAAAAAGACGAAACCATAAGAACATCGCATTCTATTGCTGAAGCACAAGAGCAACATTCACGAAAAAATAAAAATAGAACTGAAAATAAAACGGAGAATAAGCCTAAAAGCAAAACAGCAAAAAAACCAAATTCGACAACTACCTCAAAAACCGCTAAAAAATGAAACTACGCTCAACCGAAACTTTTTGGCCTTTAAAAAACGAAATGAAAGCAAGTTATCCTTCCTTAAATTCAGATATCGAAACCCCGATTCTGATTATTGGCGGAGGAATTACAGGCGCATTGATTGCTTATAAACTAATTAATGACGGAAAAAAAGTTGTTCTTGTTGACCGACGCGATATTTGTAATGGCAGCACCGCCGCAAGCACCGCGTTGCTTCAGTATGAAATTGATGTTTCGTTGCATGAACTCATCAAAATGCGTGGCGCTGACTGTGCCATAAACAGCTACAGAAACGGGAAAAAAGCGATTTTTGATTTACGAACTATTATTGACAACATACAAAGCGACTGCGGATTTGAGTTTAAAAAAAGTATTTATTTCTGTACGCTTAAAAAAGATATTTCTTTTCTAAAAAATGAATTTAAGGTTAGAAAACAACACGGATTTGATGTCAACTGGCTTGGAAAAGCCGAATTAGAAACAATGGGATTAAAAGCAATTGCGGGTATAGAATCCAAAACAGCCGCTGTTGTAGATCCTTATCATTTGGCACAGGATTTACTTATTTATTGCCGTGATAAAGGAATGGAAATTTTTGACCGCACAAATATTGAATCGATAAGTAATCATGGCGGCAAATCTATCGCTAAAACAGAAAGTGGAAATCTTATTACGGCAGAGCACATAATACATTGTTCCGGTTATGAAAGCACTGAAACCCTAAAAGAAAAAGTGGTCGATCTAAAAAGCACTTATGTCATTGCATCTGAAAGTTTACCTGATTTGCCTGCAGTCTTCAAAAACTCGATTTTATGGGATACCTCAAATCCTTATTTATATTTTAGAGCTACTACTGACAATAGATTGATTATAGGCGGAGGCGATGAAGATTTTGTAGACGCAAAAAAACGTGATAAATTAATTCCGAAAAAAGAACAATTTTTGATGCGTTCCTTCAAAAGAAAATTTCCAAACATCAATTTTAAACTAGATTATTCTTGGGCAGGAACATTTGGCGAAACAAAAGATGGCCTACCTTACTTTGGAAAACCAGATCCTAAAAAAAATGAACATTACGTTTTAGGTTTTGGCGGAAACGGAATTACATTCAGTATCATCGGGATGAATTCAATTTTGGATTCCATAAACAATAAAAGCAATATGGATTTAGAATATTATCGCTTTGGGCGTTGAGAAAAAAGGTACTAAGGTACTAAGTTGCTAAGATACTAAGTTCAGCTTCAATATAGCTTAGAACCTTAGCAACTTAGATTAAACTTATATTCTTTCGGACTACAATTGAATTTTTGTTTGAAAATTTTGGAGAAATAACTTCTGCTTGTAAAACCAATGCAATACACGATTTCAGAAATATTTAAATCGGATGTACGCATTAAAATTTCGGCTTTCAAAACCCTCATGTGCGTGATGTAATCATTTACCGTTCTGTCGTGAATCATTTTAAATCCTTCCTGAAGTTTATTTGGCGATAAACCCGATTTTTTACTCAGTGATTTTATCGTAAATGGTTCTTCCGGACTTGATTTTATAAATTCTGAAAGTTCTTTTATTTCTTCCATTTCTTTTAAAGTCAGACAATTTGCATCTTTTGGAAAAGCATTTAAATCGTCGCTGTGTTGTTGGATTTCCATTGCGAGAATGATTTTCAGAATTCCTTCTTTCAACAAATTTCTAACTATTCCGGTTTGAGTTACAGCGTTTAGTTGTTCGATTTTTTCAGCAATTTTTAAATTGTATGAACCCATATAAAAAAAGTTCTGAAGTGCATTATTTTCAAAAAAAGTTTCTTTTACTTTTTGGTTTAAAGAAGGTATTAAATGAGATTCTACCTCAGTTCCTACAATAATCAGAGTCAGTTTAGTATTCACATCTTTTTCAAAAAACAAAACATTATCCTGATTTTGATTTGAAGCCAAAATAGCAGTCTGAAAAGTCTGAAACTTACGTTCTTCGCCATTAATTCCAAAACTGTGCGACAAACCGCCTTTTGAACAATACGCAAAATAAACAGGCGTTGATACTACATTCAAAAAATCCATTCGTACCGCTGTCGAAAACGTCATATCAAATTGAACATACGAAATATTATCGTTGAAAGAAGCTCCCGTGATAGTTCCTTTAGCAAAACTATTATTGATTTCTAAAGCATATTCATCGAAATCAAAAGTTATTGTTCCGTCTAAATTATTATTTAATTCCTCAAACACTGTTTGGATTTGCTCTGTATGTATGGTAACTATTTTCATTTTGCTTATATTTAGATTCGGTATTTTTATTTCATATTTCAGGCAAAAAACAAATTCTTTTGTTTTATAAATCAATATTCCAAAGTTCGGTCAAGCATCGATCAAAAATGTTATATAATTTTGGCGTTTTGTTTTATAATTACTTCGGAATTAAAAATTTAACTCAAACAAAAATTTTCTTAATTCAAAAAAAATGAAAAGCTTTTCATTCGCTCCAATCTCGACAAATGATTCTGAAATTCTAATTCTAGGAACAATGCCTGGTACAAAATCATTAGAGTTAAATCAATATTACGGGCACAAGCAGAATAATTTCTGGAAATTCATTTTTATAATTCTAAACGAAGATTTCTCCTTTGATTATGAAGTCCGAAAAGAAATACTTAAAAAAAATAAAATTGCAGTTTGGGATGTTTTACAATATTGTGAACGAATAGGAAGTTTGGACACTGCCATTAAAAATGAAATTGCCAACGATTTTGAAAGCTTTTTAAAACAGCATCCAAACATTAAAACTATACTTTTCAATGGCCAGAAAGCGCATGCCTTTTTCAAAAAATACGTACATCTGAAAAATCCTTACCAACTTTACACACTTCCGTCGACAAGTCCCGCCAATGCTGGAAAAACTTTCGATTCAAAATTATCCGAATGGAAAATTATTGCCGACTTACAAAACAATAGTTGAAATTTTATAACAATTTGAACTTAAAGTATAACAAAAAAAATCCCACACGTACTAATTTTACTATCAAGAAATTAAAGCCATAACAGCAAAAGATTTAAGACAGAAATGAAGGCTTTTTTCAAATAAATAGAATTACAAACTTTAAAAAGTTTAGAGTATAAAGGAAACATTGGTTATGTTAGTTTATTTTGAGAAAGAAAGCTATTCTAATTTTTAGGGTAGCTTTGTTTTTTTAATTAATACCAAAAACAATAATTATGAAAGTACAAACTTATTACAACCACATACGATTTTACACACCTCATCATTTTGTATATTATCCCATTTTAACTGTTTTTTTACTATGCAGCATTTATTTTGCCTGTACTACAAACGACACACTAATCTGGTCATTTATAAGCGTTTGTTTTATATTTCTTTTTTTCCTGGCTTTCATGCTTCGTCAGCATTACGCCTTGATTTTACAAAACCGAATCGTACGTTTAGAACTTCGTTACCGTTACTTCACATTGACTGGAAAAAGACTTGAAGAATTCGAATACAAATTAACTGATGATCAAATTTTCGCGCTTCGTTTTGCACCAGACAATGAATTTTTGCCCTTGCTTGAAGATGCCTTAAAAAACAACCTTACCGGAGATGCCATCAAAAAAGCCATCATACACTGGAAAGCGGATTATGATAGGGTTTAATTTTAGTTATGAGTTATGAATTATGAATTATGAGTTATGAATTATGAATTCACACTATATGTCATCATTTTACATTTCAAAACTCATAACTCATAATTCATAACTTATACAATAAGGACGTGCCACCTTTTAAAAAAAGGCCTTAATATGCTTTGTGCGTATTGAGGCCTTTTTTTAAAAGCTGTCGGGCTATCCGCTCCGCCGCGGCGGACTACTTCTATCCCTCACGCGACACTCATTTTCAAGAGATATTTTATGAATTTTTGAATTCCAAAACACTATTAAACTGATAATCAACGGAATTATCTAAATAATAAACGGCAAAAAATTAAATGAATGATTTTTTTTGTTAACTTTAAGTGTTAAAAATTTATCAAAAACTCTAAAATTAAATCCGATGAAAAAATTAATTTGTTTTATGATAGTTTGCTTCTCTTGTCTTTCAGCCAATGCACAAATTACTGCCGAAATTCCATCTGATACTTTGCCTTCCGTACACAATAATTCAGACGAAGATTTTCAAAATTATGATCCCGAAGATTTACCTTGGCATGCAAGACGTTTTAAGTTTACAGCCGGAGCATTTTTTCCTGTAAATAATACCCAAGTGGAAGTCGGAAGCAATAACGGTGATTTTGGAAACATGATTGATTTTGAAAAAGATCTCGGTTTTAAAAAAAACACCCAATCATTTGCTGCTTCTTTTGAGTGGCGCATTTCAAGAAGATCAAGACTAGGTTCTGAATATTATTATTTAGACAGAACATCAACAAAAACCCTTCAAAAAGATATCGAATTTGGTGATCATACTTATCCAGTTGATGGGCGTGTTTCAGCATTTTTTGACAATCAGATTATTAGAATATATTATGGCTACGCGTTTGTGTCAAAACCAACTTATGAAATAGGTGCCTTAATAGGTGCTCACGTAATGTTAATAGATGTTGGTCTGAGTTTGGAAGGGCAAACACAGCAAGTTTCTTTTAGTGATGATTTTGGTGTGACTGCGCCATTACCAGACATTGGTATTTGGGGAGAATTTGTATTAGGCAAAAAAGTGGGGCTTTATGCTAATTTCAATTACTTCGCTTTAAAAGTAAATGATATCGATGGTCGTATTTTGAGCTACAACCTTTCTGTATTATATAACGTTTATAAAAACTTTAGTTTAACAGCAGGATTTACAGGCTTAAATATTAGAGTTGACGCTGAAAAAGAAAGACTAAATGGTTTCTTTAAATGGGGTTATAATGGACCAACTATAGCTGCTGTTTATACTTTTGGAAGTCATGTTAAACTTCATAAATAAAATTGCTAAGGTTCTAAGATTCTAAGGCTCTAAGTTTTTTTAACCGCAATCCCGATAGCTATCGGGAGCTAAGGATTACGCAAAGTTCGCAAAGTTTTCTAGATAAAGCTTTGCGAACTTTGCGTTTATATTAAGTCATACAGATAATAAAAACCTTGCTCCCGATAGCTATCGGGATTGCGGTTAAAATGTCAACGACAAACTTGAAACCTGAAACTTGAAACAAAAAATAAACAAGCCCGAAATCTTTAAAAAGAAATCGGGCTCATTTGCTCAAACTTAAACTTAACTAAAATAAACGAAAACTAATTCAATTAATTTAACGGAGTGAATTTTATAGCCGTTCCTCCTCCAGCTGCCAATTTGATATTTATTACGCTTTTATTATTTACTTTTTGTTTTGAAATCGTAACCGGATACGGATTTGTTTTATAATTTGCTCCTTCTCCATCTGCATAAATTGTTGCTTCATATTCTTTTCCGGTATCTAAAAATGACAATTCCACTTTTAAATCTCTGGCATCTTTGTTTGTAATTGAACCTAAATACCAGTTTTTCTCGTCCCAATCTTTACGGACAATTGTAGTGTATTCTCCAATTTTAGAATCCAAAACTTTTGTGTAAGACCAAGTACATGGAACATCTTTTATGAATTGAAATTCAGGTTTTCCAACATAATTCTCAGGCAAATCAGAAGCCATTTGCAACGGACTGAAAATAATCACATACAAAGCCAATTGATTCGCTAAAGTCGTTTGCACTCGTGCTCCAGAAGGCGTTTTATAATCAAAATTGAAATTTCCTGGAGTATAATCAAACGGCCCAGAAAGCATTCTTGTAAATGGCAAAGTTGTTAAATGTTGAGGAGTGTTTCCGCCATCAACAGACCATGCATTGTATTCCTGCCCTCTTCCGCCTTCTTGCGACATAAAATTTGGATACGTACGCTGAATTCCCGTTCCTTTCATTGGCTCGTGATTATCAATCATAATATGATATTTCGCCGCTGTTTCGATTACTTTTCTGTAATGACGCGCTCCATACTGGCTATCGTGCCATTCTTTTTTATCCAAATATTTGTTTACATAACCCGTTTTAACCGAGTTTACGCCCATTTTTTGATACAATTTAAAAGCATCTTCAAGCTGATTTTCATAATGTTTAGAAGCGCCCGCAGTTTCATGGTGACCAATTAATCGGACATTTTTAATGGCAGCATATTTTGTAATTTCTTCCAAATTAAAATCGGGATAGGCTTTTACAAAACTAAATGCAGATCCATCGGCAGTCCAATCGCCGTCCCAGCCCTCGTTCCAGCCTTCAACCAGAACGCCGTCAAAATTGTTTTTCGCAGCAAAATCAATATATTCTTTGGTGTTTTTTGTTGTAGCACCATGTTTTGGACCTTGTCCCCAAGTGAATTTTTCTAAATGCATTCCCCACCAAATTCCAATATATTTTGATGGCGTAATCCAAGAAAGATCTTCAATTTTTGAAGGTTCATTTAAATTCAGCATAATCGTCGAAGTCGCAACATCGCCAGGTGTTTTTCCGACAACAATAGTTCTCCAAGGCGTTACAAAAGGAGCTTCAGCATACACTTTTACACCATCAGCCCAAGGCACTAAATCACTTTTGTATTGTTTGTCGCTTGTTTTTAAAAGTGTCATTGAAGCAAAATCAGTCAAGTTAGCTTCGTGAATCGCTACATATAATTTCTCTTTTGTTTCGAAAGTTGCCGGGGTATTAATGGTATCAGTTTTGCTTATTGGCGTTTTGCGGTATTCACTTTCATAATAACTGTTTTCGCGGTGTACCGGAATCCACCAAACATCATTATTTGATTTAAACGTAAACTGCGTAACTTCATTCGAAATCTTCACTTTGCCTAAATTAGGTTGTTTGGGAAAAGAATAGCGAAATCCGACACCATCATCAAAAACTCTGAAAATAATATCAACCAGGCGCTCCTCACCTTTTGCTTCTTTCAAATGAACAATCAATTCATTGTGATGATCTCGCACTTTTTTGAATTCTCCCCAAGGTTGTTCCCAAGTTTCATCAGAAGTTTTTTCTTCGGTAGAAACCACTTCAAAACCATCTGTCATTTTTTGAATTCCCTGAAACTCAAAACCCAACAAAGAAGGTTCAATAACCGATTTTCCGCCAGATGTAAAACTATATTGAGGTTGTCCTGAAGCAGTCAATTCAAAAACTAATTCGGTGTTTTTTCCAGGAGAGCTGATTTTATATGTCGTTTTTTTAGTACCACAGGCGCAAATCAGCATTGAGGCTAATGCGATCAGGCAGTATCTATATCTTATGTTTTTCATTATTTAATTGTATTAATTACAGCTCTTATTTTATTTCGCTTATTACTTGTTTTGCTTTTGCAGGTTGCATCGAAACAAAATAATTAAAAGCCTGATCTAATTTTTTCTGAGCATCGGCACTGCTTTTCTTTTCAACTCTTAGGTTGTATAATTTGCTGATATCTGCAAAATAGGATTCGGTGTTTTTTACTCCAGCAAAAGTTTTTACTTTTTCGATATAATTGTAATCAAATTCAACTGTTGGTTCAAACATGGTTCCTTCACCAAAGTCATTCCAGGTAATCAATTGCAAGTAGCTCAAGTTTGCATTTTTTGCCAGATTAAGTGTTTCATCAAGCGTTGCGCCGTTGTTGTGCTCAATTGTCCAGCCAATTGCTGCTCCGCCTCCACCTTCGGCATAAAAATCTTTAAAACCAGGATAAGCACTTCCCATTGCAACTGAAAGTTTTGGTTTTGTATTAGTGTACCAATTCGTTAAATAAGTGCTGTTTTTATAAACCCACGAATATTCTCCGGAAGCATTATCTCCCGCTTCAACAGATTGATCCCAAAGTGTCAGGAAAGTAGGTTTTGCAGTTAATGTGCTAAAAACGTTTGTCCATTCGGCTGGTGTCTGCAATACAATTGGTCCGAAATTCAGTAATAAAGGTTTTCCGTTTATTTTGATGTAATTGGCGTTAGAAAAATAATTCGTCTGCATGTAAGCTAAATCGGTTTTTGCAGCGCTCGTTACCGAAATTGCTTTTCCTGCATCGACAACATTTTTTGTCACTCGGTCTTCGTAAACAATTGCATATTCAAGTCCGACTTTACTTAACATGGCGATTAATTGCTCTGTGTTTTCTTTTACCATTCGGTAATCGTTCACATCATAAGTGCCGTACCAATCGATCAAAACACCATCAATTCCTGAATATTTCATCAATAATAAATGATTCTCAATCACATTTTTGTCGCCCGAATGATAAGGCCCAATCAGCGGATAATAGTATGATGCAATTTCCCTGCGGTTGTTTGCTCCAATAGTATTTGGATTTTTGTTTGCCATTGTCCAGTGATATCCCCATTTTTTATCGGCACTGCTTTCATTGGTTTCAAACCAAGGCATATAATGAACGTAAATTTTGGTACTGTTTGTTTTTTCAATCGCTACTGGTGCAAGTGTTTCGGGCTCAGTTGATTTATCTGGACCTTTGTCATCACTGCTGCTACATCCGGCGGCGATTAAAATATTCACGACTCCAAAAAACAATAGGGTGATATATCTTTTCATATTGATGTAATTTGTTTTTTATATTTTTTGCCACTCCCGATAGCTATCGGGATAAACGATTAAAAAGGATTTCTTATCGTATAATAATCTGTAAAATCATTTAATCTGTGGCTAAAATATTTTTTATAGAAGCCAACTGACTTAAAAATATGTCAGCCTTCCACGACTAACCAACATGGAAGACTGACATTCAATAACCTAATACCCAGGATTCTGTTTTAGGTTTTTATTTGTTGTTAAAACGGTACTTGGAATTGGGAAAATCGCTCTGTATTTTTCAGTAGTTCCTTTTTCCCACCAAGGCAAGAAGAATGTTCCAAAACGAATGTTGTCCGTTCTTCTTCTTCCTTCAAACGTAAATTCCTTAAGCAATTCCTGATCAATAAAATGAAGATCAATTGTTGCTGGCATTTCTTCACCCGCACGTGCTGTTACTTGCTGCAAGAATGGTTTTGCTAAATCAGGAGATCCTAAACGAACGTAACATTCTGCCTGCATCATTAAAATTTCAGCATAACGAATCACCACTAAATCGTGATCACGTTCCCACTGTTCACCTTCTTTCATTTCATATTTGCCTAAACGAACACCTTGATTTTCTTTAGCATCAGCAACACTTGTAACTTCTTCAGTATAAGTCAACTTTTCACCGTTATCCATAACGATAACTTGTCCTGTCGCTTTATTAATTTGATCTCCGGCAACCATACATTTTTTTCTTTTGTCTGTATCGGCGAAAGCAGAAAATACACCAGGCTGTGCACACATTCCGTTTGCGCTCCAAGGATAATCGCCAGTTGCAGAAACAGTCAATTTATGCAAGTAGTGGCACGACATTGAATTCATGTAATTTCCAAGAGTTCCCGCTTTTGAATCGTAAGGAATTGCAAAAATGATTTCAGGTGATTTTTGATTTTCTGTCGCGAAATTGGCAAAGAAATCTGGCGTTAATGAATAACCAGAAATTTTCTGGCACATATTCAAACAATCCTGCCAACGCGCTGTTCCAATAAAAGCTTCAGAATTTAGATATAATCTTGCCAATAAAGAATACGCCACATTTTTAGTCATTTTAGAATAGACCACATTTGAATTTAAATGCGGAAGAGCATCAGTCAATTCTTTTTCAACAAAATCATACACTTGTTTTCTAGTAGAATTTGATGGAAGGGATGTGTCTTCAAAATTTGTTACAATTGGCACATTTCCAAATAAATCTAAAAGATTATAATAATAGTAAGCTCTTAAAGCTTTTAATTCAGCATAAATTGGCGCTTTTGCAGTATCAGTCAAAGATGATTTATCGATTTGATAAATGATGGAGTTGATCTTTGCAATTCCAGTATAATTGTAGCGCCAAGCCGAAAGAATCATTCGGTTATCCGCTTTCCAAGTATGCTTTTGTGCATCCTGATATTGTCCGCCATCGTACCAGTTTGTTCCTCTGGTAGGAATTGTTGCTTCATCAGAAACGGTTTCAGTTAAAAAGAATACATATTCACAAGTTGGGTAATTGTTTGATATTCCGTCAGCGAATCCTCTTAGAGAAGAATAAGCCCCTCCAACTAATGCATCAACTTCTTTGGAAGTATTTCCAAAATTTCCATCCTCTACTTTATCATATAAGTCTTCACTTAAATCTGTACATGATATCGTAAAAAGCATGCTCATTAATATTGCTGCTGTTATTTTGATTTTCATTTGTTCTATTTTTGAGTTAATTCGCTTAGTTATTCAGCGAGAAATTTAATCCAACAGAAATTATTGTTGGTCTAGGATAATTATTATATCTGTCGATACCTGGAGATGCTAAACCTGTTTGATCAATAACACCGTTTACGCCGTTTTGCGCATTTAAGCCAATTTCTGGATCAACACCTTTGTAACCTGTAATTACAAAAAGATTTTCTCCCATTAAATAAAATCTAAGTTTTGATTTTTTTTGCAAACCAAGGGGCATTGTATAACCAAAAGAAAGTGTTTGAAGTCTAAAGAAAGAAGCATCTTCAATCCAATAGTCAGAATATTTAGGAGCTGATGTAATACCGCTTCCTAAGAAATCATCTGGAACATTGTAAGCTGGCAATCTTGTTGGATCATTAAGCATCATGTTTGTTGCGTTTAAAGCTTTTTGCCCAAACATTCCGTAACCGCTGATTCCAAGATCAAAATTTCCGTAAGTAAAGTTCATCCCGATTCCTAATGTCAAATCTGGCTGAATATTTCCTAAATCTGTTTTATCATCATCTACTAAAGCGCTTTCTGCAACAATATCTCCTGCTTTGTTATAGTACTGAATTTTTCCAGTTGAATCAAGCCCAGCATTTCTGAATCCCCAGAAAGTTCCAACAGGATAACCTTCAGCAATAATTTGAGAATATTGTCCAGACATACCTGCTAAACCGTGTAAAGAACCGCTGTAAATAACATCTGTTTTATATGTTGGATTTGAAAGTTTTTCGATTTTTTGAACGTTATGTCCAAGTGTCAAATTAGCATTCCAATTGAATTTTGATCCTTTGATAATATCAGCATTCAAAGTAAGCTCAACTCCTTTGTTTGACATTTCACCAACGTTTGCCAACATAGTTCCAACTAAATAAGGAGGCTGAGGCACTTCGTAAGTGTATAATAAATCTTTTGTTTGTTTAGAATACCACTCAAATGAACCTGTAATTCTATTGAAAAGTGTAAAATCAAAACCTATGTTTAACTGCTCAGTCGATTCCCATTTCAAATCCGGATTTGGATTTTGCTGTGGCGAATAAGCCAAACTCCAAGTTCCTGTAACAGGATCGTAATAACTGTCGTTTCCAACTCCTAAAATAGAAAGCGATTTGTACTCTCCAATTCCGTCTTGATTACCCGTTACTCCATAACCAACTCTTAATTTCAAATTGTCAAGCCAACCTTTTGTAGAATCCATAAATCCTTCATTTGAAATTTTCCAAGCCACAGATGCTGATGGAAAAGTTCCCCATTTGTTGTTTTCTCCAAAACGGCTTGAACCGTCTCTTCTTACTGTTGCAGTCAACAAATATTTTCCGTCATAAGAATAATTTGCACGAGCATAAAATGAAACCAAATTTGATTTTCCTTTATACGAATACACATCACCTAAACGATATTTGTAACCTGCACCTAAATTATTGTAGCTAAAAGCATCCGTTACAAAACCGCTTCTTTGTGCTCCAAAACCTTGGTAGATATTTTCTAAATAAGAATATCCTGCAAGTGCGCTGATAGTATGTTTGTCGATTACTTTATTATAATTTACATAAAGTTCGCCTTGTGCATTTGTATATTCAGCGTATGTTCTTTGAGCGTAACCGCCTTCTGTTGCTCCTTCTAAAACGGCATAACTTGGTTTATAAGTACCTCCTTTAACGGCATTATGCTCTAAAGAAATATTAGCAACAGCCAGGAAATCATTCAAAAATTTAACTTCAGTTTTAAAATAACCTAAAAGTCTGTGTCTTTCATTATCAACTGTTCTGTTTGTCAAAAGCTCAACCGGATTATAATACTGATTTCCTGCTACAGATGAAAATTCTCCAGTTGGTGTATAAACCGGAATTGTTGGATTCAGGTTATAAGCATATTCAAAAATTCTGTAATCAACTGGGTGCCATTTATCGATATTAGCAAATAATCCCGTGTCAAATTTTACATCTTTGTTGTCTCCAAGATATTGATACGCGCTAATATTTCCGCTCAATCTTTCTAATCCAGAATTCTTAATAACTCCTTCATTATTTAAGTATGAAAGAGAAGTTCTGAAACCGCTGTCAGCTTTACCAGAATTGATTGTTAAAGTGTGTGATTGTGAAATGGCTGTCTGCTCGATTGCTTTTTGCCAATTTGTATTTGCGCCATAATCAACTGCATCTTTATTTCCTGTATTACGAACATAATTTCTCCATTGATTTGCTGATAATAAATCTAAATTATCCGTTACATAACCAATACTTGATAATCCGCTATACGTAACAGAAACTCCTTTTGTTCCTGATTTTGTTGTAATAATAATAACTCCGTTTGCTCCTCTTGAACCATAAATAGCAGTTGCTGAAGCATCTTTCAAAACGTCAACAGTTTTAATATCTGAAGGCTGAACTATGTTGATATCAACACCTGCAATTCCGTCCACTACAATTAATGGATTGTTACTCGCAGTTAAAGAAGTTCCTCCACGAAGACGTAAAGTTGAACCCGCTGCAGGATCACCTGAAGGACGAATAACATTCAAACCTGCTACTTTTCCTTGTAAAACTTGTTCTGTAGAAGAGATTGTTCCTTTTACCAAATCATCAGCTTTTACAGTTGAAATTGCTCCCGTTAAATCCGATTTCTTTTGCGTTCCGTAACCAACAGCTACAACCTGAACTTCAGCTAATTGATAACCGTCATTTTGTAAACGAACATCAAGATTTTTAGTTGCAGAAGTAATTTGGATTTTCTGATTCGTTGATCCAATAAAAGAAACTTCAATCGAACCTCCTACGGCTACCGTCAAAGTAAATTTTCCGTCAAAATCTGTTGTGGTGGCATTTTTTGTTCCCACTTCAATTACCGAAGCGCCCGGCAATACAGTGCCTGTATTGTCATACACAATTCCTGATACCTGCTTTTTTTCCTGAGCAAACATTCCTGCCGAAAGAAAAAGCATGAAAATCATGAATACTGCAGTTTTAGTAGTCCACATTTGATGCAGGACTATTTTTTTATTTTTACTATTCATATGTCGTTATTTATTGTTTTTTTATCAGTCATATGTAATTCGCATAGCCATTATTGGTTTAATGACTAATTTGGGATTATGCTCATTTCATTAGAATTGATGTTTTAATTTGATAGTGAATTATTTGTCTAAAGTTTTAAGAGGTATTGAAGTATCAGAGATGGTTTTGTCTTTGTTATCTTTTACCAAAACATGAATCTCACTTAAACCCTGAACACCATTTAATTCTGAAACTAAATTGACAAATCCTTTTATTTCAGCTGTACCTCCTGTAAACTCACCAGATATTGTTTTGCTTCCTGCCGTGATGGTATAAATAAGTTTGTTTACACCCACTTCATTATTTTTTCTTGACATTCCAAGAAAATCTTTTTGGCTGATAACCGATGGAAAAAAACTGAAACTTGGCGGCGGTGGCGGAATAAATTCTCCTGCATAAATAATTTGGTCACCAGAATTAGTCGTCCAGTCTTTTGCTACCATTAGGAAAGTAATATTTTCCATAACAAAACCTGCTGGCGGATTGTAATACTGCTGCGGAATCAAATCCATTCTATAAAAACCATTACCTAAATCTTTCAATTTTGTTTTTTCAGATACTTCTGGAATCCACGCTTGGTATTCTTGCAAAACAGCCCAATTGTTTAATCCTGAATGAAAATGAACACTAGGAACACCTGCAAAACCATCTTTTAAATTCGAATTGAATAAAATACTTACTGGTTTATCAATCAAAGGTTTTGTCGGATAAGATCTGATTAATTCATTTGCCGTATAGAAAGAAGAAAAATCAGTATAAGGCATATTTGCTACATCACTTTGTTTTGATCCGTTTTTGTTTTTCAGACGAAACCAAAATCCGGCGCTTGCTGCAATTTCATCAGGAGTTTTAGAGAAATAAAGCGTTGGAGTCAAAGTAAAACTCCAGATTTTATTTCCTTCATATTTAAGTTTAGCAAAATCTGAAGAGTTTTCCCAATGTCCAGCATCTGGTTCAGATGGTGACCAAATCCAGATATAAAGATCTTCAGTCTCTGCAAAAGTGGTTCCTGAAAGATCAAAGTACCAAGTCACTTTTTCATCATACTTGTAAACTACAGGAAATGATGACATACTGCCTACAGCTCCAGCGGCTTCTTGTGCCTGCGTAAAATTAGGAGCCATCAAAAGGGCAAGTAAAATTGTATATATAAATTTTTTCATATTACTTTTTAATTAATAGCATTTAATTTAAACACGTAAGACACAAACGGAGAACCTCCAGAAGAATGAATTAATTGGAATTCCATTTCTTCATTGCTTCCCGGAACTGATGATAATTTAAGCTCATCTGTTTTTAGCGTTTTCTGAGCATCACTGTACAAATAGATTTTTGTTACGCCCAAATTAGTTGGCTGGAAATCTGAACTTAATGCCCAGTAGCCTTTTGGAGCGAATAATGGAGGAACATTTCCTGTTACTTCATAACTTGTTGGCTGGTTCTTTTCATCTACGTTGAATTTGATTTTAAAATCTTCGTAATTAAAGTACGTACTCAAGTTTTCTTCGTTTGGTTCGACTTTGTTTGCTTTCGCAACTTCATCAACCATTTTCAAATTTGTCAATCCCCAATTCCCTTGTACTTTCTCGTAAAGGGTAATTGGATCAACTGAGCTTCCGTCGTCGGTGTTATCACAGCCAGTGGCCATTAAACCCATAACAACAGCTAACCAATAAATACTTTTACATCTCATAAATTTTGTGGTTTGTTTGTTAGTTTTTCTGCCTTATAAAAGACAGAACGAAACTAGATGTTAAATAAATCTAAAAAAAAATGTCTGAGAAAAATCAAGATATAATCGAAAGATTTTTAAACATAAATAACTAAAAATCAATATTTTACACTATTTTTATATTTCAAAAAATCAAGATGGTGTTTAGATGAAAATAAGCTCCTTTTTAATGGTAAATATGACAATATGAAAATTAAAAGCGATATTTTTTTCACTATGCATATATATAATCGGTTTTTATTGTATAATTGCAAATAATTAGACTACTTTTAACATTAATGTCTTATTTTTGAATGCTTAACCACATTTTAAAACTCTGAAACAAGGAAGTTTTAAAAAAGCTAAAAGTTGTTTAATAAGCCCGCTCAAGCTTATCCCGAATTAAAAAACGAATTAACTCGAACAAACCAAAAAAGATTTTTTTTACCCTAAACCAACACAAAACCATGCAGAGAATTTTCATTCTATGTTTTTTTATTGCAGGTTTTTCTCTAACTGCGAAAGAGACAAATCCTGTTTTAGAAGAATTAGATAAAGTACTTCTTAAAAAAGATGTTTACTTAAAACAGAAATATCGAAAAATTGAAGCATTAAAAAGAAATGTATCAAAATTTACGGTAAGTCAGAACAATGAACAGCTTTACAATACTTATATGTCATTGTTTGATGAATATAAATCGTTTAAATATGATTCGGCTTATTATTATTTAGAAGAAGCCAAAATCAAAGCGATTGTTTTAAAAGACCCTAAATTTTTGGCCAAAAGCCGAATTAAGGAAGGTTTTGTGCTCTTGTCCTCCGGATTATTCAAAGAAGCAATTGATACTTTGAATGTCGTTGACGACCAAAAACTGGATTCAAGAAACAAATTCGAATACTACAATATTAAAGCCCGAGCGTATTACGATTTAGCCGATTACAATAAAGATCAGCGTTTTAATATTCATTATGTCCAGCAAGGAAATCATTTCCTGAAAAAAGCTTTGGAATTGATTGGAACTAATACCAACGAATATTGGGCCGCAGAAAGCTTAAAAAGACTAAAACAACAAGATTGGCGTGGTGCCGAATTTGCTTTCAGTTATTGGATCAACAATTACAATCTTCCACCCGATTATTATGGCATTGCGACTTCAAGTCTTGGTTATATTTATTCCGAAAGAGGTTATACTAAAAAAGCGATTCAATATCTGGCGCTTGCTGCAATCGCCGATGTCAAAAATGCTACAAAAGAAACAGTTGCGCTTCGAAATCTTGCCAATGAACTTTTTAAAATGGGTTATTTGGACAAAGCCAATGAATATATCAATATTGCAATGGACGATGCGACTTTCTACAATGCCAGACATCGCAAAATTGAGATTTCATCAATTTTACCAATTATCGAAAAAGCGCAATTGAATAATGTAAAAGAGAAAAATGATAAACTGGAACGAATCATTATTCTACTGACGATATTGACTTTTATTATTGTTTTGTTTTCGATTATTATCTTCAAACAATTAAAAGAAAGAAATAAAGCCCGAAAAATAATGGCTTCGTCTTACGCACAGCTTCAGGAAATGAATATTAGTTTAAGCGAGGCAAATGCTATTAAGGAAGAATATATTACGTATTTTATTAAAGCAACTTCGGCTTTCATCAACAAAATTGATCATATTCAAAAAAGCACGCTTCATAAAATTATTACCAAAAAAACCGATGAAGTTATTGCGAGTTTAAAACGCTATAATGTCAAGGAAGAACGCGAAAATCTGTTTCATCAATTCGATGAAATCTTCCTTAAACTGTTCCCGACTTTTGTGACTGATTTTAATCATTTGTTTCCAAATGACCACAAATGCATTGTCAAAAAAGGCGAGCTTTTAAATACTGAATTGAGGATTTTTGCTTTATACCGATTAGGAATTCAGGACAGCAATCAAATGGCAGAATTCCTGGAACTTTCTGTAGCTACCATTTATACTTACAAAACCAGAATTAAAAGCAAATCTGACTTTAAAGATACTTTTGAAGAGAAAATTATGGCGATAAAAACGATCTAAAAGCCGAAAAAAATAGCCACGAATTCACGAATTATTTTAAATACAAATTCATGAATTCGTGGTTATTCTTTTTAATTTCACTAATAAAACAATTTGTAAAAATTTGTGTAATTATTAAAAGACCACAATTCAATTCAACACATTTATAATTCGTGAATTCGTGGCTAAAAAATTATTCCACAGTTTCTAACTGCAAAATCATATTTTGATAATATCTGCTGAGCGAAAATAATTGTTCAGCAAAAATCATTATCGCAAGCGGAATAAAGAAAAACACAGTCAAATTTTCTTCATACAAAAAGAAAGTTGTAATCATGAAAATTCGGGCGTATTCCAGATAATAAATCCATTTTCGCTGCTCCAACAACGCACCACAATTAATTAATGTAATGATGATAACCGACAAAACAAAAACTTTATCGAGCGTAGTTATTAAATCAAAATAATAAGTAAAAGCAGTTAAAATTAAAGTACAGATTCCGAGTTGAATATAAAGGTAATTTCGAAATCTCAAACGCTGATGCGGATTACTTTTATCCTGCAAAAAACGCTTTTCCAATATCGGACGAATATCCTGATCCATATGTGCGGGACTTCCAAAAACAGCTTTCCATCTTGCTTTAAATCCACTTGAACGTTTCCATAATTCATAAATTTCAAAATAATAATGGAAATGTTGCCACAGAAAACTATAGCTTTTTAATGGATGTGTCAAACCGTATTTTGGTTTTTCTTCTTCTTCCTGAAAAGTTCCAAAAAGACGATCCCAAAAGGTAAACATATCCCCGTAATTTTTATCCAGATATTTTTCGTCTGAAGCATGATGCACGCCATGAACAGAAGGCGTTACAAAAACATATTCCAGCCATTTTATTCTGCCAATTACCTGTGTATGCGTAAAAAATGAATAAGCTCCGTGAACAATCAGCATAGTAATTACCATTGCCGGATGAAAACCTATAAAAGGAAGCACACACCAAAAACCAGTTCTCACGATAGCCTGAAAAGTAGTAATTCTGGCTGCGGCCGTAAAATTAAATTCTTCACTATGATGATGAACAATATGTGCTGCCCAGAAAAAGTTGACTTCGTGTCCTAATCTATGATACCAATACCAAACAAAATCAGTCGCGAGAATAAGTGCAAACCAAACAAATACATTGCTCGGAATATCAAAAAGTCTGTAATTATTATAAATAAAATAATACAGCTGATAAAAACTTGCTGCAATAAATAAATTAATTAAACGCTCTGCAATACCAATACTAATATTTGAAACCGAACTTTCGTAGTTAAAAATTTCTGGTCTTTTTTTGTGTTGAGCCAACTTATATTCTAAAAACAAAAACAGAAAAAAAGCGGGCATTGCAAAAGCAAGAAAATTAATGTGTTCCATTTTTTTTAATTTCTTTTTATTCTTATAAAACTAAAATACAATTCGTTATAAAACTAAAGATAAAGATCTCTTCAAAAGTCATCTCATTTTTTACTTTTCAAAATGATATCAACTATCAAAAATGATCTTTATCTTTTAGAACCAATTTCTAATTTTGTTTGAATTTTGGAGCTTCCAAAGCTACTTCTTTAACAGACTGCGTGTCTGCTACTTTTTGCAAAGCAAGAATGTAAGCCGCAATTCTTGGTGTAACATTATGTTTTAATGCCGTTCTGAAAACCGTTTCAAAACCTTTTTCTAAAATATCTTCAAGGCGTGTATTAATTTGATGAATTCTCCAGGATTCTAAAAGCGAATTCTGAAGCCACTCAAAATAAGAAACTGTAACACCACCAGCATTTGCCAAAATATCTGGAACAACCAAAACGTTGTTTTCATGCAAAATTTTATCAGCATCAGATGAAACGGGTCCGTTTGCGCCTTCCACAATAATTTTGGCACGAATAGCTGCCGCATTTTTCTGCGTAATTACATCTTCTTTTGCTGCCGGAATCAAAACATCAACATCTAAAAGCAATAATTCTTCGTGTTTAATTGCAACCGAATTTGGATATCCTTTTATGCTTTTGTTATTTAGATTATAATACAAAATCAATTCCGGAATATTGATTCCTTCGGGATTATAAAATGCTTCTGAAACATCACTTACAGCGATAATTTTCAATCCTTTTTCGAATAAAAATAAAGCCGAATGTAATCCAACATTTCCAAAACCTTGAATCGCAACCGTTGATCTTGCCGGTCTTAATTTTAATTTTTGAAGCGCCAATAATGTAATAATACTTACACCTCTTCCTGTTGCTTCTACTCTACCCAAAGAACCACCCGAATGCAAATGTTTTCCTGTAACCACAGCGTGAATTGTTTTGCCATGTACTATTGAAAATTCATCCATTAGCCAGCCCATTTCGTCTGGTCCAGTTCCCATATCGGGTGCCGGAACATCTTTTTCAGGGCCAAAAATATCTGCTAAGGCTTTTGTATACGCTCTTGTAATTCTTTCTAATTCGGTTTTAGAAAGTTTTCTTGGATCACAAATAATACCGCCTTTTGCTCCTCCAAAAGGAATTCCCGTCACGGCCGATTTCCAAGTCATCCATGCCGCAAGAGCTTTCACTTCGTCAAGATTCACGGCGGTATCGTATCGAATTCCTCCTTTTGAAGGACCTAATGCCGTATTGTGAATGACGCGGTATCCTTCAAAATTTTGTTGTTTTCCATTGTCTAAAGTGATAGAAAAATTCACCACAATTTGTTTTTCAGGACGTTGTAGTTTCAGCCTTATTGACTCTTCCAGATTAAGAATGTCGGCTGCTATATTAAAACGATCAATCATCGATTGAAACGGATTCTGTTTTATAATTTCTGAACTCATCTTTTTAAGTTTTAAAATTTTAGTTATTGATTTGGGGCATCATATTATAAACTCATGAAATAAAATCGGCAGTAACTGCAAGTGCAACACGGAATTTTCATCAAGCAGCAATGCATCATACTATTTGTATTTCTATTTGATCTCATATATATGGTTATTAATAGTTCTAAAAAAAGCCTTTCATTGGTGCATGAAAGGCTAAAAAAAAATAACTAACAAGTACTTTCTCTATTAACGCCATTTCATCGCATCGTTTGACATGCAGCACATCGTCAAGCTGCACATAAACGGGATGATATTTAGACTATAGTTTTTCATTGTTGAGACAAATTTATAAATATATTTTATAAATTCTATCGAATTAGTAGAGTTAATTTTAAAAACTTTTAAAATAAATTCAAAATCAACTGTAAACTAAGGCTTTACAACCTTAAAAAAAATCAGCTTAATTGCGAAAAAACAATAAAAATTATAGCTATTAAGGCTAAAAAGATTCCAATGAAGTTTATTTTGGATAATTTTTCTTTGAAAAAAAGCAAGCCGACAAGACTTCCCAGAACAATCACGCCCATATTCATTCCGGCAAAAACTGTTGAAGGATTTTCTGCGAAAGCTTTATGCGCTTTTAAATAAAATAATATATTCCCGAAATTAAACATCCCGACCAAAGCGCCAAAAAGAATATTTTTTGCTTGAAGTTTTTCCTTTTTCAGCACCACATCATATACCACAATCAATAAGGATACTGCCAATGCAATATCAAAAACCATAAATAATGATGTTGTATATGGCAAAGCTGTGTAAAGTGCTATTTGTTTAAAAAGGATATCGATTATCCCAAAACCCAGAAACACTACAGCTGGATAAATCCACTTATTTTCGTTGTTTCCAGATTGCTTTTTTAAGATGAATAAAAGCGCCACAAACCCAATTATCAATCCTATTACTTTATAGGAATTAAACTCTTCTTTAAAGATTAGCCAAGCAGCAATTATTGGAATAAAAAGCGACAATCGTTGTGCGACATCCGTTTTTACGATTCCCATATGTTTTATCGAAGAAAACAAAAACAGAAAAACAATTGGCAGCAAAACACCAACTGCAGCATAAATATTCCAGGGTGCATCTGCATGAACTTCAGTAATATTTGGACTAAAAGTAAAATAGCAAAGTGTTAATGCCATCACATAATTGAAAGTAATAATCTGAACAGGATTAGCGTTATATTTTCGGGTTATTTTAAAAATTACACCAACTGTAACACTGCATAGAATACTTAAAATAAGAAATAACATAGAATTAATTTTTGAGAACAAAAATAGTGTTTATCTGTTTTATACTTTCAAAAAAAAAATATTAATCGCTTTTTAGCCAGCCTGTAATACTCATTCGGGTATTTTGAGTAACTAACACTTCATGAACCAATTCATTACTTTTAAAGAAAACGGTTTTGCCCTGAACTGGCGAAATTTTCTGCTGACTTTTGTTTTGGTGAATCATTAATTCTCCGCCATCACTTTCTTTCCAATTACTATTCAGATAGCTGATCATTGAGTATTTACGACTCGAATTATTTTTGAATTGATCGAGATGTTTTAAATAAAAATCGCCTTTTTCGTATAAAGAATAATGAAACTCGTAACCCGTAATTCCGGCAAAACAACTTTCGTTTAAATAGAGTACGAAAGCATCAATTATGTCAAAAAACTCATTTTCGAAAACATTATTATGCTTTTTATCAAGCCAATAAATTACATCTTTTCTAATGGTTCCGTCTAGAGCAAACTTCTCAGAATTCCCTATTCCTGCTGTCAATAGCAGACTTTCATTATTTAAATTGATTAAATTTTGTTTGAGATTATCTGCTAAAGCATCACTCATAAAACGTTCTGATATTCCAATTTTATTCTCTATATAACTTGCTATTAAGTCTTCGAAACTATCATCCATTTCTTTTTTGGGAAAAACTGCAAATACAGTCAACGCAGCAAGGTAGACTAATTAAAATTGGTAATCCTGTTTTTAAAAATAATAAACCCGACAGGTTTTAAAAACCTGTCGGGTTTAATGGCTGTGATAATCAATTAATAATTTATAATTTACTGATATAACTTCCGTACATATCTTTAAACTGATGTCCAGTTGCAAAACGATCTTTGCTCAATTTTTTATATTCTACCAATGCCCATAAAACAAATTCTTTTACAAAGTATTGGTCTTTTTTGTCCAATTCGGGCTGATATTTTTTTAATAAAACATCTAACGGACTTACTTCGTCTAAAATTGCTTTATATTCTGCATCTGAAGCATCGTCCAATAATTCAAAACCACTTTCTGCAAAAAACCATTCGATTAAATCAGAATAAGGTGTTTTTTCGCCTGGCTTTTCTAATTTTTCAATTTTAGGGAAATATTCAGGAAATAAAGTTCGGATAGCGGAACCAATTAAATACTGTGCTACAACAGCCGCTCCCTCCTGCTCTCCTTCATAAACCAATTCAACTTTTCCAGTAATAGCCGGAATGATTCCCATAAAATCAGATAAGCGTAAAACCGTTTTATCGGCTCCTGATTTCAATGCACGGCGTTCTGCTGTACTAATTAAATTTTCAAAAGCTGTAATGCTCATTCGGGCACTTACACCGCTTTTGTTATCGATGTATTCGCTTTCGCGCGCTTCAAAACTAATTTGTTCTAAAATATCTTTTGCTAAACCTGGAACATAAACCACTTCACTTTGGCTTTCATCTAATTTAGCTTCCTGTTCTGTAATGGTTCTGGCAATCTTGACAGTTTCTGGATAATGTGTCAAAATTTGTGAACCAATTCTATCTTTCAAAGGCGTTACAATACTTCCTCGGTTGGTATAATCTTCTGGATTTGCAGTAAATACAAACTGCATATCAAGAGGCATTCTTAATTTGAATCCGCGAATTTGAATATCGCCTTCTTGCAGAATATTAAACAATGCTACTTGAATTCTGGCTTGTAAATCAGGCAATTCATTAATTACAAAAATACTGCGATTTGCTCTCGGAATCATTCCGAAATGAATCACGCGATCATCTGCATACGATAATTTTAAATTTGCAGCTTTTATTGGATCAACATCTCCAATCAAATCGGCAACAGTTACATCAGGTGTTGCCAATTTTTCGAAGAAACGCTCATTTCTATGCAACCACGAAATTGGAGTTTCATTGCCTTTTTCTTCAATTAAATCTTTAGCAAAGCGTGAAATCGGATTTAACGGATCATCATTAATTTCCGAACCAGCCACAAACGGAATATATTCATCTAATAATTCGACCATTTTGCGCGCCAGACGCGTTTTTGCCTGCCCGCGAAGTCCTAATAAATTGATATTATGACGAGAAAGAATGGCACGCTCTAATTCGGGAATTACCGTGTTTTCAAAACCGTGAACGCCTTCAAAAACAGGTTTTCCTGATTTTATTTTTTCGCGAAGATTATTTCGCAATTCATCCTTAATGCTTGTACTTTTATATCCAGAGGCTTTTAATTGGCCTAATGTCTTTATATTGTTTATTTCCATTTTATTGAAATGTATATTGAATTGTTTTTGTTTATGATTTTAATGAACAAATATGTGTCTCACCGTTTTACGTAGATGCACTACTGTGCATCTCTACATTTGGTACGTGCCAAAAGAAACCTTAGCCTCTTAGAATCTTAGCAACTTAGAACCTTTATTTAATTCTCTTTTTCCTATTCGTTTCATAATCTTCAAAAATCATTTCACCAAGACCTTTTATCCCAGTGTAAAATGCTTTTCCCTGATTTGCTTCAGTGAAATGATTCACAAATCGCTGCAAATAAGGATCGTTTGCAATCATGAAAGTCGTAATCGGAATGTGTAATTTTCTGGCTTGTTGTGCCTGCGTGTAGCATTTATCAACGATATATTCGTCGAGACCGTTGCTGTTCATATAATAGGAACCATCGCGCTCACGAACACAGCTTGGCTTTCCATCAGTAATCATGAAAATCTGTTTGTTGGTATTTCGTTTTCTGCGTAAAATATCCATTGCTAATTGAAGACCAGCAACTGTATTAGTATGATAAGGCCCGACTTGCAAATACGGCAAATCTTTAATTGGAATTGTCCAGGCATCATTTCCGAAAACCAAAATATCAAGTGTATCTTTTGGATAACGTGTTGTAATTAATTCAGCCAAAGCCATCGCTACTTTTTTGGCCGGAGTGATTCGGTCTTCGCCGTATAAAATCATACTGTGGCTAATGTCTATCATTAAAACCGTGCTCATTTGTGCTTTATACTGCGTTTCTTCAACGACCAAATCATTTTCTGTCAACATGAAACTTTCTACGCCGTTGTTGATTTGAGCATTTCGAAGACTTTCGGTCAACGAAATTCGCTCTAAACCATCGCCAAAATTAAATTCACGGAATTCTCCCGTATGTTCATCTCCATTTCCGGCATGTTTTGTTTTATGATTTCCATTTCCGGAACGTTTCAAATTCCCGAAAATTTGATCTAAAGCTTGCTGACGAATTGCTCTTTCTGTTTTAGCCGTGATTCCAAAACCATTCGAACCGTCTTGTTTGACCTCGTCTTTTATGTAACCTTTCTTTTTTAAATCTTCGATAAAATCATCGATTGTGTAGTTCTCGTCGGTTAGTTTATATTCCTTGTCTAGCTCCCGAAGCCAGTTGATTGCTTCATCAAAATCCCCCGAAGTATGGGTGATCAGCTCTTTGAAAATGCCAAAAAGTTTCTCAAACGGAGACTGAAATGGGGCTTCGTACGACTTAAAATAAAAACCTTTTTTAAATTCGTTTTTCATAATTTTAAAATTACATCTTTTTAGAATTATGAAAAACGAAACGTTTATTAATTTTTAGTTAAAATATCTAACCAAAATTAAGGACTAACAGTGTTAGATATATTAATTATTCAAACTTTCCGTCAACATAATACCATGCATCATTTTCGAATTTAAAAGTCGAGAATTCATAATGAACCTGCGGTTTTTGATTGGCATCTAAAAAGTAAGCCTTAAATTCTACAGTGTTTTCAGTAAAACTCAGAATTTCTAATTTTTGCCATTTGTTTGTCGTTGCCCATTTCAGAATTTCAGCTTTTGAATAATATTTTCTTTCAGAAATATAAGTGGTTTCTAAAAGATAATCGGCGTTGTGTGTTGCGTATGCGGAATATCTTGAACGCATTAAAGTCAAAGCGGTTGGTGCTTTTTGATTTTGTTGAAGATACAATCCACAGCAATCTTCAAACAATAATTCTGTATCGCAATAACATTTATGCGTCGCCATCAACTTCTTCTTCGCCGTTAATTTTTACATGAAGCTGATTCAGCAAAACCTGGTAACGACTAATTTCTCTTACTTCCTCATCTTCTTCAGCAAAATCAATCATTTCGTCTAATGTTTCGCTTACTTCAAGCAATTTATTATTTGCTTCTCTGTCGTTTTTTGCAGCTATCAAATCAATGATTTCCTGAACGTCTGCTTTTAATGTTTCAAATTTAATATTCATATGTTTTGTTTCAGGTTTCAAGTTTCAGGTTTTCGTTCCAACAACTTGAAACGTGCAACCTGAAACTTGAAACAATATTTATTACTCTTTATTTTCGTTGAATTTTTTCACAATTTCTTTCAGCTTTTCTTTACGTGAAATTTCAGCTTGCTTTGCTTTTGCCTGGGCTTTGTGCAATTTGTCATTGTGCTTTTTGATATTCCTTTCGTTATTGCGTCCCATTATATTTCTCTTTTAATTTCTTCTAAACTTTTTTCTGTAAAAATCAGTTCGTTGATAATCTGTTTTCTTAAATCATCAATATCATCGTAATCAAAATATTTTGCCCAAGAAGTCAGCTGTTGTAAATTTCGGACTTGTTTTAATCTTTTTGTGGTTTCAAAACTAGTTCTCAAAATGGCTTTTCCGTCATATTCCGGATTATTTTTATGCTGATAATTGGCAAGGTTTTTATCGAAATCGGCTTCTATATAATATAGTTTATCTTCAGCATTATCGGGATAAAATTCGTTCCATTTGGCAAAACCAATTTTCGTTTTTGATTCGGTTTCCGGTTCACGCGCGATCAAACGCCATTTACTGTTGGCTAATCTTCCCCAATGATTGGAAACGCGATACATTCCTTCCTCAGTATAATAATAAGTACTTCCGGCTTTGCTTTCAAATTGTTTTTTCAAACCTTCAATTCGATCTGGAAGCACTTCATGAAAAGCACAAAATGTATTTTTAAACGAATTTGGATGAGGCTTGAAATTTTTCTGCATATGCAAATATACTGAGATTGTCACGAACTCCCTAAAACAAACCTAAATTGATTAACTTTGCATCTTCAATTTTAAATAAAAAAAAGATGTCTAAAGATTTAGAACAAAAAATGCCGCAAAAGGGAGTTTTTACCGGTATTATCGAAAAAGATGAAAACAATAATTATTTCTGCGGCGCTTATCTTTTAGACTATAAAATGGTTCAGGCAAAATTTAAAGAAGGTGATTGGATTACAATAAAATCGGTTATTGAAAACCCAAGCGATATGAGCTATGATAAATATCCAAAGAAATCCAGAAACTTTGATAAGGCTAATCATAAGCCGGAATAAGTTTTTTTTGTTTCAGGTTTCAGGTTTCAAGTTGAAATGCTTTAATTAACCGCAAAGCACGCTAAGTTTTTTATTAAAGATTACGCTTAAAAATTCGCAAAGTTCGCAAAGTTCGCAAAGCTTTATCAATACAAAGCTTTGCGAACTTTGCGCTTTATAAAAACCATTTATATAAAAATCTTGCGTTCTTTGCGGTTAAATTTTTTCAGCATTCTAGAATATTTTTTGGATGAAAACTAAAAAGTTAAAAAAAAGTGTACCTTTGCAAAAAATTTGTCGATTTGAACTAATTAATATCGATTTCAAACTAATAGACAAGTAGTTACCTTTTATTTATGAAAAAAATAGTTGAATACCGTAAGTTACTAAACGTAGAGAAAACTGCAGAGTTAAAAGATTTAAAAACAATCTATCGTAATGCGATGAAAGAATCTCATCCTGATAAATTTGTTGGAAATGAAGCTGGTTTAAAAGAAGCAGAAGAAAAAAGTAAAACGATCATCGAAGCTTACCACTTTTTAGTAAGTATTCACCCTGATACTATTAAACTTAATTTACCTGAATATACTGAGACAATTTCAACTTGTACTATTACAGATTACAAATTTGTAGAAGGTCGTTTGATTATTGATTTCTCTAACGGAAGTGTTTACGAATACATCAGTGTTCCTAAAGCAACTTACGTGAAAATGGTAAATGCTGATTCACCAGGAAGATTTGCAAAAAGACATATTCTGAACTCTTTTACTTGGAGAAAGAAAACAAATCAAGAATAGTTTTTGATCAAAAATATACCTAGAAGCACTCTCATTACAGAGTGCTTTTTTTATGCCTTAAAAATGCTAAATTGTTTATTTTCATTCAAAATAAATACACAATTAATAGTTTCAAAACATATAAAACAAGCAAATCGCTTGATTTTAGGGACTTTAGAGCATAAAAAACTATAACAAAATTTTAGGTTACAAAATTCTTGATGTTCTATATTTTTAAATACTTTTGTTGCACAAATCAATTAACTAATTAATATTTATAATGAAAAAAATATTTTTTTTACTTACAGCTTCTGTAGCAATTATTTCATGCAGCAAAGTTAAAGACGGAGAGTATCTAATTACAGGAACTGCAACAGGAATTGCAAACGGAAAAACTATCATCCTTCAAGGTCAAGATCCAGTAACGCACATGACAGTTGCCCTTGATACTGTAAAAGTTGAAAACGGAAAATTCGAAATAAAAGGAAAAGTAACTGAACCAGCTTTTCATACTTTAATTCTTCAAGATGCAAATGCACCAATTCCATTTATCTTAGAAACTGGAGAAATTGCAATCGCTATTGACAAAGACAGCATCCACAAATCTAAAATTACTGGAACTTACAACAACGAAGAGTTTGTAAAATTCCAAGACGAACTTAACAAAACTTCTAAGAAATTAGTAGATTTTCAAAAAAACAATACTGCTAAAATGCAACAAGCTCAACAAGCTCAAGATACAGCAACTATCAACGGTTTGATGAAACAATACATGGAAATCCAAACAGAAGTTCAGAATGATACTAAAAAGAAGTATGTTACTTATGCTGAATCTCACCCAAAATCTTTCATTTCTGCTTTAATCGTAAAAGGAATGTCTGAGGATCCAACTGCTGATGCTAAAAAAGTAGAAAGCATTTACAATTCTTTAGATGAGGAAGTTAAAAACACAACTCCTGCTAAAGAAGCTAAAACAAAAATCGGTCAAGCAAAATTGCCATCAGTTGGTGCATCAGCTCCTCCTGTAGGCAGCGCTAAATGAAGAGCAGATTTTTCTGCACCAAATCCGGAAGGAAAAATGGTTTCGCTTAAAGAAAGTTTAGGCAAAGTAACTATTGTAGATTTTTGGGCATCATGGTGCGGTCCTTGCCGAAAAGAAAACCCGAACGTAGTTGCTATTTATAAAGAGCTACATTCAAAAGGATTAAACATTATTGGCGTTTCTTTAGATAAAGAAAAAAGCAAGTGGACTGAAGCTATCGCAAAAGATGGTTTAACTTGGACACATGTTTCGAACCTAAAATTTTGGGATGAACCAATTGCTGCACAATATCATGTTGAATCAATTCCAGCAACTTTTATTCTTGATGCATCAGGAAAAGTGGTAGCTCAGGATTTGAGAGGTCCAGAATTGAAAGCAAAAATTATAGAGCTTTTAGCTAAATAATATCAAATATCCAGAATAAAAAAATCTCCCTCGTGGAGATTTTTTTTTATCTAATTGTTTTTAGAAAAAAATATTCTTAAAAAGTATATTAAAAAAATTGAAGCCAAGGGAATATTTTAAAGATGGCTTAAAATTTTTATGATAAACCGATTGTTAAACGATCCTAAATTGGATACTATTTTCTCCATTTTTATTTAAAATTACCAGTAAGAATAATAGCTGACAACTTTTACATATCCTGAATCAACTATATAAATCATAAAATTACACAAAGAATAATCTTACTTTTTAAAATAAATAAAAAAATATTCAATAAGATTCCTTTTTTATTTATTTCAATTCCAACGAATTAAAAAGCAACTTTAAAATAACTGAAAATTAAGTCATTTTTTTGTTTGGAAATGTAGAAAGAGTTCCTATCTTTGCCACCGCTTAGAACAACAAAGCACAACAAGCTGAGATCGGGGAGATACTCAAGCGGCCAACGAGGGCAGACTGTAAATCTGCTGTGTGAACTTCGCAGGTTCGAATCCTGCTCTCCCCACAAAAATCCTAATCATTTGATTAGGATTTTTTTTTTGACAAAGTTTAATGCTTAGAATTCTTTTCAAATAAAATTAAAATAGTAAAACCTGCAAATCCTAGAATTTGCAGGTTTTATTATTTTATGGTAGTACCCATTCGTCTCAAAATGTCTTTTTTAAAAAGCGTGAATTATTTTGTTGCAAGCAGTTCCATTATCTTATCATAAATTGTTGTGTTTTGGTAAACTCCCATAAATTTATCTGAACCTGGTCCGTAAGCAAAAACAGGAACAGGAATAGCCGTATGATCGTTTGTACTGAAACTTCCATGTACATATCCTTTCTCTATGCTTCCATCAATAAGAGATAATCCGCCGGTTTCGTGATCGGCAGTTACAATTAAAAGTGTTTCTGGATTTTTGTCTACAAATTCCATTGCCTGTCCAACCAGCTTATCAAAATCCAGCATTTCACGAACCACATATTCTACATTATTCTGATGTCCGCCGTAATCAATCTGCGCTCCTTCGGCCATGATGAAAAACGGATTTTTTGTTTTCGAAAAAGTGTTGGTCGCTTTCGCTAAAGACTTAGTCAAGAAATCTCCTCTTCCATTTTTTATAGAAACCACTGCTGCATCTTCCAAAACAACAAATCGGTTATTTTTGATGGTATCTAAACTGGAGAATTTATCTGAAAATGTATATCCTTTTTCCTTCAATGCTTTAGACAAATCTTTACCATCTTTTCTAGAGATAAATTCTTTTTGCCCACCTCCAATTAAAATATCAGAAGGATTTGTCAGGAAATCATTTGCAATAGGTTCGCTTAAACTTCTTTCTGGCTGATGTGCATAAAATGCGGCTGGAGTAGCATCTGTAATATTTCCCGCAGAAATAATAGCGGTTTTATAATTTTTAGCAGCCAACTGTTTTGTGATCAATTCCAAAGGTTTTCCATTTTCATTTACGCTGATAAAACGATTTTTGGTTTTGTGTCCAGTTGCCATTGCAGTCGCTCCCGCAGCCGAATCGGTAATATAACTGTCCGAAGCTTTTGTAATAGAAAATCCTTGAGTTGGAATATTAAAAAGACTCAACTGACCTTTATTAGCTGTATATCCAGAATAGATTTGTGTTAATCCCATTCCGTCACCAATTAAGAGAATTACGTTTTTTGGACGCTTATTTTTGAATGCATTTTTTGGAACGTAAGCTTGATGAAATTCTGTATTCTGGTAAAATGTCGTTTTAATATTATTAATGAATTGAGTCAACTCAGTCACTTTATCTGTTCCGATAAAATCGACTTTCAAGTTCATCAAAGTCATATACGTATTCACATTATCTTGTGTCGCCCAGAATCTTATTTTTTTATTTTGATCGTGAACTTTCTTAATGATCGCTTGAATTTTTTCAGCATCTGGTTGCGTCAGAACGCCTTTTCCATTCCAAACTGTAATCTCTTTTAAATCTTCGCTGATCATTTCAACTTTTGCCAATTGATCTACGGTATAATTTTCATTCAGCCTTCCATCAAAATAAATAAAATCTGGATATGCTGCCCAAAGAGACGGCAAAGGTCTGTTTCCAGAAATCACCACTTTTATGTTTTTGTTCGAAATAATATCGGGATACGTTTTTAACTGCTGTGTGATTGTTTTTAAAGTCGAATCGGCATCTGACTTTATATCAATCATTAAAATTAATGGCTTATTACTTGGATAAGCTTTTCCCTGCAAGGTTTTTAATTTAGAAGAAAGCGGTTCCAAATACATACTTTTTAATGTATTCTGAGAACTGATTTCTTTAGAAGTATGCGCAACAAACAATTCGTTATTTACTAAAAAAACATCGGCTTCAATAACGCCTGTTTCATTTGAATAAGCACCATAAAAAGGCAATTTACTTTCGTAATCGTTGTGAGAATGAATGTTGGAAGAACTGTATTCCTGTGCTTGCGCGAAAAGCAAAAACTGAAGGCAAAAAAGGGTGATTATTTTTTTCATCGAAAATAAATTAAATAGCAAAAAGCTGTAGGTAACTTCTTGATATGTTTTGAAACAAAAAAAGGTTTTACTATTTTTTTACAACTGCAGCCTCCTGACAAAGACTGCAGCGTAAAAAACTAAAAAAACACAATGAAATTATTGATTACCAACCTTGGTTTTGAGTCAAGGCACCTTTGCTCACTGCAATTTCGTCTGGTGGTATTGGCCAAACATGGTGTATCGCAGGATTAAAATTACGAGCAGGATAAATTACGCTTCCATCATAATGGTGCAATGGTTTTGCATAAGTATCTTTTGCATCTCCCCAACGCACTAAATCGAAATGACGATCTGTCCATTCTCCTGCTAATTCGCATCTTCTTTCTCTTTTTAAATCAGTTAATGTTGCTCCAGAAAGATCGGTAAGACCTGCGCGACGACGGATCATATTGATTTCTGTATCTGCATTTTGACCTTTCATTAATTTCGCTTCCGCTAACATCAAAATCACATCTGCATAACGCAAAAGCGGAACGTTTAAAGCTGTTGAAGGTTTATCTCCGTTAGCATTTACATAACGAATATCGACTCCACCAGATGTTGTTTTTGGATAACTGAATGGCTCCATATATTTTTTAAACTGATAACCTGTTCTGTTACTTGAACTTACAACATATTTTCCTTCATTAAAAGTTACTGTTTCTCCAAAATAAACAAACTTGTCTCCTTTTTGTAAAATTGTAGCGCTTCTTCTCTTATCGTTCACTGCGTAAGTATCAAACAATTCTTTTGTTGGATAGAAATTTCCCCAGCCGTTGTAAACTCCCCAGCCTTTATCTTCTAAACAAACTCCAGGGAAAATAGATCCTAAAGAAGTATTTTGTGCACTTGAAGTTACCGACCAAATGTATTCTGTAGACCAGTTATTACTAATTTTAAACACATCTTCAAAATTGTCAAGCAATTTATGTTTTCCACTTGCTACAATCATGTTAGCATATTTAATCGCATTGTCCCAATCTTTTGCATACAAATATGTACGAACCAAATAAGCCCACGCAGCAGTTTTGTGCGCGCGTCCGTAATTGTCTGGTGTAAGCTGATTAAAGTATGGCAATAAATCGGCAGCTTTAATTAAATCGGCAGCGATATATGCATAATTTTCGGCAACATTTTTAGCACGAGGAACATAAACATTTGTTGGGTTTGCTCTGTCCTGAATAGGAATTCCGGCACGATCATCACCATAACGATAAGCCAATTCTAAATGCATTACAGCATGATTAAAATAAGCTTCACCCAACATTCCATTTTTTGTGCTTTCTTCTAAAGGCATATTTGGAATATTGCGAATAACATCATTACAACGTTTCATGATTTCGTAGTGAATTCTCCAGATATCTTTTGTATCTGATTCAGCTCCGTCTACAATAAAATTCTTAATACGTTCTGCATTTTGTCTCGGTTTTGTTCCAATATCGTCGCTGGCATTATTTAACCAAAAGAAACCACGACCATACATATTATCATCAGAATACAGAGCGTAAATTGCGTTTACTCCGGCTTTTGCATCTGCTGGTGTTTTCCAGAAATTTCCGCTTGACGGAGCTCCTTGTGGAACCACATCAAGTTCACTTTCGCAAGACGAAACGCCAGCTAAAAGCACCAAACTCATTAATAAAAGACTTATTTTTTTCATTTCAATTGTTTTTTATTTTTTAAAAAGTTGCGTTAACACCTGTCATGTAAATACGAGAAAGCGGATATTTTCCTAAATCCATTCCAAAACTTCTAAGACCAACTTCAGGATCCATTCCAGAATATTTTGTGATTGTAAAAAGGTTTTGTCCCGAAATAAAGAATCTCAATTTCGCTTTTCCGTTCAACCAGCTTTCATTTACTGTATAACCAATCGAAACGTTTTTCAATCTTAAGAAAGAAGCATCTTCAATATACAAATCAGAAATACGTCCGAAGTTATTGTTATTGTCTGTTGAAGAAAGAACTGGCACGTTTGTATTCGTATTTGTTGGCGACCATGCATCTTTAGATTCAGCAAGTAAATTATAACCTGGAAAAGAAGCATTTAAACCTGTATATTTCACTGCATTGAAAACACTATTTCCTGCAGCTCCCGTAAAGAAGATATTCATATCAAATCCTTTGTATCTGAAATTAGCATTTAAGCTGTAAGTTGTTTTTGGAAACGGACTTCCCAATACTACTCTATCACTGTTGTTGATTACGCCGTCTCCATTTTCATCTTTAAATTTAATATCTCCAGCAACTGCATTTGGCTGATACGCAACACCATTTGAGTTTACATACGCTTTTGCTTCAGCATTACTCTGAAATAATCCGTCAGTTGCATATCCATAGAAAGCACCAACTGGACTTCCAACCTGATAAATATTTGCTAAAGGCAAACTACGAACTCGACTTAAACCTAGCGGTTCTAGAGAACTTAAATCGTCTTTAATAGAAACAATTCTATTGCTTAAGAATCCAGCGTTTCCTGTAACATCAAATTTAAAATCTCCACGTGTTTTTTGGTACGTTAAACTAACCTCAATACCTTTATTTTCAACATCTCCAGAGTTTACAATTCTTCCTTGTGGAGTTCCAGAAACTCCTGGCAATTGATCACGAACCAACATGTCTTTGTTCTTTTTAACATAAGCATCAACAGATCCGATTAAACTGTTATTCAACATTGTAAAATCTAAACCAATATTGGTCTGCTCAGAGCTTTCCCATTTTAAGTTAGGGTTTGATAATTCGCTTTCAGCATATCCGTAATTGATTGATGGTGTAGCTCCAATTAAAGCCTGAGTTTGTGATAAAGGCACACTAAATTGATATGGTCCAAGGTTTCCTAAATTTCCAATTTCCCCCCAGCTTGCACGTAATTTTAGACTGCTTACAATTGGCTCCAAACCTTTCATAAAACTTTCTTCAGAAATTAACCAACCTGCAGAAAAAGAAGGATATACTTTCCAACGATTTTCTTCTAATAATTTTGAAGTTCCATCGCGACGTACGATTCCTGATAATAAATATTTTTGATTGAAATCGTAGTTAATTCTTCCCACATAAGAAGAAATAATCTCATCTGATTTTCCTGCTCCTGTTTGCTGAATTAATTTGGCATTCAATAAATAGCGTTGTGATGGATCTTCGTTGTCAAAACCAGTTCCTTCAATTGTATAAAAATCTCTTTTAGTTTCTTGGAAAGTATATCCAGCTAAAGCTTTCAAATTATGTTTTCCAAATGATTTTTCGTAAGAAATAGTCTGTTCGCTCAATAAATCGGTAATTGTCATATTCTTCAATGTCAATCTATTGAAATCGAATATTTTTCCAGGTTCTGTAACTTTTACAGTAAAATCTGTTGCGTTATCCTGAATTCTGGTATAACCCCAGTTTGATTTAATTTTCAGTCCTTGAACAATTTCCCACTCTGCATACGGATTGATCAAAATGGTAGAAATTGGATTTTTATTATCTAATCTTTTCAAATACGCCACCGGATTGATTACGTCTCCATAAGAACCAATATATTTCTCAGGAACACCACCAAATTGTCCAGAACCATCTTCTCTGTAAATCGTTGCATTTGGCGGATACAAAATTGCCGCTTGAATTGCTCCTGTGTACGAACTTGAAGTATTAGCCGTTTGACCATTTGTTAAAGAGTATGATAAATTTTCTCCAATAGTAAAATTATCAGCCAGTTTAAAAGATGAATTTGCTCTAACTGTATAACGTTCTCCGTAAGTATTCAGCAAAATACCTTCATTTTTTCTATAACTTCCAGAAAGAAAGAAATTTGTTTTTTCTGTTTTTCCGTTTACAGAAAGAGATAAATCCTGAATTTCTCCTGTATGGAAAATTTCGTCCATCCAGTTTGTTTTTGTTGTTCTTGCTGTTGGTTCAAAAGCAGGATCAAATGCTGGAATTCTTGGCAAACCTGCATTATCTCTTGCTAGATTCATAGCATCAGCATATTCTGCAGCGTTTAAAACCTCTAGTTTTTTTGCTACATTTTGAAAACCACCTTGATAATTTACATTTACATTAATTTTATCCGAAATTCCTTTTTTAGATGTAATTAAAATTACACCTCCAGAAGCTCTCGCACCATAAATTGCTGCAGAAGCCGCATCTTTCAAAACGTTGATCGAAGCAATATCATTTGGATTTAAAGTATTTAAAGATCCGCTGTAAATAATTCCGTCTAAAACAATTAAAGGCGTTTCAGCATTTAAAGATCCGATACCACGAATATTGATTGTTGGCGAAGAAGTTGGATCACCACCATCATTAATAACCGTAACTCCAGCAACAGTTCCTTGTAATAATTCGGCAGCATTGTTGTACGTTCTGCTCGCTGTTTCTTTCATCGAAACCGAACCTACAGCTCCTAAAACTTCATTTTTTTTCACACTTCCGTAACCCATCACAACTACTTCTTGAAGTTGTTTTACATCGGCTGCTAATTTTACAGTAATGTTTTGCGAACTAGTCACTTTTACTTCTTGATTTACATATCCAACATAAGAAAAAACAAGCGTCGCTTCTGAAGCATTGATTTCCATTTTGAATGTTCCATCAAAATCTGTTGTAGCTGTTGCGTTAGAACCTTTATCTTTAATTCCAACACCTGGCAAAGGCATATTATCGTCTCCGCCATAAACAGTTCCAGAAATAATAAGTTTGTTCTGATCTGCTACTTTTAGATTTTTCTTAATTACGATATTATTGTTCACAATTTCATATCGAAGCGCAGCGCCACAGATTTTATCTAACGCTTGTTCTAGCGTTACATTATTGAGTTTTAAACTTAATTTCTGATTGGTATTGACTTGGCTGCTTTCGTACATAAAATGCACATCAACCTGATTTTCAATTTTTTGAAATATATTTTTTATACTTTCATTTTCAACTTTCAAAGTTACTCTTTGATTAATGTCAACATTCTCGGCGTTTACTGTCACCGCCGCAAAAAACAAAGCCATAAACAGGAATAATTTCATCCCTATTGTCATTATGCTCTGGCACTTTACGGCAGACCGCATTTGTTTTTCATTCATAATTTTTAGATTTAGTTTAATTGTTTTGTTTATTGAGTTTCTACGTAGTTTATTTTTGAATTATTCTATTTTATAAATTCCTGAATCCATTTTATAATTGGCATTGATGATATTACATACCAGTCCAATTACCTGATCGGCAGGCATTTCTTTAAAATATCCACTTATTTTTAAAGGGGTTAAATTTTTGTTTTTGATTTCAATGGCAACATTATAATTGCGATTTATCGTGGCAACAACTTCTGTCAGCGGTGTTTCTTCAAAAACCATAATATTTTTTCGCCACAACGAAATCGTGTTTACCGGAATATCCTTAAAAGCCTGAAGTTTATTATCGTGTGATTTAAAAACCACTTTTTGTCCTGGTGTTACATATACATTTTCCTCAGTAACAGTCGATTTCACGTTTACTCTTCCCGTCATCACCGAAACTTCTTGCGTTCTTTGGTCTGGATAAGCCTGAACATTAAAACTGGTTCCGAGCACTTTTGTATCCATTTTATTGGTATGAATTATAAAAGGATGCTTTTTATCTTTGGCTACATCAAAAAAAGCTTCTCCGCTTAAGTACACTTCTCTAGTACTTCCTTTAAATACTGTAGGATATTTTAGCACACTTCCTGCATTTAGCCAGATTTGTGTTCCATCGCTTAATTTTATTTGAGCATGTTCGCCTAATTTTACTGCAAATTGTTTGCTTTCAACAGAATTTGATGTTTGATAAAAAAACACCGATAATCCCATTAAGAAAATTAAAGATGCGGCAACAGCCCAGTTTTTATATTGAAAGGAAATAACTTTACCCGTATTCTTGATTTGTCTTAATTCTTTTTTTAACTGTGAACGATCGGACTGAATTACTTCCATATTATCAAAAAAATCATCTGTACGGTCGTACCATTTATTCCACATTTCTTGCCCTTTCGGGGAATACTTTCCGTCTAAGAAGTTTTTTATTTCGTTGTTTTCGCTATTTGAATTTTCAGGCATTATAATTTCTTTATGTCTTTAATAGTATGTCTTGGAAATTGAATTTTGAGGTAGGCGCAGAAGGTTACGCTTCTGTTAAGAAAAAATTGGATTCTTAATCTGAATTTTACTTTTAGTTGAATTCGCCTAAATAGGTACGCATGAATTTTAGCGCATACGTAATATGGTATTTTACCGTTTCGATAGAAACATTAAGTTCTTCGGCAATTTCTTTATTGGTATAATGTTTTACACGGCTTAGAATAAAAACTTCTTTTGATTTTTTAGGAAGCAACATTGCCGCTTCATCAACAGCTTTTCGCAATTCATCATAATAAATAGCATCTTCTGTTGCGTTTTGACTTGTATAAGCCACCACGTTTTTATCCAAAACTTCCTGAATATACTGACCCGTAACTTCGTGAGATTTTATATAATCTAAAGTCATGTAACGAACAGAAGTATAGATGTAAGCCGCAAAACTTTTCTGGATTACAATTGTTTTGCGTCGTTCCCAAATAGAGGTAAAAACTTCCTGCACAATTTCTTCTGAGATTGCGATTGATTTCATTCTCAAATAAACAAATCGAACAAGTACATCGCGATATCTAAAATAAAGTTCATCAAAAGCTTTATCCTTGCCCGATTTTAATAATTCGACAAGTTCTTCGTCTGTAAACTTCTTATACATGATACATTATTTTGGTATGAATAATCAAAAGAAAAGCGCTGGCAGAAACACTTTTTCTGATTGGGTTCTGATAATGTTCGTGTTCTTTAAAAAATGACATATACAAAGTATTGGGTTCTTCTTATATGTCTCCAAAATTAAAACTTGGGGTAGGTCGATTAGGTTACGTTTACATTAATAAAACCATAGTAAAATGAAACATATTATTAACATTTGAAGTCAAAGGTTAGCTGTAAGTAAGTCTACTTGCACTTTTGAAATTTCAGATTCCTCTAATTTTGCAGTAAATGGCTAAGGCGATTTTAAAAGATATTTAACAAGCGGAGTGGATGCCTTTTTTGCCACAAAAAGTTAAGACGTTTTTTAGAAATTTGATTTTCATGCAATATTGTGGCAATACAGATTTAAAAAAGAATAAATGCAGGTAATATGCAGATTTCAAGCTTAAGATTCAATCCTGCTCTCCCCACAAAAAAGTAAAACCTGCAAATCTTAGGATTTGCAGGTTTTTTGTTTTATACACCTTTTTATTTTTTTTTACTTGGCAATTGCCGATTCCAGTTGCTTTATCAACACTTCCCTTTCCATAGGATATCCTGCTTTCGAAAGCTCGTAACTACCATCTTTACTTAACACAATATAGGTTGGATACCCCTGCCCTTTGGTTTTAGTCATAATATCTTGTGTCAGTGCTTCATTAGCAAGAATGTGGAATCCTTCTAAACTTTCATACGAGATAAGCTTTTTCCAGTTTTCAGGATTATGGCTATCGTGATTCGCTACATATAAGAATTGAACGTCCTTATCTTTAAAATAATCATGCAAAGCCTGACTATTTTTATTGATTTCTTGTCGACAAGGTGCACACCAGGTTCCCCACATATCAATCAAAACAGTTTTTCCTTTAAACTGGCTGATAAGTTCATCAAAATTTTTCAACTGATCCCCTTTGTCTACAAAAATCATTTTATCATTCAAAGCTTTTTTATTGTTTTCAATGATTTTATTAATCGCAGGTTCAAATTGATTTATATAGTTGCTATTAGGAAACTGATTCTTGAAATTTTCGAAAATTTGTGGCAAATTTTTATTATTTTCAGCTTCAAGAGATTCTGTAAAAAAGACAGCATAAGCATATTCGGCTGATCTTCCTGTATAATATTTTTGAATAATTTTCTCGGTCAATATATTTGTCATATCATCAAAAAAGAGCTTACCACCTTCTTCAACAGAAGCATTATACCATTCCTTAAAAAAGATAGCCTGATTAGCCCCAGAAGCCTCATGCCATAGTTCTTCCTTCTTACGTCCCAAAATATCATAAACAAAATGTAGATAAAATGGAGCATTCATTGCTTCGTCGTTGTTTATTTTAATTTTCGAAAATAATTCCTCCCTACATTGTTTCCATTTATTCAAATTACGAACATAAGCCTTTTGATTACTAAATTTGTTGTTTTGTTCAAAGGAGTAGAAAGCTTGAGGCGCGAAATATTCTAGATTAAATTGCCATGTTTTTATAAATTCCTTTGAAGGCTTGTAGGTTTTGATATATTTATCCAGAACATTTTTATTATGTAATGAAATATCTTTGATCTCTTTATAAGCCCTATCTGGAAGAGTATCTCCAGTAAATTTTTCCTCGTCAAAACGTGACAAAGAATTTAGTAACTGATTATTCTCTTGATGTGTTCCCTTAACTTTTACATTTTCCGCTTTTAGTGATGAATCAATTGTAATGCGAAAATCATCTCCAGGTGAAACAAATAAATCACATGATATGATAGTTCTTATACTCTCAATGTAATAGACCAGATTTGCTATTTGAGGATGTGAAATGTTAATTTCAACACTAAAATTTCCTGTTGACTCTATAGGAATTTGAAAGTGAGTCTCCTCTTTGCTATCAAAATATTTGTTTGGTAAAGATATATAGGCTCCATCCGGCACCCTTTCAAATATCCCTTTAATTGTAGCCTTCTGTGCAAAAGCTGAAAAAGAAATGGTAAGAGAAAAAAGTATGGCAAAAAATTGCCTTGCCAATAACGAAATCTGGTGTTTACTGTGTTTCATGATTATTAAAATGTTTAGTTCTTTGTTCTAAAATTCAAATAGACTTGTTTAGAAATATTTCAATAGCTGGATGTATTATTTTTCATACTAATACATAAGTGTATAAAAACAAACATATCCCCTAATCCAAAAGCTTTTTTCTTACTTTTTTAATATCTAAAACAATATAATTCCAATCAAATCATCCTTCAAACAATCAGTTAAATGGATATTTTCACTTTTATAGCGCTTTCTATATGCTTCTACACTGTTGAATCTGAAATAACATTAAGAAGTATTATTACAATTTAATTGCACCTTAGTTTTACAAATCTGTTATAATCCAAATAGATAAACTTGTTTCAATTTATAATCTGCAACCATTTTTTAAGGTTTAAAAAAGTAAAATTTTCTTTTATCCTATAATTTTAAAACTGGAAAAAGAATCTCATGTGAAACAAACTTCTGAATTATGAAAAATCTAACCGCTTTTTTAATCGTCATGCTTTTAGCAGTTACAGCTTGCAAAAAAGATCAACCAAAAGACAATCAAAACATTGCTGACTCATCAGCATCTTCTGATTCTATAACCGCCATAGCAAAAGAGGCGTGGATCTACGGATATCCAATATTTTATAATTACAAAGCCATTTACGCCAGCGCATTAAACAAAGAAGACAGAGCATATGTTGGTTTTAATAAATTTAAAAGCTTTGCAACGAGTGCTACTCCTGCAGATACTTTAGTAATAACAATAAATAATGACACTCCATATTCTATGGCTGCCCTTGATGTTTCTAATGAGCCTGTAGTTCTCGAGGTTCCAAAAATTGAAAAAGATCGATATTACGTAATGCAGCTCGTAGATTTGTATACATTCAATTACGAATATATCGGAACCCGTGTAACTGGAAATAATCCGGGAAAATATCTAATTGCAGGACCGGATTGGAAGGGCGAAACGCCAAAAGGAATTGACAAAGTATTACATTCAGAAACCAATTTAATATTTATAGTCGGCAGAACTCAGCTTCATGATCCGTCCGATGTTTCTAATCTGAAAAGAATTCAAGGTCAATACCAACTAATTCCATTACACGAATACACGAAACAGCCTGCTCCTCAGCTTAAAAAATACAATCTTCCACTTCCTTCATGGAAAGAAAGCGATTATGGTTCTTTGGAATTTATCAATGTATTAAATTCATTATTACAATACGCAAGCGAAGACAGTAGCGAAAAAGAACTTAGGGCTCGTTTTACGAAAATCGGAATTGTACCGGGAACTTCTTTTGATAGTTCTAAATATTCGCCGGAAACTATTAAAGCAATAGAAAAAGGAATTGCAGAAGGTAAACAGGAACTAGAAACTACTTTAAATAATCTTAAAGAATTTGGAAACCTTTTTGGCACAAGAGCAGAACTAAAAAACAACTACTTAAATCGTGCAGTCGCTGCAGCAGCCGGAATTTATGGAAATACAAAAGAAGAGGCAGTTTATACCGGAGGAAGTAATGATAAAAACAATCAGCCACTTACTGGAAACAATAATTATATTCTAAAATTTAGCAAAAATGAACTTCCCAAAGCAAAATACTTCTGGAGTATAACCATGTATAATCTTCCGAAACGTTTTCTGGTTCCAAATCCGATTAAAAGATATTCGATTGGAAATAAAACTAAAGGTTTGAAATATGAATCTAATGGAGATCTGATTATTTATCTTCAAAGTACATCGCCTGGAAAAGATAAAGAAAGCAACTGGCTTCCTACTCCGAAAAATGAAAAATTCATGTTTGTTACAAGAATTTACGGCCCTGAGCCTGATGTTATAAACAACGTTTGGAAAATGCCTGTACCTGAAATTGTGAAATAATTATTTAAAAACAAAAACGATCAGAGAGGTCTTGAATTTTTTAATAAGTACATAGAAAAAATCCCTATAAAAATATATTATAGGGATTTTTTTTCTGATTGAATTTTTACTATTTAGATATAAATTTACTTCACTTCTTCAAAGTCTCCCGGCTTCCATGTACCGTTAAAAGCACCAGTTTCAGGCCCATAAATACGGATGTAGGCAAACCAACCTCTGTTTGGCAACGTTTTTATCCATTGTCCTTCTTTACCTGCCGGGGCTTTTGGTCCAAAGTATAAATCAATACTTTTACCGCCTATTTTGTCTTTCAGCTCAAACAAAGAACGAAGTGCAGCCTTGTTTTGATCTGTAGCGACCTGACTTCTCGTTATAGCGTCATAAATAGTGACCGACCAGAATAATTTTGCCGGAACCGGAGTTGGTATCGTTAATTTATACGTTTTGCCACCGTCAACATATTTTCCTTCAGCATCTTTAAGCCCTAACCAATACAAGGAACCACCGCCCTCTTTTCTTCTAAACATAGACGGAGAAGCTCCAATAGCCTGATAAAACCATGTTTCGCGTCCATCAAGATCAACGTAATTTTGTGTATTAAAATCACCATCTTCAAATCGGAGTGCCACCCATTCCCATTGACGATCTTTCCAAACGATACGGTCAGAACGGCGATCAGCAAACGATTGTACACGCATTTGTGCATTAGCTATTTTTGCTGCTTTTTCAAGAATTGCTTTTAACCTGTCATCAGGTTTAAAAGGCTGTCCTTTTTTAATCCCTAAAACTGCCAGTTCGCCATAATAATTTCTGTAGCCTTCATAAACAGGTTCGCGCTGTATAACATCATTTAAATTTTCCCAATATTTGATATTATTTTCCCAAGCAACAGGCGTAGTATTTTGAGGTTTATCTGTCAGGTCAAGCCATACTGGCTCTTTCCAGTCTGCAGGTTTATTCAGAGGATATACTTTTACTGTTTTGATTCTGGCTATGGCAGCCTGAACATCTCCTCCAACAGGAAGCGAACGAATACCTACAGTTAAATTATTTGAAGAAGATTTCCAGACATGATAACCTGAAGCTGGTACTGCTCCTTTATACCCAGGTGGCAAAAGTAAATGCTTTCCTCCATTTCCGGCATCAGGCCCAGGAATTCCCATATCTGCTACCCATCGTTGGTTGACATCCATTGCCACCACAATAAGGGGGCCTTTCGGAATATCTATAATCATAGGCCCGCCAGTCAGATCAATTGGGATTGGTCCGTAAGGTGTGTCTGAATTCAGGGTAAAACCAATTTGTCCTGGTTTGGTATCTAAAGTTCCAAATGATTTATTTGGAATAATCTTGATACTGTCATTTCCTTTAACTAATCCTTCACCAGAAACCGTTGGATAGAAAAATTTATACGCTTGAATAGCTCTTGTTAAATCGGCATCATCATAGGCTTTTTTTATTGCCGCATCTGTAGGATAGCCTCCCACAAATTCATAATCTGAAACTGACTCTGACTCATTTGAAACAGCGGTTTCTTTGGTACTTTCGGTTTCTTTTTTACAACTTGTTACTATCAAAAGCAGAAAAAAGATACTAACTAATTTTTTCATGGAAAATGCTTTTTGGGTTAAACTTTAAAACAATATCAAAGTTATTACCGCAAAACAATTTTCAATTAGACTAGCATCTGAAATAGGTTGCATCTTATAATATGCAACAAAGTTTATTATAAAAAACAGGTATTACTCCAGAGTTTACAACGATTCAAAAAAATCAAAAGCTCTTTTCTCGGCATAAGAATACATTGAATCACGAAGCGGAAAAGCGCAATGTCCTCCATATTTTGGAGTTTCCAGATAAACATATCGGCTGTTTTTTGCAATAGCTCTCGGGTAACATCTTTCTCCTAAAAAAGGATCATCAAGCGAATTAATTATTAAAACCGGAGTTGTAATATTTTGAAGAGAAAATTCAGGAGATACGCGTTGATAATAATCATCTTTGCTCTTAAAACCATGCAAAGGTGCTGTAAAATACTGATCAACTTCATCAAAAGAAGAGATTTTATCAATCTGATCGCTGTTTATAAAATCAGGAAACTGCGCTGCTTTGTATTTCAGCTTTTTCTTAATATCAATTGTAAAATTCTTTAAGTAGACTCTGTTGAAACCTTGTTTAAGTACTTCAGCGCTTGTTGCAATATGTGTTGGAACAGAAATCGAAACTGCAGCTTTTATACGTTCATCGATTTTTGTCCAGCCAAAATAATTCAGCAACTGAACACCTCCCATCGAGTAACCAATCATATAAACCTCTTGGAATCCTTTTCTCAAAACAAACTGTACTACCTCGTCAAGATCGTCAACAGCGCCGTGATGATAAAGCCTCGGCAAACGATTCATTTCTCCTCCACAAGTGCGATTATTCCAGGCAAAAACTGAAAAACCTTTTTCTTCAAAATAAGAGGCACAGCTATTATTGTAAGTTCTTCGTGAATCACCTTCTAAACCATGACATAAAATAACTGCCTTCTTTGAATCATTTATAATAAAATCAATATTTATAAAATCGCCGTCATTTAGTTCAAGTTTTTCTCTGGTATAGCCAGGAACTTCAAATTTTTTGAACAAAGCGGCATAAATAGTAGAGACATGCCTGTTGCGATGAATAATAGCGGGAGAATCATATTCTGATTGTTCAATTATTGGCATGATTAAAAAAGTTTTTATGTTGGTTCTTACAAATTTAAGAAATCAATCAATATGTAAATTAATACTGTCTTTTTTATTTCACGAACTCAAAAAAAATATTGAATATCTAAACCGAATAAAACTGAGATAACACTTTATTTTTTCTCAAAATACAGATAATTAGTAGTATTGCTGACATCCCGCAATCTTACCTGAGAATTATTAAACTCAAACAATTTCCAATTGTTGTTTAGTTTACTTAATAAATCGGAGCTAAAAGTTAGTTTTAATTCTCTAACATTATTTTGAACACTACTATCCCACTGTCCTGTTTCTGAAGTTGAGCCTTTTGTCGCCACTACCGATTTATCACCTTTGAAAACAAACGAATAACCGCTATACGAAGAAGTTTTTTCCGAATCACTGAAATAATAAGGAATTCCCCATGAACCTTTTGTTATCGCACCAACAAAATCAAGCGTTACAATATTATTTTCAGGACAATAATCGATTGCATATTTTATGGCATTTTCGAAATCTGAATTATTTGAAAGCGATTTTGTCTGATTATTGTAATCCACTATAGAAATTGGATATTTTAACGAAATATACTGGCTGGCGTTCAAATTTTTGATAAAATTAAAAAACGCCTGATCGCTTATAATCGTTGTCGAACTTGCAGCTTGATTCGCGCTGTTATAAATATTAATTGTGATGGGATAATTAATATTTAATCCATTTATTTTTGATAAAAGATCCGGATATTGGTTCCAATAATCGATTAAGGAATTAAAATCGGCCTCATTTGGAATATTTTTTTCGATGTAATTATAATATACCATCGTTACCGGAAAATTTATTTTTACGATATCATCATCAGCATTGCTTGCATTAATATTATCGGTTACTTTTTTATAATCTGCAGCGCTGTTTATCGCAATTTGTGTGTTATTGACAGTAACTGTGTATGGAGGTTTTATAGTACAGTAAGTCGATCCGTCAATTACATTATCCTGAACGGTTTGCACCATTGCAACTCTTTGCAGATAGGAAGTCAGAGGCGAAGAATTTGTCATTGTTCCCTGTGTATTATTACCCTGTTCATCCATTTCACTTTGGCAAGACAATAAGAACAAAAAAACAACTAGAGATAAATATTTTTTTAGCGGAAACATACTTATATTTTTACAAAGGTAATAAAATTTAAAAAACTGTTTTTCAATAAATTCGGCATTAAAGCTTTTAATTTTTCTTTTAAAAAGTGTAACCATTACACGAAAATAACATTTTATGTCTCTATAAAACAATCAGCTTTACTTTTACCCTACTTAAACCAAAAATAAATACTTTTGTACGGTATCAAATCGAAAATTTAAATGCCAACTAAAAACGAATCAAATACTTGCGACGAAATTATTTTTTCGTCTTTTTTTAAAAGCCACATTAAAGCGCTTAGAAATTTTCTTTTTTACAAATTTGGCAATCTAAATCAGGCAGAAGATGTCGCGCAGGAAGCTTTTGTAAAGCTTTGGCAAAACTGTGCATCGGTACCGCTCGAAAAAGCAAAATCATACATTTATACGATTGCAAATAATAGCAGTCTCAATGAAATTGCGCATCAGAAAGTGGTTTTAAAATATGAAAAAAACTTCACTGGTTTAGATAAAACCAATGAAAATCCAGAATATATTTTGGAAGAAAAACAATTTCAGTCAAAACTTCTGAAAGCAATTGAAAACTTAAACGAAAAACAACGTGTTGCTTTTTTGATGCATCGAATTGATGGAAAAAAATACAGTGAAATCGCACTTGAATTAAACATTAGCGTAAAGGCTGTCGAAAAACGAATTCATCTCGCGTTAGTAAGTTTGCGTAAAGAAATTGATTTATAAAAGTAGGGTAAATTTAGTTCCAATTGTTTTAATTATACAATACAAGAAAATGAAAAAAAATCGCTTATTAGCAAAATGGCTCAACAATGATTTGTCTCAGGACGAATTAGCTGCATTTGAAGCAAGTCCCGATTTTGAAAAATACCAGAAAATTAAACAGTATACAGATCATCTAGCAATGGATGATTTGGATGAAAACGCTATGTTGTCGAATATTCTGAAACAGAAAAAAGCAACTCCAAAAGTGGTTCCGTTGTACAAAAAATGGGCTTTTCGAGCGGCGGCTATATTTGTTTTGGCACTTGGCGTTACGCTTGCATTTAATTTTTTGACACCTCAAACACAAACAGCAGGTTTTGGCGAGCGAACTACTTTTTCATTGCCTGACAACTCTACGGTAGTTCTAAATTCAGGTTCTGAAATAAATTACAAAAAATTAAATTGGGATAGCCATAGAACTCTTGATCTAAAAGGAGAAGCTTATTTTAGAGTTGCAAAAGGACGAAGATTTGAAGTACATACCAATTTGGGAAAAGTTACTGTTCTCGGAACACAATTCAATGTTAAAGCCAGAAAAAACAGATTTGATGTTGTGTGTTATGAAGGACGCGTAAAAGTAAATTATGCAAATACCCAAATTGTATTGACTCACGGACAAAGCGTTAGTTTCGAAAATAAAAACCAAACAAACACAATTGTAAATGTATCGAAACCTGAATGGATGGATAATCAAATAAGTTTTTATAAAGAAGATATTCGAAGCCTTCTAGATGAAGTTGAAAGACAATATAACATTACAGTCGAATTAAATTCTAAAGATACAACCTCTTTATTTACAGGAAAATTACCAGCCAAAGACTTAAATGTAGCTTTGCATATTATTAGTACAACTTATCATTTAGAGGCCAAAAAAGTCTCAGAAAATAAAATAATTTTTGACGAAAAATAAATGTTGCTCCCCAAACAATTTCATTTTTTGTTTTTCCTTTTTTTTCTGGCCCTCAATCTTTTTGCTCAGGGCCAAGGGCAAGTCATGCCTTTTAAAAAGATCATATCTGAAATTGAAAAGCAGCATCAGGTTAGCTTCAATTACACCGAAGACAATATCGCTGGACTTGAATTAATTCCGCCCAAAAAAACACTTTCGCTTGCGCAAAAACTAGAATATCTTTCTAAAAAAACCAATTTATCATTTGAAAATATTGGAAACCAATTCATTAATATTTATAAAAAAAGTGATGAACCTCAAATCATTTGCGGATATGTTTTTTCTAATGCCGATAAGAAACCTATAGAAAACGCCAATATTAATTTAGCCGATAAAACGCAAACCAGAACAGATTCAAAAGGTTATTTTGAATTTAAAAAGGAAAATCAAAATACATTTCTGATCACGCATATTGGATTTGTAGCCAAAAAAAGTGCAATTGGAAATTCCGATTCTGAAAATTGTCTTCAACTATTTTTGGAGCCTGAAATCACGGAACTTCACGAAATTAAAACCAATGCGATTTTGGCTTCGGGAATTTCTAAAAATGTCGATGGATCGTTTGAGATTAAACCCAAGAAATTTGGAATTTTGCCCGGACTTATTGAACCTGATGCTTTACAAACCATGCAACAGATTCCGGGTGTTAATAGTATCGACGAAAGTGTATCGAGCATCAACGTGCGCGGTGGTACGCACGATCAAAATTTGTTTTTATGGAATGGAATTCGAATGTACCAAACGGGACATTTTTTTGGTTTAATATCGGTTTTCAATCCCAATTTAGCGCATACGATTTCAATTTATAAAAACGGAAGTTCTGCTTTTTACGGAGAAAGTGTATCCAGTGTTGTAGCCATGTCTTCGACGCCTGAAACAGCTGAAAAAAATTCTTTTAGCGCAGGAATCAATATGATTAATGCTGATATTTATGCGAAATATAATCTTTCGAAAAAAAGTTATATTGAAATTTCAGCTCGTAAATCGATTACTGATTTTGTTGAAACGCCCACTTACAAAGAGTATTTTAATAAAGTATTTCAGAATACCACAATCACTGATTTTTCAAACAATCAAAACGTTGATTATCAAAGTGACAAGAAATTCGGCTTTTATGATGCGACGCTAAAATATGTTCAGAAAATAGGAAACAAAGATCAAATCGTACTTGATTTAATTACGATTAAAGATAATCTGGAAGTTTTTCAAAGTGCGACGGTATATGATATTTTCAGATCAGAAAACAACATATTGCGTCAACAGAATTATGGTGGGAATTTAGCCTGGAAAAGAAATTGGAACAACTTTAATACCACTAAAATCAATGTCTATAATTCGGCTTACGAACTTTTAGCCAATCAGACCTCAACTTTTGGAAATCAAATTGCGATTCAGGAGAATACGGTTAATAATAACGGAGTTAACTTAGAAAACAATCATATTCTTAGCTCTAAATTTAGTTTAAATGATGGTTATCAGTTTAACGAAATAGGTGTCACGAATTTAGAGGATGTTACCAATCCTGATTTCTATCGTAAGGTTAAAGATGTTTTGAGAACACATGCTTTAATTTTGGAAGGAAAATACAATGACACCATTTCGAGAGTTTATTTTAAGGCCGGAACCCGAATCAATTATATCGAAAAATTTAAAAAATTTATCGCCGAACCTAGAATTCAGTTTGGTTATGGAATCAATAAAAGTCTGAACTTAGAATTGCTGGGCGAAATGAAAAGTCAAAATTCCCAACAAATTATTGATTTGCAGAAAGATTATTTCGGAATTGAAAAAAGACGATGGATTATCTCAAACGATTCCACAATTCCTATTCAGAAAAGCAGACAACTGTCATTAAACTTATCTTATGAAAAAAAAGGCTGGTTGCTTGATATCGAAAATTTTTATAAAAAAGTAACCGGAATTACAACCTCAAGTCAAGGTTTTCAGAATCAATTGGAATTTGTAAAAACAACCGGAGATTATGAAATCTGGGGAACAGAAATGCTTGTTCAGAAAAAAATGAATCATTTTTTGACTTGGCTGAGTTATACCTACAACCACAATAATTATCATTTTATTAATTATGAATATCCCGTTTTTCCTAACAACTTTGAAGTAATGCATACTGCAAGCTGGGCGGGAATTTATGAGAAAAACAATTTCAAAATTGCTTTAGGAACAAAATGGACTTCGGGCCGACCAAAAACTTCTCCAGACAATTCTCAAATTGATCTTTCAAACCCTACATTGGTATACAATAAACCTAATAATACCAATTTGCACACTTTTGCACAAGTCAATTTTTCTTCGACTTACAAGTGGGAAACTGTAAATGGGATTCAGTACAAATTAGGCGTTTCTATTTTAAATATCCTTAATCGAAAAAATGAAATCAGCGAATATTACAGAATAAGTTCACTAACAAATTCTATTGAAGAAGTGGAGACATTTTCACTGCAACGAACTCCAAATGTGAGTTTTAGAGTTTCATTTTAATCTTAATCCTACAAGGTTTTAAAAAAATCTTAGACTTTTTTTACTTTTTTTTTCAAAATATCAATTCTTAAGGTAGGGTATTCTATCGCAAGACTGTTTTACTATTGAATTTTATCAAAATAGTAAAAAATGAACCCCTTAAAAAATCTGAAATTATTTCCTCTGGACAGTTCGTAATACTAAAATTATCGAATAGAATGTCCATTAAAATCAAGTGAAAATCTTGATACAAAATCATTAAACCAAAATACTTTACTAGTCTGTAAAGTCCATTTCAATTTAACATAACTTAAATCCAAAGTATTATGAAATTAAGACTATTTAAATTCGCCGCAATAACCCTTGCAATCACATCAATTTTTATAAGCTGCAGCAGCGACAATGGTGGTGACACTACTCCCACTCCTCCTGAAGTTCCTGTTACAAAAACAGAAGTAAACCTTGCTACAAGCGCTACTTTAGGCTCTTACCTTACAGATAAAAGTGGAAGATCTTTATATTTTTTCGCAACAGATGCAAACGGACAATCTTCATGTACTGGTGGATGTGAAGCTTTTTGGCCTGTTTTTAATGTTGATAATTTAACTGCCGACAAATTAGGAACCGGATTAACATTAGCTGATTTTGCTTCGATTACTACTACTTCTGGCAAAAAACAATTGACTTATAAAGGCTGGCCTTTGTATTATTATGCACCAATGTCTGCCGGAGATGGATATGGTGGCGCAGGTGTCAATACTCCCGAAGCTGCTGGAAAAACTTCAGGAGACGGAGTTGATGGTACTTGGTTTATTGCAAAACCAGATTATTCTATCATGATTGTGAGAAGTCAACTTGTAGGACATGATACCAAAAATTACAAATCAGATTATACTGTTGGAGTTGGTACAACTACCTATTTTACTGATGCTAAAGGATTGACATTGTACACATTCAAAAATGACAATTTCAAGAAAAACAATTTCACAAAAGAAGATTTTTCAAATAATGCGGTATGGCCAATTTATGAAACAGATAAAATTGTTGTTCCGTCTGTTCTTGATAAATCTAAATTCAGTTCGATAACCGTTTTTGGAAAAGTGCAATTGACTTATAATGGATGGCCTTTGTATTACTTCGGACAAGATGCTGGGGTAAGAGGCGCTAACAAAGGAATTAGTTTTCCAAGTCCTGGAATTTGGCCAGTTCCGGTAAAAGATATACCGCTTGCTATTTAAACTGATAAAATAGAAGAAAACATTATTAAGGATGAAATCAAAATAAGTCCATAATAATGTTTTCTGAATATCAACAAATTGAAAAAAGAAATGAATAAAAAAACCAAAATAATTATTTCAATACTATTCGCAATTGTCCTAATCATTTTTTTCTCTTATAACTATTTAATGCATAGCGGAGCTCGAAATTTAGCAACTGAAAAAACAGATTTCACAGTTAGTTCCGCTGCCATTACAGCCGAATTTATTTCAGATTTAGAAGCTGCAAACAAAAAATATCTTGAAAATGCCGTTGCCATAAAAGGAAAAATAACAGCTCTGAATGGAAAAGAAGTAATTCTGGACGGCACTATTATCTGCAGTTTTAAAGATCAGGATTTATCCATTAAAAAAGACCAAATAGTGACTGTAAAAGGGAGAATTGTCGGATATGATGATTTGATGGGCGAAGTAAAACTAGATCAATGTTTTATAATCAAAAACTAATTAAATGAAGGTAAAATTATTTTTATCCGTAGCATTTTTTCTTTCAATCATTTGCCACGTATCGGCACAAGATGATTTGTTAAAGGAATTGGATACTATAAAATCAAAAGAAAAACAGACAGAAACTTTAGGTTTCAAAGGACTGCAGATTTGTAACATGCAATCGACAAAATTAACCGCCAAAGGAGAATGGTATGTATTGATTTCTCATCGTTTTGGTGATTTGACTGAAGGGTTTGAGAATTTCTTTGGATTAGATGATGCGTATACCAAATTGGGAGCAATTTACGGTGTAACAAACTGGTTTTCTGTTGGAGCTTCAAGACAAACTAATAATAAAATTTATGAACTGACATTAAAATACAGACTGAAAACTCAGGAAGTTGATGGATTTCCGGTGACTATTGTGGGCTATAATACGATGGATATCAATACTAATTTAAGTACAGATCAATATCCGAATTTACAATTTAATAATCGTTTGGCCTATACTACACAATTGTTGGTTTCAAGACAATTTTCAGATAAGATTTCACTTGAAATAAACCCGATTTATATTCATAAAAATCTGTACGATGAAACTACGGAAAGAAAAGATCAATTTGCGGTTGGACTTGGCGGAAGATATAAATTCACAAAAAGATTAAGCATGAATCTTGAATATGCACCGCGAATTAATGCTCCCGAAAGCGAGGTATATCACAACTTGCTTTCAGTAGGATTAGATATCGATACCGGTGGGCACATTTTTCAAATGGTATTCTCAAATTGCCAGACTATGAACGACGTTTATGCATTTTCTAATGCTACAGGAAAATGGAATGGCGGAGGTATTTACTTCGGATTTAATCTCTACAGGGTTTTTTAAAAATTAATACGAAATTCTATGAAAAAAATAAAAATTTGCCTGACCCTATTATCCAGCGTTTTCATTGTCTCCTGTGAATCTAACACCTATAGCGAATTAGCTCCGCCTACCGGCAATCCAACTTATACAGCAAACATAGAGCATATTATGGAACATAACTGTATCAGCTGTCATTCCGGAACATCGCAATATCCAAATCTGGAAACATATGATGGAGTCAAAAATGCCTGTACCAATGCCAATTTAATCTGCAGAATAGAATCTCAATCCTGCGGAGCACGAATGCCATTAGGAGGAAGTTTACCTCAAACAGATATTGACATGATAAAACTTTGGGCTGCAAACGGATTTGTAAAAGAATAAATTAAAACGATGAAAAAAACAGCATTTTTAATTCTATTATTTTTTGTGGGAAACACCATTTTCTCCCAAAAAACAATAACCCGAACCGGACAAATAAAATTTGAAGCTTCTGCACCTTCTTTTGAGCCTGTTGCAGCGGTAAACAATTCGGTTTCAGCAATTCTTGATAAATCTACTGGTGAATTTGCTGTACTGGCTCTGGTAAAAGCTTTCAAATTTGAAATTCCGCTTATGGAAGAACATTTTAATGAAAATTATATGGAATCTTCCGTTTATCCAAAAGCCACATTTAAAGGAAAAATCATAGATTTTGATGCTTCTAAATTAAGCACTTCAAAAAAATATGATGCCGAAGGTGATCTGACTATACATGGCGTTACAAAGAAGATTAAAACTAAAGTTAGTTTGGCCTTGAAAGATGGAAAATTATATCTCTCCAACAATTTTACAGTAAAAGCCCAAGATTATAATATTAAAATACCAAGTGTTGTAAAAAGCAAAGTTTCGGAAGATGTAAATATTGCCCTGAACCTTATTCTCGATGGAAAATAATCTTTTTTAAACTCTAAAATTATAAAATTATGAAATCTCTATTTAATTTTTCGGCGCTCTTATTGTTGCTATTTATTGGAGTATCTTGCTCTAGTAATGATGACAATTCTAATCCGTCGCCTATTATTGTAACATTCAATGCGATTTTGAGTGGTGCAAGTGAAGTTCCTGCAAACGCTTCAACAGCAACAGGAACAGCAACTTTGAGTTATAATAAAACCACAAAAATCTTTACGGTTACTGTGACGTATTCCGGTTTAACGCCAACTATGGGGCATATACATATGGGCGCCGCAGGTACTAATGGCCCTGTAATATTTCCGTTCTCTAGTTTGGCATCACCTATTAGTTATACTAGTACTGCTTTGACTGCAGCTCAAGAAACCGATCTTATGGCTAATAATTATTATGTCAATCTACATTCTGAAGCTTTTTCAGGAGGCGAAATAAGAGGACAGCTCGTTACTGCTAATCCAGCTGGAAGCCCTGCTGGTGGAGGTGGTGGTGGTGGTGGCTACTAACTTCTCCTTTCTTAATTTTTGTTAATTACCAAAGCCTTACTGTTGAATTAGTAAGGCTTTGGTATTTTTAAGAGTTTTTAATTATTTAATAGCATATTGAGCTGGATAAAACGATCCTTTATAATACTTTACATATCTTTATTCTTGTAATAATTTATCTAATTCTATTTCAATTTCTTTACTTTCAGGATGTGGTGCTGTGTTGTTAATTAATTCTCCTTTTTTATTGTAAAGTAAATATCTAGGAATTGTTTTCAACTGCAGATCTTGATAAAACTCCGCATTCGGATAATTGACAGCAAATAGATTACTGCTGCTTGAAAATAATTTTTCTTTATCAGAAGCCATTTTCCAAGCTGATAAATCTTTGTCGATGGAAATATTGACAAAAACAACTTCTTTATCCTTATACATTTTTTTTAAATTATTGAATGCCGGAATAGAAACTCTGCAGGGTCCGCACCAACTTGCCCAAAAATCAACATAAATTACTTTGTTTTTATTTTTTGAAAGAATTTCATCCAGTGTGAATTTTTGTTTAGCTGAATTGAGGAAATAAGTAATCTTCTTTTCTTCTTTCATTTTAGAAAGATCGAAAGCATATTTCTCAAAAATTTCATTGCACATTTCTTTATTATGCACTTCTTGCTTGAATTTTTCAAAATACATTTCTGAATCTACATTTGATGATGATTCTATAATTCGACACAAAGTTGTGTACAATAAATAATCTTTTACTATGACAGAAAAAACTTTGCTCTTCAAAACATAATCAAATGCTATTTTAGGATTATCTGGTTGTGATTTTGTATTTGTTTCTTTTATTTTTTTGGTAATATAATTGTCTAAAAAAAACTGATAACCTCTCATATACAATAAATCATCCTGTTTTAAATCATCGGCAGAAATTTTAGAAAGCAGTTCTTTGTTTACATTAATCTCGTAATATTTTGTATGCTCTTTATACAATTTCATGACATTTTTAGAAATTAAATCTTTAGCAAACAAAGAGTCGAGAGTAGCATGTATTTTTACTGTATAATCATGTATTTCTGTCTTATGTTTTTTGCTTTCCAATTCATTCCGCATTCTTTTGTTTTGATCAAAAAACTCAAAATCATCCAGTGGTTTTTGAATTTTGAAAGAAACTTCAAAATTGCAGTCAAACTCTTTAGTTTTACGACCAAATATCGTTGCTTTCGGCACACCATTTTCATAATCAAAAATTATAGTATCTCCTTTTTGAAACAAGTAATAATACGTTTTGGGAGAATCATAAATATAAGTCATACAAATTAAATCTCCTTTGACTGATCTACTGATTGTATCGGTTTTTGATTTATTATTAATAATCAATTCCGAACGTTTAAAATCCCCTTGTTCTGAAATATAAATTGGGTTAATAGTTCCGCTGATAGTACGATACTTTGTGGTTGGAACGTGATCATTTTTTTTGAATATAAAAACAATTTCATTGTCTTGCTGACAAGAATTTGTATGTGCTTTTGCCGAGTTTATGGCTAAAAACATGAAAAAAAAGGAGATAAAATGAAGATTTTTGAGCATTGTTTAAATTGGTTTATTGGCGGTTATATATATATTTTAATAGTTTTAGTTTAATCTTTAAGTTTTGAATTACGTTCAAAGTGACAAAATCTATTATTTCATTTATCAAAATTTATTAGATATATGTCGGCCTCATAACTGACTTTTTAAAATTGTTCTTTGAGTTAAAGCGGGACAATACATTCTAAAATAAAGACAAAAAAACGAGTTAACTATATAAATTAACTCGTTTCTTGTTTTAGCTTTATTTGGGGGCTTCAAGCTATTTTTTCATTTTATATCTCAAATTTTACTTTGAGAAAAAAAAATTAAATTTTACTTTCGTCATCAACAGCATCCTGCCATTTATCCCATACTTTAACAGCTTCATTGTAGCCATCATAACCATAATTTTGACTTAGCTGACCTTTGATGTTAGGCTCTATAGCAAGTCTATAAGGAATTGGCCAGTAATTATTACGTTTATCCATAGTATAAAACTTTACACCTGGCTTAAGCGAAATACCATTTGGATATTTATTGTAAAGTGTGTAATGAACAATACGTTGCCACCAGTAGCTTCCTCCAGATGCATCTTTACCAGATTGTTTATCCCAAGTTGCTTTATTATAGGTATTACCCCACTCATCAGGTTTTCCACTCATAGCTAAACAGTGCGAAATACGTTTTAACTCCACATTTCTCCATTCTTCCATGTAAAGCTCTCTTCCTCTTTCTGCACAAATATCACCAATAGTTACAGTAGTATACATTTGTGTTGCTTTTGCTCTCGCTCTTACAACATTAACATCCTGAGCTGCTCCAGTCGCATTGCCTTGATAAAAACGAGCTTCAGCACGTAACAAATAAGTTTCAGCTAAACGATAAATGTACATATGTGCACTTGCTCCTGCAGTAGCTCCTTGAAAATCATTTGCTGCTGGATTAGCCTCGGCTACAACATCATGATAAAAGATTTTATAATGAGGAAAATCAAACCAATCGCGAATGGAATCTGTTGCTAGCAATTTACCAGCTGCATCTTTCATTCTGAAATTTTGTCCAGCCCATGTAGCACTTCCCCCCGCTCCTGGAGCGTATTTAAGGTCTTCCATGTTTACCCAGTTACCAACAGTACTGTTATGTCTAAGATCCACCTTATCCTCAACACCATTTACAACCCACATAGGATGCTGCGAATAATAAGATCCACTTATAGTCCCGATACCACGCCCTATTGCTCTTTGGTAATCGTATTTTGCATTGTAATTCGTTTTATCAGTTAAAGGAAAACGAGGTGCTGCAGTTTTACCATCAGGAGTAATTAAGTTAGCATCATTCCAGTTTGGTCCAAAAATTCTCATTGAAGCAAATGCTAAAAATGACTGTGCTCCTCCGTTTGGTGCAACTAATATCGCTTCAGTATTAGCAGAAATCACTTTGTTCTCTGGTCTGTGTAAATCCCAAATTACATTCCTTGTAATAGGCCATGCAGTGGGATTTCCTCCCGGATCAAAAATACCTAAAGAATTTTGTACCAAAGAATAACCTGATCCATTAATCAAAAGATTAGCTTGTGCTTCAGCATCAGCAAATCTTCCAGATGCCAAATAACACTTAATTAGCAATTGACGACAAGCACCTTTACTAACCATACCTACATATCCTATTTTTGATTGCTCTGGTACCCATTGTACAGCTTTCTCCATATCAGCCGTAATCATTTCAATGATCGCTTCTTTTTTTGTAGAATAATAACTCTGTTTAGGAACCGACAAGATTTTAGTAATCAATGGTATGTCACCAAATTCATACACTAAATTAAGATAACGGTATGCTCTGTGAAAATATGCCTGACCGATATATTTATTTTTAACCTCTTCCGATAAACTTTTTACATTACCAATATAAGTTAATACTGTGTTAGCATTTTTGATACCTGTATAAGCTTCAGTCCAAAGGAATCCAAGATAAAGTGATTCACCACTTGGGTCTCTTCTAAAATCTCCAGTTGGAACGATCGTAGCAGCATAATCAGCAATGTTACTTCCTGTATCTGTTTTACCATATTGCGCCATGTCTGAGAAAAGATATTCTGTACCAATAGGCACACTCACACCAGAAAAACCGTAATGAATATAATTATTGCGCAACTGTTTATCACATAGTGCTAAAGTTGCCTGCAAACCAGCTTCTGTAGAAAATGTAGTTTCTGGTTCGTAAAACGAAAGCGGGTCAGATTCCAAAAAATCTTTCGAACAAGAACTGGCCAATACTGCCAATAAAGCAAAAGGCACTAGTCTTGTTATTTTATTTTTTATATATTTTTTCATTGTTGAATAATTTTTAAAGTTGGAAATTAAAACCTAAATTAAATTGTCTTGTAGCCAATCCTCCTGTTTCTGGATCTCCAAAATATTTCCATTCTTTAGAAGCAGACCATGTTGCTACGTTTTGAACTGAAGCGTAAATTTTTATATTTTTAATATGCGCGCGATCTAAAAGATCTCTAGGAAGCGTATAAGCTATAGAAATGTTGTCTAGACGAATAAAACTACGGTCATATAATTTTCCTGGTGCAACTGGAGTTCCAGCAGGTCCTTTAGCGTCAAGACGAGCCCATTCATTAGTTGGGTTATCAAGTGTCCAATAAGGGTTTACATATGGATTAAAATTGAATTTATACAAACTGGCATCGTTGAAAGTGTTCATATAAATTGAACTAAGTGATTTCCCACCATTATATGAATACATGCTGATTCCTAAATCCCAGTTTTTGTAAATTTTAAAATCATTACGCAACGTCCACTGTACTGGAGGATTTGAATTCCCTAGAAACTGTTTATCTTTTTCATTATAAACCGCTTTTTTGTAAGCAACACCATCTGCATCTACTGCATCTACGTCATCTGATGTATTGCTGTTTTCAACTTTTGGATCTCCAGGACGCTGTCCGTATCTTTGAGCTTCTTTCCACTCATCTTTTTGCCAAATTCCAGTTACTTTATAATCCCAGATTTGAGAAATAGGTCTTCCTATAAACCATCCATTAGCTGAATCATCACCCTCTTTTTTTCCAATAACATTACCACTGGCATCTTTAATATCTACCATATTGCCATACAATGAGATAATTTTATTTTCGTTATATGAGATACCAAATGTAGTACGCCATTCAAAGTTTGGTGTTTTCATATTAAGTGTATTAATACTAAACTCAAAACCTTTATTTTGAACCTCTCCAAGATTAGTTGCAATTGATGAGAATCCAGTGAAACCAGGTAATGATTGACTCATAATCATGTCATGAGTAGATGCTTTGTAAAGATCTAAAGTAGCCGTAATACGATCGTGTAAGAAACCTAAGTCAAGACCAATATTTGTTGATGTTGTTTTTTCCCACTCCAAATTTGGATTGGCCATACGGTCAAGTGCTAAATATTTCAACTCAAGCGCTTTTCCTGAAGGATCTAAATATCCCATTGTTCCAGTATTTACTAAGTTTGCAAGAGAAATGTAAGGATCTGCAAGCGATCTGTTTCCGTTTTTACCCCAAGACAAACGTAATTTACCTGTGCTCATCGCATCCCATTTGAACCAGTTTTCATTTTTAAAATTCCAAGCCACTCCAAAAGAAGGGAAAACTGCATAAGGATTTGAAGCTCCAAATGCTGAATATCCATCACGACGAACAGTCGCTGTCAACATATAACGATTATCGAATGAATAGAAAAGTCTTGCCATCAAACCATCTGCTGTTTCATGTGTATCGTTTGATCTAAGTGCACTATTTGCCATAGTTGCTGTACTAACATTGTGAAAACCTAATGCATCTGATGGTTGAATATTATAAGCATCCATTCCGTCTGACCATAAGCGGCGTTCTTCAGCTTCCTGGACAAAAGTTGCAATGAAGTGATGTTTTTCAGCAATTGTATAATCCCACGTGATTGTATTATTCAAGTTATACTCAAATCTTGTAGAATTATTTCTATTTACACCAGTCGTAGCTGCCGGCCAGTTTGGATTTTGTGTTGATCTGAAATAACGATCATGATAAAACTGATAACGAGGAGCAATATTAAATGAGTAAGTAATTCCTAACGGCAACGTTACTTTTGTATTGAAAATAGCATTCAATGTTGTAAATCCTGTTTCCTTGTCAATATATTGACGTTCGTAGTAATAGTTATAATTCTGTCCAGAAACATTTTTCCCCATTGGCTGTCTCTCATAGTTTCCATTTGCATCTATAAAAGTTCCGAATGGGCTGGTTCTCATCATATTGTTATCTCCAGCATTTGTACCTAACGAAGGAGTTATGTCTCCATCTGATCGATCCTGAAAATTAATATTTGCTCCAAAGTCAAGCCAATCTGTAATTTTAGCATCAACTTTCATATTAGAACGAGCTGATTTATAATCATTTCCAACAATAGCTCCTTCTGAAGTTAAATAACCAAACGACATGTAATAGTTAACCTTATCTCCTGCTCCCGAAATACTCAAATTATTATCATGATTAATCCCTGTTCTAAAAGAGCTGTCGCTCCAGTCATGCGTTTTATCAGCTAAGAAATTAGCCATTAACGAAGGATCAAAATTCAATCCTAAACGTGTTCCCCATACTTCTTTACTGCTTTTTCCTGCTGTTTGAGTAGCCGGTTGATACGCTAACCATTGCGCTTCAGTAATACCCCATTTCGCTAAATCATTTGGATTCGAAAAATATCCCGGTTTACCGTTAGCAACTGTTCCCGCAATCCACGCTTCGTATTGCTTAGTTGTTGGATTAACACCGTAAGTTTGGGCAGTTTCCCAGTCTTCACGATATTTTAAGTATCCTTCTGGAGAATACACACCACGATAGGCGCTTTTATTGCTAATTGTTGTGTTTGTAGTAAAACTAACAATAGGCTTACCTGTTTTTCCTTTTTTAGTTGAAATAAGAATAACCCCTGCTGCTGCTCTCGATCCATATACTGATGCTGCCGAAGCATCTTTTAAAATATCAAGTTGCTGAATATCATCAGGATTTATTTCTGATAACTCACCATAAAACTGCATTCCGTCTAAAATAATAAGCGGTGAATTATGACTACCTCCTGTATAAACTGAAGTCTGACCACGAACTTGTATGCTTCCTCCTCCTTTTGCTGAAGGATCATAACCTACTCGTACACCCGGAGTACCTCTTAAGATATCCTGAACTGTTTGTGGATTTTGGTTCGCCAATTTATCAGGCGTTACCTGAACAATTGCTCCAGTTAAATCCTTTTTCTTCATTTTACCGTAACCTACTACAACAACCTCCTCTAATGAGGTAGTCGCTTTTTTCAATTTTACAGTAATTGAAGCTTCGCCTTTTACGCTAACCTCTGCAGTTACATAGCCTAAATAAGACACAACGATTACTGCATTGTCGTTATCTACCTTTAAAGTAAATTTTCCATCAAAATCGGTTGAAGTACTATTTTTACTTCCTTTTTCTAAAACTGAAACTCCCGGCATCGGCATGCCGCTTTCATCTACTACTAGTCCCTTAATGCTTTTTTGTGGAACAACATCGTGAGACTCCATTGTACTTTTAGAACTAATAGCGTAGCCATGAACTTGTGACAAAGAAAATAAGACGCAAAACATCATCATCTTCTTTTTCAAATTAAATCCTGATCCACCATTAGGACTTTTTTTAATCCTAGTAAAATTTGTCATTTTTGGTTTGTAATTTGTTGGTTAATTAATTAGTTAGTTTTCTAAAATCTTCTGAGCTTCGGTCAAAACCGATTAATGATTTTACTGGGACAAATTTGATTAATTAATGGTTTTCAGAGGGAGCAATAAAATCCGTTTTTGGGTATAATAATGTCTCACGTATACATTTTACCCATGTTTTGTAGCTAAAAAATGACGTTCTTATAAAAAATATCTGGAAAAATTACAGAACACATAAATAATTAAGAATCCATTATGAAATCCAAATCCAGAACTCCATCTAAATAAAAAAGCAGCAATATGATATTGCTGCTTTCTTTTTAATCGATTCAAATTAGTATTCAACCCGATTAATTTTTCATCAAAAGTGTTTAAGCATTTTTGGGAATTCCTATCACGTTTTTACACAAACCTTATTTGTTTAAAGTTCCTATTATAGTTTTAAACAAAAAAAATCCAAATCCCAATTTGAATTGGAATTTGGATTTTTAAATATTTGGAATTCTATTTTTTTAGTCCAAAATAAAACTTACGCTTACATTCGCTGTAATTTCAATTTCACCGATTGCTAAAGTTTCATTAGAAGCTCCCATAGAATCTGCTGATTCTTTCATTCTCATAGCAGCATACATTGGCTGTGGATGATAAACTTGAGAATTATCAGAAATAACAAAAGCTTTTCCAACTTTTTGACCTAAAACAGAAACATAATCGTCTGCTTTTGCTTTAGCATCTTTCATTGCCAATTTTCTAGCTTCAGCTTGTAATTGAGCTTCTTTAGAAGATTCAAAAGTTACTCTGTCAATTCGGTTAATTCCCTGCTGAACCAAACCTTCCATCAATTCATCATATTTAGATAAATCTTTTACGATGATTTCAACAGTTTGTGTCGCATTATAACTCGTTTTTTTCTTTTCGTAATCATACTGCGGGTTCAAAGCAACTTGCTTTGTTTTGAAATCAGCTGTTGGGATATTCATCTTTTTAATGAATTTTAAAACAGCGTCCATTTTTTCGTCATTTTGCTTTTTGACGTCTTTAGCATTATTCCCTTTTGTTTCAACCGTAGCCGAAATACAAACCTGATCAGGTGCTACTTTTACTTTTCCTTCCCCATTAACGTTAATAAGAGGTATTTGTTTGGTTTCTTGGCCGTAAGACATAGTCATAAACATGATTGTTAAAAATAATACTAGTTTTTTCATTTTTGTTATATTTTAAATTATTGATAAGGACATTTCAAAAGTTATGCCAGCCTTACAATTTTCCTAATTTAGCCATCCCAAAAAGTATAATAATCGGAATTGCCAATAGAATTGTCATTAAAGTATGATCAACAATTAAAGAAGGATCTTTGATCAAAGTAATTAAATACCCGCCTATAGCACCTCCAAAGTGTGCTGTATGCCCAATATTGTCATTTTTGGCTTTCATTCCATAAATTGAATACAATAAATATAAAATTCCGAACAAATATGCCGGAATCGGAATTATGCCATAAATTCCTAATGTCATATCGGGCTGCAATAAAATAGCCGAATACAAAACTCCTGTCACAGCGCCAGAAGCACCAACTGCACGATAACTATAATCGTTTTTATGAAAAAGCATGGTAAGCAGATTTCCAAAAATCAAACTTCCAAAATAAATCAAAACAAAAGAAAAATCACTCAGCAAGTTTGAAACAACAGGCGCAAAACACCAAAGTGTAAACATATTAAAAGCCAAGTGCATAAAATCAACATGTAAAAATCCCGAAGAAAGCATTCTTATCTGCTCTCCTGAACGAATACTTCCAACATGAAATTCATATTTTCTGAAAAAAGCATAATCGTTAAAACCTTTATAACTAAAAAGAACATTGGCAACTATAATTCCAATCAAAATAGCATTCATAAAAAATATTTATTGTGAATGGTAAATATAGTCATTCTTAAACATAAGTCCGCCACTAACCAAAATATCGGCATCTATTCATTTTTACTTTATATTTGTAAAAAAAAATTACATGCAATTTCTAGTCTATATTTTAGCCTATCCTTTACTTTGGCTTATCTCTATACTTCCATTTTGGTTATTTTACAGGTTTTCAGATTTCGTTTATTTTCTGGTTTATCATGTTATTGGCTATCGCCGAAAAGTAGTTCGTGAGAATTTGGCTTTGGCTTTGCCACATTTAAGTGATGCTGAAAGAAAAGTTATTGAGAAAAAATTCTACAGCCATATGTGTGATATGTTTTTAGAAATGATCAAAACCATGAGTATTTCTCCAGAAGAAATGGAAAGAAGATTCAAAGTAACGAATCTTGACTTGGTATTGGATTATGCTAAAAAAGGAAAAAGCGTGATTCTGGTTGCTTCTCATTATGCAAGTTACGAATGGCTTATGACAATCAATCCAAAAATTGGTTTTCAGGGTGTTGCTGTTTATAAAAAACTAGCTAATCCCTATTTTGATAAATTAGTTCGAAAAATTCGCTCTAAATACAAAACCGAAATGATCGAAACCCGAAAAGCAATCCCAACAATGGCACAAAATCAGCGTGACGGAACTTTGAGCATGTACGGTTTAGCAAGTGATCAATCTCCTAAATTAGATCGAATTTTCCACTCGATGGAATTTATGGGAGTAGAAGTTCCTGTACATACAGGAGCAGAAATGCTGGCAAAAAAATACAATCTAAGCGTTATTTTTGCCAACGTAAAAAAAACAGGAAGAGGTTATTATGAAGCTACATTTATTCCTATTGCTGATAATCCAAAAGATTTTCCCGATTTTGAAATTACAGAAATGTATTTGAAAGAGGTAGAAAAACAAATTCTTGCAAAACCAGAATATTATTTATGGACACACAAAAGATGGAAACATCGTGTTGATTCCTAATTTTATAAAAAACAGAGTCCAAAAAGAAGAAATACTTTTTGGACTTTTTTATTTATGAAAGTACACAACAATAAAAAACGATGTTTTAAAGCCCTCAAATAAATTTTTGATGTGTTTTTGTAATGATTTTTGTTGAATTAAAACAGAAGCAAATTTAGACAAACAATATAAATTTGAAGCTGACTAAAAACTATCCAAAAACCATTGCAAAATTAATACCCATGATCAAAAAATTACTTTTCACATTTTTAATAATTTGTTTTTCGAAACCCGTTTTTGCTCAAAGTCCAAAACGAGGTATTGCCTACGGACAAAACAGCGTTGCCGATTTAATGGCTCTAAAACCCGGAGTTTCATGGTGGTACAACTGGGGAAGAATCCCTGAAAATGATACCAATGCTAATTACGCTTCTATTGGTGTTGAGTATGTTCCTATGGCCTGGGGAAAATTAAATGATAACGAAGTACAGACTTTTATTGACAATATTAAACCCGGAGCAAAATATTTATTGGCTTTTAATGAACCTAATTTTAACGACGGCGCGAGATTAACACCACAAGAAGCTGTTAATGCGTGGGCAAATGTAGAAAAAGTGGCTGCCGCAAAAAACTTAGAAATCGTCAGCGCATCTCCTGCATACAATGGACCAAACAATTATGGAGGATTCAGTGATCCGGTTGCATGGCACGACCAATTTTTTCTTTTATGTCCAACTTGCAAAGTCGATTATATTGCTTTTCATACTTATGATAATACAGCAGGTTCGGTTATTGGAGTTACCGGAAACCTTAAAAAATACAATCGCCCAGTTTGGGTAACTGAATTTGCAAACCGAGTTATTCAAAGTGAAGCCGATAAAATCAGTTTCATGAAAACTATTGTAAGTAGTTTTGAAAATGACCCGGACATTTACAGATATTCTTGGTTTACAGGTCGAGTTCCGGCGGATTGGACTGATATGCAAGAAGGGCAATTGTTAAGCCCAACAAGTGGCGTTTTAAAACCAATTGGAACAGCTTACATAAACGAAAGTTATACTTCTAAAAAAATGAATATTCCGGGAAAAATTACCGCAAACAAACATTACCGCAGAAAAGGAACTGGTTTACAAGCCACAACAGATTCTGATACAGGACAAAATGTATGTTTTATAAATGAAGGAGACTGGAATGAATTTTTATTGAATGTAGCTGATGCTGGAACGTACAATCTAAATTTTAGAGTAGCCGCACCCGCTATAAACGGAAAATTCGATATTCTGGTAAACAATGTAGTTGTAAAAACAGATGAAACCTTTCCTGCAACTGGAGGTTATCAAACTTATACAGATAAAATCGTGAGTGGTGTTACACTTCCTAAAGGAGAAGTTTATCTGAAAATTAAATTCAAATCAAACGACATGAATTTTAATTATATTGATGTTACTGCCGGAAATCTAGGAGTAAATGATCCAATTGCTGAAAAAGACTCTTTTACGATTTATCCAAATCCGGTTAAAAATCAATCCACACTTCATATTAAATCTTCTGAAACTGAATCTATAATTTTGAAAATCGTTGATATGAGTGGAAAAGTTTGTTTCGAATCTAAAGATTATTTCACGAATCAAGATATTAAAATTGGCGAAAAACTTGCTGCTGGAGTTTATATCGTAAATGCTTCTTACGGAAAAATCCAAAAATCAATTAAAATTATCAAAAACTAAATATATCTAACCAAAAAGAAAAGCCTCTTTTGAAATTTCAAAAGAGGCTTTTGTATTTAAATGAAAAATTTATAATCCTGCGATTACTTTAATTTCATCAATAATTCTAAGTGCTAATTTATCAGCTTCTTCTTGTGAAGACGATTCTGTATAAATACGAATGATCGGTTCTGTGTTCGATTTTCTTAAATGAACCCATTCTACAGCAAAATCAATTTTTACACCATCAATTGTCGAAATATCTTCGTTTTTGTATTTGTCTGTCATTGCAGCTAAAATTGCGTCAACATCAATTTGTGGTGTCAATTCAATTTTATTTTTGCTCATATAATATTCAGGATAAGAAGCTCTCAATGCAGAAACTGATATTTTTTTGTTTGCTAAATGCGTTAAAAACAAAGCAACTCCAACTAAACTGTCTCTTCCGTAATGCAATTCAGGATAAATAATACCGCCGTTTCCTTCTCCGCCAATAATTGCATTATTTTTTTTCATCAATTCCACAACATTCACCTCTCCTACTGCACTTGCTTCATAACCTCCATTATAAGATTTAGTAACATCTCTTAAAGCACGTGAAGATGACATATTCGAAACTGTATTTCCTGGAGTTTTGCTCAAAACATAATCTGCGCAAGCAACAAGCGTATATTCTTCACCAAACATTTCACCGTCTTCGCTGATGAAAGCCAAACGATCAACATCTGGATCAACTACAATTCCAAGATGCGCTTTTTCTTTAACTACCAATTCTGAAATATCAGTCAAATGTTCTTTTAATGGCTCAGGATTGTGTGGAAAATGTCCGTTTGGTTCGCAATATAATTTTACAACTTCAACACCCATTTGTTCCAAAAGTTTCGGAATAACAATTCCTCCTGATGAATTTACACCGTCAACTACCACTTTAAATTTAGCTGCTTTTACAGCTTCAGCATCAACTAATGGAAGATTTAGAACTTCATCAATATGAATATCCATATAAGCGTCGTTAACTGTAATTTCTCCCAAACTGTCAACGTCAGAAAAATCAAAAGCTTCAGCTTCGGCAATTTCAAGAATTTTTGCGCCATCAGCACCGCTTAAAAACTCCCCTTTTTCATTCAATAATTTTAAGGCATTCCATTGTTTTGGATTATGAGATGCTGTCAAAATAATTCCGCCATCAGCTTTTTCTAAAGGAACAGCAACCTCTACAGTTGGTGTTGTCGAAAGTCCAAGATCAATAACGTCAATTCCTAAACCTATTAAAGTATTCACAACAAGATTGTGAATCATTGGCCCTGAAATTCTGGCATCGCGACCAATTACAACGGTTAATTTTTCTTTTGAAGTATTATTTTTTAGAAATGTTCCGTACGCCGATGCAAATTTCACCGCATCAACAGGAGTCAGGTTGTCACCAACTTTTCCTCCTATCGTTCCACGAATTCCGGATATCGATTTTATTAAAGTCATTTTTTTGAGTTAAGGTTATTTTATTACAAATATAAAAAAGTTACTAAGGTTCTAAGATACTAAGCTGCTAAGATTTTAAAAAAAGATGCTAAGGTTCTAAGATACTAAGTTGCTAAGTTGCCGTGATTTTAAATAATTATCAAGTTTAGAAATTGCAAAACACTTCAATAAATCGATATTAAAAACTTTTCATACATTTACTAAAATAACATAGTTCCTTAGTATCTTCGAAACTTAGCATCTTAAAAAACACATTTGCTAAAAAACTTAGTATCTTAGTATCTTAGAACCTTAGTATCTTAAAAAAATGAATTTCCTTGCCCACATCTATCTTTCAGGCGATAATGATTTGATCAAAATTGGTAATTTTATGGCCGATGGCATTCGCGGAAAACAATTTGAACATTTCCCAAAAGATGTTCAAAAAGGAATTCTTTTGCATAGATTTATTGACACTTATACGGATTCTCACGATATTTTTAGACAAAGCACCAAGCGTTTACATGAAAAATACCATCATTACGCAGGAGTAATTGTGGATATTGTATATGATCATTTTTTAGCCAAAAACTGGACAAAATATTCAGATGAAAATCTGGAAAGCTTTATAAATCGTTTTTATAAATCATTAGACGAAAATTATTCAATTTTAACTGAAAAAACACAAGGTTTAATGCCTTATATGATCGAAAGAAACTGGCTCCTAAGTTATAGAACAGTGGAAGGAATTCATCAAATTCTAACACAAATGGACCGACGATCGAAAAACATGTCAAAAATGCAATATGCCAGCGAAGAACTAAAAGAGTTTTATGCCGAATTTGAAGAGGAATTCACGCTGTTTTTTGAAGATCTTCGTTTGCATGCCAATCAAAAATTAATCTCCTTATAAATTCAAACCGATAGATTATAGTTTCAGTTATGAAAAAAATTTCGTTTTTATTCTTTTTTATATCGTTATACAGTTTTGCACAGGAAGCTGTTCATCCAACAGGTTTAACAGCTTCAAAAGCAATGGTTGTTTCGGCTCGCGAAGAAGCCTCAAAAATTGGTGTTGAAATAATGAAAAAAGGCGGCAATGCGTTTGATGCAATGGCTGCTACAGAATTAGCATTGGCTGTTGCGTATCCCTATGCAGGAAATCTTGGCGGAGGCGGATTTATGGTTTACAGAAAAGCAAACGGCGAAGTTGGAAGTCTTGATTACCGCGAAAAAGCACCGCTCGCTGCCTCAAAAAATATGTTTTTGGATAAAGATGGAAATGTTATAAAAGGAAAAAGTACCGAAACAGCTTTGGCAATTGGAGTTCCGGGAACAATCGCAGGCGTTTTTGCCGTTCATAAAAAATTAGGTTCGTTGCCGATGTCGGAAATTTTGAAACCTGTAATTGCCCTTGCCGAAAAAGGAGTTGTTGTAACATTAAAACAACAAAAACAACTTGAATCCTACCATGACGCCATTGTAAAAGCCAATGGACCAAATACACTTATGGCTGGAAATTTCAAAGAAAAAGACACCATAAAGTACCCTGCACTTGCCAATACCTTAAAACGAATTCTAAAAAATGGAAAAGATGAATTTTATAAAGGCAAAACAGCACAAATTTTAGTTGATTATTTGAAGAAAAAAGGCGGTATAATCACAATGAAAGATTTGGCGCTTTATGAAGCAAAGTGGAGAAAACCACTTCAGTTTGACTATAAAGATTTAAAAATAACTTCGATGGCTCCACCAAGCAGCGGCGGAATCTGTCTGGCACAAATCCTTAAAATGGTTTCACCGTTTTATCTTTCAAAAATGGGGCATAATTCTGAGAAGTCTATACAAGTTATTGTAGAAGCTGAAAGAAGAGCATATGCTGACAGAAGCCAATTTTTAGGCGATCCTGATTTTGTAAAAATTCCAATAAACGGACTTTTATCAGACAGTTATCTGAAAGAACGAATGTCAAATTTCAATTCCGAAAAAGCCACTTTATCATCGGATATTAAAGAAGGAAAAATCACGTATAGCGAAAGCACAGAAACAACGCATTACTCGATTGTAGATCAATTTGGGAATGCTGTTGCAGCCACAACCACAATCAACGACGGATTTGGTTCAAAATATTATTGTGATGAACTGGGCTTTTTCCTAAATAATGAAATGGACGATTTTAGTGCAAAACCAGGATCTCCAAATATGTTTGGATTAGTTGGAAACGAAGCCAACAGTATTGCGCCACAAAAAAGAATGCTGAGTTCCATGACACCAACCATTGTAGAAAAAAATGGAAAACTTTATATGGTTGTAGGTTCACCAGGCGGATCAACCATTATTACCTCTGTATTGCAAACGATTTTAAATGTTTACGAATATAATTTGAGCATGCAGGAAGCTGTAAATGCACCACGCTTTCATCATCAATGGCTTCCTGATTTAATTACTTTCGAGCCTAATACTTTTAGTGACAAAACATTAGAAAGTTTAAAAGCAAAAGGATATCTGATCAACGAAAAAACGACGCCTGTAATTGGTAAAGTGGATGCGATTTTGGTTTTGCCAGACAACACTCTTGAAGGAGGTGCCGATTTTCGTGGTGATGACAAAGCCGCAGGATTTTAAACAAAAAGATTTACATCAAAAAATTATACAAAATTGAATGTTTAGAGCTAAATTTGTATCCCCTGGTAACTTTGTAATAAAATTATGATAAAACGACTTTTTCGAAAACTAGAAAGCATTATTGCATTAGCTCAATCCTTGTTGACGCCAAAGCAATTTATTTTTTTATCGAGTGTGTTAGTCGGTATTTCATGCGCTTTTGCTGTAATTGTTTTGAAAACTTTTGCGCATAGCGTTTTTTCGTTTGCAACTTATATTAACGGGACTTTAAAATTAAGCTTCATCAATAGTATTCTTCCCATAATTGGAATTTTATTGACTGTTCTTGTTATTAAAAAGGTTTTAAACGGAACAATCCAAAAAGGAACTTCACAGATTTTATATGCAGTTGCCAAAAAAGCGAGTATAATTCCGAAAAAACAAATGTATGCGCAGATTGTTACAAGCTCTTTGACTGTTGGTTTAGGAGGTTCTGCTGGATTAGAAAGTCCAATTGTAATTACAGGAGCGGCTTTTGGATCAAATTATGCCCAAAATTATAAATTAGCTTACAAAGACCGGACTTTATTAATTGGATGCGGTGTTGCTGCCGGAATTGCTGCTGCTTTTAACGCTCCAATTGCGGGAGTTCTTTTCGCAATCGAAGTTTTATTAGTCGATGTGAGTATTTCTGCCTTTACCCCAATTATGATTTCTGCGGCAACAGGCGCTTTGGTTTCTGCAATTGTTTTAGATGAAACTATTTTATTATCATTCAAAAAACAAGAAACTTTTAATTATCATAACATTCCTTTTTATGTGATATTGGGAATTTTAACTGGTTTGGTTGCTATATATTATTCAAGAAATTTTCAGCGCGTCGAGCATTATTTTAGTAAAATGCAGATTGATCCTTATAAAAAAGCTTTGATAGGCTCATCGCTTTTAGCTTTGCTGATTTTCGTTTTTCCAACTTTATTTGGTGAAGGATATGAAAGCATTAAAACCTTATCTGAAAGTGATCCTGGACAATTGTTAGACAACACTTTGTTTGCTGAATTTAGAAACAATCAATGGGTTTTACTATTGTTTGTGGGATGTACCATGATGGTAAAAGTATTTGCTTCCGGGCTTACAATTGGAAGCGGTGGTAACGGAGGAAATTTTGCTCCTTCTCTTTTTCTTGGTTCTTATTTGGGTTATTTTTTCTCAAAACTGATAAGCTTAACCGGTTTATCGCATTTGCCAATCAGTAATTTTACTATGGTTGGAATGGCTGGAATTTTGAGCGGATTATTTCACGCACCTCTGACAGCAATATTCCTTATTGCAGAAATTACAGGAGGTTACGGACTTATGATTCCGCTTATGATTGTTTCATCAATCAGTTTTGCGATTTCTAAACGTTTTGAGAAATATTCGCTTGACGTAAAAAATCTGGCAAAAAAAGGCCATGCTTTTACCAGCAACAAAGATTCGAATATTTTATCAACTTTAGATATTGACACTATTATTCAATGTGACTATCTTACCGTTCATCCTGACGAAAATTTAAGCAAACTTGTTGATCTAATTTCACATTCGAATCAAGTCGTATTTCCGGTTGTCAACAACGAAAAAGATTTGGTCGGAATTGTACATTTTAATGACATCCGAGAAATCATTTTTAATGCTTATCGCGTAAAATATACGATGATTAAAGATGTTATGAAAACTCCTGCTGCAACTATCTCATCTTATGACAGCATGGAAATCGTAATGACAAAGTTCGAAAATTCAAAATCGGCTTTTCTGCCTGTGCTTCGAAATGAAAAGTATTATGGTATCATTTCAAAATCAATTGCACTTGAAGCTTACAGAATGAAACTGCGATCGATGACGATTGAATAAATGATCAAAAGACTTTAATCGAGATACTTATTTTGTTACTATTTGTAACATAAACTTTTGCTATCGAGCACAAAAAGAACAAATCAAAGTGGTAACTTTGCGTTTTGCTCAAAATTATGCTAGATAAAGACAATACTATTGAAGTTCTTGGTGCAAGAGTTCATAATCTTAAAAATATCGATATATCTATTCCGCGTGAAAAACTGGTTGTAATTACTGGTTTATCTGGTTCGGGGAAATCTTCTTTGGCATTTGATACGATTTATGCTGAAGGGCAACGCCGTTATGTTGAAACTTTTTCGGCATACGCCAGACAATTCCTTGGAGGTTTAGAGCGTCCGGATGTAGATAAAATCGACGGGCTTTCTCCTGTAATTGCAATTGAACAAAAAACGACAAGTAAGAGTCCGCGTTCTACGGTTGGAACAATTACTGAGATTTACGATTTCCTTAGACTTTTATTTGCACGTGGTGCTGACGCTTATAGCTACAACACCGGCGAAAAAATGGTTTCTTATTCTGATGAACAAATTAAAGATTTGATTATTCAGGATTATAACGGGAAACGAATTAATATTCTGGCTCCAGTTATTAAAGCCAGAAAAGGGCATTATGCTGAATTATTCCAACAAATCACCAAACAAGGATTTCTAAAAGTTCGTGTAAACGGAGAAGTTCAGGATTTGATATCAGGAATGAAATTAGACCGTTACAAAACACATGATATCGAAATTGTTGTAGACAGAATGGTTATTGAAGACAATCCAGATAATCAAAAAAGATTATCGGAAAGCATCAATACAGCGATGCATCATGGTGAAAATGTTTTAATGATTTTAGATCAGGATTCGAATGAAGTGCGTTATTTCAGTAGGAATTTAATGTGCCCTACAACAGGTATTTCATATCAAAATCCGGAACCGAATTTATTTTCTTTCAACTCACCAAAAGGTGCATGTCCGCATTGTAACGGATTGGGAACTGTACACGAAATCAACGTAAAAAAGATCATTCCGAATCCTAAATTATCTATAAAAAGTGGCGGTTTTGCTCCTCTTGGCGAATATAAATCTTCCTGGATTTTCAAGCAATTAGAAACCATTGGAGAAAAATTCGGATTTAAAATTACGGATCCGATTGAGAAAATTCCAGAAGAAGCCATGACCATGATTTTATATGGCGGAAAAGACAAATTTGCTATCAATTCAAAAGATCTTGGAGTAACCAGAGAATATAAAATTGATTTTGAAGGAATTTCTAATTTCATCAAAAATCAATACGATGAAAGCGCTACAACCAGTATAAAACGTTGGGCAAAAGATTTCATGGACGAAATTGATTGTCCGGTTTGTGAAGGTTCTCGTCTTAAAAAAGAAGCTTTATTTTTTAGAGTTAATGAAAAAAATATCACCGAATTGTGTGATATGGATATTTCAGATTTAACAGCCTGGTTTTTGGATCTAAATAGTCATTTAACTGATAAACAACTTTTAATTGCTTCTGAAGTTGTAAAAGAAATCAAAGACCGTTTGAACTTCCTGATGAATGTAGGTTTGAATTATTTGGCTTTAAGCCGAAGTTCAAAATCACTTTCTGGTGGAGAAGCGCAACGTATTCGTCTGGCAACACAAATTGGTTCTCAATTGGTTGGGGTTTTATATATTTTGGATGAACCAAGTATTGGTTTGCACCAAAGAGATAACGAAAAATTGATTAAGTCTTTAGAACAATTACGCGATATTGGAAACTCTGTAATTGTTGTTGAACACGATAAAGACATGATCGAAACTGCCGATTATGTAATTGATATTGGACCAAAAGCAGGAAAATATGGTGGTGAAATTATTAGCATTGGAACTCCGGCAGAAACTTTAAAATCAAACACTATTACCGCTCAATATTTGAATGGTAAAATGAAACTCGAAATTCCGAAAAAGCGTCGCGAAGGAAACGGAAAATTTTTAAAACTAACCGGAGCTACAGGAAATAATCTAAAAAATATTTCGATCGAAATACCTTTGGGACAATTAACTTGTGTAACAGGAGTTTCGGGAAGCGGAAAATCTACATTGATTAATGAAACGCTGTATCCGATTCTGAATGCGTATTATTTTAATGGCGTAAAAAAACCACAGCCTTATAAAAAAATTGAAGGTTTAGAACATATTGACAAAGTAATTGATATCGACCAAAGTCCGATTGGAAGAACTCCTCGTTCAAACCCAGCGACTTATACAGAAGTTTTCACTGAAATCAGAAATCTGTTTACCATGACTTCTGAAAGTATGATTCGAGGTTACAAAGCAGGGCGTTTCAGTTTCAACGTAAAAGGCGGACGTTGCGAAACTTGTGAAGGTTCTGGTGTAAGAACTATTGAGATGAACTTTTTGCCAGATGTTTATGTAGAATGCGAAACCTGTCAGGGTAAACGTTTCAACAGAGAAACTTTGGAAATCAGATACAAAGGAAAATCTATTTCGGATGTTTTGGACATGACAGTGGATGAAGCAGTTCCTTTCTTTGAAAACATTCCTAAGATTTACAGAAAAGTAAAAACAATTCAGGATGTTGGTTTAGGATACATCACGCTTGGTCAGCAAAGTACAACACTTTCTGGGGGTGAAGCTCAACGTATTAAATTGGCAGGAGAATTATCCAAAAAAGATACCGGAAACACATTTTACATTCTTGATGAACCAACAACGGGATTACATTTTGAGGATATTCGCGTTTTAATGGACGTTATCAATAAATTGGTTGATAAAGGAAATACAATTCTTGTTATCGAACATAATATGGATGTTATCAAACTTGCTGATTATATTATTGATATTGGCCCTGAAGGCGGAAAAGGTGGCGGACAATTAGTTGCCAAAGGAACTCCGGAAGAAGTGGCGAATAATAAAAAGAGTTATACAGCTAAGTTTTTGAAGAAAGAGTTAGCATAAATACATCTTTGTCAAAGTTTAAAACTTTGACAAAGATTCTTTTCATTGTTAAATTTTAATACTAATAATTTTATATTTTAGTATTAAAAATCAAACAATGAAGTCAGCTTTATTATTCGTTGCAATAGTAACATTTTCATTTAGCAATTACTCACAGACAAAGAAAGACAGCCTAAATAAAGCTGTTCGTGAACGGGTTAAAAATGTTTTAGAATCACAATCTGACAATCCTTATTTTACTAGAGAAGAAAGTGATGCGGAATATCAAAACGAAAACGACACTTTTCAGACTTTAGCGAAACCAAGTGAAAATAGTGATCTGGCAAACTTTTTTAAAATATATCTTGAAAAAAAACTTCTTAAAAAAATTGACTTCTCCGAAGTTAAATGGTCCTATTTGTATAAAGATATTTCACGCAGTGAATACAATTACACTATTCGGTTGACTTTTGAAATAAGCAAAACTGGCAAAGCCTCAGGCTTTAAAATTTATACAGGAGACAAAGATTTAGACCGAAAAGTTGTTGAGATTTTCAAGAAATATCCGCTGGAAAAACTTGCTCTCACAGAAGCCGATAAACATGGAAAAATAAGCGTTCAACTGTTTGCAAAGGAAAACAAAAACACCATAATAAAAGCCAGCACATATGCTGTAGTCGACCAGCTTCCAACTGTAAAAGATTGTGAAAATCTTCAAACAAACTGGCAAATAAACAACTGTCTTTATGAAAGATTATACGAGTATATTTTGCGGAATATTTCTCTAAAGACAATCAACAAGCAAGAACTTCGCGGAGAAATTATTTTTAGGCCTCGTTTCACAATTGATTCAAAAGGAAAAATTGTTCATGTAAATTCGATCGCTCCAAACAGTGTTATTAAAAACGAAATTGATCGCTTGATTGCATCATTTGACCAAGTTCTTGTTCCGGGAACCAGAAATAATGTTCCAAAAAATACGTATTGCGACGCTTACAGAACGCTAACAATTGAGAATTTGAATTGAAAACAACAATTAGCAAATTCTCTTAACTTTAACTTTTAAGTGCTGCCACTTTTAAAATTAATGTATTTTTAATTATCTGATAATGAATCAAAAAATAAAAAATCCTTATTTTACAAGACGGCATTCAGATTTTAAACTTCTCTTTTTGTAACAATTCTAATAAAAAGTGTTAATTTAGCATCCGCCTTTTTTCAAAAATTTGAGCTTTAAATAAAAATGTTTCGATTAAACCAATTGTTCAATTGAAACCGATTGCCCTAGCCCTGATGGAAGCGACATCCTTTTTCTGGCTTCTTTAGCCAGGAAAAGATATAGCGGACAGCAGGATCAGCTCCTTCTCCTTCAACTGCGCTTGGGATTACAGCTAAAAGAATCGGCATAAATAAAAATATAAATTATAAAATACCTAAAATGAGATTAGAAGATTTTGATAATGATGAAGATAAAGTAATCCAAGATAGTTTAAAACAAAAAACTTGGAATGAAATAAGAACCAATGACAGCTGGGCGATTTTTAAAATCATGTCCGAATTTGTGAATGGTTATGAAAGCATGGGACGTATTGGTCCTTGTGTTTCGATTTTTGGATCGGCGAGAACAAAACCGGATGAAAAATACTATCAATTGGCTGAAAAAATTGCTTTTAAAATCAGTAAAGCTGGTTACGGTGTAATTACGGGAGGAGGCCCGGGAATTATGGAAGCCGGAAATAAAGGTGCGCATTTAGGAGGAGGAACATCAGTTGGTTTAAACATCGAACTGCCTTTTGAACAGCATTTCAATCCTTATATTGACCACGATAAAAACTTGAATTTCGATTATTTCTTTGTGAGAAAAGTTATGTTCGTTAAATATTCACAAGGATTTGTGGTTATGCCTGGAGGTTTTGGAACTTTGGATGAAATGTTTGAAGCTATTACTTTGATTCAGACAAAGAAAATTGGAAAGTTCCCAATTATACTTGTTGGAGTTGAATTTTGGTCAGGATTAATTGATTGGGTAAAAACGGTTTTGGTTGAAAAAATGCACACCGTAAGCCCTGAAGATTTGAACTTATTTAAGATTGTTGACACTGAAGATGAAGTTGTTGATGTTTTAGATAAATTCTACAAGAAATACGATTTGAGTCCGAATTTCTAATTTTTCACGACATAAGTCATACAAGCTATTTAGTTGATTTTTAGTAATCTAAACTTCATTTACTTATAATATGATTAAATTTTAAGAGCTGTTTTTTAAAACAGCTTTTTTTATGCTATTTTTACAAAAAACCGAAACATCTTTATACTCGTAACTTAAGATATATCAATAATTTTTTACGCCACTATTTGAAATCATTTTATAAAATTATAATCCTGTTTTTTGTTTTATTGAGTTCGATAAAACAATATGCACAACATCAATCTAAGATGGAAGTGGCGGTTAATCTCGACCTTAAAACGCTTAATGTCAGACAGGATATTACGTATTACAATACTTCAAACGATTCATTGATTTCGATTGTTCTGAATGATTGGAACAATGCGTTTTCGGATAAAAATACACCGCTTGCGAGACGATTTTCAGATGAATTTTACAGGGGTTTTCATGTGGCAAAACCTGAAGAAAGAGGAAATACAACTATTTTGAATCTTACTGATTCTGATAATATGGCGCTCGAATGGGAAAGAACAGATAAAAATCCTGATTTTATTGTTATAAAACTAAACCGAAAGCTGCGTCCGGGTGAAAAAATGGATTTGCATTTGACTTACATTGCAAAAATACCGAGTGCAAAATTCACCCATTATGGTTTTGATCAAGATGGCAGCATGAACTTAAAGAACTGGTTTTTAACTCCTGCCCGATTTGAAAATCATCGTTTTACAAAAAACAACAATTTCAATCTTGATGATATTGCCAATTCTGTTGTGGATTATCAGCTTGAAATAAAACTTCCTACTAATTATTTTATTAGCACCGATTTGGATTCGGTTTCAAAAGACCAATCAAATCCATCGTTCACGAATTATTTTTTTTCAGGTACTAACAGAACCGATTTTAATGTTATTATTGAAAAACAAAATAGCTTCAGAAGTTATACAACTGGCGGTTTAGAAGTAGTTTCGGATTTAAAAACAAAAAAACTGAACGAAATTCAAAGAGCGATAGTCATTAACAGAGTGGCTTCTTTTGCAAATGCGTTTATTGGAAAATATCCACATTCAAAAATCACTGTTTCACAGGCAGATTATGATCGAAATCCGTTTTATGGATTGAATCAGCTTCCTTCCTTTATTAGTCCGTTTTCAGATGAATTTATATTTGAAATTACGTTTCTGAAAACCTATCTGAACAATTATCTCAAAAACAGTCTTCGCTTGGATCCAAGGCAAGATAATTGGGTTTATGACGGAATTCAGATTTATGCGATGATGAAATATATGGAAGAAAACCATTTAGATCAGAAAATGCTGGGAAGGCTTTCGGACATGAAACTCTTTAAAAGTTATAACATTACCAATCTGACTTTCAACGAGCAATACAGTTATTATTATATGCTGATGGCTCGAAAAAATTTAGATCAGCCTCTTGGTGATCCAAAAAATACTCTTATTAAATTCAACGAGCAAATTGCAAGTAAATATCGCGCTGGTTTAAGTTTGAGTTATTTAGATGATTATCTAAACCATAATATTGTTCCTGAAAGTGTTCAGGAATTTTATACGCTGAATAAATCACAACAAACGAATCGATATGATTTAGAAGCAATACTAAACAAAAAAAGCAATAAAAATATTGAGTGGTTTTTTAGAACTATTATAGAATCACGTGATATAATTGACTATAAATTTACGGATGTTTCGAGAACAAAAGACAGCGTTCAGTTTTCAATAAAAAGCGTTACAGGAGTTTATGCACCAATTCCGGTTTATGGAATGAAGAGAAACGAAGTAGCTTTCAAGGAATGGATTGAACCAACAAACAATGATTCTGTTTATCATTTTGATCGAAAAAATGCCGACAAATTAGTAATAAATTACGACAACGAAGTTCCAGAATACAATCAGCGCAATAACTGGAAATCCTTAAAAAGCATTGCGATTACCAATCGTCCTATCAAATTTAATTTTGCTAAAGATTTAGAAGATCCATATTACAATCAAATTTTATACATCCCAACTTTAACCTATAATTATTATGATGGAATTACGCCGGGAATTCGTTTTCACAATAAAACAATACTAGACAAACCATTTAATTTCGACATAAATCCTGCCTATTCTATCAAAGCCGGGACAATATCAGGTTCTTCTGCATTTTCGTGGAATCAATATTACAGAAACAGTACACTTTTTAATGTTAGATATTCTATCAGCCAAAATTACTTTCATTATGCGCCAGATGCAGCTTATTTTAGATTAAACCCAATGGTGCAGTTGCGCATTCGTGAAGAAAACTTTAGAGACAATAGAAAACAGCTGATTATGTTTCGCCAGGTAATTGTGAATCGCGAAGCAAGTCAATATATTACTGATAATTCAAAACCAAACTATTCTATTTTTAATGCGAGATATTCGAACATAAAAACAGAATTGGTTAATCATTTCAGTTATATGAATGATATTCAGTTTTCTGGCGATTTTGGTAAACTTTCAGGCGAAGTCGAATACCGACGCTTATTTGAAAACAATCATAAATTAAATTTGCGATTATACGCTGGAATGTTCCTTTATAACACAACAAATTCAGATTATTTCAGTTTTGGTTTAGACAGACCAACGGATTATTTATTTGATTACAATCTTTTTGGAAGATCAGAATCTACGGGATTTTTCAGTCAGCAATATGTAATTGCAGAAGGTGGATTTAAGTCGCAGTTAGAGCCAGCATATGCAAATCAGTGGATGACAACTATGAATGCCAGTTATGCTATTTGGAACTGGGTCGAAGTTTATGGAGATGTTGGTTTCCTGAAAAATAAACATCAAACAGCGTTCTTTGCCTACGACAGTGGTATTCGTTTAAATTTGGTTCCAGATTATTTTGAACTCTATTTTCCGGTTTATTCAAATAATGGATGGGAAATTGCACAAAGCAATTACAACGAAAAAATACGATTTGTCATCACTTTTTCTCCAAAAACATTACTCAATCTTTTCACTAGAAAATGGTTCTAATCGAATAAATTTTAAACAAAAAGTTGAATTATTATTACATAAATTGAATTTTTACTAAAAATTACATAAATAAAATACGTAGTTTTTTGATTTTAAATACAAATAATTAAATTATATTTATTTTAAAGAATTATGATTATTGATTGTTTTTAAGTAATTTCGCAGTCTAAACATGACCATTAAAGATTATGATAAAAGAAAAAAGCAATACTACTTTGACATTTGAAGATTTCAAAACTGAGGTATTGAACGACTACAGAATTGCCGTAACTAGCCGTGAATGTAGTCTTTTAGGTCGTAAAGAAGTATTAACAGGAAAAGCCAAATTTGGAATATTTGGAGACGGAAAAGAAGTACCGCAGCTTGCAATGGCAAAAGCTTTCAAAAACGGTGATTTTCGTTCAGGATACTACCGCGATCAGACTTTTATGATGGCGATTGGCGAATTGACTCCAAAACAATTTTTCGCTGGTTTATACGGTCACACCGATTTGGATTTTGATCCAATGTCTGCCGGAAGACAAATGGGCGGACACTTTGTAACGCACAGTTTAAACGAAGACGGTTCGTGGAAAGACTTAACAAAACAAAAAAATTCAAGTTCAGATATATCGCCAACAGCCGGACAAATGCCAAGATTATTGGGATTAGCACAAGCTTCAAAAATTTACAGAAATGTTGACGGAATCACCATCAAAGATAAATTTACTGTAAACGGAAATGAAGTTGCATGGGGAACTATTGGTAACGCAAGTACATCTGAAGGATTATTTTTTGAAACTATAAATGCTGCCGGAGTTTTACAAGTCCCGATGGTAATGAGTGTTTGGGATGATGAATACGGAATTTCGGTTCACGCCAGACATCAAACTACAAAAGAAAATATCTCTGAAATTCTTAAAGGATATCAGCGTGACGAAGATTCTAAAGGTTATGATATTTTTAGAGTGAAAGGTTGGGATTATGCTGAACTGGTTTCAACATATGAAAGAGCTGGACAAATTGCTCGCGAAGAACATATTCCTGTTTTAATTCACGTAAATGAATTGACACAACCTCAAGGTCACTCTACTTCTGGTTCACACGAACGTTATAAAAATGGAGAAAGACTGGCTTGGGAAAGAGATTTTGACTGTATTCGCCAAATGCGTTTATGGATGATTGCGATTAATATAGCATCTCCAGAAGAGCTTGAGGTGATTGATTTTCAATTGAAAAAAGAAGTTCTTGAAGCTAAAAAAGAAGCTTGGAATTCCTTCATTAATCCAATTATTGAGGAACAAAAGAATCTTTTGGCTTTGTTAGAACAAATTGCTGAAGCAAGTATCAACCACAAAGACAGAATCAGAAAATATATTTCGGAATTAAGTGCGATTAAAGCACCTCTAAAAAAAGAATTGCTGGTTTATGCGAGAAAGATTCTTCGTTTTATTGAAGTTCCAAATAGCAAAGTAATTCTAAGAGAATGGATTACTAGATTTTTGAATGAAACTCAGGAAAAATTCAGCAGTAATTTACATTCTGAATCAGATAAAAATGTTTTTTCTGTTCAGAAAGTACTTCCTGAATATGGTGAAAATACGAAAGCTGATATTGACGGAAGAATGTTATTGCGTGACAACTTTGACGCTTTGTTTGCCAAATATCCAGAAACTTTAATTTTTGGTGAGGATGTTGGAAACATTGGCGACGTAAACCAAGGTTTAGAAGGCATGCAGGAAAAATACGGCGAACTTCGTGTTGCCGATGTCGGAATTCGTGAAGCTACGATTATTGGACAAGGAATCGGAATGGCTTTGAGAGGTTTACGTCCAATTGCTGAAATTCAATATTTAGATTATTTATTATATGCTATCCAAATCATGAGTGATGATTTGGCTACATTACAATACAGAACTGTCGGAAAACAAAAAGCACCATTAATCATCAGAACGCGCGGACACCGTTTAGAAGGTATCTGGCATTCAGGTTCTCCTATGGGAATGATTATCAATGCGATTCGCGGTATTCATGTTTTGGTTCCGAGAGACATGACACAAGCTGCAGGTTTTTACAACACACTTTTAGAGTGCGACGAACCGGCTTTAGTAATTGAATGTCTAAACGGTTACCGTTTAAAAGAAAAAGCGCCTTTGAATTTTGGTGAATTCAAAACGCCAATTGGAGTAATTGAAACCATGAAAGAAGGTTCAGATATTACTTTGGTTTCTTATGGCTCAACTTTAAGACTGGTTCAGCAAGCTGCAAACGAATTATTAGATCTAGGAATTGATTGTGAAGTTATTGATATCCAATCTTTACTTCCTTTTGATGTCAATAAGGATATTGTAAAAAGTATTGCAAAAACAAATCGTCTTTTAGTAATTGATGAAGATGTTCCTGGAGGAGCTTCAGCATTCATTTTACAACAAATTTTAGAAGAACAAGATGCTTACAAATATCTTGACAGCAAACCACAAACTCTTGCTGCAAAAGCCCACAGACCAGCATACGGAACTGACGGCGATTATTTCTCTAAACCTTCTGCAGAAGATATTTTCGAGAAAGTATATAGCATGATGAATGAAGTTAATCCTTCTAAATTTCCTAGTTTGTACTAAGATTTTAGAATGTTTTAGATAAATAAAAAAGCTCCAATAATTTTGGAGCTTTTTTTGTTTTATAAACCAAGTAACCCTAACGTTTGTCATTCCGAGGAACGAGGAATCTCCACAAGAAACTCCGTACAGTTAATCACCAATCTTTGTCGAGCTACTCGTGGAGATTCCTCGTTCCTCGGAATGACAAGATTATGGATAATTTTATTCACATTAATTAAATATCCCTCAACATCATTCTAGCCTTCTCTAAATCCTCAGCCGTATCAATCCCAATTCCTACATGAGTTGTCTCAACCATTTTAATACGTTTTCCGAATTCTAAATAACGAAGTTGTTCCAATTTCTCAGAAGCTTCTAAAGATTTCATCGGAAGTCTATAAAAATCTAATAAAGCCTGTTTTCTAAAAGCATAAATTCCGATGTGCTGAAAATATCTTACACCAACATTTTTCTCTCTAGGATATGGAATTACAGATCTTGAAAAATAAAGCGCAAACTGTGATTGATCTACGACCACTTTCACATTATTAGGATTATTGATTTCGTCTTCATTTGTAATTTCACGCATCAAGGAAGCTAAATCAACCTTTTTATCAGGATCATTTTTAAAAACTGATAAAACTTGCGCTAAAGGTTCTGCTTCTGTAAAAGGTTCATCTCCCTGCACATTTACCACAATATCGACATCAAGATCTGCAATTGCTTCAGCAATTCTGTCGCTTCCGGATTCATGTTCTTTAATGCTCATAATTGCTTTTCCGTCATTGGAAACAATTTCATCAAAGATTAAATCTGAATCGGTAACAACAAAAACATCATCAAATAAATTAGTTGCTACTGAAGCTTCGTAGGTTCTTAGAATTACTGTTTTGCCTCCCAAATCCTGCATTAGTTTTGCTGGAAATCGTGTTGATGCATATCTGGCTGGAATTACCGCTATTATTTTCATTCTTATATTTTACTGAGTTTAAAAAACTCAAAATTTAGTAATTTAATTTTCACTGGTTTTAAGTGTTTGCAAATATGCAAAAATTACTTTTAAATTTTCTGTTTTTCTATTTCTGCGAAGGATGAAAATCATGCTCAAGAATATTAAACCAAAACTGTAACATGAAGATAAGTTGCGGGAATTAATGTAGAATTTTCGTCATTACTTTGGTTTTGGCTATTAACTAATCCTTCAAGTTTAGCATACAAATCCGAAGTTTTCCCATTTTGTTCTGCAGCTTCAAAAGCATTCATAGTTGGACCATAGTAATTTTTCAATCGATCTAGCCACTCCGAAGGTGGAAATGCTGCTTTAAATGTAAAGGTATCTCTCTCAAAAGAAATATTTTCTTTAGGAACACCCGCATTCGTAAATCTTTCAACTACGTTATCCTCAATACCCCAAAGCATAGGGCTTACAAAACCTTCAGGAGGCGGTGGTGTAAATTCAGAACTAATCTTCAAGATTTGTGCAACCAACGTTGGATCTCCCGGTATCCAATTACCCATAATAATTTTACCACCAGGTTTTGTGACACGAACCATTTCTTTAGCAACATCAAAAGGTTTTGGAGCGAACATTGCTCCAAAAATGCTCATCGTAACATCGTAAGATTGATTTTTCAATTCATTCAAATCGGTTGCGTCACCTTCTTTAAATACAATATTATCCAATCCTTCCTTTTTTGCCCGAAGATTGCCAGCTTCAACTAAATTTCTTGCTATATCAACACCTAAAACATTGGCTCCTAATTTTGCCGAAGGTATTGCGGTAGTACCATCGCCACAGCCGAGATCTAAAACGTTACTATTTTCTTTAATTCCAATTTTGGCAACCAATTCCGCACCGCTTTCTCTCATAGATTCTGCAATGCGCGTAAAATCGCCTTTTTCCCATAATGCTTTGTTTGGATTCATCTTAATTTTATCAGTGATTATAGTGCTGATGCCGCACTTTTACTTAATTTGTAAACACCTTCTATCCTTTTTTAAATTATCACCAGTTAATCACAAAAGGCATTTAAAAAACTACTTAAAAAGAAGACACAAACTAAATAATCAACTGACAAACAATTACTTATGTAAAAATAAACAAATTTAGATAAAACATTTTACTATCTCACCAAATTTATTTTTTAAACAAATTGTACAGATTATAACTTTTAGACCATTATTACATCAATGGAAAATGATTAGAAAACTTTGAGGTGTTCTTTCGCTATTTCCATATAAAAACAAATATGCTATTCACAAAGACCTTCCTAAAATATTTTTATAACATTTTCATTAAAGCATTGCTATTTAATTCATTAGAATATTTTTATTTTTATGTAAAAAACATGAAAAAAACCTTTACTTCTATCCTGCTCTATTTCTTTTTAATTTTTACTTCCAATGCTTTTTCTCAGAATAAAACCATCAATGCATTTACAAATCGAATTTTTGATGGAAAAGGTTATCGACCATTGGCTGATTTAAAATGGAAATTTAAAACAGAAGGGAAAATCTTTTCCTCTCCAATTGTTAAAAACGGAGCAGTTTATATAGGAAGTGAAGACGGTTTTCTATACTGCATCAATGAAAAATCAGGAAACATCAAATGGAAATTCAAAACCAATGGCGCAGTTCACAGTTCGGCTAGCATCGATAATGATATTGTTTATTTTGGAAGTTTTGACGGGTATTATTATGCCGTAAATGCAACAACCGGAAAAGAAATATGGAAATTTCAAACTAAAGGCGAACATTGGTACCAAGAAATCGGAATGTGGGGAATGAAACCAAGCGACATGTTGATGAACGATTTATGGGATTTTTATTTGTCATCGCCTGTTATTTACAATGATAAAAATACAGCTTTAGTCATTTTTGGAAGCAGTGATGGAAATATGTACGCTGTGGACTCAAAAAAAGGCACTTTAAAATGGACTTTCAAAACAAATGAACCTATTCACAGTACTCCTGTTATTGAAAAAGAGAATTTGTATTTTGGAGGTTGGGATGGAAATTTCTATGCTTTAGATTGCAAAACCGGAAAAGAGAAATGGCATTTTTCAACTGAAGTCAAAACTGGATTTAAAGGCATTCAGGCTTCCGCTGTTGTTGCAAATGGATTGGTTTATTTTGGCGCCAGAGATCCTTTTTTGTTTGCGCTTGATGCAGAAACCGGAAAATTAGTTTGGAAATACAATGCCGAGAATTCCTGGATTTTGAGTTCGGCTGTTGTTCAGGATAACACACTTTACGTTGGAACTTCTGACACCTATGCTTTATTAGCACTTGATTCAAAAACAGGTCAGGAAAAATGCCGTTTTAAAGGAAACGGATATATTTATTCTTCGCCTGCAATATCAGGAAACACAATTTACTTTGGTGATTTTAGTGGTAATTTTTTCGCTTTAAACTTACTTTCTAACGGAAAAGAATCTGCTTTTGTAAGTACTGAAAACAGAAAAAAATATGCTTCAGAAATTCTCAATAACAATCATCTTGATTTTACATACACTTCCAAACAAGCTGATTTATCTGTTTATGCCGAAAACCTAAAAGTAATGGATGAATTTTATCAATTAGGCTCAATTCTTTCTTCTCCATTCATCAGCAATAATGTTATTTTTTACGGAAGTGCAGATTGCTATCTTTATGCTTATAATTTGAAAAAGCAAAAATAATCTTAGCAAATCTCCGCGTAATTCTTCGCGCAAAAAATCATATAGAGACTCACAAAGTATATTCCATCAATTTTCTATTTTAATAATCTTTTGAATTATTAGTAAATCCTGCTATTAAAATACCCCAAAAGGACATGCCTAATAAAGCCTCTAATGCTGATACTATTTTTAAAAACCAATGCGTTTGATTAATATCACCATAACCCAAGGTCGTAAAAGTAACAATACTATAATAAATAGAATTAACCAAATTACCTTTGGTTTTAATCGCAGAAATTGGTAGAAAATAATATAACAAGGCACATATTAGCATTGACAAAAGAGAAATTCTAAATACCCTAATAGGCCTCTCTCCGTATCCCCATAAAAAATTTAAAAAAATAGATTTCGTATACTTAATAAAATATTTTTTATAAAATACTAAAACTAAAAAGATATTCTTTTTATATCGATTATATTCTTCCCTAAAATTATCTTTAGCAAAAAAAAATGATTTTCTTTCATATTGTTTTTCTAAATAGAAGTGCTTACTAGCGTCCTTCCTTTTACCAATTTGCGAGTAAAGTCTTTTTACAGTTGCATGTAATTCTTTCGCCTCAACATAATAATGCTTAAATTTAATTTTAGAAACAGTAAATTCACAATCCGACATATCTGAATTACTCAAAGTTCCATACAAGTCAATTCCTTCATATCTCCAAGCGATAATGTTTGAATTAGTTGCAGTAAAATCAAAACCACAGTTTCGCATTGACCATCTTTGAAATGATCCATTTGAAAGTTTTAAATTAGATTTTTTGGGACTTACCATATTATAAAAAGAGCTTTTATAAGCGTCAATAAAATGTAGATCTCCATTTATAGAAATATTTTCAGCATAAGAGAACCAAATTCTAAAATTATGAGCATGATTAAAATTATCTATTTTCAAACCGCATAAATTCACAAAATCTAAATTTAAAGTACGGCTTTTCACTCCGTCATTAATTGTAAAGTTTTGCTTTATATTACTATCTAAACATATCTTCCCCAAGTCTAAAAGCTCTAATTCATTCATTAAAAATATTTTATCTCCATAACGAGTACAATTTTGAAAAGGCAAAATAGCATGACTATCTGGTTGAGAAAAATACCAAGTCTGGTATGGTATAATTTCATTTTTATCTTTTATTATGAATTGATGATGCCATAAATCTCCAATAAAAAAATTATTTTCTACTATTACATTTTTGCAAAAATCATTCTTACATACTGTATAAATATATACTTTATCAATGTCTTGCATTAATTTGGAAGGAGAAAATTCAACCAACATTTCGTCAGAAACAGATTGCTCTTTCATCCATTCTTCAAATTTTGGTAACCTCAATTTAAAAAAATTAATAATTCTAGGATAGTCATGAATTTTTCTCCATGAATTAAAATCATGAGCACTCATTTCCCATAAAGTCTTTATGTCAATTTTAGGGGCATAAATATATTGGCTTGTTTCACTCATAAAAATAATTTTATTATTATTCCAACAAAAATCAAATCATTTTTACCGAAGTCATACTCAACGAACCTGCCAAAAGTTTATCATTGAAAAGTTCCAGTTCATCAGTTTTATCTTTTAAACCTAAAGTATATAATAACGGTAAATAATGATCTGGAGTCGGAATCGCCAATTGAACGGCTTTATTCATTTTTTCGAAATCAATCAAAGGCTGAAAATTCCCATCTAATAAATAATTATTTACAGTTTCTCTGGCTTCAATTGCCCAATCGTAACCGTAATTGTCTTTGTCGAAATTTCTGAAATCGACCAAACGTAGATTATGCACAATATTCCCGCTTCCAATTATCAAAACGCCTTTGTAACGCAAGGCTTGTAATTTCTGCGCCAATTCAAAATGATATTGACCCGATTTCGTGTAATCAATACTCAACTGAATCACCGGAACATCTGCATTTGGATATAAATGTTTAATTACGCTCCACGCACCATGATCCAAGCCCCAATGTTCGTCTAATTCGACCTGAACTGGATCTAAGATTTTTTTGGTTTCAACTGCTAACTCCGGACTTCCTTTTGCAGGATATTGTACATCAAAAAGTGCCTGCGGAAAACCTCCAAAATCATGAATCGTTCTTGGCATTTCCATAGAAGTTACTTTTGTCCCTTTTGTAAACCAGTGCGCCGAAACACATAAAATAGCATTTGGCTGTGGCAAAGTTTTAGCCAATTCACGAAAACCAGTAACAAACTGATTTTCTTCAATAGCATTCATTGGGCTTCCATGTCCTAAAAACAGAACCGGCATTTTATCTGTATTCGAAAACGTTGAAGAAATCGAATGTAAGTCGTTTAGTGTTGTCATTTTTTCGTATTTAAAACAGTAAAATTTTCCGCCACGAATTCACGAATTTATTTTTTTAAAATCTATACGCAAAGTATTTGAATTAATTCGTGAATTCGTGGCTATCAAAAAAACTATTCCTCAAAACTCTCGTCTTTAAATCCTATCAAATATAATTTATTTTTAGCACGCGTCATAGCCGTATAAAGCCATCTAATGTAATCTCTATCAATACCATCCGGCAAGTATGGCTGTTCGATAAAAACCGTATTCCATTGCCCTCCCTGCGATTTGTGACACGTGATTGCGTAGGAGAATTTTACCTGAAGACCATTGAAATATTCATTTTCTTTTACTTTTTGAAATCTCTTGTATTTCGTTGGTTCGTCTTCGTAATCTTTCATTACTTCTTCGTACAAACGATTTGATTCTTCATATGTTAACGACGGAGATTCGCTTTTTATGGTATCTAAAATCAAAACTGTTTCAAAAGGCTTTTGGTCCGGATAATCGACCATTCTGATTTTTACTTTGGCAAAAGTAAATCCGTATAATTCTCTGATTCCGAACATTTCCAAAACTTCAATAATATCACCATTGGCAATAAATCCTGCTTCATCGGTTTCTTTCAGCCAGAAATAATTGTTTTTGACAACCATTAAAAAATCGCCAACCGAAAGTTCACTTTCCTTAAATAAAATTCGGCTTCTGATTTGTTCATTATACTGATTTGCTCTTTTATTTGACCGAACAATAAAAGCCGTGTCTTCAATACTATAATTGCTGTAAGCCGAATTTATAGCATCCTGAATGTCGTATCCATCTGTCAATCGAACAATATCTTTGAACTTTTTTACATTGAATTTAAACTCTGTAATAAAGCTTTCTTTCAGCAATTCACGCAGTTCTGTCGCATTAAATAAAATCCCCGAATTTTCTTCCTGACGCATAACTTCGTCTAACTCAATATGTTCAATTTCTTTATCATAATGAACGCCTAATGTCTGAATATCAAGCGCCGGAGAAATATCTAAATTCACCGGAGGAAGCTGCGCTGTATCTCCCAAAAGAATCATTTTGCAATTGCTTCCGGAATATACATAATTGATTAAATCATCCAGAAGCGATCCACTGTCAAGCGTGCTGTCTGAAATCATCGAAGCCTCATCAACTATAAAAATGGTGTTTTTATGTTTATTGACTTGTTTTGTAAAAGCTACTCCGCCGCCCGATGATTTTTTAGGAAAATATATTTTTTTATGAATCGTAAATGCTGCTGTATTGGAGTAATTCGAAATCACTTTTGCTGCACGTCCTGTTGGCGCAAGCAAAACAAATTTTTTATTGATTTCTCCAAGATTGTTTACAATCGTTGAAATCACCGTTGTTTTTCCGGTTCCGGCATATCCTTTCAGTACAAAAATCGTATCGTTTTTAGGTTCAGTTAAAAAAATTGCGATTTTCTGAAAAAAAACATCTTGTTTGTATGTGGGTGCAAAAGGGAATCTTTTTTGTAAAACGCTGTAAAACAATGTTGAATTCATAGGGTAAAATTGGAATACAAAGTTCGTCTTTTTTAATGGCAATTACAATCTAAATAGCAAATCGAAAAATTCAATATCAATATCAAAATGTAAAAACAAGGTCTGAAACTTAGAATCCACTGACATCACTAAATACCTCATAATAAACACAATAATAATACTTTGCTAACTTTATTGTAACATTAATTTTTGAAATTGCATTTTATTTAGTCATTTTCATTAAAATTGAAATTGACATTGTTATTTATTTTATTTGTAAGTTTGTGGTCGCTTAAATTCTTTCTTGATTCAAAAACAAGTAACGATTTGTAAATCAGATATGTCATTACAAAATATTAACATTACTTCCAAAAATTACAAAAAACTTTCTATTCAGGTTTCTCTGACTGGATTTTCATTTTGTTGTTTTGACACTTTAAATAATGTCATTACAACCTATAAAGAAATAAAGTTTGATACGTCAGGCAAAACCGGTAAAATTGAAGATCTGTTTAGCGAGGCTTTCAAAAATAATTCTGAATTAAAAGACATTTACGACGAAGTAATGGTGATTCACAACAATAATCTTTCGACTTTTGTTCCAGAACCTTTGTTTGATGAGGAATATCTTGGAAGTTATCTGCAATACACTACAAAAGTTTTTGAAACCGATTTTTTTACGTTTGATCAAATTTCAAATTATCACATGAATTCGGTGTATATTCCGTATGTGAATATCAATAATTTTTTGATTGATAATGTTGGATCATTTGATTACAAACATGCCAATAGTATTTTGGTCGAAAAAATTCTGGACAATTCAAGAAACAACGACGAAAAGAAAATGGTGGTCAATTTTAATCCTGGCCATTTTGAAGTTATAGTGGTTCAAAACCAGAAACTTCTTTTTTTCAATTCATTTGAATATCAAACCCCTGAAGATTTTCTATATTACCTACTATTTACTGCCGAACAATCGAATTTAAATCCCGAGATTTTTCCTCTCGAATTATTAGGCACGATAGACCAAAACGATCCGTTTTATGCCATTGCGTATAAATACATTCGTAATATATCCTTTCTGGATGTAAGCACGTTACAGCAAAAAAACAGCTTCTCTTTAAAAGAAAATCAAAAACATTATATCTTATTCCAATCATGAGAATTATTTCAGGAAAACACAAAGGGCGTCGAATTTCTCCACCAAAAAACCTTCCTGTAAGACCAACAACTGATATGAGCAAAGAAGCATTATTCAATGTTTTGAACAATCATTTCAGTTTTGACAGCTTAAAGGTTTTAGATCTATTTTCAGGAACTGGAAATATCAGTTATGAATTCGCTTCACGCGGAAGCGCACCAATTACCTCTGTAGATGGTGATTTTGGATGTGTAAAATTCATCAAACAGGTTTCGTCAGAATATGATTTTGATATTGCGGCAACAAAAAGCGATGTTTTCAAATTTTTGGAAAGCTGCAAAACTTCTTATGATATTGTTTTTGCCGATCCTCCTTACGGACTCGATCAGGCGACTTTTGAAAAAATTGTACTAACTGTTTTTGAAAGAGATTTGCTTCATGAGGACGGAATGATGATTATTGAGCATTCAAAATATACAAAGCTTGATCATTTGAGTAATTTTTCTTTTCAGAAAAGTTATGGCGGTTCTTTTTTCAGTTTCTTCGAATTAAACTCAACTGACGATGATGAAGAACTTCCGGGAGATTCTCCAATAAAAATTACAGAAGAAGACGAAGGATAATTTTCTTCTTTTTAAATCATAAAAAATCCCTTGAAATTTCAAGGGATTTTTGTTTTATTTCAGCTTTTAAACTTTCTTCTTCTTCTTCAAATTAATATAATAGTTAATACCAAAACCAATCGTCCATTTTGTATCTACCCGACTAGCATTCGGACTTAATTTATTTAATGGTTTTCCGAGATCGACATTCTGCAGATCTAAAATAAGACTCATTGAATCTGAATATTCATCAGAAAAACTAAAAGTATAGCCAATTCCAATTCCAAAAGACTGACTCCATTCTTTTGCAATTTCCATTTTGCTGGAGGTAAAATTGCCATTCGTATAATTATAAGAATTTTTATGCGCTTCAATAGTCGAAATGGAATATTTTGGAAGAATTTCAAAATAAGAAACCAATTCATTTCCTAAAATAATCTTTGGACAAAAACTAAAATTAACCGCAGATACCGACCTTGTAATTTCAGCAATCATAACATTATTAGCATCAAGCTTACTGCTAGATTCCAGACTTCCTAGCAAACCGCTAATTTCAATTTCAGGTTTTATGTATTTACTCACATTAAATTCAGCTCCAGATCTTAAACTTAAAAAACCTGAATTTTCAAAATCAGAATGTAGATAAATTCCAGCACCAACAAAAGGCTTAACAATCTGAGCGTTAGCAAAAACAAAACTCAATAAAAACAAAACAGTCAATATTCTTTTTTTCATATTCTTTATTAGATTTCCATTCTTTTAATTACGATCTAAAGAACGTCACTTTTTTTCAAAATCAGTAAGAATAAGCTTAAAAATATTTTTAGTTTTTATCGGACTCTATTTTCGTTTTCATCAATATTTTTTTCTTTGAATTGGCTTTCTTTTATTTTTCCGAAGGAATATTTAATTGCAATCGAAACTTCATGAGCATCAACTACATATCTTGCTTTTGAACTAATATTGTTAATCGTAAATTCTTCTTTTTCAATTACATTTTTAAAAACATTATTCCAACTCAAAGTACAATTCCAGTTTTTAAAAAACTTTTTTGACAGCGCCATATCAAAAACAAATCGAGGATTTCGTTCAAAAACACCTTTGTATTGCGTTGTAGCGCCCCACCAACCTATCATTATATTATAATCTTTTGGAAGTTTGAATTCATTATTAGAATAGAAATACAAATAAGGTTTTGAAGATAAAAATACCGCCGATGCATCTTCAATTTTCTCCAGAATAAAAATCACGGAGTTATTCATTGTCCAAAATTTATATGTAAAAGGCACTTCAAAATCAAGGTTTAATCCCCATTCTTTATCAAAATTTACATCTTTAAAAGTCATGATATTTTGTTCATTATCAAAAAAGAAACTATTGTAAACCGGATTTTTATTTTGATAATAACTCAGTTTTACCGATTTATCATGATATTGAAAAGACGTCGAAATTTCATCAATAATAGTTGGATCCAGAAAAACATTCCTTGAATACAAAAAATACGGATTAATGTATGTTGCGCCTTGGCTTAACGAAGAATAATTAGGTCTCGAAATGCTTTTTGCGTAATTTACGTTAATGCTTTTTGTACTATCAATTGCATAAGTAAACTGTGCTTTCGGAAAAAAGTTGGTGTAGTTTTTATCAATCAAAGGCAACAAATCGGTTTTAAATTTGCCGTTTACATTTGTATTTTCTACTCTGATTCCAATTGAGAAATTGACTTTTTTTATTTTTCCGGAAAGCTGTGTATAGCCAGCCAGATTTTGTTCTTCAAAATCATAATTACTGATTTCATTTGTATTTGTTTGATTATAAAAAATAGCAATATCTGACTTTGAGTTTGCCGACGAAAATAACCCGCCAGCTTCTAATTTCATTTCGTTTTTGATTTTTTTCTCCAAATCAATTCTTCCTGAAAAAACATTTACTTTAAATTTCTGATCGCGAATTTGTGTCAAATCAAATTGTGTATCATTAAAATTATCCTGAACCTGGCTCCAGGATTTCTGATCGAAATTAGAAAACTGTAATCCCGTAAAAACTTGCGTATCAATAGATTTTATCTTCTTAGAATAATTCAAAAATGAGTTTACAAAATTCTTTTGTCCGTCATTATCACTATACGTTACAACATTATTTACTTCATCTTTATTTTTATTATTCGTGATTGTATTAATCGGAAAAGAATCACTTTGCAGTTTGCTGCTTATATTAAACGAAAAATAATCTTCATCGTTTATCTTGAAAAAGAAACCGCCTCCAAAAACAAATTGTTTCCTTTTTGTACTCGCAGTTACATCATATATAGAAGCAATTTCGGCAGCTGGAATCTGATAATCAATACTGTGATTCTCCCACGGATTCAATCGGTTGTAATTAAAATTAGTTTTCCATTCTATTTTGTTTTTTTTGAAGCTGGAATTAAATCCTAAGTAGTTATTGAAGTTCTTTTTAAAAGAAGCCGTTTCAGAAACTTCAGTTCTAAAACTATCTTTTTTGCTAAATTTTCTGGTAATTAAAATTACGGCGCGGCCTTCGGCTTCATATTTTGAAGATGGATTTTGAATGATTTCAATTGTTTTGATATCGGCGACAGCCAAAACATTCAAATCATTCATTGTCACTTTTTGATTGTCAATATAAATCAGCGGACTTCCTTTACCGACAACCGTAATTTTTTCGCGATCTGAACTCACTTGTACCGCTGGCAATTTTGTAAGCAAATCAACCGGATTTGGAATTGAATTGTAAATTGAATTCGCAACATCAACTTTTATATTTCCGTTTGAATTGGTAAACGTTTTTTTGTTTCTACTGATGACGACTTCTTTCAAATAATTTGAAATTGAGTCTTTTGGAGATTCATTTTGGGCATTAGCTAAAAATGAAAACAAAAAAAGTAAAATTAGGAGGAGAATTTTTAGAGGCATATAAAGATAATTTTTAGATTATTTTGATTTGAGAAAGTGCAAAAGTGGTTCTAAAAAAATGTTCTGAAGGTTAATTGTAGGTTAATGCGCGGTTAATGGCTTTTTTGTTTTATAAAAGCATTATTTTTGAGCGGAGAAAATTGGCACACAGATGACACGGATTGAACTGGTTCATGCGAATTTATTTTTTTTAAAGAGTCCATTAAAATTTAATCTGTGCAAACCAGTTCAATCCGTAAAATCAGTGGCCCATAATTTCAAATAAAAAATGAAACAAAGAATCAATTTATTAATAGCGTTTTCTGTCGTAGCATTTATTGTTTTGACGACGGTGCAATGTTATTTGGTAAAAACCACTTACGACTACAAAGTGGCGCAATTTCATACTCAGATTAAGAATGAAATTGCTCAAATCACTAATAATTACAGTGATATTGATTCGGTATTGGTTTCTAAAAAAGAAGCGCTTTACAAAAGTTTATCTGAAAATTATATTCTTGGAAAAAACAGCAAATCAACTGTTAAAACCGGAATTTTAGAAAATGAATATAAAGATGCTTTAACCCAAAAAATTCAGCGAAAGTTTGAACGGGATTTGCCCAATTTTAAAATTGATTTTGCGATTGTTCTCAACAAATTTATTCTCTACAAAAACACCAAAAAAGCCGATACAATTTTCTCTGAAAAACCTTTTATTGAAAATAAATTATACGGAAATCTGGCTTCACTGAATCATGCTTTTTTGGTTCGAAGTTATGTTGGAACCACAAACGGAAGCTTTGAAAATCAGAATTATCAATTGCTGACTGAAGATTCGATGTACGTTTCTGTAATTGATTGGGAAATGATTATTTTAAGACGAATGACTTTTGTTTTGATTTTGTCTTTGTTTTCGATTGCTACGATTATCACCCTTTTTGTGATTGCGATTAAAGCTTTGATTAAGCAGAAAAAAGTCAGCGATGTCAAAACTGATTTTATCAATAATATTACGCATGAACTCAAAACGCCATTGGCAACTTTAGGAATTTCTACAAAGATTTTAGAACAAAAAAGCATTCGTGATAACGACGAAAATTTCAATTCGATTGTCAATACAATTTCGCGTCAAAACAATCGACTTCAGAATCTGATTGATCAGGTTATGGCAAATTCATTGGCAGAAAATGAGATTGAACTGAAAAAAGAAAAAATTGAAACTGAAGATTTTCTGCTTTCGATTGTAAACGATTTTAAAATTGCATTTCCGAAAATCAATCTTAAAACAGATTTTCAAACACAGAAAACCGTTTTAATTTTAGATAAATTTCATTTAACAACTGCATTTCTAAATGTTCTGGAAAACGCTGTAAAATATGGTTCTAAAACCATTACCGTTAAAACGAGAATAGTTGAAAAACAATTATCCATTATTTTTGAAGATGACGGAATTGGCATTTCCAAAAACAAACAATCACTGCTTTTTGAGAAATTTTATCGTGTAGAACAAGGAAACCTTCACAACACAAAAGGTTTAGGTTTAGGACTTTATTATGTCGATCAAATCGTAAAAGCGCATCAGGGAACTGTTAGTGTGATTAGCGATTTAGGAAAAGGAGCTCAGTTTACTATTTTATTAAAAGTTTAATTACCTTATTTTGAAAAGATTACTTTTGGCCGAAGACGATTTTGATTTTGCTGCGATTTTAAAACAATATTTAGAATTGCATCAGTTTGAAGTAATCTGGGCAGAAAATGGCGAAATAGCTTTAGACTATTTTAAAAACCAAACTTTTGATATTTGCGTTCTTGATGTAATGATGCCCAAGCTGGACGGATTTTCATTGGCTGAAAAAATAGTGGCTATCAATCCTGAAATTCCGTTTATTTTTCTAACTGCGAGAAAATTAAAAGAAGACAAAATCATTGGATTAAAACTTGGAGCTGATGATTATATCGCAAAACCTTTTGAGGTCGACGAACTAGTTTTACGTTTGCAGAATATATTAAAGAGAATTGAGCAAAAAAGAAGCCTGGAAGGAAATAATATCATTGAAATCGGTTCTTATATTTTTGATAACGAACGTTTAACACTCAATAATAAAAATCACGTTCAACAGCTCACAGAGAAAGAAGCTTCTCTTATAGAATACCTATATCTAAACCATAATCAGTTATTAAAAAGAGACCAAATTTTAATGTCGGTCTGGAAAAAAGACGACTATTTTTCGGGACGAAGCATGGATGTTTTCATCAGCCGACTAAGAAAATATTTTAATTCTGATCCAAAAATCAAAATTGAAAGTGTTCGAAATATTGGATTGGAATTTAAAATAGAAAAACCTTGATTCGTCAAGGTTTTTCTGTTTTATGCTTAAAATTATTTTCCGATTACCCAGCCTAAACTAAAGTTTGCAATTGGTGTAAATTCAGTATCATATTGGTCGATATTTACTCCAGCTCCAATATGTAAATCAATATTAAATTTTCCTTTATAAGTACGCTGGATTCCCCAAACTGGGCCAATTGTAAAAGAAGGAACTTCTTCATCAAACCATTTATTTGTTGAAATTGACTGAAAATCATAATGAGCATTCAAAGCAATAAAATTTCCCGAATTATATGCGGTTCTTTTTCCTTTGGTTGCTCTTTTTTCTAAATTATAATAATGACGTAATTGTTCTGTAATTCTTGGTGTAAAATACCAAGTAGATTCATCGTACCAGCCATTATGGCGATAACCCGTTACTAAACTTGCTTCAGAATATAAAGTGGTTTTTTCAGAAAAGCCATGCTCATATACAAAACCCGGCAATAGTATTACATTGATTTTAAATTGATTTTTCGCAACTGAAACGGGTGTATCATCTTGCGCATGAACGTAAGATGCAGCAAAAAGCAACATCAAAAAGTAAATTTTCTTCATATTTTGGTTTATCGATTAGTGGGCGTAAAAATACTATTTAATCAATATGAAGCTATTAAAATTAAAAATATTTCTTACAATTTTCATCCTTGAAATCATATAATTTATGTAAGTAATTGTATAACAACATTTAACAAATACAAGGATAAATTTGTTATATAACTTTAAAACTAATAATCATGAACCTAAAAAGATTATTCGGTGGACTACTTACTGTTCTCGGAATTATAGGACTTATTTATACTGCCGTAATTTTTGCCGGCACTAGCGGAGAAACCAGAGATGTAAAATCTTTAATTATTTATGGAATTTTAGGAATCGTATTTTTTATGTCTGGAATCAGCTTGGTTCGAACTACAAAAGACGAATCGTAAGTTTAAGGTGCAAAGGGATAAAGTGACTTAGCGGCAAAGAATTTAAACCTTTGCGACTTTGCAACTTTGTCTCTTTGTAACTTTATCAAAAAATTATTCCTCAGAAACAGTACTCAAATTTAGTTCTGTAAAATCTCTTTCTGTTTTTGAAATGATGATTGTTGCAACTGTATTTCCAATTAAGTTTGTAATAGCTCTGGCTTCACTCATAAATTTATCTACGCCTAATAAAAAAGCCAAACCTTCAACAGGAATTTTATGAAGTGCAGTCAATGTCGACGCTAGAACTATAAATCCGCTTCCGGTTACACCGGCAGCGCCTTTTGATGTAATCATCAAAATTCCTATTACGGTCAAGATTTCGAAAAAACTCAAATGTACATCATACAGCTGCGCCAAAAATATCACCGACATCGAAAGGTAAATTGAAGTTCCGTCAAGATTAAAAGAATAACCTGTTGGAATCACCAATCCCACAACCGATTTACTACAGCCCATTTTTTCCAATTTTACCATAATACTCGGCAAAGCTGCTTCAGAAGATGAAGTTCCGAGAACCAATAAAAGCTCTTCTTTTATATATTTTAAAATGGAAAGAATACTTATTTTATAATATCTGAGAATACTTCCTAAAACCAAAAAGACAAACAGGGCCATTGTCAGATAAACGCAAAGCATCAATTTTCCAAGCGGAATCAAAGTTGCCAAACCAAATTTCCCAATCGTATAAGCCATTCCTCCAAAAGCACCAATTGGAGCCAGATACATCACATATTTCAAACCTGTAAAAACAACATTCGAAATTCGTTCTAAAACTAAAACTGTTTGTTCTCTTTTTTTATAAAATTTTAAGGCGATTCCGCAGACAATTGCAGCGACTAAAACCTGTAAAGTGAAATTGGAAAAGAAAAACTGCAACCATGAAAAATGTTCTGCTGAACTATTTGTATATTGACTTGCATCGCCAATTTGCAATCCCGATTTATCAATTTTTCCCGGCTTAAACAAATATGCCACTGCAACTCCAATTGCTAAAGCAACAGTCGAAACGACTTCAAAATAGCCTAAAGCTTTTACGCCAATTCGGCCGACTTTCTTTAAATTTCCCATTCCGGAAATTCCTAAAACAATCGTCAGGAAAATAATTGGTCCAATAAAAAGTTTGATAAGATCAATAAATCCTTTTCCAACTTTTTCCATTTTAATTCCATTTTCAGGCGAAAAATGTCCGAGCAAAATTCCTGCAATAATCGCAATCAAAACCCAGAAAGTAAGGTTGGTTATTATAGTCTTAAAAAGACTTTTTTTATTTTTTGAAGAAGTATTTGGGGTAGAAATATTCATGAAAATTAGTTAGATAGTTTCACAAATATATAAAAAAAGCAGACCTATAAGCCGGATTCTGTTCTTGTCTCGCTTTACAACGAAACAATACCTTATCATTTATCTAGATCGAACATTACTGCGCGACTCAAGCTACCTACCCTTCAACAACGGACGAGAAGCCCTTAAATGCTGATATACTTGGTATTTCACCGCATAGAGTTTACCTGGTTTCACTACAGCATTACCTGTACATACTTTCTGCTGCACTTGTCCTAATCCCGATAGCTATCGGGACCGACGGGTGTTACCCGCTATGCTTCTCTATGGTGTCCGGACTTTCCTCCCTCCCGATCCCGATAGCTATCGGGACGGAACGACGATAAGGCGGTCTGCGGTGCAAAAGTAACACTTTATAAGTGAAGAATAATGATTTTAAATTTTCCATTTTATGAATTATATCATAACTTTTTAATTTTAAAATAGTTATCTTTAAAATTCCATAATTTTTAAATTCAGTTATCATGAAAAGAATGTATCATTACGCAACTGTTTCAAAGGCTTTAGATCAATTGAATGAGAAAGGATTTACGTGCGATTTTAATCGAAATGCTGACATGATTAAAAAGAATCCTGAGAAATTTGAAATTGTTCATGTGTATCGATACGAGGGTGAATCAGACCCGGGCGATGAGGCAGTTGTATACGGAATTAAATCGACTACAGGCAAAAAAGGAGTGTATGTTGCTGGCTTTTCAGCCGATTCAGATCAGGAAACAGCAAAGTTTTTATTTGATTTAAGCATTAGGGGAAGGTAATTTTTAATTTAGTTTTCAGTCTCAGTTTTTTAATCTGAGACTGAAAACTAAAAAACATTAATCCAAATAATCCGGCGGAAACATTTCTTGTCCGTATTTCACAAAAATGGAGTTTATTTTTTCTTTCTTTTCAATTTCAGAATCCGAAGAATTGGTTTCCATATAACTGGCAATTTCTTCAAACAAATCATCTAAACCAGCGGGAGTAACTGTACATAATAATTTAGCCGGTTCGTTTCCCATATTTTTAAAACCATGTACAATTCCACCTTTCGGAATATTAACAAAAGCATTTTTCTTCGCAACATAAATCCCTAATTCCGATTTAAAAGTAACCTCGCCTTCCAACACAAAAAAAGTTTCTGTAAAATCAGCATGTGCGTGCGGGTTTGGTCCAGCGCCAAGCGGAACCGACATTTCGATTACAGCATATTCGCCATTCGTTTCTTTTCCTGAAATGACAATACGGTAACTTCCTCCGGCAATTTTTAATTTATGTCCTTGGGTTTCGTCGACAGTTATTATTGGATTTTTCATTTCTTTTTTTATTAATTTTCTCTTTTTGCTTTTCTCTATAAAAGATAAAAATTATCTATTCATGCTGTGTCACGTCATTATATTGCCAAAGCACATTAATAATTTTCCATTCGCCATTTTCCTTCACAATGTGCATATAATCAATCCATGCATCAGCAAATAATTTAACCGATGCTGTTTTAGCAGAAACATCTAATAACTTGATTTCTTTTCTTGGGTTCTTCGGGAATTTATCGCCTTTCACATTATAAGTTTCTGCCAGAATAACCATATTTTCAGCGAAGAATTCTGAGATATAATCTTTTTGAGCGACTTTATTTCTGAAAACAGATCTTTTCACCATTCTTGGATGCAGTGCGCTTTCCATAAGTTTAGGATTCGGATTATGTTGCGCTTCGATATAAGCTAAAGCAACGCGTTTAATATCTAAAGTATCTTGTTTAGTTTGTGCGTGAATTTTAAAAGAATAAAATAGTATTGTAATTAGTGTTAGATATTTTTTCATGTAAATGAGTTTAGAATTCATCATATTGATATTGTCAGCTTCGTTTTAATTCGGAGAATAATCAAGTTTAGTCAAAACCCGATCTTCAATATTCCCCACAACATCACCGTATTTTTTAGTAAATTCTTTTTTAATTTCGATCCATTCTTTATCAGCTTTAAAACCTTCCCATGCTTGTTTCATTGTTTTTTCGTCTGGCCATTCCAGAAAATAAACAAACTCGGTCTTCTTGTCTGATTTTGATTCGTAAATAGAAGTAATTTTAAAATTGTATTTTTTCATGATTCGCATCGCGTGATCTCGAAAACGCTCATGAAAATGATTTTTGTTGTTTTCAAAAATTTCATAAATACGCAACTGATAAACAGGATTTACTTGTGCTACATTCTGCGCTTTTGAAATAAATGTTGTAACGAATAATAAAGTCAATAAAAATAGTTTCATTTTAGGTCTTATTAAGGTTAAACTTGTAGTAAAAATATGAAAATCCTATTTATAAAATTAAATTAAAACATCTTACTTTCTCAAATTCAAACCACTCACAAATGACTCAAAGATTTATTAATTTCAGATTTGTGATTTGGTAATTTTCAGACTATATTTGCTATCGAATAAAAAAGAATATGGAACAATTTGTAGTATCGGCACGTAAATATCGCCCACAGACCTTTAAGGATGTTGTGGGGCAAAAAGCCATTACAAACACGTTGTTGAATGCGATTGACAGCAATCACCTTGCTTCTGCCCTTTTGTTCACCGGACCACGTGGAGTTGGAAAAACTACTTGTGCACGTATTTTGGCCAGAAAGATAAATCAGCCTGGATATGACGATCCAAATGAAGATTTTGCATTTAATGTTTTTGAGTTAGATGCTGCTTCAAACAACTCCGTTGATGATATTCGTAACCTGATTGATCAAGTTCGAATCCCGCCACAAACCGGACAATACAAAGTGTATATTATTGACGAGGTTCATATGTTGTCTTCGGCTGCTTTTAATGCTTTTCTGAAAACATTGGAAGAACCGCCAAAACACGCTATTTTTATTTTAGCAACAACAGAAAAACACAAAATCATCCCGACGATTTTATCTCGTTGCCAGATATTTGATTTCAAAAGAATTACAGTAAAAGATGCTAAAGAACATTTGGCTGATGTTGCTGCAAGTCAGGGAATCAATTTTGAAGATGATGCACTGCACATTATTGCTCAAAAAGCAGATGGTGCAATGCGTGATGCTTTGTCTATTTTTGACCGTGTAGTTTCGTATTGCGGAACTAATTTAACGCGTCAGGCTGTAACTGAAAACCTAAACGTTTTAGATTACGAAACCTATATTTCAATCACAGACTTGATTCTGGAAAACAAAATTCCAGATTTGTTGATTGCCTACAACGACATTCTTTCAAAAGGTTTTGACGGACATCATTTTATTGCTGGTTTAGCATCTCATTTTAGAGATTTATTAGTAAGCAAAACTCCTGCAACTATTGCGTTATTAGAAGTTGGAGAACAGGCACAACAAATGTATGGCGTTCAAGCGCAGAAATGCTCTCAGGACTTTTTATTAAAAGGAATCGACATTGCAAATGACTGCGATTTAAAATATAAATTGAGTCAGAATCAGCGACTTTTAGTTGAATTATGCTTAATGCAATTAGCCTCTATCAATTTTGATGGAGAAAAAAAAAAGCTGAGCAATTCATAATTCCGCCTACTTATTATAAAAATGGAAGCTTTTCGATTGTTGAAGTTCAAACCTCAAAATCGAAAGCTGAAAGTCAGACTGTTTCCGAAAATATAAAATCAGAAAATACAACTGCTCCAACTGAAGTTGAAAGTCCAAAAAACACAACTATTTCTGAAACTCCGAAAGTTCAGACTTCTCAAACTCCAGAAACAGAATCCAGCAATACTCCAAAAGTTTCCGCTTTTTCTCTTGCCAGTATCCGCAAGAAAAAAGAATTGGAACAAAGCAGTAAATCTTATGTTAAACCTTCTTCTGTATTGCCTACCGAGGAATTTAACGAAACGGATATGCTTTTGCATTGGAATAAATATGCGGAGCGTTTAGGTCAGAAAGGTCTAAAAATCATGGAATCTATCTTATTGATCAGCGATCCTGTTTTAAACGGAACAAGAATCACTTATGAATTACCAAATGAAGGTTCTAAACTGGAATTTGAAAGTCAGATGAATGGATTACTTGGACATTTAAAAGGACATTTGCACAATCATGATATTACAATTGAGGTAATTGTAAATGAACAAGCCGAAACCAAAAGAACTTATAATAATCAGGATCGATATAATCGCCTTTTAGAAATCAATCCAAATCTTGAACTTTTACGCTCAACATTTGGACTGGATTTAAAGGATTAATTTTTGGTTCCGAGAATTTATTTATTCTGAAATCCGAAATTATACACTTTCTCAAGCCATTTTTTTCTTTGAATTTCATCGGCCGTTTTTATAATTCCGATATAACTCACTTTTACTGGTTTTATTCCGCAAAATTCCAAAGTTGATTTTTTTAATTGATTCACACTTGGTCTTCCAAAAAACAATCGATAATACCAGCCTGGCTGATCTAAAGTTGTTATGATATGAGCTGTTTTTCCTTTAAGAAGTTTATCCCACCAAACCGAATTCTCTCTGTATTGAAAAGCCATCCCAGGTAAAAATAAACGATCAATAAAACCTTTTGTGATTGCCGGAAGCCCGCCCCACCAAACAGGGTGAATCCAAACTAAATGATCGGCTCTTTGGATTTTCTCCCAGGATTCAATTAAATCTGGTTCTAATTCAGTTCGTTTTTGATAACCAAACTGCAAATTCGGATTAAATTTTAAATCGGCAATTGTAATTGTTTCAACTTGAGTTCCAGAAGCAATTGCGCCGTTTTTATAAGATTCAGCAATTCCGAAGTTGAAACTTGCTGAATTAGGATGTCCGTTTATAATTAGTATTTTTTTCATATCAAAGTTTTCTCAAAAATACTTTTTACAGATTTTCTTTCAATAGACAAATGTCCTGAAAACTGCTTAATTATTCTCTCGCAGATTTGGCAGATTAAGGGGATTTTGAAAATCTTAAAATTATTTTACAGATTTTCAAAAATAAATCTCCAAAATCTGCGAGATCAGCGAGAGAACTTTCCCTCTAAAATTAAAGACTCAAAATCGCTTTTCTGATTCGGCTTAAATGTCTTGGAGTAATTCCTAAATAAGAAGCTAAATATTGCAATGGAATTAGCTGCAAATATTTTTGATGATTCTGATATAGTTCTTCGTAACGTTGTGCTCCAGATAATTTCTGAAAAGAAACCATTCTTTTATGAAGATTTACAAATTCAATTTCGGTTAACTTTCTTCCCGTTTCCTGCCAATTAAAACCTGACATATACAGTTTTTCTAAAGCTTTTCTATCTAAAATCTGCAATTCGGTTTCGGCAAGAGCCTGAATGTTTTCTTCGGCTTTTTCTTCGGTAATGAAACTGGCAAAAGAAGCCATAAATTCATTTTCGAAAGCAAAACAATTTGTGATTTCGTCACCTTTATGATTTACAAAAAAAGATCTCAGAATACCTTTTTTGATAAAAACAATCTCATTACAAACCTGATTCTCAGTCAACAAAAGTTCACCTTTCTTCAAAGTTCGAAAAGTTATTAAATCATCTAAAAGATTTAATTCTTCTGGAGAAAAGTTTTGAATGGACTGAAAAACGGATCTCATATATTAATCATTAGAATCAAAAACTCTTTCGATTCTTTTATCCGGAATAAGCCATGACATAGCTACAATAAAATATGCAGCGCCAGAAATCCATACATTGTAAAACGAAGAAATAATTCCGACGATGTATAAAACTGCTGAAGCTTTTCCTTTTAAATCTTTACCAAGCGCTTTTCGCAAAGGAGAATCTTCGCCTTCATTGCACATAATTACATATTGCAAAATAACATAAGCAATTGCACATAGCAATAAAATAATACCATACAAAGCCATTGATGCTTTTGCAAAATTATGTTCACCCATCCAGCCCGTTGAAACCGGAATCAATGAAAGCCAAAACAATAAATGCAGATTACTCCAAAGTACTTTTCCGTTTACTTTTGATAAACCATGAAGTAAATAATGGTGATTATTCCAATAAATTCCAACATAAATAAAACTCAAAACATAACTTAAAAACTTGGGAATAAGCGGTTTTAAATCGGCAAATTCATGTCCCGCCGGAACTTTGATTTCTAAAATCATGATAGTTATGATAATAGCTAAAACGCCATCACTAAAGGCTTCAAGTCTGGTTTTGTTCATTTATTGAAAATATAAAATTAAATTTTGCCGTAATACATTGCTTTTACAATTCCGTCTGAAAGTCCAATTTTTGGCACATAAATCTGGCGTGCTCCGCTCCATTTCATTGCGTTCAAATAAATACGCGTTGCATGTATGATAACATCGGCACGGTCGGAATTCAAACCTAATTCGGCAATTCTTTGTTCATACGTTAATGAATTCAAGAAAGCATATTGCGAATTAATATAAATGTATGAAAGCGGCTTTTCCTGTTGCTTTCCAGACATTTTAAACAATTTATTGATGTTTCCTCCTGATCCGATTAAAGTAACTTCATCATAATCGGCAGTATTGGTTTTAATCCATTTTTCAATTTCATCCCAAACTACATCGCATACCATATTATTTAATAAACGTACTGTTCCGGCTTTAAATGATCTTGAATTAATCATTTTTCCGTCAGAAAACAATGTAAACTCGGTACTTCCACCTCCAACATCTACAAATAAATAGGTTTCATCTGTTTTTAATAAATGATGCAAATCTGTCGAAGCAATTATGGCAGCTTCTTTTTTACCGTCAATAATTTCTATTTTAATATCGGCTTTCTTTTTAATCAAGGCCACAACTTCTTTGGCATTGTACGCCTCACGCATTGCCGAAGTAGCAAACGCCATATAGCGCTCTACTTTATGAACTTTCATCAAAAGATTGAATGCTTTCATGGCATCCACCATTCGATCTGTATTTTCTTGTGATATTTCTCCAACAGTAAAGGCATCTTGTCCCAAACGAATTGGCACACGAACAAGCGAACTTTTATTAAATTGTGGTTCTTTGCCTTCTTGTTCTACAACATTCGATATCAGAAGCCTCATGGCGTTTGAACCGATATCTATTGCTGCAAATTTTCTAATATTAATCATGCTCACTTATGATTTGAAAAATTGGTTTTAATTAATCTATTTTTTGAGGAACTGTTTCAGCTATCTCAATTTTGTTTTGGTAATATTTATAGGTTTCAAATTGCGCTCTAAATGGGGCATGATGATTTCGAGGCTTGTATTTGTTATCTAATTTATATGAATGATATCTTACTTTAACATTTCCTTTCCATGCAATATTAAAATTATCAATCAGTTCTTTTTTAATTTCAAGATCATAAATTGGACAGGTTACTTCTACTCTTCCATCAAGATTTCTAGTCATAAAATCGGCAGATGAAATATAAACTTCAGTTAAACCTGCGTTTCCAAAAATATAAACTCGCGAATGCTCTAAGTAGTTATCTACAATACTTATTGCTTCTATATTTTCGCTCATTCCTGGAATTCCGGGAATAAGAGAACAAATTCCTCTTACCTGAAGCTGAATTTTTACGCCCGCATTACTTGCTTCGTAAAGTTTATCGATCATTTTAAAATCAGACAAACTGTTCATTTTTAATTTAATATGTGTTTTTCTACCAGCAAGAGCGTGCAAAATTTCACGATCGATTAATTTAATGAACTTGCTTCTTGTATAATGAGGAGATACAATTAAATGTTTGTATCTGTGAACTCTATAATTGATATCGAAGAATTCAAATATTTTTGATGTGTCTTTTAAAATTCCCTGATGACAGGTAAAAAGTGTAACATCAGTATAAATTTTTGCTGTTGATTCATTAAAGTTTCCAGTTGAAATAAATCCGTAACGGCGTGTTTTCCCATCTTCAATTCTTTCAATTACACATATTTTACTGTGCACTTTCAAGCCTTTAATTCCAAAAATAAGATCAATTCCTTCCGTTTGCATTTGTTCTGCGTACGAAATATTACTTGCTTCGTCAAAACGGGCCTGAAGCTCAATTTGTACCGTTACTTTTTTACCATTTTTCGCCGCATTAATTAAAGAACTGATAATCTGTGAATTCTTTGCTAAACGATATAACGTAATTTTAATACTTGTAACCTTTGGATCTAAAGCTGCTTCGCGTAAAAATTTAGTCAAATAAGAAAAAGATTGATAAGGAGCGTGTACCAAATAATCTTTTTTGTTGATTTTTTCCAGAATACTTCCATCGAGGCTTAGACCTGGAACCGGTAAAGGTTCATTTGGTTTGTACAATAAATCATAACGTCCCAGATTTGGAAATCCCATATAATCACGACGGTTGTGATATCTTCCACCAGGAATTATACTGTCAGTTTCTACAATTTTCATTTTTTCTAAAAAGAATTGCAGCGTATCTTCTTCAATTAAATTGTCATAAATAAAACGAACAGGCTCACCAATTCGGCGGTCTTTTACAGAAGTCGATATTTTTTCCAACATACTTTTACTTAAGTCGCTGTCTATATCTAACTGTGCATCACGCGTGATTTTGATCATATGTGCCGAAACACTTTTATAATCAAAAATATTGAAGATGCTTTTTAGTTTGTAACGAATTACATCATCAATTAAAATTACATATTGTTTATCGTCTTCTGAAGGAAGTACAACGAATCGGTTTATATTTTTTGGAATTTCAATTAAAGCATATCGAACTTCATCATTTTTCAATTCCAATCGAACTGCCAAGTATCCTAAAGTATCTTTTAAAACTGGAAAAACTGCCAGATCATTCAAAATAATAGTTACCAACTCCGGACTTAATTTTTGTGTAAAAAAGTCTTTTAAGAAACATTCCTGTTTTTGGGTAATCTGAGTTTCGTTAATGATAAAGATATTTTCGGCTTCCAGCTCTGCTTCAATATTTCCAAGAATACGCAAACTTTCAGATTGTTGCTGAATTACGATTTCGGTAATATCCTTAATTAATTGATGGGCAGAAATTCCGCCTAAATATTTTTCGCCAGAAATACCTGAAAGGCTCAATCTCCGAATTGCAGCATATCGAACTCTGAAAAATTCATCTAAATTGTTTGAAAAAATTCCAACAAAACGCAGTCTGTCTAAAAGAGGAACTGTATTATCTGCAGCTTCCTGAAGCACCCTTGCATTAAACGCTAACCAACTTTTTTCTCGATCGATATATTTCTGTTCGTACACTTTATTTATTTTAAATCTTTGGGGAAAATTGTTTTATGTGTCTTGCCTTTATTGAGAGCATCCCAGCTATCAGAATCGAATTGCAGGGATACAAAACCTGAAGTCGGAACGTTTTCGATAAAAACATCCCCAAATTTATTAACAAAATTTGTAATAGCCTCGTTATGTCCAAAAAGAATAACGCTTTCTAAACTATTATCACACGATTTGATAACTTTTTCGAGCTGTTTATCATCAAAAGTATAAAGTTCATCTTTGAAAACGATACTTTCTATGGGGTAAGAAATATTTTGAGCAAAAATAAGAGCAGTTTCTGAAGCACGTGCAGCAGTACTGCTCCATATTATATAGGTTTTCGGGAGATATTTTGAAATATTAGAAGATACTTCGTGAGCATCTAAAATCCCTCTTTTCATTAAAGGTCTGTCAAAATCTTTTAAAGGTGCTTCCCAGCTAGATTTTGCATGTCGTATTAAAATTAAGTTTTTCATAAAAAGAGTATTTAATAATAAATGCATTGATTCAGAAAACTACTTTCTAAGTTCTAATTTACAAAAGAATTTTTAATCCTCCTCTATTTTTTATTTCTGTTAACATTCTAAGAAAATTTTAACAAGAATGCGAAATCTTTAAAACTTTAACAATCCAAAAAACCGAGGGATTTGTTTTAACAAAAAAGTGTACTTCATCTATTAAAACTATCACTTCATCGATATTTTACAAATTTGTAAAATTTTAACTAAATAATTGATTATTAACCATTTACAAAGATTCAAAAGTTGGTTTTTTGATTAAAAAAGGAAGAAAAAGAACAATTTAAATTTGTTAATATCGGTCAAAAAATGATTTTTTTTGATCGATTTTTTGGCAAAAAAAGGTAGTTAAACGAGTTTTTAGGTTAGTTACAGACAAAAAAATTTAATTACAAAAACTCTAATATAATTTTGATTCTGTTAAAATTTCATAAATACCACAAAACTAAATCTTAAGTTATGAAAAGTAAATCTACTCTTGAAAAAGCAGTGAAATTTGTAGCAAATTGTAAGTCTATTTTTTCGTTCAGAAAAAACATCTTCGATAAAAGTATTTTTTCATTACTGCTTTGTTTGATTACAACCGTTTCATTTGCGCAATCTGGTTCGTGTAGAGCAACTCTGGGAGTTGAAAAAGACAGGATCTACAGTAATGCAGGCAAGGACGGTGCTTATTTTACACTGGTTTTATCCAATACAGGAAATTCAGATGATGTTTATAACTTAAGCGTTTTAAACATAAACTCCAGCTGCTCGAATAATGATGGAAGCAGTTCGTCTCAAAACGTAAATTTGACTGGAAGTTTTTTGGATAATAGCAATATTCCAATCACTTCTATCTCGCTTTCAGCCAATCAAACAGCTACTTTTTCAGTTCATTTAACAGTGCCACAGGGCACGGCCTACAACAAATGGAACTGCATGCAAATCAATGCTACATCAACAAACTGCGCTAATTACACAGTAAACACTGTTGTACATACGATCGTAAATAATCCTTCTGAAAATTAAATATTCACAGCAAAATATTTAGTTGTTTTTCAATTTAAATTCCTATAAAATGAAAAAAACATTACACTTTATCCATTTAATAAAAAAAGCTCGCATAACGTTTTGTATGCTGTTTTTCTTATTATCATCTGCCATAGGTTTTGCACAAACAATAACACCAACGAAAACTGTTACTGTTGCGCCTGGAGTTTGTGGAGCGCTGGATGTTGAATTAAAAATTCAGGGTTCAAATCCGGTTGTAAGACCTTTAGAAGTTGTTTTAGTTATTGACGTATCCGGAAGTATGGGTGATGGAAACAATCCAAAACCTTTAGCATATGCTCAGGATGCTGCTATTGATTTCATCAATAAAATGTTTGATCCGGTTAACGACCCATTAGGCAAAAATAGAGTTGCTATTGTAACTTATAGCACTACTGCCACTATTAGACAGGGATTAACACTTGCAAGCGGTAAAAACGGATTAATAACTATAATAAACGGGCTTACCGCAAATGGAAACACCAATATTCAGGACGGGCTTGTAAAAGCCAAAACAGTGTTAGATGGTGCAACTTATGACTGTGCTACTGCAAGGAGTGTGGTTTTATTGACCGATGGAGTTCCAAACGTAACAGGAACTAGCGGAAATGGCTGTAGCGGATCTTGTCTGCCAGCCATTACAACTGCTGCAAATAATATAAAAACTGTTACTGTTTCAAGCACTACTTATAACAATCAAATCTTTTCTGTTGGATTATTTGGTGCCATTAGTGGAAGTGACCAAACAAACGCTGAAAATGTACTGAATACAGTTCAGTCTGGAGGTTCATTTTTTACAGAAAACGCAGCCAACTTAACTGGAATTTACAATCAAATTTTTACTCAGTTATCTTGGGTTGCTAAAGGAATAACAGGAACTCCTTTTGAAAAAGAGACTGTAGGTGCTAATTTTACAATTGGATCAGTTACAGTAACCAAAGGAACTACAACAATTACCGGACAAGAAATTGCCTGGAATATTGATTTCTTAAATGTTGAGACAATCACTTTAAAATATCGATTGACTCCAAAACCAAATACATGTGGAAGCCAGCAAGTGAGTTCGTCGAAACTTTTCTTTCAAAACGCCCTTTGTGCTAATGCAACGCAAGACATAGTTTCACCTATGACAGATGTTCCTTGTCCAATTATTACAATTGCTTCACAAACAAATGTAACATGTTATGGAGGAAACAATGGAGCTATCACTCTTAATACTCCAACAGGAGGACAAGGTCCATACACTTACAAATGGACAAAAAATGATGTTGATTTTGCTACAACAAGAGATATTTCTGGTTTAAGTGCTGGAACATACAAAGTTAGCGCAACAGATAGCAATAATTGTGCTACAGGCATTTTAACTATTCAAATAACGCAACCTGCTGGAGCTTTAGCAATTGCCGCATCGTCTAAAACAGATGTTCTTTGTTATGGCGCAAGTACAGGAAGCGTTACAGCTGGAACCGTAACAAACTCCGTTGGAACTGTTACTTATTCTTGGAAAAATGCCGCTAACAATGTAGTTGGAACAACTCCATCAGTATCTAATTTGCCAGCCGGAACTTATACCGTGACTGTAACGGATTCCTGTTCGAGTAAAACTGATACTGTAACAATTGGACAGCCAAACGCTGTTTTAGTTGCTGCTGTAAATACCAAAGTAGATGTAAAATGCAAAGGAGATTCTACCGGTTCGGCTACTGCATCTGCAACCGGAGGAACAGGAACTTATTCCTATTCTTGGAATACTGTCCCTGTTCAAACTGGAGCTACTGCAAGCGGACTTAAAGCTGGAACATACATCGTAACAGTAACCGATCAAAATGGATGTACCGATACCGAAACAGTTACAATCGGCGAGCCATCAAATACTTTGGATGCCGCAATCGATTCCAAAACTGATGTAAGCTGTAAAGGTGACTCTACTGGTTCTGCAACAGCTTCGGCTACTGGTGGAACAGCAAGCTACTCTTACTCTTGGAATACGGTTCCTGTGCAAACTGGAGCAACTGCAAACGGACTTAAAGTTGGAACATACATTGTAACAGTAACAGACCAAAATGGATGTACCGATACCGAAACAGTTACAATCGGAGAGCCTTCAAATACTTTACTTGCTGCAATAGATTCTAAAACAGATGTAAGCTGTAAAGGCGATGCTACTGGTTCTGCAACAGCTTCGGCTACTGGCGGAACAGCAGGATATTCTTATTCTTGGAATACTGTTCCTGTACAGACTGGAGCTACTGCAACAAATCTTGTTGCCGGAACTTATATCGTGACAGTGACCGATTCAAAAGGATGTACCGATACTGAAACAGTAACAATCGGCGAGCCTTCTAATACTTTGGTTGCCGCAATAGATTCTAAAACAGATGTAAGCTGCAAAGGCGACGCGACTGGTTCTGCAACGGCTTCGGCTACAGGCGGAACAGCGGGATACTCTTATTCTTGGAATACCATTCCTGTTCAGACTGGAGCTACTGCATCAAATCTTGTTGAGGGAACTTACATCGTGACTGTGACTGACTC
>NZ_KN050752.1:171073-493088 GCF_000745775.1 Flavobacterium sp. ASV13 | reverse complement strand
TTTTATTTCGGGGGATTTCTTCTGAAAACAACTGCCATAGCCCCGATAGAAGCGGAAATCATTTTGCTTTTTTCTTTAAAAAGCAAAAGATTGGAGCGAATAGCGGGAAATAGCTCCTTATATACAATCCAAAATTCGGTTATTTTTACTCTTATATATAGTATAGCTTTCTATATACATATATATGTATAGAAAAAAACAAACCCGACAGGTTTTCAAAAACTGTCGGGTTTGAAATGAAAATATTTAAATATCAATCAAAACGAATTGCTTTGACTGGAGATATCCTCGTTATTATATAGGACGGAATCAGCAAGACCATAAAACAAATTACCACTGTAAGTAAATTTAATCCTATTACATAACCCCAATTTAAATATACCGGAGCTTGGTTTACATAATAATTTTCTGGATTAAGACGAACTATTCCGAACTGTTGCTGAATTAACAATATTGAAATACCTATAAGATTACCCCAAAACAAACCTCGTATTATTAAATAGAAAGCGTTATATAGAAATATTTTTCTGACTGCCCAATTATTTGCGCCAAGAGATTTTAAAATACCTATCATTTGTGTGCGCTCTAAAATAAGAACCAATAGTGCTACTACCATATTTATAGTTGCAACCAATATCATAACACCTAGAATTACTACTATATTAAAATCAAAAAGCTGTAACCAATCAAAAATATAACTATACTTTTCAATAATAGTCTTAGTATCCAAGCCTGAAGGGGATTGTTCGTAAATTTGATTACCTGTTTGCTTTATTTTTGTAAAATCTTTTACAAAAACTTCGAAAGCACCTATTTGATCAGGATTCCATTTGTTGATTCTCTGGATATGACGAATGTCGCCTATTATAAAAGTAGCATCAAAATCCTGAAATCCCGAACTAAAAATACCCACGATCTTAAATCGACGACTATTTGGCACTTTTCCTTTTTCTTCTTTTATAAAAAAAGTATTAAAGCTATCACCCAGTTTTAAATTAAGTCGGTCAGCGAGATATCTGGAAATAATAACTTCTTCATTCAGTGATTTTGTAAAATCTGGCAAATTTCCTTCTACAAGATATTCTTTTATATTGCTCCAATCGTAATCAGCCCCTACTCCTTTAAAAACTATTCCTTCGAATGCGTTTGCAGTTCTAATAATTCCTGCTTTTGTAGCGATTGCCTGGACATGACTTACCTCTGGAACAGATTTGAAATTAGGATAAAAATCTTGTTTTTTTGAAATTGGAACCAAAGTAACTTCAGAATTATTGTTATCAAAATTCGATATAATAACCTGTCCGTTGAAAGCAGAGATTTTATCTCTGATTTTTTGTTGCAGTCCAATTCCCGTCGCTACAGAAACCAGCATCATAATAATACCAATTGCAATTGCCGAAATAGCAATTTTTATAATTGGCGCCGAAATACTGCTTTTATAATCCTTTGCAGTAATAAGTCTTTTGGCTATAAAATATTCTAAATTCAATTTAATGATGTTATATTGGTGATACTTACCGCTTAATTTATTTAAGCCAAAAATACGTTTAAAAAACCAGAATTGAATTGTCAGAAAAAACAATTACGATTTTTTCAGATTCTTATAAAGGCATTTTCTTTTTCATTTCTTCAACAATATTATATGCAGCCGGACATATTGCTACATTTTTTAATGTCAGATCTGAAATTTGATGAAACTTTTTACGATCAGTATGTGGAAATTCGCGACATGCCTTTGGACGCACGTCATATATCATACAATAATTTTCACTATCCAAGAAAGTACAAGGAACACTTTTTAAAACATAATCTTTATCTTCATCAATTCGCAAATACTGATCAATAAATTGCTGCGGTTTTTGTCTAAACGATTTCGCGATTCTTTCAATATCAGCCAAGGTAAATAACGGCCCTGTAGTCTTACAACAATTGGCGCATTGCAGACAATCCGTTTTTTTAAATTCGGCGTCATGTAAATCCTGCATTATATAATCTAAATTTTTAGGCTGTTTCTTTTTAAGCTTATCGAAATACTTTTTATTTTCGATATGCTTATCTTTGGCTAACTTATTTAAGTTATTTAAAATTTGTTTCAAGTTTAAAATTTAAAGTTGATCCTGCAAAATTAAACAACTTTGAACTTGAAACCCTAATCTTTGAACTAAATTACGATGAAAGATCTATTTGGGAAAGCGATGTACGATTTCCAAACCAATAATTCACCTGAAGATATTATTACCGAGACCTCAATTTCTGAAGAAGACGAAATGAGTGTTGCGTATTTATTTCGGTCTTATAATGAAATGCCCAAATTAGAACAAAAAGCACTTCAATTATCTTTCGGCAGAATTTTAGATGTGGGGTGCGGAGCAGGAAGCCATAGCCTTTCGTTGCAAAATGATCGAAATTTGGATGTCACTTCAATTGATATTTCGGAAAAAGCAATCGAAACTTGTAAATTAAGAGGAATAAAAAATCCCAAAGCTCAAAACATTCTTGATTTTCAAGAAGAAAAATTCGACACTATTCTTCTATTAATGAACGGTACAGGAATTTTTGGAAAATTAGAAAACTGCAATCAATACTTATCGAAACTTAAATCCCTATTAAATCCTGGAGGTCAAATTTTAATAGACAGTTCAGATATCATATATATGTTTGATGAGGATGAAGATGGCGGAAAATGGATTCCGTCATGCAATGATTATTATGGAGAATTAACTTTTACGATTTCGTATAAAGGAGAAAAAGAAGAATCGTTTGACTGGCTTTATCTAGATTACAACACACTACAAAATGCAGCAATTGCTAATGGATTAAAATGTGAACTTATTTTAGAAGGCGAGCATTATGATTATTTAGCCAAACTTTCTATTTAACATTAAAACATACACCATGAAAGAATTTGATCTAGAAAAGTTAAAATATCCTATCGGAAAATTTATTGCTCCAGAACATTATTCGCAAGAATATCTTTCTGAAAGAATTAAAGAAATTGAAGCTTTCCCTGAAAAATTAGCAAATGAAACTATTCATTTAACCGATGAACAATTAGACACACCTTATCGTCCTGGCGGATGGACCGTTAGACAAGTTATTCATCATTGTGCTGAAAGCCACATGCATTGTTATGTTAGAATCAAATGGACATTAACTGAAAACAATCCTGTGATTAAAGCTTATGATGAAGTTTTATGGTCTGAACTAAATGATAATTTAACAATGCCGATTCAGCCAACCTTAGATTTATTAAAAGGGCTTCATTTCAGACTAGGCTATATCATGAAAAACTTATCAGAATCTGATTTAGAAAAAACTTTTATACATCCAGCAGATAACTCAGAAAACAAACTAAAGAAAATTATAGGAATGTATGCCTGGCATGGAAACCACCATTTGGCGCACATTACGACTTTAAAAAAGTATAAAAACTGGCAATAAAAAAAATCTCTTCAATTGAAGAGATTTTTTTTATGGTATATTCAAGTATTTATGTGTCTGTAGAGAAACACGCCATTTTGGGTTGTTCATTACGTAATCAACAATCAATGGAGTCATTTCTTCTTTTTTGCTCCATTCAGGCTGAAGAAATAAAATTGCATCGTCGTTAACAAGTTCAGCTTGCTCTTCTGCAAAAATAAAATCGTGTTTGTTGTAAATAATCACTTTCAACTCATCAGCATTATCATAAACTGTTTGTGTTGGTAATTTATTTTTCTTTGGTGAAAGACAAATCCAATCCCAGGTTCCACTTAAAGGGTATGCACCAGATGTTTCAATATGAACTTTTAAATTTTCATTTTTTAATTGCTGTGTAAGCAAAGTCATATCCCACGTTAAAGGTTCTCCTCCAGTTATTACTACAGTATCTGCATAAGTTGAAGCATTTTTCACAATTAAATCAATACTTGTTGGCGGATGAAGTTCTGCATTCCAGCTTTCTTTCACATCACACCAATGACAACCAACATCACATCCTCCAATTCTAATAAAATACGCCGCTGTCCCTGTATGATAACCTTCTCCCTGAATGGTATAAAATTCTTCCATCAGAGGCAACATAGCTCCTTTATTAACTTCTAATTGTATTTCTTTTGATAACATTATTCAATTTTAAAGTGCAAAGATAGTCATTTAAATACGGAACAAAAAAACCGACAGCTCATTGAACTGTCGGTTTTATAATTAGTTAGAAACTAATTTATTATTTTAAAGCTTTTACAGAATCAGCTGCATACTTATTAGCAGGATCTAAAACTAAAGATTTATTGAAATATTCAACTGCTTTAGCTTTGTCTGTATTAGCATAAGCTGCACCAATACTGTTGTAAGATTCAACTATTTTTTTTACTGTTGCAGGTTTTGCTAATTCTTCAGCACCTTTAGCAGTTGTTTTTGCAACATACTCTTCGTAGTTTTTGATAATTAAATCATCTTTCTCCAATAAGTTGTTGATTCTTCCTTTGTATAAGTAAGCCTCGTCATAAGTAGGAGAAGCTACAAGAACTCTATCGAAAGCAGCATCAGCTTTAGTCAAAGCAGCAGCATCAGCAGTCCCAGCAGGTTTGTTAGCATTAGCATAATAAAGCGAAATACCTAAATAAACATTATCGTTTAAGTAGTTTTTCTGCTCTGTATTAGTTGTGCTTAACTCATAAATAGCAGCAGCTTGGTTGTATTGTTTTTTACCAAACAATTCTTTACCAAAATCACCAAGATCTTCAACAGCTAATGGCTCCATAGCAACGGCTTTTTTGATATCAGTCAAACCAGCTTCAAACGCAGAAGCTTCAATTGTACCGTCAGCAGCAGTACCTTTTTTAATTTTCGCAAATCCTAAGTATAGATAGTCTTTAGCGATTACTTTATTGTTAGGAACTTTTACATAATCTTCTAATGATTTAAGAGCAACATCGATGTTACCGTTCTCATAAGCAGAATATCCTAAATATCTGTAAATTCTAGGATTAACTTTGTCCTCAGCAATCATTTTGTTTGCAACAGTTTCTAGACTTTTGTAATCTTTTACCAAGATCAAGAAATCCGCATGACGCATTTTTGAATCTAAAGAGTAATCTGTTAAACTCAAATACTTCTCATAATTTGTAATTGCATTCTGCAAATTAGTTTTAGCTGTAGAAGGTTTATTTCTAGCCCATTTGTAATAAGTTTCAGCTAACTCTCTGTAAACAGGACCATAGTTTGGGTTCAAAGCGATAACTTCATTGAAAGCTTTAATAGCTTCATCATATGATTTAGCACCTTTCAACAAAACACCTAATTGCATTTTAGCTCTTAAAAGCGTTGGATCAGCAGTAAAAGCATCACGGTAAGCTTTGTAAGCATCGTTTTGATTATTTGCTCCATAATAAGCATCACCAATTGTAAGTAAAGCTGTTGGATTTTGTGGCTCAATTGCTAAAGCACGTTTCAAACTAGTGATTGCACTATTGTAATCAGGATTGTTTGAATTGATGTAAGCTTTACCGATGTAGATATATTCATCAACATCTTTACGCTTCATATCTTTAGTTGCCAAACCAAAATTAGCCTGAGCAGCAGCAGTATTTTTATTATCAAGATCAATTTGACCTAATCCAATATAATTCAGATTTTTTTTATCAGCTGCCTCAATCCCATTTAGGTAATAAATTTTAGCAGAATCAATAATACTTTGGTTTAAATAGATATTACCTAAAACAAAATTAGCTTCACCATCTGAAGGTTTTGCTTTGATGATTGACTTAAGCAAAGATTTTGCCTTTTGAAACTGCTCAGCATCAATTGCTTTTTTAGCTTCTTTGATATCTTGCGCTTTTGCAACAGAAGCTGTAGCAACTAAGGCAAGACTAAAAATTTTAAATTTATTCATCTTTTTAGTAATTAATTTATTCTTTATCTTTTAAAATTTGGGTTCTAATATTAAGTTTTCTTCCCGGTGTTTTCACTGGCATCAAACTAGATTTTAATATAATTCTTTGACCAATTTCTCCTGCCACAAATGACGAGAAGCCCATTCCTAATCCTGTATAACCCTGGCAATTTATAATAAACAAATCACGTGCCAAAGGATATCTTTCTTCGGCAAGGTCATTTTGGCTTGGATAGTAATATTTATTACCGTTTAAACCTTTCACGCCCAAAATATTGACTTTTTCTATATATTCAGTCATATTTGCTGCAGGCTGAGACAACCAATTAACACCAACTACTCCAATCATTCCTTCGTTTTCAGAAACGAATTTAATCACTTCATCATTGGTTTTAAAAGAAAACACTCCATTTGCCGGAATCTCTTTCACTTTAGCCAAATCCTTCATATAACGAACTGTACTAGAATTTGGATTATCAAAAACAAGTCCTTTAATTCCGGTATCTTTTTTTCCTTGCATAAAATCTATCACAGACTTCAACGCAATTAATGTGTCATTATTGCCTTTGTTTGAAATTAAAGCAATTGCATCAATAGCAAACGGCGTAACTCTAGGATTAATTTTACTTTTTTCAAATCTTTTCAATTCTTCCACTGTCAAATTACGAGCTGTTACTACAACTTTAGCTTTTTTATTAAGCAAATCATTGATAAGCTCAACCTCAGATTTAGGCTTCACATTGATTTTGGCATCATAGTAAGTTCCTTCGAAAACAGCAACCTGATCATCAACAATTGGCTTTATTGTTTCATCAACTGTAACATCAAGAGATCCTTTTAAAATTGTTTCTTCAGATTCATTCTTGCTTTTTTGGTTGCACATGGCAAACAAAAAGACAAAAGCAATCAAACCAAAAACTTTACTATATTTTAACATATTACTCCTTATTAGAATTAATTAACCTAAGGAAACGTATTGCCGAATAAACAATTAGCAATATCCCAAAAGCATATCTGTATTTAGGTTCCATGTCCAAAGGTAACTTTTCCCAAAACATAATCATTAAACCCAGCACAAGATATATTAAAAAAAACAGTATTCCTAAAACAAGAAGAAATCGCTCTTTGAGCGATTTCTTCTGAATATTATTAAGCATATCTTTTAACATTATTCTGCAGATTGAATAGTAATAGGAAGAGAATATAATACCCTAACTTTTTTACCATTTTGTTCGCCAGGAGTCCATTTTGGACATTTTTTAAGAACACGAATTGCTTCTGCTCCTGTACCGTAACCGATATCCCTTAAAACTTTAATGTCGGTTAATGAACCGTCTTTTTCAACTACAAACGTAACGTAAACTTTACCTTTTAAACCTTCTTCTTCTGGAGTTTTATAATTGTTTCCTACGAATTTGTAGAATTTTTCAATTCCTCCAGGGAAATCTGGTTTTACTTCGATACCAGCCGTATTATATACTTGGTTATCTTCTTCAACTACTGCAGCAGTTCCTGTTCCTACTGGCTCCTCAACAGTTAAAACTGCATCTGGGTCTCCTTTAATAGTTTCAGCACCAACTTTCTTATCTTTAAGATCTTCAATTTTTGGTGGATCTTCTGTAACCTCATTTGCTTTAGCAACAACCGGCTTCACAAACTTCACCTGATCCACTTTTGGTGGTGGTGGTGGTGGTGGTGGTTCATTTGGTTTTACCTCTTCTTTTTTCTTAGGAGGTAATTTAACTGTAGCGATCTTAATATCTTTATTCGCATCATCTTCGCTAGAATCTGGCAAATAGCTTGCAATAAGAGGAGCTGCTACAGCAAAGCTAAAAATAATCGAACCAATGATAAGTGCTCTTACCGTAGTTTTGTTGTTCGATTTTCTTAACTCATATGCACCATATATCTTATTACGTCCTTCGAATACGATATCAAGCCACTGATTTTTTATAATATCTAATTTCATTTTTCTTGATTATTAGGATGTTCAAACAAGATAAATCTTATTTTTTATCTATCAATTTTGTTTCCTCAGGACTAAACTCAGGAACAATTGCATAAGTATCCACTCCTGTAATAGCCATTTCATCTAACATATCAACCAAATTACGGTAATTTGATTTTTTAGTTGGCTTAATAATAACTATTATTCCATTCTTAGGTTTTCCTTGAGCAGTAGAATAAGCTAAAACTTCTTTCTTTTGTTTTAGTAATTCTCTACGAATACCATCTTTACCATAAGAGATATCTTTTGGACCAACTTTTGGAGTAGCCAATAATCCCATATAATAAACCATTTTATTGTTTTCTCCTAACATTATTGTCATTGTACGATTTTCATCAACTTTAACAGGAGGTGTTTTATCATCTGGATCTTTATCTGGCAGTGATAAATCCATCGCTTTAGGTTTTGACAACGATGTGGTTAACATAAAGAACGTGATCAATAAGAATGCCAAATCCACCATTGCCGTTAAATCGACTTTCGAATTTTGCTTTTTACTTCTTACCTTGCCACCTTTTCCGCCACCACCGTCGCCGGTATTTAATTCAGCCATTTTAGTGTATCTTTTTTAATTAAAAGTCTTTTCCTCTCGTACCTGTAACTAAGTTAAAGGAATTGATTTTCTGATCTTGTAAAATATCCATAATCTTTTTGATTTGAGGATATTGTTCTTTAGCATCTCCTTTGATTGCAATCTCTAACTCTTTGTCTTCAAGATCAATTGTAGCTCTTCTTGAAACCAAAAGCCACTCTTTTAATTGATTATCCAAAGAATCGATTGGAATACCTGGCTGATTTGCTTTAGTTCTATCAGCTGCTTTCATATCAATGATTTGCTTTAAACTTGCTACTGGAACACCAAAGTCATCCATTAACGCAAATTTAGCTTTATCATCTTCTGAAAAAGTCACTCCAAATTTTGCTCCCATACCTTCAAGAGTTCTTTTACGAATCTCTCTTCCTTTGATATCGAAAAACACTTTGCTCTTTCCGTCTGATCCTTTTCCTATTGTAATAATTGCCAAATTAGAATCTGGTAATTTATGTTCTACAGTAGAAGCAGGCATATCTACAGGAAGCGCTTCAGGAACTTTAGCAGTAGCAGTCAAGATAAAGAACGTAAGCAAAAGGAACGCAACATCACACATGGCAGTCATATCTGTCGATGTTGACTTCTTTTTCATTTTAATTTTAGCCATTATCTTTTATTTTATTTTTTTGATATAATTAAATATTAATTATTTATATACCAAAAATTAATTATTGTTTTAAACTTCCTCTGAATTTTCTGTAAGTATTCACGATTGTAGTACCAGCCTCATCGATAGAGTAAGTTAAATCGTCAATTTTAGCAGTAAAGAAGTTGTAAGAAACAATTGCAAAGATAGAAGTAGAGATACCTGTTGCAGTGTTGATAAGTGCCTCAGAGATACCTGTTGCAAGAGCAGCCTGGTCTGGAGTTCCAGCAGAAGCTAACGCACCAAACGCTTTAATCATACCTGATACAGTTCCTAATAATCCTCCTAATGTACCTAAAGATACTAAAGTAGAGATAATAGTCATATTTTTTTCTAACATTGGCATTTCTAATGAAGTAGCCTCTTCGATTTCTTTGTGGATTACTTCTGAAGCTTCTTCACTATTGAAACCTTCTTTTTTAACGTCTTGATATTTAATCAAAGCAGATTTAATTGCATTTGCAACTGAACCTTGTTGTTTGTCACATGAAGCGATAGCAGCCTCGATGTTTCCTTCTTTAATGCTTCCTTGAACACTTTTCATGAATTTGTCTAAGTTAGCTTTACCAGCAGCTTTACCGATAACGATAAATCTTTCAATAGAAAAAACAACAACCATTAAAAGCATACCTAATAATACTGGTACAATGAAACCTCCTTTGTAAACCATACCTAAAGTATTGATTGGGTGACCTGTTTCTGGATTTCCTCCTTCAAAGTTAGCTGAATCCCCCATAACGAATTTCCAGATTAACCAACCTACAAAAACACATGCTGCAATAATGATTCCTGAAATCATTCCTCCCCCATTTGAAGTGCTTTCTTTTTTAACTTTAACGTTTGCCATTTTTTTTAATTTTAATAGTTTTAAATAATTTTTATTTTTTAGTTATATTTAACTTGTAGAGGAGCAAATTTATACGTTTAGTTTAAATAAAAAAACTTTTTTTAATTTTATTGAAGGAAATTTAACGTCAATTTAAAAAATATCTCATTAATTTGTCGCTGTCATTTTTTTGATAAACCAAAAAAAAGGTCGATTAGTAAAAAAATTACAACGTTTTAGTAAATATTCAATTAATCCATTGAAATCTTCTTAAAAAGCTGAGAATTTATTTTTTATATCATTTTCAATCAAAAAAAGCATTTTCTTACTAAAAAAAATATACTCTTATTGTTAAAAAATGAAGCAAAACTCTTATAATCATCTAAATTACAAATAAAAACATGAATAAAAAAGATAATTTCATTCAAGACATCAACAACGGTTATCTTTCTAAAGGTGATAGTATTACTTTAGGAAGTGCAATTCTGGATGGAGAGGCTGTTGCAGATGCTCATGTAAAAATTCCGTTAAAACCCTTGAACCGCCACGGACTTATAGCTGGCGCGACTGGAACTGGAAAAACAAAGACGATTCAGGTTTTCTCAGAACAATTATCAAATGTGGGAATTCCTGTTTTAATGATGGATATTAAAGGAGACTTCAGCGGTATTGCAAAAGAAGGCAAAGAACAAAGCTTTATTACCGAGCGTCATGCAAAAATGAATATACCTTATAATGTAGCTTCATTTCCTGTAGAATTAATGTCACTCTCTAAACAAAACGGAGTTCGTCTACGCGCAACGGTATCTGAATTTGGTCCCGTACTGTTTTCTAGAATATTAGACCTTAATGATACTCAGGCTGGTGTTGTTGCAGTCATTTTTAAATATTGTGATGACAAACAAATGCCTTTATTGGATTTAAAAGACATTAAAAAAGTCATTAATTATATTACCGAAGAAGGTAAAGACGAAATTGCAGCAGATTATGGTAAAATTTCTACTGCAACAACAGGGACAATTCTTCGAAAAATAATTGAATTGGAGCAACAAGGCGGTGATATATTTTTTGGTGAATTATCTTTTGACACTGAGGATTTAATGCGAATCGATGAAAATGGAAAAGGTTACGTAAATATCATCCGTTTGACTGACATTCAGGATAAACCAAAGTTGTTCTCGACTTTTATGCTAAGCTTGCTTGCTGAAATTTATCAAAAAATGCCTGAAAAAGGTGATGCCGAACAGCCAGAATTAGTGATTTTTATTGACGAAGCACATTTGATTTTTAATGAAGCCAGCAAAGCATTATTGGAACAAATTGAAACTATTGTAAAACTGATTCGTTCAAAAGGTGTTGGTGTTTATTTTGTAACGCAAAACCCGATGGATGTTCCAAGTGGTGTTTTGGCGCAATTGGGTTTAAAGATCCAGCATGCGTTAAGAGCTTTTACAGCAAATGATCGCCAGGCAATCAAGAAGACTGCAGATAATTATCCAACTTCCGATTATTATAAAACAGATGAGTTGCTAACTAGTTTAGGAATTGGAGAAGCATTAGTTACTGCATTAAGCGAAAAAGGGATTCCGACTCCACTTGTTGCGACGATGATGCGCGCGCCAATGAGTAGAATGGATATTTTAACCGATGATGAAATTGAAGAAATAAACGGCAAATCAAAATTGGTTAAAAAATATGCTGAGGAAATTGACCGGGAAAGTGCCTACGAAATGTTGAATAAAAAGATTGAAAGTGCTACTCAGGCTGCAGCTGAACAAGAAGAACAAGCTCCAACAAAACCTTCAAAAACAGGACCTAGTACTACAGAAGTCGTTACAAAATCTGTTTTAAAAGTTGTTACAAGCGCTACTTTTATAAGAGGAGTTTTTGGTGTTTTAACCAAAATCTTTAAGAAATAATAATATTGAATGTCAATTACAATATCAATGTCAATTTAAAATTGATTTTTGATATTGTAATTGTTCTTTGATATTGAAAATTATTTAGATAATAATTCGAGAATTTTATTTTCAACTTCTGGCTTATCCCAGATATTTTCGATGTTGTCTAGTTTTAAAACTTCTTCCATAATTGCATTTTGGAAATCACCAATTGCTAAAGCTTCAGAATAAGGACGATCACTAAATGTAACACGGCTATAAAGCGGAATCCATTTGTCTGGATGTTTATCGGAAAAAACCTTTTCAATTTTCTTTTGAAGCAAGAATTTTTCATCAGCAGTTTTAGTACTCATTTCCATAAAATTACGATACGAAAGCTCAGCAATTGCATCTGCGTTTGGTTTTCTGGAAATTTGGTACTCTGAAAATATCTTTTTCCAATCGTCTTGGTACTTTTCAATCATTTCATTCAAAACCGTAATATCTTCAAAACCTGCATTCATTCCTTGTCCATAAAACGGAACAATGGCGTGACAAGCATCTCCGATCAAAGCAATTTTATCTTCAAAAGTCCATGGAAAGCATTTCATCGTAACCAAAGTACTCGTTGGATTTTTAAAAAAATCATTTGCCAATTCCGGAATCACTTCAATCGAATCTGGAAAGTTTTTCTCAAAGAAATCTTCTACCATTTTACGATCTGTTAATGACTCAAAAGAGTTTTCGCCTTCAAAAGGCATAAATAAGGTACAGGTAAAACTTCCGTCAAGATTTGGCAATGCAATTAACATGTACTCGCCTCTTGGCCAGATATGAAATGAATTTTTATCTAATTTATGAGTTCCATCAGCATTTGCCGGAATATTCAATTCTTTATAACCCATATTCAAAAATTCCTGCGAATAATTGAACATGCTCTGACGCTGCATTCTGTGGCGGATTCTAGAGAACGCTCCATCGGCACCAAAAACCATATCAAATTTTCGTTCTTCCCACTCGCCTCTTTCGCTTTCGCCAATATGCAAAGTCGCATCGCTTAAGGTAACGTCCCAAACTTTTTGCTCAAAATGAAACTCGGCTCCGGCTTCTTCAGCCAAATCAATCATTTTTCTGTTCAGTTTTCCTCTTGAAATCGAATAAATAGATTCTCCTTCCTGTCCATAATTCTGAAAATTCAGTTTATCTACTAAATGAATCGCACGTTTATCCATCGGAATTGCAATTTCACGAACCGAATCGCCAACTCCTACAGCATCAAGTGCTTTCCATCCACGATTCGACATCGCCAAATTTATAGAACGGCCAGAGAAATTTATTTTTCTAATATCGGGACTACGATCATAAACATGAACGGTGTGACCAGCTTTTTTAAGATAAATCGCCAAAAGTGATCCTACAAGTCCAGAACCAACTACAGCAATTTTTAATGAAGTTTGCATCGAGGGAAATTCTAATATATTGGGTCGTAAAAATAAGTAATAATTATAGATAACCTTCAAAATAAACGAATTATTTGTAAGCTAACCATTTCGAATAAAGTTTTTAATTGTTAGAATTTTAAAAGTTAATCATACCTATAATATAATGCGCAAAATCAGAATTTGATTCTTTGTTTTACAAATACAACATTTTGTTATATTATTCAATTTATTTACAAAAATTAAACAATTACCTTCGCTTTAAGATTACACTAATATTTTAAACAATCATGAATAGCGAAATTTTACAATCGGATATTATTTTAGAAAACGAAAAAGTACTATTAATTCCATTTGGAAGTGAAAGAAATTCAGAACTTAGAGAAATTATTTTTGATGATGAAATCTGGAAATATATGGGAATGTACATTCGAAATGATCAAGATTTCGAAAACTATATTCAAAATACCTTAAAACAAAAAGCAGACGGAATTTGTTATCCGTTTTTAATAATCGACAAAGTAACAAATAAAGTTGCAGGAAGCACACGTTACGGATATCTAAATCATGCGAGTCAAAAATGCGAAATTGGCTGGACTTGGTACGGAAAAGAATTTCAGGGAACGGGCTTAAACAAAGCCTGCAAATTTGAGTTGCTGAATTTTGGTTTTGAAAAAATTCAATTTAGAAGAATACAATTCAGCGCGGATCTTGAAAATTTAAGATCACAGAAAGCTATTGAAAAATTAGGCGCTTTGAAAGAAGGGATTTTTAGAAATAATTATGTCGATTCTGAAGGAAAGAGTAAAGATGATGTTTATTATAGTATTATTTTGGAGGAATGGGAGAATACTAAAGCACAATATTTCTCTGAATTTAAATGATCATTTCAAAGAAAAACCCAGCCAAAAAAGCTGGGTTTAAAAATAAAAACGTATTCAAAACTAATTAACCTTCTCTAAATCTGTCAGCCTCCAAGATTGATCAAACAAGGCTGGTGTTGGCCCATAAAATCTTGCCAGTATTTCAAAATCTCCTTTTGGATCGGTTGGAACCCAATTGTTTTCTCCTTCCGGAGGTGGTTTTGGCCCAAAGTATAAAGTTACTGTTCCATCACTATTCTTTTTAATACCAGGTGTTTGAGACGAACGTCCAGCCCATTTCATATCTCTAATAAATGTATGCGTCTCTCGATTATAAACCGTCATTGACCAATATTGTTTTACAGGTACGTTTGCAGGCACAGTTAAACGATACGAAGTATCACCTTTAAGTAAATTACCATCTTTATCCTTTAAAGTCATAAGATAATATTGTGATTCTCCTAAGTGTTTGGCACTAAAAAAAGCAATCATATAACAAACCGCACGGTTGTCGATTGGATAAATTTCTTTGATCTGGAAAGAGTTTTTCACACTCGTTATGTTTTCTTTATCTGCTGGGAAAAACCAATTGGTCCCTTCATAAAAAGGTTTAGTTTTTTCATAATTATATATAAGCCAATCTCTGGCTTCATTTACTGCGGCTTTAAATATTTCTTTGGTTTTTGCATCAGGGCTAAAATTCTTTCCTCTTTCAATCCCAATAGTTCTTAACGGATCAATCATTGCTCTGTCACGCTCCAAAAAAGGTTCTTGCTGCACAATTTCGTTTAGTGTCGCATAGAAGCTATCGTCATATTTAATAGAAGAATCATAAACTGCTTTTGTAGCATCTACAAATATTGTTTGTGGAGCATTTGAAGCTTCAGAATAAAGATATAATTTTACTCTTTTGCTATAATCGACAGCTGCTTTTACATCTTCAGGACTTCCGCTTTTCAGTACAGAACGCAAAAGTGCATAACCACGATATGTATCAGACTGCATTATAAAATATCCAGCTGGAATTTTACTTTTGTCGTAACCGGGAGGCAGAATAATATATTTTCCACCTTTTCCTTTATCCAATCCACCTGGTCCAACATCTTCGATTGCTGCTTGCCAATAATTCATTACACTGCCATTAAAAACACCATTATCCGCGGGAGGAATTTCTAATACAACCGGGCCCTTTTCTGTATTAAAAAAAGGCATCAGATAAATAACATCTGGATTTGGAGTTAGTGTCTGGTTTTTCCAACTTAATAAACCCGGCCAGTATACAATCTGATTATACGCACCGTTTTGTTTTTCCATTTCTTTGTACATTAGTTGGAAATTAACTGCCGGAATTCCCCAAATAGCAGCATCAACAGCTCTTTGATATAGTATTTTCTCTTTTATATTTTCTGGTTTAAAAGCAGTTTTTGAATCAACAGTGGACTGATTCGCTGTTGTTTCTGTTGTATTTTCTTTTTTACAAGCAGTTATGATAAACAGCAATAAAAACAAGTAACAAATGTATTTTTTCATGGCAGGGGAATTAAATCGATTAAACAAAAAATTCTACCCCAAAATTAACTTACCGTAAGAAAACTAAACTTCTTTCAACCTTCTATTATGTTTCACTTTCTAAAATGAAACCACTTTTAGTTTTTTTATGCCACATACTGTTCAATCAATTTAGATTAACTTTGAAACAAAAAGATAATCAGCAATTTTAAAGTTTGGTACTTCGTAAATGAAATTATATTCTGAATACTATGTTTCTAATAAATCGGAAAGATTCGTCAATAAAATTTGGTGTCTTGACAACAGCATCGGCGAAAGCCTCATTGAAAACAAACTCGTTTTACCAAATGGCTGTTTTAATCTAGCAATAGTTTCTGGAAATACCATTGAAGTTCATACAAGCAAACAGAAATATGAAATGAACGAAGGCATTTATTTCTGTTCTCAAATGACCAATAAAGTTCTGGTCAATATTCAGCCGAAAACTAAAGTTACTATTATTCAGCTTCACGCCTGGACGATTTCGATGTTTCCTAAATATGATTTGAGCAATTTTGTTGATTCAATTATTAAAATTGATGCTGCAGAATTGCCTTTTCAGATTCATATTGATTCGGATATAGAAACTTTATTAGGTAAAATAAACTCTTATTTTGAAGAACTGAACAATTCAAATCCGAATCAAAATACGGTTGAAAAAATCTGTGAAATAATCCGAATGCAGGAAGAAGAAATTTCAGTTTCGGACATTTCCAAAAAGATAAAATCTTCACAACGTCTTCTTCAAATTAAATTTAAAACGGCAACCGGGCTTACTATTAAAAAATACATTCAGATTTTGAAATTCAGAAAATCGGTCGATCAAATGATTTCTACCAATTTAGAGAAAATGAGTCTCACCGATATTGCACTCTACAATAAATATTTTGATCAATCTCATTTTATCCGAAAGTTTAAAGACGTAACAAAAGCAAGCCCAAAAACATTCAATCCCAATTCTTATTTTCTTTCTGAAAAAAGATAATATTTCGCTTTTGTACAATTTCCCTATTTTTGATTGTAGTATTCTTGCAAAATCATTAATCATCAATCAATTATCAAAATGAAAACCATCAATTTTATTGCTTTCCAATTAAAAATCATTTTATTGGGAATCGCATTATTCTGTAATCAAAGTATTTATTCGCAGGAAGAAAAAAACTCAGAACTGTACAAAACCATTATGTCACGCGACAGCCTTCTTTTTAATGTCGGTTTTAATACTTGTGATATTAGCCAGTTTGAAAATTTATACAGCGATCAATTCGAATTTTATCATGATAAAGACGGAACTTCAAACAAAACGGAATTTTTGCAAAGCTTCAAAAATGGTTTATGTGGCTCACCAGCAACCTATAAATGCAGACGAGAATTAGTTGACGGAAGCACCAAAATTTTTCCGATGTATAAAAAAGGTGTTTTATACGCTGCTATTCAAACTGGAATTCATCAATTTTATGAAAATGTAGCCGCTAAAAATGAATCTTTAAAATCTGAAAACGAAAAATTAGTTGGTAAAGCAAGGTTTACGCATGTTTGGGTTTTAGAAAATAATGTTTGGAGATTAAAAAGATCTTTGAGCTACGATCATAATGCTGTAAATGAAGCTGAAAAAACAAATCTTTTTGACAACGAGCAGGAAACAGAAAAATGGCTGAAAGAGAATAATATTCCAACTTTAGGGCTCGGAATTATTTCGGAAGGAAAACTGAAACAAATTAAAGTTTATGGCGAACTTAAAAAAGGAGTTGCCGCACCATATAATACCATTTGGAATGTAGCTTCACTAACAAAACCAGTTACAGCAATTGTAGCATTAAAATTAGTAAGCCAAGGAAAATGGGATTTAGATGAGCCTTTATATAAATACTGGACTGATCCTGATATTGCAAATGATCCGAATCATAAATTACTGACTACGCGAATTGTTTTAAGTCATCAAACTGGTTTTCCAAATTGGCGTTATATGAATAAATCCGGAAAATTGGATTTTAAATTCAAACCCGGAACTCAATATCAATATTCTGGCGAGGGAATGGAATATTTGAGAAAAGCTTTGGAGAAAAAATTCCACAAAACTCTCAATCAGTTAGCTTCAGAATTAATTTTTGAACCACTGAAAATGAACGACACACAATATATCTGGAACGATAAAGTAGATTTTTCAAGATATGCTATCAATTATGACAAAAACGGAAATGCATACGAACCTGTAAAAAACAAAACCGCAAACGCTGCCGACGATTTATTGACCACAATTCAGGATTATGGAACTTTTTTATGCAGTGTAATGAATGGCGATGGCTTGAGCAAAAAAGTTTATGAGGAAATGAATTCGCATCAGGTAAAACAAACAAAGGCTGACAAATATTTTGGATTGGGTTTTGAAATTTACGATTTAGGAAATGAAAATTACGCGTTATCGCACGGTGGCGCTGATCAAGGTGTACAAACGCTATTTTTTCTTTTTCCAAAAACAAAACAAGGCTTGATTATTTTTACCAATGTTGATGATGGATATAAAGCTTATACGAAGCTTATGGAACATTTTTTAGGAGAAAATGGAAAAAAATTGATTGAAATTGAAACCAAACGATAATTCAGTCGTCTAACAATTAGAACACGATAATTTATTTCGGTATTTTTATACTAAAATACTGATTGTACAATTGTTATGACGTTTCAATCATCAATCAAAAAACAAATTATTTTCATTAATCCTAAAACCATAATCATCAATCGTTATGAAAAAGTCAATCAAACCAATTGCCCTCTGTGCAATATTATTTCTTTTTACCATTACAACTTTCGCTCAGGAAAAAGCCAAACAAATTGAGCAGCTTTTGAGCAAATACAACGAATATGGACAATTTAACGGATCAGCTTTAGTGGCTGAAAACGGAAAAGTAATTTTCAAAAAAGGTTTTGGCTCGGCTAATTTTGAATGGAATATTCCCAATCAACCCGATACTAAATTTAGATTAGGTTCCATTACTAAACAATTCACAGCGCTTTTAATTGTGAAATTGGCCGAAGAAGGAAAAATAAAATTAGATGTTCCAATTACTACTTATTTGCCTGATTATCCAAAAGAAAATGGAGATAAAATAACGATTCATAATCTCTTGACACATACATCTGGAATTCCTAATTACACAAGTGTACCAAACTTTATGCGAGAGAAAGCCCGAAATTCGTATACACCTGAAGCATTTGTAAAAACGTTTTCAAGTCTTCCGCTGGAATTTACGCCAGGCGAAAAATTCAATTACAGCAATTCGGGTTATTTTCTACTGGGTTATATTATCGAAAAAATCACAGGAAAAACATACGAGCAATATTTACAAGAAGTTATACTTACACCTCTAAAAATGACTAATACTGGTTTTGATCACAGCGAAATCATCATAAAAAACAGAGCGGCAGGTTATGAAAAAGAGGGAAAAATTTTAAGCAACGCTTCTTTTATCGATATGAGCATTCCGTATGCGGCAGGATCTTTATATTCAACAGTTGAAGATTTATATTTATGGGATCAGGCGCTTTATACAAATAAATTGCTTTCAGAAAAGTCAATGGAATTGCTATTCAAACCTTATATTAAAGCTTGGGATGGTTCATACGGATATGGCTGGGGCGTTGAAGAAACTACAATTGGTGATAAAAAACTAAAAATTATAGAACACGGCGGCGGAATTAACGGATTTAACACTATTATTTCAAGAATTCCTGCTGATAAGGTTTTAGTTGTTTTATTGAATAATACAGGCGGAACTGTTTTGGGCGAAATGAATAATTCAATTAGAGCTATTTTGTACAAACAGCCTTATAATCAAGCAAAAAGATCACTGGCACTTGATTTATTAGATGCCTATTCACAAAAAGGTGTTGCAGCAGGAAATGAAATTTACAAAAAGTTAAAAAGTGACCCAACTTACGCCATTAAAGAAGGCGATATGAACCGAGTTGGATATCAATTATTGCAAACTGGAAAAAAGAAAGAAGCGATTGAAGTTTTCAAAATCAATGTAGAAGCTTTTCCAAAATCAGGAAATACTTATGACAGTCTGGGTGAAGCTTATTTAGCTGATGGCAATAAACAGCTGGCAATTGAAAATTATACAAAATCGGTTGAGCTTGATCCTGGTAATGAAGGCGGTAAAAAAGTTTTGGCTGAACTTTCGAAAAAATAAGCGAAATCATAAATTCAAAAACTCCGACAAGGCAGCTTCAAACTGCTTTATCGGAGTTTTTTGTTATAACTTATAACATTCCTATTCGATGATTTATCATAAAAAATACTATTTTAGCTCTTCCCAAAAACAGCTAAATAACCTATGAAAAATCTAAAAAAGTATAGTCTTTTGACTGCCTTGTTTTGTTTGTTTGTTTCCTCAAAATGCGTATCGCAAAACAATCCACCACCTCCGGCAATGCCAACACAGCAAAACAAAATCATCGTCGATAAAATTGTCGAAGCGGTACATTACAAAACTTATGTAATTGATTTTTGTCTGACTAAAATTAATGAGGCTTCCGCCAAAGAAGGCTGGAACGAACAAAAATCGATGGAAATTACCCAAAGCATCAATTATAAAAATTTCAGAGACGCCATTTATAATTCTTTTGCTTTTTATGATGAAGTAGAATTAGAAACGCTGCTGAAAGCGTACGAAAAAGATACTGCCTACCAAACCAAAAATGTAATGCTTGCGAATAAAGCGCTTGCAAATAATTTGAACATTTTTGCAAATGATATTGTTTTAGGGAAGTATATTTCTAAATAAGGTTCAAAGGCACAAAGTTGCAAAGGTTCAAAGGTTTTTCTTTTAAAACCTTTGAACCTTTTTATTTTAATAAAGTTGAAAGGTTTAAATATTGGTTGTATGCAAATAACCTTCTATTGCTTTTACCAAAAACAAAAGAATACCAAAAATCGGGATAATCAAAAAATAATAGGCTCCACTAATTTCACTTTTCTTTTCTTTAAATACTTCGGTATTTGACAAATTATCATGCCAGCTGGCATTAAACAAAAAAGAAACTCCGTCAAAAGGAATGTTTCGGCATAAAGTTCTTAAAAGCACATGAGAATTAGCCGGAACTAAACCTTCACTGTTGACCAATCTGCTTTGGGTTAAAAATTTTCCTGGTGTTGCGCTAAAAAGCTTTTCAAATATATAATAGTAAACAAAGCTGAATACTGGAAAAACAATTAGTAAAAAAAATCGATCAGCATGATCTCCTCTCACTATTCCGAAATAAGAATTGACAAATTCAAAAGACAAAATTCCCATGAAAAGTTGGTATCCAATCAGCAAGAAAATTAAATTATCAATTATAAAATGAACCAAACGTTCCCAATTTCCGGTCTTAAAATAATAAACTTCCGTTGATTCTGTATAAGCAACAGTTTCAAAATCTAATGATTGTTGGTCGCTCATGTATTTTAAGCTTTTATATAAAACATAAAGCACAAAAAAAGTTATTACATAAGAAATGGCAATGCCTGCATAACTCTTTACTTCAATTCCCTCGAATCTATTTAAAATAAAAATAAACTGAACAACAACACCAAAACAAAGCTGTACAAATAATGTAGCAAAACTAAAGCGCAAAAGACGTGTTTCTTTACCTTTTGAAAAATAATAAGCAATCACACCAACAAACAATAAAAAATTAAAAAATAATCGCAAGGTTCTAGCTTCAATCCAACCTACATCAATCCAGCCTGCGATACTATAATTGAAAAAACTTAAAACATAATACAAGTTCGAATTATAGTCATTATAAAAAGCCGTAAAAAAACTAACAATGGAAAGGAACAAAGCAAAAGCAATAATTTTTTTATACATAGAGTTGGGGTTTTATTTCAATTAATAATTTTTTAAGTTGTCTATATCTTTGGTTTCAAAACCAATTTCGTCGAAGTTTTTACAATTTCTTCCTTATTCAATCTCATTTTCCTGAATTTACCTTCATTGTACATTTCTGCCTGATCGTGATAATGTTTGCCTTCTTCATTAAAACCGTTCATCTAATCTCAAAACTGCGTTTGTATTGATTACCTTTTTGCCGTCTAAAACCTGATTTCTTTCATTTACAAAACTTTCAAAAGAGTATCCAAAATTTTGCTTTTTCTCCTCTTGTATTCCAAGCAAATGAAATCCTAACCAAAGAATAAGATATATTGGAATAAGTAAAAAAAATATTTTTCCATTCAGTCCCGTTTGCTTTTCTTTATAAACCTGAGTATGAGAGATTGAATCATGCCAATTTACATTAAATAAAAAAGAAATCGAATCGAAAGGAATATATCTCGATAGCGTTCTTTTGAACACAAAATTATTTTCTGGCTTTAAACCTTGATTATCAACAACTCTACTTTCTGTTAAAAATTTTCCTGGTGTTGCACTGAAAAGAGTTTCAAAAACAAAATAAAAAACAAATCGAAAAATAATCAACATTATCCAAATTGTATTTTGTCTTCCTAATATATTTTCAATTATTCCAAACGAACCATTAAAATATATCATTCGTGTTCCATCTAAAAAATTAAACGTAAAAACAACAAAAATTACATTATCTATTATAAAATGCAATAAACGTTGCCACTTACTGCTTTTAAAAGAAGAGCCTTTTTCTGATTCTGTAAGTTTTAAATTCTCATATTCTACTATCTTTAATTCATTCATGTATTTTATGCTTTTGTATAAAAAATAAAGCAAACAAATACTTAATAACAATGAAAAAAATACCCAAAAATAAAATGTTCCAAAATCTCTATAAATTACATAAATACGACAAACTTCATCTAATGCAAAAAAACATTTATTTATAAAAATTATTGAAAAAATAAACCTTAAAAGACGTTCTTCTTTCTCATTAGATTTAAAAAATAAAATAGCACTTGCAAATAAAAGACTATTGAAAAGCAATGCTATTGTTAAGCTGTGTTCCATTTCATTGATTTTGAAATGACCACCCAAGCTCGGGAAAATGTACGAAGTAAATACTCTCAAAATACTAAATACTATATCGCCAATACCCGTAAGTGGTAAAATTCCAATTAGAAGACTTAAAACAGAAACAAATAAAGAAAAAGCAATAATTTTTTTATCCATGAAATTGGTTTTAAAAAAAGTGTAAATAAAATTTATTTTAATGAGTATTATTTCTTTGGTTTCAAAACCAATTTCGTCGAAGTTTTCACAATCTCATCCTTATTCAATTTCATTTTTCTGAATTTACCTTCATTGTACATTTGTGCCTGATCGTGATAATGTTTACTGAACGGATTTCCGGATTGTCCGGTTGGTAAAATGCTCCAACTGTTTTCAACATCAGAGAAATCAACAATTCTTCTGGTTGAAGGTCCGCCTTTTACGTAATATTTGCCTTCTTCGTTAAAGCCAAAAAATAAATTATTAATCACTTCATTTGATCCTGGCGATGCAAAAGGTCCAACATTAAATAATTTTCGTAACGCTGCCACTTTTCCTAACGGATGTTCATGCTCAACGGTGTGAACTTTGCCCCAATTCCAATCTGAAATCGTAGTTCCTAATTGTTTTTGAAGTGCTGTAACTGCTTCATGAAACGATTTTGAAACAATATCTTTTCTCGTTTCTTTTACATTTTTGGTTTTGATATTATCCCACCAAACCGAATTTTCATTTGCAACTTGTCTGGCAATAACTTGTTTACCAATGTGAGTTCCTAAAAACAAATCAAAATTGTCTTTTCCCATTTCATCTTCAAAAGTATTTTTCATGTACAGATAAATCCATTTGTTGTAAATCGTTGGCGCATCATCTTCGAGATTTGTTGTTCCTTTCCAAGATTTTAAAACAGTAATCACTTGTTTTTCTTCTGATGAAAGCGCTTTATTATCTAAATTCGAAATCAAACTTTGAGTAGTTCCCGGAGCAATTGGCGATGTATTATCATAAATCATTTTACTGATTGCTTCTTTATCCCAATCTGATTTGGCGTCCATTAAACCTGAAATTCTTTTCGCGCGATCTTCCGGCAAATAATAACCTGGATACAAATAACCATCTATGGATTCTGGTTGATTATTAGCCGAATAAACATAACCCCATTTCGGGTTTTCAGAAGATGGATTTTTTGAAAAATCCAGATATTCTTTAATATCATCTTTTCCACTTGCGCCATCCAAAATCAGGAAAGTATTCACACCTTTGTCGTGTTTATACAATTTTCCTGTTGCCCACCAAGCTACATTTCCTTTGGCATCGCCATACATCACATTCAATCCCGGCGCTGCAACTAATTGAACTGCTTTTCTAAAATCATCTTTGTTTTTTGCATGCGAAAGTCCGTAAACTGCATCTAAAATTTGAATAGGTTCTCGGGTATACGTCCACGACATTGCAATAGGATTTTTTTTATCCAAACGCTCTAAAACATCATTCATAATTGGTCCATGACGGCTTGATTTTATAGTCATGACAACATCAGAAGTATCTTTGACTTTGATCGTTTTTTTTCTGACTTCATAAGTTGCGAAACCTGTCGGAGTTTGGTATTGATTATTGTCTCCCGATTTATTTTTCTCCTGATAAAAATCAATATCATCATTTTCAAACATTGTCAAACCGTAAGCATAATCGCGATTGTGCGCCAACAACGGAAACGGCGTTCCAGCCAAATAACAACCATACAATTCATGTTCAGGTGTAATCAAATGTGCTTCGTACCAAGTTGCAGGCTGTGAAAACCCAATGTGTGGATCATTGGCAAAAATCACTTTTCCACTTTTGGTTTTATGAGGTCCGGCTACCCAACTGTTGCTTCCAATAAATGGCGGAATTGGCGATTTGTCCAACAAATCCGCAACTGATTTTGAGATTGCTGTATATTCATCAATATTCTCTTTTGAACTTTTTAACTGAGTTGTATTGAATTCGCCTTCAATTCCTAAATCTTTCAAATATTCAACACCATATTTATTGCGAATTTCAGTTAATAACGGATCTGTTTTTTGAGCCATTGCAAAACTGAAAGACATATATCCGAAGATATTATAAACATCTTTTATAGTGAATTTTTCTTTTTTCACACCAACCAGAGTAAATTCTACTGGCGTAACGCCTTCATCCAAATATTGATTAATTCCATCCAAATAAGCCATCGTCAATTGATACGCCTGACTGTTTTTATCTAATTTGGAAATGGCTTTCGCCGAAGCTTCTTCAATACCAATTCCGGAGAAAAACTTATCATTTTTCAGCGCTACAGATCCGAAGATTTCAGATAAACGTCCCGGAGCGATTCTTCGAAGCAATTCCATTTGCCATAATCTTTCCTGCGCGTGAACATATCCAAACGCCGTCATCGCATCTTTTTCAGAATCGGCATAAATATGAGGAACTCCAAATTCATCAAAATAAACAGTCGTTTCTTTTTGAAGATTTTTCAATTCCAGCTCTCCTTCATACTTGGGTTTTAAATGAAAAATATAAGCGCATAAACCTATTCCTAAAACAACAATCAGGACAAATAAAACCAGCAGGAATTTCTTAAGTTTTTTCATATTCAAAAAAAGTGTTGCGATGTGATAATTAGTTAAAATGTAACGTAAAAACAAAATCATGTAAACGACTTTATTTTCTAAAGTCTAAATTTATATTTAAAATCGATACAATAAATGTCAATCTATAAAAAAATAGCAATCGGAGTAATTTCTCTGTTTATTATTGTGATTCTAGCCAATGTTGGTCTGAATTACTGGATCAAAAAACAGCTTCCGATTATCATTCACGAGAAAAACAAAACGGCATACAATATCAATTATGAAAAAATTGAAGTATCGCTTTTTTCTCGAAATATCTATGCTCAGACATTATTAGTAAGTCCGAAAAACGAGCCGAAAGACAGTAAAAACGGTCTTTTTTCTAAAATTGAATCGATTACGATAAAACATTTCAATATTTGGGATTTGGCTTTTCACGATATTATTCAGGCCGAAAGTATTATCATCAATAAACCTCGTGTGATTTTATATAAAAAAGGAGAAAAACTTTTGAATAACAGCAAAAGCATTGAAACTGAAATTGTGGCGCCTTTCAGAAAAATAATTGCGGTTTCGAACATTTATCTGAATGAGGGAACAATTGATGTTGTTTCGCTCGATACTGAAAAACCAATTTTCAGCGTTAAAAAAATCATTTTAAAATTGGAAGGAATTTTAATCACCGATGCAACTTTAAAAGAAAAAATTCCGCTTCAATATCAAAAATATGCTTTAATTATAGATAGTTTATTTTACAGACCAAGTGCTTTCTATCATATAACTATTGGAAAAATAAGCACGGAGAAAAACTTTCTAAAAATCAATAATTTTGCTAATCTCCCTCAGTTTGACCGACCTAATTTTGTAAAGCGATTAGAAAAAGAAAAGGATATTTATACCTTGAAATTCGATTCGGCTCAAATTGCAAAAATGGATTGGGGATTTAAAAATGACCGATTTTATTTTAAAGCAAATTCCCTTGTAATCCATCATTTTAACGCTAATATTTACCGGAGTAAAATCCCGAAAGACGATTTAAGCAAAAAATACCTTTACAATCATTTATTGCGAAACATAAAATTCCCGCTTCAAATTGACACTTTGCAGGTTTTGAAATCGAAACTGATTTATGAAGAAGAAATTGATTTTTCAAAAGGTCCAGGAGTTTTGACTTTTGATCAATTCAATTTGCAAGCGACGAATCTTCGAAGTGGTTTTGGATTAAAAAAAACGAACGATGTAAAAATCAAAGTGAAATGCATTTTCATGAAAAACTCTCCATTAGATGTAGATTGGAGTTTTAATGTTTTAGACAAAACCGATGGATTTCACATTCAGGGCATCATCTCAAATTTTGACGTTGTGGCAATGACAAGATTTACCAAACCTTACATGAACACCACTTTTACTGGAACTTTCAATAAATACCGATTTAATTTTTATGGAAATGATAATGTCTCAAAAGGAAACGCTTCATTAGATTATGATGATCTTAAAGTGAAACTTTACAAAAAGAAAAATCCAGAAAAAGAAGCGAAACTCAAAACGGCCGTCGCTAATTTATTAGTAAAAAACGATTCAAAAGACAAAGCCAAAACCGCCGATGTTGAAGTGGAAAGAATTCAGGAAAAATCATTCTACAATTTTTTATGGCGAAGTATTGCAGAATCTCTGAAGAAGATTTTAATATAATATTTTTCCGCCACAACTCGAGCGATAGTGAACAGGCGAAACAATTCACGAATTATTTTAATACATTTTTTAAATAAAATTCGTGAATTCGTGGCGGAAAAACTTTACCCACAAACCTGACAATTATCAGGTTTTAGGAAAATCCTTTTTTCAATATTTGTCTTTATTTTAATCTGAAAACTAATGACAAAAACACCCTTACATACTTTCCATATTCCGGTAATGGGACTTGCTTATACAATCGACAGCCCCATTCGCGTTGCACAATATGGAATTTCGTCTGTAATTGCGCTCGCCGACGATGATTTGATTGAAAAGATGCGTAATTTTTATAGCGCAAAATTCAATCTTCCGTATGAAGAAATTACACAAAAATTTCATGATTACCGCGCTGAAAGAATTACTTCGTATTTAAATTTAGTCGATAAAATTGTAAAAGAAAAATTCGAAAACTTTAAAACCGAATTAACTGAAAGCAAAACAGCATTGGAAAATTTCATGTCGATGTTGCCGAATACTTCTGACATTAAAAAAGGTTTTCAAAACTTATTAGACGACGGAATCGCTTTTAAAGAAAACATTCAACATTATATCGAATCGCATCTTTTTCCCGGAGAAATTGATGTCAACATTATGACAAAACTAGATAAAGATAATTTTGTCAAAAATGAACAGCTTTCAATTGAATTTAATGATGCTCATGCTGCTTTGCGAGGTTTTGCAAATAGCAATTTAGAATCTTCAGTTGTACTTTCTGCCGGAATGAATCCAAGATTGTTTGGTTATTTTGAAAACTTCAAAGATTTTTTCCCGAATGAAAACAACGAACTGAGAAAAAAAATCATTTTAAAAGTAAGTGATTTCAGATCGGCTATGATTCAGGGAAATTTCCTGGCCAAAAAAGGACTTTGGGTTTCCGAATATCGAATTGAGTCAGGATTGAATTGTGGCGGTCATGCCTTTGCAACTGACGGACTTTTATTAGGCACTATTTTAGAAGAATTCAAGCAAAAAAAAGAACAACTGACACAATCAGCCCACGATTTAATGATTAAAGCTTTACAGCTAAAAAATCAGCTTTTCCCTGAAAACCCTTTACCTTTAAAAATTACGGTACAAGGCGGCGTTGGAACAGCTGAAGAACATGAATTTTTATTAAACAAATATAATGTAGATGCTGTTGGATGGGGTTCTCCATTTTTATTGGTTCCAGAAGCCACTTCTGTAGATAAAGAAACTCGTAATTTATTAATGAATGCAAAGGAAAATGATTTTTATCTGAGTAATATTTCACCTTTGGGAGTTCCGTTTAATACTCTGAAAGGAACAACAAATGAATTTTTGAAACAAAAACGCATTCAGGAAAATAAAGCCGGAAGTTCGTGTCCAAAGAAATTTTTAGCATTAAGCAAAGAATACGATCCACACGGAATTTGTACGGCATCAAAAAAATATCAGGATATAAAACTGGAAGAACTCGAAAGTAAAAAAGATTCTTTATGCGATTTAGAATTTGAAAAAAGCAAAATCAAAATCACCGAAAAATCATGTTTGTGTGTTGGTTTGGCAAATGCCTCTTATCTTGAAAATGATATTAAAATAAAAGGGCAATCGCAAGGTGTTGTCATTTGTCCCGGACCAAATTTGGCTTATTTTGATCAAGAAGTTTCATTAAAAGAAATGCTTCAGCATATTTATCAGGGAAAATCAATTTTGAGAACAGATCGTCCTCATTTATTTGTGAAAGAATTAAAAATGTATGTTGATTATTTTAAAAACGAAATTGAATCTGTTTCTGAAGTTACTTCAAATCAGCTGAAAAAATGGAATTCTTTTAAAGCTAATATTTTGAAAGGAATTGAATATTATCAAAATCTATTTTCATCGACTTTATATTTTAAAAATGACGAAGAAAAAATTAAAAATCAATTCAATTTTTATAAATCAGAATTAAATGCCATTCAAATTCCAACATTGGAATTAGCATAAAACAAAACGCCGGTTTAGAAAAATCTAAATCGGCGTTCTTTTATTTATAGTATTTAAGATCTATTCTTTTTTCTTCTTGTTGCTGTCAATAATTGCGCCTGTACCCGCACCAACTCCAGCGCCGGCCAATCCTCCTATTATGGCACCTTCACCTTTTTTCTTACTTACAATAGCTCCAGTTGCGGCACCTACTCCAGCTCCAATTACTGCACCTTTAGCAGTAGAACTCCAGCCTTTCTTTTTTGCTGGCGCGGCAGTTGCTGTTCCATCATTTTCGTGAACCACAACAACTTTTTGTGCTTCTGCTTTTTGTTTCTCTTCTACCTTCGCCATCTCAGTCTTCATCGAATCGATAACACGCTGTTTGTTAATCTCAACTTTCATTGAATCAATACTGGCTTGTTTGGCTTTATTTAAATCTTCTTTGCTTTGATTTTGGCAAGAAGTTAAAAGTATTGCTGCTAATAAAATATATAAGCCTTTCATGATTGTAGTTTTTAAAATTATACACTACAAAATACGGAATATCTGCTATAATGTTTATTACAGAATTTTTCGGAAAGTTTATAAGATTAGAAGATTTTACGAAGTTTCTCGCAGGCTATCTCTAGATAATTAATGTTTTAATCTCGCAAAGTCGCGAAGACGCAAAGCTTTTTTTTAAAGTTACAGATTAAAAAGATTAAAACTTTGCGTCTTCGCGACTTTGCGAGATTATTTTTTTACTTCCCTAAAATTCCTTTTTTCAGAATTTGTCCAAAGTCATACATATCTTCATATGAAGAATACAAAGGAACTGGTGCAAGACGAATAACGTTTGGTTCACGCCAATCTGTAATCACACCGTTTTTCATTAAATAATCAAATAAGCTTCGTCCTTGCCCATGAAGAAAAACTGATAATTGCGAAGCTCTTTCTTCTGGATTTGTTGGCGTAATAATTTCAAAAGTACTTTCTACTTCTTTATCAATTTCATGAAGAATAAATTCCAAATAAGAGGTAATATGATCTCGTTTTGCAATTAAAGTATCCATTCCAACCTCAGCAAACATTTCTACTGAAGCCAAATAAGGCGCTAAAGACAAAACTGGTAAATTACTAATCTGCCATCCATCTGCTCCATGAACTGGGTCAAAATTTGGTTCCATTTTGAAACGGCGTTCTTTGTTATGTCCCCACCATCCAGCAAATCTTGGTAAATCTGAATTATGATGTTTTTCGTGAACAAAACAACCAGAAGCATTTCCTGGTCCTGAATTCATATATTTATAACTGCACCATGCAGCAAAATCAACATTCCAATCGTGAAGTTCTAATTTGATATTTCCGGCAGCATGCGCTAAATCCCAACCTACTTTTGCTCCGGCTTTTTGTCCGGCTGCTGTAATGGTTTTTATGTCAAAAACTTGTCCGGTATAATAATTAACTCCGCCAATTAAAACCAAAGCCAATTCATCTCCAACTTCTTCAATTTTTGCCAAAACATCTTCAAGACGAATATTGTGTTCACCTTCGCGACGCTTAATTTCTACAATCGCATCTTCTGGTTTGTATCCATGAAAATTCACCTGACTCTGAAACATATATTGATCAGACGGAAAAGCTTTTTCTTCACAGATAATTTTATAGCGTTTGCCTTTTGGCTGATAAAAAGAAACCATCAACAAATGAAGATTTACAGTCAAAGTATTCATAACCGTAACTTCTGATGGAAGCGCGCCCACAATTTTACTCAATGGTTCTGCAAATCTTTCCTGATAATCCCACCAAGGTTTTTCGGCATAGAAATGACCTTCAACAGCCAATTCTGCCCAGTCATTCATTACTTCATCAATGTAAGCTTTGGTACGTTTTGGTTGTAATCCTAATGAGTTACCGGTAAAATAGATAACTCGTTTATCATTTACTTTAGGAAAAATAAATTGTTCCTGATAGTGGTTTAATGTGTCTTTCGAATCTAGCCCTCGTGCAAATTCGCGTGTATTTTGAAAAGTCATTTTGTTTTGTTTTGGTTGCTAAAATAACAAATTTTGTTCATTTTGTTTCAGGTTTCAAGTTTCATGTTGATATGCTTTGTGTGATTTAACCGCAAAGTTCGCAAGGATTTTTGCTCAGTTTGCGTTCTTTTTCATTTAGCAAACACAAACTGAGCAAAAATCCTTGCGAACTTTGCGGTTAAATTTCATAACGGACGTCAAACTTGAAACCTGAAACTTGAAACCAATAAAAAACAGAAAACCCGACAAGCTCTAAAAAACTGTCGGGTTCTTATTTTAAAGATAAATTCTAATTAAAGAATTAACATCGCATCTCCGTAAGAATAGAATTTGTATCCTTCTTTGATCGCTTCGTCGTATGCTTTTTTCATTAAATCATGTCCACAGAAAGCAGAAATCATCATTAACAATGTTGATTTTGGTGTGTGGAAGTTTGTGATCATACAGTTTGCAATACTAAAATCGTGAGGAGGGAAAATAAATTTATTCGTCCATCCTTCGTAAGGATTTAAAGTATTCGCAGAAGAAACAGAACTTTCAATTGCACGCATAGAAGTTGTTCCTACTGCACAAATACGTTTTTTCTTTGCTTTAGCTTCGTTTACGATATCACAAGCTTGTTGATTAATAATCAATTCTTCTGAATCCATTTTGTGTTTAGATAAATCTTCAACCTCAACTGGATTGAAAGTTCCTAAACCAACGTGTAAAGTTACCTCAGCAAAATTTACTCCTTTGATTTCTAATTTTTTCAAAAGGTGTTTTGAAAAGTGCAAACCAGCAGTTGGCGCCGCAACAGCTCCTTCTTCTTTTGCGTAGATTGTTTGGTATCTTTCAGCATCTTCAGCAGTTACTTCTCTGTTGATGTATTTAGGAATTGGAGTTTCTCCAAGTTCTGTTAATTTATTTCTGAATTCTTCATAAGAACCATCGTATAAGAAACGTAAAGTTCTACCACGAGAAGTTGTATTGTCAATTACCTCAGCAACTAATGAATCATCGTCACCAAAATAAAGTTTATTACCAATACGGATTTTTCTAGCAGGATCTACTAAAACATCCCAAAGTCTTTGCTCAGAATTTAATTCTCTTAATAAGAAAACCTCAATTCTCGCTCCCGTTTTTTCTTTGTTTCCGTACAAACGCGCAGGGAAAACTTTTGTATTGTTAAGAATTAAAACGTCTCCGTCATCAAAATAGTTGATAACGTCTTTAAACATTTTATGCTCGATAGTGTTTTTTTTACGGTCAATTACCATTAAACGAGATTCATCTCTGTTTTCTGCTGGAAATTCAGCCAAAAGTTCTTTCGGTAAATTGAAATTGAAGTGTGATAATTTCATATTTGAAGTTAGATTTTAAAATATCAATCTTAGATTTTTTTATCTAAAATTTTAAATCGCTTGCAAATATACGATTGTGAAATAGGCGTTGTCAAGTGTTTTGGCTTTTATTTTCAAAAGTCCTTGATTTACTGATGTTTCGAGAACCATTAAAATTGTGTTTTTATTTACAAAAAACATTTTCAACATATTATTGTCATTTCGACGAAGGAGAAATCTCCGCAAGAAGCTCTACAAAGATTGGATTTTCGTTGCGGAGTTACTTGCGGAGATTTCTCCTTCGTCGAAATGACAAACTTTGCGAGCACAAACAAAACCAAGCATAAAAAAACCTCTGGTTTCAACCAGAGGCTATATTTTTTTGGGCAAAGAATATTTTTGACTATAATTCTGAGACCTGAAAATTTAACGCTTTTAAATCGTTCCAGAAATCTGGGTATGATTTTGAAACTACTCCTGCATCCTCAATAATAATAGGCACTTTAATTGCCAATGGTGCAAAAGCCATTGCCATTCGGTGATCATTATAAGTTCCGATTTTTATATCGTGATTGATATTATCAGATTTTACTAAAGTCAAACTGTCGTTTGTAACCGAAATATTCGCTCCTAATTTTGTCAACTCGATTCTTAAAGCTTCAAGTCTGTCTGTTTCTTTAATTTTTAAAGTATGAAGACCTGTTAAATGGCATCCAATTCCTAAACCTAAACAAGTTACTACGATTGTCTGTGCAATATCTGGAGTGTTGTTCAATTCAAAATTTACATCTTGATAATTAAAACCAGAAACTTTTTCCAAAGTCATTTTATTGTTTTCGAAAGTCGTTTTTACACCCATTTTTTCATAAAGAGAAACTAATTCTGAATCTCCTTGAAGGCTGTTTTCTTTGTAACTGCTCAAAGTTATTTTAGCAGATTCAGATAAAGCAACAAGACTAAAGAAATAAGAAGCTGAACTCCAATCTGATTCTACGACCATTTCTTTTGATTCAACAGATTCTTTAGGGAAAACTTTGATTACGTTTCCTTCAAAACTTGTTTTAATATCTAAATCCGTCAACAAAGCCAAAGTCATTTTGATATATGGAATCGAAGTAATCTCTCCTTCTAAAGTCAACTCTAAACCATTTTCAAGTTTTGAAGCTACCAATAAAAGTGCTGAGATGTATTGACTACTTACATTTGCTGCCAAAGTAACTTTTGAAGCCGTAACTTTTTTTCCTTTGATTCTAATTGGCGGATAACCTTCTTCTTTTTCATAAGAGATTTCAACTCCCAATTGTCTTAAGGTATCAACCAAAATTTTGATTGGGCGTTCCTGCATTCTGCTAGAACCTGTCATTACCACTTCTCTGCCTTCGTTTACAGCAAAATAAGCTGTCAAAAAACGCATTGCAGTTCCGGCGTGATGAATATCAACGATTTCATCATTTCCAATTAACGCTTTTTGCATTACTTCGCTGTCGTCTGAGTTTGAAGTATTAGCTAAAGTGATATTTGGAAATAAAGCTTTTAGTAACAATAAACGGTTCGTTTCGCTTTTAGAACCTGTGATATTTAGTTTCGAATCATCAATTGTGAATGGTGAATTCGTGCTTAATTTTAAATTCATGATATTAGTTATGAGTTGCGAATTATGAGAAACATAATTCGAGTGCGCAATTTAACACTCCTCGTTCGTAAATCAAAATTCACGCTGAAATTTCACAATTATTTCAATTTATCATTGTTTTTGTGACGATCTTTATCTCTAACCGATTTTAAATCCATTTTTTTGTCAAAAGCAGCTTGTAAATCGATTCCGGTTTGGTTTGCCAAACATAAAACCACAAAAACAACATCGGCTAATTCTTCGCCTAAATCTTTGTTTTTATCACTTTCTTTTTCAGATTGTTCTCCATAACGACGCGCAATAATTCGGGCAACTTCACCTACTTCTTCTGTAAGTTGCGCCATATTTGTCAATTCGTTAAAATATCGAACTCCGTGTTCTTTTATCCAGGTATCAACATCAAGTTGAGCATTTTTCAAATCCATTACTATATTTTTTTAAGGACAATTTTTTCATTTTGGCTGGCAATTACTTGTTGGAAAAGATTTTTTAATCCAAATATAATCGCCAGCTACAAAAATACTATTGTTAATTTCTTTTATACAGCTAATCTGAATTTTATTTTTGAAATTTGAAAGAATTAAAGTCTAAATGATTTCTTTGTTTTGTGCTTTTACTTTTGCTGTAAAAACAATAAGCAAAATTGCAATCGCTACACTTTTAACCTTCATTTTTTATATACGTTTTAAAACAATTTTTTCAGTTTCTTTCGCAATCATTGTTTTATAATATTCTTTCAGCATTTCGTATTTTTCTGCAGAAAAAATCGCCTCATTAATTTGATTTGAGATAATTACTTGCAAACTGTTTCCGCTCGCTGCAACATTAAATTTAAAACTTCCTGCATTGTCTTGCATATTTATAGCCGCAGGAGCCGGCAGAGTTTCAACGGCAAAACCATCAGGAATCTGAATTGTGATATTGAACTTATCCATTTGCGGAAATCCAAAATCAACCGGATATTCTCGTACGTCCTGTTTAAACGGATTTTTGTCATTTGTAAAAAACAGCATTGGACTAATATAAATTTTACCCCCAATAATTTCGCATAAATCATTTCCGGTAAAGGCATATGTTTCTATAGCAGGCAACAAAATATCTTTTTCGTTAGTTCGGCTATAATCACTAATCTCAATTTTTCCGCTTTTATTTTCTAATTTTTCAAGATAATCTTCTTCTTTAACACCATCAATTTTTTCTCTTGTAATCATTGCCATGTGATCTGTGTATTGTCTTTTGGTTTTTCCAGAAATTTTTCCATCAGCATCAATACTATAAATCATAAAAACAAAATCATTTGATGCTTTTTTAGGTGTCAGCTCAATCTCTTCAGAAGTACCATCTTTACGGATCAATCTTCCTGTCCAGTTAATGGTTCTAAAAGGAAGAATATTTGGTGTTGAAAATTTATTTGAAGCATCTAACAATAAATTTCCTTGCGGTGTTTCGACAGCAGCAACTACATAATCAAAAGCAGTTCTGTTAGGAAATAAAGCAATTCCGTTTTCACGTGTACTCAACAAAACCGGATTTGCAGTCAGACCTGCATAACGAAGCATTGAAGTCAGCATTAAATTGATGTCGCCAATATTTCCTGTTTTTTCTTTGTATGCTTTTTTAACTCCGTTATCGCAATCGTAACCAGTGTAACCGTTCCATTTTACACTAGATTTTACATGATTCAAAATCACCCAGATTTTTTCTTCAGGCGTATTTTTTCTGGCAAGAAGTGCTTTTAAATCATCTTCATAATATCCTGTTTTATTTAATTCAGGACCAAAAGTTTCATAATCATAAATTGTTTTCACTACCGATTCCCAATCTGTTGAATACATTTTCAGCTGTGAATTAGGATATTTTATCATCGCTAATTCATGTTGAACACTGGAAACATAATTGTCCATATTGTTTACAAAAGATTCCTCTTTTATAGCTGGAAAATCTTGTGCTACGTATGTCGTTCTTGTTTCTGTATAATCGTATTTGTCCGTTGAAAAATCAGTTCTGACCGGACCGCCAAATCTGCCGACATTTGATCGTTCTTTAGTTGTAATTATAATGGAACGTGGTCCTTTTTCAACTGACATTTTAGGAAAAACATAGCCTTTTTGTCTTGGATTAAACACGTAATACTCTGGAATATTAGTGCCAAATTCAGAATAATTTACCGGAATAGTTTCCTGAAAATTCCATTCTCTTATTATTCTGTCGCTCGGACTTTTGATGGTATATTTATATTCAATTACAGAACCTTCTTTTACATTAGGCATTGTAATTTTTTTCTGCGCTTTGAACTTGTTTAGCACTTCATCAAAAATCCCTTCAGGTTTTAATTTTGTTTTTTCGACTTTACCATTCACTAAATTATAAGTATAAGCATCTGAAAAAGTAACTTTTTCAACAAAGTTAGCTTGCTTATAATACCAAACCGCCTGATTCGCCCATTCATAACCTTCTTTTTTATAAACTTTTATTCGAACCTCAACATCGGCCATTGTAGCAAAACCTCCTTCACTTACATCGTACTCAATTCTGGTTCTTCCTCTTTTATATAAAATAGCGGCCGGCGCTGCTGAATCTTTTGGATGCACTTTTTGCTCTAATTCGGCAACAGATACTTTTCCTAATTTAAATTCTTGTGCTGTAGTTTTTGTAACGATTAACAGCACAATTGAAATACTGAAGATCTTGATTAATTTCATTTGGTAATTCTTTGGTTAGTTGGTTTTGGTTAGTTTATTAGCTTTTAATCAATATAATTTTTGCATTATCATTTTTTGAAACCTGTTCCATAAACAAACGAAATTCGTCATATTCCTTATTTGAATATTTTCCTTTATTCAAAAACATGCTTCGTTTGTAAACAAGCTTATTATTCTCTTTTTTGATGATTTCAGTTTTGTATTCTCCGAATTTTCCTTTGAGTTCATAATTTTCAGGAAGAAATTCAATTGTAAATCCGGCCGGTAGATTCACTTCAATTTCATCAGAATCTAAAAAACCACGCTGAATTTGGAACGGATTTTTTCTGTTTCGGATTCGTTTTATATTTCCTGTATTTTGATTGAAAGCATCAATGGCAAAAATCATTTTGTTTGCTGAAATTGAAGCGTAATTTATCGCGCTGAACTGTACATCTTCAGTAAAACGAACATTTTCCTTATCGTTTGAAAATGTTATTTTGCCTAATTTCAGATTATTGATATTATCCCAATATTCCTTATAATGAGCTTCTTTTTCTGTTGGCTGATACGTTTCGATTCTGTATTTCTCATTATATTTCGAGCCTTCAGAAGTTATCGAAATAGAACCTGAAAAGTTTCCATTTTCGTCAATTGTATAAATTCCTTTATCTTTTTGAATGTTCCCTTTGTCTTCGTAAATCTTTGTGCGAACAATTTCACCTCCTTCTGGCTTAACAATCAAAACATCACGGTCATCTGTAAAAGTTCCCTGGTAGCCAAAAGGATCATCTTGACTTGTACATTCCAAAAAAGTATAATTGTCTCCATTTGGAATTGCCAATATCATATGATTTCCCTGCATTGAAACAAAATCAGACTGAATATTAGATTTATATGAATCTCCATATAAAATGGTGTTGTAAGAAGGTACATCAACTGCTTGCAAGAGTGCTTTAGTATAATTTGACAATGCTTTGCAATCTCCATATCCTAAACGGTCAACATCGCTGGCCAACATTGGTTTCCATCCGCCAATTCCAATAGCAATATTTACATATCTTGATTTTTTTTGGACATAATCGTAAATGATTTTTGCTTTCTTGATTGGATCTTTTTCATTGCCTACAAGCGCTTTCATTTTTGCCTTGGTTTCTTCTGGTAAAGTCGTTGTTCCCGTTAAAATTTTATCTCCGTACCATTTCCCAAATGCTTCCCAGGTTGTTGCTGTTCCATCGACACCTTCTAAATGAAACTTTTCTAAACCCATTATAATTTTTGGAAACAAATCAGATGGAGATGGACTTAAATCTTCTCCTTTTTGAGCCAAAATGTTCGATGCCACATAACTAAGTTTAGTAGCGGTTTCTTCTGTCTTTTTTATATTAAATCCAGCAAACTGAAATTCCTTTTTCTTGAAACCTAAATCACTCGGAAAAGTAACATTCAAAATACATTTCTCAACGCTTGCATTATAGCCTCCTAAAAAATACCAACGTGGTATAAAAGCAGTATTTGAAGTCTCTGTCTCACATGTATAAGCAATCGTAAAAGGATATGAAATTGGTGTATAATTTAAATAAACTACCCGACTATCTGAAAAAAGCGTACTGCCGCTTACTGCACTTTGGTCTCTAAAATCTTTACGCTTGATTTTTTTGATTTCATTGCCCGCTACGTCATAAACAATTGCCTCAATGCTGTTTATTGAAGTCGTTTTATCATAATGCTCATAAGCATCGATATCACCGAGTCCTTTTTCATTTAAAACGGTTACAATTCTTTGTTTTTTGATAATCATGCTTCTTTGCGAAGCAATAGTAATATCCATTTGATCTAGCCGAACAACTGCATTTGCATTTTGTTTAAGGCTATCTGGAATAGAAGTAACGTTATAATTAACCTTTTGAGAGTAAGAATTAAGGGCAATTAGAAATAAAAATAACGCAAAAAAAGGGTTTTTCATTAGTAAGGAATTTCCCCAAATATATATTTTTTTTAGAAATCCTTAACATTTGTTTATATTTTTTTACTCCCGATTTTTGCTGTCCATAACGATTGTTACGGGACCATCATTTAAGAGACTGACTTTCATATCGGCACCAAAAATTCCGGTTTGGATTTTTTTACTGAATTCTTTCTCCAAAGTTTTTACGAAGGTTTCATACATCGGAATTGCAAAATCTGGTTTTGCTGCTTTTATATAGGAAGGACGATTTCCTTTTTTTGTAGAAGCATGAAGTGTAAACTGACTAACTACAATTATATCGCCATCGATATCTTGAACTGAACAGTTCATAACATCATTTTCATCTCCAAAAATTCTCATTTTAATGATTTTCCCAGCAAGCCAGTCAATATCTTCCTGAGTGTCGGCATCTTCTATTCCGACTAAGATTAACAAGCCTTTTTTAATGTCTGCAACAATTTTAGAATCAACGGTTACAGAAGCCTCGGAAACTCTTTGAAGAACAATTTTCATTTAATGGTTAATTGTAAATTATTAATTATTGATTTTTTTCTTTAGAGGTGATGAAATTAAAATTGTAGTCAATCATAATTTACAATTAACCATTCACAATTAATAATTATTTACGTGTTTCGTCGCTGGCAGCACGATCTTCACCATAAGTATCGGTGCGATAATGTTCTTCGTCGCCCTCTAAAATTTTAAGATAACTATTGTAACGCGACCAGGCGATTTCATCTTTTTCTAAAGCGGCTTTTATGGCGCAATGCGGTTCTTCTTTGTGTAAACAATTGTTAAACTTGCATTGATCTTTTAATTTGAAGAATTCAGGAAAATAACCGCTGATTTCTGTTGGTTCCATATCTACGATTCCGAAACCTTTAATTCCCGGAGTATCGATAATTCGGGCATTAAAAGACAAATCATACATTTCAGCAAAAGTTGTAGTGTGCTGACCTTGTTTACTTTGTTCTGAAATCACAGTCGTTTTTAAATGAAGACTTGGTTCCATCGCATTTACCAAAGTTGATTTTCCAACTCCAGAATGTCCTGAAAACATACTAACTTTTCCGACCATCATTTCTTTCAGCTTATCAACGCCTTTATTTTCTGTTGATGAAATTCGCAGACATTTATATCCAATTTCCTGATAAATGTGCTGTAAATAAAGCTGATCATCTAAAGTCTGATCGTTTAAAGTATCAATTTTATTAAAAATCAAGATTGCTTCAATTCCGTATGCTTCGGCAGTAACCAAAAAACGGTCAATAAAACTTGTTGTTGTAGGCGGATTATCGATTGTGACCAATAAAAAAACCTGATCAATATTAGAAGCAATAATATGAATCTGTTTCGACAAGTTAACCGATTTACGAACGATATAGTTTTTTCTTTCATGAATATTATGAATCGTTCCGGTAACGGCATCTGAAGTTTCCTCCAATTCATAATCCACAATATCGCCTACAGCAATAGGATTGGTACTTTTTATACCTTTAATTCTAAATTTCCCTTTCATACGGCATTCGATAAAATCTCCATTTTCAGATTTTACGGTATACCAGCTTCCTGTAGATTTATAAACGGTTCCTGTCATTCTTTAATTTTAGATATCCGATTTTAGATTTTAGAATATTTTAAAACCTAAAAAATAAAAGGCAAAATTACGTTTTTAGAATTGAACAACGCAACTTCGTCTTTTAAATTTGAAATCTAAGCTTTGGATTTCTGACTTTTACCAAACAATTTCGGCCAGAATTTCATTTTCTTTTATTTTTCCTATCTGAATTGTTTTCAAAGTTCTTGAAGTTTTTCCGGCTTTGGTTGTATAAATTTCAATCATTACAGTTGCTGGGCCATTTTCAGTTAATGTGGTTTCGCCAAAGAAATTAGTTTTTATTTGATATTTCCCTTTTACCGCATTTCTAATTAAATATTGCTCTGGGCCATAACCTTGTGTAAAATCTTTCGAAAATCTTCCACCAATTTCTGTCGAAGTATGACTATAATAACATTCTTCTCCAGTTGGTTCAATTACATGTAAATCTAAATCAACATCCATTTGGTTCCAATTCATGATGATTCTGATATCGACAGGCATTTTTTCAATATACTTTTTATCTAATTTTCCGGTTTTCAATCCTGGATGTTCTTTCATTATTCGATTAATATCCATTAAAACAATATCTTCTACACCTTCATATTGTCCGCTCATTTCTCCGTAATAATTTACTTCAAGTGATTTTACTAATTCATCAAATGCCTCTTGATATTTTCCGGCATCTTCCAGCGTCAAAGCATAATCTCTTAGACTTTGTGGTTCATGTTCTCTCCATTTTGCAACTTGTTTTGCAGTAAACACTGCATCACCATAATCTTTCCATTCGCGCAAAGTATAAGTCAATGTTTTATACAATTGATGATTCTCTAAACCTAAATCAGCGATATTACTGACAATCAGCAATGCCTTTTTAACATCGCCTTGATTATAGAAAAAATGAGCCACATCAAAATAAAAACTTGGATTTCTTTCCTGTGCTTTTCTTAACTCAAAATACAAATCGTATTGTTTTTCTTTTGGCGCCGATGCCAAGGCTTTTAAATACAATCGATCTGGATTCCAGCTTTTTGTTTGAACAACACTGTTTGAAGACTTCTTTTTCGTTGTTATAATAATAACTCCATTTGCCCCTCTGCTACCATAAGTAGCAATTCTCGAAGCATCTTTCAAAACTTCTACTGTTTCAAAATCATCTGATTTTAAATCCGTCAATTCGCCTTCATAAAACTGACCATCAACTATTATTAAAGGCTTTTTTGAATCTCCTGTTGAATATCCTTCATCTAAATTTGTTTCGTTTTGAATCGTTTTTACTACCTGACCTGCAGCTTCGGGTTTTATATCTTGTACAGCATCTTTATTTTTTTCAGCACTTTCAGCAGAAACACCAACAAGATCTCTTTTCTTTTGAGTTCCGTATCCAACAACTATAACTTCTTCACTTCCAACTTTTTTATCTTTTAATTCAGTGATTACAGGTGCAGAATTATCTTGAGGAGCCATGTTATACACATTATTGTCTTCTTCAATTACTGTTGTAGCTGTTCCTCTGCCAACAGGTTCGTCTATTGTTAAAACAGCATCAGGATCTCCCTTAATAGTTTCATGGCTAGCAGCAGTAGTTACAACTTCACTTAAAGTCTGAGAATTCTCTCTTAATCTTATAGAAACCATATTATTTCTGCCTACATTAACACGAGCAGGTTCGAAACCAATATAGGTAATATTAAAAACAGTATTCTGAGGAGCTTTTATCGTAAATTTTCCATCAAAATCGGTTTGAACTCCCTCACTTCGTCCATTTATAATAATACTCGCTCCTGGCAATGGCTGACTATCCCCATCTAAAACAATTCCAGAAATAAATCCAGCTGGTACAGTTTGACTACTTCTTAAAATTGTATTTGCAACATTATTATTTGCTCTTTGGGAATTCTTGATTTTAGATTTTGACGCTAATTTAGATGCAGAATATTTCGTGTCTTTTTTCCACCAAGCGTTTATGCTGGCAAAATAACTTTCAATACTTTCCCAATTATTTTTTTGCTGTGCCAATCTAGAATCATGTTCCTGTTTTTTAATTCTATCAAATTCTTCGCGCAATTCTGCCGGCGGTAAAATATCATATAAAATATAATCACTTAAATTTTCCAGAACAATCAACGAGGTATTTTTAGTTACAATTCCGAATTTCTTTCCAAGAAGTTCAATTTCATCTGCATTTTTAGCATATTCTAATTCAAGATTGGCGATTTTTTTCTGTGCCCAAAGTTTCTCAACATTAATATCATTAGTGTTTTGAACCGCACCATCAAGTGTAATTTTTCTTTCTAAAACAGCTTCATTATTATATCCGAATAATAAAGTGATTTCGTTTTTTGGATTTAAAGAAATTCCGGAAAAACTAAAATTCCCCGAAACTGAAGTTCCTTCCATCGGAAACAAATCAGTTACCGTTAAATTTTCTTTTATTCCTAAAAACTTCAAATTTGTATTTATTAATTTATCCAAAGCCACTTCAGGATTTATCTGATTTAAATTGATAAAATTACCGCCAGTTTTCGTTGAAGAAAAATTCAGAAAAGCAAAATCGGCAGAGACTGAAGAGGTAATAGTATAAACAGGTTTTTTAGTTTTTGGCAGAAGATTTTCACTCAAAGAAGATAATCCATCAGTAAAAAACAAATATTCATCTTGACCTGCAAAGTTCAGTTGTGAAAAACGAGTCCCTCCATCGTATTTTGTTTTTTCTAAAACGGCTTTTAAAGCATCCCAATTTCCATTAGAAACTATATATTCTTGTTGTTTATCGAAAGTATAATTCAAAAAGTACAGCGTAACTTTTGTGTTTTTTATTTTTTGAAAATAAGCATCCAGCAAATTCAATTCTTTCTTTAAATCCCTATTCTGACAACTCAAAGAATTATCCCAAATCAAACCAATAGAAGCTGGTATCTTTTTAACCGTTTTATTGCCATCTATAAAAGTATTTCCATAAAAATAATACTGACCACCAACATCCTGCATTAAAACGCTCGGGATATTTTGCTGTATCGGAATTTTAATAACAATTTTTTCTGCAGGCTGGTAATTTTCTTTTTTGATGGAAGCCTGAAAAGCTTGATTCCATTTTGAAAAAGTAATTTCATTTCCTGAATTTTCAGTAACAGTTGGTGCTGTCGAAGTTCCTAAAACCGAAACATTAATTTCAAACTTATCCAGTTTTTTCGGAAAACGACTTACCAATTGATACGCCAGATTGTCTTTATCAAAAGCCGAAAGTTCTTCTTCATAGCCAATAACAACAGTTCGTTCACCATTTGGCATCAATGGATAAATTCTGGTTTTAAAATTATTGCCGTCGACTTTTTCCAGTAATCCCGGATCAACACGACGATGTTCAATGGCTTCAAAAACTTGTTTCCCTTTATTTTTGTTTACCGGAACAGCTTCACGAAGTTTTCCATTAATGTCAATTGCGTATCTGGAAACCGAAACATTTTCTGGTAAAGGAAAAATAAGTTCAGCCTCCATCTGGCGAGTTCCTGAATTAAAAAAATGCATTTCGGCAGTAGTGTATGCAATATTGCCCACCACTTTTACATTGACGAAAAGTTTATTCATTCTCACTTTTTCAGCTTCTTCTCCTTTAACAGTAAGTTCAGGACTTTGTGCGAAAGTTTTTGTTCCAATAAAAAACAGAAAAAAAAGCAATACATTCAAATTCAATTGAAAAATGCGCGGCGCAGACGAAAACAATTTTAACTTCATGACACGAAAATTAAGGTTTATATTGTTATAGAGAACAAAAAACATCAAAAGGTTGGGAAGATAAAAATATTTATGCAAAAAAAATCTCCACCACTTCTTACTTAAGTGATGGAGATTTTAAAAAAACAATCTAATTTTACCATTATGATATAAGAAAACCTAAAAACAAAGTTCAAAAGATTTCAAATTAACTTATACCATAAATATTATTTAGAGAAAATTATGCATTGAAAATTTTCTCTTGGTGTCCAATACTTTCCTGGTGAATTGCTTTGAACATTCTTAAAACGAACTCTTCAGTAAGACCTTTTTTCTCACCTTCCAAAATCATTTTCCCTAAGATTTCGTTCCAACGATTGTTTTGAAGAATCGCAACGTTTGCATCTTTTTTCACTTGTCCAATTTCGTCAGCAACTTTCATACGTTTTCCTAACAATTCTAATAAATTAGCATCTAGAACGTCGATGTTAGCTCTTAGTTTTTTCATTTTTTGGCTGTACTCGTCTGTAGTATCATCCGTTTTTCTGATCGTCAAATCTTTAATGATTTGTTTCAAAGCATCTGGAGTAACTTGTTGAGCAGCATCAGACCAAGCGTTGTCTGGATCGTAGTGCGTTTCGATAATCATACCATCGTAATTCAAATCTAAAGCCTCTTGTGTTACTTCGAAAATCATTTTACGATCTCCAGTAATGTGAGATGGATCGATGATTAATGGTAAATCAGGGAATTTATTTTGCAATTCGATAGCAATTTGCCATTCTGGAATGTTTCTGTATTTTGTTTTTTCGTAAGTAGAGAAACCTCTGTGGATAACACCTAATTTCTCGATTCCAGCCATGTGTAAACGCTCAACACCACCTAACCATAAAGCTAAATCTGGGTTTACAGGGTTTTTAACCAAAACGATTTTATCAGTTCCTTTCAAAGTATCAGCAATTTCCTGAACTGCGAAAGGGTTTGCAGTTGTACGAGCACCAACCCATAAAACGTCGATATCATGTTCTAAAGCCAGTTTACAGTGCGCCGCAGTCGCAACTTCAGTTCCCATTAACAAACCAGTTTCAGCTTTTGCTTTTTGTAACCATTTTAAACCAATTTCTCCAACACCTTCAAATCCTCCTGGACGTGTTCTTGGTTTCCAGATTCCAGCTCTGAAAACACTTACTTTTGAATCTTTCAATTCGTGAGCAATTTTCAATACTTGATCTTCAGTTTCTGCACTACATGGTCCAGCTATCACAAGTGGGTGATTTAAATTGAAATCTTCTAACCACTTTCTCATTTCTTTCTTATTTTCCATCTTAATTCTAATTTTACTTTTTAGTTGTTGTTAATCCGTTTAGTATTTCTTTTATTTTATTTGTGCTTTCCATTTCTTCAAAAATGGCGTTGTAATTTTCGTCTTTCAACAAATCCCTAAACCGACTGAGATTTGAAATATATTCTTCTAATGTTTCCAGAACATGTTCTTTGTTTTGCTTAAAAATTGGTGTCCACATCGCCGGCGAACTTTTTGCTAAACGAACGGTGCTTTCAAATCCACTACCCGCCATATCAAAAATATCCTGTTCGTCTTTTTCCTTATTCATTACCGTTTTTCCGAGCATAAACGAACTAATGTGTGACAAATGCGAAACGTAAGCAATGTGTTTATCGTGTGAAGTCGGATCCATATATCGAATCCTCATTCCGATTTCGCTGAAAAGCTTTAACGCCTTTTCCTGCAATTTAAAAGTGGTTTTTTCCACTTCGCAAATAATGTTTGTCTTTCCTTTAAACAAACCTCTTATCGCCGCCGAAGGTCCTGAAAACTCCGTTCCTGCTATCGGATGTGTGGCAATAAAATTTCTTCTTTTCGGGTGATTGGCAACCGCATCACAAATTGGCTTTTTAGTTGACCCAACCTCAAAAACAATCGTTTTATCTCCAACCGAATCCAGCACTTTTGGCAAAACCGTCAGCGCCACATCCACAGGAACCGAAACGATTACAAAATCGGCTTCAGCCAAATCTTCAAAACTTCCCGCTTCGTCGATAACTCCTAAATCAATGGCTTCCTGCAAATGTTTTTCGTTACTATCGATTCCAAAAATGGTCGAATCCGGATGTTGGTCTTTGATGTCCAACACCATCGAACCGCCTATTAATCCTATTCCTATTACGTATACTTTCATATTCTTTTTTTTTCCTGCAAGGTTTTCAAAACCTTGTAGGTTTATATAATCAAGACTTTCAAACTCATACCTACAAGGTTTTAAAAACCTTGCAGGAAATCTAAACTCTAAAATCGATCAATCGCTTCTTGCACTTTTTCTTCTTTCACACACAATGAGAATCTGATATATCCTTCGCCGTTGCTTCCAAAAATGGTTCCCGGTGTAATGAAAATATGTTTCTCATATAATATTTCGTCAATGAACTTCTCTGCTGATTCTATTCCTTCTGGAAGTTTCGCCCAAACGAAAAGTCCAACTCCTTCTTTATATACTTTACAGTTTAACTTTTCAGCTAATTTCTCCGTTAATTCTCTACGGCGTCTGTAAATTTTGTTTTGGTCTTCGAACCAGGATTTATCACATTTTAAAGCCGCGATCGCACCTTTCTGAATTCCATAATACATACCGCTGTCCATGTTGCTTTTTACTTTTAGAACCACATCGATAATTTCAGGGTTTCCTAAAACCATTCCGACTCTCCAGCCGGCCATGTTGAACGTTTTACTAAGTGAATTCAATTCTAAAGCCACATCCTTCGCGCCTTCAACCTGCAGTAAACTCATCGGATTATCATTCAAAACAAAACTATACGGATTGTCGTTGATCAATAATATGTTGTGTTTTTTAGCAAAAGCAACCAATTTTTCAAATAACGCTAAACTTCCTCTCGCTCCTGTCGGCATGTGCGGATAACCCAGCCACATAATTTTTACTTTCGAAAGATCCAGTTTTTCTAAAGCTTCAAAATCTGGTTCCCATGCATTTTCTTCTTTCAAATCATAATAAACCGGAACTGCCTGAACCAAATTAGTTACCGAAGTATAAGTTGGATAACCTGGATTCGGAATTAAAACGTGATCGCCTTCATTTAGAAATGCCAGCGAAATGTGCATAATTCCTTCTTTTGAACCCATCAAAGGTAAAATCTCATTATTCGGATTCACTTCAACACCAAACTGATCACGATAAAAATCTGCCATCGCCTGTCTCATTTCTGGCAATCCTTGATAGCTTTGATAACCATGTCCGTTTTCGTCTTGAATTGCCGCAGCGACTGCTTCAATTACTGCTTTTGACGGACTCAAATCAGGGCTTCCGATTCCCATATTGATAATCGATTTTCCTTCAGACATCAACTGACGAACTTCTCTTAATTTTGATGAGAAGTAGTATTCTTCAACTGTGTCTAATCGTTTTGCTGTTGTAATCATTTTTTTATTGCTTTAGGCCGTAAGCTTTAGGCTTTAGGCTCTTTTTAAACTTTCTATTTTGGACTTTAAGACTTTCGACTTTCCAACTTTAAGACTAACTTAAAGGTTTTGTGTTTTTATATTCTCCCAACACTTTAAAATATTCTGCCATGATGTTTAATAACGCTTTGGCTTTTGCAAAATCTTCGTATTTCTCAAATGTTACGTCTACGAAGAATGAATATTTCCAAGGCGTTTCAATTTTTGGAAGCGACTGAATTTTTGTCAAATTCAGTTTGCAGTCGCTCATTACATTTAAAACCGCTGCTAAACTTCCTCTTTTATGATCCAATTCAAACTTAACAGATGCTCTGTTGATTTCACTTTCCGGCAAAAATGAATTTTGCTTTTTGATGATTACGAAACGTGTCATATTGTTTTTGATCGTTTGAATCGATGATGCAATAATATCCAGATTGTACATTTCAGCAGCCGTTTCACTTGCAATTGCCGCAATTCCGGTTAATTGTTTTTCCTGAATTCTTCTTGCTGTTTCAGCTGTATCTTTATCCTCAACCAATTTAATATTTGGATATTGTTTCAGAAAATCCATACACTGCAAAAGTGCCATTGGATGTGAATGAACTTCTTTTATATCTTCAATTTTCTGACCTTTTAAAGCCATTAAATTCTGCTGAATGTTTAAATAATGCTCTCCAATAATGTGCAAATTATTCTTGTCGATCAAAGCATAATTCGGGATAATTGGTCCTGCAATTGAATTTTCGATCGCCATAACCGCCTGATCTGATTTTCCGGCAATAAGGCTGTCGATTAATTCTTCAAAAGACAAACATTCATCAATATCCACATTTTCAGAGAAATACTCTTTCACAACCTGATGATGAAATGATCCTTTTATACCTTGTATTGCAATTTTCGTTGTCATATAGTCAAAAAAAAATCCTGATTTGCATCAGGATTGTATATTAGTTTTATTTGTCTTAAATATTTCTCAAATAACCATAGCACAATCCTGACTTCTACTAAAGAAGAAATAAAAATTGTTGCTAAAATAAAAACGGTTACTTGCCATTTTGTTTGTGTTTTGTTTTAAATTCTCTGCGAATGTATAAATTATTTTTACCGCACCAAAAAAAAGATTGCATTTTATGAAACAAAAAAGGATTTCTTAACAAATTTAGCAGGTTTTGTATGATAATATAAAAATATGGGCTTAAAATGAGAATATTAAAATGAGGTTCTAAGGTTCTGAGTTGCTAAGGTTCTAAGGTTTTTTCGCCACGAATTCACGAATTAGCGCAAATCTTTGTGTTTATAAAATTCAATTTCACAGATTTTAAAAAATAAAATTCGTGAATTCGTGGCTATCATTCAATCAAAACAATCCTGAAACTGGTTTATTCATAATCCCTATTTTAGAATAATCGAAATTCAATTTTTCTTTTAATAGAGAAGCATACACACTTCTAAAATCGATTTGGTATTTTAAATCGCCGTTATCCAAGTCAGCTAAATTCGGATTATTTCCTAAAATCGTTCCTTTATTATTTCCTCCGATGATAAACATTGGCGCTGCAGTTCCGTGATCCGTTCCGTTTCCATTGTCTTTTACTCTTCGTCCAAATTCTGAAAAAACAACGATAGTCACATTCTGCAATAATTGGGCTTGTTTCAAATCTTGATAAAAACTGTACAAAGCATCATTCAGATCGGTTAATTTTTTCTCGTGAATTGCAATTTGATTATCATGCGTATCAAATCCACCGAGCGACGTATAATATACTTTCGAATTCAAATTCCCTTTTATCAACCTTCCAATCCATTCCAAGTTTTTGGACAATTCTGTTTTTGGATAACTTATTTCGGTTTTTGATTTCGCCAAAGCTTTCTGAATTTCATCTGAACCTTCAGTAACAGAATTGGCAATTTTTCGAACAAAATCTAAGTGCGGATTGTCAGACAATGTTACATTTTCTTCTTCATCTGATTTTACTTTAAATCGGTTTGGATCTTTTACCGTTATAAAATTAGGTTCGACGCCTTTTAAAGCAAGATTATCAATAGAATCTAAATTTATTCCGGCCGTCGCCTGATGTCCGTTACACTGAAGATCTAAATACCTGCCAAGCCAGCCTTCATTGATATATTTATTAGAATCTGTTGCGGTTTGCCAAATTTCCTGGCTTCTAAAATGCGACCGAATCGGTTCTGGATAACCCACATTCTGAATTACGGCCAAATCTCCGTTTTGTTGCATTTGGGCAAAATCTTTCAAGGAAGGATGAAAAGCCATTCCTTTATTTTTACCAATCACCAAATCTTTATTTAAAGCTATTTTGGTTCTATAGTCATAATATAAAGGATCGTCGTACGGAATAAAAGTATTCAATCCGTCATTTCCTCCATTCAATTGTACAAAAACAACACATTGTTCACCAATAATCAAATTATTCTGCGATCCAAAAGCGTGCAAAAAATCAGGAAGCACGAGCATTCCGCCTGTAAAAGTTCCTGTCAATGTTAGAAAATCTCTTCTGTTCATGATTACTGCTTTTAGATTAATTGATATTCTGGAAGTTTTGTGATGTAATTAAAAAGTCGGATGACGGCAAAATTGGCGTGCTCTTCTTTTGGGTCAAAATCGTATTTGAGTAAATTCTCCATGTCTTTTTGCATGGAATCGTTTACATCAAATAATAATCGGTTCGACAATTCGGCAATGATTGTTTTGTTGTTTCCATTGGAATCAAAATCAATTTTCACATCGATTTTGTCGAATTCTACTTTTGGTTTTTCATCATCTCCCGTCATTGTATTCAATACTTTCTTCGAAATACTTCTCCCACTGCAAAGCAAATCAGATGTATTATTTCGCTGTAAATAAATTTGAGAAGTCAACCAGGAATTTCCTCCGTCCCAGCCTTTTACATTTACCTGATTGTATAAATCCATTCCTTGTTGCCGAAGAAAAAGCGCTATCATCGCGTCATCAAAATCTTTTACTTCCAATTCATCAATCAACTGAATAATATATACTAATGGATCTTTGATTTTGTTTCCCGAATTCTCTTTGGCATATTCTTCGGTAAAAATTTTTGTCAGCAAAGGTTGGATTTCGAAGTTTTTCTTTCGGAAATAATCGCCATAATAAGTCACTAAATCCTCAGGCGGATTATCATAAATAAACCATTTTAGAATTTTTCTGGTAATGAGATACGGAATGTTTTTTTGTTCGAAAATGATATCAACAAGATCATCGGATTTCCAGTTTCCCGTTTTTCCGAAATACGTTTTATCACTGTTATCTTCAGGAATTTTTCTATAAACGCCTCCTTCATCGCCATAATTTAAACCTGCGAGTGCTTTTGCGCCTTCTTTAATATCATTTTCAGAATAATTTCCAATTCCGATAGTAAATAACTCCAACAATTCCCGACTTAAATTCTCGTTGTATTTGCCTTTTTTATTGTCGACATTGTCTAAATACTTTATCATCGCGTTTGACTTTACGATTTGCTTCGTTAACTCTTTGAAGTTCCCAAAAGCATGTTCGCGCAAAATCATATTGTGCTGATAAATCCAGTAATTGACTTTTACTTTTTGCGAAGTAGAAACAAAGTGATTGTGCCAAAAAACAACCATATTTTCCCGAAGCGGAAATTCATCTGTTCGCATTTTATTAATCCACCATCTTCTTAATTCAATGGCCGAATAAATTTCTTTTTTCAGAATTTTCTTTTTAGCGTCAGAATCAGCATCTTTTATGGCCTGCTTAAATTCTTTTAATTCGATAAGTGTTTTGGGATCGTCTTCTAAAAAAGCTGGAAGTTGTTTATCGAATTTCGAATCATAGGAATGTTTTAGAAATTTCTCTAATCCTAGTTTTTCAATTTTATCAGATTCTTTTCCAGAAAAACCCAATCGTAATGACCAAAGATTGCTTTTTTTCATAATTCAGAAATTATTACAATAAGACTTTCCTTTCTCTTAAAGGTTTAATTAAGAGAAAGATTTTGAGTTACTTAGTTATGAGATGCTAAGTTTTAAAAATCTTTGGTAATAATTAGAACGGGGAATTAATTAGAATATTGTCATTCCTTGTTCTTCGAAATGATAAGAATTGTTGATTAAATTAATGGATATAAAAAAAGCAGCTATCATTACGATAACTGCTTTCTATTAATTAAAGAATAAATCTTTCTTCTTTATTCTATTTTCTGTCTTCTAAAAAAAAATTAAGACCCACACATTTCACAATCCTCAGGATCTGCAGCTTGTGCTTTTAAAAGCATTGCTTTATAATCCTCGACACTGATTGCTTCAGTTTCTGCAACTAATGACGGAGCAGTTTCTTCTTTTTTATCGTTGTTTAATGTGAATTTAATCGCATCTACAGCCGCTTTTGTTCTTAGGTAATACATTCCTGTTTTTAAACCAGATTGCCAAGCGTAGAAATGCATTGACGTCAATTTAGAATAGTTTGCATCCTGCATGAACAAGTTCAACGATTGAGACTGGTCAATGAAATAACCTCTTTGGCGAGACATATCGATAATATCTTTCATCGACATTTCCCAAACTGTTTTATAAAGATCTTTCAAGTCTTGTGGAATCTTATCTATATTTTGAACAGATCCGTTATGACGCATAATTTCTTGTTTCAAATCTTCGTTCCATAAACCTAGTTTTACTAAGTCTTCTAGTAAATGTTTGTTTACTACGATGAACTCTCCAGACAATACACGACGTGTGTAAATGTTTGATGTATAAGGTTCGAAAGCTTCGTTGTTTCCAAGAATCTGAGAAGTCGATGCAGTTGGCATTGGTGCAACTAACAATGAGTTACGAACTCCGTGTTCTACAACTTCTTTTCTTAATGAAGCCCAGTCCCAACGGCCTGATAATTCTTCATCTTTCATTCCCCACATATTGTGTTGGAATTCTCCTTGAGACATTGGCGAACCTTCGAAAGTTGAATATGGACCTTCTTCTTTTGCCATTTCCATAGAAGCGGTTACAGCAGCAAAGTATAAAGTTTCGAAAATCTCTTGGTTTAATTGTTTAGCTTCATCGCTTGTAAACGGCATACGCAACATAATGAAAGCATCAGCCAAACCTTGCACACCTAAACCAACTGGACGATGACGCATGTTAGAATTTTCAGCTTCTTTTACTGGGTAATAGTTTCTGTCAATTACTTTGTTCAAGTTACGAGTTACACGTTTTGTAACGTTATAAAGCGCTTCATGATCAAATTTTCCGTTTTCAATAAACATTGGTAACGAAATAGAAGCTAAGTTACAAACTGCAATTTCATCTTTAGAAGTAAACTCCATAATCTCTGTACACAAGTTAGAAGAACGGATTGTCCCTAAATTCTTGTGGTTCGATTTACGGTTTGCTGCATCTTTGTACAACATATATGGTGTTCCAGTCTCGATTTGAGATTCCAGGATTTTCTCCCATAATTCACGAGCACGGATTGTTTTTCTTCCTTTTCCTCTAAATTCATAATCCGTATATAACGCTTCGAATTCATCTCCGTAAACATCATATAATCCTGGACATTCGTTAGGACACATTAAAGTCCACGTTGAATCTTCCTGAACACGTTTCATGAACAAATCTGAAGTCCACATTGCGAAGAATAAATCTCTCGCACGCATTTCTTCTTTTCCTGTATTTTTCTTTAAATCTAAGAAATCAAAGATATCAGCATGCCAAGTTTCGATGTAAATCGCAAAACTTCCTTTACGTTTTCCACCACCTTGATCTACGTAACGAGCGGTATCATTGAACACTCTCAACATCGGAACAATTCCGTTTGAAGTTCCGTTTGTACCGCGAATGTAAGATCCAGTCGCACGAACGTTATGAATAGACAAACCAATTCCTCCCGCTGATTGTGAAATTTTTGCTGTTTGTTTTAATGTATCATAAATTCCGTCAATACTATCATCCTGCATTGCCAAAAGGAAACAAGAAGACATTTGAGGTTTCGGCGTTCCTGCGTTGAACAACGTTGGCGTTGCATGCGTAAAGAACTTTTTAGACATTAAATCGTAAGTTTCAATTACCGATTTTAAATCGTCTAAGTGAATACCAACAGAAACACGCATCAACATATGTTGTGGTCTTTCTACGATTTTTCCGTTTATTTTAAGAAGATAAGAACGCTCTAAAGTTTTGAAACCAAAGTAATCGTAATTAAAATCTCTTGTGTAAATAATGTGAGAATCTAAAAAAGCAGCATTTTCCTGAATCACTTTAAATACGTCATCTGCAATTAATGGTGCATCTTGACCATTTCTTGGATTTACGTAGTGATACATATCTTTCATCGTTTCTGAGAAAGATTTTTTAGTATTTGAATGCAGATTTGAAATTGCCACACGCGCTGCTAATTGAGCATAATCAGGATGCGCGATAGTCATTGATGCTGCCGTTTCTGCTGCAAGATTATCCAATTCAGAAGTAGAAACCCCATCATACAATCCCTCGATAACTCTCATCGCTACCTTAACCGGATCTACGAGCTCATTCAAGCCGTAACACAATTTTTTGATTCTTTCTGTAATCTTATCAAACATTACGGGCTCTCTGTGGCCATCTCTTTTTACTACATACATAAGCTTACCTTTTATAGTTATTGAAAAAATGAAAGTAACTAGAAAACGAATTCCAGTCCCTAAACATTGCGTGTTTTTAAATTATTTTTCGAGAATTACAGGATTCTCAATAGTTGCCCTTTTCCAATTTGAATATCAAACCGAAAAGCCGTTAAAATTGCTATTAAATCTCCGATTTGGGTGATAGAGATCTAACCTAATAAATGTTCTGTAAATATTAATTATGGCTTTAGATAAAATCGGCCAGAATTAAAAATGCTGTTGTTCTAAAAATCTGCGTCAAATGAAATTTTTTGAGCATCGCTGTCTGTGTTCATCACACCCGATTTTTGATACTCGGCAACACGTTTTTCAAAGAAATTAGTTTTTCCCTGAAGAGAGATCATGTCCATGAAATCAAACGGATTCGCTGATCCATACACACGCTCACAACCTAATTCTACTAGTAATCTGTCAGCAACAAATTCCAAGTATTGCGTCATTAAAGTCGCGTTCATACCAATTAAACTTACCGGAAGCGATTCTGTTACAAATTGTCTTTCGATATCAAGAGCATCAACAATGATTTCTTTGATTCTGTCTTTTGGCACTTTGTTTATCAAATGATGATTATGCAAATGAACCGCAAAATCACAATGCACGCCTTCGTCACGAGAAATCAACTCATTAGAGAAAGTCAAACCTGGCATTAAACCACGTTTTTTCAACCAATAAATTGAACAGAAAGCTCCTGAGAAAAAGATTCCTTCAACAGCTGCAAAAGCAATAAGTCTTTCAGCAAATGAATCAGACTCGATCCATTTTAAAGCCCATTCTGCTTTTTTAGCAATTGCAGGGAAAACTTCCAAAGCATTGAATAATTCCGCTTTTTCAGCTTCGTCTTTCACGTAAGTATCAATCAATAAAGAATACGTTTCACTATGAATGTTTTCCATCATGATTTGGAAACCATAGAAAAACTTCGCTTCTGCGTATTGAACTTCGTTTACAAAATTCTCAGCAAGATTTTCATTTACGATTCCGTCAGAAGCTGCAAAGAACGCAAGGATATGTTTGATGAAATATCTTTCATCATCATTTAATTTGTTATTCCAGTCTGTCAAATCCTGGTGCAAGTCGATTTCTTCCGCAGTCCAAAAACTAGCTTCCATCTTTTTGTACCATTCCCAAATATCATGATGTTTAATTGGAAAAATAACGAAACGATTTTTATTTTCTTGTAATATTGGTTCGACTTGTGACATGACAATTTTTGTTTAATTTTTATACTGAAACTTTACTAATTCAGTAGACTACAAAGATTGTCAATTATCGCTAAAAATGAAAGTCAAACTTATTCACAATTCGACGTAGTTTTTAACAACGGCCAAAATTTGAAATGATTTTCATACAATAATTAATTTATTGCAAATGAACACTTTAAAAGCACAAATAGCATCTTGAAGTCCCGTAGAATATAGACTTTTTGAAATAAAAAGCAAGAAATTTTAAATAGTTTTTAAAAGTTTTTTTTGAGTCAAAACTTTATTTTTTTGAGTTAAATCACGCCCTCGCAAAAGGGTATTTTTTACACTTGATTTTTTACGAGTTCTTAAGTTCCTCAGCAACTTTTTCAAGTTCCAAATACCAATCTTCACCAAAGCGGCGAATCAAAGCTTCTTTAACAAATTTGTAAACCGGAACTTCTAATTCTTTACCTAAAGAACAGGCATCATCGCAAATATCCCATTTATCGTAATTCACCGCAGCAAATTCTGTAAAGTCTTTCACACGGATTGGATATAAATGGCACGAAACTGGTTTTTTCCAGTCTACGATTCCTTGATTATAAGCTTGCTCGATACCGCAAAGTGCCGTTTTTCCATCAAAAATAACATACGCACAATCTTTATTGTCAATAAGAGGAGTTTCAAGATCCCCGTCTGTTCCTTTTACCCAAGTTCCTTGGGCTTCAATTGCAGCAATTCCTTCTTTTCGTAAAAAGGGTTTTACTTTCGGATAAATCTCTTCCAGGATTTTAGTTTCAGCTTCATTCAAAGGCGCGCCTGCATCTCCGTCGACGCAACAAGCCCCTTTGCATGCTGATAAATTACAAACAAATTCTTTTTCGAGGATATCCTCTGATACTATGGTTTTTCCTAATTGAAACATTTTGCAAAGGTAGCTAAAGATTCAGGAAATAAAAACCGCTCATCAATATATGTTCACAAACCTAACTAATTTAGAATGTTACCATTTTATCTACATAAATTTATAGTCCGATTTATTAAATGTGTAAGCACTTTTTTCTAAACTTAAACATTTCATAGTGGTTACTTTTCTGCTTTTTAAATCCTTCATTGTCATATCCATTAATAAGGTACGATCTTCGGGTTTAAAATAATTCGATAATCCTTCGGGCATTTTCCAGCCTTTTTGGTTTTTGAACATATCGCCAAAGCTCACTTTTGCCTCGCTCGTGTAATAACAAATAATATCATATTCATCACTTGTCATCTGAATTCCTTTGCAGTTGTAACCTAAAAAAGTTTTGTTTGGAAGTGTCTTATAAGTGAATTTTGATTTCTCTCCTTCTTTTTTCGCCATTTCTGTATAATCAGGCATTTTTGACGCTGATGCCATTTTTTCCTTTCCGTTTCCAAAAGCAGTTACCGTAATACTGTTTTTAGAATCCATAATCATGAACATATCCTGACCTTGTCCCTGAGAAATATTCATTCCGAAATAAGCCGCATTAGGTTCCAGCAAATAATTTGCATTCATAGCTTTTCCTTCATCAGTTTTAATTTCCATTATATATTTCCAACTAAAATTATAGGAATTTGGTACAACCGAGGGATCAACTTTGTTTTTACCGTAACTTAAAACAGCATTTTCCATATTTACATTTTGATCAGCAGCTCCACTACCATTTTGGCTTTTTTGTTGCGCTGCTTTTTTAATTTGTTGCCAGATTTGGGCTTGTGAACTATTGGACGAAAACAACAGACACAAGAAAACTATAACAAACATCATCTTTTTCATAATCTTTCCTTTTTAAGTTATAACAAATTTAATGATTGATTTTCAGTAAGTTATATTTTTTAACGTTTGATTTTATATACCTTGTTCAGACCAACAATAAAATAAATCAAGTTCAAAAACAAACCGTCCTTTTTTATTGATATCAATAATTTTAGCATCATAATGTTATAAATATCACACTTTACACATTTAAACAATGTTTTTATAACAAAAATACAATCTGTGAAAAAATCACCTAACTTTATTACCTACTTTTGCACCAAATTATTAATCGCTTAAAATCAGAGCTATATGTTAGAAATTGACTTTAAAGAAATTATTACGGTTGGAATGGTACTTTTTGCAGTAATCGATATTGTAGGATCAATTCCGATTATTGTCAATTTACGAGCAAAAGTTGGACATATCGACTCAGAAAAAGCTTCATTAGTTGCAGGCATGATTATGATTGTTTTTCTATTTGTTGGAGAAGGATTATTGAATTTAATCGGCATCGACGTACATTCATTTGCTGTTGCTGGATCTTTTGTATTATTTTTTCTTGCTTTGGAAATGATTTTAGGAATCCGAATATATCGCGATGAAGAACCAGGATCTGCTTCAATTGTTCCTTTGGCATTTCCACTTATTGCTGGGGCCGGAACCATGACGACTTTATTATCACTTCGATCTCAATTTCACACCATCAATATTATTATCGCCATTTTACTAAATATTATACTGGTTTACATTGTTTTAAAATCGTCTAAGAAAATTGAAACGTTATTGGGTGAAAACGGTCTGGGCGTGGTCCGCAAGACATTTGGGGTCATACTTTTAGCGATTGCTGTTAAATTATTCGCTGCTAATGTTAAAGGTTTGTTTGTCTAACATTTATTTTTATACTTTTACCCCATAAAATTTCTAAAAACAAAACTTTAAGCTCTTTTTAAAAAGTTTTGCCTTGATTATTTTAAACAAAAACAACCAGATGAAAATTTTTACTTCAATATTAGTCCTTTTGGCATTAGCTTTAATTGTTTTTAATATTACGCTATTAGACTTTAAAAACCCTTTTCAGGGTGACAGCATGGTAGCTTTTATTGGAATCGTCGCTTCTTTCTGCGCCGTATTAATTCTTTTGATTTTTAGAATTTCAAAAAGAATTGAAGAAAAAACAAACGGCAGATAATAATGTTTGACGTTTTAATTATTGGCGGAGGCGTATCAGGAATGTCTTGTGCGCTCGTTTTAGGCTCTGCTAAAAATAAAGCTTTTGTTACCGATAAGAAAATCGGAATTTTTACACATCAAAAGAATTCTTCTCTACAAGAGGCAATTTTCTACAATGCTTATGGCATTACACCAGGAAAATTAGGCTCTGAATTACTTACAGAAAGTACGCAGGATTTAGCAACTACTTATCCGCATATTGCTCAAATTCCAAATGAAAAGGTAATTAAAGTTGAAGGGCAATTTCCTGAATTCACTGTAACAACAAATAAAAACTCTTATAAAACAAAAAATATCGTTGTCGGAATTGGTTCTGCCAATACTTTTGACATTGAGGGTTTAATGCAGTTTGTTGAACCTCATAAAAAAGCACTTCCAGAAAAACAACGAATTCAGCTCAAAAACGAAGATCATAAAGTCGCTGAAGGCATTTATGTAATTGGAACTTTAGCGGGCTGGAGAAGTCAATTAGCCATTGCTGCCGGAAGCGGTGCCGCTGTTGCTACAGATATTCTTACTTTATGGAATAATGGTGTGCAAACTCATGCGCACGATAGCATTCGATAATTTTTTTTCACCATTAAGAGATTAAGAAAATTAAGCTCTCTTTGTTGTACAAATTTAATTTAAAAGTTCATTAAGAATAAAATACAAAACCATTAAGAAGTTAAGAAAACAAGCTATAAAGCTTAACAAACTTAACCTCTTAATGGTTTAAAATTTTATAATGCTATTATTTCACCGAAATTATCTGCGTAACCTTAATATGGTTTTCGTCTTCACTTTTCCAGAATTCTCCTTTTACTGAAACTTCATCACCAATTTTTACTTGTTTGTAATTTTGTGGTCCACCAACATTTACGATACTGATAGTCGCAAAATAAACTTCTTTTTGAGCTGTGTTGATTTTTGCTGTGTAGCCATCTTTACCGCCTTCAATTGATTCTACTTTTCCTGAAACTGTCTTACTACCGTCTTTGGCAGTTGCGCAAGAGATTATAAAAGTCATTACAACCAGAAGAAAGCTTATTCTTTTTAAATTTTTCATATTTTGATTTTATTTAACCGCAAAGTACGCTAAGAATTACGCAAGGATTGCTAAGTCTAATTTTATGTTACTATTAAATTTCTTTTCAAAATTTATGCCAATGGAACACAGCTTCCAGCAACAACTTTTAGATTTTCATTAAATTGTTTCCAAACCCTGATATATTTTAAAGCACCATTTATTGAAGTATTACCATAAGTCCCTTTTAATGAAACCACTACAGTTACAACAGCTATATCATCAATTATATTAATAATTTGATCCGAAGCTTCTAATGATTCGACTTGCATTTTTCCCGAACGATAAGAATCTAAATCGAACTCTTTTGTAATTGTATTTCCGTCGGGTAAATTGAAAAGCAAATCGTCGTGAAGGATTTTTTCTAAAGTGGAAACATCAGCATTTTTAATTGCGGTCAAAAGTTCGATTTCAGCATTTACAACGGCTTCTGTTTTCATACTTTAAAAATTTTAGGATTATTTTTTTGAACTTAAAACCGACTTAATCATGGCATCGTCTTTTAAAACTACATTATAATAATATATTTCACCAAATAATTGTCGGGCAAATTCAGCTGTGATATAGCGATTTACTAACGTTTTTGTTTTATCCAATTTTAAATCCAAACCAGTTATCGCAACGTAGTTTTTAAATTTTTTGAAATAAACATCAGAAGTTTTCATTTCGTTTAAAAACTCATTAAAATGAAGTCCGGCAAATGCTTTTCTGTTTTTATCTAATTCCTCAAAAACAAAATGGCCTACAATTCCGGTTTGCAATAAATACGCAACATTTTCATTTCCATGTTCTGCTTCCATCGGAACAAAAACATCTGGAACGATTCCGCCGCCGCCGTAAACAATTTTTCCTTTTGGAGTTTTGAATTTCAAAGAATCCGCCACTTTGATGCTGTCTTTTGCATAAAGTTCCCCCGATTTAATTCTGGATTCTGATTCTTTAAAATATTCTTCATTTCCTTTTTTATACGGCTTTTGAATCGATCTTCCGGTTGGCGTATAATAACGCGCCACAGTCAATCTTACCGCTGATCCGTCATTAAAATCCATTTCACGCTGTACCAAACCTTTTCCAAAAGAACGGCGTCCCACAATAATACCACGGTCGCTATCCTGAATTGCACCTGCTAAAATTTCACTAGCTGAAGCGCTGTTTTCATTTATTAGAATATATACTTTTCCGGTTTCAAAACTTCCTGCTTTTGTTGCGTATGTTTTTTCAGTAGTACCATTTTTATTTTTTGTAAAAACAATCAACTGTTTGTCTTTCAAAAATTCATCAGCGATTGCTACTGCTTCTTCCATATAACCGCCGCCGTTGTCACGAAGATCAATTATCAGTGACTGAATTCCACTTTGTTTTAATCTTGTTAAACCGGATTTGAATTCATTATAAGTCGTTTCGGCAAATCGGTTGATTTTGATATAGCCTGTATTATTTCCTAGCAAAACAGAGACATCAACGCTTTTTATCGGAATAACATCTCTTCGTACTTTAAATTTCAGTTTCTTTTGTTCCGATTTTCTAAAAACGGTAAGCTCAATTTCAGAACCCTGAAGTCCTTTTAATTTGGAAAACAAACTATCAGAAGGCAATTTTCGTCCAAATAATTTTGTTTTTCCGGCAAATAAAATTCGATCCCCAGATTTTATTCCTGCTTTTGCCGATGGCCCATTTTCTATTGGTTTTATAATCGCAACTGAATCTTTATACATATAAAAATTAATTCCGATTCCAACAAAATCGCCTTTCATGCTTTCAGCAACTTCGGCTTGTTCGCTTGGCGGAATATAAACAGAATGCGGATCTAATTTGGAAAGAATATTATCAACTGTAAGATTTACAATTGAGTCTGTATTGATGCTGTCGACATATTCATTATTTATAAAATCGATCAGTTTATTTAATTTGGTTTTAGAGTAATTTTTAGCCAAAAGCTGATCATCTGCGGGAGCATTCATCAAGCTTCCGAGCACAGTTCCAAGAGCAAAAGTTGCTCCAATGACAATTGGCAAATATTTTGGATTAAATTTCATTACTCTTCTAAAACAGGAATATGTTCGACTTCAATACCTGCTTTTATTAAAAATTGAATTCCAGAATCATCACGATATCCATCTTTGTACACCACTCTTTTTATTCCCGACTGATGTATTAATTTACTACATTCTTTACAAGGCGAAAGTGTGATATATAAAGTTGCACCTTCGCAAGATTGTGTCGACCGTGCTACTTTCAAAATTGCATTTGCCTCGGCATGCAATACATCCCAACGGGTTAATCCGTCTTCATCTTCGCAGCAATTTTCAAATCCTGACGGCGTACCATTGTATCCATCAGAGATAATCATTCGGTCTTTTACGATAATAGCGCCTACTTGTTTGCGTTTGCAATAAGAAAGCAAACTCCATTCTTTTGCAATTCTCAAATAAGCTTTATCGTATTTGTTTAATTTTTTTATTTCCATTTATTTTATCTGTTCCAAATAGGGCTTTCAATAATCATTGGAATCACAACTCCAACAATAAAAGCCGACATTACAAGTGCCCAATCGCGTTTTGAAAAACGAAATACCGTTTGCACTATATATGATAGTACCAAAACTACAAAAACTACAACTAACTGCGCTGCTTCGATTCCTAACGCAAATTCCCCTAAAGGTACTAATTTTGACGTTGCGGTACCACCTAAAATTGTTTTAAAATAATTTGAGAATCCAAGTCCGTGAATTATTCCAAAAAACAACGTGACCATAAAAATTAAATTTACGCCTTCATTTTTAGTAGCTTTTCCTGCCGTAAATAAGTGATATAAAGCGGTTATCAAAATGGTAATCGGAATTAAAAATTCGACTAAATTCACTTTGACAGCAATTATTCCGAAAACGGAAAGTATTAAAGCTAAAGTATGACCAATTGTGAAAACAGAAACCAACAACAAAATGCGTTTCCAGTCTTTAAATGAATACGGAACTGTTAGTGCGATTAAAAAAAGAACGTGATCGTAGGCGTGGATATCTAAAACGTGTTTTAATCCTATCTGAAAATAAATCCAAAATTCTGACATAGGGGTTGTAATATTAAATGATTAGGGGATGTAAACTTACGATTTATTTTGAAAATGTCGTGAAGTCCTCCTCTAAAACAACGCAGAAAAATAAGTTAAATTTTATGAGAAATTTAAAATTATAAATTAAAATAACTTTTATCTTTGTTTAACAAAAATCTTAATTAATTATGTCATTTTCAGAATTATTTGATAGCGAATTCAAGCAAAGAAACAAAGGGCACTTTTCAGCTATCGTTCGTGTAGCGTTAGCAGATGGAGTTGTTTATCCAGAAGAAAAAGCCTTCTTAGACAAACTTGCTTCTCGTTTAGAAATTACAGAATCGGAATACGAAGAAATTCTTAGCGATCCATTAAAATATCCTATCAACCCTCCTTATTCATATGTTCAGCGTTTAGAGCGTTTATATGATTTAACAAGAATGGTACATGTTGATCATCATCTTGAAGACAAACAAGAAGTATTGTTAAAAAAGATAAGTGTTGCGCTAGGATTCACGCCAAGCAACGTAGATTATATCATTGCAAAAGCATTGTCATTAGTTGACCAAAAAGTTGACGGCGACACTTTTATCTATGAAATGCAGCACATGCATAAATAATAGTTTTTCAGTTTTCGGTCGTAGTTTATAGTTACATAATCGAAAAATTGAAATACATTTTAAATTAAAACCCCGACAGATTTCAAAAATCTTTCGGGGTTTTTCATAAAATTGAATTGTGCATTAATCTTTAATTAATTTCAAATTCAATTTTCCGTATTGATTTTGAGAATCATTTGCGGTAATTTCATAAGTATAGCTTCCTTTTTCTAGTGGTGTTTCTCCAACATAATCAATAGGCTGTAATGTATAAGTTTTCCCGTCAATTTGTAATTCAACAAATGCGTAGCTATACGCAACCGAAAAACCTTTATATTTTGTCTTCTGTCCAGAATTTACATTCTCAAAATTCACATTACCAGTTGTAGTATTTACTGTAATATTTTGAAAATTGAATTTACTGGCATTCGACAATCGAATTCTTAACTCAGACGAATCTTCATTAGAAGAACGAGATGACGAATCATCACTAGAACAGCCAAATAAAGCAAAAACCAAGACAACTAAAACAAATATATTTTTCATAAGTCTATTTTATTTAATAGATATTGAAAACACAAAAAGGTTGCGTAAAATAATCGTATCGCTATTCAACCTCGGCCATAAATTCTTCGGCTTTTTCAACCATATTTTTGCTTCCGCAGAAAAACGGAACTCTTTGGTGCAATTCTGTCGGCTGGATTTCCATAATTCTTCCAAAACCGTCTGTGGCTTTTCCTCCCGCCTGCTCTGCAATAAATGCCATCGGATTACATTCATATAACAAACGTAGTTTCCCTTTTGGTGCTTTTGAACTTGTCGGATAAATATAAACGCCGCCTTTAATCATGTTTCGGTGAAAATCGGCTACTAAACTTCCTATATATCTAGAAGTATACGGTCTGTCCTCTTCTTCACGTTGACAATATTTGATGTAATTTTTTACTCCTTGCGGAAAATGAACATAATTTCCTTCGTTTACCGAATAGATATTTCCGTTTTCCGGAAACTTCATATTTGGATGCGAAAGATAAAATGTACCAATTGCCGGATTCAATGTAAAACCATTTACTCCATGTCCAGTTGTATAAACCAGCATTGTCGAAGTTCCATAAATTACATAACCTGCTGCCACTTGATTGATTCCCGGTTGTAAAAAATCCTCGCTTGTTACCGGGGTTCCTATTGGTGTAATTCTTCTGAAAACAGAAAAAATCGTTCCTACAGAAACATTTACATCAATGTTTGAAGATCCGTCAAGCGGATCCATTAAGATCACGTACTTATTATTATGACTGTTGTCGCTCCCCTGAACAGTTATAAAATCGTCGTTTTCTTCTGAAGCAATACCACAGACAATCTCACGGTTTATTAACGTCTGGATAAATACTTCGTTGGCATACACATCTAATTTTTGCTGGTCTTCACCTTGAATATTCTGTTCGCCTGCGGCGCCAATAATATCCACAAGTCCTGCCTGGTTAACTTTATAGTTCACGACTTTTGCCGCCAAACGTATAGAGTTGATAATCCGGGAAAGTTCTCCCGACGAATACTGAAATGCTTTTTGGTTCTCAATAATAAACTCTCCCAGTGTTTTATTGCGTTCTTCCATTGCTATATCGTTATAGTTTTAATTTAAAGTCACAAATATCGCTTATTTTGTGAGAATGATTTAAAAATTATTTTGTTAGTTTGCTACTATTGTATATTTGCTAATTAATAGCAAAAAGTACCTTATAAATAAATGCTTTTTTAGCTAATAAACACTTAATAATACGAATAAATGAATATTAGAAAAGGAAATCCCGAAGACATGAAATCGGTTTTAGGATTAATTCAGGAGCTGGCAATATTCGAAAAAGAACCGGAAGCTGTCGTAATTACAGAAGAAGATTTAGTTCGTGACGGATTTGGAGAAAAACCGCTTTTTCAGGTTTTTGTTGCCGAAATTGAAAGTGATTCAGAAGAAAGTAAAAACGGAAAAGAAATAGTTGGAATTGCATTGTACTATTACCGCTACTCTACCTGGAAAGGAAAAACGATACATCTTGAAGATTTGATTGTAAAAGAAAAAATGCGCGGTACAGGTTTGGGATCGGCGCTTTATGCTGAAATCATGAAACAAGGAAAAAAAGATGGTGTTCGAAGAGTTGAATGGAATGTTCTGGCATGGAATACACCTGCAGTTAATTTTTACAAGAATTCTGGCGCAAGAATTCTGGAAGACTGGCAAGTTGTTCAAATGGACGAAGCTGGAGTTAATTCGTTTCTAGAAAAATTATAAAAACAAAAAACATAGGATTTCGCCTCAAATCTGAAATCTAAAAACTAAAAATCTATAAATTAATAATGAGAGTATTTAAATTTGGAGGAGCATCGGTAAAAGATGCAGATGGAATTAAAAACGTATACGACGTTTTACAAAAAGTAGGTTATGAAGACGTAATTCTTGTAGTTTCGGCTATGGGAAAAACAACAAATGCTCTTGAAGTTGTAATAAAGAATTATTTTGATAAATCGGCAGAATTAAATTCTTCTGTTCAGGAAATAAAAAAATACCACAATCAAATATTATTGGATTTATTTGAAGATGAAAATCATCAGGTTTTTGCAGCTGTAAATGAGCAATTTTCTGAACTTGAGTATTTTTTAGCACACAATAAATCACCAAATTATAACTTTGTTTACGATCAAATTGTAAGTTTTGGAGAATTGATTTCTACAAATATTTTAAGTCACTACATGAATTTCAGAGGAATTCAGACACAATGGCTTGATGTTCGCAATTTCATTAAAACCAATGCAAACTATAGAGATGCTGAAGTAGATTGGGAAGCAACTCAACAAAACATCAGCAAAAATGTTCCAAGAAAACAGCTAAACATTACACAAGGATTTTTAGGTGCTGACGAAAACAATTTTACTACAACTCTTGGTCGTGAAGGTTCTGATTATACTGCCGGAATTTTTGCTTATTGCTTAAATGCTGAAAGCGTAACGATCTGGAAAGATGTTCCTGGGGTTATGAATGCCGATCCTCGTTATTTTGAAAATGCTAGTTTGTTAAATCAAATTTCGTATCGTGAAGCTATCGAATTGGCTTTTTACGGAGCTACAGTAATTCACCCAAAAACATTACAACCGTTACAGAAAAAAGAAATTCCGCTATACGTAAAATCATTCATTAATCCTTTATTAAAAGGAACTTGCGTTTCTAAAGGTGTTGACTTAGAGCCTCAGTATCCATGTTTTATCGTAAAAAGAGAACAACTTTTAATTTCGCTTTCTTCAATTGATTTTTCTTTCATTATGGAAGAAAACATTAGCGAGATTTTTGGTTTATTCCACGAATTTAAAATCAAAGTGAATTTGATTCAGAATTCTGCAATTAGTTTCTCTGTTTGTGTGGAAGATAAATTTGGAAATTTCAATGATTTGAATGCAATTCTTTCGAAAAAATTCAAAGTTGATTACAGCGAAAATGTAACCTTATATACAATACGTCACTTTACGGAACAAGCTGCCGAAACGGTTGAAAAAGATAAAGAAGTTTTATTGAAACAAGTTAGCCGCGAAACCATGCAAATTGTGACTAAAGAGCTAAATTAATATTGCTTTATAAAAGGTAATTATTTCAATTCAAATATATTTTCAAAAAGGCTTCACTTAATTAGTGGAGCCTTTTTTATATATTCTTCACTTTTCGACACTCTTTCTTCTATTCTTTCCTCGTATTAAATTTATCAACAGAAAATTACTACATTTATCAAAAATATAAAACCTATTAACTATCAAATAATTTTAAACCCAAACAATATATTATGTATAAAAGTGTAAAAATCATGACGTGGGTTGTTGTAGCTATTATGATGCTTAATGCCAATCAACATTTTCTTTCAGACAAAATGTTCGCTAACATGATGCTTTTATTGTTAGCAGCTTTCATCATAAATATAATTGGTTTGAGTCTCAAAAAAGATTAACCAAAAAACAAAGAGAATAGTAATAATCTAAAAAACTTAAAATGACCAAGAAGAACTTTTTACTTGTTTTTATTATTCTTAGTTTATTATACATCGGTATATCTTTAAGTCCGTTGCTTACAAAAAACGTCAAAGACATTTCTTACTCCGATTTTAGATTAGTGATTGGTCCTTTTCTCGCTACAATTGGAATTCTCATTACTTATACACAGCTAAAAGAAGGAAAAACGAATAAGTAATAACGATCTTTCTACTAATTCCTGATATGGAAAATCAAGAACCATCCGAAAAAGAAAAAAACAATTGGCATAACGATCCTAATAATTGGGTTTGGGGAATGTTTTATTATAACCCAGAAGACAAAAGGATGTTTCCTCCTAAAAGAATAAAAGAATTTGGCTGGACTATTAATTTTGCAAATCCTAATTCGGTGTTTATTTGTGTTATTCTTATTCTTGTTTTAATGGTTATTTCAGAAAGCATCAAGTAATTTACCTCGCTCTATTATTCTCCGTCTGCTCAACTTCTGATTTTTTATAAGTCGTTTTTTTAGAATCTCCGAAATTGTATGTTGCAATTAATTTAAAATAATCGGTACTATACGTTCGGTGATAATAAATCTGAGTCTGTCCAACATTATAATCGCCAGAAACCATAAACTTATGAAAGATGTCGTTTGCGGTAAAATTGAGCTTTAATGCATCTTTAAAAAAGTTTCTCTCTATTCCTAAAGTTACAGTCGAGCGACTGTTTTCGCTTCCTAATCCATAACTTCTATCACTTAAATACCAGGCCAAAAGCTGCAATTTAAAAAGCTTAGGAATCGTAAATGTATTATTAGTATATAAATAAATCTGAGGTTCTACGGGACTAAAAGCAAATGCATAATAATTGTCTACCGATTTCTGCCAGGTAATACTTGCTGTGTTAACAGAATTCCACCATTTGATGTTGAAAGATCTGGAAAGCGAAGTAAAAAAAGTATGCCCTTTTTCAAGATTCAGCGCTCTTAAAATATAGCTATTTGGTGTATCACCACGCAAAGCCGCCGCAGAAATCGGATCAATTTTATAAGTGTAGCCAACTTTAAAATCGAACTTTTTGTACATCGCTCCTATTTCAAAAGCATGTGTTTTTTCTGGAAGAAGATTCGGATTTCCTTCAATCGTCGTAAACGGATCTTGATAAATCACATACGGATTTAAAGCCTGGTATCTCGGTCTTGTAATTCTGGAAACATAAGAAAAATGTCCTTTCCAATCTTCTGAAAGATCAAAATTTAAAAGTGCGTTTGGAAAAAAATTACTGTACGATTTCTCAAATTTCTGAATTCCGTTGGCATTTGTGAATAAATCATAACTTGTTTTTTCGGCTCTTACGCCAAGAGAAAAATTGACTTTTTCGTTTAATGTTCCAATATAATTAAAGTAAGAAGCCGCAATTTTTTCATTGTATTCAAAATCACTCGAAAGCGCATCGTCCAGCTCAAAATTTACATTATCAGCTGCAATCAGGAAATCTGTTCCTGAATTTATTGTGGCATGACTCAACTTGGCTCCTACTTCAAGTTTTGTTTTTTCATTAATTTTCTTCGAATAATCGGCTTGAACTGCGATTATATTGATTCGACTTCCCACATTATTCTTCAAATCTCTTTCAGAATCGGTTTGTTCTACCAAACTGCTTTCTTCAATAAAATCTCTTATAGTTTGATTGTAATTTGAAAATTGTGACCCTATAAACAGTGTAGAACCTTTATCGGTTGTCCAGTTATAATTCAAATTAATAAACTGGTTTAACAAAACATCGTTTCGGTCAACATCTGTAGCATAAAAACTAATTCCTGAATTGTTGGTTATGGAATTCCTGCTTTCTGTAATTCCGCCTAAATCATTCACGTTTCCGCTATACGCCAATGAAATATAATTATTTGGAAAAAAACTATATTGAAGTCCGAATCCGAAATTAGAATAATTATTAAATCTTCTTTTCCAATCAGTTGTCAATTCAGATTTCATAAAATCATCAGGATTTGGGCGAGTTCTGGTAGTGTACAGCAACTCGCGGTTTCTTCCTAACTGCAAACCGTAATTGGTTATAAAAGAAAACTTTCCTTTAGAATAATTAAAATCAAAAAGCGTGTTATAAAGTGTTCCGCCAAATTTAGAAACTGTTATGTGCTGATTGACAGTACCCATTATACCGCTTTCAACATTTTGCTTTGTAATAATATTGATGACAGCTTTTCCTTCTGCATCGTATCTTGCAGACGGATTGGAAATGACTTCGATCTTCTGAATTTGTGAAACCGGAATTGCCGCAAACCTTTCGTAATTAATCAAAACTCCGTTGAGATAAATAATGGCTTCTCCTTTTCCAACAATGCTGATTTCTCCGTCGGCAACCACAACATTTGGCACTCTTCCCAACAATTCGTTTACCGAACTGCTCGTTGCGAGAACCGTTCCGTTTACATTGACATCGATATTTCCGTTGGCTCCATATTTTAATAATGACGGATTGCTTTTCACCACAACCTCATTTAACTGATTATTATTTTCTGAGACTATAATTGAGCCTAAATCAATGTTTGATGAATTTGAAAATTTTATGCTCAAAAATTGATCTGCAAATTCTACCGAAGTCAATTTCAGAATAATTTCATTTTGGTTGATATCTGATAATTGAAAGACCCCATCTAAGAAATCCTGTTGTTTGATAATTACAGAATCGCGAACAGAAAAAACAGACGCATTTCCCATCATCAATTCATTGTTTCGATTGACAACTTTGCCTGAAATTTTTTGGATTGACTGCGCGTTTGAAGCCACAGAATTAAAAAGAAAAAAACAAACATAAATAGAAACCAGAATTAGAAACCTCATAAAATTTAGGGATTAAGATTTGACTTTTGCAGCAACAAAAGTCAGTTCTAAATCACGAAATGAGGTAATCGAAAGTTAAATCAGGAGTACGGATTTATAAATCGACACTCTGTTTTACGGTTGTAAAGCCTGAAGCTGATAATTTAGAGGCGTTGTTCCGGTATGTTTTTTAAAGGCCGCAAAAAATGTCGACTTCGAATTAAAACCAACATCGTAACCAACAGATTCTAAAGTCAGTTTATCATTTGAAGTAATAATTTTACAAGCTTCATTTATTCTAAATTCATTTACAAAACTGGTAAAATTCTTTCCCAGATTATTATTTAAAAACTGTGATAATTGATGACTTGAGATATTAATTTCCCGCGACAACTCCTGTAAATTCAAATTTGGATTTTTATACAAACCTTTTTCATTCATTATATTTTCTAATTTTTCAGAAATAAAAACGGCTTCGCCTGCATCTATTTTTTTTCCGGAAACCTTCTGACTATTCAACAGAAACAAATCGTCGGTTTTTTTTCGGTATAAAAGAATAGAAATGATTAGATACAAAATAAAAGAAAAAACAACAGCGCCACTTATATAAGTTGCTGCCGGAGCACCCATAATCGCTAAAAAGTAAAAAAGAAATAATAAAAAATTTCCGAGAAAAAGAGTTCCAAACCACATTTCAGACGGACTGGTTTTTTCTTTTGCATTGAAAATTTTCTTTAAAACAGTACGAATTGTAAATCCTGAAAAAATAATATATACAAACCACTGAAAGTAAATCATTCTAATAAAATAGAAACTCCAAAGCGTTGTATGAGTTTGGTACGGATATAGTATTCCGGCACCAACAATCAGGATTCCCCAAAAAAGGAGCATCATTTTCCAGGATTTTGGCATTATGTTGATTTCTTCAACCGCCGATCTTAGAAAATAATACAAACACGGACCAATAAAAAAACAAGCAGTAAGCCCTAACTGCAAATACATTTTTGGCAGTTCGGGATGAAAATAAACAAAAACAGATTTTCCAATTCGTATGCTTAATGCAAACAAAAGTGCACCAAGGAAATAATTTGTGAGGTATTTTTTCTTTGTAAAAAAGAAAAAATAAACTCCCAAAATAATTCCGTTGAAAGATCCCAAAGCGCTAAAAAAAAATAAGAGTTCTTTGCTGGTATCCATAATTTAAGTTCGTTATATCTTGAGCAAAGCTAAAAAAAAGATTGATTTATGATGAGAATTATACTTCAAATTATAATTAAAAACAAGGTTTAAAATGAGAAAACGAACTTAAAATCAATCAATTGTCCAATAAATAAAAGCCTCACAATTTCTTGATTATAAATACTACTTTTGAATTTTTAGAGTTAAAGTATTTATGCTGAAAAAATTACTGTTTTTAACGGTTTTGATCTGGTTTTCTGGGCTTCATGCACAGGAAACAGAATCATCGTATAAAACAAAAAAAGTAATTGCTTCCCGCGACACCATTCATCTGGAAAAATTCAGTATAAATCCAAGTTACTTTCAGCTTTTGAACACTAAAAATGAAGCTGTCGATTCTACTTTTTATAAAATTGATTTTCAAAAAGGAACACTTCTTTTAAATGAAAAATTCACTTCGATTTCAGATACTTTAATTGTCAATTATTTAAAATATCCAGATTTTATTACCAAAGAATATAGTCTTTACAAATCAGATCAAGTAGTCAGCAATGAAGCCGGTTCTGAAAAACTGTATAAAATTGACAACAAAAACACCAAAAAAGTTGTTCCATTTGATGGTTTAAGTACTTCTGGGAGCATTACACGTGGCGTTACAGTTGGAAACAATCAAAATACGGTTTTAAATTCTAACTTAGATTTGCAGATTACCGGAAAAATCTCCGACAAAGTCAGTCTGCGGGCTTCTCTTCAGGACAATAATATTCCGTTACAAGATGGTGGTTATTCGCAAAAGCTGGATCAGTTTGACAATATTTTCATGGAACTTTTTAGCGACGATTGGAACATTCGCGCAGGCGACGTTTTTCTGGAAAATCATAAAACGCAATTTCTTAATTTCAATAAAAAGGTTCAGGGACTTTCTGCAAGTTTCGATTTTGATACTGAAAAAAGCAAAACCAACATTTTCGCTTCGGTGGCTTTTGTAAAAGGACAATATGCAAAAAGTACTTTTACAGGACAAGAAGGAAATCAAGGTCCGTATAAATTGAAAGGTCAAAACGGCGAATTGTATGTTTTGGTCATTTCAGGTTCTGAGCGCGTTTATGTAAATGGTGTTTTGCTAAAACGCGGTGAAAACAACGATTATGTAATTGATTATAATGCGGGCGAAATTGTTTTTACGTCACTTTTCACAATCACTTCTGAAATGCGTATTAATATTGAATATCAATATTCGGAACGAAATTACAACCGATTGGTAACCTATGCCGGTGGAACTCATGAAAATAAAAATTGGAGTTTTGGCGGTTATATTTATTCTGAAAGTGATTTGAAAAATCAGCCGTTGCAGCAAAATCTTTCTGCAGATCAGGTTCAGGTTTTGAAAAATGCGGGCGACAATCCGGATTTAATGAAAGCGCCTTCTGCTTATGAAGATAAATATGCGGATAATAAAATTTTGTACAAAAAAACATTTATCAATTCAGTTGAAATTTATGAATATTCGAATAATCCTGCTGATGTTTTGTACAATGTAAAATTCAGTCTTGTGGGAAATAATGCCGGAAATTACATTATCCAAAATAATAATTCGGTTGAAAGAATTTATGAATATGTACAGCCGGTAAACGGAATTCTTCAGGGAAATTATGAACCAATTGTGCAATTAGTTCCGCCAATAAAGCTTCAGGTTGCTACTTTTTTAGGAAAATACAATCCAAATGAAAAAACACTTGCCGATTTTGAACTTGCCGTTAGCAACAACGACAAAAATTTATTTTCGGGTATTGACGATGGAAACAACGAAGGAATTGCTTTTAAAACCAATCTCAAAAAACGTCTTTTTACGAAAAGCTGGACACTTGACGCATTTGCAAATTATCAATATGTTGCAGAAAATTTCAAGTCGGTTGAGCGTTTATATAATATTGAATTTAATCGCGACTGGAACTTAAATACCACTCTTTTTGGCAATCAGAGTTTGTTATCTACTGGTTTTAATTTTGATTTATTTGCGAAGAAGAAAACTTCAAATGTTGGATTATTGACGTATCAATTTGAGAAATTAGATTTTAGCGAAAGTTATACAGGAACGCGCCACACTACAACCGCGTTTTTTAAAATAAAAAAATGGACTTTTGAAAATCAGGGAAGTTTCCTGAATTCAGATGCGACAACATCAACTTCAAAGTTTATTCGAAATCAAACGCGAACGAAATATCATTTTGGCAAAAACTGGATTGGCGCCAGCATGCAACTTGAAGACAATCAGGAAAAAGACAAAACAACCAATCAGTTTTCGGCTTTAAGCCAAAGATTTTCAGAATTTGGTGGTTTTGTCGGGCGTGGCGACAGTACTAAAGTTTTTGTGGAATTGGGTTTTCTGCAACGTAAAAATGACAGTTTACAAAATGGATTACTGCAACATGTCAACAATTCGCAGACTTATTATTTAAAATCGAAATTAATTCAGAATAAAAAAACAAATTTGGCTGTTTATGCGAGTTATAGAAATTTAGATTTTACAGATCCAAATCGGGGAAATGAACCGTCTTTGAATTCGAGAATTTTATACAATGACCGTTTCTTTAATCAATTAATCCAAGCTGGAACCGCTTATGAAACGAGTTCAGGAACTATTGCTCAACAGGAATTCACTTATATTGAAGTTCCAACTGGGCAAGGTGTTTATACCTGGAACGATTATAATGGTAATGGAATTCAGGAATTAGAAGAATTTGAAATTGCTCAATTTCCAGATCAGGCGCGATTTATCAGAATCTTTTTGCCGAATCAGGTTTATATAAAAACCAATCAAAACAAATTTTCACAATCAGTGACGCTAAACCCGACGCAATGGCAAAATGAAAAAGGTCTGAAAAAATTTGCTTCGTATTTCTATAATCAAACTTCCTTTATTATGGATCGAAAAGTAAAAAGCCAAGGTCAGCGTTTAGAACTAAATCCGTTTGAATCTTCGGAAGAAAATATTTTGGGGTTGAATTCAAGTTTGAGAAACAGTTTGTACTTTAATCGAAGCAAACAAAAACATTCGGTTACCTATTCTTATTTAGTCAATAAAGGAAAAAATCTGCTTTCTGTAGGTTCGCAAAATGTCACGAACAATTCGCATCAATTGCAATACACCCATTTATATAAAAAGACCTGGCTTTTTAATTTTTTCACCAAAACCATAAAAACCGATTTAGTTTCAGAAGATTTTGTAGAAAAAAACTATGATTTAAAAGGCTATCAAATCGCGCCAAAAATCAGTTATTTATTTTCAAAAAACACAAGTCTGGATTTCTTTTATGAATTTCAGAATAAAGAAAACCAAATTGGAAATTTAGAAACTTTGGTTCAAAAAAGACTTGGAACATCATTTTCATTTGCCGGAGAAAAAAAAGTAACACTAAATGGCGAATTTTCTTTTTATGACAACAAATTTAACGGAAATGAATTTTCATCGGTCGGATATCAAATGCTTGAAGGACTTCAGGCAGGACAAAATTTAGTCTGGAAACTGCTCTTGCAAAAAAACATAACATCATTTTTGGATATCAATCTAAACTATCAAGGCCGAAAAAGCGAAACTGGAGCAACCATACACACAGGAAACGTAAACCTTCGTGCATATTTTTAATGCGATGCGAAAAAGGTGACAATAAATTGATTAATTTTAATAGAAATTTAAACATGTAACCTTATGAAAAAATTATTATTACTTTGTTTTATAGTTGTTTTCTCATCTAATTTCTATGGTCAGGACGCCGCTGTAAAAGCAACAAAGAGCCAAACTGAAGCAGCTGCAAAAAAAGCAAAAGCTGACGCAAAAAAAGAAGCTGACAAATCTAAGAAAGCAGCAGACAAATCTAAAAAAGCAGCAGACGATGCGACCGCAGCTACAACAAAAGCTAAAAAAGAATCGGCTAGCGATGCTAAAAAAGCAGCAGACAAATCTAAAAAAGCAGCAGATGATGCAACCGCAGCTGCAACAAAAGCTAAAAAAGAATCAGCTAGCGCTGCTAAAAAATCTGCAGATAAAGAAGCTGCAAAAGCAAAAACCGAAGCTGACAAAGCAAAAAAATCAGCCACAAAAGCTGATGCTGCAAGCAAAAGTGCAAAAACTGAAGCCGATAAAGCTAAAAAATCAGCTTCTAAGACTTTAAAAGAAACAAACGAAAAAGCTCCAAAAACACCAGATAAAGTTACAGGAGAATACAACGGTAAAAAAGTATACACCGGACCAAAAGGCGGTAAATACTACATCAACAAAAATGGAAACAAAACTTATATTCAGGATTAGGGACTAAGGCGCTAAGGGGCTAAGGTTCTAAGTTATTGAAATACGACATTTAAAAAGCCGAACGCAAGTTCGGCTTTTTTGTTTATCAAGCAAAAACCTTAGTCCCTTAGAACCTCAGCACCTTAGAACCTCAAAAAAAATATTCAGTTAATAATTTAGTAATATGTCCGAAATATCATCAAAAACATATTTCTTTATCTTCGTTTTTTAAAAAGCGTATAAACATATGAGCATTGACTATTCTGCGAACAAAACAATTTTAGTTGCTCCATTAAACTGGGGATTAGGCCATGCCACTAGATGTATCCCAATTATTAAAGCGCTTCAAGAGAATAATTTCATTCCGATTATTGCTTCTGATGGAGTTGCGCTTGCTTTATTGCGAAAAGAATTTCCGTATATACAAACTTTAGAATTGCCTTCTTATCATATTGAATATGCTAAAAACGGCAAAAACTTCAAATGGAAACTGATTAAGAATCTTCCAAAAATGATTACAGCTATTTTGGATGAGAAAAAAGTCGTGAATTCCTGGATCAAAAAACATGGAATTGATGGTATCATTTCTGATAATCGATTGGGCGTTTTCAGTAAAAGAGTTCCGTCTGTTTTTATGACACATCAATTGAATGTGATGACAGGAAATACAACTTGGTTTACAAGCAAATGCCATCAGCATATTATTAAAAAATATACTGAATGCTGGGTTCCTGATACAAATGAAGAAACTAATCTTACCGGAGATTTAGGACATCTTAAAAATGATCATCTTAATTTAAAATATATTGGCCCTTTAAGCAGAATGAAAAAAAAGGAAACGCCAATAGTTTATGATTTAATGATTATTTTATCGGGTCCTGAACCTCAACGCACTTATCTGGACGAAAAATTGCAAAAGGAAGTTTCTAATTTTAAAGGAAAAGTGGTCTTTGTTCAAGGTATCGTAGAGAAAGTACAAAGCAAATGGCAGGCAGGAAATGTTACCTATTATAATTTTATGAATTCAAAACAGCTGGAACAGACTTTCAATGAGAGTGAATTTGTTCTTTGCCGTTCTGGATATACAACTGTTATGGACTTGGCAAAATTGGGCAAAAAAGCCTTTTTTATTCCAACACCGGGGCAATATGAACAGGAATATCTGGCGATTAAACTTCAGGAAGAAAATTTGGTACCGTATGCAATGCAAGACGACTTTACCATTGAAGATCTTTCAAAAGTAAAGTCGTTTAAAGGATTGTCCCAATTTAAAAATGATATTGACTGGGATAAATTATTTTCAGTTTTTGAAGAATAATATTAGAAGTTAAACTGCGCCTGTAATCTTAATAAGTTACCTTCTTGTCTATTAATCGGGCGGGCGCTGTCTTCAAAAGTTCTATCGGCGATAACATATTCGGCAGTTAATTCGAATGCTTTGATTGGCTGCCATTCTATACCAAATTGGTAATCTCTCACCACATAACTTCTGGCATCTTTTTCATATTTCTTGCCTCCGTCATAATATTGAAATTGGGCGTAAGGATAAATATGCTGTTTCTTGTAGTCCCATTTGTAATTCAGTAAAACATAACCTCCATTCAAACTCTTTTCATCAACAGTATTTGTTGCTGGATTATAGCGAGGTCCTTTACCTATATTATATTCCGTTTGGATTCCGAAAGGTTTTGGATACAAAACAAAGGTTGCACCTACTCTTTCATCTTTCACATATTTAGGATCATTAACAATAACTCCCGTAGAAATTTCGTCTGTAAAAGCCCATTTCCCGTCATACGCCTGAATTCCAGGTTCAATAATCTGGCTTCCAATTACAAAAGGATAAGAAACTCTGGCTACTACATTCAAATCTCTGTTTGCATCTATTTTATTGGCAATTTGTCCGTTATAAACTCCAAAAGCAAAAACTCCAAAATCGCCTGAACCTTTATAACCATCTTTTACTAACATGGCAAAACGCTCTCTGATTTCGGCTGGAGCCCAATAAAAAATCAGTCCCAAATCACGTTCATTTGCTATTGAACTGTTTATTGCATCTGCACGATCTAAGGTTAAACGTTGCGAACTAGACTGCATATTTATAAATCCATACGGAATTTTACTTTGTCCGACACGAACACGATATTCTCTTTTCTTATCAAAAGAAAGGTCAAAATACAAATCGCGAATTTGAACGAAATTTTGGATTCCGGTAACTGGTGAACTGGCAAAATCGGGTTGAAAATAGAAAAACACATTAGGATGAACCTGACCAGAAAACACTAAACGGGCACGACGAATAAAAAGTCCGTTGTTTGCTTTTGCGTCTGGAGCGGTTGAAGTTGTTCCCCAAGATCTGTCACATTGGTCGCAAGCAACTTTATCATTTGTAGAAAACAAACCATTGTATCGAATTTGGGCATAACCTCTTAAAGAGATTTTATCGTACCAATGTTCTTCAATACCTCCTCCAGATTTTGTTTCTGGAAGCTTAGCTTTATTAATAGAATCTAAAATACGAAGTACTTCATTTTTTACTTCTTGTTTATTTACATTCTGCTGATTTACATCTTGTGCATTTACTGCTATTGTAAGCAATATTGTCATCACAAGAACTATTTTTTTTATCATTTTTCTTTTACCCTTAGTTTCAGGATGCAAAGATGACGCACCTATGTTAACAAATCATTAACCAGATGTTACTATAATAAAAATTTAATGTTAGGCACTGAAACCCAATGTTTCTTTAATGTTAAAAACCTTGTTTTGCGGCTTCTAAGAAAAGCCAACTTACAATTATTTAACCTCAGCTTTTATCGTTTTGTTAGCTTTTTCGAGTGTAAAAGAGAATTCTGAACCAATTCCGAATTCACTTTCTACATAAACTTTCTCTTTATGAGCCTCAATAATATGTTTTACAATGGCTAATCCTAAACCAGAACCTCCTTCAGAACGTGTTCCGCTTTTGTCAACACGATAAAAACGTTCAAAAAGTCTAGAAATATTCTGTTTTTCGACACCTTCTCCGTTATCACTGATTCGGATTAATACTTTTTTCTTTGTAAGATTTACAACGCCAACTTCAGTCAAACCACCTTCTTTTCCGTATTTAATTGAGTTGACAATCAGGTTTTCCAGAACTTGCTGAATTCTGTCCTGATCTCCGCGAATAATTACGGATTGAACATTTTTACTTTCAAAAGCCAATTTGATTTTCTTCTTATCGGCTTTCATTTCCAATAAATCAAAGACATTCTGAATCAATTCAACAATATCAAAATCGGTCATATTCAAATCCAAATCTCCCGATTCTAATTTGGTAATCATATCCAAATCTTCAACTATATATATAAGACGCTCTACACCTTTTTCGGCACGTTTTAAATATTTTTTTCGAATGTTTTTATCATCCATCGCGCCATCAAGCAAAGTCGAAACATAACCCTGAACGGTAAACAATGGTGTTTTAAGTTCGTGCGAAACGTTTCCTAAAAACTCTCTTCGATATTGCTCTCGAATTTCAAGCATTTCGATTTCAAGCTTTTTATCAGTCGCAAACTTTTTCACTTCTCGCGAAAGCGTTTCCATATCAGTTGTTATAGGCTGATTGATAAGGGGCGTTGATTCCAGCAACGAAACCTCATCGTAAATTTTCTTTACTCTTCTGTAAATGAAACGTTCAACGCGATATTGAAGCACTAAAAAAGAGAAAATATAAATTGAAATTATAAAAACGATTCCAAAAGCAACTTGATGTTTCAATTGATTTTTATAGAATAAAGACATCAGCATCAGTACAAATCCCGTTGAGAAAAGACTGATATACAATGCCGATTTTATTGCGAATTTGTATGTTTTTTTAAAATTGATTTTCATTAAAAATAGCTCCCATTAAGGGATTAGTAAAATTAAGTTTAACTCAAAAACCATATAAAAAACTGAAGCTCAAGTAAACTTCAATTTCTTATATGGTTTAAATATAGTGAATGTTTTAAATAATTTGAGTGAGCTTAAAATTAACTTCAATACATTGTTACTAAAAACCTTAGCAACTTAGTGTCTTAGAATCTTAGCTACTAAAAAAATTATACTTCGAATTTATAACCAACACCTTTTATGGTTTTAAAAAGGTCTTCGCCAATTTTCTCGCGAAGCTTTCTAATGTGAACGTCGATTGTTCTTCCTCCAACTACAACTTCATTTCCCCAAACTTTATCAAGGATCTCATCTCTTTTAAAAACTTTTCCTGGTTTAGAAGCCAATAAGTAAAACAATTCGAATTCTTTTCTTGGCAAAGCAATTTCAACATTGCCTTTTATGATCTTGTATTCTTCGCGGTTGATCTCGATTCCACCTACATTTATAGTGTCTGTAACGATTTCTTGTTCTTTTAACCTTCTTAACAAAGCCTTTACTTTACTGACCAATAATTTTGGTTTTATTGGCTTCGTGATATAGTCATCAGCACCTGCGTCAAAACCAGCTACTTGCGAATAATCCTCACTTCTTGCGGTTAAGAATGTTATGATAACATTATTTAATTCTGGAATTTTTCTGATGTGTTCACAAGCTTCCATCCCGTCCATTTCGGCCATCATTACGTCCATGATGATTAATTCTGGCAATTCTTTCTGAGCTTTTGCTATCGCTTCTTTTCCATTTGAAGCTGTTACAATTTGATAGCCTTCCTGAGCAAGGTTATAGCCAACGATTTCTAAGATATCTGGTTCATCGTCAACTAATAAAATCTTAGTTTGTGTTTTTTTCATAAATAGCAAAAATTGAGATTTTGACATCAAATTTCGTTTGTTATTATTTGATGTTTTTTATTTCACAGCGTAAAGATAGTAACAAAATAACCGTTAAAAATTACGGTTAACGGTAATTTAATCTGGTAACAATTTGATAATCTTGGCAACACAAAAACATAACAAGTGCCTAACATGAACTTTACAATGCGTGTCTTTCTTTGCACCAAAATAAATTAAACACAACACTGAAATGAAATTCAATTTAAAATTTCTATTAATCACATTATTTATCTGTTCGATTTCGATCGCGCAAAACAAAGGTACGATTTCTGGTGTATTAACCGACAAAGAAACTAATAATGAAGTACTTCCTTTTGCAAATGTTTTATTAAAAGGAACAAACATTACTGCCAACACTGACATTGACGGAAAATATTCGTTGACTGTAAATCCTGGAACTTATACTATTATTTTTAGTTTCGTAGGATATGAATCTGTAGAAAAACCTGTTACTGTAAAAGCTGGTGAAACAATCACTGTTAACCAAGTACTTTCATCAGGAAGTTATACTCTTAAAGATGTTGTTGTAAAATCGACAGCAAACAAAGAAAAAGAAACTGCTCTTTTATTGGACCAAAAAAATGCTGTTGTAATCAAACAAAGTATTGGTGCACAGGAAATGTCTAGAAAAGGTGTAAGTGATGTTGAAGAAGGTTTGACAAAAGTAACCGGAATTACAAAAGTAGGTTCAAGAGGAATATTTGTTCGTGGTCTTGAAGATCGTTACAACAACTTATTGATCAATGATCTTGCTGCTCCTTCAAACAGCCCATACTCAAAAATTGTTCCGCTTGATTTGTTTCCAACAAATATTGTAGGTGTAATTGATGTTTACAAGACTTTCAACCCAAACATTTACGGAGATTTTGCTGGAGGAACTTTTAATATTCAAACTTCAAAACCAACAAAAAATATTACTAAAATAAATCTTGGAGCAGGATATACAACTGGAAACAGCTTTAAAGATTTCTTGCTTTCTGGAGATGCAGATTCTGCTGCAGGATTCTTCGGATTTAATGGAAAAGACAGAGAGCTACCAAGTTTCTTAGGCGAAACTGCTGGAAGAACAACTTTCACGACAGATCAGGCATTAAATTTTGTAAATGGAGATAAAGGTTTTAACGTAAGCAAAAGCAAAAGCCCGCTTAACTCAAGTTTCAATTTTCTACACGCAGAAAAATTTGACTTAAGCAATAACCGCAACGTTTCTTATTTATTATCGCTTAATTTTGATAATAGCTTTGCAGTTAGAGAAGGTGTTAACAGAACACTACAAACACTTGGTGATAAATACAACAATGATTTCATCAATACTGAATACCGTTTCAAAACCAGTACTTCTGCTTTAGTAGGTGTAAATTATTCAGCTGAACGATACAAATTATCTTTCAACACTTTATACTTAAAAACAACATTAAACTCAATCTTAGATCAATACGGAGTTTTAAGCAATAACGGTATCAACAACAACTTTATCCGTACGAATCAATTGGATAAAACAGATTATTTAAATGCTCAATTATTAGGAGAATACAATTTGACAGAAGATAAAAACCAAACTTTAAAAGGTGGTGTATCTTATGCAAATACAAAATATGGTCAACCAGACAGAAAATTCTACACTGGTACTCAGGAATCTGAAAATCAAATCAACACTTCTTATGGAGCAAACAATTTCTTACGTCAATATTTAAGTGTTGACGGTAATGTGTATGTTTCAGGATTGTTAGAGTACAACTTAAAATTTGGAAAAGAAAAACAAAACAAATTGACTGTTGGTTATAATGGAAACTTTTCTAAAATGGAATCTTCTTACCGATTTGTTGCAAGTTATGGTAGTGCTTTTTCATCAAATGATATAAACAATATCGATAGTAAAATCAGAACTGACATCAGTAACGGTTCTGTATATTTTGCTGAAAGTTCAAACGCAACTTACAAAGTTAAACTTAACGAAAGTGCTAATGCAGGTTATGCAAATTTATTCTGGAAATTTGCTGACAAGTTTGAGCTTAACGGAGGTTTGAGAGTTGAAAACACGATCAAAGAAACATACTTCAGAACTTTAGGTTCTTTTGATGATCCATTCAAAAAGAAAACATACAACAATCTTTATGTTTTGCCTTCTGTAAACTTGAAATACTTAATGACAGAAACATCTAACATTCGTTTCGCTGCAAGTAAAACATATACAAAACCAGTTGTAATGGAAGCTTTCCCGATCTCATACATCAATGCTGATAATACTTCTACACAAGGTAATTCTTTATTGAAAAATAGCGACAATTATAATGTTGATTTGAAATATGAAATATTCCCAACATCTAAAGAAATGTTAGCTTTTGGTGTTTTTGGAAAATATATTGACAATCCAATCGAAAGAACATTTATTGCAAATGCAACTTCTGGAACTGTAACTACTTTCTTGAATTCAGACAATGCAACTTTATATGGAGCAGAAGTTGAATTCCTTTTAGGACTAAACAGAATTAGCGACAAGTTAGAGCATTTCTCTTTCGGATTGAACGCTTCATTGATGTCAACAAAAGTAAATGTTGCTAAAACTTACGAATCTCAGGATGAGGACGGAGTTGTGACTATTAAAAATTCAATTGAAACACACCAAACAAGATCATTGCAAGGTGCATCAGACTGGTTAGTGAATTCTGATTTAAAATATGAATTTACTTTAGGCAAAGATTGGACAAACACTATGTCTCTTGTTTACGGCGTATTCGGAAAAAGAATTTATGCAGTAGGAACAAACGGTCAGGACAATACTTATGAATTACCTGTATCTCAATTAGACTTTGTTTGGGGAAGTAAAATTTCAGACCATTTTGATGTGAAGTTTACAGCAGACAACTTAATAAACCCTGCAAGACAATTAGAATTTGGAAACAACGGAACAGTAAAAGTTGACGAACCATCTTTATTGGCAAACAGCTATAAAAAGGGTGTAGGATTCTCAGTTAAAGTTGGCTACACATTCTAATATTAATAACATAACAAACTTGAAAGCTCCAGATATCTGGAGCTTTTTTTATAGCTACAATTTGCAAAGATTCGCTTAACATTCTCTTCACATTTTAATCAATTTTTGGTAACTGTAATGTAATGTTGAGATAACACCTTAAAAAGATTAACCTCATAATTTTGACAAAAATAAAAACGAATAATACAACACAAAAACTATGAAAACTAAAATTCTTGCTTTAGCACTTGCTACAGGTTTATTTTTTAATTCTTGCTCAAGCAGTGACGATTCAACTCCTGTTACACCACCTGCTACAGGCGAAATTACAGGTCCTATCACTGCAAACAAAACTTATGCTTACGGAAACTACACATTAAAAGGAATTGTAAAAATCAATTCAGGAGTAACTGTAACTTTTGACGCAGGATCTACAATCACTATAGACAAAGCTACCGGAGACAACGCTTTAGTTGTTTTAAACGGAGGAAAATTAATCATCAACGGAACTGCTGATAAACCAGTTGTGTTTACAGAAAAATCTAAAGTTCCAGGTTCTTGGGGAGGTATCATCATGTACGGTGATGCACCTGCAAAAGTTGCTGGAGGAGGAACTTCTTCTACTTCTGAAGACGGGAACAACATCTCTTACGGAGGATCAAATGCAACTCACAATGGTGGTTCATTAAACTATGTAAGAGTTGAGTACGCTGGTTCTAAATTAGCAGACGGTAACAAAGAAAACAACGCTTTCACATTCTACTCTGTAGGTTCTGGAACAACTCTTGATCACTTAGTAGCTTACAAAGGTGCTGATGACGGATTCGAATTCTTCGGAGGAACTGCAAGTATGACAAATGCTATTTCTTACGGAAATACTGATGACTCTTTTGACTGGCAAGATGGATGGCAAGGTCAAGCTAATACTAATTGGTATGCTTACCAAACTGGAAAAGGTAACTACGGAATGGAAATCGAAGCGTCTGCAAATGACAATGCTTTCGGACCAAAAGTTTCTAACATTACTTTAAAGAGAGAATCTACTAACGTTCCTGAAGGTGCAGACAACCAAGTTGATGCTTTCCAATTCAAAAGAGAAGGTAACGGAGAATACAGCAACATCGTTGTTGATGGTTACGGAAACTTCACAGTTCCAAATAGCACAACTACTTACCAAGGTGCTGTAGTAAGTATCTTAGATGCAGCTACAAATGATCACCAAGTAAAAACATCAAAAATTAAAATTTTAAACATCAAAATTTCTAACACAACAAACATCATCCCAATCGCTGGTGCTTCAACTTTTACAGTTGCTTTCCCAACTGGAACTTTCACGCCAAGTTCTACAGCTACAGGAGCTTCATTAACTGCAGGAGCTTGGGCTACAGTTGACGGTGTAAACTTGATCAAATAATTTACTTCGAACATAAATTGTTAAAAACATCCTAAATATTTAGGATGTTTTTTTTTGGCGTAATTTTTGTAATTTTTTTTGTATATTTACTTATCAAATAAATGCGATGGCAAAAAACTACTTTTATATTACATTCTTATTGGCTTTTTTCTTTACTGTAAGTGTCTCGGCACAAGACAGTAAACAATTACCAAAACCTCAAGAGTCTACTTCTATCGAGGGTCTAAGCTTGTATCCTAACCCAGTTATCAACGGAAAAGTATTTATTTCGACCAAAAATGATTTGGAAAAAGAAATAATCATTTTTGATCTTTTGGGGAAAAAAGTACTCCAGACGCATTTAAGCTCACGAGAATTGAACGTTTCAGATTTGGTTCCAGGCGTTTACATCATTAAAATAAGTGAAGAAAACGCATCCGCAACCCGAAAACTGATTATCAGATAAATATAAAAAAAGCTCCTTCTTGGGAGCTTTTTTAGTTTTCAGTCGCAGTCTTTGTTTTCAGTTAAACTAAACCCAAAAACCGTGGTCGAAAACTGAGACTAAAAACTAAAAACAATATCTTTGCAAAAAAAAAGTTTTGATTACAGCCAGCGATATCTTTACCATTTCAAGTCAGAAACAATTTGAAAAAATAGCACTAAAAGTGTTTCGTTTTCAGCACGAGAACAACAAAGTATATCGTGATTTCTGTGACTTTTTGAACGTAAATCCGCAACAGGTAAAAACATTGAAACAAATTCCGTTTTTGCCAATCCAGTTTTTCAAAACTCATGAAGTAATTTCTAATTCAGATTTGCCACAAGTTACTTTTACCAGCAGCGGAACAACCGGAATGGTCACAAGCCGACATTTGGTTACCGATGTTTCACTTTACGAAGAAAGTTACCGTCAGGGATTTTCTCAGTTTTACGGCAATATTGAAGATTATGTCGTTTTAGCCCTTTTACCGTCTTATTTAGAGCGCGATGGCTCTTCGTTAATTTACATGGTAGAAGATCTTATAAAGCTCTCTAATCAACCTGAAAGTGGGTTTTATTTACACAACCACGAAGAACTTACACAGAAACTAATCGAACTAGATAATGCCGGACAAAATGTAATCTTGATTGGCGTTACATACGCACTCTTAGATTTAATCGAAAAACATCAGTTTCAACTTCAAAATACCATTATAATGGAAACCGGTGGAATGAAAGGAAAACGCAAAGAAATGATTCGCGAAGAATTACACGAAATTTTATGCAAAGGTTTTGGTGTTTCTTCTATTCATTCTGAATATGGAATGACGGAACTTCTTGCGCAAGCTTATTCATTAGGAGACGGTATTTTTGAATGTCCTTCCTGGATGAATATTTTAGTTCGTGACCCTGAAGATGCACTTACGTATGTGAATGACGGAAAAACAGGCGGAATCAATGTTATTGATTTAGCTAACATCAATTCATGTTCCTTTATTGCAACGCAAGATTTAGGCAAAAAATATCCCAACAACTCTTTCGAGGTATTGGGACGTTTTGATAATTCTGATATTCGTGGTTGTAACTTGATGGTTTTGTAAAATGTTTAATCGTTGATTTGTTTATTCGTTTAACCGAAAAAATCTAAAGCAGAATATTTATTAACCTTGATTATCATTCTCGATTCCAATATTATCTATACTGTCTTCTTTTAACAATTCTCTTTCTTTTTCACCTCTGTATTCTAAAAGTTTATATATTCCATAACAGGCTAAAACGCCACAAACTATAAAAAGCAAATTCCATCCCGGATTTACAGAAGCTTCATCTACAGCACTCGGATCATCAAGAATAGCCAAGACAATTCCTAAAACAAATCCAGAAATAATTGTTCCTCCATAATACGACACAATTCCAATAAAAAAATAGAGCCATTTGTTCTTTTCATTTTTTTCGGCCAAATCAACAAATGCTTTCCAAATCCAATAAATAAATAAAAATCCAATCATAATTAGGTTAATAGTTTTTGGTTAGAGAATAAACTTACTAAAAAAAACATTCGATTTCAATTTCATACAAAACAAAAAATCCCAACAACTTTTTCAAGCTATTGGGACATTTTGATGATATGTTTAACGTTGATTTGTTTAATTGTTTAACTGTCTATTTAAAAATCGATTAAACAATTAACCGATTAAACAGTTAAACAAAATTTAAACAGTTCTAATCACAAAATAATTTTTCTTTCCACTTTGCAATAACACAAACTGATTATTAATTAAATCATTTGCTGTCAAAACAAAATCTTCTTTGATTTTTTCTCTGTTTACCGAAATAGAATTTGCAGTTAAAGCTCTTCTCGCTTCTCCGTTTGATTTAAAGAAACCTGTTTTTTCGTTTAAAACAGTAATAATATCTAATCCATTTTCTAAATCTGCTTTTGCGATTTCCGCTTGCGGAACGCCGTCGAAAACTTCCAAAAAAGTCTTTTCATCCAATTTTTTCAAATCTTCAGCAGTTGAATTTCCGAACAAGATATTTGAAGCTTGAATTGCTTTTTCCAACTCTTCTTTGCTATGAACAAAAATTGTAATTTCTTCTGCTAATTTCTTCTGCAAAACTCTTAAATGTGGAGCCGCTTGATGTTCAGCAATTAAAGCATCAATAGTTTCTTTATCCAAGAAAGTAAAGATTTTAATATATTTTTCAGCATCTGCATCTGTAGCATTTACCCAAAACTGGTAAAATTTATAAACCGAAGTTTTATCGGCGTCAAGCCAAACATTTCCACCTTCCGATTTTCCAAATTTAGATCCGTCTGCTTTTGTAATTAATGGAGTTGTCAAGGCAAAAGCTTTTGCATTTTCTCCACCCATTCTACGAACCAATTCTGTACCTGTGGTGATATTTCCCCATTGGTCAGAACCTCCCATTTGCAAAAGGCAGTTATTGTTTTTATATAAATGATAAAAATCGTATCCCTGAATTAATTGATATGTAAATTCTGTGAAAGACATTCCTTCACCTTCTCCGTTAATTCTTTTTTTAACCGAGTCCTTCGCCATCATGTAATTTACAGTGATTCGTTTTCCAACTTCACGTGCAAAATCAATAAACGAGAATTCCTTCATCCAGTCATAGTTGTTTACCATAATTGGACCATTTGGTTCGTTTGAATTAAAGTCTAAGAAGCGAGATAGAACACTTTTGATTCCGGCAACATTTTTAGCCAAAGTTTCTTCGTTCAACAGATTTCTTTCGTCAGATTTTCCAGATGGATCACCAATCATTCCGGTCGCGCCACCCACAAGAGCAACTGGCTGATGACCAAAATTCTTTAAATGAACCAATAAAATAATCTGAACCATGCTACCAATATGCAGCGAATCTGCCGTTGGATCAAAACCAATATAAGCCGATGTTACCTCTTTTAGCAATTGTTCTTCCGTTCCTGGCATGCTATCATGGTACAAACCGCGCCATTTTAATTCTTCAACTAGATTCTTCATTTTTATAATATTTTGCGCAAATATAATCAATGGCAATGGCAATATCAAAAAGCAACGACAATATCAAAAAAACAATTCTAAAAATAGATTTTAGCAATAATCCTAAAGAACTTTAAACCCATAAACAAAAATGCGGGAAACCGTAAAAAAGCCTAAATTATTTTATATACTTTCGGCAACCTAAATTACTAACATGAAAAAAATTTTACTCCTTACATTATTCCTTTATTTCTCTGCAATTAATGCTCAAATTTCTTTTGAAAAAGGGTATTTTATTTCTAACGACGGAACAAAAACTGAATGTTTCATAAAAAACATCGATTGGTACAACAACCCTATTGATTTCAAATACAAAATCAATCTTAACGATAGTGATTCTAAAACAGAAACAATAAAAAGCATCACGGAGTTTGGGATTGAAAACAATGTGACCTACAAAAGAGCAAGCGTAAAAATTGATGAATCAAGCAACAAATTAGACAATTTGTCAACAAATAAAAATCCAATTTGGAAAGACGACACTGTATTTCTGAAAGTTTTAATAAAAGGCGATGCTACATTATATCAATACGTAAATGGAGATATGATGCGATTTTTTTATGAAACAAAAGAAAGACCACTTGAACAACTAGTCTATAAAGAATATTTTATTGTTAATGATAATGGCGGAAAAACTACTGATGTAAACACTTTTTACAAACAGCAACTTTACAACAATGCAAAAAGCGAGACAACGACATTAAATGAAATTAAAAAACTTGAATACAAAAAAGAACAGCTAGTTAAATACTTTATAAAGTACAATTATCTTGATGCAAATACTGTAAAACAAAATTCAAGCAACGAAACTAAAAGTATATACTTACTCAAAATAATGGCTGGAATAAGTTCTCAGTCACTAAGTATCAACAGCTCTCAACCATCTGGATATACAAACGCAAAATATGACAACAAAATTTCTCCAAAATTTGGAATCGAAGGTGAATATATCCTTCCAGTCAACAAGAACAAATGGAGCATTTTTATGAATCTAACTTACCAAAAATATGAAGACAGTCAAGAATATGGCATAATAACAAGCATTAACAATGGACAAACAATTCAACATCCATCAGAAGTTGAATACACTAATTTACAGATGCCAATAGGTTTACGCCACTATCTTTTTTTAAACGACAATTCAAAAATATTTATCAATGCAGCCTATGTTCTTAATCTTTCTGGAAAATTCACTTTAAAAAGCTCTCTTATCAATTTAGAAAGCAAAAGTGAAAACAATTTTGCATTAGGACTTGGATACAATTACAAAAACAAGCTCAGTGCAGAAGTAAGAGCTAATTTAAAAAAGAATCTTCTCCGTGAATATACAGTTTTCAAAACTGATTATAGCACTATAGACCTATTGTTTACATATACCATTTTGTAAAACTCTTGCCGCAAAGGCGCTAAAACTCAACGATTATAAAAACTTTGCGTCTTAGCGCCTTTGTGGCAAAATTCAAAAAAACCTTTGCAACTTTGAACCTCTGCCTCTTTGCCACTTTACAACAAAAACTTATCTTTACAAAATGGTATTAGTAACAGGAGGAACAGGTTTAGTAGGCTCACATTTATTACTTCATTTACTTGAAAATGGAGAAAATGTTAGGGCTATTTACCGCAATCAAAGCGGTATTCAAAAAACAAAATCGGTTTTTGAACTTTACCAAAAAAGTAATTTATTTGAAAAAATAGAATGGCTTGAAGCCGATATTTTAGATGTTCCTTCTCTGGAAATTGCTTTTGAAAATATCGATTATGTTTACCACTGCGCAGCTTTAATTTCATTTGATCCAAAAGATGAAGATGCACTTCGAAAAACTAATATTGAAGGAACTGCCAATATGGTCAATTTTTCAATTGCCCGCGGAATAAAAAAATTCTGTTTTGTAAGTTCCATTGCTGCTTTAGGAGATTTGGCTTCTCATGAAAAAGAAATCACTGAAGAAACCGATTGGAATCCTGAAAAACCACACAGCGATTATGCTATTTCTAAATATGGAGCCGAAATGGAAGTTTGGCGCGCTGTTCAGGAAGGTTTGGATATTGTAATTGTAAATCCGGGTGTGATTTTAGGTCCAATTCCGAAAACGAAAGACGCACAACAAGGAAGTGCCGAATTATATGTAAAAGTTAGAAACGGACTTCCGTTTTACACGCTAGGAAGCACAGGTTTCATAACCGTTGACGACGTTGTCAAAATCGCGTATCAGCTAATGAAAAGCAACATCAAAAATGAACGCTTCACTTTAATTGCCGAAAATGTAGTTTTTAAAGATATTCTCGATACGATTGCTACAGCTTTAAAAGTCAAAAAACCACATATTCACGCAAAACCGTTTTTAATGAATTTCCTTTGGATGGCAGATGGTGTGTTTTCTACTTTGTTTTTTCAAAAAAGACGTCTTACTAAAGCAACAGCAAAATCTTCGTACACTAAAGATTTGTATTCTAACCAAAAAATAAAAACCGCTCTAGGAACGGTTTTTCAAGATGTACAGGAGTACATTATAGATGTTTCAAAACTTTAATTATCGATCTAAAAGCTTTTCTCTGCTGTTAGGATTAACATTTGCAGGGTTTGATGCGCTTTTTATAGAATCTTTAGGTTTTTCAACTGCTTTCTTTTTTGCTGCTTTTGCCGCTTTTTTCTCTTCTATTTTAAGAAGTGAATCTGTTGCTCTTTCCTGAACAGCCAATCGCTTGCCCAATTCATCAAACATGTCTTTATACGTTTCATAATCTGCTGCGTAATAAATATTGCTTTGAGCAAACTGTAGACTATCTACTTTATATTTTTTAAAAATAAATTTCTTCGGATCTGATTCAACCGAATCTAATGAAAGCGGATTTTGATATTTGATTGCTTCCAAAAGAGACAAATCATACATAATATCAACCATTTTTCCTTTCTCAATAAGTCCTTTTGGCTCTTTTACAAGCTCTTTTTTACAGCTTACAGAAAGAAACAAAACCAATATTATAAATACAAAATTCTTCATTTCCGTTTTTTATCTGTCAAATAATAATCTTTTTCCGGCGCGTACATCTTTTACTTTGAAATTGTTGTAAACCATTTCTCCGTTCACAAAAGTATGCGTGATTCTCGATTTGAAAGCCATATTTTCAAAAGGTGACCAACCGCATTTGTATAAAATATTATCCGAATTTACACTCCAAGGCAAACTTGGATTTACAATTACTAAATCGGCATAATAACCTTCTTTGATAAAACCTCTTTTTTCAATTTTAAAAATTTTAGCCGGATTGTGGCACATTTTCTCCACAATTTTCTCCACGCTGATTTTTCCCTGATGATGCGCTTCAAACATTGCAACTACTGCATGCTGCACAAGCGGACCTCCAGATGGTGCTTTCAAATACGATTGCTGTTTTTCTTCTTTTGTATGAGGCGCGTGATCTGTTGCAATAACATCGATTCGGCCATCATTCAAAGCTTTCCAAAGTTCAGCACGATCTTCAGCAGTTTTAACAGCTGGATTCCATTTTATGTAATTCCCTTTTGTTTTGTAATCTTCATCGGTAAACCAAAGATGGTGTACACAAACCTCAGCCGTAATTTTTTTATCTTCTAACGGAATTTTATTCGTAAACAATTCCATTTCCTTTGCAGTCGAAAGATGAAAAATATGAAGTCTTGCTCCTGTCTTTTTTGCCAAAGCAACCGCTTTTGAAGAAGAAATATAACAAGCCTCAGCACTTCTAATCAAGTGATGCGCCGTTACCGGAATATCTTCTCCATATTGTTCTTTAAATTTCGCTAGATTATTTTGAATTGTAGTTTCATCTTCGCAATGAACCGCAATTAACATTGGAGTACTTGAGAAAATTTTCTCCAAAGTCTCTTCTCTGTCAACCAACATATTTCCAGTTGAAGAACCTAGAAAAATCTTAATTCCTGCAACATTTTTTGGATTTGTTTTTAGAACCTCTTCCAAATTATCATTTGTTGCTCCCATCATAAACGAGTAATTCGCAAATGATTTTTGAGACGCAATCTGGTATTTTTCTTCTAATATTTCCTGAGTAACCGCATTCGGAACTGTATTTGGTTGTTCAATAAAAGAGGTAATTCCTCCCGCAACTGCCGCTCTTGATTCTGATTCAATATCACCTTTGTGCGTTAATCCCGGTTCTCTGAAGTGAACCTGATCATCAATCACGCCAGGAATTAAATAATTCCCTTCGGCATCAATCACTTTGCAATCTGAAGTTTTAAGGCTGATGCTGTCTGAAACCTCAACAATCAAATCATTTTCGATCAATACATCACCTTCAAAAATTGATCCTTCGTTTACAATTTTAGCGTTTTTTATTAAAATCCTGTTCATCGCCTTTTGTTTATAATGTATTGAATAATTTTTTTAATCGAAGAGAAATTACACCGAGAATAGCTTCCTTAATAATGGCGTTGCTCATTTTAGAAACTCCTTTTGTTCTGTCTGTAAAAATAATTGGAACTTCAGTTATCTCAAATTTACCACAATAAGTTCGATATTTCATCTCAATTTGAAAAGCATATCCAACAAATTTGATTTTGTTCAGATTAATTTTTTCCAAAACCTCTCTTTTATAACAAACAAAACCTGCTGTAGCATCATGAATTTTCATTCCGGTAATGAACTTAACATAAACCGAAGCAAAATACGACATCAAAACACGGCTTAAAGGCCAGTTTACCACATTTACACCGGTAACATAACGAGATCCAATAGCTAAATCGGCACCTCCAAAATGACAGGCGTCAAATAATTTTTCAAGATCATTTGGGTTGTGTGAAAAATCGGCATCCATTTCAAAAATAAAATCATATTTACGTTCTAGCGCCCATTTAAAACCATGAACATAGGCCGTTCCCAAACCTGATTTTTTTGCTCTTTTTTCCAAAAATAATCTGTCTGGATATTCTTCCTGTAATGCAATTACTTTATTTGCGGTATGATCTGGAGAATTATCATCAATAATTAAAAGATGAAAAGATTTATGTTGCGAAAGAACAGCTCTCACTATACTTTCGATGTTTTCAATTTCGTTATAAGTAGGAATTATGACAATGCTATCACTCATTTTTTTCTCGGTAATTTCACCGCAAAAGTAAACTTTTTATAGCATTTGCTTCATAATAAATCTATAATAAAACTATTGATATAAAAAATTACTAATTTTGTGACACTATGATTGAACACCTTCATCCACGAATTATTGAAAACAAAGACTGGGCAACTGCTTTATTTGTCCTGACTTTTGCCGTTGTTGCAATTACAAAATCTGCTTATGAAACCCGATTTTCGGAATTCAGTAAGCTTATTATTTCTGATAAATATGCCAAAATCTACCGCGATAACAGCCACATGAAAAGCAGTTTTACAGTTGGATTATTTTTTGTACAAATTATCTCGTTTGCTTTTTTTATTCAACTGGCGATGCATATTTTTTCAGAAAATTCAAAAGCCGCAGAAATTGTATTAAAAACCGACTGGATTTTATTTATTCAGATTGCAACATTCCTTCTTTATTTTATTTTGGCGAAGTATTTAGTCGAAAAAATTGTTGCAACTTCCTTTAATATTGAAGAATTTGTCGATCTTTTTAACTTACAAAAAGTCACATATCGAACTTATATTGGCGTTTTATTGCTTCCTATCAATGCGGTTTTATTTTATTATGACAATATTCCGAGCATTGTTCCGTTGGCAATCATAGGTATTTCGCTGTGTATAAGTATATACTCCTATTTTATTTCAATTAAAACGTATCAAAATGCAATAATCAGCAAGTTATTTTATTTTATTTTATATCTTTGCGCTCTTGAAATAGCCCCTTATTATTTTCTCTATTATTGGATAACAAAAGGGAGTGCTTAGAAAATGTTTATAATATGAAAGTGAAAACAATTTTGGTGTCACAGCCTGAACCTAAAGTGGAGAATTCTCCTTACTTTGAGCTCCAACAAAAACACAAAATAAAAATTGATTTCAGACCATTTATTCATGTGGAAGGGGTTAGCGCAAAAGAGATTCGATTGCAAAAAATCGATCTTAATCATTACACTGCGATCATTTTAACAAGTCGAAATGCTGTAGATCATTTTTTTAGAGTGGCTGATGAAATGCGTTACAAAGTTCCAGAAGGATTGAAATATTTTTGTCAATCTGAGGCTGTTGCATTTTACCTTCAAAAGTATGTTGTGTACAGAAAACGTAAAATTTACGTTGGAGCAAAAGATTTTGCAGACTTATCTCCGCTAATCAAAAAGTACAAAGACGAGAAGTTTTTACTTCCTGCATCTGACCAGTTAAACGCGGATGCTCCTGTAACACTAAACAACCTAAAAGTGGATTGGGCACAGGCTATTTTTTACAGAACTGTAATGAGTGATTTGTCTGATTTGGCAGATGTTTATTATGATGTTTTGGCATTTTTTAGTCCAACAGGAATTAAATCTTTGTTTAAAAACTTCCCTGATTTTAAACAAAACAACACCAGAATTGCCGTATTTGGAAGCACAACTCAAAAAGAAGCTTTAGATCATGGTTTAAGAATTGATATTCTTGCTCCAACTCCTGAAACTCCTTCTATGACAATGGCTTTAGAAAAATACATCGCCGAAGCAAACAAAGGAAAATAACCTAGAGAATAAAAATATACAATTTTTTAAAATCCAAATTCCAACTTAATCACTTGGGATTTGGATTTTTTGTTTTTATAACAATTCTTCGATTTCGGAATTTGGAATTTCCGTTTTCAGAGCAATTTAATTACATTTGATTTCTATTTAAAACCCAAATCACAAAAAATAGTTTCAAATTTTAAGTTATGAAAATTAATTCCCTAATAATTGAAATTGACGGTATCGACAAAGAGATTCTTCGTTATTTAATGGACGATGCCCGAAAACCCATATTACAAATCGCCAACAAAATTGGTATTTCTGGCGCTGCAATTCATCAGCGATTAAAAAAACTGGAGCAATCTGGTGTTATTTCAGGATCAAAATTCACTGTAAATCCAAAAGTTTTAGGCTACAATACAATGGCATTTATTGGAGTTTATCTGGACAAAGCTTCCCGAAACTCAGAAGCCGTAAAAGAATTGAGAAAAATCCCCGAAGTTTTAGAATGTCATTACACAACAGGAAACTGGTCGGTTTTGATTAAAATTATTTGCCGTGACAATGAGCATTTAATGTCTCTTTTAAATAATAAAATCCAAGCTATTGAAGGTGTTTCAAGAACGGAAACTTTTATATCGCTTGACCAGCAGATTGATAGACAGATTCAACTTTAGAATTAGAAAATGTGTCAATTTGATAATTAGATAATTTAAAAGCCAAATTTCACGATCAATGATTAACATAGCACGAAAAGAAATTAAAACATTAATTTTTTTTACCATCTACTTTATAATAGGGTTCTTGGCAGAGAAGGCAGTTCCAAGCGGTGTATGCACTCCAGGTGCAGGTTTTTTGCTGTTTTTACTTTCAATTCCAACAAGCATTGTTTTGGCTCTTGTACTTCTTTTTCAAATACTACAAATCAGAAAACATACAATATGTAAATTCATTTTACATTATACTCGGAATTTGGACAATTCTTTTTTTATTAATGTATTTCAACAATTAAAAATGTCATATTCCGAAATTCAATTAACTTGAAAAATAAAACCCGATAGGTTTTTGAAACCTGTCGGGTTTTATATAAAATTATCTAATTGACTAATTTTCTAATTATAAAATTAATTCCTCCTACTTCCCGAATAAATTGAAATATAGTATAACAATGTTGCAATTGATCCAATTGCTGCAACCACATAAGTTCTTGCCGCCCATTTTAAAGCATCTTTTGCCCCTGCTTGTTCTTGCTGTGTCAACATATGCTTATTTTCAAGCCATGCCAACGCTCTGTTGCTCGCATCATATTCGACTGGCAATGTAATAATCGAAAATAAAGTCGTTGCCGCAAAAAGCACAATTCCAACTAACAATAATTGCGGAAAAGCTTTAATCATTAAGATTCCTGCAAGTAAAATCCACTGCATGAAATTTGACGCGACATTTACAATCGGAACTAATTTTGAACGCATTGTAAGCCATTCATACCCGACAGAATGCTGTACCGCATGCCCACATTCGTGCGCTGCAACAGCCGCCGCCGCCGCGTTTCGATGATTGTAAACCGCTTCACTTAAATTTACTGTTTTATTTGACGGATTATAATGATCGGTTAATTGTCCCGGAGTCGAAATAACACGAACATCTGTAATTCCGTTATCAGCAAGCATTTTTTCAGCGATTTCTTTACCGCTCATTCCGTTTTGCAATTGCAATTTAGAGTATAACTCGAATTTGCTTTTAAGTTTTGAACTCACCATCCAGCTAAACAACATTATAGCTCCGGCAAGTAATAAATATCCACCTCCCATATTTGTATTTTTTTGATTGATTTTTAAAGTTACAAAATCAATCACAATTTCTGAACCATTTTAACAAAATGACATTTTGGCATTTTTCAGCACAAAAAAAGCTTTACAATACTGCAAAGCTTTCCGATTTAAGACTCTAATTGATTATTTACTTCCTCAAACTTTTCAATTAGACTGTTTATTTTTAATTGTTGTTTTTTAATTTGTTTCGGACGAATGTAAAACCAATTAAACAAAATCCATAGCAAAGTGATTCCGTAAGTCAAACTTGCGCCCAGAACGCTCATTCTGCTCGCATATTCATACATGTAAAGACAAATTCCCGTTGTTAAAAGCAAAAAGTACAAACTCATCATATTTGTCTGTAAAAATTGTTGTTTCTTTTGAATCAAAATTAATTTTTGAAGATATTCCTGATTCGTCTGCGTTGCATCAATGTCTTTATAATTGCTGAATAATTTATTCGAAACAAACAGATAAATTACCATTGCAAGTATTGTTAAAACAATTCCGATTTTAGTCGAAACAAATTGCGGCTGATAATAAATCCATATAAAAATTATAAAAGCACTGGTTGCAAAAAGCATAATATTTGTCATCCATAAACTACGCAAAGATGCTTTTTTAAATTTGCTTAATCTAGAAAGCAAATCCTGCATATCGGGCTGACTTACGGTTTGTTTTTTCCATAAATCGTTGAAGTTTATATTATTGTTTTCCATTTTCTTTAAATTTTTGAGTCAATTTTTCTTTAATTCTGTGAATCTTCACTCTTACATTTGCTTCTGAAAGACCAACGATTTTTGCAATTTCAGCTTGCTTCACTTCTTCTAACTCCAGCGAAATAATGATACGATCGGTTTCGGGCAATTCGGCGATGCATTTGTATAAAAACTGAATCTGCGGTTCGATTGATTGCTGTTTTTCTTCCGAAAGATGAATTGGTAATTCTGATTTTGGAAAACGCTTTTGCTTTTCAATTTGTCTCAAACAATTATTAGAAGCAATTCTAAAAATCCAGGTTCCAATGGCCGATTCGTTTCTAAATGTACCCAGCTTTTGCCAAACAATTATAAAAGTTTCCTGAGCTAAATCCTGTGCAATATCATAATCATTGACAAAACCCATGCAAAGCCTGAATATTCGATCCCAATATGTTTTGTAGATTTGTTCAAATTCCATTCTTATTATTTTATAAAAGTGTTTAATTGTGCCAAATACCAATCTTTGTCATCATACATAATAAAATGAAGACCTTTGTTTGCATATTGAAAATTGGCTGTTTTTAGATTTTTATACTGATCTTCAATTGCTGGTTTTAAATTTATAAAATAAGACTCTAATAAAATTAACGCCGGACATTTTATCTGTGCGATTTTAGCTCTTAAATCTGTATTTGAGAAATCACAATACATTTGTCCGAATGTTTTTCTATCTGATTTTGCACTCCAATCGACAACCATATCTAATTTTGAAGCATCAGCCAAAAGTCTTGGCATTGTTTTTTTCTGCATTTCAAGAAATTGAGCATCAGTCATTCCGGTCATTTGATTTACTACGGCTGTACAGTCATTATTTTCTTTTGATTTGAAAGAAGGATCCATTAGCGCAGCCATACACGGAAGCGCATCTACCACTACAATTTTCCCAATTAATCCCGGATAATCAGCAGCGATTGCTAATGCCAATCCGCCTCCCATACTATGACCAATTAGAATTGGTTTTACGATTTTGTTTTCTTTGATATAATTAGCGATTTCTGTTTTCCAATTTTCAAATGAAGGATTTTGTTCTGGTTTTACTCCAGCAAAACCTGGCATTGTAAGTGTATAACAAGTGAAATCTTTTTCGAAAGCAGTTTTGGTTTCATTCCAAACTTCGCCAGAAGAAGCAAATCCGGGAATGAAAACTATGGATTGTTTTCCTTTTCCAGTTTTAAGAACTTCGAAAGGATATGATTTTGTTTGTGCAAAAACATTTAAACATAATGCTGAAAATAAGAATGCGATAATTAAGATGATATACTTTTTCATTTTTAATAGTTTTAAGTTGTTAATTTAATCGGATCCGTCCTTTTGATACGGCAACTATTAAAATGTTACAAAAGTTTTTAAAAATTTAATTATTAAATTCAAAACTCCAATGTTGATGCAGGTTTTTAACCGCAAAGTACGCGAAGGTTTTTCGCAAAGAACGCTAGGTTTTCCGCCACGAATTCACGAATTAATAGAAAAAAATTCGTGAATTCGTGGCGGAAAAAAACTGCACAAAAAAAATCCCAAACTCCAATCGTAAAATTGGAATTTGGAATTTTTATATTGGATTTTTAAAATTAACCTACAAGGTTGATGATTTTTCCAGGAACGATAATCACTTTATTTGGTGTTCTACCGTCTAATTGTTTTTGTGTTCTTTCGTCTTTCATAACGATTTCTTCGATTTGTGCTGCGGTTAAATCCAAAGGCAATTCGATAGTGAAACGCATTTTTCCGTTGAAAGAAACTGGGTATTCTTTATTTGTTTCAACCAAATGACTTGCCTCAAAAATTGGGAAAGCTACTTCAGAAATTGAAGTTGTATGTCCTAATTGTGACCATAATTCTTCAGCAATGTGTGGTGCGTATGGCGAAACCAAAATTGCTAATGGTTCCAAAATAGCTCTTGAATGACAATTTTGAGCAGACAATTCATTTACACAAATCATAAATTGAGAAACCGAAGTATTGAAAGAGAAATTCTCGATATCTTCTGCTACTTTTTTGATTGTTTTATGCAATGATTTTAGGTTGTCTTTTGTTGGTTCGTCATTGTTTACGATTAAACCATTATCATCAAAATACAATCTCCATAATTTTTTCAAGAAACCAAAAACTCCAGAAATACCAGCCGTATTCCAAGGTTTTGCCTGCTCTAACGGACCTAAAAACATTTCGTATAAACGCAATGTATCAGCACCGTATTCTGCACAAATATCATCTGGCGTAACCACATTATAGTATGATTTCGACATTTTTTCTACTTCACGGCCTACAATGTATTTTCCGTTTTCGTCTAAAATAAATTCTGCTGTATTGAAATCTTCTCTCCAAGCTTTGAACTTTTCGATATTCAATTCATCCGAAGAATTAACAAAATGGACATCAACGCGAATTGGCTGTACATTTTGACCTTCAATTTTATTTTTAGATACAAAAGTATTTGTTCCTTCTAATCTGTAAACATAAGCCGTCGTACCTAAAATCATTCCCTGATTAATCAGTTTTTTGAATGGTTCTTCGGTTGGAGCAAAACCTTTGTCTTTTAAGAATTTGTTCCAGAAACGAGAATACAATAAATGTCCGGTTGCGTGCTCGCTTCCTCCAATGTATAAATCTACATTTTCCCAGTAAGCCAAAGCTTCTTTGCTTGCGAATTCATTTTCATTGTGTGCATCCATATAACGCATCCAATACCATGAACTTCCCGCCCAACCTGGCATTGTATTTAATTCTAAAGGAAAAACCGAAATATTGTCAACTAAATCTGTATTGACAACTTTGTTTTGTTTTGTATCCCAAGCCCAAACTGCCGCGTTTCCTAATGGAGGCAAACCGTCTTCAGTTGGCAAATATTTCTCTACTTCTGGTAAAATAATTGGCAAATGTTGTGTATCGATCATTTTAGGCAATCCATTCACATAATAAACAGGGAATGGCTCACCCCAATAACGCTGACGAGAAAAAACAGCATCACGCAAACGGTAATTCGTTTTTCCTGTTCCTTGACCTATTTTTTGCAATTCGCTAATTGCTGCGTAAGTTGCATTTTTATAATTTAATCCGTTTAAGAAATCAGAATTTGCGATTTCAACGTTGTCTTTTGATCCGTAAGCGGCTTCAGAAATATCAACATTGGCGAAGATATTTTTGATTTCCTGCATTCCGTTTTGACCTTTGAAGAAATTAGCAAACGCGTAATCTCTTTCGTCTCCGCAAGGAACCGCCATTACAGCACCTGTTCCGTAACCTGCCAAAACATAATCACCAATCCAAACCGGAATAGCTTCTTTTGTAAAAGGATGTTCAGCATAAGCTCCTGTAAATACTCCTGAAATGGTTTTTACATCAGCCATACGCTCACGCTCCGAACGTTTTGCTGTTTTTTCAATATACGCTTCAACAGCTTCTTTTTGTTCTGGAGTTGTAATTTTAGCAACCAAATCATGTTCTGGTGCCAAAGTCATAAAAGTAACTCCAAAAATAGTATCAGGACGAGTAGTGAAAACCTCGATTACTTCATCATGGCTTTTCACATTAAAAGTTATCAAAGCACCAATCGATTTCCCGATCCAGTTTCTTTGAGATTCTTTGATTGACTCACTCCAATCGATATCATTTAAACCTTGAAGCAAGCGTTCGGCATAAGCAGAAATTCGCATACTCCATTGTGTCATTTTTTTTCTTATAACAGGAAAACCTCCACGTTCCGAAACGCCGTTTACAATTTCGTCATTTGCCAAAACAGTTCCTAAGCCAGGACACCAGTTTACTTCGGTTTCTGCCAAATACGTCATTCTGTATTGCAACAAGATTTTTTCTTTTTGATCTTCAGAATAAGCATTCCATTCGTCAGCAGTAAAAATTGCAACGTTATCGTCGCAAACTGCTTCGACTAATTTATTTCCTTCTCCTTCAAATACTTTTACAAGCTCAGAGATTTCAAAAGCTTTTCCTTGTTTTCTGCAATACCAAGAATTGAACAATTGAATAAAAATCCATTGTGTATGTTTGTAATAATCCGGATTTGAAGTACGTACTTCACGTGCCCAATCAAATGAGAATCCGATTTTATCTAATTGTTTTCTATAACCAGCAATTTGTTTTCCTTCTTTGTCAACTCCACCGTCAATATTTACGCGAGTCGTATCTTCCGGACGCTGTCCTGTCTGAATTGCATATTGTTCAGCCGGTAATCCGAAACTGTCGTAACCCATTGGGTGCAAAACATTGAAACCTTGATGTCTTTTGAAACGAGAATACACATCTGAAGCTATATAACCCAGCGGATGCCCAACATGTAATCCTGCTCCTGACGGATAAGGAAACATATCGAGAACATAATGCTTCGGTTTTTCAGAGTTATTTTTTGCTGCAAAAGTTTGATTTTCTGCCCAATATTTTTGCCATTTGGCTTCAATTTCGTTTGGATTGTATTTCATTTCTAAGTGACTAAGATTCTAAGTTACTAAGGTTCTAAGCTTTTCACTAATTAATTATCGCGCAAATTTACATTTATTGTGGCTTGTTCCAAAGCTATTTCCTTGACAAACAAATAAAATAACAAAATACTTATTTTTAATTACGTAAAAATACTTATTTTTGCATTTAAAAATACGTATCAAATATTTCTTTTTTATAAAATATTTGAAAAAAAAGAACGAATACTTTTACGCATTAATGTTTATTTTTATAAAGTTATTAGAACAAAATGAGTATGGATAAAAAATATTCGATTGAAGTTCGGGTTTGGATTGAAGAAGCTGAAGGCGCATTTCTTGGAATTGGAAAAATTTGGCTTCTTGAAAACATCAAGAAAACCGGATCAATTACCAATGCAGCAAAAGAGATGAAAATGGCGTATCGTCAGGCTTGGCAATTGGTTGAAGAAATGAATCAACGTGCCGAAAGTCCTTTAGTAGAAAAACTTCTTGGCGGAAAAGGCGGTGGCGGTGCAAAATTAACCGAAGCCGGTGAAAGAGCAATTTCTGTTTTTTATGAAATTGAAAAACGTATTAAAGAATTTGCTCAAAAAGAAACTCTAAACCTGAAATTTTAAAATAAATTTCTTTAAAAAACTTTGAGAGTTGAACCGCAACGCATCATACAATTTTTATTTAAACTTATGCTAATACTATAGAGTTTGCAAAGCAATATAAATACAAAGCTTTGCGTTTTTTTGCTAAAGATTAAATGATTTACACAAATTTAAAAATCATTTTAAACCTTTTAATCTTGTTGCTATTCTCTTTTATTTTACTAACTCTTCGAAAGTCTTAGCGAACTTTGGAGTTAAATCACTTTATTTAGAAAATTTATTGAAAATTTGTGCACTTTTCGATGAAAGACAAATTTATTCAATATCTAATTGTACATTTATAGTATAAAAGTTCGTTAATAACTTTAAATAAAGAAATTCTTTATTATTTTTACCACATAATTTAAGCATACTATGAGTTCTAACTTTGATAAATTTCAAAAGCGCAGGTTAATTTCCTCTTATTTTTCGGTAGTATTAAGTGTATTCTTGGTTTTATTCCTTTTGGGAGTGCTGGGATTATTCATTATTAATTCTAAAAAATTGGCTAATGATTTTAAAGAAAAAATCGCAATGACGGTTTTCTTTAAAAATGAGGCTAATGATAGCGTTATCAAAGCATTCAATGCAGATTTAAAAAGAGCGCCTTTTGCAAAATCTTTTGTTTATGTTTCTAAAGAAAGAGCAGCAAAAGAGCATACTGATATCATTGGAGAAGATTTCTTGACTTTCTTGGGAGAAAATCCGTTATTGAACTCATACGACATACATCTAAAAGCGGATTATGTTGAAAGAGACAGTATTTCTAAAATTGAAAGCAAACTGCGCCAAAATACAATGATTGAAGATATTGTTTACGATAAACAATTGATAAATCTGGTAAACGACAACATCAAAAAAGTAAGTATGTGGATTTTGATTATCAGCGGATTCCTTGCTGTAATTGCAGTTTTATTAATAAACAGTTCACTACGTCTTTCTATACATTCTAATCGTTTTATTATTAAAACTATGCAAATGGTTGGTGCAACAAAATCGTTTATTCGTAAGCCTTTTGTTATGCGTAGCGTAAAATTAGGAATGTTAGGAGCAGCCTTAGCAATCGTAGCTTTAATTGCACTTTTAATTTATGTTGAAACTAATTTCCCTGGCTTAGGAATTTTAGAGGACAAAGTACTAATCGGACTGGTTTTATTGGCTGTTTTTGGATTAGGCGTTTTAATTACATGGGTAAGCACACATTTTGCAACACAACGTTTTCTGAATTTAAGAACTGACGATCTGTACTAATTTTAGATTTAAAACACCTCTGAATTCCCTTAGGATAGCACATAAATAACCTTAATTTTTGCAAGGTTTAACAAAATATAAAAATGAAAAACAACAATATTAAAGAAGGAAAACAAGATAACCACGAATTTCTTTTTGACGGCATTAACTACAAAATCTTATTAATTGGAATTGGAGTTATTGCGTTAGGATTTATTTTAATGTCAGGCGGAGGAAGTAACGACCCGAATGTTTTCAACGAAGATATTTTCAGTTTTAGACGTATTCGTTTAGCTCCAACAACTGTTTTAATTGGTTTTGGAATTACTATTTATTCTATTTTCAAAAAATCTAAATAGACTCCTTAGACATCTTAGACACCTTAGATCTTTAAATTAGTCTTTTCTAAAAAAATCTAAGAAGTCTAACATTCTAATAATCTAACAATCTAATAAATGGATACATTACAAGCTATCGTTCTTGCCATTATTGAAGGAATTACAGAGTTTTTGCCTGTTTCTTCAACAGGACATATGATTATTGCCTCTTCTTTTTTTGGGATTGCGCATGATGATTTTACTAAACTTTTCACGATTGTAATTCAACTTGGCGCGATACTATCGGTTATAATTTTATACTTCAAACGTTTCTTTCAGACGTTTGATTTTTATTTCAAACTTTTAGTAGCATTTATCCCTGCAGTTGTACTCGGATTATTATTAAGCGATTTTATTGATGGCTTATTAGAAAACCCAGTTACAGTCGCAATTTCACTTTTGATTGGAGGAATAATTCTATTAAAAGTTGACGAATGGTTCAATAGCCCAAATACAGCCGAAACTTCACAAGAAATCACTTATTTGCAAGCCTTCAAAATTGGATTATTTCAATGTATTGCCATGATTCCGGGAGTCTCTCGAAGCGGAGCAAGTATTGTGGGTGGAATGTCACAAAAATTATCAAGAACTACAGCTGCTGAATTTTCATTTTTCCTGGCAATTCCTACAATGTTAGGCGCAACGGCAAAAAAATGCTACGATTATTACAAAGCAGGATTTGACTTATCTCATGATCAGGTAAACATGTTGGTTATTGGAAATATTGTTGCTTTTGCTGTAGCACTTTTAGCTATTAAAAGCTTCATTGGATTTTTGACTAAAAACGGTTTCAAAGTTTTCGGTTATTACCGAATCATTGCCGGTATCGTTTTATTACTGATCCACTTTTTCATTCACCCGCTTACCATTATATAATGACACCTGAAGAATATTTAGAAGGACAAGTTTTATTGATTGACAAACCATTAAAATGGAGTTCATTTCAAGCTGTCAATAAATTAAAATACCTTTTAATTAATAAAGTCGGACTTCCAAAAAAGTTCAAAATTGGTCATGCCGGAACTTTAGACCCTTTGGCAACTGGCTTATTATTAATCTGTACTGGAAAATTCACCAAAAGGATTTCTGAATTGCAAGGTCAGGCCAAAGAATATACAGGAACATTTTTCATTGGAGCCACTACTCCATCTTATGATTTAGAAACAGAAATTGATCAGACTTTCCCAACAGATCATATTGACGAAACATTAATTTACGAAACCGTAAAACAGTTTTTAGGTGAAATTGATCAAAAACCGCCTATTTTCTCTGCTATTAAAAAAGATGGCGTGCGTTTATATGAACATGCACGAGCAGGAGAAACTGTTGAAATTGCAAGCAGAAAAACAACAATTCACGAATTTGAAATTACTAGAATTGAATTACCTGAAATAGATTTTAGAGTTGTTTGTTCAAAAGGAACTTATATTCGTTCACTTGCTTATGATTTTGGAAAAGCAATGAATTCGGGATCACATTTAACTGTTTTGCGCCGTACTAAAATTGGCGAATATGATGTTAAAAATGCGATCGATATTACTTTATTTGAAGAAAGCTTAAAGTAATAAAAAAGCACATTACAAATAAGCAGTAATGTGCCAAGCTCGTAAATCAAAGTATAGTTATTCCATACTTATTCCCTCTGAGTTAATAGTGAGGCACATTTTTCCCTCCAAATAAAAAGGTTGAAAAGAAATCATAGAATCTTTCGAATAACTTTTTCATAATAGTGATTTTTTAATAGTTAAACATTAAATAAACACCAATAAAAAGAGTAAATCAGAAAATTAATAATAGAAGTGGGATAGTTTTACTAAGATACAAAATTTTCCTCCAAATAAAAATTTTAGAGCCTTTATTTAACATCTTATTTAGTTTATTATCAACACGTTATCAACAATTATTTTGCCCGTTATTTTTTCAAAATAAAAGCATTATAACCGATTATACTTGATGTTTTCCATAATTTCCAGAAGTTCTTCCTGAACTGAAATTCCTTTATCAGCCAAGTACCATAATTGCAAATCGGTTTTTATTTTTTCATCAATTGGCCCAACTTCTCTTTTGTGTTTTGCCATCAACTCTGTCGCGCCTTTTGGTCTTGGTCCCCAATCTGCACGAACGATTCCCGCTTCTTTACAAATCACAATTACTTTCGGGATTGCTCTTCCGCCGTTGGTCAAATAATGATTCATCAAGTCATCATTTTCATCACGAAGCACTATTCGCAAATCGATTTTTTTATCTGATGCAAGCGCCATTTTATTTAAAATAGGTAGAATCTGAGCTGCATCACCACACCAGCCTTCTGAAATTACAAGCCAGATATAATGATTATCCAAATGCTGTAGTTTTGAAATTGTATCTTCAGAAATTACGATCGTCTTTTCCAATCGGTTCATTCGGGTTTCATTTAGTTTCGAATAATTGGTCAAACTGTCAGATTGTTCGTTTCCGGTTGATTTTCCTTCTGACAATAAATCGGTTACTAATTTTCGATATTCAATATAAGAGTGACTATTGAATAATGCTTTGGCTACGATACTTTTCATAAATAGTTATTTTGCTTAGCATAAATTTACGGATTTCTGAAGATTGAGGAATGACTTTTATCAGATTTGATACAAAAAAACTGTAAAAACTCTTTATAATTTTAAAATCAAGGCCGCAATTATTTTTTTTGTAAACATTATTTCTAAAAATCAGAATATGTCTATATTTGCACAAATTAACGCAACACAAACATGAAATATAAAAGAATTCTTCTAAAACTTAGTGGCGAGGCCTTAATGGGTGATTTACAATACGGAATTGACCCGAAAAGATTAGGCGAATATGCTGACGAAATCAAGCAAATTCACGACAAAGGAGTAGAAATTGCTATTGTTATTGGAGGAGGAAATATTTTTAGAGGCGTTGCCGGAGCAAGCTCAGGAATGGACAGGGTGCAGGGAGATTACATGGGAATGCTTGCAACTGTTATTAATGGAATGGCTTTGCAGGGCGCACTTGAAGACAAAGGAATGAAAACTCGTTTGCAAACTGCTTTGAAAATGGAATCTATTGCAGAACCATACATCAAAAGAAGAGCTGATCGTCATCTTGAAAAAGGCAGAATCGTAATTTTTGGAGCCGGAACCGGAAATCCATATTTTACAACAGACACTGCAGCTGTTTTGAGAGGAATCGAAATCAATGCTGATGTTATCCTGAAAGGAACACGTGTTGACGGAGTTTATGATTGTGATCCTGAAAAAAATGCTTCAGCAGTAAAATTTGATTTCATTTCATTTGACGACGTACTTAAAAAAGGATTAAATGTAATGGATACTACTGCTTTTACATTAAGCCAGGAAAACAAATTGCCAATCGTTGTTTTTGATATGAACAAAATTGGAAACCTTTTGAAAATCTGCGCAGGCGAAAATATTGGAACTGTAGTAAATATATAGTCCTCAGCAACAGTTTACAGTCACATAATACGACTTTAACTGAAAACTGAGAATGAAAACTGAAAACTAAAAAAAAATGAGTGAAGAAATAGATTTTATATTAGAAAGTACTGAAGAATCAATGAATGGTTCGATTGCACACTTAGAAAAAGAATTTCTAAATATTCGTGCAGGAAAAGCTTCTCCGGCAATGCTTGGAGGTGTTTTTGTTGATTACTACGGAGCTGCAACACCACTTTCTCAAGTATCAAAAATCAGTGTTCCTGACGCTAGAACAATTACTTTGCAGCCGTTTGAAAAAAATATGCTACAAGCAATTGAAAAAGCAATTATGATTGCAAACATCGGATTTAACCCGATGAATAATGGTGATGTTATCATTATCAGCGTTCCGCCTTTGACAGAAGAGCGTCGTCGTGATTTGGCAAAACAAGCAAAATCTGAGGCTGAAGATGCTAAGATTGGTATCCGTAATTCTCGTAAAGATGCAAATACTGATATTAAAAAATTAGAAAAAGAAGGAACTTCTGAAGACATTTGCAAATCTGCTGAAGAAGAAGTTCAAAACTTAACAAATGCTTTCACTAAAAAAATTGATGAGTTATTAGCTGCAAAAGAAGCTGAAATCATGAAAGTGTAATTACATTTGGCACAAAATAAAAAATCCGTTTGGCAAAATAGCGTCAGACGGATTTTTTTATTCTTATTTTTGCATACCAAAAGTAAAATCTTTTCGTTTTTGAAACTATAACACGCTGTATGAAGCTATTTTGTTTTTTGACTTTGTTTTTCACGCTTACCATTCAGGCGCAGTTTCAAATAAACGGAATTGTTACCGATCCACACAATAAACCGCTTCCTTTTGCAACCATAACTACAGCAGACAACAACAATACTATTACAGATGTTGATGGGAAATTTGAACTTAAAATCAATTCAAAAACGACCACTTTTGCTGTTTCCTATATTGGTTTTCAGACAAAATTAGTTCCTGTTGTAGAGAAGAAAAAATTTTATCCCGTTTCGCTTTCTCAAAAAACAGATGATTTAAAGGAAGTCGTTGTTTCAAATGAAAATCCAGCATTAGCAATTATAAAAAAAGTTATTGCGAATAAAAACAAAAACAATCCGCAGAAAAAACTCAGCAGTTTTGAATACAAAACATACAACAAACTGATTGTTACAGCAAATCCGGATTCGATCGACGGCCGAATCGATTCTTCAGCAACATATAAAGATTTCAATAAAAAGCAAATCAACATTGATTCTTCGGATTATAAGTTTAAAGAAATCATAAGCAAACAGCATTTATTTCAAACGGAGAAAGTTTCGCAATATCAATTTGGAAACAATAAATTAAAAGAAACCATTTTAGGCACAAAAATGGCAGGATTTAAACAGCCTGTTTATGAAATTATCGCTTTCAACTTGCAGTCTATTTCGATTTACGATTCGAAATATGAATTGTTTGAAACCAAACATCAAAGTCCAATCGCTGACAACGCATTTTCTGATTATAATTACAAACTTTTGGACACAGTTCCCATTAAAGGTCGAAATACCTTTATGATTTACTTTAAAAACAAGAAAAGAAAAACAAATGCACTAGAAGGTGTTTTATATATTGATCAGGAAAATTTTGCTGTTGCAAAAGCTGTAATGCGTATAAAAGCCGTTTTAGATATTAGCGGTATACACGAATTTGAATATGTGCCAGAGGAAAAAATCTGGTTCCAGAGTAATACCACTTTTAAAATTGTCAAAGGGAAAAATGACGATGATATTAAAATTTTGGGCGGAACGATTCAGTTTGATGGTGACGTTGAAGACAATTATGAACGAAGAAAAAAAGTAGCTTCTGATTTTACTTATTTAATTTCTGAAAGCAATAATTTCGATATTCATTACAACACAAATCCTTCGATAAAAAATCCGTCGCTTTATATTGAAATTAAAGATGATGCCAATAAAAAGCCCGAAGAATTCTGGAATACTTACCGAAAAGAAGCTTTAGATCTTAAAGGTCAAAGAACCTATCAATTAATAGACAGTTTATCGTTAAGCAAAAGAATTGAAAAACGTCTTGGTTTGGGCCGAAAAATCATCAATGGTTATCTTCCTATCGGGCCAATTGATTTGGATTTAAAAAAAGTCATCAGTTATAATAACTATGAAGGATTTCGTTTAGGTCTGGGAGGCGTTACAAACGATCGATTTTCCAAAAACTTTAGAATTGAAGGTTATGGCGCGTACGGAACAAAAGATGGCGCTTTTAAATACAATATAGGTTCTGGCGTTTTATTGGACAAAAACACTAATACTTGGATCAACGGATCGTATACAGATGATGTCCGCGAGATTGCGAGTACCGTTTTTGCCGTTGATAAACGTGTTTTCAAAATCTATGATCCGCGTCCAATCAACATTAGTACTTTCTACAAATATATTGCTTGGAAAGCCAATGTTCAGACCAAAATTATTCCGAAAACTGAAGCTGTTTTTGAATTAGCAAGAACTTATGTTGAGCCAAAATTCGATTATCTTTTCAATTTAAACGGACAATTATACTCGAATTACATCATGACTACTGCAATGGTTTCAATTGTTTGGGCGCCATTCAGTGAATTTATGCAGACTCCAACTGGCAGAACAGAATCAGACAAAAGATTTCCGAGGTTTACTTTTCAATACACACAATCGCTTCCAAATGTCCTCGAAAACGACTTTACATTCAGTAAAATAGATTTCAAAACAGAGTATGAAAAAAAGTACCTAAACGGACAAAAAACAAGCTTACTTTTACAAGGCGGTGTCGCAATGGGCGATGTTCCTATTACGCATTTGTACAATACGATGCCAAATAATTTAACCAAAGAAACCGTTATTCAGCGTATTACTTTTGCCGGAAGAAACAGTTTTGAAACCATGTATTTTAATGAGTTTTTCTCCAGCCAATATTTATTCTTTCAAATAAAACATGGTTTTGACCGAATTAAAATCATGAAAAAGGTTCGACCTTCTTTAGTTTTGGTTACAAGAATGGCTTGGGGAAATATGGAAAAACCTGAACAGCATGTTGGTCCAGATTATAAAACTTTAGACAAAGGTTATTTCGAATCCGGAATTGAGTTAAACCGAATTTTTAAAGGTTTTGGACTAGGGGGATTTTATCGCTATGGACCAAATCAATTGCTGAAATTTGAAGATAATATTGCAGTTAAGATTTCTTATGTTATTGATTTGGGGCTTTAATTTTAAATTCCCATTTTTTCAGCCACTAATTCACGAATTTCACCACTTAACTTTGTGAAAATTTTTCCGCTGAATTTCACAAATTGATTTTGTTACAATTTGTGAAATTTATGGTTAACAAACTGCGCAAAGAAATGCGATAAATTTGTGAATTCGTGGCTATAAAAAAAATCCCAAACTCCAATCATAACAATTGAAATTTGGGATTTAAAGCATTAAAATTTAAAACTATTTAAGGTTTAAGAATCAAAACAGAAGGCGTATTATTCAACCAAGTGCTTTGAGATTCGATCAATTTTTTCCAGCTGTCTAAACTTATGATCATTAAGTTTTGCGTTTCTAAAAACTCTTTCTTAATTGTTCTGTCATGCATAATCATAATATGATTTGGAGCAATCTGTTCAATCGAGCGAATTGTTTCCTGAATATCGCGAGTATTTTTCACTTCACCGCTCGCATCTAAAACTGTAATCTGAGAACCATTATTATTGATCAGTTTTTTAGCATATTCAATTAAATAAGCATCTTCTTTGCTAAAAACCGGCATAAAAACCTGATCAACTTCTTCTAAATCTTTGTCAATAAAAATCCCGACCGGCATTTTACTTTTTGCAATAATATGACGTGTTCTTTCATCAAAAGGAGAATTTTCAAACAAACCTTCTTTTCCTGTAAATTTATCTATCAATCGGTCTGGATTTACTATTCTGGTTGTAAATCCAAGGATTTTTCCAAGTAAAGTTCCATCAAAAATAGATTGTCCCAATCCAACAAGCAACAAATCATATTCGCCTTGATTAGCCGAATCAATAATATCAGCATCGATATCATTTGTTACTTTAAAAACACTATTTATCTTTTGATCCAAATGTTTTGATTCTTCAATAATAGGAATCAGCATTTTTCGCTCGTGATCTTTGACGTCAAATGAATGGATTTCTGTACTTAAAGACAAATGCATTGCCGTTACAACAGAATTGTCGCCCTGTTTTTTAACTAAGCTATTTGCAATTTTTAGCAATTTTTTTCCTCTTTCAGGAGTGGCAAAAGAAAGCAGAATCTTGTATTTGCTTTTGGTTCCAATTTCTTCTGGAACTGCTGTAACTTTATCTTTAAAAACAAAATTGATAAAATCTAAAGCTGGTCCGGTCATAAAAGTTGTGATCAAAGCCATGATTACCATCATTGTAAAAATCTCTGTAGATAATACTCCCAAATCATAACCAATATTCAAAACAACCAATTCCATCAATCCACGTGTGTTCATTAAAGCACCGATTGCCAAACTGTCTTTCCAGTTTTGCCCGACAAATTTTGCTGCTAAAGCACTTCCAAAGAACTTACCTACAACAGCAACAACAATAATTAATCCAGTGATTTTCCATAAAGCAGGATCATTCAACAATCCGATTTGTGTACGAAGACCCGTAAATACAAAGAATAAAGGCAAAAGAACAATTATCGAAACATCTTCCACTTTTTCGATAAAAATATTTCTGAATTTACTGTTTTCCGGCATAATCGCTCCGGCTAAGAAAGCTCCAAATAATGCGTGAATTCCAATTAATTCAGCGGCATATGCCGAAAATAAAAGTGTCAGAAAGAAAATCGCAACGACAGGTTTATTCAAACTTTCGCGAGTTGAATTTAAATCACCAACACGTTTTAAGAAAGGACGAACAATTTTCAACATGATAATCACATACAAAATCGCCAAACCAATTACATAAAGTGAACTAGCTAATGAACCTGCTTTTACAATCGCAATTACTACTGCCAAAATACACCAAGCCGTAATATCATCGGCTGCCGCACAGGTAATGGCGATAGTTCCAAGTTTGGTTTTTTGAAGACCTCTCTCCTGCACTATTCTAGCCAGAACCGGAAATGCGGTAATACTCATAGCAATTCCCATAAACAATCCGAACGAAGAAAATGCAACGCCTTGAGGAGCAAAAGTTCCGTAAATAAAATAAGCAAGTGTCAATCCTAAAGCAAATGGAATAACAATACTGGCGTGACTAATTACAACAGCATCGTGCGCTTTATTCTTCAAAACTTTCAAATCCAATTCCATTCCGATAACGAACATGAAAAGAATAAGACCGATCTGACTTAAAAACTGAAGATTACCTAAAGACTCCTTTGGGAATAAAGCGGCTGAAAACTCCGGAAAATACATTCCAACTAAAGATGGCCCGAGAACAATTCCCGCAATCATTTCTCCAATTACAGATGGCTGTCCGATTTTTCTAAAAAACCATCCGAATAAACGCGCAACTAAAATAATGGTTACAATCTGTGCTAATAATATGGCAAGAGGATGTTGCAGGTTTTCAACCATTGAATTCAAAAAATCATTCCAATGATTACTTTCTATTTTTTTTTCTAATACATTTCGGCCCGCTTCAAGAGATGAACCTTGTGAAATTATCCAATATATCAAAGTCGTAAAACCGCCAATTACTGTAATGTAAAATAAGGAGTTTTTAAAGTTATTCATAATTCGTTTTTTTAAATTATGGAACAAATATCAGAAGTCCACTTTACGTGAAAAAGCAATTTTACCGCTAATTTTAAATCTATGTAATAAGTCCGTAAAACTTTGTAATAAGTTATATTTTCACCTTTTTCAAAAAGTCTGCGCGGTACGTTTCGCTGAGAATAAGCGTTATATTTTTATTGTTTTCTTCCAAATGATGCAGCACAATTTCGTTATGATTAAAAAATTTAATCGCTTTTACCGCAATGATTTCTTTTTTATTCACACGACAAAAATCAGCATCAGGCAATTCGTTTAAAAGTGTATCAAATTTAACATTTTTCAGATTCAGAAAACTGCCATCTGTCAATAAAACAGTTTTATCCCGACTATCGCCTAAAGCTGTTTTTATATATTGAATTTGATTAAAATAAAGCAACGTTTTGCCTTTGTCAGTATTTAATTGAATAAATTTCTTTTTAACATCTGGTTTATCAAAACGTTCAACAGCTTTGGCAATCGCTTTTTGCAGACGCTCTAATTTTACCGGTTTTGTAATATAATCAACGGCATCAATATTAAAAGCATCGGCAGCGTATTCCTTGTAAGCCGTGCAAAAAATAACCAATTTATTTTGGAGCATTTCAGCCAAATGAAGTCCGTCGATACCTGGCATTTCGATATCCGAAATCAGCAAATCAAAATCAAGATTAGCCAAATCAGACAAAAGTTTTTCAGGATTATTATATGTTTTTACGATTTCCAGTTCTGGAATTTGTTCGCAAAGCATTTTCAAATATGTTAATCCTGGAAGCTCATCGTCCAGAAGCAAGCATTTCAGTTTTGTATCCAAGTAAATCTATTTTTAGATGAGCAATATAAACATCGTTTTCTACAAACTTATCGAGCTTGAAATTATTCTTGTAAATAATTCTAAGGCGATGCTCTAAAGTGGCATGTCCAAAACCGCTTCGTTCTTTTTTCAATACTTTTTTATCTGAAATTTTATTCGAAACCGTCATAAAAAAAGCATTATCCTTAAACTCAAAAACAACCGATATAAAAGCATCGGCACTTTGAAGATCAGCATGTTTAAAAGCATTTTCAATTAAATCAATCGAAATTAACGGTGCCAATAAAGGTTGATCATACAATTTGTCATCTTTATTGATATTGGTTTTGATTTTCAATTCAAAAAGCGGGCTGATCTTGATTTTATTGATTTCGATCAAATTCAGTGCAAAATCTATTTCTTCTTTGGCTGTAACAAATTTCTTTTTGCTTTCGTATAAAATATAATCCAGAACATTGGCCAATTTATCTAAAGCGAAATAAGTCTGATAAGCGTGCGACTGAATCGAATTTAAAATATTCTTAAACAAATGCGGATTCAGTTTTGATTCTAAAGTTTCGAGCTGCAAATCATTAACTTTTACTTCGAGTGCATAAAAACTTTTTTCGGCGTCATCTTTTGCTTTTTTTGCCTGCATTAATTGGTAAATCATAAAGCAGATGATAATGACAAGCAATAAAAGAATCGCTAAAAAAATAAAAGTTGTGGTATTGTTTTGCTGCATTGATTATGAATAATTAAAAGTTTTTTGCCCACTGATTTTGCGGATCAAACTGATTTACACAGATTTTCAATTGTTTTGTTTTGACTAAATTTTAAAAAAGAAATCTGTGTAAATCAGTTTGATCCGTTTTATCCGTGAGCTATCGTTTAATGACTAGAAACAAACTTCAACCCAATAATTGAAGCAATCAAAGTTGTAAGGAAAAATATTCTCCAGAAAGCTGCCGGTTCTTTAAAAATAAAAATCCCGACTAAAACAGTTCCAACTGCTCCAATTCCTGTCCAAACCGCATAAGCCGTTCCAATTGGCAAAACCTGAGTTGCTTTATATAATAAAATCATACTGATTGAAAGACATACAAAAAAACCAATCATCCAATAAGTTGATACAATTCCGGTTGTTTCTTTTGCTTTTCCAAGACAAGATGCAAATCCTACTTCAAAAAGTCCTGCAATAATCAATAAAATCCAATTCATTTTCTTTTCAATTTTAAATTAACTGCAAATATGAGAAAAGCTAACGACTAAACAGCTAAAAATAGGAAAATTATCACAATTTAAATAATTGCAAAATTATGTTAACATTGCGTAAAATACAATCGATTGTTTATGATTTTGAGGCATTTTCACTACATTTGCAACCATTTTTAAAGATTTTATGAAAAACGCTATTCAAGTTGGCTTTTGGGAAAAACTGGCCCGAATCATACTTAAAAACAGAATAACAATTCTGATTATCCTTTCTGCATTGACTATTTTCCTTGGTTATCAATGGAAAAACCTTTCTATGACTTATACCGAAGCAAACCTGCTTCCAAAAGATCATATTGCAAATAAAGAATATCAAAAATTCTTAGACAAGTTTGGTGAAGAAGGAAATCTTATTGTAATTGGTTTTAAAGATCCAAAATTCTTCACGCCAAAAAACTATGCCGCGTGGAATGAATTAATGACAGGTTTAAAAAAATCGAAAGAAGTTGATTTGGTTGTTTCTTTGAACGATTTGAAAAAACTGGAAAAAGATACTATTAACGAAAAATTCGTTTTAACGCCTTTTATCGATCAAAGCAAAGCCTTAGATCCTGCCTATTTAAAAAGTGTTCAACACGATTTATTCAACAATTTGCCTTTTTACGAAGGATTATTATTCAACAAAGAAAGCGGAAGTGTTCGCTCGGCGATATATATCAATAAAGCTTTAGTAAACACTCCGGAAAGAAAGACTTTTATACTTGAAAATCTAGTTCCGAAAATCGCTAAATTCGAAAAAACCACAGGAATTGATTTGAAAGTTTCGGGAATGCCGTACATCAGAACAATTAACGCAGATGATATGAAAGGCGAAATCGGACTTTTCATTGGCGCTGCTTTACTGACGGTTTCGTTGATTTTCTTTTTCTTTTTCCGTTCGTTCAGAGCGACATTTATTTCAATTTGCATTTTAATTGTCGGCGTAATCTGGTCATTTGGAACGCTGGGATTATTTGGATATAAAATCACGATTTTAACCGCTATTATTCCGCCGCTGATTATCGTAATCGGAATTACAAACTGTATTTTCCTGATTAATAAATACCAGCAGGAAATCAAATTACATAACAATCAAGCAAAAGCGTTGCAACGTGTTATTTCTAAAATTGGAGTTTCGACTTTAATGACGAATTTAACTACAGCAATTGGTTTCGCAACGTTTATGATTACTGGAAACGACTTGCTTTTTGAGTTTGGTTTAGTGACTTCAATCAACGTAATTTCTGTTTATTTATTGACACTTTTTATTGTGCCAATTATCTACAGTTTCTTGCCATTGCCAAAAGAAAAGCATTTATACCATTTAACTAAAACTTATATTTCAACGTTATTAGACAGTGTTGAAAACATTGTAAAAGGCAAACGAAAAGTCGTTTATATTATTTACGGTTTACTTTTGGTTTTCAGTGTAATTGGAGTTGCTCAAATGAAAGTTTCAGGAAGCTTGATTGGCGAGATGCCAAAAAGCGCTTCTTTCTTTAAAGATATTTTATTCTACGAAAAAGAATTCAACGGCGTTATGCCATTGGAAATCATGATTGACACCAAAAAGAAAAAAGGTGTTATGAAAGCTTCGACAATTCGTAAAATGGATGAATTGCAAAATACAATTGCTGAAATTCCTGAATTGGCAAAACCAGTTTCTGTAGTGAATTTGGTAAAATATTCGAAACAGGCTTTCTACAATGGAAATCCGGAATATTACCAATTGCCAACTTCGCAAGAGCAGGCTTTTATTTTGAGTTATGCTAAAAATGCAACAAAAAACAGCAAAGAAAACTTAATGAAAGCGTATGTTGATTCAACTGGACAATATGCGCGAATCACCACTTTCATGAAAGATATTGGAACGGATGAAATGGCAAAAGTGGAGAAAAAATTACATTCAAAAATTGATGAAATTTTCCCGAAAGACCGTTTTGAAGTTACCGTTACCGGAAAAGCATTAGTTTTCCAAAAAGGAACTTCGTATTTGGTTGACAACTTAATTGAGTCATTGATTTTCGCAATTTTGACGATTGCCATACTGATTTTATATTTATTCCGTTCGTTCAAAATGGTAATGGCATCGGTAATTACAAATATTTTACCGCTTTGCATTACGTCTGGGTTAATGGGTTATTTCGGAATTCCGTTAAAACCGTCTACGATTTTGGTATTCAGTATCGCCTTTGGAATTTCGGTTGATAATGCGATTCAGTTTATGGCGAAATACAGACACGACTTGCTTCAAAGCGGCGGAAAAGTGAAGAAATCGGTTTTCAGTGCATTAAGAGAAACTGGAATTAGTACTTTTTATACTTCTGTAGTTTTGATTTTAGGTTTTGCGACTTTTACATTGTCAAGCTTCAGCGGAACAATTGCTCTTGGAGGATTAATTTCTTGTACTTTGGCTTTTGCGATGTTTGCTAATTTGGTTGTACTGCCTTCGTTGGTTTTGACTTTTGAGAAAAAGAAAACTAAGAAAGAGGAATTGTTGGAGAATTTGGAGGAGTAAGGTTTTGTTTGCCACGAATTTCACGAATTGGCACAAATTAATTTAAAAATGGAATGAAATCAAAGCTGAATGCAACTGAATTTAAAAATAAGATTAAGAGCAATACGGTAATTGGAAATCCAAAACTTAAATTTATTAGTCCATTTTGGTTATTTAGAATATTTAAAGGAATTTCGAAACCTTTCTATGGAGATTTTGATGATTCAGCATTTCGTTTAACGATAAATACGACTGTATCGCCAACATTTTATACAATCAAGGGCAAATACAAAACATTAAACAGAATATTAGATATTAGTTATGCAATTGAACCAACACATAAACTTTCAATCATTTGGATAAAGTATTTTCCAATTATTGCATTTGTTTTAGCAAATTCAGTTCTTATCAGTCAAGAAGAAACTTCTTTACAAGTATATTTAATTTTTAACTTGTTTATTGTTTTTTCAATGTTTTATATAAGATGGCGTACCAAACAGGAAATGAAAAATTTAGAACGAAAGTTCAATGAAATATTTGAGATTATAATTTAATTAAAAAATATATTCATAGTTTGTCATTCCGAGGAACGAGGAATCACACTCGAAACTCGACAAAGATTGGCGATTTACTTTTCGGAATTACTAGTGTGATTCCTCGTTCCTCGGAATGACAAAAATAAAAAAACAATTGGGACTTTTGAAAACGAGTGCCCTAGCCCCGATAGGAGCGGTATCCTTTTTCTTGCTCCTTTAGCAAGAAAAAGATATAGCGGATAGCGGGAATCAGCTTCAAAAATTAATTATTATCGTTTATATTTGCAATTCGATATAAAAAACACTGGTTTTATTTTGATGTAAAATCAGCAATCTATAAATCTAAAATTAAAATGAAACACACAAAGGTTAAAGACTTATTAAACAGTACGACGACGCTACAGGAAGTGAATGCAAAAGGATGGGTGAGAACTTTTAGAAATAATCAGTTCATCGCGCTTAATGACGGTTCTACAATTAATAATATACAATGTGTTGTTGATTTTGAAAATACTCCGGAAGAAACTTTAAAAAGAATCACTACTGGAGCTGCGATTTCTGTAATTGGAACTTTGGTTGAAAGTAAAGGTGCGGGTCAGAAATATGAAATTCAGGTTAACAAACTTGAGATTCTTGGAGATTCAGATGCTGAGAAATTCCCAATGCAGCCTAAAAAACACTCTTTAGAATTTTTACGTGAAAACGCTCACTTGCGTGTACGTACAAATGCTTTTGGTGCAATTATGCGTGTACGTTCGGTATTGTCATTTGCGGTTCACAAATATTTTCAGGAAAAAGGATTTGTGTATGTAAACACGCCAATTATCACTGGAGCTGATGCTGAAGGTGCTGGAGAAATGTTCCAAGTAACTTCATTGCCTTTAGATAATCTTCCAAAAAATGAAGAAGGAAACATTGATTTCAAAAAAGATTTCTTTGGAAAACATACGAACTTAACGGTTTCTGGACAATTAGAAGGTGAAACTTTTGCAATGGCTTTGGGTCAGATTTATACTTTTGGACCAACTTTTAGAGCGGAGAATTCAAATACTTCTCGTCACCTTGCTGAGTTTTGGATGATTGAGCCAGAAGTTGCTTTCAATGATTTGGATAACAACATGGACTTAGCTGAAGATTTTATTCAGTATGTAATTAAATATGCTTTAGACAATTGTCAGGATGATTTGAAATTCTTAGAAGGAAGACTTTTAGAAGAAGAAAAATCAAAACCACAAGCTGAAAGAAGCGAAATGAGTTTGTTAGAGAAATTGAACTTCGTTTTGGAGAACAACTTCAAACGTGTTTCTTATACGGAAGCAATTGATATTTTAAGAGATTCAACTCCAAATAAAAAGAAGAAATTTCAATATATCATCAACGAATGGGGAGCTGATTTACAGTCAGAACACGAGCGTTATTTAGTTGAAAAACACTTTAAATGTCCGGTAATTTTATTTGATTACCCAGCAAACATCAAAGCGTTTTACATGCGTTTGAATGACAACACAGAGCCAGGAAGAGAAACAGTTCGTGCAATGGATATTCTTTTCCCTGGAATTGGAGAAATCGTTGGTGGTTCTGAAAGAGAAGAACGTTACGATGTTTTGGTTGAAAAAATGAAAGCATTAGAAATCGACGAAGAAGAATTATACTGGTATTTAGATACGAGAAGATTTGGTTCTGCAACGCATGCAGGTTTCGGTTTAGGATTTGAGCGTTTAGTATTGTTTGTTACTGGAATGACAAACATTAGAGACGTAATTCCTTTCCCAAGAACTCCGGGTAGCGCAGAGTTTTAATCGATTTAGTTTAAAAAAGTTTCAAGTTTCAGGTTTCAAGTTATTGGAACTTGAACTAAAATAATAATATTTGTTTCAGGTTTCAAGTTTCAAGTTGTAGCACGTTCTGCAGCCTGAAACTTGAAACTTGAAACTTTTAACAAAATCAAATGCTAAAGCAATTTTTAAATTTAAAATTATCCCAAAAATTATCTCCACAGCAAATTCAGCTGATGAAGTTAATTCAATTGCCTACGCAAGCTTTTGAACAACGTTTATTAGAAGAAATGAACGAAAATCCTGCTTTGGAAGCTGGAAAAGAAGAAGAATACGAAGCAGACGAATACGCTAATGAAGACTACGACGATTATGATGATGCAGAATCAGACAGAATCGAAGCAGACGACATTAATATTGACGAATATCTAAGCGACGACGATACGCCTGATTACAAAACTCAGGTAAACAACTACAGTGATGATGAAGAGCGCGAAACTCCTTTTGCTGCTCCGATAAGTTTTCATCAGGATTTGATCAATCAGCTGAATACTTTTATTTTAAATGATGAAGAACGCGAAATCGCCGAATTCTTAGTTGGAAGTATTGATGACATGGGTTATATCCGAAGAAGCATTTCGGATATTGTTGACGATATGGCTTTTACTCAGGGAATTTATACTGATGAAGCAATGGTCGAAAAAATGATGACGGTAATTCACGAATTGGAACCTTCAGGAGTTGGTGCACGTGATTTACAGGAATGTTTATTATTGCAATTAAAGCACAAAACACCAACAGAATACGTTGATTTAGCGATTGATATTATCGAAAATCAGTTTGATGCTTTTACGAAGAAACATTACGATAAATTATTGCAGAAATACAGCGTTTCTAACGAACAGCTTAAAAAAGCGATTCACGAAATTGAAAGACTGAACCCAAAACCGGGCGGTTCTTTTACAGGCAATAATAAAGTTACAGAAAATATAGTTCCGGATTTTGCTATCAGAATTATTGACGGAGAATTAGAACTGACTTTAAACGGAAGAAATGCTCCTTCCCTGCACGTTTCGAAAGATTATCAGGAAATGATGCAGACGTATAAAGATTCTCGTGATAAATCATCGGCACAAAAAGATGCGGTTCAGTTTATCAAACAAAAACTGGATTCGGCTAAATGGTTTATTGACGCGATTAGACAACGTCAGGAAACACTTTTTGTAACGATGAATGCGATTATGCATTATCAGGAAGAATATTTCTTAGACGGTGACGAAACCAAACTAAAACCAATGATCTTAAAAGACATTGCCGATATGGTTGGTTTGGATATTTCGACAATTTCCCGAGTTGCTAACAGTAAATATGTTGAAACGCCATACGGAACAAAACTAATCAAAGAGTTTTTCTCTGAAGCCATGAAAAATGATCAGGGAGAAGATGTTTCGACTTTGGAAATCAAAAAAATTCTTAAGAATACAATTGAAGAAGAAGACAAAAAGAAGCCTTTACCAGATGATCAATTGGCTGAAATCTTAAAAGAAAAAGGATATCCAATTGCCAGAAGAACCATTGCAAAATACCGCGAACAACTTGATATTCCGGTTGCAAGAATGAGAAAGAAGATATAAAACTTAACTTCTACAAAATAAAAACCCCGACAGACCAAAAAGCTTGTCGGGGTTTTTATTTCTTTCTTATTCTCATCATTAAACTGGACTGAAGTCCAGCCCTACAATATGAATCGAGCCGAAGGCTCTTTCTCAGTTCCGAAGGAACGAATTATTTTGTAGAGCTGGACTTCAGTCCAGTTTAAACAAAGGATATAAAACAACAAACCCGACAAATTTAAAATCTGTCGGGTTTTATTTTTATGTTTTTCAAGCTTATTTATATTGATCCGGCAATATTTTCACCGTAAACAAAAACACTTTCTTTTTATCACTGTAACTATAAATCAAAGTATAATCATTATCTCTAAAAACCTGAAGTCCGGGATTTGCTTTGGCTGTGCTTAAGAGACTTTTTTCAATTTCTTTTTTTATAACATCAGTCTCTGCAGTTGTTTTCTCAACATTTATCAAGGTCAAATTGTATTGAACAACTTGCTTTTCGTGCAAACTCACACTATCCAACCGAATTCCTTCCTGAATATTTAATGGGCAATTTTTATTGTATTTCGCAACTAATTCAACAATTTCTGAATTCACCTCATCTTTGCTTTCAGAAAGATAAAACTGAAAAAAAACAGCCAAAACACCCGCAATTCCAATAACAGCTAATAATAAAATATTTTGTTTTTTACGGTTTTGTTTATCCTGCATAATTTAAATTTTAAATAAAATTTGAAACCTATTTTTCCTGAATTTTCTTCATGGCATTAAAATACGCAGCACGGCTAAGCGGCTCATATTCTTCCGTTTCTCCGAGCATTACTAATTTATCATTATCTGTTTTTCTGAAACTATAATTAGCAAGATTTCCTGTTCTGGTACAAACAGCGTGAACTTTGGTAACATATTCGGCTGTTGCCATAAGTGCCGGCATTGGTCCGAAAGGATTTCCTTTAAAATCCATATCAAGACCGGCAACAATTACACGAATTCCCTGATTGGCTAAATCATTGCAAACTGTAACAATTTCATCATCAAAAAACTGTGCTTCGTCAATTCCAATAACGTCGCAACCTTGCGCTAAAATCAAAATATTAGCTGCCGCCGGAACCGGTGTAGAACGAATTTCATTAGCATCGTGAGACACTACCATTTCGTCATGATAACGGGTATCGATAGCGGGTTTGAAAATTTCGACTCTTTGTTTGGCAAATTGCGCGCGTTTTAATCTGCGGATTAATTCCTCGGTTTTACCCGAAAACATTGATCCACAAATAACTTCAATCCAACCAAATTGTTCTTTGTGATTTACTGTATTTTCGAGAAACATTTTGTATTTTTCTGCCTTTAAAAATGAATAGTTTTTATTACTTTGTACTGGTAATAAATCGACGTAAAAATGTGCTGTTTTACATTTTTTCAAAAGTAGAAAATTTTTATCAAATCGGAGATTTGGAATTGCTTATTAACAGAAATAAAAAATTATCTTTTGAATTTCTTCAAGATTAAAGACATTCAGACATCAAATACACTAAAATACCTTATTCACTATAATTTCAACAGTTATGAAAAAAAAATTGGAAGCCGATTTAATCAGCATTGCACATCGAATTTTAAAACTTAAAAACAAATCCGATATCAATCAATTGTACCTTGAAACACAGAAATTATATGAGAAATTAGCTATTTTAAAATTTGTCGATGAAAATTTCGACGAAGTAAAACCTACAATCAGTCACAGTGAAATCAGTTCTGAAATCGAAACTATTTTCGAAAAAGAAGAAAAAGCACCAGTAGAAGCTATAATTGAAACTCCAATTGCAATTGAAGAAACTCCTGAACCAGCAATTGTTGAAGAAATAATTGCCGAAATTCCAGAAGAAACTACTCAAGAGCCAATTGAAGAAGATACTCAGGAATCTATTGAAGAACCTATTGTTGAAAAAGTAGAAGAAACTGAAGCAATCAAAGAAACTGAAACTGCAGAAAGTGCTAAAGATCCAATTATTGAGAAAATCCAAGCAGCTGTTTCTGAAGCTAAAAAAACAATCGAAGCAAATGATCTTTCATTTAAAACAGTCAACGATTTAAACCCAATTCCGGATTTTAAGCCCGCTTTTGAATTAGAGAAACCATCAGAAATAGAAGAACCAAAAGTAGAAAGTTCATCAAAAACAACTTCAGCTCCAATTGCGTTCGAAGATTTCGGAATCAATTATGCTGATGCACAGTTTGTAAAAGTAGACAGTTTTGAAGCCGTTTCTCCAACACCGACTCCGACATTTGATTTTGCAGAAAAGAAAGTTGTTGAAACTGCCGTTTTAGAAACTAAATCAGAACCAAAAGCAACAACTTTAAATGAAAAACTGGCAAAAGGTTTCCACATTGATCTAAACGACCGAATTGCGTTTACCAAAAATCTTTTTGGAAACAGTACCGAAGATTACAGCCGTGTGTTAAATCAATTACTGACTTTTGACACTTATAGCGAAGCACAGGAATTTATTGAAAACATGGTAAAACCAGATTATAATAACTGGGAAGGAAAAGACGATTACGCAGAACGTTTTCTGGGAATCATCGAGAAGAAATTCGCATAACACTTTTCACATCTCACATTTTACATTTCACGAATAAAAAAATATGTCAAAATTATATATCGTTCCAACGCCAATTGGCAATCTTGAAGACATGACTTTCAGAGCCATTCGGGTTTTGAAAGAAGTCGATTTGATTTTGGCCGAAGATACTCGCACAAGCGGAAAACTCCTAAAGCATTTTGAAATTGGCACGCACATGCACAGCCATCACATGCATAACGAGCACAAAACCACCGAAAATTTAATTGCCCGTTTGAAAGCTGGCGAAACCATCGCTTTAATTTCAGACGCTGGAACTCCGGCAATTTCAGATCCGGGATTTCTTTTAACTCGCGCCTGTGTCGAAAATAAAATCGAAGTAGAATGTCTTCCTGGCGCAACGGCTTTTGTTCCTGCTTTAGTCAACAGCGGACTTCCAAATGACAAATTCGTTTTTGAAGGTTTTCTTCCTGATAAAAAAGGACGCCAGACTCGATTTTTGGCTTTAGCCGAAGAAACCCGAACGATGATTTTATACGTTTCTCCGCATAAACTCGTTAAGACTTTAGCTGAATTTGTGCAGTATTTTGGAGAAGACAGACAAGTTTGTGTTTCGAGAGAATTATCAAAAATGCACGAAGAAAATGTCCGCGGAACTGCAAAAGAAGTTTTGGCGCATTTTGAAAAAACCGCACCGCGTGGCGAAATTGTCGTTGTCGTTGCCGGAAAAACAATAGAAAAAGAAGCTAAGAAAAGTAAATATTCTAAGGACGAAGAAGAATAAATAATCATTTCAGCCACAGATTAAAAAGATTTTCACAGATTATTTAAATAAAAATCCTTTTTAATCCTTTTAATCTGTGGCAAAAAAATCAAACTATAATCATGAGCATTCAAGCCTTTTTAGAAAAAGTAAAACAAACTCCATCACAAATCACATTTCCTGAAACTATTGCAGTAATCGAAGAAAATTACATTTTTACTCCAACTGCTTTTCAAAACGGAACACAGCATAACGCAGCCGGGGAAAATTCAGGTTCCTGTAAATTATTTTCTTTCGCAAAATTGCAAAACTTAAGCAAAGAAGAAACTTTAGCATGTTTTGGCGCTTTTTATTTTGAAGAAGTTTTAGGAGATCCAAACGGAACAAATCACCAAAACATTCGAAATTTTATCAACTTAGGTTGGGATGGAATTAAGTTTGAAGGAAATGCTTTAGAAGCTAAATAATACAAAATATATTCTGCCATAGATTAAAACAGATTAAAAAATCCTTTTAAATCATTTATCCCGATAGCTATCGGGAGTGGCAAAAAAAATTACCTATCCAGATTAAACGATTTTCGATTTCTTCAATCTAAAATCTAAGATCTAAAATCTACAATTAAAAAATGCGTTGGACATTAAAACCAAAACCTTCTGAAGATAAAATCAAACATTTGGCACAAGCTTTAAATGTAGAAGATTTTGTAGCAACACTTTTGATTCAGCGTGGCATTGAAACTTTTGAAGATGCTAAAAATTTCTTTCGTCCTTCATTAGAACATCTTCATGATCCGTATTTAATGAAAGATATGGACAAAGCGGTTTCCCGAATCGAATCGGCAATTGAAAACCACGAAAATATTCTGGTTTTTGGCGATTATGATGTCGACGGAACAACCGCAGTTTCTTTGGTTTCTTCGTACTTAAAATCACATTATCCAAATATTGCAACTTATATTCCCGATCGTTACGATGAAGGTTACGGAATCTCATATAAAGGAATTGATTACGCCGATGATAATGGAATTTCCTTAATTATTGCACTCGATTGTGGAATCAAATCAATCGATCATATCGCCTACGCGAAAGCAAAAAACATCGATTTTATTATTTGTGATCACCACAGGCCAGGAGAAACGCTTCCAGATGCTGTTGCCGTTTTAGATCCAAAAAGAGAAGACTGCTCCTACCCTTATGATGAATTATGCGGTTGTGGAGTTGGTTTTAAATTGATTCAGGCTTTAGGTCAAAATCGAAATGAAACCGTAGAAGATCTTGTTTCCTATCTGGATTTGGTTGCAACGGCGATTGCTGCCGATATTGTTCCGATTACGGGAGAAAATCGTGTTTTAGCTTATTTCGGTTTAAAAGTCATTAATAGTGAACCAAGACCGGGAATAAAAGCTCTGGTTCATCAGGTTAAAAAGAAAGTTTTAGACATTACAGATGTTGTTTTTATTATTTCGCCGCGAATAAATGCGGCCGGAAGAATCAAACACGGAAATCATGCTGTTGAGCTTTTAACCGAATTTGATTTGGAACAAGCGCAACAATTTGCTTCAGAAATCGAACAATACAATGCCGACCGAAAAGATTTAGACAAAAAAATCACCAAAGAAGCTTTCCAACAGATTGTAGAAAACAACGAAGAAGAACGTTTTTCTACGGTTGTATTTCAGGAAGACTGGCACAAAGGCGTAATTGGAATTGTAGCTTCAAGATTAATCGAAACCTATTATCGTCCAACTTTAGTTTTTACTAAAAGTGGCGACAAATATGCTGCTTCTGCCCGATCTGTAAAAGGTTTTGATGTTTATAATGCATTAGATGCCTGCGCAGAACATTTGGAACAATTTGGAGGACATATGTATGCAGCCGGAATGACTTTAAAAGCAGAAAATTATCAAACTTTTAAAGACGCTTTTGAAAAACAAGTTTCAGCAACTATCCAACCAGAAATGCGAACTCCGGAAATTGAAATTGATGCAGAAATTGATTTCTCTGATATAACGCCAAAATTGATTCGAATATTAAAACAATTCGAACCTTTTGGCCCACAAAATATGACGCCGGTTTTTATGACTTCTGATGTAAAAGATACCGGTTATGCTAAAACTTTAGGTTCAGAAGACGAACATTTAAGGCTCTTCGCAAAACAAATCAACTCCGATGGAATCGCCGCAATTGGCTTTGGACTCGGAAAAAAAATAGATATTACAAAAAATCAAAACCCGTTTCAGCTGGCGTATACAATTGCTGAAAATGAATGGAACGGCACAATTTCAACACAGCTTATGCTGAAAGACATTAGAACAAATGGAAGAAATTAAATCAAGTAAACCAGATCCGTATCAGGCGCTTCGTTATAGAGAATTCAATGTATATTTATTACTGCGCTTCTGCATGGTTTTTGCCTGGGCAATGCAGTTTATTGTGATCGAATGGGAAGTTTATAGTTTAACTAAAAACCCGCTTTCACTAGGAATTATTGGTTTGATGGAAGTAATTCCAGCTGTTGGAATGGCTTTATTTGCCGGACATATTGTCGATCAAAGTGAAAAGAAAGGATTATTGGTAAAATGTATTCTGGGATTTTCTGTAATTAGTTTTGGATTGTTTTTATTGACTTGGCCAAAAATTGTTGGCGATTTATCTCAAACTGTTATTTTATATTCCATTTATGCTTTAGTCTTTTTGGGCGGATTGGTTAGAGCGTTTTTAGGTCCAACTACTTTCTCTCTTCAATCACTGATTATACCTAAAAAAGTATATCCAAATGCTTCTACGTGGAGCAGTTCAGTTTGGCAAATTGGAGCCGTTATGGGGCCAGCATTGGCAGGATTTTCAATTAACTGGATTGGTGTTCACTGGTCAATGTGTCTTGTTTTCGGATTCTCGCTTCTTGCATTAGTTGCCTTATCGCAAATCAGTAAAAAACCAATCGTAAATCCGAAGATTGGAGAATCGATAAAAGACAGTCTTACGGAAGGTTTAACTTTTGTATTCAAAAACCAAGTTGTTTTAGGCGCTTTATCGCTTGACATGATTGCTGTACTTTTTGGAGGCGCAGTAGCGTTATTGCCAATTTTTGCTCAGGACATTTTAAAAGTTGGTGCTGAAGGTTTTGGTATCTTAAGAGCAGCACCTGCAGTAGGATCTTTTATTACCATGCTCGTTTCTGCTTATGTGCCTTTGTATAAAAATGCGGGAAAAAAACTTTTAATCGCCATTTTTGTTTTTGGATTATCAATCATTTTATTTGGTCTTTCTACTTATTTCTGGCTTTCTGTTTTTGCTTTATTCTTAAGCGGATTGGCTGACGGAATTTCTGTAGTAATTCGCCAAACCATTTTACAGCTTAAAACTCCCGATCATATGCGCGGACGCGTTGGTGCCGTAAATTCAATTTTTGTTGGATCTTCAAATGAATTAGGTGCTTTTGAAAGTGGTGCAACTGCTAAATTGATGGGAACTGTGACATCTGTTGTTTTTGGAGGAAGCATTACACTTTTGACCGTTTTAGGTTTCGGTTTTATATCTCCTACTTTTAGAAATTTAGATCTAAAAAGAGATATGGAAGAGCATAATAATCAGGAATAATGAGATCTTTTATAGACTTTATTCAGAACAACAAAATTCGCTATCTACTCTTATCCTTCTTCACAAACAATTAAAAATCAATTATTAATAAGATTTATTAGCATTTTTTTATGCTTTTCTTAGTCAAGTGTTAATATAATGAGTATGTACCTTTGCAGCGCAAAAAAAAATTGCCATGAAGGACATCGAACAGATTTACCGCAACGATTTTGGAATTTCATTTTATTGGAAAGAAGGCAACGAAATTGTATCAGATAAAATTCAATTGCTTTTTAAACAAATGGGATTTTATTTTTCAGTTCAGGAATTAAATGAATTTCACGATTTAATTGAAGACTGCGTAACAGATCATAATGATTATGACACGCGTGGTGTAAAACGCACATTCGATAAATTTTTATTGAAAACACCCTATGTTGCAATAGATTTAGAAATATCACCAATTGAATTAAATTCCATTAAAGATTTGGTTGACGGTTCATTATTTCGACTTAATCTTAATGAATATATTTATGGTTCTGGCATGAACTAAAACATTCCTACCTTTCTAAAGAGACGAATCTTAACTTTTACTGTATTATAATGTGCCAACTGAGAAAAGATTTTTTCAAACTTTTATAAATTTTTTATTTAGAATTAATATAAATAATATTTATATTTGTTGAAATAAAAGGTTTTACGATGAGAGAAATAGAACAAATCTACCACAATAATTTTGGCATAGCTTTTTACTGGAAACAAAATAGTCAAACTATTATCGATAAAGTACAATTGGTTTTTAAAGAAACTGGTTTTTATTTTACAATATCAGAACTAAATCAGTTTTGTGATTTAATTGAAGATAGCATAATCGAAAACGCTTGTTGTGAAGCTTGCGAAATGAAATATTCCTGCCATAAATTTTTATTAAAAACGCCTTGCAATTCTATTGATTTAGCAGTTTCTATGACCGAATTGAAATCGATAAAAGACTTAGTTGAAGGTTCTCTATTTAAAATCGAACTCGACGAATATGTTTATGGAGTAGGCATGAATTAAGAATTATTCTAAATATTTTAACAGCATTTTTTCATTATTGAAATATATTTTGATTTACTTCAAAAAAAAGTATATTTACGGCAATGGAAAAAACACGCATTCTTTTTGCTTTTATACTTTTTACGGTAGTTTTTACAAGCTGCAAAAATTCTTCTGACGATTACATCGACCCGCGCGGTACTGATTATGCAGGCTCTGAAAGCTGTATTCAGTGCCATCAAACGCAATATGACATGGCTTTGAAGAGCTCTCATTTTAAAGCGACTGCTCCGGCAACTTTAGAAAACGTACTTGGTGATTTTGACAAAGGCAATCATACTTTTATTTATGACAAAGACACAAAACTAGTCATGGAAAAACGCGGCGACAGTCTTTTTCAGATTTTATATAAAAACGGAAAAGAAGTTCAGTCGCATAAATTTGAAATTGTATTTGGAACAAAACATGCGCAGACTTCAGTATATTGGCGTGAAAACAATACTTACGAGTTACCTATTTCTTATTATAACTCTATAAATAATTGGGCAACAAGTCCAGGTTTCCCAGCAGATAAACCTTATTTTGACCGAATGGTAGTGAAAGACTGCTATTCTTGCCACGCCTCAAATGCCAGCAGCCGAGATGTGAATCAAAATTCTGCAGAAAAAAACATGATGTCTATGGATGTTGAAGATATCATCAAAAAGGAAACGATTGTTTATGGAATTGATTGCGAACGTTGTCATGGTCCGGCTAAAAAACATGTCGAATTTCATTTGAAAAACCCGAATGTAAAAATTGCAAACAGCATTACAAGTTTTAAAAATTTAAATAAACAACAAAGACTAGATGCCTGCGCACTTTGTCATGCTGGAAATGATGGAATGAAATTAAAATCTCGTTTTGATTTTAAACCGGGAGATAATTTATCTGAGTTTTACAGAGCAACCAGAAGCATTACAGATACAGCACAATTTGATGTCCATGGAAATCAATTTCGATTAATGGCGCAAAGCAAGTGTTTTATCAATAGTGAAAAAATGGATTGCATTACATGTCATAATCCTCATGAAAATGCTTCTAAAAATATGGCTTCGTATTCCAAAATTTGTATGAATTGCCACCAAGGCTTGAAACACAATGAAAAAACGCTCAAAATAATGCCGGAAAAACTAATGGCTTCTAATTGTGTGGAATGTCATATGCCGAAAAAAGCATCAGGAGCAATTAAATTTCAGCTTTCAAGCAGTAAGCAACTTTCTGAATATATTCTGCGAACGCATAAAATCGGTATTTATCCAATGGCTGCAAAATAAGCAACATAGCATTTAACTCGATAACTTTTGACTTTCGACTTTAGGCTTTCGACTTTTGACTAACTTATTTTTCGAATTTTTTAAGTTCAAAATTCTCACCATCAAAAACCCCATAAGTAAAATAACCAATCCAATCGCCAAGATTTACATAATTTGAATCTTCTCCAACTGGAATTATCATAGGTAAATGGCGATGCCCAAAAATGAAGTAATTGTAATGTTTGGTTTCGAGTTTACGTTTGGCGTATAAAACCAACCATTCGTTTTCTTCACCTAGAAATTTCACATCTTCATCGCCCGAAATCAATTTATTTTTAACCGAAAGATATTGCGCTAAACTAACACCAACATCTGGATGAAGCCAACGAAAAAGCCATTTTGAAAACGGATTCGTAAAAACCTTCTTCATTCGTTTATAACCTTTGTCGCCAGGACCTTTTCCGTCACCGTGACCAATTAAAAAGGTTTTTTCGTTAAAAGTAAATTCTTTGTTATCGTGATAAACCGGAATATTCAATTCGGTTTCAAAATAATCATTCATCCATAAATCATGATTTCCGACGAAAAAATAAATCGGAATTCCGCTGTCGCGAATTTCGGCTAATTTTCCCAAAATACGCACAAAACCTTTCGGCACAACCGTTTTATATTCGAACCAAAAATCAAATAAATCACCAAGCAAAAAAATAGCTTCTGCATCTTCTTTAACCTCGTCAAGCCAAGCCACGAATTTTTTTTCGCGTGGCAAACTCAACTCAGGAGTTGGCGCACCAAAATGCTGATCTGAGGCAAAATATATTTTTTTCATTTATTTTTTGTGAAATATGATTTGTGAGATGTGAAACGTTTTACTTTTCACAATTTACTTTTTACTAATTACAAATTATCACTTGCGTACCATTCTGCAAATGAAGATTCTGTTTCCTGAAGTTTAAGAGAAAAAAGAGAAATTCCTTTTGGAAGGCGAGCCACAATTCTTTCAGCAAAATCAACCACCATATTTTCACTTGTTGGCTGATAATCAACTAAAATAACATGGTGACCACGATTTTTCAATTCGTTTGCCAATTCGATATGCGGTGTAGTTTGATTGAAAACCGTTGCATGATCAAACTGATCGACGATTTCTTCTTTTACAATTTTCTTTAGGTCAGAAAAATCAATTACCATTCCGAATTTCACATTCGATCGGTCTGTAATTGGCGAACCAATAACGGTTACCGACAATTTATAACTGTGTCCGTGAACGTTCTTGCATTTTCCGTCATAACCGTACAAAGCGTGACCGGTTTCGAAACTAAATTGTTTTGTAATTCTGATATTACTCATCGATGTTTAATTTTAAGCTTGCAAATTTACAAATTAATAACCGTTTTCGTCTCTTTTTTTAGCACGGTTATACATCCACAAAGCAATTCCGCCTAAAATCAGAAACGGAATAAAAGATCCAATGACAACACCAATCTGATAACCGCTGTCTGGTGCATTTTTAATTTTCTCTGCAACGTCAACTTTTTGAAATAATAAAATAAGTTTCATTTTACAATTATTTTAATTTAGCCACAGATTAAAAGGATTAGTTAGATTATTCTAAAATCCTTTTAATCTGTGGAATCTGTGGCAAAAAATTATTTTTTAAACTGAGTCAAAGCATTTCGGCTAAAATCAGACAAAACCAATTTACCTGTAATTGCCGCACGTTCAAACAAAAGCGATTCCCATTGTTCAGTGCCTTCCCAAATGATTTTTTTCATTTCGTATAAAGCTTCAGGATTATAAGAACTCAGTTTTTCCGCAAAATGATCTACTTCCGAGTCAAGATTGGCCGCATCGCATAAAACTGAATATAACCCTTTATTAAAAGCCCATTCAGCCGTTTTCCATTTTTCAGGAGCTAAAGTCATTTCAGACATAGCCGTTTTACCAATTTTTCGGGAAACAGCAGGTTCAATCACAAATGGTCCAATTCCTATTGCGAGTTCAGATAATTTGACATCACTTAGCAATGTCGCGAAAGTATAATCGCAAGCCGCGATAATTCCAACACCGCCTCCAACTGCTTTTCCCTGAACGCGCCCAATGATTAATTTATTGCAATTGCGCATTGCATTGATCAAATGAGCAAAACCAGAAAAAAATTCAGTTCCCTGTTCTTCATTTTCAACCTGTAAAAGTTCATCAAAAGAAGCTCCGGAACAAAATGCTTTTGCTCCTCCGCTTTTTAAAATAATAACCGAAACCTCTTCATTTCGGCTTAAGGAATTAATCTCTGCCGTAAGGCGATTCAATAATTGACGCGGAAAAGAATTACTCGCAGGATGACCAAACTGAACCGTTGCGATAGTATTTTGAAAGGAAGTTTCTAAACTTCCATTTGCATTTTCTAAACTCATAAAAAACAGATTTAAAAGTAAAGTTACGCTTTTGAAAAATAATAGTCCCGAAACTCTCTGAAATTTGTTTTTTGAAAATTATTTAACTTTATTTGTTAACGTATTGAGAGATTACCTTATTTAATTTTTCAACCTCAAAGTTAAAAAGGGGGATTAGCTCATTTGGCTAGAGCGTCCCGATGAAAAATCGGGAAGGTGACAGTTCGAATCTGATATTCTCCACAAAACAAAGCACGGGGGATTAGCTCATTTGGCTAGAGCGCTACGCTGGCAGCGTAGAGGTGATCGGTTCGAATCCGATATTCTCCACTAATAATTTAAAAAATACCCAAACAGATAATTGATTCTGTTTGGGTATTTTCATTTATATCAAATTATGTTTTACACTTATATTTTATATTCTTCTTTGCTCAACAAATATTATATTGGGTCTTGCCAAAATATTGAGCAACGTTTACAAGATCATTTAAATAGCAGAAGCAAATTCACAAAAAAGGCTAAAGATTGGGAAATAAAATATTTTGAAACCTTTCCTACTCGAAGTGAAGCTTGTCAAAGAGAATTACAAATCAAAAAAATGAAAAGCAGAAAATATATCGAAAACCTAATTACAACAAAAGGCTAGAGTATCCCGATGCATCGGGAAGGCGACCGGTTCTCCCGATGCATCGGGACGGTATTCTCCACAAAATAAAAAACCCTTGTAAATTCTGTTTTACAAGGGTTTTATTTTTTTAGAAAAACTAATTTCTAATTATTTTTCATTTGCCGAATCATCAGCATCCACTCTATCTTTTTCTGCTTTTTTGAAATCGTTATTCAGCAAATTTTCCAATTTCTTTTTCTCTCTCTGGTTTTTTCTGATTGTCAGCACAACCAAAACTATAACCAAGATTACCACAATTCCTATTATATTCCAATTGATATCCATAAGGTGAATTTTATTCTAAAAATAAAGCTTTTTTGATTTCTGTATATTATCTAAAAGTTAAGCCTGTTATTTAAAAAATAAGTAAGAACCTTTTTATTATTTACAAAAAACAATTTATGTATTAATTTGAAAGCTTTTTTTGCCCTAAAATTAACTATTAAGCAATTTTAGAGCTTTTTAAAATTACTATTTTAAATAAAAAACAAAAATTTAACCTTAAATTGAGAATTAATCAACATGTTGTTTGTACTTTTGCAAAAAATTTAAGTAGAATATTCTTCTAAAGAAGACCAAAGCACGTTCAAATCTTTAAGAAAAAAATAAGTATCTGTTTTTGAATTAAGTATCATTTTTAAATATTTCTGAATTAGTACCCCGAAATTATTAAGATAGGAAATTCACATTATAGATAAATACCAAAAAGCCATGACAAAAGTTATGGCTTTTTTATTAAAAAACCTACCTCAATAAAAAACCCAACCTGATCGATCCATAAAAATACCCCGAATTAGTATCAATTCCAGGATCTTTCAACTCTCGGCCTCGGTAAAGAAAAGAATACGAAATATTGAATTTGTTATGGCGGTATTTCAAACCAAACTCGGCGTTGAAACGAAGCGGTTCTAAATCGAAAGTTACTGGACTCGTGTCGCTGAACATGCTTCCTTGAATTGTAGCATCATAAAACTGATAATTCACACTTGGCATGGCATAAAAATAAAATTCACGGATTTCATATTGTGGTACTGAACTTACAGAAGCATCATGCAAATTGGAATCGTAAATTGGCTGGAGTTTTTTAAACCCAATTCGGGTGAGAAATCCTGTTGAAACGCCTGTAAAAATAGTTCCCAAATTAGCTTCTGACTGAAAATGAAGATCTATAAAATCATTGTGTTTACTCGGAAATAATTTCTTCGAATACATAGCATGCGCCTGAACAGCAAGAGCATTATGCAACTGATTTTCCCAACCATACACTCTTTTATAACCAATAAGATGATGAAAACTTTCCTGAGTTTCTCGTCCAAAAGCATTTGGCCCCATGTAACCCAATTGAAAATCAGTTTTTAGGGCTGATTCACTTTGGTAGAAAAAACTGCGTCCAACTTCTGCGAAAAGATAACCGGTAAAAGGACGATCATTAATATCTACAGCCGTTTGATTGATATATCTTGGATTGTAAATGTATTGCCCTAAACGAAATTCGGTTATTTTTTTATTGATTTTTTCGTTTTCGTTTTTGGATAAATAACGAAAAAAAAGCTCTAAACCATTGGTATAATACATATCATTTTTAGACGATGTATATAAATCATTATCAGAGATAAAACCGAATTCTTTTGTATTTCCCTGTCCGAAAACCAAAGTTGTTACGAGCAGAAAAACCGCCAGAAAAACGTTTTTATTTACCATCGTAATTTATTTTTCCAACGTAGCGCATTTCGCGAACAATTCTTTCTTTTCGTCTATTAATATAACTTGAAGAACCTGTTGCCTTGAATTTTCTTGGATTTGGAAGAATTGCGGCAATTCCTGCAGCCTGCATCGGTGTCAAGCTCGAAGCATCACGGCGGTACCAATGTTCAGTCGCTGCATAAGCGCCATAAACTCCGTCGCCCATTTCTATACTGTTCAAATAAACTTCCATGATTCTTTCTTTGCCCCAGATGATCTCAATCAAAACAGTAAAATAAGCTTCTAAGCCTTTTCGCAGGTAACTTTTTCCTTGCCATAAAAATACGTTTTTGGCCGTTTGTTGCGAAATGGTACTTCCGCCTCGGATTCGGCGACCGCGTTCGTTGCTTTTATATGCTTTTTGAAGTGCTTTAAAATCGAAACCGTTGTGTGATAAAAAAGTTCCGTCTTCGCTGGCGATTACCGCTTTTTGAAGATTATTCGAAATTTTTTCAATTGGTTCCCAGTCATGATCGAAATAAACTTCCTTACCCGCCATTTTATTTTCGATGGCGCGAATAATCATTAAAGGAGTAAAAGGCACCGGAACATATTTAAAAAAGATAACAGAACCTATTGACAATCCAAAAAACCACAGCATTGCTTTGATAAAAAACCATTTGACTTTTTCGCCAAAGGTTTTATTTGTTTTCTTTTTTGCTGCTGGTTTTGGTTTACTTGTTGCCGGCTTTTTTGGTGCTGGTTTTTTGGTTGCTGCCATTATATTAAATCTGCTAATTCTGTTCCTATTAAACTTCCTATTGCCACGCCCATTCCGCCTAAACGCACTCCGCAGAATACATTTTCAGAAAGTGCTGACACAACAGGATTCTTACTGTTCCCGATTCCCATAATCCCGCTCCAACGATGCGCAATCTGAAAATCCTGATTTGGTAAAATTACATTTTTCAGCAAATCTTCCAATTTATTTTGGATAATTTTCGTGTTACCAAATTCGGTTGTGGTTTCTCCTTCAAAATCAAGGTTTCGGCCTCCGCCAAGTAAAATCCGATCGCCGATATTTCTAAAATAATAATATCCTTTATCTAAATGAAACGTTCCTTTTATATCTAAATTGTGAATGGGTTCTGTAATTAAAACTTGCGCTCTGGCCGGTTTTACAGCACCATTTGTCAATGATCCGGCAAAACCATTTGTTGCAAAAAACAGTTTTTGGGTTTTAAAACTAAAATCGTTTAATGCAATTTCGACCTGATTTCCTAAATCAGAATAACCCGTCACGGTTTGCTGATTCAAAATTAGAATATCTGCTGCAACGGCTTGTCTCAACAATTCCTGCATCATATTTCCGGTATCGATCTGCGCTTCAAACGGATTAAAAATTAAATATTCCTGAATATTTTCAAATCCAAAACGATCGACTTCTTTCGAAAAAACATCAGCTTTGAAAAGCGGTTTTAAAACTTCATTTATAAACGGAATTTTCGAAATACATTCACTAAATCCGAGTTCGTCGTCTTTCAAAAACAATTCGTATCCGCCATGAGGTTTAAAATCAATTGCTGAATCACCTAGTCTTTTTCGGAGCATTTGTAAACCTTTCCATCGTTTTTCAATCAGCGCCACAACATCATCCTCAGAATGTGTTTTTAAATCATCTAAAATTTCAGAAAGACTTCCAAAACAAGCAAAACCGGCATTTTTTGTACTAGCGCCTTGCGGCAACATTCCTCTTTCTAAAACCAAAATTTTAGCAGCAGGAAATCTTTCGCGTAAGCGCAATGCAGCATGCAAACCAACAATTCCGCTGCCTACAATTGTATAATCAATATTTGTAAACCAATTTTTCAGTTCCCAATAACTCAATTCCATATTCAGACTTTTTTATAAAAATAATGATTTTTTTGAACCATATAAGTAATATAAGTTCATTTAAAAAAATTAGTCTCACATTACACATCGATGTCAGGCCGAGCGAAGTCAAAGCCTACGCACTGTGCGCCCTTCGACTTCGGTCAGGATGACATCCTTACTTTAAAAGCAATAAACTTTAACAGAAAATTGGAATTCTCATTTTCACAGAATGGAATTTAAATGTTGTATTTTTAGCGCACAAAAATTACAAGTTTTATTATGAAAAAAGTTTTATTCACAACCTTAATAATGATGAGTTTAAATGCTATCGGACAAAATGTAATGTCTCCGGAATTGTTATGGAAATTAGGACGAGTTACTGCACTTGGACTTTCAAAAGATGAAAAAAATATTGTTTTTAAAGTTTCTACACCTTCTGTAGCAGAAAACAAATCAACTTCAAAATTGTATATTATTCCAGTTAATGGAGGTAATGCTACTGAAATCAAAGACACAAAAGATGTTTTAAAAGATAAAAATGTTTCGCCTGACGGAAAATTTTTGGTTTACAATGAAGAAGTAAAAATTGATAAGGTTTTAGGAAAAGATTTTTATCCAAATCTTGACAAATCTGATGCTCAAATTTATGATGGTTTGGATTACCGCCACTGGGATACCTGGAACGAAGGCAAATTCAACCATGTTTTTTATAAAGAGAATAAAGATGGCGCTGTCGGAATCGATATTTTAAAAGGCGAAACTTTTGATTCTCCTCAAAAACCTTTTGGTGGCGACGAAGATTATATTTGGTCTCCTGATGGAAAAAGCATTTTGTATGTATGCAAGAAAAAAGCAGGAACTGCTTATGCTGTTTCGACAAACACAAACATTTATGAGTACAATTTAGAAACTCAAAAAACAATCAACAGAACCGAAGACAATCTTGGTTACGACACTGCTCCGCAATTTTCTCCGACAGGAAATCTGACTTGGCTGCAAATGAAACGTGACGGTTATGAAGCGGATAAAAACGACATTATTGTTGAATTTAAAGGAATCAAAACTAATTTAACGGCAAATTGGGACGGAACTGTAGATCAATTTATTTGGAGCAAAGACGGAAAAAATGTGTTTTTTGTTGCTCCGGTTGATGGTACAAAACAGCTTTTTACAGTTAATTTTCCTGGTTTGACTAAAATGGCAATTAACGTTCGTCAAATTACAAACGGAGATTTTGATGTGGCTGACTTAGTTGGCTTTGCGGGCGATGATATCATTGTTACAAGAACTGACATGAATCATGCAGCTGAAATTTATTCTTATAATTTGAAGAAAAACACTTGGAAACAAATTTCAAATGTAAACACAGATACTTACAAAACATTAACGCTGAGCAAAACAGAAAAACGTTATGTTACTACAACTGACGGCAAAAAAATGTTGGTTTGGGTAATTTTACCTCCAAATTTTGATGCTACAAAAAAATATCCAACTTTATTATTTTGCCAAGGCGGACCACAAAGTGCGTTGACACAATCGTATTCTTTCCGATGGAATTTTTCTTTAATGGCTGCTAAAGGTTATGTAGTAGTTGCACCAAATCGTCGCGGAATGCCAGGACATGGTGTAACATGGAACGAACAAATCAGTAAAGATTGGGGCGGACAAGTTATGGACGATTATCTTTCTGCAATTGACGATGTTGCTAAAGAAAATTATGTTGACAAAAGCCGTTTAGGATGTGTTGGTGCAAGTTACGGAGGATATTCGGTATTTTATTTAGCGGGAATCCACAACAACCGTTTCAAAACTTTCATCGCTCATGATGGGGTTTTCAATACTGTTTCAATGTTAGGAACTACTGAAGAAGTTTTCTTTAACAATTGGGATTTTGGCGGAGCATATTGGGAAAAAGATAATGCTGTGGCTCAAAAATCATATACAACTTTCAATCCGGCAACTTTAGTGCAAAACTGGAACAGACCAATCTTGATTTTCCAAGGAGGAAAAGATTTCCGTGTGCCAATCGGGCAAGGGCAAGAAGCTTTTCAGGCAGCTCAATTAAGAGGATTAAAAAGTCGTTTTGTTTATTTTCCAGATGAAAACCACTGGGTTTTACATCCGCAAAATGCACAAGTTTGGCAAGGCGAATTTTTTAAATGGCTGAACGAAACGCTATAATTTAAAAAATAAGAAACATTTTAATAGCCACAGATTTTATATAATCTGTGGCTATTTTCTTTTCTGAACCTTTGAATTATATAACACTTTCGGTCGTATTTCTCTTTTTAAAACAGATTTTTTTGAATAAATTGCAGAGAATTCGATTTTAAAACCACCACATTCCCACTTTAAAAATCTATGGAAAGCAAAAAAAGTTACACAGCCATCAAAGTGCTTTTCAGCTATGTTGCATTACTTGCATTGGTTGTTACCGTGGGATGGTTCTTATATTCTGAGAATGTAGTTTATAATAAATTAGAAGATAAAATTGCATTTGAAAAAACAAAAATCTTAAGAGTCAGCAAGCTTTTCTCGAACGTTTACAAAACAGAAAGTTTAGCACGAAAAACCATTCAAACCAATTCTGATAAAGACTTTAAAAGTTATGTAATTGAAAGCGATTCTCTCCGCGCGCGAATCGACACTTTAAAGCAAATTGTTACTACAGAATATCAAAAAGTGCTTTTAGACAGCGTGACTTATTTATTGGCAGAAAAAACCAAAAATATTCAGCAGCTAAAAACCATAAAAAATAAGGCCGACGATGAAGTTTCAGTAAATTCAGCAATTGACGAAATTACCAAAATGGAGTTTAAGCTTCGCAAATTAGAACTTCAGGATTTTACTAAAAATCCAAATCAGTTGGGCGCGTATCAAAAAAATGTGCTTCAAAAATACGTCGATTATCTCAATCAGAATATTCCGGATGACAGCACCAATACGCTGAGTAAAAAAGCTTCGGACTCGATTTTAGCAAATTCAAAAAAACTTTTAAGCTCCGTAAAATTAAGAGCCGAAAAGAAAAAAGAATCTTTGAATTTTGAAGAAAACAAATTGCTGAAAAACGAAATCGCAATTTCTGACCAACTGCGAAAAGTACTTCGAATTATCGAACGCGAAATCATCATCAACTCCATTAAAAACAATTCTTTAAAAGAAAAATCACTTAAAAAAGTAAATGAAATCGTAACTGCTTCGGCTATTATCGGTTTGATTCTGACGATTTTCTTTTCTATTTTAATTGTAAGTGATTATTCGAAATCACAATTGTATAAAAAACAGCTTGAAATCGCGAATTTCAAAACAAAGAATCTTCTTAAAAGCCGTGAACAATTGATCTCGACCGTAAGTCATGATTTAAAAACGCCGTTGAGTACCATTGTGGGTTATTCTGAACTTCTAGGCAATTCTGATGTTAATACAAAACAGTCTTATTTCATTAACAATATCAAAAACTCCTCTGAATATATAACACAGTTAGTTCAGGATTTACTGGATTTTTCTCAGATAGAAGCAGGAAAAATTACAATTGAAAAAGTCCCGTTTTCATTACCACAGATTATTGATGAAGTCGCCAAAAGTATTCAAACCGTTTACAAACAAAAGAACATTGACTTAATAATCAATGTTGATGAAAAATTAAATTCAAAAATTGTTGGCGATCCATTTCGCCTGAAGCAAATTTTAAGCAATATCATTGGAAATGCCTATAAATTTACAGAAGAGGGCTATATCAGAATTAATGCTTTTTTGACTGAAAACAATGATTTTTTTACGATCACAATTGAAGATACCGGAATTGGAATCGAAAAAGGAAATCAGAAATTAGTTTTTGAAGAATTTGCACAGGCGAATGAAAACATCGAAAAAAAATATGGCGGAACAGGTTTAGGCTTATCAATTTGCCAAAAAATAATTTCGATTTTAGGAGGAACATTGCAGCTTGAAAGTGTTTTTGGGCAAGGTAGTACTTTTGAAATTCAGCTTCCATTATTATTTGACACTAGTACGAATACAATTAAAGAAATTAAAAAACCTATTTTACTTCCAACCAAATCACAGACTTTTGTTGTTATTGATGATGATATTAATCTACTGAATTTGACCAGCGGCGTTCTGAGACAGGAAAAACATCAGGTTTTGTCTTTTAGCAATGCCAGTAAAGCTTTGGAAGTTATTCAGAAAACGAATTTTGATTTTGTTATTACCGACATTCAAATGCCAGAAATAGATGGTTTCATGTTTTTAGAAAAACTTAAAAACAGCACTTTTTATCAAAATCAGCCAGTAATTGCTTTGACCGGAAGAGCAGATCTTGACGCTTCAGTTTATTCAGATGCAGGATTTATAACAGTTGTGAAAAAACCCTATTCACCAAAAATATTGCTGGAAACTATCCGAATTATTTTAGGAAATGAAACACTCCCTCAAGTTGAAACACACGAAACTGAAGAAAAAACATCAACTAAATTATATTCATTAGAAACTCTTAAAGATTTTCTGGGTCATGATAAAAATGCTTTAAATGATGTTTTAAAATCATTTATAGAAAGCACAAATGAAAATTTAGTCTATTTGGAAAGTGCCATTGCTGATGAAAATGCTGCAGAAATAAATGCAATTGCACATCGAATTGCGCCGATGTTCAAACAAATTGAAGCAAATGAGATTGCCGGAATTTTAATAGTTTTAGAAAAAAATGATTTTAAAATTGCTGAAGCAAAAAACATTTATTCCGATTTAAAAAACAAAATCACTTCACTTTTTAAAATCCTAGAAGACGAAATCATTTAATCAATATTGTATTGCTTCAATTTATTATAAAGTGTCTTTCTTGTAATTTTAAGCAGTTTTGCTGCTTCCGATTTATTGTTTTGCGTTTTTGAAAGTGCATGAATGATGGTTTCTTTTTCATTTTCAGATAAAGAAAAACCAGCCACTGATTCAAATGAATTCTGCTTTTGAATCTGAAAAAATTCGGCAGGCAAAACTTCGCTTTCAATATAATTTCCACGAGTCAAAAGTGTAGCACGTTTTACGCAATTTTGAAGTTCACGCAAATTCCCTGGCCAATTGTAACTTTGAAAAATAGTCACCACTTCTGGCGAAAATCCAATAATATCTTTATTGAGTTGTTGATTGGCTTTTTCCAGGAAATAATCCGCAAAAACCATTAAATCTTCTCCTCTTTCTTTTAATGAAGGCGAAAGAATCGAGAATTCATTGATTCTATGGTATAAATCTTCTCTGAAATCGCCGTTTTTTACTGCTTCACGTAAATCTTCATTTGTTGCAGTTATGATTCGGATATCGACGTTTATTTCTTTATTACTTCCAACGGGTTTTATTTTTCTTTCCTGAAGTGCTCTCAATAATTGAATTTGATTCTCATAAGAAAGATTTCCAATTTCATCCAGAAAAAGCGTTCCACCATTTGCAGCTTCAAAATAACCCATCTTATCGCTGATTGCTCCGGTAAAAGATCCTTTTAAATGTCCAAAGAATTCACTTGCCGCTAATTCTTTCGGAATTGCACCACAATCAACTGCAATAAAATTATTGTTTTTTCGAGTACTTTGCTGATGAATGCTTTTGGCAATAATTTCTTTTCCGGTTCCGCTTTCGCCGATAATCAAAACAGACATATCTGTCGGACTTACCAATTGAATATGATCTAATAATTTTCGTGAAGCGACAGAAATTCCTCTTACGAATTCATTTTCAGAAGAAACTTGTTTTTTAGCTGGTTTCTTCTCTTTAGAAACAACCTCCTCAGTTTCATTATTATTTTGCAACGCGTTTGTAATGACTAATAAAACCTCATCGGGATTAAAAGGTTTCGAAATATAATCGGCTGCACCATTTTTTATCGCTTTTACAGCTGTATTCACATCAGAATAACCTGTCATCATAATAACAGGAATGTGCGGATGAGAATTTTTGAATTCGGTCATTAGTCCGATACCATCAGAATCAGGCAGGCGAAGATCAGTCAAAATCAAATCGAATGATTCATTTTTGATTGCTGATCTGGCTTCTGCAGCAGAGAAAGCTATTGTTACCTCGTATGCTTTTTTTATTAGAAATTTCTCTAATAATTTACAAAACGAAATATCATCTTCTATCAATAATATCTTTGACATCTGTTTTTAAGGACTTTTTTTGCTAAAATAATACTATTAAAGTTGTATTCTCACAAAATTATGCAAAAAAAAAGAGACTGCTATAAGCAATCTCTTTTTCACCAAAAACATAAATCTAATTCACCTAATTATATTTATAATATATCTATTATATTTTCAGCCAATTGCCATTGACATCTGAATAAACAGTAGCCTTCTGATCCTTAACTGATATTTCTAATTTGTATTCTTTTTTCTCATTTACATAAGCTTTTTCCAATTTTGCATTTGGATAAGCAGTCTGCAGAGCAGTTTTTACCGCCGCCGGCACAGCGTCTACAGTTACTTCTGTATATTCTGTTTGAACTAAAACGGATGTTTTTTCTTTAGTTAAAAGTGTTTCCGCAGTTGCCGGAATAGACAAACTTGCTAAAACAACAACAGCTGTCACGATGGCTAACTTTTTCATAATGCTCTTTTTTTTAAGAATTATTTTTTAATAATATTTCCAGAAGCATCTGTAAAAAAAGTATACTTTTTCTCTCCGCTTGCTATGACAAGTTTATATTCGTTCTTCGCGTTTTTATATGCTTTTTCTAGTTTTGTACCTGGAAAAGATTTTTCGATAGTCGATTTCACTGCTGCCGGAACAGCATCTGCAGCAACCTCAGTATATTCATCCTGAACATTTACTGATAGAACCATTTCAGTTTTTGCAACAATAGTTGCAGCATTGATTGACAAACTTCCAAAAACGACAGCTGCCGATAAGATTAACTTTTTCATAGTGGGGATAGTTTAAATAGTTACTTTTTAAGAATATTTCCTTTTTCGTCAGTGTAAACTGTTGATTTCACATCTCTCACGATAATGTCAATTTTATATTCTTTTTTATCGTTTACATACGCTTTATCAAGTTTTACACCAGGATAAGCATTGTCTAAAGCAGTTTTGATGGCTGCCGGAACAGCATCTACTTCTTTGTATTCATCCTGAAATTTCACTGTTGCTACATTGGCAACAATTGGTGTGGCTTGTATTGACAGCCCTCCTAAAAGGATTGCTGCCGATAAGATTAACTTTTTCATAATGTAATATTTTTAGTTGTTGAACTTCTTATTTTTTGATCCAAGATCCATCTGCATTTGCATACAGAGAACCCACTTTATCACCTACTGTAATTTCAAGCTTATATTGTGAAGCTGTATTTTTGTAAGCTTTATTAAGTACTGCTGTTGGATATGCTTTTTTAAGCGCATCTATAACTGCAGAAGGAACTTCTTCATTTTTAATTTCTGTGTATTCATCCTGAACAGAAATTGATTTTACGATTGAATTTGTAATTGGAGAAGTTGAAGCAAATGATGTTAAACTTCCCAAAACGATTGCGGCTGATAAAAATAAATTTTTCATAGTGTGTATATTTAATAGAGTTAATTAATTTGATTGGAACAAAAAGGGATTATTTTTTAACCCATGTTCCGTCTGCATTCGCATAAACAGAACCTACTTTGTCACCTACAGTAACGTCAAGTTTATATTGTGATGCAGCATTTTTATATGCTTTTGAAAGCACTGCATCTGGGTAGGCTTTTTTAAGTGCGTCTGTAACTGCAGTAGGAACTTCTTCTAATTTAATTTCAGTGTACTCGTCTTGAATTGAAACTGTTTTTACGATTGAATTTGATATTTGAGAAGTCGAAGTCGAAGCAAATGATGTTAAACCTCCCAAAACGATTGCGGCTGATAGAAATAATTTTTTCATGATAATAGTATTTTAAGATAGTTAATTTGATTTTAGTATTTTTTATTTGAAAATACATGGGACGCTTTTTAGATTATTTTTGAATCCAAGTTCCGTCGGCGTTAGCAAAAAGATTCCCTTCTTTGCCTCCAACTGTTACATCCAGTTTATATTGTGCTTTTTCATTTTTGTATGCTTTAGAAACTACTGCATTTGGAAATGATTTTTTTAAAGCGTCAGTAACTGCAGCTGGCAATTCTTCTAATTTAATTTCAGTATATTCATCCTGAATTGAAACTGTTTTTACAATAGAATCTTCATTTGAAGAGTTTGCTGCGAATGAAGTTAAACTTCCCAAAACAATAGCGGCTGATAATAATATCTTTTTCATAATGTAAATTTTAGTTTTGTTTATAGTTGTTTACGCTTTAGATAATGAAATTATTATGCCGTAAAGTAAAAACATACCTCCATCACACCTAATCCCTTGTTTTTAAAGGACTTTTCATTATCATGCCAAAATTTTCAAATTGTAAAAAGTGTGTAATTCTCTAAATGAGTGTGTAAAAATTATACACTTTTAGTGTTTCCTAACTTATGAAAACAACAAAACCCGATAAGTTAAAAACTCATCGGGTTTGTAGTAAAAATAAAAAAGGCTGTCGAAATCGACAGCCTTTTAAAATTATTCTGGACTATTCATTTTGAAAGTATCCATAAATGCAGTTGTATAATCACCTGCAATATATTTTGGATCATCCATTAATTGTCTGTGGAAAGGTATTGTAGTTTTCACACCTTCGATTACGAATTCATCCAAAGCTCTTCTCATTTTACTGATAGCTTCTTCACGAGATTGTGCAGTTGTAATCAACTTAGCAATCATAGAATCGTAATTTGGTGGAATGCTGTAACCAGAATAAACGTGAGTATCTAAACGTACTCCGTGTCCTCCTGGCATATGAAGCGTAGTAATTTTTCCTGGTGAAGGACGAAAATCGTTATAAGGATCTTCAGCATTAATACGGCATTCGATAGCGTGTAATTGTGGTAAATAGTTTTTACCTGAAATTGGAATTCCAGCTGCAACCATAATTTGCTCGCGAATCAAATCGTAATCAATTACTTGTTCAGTAATTGGGTGTTCAACCTGAATACGAGTATTCATTTCCATGAAGTAGAAATTTCTGTGTTTGTCAACTAAGAATTCTACAGTTCCAGCTCCTTCGTATTTAATGAACTCAGCAGCTTTTACAGCAGCTTCTCCCATTTTAGTACGTAATTCGTCTGTCATGAAAGGCGAAGGTGTTTCTTCAGTAAGTTTTTGGTGACGACGTTGTACTGAACAGTCTCTTTCAGAAAGGTGACATGCTTTTCCATAAGAATCTCCAACTACTTGAATTTCGATATGACGTGGTTCTTCAATAAGTTTCTCCATGTACATTCCGTCATTTCCAAATGCTGCAGCAGCTTCCTGACGTGCGCTTTCCCAAGCTTTCAAAAGCTCATCTTCTTTCCAGATAGCACGCATTCCTTTTCCACCACCACCTGCAGTAGCTTTCATCATAACCGGATAACCGATTTCTGCTGCTGTTTTTTGTGCATGCTCATAAGATTCTAATAATCCGTCTGAACCTGGTACACAAGGTACTCCTGCCGCTTTCATTGTAGCTTTTGCAGAAGCTTTATCTCCCATTCTGTCGATCATTTCAGGAGCTGCACCAATAAATTTGATTCCGTGCTCTTGACAAATTTTTGAGAATTTAGCATTCTCAGAAAGGAAACCGTATCCTGGGTGAATTGCATCTGCATTTGTAATTTCTGCAGCAGCAATAATATTTGACATTTTTAAGTACGATAAGTTACTTGGTGGGGGACCAATACAAACCGCTTCATCAGCAAACTTAACATGTAAGCTTTCTGCATCGGCTGTAGAGTAAACGGCAACTGTTTTAATTCCCATTTCCTTACATGTACGAATTACACGAAGTGCAATTTCTCCTCTATTCGCAATTAATATTTTTTTAAACATCTTATTTTAATTAGATAATTAGACAATTTGATAATTAGATAATTTTAGATGTCTGATATTAATTCTGCAGATCATCTAAAACCTAAAATCTAAAATCTAAATTTATTTATGATGGATCTACTAAGAATAAAGGTTGATCAAATTCAACTGGAGACATATCGTCAACAAGAATTTTAACAATTTTTCCTGAAACTTCTGATTCGATTTCGTTGAATAATTTCATTGCTTCAATTACACAAAGAACATCTCCTTTTGCGATAGTGCTTCCTACTTCAGTGAAAACTGGTTTGTCTGGAGATGGTTTTCTATAGAATGTTCCAATGATTGGAGATTTTATAGTAATGAATTTAGAATTTTCAGCCGGAGCCGCTGCTTCACTGTTTACATTTACAACAACCGGAGCAGCCACTTGAGGAACAGCAGCCTGTGGCAATGCAGCCTGAGCTGGTAATTGCTGTACATAAGTAGCCTCAGTTACATTTGTTTCTAAAGTTGTTCTGATAGTGATTTTTACATCATCCATTTCTAACTTTACCTCAGCAACTCCCGAATTTGCTACAAATTTGATTAGGTTTTGAATTTCTTTTAAATCCATAATGATTCGTTTTTAGTTTTGATTTATTTTGTATCGTAAGCCCATTTTAAATAGATAGATCCCCAAGTGAATCCACCACCGAAAGCGGCTAAAATAATATTATCTCCTTTTTTGAATTTGTGTTCAAAATCACTTAATACTAATGGCAAAGTTGCTGAAGTTGTATTTCCATATTTTTCAATATTCATCAACACTTTTGAATCTTCAAGATTCATTCTGCTTGCAGTAGCATCAATAATACGTTTGTTTGCTTGATGTGGCACTAACCAATCTACATCTTCGTTAGTCAAATTGTTTCTTTTAACAATCAATTCACTAGCGTCGGCCATGTTGGTAACTGCATATTTAAAAACAGTTTTTCCGTCTTGAATAATGTTGTGTTGTCTGTTTTTAACGGTCTCTTCTGTAGTTGGGATTAGAGAACCTCCAGCAGAAATTTTAAGAAAATCGCGTCCTACACCATCACTTCTTAGGTATTCATCTTGTAAACCTAAACCTTCATAATTTGGTTCAAACAAAACAGCACCTGCTCCATCTCCAAAAATAATACAAGTAGATCTGTCTGTGTAATCTACAATTGATGACATTTTATCGGCACCAATTAATAAAACTTTTTTGTAACGTCCTGACTGTACGTAAGCCGCAGCAGTTGACATTCCGTATAAGAAACTTGAACATGCAGCTTGCAAATCATATGCAAATGCATTAGTAGCTCCAATTTCTGTTGCAACATAAACTCCTGTAGAGGCTACTGGCATATCTGCAGTAGCTGTTGCCATTATAACCATATCAATCTCTAACGGATCGATATTTGCTTTCGCTATTAAATCCTGCGCTGCTTTTATAGCAAGAAACGATGTTCCTTTGTCAGCATCTTTCAGAATTCTTCTTTCTTTAATTCCGGTACGAGTGGTAATCCATTCGTCATTGGTATCAACCATTGTTTCTAAAACTTTGTTTGAAAGTACAAAGTCAGGAACATAAGCTCCAACAGCGGTAATTGCGGCTGTGATTGTATTCATTATATTCTATTATTTCCTTTCAAATACAGTGTATTTGAAAAATTTTTAAAAGACTTGAAAATTACAAAAAAAAACGTAACGAATTTGTCTATATTTTCCTAAAAAACGAAAATTATAACCAACAAAAAAAACTCTCACTATGTGAGAGTTCTAGTATAATTTACAAAAACGTATTAAGCAACCGCTTCAGATTTATCGATAACAACTTGCCCTCTGTAGTACATTTTACCTTCATGCCAGTAAGCTCTGTGGTATAAATGTGCTTCTCCAGTAATTGGACATGTAGCGATTTGAGCTACAGTAGCTTTATAATGTGTTCTTCTCTTATCTCTTCTTGTTTTCGAGGTTTTTCTCTTAGGATGTGCCATTTTACTATATTATTTATCCGTTAATAGTTTCTTTAATTTTTCCCAACGCGGGTCAATATCTTCTTCTTGTTTACTCTCTTCCTTTTGTTCTTTTACACTTAATTCATTCAGTTTGTTTAAAGCTTCTGTTTGCAAACTTCCGTCTTTCACTCCTGGATGAACTCGTTTTAGAGGTACCGACAACGCAATCATTTCATAAATGTATTGTGCAACATCTATTTCAAACTCTCCGTGTGGCAATATCAGCAACTCTTCATTGTCATTATTAAACTCATCTCCAAAACGAACGATTAATTTCATTTTACCTTTAATTGGCAAATCAAAATCTTCGCCTGTTAGATCACAAGGCACATTTACAGTTCCTTTGTGTTTAAAATCCAATTCAAGCATAGTGCTTTTCTTATCTAAAACTAAATTAACTTTGATATCCGAACTTTGAAATTCGTTATACTCAAAGTTCTCAAAGAACTTGTTATTTACCTGATACTCAAAATGGTGTTTTCCTAGTTTTAATCCTACGAAAGGAATTAAAAATTCTTTTGTTTTGCTCATTTCAACATCAATTTGAACAATTCGCATCTGTAAACAGATATCTGAATTGGGGTGCAAAGATATAAAATTATTATAAATCTAATAATCTTATTGACCTTTTTTTGTTTATAACTGTTTTTCTTTTATTTTTAGAGGTTTTTGGCTAATCTCCTCATACTGATTACGCGAGCGAAAAATATCGATCGCAAGATAAACTGCCTCTTTAAACGAATTAAAATCTGCCATATCTTTTCCTGCAATATCATAGGCTGTACCGTGATCTGGTGAAGTTCTAACCTTATTCAAACCTGCCGTATAATTCACCCCTTTTCCAAAAGATAGTGTTTTAAAAGGAATTAATCCCTGATCATGATAAGTTGCAATAATTGCATCATATTTTTCATATTGACCACTTCCAAAGAAGCCATCTGCAGAAAAAGGCCCAAAAACCATTGTTCCCGACTCAAATATTTTTTTCAAAGTTGGTTTCAAAATCAAATCTTCTTCTTTTCCGATAACTCCGCCATCTCCACTATGAGGATTTAATCCCAGAACAGCAATTTTTGGCTTCACTATACTAAAATCCTGAATCAATGATTTTCTGATTGTTTCGATTTTTCTTGTGATTAATTCTTCCGTCAAATGTGATGAAACTTCATTTAAAGGAACATGATCTGTTAACAGACCAACTCTTAAATTATCCTGAACCATCATCATTAATGCATCACCTTCAAGTTCTTTGTCCAAATAATCTGTATGACCCGGAAATTTAAATTCCTCTGACTGAATATTATATTTATTAATTGGAGCTGTAACTAAAACATCAATTGAACCTTCTTTCAAAGCTTTGGTTGCTGCCACAAAAGATTTAATGGCATATTCGCCAATTTTTTCATCATTTTTCCCAAGAGTAATATCAACACCTTCTTTCCAAAGGTTTAAAACATTCACTTTTCCCGACAAAACCTGCTCTAATTTATCCACTCCATGAAATTGAACAGAAGATGTAAAACTTTTTTTAATGAAAGAAAGTATTTTAGCATTTGCAAAAATAACTGGCGTACACAATTCTAGCATACGAGAATCCTCGAATGTTTTCAATATAACTTCGCTTCCAATACCGTTTAAATCTCCAATTGAAATTCCAACAATTATATTTTCTGCTTTTTTATTCATGAGCTCAGCTTATTTATTACTAATTTTGATGTGCAAATTTAGTAAAATAAAACAACAATGTTCACAGGAATTATAGAAACCCTAGGAAGGGTTCATGAAATACAAAAAGACCAAGGCAATCTTCACATCACAGTTGACTCCTCTATTACTAATGAATTAAAAATCGACCAAAGCGTTTCTCATAACGGAATCTGCCTGACGGTTGTATCAATAAAAGATTCTTTTTATACGGTAACAGCAATTGGAGAAACGATTTTAAAAACCAATATTGGCGACTGGAAAACTGGCGACATCGTTAATTTAGAGCGCGGCATGAAACTTGACGCTCGTCTTGACGGACATATTGTTCAGGGACACGTAGACCAAACCGGAACCTGTATTAAAATCGAAGAAGCAAACGGTAGCTGGAATTACACTTTTGAATACGACAAAAACCTCAACAATATCACAATTGAAAAAGGCTCAATTACCGTAAACGGAGTAAGTCTTACTGTAGTCAATTCAAAAACAAATGAATTTAGCGTTTCGATAATCCCCTATACTTTTGAAAACACCAATTTCAAAAACTTTGTAGTAGGAACTAAAATAAACTTAGAATTTGATGTTATTGGAAAATACATCTCACGATTATATTCGATAAACAAATAACAGCAACTTATTTTCATAAAAAAAGCTTCAATTTAAACTGAAGCTTTTTTTATAGAATCATATCTGCGAATTGCATATATACCAAATATTAACGCGCATCCGGCCAAAATAAATATTTTTTGATCGATAGGCACTCCCGGAGGTGCTGGCGGTCCATCGTCGTCGTCGTCAGCAGTTGTTGCAGCACTTCTAGCTGCTGATTGTGGTGGTTGCGGAGGCGTTGGAGCAGCCATAACACTCATAACTGTCATTAAGACAAAACAACATGTAAAAAAAATAGTTTTCGTTATCTTCATAAGTTTAAACCTGTCACAGACAAGCGATTTTAAATTAGACTTGGGGTCTTTTATGAAATTTCGTACAAGCCCTTTATACTAAAGCACTCGACCCGACAAATGTAGAAGATTTTTACAGAAATACAACCCTAAAAACAAAAAAAGCTTCATAAAAATTTATGAAGCTTTTATATTTTGTGGTCCCACCTGGGCTCGAACCAGGGACCACCTGATTATGAGTCAGGTGCTCTAACCAGCTGAGCTATAGGACCGGTTTGAGGATGCAATATTACTACTATTTTTCATTCACTCCAAATATTTTAAGACATCATTTGTATTTAATTCTATTTTGAAGTATCAGTATTAAAAAACGAGATTGATTTTCAATACCTTATTTAAAAACAAAAAAAACTTTTTTTTATTTAATTTCCTGACAAAGCTCTACTAAAACGCCATTAGTATTCTTCGGATGTAGAAAAACAACCAATTTATTGTCGGCACCTTTCTTCGGAACTTCGTTTATCAGAACAAAACCTTCATTTTTTAAACGCGTAATTTCAGCTTCGATATCATCAACATCAAAAGCAATGTGATGAATTCCTTCTCCTTTTTTCTCTAAAAATTTTGCAATCGGACTTTCCGGATTTGTTGCAACCAAAAGTTCGATTTTATTGTTTCCTGTCTGAAAAAAAGAAGTCAAAACACCTTCGCTTTCTACAGCTTCCATTTTATAAGATGGAACACCCAGCATTTTTTCAAACAATACATTTGCATCGTCCATATTTTTTACCGCAATCCCTATATGCTCTATTTTATTTACCATTGTTTCAAATTTATTGGTTTACATACGTATTAAAGTAACCACATTCTGCAATCACATCCTGATAATATTTCGTATCCGAATAATCTTTTCTTAATGCTTTGAATGAATTCCAGGCGATAAAATTAATTTTATCATCTTGAATTTCCCAGTAATTATTAACGTCATTGTATTTTTTATTGTAATAGTCATTTCGTTCACATTTCGAAATCAGATATAAACATTTTGCTTTTTGCTCTTTATTTGAAGCCGCTTCAAAAGCCTTTTGATAATACATTTTCGAAACCGAATTATTCGTAATCATTTCTTTCATTGAATTTCTGAATGAATAAGGACTTGAACCGTAACCAACAATGCTAATTTCGTAGAAAGTTCTTCCGTTTCCAAAATGCGAAATATTATAAAATGCATTTCCTAATAAAAGACTATTCGTATAAATATCTTCTTTCTGCGCCAATTTATCCTGCATATCTTTGATTGTAGTCAGAAAATCCATTTGAGAATATTTCTTTTTCTGATACGCTGCATGTTCACAATCGTGACAATCTTTTATGTTTCCGTTAAACGGATTTCCTAAAAACTTGTAATACTGCACCGAATCTGCTTCTTTCATAAATTCAATTGCTTCTGGAATCTTATTCTTGAAAGTCGCCTGAACTGCCTGAAAATTATTAATATCTTTCAGTTTCAAACTATAAATTCCTGCACCAGTTTTCTCAATTTCAGTTTTATTTTGCTTTGACAAAAATGATTTTATATCTAACAAATTCTTCTCATTATCATAAAAAGCATTTCCGTCGTTCCAATAACTGTAACGAGATTCGCCAAAAATCTCAGCCATTACAAAATCTCCTTTTTCTCTGTAAAGCGTTGACAAATAGCTTCGACTCCAGGATGAAGCGTTTTGATAACGAAATTCCAGTCCTTTATATGTTTTTGGAAGTTCGTAATACAGCCAATTCAAGTCGGCAATAATTGTTTTTTCATTTTTATCGGTCAGCTTATCGATTTTGCTTAGATTATTCACAAAACGAAGCAATCTGAGCTGAAATCCTGCCAATTCTGTTTTAGGAAGCGTTTTTGTCGCTTTGTCAAAACTTTTATCTGCATTTGCATATTCTCCTTTTAAAGTTTGAAGATATCCCAAAGATAAATCCCATAAATAGGGTTTTTGAGTATTTCCTGCGTTTGAAATTTTTGCAATTAAAGCAAATGCTTCATTATTAAGTTTAGCAAGATTTTCGGTTTTATTTTCAGCAACTGTTTGTGTTTTCTCCTTCGTATTTTCTCCAGCTTCTTGTTTAAACGAATTGTTTATTGCTTGCTCCTGTTTATTTACCAATCGGGTTGCGAGATAATTCAAGTGCTCGCTTTTTGGATCTAATTCGTAAATTTTTTCAATTGCCTGTTTTTCATCTTTATAAAATCCGTGAATTGCCCAGAGTGCCGCTTTTTCATCGTTGGTTTTAGCCATTGCAAGCGCTTTATTCCAGTCGGCATTATTTTTTGGACTAAAACTGTACGCCGTTACAACTCGCAATTCAGGACATTTATCAAAAACTTTAGCATATAAATAATTCGAAACTGCGTATTTCTTTTGCTTATAATTAATTCCTGCAACATAAGAAAGCGCTCTGTAATACAAGGTATTTTTAGGAACCGAGCTTTCTGTTTTATTAAAAAAATCAATTGCTTTTTGTTTGTCATTACTGTAAAAACGAGCTTTCATAGTCAGAAACCAATAACGATTTTTCAAAAACGGATCTGAAGTTGTATTATATACATTCTCAATGGACTGAATCATTTTTGCATCCTTAAAAGTTTTTGCCACTACAGGATCGTAACTCCAATAATCTTCACCAATTGATACAGTTTCAATTTTTTGGGCCAAATACAAAAACTCAACAAAACTCTTTACTTTTTCATCTTTCAGATTGAGTTTTTTATTCCATTTCTGAACTGTTTTATTCTCTTTTTTAGTTTTGTAAAAAAGATGAAGATCTGCAATTTCTTCTTTGTTTTTAATCACGTTTTTATCGTCAGAATAATAACGCGGCTTTTCATCTCCAATTAAAAAATAATTAACTGTAGTGGTATCTGCTTTTCCTTTTAAATACGAAGCCCAATCTGATTTTATGTTTTTATTGAATCGGGAATTATGCTCTGTATCAAATTCAATTCCGTAAAAAATGGAGCCAGATAAAAACAGCGGTGAATAGGATTTATCTGCAAAAGTTTCTGGAGTAAAATTCGAATTGTATCCAAAAAAATCCCAGTCGTCTCCGCCGGCGCATGCATAAATCACGCCGTAAACCGAAAGCAGACCAACACTAAAAACAAGAAACAGTTTGTTCGAAAATATTCTTTTCATAATTTTTTAAATTGAATTCATCTAAATCGTAAAATATAATTTCTCTAGGAGCCAGAGCTGAATTTTCACTCAAATCTTCGGCCATGTTTTTTAAATCTTCGGAAGAAATTGCTTCCATTTTAAGCAAATCATTTTCTTCATAATAAACCCCGTTTTTGTAATTAGATTGTTTGACTTTGAAAAAAATCGAGCTGATTTGTTCAAAGTTTTTATCTTTTTTAAGTTCGGTAAAATTCAGTTTTGACCGAAGTCCCAAAACCTTTTGATTTCTAATATGAATTGCCCACGAATAGATTGGCAATGCAAAATCTAAATGAAGCGGATAATGTTTTAAACTTTGAAGATATTTCTCTGAAATTTCCCGGTTATAAATCGAATTTAGAGAATCTGGCGCAATACTTCCCATATTATAAAACATTAAAACCCCTGAATCGACATTTGGAATTTTAGTTTTCTTAAAATATTTGACCTGATGAAGTCGTATTGTAGCGGAGAGTTTTTTATTCGAAAGCTTTTTAATCTGTTCAATAAATTTAAGATAATTGTCTTTACTATTTAACGACCAATCGCAGTCAATTTGAATTTCGGTACAATTAATTTTATTCTTTTTATTGATTTCTGAAATCAAATGAACCGTTTTTTCAGCCAAATCTTTAACATCAAGTTTCGCTTCAAGCATTACTTTATTCTGAATAAAAACGACTGGAACAATTTCAAAATTCTGAATATTTTCTTTGAAATGAATCGGGCTTATCGGAAATGGGTTTTGTGTTTGTGGATGAAGTCCGATATCAAAATACCGAATATAAAGTTTACGGACATTATTGTCTTTCAAGACTTTTTTCTCGGTTTCAGAAAATTTCAAATTGGTTTTCCAATAATAAAAAGCGATTGTAGGTTTGTCACTTTTGCTACAGGCTGACAGCAAAAGAAAGAATGAAATCCAAAAAAATCTTTTAAACAAAACGAAGTGATATTACATTTGAATTCAAAAGTAAGAAAATATTACTACAAAAAAGCGCGAAATCCGAAATTTGCAAATCCTAATAAATAGATAAAAAATTTCAATTAAAGCAAATATAATCGTTATTTTGTGCAATCAAATTCAAAAACGATTATGTTGAAAAACACTCTGAAATACATTTCACTTTTACTGGTATTTTTAATGATGAGCTGTGCCAAAAGAGGCAGTATTACAGGCGGATTAAAAGACACCCTTGCTCCTGTTATAAGATCAAGTTCACCTGAAAATTTCAGCACCAATTTTAAGGCCGATGAAATCATTTTGACATTTGATGAATATGTAAAACTGAAAAACTTAAACAAACAACTGATAGTCTCGCCGCCAATGAAGCATCAGCCGCTTGTATTGCCAACTAATGCGAGTAAATTTATCAGTATAAAAATCAAAGACACTTTACAGCCAAATACCACTTATAGCCTGAATTTTGGAGAAAGTATTGCCGATAATAATGAAGGAAACTCAATGCATCAGTTTAAATATGTTTTTTCGACTGGACCCTATATTGATTCACTTTCCATTAAAGGTGTCATCAAAGACTCTTATGAAAAGTATGTCGATAATTTCGTTTCCGTTATGCTTTATGAGATAAATGACCAATATAAAGATTCTGTAGTTTATAAAGAATTTCCGAGATATATCACAAACACACTTGACAGTTTACGTACTTTTAAATTAGAAAATTTAAAGGCCGGGAAATATCTTTTAGTTGCCATGAAAGACAAATCAAGCAACAACAAATTCAATCCGAAAGACGATAAAATTGGCTTTATAAAGCATCCAATTACAGTTCCAAATGATACTATTTTTGAATTGGAATTATTCAAGGAAAAGTTGCCTATAAAAACTTTCAAACCTATTCAGGCGTCGGGAAACAGATTATTGTTTCCGTATGAAGGAAATATGAATTTCAAAGTTACTAAACCTAAAATTACGCTTAAAAGCCACAATGAAGTTCTGCAGACAATTGTCACTCAATTCCCTAAAAAAGATTCGCTGCAAATTTGGTACAAACCAATAAAAACCGATTCACTTTCTCTGGAAATTAATTCTGACAAGTACAACAAGAAATTCGGTTTTAAAATTAAAGATCTGAAAAAAGACACTTTGAATATCACAGCAGTTCAAAGTGGCGTTCTTAATTTCAGGGAACGATTTACGCTAGAAACGGAAACTCCGCTTGTTAAAATTGACAGTTCTAAAATTTCACTAGTGAACAAAGATTCTGTTGCGGTTAAATACACTACCGAATATAATGAATTTGAGCAAAAATTATATTTCGATTTCAAAAAAGAACCATTAGAAAAATACCGTATTACGTTATTGCCTGGAGCTTTGACTGATTTTTATGATAAGTCGAATGATACTTTATCTTATAAATTAACCACGAAAGAATTGGAAGATTACGGAAACTTAGTCGTAAATCTTCAAAATGTAAAACGTTTCCCGATTATTGTTGAAATTACCAGCAAAAAAGGAGATAAAGTACTTGCCAGCGCTTATTCTGAAGGTGAGACCAAAATTGAGTTTAATTTGGTTGAGCCCGAAGCTTTTGCGATCCGAGTAATTTATGATGACAATAAAAACAAAGTTTACGACACTGGAAATTTCTTAACTAAAACATACGCTGAAGAAGTCTTTTATTTTCAAAAAGAAGTCGATGTCCGGGCGAATTGGGATGTTGATCAACCTATTGATTTAAGTATTCCTTTTAGTCCTGAAGTTGAGAAGAAAACAGATGAAAAGAAAAAGAAAGAAGCCGAAAAGAAACGAAAAGCCTTTTAGATCTTAATTTCGAATTCATCCTGATCACTTAAAAAATCAAGTTTTTTACGAGTTTCATACATGGTGTTTTTATCTAATTCTACGATAAAGACACCATTTTTTTCTTGTGGCTCTAAAATATAATTCCCTAAAAAATCGACCGCCTGCGAATGACCAATGTGTTCGTAATTGTTGGCATCAACACCAATTCGGTTCAGGCCGATTGTGTAACTCAAATTTTCAATAGCGCGTGCTTTCAGCAAAGCGTCCCATGCATTGGTGCGTATTTTTGGCCAATTGGCAACATATAAAAGCAAGTCGTAATTCTCTGTATTTCGGGCAAAAACTGGAAATCTTAAATCGTAACAAACCTGCAGACAGATTTTCCAATCTAAATATTCTACAATAACTTTTTCTGTTCCTGCAGTATAAAACTGATCTTCTCCCGCCAATGTAAATAAATGGCGTTTGTTATAATATTGAATTTCTCCAGAAGGAAAAACAAAAAACATTCGGTTGTAAAATTTTCCGTTTTCAGTAATTACTAAACTTCCGGTAACGGCAGCATTTTTCTGCTTTGCAATTTCTTTCATCCAAAGAACAGTTTCGCCTTGCATTGTTTCGGCAACTGCGGAAGCATTCATTGTAAATCCGGTCGAAAACATTTCGGGCAAAACAATCAAATTCACCTCAGAATCAATTGAATTTATTTCCGATTCGAAGTTTTTTCTGTTTTCTAAAGCATTTTCCCAATGCAGATCTGATTGTATAAGTGCGATTTTCATAATTCAAAAATACGAATTTTCAGCCAAATTATAAATTTTGCAAAAAAGCGTTTTCTGCAAAATTTTCTCAAAAAACGTCTAAAATCAATATTTCATAAGGAAATTAAAAACATATCAAACTTTTGTTTTGCAAAAAAAATGCATTTTATGCAAAAAAAATGCAAAAGTGAAAAATTAATATATATATTTGGCTTGCCAATAAAAACCAAAAAAAACATGAAAACCAAAGAATTATGAAAACAAGGCTAATTTCATTAGTATTTGCCGGAGGTATGATTTTCTCGGCAAATGCAAAAGAGACTGCAATAAAAACGCATCTTTTTGAACAGAAAAGCAATCAAACTGAAATTTCAGGTCAAGTTATAGGCCAGGACGACGGAATGCCAATTGCAGGAGCTACAATTATTGCAAAAAGCAATAATAAAATTGCCACCATAACAGATGAAAATGGAAGATTTAAACTGAATGTTCCTGAAAACGAAAGTCACATCATCATTTCGTACATGGGTTATGGAACATTAGAATTCAAATTAGACAATACAAAAGACGTAACGATAAGTTTAAAACCAGCTGAAAATGTTTTGGATCAGGTTTTAGTAACTGCATTAGGAGTTAAAAAAAGCGGGAAAGCAGTTTCATATGCCGTAACAGAACTTAAAGGAACTGAATTTACTAAAGCAAAAGAAACCAATATTACGAATGCATTAGTTGGAAAAATTGCCGGAGTTAACGTGAGCAGTACAGCAACGGGACCAAATGGTTCAAGTCGAGTTGTAATTCGTGGAAACGGTTCGCTAAACGGAAACAACCAACCAATGTATGTAGTTAACGATTTACCGATTGACAATACACAGTTGAATCTGCCAGGAATAGGAAATGGCCCGGGATCAACCAGAATCAATGTCGATCGAGGTGACGGAACTTCAGTAATTAATCCAGACGACATCAAATCGATTACCGTTTTAAAAGGAGGAACAGCTGCGGCATTGTATGGCGCCAACGCTGCAAACGGAGTTATTTTAATTCAAACCAAACGAGGAACTGCCCAAAAAGGCATTGGAATTGAATACAATAGCTCTTTTACTTTTGAAACTCCATCAATTATACCAGACTGGCAGTACGAATACGGTTCTGGTCATAACGGAAAAAAACCAGCAAATCAGGCTGAGGCTATTGCTGACGGACGCTGGTCGTGGGGAGCAAAAATGGACGGAACAGATGTTGTTCAGTTCGACGGCGTTGCCCGACCTTATGTAGCACAAAAAAACAACATCAAAAACTTCTACCAAACCGGAACTACTTTTATTAACTCAGTCGCTTTATCTGGAGGAAGTGAAAAAGCAACTGGACGTTTGTCATTTTCGAATTTAGAAAATGAAAGTATTTTACCAAATTCTGGTTTCAACCGCAAAACATTCAACTTGGCTAGTAATGTAAATTTGACAGACTGGTTGAAATTTGATGTCGTAACGCAATATAATTTAGAAAAATCGGCTAACAGACCAACCGTTTCTGATGCTGAAGCTAATGCAAACTGGGGAACGTACATGATTGCCAATACTGTTGATATCAGAAATCTTGCCCCAGGTTATGACGAAAACGGCATTGAAGAAGCATGGAATCCTGTAGCTGTAGCGACAAATCCTTATTTCGTTGTCAATAAAATTAAAAATAACGATACCAAAAATCGTTTTATCGGGATGTTAAATGTAAAATTGAATTTCACACCTGAACTTTTTCTGCAAGGCCGAATCGGACAAGATTACACCGATTATGAGTTCTTTGGATACATTCCAAAAACAACATTAAATAATCCTGTTGGTTATGCGCAAGGTTCTAGAATGAAACTTTCAAATTTAAATTCCGAGGCAATTTTAAATTATACTAAAAAGAATTTCTACAAAGATTTCTCTTTAAATGCCTTAGTTGGTGTAAACTCCCGAACTACTTTGAGAGATGAAACAAAAGTTGAAGGATCTGGTTATGTATTAGATGATTTTTATGCTTTAAGCAACTTACAAACTCTTACCTACTCTTATCCTTACGGAAAAACAAAAACAAACTCTGTTTACGGAGCTGCCGACTTTGATTATAAAAATGTCATTTTCTTAAATTTCACTGGACGCCAAGATTGGTTCTCAACACTTTCTGCAGAAAACAATACGGTATTTTATCCTTCAGTTGGAACAAGTATCATTGTTTCCGATTTATTAAAAATGCCAGAATGGGTTTCATTTGCAAAATTAAGAAGTTCTTGGGCTCAGGTTGGAGGAGCAACTCCAGATCCTTATGCTTTGAATCAATCTTATTCGATGGTTCAAGGCGGACATAACGGACAACAATTACAAGGGCCAACAAGTAGCAGAGTTCCAAATTCAACTTTAAGTCCGCTGACTTCAACAACATTTGAAATTGGTACCGATTTAGGTTTTTTCAATAACAGGTTAAATCTTGATTTTGCTTGGTACGATCGTGCAACAACAAATGATATTGTGGAAACTACAGTCTCAACAAGTTCTGGAGCAAACACAGCGTTACTGAATCTTGGAAAAATGAAAAATACCGGTGTTGAATTTTTGCTTTCTGGAAAAATAATCAACAATCAGGATTTTTCATGGGATGCTACTTTCAACGGATCTTATAATAAAAATACAGTTCAGGCACTTACAGATGATTTGAATTCTATTACAATGGCAACTTCTGTAAATGGATATGTAACCATTACAAGTGATGTTGGCCGTCCATACAGTATTATAAAAGGTTACAAACCATTAAAAGATGCTAACGGAAATACAGTTTACAATGTGAGCGGAGGATCTGCTAGTATTGCCAGAGGGCCGCTTGAAGAATTAGGACAAGGTGTTCATCCTTGGGGCGCGGGAATCAACAATGAATTCAAATACAAAGCATTATCCTTCAGCTTTTTAATTGATGGAAAATTTGGCGGAAGCTTATATTCTGGAACCGATTTATACGGAACGCGTATGGGTTTAACTAAATTGACATTAGAAGGTCGTGAAACCGGATTGCCAATTTCAGGAGTTGATACAAACGGAAATCCGGTAAATATGGTAATTGCCCCAGAAAACTTAAGAACTTATTATGATGGTTTAAGAAACATTTCATCAACTTTTATTTATGACGCAAGCTTTATCAAATTAAGACAAGTAATTGTTGGTTATGACTTACCGCTTGAAAGAATAAAAGCATTGGCTAAACTTCAGAGTCTTTCTGTTTCTTTTGTGGCCAGAAATTTATTCATCCTTTACAAGAAAACGCCAAACGTTGATCCGGAATCTGTATTTAGTGCAGGAAATGCTCAAGGTGTAGAGCAATTTGGATTGCCTAAAACAAGAAGCTTTGGTTTAAGCTTAAACGTTAAATTTTAAATTAAAGAGAAATGAAAAAATTAACTCTATTATATCTAACAGGAATACTTTTAGGAGGTATGACTTCTTGTTCCAAAGATTTTGAAGAAATCAATACGAATCCGAATGTTGTTGAAAAACCAAATCCGAATTATATTTTCAGCAAAGCGCAATTGGATGGCTTAAACAACAATTATTTTGCAACCAATATTTTGGAATGTGGCGGTATGTTGCAGCATTATGCGACTTACAAAGAAGCTTCTGGAGCTGGGGACAAATATCTTAGCAATGAGGTTTATTACTCTGCTTATTTCAATCAGGCTTATCCAACTGGAATAAATGAAACTGAAATTGTTATTGATGCTGTAAAAGGCAATCCAACCGACAGCAACAAACTTAATATTGCCAGAATCTGGAGAGCTTATTTGTATCACAGAATTACAGATTTATATGGTGATATTCCATATTCTCAAGCTGCAAAAGCAAACACTTCATCTATTTTTCTTCCAAAATATGACACTCAGGAATCAATCTATAAAGATTTACTAAAAGAACTTGATGAAGCTGCAACTGCTTTGGATGCATCAAAAACAAGTTTTGGAAAAGCAGATTTTTTATATGATGGCGATGTAGCAAAATGGAAAAAATTCTCTTATTCGTTAATGCTCCGTTTAGGAATGAGATTGACTAAAGTTGACCCAACATTGGCAAAAACTTGGGTTACAAAAGCAATTGCTGGAGGTGTAATCATAAACGGAACTGATAACGCTGTAATGCGCTATACTGACGGACCAAATGATATTAACAGAAACCCTGTTGGATTTGATTCAAGAAGACAAGATTTTACAGCTGGATCATACGGCCAAAAAAATGTAGAAGGCGGAAAATTAGGCAAAACATTTATCGATTTATTAAAATCAACTGCCGATCCTAGAATTAGTGTTTATTCAGGTGTTTGGCAAGGAACAACTCAAAATACATCACTTGCTGTTCAAAAAGGTTTTCCTAACGGAACTAAAACTGCCCCAACTCCAGTAGAACAAGGAACTTATTCGGAACCAAATCAAAGTACGGTTTTCAAATATGATGCGCCATTGATGGTTATTAGCAATGCCGAAACTAATTTATTGTTAGCCGAAGCTGCTGCAAGAGGCTGGTACACTAATGAAGCCGATAAAGATTTATATGAAAAAGGAGTAAAAGCTTCGTTCTTAAACATGGCAATTTATGGACCAACTTATGCAATAACTGACGCAACACCTTATTTAACGCTAAATCCATTCAATACTGCAGGTTCTTTTGAAGCAAAAATGAATCAAATTCATACTCAAATTTATGTGGCTCTTTTTGTAGATGAACAAGAGGTTTATTCAAACTGGAGACGAACTGGATATCCAGTTTTAGTTCCGGTAAATTTCCCTGGAAATGTCACAAATGGCACAATTCCAAGACGATTCAAATATCCAACTAGTGAATATTCTGTGAATTCAACTAACTTAGCAGAAGCAGTTAAGCGCCAGGGTGAAGACAATTTCACAACAAAAATCTGGTGGGATAAATAATAAAAAAAATAGATAATGAGCATTATAATTCTTACGGCATGTATTGCATTTTTAATCCTTCAAATCGCTTGGTTTAAAATCAATCCGTTTATTGCCTTTATCATTACAGCTTTGCTGGCAGGCCTATTTTTAGGTCTGCCAATAAACACTTTGTCACAAACAGTTCAAAAAGGTTTGGGCGAAATGTTGGGTTCGATCACCTTAATTATCGTTTTCGGAACCTGTATTGGCAAACTTGCCGTTTCATCTGGCGCGGCAAATGTCATTGCAAAAACAGTTATGGGATGGACAGGCAAAAAACACGTTCGCCTAGGATTAATGATTACCGGATTTATTGTTGGGATACCTCTATTTTATAGTGTTGGTTTTGTTTTGTTAGTTCCCTTAATCTTCTCAGTAGCCCATCAATTTAAGCTTTCAAAAGTATATCTCGGAATCCCAATGCTGGCGTCGCTTTCAGTAGCACACGGTTTTTTGCCTCCACATCCTTCCCCAATGGCATTGAGCAGTATTTTAAAAGCTGATATTGGCCTAGTCTTAATTTACGGAATCATCATTGCTGTACCTACTATTTTTATTGCCGGTTTATTATTTTCAAATTTGCTGAAAAACATTAAAACCGAATCAGATCATGAAATAATAAATGTCGAAGAAGTCGTTAACGAAGGCAAATTGCCAAGTTTTTCAATTAGTTTATTCTCGGCTTTATTCCCTGTTTTTGGTCTGACTATCACTTCATTGCTTCCATTAATTACAACAAATGAATCTGTAAATAATATCTGCAAAACAATTGGAGATCCAAGTATAATTATGCTGATTTCCCTTCTTCTTTGCACCTATACATTAGGCATAAGAATGAACCGAAGTCTGGCTTCTATAATGGATGATTATGCAATCGCAATAAAAGATGTTGCGCTGATTGTTTTAATCGTAGGCGGAGCAGGAAGCTTAAAAGAAGTTATGATTGTAAGCGGTGTAAACGAAACAATTGTCGCGACTTTAACGCAAACCAATATTCATCCTTATTTACTCGCTTGGTTGATGGCGGCAATCATTCGCATTTGCGTTGGTTCAGCCACCGCAGCCGGATTAATGACTGCCAGTGTTTTATTACCTTTGTTACAACAGAATGGTTTGGATCCCAACTTATTAGTATTGGCAGTTGGAGCCGGAAGCCTAATGTGTTCACATGTAAACGACCCAGGCTTTTGGTTGTTCAAAGAATATTTTAATACCAGCCTAAAAGATACATTTAAATCCTGGACCGTAATGGAATCCTTAGTATCTGTTTTAGGAATCATTTTCGTTTTTATTTTAAACTCTATAATACATTAATATCATGAATTTATTACCTCAAGAAAAATTTGAAACACTTGGTTTGTCTTTACCGCCAGCACCACAACCGCTTGGCATCTACAAACCTTATTTAGTTGATGGTAAATATTTATACCTGTCTGGTCACGGTCCGGTTCGTGATGACAAATCCTTAATCATCGGGAGAATTGGTGATGATATGGATATTGAAGAAGGAAAATTAGCAGCAAGACAAGTCGGTTTGACCATGCTTTCTACCATCGTAACTAATTTTGGAAGCTTGAATAAAGTAAAAAGAGTTATTAAAGTGCTTGGAATGGTGAATTGCAATGGCGAATTTTTAAGACATCCATACGTGATAAACGGCTGCAGCGAATTATTTGCTGAAGTCTGGGGTCAGGAAAACGGAATTGGAGTTCGAAGCGCGGTTGGAATGGGTTCTTTACCAGATAATATTCCTGTTGAAGTTGAAGCTGTTTTCGAATTATATTAAAAAAAACACGCCACAGAAATAAAGATTAAAGAGTAATCTGTATTGGTTAAGGAAAATAATTTAGTCCCAAAATCTGTGGCTGATTAAAAATTTATTTGCCACGACCCGAACATAATGAGCAGGCGAAGCAATTCCCAAATCAGTACAAAATAATATAAGTACAATGCTTTGTAATAATTCATGAATTCGTGGCTAAAAAAAATCAAATATGAATACAAATACACCACAAACAAGAATAGCAACATTTGGAGAATTATTACTCCGAATGAGTGTAACCGATGGAAACCGGTTTACGCAGGCCAATGAAATAAAAATACATGTTGGAGGCGCCGAAGCAAATGTTTGTGTTTTACTTTCCCAACTCGGAATCCAAACGGATTATATTACAAGATTACCTCAAAATGATTTGGCTCAATTAGCCATAAACGAACTACAAAAACATAAAGTAAATACTTCAAAATGTATTTATGGCGGAGAACGATTAGGACTTTATTTTGTTGAATCCGGAAATCAAATCAGACAATCACAGGTTATTTACGACAGAAGCAATTCCTCTTTTGCAACAATTCAAAAAAATCAGATTGATTGGGAAGAAGTTTTAAAAGATGTAACACATTTTCATTGGTCGGGAATTAGTCCAGGCGTTTCTTATGAAGCTGGACTTGTCTGCAAAGAAGGAATTTTGGCAGCACATGAAAAAGGATTGCCAATTTCTTCTGATTTTAATTATCGTTCCAAATTATGGCAATACGGGAAAAAACCTTCTGAAATAATGCCCGATTTGCTTCAATACAGCACCATCACTGTAGCTGATTTGGACGCGATCGAAATTTACTTCGGAATAAAAACCGACAAAAATGAATCCGATGAAAATCGTTTTCAAAAGACTTTTGAATTACTAAAAAAAGAAATGCCATTTCTAAAAACACTCGCAATGAGTTTTAGAAAATCAGATGGGCCGGCACATTTATACAAAGGTTTATTAATGCATGAAGGCAATTTTTACGAAACCAAAGAACACAAAATACACGTTGTTACAGACCAAATTGGTTCTGGCGATGCGTTTAATGCCGGATTAATTTATGGTTTATCCAATAAATTATCAGGTCAGGAATGCATTGAATGGGCAACGGCTTGCGGTGTAATCAAACAAAGCATACATGGCGATTTTGCCATAACAAGTCTTGCCGAAATAAATCATTTTATGGAAAACGGCTCAAGCAACAGAATTAATAGATAATAAATTACCCCAAATATGTATAGCATTTTAAAAGCTCAAGGCGTGCTTCCGCTAGTAACACAAATCAACATTGAAACAGCTAAAATTGTTTTGCAATCAGCTGCTGATTCTGGCATAAAAATTATTGAATTTGCCGCGCGTGCAGATGATGCTAAAGAAGTTTTCAGTCAAATGATCGAGTTTAAAAAGGCAAACAATTTAGATGTTAAACTGGCCGTTGGATCTATTTTAAGTGTTGAAGATGCCGAAACATTCATAAACCTAGGAGCAGATTGCATTGTTTGTCCGCATACTGATTCTGAAATTGGAAATTACTGTTTCAAGAATAATATTTACTGGATTCCCGGCGCTGCTACTTTAAATGAAGTGCTTCATGCCAATAAATTAGGTGCCGAAGTTGTAAAGCTTTTTCCTGCTGATAAAATTGGCGGACCCGGATATGTAAAAGCAATTAGAGCTCCATTTCCGAATTTAAAAATAATGCCAACCGGAGGCGTAACTTTAGAAGAAAGCAATTTAAAATCTTGGTTCAAATCTGGTGTTGTTTGCGTGGGAATTGGTTCTAATTTGTTTTCGAAAGAAATGCTTTTAAATTTAAGTTATGAGCAATCTTTAAAAGCTTTTCAGGATTTAATTGAAGTTGTAGAAAAAACCAGAAACTAAGTTATGCAAGAAAATTGGTGGAAAATAAATTCCGAAATCCGTGTTGACACTCCGTTTATTGCTGTTTATGAAGATCGTATGCAACACAATGTCGAGCGTCTGATTGAAGATGTAAATGGTGAAGTTCAAAATTTGAGGCCTCATATCAAAACGCATAAAATTGGCGAAATTCTAGATTTATTCAAGACATACGGAATCAATAAAACAAAATGCGCCACAATTGCGGAGGCTGAACTTGCCGCCATTCATGAAATTTCGGATATTCTTCTCGCCTATCAGCCTGTTGGAAATAAAAAAGAAAGATGGATTTCTCTTATTCAGAAATATCCAAAAAGCGCTTTTTCAACCATTGTCGATAATTTAGATTCGGCGAAAGCCTTAAATGAAATTGCTCAAAAAAATAATTTATCGCTGACGGTTTATTTGGATTTAAATACTGGAATGAACAGAACCGGAATTTCAATTTCTGAAAATTGGCCTGAATTAGTAGAAGAAATTCTAAAGCTAAAAAACATTCATTTTGCCGGAATTCACATTTATGACGGCCATTTAAAAGGAACTTTAGAAGATCGAATAGCTGTAGCTTCTAATTCTTTTTTCAGCATCAGCGAAAAGCTAAAAACGATTCAGGAAAAACTAGATTATGAATTAAAAATAGTTGCCGGCGGATCGAATACATTTCCGTTTTATGCTTCAGAAAAAAATGTAGAATGCAGTCCGGGAACTTTTGTTTTCTGGGATTCCAATTATCAGATTCATCTTTCGGAACAAAAATTTGAACCGGCATTTGTTATTGTTGGAACGATTATTTCAAAACCAACAAAATCAACTTTTTGTATCGATATTGGCTACAAAGCCGTTTCTTCAGAAAACCCAATTGATAAAAGATTAGTTATTTTAAATGATGAAAATCTGATTCCGACTGCTCATTCAGAAGAACATTTAATCATTGAAAACAAAGGACAAAATCAGTATGCTATCGGCGATCTTATTTACGCAATTCCTTATCATGTGTGCCCAACTTGCGCACTTTATGATTCGGTTCAAGTCGTGAATTCAACACATGAAATTTGTGACGAATGGAAAGTTGCTGCCCGAAGCAGAAAAATTAATATATAAAATTAAGTTCAAACGAATATGTTTATACTAGACGCCCATTTAGACCTGAGCATGAATGCGATGGAATGGAATAGAGATTTACGAAATGATGTTCCAACTTTACGTCATTTAGAAAAAGGAATGACAGATAAACCAGATCGTGAGCGCGCGACGGTTTCTTTTCCAGATTTGCGACGAGGCAATATTGGGATTGTTGTGGCAACTCAAATTGCACGATTTGTAAAACCAGGCAGTATTATTCCGGGCTGGAATTCTCCTGAGCAAGCTTGGGCACAAACTCAAGGGCAAATTACGTGGTATAAAGCCATGGAAGAAGCTGGAGAAATGACGCAGATTACAGATAAAAAATCGCTCCAAAAACAAATTGATTTATGGAATGACGGAACGCCAAATGATAAAAAACCAATTGGATATATTCTAAGTTTAGAAGGCGCCGATTCTATTATCGATATTTCCTATTTAGAGAAAGCTTACAATTACGGATTACGCGCCATTGGTCCCGCGCATTATGGTCCTGGACGATACGCAAACGGAACTGATGCGACGGGAAAAATGAATCAAAACGGTATTGATTTATTAAAAGAAATGGAGCGTTTGAATATTATTTTGGATGCAACGCATTTGTGCGATGATGCTTTTTGGCAGGCATTAGATCATTATAATGGACCAGTTTGGGCAAGTCATAACAATTGCAGAAGTCTGGTTGATCACAATCGTCAATACAGCGATGAAATGATCAAAGCATTAATTTCAAGAGGAGCCGTTATTGGTGGCGCTTTAGATGCCTGGATGTTAGTTCCAAATTGGGAAAGAGGCGTTTCTACTCCAAAAGGCACTAATTGCAATTTAGAAACCGTTTTTAAACATATGGATCATATTTGCCAATTGGCCGGAAATGCAGATCATATCGGAATTGGTTCTGATCTTGACGGCGCTTTTGGTACAGAACAATCTCCGTATGATTTAAATACCATTGCCGATTTGCAAAAACTAGTTCCGATATTTAAAAACAACGGCTATTCTGATGAAGATTTAGATAAAATCTTTCACCAGAACTGGATTAATTTTTTAATGAAAAATTGGGATTAAATAAAAACTAAACTTGGAACTGCCTTCTTATACGATTTTAATTTTTCGTCACTCGGATCAACTTCGGTGACAACATAATCAACTTCAGATAAGTTGGCAATTTTCATTTTTAAAACGGTGTCTAATTTTTCAGAAATAGTCAAAATTGCAGTTTTTTCAGAAGCCTGAATCATTGCTTTTTTTACCTGAACTGTTTCCCAGTCAGAATCTGAGAAACCGCCTTCGATATCTAAGGCATTGGTTCCTAATATTAACAAATCAACTTTAATATTAGCCAATTGATTGTAGACGTCGCCGCTCACGCACATTTGGCTGTAAGAAGAAATACTGCCGCCAATCATGATGATTTTGACATTCGGTTTATCCAAAAGTTCAACAGCAGATAAAACAGTAACCGTAAAAATGGTAAGATTTAAATCATTCGGAATTAAACGGATAAATTCTCTAATTGTGGTTCCGCCTCCAATCAAGAGAACCATTCCGTCACGAAGAAGTCCCAATGTTTTTTGAGCAATAATCTGTTTTGATTCACCGGCATAAGTTTGATTAGATGAAGAATGATGGTACGCTTTTGTCATCGCACCGCCTTTTACCTTAATCAATAAAGAGTCTGCTTCAAGTTCATTAATATCACGTCTGACAGTATCTTCTGAAACAAATAATTTGGCAGAAAGTGTTTCAAAACTTACACGAGTGTGCAAGTTAATCTCTTTTAAAATAAGATTTTTTCGTTCTTCCTTAGTGTAATTTACCAATTCATTTTCATTATTCATGCCAATATATTTTTTAAACAAATGTAAACAAATAATGCAATATTATTGCGAAACAAATTATAACACAATGTAATAAAAAAATTAACTAAGCTATTTTAAAGACATTTAAACACCTAAACGTTTTGCATATTTTTTGCAGAAAAGAAATTTCAAATACTAAATTTGCCTGAAACCACAATAAATCGAACAGTAACCAGCCATGAAAAAAAACATCTTCCTCTTTTTATTATTTTGCTGTTTTATCGGAAAAGCTCAAAACACTTCTATAATTCCTGCTCCAAATTTATACAAAGCAACTGGCAACAGCATAAGTTTGAACGGACAAATAAAAGTTGTTTTTGAAAACAATAAATTCAGTGCAAAAGAACTTAAAACAGCGCAAATTTTTGAAGCGGCAGTAAATGGAAATTTACCCGCAAAAAAAAGTCCAATTGAAGTTTTGTTTGTTGCCAAAAATCCATCATCGGCAAGTAAAGAATCCTATAAAATTTCTATTTCTTCTAAAAAAATTATAGTAACAGGTTCTGAAGAAGGATTATTTTATGCTGTTCAAAGTCTTTTGCAACTTTTACCAAATAAACCATCAAATAAAAATGAAATAAAACTGCCTTGCATAACCGTTGAAGACGCGCCACGATACGCTTACCGAGGATTACACCTAGATGTTTGTCGTCACTTTTTCTCTGTTGATGTTATAAAAGATTTTATTGCACAAATGTCTAGCTATAAATTAAATAACTTTCATTGGCACTTAACTGACGATCAAGGTTGGAGAATTGAAATAAAAAAATATCCAAAATTAACTGAAGTCGGATCTAAAAGAGCACAGACTTTAGTCGGAAATAAATTTGAAAGATCACCGCTTTTTTTTGACGGAAATCCATATGGCGGATTTTACACACAAGAAGAAATTAAAGACGTTGTAAAATTTGCCGAAGCGCATTATGTAAATATTATTCCCGAAATCGAAATGCCGGGTCACGCAACTGCGGCGGTAACCGCTTATCCAAATTTATCTTGTTTTCCAGACAGAACTTATAAAGTTGTCGAAACATGGGGTGTTTTTGAAGATATTTTTTGTGCTGGAAAAGAGGAAACTTTTACTTTTTTAGAAGATGTTTTAACTGAAGTTATCGCTTTGTTTCCGAGTAAATATATTCATATCGGCGGAGACGAATGCCCGAAAGCAAGATGGAAAGAATGTCCAAATTGCCAAAAAAGGATTAAAGACTTGGGTTTAAAAAACGAGCATGAATTACAAAGTTACTTAACAACAAGAATAGAGAAATTCTTAAATAAAAACGGAAGACAAATTCTTGGCTGGGATGAAATGCTTGAAGGCGGATTAGCACCAAATGCAGCCGTAATGTCTTGGCGAGGTGAATCAGGCGGAATCAGTGCTGCGAAACAAAAACATTTTGTAATTATGAACCCGGAGCAAGTTCTTTATCTGGATTATAATCAAGGATATTCACCACAAGAACCTTTAACAATTGGCCGATTTACTACCGTTGAAAAAATTTACAATTACAATCCAACTCCAGTTGACAGCTTGACTGTTGAAGAACAGAAATACATTTGGGGCGTTCAGTCGAATCTTTGGTCCGAATATTTAACAAGTCCGGCGAAATTAAATTACATGCTTTATCCACGATTATTTGCTTTGGCAGAAATTGCATGGACGCAACCTGAAAACAAAAACTACAATCATTTTATTTTGAATCAGATGCCGTATCATTTAGAAAAATTAGAACAGCAAAAAAGGCTTTATAAAGTTCCAACGCCTTTTGGATCTAATGAAACTGCTGTAATTGCATCAAAATATACTTTAGATTTAAAACCAACAATCAAAAACGGTCAAATTTTTTACACTATTGATGGTTACAATCCTGATGAAACGGCCGAACTATATACCAAACCAGTAGCTATAAATATTCCGAAAGGAGAATATCGAATCATAAAAACAGTTCAAATAAGCCCAAGCGGACGAAGAAGTTCTATTAGTAAAATATTAGTCCGAAATCCTGATTTAAAATCGGCTTTAGCCATACAACCAACCAAAAAAGGACTGAAATATGATTATTATACCGGAGCATTTCAGCAAGTTCAAGATTTAGAACTTTCAAAACCTGTCAATTCAGGAATATTTGAAGGAACAATCAGCAGTGAAAAATGGAAAACAAAAACCGAGCGTTATATCGGTTTAAAATTTGACGGATATATCTTTATTCCAGAAACGGCAAATTATACGATTTCGACGCTTTCAGACGATGGATCGAAGCTTTTTATAGACAATGAACTGATTGTAAATAATGACGGCATTCATTGGTTAAACGAAGCATATGGAGTTGTCAAGCTTGAAAAAGGATTTCACAAACTCAACATCAGTTATTTTGATCAGATTGGAGGAACTTCTTTAACCTGTTTCATTCAGCAGGAAGGAAAAGAAAAACAGGAAATTAGCGAATCAAATTTATATTACGAATAAGACATAAAAAAAGCATCCCGTCAGGAGACGGGATGCTTTTTTTTATTTAAAACTAAAAATGTTTTTTAGATTATCCTTTCAAGCTTGCTGCTAAATATTCACGATTCATACGTGCAATATTTTCAAGAGAAATTCCTTTAGGACATTCTACTTCGCAAGCTCCAGTATTTGTACAGTTTCCAAAACCTTCCAAATCCATTTGGTGAACCATGTTTAAAACACGGTCAGTTGCTTCAACTTTACCTTGAGGCAATAATGCATATTGAGAAACTTTTGCAGAAACGAATAACATTGCTGAAGAGTTTTTACAAGTTGCAACACAAGCTCCACAACCAATACAAGCAGCAGCATCAAATGATTTATCTGCGTCGTCTTTATTAACTGGAATTGTATTCGCATCAATTGTATTTCCTGAAGTATTTACAGAGATAAATCCTCCAGCGTGTTGAATTCTGTCAAAAGAAGTTCTATCAACAACTAAATCTTTAATTACCGGGAAAGCTTTTGCTCTAAATGGCTCAATAAAAATTGTATCACCATCTTTAAACATACGCATGTGCAACTGACAAGTTGTAACACCTCTGTCTGGTCCGTGTGCTTCTCCGTTGATGAATAAAGAACACATCCCGCAGATTCCTTCACGACAATCGTGATCAAATGCTACTGGTTCTTCTCCTTTATTGATTAAACCTTCGTTAAGAACGTCTAACATTTCAAGGAAAGACATATCTGGTTCGATTCCATCGATAGGATATTCTACAATCCCTCCTTTATCTTGAGCGTTTTTTTGACGCCATATTTTTAATGTAAGTTTCATAATTTTGTTATGGGTTATAAGTTAAGAGTTAAACGTCATAGGGTTACTACTCCATTTTAGTCCTAGCTAAATAATTTATATATCCATTTAATATTGCTTTGGTTCTTTCAAACCTTTCTCTAAATTTTTGCAACAAATCTTCTTCAATATAGTTCTCATCTAAAGCAGTGATTACCTGATTTAAAGATTCTGTTAAAGAACCTCGGGCAATTCTGCAGAATTGAATATTTTCTTGATAATGATATCTTCCAAACCCTTCGGCAATATTATCACTAACAGATCTAGAAGATCGTTTAAGCTGACTAGTTAAGGCATATTTTTCGTCAATTGGAAATTTCGAAAGAATATTTTGAGAAACAAAGATTCTTAATTCACGTGCTGCTTTCCAGCACTCTAAATCTTCGAACGACTTTAAACTCATAACCCTTAACTCTTAACTTTTTTATTTATAACTTCTTTGAACTAATTTAATGTTTTCGTAATTAAGCGGTTCTTTGTGTAATACTGCATCACTTGGTTTCCCTTTGTATTCCCAAGCTGCAACGTATGCAAAGTTATCATCATCACGAAGTGCTTCTCCTTCTTCTGTTTGGTACTCCTCACGGAAGTGACCACCACAAGATTCGTTACGGTGTAAAGCATCTTTCGCGAACAATTCTCCTAATTCTAAGAAATCGGCAACACGAGTTGCTTTTTCTAATTCCTGATTAAATTCGAAAGCACTTCCAGGAACTTTTACATCTTTATAAAACTCTTCACGTAAAGCAGCAATTTCTTCGATAGCTTCAGTTAAACCTTTAGCATTACGAGCCATACCTACTTTATTCCACATGATTTTTCCTAATTTTTTGTGGAAATAATCTACAGAATGTTTACCGTTGTTATTGATAAATTTATTTATTTGATCAACAACTGCTTTCTCAGCTTCAACGAATTCTGGTAAGTCTGTAGAAATTTCTCCCATTTTAATATCTGGAGCTAAATAATCTCCTATTGTATAAGGAAGTACAAAATATCCGTCAGCTAAACCTTGCATTAAAGCAGAAGCTCCAAGTCTGTTTGCTCCGTGATCAGAGAAGTTAGATTCTCCAATTGAGAAACATCCAGGAATTGTAGTCATTAAGTTATAATCAACCCAAGTTCCACCCATTGTGTAGTGAACCGCAGGGTAAATCATCATTGGTGTTGTATAAGGATCCTCATCAACGATTTTGTAATACATCTGGAATAAGTTTCCGTATTTACTTTTCACGATTGCAGCTCCTAATTTAGTTACCAAAGCAGCATCTTTATCATCTAAACCTTTTACATAAGCATCTTCAGTTCCGTAACGTTTAATTGCCGCTGCGAAATCCAAGTAAACTGCTTCACCCGTTTTGTTAACTCCAAAACCAGCATCACATCTTTCTTTAGCCGCACGAGACGCAACGTCACGAGGCACTAAGTTACCAAAAGCAGGATATCTTCTTTCTAAGAAATAATCTCTTTCTTCTTCAGATAAATCTGTTGCTTTTTTCTTTCCTTCACGAATTGCCTGAGCATCTTCTAATTTTGCAGGAACCCAAATACGACCGTCATTACGCAAAGACTCAGACATCAAAGTCAATTTAGACTGGTGATCTCCTGAAACTGGAATACATGTTGGGTGAATTTGTGTATAACAAGGATTTGCGAAAAACGCTCCTTTTTTATGAATTTTCCAAGCTGCTGTTGCGTTACTTCCCATAGCATTTGTTGAAAGGAAAAATACGTTTCCGTATCCTCCAGAACCAATTACTACCGCGTGAGCAGAATGTCTTTCTATTTTACCTGTGATTAAGTCACGAGCGATAATACCTCTCGCTTTTCCGTTCACGATAACAATGTCAAGCATTTCGTGACGGTTGTACATTTTGATTTTTCCACGACCAATCTGACGGTTCATTGCAGAATAAGCTCCTAACAATAATTGCTGTCCTGTTTGTCCTTGTGCGTAAAATGTACGAGAAACCAAAGTTCCTCCAAAAGAACGGTTATCTAAAAGTCCGCCATATTCACGAGCCAATGGCACCCCTTGAGCCACACACTGGTCAATAATATTTCCAGAAACTTCAGCCAAACGATAAACGTTTGCCTCACGAGCACGGTAATCACCACCTTTTACAGTGTCATAAAACAATCTGTAAATTGAGTCACCATCACCTTTATAGTTTTTTGCTGCATTGATACCACCTTGTGCTGCAATAGAGTGCGCACGACGAGGTGAATCTTGAAAGCAAAATGCTTTTACGTTATATCCTAACTCAGCTAAAGTAGCTGCCGCAGAACCTCCAGCCAAACCTGTACCAACAACGATAATATCTAAATTACGTTTGTTAGCAGGGTTTACTAAATTAATATGATCTTTATAATTTGTCCATTTGTCCGCTATAGGACCATTTGGAATTTTTGAATCTAATGCCATTATAATTGATATTAATTATTGAAATGATGAAATAATGCGATAATTACGAAAAGTGCCGGAACCACTACTGCGAAACCGTAACCAACTTTACTTAAAAATCTAGAGTATTTGTTGTGCATCCCTACTGATTGAAGAGAAGATGCAAACCCGTGCCATAAGTGAAATCCTAAAAGAATGAAAGACACACAGTATAATCCTGTACGGATTGGGTCATGAAATTTGTGAACTAACTCTCCATAATACCTTGTAGCATCCGGTGCTGTACCTGCAATATATTTATAGGTAACTTCAGGAAACCAGAAATCATAAAAGTGCAATCCTAAGAAAGCCAAAATAACCAATCCAGAAATAATCATATTTCTAGAACTCCAAGAAGCGTTTGCAGCTCCGTTGTATTTTGCATAAGCAATTGGTCTTGCTGCGCTGTTTTGAGCTGTAAGTACAAATCCCATTACAAAGTGGAAAATTACTCCAAATGCCAAAACTGGCTGCATTACATACTGGATCAGCGGATTGTATCCCATAAAGTGAGAAGCTTCGTTGAAAACGTCTTCACTAAGAATAGAAATAAAATTTAAGGAAACATGCAGCGCTAAAAACGTGATTAAGAATATTCCCGAAAGAGCCATAGCCACTTTCTTTAAGATGGAAGCATTCAACTGTGCAGATTGTGCCATAAGTGTTAAGTAGTTTGTTTTAAAAAATTACACAAAAATAACTCAAATACAAAAGAACTACAACCATTTCGTTGTTATTTATAATCATTTTAAAATAGACTGCGCATACGTATTTTTACGTATAAATTCAGTATAGCAAATCTAAAAAATTGCTTTACAGCCACTTTCTCTTAATTTTAATACGTATTCAGATTACTAAAAATTTATCATATTGTTATTTTATTCAAAGTTTTGATTTATTTTCTTCAAAAGTGCCGGCTGTACTTAATTTAATCAAAGCAAAAAATTGTCATTCCATAACATAGTTTTACCTTTAGCGGCTCAAAAAAATAAGAATGAAAACAGGAATTGATGCTATCTCTTTTGACGTAGCAAACATACATTTACCCATAAAAACTTTGGCGATCGCCAGAAATATTGAACCAGAAAAATTAGAAAAAGGTCTTGGATTACTAAAAATGACTTTTCCAGACGTTCATCAGGACGCGGTTGTTTTTGGAGCAAATGCTTTAACCAAACTAATCCTTGACAATAAAATTGACTTAAAAGAAATTAGCAGAATTTATGTTGGTACCGAAAGTGGTATCGACAGTTCGAAACCAATTGCTTCTTATTTAATTAATTTAATGGAGCAAAAATTTGGCGAAGATTCATTAGCAGAATGCGATGTTGTCGATTTTACTTTTGCTTGTATTGGTGGCGTTGACGCTTTACAAAACTGCCTTGATTTTGTAAAATTGAATCCAACTAAAAAAGCAATTGTTGTTGCAACTGATTTTGCAAAATACGATTTAAATTCTGGCGGAGAATATACACAAGGTGCCGGAGCTGTTGCGATGTTGGTAACAGTAAACCCAAAAATTATTGCTTTTAATGATAATTGGGCAACGAGCACAAAAGGCGTTTTCGATTTCTTTAAACCGTACAGAACTATTTCTAAAGAAGAAATCACAAAAAACACAAACAACGATTCTTGGTTTGACAATTTAGAAGCCGAAATCGAAATCCACAAAGATCAGCCGGTTTTTGACGGACAATATTCGAACCAATGTTATATGGATCGTACGCGTAATGCTTACTTTTCATTCAAAAAATTAAAAAATACCACCGAAAATTTATACAACACTTGGCACAGCATTGTAATGCATTTACCATATTCTTTCCAAGGAAGAAGAATGTTATCTGAAATTTATGCTTTAGATAGTGCCGAAAAAATTATTGCCGATGATATTGCACCTGCAGATTATCAAACAAAAATTAAAGAAGTAGCAAAATCGGAAGATTACAGAACTTTTGTAACCGAGAAATTACAACCTGCAGAATTGGCTTCTTCATTAATTGGAAATCTTTATACAGGTTCTATTTTCATGGGATTGTTATCGACTTTGGCTCATTTTTATGACACTAAGAAAGAAGTTGCAGGAACTAAATTTGGTTTCTTAGCTTACGGAAGCGGATCGAAATCAAAAGTCTTTGAAGGAACGATTCAGTCAGAATGGAAATCGGCTTTAGAAAATGTAAAGCTTTTTGAAAATTTGGCCGAAAGCGTAGAAATTGATTTCAATACTTATGAAAGTCTTCATAAAAAAGAACAAAAACAAAGCGTTAGAACTCCTAAAAACGAATGGGTTTTAGACCGAATTGAAAAAGAAACCCCTGTTTTAATTGGGGCGAGATATTATAAATGGATTGATTAAGAAATTCCAAAACCGAAGCTTAATGTTTCGGTTTTTTTATGCTTTTTAAAATTTAACCGCAAAGTTCGCAAATGATTACGCAAGGTTCGCAAAGCTTTTTATGAACACAAAGCTTTGCGAACTTTGTGTTTATTTAGATATCGCGAAAAAAAACCTTTGCGTCCTTTGCGGTTAAATAAAAAGTAATCAATCCTTTTTATGCTGTTCAGTATAATTTTGATTTCCTTTAATTCTGGTGTCTTCGGTGTGCATTCCGTTTGCCATTCCCAACATAAAGGCTGTAATTACGATTATAAATTTCCTTTTTATCCAATGAAAAAGCGGTCGCTTGGATTGCTCCAAACGTGTTTGTTTATTTTGTTTATACATTTTAAAAATGATAAATGATTAGACATTATTGTATCATCTGTGCTTAGAAATAAATTTTCTTAAGCATTGTATAAACTTTTATCGAAGTGTTTTGAGGTGATTATTTCATTTATAAAAATAGACTGATTTATAAATGAATTTAGTTTTTGATGAAGCAGGTTCTGCAGTTTCAGAAGCTTTTTAATTTGAAAAGTAAAAACATTTTCGGTTTTTAGAAAATTCAGAACAATTGAAAATCTTATTTTATCCGAAGAAACAATCTGTCCGAATTTATATAAACGAGAATTTTTAAGATTCAGTTCTCTTCTTAAAACTACAAACGAAGATTGGTAATATTCTGCCGATTTAGATTGAGAATATAAAGTACCGTCAGCCGCAATCAAGACAAAAGTCAGAAAGAGTGCTATTAGATATTTTATATGTTTTCTCAATTTTCGTTTGTAATTTATTGTTTCAACTCTACTTTCATTTGTTCTGCCAAAGGTTTAAATCTTTGATCGCTCATTAAATAAGAATTTGCTTCTGCAAACCAATTATTGAAGTTTTTAATATCTTTTTTAATATAATAAGCCTGCAAAATATTATATGCATTTTCAGCATTATACGTTTTATCTGCAACTTCTTTAAAAACTTTACGGCATACATTTTCTGCGTCTTGCAGATTACCGTTTTTTGTCTCGGCATAAATTAATTCCTTGTTTGTATAAGCATCAAGAGGTTCTTTTTTTAATGCAACTTTCAAAATATCAACAGCTTTTTGATATTGATTAAGACAATTATAAGAATAGGCCAATTCTACCCGAAGACCTTTATATTCAGGATCTATTTTTTGCGCCTTTTCAAGAAACTCAAGCGCTTTTTGACATTCATTCCAGCCGTTATACATATAACCCCAATTGTAAAGTCGTTTGATTGACTCTTCATCTGTTTTGTAAAACTTCAGCCAATCGGGAACTTTATCAATATGTAATTCTTCAAACTTAGATTCTGGAATAAAAGCAACTAAATTATTATTGGGTTGCAAACGAACTTTCATCTGTCCATCAATCTCTCTCCTTTTTGGAATAAATTTACCTGTTGGATCAATTTTAAATGTTCCTTCCCAATCGAAAGTTAATCCGGCTTGCGCATCAATATATATAAATCCATACGGATAAGCTCCTGTGCTATCTGCTGAAAATGCAACCCATTTATCTTCACTTTGAACAATTTTTTTGTCAAATTGAATAGTATTTTGCGCAGAAATATGGAATACAAAAAGGAAACTTAATAACGTAAAAATCTTATTCATATTTAAAATGCGATTGGCTTTAAATTATAAAATCAATTCAAATATATAGATTTCATTTATTTTAATATCATTCTTACAAAGTAAAAAGCCCAATCCAAAAACAAAACGAGCTTAAAGGCCAATTTTAATCACTTAAATACAAGAAGACTTTGTTTTAGCCACGAAATTATAATGCTAATAAAGTTTCTTTATAATTTTTAGAAACCGGAAGTTCAATTTGGGTTAAAACAATGGTATTTTGATTTCGCCAAGATTTAAAATGAGACGGATTTATTAAATGCGAACGATGAATTTGCATCAAAAAACTAAAATCTTTTTGAATATTTTTGAGTGAAGTCCGTAATAGTTTTGAAGTTAGTTTTCCGTTTTCTGTATAAAAAACTTCAACATAATTTTGTGCATTTGATATGCAGACCAAATCAGCTTTCTGGATTTTTAAAATGTCTAATCTATTTTCGCCTTTAATAATTAAAACATCATCTTTTAATGGAATCAGTTTGATTAAATATCTTCTTGCGAGAATTATTACCGGAGTTAAAATCAAAGCGACTTTTATAAAGATGAAAGAAAAGAATTCTGAAAAGTGATATCCGCCATTTAAAATTGGGCTTTTGTAAAAGGCAAAAACCCCAATCAAATATAGTACATGAAATAAAAAAATCGCTGTTATTTCTAAACCAGCATTCCATTTTCCAATTCTTTTATAAAAGCTTTTTTGAATAATCGTTAAAAAACCATAACACAAAAACGCCACAACACTAAATCCAAAACTGATTAAAAACCAAGCTCTGAAATTTATGGTTCCGTCGTCAAAAGGTTTTATGATGAAAGCAAAAATGAAAAGCCATAAAGCAATCAGTAAACCAATTATAAGATTATGTTTTATGGAAATATTTAGCTGTTTCACTTTTTTTTAATTCGATTTTAAAGTTTCATTTCCATAATAGGCATGAAGCGGTTTTTTATAGAAGTTTCGAATTCACCAATTTTTACAAATCCCATTTTGGAGTAAAAACTTTCCGCATTTGGTTCTGAATCGAGAATGATTCTTTCTATTTTCTCTGCTTTCATTTTGTTTAAAAAATCAAGAAGTAAATATCTCCCAAATCCTTTTCCAATATGTTCTGGCAAGATAAATAAATTATCAAGTTTTACAATCTTTTCATTTTCAAAAACATAAGAATAATAGCCGATAATAAAATCGTTTTCTATCAACTTAAAAGTGTTATTATTTCTGATATAATCCTGCGAAATGGTCAAGTTTTTATCCCATTTTTGAATTTGTTCATCAGAATATCCCCAATAGGCTTTTGACTTTTTGGTTATTGAAGTTAGGATTTCATTATCAGTTATGTTGGCTTTTTCTATTATCATTACTTATAAATCGTAAACTTATTATGACTCAAAGTAAAGCCAAGATTCTCATAAATCGCTACGTTTTCTACTCGTTTTTTATTTGTCGTTACTTCGATGCTTTTTAAATTATTCTCTTCTGTAAAATTTAAAATTTCATTTATTAATAATCTTCCAACGCCTTGACCTCGGTAATTTTTATCAATGAAAAATTCCTGAATTTCACCAACTAAACCGCAATGATGTAAAAGATTTTGCGTGTGAAAACTAATAAATCCTAAACCTTCATTTTCGTTTTCGGCAATTAGATAAAGATTTTTTGGATTGGAAATATTTTCATTGAATATTGCTTCGAATACTTCAAAATCTAGAATTTCGTTTTCGAGTTCGCAGATTGATTTGTAGATGAAGTTTATGTCATGGTTTTGGATTTTTCTGATTTTGATCTTTGAGTTCATGACTTATAGTTTCATTTTTTTATTTCAATTAAAATCATAAACGTAAGTTGGAATATTTGCATTCAAAAGAGAGTCTTTAATTAATGGCTCAACTTTTTCCCAAGTCCCCCCCGCAAGGCCACATCCTATTCTTGGCATATGTACAGATGCATTGTTTTCTTTTGCAAATTGGGCAACTTTTTCAAGTCCTGCTTTGATAGCTTCGTAGCGAATTGGTGCATTTCCATTTTCATCTTTGTTTATTTTATGTTGACCAATCATATTTGACACCCAAATACCATCTTCTACTTTTACAAATTGTACTTCTCCAAGTAAAAAATTCTCTTTTGATTTATACCATTTTCTATATTCATGCTCAGGTTCTTTCCAACGTTTAGAAATTGCCATTACAAATCCTTTTCCCCAACCACCAATATCATTACAGATATGCACAATAATTTTATTACCCTTCACATTTGGATCTGTTGCATCTCCAATGACATAATTTATAATCATTTCCATTGATCTTCAAAATTCTCTTTAGTAATAATGAATTCTTCAAATTCAACTAAATCAATTGATTGATCTGAAAGAAACCCAAACTCATCTTCTATAAAATCTTCACTATATTTTAGCTTTTTACCATTTTCATAAACCTCAATCTGACGAATTATTCCTCCATCCTCATTTGATTCCAAGTAATAAATAGAATTTCCCCAATTGTCATCTTTTTCAATTCGTGGTTCATTAAAATATCTTTTGAAATAAAACATCTTTTATTTATTTTTTTTTAGCCAATATACAAAATCTACAATTGGAAATAATTTCTTCAGAAACAATAAATTTCCTTCTGAAACCCTAAGCGTGAGGGATAGAGGCGGTATCCTTTTATGAAGCGGAGCGGAATAAAAGATATAGCCGAAAGCCCGGCCCGGAGGGACACGCCATTATTGAAATTCTAAAAGGTTAAGGTCCTGAGACGCCAAGATTTTCTCAATCTTTGTCGAGCTACTTGCGAAGATTTCTCCTCCGTTGAAATGACAAGATTGTCTAAAATCTATTGCGTGCTTTGCGTAAACCATAGCGTCCTTTGCGGTTAAAAAAACACTCAAAAATTAGAACCAAAACAAATAATAAAACTTTAAGAAATCAATTTCGTGCTGTTTACTGAAAAAACGTAATTTTGAAATTCGAAGTTCAAAAACTAAGTTATTATGAAATATCATCAAATAAACAGCGCTCTTTTTGTAAAAAACCGCAGAAAATTCATGGCAGAAATGAAACCTAATTCGGTTGCCGTGTTCAATTCAAATGACATTTACCCAATTAGTGCCGACAGTACTTTGCCGTTTGCACAACACAGAGACATTTTTTATCTGAGCGGTGTAGATCAGGAAGAAAGTGTTTTGCTTTTGTTTCCGGATGCACCTTATGAGCACCAAAGAGAAATTCTTTTTTTAAGAGAAACCAACGATCATATTGCAGTTTGGGAAGGTGAAAAACTGACTAAAGAACGTGCTTTTCAGGTTTCTGGAATTAGAACAGTTTATTGGCTACAGGATTTTCATAAAGTTTTGAACGAAATGATGACGTATGCTGATACAATGTACATTAACACGAACGAACATTATCGTGCAACTGTTGAAACAGAAACACGCGAAGCTCGTTTTGTAAAATGGTGGAAAGAGCGTTATCCAGCGCACAACGTAGCAAAAAGTAATCCGATTTTACAAAGAATTCGTTCTGTAAAAGAAAGCGAAGAAATCGATTTGATTCAGCACGCTTGTGATATTACAGAAAAAGGTTTCCGCAGATTATTAGGATTCGTAAAACCAAATGTTACAGAATATGAAATCGAAGCGGAATTAGCTCACGAATTTATCAGAAACCGTTCTAAAGGTTTTGCTTATACGCCAATTATTGCTTCTGGAAACAATGCCAATGTTTTGCATTATATCGAAAACAATCAGCAATGTAAAAACGGAGATTTGATTTTGTTAGACGTTGCTGCTGAATATGCAAATTATTCAAGTGATATGACGAGAACAATTCCAGTTTCAGGACGTTTTTCTGAGCGCCAAAAAGCAGTTTACAATGCTGTTTTAAGAGTTAAAAACGAAGCTACAAAAATGCTTACGCCAGGAACACTTTGGAAACAATATCATGTTGAAGTGGGTAAAATCATGACTTCTGAATTATTAGGTTTAGGTTTATTAGACAAAGCTGATGTTCAGAACGAAAATCCAGAATGGCCTGCTTATAAAAAATACTTCATGCACGGGACTTCCCACCACATGGGACTTGACACGCACGATTACGGATTACTTCATGAACCAATGAAACCAAATATGGTTTTTACGGTTGAACCAGGAATTTATATTCCGAACGAGAAATTCGGAATTCGTTTAGAGGATAATGTTGTCGTTCAGGAAAAAGGAGAACCTTTTAACTTGATGCGTAATATTCCTGTTGAAGTAGATGAAATCGAAACTTTGATGAATGAATAATTTCATGATGAAAAAGATTTTTCTATTTGCTTTTTTAATAATTGCCGGAAACATTTTCGCGCAAACAGAAGGTTACGCAACCAACAATGATTCGAGCAAAACCTATTACAAAACGTTCGGAAAAGGGGAACCGCTTTTGATTATCAACGGCGGCCCGGGAATGAATAGTAATGGTTTTGAAGATATGGCGAAAACTTTGGGCGAAAATCAGCAAACGATTATTTACGATCAAAGAGGAACCGGAAAATCGAAACTTTCAAAAATAGATGCTAAGACAATTTCAATGAAAATAATGGCCGATGATATTGAGTCGTTAAGAAAACATCTTAAAATCAAAAAATGGAATGTCCTCGGACATTCTTTTGGTGGAATGCTTGGTTCCTATTATGCGACGGTTTATCCAAACAGCATTAATAAATTGGTTTTATCGTCTTCTGGCGGTGTTGATTTGAGTTTATTGAAAGGCCCGAATTTGATCGAAAAAAATCTAAGCAAAGTCGAAAAAGATTCAATGGATTATTGGAACGACAAAATCGAAAAAGGAGACACTTCTCATGCTGCGCGTTTAGCACGCGGAAGAGCTATGGCGCCGGCCTATGTGTACGATCGAAAGTTTGTACCAATAATTGCTGAAAGATTAACTCAGGGAAATTCAACAATAAACGGTTTGTTATGGGCAGATATGCAGAAGATGAATTTTGACTGCAAAGACAAATTGAAGAATTTCAAAAATCCAGTTTTAATTATTCAGGGAAAAGAAGATATTATCAGCAATGAAATTGGAGAATTGGCAAAACAAACATACCCAAACTCAAAACTGATTTTATTAGAACATTCTAAACATTATGGGTGGCTTGATGCAAGAGAGAAATATTTCTCCGATATTAATTCATTTTTAAAATCATAAAATTAAAAAAGCCCTTAAAATATTAAGGGCTTTTTAATTTTATAAACGTTTCAATTTATCCGATTTTTGAAATCTGAACATCCAATTGAAATTTGCCGTCAGCTTCATTTCCGTTGATTAATTCAAAAAGCTCTAAAGCTCTTCTTGCGTTTTTCTCTTCTTCTCTTTGTTCAGCCACATACCACATCATAAAATCTTCTGTAGCATAATCATTCTCAGCTCTACATTTTGCGATTACTTTATTGATTGCCTGAGTAACTGCAATTTCATTTTGCAAAGCAATTTCAAATACTTCTCTAAAAGAAGCAAATTCTTGCTGCACTTCTGGAACAGATGGCGTAACTGCAATCCCTCCCATATCTGTAATATATTTGAAAACTTTTAGGAAATGCTCTCTTTCTTCTTCGGCTTGCTTGTAGAAGTAAGATGCTGTATTTGCATAACCGTTTCTATCCAACCATGCAGCCATAGCTAAATATTTGTTAGAAGCGTCGCTTTCAATTTTTGCCTGTAAGTTCAATATATTTTCGATTCCTTCAACTAATGAAGTACTTGTTCTTAGTAAATCTTTCATAACCTTTAATTTTTATTACGTGTAAAATTACAAAAATTAAAGACGGCAACTCTAAGTGGTTAAAAATTTGGATTTAATCTAAGTAAGAATCTAAATAAGCTCTACGTTGACCGTATTGCAAAGCAAAGAATGTAAATTCAGGGTAAATTTAGTTCCGTTTAATAAATCTCTCAACTGCACTATTTCGCAGATGGTAAGGTTTCGGGAAAAATTTCTTTTGGTGGTTTCAATCAACTGTGCATCTGACTGATCAGACAAGTCATAAAGCATATTCAAAATGTCAACGCTATTAACCTTTCTTTGAAAAATCAAAAAATCGTGAATTTTATAACTTGACACTGTATCAACAAAATTGATAATTATACTATTGGTCAAATCACATTGATAACTGTATCCTTTTTCGGTTTCAAATAATACTTTGGTGGTCAAATCACTAACTAATGCCATTCTGATAAAATATAATAACGGTGCAAAAATATAGAATTTAAAGCAATTAAACACGTAATTAAGACTAATTTAAAATAACAAAATTGCTTAATGTTCTTAAAAACAGCTGAAGTACACCAAAAACTGTAACATTCTGCAGCATCATGAGTCTAATTTTAAAAACAAATAACTAAGAAATCATGCAGGCACACGAAATAGATTATCAGATTTTTGGGGAAGAAATGCAATATGTTGAAATAGAACTTGACCCACAAGAAATTGTAATTGCCGAAGCTGGCAGTTTTATGATGATGGAAAACAATATCCAGATGGAAACCATATTTGGTGATGGTTCTCAACAACAAGGATCAGGTTTATTTGGCAAACTTTTAAATGCTGGTAAAAGAGTTCTTACTGGCGAAAGCTTGTTTATGACAGCATTTTTGAACCAAGGAAATACTAAAAGCAAAGTATCATTTGCATCGCCATATCCGGGAAAAATTCTTCCAATTGACTTAACCCAATTTCAAGGCAAATTTATTTGTCAAAAAAGTTCGTTCTTATGTGCTGCAAAAGGCGTTTCAGTAGGAATCGAATTTTCTCAAAAATTGGGCCGAGGCCTTTTCGGTGGTGAAGGATTCATCATGCAAAAAATAGAAGGAGACGGAATGGCATTTGTACATTCTGGCGGAACAATGGCAAAAAAAGTATTAGGTCACGGTGAAGTCCTAAAAGTAGATACAGGATGTATTATTGGTTTTACCAAAGATATAGATTATGATATTGAATTTATTGGAGGAATTAAGAATTCTATTTTTGGAGGTGAAGGATTATTTTATGCCACTTTAAAAGGTCCTGGAACGGTTTACATACAGTCATTGCCTTTTTCAAGATTAGCCGATCGTATTATTGCATCGGCACCAAGGGCAGGTGGAAATAGTCGAGAAGAAGGAAGTCTACTTGGCGGATTAGGAAATCTCTTGGATGGTGATAATAGATTTTAATCTAGAATAGCTTTTGGAAACGAAAGCTATTTTTTATCATTTCACAAGTCGTGTTTTGTTATAAATATATTTATAACTTTTTTAAAGATTTCCCAATTAAATCAAGACATTTCAATATTTCGCTTCAGCTTTCTTAACTTTGTGCTTCATAACAAAAAAAGTTCATTTTGAAAACGCTTTTATATAAAAACACCAAGATTTCATACTCAGATTCTGGACAAGGAAGGGCAATTGTTTTGCTTCACGGTTTTTTGGAAAACAAAAAAATGTGGGAAGAATATGTTGATTTGTTTACCGAAAAATATCGTGTAATTACAATCGATTTATTAGGTCATGGGGAATCTGATTGCTTGGGTTACGTACACGAAATGGAAGGAAATGCAAATGTTGTGAATGAAGTTTTGGAACGTTTGAAAATTGAAAAAGCTATTATTTTAGGACATTCTATGGGCGGTTACGTTGGTTTGGCTTTTGCCGAATTATACCCAGAGAAAATTCAAAAATTAGTTTTATTGAATTCAACTTCTAAAGAAGACAGTACTGAGAAAAAACTAAACAGAACGCGCGCGATAAAAGCTGTAAAACAAAATTATGCCGGTTTTGTGAGTTTAGCGATTGCAAATTTATTTAGTGAAAACAACCGAATTCGTCTTGTTGATGAAATAGAAAAAGTAAAAGAAGAGGCTTTAAAAACACCTTTGCAAGGGATCTTAGCATCACTTGAAGGAATGAAAATCAGAAAAGACAGGGAATGGCTTTTACACGAAAACCGTTTTCCGGTTTTATTGATTTTGGGCAAAAAAGACCCGGTTTTAAATTACGAAGACAGTTTATCGCAAATCGAAGATACAACTGCAGAATTAGTTTCGTTTGAAGACGGCCACATGAGCCATATTGAAAACAAAGAAGAACTAAAAACAGTTTTAACCGATTTTTTCAGTTAAAAAATAAAACATATTAAAATCAGAAAAGGCCGTTTCGAATAAACATCGAAAACAGCCTTTTCTTCCTTTTGTGGGGGCAAAAAATTATAATTTGGCAACGATGTCTTTCTTAAATTTCGACAAAGTTACTCACGTTAATCCAAGATTTACTTTTAATTATTCTTTGTTGAAGATCCCATTATTCACATTCTCAGACACATTCTAAATCCTGCTTCTATCTTCATCTAAATCGATTTTCCTCTTAAGAAGCCTCAAAGATATTTTAATTAACATAATTGTGCGATAAACACTTGTTAAAAAAAAGCACTGCATAATCATTTGAATCACTTTTATTTATAGCATAATTATTGGCTTTTTTTAGAAGAAAATGCGCAAAAAAAAACAACATAAAAAAAAGATTCATTGAAAATAATAACATTTTGTTCCATAAAATTCATTTTAAATAGCTGTATAGGTCATTACAGTTTATAAGAGGAAGTGTTTTTATAGAAATGCATAAATAATTGCAGAGATGAAAACTGTTTAAGAAATACTATTTAATCTATATATCAAAATGATTAAGGGTACAAAATCTCGTTTTGAAAAAGGAAAAATAAACAGTACAGATTCGCAAGAGCTTGAAAAGAAAGACTTCTTTAAAAAAATATGCTGTTATTAAATCAATTAAAAAGCCATACTTGTAAGATAACCTTTTTCGACAAGTTCAGTTTTTTCTTTTATTGAATGAGTCTTTCCGTCTTTTATCAAAACCAGCCGATTTGCGATTTTTACTACATTCTGATAGTTGTGGTCCGTAACAATAATACCTTTTTTGTTTAAGCTACCTTTTATCATTTCGTTAATGCTTTCGATCATCAATGGAGAAAGTCCATTATAGGGTTCGTCGAGCAATACAAACAAAGATGGATTGGAAAGCACAATTTTTATCTCCAGATAACGCAATTCACCCGTTGACAAATGCCTTATTTTTTTGTTTAGAAGTTTTTTGATAAACTCATCTTCACAAAAATTAATTCTGTTTTCTTTATCAATTGAAAGTGAAATTACTTTTCGAACAGAAAAATGATTCGGAATAAACTGATCCTGATCTAAATAACTCACATTATTCATCAATGCATTTTTAATATTCAAAGAAACCGAATCGATTCGAACGCAACGATCCGGAACTGATTCTAAACCAGCTACAATTTTCAACAAAGTAGATTTTCCGGAGCCGTTTCTCCCGAGTAATCCAATAATTTCTGAAGTTTCACATCTCAAATAAACATCAGAAAGTATCGTTTTATTTCCAAATCTTTTCTGAATTCCGCTAATTTCAAAAGTATGTTTTTTCAAAATAATTTATTTTTTAAAAAGACGATTAAACCAAATAAAAGTGCGGTGCAAAAAGTCATCAGATAACTAAATAACAAAAGTTGGATTTTTGAAACACCATTATTGAAATAAAATAAATAATCCTTTTTGCGATAAAATTCCTTAAAACCGACGCTGGCTAAAAAACCAAAACTTAGAAACCATATAAAGAAATAGTCAAAACCACCCAAAAAAACAGCAATTGCAGAAACCAACAAATTAACCGTCAATGTTGTTTTAAAAAACTCGAATATGTTTAGTAGCTTTCTGATCATTAATTTATTTTTTCTTCAAAAGGAATTGTAGTGTCAAAAATTTCATTCAAAAGCAAAACTATTTCTTTCAGATACAAATCGAGAGTTTGCTCAGACACAGTTGTATCCAAATCTTTTTCTTCTTTGAATGTAAAAGGCAAAAATCCCGATTTTAGATTCTTAAATGAAATAATTCCAACTTCAATAGGCATATTGCCAGCTTCCTTTTCAAACATGAATGCATAAGCTAAAACCTGAATGATTTTGTCATTTTTAAGCTCATTGGTCAATCCGTTCCATGTTTTGAGTACAACATTCGCTTTTTCGACTTTTCCTGTCTTATAATCAATAATTCTTATTTTTCCATTTCGTTGTTCAATCCGGTCAACATTTCCTTTTATAAGAACCGGAAATGGCAAACTTGGATGTGTGAGTTCGCGCTGATATGTTTGCTCTAAAGCAATAATTTTAATTGCGTCTCCATTTCGAATTGCTTCTAATTCTACTTTAAGAAAATTAAAAACATTTCGTTTTGCAACTTCGAAAGCCAAAAGATTTCGGCCTTTTTTAATTTCACCTTCTTTATAAACTACTTTAAATTGTTTTAAAACCTCTTCGTCAAGAAGTTTAAAACATTTTGTTATATCTTCTTCAGAAATAAATCGACCGATAAAAGGTTCGTAAAGCGCTTTTAAAGTTTCATGTATTATCGTTCCGAGAGTATTCAACGCGATATTTTCCTCTACTTCTTCTACTTCACGGATTCGAAGTATTTTTTGGAAATAAAAATCAATCGGGTTTCGAATATAACTTGTCAGCGCCGAAGGAGAAAACCCTGCTAAAGCAATCTCTTTCAATCGGTCCATAACAGCCTCCGATTTTGGAATCACCATTGGTTGATATGCCGTTGAAGGTAAAACCGGATTATAAATATCAAAAGTCAGATTATGTCTAGGTTGTTTTTCCACCTCTAACTGTGTTATAAAACGACTTCTTTCACCTGCATCTAATCCATCATTTTCAGTATTGTAAATAAGATAGATATTTTTGGCACGCTGAAGTAAATGATAAAAATGATACGTATAAATTGCATCTTTTTCTTTAAAAGTCGGCAAGCCCAACTCTCGTTTTACATCATAAGGAATAAAGGAATTTTGAGATTTTCCAGCAGGAAATTTCCCTTCATTCATCGAAGTTATAATAACCGTATCAAAATCGAGAACACGACTCTCAAGAACACCCATTATTTGAAGTCCACGCAAAGGTTCACCTTCAAATGAAACTTCAGCGACATCAATAATTTGCTTATAAATGGCGTGAAGCGTATCAATGTTATCAATATGGTTATGACTCGTGTAATAATTAATAAGTTTATTTATGACTTTAAAAACAGCATAAACAAAAGATTTTGCAATTTTCTCCTCTTCATTATCCTTATCAAAATTTGTTTTGATCAAAAGCAAAAGTGCTGAAATATTTTCAAGTACAGCTAATGAACCGTTTTCCCATTTTTTAAATAATAAATCGAACAAATTAGATGAATGGCCATACAATTCAACTATTCTGTTATGAGAAATAAAGGTGTAATTATTCTCTTTGATAATCTTAACCAGATGATTTGCATTTGCATAAGGAGCCACAAGCGGATGCGTTAAAACATCTAAAACATCTTTATAATAAAATACATAACTGTCGCCCTTTCGTGAAAGCGCATTCGTATGCATTTTAAACAATTTTGCAATTAAAATCTGTGACGGATTGTTTTTACCAGAATATCCCATGGTAATATTCAAAGCACCAACTGAAGCAGGCAACGAATACAAAACCGGAATCAGCAAGTTTTCCTCACCTAAAACCACAGCTACTTTGTCTAAAGATCCAGCAGGATTTTCAGTAATTAAATTTTCAATTATACTTCCTGCAATTTTTGCCTGGCCAATAGTTTTTGGAGAACCAATTACCTGAATATTTTTGGATTGTGAAAAATCATCTACAATCCATTCAAAAGGATGCGATTTATAATACTTCCAGCTCTCTTTAAAACGTCTTACAAAAAGCCCTGCATCGTGATAAGGATCATTTAAAAAGGTCTGGTCTGTATCCCAGTATATTTTTGCCTGATCCAGGGCCAATAAATGTTGCACTATTTTCTCTTCTGCAGCATTTAACGCATTAAAGCCGGCAAAAATAAAAGAACGGCTTGAAACCGTATTCGAAAAATGATTAAGATTATTGACTGCTTCTCGATAAATCAATCCTTGATAACCAATTGCTTTGTTTAACAAATGATTATATAATGCGTCATAATACAAAGGAAGAAGCTTCCAAAAATCAATATAATTCTCTAAAAGTTTTGTTTTGTTTTCTACTTCGACTCCCCACTTCTTTATATCCTCTATATCTTTCAAATAAGAAAGCACATGGTTCGGATCTAGAAGATATCGATCAATTTCATTAAAATCCTGCAAAAGTGTTTTTGCCCAATTAGCAAATAATTCAAATGAGTGCTGATGCTGTTTTTCTGTAACAGACAAATACACTTCATAAAATTCAAACAAAAGCTCTATTGAATCTATTGAACGAATTGAAGCCACGTCCTGAACAAAGTCCTCAATGCTAATGATATCTGGCGAAAGAATAGTTTTGTGAGTTTTTCTTTTTAAAGCTTCAATTAAAAAAAGCTTCGCTCTTTTATTAGGCAGAATAATAGTTGTTTCAGCAAGCTTTGTTTCATAATTCTGAATAACTACAGCTGCAATTTTTTCAAGAAAAGAAGTGTTTATCATTTTATAAAAATAAAAAAAGCCATTCAATTAAGAATGGCTTTTAAGTATTATTTACAAAGTAAATTATAGTTTACCTTGATATTTAGAACCAACGTGTTTGATTTCAGTTCTTCTGTTTTGTGCTTTACCTGCAGCAGTTTTGTTGCTTGCAACTGGTTGAGAAGATCCAAATCCTTTAGACTCTAAGTTTTCTGGATTAACACCTCTTTCAACTAAAGCATCCAATACAGCTTTCGCTCTATCTTCAGAAAGTTTTTGGTTAATTTTAGCAGAACCTGTACTATCTGTGTGTCCTTCAATAGAGAATTTCGCGTTTGGATAGTTTTTAAGGATTTCTTTAATTGCATCTAATCTAGCTGGAGTTTCTTTATCTCCTGTTTTGAAAGTAGCTTTACCTGAGTTGAAGTAAACTGCTCTTGCTTGAACTTTAAGATCTTCTAAAGCCTCAGAAGTTACTTCTGGACAACCTCTGTTACTAGCAGGACCGTATACTGTAGGACAATCGTCATCTTTATCAGCAACACCATCTTTGTCAGCATCTAAGAAAGGACAACCACCATTTTCTTTTGGACCAGCAACTGTAGGACATTTATCATCTTTATCAGCGATTCCGTCACCGTCAGTATCAGGACAACCTTTTAAAGCAGCTAAACCAGCAACATCTGGACAAGCATCATCTTTATCAGCAATTCCGTCTCCGTCTGTATCAGGACATCCGTTTAATGCAGCTAAACCAAATACATCTGGACAAGCGTCAGAAGCATCAACGATTCCGTCTCCGTCAGTATCAGGACATCCGTTGAATTGTTTTAAACCAGCAACATCTGGACAAGCGTCATCTTTATCGTAGATTCCGTCTCCGTCAGTATCTTTACCTCCGAATTTGAAGATAAGACCAGCTGTGTGTTGGAAGTGAGAAACAGCATCTGGAGTTCCAGAAGCATCAACTCTATCTCCACTAACAGCCCATTTGTATCTTGTAGCTAATTCAAGACCAATAGCATCAGTAAACCAGAAAGTTAAACCAGCACCTGGGTTAACAGTTCCGTAGCTGCTATCTCCGAAGAAAGTATAACCACCACCAACAGATAACGAAGGATCAATCACTTTAGATTTGATTAATTCTTGGAAGCTGTATTTGATAGTAGCATCAATTCCGTAGTACATTAAGTCTCCAGGATTAGTTACGACATTACCTCTTCCATCATGCCCAGGAGCAGTTGGAGCAAAAGTAACGAATTTATCAATTTTGTTTACAGAACCTTGTAAACCAACAGAGAAACCACTACCAACATATCTAGACACACCAATGTAAGATAAAGAAGGAAGAATGTTCCAGTTGTCTTTCACATCAAATGGTTGAGAAAAATGTTGATCGAACCAACCATGTCCTGCTCCAGAACTTGTTCTGGTATCCACTGCATTAACCCCAAATGAGATCGCCCATGGATTGTTACTGTCTTGTGCGTGAGAACTTAAACCCATCACCATCATCACAGCAACTAAAAGTTTGTTAAGATGTTTCATACTTAATTTTTTTAATTACAATTTAGTTAATTACAAGCAAAAGTAACACCAAATTTTTTAAATACAAAATGAAATGTTAAAAAAAACCTACAAAAATTTACAGAATATGGTAATTATATAACTTTTAACATTTTACCTGTTAATGTGAAAGCTTCTATTGCCTTGTCCAAGTGCTCTTTAGTATGTGCTGCAGAAAGTTGAACTCTTATCCTTGCTTTGTCTTTTGGAACTACCGGAAAAAAGAATCCGATTACGTAAATTCCTTCTTTTAATAATGCATTTGCCATAGTCTGTGACAATTTAGCATCATACAACATAACAGGAACAATTGCAGAATCTCCGTCTATGATATCGAAACCTGCTTTTTTCATTCCTTCTTTGAAATAATTTGTATTCCATTCTAATTTATCTCTCAATGAAGTATCTTTTTCCAATAATTCAAAAACCTTAATGGAAGCACCAACAATAGCAGGCGCTAAAGAATTTGAGAACAAATAAGGACGAGAACGCTGGCGTAATATCTCAATAATTTCTTTTTTTGCTGTTGTATATCCTCCCATTGCACCTCCTAAAGCCTTACCTAAAGTACCTGTTATAATATCAACACGTCCCATAACTCCTTTTGCTTCAAGAGTTCCTTTTCCGGTTGCACCGATAAATCCTGCTGCATGACACTCATCAACCATTACCATCGCATCATATTTATCTGCTAAGTCACAAATTTTATCAAGAGGCGCCACTAAACCGTCCATAGAGAAAACACCATCTGTAACAATTAATTTGAAACGAGCTCCGGCTTCATTTGCTTTAATTAGCTGCTGCTCCAAATCTTCCATATTGCTATTTTCATAACGATAACGAGCCGCTTTACACAAACGAACTCCATCTATAATAGAAGCATGATTTAAACTATCTGAAATAATCGCATCATTTTCACCTAATAAAGGTTCGAAAACACCTCCATTTGCATCAAAAGCTGCAGCATATAATATAGTATCTTCTGTACCATAAAAATCTGCAATCTTTTTTTCTAATGTTTTATGAATATCCTGAGTTCCGCAAATAAAACGAACAGACGACATTCCAAATCCATGCGTATCCATTGCATCTTTTGCGGCCTGCACTACTTCTGGATGAGAAGAAAGGCCCAAATAATTGTTTGCGCAAAAATTCAATACAGTTTCTCCTGTAGAAATTGTAATTTCAGCACCTTGAGCTGAAGTTATAATACGTTCTTTTTTAAAAATTCCGTTTTCTTCAATAGTCTGCAATTCATTTTGCAGATGTTCTTTAATTTTACCGTACATTTCCTTATATTTAAAACGTTAAAAATTAACAACTTAAACCTAAAATAAGCTTGTTTATCTTTAACATCTGATTAATTTTTTCACAAATTTACTACATCGATTTCGGTTCCTATATATACCAATGCTTTTTTTAACACTTTATATCCCAAATCCTCAATAGCATCTTCATATTCCTGAAGTTGCTGCTTATATTTGGAATTTATTGCTCCGGTTTTATAATCCAACAAATAAGCATTTTTATCTTCTGTAAGCACAACTCTATCCGGTTTTAAAATTTTTCCTTCTTTCTGGATGATGTTATGCTCATTTAAAATCTTGTTTTTTCCTTCGAAACATACATTAATTTCCGGATGATTCACAATATCATGAAGCGTTTTCAAAACCTGCTCTACTTGATCAATCTTTATTAAGCCAGCTTCAATTGCTTTTGTAACCGCCAAATCAATATCTGATTTATCTTTTACAAAAGCCAAAATTTCATGAACAACATTACCGTAAGCAATTGCTTCCTGCTGATGTGTTCCCCACATTAAAGCTTCTCTCTGTGCAATTTTTATATTTTTTGGATTTAAAACTTCTTTGACAACCGGAATCTCTTTTATTGAATCAGTGAATTCAACCGAAGAAGATAATTTTGTGGGATTCCCAAATTCATATTCTAATTTCCCTGAATCATAAATTCCTTGATTAATCAAATACTTAATAAAAAAAGACGCCATATTGCTAGGAAATTCTCCATCTTTTCTTTCGTTCAAAGATTGTGAGATAACATATAATTGTTCTTCAGCACGTGTTAAAGCAACATACAAAACATTAATATTATCTAATAATTCTTCCTGCTTTTTCACATTAAAAACCGCCGAAGCACTTTCACCAAAACCTTCTACCGCGCTACTATTATCGATCAAAGCCTTTGGAACTCCTAAATCTTCATTTTCAGCATCGAGCCATAATTTATCTTTTGGCTTTCGATTATAATCTTCTTCAGCAAACGGCATAATCACAACTGGAAATTCCAAACCTTTCGATTTATGAATTGTCATGATCCGAACAGCATTATTTCCTTCCGGAGACGGAATACTGAATTTTTCAGCATTTTTATCCCAGTAACTTAAAAAATCGGCTATACCAGCCTGACTCCTCATATCTCTTTCTAAAACAATATCTAGAAAAAACTGCACATAAGCAGTCCCTTCTGAAGGAATAAATTTAGAAATGATAATTTCAACTGCTTCGTACAATGATTTTTTTCTAACATCCTCAAAATTTAATGAAACATCAAAAGTCAAAAGCCATTTTTCAAAATCGGCTTCTACTCTATTTGACATTCCTTTTTCGATAAAATCATGAATTGGCATTTCATGATTTATATTAGAAGCTAAAAAATGAAGAAAATTAGCTTTGGATTCTAAATCGGCGCTATTATTCAAATATTTTAGAAGATGAATTATCAAACGAACTTCAGTGGCATTCTGAATCATTAAAGTTTCTGAAGACAAAAGCGGAATATTTTGCTCCGTTAAATAATTTGCAATTGCAATTCCCTGACCTCTTTTTCGAGTCAAAATCACAATGTCTCTGTACTGAAAACCCTGATTAACAACTTTCAGAATTGTATTTAAAGTTGCTAAAACATATAAATCTGATTTTTCAACAACTTCGTCTTCTTCTACAGCATCAGTCTTTTCAATAATTGGAAGAAATGAAATATTTACATATCCTCCTTTTTTTGCATTTGAATTCTGAAAACTATGATTTTCGTACAAATCCTTATAATCTTCGTTTGAAAATTCAGAAGAAATTAATTTAAAAAAAGCATTATTAAAATCAATAACCTCACTATAACTTCTATAATTGGTATTTAAATGCTTTATTTCTTTATCCGGATTATTAAAGGGATTTACATCTTTACTAAGCTCAATAAATTGCTCTGCTTTTCCTCCGCGCCAGCGATAGATTGATTGTTTTGGATCGCCCACAATCATTAGCGTTCCTTTATTCCCTAAATCATCCTGACCTGAAAGTGAATTGTCAATCAGCGGAATCAAATTTTGCCACTGCATTTCAGAAGTATCCTGAAATTCATCTATAAAAAAATGACGATACTTTTCGCCCAAACGCTCATATATAAAAGGCGCAGGCTGATTCTGAATTTCGCGATGAATAATGGCATTAAATTCTGAAATAGAAAGAATATTTTGTTCCGACTGTATTTTTGCCAATTCATTACTTACCGTATTCAACAAAGAAAGTGGCGTTATATTTTTCAGGAAAGCTTTATAAAAATCTCTTTTTTCGAAATTCTTGTAAATCTTACTCAAAATCTGAAGCAAATCTGGAATAATATTTTCAATTAAAGCTCGATCTTTAGCCGTTTTATTAATTGCAATGTCATCAAACTCATGAAAAGTTTTATTTCTTGGATTGAATTTTCCGTCACGAATACTTTCTAGATGATTTGGAAAAGTACCACGTGAAAATGATTTCAAATCGATTCCGTTTTTATCAATTAACGAAAGCGCATCAATTGCCCAACTTTCATTTTCAGATTCCAAATCTTTGCAAAGCGCAAGCATTTTCTTTTTAATCTCGATAAACTCTTCAATAGATTTATCGTGAAAATGCAAAATTTCATTCCGATTATTTTCATTGAGCACCAATCTTCCGGTTTCCAAGATTTCACGAGAAACGTCCCAACTTTTATCATCATCGGTTTTCTCCATCGTAAAATCGATAAGTAAATTGGTCAACGTTTCATCCTGACCTGCTTGTGCAATTATTGCATCAACCGCCTCAATCAATAAATTTTCAGTATCCAAAGTGACTTCAAAAGTCATTGGAAGATTTAGATCGTGCGCAAAAGCCCGAATTACTTTGTGGGTGAATTTATCAATTGTCGAAATATCAAAAGCCGCATAATTATGAATTAAGTGCTTAATAATACTTTGCGATTTAATTTTGATTTTAATGATTGAAAGCCCAGTTTCCCGAGCCAAATCTTCCATTAATGCAGATGCTTTTTCAGAAGGTTCATCTTTAGCAAATTCAGAAAGACTACCAACAATACGGCTTTTCATTTCGTGAACCGCTTTGTTCGTAAAAGTAATCGCTAGTATATTTCGATATGCATCGTTTTTTGGTGAAGAAAGAATAATTTTGAGATATTCTTTAACCAAAGTATAAGTCTTTCCTGAGCCTGCAGAAGCATCATAAATAGAGAAAGACGGACTTTGCATAATTCGATTTTTTTGTATGGTAAAAATAGTATTTATAAAATACTATCCATTGAAAAATCTAAAGAATCTGAGAAATCGACAGAATTTAGTGCTTTGGAAAAGCTCTTTTATTGAAAACCAATAATATTCCAACTCCTGTAGAAATAGCTATATCGGCAACATTAAAAATAGCATTGAAAAAAGCAAAATGTTTTCCTCCAAAAATTGGCAGCCAAGTTGGCAAATTCCCTTCCCAGATAGGAAAATAAAACATATCAACTACTAAACCGTGAAACCAAGTTCCGTATGGATTAGGAGAAAAAAGTGTTGCCATAGTGTGCGTGCTGTCATCAAAAATAACTCCGTAAAAAACCGAATCTAAGATATTACCAGCAGCTCCAGCAAAAATTAATGCAATCGCCACTACTAAATAAGTAGAATGACGTTTTTTAATCACATCCGAAAGCCACCATCCAATTCCAAAGACAGCAAAAATTCTAAAAACAGTCAAAATTAATTTTCCGTATTCACCAGGTATTTTTGTTCCCCATGCCATTCCTTCATTTTCTATAAAATGAATCTTAAACCAATCAAATAAAACAACCTCTTCACCAAGAACAAAGTTTGTTTTTACGTAGATTTTTGATAGTTGATCAACAATTAAAACTAAAAATATAAGGAAATACGCTTTTCGTAATGACATTTTATAAAATTTTGATGCGCAAAAATAACTAATTAAATCAAAAAAGCACTTTTTAAGTAACGTTAATTGTTTCGTAATAAATCGAAATCAAACGGATTCGCTTTTTGTATGTGTCAGAAATGCTTTCTCGCAATATAATTTACCGAAATTAAAACTTAGGAAGTCGTATTAAAGAAAAAAGCGCCCCAAAATGGGACGCTTTTTTTAAGAATGATAATATTATTATCTCTGCAAGTTTTTAGCTTCGATACTCATTGTAGCATGAGGAACAATTTTAAGCCTTTCTTTGCTGATTAATTTACCTGTTACTTTGCAAATACCATATGTTTTGTTTTCAACACGGAATAATGCGTTTTTTAAGTCGCGGATAAACTTCTCCTGACGAATTGCCAATTGAGAGTTTGCTTCTTTAGACATTGTTTCACTTCCTTCTTCAAAAGCTTTGAAAGTTGGAGATGTATCGTCTGTTCCGTTATTCAAATCATTCATATAGGCACTTTTGATCAAATCAAGATCTTCTTGTGCTTTTTTAATTTTTGCTTGGATTATTTCTTTGAACTCCGCCAAATCAGCGTCAGAGTATCTTGTAATTTCATCTATCATGGTATTATACTTTATTTTGAAATTAATATCATTGTTTTAATATCATCAAACTCAATTTCTGTGCCGTTTTCTAAAGCATCCACAAAAACCAAATCATCTGTTAGTGTCTCAGACTTAATATAGTCTAAGTTTTTCAAAACTGCATCTTCTAAAATGCCGTCTCTCTTTATCTGTACCTTAATCTTATCAGTAACTTCAAATCCTGAATCTTTACGGATATTCTGAATTCTGTTTACCAATTCTCTCGCGATACCTTCATTTTTCAACTCTTCAGAAATTGTAATGTCAAGCGCAACTGTAATTCCATTTGAATTTGCAACCAGCCATCCTTCAATATCCTGAGATGTTATTTCGACGTCTTCTAGTGATAAAGTTACATTATTTCCAGAAATAACAATATCTAGCGTCCCCTGCTTGTCCAACTCATTGATTTGTTCAGCTGTAAAACCTTGTATTTCCCTAGAAATCAGACCCATATCTTTTCCAAAACGTGGCCCAAGAGCTTTAAAATTAGGCTTAATCTGTTTAACCAAAATACCAGAAGCATCGTCTAAAAGTTCAATTTCTTTCACGTTTACTTCGGCTTTTACAAGGTCAGAAATCGCTTCAATTTCAGCCCTCTGATTCTCGTCAAGTACCGGAATCATTACCTTTTGCAAAGGTTGACGCACTTTAATCATTTCCTTTTTTCTAAGTGATAAAACCAAAGAAGAGATCGTTTGCGCCTTCTGCATTTTGCTCTCTAACGTTTTATTAACAAAGTTTTCGACAAATTTCGGGAATTCAGCCAAGTGAACACTAGCAAAATCCTCGGTTCCTGTCGAAGCAGTCAAATCGCGATACAATTTATCCATAAAAAATGGAGCAACCGGAGCGCTCAATTTACTGATTGTTAACAAGCAAGTATAAAGCGTTTGGTAAGCTGCAATTTTATCTTTTGCATATTCTCCTTTCCAGAAACGACGACGACATAAACGAACATACCAGTTACTTAAATTTTCCTGAACGAATTCAGAAATTGCTCTTGTTGCTTTTGTTGGCTCATAATCTTCATAACATTCGTCAACAAACTTCACTAAAGTATTCAATTCAGAAATAATCCATTGATCGATTTCTGGTCTTTCGTTTAACGGAATTTCAGCTTCAACATATTTAAATCCGTCGATGTTAGCATATAACGAAAAGAAAGAATAAGTGTTGTATAAAGTTCCGAAGAATTTACGGCGAACCTCAGCAATTCCTTCAAGGTCAAACTTTAAGTTGTCCCACGGATTTGCATTCATAATCATGTACCAACGTGTGGCATCAGGACCGTATTCTTCAATGGTTTTAAATGGGTCTATCGTATTTCCTTTACTCTTAGACATTTTAATTCCATTTTTATCTAAAACCAAACCGTTTGAAACTACGTTTTTATACGCTACTTTATCAAAAACCAAAGTTCCGATAGCATGTAATGTATAAAACCATCCACGTGTTTGATCTACTCCTTCTGCGATGAAATTCGCAGGAAAATCTTTGTTCCCATCAATTTTATCTTGATTTTCAAAAGGATAATGCCATTGTGCATAAGGCATTGCTCCAGAATCAAACCAAACGTCGATCAAATCGCTTTCGCGTTTCATTGGCTGGCCTGAAGCCGAAACCAACGTAATTTGATCCACTACATTTTTGTGCAAATCAATTAAATCATAATTTGATTCAGACATATTTCCGATTTCGAAACCTTTAAACGGATTTTCTTTTTGAAAACCAGCTTCGATAGATTTCTCGATCGCATTGTATAATTCTTCAACAGAACCAATAAGAACTTCTTCTTTTTTGTCTTCAGTTCTCCAAATTGGCAACGGAATTCCCCAATATCTAGAACGAGATAAATTCCAGTCGTTGGCATTTTTAAGCCAGTTTCCAAAACGTCCTTCACCAGTAGATTTAGGCTTCCAATTGATAGTTTCGTTCAGGTCGAACATTCTATCTTTTACATCGGTTACTTTGATGAACCATGAATCTAGGGGATAATATAATAACGGCTCGTCAGTTCTCCAGCTGTGTGGGTAACTGTGCACGTATTTTTCAACTTTAAAAGCTTTGTTTTCTTCTTTTAGACGAATTGCGATTTCAACATCTACAGATTTCTCTGGCGCTTGTCCTGCATCGTAATATTCGTTTTTCACGTATTTACCAGCAAGTTCACCAACATGTGAAGTGAATTTTCCTTGTAAATCAACTAATGGAACTGCATTTCCTTCTTCATCCAAAACCAACATTGGCGGAACTTCTGGTTTTGCTTCCTTAGCAACTTTAGCATCATCAGCACCAAAAGTCGGCGCTGTATGCACAATTCCCGTTCCATCTTCAGTTGTAACGAAATCTCCGGCAATTACTCTAAATGCATTTTCAGCATTTTGATATGGCAATACATAAGGTAATAATTGCTCGTAACGGATTTCTACCAAATCTTTTCCTTTTGCTTCGGTTAAGATTTTATATGGAAGCTTTTTGTCTCCGTTTTTAACATTATCAAAATCAGCGTCATCTTCACTTAAGAAAAATCCTTTTCCGAATTGTTTTCCAACTAAGTTTTTAGCCAAAACAACATTGATTGGCTCAAAAGTATATTGATTGAATGTTTTTACTAAAACATAATCGATTTTTGGACCAACTGTCAAAGCTGTATTTGAAGGAAGCGTCCAAGGTGTTGTTGTCCAAGCTAAAATGTGAATATCTCCAAAACCTTGTAAAAAGCTTGGCAATGTTTCTGGCAAAGTTTTAAACTGCGCAACAATTGTAGTATCTGTAACATCTCTGTAAGCTCCAGGCTGATTTACTTCGTGAGAAGATAATCCAGTTCCTGCTTTTGGAGAATACGGCTGAATCGTGTAACCTTTGTACAACAAACCTTTATCATAGATTTGTTTCAAAAGCCACCAAACAGACTCCATGTATTTTGGTTTATAAGTCACATATGGATCTTCCATATCAACCCAATATCCCATTTTTTCGGTCAAATCATTCCATACGTCGGTATAACGCATAACGGTTTTTTTACACGCCTCGTTATATTCTTCGATCGAAATCGTTTTGCCAATATCTTCTTTTGTAATTCCTAATTCTTTTTCAGTACCCAATTCTACAGGCAAACCGTGAGTATCCCATCCGGCTTTTCTTTTTACCTGAAAACCTTTTTGAGTTTTATATCTGCAAAAAATATCTTTAATCGCACGCGCCATTACGTGGTGAATTCCTGGCAATCCGTTTGCTGAAGGCGGACCTTCAAAAAATACGAAAGGTTCAGCACCTTCGCGAGTTGTTACACTCTTTTCAAATATATTTTCTTTCTTCCAAAAATCAAGAACTTCTGACGCTACTGTTGGCAAGTCAAGTCCTTTGTATTCAGTAAATTTTGTACTCATTTTATCCTTTTCTTAAACGAGGTGCGAAAGTAATGAATTTTGAGGAAATTAGAGAAAAGATAACGGAAAAAAGACTCATTTGAGGGAATTTCAGGTAGATTCCGCAACAAAAAATACGATTTTAACCTATTTAAGAGAAAACTTCTTTTAAAATCTCTAAAGATTTAGGTTTTTTGAATCCGTCCAAATGGAAACTGTAATAATCAATTAAGATTTTTAGCAGAATTTGCCTTTCTAAAACATGAAAGATTTTTTGATCGTTATCGAATTTTAAATCGAGTAGTTTTCTAAGTAAACTGGTTTCGTGTTCTGAAAGCGTATTTACTCCAGAAAAATGCGTAAAAACACCATCAATCATTTCAAAATGAGGCAAATCTATTTCTGAAACATCGGGATAAAAACCTAAATATTTTGTGATTTCTAAAAGTAAAATCAAATGAAAATTGGAAATTTCTTCATGATGATCCAGCCAGGTCAGAGCGGTTTCTAAAAAAAGAAAAAGCTGTTCATTTTTTTCTTCTTCCTGAATAGAATAATGAAGCATTTCAGACAAAAACATCACCATTGTACTTTTTACAATATCCGTATGGATGCTCTGAAATGGAACAGCACTTTTTATTTCTTTGAAATTTTCCAACGTTCCTTTGTTTTTATGAACGGCTTCAATTTCTAAAATCGAAAAAGGCTGAAAATAAGCAATCTTCTGGCTCGCTTTCCTACTCGAAAAAGCATCGCGCACAAAATACGATTTCAGTCCGCTTGAAAGCGTAAAACATTTTACGATCAAGCTTTTTTCCTGAAATTTTAAAGAAGAGATCACTATGGCTTTTGTTTTAACGAGCATTTTTTTATTCTCTAATTGCTAAAGGAGGATGATATTATTTCCAGAATTAATTATATATATTTTTATTTGATTTTAAAATACTCGCAAATTTCTTTGTAAATATCTCCGCACCTCTTCTATTTAGATGACTTGCATTATAGAAAAGCGTTTTATCATAGCATATTTTATCACTAGAAAAATCGTAAAAATTCAAGTTATAACGTTTAGAAAATTCTTTATAAATATCAATTACTTCTTTTCTGTTTACTACAAATTCTTGTCCTTCTATAAATTCAGGAGTATATAACAAAATCAAATTTATATTCATCTCTTTACATTCTTTAATAAAAACTTCAAGAAGATTTCTATTATCTATATTCACTTTTACTTTGTAAAACTTTTGTTTAGCCTTAAGCTTTTCAAAATCTGCATTCCATTCCTGATCCATACCCAAAAATCCATTGCGCCTATATTTCTCTCTAGGAGATCCATTCATCAAATATTTCAAACTTTCTCGCAACACTTCTGTTTTACCAATATACCTTACTGCAGGAATATAATAATCCCAAACTGTATAGCTAATATATGAACTTGTATAATTTTTAATATTCTTATTCCACAACATATATGGGAGATATTGATCTGAAGCATACAACCCAACTTCCTTTTTCAAAGAAAACATATCAACTGAAAGGACTATTGTTTTTGGTTTATTATTATGTTTCAGAAATTCCAAATGGCGTAAATATTGCAAATCAAATGAATGCCCGTCGTTTCCAAAATTATACACTGACAAATTTAATGAATCACTCATTATCTTAGGATCAACATGTACCCATGCTCTGGACGATCCATAAATTGCAATATCACAATTTGCTTTTGAATTATATACATCATTCATTACTTCAAATTCGCCTGGATATTGATTTGATTTTTTTAGGAAATATGAAATTCCATAATCAATAGGATATGAAATAACTACAGCAGGCAGTACAAAAAAATAAAACATTTTGAGAATAAATCTTTTCATACACTAAAACTGAAAATAAATAAATTGCTGTTTTTTACCACTAAAACAAAAAATTGCAATGATAATCATATAATAAAATAAATATCTAAAAACAGGCTTCCATTTTAAACCTAATTTAGCTATTGCAAATTGATTTTCTCTTCCTAACCACTCAATAATCATAAAAACAGTTAACAATAGGAACATTATTTTTAGTAAATCATCTCCGTCATATTTGGGAGAAGTAAATAATGAACTCGAAAAAATTCTCGAAACATAATGTAAAGCATGTTCTAAATTATTTGCTCTAAAGAATATCCATGCAAAAACAGTCAAACTAAATGTTAACAACATTTGAAGAGTTTCTTTTACACTAGGCACTAATCTACCTTGGGCTACAATATTCAAGTTTTTTCTATTTGTACCAAAAATAATAGAAGGCATAATATACAATGCATGCAGAAGCCCCCATACAATGAATGTCCAATTTGCTCCGTGCCAAAATCCACTCACTAAGAAAATAATGAATGTATTTCTAATCTTGACCCAAACTCCTCCTTTACTTCCCCCTAACGGAATATATAAATAATCTCTAAACCATGTTGAAAGCGAAATATGCCACCTTCTCCAAAACTCAGCAATATCTCTGGAAAAATAAGGGAAAGCAAAATTTCTTAGTAAATCTATACCAAAAAGACGCGCTGTTCCTATTGCAATGTCTGAATACCCTGAAAAATCACCATAAATCTGAAATGCAAAAAATACTGCCCCTAAAACAAGCGTGCTTCCTGAATATTCATTAGAATTATTAAAAATATCATTCGCATATTGAGCGCATATATCTGCAATTACAACTTTCTTAAATAATCCCCATAAAATCTGCCTCAACCCATCTATAGCTTTAGCATAATCGAAAATTCTCTTTTTCTGAATTTGAGGAAGAAGATGCGTAGCGCGTTCAATAGGCCCCGCAACAAGCAAAGGAAAGAAACTTACAAATACCGAATAATCAACAATATTCTTTTCTGCAACTATCCTTTCCTTGTAAACATCAATTACATATGACAAACCATGAAAAGTATAAAATGAAATCCCTACAGGGAGTAACACATCTAATGTTAAAGGATTTATATGGAAACCAAAATTAGCAACTCCTTCTGCAAAAGATTCCACAAAAAAATTATAGTATTTAAAAACTGCCAGAAAACCGAGATTTAAAGATATACTAAGCCAAAACCAAAATTTTCGCGTGGTTTGATTACTAGATTCAAATATCTTTATACCTGAAAAATAGTCTAGCGTAGTAGAAAAGATTAATAGAAATAAAAACCTCCAATCCCAACAAGCATAAAAAAAATAGCTTGACAAAAGCAGTAAAATATTTTGAGATCTCAGTGATTTATTTAACACAAACCAATAACATATAAAAACTAATGGCAAAAAAATTGCAAAATTTAGGGAATTAAAAAGCATTCGGTAGATTTGTGATTTTGTATTTTGGTTGTTAATTAATTTTATAAAATTTTCTTATCGAATAATCATTACTTTCTTCACTTTGGTTTCTCCTCCATCTTGCGCAGAAATAAAAATCATATAAACTCCCGAAGAAACTTTATATTTTCCAAAAGCGGTTGTATCCCATTCAATTGTTCCACCTTCAGATGTTGTTTCGTAAACCAAATTACCTTCTATGTCTGTAATTTTTATATTGGCTTTATCTAATAATCCCGCAACTTTTACAGTTCCCGAATATGTTGGCCGAACTGGATTTGGATACACATAAACATTACTCAAATCTTCGTTGGCTTCAGTGGCAATTCCGCCAAAAGAAATCAAGCCTTTATTGGTTGCTATAAAAACTTCGCCCGTTGTGCTATTGATTTTAATTTCATTTATGGCGTTGCTCGGCAAAGGCGAATTACTGATTGTAAAATGATATTTCGTTTCCTGACCATTTGGAGAAACCATAAAAACTCCAGAATCACTTGTTCCAATCCATTTATTATTGGCTCCATCAACCGCAATTGTGGTTATAAATTGCTCGTAAAGAAGTTCCTGAGCCAAATTATCTTCCATAATAATTATCGGATTTGCCTTTAGCTGACTATCATTCTGAAAATTTCCAACATTGGATAAAACACGCAATCCTTTTGTTGTCCCAATCCAAAGCTGATTTTTAGTATCAATCGCAAGCGCTCTGACATCAGCAACTGGGAGATTTCCGGCATCGGCACCAAAAGTCATTTTTTTGAAAGTATTATTCGTTTCATTAAAACCCACAACACCGTCACGATTTGTTGCAATCCATTTTACACTGTTTTTATCTACCAAAATACTGGCATAACTGCTAGCTTGAGCATCATCTAAAATTGAAGTCATCGCATAACTTCCCCATTGATTATTCGATTTTAAAACCTTCAATCCGTTTTTAATTCGGCTATTAGTTATCCAGAGATTTCCTGTTTTGTCAAAAGCTGTCGCATTAATACGGACATCAATATAATTTGGACCTTCAGTCGTAATCGATTCTAAACCGCTATTTTTTTCATTATACAAAAGATTCGGAACATCATTTTCTATTCGCAATAAACCTGAAAAAAATGAACTTGCATAAACTTGTTTCTCATTCTTTGGATTAACAATAACTCTTGTCATCGATTTTGCATTATAAACATCAGAATAGGGAATATTCAACCAACCAGAAGTATTGTATTTACTAACGCCATAACTATCTAAATCATATGGATTGTAATAGGTGTCATAATCGCCATAAACGGCCCAAAGAACACTTGGAGTTACATCCATTGAAAAAATATTATTTCGGGCCGGACCTGAAGGAGTATTATTTACAAATGCAGAACTACTTGAAAGCGATGATGAAAACAAACCTTTTTCTTTTGTTCCAATAAAAATCACATTCCCTACCGAAGTTGCACAGGTAAAATTTAGAGTATTATCCAATACCTGAGTATTAGAAATTTGACGAATCAAAACCATTTGATTGTTATACACATAAACAGCATTTTTTATGGTTATAAACAAATTATGATTTTTTGCCCGCATATCAACCGAAGCTTGTGGAAGTTGCGAAAATCCAACAAAATTGTTAGCGTTAAATCGATGAATATAACCCGAAGAATTAATCGCGATCAGTTCTGCATCTAAACTTTCAACACTTGACCAATCGCCCGTATTTACAACAGACCATTGCTTAAAATCATTTAAATTTGGATTTGTAATATCGGCACGCCTTATTCCGCTTGAAGTTGCAGCATAAATAAATCCGTTAAAAAAAGTAGTTTGTTTAACACTGATTTCGGCGCCATTATCTCCTATAAAATACGTATCACCAAATTTCAGGGTTGCCAAATTAAACTGTACAATTCCAAAATCGCAGGAAACATAAACCAAACCGTTATGCTCCATAAAATGATTTATTTTTTTAAGATTAGGAGCCAATTGTTTATTGATGATATCCACAATTTTAAGCATGCTTCCGTCCGATTCATTAATTACAATCATCAAACCATTTTCATAACCTACAATTGTTTTCTTAAAGGCTTCACTATAATACATAGCCGAAATAGTCTGACCTGAAAGTCCATCGACAGTCGTAATGGTTTTTGTTGTATTTGTTGTTGCACCTTTTGTAAACAAAGCATTTTCTGAGGCTGCAAAAACCGCAGTAGAAGATTCTGAAATATCTTTTATTTCGTTGAACGAAAAATAACCTTGCCATGACAATTTGTTCTGTGAAAAACTAAATTGAGACAAGAGCAAAAACAAAATATACAGAAACTTTCTTTTCATTATTTTACGTATTCGAATAAACAAATATACTACAAACGGAATTATTTGTTTTTTGTTCTTTTTATAAATAAAAAAAAACCTTCAAATGTCCGGAGACAAATGAAGGCATTTCAAAAAACTATAACTAAAAATTACACTACACCTTGAGCGAGCATAGCATCGGCAACTTTAACAAATCCTGCAATGTTTGCTCCTTTTACGTAGTTCACATAGCCGTCTTCTTCAGCGCCATATTTTTTACATTGGTTGTGAATTCCAACCATAATGTCTTTTAATCTTAAATCCACTTCCTCACTTGTCCAGTTTAGACGAATAGAGTTTTGTGTCATTTCCAATCCAGATGCAGCAACACCACCGGCATTAGCTGCTTTTCCTGGAGCAAAAAGCACTTTATTATCTAAGAAAAGTTTAATTGCATCTAATGTCGAAGGCATATTAGCCGCTTCAGTTACACATAAAACGCCATTATCAATCAATTTCTTAGCATCTTCTCCTGTTAACTCATTTTGCGTTGCGCATGGAATTGCGATATCTACTTTTACTTCCCAAGGACTTTTTCCTTTATGGAAAATCGCATTTGGATATTTCTCTAAATATCTTTCTGCTCTGTTATCTCCGGTAGCTCTCATTTCAACCATATGGTCGATTTTTTCTCCAGAAATTCCGTCTTCATCATAAATATAACCGTCAGGTCCAGAAATTGTAACTACTTTACCTCCTAATTCATTTACTTTTAACGCTACTCCCCAAGCCACATTTCCAAATCCTGAAATAGCTACTTTTTTACCTTTAATCTCATGTCCGATAGTGCGAAGCATTTGATCTGTAAAATATACCACACCATAACCTGTAGCTTCTGGTCTGATTAATGAACCTCCGTAAGCCAAACCTTTTCCAGTTAAAACTCCAGTAAATTCATTTCTGATTCTTTTATATTGTCCAAACAAATAACCAATTTCTCTTGCACCTACTCCAATATCTCCTGCAGGAACGTCAAGATCTGGACCAATATGACGACATAATTCTGTCATAAATGATTGGCAAAAACGCATAATTTCAGCATCCGATTTTCCTTCTGGATCAAAATCAGAACCACCTTTTCCTCCACCCATTGGAAGTGTTGTCAAACTATTTTTAAAAACTTGTTCGAAAGCAAGAAATTTTAAAACTGATAGGTTTACAGTGTGATGAAATCTAATACCTCCTTTATAAGGTCCGATTGCAGAGTTCATCTGAATTCTAAATCCGCGGTTTACAATAATTTCTCCTTTATCATCTACCCACGGAACTCTAAATATTATTGATCTTTCCGGTTCAGCAATTCTTAAAAGAATATTCTTTCCATCATATTTTTTACGCTCAGATATAAACGGAATTACAGTTTCTGCAAATTCTCTGACTGCCTGAAGAAATTCTGGTTCGTTTGGATTTTTTGACTCAACCAGAGCCATAAATTCATTTATTTTTTGTTCCATTTTTAAATAAATTATTCAAATAATAGTTTTTAGCTTAAAATCAATTATAATAAGAAAAACGCCTTAAAGAAAACGTTTTCGTAACAACATGCAAAGATAAGGCAAAACAATCATGAATTGTTATTTTTTTTCGTTTTTAGAGAAGAATTGTGTAATTTCTAAACAAAAATTAAAATACAATTTTACACCTCTGATTTTACATCAAATCATTGCACTTAAAGTCAGAAAATTAAGTGTTTTGTTACTAAATTTTTAATACAAGAATTTATTATTTTGATTAGACAACCTTTTTTATATATTTGCCAAGATTTGAAAGCCCAAATACTATGCTCAAACCCGTAATTATCACGCTATTTACCATTCTTGGTATCAGTACTGCAGTAAACGCCCAATCTGATCTCGCTCAAGAAATAGGAATATTCGCAGGACCTGTAACACTGCAATCTGATTTTGGTCAGAGAAACAACTTTGACACTAACGTCGGAAACACCGGATTTGGGATTGGAGTTATGCATTTCATCAACTTTTCAGCCGCCAATAACCATGAAAGTTTTTTTACTGAACACTTTAAAGTAAGATCCGAACTTTCATTTAGCCATACTGAACTTAAACATTTTGGAAGATGGGTTGACAAAAAGCCAGAAACGGTATTTGTCAACATGCTTAAAAACATGAAGGCAAGTTCAACTACGGTAGGGATTGGATCTCAATTAGAATTTTCTTTTATTAAAATACATGACTTCGAAAACACAGTTGGTAGCTTCAGTCCGTATTTGAGTCTTGGATTTCAGGTAGATTATTATTCTGCGAAAGTAGGCTCTAATTTAGGAGACCTGACACTTCCAAATGTAACGATAGGAAAATATTTAACTCCATCAGACGGAAGAGCACACGGGTTTTCTACTGAAACCGGAATTGTTTTAGCCGCAACCGGAGGAATTGGAGTTCATTACAAACTAACAAAAATGGATGATTTAATGTTTGAAACTCGTTTTAAGATGTACAGTAATGACTGGATTGATGGTCTAAATCCTAACAAAGACATTTATAAAGAAAACAAGTCAAACGACTGGCAAGTATGGTTTAACTTTGGATACATCTATTATTTAGAATTCTAGAGAAATCCCAAAATAGAAAAAATCCCAAATTCCAAAATAATCAAAATTGGAATTTGGGATTTTTTATTGCTATTCTTTTATGATAAAGCCTGCTCTAAATCGGCGATTAAATCTTCTGCATCTTCAATACCAACGCTTAATCTAACTAAATCATCAGTTATACCAACCTCAGCTCTTTTATCTGCAGGAATCGATGCATGCGTCATTAAAGCCGGATGATTTGCCAAAGATTCTACTCCGCCTAAAGATTCTGCCAAAGTAAATACCTTTAGTTTCTCTAAAAATGCAATCGAATCTTCTTTTTTACCTGAAACAAAAGTAAACGAAACCATTCCGCCAAAAGCTTTCATTTGCTTTTTAGCAATTTCGTGAAAAGGATGATTTTTTAATCCTGGATAATAAACCGTTTTAATTTTAGGATGATTACTCAAAAATTCTACTACTTTTTCTCCATTTTCACAATGTCTTTGAACTCTTAACGAAAGTGTTTTAATTCCTCTTAAAACTAAAAAACTATCCATTGGCCCTAACGTTGCACCAGTTGCAAATTGTTGAAAATGCAATTGATCTCCTAAAGCTTCATCTTTTACAATTAAAGCTCCGGCAATAACATCAGAATGTCCACCTAAATATTTTGTCGCTGAGTGCATCACAATGTCAGCTCCCAAATCTAGTGGCTTTTGCAAATAAGGTGTTGCAAAAGTATTATCTACTGCAAATAAAATTTTATGCGCTTTTGTGATTTTGGCAACTTCTTCGATATCTGCCAATTTCATTAACGGATTTGTTGGCGTTTCAACCCAAATCAGTTTTGTGTTTTCATTAATCAGCGATTTCAATTTCTCCAAATCGGTCATGTCAACAAAGTGGAATTTAATTCCAGAATCTTTATAAATTCTAGAAAACATTCGGTATGTTCCACCATATAAATCATCCATTGCAATGATTTCATCACCAGCTTTAAATGATCTTAAAATACAGTCTGTTGCTGCTAAACCAGACGAAAAAGCAAGTCCGCGAGTTCCATTCTCAATACTTGCCAAAGCGTTTTCTAAAGCTGTACGAGTTGGATTTGAAGCTCGGCTATATTCATAATCCGCCAAAGGTTTTCCTGGACTAGTCTGAATAAAAGTTGAAGTTTGATATACCGGAGGCATTACTGCACCTGTACTTGGATCATGATGTTGACCACCATGTATTACTTTAGTATTGAATTTCATATAGTTACAAATTTTAATTCTATAAATGCTGTACAAATTTACCGTTTAATTTATTCTAATCCTGAAACAAGTTCTTACCTTTGTATATAATTAACACTTTTCGACATAAAACTACTGTCTGTCAGACTTTTGCGAAATTAAAATTTCATTTCCAAAAAAAGTACTACCTTTTATGTCTGCTAACAAATAACTTTCACATATATGAAACATTATACTTCTTTAGTCTTTTTGTTTTTGATATTCACAAGTTGTAACAAAGAGCTTTCATTTGAAAATGAGACGTTTGAAAAAAAATCTACTATTCCCTGCAAAAGCGATTGTCCTGTAATCACTATTGAAGTTCCAATTGCAAAAAATGTAAAAATTACTGCAGACAGTATCAATAAAAAAGTTTTCAAAGTCATAAAAGAGATTGTTTATTTTGACGAAAATCCTGCAAAAGCAACCAATTACAATATCCTCACAGAATCATTTATTTCTTCTTATGAAGAAATGCATAAAAAATTTCCAACTGAGACTTTTGGTTGGGAAGGAAAAATTATAGGAAATGTCGAATTTCATTCTGAAGAAATTTTAAACATTAAAATTGACCACTACACTTTTACCGGCGGCGCACATGGTTATCAAGGCTTTAAATCGTTATTATTTGATCCAAAAACCGGAAAAACAATTTTTAACGATCAATTATTCAAAAAAGAAAAAGCATTTAAGGCTTTCGCCGAAAAAAAATTCAGAGAGAAATATAAAATTCCTGCTAAAGCAAATATCAATGCAACAGGTTTAATGTTTGAAAACGACAAATTTCAATTGCCACAAAATATTTTTTATACTGAAGAAGGCCTTCTGTTATACTACAACTCCTATGAAGCCGCTTCTTATGCTGATGGCCCAAAAGAAATCTTATTTCCGTATGATGAAATAAACCAATATTTGAAATATCATTAAAAAGATTCTAAGGTTCTAAGTTGCTAAGATTCTAAGTTTTTTTACTCAAATTTAAAAGTTTATTGCACTGCAGTGCGTCTCTATAGAAAACCTTTGCACCTCTGTTACTTTGTACCTTTGTGCCTTTTTTTTACTGAACATCATATTTCATTTTTCGCAGAATTCGGAGCGCTTCTTTAAAAGACAAATAGACTTGCGGAAAAGGTTTTAAAAGTAATTTTGAATCGATCAGTTTTTGTTTGGCTTCATCAAAACCATTCAGATAACAAATCATAAAAGTAGAAGGAAGATTTTCCAGATCGATCAATTCTCGTTCAGACAAAACTATTCCTTTTTGCAATTTTTGAAGCAATGCCATATTTGAATTGTAAATATGATAAAGCATTTTGCGATTGAATTCGGGAGGATGAAAAAGTATTTTTCGATCGATTTTATAATAACCATTATCAAAAAAACGAATGGTTTGTTCTTCTAGCGGATAGTAACTTGTTTTGTCATTTAATCCAAGCGGAACATACTCTGTAATCGTAAAACTATCATCGTCAAAAATTATCGTTACAACATCCTGAGCCGAGTAAAAAAGTTTAATTTGCTCGTTGATTAACTCAATATCAACACGGGAAAGAAAGGTTTTATCACGGGATTTTTTAGGAACTCCTGCCCAGCAAATCACAAATAATTCTTTAAAAACACGATATTTCGGCGACATATCTTTGTGCCTGAAATTCATAAAATCAATAACGCCGTCAAGTGTATACTGAATACTGTTTCGGGAATTATTTTCGATACCAATTACGGTTTCGGTATTTTGATAATTCTTCTCTACTTCTTCATGATTTTCTAAAGGAATTGAATTACTTCCGCGCCTAACAAAAATGCTATTTGCAAGAATCGTATGAATACCTTTTTTAAAATAAGAGATTTTGCTTTTCGGCTTAATGGTAACCAATCCGATTACTTTATCTTTGGGAAGATTTGGAAACGGTACATTTTCATATTGAATTTTTGGTGGATTTTCCAAAAAAGCATTTACCAGATTCTGAATTCGGCTGTCATCGAAAAAATCGTCGCCAACAATTTCATTATCCTGATCTTCAACACCAACAACAATATAAGAGTTATTCGTTGGATTTGAATTTGACAATGCGCAAATATGCTTCAGGAACTTTCCTTTTCCTTCGCGCGTATGCAAATTCAGCTGCCTTTTTTTATCATAAAAACTACTCTCGTCATTGTGAGCAAGTAAATTCTTTATCAAAAGGCGCTTATTAATCATGATCTAATTTTTTTCTGTCGCTACACTAATTTACACTAATTAAAAACTCGTAATCATTTTAATTCCAATCCATAACCTTAAAACGTAAAAAAGACGCACTGCTGTGCGTCTCTACAATAAAATTTTCTATCAAATATTTTTCTTGACAATTGTCGCTGAGGCTTGAGCCGTAGGGAAAACAATTAAATCTGCAATATTAACATGATACTTTCTTGAAACTACAAAATGAATAATATCTGCAATATCTTCTGCCTGAAGCGCATCTAAACCTTTATACACATTTGACGCTCTGTCGGCATCGCCTTTAAAACGAACTTCACTAAATTCAGTTTCTACCATTCCTGGATGAATTGCACCAACTCTAATTCCGTACGGATTCAAATCCATTCGCATTCCGTTGTTGATGGCATCTACAGCATGTTTTGAAGCACAATAAACGTTCCCGTTTGGATAAACTTCTTTCCCTGCAATTGATCCGATATTGATAATATGTCCCGCTTTTCTTTCAATCATCTGTGGAATAATTGCTTTAGAAACATACAAAAGACCTTTTACATTAATATCAATCATGGCATCCCAATCATCAATATCTCCATTCTGAATCGGATCTAAACCGTGTGCATTTCCAGCATTATTGATTAAAACATCAATTGTTGAAAAATCTTCTGGCAAAGAATTAATTTCTAAGAAAACGGCATCTTTATCCCGAACATCAAAAGATAAAGAATGTACTTCTGTAAAAGCCGAAAGTTCTTTTTCCAATTCTTCTAAACGGTCCTTGCGTCTTCCGCAAAGGATAACTTTATAATTGTTTTTTGCCAATATTTGTGCGGTTGCTTTTCCAATTCCGCTTGTTGCTCCAGTAATTAGGGCTGTTTTTTTCATTCTTGTTTTTTATTTTTTAACCACAGATTTTACAGATTACAATAATTTTATATCTGTGCAAATCCGTTTAATCTGTAAAATCTGTGGCCAATATTTTTTTAATGGCATTTTAGCTGAATACTAAAAATTAAGGCACATCGTCGCCCATACTTTCTGTCCAGATGGCGAACCAGTCTTCTTTGTCCATATCCAATTCAACCGCTTTTAATAAAGATTGAATTCTGGCAACGTTAACAGTTCCTGCAATTGGAATAACTCCTGCCGGATGTTTTAAAATCCAAGCTAATAAAAGTGTATCTGCACCTAAATGATATTTTTCCAAAAGCACTGAAAACAGTTTTTTCAATCGGCGTGTTTTTTTGGTATCTTCTCTAAAAACAGTTCCAAGCGGATTCCAAGACAACGGACGAATTCCATGCGTTTGCATATAATCCAAACTTCCGTCGGTCATTGCTTCAAAATGCGTTGCCGAAAATTGCACTTGGTTAAAACTTACTTCTGTTTTCTGGCGAATTAATTCGGTTTGAGAACTTGTAAAATTCGAAAGTCCGAAATCAATAATTTTTCCTTCCGATTTTAATTTTTCAACTGCTTCAGCAATTTCATCAGCCTGCATCAGCGGACTTGGTCTGTGCAATAAAAAAACGTCGATAAAATCTGTTTTGAGTTTCTTCAGTGATTCTTCTACAGACCAAATTATATAGTCTTTAGAATAATCATAATGTTTGATTTTTGTGTTGCGGTTTTCATTCACCAACTGAATACCGCATTTTGTAATTAATTGTACTTTTTCGCGGGAAATTTTACTTGCTTTAAATGCTTTTCCAAATTCAGCTTCGGTGGTATAGTCGCCATAAATATCGGCGTGATCAAAAGTGGTAATTTTGTTTTCGATACTAATTTGTATCAAGTTTTCCATTTCTTTAGCCGAAAGGTTTTTGTCCCAGATTCCCCAATTCATAGTGCCTGAAATAATAGGCGATAATGTTGTTTTGCTCATGGTTATATTGCGTTATTTTTGGTAATAAATATGCTTTTTAAAAACATATCCATCAAAGTTCTTAAAAATATAAAAATAGATTCACAATTCGTCCTTAAAATTAGGTGTTTGGTCGAAGTTTTAACCATTCTTTAACATCTTACTTCTCAAAAAATATTCAATTTGCACTCTCAAAAACCGGACGTAAAAATCAAGAGTTTAAAAAAGCTTTTAAAAACATTTATATGGAAGAAAATACAACGACTTTAGACATTAGAGCGATCAATGAAAAAATTGAAAGAGAAAGTGCTTTTATAGACCTTCTTACAATGGAAATGAACAAAGTTATTGTGGGCCAGAAACACATGGTCGAACGTTTATTAATTGGTCTTTTAGGACAAGGTCACATTTTACTTGAAGGAGTTCCTGGTTTGGCCAAGACTTTAGCTATTAACACGCTATCTCAAGCGGTTCAGGGTTCTTTCAGCCGTATCCAGTTTACGCCCGATTTATTGCCTGCCGATGTTATCGGAACGATGATTTACAATATTAAAGCAAACGAATTCTCTATTAAAAAAGGACCGATCTTTGCTAATTTCGTACTTGCGGATGAGATCAACCGTGCTCCTGCAAAAGTACAATCTGCACTTCTTGAGGCGATGCAGGAAAAACAAGTAACAATTGGTGATACAACTTTCAAATTAGATCGTCCATTTTTAGTATTAGCAACTCAAAACCCAGTTGAACAAGAAGGAACATACCAGCTTCCTGAAGCTCAGGTTGACCGTTTCATGCTAAAAACTGTTATCGATTATCCAAAAATTGACGAAGAGCGTTTTGTAATTCGCCAAAACTTAAAAGGATCTTACGAAAAAGTAAACCCAGTGGTTTCTGTAGAACAAATTTTACGTGCACAAGAAGCTGTTCGTGAAGTTTATATGGATGAAAAAATTGAGAAATATATCTTAGATATCATTTTTGCTACACGTTACCCAGAAAAATACAAATTAGCCGATTTAAAACCGCTTATCAGTTTTGGAGCTTCTCCTCGTGGAAGTATCAACTTGGCTAATGCTGCTAAATGTTATGCTTTCATCAAACGTCGTGGTTATGTAATTCCAGAAGACGTTCGTGCAGTTGTTCACGATGTTTTACGTCACAGAGTTGGAATCACTTACGAAGCAGAAGCAGAAAACATTACTTCTGTAGACATTATCAACAAAATCGTTAACGAGATTGAGGTACCTTAAAAATTTGTTTCAAGTTTCAAGTTTCAGGTTGTTGCAAGACAAACTTGAAACTTTTAAACTTTAAACTTTAAACAAATAGAATGGATACAAAAGAGCTTTTAAAAAAAGTACGGAAAATAGAAATCAAGACCAAAAGATTGAGCAATCACATCTTTTCAGGAGAATACCACTCTTCATTTAAAGGACGAGGAATGACGTTTAGCGAGGTGCGTCAATACCAATACGGAGATGATATTCGTAACATCGATTGGAACGTAACCGCACGCTACAACGAAGCTCACGTTAAAGTATTTGAAGAAGAACGCGAATTGACCATGGTTTTAATGGTTGACATTTCGGGTTCTGAAGGTTTTGGTTCAAAAACTCAGTTTAAAAAAGACATCGTAACCGAAATTGCGGCAACGATGGCTTTTTCGGCTACACAAAACAACGATAAAATTGGATTGATTTTATTTTCTGATAATGTTGAGTTGTATATTCCACCAAAAAAAGGCCGTTCACACGTTTTAAGAATTATTCGTGAATTAATCGAATTTGAACCAAAGAGCCACAAAACTGATATTTCTGAAGCTTTAAAATTTTTATCAGGAACTCAGAAAAAGAAAGCCATTGTTTTTATGATTTCAGATTTCATGTCTGAAAATTATGAGCAAACTTTAAAAATTGCTTCAAAAAAACATGACCTTACCGGAGTTCGCGTGTATGATATCCGTGAGGAAAAAATTCCAAATTTGGGAATGGTAAACATGCTGGATGCTGAGACTGGAAAAACAATTTTGGTTGATACAGGTTCAAAAACAGTTCGAATGAACTATGAAAAACATTATCACGAAAGAGTAAATTATTTTAAGGAAACTTTCAGCAAATCTGGCGCTGGCGTGGTAAACACAAGAGTCGATGAAAATTATGTAACTAAATTATTAGGCTATTTCAAGTCTAGATAATTATCCCGAAACTTCGGGATTAGAGGGTTAGAATATTAGATTTTAAAATATCGTTTTTCAATTATAAAAAATATAATCTGCTTAAATCTGTGTAATTAGTGTTCCATTTTTAAGCATCGTTTTAGACTAAAATCTGAAATCAAAAATCAAATGAAATTAAAATTTTACATATTTCTATTTTTGCTTACATCGGCGGTTTTTGCACAGCAAAAACAAGTCGAAACTAGTATTGATACTACAAAAAACAAAATTGGCGCTGAGTTCAAGCTTACGCTGAAAACGGTTGTAAGTTCAAAATCGAAAGTTGTTTTTCCTAAACAAAAAACCTTTGGGGCTTTAGAAGTTATTCAGTCGTATCCAGTTGATACAGTAAAGAAAGACGGCAATTATGAGCTGATCAAAAAATATGGACTAACACAATTTGATTCTGGAAAATATGTAATTCCGAGTGTTACGATTTTAATCGACAAAAAACCTTTTTTATCTGACTCTATCAAAGTTGAAGTTGCCAATGTAAAAGTCGATACTTTACAACAAAAAATGTACGATATCAAAGACATCAGCACTGCTGACGAAGGTCTTGGAAGTTGGTGGAAATATGTTTTAGCATTATTGATTATTCTTGGTATTGGAGCATTTGTGTATTGGTATGTAAAAAAACGCCAACAAAAGAAAATCGAAGAAGAAGTTTATAAAACACCAATTGAAAAAGCAACGAGCTTATTAAACAATCTGGAACAAAAAGAACTTGTTCAAAAAGGTGAAATCAAAGAATATTATAGTGAACTTACTGATATTGCAAGAAATTATATTGAAGAAGCCATTCACATTCCGGCAATGGAAAGCACAACTTCTGAATTAATTCAGGCAATCAGAACCGCTTCTACTAAAAAGAAAATGACTTTAACACCAGAAACGGTTGAAAATTTAGAACGCGTTTTACGTCAGGCCGATTTAGTAAAGTTTGCAAAATCAAAACCATTGGATTTTGAAATTACTGAAGACCGAAACAAAATTCAGAAAGTAATTTTAACACTTGATAATGCAATTCCGACGGAAATTCCATCTGAAGAAGATGAATTATTGAACGAAGCTCAAAGACAAAAACAGATTAAACTTCAATTAAAGAAACAAAGAAATAAACGAATTACGATTGCTGTCGCAGCTGTTTTTGGTTTATTGATTGTAACGACAGCTGTTTTAATTGCTGTAAAAGGTTTCACTAATGTAAAAGATACCGTTTTAATGAACCCAACAAAACGCCTTTTGGAAAGCGAATGGGTAAAAAGTGAATACGGAAATCCAGGAGTTTTACTTGAAACGCCGCAAGTTTTAAAACGAGTGGATCCGCTAAAAGTCCTTCCGAAAGATGCAATGGCTTTGATTAAGGAAATGCAGCTTTTTGTTTATGGAGGCATGACTGACAATTTTTACATTGCGGTTTCTACAAGCAAATTTAAAACGCCAACTGAAATCGATTTGGCCAAAACATTAGAAGGTTCATTAAAAGTTATTGAAGCCCAAGGCGGACAAAATATAATTGTAAAACAAGAAGATTACCAAACAAACGAAGGTGTTCAGGGCTTAAAAGGATATGGAACGATGACAGTTATAAATCCTCTTACCAAAAGCAGTACAAAAGTGTATTATGAAATTCTTTTGTTTAAACAAGAACAAGGATTGCAGCAAATTATTATTTCGCACGAAGAAGGCGACAGCTACGGAAATACGATTACAGACCGAATTTTAAATTCTGTTGAACTTAGAAAAGCTAGTAACTAATGGGAAAGATCACTTTTTTAAATCCAGAATTCTTTTGGCTGTTTCTTTTGATTCCGATTGTGATTGCTTGGTACTTTTGGAAACGAAACCAACAATCTGCAACTTTAAAAATGAGTTCAACGGTAGGTTTTAAAAACAGCGAATCACTGTTGACGAAACTAAAACCATGTTTATATGTTTTCAGGATTCTTGCTTTATGTTCATTAATTATTGCTTTAGCAAGACCAAGAACAGTTGACATCAGCAATCAGACCAAAACAACGAAAGGAATTGATATTGTAATGGCAATTGACGTTTCTGGAAGTATGCTGGCAAAAGATTTGAAGCCAAACCGTATGGAAGCTTTAAAAAGAGTAGCTGCAGATTTTGTTGGTGAAAGACCAAATGACCGAATTGGATTGGTTTTATACGCATCAGAAGCTTATACCAAAACACCTGTTACGAGCGATAAAGCCATTATTTTGGAAGCAATAAAGGAAATAAAATATGACACTGCTTTACAAGATGGAACTGGAATTGGGATGGGATTGGCAACAGCAGTTAACCGATTAAAAGACAGTAAAGCAAAAAGTCGCGTTATCATATTATTGACAGACGGTGTAAATAACGCCGGATTTATTGAACCTGAAACTGCTGCAGACATCGCAAAACAATATGGCATCAAAGTTTACACTATTGGTTTAGGAACAAATGGAATGGCAGAATCTCCATATGCATACGGACCAAATGGCGGTTTCTTATTCAAAATGCAAAAAGTAGAAATTGACGAGCAATTAATGAAAAGCATTGCCCGCAAAACGGACGGAACATATTTTAGAGCAACAAGCAATGATAGATTAGCTCAAATTTATAATGCAATCAACAAATTAGAAACAACAGAAATACAGGAATTGAAATTCTACGATTATGACGAGAAATACCGATTTTTTGTTTCATTGGCAGTCTTTTTATTATTGTTGGAAGTTGGTTTAAGAAATACGGTTTACAGAAGCTTCATTTAATTTTGGATTAAAAAAAATCTAAAATCTAAATTCAGAAATCTAAAATTTAAAATGGAATTAGACGAAAAAAAATATTTATACCTTTTATTTTTACTACCAATTTTGGTGTGTATTTTTCTTTTCAATGTATATTGGAAACGAAAAAAACAGCGCGAATTTGGTGATATAGAAATGGTCAAAAAACTGAGCCCGGAAAGTTCTGTTTTTAAACCAGTATTAAAATTATCGATTATCCTGTTGGCCCTTGCTTGTTTGATTATTGGACTTGTAAATCCAAAAATTGGAACAAAAATGGAAACCGTTAAACGCGAAGGAATCGATATTGTTTTTGCTGTCGATGTTTCTAAAAGTATGCTGGCCGAAGATGTGGCGCCAAATCGTCTTGAAAAAAGCAAACAAATTGTTTCGCAAATCATCAACCAGTTAGGAAGTGACCGAATTGGAATTGTAGCTTACGCTGGAAGTGCTTTCCCGGTTTTACCAATTACTACTGATTATAGTGTTGCCAAAATGTTCCTGCAAAGTATGACTCCAGATATGGTTTCTTCTCAGGGAACTTCACTTGATGAGGCAATTCGTTTATCGTCAACTTATTTTGACGAAAAAAGTAAAACAAGCAAATTACTGATTCTGATTTCTGATGGAGAAGATCATTCTGAAGGCGCTTCTGCAGCTGCGGAAGAAGCCAATAAATTGGGAATGAAAATCATTACGATTGGAGTTGGAACTGAAAAAGGAGGAACAATTCCGTTAAAAGAAAATGGCATTGTTAGAAATCATCAGAAAGATCAAAACGGAGAAATTGTTATAACTAAATTAAATCAGGAAGGTTTAAAAACTATTGCAAAAGCAACAAAAGGCGGTTATGTTTACGGCGGCAATACCAAAGAAGTTTTGGATTATGTGAAAAATGCTTTGAACAACATTCAGAAAACAGAGTTTGAAGCAACGCAAATGGCCGAATTCCAATCGCAGTTTCAATGGTTTCTTGGTTTCGCTTTTCTATTATTATTCTTAGATATTTTCCTTTTGGAAAGAAAAACAAACTGGATAAAAGAGTTGAATTTATTTAATGAAAAGAAATAATTGTTCCGTAAAATTCCCGGAACAAAAAAATAAAAAATTTAGAATGAAAAATTTACTTCTTTATATTTTACTAACGTTTTCCTTAGCAGTTTCTGCTCAGGAGAAAGACAAAACATTGCCAAACGGGAACGAAGAATATAAACAGAATAAATTTGTTGATGCCGAAGCGAATTATAGAATTTCACAGTCAAAATTTCCAAAAAAAGCAGCTGCTTCGTACAACTTAGGAAACACCATTTATAAGCAAAATCAAATTTCGGAAGCCAAATATGCTTACGCAAAAGCGATAAAAAATGCTAAAACAAGACCCGAAAAACATACTGCTTATCACAATTTAGGAAATGTTTTCATGAAAGAGAAAGATTATACGCAGGCTGTTGAGGCATACAAGCAAGCATTGCGAAATGATCCAACTGATGATGAAACCCGTTACAATTATGCCTTGGCGAAACAAAAGCTAAAAGAAAATCCGCCTAAAAACGACAACAAAGACAAGAATAAAGACAAAGACAAGGATAAGGATAAAAATAAAGACAAAGACAAGGACAAAGATAAAAACAAGGACAAGGATAAAGATAAAAAAGACGATAAAGGCGATAAAGACAAGGATAAAAAAGACGGCAAAAATGATCCGAAGAAAGATGATAAATCTGACAATAACGGACAGCCAAAACCACAACCTGGAGGAATATCTAAAGATCGTGTTCAAAATTTATTAGATGCGGTTAACAATGAAGAGAAGAAAGTTCAGGATAAAGTAAACGCTCAAAAAGTAAAAGGAAGTCCTAAAAAAACAGAAAAAGACTGGTAATAAAAGTTTAATCGTTTAATTGTTAATTTGTTTATTCGGAAAGTATCCGTTAGATAAAAAACCGATTAAACGATTTCACAATTAAACAATTAAACAACAAACAAAAACTGATTAAACGAATAAATGAAAAGATTTTTAATTTTATTTCTATTCACTTTTCAAGGACTTTTGGCTCAAGTTCAGTTTGAAGCCAGAGTAAGCAAAAACACGCTTGGTCTCAACGAAAGACTTCGAATTGACTTCATCATGAATGTTGATGGAGACAACTTTGAACAGCCTAATTTTGATGGATTTAAAATCGTAGCCGGACCAAGTCAGCAAATAAGCCAGTCATGGGTTAATGGACGAAGCTCTTTTCAAAAAATATATTCTTATATTTTACAACCTGATAGAAAAGGAAATGTAACAATTCGTCAGGCTGCAATTGAATTTAACGGACAGATTTACAAAACTTCGCCTATAAAAATTGTTGTTACAAATGCCGTTGCTCAAGAAAGAGATCCAAATGAAAGACCACAAGGACAAGGAAGTGAAACGCTTAATTTGGTTGCTGAAATTTCAAAAACAAATCCGTATCTGAACGAACCAATCACGGTTGTTTACAAATTGTATTTCAATAATATTGGGGTTACTGGTTTTAAAGAATTGGCAAAACCAAAATACAATGATTTTTGGAATCAAAACATTGATATTAAACAATTATCAATTGAAGAAGGAAGTTTTCAGGGTCAAAGATGCTATTTTGTAATTTTGAAAAAAACAATCCTGTATCCTCAAAAATCAGGCAAATTAACGATCGAACCACTTTCATTGGATATTGGTGTACAATTGCCAACAAATCGTCGCGATATGTTTGGTCAAATGATTATTACGGATGACAATAAAGTAGTTTCGGCCGGAGCCAAAACAATAAACGTAAGACCGCTTCCTGAAACTGGAAAACCAGAAGGTTTCAGCGGTGCAGTTGGTAAATTTAATTTCGTTGTTACGCCTTCAAAAACAAGCGTAAAAAGTGGCGAAGGTCTTGATTTAATCGTGAGCGCAAATGGAACTGGAAACATGAAACTGTTTACTTTGCCAAAACCAGTTGTGCCAAATGCACTGGAAATGTATGATCCGGTTCATGATGAAAAAGTGACAACTTCTTTAACTGGCATGTCAGGAAGAATTTCAGATAAATATACTATTGTACCACAATACAAAGGAAAATACATTATTAAACCAATGCAGTTTTCGTACTTTGATTTAAGTACTGGTTCATACAAAACGATTACTTCGCAGGAAATTGCGATTGACGTTTTAGACGGTCCAATGCAGGCTGAAGCAAATAGTACAGCAAATGCAGCTAAAAATGTTATTTCGAAAACAGATCAGTTTAAATATATCAAATCAAGAACGACATTAGTTTCTGTCGAAAAAGATGATTTTTATGGTTCTGATTTGTATTATGCCTTGTTGTTTGCACCTTTCATCATTTTGCCAATTATAATCATTGCTAAGAAGAAAAAAGAAGCAATTGATGGCGATGTGGCTGGAAACCGAATCAAAATGAATAATAAGCTGGCTAAGAAATATTTATCAGAAGCTAAAAAACAGCTTAACAACAAAGAAGCATTTTATATCGCGCTGGAAAAAGCAATGCATAACTTCCTGAAAGCGAAACTACATATTGAAACTTCAGAGATGAGTAAAGACAATATTCGTGAATTGCTTTTATCAAGAAATGCAAATCCAGAATCGGTTAAGAGTTTTATTGATTTGACTGAAAACTGCGAATTTGCACGTTATGCTCCGGCCTCTAGCGCTTCGATTCAGCAAGATTTTGATAAAGCTGTTTTAATTATTTCAGAATTAGAAAAACAGATCGTTTAGTTTAAAGAAAATAAAATGAAAAATATAGTCTATCTCTTTTTATTCATCACACAGGTTTTCTTTGCTCAAAGCTTTGAAAAAGGAAATGCCATGTATCAAAGAGGCAATTATCAGGAAGCTATTCAAGCTTATGAAGGTGTCATTAAAGAAAACAAACAAGAATCGGCTGAGTTGTATTTCAATTTGGCTAATAGTTATTATAAGCTAAATAAAGTTGCTCCGGCAATTTACAATTATGAGAAAGCTTTAGTTTTAAAACCTCATGATCCGGAAACACTGAACAATTTAAAATTTGCCAAAAAACTAACAATCGATGAAATTAAAGAAGTTCCAAAAGTGGGTTTTGCAAAACTGATTCAGAATTTTACCGGTATTTTCGATTATAATATTTGGGCAAAAATTTCAGTTGGATTTGCATTTCTTTTCTTGTTGAGTTTTATCGGTTATTACTTTTCACAACTGACACTTACAAAAAGAATTTATTTCATTGGAATGTTTGTTCTTTTGGTTGCTTTAGGATTGAGTGTTTCGGCAGGAATGTCTGAAAAAAGTCATTTTGATAATGATCGTCCGGCAATTGTATTTGCTGAAATGAGCGAAGTTCGAAGCGAACCTCAAAAAGGTGGTTCTGCCATTTTCTTATTACACGAAGGTGCAAAAGTTTATGTAACCGAAGTTTTAGGCCAATGGAAAAAAATCGAATTAACCGATGGAACCGAAGGTTGGATTGATGCTTCGACTATTAAAGAAGTAAAATAAATTTCTAAAAATAATACAATAAAAAAATCCCAAATTCCAATTCTTAAACTGGAGTTTGGGATTTTTATTTTGTTCTTAAATTATTCCATTAAATACAGTTGTAGTATAATAAATTTTATAACAAAACAAGTTTTAATATCAGATATCTTATACCAATTCAAGTATGAAAATTTAAAAAGTGTATATTTTTAAAGGCGTTACGCAATAATCCAATTTTACATCAGATTCAAAAACATCATCGATCTGATTTACGGCTTCAAAAAATGAAAGTCCAATTTTTATTGTTTCTGGTCGGCATTCTGCTAAGAATTTATCGTAAAACCCTTTTCCATAACCAATTCGGTTTCCACGAATATCAAAAGCTAAAAGCGGAACAAAAACAACATCAATATTTGAACTCTGAACTTGAAGACCGTTTACTGGTTCAGGAATATTGTATTCGTTTTTTTTTATTTTAGTATTATCCGTCAATAAAAAATGTGTCATTGCACGCGTTTCAAAATCACTTTTTGAAATCACAATTTCTTTATCTTTTCCAGAAAGCAAATGCAAAACAAACTCTGTATCGACTTCTTTATGTTCGACAATTGGAAGAAAAACATGAAAGTATGTTTTATCCCAAATCGGTAGCGGAATTAAATTATTAGCAACAGCCAGACTTTTTTCTTCGATTTCCTCTTCAGAAAGTGCTGTGCGCAAATTTTTGTAATATAATCGAAGTTCTTTTTTATTCGTCGGCATTTTCAGGGTTTTTAGAAATATGGTAAATAGCATCACCTTCGTAAACAATTGGCGAATGATTGGCATTAATTATAAATCCGTCATGAGGTGCTTTTACCTTTTGTTCAAATTTCCCAAAAGGATCTGTAATAATCGCCAGAATAGTTCCTTTTGTCACAAATCTCCCAATTAAATTAAAATCATGGAGCAAACCAGAACATTTTGCTCGAAGCCAAACGGAATTTTTAATATAAATTGAAGGCATCGGAGCCGCTTCGACAAGTTGTTTTGGATCAAGCATTCCAAGATAATTCAACAATCGTTTTGTTCCCATAACGCCTTCATTGGCAATATCGTTATTGATGTCCAACGATTTTCCGCCTTCAAAAAGCAGCATTTTTACATTTGCTTTTTCAGATGTATTTCTAAAAGAACCGCCAATATTTTTAGAGTACAAAGTAAATGGCGCATTAAAAACATCAGCCAACACTTTCAATTCGGGATTATTCTCTGTAATTCTGATTTGCGGAGCGTTAAATCGGCTTGCACCTCCCGCATGAAAATCTACTGCATAATCTAAAATTGGCAAAATTTCTTCGACGATGTGAAATGCGAATCGGCTGGCAAGAGAACCTTTTTTGCTTCCTGGAAAAACCCGGTTTAAATCACGTCCATCAGGAAACTCGCGCGATTTGTTTACAAAACCATACATATTGATAATTGGAATACAAATTATGGTTCCGCAAGCTGGTTTATTGATTTTTTTGCTGATAATTTGTCGCACAATTTCAACGCCGTTTATTTCATCGCCATGAATTCCTGCCGAAAATAAAACAACAGGGCCTTCAATTTTTGAACGGCGAACAATTACCGGAATATTAAGTTTTGTAGTCGTATGCAATCTTGCGATTTCAACATTGATTGTTCTGCTTTCTCCAGGCAAAATTGCTTCATCGAAGATAACTAAGGGCTTGCTATTTTTCATGTAGAATTATAAAAGCTAAATATAGAAATTATTCTTTTGATTTTGTAAATTTGAAACTAAATCGATAGTAAGCTTTTTTTGATAAATCGGAATGATTTTTGAAACTGCTTGTCATCTCTCTTCAGAAACAAAAAAGAATGCAAAAACCGTCCTTAGATCTTCAAATTCTAACCTTGCCAGACAATCCTGGTGTATATCAATATTATGATAAAGACGGAAAAATTTTATATGTTGGAAAAGCCAAAAACTTAAAAAAAAGGGTTTCCTCCTATTTCAATAAAATTCATGATACGGCTAAAACGAATGTTTTGGTCAAAAAAATTGTGACGATAAAACACATCGTCGTTCCAACAGAAACCGACGCGCTTTTATTGGAAAACAATTTAATCAAAACACTTCAGCCACGATATAATGTACTACTTCGTGATGACAAAAGTTATCCTTGGATTTGTATAAAAAAAGAACCTTTTTCGAGAATTTTTTCTACCCGAAGAATGGTTAAAGACGGCTCTGAATATTTTGGACCATACACTAATTTCAAAACGGTTCATACGATTTTGGAATTAATCAAAGAATTATATCCGTTGCGAACCTGCAATTATGATTTAAGCAAATCCAATATTGATTCTGGAAAATTCAAAGTTTGTCTGGAATATCATATTGGCAATTGCAAAGGTCCGTGCGAAGGTTTGGAACCTTTGGAAGAATACCAAAGACAAGTCGATGCAATTCGTGAAATTTTGAAAGGGAACTTCAAAGAAAGTTTAAAGGATTTCAAGAAATTGATGAACAATTATGCCCAAAACCTGCAATTTGAAGAAGCGCAAAAAATCAAAGAAAAAATTGAAGTTTTGGAGAACTATCAATCCAAATCTACTATCATCAATCCGAAGATTACAAATATTGACGTTTTCTCCATTGTTTCTGACGAAAGTGCTGCTTTTGTAAACTTTCTACAAATTTCGCATGGTTCTATTATTCGTTCGCATACTTTGGAAATGAAAAAGAAATTGGACGAAACCGATGAAGAATTACTAGAATTAGCAATCGTCGAACTTCGTGAACGTTTTCAATTATTATCAAAAGAAATTATTGTTCCGTTTGAAATTGATTTGGGCGAAAACATCAAAACAACTGTTCCGCAACTTGGTGATAAAAAACAGATTTTGGATTTGTCGATTCGAAATGCCAAATTTTACCGAATCGAACAATTAAAACAATTGCAAATTGTAGATCCAGATCGACATACCAACCGAATTATGGCGCAAATGCAAAAAGATTTGCGACTACCTGTTGAACCACGACATATTGAATGTTTTGATAACTCGAACATTCAGGGAACAAATCCAGTTGCGGCCTGCGTTGTTTTTAAAGACGGGAAACCAAGCAAAAAAGATTACCGTCATTTTAATGTGAAAACGGTTGAAGGTCCTGACGATTTTGCCTCGATGACAGAAATTGTGGGCCGACGCTATAAAAGATTGCTGGAAGAAAATGAACCTTTGCCTCAATTAATTATTATTGATGGTGGAAAAGGGCAATTATCTGCTGCATTAAAAAGTATTGATGAATTAGGTTTACGAGGAAAAATTGCAATAATTGGAATTGCAAAACGTCTTGAAGAACTTTTTTATCCTGGCGATTCGATTCCATTATATCTGGACAAAAAATCGGAAACACTGAAAGTGATTCAGCAATTGCGTAATGAAGCGCACCGATTTGGAATCACATTTCACCGCGACAAACGAAGCAAAGCAGCGCTAAATTCTTCGGTTGAAAGTATTCCGGGAATTGGCGAAAAAACAATGCTGACTTTGATTCAGCATTTTAAAAGTGTTAAAAGATTAAAATTAGCATCCGAAAAAGAAATTTCAGATGTAATTGGAGTTTCAAAAGCCAAAAAAATTGTCGACTTTTACAAAACCAACTAGCTGCTTTTTATGTACTTAAAAAAAGTGTTCATTTCACATACTCTGTCGAAAGGTTTTTTTTCCAATTCAATCTGGAAAGTTGCAGTCGTACTTTTTATATTGTTTCTTCTTCCGGAGAAATCATTTTCGCAGGACATAAAACAAGACAGTGTTAAGAGACCAAAAATTGGTTTAGTTTTAAGCGGTGGCGGCGCAAAAGGATTTGCACATATTGGTGTTCTAAAAGTTTTGGAAGAAGCCGGCATCAAAATCGATTATATTGGAGGAACCAGCATGGGATCTGTAATTGGCGGACTTTATGCCACTGGCTATAATGCATCACAAATTGATTCGATTTTCAAAAAAACAAATTTTGACGAATTGATCAACGATTACATTCCGCGTTCTTCTAAAAATTTTTACGGCAAAAAAAATGACGAATTATATGCCATTACTTTGCCTTTCAGTAATTTCAAAATTGGCATTCCAGAAGCGCTTTCAAAAGGAATGTACAATTACAATCTATTAAGCAGTCTGACCAGAAATGTACGTCATGTTCGCGACTTCAATAAATTGCCAACTCCATTTTTGTGCATCGGAACAAATATTGAAACTGGTGAAGAAGTGTTACTTAACAAAGGCAATCTGGTGCAGGCTATGATGGCTAGTGCTGCTTTTCCTTCGTTATTTACACCGGTTGAAATTGACGGAAAACTTTTGGTCGATGGTGGTGTAGCAAACAATTATCCGATTCAGGAAGTACGTAATCTCGGTGCCGACATCATTATTGGCGTTGATGTACAAGATGATTTACAGACAAGAAAAGGACTGAAAAATGCAACCCGAATTTTAGTTCAGATTACCAATCTGCAGTCGATTGAGAAAATGAAAACCAAAAGAAAAGAAACCGATATTTATATAAAACCGGATATTCGCGATTTTGGCGTAATTTCATTTGACCGTGGCGAAGAGATCATCAGAAAAGGTGAAGAAGCTACTTTTGCTGTTTACGAAAAAATCAAAACATTAGTAACGGAAGAAACTTTTTATAAAAAGCCAAAACTTAAAGTCAGCAGTGATACTTTAGAAATAGAAAAAATTAATGTCGATAAACTAGATAATTTTACCAAAGAATATATTAACGGAAAACTGCGTTTCAAACCCGGAAGTACCATCACATATGATGATTTAAAAACCGGAATGAACAATTTGGATGCCACTCAAAACTTTAGCACAATTTCATATTGCCTGCAACCTGGAGATAAAAACGGTGACAATTTGGATCTTGTTTTAAAAGAAAATCCAACCCAAACATATCTAAAGCTTGGTTTGCATTATGACGGACTTTACAAAAGTGCCATCTTATTAAATCTAACCCATAAAAAAACATTTCTAAAAAATGACGTTACTTCCTTAGATATTATTTTAGGAGATAATTTCAGGTATGATTTTAATTATTATATCGAAAACGGATTTAATATCAGCTTTGGATTTCGTTCAAGATTAAATCAATTTAACCGAAATGTTACAACAAGTATAAGTCGACTGGAACAATCAAATCCAAATGTAAACCTTATTAATGTTGATTTTTTTGATCTTACCAATCAGGCTTATTTTCAAACTATTTTTGTTCAGAAATTTTTAATGGGTGGTGGTTTAGAATATAAATATTTAAAAATCAATTCGCCAACACTGGCAAATGAAGGAAACATTATTGACAAAAGTAATTACATGAGTGTTTTTGGATACTTAAAATACGACTCTTTTGACAAAAAAACTTTTCCTCGTTCTGGCTTATATTTCTCCAGCGACATACAAACCTATTTGGCTTCTTCTGATTACACCAATACTTTTAAGCCGTTTTCTATGGCAAAAGCCGAAATCGCATTTGCTAAAACATTATTTAGAAGAGCAACTGTCAAAATTGGTGCCGATGCCGGATTTAATATAGGAAGCGATAGTGTTCCTTATTTCGATTATATTTTAGGAGGATATGGTTATAATAAAATCAACAATTTTAATTATTTCTATGGTTATGATTTCCTGAGTATCTCTGGCAATAGTTATATAAAAACAGATATTACGCTTGATTACGAAATCATCAAAAAAAACCACCTGAATTTTTCAGCCAATTTTGCCAATCTGGGTGACGATATTTTCACAACAGTTGACTGGATTTCTATGCCAAAATATTCTGGTTACGCTTTTGGTTATGGTTTAGAAACCATTATTGGCCCAATCGAAATTAAACAATCTTGGTCGCCAGAAATGTCAAAAAGCTATACATGGTTCAGCATTGGCTTTTTATTTTAAGAATTGAATCATGAATTGTTCAATAAATTTGAGGTATTTTTTTGTTATCAAAAAATTATATCAAAAAAATCAAAATAATTAGTGTTATAAATAATATAATTTTTAATTTTACTCGTCAAAAATTACGACATTTGTTATAATGAAAACAAATTGGACAGGTTTATTAGAGTATCTTCAATTCCTTATCAAGAGAAATCCTGAATAATGGCTCTATCGAATTGAAATAATTGGTCAATTAAAAAATTGAACTAATTATTAACTCTGCAATTCACATTTTCTAATTATCTAATTCACAAATTATCTAATTGAAAAAGCCATGCCATTATATCATAAACTTGGAGATTTTCCTCAAAAGAGACACACCCAATTCGAAAAACCAAACGGGGGTTTTTACTACGAACAATTATTTGGAACTGAAGGTTTTCACGGACATTCGTCTTTATCCTATCATGTTCACAGACCAACGCAGGTAAAAGAAATTTTAAACTCTTATTCGGTTGAACCAAAAATTGCAATCGGAAAAAATATAAAATCATTACTTTTTAAAGGTTTTGAATTAAAACCTGAAAATGACTTTTTGGATAGCCGAAAAGCAATGTTAGTCAACAAAGATTGTATCATTGGTTTAGCTGCGCCGAAAGAATCGCTTCGAAATTATTTCTACAAAAATGCCGATGCCGATGAAATGCTTTTCATCCATAGAGGAAAAGGAAAATTAAGAACCATGTTAGGAAATATTCCTTTCGAATATGGTGATTATTTAATTATTCCGCGTGGCATCATTTATCAAATTGATTTTGAAACAGAAGACAATCGTCTATTTTATGTAGAATCATATTCTCCATTTTATACACCAAAACGATATAAAAACCAATCAGGTCAGCATTTAGAACATTCTCCATTTTGCGAGCGTGATTTTATTTTGCCAAATGAATTGGAAACACACGACGAAAAAGGTGATTTTTTAATTAAAATCAAAAAAGAAGGCATGCTACACGAAGTGGTTTATGCTACTCATCCTTTTGACGTTGTGGGCTGGGACGGTTACAACTTTCCATACGGGTTTTCAATTCACAATTTCGAACCTATAACGGGACGTGTTCACCAACCGCCTCCGGTACATCAAACTTTTGAAACGGCAACTTTTGTCGTTTGTTCATTCTGCCCAAGACTTTACGATTACCATCCGAAAGCAATTCCGGCGCCATATAATCACAGCAATATAGATTCTGACGAAGTTCTATATTATGTAGATGGCGATTTTATGAGCCGTAATAATATTGAGCAAGGTCATATCACTTTACATCCAAAAGGAATTCCGCACGGTCCGGCGCCAGGTGCAATGGAACGCAGTATTGGTCACAAAGAAACTCAAGAATTAGCCGTTATGGTTGATACTTTCAGACCATTAATGGTAACGGAAGAAGCTATGGGATTAGATGATGGTCAGTACTACAAATCTTGGTGTGAATAATTAGTCAATGTGCCAATTTGATAATTAGTCAATTAGAGAATGTGGCAATTAGAAAATGAGAAAATTAAATAATTTATTTGTAATTTTAAACCTACAAAAAATTATCTCATTATCAAATTTCCTAATTATCTAATTAAAAAATGACTTTCAACGAGAAATATAAAGACAATGCTCTTTTAATAAAAACATTCAATTTTGCATTAAATATAATTGACTACACAACCGAACTTCAAGATCAAAAGAAATTCGTAATTGCAAATCAGTTATTAAAAAGCGGAACATCAATTGGAGCAAATTCAAAAGAATCACAAAACGCAGAAAGTAAAGCCGATTTTATTCATAAATTAAAAATTGCAATTAAAGAAGCAGATGAATCAGAATATTGGTTGTTTTTATGTGATGCACACAAAGACTATCCAGATTGCAAATATTTATTAAATGAATTATCAGAAATTTTAAAAATTTTAAATAAAATAATATCAACATCAAAAAGGAAATAATTAGATCATTTGTCAATGAGCCAATGTGATAATTTTTATCAGAATGCTCATTATCTAATTTTCTAATTAACTCATTTTCTAATTAAAAATATCATGAGCAAAGAAGTTAAATCAGTAGAATACGGATTAGAAAAAATATTTGAAGGAGCACAAGATTTCCTTCCATTATTAGGAACAGATTATGTAGAATTCTACGTTGGAAATGCTAAACAATCTGCACATTATTATAAAACAGCTTTCGGATATCAGTCATTGGCTTATGCCGGATTAGAAACCGGAGTTAAAGACAGAGCATCGTATGTTTTGAAACAAGACAAAATCAGAATTGTTTTGACTACGCCTTTAACAGCTGATTCTCCAATCAACGAACATTTGAAAAAACATGGCGATGGAGTAAAAGTTGCGGCACTTTGGGTTGAAGATGCTACAAAATCTTACGAAGAAACAATGAAACGTGGCGCGCGTTCTTTTATGGAGCCAACTATTGAAGAAGATGAGTTTGGTCAAGTTATCCGTTCTGGAATTTACACTTACGGAGAAACCGTTCATATTTTCGTAGAAAGAAAAAACTACAATGGAGTTTTCTTGCCAGGTTATAAAGAATGGAAATCAGATTACAATCCAGAACCAACCGGATTAAAATATATTGACCACATGGTTGGAAATGTAGGTTGGAATGAAATGAATACTTGGGTAAAATTCTACGAAGACGTTATGGGATTTGTGAATTTCTTATCTTTTGATGACAAACAAATTACCACAGAATATTCTGCTTTGATGAGTAAAGTAATGTCAAACGGAAACGGAAGAATAAAATTCCCAATCAACGAACCAGCCGAAGGAAAGAAAAAATCTCAAATTGAAGAATATTTAGATTTCTACGGCGGACCTGGAATTCAGCATATTGCCATCGCAACAGATGATATTATTAAAACCGTATCACAATTAAGAGCACGTGGTGTTGAATTTTTATCAGCTCCCCCACATACATACTACCAAGCAATTCCTGAAAGATTGGGCGTTCATATGGATATGATGAAAGAAGACATTAACGAAATTGAAAAATTAGCAATTATGGTTGATGCCGATGAAGATGGTTATCTTTTACAAATTTTTACGAAACCTGTTCAGGACCGACCTACCCTTTTCTTCGAAATTATTCAAAGAATGGGAGCAAAAGGATTCGGTGCAGGGAACTTTAAAGCCCTTTTTGAGTCGATTGAAAGAGAACAAGAATTGAGAGGAACATTATAAAAACGCTGATTTTTTACATTATGCAGAAAAATTCTCTGTAAAACGTTGATTTTTATGCAAATGTTATGTTAAACTTGCCTTTTGCTATTTCTTTTTTGAACTTTCTATCTATCTTTGCACTCGCAAAACAAAAGGGGTGGTTTCCTTTTGGATTGATATAAATTTCATAATTTATAGTTTTTTGGTTAGTTAATAGCATAAAAACTCAGTCATTACTTGACTGAGTTTTTTTGTTTTGGTACATTTGGAATAGAATTTGCAATTATCCTCATAAATATTTGTAAAACAGTACTATGAAAAAATTAATCCTCACTATATTCATCCTCACAGCCTTTAGTTTTGATTCACAAAAAGAAGACGCTTTCGATACAGGAGAGTTTTTTAAATTCAGAATTCACTACGGAATTATAAACGCAGGATATGCTACACTCGAAATCAAAGATGCAACAATAAATAACAAAAAAGTTTTCCATGCGGTGGGAAAAGGTTACACAACTGGCATGTCTAAATTTTTCTTTAAAGTCGAAGATTTATACGAAAGCTATTTTGACAGAGAAACCGGAAGTCCCTATCGTTATGTGAGAAAAATTGATGAAGGCGGTTATACCAAAAATCAGGAAGGCTTTTTTAATCAGGCAGAAAACAGAGTTTTGGTAAAAGATTACAAGCGAAAATCTGAAAAAACCATTGTAACTACTGATAATGTACAAGATATTGTTTCTTCATTTTACTACTTAAGAAATCATCCGAATATTGATAAATTAAAATCAGGTGAAGCCATAATAATTGACATGTTTTTTGATGATGAAATCACAAAATTTAAGTTAAAATATATAGGTCGTCAAGATATTACAACTAAATTTGGCACCGTTTCTACGATGGTTTTTAGACCATCTGTACAAAAAGGAAGGGTTTTCAAAGAAGAAGAAAGTTTAACACTCTGGATTACAGACGACGACAACAAAGTTCCTATTAGAATTAAAGCAGATCTTGCAGTTGGATCACTCAAAGCAGATCTTGATGAATATAAAGGATTAAAAAATCCATTTAAAGCAAAAAAATAATGAACCTTACTGATCATTCAGAATCAATTTTAAAAGAAATTGATCAAAAATTCCAAGCTATAAATCAAAAAACTGATGTTCAGTTAGAAGGATTGCTTTGGTCAAAACCAATTACATATTGGGATTATATTCAAACAGACGCCCTTTTAAATTTACAAATACAACGCACCACACTTCCTGACGAAATGGTCTTCATTATGTACCATCAAGTCAATGAATTAATCTTTAAAATGATTTTGTGGGAAATTGATCAAATTGCTGAAACAGAAAATATTCAGGTTGATTTTTTCAGTGAAAGACTTTCAAGAATCACGCGTTATTTTGACATGCTTACCAATTCGTTCAGCATTATGGAAAACGGAATGGATGTAGATCAATACATGAAATTCAGAAATACACTTACTCCTGCAAGTGGTTTTCAGAGCGCACAATATCGAATGATCGAATTTGCATCGACTGATGTTATCAATTTAACTGATAGAAGGTACAAAGCAAATTTTGATGAAAATACAGATTTAGAAACCAGTTTCGAACATTTGTATTGGCAAGCAGCTGGAAAAGATTATCAAACTGGAGAAAAATCATACTTGCTTAACGAGTTTGAGAAAAAATACAAAGAGCAGTTTTTAAGACAAATGTCATCGTTTAAAACAAAAAATATTTGGCAAAAATTCACACAACTTCCTATTGAAGATCAACAAAATACGGAACTAATTACTGCAATGCGCCATTATGATAAAACGGTAAATATTACCTGGGTAATGCAGCATCTTAATACTGCGAGAAAATATATTTTGGAAAGCGGAAAAGGCAACGGAGAAGCGACCGGAGGAAGTGACTGGCAAAAATATATGCATCCAAAATACCAAAGACGCATCTTTTTTCCTAAATTGTGGACCGAAGAAGAATTGTCCAATTGGGGAAATGAATAGAATATTTTAGTTTCCCAGAAAAATTTAAAAAGTTTGAAAAGAGCAGTCGTAATTTTAATAGTCTTGTTTTCTGTTTTCTCATGTAATAAAAAAGAGGAAATAGTTGAAAACAAAATTACCAAACCTAAAACCAAAAAAATAGAATTCGGGTTTAATTACGCAGACTATAATGTTGTAAATGATACCTTTTCAAAAGGAGATTCTTTTGGATCCATTTTTCAAAGTCAGAATATTGGCGACAAAAAAGTATTCGACATAGTGGAACAAGTTAAAGACTCTTTTAATGTCAGAACTATTCGTTATGGCAAACCTTTTACATTACTTCGTTCAAAAAACAAAACCAACAATCTTCAGGTTTTTATTTATCAGCCAGATGCACTAACGTATTATATTATTGACTTAAGAGACAGTATTGCAAAAGCTTATAAAAAAATAAAACCAGTAACCTTAAAAAGAAAAATTATTGGCGGTGTTTTAAAAAGCTCTCTTTCAGAAACTTTAGGAAATGAAAGTGTCGAAACAGCACTTGCGAGCAGAATTACAAAAGTATTTTCATGGTCGATTGACTTCTTCAAACTTAAAAAAGGTGATCGTTACGGATTAATTTTCACCGAAAGATTTATCAACGGAAAAACGTATGACGGCGTTGAAGAACTTGAAGCTGCATTTTTTGAATATAAAGGTAAAATCGTTTATGCTTTCCCTTTTGAAAAAGATACGCTTTCAGGAAAAATCGAATATTATGACGATCAAGGAAGAACGCTTAAAAATTTCTTTCTAAAAACACCAATCAAATTCAGCCGAATCACTTCAAGATTCACAATGAACAGATTCCATCCTGTGCAACATACCTGGAAAGCGCACAAAGGAACCGATTATGCCGCTCCAACAGGAACTCCAATTTCTACGACTGCATCTGGAGTTGTTGAAGCAACTGGATATACCGCAGGAAACGGGAACTTTGTAAAAGTAAAACATAACGGAACCTACTCTACTCAATATTTACATATGTCCAAAATCTTGGTTCGCCGAGGTCAGCGCGTTACTCAAGGACAAACTATTGGATTAGTAGGAAGTACCGGTTTAGCTTCTGGACCTCACGTTTGTTACCGTTTCTGGAAAAATGGCGTTCAGGTTGATGCGCTTCGTTTGAATTTACCAACCGGAGAATCTCTGACTGGAAATGATAAAACCCGTTTTGCAAAACAAATCGAACCTTTAAAGAGAGAATTGGATAGTATTGGAAATTTATAAAATTCAAAATTGACTTTTAAAATAGAAAAAACATGAAAAACGCTCGGCTTAAGGCGATTTACAATGAAACTTTTTCAGGTTTAAAATTATTTTATAGAGACACCAATCTCTCTGAAAGCTTAATTTCAAATTACAAAGTCGGGCAGATAATTCAGGAAAGAGGTTTTACTGATATGACTTCTATTGGCGGAGGTCTTTCTGGAAATTTCAGATATTTAATTGCAAGCTCTCATCCCAAAGACTTATCAAAATTCAATCCTGATTCGGCAAAAATTGGTCACTTTCTTTTGGACACAATTACTTATTTTAAAGTTTTGGATATTTATAAAATCGGAGATAAAACTCAGGTTTTTCTCTTGAACATTCCTGACAATTCAATTTCACTTTTCAAAAACTCCTCTTCAAATCTGGAAGAAGAAATTATAGAAAAAGCAAGAAAAAAATTCAGTGACAAAATCAATATTGCTTTAATTCCTGAATTACAAACTGAAAATTGGAAGGAAAGAACTAAATCTCCAATAGGAATGAATGAAATTGGAGAACTGTTTTTTGATGATTCTAAAATTAAAATGGAATCGCCAAAAAGAATTAAAATTGACATAGAAAAGAAAACTATTGAAGTTAATAAAAAACCTTGGTGGAAGGTTTGGTAATCTGACTTATGAAAAAACTGCTAAAATATTTTCTCTTTTTTGCTTTTATTTCATGCCAAACCAAACCGTTTGAAATTAGTTTCGACACATATAATGATTATAAAAAAGAAACTAATTTGAGATTAAAGGTTTGGTTTCCAAATATCATTAAATCCGATTCTTACAATCTAAAAAGTGGTTCTCACCTTGGCTCTTGCAACTTTGTAAAATTCAACTACTCTAATAATAAGAGTTACGACTCCTTATTCTTCAACAGTACAAAAGTTCCTCTATTTTCATTTCAACAAAAAATAAAAAAATACGACGAGCTAAAACCAAATTGGTTCCCAGATTATAATGAAATAAATAACACCGATTTTGAAATTATAAAAACCGATAGGTATGATATTGCTAGAAAGAAATCTACACATGAAATCTTTTGCTTCTGTGAAAATTAAACTTTTAAGAATAAAATAAAAAACATTAAAAACCAACCCCAAATAATGACTGAACATTTTATCGCTTTTAAGAATTTCCCAACACGCATCCAGGCCAAAGAACTTGAAATATTATTGGACAGAAATAATATTAAATCTGTTTTAGCCGATAATATTGCTCCCGTTGACATTACTTTTTCAGGAAGTACTTTACAAAATCAATACGAAATAAAAATTGACCCAGCAGATTTTGCAAAAGCCGAAGCTATTTTGGAAAAAGACACTGAAAGCATTCTAAATGAAGTTGACAAAGATTATTACCTTTTAAATTTTTCAGATGAAGAATTGTACGATGTTCTTTTAAAATCGGATGAATGGAATGTTTTTGATTACAAATTGGCTCAAAAACTTTTAATCGAACGAGGCAAAAATATTGATTCAGAAGTGCTTGCTTCCTTAAAAAAAGAGCGCTTACAAATTTTAGCAAAACCAGAAGAACCTCAAAAATCTTGGATTACTGTTGGTTATATATTTTCTCTTTTAGGTGGTTTCCTTGGAATCATTATTGGATATCTTCTTTGGACTTCTAAAAAAACATTACCAAACGGCGAACGTATTTATTCTTATAATGAGGACGATCGAAAACACGGGAAAACTATTTTTATTCTTGGAACGATAATTTTTCCTTTGGCACTTTTAGTCAAAATCCTGACCTCTGATAAATTTTAAAAACTGGCCATTTTCAAATAACATTCATAAAACGTTTTCGTAACTAATTGTTATATAATCGTGAACCGTTACCCTTTTAAAAGTTATTTCAGTATTTTTGTGTTTCTAAAAAAAACAAACCACATAATAAAATAAAAATGGCTTTAAACACAACAAACCCTACTGGGACTGAGGCGTGGAAAAATCTCCAAAACCACTATAACGCAATTCACGAAACTACGATACAAGAATTATTTCAGCAAGATAATGCACGTGCTGAAAAATTCAACTTGCAATGGAATGACTTTTTAGTTGATTATTCTAAGAACAATATTAGTCAGGAAACAATTTCACTTTTATTAGAATTGGCAAATTCTATTGGATTAAAAAATGCAATAGCTGATTATTTTGGAGGAGAATTAATCAACAAAACTGAAAACCGCGCTGTTTTACACACAGCTTTGCGCGCTCCGGAATCGGCAATAATTAATGTTGACGGAGAAAATGTAATTCCGGAAGTTTATGAAGTAAAAAATAAAATCAAAAATTTTACAAACGAAGTAATTTCTGGAGAAAGAAAAGGTTTTACAGGAAAAGCTTTTACAGACGTTGTAAATATTGGAATTGGAGGTTCAGATCTTGGTCCGGTTATGGCGGTTGAAGCTTTGCAATTCTACAAAAATCATTTGAATTTACATTTCGTTTCTAATGTTGACGGCGATCACGTAAACGAAATAATCAAAAAGTTAAATCCTGAAACAACTTTATTTTTAATTGTTTCTAAAACTTTTACCACTCAGGAAACGCTTTCAAATTCGGAAACTATTAAAGAATGGTTTTTGAAATCAGCTTCTCAGGAAGATATTGCAAAACATTTCGTTGCGGTTTCTACAAACATCCAGAAAGTAACAGAATTCGGAATTAATCCAGACAACGTTTTCCCGATGTGGGACTGGGTTGGAGGAAGATTTTCTCTTTGGAGTGCAGTTGGTTTAAGTATTGCTTTGGCAATTGGTTTTGACAATTACAACCAATTATTAGTTGGAGCTCATGATATGGATAACCATTTCAAATCGGCAGAATTTGACGAAAACATTCCCGTAATTTTAGCTTTATTAAGCGTTTGGTACAATAATTTTTATGGTGCTGAAAGTGAAGCTTTGATTCCTTACACACAATATTTATCAAAACTGGCTCCGTACTTGCAACAGGCAACTATGGAAAGTAACGGAAAAAGTGTTGGCCGTGACGGAAAACCTGTGAACTACCAAACTGGAACAATAATCTGGGGAGAGCCAGGAACAAACTCGCAACATGCATTTTTCCAATTAATTCATCAGGGAACAAAAAGAATCCCAACTGATTTCATCGGATTTGTAAAACCACTTTACGGAAACGAAGATCACCACGATAAATTAATGTCAAACTTTTTCGCTCAGACAGAAGCTTTAATGAATGGAAAAACTCCGGCACAAGTTCAGGCAGAATTTGACAAGCAAGGACTTTCAGCAGAAAAAGCATCTTACTTATTGCCATTTAAAGTTTTCACAGGAAACAAACCAACGAACACAATTTTGATTGAAAAGTTAACGCCAAAAAGTTTAGGTTCGTTAATTGCATTATATGAACACAAAATTTTCGTTCAGGGAATTATCTGGAACATTTTCAGTTTTGATCAATGGGGAGTTGAATTAGGAAAACAATTAGCAAATTCAATTCTGGATGAAATAAATTCTAAAACTGTTAAGACTCACGACAGCTCGACAACATTTTTGCTAAATCACTTTTTGAAGAATAAGTAAATCACAAATTTACAACCAACTGAAACGCCTTAATTTACTTAAAATTAAGGCGTTTTTTCATACAAAAAGTACTATTACAGCCTTCAAAAAAGGTTTATTTGAAAGTTTACAGCTACAGCACTGTTGAAATTATTATCATTTTAACAAAATACAGTGCATAAAATTTACAAAAGCGTTATTTAATTTAATGAAAAAAGAAAAAATCATTTTAATGCGCAACAGAAAACGTAAAACTAATTTTTCTTAACATTTTGATAACATTATCTGATTTTATTGTTATAATTTTGCCAAAAACAATAAACTAAATAACAAATGAAGAAAATGAAAAATTGGTTACTTACTGGACTATTTTTTATGATAGTTTCAACCGTATTTTCTCAAGGAAAAGTTACTGGTACAATTACCGACGCAACGGGCGGTTCATTACCAGGAGCAAACGTAGCGATCAAAGGATCATCTACAGCTACTTCAACAGATTTTGATGGTAAATTTACCATTACTTCAACAACGGGTTCAGGAGAGATTGTTGTCTCTTTCATCGGTTATGACAACAAAACTGTAAAATTTACAGTATCAAATGGCTCAACTACAAACTTAGGTGAGATTACTTTAGCATCTAACTCAAACGAATTAAGTGAGATTGTAGTAAAAAGTACAGTAATTGACGTTGCTAAAGACAGAAAAACTCCGGTTGCTGTGTCTACAATTAAAGCAGCTGAAATTCAGCAAAAACTTGGAACTCAAGAATTTCCAGAGATCTTAAAAAACACTCCTTCAGTTTATGCAACTAAATCAGGTGGTGGTTTTGGAGATTCTAGAGTAAACATTCGTGGTTTTAACCAAAACAACATTGCGGTTATGATCAACGGTATGCCAGTTAACGACATGGAAAATGGTTCTGTTTACTGGAGTAACTGGGCTGGTTTATCAGATGTTGCATCTGTTATCCAAGTTCAAAGAGGTTTAGGAGCTTCTAAACTTGCTACACCTTCTGTAGGGGGTACAATCAATGTTATCACAAGAACTTCTGACAGAAAAGAAGGTGGATCTTTCTCTTCTGGATTTGGAAACGCTAGAAATTTCAAAATTCAAGGTTCATACAGCACAGGAAAATTAAGCAACGGATTTTCTGCATCTATTTTGTTATCTCAAACAATGGGAGACGGATATGTTCAAGGCACACAATTTGAAGGATCAAATTACTTCGCTGCTTTAGGATATACTACTAAAAATAACAAACACGATCTTCAGTTAACAGTAACTGGTGCGCCACAATGGCACAACCAAAGATCTACTGCATCTACTATTGCAACTTACCAACAGTATGGAACTAAAGAAGATCCAAACACAAGATACAATGCTGATACAGGGTACTTGAATGGTGAGCAATACAACATCAGAAAAAACTACTACCATAAGCCAATTGCATCTCTTAACTGGGATTATGCAATCAATGAGACTACAAAACTTTCTACAGTATTGTACGCTTCTTGGGGACGTGGTGCTGGAGCTAGTGCAACTGGAGGTATTAAAGGAAAAGCATACAATGACGTATTGGCTTTCAGAAGAGCTGACGGTTTAATCGATTATGATAAAATCTACGATTACAACTCTGGACAAACTGTTACAATTGGAGGTCTTACTGGTCCTCAAACAAGAACAAAAATTGGTGGAGTTTACCAAAACAGTTCTTATTTCAATACAGGCTCAAATATAGCCGATTATAACCCGCAAACGAACATTAATACATCAGGTATTTCACAAACTTCATCTATCAACTCTCATGACTGGTATGGTGCTGTAATCAACTTAAACAAAAAACTGTCTAATACTTTAACATTAGATTTCGGTTTTGACGGAAGAACTTACAAAGGATACCACTATACAGTATTAAATGATTTATTAGGTGGTGGAGAATATTACGATAACTTTATCGCTGATTTAAAACCAGCTGGAAGACACCTTACAACTACTTACGATACAAGCGTTCAATGGAACCCATTTGACAAGAAAAACTATGAGAAAATCTCTTTCAATAGTACAGGTAACGTAAAATGGTACGGTTTGTTTACTCAATTAGAGTACTCTAAAGATAATTTAAGTGCCTTTGTACAAGGAGCTATTTCTCAACAAGGATACAAAAGAGAAGATGATTTCGTTTACACAGCTAACGATCCATTAAGATCTACTCCATACGAAAATGTACTAGGAGGAAATGCTAAAGCGGGTGTAAATTACAACATCAACGAAAAACACAATGTATTCGTTAATGCTGGATACTACTCAAAACAACCTTTCTTTAACTCAGTTTACCCTAACAACAGATCTACAGTTAACCCTAACTTAACTAATGAGAAAATCTTAGGATTTGAAGCTGGTTACGGATTCCGTTCTAAATACTTTACTGCAAACGTAAACCTTTACAACACAAACTGGGATGACAGATACTTAAAAGGAAATGCTTTACCAGCTAATGCCATTCCTGGTCTTCCTGCTAACACAACGTACACAGAGTACGTAGGTCTTAACGAGGTTCACTCAGGAGTTGAATTTGAAGGTAGTTCAAACATTACTGACAGATTAAAAGTTACTGGTATGTTCTCTTACGGAATCTGGGAATACAAAGGAAATGCTACTGCAAATGCTTATTATACAGCTGACAACACACCAGTTCCTGGATATACTGGAGCTACGATCTACATGGATGGAGTAAAAGTTGGTGATGCAGCTCAAATGACAGCATCTTTAGGAGCTTCTTACGAAGTTTTGACAAGATTCTTTTTAGATGCTAACATTAACTATAATGATAATTTGTATGCTGGAATTAACCCAGTGAGCTTTACTTCTGCAACGAACAAAGGTTCATTACAGTTACCTGCTTACGGTTTAGTTGATGCTGGTTGGTCATACAAAATGTTAGTTGGTCAAAACAAAGATAAATCTGTAAACTTCAGATTAAACATCAACAACGTATTTGACAGAACGTATATTGCTGAATCAAGAACAAACATTTTCGCTGATGACAATGTAAGCTCAACAAATGCAGCTTTAGGAACTTACGCTTCAAATAACAGATTGTACAAAGGAGTAGCTGATGCTAACCAAGTATTCTTCGGATTCGGAAGAACTTGGAACTTCTCACTACGTTACGATTTCTAAAATTTAGAATCTTAATAAATAATAAAACGGCATTGACTTTTAGTTTAATGCCGTTTTTTTTATGGCCTTTTTTTCTATATTTGTTTAAAACAAAAAACATAATTTATGGATCATTTTTTAAAAGAACTTCACTCGGGCTGGGCTTACTTAGCATTATTGCTTCTTTTAGTTGCTGTCGTGAATGCGCTAATTGGCCTCAATTCTAAAAAAGAATTTACTGCCAAAGACCGCAAAATTTCGTTATTTGCCTTAATTGGAACTCACACACAATTATTGATTGGTCTTATTCTTTACTTTGTATCTCCTTTAGGGAAAGCAGCTTTCGGGCAAATGTCTAATGCTGAACTTAGACTTACATCACTTGAACACCCTCTTATTAATATTATAGCTATCATTCTGATTACTATCGGATGGTCTAAACATAAAAAACTAATCAATAGCGAAGCAAAGTTTAAGACGTTTGCTATTTTTTATGGTTTAGGTTTATTGCTTATTTTAAGCAGAATTCCATGGAACCTTTGGTTCTAATAAAAAAGTCCTAAATTTGTAGGACTTTTTTTATAATGGCACATTATTTGTACAAACTCCCCAAGTCTGAAAAAAATAACCCATGAGAAATAAGAAAAACTATATACTCACAATGCTTACGGCAGCTTTTATAAGTTGTTTTACCTACGTTATAAGCCAAACCAAGCCAGTAATTGAGCCAAAAGCTCAAGACTCCCTGACAAAACCAAATTTAATTCCAATACCGACAGACTCCATTTTTACGGACAAAGGATTAAAATTGAAAACCTACAAAAAAAACGCTCATGCCTCCTACTATGCAGATCGTTTTAATGGTAAAAAAACCGCTGATGGAAGCCGTTTTAATAATAGCAAATATACCGCAGCACACAAAAAACTTCCTTTCGGGACACGTGTTAAAGTAACAAACGAAGCCAATGGAAAGTTTGTAATTGTAAAAATCACCGATCGTGGTCCTTTTGTCAAAACTCGCGAAATTGACCTTTCAAAACGAGCATTTATGGAGATTACAAAAAGTAAAGGTGCCGGCGCTATGAAGGTAACCATTGAGACTATTATAGAATAATATATTCAACATTCAGACCCGACACATTTTAAAACTGTCGGGTTTTTCATTCTACAAACTAATTCATTGTAAATTTCCTTTTTAATACAGATAATAATTTAACTGATCAAAAGATTTATATTTTCAATTTTAAAACTTACAAAATAGTAGGAAAATATTCCAACTTCGCTCCTTATTTTTTTTAAATTTACTTTACTTTAGTATTATATTAAGTAAATAAAAATGGAAAAAGCTCTTGAAAAGTTTTTAGAAAGCTGGCAAAATAACACAAATGTAATTGGAATACTTTTAACAGGAAGTTATGCCGTTAACATGAATCATAAAAATTCTGACGTAGACATTAGAATTATATTTGACAAAGATTGTGACACGGTTAAAGGATTAATAGAAATTGATGGTTTTAAATTTTCCTACTTAGGAAGAAGTTATGATAAAATAGAAAATAGAATTAAAAAAGAATTCTTAATAAACTACAAGTTTGAAGCAAACGTAATTCGTATTGGAAAAGTTTTATTGGAAAAAAATTCTAAAGTGAACGAATTAAAACAAATAGCAACTTATTATCAACAAAGTGCCTTTTTAGTAAAAGACAAAGACCGTAATAAATTAAAAACAGACATGTATTTACTATATAATTATAAAAGTTATTTACTGTCTTTAGATCAAAATTCTCCATTTTTCATTTATACTTATATGTCATTTATGAAATTATGTTTAAAATCTTATTCTGAATTTTTAAATTCTGAACAAGTAACTGATTTAAAAACTGAAAAACTATTCACAAATTCATCATATAGAGAAAAATCTGGCTGGATCGAATTTCCAGATAGAAAATTTGTAGTTCTTTGGCAAAGTTGTATATCTGACATTAGTAAACAAAATCTTTCAGAAATATTTCATTACTTAGAAAATAAAATAATAAAATTTAACGAAAAAAACTACAAAATAATTTGGAAAGAATAATTTCTTTTTTATATTCGTAATACTTATCTTAATTAAAAAGAAAAATTATGAAAACTAATCTTAAATTATCGAAAATTACTATTTCAAAATTAGACAATCTTAATTTCAATGCTTTAGAAAATGAACAGTTAGCCAATGTCAAAGGTGGTGGTGGAGATGGTGTTCCCATAAAATTCCCAGGTTCTCCAACTGTAACTGCTCCGTATAATGACACAACACATCTTTCAAGTTGCGAATATGGTATTGGTGACGACGGCAATAATGATTACGGAAATTGTATCAGCAGACAATCCTAATGCTCTCGAAGAAATTAGTATCTAAAATAATAATTTTGGATACTAATTTCTTTTCATTATTAAATAAAACTTATGCTAATATATTTTTGAGTTTATTAATATGATTTCTGCAATCTTATCGGTTTTAATGTAACATCATTTAATGATTAAATAGCACTAAAATCTTAAATTATGAAGTTTGCAAGACAATTATCATTATCGGTAATGGCCAATCAGACAACCTCAATAAATAAACATGTATCAATCCAAATAAATCCAAAACGGAAAAGTTTTGGATTTTTTATTAACCTTTTAGAAAATCATGACCTTAATAGAATCAAAAATTCACTCAATTAATGAGAGAATAAGTTATGGTTTTCATAATATGGAAGACATTGGAGTTTTAAACGGTCTATCTGGTTTAGCATTGTTTAATTTCTATTACTCCAAAAATTTTAAAACAGAAAATAAGACTGGACAGCAAATTTTAGAAAAGTGTATTGATAAAATTAACGAAGGATATTCAAAGCCTACTTATTGTAATGGAATAATAGGATTAGGTTGGGTTATAAATCATTTAATAAAAGAAAAGTTTATAGATTCTTCAAATAATGAAGTTTTATCAGATATTGACACCTACGCTTCTTATTACATCCAAGAATCATTACTTGAAAAAAACATTGATGCTTTACATGGGGCCATAGGGTATGCACATTATTTTGTTGATCGATGGGAACAATCTACCGTGTTTAAAAGTAAAGAATTAATCGAAGATCATCTTCTTATGCTGGTTGAAAATCTGAAACACCTCTTTACTGACATAGAATTATTCGCTAAAGAAAAAGAGATTACAGTTAAAATGAGTTTTCAAAACAGAGTAGCCTTTGGATTAGCTCATGGTATTTCCAGCATTATATTCATTCTCAACAAAATATCAAAAATATCAAAGCTTCAGAAAGAATCATTGATATTAGCAGATTGTTATGCAGATTATTTATTTAAATACAAAGACACAAAAAATACCGGAATTTCAATATTTCCAAATTATCTAGATTCGGAAGGAATTGTTAAATACTCTAGTGCTCTTTCCTGGTGTTCTGGAGACTTAGGCATCGGAATAAATCTTCTAAACACCTCTATCAATTATAATCAAAAGGAAAAGCACAAAGATGAAGGAATCAGAATTTTAAAAAAATCAGCTTATAGAATGAATTTAGAACAATCATTATTACAAACAAATGGTTTTTGTCATGGATACTTTGGTGCTTCTAAAATTTTCTCAGATGCCTATAGAATAACTAAAGACAAAGACCTCGACAAAACAAGCCAATTTTGGTTAAAATTAGGTTTAGAAAATCTAACCATAAAGGATAATAATGACTTATCAATCTTATATGGATTATCAGGCATTGGTCTTACATTACTTGAAACTTTCAGCTCGGAAAGACTTAAATGGGATGAATGTTTATTTCTACAATAGATTTATTTCCCACCCCCTTTAAGTTCTAAAATTATATCAACAATTTCTCTTCTAGACACCATATATAAAGTATTTAATTTTATACAACCTAAATACAATGAGTAACTTTCCTTATAAATTATTTACAAAATATATTTTACGAACGCCTTTATATCCCATTTCAGATTTATTTGCTTTTTACAATGACATAGAAGAAAATGAATCAGCTTTTAAAAAAAAATTTAATAACACTCTTATACAGGAAGCCCTTTTTATATCTTCCCCCAGCCTTTATTTCACCTTAAAACAATGGCTGGATGGAGAACTGGTTGATCCGAAAAAAATCGAAAAATTAAAAAACTCACTTACAAAATACTTAACCCGTATGTCTTCAAGGTGCACTCCTTTTGGGCTATATGCCGGTTACTCTATTGGATCTTTTGCAGAGCAAAACAACATCTCGATTAGTGATTACAAGAATCATACAAGGCACACTAAACTGGATATGTTTTATTTAGTTTCTCTTGTTAATGATTTGGTTAAAGATCCTCGAATTAAAAACAACATTCGTTTTTTCTCTAATTCAACTTTGTACAATGTAAATAATGAGTTACGTTATATTGAGTACAAGTATTTTGGTCTAAAAAGATTCCACGAAATTGTTTCTGTTGAAAAAACAGAAGTATTGGATTTTGTTTTATCATTTTCAAAAAATGGACACCTGATTTCTGAAATCGCCAGCGAATTAATAAATAAATTTACTGATGTAGATTATGATGACGCTATAGGATTTATAACAGAGCTAGCCGATAACCAATTACTTATCAGCGAGCTTGAACCATTATTAATAGGTGAGGATTATTTTGTGCTGCTCCAGCAAATAATCAAAAAAAATGAGGGCATAGAGGACATTAGAATTATCATCGACTCTATAGCCGACAAAATTGAAAAATTAGATACAAGAATTGGAAATCAAATCTCTAAATACAATGATATACACGAACTATTGCGTGAATTCAAAACCAGATTTGATCCTAAATTTCTATTCCAAACTGATTTAAAAATTGCAACAAAAGAAAACACTCTCAGCAAAACTATAATTAAAGATATAAGAGAGGGAATAATGATCTTAAATCATGTATCACCAATTTACGAGAATCACTCTTTACAACATTTTAAAAAGCAATTTGGTGAAAAATTTGGTGAGTCAGAAATTCCTTTGTCCATAGCATTAGATTCTGAATTCGGAATTGCTTATAATGAAAGCATGTACCATAATATATTACCTGATGACTCTTTTATTAATCATATGGTATTAAAAAAAAGAAATTCATTGCCTGATATTAAACTAAACAGTACAGATATTCATTTACACGAAAAAATTACTGACGCCTATAGAAGAAATGAATACAGCATTATTCTGGACAAGGATAAATTACCGCGAACTAATGACAATTGGGATAATCTTCCGGAAACAATGTCTTTTATTACCGAATTTATTTTTACAGATGGCAAACAAAAAATATTACTAACAGGTGGCGGAGGTTCAACTGCAGCAAATCTAATCGGAAGGTTCACAATCGCTGATCCGGAAATTCGAAATTATGCAGAGCAAATAAGCGCGATTGACAAAAAATTTAATAAAGATGTGGTTTTAGCTGAAATTGTCCATTTATCAGAAGCAAGAGTTGGAAATATTACTTCGAGATCATCCTTATACGATTATGAAATCCCTTATCTCGCAAAATCTATAAAAAAAATAGACAATCAAATTCCTATTACTGATTTAGTCGTTTCTGTTAGTGATACCGGAAAAATAATGCTTCGTTCTGTTTCAAAGAACAAAAAAGTAATCCCACGATTAATCAACGCCCACAACTATGGATTTAACAATACGCCTATATATAGATTTTTATGTGATTTGCAATTAGCAGATAAAAGAAAAGGAATTCGGCTTGACTTAGGGAATATTTCTAAACTATATAAGTTTGTTCCAAGAGTAGAATATAAAGACATTATTTTTAGAAAGGCAACATGGAATTTCAACAAAGAAGACTTAGTGTCTCTTTTTAAAACGGACAATTATAATAGCCTAAAAGAAACGATAAAAGATCTAAGAACAGAATGGAAAATTCCTCGATATATTAATTTAATTGAAGCAGACAATGAACTATTAATCGATCTCGAAAACAAAAGATCGATTAATGTTATGCTTGATATCGTTTCCAAAAAAGAAAAAATAAGCCTTGAAGAATTTCTCTTCTCAGATGAAAATCAAATAGTACAAAGAGGAGAAAATAATTTCACCAATCAAGTAATCATTTCAATTTATAAAAACCACACAAACTAATCATAATGGTTGAAAAAATAAAAAATCGCTTTTTTCCTGGCGACGATTGGCTATACTTTAAAATATATTGTGGCTACAAAGTATCTGATGTTTTATTAACTGAAATCATTAATCCTCTTACAGAACAACTTATCAGAGAAAATTATATAAAAAAATGGTTTTTTATTAGATATAATGATCCAAATTATCACATCAGATTCCGGCTTGAACTTACAGATAAAAAAAATATCGGACACGTAATAAATGAATTCAACAATTTGTTACAAGAATACTTAGAGTCTAAATCGGTTTGGTCTCTACAAATAGATTGTTACGATAGAGAAATCGAACGATATGGTTTAAATACAATGGAATTAGCAGAAGAAGTTTTTTTTAATGATAGCGTCGAAATAATTAATTTTCTAGCTACAACAAAAAATGACGGCCCTGATATTGTTCCAGAGTCTAAACCTATCTTCAGTCTAAAACTAATAGATTTTTATTTGACTCATTTTGAATTAACAGATTCTCAAAAATTAAGTTTTATGGAAAGACTTAGAAATTCATTCAACAAAGAATTTGACATTAACAAAGAAAATAAAAAACAAATTGAAAAAGTCTATAACAATCATAAAGAATCAATCCATAAGCAATTATTGGATACTAATAATATCATAACAAATACTGCAATAAAATATAATATAGACGAAATCCTAAAAGTTATAAAACAGGAATCGATACCAGAGAACAAATTGACTTATTTAATCTCAAGCTTCGTGCATATGTCCCTTAACAGATTATATTATTCTAATAATCGAATCCATGAATTAGTATGCTACGATGTTTTATGGAAATTTTATAAATCTAAAATTAGCCGAGGTTTGTAAAATCCATATTAGACAAAAAAAACACCAGCTTAAAAACTGGTGTTATATAAAACCTAACTTACGGCTTTTATTTTTAAACAAATTTTCTAATGCTCCACACAATTCCGGTGTGAATGCCCTCGTGATAATTATTAAAATTCAAAGCATCTTCAACATTGCGTAATGTAAATCCCATGCTTGTTAAATATTCATTGTAACTAACAAAAACATTTGCTTCAAAATCTTTTTCTGTTTGCGTTAATGTAGCTGAAAGCAAATTCCTGATTTCATCAACTTCGGCTTGAGAAACATCGCCTTCAGGTTTTGTCCCTTTTTTGTACTTCGCAATAAATTCTTCAGAAACCAATGTTGGCAAACCTGATAATTTGTACACTAAAACTTGCTGTGATGAGACACAATGTGCAATGTTCCAAATCAGATTATTGCTAAATCCTTCCGGAATTTTATTTAATTGCTCTAATGAATGATTGTCTAAAACCTTCAAAAGATTTTCTCTAATGGTTTTTTGTACTTCAAAAACTGAGTTCATAATTATATTTTTTTTCTAAAATTAATCAATTTTAAGCTTTAAATGGATTTTCTTTGCATTCTAACAAAATTCACAAAAAATGAACAAAATATATTACTTAGCTTCTTGCGATACTTGCCGCAAAATCATCAAAAGCTTGCCGGAAAACAATCTGGTTTTTCAAGACATCAGACAAAATCCGATTACGGAAACGGAACTTGAAGAAATGTACAAACTCTCTGGAAGCTATGAACTTTTATTTAGCAAGAAAGCGCAATTGTACAAATCAATGGATTTAAAAAACAAAAATCTGACGGAAGCTGATTTTAAAAAATATATTCTGGAACATTACACTTTTTTAAGTCGTCCGGTTTTTATAATTGACGGCAAAATTTACATTGGCAACAGCCAAAAAAATGTTGCTGAAGTTATCAAAGCATTATCGTAAGAAAATAAAAACCTTTCTGTACGAAACTGATTAACAATTTAGAACACAAAGCAGCAAACTTTTAATTATCTTTGCGCCTTTATACTCAATTATATGATACATTCTATGACAGGGTTTGGCAAAGCTTCTTTGCAATTGCCTACAAAAAAAATTACGGTTGAAGTAAAATCTCTAAACAGCAAAGGTTTAGATTTAAATGTGCGAATGCCATCGGTTTACCGCGAAATGGAATTAGGTTTAAGAACTTTGATTTCGACGAAACTTGAAAGAGGTAAAATAGATTTCGGTATTTATATTGAAAGCACAGCTGAACAGACTTCAACTAAAGTAAATGTTCCTGTTGTAAAAAATTATATTGCGCAATTGCAAGAAGTTTATCCTGATGCTGACGTGACTGAATTAATGAAAATGGCTGTTCGTATGCCGGATACATTAAAAACAGAACGTGAGGAAATTGATGAAAATGACTGGGATCAAATTCAGGTTACAATTGACGAAGCACTCCAAAACATTTTAAGTTTTAGAAAAGACGAAGGAGCATCTCTTGAAAAAGAATTCAACTTACGAATTGGAAATATTCGTCAATATATGGATGACGCTTTAGCACTTGACCCGGAACGTGTACAAGCTATCAAAGACCGTTTGCAAACTGCGATTTCAGAATTACAAGTAAATGTCGATGAAAATCGTTTTGAGCAGGAATTAATCTATTATTTAGAGAAATTAGATATCACTGAGGAAAAAGTACGTTTGACGAATCATTTGGACTATTTCCTGGAAACTTTAAACGGAACTGAAGCAAACGGCCGTAAACTTGGTTTCATTACTCAGGAAATGGGCCGTGAAATCAATACAATGGGTTCAAAATCAAATCATGCTCAAATGCAGAAATTGGTTGTGATGATGAAAGATGAATTAGAGAAGATTAAAGAGCAAGTTTTGAACGTCTTGTAAATACCACACAAAATTAAAGCTTAAAGCGTATTGCTTAAAGCCTAAAGCATACACAATGAACAAAGGAAAATTAATTGTTTTTTCAGCACCTTCAGGATCAGGAAAAACAACTATAGTAAAACATTTACTAGGGAAAGAAGATTTAAACTTAGAATTTTCAATCTCAGCGGCTTCACGCGACCCACGCGGAGAAGAAGAACACGGAAAAGATTATTATTTTATTTCGCTGGAACAATTCAAAAAACACATTAAAGCGGAAGAATTCCTGGAATGGGAAGAAGTTTACCGCGATAATTTCTACGGAACTTTGAAAGCCGAAATTGAAAGAATCTGGGCTTTAGGAAAAAATGTGATTTTTGATATTGATGTTGCCGGCGGTCTTCGAATCAAACATAAATTTCCAGAACAAACTTTAGCTGTTTTTGTAAAGCCTCCAAGTGTTGACGAGCTTAAACGTCGCTTAAAGCAAAGATCAACAGAAAGTGATGACAAAATCAATATGCGAATTGCTAAAGCTTCTGTTGAATTAGCAACAGCGCCTCAATTTGATACTATTATTAAAAATTACGATTTAGATACTGCTAAGGAAGAAGCTTATCAATTAGTGAAGGCTTTCGTAAATAAATAATTTTATTCCGCAGAAATACACAAGAAAAAACACAGAGATTCGCAAAAGTATTATTTTAAACTTTGCGAATCTTTGTGCTATCTTAGCGAATCTCTGTGAAACTATAAAAAATGAAAATAGGTCTATATTTCGGAACTTATAATCCCATTCACGTTGGTCATTTGATTATTGCCAATCATATGGCAGAATATGCTGGTTTAGACCAAATTTGGATGGTTGTTACACCGCATAATCCATTAAAGAAGAAAGCAACTTTATTAGACGATCAACAACGCTTGCAAATGGTTTTTCTGGCAACAGAAGATTATCCAAAGATAAAACCATCAGATATTGAGTTTAAATTGCCTCAGCCGAGTTATACCGTAATCACGCTCGCTCATTTACAGGAAAAATATCCAAATCATGAGTTTTCATTAATTATGGGTGAAGACAATCTGAAAACGTTTCATAAATGGAGAAATTATGAAGTGATTCTTGAAAATCATGATATTTATGTCTATCCAAGAATTTCTAATGAACCTGAAAACACGGAATTAAAATCGCATCCAAAAATTCATGTAATCGATGCACCTATTGTAGAGATTTCTTCCACTTTCATTAGAAACAATATTAAAGAAGGAAAAAATATTCAGCCTTTACTTCCTCCGAAGGTTTGGGAATATATTGATCACAATAATTTTTACAAAAAATAAATATGGCCTGATTTTAAAAAAATCAGGCCATATTTATTTTTATGCTTTAGCATTAATTCACTGTAACAGTACGCTTCTTAGTTGTACCACATTCTGAACCATCTTTTTTAACCGTAACAGTTGCTACCGCTTCATAGGTCCCAGCAGCAGCATAAGTATGAGTAACAACTGCACCAGTTCCTGTTTTCCCATCTCCAAATGTCCATGTTACACTTTGTAAAGTACCAGATCCAGTATATTCAATTGAATAATTCATTAATTTTGGATTAGTGCCATCTGTAGAATTATGTATTTGTACATAAGCAGATTCAAAAGCACAATCTACGATAGATTCTTCTGCTTTACTACAGGAATTAGAAATAAAAAATACTAAAGCAAACACTGAAATTGTCAAAATTTTTTTCATAATTGGAAACTTTTAGCGGTTCGTTTCTCAAAATTATCCCTTAAAAAAACAAAATCAAAACAAAACAGCAGAATTTTCATATGTTTTATGAATAACAAAAAAACATAAAATACACATTATCAAACTACAACCTATTTCCAAAAAACAATTTAAGTTCTTTCTCAATAACTTCAAAAATCGACTTTACACTATTGTTTTTTGGCGCTAATAAATACACAAACTCTTCCGGAACATGAAAACTGTTCCAAACCAATTGCAGTTTATTTTCTTTAATATAATTTCTTGCATTGCAATTCCATGTTGCAGCTATACCATCATTTTTAGACAATAGTCTTAGCATTTCAGATTCTGAAGGGATAATATAATTAGGAATCATCGATGGTCTCTTTTTATTAAAAGCATGAAGCCAAAATAATTTTATATGCGGAATACGAGCATCATGACTGTACCATTTTTGAGCATTCAGCCATTGTTCGATTTCGGCAAAATTGTCTGTTTTTAATCTTTGACGAAATTCGGTTATATCTAAACTTGTCGGTGCAACCAATATCAGTTTTATTTTACCAACAATTTCGTAAATGGTATCAAATGTGTCAAATCGTTTTGTCGTAATCGCAAAATCAAGTTTTTTAGAATTTACTAAATCAAAAAGCTCATCATTTTCTGCAAAAGTAAAATCGATCAAATCAAATTTTGAAATTAAAAGAGCTCCAACGCAGTCAAATAAATGCTTTGAAATTCCAATCGAAATTAATCGGTTTGCATCTTCTGCCTTTGCCCGGAAACCGGTTTCGACACTTTCGAGTCTGTCCAGCGCGTCTATTATCAAATTATTCAGTAACTTAGCGTATTCAGTTGGTTCTACGCCTTTTGACTTTCGATTAAATAATTTATTACCAACATGTGCTTCAAGCATAGAAATTTGCTGACTAACGGCAGGCTGGCTCATAAATAACTCTTTTGCAGCGATCGAAAAATTTCCGTTTTTATAAACTGCCTTAAATGTTCTGTACCATTCTAAATTGACCATGACATAAATTTATTTATAACAAACATAGTTTATTTTATTTTTACTGATATCACTTAAGACGTAAATTTGTCAAAAATTTAATCTTATGAAAAAAATAGCACTACTCGCAATAATTGCAATTACAGCCACAAGCATTTCTGCATTGGCACAAAAATCAAATAAAAAAGGGATGAAAAAAGTATTATTTGTTGTGACCAGTAATGATAAACTGGGCAACACAGGAGAAAAAACCGGATTCTGGTCAGAGGAATTAGCGGCGCCTTATTACGAATTATTAGATCAGGGAGTTGAAATTACAATTGCATCTCCACTTGGAGGACAACCACCAATTGATCCTAAAAGTTCTGATCCAGCATCAGCAACTGAAGACACAAAACGTTTTGATGCAGATAAAGTTTTACAAGAAAAACTAAAACATACGCTAAAACTTTCAACAGTAAATCAAAAAGATTATGATGCTGTTTTTTATCCAGGAGGTCACGGCCCGCTTTGGGATTTAGTTGAAGACAGAAATTCGATCACTTTAATCGAATCTTTTTATAATCATAAAAAACCAGTTGCTTTTGTTTGTCACGCTCCTGCCGTTTTGAAAAATGTAAAAGTTGATGGTCAATATTTGGTAAAAGGAAAAAAAATAACTGGTTTTACCAATGAAGAGGAAGAAGCAGTTGGATTGACAAAAGTGGTTCCGTTTTTATTAGAAGATGCTTTAGCATCAAACGGCGGAATTTTTTCAAAAGGACCAAACTGGCAACCATACGCAGTTGAAGACGGACTTTTAATCACAGGACAAAATCCAGCTTCGTCTAAATTAGTTGCTGGAAAATTGTTGAAAAAATTGGATAAATAAGGTGCTAAGGGACTGAGATGCTAAGGTTCTAAGGTTATTCCCTTAGTAATTTTAAAAGGCTAATGTCCTATAAGCAAATAGATGAGTAACAAAATTAAACAAACAACCATGCTAAGTTTATTAAATAAGTTCAAAGAAAAAACCTTAGAACCTTAGTAGCTTAGCATCTTAGAACCTTAAAAAAAATGCTAAACTTTGAATTATATAATCCGACAAATTTAATTTTCGGAAAAGGGCAAATAGAAAAGCTTTCGACTTTAGTTCCAAAAAATGCTAAAATATTATTGGCTTATGGTGGCGGAAGTATTTTTAAAAACGGAATTTACGATCAGGTAATCCAAAATCTGAAAGGCTTTGAAATTGTGGAATTTGGCGGAATCGAACCAAATCCACGATTTGAAACTTTAATGAAAGCTGTTGACGTAATAAAAACAGAAAAAATCGATTTTATTCTTGCTGTTGGTGGTGGATCTGTAATTGATGGAGTGAAATTTATTTCTGGCGCTGTTAATTTCGAAGGAAATCCGCTTGATATTCTTCAAAAAAGAATTTTGATTAAAGAAAACGCAATGCCTTTTGGAACCGTTTTGACACTTCCGGCAACAGGAAGTGAAATGAATTCTGGCTACGTGATAACTATTGAAGCAACTCAGGAAAAATTAGCTTCTGGCGGAAGCGCTTTATTTCCTCAATTCTCCATTTGCGACCCAACTGTGATAGCTTCTTTACCAAAAAGACAAATCGAAAACGGTGTTGTAGATGCTTATACCCATGTTATGGAGCAATACTTGACGTATCCGCATGATGCTTTTCTTCAAGACAGAATTGCAGAAGGAATTTTACAGACCTTAATTCAGGTTGGTCCTGGTGTAGTCAAGAATCCAACGGATTATACTTTGGCTTCTAACTTTATGTGGAGCTGTACAATGGCTTTAAACGGATTAATTCAAAAAGGTGTTCCAAGCGATTGGGCAACACATATGATTGGTCACGAATTGACTGCTTTATACGAAATTGACCATGCAAGAACTTTGGCAATTATTGGCCCAAGTTTGTATACAGTGATGTTTGAAACTAAAAAAGGAAAACTGGCTCAATACGGAAGACGTATTTTCAATCTAACAGGTTCAGATGACGAAGTGGCAAAAGAAGCAATCAACAAAACCGTTGAGTTCTTCCACACAATGGGAATGGACACCAAACTTTCGCAATACACAACAGAATATTCAAATACAGCTGATTTTATTGTAAATCGTTTTGACGAAAGAGGCTGGAAAGGTTTAGGCGAAAATCAATTGGTTACGTTAGAAAAAGTAAAATCAATCGTAGAATTGAGTTATTAAACTTTCAAAATTAATTAAATCAGAAAAGGCGTTCTTAAAGTAACTTTAGGAACGCCTTTTCACAATACTAAAACAAAACTAACTAACTCAATTTTTATTAAACTCATTAAAATTTTAATTTATAAACAGTTACAACGTAAGGTTAGTTGTTTTATTGTGCACAACGTAAAATATTTTTTTATTTTTTTTCTAACCACTTGAAAAACCGTGGTATTTAAAGGGGTTTTTCAAATTTCTTAAATCAGATTTTGTATTATTACTACATTATTAAGTACTTTTGTTTTAAATTATTAAAATAATGAGCGAAAATTTAAAATTTGCAGTAATTGGTGGAGGAAGCTGGGCAACTGCAATTGCAAAAATGTTATGCGTAAATCAATCTGAGATTGCATGGTACATGCGCAACGATGCTGCAATCGAGCACATTCAAAAATACAAACACAACCCAAACTATTTAAGTTCAGTAGAGTTTGACACTAAAAAACTTAAATTAACAAACAATATCAACGAAGCAATTGAATATGCCGATTATTTAATCTTCGCTATCCCATCTGCCTTCTTAGATGCCGAAATGAAAAACATGACGGTTTCTTTATCAGACAAAATTATTTTCTCGGCAATTAAAGGAATCGTTCCTGAAACAAGCTTAATTGTTGGAGAACATTTCCATATTCAATATGATATTCCATATTACAATATTGGTGTTATTACAGGTCCTTGCCACGCAGAGGAAGTAGCGTTAGAAAGACTTTCGTATTTGACAATTGCTTGTGGCGATCCTGAAAAAGCCTGCAATGTTGCCAAATCACTTTCTGGAAATTACATTAAAGCTAAAATTTCAGACGATATCATCGGAACTGAATATGCAGCAATGCTGAAAAACATTTACTCTATTGCTGCAGGAATTGCTCATGGTTTAGGTTATGGCGACAACTTCCAGTCGGTTTTAATGAGTAATGCGATTCGCGAAATGAAGAAATTCATCAGAAAAGTACACAAAATGAAACGCAACATCAATGATTCAGCTTATTTGGGCGATTTATTGGTTACTGGATATTCCGTTTTCTCAAGAAACAGAATGTTCGGAAATATGATTGGAAAAGGATATACCGTAAAAAGCGCCATGATGGAAATGAGCATGGTTGCCGAAGGTTATTACGCAACAAAAAGTGCTTATAAACTAAATCAAGGTTACGGTGCAAAAACGCCAATTATAAACGCTGTTTATGCCGTTTTATATGAAGGAAAAGACGCAAAATCTGTATTTAGAAAATTAACTGAGTCTTTGGATTAATTTTTTTTTAGAGAAAAGAAGAAAGAAGAAAGAGAAAAGACTTGTTCTATTACAAATAAAAAAGAGCCAAACTGAATTTCAGTCTTGGCTCTTTCTCTTTATTCTATTTCTATGAAGTCTTTCTTCTTGTTTCTTGTTTCTTGCTTCTTTTTTCTCTACTTCACCATAATCCCTTCAACAAACAAAATCGGCACTTCTTCCGTATTGTTTTCGTTGATTAGGTTTGATTTAAAGATGAATTTCTTGTCGTATAAAGTATTTCCAATGAAGAAAGTCACCATAAATTCGTTATTCATAACCAAAAGACTTTTCTCAATCATTTCGATTTTAACAACAGAAACCGAAGGAACTTCAACAAATGCATGACGCAGAATCGAAGTTTTTTTCATTTCGCCATCAATAGTTCCAAATGCTTTTGAAACTACCATTACGCTGTCTAAATTAAAGTCGCTATCATTTACTAGATAAGCATACCACACTTTTTCCATAAAATCATCGCTCCACTCCTGCACTGCTGCAAGAAACACATTTTCGACTTCTGGAATTATTATATCTTTTTTCATTTTTAGTGAATAGTAAAAAGTAAATAGTGATTAGAAAGAAAGCTCTTCACTAATCACTATTCACTAGTAACTTATTTTTTAAATATTTGATTTGAACTGCTCTAAGAAACGAACATCGTTTTCATAAAACATTCTGATATCGCCAATTTGGTATAAAAGCATTGCAATACGCTCTACTCCCATTCCGAAAGCAAATCCGTTGTATTCATCTGGATTGATATCGCAGTTTTTAAGAACGTTTGGATCTACCATTCCGCAACCTCCAATTTCTAACCAACCTGTACCTTTTGTGATTCTATAATCTGTTTCGGTTTTTAATCCCCAATAGATATCTATTTCAGCACTTGGTTCTGTAAATGGAAAATATGATGGACGAAGACGAATCTTTGATTTTCCGAACATTTCTTTAGTGAAATAAAGTAATGTTTGTTTCAAATCGGCAAACGAAACATCTTTGTCAATGTACAATCCTTCCACTTGATGGAAAATACAATGTGAACGAGATGAAATTGCTTCATTACGGAAAACACGTCCTGGTGAAATCGTACGGATTGGCGGTTTGTGATTTTCCATATAACGCACCTGAACAGACGATGTATGCGTACGCAACAACACATCAGGATTTGTCTGAATGAAAAATGTATCCTGCATATCACGCGCCGGATGATATTCTGGCAAGTTCAATGCAGTAAAGTTATGCCAGTCGTCTTCAATTTCCGGACCTTCAGAAACATTGAATCCAATATTGGCAAAAATATCTATAATCTGATTTTTTACAATCGAAATCGGGTGACGAGATCCTACAATTACTGGCTCAGCAGCACGAGTCAAATCACCAAAAGCACCTTTAACTTCTTCTTTGCTTTCAAGCTCTTCCTGAATAACTCTAACTTTTTCTTCAGCAACAGCTTTTAAAGTATTGATTACTTGTCCAAAATCTTTTTTCTGATCATTTGGAATATTTTTAAACTCAGTAAAAAGTTCTTTTAATAACCCCTTACTTCCTAAATATTTAATTCGGAATTGCTCTAAAGATTCTTTATTTTTCTCATTAAAGGCTTTTGCTTCCTCTATATGTACTTTTATCTTATCTATCATTTTCCTTCGGTTCTTGAGAATACAAATTTAGTGTTTTTAGTTTAAAGTGTCTAGTCACAGTCACAGTTTTCAGTTTTCAAATCAATAATTCTATAAACCTACAACTATCTCTGTAGCTAAAAACTACTCAATAAGGTTTCTTTCTAAAAAATAACTTACAATAGCTTCTTTCATCAAAACCGATTGTTCTCCGGCTTTCAATGGTGGCAATTGCTCTTTTATTTTGTAATGTGGCCATCCATCTTCATCAAAATATTCGAATTCATAAAATCCGTAAGGTTCTAATAATCGACATATGGCGATGTGCATTAAGTTCAGTTTTTCATCTTTTTTGAATTCGCGGTGTATTTTCCCGAATTCCTGAACTCCAATAAGGTAAATTATGGCATCCAAATCCAGATCTTCGCCTTGCGAAAATTGATTTGAAAGTATATCAACGAGCTTTTCCCATCGCTCTTTTAATTGTGTATCTCTAGACATTTTGATTTATGATTTTAGATTGTAGATTTTAGATTGCTGATTAAAAAATCTATTCTGAGGGGGCAGAATCGCAATCTGAACTCTAAATTTGAATTGCAAAGATACATAGTTCACTACATTGCACCTAAAAAAATAAACACATACCAAAAAAGCACTACAAAAAACCCCTGAAGCTTTGTTTCTTTGAACCTCTGAACCTCAAAAAAAACATATCTTTGCGCCTCATTAAACACCAAACCAAACATGAGTTTTTTTGATATTATAGTAGGAGCACTTTTATGTTACAGTTTATACAAAGGCATAAAAAATGGCCTTTTTGTAGAAGTTGCTTCTTTTATTTCTTTGTTGTTAGGAATTTATCTTGCGATTAAATTTTCGTCATTATTGACCGGAATGATTTCAAAGCACGTTTCATGGAATCCAACAAACATTCAAATTACAGCTTTTATCCTAACTTTTATTTTGGTTGTAATTGGTGTTTACTTTTTAGCCAAAATATTAACCGGAATAGCTGATTTCGCTATGTTGGGCTGGATGAATAAACTGGGCGGCGGATTTTTCAGAATTTTAAAAACCATATTGATTCTGAGCATTTTTATCGCTTTATTCGAAAAAATAAACTTCAACAATACTTTTGCCAAACAAGAAACTTTAGACAAATCTATTTTTTACAATCCGGTGAAAAAAGTGGCTGCTTTTGTATATCCTTCAATCGAAAAATGGTACGAAAGTTTTAAAAAAGAGAACAACAAAAAAACGGAGGAAACATCAGAAACTGAAAAATAATAATTCGCATATTAAATAATATTTAGAAAACATTTCACTTTCAAATATTTGCGAGAAATAATTTATCTTGCTCCGTATTTCCAACAACCGATTTTAACCAAAAATCCAAACCATGTTGTACTTAACGGGCATTATAATTACCTTTTTTCTGGTTGTTATTCTGGCAAGCAAAAAAGATAAAAGCGAAGCTGATAAAATCTTGGCCTTTTGGCTGTTTTTTACCGGATTTCACTTGTTTCTATATTATCTGCATTATAAAAATGATTTTGCTTCATTTCCCTATTTATTAGGGTTTGAATTGCCAATGCCTTTGCTGCAAGGGCCGTTTTTGTTTTTATATACTTCGGCATTGACAAATCAGAATCAGCATAAAAAATACAATCTTTTGCATTTTTTGCCTTTTGTAATCGCTTGCTTAATTCTCATTCCGTTTTTTGAACTTTCTTTTGAAGAGAAATTAAAGGTTTTTCAAAACGAAGGAAAAGGATATGAAAATCTGATTTTCATTTTATACAGCGCCATTTTAATTTCTGGAATTACTTATGCTTTACTTTCACTTCGGAAACTTTCAAAACATCGGAAAAACATTTCAGAAGCTTTTTCTTCTACTGAAAAAATTAATTTGCGCTGGCTTCAATATTTAATTCTTGGTTCGAGTATTATTTGGCTTGTTGTTATTTTATTTAATGATGAATATATTTTTTCGGTTGTTGTTTTTTATCTGATTTTCATTGGCTATTTCGGGATAAAGCAAGTTGGAATTTTCACAAATCAGGCTTTTTCTGAAAACAAAATTCCCAATATTTCTTCTGTAGAAAATGTCGAAACTGAAAATTCATCTGAAAAAATAAAATACGAAAAATCAAGTTTGACCAATTCTGAATTACAACTTTTGCATCAAAAATTAACTCAGATTATGATTGATGACAAACTCTATAAAAACCCCGATTTAACTTTAGCCGATTTATCTCAAAAATTAAATATCCATTCGAATGTTCTTTCTCAAGTCATCAATTCTGCCGAAGAAAAAAACTTTTACGATTACATTAACTTGCAGCGTGTAGAAGAATTTAAAAAACAAATTCTGTTGCCCGAAAATCAAAAATTCACTTTACTTTCAATCGCTTTTGAATGCGGATTTAATTCAAAAACAGCTTTTAACCGAAACTTTAAAAAAGCAACCGGACTTTCTCCTTCCGAATATTTAAAATAAGTTTTTTTGTTTCTCGCAGATTCCACAGATTTAAACAGATTTTTAAATCATTTTAATCCAAATAATCTGTGGCAAAATAACTTCATGTCTTTGCAAGCAAATTTCAACACAAAAAAACTTAGCAACTTAGCGCCTTAGTAACTTAGCATCTTTAAAAAAAGAACCACCTTACAAGTTGGGGCGACTACCATTAGTCTGAACAACATCTTTGCATAAAATTTTAAAAAATTATGCAATGAAAAACAAGATGTTATATTCAGCAGTAATAGCCATTTCGATTTTCTTTTTTCTTGGATGCGAGAATGACAATGAAATTGACGGAGTCGGAAATTTAGTTCCAAAAACAGTCGATCAGGATTCTTCATTACCTTCTATTTTTATTAATGGAACACAACTTCACGCAGAAACTTTTGGCAATCCAAATAATCCAATGCTGGTCTTTTTGCACGGCGGTCCCGGTTCTGATTACCGAAACGGATTAAATGTACAGCAACTTGCAAACAACGGCTATTATGTGATTTTTTACGATCAACACGGTTCTGGATTATCAAAAAGACATGACAAAAACAGTTATTCGATTCAGTTAGTTTTAGATGATCTTACTGAAGTGATCAAATATTATCGTACTTCTCCTAATCAGAAAATTTTTCTTTTTGGACATTCCTGGGGCGCAATGTTGGGGGCGGCGTATGTCAATTCGTATCCTGATAAAATCGACGGATTAATTCTTGCTGAACCAGGTGGATTAAACAAACAACTTTTGGATGATTATGGCGAAATGAGCCGCAAAATCAATATTTTTTCTGAAGTTACCAGCAATCTTTTATACGTTGATCAATTGTTAACCGGAAAAGAAAATCAGCATGAAATTCTGGATTATAAATTCGGAATTTCTTCAAGTTTCTCTTATGCAAAAGGCAATAAAGAAGGCATTCCCGGTCCGTCGCCTTTTTGGAGAATCGGAACAACGGTTTTAGAAAGTTTCACTGATATCGCCGAAAATGATGGTTTTGATTTTACCACAAACCTCAAGCAATACACTACTAAAGTTTTGTTTTTATACGGAGAATTAAATCAATCTTATGGTTTAAGTTTTGCCCAAAAAGAAGCCGCTTATTTCCCAAATTCAGAAATTTCAGAAGTAAAAGGAACCGGCCATGAAATGATTTATTTCAAATGGGAAAATGTGCATCCAATTGTCCTGAAGTATTTAAACGAATTAAAATAACAGCCATGAAAGCAATAATAGTAATTATAACCTTTATCATTTCACTTCTCACCGCTAACTTCTCACAAGCTCAAAACATTAACTGGGAAAATCTCAAAAACAATGAAAAACATATTTTAAGTGCAAACACAGGCTGGGAATATAGTTTTGTTTACGGATTTAGTTACGGTTATCATTTAAAAACCAAAATGCCGATTATTCTAGAAAGTTCGTTTTCCTTTGCTTCTGGCGAAGTTATTTTTGATGATTTTAAAACGAAAATCGGGGGACAAATAAATGTTTTCCAAATTAAAAATTTCCGTTTTAATGCAGCAATTCACGGAATTTACAGACGATATGGAAATCCGTTAGTGACTTTGCAGAATTTTGGTGCCGATGCTTCAACGACAATTGGTTATTATAAACCAAAATGGTTTGTCGCAGGCGAATTTGGTTTTGACACAGCAATCGTAACTCATTTTAAACATTCTGATATTTACAAAGAAGTTTATCCCGATGTGAAAAATGGCTGGTTTGAACCGACAACAGGAGGAAATTTCAACTTCGGAATTCAGGGTGGTTATTCTTTTTCCCGAAGCGATTTGACTTTAAGAGCTGGAAAAGTCATGAACGAAGATTTTAAAACAGAACCTTTGATTCCTTTTTATTTGCAGATTGGTTATAGTTATAAATTAGAATAATATTTTAAACATAAAAACAAACCCGACAGGTTTTTAAAACCTGTCGGGTTTAACTATAAAATGAATGTTTTATTAAAATTTGATTTCTAATTTTTCACCTTTTTTCAAAACGATTTCCTGCTTTTTATCTCCGAAAATCAAAGTTGTTTTTCCTCCGATTTTAGAAGAAACGATCAATTTTTGAATCGTTTTATTGCTCCAATTCATTTCAATTTCAAATCCGCCTCTTGCACAAATTCCTTTTACCGAGCCTTCTTCCCAAGCGTCTGGCAAGGCAGGAAGCAAACGAATCTCATTTTCATCAGACTGAACCAACATTTCGGCAACGGCTGCTGCACCTCCAAAATTTCCGTCAATTTGAAATGGCGGATGCGCATCGAACAAATTAGGATATGTTCCTCCTCCTCGTCTTGGCTTATCGGTTTTCTTTTTATCTGGATCTACGTAACGCAGCAATTCACGATACATTTTATAAGCACGATTTCCGTCCCAAAGTCTTGCCCAGAGATTAATTCTCCAACCTTTTGACCAACCTGTTGTTTCGTCGCCTTTTATTTCGAGTGTTTTTCTCGACGCTTCGGCCAAATCTGGTGTTTTTAATGGCGTAATATGATTTCCTGGAAAAAGTCCGAATAAATGCGATTGATGACGGTGTTTTGGCTCGTTGTCATCCCAATCAAAATACCATTCTTGCAAATTTCCTTTTTTACCAATTTGATACGGATGAAATTTCTCAAGCGCTTTTTCTAATTTTTCTCTAAAAGCAGCATCTGTATTCAGCACTTTTGAAGCTTTTATAGTTTTGTCAAAACATTCGCGAATCATAGCCAAATCAGCAGTTCCTCCATATAAAGTAGCTCCGACAAAACCATCTGCTAACTTATATTGATTTTCTGGCGAAGTAGATGGCGATGTTATTAAATTTCCGTTTTTATCCGTCACAAGCCAGTTTAAACAAAATTCGGCTGCACCTTTCATTAACGGATAACCTTCTTTTTTCAGATAAGCTACATCTTTCGTAAAGGTATAATGTTCCCAAATATGCGTACTCAGCCATGCGCCAGCTATTGGCCAACACGCCCACATAGGTTCTTCTTTTCCAAATTGCCCAACCGGATTGGTCATTGCCCAAATATCTGAATTATGAGCAGCTGCCCAGCCCTCGTTTATGCCATAAAAAGTCTTTGCCGTAACTTTTCCTGTTACCGAAAGGTTTTTTATAAAACTTAAAAGAGGCAAATGCATTTCGGAAAGATTCGTATTTTCTGCCAGCCAGTAGTTTTCTTCCAAATTAATGTTCATTGTATAATTGCTGCTCCAAGGCGGATTTACATAAGGATTCCAAAGTCCTTGTAAATTTGCCGGAACGCCAATTGTTCGAGATGAACTGATCAACAAATAACGTCCGAAATTAAAATACAAAATTTCGAGATTTTTATCTTCTTTCCCTTCTGAATATCTTAGTAAACGTTCGTCTGTTGGTAAGTCTGGCGCTGTGGTTTTTCCTAAATCTAAATTGACGCGATTGAAGAATTTTTGATAATCGGCAATATGAGATTCTTTTATTTTATCGAATGGTTTTGCATATGCTTTGTTCAAATTTTGCAATGCATTTGTAATATCGTCTTGACCTTCAGCTGCAGGATTTTTGTCAAAACCATTAAAACTAGTTGCAACAGAGACAAAAATAATAGCTTCTGTTGCATCTTTTAAAGTCAACGATTCTCTTGAAGTTGTAATTTTTCCGTCGGTTTTTTTGATTTGGACCAAAGTCGTAAATCTTGTTCCTCTTTCTTTTACACTTTCATATTTTGGCAAAACAGTATATCCTGCATTTTCATGAATTGGCGCAGAACCTGTCATTACCAATATATTACCTTTCACTTCGACATTTGACTGTAAAAGGCTTTTTAAATTAATGTCAAAATTCAAAGCGCCTTTTTGATCGGCGGTTAATTTGATTATCATGATTTGATCTGGCGCTGACACAAAATATTCGCGTGTATATTTTATGCCTGCCATTTCGTAACTTACTTTTGAAATTGCATTTGAAAGATCAAGTTCGCGATGATAATTTACAGCACTTCCTTTTTCGGAATTATTGATTTCTAATGTTCCTAAAGGCGAATACGATTCCGAGTTTTTGCCTTGAACTTTTTTATTTAATTCTTCGGCCAGTTTATAATTTTCATTTTTTAAAGCTTCGCGAATTGCCGGAATGTTTTTATAAGCTTCCGGATTCATATTAGCATTTACAGGTTCTCCCGACCAAAGCGTAATATCGTTCAGATAAATTTTATCTGAATTCGCACCACCAAAAACGGTTGCTCCCATTTTTCCGTTTCCTAAAACAAGGCTTTCTTCAAAAAATTCGGCTGGCTGTTTGTACCATAAAATATGATTGGACTGCGCCGAAATATTTATGCCATAAAATGTAAGAAGTAAAATAAAGAATATTTTTTTTATGAGTTTTGAATTCATGATTGCATTTTGGTTAGAAGTGTAGTTTCTACAATATTAATCATTCCTGAGGAATTTTCATTTGTATTTATAGACATTTTATGCGCGTGAGGGATAGGAGCAATCCGCCGCGGCGGAGCGGATAGCCCGGTCCCGTTAAGATAACGGGATCACGCCCAGAAACTTTTTTACTTACTAATGACTATTCACTAATTACTATTTACTCACTTTATATACCTCATTTGCCGAAATCATTTCCCAATTATCAGTTCTGAAAGGCGATGCAGGGAATTTTTCTTTATTGTAAAGATTAATCTGTGCATCGTCGTCTGCCCAGCCGTAATGAACCGCAACAGGGTTTTGAACCTGATCGCTGGAAACCATAATTTTGTTGTCTTTGATTATCGCTTTCGCGGAATGGAAAACTTTGTCTGCGCCGGCGATTTCGAAACCTTTTAATTCATCGTTATTTGGCGTTGATAATCCGCTACCGATATTATCGAAAGTAAGGATAATTTGATTTCCTTTTATTTCCTGAGATTTATATGTTGGTCCGCTGAAAACCTGTTTTTTGCTGTAAACATTATTTAATGCAATTGCTGCCAAACGAAGTCCAACATCTTGTTTGTTAGTTGGGTGAATGTCTTTTGCATTTCCAATATCTGTCGTAACCGCCATTCCGGTATTTTTCAATTTTAAAGTTTCAGACTGTGCTTCGCGAAGTTCTGCCCAACGGCTTCCTTTTTTACTGTTTCCTCCATATTCATCAAAAGTTGACAATTGAACGAAGTAAAAAGGAAAATCGCCTTGCTTGAACTTTGTTCTCCAGTCTGTAATCAGTAACGGAAACGCTTTTTTGTATTGATTTGCTCGCCAAACATTAGTTTCGCCCTGATACCATAAAACGCCCTCGATTGCATAAGGAATTAACGGATTTACCATTGCATTGTACAATAATGACGGATAACTATTTGGCGATAAAGCTGTTTTTACAACAATTACTCTAAATTTCCATTTTCCGTCAAGCGGAATAACTTTGCTTCCTAAAGTTAACTTTAGATTTTCCGATTCTCCATAAATACCTCCGCCTCCGCCGTTATCGACAATTCTCACGGCAATTACATTTTTTCCTTCTTTTAAAACATTTTCTGGTATTTGATAAATACGTTTGGCATCATATTGAAAATTTTTCCCAACTTCAATTCCGTTTACGTATGTAATATCTTCGTCGTCGATTTTCGCTAAACTCAACGTTGCTTTAATTTTAATATCTTCTGCCGAAAGCGTAATAGTTTTTCGCATCCAAACTACTCCGTCTAAATCGCCAAGATGTTGACTTTCCCATATGCTTGGCGTGTTTAATTCGCCCCAGGAATTATCGTCAAAAGAAAGTTCTTTGAACGTATTTTCATTTGCTGTACTAACTGGAGTTCCTTGAATTTTTTCAATTCTTTCATTCATACGTTTTGCGTACAATTTTGAAATAGAATCAACATTCATAACCGGAACATCGGCAATCATGTTTTTAAATTCAGGGCTTTTTTCGAATGCTTCACGGCTTGTCCAGGTTTCAACATTGGTTCCACCCCAAGATGTATTGATAATTCCGATTGGGATTTTTAATTCCGAATATAATTTTCGTGCAAAATAAAATCCGACAGCAGTGAAATTACCAACTGTTTCTTTGCTTGAAACTTCCCATTTTCCTGCTTTTAAATCCTCTTTTGGTATTCCACTAAAATCTCGCTCAACACCAAAATGACGAATCATAGGATACTCCGCATTATTCATTTCGTTTTCGGCGTTGATCGTTTTAGAAACCTGAAATTCCATATTCGATTGTCCGCTGCAAACCCAAACTTCTCCAACTAAAACATTTTTAATCGTGATTTTATTTTTTCCGATAATAACAAGCTCAAAAGGTCCGCCGGCTTTTTCAGCATCTAAATTGACAGTCCATTTTCCGTTTTTATCGGCCTGCGTCTTTTTGATTTGTTTATTGAAATGAATTTCTACTTTTTCATTGGCATCAGCAAAACCCCAAATCGGAATTGCTTTATTGCGTTGCAATACCATTCCGTCTGAAAATAGTAGAGGCATTTTTACATTGGCGTTTGCCATTATGCCACATAGAAGTAAAAAAAAGACTGTGATTTTTTTCATTTTTTCTAATATAAAATAGTAAACCATATAAGGAATATAAGTAAAGTTAAGCTAACCGTGAGGCTGAACTTAATTCACTTATATTCCTTATATGGTAAATTTAATGTTTTCTTCTTACTGAATTGTTATAGCAATCTCAGTTTTGATATCTCTTGATGAATTTCCGATTTTCAGCGTATATTTTCCTGGCTCAACTGTCCATTTTTTTGCTGAAACATCATAATAGGCTAATTCTTTTACCGGAATTTGGATTGTAACCGTTTCTGAACTTCCTGATTTTACCAATACTTTTTTGAAACCTTTTAACTCTTTTGAAGCACGAGTTACTTTAGAATCTGCTTTTGAAGAATATACCTGAACCACTTCTTTTCCATCAACTTTTCCGGTATTTTTTACATCAACAGAAACAGAAATAATTTCGTTTGAAGCATATGAAGTTTTGTCTGTTTTTCCATTTTCTAAAGCAAAAGTGGTATATGATAATCCGTAACCAAAAGGAAATAACGGTGCAATATTTTTAGTATCAAACCAACGGTATCCGATCAAAATTCCTTCGGCATAATTAACCGATTTTCCACCTGGAAAACTTTTTGTAGCGTGCGCTGGCGAATCCATAATATTTTTAGGCATTGTCCAAGGCAGTTTTCCTGACGGATTTACTTTTCCTAAAATAACATCGGCTAAAGCATTTCCTCCTTCAGAACCATTAAACCAGCTCCAAACCACAGCAGGCGATTTTTTAGTTACTTCATCAATATCAAATGGAGCGCCGGCAATCATAACTACAATAGTTCTCGGATTTACAGCCAATACTTTTTTAATTAATTCTTCCTGTCCAAAAGGCAATTTCAAAGTTCTTCTGTCAGAAGCTTCAGTTTCATAATCACGATTTGAACCTGCAAAAATCACCGCAACATCCGATTTTTTAGCTGCTTCAACAGCTTCTTGCACTTTTGCTGGATCTAATTCGTCAATAGTTACCGGACCGTTTAATGTAATATCGCCTAATTTTCCTTTATTTTTTTCGTCATAACGTTCTAAATAACCTTCAGCATAATTGATTTTTATTGAAGAAGGCAATCTGTTTTTTAAACCTTCGAGTGGCGTAACTTCTCTTTTTGTTTTTACTCCGGCACCAAAACCGCCTAAAGAATTTTTCTTCACTGCATTGTTTCCAATTACAGCAATAGATTTAACACCATCAAGTTTTAATGGTAAAGCATTATTGCTGTTTTTCAATAATACAATATCTTCAGCAGCAATTTTGTAAGCATCTTGGTAATGCGCTTCTGTTGCAATACTTCCTTTAGCTCGTTCGCCTCCGCCCATTGCTTTTACTTGGAATAAAACTCTTAAAATGCGTTTTACATGCAAATCAATTTCAGTTTCTGAGATCTCGCCTGCCTTTACTGCCGCAATTAATTTATCTGCCAGGAAAAATTCGTTGAATGGTTTTGGTGTTCCCATTTCAATATCGAGTCCACTTTTTAGAGATTTTACCGTTGAATGCACCGCAGCCCAATCAGAAACGACAACGCCTTTAAATCCCCATTCATCACGAAGAATTTTATTTAGCATATAATCGTTTTCACATAAATATTCGCCTCTCAATTTATTGTAAGCGCCCATTATTGCATACGATTTTGCTTCTTTTACTGAAGCTTCAAACGCAGGAAGATAAATTTCGCGAAGCGTTCTTTCATCAATTTGAACATCTACAAAATCGCGATTTGTTTCCTGATTGTTTGCTGCATAATGTTTTACGCAAGCCATTACATCTTTTTCCTGAAGTCCAACAATCAAAGGCACAGCAATTTTCTTATTCAAAAACGGATCTTCGGACATGTATTCATATGTTCTTCCTCCAAGTGGCGTTCTAACCATATTGATGGCTGGCGAAAGCAACATGTCTTTATCTCTTGCGCGCAATTCTTCTCCCAAACTATTTCCGAAAGTATGCGCCATTTCAGCATTCCAAGTTGCAGCCAAACCGCCTCCCGCAGGATAATAAGTTGCAAAATCATTTGTTAGTCCGGCTGGTGCCCAGCTGTCTCTAGAGATTTCCTCACGAACTCCAAGTGGACCATCGGCCATTTTTAATTCCGGAATACCTAAGCGTTCAACAGCTCCAGTACTGAACATACTGTTTCCGTGTAGCATTCCGACTTTTTCCTCAAGTGTTATTTGAGAAACTAATTTATCTATTTCGGCATCGTGTTCTGACCCGATTTCTTTTCCTTTATATTCTTCTGTCTGTGCATTCTCTGAGGTAGCTGTTTTTGCATCATTTTTACAAGAAGCAAATAATACAAAAGCCAGAGCTGCCGACAGGTATATCATTTTGTTTTTCATTGATTGTGGTTTTTAGTTTTTGATAGTTATGTTTTTTTAAAATCTAAAATAATTATAATTTCTTGAATCTTACTGCCGCGCCACCAGCTCCGCCTAAATGTAATTTCAGAACATCTGAAGCTTTTACTGCCTTCTTTGAAATTGCAACGGCTTCCGGGTTGTGTTTTTGATCAGTTTTTTCGGCATCAGCATAAATTTGTGCCTCGTAATTTGCATTAGAATCTAAGAAAGAAAGTGAAATTTCGAGCTCTCTTGGTTTTTCATTTGTCAAAGCTCCTAAGTACCAATCGGCGCTGTTTCTATCTTTTCTTGCTGTTGTGATATATTCACCAATTTTTCCTTCTAGGATTTTAGTGTCTTCCCAATCTGTTGGAACATCTTTTAAGAATTGTAAAGCCGGTTTTCCTTCGTAATTTTCTGGAAGATCAGCCAACATTTGAATTGGAGAATAAATTGTTACATACAATGCCAACTGCTGCCCAACTGTTCCCTGAATTCTTTTTCCCGGATAACCTTGTTTTACCTCAACATCAAAAATTCCAGGCGTAAAATCCATTGGGCCTGAAAGCAATCTTGTAAACGGAATAATCGTCAAATGGTTTGGCGGATTTCCTTCGCTCCAGGCGTTATATTCTTGTCCGCGTGCTGCTTCTCTTGAAACCATGTTTGGATAAGTTCTACGTTCTCCGGTATCTTTTATTGATTCGTGATATAAAACTGCTAAATTATATTGTGCTGCTTTTTCTAAAATATATCTGAAATAATTTACTCCAAATTGCCCAAAGTGCATTTGTTTCATATTTAATTTAGAGCCGACGTGGCCAATTTTTACGGTATGAATTCCGAGTTTTTTGTATAATTCAAAACCATCGTCAACTTGTTTTAAATAGTTGATTAAGTTTGAACCTGTTTCATGATAGCCAATTAATTCAATATTGTTTTTCTTTCCGTATTCCACGACTTTTTCTAAATCGAAATTATCTGCGGTTTTGGTGAAACTGAACATATGCATTCGGTTTTCATACCAACCCGGCGTCCAGCCTTTGTTCCAGCCTTCGATCAATAAATGATGGAAACCTTCTTTAGCAGTAAAATCGATATATTCTTCGGCATGTTTGGTTGTTGCGCCTTGTTTTTCACTTTCCCAAAAAGTGTATTTTCCGATGTGCATTCCCCACCAAATTCCTAAATATTTATACGGTTTAAAATAGCTGTTTGTGTTTTTTAATTTATTTGGTTCATTTAGATTCAAAACCAAATATGAAGTAATCAATTCTCCCGGATTTTCTCCAATTTGAATAGTTCTCCAGGAAGAAGTAAACGAATCTTTCACACGAACTTTTACACCATCAGCCCACGGCACTAAATCTGATTTTAATTCTGTTCCTTTATTATTTACCAAAGTCATACTGGCAAAATCTACCAAATTTGCTTCGTGAAAACTTAAGGCCAAACCACTTTTACTCTCAATTGTTAAGGGAGTCAAAACGGTATCCAAAGTACTTACCGGAGCATCTTTAAAAAGATATTCGTCACGGTTTTCCCTGTTTGCCGGAATCCACCACGCTTTTCCATCTTCTTTTAAATTAAAAGTCGTTTTTTCATCCATGATGAAAATACTGTCTTTTACATTTTGTTTTGGATAAACATATCGAAATGCAACTCCGTCATCGAAAGCTCTAAACTGAATTTGTAATTTTCTTTTGTTTCCTGTTTTTTGCTGTAAATCGACTACTAATTGATTGTAGTGATTTCTAATATTTTTCTTTTCTCCCCAAACTTGTTCCCAAGTTTCGTCAAAAGTCGAAGTTTTAGTTCCTTTTATTTCAAAATTTGAGCTTAGGTTTTCATTTCCTTTTAAAACAAATCCCATATCTGATGACGCAATCACTTCTGTCTTCCCATGAGAAACGGCATATTTTGGAGCATTTTGTACCAACTCAAATTTGATTTTATTTTGTCCGTTTGGTGATGCCAATTCATAAGCGTCTTTCTTATTCTGACTGTATCCAATCGAAACTGAAAGCAATAAAACGGGAAGAATTAGGTGTTTTTTCATGATATTTTTTTGTTTTTTAATAAATCGGACGGAATTAGGCTTCCGCCCGATTTAAAACTCAATAAAAACTTATTTTTAATATTCGCTACTCATATTTTATTCTGCAGTAATTACAATTGTTGCTGATTTTAATCCATTTGCTTTAGCCGTTAATTCCAATCTTCCCGATTTAGTATCCGATTGAACGATCACTAAACATTTTCCGTTAAGAGCAGTATGTTTTGAACCTTTATACGACTCGTGACTTACCGGATCACCGCTGCAAACGCCTACTATTTTTCCGTTTCCTTTTAAAGAGAAATTGATTTCATTATTTGCATTTGGAGCCAAAGTTCCGTTTGCATCTAAAATATCTACTGTTACAAATGACAAATCATTTCCATCTGCTTTAATGGTGCTCCTGTCTGCAGTCAATTTTAAATTTTCAGGATTTCCGGCTGTTTTGATTTCGGTTTCTAAAACTGTTTTTCCGTTTTTACGAGAAACTGCTTTTAATGTTCCGGCCTGATAAGGAATTCTCCACATTACGTGCAAGTCGTCTCCTTTTTTGCTTCTGATTCCAACAGATTTTCCGTTTAAGAAAAGTTCAACCTCATCTGCTTTATTATAATAAGCCCAAACATCGACAGTTTGTCCCGCTTTCCAGTTCCAATGTGGAAAAATGTGAAGTACGGTTTTGTCTGTCCATTCACTTTGGTACATATAATAAACGTCTTTCGGGAAACCGGCCAAATCTACAATTCCGAAATATGAACTTACCGATGGCCATTCGTATGGAGTTGGTTCTCCGATATAATCAAAACCTGTCCAAATGTACATTCCAGATAAGTAATCATGTTTTTTAATCACTTTCCATGTTGCTTCATGCGTAGAACCCCATGGCGCCTGAACCTGATCGTAAGCAGAAACTGTATTGCCCGGATTTCCATCAGTAAACTTAAGATCCCATCTTACTGGCCATTTTTTTACTACATCCGAAACATTGTCATAATAACCACGAGTCTCCAATCCTGAAGTTGTTTCAGTTGCAATAAAAGGTGTTTTTGGGAAGTATTCTTTATGATGTTCATACGTTTGATGCGCATAATTATATCCGATTAAATCTAAAACTCCAGAAGCTGCAATTGGGTTAACCTGAACATTCTTTTTTTCAAACTGAAGCGTTACTTCATCGATATTCATATTAACCGGCGGATTCATCGCTGCAGTAAGCGGACGAGTTTTATCATAATCGCGTACAATGCCGGCCAATTCTTTTGCAATCTGTACTCCGGTTTCACTCCATTGATCCGGAATTTCATTTCCAATGCTCCAAATAAAAACACTTGCATGATTACGATCACGAAGCAATTGGTCAATCAAATCTTTTTTATGCCATTTTTCCCAATCGTTTGTGTAGTCGTATTTCGTTTTATTTGTTTTCCACATATCAAAAGCTTCATCCATAACAATGAAACCCATTTTATCGCATAAGTCTAAAAGCTCTGGAGCGGGAGGATTGTGAGAAGTTCTGATTCCATTAACTCCCATTTCTTTCAGAATTTCAAGCTGTCGTTCGATTGCACGCGTGTTGATTGCAGAACCCAACGGTCCCAAATCGTGATGCATACAAACTCCTTTAATCTTAACTTGCTTTCCGTTTAAAATAAAACCTTTTTCAAGATCAAATTTAAATTCTCTGATTCCGAAATTAGTTTTGTATTGATCTACAATTTTATCGTCAAGCGAAATTTCCGTAACTGCCGTATACAATTCTGGTTTGTCAACTGACCATAAAATCGGAGTTTCAATTTCTGCAGATTGTTTAATTATCGAATTGGCGTTTGCTCCAATTGTTATATTTTGAGTAACCGATGTTACTTTTGTATCTTCTTTATAAATTGATGTCGTTACAACTGCTTTTTTTGAATCCGAATTTTGATTCTGAATAGTAGTTTCAAAATTAACTGAAGCCTTTTCAGCAGTAACTTTTGGTGTTGTAACATAAGTTCCCCATTGTGCAACGTGTAATTTATCTGTCGTTTCGATCCAGACATTTCTAAAAATTCCTGAACCCGAATACCAGCGTGAATTGGGTTGTTTTGAATTGTCAACTTTTACAATTATTTCATTTTCTTTTTCTCCATAATTTAGATATTGAGAAATTTGATATTGAAATCCAATATATCCATTTGGACGTTTTCCTAAATAATGTCCGTTTATCCAGATTTCACTGTTTTTGTAAACGCCGTCAAAAGTGATTGAAGTTATTTTTGTACTGTCTTCTGCAGCAACTTTAAATGTTTTTTTGTACCAGCCTAATCCTCCAGTTAAAGAACCTCCGCCATATCCGGCTGGGCTTTTTTCATCAAATTTTCCTTCGATGCTCCAATCGTGCGGAACATTTAACGTTCTCCATTTTGTTGAAGCGCCAATGGTATCTTTATCAACAATGCTGTCATTGAGGTGAAAACTCCAATCAGAATTAAAAGAAACTTTTCGGCTGCTGAAGGCCTCTTCATTTTTCTTGCATGAACTGAATAATGTAATTACTGCCAGCATTAAGAATGCCAGTTTACCGCTTAAATATTTTCTTTTATTTTTCATTTAGATATAATTTTTTGAAAATTTTTGAAAAACAAATATAAACATACCATTCTGTGACTGTATCAATCTCCTACCGGTTAGTTTTACATATTTAAGTAATTAAAGCCTTGGTTTATAGTAGAAAACCATTCAAAGATGATCTTTTCCAACTCGGCTTTCATTTCTTATAAATACAATGATGCTGAAGCTAATCCAACAAGCGTACTAATTAAATTTCAAAATTAAATTAATAACACCTTATGGTTAAATAGACTACAAGTATAGTGCTAATTTTCTATTTTGGCAAAATATCATATCTATTTTTCTTTTAATTTGCATAAATTTGAACCTAAGATTGACAATAAAATAACCTAATAGAGGGTTAATTTCGAATTTTAAACACCGTTTATAAAGACAAAAATGACATTTCCTTCTCCTAGAAAACTCGAAAAACCAGACAGCAATACAGCCATTGATGGCATTACGATTGACTGCGTTATTTTTGGATTCAATAAAGCTAATTTGGAAATACTTTTAGTGCAGCATGCCGAAGGGGAAAGTATTGGAAAATGGGGTTTGCTTGGAGGTTATCTTAAAAAAGAGGAAAGCGCTGATGAGGCCGCACAGCGAATTGTGTATGAACTTACAACACTCGACAACATCTACTTAGAGCAGCTGAAAGCTTTTACAAATCCAAATCGTGTCAGCGAACGACGTGTTGTAACTATTGGCTATTATACTTTGGTAAATCGTGAAGACTATAATATCAAAGCAAGTCAAACGGTAATTGAAGCAAAATGGTACAAAATCAATGAGATTCCAGATTTGATTTTTGACCACAACGAAATTCTGGATTTTAGTTTACTGCAACTTCGAAACCGCGTACGTCAGGCGCCCATTGGTTTTAATCTTTTGCCTGAAAAATTCACTTTGTTGCAGTTAATGCATCTTTATGAAGAAATTCTCGGAATTGAATTGGACAAATCGAATTTCCGCCGAAAAATTCTCCACATGAAACTCCTCGTTGCACTCGACGAAAAACAACAAGATGTTTCGCACAGAGCTGCAAAACTCTATAAATTTGACCCTGATATTTACAAAAAACTGACTGAAAAAGGATTTAATTTTGAATTTTAGCGTTTCTTTTGAATCTCAGTTGCCAACTATCGGGCAACTACATTTCAGAATCCAAAACTTTGCGCTATCTTTGCGCCTTAATAACATGCTCTAAAGCAATTGCTGCAGTGCAATTTATACCCAAAAAAAGACTTAAACTCGATTAGAGAACTGATATATTAAAATGAAGAAGATACGTAACTTTTGCATTATTGCACACATTGACCACGGTAAAAGTACACTGGCAGACCGATTATTGGGCGCTACACAAACCGTTACAGCTCGTGAAGAAAAAGCACAATTGCTTGACAACATGGATCTGGAGCGCGAGCGTGGAATTACCATAAAAAGTCACGCCATACAAATGGAATATACCTACAAAGGGGAAGAATATATTTTAAATTTAATTGATACTCCTGGTCACGTTGACTTTTCATACGAAGTTTCAAGATCAATCGCTGCCTGCGAAGGTGCGCTTTTGATTGTTGATGCTGCTCAAAGTATTCAGGCACAAACTATTTCGAACTTATATTTGGCTTTAGAAAATGACTTGGAAATTATTCCGGTTTTGAATAAAGTCGATTTACCAAGTGCTAATCCAGAAGAAGTTAGTGACGATATTATTGATTTACTTGGATGTAAATTAGAAGATATTATTCACGCTTCTGGAAAAACAGGTTTTGGTGTTGAAAATATTTTGGCTGCCATTATCGAAAAAATTCCAGCTCCAAAAGGAAATCCTGATGAACCATTACAGGCTTTGATTTTTGACTCGGTATATAACCCGTTTCGTGGAATCGAAGTTATCTTTAGAGTTGTAAATGGCGAAATCAAAAAAGGGCAAAAAATTAAATTCATGGCTACGGACAATGAATATTTTGCTGACGAAATTGGAACTTTAAAACTAAACCAAGTTCCTAAAAATGTGGTTTCTGCAGGAGATGTTGGATATTTGATTTCAGGAATTAAAGAAGCACGCGAAGTAAAAGTTGGTGATACAATTACAGATGCAAAAGTGCCGACTACGAATATGATTACTGGTTTTGAGGATGTAAAACCAATGGTATTTGCCGGAATTTACCCAGTTGATACTGAAGATTACGAAGATTTGCGTTCATCAATGGAGAAATTACAATTGAATGATGCTTCGTTGGTTTTTGCTCCTGAAAGTTCTGCGGCATTAGGATTTGGTTTCCGTTGCGGATTCTTAGGAATGCTTCACATGGAAATTATTCAGGAACGTTTAGAGCGTGAGTTCGACATGACTGTAATTACTACAGTTCCTAACGTTTCGTATTTGGCTTACACCAAAAAACATCCAGAAACGCCATTAGTTGTAAACAACCCTTCAGATTTACCAGAACCTTCAAAACTAGACAGAGTTGAAGAGCCTTTTATCAAAGCAACTATCATTACAAAATCTGACTTTGTTGGAAACGTAATGAGTTTATGTATCGAAAAACGCGGTTTAATTACCAACCAAACATACTTAACAACAGAACGTGTTGAATTAAATTTTGACATGCCATTGGCGGAAATTGTATTCGATTTTTATGACCGTTTGAAAACCGTTTCTAAAGGTTATGCTTCTTTCGATTATTCTCCAATCGGAATGAGAACTTCGAAATTAGTTAAATTGGACGTTCTTTTGAATGCACAAACTGTCGATGCACTTTCTGCATTGATTCACGAAGACAATGCGTACAACATCGGTAAAAAAATGACCGAGAAATTACGTGAGTTAATCCCAAGACAGCAATTCGATATTCCGATTCAGGCTGCAATTGGAGCTAAAATTATTGCGCGTGAAACGATTAAAGCACTTCGTAAAGACGTTACCGCAAAATGTTATGGTGGAGATATTTCGCGTAAGCGTAAACTTCTTGAAAAACAGAAAAAAGGTAAAAAACGTATGCGTCAGGTAGGAAATGTTGAGATTCCACAAGAGGCGTTTATGGCTGTTTTGAAACTTAACGACTAAGCTTTAGAAGAAAGAATCAAGAAACAAGATTATAAAAAAACCCGATAACAAAAGTTATCGGGTTTTTTGTTTATTAATTGTATATATATTTACATAAACCAAATATAATATGACAATTACAGATCTTGAAAAACAAATTTCTGATGGCAAATCAGAATTTATTGGAGAAACTATTCAAATATCAGGTAATGGCACTTTCATTACTGGAAACTCATTGTTATTCATTCAAAATCTTACATTTGATGATTGTATATTCATAGGAACTCATTTAGAATTTGAAGACGTAACAGTAAGTGATTTCTATCTTGGATTTTTTAACTGTACTTTTCATGTTTCAATTGCAATTAAAGACTGTAGTTTTAACAGATTAGGTTTTAGAGATAATAAATCAAGTAAATATATTGATATAAATGGTGGTCATTATAAAAATTTCTTTTTCAGAAATAATGATATACAAGAAAAAAAAGAAAATATACTATCTGGTAATATTTCAATCTGCAATTTAATTATTGACGAAAGAATTGAATTAGATTATTTGAATCATACAAATGGGGAATTTGATTTTTCAAATAATACGTTAGGTACTAACGATTTTGAAAGTAAAAACAAAATCATAACTTTTGAGAACTCTACATTTGATACTGTAAAATTTGACGAAACAAATTTTATCATACAAACAACTTTTGAAAGAATGGAAATCAAAACAAACTGTGCCTTTCATGATTGTCAATTTAATAAAGTAGATTTTACATCCATTATTATCCGGAAAATTAATTTTATAAATTCCAAATTCTATAAAACTTCACTATTTCATTATGTCAGAGGTAATACATCAGGAAGAATAAATTTCGAAAATTGTTCTTTTGAACAAGTTGTTCAATTTAACGGCACAAAGTCCTCCCGCTTTAGACTTGACGATGTTGAATTTAAAAAAATAGTTTCTTTACAAGACACTTCCTTTGATATAATTTTTATTGATCGAACAGTTTTTGAAAAAGGAGCTCTATTTGATGATATAAAAATTAAAAACATTGGTGACTGTCAAAAAAGAACGATAAGAACAATTAAACAAGAACTGCAAAAATCTGAAAACCGCATTGATTATAACCGTTTTAGAAGTTATGAGCTAGCGGCACATTATAATGAGTTAAATTGGAATTGGAACTCAGGATTTATTGATAAATCAATTTTATTTCTATCTAAAATTTCAACAGATTTTGGAAATAGCTGGAGAAAAGGGCTAAGATTTATAATCGTTGTTGGTTTTTTATTTTATCTATTGCTTTACATTTTTGAAAATCGAAATTATATACTTGACTTATCAAACTATGAGAATTGGGAAAGATTAATTTCTGGTTTTTTTAGATTTTTATTGATAACTGATTTTTACAATCCCTTAGAAACAGATAGGATTTATCTTACCAATCCTTTTAGTTGGTTAATTTTCATTTTGGGAAAAATATTTATAGCTTTTGGAATCTATGAAATGATTCAATCCTTTAGAAAATTTAAAGCATAAACTTTAAATCATAAAAAAAAACCGATAACTTTCGTTATCGGTTTTTTTGTTTTTATGCTGAAGGCTGCGTAAAAGACCAACCTGCTATGATTAAGTCCCGAACGACTTCGTTTCTTTCCGCTCCATCTTCCAGCGTATAAATATCATGTCCAACAACAAAAGACTCTGTCATTTTCTTTGATCCATAAATACCTCCAAAAATCATTGCAAAAATTCCTCCCACTACAACAAACGGATTAAGCACCATGAAGTTATAAACCAAAAGAGAAATTGCCGCCACAATAGCAACTCCTGTTATTAATTGTGACTTCGAAGTTGATTTTTCATGAATTGTTTTACAAGAAGAACATCTTGGAATTCCGATTAAAATTTTAGAATATTTAACCGATCGGTATACGATAATATTAGTTCTGTCTGCTTCTACAAAAAGCGGTACGAAATAGCACTCGCTCATGCTTTTCATATGATCTCGTTCGCAGTAGGTACATTTGGTTTCGTGCGGTTCGAATCTTTTATAATGTTCATTAAAAGAGTAATTTTCAATCATAAATTTAGTTTTTAAATTAGTCTGAAGGTAAAATTTGGGATAAGATATATTTAATCAATAAACCCGGGCCGAAAGAAAACAATAACGGAATAAGAATTTCTAAATTCAAAATAGTACTTCTTCCTTTAAAATAGAAACCACAGGCAAAAGGCATAATCACTGCGGCTATAGCATAACCAACCATTCCAGGAATTGGATTATCCTGGTTTCCATAGTACCCACAAAAACAAGCAACCATGATAGATATTAGAATTACTAAACCATCATTTCCACCAAACATACCCAAGAAAGTTGTAATCATAATCACAGCACCAAAAGCAACATTGCCTCTTTCTTCAGTTGCTTTTGCTTCTTTGGTGTCTTCATAAAGATCATCTTTATGGCTTTTGATTACTTTTGTTAAAAGTTCTTTTGCTGTAACAGGATCATAACCTAACCGAATTAAATCAATCAGTTCCTGATTCGCATCAAAAGTTCCAGCACGAAGCTTTTTTTTAATTTCTTCTTGCTTCGCATACGAAAAATCAGTCTGCATTTGGTTTGTTTTTAGTTGCGTTAAAAATACATCTTTTTTTAAATCAGCTACTAAAGGGAATAAAAATAATTAACAAGATAGTTCCTGATATTTCAAAACTGTCTCAATTTGGGACAGCTTTTTTACTTACTAAAATTTTGAACCTTTGTATCTTTGAACCTCTGAACCTTAGAACCTCTGAACCTTAGAACCTTTAAAAAAAATGCTCGACGAAACTCCAAAACGATTTGACCGAATTGTTGCCATTCTCATTCAATTACAATCTAAAAAAATTGTGAAAGCACAGGAATTGGCTGATCGTTTTGAATGTAGTCTGAGAACGATTTACAGAGACATTCGAACACTTGAAGCTTCCGGAGTTCCTATTTACAGTGAAGCCGGTGTGGGTTATGCCTTAATGGACGGTTACAGATTACCGCCGGTAATGTTTACTCGTGAAGAAGTAAGCAGTTTTATTGCTGCCGAGAAATTAATGCAAAAATTTACCGATCCATCTCTGGGAAGCCATTATGCTTCGGCGATGTATAAACTGAAATCGGTTTTAAGAAGCACTGATAAAGATTATCTTTCGAATATTGAATCGCGAGTTGTCATGCAGACCATTGAACAACCCATGTTTAATGATAATTCACCCAATACTTTATCGCTACTTTTTGAAGGTATTGCAGAGAAAAAACAAATTTTGCTTTCCTACAAAACGTATGAAACTGACGAAACTACACAAAGAAACATAGAACCTGTCGGCGTTTTTCACGACAATAATAATTGGTATTTTCTAGGATATTGCCATTTGCGTCAGGATTACCGTCAATTTAGAACCGACCGGATTCAGGAAATTAAAAAAACGGAATTTGACTTTACGATTGAACATGATGCTTTGGAAACGTATTTAACCAAAACCGAAAATTGTCCAACAACAAAAGTGAAGATTTTAGTAGAGAAGAAAATTGCAAGATATTTGACAACAGAACGCAAATATCATGGTTTCGTTTCCGAGAAAGAAATAGGCAATCAAATTGAAATGACTTTTATGTCCCGAAGTGTGGAAGAAGGTTTTCCGCGCTGGTTTTTGATGTTTGGCGATTATGCCACAATCCTCGAACCAGAAAGTCTAAAAACTAGAACTTTGGAATTGCTAGAAGTCAACAAACAAAGGCTTTTATAGAAAAAAAACTCCTAAAGAAACTAAGTTGCATTAGGAGTTTTTTGATTTTTATTTCTGATTTTTTACAACATTATAAAAATTATAATCTGTATTTGAAGCGTCGGTTATACCAACATTTCTGCCAATAGTTACAATTTGTCCACGGTGATAAGTTCCATGATTGATAACCTGAAGCAAATAATCAGCAATTGGCAGTTCACATTCAAACCACGGATTAATGATTTTAACTTCTCTCGCTAAATCTTCTTCAGACAATGAATTGATCAGATGTTTCAATTTTGTAGATGAATTTAATAAGCCTGCGAAGATTTCTTCTTTCGATAATTCATTTTCTGGTTTCTTTTGTGACATATCATTTTCAGAAATAACAGAAAACCAATATTCTTCGGTAGACCAAATATGATCTAGTGTTTTTACAATGGTTGAAAAACTTGAAGGTACTTCTGCATACAACAATTCATCTGATTTCGGCGAAAGCCAATTCACAAATTGCTGGTTTACCCATAAATTATAATCTGCATAATTGGTCATTATCTTTTTTAAGCTCATAGCCATTAATTTTAGATTTATTCAATAAAGTTACAATTTTGCGCGATTATCTTTCCCAAAAAAATGGAGGTTCGATATTTAAGGCTCTTAAATAAACATAAGCCTGTCCACGGTGATGTACTTCATTATCAATAAAATACAAAATATTCTGAATGATCGGGAATTCATATTGTCCGAAAAGATTAAAGGTTTCACTAAAATCTTCTACAGATAATTGTTCCCAATATTTGTTGATTTCTGCTGTCGCTTCATCCCATTTTTCAAGATATTGCGCTTTAAAAATCAGTTTTTCTTCTGCTTCAGTATAAGGCTCGCTTTTACGATTTACAATTCCTTTTAATGCCGGAGCTGCAATTGCTAAAAGTTCGTCAACTAATTTTGCGAAAGGACGCATTCCGCCAATTGAAAATTCGAAGAAATCTTTCTCTGGAAAAATCTCAATTAAACGGCGTGTTAATGCACGATGTCCTTGCCAGTGTTTCAATAAATCTTCTGAAGTAATTACTTGTGCTTCTAATGTTTTCATGATTTTAAGGTTTTAAAGTTTTGATACTTCAAAAGTAAAATGGGCTGGTGACAACAGTTTGTCAGCAGGAAAAAAAACTTTTAATTTTCTTTCTAAACTGCCTGATTCATTTTTAAAAAGTCACAAAATAAAATTTGTCTCACAAATCAAATCTCAAATCGAAAACATCTTAAATTATTGATTTTCATTAAATTAAATAAAAATCATTTGTACCTTTACGTCCCCTCAGTCAATAAAATCAGAATTATGAGAACATCTCTATTTCTATTTTTATTATTTTATTCGACTATATCTTTTTCACAGGAGATCATAGTGGACACTATCTCCTTGAGCATACCTCAACTGGTTCGGGAAGAATTAATGCAAAATGCCTGCGCTAACGAAAATAACTTTAAGTTTTCATCACATCAGGGAATTGGCAAATTCACAAATACGAATCCGAATTTTCCAATTTCAGAAGGTATTATTATTCGAAATGGAATTGCAAAATATACAGAAGGAAGTTATACAGGCAACAATGAAAGCAGTCAATTGAATGATGCCGGCGACAACGATCTTCAGACAATAAGCGACAGTAATGGACAAACGGTTCCAATTACAGATGTGAATTATATTCAGTTTGATTTTACTCCTTTGTCCAGCAATTTTAGTTTTGATTTTCTTTTTGCGTCTAATGAATATGGTGAATTTCAGTGCGGTTTCAGCGATGTATTCGCTTTTATTTTAACCGATTTGACGACAGGAGTTTCTACAAATTTGGCAGTAGTTCCCGGAACAGCAACGCCAGTTTCGGTCAAAAATATCAGAGACGGACAGTACAATTCTTCCTGTTTATCGGCAAATCCCAATTTATTTGGCCGTTACAATGTAAACAATCCAACAGAATCGGCTATAAATATGAGAGGAGAAACCAAAGTTTTGACGGCTTCTTCGACGGTAATTCCAAATAGAGCCTACAGCATAAAACTGGCGATTGGCGATTACAACGACAGCAGTTATGATTCTGCCGTTTTCATAAAAGGAGGAAGTTTCATGACTTCTATGGATTTAGGCCCCGACAGAAACATTTGCGAAGGTGAAACAATCACGCTAAGATCCGGTCTTGTAGGAAACTACAATTATGTTTGGACTTTAGACGGTACTACAATTTCTGGCCAAACAACCAATTCATTGACTGTGAATAAATCGGGAACATATGGAGTTACGGCTACACTTTCGGGCTGTATTATAAAAGATGAAGTCGTGATTAGTGATTTGGTTATTAAACCTGCCAAAAATTTAATTGCCTGTTATACTACAAATGGCATTTATAGTTATGATTTAACGCAAAACAATTTGAATACTTTAGGTATTAATCCGGCAGAATATTCTCTTTTGTATTTTACTAGTTTGGCTGCGGCAAATGCAAACGGACCTGTGATTCCTCAAAATCAATTAAATTCTTTTACAAGCGTCGGTAATCAAACTATTTATATAAAAGCCGTGTCAATCAATAACAACAATACGCTTTGCAATAATTTGATTTCCTTTGAATTGCTTGTAACAGCTCCCATCAACATTACAAAACCTCCTGATTTGAGTTTTTGTAACACAAACTCCGGAAAAGTCAGAGTTGATTTGACTGTTCAGGAAAATCAGATTATAAACGGTTTAAATCCATCAGAATATAAAATTACCTACCATACAAGTCAGGCAGAAGCAAACAGCGCCACAAATCCGATTTCAAATCCGGATGCTTTTATTACTTCTTTATCACAGTCACCGCAAACAATTTGGGTTAGAGTCGAAAGTCTTCAAAATTCCTTTTGTTATCGTACAGTAAATTTCAATATCATAATTTATGCACTTCCGCCAGTAAATGATATTCCTGACGTTATCGCCTGCAAGAGTTATACGCTGCCTCCAATAAATTTTGGCTTTTATTATACGGGCCCAAATGGCACAGGAACAAGAATGAATGCAGGAGATGTCATTACAAAATCGGGAGCTTATTACATTTACAGCGGACCAACTGCAAACAATTGTACCAATGAAAACACTTTTAGTGTAACTCTTATTTATGAACTAGAATTTTCAAAAGAAGCCTGTGGAAAATACATAGTTCCTAATGTAGTTGCAGGCGGATTTTTTACTGAAGCAGGCGGAAAGGGAAATGTTATTCCGAGCGGAACATCATTTACAACAAGCCAAACTATTTACTATTATGCCGTAATTGACGGAGCAGTCTGCACTGATATAGCTGTACCTTTTATTGTATATCCTTTGCCATTAGTAGATCAGCCCAGCAATATAGTTACTTGCGATTCTTACGTATTGCCTCCTTTGACAAATGGAAACTACTTTTCGCAATCTGGTGGTTTAGGAATTCCTTTAAATGCAGGAGACAGAATAACATCTAGCCAAACTGTTTATGTCTTTTCGAATGATGGAAGATGCACAAATGAGCACTCGTTCAAAATCGATATTATAGATTCGTCACGTTTTATTCCCATAACACAATGCGGAAGTTATGAGCTGCCATCAGTTGAAATAGGTGGTTATTACGATAGTCCTGGAGGTCAGGGCAAAAATATTCCGCCTGGAACAGTTATTACTACATCTCAAACTGTGTATTATTTTGCCTCTACAAGTACTTCTCCCAATTGTACTTATGATTTAAAATATCAAATCACGATAAAACCTTTGCCTTTGGTCGATACGCCAAATAATAGATTGGAGTGCAATCGTTATACATTGCCTTCATTGGTTAATGGCAATTATTTTACGGATACAAATGGCGGCGGAACTCCATTACACGCTGGAGATGTTATTACAGAAACACAGACAATTTATGTTTTTTCGGTAGGAACTGATTGCACCAATGAACATAGTTTTGTTGTCGAAATCAGACCATTGCCTCTGGTTGACAATTTTACAGATGTAGTTACTTGTACAAATTTTAAGCTTCCTAAATTAAAAAACGGACACTATTTTTCTGCTTCAGGAGGGCCTTATGGGACAGGAAGTCAGCTTACCGAAGGAACAATAATCAATACAACCCAAACTATTTATATTTATAACGAATGGCCTGATTTTGCAAAGTGCAGCAATGAAACTTTTTTTAAAATTAATGTCAACGGAATTGACGTAGGAACTTTTGACAATATCACTACATGCGACAGTTATACGTTGCCACCTTTAAAACTAGGCAATTACTATTCACAACCCAAAGGAAAAGGCTCCGTTATTCCTGCCGGAACAATTTTAACGACCTCACAAACTATTTATGTTTATGCCACTGTTGGGACTCGCCTAACTTGTTCCAGCGAAAAGAGCTTTACAGTAACCATTTCTTCAACACCAATATTGACTCCACTTCCAGATATTGCAGTTTGCAAAACCTATACCTTGCCCACTTTAACTGTTGGAAATTATTATAGTGGACCAAATGCAACCGGAATTCGTTATAACCCTGGCGAACAGATAAAATCAACTCAGCAAATGTACATTTATGCTGTTGCTGCGACAAATCAAAATTGTGTTTCGCAAGATGATTTTACTATTACCATTTATCCTTTAAAAGATTTTACAATAAAAAATGGCGTAATCTGCGTCGACTATCTAACAGGAACATTACTTGAGCCAACACAACTGAATTCAGGGCTTAATCCAAATGAATATACAGTTGACTGGTTTTTAAATGGCGATAAAATAAATGCAGGATCCTCTTATACTGCAATTAAAGAAGGAATTTATACAGTCGTCCCCACAAAAATCGGTTCAATTATTGGTGCTGATTGCGGTTATAATACCACCACCGTAACAGTCGAAAAATCTAGTCCGGCAATTGCAACGCTAACTGTGACTGACGCTTTCGAAGATGATATAGACATTATCGTAACCGTAACAAATGGCTTTGGAGTCTATGAATATCAATTAGACGATGGTAATTTTCAAACGAGTAGTGTTTTTTCAGATGTTGATTCCGGAAAACACGCAATTACGATAAAAGACACAAAAGGCAACTGCGACAGTCTAATTTTATTCGCCAATGTTCTAAAATACCCTAAATTTTTCACTCCAAATAACGATGGTTATAACGACACTTGGAACATCACAGATCTTACCATTCAGCCAGATGCAGTTATCAATATTTTTGATCGTTATGGCAAACTTTTAAAACAACTTCGTCCTGCAGGTCCGGGCTGGGACGGCAATTACAACGGAAACCCGCTTCCTTCTTCTGATTATTGGTTTCAGGTTTTTTACAAAGAAGACCAAATCGATCAGGTTTTCAAATCTCATTTTAGCTTAAAACGGTAATCTGACAAATGTAGTTACACATCGAAGCGCATCTCTATAAAAAAACTTAGTCCCTTAGCACCTCAGAATCTTAGCATCTTTAAAAAAAACCTTTGTACCTTTGCACCTTAATAACTTTGGAACTTAAAAGAAATGATAGAAGATAAAAATCCGCAACGCACCAGTTTAGCACAATTAGGCGAATTTGGCCTTATTGACCATTTAACCCGAAACTTTGATGTTACACAGGAATCTACTTTAAAAAGTATTGGCGACGATGCAGCAGTGTTAGATTTTAAGGATAAAAAAGTTGTTGTTTCTACTGATTTATTGATTGAAGGCGTACATTTCGACCTAGCTTATATGCCTCTGAAACATTTAGGCTACAAAGCAGTTGTTGTAAATGTGTCTGACATTTGTGCGATGAATGCAAAACCAACTCAAATTACGGTTTCTGTTGCTGTTTCTAATCGTTTTCCGTTGGAAGCTTTGGAAGAATTATTCGAAGGAATTACGCATGCTGCAAAAGAATATAAAGTTGATGTTATTGGCGGAGACACGACCTCGTCTCAAAAAGGATTAATTATCAGCATCACTGCAATTGGTGAAGCAGCTGAAGATGAAATCGCATACCGAAATGGAGCAAAACAAACCGATTTATTAGTTGTTACCGGAGATATCGGTGCGGCATACATGGGATTGCAGGTTTTAGAACGTGAAAAACAGGTTTTTCAGGTAAACCCAAACAGTCAACCGGATTTAGATCCTTATACTTATTTGGTAGAAAGACAATTAAAACCAGAAGCAAGAACAGATGTGCGTACTCTTTTGCATGCTCTTGAAATAAAACCAACTTCAATGATTGATATTTCTGACGGATTATCATCAGAGATTATTCATATTTGCAAACAATCAAAAGTGGGTTGTAATTTATATGAAGATAAATTGCCATTGGATCCGCAATTTATTTCGACTTGTGAAGAATTCAATATTGACAGTACAACTGTTGCGATTAATGGAGGTGAAGATTACGAGCTTTTGTTTACAATCGACATCAACGATTTTGATAAAATAAAAGGGAATCCAAATTTTTCAATTATTGGCCATATGACAGAAGAAAATGAAGGAATTCATCTTGTTACTCGTGCAAATACAAAAATTGCTTTAAAAGCCAGAGGATGGGACGCTTTGAGCGAATAATTTTCAAACATCTCAAATAAAAAAATTCCAAATTCAAAATGACTTAATTAGCATTTAGAATTTGGATTTTTATTTTTTGGATTTTATATCTAAAAAAGGCCCTTGCTTTTCGCTTCTTTCAAAAGTTCTTCATCAGATCCTGTTCTTATTTTCAGCAATTCTTTCAGATTGGTTTTTCGTTTTTCAATCGCTGCTAAAGAAATCGGAATATATTGCGACATGTCCTCCGTTTGTGTGCCTTTTGATAAATGAAACAAAATCTGTTTATCAAACTCATCGATTTCAATAGAGTTATGCGGAGACTGATTTACCATTTTCACTACAGACTGACTGTAATATTTTTCGTTTTTCATTACTTTATCAAACGCAAAAAGAAGTTCATCAAAAGTCAGATCATTTTTAATAATTAAACCATTTGGATTAATTGTCCGGATAATCGTTTTTATTTTCAGCAGCTCAGTATACATCGTAAGCAGAATCACTTTGCAGTCTGGCATTTTTTTCAAAATCAATTTTGCCAGGTCCTCGCCTGAAAAAATTTCTTTTTCTTCATAAGCAGGCATACTGATGTCTAAAAATGCAACATCAAATTTTGGTGTCGATTCATTTTCCAACAAATCATAAGCAGATCTGCAATCATAAGCCTGCGCAATATGAAACTCATATTCTTTAGGATTATAACGCGTTATAGCGTTTTTGTATCCCTCAATAATAAAGGGATGATCGTCGACAATTAAAATGTTTCGCGTGATTAAGTGCGAAATTGGAGCAGATAAATCAAATGTCATTATTATGCAGGTTAATTTTTTGATCGATTGGGACTTTAACAACAAGAAGTGTACCTTCTCCTTTGGCAGATTTTATAGTAACTGTACCCTTACATTCCGTCGCCCGATATTGAATATTGTGCAACCCAATACCGTTTTTAGTTCGTTTTGCGTTAAAACCTACTCCATCATCTGCGATTGACAAAACTAAATAATTTATTTCACTTTTAAACTCAACCGTAATGGTATCCGCATCTGCATATTTATTACAGTTTTGAAGCGCCTCTTGTATAATTCTATACAAATTAATTTTGACGATATTGCTTACCAGATCCCATTTTATATTAGAATCAAATGTCGTAATTAATTTTGAATCATACGTATTTCTCTGATCTTCAAAAAGTTTCATCAAAATCGCAACAAAATTATTAATTAATTCCGATTTTTCTCTATTTAAGTCATGCGAAATTTCGCGAATATCTTCTTCAATATGCTTAAGCTCAGTTAAATACTTTTTTCTTTTCGCGCTAGCCTGAGCTTCATCAACTTTGTCGAGACTGTCTAAACTGATTCTAACCCCAAACATTCTGCCTAAAACGCCATCATGCAATTCCTGCGCTACTTTTTTCTTTTCTTTAATTCGGGTTAGTTCAATTTCATTTTGTTGAGAAATCATTAAATTGTAAATATCTTCATTTGCAATTTGGTGTTGCTGCTTAAAAAGTAATTCCCTGTTTTTTGCCTGTTGCGTTTTATAAACATAAAAAAACAAACCCACTAAAGTACAAATACTGAATACATAAACTAAAGTCCTGTTTTTTTCCTGAAGATTTGAATTCTGATCCTTTATTTCATTGGTTTCATATTCAATTCTGGAGAATTTCTCACCCATTTTTCGTTCTGCCTTCAACATTTTGTCATTCAACTGAATATATTCGACAGAATAAATAGAAGCGTTTTTTGGATCAATAGTAGCTGTCTGCTTCAGTGCTTCTAATGTATTGACCAATTTACTGGATGTTCGCGACAACGCTAAAGCTTGTTTTGAAAACTGAAGCGCCTTAAAAGTATCTTTTTTAAAAGCAAAATATTCAGACAAATGTATTTTACAAGATACAACTCCGGAAGAAAGACCAAGACTATCTCTAATTCTTAAAGATCTATAAAACAAATCAGGTAATTGCGCTGATTCTCTTCGCTTAAATTTAGAATAACCTAAGTTATCCAGCAGAATAGCATACAAACCAGCCCTGTCTTCAAAAAGGTTTTTTTCTCTTAAACCACGTTCAAAAAAAACTTTCGCCTGACTGTAATTCTTCATATTCATATAGATAAAACCAATATTATTCAATGAAGCTGCCCTGTATTGCAACTCTAATGGTATTGATTTATCGTCTAAAATCTGCAAAGCTTTATTTTGAAATTCCAAAGCTTTTTCAAACTCTTCTCTTTCATTGTACAGAATTCCTAAAAGATTATAGCTTTCGTAATAAAGGTCGTTTACTTTTTTTTGTTTCTTTAAACTGCTTAAAGCTTTAAAAACAGCTATTTCGCTCTCAAAGAAATCACCTTCATTGTATTGCAGACTCGCTTTATTTAAAAATGTTTTTGCCAAATTATATTGATCATTCATTTTCAGATAAAACTTTTCAGCTTTAAAATAATACAAAAAGGCACTGTCAGAAACGGACTGAGAATCATAATAGTCTCCCAGATAAGTATAGGCTTTTGCCATATGGACAGAATCCCTAGACTTTTGTGCTCTTTCTAAAATTAAATTCGTCGTTTTCAGATAACCTTTCCAATCGCTCATATTGTAATAACGATTGGCAATTTTAAAAAGATTCACTTTATTGAGCGAGTCGTCTTCCTGATCTAAAATGACACGGAGCGCTTTTTGATTATAATTTTGCTTGACACTTAAAGGAAGATTATTTTCGTTTGCCAACGAAAGGTAAATAGGAAGACTATCCTTGGGAGAAGTTAGATCTTGATCTGATTTTGCATTTTTATTGCATGCAAACAAAACAAAAAATAAAAGTAATAGTATTTTACATTTTTTTTTCAATTGTTTCTTTTGAGTTTTACCAAAAATAATAAAACTATAGACACAAAAAAAGGCCGTCAATAAATTGACAGCCTTTCTGCACATCTAAACTTACGTTTAGTCTATTTTTTTATCTGATCCAAAAGCTTGATTCACACTAGAAAAGTTTGATTGGCTATTGTTTAATGTTTGATCGTTTGTTCCGTGAAAATCAAGTTTTTTTGTTCTTCCTGTCGCACCGCCGTCAATTATTGTATCAGAATCTGCTAAATAAGTTGGATTTTCTGGAGCTGCAAAAGAAGTTGCAACCATTACTAAAGAAAATAATCCGAATGTTAAAGCTGTTTTTTTCATGATCTGAGGTATTAAGTTTTTTTTGATTTTTTTGTTTTTGGGGCTGACCGCTCTCTGCGAATCGTTGGTGTAAAATTATGCCCGTCAACGAAAAAAATTTACATGAAAAATGGAGTTTATGGTAGATCATGCCCAAATGATAGTCACTGGGCGTCAAATTCATGTAAACACTTAATATTTAGACCTCTATGTAATTTCCAGCGGAGAAATTTGCAATGATTAAATCTACATTTGCTTTATAAGTTTTGGAAAAAGGGACCTTTTTAGGCGAGTTTTTTATGTAACAAACTGAGTTTCCGTTATGAATTCGGGAAATGTAATTTTGATTGATGATATAACTGTTGTGAATTCGTATAAACGGATGTACTAAAATACTTTCAAAATGCTTTAAAGTCTTAAAGGCCGTCACCATTTCACCAGAATTTAAATAAATATCTGTAGAATTATTATCTGCCTGGAAATAGCAAATATCAGCTGCATTCATATAGCGGTAATCACCGTACGATTTTATACAAAGTATAAGTGGTTGTTCAATTATTTGAGGTACTTGGACTTCTTTAACAACAATTGGAGTTTTTTGCTCAACGCTAATTGTATTCATTTCTTCTTTTAAAGGCATTATTTGAGCCTCTAAAGGATTTTCTTTAACAATCTCGACCAAAGGCTCAACTTCGACATTTTTTTGCGTTTTTGACTCTATTGCAAGCTTTTCTAGTTTTAAAAGTGTTTTTACAAGATCAACATGTGTCAGAGGTTTCAAAATATAATCAAAAACGCCATACTGAATTGCGTCAAAAGCCAGATCCTTTTTTAAGGTTGTAACAATTATTTTTGGAACAACTGACAAATAACGATACAGTTCGCCCACAAAAGCAAGTGATAAATTGCCTGAAGAATTTTCAGAATCAATTTCTAAAAAAACAAAAGAAGGTTTATACTCTAAAACCAGATTTAATCCCTGCTGATAATTCGTAGCCGATCCTATAAAAGTCAATTCTGAAAAACCTTCTGCAACAATTCTGGTTTTCAAAACACTCTCAGCGTCATTGTCAATTATAATGTAGGAATATTTTTTCAATTTGGTTTTAAGCAGTTTTTAAAATGAACCTAAGCTTTTCGCCTTCAAATTCATTTTCTAATTTTAATGTATGATGCGCAATTAAATTTACATAATTTATTTACGCAAATAATTCATTGTTAACACATTACATTAAAATGTTAATACAAAAAGCTGAAATGCATAAAAGTTCGATGAAATGCATTTTTCAAAATTAAAAAAATCCCAAACTCCAGCGAGGAATTTGGGATTTATATAGTGTTAATTAAGAAAATTACATTTTCATCAACCAGTTTTTCATCGAAACTTCGTTTTCAATAATTCCTTTTAATTCAGAAATCTTAACACGATCTTGTTTCATTGTATCTCTATGACGAATTGTTACTGTTTCGTCTTCAAGAGTTTGGTGATCTACTGTGATACAGAAAGGAGTTCCAAGAGCATCTTGTCTTCTGTAACGACGACCAACTGCATCTTTTTCATCGTACGCTACATTGAAATCCCATTTCAAATCTTCAATGATTTTTCTTGAAACTTCTGGCAATCCATCTCTTTTAATTAATGGAAGTACTGCTGCTTTAGTTGGCGCCAAAACTGCAGGCAATTTAAGCACTGTTCTTGTAGAACCGTCCTCTAAAGTTTCTTCTTGCAACGATGTTGCAAAAACAGCTAAAAACATACGATCCAAACCAACTGAAGTTTCTACTACGTATGGCACATAGTTTTCATTCAATTCAGGATCAAAGTATTGCAGTTTTCTTCCTGAATATTCTTCGTGTGCTTTTAAGTCGAAATCTGTACGAGAGTGAATTCCTTCTAATTCTTTAAAACCAAATGGGAAGTTGAATTCAATATCTGCAGCTGCATTTGCGTAATGCGCTAATTTTTCGTGATCATGAAAACGATAGTTTTCCTTTCCTAATCCTAAAGATAAGTGCCAGTTTAAACGAGTTGTTTTCCAGTGCTCGTACCATTTCATTTCTTCACCTGGGCGAACGAAAAATTGCATTTCCATTTGTTCAAATTCACGCATACGGAAAATGAATTGTCTTGCAACGATTTCATTTCTGAAGGCTTTTCCAGTTTGAGCAATTCCAAAAGGAACTTTCATACGACCAGATTTCTGAACATTTAAAAAGTTTACGAAAATACCTTGTGCCGTTTCTGGACGCAAGTATAAATCCATTGCATTTTCTGCAGAAGCACCAAGTTTTGTTCCAAACATCAAGTTGAATTGCTTAACCTCTGTCCAGTTTTTCGAACCCGTTTCAGGATCAGCAATTTCAAGTTCTTCAATTAATGCTTTAACATCGGCTAAATCTCCAGCACCTAAAGAACGTCCTAAACGCTCTCTGATTTCTCTTTCTTTAGCCAAATATTCAATAACACGAGCATTTGTAGTTACAAATTCTTCTTCATTGAATGCATCTCCAAAACGTGCTTTTGCTTTTTCGATTTCTTTTTTAGCTTTCAGATTAATTTTTTCAGCATGATCTTCAACTAAAACGTCAGCTCTATATCTTTTTTTAGAATCTTTATTGTCAATCAAAGGATCATTGAAGGCATCAACGTGGCCTGAAGCTTTCCAGGTTGTTGGATGCATCAATATCGCCGCGTCTAAACCGACAATATTTTCATTCATTTGAACCATTGATTTCCACCAATATTCTCTAATATTCTTTTTTAATTCGACACCATTTTGTGCGTAATCATACACTGCACTCAATCCATCGTATACTTCGCTCGACGGAAAAATAAATCCGTACTCTTTTGCGTGCGAAACCACATTCTTAAATAAATCGTCTTGTTTTGCCATAGTGATGCAAAAATATAAAAAGTACTTTTAAAAAAAAGAAAAATAATAAAGATTGGAGTTTGAATTTCGTTAGTTTTGTAACTAAATTCTTTCTATTTGTGTTTAAATCTATAATAAATCTGTTTTTTCCAAAAGTTTGTGCCGGATGCCGCCAAATTTTACAGACCAATGAAGTTGTTTTTTGTTCAAAATGCCGTCATGAATTGCCTCTGACGCAATATCATCTGGATTCTAAAAATGAAGCTGTTAAAAAATTTTATGGGAAAGTTGAAATTCAGCATGCATCGGCATTAATGTATTTTATAAAAAAAGGCATTGTTCAGGAATTGATCCACAATTTGAAATACAAAGGACATGAAGAAATTGGCACTGTTTTAGGCAGTTGGTATGCCGAAGATCTAAAAGAGTTAAAACTGGATAATCCTTTTGAAATTGTAATTCCAGTTCCGCTTCATCCAAAAAAATTTAAAGAAAGAGGTTATAATCAAGTCACGACTTTTGCAAAAGCACTTTCGGAAGGATTGAATCTCACTTTTGATGATCGCATTTTATTCCGAAAGAAATATTCTAAAACACAATCAAAAAAGAATCTTTTAGGAAGAACTGAAAACATTGAAAACATTTTTGATGTGAAATTCTCTGAAGAAAATCACAATAAACATTTTTTAATTGTTGATGATGTCCTGACAACAGGTTCCACTCTTGAAGCCTGTTCCAAAGCACTTTTGAAAATTCCGGGAGCCAAAATTAGTATTGTTTGTATGGCTATGGCGAACTCATAAAAGAAGAAATCCAAATTCCAATTGATTAGCTTTTGGAATTTGGATTTTTTTATTTGAAGTTTTTGAATTTTTAATTCACAATTATTTTTTTCACTGTTCTTCTATTTCCGTCAATAACCGTTACCAGATAAACACCTGCAGCACTATTAGGCAACTGAATGTTTTGATTAAAATTTGAAGAAGCTTCAAAAGTTTTTGAATAAACTGTTTTTCCTAAAATATCATGTACAAAAACTTTAACTCCCGTTTCAGACTGGCTTTCGAATTGAATAGTAAAATTCCCTTTGTTCGGATTTGGATAAAGGCTAAAATCAATACTTTCAAAATCTGGTGTTGCTAAAGTGTAGGTTTGTCCGCAGATATTGATTGAAGCTGAATTTAATATTCCGGAATTTCCAACGACAGCATCTCTAACTCTGAAAATCCAATTGCCTTGAGTTTTTTCACCATTAAAAGCACTTAGTGCATCAACAGGCAAAACAATTTGTTCAGTCGTTACATTACAATCTAGAGCAGCGCCTGAATCATTAAACTTCATGGCTAAAGTAGATTTTGTCGATCCGCAATTTTTATTGAACAATCGAACGATTGTTCCAGCAGGACTGACGATCTGAAGTTCTATATCAGAAAATTTATCGTGTGTTATATTCACAGAAACATCTACATCTGTAACTGTTGCTTCAGATGTCGGAACAGTTATTGTTCTTGTGACAAAAGTGGTTGTATTTGGAATCGAAAACGAGTTTCCAAAACTATAAGTATCGCAAGAAGAATTTGAAGTATAACCAACTGCAAATGCTTTACTGTTTATTGCATAAAAAATGTTTCCTGTTGGCTCAATCAAAATTCGGCAATTTTTAGACGAAGGAACACTTGTTGGAAGTACAATTGTTTCAGAACCATCATTTGGTGTATTTGAAGCCAAAATAATAGGAAATGTTAAACCTCCATCTGTAGATAATTTAATATTAACTGCTGATGAACCTGCAAGTGTGTTTGTATTGTTTACACTCCACGTTACAGTTTCAGATAATCCCTGCCACCAGCTCACATTGTCATTTATATGCGAAGTAACTTCAAAAGGTCCGGCAGTTGATACAACATTTACAGTCATGTCATCTGTAAACGTCTGCGCCGTTCCTTGCGCTGCATTATCACGTCCTGTCAAAGTAAAATGCAATGTTCTTGCAATTGAGGAAACAGATTCCCAAGTTGTTGTCAGTTTATTTTGAAGAACAGAATTATAACTTGGCATATAACGCACTGTACTCGTTGATGGAATTACAGATCGAAACAAAGGTCCGTCCGGTTTCGTAGGATAAGCAATACTTGTACTTCCTGAAGTAGTTATCGCATTATCATTTTCTTCCCAAGTGTACGTAACCGAATCTCCTTCGGGATCAGAACCTGTTCCTGTTAACACAAAAGCGGTATTTATTGGAATTGTGTAATCGGCACCAGCATCGACTACTGGTGGATTATTTGTAATTGCGGTATTTACAGGACAGCTTTTATTGGCCAATGTATTTTGAATCTGTCTGATACTTGCATACGCAAAATAATCGTCAGAAGTATTCTGAATATCATAATCACCAGTGACTCCTGCATAAGCCATAATCGTCGAACCGCTTCCTGGTTCAACATTTACACTTGTTCTTTCTTCAGAATCATAGGAAAAAGTGTGATTTGCTCCTAATTGATGCCCAAATTCATGCGCAACAAAATCAATATCAAAAGTATCTCCTTGTGGTTTTGCATCAGATGGTGATGTAAATGCACTTCCTTTTCCTAAAGGAACTCCTGTTGTTGGATTTGTACAAACACAGCCAATACAGCCAGCATTTCCACCTCCGCCAGAAGCACCAAATAAATGTCCGATATCATAATTTGCATTTCCAATAACATTTGTCAAAGTAGTCTGAACTTCTTGATTCCATGCTCCATCAGCTCCTTCTTTAGCTGCAGAATATGGGTCCGTCTCTGTATCAGTATAAATTACGGCATCATTATTATCAATCAAAACTAATTTTACCGCCAAATCTTTATTGAAAACACCGTTCACACGAGTCATTGTTGCATTCATTCCTGCCAATGCCCCGGCTTTTGTTCCTCCAAAATAAGATGTATATTCTGCTGTACATGACAAAGCGAGACGCATTGTTTTGAAAATTTTTGCACTTGATGCCTCTTTTGCTGTTTTCCCGCTAATATTTTGATTTGAAACTACCTCATCAGTCTTACAAACGAGTCTTTTTGAAGTCGAAGTATTTTTTGCAAACAAAACATATTCGGTTTTATCATCTGGATTTTCTTCGATAAATTCAGTTGATTTATTGGCACGAAATACCATTGTCTGAAATCCAAGTGGAGAAACACTAAAATGTACTTTTGCGGTTTTATCATCTAAACCACTTCCTTCATACGCTCTGATTTCTGGATATTTAGCCTGAAGTTCCGGTTCAAAATTCGAAGATTCCCAAACAATGAAACGCTCTAAAGTTCCGGAAGTATTTGGAATTGTGATTTCTGCAGTGCTGCTTTTTGAACCTTTGCCTGTTGCTGAAGCCAGTTGAATCTGAAGACGTTCTGAATTTAATTTATAGTATAATTTATCAGCGTCGGAAGTATTTATTCTTTTACTCAACACAGAATTTGCGCTTACTTTTTGCCACAATTCATTGTTTTGGGCATTTAAAATCGCGCAGTAAAAAGTAAAAAATAAAAAGAGTAATTGTTTTTTCATATTTGTGGGCGTTGATGTATCAAAATTAATTTAATTAAATCAAATTCTTACATATAAACGACAATTAACGTTTTTTAGTCGACGAGTTGGCCGATTTTCACAAAAAGAAGTAATGTTAGTTCAAAAAAATCAATTCGGCTTGGTGTCAAATTCAAAATAGATAGTATAAATTTGCAGCATCTTAAATTATTTGTTTTGAAGCTCTTTCATTCTATAAACGATTTCCATTCAACCAAGAAAACTATTTTAACGCTTGGTACCTTTGATGGCGTGCATATTGGTCATAAAAAAATTCTCGAACGAATTACGCAGAATACTGAAAATGGCAAATATGAAAGTTTAGTGCTTACTTTTTTTCCGCATCCAAGAATGGTTTTGCAAGAAAAATCAGAAATAAAACTTTTAAATACAATTGCTGAAAAAACAAAACTACTAGAAGCAACAGGAATTGAAAATCTTATTATTCATCCGTTTAACGAAAGTTTTTCAAGACTTACAGCCGAAGAGTTTGTACATTCTATTTTAGTTGATCAATTTCAGATTCAGAAAATAATTATTGGACATGATCACCGCTTTGGAAGAAACAGAACTGCCAATATTGATGATTTAATTGCTTTTGGTGCCGAATATGGTTTTGAGGTTGAGCAAATTTCAGCTCAGGAAATTCAGGATGTTTCGGTTAGTTCTACCAAAATCAGAAAAGCTTTAGACGAAGGAAATATGGCTTTAGCCAATGATTATCTCGGATATGACTATTTTTTATCTGGAGAAGTAGTAAAAGGAAAGCAATTAGGAAGAACGATTGGTTTTCCGACGGCAAATATTCAAATTGGAGAAGATTACAAATTAATTCCGAAAATCGGAGTTTATGCCGTAAAAGCAATTGTAGATCAAAAAGAAGTTTTCGGAATGATGAATATTGGATTTAATCCAACTGTAAATGGTCAAAAGCAAACTATTGAAGTTCATCTTTTTGATTTTGATGAAGACATTTACGGAAAACAGATTGAAGTTTCTTTATTGAAATATTTGCGTGAAGAACAAAAATTTGGTTCAGTCGATTTGTTGAAAGAACAATTAAATCAGGATAAATTAAATGCTTTGGCATTTGTAAATCAACGTTAGAAAACGTCCGATAAAATACTTTTCGGCCTTTTTAAATCATCGTAGTTATTTTTTTAGTAAATTTGATATAGAACATTGTTTTCCAAACATTTACTATTAACTTCTTTAAAAATAACCACTATGAAATTACCTAAAGAAATTACCAACGGGTTTCTGATATTTCTCGGAATAGGCATTTATTTTTTGTTGATGAATGTATTAGGACTAGCAAATTTGTTTTATTTACGTACCCTAAATGTCTTTTTTATCTTTTATGGCGTGAACAGAACCATGCAAATGAACTTGCGTGAAGGAGAAACCAATTTTGTGTCGAATGCCGTTTCTGCCATGGCAACTTCAGTAGTTGGCGTGTCAATGAGCGTTTTCGGATTATTAGTTTATAGCTATGCACGAGGCGGAGATGCCTATGTAAAAACCTTATCTGAGACTTTTATGTTTGGAGGAAATCCCTCAGTTCCAACATATTGCATTTGCCTGCTTTTTGAAGGCGTAGCTTCTTCGGTCATTGTTACTTTAATGATGATGCTCTATTGGAACAATAAATATGCTGCCGATTAATATTTCAAAATAAATCAAACATTTTAGCACCCTAAAATCATAGAATTAGATATTTTAATGATTTTAGGGTGTTTCTTTTTTGAAAATAGTTGCCATATATTCATTTGCAGAATACATCATTGGTTGATTAGAACAATTTAACTACTTTTGAAGCTTCAAAAACAATGTATCAATGAGCATTACAAAACACAATTGGACCAAAGACGAGATAATCGCCATATATAACAAGCCTATGATGGACCTTCTTTATGAAGCTGCAAGTATCCACAGGCAAAAACACGATCCGAACGTTGTTCAGGTATCTACATTATTATCAATCAAAACCGGAGGTTGTCCTGAAGACTGTGGTTACTGCCCTCAAGCGGCACGTTACAACACAGGAGTTGAAGGAAATGATTTAATGAGTGTAAGTCAGGTTAAAGCTCAGGCTTTGCGTGCAAAATCAAATGGATCTTCTCGTGTTTGTATGGGAGCTGCCTGGAGAAACGTAAAAGACGGCGAAGAATTTGATCAGGTTTTAGAAATGGTGCGTACTATCAACAAACTTGATATGGAAGTTTGCTGTACACTTGGAATGATTACTGAAAACCAAGCACAACGTTTGGCAGAAGCTGGTTTATATGCTTACAATCATAATTTAGATACTTCTGAAGATTATTATAAAGATGTTATTTCGACACGTGCATTTGAAGATCGTTTAGAAACTATCGAAAATGTTCGTAAAACTAATGTAACGGTTTGCAGTGGTGGAATTATCGGAATGGGAGAAAGCATTGAAGACAGAGCAGGAATGCTTGTTGCGCTTTCAACTTTAAATCCGCAGCCAGAATCAGTGCCTATTAATGCTTTAGTAGCCGTTGAAGGAACGCCAATGGAAGACGAAAAACCGGTTGAAATTTGGGAAATGATTCGTATGGTTGCTACAACCAGAATCGTAATGCCAGAAACTCAGGTTCGTTTATCTGCAGGAAGAACAAATATGAGTCGCGAAGGACAAGCAATGTGCTTTTTTGCTGGAGCTAATTCAATTTTTGCAGGAGATAAATTGCTTACAACTCCAAACCCTGATGTTCACGAAGACATGAAAATGTTTGAACTTTTAGGTTTGAATCCTCAAAAACCATTTACAAAAGTTTCGCAGCCAAAAACAGTTGAAGCAGAAGATTCTCAATTTGCTCCACTTGGCGAAAAACCAAAATGGTCTAGACCAGGGCACACAATTGAAAGAAACGTTGAACATTCGATTAAATCAAAAATTTAATTTTTAGAGTTCATCCATCTTAATAAATACACATAAATTGCTTATGACTCTGAGTTATAAGCAATTTTTTTATTTAGAAAGATGAAGTTAAAACAAATTGAAAGGGTAAAAAAAATCTCCAAAACTGATTTTATTTCCCAATATGTAAAAAAACAAATCCCCGTTGTTGTTGAGCAACTCACTGAAGATTGGCCTGCTTATGAAAAATGGAAATTTTCCTATATCAATGAAATAGCAGGCGACATTACAGTACCATTGTATGATAATAGACCTGTCAATCATGAAGAAGGTTTCAATGAAGCACATCTGAAAATGAAAATGAGTGATTATATCGCTCTTTTAGAATCAAAACCGACCAATTACCGAATCTTCCTTTATAATTTCATGAAAGAAGTTCCTGCGTTAAATAATGACTTTAAATGGCCCGAAATTGGCTTAAGATTAGTCAAGCAAATGCCAATGTTGTTTTTTGGCGGAGAAAACTCGAAAGTCTTTATGCATTTTGATATTGATTATTCGAATATTCTGCATTTTCATTTTCATGGAGAAAAACAGTGCATGCTTTTTCCTCCAAATCAATCCAAATATATGTACAAGGTTCCTCATGCCTTAATTTCGAGAGAAGATATTGATTTTGACAATCCTGATTATGAAAAATTCCCAGCGCTAAAAAATGCCGAAGGTTATATCACCAATTTAAAACATGGCGAAATGCTTTATATGCCTGAAGGATATTGGCATTATATGAAATATCTGACTCCGGGTTTTTCTATGAGCCTGCGTTCTTTTCCGAAAAATATTCTCAACTTGTCAAAAGCAGCTTACAATGTTTTTATTATGCGCTATTTTGATATTTTAATGCGGAAATTTAAAGGACAGAAATGGATTGATTATAAGAATGAAAAAGCAATCATAAATACGCATGAGCATCTCCGAAAGAGTGCGTAAATAAGATTTAGAAATAAAAAAAGCAGTTAGAGTTTAATTCTTTAACTGCTTTTTTTATTCTCCATAATTATTTAAAATGCAACTTTCTTAGTTGTTATATTTCCGTTTTCCAAAGTCACTTTTACCAGTAAAACCTGGTTGGCAGAGCGAAAATTCAATATTTGCAATTCTGTTGCATTAATACCTTTTTTCTCAAAAAGAAGTCTTCCGGAAAGATCAAACACTGCAACTTGACTTATTGCTTCTTTAGTTGATATTACTTTCATGTCGTTTGATTTTATTAAAACCGATATCTTATTTTCATCATTCGTTACCTCGTCAATACCTAAAGATTTATCGGTGTATCTCAGTACGAAACGATCTGAAAAAGTTCCGATTTCAGTTTTAAATGTATAATTGCCTGCACGCAGGTCTTGAATTTTATTTAGCTTTTTATCTTCTAAATAAATAGGTTGAACAGTAAGAGAACCATCTACTTGATATATTGAAATCGTAAAATCGCCTGCAATTGTAGTACGATATCCTAACGGAACAGTATCAGTGTTTTTAAAAGGCAGTCCACGTCCTTGAATTGCAAGTTTATGTTCTTTATTGATGCTATAAAAATCCAGATATTTATTTCCATCAAAACTGTTTCCGTCATATCTTCTGTCGTATTCATCTGTTGCTCCCTGAATATATCCAACCATCAATTGTTTGTAAGCTCCTTCGGTATTGGTCATATTTAACCAAACTCTATTTTTTTCAAGTGCTGATTCTTTAGATTCTTTGTCGGATTTGTAAAATTGAGAATTTGTATTTCCTCCTCTTCGCATAGAATTTTTAAAAACAATTGTACCATACGCAACTGTTCCGGCAAAAAAGGACTGTCCAGCAGCTATATCACCAGAAGGCGGGGCGTTATTATTACCAGGATTATTCCCTGAAGGAGCTGATGAACTGGTACCAACACCTCCTGATAAATTATAAGTTGCATAATCGTCAGTTGCGTATTGATAAGCTCCTCCCAAAACGACTGGGGTATTATGTGTCCAGAAATACAGAGTTCCCTCAAGAACTGAATTCCCATTTATAAAATCATCGGCATGTAAAGCTGATGGATATGGATTTCCTATCAAATAATATTTCTCCGCATTTACCGTTTCGCCTGTAATGTCTCCATTGTTTGGTACTCCTATAAAAGTTGTTGCAAAAGGATATCTAGCCGTATTAGAAAAATTTTCAGGTCCACGTATAATATATCCTTTTCCGGTTATCATTACGCTTGTTTTAGGAACTCCTACCCATTTTGTTCCATCAAAGCTAAAATATTTATCATCTGCCGTTAGATCAGAAACATCAACTAACCGCTGATTTTTAACTGGTGATGACCAATAAACAAAATCTGCCTGACGAATAGGTTGACTGTTTCTTTTGTATTTAATAACTCCGGTGTTCAAATTATTATCAGCGCTTGTCTGCATCAAATTTGCTCCATCAGCAAAAGTCAAAGTTCCATAATCAACATGAACTCCATTGACGACATTTAACGTTTTTCCATGTTGAATAGTAACCGCAGCATCGTTACTAATTGTACAAGAACAAGCATTGACATCAGCACTTACATTGTAATCTTCCTGAAAATCGACAAGGTTGTCTATTGTTGGTGCAGTTCCGTATGACCAATTTGTTCCGTTCCATGTATTTGCTTGTATCGTAATTTCAGATGAATATATTATCGAGCAGTTATTATCGATTGCAAATTTGTATTTGCCAGGAATTAATCCTGAAATAGTTATTGAATTTCCAGAGTAAGGACGAGGAGAAATAACTGTCCCGTCTGATTGCAAAATATTACCTGAACCTGACAATCCTGTCAATACAATACTTCCGGTGGGAATAGTACAATTGGGCTGCACAAAACTTGAAATAGTTGGTGTTGGTGGAATTGGATCTACATCAATTCTGGTTTCTATTGCAAATTCTTCAGGACACGTTCCATTTTTAACAACAGCTCTATAACTAGTACTTGTTGTTAATACTCCAGGTTGATAGGTAACTCCAGTATGATTAATTGGCTGCCATACATAAGGTATTGCTTCAGCATATTCCCATCTCACAATTGTACCTACATAATTGTTGAATGTTAGTAAAGGGCTTGGACTTCCTTGGCAAATATGTGTTCCTCCGTTTACTGCGCCACGATCCGTTTTTGTTACTGTTGTTGTATTACTGGCATTTATGACTGCAGGACAACCATTTGAAGAATATTTGACTGTAACTGTTTTATTTCCGCTTGTTAACCATTGCAATGTGACAGTATTGTCTGTCAGTGCAATTCCACCTGTAATAATGTTATAATCAATTCCGGCAGTTCCTGGAACATTCCATATATAATTTGTTTGTCCAGATTGAGTTGTATAAGTAACATCTGTATTAACGCAAACAGAAGAAGCTGGCTGAACAGAAAAAGTTGGTACTGGAATTGGATTAACCGTAACAGTAGTTGCAATAGAACTTGTTGAAGAACATCCTCCATTTTGTACAACAGCTCTGAATTGTGTTGTTTGTGTCAAAGGTCCAGAAGTATAAGTAGTCAATGTATTTGAAATTGGAGTCCAAACAGAGAATGGGCTAACTGAAGATTCCCAATTCAAAACAGTTCCTGTATTTCCTGTCAAAGTTAAGACACCACTTGTTAATCCGCTGCAGATTGTTGTTCCTCCTCCAACAGTTCCCCCAACAGATGGTGAAGAAATGACAATACTTGCCGTATTATTTGAAGTTATATCTGCAAAACAAGCTCCAGATGTCAATTTAGTAATTGTAATATCTCTGGTAGTAGCAGTATTAAAGCCTGATAATATAAAGCTTCCTGTACCTGCTGTAGTTACAGTCATTGTAGCTGTTAGCCCATTACTTATTGGATTCGCAAGATTATAGGTTACATTATAAACTCCAATAGGTAGAGAAGTTTGGGATGAAGTAAGTGTAATAGTAGAATTTCCAGATGATGTACATCCAGGAGAAGCAGATACTCCTGTAATATTATATGTTGGACATGTATAATTTATGATCATTTGACCAGCTCCACCTGTTCCTCCTGCTTGCGGGCCTCCTAAAATAATACCAATTAATGAATTCATTGCCCCGCCACCGCCACCACCCGGTGGTGATCCGTTATTACCTGGTGCATTTCCTAAAACTACACTTTGAATACCTGCTCCTCCATTGCCTCCGGCGGTTCCACCACCTTTGCCTCCAGCACCAGATCCTTGCAATAATCCTATAGCACCTGTACTTCCAGCGCCACCATTTGTACCTGAAGTTTTTGTGATTGAACCATATGAATCAGTATCTAATCCACCATTACCACCTGCAGGAGTTCCTCCAGAATTATTTTCAATACCTGCTTTTCCACCTGCGGCAAAAAGAATAGTTTCATATCCTGTAATAGTAGTATTTCCTCCTGCAGCTCCAATAGGTGTGAGACCAGCAACTTTTATAGCTAATGTCAGTCCTGGCACTGTTGTAATTATTCCTTTTACATAAGCACCTCCGCCTCCGCCTCCACCACTTCGTCCATTTAAAATAGATTCTCTTGCTCCTCCTCCTGAACCTCCTGCAGCCCAAGCCTCAACATTCATTGAAGTGACCCCAGCAGGAACATATAAGGAACCATCTGATGAATAAGTGTGTGGTGGCTGTGCCCACAATGAGTTATAAAAGAAAAACAGCAACCAAAAAAACTGCATTTTTTTTATCCAAACATGCATTTTTTGCTCTTTTAAATAAATCGAAAATTGAAAAAAAAGTAATGATTTAAGTAGATTTTTTTTCATACACTGGCATTTTAAATTAAAAAAAGATTCAAGCGTATATAAGAATCATCTTCAATTTTAAATACCTCAAGGATAAAACAGAATACCAGTCGATAATCTGTAACCCATACCTAATTCAGGAGGGAAGGCAAAAGATTTTGCTCAGAAAGTAAGGTATTTAATTAATGATACGATTTTGGCAAATAAAAAGAACTCGAAAGTCTCCTTAAGTATTCATTAGAATATGCAGTACGACGGGCTTTTATGTTGTTTATCGAATTAAAACAACAACAAGGTACGATTTTATTTACAACAAAGAAAAATTTTAACTTAGAAATCAACACTTTAACATTCCGTTCTCACAAATTATTCAAATTCCACAAAAGCATTGTAAGATGTTAAAACGAATTTTTTACATCTTACAGTATTTTCTAAACGCAAAAAATCCATCCGCCATGGCAGATGGATTTTAACCAAAAGCAATTTTTATGTTTTTAAAAAATAACTTTTGAATTTGTTATGCTTCCGTTTTCTAAAGCAACTTTTATCAATAAAACCTGATTAGATGCCTGAAGGTTATCAATTTGTAATTCCTTTTCACCAATATTCAATTTCTCATAGAGAAGTTTTCCCGAAACATCAAAAATGTAGACTTTTTCAAGTATTTCAACTGTTGAAGTGACTTTGATTACTTTATCTTTTACTGCAATTAAAACTTTGCTGTCTGTATTTTGAACATCAGGTGTACCTAAAGATTTATTAGTATAACGTAATACGAGACGGTCTGTAAAAGTTCCTGCTTCAGTTTTAAACTTGTAATTGCTCGCGCGCAAATCATGAATTTTTCCAGTCAATTTATCTTCTAAATATACTGCCTGATCTTTCATATTACCATCTACCTGGCTTATTGAGATTGTAAATTCTCCAGCAATTGTGGTTCGATACCCTAAAGGAACCAAATCGACATCTGAAAATGGCAGTGCACGCCCTTGAATTGCAAGATGTTTTTCATTATTTACACTATAAAAATCAAGATATTTATTTCCATCAAAAGTGACACCATCGTATTTTTTTTCGAAATCATTGCTAGCTCCCTGAATATATCCAACCATTAATTGTTTGAAAGCTCCTCCTTCATTAGTCATATTTAACCAAATACGATGTTTTTCGGAAGCGTTTGCTTTTGAGTTGTTTTTAGGCTTAAAAAACTGGCCATTATTATTGCCTCCATTTCGCATTAAATTATTAAAAGTAATTGTTCCAGAACCCGACATTTTTGCAAAGAAAGATTGTCCTGCTGCAATTTGACCACTAGGAACATTCGCATTATTACCTGGCGCTTGGGTACCTGATGGAGCAGCGGCAGTTCCAACACCTCCACTCAAATTATAAGTTGCATAATCATCTGTCGCATATTGGTATGCACCGCCTAAAACGACAGGAGTATTATGTGTCCAAAAATACAGCGTTCCTTCTAAAATGCTATTGGCATTAATAAAATCATCAGCATCCAGTGCCGAAGGATATGGATTTCCAACTAAATAATATTTACCTGCACTTACAACTTCACCATTTATATCACCATTATTTGGCACTCCTTTAAAAGAAGCAGTAAAGGCAGTTCGAACAGTGTTTGAATAATTTTCTGGTCCGCGAATAATATAACCTTTACCAATAGTCATTACAGTTGCTCTTGGCATAGCTACCCATTGTGAACCATTGTAGGCTAAATATTTATCAATATAAGTCGCTGGGGAAACGCCACCAAGAGTTTGACCTTGCACAGGTGTAGACCAATAAACATAATCTGCCTGACGAATTGGGATGCTATTACGTTTATAAATTATACTTCCTGTATTAGCTACATTATTAACTTGAATAAGACTTGAACTATCTTCAAATGTCAATAATGCGCCACTAGCAGATTCAACAACAACATCATTTTCGATTGTTAAAGTATGACCAGAATTAATGGTAACTTTTTTTCCGGCATCTACTTTACAAGAACATCCACTTAAATCACCTGTTGATTGATAATCAGCTGCAAATTCAATTATATCTGTACTAACTGGATTTCCATTTGACCAACTACCGCTCCAAATATTTGTTACTGGTGCTTTAATTTCAACATTTACAGTTGCCATTGATGGACAATTAGCACCCTCATGAGCTGTAAAATTATAAGTTCCCGGAATTAAATTTGAAATTGTAAAATCTGTATCAGTCGTATTATAAGTCTGCGAAACTGTTCCTGTTTGAGTAATAGTCCAATTTACTCCCGAAAGCAGACCGTGTAATGTTATGCTACCTTTTTGATTAGCACAGGTCGGCTGAACAATAGTTCCTAAACCAGGAGTTACAGGCAAAGGATTGACTGTTATAGTTCCGGTAGCATTAACTGTTCCGCAACCGCCGATTAACGGAATAGTATAATTGTAAGTTCCAACATTTGTTGGTGTTCCGCTGATGGTAATAGTATTTGAAGACCAGTTTGCTGTTATTCCGGGTGGTAATCCCGAAGGCGAACCAATACCTGTTGCCCCAGTTGTTGTATGTGTGATATCTGTCATTACAGTATGACTGCAAACTGTTGGAGAAGAAGATGCCGTTCCAGCAATGTTTAAATTTACGACTATAGTTCCAGTGGCATTGTATGTTCCGCAACCTCCTGTTAAAGGTATACTATAATTAAATGTTCCTGTATTACTTGGAGTACCACTGATTGTAATAGTATTTGAAGCCCATGAGGCAGTAACCCCTGTCGGCAAACCTGACGGAGTTCCGATTCCTGTTGCTCCTGTTGTTGTATGCGTAATATTGGTCATCAAAGTATTAACACACAAAACAGGTGATGATGAAGCTGCAGTTACTGTATTTTCCGGACGAACAGCAATCGTATAAACATCAGACACGGTGTAAGCTGTTGCACAAGCTGGAGAAGCTGTTACATTTAGTGTTAAAGTAACTTGTTTTCCTGCGTCACCGGCCACTGCGGTATAAGTTGGCGTCAAAGTTGTACTATTAGAAAGTGTTCCAAGTCCGTCGTGTGTCCAGGAAACTGTCCCATTTGCAGCATTCGCTTCTCCCGCTCCAACTGTAGCTGAACCATTGGAACAAATAATTTTAGAACCTGTTATCGATGCTGTTGGTGCTGCCTGAATATTTATTGTATAAGTAGCTGTTGCAATTTGTGGTGCACAAGTATTATTACTCGTTACTGTCATCGTTAAAATAACGGTTCGCGCTGCACCTCCTAATGTAGGAGTATAAGTTGGAGTAAGAGTCGTATCACCTGTTAAAGTTCCTGAACCTCCGCTAAAAGTCCATTTAATAGTTCCATTTGAAGCCGATGCTCCACTTACCGTTGCGGATCCATTTGAACAAATTGTTGTAGAACCTCCAGCGGTTGCTGATGGTAAACCATCAATTGTGATAACTTTCGCAACTGAATTTGCACTGCTGCAGCCTCCAACACTTGTCACTTTTACAGTATAACTTCCTGCTGCTGTCACAAAAATTTCCTGAGTAGTTTCGCCTGTTGACCATACATTTCCTGTGGCTGAGCTTGATGTAAGTTTAACTCCATCAGTTTGACAAAATGTTAAAGCACCGTCTGCTGTAATTGTTGGAGTGCTTGGCATCGCCGCTGTTGGATAAGCTATTGTGCTCGAATTTCCACTTGTTCCACAATTATTTGCAGCTCGAACTCTATAGTAATATGTTGTATTGGCCGCAAGACCAGTTATATCTTTAGTTAAAACATTCCCTACATTTAAATTATTATATGCTGCTAAAATATTTGCATTAAAATTCGTTCCTGTTTGTGTCGAAACATCTATACTATAACTTGTAGCTGTTAAAGAAGAAGCCCAATTTGCTGTAATTTGAGAACAATTTTGATTGGAGCCCGCATTAGCTGTTGGGGCCGCGGGAACACCAGCGCCACTATTTGTTGTTGTGGTAGTGCGAATTGCTGAAACAGATGTACCACAAGTATTAACAGCTGTTACGCGATAATAATATGAAGTATTGGCAGATAGTCCCGTTATATCTTTTGATGTTACATTTCCAATATCCAAATTATTATATGCAGGCAATATATTTGCATTAAAATTGGCGTTATTCTGTGTAGATACATCAATTCGATAACTTGTTGCCCTTGCTGCTGTATTCCAGTTTGCCGTAAATTGTGAACATGTTATTCCCAAAGAAGTATTTGTTGTAGGCGTAGCTGGTCCGCCTGCTCCATTCGAAACTGTTGCAGTATTTCTTGTGGCAGAATTAGCTCCCGTTCTACAATTATTTATTACTCTTACTCTATAATAATAATTTGTACTTGGAGATAATCCTGTTATATCTTTAGTTGTTACATTCCCTACATTTAAATTACTATATGCTGGCAAAATATTTGCATTGAAATTCGCATTATTCTGTGTAGAAATATCAATTACATAACTCACTGCATCCGTAACAGCATTCCAAGTTGCAGTAAATTGTGAACATGTAATAGTGGTGCTAGTATTTGTTGTAGGAGTACCCGGAGTTGTTAATGTTGAATATGTTATAGTGTTAGAATTTGAACTTATACAATTTCCATTATACACTCTGATTCGATAATAATATACAGTTCCTTCAACACCAGTAATAACTTTTGACAATACATTGCCCACATTAAGTGCATTATAACCACTTACAAAAGAAGAAAAATCACTTACTGTTGACACATCCAATTCATAATAACTAGCACCCGAAACTGCCTGCCAATTAGCCGTAATCTGAGTGCAATTAGCATTACTTCCAGCAATAGCAACTGGTGCTGTACCTGATGAATTTACAGTAACAGTGGTAATATTGTTTGAATTAATTGCTGAACTACAATTTTCAGAAGCAACAGAACTTGATCCTGATGATAAAGCAGTTATTTTGATAGCTCTTGTTCCAACCGTAGTAAAACCTGTTGCGATAAAACTTCCTGTTCCTGCAGTAGTAACTTTCATCGAGTCTGGTGTTTGTGCAGCCCCTTGTATATCATATGAAACTGAATATAACCCAACAGGAAGGTTTCCAGTTAATGTAATTTCTGAAGAAGTTCCAGAACAAACATTTACAGCTGTTGCCGTTGTATTGGTCAAACTATAAGTAGGACAGTTATAAGTTATTGTAACTTTTCCATCGCCACCATCGCCACCACGTCTTGCTGCTGCTAAAAAAGACGATCTTCCTCCGCTTCCTCCACCTCCCGGAGCGTTTCCAGCGTTTCCAACACTCGAAGTAAAAGCCGTTGCAATACCAGCTCCACCAGTTCCTCCTCCATTGGCTCCATTTCCTCCGGCCCCAGAACTAATAATTGAACCCGTATCATCTGTAAATCCGAATTCTCCATTCCCTCCTGCAGTACCAGAAATTCTTGTTGCTCCTGTAGAATTTGCAGCAAGTCCTGCAGCTCCACCTAGAACCAAACTTCCGTTATTTACCAAACCTCCTTTTCCACCTTCTGCCAAAATAGAGTATCCTGTTATTCCAGATGATCCACCTGCACCACCATTTGCACTGGCAACACCTTTTCCGCCAACACCCACATTAACGGTCAAAGTTTCTCCTGAAGTGATAGTCAAAGGAACAGAACTTGCAAAAGCACCACCTCCACCACCTGAACCAGCATATGCACCATTAAAACCTGGGTTTGTTGAGCTTCCTCCAGCTCCGCCGGCACCCCATGCCTGTACTGTAATACTCGTAACTCCTGCTGGACTAACAAATGTTTGTGTACCTCCTAATGTAAATGTTGCTGTAGTTTGTGCCAAAAGAAAAACAGGAAGGCAAACTAATACCGAAATAAGTAATGTTCTTTTCATACTGTAGCATTTTAAATGACAAAAATTAAATTCAGATTCAACTGAAAAATTATTCTGCAATTAATAAATACCACATTTGCAGGAACTTGATTGACAGGCCTGAGTAGTGAGAAAAAAGAAGTCGTATAAAAGTAATTCTGTTCCTTAAATCTGGTATTTTAAAGTTGTAACACTCAGTATTTAAATCTGGCAGAGGGGCACTAGAAAAACAAATTATTTTTTGTCTGCTTTCAATTGAAAAGGCATAAAATGAAGTATAAAATAATAGTGTAAATTATTTGAAAACATCCTTAAACAATTTACAAATTTTTAATAAATATCTAAAAAACAGACCGTTATAATTTGATTTTATTTCTAAAACACAAATATTTAAGTAAATTCTCATGAATTATATTTTTTGATGTAATTGGTCTTTTAAATTTTGCAAATCGTCTGAATAACTAAATTTGAGTTTTTTGAGTTTTTCAACAACTTTAAAAAATTTTGAATCGGTTAAAGAAAATTGAGGAAAAAAAACGTCAGGCAAACGATAATTTGAGGAAAAAAAACGCAAAAAATAATCCGTTTAAAAGAATTAAACGGATTTTTTTATGGTGAAAAAACGCTATTAAAAAACTACTTTTCTTTTAACTATAGAACCATTTTCTAAAGTAACTTTTATAAATAAAATTTGATTTCCACAATTCAGATTCTGAATAGAAAAATGAGACGCATTAATTTTAGTTTTTTTATAAAGAGCTTTTCCCGTCAAATCAAAAACTTCAATTTCTTTAATTGATTCCTGTGAAGCGTTGATATTAATTTGTTTGTCTTTTACTGCAACTAAAATGACATTCGAATCATTTTTAAAGTCATCAATTTTTAACTCATTGTTGACATTCTTTAATTCAAATCTGTTATCAAAAGTTCCTTTTTCCGTTTTGAAAATATAAGGTGACTCTTTTAAATTATGTAATATCTTTAATTCCTTGTCTTCAAGATAAATGTTTGTTTCAGAAAATTCATTATCAAAATGATCAATGCTTAAATTGAAATTACCTTCAATTTTTGACATATACCCAAGTATAACAGAATCCGTTTTTTCAAAAGGGAAAACTCTGCCTTGAATAACCAGGTTTTTATTTTCTGATATACTATAAAAATCTGCAAATTTATTTCCACTAAAAGATTCAGCGTCAAAACTTATATCATATTCGTTTGTTGCTCCTTCTATATATCCAATTAAGATTTGTTTAAAGAGGCCTTCCTGATTTTTAAGATTCAGCCAAATTCTTCGTTTTTTTATGTCGTTTTCTTCAAAATCTTTACTTTTTGCAGGTTTAAAAAAGGATGTATTACGTTCCTTCATTCGCATCTTGTCATTAAATTCAATCACACCAGAATTTTGGCTCGCTACAAAAAAGGCTTGTCCGGCGCCAATTGTTTTATCAGGTATAATTTCATTTATACCGCTTGACAAAGAGCCACGAGTTCCTACTCCTCCAAGCAAATTATAAACAGCATAATCATCAGATGCATATTTATTATTTGTTATCGGAGTATTATGAGTCCAAAAGTATATTGTTCCCTTAATTTTTGACGAGTTCTCTTTTAAAAAAGCATCAGCATTCAATGTGGAAGGGTAAGGGTTTCCAATTAAATTAAAACTATTGGCTGGTCCTAAGTTCACTTCTATTTTTCCATTATGGGGTACTCCTTTAAAAATTGCAGGATAAGATACGCGAGTTACCGAAGAAAAATCTCTTGGACCTTGAATAATGTAACCAGTTGCAGGCTGCATAGTATTAGCTACATTTTCAACTTTCCAGTTTTTTATTGCGGGATTATAAGTTAAAAAGCGATCAGATATTGTATTTGGCGAAAGATCAAATAACTTTTGATTTTCAACTGGAGACGACCAATACACATAATCTGATTTTAAAATAGGCGATGAATTTCGTTTCAAGTGGATAATTCCTGTATTCACAATATCATCATCTGACTGATATAAATTTGCCGAATCTTCTAAAATTAAAGTTCCTAAACCTGAATACGAAAATTCGACACTTAAAGTATTTCCGCTTTGCAAAGTAACTTTTTTACCTTCATCAATAGAACAACTACAAACGTTTGCTGTTGTCAAAGTAGCGTAATCGTCTTTAAAAAACAATTCTTTTCCGCCTGACGGAAAACCATTTGACCATGAAGCTCCGTTCCATATTGTTGATTCTAAGCAGAGTTTCAAGCGCGCAATTCTATGTTTGGAAATTCCGGAAACGGAATTAAAATCCCCACCAATCAAAAGTTTCTGATCTGATGAAAAACTAATTGAAAATACTTTATTATTTAGCGTAGCACCAAAAGAAGTATCTAAACCACCCGACTTTAATAATCTTACCAATCTTAAAGCTGAGGTATTTTTATATGTTCCAGAAAAAGTTCCCGCCACTAAAATACGATCATCAGGCTGCACTAAAATACTTCGCACATCTCCTTTACTAAAACCCGAACCTGAATCGAATGTATTATCTAAACTTCCATTTGGATTGAGCCTTACAATTCTTTTTTGTGCTACTTTATTAAAGCTCAAAAAATTACCGCCGACAATTATTTTTTGATCAGATTGCAATGCTATAGTATAGACATTTTTATCAAATCCTTCGCCAATAGTAAACGTTGAATCAATACTTCCATTACTATTTAAACGAACAAGATGCGAAAACGGAATGCCATCAAAAGTTGTAAATCGTCCACTTAATAAAATCTTCCCATCAGGTTGAATCAAAACCGATTCAATAATGGCATCAGCGCCCAATCCTGGATTAAAACTAGTGTCTCTTGAACCATCTAAAGTGAGTCTTACAATTCGGCCAACATTTACATCATTATACTTCGTAAAACCTCCCGCCACAATTATTTTTCCATCAGGTTGTATAGCCAGCGCATAAACCTGACTGTTACATCCAGAAGTTATATTAAAAGAAGCATCCGCAGTTCCATCTGGCAAAATCCTTACAATGCGATTAATCAATATTTCATTATACTTTGTAAAATTTCCTCCGAGTATAATTTTACCATCTGGCTGCAAAACTGCAGTTTTTATTAAATTATTTGCACCTGTCTGTCCCAAATTAAATTCCGGATCAGATGAGCCATCTTCTAAAAGCTTGGCTATTCGGGAAATGTTTGTTCCATTAAACTTTTTAAAATTGCCAAATACCATTGTTTTCGCATTTTCTAAAGATAGTATGCTATAGACTGAATTATCAAACCCAATTCCTGATGTTAAATAGCTGGTATCATATTCGCCTTCGGAATCAATTTTCGCTAATCTTCCTTGATTTAAACCATCAAAAACTGAAAATGAGCCTCCAATATACCACGCGCTTTCAGCATCCTTTTCCAAGGCAAAAACAGATGCCGTTGCCGGACCTGATCCAAAATCAATTTCATCTTTTAAAACACCTGAGTTATCTAAAAAACAAACTCGGTTGACACTAATTCCGTTATAGTTGCCAGTGAATGATCCTCCGAGCATAATATTTCCAAAAGAATCTATTTTACAGGCTAAAACTGCTCCCGAATTAAATCCAGATCCCGTAAAAAAAGAGGAGTCGATAGTTCCGTCGGACATTATTCTGATAATTCTGTTTGCGCTATTTCCGTTAAAAGTGACAAATTTTCCTCCGAGAATAATTTTCCCATCGGACTGAACTTCCATTGCATTTACATCATCATCAAAGCCTGTCCCAATATTAAAGCTTGAATCAACACTTCCATTATTGTTTAAACGAACAAGTCTATTGCGTGGAGTATTATTGAAAGAAGTAAAATTTCCTGAAAGCAATATTTTTCCGTCGGCCAAAACTTTTACATTATTAATATTAGAAGTAGTCCCTGAACCTATTAAAAATGAAGTATCTAGAGCCCCTGTGGATAAAATTCGTGCAATACGATTTGTTGTTACATTATTATATTTTGTAAAGCTTCCACAAATAATTATTTTGCCATCTGACTGAAGCGCAATATCGTATATAATACCTGTTGTCGCACCAATTGAAGTATTGAATGATGCATCATAACTTCCATCTGTATTTAAGCGAATAAGTCGTCCTGCATTTATGCCGTTGTAAGTAGTAAAGCTTCCTCCAACTATAATTTTTCCATCTGGCTGAATATACGTTGCATATACTTTTCCATTGAAACCACTTCCTGTGTGAAAACTTTCGTCGATTGTACCGTCCGGTTTTAAGCGAGTGAAATACGGAGCAGCTATTCCGTTAAGATTTAAATATTCCCCACCAACTATAAGATTTTGATCGGATTGCAAAGATAAGGTCTGTACTGTACCGTCAAATCCATCTCCAATTGAACCATCATCCAGAGTATTAAAAGTAACATCTACTTTTCCCTGCTGCCCATAAAATTCAAAGTTCCCCAAAAACACAGTCAGAGTCACTGCGTAAAGTAATTTTCTAATCAAAATAAAGCTAATGAAATAATTATACGAATTTTCCTAAATTATAAATAGCTTTATGAATGTGCAATACCCACTTTTGGTGATATTTCAAATTAAAAAAGGTCATTTCCCACATTGAGAAATGACCTTCTTTTAAGTTGAAAATTATTTAATCTACTTATTGAAAAATTAATTTTCTAGTTGTCTTATATCCGTTTTCAAGTGTAATATCAATTAATAGAACCTGATTACTTGATTGCAGATTTGAAATCAATAATTCTGATGTTCCAGCTTTCTTTTTATTATAAAGCAGTTTTCCAGCGACATCAAAAATCGAAACATCTTGAATATTTTCATTTGATGAAACTACTTTAACTACTTTATCTTTTACAGAAACCGTAATACCTTTTTCAACATTTTCGAAATCACCCGTTCCTAAAGATTTATTAGTATATCGGAGTACGAAACGATCAGCAAAGGTTCCAATTTCTGTTGCAAAAGTATAATTACTTGCTCTTAAATCATGAAGGGTACCCGTCTTTTTATCTTCAAGATAAATCGCCTGAGTTTTCATATTTCCATCAACTTTATTTATAGCGATTGTAAAATCTCCTGCAATTGTTGTACGATAACCCAATGGTACTTCATCAACATCAGTAAATGGTAAACCACGTCCTTGAATTACTAATTTTTTATCTTCGTTAATACTATAGAAATCGACAAATTTATTTCCGTCAAACGTTTTTCCATCATACAATCTTTCATAACCATTAGTTGCTCCTTCAATGTATGCTACCAATAATTGCTTAAAAGCACCTCCTGCATTTGTCATATTCAGCCATACACGATGTTTTTCTACCTCGGCAGTTTTAGCTGTTTTGCCAGGCTTAAAGAACTGACCGTTTGAATTCCCTCCAATTCTCATTGAATTTTTATAAGTCACATTACCTGACATGACAGTACCTGTAAAGAAAGCTTGTCCTGATGCAATTTGACCACTCGGTGTATCATCGTTAGGATCATCACCACTAAGATCTGGATCAGATGCAGAAATAGCGGGACGCGTTCCTGTTCCTCCACTTAAATTCCATGTGGCATAATCATCTGTTTTATATTGATATTTGCCTGTAAGAACAACCGGTGTATTATGTGTCCAGAAATAAAGTGTTCCACTTAATAAATCCCTATTATCAACATCAGTAATAAATGTGGTAGCATCTAATGCTGAAGGATATGGATTTCCAAGTAAATAATATTTCCCTCCAACCATGGCTTCACCTGTAAAAGTTCCATTTTGAGGTGTTCCCCAAAAACTTGCTGGAAAATCAGCTTTACTTGTATTGGAATAGTTTTCTGGTCCGCGTACAATATATCCTTTACCAGCAGCCATAATAGTAGTTCTAGGTGTAAATACCCATTGGCTACCATCATATGCGTAAAGTTTAGAAATAGAAGTTAATGGCGAAAGCGCTGCCAACGTCTGGTTTTTAACTGGTGTTGACCAATACACGTAATCGGCCTGACGAATTTTTGGCGCTATACGATTATAAAAAATATTACCCGTATTTAAAGTATTACTTGTATTAGTTTGTAATAAGTTTGAACTATCTTCAAAAGTTAAAGAGCTTCCTGAAACAACATGAACTCCATTAGTAACTGTCAATGTTTTTCCTGATGCAACTGTTACTGCTGCACCATTACTTACTGTAACAGAACAATATGTTACATCTGCACTAATAGTATAACCACTAGCGAAATTAACCATTTCAGTTGATGTTGGATTTGTAGTATAAGACCATGCAGTTCCATTCCAAGTATTAGCTCCAATTGTTACAGGAGTTGAATAAGTTACAGTACATCCGTTATCAACGCCAAATCTATAAGTTCCAAAAGCTAGTCCTGAAATTGTTAAAGTAGTTGTTGAAAAAGGAATTGTTGTTGTTGTTGTACCATCAGATTGAAGTAAATTTCCTGAAGCTGGCAAACCAGTTAGTGTTACACTTCCCGTTGCTGTAGTACAATTTGGATATACTATTGTGCCAACAGTTGGTGCTGGATAATTTGGTTTTATCGTAAGAGTAATATTTAAATTAACAGAGCAAGTATTTCCGTTTGTAATTGTCATAACTCCAGTATATGTCCCTGCGGCAGTATTAGCTGGAACATTTATTCCTGTTACAGAACCACCACCTGCTGCAAAAGTGTAAGAGGTAGAACCCTGATCTGTCAATGTTGCCCAATCAATACTGTAACTAGTTCCATTTTGTGTTGAAGCCGTATAAACTAAATCTGTAGTTTGAACTGATGTACTTGCACATACTACTGTAACTTCTGCTGGTGTTGCGGATGTTGTTATGGTTGGTAACGGATTGACAATCCAGCTTAAAGTATTTCCTGATGCTGTTGTACAGCCTGTTCCTGTTGATGTTCTTCTTGATTCTATGATATTGGTTCCAACTACTGCCGTAAAACTTGGAACTGTTGTACTCCAAGAACCAAAACCTGAACCGGTATCATAACGATACTCATCCTGTGATGTTCCAGTTCCTCCAGTTCCTGCCGTGGTTACAGTCAAAGTTAGCGTAGTACCCGTACAAACTGTCGCTCCGGGTGCACCCGCATTCTTAGCAATTACAGGACCTACCGGAACGGCAACAATTATCCAGCTTAATGTATTTCCTGATGCTGTTGTACAGCCGGTTCCTGTTGAGGTTCTTCTTGATTCTATGGTATTGGTTCCAAC
>NZ_KN050752.1:0-169728 GCF_000745775.1 Flavobacterium sp. ASV13 | reverse complement strand
GTACCTGCGCAAACTGTCGCTGCGGATGCTCCTGAACTCTTCGCAATTGCTGGACCTACCGGAACTGCAACAACTGTCCAGCTTAATGTATTTCCTGATGCTGTTGTACAGCCGGCTCCTGTTGAGGTTCTTCTTGATTCTATGGTATTGGTTCCAACAACTGCTGTAAAACTTGGAACCGTTGTACTCCAAGAACCAAAACCTGAACCAGTATCATAACGATACTCATCCTGTGATGTTCCAGTACCTCCTGTTCCTGCTGTAGTTACAGTCATTGTTAATGTCGTACCTGCACACACTGTCGCTGCGGATGCTCCTGAACTCTTCGCAATTACTGGACCTACCGGAACTGCTACAACTGTCCAGCTTAATGTATTTCCAGATGCTGTTGTACAGCCTGTTCCTGTTGAGGTTCTTCTTGATTCTATGGTATTGGTTCCGACTACTGCTGTAAAACTTGGAACTGTTGTACTCCATGCTGTAAGGCCGGATCCGTCGTTATAACGATATTCATCCTGTGAAGTGCCCGTACCTCCAGTTCCTGCTGTAGTGGTAGTCATAGTAAGTGTTGTACCAGCGCATACTGTTACTGTTGCACCTGGACTCTTGGCAATTACCGGACCTACCGGAATGGCTACAACTGTCCAGCTTAATGTATTTCCTGATGCTGTTGTACAGCCTGTTCCTGTCGATGTTCTTCTTGATTCTATGGTATTGGTTCCAACAACTGCTGTGAAACTTGGAACCGTTGTGCTCCAAGAACCAAAACCTGAACCGGTATCATAACGGTACTCATCCTGTGAAGTTCCTGTTCCTCCAGTTCCTGCAGTAGTAACTGTCATTGTTAATGTTGCACCTGCACAAACTGTTGCTGCAGATGCACCTGAGCTCTTGGCAATTACTGGACCTACTGGAGCAGTAACAACTGTCCAGCTTAAAGTATTTCCTGATGCTGTCGTACACCCTGTTCCTGTTGATGTTCTTCTTGATTCTATGGTATTGGTTCCAACAACTGCTGTGAAACTTGGAACTGTGGTGCTCCATGCTGTAAACCCTGAACCGGTATCATAACGATACTGATCCTGTGATGTTCCCGTACCTCCTGTTCCTGCTGTTGTAACTGTCATACTAAGGGTTGTACCAGCACATACTGTTGCTGCTGTCGCACCTGAACTCTTGGCAATTACCGGACCTACTGGAACAGCAACAACAGTAACTCCGTAATTCGTAGAAACTGGCCCATTACCACATCCACTTGTACCTTGAACAGTAATATTTCCAGAAGAAGCTGATGCAGAAAAATCAACAGTAATATTATTTGTATTTGCTCCAGAGACAATAGTTGCGCCCGATGGCAAAGTCCAATTATATCCTGTGGCATTAGCAATTGTGGGAACTGAATAAGAAACTCCAGAAGCGCCTTGACAAACAGCAGAAGTTCCTGTAATTGTTCCTGTAGCCGTTACTGCTCCGACAGTTACCGTAATGTTTAAAATAGTTGATGTACTTCCACAAGAATTTGTAGCTGTAATCGTATAGTTTGCAGCAGGTGTAGCAACACTAGGTGTACCTGTTATATTACCCGTTGTAGGATTTAATGCTAATCCTGTAGGCAATGCTGGAGAAACACCAAATGTAGGAGCCGGTGAACCTACAGTTCCAAATGAAGGTGTATTTGCTGTAATCACCGCATTTCTGCAATAACTTGCTGTTGAAGTCGTGTAACTTAAACTGGCTGGAGCACGATTTACTACAAAATTACTTCCACTAGTTGCTGTCCCTCCAGCTGTTGTTACAGTAATTGTTCCCGTGGTTGCAGTAGCTGGCAATACCGCGGTAATTTGCGTGTTACTGTTTACTGTAAAAGAAGTCGCTGCAAGACCATTAAAATTTACGGCTGTTGCGCCAATGAAGTTCGTTCCTGTAATTACTACTGAAGGAGTTGCTCCACTACAAACTGGAGAACCAGTAAAGCTAGTAATTGTTGGTGGCAAGATTGTAACTGTAACTGGAGTTCCACTTGTACTACATCCGGTAGTAGTATTAGTTGCTGTTACCGTATAATTTGTTGTTTGAGTTGGATTTACAGTTATACTATTATTTGTTGAAAGAGCTGTTCCTGCATTTGCCGGTAAGCCTGCTGTAGCTGCCGGAGATGCTAACCAACTGTAATTACCAGAAATAGCTTTATTACCAGAAACTGTAACATTATCAATAGCCCAAAACCAGTCAAACTTAGCCACATATCTAAATCTTATATAAAGTGTTGGCTGGTTAATATAACTATTCAAAGAAACGGTAGTTACCGCAAAGGCACTTTGTCCACCTTGAGTTGAGGTATTACTTAATACCTGTGTCCAACTTGTTCCATTGGTAGAAACCTCAACATAACTATTATCCGTACCATCCGTAAACTTCAAGAAAAATTGATAAAATTCTAAAGAAAGTGAAGTATATCCTGTAGTATTCATTGCAGGTGACTGCAAATAGGTAAGCGTATTCCCCGAACTTCCTTGGATAGCACTATTAGTTAAATAAAATTGGCTGTTATCATTAGATTTGAATTGGTATCCAGGATAACCAGCTCCATAGTAGTAGTAATATCCTGCTGGTTGTAACATCCAAGCAGCATTTGCATTCTCGGTCGTACTTCCTCCAGTTGAACTATTTAAGGGGTTCCAACTATTAGTTGGTCCATTAAACCCTTCTTGAAGCAGTATAGTTTTTTCGGTTATACTTGCCGTCAATGTTGAAGCGCCTCCACTAATTACTGAAGTGGGCGAAGCAGATGCTGTAATTGTAGGAAGCGGATTTACAACAAATGCATTTGAACTAGCTGCAGTACCTCCTGGCGTTGTCACAGTAATATATCCAGTTGATGCACTTGCTGGTAGTGTCGCTGTTATTTGAGTACTGCTATTTACTGTAAAAGATGTAGCAGGGGTACCATTAAAATTAACTGCCGTCGCTCCTGTTAAATTTGTACCGGTTATTACTACTGTAGGAGTAGCCCCGCTACAAACTGGTGAGCCCGTAAAACTAGTTATAGTTGGTATTGCATAACTTGTTAAAGTTACGTTATCAATTAAAAATGTTCTTGTACTACCTCCACTCGCTTCAGATTTATATATATCAATATAAAGCGTTGTTTTGTTGTTTGCAAATGCAGGAAAAATACTTGTTGTCTGTGTTAAATTGCCGGTCACTGCATCAAAATCATCAACAACTGTCCAATTAGTACCATCAGTACTAACCCTAACATGAAATTCTCCAATACCTCCGGTATTACTCCTACTACAAAAAGTAAGTTTCAAATTAGAATAAGTTGTTGTGTTAACAGTAAATCTATAATAATCCCCCGTATCCCAACCTGCTCCAGTATACATATATGAACCTCCACAAGGAGTTGTTGTGCTAAACCCTAAACTTGCAGCGGTCAAACCATTTGAACTAAAAGTAGGGGTACCCAACGTATTATTAATGTTTGGAGCAGTTGTATTCTCAAAATTAAATTGAAATAAATCTACAGTCTGTGCTTCAGCAAAATTCACAAATAAAAATGTAAAAAAAGCTGCGTAAAGAACCCTAACAGTTTTCACTTTAAAAGAAAAATCTTTCTTAGTATAAACTGCATTGTAGCTTTTTTCATCAGAACAAAATAAAGAACGAACGAATAAAAGTAGTTTTCGAAGCATAGGCGTGGTATTATATTTGTTTTTGGCGTTAAAAGAAAACTAAATGGTATAGCATTTTTTGGGGCAATACTTTAATTTTGGCTTTTAAACTTTGATTTTTTATGTTAAAACACTGTTTTTCAAACGGCTTTAAACTTGCGATATTATCGTACAAAAATATTATAATTCCGCACACACACAACATTTTAGGTAATTTCTTTTTTAGAAATAATGTAAAAATCGGTTAAAATTTAACATCAAAATAACTATTTTTAGCAATTATAGTTAAAAAGCAAGAAAAAACTCATGAATCCAAGTTACACTCCAAAAGAAGCTTTACAGAAATTAGAACACTTTTGCGCCTATCAGGAGCGTTGCCATGATGAGGTAATTGCGAAATTGCAAAGTTTAAAAATGACTTCTGAAGAAATTGATTTTATAGTAGTAAAATTAATCGAAGATAACTTTCTCAATGAAACACGTTTTGCCTGTAGTTTTGCCCGAGGAAAACACAGAATTAAACATTGGGGAAAAATCAGAATTACAAACGAGCTAAAAGCAAGGCATATTTCTTCGACAAATATCACATTGGCACTTAAAGAAATTTCTGCCGAGGAATACGAAAATACTTTTAATGATCTTGCTGAAAGATGTTGGAATGGTATTCATGAAAATAATATTTTAAAGAAAAGAAAAAAGTTCTGCGACTATCTTCTTCGTCGTGGATATGAAAGCAATTTTGTTTATGAAAAAGTAAAAGTGATGGAGCTAGAATAAGCTCCGTTTTTTTTGAGAACTATAGACCTAAATCATCCTCAAACACCTCTAAAACATCAGAAAATACTTTCCTATACAAATGTCATTTTCTTGCGAATATATAGGCATAACTCGCGTTTTTACATCAAAAATTTTAAATAATTGTAAAATAGACATTGTATTTTGCGATTTTTCTTATATTTAAAAATCTGTATTTATAAGAATTTCCATAAAAACACGATTTTCTTCATGCATTTCAACGAGTAATTTTCACACTTCATCGATTATTCGGCCATTCTAAAACCATCCTTTTTCCTAACTCGTATATGTCTATATCTTTGTCGGGTTAAATCCTATGCCAGCATAACATCCTGATTGAAACCACTTAACATGACTACTTGGCTTCTTTTTGATGTTGATTTTTTAAGTTGTTGATGGCATTCGAACGTTAAACAAAACAAAATAAAAAAAACAGTTTTTAAAAATTAAATGCCACGATTTAATTATGATTAGAAAATTACTTTTAAGTTTTTTATTTTTCCTATTGTCACTTTTTACTTTTGGAAAAAATACATCAACACTCAACATCAATACAATTAGAGCCAATTACTTTTCGGATAAAATTTCCATTATTGCAAGTACTATAACTTCTACGAGTACTGGCGGAAATTGGAGTGATGCTAGTTCATGGGTTGGTGGCGTAGTTCCCACAGCAACAGATGATGTTGTAATAGCTAGTGCCGCGACAATAACCAGTGCCGGAACCATTAACGCTAAGACACTGACAATCAACGGGAATCTTATAGTATCTAACACTGTGACGCTTAACTCAGTAACTCAAGTAACAATTAACGGTTTACTTAGTTTTGCAGACAACAATAGTAATATACACCTGCCATCTGGCACGGCCGTAAAAATTAATTCTCCAGGAAAAGTTGATAAAAGTAAATGTTCAAACAATGTCGCCATTTATATCGGAAGTACCAAAATTGCAGCTTGTACAGGAAATGGTGGCGGTACAGTGTATGATTTTGATGCTTTTAATAGTGGTGGTGGAACAATGAATGCAATTGCAAATTCAAATTCTCCAGTTTGTCAAAATGGTACGATTAATCTAATCGGTTCTTACTCAGGCTCAGCAGGAACGAAAACTTCAGGAGGTTCAGCAGGCGTAAACTACTCTTGGAGCATGAAAGCACCTGATGGAACTACAACTACAAGTAATGCACAAAATTATAATTTGACTGCAAGTCAGACAGGTAATTATACGGCAATCTTAACTTGTACAACATACTATGGAGGCGATTTATATACGAGTACAAGCACAATTACTGTGGCAGTAAATCAAGCTTTTAGCCTTACTTCAGTAACTGCTGTAAAATGTACTTCTTCAACGACTCCCGTTGTTACCTTAAATTCAACCGCATCTGGTTTACCGATTGGAACCTATACTGTAACCTATAACACAACTAATCCATCCTCAACAGCCAAAACAGCAACAATGACTGTTAATACAGCTGGAAGTGGAGCTTTTACAACTACAGATTTAACCACAGTTAACTCTAGCACAATAACAATTACAAATCTAGCAAGTGGCTCAAGTGGTAACTCATGTAGCAATACAATTTCAGGTGGCAATACAGCAACTTTACAAACACCTCCTTCACCACAATCTGGATATTTAGCTTATGTTGCCCCAGCTTGCTTTAATTCTCCAATTACAATCAACTTAACAGGAACTATTGTAGGAGCAGTTGTTAGATGGGAAAAAAGATTAAGTCCATCCACTACATGGACAACTATTGCTAACACAACTAATTCATACACAGAAACGCCTGCAACTGCAGGAACTTGGGAATATAGAGTAATGGTTGGAGATGTTAACTGTGGGACAGTTTATACAGGTGTTCTACAAGTCGAAATACGACCAGAATTAACTGTAACACTTAATTCGACCAACTCTCCAGTTTGTAAAGATGGTGTAAGTAGTACTTTAACTTATAGTGCCACAACCGGATCTCCAAATGGATATGCATTAGTTTTTGACAGTGCCGCTAAGTCGGCTGGCTTTGGAGATCAGGGTGGTTCCTTTACCGCTGGTGCAGGCACAATTACCATAAATGTGCCTTATGGCGTCGCTGTTGGCACCTATAATGCAACTGTTAGAGTATTTATTTATTCCACATCTTGTACGAGCGTAACCTATCCTGTAACTGTCACTGTATCTGCTCAAATATCATCTGTATCAATAGCCCCAACAACAACTCAAAATTTTTGTACAACAGGTAATCTTTTAACTGTTACTGAATCAGGAGGCACTATAACTTCGAGACAATGGGGAAAAAGATCGGTTTCAGGAGGAACAATAACTTCGATTTCCGGAGCAACTTCTACAACATACACCCCAACAACAGCTTCACTAGGAGTCGGGACATGGTATGTAGTCTGCACATCAACAAATGGTGGCTGTACTGTAACTTCTAATGAAGTAATCGTCAATGCTGGTAACATCGTTAGCGCCGCTTCTTCAACGCCAACAACATGTATTGGAGTTAATATGACATCTATTACTCACACAACAATAAATGCGAGCGGTATAAATAGCAGCAGTATTACTGGCTTACCTGCCGGAGTTACTGCAAGTTGGAATAATAATACCATAACAATTAGTGGAACACCTACTGCAACTGGAACTTTCACATATAGCATTCCATTAACTGGCTGTTCAAATGCAGTAAATGCAACAGGAACAATCACTGTAAATTCTGCACCAGCAATTACTACTCAACCTGTAGCTCCAGCAGCAGTTTGTTCCGGCAATGGCACCAGAACCCTGACTGTTACTGCTACAGGAACAAACCTAACTTATGTTTGGAAAAAAGACGGTACAGCAGTTACAAACGGAGGCGTTATAAGCGGAGCAACAACAGCATCTCTTACTTTAACTAATCCTACGACAGCAAACCAAGGAAATTATACTGTAGACATCAGTGGTTCTTGTACACCAACTGTAACTTCAACTGCAGTAACGGTTGCAGTAAACACGGCACCATCAATAACAACACAACCAACAGCTCCGGCTGCGACTTGCTCAGGAACTGGAACGCGAACAATTACTGTTGTAGCTTCTGGAACTAATTTGGCTTATGTATGGAAAAAAGATGGAACTGCACTTACAAACGGAGGTGTTATAAGCGGGGCAACATCTGCCACGCTTACTCTAACTAATCCTACGACAGCAAACCAAGGAAGTTATACTGTAGATATCAGTGGTACTTGTACACCAGCTGTAACTTCAAATCCAGTAGCAGTAACGATAAACACAGCCCCATCAATAACAACTCAGCCAACAGCTCCTGCAGCAACTTGTGCAGGAAGCGGCACACAAACAATTACTGTTGTAGCCTCTGGAACTAATTTGGCATATGTATGGAAAAAAGACGGAACTGCACTTACAAACGGAGGTGTTATAAGCGGGGCAACATCAGCAAGCCTTACTTTAACTAATCCTACGACAGCAAATCAAGGAAATTATACTGTAGATATCAGTGGCACTTGCACACCAGCTGTAACTTCAACCCCAGTAGCAGTAACGATAAACACAGCACCATCAATAACAACACATCCAGCAACTCCTGCAGCAACTTGTTCAGGAAGTGGCACGCAGTCAATGACTGTTGTAGCTACAGGAACAGGATTAACTTATCAATGGAGAAAAGACTTAACTCCAATTACAAACGGAGGTACTATAAGCGGGGCAACATCTGCCACGCTTACTCTAACTAATCCGACAACTTCTGACGCAGGAAGCTATGACGTAGTTGTAACTGGAACTTGTGCCTCAGCAGTAACATCAACTGCCAGAACAGTAACCGTATATACTCCCACAATTACTAATGCAGCACAAGCCAAAACCTGTGCAAACAGACATGTGACATATTCTACTCAAGGAGGAAAATCGAATTACATTTGGTCTGTTTCAGGTGTGCTTAATACTGATTATAAAATTATTGACAGAGGTACCGCTACTGACAATTATATTGTGATTGAATGGTTAACTATAGGATCAAAAACAGTAAGTGTTAATTATACTAATCCTTCTGGCTGCAGCACTTCTGCTCCAGGTACATACACAACAGAAATTGTAATTTTAGACAAAGGTCAAGTTAATGGAGGAAAACATATTTGTCCTGGTGATACAATGCCAACATTAACATTTAATACTTATGCTAATTCTAGTATTCGCTATCCAGACACATCCGTAATTGTAAAATGGCAATATAGTGATGGAAACAACACTAACTATCAAGACATCCCAGGTACTGCCGGATTAACTTCTTATACGCCATCAGCAATTTCAGGTACAACCAGACAATACCGAGTTATGGTTGATAATGGAACATGCACCGACACATCTATATACAGTGCAATAGATATCGACGTAACAACTGCAATTACAGGTCAGTCAACAGCTGGTCAGTCAGTATGTAGCGGGACAGCATTTACTCCAATATCTGTTACTGCAGTAGGAACTCCAAGAGGAGGACAGTCTTCTGTTGAATATCAATGGTATATAAACACAACAAATAGTACTACAGGTGGAACATCGCTAGTCGCGGCAAACGGTGCACGAACAAATACTTATACTCCACAAGCCGGAACTGCCGGAATATCCTATTACTACTACTGTATTGTTACAGGAAATTGTAGTACTGCAACAAGCGCTATCTCAGGAGCTTTTATTACAAATGCAAATCCGACAGCCCCAACTGCAAGCGTGACTACGCAACCAACTTGCTCTGGAGTGAAAGGTACTATTACAATCACTGGAGTAAGCGGATTGACTTACAGCATTAACGGAACAGACTATTACAATCAGACTGTATTTGGATCTCTTGATCCTGGAACTTATATTGTAACTGCTAAAAACGCTTCAGGCTGTATTTCACAACCGGGCACTTCTTTGCAAGTCAACATACCTGTATTTAAAACATGGACAGGAGCCACAAGTACTGTATGGAATTTAGCAGGCAACTGGAGTCCTTCGGGAATTCCAACTGCAACTGACTGTGTTATCATACCAACAGGCGTAGCAAATAGCCCAGTTATTTCAGATGTAAACCTACCATCATATGCTTATACACTTACTGTAAATGACAAAGCCTCTTTAACTGTTGAATCTGCAACTACTCTAAGAGTTTACGGTGCTGTGAAAGTTCTTTCATCTGCTACGACATCAGGAACACTTTTATTTAAAAACAGTTCAAGTTTAATTCAAACTGATACCGATCCAAATATTAATAGTGGAAATATCACATATCTAAGAACAACCCTTCCTATTCGTCAAGCCGATTATGTATATTGGTCGACACCAGTAAAAGGCCAAACTCTTGGTGGCATTTCACCAGCGACTTATATTGATAAATATTTAACATACAACAGTTCACAATGGGTAGCTGTGCCAAGAGCAACTGTAATGACCGTTGGTAAAGGTTATATTATTCGCGGTCCTGAATACTTCTCTAATACAGCTAGACAAGCTTACCCTGCAACATTTATTGGAACACCTAATAACGGAACACTATCTGGCGAAACAGTAGCAGCTAGTAAGTATTATTTAGTTGGAAATCCATATCCATCAGCTTTAGATGCTAATAAATTTATACTTGATGTTAACAATAAAGATATATTAAAAGGAACCTTATATTTTTGGACGCATAACACTCCAGTAGTTTTAGGTGGTGCATATCAATATAATACAGATGATTATGCCAGCTACAATGTTAGTGGAGGTGTAAGAACGGCGGCACTAAGCGGAAATGCTTCAAATAACAATGAAAAACCTAGCGGTCAAATTGCAGCAGGTCAATCGTTTTTTGTTGGCACAAAAGCTGCAGGTACTATTACTTTCAACAATACAATGCGATCAGGAGCAGACAACAACGGTCAATTTTTCAAACCTGGAAAAACTTCTAAATCAGAGAGTTTTGAAAGACATCGCGTATGGCTGAATATGACTAATGCTGGTGGAGCCTTCAAGCAATTATTAGTTGGATACATCGACGGTGCAACTAACGATGTAGAACCTGGTTTTGATGGCGCAACTTTTGACGGAAATAAATATTTGGACTTTTACAGTATTAGTCAAAGTAGTAAACTAGTAATTCAAGGAAGAGCTTTACCTTTTTCAGACACAGATACAGTTCCTTTAGGATATAAAACAACAATTGCAGGAGATTTCACGATTGCTATTGATGAGGCCGATGGAGAATTAGCTACTCAGAAAATCTATTTGGAAGACAAAACAACAAATACAATTCATGACTTAACGCAGAGTAATTATACTTTTACAACAGCTATAGGAACTTTTACAGATCGTTTCGTTCTGCGCTACACTAATAAATCATTAGGAACTGGTGATTTTGAAAACATCGAAAACGGCGTTTTAATTTCTGTAAAAGATAAAACTGTAAAAGTGCTATCATCTAAAGAAAACTTAAAAGAAATTTCAATTTATGACATTTCAGGCAGAATACTTTACAACAAAACAAAAGTAAATTCTACCGATTTACAAATTTCAAACCTACAGTCAAGTAATCAGGTTTTAATTGTAAAAGTAACTTTAGATAATGATTTCACTATTTCTAAAAAGGTTATTTTTCAATAGATAAATAATACGTTTCAAAAAAAAATCCAGTCTGTTTTAGACTGGATTTTTTTTTGAAGTATATTTTAATTATCGTTTTTCAATCAAAACACTAACAGCATTTCCGCCAAAACCTACAGCGTTGATTAAAACCTTTTTTATTGGTTTGTTTTGTTTTTGTTTTTCTCCAAACGGAACTCCAATAAAAGTATCATGTTGCATCATCAACAGCGCCAATTCTAAGCTCAAAATCCCTGAAGCTCCAAACGTATGTCCGATTTTCCACTTATTTGTTGTTAGTAATGGTAAATTGGTTCCAAAAACTTTTTCGATAGCACGCAACTCTGTCAAATCTCCTTTTATCGTTCCTGGTGCATGCATTACGATTGCGTCAACACTTTCTAAATTTTCATTTTCTAAAGCCATTTTCATCGATTTTTGAAAACAGGTTGCTTCTGCAGAAATCGAAATGTTATGTTCCAAAACTTCCGTCGCATAACCAACACCTGTTACAAATGCAATTGCATTATCTTTTTCGCCAGCTTCTAAACAGCAAACTGCCGCACCTTCTCCCAAAATCATTGTATTTTGCGTTTTTTCAAAATCAAAAGCCAGATTTGGCCAGGCTTCCTGCTCCTGATCAACACGCGAATAGATTTTCAAAGCTCTCATTTGAGCAATGGTAAAATCTGTTAAAGGCGCTTCACTTCCACCCACTAAAAATTTATCTGACATTCCAGATTTTAACCACGCAACTCCATTTAACAAAGCATGAAGTGCCGTCGAACAAGTTATAGAATGTGAAATCTCGGGACCAGAACTTTGCAAATCATGAGCAATCCAAGAAGAGATATTACCTAAAGTTGTGGTTGGAGATGCTAAAGTCTGTGCTCTTCCTGTGTCGATATATTCCTTATAATGTTTTTCGAATAAATCAGTTGCTCCTCTCGAAGAACCAATATTAATTCCGAAAACATCTTCTGAACTCCAATTTGCTTGTTTCACAGCTTGTCGAGAAGCCGCTAAAGCGAATAAAACAGAGTCATCCAAAAAATTATATTTAGGATCTGATTCCCTGATTTCAGAAATAATTTGTTTTGATTTCGCACTAAGTGCTGCCGTTGAAGTTTCTTGCTGATCCAAAAATTGTTTTGAAAAGCAATGATTTTCGTTCAGATAATTTGCCCAAACTTCTTCAGCATTATTTCCTAATGGCGAAATAGATGAAAAAGCGGTTATGGAGATTTTCTTTGTATTCAAAATATTGATTTTATGCCTATTGCATTTTCTAACCACAAAGGTCGCAAAAGAATTATAAAAAATGGCACACAGATAACGCGGATTAAACGGATTTAAAAAGATTAATCAGTGAAAATCCGTTTAATCTGTATTAATCTGTGGGCAAAATTAAACCATTTCAATTGCTTCTTCGATTGTTTTATAAACTTTTTGAAGTTGTTCGTCTGTCATTATATAAGGCGGTAAAATGTAAACAATATTTCCAACCGGCCTTAAAACAACACCATTTTCAATAAAGAAATTATACAATTTAGTACGCATCGAACCATAATAACTTTCCTCAGAATCTGATTTTATCTCGACCGCAAAAATAACTCCGAGTGTTCTCGCAGTAATTACTTTTGGATGATTTTCAATTTTCTTTTGAAATGCCAAATGGCTTTTATTTATTCGGATGATATTATCCTGCATTTCTTGCGTCTGCAACAAATCAATACTTGCTAAAGCCGCCGCACAACCTGTTGGATTTGCAGTGAAAGTATGTCCGTGAAATAAAGCTTTATTAATATCGTCATCATAAAAAGCGTCAAAAACTTCCTGAGTAAAAGTGGTAATCGCCATTGGAATTGTTCCTCCCGTCAATGCTTTCGACAAACAAATCATATCAGGATCAGCATTTACATAATCCATTGCAAAGGTTTTTCCTGTTTTACCAAAGCCTGTCATTACTTCATCTGCAATTGTTAGCACATTATTTTCTTTACAAATTTCAATTAGTTTTTCCAATGCTTCTGGTTCGTACATAACCATTCCGGCTGCGCCTTGTACCAAAGGTTCAAAAATAAATCCGGCGCAATTGTGTTTCTGAATTACCTCTTTTAAAGCATCAAAACTTATCTCTTCCTGTCCTTTTATCGGAACCGGAATTCGGACAACATCAATAAACATTCCCTGAAAAGCTTGTGTATAAAATGAAATTCCGCTTGCCGCCATTGCCGCAAAAGTATCTCCGTGAAAAGCATTTTCAAAAGCAATTATTGTAGTACGCTTTTCATTTTTATTAAAAAAATACTGCAACGCAACTTTAATTGCTACTTCAACTGCAGTTGAACCATTATCTGAAAAAAAGATTTTCTGCTGGTTTTTTGGCAAAATTTCCATCAGTTTTTCAGCCACTTTTATTGCAGGTTCGTGAGTGAAACCTCCAAATAAAACGTGTTCCAATGTCGTCAGTTGTTTGTAAATCGCATCAGCAATAAATTTATTGCTGTGCCCAAACGGATTTACCCACCAAGATGCAATCGCATCTATATATTCTTTATTGTTTTCGTCCCAAAGCAACGCGCCTTCGCCTCTTGAAATTGCGATTGGCGTTTGTGAAGTTTTGTGCTGTGTATAAGGATGCCAAAGGTATTGGCTGTCTTTTTCTTGTAAAGTCATTTTTTAAGAAGATAGAAAATAGAGTATAGAAAAAAGACTAAACTCTATAGTTTTTACAAAGATAAGAAAGTCTATTTTCTTAATTCTATATTCTTTACTCTATAAATTCAATAGATTTTGGCGAAACAAATCAGCGTATTCCTTAATTACATTCTGATCAAAATAAGGTTCTTCGTCAATTCTTCCAATGGATTTAATTCCGGTTTTATTCAAAATCAAACTTTCGGTCGATTTGTTTTCGCTTCCGCTGAATATAATTCCGTCAACTTTAAAACCTCGATTCTGAAGTGCTTCAATAGTTAACAAAGTATGATTGATGCTTCCGAGATAATGTCGTGAAACTATAATTATTTTATAATCTTTCTGAATCAAATCGGCAATTGTATCTTTTTCGTTTAACGGAACAAAAATCCCTCCTGCTCCTTCAATTACCAAATGATTTTCAGTTTTTGGTTCCTGAATATTCTTCAGGTCAATTGAAATTCCATCAATTTCAGCAGCAAAATGCGGACTTGCTGGTGTATTTAATTTATAACTGTTTTCGAAGATTTTTGTTTTTGAATTAGAAATTCGGGTCTTTATCTTATGACTATCTGAATTATCTAAATCCCCAGCCTGAATTGGTTTCCAATAATCTGCTTCCAGCGCTTCAACCACTATTGCAGAAGTTATTGTTTTTCCAACATCGGTTGAAATTCCGGTTATAAATATTTTCATGGTACTGTTTTATTATACAGCAAAAATACCAATAAAAACAACAAACCCATCAATTACGATGGGTTCTGTTTTATTCTTCTTTTAATTGATCAATTACATTTTTAATTTCTTTAGCATGTTTTCCGTAAAATTTATGAACCCACCATTCTAGCGAAATCCCCATAAATAAAATACAGAATACAACGACAGAAAAAACACTTATCAATTGTGTGTTAGTAAAATTAGTCAGCTCGAAACCTGGTTTTTTTGAAAATTCGTGGTATAAAAACCCAACTAAAAACAATACCATAAACGGCGTTAAAGCAAATCCGAAGGTTTTATATAATTCCATATTAAGCCTTACGTCAAAATAAGTTTCATAAAGGCTGTCTTTTGTTTTTAAAGTAATCTTATTTAATCTTTTATAAAAAATGTAAAGCTTAACCAAGTAATACACACACACCGCAAGGAATATGCTGAACAACAAGAAAAATGGCACTATCCACTTTGCTGGAAAAGCAAATAAATAAGGCGTAAGACCAATTAACACAACACTCACCGACTGCATAATAAGTTCATTTTTCAGATTTTTTCTGATAATGTCCAAAGGTGTATTTGCCGAATTTATCTTTTCTAAATTATCTGGAACAACAACATTCTCTGTCTTTTCGTTGTTCCATGCGTTTTGTATATCGTTAAAATCCATATCCTTGATTTTTAATTATTTCTTTTAATTTTTCTTTTGCCCTGTTTAATTTCACTCTGGCATTTCCTTCAGAAATCCCGAGATTTTCACCAATTTCTTTATGAGAAAAACCCTCAAGTTGATAGAAAATAATGGCTTTGTCAATTTTTTCGAGTTTTTGAACCGCTTTATAAAAATGATCTAGCTGACTTTCTTTTATATGCGAATCGCCTTCGTCATCTTTAATATTTTCCGATGCAATTTCATATTTGTCAACTTTTCTCTTTTCTTTCCTAAGGAAAACAATTGCTGTATTAACTGCCACCCGATACATCCAGGTTGAAAATTGGCTTTCATTCCGAAACGTATCATACGATTTCCAAAGTTGGCAGACAATTTCCTGAAATAAATCCTGCTGATCGTCGTAATTGTCCATGTACATTTTCGAGACTTTGTACAGAATTCCTTTGTGACTTTCTATCCGATTTAAAAACTCTTGTTCTTTCTCTTTCAAAATAGTTTTAATTCATTACTGGTTTTACAATATATCCTGCTTTTCTTAATAAATTAATCACTCCAAATTCACCTCCCAAATGTGCCGAACCAAATGCAAAGAATACACTTTCCTTTTTCATCATTTGTGGCATTTCTTTTACCCAATTCAAATTTCTTTGATCCAGAATTATTCCTCTTGTTTTCTCGCTTGTAATTTTCTTGTCAGTTACGATATCAAACAAATTTTCAACATTTTCACTTTTATATGCAGCTACTAATTTAGCAGTTTCTTCCTGATTTGTCTCTCCTAACATATCAATCATTTCATCATTTGAATATGCATTTTCAAACATTTCAAATTGAGATTTTACCGTTTCCAAACCGCCAACCTGAATATTTCTTTTTTTAGCCATCTCTATAAATTCCATTTCATAAAGCTTGATATCTGTACAGCCGAAACTTTTCATCGAAATCAAACTCATTACCGTCATCAAACTAAAATTATCTACTTGCAAGGTTGTTATTCCAGCTGTCTTTTTTAAGATTTCATTTAATTTTGATAATTGCTCCGGACTTAAAAGTTTACTCAAAGGTTCTTTTCCCATTGCCATTTTTTGCATCGCCGTCATTTCGGCCGAATCTGCAAAATTGATTTCTAAAACTAATTTATTGGCGGTCGTAAATGCTTTCTTTGTTTTTTCAGAAAGGAAATAATCTGGCGTACAAATCATATGAACTGTTCCATATAAATAAGAAGGCTTTTCTAATCCATTTCCTGAAACTTCCCATAAAAGAGAGTTTTCTAGTTTTGGTAATTTTGTTTGTGCTTGCGCAAATGAACTAAAAATAAGAACAATTACTATTACGACAGATTTGATTAAATTTTTCATGATTTTGATTGATTAAAGTTGATAATTGATTGATGATGATTTGATTGATTGATTGATTGATGATTGAAACCCAACTATTATTTGCTGTATTTTTTTCTTTGCCAAGAAGCTACTGAAGCCAGAAACAAAAATCCTGAAACAAGCAATAATTTAGTATTCGGGTGATGTAATAAAAAATGATTTGTTAAAGCATATCCAAATGCTCCTGAAGTTAAAAAGATGAAAATAAAGTTGAAGATATTTTCTTTTGATAAAGCTGTTTTCGTTTTCATAATTATTTTGGTTTATTTGATTACGGCTCGTAAGTAATCGAATAATCAAAACGTTACAAAAAAAATTAAACTTTTTTAAAAAAGTGTGGAAATATAATACTTTAGAGAAGAAAAAAAGCCCACGGATCGAACTGATCTAACAGATTATCGCAGATTATTTATATTTTGTTTTCTATTATTTGTATAGATAATGCGCTTAAATTCTGGGGTTTCTCCAAAATTCAACAACAAGCCAACTTGAATTTGAGTTGATTTTAAATAATTCATTAATTGAGCAATATGCGAACTTGACAAACATTCACAGGCTTTAAGTTCAAGAATAATAGAATCTTCAACTAATAAGTCAGCGTAAAATTCGCCTACTAATTGATTTTTAAAATAGACTTTGATTTGCTTTTGAGCTTCAACTTTATATCCTTGTGATTTCAGTTCAAAATACATTGCATTTTGATAAACCTTTTCCAGAAATCCATAACCCAATTGGTTATAAACATCATAAAATATCTTTAATATTGGTTTAGTTATTTCTTTATGCAATAAATCGTTCATAAACATCCGTGCAAACCCGCTAAATCCGTTTCATCGGTGGACTAAAACACGAAATTTCCTAATAATTCTAAAATACAACTAATTTCTTCTTGGGAATTATAACTGTGAATACAAAAACGGAGACGTTCCTGACCTTCAGGAACAGTTGGAGATAAAATAGCTTTTACATCAAAACCTTTGTCCTGCAATTGTTGGGCAATACGTTTAACATTTTCATTACCCGGAATAATTGCCGATTGAATTGCCGATTTGCTTCTGACAAACATTGGCTTTAAACCCAATAAATTTTTCTGTTGATTAAAGAAAACTATATTTTGGCGAAGTTCATTAATTGTTTCTTTTTCAATTTCCAAATGTTGATAAGCAACCAAAATTGTAGCCACCGAATGCGGAGATAATCCTGTTGTATAAATAAAACTTCGGGCAAAGTTTACTAAATATTCGTTTAATTCGGGACTTCCCAAAACAACAGCTCCATGACAGCCGAGACCTTTTCCAAAAGTCATAATTCGGGCGAAAATTCGATTATGCAGTTGAAGATCCTGTATCAGTCCTTCACCTTTTTCTCCAAAAACACCTAAAGTATGCGCTTCATCAACAACTAAATAACAATTGTATTTTTCCGACAACTTTACTAATTCTTCCAAATTGGGGCTATCGCCATCCATTGAAAAAACAGTTTCAGTTACTATGTAAATATTGGTATCAGGAAACTTTAAAATTAAGCGCTCTAAGTCCTCAAAATCATTATGATTAAATTTATAAGATTTCGCATTCGACATTACAATTCCATCACGAATTGATGCATGACTTAACTCATCATACAAAATAACATCATTTCGTTGCGGTACAGCACTAAAAAAGCCCGCATTGGCATCATAACCCGAATTAAAAATTAAAGCCGATTCAGCCTCATGAAATTCCGTTATAAAAGCTTCTGCAATTTGATACAAAGAATGATTACCTGAAATCAATCGTGAACCAGTTGCACCATTTTGAATAAACTCGTTTTCGATTAAATAATGATGAGCCTGTTTAAAAATAGATTCCGATTTTGAAAATCCAATATAATCGTTTGAAGAAAAATCGACAAGATTATTAAAACTTGGCAATTTTCTCAACGAATTATTTTGCTTCCTATTTTCAAGCTTTTGAATAAGATTTTCAGGTAATTTCATGAAAGCAAAGTTATGAAATTGAAATTTGATATAAACAAACAGCAGGATTTGATGTTCCCGCTGTTTCCTACTTTACTCTAAATTTTGCTTATAAAAGGCGACTTGCAGCTATAATTTGATTCGGTCATTTCTTTAACCATAAATTGAGCAATATCAAATGCACTGATTTTATCTCCCAGACAATCTTCAAGATCTACTACAACCTCAGAACTATTATCAGTAAATTCAATAAACGGAACACGAACTTGCGTCCAATTAACATCACTTTGAACTAAAAGATCATAAGCCTTTTGACGATCTTCCTGAATTATTGGAAAATTAGTTTTCATCCAGTCAGTTGCCATAATCGTTTTTGGGCTTTTTTTATCAGATGGAACATCGATATTAAGACCCGCAAGAAGAACATAACGATCGATTCCATGTTCTTTCATGGCCTTCAAGACATGTTTTGTAACCGTACTTGCAACAATAGGCTCGTCTTTTCTTTGACCAATTGTACTTACAACAGCCTGACAGTCTTTGAGCAATAATTGTATGGATTCAAAATCGAGCGCATCGCCCTGAATGACTTCAATTTTAGAATTTTGAATTTCGAAATTTTGAGGATTTCTTAGTAAAAGCTTTAAACTAAATCCTTCATTTAATAACTGGTTTACAAGAAACTTTCCAGTTCTTCCGCCACCGCCAAGAACGGCAACTTTTGATATATTTTTCATCTCTGTTATTTATAAAATTTGACATAAATATTTACGTCTTATCTAGTCGATAAAACGAAACTGCAAAAGCTTACTGAGCTTTTACATCATAATCAATATTTTATAAAGAGATTTTAATACTTCAAAAGTAAAAAATATTTTTCAAAAAGCTTTAAAATAAAAAAAGCCACTCACTATGTGAATGGCTTTTAAACTTATCTTGAAATTGTTATTAGTCAACTAAAACAATTACTTTATTATCTTTCATTTCGATTGTACCTGACGTAATCTCTAATGTATAGGTTTGGTCATTAACTCTCACAAATTTACTTGCTACCTCTTTAGAAAAATTAAAGCTTGATGCTGCAATTTTTATAGTTCCTTTCTCAAGAATAGAAACAATAGGAGCGTGATTATTTAAAATCTGAAAGCTTCCATCAACTCCAGGAACCGTAACTGAAGTTACTTCTCCCGAAAATAATTTTGCCTCTGGTGATACTATATCTAAAATCATCTTTTTTTAGTTGAGATATAAGTTATGAGTTATAAGTGAGATGATACTCATAATTTATAACTCATAATTCATAATTAATATTAAGCTTCAGCTAACATTTTTTCTCCAGCTTCGATTGCATCTTGAATAGAACCTTTCAAGTTGAAAGCAGCTTCTGGAAGGTGATCTAACTCACCATCAATAATCATGTTGAAACCTTTGATAGTATCTTTAATATCAACTAATACACCTGGAATACCTGTAAATTGCTCCGCTACGTGGAATGGCTGAGACAAGAAACGTTGTACACGACGTGCTCTTGATACAGAAAGTTTATCTTCTTCAGATAACTCTTCCATACCTAAGATCGCGATGATATCTTGTAATTGTTTGTATTTTTGAAGAATCTCTTTTACTCTTTGTGCACAATCGTAGTGCTCATTTCCTAAGATTTGAGGAGTTAAAATTCTTGAAGTAGAATCTAACGGGTCAACCGCTGGATAAATACCTAACTCAGCAATTTTACGAGACAATACAGTTGTAGCATCTAAGTGCGCGAAAGTTGTAGCCGGCGCCGGGTCAGTTAAGTCATCCGCAGGAACGTAAACCGCCTGTACAGATGTAATAGATCCTTTGTTTGTAGATGTAATACGCTCTTGCATAGCACCCATCTCTGTTGCCAAAGTTGGTTGGTAACCTACTGCAGAAGGCATACGTCCTAAAAGTGCCGATACCTCAGAACCTGCTTGTGTAAAACGGAAGATATTATCAACGAAGAATAATACATCTTTACCTTGGTCAGATCCAGCTCCATCACGGAAATACTCAGCGATAGATAATCCTGAAAGTGCCACACGTGCACGAGCTCCAGGTGGCTCATTCATTTGTCCGAAAACGAAAGTAGCTTTAGACTCTCTCATTCCTGGCATATCTACTTTAGATAAATCCCATCCTCCATTTTCCATAGAGTGCATGAAATCATCACCATATTTAATAATTCCTGACTCTAACATCTCACGAAGTAAGTCATTTCCTTCACGTGTTCTTTCACCTACTCCAGCGAATACTGAAAGTCCACCGTGACCTTTTGCGATATTGTTGATCAACTCCTGAATCAATACTGTTTTACCAACACCAGCACCACCAAACAATCCAATTTTACCTCCTTTTGCATAAGGCTCGATCAAATCGATTACTTTAATACCTGTAAATAAAACTTCAGATGAAGTTGATAAATCTTCGAATTTAGGAGCTTGTCTGTGAATTGGCAAACCATTTTCTCCAGTTTTTGGCAATTCACCTAAACCATCAATTGCATCTCCAACAACATTAAATAAACGTCCATATACATCTGGACCGATTGGCATTTGGATTGGATTCCCAGTTCCAACTACCTCATATCCTCTTGACAAACCGTCTGTAGAGTCCATAGAGATTGTACGAACAGTGTTTTCTCCAATGTGAGATTGTACTTCAAGAACTAATAATGTTCCATCTTTTTTTGTGATTTCTAATGAATCATAAATTTTTGGAAGTTCAACATCTTTACCGTTGAAAACTACGTCAACTACTGGTCCAATGATTTGAGCAACTTTTCCTATTACTTTTGACATTACTTATGTATTTATTAAATAGCTATTTAGGTTTATCGAAAATACCTCTTTTTTCAGAGCGCAAAGATAATTTTTTAAAATATAAAATCAATTTTTTTTTCATAAAAAATACCATGATTTTGTTTGATTCCTAAAACTAAGGCCTCAAATAACTAAAATTGTATTTTTTAGCGAAATAAAAAAAGCCACTGCATTTTAAAAATGAGTGGCTTTTTACTAAAAAAAATTGGCATTATTGTATTACTTGCGGATATTGAATTGGATATGTAGCCAAATCAACATGACGCAATGTAGAACCATATTTTGCATTGATTGCATCGACGAAAATATTAGCAATCAAAGCATAACCTCTTGCACTTGGATGAACTCCATCTAAAGAGAAAGCTCCGCCTGTAGCAAAAGAAGAAGACATAACGAAATTTCCAAATCGAATACCTCCGCTTGACAATTGTGTCAACGTTGCTTTTGTATCAACGAAAGCAAGATCTTTTGCTTTAGCAACTGACTCAATAGTTACATTATAAGCATCAGTAGCTTTTTTAACCTCCGCTATTTCTGTTGGAACCAACACATGTTTATCCTGCAATGGATATGTTATTCCAAATTTATCCAAAGGTGCCGGCGGTGCAATTCCTAAACCAGAATTCGCAGCAGTTGGAGCAGTACCAATATCAGCTCTTGTTGTTAAAACTACCAAATCAGTAGCTTTAGCTTGTCTTGCCTGCCCAAATACAGTACCATAAAAAGCAGCTGTTTGCGCTCCCAATGTTGGAGTAAATGCCGCAGTTAACTGCGCTGATAAGTTAGTCAAACTTTCATCTTTTATTAAAAGCGGAAGATTTGCAGCTGTTTCAGACAACAAATTAATTCTGTCTCCTGCACCAAAAGCAGTCAATGCTTGTTTTAACGGACCATATAATTGAGCGTTCAATGCTTGTATCGTTGCTTTACCTACTGTCTCGTTGCCGCTTCCAAGAATTTTCGCCGTAAGCGGATTGTAAGGAACTGTTGTAAAATAAGGCAGAGCCGTAATGTATGGCAAATTTGCTACCACTCCTTTTGCCCCTTTAGCTGTTAAACTTGTAGCTAAAGCATTATATGCATTCGCAAACACAGTTGGATCTGTAATATCATTTCCTCCATATGTTGCTGGATTTGTATTTCCTGTTTGATCTTTTCCTACTCCTCCCGAAGTTGCATAGGCTAGAACATCATTTCCACCAATAAACAAAGAGAAAAAAGTTGGATTTTGCGCAACAGCATCAGCCAAAACCGATGTTGTAGCCGAACTAGCAAATCTAGCAAAATAAGGATTTGCAGCACCAGTAGCAACTCCGGCAACATTTCCGTAACCAGCAGCTAATAAGTGAAAACTTTTTGCTCCCGGAACACCTAAGTTACCAAATGTACCTGTAAGATGCGTAGTAACTTCTGTTGTTGGTTTTCCAGGTACGTTTGTCGGAGTTTGAGTTTGTCCAACAAAATACAAACGTGTTCCTGCAATTACATTCCCACCTAACAACAATCCTCCTATATTATCATTTGCTAAAGGGCTTTTAAATTCCCCTCCTCCCGCAGCAACAAATTGTTGTGCTAAAATATTAGGATACGCATTACTCTGTCCTTTTATAAACAAAGCATTATCACTATATCCTGCAGCAAAAGAATCACCCAGCGCTACGTATTTAGTTAAAACTGCCGACCCAGGAACAACCGGCACTTCAGCTGGCGCATCACTTTCGTCATTATTACATGCTGCCATAAAGGTTAAAGAAACCAATAAAAGCATTTTTATATTTTTTTTCATGTCATTTAAAATTTAAAAAATTAATACTTCTCTCTACTTCATTTTCAATCGAAAGGATAGAAAGAAAACCTACTTCATCAAATTAACTTCTTTTAATTATGGATTAATTGTCCAAGAAGCAAACCACATCTGACCAATTGCTCCGGCACCAATTACCTGAAGATAATCTTTTCCGAAAAGGTTAGTTGCTCCCACTTTAATAACTGATTTCAGTTTTGGAAGACCGTAATTAACCTGCGCATCAAGAACTGTATTTTTTGGAATCATTCCATCTCCGAAAGAAGATTGCCATAAATATTCTGTGTTCCATCTCACATTTACATTAAATCCTAAATTTTTAGCCACTTTTGCATTTCCTAAAGAAGCTTTGATCCTATGTTTTGGTGTATTAAATCCAGCCACAAAACTAGGATCTTGAGATTGATCAAAATCAAATTGTGCATAGTTATAATTAACACCCAATTCAAAATCTTTATATACTTTTTTAGACAAACCAACTCCAAAACCAAATGATGTAATCTGTGCAGTTGTATTTGTATAAACCTGATAAACTCTTCTGTCACCAAAAGCAAGTGCAGCATAAGTCATTTGTACATTTGGATCAGCAGGATTTGTTCCTACAGTTCCATAATAAGGAGAAATTACTCTCGCAGTATTCATGAAATCATTATAAATATTGTAATAAGCATTCAAATCGATTGACAAATCATTTTGAACAACAGAACGATATCCTGCCTCAAAAGCCTGAACTTGTTCTGGCTTTACTAAACCAACATTTGCAACTACAAGATCCGCTGGATTAGCAGACGCAGCAAATGCCTGAACAGAAGCCACAGTATAAGCATTATGATAAGCATTTTGACCAGACAAATTCACTGTAGCAGGAGCTCCAGCAGCCTGACCCGCTAAACTAACTGGCATAGTCTCTTGAAATCTATCTAAGTTTTCAGGTGCCGAACCAATTAAAGCAAATGGCCCTAAATCTAAACCAATATATTGATCCTGCGTTGTTGGGTTACGGAAACCTGTTTGATAAGACACTCTGAAGTTATGTCTTTTTGATTCACCAGCTGCATATGTAAATGAAACTCTTGGAGAAATCTTTCCATCAAAATTCTGGCTTTTGTCATAACGCAAAGATCCTGTAAATTTCAATCTGTCTTCTAACCATTTTTTCTGCAATTGTGCATATGCTCCATATTCTTTATACTCAATTGGCCCATCATAATCTGTAAAGATTGTTCCTTCTGAGTCCATAATATATTTTCTCCAAGAACCTCCTACTTGAATTTCTGCCCATTTAACCATGTCTCTAAAATTATAATTCACATCTGAATGGTATAATTTTGAGTGATCGATAAATTTTGCTCCCTGAGTCAAATCAGGATTAGCGATAACTTTTGCAAGTGCATTATTGAACTGCGCTGAACCTGGCTCAAATCTAGCAGAACCTGTTGGTTTTGGAAGAAAAGAAAGTGCAGGAGGAAGAATATTGTAATCAGCAAAATTTCTTGCAATTGCAGCAGATTCATTTGCATTTGTTCCCATCACAGCTCCAGAATACTGATAAGCAGTCGCATAATTAGTAAACCATTCTGTATCTGATTTTGCCGCTCTGTTTACGTTCCATGCCGCAAATCTCATATCATAAGAATCCCCGGCATCTTCACTAGTAAAATAAACTCTACCAAAGAAGTTTTTACCTTTTACCTCAAATTTACCTTGTTGCATTAAGAAATCTTTCAAAGCATATCTGTTTGCTCCTTGGTAAATTGTACTTCCTGTACCAATTTTATATTGAACAATAAATTCAGTATCATCTTTCCAAGGTTTGAAGTGCGCACTGAAATCGGCTTTCATACTTTTAACTTTATTATCAGTTAAATCTTGTTCGCGATATCCAGTTCTACTTACTTGCCCAACATTTGGAATAAAAGTAGTAACCTCGTCACCATAGATATTTAATCCATCATAATTCTGATTTACTGCATGACTATCACCTCCACTTGTCATACTTCTTTTGTCAGCAGCAATCCACTCTGTAGCTTCCATATAAGTGAAATTAGCTTTTAAAGCAAAAGTCTCCGTGAAAGCTTTTGCAGCTCTAATTCCAAAATCATTGTAATCATTAGTTCCGGCTGCATCCTGAGATGTTTGACCGTATTTATAGTAAACGCTAATTCCTTCATTAGTAAAAGGACTTTTACTATTCATAAACATAATACCGTTAAAAGCATTTGCACCATAAAGAGCTGAAGAAGCTCCAGGCAAAAGCTCAACACTAGCCACATCAATATCCGAAACACCAATTAAGTTACCCAAAACAAAATTTAGTGCTGGTGATGAATTATCCATTCCATCAACCAATTGCATAAAACGGGTATTTGCGACAGTTGCAAAACCACGCGTATTTATTGATTTGAACGAAATACTACTGGTATTAAAATGCACCTCTTTCAAATTCTCTAAACCATCATAAAATGTAGGTGCTGTAGTGTTTTTAATTTCCTGAATTCCCATTCTTTCAACAGTTACAGGAGATTCGATGATTCTTTCAGGAGTTCTTGAAGCAGAAACCACAATTTCATCCAATTTAGTTTCTTCATCTTTCAGCACTACATCAATTTTTTGACTTAAAGATGTAACACTAATTGTTTTAGTTTCAAAACCAACTGCTGACACCTTAAGAGTAAAAGGTGGTTTAGAAGCAGTATTCAATTTAAAAGTACCGTCAAAATCAGTTGAAGTTCCACCTGAACTTCCTACTATGTTGACATTGGCACCAGGGATAGATTGTTTGTTACTATCGGTAACAGAACCAGTAATTGAATTCTGCGCAAAGGAAACGCCGCAGAAAAACAACATAATCAGCAAATACACTCTCATTTGGGTTAGGTTTTTGGTTAGTTTATCTAGCCAAAATACAAATATTTTTGATATTAATAAAAAAACGTTAAAAAAAATTAATATTACGCATTAAAATTGTTAGTATTTTAACTTTTTCACATTGTGTTTTATTCAATTAACAGCAACAACGAGGCTTTTCAAATCTTAAATAGTATGCATACATATAAAATTTAATTAAAAAATTGAGGATTTAATAAAAATAACGGGGTCAGAAAAAAAATTCGACAATAAAAAAAAGCGAGACCTAAATCTCGCTTTTTTAACATTTATATATTTTAAATAATTACTCTACAGTAACTGATTTTGCCAAATTTCTAGGCTGATCTACGTTACAACCTCTCATAACTGCAATATAGTATGAAAGTAGTTGCAACGGAATTGTAGTAATAAGTGGTGATAATGCATCTGAAGTCTCAGGAATTTCGATTACATAATCTGCCAATTCACGAACCTGTGTATCACCTTTAGTAACAACAGCAATAATTTTACCACTTCTAGATTTAATCTCCTGAATGTTACTTACAATTTTATCATAATGACCTTGTTTAGGCGCAATTACAATAACTGGCATGTGCTCATCAATTAAAGCAATTGGTCCGTGTTTCATTTCAGCAGCAGGATATCCTTCAGCGTGAATATATGAAATCTCTTTAAGTTTTAAAGCACCTTCTAGAGCAACCGGGAAGTTATATCCACGACCTAAGTAAAGACAGTTTGGTGCATCTTTGAAAGCTGCAGCAATTTCTTTTGCTCTATCATTTGTTTCCAATGCTTCAGCAACTTTTTCAGGAATTATTTCTAATTCTTGTAAATAAGTATGGAAATCAGTATTTGACAAAGTTCCTTTCGCTTTTCCTAGTCTTAAAGCAATCATAGTTAAAACTGTGATCTGTGTAGTAAATGCTTTAGTAGAAGCTACTCCAATTTCTGGCCCGGCATGTGTGTAAGCACCTGCATGACTTTCTCTTGAAATAGATGAACCCACAACATTACAAACTCCAAAAACAAAAGCACCATTCTCTTTTGCCAATTTAATAGCCGCCATCGTATCAGCCGTTTCTCCCGATTGAGAAATTGCAATTACAACATCATCTTTGTTTATAATTGGGTTTCTGTATCTAAATTCAGAAGCATATTCAACTTCAACTGGAATACGTGTAAACTCTTCAAAAATATATTCTGCTACCAAACCTGCGTGCCAAGAAGTACCGCAAGCTACAATAAGAATACGTTTTGCATTTAAGAATTTTTCAAGATTATCTTCAACACCAGCCATTTGAACAATTCCTTCATTTGCATGAAGTCTTCCTCTGTAAGTATCTTTAATTACACTTGGCTGTTCGTAGATTTCTTTTAACATGAAATGGTCGTAACCTCCTTTTTCAATCTGCTCCAAATTCATTTGAAGTTCTTGAATATAAGGATCTACTAACGAGTCATCTTTAATTTTTCTAACTTTAAGAGGCTTGTGCAATCTGATGTTTGCCATTTCACCATCTTCAAGATAAATTGCATTAGAGGTATATTCAATAAAAGGAGAAGCATCTGAAGCAACAAAATATTCACCGTCGCCCACACCAATTGCCAAAGGGCTACCTAGTCTTGCAGCAACAATTTCATCAGGATTTTTTTTATCAAAAACTGCAATTGCATAAGCTCCTACAACTTGATTTAAAGCAATCTGAACTGCTTTCCCTAACTTAATATTTTCATTTTTCTGAACCTCTTCAATCAAGTTTACTAAAACTTCTGTATCTGTATCCGATTTAAAAGTATAACCTCTCTTGATTAATTCTTCTTTAAGCGGTGCATAGTTCTCAATAATTCCGTTGTGAATAATTACCAATTCACCAGAATTAGAAAGATGCGGATGCGAATTCACATCATTTGGCACTCCGTGTGTTGCCCAGCGCGTATGCCCTATACCAATCGTTCCGTTTGTTGCTAAGTTATCTTTCGCTTTAGCTTCAAGATCCGAAACCTTACCTTTTGTTTTACAAAGTTTTACTCCGGTTTCGTTGTCAAACAACATTACACCGGCACTATCGTAACCTCTGTATTCGAGTCGTTTTAATCCTTTGATAACAATAGGATACGCCTCTCTATGGCCAATATATCCAACAATTCCACACATATATATTTATTAATTTGGTTTCGTGTAGTAAATTTCAAGTTTCAGTCTTTTATCATCTGCAACAGAAGATTTTCCTCCGTACAGAACAGTTCCTAATGGCCCCATAACTGATCCTCTCGGCGCTGCTGAAATAACGCTGTTTTTTAATTTTAATCTATTAGAAGCAATCACGCCTATATCTTCTGTAACAACTAAACCTAATTTTACATTTACGGCTGTTGCATCTTTTATAAGATTTCGGATATGATTTGTAATTCTAACTTTATAATATGTACCTCGCTTAGTAGTTCCATCAACATTAATAATACCGCCAAACACATATTTTGTAGCCTTAGGATCACCTGTAAGTGCACCAGAAGTACCATCAGAATAATCAATCAAAGGTATATTATTAGTCAAATCATACAAATAAACTCTTTTAGGTTCATCTGCCTGAAAAGAGCCTGAGCCTTTAGATGACATTTGATCTGTATCAATATAAAAAACCAGATTCGCTTCATTTACAAGCCAGTTTTTAGTTCTAATTTCAGCCAGCTTAGATGCAAAACCATTTAGTTCAATAACAGCGACAGATCCCTGCCCTCCTTTAATATAAAGGCGATCATCACCTTCTGTTCTGTTTATATTTGCATCTGATATTGCACTTGTATAGCTAGCACTTTTCGCATCTTGCTGAAGACTAGCTGTAGCACCAGTCAAGTTAATCGTGATACTCTTATCCTCCATTGTCGTGTCAGGATCTGTAGTAATTGCCGTTTTTGCCTTATATTTAATGACAATTTTACCTGCTGTTGCAAAATTAATCAAAGCTAAGTTTGCTGGATTTGCTCCCGATCTTGCTACTTTGAAATATAATCCTCTAAAATAATCCTGGAATATGTTTGCTGATGATAATTTTTCTGCAGGAGCATTTAAAATTTTATCCATGAAGAAGCTTTTATCTAACATCAAACGCATTTCCGGCGCTACTTTAGTCAAAACTACTTTACCATTAGCATCAATCGTCTTGTCTGTTATTTCAGCTTTGTTAAAAAAGAATTCTGTATTTTGACTTTTACTACTTGAGTTATTAAGCTTTGCACCAATATTTCCGTCAAAATCAGCATTATCATTAGCGCTTGTATAATACAATTGAGGCAATTGAGTACCGTTATCAAAAAAACTGCTACGCATTACAACTTTAGACTCATAAATACTTAAATCGATTTTTCCGTCAGCAGGCCCAAAAACAGAATCTAATTCAAAAGTACGCTTACCATCAGCATCAGTAGATACTACATGGCTAAAATAAGGAACACTCAAATATACACTATCAATAACAGCACCTTCACCAATTGTTGGCGCATATTCTGACAAAGCAACCTGAGTAACATAACTTCCTGTTGTTGTACCTAAAACCGGATTATCATAAATACCCAAAGCATTAATCGCCAATCCATTTGACTCAATAGGCGTTACCTCTTGATTATAGGCTAAAACATCATATTTTTCAGGTGTCAAATCAAAATGATTGTCTCCAATTAAATCATCACCAATTGCATTAAAATCTCTATCGCATGAATATAAAAAAACTACCGTTGCAGCTACTAGAATTTTCTTAATAAAAGAAGTATTGTACATTTTTAAAATTAAAGTTAATTAAAGACCCATTTTTCTATAGAAATTTGTATACGCTTCAGCGAATGCATCTTTCGGGGTGAAAGGTAAAAAAGGTTTTCCTGAAGATTCTATAAATTTTGTTAAACTTGGGGAAACATTTTCAGAGGCAATGATTACTGCATCTGAGTGTAATATACTTGCTTTTAAAACATTCTCATAATTTGGAACTTCCAAGTCAGAAACAGATTCATGCGGCACGCCATCAAATTTAACTTTGTTAATCATCTCCATATCTAAATTCTCATCAAAAGATTGTCCGTAGACTGATGTAACAATTTTAGTCTCTGAAAACAAAGCTTCATTTTTATAATAATGCTTCATATAAATAGGAAGCATTGCTGCCAACCATCCGTGAACATGAATAATATCTGGAACCCAGTTCAATTTTTTAACGGTTTCAACAACTCCTTTAGCAAAAAAGATCGCACGTTCATCATTGTCAGGATACAACGCACCTTCTTCGTCAGCAAAAGTTGCCTTACGCTTAAAATACTCATCATTATCAATAAAATAAACCTGAATTCTTTCTTTTGGAATTGAAGCAACTTTAATAATCAATGGCATATCTAAGTCATTCACTACCAAATTCATTCCAGAAAGCCTGATCACTTCGTGTAATTGATGTCTTCTCTCGTTGATATTTCCATATCTTGGCATGAAAATTCTTATCTGACCTCCTTGATCGTTAATCATTTTAGGAACGTCATAAGACATTAAAGAAACCTCATTTTCAGCCAAATAAGGCACGACTTCAGATGATACATATAATATCCTCTTATCTTTCATAATAGTATTTTACTTAATTTTTGGTAATAAAAACGTCGCAAAATTACAAAATTTTATGCAGTTTATAACTAATATATTATGTTTGCACTAAATTTTAATAATACTGCCATGCATATTTTTTACGGTAAAGTAGCTTTGATAGCTTATTTAAAAACTATCAAAACCGCAAATTCAACTATAGGATTTGTACCAACCATGGGAGCTTTACACCAAGGGCATCTGGCTTTAATGCAACGATCACTTAAAGAAAACGACGATACCGTTGTAAGTATTTTCGTAAACCCTACTCAGTTTAATAATCCTGAAGATTTAGAAAAATATCCTCGAACTCTTGAAGAAGATGTAAAAAAAATGAGAGGATTAAGTGACAAAATAATTTTATACGCTCCTTCAGTCGAAGATATTTATGAAGGAAATACAATTTCGCAATCCTTTGACTATGATGGTTTAGAAAATCAGATGGAAGGAAAATTCAGACCTGGGCATTTTAATGGAGTCGGAACAATTGTAAAACGTCTTTTTGAAATCGTAACACCTACAAATGCTTATTTTGGAGAAAAGGATTTTCAGCAACTACAAATTGTTAAAAAACTAGTCGAAAAAAATAATTTACCTGTAAATATTGTGGGCTGCCCAATTTTCAGAGAAGATAATCTTTTAGCGATGAGCTCTCGAAATGAGCGTTTAACAGCCGAAGAAAGAAAAGAAGCTGCCATAATTTATAAAACCTTAACAGAAGCAAAAGAAATATTTCAAACTAAATCACCTCAGGAAACCATTCAATTTGTTGAAGACGCTTTCAAAAACAATGAAAGATTTGAATTGGAATATTTTGTCATTGCTGACGAATCAACATTATTATCTATTGATCATAAAATTAATGACAAAAAATACCGTGCGTTTATAGCGGTATTTGTTAATTCTATAAGGTTAATTGACACCATTTCATTAAATTAAATTACCTTTGCAGCATGCAAATTCAAGTTATAAAATCAAAAATTCATCGAGTAAAAGTTACTGGTGCCGATTTAAATTATATTGGCAGTATTACTATTGATGAAACTCTACTAGAAGCTTCAAATATTATTGAAGGCGAAAAAGTATCTATTGTTAACATTAATAATGGTGAGCGTTTTGAAACTTACGCTATAAAAGGCATAAAAAATTCAGGCGAAATCACACTTAATGGCCCTGCCGCAAGAAAGGTTCAAAAAGACGATATTATTATCATCATTTCATATGCGACCCTGGAATTTGAAGAAGCCAAAACCTTCAAACCATGGATCATTTTCCCAAATGAAAACGATAATTCGTTAACATAAAACATAATTTCATCCTTATTTTTATTCACAATTTGTTCAAAATATTTTGTCCAAACAGATTTTCTATTGCCTCAAATTAAAAAAATAAGCGTAGGAAATCATTGCTTTTTTTTAAGTCCCAAAATACCAAAAAGCAAATAAAGTATTATATTGCCATACAATTTCCAATACTTTTTAATTCACTGAAATGCTACAAATCATGAAAAAAGTCTACCTACTGCTTGCATTCATATCTGTTTCTGTTTTTTCTCAGAAAAAATTCGATAATATAAAATCTGAAAAACTGGGAGAAGAGCGACGAATAACAATTGGGCTTCCGCCATCTTATGATGAGAAATCGGATAGAAAATACCCAGTTTTATATCTTTTCGACGGAGATTATTTATTTGACCCATTTTCTGGAGCAGTAAGTTATGGTGCATATTGGGACGATATTCCGGAAATGATTATCATCGGGATTCATCAAAATAAAAATGATGAGCGTGAAGACGATTCAACAATCGATCAAAATGAAGGTTTGCCTTTTGAAAAAGGAGCAAAATTCTTTGAATTTGTAGGTGCCGAATTAATTCCGTACATCGAAAAAAAATACCATACTGCGCCTTTCAGAATTATTGCAGGTCATGACATAACAGCAAGTTTTGCTAATTTTTATTTATACAAAGAAGAACCAATTTTTAATGCATATATCTGTTTAAGTCCAGAACTTGCACCAAAAATGGAAGTTAGAATAGCTGAGAAATTTGCAAAAATCCAAAAACCAATATTCTATTATCTTTCTGCAGGAGAAGGTGATAATAAAAAAATTAAAGAACCTATTGAAAAACTGAACAGCAATATTAAGGTTGCAAATAATCCGTTAGTGAATTTTAAATATGATGTATTTAAAGGTGCAACGCATTATACTGAGGTTTTACATTCAATTCCGAATGCGTTATATCAAATTTTTGAATCGTACAGACCAATTAATTCTGCTGAATACAATGAAAAAATTGCAGTTCTAGAATCTGGCTATTCCGATTATTTAGAAAAAAAATACGCTACAATGTCTGAAATTTTAGGATTTCAGGTTCCAGTAAGAATGAGCGACTTCAAAGTAATCGAAAATATTATTTTGAAAAAAAATGCTTATGATGAATTAGGAAAAATGGCCGAAATTGGAAATGTAAATTATCCAAAAGCCATGTTAGGAGAATATGAATTGGGCTTGATGTATGAAAAAATGGGCGACCCAAAACATGCTTCAAAAAAATACCAAAATGCTTCTCAAATGGAGCCAATCGGAGATTTGAACAAGGATTTGATGTATGAGAAAATCGACGAAATGAATACGCTTGCTAAAAAAACTAAATAATGTCAAAAGTTAAAACTTCCTTTTTTTGCCAAAATTGCGGCACCCAATATTCTAAATGGCAGGGTCAATGCAACGCGTGCAAAGAATGGAATACAATTGCTGAAGAAATTATTCAGAAACAAGAAAAAGTGGCTTGGAAAAGCGAACCAACTTCAACAAACAAAGCACCAAGACCTTTAAAAATTGACGAAATTGATTCGGCTCAGGAAATCCGAATGGATACAACTGACGGCGAATTGAATCGTGTTTTAGGAGGCGGAATTGTTCCGGGATCTTTAACGCTTTTAGGCGGAGAACCTGGAATTGGAAAAAGTACACTTTTACTTCAAATCTCATTAAAATTACCTTATAAAACTTTATATGTTTCTGGTGAAGAAAGTCAGAAGCAGATAAAAATGCGCGCCGAAAGAATTACACCAAACAGCGATAATTGCTACATTCTAACGGAAACTAAAACGCAGAATATCTTCAAACAAATTGAAGCAATTCAGCCGGAAATTGTAATCATCGATTCGATTCAGACTTTACACACTGATTATATTGAATCAACTGCCGGAAGTATTTCTCAAATTAGAGAAACCACGGCCGAACTGATCAAATTTGCTAAAGAAACCAATATTCCGGTTATTTTAATTGGACATATTACTAAAGACGGAAACATTGCCGGACCAAAAATTTTGGAACATATGGTCGACACCGTTCTTCAGTTTGAAGGCGACAGAAATCACATTTACCGAATTTTACGTTCGTTAAAAAACCGTTTCGGCTCAACTTCTGAACTTGGAATTTATGAAATGCTCGGAAGCGGTTTGCGCGAAGTAAGCAATCCGTCTGAAATATTGATTTCTCATAAAGACGAAGAATTATCTGGAACTGCAATTGCTACAACACTTGAAGGCATGCGCCCACTGATGATCGAAATTCAATCTTTAGTAAGCACCGCAGTTTACGGAACTCCGCAAAGAAGCACAACGGGTTATAACGCCAAAAGATTAAATATGATTTTGGCCGTTTTGGAAAAAAGAGCCGGCTTCCGACTTGGAGCTAAAGACGTTTTCTTAAACGTAACAGGCGGAATTTCTGTTGATGATCCAGCAATTGATTTGGCCGTTGTAGCTGCGATTTTATCTTCAAATGAAGATATTCCTGTTGGGAAAGGTTTTTGCTTTGCTGGCGAGGTTGGACTTTCAGGCGAAATTCGCCCTGTAAATCGTGTTGACCAACGCATTCAAGAAGCTGAGAAACTAGGCTTTGACACCATTTTTGTTTCTAAATACAATAAAATAGCTTTAAAAAATACCGGAATCAAAATTGAACTTGTAGCAAAAATTGAAGATGTTGCGAGTATTCTTTTTGGATAAATTCAAAAATATATTAATGACAATAAAAAAATCCTACTCCAACGATTCATCATTGATAAGTAGGATTTTTTTATTAAATAGAGCTACTTAAAGCCTTGGAACTCTAAAACTTCCTTCTGTAACAGTAAAAGTTTTTCCACTTTTTGTTCCAGAAAAATTAAAGGTTCCTTCGATTTTTTTATCATTTATCAAAGTAATGTTAATGTTTCCAGAAGTAGCATCAACATTATTAAATTCGGGCATAAAACTAAAAGTAACCTGATAAGTAGATGTTAGCTGTGACAAATCATAAACTACTGTGTGATTTCCTACACTAAGATTCAAAGGCATCCACAATGAAACTCTTTTATAAGTATCATCAATCCCTGAACTTCCGGCAACAAGCAAATTCAGCGAAGTTGAAACACTTGGGTCAAAATTATAAACAGTTCCGTTGTACTTAAATTTAATAAACTCTTCCTGACTTGTCTGATCTGAATCATCATCAGAAGAATTATCACTACTGCAAGATGACATAACTAATGCTAAGACCGCAAAAGACAAAAACATTACTTTCTTAAAAATTTTCATTGATTATAATTTAATATTGTTAACACGATAAATGTATGCGCTAAAAATTTTAAATCATTACGGTTTATCTCATTTACAAAACAAAGAATGCATTAACAGAAACTCAATCCTGAATTTTTTCCATAAAAAAAGAAAATAACAAAAGATAACACTAGTTAAATCAAGTTCTTACCAAATCATCAAAAAATTAAAAGAAAAATTTTACAAGCTGATAATTTTAAATTTAAATTTACGCTAGATTTGAAAACTGAATAATGTCGAAGCAAATTGCGTTTATGAAAATACCAAAACAAAAAATATACAAAATCCTAAAAATACTTGCCGTACTACTTGTTTTACTTTGCATCGGACTGTATTTTTTTCGTGATTCGCTTTTAAAACAAGCCATTGCAAAAGTAAAGCACAAAATGGCAGTGAGTTACAACAGTGATTTTTCTGTAAAAGAAGCTTCTTTTGACGGCTTATCAAGCATTAAATTAACCGACGTTATTTTAGTTCCAAAAGGTGCCGACACACTTCTTAAAATTGAAAAAATCGAAACCAGTGTCAGTTTAAGCAACTTATTGATTGGTGATGTTCAGGTTGGAACTCTAAAAATCAATAATGGTTATATTCAATTGGTAAAAAAAGGAAAAATCAGAAATTTTGATGCTTTCTTAAAAAGAAACAGTGATGATTCTGAAAAAAGTGAAAAACGCAAATACGGCGCTTTTGCTTACCGAATTATTTCAAAATTGCTGAATTTGGTTCCGACCGACATGCATTTGGAGAAATTTCAATTCAAAATTGATGACAATGGAAAAACAGCATCAATAGCAATTGATAAATTGGTTTTAAATGATAAACAACTCGAAACCAATCTTCATGTTCAAAGCAAAAATTTCGATCAGCGTTGGAACATAAAAGGTTTTGCCGATCCAAGAAATGAAAAAGCCGATATTCGATTCTTCAATTTAGATACAGGAGCTATTCGCGTTCCCTATTTGGACGAACGTTATAACTTAAAAGCCAGTTTTGATTCCATTAGACTAAACGTCGAAAAAATTGACAAAAGCGGCAGTGAACTTCACATTGACGGCTTTACTTCTATCACCAATTTAAAAATCAATCATCCAAAAATCGCCAGCAAAGATGTTGTAATCAAAAATGCCCGTTTTGATTACCGATTTTTATTAGGCGATAATTTCATTTCGATAGACAGCACCTCAACAATGCAGTTGAACAAAATCAAAGTAAAACCTTATATTTCATATGATACGGAAGAAGATACTGTTTATACTTTGAAAGTAAATATTCCAAAGATGAAAGCGCAGGATTTTATCGTTTCGCTTCCTGACGGATTATTTACACATTTTCAAGGAATGCAGGCGACTGGAAATTTTGATTATAAACTCGATTTCAAATTCAACCAAAACAAGCCAAACACACTTGTTTTTGACAGTAAACTCAACAAAGAAGATTTACGAATTACAAAATACGGTGAAGCCGATTTAAATAAACTAAATGGTGAATTTGTTTACCGCGCCATAATTCAAAATGTATTGCAACGCCCAATTTTGGTTGGAAATGCAAATCCGAATTATACGCCTTTAGACCAAATTTCACCTTATTTGAGAAAATGTGTTTTGACGACCGAAGATCCGTCGTTCTTCTCACATCGTGGTTTCATCAATGAAGCTTTCAAGCAATCAATTCTTAAAAACATCAGAACCAAAAAATTCTCTCGAGGCGCCAGCACGATTAGTATGCAGTTGATCAAAAATGTTTTCCTGACACGTGAAAAAACGCTTTCGCGAAAGCTCGAAGAAATCTTGTTAGTTTACATTTTAGAAAACAACCGAATTGTGAGCAAAGAAAGAATGCTGGAGGTTTATTTCAACATTATCGAATGGGGTCCAAATGTTTATGGAATTGGCGAAGCGAGTCATTTTTATTTCCAAAAAAGCCCTTCTGACCTAAATGTAGATGAATGTTTATACTTGGCGACCATTATTCCGAAACCGAGAAAATTCATGTATCAGTTTAATGATCAAGGCAATTTGAAAGATTATGCAATTAAAAATCAGAAGTTTTTAAAGAATTTAATGTTCCGCCGAGGCTTGTTAGTTCCTGAAGATACGCTTGGTCAATTGCCGGTTTATATTTCAGGAAGTGCGCGTTCGCTGATAAAAATTAAGGCTCCGGATTCAACTGCAGTTAAAAATGATTCATTGGCTGTTGATGATGAGTTTGATTTATAGAAATAAAAAAATCCCGATAAAGTATATTATCGGGATTTTTTTATTTTATCTTTTAAAATTAAGGCGCCGGATCAGGAATAATGGCCTGAACAGCATCAATCTCAGCAAGGATTTCTTTTGAAAGCACTACATCAATTGTATCAATATTTTCTTTTAATTGTTCCAATGTTGTTGCGCCAATAATTGCACTTGTCAAAAAAGGCTGTTGCAATACAAATCCCATCGCTAATTGCGTTAACGTTAAACCATGTTTTTTAGCGATTTCCTGATACAATTTAGTCGCTTGAGTACATTGATCACTATTGTAACGTTTGTATTGCGGAAAAAGATTAATTCTCGCTTTCGGATGACTTTCTCCAGTTAAGAATTTCCCTGTCAAAACTCCAAATGCCAAAGGCGAATATCCTAATAAACCAACATTTTCATATTTTGAAACTTCGGCAGAATTCACTTCAAACAAACGATTCAATAAAGAATACGGATTTTGAACGGTTTTTATTCTCGGCAGATTATTGTATTTGCTTTCTTCCAAAAGACGCATCATTCCCCATGAATTCTCGTTTGAAACTCCAATATGTTTAATTTTACCTTCTTTGATTAATCCGTCAAAAGTTTCAAGGATTTCTCTAAAATTGTCTTCCCAAACATCATTATGTCCATGAAAAGCACGTTGTCCGAAATTATTGGTTTTTCTTTCCGGCCAATGCATTTGGTACAAATCTATATAATCTGTCTGAAGTCTTTTTAAACTGTTTTCAACCGCAAACTTTATACTTTCCGGCGAAAAATCCAGTTTCTCACGCATGTACCCAAAACTCGGATTTGGACCTGCAATTTTAGAAGCTAAAACAATTTTATCACGATTTCCCGATTTCTTAAACCAGGTTCCAATTATTTTTTCTGTACTTCCGTAAGTCGCTTCACTTGCTGGAACCGAATACATTTCGGCTGTATCGAAGAAATTCACTCCTCTTTCAAGAGCGTAATCCATTTGAGCATGTCCTTCAGCTTCGGTATTTTGCTGCCCAAAAGTCATTGTTCCGAGATTGATTTTACTAACTTTTATATCGGTGTTTGGTAATGTAGTGTATATCATATTTTTTAAAAAGGTTCAAAGTTGCAAAGAGACAAAGGTACAAAGTGATTTTTCAAATCTAAATTTGACAAAGGTTAAAATAATGATAAGATAAAATTTTTAAAATAAAAAAAGCTCAAAAGTAAAAACCTTTGAGCCTTTGTATCTTAGAAGCTTTGTCCCTTAGTTTATTTTAAACTTTTTAGTGGATTTTGAAATGTATTGAAAATCCTAACAATGAAAATAGAATTTTCTTTGATTTGATATAAAATTTTAAAATTTCTAACTATAATCCGATGGCAATCTATTCTATATTCATCGAGCTGAAATTGTTCAGCAAAAACGATATTATTAGCGCTATTAAATAGTTCTTGTCTAATTTTTAATGCTGTTTCTTTTGAATATTTATTTTTAAACTCAAAATAAATTTCCTTCAAGTCGAGTTTTGAATTTTCTGACTAAAAAACTAATGGTTTATTCATTATCCCAATCTTTCATTTCTTTAGACAGATCATCGCTTGAAACAATTCGATTGTACTTAATATCCTCTAAACCTTCTTCTACTCTATTATGATATTCAGTTAATGTTATAGGATTTCCTTTTGCATCATAAGAAACTACCTCATTCAAATAATTATCAAATACTGAAGAAACAATTCTCAATACTCTTTCATCAGCCAAATCTAACTGGCTTCTTATTTTATCTTTTAACTCTGGAAGTCCCATGATTATAATTTTAGATCATTCAAAGTTACAAATAATTCAATTCTTAAAATAAAAAAGGCTCAAAAGTAAAAACCTTTGAGCCTTTGTATCTTTAGCAACTTTAAACCTTAATTTATGCTATTCAACATCTCCGCAATCTCATCTAATCTTGGTGTTAAGATGATTTCGATTCTGCGGTTTTTAGCTTTTCCTTCCGGTGTAGCATTGCTTGCCAAAGGAGAAAATTCGCTTCGTCCTGCTGCTGTTAGTTTTTGTTTGTTGATTTTAGTATTTTCACTCAAAATAGCCACAATTGCAGTTGCTCTTTTTGTAGATAAATCCCAGTTGTTTGCAATTGGTCCAGAACCAGCATACGGATCATCATCTGTATGACCTTCGATAAGAACAGAAAGATCAGGATTATCGCCTAAAACTTTCCCAAGTTCTACAACTGCTTTTCTTCCTTCAGTTCCAACGGCCCAGCTTCCTGAATTGAAAAGCAATTTGTTTTCCATAGAAACATACACTTTTCCGTTTTTCTGTTCAACTGTCAAACCTTTTCCTTCAAAACCGTTTAAGGCTTTAGATAAAGTCTCTTTTAGTTTACGCATTGATTCTTCCTTAGCAGCAATCATATCTTCAAGCTCTTTCAATCGACTTGCTGTTTTGTCTAAACGCGCTTGTTCATCTGCCAGCTTTTTAGATTTTGCTTCTAATTGTGCTAATAACTCGCGGTTTTTAGCCATATTGCTTTCTAATGCATCGTTGCTGTTTTTTTCCAATGCATTATACGAATCCTGCAATACTTTATATTTTTTTTGCTCCGCTGCAAGATCAGCTTTTTGTTTTGCCAGATCATCTTTTGTACTTGCCAAATCTTTAGTCAGTTTGTCTTTGTCTAATTCTAACTGATTTTTTGCAGTTTTTAAATTCGCATTTTCATCTGCAATTGATCGACTTTCCTTTTTTAAATCTGAATATTTTGTTTCAAGATCATTGTAAATCTTTTTGGATACACAAGAAGTTGCAGACAAAGCTAAAACTACTAATCCAATAGAGGCTTTTTTAATCATTTTACTTTTGGTTTTTATTTGGGGCTTTATTAATAATTCAAAAAATCTTGTTTAAAGAATAAATTTTAAAACTTGTTTTCTTTAAACCGATACATTCTCAACAAGAACAATACCAAACTTTAGTCGATTTCGACTAAAACCGGGCAATGATCAGAGTGAACAGCATCTGGAAGAATAACGGCACGTTTTAAGCGGTGTCCCATCGCATCGCTTACTAAATTGTAGTCAATACGCCAGCCTTTATTATTTCCTCTCGCTCCTGCACGATAACTCCACCACGAATAATGATGCGGATCTTTATTGAAATGACGGAAACTGTCAATAAAACCTGATTTCATAAAAGCATCAAGCCAGGCACGCTCTGCAGGCAAGAACCCAGAAACTGTTTTGTTTCGAACAGGATCATGAATATCAATTGCTTCGTGGCAAATATTATAATCGCCACAAATAATCAAATTCGGAATCGTCAATTTCAGTTCGTTGATATACGTCTGAAAATCGTCCATAAACATAAATTTATGATCCAATCTTTCAATATTTGTTCCTGACGGAAGATACAAACTCATCACCGAAACATCTTCAAAATCAGCACGAAGATTACGTCCTTCAAAATCCATGTGATGAATTCCTGTTCCATAAACAACCGCTTTCGGCTCTATTTTAGATAAGATTGCAACACCGCTGTACCCCTTTTTGGTTGCCGGATAATAATATTGATACGGATAGCCAGCGGCCGTTATAGCTTCGACCGGAATTTGATCCTGTGTTGCCTTAATTTCCTGAAGGCAGATAACATCAGGGTTTGCAGCTTCAAGCCATTCGATAAATCCTTTTGTTATTGCAGCACGAATTCCGTTTACATTATAAGAAATAATTTTCATCTTGGTAATTTTTTTAGGATTCCAAATGTAATAAAAAAGTGGAAAGTTTATGATTGAATAAAGGAAAAGTAGAGTTTTTTGTTATCTTTGTTCGCTACTCTAATAATTTAAAAATAGTACATGGGTTTAGTTACCGCGAAAGAAGTTGCAAAGGCAATAAATGTTGATAAGTACGGAGTATTCGGTACTTTTTCAGGCTGGATTCTTATGAAGGTTCTTAAGATCTCGACCCTTAATAAAATTTATGATCATAATAAACATTTAGAGGATGTTGCGTTTCTAAACGGAATTTTGGATGAGATGGAAATCAAATTTGAAATCCCGGAAGAAGATTTAAAACGTTTGCCAAAAGATGGCGCTTATATTACCATTTCTAATCATCCGCTTGGAGGAATTGACGGTATTTTGCTTTTGAAATTAATGCTTGAAAGAGAGCCTAATTTCAAGATTATTGCAAATTTCTTATTACACAGAATTGTTCCGCTTAAAAAATACATCATGCCGGTTAATCCTTTTGAAAATCATAAGGATGCAAAATCAAGCGTGGTTGGAATCAAAGAAACTTTGCGTCATTTAAGTGATGGAAAACCGTTGGGAATATTCCCTGCCGGAGAAGTTTCAACTTACAAAGATGGAAAATTAATGGTTGACAAACCTTGGGAAGAAGGCGCTCTGAAATTAATCAGAAAAGCTAAAGTTCCTGTTGTACCCATTTATTTTCATGCTAAAAACAGTAAATTATTCTATTGGCTTTCAAAAATAGACGACACTTTGCGTACTGCAAAACTTCCGTCTGAATTGCTTACGCAAAAAGACCGTGTTATTAAAGTTCGTATTGGAAAACCAATTTCTGTAAGTGAACAAAACGAAATCGAATCGTTTGAAGAATACTCAGAATTTTTAAGAAAGAAAACCTACATGCTGGCGAATCCTTTTGAAAAGGATACCAAACTTATCGATACAGCTAGCTTGAAAATTCCGAAAGCACCTAAAAAAATTGTTACTCCGGTGAACGAATCAAAATTGATTGCCGAAGTTCAAGCTTTAAGAGATAATGATTCCCGATTTTTACAAAGTAAAAATTATGAAGTGTTTTTTGCAAAAGCAAAATCAATTCCGAATATCTTGCATGAAATTGGGCGTCTTCGCGAAATAACTTTCCGTGAGGTTGGAGAAGGAACAAATGAATCTATCGACCTTGACGAGTACGATCAGTACTACCACCATATGTTTTTGTGGGACGACGAAACCAAAAAAATTGCCGGAGCGTATCGAATGGGATTAGGTTCTGAAATTTACCGCAAATACGGAATTGAAGGTTTTTATCTTACTGATCTTTTCAGATTTGAACCTGAACTTCATGATATGATGAGTAAATCTATCGAGATGGGTCGTGCCTTTATCACTCGTGAATATCAGCAAAAACCAATGCCTTTATTTTTATTATGGAAAGGTATTATCCATACAACTCTTCGTCATCCTGAACACAAATATTTAGTTGGTGGCGTAAGTATCAGTAATCAATTTTCTGATTTCTCTAAATCATTGATGATTGAGTTCATGAAATCAAACTATTACGATCCGTATATTGCACAATATATTCATCCGAAAAAAGCATATAAGGTTAAATTGAAAGACGCGGACAAGGACTTTATCTTCGACGAAGCCGAATCTGATTTGAACAAATTTGACAAAATCATTGATGAATTAGAACCAGGAAACTTGCGTCTGCCAGTTTTAATTAAGAAATATATCAAGCAAAATGCACGAGTTGTCGCATTCAACGTAGATCCTTTATTTAACAATGCAATTGACGGCTTAATGTATATCAGAATTGCTGATATTCCGGAAAGCACTATGAAACCTGTTATTGAAGAATTTCAGCTTGAGCTAGAAAGAAAACTATCTGAAAAAGAAGATTAATCAGAATCTATTAAATATAAAAAAATCCCATTCCAGAAAGAGTGGGATTTTTTTATATTTAAAACCAGCCTTTATAGCCAACTTGGTATGTCTGATAAAATTCTTCGTCAGTTTTTGTCAAGTACAAAATTCCTTCAATAATTCCGATTACACCTCCAATACCGCACATTAGTCCCAAAAGCAATTGAATAATACCTTCTTTTGTATAACCAAGGTAAAATTTGTGAATCCCTAGCGCTCCTATTAAAATTGCCAATATTCCTGCAACAACTTTTTTGTTTTCTTGCTGGTATTGTGGCGGATTATTCCAATGTTCTGTTTTTGTATTTTCCATTTTGTAATTTTTAAATTTCTAATATAACGAACAAAAAAAATCCCATTCAATAATGAATGGGATTTAAATATATAATTTAGAACCAGCCTTTTTTGCCTACCTGGTAAGTTTGATAGAACTCTTCATCTGATTTTGTCAAGTAAATGATTCCTTCAATAAATCCGATTATTCCACCTAATCCACAAGTAACAATACTAATTACCACTTGAATGATTCCTTCTTGAGTGTATCCTAATATAAATTTATGAATTCCTAGATACCCAAAAATTATTCCCATAATTCCGGCTAGAACTTTTTTATTCTCTTGTCTTGGCTGTGATGGGGTATTCCACGCCTCTTGTTTGCTTGTTTCCATTTTTATTAATTATTGCAATTCAACATTTCCAATTTCGCTAATCTCGTCATTTTCATTTTTTGGATCAGCTCCATAATAATTTTCACCTCGATCGCCTTCAGTAACCAGTAAAACTAATAACCAAATACTTCCAACAAGCGGAATTAAAGCAATAAAATAAAACCATCCACTTTTTCCAACATCATGTAGTCTTCTTACAACAACAGCCAAAGTTGGCAAAACAGTAGCTAATGAATACGCAACAAAAGCAAAATAACCTATAAGTAAACCTCCTGTAGCATCAGAAAGAAATGAACCTACAATTGCACCAACAATAATAAAAGCTATAAAAATCACACACTGCATTAGTGTGAATAACCAATATTCGCTTCTTCTTGCGCGTCCAGTAAAATTCGCATAGTTTTGAAAAACCACCTTTTTGTACCATTCAATCATATTTAATAAAATTAGTTAGTTAATGCCTACTCTTTATAGGATTTTCGGTTGCTCCTTATTAAAATTTTGTTAAAAAAATGAGGAACAATATTAAACAAAAATAATTTCAAAAACTAATTCTCATGATTACTTTTACAGAAAAAGCTTGTTATAAAGGTTAAAATAATTCAAACGAAAATTACAATCAACTAATAATCAACGCTACTTCACTTTCCGGCATAAACTGCTTTGATTTTATCTACAATTACCTGAGCCAATCGTTCGTGACTTTCAAATGTCCATCCCGCAATGTGTGGTGTAAGTAAAACATTTTTGGCTTCTAATAAATATTGAAAGGCTTCAGGCGTATTTTTATCCTGAAAAAGTGTTTCAAAAGATAATTTCTCATATTCCAAAACATCTAAACCTGCTCCTAGAACCTTTTTTGACTTCATAGCTTCAACCAAATCTGCTGTGACGATATTTTTACCACGAGATGTATTTATAATCCAAAATGGCTTCGAAAATGCGTTTATGAAATTTCCATCAACCATTTTGTCTGTTTCTGGTGTCCAAGGCAAATGAAGACTTAAAACATCAGCTTTATTTTGCAATTCGGCTAAAGAAACTTGTTTGGCATTTTCATCTCCAATATTTTCTAAAATATCATAAAACAAAACTTCAGTATCAAAACCACGAAGTTTTTTAGCAAAAGCTTTTCCCATATTTCCATAACCGATAATTCCAACCGTTTTTCCATCAAGTTCATGACCGCGATTACTTTCTCGGTTCCAATGTCCTGCACGTACTTCAGCATCGGCCTGATTTAAATTATTGAAAAGTGATAATATTACACCCAGCGAATGTTCGGCAACTGCATTTCTATTTCCTTCTGGCGCTGCAATTAAGTGAATTCCTTTTGCTGAAGCATATTCACAATCAATACTTTCAAGGCCTGCGCCCACTCTGGCGATAAATTGCAAGTTAGTTGCATTATCTAAAAAAGTCTTGTCAATCTTGAAACGGCTGCGAATTACAATTCCGTTATAATCCTGAATTTTAGCTTCGATTTCTTCTTTAGAAGATTTAAAGTCGGCGTGATTTTCGAAACCAGCTTCTTCCAATTGATTCCAAAGAATTGGATTATTGCTGTCGATATGAAGAATTTTTATGCTCATTTTTATTGTATTTTATTGAAAACAAAAATACGGTAATTCTATAGAATTTGCTTTCAATATCAATCCATAAAAAAACCCAAAACCATAATTCGTTTTATTTTTTTTAACTTTGAAAATAGAAGATTGAAAAAATCAACTCTTTCACCTCTCTGGAAAATCCACCAAAATGAAACTGACCAAGACTTTTAATTCTTTTTTTAATAACGAAAAATCTGGAGGACTTCTCTTATTATTTGTTACGATTATCTCATTATATCTTGCAAATTCATCTTATTCAGCAGAATATGTTGCTTTTTGGGAAAAAGATCTGGGCGGGCATTCTATTACGCATTGGATCAATGATGGATTAATGACTATTTTCTTTTTATTGATTGGTTTAGAATTGGAACGCGAAATTTATCATGGCGAATTATCCAACATAAAAAATGCTTCTTTACCAATAATGGCGGCACTTGGCGGTATGTTAGTTCCAGCTGCGATTTTTCTGGCTTTAAATTTTGGAACAGCAACACAAAACGGAGCAGGGATTCCTATGGCAACCGACATTGCTTTTGCTATTGGAATTTTATCGCTTTTAGGCAAAAAAGTTTCACCTTCTTTAAAAGTATTTCTAACTGCACTTGCCGTTATTGATGATTTGGGCGCCATAATTGTTATCGCTATTTTTTACACTACATCAATTGCTTTTGTAAATCTTGCAATTGCTTTAGGAATTTGGGGTTTTCTCTTTATTTTAAACCGAATGAAAATCAACAACATAATTCCATATTTAATTGGCGGAATCGTGATGTGGTATTTTATGCTGAATTCTGGTGTGCATGCAACTATTACTGGCGTAATATTAGCATTCGTAATTCCGTTTGGAGACGGTGGCGAAAATTCGTCTTCTTATAAATTGCAGCACTTTTTACATAAACCTGTCGCTTTCCTAATTTTGCCTTTGTTTGCGATTGCAAATACCTGCATTGCAATAACTCAAGATTGGCACGAAGGTTTAAATCATACAAATACTTACGGAATTATTCTTGGTTTAGTAATTGGAAAACCTTTAGGAATCGTATTGTTTTCTTCCATTGGTGTAACAGCAGGTTTGTGTGTTCTTCCTAAAAACTTAAAATGGGCGCATATTTTGGGCGCGGGAATGTTGGGCGGAATTGGTTTTACGATGTCAATCTTTATTACCATTTTGGCTTTTAAAGATCCTGAAACAATTGTTTTTTCGAAAATTGCAATTCTTATTGCTTCAATGCTATCAGGATTTTTTGGATTTATATATTTAAAATACACTTTGAATAAACCAAAAGTCTGAAATTATGATCGCAAGAATCTGGCACGGAAAAACAAAAATTGAAGATTATGAGGCTTACACCGAATTTATAATCAAAACGGCTATTCCAGATTATGAGAAAACAGTTGGATTTATAAAACTTTCTTTTTTACGGAATATCAAAAACAACGAAGGCCATTTTACGCTTATAACGTATTGGGAAAATTGGGAAGTAATTAAAAATTTTGCCGGGGAAAATATCGAAAAAGCGAAATATTATCCTGAAGATGAACAGTTTCTTTTAGAATTCGAAGAGAATGTAGAACATTTCGAAGTTTTTGCTTAATCAGAAATTTGAAATATATATGAAAAGAATCAGAATCATACTTTTTTCTTTAACTGCTCTAATAGTATTGTCAGTCGGAATAATTATGTATCTGAAAATCTTCAAAAAACATGAAACTCCAGGCTGTGGAACGCGCGATTTGCCTTCTTGCGGAAATATCGATTTAAAGGAAAATCAAAAAAAAGGAAAAAAAGTATTTAATTCTAATTGTGCTGCTTGTCATAAATTGAACTCAAAAATAACTGGCCCAGCGCTTCATGAAGTTGATTCTATTGTTTTTGTAAATTGGCTTACTAATGAAAAACACAAAATCGACAGTTCTAAAGTAGAAATATTAGCAATTGATTATCATAAAACGGTATTTTCAAAAACTTTATCTAAAGAAGATGTCGCGAATCTAATTGAATATTGTCATTCGAAATAAATTCCAAAAAAAAAAATTCCAAACTCCACTTTTAAATCTGGAATTTGGAATTTTATATTTTAAAAATTGAAACTCTTATTTCAACAATCCTTTGATTTGCTTCAAAGAAGTTTTGATTCCTTTAATTAATGATGAACTGAATCCATTGTGTTCCATTTCATTCAAACCGACAATTGTACAACCTTGTGGCGTCGTTACACGGTCGATTAATTGTTCTGGGTGTACTTTTTCTTCTAAAAGCATTTTTGCAGCTCCTTTTGCCGTTTGAGCAGCAATTGCTAAAGCTGTACTAGAATCAAATCCAATTTCGATTCCAGCTTGCATTGAAGCACGAATATATCGCAATGCATAAGCTGTTCCGCAAGCGCCTAAAACAGTTGCGGCATCCATTAATTTTTCATCAATAACTGGAGCTGTTCCCAAATCCTGAAATAAATCTACAATTGGCATCGCTTCTTCGCGATCTGTTTCAGGGAAAGAAATACAAGTTGCCGATTCTCCAAACTGTGCCGCAATATTTGGCATAATACGTACAACCGGATATTCATTTTTTGTTTTTTCCTGAAGCATATCCAAAGACAATCCGCTTACTGCTGAAGCGATCGTTTTATTTTGAATCACAGGTAAAATTTCAGCCAAAACCGTATCAACCTGATAAGGTTTTATGGTTAAAATCACTACATCAGCTTCCTGAATATTGTGTTTATTATCATTAGACACTGTAATTCCATATTCAGATAAATATTGAATACTAGCGATGTTTCTTCTTGTAACAGTAACTTGGTTGTTTTTCGAAAATTTAGCAATTCCCAAGGCAATAGAAACCCCAAGGTTTCCTCCTCCAATAATGTGTACTTTCATGTTGCTGGGTTTTAATTTATTTCAGGCATATGAAGGCCTTTTATTCCGTTTGCAAATTACACAGAATTTAAAGATCTTAAATCACTGCATCTTATTAATTTGTGCCAAAAATCTAAAATCCAAGAATCATTTTGGCTACACCGAAATAAAGCATAATTCCAAAAACATCATTTGTTGTAGTAATAAACGGCCCCGTCGCAATTGCAGGATCGATTTTATTTTTATGAAGAAAAAGAGGCACAAGTGTCCCTAAAGTTGCAGCAAACAAAATCACAACAATCATTGAAATAGAAATGGCCAATCCAACAGAATATTGTTGATACATAAGTGAATGATAACCCAAAAGAAGCAAAGAAATAATACTTCCCGAAATCATTGAAACGGTAAGCTCCTTGCTGAAATATCCGCGACTAAATTCTTTCAAAGTACCGTTAGCCAAACCCTGCACCACAATTGCCGATGCCTGAACACCAATATTTCCAGCAGTTGCAGAAAGCAAAGGCACAAAAATAATTAATGTTGAATATTTCTGAAAAGCAGCTTCATTATCTTTTAATACAAAAGAAGCCACAATTTCAATCACCATCCCGATTAATAACCAAGGTAAACGCGCTTTTGTAAGCTCTAGAACACTGTCATTACTTTCAATGTCTTGCGTAATACCCGCCGCTAATTGGTAATCTTTATCAGCTTCTTCCTTGATTACATCCAGGATATCGTCGATTGTAATTCTTCCAACCAAACGTCCCAATTCATCGACAACCGGAATTGCTTCCAAATCATATTTCTGCATGATACGCGCGACTTCAACATCTTCAGTATCAACATTTACAAAATTTAATTTTCGGATATAAACGTCTCCAATTTGAGTTTTGGTTGAAGAAGTCAATAAGTCTTTAAGTGATAATCTTCCTTTTAATCGGTTTTCGTCGTCAACAACATAGATTGAATGTACTCTCGAAACATTTTCTGCCTGAATACGCATTTCTTTTACACACGTAAGAACATTCCAGTTTTCATTCACTTTTACAAGCTCTTTTCCCATCAAACCACCGGCCGTATTTTCGTCGTAACGCAATAATTCGACAATGTCTTTTGCGTGTTCAACATCGACAAGTTCTGAAATTACCTCTGCTTTGATTTCATGCGAAAGTTCGGCGATAATATCGGCAGCATCATTAGTCTCAAGTTCATCGAGCTCTTCGGCAATCTCTTTAGGTGATAATCGGCTTAAGATGTTTTCACGAAGATCATCTTCTAATTCAAGAAGAATTTCAGCTGTTTTATCACTATCTAAAACTTTGAAAATATAGGTTGCTTCGTCAAAATCTAATTCCTCAAGAATTTCTGCGATATCAGCATGGTGAAGGTCATTAAGTAAAACTTCAAGTTCTTTGTCGTTTTTCTTAACAATATGTTCTTCTAGTTGGTGGATTAATTCTTTGCTAACTTTGAACTCCATCGGCTTCTATTTTTTGAGTCAAAACAATAAATTCTTCAACGCTAAGTTGCTCGGGACGTTTATCAAAGATAGTGTCTTCTCGCAAATTATCTGATAAATTTAATGTTTTCAAACTGTTACGTAATGTTTTTCGTCTTTGTTGAAAAGCCGTTTTTACAACAGTAAAAAACAACTTTTCACCACACGGAAGACTATAATCTTCCTTTCGGGTCATTTTCATCACACCCGACTTGACCTTGGGCGGAGGAATAAAAACATTTTCGTTTACAGTAAACAAATACTCAGTATCATAGAAAGCCTGTGCAAGTACAGACAGGATTCCGTAGGTTTTTGATCCTTTTTTCTCGCAGATTCGCTCTGCAACTTCCTTTTGAAACATTCCAGAAAATTCCGGAATCTGATCTCTAAACTCTAATGTTCTAAAAACAATCTGAGAAGAGATGTTATATGGGAAATTACCAATAATGGCGAATTGTTTGTTCTCGTAAACCTGGTTTATATTATATTTCAGAAAGTCTTCTGAAATGATATTGTCTTTTAATTTTGGATAATTCGCATCCAGATACGCAACAGATTCCGTATCAATTTCGATTACTCGCGTATGGATTGGCTTGTCAAGTAAATATTTAGTAAGCACACCCATCCCCGGTCCTATTTCTAAAACCTCATCGTACCCCTTTAAACTCAAAGTATCAGCAATTGCTTTTGCGATACTTTCGTCTTTAAGGAAGTGCTGTCCTAAATGTTTTTTGGCTTTTACTTTTTCCATTTTCTTTTCTTGTTTTGCCGCGAGGGCGCAAAAGTATTCTTTTTGCTTCGAAGGCTAAAGCTTATTTCATGTTTTTTTGCCATGAAAGCACAAATACACAAAGCCTATTCTTCTTTAATGTTCTGAAATAACCTCCAATTCTGTTCTAAAAGAAAGCATTTTGTCCGCAAATAACTCCAAAGCTTCTCTGTCAAATTTTGGTTGATCTTCCAAATAATATTTCTCAAGAGTATCTTTACTGTCTGTTGTATATTGAACCGAATATGTGATTCCGCCCATTTCTTCTTCAACTAAAACTTTTACAATTCTTGCTGATGAAAACTTTTCAGTAGCCAGAATTTCCGGAATATGTTTTTCCTGCATCCATTTCAACCATTGGTCGTGAACGCTTTCGTGTATATTTGTGGTGATGTTGTAAATAATCATTTCTTCTAAAGGTTCTGAGATGCTAAGGTTCTAAGGGACTAAGTCTTTTACTTTTTTGATTCTTAAAATCTTATGCAAATCATTATATTATTAATTCTTTTTGTTTACTTGTAAAATCGGTTAAACCAAACTACAAATTCTTATCTCCTCTCAATTCTCTGTATTTTTTTCTGGCATCAACAAAGTAAATACTGTCCTGATGATTGAAGATTACCTTTTCATATAAAGGCTTTGCTTTTTCTATATCTTTCAATTCGTCGTTGTAAATTTCTGCTGAAAAAAATAGTGCTTCATCAACATAAATTCCGTCGCCATGATGATCGATTATTTGCTGGTACTGGCTTAAAGCCGAATTGTAATCTTTTAGACTTTCGTAAATTTTACCTAAACGCAACATTGTTACAGCTTCGATTTCCTGACCTTTATAGGTTTTCAGAATGTTCTGAAACTGTGCAATTGCTTCCTGTTTTTTATTTTGATAAATTAAAAAATCACCTTTTGCAAACTCCTTTAATGCCGTTTGTGTCGAATCAGCAGCGGTGTTATCATTTATCAATAAGAAATATTCCAGAGCGTCATTGGCAATCAATTGTGTATTTGCCGATTTTAATTCTTTAAATTGTTTCAAAGCCCATTCAAAATCAGTTTTATAATAACTTGTTTTTGCCGCTTTCAAACTTGCTTCATGCGCCATAACATCATTCTTCAAATCCAATTGAATCTGCGAATAATAAATAAGCGCCTGATTGAATTTTTCCTGCAAAAGCAAAATATCTCCCAATTCCATTTTGGCATCTGCTTCCTGATAATCATTTAAATTGAGTTCTAAAGCACGTTTTACAATCGCAATACCTTCTTCTGGCTTTTTCAGATTAAAAGCAGTAAAATGCGCTTTAATCAATTGCAAAGATAAAGTAAAAGGCGTTATATCGTACGTCGTGAGCAATTGCTGCAGTTCGGCATCAATTGCCGGATAATCTTTTTCCTGTGCTTTATCTATTTTAATTTCCATCAAATAGTAATTGGACTGCACTAACAAATCTAAATCTTTGGTATTTAAAAGAATAAAATTCAGGATTTCAGCTGCAGTTTCAGTATCGTCTTCATTCAGTGCAAACTGACTCAAATTGACGATGCTTGAAAGCGATTCAGGTTCGCGTTTGTAAATCGCTTTTTCCTGAATAAAGGCTTTTCCAAATTCTTTTTGCTGCACATAAAACCAGCTTAAATAGTGATTCCAGAAAACATCCTGATCTTTCTGTGTTTTTAAAATCAGGGCTTTTCGCATAGCATCTTTAAAGGCAGTATTATCCGTTTCGCCATTCATGAAACGTGATAATTGGGTCTGAATCAAATTAGCATTTTGCGGATTTTTATACGATTCTGTCAACAGAAGATCAATCATTTCGTCTGTCTTTCCTAATTGACCATACAACATTCCGATCTGGAAATTGAAATTGTAGTTCGGCTGAATTTGCATTGCAGTCTGATAGGCTTTTAAAGCATATTCGATCAATACTTTTTTCTCGAAGGAATTTCCAATTCCATAAACATCATTCGGATTCGCTTTTATTTTTTCAATTGCCTGATCGTAATAACTTCTTGCTTTAGATTCGTTTTTTTGCAATTGGAAATTATAGCCCAATTCAACTAAAAAGACACCTTGTTTGTATTTGCTATAACGATCCTGAATTGCCTTTTCTGCCACAGCATATTGCTGTAATTGCTGATAGCAGTCGACGACTCTTAAAAAATATTGGGTATTTGATGGCACACTGGCTAAAAGCTCTTCATAACTGACTTTTGCTTTTTCGAAATCGCCTTTATCGTAGTAATATTGAGCCAATTGCTCATTTTGAGAAAATGTAAGGCTTGACCACAACAAAAGGATATAGATAAAAATGTTTTTCATATTTCTATTTTTTAATGTGGCATTTTAAATAATTCAGAAACCTGATTGGTTTTTAAAATTCCTTATTAATTTCAAGTTTTGATTTCCAAACAATCAAAGTTAATCCAATTAAAATAAAGGGAATACTTAAAATTTGTCCCATATTTATAATCATATTATTTTCAAAAGTTTCCTGATTTTCCTTGAAAAATTCAATTATAAATCTAGCCAAAAACAATAATGTTAGAAAACATCCAAATAGTAATCCGCTAGTTTGTCTTATTTTATCTGATTTATACATCCAAAATAAAATTCCAAAAATCAACAGATACGAAAATGCTTCGTACAATTGCGTTGGATGCCTCGGAATTAAATCATCTCTTTGAAAAACAACACCCCAACTTCCATTAGTAGGTTTTCCGTAAATCTCCGAATTCATAAAATTCCCGAATCTAATAAAAGCGCCTGTAACAGGAACACCAATTGCCATTCGATCCAATAGCCATAAAAACTTTACTTTATATTTTCTACAATATAAAATCATCGCAATTAAAACACCTATCGTTCCGCCATGACTTGCTAATCCCTGAAAACCAACAAACTTGTAAATTCCACCAACTTTCTGAATTGGCAAAAGTATTTCTATTGGATGCTTAAGAAAATATTCAGGCTCATAGAAAAAACAATGTCCTAATCTTGCTCCTAAAATGGTTCCTACAATTACATAAACCAATAAACTATCCAGATTTTCTATGGAAATATTTTCTTTTTTATAAATATTTCTAACAATATAATATCCAAGTAAGAGTCCTGCAGCAAAAAGAGCTCCATAATATTTCAAAGGGAAACTGTCTGTAATCATTACTATTACAGGATCTAGGTTCCAATTTAAAACTCCACTCATATTAATTTATTTTAATTATGTTCTTTCTAAAAACTAAGAAACCTAACAGATTTTGAAAACCTGTTAGGTTTAATTCCCTAAATTACTAAAAATTTAGTTTATAATATCAAATCCGCAGTACGGACGTAAAACTTCTGGAATTACAATTCCTTCCGGCGTTTGGTAATTTTCTAAAATTCCGGCCAAAACTCTCGGCAAAGCCAATGAACTTCCATTCAAAGTATGAGCCAATTGGTTTTTTCCATCTTTATCTTTGAAACGTAATTTCAGACGATTTGCCTGGAAAGTTTCGAAGTTAGAAACAGAACTGATCTCTAACCAACGATCCTGCGCCGTAGAAAACACTTCAAAATCATAAGTCAAAGCCGATGTGAATCCCATATCACCTCCGCAAAGACGTAAAATTCTGTATGGCAATTTTAATTCCTGAAGAATATTTTTTACATGTTCAACCATTCCGTCAAGTGCTTCATACGACTTTTCAGGATGTTCGATACGCACAATTTCAACTTTGTCAAATTGGTGCAAACGGTTTAATCCACGAACGTGCGCTCCATATGAACCAGCCTCACGACGGAAACATGGCGTATAAGCAGTGTGTAAAACTGGTAATTCGCTTTCGTTTAAAATAACATCACGGAATAAATTTGTAACCGGAACCTCAGCAGTTGGGATTAAATATAAATCATCAACCGTTGCATGGTACATTTGTCCTTCTTTATCTGGCAATTGCCCTGTTCCGTAACCTGAAGCTTCATTTACCAAATGCGGCACCTGAACTTCATTATATCCCGCAGCAGTATTTTTATCTAAAAAATAATTGATTAAAGCACGCTGTAAACGAGCTCCTTTTCCTTTGTAAACCGGAAAACCTGCGCCGGTAATTTTTACACCTAATTCAAAATCGATAATATCATATTTCTTTACCAATTCCCAGTGCGGTTGTGCACCTTCGTGTAAAACCGGAATATCTCCTTCTTGAAAAACATTCAAGTTATCATCTGGTGTTTTTCCTTCAGGAACAATATCAGCCGGAAGATTTGGCAAAGTGTATAATTTGTTTGTCAATTCAACAGCAAGAGCTTCAGCTTTTTCGCCAAGTTCTTTGCTTTTTTCTTTTAATGAAACTGTTTTTTCTTTTAAAATCGCTGCTTTTGATTTCTCTCCAGCTTTCATTAATTCGCCAATGTCTTTGGACAATTTATTAGATTCAGATAAAACATTGTCTAATTCTACTTGCGCAGCACGACGGTTTTCATCTAATTGCACCACCTCTTCAACAACACTTTTAGCATCGATATTTCGTTTTGCCAAAGCCTTGATTACTTTCTCTTGATTCTCTCTAATAAATGCGATTTGTAACATAGCTTAATTTTTGTAACTATTTTATTTTATAACGGAAGCAAATTTAAGGAAATGTTTCCTAAGATTGAGACAAAGTTTATCGGGAAAAAGTTATTTCACAGAGATGCACGAAGATTATGCAAAGATTTGCAAAGTTTTTTACGTGACTTTGTGTTTTTTCTCTATGAATCTCTGTATAATAATGACAATAAAAAACGGAAATAACTTTTAAAAAAGCTATTCCCGTTTCATTATAAATCCTGACAATTCAAGATTTAATATTCATAATTGATTATCTGGTATATACCGTAATCTTTCCACTTGCATCTCTAAGCTTAAGTTCTGAAAGCGTAAGATTTACAATATCTTGCGTTATACTTGCACCACCTGTAATAGAAATGGTTAAATTATTATGTGATCTTGAATAGATTCCTGTTTGCGTTGTTAAAGCACAAGCGCTTACAGTTGAATCATAATCTCCGATTGTTGCAGTGTTATCTAATTTCAACTGCAGATAATCTCTGTCGCATCCACTTTGATTTTGCGGTGCATCGATTAATGTTTCTGTACCTCCTACTGCTGTTCCTGTTTTACTAAGATTCCATTTTCCTTCTAGCGGAATTAGTGTTTCTCCTTCGTTGTCATCACTACTGCACGAAACAGTTGATAATCCAATACATAGTAATAACCCGAATAATATACGTCTAGTTTTCATGTTTGATTTCTTTTAAAAATTAATACTGCTAAATTAATTTTAAAGCATTGCAGGTTTGTTACATAACTTGCTCAAACGTTTATATAATTATTAGGAATTCGTAAGTAAATTCATAAATTTATTAAAAGCGTAAATAATTAAAAATCAATCCTGTGAAAATTATATTAAAAGATAACTTACTAAAATAATTCTGATATATTTGTTTTAACAATAATTTACAACGTTAAAACTTATGAAAAAAATTACTTTATTCCTCTTATTACTCATTTCTGTAGTGTTTACAAGCTGTAATCAGCAGACTACTACGAGTTATAACAATCAAATTGTAGAAGCTCATAAAAAACTTTTTGAAGCAAACGACGCGTTTCTGAACAGCAGTTTAAACTATATCGGTAAACCAGAATCAAAAAAAGATTTACTGAAATTGATCGCTTCAACAAGAAACAAATTAGTTGCTGCACAAAAACCAGTTGATCTTCTGATGCCGTTAAATTCAGATAGAGGTCTTAGAAAAAAGATGCTGGATATGTTTGACATCAGCATAGCCTCAATGGATGGTTTTGAAGCCAACATCGATATTTTAACAACTAAAGATAATGAGGTAAAAGCAGCTACAATGATGCAAGGCGCTTTTAGTGGATTATTAGAACTTGACAAAGAAATTAAAGAAATTCAGGTTGAATATGCAGATTCTAACAATGCTCAATTAAGGTAAAATCTTAATTGGGCATTTGTCCTTTTTACTTTTTATTGAAAGATTTTTAATCGGGATTATATTTACAATCCTTTATCTTCTGTCAACAATTCTTTCAACTCATTTGTTTTTAAAAAAGCGGCAAAACGTCCGGCCAATAATAGCATTTCTTTTTCTTCCGGAGTTGTTTTCAATTTTGTTTCAACGTGCGAAGTATATTCATAAAGCATCAAAAGTTCTTTGGCTCCAAAATCCTTAAACGTTTCTTTTTCTAAACTAGAAAGCAAGAGTTGACCATTTTTATCTTTCTTAAAATGATCATAACCAAATTTTTCAATTAACTGATTTCTGAAATCCTCATAAAGCTTAAGCCAGCTTGCAGCTTCATCATCCGTATTTTTTAGTTGTGTTACCAAATCTTCATATGCCTGATCTTTTTTTAATGTCAACAGATAATCACGCAAAGTTGTAAAACCAATAATCTGGTAATTTGAAGTAGGGATTTTATATTTGTCCAAAACATTTTCAACATCTCTTTCAAAAGTAATATATCGGGTTTGAACCGTATATAAAGATGCTGTTTCTAACAACGAAATCAATTTGATTTTCTCATCGTTTATAAAAGGTGCTTTTTTTCCCGGTCCCAAACAATCAATAAAAAGGGCTTTTTTGTTTTTGTCTTTCACTTTAGTATCGCTGTGGAGCAATTCAATCAAAGTTTCATAACCCATATTATCTGACGCGCCGCCATCGATTACACATAAAATCTTTTCCTGATTTTTGATTCCGAATTTGGTTTTTGGAAGAACTCCTGGAAACGCAGAACTTGCCGTAATAGCATAAGTCAGAGGAAAATCATAACCATTATTGATCTGATTTCCGTCAAGCGGAAGCGCTGCTTTATTTGGAGCTAAAGACGAATTGATTTTCAAGGCATGAATAATGTGCGGCATAAAAGGAAAACGTTCTCCGTTGTTATATGCCGTGCCGTTGGCAACCATCATAGGCAATTGTGGATTTAGCTTGCTTTCTTTCGGAATAAAAAAGTCAGACAAAAGCATTTGAGTTTTGAATTTATTCTCGTTTTCCGGATTTGCGCTATCATATTGTAAAACCTCCAAATCTAATCGTTGCGACATGGAAACTTTCTCGCCTTTTTCATTTCGGCTGTTATTGAGAAGAGAGAGAAGCGTAGCCGATTTATTTACATCTGATTTATAGGCATCATTCTTGGAAAAATAAAATTCATTGAACGTACAATTATCATATTGCAATTTGTTTTTCAGAATTGTCAAATAATATCCAGCCGAATAACAACCTCCTGAAACCGTTGAAAAATAATCGATTTCATTCAAAAAATTACGATTCGAATTATCTTCCTGAACTTCTTCCAAACCCAAAAGCACGCCCAGACTAAAAAACTGCGCGCGTGATCCGCCGCCAGAAATCCCAACTCCTAAAGCAATATTCGGATTTTGCAATTGGCTGCTGCGGTCTTGTACCGATTTATAATCGCTTAAAGAAACAGCGGGAATCGAATTATAATTGATCTCTGAAAAAAGATTGATTTTGTTTTGAGAAAATCCAATTTGCATCAAAAGAAAAAACAATATCTGACTGCATTTATATCTCATTTTGAAACTATTAAAAAGCTTAATCCTTACAAGCGAATTTACAAGAATATGGATAAAGTTGAAAACGAAATTCTGAAATCTTTTTTATTCAATATTGAACAATCGTAAAATATAAGAGAGCTCATAAACGATAAACAAAATTGCCAAAACAGTATGGAAAACTTTATTATGAATTTTAATCGCCACCAGACAAAGCAAAATATGACTAATAATCCTAACGTAATATTCCGTTTGATTATACAAAAAATAATCGCCGCCTTTAATCGCCGTGTCAATCATATCAGCAATAAAACTGATCGCCAAGATGGCAAAAAACCAATTTTTCCTTGAATAAAAATAATCTTCATATCCCGTATAATCAACCAGATCATCGGGATATAAAATCGCGCAAAGCAAATAATAGATTAAGATATAGCAGATTATAAAGAAATAATCGGCAAAATACCATTCGTGAATTAATTTGAGATTAAACTCCCACCACCAAAAATGAATAAGAAGCAAAAAGACATAAAACACCCAGAGGGAGTGCACAAAATAGATTTTCTTTCGTCCTGGATGCTGAATAAAAATAACAGAACCTTTGATTAAGTGTGTTAAACCCAAACCCAAAATAATCCCAATAACCGATTTGATATGTGTAAGTTCTTCCATAAAATTCTCTAGATTTCAGAAACAACTAAAATTAAATCAATTAATTGAAATACAATAATTTAGAAGATAATTTGATAACAAAAAAACTTTGAATCTTTTTAACTTTGCAACTTTGTAACTAAAAAATTAAGCTCTCTTAATCTCATGCCCAACAAATTCCTCCAGAACCGAGAAAATTTCATCAACCGGAAGTGCTTCAAAATCAGGATGATTTTTTAGAAAATTCGCATTCATTTCTGTCAGGTTTTCTTCCAATTCAAAAAAAGCATTATTATTCAACAAATCCCTGGTCGGATTTACACCTTCAAATTTTCCCTTTAAGAATTTAGCAATTTTTACGCTACTCAATAATTTTACTCTTTTTGATTGCGCCTGAAACAATTCTAAATGCTTTTCGGCACCAATTAAAGCAAGACCTTCTTCAATAAGTTCATTCAATTCCTTATTCCAACCCGAATTATAAACAAACTGCGAAAAATTTCCCGCTGCATATTGTTGCGTATAAAAATCCAGATAATAACTCATCAAAGCATCTTCGTGAATCAAATCATCGTCGACTTTTTCCTCGCGCATTAAATTGATTACCGAAATATTTGAATTGATAATATCCTGCGCATTACCACTATTCATTGCCGTTTCTGAAACTATTATTCTACCGAATTCTTCCATTGTATATTATTTTGTATCGTTTAAACTAAAAACCGAAAAACTGCAATTTGATTTACTTATTCTCCGATTCGCCGTTTTTCTTCTGTTCATTTATTTTTGCAACTAACGCCTTCAAGCGAAGTTTCTGCGCTTCTTTCTCCTCACGAAGTTTCGCTTTTTTCCTATTCAGCAATTTAGTATGCAAAGCCTTGTTTTTCGTATTTTTTTCAGGTCCTTTTGCCATGATTTCTCTTCTTTAGTTATGAAATCCTTTTATTCAGGAATTGTTTTGCAAATTTCGGATAAATAGTAATAGCTTCGAAAATATTTTTTTGGGCGTTTCCCGACGCGGCGGGTCGGGCTATCCGTTACAAGTCCTCGCACTTCCTTCGTCAGGCTGTGGGCTTTCCACTTCTATCCCTAACGCAATCCCCGTTTCATAAGAAAAAATCATTTTTTATGTTTTTCAAAAAGATTAAAATGGATACGCAACCTTTTAACAAAAACGCTATCTGTTTAATTAGTAAACCATTACAATTACATTTTCAACCTAAAAACCAAAACCATGAAACAGATTATTTTATTTCTAACCCTTGCATTGACATTAGCAAGTTGCAGCAATAACGATGATGAAAGATCAGATGTTGCTTTTACAACAATTTACCAAAGAGACACTTATGGAGCATACCCCGGAACGATTCCTAAATCAAATCTTGTAATCACAAATCAAACCGACTGGAATGCTTTATTAGAAAAATTAAATATCATCACGCAAGCTTTATATATTTCACCTGACACAACTGTCGATTTTAGCAAATATCAGATCATCGCTGTTTTTGATGAAGTGCGTAAGAGTGGCGGTTATTCAATCGACATCACCAAGATATCACAATCAAACAGCCAGATTATAGTTAAAGTGGAACAATTAAACAAAGGCAATCTAACCTCAGTAATTACACAGCCATTTCATATCATTAAAATAGCAAAATCAAACAAAAAGGTGGTTTTTAAATAATTGCGTTTTTTCTGTTATTTATAATACTTTTACAAATAACAATAACGGAATAAAATGGAACCAACCTTCTTCTCCACTCAAGAAAAATTCAGAGCTTGGTTAGAAAAGCATCATAAAACAGAAACTGAACTCGTAGTAGGTTTCTACAAAGTAAAAAGCAAAAAACCTTGTATGACCTGGTCAGAATCTGTTGACCAGGCACTTTGTTTTGGTTGGATTGATGGCATCCGAAAAACTATTGACGACGAAAGTTACACTATCCGATTTACGCCAAGAAAAAAGTCAAGCATTTGGAGTGCAATCAACATCAAAAAAATCGAACAATTGACAAAAGCCGGACTCATGAAAGAAGCCGGAATTAAAGCTTTCGAATTAAAATCTGACGAAAGATCCCAAATTTATTCCCATGAAAATGAAGCGTATGTTCTAGATCCGGAACTCGAAAAACTATTTAAAGCAAATAAAATAGCTTGGGAATATTTCAGCAATCAGGCACCATCGTACAGAAAAGTAATAATTCACGTGATTATGAGCGCCAAACAAGAAAAAACCAGAATTTCGAGATTGGAAAAAGCAATAAAATTTAGTACCGAAGGAAAACGAATGTTGTAATGCCTATTGCTTTAGTATAGTATAAACAGTAACTTTATTCCGTCTAAAAAAAAAGAAAAAGGAATGGAAGGAAGAAAAGCATTAGAATATTACGTTTTAGATGTATTTTCAAACGAAAGCTATAAAGGAAATCCGCTTTCTGTAGTTTTTACAGACGGCAATTTAAAATTAGAAACTTATAAAGATATTTCTAAAGAATTTCGCTATTCCGAAACCTCTTTTGTCTATTATTCTACAAGAGATAAAGCACTTATAGTTCGTTCGTTTACCCCAACCGGAATCGAAATCGACGGCGCAGGACATAATTTACTCGGCGCAGTCTGTGGAGCTCTGCTAAAAGGAATGCCTATTTTTGACGAACAAAACGAAAGCGAGCCTTTTGTAATTATGAAACATTCTGCAATTCCGTTAACTGTAAGTTTTGACACCAGTACATTTTATCCTGTTGTTCAAATGCATCAAAAATCGGCAGTGATTAAACAGGAAATCCCAACCTATAGAATTGCCGTAGCACTCGGCTTAAAAATTGAAGATTTAGATGTAAATGCTTTTGTTCCAACGATAGTTAAAACAGAAGTTGCACACCTAATGGTTCCTATAAAAAACAGTTATTTGCTCAACAGCTTTGTTCCGGATAATCAGCTTTTGATCGAAATATCAAAAGAATATAATTTTGAAGGTTTTTATTGTTTTACCATTGCAGATGAAGGCCAAGAACATATAGTAGAAACAAGATTTTTCAATCCAATAATCGGAATTAATGAAGATCCGGCGACAGGAACGGCGGCTGGACCTTTAATTGGTTTTTTAACCCAAAAGAAATTCACTAAATCTGATAAAGAATATAAAATTCTTCAGGGCGTAAAATTAAAACAAGCCTCAATGATTGAAGTCATGAACCGTGAAGAAGATATTTTAGTTGGTGGTTCTTCGATTATAACCATGAAAGGCGAGCTTTATATTTAACTACAAAATATTCACATAATTTGACAACAAATTAAAACAGTAATTGTTAAAAGATGGATAAAAATAATATATTTGGGTTAATTTAACATTTAACCCATAATCTACTTTTAACAACTTTTAATATGGATCGAATTATAATTCTTACCAGACTTGCAGTCGCAATTTTCCTATTTTACATTCTTAATTACTTATTATACAGTTCATTTAATCAAATTCCATCTTTTATAAGTGCTCCAATAAATGGAATTTTAGTAATTGGTGCATTGTATTACATTTTTAAAAGTAGAAAACAATTTGTTATTGATAATGAAGATGAAGAAGGAATGCCTCTTCATTTAGAAAAATCAAGTTATTTCTTTATACCGCTAGGAGCTGTAATCGCATTTTTTCTTGTTTCTTCTAGTTTTAGAACGGCACTTTACATTGACAATGGAAAATCTACTCCTGTAGAAATCAAAATAGCTTCAGAAACAGCACAAACCATCGCCCCAAATAGTTTTATTAAAACCGAAGTTCCTATTGGCAAAAATGAATTAATCATCGATGGGAAAACAAAAACCATAAACATACTTGACAAAGGAGAATGGGTTTATAATGTCGATAATTTGAATTCTTATATCGAAGGAACCGTAGATTATGCAGATCAGTCGATAAGAAGTATAAACAATGTAAAAGATACTACTACTACAAAACTCTCGGCAGATAAAATTATCCATAAAGAATTTTTCAAACTAGAATCCGATTTTATTTTTGAAGCTCCTGAAACTATATCTGTTTCAAAAAACGCCCAAACAGGCACAGTACATACTCAAACTGTTTTATATAGATTACCAAAAGAATTATCTCAAGTAAAATAAACACAAAAAAAGCTGCATTAAATGATGCAGCTTTTTTTTTATATCCAATATTTAGTTCTTAATCTCTTGCTTAATTGGTTTAAGTGGTTCTGGTTGAGGCGGAATTCTCTTTTTCAAAAATAAAATTTGTCCCAAATGGCTAGATTGATGTTCCATAACATGAAACCAGCAATACTGATTTGTCCAATCATATCTTGTTTGTACTTCAGTAAACCAGGCATCATCTCTCTTTTTTAATTCTGAAATAGTTTTTGCTCTTACTTCATTATAAATATCCAAATAATACTGAATATCATGCCCTTTTATTTCTCTTCCAGCCTGATCCAGATCTAATGCTGCACCCCACATTTTCTTTTCTTCTTCATTAAATTCTCTATTTTCAAAAGTAAAAACCTGATAATACTTCTCAGCTGCAGCCAAATGCATAACCAAAGCACCTATTCGGTTTGCTTCAGCATCATGAAGGTAATCAATTTCATATTGACTCATGTTTTTAACAGTGCGTTCAACGCGCGACTTAAGATCTTCAAGCATTGAAATCATATCCGCAATTTTCGGCGAAGCACCTTCTACATTTCCTATTCTAGCTTCTAATCTTGGTTTTATTCCCCTTCCTTCAATTACAATACAGCTTTTGCCATCAACACTAGATTTGTCAGAACTAATTTTATACTCTTTAACTTTAACAACAGCATCATTAGATATCCCTTGTGTCCATTTTGGAATTTCTTCATTTTTGACAGGAGTTTCAAAACTTGAATTTAAAATATTTACAGGTTCAAAAACACCTCTGTCATTTTCAATAAACAATTCAAATTTGTCAAAATAAAATTTCCCGTCATACAAACACAAACCTCCAAAATTTAAGGATTTACTATTTTGATCAATTGTTCCTTCAACCCTATAAGACTGCCACTCATTTGATTTTATAGGTCTATCCCTCATATTGTCAAAAAAGCCGTCTTCATCATTTTTAGTATCAACACGCGCCCACACCCCTGCCCAGGCTTTTGGCTCATTAGTTTCAACTTTTACTAAAGCAATTACTCTAAATTTTTTCTTGACAGAAGTTTTAATGTCAATTGTTTGATTGATAGAAGTCCAATCACTTGAGACTGTTTTTTGTGTCTGGGCATAACTTGCAACAAAAAACAATAGTGGTATTATTAGTTTTTTCATTTTTTGGAAATTATTAAGTTGCAGTAAATGTAATATTGTTTTCTAAGTAATAACTTACTTTTTCAAAAAACTACATAAAAAAAACCGCATTCAAGGGAATGCAGTTTCGAGATATTGTAAACTAAAAAAATTTTAGTTAGTTTTCATTGGAGGCAAATCAAACGCCTTTGAATCGTGTTCGAAATTATTACGGTGTGCACCATCGCAAAATGGTTTATTTGCAGAATGTCCACAACGGCAAAGACCTAGTGCTTGTCTTCCTTGTAATCCGTAAACTGTTCCTTCCGGATCCATGATTTCAAAATCACCTTCAATTTTGATTGATCCGTTTTTATTGATAATTAATTTTGTCTTGCTCATAAACTTGTTTTTTGTTTTTTTTCGAAGGGCAAAGATTGCGAAATAAATCCTGAAGATTTTACTGTGAATGCTAGTTTAAACTGGTTCTATTTTAGTGGTGAATTCCACAGAAATTCACAAAAAACTCATGTATTGCACCGAAATAATCTCGCAAAGTCGCAGAGTCGCAAAGTTTTTTAATTTTAGCCACTCCCGATAACTATCGGGATAAAGAATTTAAATGATTTTAACTTAAATCTGCTCAATCTGCATGAAACAAATCTTTGCGACTCTGCGTCTTTGCGAGATTAAAAACTTCAGCGAATCTCCACGTAATAACAAAATCTCAATTCTATTGCTTATTTTTGCACTCAATAAAATTGAGTTATGATACAGAATCCAAAAAGATATACCATCACAGCAGCATTGCCTTACACAAATGGACCAATCCACATTGGGCATTTGGCGGGGGTTTACGTGCCTGCAGATATCTATTCGAGATACTTGCGTTTGCAAGGAAAAGACGTTGCATTTATTTGCGGAAGCGATGAACACGGCGTTGCAATTTCGATGAAAGCCAAAAAAGAAGGAATTACACCACAGGAAGTTATTGATAAATATGACGGAATTATCCGCAAATCGTTTTCTGATTTCGGAATTTCATTCAACAATTATTCTAGAACTTCGGCAAAAATTCATCATGATACGGCTTCAGAATTCTTTAGAACTTTGTATGATAAAGGCGATTTTATTGAAGAAGTTACAGAACAATTGTACGATGCAAAAGCAAATCAGTTTTTAGCAGATCGTTTTGTTGTTGGAACTTGTCCAAAATGTGACAATCCGGAAGCTTACGGCGATCAGTGTGAAAAATGCGGATCGACTTTGAACGCGACTGATTTGATTAATCCAAAATCAACAATTACTGGTGAAACTCCAGTTTTAAAAGAAACAAAACACTGGTTTTTACCTTTAGACAGATATTCTGATTTCTTAACAAAATGGATTTTAGAAGGTCATAAAAACGACTGGAAAACGAATGTTTACGGACAAGTTAAATCCTGGATCGACGCTGGATTAGAGCCTCGTGCCGTAACACGTGATCTTGATTGGGGAATTGACGTTCCGGTTGAAGGTGCCGAAGGAAAAAAATTATATGTTTGGTTTGATGCACCTATCGGATATATTTCTTCTACGAAAGAATGGGCAGCGCGCGAAGGAAAAGACTGGGAACCATATTGGAAAGATGAAGAAACGAAATTGGTTCACTTTATCGGAAAAGACAATATTGTTTTTCACTGTATCATTTTCCCGGCAATGCTAAAAGCTGAAGGAAGTTATATTTTACCAGATAATGTTCCGGCAAATGAGTTTTTGAACTTGGAAGGAAACAAACTTTCGACTTCTAAAAACTGGGCAGTTTGGTTGCATGAATATTTAGAAGAGTTTCCAGATAAGCAGGATGTTTTGCGTTATGCATTAACATCAAACGCGCCGGAAACAAAAGATAATGATTTTACGTGGAAAGATTTCCAAGCTAGAAACAATAACGAATTAGTTGCTGTTTTCGGAAACTTTGTGAATCGTGTTGTAGTTTTAACCAACAAATATTATGATGGTGTAATCCCAACTCCAAATGAATTTACAGAAGTTGATGAACAAACTTTAGCTGAATTAAAAGCGTATCCAGCCGTAATTTCAAGTTCAGTTGAGCGTTACAGATTCCGTGAAGCTTTAGGCGAATTAATGAATGTTGCCCGTTTAGGAAACAAATATCTTGCAGACGAAGAGCCTTGGAAAGTAATGAAAGACAATCCAGAGCGTGTAAAAACACAAATGTATGTGGCGTTGCAAATTGCTGCTGCGTTAAGCGTTTTAGCTGAACCGTTTTTACCTTTTACTGCGGCAAAACTTTCTAAAATCTTGAATTTGGCTGACCTTAAAGAACATTTTGCAGGTTTCAGTAAATTCTTGAAAGAAAAAGATCATGATGCAAAAGACATCATTATTGATAAAACATTAGGTTGGAATGACATTTCTGAAAATTCAGATTTAATTCCGGCAGGACATAAAATTGGCGAAGCAGAATTGCTTTTCGCTAAAATCGAAGACGAAGAAATACAAAAACAAATAGATAAATTGGAAGCAACAAAAACAGCAAATCTTGCTGAAAGCAAACAACCAGAACCACAAAAAGACTTAATTCAATTTGAGGATTTTGCGAAAATGGATATTCGTATCGGAACTATTCTTGAGGCAGAAAAAATGCCAAAAGCAAACAAACTTTTAGTATTAAAAGTAGATACAGGAATTGACGTTCGCACGATTGTTTCGGGAATTGCTGAAAGTTTTTCTCCAGAAGAAATCATTGGAAAACGTGTTTCTGTTTTAGCAAACTTGGCTCCAAGAGCTTTACGTGGTGTTGAAAGTCAGGGAATGATCCTGATGACAACTAATGCCGAAGGAAAATTGGTATTTGTAAATCCAGATGCTGACGCTCCGAATGGATCGACTGTAAACTAAAGATTTATATCCTTATATAAATTGCGTGAGTCGATTATTCTTAATTGATTCACGCAATTTTATTTTTAAACTATACGCCAAAAAACTTGAAAAATAAACTAAAATGAAACTCACCAAACCAAGATTAGCCCTAATCTGCGGTATACTCTGCATTTCGATTTTTCCCATATTGGTAAAACTACGTTTAACACCAGGCCTAATTTCGGCTTTTTACCGAATGTTTTTTGCTGTTATTCTACTTTTGCCTTATACACTGTTGAGCAAAAACTTTAAACTTCCAAGTTTAAAATTTACACTTTTGGCAATACTTTGCGGTGTTTTATTCTCATCTGATGTTGCAGTTTGGAATATCGCAATTCAGGAATCAAGCGCAACACAAGCTTCGCTATTGACAAATTTATCTCCAGTTTGGGTTGGTGTCGGTTCTTTCTTTTTTCTGAAAGCAAAACCGGCAACAAATTTCTGGATCGGAACATTGGTCGCTTTATTCGGAATGGTGACTTTAGTTGGTTTTGAGTTTTTTATAGATTTAAACTTCGATAAAGCATTCCTGTTTGCCGTTTTATCCGGAATCTTATATTCTATTTATCTTTTGGTCAGCAAAAATGTACTTTCAGAAGTTGATGTTTTATCATTTATGACCATCAGTTTATTATCATCAAGCCTTTATTTAGGGATCCTTTGTTATTCATTAAACGAACCTTTTACCGGATTTTCAAATACAGGCTGGTTTGTATTGATTTTGCAGGCAGTAATTTGCCAATTATGCGCATGGCTTTCCATTAGTTATGCAACACAACATATGCGCGCGACCAGAGTTTCGCTTAGTTTATTGAGTCAGGCAGTAATTACATCTATTTTGGCTTGGTTGTTTTTGGAAGAAAAAATAACTTTACAAATGGTTTTCGGCGGAATCATTTTGCTTTTCGGAATCCGAATTACTTTTTACGATAAAACTATTTCTCTGAAAAGGCTATTTTCCAAGTAAAATTGACCCGAGGATTTTAACTGATTAAACGGGTTTACGCTGATTAATTGGTGTAATTGGTGGCAAAGTTACTCACGCAGATTTAGCAGATTTTTTAAAGCAATCTTAGGCCATAGTAATAAAAATTCGTGAATTCGTGGCAAAAACTTGAAACTTGAAACAAAGAAAACCTGAAACAAAACTTGAAACAAAAAACATTATGTTACATAAAACTAAAATTCCAAACTTAAAAGTAATCGCATTTGATGCTGATGATACTTTATTTGTAAACGAACCCTATTTTCAGGAAACCGAACATAAGTTCTGTGCTTTGATGGAAGATTATCTTTCGCATCAAGGTATTTCTCAGGAATTATTCAAAATTGAAATCGCCAATCTTCCTTTATATGGTTACGGAATCAAAGGTTATATTCTTTCGATGATTGAAGCAGCGATGAACATTTCAAATAACACAATTCCGATTGAAGTAATTGAAAAAATTATTCAGTACGGAAAAGAATTACTCGAAAAACCAATCGAACTTTTAGACGGAATCGAAGAAACTCTTGAAGCTTTAAAAGGCAAATACAAATTGGTCGTTGCTACAAAAGGTGATTTAAAAGACCAGCACAGCAAATTACACCGCTCAGGTTTGGGACATTATTTTCACCATATTGAAGTAATGTCAGACAAACAAGAAATCGATTATCAAAAACTACTTGGCCGTTTGGATATTCAGGCACATGAATTTTTGATGATCGGGAATTCATTAAAATCTGATGTTCTTCCTGTTTTAGGAATTGGCGGTTATGCCGTTCATATTCCGTTTCACACCACTTGGGAACACGAAAAAATTAATCACACTATAGAACACGAGCATTTTAGTTCATTTGAAACTATTGCAGAAGTAGTTCCGAATTTATTATAATGAAAACACTTTTAGATTTAGAAAACTGGAACAGAAAAGAGCATTTTGCCCATTTCAGCAGAATGGAAGAACCTTTTTTTGGTGCGACTGTCGAAATTGATTGTACAAAAGCGTATCAAAGTGCAAAAGAACTGAATGTTTCTTTTTTTATTTATTACCTGCATAAAACATTGGTCGCTGTAAATTCGATTGAAAATTTTAAATACCGAATTTCAGAAGATAAAATATACATCAACGATCGTATTGATGCTTCAGCAACAATTGGTCGTGAAGACGGAACTTTCGGATTTTCTTTAATTGAATACAATCCCGATTTTAAAATCTTTGAAAAAAATGCTTTAGCAGAAATCGAACGAATTCAAAACACAAGCGGACTATTCACAAGAGAATTTAATGATGATAATTTGATTCATTTTTCGGCAATTCCGTGGTTGAATTTTACATCACTTACACACGCGAGAAGTTTTACTTTTCCTGACAGTTGTCCAAAAGTTTCCTTTGGCAAAATGATGGTTTCAGAAACGGGCAAAAGAACAATTTCAATGGCCGTATATGTTCATCATGGATTAATGGATGGATTGCATTTGGGTCAATTTGTAGATTACTTTCAGGAATTGATGAATAAATAATACTGTTTTTCGATTAACCTTATAGTGTTACAATTATAACTTTTACTGGGCGATAATTCCTACAATACATTGTTTTTTTGGGGCAAATTTAAAATCTCAAATAACAATGAAAAAAATTGTAATTACTCTGGCATTTGCCTTAAGCATTATGCGTGTAAGTGCACAAACAGAAACGAAAGCGGCAGATAATTTTAATAAATGGTCCGTAGAACTTGATGGCGGTTTTAACAAAGCACAGCGTCCGTTTACTTCAAGTAACTATTACAGCTCACGAATCAGTCCTTTTACTGCTGATTTAGGAGTAAGATATATGCTTAACAATAAGTTTGGTTTAAAAGCTGATTTTGGATACAACCAATTAACAGAGCAAAAAAACAACTCACTTCCTTTTGATTCAAAATATTACAGAGTTGACTTGCAAGCAGTAGCAAACTTAGGCCGTATCATGAATTTTGAAACATGGACTAATACGTTTGGTTTATTAGCACATGCCGGTTTTGGAGTTGCTCAGCTAGAAAACAAGGACTACCATGTTAGAGACAGAATTGGAAACGCAATTGCTGGTTTGACAGGACAAGTAAGATTAACTGATAGAGTTGCTTTAACAGCAGATATGAGTACAATCTTAAATGCATACCAAGATCGTACTTTTGACGGAGCCGGAGCAACAGGAAACAGAGGTGTCTCAGGTTTACTTTTTAACGGAACTGTTGGTTTACAAGTTTACTTAGGTAAAAACACAAAACATGCTGACTGGGTTGTAATGTCTAATAACGCTGATATTGCGGCTTTAGAAAATAAAGTAGCTGGTCTTGAAGAGCAAATTAAAAAAGCTCCGGAAAAACAAATTATTGTTGAAAAACCGGTAAGCAATACTGTTGTTTCAGACAAAGATGTTGTGAAAGAAATGATTAATGATAAATACTACAGTGTTTATTTTGATTTCAACAAATCAACTCCAATCGAAGCTTCGACATCTTCAATTGATGTTATTTTATCTTATTTAAGAAAAAATCCATCGGCATCAATTGACATTGTTGGTCATGCAGATCAGGTTGGAAGTTCTGAATACAACAACAAGTTAGCAAATGCTAGAGCAACAAATGTTAAAACCATTTTAGAAAAAGCTGGTATTTCATCTTCAAGATTAAATGTTATCTCTGAAGGAGCTGACAATTCTATCCAGAAAGAGTCTGAAGAAGCAAGAAGATTAGCTAGAAGAGTTACTTTTAGAATAAAATAATCTCTTTTTATTTTTAAGAATTAAGCCTCAAAGAAATTTCTTTGAGGCTTTTTTTATCATTAAAAAACAAAGAATTATCTCTGAGGGCTTTAAATATTCATTTGTAAAAAATCATTTTATTTCATTAATTTTGAAAATATATCCACCAAATCCTAATGAAAAAATTACTCCTTCTAGGTCTTCTGCTTTCACAATCAATATTGTTGAGCCAAACTATATTAAATTCTGCTGTTTTAAATTTAAATAAGCCTTATGAAAATGGTCAACTTATAAATGCTGAAAACACCAAAACCCACGAAGTATATGTTTTTGCTTCTGATAATAAGACTATCAATATTTTAAAATATAGTAAATCACTATTTCTTTCTAATCAATTCAAGGATACTTTACGTAGTGAACAAAAACGAATCCTGATGGGTTACAGTTTTGGAGAAGACAAAAATCCAACATTATATTGGGGTTCTGATAATCATAAAAATATCCGAATTGTGAAATACAATCTGGAAACCAAAACATCCAGCACTTTAAGTTTTGATTTTCCGGCAAACACTGGAAACATTATAACTTCTTTCCAAAAAAACAATGCTTTTTATGTTCTTTCTAAAGAAAAAGATCAGGAACATTTGCTTTTGTTTGAATTCCGAAATGAAAAATGCGAAATAAAAATGTTCAATTTTACTCCTTTTTCTTTTAAGAATGAAAAAGGACAAGGTGTTTCATTTAGTGCACTTGTTCAGTATCATTATCCGATTGAAAAAATCGAATCCGAAGATTTTTCTTCTTTGGACAAAAGCGAGAAAAAAAGCAAAATGTACGTACAGGATGATCGCATTATCCTGACTTTTGATTACAATACAAAACAAACACAAGTTTTTAATCTTGATTTGCAGACAAATGAGGTAACAGAAAAAATCTTTGACACGCCAGAAGCTCAGCTATCATCGAAAATCACAAACTCTTTTTACCTGGAGAATAAATTATATCAAATTAGTGCAAATGCAGAACAGCTTTTATTCAGTATAAAAGATTTTGATTCGGGCAAAAGCATCAAAAATATTTCAGTTTCAAAAAATGATTCGATCACTTTTAAAAACTCACCAATGTTTTTGCAGATTAACGGAGAAAAACCTCAGAAATTAAAAACAACAGCCAAATTTCTAAAACAGTTATCCACCGTAAATGCAGCACTTTCAGCTTTTAAAAACAAACAAAATATTTTTGTCACTTTTGGCGGATTTGCTTCCTATCAATCTCTGAGCGTAAATTATGGACCAAATGGTTTTCTTGACGGATTTAATAACGTACAAGATGCAAGCAAAATGGTCTTTTTTGATGCTGCATTAAATCCTAATTTTGAGTTTGTAAGCAATCCTAATTTAGATCCTTTGGCGATTGACAATCTGAACTATTTCATGAATACAAGCAAAAACATTTCTTTGGTAAGTGTTCTAAAATTAACCGATTTCTATCTTTTAGGCTATTATGACACAGTCGAAAAAAGCTATATTATGCGCAAATTTACAGATGGTTTTATGGATCAAAACCCAGGAAATCCTATTATGAATAAGTCAATGTTTTCAAAATCTATTCCGTTAAACAGAAATTAATATTGATAATCCATCCAAATGTCCATTGTTTTAGCCATTTCTAAAAAGTGGAATGAATTATTTTCGTTAATTTTACAAAAAAGACATCATTATGCTATCAAAAAATATTGAAACAGCTTTAAACAAGCAAATTCGCATAGAAGCAGAATCTTCGCAAACTTATCTTTCTATGGCTTGTTGGGCTGAAGTACACGGATTAGAGGGAATCGCTCAATTTATGTACACACAGTCAGATGAAGAGCGTGCACACATGCTTAAATTAGTAAAGTATGTAAACGAACGCGGAGGACACGCTCACATAACCGATTTAAAAGCGCCAAAAACAAGCTATTCTACTTTTAAAGAAATGTTTGAGGAGCTTTATAGTCATGAACTTTTTGTTTCGAAATCTATCAATGAATTAGTGCACATTACTTTTGAAGAAAAAGATTATGCAACACATAATTTCTTACAATGGTACGTATCTGAACAAATCGAAGAAGAAGCTACAGCTAAATCTATTTTGGATAAAATCAACCTGATTGGCGATGATAAAGGTGGACTTTATTTGTTTGACCGTGATATTCAGCAATTAACAGTTACAAGCTCGATTGCTATCAATCCAAAATAAAAAAGTTAAAGTTTATTTAGAATACTTAAAAATAACTTTTTTGCTATATATTTGCCACTGTTTTTATAATACAGAGGAAAATTGGGCAAGAAAGAAAAAGACAAGGACAAGAAAAAGGATAAAAAGAAAAATAAGAATAAAGTTATCCTTGAGAACATTAAGAAGTTGGAAAACTGTAAATCTTCTTGCTGTGAGAAATATAAAAAAAACGAAAAGAAGCGTTGCTCGCGCTGTCCAATGTTTGATTTATTCAAAAAAACTGCTTAACGATATAAAACAAAACCCATCAGATTTCTCTGGTGGGTTTTTTAGTTTTAAATTGCAGTCCGCTTCTGATTTTTAAATTTAATTATGGAAAACAATATTACGATCCCAAAATCTAGTCTTGACTTTTTGGTTCAACTCAAAGAAAACAACAACAAACCTTGGTTTGAAGCCAATAAACCACAATATTTAATCGAATTAAATCATATTGAGAATTTTGCTGGCGCTTTACTAAAAGAACTTTCCAAAACCGATGTTTTAGAAAATACTTCGGGCAAAAAAAGTGTTTATAGAATTTACCGTGATATCCGTTTTTCTAAAGATAAAACTCCTTTTAAACATTTTTGGGGAGGAAGTTACACGCGTGCAACTGCTGCCAGACGCGGCGGATACTATTTTCATTTGGAAAAAGGAAATAGCTTTTTTGCCGGAGGATTTTGGGGACCAAATACCGCAGATTTAAAACGAATAAGAACAGAGTTTGCACTAGATCCTGAAACTTTTCAGAAAATATTGAATGCAAAATCTTTCGTCAGCAACTTCGGAACTTTACAAGGCGAGCAACTCAAAACAAAACCAAAAGGCTTCGATGTTGATCATCCGGCGATTGATTTACTGCGTTTCAAACAATTTTTGGTTATAAAACGTTTTACTGACGAAGAAGTATTGAGTCCGCAATTTTTGGAAATGGCTTTAGACGCTTTCAAAAATATGAGACCTTTTTTTGATTATATGAGTGAAGTACTTACTACTGATATAAACGGCGCTTCTGTTTTATAAATAAACTAAAAAAACCCGACAGGTTTTAAAAACCTATCGGGTTTGTTGTACTCAATCAAAGATTATTTACTGAGCAATAAAATATCATTTACAATTACTTCTGTAACATATCTTTTTTCGCCGTTTTTATCATCATAACTTCTGTGCGTTAATTTGCCTTCAACAGCGATTTCTTTTCCTTTTACTACATATTTTTCAATAATTTCAGCAACTTTTCCCCAAGCGGTTACGCGATGCCATTCTGTTTGCTGCACTTTTTCACCTTTGTCATTTTTGTAATAATCATTTGTTGCGATGGTCAAATGTGCAACCTTTTTTCCAGTTTCTAAAGTTCTGATTTCCGGTTCACCGCCTACGTTCCCAATCAATTGTACTCTGTTTTTCATTTCATTCATGGCTTATACTTTTTAATGTTTTTTATAAATGTGAATCTGTTTTTCAAATTCAACGATGCAAAGATGTATTCACTCTCAAAAATTAGTCGGTAGGAAACTATTTACTTTCGATTGTAACTATTTGTAAGCGTTTGTAAATGGAAATATTTTTGTATATTTGAGATAAATCCTACGATATGCAGACAAAAATCAATAAAGTTGAGCTTCGTAATTTAGAGATCGAAGACTATAAGCAATTAAAAAATTCGATGATTCAATCCTATCCCGAAATGGCAAATTCATATTGGGAATCGAAAGAAATCGAAAAACTATTAGCCATTTTTCCAGAAGGTCAATTGGTCATTTTAGTAGACGGCATAGTGGTAGGATCGGCATTATCACTTATTGTTGATGAAAAACTCGTTGACAAAAGACACAATTACAGTCAGATTCTAGGCAACTATACATTCTCCACACACAATATTGATGGAGAAATCTTATACGGAATTGATGTTTTTATTCATCCAAATTACCGCGGCCTGCGCCTGGGTCGACGTTTATATGATGCGCGTAAAGAACTCTGTGAACAGCTGAATTTAAAGGCGATCGTATTTGCAGGAAGAATTCCAAATTATGCGCAACATTCTAAAAAATTAACTCCAAAAAATTATATCGAAAAAGTAAAGCATAAAGAATTGTATGATCCTGTACTTTCTTTTCAGCTCAGTAATGATTTTCATGTTTTGAGAATCATCAAAAATTATCTGGAAGGCGACGAAGAATCAAAAGAATTTGCCGTTTTACTGGAATGGAATAATATTTATTATGATGAAAGTCCGAAGCTAATCAATCTTGAAAAAAGCGTCATCAGATTGGGTTTGATTCAATGGCAGATGCGTCAATTGAATAATCTGGAAGAATTTTTTGAACAAGCAGAGTTTTTTATTGATGTAGTTTCTGGTTATGGAAGCGATTTTGCCTTATTTCCAGAACTTTTCATTGCTCCGTTGATGGCCGATTATAATCATTTATCTGAAGCTGAAGCAATTCGGGAACTCGCCCGATATTCGGACCCCATCAGAAAACGTTTCCAGGAATTTTCCATTTCATACAATATCAACATTATAACCGGAAGTATGCCTCTTATGGAAAATGGCAATTTGTATAATGTTGGTTTTTTATGCAAACGAGACGGAACTTCAGAAATGTATACCAAAATTCATATTACACCAAATGAAGTGGTGCATTGGGGAATGAAAGGAGGTTCAGAATTCAAAACTTTTGATACTGATTGTGGTAAAATCGGAATTTTAATCTGCTACGATGTCGAATTTCCAGAGCTTTCAAGATTATTGGCCGATGAAGGAATGAATATCCTTTTTGTTCCCTTTCTAACTGATACTCAAAATGGTTATACGCGCGTAAAACATTGCTCACAGGCTCGGGCAATCGAAAATGAATGTTATGTTGCTATTGCCGGCTGCGTTGGAAATCTTCCAAAAGTAAATAATATGGATATTCAATATGCGCAGGCATCTGTTTTTACACCTTCGGATTTTGCTTTTCCGAGTAATGGAATTAAGGCAGAAGCAACTCCAAATACAGAAATGACATTAATTGTCGATGTCGATTTAAATTTATTAAAAGAACTTCACGAACACGGGAGTGTCCACACTTTAAAAGACAGAAGAACAGATTTATATGAAATTAAAAAACTAAATTCATGAAAACTTGCCTCGAATGCTCCGAAAAAATTGTTGGCAGAGAAGACAAAAAATTTTGCTCAGACAGCTGCCGAAATGCCTACAACAACAAAATAAATAAAGACAGCACTAATTTTATGCGAAATGTAAACAATAAATTACGCAAAAATTACCGTATTTTGGCTGAGTTAAATACCGAAGGGAAATCAAAAGCAACGAGGGAAAAAATGATAAATAAAGGTTTTGATTTTGATTTCTTTACCAATATCTTGCAGACCAAAACAGGGAATACCTACTATTTCTTGTATGACCAAGGATATCGATCTTTGGATAACGATTATTTTATGCTAGTTAAAAAAGAAATATAGACTATTCATCATGAAAAAAAACCCCACCTCAATTCTTGGATTTCTTTGTGTATTAGGCATTTTGGGCATTATTTATGCCACAATGATGCCACAATATATTTCTCGGGAAGAAGAAGCGCTCGCTGAATTCTCGACGGAAAGAGCCTTGAATCAGGTAGAAATAATTGCGCAAAAACCGCATTATGTAGGGTCGACCAATCATGAATTAGTTGCTAATTATTTAATACTTGAACTCAATAGAATCGGTTTAGAGACTTCAGTTCAAGAAGGATTTACACTTAATGACAGAGGTCTTTTGGTAAAATCTAAAAATATTCTGGCGCGCATCAAAGGAACTAATAATTCAAAAGCGCTTTTACTTCTTTCTCATTATGACAGTGCTCCGCATTCTTTTTCAAAAGGTGCCAGCGACGACGCATCAGGAGTTGCAACAATTCTTGAAGGAATTCGTGCTTTTTTATATGCTAAACAGCCTCAAAAAAATGATATTATAATTCTTTTTTCTGATGCTGAAGAATTAGGTTTAAATGGTGCAGCACTTTTTGTAAACAAACATCCATGGGCAAAAGATGTTGGTTTAGTACTAAACTTCGAAGCAAGAGGATCATCTGGTCCGAGTTATATGCTGATGGAAACCAACAAAGGAAACAAAGCTCTTGTAAAGGAATTTGCAAATGCAAAAACGGCTTATCCAGTTTCTAATTCGCTGATGTACAGCATTTACAAAATGCTTCCAAATGATACCGATTTAACTGTTTTTAGAGAACAAGGCAAAATTCAGGGTTTCAATTTTGCTTTTATCGACGGACATTACAATTATCACACACAGCAAGACGACGTACAACATTTGAACAAAACTACTCTGGCACATCAGGGATCTTACTTGATGCCTTTATTAAAATATTTATCAAATGCCGATTTAAACGCTACTGACTCTACAGAAGACGATGTTTATTTTAGTGTTCCTTTTTCTTTCATCAGTTATCCTTTTTCGTGGGTAACACCAATGACGCTGATCGCTTTAGGATTACTTATCCTTTTTATTTTTATTGGAAAAGCCAAACATATCATCAGCTTCAGAGAAATTTTCAAAGGCTTCGTACCACTTATTGGAGCTGTAGTCATTGCTGGATTAGTGACTTTTTTAGGATGGAAAATTGTTTTGGAAATTTATCCGCAATATTCTGATTTGCTAAACGGATTCACTTATAACGGCCACGCTTATATTGGCGCATTCGTTACGCTGAGCATAGCCATTTGTTTTGCATTCTATCATCATTTTTCTGAACCAAAATCATCGATGAATCATTTTGCCACTGCATTGCTGCTTTGGATTATCATAAATGGTTTTATTGCCAATAGTTTGGTTGGAGCAGGTTTCTTAATTGTTCCGGTTTATTTTGGTATAATTTTATTCGGAATTTATGTTCTTACCGGACACAATAGTTTAGCATTAAATTTATTGTTTTCTATTCCGGCTTTAATCATCATTGCGCCATTTATTGTAATGTTTCCAATTGGTTTAGGATTAAAAATTCTTTTTGGAAGTGCAATATTAACCGTTCTTGCATTTGGTTTACTTCTTCCTGTATTTGGTTCTTTTATTAAAAAAGGAGTTTGGACGATGTTCTTCTTTGCCATTTCAATTGGCTTTTTCATCTATGCGGGCTATCATTCCGGATACGAACACGGAAAAGCAAAATCAAACAGTTTGTTATATGTTTATAATGCAAACAACAATTCGGCTGTATGGACCACTTATGATGTTAATTTAGATGATTGGACAAAATCATATTTGGGCGAAAAAAATCAAAAAGCAGTCGGATTAAATAGTCTTCCGCTTGCCAGCAAATACAATTCTGGTTTTACTTATAGCGCGATTGCTCCTGTTGTTGATGTTCCGAAACCAACAATTTCTTTCCTTAGAGACAGCGTAATAGGCAACAAAAGATTTCTAAAAATCAGAATAACGCCAAACCGAAAAGTAAACCGTTACGACATTTTTGCAAATCCAAAAATGACATTTTATAACTTTAAAGCAAACGGTGTTGCAACATCTGGAGAAAAAACCAATAAACTTGAGCGAGAAGGTGCAAAAATATTATGTTATTACGTTGTAGGCAATGAACCTCTGGAAATGGAATTCTATATTAACAAATCATCGATTTTTGATATGGATTTAATTGAGAGCTCTTTCGATTTAATGACTAATCCGTTGCTAAAAGTCAAACCAAGAAGCGATTGGATGATGCCAACTCCATTTGTATTGAATGACGCTGTTTTAGTTCAGCAAAAAATAAAAAGATACACAGCTCCAGTGCCTCAATTGCCTGTTGCTCCGGTAACAGACAGTTTGGCCGTTGTGAAAGACAGTTTGAAACCAGCAGTTGTTAAACCAGAATAAAAACAAATTCAGCCTAATTTTAATTATTTAAAATGAAAAAAAACTTCTTGCTTTTTTTAACTTTTACAAGTCTTTCAGCGCTTCAAGCACAAACGGTTGAAGAAAAAATCGCAGCAAAATCCTGTGAGTGTTTAGAAAAAAGTTCAAAAATTACAGAAGATGTTTACAGAGATTGTCTCACAAAACCAATGGCCGAACTGATTTTAACAGATAAAGACCCAAAAGTCAGGGAATCGATAAATACAGTTGATGGAATTAAAACCATGATTCTTAAAATTCAAGGTGTCGTTTCCAAAAAATGTCCAAACTTGGTTCCGAGTTTAATGGAAAACAAAGACGATGTTTTTTACGGCGAATCAAAAAATAAAAAGGCGCAGAATTTTTATGTAATTGCGAAAGATTTTATGCAAAAGAACAATTACAAACTGGCTATTGAAAGTTTTCTGCTAGCTTTAAATGAAGATCCAAATTTTGTTCTTGCGCTTGATGATATTGCAGTTTCCTACCGACAATTAAATGATTACGATAACGCGATAAAATATTATAAAAAATCATTAGAAGTTTATCCCGAAGGAAATTTTGCTTTGATGAATATTGGCGTCGTTTATACTTTCAAATCTGATTATAAAACGGCAATCAGCTATTATGAAAAACTGATTCAATATCACCCAAATAATGCTGAAGGCTACTTTGGTGCCGGAAAAAACTATTTTCTGATAAAAGACGATGAAAAGGCATTAGACAATATTTTTATGGCGCATATTATTTATACGAATGAAAATTCAGATTATCAGAAAGATTCTGAACAAATGCTAGGTGCTATTTATCAGAAGATGAAATCGGAAAACAAAGAAGATTTATTCAAAAAAATTGCAGAGAAAAACAATGTTAAAATAGAATAAAATGGCAACAAATATTTCTACAATCGTTCTGAATGCCCCAATCGAAAAAGTATGGAATGCCTTGACAAAACCAGAATTGGTGAAACAATGGCAATACGGAAGTGACCTCGTCACAAACTGGGAGAAAGGCAGTGAAATACGATTTAGAAATGAATGGGAAGGCCAGGTTTTTGAACAATGGGGAACGGTTTTAGAAGTAGTTCCAAATCAGAAAATCAGTTACTCTTTATTTTTCCCAAGACCGGGATTAGAAGATAAACCAGAGAACTATTTCATCATGAATTATGTTTTATCTGAAGAAAATCAAAAAGTAAAACTTCAAATTATTCAGGAAGATAATCGTCCCGGAGCTGTTCAGGAAGAACCACAAGGCGAAGAAAATCCAATTTTACAAGGTTTAAAAGCTTTGGTTGAAGGTTAAGATTTAGGTTCAAAGGAGCAAAGCGACAGAGGGACAAAGATTTAAAAAAGCACTATGAAAAATAGTGCTTTGTGTTTTTTTAGATATGCTGAGAAACCTTTGTCACTTTGTACCTCTGCACCTTTTGAACCTTTGTTCTAACATGCACATTCAATTTTCAATCCTTCCTTCACTCCTTTTGTGCCTTCTGTTGCATAACCGTCAAACTTCCACCACTCGATTCCGCCAATTAATTCTTTCACATTAAATCCTAATTTTGTCATATTCAAAGCGCCTTTGGTTGAAGCATTACAACCAATTCCGTCGCAATACGTAACATACAAAACGTCTCGATCTAAATGTTGAGTAGTTTCTAAATTCATTTCGCGATGCGGAATATTAATCGCATTCGGAATATGTTCTGCTTCAAATCCAAAAGCTTTTCTGGCATCAAGTGCAATTACTTTTTCACCATTATTTAAAGCTTCAAATAAATCAGAAGGATCCATTTCAAAGGCCAGTTTATTTTCGTAATGTTTGATTTGCGCTTCCATAGTTTGTTGTTTTAAAGGTTTTTGTTTTTCCAAAAGTAAAACGGTTTCAGCTTTCATAAAAACGAAAAGAATTCATGCAGAACATTACTTTTTTTCATACAAAAGCCACTCTAAAATTTTGTTACTTTGTGTATTAATAGTCTAAAAATGGAAATACGTCACTTAAAATTGATAAAAGCAATTGTTGAAGAAGGAAGCATCACAAAAGCAATCGACAAACTTCATTTGACGCAATCAGCATTGAGTCATCAGCTCAAAGAAGCGGAATATCAACTGGGTACGGCCATTTTTTTGCGAACCAATAAAAAATTGGTTTTAACAAAAGCAGGCGAAAAAATCTATGATTTAGCTAACGAAATCCTAAACAAACTCACTGAAACCCAAACGCAAATCAAACAAATGGTTTTTGGCGAATATGGCGAAATCCGAATCAGTACCGAATGTTTTTCCAGTTACCACTGGCTTCCATCGGTTATGAAACAATTTCATTTGCTTTATCCTAATGTCGAATTGAAAATTGTTGCCGAAGCGACTCATATTCCGCTTCAAAAACTTTTGGATAATACTATCGATATTGCCGTTGTAAGCGACACCATAAAAGACAATAACATTAAATATACCGAGCTTTTTCAAGACGAAGTCGTAATGGCGGTTTCTGAAAATCATCCGTGGGCTGATAAAAAATATGTTGTTGCAGAGGATTTTATAAATGAACATTTGATTATTCATTCGCTTCCGATGGAAACCGTAACCATTCACCAATTTCTTTTGGCTCCAGCCAAAGTTTCACCAAAAAAAATTACACCAATGCCACTGACAGAAGCATCTCTGGAAATGGTAAAAGCCGATATGGGCGTAATGTCAATGGCAAAATGGGCGCTTCAGCCGCATCTAAAGTCAAGTCCGATCAAAGCGATTAAAGTCGGGAAAAATGGTTTGAAACGAAAACATTTCATCGCAACCCGCGCGAATGAAAATTATCCGGATTATTTCCATCATTTCATCAATTTTCTTCAAACCGAAATTAATTTACAATGGAATATTTAATCCGAAATTGTGAAATCTCTGATTTACCTAAACTCTTAGTTTTACTTCAAAAACACGCAGAATTCGAAAAAGCCGAATTCTCTTCTGAAGGAAAAAAAGAAAATCTAAAGAATGCTTTATTCAGCGAAAAACCCAAATTATTCTGTATGGTTGTTACCACAAAAGAAACAATTGTTGGTTATGTTTCGTACACTTTTGATTTTTCAACCTGGGATGCTTCGACATTTTTATATATGGATTGTTTGTTTTTAGAAGAAAACGCACGAAGTTTTGGAATTGGAGAAGTTTTAATTGAGAAGCTCAAGGAAATCGGAACTCAAAACAATTGCGTAAATATTCAATGGCAGACTCCAGAATTTAATGAACGAGCAATTAAATTTTACAAGAGAATTGGTGCAAAAGGAAAAGATAAAGTTCGATTTACGCTAACTTTGTGATATAAATAAAACTGAAGTTATTTAATCTCGCAAAGTCGCAGAGTCGCAAAGAAAATTAAACTTAGCGTCTTAGCGACTTGGCGAGATTATTACTCAAAGCAAACAAAAAATGACAAAAATAAGTATACTTGGTTGCGGCTGGCTAGGATTTCCTTTGGCAAAAAAACTGATTGAAAAAGGAAATTCGATAAACGGCTCAACAACTTCAGAAAATAAACTCGAAATTTTAAAAAATTCGGGAATAAATCCGTTTTTGGTTGCGCTGGAAAGCGAAAGTATTTCAGAAAGCGTAAATGCTTTTTTATCTGAAAGTGAAATCTTAATTATAGATATTCCGCCAAAATTGAGAGCGGTCGATCCAAACGCTGAAAAGAAAGTTTTTGTCGAAAAAATCAAAAATCTAATTCCGTTTATAGAGAAATCATCTGTTGAGAAAGTACTTTTTGTGAGTTCAACTTCCGTTTACGGCGATGAAAATGATTTCATAAACGAAAAAACCGTTCCTAATCCTGAAACAGAAAGCGGCAAACAATTGCTTTTGGCTGAAAATATTCTTCTTGAAAACAAAAACTTCCAAACAACAATTTTACGTTTCGGCGGATTAATCGGCGAAGATCGTCATCCTGTAAAACATTTATCAGGAAAAGAAAACCTTGAAAATCCAGATGCTCTAGTAAATTTGATTCATCAAAATGATTGCATCGGCATTATTGAGGAAATCATAAACCAGTCAAAATGGAACGAAGTTTTCAACGCCGTTGCGCCTTTTCACCCAACAAGAGAGGAATATTATACCCAAAAAGCAAAAGAACAAAATCTGGTTTTACCGAAATTCAGTTCTGAAAAATCGAATATTAAAAAGGTTATTTCAAGCGAAAAAATTGAGCAATTTTTAGATTATAAATTTGGATTGGCTGATTATTAAAACTTACAATTCACAGATTTTAAAATAAAAACACTATTTTTCCTTCATAAAAATAATTGTTTTTCAACATGAAAAAACTCCGCTTTCTATTTTCAATTTGCTTTTTATTACTTTCATTTTTCCAAAGTTACGCTCAGGACGAAGCTTATTCTTCCGGTGAAAATCCCGAAAAGATAAAACAATTTCACGCAGACATTCTCTTAAAAGAAAATGGGAATATTATCGTTACAGAAACGATTAAAGTTTATGCTAAAGGTGAGCAAATCGATCACGGTATATTTAGAGAACTTCCGTCGACGACTGACTCGCCAAAAGTTTCTAAAAATAATTTTTACACTGTTTTAAATGTTACCCGCGACGGTCTCAAAGAATTATATCATATCGATTCAGATAGTGAAACATTTAAAATCTATATTGGCGACAAAGATTATTCGCTTCCAGAAGGAACTTACACTTACAAAGTGACTTATGAGGTTGAAGCGCAAACACATTCTTATGATGAATTTGACGAAATTTATTGGAATGTTACCGGAAACTACTGGCAGTTTGAAATTGAAAATGTTAGCGCAAAAATAATTTTACCAAAATCTGCTAAAGCTTTTCAAACATCTTGTTACACCGGAATTTTAGGATCGAAAGCACATGAATGCAACTCTAAAATAGTTGACAATTGTATTTATTTTACTTCCAAAAATCTAAAAAAAGAAGAAGGTTTTACTGTTGCAGCAGGCTTTCCTAAAGGAATTGTTCATCAGCCATTTTTCTCTCCTCATTATAAAATGGAGGAATTCTTAGCGCTAGATAAAATGCTACTTGCAATTGGTGTGGTTTCGATTTGCTTTGTATTTTATTATTTTTCGTGGAAAAGATATGGCGAGGATCCATTGTTAAAAAATGAAAACAGCAAAATCGATCTGAAAAACCTCTATTCTGCAACTTCATTACACTACATAAAAGAAAGATATGTCAGTTCGCAAACACTTTTGATTGCGATAATTAATCTTTCAAAAAAAGGGGCCATTGAAATTTCCGATAATGGAAAAGAAAATTGGGCAGATGAGTTTCAATATTCCCTTAAAAAAAGAAGTATAACGACCGATTTATCCAAAGAAGAAAATGCAGTTTTAGAAGCTTTATTCGAAGAAAATGATTCTTTCGAAATTGATAAAAAAACCTATTTAATCTTTGATAAAGCCAAAGAAGCACTTGAGAAATCGCTCGAAAGCCAATACAATTTAAAAGATTATTTTTCGAGCAATTACAAACAAATTTTAATAGGTTTTGCAATTACAATTCCGGCATTATTGGGATATTGTTACATTGCAAAAGGAACCATTTTTGGGGCCGCTATTTTTGGTTTTACGCTTCTGATATTTACTATCTTGCTTCTCAGAGGCATGATACAAACAATTATTAAACAAGACTACGGCTCCAGTTTCTTGTGTTTTTTCCTGTCAATCTTTTCGGGCGTTTTTTGCTTTGCATCATTTTTTGCAAGCAATGTAGACAAAAGCTATTCTGTCCTGAATTTGTTGGTTCTCTTTCTAATAATTTTCGGATTTAGTATCTATTTAAGTTTGATAAGCGTTTATACCCAACTCGGAATTGAAACAAAATTTCAAATCAAAAAACTGAAACAGTATTTATTAGATTACAAACCCGAAGAAAACGCAACTTCAATACACATTTATGAAGAAAATCTGCCTTATGCCTTTGCATTAGGAATTGAAGACAAATGGAATCTAAAATTCACTACTATTTTAAAAAAACTGAACTACACCAATAATTGGATAAGAACCTCTGAAGGTTCTTCGGGATTTTCGATTAAAATGATGACACATTTTAGTTCTACCTACAATACATTTTCAAGCAGCTCAAGTAGTGGAAGTTCTGGCGGAGGAAGCTCCGGTGGAGGTGGCGGCGGTGGCGGAGGCGGCGGCTGGTAAAATCTGCCTTAAATTGCAAATGAACCTATACAACAGATAGGATTCAAAAATATTCGCGAACTTTGTGATTAAAATAAAAAAATGGAAACAGCTTACATCAATTCGCCTTTAGGAATCACCAAAATTGTTGGAGATGAAAATGGTATTTCGGTAATTTCTGTTTCTGATGTTGGCACAAATGAAGTTTCTAAAAAAATCCCAAAAGTTTTAAAAGATGCTGTTTCTCAATTAAATGAATATTTTGAAGGCAAAAGAACCGATTTCGACTTAAAACTGAATCCACAAGGTACCGAATTTCAACAAAAAGTCTGGAAAGCATTATTGGAAATTCCGTACGGAAAAACAGTAAGTTATATGGATCAGACCAAAAAATTGGGCGATGTAAAAGCGATTCGAGCTGTAGCATCGGCAAATGGAAAAAATCCGCTTTGGATTGTGGTTCCTTGCCATCGCGTTATTGGGACAAACGGATCTTTAACCGGATACGCCGGCGGATTATCTCGTAAAAAATGGCTTTTGGAACATGAAAATCCAAGTAAACAGCAAAGTTTGTTTTAAAAAATAAGTTAATTCTTATGTAAAGATTGATTTTTCGTACTTTTATAAATCTAAGAAGTCTAAAAATCTAACATCTAAGATGTCTAAATAATGATTGAAAAAATAAACCTCAATAACATTTTATTTCTTGATATTGAAACCGTTCCGGAAGAAGAAAACTTCAATTCGCTTGACGCGGAAATGCAATCGCTTTGGGATTTAAAAACGCAATATCAGCGAAAAGACGATTTCACACCCGAAGAATTTTATGATCGTGCCGGAATTTGGGCGGAGTTTGGTAAGATTATCTGTATTTCAGTTGGCTTTTTCACCATCAAAGGGGATATTCGAAATTTTAGAGTGACATCGTTTTTTGGCGATGAGAAAAAGATTCTGAAAGACTTCAATAATCTTCTGAATAATCACTTCAATCAGCCACAACATCTTTTGTGCGGACATAATGCAAAGGAATTCGATATTCCGTTTATTGCCCGCCGAATGATCATCAACCAAATTGCAATTCCGGATAAACTGAATTTATTTGGGAAAAAACCTTGGGAAATTCCACATTTGGATACTTTAGAATTATGGAAGTTTGGTGATTACAAGCATTTTACTTCTTTAAAATTATTGACAAAAATTCTTGGAGTTCCTTCTCCAAAAGGCGATATCGACGGAAGTCAGGTGGCACATGTTTTTTACGTAGAAAAAGACATTGACCGAATTGTAACATATTGCGAAAAAGATACTATTGCTGTTGCCCAGATTTTTCTTCGTTTACGACGTGAAGATTTATTGATTGATGACGAAATTATTCATGTCTGATTTTTTTTAAGATGCTATCCCGAGGCTTCGGGACTAAGTTGCTAAGATACTGAGGTTTCTTATCATGAACTTATATCACTTATATGGTTTAATAAAAAGTTTTAAAAATGATTCATTCTGAAATTTCACACCATCGTTTGGTTGCTCAAAAATTGTACAAAGAGACCAATTGCTCTCCGCAAGAAGTTGTTTATCATTTTGGAGCAATGCAGGCGCAGGATTATGCAATGGCAAAATGGGCGATTGGTTCTCGTTGCGATGCTAGCGAAAAAGAGATTGAAAAAGCTGTGAATTCGGCCAAAATTATTCGGACACATATTTTGCGTCCAACCTGGCATTTTGTTTCCGCTGAAGATATTTATTGGATGTTGGATCTTTCTGCGCCACAAGTGAAACGTTTTACAGCTTCTGCAGCCAAAAAATTTGGTTATGATGCAAAAAAACTTGATCAGACCAATAATGCAATCGAAAAGCTTTTAGCGGGAAACAATCATTTGACTCGAGACGAAATCATGCAAGAACTTGGCATTAGCAAAACTTCAAAAGAAGATTTTCTAAGCGCAGCCATTATGATGAATGCCGAATTAGATGGTTTAGTTTGTAACGGAAAAATGAAAGGCAAACAAATCACTTATGCTTTACTTGAAGAAAGAGTTCCGAAGCCAAAAAATAAATTAACAAAAGAAGAAGCTTTAGCAAAACTTGCTCTAAGATATTTTGAAAGTCATGGTCCGGCAACTTTGCTTGATTTTTCGTGGTGGTCCGGTTTTCCGCCTACTATTTGCAAAAAAACCATTGATGCAATTATATTGCAATTAAATAGTATTGAAATCAAAAATCAAATTTATTATTTTGTTAATCAAGAAATTGAAAACGCTAACTTCAAGAAAAGCATTCACTTTCTTCCTGCTTTTGATGAAATTTTAATTTCGTACAAAACTCGTGAAGCTTCCTTTTTGGCACAAAATCAATCGAAGGTTTTTACCAATAATGGTATTTTCAAACCGATAATTTTAGAAAACGGAAAAGTAATCGGAATCTGGAAAAGAACGATTAAAAAAGATCACGTCAGAATCGAAACCGAATTTTTTGACGAAACTGAATCAAGCAAAAAACAGCTTCTTTTCGAAGAAATTAAATCTTTTGAAAAGTATCTGGAAACGAAAGTTATTATCGAATAAATAGGATTTTAAGTAAAGAATTGTTCTTTTTAGCGATTACTTCTCGTTTCGCTACTTAAATCTTTATGCTTATTATTGCTAAATAATTACATTTACAAAAAATTACAATTATGGTATTAAGCAGATTTTGGTTAGCGATTTTTATTTCTTCGATTCTCTTTATTGTAGTCAGTTTATTCACTGCCAATACTTACACTATTGATTCTGTTTTGAATGGAAAAAAAGACGACCCAATTTTAGTTTCTGAAAAATACATCGAAGAACTTCCTGCTTTCATCAAAGACAGCATTTCAAAAGCGAAAGATCAAACCATGATTATCAATCGTGATACGCTAAATGCCGACACGACTTATGTTTACAAAAATAAAACGGTAAAAATTTACAGTGGTCTTCAAAAATCTGACGGTTTATTGCCGACTTGCAAAAGCACTTTGGTTGATTTAATTCTTCCCCTTATTGCCTATTTAGCCTTTTTCTGCGGATTAATGGAACTTTTAATTATTTCTGGAGCATCAGGAAAATTAGCTAAAACTTTAAGTCCAGTTTTTGTAAAAGTGTTTCCAACTATTCCTAAAAATCACCCGTCGATTTCTTATATGACTTTAAACTTTGCTGCCAATTTCCTCGGATTAGATTCGGCCGCAACACCATTTGGATTAAAAGCAATGGAAAGTTTACAGGAAATAAATCCCGAAAAAGATAAAGCCAGCGATGCACAAATCATGTTTATGTGTCTGCATGCTTCTGGTTTGACTTTGATTGCGACTTCAATTATTGGTTATCGCGCTGCTGCAAACGCAACAAATCCAGCCGATGTAATTCTTCCATGCGTTATTACTTCGTTTATTGGTACAATTGCAGCTTTCCTAATTGTTGGAATTAAACAAAAAATCAATTTTAAAAGTGCTTCACTTGTAATCGGCTTAATTACTATGATTGCTGCAATTGTAGGTTTACTGATGTATGTGAATCATTTGGATTTAATCGGAAAAAACTACTTTACTTCTAACCTTTCAGGTTTAATTTTACTTACAATTGTTCTTTTTACTTTGATTTTCTCTTTCACGCACGAGAAAAAATTCAAAGAAGCTGACACTACTGTTTTCGACACTTTTGTTGTTGGAGCAAACAACGGAGTTAAAACCGGAGTTACTATTTTCCCTTATGTTTTGGGAATGTTGGTTGCAATTTCATTATTCAGAAACAGCGGATTATTCGAAATCATCAGTGACGGAATTGGATTTGTATTTTCAAATTTAGGTGTAAGCCAGGAAATCACAAATGCGTTGCCAGTTGCGATGCTACGTCCGTTTAGTTCTGCAGGATCAAGAGGATTTTTAATTGATTCAATGAATACTTTTGGTGCCGATTCTTTAACGGCAAGATTAAGCAGTATTTTCCAATGTAGTGCTGAAAGTACGTTTTATGTAATTGCGGTTTATTTTGGTTCTGTGAATATCAAAAATACGCGCTACGCTTTGGGCACGATGCTTTTGGTTGATTTGATTTGTGTGATTACGGCTATTTTTGTGGCGACTTGGTTTTTTTAAAAAATTAACATATACATTAAACTGGACTGAAGTCCAGCCCTACAAGATAAATCGTTCCTCCGGAACTTTATAAAGAGCCAGCAGCTCGAACTATATTGTAGAGCTGGACTTCAGTCCAGTTTAACCATATAAATGATTTAATTGCATCTTTTTGTAAGATTATTTTGTAATTTTGAGATTAAAATTCAATCTTTTAAGTTTATTACAAAATGTCAAACACCTTTCATCAAGTTTATATCCAAGCCGTTTTTGCAGTCAAATACCGAGAAGCTTTAATTACTCCTGAATGCAAATCTAAAATCTTAAGTGTAATTGGAAATTTGATCAATGAAACAGGTTGTAAAACAATTATTGTAAACGGCACCGAAGATCATGTTCACTGTCTTTTAGCACTTAAACCAACTGTTTCAATTTCAGATTTAATGAAAATTGTAAAAGGCAAATCATCAAAATTTATCAATGATCATCAATTGACTAAATGCAAATTTGAATGGCAAGAAGGTTATGGTGTTTTTTCATATAGCAAATCTCATATTGATGCCGTTTATAAATATATTTCAAATCAAGAAAAACATCACAAAAAACAAAATTTCAGGGATGAATATTCCTCCTTTTTAAATAATTATAATGTCAAATTTGACGAAAGATGCGTTTTTGAAAATTTAATATAACTTAAGCAAAACTGGACTGAAGTCCAGCCCTACAAAATAAATCGTTCCTCCGGAACTTTAAAAAGAGCCAGCGGCTCGGCCCATATTGTAGAGCTGGACTTCAGTCCAGTTTAAAACAATAACGATTTTAATTATCTATATCCACACAAACGCCCCTAATTCAAATTCTTTCTTAGGTAAATAATTTCTAACTTTGTAAAAAAACAAAACAATGATTGATTTTATATACCAAGATCCTTATCCAATTTTAAAGGATGAGACACAATACCGCAAAATCACCTCTGATTTTGTAAAAGTTGAAAAATTTGGAGAACGTGAGGTTTTAACAGTAGATCCAAAAGGTTTAGAATTATTGGCTGAAGAAGCCTTGACAGATGTTTCGTTCATGCTTAGAACGACACATTTACAAAAATTAAGAAACATTCTTGACGATCCTGAAGCTACTGACAACGATCGTTTTGTTGCTTACAATTTGCTTCAAAATGCTTCTGTTGCTGCCGAAGGTCAATTACCAAGCTGTCAGGATACTGGAACAGCAATTGTAATGGCCAAAAAAGGTGAAAGTATTTTCACTGGTGTTGATGATGCTGAATGGTTAAGCAAAGGAATTTTCAATACGTACCAAAAGCGTAACTTACGTTATTCTCAAATCGTTCCGATTTCGATGTTTGAAGAAAAGAATTCAGGTTCAAATCTTCCGGCTCAAATTGATATTTATGCTAAAAAAGGAGCTTCTTACGAGTTCTTGTTTATGGCAAAAGGTGGAGGATCTGCAAATAAGACTTATTTATATCAGCAAACAAAATCATTATTGAATGATAAATCTTTAGATGCATTTATTCGTGCAAAAATCAAAGATTTAGGAACTTCGGCTTGTCCTCCTTATCACTTGGCTTTAGTTATTGGTGGAACTTCTGCGGAAGCGAACCTAAGTGCCGTTAAAAAAGCATCTGCAGGATATTATGATCATTTACCAACTTCAGGAAACATGGCTGGTCAGGCATTTCGTGATTTAGAATGGGAAGAACGTGTTCAGAAAATCTGCCAGGAAAGTGAAATTGGCGCTCAGTTTGGTGGAAAATATTTCACGCATGATGTTCGTGTAATCCGTTTACCTCGTCACGCGGCTTCTTGTCCGGTTGGATTAGGAGTTTCTTGTTCTGCAGATAGAAACATTAAAGGGAAAATTACAAAAGACGGAATCTTCGTTGAGCAATTAGAAGTAAATCCGAAACAATTTTTACCGGAAACAGCGCCACATTTAGAAGCTCCGGTTGAAGTTGATTTAGATCAGCCAATGGCAGATATTTTAGCAAAATTATCTCAATACCCTATCAAAACCCGTTTAAAATTAAACGGAACTGTTATCGTTGCAAGAGATATTGCACACGCAAAGATTAAAGAATTACTAGATGCCGGAAAACCAATGCCGGAATATTTCAAAAATCACCCAGTTTATTACGCTGGACCAGCAAAAACTCCGGAAGGAATGGCTTCAGGAAGTTTTGGCCCAACAACAGCTGGACGTATGGATGTTTATGTGGACGAATTCCAGAAAAATGGCGGAAGTATGGTAATGCTGGCTAAAGGAAATCGTACGAAACAAGTTACGGATGCCTGCAACAAATACGGAGGGTTCTACCTTGGTTCTATTGGAGGTCCAGCTGCTATTTTGGCCCAAGACAATATTTTGAAAGTTGAAGTTGTTGATTTTGAAGAATTAGGAATGGAAGCGGTTCGTAAAATTACCGTGAAAGATTTCCCTGCTTTTATCATTACTGATGATAAAGGAAATGATTTCTTCGAGAATTTATAGTCTAAGACACTAAGGTTCTAAGATACTGAGATTCTAAGTTTTCTTTATAAATAAAAAACCGCCCAAAAGGCGGTTTTTTATTTATATATTTTTTGCTTTAAATATTATGCACTAAGCGCATTTTTCTCAAATGCTATAAAATGCGAAACTTCTCCTTTCCAATTATAAACAGGAAAACCGTTGATGTGACAACTGTATACCTTTCCGTTTTTTTTGTAGTTTTCAATTGTCTTTTCAAACGAGGTTTTTAACTGAATTGCTTCTCTAATTTCTTGTAAAACATATGGACACGTTTCCGGGCCTTGAAACATTTTAGGTGTGTTTCCTAAAATTTCTGCTTCGGTATAACCTGTCATTCTTTTAATTTTACTGGATGCAAAAACGATTTTTAAATTCAAATCGGTTATTACAATTACTTCATTTTTAATTCGTTCTTCTATTTTAAGTTCTCTTTCATTCCATGCATATTGAGATGAAATCGTATGCAACCTTTTCAAATCGGCAGTCATGGCTTTCAATTCATTTATATATTCATAGTGAAAATCCCAAGCCAAGATTGGAACCGAATAACGATAAGATGCTTCTTCAGGGTTAGCGTTTTTCATATTGGAGCGATTTAAATTAGATGACTATTCTCTCAAAGATAAGACGAAAACTTGAGTTTTCTTTACGGAAAACCGTAATTTCAAAGATTATAACAAATCAAAAAGAAAATTTCAATTGCACAACAACTGCTTTCTTTTCCTCTGTATTTAAGTTACTTAGCGAAATTCCGAGCAATCGTACAGAATCTTTCATTCGTTCTTGATACAATAATTCTTCCACAATTTCTAAAATCAGACTTTTATCTGAAATAAAATAAGGAAGTGTTTTGCTTCGGGTTTGTTGTGTAAAATCACTGTATTTTATTTTAAGAGTAACTGTTTTACCTGAAATTTTGTGCCTTTTCAACCGTTTTTCTAATGAAGCTGCAATTCTATCAAGCTGCTCAAGCATAAAAATTTCAGAAGATAAATTAACATCAAAAGTATGTTCTGCAGCGACCGATTTTGTTATCCGATGCGCTTTTACTTCGCTGTTATGAATTCCGCGAACTACTTTATAATAAAAAGCACCAGATTTCCCGAAATGTTTTTCCAGAAATTCTATTGTTTTGCTTTTTAAATCGGCTCCGGTAAAAATCCCAAGCTGATACATTTTTTCGGTGGTTACTTTCCCAACACCATAAAATTTCCGAATCGGCAATTCTTCTAAAAAAGCTAAAATCTCATCTGGATTTACCGTTTTTTGTCCGTTAGGTTTATTCACATCGCTGGCAATTTTAGCAACAAATTTGTTTACTGAAATTCCGGCAGATGCCGTAAGTCCAACTTCATTGAGAATTCGCAGTCTAATTTCCTGAGCAAGCAAACTCGCACTTGGATTTCCTTTTTTATTTTGCGTTACGTCAAGATAAGCCTCGTCAAGCGAAAGTGGCTCAACCAAATCAGTATATTCATGAAAAATTTTATGGATTTTAGACGAAATCTCTTTGTAGCGATCAAATCTCGGACGAACAAAAATAATTTCTGGACAGTATTTTTTTGCCAAAACTCCGCTGATAGCACTCCGAACACCAAATTTCCTGGCTTCGTAACTTGCAGCCGAAACCACTCCCCGATTCTCAGAACCACCAACTGCCACAGGTTTTCCTCGCAAAGCAGGATTATCCATCTGCTCGACAGAAGCATAAAAAGCATCCATGTCAATATGAATAATTTTTCGATATGTTGGCACTTCTGACATATTGCAAATTTAAAAAGTAAAGCAATAAAAAGTCACGGCAAATAGTTATAAATAATACCAATCTTTAAAGAATAAAAAATCATTGAGTTGAAACCAATTATTCTTTCTATTTTTGTTCTTCTACTCGAAAATTTAAATAATGCGAACATTTGTTATAGGCGACATACACGGAGGATTACGCGCACTTGAGCAAGTGTTGAATAAAGCCAAAGTTACTACCGAAGATACTCTTATTTTTCTAGGTGATTATGTAGACGGCTGGAGTCAGTCTGCTGAAGTCATCGATTTTTTAATTGACCTTAAAAGCAAACAAAAATGCATTTGCATCAGAGGAAATCATGATCAGCTGGCACTAGACTGGCTTGAAAACAGGCATGAAGATTTTGATGAAGAAATGTGGTACAAACATGGCGGAAAAGCTACTGTTGAAGGATATTCTAAACTTTCTGAGGAAAAGAAGAAAACTCATATTGCTTTTTTAGAATCTTTGAAAGACTATTATCTGGATGATGAAAACCGTCTTTTTGTTCACGCCGGATTCACCAATTTAAATGGTGTGGTCTGGGAATATTTTCCGAAATTATTTTACTGGGACAGAACACTTTGGGAATCGGCACTTGCTTTGAACCCAGCTTTAACACCCGATGATTTATATTATCCAAAACGTTTTACGGTTTATAAAGAAATTTATATTGGACACACTCCTGTTACTCGAATTGGAGAAACGGTTCCTGTAAACAAAGCTTGTGTTTGGAATGTTGATACAGGCGCTGCTTTTAAAGGGCCTTTGACGATTATGAATGTGGATACAAAGGAGTTCTGGCAAAGCGAACCGTTAAATGAATTATATCCTGACGAAAAAGGTAGGAATTAAAATATTAAATATACATTTGCACCGCAAAATAATTAATATTTAATTTTATGAAAAAAGTTATTACACTCTTGTTTTTAGTATCATTTGGATTTGTTAATGCTCAAAAAGCTTTTACAGGCAAAGGAGATATCAGAGTAAATGTTGGTGCTAATCTACAAGATGGTGGTTCTGGAATTCAGGGTTCTGTTGATTTTGGTTTAGGAGAAAATTTCTCTTTTGGTTTTGTTTCAAATTATTTACTTGGTGTAAACAATTTTAACGGAATTTATGGTGATCACCCAACTCCATACAATGATTACAAACCAGAATTCAAAGATCGTTTTGATGCAAAAGCAAGAATTAATGCTAACTTAAGCAGTGTTATTGGAGTTGAACAATTAGATGTTTACCCAGGTTTAAGTTTAGGTTTGAAAAATTTTGGAGGTCACATCGGAGGTCGTTATTTCTTTACTGACGGATTTGGTGTTTTCACAGAAATTGGTTTTCCAATTGCAAAATACAGCAGTGATAATGATGTATTTGATCACTTAAACAATCAAGCTACTTTCAGTTTAGGAGCTTCATTTAATTTAAATTAAACTTTTAAGTTCCAAAGGCTCATGGGTACAGAGGAACAAAGTTTTTAAATAGAAAAACCGCCTTATGGGCGGTTTTTTATTTTTACTATAAATTACTTTGTCACTTTGAACCTTTGTCACTTTGAACCTTTGTCACTTTGAACCCTATTTAAAAAATCATTTCAGGAATTTCACCTTCAATGATCAAATCAGCTTCCGTTGATGCGATGATATGCTCAACAGAAACCCCTGGCGCTCGTTCTAAGAGCTTAAAACCATTTTTAGTCACTTCGAGAACTGCAAGCTCAGTTACAACCTTTTTAACGCATCCTACGCCTGTTAATGGCAAAGTACATTTTTTTAAGATTTTAGATTCGCCTGCTTTGTTCACGTGCATCATGGCAACGATGATATTTTCGGCAGAAGCTACTAAATCCATTGCACCTCCCATTCCTTTTACCATTTTCCCCGGAATCTTCCAATTGGCAATATCTCCGTTTTCAGAAACTTCCATTGCGCCCAGAATCGTTAAATCGACTTTTTGGCTGCGAATCATTCCGAAACTAAAAGCAGAATCAAAGAAACTTGCTCCCGGAAGCGTTGTAATAGTTTGTTTTCCTGCATTTATAATATCGGCATCTTCTTCGCCTGCAAACGGAAATGGCCCCATTCCGAGGACACCATTTTCACTTTGAAATTCTACTGCAATATCTTCTCTTACATAATTCGCAACCAATGTCGGAATTCCGATTCCAAGGTTTACAAAATATCTGTCTTTTACTTCTTTTGCAATTCGTTTTGCTATATCTTCTTTACTAAGTGCCATATTTATAATGTGTCAATTAGAGAATTTGATAATTAGATAATTGGAAAAATAATTATCTAATTGTCACATTTTCTCAATTATCTAATTCTTCGTTCTAACAGTTCTTTGCTCGATTCTCTTTTCGAATTTTTCTCCCTGAAAAATACGCTGTACCATAATTCCTGGAATGTGAATTTGATTTGGATCCAAAGTCCCGACAGGAACTAATTCTTCAACCTCAGCAATTGTTATTTTTCCTGCTCCTGCCATACATGCATTGAAGTTTCGGGCAGTTCCTTTGAAAATAAGATTCCCAGCTTCATCGCCTTTCCATGCTTTAACAATTGCAAAATCGGCTTTGAAGGCTTCCTCCATAATATGCATTTTCCCGTTGAACTCACGAGATTCTTTTCCCTCGGCAACTTCTGTTCCGTAACCTGCCGGAGTAAAAAAAGCAGGAATTCCCGCCTGAGCTGCTCGGCAACGTTCTGCTAAAGTTCCTTGAGGTGTAAGTTCAACTTCAAGTTCGCCTGAAAGCATCTGACGTTCAAACTCAGCATTCTCGCCAACATAAGAGGAAATCATTTTTTTGATTTGTTTCTTTTGTAAAAGCAATCCCAAACCAAAATCATCAACTCCTGCATTATTAGAAATACAGGTTAAATCTGAAATCGAAGTATTAACCAATGCGGCAATAGTATTTTCAGGAATTCCGCATAAACCAAAACCGCCAAACATTATTGTCATACTGCTTTCAATTCCTTGAATTGCATCATGAACATTATTTACTTTTTTTGTTATCATAACAAAGTGTCTTTATTACTATATATTTTTGATAAAAATAAGATTTTTAGATTGAATTATATCGATTTCGTAAAAAATAAAATTTTATCAAAAAAAATATCCTTTTGTCCTCTTCCAGATTTTAGAAGATTTCAAAAGGATAAATTTATTTTAAAGCCAAATTAAGTTTACAACTCAAATTCGTCTGTATTTTGATCTGTCTGAGTAGTGTCTTTTACTACTGCAGGTCTTTGATAACAATCCACTTTTATCGAAAGGTTAGCCGGACGCTCAAATTCCGATTTTGAAACTTGAAGTGCTTCATCAGCGTAGCATTTTTTCATAAAATAAGCCCAAACCGGTAATGCTGCTGTTGCACCTTGACCGTAAGTCAAACTTTTGAAACGTGCTGAACGATCTTCACAACCAACCCAAACTCCAGTTACTAAATTTGGAACCATTCCCATAAACCAACCGTCTGACTGGTTTTGCGTTGTTCCGGTTTTACCCGCAATTGGATTTTTGAACATATAAGGATATCCTGTCCAACGATTATCACCGCTTCCACCGCCTTGTGTACGTAAACGTGCTCCAGAACCAGTTTCTGTAACACCTTCTAATAATTTAATTACTGCAAAAGCAATATCTTTATTTAAAACATCATGAGATTCCGGAATTGGTTCATAAATAACCTCACCGCTTTTATTCTCAATTCTGCTTAAAAATTGTGGTTTTACATAAACTCCCTGATTTGCAAATGTACTATATGCCGCAACCATATCTTCAACTGTAATATCAACCGCTCCAAGAGCAATTGAAGGCTGAACTGGGATTTCAGTTTTAACTCCTAATTTTTTTGTCAATTCAACAACTGCTTCAGGACCAGTTCTGTCAATTAATTTAGCCGAAACGGTATTAATAGAATTCGCCAAACCTTGTTTTAAGGTAACCATTCCGCGATATCTGTTATCAGAGTTTCTTGGTTCCCAATCTTCTGTTACGTGGTGACGTCCTTTGTGAATCATAAAAGGTCCATCCAAAATAGAATCACAAGGAGACATATTCAACTGTTCAATAGCAGTTGCATAAACAAATGGTTTGAAAGTAGAACCAACTTGTCTAGCTCCCTGCCCAACGTGATCGTATTGAAAATATTTATAATTGATACCTCCAACCCAAGCTTTGATATTTCCAGTTTGAGGTTCCATTGCCATCAAACCAGACTGTAAAAAGTGTTTGTAGTAACGAATAGAATCTAATGGCGTCATGATAGTGTCACGCTCTCCTTTCCAAGTAAAAATTCTCATTTGTGTTTTTACTTTGAATGATGCGATAATATCATCTTCACTTTTGTCCATATCTTTCATGATAGCCCAGCGTGAAGAATTTTTCATTGCCTGCATCATGATTCTATCTGTTTCAGCCTGAGTGATATTTACGAAAGGTGCATTTTTATTGGTTTTCATTTCAATAAAAAATTGCTGTTGAAGATTTTTCATGTGTTCAGAAACTGCTTCTTCCGCATAAAGCTGCATTCTTGAATCGATAGTCGTATAAATTTTCAAACCATCTTTGTAGATATCATAATCAGAACCATCTGGTTTTTTGTTTTCAGCGACCCATTTTTTCATGTAATCACGAAGATATTCTCTGAAATAAGTAGCCGTTCCTTCACGGTGACTTTCAAGTTTGAACTTCAATGTAATTGGCAAAGCCTGTAATCTCAATTTTTCTGCAGTGGTAATCATCTTTGCTTTTTCCATCTGCGAAAGCACCACATTACGACGATTTTTTACACCTTGCGGATTACGAACTGGATTATATAATCCAGAGTTTTTGAACATTCCGACTAAAATAGCCGATTCATCCATTGTTAAATCTTTTGGATCTTTAGAGAAATAAGTTTGCGCTGCCGAACTTACTCCAACAGAATAATTTCCGAAATCATAGACATTGCAATACATTGCCAGAATTTCGTTTTTGGTATATTGTCTTTCCAGACGAATGGCGATAATCCATTCTTTTATTTTCTGAACAATTCTGAAAGGCAAAAATTTAGAACCTTCACCGTGAAATAATTGTTTTGCAAGCTGTTGTGTTAAAGTACTCGCACCACCATTTGTTCCTAAAGTAAAAACGGCTCTTAAAGTTCCACGTCCATCAATTCCAGAATGTTCATAAAAACGTGCATCTTCTGTCGCAACTAATGCTTCAACCAAACTTTTTGGCAAATCAGAATATTTCAACTGAGATCTATTGGTTTTAAAGTATTTACCAATTACAACTCCATCAGAAGAAATAATTTCAGTAGCTAAATTTGAATCCGGATTTTCCAAATCTTCAAAAGATGGCATTGAACCGAATAATCCCCAAGAGGCAAATAAAAAGAAAGCCAAAATACCTAGCAAAGTATAAGCAAAAACCCGCCAGAACTTCTTTTTATAGTAATTAATATCTTTAACGCTATTTGATTGATTGTTTTTCTTAGCTGCCATAATTATTTCTAATCTTTTTGTTCTATTCTAAAACCTACGTCTGTAATACCTTCTAAAGCTTCAACACCAGGAATTTTGCCTGATTCTCTAACAGCTTGTTTAATATGAACTTTATATTTTCCTTTAAACTTCACATCTTCTTTATAAAACAGCTTGCTTTCTTTTATGTCTGTAAAACCGTTTCCTAACAAAGTTCCGTCCGGATTTGCCATTTGATATTCTAACGTATCTACTTTTGTAAAACCGCTTGGCGTTTCAATAGCAACAATCAAAAACAAATTATTGAAAGGGTAATTGTTGTTATCTCTCAAATTTACAAATAAGTTGTATTTTTTGGTAGAATCTAAAACTGGCAAATTAAAAGTAACAACGCTGTCTTTGTGCCAAGCACTCCCAACGGATTTGTACTCATCAAACACTCTTTTCTTATCACAAGAGAAGAGTAGTATTGCAACCAAAAGAAGAATTCCGCTATTTTTTATTCTCATTTTTAGTAATAATTATTGGTTTTCTAGGCTCAGCTGGCTTGTTTTCATTCTGTTTATTTTCATTTGGTTTGTTTTTATTAGAATGATTTTGCTTGTTGTGAGGCTTATTCGATTTATTCGGATTTCCTCCGCCTTGCTTGTTATTGTTGTTATTATTTCCTTGCTGTGGTTTGCTCGGTGCCGCGGCAACTACTGCATTTTCAGCATTTGGTTTGCGTTTGCGATTTGGTTTTTTCTTTCTTTTTGGTTGGTCAAAACGAGTTAAACTTTCCTGACCCATTGCATTATTAAAGTCTTTTTCAGGTTCTGAAGTTACTTCAATTGCAAAATCTTCTAACGAAGAAACTTTGTTTTTCTGTTTATTCTCAGCAATAATTTCTTTTACCTGATCAATTTTTAAAACATGCCAGTTTGCAAAATTATTAGTATAAGCGAACCACATTAAGCCTTTAAAAATATCTTGTTTTTGACAAACAGCATCTCCTTTTTCGGTTACTAATTTAGTATCATAATCCGGGAAATCTTTTAAGGCATCCATGTAAGTATCTAACTCATAGTTAAGACAACATTTAAGTTTACCACATTGTCCAGCCAATTTCTGAGGATTCAATGACAATTGTTGATAACGCGCTGCAGATGTATTTACACTTCTAAAATCAGTTAACCAAGTTGAGCAGCAAAGCTCACGTCCACAAGAACCAACTCCTCCTAAACGCGCTGCTTCCTGACGGAAACCAACTTGTTTCATTTCGACTCTGGTGCTGAATTCTTTCGCAAAATCCTTAATCAGCATTCTAAAATCGACACGATCATTTGCCGTATAATAAAACGTTGCTTTTGATCCGTCACCCTGAAATTCGATATCAGAAATTTTCATTTCTAATTTATGCTGAATTGCCAATTCACGTGCACGAACTTTCATTGGTTCCTCGCGATCACGCGCTACTGACCAAATATCGATATCTTTTTGAGATGCTTTTCTGTAAATTTTTGGAACTTCATTACTTTCATGATTTACTCCTTTTTTCTTCATTTGAATTTTTACCAATTCGCCTGTAAGAGTTACAATTCCAATATCATGTCCTGGTGAAGCAACAGTTGCTACAATATCACCAATACTTAAAGTTAGTTTCTCAGAATTTCTAAAAAATTCTTTGCGTCCGTTTTTGAAACGAACCTCAACACAATCAAAAATTGCCTCTCCATTAGACGGACTCATGTTTGAAAGCCAGTCAAAAACAGTCAATTTATTGCAGCTATCGGTGCCGCAAGTCCCATTATTTTTACAACCCTTTGGTGCGCCACCATCTGAGGTTGAACAACTTGTACATGCCATAATTATATATGTAGTGTTGCAAAAGCAACTTAAGTTCATAAACGTTTAATCGGTAAAGATAGTATTTTTTTTATTCTGCCATATATCGATTAAAACTAATGGTTTGTTAAATAAAAAAAGAAATTTTCTGTCTTTAAATAATTCTGAAAGAGAACTAAAATTTGTTAAGTTTACTTGTACAAAAAAAATATTTTAAACCAACCCAAAAACAAACCTCAGCCACTAAATGAATACTGAAATTTTATTAGACAAACCAAAAGACGAAACAAACTACTTTTATCATTTTAATTTTTCAAAGTTTAAAAAGATACTCTACCCCCTTGCTATTGCTGCCTTGCTTTTTATCATCAAGCAATTTATTACTAACAATTTTTACATTCCACGATCCGGAGGTCTAGGTTTACTTGATGCATTTGACTCCTTTGATTCGGCGAAAGAACTACCTGTTTGGGCAGAAATCATAAACAAAATTATCGATATTCTGATTATGGTAGTTGTACTTTGTTGGGAAGCAGTCTATGAAAAAAAGTATAATAAAATTAAATTTATTCTCTTACTCTTCTTGCCATCAACAGTTTTGGATATAGTTTATATGTATGCAGGTCTTAATAGATTAGAATTTTTAAACTCGCTTTATTCTATTTATTTTATTATGAATTTTTTCCCTACCTATTCATTATATGGTGTGTTTAGAAGAAAAATACTTTATGGGGAAAAATTAAGTCTGATGGGATATTTGATTGGAATGATTACCGTAATAAGCATAAGTACAATATATCAGAAAATTGGATCTGTGATACTGATTAACGATTTCCTTACTTCTCTTTACTCTTATGGAAATGCGCTTATAAAAGTTTTTATACCATTATCTTTTTTCTATTTTATATTTCTATCAGATGCTGGATTCTCTTTCAAGAATTTTATAAAAATGCCTGCTACTTCATTATTAACAAACAAAAATTTTACAGCACACTTTATAATTTTATTCAGTTCTTTGTTTGCTCTTCATTTGAATTTGACGGAAAACGTATCACAATATGCTTTTGCAGTTGTAGATCCTACTTTTTCGACTATTTTATATACTTTATTGACGTTTTTTCGCATTATTTTACAAATTGCATTTGTATATTTATTATTCTCTCAGTTATTGTTATTGCAATTGAGTGCACTACGAAGAAAACCTTTATGGATTTACTTTTTTAGTTTTATCCCGGTAATTAATTTGATTCCGCTATTTCTATTTTTTCGCAAAAGTATTCCATTAACGGATACTCAATATTTTGAAGTGCAGAATAAAGATCAGCAAAATAGATCTTTGCTTCAGTTCTTTATTTTATTTTTAGCAACCATATATGCGATACACACGATTGCTAAGATAGGATTAAGTCGCGAATACTTAATTTGCCTAGTTTTACCTGCTGTCTTACTGTATGTTTTTATATTATATTTTAGATTTGGTATTTGGATCGCTTTTACATTAGTGGGTATAGCGATACTATTCTTTTTATTTCAAGATATGGAAACCGGTTTGTATTACACTTGTTTATTACTTTACGGCGCTATCGGCTTATACAATCTACATATTGCTTTATTCTGGACAGCCAAAGAATGGGATGAAATCGAAGAAAACATAATACCTGAAAATATTCAAGAGGTTTAAAAATAAAAAGAGTCGCAATTGCGACTCTTTTTATTTTATGTTCGATTATATATGATGGAACTATTCTAAAATCTTATATACTTTATCAGATAATCTAATTCTGAATGGAACTTCAAAAGTAACCTTATCACCAATCTTAGCAGATTGAATTTCTGCACCATCAACAATAATTTTATCCAAAATCAATTGCTGATCTCCTGTTGTTGGGCCAGAAATAAGGATTTTATCACCCCTATTTAATTCGTGATTTTCTATTGTGAATTGTCCAACTTGTGCTTTTACATAATAATGTTCTGCTTTTCCAAGAAGTACTTTCTTTACTTTTATTTTCTGACGAATATCTGCTGGCTTTTGTGCTGTAGCCAAAGCAGTTTCTGGCAATTCGCCTGAATGTTTGAATTTCAAGTTTTCCGATTTTCCTTTTCTGAAAACTTTATTTCCAACTTGTTTCCCAGTTCTCAAACGAACCTGGTCAACCAAAGGCATGTGGATGATTTCTAAACATTCTGAAGAACAACAATTTTCCATTGCCGCTTTACATTCATCACATTGAATAAATAATAAATGACATCCGTCGTTTTCACAGTTTGTATGATTATCGCAAGGTTTTCCGCATTGGTGGCATTGTGAAACAATATCATCTGTGATTCTTTCGCCTAGACGATTATCAAATACGAAGTTTTTACCAATGAATTTGCTTTCTAAACCTTCTTCTTTTAATTGTTTCGCATAGTTGATGATTCCACCTTCTAATTGATAAACATTTTTGAAACCTTGGTGTTTAAAGTAAGCACTTGCTTTTTCGCAACGAATTCCTCCAGTACAATACATTACCAGATTTTTATCTTCTTTATGGTTTTGAAGTTGTTCGTTGATGATTGGCAAACTCTCTCTAAAAGTTTCTACATCTGGAGTAATCGCGTTTTTAAAATGTCCAACTTCACTTTCGTAGTGATTTCTAAAATCAACTACAATGGTGTTTGGATCATCTAAAATCTCATTGAATTCTTTGGCTTTCAAATGAACGCCAATATTAGTTACATCAAAAGTTTCGTCATTCAAACCGTCGGCAACGATTTTATGGCGCACTTTAATTGTCAATTTTAAAAAGGAATGATCATCATGCTCTACAGCTTCATTTAAACGAATGCCTTTCATGAAATCATAAACTTCAAGAGTTGCTCTAAAAGCCTCTAAATTTTCTTCGGGAATACTCATTTGAGCATTTATTCCTTCGTTGGCAACGTAAATTCGGCCTAATGCATCGAGAGCATTCCAGGCTACAAATAAATCATCGCGAAATTTTTTAGGATCTTCAATTTTGGCATACGCATAGAAAGACAACGTAAGTCGTTGTTGTCCAGCATCATCGATCATGATAGCTCTTTCTTCTGCGCTCAAAGTGTTATACAGTTGCATGCTATAAACAGTTTTAAGTTAAGAATATTTTTTTTGAGCGGCAAAAATAGGGAAAAAGGTTCATAGTTCCAAAGGCACAAAGCGACAAAGGTTTGACATAATAAGACATTTATTCTTCATCAAGCAATGCTTGTTTGACGGCATTTAGCTCCGCGATTTTTTCTTCGCTTACTTTTGGATATTCCAAATCCATTTCATCCAAAGCATGAATAATGGCTGAAGCAATGGCAATTCGGGCATAATATTTATTATCGGCTGGAATTACATACCAAGGCGATTTTTTGGTTGATGTATTCTTGATCAACTCTTCATAAGCAAACATATAATCATCCCAATAACCTCTTTCTTTGGCATCGGCGGCGCTGAATTTCCAGTTTTTATCGGGATTATCAACTCTTTCTATGAATCTTTTCTTTTGTTCTTCTTTCGAAAGATTTAAAAAAAACTTGATTACAACTGTGCCATTTCTGTTTAAATATTTTTCAAAGTTTCGAATATCCTGAAAACGCTCGTCCCAAATATCTTCGGTAATCAATTTTTCAGGGATTTTTTGTCCTCTTAAAATTTGTTCATGTACGCGAACTACTAAAACTTCTTCATAATAAGAGCGATTAAAAATTCCGATGCGACCTCTTTCCGGCAAATGTTTTTGGCAACGCCAAAGATAATCATGGTCTAATTCTTCAGAACTCGGGCCTTTAAAAGAAGAAACCTGACAGCCCTGCGGATTTATACCAGACATAACATGCTTGATGGCGCCATCTTTTCCTGCGGCGTCCATTGCCTGAAAAATAAGCAAAACCGACCATTTATCTTGAGCATAAAGTGTATCCTGCATGGCAGCCAATGCTTTTACTCCCATTTGCAAAGCTTCTTTTATCGCTGATTTCGATTCATCGCCAAAATAAGAAGTCGGTTTGTCCTTTAATGTAAAATTTTTATCGTCACCTACACAAAATTGCTCTGAAAACTTCTTGGCTCTATGCAGCAATTCTTTTTTACTTAATGCTTTTAGATCGCTTGAATCGCTATTCAAATTCTTCGATTTTATTTTATTTTTTTTTGACATAATAGGAGTTTTTTAGAATTAAAACTGGACACTTAAAAAATTCATTCTTACAAAAAGTGCAGTTTAGCGATGTTTTACATCATTTGGTCGGTTTTATTAATATTTGAATATCAATTAGATATAAATTTAATAAAAAATCAAAATGAAAATAATATTTCAAATCGTAATTAAAAAAATGTTAACTTAGCTAAGGAATTATTTGGTTTTTAGTTAGTTGAGTTTTAATAAAATTTAATAAAAAATTAAAAATGAACAAAATCTACCCTCCAGCAATTTTCTTACTTTTTTTATTGTTATCCTGCAAAAAAGAAGCTCCACCACAACCCAAGCCACTTGAAATTTCAGTTACAACTGTAGTACAACAAGATGTTAAAATAGAATCCGAATATACTGGACAAACTTTTGGTCAATCTGATATTCAAATTAATCCTCGAGTCGACGGTGTTATCGAAAGTATAAATTTCAAGGAAGGTAGTTTTGTTACCAAAGGACAACTCCTGTATACAATTGATCCTTTGCCATATAAAGCGAAACTTAATCAAGCTGAAGGAAATGCGGCAGAATCACAAGCGCTTTTGTCAAAAACCAAATCCGATCTTGATATGATTACTCCTCTGGCGAAAATGAATGCAGTCAGCCAGAGAGAATTAGTTTCGGCCAAATCAGCCTACACAGCTTCTATTGCGCAAATCAAGGCATCAGATGCATCTGTTCAAAATGCAAAGATTGAGTTAGGCTATTGTCGAATTGTTGCACCAATTTCTGGATTAATCGGAATCTCTAAAGTAAGAGTAGGCGACTATGTACGTCCAGGCGCTCTATCTATTCTGAACACCATTTCAGATTTAGGAGATGTGCGAGTACGTTTCACCATGAGTGAGCAAGAATTTTTGCATCTTTACAGAGAATTCAACAAACCAAATTCGGCTTTAAAAGGCTCAGGAGCAACTGTTTCTTTAAAACTATCTGACGGCTCGACTTATCCTCAAACAGGAAAAGTGAGTTTTACAGACCGACAAATAGATCCTGCAACTGGTGCCATCACATTTGAAGCCGCATTTCCAAATCCGGATAAATTGCTTCGTCCGGGTCAATATGCAAAAGTTGCATTACTTACAGACATTCGTAAAGATGCCATTGTAATTCCGCAACGTGCTGTAATCGAAGTACAAGGTATCTATCAGGTCTATGTTTTAGGGAATGATAACAAAGTGCAAATGCAAATTGTAAAACCAGGACCAGCGGTTCAAAATGGATACATTATTGAAGAAGGTTTAAAACCTGGCGACAAGATAGCCATGGGAGGTACTTCATTATTGAAAAATGGAAGCGTTATTACACCAAAAGTCACACAATGGCAATTAGGTGATACAGAAACTGCAGTTACTAAATAATAATCTAGATACATTGTATTATGGGAGAATTTTTCGTTCGAAGACCAATCGTTGCTATTGTAATCAGTATTATTATTGTGATACTTGGATTACTGGCTCTACAAAAAACGCCTATTTCGCAATATCCGGATATTAATCCTCCTGTTGTAAAAATCACTACTTCTTTTACAGGAGCAAATGCGCTGAACGTTGAACAGGCAGTTGCAACACCAATTGAGCAAAAAGTAAATGGTGTTGAAAACATGTTGTACATGAAATCCATCAACACTTCTGATGGTGCTTGTACTATTGAGGTAACTTTTGATGTGGGAACTAATTTGGATAATGCCAATATGCTCACCCAAAACAGACAAAACCAATCGGCTCCATTTATGCCTTCAAGTGTAAAACAACAAGGAGTTGTGGTAAAGAAATCTTTGTCTTTTCCAATGATGCTATTCACCGTTACCTCAACCAATCCAAAATATGATGCGAAGTTTTTGAACAACTATGCCAGTATCAATATTGTAGATCAATTGGCCCGTATCAAAGGTGTTGGAGAAGTTACCCTTTTTGGAGGAAGTGATTATTCGATGAGAATTTGGCTTAAAGCTGATATGATGAGCAAACTCGGCATTACGGTCGAAGATGTTAAAAATGCTCTGAATGCTCAAAATATGATTAGTCCGGGAGGAAAATTTGGCGCTGAGCCAGCTCCAGCTAATACCGAATTCACATACGGTGTAACACTTCAGGACCGATTAGTTACGGAAAAAGAATTTGGAAACATCGTCGTTCGAAGCAAGGAAGACGGAGCACAAGTTTTGATGGGTGATATCGCCCGAATTGAATTAGGAACTGAAAATTATAGTTCAACCGCCCGAAGAAACAGTTCGCCAAGCGCCGTTGTAGCCGTATATCAAATGCCGGGAAGTAACGCTCTTGATGTAGCTGAAACTGCAAAAAGCACCATGAAACTTTTATCGGAGAAGTTTCCAAAAGATATCGAATATCAAGAATCCTTAGATACAACTTTAGCCATTACCGCGGGAGTTGACGACATTGTACACACCCTTTTCGAAGCCATTATATTGGTAATTTTAGTAGTATTCATTTTTCTTCAAAACTGGCGCGCTACTTTAATTCCGTTAATTACCGTTCCGGTTTCGCTTATCGGAACCATTGCGGTTTTCCCAATGTTAGGATTTTCCATCAATACATTATCACTTTTAGGATTAGTACTTGCAATTGGAATTGTGGTCGATGATGCGATTGTGGTTGTGGAAGCCGTTATTCATCATATCGAACACGGTAAAAGTCCTAAAGACGCCACCGTTCAAGCGATGCGTGAAGTATCTGGTCCTGTAATTGCGATTGCTTTAATTTTATGCGCCGTGTTTATTCCGGTTGCGATGACGCCTGGAATTACTGGACGTTTTTATCAGCAATTTGCCATAACGATTGCCGTCTCGGTCGCGTTCTCAGCATTTAGTGCGTTATCGTTAAGTCCCGCCCTTTGTGCCATGTTATTAAAACCGACGAAACCAATTGAAGAACAAACGGGATGGCTGGCGAAGTTTTTTGCGGGATTTAATAGAATCTTCGAAAAAGTTACCGGAAAGTACATCAGCGGAGCAACTTTTTTTGCTAAAAAGGCTATTCGAATTGTCCTTTTATTGGTAGTGATATTAATTGCGACTGCATTTTTAGGAAAGAAAATTCCATTAGGATTTATTCCCGAAGAAGATCAGGGTTATGTTTTGGTAAATATTGCATTACCTCCTGCATCGTCATTACAGCGTACAGATGAAATTTCAAAAAAGGTAGACAGTTTCCTAAAAGAAGAAAAATCAATCTTGTCTTATACCACGATCAATGGATTTAGTATGCTTACTAACTCTTATCAACCGAACAACGCTTTTATTTTCATCTCATTAAAACCTTGGGAAGACAGAGCAGAAACGGCCAAACAATTTGTGGACAGATTTAACATGAAACTTGCCACCCAAATTACAACAGCAACCTGTTTTTCATTTGGCCCACCCGCAATTCAAGGTTTAGGTGCTTCTGCAGGTTTTAGTTTAATGTTGCAGGACAGAGGTGGAAATACGCCTCAATATCTTGCAGAACAAACTCAGGCTTTTATTGCCGCCGCACAGCAACGTCCAGAAATAAAACGAATTTACACCACTTTTAATGCCGGTACCCCACAAATTAAATTAGATATTGACAACGACAAAGCCATGAAATTGGGTATTCCTGTTTCTAAAGTTACTGAAGCTTTGGGAGCCTTTTTAGGAGGAAGTTATGTAAATGACTTTAACCGATTTGGGCGCCAATATAAAGTTTATCTTCAAGGTGAAGCAGCTGATCGTGTACGACCAGAAGATTTGAATCTGATTTATGTCAAAAATAATGCTGGCGATATGTTGCCAATATCAACTTTGGTTACAGCAACAAAAGTCACCGGGCCAGACTTTACAAACCGCTTGAATTTATTCCGATCAGCAGAAATCGGCGGAAGCCCAAATGATGGCTACAGTAGTGCGCAAGCTTTGACAGCTCTCGAAGAAGTCGCTAAACAGACTTTGCCGGCAGATATGAGTTTCGATTACATCAACTTATCTTATCAGGAAAAACATTCACCGGGAGGAGGATCCGTTTTCATCATGGCATTGGTATTTGTGTTCTTAATTCTTGCTGCACAATATGAAAGCTGGAAACTGCCTTTCAGTGTACTACTTGGAGCTCCTTTTGCAGTATTTGGCGCCTTTTTGGGACTGATGCTCGCGAGATTTGGAAGCGATGCTTATGTAAATAACGTTTTTGCCCAGATTGGACTCGTATTATTAATTGGATTAGTCGCCAAAAATGCCATTCTGATTGTGGAGTTTGCCAAAGAAGAATACGAAAAAGGAAAACCGCTTTACGAGTCGGCGATGGTTGCGGCGAAACTCCGTTTCCGTCCAATTTTAATGACGGCTTTTGCATTCATTCTCGGAGTAGTTCCGTTATTGACAGCAACTGGTGCGGGTTCGCAAGCTCGTATTGTAATGGGAATGGCGGTATTCAGCGGTATGTTAATCGCCACGGTTTTGGGTGTATTAATTGTACCTGGTCTATTTGTAATGATTGAAAACATCGGAAAAAAGAAAGATGATGCGGTCGTATCTACGGAAGATAATGTGGAACCAAATACTACAGACCATGATTAAGAGACATAAAATAGTCGTTGTTATATTTATCCTGATACTATTTCCTTTGGGCTGTATGGTTGGACCAAAATATAGCAAACCAGAACAGCAAAAATCAGATTCGTATAAAAACGAAAGAAACTTAGACAGTCTGGCGAATGTAACCAATTTAAAATGGTTTGATCTTTTTAATGATGACGTTTTAAAAGACCTGATTAAAAAAGGATTAGAAAATAATTACGATCTAAAAATCGCTGTTTCCAGAATCGATCAGCTTCGCGCCCAATTGGGTTATGCTAAAGCCGATTTATTTCCTTCTTTTCAATACGGAGCCACAATAAACAGCAACGATAAAAACTTTACGCCCTCAACTGCCGGAGCAAGTATGTCTTGGGAACTTGATTTTTGGGGGAAATATCGTCATGAAAATAATGCGGTACAAGCCGAACTTTTAGCTACTGAAGAAGCCCGTAAAGTTGTACTTTCAGAAATCGTGAGCAATATTGCGTATGCCTATTTTCAAATGCGAAATCTGGATGAACAATTAGAAATTACAAAGTCAACACTTGAAACAAGAGAGAAATACTATGAAATTATAAACCAAAGATTTAAAAACGGTTATATTTCTGAAGTTGACAAAGTACAAATTGAACAACAAGTTGCCATTGCAGAAGCCGCAATTCCGAACATCCAACGACAAATAACTTATCAGGAAAATACAATTGCGCTGCTTACCGGACAGCTTCCTACTGAAATTCCGAGAGGAAAAAGCAATACTGAACTGCGAATTGTTAGTGAAATTCCACTTTCTCTTCCATCTGCATTATTAGAAAACAGACCGGATGTAAAAGCAGCCGAATTAAGATACAAAGCAGCAAATGAAAGAATTGGCGTAGCGCAGGCGATGCGTTTTCCTTCTCTAAATCTAGCCGCAATTGCCGGCTTCGCGAGTGCCGATTTAAGCAATTTATTTCTGGGAAGTTCCTATTTACAAAATGCATCGGCAGGAATTGCGGGCCCGATATTTGCCTTTGGAAAAAACAAAAGAAGAGTCGAAATCAACAGACAACAAGCGGAACAATTTAAGTTCATTTATCAAAAAACCTATATCGGCGCCGTTTCCGAAGTCGAACAATCTATTCAAAACATCAGAACGTATAAAGAAGAATGGAAAGCAAGAAACAGACAAGTTCAGGCCGCTTTAATCAACTTTAATCTTTCCCGCGAAAGATATGACAGCGGTTACGTTTCTTACTTAGAAGTTTTGGATGTCGAAACCAACTTGTTCAACGCACAATTAAGCCTTGCACAATTATCTGAAAGACAATTAAGTTCAATGGTTGAATTGTACAAAGCACTTGGCGGGGGATGGAGCCTTTAAAAGGTTCTGAGATTCTAAGGGGCTAAGGTTCTAAGGTTTTGATCCAAAATGTATAAAAAAAAACGAAAAGCACTATATTTCTATAGTGCTTTTCGTTTTTAATCTTTGTACCTCTGTCACTTTGTATCTAAAACCTTAGAACCTCAGCAACTCAGAACCTTAGTCCCTTAATTAGCAAAACTCGTTAAACGCATCTTGCAAATTCTCAGCGATCATTTCAGCTGGACGTCCTTCGATGTGGTGACGTTCTAACATGTGAACCAATTCTCCGTTTTTGAACAAAGCCATAGATGGCGATGATGGAGGAAAAGGAAACATATGTTGTCTTGCAGCATCAACCGCTTCTTTGTCAACACCAGCAAAAACTGTAATAAGGTGATCTGGTTTTTTAGCGCCTTCTAAACTCATTTTTGCTCCCGGACGTGCATTTCTTGCAGCACAACCGCAAACAGAGTTCACAACAACTAAAGTGGTACCTTCAGCTTTGATAGCATTCTCAACAGCTTCGGCACTATGTAAATCTTGAAAACCAGCAGAAGTCAATTCAGCTTCCATTGGTCTTACCATGTCTAGTGGATACATATTCTTGTTTTTTTAAATTAACTTTTGAGTTGCAAAGTTACAAAGTTTAGTCGCAACTCTTTAATTTGAAGTATAAACTTTTGTTATAGTTCGATTGATAAAGTCGAAAGTTGAAAAGTCATAAAGTCGAAAATCAAACCAAATCTTAAAAAAGCTGCTTTTTTATGGATTAAAATCCAACAAAAAATCTATTTCTCAACATTATTTACCAAACTTCATTTGATAAGGATATGTCTCATAAAAAGCATTGTCCTCATTAATAGAAAAACCTTTTACAGCATCTTCTCTTGCAATTTTTATTAAAGCCATTACTTCCTCTTTAGTCTTCCCTTGTTTTAGCCAACACACTGCCTTATAAAACTTTGCATCTGAAAATTCAGGATAGATTTTTAGAGCTTTATCAAAAATAGCAATTGCTACATCCCATTTCTTAAGCTCATATTTAGCAATTCCCTGATAAAAATAAGCCGTTGGATGTTCTAATTGTTGCCTGTTTTTATAAATATCAGCGACATAATCATCCAAAAGCTTTTCTGCTTTTTCATATTCATTAAGTTGCAAATAACAAAGTGCGATATAAAAACTATAGGTATGATCCATTCTGTAATTATTACCGTAAAGCTTGATAGATTCTTCCAAGTCGACGATGGCTTCCTTATAGTTTTTAGAAAATATACATTTCATAAAACCACGATACGGCAACCATTCTTTTTTGTCATATAGCACCGCTTTATCTAAATAAGGCATTCCAATTTCGTACTTTTTACATTTAAAATATGGCATCGCTTTCTGTTGCCACAAATAAGCAACCGTACTGTCTTTTTTCAAACCTTGGTCTAAACAATCTTGCCATTCAGTCATTTCAATAATATAATTATGTTGTTCAGCACATTTCGTCAAATATGTGGCGATAATCGCGTCTTGTGCCTTATTAGTAGAAACTTGCCCAAATGACAAAAAAGTAAAAAGGAAACTAAATCCAAGAATAGTGTTTTTCAAAATTGTGGTTTTTATGTTTATTTATTTCGAAAGAAAATCACCCTAAATAACGATTTTATAAATGGAATTTTAGGACATTTCAAGATTACTTTAAAATCTTCAATTAAAGAAGTTTCTTCATCTAAAAATTTAAAAATCAAAGCTGGATTTCCTTTTTTGAATAAGGAAGAAAAAATAGAGCATCCCAATTCGTTATTCCGATACAGAATATCTAAAAGCAGTAAATCATAAAACCAAAAACGGCTTCTTTTATGAAAATCCTTCATTTTCAAACTTTCGTTTTGAAGAAATTCAATCAATTGTGAAGATTTTTTATCCGAGTTTCTAAAAGTATAACCCGTACTCGCTTTTGTCCAACCGCCGGCAGTTCCAATATTTAAAACTTTTTTGGTATTCTTTTTCCAAAAAGGATAACTTGTCATTGGTATGCTTCCTTGCTCTTTTTCTATAATTTCAAATTGATTTATTCCGAGTTTCTCCAAATAAAGTTGAATCTCATTTTCATATTCTTCTTTCGAAAGAAATTTTTCTGAGAACAAAGTATATTCCACTAAAGCTTCGGATTTTGAAGTTGGCAAAACATACATAAATCTTGTATTACCTTTTTGTTCTACCGAAAAATCCATGAAAGTGGCTTGTTCCGGATTGAAAATCTCAATTTCCGTTTTCACAAACCAACCCAAAAAATGTTGTTGCAAAACAGGATATTTCGTTTGACTTTCGGCGAAAGCCTTTGTATAAATACTGTTGAATAAATAATTACAAGTATATCTATTTTCTTCTGTTCCAACAAAAACATGAGTTTCGAGTTCATTGATATCGGTTACTTTTTCATTTAGAAAAGTAATATTCGGCTGATTTGAAATCTTCTCAAAAACGAAATTATAAAAATCTAAACCATTGATTTTATTGTATGAATAAGGTTTTAGCTCTAAATCACGTTTGAAATTTTCATTGGCAAACAGAGCCGAATCCCATTTTTTGGAGATAATCGAATTCCAAATGGATTGTTCTTTTTCCCAAAAACTCCAAGTTCTGTCATTGGTTTTCTTTGAATCTTTATCGAGCAATAAAATTGACTTATCTGAGAATTTGCCCGATAAAACCATTTTATAAACGGTCATTAAAGAAGCCAATCCTGTGCCGGTAAAAATGTAATCGAAATGTTTGATTTGTGAAGAATTCATTCTCAAAAATAAGGAATTTTATTTTTCCAGTTTTTCTAAAAGAATTTTAAAATCATTTGCACTCAAATAGATATTATATTGAAAAATGATTTCGTTTTTCTCATTCAAAACACATAAAGTCGGATATGTAATTTGATTATTAATTGTTCCGAGTTGTAAAGCCAGTTCATGAACGCCGACATTATTTCCGGAAGGCTGAAATTTAAAAACGTGATTATTAAACGAAATATCTCGTTTTTCCTCGGCATTAAAATCAATGAAATAGAAATCAGAATTTAATTTTTGAATGATTTCCTGATTTTTGAATGTTGTCGCTTTCATTCTTTGGCAAAACTGACACCAATCGGTATGGATGAAAACGATTATTTTTCGTTTTTGAATTTGCTGTAAGCGATCAATTTCTTCAAAAGAATTGCTTTTCAGCTGACAGAAACCTGTTGCTGAAATCCCGAAGAAGAAGATTAATAGAAATAGCTTTTTCATTTTGTTTTGTTTTTTCTGCCACTGATTGCACAGATTAAAAGGATTTTTTTTACTCGCACTAAACTGGACTGAAGTCCAGCTCTACAATATGAATCGAGCCAATGGCTCTTTAAGTTCCAGCGGAACGAACTATTTTGTAGGGCTGGACTTCAGTCCAGTTTAAATGTGAATTGCATTATTTTATTTACCTCAAAGTATATCGCAATCCCAAAAACCCACGAATAGTTTGATTTTGCCCATAAACATAAGTCGTGTCAAAAGTCAAACCATACGGATTATCAGGCGTTACCAAAACTTTTCCGGCCGAATCGTATTGTACATTTTTATCAAAAGGATCATTTGTTCTCGAAATCAAAAACGGATTCTTTTGCATTGGTGTAAAATTCAGCAAATTTTTGATTCCGCCATAAAGTTCAAAATTCTTCCAACCCGTAAAGGTAAACTGAATATTCTGAATACTGTACCAAGGCGAATTCGGACTTCGCGGATCTGTTTCGCTCAGCAAAGGCAATTTCATCGGACTGTAAACATTTCCGGTATAATCAATTCCTAAATTCCACGGCTGTATTTTGTATGAAACACTCCAGGTTGCCGTAAAATTCTCCGTCAGAAAAGGTCTTTCAGCAATTCCGTTTTGAACATTTTTATTGTTTAAAACCGTTGCTCCGACAATAAACTTTAATCCGGAAGGAAAATTAAGATCAACATTCGTACTAATTCCCTGACTCAAAGCATATCCGTCGATATTATCATAAATAATCTTGTTTGGATCACTTTCGTAGTCTGAAATGATTTTGTTGCTAAAACGGGTATAAAAAGCCGTTGTTTCGATGCCCATAAAAGTTCCGTTACCAAAATTAATTTTCTGAATATAATTCAGATTCACATTTACAGATTGTTCCGGTTTCAAATCATTCGCAATTATAACATCTCTGGAACCTGTTAGCGCAGCGTGATCTTCGGTAAATAAATTCACCACCCGAAATCCGGTTCCGGCATTTAATCTGAAAATCGTGTTTTCATTGGCTTTGAATCTATACGCAAATCTTGGCGTAAAAATAGAACCGTGAATCGAATTGTAATCATAACGCATTCCAAGCAAAACCTGGCTTTTTGGAGAAAATGTAATTTCGTCTTGAATAAAAATTCCAGGAAGCCAAGTACTTTCGGCTTCTTTGGTTGCCGTTGTGTTGTCGTCATAATAAGAATATCGGCTGGCGATTCCGGCCAATAAATCATTTCGACCTATTTTTTTATCCCAAGTCAATTGCAGAAAACCAATTTTCTGATTCGCGATATACGAAGTCGTTCCGTAACGGCTGTCTTGATAATGCACATTTCCAGAGAACGAAAGCATCAATTTTTCTTCAAATGGCAACTGATAACTTCCAATTAATTCGGCTCTTTTGGTGTAAATACTTTCGCCGTAGATTTCATCGCCTCCGCGGAATTTCTTTTCCCAGTGCACATCTCCGCCCCAACGATCTTCGTACATTCCGCGTACCGCGACCGTAAAAAGCCGATTGTTATTTCGCAGAAAACTCCATTTATTAAAAACCGAAATTCGGTCAGAAAGTGTCACATCCGTAAAATTGTCTTTGTCTTTATCTATAACCTGATTGTAATTGAAATAATTCAATCCCAAAAGTGCGTTGGTTTTTTTCCCGACATTAAACTTCATTCCCAAATCAAGATTGTTTTCGAAATAAGTCGTCGTAAAATAATCCGCAGAAAACATTGGAGCGTTTGTTGGATTTTTAGTTATAATGTTGATCAAACCGCCAACCGCTTCACTTCCGTAAAGAGACGAAGCTGGACCTTTTACGATTTCAATTCTTTCGACCAAAGAATTCGGAATTCCGGATAAACCATAAACTGTCGAAAGACTGCTGACAATTGGCATTCCGTCAATTAAAATCAAAGTATAAGGACCTTCCAATCCGTTAATATGAATATCGCCCGTGTTGCAGACACCGCAATTCAACTGAGGCCGAACGCCATTCACATTTTGTAACGCATCGTAAATACTTGGCGTCGGATTTTTTTTGAAGAAAACCGGCGAATAAACCTCAACCGGAACGGCACTTTCTAAACGTTTTACAGGTTTTAAAGTTCCGGAAACTACAACTTCATTCAATTCATTTTGGTCTTCGGTCAATTCAAAATCAAGATTGAGATTTTGATTTTCTAAAACCGAAATTTTTTGAGTTATTGGTTTGAATCCAGTCGAGGTCACATGAATTTTATAATTTCCTTTTGGAACATTTTCTAATTTATAAAATCCAACTGAATCGGTTTGAGTTTTAAAGTTTGTATTTAATAAACTGACATTAATTTCCTGTCCACTAGGAATTAATCCGTCAATTTTTCCCGATATATTTTGCGAATAAAGGCGTGTAGCAGAAATTATTAATATTGTCAAAAATAAATATTTCATTCTTATAAAATTAAATTTAGACAAAACTAAAAATTAAATTCGACAAATATTGTTTCTAATTACAATAATTTTAAACGGATTGAATTCAATGTATTAGATTTTTGTTTTTAATAGGTATAAAAACAAAGTCACAAGGTTGTTTTTATTAAATGTTTGAATTATTTAATCTCGCAAAGACGCGAAGTCGCAAAGAGAAATTAAACCATATAAGCTATATAAGATAATTTAAGCTTGTTTTAAAATGAACTTATATAGCTTATATGGTTTAGAAAAAAAACTTTGCGACTTCGCGACTTTGCGAGAAATTTTCAGCGCATTGCTAAAAATCTTCATCAATAAGATCTTTATTTATAACCGCTCCGGCGAAGGAACCAGTAGAAACCGCAATAGCAACAGATCGCATTTGCGTTGTGCAATCGCCACTAGCATAAATTCCTGGAATATTTGTTTTTTGCATCGCATCGACTTTTACGAAACCTTGCTCGTTTATATCGCAACCCAAATCGGCTGGCAACGAGCAATGTTGCTCAAATGGTGGTTTGCTATAAATCGCCTTCACTTCTATTTTTTCTTTATTTCTGAAAATAATATTTGAAACATATCCGTCTTTATGTTCAAACGAATCTATTTCATCTTCAAAAATTGAAATACCTTTTTTATTCAGAATTTGAGTTTGTTCCAAAGTCAAAGTCGATTTTCCATTTGTGCATAATCGCAAATCTTTTGTCCAGTTTGAGATTAATTTTGCGTATTCAAAAGCCATTTCGCCATTGGCAATGATCGCTGTTTTCTCGTTTTTCACTTCATAACCATGACAATACGGGCAATGCAAAACCGAAATTCCCCAGCAATCTGCAAAACCATTTATATCTGGAAACAAATCTTTGACGCCACTTGCAAACAAGATTTTTCTGGAATTAAAAACTTCACCAGATTCGGTTGAAACTTCAAATCCATTTTCTTTTTTGATTGCTTTTACTGCAAGACCGTTATAAAAATGAATTGTTTTATAAAGATCAACTTGTAATTTGGCTTTCGCCGAAATAACAGCAGGCTTTTCACCATCTTGTGTAATAAAATTATGAGAATGCGGCGTTTGTCTGTTGCAAGGCAAACCGCTGTCAATAATCAAAACCTGACGAAGCGAACGTCCTAAACTCATAGAAGCTGAAAGTCCGCTATAGCTTCCGCCAATGATAATCACTTCAAAATCCTTCTGTTTCATTTTGATCGTTTTTAATGATTTTGTTTTTTGTGCAAATTGTAATTCAATAAATGTCCAATGATCATTCCGATTCCTCCGAAGTAAATTAGATCAAGATGCATTTCAAATATTATTTCACTCAAAATACTGATCCAAATTAAACTCATCGAAACAACCAAAATTGAAGACACTAAAAGCGACGATTTTTTCATAATTTTGATTATTGCAAATAAACCAAAAGAAGCAAAAATCAAATCGATTATTGGGTTATGAATTAGCCCTAAAGGAAGGATTGTTAGAACAGGAAAAATCAAACAATGAACGAGGCAAAATGTCGCGCTTGAAATTCCTAAAATATCGTAAAAAGATGTTGTCGTTTTCTTCATATTTTGTAGATTTGCTTAATGCAATTTAGTTGCAAATATATCGCAATTTTATCAATTGCAATATTGTTGCGATAAAATTTTTAATTTAATAAAATGAAAACTACACGTAACACTACAGCAAAGACGGCCGTTTTAGAGGTTTTTGAAAAATCCAGAACCGCGCTCTCACACACCGAAATTCAAAAACAATTGAACGACGTATGCGATCGCGTCACCATTTATAGAATCCTCGACCGTCTGGTTAACGACGATATCGTGCACAAAATTTCGAACCTTGACGGAACGGTAAAATATGCAAAATGCAATCATTCTAACCAGCGTGTCCACATACATAATCATGCTCATTTTAGCTGTGAAAACTGTCATGAAATTACGTGTCTCGAAAATGTAAAACCAAGTTACATTATGCCTCATAATTATAAAGTGAAGGAGATTAATTTTACCTTATCAGGATTATGCCCAAATTGTTTAAATTCTAACATCTAAGTTTTAGACTCGCCTAAAAATATTGTTCAGCGAATATAATTTTTACCTATATTTGTTAAAACAACATTTTTTAAAATGACCAAATCTTTAGAAGAAGTAAACCAATCGGTTGCTACAGAACATAAAAAAACAGGATTCAGGAAAATATTAGCCTTTTTAGGCCCCGCATACTTAGTCAGCGTTGGTTATATGGATCCAGGAAACTGGGCAACAGATATCGCCGGCGGAAGTCAGTTTGGTTATACGCTTGTCTGGGTTTTATTGATGAGCAACTTAATGGCTTTGCTTTTGCAAAGTTTAAGCGCCCGCCTTGGAATCGTAACACAACGCGATTTGGCGCAAGCTTCGAGAGAAACTTACTCTAAATACATCAACTACATTCTATACTTTCTGGCGGAAATTGCCATTGCCGCCTGTGATTTGGCAGAAGTTCTCGGAATGGCGATCGGAATTAATCTTTTGTTCGGAATTCCGCTTCTTGAAGGTGTTTTAATTACCGTTCTGGATACTTTCCTTCTTTTATTCTTAATCAATAAAGGAATTCGCAAAATGGAAGCGTTTATAATTGTTTTGGTCGCAATTATTGGGTTTTCTTTTATTTTCGAAATGATTTTTGCACAACCCGAAGTTCCAAAAATCCTTGCCGGACTTATTCCTTCTATCCCAAATTCGGCTGCTTTATATATTGCAATCGGGATTATTGGTGCAACGGTAATGCCTCACAATCTTTATCTACATTCTTCTTTGGTGCAAACCAGAAAATTTGACCGAACTCCAGCGGGTATTAAACAGGCCTTAAAATACAATTTTATAGATTCAACTATTGCGCTAAACCTGGCATTCTTTGTTAATGCTGCCATCTTAATTCTCGCGGCCGCAACCTTTCACAAAAACGGAATGTTTGAAGTTGCAGAGATTCAGGATGCTCACAAATTTCTTGAACCTTTATTAGGAAACAAATGGGCTCCTCGACTATTTGCAATTGCTTTGATCGCTGCAGGACAAAGTTCAACCGTCACCGGAACACTTGCAGGACAAATTGTAATGGAAGGATATTTACATTTAAGAATTCAGCCTTGGGTCCGTCGAATTATAACACGTTTAATTGCAATTGTTCCCGCTTTAATCGTGATTTACATTTATGGCGAAAGCGTAACGGGAAAATTGTTGATTTTAAGCCAGGTTATTCTGAGCCTTCAATTGGGATTTGCGATTATTCCGCTTATTCATTTTGTGAGCGACAAATCAAAAATGAATGGTTTTCATATTTCAAAAACCACGCAGATCGTTTCTTGGATTATTGCCGCAATCATTGTTTCTTTAAACGCAAAATTAGTTTACGACGAAATTACTTCATGGCTTGAAAGTTCAAACCATCCAACAGTACTTTGGCTAACTGTTGTTCCGCTTGCTTTTGCTTTTGCTGGATTATTGCTTTATATCGTTTTCAAACCTTTTATTGCAAAAGCCAAAGCAAAAACTGTCAATCATTCTCCGCATAATCTAAAACTTCAGTTTACACCAAAAGAAAGCCAAAGCATTAAAAATATTGCGGTTTCTGTCGATTTTTCTAAAGCTGATGAAGCAGCGTTAAACAAAGCTTTTGAATTAGGAGGAAGTGACGCTAAATACACGCTTATTCATATTGTCGAAACTGTTGGCGCTTTAATGTACGGTGTGCATGTACACGACCATGAAACCACAGTTGATGAAAAGCTCCTTTTAGAATACAAAAAAATGCTTTCAGAAAAAGGATTCAATATTGAAACCGAACTTGGTTTTGGAAAACCCAACAAAGTAATTCCGAAAATAATAAACGAAGGCAACTTTGATATTTTAGTAATGGGAACCCACGGCCACACAGGATTAAAAGATATTCTTTTTGGCACAACCGTAGACAAATTGAGACATAAAATTTCAATACCTTTGTTGATTGTTAAATGAAGTTGCTGAGATGCTAAGGTTCTAAGATTCTAAGGTTTTTTACAAAAATCTTAAAAGAAAACTTAGAACCTTAGCATCTTAGAACCTTAGAACCTCAAAAGAAATGACTTTTTCAGAAGAAAACTACTTAAAATCGATATATCACCTTACAGCAGCTTTGGAAACTGAAGTCAGCACGAATGCTATAGCTGAAATCATGGAAACTAAAGCTTCCTCTGTAACTGATATGCTTAAAAAGCTGGCAGAAAAAGATTTGGTAAACTATAAAAAATACCAAGGCGTTTCTTTGACGGAAAACGGAAAACTAGCGGCCAAAATGATTGTTAGAAAACACCGTTTATGGGAAGTGTTTTTAGTTGAAAAACTAAATTTCAGCTGGGATGAAGTTCACGATATTGCTGAACAATTGGAACACATCAAATCAGAACAATTGATTAATCGTTTAGATGATTTTCTGGGAAATCCTACTGAAGATCCACACGGCGACCCGATTCCAGATGCGAATGGCCGAATCATTAAAATTGAAAAACAGCTTTTATCTGAATTAGAAGAAAACCAAACCGGTGTTTGTGTTGGTGTTAAAGACACTTCATCAGAATTTTTGAAATATCTGGACAAACAAGGAATTGCTTTGGGCTCTAAAATCGAATTTCTATCTAAAGAATCTTTTGATTTATCGGTAAAAATTAAGGTTGATGGAAGGGAATTATCTATTTCAAATAAAATTGCCTCTAATTTGTTTGTGAAGCTGGTTTAATTATAGAAAATAAAAAAGAGCCAAAACTGTTTTAAAATAGTTTTGGCTCTTTTTTTATTCATTTTGCCTTCTAAACAATTCCTTTCTCAATCATCTCCAGCATAACCGGCGATGCATTTTTAAATGTCGGCGGCTGTTCAATAATACTTCCTGCGTTCTTTTTATTTACTTTGAAAGTAAGATCGTTTTCTGTTGTAAAAAGTAAAGCAGTCAAAAAAGGATTTTTTATATAAGTACCAAGAATCAATAAAGCTTCATCTAAAGTATGAATGCTTTCAATTTCTTCTGTTTTATATCGAGTCGTCAGGGAAATTGAGAATGTGTTATCTTCATTCAAAACCAATCTGAAATAGATGTTTTTGATTTCGGTATCACCCATAGTTTTGGCCAAAGTTAATTTTGCGAAAGTTCCGGCTTGAATACTTTCTTTAACTCGTTCACAAAAAAGGGCAAATATTGGTTCGTACATTTTTTTTAAGGTGCTAAGGTTCTGAGATGCTGAGTGACTAAGGTTTTACAATCTTTGTCTCTAATTTTAACCGCAAAGGTCGCAAAGATTTACGCAAGGTTCGCTAAGTTTTTAAATTTTCTTGTGTGCTTTGCGTAATCCCTTGCGACCTTTGCGGTTAAGAAAAATTATTTTCCTGTAAATTCAGCTTTACGTTTTTCTAAAAATGCTGTGGTTCCTTCTTTAAAATCCTGCGTTCCGAAACATTTTCCGAAAGATTTTATTTCCGTATCAAAACCGTTTTTGCCATCTTCGAAATTAGCATTGATTGCTTTTATGGCTTTTGCAATAGCAAACGGTGCATTTTTTATGATTTTTTGAGCAATTACAGTTGTAAACAACAATAATTCTGCTTGTGGCACAACATAATTTACTAAACCGTATTGTTTTGCTTCTTCTGCAGAAATCATCGCCGCTGTCATTATCATTTCCATTGCACGGCCTTTTCCAACTAATTGTGGCAAACGCTGTGTTCCTCCGTAACCTGGAATCAATCCTAAAGTAACTTCTGGCAATCCCATTTTTGCATTATCTGAAGCGACTCTAAAATGACAAGCCATTGCTAATTCTAATCCGCCTCCAAGCGCGAAACCATTTACGGCTGCAATAACAGGTTTTTTAAGGTTTTCGATAAAATCGAACAAAGTTTCCTGACCTTCGGCCGCTAATTGCGCACCTTCAACAACAGTATAATTTGCAAATTCTGAAATATCAGCTCCAGCAACAAAAGCTTTTTCGCCACTTCCGGTTAAAATTATAGCGCGAACTTCTTCATTTTTACTTAATAATTTGATTGCTTTACTCAAATCGCTAATTGTTTCCTTATTTAAAGCATTCAGTTTTGCTGGTCTGTTAATCGTAATGGTTGCAACTCTCTCCTCTATTGCAACTAAAATATTTTCGTAATTCATGACGCTGATTTTATGAGTTTGTAATAGGCAAAGAAACTCTAAAAGTGGTTCCTTTTCCGTATGTTGATTCAAAGGTAATTGTTCCTTTATAATTTTCTATGATGTTTTTGATAATTCCGAGACCAAGTCCCATTCCGCTGGTTTTGGTGGTGAATTTTGGTTCGAAAATTCGGCCAATATCTTGTTTTTGAATTCCGATTCCGTTGTCTTTCACGGCGATTTCAACATTGTTGTTTCTTCTTTTTACCGTAACAACAATTGATTTTTGAAACTGACTTTCAGAAATTGCCTGAGTTGCATTTTTAACCAAATTGGTAATCACACGAATTAATTGTGTACGATCCATGGTAGAAATGATTTCTTCTTCATCACTTTCAAAAGAAATATAATCTTCATTGAAAATATCCAAAGCTAATTCAACAACCTCAACAACATTCAAGGTTTCGTTTTGCTGTGCCGGCATCGAAGCAAAGTTCGAAAATGCTGAAGCGACAGCCGTCATCGTATCAATCTGCTGAATTAAGGTTTCGGAATAATCATTCATCTTCTGTTTAACGTCAGGAGCGCTTGGATCAAATTTTCTTTGAAAACTCTGCACTGTTAAACGCATTGGCGTAAGCGGATTTTTAATTTCGTGCGCGACTTGTTTCGCCATTTCGCGCCAGGCTTCTTCACGTTCGCTTTGCGCTAATTTAATCGCACTCGTTTCGAGTTTATCCACCATTCCGTTATACGCTTTAATCAGGAAATTGACTTCTTTGCTATTGGCTTCCAGAACAATTTTTTCGTTTTTCTGATCCAGATTGGTTTCTTCCAAACGATCTGAAATCGTTTTTAACGATTTTGTAATGTAAGTGGAAAGGAAATATGCTAATCCAAAAGCTACAATCAGCATAAAAGAATAGACCTGACTTAAGCGAATTAAGAAGGTATTCAACTCATTATCATAATAACCGTCATCTTCTAAATAAGGAAGATTTAGAATTCCGAGTGGTTTGAATTTTTCGTCTTTAATTAAACTGTATGAAGATCGGTTTTTAACTCCGTCTATAGTTTTAATGTCTACAAATCGTTTTTCAATCGAAGAACGGACCAATTTCAAAATATATTCCGGAATTGGAGGCGGTGCTTTATCTACAGCAAAAGACTCTTTTGAAGATTTTAAAAGTTTTCCGTCAAGACTGTAAATATTGATTTCGATTTTATGAATCTGAGCTAATTCGTGGATTTTATCTTTAAAAATCAAATCCAGATTTTGGGTTTTTAGTGGATAAGTTGTAGTCGAAAGCACATAATTGATATGTTCTTTTACCGCATTTTCTTTTCGTTCTAAACGTTCCTGATGATATTCTTTTGCTTCAGTCTTAAACTGAATAATCGAAATCGAAGCCAATAAAAAAGATGCCACAACAATCAATACAATCATCGACAGGAAAATCCTGGTACGAAGCGATAGCATTGACATTTTGAAGTTGTTTAGCATAGTTTTTGTTTTGTTTGTTTCAGGTTTCAAGTTTCAGGTTCGTCGCGGTTGGCAACTTGAAACCTGAAACTTGAAACTAAAAAAACTATTTCTTCTCACGAATACGTTTGTAAAAACGGAATCCCAACATAATTAAAACCGAAAATAAAACAATTCCGATTACACCGAAAATCCAGTTGATGGCGCTTTTTAAAACTACTAAAAAGACAACGGCAAATAAAATAATCGTTGCACCTTCATTCCACAAACGCATAAAATTATTGGAATATTTTACCTCATCATTTTGCAATTGTTTAAAAATCTGATGGCATTTTCCGTGATATAAATATAAAAGAAAAACGAAACACAATTTTACATGCATCCACGGCATTTTGATCCAAATATGACCAGCGTCTGTAAAAAACAGCATCCAGAAAGCAAAAATACTTGCCAAAACCGCCGACGGCCATGTAATAATGTACCACAAACGATAGGCCATTATTTTGTATTGCGCCTGAAGAATTTCTTTTTCGGGCGAAAGTTTTTCATTTGCTTCGATTTGGTAAACAAACAAACGCACAATATAAAACAACCCCGCAAACCAAGTAATTACAAAAATTAAGTGCAGTGATTTTAGATAGTTATAATATTCCATAAAGTCTTTTTTCTTTACTCTTGCCTCTTTCTTCTATTTAGCCCAATCATTAATCCAGTTAGAAACCGTCTGGCACCATTCATCATCATCATTCAAACATGGAATTGCCAAGAACTCTTCGCCACCTTTTCCTTCAAAATCTTCTTTGGCGCGCATGGCGATTTCTTCTAAAGTTTCTAAACAATCTGAAACGAAAGCTGGTGTTACAACTGCTAATTTCTTGATTCCTTTTGCAGGCATGTTATCAATTTCAACATCTGTATAAGGTTCTAACCATTTGTCTCCCGCTAAACGCGATTGAAATGTCAGACTGTATTTATCTTCGGGAAGTCCCAATAATTTCACAACTTGTCTTGTTGTTTCGTAACATTGGTGACGGTAGCAGAATTCATGCGCCGGAGATGGCGTGTTACAGCAAGAACCGTCAATTTTACAATGCGATTTTGTTACGTCGGTTTTGCGAATATGACGTTCTGGAATTCCGTGGTAAGAAAACAATAAATGATCGTAATCAAAACCAACTAAATGTTTCTGAATAGAATCAGCCAAATTCTTTATATAATCCGGTTTATTGTAAAATGCCGGAACATCTGTAAATTTCATGTGAGGGAATTTCTTCTTGCGAATTTCTTCGGCCTTTACTAAAATAGTTAAAGTTGAAGCCATCGCATATTGCGGATATAATGGAAAAAGCATTACATCTGTAACTCCTTTATCGCTCAATTCTTGAAGTCCTTTTTCTATTGTCATGCTTCCGTAACGCATCGCTAAAGAAACTGGAACATTTACAAGAGGCTGAACCTTTTTCTGCATTCTTTCAGACAATACTACTAAAGGAGAACCTTCATCCCACCAAATTTTTGCGTAAGCGTGTGCCGATTCTTCTGGTCTTTTTCTTAAAATAACACCACGAACCAATAATGCTCTCAATAAATACGGAACGTCGATCACGTATTTATCCATTAAAAATTCATCTAAATAAGGTTTTACATCTTTTGGAGTTGGACTTTCTGGAGACCCAAGATTTACTAATAATACGCCTTTCATGTTTTTTGCTTTTGGCTTTAAGTGCTAGACTTTAAGCTTTTTATTTGTTTTTAAAATTTCGTCAAAAGTATGATTTGAAACTTTTTAGAAATATGATAATTATTACTTTTTAATTATTGTAGAATATTTAAAATCGATTTGGATAATTCGTGAAATTTTTCACGCAGATTTACACAGATTTAAGCAGATTAAATTCGTGAATTGCTTCGCCTGTTCGCTATCGCTCGGGTCGTGGCTAAAAAAAACTTACACATTCGCATTAATCGACATCAAATACTTCTTTGGAGTTGTGGCAAACTTTTTCTTGAACGCCGCAATAAAATGACTTCCGGTACTGTAGCCAATTTTAAGACCAACTTCGTTTACATTATAAGAACCGCTGTCTAAAAGTTTTCGAGCAAAATCCATTTTGTAATCGAAAAGGAAACCGTAAACCGTGTCACCATAAATTTGTTTGAAACCCATTTTAAGTTTCTTCAAATTCAAACCAATTTCATCTGCCAATTCTTGTAATCCTGGCGGTTCGGCCATATTGGCGATAATGATTTCTTTTGCTCTTCGGATTTTTAGCACGTTGTCTTCATCAATTAAAAACGGACATTGTTCTGCGTTTGGATCTTCGGTTCTATTAAAATATAAACTCAATAATTCATATCCTTTTCCTTTATAATAAAGGTTTTTTATAGATGGATGAAGATTATAATGAAACAACTGACTCAAAACAATCGCCATTGACGGACTGATATTTCCTTCGTTATAATACTTTTTGTCCTTATTATCAGGACTTAAAAACGTAATATAATCGGCTTCAGCAGAAAATAACGCGTGAAATTTTTTGATCGAAACAATTACCGAAATCACCCACGAGTTTGGGGCCAATTCTAAATTAAGCGGTAATTCTTTCTGTGGATTGTATAAAAGCAACGATTTTTCTTCCTTTAAATCCAAAGCATAAGAACCTTGATTGAACAAGAATTTAGCATTGCCTTTTATCCCGAAGTGGAACTGTATCAGACCAGTACCTATTTCATGCTGCGCATAAAATGGCTCTAAACTGTCATTTTGAAAACGGATCAGCGTAAAGTCGTCTTCAATTTTTATAACTTCTTGAGAACTCATAGCGATATTTTTTTTTTACTAAAATCAAAACTAACGCAAAATCTTATTTAGAATCACTCTAAACTAATCACTTGAAATGAGTTGATTTTGCTACAAAAATAGTCCTTTTTACTCAAAAACACCTATTTAGGTTCAAAAAAACATACAGCGACATAAAAAGTACTTTTAGCGTTATTTTTATCGATGGTATAGTAATAATTTTGTTGCACTTTTATGAAAGTGAATTTATGGAAAACAATAACGTACCGAAACACCTTTATTTTTACTCAGTTGGTCTGAGTTATAAAAAAGCTGATGCTGAGGTCAGAGGTCAATTTAGTTTGGATGCAGTTGCGAAGACTCGTTTACTGGAACAAGCTAAAAACGAAGGAATAGAAAGTTTATTAGTTACTTCAACCTGCAACAGAACCGAAATTTACGGTTTTGCAGAACATCCATTTCAATTAATAAAATTGATTTGCGATAATAGCAACGGCTCTGTTGACGCTTTTCAAAGAGTTGGTTTCGTTTACAAAAATCAGGAAGCAATCAATCACTTATTTCGTGTAGGAACTGGTTTAGACAGTCAGATTTTAGGTGATTTCGAAATTATATCCCAAATTAAAACGTCTTTTATCCATTCAAAATCTTTAGGTCTGGCGAATGCTTTTTTGGAAAGATTAGTGAATGCGGTAATTCAGGCTAGCAAAAGAATTAAAACGGAAACAGAAATCAGTTCTGGTGCTACTTCGGTTTCTTTTGCATCGGTACAATATATTCTAAAAAATGTTGAAGATATCAGCAACAAAAATATTTTACTTTTTGGAACTGGAAAAATCGGAAGAAATACTTGTGAAAATTTAGTAAAACATACTAAAAATGAACATATTACTTTAATCAACAGAACGAAAGACAAAGCTGAGAAATTGGCCGGAAAATTAAATCTGATTGTTAAAGATTATTCTGAATTACACTTAGAACTTCAAAAAGCCGATGTTGTCGTTGTAGCAACAGGCGCACAAAACCCAACAGTTGACAAAGCAATCTTGAATCTTAAAAAACCTTTGTTAATTCTGGATTTATCTATTCCAAAAAACGTTCATGAAAATGTTGAGGAATTAGAAGGTGTAACGTTGATTCACATGGATTATTTGTCGCAATTGACAGATGAAACTTTGGAAAACAGAAAATTACACATTCCGGCAGCTGAAGCCATCATAGAGGAAATCAAAGAAGAATTTGTTATTTGGATGAAAGGCAGAAAATTTGCTCCAACAATTAATGCCTTAAAAGAAAAACTAAACGCGATCAAAGCTTCGGAATTGGATTTCCAAAGCAAAAAAATCGCTGATTTTAATGAAGAACAAGCTGAAATCATCAGTAATAGAATCATTCAGAAAATCACTACTCATTTTGCAAATCATTTAAAAGACGACGATACCATGGTCGATGAAAGCATCGAATGGATCGAGAAAGTCTTCAAAATAAAAGCATCTTAAATTTTACCATTAAGGCATTAAGAGAATTAAGTCAATCTTTGTCGAAGAAAATTAAGCCAAGCTATTTTTGAACACGAAGCTTAATTAACTTAATCTCTTAATAGTAAAAACAATAATACGTTCTATGACAAAAAAAGAGGTTACGCAATTGGCTTATGAAATTACAGGTTTTGCTATAAAAGTGCACAAAGCTTTGGGACCTGGACTTTTAGAAAGCATATATGAGAAGTGCCTTAAATATGAATTAGAACGAAACGGATATGATGTAAAACAACAATTATCTGTTAAAATCGATTATTACGATCTTGAATTTGAATCTGATTTACGAATCGATTTACTAGTCAATGACTGTGTTGTTGTTGAATTAAAAGCAATAGAAAACCTATTGCCGATTCACGAAGCACAATTATTGACATATATGAAATTATTACAAAGACCTCAAGGACTATTAATAAATTTCAACACAACAAACATTACAAAATCAATGAAACCTCTTGTGAATGATTATTTCACAAGATTAATAGATTAAATAAAATTTTGAACCATTAAGATATTAAGAAAGTTAAGCTTAATATTCTCTGACAAAGAAAAGCTTAATAACCTTAATATCTTAATGGTAAAAAAGAAAAAAAATGGCTGAAAAAACAATCAGAATTGGAACTCGCGATAGCGAATTAGCACTTTGGCAGGCACATACTGTCGAGAAAAAACTAAACGATTTAGGTTATAAAACTTCAATTGTTGCAGTTAAATCTCAAGGCGATATTATTCTCGATAAACCACTTTACGAACTCGGAATTACAGGAATTTTCACAAAAACCTTAGATATTGCTATGATTAACGGTGATATTGATATTGCCGTGCATTCGATGAAAGACGTTCCGACTGCTTTACCAAAAGGAATTGTTCAGGCTGCGGTTTTGGAAAGAGCCAATGTTTTAGACATTTTAGTACTTAAAGGCAATCCTGATTTCGCGAACCCAAGTACGATTGCGACAGGAAGTTTACGTCGCCAGGCGCTTTGGTACAATAAATATCCAAATCATACGGTGGTTGATTTACGTGGAAACGTGAATACGCGCATGCAAAAATTACAGGATAATGATTGGGACGGAGCTGTTTTTGCGGCAGCAGGTTTGGAAAGAATCAACTTAAAACCTGAAAATTATATCAATTTAGATTGGATGATTCCCGCGCCGGCTCAAGGAGCAATGCTTGTTGTGGCAATGGAAAATGACAATTACACTTTAGATGCACTTTCGCAATTAAACCATATTGAAACTGAAATTTGTACTTACATTGAGCGTCAGTTTTTGAGAACTTTAGAAGGCGGATGTACAGCACCAATTGGAGCTTTGGTAACGTATAATGAAGACGAAGATACTTTACATTTTCAAGGTGTTTTACTTTCTGTTGATGGAAAACAAAAATTGGAAATCAACAAAACGGTTGATATTTCAGAATGGAAAAAATTAGGCTTCAACTCTGCTCAGGAAATTTTGAATAATGGAGGAACGGAATTAATGCAGAAAATCAAAGAATCCCTGAAGAAATAATGGCAAATCCAGTTCAAATAGTATCTACTAAAATATTATCACCTCTTCATAAGCAAGAGTTGATGAAATATGGCGTCGAAGTAATCGAAGCCGATTTCATCAAAACTGAAAACAAAGCTTTCGAATTAAAAGACCTCAACGAAAGTTTAATTTTTACAAGTCAGAATGCTGTTCATAGTGTTTTATCAGATCCAAAATCAGAAGAGCTAAAAAAGAAAAACGTGTACTGCGTTGGACTTAAAACCAAAACTTTATTGACAGATAACGGATTTAATGTTGTGGCTTACACAGGTTATGCATCTGATTTGGCAGAAATTATCACTTTAATTTATGGAAATGAAAGTTATACTTTTTTCAGCGGGAATTTAAGAAGAGATACTTTGCCAGAAGCTTTAAAAGAAAACGGAATTAAATTCAATGAAATTCAGGTTTATGAAACTACGCTTCAGCCTCAGAAAATAAAAGCAAATCCTGAAGCGATTTTGTTTTTTAGTCCGTCTGGAGTTAAAAGTTATCTGAAAGACAATACTATAAACAAACAAATCTGCTTTTGTATTGGCGAAACCACCGCAGAAGCTTTATCAAAAATCACAAAAAATATCATCATCGCAGATCAGCCTACAATTGAAGACGTGATCGAAGATGTAATTCAAGAATACAAATAAAAAACCTTTGCAACTTTGTCACTTTGCGACTTTGCAACTAAAATAAAAACTCATGTTAAAAAACGACCTATTTTTAAAAGCATTAAAAGGAGAAACAGTTCAGCGTCCGCCGGTTTGGATGATGCGTCAGGCAGGAAGATATTTACCTGAATTTAGAGAACTGCGTGATAAATATGATTTTTTTACGCGTTGCGAAACTCCAGAATTAGCTGCTGAAATTACAGTTCAGCCAATTCGCAGAATTGCTCCGGATGCTGCCATTTTATTTTCGGATATTTTAGTTGTACCGCGTGCAATGGGAATTCACGTAGAATTGAAAGATAATTTGGGTCCGATTATTCCAGATCCAATTCGTACAATGGAGCAAGTAAATCAGGTTTTTGTTCCAGATGTAAATGAAACTTTAGGTTACGTTTTCGATGCTGTGAAATTGACTAAAGAAATGTTGAATGATGAGGTTCCGTTAATTGGTTTCGCAGGTTCGCCTTGGACAATTTTCTGTTATGCTGTTGAAGGAAAAGGTTCTAAAAGTTTTGATACTGCAAAAGGATTCTGCTTTTCAAACCCAGTTGCGGCGCATACTTTATTGCAAAAAATCACAGATACAACAATTTTATACTTAAAAGAAAAAGTAAAATCAGGAGTAAATGCCGTTCAGATTTTTGATTCTTGGGGAGGAATGCTTTCTCCTGTTGATTATCAGGAATTTTCATGGAAATACATCAACCAGATTGTTGACGCATTAGCTGAAATTACTCCAGTTATTGTTTTCGGAAAAGGCTGTTGGTTTGCTCTTGGCGATATGGGTAAAAGTAAAGCTTCTGCATTAGGAGTTGATTGGACTTGTTCGGCTAGAAATGCTCGTTATTTGTCTGGTGGAAATATTACTTTGCAAGGAAACTTTGATCCGTCAAGATTGCTTTCTCCAATTCCGACTATCAAGAAAATGGTTCACGAAATGATCGACGAGTTTGGAAAAGATAAATATATCGTAAATTTAGGTCACGGAATTTTACCAAATATCCCTGTAGATCACGCAAAAGCGTTTATTGACGCGGTTAAGGAATACGGAAATTAAGTATCCCGTTTCGATTGGCATTCCTGCAAGGTTTTCAAAACCTTGTAGGTCTAAAAGTTATTTTTAAATTTACAGTAAAAACCTACAGTAGATTATAAAAGAATGAAACTTGAAGTATTGCAAAAAGATTGTTACTATCATATTTATAATCGAGGAATTAATGGAACAAATATTTTTGAAAATGATGCTAATAAACTTTATTTCTTAAACCAATTAGCAAAATATTTGGAGGATAAAATTTCCATTTTTGCTTATTGTTTGATGAACAATCATTTTCACTTGGTTATTCGATTAAATACTGAAGAAAAAGACGTTACACAAGCATTTTCAAACTTATTTAATTCTTATGCAAAGGCGTTTAATAAATATACCAACAGAACAGGAAGTTTATTCGAAAAGCACTTTAAAAGAATAAATTTAAAAGATGAAAATTATTTAAAACGATTGATTGTTTATGTTCATTTAAATCCGAGACATCATTTTGATTTAGATTTTGAAGACTTTAAGTTTTCGTCTTTTCGAGCTTTTGTAACTAATCGGGAAACAAAAATAGAACGAGATGAAGTTTTGACTTTATTTGGAGATTTCGAAAATTTCATCTTTTGTCATAATCAGAAAAATGAGTTTCTAAATGAAACTTATACTTTTGAATAATTCAGGTCTATCCTGCAAGGTTTCCAAAACCTTGTAGGCTTATATTTTTATAATATCGGAATTTAAAATATAATAAGAAATACCTACAAGGTTTTGGAAACCTTGCAGGAAAACTAAAAAACATGCTCAACAAAGGTTTAAGAGACGAAGAAAAAATCAGAATTGATAACGTTCTTAAAACGTTACGAACTCTCATTTTTGTACCTTATCCTTTGAATGCTTTACAAAAAACGGAAATTGAAAATCAACTCAAAGAATTCGGATTAAACCTTAAAAATTTAATTGATTTTTCGAATGAAGATTTAATTACTTTCTTGATTCGTTTTTCCTTTGATTGGGAGCAATTAGAACAATTTGCCGATATTTTAGTCGAATTTTCTAAAACTGAAAACTATAATTTAGATAATAAGGCTTTGGCCGTTTATCAATATATTCAGGCAGAAAGCAAAGTTTTTTCTTTCGGAATCAATACTAAAATTGCTTCTCTAAAAAACAAATAAAAATGAGTTTTACAGATTGGAAAACAGACCGAATTGAAAATATTCTTCCTAAAGAGTTTTATAAACTGATTGATAAGAATAAAAATCACATTGGAAAAACTTTCCCTGTAACGCTAGCTAATTCTGACTCACCAGAAAAAGCAGAAAATTTTATCTCCGTTAATAAAGACAAGGAAAGAAATAGTGAAGGATATTATTTCTTCGCCCGAGATATAAAAACAAATAATCTAATTGGTTATTTGTGTGTAAAAACTATTGATTACCGCATTTCAAAATGTGAATTAGGTTATTTTATTGACGAAGATTTTCAAGGAAAAGGAATTACATCCAAAATGGTTTCTGATGCACTTGATTTTTGTTTCAATGAATTGAAAATGAACAAAGTTTTTATATGTACTTCAGAAGTAAACATAGCAAGCCAGCGAATTGCATTAAAACATAATTTTAAACAAGAAGGAATTTTAAGAGACGAATTTAGAAACGGTGATGGCACCTTACAGAACACCGTTTACTTCGGATTACTTAAATCAGAATATAATTTACAATGAAAGACAAATTTTACGCATACATACAACAATTACAAGACCAAATCTGCGCTGGACTAGAAGCTGTTGACGGAACAACGAAATTCCGTGAAGATCTTTGGAAACGTCCGGAAGGCGGCGGCGGAAGAACACGTGTTATTGAAAACGGAAATGTTTTCGAAAAAGGTGGTGTAAACATTTCTGCCGTTCATGGAAAACTTCCAGAAACGATGCAAAAGATGTTTAATGTTGGCGAAGCCGATTTTTTTGCGTGCGGATTAAGTTTGGTTTTACATCCAAAAAACCCAATGACTCCAACAGTTCACGCGAATTGGCGTTATTTTGAAATGTATGACGAATCTGGAAAAGTAATCGAACAATGGTTTGGTGGCGGACAAGATTTAACGCCTTATTATTTGTTTGAAGAAGATGCGAAACATTTTCATCAAACTTGTAAAACGGCTTGCGACAAACACAATCCCGAGTTTTATCCGAAATACAAAAAACAGTGTGATTCGTATTTCTGGAATGCACATAGAAATGAAGCTCGAGGAATTGGAGGTTTATTTTTTGATTATTGCAAAGCAAATGAATCAATGTCAATGGAAAATTGGTATAACTTTGTAACTGAGGTTGGTAATAGTTTCCTTGAAGCTTATGTTCCAATTGTAGAAAGAAGAAAAAATTTAGCATATACGCCAGAAAACAGAAACTGGCAGGAAATCCGTCGTGGCCGTTATGTCGAGTTTAATCTGGTTCATGACAAAGGAACTTTATTCGGATTAAAAACGAATGGAAGAATCGAAAGTATTTTAATGAGTTTGCCTCCGCATGTGCAATGGGTTTACGATCATCATGCAGAAGCAGGAAGCGAAGAAGAGAAATTGGTAAATGTGTTAGAAAACCCACGCGAATGGATGTAAAACTGATTTATATAGCGTTTTTTGCAAGTGTTTTTGGGTGTTTCGCTCAAAATGACACTTTGCAAAATCCCTATTTTAAATCCTATAATGATAAAATTACGGCCAGTGTTTATTATTTAGACACTTCAAATAGTTTTCAGATTACATCAGATAATCAGGATCCGAAGATATATTTTGATCTTATTCCCAATCGCAAAGAGCAAATCGGTTTTAGTTTAAATTACAAGATTATTGATATTACGATTGGTTTTGCTCCGAAATTTCTTGGTGGAAATACGGGAGATTCCCATTCTAAAAATTTTAATTTCAACACCCGTTTTTATTATAAAAAATGGATGCAGTCCTTAACTTTTATCAATCAAAAAGGGTTTTATGTCAGTGATGATAATTTTACTGCACAAATGCCCAATATGCGAAGTACAAAAATTGGCGGATCGACTTCCTATGTTTTTAATGACAAATTCTCATTTAAAGCATTGGTAAACCAAAACGAATGGCAAACCAAAAGTTCCGGAAGTTTTATTCCGAATTTTTCTTTTTATTACACGAACATAGACCTAAATACGCCCGATACAACACCTGGAGATATTTACGGATTTACTTTAACGCCTTCTTACTTTTATAATTTTGTAATAAGTGATCGCGTTTTAATTGGAGCAGGGATTGGTTTGGGTGCCGGAATTAATGATGTTGACGGAGATACCTCAGCGTTATATCAAGCCGATCTAAATTTAAAATTAGCTTATAATCAAGATCGTTTCTTTGCTTTTGCCAGTCTCAATGCGGTAACCTTTGATCAGGACGAAAAAGTAGATCCGAGATTGAATGATAATATTGTGACTTTAAAAATTTCTGCAGGTTATCGATTTGATCCTCCAAAAAAGATAAAAGAAGTATACGACAAGGCAAATGAGAAAATAGGTCTTTAAAAAGGCTTCAAAATAGCAAAAACAAGCATAAGCAGGGATTTCTAATAATTAAAAATCATTATTATGGAAAAGACAGATGTAAAAACGGCACAATTAAATCGTATGCATTCCGGAAAAGGCTTTATCGCCGCACTTGATCAAAGTGGCGGAAGTACTCCAAAAGCTTTAGCACAATATGGTGTACAGGAAAGCAGTTACACGAATGATGAAGAAATGTACACACTTGTTCATGAAATGCGAACAAGAATTATAAAGAGTCCAGCTTTCGACAGTCAATATATTCTCGGGGCAATTTTGTTCGAAAATACAATGGACCGCAAAATCGACGGACAATGGACGGCTGATTATTTATGGGAAAAGAAAAACATCGTTCCGTTTCTAAAAGTAGACAAAGGACTTGCTGATCTTTCAAACGGAGTTCAAATCATGAAGCCGATTTCTAATTTAGATGAATTACTGACAAGAGCTGTAGAACGAAATGTTTTTGGAACTAAAATGCGTTCAGTAATTAAAGAAGCAAATCCAGCCGGAATTCGAGAGGTTGTTGAACAACAATTTGCAGTTGGTTTACAAATTTTCGAAAAAGGATTAATTCCGATTATCGAACCGGAAGTTGATATTTATAGTTCAGATAAAGAAAAATCAGAAGAAATCTTAAAAGAAGAAATCTTAAAAGCACTTAACAAACTTGATAAAGATGTAAAAGTGATGCTGAAGCTTTCGATTCCAACCGTGAATAATTTCTATAGTGATTTAATGGCTGACTCACATGTAGTTCGTGTCGTTGCGCTATCAGGAGGTTATTCTCGTGATGAGGCCAATGAAAAGTTGTCACAAAATCACGGATTGATTGCCAGTTTCTCAAGAGCATTATCGGAAGGACTTTCAGCCGGACAATCTGATACCGATTTTAATAACGAGTTAAGTAGCACAATTAAAGAAATTTACAAAGCTTCAATTACATAAAAGCTTTAGAAAATAAAACACAAAAAATGAATATTTTCAGGATAAAACCTGAAACTTTAAACTTTAAACAAATTAAAATGTTCCCATTACAAAGAAACCGCCGTTTAAGAACTAATGAATCTATTCGTTCTTTAGTTCGCGAAACAAGTTTAAGTCCGCAGGATTTTATGCTTCCAATGTTTGTTGCCGAAGGAAAAGACATAAAATCTGCCATTCCATCAATGCCTGGAATTTATCGTCATTCGTTGGATAACACAATCAAAGAAGTAAAAGAAGCTTGGGATTTAGGAATCAAAGCGGTAAATATTTACGTAAAAGTAAGCGACAATTTAAAAGACAATAAAGGTACCGAGGCTTGGAATAAAGATGGTTTGATGCAACAAACAATCCGTGCAATTAAAGATGCAGTTCCGGAAATGATTGTAATGCCTGATGTGGCTTTAGATCCGTATTCCATTTATGGTCACGACGGAATTATCGAAAACGGTCAATTAATCAACGATGCAACTGTTGACGCCTTAACAAGAATGAGTTTAAGCCATGCTGAAGCCGGAGCCGATTTTGTAGCGCCAAGCGACATGATGGACGGACGAGTTTTGGCAATTAGAAAAGCTTTGGAACAAAACGGCCATCATAATGTTGGCATTATGAGTTACAGTGCAAAATATGCTTCTGCATTTTACGGACCGTTCCGAGATGCGTTAGATTCTGCTCCGGTAGATTCACAAAATATCCCAAAAGACAAGAAGACGTATCAAATGGATTATGCGAATAGAATTGAAGGAATTCGCGAAGCATTATTAGACGTTGAAGAAGGTGCAGACATCGTAATGGTAAAACCGGGAATGGCTTATTTGGATATCGTTCGTGAGGTAAAAAATGCCGTTCATGTGCCAGTTGCGGTTTACCAAGTATCTGGTGAGTACGCAATGGTAAAGGCCGCAGCAGAAAGAGGGTGGCTTGATCATGATAAAATTATGATAGAGCAACTTTATTGCATTAAGCGTGCGGGGGCTAGTATTATCTCAACTTATTTTGCAAAAGAAGCTGCAGTAATTTTAAATAAATAAAATGAAAAAAGCAGTATTCTTAGCAGCCGTTTTAGCATTTGCTTCATGCAAAAAAGAGAGTCAGGAACCTTTCGGAAAGTCATCTGAAAGTACAACAGAAACTTCTTCCGAAGGCGAATCGGCGAAAGCCACAACTCCAGTTGATTTAGGAAAAGAAATTTTTGAAGGAAGAGGAAATTGCACTTCTTGTCATCAGCCTGATCAAAAAGTTATTGGTCCAAGCATTCAGGAAATAGCAAAAATTTACAAAGACAAAAAAGGTGACATTGCCACTTTCTTAAAAGGAAACGCAGATCCAATTGTTGATCCGAGTCAATTTGCTGTAATGCAGACTAATTTTGCAGTAACCAAAGAAATGTCTGATGAGGAATTAAAAGCTATAGAAGCTTATATTTACAGTTATTCAAAATAACTTGATCTTATCATAAAATGAAAAACGACGCTTATTATAGCGTCGTTTTTTATTTATACAGTTTTTCGCAAAAGTTAAATCTTGAAGTTAATTGATACTGATGACATACTGTTGTCACAACTCGGATTTAATTTTGGGTCATCAACCAATAAATTTAAACATAATGTACAATCAAGAATTCAATGTAATCGGGATTTCAATTAGAACAACAAATGAAAATGGGCAATCAGCAAAAGATATTCCGGCACTTTGGAACAATTTTTTATCAGAATCCATTGCAGAGAAAATTCCAAACAAAATTTCGCAAGATATCATTTGCATTTATACCGATTACGAAAAAGATCACACTAGACCTTATACCACAATTTTAGGCTGTGTGGTAGACAATCTGAATAGTATTCCCGAAGAAATGACGGGAATAACAATTCCAAATTCTAACTATGAAAAATTCACACCAAAAGGGAATTTGGCAGATGGAATTGTCTATAACGAATGGCTAAAAATCTGGGAATTAAATCTGGGACGAACTTTTACGAGCGATTTTGAAGTTTATGGTGCAAAAGCTCAAAATCCTGAAAATGCTGAGGTTGACATTTATATTGCTATTAAATAATAAAAAAAAACGGCGCTGATTCAGCGCCGTTTTAATATTTATAAGATTACCAGATTTTAACCCTTTTCTCTGGTTCAAGATACATAGCATCTCCTGGTTTAATTCCGAAAGCTTGGTAAAAAGCATCTAAGTTTTTAATTGGCACAACCGCTCTGTACATTCCTGGAGAGTGCGGATCTGTTTTAACTTGGCTCTTAATTGCTTCATCTCTAGATTTTGTTCTCCAAACAGTAGCCCAAGAAATAAAGAAACGCTGTTCTGGAGTAAATCCGTCAATTAATCCTGGATTTCCGTTTGCTTTCAAATATAATTGTAAACCATCGTAAGCAGCATTTGTTCCTCCTAAATCTCCAATGTTTTCACCCAAAGTAAATTTACCATCAACGTGAATTCCTGGCAATGGCTCTAAAGCACTGTATTGCGCAGCAAGATCTCCTCCAAGAGCAGTAAATTGCTTTAAATCATCAGCTGTCCACCAGTCAACTAAATTTCCATCTGCATTGTAACGAGCACCAGAATCATCAAAACCGTGAGAGATTTCATGTCCAATAACTGCTCCAATTCCACCATAATTTACAGCAGCATCAGCTTGGTAATTGTAGAAAGGTGGCTGTAAAATCGCCGCTGGGAAAACAATCTCGTTATAAGATGGGTTGAAATAAGCATTAACTGTTTGCGGAGACATACCCCACTCTGTTTTATCAACTGGTTTTCCAAGTTTAGATAAATTGTCGGCGTAAGCCCATTTTGAAATATTTTTCATATTATCAAAATACGTTCCGCCTTCTTTAACATCTTTAAGCTCTAATTTTGAATAATCTTTCCATTTGTCTGGATATCCAATTTTAACCGTTAATTTTTTTAATTTTTCAATAGCTTTAACTTTAGTTTCAGCAGACATCCAAGGCAACGCATTGATTCTGTTTTCATAAGCCAACATTACATTAGCAATCATGTCTTTTGCTTTTGCTTTTGCTTCAGCAGGGAATAATTTCTCTACATAAAGTTTTCCTAAAGCTTCACCAGTTGCTCCGTTGATTACTTGCAAAGCAACTTCCTCACGTGGACGTTGTTTTAAAGCTCCAGTTAATGTTTTTCCGTAGAAATCAAAGTTTGCATTTTCGATATCTGTAGTCAAAGTTGAAGCAGCTCTGTTTAATAAAGACCATTTTAAATACTCTTTCCAAGCTTCTACTTTCTTTTCAGTAAAAGTCTTTTCTAAAGCGATCATGTAACGAGGCTGTGCCACATTTACAGTATCTAATTTTGCCATTCCAATTCCTGTGAAATATTTTTCCCATTGAATTGATGGTGTATTCTTTTTCAAATCAGCAACAGCTGTCGGATTGTATTGTTTTCTTCTGTCTCTTCTTTCAACACGATCCAATCTTGGAGCAGACATTTCAACCTCTAGAGCCAAAATTTGTTTTGCACTTTCTTTTGCTTTAGCAGGAGATTCTCCAATGTACTGCATCATACGAGCAACGTGAACTTCGTATTTTTCACGTTTTTCTTTAGAATCTTTATCATCTGAATTGTAGTAATCTTTATCAGATAGACCAAGAGTTCCAGGCCCTAAAGTCACAGAATTTTTATTACTGTTTTTTGCATCAGCACTAACATATACTCCAAAGAAACCTGATCCGCCAGAAAGTTGCATTTCAGTAATGTAGTTTTGAAGATCCGAAACATTTTTAATAGCGTCGATTTTCTTCAAATAAGGCTGAAGTTGTGTAACTCCTCTTTTATTTCTTCCAACAGTATCCATGATAGTGTTAAATAAAGCGATTGCTTTACCTTGGTCAGTATTTGATTTATACTTCGGGTTTTTCGAAGCTTCTTTCAAAATAGCAAGTGAATTCTCGTCTGTCTTTTGACGCAATTCATTAAAACTTCCCCATGAATTTCTATCACTAGGAATTTCAGTTTTGTCTAACCAAGCTCCGTTTACATAACGAAAAAAGTCCTGGCTTGGACTTACTTTGGTATCCATATTGGCAATATTGATACCTGGTTCTTTTGGTTTTGCATCTTGAGCTTGAACTGCTGTTATCGTTAACATTGCAGAAACTACACAAAACATTGGTTTAGTAAGCTTTTTAATCATTATAATTTATTGTTTTAGTATATATACAAACATATTGTTATTATTTTGAATACTATGTTAAAATTTTCCAATAATTAAAACTCTTCTTTAATATTAAATTTCCGAATAGAATACAGCTAAAAATTTCATCAATAATTTGTGAGATTTATACTCAATTTTTGGAATTGTTTTTGGAATATTTGTCAAAAGAAAAATCATCAAAGTGAAAGCAAAAATTCAGAATGCAGTTTCAGGAAAAGTTGACGCAATTGGACTTCCAATTTTAGCTTTATGCTGGGTAAGTTTTGGTTGGGGAACAACCTGGCTTGCATCAAAAGAAGGTGTAAAACATATGCCAGCACTTCAACTGGCCATGATTCGTCAGTTTTTAGCCGGACTAATCTATGTTGGTTATTTTATTTTGAAAAAAGAACCTTGGCCAAAAGGCAAACAGTGGATAACCATTTTGATTCTTGCCTTCTTGAATTTTGTTTGCAGCAATGGTTTAAGTACTTGGGGTGTGAAATACATCAGCAGCGGACTTGGTGCAATAATCAGTGCTATTTTTCCAATTTGGATTATCATTATTAACTTTTTCAATGGCGAAAGAGTTGCAAAACTTGCCATAACAGGAATTTTAATCAGTTTTGGTGGTATCTGTATTATTTTCATTGATCATTTAACTGACTTTTTCAAACCCGATTTTCAATTCGGAATCCTTTTGACGGTTATTTCAACCATCACATGGGCGTTTGGAATTTTGTTTATTAAGAAGAAAGCAGCAAGCTTTAATCCTTATTTCAGTTTAGGTCTTCAAATGTTGATTTCTAGTTTCATACTTTACGGAATTACTGAGCCTTTGGAGATGAATATTTCGCTTGCCAAAATTCCAACCACTTCATGGTGGGCAATTGGCTATCTTGTAATCATTGGTTCCGTATTAACTTTCATTGCTTTCATCTATACACTGCAGCATCTTCCAACAGAAATCAGCAGTATTTATGTTTACATTAATCCGATTATAGCTATGGTTTTAGGCTTTTTTATTTTTGGAGAAATGCTGACACAAGCTATAATTATTGGCAGTGTGGTTACTTTGTCAGGAATATATCTCGTGAACAAATCCATCCGAAAAAACAAAGCTTAAATGAAATTCTAATAAGCTGTTAAAAAGCTTTAAGAGTAAGTATTTTAAAATGCTCTTTTTGTATTTTTGCGCCAAATTATTTTTATGAAATCGCTTCTATATAAATACCGCAAATTCTTTATTGTTTTAATTGTATTTTCGGTTGTTACGATATCCTTATTTTATTCGGCTTTAAAACCACAAAAAACACTTCCAATTTACAATCCGTCTGATGTAAATCCAGAATTAGTTGACAGTACGATTCAATATAAAAGCAAATATCACACAATTGCTGATTTTTCGTTCGTAAACCAAAATGGCGATACGATCACTCAAAAAAATTACGAAGGAAAAATCTATGTTGCCGATTTCTTTTTTACAACTTGCGGTTCTATTTGTCCAAAAATGTCAACCAATTTAGTTGATGTTCAGAAAGCAGTTTTAAACAACCCAAAAGTAATGCTGCTTTCACACACGGTATTTCCTGAAGTCGACAGCGTTTCAGTTTTAAAAGAATATGCCATAAAATATGGTGTTGTAGACAGCAAATGGAATTTGGTTACCGGCGACAAAAAAGAGATTTACACAATGGCCAGAAAATCTTATTTAGCAGTGAAACTTGGCCGACCAGATCAATTGTATGATATGGTTCATACGGAGAATTTCGTTTTGGTTGATCAAAAAAGACGTGTTCGCGGTTTTTATGATGGAACTAACAAAGAAGAAATCAAACGTCTTTTAGAAGACATCGATTTCTTGTGTAAAGAGTAAAATCCCTTAATTTTAGAAAGATTTAGCATATTCAAAAGTGTTAAATACCTTGAAATAAAGAATTATTGCCTACTTTTGCAATCTAAACTCAATCTAAATAAGCTTGCAAAATACAATTCACACTCTGAAAAAAGGCGAGAAAGCCATTATCAAAGATTTTGATATCGATCTTATTCCTCTAAAATTATTAGAAATGGGTTGTTTGCCGGGAAGTGAAGTCGAATTATTACAAATTGCTCCTTTTGGAGATCCATTATATTTAGATATTAACGGTTCGCACGTTGCGATTCGTATCGAAACAGCTCGTGAAATTGAAGTTGAACTTATCAAAAGCAATTTATAATGAGTGTTCAAAATATTAATGTTGCCCTTATCGGAAATCCAAATACGGGAAAAACCTCGGTTTTCAATCAACTGACTGGTTTAAATCAGCAAGTTGGGAATTATCCCGGAATTACGGTTGAGAAAAAAATGGGATTTTGCAAACTTCCCCATAACATCAAAGCCAATATTTTAGACTTACCAGGAACGTATAGTTTGAATGCCAGTTCAATGGACGAAAGCGTAGTTATTGAACTTTTGCTAAATAAAAACGACAAATTATATCCGGATGTTGCCGTTGTGGTGACAGATGTCGAAAATCTGAAAAGAAATTTACTGATTTACACTCAAATAAAAGACCTTGAAATTCCGACGATTTTAGTGATAAACATGTCCGATCGTATGGAAAGAAAAGGAATTTCATTAGATATTCCGTTTTTAGAAGAAAAATTAAAAACTAAAATTGCTCTCGTAAGTTCTCGAAAAGGTTTAGGAATTGATGCTTTAAAGGAATTAATTGTTTCGTACAAAACCATTCCGCATGAACCTTGCCTTAACGCTTCGGTAATTGACGAAGAATATTTCAAAAAACTCCAACACGCATTTCCGAATCAATTGTTGTACAAACTTTGGCTTGTAATTACACAGGATGTCAATTTTTCGAATTTGGACAGAAATGAAATCAGAAGCACTTTTACCAAATCACATTCTGAATTAAAACGTCTTCAGCAAAAAGAAACTATCAAACGTTATCAGTTTATCAACGACGTTTTAAAAGAAGGATTAAAAGTCGATGCATCAATGGCAAAAGACATTCGTGCAAAACTGGATCGCGTTTTAACGCACAAAGTTTGGGGCTACGTTATTTTCTTTGCGATTTTATTTTTGATTTTCCAATCGATATTCAGCTGGTCAACTATTCCTATGGATTTCATTGACAGCACTTTTGCATCTTTAAGCGCTTGGGCTGCCGAAACATTACCAAGTGGCATTTTAACCGATTTACTTTCGCAGGGAATTATTCCGGGAATTGGCGGCGTTATTATTTTTATTCCACAAATTGCCTTTTTATTCTTGTTCATTTCAATTTTAGAAGAAAGCGGTTATATGAGCCGTGTTGTTTTTTTAATGGATAAAATAATGCGCAAGTTTGGGCTTTCAGGAAAAAGTGTTGTGCCTTTGATTTCAGGAACAGCCTGTGCCATTCCGGCAATTATGGCAACCCGAAATATTGAAAACTGGAAAGAACGTCTTATTACAATCTTGGTAACGCCATTCACAACTTGTTCAGCAAGATTACCTGTTTATGCTATTATTATTTCGCTGGTAATTCCGAGTACACGCGTTTTTGGAATATTGAATCTTCAAGGATTAACCTTAATGTTTCTCTATATTCTTGGATTTGCAACTGCAATTCTATCCGCTTATATTTTGAATAAAGTTTTGAAATTAGAATCAAAAACGTATTTCGTAGTCGAAATGCCAAGTTATAAATTACCTCTTTTTAAAAATGTCGGAATCAATGTTGTGGAGAAAACCAAAGCATTTATTGTGGGCGCCGGGAAAATCATTTTAGCCATTTCTGTTATTTTATGGTTTTTGGCTTCTTATGGTCCAGGAAAAGATTTTAATGAAGCCGAAAGCATTGTGAAAGAAAAATTTGCAGAAACTACACTAAACGAAGTTCAGTTTGAAAATGAAGTCGCTTCGCAAAAACTAGAGAACTCTTATATCGGACTAATGGGAAGAGCAATCGAGCCAGCAATTGCGCCTTTAGGCTACGATTGGAAAATCGGGATTGCATTAATCAGTTCATTTGCAGCGAGAGAAGTTTTTGTTGGAACACTTGCCACCATCTACAGCGTTGGTGATACGGACAACGAATCGACTATAAAAAGCAAAATGCAACAGGAAATTCATCCTGAAACAGGTCAAAAAGTATTTAATTTTGCAACCGGAATTTCATTATTGCTGTTTTATGCCTTTGCAATGCAGTGTGCAAGTACATTAGCCATTACAAAAAAAGAAACCAACTCGTGGAAATGGCCGGCAATGCAACTGGTATTTATGAGTGGACTTGCCTATTTTACTGCTTTAATCGCATATCAACTATTAAAATAAAGCGTCATGATTCAAGAAATTATAGCTTTCGCCATATTAGGATTTGCCATTGCATTTCTTATTAAGAAATTCTTCTGGAACTCTAAAAAGAAAAAAGACTGCGGAGATGGAAATTGTGGATGTTCTTAAAAAAGATAATGACATCCTAACATTCTAGAGAAATTTCAAAAAGCTTCACGAGATTAAAATTCTTTGTGAAGCTTTTTTGTTTTTCATAAAGCTTTTCTAAAATAAAAAATGTCTTATTTTAATGATTTTAAAGCTTTTAGTGTGCATTTATAATGAATGGTAAATTTATTTTTACATCAATAAAACTACATTAAAATGACAAACTTTGAAAAAGAAGAAATTGTAAGAGACAACAGAGTTGCTAGATTATTATGGTTTTCTTTTGGATTTTTGTGCGCTTTCGGGATAATGTGCCTTTTAAAATTCAAATTATAAATCAATATTAAAAGTTCTTGTAATTAAAATAGAATCTCATTTAAAACAAAAAAGCAACTTCAGAATTTGAAGTTGCTTTTTTGTTTATTTGAAATGAATTCTCTCTCGAAAACTATTTTACTCCTTCCCACTCGGCATAAAATTGGGCTAGAAAGGTTTCCATAAAATAATGTCTTTGAGCTGCAATTTCTTTGCCTTTTTCCGTATTCATTTTGTCTTTCAAAAGTAAAAGCTTTTCGTAGAAATGATTAATAGTTGGAGCATTGTTCTTTTTATATTCCTCTTTTGTCATGTTAGTTATTGGAGCAATTTCAGGATTGTATAAAGCTCTGTTTTTAAATCCGCCATAATTAAACGCTCTCGCAACGCCAATAGCTCCTATTGCATCCAAACGATCCGCATCTTGAACAATATCTAATTCGACAGAAGAAAACTTCTTTTCAAAATTTCCGCCTTTATAAGAGATATTTTCAATAATATTTACAACATGCTGAATTATGTCTTCTGAAACATTTTCTGTTTCTAAAAACGCACGTGCTGTCTTTGGACCAATGGTTTCGTCGCCGTTATGAAATTTGCTATCGGCAATATCATGCAATAAAGCACCAAGCTGTACAATTGTAATATCACAATCTGTATCTTTTGCAATTAGCAAAGCATTTTTATAAACACGTTCAATATGAAACCAATCATGTCCGCCTTCAGCATCGTTTAATTTTTCTTTTACAAAAGCAATTGTTTTGTTTATTAAGGATGTATTCATAAGTGCATTTTGAAATTTTTGAGCCCTTTTAAAGCCTTTTGTTTTATTCGAGATAAACTGCTTTAATAAGATCTTAATTGGTATTTTATAAAAAATGTTGATTGCAAAAAGCTGGTAAGCCTCTAACAATCAACATATGTTTTATGTTTTATTTTAAATCGCAACTTTGTTGCAATTAATAAAATCTACATTAAAAACTTTAAAATTAAAGTCTAGCTGGCTCTACCCATTTGAAGATATGACCTTCAGCAGGAATTACCAATCTTTCAGAAATTTTAGCCATACGTCCTGGTAATTTCATTAGATAATCACGCGCTTTTTCGGCTTCATCAGTCAAATTAGAAATTTTATCAATTTCCCATTTAGTGATCAATTTTTGCATAATGTCAACGTAATCATTTGCAGTGTAAACACCAATACGTTGCGCTGAATCTGAAAACTGCTCAAATGCAGAGCTGATTTTTTGACCAGATTCTCTTAAAAAGTGCGCTGGCATAACGATTTTTTGCTTCATCATGTATTGAAAAGCAAGCATCATTTCGCTTGGATCAACCTGAAAAATTCTAGTAACAAACTCGCTGTATGCATGATGATGACGCATTTCGTCGCCCGCAATCATTTTACACATTTTAGACAACTTGTTATCACCAAATTTCTTCGCCATCTGTGCTACTCTATTATGCGATACGTAAGTTGCTAATTCCTGAAAACTAGTGTACACAAAATTTTTGTATGGGTCAGTTCCAGTTCCAATATCAAACCCGTCGTTGATTAAATGCTGTGTTGTCATTTCGATTTCACGCATGTTCACACGACCAGACAAATACAAGTATTTATTTAAAAGATCTCCGTGGCGATTTTCTTCTCCAGTCCATTGTCTGATCCATTTTGACCATCCATTTCCGCCGTTTTCAATCTGATCTATTCCTTCTACATCCATTAACCATGATTCATACGTAGGCAAAGCTTCCTCAGTGATGGTATCACCAACAAGCGTAACCCAGAAATCATATGGTAATTCTTTAGCAATTTCACGCAATTCTTTAACCTCTTCAAAGAAATTTTCTCCTTCAGAATTAGGCAAGAAATCTGACGGCTGCCAAATTTTTTCCACTGGAATTAAATACTGTTCAACGAAGCTATCCACGTTTTTTTCCAAAAACTGCATTACTTCTAATCTAATGTTTTTTATAGACATTACTTATTTTTGATTTGGGATTTAAGTTTCAGCACTTTGGCTAAAAACAAAAATCTATTTATACTCGTTTACTCCTTCTACAACTGCCTTTTCAGTCAAAGCCATTAATTCGGCAAAATCATAATCTTTTACCGCCATTGCTTTGTGAGCTGTAAAAGTCAGATTGTTTCCTAAACCTACAGGAAACATTCCATAGCGAACCATTTTCCATGAATTATTAATACTCACCGGCACAACATAAGCTGATGGTGCGTATTTACATAAGATTTTTAAACCGCTTTGGGCAAATTCTTTAGGCTTTCCAGTCTTGCTGCGGGTTCCTTCCGGAAAAATAACTGCCGATCTGGTATTTTTTTCGATATATTCAGACAAGCCTTTGATTACAGGAATAGCTTGTTTAGGGTCTTTACGGTCAATAAGCACTGATCCACCATGTTTCAAATTGAAAGAAACACTTGGAATACCGCTTCCTAACTCTTTCTTACTTACAAATTTACAATGAAAACGTCTAAAGTACCAAATCATTGTAACGATATCGTACATACTTTGGTGATTGGCAACAAAAATAATTGGAACTCCTGTCGGAATATCTTCTACTCCCGTCACTTTATACGTTGTTCCAACAAGATTTGTACATCTTAAAAGCCAAAAGTTCAAATAATCCACACTTTTTTTGTGCGCCTGATATCCAAAAACATTTAAGCAAAACCATTGTATCGGATGAAAAACCACCAAACACAATCCAAAACATAAATAGTAAATAACAGATATTGGGTACGAAATTATCTTTTGCATGCCTGAAAAATTAATTGCCAAAAGTAGTAAATATATTTTTAGCCTTATAAAAATTGAAAACAATAACTGTTTTTCTCGTTTAATTGTACCTTTGCCGTAAAATTTGCAAATTTTTTCTGAACTAAATGAGCTTTACTTACCCTAAAAATGAACGCTTAAAAAGCAAAACGACAATTGGATTACTATTTTCTGAAGGGAAATCGGTGTCAAAATATCCGCTCCGTTTGGTTTATCGTGAAGCGGAAGAAAATTCAGAAGAAAAAATCAAACTTGGTGTTTCGGTTTCTAAGAAATATTTCAAAAAAGCCGTTGACCGAAATTACTTCAAAAGAGTGTTGCGAGAAACGTATCGATTGAACAAGCATTTGCTTTTGGATCAATTGAATCAGCCGTATTCCATCATGTTTTTTTATCAGACAAAAGACAAATTATCGTATCAGGAAATCAACACCAAAACGATTCAGTTATTTGAGAAATTTTTGCTTCAAATCAATAAAACTCCAGATTCTGAACAGAAAATCGAATCGTAAATTTCAAAACATAAGATTATTAATCAAATTAGACAAAAAAATCGTAGTTTTAGCTCTAAATTGAAATTTTATGCGTCATATTTTCATTTTATCTTTTTTGTTTCTAATTCTTTTTGGATGTAGTAAATCTTCGGATTCTGCAGAAGAAAATTATGCTATTCAAACTGTACAAATGCCTGCAAAAGCAGAAAATGTTGCTTATGACAAAAAGCTAAGTCCGAACGATGCTCCACCGCCACCTCCGCCTCCAATCAAGGAAAAAATCGAACAAAAAATAATAAAAGAAGCGACTTTAAAATTTGAAACCGATAATTTAGAAAATTCTTTCAGTCAAATTCAGCAAGCTGTTGCGAATAGTAAAGCTAGAATCATAAACGATTCTGAAGGAAAAGACTTTGGATCTATTTTTAGAAATCTTACTGTAAAAGTACCAAGCCAGAATTTTGACCGTTTTATAAGTGATATTTCTAAAGGTGTTTCTTATTTTGAGGTTAAAAATATCTCCGCCGAAGACGTTACAGAACAATACATTGATCTGACTTCCAGATTGAAAACAAAGAAAAAACTTGAGGAACGTTATCTTGAAATTTTAAAAAAAGCGAACAAAGTCAGTGAAATTTTAGAAATTGAAGAACAAATCTCAACAATTCGCGAAGAAATTGAATCTAAAGAAGGTCAACTAAAATATCTGGAAAGCAGAGTTTCTGAAAGTACTGTTACCATTGAATTTTACAAAACAATTGCCGAAAAAGAAGGCATCAAAATATCTTACGGTTCCAAACTATGGGAAGCAATTAAATCAGGATTTTTTACTTTATCCGATTTATTACTTTCGTTATTAAGTGCTTGGCCGTTTGTCATATTATTTTGTTTGTTTGCCTATTTTATTAGAAGAAGATTAAAAAGAAGAAAAAAAGCATAATCATGTACCCATATTTAAAAAAGAAGTTCGTCATACCAACCGTTGCGGCGGGATTATTATTTATTGGAACCAGTTTCAAAGAAGATTTTTTTGAAATTGCGAAACAAATAGAAATCTTCACGACTTTATTCAAGGCCGTTAATACAAATTATGTTGACGAAACCAATCCGGGCGATTTGATGGACAAAGCCATTAAAAGCATGTTGGGAAGTTTGGATCCTTACACCGTTTACTTTAACGAACAGGATGTTGTGAATTTCAAAATCAACAATACTGGGGAATATACTGGAATTGGCGCTTTGATTTCCAGAAAAAAAGACCGTTTGATTGTTCGCGAACCGTACAAAAATTATCCAGCAGACAAAGCGGGATTAAAAGCGGGCGACGAAATTATTCAAATTGGTGATGTTTTGATAGCAGATTATAAAGATGATGCTTCTCAATTAATGAAGGGAACCAAGAATACCAAAATCCAAATCAAATACCTTCGTCAGGGAAAAACCAATACAACAGAATTGGTTTTGGATGAAGTTGATATTAAATCGGTTCCGTTTTACGGAAAAATTGATAACAAAACAGGTTACATTGTTCTTTCTCACTTTAGCAGAAAAGCTGCTGCTGAAGTAAAAGACGCTTTGGAGAAATTAAAAGCAGATGGAGCAACTCAAATTGTATTAGATTTAAGAGGAAATCCGGGAGGTTTATTAAACGAAGCGATTGATATCTGTAATTTATTTGTTCCGAAAAACGAAGTGATTGTTACAACAAAATCAAGAATTGAAAAACACAATAACACCTATAAAACGACTAAAGAACCAGTAGATACTGAAATTCCACTAGCAATTTTGGTTAATGGAAGAAGTGCATCCGCATCTGAAATTGTTTCCGGAGCATTACAGGATTTGGATCGTGCCGTGATTTTAGGAAGCCGCAGTTTTGGTAAAGGATTGGTTCAACGTTCTGTTGATCTGACTTACGGAACACAATTGAAAGTTACTATTTCCCGCTACTACACTCCTTCAGGACGTTGTATTCAGGCTTTAGATTATGCGCATAAAGACAAAAATGGTGTTGCTCAAAGAACGGAAGCAAAAAACTTTAACGCTTTTAAAACCAGAAAAGGAAGAACGGTTTATGATGGCGGAGGTGTTTTGCCTGACATTGAATTGGACGAAACCAAAATGAGTCCGATAACGAGTGCATTATTGAAAAACGACGGTATTTTTGACTATGCAACGACTTATTATTATAAAAACCCAAATCTTGGCGATAAAATTCCGGTTCTGACTGATGCTGACTATGCAGGTTTCAAACAATATTTAAAAACCAATAAAATCAGTTTTGACACCGAAACTGAAGTTGCTTTGAAGAATACACTAGCAGCAGCAAAAAATGAAAAAATCGACGAAACAATTGCTCCTGAATACCAACAATTACTGGCAGCATTAGAAAAAAGTGAAACTACACTTTTAGACAAAAACCAAAAGGAAATCAGAAATTTAATTCAGGAAGAACTCATCAAAAGATATCAATATCAAGAAGGTTTATATCAATTTTATTTAAAAAACAATTCAGAAATTAAGAAAGCGGTCAGCGTTTTAAATAATCAAACTGAGTACAAAACGATTTTAAAAATGTAAAAATGAAATGAAACTTTGTTTAGCCCTATTTCTGTTTATTATTTACAATTTATCGGCACAGCAAAAACCTATCAAAACCATCTATTTTGAGTTTGACAAATATGATCTAACTCCTCTACAAACCGAAGTTGTAATTAATTTCATTAAAAGTATTGACACGGCAAAAGTCGAGTCAATACAAATCTACGGATACTGCGATGATCGCGGTACAGACGAATATAATTTTAGATTATCGAACAATCGTGCCAATACGATTCAAAATCTGTTGACATCTGCAGGATTCAATCAAAGCAAAATTGTAATTCTAGAAGGAAAAGGCCGTATTGTAGTACGACCTGATACTGTCGAAAACCTTCATGAAACCCGCACCCGAAATCGACGGGTTGATTTGATAGTAGTAAAACGAAACAGTTTTGGAAAAGGCATTTACACTTCTTTTAAAGACAATTTAAAAGTTGGCGACAAAATCTATTTAGAAAGTATATTATTCGATATTGGAAGTTCAGTATTAACCTCAACTTCAAAAAAAGAATTGGACAAAATTGCTGAGAAACTTCTTCATCAAAAAAGTATACAATTTGAAATAAGAGGTCACGTTTGCTGCACACCCGATTTATACGAAGACGGAATTGACAAAGCCACCAAAGAAAGAAGACTTTCATGGAACCGCGCCAAAACCGTTTTTAATTATCTAAGCTCTAAAAAAGTATCTAAAAACCGAATGACTTATCAAGGTTGCGGCAATAAATATCCGCTAGGAAAAGGAGATAAATATGACCGTAGAGTTGAGTTTTTGATTACGAAGATTTAAATCGTTTAAATAAAAAAAAACTTCATTTTACTTAAAGTAATACTTTAAAAAAAACTGTTATTAAATTATTTTTTAGATAATTATAAAAACATTTTATCGAAAAAATAATTAACGCAACTTTTTTGCATTAAATGTTTTTGCGCTAAAATTCTTAACCACGAATCATTTCAATATGTTCAATATCATCTTCTAAATACATTTCGCTAGTTTGTACAAATCCGTGACTTTCGTAGAACTTTTTAAGATAAAGCTGAGCACCAATTGTAATTTGATCTTTGCCAAAATTTTGTTTAATAGCTTTAATTGACTCACGCATTAAATCATGTCCCCATTTTCTATCACGATAATTGGCATCGACAACTACTCGCCCAATCGATGCATTATCAAAACTGATTCCGGCATCAAATAAACGCGTGTAAGCAACAATTTTGCCATCAAATTCACCAATTAAATGCAAACCTTTCTTGTCTTTGCCGTCAAGGTCCAAATAAACGCAGTTTTGCTCCACTACAAAGATTTCACTTCGTAGTTTTAGTAAATCATATAGTTCGTTAACCGTTAATGCCTCAAAAGGCTTTATTTTCCATTTTAATTCCATTATCCATTATTGTTGTAGTCGAAAAGACGAAATTAGTTTAAAAAAAGAAATTCCAATCACAAACTGTAATTGGAATTTCTTTAAATGAGAAAATATCGTTTTATTTCTTCTTCGAAATAATTTCCATGCTTTTATATTCGGCACCGTTTTTCATATCATACATTTCGAATTTTCTAGTTGTCGGATCAACAATAGTATAAACTTCACGATAGGGAGTTTTTTTCCCCTTTACAGGATCTACAGTTTCTCCTTTTAATTCGATTGTTTTTGAGCTTTCGTCATATTTACCATAAGCCACCATCATTCCGGTTCCCATATTGTCAATAAAAGTATTCGTAAATTCTTTAGTGGCATTATTATATGCTAATGTTCCTTTTCCTTCAAAAGGAGCTCCCATAATAGTACCTTTATAATCAGTTTCTTGATAACGCCCGCCGAAAAGCATTTTTACGGTTGCTATTGAAGTTGCTTTTTCAGGTTTCCCATTTGGTTCATACCAAAAAGTCATATCACAAGTCCATGTTCCAACTTCCTCTGTCATTATTTTATGAGGCTCTCCGGGAGTTGCATACGCTTGCCATGCTTTTATCTGGGTTGCAGAATCTACAGGTGCTTCAGCTTCAGTAATTGGTTCTTCGGTTTTAATACTGTCTGAATCCTTTGTTGTTACTGTTTCTGTTTTTACTTCTTTTTTACAAGAAATAAAACTTAATATCAATATTACTAATATTCCGGCTACATTTTTCATAAGTATTTGTTTTTATGTTTGTTACAAACAAATTTAATGAAAAACATTTAGTTTCAAGTTTCAGGTTTCAGGTTTCACTAAACGAAAAGCTTAATTTTAACACACAGATAGAACATGAAACCTGAAACTTGAAACCAAAAAAACTACTTTTTATCAATCTTAACTGATTTAATAATCGCTTCTAAGTCCAACATTAAATCGCGTTCCTGATTGGAAGGCGAATAACAAAAACCTTCAATCACTAAAATCCGATTATATTTTTCATCAATAATGGCGTAATTAATAAAAGGTCCGGCCATAAAATCATTTCTCATTTCCCAGCTTCCTTTCGTTTCATAGGCTTTTTTTCCGTCCAAAAGTGTTGATGTAAAATAAGGTGCATAAGCTTCACCGGTAATCATTCGGGTATTTGGTTCTCTACCCTTTATGTATGCACCGACAGAGTCTCGCATTTTTATAATATCACCAACTATATTTGATTTTTTAAAGGATCGAAGCGGAACCTGATAAACAAGCAAACTTGTATTACCGCTTATAATGTTCTTCTTAAGCCAAATAAAATTCTTTTTATGAAGCATGTATTCGTAACCAACAGGAATTTCAAGCGTGGCATGGAATTTATTTTTGATAATAGCCTGATTTAGTAATGATTTGCTATTATCCTGTTGAATTTTTTCAATTTCAGCATCACGGATAATTTTTATCATTTGAGCTGAATTCAATTCAATACTGCAAATAATATCATCTACTGATTTTCCGTAAATACGAAAAGTATTGTGTGGGAGTTTTTTGCTTCGAATGATTTCGAACTTGTCGGTTGCTGCTTTTTTAACAACAATTATACTTCTACTATCGGTAACAAAACCTTCGAGTAAGCGTGCTGGATATTGATTGATTGTAAAGAGAGGCTCTTCCTGAGTCAATCCCCAAACAGGAGAAGCAAATTTATTTCTGATGGTGTCGCCAACCTCACCGTACCACAACTGGTCATCTATGATAACCGAAATTGTGTTAGTTTTACCTGATACAGGTTGGGATTGTTTATCGTTTTTAAGACATGAGATCAATAAAAACGGCACTAATAGAAATAAAAAAAGGGTTTTATTCATTTTTTTAATTTATGAAATAAAACCCAAATTTAGATGATTTTTTTATTATCCGTTTATTTTAAGTTTCATTCCGGGTTTAATATCTCCATCTTTAATACCATTCCATTTTTTAATATCTGAAATTGTAACTCCAGGATATTTTTTAGAAATGCTGTAAAGAGAATCTCCTTTTTTAACGTAATAATCTTCACTGATTTTTTTAGATGCTGCACCTTTTTTGAACGATTCAATAGAAATATTCGACGCGATAGCAGTATTTACATTTGCAGTTTCTTCAATTGCAGGAACTTCTTTAGAAATCACTAAAGTTTTTCCTAAACCAATATTGTTTGAAGTAAGACCATTAAGTTCTTTTAACTCCGCAATAGTCGTACCGAATTTTTTTGCAATGCTTCCTAAATTATCTCCAGCCGCTACAACATATTCCTGTGGTGTAGCAACTTTTTCTTTATCATCAGCAGCTGCAATTGCTTCTTCAGACTTTTTCTCTACAGCAGGAATTACTTTTACATCTTTTGAAATCTTAGATGTATCAACATCCGATTTGATTTTCAATGTTCTTCCTAAAGCAACATTATTTGATTTTAATCCATTCCATTTCTTTAAATCGGCGAGATTTACATCGTATTTTTCTGCAATTGCTCCTAAATTATCACCTTTCTGAACTTCATAAAATTGGAAATCCGAATTTGTTTTCTGAGATTGCAATCTTACTTTCGGTGCCACTTTCAAAGCCAATTTTGCTGGCATTGTGCGTACCGTCGACATATAATCAACATAAGCATAAATTTGCTTTTCGTTAGAAACAAAAGTCGCAATTTTATCTTTCGGAAGACGAAGGCAATGTTGTTCACCTTGATAAAAAGGCACAACATTTAATTTATAAGAAGGATTTAAAAGCTGAATTTGAGATTGAGGCATATCAAGCAAATCGGCGATTTGTTTGAAAGTCATTTCTTTTTTAATGTTCAGCGTATCTGTTTCGAAGTTTTTGACAACAGCTCTTTCTGGGTTGATTCCATGTTCTTTATGATATTCAAAAAGATACATTGTTGCATAAAATGCCGGAACATAACCTTGCGTTTCTTTTGGAAGATTACTGCGAATATCCCAATATTTTGTTTTTCCATCAGAGCGACGAATGGCTTTAGTAACGTTTCCAGGTCCTGAATTATAAGATGCTAAAACAAGTTCCCAATCATTAAAAACCTCAAACATTTTGGTAAAATAATCGCTTGCTGCAGCTGTAGATTTCATTGGGTCGCTACGCTCATCAACATAAGAATCGATTTTTAAAGCGTATTGTTTTCCTGTGCCATACATGAACTGCCAAAGTCCTGTGGCGCCCATTTTAGAAACTGCTTTAGGATTTAAAGCAGATTCTACAACGGCTAAATATTTGATTTCTAAAGGAACATTATTCTTTGCGAACGATTCCTCAAAAATTGGAAAGTAATATTCTGATAAAGCCATTAATCGAGAAAACGATTTTTTACGATTCTTAAGAAATGACTTTATTAAGTTTTCTAAACCTTGATTGTATTCTATATTAAACGGAGATTTTTCGTTCATCGCCTGCAAACGCTGTTTTAGCAATTCTGTTGGCAATTCCTGATCAACTGTTACATCCGAATTAATGGTTTGAATATCTTTTGATAGATCATCATAAATATCAAGACTTGTTAATTCTTTCATCCAAAGACTGTCTGCTTTTGCAGCCACGTCATTTTTTTTGAATGTGCTTTTAACCGAATCGAGATACGATAATTTTACTTCTGGCTTTACTTCTACTTCTGATGATGCAGATTGCTGTGCAAACATTGACATTGAACATAGAACTCCGACTATTAAAGATATTTTCCGTACAATCATATAACATTTTTTTAAAATCTTATAAATCAATAAATTATAAGAGACGTATTTTTGCAAAACTAAAAAGTTTAGTGTTTAAAAATACGCAAAAAAATGTTAATTGTGATATTTTATTCTAAAATTGCTGCAATTCCAGGTAAAACTTTACCCTCAAGCATCTCTAGCATAGCTCCACCACCTGTTGAAACGTAACTCATTTTATCTTCAAAACCGAATTGTTTTACAGCAGCAACAGAATCTCCGCCTCCTACTAATGAAAACGCACCGTTTTCTGTAGCTTCAGCGATATAATCACCTAAAGCGATTGTTCCTTTTGAGAAAGTTTCCATTTCAAAAACTCCTAATGGACCATTCCATAAAATAGTTTTAGACTCTAAAATTACTTTTTTGAAGTTCTCTAAAGATTTTGGACCTGCATCAAGACCTTGCCATCCGTCAGGAATTGCTGTTACATCAACAACCTGAGTGTTTGCAGTGTTTGAGAAATCATCTGCAGCAATTACGTCAACTGGAATGTGAACCTGAACACCTTTTTCTTTAGCTAATCTTAAAATTTCAAGAGCTAAATCTTGTTTGTCATCTTCGCAGATTGATTCACCAATTTTTCCACCTTGAGCTTTAACAAAAGTAAAAGTCATACCTCCACCGATAATCATGTGATCCACTTTATCTAAGATATTTTCGATAACCGTAATTTTTGAAGAAACTTTAGAACCTCCAAGAACAGCTGTTACAGGCTTTTCGCTGTTTTTCAAAACTTTATTTAAACTGTCAATTTCTTTAGCCAATAATGTTCCGAAACATTTTTCAGTTGGGAAAAACTGAGCAATAATTGTAGTCGAAGCGTGTGCTCTGTGTGCAGTTCCAAAAGCGTCGTTTACATAAATATCTCCAAGTGAAGCCAATTCTTTTGCGAAAGCAACATCTCCAGCTTCTTCTTCTGCGTGGAAACGTAAATTTTCTAATAAAAGAACTTCTCCTGGTTTTAAATCTTTTGCAGCAGTTTGAGCTGGTTCTCCAACACAGTTTTCAGCAAATTTCACTTGAACTCCTAAAATTTCAGAAGCTGTTTTTAAAATATGTTTTAATGAGTATTTTTCTTCAGCACCTTTTGGTCTTCCTAAATGTGACATTAAAATTACACTTCCGCCTTGCGCTAAAATAGCGTCAATTGTAGGTTTCGCAGCTTCAATACGTGTTGCATCAGTTACATTGAAATTTTCATCTAAAGGGACATTAAAATCAACACGAATAATTGCTTTTTTATTTTTAAAATCGAAATCGTTTAAAGTTTTCATTTGACTAGTTTTTTAATTTTTTTGAAAGAACAACAAATATAGAACTTTTGGAGTACTAATAAATTCGGATATACTAAAAAATCGATAATTAAAAGAACGAAAACGTTATAATTTCACAAATAAATTGGTTTATTAAATATTAAACACAATTTTAAATGCAAATTTTACATCTTCTTTTATATAAAAAAACCTTTCCTGTCTACAGACTGACAGAAAAGGCAAAAAATGAAACGAATAATTTCTGTTTTTTTATGCTTACTATTTATTTTGGAGAAAACAGATCGATAAATTCTTTTGAACAGGAAACATGATAGTTTCGAATTCGTTAGTTTCTTCTATATTTTTAGAAACCAGATAATTTCCTTCGACAATTCCGAAATAAGTTAATAAAGGCGAATAAAAAGTAATTCCGATTTTATGTTTTGATGAATCTGAAGTATCTGTATTGATAATATCCAGCTGATAATTGATAAATGGAAAATATGCATTTCCGAGAACATCTGTAACACGATGAAAATTGCCTTTTAACTGTTCGACATAACCACTTGCTGCAATTCCGGTTAAAAAATGCAATTTCTCTGCTTTTCCATTTTCGGCTAATAATTCACGGAAAGTATTTTTTGGACTTGTTTCAGAATTAAACTGCTGACTTTGCATTTGGTATTCTTTGAAAGTATCTTCGAAAACATACTTGTCCCAAAGAAAAGTCGAAGAAGAATCAATAACAATTCGATAAGCGAGTTTTATTTTCTTGATTTCCATTTTCTTAATTTACTTATCCAAAGGAACTTCCATAACTAATAAAACAGCATTTTCAGATAATGCTTCCCATTCAATAGTTCCAACTTTTTTAATTCCTAAACCGTCTTTTGCTTCTAAAAGTCGGTTTTCAATTTCGAAAGCGCCATGAATAACAAAAACAAAAACACCATTTTCAGCATTTCTCAAAGCAAAAAAACCTTCTTTTCTTCCATCATAAACACCGATGAAACCAATTGCTCTTTCAATTTCGAATAAATTATTCAGTTTATTATGAGCATTTAAATCTACCTTATATTGCTGAAAATAATTTTTGAAATATTGTTTTCCCATCTGAAAATCAATTTCGAGGTAACTAACATTCTCTTCTTTATAAGGATTAAATATTTCTATTTCCAAATCATCGTCTGCGGCTAAGACTCTAATTTGATCGACACGTAGAAACTCCTCATTACCGATATTATCCTTATATTCAATTCCGCCGAATAGTGGCAGAATAATAACATTCGTATTTGAACTAACAAATCTTGTGATATGTTGTTGGGGGGCTAATATCACTTCGTTAAGGATTTTTAAAGATCCGAATCCGTTTCTGGATAAATCCTGATAATTTTCGAAGTTAAAAGTTGAAAAACGGTTGTGTTTCGGAGAATTGAAAGCACCTCGAAAATCTGACTTATAAATTTGAGCTGGTATTTGAACTATCATTATAACTTAATTTTAAAACTAGGACGCCACATTAATTGTATGCGTTAAAACAAAACCATCACTTACGCTTCCGGTTACAGTTGACATTTCGTTTGCCACTGAATCAGAGAAAACGTTATCAGATGCATTATTAGTATAACCACTCAAACCTTTTGTATAACCATTTTGCGTTGATGCGTTGACTAGCGCGACCGCACTGCTTGATCCTTCAGGAAAAGCAATTTGCGTAACCAACAACGATGTTCCGCTTGAGTTGTAAATATGAACATGAATATGCGTCGCGCGGCCAGAATACCAACCTGGGAAAATTGAAGTAAAAGTGACCAGACCATTTTCGTCAGTTGTTTGCCTTCCTCTTAAAAAATGCACCGAAGTGTAATTTACAGATTGCATTGAAGTTCCGCCATATTCAGAATAATAACCGTCTTTATCACAATGCCAAATGTCTACAATAGCATCTTTTAAAGCAGCACAATTTGCTTTTGTGTTTTTGATTGTAATTTTAATAGTAAAACCAACGCCGGTTCTGTCCATTACAATATTTGATTTTACTAAAGATGATGGCGTAATTGTTGGAAAAGGTCCGGCTGTTTCTGAAGGACTAACAGAACAATCGCCAGAAGATGATCCTGAACCAGAAGAAGAACCTGAGTCCGTTGAGGAATCAGACACATCATCTTTACTGCATGAGTTGATAATAGGAATTGCCAAAGATGAAATTCCGATTAAACCCAAACCTCTTAAAAACTCTTTTCTTTTCATTGCTTTTTGTTTTAAATGTTATACCAATAGAATGATTAACAGTTCTTTTCGAGTAAAATTATTCGAAATTAAAGCGTTGGAAAATGTTTGAGGTAAACCACAAAATTTATGAGGTAAACGGAGAAAATATATTTTTTTGTAGTAAAAATAAGTCGATTATACTATTCTTACTATTTGGAAAATGGCACACGGATGACACTGATTTAAGCGGATAAAACGGATTTTATATTATTATCCGTGAAAATCCGTTTTATCCGCGTTATCTGTGTACCATTAAATTAGCCATATTTTTATTTTTGATCTAGAAGTGCAAAAAAAGCTTCTTCGTAACTGGCGCTAACTGGAATTTCGGCCTGATCTATAAAAATGACTTTGTTTCTAATTTTCTCAATTTTAGAAACTGGAACAATAAACGATCGATGCACCCGAATAAATTCGGTTTCAGGCAATTTTTGAAGGATTGCTTTTAATGTCATTCTTGCGACAACTGTTTTTTGATTCTGAATATGAATTTTCAGATAATCATCTAAACCTTCGATATATAAAATATCTGAAAACAGGATTTTTATCAAACTATAATCTGCACGAATGAAAAGATGTTGTTGTTCAATATTTTGATTTTGTAGTTTCCATTGTGAAAAAGCTTTTTCAGTCGCTTGCTGGAAACGGGAAAGTGAAATTGGTTTTAAAAGATAATCTGTTGCGCTAAGTGTAAAGCCTTCAACAGCAAATTCAGAATAAGCTGTTGTAAAAATGACCATTGTTTTGTGAGGCAGTTTTTTGTAAAAATCCAAACCAGAAATTGACGGCATATTGATATCCAAAAACAATAAATCAACGGGATATTTCTTTAGATATTTAAACGCTTCATCTGATCTTGTAAAAACTTTATCCAATTCTACATAATCAATAGTGTCGCATAAACTCTGAAGAATTTCTAATGCCAAAGGCTCGTCATCTAATGCAATTGCTTTTATCATCCTACTTTTATAGATAGATTTACAACGTATTTTTCTGGAGTATCTTGTATTTTAAGCTGATGTTTATTTGGGTAAACCAACTTTAATCTTTCAATTGTATTCTGAAGTCCAATTCCAGATTCAGACTGTATTGAAAAAGTCTTTTTATTAGAAACCAATAAAGTCAGTTGTTCCTCTTTTATATCAATACTGATAGAAATTTCAGAAGTTTGATCTGGGTTTACACCATATTTAAATGCATTCTCAATGAAAGAGATTAAAATTAAAGGTGTGATTTGTTTTCCAATAGTATTTCCTGTGACTTTATAATCTACAATAACGGTATTGCCCAAACGTGTTTTTTGGAGTGAAATAAAATTATTGATGTAGTTGATTTCTTTGGTCAAATCAATAACTTCATCGTTAGAATTGGTCATGATATAACGCATTAACTCTGAAAGCTGCACGACTGCATCTGGCGTTTTATCGTCTTTTTTTAATGCCAATGCGTAAATGCTGTTTAAAGTATTAAATAAAAAATGCGGATTGATTTGCGCTTTTAGAAATGCCAATTCCGATTTTACTTTCTCTTTTTCAACACTCTGCAATCTTCCTGTGATAGCAAAAAGTAGACTTGATATTACGCCAATTAAATAAACCAAAGCGGTATGTCCATACTGTGTTGGCGGACCGCCTACAAAATCAAAAGGCATTTCTTTAACCATCGAAGGGGGCGGAGGAAATTTTTCTGGAAACAAACCAGGATTGTGTTCAAAATGCTCCGAAGGATTTCTAAAATCTAAAAAATTTCGGGCAGGATGATCTAAAGTGGTTGATATCCAAAGAAAAAAAAGAAGAAATCCGATGATGATGGAATAGTATATGAACTTCTTTTCGGAAAAATAGAATTTCGGAATTAAGTAGTAATAGTTAAAATAGAAAAAGCAGAGTAATGTAAAATAGATAAAAAAGTAAATACGATCATGCGCATTGGTGTATAAATGCGGCAATGAAAAAATCGTATTTGTCGATGTGAAGGCATACGGCAAAAATAAAAAAGCGAGGCACAAAACAATGTGTTTCGCGTAAAGTGAAAATTTAGCTTTCATAAATCAAATTTGATTTGTCATTTTGACGATGCAAATTGATACTATTCAAATTTAATGTTATTGTAAGTTTATTTCAAATTATTGCGGTAAAAACACATAATGTTGCGACTCGCTTTGTAATAATGGCTTCTTTAGCCTAAGAAATGGTTTTGTTCTTATTAATCGTGAACTGGACTCTGCGTACAAGGACAGTTACTGATAGCCTGCAAGAAATCAAAACCTATGGTTACTACGTGAGTACCTGTATTATAATTTCCTAAATCGTTGAACATAACCTGATAGGAATATCCGAAGTAAAATCTAGACTTCATAAAACCAGCCATTGGTCCGACAGATAATGGTTTTGGGAACTGGTCGTTTAACATACGGTATGAAACTCCGATCCAATAATAATCTTCATAACGATTGTAACGTCTGTATTTGAAGTTGAAATCGGTTGTAGAACGTTTATCACTTGCAAAATATTGATAGAAGATAGATGGTTCATATTCGATTCGTCTATTTTCTCCGTCGTTAAAAACATATCCTGTATACACCTGATAGTTTGAAAGCAGATTTGGCTCTACTCCACGATATTTATCAACGTTTTTCTTCAATACGTTATTCGCATTAAAACTCAAATAGAAGTTTTTATTACGATACAAAGCACTAATGTCAAAGTTATTATTTCCCGTATAACGATTATCTGTTACCGAAGGATCCAGGATTGGATGTTCAATCGTATTGTTAAATTCATCAATATCAATTCTGAAACTGTTGAAGTTATACGAAATACCAAAAGACAAATATTGCTTAGAATAATAATCCAAAATCAAGTGATGCGCAAAGGAAACCTTAGCACCCGTTTGTCTTGTGTATCCATTTTTATCATTGTAAATCGAGATTCCAACACCCGAACGATCCAGGATTCTAAAATCAGCATATAAAGACTGGTTTTCAGGCGCATCTTTAATTCCGACCCACTGCGTCAAACCATTCGCTCTAATTCGAAGATTATCTCCAATACCAGCATAAGCAGGTGAAAGTACAAATGGGTTATCAGCTAAATACTGGGTAAACACCGGTAGGTTTAACTCTTGGCTGTAACTTGTTGTTACAGCCATGAGTACTAGGGATAAAATAAACTTTTTCATTGTAATAATTTTTTTAGATAACATCATTGGGGCTCAAATTTTGTTATCTGTATAAAGTGAAATGTCCAACAAACTCTCTTGCATCTTTCTCGTCATTTAGTTTAAGAACATACCAGTAATCACCTGAAGGCAATTCCTCTCCATTGTATCTTCCGTCCCATTTTTGACCATAGTGATATTTAGCAATTACACGACCGTATCTGTCGAAGATTGAGAATTCAAGGTTGTTGTAAATATTAGTACAACCAGGTCCCCAAGTATCGTAAACACCATCTCCGTTAGGCGTAAAGTAATTATCTAAACAAACATCAACATATATCGCTGGAACTGTAATAGTCGACGTACAACCATTTTGATCTCTAACAACTACTACATAATCACCAGATTTGTAGATTTTGTATGTGTTAGAAGATGTGAACGGTTCTCCGTTGAAGCTATACTCATATCCTGGTGCTCCACCTGTTGCCGTTACTGAAATGATATTCATTTCAGGTTTACCTGCAGATAAAGCAAGTTTTAATGGCTGAACAGCTTTGATTTGGAAACTTGCTGTTGGCACTTCACAACCGTTAGTATGTCTAGCCGTTACGTAGTGATTACCTGGAGCAAGATTTCTAAAGATGTTGCTTGGTTGATAAGCACCTGTTCCGTCAAGTTGGTAATCAACATCAGCAAGGTTCGTTATGCTCTTATCAACAGTGATCGTCACCATATTAGCTGCTTTATTGTCAACACAGTCATAATTTACTTCAGCTGTTGGATTCAGAACAACTGGCAATGGCATGTTAATCGCAAGTAAGTTCATACATCCTGCTGCATCTGTAAAGTAAACTGTATGTGTACCACCAGTTAAGTTAGTAAAGTCAAATATCGTCTGACCTGCTGCACCTGCAGTAAATGGACCTTTTTCATTATCCAGACTTACTTTATATGGAGCAGTACCACCTAAAATTTCAACACTAAATGCACCGTCTTTGTCACCAACACATACTTCAGGAATCATAGAGTTTGGAACTTCTTTTCCTCTCAATAATTCTGGCTGTGTAATTGTGAAAGTGTATACCTCGTTACATCCGTTTGCATCGATTGCTGTTACTGTATACTGACCAACCGCTAAGTTCTCAAATACATTTTTAGTATCGTATTGATCAGAGTCTGGAGAAATAGAGTATTTGTATGCTCCAGTTCCACCAGTTGCAGTGATTACCATTTTACCATTGCTTTCACCAAAACAGCTCACATTTGTTTGAGCAAAATCAACTCTAAATGGAGTTTGAGGCTCAATAATTTCAAATGCCGCACTCACTTTACTACAATCTCCACTTTGTACACCTACTCTGTAGAAACCTACTGGCAAGTCTAAGAATGTACCATTGTTTTGTGCTGCACGTACGATATTTGTACCTGTAGTTCCGCTATACAATGTATAAACATAGTTTCCTAAACCACCTTCTGCCTGAGCAATCAAGATCGCTGTTGCATCACCTTTACATCTTACAATTGCACTAGAAACATCTAGACCAACAGTTAAAGGAATCAATGGAGCAACAGTAATACCATTTGTTGCAAATCCTGTACAACCGTTAGCATCTTTAATAATGTAGCTATAAACTCCCGGAGCAACATTAAATGTAACTGAAGAAGTGAATGTTCCTAAAACTGTAGTTCCATTTAAACTATAAGTATAAGGAGCTTTTCCTCCAACAGCACTTAATGTAAGCTGTGCTTGTGTAGTACAAGTTTCAATCTTAGATTGGATTAAAGTTCCTTCTACAATTGTAGGTTCGTTAATCACAATCTGAGCAGATGTAGCAGAACAACTAAATCCGTCTGTAACAGTTACTGTGTAAGTTCCTGCACCTAATCCTGCAAATACAGGGCTTGATTGTGGACCTTCAACACTAATAGGGGTATCAGAAATCTTATTTAATGTGTACATATAATTACTTCCCTGACCTCCTGTTGGAAGAGCTACAGTAATTACTGCACTCTTATCTCCATGACAAGACAACATTGTTGTGCTTGCTGTTGGGTTTACCACAATTGGTGCTGGATTAACAAGTGTTGCTGTTGTTGTAGCAATACATCCTTTTGCATCTCTCACATTGATTGTATAAGCACCAGCTGTTAAACCTGTAAATACATTCTCTGTAGAGTACGTTTTGCTTACTGGACCAACTAGCTCATATTCATAAGTCATATCATATCCACCAGAAGCTGCAACTGAAATTGTTCCGTCATTGTTTCCAGCAGCACATGTAATTGGCGATTGTGTTTTCGTAATCGCTAATGGAGCTATTGGTTGTTTAATGCTGAATACAGTACTTACTGTACATTGTGGACCAGTAGCACTAGTTAATGTAGCTGTTACTGTATATTGTCCCGCTGTTAATCCAGTAATTGTAACAGGACCTGCAGTTGAAGAAGTTCCTGAACTTGGTACTGGACCAGTTATTGTGTATGTAAATGCTCCTGCATCATTTGTTGGAATCAATAAAGTGTCAACAAACAATAAGTCTACACTTCCATCAGCTGTTCCGTAGCATATTTCACCACTTATTGGAGTAGCTTTGATTATGAAAGTATTAGGATCATATATGTAATGATAATCTTTAATTGTACATCCAGTTGCTGGGTTAAATACAGTTATTTCATATTTTCCAATCGCTAATCCAGAGAATAATCCTGTTGGATTTGTCTGATTGAATACAGTGCCTTCTATACCTTTAAGCGTATAAACTAATCCTGTTGGAGTTCCTCCTGTTGCAGTAACAGAAACCTGAATAGTTTCATTTGCAACACAAGTAATTGGCGTCACTACAGCAACATTTAAGTCATCCATAGTAATAAATGGTGCAATTGTAATTGGAGTCGTAGAAGATCCTATGCAACCATTGCTGTCAAATACTCTAACAGTATAAGAACCACCTGCAAGATCAGTTTCATTGTAAACATTAGAACTGCTGCTTTGAACTACAGTTCCGTTTTTACTGAACTCATAAAGAACATAAGGACCTGTACCACCTGTCACAGAATTAACTGTAATACTAGCAAAGTTAGTTGTGTTTGTACCTGTTGTACATACAAATGATGTAACAGCTGGCGCATTAACCACAACTGGTGCTGGTTGTATAATTCTTGTATCTGCTTGAGCATTACAACCTCTTCCAGAAGTTACTCTTACGGTATAATCACCTGGTAAAAGATTATCAAAAACATTCTCTTCTTGAGGTCCTCTACTTACAGCTACATTTCCAATAGTTGTTCCTGTTAACGTGTAAGTATAAACTGGGTTGTCATTTACGCCTGGAGCGTTTGGAGCTAAATGAACAATGATTAGTCCATTAGAATCACCATTACACTTAACATCGTATTTCTCTAAACTAAGACCTGTAATAAGTGTTGCTGCTTTCATTTCAACAGTAACAACATCTTTACATCCAGTTGTTAAATCTTCAACTGTAATTGTATGAGAACCAGCAGCCATATTGTTGAATGTTGCTGTTGTTCCTGCAATTACCGGAATATAAGCTCCAGAAGTGTATTTATAGTTTCCAGAACCACCTGTCGCTTTCGCTACAATTCTTCCGTCAGGGAAATCACAACTTGGTAATTTCTGAACATCTAATTGTAAGTCAAGAGCTCCACTGATTACAACAGCACCTGTTACAGTAGTTGTACATCCGTTGGCATCTTTAACCGTAATATCATAAGAACCTGAAGAGTTCACACTGAATGTTGGACTTGCTTGGAAGCCACCACCAATGCTGTATTCAAATGGTCCAACTCCTGAAGTCACAGTAACTGTGAAATCGTAAGTTCCAGTTGCACTTGGACATTGGCTAGCAACATTTGCTGTAATACCACTTGGAAGTGGAGCAGTTGAAATATTTTGTGTTTTAACTAAAGTTGTACATCCGTTAAAATCTTTCACATAAACATCCCAAGCTAAAACAGTTCCGTTATTAGTATCAACAACAATTTTGTTATCAGTACTGTAAACTGTTGGAGCAGCAGTTCCACTTGCAACAGCAGCATAACTATAAGCTGGAGTACCTCCAGTTGCAGTTACTGTGATAGTTGCATTTTTATTATTACAAGTAATATTTGTAGCGGCCATTGTAAAGTTCAATGCAGCAGCTGGCTGGTTAACGATGAAGTTAGAAACATTATCTGTACATCCTGATGTATTATCAGTAACTGTGAATGTGTAACTAGCTGCAGTTAATCCAGTGTAAGTCACTACATCACCTGTTTGCGTGAATGTTCCGTTATTTGGAGACAATGCAAATGTATAATTAGCCGGAGCGATATAATTGCTGATTGTAAAGGCAATAGATCCTGTTGTACCAGCATTACATAATACATCGCTCAATAATTGAGCATCTACACTGATTTCGCTTGCTTTTTTAACTTCAATTGAATTTAAAGTGCTACATCCATTAAAATCAGTAACTTTTATTACATAAGTTCCTGGCAATAGACCAGCGAAACTTCCTGTTGCATTTGAAGTAGCTGAACCTGTTGGTTGAGTAATCGCATAGTTAAATGGCGCAACACCTCCAACGATATTACTAACTGTCACAGTCGCAACACCTCCAACTGTATTACAGTAAATTGGCGTAGCCGAAAGATCGAATTTAGTTGGTGGATTATATCCAGGAACTGTTACAGATCCTGATACTCTACATCCATTAAAATCAACTACAACATAATTAATCGTAGATGCTGCGTTCACAATATGAGTAGGAGAAGCTCCAAAACTCACACCATTATCAAAACTATAGCTATAAGGTCCTGTACCATCATGAGCTGTAAGCGTAACTGATGCATCTTTTGCAGTGTTAGAAGGATCACATCCAAATGGTGAAACAACATTTGTAGCTGTTAAAACAACTGGGTCTGTGATATCAACATTAACTGCAGCTGAAGAACATCCTTTAGCATCCATAACAGCAATTGCATAAGTTCCTCTGCCTAATCCAGCAAAAATATTAGAGTTAACAAAAGTTCCTCCGTTAATGCTGTATTTGTACGGTGCAACACCATTCGAAGCTGTTACCGTGATACTTCCGTTCAAATCACCTTGACATAATGCATTTACTGCCGAAGTTGCAAATGTTGGAATAGTAAGCGGCGTTACTACTACCGGAACAGAAACTGCCTCACAAGTTACAGCATCTTTTACTCTGAAAGTATAAGTTCCTGCTGTACTAGTTACAAATGGCAATGCTGTAACTGGGTTATAAACACCACTGTTATTAAGATCATATTCGAAAGCATATGTTCCTGCACCTGTACCTTGCGTTGCTGTCAATGTAATTGTTGCATCGTTTGTAGTACAGTTTAAATCTTGAGTAAGAGTTGCTTGTATCAACAATTCTTGTCTTAATACATAAGTAGCTTTTGCCACACAACCATTACCATCTTTAATAAAGAATTCGTAAGTACCTGGAGCATTTAACGTAAAGTTAGGACTAGCGTAATAACCGTTACCGATACTATACATTGGTGGCGTTGCAATTGCTGGATCGGTTGTTCCTGTAATTGTAATTGGAACTGGTCCACCAGTGTAGCAATATACATTAGCATTAGGATTAATAGTTGGTGCCTGATGTTTCGTAATTGTAACAAGTACTTTATCAGAGCAAATCAAGTTTGCATCCTGAACATACACATCCCAATCATTTGATCCTAAATCATCATAAGCTAACACTGTACTATTGCTAGTTGAAAAGTCTGCTGCTGTTGGCGTAACCCCAGCTTTAACAAATGCATATTTGTATACTGGAGTTCCTCCTGTTGCTTGAACAGTAACGATAGAACCTAGGTAACAATTTGCTGCAGTTTTAGACACTAAAGCAACATCTAAAACAGCTGGCTGAGCAACATCGATTATTGCTGTAGCCGTACAACCTGTAATAGCATCTGTCACTGTAAGTGTATACGTATTAGCTGGTAAATTAGTTACTGTAATAACATCACCTACCTGAGTTGCTGTACCTAAAGCTGGACTTAATGAATATGTAAATCCACCTGCTTTGTTTTCAACTGTAAATTTAATTGAACCGTCAGTACCACCATTACAAGACACATTTTTAATTAATGAACTTGCAACTGTAATATTTGTTACCGGCGCAACAGTGTATGACTCATTATAAGTACAACCATTTGCATCTGTAATCTGGAATACATAAGTATCTGGATCTAAGTTTGCAAATGTTGTAGATCCTTGTTTAGCTCTTACAATAGGAGACAAAATCTCGTATTGGAATGGTCCAACCCCACCTGTATGACCTGTAATGTCAACTGTTCCTTTCACTAAACATGTTACTGGAACCGTTGTTGCGAATGTCAAGTCTGTTGGAGGGTTCAATGCTGGTACATTAACACCATTTGTGATAGTGAATGTACAACCATTTGCATCCTTAACGATTACATCAAATGTAATTCCAGCAAACGTCTCATATGTATTCGTTCCTGAGAAGCTTGTTCCATTGTCATAACTGTACTGATACGGAGATGTTCCTCCTGATGGAGTTACCGTAACAACCGCTTTTGATGGAGCATTGCCTGCCGTACATAATAAAGCTGTCGTAATCGTTGAACTCGCCGTCAATGGAGTCGGTTGAGCAATGGTTACCGGAACCGGTACTGCAATGATACATCCTTTGGCATCTTTAACTTCAACAGTATAATTAGTTGCTGCTGATAAGTTAGAGAAGATGTTTCCATCCTGATAAGCCGTAAGGATTGTTCCTCCTTGTGATAATTGATATTTGTATGGAGCAATTCCG
>NZ_JQJY01000005.1 GCF_000745775.1 Flavobacterium sp. ASV13 | reverse complement strand
GAAGAAACTTTCTAAACAAATACTTCTTTTCTTTATCTCAGTATGTTAAAATATTTGCCCGTCGCGGGCAGTGAATAGTAAAGAGTAAGTAGTGATTAGCTTAAAAACTAATTACTGATCACTAAGGACTAGTCACTAAAAACCTTAAGGTGGTTATTGCGGCGGGGCTCACCTCTTCCCATCCCGAACAGAGAAGTTAAGCCCGCCTGCGCAGATGGTACTGCAATTATGTGGGAGAGTATGTCGTCGCCTTTCTTTTGAGAACCCTGTTTCGTGAGTTACAGGGTTTTTTATTCTTTACTTTATTTATAGTAGTATAAATAATTTTAGGTACCTTAGCTCAGATGGTAGAGCAATGGACTGAAAATCCATGTGTCCCTGGTTCGATCCCTGGAGGTACCACATCATGCTCGGATGGTGAAATTGGTAGACACGCTGGACTTAAAATCCAGTGAACAGCAATGTTCGTGCGGGTTCAAGTCCCGCTCTGAGTACTAAAACTTCAATTGGCTTTGCTAATTGAAGTTTTTTTTTTGGAACAATCTCATTTTAATTTTTTGTATTTTGTCGTTTAGGGGGGCTTATTTGTATTTTAAAACCTTTTCATTTGGCTTTGTTATCTTTAAACTCTCTTCTTTAAAATATAATGATAAATTTGTTTCCTTATAAGTTACAGTATGAACGAGCTAATTACCGTTATAAATAGTTTTCAAAAGCTAGATGCTGACACTGAAAATGCGATTAGGAGATTTTTTGTTGAAGAAAAGTTTAAGAAGAACGATTTTATAATCCAAGAGCATAAAATATGCGACAAGATTTATTTCATAAGTTCTGGTGCTGTTCGGAGATTTTGTTTTGAGAATGATGAAGAAGTTACGAAGTGGATTTATACCGACAATCAATTTGTAACTTCCATGAGTAGCTTTTTTGAGCAAAAACCTTCTTTTGAAATTTTTCAGGCTTGTGAGGAAACAGTTGTCTATTCTTTATCATATTCTGACGAACAGCTTTTATTGGAATATCCTTTATTTTTAAAATTTCACCTTAAGCAGCTGCGGCATTATCTTTCTAGTATAAATGAATTTCATCATTTATTTCGTTTAATGACGGCTGAAAAAAAATATCTGTTTCTATTAGGATCATTCCCTCAAATTATTCAAAAAGCTAAGCTGAAACACATTGCTTCACTAATTGGTGTAAGCCAGGAAACCTTAAGCAGAATTCGAGCTTCAATTATTTGATATTAGATCAAGAAATAAACTTTTCTTTTTTTTAATATTTGCTTTGTTATTAAATTTAGGAATATTGAAAAATGTTGAAATAGATAAGAATGCAATTATTGGGAAAAATGCTCATTTTGGTAATTTTTCTACAATTGAAAATGATGTAATTATAGGCGATGACACCTGGATTGGTAATAACGTTACAATCTTAAGCGGTTCCAGAATTGGGAACAATTGCCAAATTCATTCAGGATCTGTAATAGGAGGAATTCCTCAGGATTTGAAGTTTGTGAATGAATATACTTTACTTGAAGTCGGTGATAATAATGTAATCAGAGAGAATGTTACTATAAATCGTGGTACTGCTTCAAAGGGAATAACTCGAATTGGAAATTTTAATTTAATTATGGCAAATGCTCATATAGGGCATGATTGTTTTGTTGGAAATAATTGTATTATTGGTTTTAGCGTTGGTATGGCTGGTGAAGTGATTGTCGAAGACTGGGTTAATATTAGTGGTCTGACTGCGATTCATCAATTTTCCAGAATTGGTGGTCATTGCATGATTAGTGGTTTGAGTAGAATTGTTCAAGATATTCCTCCTTATATAACTGTCGCACATGAACCTCTACGATTTGCCGGATTAAATATTGTTGGTCTTCGTAGAAGAGGTTTTTCTTCGGAGAAAATTGAAGAGATTAAATCAATTTACAGAATCATTTTTCAGGGAAATAAAAATACTAGACAAGCTTTGGGTTATATCGAACGAAATTTCAAACCTACTTTTGAGCGTGATGAAATTCTGAATTTTATTAAATTTTCAAAACGTGGAATTGTAAAAGGAATAGAATAATAAAGAGGCCCCAATTTTTTGTATTGGAGCCTTATATTTTATGAATTAAAATTAAAGATGAAATCAATTTTCTATTCGTATTTCAGGTATTTCAAGATATCTGTTTTAGTTGCCTGATATGCGCGAGCTAAAACAATTATTAAAGTTAGAGATAATAGGACAATAAATCCAGAAAGAAATGGTGTTATGGTAATGTCAATTCTAAATGCAAAATTTTGAAGCCATTTATTCAATAGGAAGTAAATGGGGAACAATGCAATTAAAAATCCTATTATACAGTACAAAATATATTGCTTAGATAATTCTTTGAGTAAAACATTTGTTTCAGCCCCTAGAGTTTTTCTGATTGCAATCTCTTTCATTCGTCTTTGGATTGAATACGATGCCAATGCAAATAATCCGAATAATGCGATAAGAATTACGACTATATTTAATAGTAAAAAAAGATTCTTTTGCTTGACATAAGACTCATATGTTCGTGCATATTCTTTATCGACGAAATCATATTTAAATGGATATTCTTTATCAACATTTGCTGTCCAGAATTTCTTGATGTTTGCAATTGTATTTTCAATATTTTGTGATTTTAATTTTACATAAACGACATTCATATTTTCAGCCATATGCAAGGTTTCGATATGATAAAAAGTCATCGGAGGAACTTTGACTTCAGGACTTAATAAATTGAAATCTTTTACGACTCCAATAATTTTTAAGTTTTGATTTCTAATCAGAATTTCTTCTCCAATCGGGTTTTTCATGTTCATCAACTTTGCAGCGGTTTCATTTATCATGATTGAATTTATAGTATCAGAAGCAAGTTTTCTATCAAGTCCTCTGCCTTGTGCCATCTTGATTTTCAACATTTCAAGCATCCCAAAATCTATCCCAATATGTTTTGCTTTAAAAAGTACATCGTGATATAAAAGTGGCGATAAGGAATTGTCTGCCCCATCAAAAGATACAAGTCCGGTCGAAACGTTTTCAACTCCTTCAATTTTGCTTAACTCTTGCTTTATTGTACCGTATTTATTGAAAATATTTTCATCTATGTTTTCTCCTTCGAAATCTGAAGGCAGAAGATTTAAGTCTATTGCAATCAATTGATTTCCTTTAAAACCAAGATCTTTATCATTTAAGTATTTTACTTGTTGATATACAATGTTTGAACCAATAATAAAGAATGTAGCAATAGCAAATTGAAAAATCAACATTCCGTTTCTAAGCCAAACTCCGTTTTTACTTCTTGCAAAATTACCTTTCAAGACTTTTAGGGTTTCAAAATTGGAAACGTAAACTGCAGGAAATATTCCAGCAACAAAAATAGTTGTAACAAAAATTAGAATAAGTTGTAAATAAAACTGGCTTCCAATAATCATTAAATTTTTATTTAAAAAATTATTGTAATACGGTAAAGTCAATTCTACAATTACGAGAGCTAAAAAGATTGAGAACAAACTAATTAAAGTTGTTTCAAAAATAAACTGAAATATAATATTGCTCTTTGATGCACCAATAATTTTGCGGATTCCCACTTCTTTAGCGCGTTTTATGGCATTGGCTGTAGCTAAATTTATATAATTGACAATCGATAAAATGAGAATTAAAATCGAAAGTCCCACCATAATAAGCAAAAATTGATAATTGCCTCGACCTTCAGGATAACCATCTGTAATAGATTGTAATCTCGCTTTTGAAAGAGGTTCCAAGAAAACTGTAAAATGTCCCACTTTTTTTGTCATTTCTTCGGGAGTAAAACCAGCTTGTTTTGCTTCTCTTACGATCACATCGTCATAATATGCTTTTTCGAGCATTTTACGAGTTTGTTCTACTTTTGATGGATCTTTTACTTTTAAAAGTATTTTTAAAGCAAATAAGCTTCGGCTTTGTGCCGGATCAGCAAGATCTTTCATCCGATTTACTACCACGTTTGGAGCAATCGAAGAATTACCAGGAATTTGATACACGGCACGAACTACAAACAAATTATCAAGACAATTGATTTGTTTGCCAATTGGATTTTCATTGCCAAAAACGCGCTTTGCAAGATTTTCGGATATTGCAATACTTGAGCCGTCTTTTAATGCACCGCCACCATTTCCCTGAACGATTTTAAAAGGAAACAGCGAAAAGAAATCACTTTCAACATTGATTATTTTATCAACTAATTCTTTTTTTCCTTTGTAAATTATTTTGCTTTTTTGATACCAGCTGTCCGCAAAAACAATGTTTTCGATATTGGCATCTTTTTCTAAATGCGCTTTTAATAATACGGTATTATCGGTGCCAACGGGCGTATCGGTAAGCTGAACTAAAACCTGATAAACATTGTCTTTTTCCGGATTCCAGGCATCGTAACTTTGTTCGTCGTTCCAATAAAGTAATGCGAAGATCAAGCCTGAAATTCCAATTGATAATCCTAAAACATTCAAAGCTGTAAAAAGCTTGTTATTTTTAATTTGGTAAATAAATATATTGATCCAGTTTTTCAGCATCTTATTCGTATTTTAAATATCGTAAAACTTCTACTTTTGTTACTTGGTACGCTTTTGCCAAAACAATGGTCAATGTCAGAAACAATAAAGAGACAAAAGCAGTTATAAATGGCAAAACCGGAATATCAATTCTGAAGGCAAAATTTTCCAGCCATTTTTGCAATAATAAATACGCCGGAATAATTCCGATTAGAAAACCAATTACACAAAAAATCACATATTGTCGTGACAATTCTTTGAGCAAAATATTGGTTTCGGCGCCAAGCGTTTTTCTGATTGCGATTTCTCTTAATCTTCTTTCCATAGAAAATGAAGCTAAAGCAAACAATCCGAAAACGGCAATAAGGATTACGATGATATTTAATAAGGCAAATAAGTTTCTTTGATTTTCATATTTTTTAAAATTTCGAGCGTAGTTTTTATCGACAAAATTATATTCAAATGGATATTCAGAATCTACTTTTTGTGTCCAGAATTTATTAATGCCAGCAATAGTCTCTGAAATATCATCCGGTTTGACTTTAATAAAGATATGTCTGATGTCATCTTTTACGCCATTAATTTTTGTGACATAAAAGAAAACCATTGGCGCAATTTGACTCTCAAGTCCGAAATAATTGAAATTTTTGACAACACCAACTATTTTGACTTTTTGATCTCGCCATAAAATGGTTTTGTTTAAAATATCTTTTTCCGGAATCATTTTGGCAGTTTCTTCATTTATAAGAACGGACGAAATTGTGTCTGAAGAAATAGCAGGATTTAATTTTCGCCCTTTTATTACTTTGATATCCAAAATGTCAAGCATATCTAAATCCATTGCCATTTCTTGTACTAAAAAGGGTTTCTCATTTTTGTAATTTGCGCTTGACCATGAATTTTCCTGAGATCCCATTGCAAATAATGCTGTTGAAACACCATCGACACCTTTTATTTTCAGGGCTTCTTGTTTTAAAACTTTGTATCTCTCATATTGCGTTTTTCCTTTTTTAGGTTTAAAGGTGATATCTATAACTTGTGATCCTTTAAAACCTAAATCTTTTTCGGCCATAAAATTGACCTGTTTGTAAACTATAAAAGAGCCAATGATGAAAAAGGTTGCAATTGCAAATTGTAAAACCAGCATTCCGTTGCGCAGCCAGATTCCTTTTTTGCTTCGGGAGAAATTTCCTTTCAAAACTTTTAAAACTTCAAAATTCGAAACATAAACAGCTGGCAAAACTCCTGAAACAAGAATGACAAGCAACGTAATTAGTATTAATTGCGTGTAGAATTGAGCGCCAACCAGAACCAAATCTTTATCTAGAAATGAGTTATAATACGGCAATAAAACCTCGACAAGAACCAATGCCAGTAAAGCAGAAAAAATCGTAATTAATGCCGTCTCAAATACAAATTGAATTACAATTTGTCCTTTTGTAGCGCCAGTAATTTTTCGTACCCCAATTTCTTTCGCTCTTTTTATGGCATTTGCAGTCGCCAGATTAATATAATTTACAATAGAAAGTGATAAAATTAAAATCGACAAACCCATTAAGATTAATAGATATTGCATGTTTCCGTTTGGCTCAGAAAAAGGAGTACTTCCGGTATATAATTTTGCTTCTGGTAAAGGCAATAAACTTGATTTTACAGGATCGCCGTACTTTTTTACAAATTCAGCTACGGTCATTCCTTCTTGTTTAGCGTACACTTTTGTGCAATTTTCGAAGAATAAATTATCTAACGTTTTTATAATTCTGCCTGTGGCATTCGGATTCTTAATTTTAAGAACCAGTCCGTAATGATAACTCCATTCATTTTTTGTTCGCTCGATGTCATCATCAATAACGGTTGTGACAGCTTCGGGCATAACAGACGATTTTTCAGAAAGATCATAAACGCCTCGAACAGTAAAAAACTGGCCATTATATTTGACTAATTTCCCCATTGGATTTTCTGTCCCGAAAAGTCGTTCGGCAGTTTTTTCAGATAAAGCAATACTGCTTCGATCCTGAATTGCTGTTTTGCCATTTCCATGAATAAATCGGTAAGGGAAAAAAGAAAAGAAATTACTTTGAGCAGTAAAAATCTTGTTTAGTACTTCCTTTTTGTCATGATATGAAATAACATCTTTAGCATATTCGGCATAAAAATAACAATAGCTTTCTACATCTGAAGAAATTGCTTTTAGCATCGGTCCAGTTGTTGCAGCATTAGAGGTCCAGATATTATTACCGCCAATGTCATTTAAGACCGAATAAATTTTGTCTTTTTCTGGATTCCATTGGTCATACGAATGTTCGTCGTTCCAAAAAAGAATCGCAAAAATCAACGTCGCCATTCCGATAGACAATCCCAAAATATTCAGGATCGAAAACAGTTTGTTGTTTTTGATATGATAAAAAAATGTGTTGATCCAATTTTTTAACATGACTCTAGTTTTTAGAATTTACTAAAACGTCAACATTTCTATGATTCTGTTTTTCAGAAAGAATAACACCATCTTTCATTAAAATGGTTTTTTGCGAAAAAGAAGCATCATAATCCGAGTGTGTAACCATCAAAATTGTTGAACCGCTGGCATGAAGATCAGTTAGTAATTCCATCACTTCATTTCCGTTTTTACTGTCCAGATTTCCGGTTGGCTCATCGGCTAAAATAATTTTCGGATTATTGATTAAAGCTCTTGCAACAGCCACACGTTGTTGCTGTCCGCCTGAAAGTTGTTGCGGAAAATGTTTTAATCTATGAGAAATTCCTAAAATTTTTGCCATCTCATTTACCTTTTGTTTTCTTTCAGAAGACGGAACATTGTTGTAAATCAAAGGCAATTCGATATTATCATAAACCGATAATTCATCAATTAAATTGAAGTTTTGAAAGATGAAACCGATATTTTCTTTTCTCGCTTTTGATCTTGATTTTTCTTTTAAACCTACCATTTCCTGATCAAGCAAAACATAACTTCCATCTGAAGCGCTGTCCAAAAGTCCAATAATATTTAATAAAGTCGATTTTCCACTTCCGGACGGCCCCATAATCGAAATAAAATCGCCTTGATTGATTGTTAATGAAATTTCACTTAATGCTCTGGTTTCTAATTCCTCAGTTCTAAATACTTTTGAAAGCTTTTTAATGGTAATCATAATGGATTGTTTTTAGTTTTGATTGATTTTCTCTTTTAGATTTTTCCCTTCGGAAGCAAAAGAAACGCGTCTGAAAATTAAGATAATTAACAATGCAATTTTTTGTTATTTTTACTTTCGAAAGGGCTTAATAATTAATGATTTACTAGTACAAATGTGATTTTTATGCCAAAAATTTAAACTTTGTAACTGCTTTATTTTTAATATTTTATTTTCTGAAAAAAAGCCTCACTGTCCATAAGTGGACACCTTTCGTCCAAAACCGAACAAAAATGAAAAAGACAAATGCATCAATTTTAATCATCGACGATCAGGAAGACATCCTTTTTGCGTCAAAAGTCTACCTGAAAAAGTATTTTGAGAACATTTATACACTCAATAATCCGAAAAATATTGTCGAGTTATTAGCAAAAAATACCATTGATGTTGTTTTGTTGGATATGAATTACAGAATTGGTTTTGAAGATGGAAAAGAAGGTTTGTATTTATTGAAAGAAATAAAAACGCTTTCGCCAAAAACGGTTGTGATTTTAATGACGGCTTTTGGAAAAGTGGAAACGGCTGTCGAAGGTTTAAAATCAGGTGCATTCGATTATATTTTGAAACCTTGGGAAAATAAAAAACTATTAGAATCGGTAAAACAAGCTGTTGATAAAGCAAGAAAAGAACAAAAGAAAATTAAAAGCCCGGAAATTGCTGATGACTTTTTTATAGGAAATTCTGAAATAATAAAAAAAGCGTATTCTCTTGCCGATAAAGTCGCAAAAACGGATGCCAATGTTTTGATTCTTGGCGAAAACGGAACTGGGAAATTCGTTTTGGCACATCATATTTATTCGCAATCAGAAAGAAAAAATCAGCCTTTTATTAATGTTGATTTGGGCGCATTGAATTCGAATATTTTCGAAAGCGAATTATTCGGATATGCAAAAGGCGCTTTTACCGATGCAAAAATCGATACGCCGGGACGTTTTGAAATGGCGCAAAATGGAACTATTTTTTTAGACGAAATTGGGAATGTTCCGCTTCATTTGCAGTCAAAATTATTGCAGGTTATTCAAACCAAAACCGTCACAAGATTGGGCGAAACAAAACCAAGACCTTTAAATGTTAGAATTATTACGGCAACTAATCTGAATTTAAAACTCGAAGTTGCCGACAAAAATTTCCGTGAAGATTTGTATTACCGAATTAATACAATGGAAATTATTTTGCCTCCGCTTCGAGAAAGAATTGAAGATAAAATTCCGTTAGCCGAATATTTGCTGGGAAAAATCAGTGAAAAATATGGAAGAAGCCAAATTACTTTTGACAAAAAAGTTTTGGAACAAATCGAAAAACACGCTTGGAACGGAAATATCCGCGAAATGGAAAATAAAATCGAGCGCGCCATTATTCTCTGCGAAAACAATAAAATAACAGTTTCCGATTTGGATTTGGAGCAAATCACCGAATATGAAAATCCGGATGATATTCAGCTTTCTTCAGTTGAAAAAGCTACAGTCGAAAAAGCACTTTTGAAACACAATAATAACATCAGCAAAACTGCCGAAGAACTCGGTTTGTCAAGAGGTTCATTATATCGTCGTTTAGAAAAATATAATATCAGAACCAATTAATATGCTTAAATCATTAAAAACCTATCAGCTTCTTTTTTTGCGGTTAATTTTGATTTTGGCCGGAATTGAATTTTCTATTTATCTGCATAAAATCAATTTTGTTTTTGCACCGATTTTTGGTTTTCTAATTGTTTTTCTGCTGATTATTGAATTGTATAATTATGTAAAAAGCATCATTTTGCTTTATGACAAAACGATTTCTTCAATTATTCAAAACGATTTTAGTTCTGATTTTTCGAAACATAAATCGGAAAAAAATGATTTGTTTCAGTTGTATGATATTTTAAAAAACAAGCAAAACGAGCAGGTTTCGAAAGACATTATATATACTTCGATTTTAAATAATATTGAAACCGGAATTATTATTCTGCAAAAACAGGAAAAAGATTGGAACGTTTTTTTGATGAACGATTATTTTTCGACTCATTTTAATGTCCCGAAATTCTCGAAATGGAAATATCTGAAAAGTCACTTGCCTTCATTATGCGATATTATTGAAAAAGATGATTTTCAGGAAATAAAAACGTCAATCGAAATCAGTATTAATCAGCAAAATTCCCAGACTTTTGTTTTGCAGGCGTCGCGCACTGAGATTTTTGAGAATGATTATTTTATTGTTTTATTAGATTCGATTCAGAATGTTGTCGAGAAAAAAGAGAAAGATGCCTGGATTAATTTGATGAAAGTGATTTCGCATGAACTCCTGAATTCAATAACTCCAATTCGTTCCATTTGTCAAAATTTGCAGGATTTGGTCGAACAGGATTCATTGTCTTCTGAAGATTTGGAAGACATCAAAAACAGTGTTGGAACCATGCTCAGACGAAGCGATCATTTGCAGAAATTTGTCGAAGGTTATCGAAAACTAGCGATGCTTCCTTCGCCTAAAAAGCAAAAACTAGAATTGAAAGATTTGGTGAATAATAGTCTCGATATTATGGAGCCAATGTTTAAAAAGGAAAATATCGAGATTGTAAATTCAATTTCGCGTCATTATTTCATTACGGTTGATGCACAGCAAATCGAACAAGTTTTAATTAATCTTTTGACGAATTCGATAAATGCTCTTAAAAAGACAAATCAAAAGCAGATTTTCATTTCGGCGGAAGCCAAAGAAAATAGGACGTTTGTGAAAATTTCAGACAACGGAACAGGAATCGAAAAAGAAATTGAAAACAAAATTTTCCTGCCGTTTTTTACCACCAGAAATGAAGGCGCCGGAATTGGTTTGACTTTATCCAAAAATATTATCGAAGCGCACGGCGGTTACATCAATTATAAAAATGAAAATGGAAAAACAGTTTTTGAGATTTGTTTGATTGAGAATTGAGAATTATTTTCTACAGAAATAAAATTATATTAGCAAAAACTATTTATTTCAATTATGATATTAGCCTTCGATACTTATTATTACGACAATAAAGCCAAAACAGTTTGCTTAGAATTTACAGAATGGAATCAAGAAAAAGATTTTAAAGTTCACACCGAAATTATTGATAATGTCTCAGAATATATTCCGGGAGAATTTTACAAAAGGGAATTGCCGTGTATTCTTAGTTTGTTGAATAATATCAATTTAAAAGAAGAAACGATTATAATAGTTGATGGTTTTGTATATTTAGACGACGATAAAAAATATGGTTTAGGCGGACATTTATATGAAAAGCTAAACAAGAAAATTCCAATTATTGGTGTTGCTAAAACGAATTTTGCAAGCATCGAAAAAGATAAAAAACCTTTATTTAGAGGCGATAGCAAAAAACCTTTGTTTGTGACTTCTATCGGAATTGATTTGGAAGATGCTTTTCAGAAAATTGAAAGTATGGCCGGCGAATTTCGAATTCCTACTTTATTAAAAGAAATGGATCGGCTGACAAAGGAAATATAAATTGAATTCAATTGTAAAACGAAAATGAATCTAATAATCCAATCCCTTTTACCCGAAGATTCTATTTCGCATTTTGTTCACAGCTTTTGGATGGTGGAAAACAAATCGGGAAAGGATAATCCTGGGACGATTCTTCCAAACGGAATGGCTGATATGACGTTGATGAAAATGAATTCAGAAGATTGGGAAATTTCAATTCGCGGACTTGATACAATGCCGGGTCAAGTAATAATTGCTAAAGATGCTAAAATATTTTCTGTTGGATTTAAACTTTTGGCTGTCGAATATTTATTCGGAGATTCTATAAAAGATGTTTTAAATGAAGGGAAAATAATTCCGAATGACTTTTGGCAATTTGAAGAATTTGATACAGAAAGTTTAGAAAATTTTCAGAAAAAAGTAACGCAGAAAATCAATTCAATTTTCATAAAACCAATTGATGAGAGAAAGAAAAAATTATTTGAACTGATTTATTCCTCAAACGGAACCATTTCGGTAAAAGAACTTTCTGAAAAAGTGTTTTGGAGCAGTCGACAGATCAACCGTTATTTTAATCAGCAATTCGGAATTTCGCTTAAAGAATATTGCAAAATTTTGCGTTTTGGATCTTCGTTTAAAGATTTAAGCGAAGGCAAACTTTACCCCGAATTAAATTTCACAGATCAAAATCATTTTATCAAAGAAATTAAAAAATACTCCGGCGTTACGCCAAAAGAACTCAGCAAAAATACCGATGAACGCTTCATGGATATTTTGGCGATTAAAAAATTACCTCCACAAAACGACTGATTTTTACTATTTCAGCAACTGCTTTCTTCGCAATTTTGTATCACATTAAATGATACAAAATATGTTACTTCAAAATAAAAAAATAGCCATTATTGGCGCTGGGCCAGTTGGTTTAACAATGGCAATATTATTACAACAAAAAGGAATCGATGTTTCAGTTTACGAAAGAGACAAAGATGCGCAAACCAGAATTTGGGGCGGAACGCTCGATTTGCATAAAGGTTCAGGTCAGGAAGCAATGAAAAAAGCAGGATTGTTAGAACAGTATTTTGAACTCGCAATTCCGATGGGAAGAACCATTGCTGATGAAAAAGGAAATGTTTTATCTGTTCAAAAAATAACTCCGGAAGAAGCTCAGGATAATCCCGAAATCAACAGAAATGATTTACGAACTTTATTGCTCGAAAGTCTAAAAGAAAACACGGTTATCTGGAACAGAAAGCTAAATGAACTTGAAGCAAAAGACGGAAAATGGATTTTGCATTTTGAAAATAAAGAAACCGCAACCGCAGATTTTATTATTGGTGCAAATGGCGGAATGTCTGCAATTAGAAAATATATTACGGATGCCGAAGTTGAAGAAACTGGAACGTACATGATTCAAGGCGAAGTTTCGGATGCTGAAATTTTATGCAAAGACTTTTTTAATTTATGCGATGGTACTATTTTAATGTCTGCTTATGATGGGAATTTATTGGTCGCAAATCCGAAGAATAAAGATTTGTTGAGTTATAATGTTATTTTCAAAACGCCTTTAGATTGGATTTTAGAAAATGAATTAAATTTTAAAGATACTGAAAGTATAAGTTCATTTCTGATAAATCGTTTCTCAGAATGGAATGTAACTTATAAGAAATTATTTCAAGCAACATCATTTTTTGTGGGATTGCCAACGCGAAAAATTTCATTAGAAAATGAATGGAAAAACAATCGCATTTTGCCTATAACGCTTATTGGTGACGCAGCACATTTAATGCCACCTTTTGCTGGGCAAGGTGCAAATATTGGACTTGTCGATGCGATGATTTTGGTAGAAAACCTTTTGGACGGAAAATTTGAAAACATTGAAACTGCAATTTCAGATTATGAACAAAGAATGTTTATTTATGCCAAAGAAGCGCAGGAAGATACAAGAATCAATGAATTAGCAATGCGTGACCCTGATTTTTCATTTTCGCAATTTGTGAATTAAAAACTTCAGAATTTTAATAGTCATATATTTTTGACCTATTGCAAAATGCATCTGTTTCAGCGTAATTTGTTAAACTAAAAATTAAAAAGTAACTTTCAAGTTCTAAAAACCAAATTATGGCAGCCAAAAAACCAGAAGAAATGAGCAATGAAGAATTGCTTAAAAATGAAAAATTAATAAAAACAATGCTTTACATTTTGATATTTTTCGCCTTGATATTATTTGCGGCGGGAATTTGGCTCACAATTGTAAAACATAAATTTAGCGCTTTAACAGTTATTCCACTTTCATTAGGAATAATCGCATTAGCAAATGCAAACAATTTAAAAACGTTGCAGAAAGAGAAAAAAAGCAGAGGATTATAAAATAATATTCTCAATAAAAGCAAAACTCCTTAAGACATTAAGGAGTTTTTTTTTAAAATTTTTTAGAAATTACATTCCCGGCCAATACAAAAAATTGAATTTATGACCATCAGGATCGGTAAAGCCAAAAGTATAACCTTGCTGAAAATTTTCGGGTTCAGAAAAGATTTTGGCGCCGGCTTTTTTTACAATTTCGTACCATTCATCTACATTTTCTCTACTGTCTGCTGATAAAGAAAAGATGATTTCATTTTCGGTTTTAGTATCGGCGGATTTGCCTCTTAAAGCATTGTCAAACCTTTCTGGAATAAAAAAATTAATAGCAAAATCATTTTCGCCATAAATAAAACTTACTAATTCTTCGGTTTCTTTACCGTTTTGTTGAAATCCAAGATCCGAATAAAATTGAATCGTTTTTTGCAAATCATGTGAAACCAAGTTTGCCCATATCATTCTAGTTTTCATAAGCTTTAGTTTTTAGAATAGTTAATTAACTAAGTTAGCAAATTAATGTCTTACATGCTTTTAATGAAATTGTAAAGTTTTGTTCTGGCAATCTTTTGTCTTAATTTTGTACGATTGCCAGAAGATGCGAAGGCTGAAAAATAAAGAAGAAATAAAAGTGAAAAAGGAAGAAACAAGCTGGACTATTTGTGAAGAATGTCAGGGAAGAGGAAAAAAAAGCCAGCGAATCAGTAAAAAGGTGAAGCTTCGCTATCAATTGGAATTGGAACAATTTCAAAACAATGGTGAAGAAGGAAAAGCGCCAGTTCCTCCCAAAGCACATATGAAAACCTGCTTAAATTGCGACGGATCTGGATTAATTCAGGCTTTAAATTCTCCAATTGCAGATACAGAAAAATATCCTCACATTGCTATTATTGGTGGCGGAATTGGCGGAACAGCTTTAGCAGTTGCTTGCCTACACCGAAAAATTCCTTTTACGCTTTATGAACGTGATATTAATTTCGAAGCCCGATCTCAAGGTTACGGGCTCACTTTGCAACAAGCCAGCAAATCAATGGCAGGATTGGGAATTTTGAAATTAAAAGATGGAGTAGTTTCTTCAAGACATTTGGTTCATACTACTGAAGGAAAAGTTATTGGTGAATGGGGAAATAGAAAATGGATTCAATCCGATTCTAAAAAATCCCAAAAACGTTCCAATATTCATATCGCCCGACAATCTTTGCGTTTAGAACTTTTCGAACAGCTTGGTGAAAGCGATGCCATAAAATGGGGATATCAATTAATCGATTTTAAGCAAAAAGAAGAAAACGTTGAGCTCAGTTTTAACGTAAATGGCGAAATAAAAAAAGCTACAGCTGATATTGTAGTTGGTGCCGATGGAATTCGTAGTTCAGTAAGAAAACTTTTGATTGGCGAAGAAGTTGCGCCTTTGCGTTATTTAGATTGTATTGTGATATTGGGAATTTGCCCTTTGAGCGCGCTTGAAGGTGTTGAAAGTTCTTTATTAGACTCGGCGACGGTATTTCAAACGGCTAATGGAAATGAACGAATTTACATTATGCCCTATAAATCAGATTCTGTAATGTGGCAGCTTAGTTTTCCGATGTCTGAAAATGAAGCAAAAGAATTAAGTTCAAAAGGTGTGAAAGCACTGAAAGAAGAAGCGTGCAGAAGAACGCAGTGGCACGATCCGATTCCGCAAATTCTAAAAGCTACTGAGGAGATTCATATTTCCGGTTATCCTGTTTACGATCGGGAATTGCTTCATTCTGAATTATTGAAAAATGGCGGAAATGTTACGCTTATTGGTGATGCAGCGCATCCAATGAGTCCGTTTAAAGGGCAGGGCGCAAATCAGGCTTTACTGGATGCACTTTCGTTGGCGAGAGGTATTGTAAAAGGATGTAAATCTTTATCGCATTGGAAAAAAGCGGGATTGCGAGAAAGTGTATTAAATGAATTTGAAGCTGAAATGCTAAAACGCAGCGCTGTAAAAGTAAAAGATTCTGCAGATGCTGCACAATTCCTTCATTCTGAAATTGTACTTCATGAAGGAGATGAACCGAGAGGACGTTGTTTGAACAAAAAAAGATCTTAGCTATTTCTAGATAATCTTGAAGTTTCTGTTTGAGATTTATTGTGGTAAATTGTTGAAAAACAGTTTTTGTAATTATTCGTACTTATAAATAAAAAAAGTCGTACTATTTTGTTTAAAGCAAATTAGTACGACTTTTTTTATTCGGTCGCGTAGCCAAGGCTTCTTTCTCAAATTTGTATCGAAATAAATTTCTAACCCAAAATTCGATACAATGAAAACTTCAGTAAAATTTTTAGCAGTACTATTATTAATAAGCAACTTTTCTTTCGGACAAGATATTTCTAAAAGAATTGATTCGATAATAAAGGACAATTATCAAAAAAATCCAAAGGTTGGTATAAGCGTCGGTTTTATTAAAAATGATGACGAATATTTTACAGCCTATGGTAATTTGAATTCCGAAAGTCAAATTCAAATCAATAAAAATTCGTTATTCGAAATTGCATCGATTACTAAAATTTTAACTTCAAATTTGATTGCGCAAGCCGTTATTGAGAATAAAATAAAAGTAGATGATTATATAGACAATTATCTTCCGAAGGAATATGTTCTGCAGAAAAATCTGCAAAACAAAATAAAAATTTCAGATCTGGCTTCTCATCAATCTGGTTTGCCTGATATCGATTTTGGAAAACTGATCGAATTAAATCCGCAACAGCCTGTAAGTAATGTGACCGAAAAAACGTTGGCTGATATAATCAATAATTGCAGTGAACTAAAGGATTATGGTAAATATCGTTATTCTACGATTGGCTATACTTTACTCGGTCAAATACTAGAAAAAGTGTATAACAAGAATTACGATCAAATTATCAGAGAGAAAATAATTGTACCGTTAAAAATGAAAAATACATTTACGAAAGATTTTAATGTAAAAAACATTACAACAGCTCACAATCCTGAAGGTGGTATTCAGGAATTCTTTAAATGGAATGTTACTGCACCTGCCGGATTAATAAAATCGAATGCTGCTGACATGGTTACCTATTTAAAAGCAGTTTTAAATAGTAAAACTTCAATAGGGAAAGCAGCAATCATTACTGAAAAAATCTTTTATAAAGATCAAAAAAGAGATATGGGTTTAGGCACAAATATTGTCACTGATGATAAAAATACAATCTATATGAAATCAGGTGATTCAATGGGACAATCTTCAATTATTTGTTATAACCGAACTAAAAATTGGGGTATTATTATATTATTAGATCAAAGAAATTCAAAAATGAGACAAGACCTCTTGAATACAATTTATGATACTGTTTTGAAATAAATAAAAGCAACTCTTTAAGAAATTAAGGAGTTGTTTTTTGTGTGATTTAAAGAGATATTTCAATGAAATTACAGTAAGAATTATTTCTGTTTTTATTCACTATTAAATTATCGGATTTATAATATTAATATTTTTATATTCGTTTGTCTATTGGTTTATTTTAATTGAAAATTAAAGATAAAACTCAAAAAGTAAAGTAAAAAATAAGAGATATGATCAATTTAAAAAATGCAAAATACCTCATTGTACTCTTCGTATTTATCCTTTTTGGTTTTTCTATCCAGTCTAATAAATCTGGAATAGAAATATTTGCTGTTAAGGGAAATTTTAAAAAATCATTTAAAGATTGTTATTATTGTTTTGATGAGAATTCAGTGGTTTTGTCTCAAAATCCAATTTTTGATGAAGATGATATTGAAGGTTTTAATTGGAAGAACCAACAAATTTTCCTTAATGAATCAGGAAAAAGGAAAGTGAAAAACCTTAAAATTGCACTTTCGGGACTGCCAGTTGTAATGGTTCTGAATAAAAAAAGGATTTACGGATTTTGGTTTTGGGATAATTTTTCTTCCTTTGGCTGCGATCGAGTTTATACCTATCCACAAAAGGATTTTAAAATAAAATTTGGTTTGCCTGAAAATAATGTCTTTGGCAAAGATCCAAGATTTAATGAATTGCTTAAGAAATATGTTTTGGATAAATATAAACAAGATTAATGCGGAATACTTTTTGCAGTAAACATGTTTTCTGACAGAATAGTAACTCATCAATTAAAATCTGAAATGAACTATAAAAACATAAAACGGATTTTATCTACATTCGGAATATTGATTTTCTTCCTTCCCTTTTTTCAGATGTGTTCTGATGAAACTCTAAAATCAAGGCCAGCAATTTTTAAAAATCAACCAGATTCCCAAGATCAATTGGAGAAAAATGCTGCTTTTCATAAAGCTAAAAAAAATGCGACCTTAACTGGTTATAATTTAGCGCTGGATTTTGAAATTTCACCGTTGTCAATATTTACGGTAATTATGTTTCTTAACTTCATTATTTGGGTTTTCACATTACGAAATTTCGAAATTTCGATGCTTACGTTTTTAAATATGCTTTTGTCTTTGATTGCTCTTGTTGTATTGTGTTTTACAATTCCTTTTGGGCAACTTCGATATGGAATATTTTTATTTCAAATTAATTCGTTGCTTCTTTTTTATTTCGTTTGGAAAGAGGAATGAAAAGATTGGTCAAATAAAAAAGATTTCTGAAAAATTGAACGGCCTATTTCTAAAAATCACAAAAAGAAATTATTCCCCTTATAATTTTCGTACCTAAAAAACTGCATTTCATACCTAATCCCTGATTTCGTGCTGAATCAAGATGTTTTTGAATATACTTTTGTTGCTCAAATCTAAATGAAATAATTTATGAAAAAACGTGGATTTAGGAAATTGTTGTATGTTGTTATTATATTTTTAATTGTTATTATCAGTGTCTTTATATGGGCAGATTATGAATTAAATAAAGTCTTAGGTAAATCAACCAAGGTCATAAATATTTCTTCAATTGTTAAGCCATCTACAGAAACTCTAATAAAAAATATAAATGTCCTTTCTGAGGATTGTTCTTATTTTGAAAAGAATCAAGATGTACTTATTAAAGATGGTAAGATAATTCAAATTGGAAAAAATCAATTGCTGGATAGTACAATTACCATAATTGACGGAACTGGAAAATTCCTGATTCCAGGCCTTGTAGATAGTCATGTTCATTTAAAAGAAAGCAAGAATGATTTGTTTTTGTATTTAGCAAATGGTGTAACTTCTATCAGAGAAATGGCTGGAAGTGATGCAATTTTAGAATGGAGAAAAGAAATCTTAAATAATAGTATCGGGCCACGAATGTTTATTGCTTCCCCGCCCATATTTAGCGAAAGCGGATTAACAGGTTATTATTACAGCTGGACGAGACATTCCATTAATTATTCCACTCAAAAAGATGCTGAAAAAGCAATCAAAAAAATAAAAGAACAAGGTTACGATGCCATTAAAATGTATGGTTTTGTTAATCCTGAAATGTTTAAGACCACGATAGCGATAACCAAAAAACAAAATATTCCTGTTATTGGTCACATTCCGTTAGTTAATTTAGAAACGTTTTATCAATCAGGTCAAATTGAAGTGGCTCATGTTGAAGAGCTCACTATAAAAACTATTGATGAATTTGGAAAATCAATCTCTAAAAATCCGAAAGAATATCTTCAGTTTTTAAAAGTACGCTCTGATCAAATTGCAAAAAAACTCCATGAGAATAACATAAGCGTTACCTCGACGGTTTGGCTGTGTGAAAGTTTTTCGAGCCAAAGATTTGACTTAAAGGCAAAACTAAAAAAAATAGAATTGCAATATGTTAATCCAAAGATTATTGAAGGAACTCCGCTTTACAAATTGGGTTGGCTGCCTGGTGAAAATGGTTATGAATATGATGGGAAAGATGATGATAAAGCCAAAAAGTTATCCAAAATTTTTTGGAACACTTATGCCGAATCGATTCATATTATGACAAAAGCACTGGTAGATAATAAAGTTACAATTATGGCTGGAACAGACGCGAATGTAGCCACGGTTGTTCCTGGGTTTTCACTTCATGAGGAATTAGAATCTTTATCTAAAACCGGAATGACGAATTCACAAGTGCTTTATTCAGCAACTGTTGCGCCGGGTAATTGGATGAAAAGAAATACCGGAAAAATAAAAATAGGCTACAAAGCTGATTTGGTTTTGCTGACAAAAAATCCCTTAGGAAATATTTTAAATACAAAGACTATTGAATATGTGTTTTTTGATAAATATAAGATCGATAAAATCCAAATTGAAAATATTCTTAAGGCTATTCAAGATGCCAATAATCAAAATAGAAATGTAAAGATTGACGAATATTTATAAACAAAAAAACTCCTTAATTTCTTAAGGAGTTTTTTTGTTTTGGCTTTTAAAAGATTGAAAAACTTTCGTTTTGCTTCTTTTACCCTTTTAGTGGGGAGAGCAGGATTCGAACCTGCGAAGTTCACACAGCAGATTTACAGTCTGCCCTCGTTGGCCGCTTGAGTATCTCCCCAAAATTCCGCATTGTAAATTTGTAATCTATAGATAATCGATAAGGTGTAAAAAAAACTCCTTAATTTCTTAAGGAGTTTCTTGGTGGGCGATGAGGGGTTCGAACCCCCGACCCCCTCGGTGTAAACGAGGTGCTCTGAACCAGCTGAGCTAATCGCCCTATTTAACTAGGTTGCTATCGTTTGTGATTGCGAGTGCAAATATACGCTTGTTTTTGAGTTCTGCAAAGAAAACACACTAAAAATTTAAACTTTTTTTAATGTGTTTTCTATCTTGCTGAGGCAGAAAATGTTATAAGCGTAATTTTTTTAGGTATTTTTTATTTTGAAACTGAAGGAACGTTCCTGTAGATGTAATCGCTGTGTTTTCCGGTGAAAGATTTTTCTAATTCATCAAAAAAAGCATCAGCATCTTTTTCATTTGGCCACGTCGATTTGATAAGCTCGTCTATTTTATCACTTGATTTTTCCATATCGGCTAAAGAATCATAGTAAAAGACTTCAAGAAAATCGGTACTATTTGAACCCCATGAGTGTCTTAAAGGATAATAGGCTTTTATGTAAGGATCTTTAAAAGTGATTTTGTCATTGAATTCTTTTGCTTTTTTTGAATCTCCTTTCATGCTCAGTTGAGATTTTCGCAAATAAACAATCATTGGTTTTTTAGTTTCGTCTTTGTACTCTTTCCTACCAATTGAAGTTACGCTTTGATAAATTTCATCAGAATGTATAGGAGTGTAAAAGGAATCATACTTTTCAAAAAACGCTTTTCTGGCCTTTTCATCAGGCCATCCTTTTTTAATTAAATCATCGCTGACAGCATTTGCTTTTTCAATGTCTTCCCAACTTTTGTAAACGTTGACCAAAGCAATTTCAGTATTATCCTCAGTGTAATAATGAGTGATAATCTCAGATCCAATAATAAGGTCATTTTTACTGGTAACTTTATCAAAGTATTCCTGTTCTGCTGCTTTCCAATCTTTGGCCTTCAATTTAGAATCCAAATTTCGATGTAAAGTGGTTACTGTAATAAATACAGGTTTTTCCGCGTCTTTTTCCTGCGCGCTGACTTTTGCGCCAATAAGAATCATCAATATGATGATCCCTATAGCAAGGGTTTTTCTCTTTTTCATGTTTTAAATTTGTATTGGTTATTAAAAAAACTTTAACAAATTTAAAACATTAAAAATCAAGTAGTTATAAAATGAGTACGAATTTTAAAGGGTGTTTTTCCCCAGATTTTAACTTTCGTTGTTTAATGGGAGTTCAGCGACTACAAACGTACTTCCGCCTGCGTAAATGAAATCATTTTTTGTAGCGTTTTTCTTTGCATCCAAAAAAGCTTTTTCAACCGAATCGTATTTTTCTCCAATTAAATCATACTTCTTGGCAGTATCTTGCAAGATTTCAGTGCTTAGTCCCCTCGAAGAATCGGGTCTGCAGAAATAATATTGTGCTTTTTTAGGAAAGAGCGGTAAAATCGAATCCAAGTCTTTGTCATTTACAACACCCAAAACAATGTGTAAATTATCATAAGTTTCCTTTTTAAGCTGATTCATAACTACAGACAAGCCATGTTTGTTATGCGCTGTGTCGCAAATGATTTTCGGATTGTGGCCAAGTTGTTGCCATCTGCCTTGAAGACCAGTATTTTTTACAACATTCAATAATCCCGATTTTAGTTTTTCATCTGAAACTTTAAAATCAGTAGTTTCATTTAAAATTTGAATCGTCTGTTGTACCGTCTTTTTATTATGAAACTGATAATCCCCAATTAAATCGGATGGAAAAACTTCTGAAATTAAATCGGAAGCAAAGTAAATCGGTGCTTTGTTTTCTTCGGCTTTCGCCAAAAATATAGGCTGTGTTTCATTTGTATATTCGCCAATAACGACCGGAACATTTGGTTTTATAATTCCAGCTTTTTCGCCGGCAATCAAAGCAGGGGTATTTCCGAGAAACTGAGTGTGATCTAAATCTATATTCGTGATTACTGAAATTAATGGCGTAATAATATTAGTTGCGTCTAATCTTCCGCCCAAACCAACTTCAATAATAGCAATGTCAACTTTTTCAGCAGCGAAATAATCAAAAGCCAATCCAACCGACATTTCGAAGAAACTCATATCATTGGCTTCAAAAAAGCTTTTGTGTTTTCCAATAAATTCAATTACAAAATCTTCTGAAATTTCCTCACCGTTAATTCTGATTCGTTCTCTAAAATCTTTCAAATGTGGCGAAGTGTACAATCCAACTTTATATCCAGCTTCCTGCAAAACCGAAGCCAACATGTGCGAAGTAGAACCTTTTCCGTTTGTTCCGGCAACATGAATGCATTTTAATTCCTTTTCCGGATTATCAAGATGTGCAGCCAGTAATTTAATATTGGTTAAATCTTCTTTATAAGCCGAAGCGCCCTGCAGCTGGTACATTGGAAGCTGATTAAACATCCAGTTTGTAGTCTCTTGATAGTTCATTTATTTTGGATAAAATGGTTGTCGATTGAAATAAATTTCGATTTTTGTAGTTTAATATTACAGCGAAAATTATCTTTAGTGCAAATTTCAAATAATTTTTAGAATTAATCATAAAAACCAGAATTAAAATATGTTTAGCTTCATTCAATTACAAACAGATACCATCGCAAAAGCAGCATCTAACGTAGTTATCGAAAAAATTGCTCCAAATAACGAAATCTCAGTTTTAGACTTTATCTTCAAAGGAGGTGTCTTCCTTATTCCAATTGCTATTTTATTGTTTTATACGATCTATGTTATTTTTGAACGTTATATGTACATCAGCAAAGCCTCAAAAATTGATAGTCGTTTGATGCAAGATGTTGGAGATAAATTGAATGCAGGGAATATTGAATTAGCAAGAACTATTGTTGAAAGAAGCAACACTGCAGCCGGTAATATTCTAAAAGAAGGAGTTTTAGTAATTGGAAGACCAATTGCTGAAATCGAATCAAATATGGACCGCGCCGCTGATATTGAGATTGGTGAAATGGAAAAGCATTTAGGTCACCTTGGACTTATCGCCGGTATTGCGCCAACGCTAGGTTTCATCGGAACAATTTCTGGAGTTATCAAGATTTTCTACAGTATTTCGGTTACAGAAAATATCAGTATCGGAAATATTTCTGGAGGTTTATATGAAAAAATGATCAGTTCAGGTTCTGGATTAATTGTGGGTATTATTGCGTATTCTGCGTACCACTTATTAAACGGAAAAATTGATAATTTCGCCTTGAAAATTCAGAAACAAATATTAGAATTTGTCAATATAATTCAAAGAGCATAAGCTATGTCAATTAAAAGAAAAAGAAGATTTCACGCTGAGGTTGCCACTTCATCATTAAGTGATATTATGTTTTTCCTGTTGTTGTTTTTCTTAATTATTTCAACGCTGGCAAATCCTAATGTGATTAAAATGACGTTGCCAAAAGCCAAGGCAAATGAAAAAACAAATAAACAATTAATCAGTTTATCAGTTACCGAAGATAAAAAATTCTACATCGACAAAGAACCGGTTGATTTTGAAAATCTAGAAACCAGTTTAATGTCTAAAATTGGCACAGACAAAGAACAAACAGTTGTAGTTCGAATTCCGTTTAATTTGCAAGTGCAAGATTTAGTAGATGTTTTACAGATAGGAGTGAAGAATAATTTGAAGTTTGTCATTGCAACAAGTCCTAAGTAAATTTATCATTAGGGCGTGACCACAATAAAAAAATGGGCTAATCAGCAAAGTGTTGATTCGCCCATTTTTTTATTGCGGTCGGGCTATCCGCGCTACTTCGGTAGCTTGCTCCTATCCCTCACGCGAACTCGTTGTTAATTTAGACCTGACAGGTTTTTAAAATCTGTCAGGTCTAATTGAAGAGATAAATGACAAACTAGGCGAAAATAAAAAAGGTTTTCAGATTTCTGAAAGCCTTTTTTATGAAAACAGATTTAGTGTAAACCTGTGAAATTCGTATTTTAATTCAAACTAAAATTATAAGTAATAGTTCCGGTTTGTTTTGCAGCTGCATTTTCATCAGCAGACCATTTTGTATTCATTGCGGCCATCCTAGCTTGTTCTCTTAAACATTTAGCTGTAATTGTAGTTCCTTTTGCTCCAGCAACGGCACTGATAGTATTACCATTTTGATCAACGGTAATTTGTACTACTACAGTTCCTGTTTCATTACTGCATTCGCTATTTGGTTTAGGTTTAGATAATGCTTTTCGTCCATTTAAAGCATATCCTGATCCTCCGCCAGAACCTCCACCGCTTCCAGCTCCGTAACCGCTTCCTGTACCAATTCCATGTCCGGTTCCGTTACCGCCTCCAGTTCCTCCGCCAGAACCACCGCTTCCGTAATAACCTTTCGAATTTAAATCCCCATTTGATTTTCCTTTATTTCCGGCGACTTTATCATCTCCATCACCGCCTTTGTTAGATCCTTTTAAAATGCTAGACAAGGCATCATTTGTGGAGTTGGAAACTTTTGGTTTTTCAGGAACAGGTTTTTGTACCGGTTTTTCAACAGGAACAGGTTTTTTAGGTTTTTCTTTTGTCGGAATAACGACGTCATTATCTGTAGTTGTATTTTCCTGTGAAATTATGGCTTCTTCTTCTGGAGTTGCTTTAGCAGGAGCTTGTTTTACATTATTTTTTACTTCCAGAACTTCGCTTTTGTAATTGGCACCAGAACCCAAATCACTATCACCAAAGTTCACAGTTACGCCGCCACCGCCACCACCGCCATCAGCAAGGGCAACGTTGTTTTCTGGGTTGTATGGAGGCCAAAAACGTATAAAAAACAATAATAGAATTATTACTGCATATATAGCCGTTGTGTATAGTAACGATTTCTTTTGGTCCGAAGAAATAGTGGAACTCATTTAATTTTGAATTTTGAAATGTATTATTTTAAAAACGTTTAAAAGTAGTAAAAATTGTTGAGAGTGAAAGAGAGAATTTAACCGCAATCCCGATAGCTATCGGGAGCAAAGGTTCACGCAAGGCACCCTAATTTATTTCTCGCAAAGTCGCGAAGCCGCAAAGAAACTTAAAAAAAAGGAAAACTTTGCGGCTTCGCGACTTTGCGAGATTTAAAAACAAACAGCTTTGCGTTCCTTGCGTAAACTTTTGCGTGCTTTGCGGTAAAAAAAAACGAGCTAAATAATTTAGCCCGTTTTAAAAATGAAGTATAAAATTAATTACACTAATTGTTTCAATGCAATTTCAAAAGCAGTTGCACTAATATTTGTTTTTGACGAACTTAAAGCATGAGCCTTAACAATCGCATTTTTTATAATTTCTGAAGTATCATTAAAGATCGCCTCATCTGTCATTTGAACTTTTTTCTCCATGAAATAAGCAAAAACTCTCGCCATTCCGCAGTTTGAAATAAAATCCGGAATCAAGCTTACTTTATGATCCACTTCTTCCATAATCGATCCGAAGAAAATCTCTTTGTCGGCAAAAGGAACATTTGCACCACATGAAATAACTTCTAATCCATTTGCAATCAAATTATCGATTTGTGCTTGCGTTACTAATCTTGAAGCTGCACAAGGCGTGAAAATTTCAGCACCGATTGTCCAGATTTTAGAATTGATCTCTTCAAACGGAATCATATTTTCTGCAACTAATTTGTTTCCGTCTTTATTTAAAAACAAAGTTCTGATTTCTTCAAAAGAAAAACCTTCTTCTTTAATCAATCCTCCGTCACGGTCAATAATTCCGATAACTTTTGCACCCATTTCAGCCAAATAAAAAGCAGCTGCAGATCCAACATTTCCAAATCCCTGAACGATTGCTTTTTTGCCTTTGATTTCTCCGCCATAAGTAGCGTAGAAATGACGAACCGCTTCAGCAACGCCATAACCGGTAATCATATCGGCAACAGTATATTTTCTTGTTACATCTGGAGAGAATTTTGGATTTTCAATTACTTTGATAACACCTTGACGTAATTGTCCAATTCTATTGATTTTATCAGCTTCTGTTGGTTTAAAATGTCCGTTGAAAACACCTTCCTGCGGATGCCAAACACCACATTCTTCTGTCATTGGGATTACTTCGTGAATTTCATCAACATTTAAATCTCCACCAGTTCCATAATAGCTTTTTAATAAAGGAGAAACCGCTTTGTACCAGCGCTGTAAAACGCCTTTTTTGCGAGGATCATTTGGGTCAAAATTAATTCCAGATTTAGCGCCTCCAATTGCTGGTCCAGAAACTGAAAATTTAACTTCCATGGTTTTTGCCAAAGACAAAACTTCGTTCATGTCTAAGCCTTTTCTCATTCTAGTTCCTCCTCCCGCAGCTCCTCCGCGTAAAGAATTAATAACTGTCCATCCTTCAGCCTCAGTTTCAGAATCTTTCCAGTTAAAAACAATTTCAGGTTCCTTATTTTCAAATTGCTGTAATAAATCTTTCATTTTGTTGAGATATGTTTATTTTGCGTAAAAGTATAAAATAGAATAATGCGAATAATGTATTTTATGGCAAATTTAATGAAAGAAAAAAAAGAAAGCCGAAAACGATAAGGTTTTCGGCTTTTGGATTTCGAATCTTTTTAAGAAATTCTGAATTATATTCCTAATAAGTGTTTTTTCAAAGTTTCGTCAACTGGTTTGTCTGAAAGCCAGATTCCGAATAATGCTTGTTTGAAATCAAATCCTGTGATTTTTCCTTTTGGGACATCATTTTTGATTACACTAACCGTTTGATCAAGCGGATTGTAAAACAAAACAAATACGTCTTTTTCTGTGATAGCATCACTTAAAAATGTTTTGAACTCCTCAATTCTTGGACGCAAAGCCTCAAGATTGCTTCCTGCAGATTTTTCAAAACCTGTATTCATTGCTTTTGTTAATTTGTTTGAGGAAACCATAGAAGAGGTGATTTCAATTCTAACCGCCATTTCAGTATCGCTATCGATAATGAATTTTGGGTCCTGGCTTAATTGCGATAAATAAAGTGCCTGAACGTAAACTTCCAACCACATTTTTGATCTTCCGCCAGCACCATTTAGCTGCATTGTTTTATTTTGAACTTCAATTTTTCTTGGAACTGTAACGCCGTTTACTTCAAGTTGGGCTTGTGCCGAAACAGTCGAAAATTGCACGCTGAAAATAAGTGCAAATAATAGTAAAATCTTTTTCATACTTCTATCGATAATTTTTGTTTTTTGGCAAAAATACTTTTAATTTCTAAATTCTGTTCTCTAAAAATACATGTTTTTTATTAAAGTTATATATTTTTTTTAATTGTATTTATTTCATTATCAATTTAGTAAGACTTGCTTTACGTACATTTACGTGTTCCAAAACCGGTTGCACACTTTTTTAGCTAAATTTTGCTAAAACTTTATAAATAAGACCTTTTTGATGTATAATTATATTCTTAAATTTTAAAGAAATCCTTGAAGTATTGCAGTTAGTTTTTTGAAAATGCCGAATAATTACGAAAACGTTATCGTAATTATTGCTGATCTATTAATTTTATATGCATGCATTGTTAATTTGACTTTTAAAAATTATCTTTGGAAGCCTTTTTTAAAGCAAAAAAAATACAAAACACAAAAAACAAATTATTTCCATCACCGAAAATTTTTCGATTTTGGTTCTAAAAAAAAAATAAACTAACAAAGACTATGGATTTTAATCTTACCGAAGAGCATTTAATGATTCAACAGGCTGCCAGAGATTTTGCTCAAAACGAATTGCTGCCTGGTGTTATTGAACGTGATGAAAAACAAATTTTTCCGACAGAACAAGTAAAGAAAATGGGACAATTAGGTTTCATGGGAATGATGGTTGATCCGAAGTACGGAGGAAGCGGACTTGATGCTATTTCATACGTAATTGCTATGGAAGAAATTTCGAAAGTTGATGCATCAGCTTCTGTGGTTATGTCTGTAAATAATTCATTAGTTTGCTGGGGTTTACAAGAATTCGGAACCGAAGAGCAAAAACAAAAATATTTGCCAGGTTTGGCGTCAGGAGAAATTCACGGAGCTTTTTGCTTAAGTGAACCAGAAGCTGGAAGTGATGCAACTTCTCAAAAAACAACAGCAGTTGATATGGGAGATCACTATTTAGTAAACGGAACAAAAAACTGGATTACTAACGGAAATACGGCTTCAGTATATTTAGTAATTGCTCAAACGCATCCGGAGAAAAAACATAAAGGAATCAATGCGTTGATTATGACTAAAGATATGCCAGGTTTTTCTATTGGTCCAAAAGAACAAAAGATGGGAATCCGTGGATCTGATACGCACTCTTTAATGTTTAGTGATGTAAAAGTTCCAAAAGAAAACAGAATTGGTGAAGATGGTTTCGGATTTAAATTTGCCATGAAAACTTTGGCTGGGGGAAGAATTGGTATTGCTTCTCAGGCTTTAGGAATTGCTTCTGGAGCTTATGAATTGGCTTTGAAATATTCTAAAGAGCGTAAAGCTTTTGGAACAGAAATCTGCAATCATCAGGCAATTGCTTTCAAATTGGCTGATATGGCTGTAAATATCGAAGCAGCGCGTCATTTATGCATGAAAGCAGCTTGGGATAAAGATCAAGGTAAAAACTATGATGTGAGTGGTGCAATGGCAAAATTATTTGCTTCACAAGTAGCAATGGATACTGCGGTTGAAGCGGTTCAAATTCATGGCGGAAACGGATACGTGAAAGAATATCATGTTGAGCGTTTTATGCGCGATGCAAAAATTACTCAGATTTATGAAGGTACTTCTGAAATTCAAAAAATTGTAATTTCAAGATCAGTTATCGCCGGATAATTTCTCTTAAATATATTTCAAAACCCTTTCAGGCTTTCTGCTTTGAAAGGGTTTTTTGTTTAGATGTTAAAATTGCTACATTTACATCAAGAAAATTTATTCTATGTACGAAGATTTAAAATATTGGTACTTGCGGGATCATAAATTGTTTAGAACGCTGAGTTATTCACAAATCAAACAATTGTGTATTATTACTGGTTTTAAAAAAGCATCAAAAGGGGAAATTATTTATTTTTCTTCTTCAGATGTGCCTCGTATCTTTTTACTTAAAAAAGGAAATATAAAAATTGTTGCCATTGATGACGATGGTAATGAAACGATAAAAGACATTATTCAAAAAGGAGATTTATTTGGCGAATTGACTTTAGAAACAGATAGTAAAGTCGAAGAATATGCAAAAGTACTTTCAGACGATGTTGCAATCTGTAGTTTCTTAATGTCTGACTTTGAAGATTTATTATTGAGAAATCCAACTTTGGCACTTTCATATACCAAATTTGTTGGTTTGAAAATGAAACGCATCAAAAACAGTTATTCTAATTTGATTTCTAAAGATGCCAAAACCAGATTGTACCAATTTCTAAAAGACTGGGCAGAGAGTGAAGGAACTTTAAACGGTAATTCAGTTACGATCGAAAATTATTTAACTCAAAATGATATCGCTCAAATTATTTGTACTTCAAGACAGACCGCTACACAATTACTAAATGAAATGGAGGCGAATCAGCTCTTAAGTTATAACAGAAAAGAAATTATCATTCAAGATATTACCAAATTATAATTATTTTAAGCGAAGTGTAAATTAGCCGACATTTTGCTTTTTCATAGTACAATAATTTTACATCATCAAAAAAGATGTAAAACCACTACACTATGAAAAAAATGCTTTTTATTTTTTTAGCAGCTTTTACTTTAGCTGTTAATGCGCAGAACACAATTCCTAAATCTGCGGTCGATATTGCTCCTTTATTAATAGGAGAGAAAATTCCAAACATTACTTTAAAATCATCTGAAAATGCAGATGTAAATATTTCAGATTTATTTAAAAAGAAAAAAACAGTTCTGATTTTTTATCGCGGCGGCTGGTGTCCGTATTGCAATTTACATTTACAGTCATTGGCTGAAGCCGAAAAACAAATCATCGACTTAGGTTATCAAATTATAGCCGTAAGTCCTGATTCTCCTGAAAATTTAAAAATAACAGAAGAAAAGGATAAAGTAAAATACACCTTACTCTCTGACTCAAAAGGAGAATTGATAAAAGCAACAGGAATTGCTTATCAGGTTCCGGAAAACTACAAAACAGTTATTAACGTACATTCTAATGGAATCAATACCAGTTTACTGCCTGTTCCTTCTGTTTTTGTTGTTAATACTGAAGCTGATATACTTTTTGAATATATCTCGCCAGATTTTAAACAGCGTATTTCCGCAGAATTATTAGTGTCAGTATTAAAAAACCTTAAATAAAATAAAGATGAAAAAGTTAGTATTATTGTTATTGATTTTAGTTTCAGGCAGTTCATTTGCTCAAAATGATGCCAAAAGAGTTAGCCAGTATAATTTAGAAAATAAAGTAGGAATTCAGGGTTATGATCCTGTTGGCTATTTTAATCAGGGAAAAGCAGTTAAAGGGAAAAAAGAAATTTCGACTTCCTATCAGGGAGTGACATATAATTTTTCATCTGTCGAAAATAAAAATACCTTTTTGAAAAACCCATCAAAATATGAACCTCAATATGGCGGATGGTGTGCATATGCAATGGGAAGTGCAGGCAAAAAAGTAGAAATTAATCCAGAGACTTTTAAAATTAGCGATGGAAAACTTTATCTGTTTTACAATGCTTATTTTAATAATACGCTCAAAAGCTGGAATCCGGAGGAAGCAGAGTTAAAAGTTAAGGCCGATAACAACTGGAAAAAAATATACAAATAATCCGAAGCCATGAAAAAGGAAATTTTAATATGGATTTTGAGAATAACAGCTTCGGTAATTTTATTGCAAACCTTGTTTTTTAAATTCAGCGGAGCAGAAGAAAGTGTTTATATTTTCTCCACTTTAGGCGTAGAACCTTATGGAAGAATTGGTTCTGCAATTGCCGAATTGATTGCTGCAGTTTTGATTTTAATTCCCAAAACAACCTGGATTGGAGCATTTGGTGCAACCGGAATTATGATTGGAGCTATTTTGTCACATTTATTTGTTTTAGGAATTGAGGTTCAAAACGACGGCGGATTACTTTTTGTGTTAGCTGTTATTACGTTGTTGTGCAGTTTAGGTTTGCTTTATTTCAATAAAAACAAATTGTTTAATCTTCTAAATTAAAAGTTATGTTACTAAAATCAATACGCCGCAGTTTAGATGAGTTAACGGATTTATTGAATCAATTATCTGATAAAGATTATTCAAAATCCTGCGAGGCTTTAAGCAATGCCACAATTGGCGAACACACAAGGCATATTCTTGAAATGTTTCAATGTCTTCAAAATGGCTATGAATCGGGAATTATAAATTATGATAATCGCGAGAGAAATATCAGAATTCAAACGGAGACCGAATTTGCTAAGCAATGCATCACCGAAATTAAAGCAGGTTTACAAAGCGAGAATAAAATAATGTTTCTGGAGCAGTTTATTGACGGACTTAACATGAGAATTCAAAGTAATTATTACAGAGAATTGCTTTATAATCTCGAACATTGCGTGCACCATCAAGCTTTAATAAAAGTCGCTGTACGAGAATTTGAAAATGTTTTAGTAGATGACAATTTTGGCGTAGCGCGTTCAACTATCGAATATAGAAAACAATGTGTACAGTAAGTTTTGTAAATAACAACGGCATTGTAATTATTACTTCAAATCGGGACGAAAAAGTAATTCGTCCCGGTGCTGAAGCGCCAAGAAACTTTTTTCATAAAGGAAAAAATATCATGTATCCAAAAGATTCAAAAGCTGGCGGAACCTGGTTTGCAATTGATGAAAACGGAATTGTTCTGGTTTTGTTAAATGGCGGAATCACAAAGCATACTCCGATTCTTCCTTACAGAAAAAGTCGCGGATTAATTCTCCTTGATATTATTTCAGATGTTTCGCCAAAGGACTTTTGGAAACAGATTAATTTAGAAAATATCGAACCTTTTACTTTGGTTTTGTACCAAAATGAAGAATTGTATGAATTAATTTGGGATGGCTCAGGAAAAAGAACAACAAAATTAAACGAATTTGAGCGTCATATTTGGTCATCCGTCACTTTATATTCTGAAGAAATACGAAAAAAACGATCCAGCTGGTTTTTTGATTTTTTGAAGAATAAGATTAAAATATCAGCCTTAGATATGTTGGATTTTCATAAAAATACACATAATGACGATACACAAAACGGTTTGATCATTAACAGAGAAAATAAGATGAAAACATTAAGCGTAACGCAAGTTGTGATAGAACAAAATAAAGGTGCAATGAAATATTACGATTTAATAAAAACAGAAGATTTTTCAACTTCTTTTATTCGAATTTAAAATATAAAACAATGAAACTATTTTTTCATAAAATAACCAATTGGGAATATTGGCCATTTCAGGTTTTGTACTTTCCGATTTATTTTCTTTGGGCTTATTATGCCATCAAATCAAGATCGATTTTTTTCTTTAATGCCTCAAATCCAAAAATTAAAAATGGCGGATTTATGATGGAAAGCAAAAAACAGATTTATGATTTGCTTCCGCCAAAATATTATCCAAAAACAATTCTTTTTAAAGAAAAAACAGATTTAAAAACAATAGCCGATGCAATTATAGAAAAGCAGATTTATTTTCCATTAATTGCCAAACCAGACATTGGTTTGCGTGGTTCGGGTGTGAAAAAAATAAAAACCATCAATGAATTAAAGGAATATGCAGAAAAAGCAAATTTTGATTTTTTAGTTCAGAGTCTAATTCCATTTAAAAATGAAGTTGGGATTTTTTACGTTCGACACCCACATCAAAAAAACGGAAAAATTACCGGAATTGTATCTAAAGAATTTTTAACTGTAATAGGAGATGGCAGGTCTACGATTCAAGATTTAATCAAACAAACTCCAAGATTTCAATTGCAATTTGATGTTTTGAAAGAAGAATATGGACATCAGCTAAACCAAATTTTACAAAAAGGGGAATCGTTAAATTTGGTTCCGTTTGGAAATCACGCAAGAGGCGCAAAATTTCTTGACGGAAGTAATTTGATTACTTCAAAACTGACCAATATGATCAATGAAATTGCCATGCAAATTCCGGAATTCTATTTTGGACGTTTTGATATCATGTATAATACTTTTGAAGAATTAGAGCGAGGAGAAAATTTTCAAATTGTAGAACTTAACGGAGCGGCGAGCGAGCCTACACACATTTACGATCCCAAACATTCGGTATGGTTTGCCTGGAAAGAATTGGCCAGACATATTACTTATATGTATGAAATAAGCGTTGAAAACCATAAAATGGGAGTTCCTTATTTAGATTATAAAGTGGGGATGCGCGAATACAAATCGCATTTGATTCAAAACAATAAAATCATGAATTTTTAAAAAATGAAAAGTTTAAAAAATAGCTTAGTTGGATTTCTCGTAAGTTTTTTGGGATCAATTCCGTTAGGATATTTAAATCTTGTCGGATTAGAAATTTATACCAAATCAGGACTTCGTGATTTAGCTTTCTTTTTATTCGGAGTTATTGTAGTAGAAACTTTTGTTATTTATTTCACGCTTCTTTTTGCAAAACAACTCATCAACAATAAAAAATTAATGAAGATAATTGATTTTTTTGCGGTAGGATTCATGTTTGTTCTGGCCTTTGCTTTTTATTTCAATTTTAATCAAGAAATAAAATCAGATGGGATTTTATCAAACTATCTAATCTATTCGCCGTTTGTGATCGGAATTATTTTGAACTGTTTTAATTTTTTACAGCTTCCTTTTTGGGCCAGCTGGAATTTATATTTGCTTAACGGAAAGTATATTGCCATTGAAAGGCAGTTAAAATATTATTATATTGCAGGAACTTTGATTGGGATTTTTTTTGGGATGTTTAGCTTGATTGTAGTTTTGCAGACTTTTTTTCAAAAAACAAATCAGTTTTCAAAGTACATAATGCCAGTTTTTATTCCAGGGTTTTTTATAATTCTGGGAAGTATTCAGGTATTAAAAGTGTATAAAAAATATTTTAAATCAGCAGCTTTAGAAATTTAAAAGTTAAAGTGCGTCAAATTTTCATTTATGAAAAAACTATACTTTCTTCTTCCGCTTATTTTATTAAGTTGTAAATCAAATACTTCTTCTGTAAATGATATAGATTATAAAGTTTCGCAGACCGAAGTTTCAGATTTCCTAAAATACCTTTCTTCTGACGAATTAGAAGGACGAGAAACGGGGACCAAAGGAATTGAAAAAGCAGCTGTTTTTTTAGAAGACTTTTTTAAGAAGAATAAAATCAAACCTTATTTTGCATCGTATCGTGATACTCTAACGAATTTTAAATCTCCTGCTTATAATATTGTTGGTGTTCTAGAAGGAACAGATCCTGTTTTGAAAAAGGAATTTGTGGTTTTGAGTGCACATTATGATCATATTGGTTTGGATACAAAACAGCAGGCCGATAAAATTAATAATGGTGCTAATGATGATGCCTCTGGCGTAACAGCTGTGGCGCAAATGGCGAAATATTTCGCCAAAACAAAATCGAATAAACGCAGTATTCTTATTGTGTTTTTTGCAGGTGAAGAAAAAGGATTGTTAGGATCTAAAAGTTTGGTAGAGAAATTAAAAAAGAGAAATTTTAATTTGTATACACAGCTCAATATCGAAATGATTGGTGTGCCGATGAAGCGTGATTATTTAGCGTATGTTACTGGTTTTGACAAATCAAATATGGCACAAAAAATAAATGAATATACCGGAAAAAATACAATTGGGTTTTTGCCTAAAGAAGCCGAATATAAATTGTTTTATAGATCTGATAATTATTCGTTTTTTGAGGCCTTCGGAAAACCTTGTCAATCGATAAGTACTTTCGATTTTGAGAATTTTGAATTTTATCATCATGTTTCAGATGAATTTAAAGTGATGGATATTTCTCATATGACTTCATTTATTCAGGAATTTTTACCGGCTGTTACTAAGATTGTTTCTACACCAACAGAAGAAATTACAATGAATTTATAATACAACCTTTTATTGGATTTGTTATTTTTGCTACATGAAAAATATTATTGTTACCGGAACGAGTAGAGGAATTGGTTATGAATTAGCATTGCAATTCGCAAATGCAGGAAATCAGGTCTTGGCCATTTCGAGAAAAATTCCAAAAGCACTTTTAGAACATGAAAATGTTACCTGTTTATCAATTGATTTAGCGGATGAATCTGCTTTAACTGAAGTAGAAAGTTTTCTTTCGTCAACCTGGAAAAAGGTTGATGCAGTTGTTCATAATGCTGGCGCTTTAATCTGGAAACCTTTTGCAGAGACAACTCAGGCCGATTTTGAAAACATTTATAAAGTGAATGTTTTTGCAGTTGCTAATCTTACCAGAATTTGTCTTCCATATTTACAAAAAGGAAGCCACGTTGTAACGATAAGTTCAATTGGTGGTGTAAGAGGAAGTTTGAAATTTGCCGGATTAGCAGCTTATAGTTCAAGCAAAGGCGCAGTAATTACTTTGACAGAATTATTAGCTGAAGAATATAAAGAGAAAGGAATTTCATTTAATGTTCTAGCTTTAGGTTCTGTTCAGACTGAAATGCTGAATGAAGCTTTTCCTGGATATCAGGCACCAATTTCTGCTGAAGGAATGGCAACTTATATTTATGATTTTACATTAAATGGAAATAAATATTTTAATGGAAAAGTACTTGAGGTTTCCTCTACGAACCCATAATTAAATTCCAAAACTCATAATTCATAATTATTTTGAACGAAACATTAGCAAAATATATTCCTGAACATGCTGTAAAGCCTGTTTTTGATTTGATTGTAGCCAATCAGGTTCATTTGAAAATCGTAAATGAACGTCAGACGCGTCATGGAGATTATCGAAGAGCATTGAATGGTAAACATGAAATCACAGTTAATGCCAGTTTAAATAAATATCGATTTTTGATCACGCTGATTCATGAAATTTCGCATTTGGTTGCATTCGAAAAATTTGGGCGACATATAAAACCACATGGAAATGAGTGGAAATATACATTTCAGCGTTTGATGGTTCCATTTATTCGTCCAGAAATATTTCCTAGTATGATATTGCCTTTGTTGGCGAGACATTTTAAAAATCCATCGGCGAGCAGCGATACTGATACCACTTTGTCATTGGCATTAAAACAATATGATTCAAACAGTGATAAAAATTATGTTTTTGAAATTCCTTACGGAAGTGTTTTCAGAATAAAAAATGGTAAGGTATTTAAAAAGATTGCCGTTAGAACAAAACGTTTCGAATGCCTCGAAATAAGCACAGGAAAAACCTATCTTTTTAATCCAAACGCTGAAGTTGAGCTAATAGATTAAAGGTTTAAATATTTCAAAATAGAAAATTCCAAATTCCAATTTTATGTAAGATTGGGATTTGGAATTTTTTGTTGGGATTTGTCATGATAAATTTAATATTAATTTTAAATATAAGTTGTTCTACATTTGTAGAATTACTTTATATTTGAAAAAATTAATTTTTTATGGAAAGAATATTACTCAGCTTATTTTTTGTGTTGGTTTTCTCAAATTTTGTTTTAGGACAAGAAACTTCTAATTTGGAAAAAGAAGAAAAAACGAATCCGATTATATATTTTGAAGGTTTTGGTGGACCATCAGTAGTGAAGAATCTTGGCGTTTCTGGTGGTGTTGGACTCAATTATCAATTGGGAGAAAGCCTGTTTACTTTTAGATACATTAATTCGGCTGGCTATAGAAGGAAAAATGATGGCCCGGTTATTATTGCTCCGTCGGTTTATAAGTCGGAAGATAATGTTGAGCTTGCCTTAATGTACGGGAGGCGTTGGGTAAAAGAGCATCATTCCTATAGTATTTCAGCAGGAATTAGCCGAAATAATTTGGAATTAGAAAGTCGTGATCTTGACGGAATCCGTACAGTTTCAACTACAGGTTTTTATGGATTTCCTTTTGAAGCCAATTATAAAAGGTTTTACTCAAAAAAAAGATCTAATTTGATATACAATGTTTTAATTCCGAGTGTTGGGTTTAAGCTTTATGGTGATATTGGAAAATATACTTTTGTAGGTGTTGGCGTATCAGTAGGTTTTGGATTATGCAAACATTATTAAAAAAGAAAATCCCAAATTCCATTTTGTTGCGATTGGAATTTGGGATTTTAAATATTTAGATTTAAAAGGTGTTATCCTTTCAAATAAGCTTCTCTTACTTTTTTAAATAGGTTTGAAGAATAAACAAACTTCACAATGTCTTTGTTGTCAGTTCTAAATATTTCTTCTTTATTTCCTTGCCATGCTTTCAAGCCTTTTTTTAGAAAAACGATATTTTCGCCAATTTCCATTACAGAGTTCATATCGTGTGTATTGATAACGGTTGTAATGTTATATTCTCTAGTGATTTCCTGAATTAAGTTGTCGATCAAAGTTGAAGTATTTGGATCAAGACCAGAGTTTGGTTCGTCACAAAATAAATACTTCGGATTGTTTACAATAGCACGTGCAATGGCAACACGTTTCTGCATACCTCCGGAAATTTCAGAAGGTAATTTTTTATGAGCATCTATCAGATTTACTCTTTCTAAAACAAAATCAACACGTTCCTGAATTTGAGCTTTGTTTTTGTTAGTAAACATTCTTAGCGGGAATGCGACATTTTCTTCAACGGTCATCGAGTCAAATAAAGCACTTCCCTGAAATACCATTCCGATTTCAGTTCTTAACTCACGTTTTTCATCTTTGTCCAAATCAGAATAAACTCTTCCATCAAATTCAATTGTTCCTGAATCTGGTGTGTGAATTCCTAATAAGGTTTTCAATAAAACTGTTTTTCCAGATCCACTTTGTCCAATAATCAAATTGGTTTTTCCAGTTTCAAATACTGTTGAAACGCCTTTTAAAACTTTGCTGTCACCAAATGATTTTTCTATGTTTTTTACTTCTATCATTATCCTAGTAATAATTGAGTTAATATATAATTTAGGAGAATAATAGTAACAGATGTCCATACAAATGATGTTGTACTAGCCTTACCAACTTCTAATGCGCCACCTTTCATGTAATATCCATGAAAAGAGGGAATTGTTGCCAATAACATGGCAAAAATTAAAGTTTTGATAAATGCATAAGTAATATGAAAGGGTATGAAATCTTTCTGAGCTCCCATAATAAAATCGGCTCCTGTTGAAAATCCTCCGTAAGCACACGCAAGCCATCCTCCAAAAATTCCTAAAAACATACTAATTCCGATTACAAATGGATACATTAATAAAGCTACAATTTTTGGGAAAACAAGATAATTTACGGAGTTAACTCCCATAACTTCTAAAGCATCAATTTGTTCTGTAACGCGCATTGTCCCAATACTGGAAGTAATGTAAGATCCCATTTTTCCGGCCATAATTACCGAAATAAAAGTAGGAGCAAACTCCAAGACTACAGATTGACGTGTAGCGAAACCAATTAGATATTTTGGAATTAAAGGGTTTGTTAAGTTTAGCGCTGTTTGAATGGCAACAACTCCTCCGATGAAAAAAGAGATAAAGCAAACAATCCCAAGTGAGTCGATAATTAAATCGTCGATTTCTTTGAAAATTAATTTTTTCATAACAGACCATTTGGTCTGTTTATTGAAAATTTCTTTCAGCATTAAAAAATATTTTCCTATTTGGGATAAATAACGAATTAGCATCATAAGTTTTACAAATATTGGCTAAGGTAAAAATAAGTTATGAGTTTTGGGTAATGAGTTCCAGTTTTTCGAGTGTTTTAGCAATCAAATTAACTTTTCTTTCATTTTTTGAAAACGATAATTTCTAATAAATTTAGCCTGTTCCGGAGTTACTAATAAAGGAGTTTTGGCTTTTTTAGCTTTCCAAAATCCTCTTATATAATCTAAAAATAAGAATGGTTTTTTCTTCATCATTGCCAATTTTGCCGAAGCAATTGCAGTAATCCAAAAACCATATCCTAAGGTATAAAAAGCTTCGCCTTGTTTATAACGAGCTGTTTTGTTGTAGTTTGCGCCTGTCGGTTTTAAGTGTTTTACATGTAAAGATTCGTCGGTAACCACTTTCCAATCATAATATTTACAAAGCAGTTCATCAACGGTGTCCCAGCCCATTGCAGGGCGTAATCCTCCAATTTGCTGGAAAGTTGCTGCTCTGTAAGCCTTCAAAGCTCCGCGAATGTGATCTCTATCCGTTAGGTTTTCCAAAACCCATTCGCCATTTTTATCGATATAGCAGAATCCGCCAACCATTCCGATTTTTGGATCTGATTCGAAATGTTTGATTATGGTTTCAAAATAATTTGGAGGAAAAATTAAATCGCCATCAATTTTTACAATGATATCGTAATTAGAATCTAAAGTTTCAAAACCTTTCTGAAAAGCCTGAATTACTTTACTTCCCGGCATATGAATCGCATCTGAAGTTTTGTTTACAACAGATATGTATGGGTTTTCTTTTGCAAAACTCAATACAACTTCTTCCGTTTTATCAGTCGAATTGTCATTTACAACCACAATTTTTGAAGGCAAAACGGTTTGTGAAACCAAGGATTGTAAAGTCAAGCCAATTAAATCTTGCTCGTTGTGCGCGGGAATGACGATGTAATATTTCATAAATTTTCAATTTAAATTCCAATCTTTTAAATTCCAAATTCCAATCAAAGCTAGTTCAATTGGAATTTGGAATTTTATTTTTTTGAAATTTGCCTTTAAGCTTTTATTTTTTCAGCAACAACAAGATAATATCTCGGAGTGAAATACCTTAGTAAAGGTCTTAATCCAAATTTTTTCACCGGATGCGTAAATTGCAAACGATCTGTAATTTTCCAGCCTGTTTTTTCTAAAAGCCAGTCCAATTGCCAGTCTTCAAATTCGTGATAATGTCTGTCCCACATATCAGTCTTTGAGCGATATGCTGGTGAAAACCATAAACGCAACGGAATCGAAATTAATAATTTATCGCATTTTACGTTTTCTAAAACCGTGTATGGATTTAATAAATGTTCGAAAATTTCAAATGCCGTAAAAACAGAATATTGTTCTGTTTGTAAAGCAGTGTGATCGTTATCTAAGTCTTCTCCTTTTGTATTTTTTACAGTATAGCCATTTTCTTCCATTATTTTAGAAAATGGATTTGGTACACCAAAATCAAAAATGGTCTCTGAAGTATTTATGTGTTTTTGTAAAAATTCTAAAGTAAGCTTGAATCTTTTATTAGGAAACGTTTTTTCGTACATAGTCATTGCGAACGAATCAATCTCTCGTTCTTGATTTTAATTAGGTCGCAAATATACAAAGTTATCTTCTTTTTTGTGTTTTTTAATTGGAAGGAAATCAATTTATAAAGTATTATAAAAAAAGGAACGAATCTCTCGCAAAGACGCGAAGTCGCAAAGTAATTGTTTAAAAACTTTGCGACTTCGCGTCTTTGCGAGATTATTTCACTCAGGCTTGTTAAAGCGACTTTTAATATCGATATACAAAAGCATTAATATTCATTCCCGCTCCAACTGAAGCAAATATAAGAACATCACCTTTATTGATTTCGTGATTTTCGATCTTTCCTTGTAAAATCAAATCATATAAAGTAGGTACAGTTGCAACACTGCTGTTTCCTAAATCATGAATGCTCATTGGCATAATATCTTTCGGCGCCGTTTTATCATATAATTTGTAGAAACGCTCAATAATCGCTTCGTCCATTTTTTCGTTTGCCTGATGAATAAGGATTTTTTTAACCTCGCTGATATCAATACCGCTTTTGTCTAAACAGCTTTTCATGGCACACGGAACATTGCTTAAAGCAAATTCGTAAATTTTACGGCCATACATTTTAATGTATTTGATATCCGGATCTAAATCTGGATTGTATGATTTTCCAAAGAAAAGATAATTGGCTTCATCATTTGCAAAAGTGGCACTTTCATATGATAATAATCCAGCTTCATCTGTTGATAATTCTAAAATTGAAACACCAGCTCCATCAGAATAAATCATAGAATCACGGTCATGATCATCTACAACTCTTGATAAAGTCTCAGCTCCAATTACCATAACTCTTTTTGCCATTCCTGATTTGATGAAAGCGTTGGCTTGTAAAACACCTTCAATCCAGCCAGGACATCCAAAAAGAATATCGTAAGCCACACATTTAGGATTTTTAATGCCTAATTTGTTTTTAACTCGAGTAGCTAAACTTGGTAAAATATCAGTTTGGTGCGTTCCGGTTTTTACATCACCAAAATTATGGGCGAAAATAATGTAGTCTAAAGTTTCGGCATCAATTCCTGCATTTACAATTGCTTTTTGAGCTGCAAAAAAAGCTAAATCTGATGCTGTATATTCTGGTTCGGCATAACGACGGTTTTGAATACCGGTAATGCCTTTGAATTTTTTGATAACGACTTCGTTTGGATAAGCAAATGGACTTCCGTCTTCATTTAAAAAAACATGTTTGTCAAAATCTGTGTTTTTTACTTCTAAATTAGGAATGTAGCTCCCAATACCAATAATTTTTATTTTCATTTTTCCCGTAATTATCCGATAAATTTGACGCTAAAATAGAAATAAAATAATGATAACTATCATAAAAAATACTATGCATGCATATAATTGTGAAATAAGAGATTTTTTAATGATAAACTGATTATTTACTAATGATTTTTTAATTTTTCCGAGATTTCAAACGTTTGAGATTGATTTGGGAGCGTATTTTTATTTCGTATGAATATTTGAAAGTGTTATAAAAATTAATAAAGTTTTTAAGAATGTTATAAAAAAATAAAACCCGATAACGATGATGTTATCGGGTTTGTTTTATGAAATAATCTGTGATTAATTTTCCATGTAAGCTTCAATAGGAGCACAGCTGCAAACTAAGTTTCTGTCACCGTATGCGTCATCTACACGACGAACAGATGGCCAGAATTTATTTTCAGCGATGTATTCTAATGGATAAGCCGCTTTTTCTCTTGTATAAGGGAAATCCCAAGAATCTGTCGTTAACATTGCCAATGTGTGCGGTGCATTTTTCAATACATTGTTTTTATCATCAGCAGTTGCAGCTTCAATTTCTTTTCTGATTGAGATAAGTGCATCACAGAAACGGTCTAACTCAGCTAAATCTTCAGATTCAGTTGGTTCGATCATTAAAGTTCCAGCTACAGGGAAAGAAACCGTTGGAGCGTGGAAACCGTAATCCATCAAACGTTTCGCGATATCACCAACTTCGATTCCGTTTTCTTTGAATGAACGACAATCTAAAATCATTTCGTGAGCCGCTCTTCCGCATTCTCCAGTATAAAGAATTGGGTAGTGTCCTTCGAAACGAGATTTCATATAGTTAGCATTCAAGATCGCGTGTTCTGTAGCGCTTTTTAATCCTTCAGCACCCATCATTGTGATGTAACCGTAAGAGATTAAACATACTAAAGCAGATCCGTAAGGTGCAGATGAAATAGCTGTAATAGCTTGTTCGCCACCTACTTTTAAGATTGGGTTTGTTGGCAAGAACGGAACTAATTTTTCGTTCACACAGATTGGCCCAACTCCAGGTCCACCGCCACCGTGAGGAATAGCGAATGTTTTGTGTAAGTTTAAGTGACAAACGTCAGCACCAATTGTTGCAGGATTTGTTAATCCAACTTGAGCGTTCATGTTTGCACCGTCCATATATACTAATCCGCCATTATCGTGGATTAATTTTGTGATTTCAATAATTGAAGATTCGAAAACTCCGTGAGTAGAAGGATACGTTACCATTAAACAAGATAAATCATCTTTGTGTTCAATCGCTTTTTCTCTTAAATCTTCTACGTCAATATTTCCTTCTGGAGTCGTTTTTGTCACAATGATTTTCATTCCAGCCATCGCTGCAGAAGCAGGATTTGTTCCGTGAGCTGATGAAGGAATCAAACATACATTACGGTGACCTTCGTTTCTTGACAAATGGTAAGCACGAATAGCCATTAATCCTGCATATTCTCCTTGAGCTCCAGAGTTTGGCTGTAAAGTTGTTCCAGCAAATCCAGTAATTACATTTAATTGCTGCTCTAATTTTTTAAGCATTGTAAGGTAACCTTCAACTTGGTCAACTGGTGCAAACGGGTGAATGCTGTTCCAGTTTGGCATTGAAAGAGGTAACATTTCAGAAGCTGCGTTTAATTTCATTGTACAAGAACCTAATGAAATCATTGAATGATTCAACGATAAATCTTTACGCTCTAATTTTTTGATGTAACGCATTAACTGACTTTCTGAATGATGATTGTTGAAAACATCATGAGTCAAGAAAGAAGATGTTCTTTCTAATGAAGCTGGTAATTGGCTTGCAGAAGTTAATTCAGAAACCGTAACAGTTTCTTTTCCTAGAGCTTCAGCAAAAATCGCAACGATTTGGTTGATGTCAGCGACAGAAGTTGTTTCGTTTAACGAAATTGAAACCGAATCAGCATCAGGGTAGAAGAAGTTTACTTTGTTTTTCTCAGCAGCTGCTTTTACTTTTTGAGCATCAGCTTTTACTAAAATAGTATCAAAGTAAGCTGTGTTAGTTTGGAAAACTCCTAATTTATTTAAAGCTTCAGCAGTAGTAACTGCAGAGGCGTGAACTTTATTTGCAATGTATTTTAAACCTTCTGGTCCGTGGTAAACTGCGTACATTCCAGCCATAACTGCCAATAAAACCTGAGCAGTACAAATATTTGAAGTCGCTTTTTCACGTTTAATGTGTTGTTCACGAGTTCCTAAAGCCATACGTAAAGCGCGGTTTCCATTTACATCAATAGAAACTCCAATAATACGACCTGGCATAGAACGTTTGTATTCGTCTTTAGTTGCAAAAAATGCAGCATGAGGACCACCGTAACCCATTGGTACACCAAAACGTTGTGAAGTTCCAACCACAACTGCAGCGCCCATTTCTCCCGGAGAAGTTAAAGCCGCTAATGATAAAATATCAGCTGCAAAGGCAACTTTAATTTCGTTTTCTTTTGCTTTAGCAACAAAAGCACTGTAATCGTTTACCTGACCATATTTTCCTGGGTATTGTAAAATAGCTCCAAAAAACTCATTTGAAAAATCAAATGTTTCGTGGTTTCCAACAACTAATTCAATTCCAATTGGAGTTGAACGTGTTTGAAGTACAGATAAAGTTTGTGGTAAAATTTCTTCAGAAACGAAGAATTTGTGTGTATTGTTTTTCTTTTGATCTCTCGTACGAACGTCAAATAATAACGCCATAGCTTCTGCAGCAGCAGTTCCTTCATCAAGTAAAGATGCGTTTGCAATTTCCATTCCTGTTAATTCAATAACTGTAGTCTGGAAATTCAAAATAGCTTCCAAACGACCTTGAGCAATTTCTGCTTGGTAAGGCGTGTAAGCTGTATACCATCCTGGGTTTTCAAAAATATTTCTTTGAATTGGAGCCGGAACGATAGTTGGGTGATAACCCAAACCAATGTATGATTTAAATGTTTTGTTTTTCTTTCCTAATTCGCGAATATGGTTTGCAAATTCGAATTCCGTCATAGCAGGATCTAAATTCAAAGGCGCTTTTAAACGAATATCGTCCGGAAGGGTTTCATAAACAAGTTGTTCAATCGAATCAACTCCAATAGTTTTCAGCATGTGCTGAAGATCTGTTTCTCTTGGACCAATGTGTCTTAAAGCAAAAGCATCTGTTTTCATGTAGCTATCTAAGTTTTTTAAATTAATGTGTTCGTGCACCATTTTGCTGTACGAATCACATTTAAAAGTAAATGTGTTGTTTTTTTGTCGCGCAAAATTAAGTATTATTAATAATTTAATGGGTATTTTTAACTTCAATTTTTATCAAATTTCTAACTAAAGAGTTGATTTGTTACCAATTGATTAGATTTGAGGCATGAAACTTCTAAAACAAATATTAGATTTTTATTTAAACAGCAGTATTCACGTGGCTTTATCGTGTTATGCTTTGGTTCGTATTACTTTTCATTTCTTTCATATTCAGTATGATGAACCAATGGCGCTGTTCGTTTTTTTCGGAACAATTGTAGGATATAATTTTGTAAAATATGATGCTTTGGTTCGCGTGAAAAGAAAACCGGTCGGCATTCAGCTGAAAATTATTGCTCTTTTGAGTTTTGTTTCACTGATTTTGGTTGGCTATTATTTTTTCCATTTAAAAAGAATCACGCAAATTGTTTCCGTTGTAATTTTTGCCATAACCGCGCTTTATACATTACCGTTTTTTCCAAACAGAAAAAATGCCCGAAACTGGGCAGGTGTAAAAATCTATATTGTAGCAATTTGTTGGGTAGGAGCAAGTTTGGTTTTGCCGTATATAAATGCTGAAATTCCTTTTACGGCCGATTTTTTTATAAAATGTGTCCAGCGTTTTGTTTTGGTTTTTGTGTTGATTTTGGTTTTCGAAATTCTGGATTTAGCTAATGACGATCCGCATTTGCAAACCGTTCCACAGACAATCGGTGTAAAAAAAACTAAGATTTTAGGATTTTCACTTTTGGTTCCGTTTTGGGTTTTAGGAATTTTGTCTTTTACACTTCATGATCTTATTATCAATCTGATAATGGTTTTGACATTAATGCTTTTTATTTTCTTTGCGAACACAAACCGATCCAAATATTATACTTCTTTCTGGGTTGAAAGCGTACCGATTTTTTGGTGGCTGATGATTGTGTTTTTATAAGTAAAAGAGATTAAGGTATCTAAATAATTTGGGCGTGCCCGCCGCGGCGGGTCGGGCTATCCGTTTCAAGTCCTCGCACTTCCTTCGTTAGGCTGTGGGCTTTCCACTTCTATCCCTCACGCAAACCGTAAAACGAGAAAATTCATTTTCAAAATTAGATTTATTATTTTTTTTCTGAAACTTCTTTCAAAACCTTATTTCTTTCCAAAAGGAAATTCATAAGATGCTTTTCTAAAAATAAAATATCAAAAAGCTCTCCGAATATCCCAAACGGAGTTTCATATTGCAATTTATCTTTCATAATCGTAAAACCATTTTCTTCTTCAAAAAAATGCTCATGTTTGAACGATTTGAATTTCCCTTCTTCCATTTCATCTACAAAATAATAATAAAGATTCATTACTGTTATTCGACTTTTATGAGTGATGTAAAATCCGAAATGTTTACCGCGCCAGATTACCGTCTCGCCTAAATTTATCAAACCAGATGTTACGCCAGCAATTGCTTTCTCTTTTGTAGGACTTGCCGATTGCTGATGAATATCGATATTTCTTGAAGCATCAAAAACGATTTGTTTTGATGCTTTTATTTTGGTTGTGAGGTTTATGGTTGTCATGATTTTCTTGTTTTGTGCGTTGTTTTGTCATTTCGACGAAGGAGAAATCACACTAGAAACTCCACAATCAAAATCCTCAATCTTTGTCGATTCTCTAGTGTGATCCCTCGTTCCTCGGGATGACAAAAATGCGTGCAGTTTCAGTGCAATAAATCTTGAAAAACTTCATCAATATTTCCAAACTTAAATCGAAACCCATTTTCTAAAAGTCGTTTCGGAACTACATTTCTACTTTTCAAAACCAATTCCGTTTCTGTTCGAATAAAAAATGCTCCAATTTCCAGAAAGAATTTATTCATCGGAATTCCGAAAGGAAAACCAATTGCTTTTCGAAGTTTCTGCATAAAATCAGCATTTCGAATTGGTTCTGGAGAAACGATATTGATAACACCAGTAATTTCTTTTTGAAGAATAAAATCAATCGCATTGGCAAAATCTTCTTCATGAATCCAGCTTATAAACTGATTGCCGTTTCCTTGTTTTCCTCCAAAACCAATTTTTGCCAAAGTCTTTAACGGAATTAAAGCGCCGCCGTTTTTTCCTAAAACAATAGAAGTTCGCAAAGCCGTTTTTAAAGTTTTTGGAGTTTCGGTTTTAAAAAATGCTTTTTCCCAAGAAAGCGCCACATTAATAGAAAAGTCATTTCCGATTTCGCCATCAACTTCATCCATTTGTTTGTCTAAAGAAAAACGATAAATAGTTGAGGTTGATGAATTCAACCAATGTTTCGGCGGATTTTGACAATTCAAAACCGCTTTGTTTAAAACTTTGGTGCTTTCAATTCGAGACCATAAAATCTCTTTTTTATTCTTTTTCGTATAACGGCAATCAACAGATTTTCCTGCGAGATTGATTAGAACGGTTGCGTTTTCTAACTCCTTTTCCCAGCCAGAAAAAGTTCTGGCATTCCAGTTTACATATTTAATTCCGTTTACGGTTTGAGATTTTCCTCGGGTCAGAATTACAATTTCTTCAAATTTATCTTTGAAATGATTCACTAAAACTTGTCCTAAAAATCCTGTTCCGGCTGCGATTATGAGTTTTTCCATTTTATAAATTTAAGATAAATAGTAAAGCAATCATTCGATAAAGAATCCAGGTAAAACATAAATAAAAAGGAAGTTTTAGAATTTTAACTCTTCTGAAATGTTCTGTAAACATGATAAAAACGGTTATTCCAAACCAACCTAAAATTAAAAACTGTGGAAGATTGATAAATTGATTTAAAATCAAAATTGGAACTAAAATTAAACTTCCCATTAAAGAAATAGTCATTAAGTTTCCAGCATAATTGGTCATTGTTTTTCTATCCATTTTCAAAAGAAACAAACTCTGAAAAACAATTTGTCCAAAAGCTAAAATGAATTCTCTCAAAATACTTGTTTTTGGTAAAATCGGAATCAAATTTGAAAATCCAAACAAAACAAAAGTTGTGATCGTTAAAGCAAATCCGATAAATAGAAATCTGTATTTGTAATTAAAATCAGGAGTACATTGCAATTTGTTTTCTTCTTTTATATTTCCCGGAATAATTACTTTTCTGTTGAAAGAAACAAAAGAATACATTTTTTTCAGGATAAAATGAATGGGTTTTACCGTTGCTATTTTTTCAATTAAAGGAAAAGAAAACCCAACCACTTTTATGAGACTGTCAATTCCGTAAATAACGGTTTTGGTTTTGTTATCAACTAACGTGATTTCGTTTGGAGCACGTTTCAAGTCCACAAAATTTTGCTCTTCTTCAGATAATTGACAATAAGATTTTCTTCCGTTTTCATCAAGCATTCCGCTTTTTACAAATCCAGTGGTGTATAAACTGCAAAGCGGACAATCTTCATCATAAAGTAAAGTTTGGTTTTCTAACGTTTTCATGATTTTTGGTTTTAAAGATGAATAGTTTTATGCGTATAATGTTTCTTCGACAGGAATCAACTCGATTTTTCTTTTGTTTTTAACCGTGATTTTTGAGCCTTCAGCTAAGAAAATAGAACTTGGTTTTTGAGTTTGAAGGAATCCAAAATCGCTTCCATAATTTTTTTCGAAATCAATATCAACTCGGTGATTTAAAACTTCAAATTGTTCCCATCTCGGATGCGTAACTTCATATTCAAAAGTGGTTTCTTCATCGATTTTAGTATATCCAAAATAATGTTCTGTAATAAATTCAGCTTCTGAATCAATTTCGATTTTACTTAAATCTTTTTTGGTTTCAATTTCAATTGTATTCCATTCTTTGCCATTTTTCCATTGATAAATAAAAGTATTGTTGTTTTCGTTTTCAAGAATTTCATGTCTCATTTTCTGAGTTTCATAATGTTCCTGATACAAAGTATTTGCAATAAAAGTGATTGCTTTTTTGGGAACAATTTCTTTAATGAAAACTACGCCGCGTTTCCATTCATCGCTTTCAAAGCGCTTTACATAAAATCTCATATTCACTTCTTCAAAATCGACATGAAACGGGATTTTTACTCCTAAAACTTTGGTGTTTTTAAACATAAAACCAACTAAACTCACGTAACATTTGTTGTTCCAAATATCAATTTCAGTTCCTGCGGGAAGGTATTTTTCTAAAATTTCAGCATCAATTTCATAATTGAAAAGGGCTAAATTTTTCCATTCTGCTTTTAAGAAATTCATTGGTGTGCTTTTTTATAGATTATTAATTCAGAATTCTCGGCTGAGTTCATATTCTGCAACTATTTTTCTCATTATTACATAGAAATAAATTGCAATTGACATAGGGAAAACTACCATTAAAGACCATTCTATTGCATCATTTGAAGTTGGAAAATAGTTATGTTGTACATAAAATAAAACAAGTTCAGAAATTGTTACGATCCAATAAATTGATAAGTTTCTTTTAGCATAATCTGATTTATGGTACATTTTGACTGTTAAATAAATAGCTGAAATTACCTGAATGATTCCCAAAGGGATTTGCGCCAACATTCCAAGATATACAGTAAGGAAGAGAATCAATGTTGTAATCAATGCAATTTTGTTGATTTTTTTAAGTGTTTTCATAACTGTTTGTTATTTTTAAACTTTCAGAAAAAAATGAAAGTTTTAATTAAATTTTTTTATTTCATCATTTTGATAACCAATTTTCCCAACCAGTTTTCATTGAATTCAGTCATTTTATCTAACATATTATCAGCTTTTAAAACGAAATCATAAAGTTTAGTTGTCTGATCAACGAAGTGTTTTTCTTCTGCCGAATCTTTAGCTTCAATAGTCGAAACTTCTTTTAAGATTTTAAGAGCTGGTTTAATTTCTCTTTTGCTTCTTTCTCTGGAGATTTTGGCTGCTAATTCATCTAAATCTTTTTCGGCAGTAAAGAATTCTTTTCTTTCTCCGGCTTTAAATTCTTTGTACACAATTCCCCAATCCATCAAAGCTCTTAGGTTCATGCTGGCATTTCCGCGCGAAATCTGCAATTCTTCCATAATGTCTTCCATAGAAACAGCCTCGTTTGAGACCATTAATAAAGCGTGGATTTGCGCCATCGTTTTATTAATTCCCCATTGAGAACCTAATGCTCCCCAGGTTTGTACAAACTTATTTTTTGCTTCTTTGAATTCCATGGATCAAATGTAAGTAAAAGTTTTTAAACTTTCAAAAATAATTGAAACTTATTTAACAAATTATAAAGTTGTGTTAATTCAAGTCCGCAAATTTTAGATTAAATAATGATAAAGTTATTTTTGTAAAAATCACTTTTATGGAATTATACTACACATTTTCAATACTAATTGTATTGGCTTCTTTCTTCGCCTATTTGAATTTAAGATTTTTAAAGCTTCCGGGAACTATTGGGATAATGATTATTGCAATGTTGGTTTCAGTTGGAATCCGTCTTTTAGGAGATTCTTATTTTCCTACAACGACCAAGCATTTTTTTGATTTGATAAAAGAATTTGATTTCAACGAAATCTTAATGGGAGCGATGTTGAACTTTCTTTTATTCGCGGGGGCATTGCACGTAAACATTTCGGATCTTAAAGAGCAGAAAGTCCCAATTATGATTTATTCGACAATAAGCGTAGTGTTATCAGCCTTAATTATTTCGATGTTGGTTTATTATATTTCACCACTTTTAGGAATAAAAATCCCTTATATATTTTGTTTGGTTTTCGGAACATTAATCTCTCCAACTGATCCAATTGTGGTTTTGGGAGTTTTAAAAGAAGCGAAAGTTCCTAAAAGAATAGAGACCAAAATTGTTGGTGAATCCTTATTCAATGATGGAGTAGCGGTAGTAATGTTTGCCGTTGTTTTAAAAATGGCAACCGATCCAACTTTTGATGTAAGTTTTGGTTCTATCGCCTGGCTTTTTGCAAAAGAAGGAATTGGCGGACTTTTACTAGGAGCTGTTTTTGGATTTACAGCATCTAAGGTTATGAAGAGAATTGATGATTATAAAGTTTCTGTTTTAATCACACTTTCTATTGTAATGGGAGGATTTTTGGTTGCCCAAGCATTACACGTTTCTAGCCCGCTAGCGATGGTTGTTGCTGGATTAATTATTGGAAATTACGGTAAAAAAGTTGCGATGAGTGAAGTAACTCAAGATTATCTTGGTAAGTTTTGGGAACTTATTGATGAAATCTTAAATGCGGTTTTATTCTTATTTATAGGTTTTGAATTGTTGTTACTTCCAAATCTGGACAAACAGTTATTGACAGGTGTTGTAGCTATTTTTATCGTGTTGTTTGCCCGAATTTTTTCTATCGTTTTACCATGGAAGTTCTTCGATATATTTAAGTTTTTCGGAATCAAATCTGCTTATAATAAAGGTTCTTTGATGGTTTTGGTTTGGGGAGGAATTCGTGGTGGAGTTTCTATTGCTTTGGTACTTTCAATGCCTGAAGGCGAATACAAAAACTTGTTACTTGAGGTAACTTATATTGTTGTACTGTTTTCAATTGTTGTGCAAGGATTGACAGTTGGAAAATTAGCTAAAAGAGTTTTGGAGAAAGAGTAAAGATCTAGAAATGGGAACAAGATCAAAGAAGCAAGATTTTTATTCTTTGTCATTAAATTTTTAATTAAAAACCCTGCAGATTTTTTTGCAGGGTTTTGTTTTTATCGTTTATCCTCTTTCGAATAATTAGATTCTCCATTAATATTAATTTCTCCGCCTAAAAAATGAGGCTCGCGATTTCGCAAAACATCAAAAAAGGATTTAAAAATTGAGCCATATTCTCTAAAGCGAACATAATTATATCCTAAATATTCTCCATTATTTGCAGAAAATCCAGACGATTTAATTCCTAATTTTTGCCCAATATAAATCGCTCGGTTTAAATGATATTCTTGCGAAATTAAAGTTGCTTTTTTAATCTTGAAAATATGTTTCGCACGATACATTGTCGAGTAAGTATCAAAACCGGCATAATCAATAAAGATTTTTGTGGTGTCAACTCCGTTATTAAAACAGTAGTTTTTCATAACCGTTAATTCATCATATTCATCACGGCCATTATCTCCCGAAAGTAAAATTTTATTGATTCGTTTTGCTTTCCAAAGCATAATTCCAGCATCCAAACGATCTTTTAAATATTTGCTTGGCTGATTTCCGTTAATTCCCGCACCAAAAATAACTCCGACATCATTTTTAGGAAATTTTTTTATCGAATAATAAATGTTCTTTTTGGTCGAAGATTTCACGTAATAATTTACCGAAACAATGGCAATCAATCCAATAATTGCGAGATAAAGAGCTATTTTAAAATATTTTTTCACGGCTTGTATTTGTAAGATTAAGATTTAAAATACGAAGATAGCTAAAGTAAAACCAAATAAAAAACCGAAGCATTTCTACTTCGGTTTCAAAAATATCTAACAGTCTAAGAAGTCTAAAAATCTAAGAAGTCTAGAGAAGTCCTGCTCTTTTTAGTAAAGCTTCAGGTTTTGGTTCTTGTCCTCTAAAACGTTTATACAAAGTCATCGGATGTTCTGTTCCTCCTTTTGAAAGAACATTGTCTTTGAATTTTTTTGCAATTTCTTCGTTGAAAATTCCGTTCTCATGGAAATATTCGAAAGCATCAGCATCTAAAACTTCTGCCCATTTGTAGCTGTAATATCCAGAAGAATATCCGCCTTGGAAAATATGTGAAAACGCAGTACTCATCGCATTTTCTTTTACATCAGGATACAATTGCGTATTAGCAAATTGCTCGGTTTCGAAAGCTTTTAAATCTGTGATAGCAGTTGGATCTTGTCCGTGCCAAGCCATATCTAATAATCCGAAACTTAATTGACGCAATGTTGCCAATCCTTCCTGAAAACTTGCACTTTCTTTAATTTTTTGAACATATTCAATCGGAATGATTTCTCCCGTTTCATAATGATTCGCAAACAAAGCCAAAGCTTCAGGTTCGTAACACCAATTCTCCATAATCTGACTTGGTAATTCTACGAAATCCCAGTAAACAGAAGTTCCGGATAAACTCGGATAAACTGTGTTTGCCAACATTCCGTGTAAACCGTGTCCAAATTCGTGGAATAAAGTTGTTACTTCATTAAAAGTCAATAATGAAGGTTTTGTTTCTGTTGGTTTTGTGAAATTACAAACGTTAGAAATATGAGGTCTTTCGTTTACGCCGTCTTTCACATATTGTGATTTGAATGAAGTCATCCACGCACCATTTCTTTTTCCTTTTCTTGGGAAGAAATCAGCGTAGAAAATCGAAACTAAATTATTTTCAGCATCTCGAACTTCATAAGTTGTAACTTCTTCGTGGTATTTGTCAATATCAAAAACTTCCGTAAAAGTTAAGCCGTATAATTTTTTGGCAACTGTGAATGCGCCGTCTAAAACTTTTTCTAATTGAAAATATGGTTTAAGCTTTTCATCATCTAAATTAAAAAGTTGTTGCTTTAATTTTTCAGAATAATAAGCGCCGTCCCATTTTTCTAATTGCTCAATTCCGTCTAACTCTTTTGCGAAAGCTGTTAATTCAGCAAATTCTTTTTGAGCTGCTGGTTTTGCTTTTGCCAATAAATCATTTAGGAAAGAAAAAACTTTCTCCGGACTTTCGGCCATTCTTTCTTCTAAAACAAAATGTGCATGTGTTTTGTAGCCTAATAAATTCGCTCTTTCATGACGAAGTTTAGCAATATTCAAAACGTTTTCCTCATTGTTGAATTCGTTGGATTGAAAACCTTTTGCTCCAAAAGCAATCGCCATTTTTTTGCGTAATTCACGATTGTCAGCATAAGTCAAAAACGGAACATAACTTGGATAATCTAAAGTAAAAATCCAGCCTTCTTTTTCCTGATTTTTGGCTAATAATCTCGCCGCTTCGATTGTGCCTTCTGGTAAACCAGCTAAATCTTTCTCATTAGTTAAATGCAATTCGAAGTTATTGGTTTCTGCCAAAACATTTTCGCCAAATTGTAAACTCAATTTCGATAATTCTTTGTCAATTTCTCTTAATTGGTTTTTCTTGTCTTCTGGCAAATTTGCTCCGTTTCTGGAGAAGCTTTTGTATTTTTTATCTAATAAAGTCGTTTGCTCTGGATTCAGATTTAAACTTTCTTTTTGATCGTAAACCGCTTTTACTTTTGCAAATAAATCAGCATTTAATCTAATGTCATTTCCAAATTCTGAAAGCAAAGGCGAAACTTCCTGAGCAATTTTCTGCATCTCGTCATTCGTTTCAGCCGAATTTAAATTGAAGAAAATACTCGAAAGACGATCTAAAATATCGCCTGAAAAATCCATTGCCACAATGGTATTTTCAAAAGTAGGCCCATTTGGATTGTTTACGATGGCATCAATTTCGGCTTTAGCTAAAGCAATTCCTTCGTTGAAAGCAGGAACATAATCTTCGATTTTAATTTGCGAAAAAGGCGCTGTGTTATGTTTGGTATTGAAATATTGGGTTAAAACGCTCATATTATTTATGCTGTTTAAAATATAAAATTAGAAAATCATAATTTGAATTTTTCCGTATCCTGAAAAGTATTCCAAAAACGAAGTAACTCTAAATTAGTGTTTTCGATACGATAATAAAGTGAAATGTGTTTGGTAATGACAATTTTATAAACGCTTTTGTAGTTTGTTTTTATAAATAAAATATTGTCATTTTTTAAAAGTTCTATTGTGGTATTTACTTTGTCAATGAAATTTTGAGCAACTTTTTCAGACCATTCAGCTTCCAAATAATCGATGTTGTTCCAAAAGTCTTGTTTAGCTTGTGGAGCCCAAATTAGATTCATTATTTAAAATATTTTGAATAACGATTTTTGGTTTCTTCCATAACAACATCATGCGAAATTCCTTCATTATTGTCCAAAGAATAAATAGCCTCGTTTATATTGTTTTTTAGTTTTTCAGAAAGGCTTTCTTTAGATTGAATGAACTCCACAATTTCCTGAATTAAATCAGGATTATCGATGTCTAAAACAATTTTAGCGAGCTCTATTTTAGAAGTTTGAATGTTCATTTTGCTTTTTTTCCAAAGTTAAGTTTTTCTTTTAGAAATTTTTATAATGAATCGTTAATAGTTCTAAAGGTTTTTTTGAAAAGATTCTCAAAGAAAAAACACAGAGATTCACAAAATTTTGCGTGTCTCTGTGCTTCTTTTTGTGTCTGTGAAATTACTTCTTCAAACCTTCAGCCGCTTTATTAACCTCCGCTTTCAATTCTTCTTTATAAGAAATAATAGTATCTAAAACTTTTTTATCGTGGCTTCCGATGATTTGTGCTGCTAAAATTCCAGCATTTTTTGCTCCGTTTAAAGCTACAGTTGCAACAGGAACTCCACCGGGCATCTGTAGAATCGATAAAACTGAATCCCAACCATCAATAGAATTACTTGATTTTACGGGAACTCCAATTACAGGAAGTGGAGACATTGAAGCTACCATTCCTGGTAAATGTGCCGCACCGCCCGCACCGGCAATAATTACCGAAATGCCGCGAGTATGTGCATTTTTACTGAAATCGAATAATTTCTCCGGCGTTCTGTGTGCCGAAACGATATCTACTTCAACTTCAACATTAAATTGTTTTAATATGTCGATTGCATCTTGCATAACTGGCATGTCTGAGATGCTTCCCATTATAATAGCTACTTTGCTCATGTTTTTGTTTGTTTTGTTTCAGGTTTCAAGTTTTAAGTTTTGTTGAAACTAAAAACTGTTTGTTTTGTTTTAAAGTTGTAAACTTCGACTAATCACTAATTACTAAGCGCTAATCACTCTAATAGTATTCTTAACTTCCTCTGCAATTCGTCTCGCTTCCTGCATATTTTCATTTACGATTGTAACGTGACCCATTTTTCTGAACGGGCGCGTTTGCTTTTTACCGTAAATATGTGGTGTAACGCCATCCCATCCTAAAATGGTTTCGATGTTTTCGTAAACAACATTTCCAGAATGACCTTCCGCACCAACTAAATTTACCATAACTCCCGCAACTTTACTGTCAGTATTTCCTAACGGAAGATCTAAAATAGCGCGTAAATGATTTTCGAATTGTGAAGTATAACTTGCTTCTATAGAATAATGACCAGAATTATGTGGGCGAGGAGCAACTTCGTTTACCAAAATTTCGTCGTCCTGAGTTTGGAACATTTCAACGGCCAAAAGACCAACGTGATTGAAATTCTCCGAAACTTGTAAAGCAATTGCTCTGGCTTTTTCTGCGACTTTTTCGTCGATTCTTGCAGGACAGATTACGTATTCAACTTGGTTGGCTTCCGGGTGAAATTCCATTTCTACAACTGGATACGTTTTCATTTCTCCAGATGGATTTCTTACCACAATTACCGCCAATTCATTTTTGAACGGAACCATAGTTTCTGCAATGCATTCTACATTTGGAAGCGTATCTAAATCTGAAACTTGGCGAACTATTTTTACACCATTTCCATCATAACCAAATTCGGTGCATTTCCATACAAATGGTAATTTCAGATCGCTGATTTTAGATTTTAGATTCTCTAAATTTTCAAATCTTTCGAATGGTGCAGTTGGGATATTATTTTTAGCGTAAAAATCTTTTTGAACACCTTTATTCTGAATTCCTTTTAAGGTTTTTGGAGATGGATATACTTTTAGACCTTCGTTTTCTAATTGCGTTAAAGCTTCAAGGTTTACCAATTCGATTTCAAAAGTCAAAACATCGACTTGTTTTCCGAAATTATAAACCGTTTCATAATCCATTAAATCGCCTTGAAAGAATTTGTTACAGGCAATTTTACTAGGCGCTTCATCGCTCGGATCAAGAACGTAAGTTTGTATGTCAAATTTTCGGGTATCGAACAAAAGCATTTTGCCTAATTGCCCTCCGCCTAATATTCCTAATTTAAAATCAGAAGAAAAATAATTCATTTTGTGTTGTGTTTTTGCAAAGATACTTTTTAATCTTTTTTTAGCCAAAATTTAGTTTTTTCCGCCACGAATTCACGAATTATTTTTCACGATAGATTTAATAATAATTCGTGAATTCGTGGCTAACAAAAAAACTATTTTATTTTCTTCAAAACTTCTTTGGCAACGGCTTTGTAAGCGGCAGAATGATCTCCGAAATCTTTATCAATAATCACTTTTAGTTCGGGATGAATCCAGTCGTAATGATTTCCTAAAACATATAAAGTTCTTATTGAATATGCTTTTGTAGCGACTTTTGTGTCATTAATTAGCCAATCGAAAGAAGCTTCTATGCAATCCTGAAGATTTTCTTCGGAAAGTTTTATGGAGTTTTCGTTTTTCTTGTAATGAGATTTTACCAAAAGCTGAACGACTTTTGCAATTGGACGCATGGAACTTTCATCTTTTAAAACTTTCAGATTCGAACAGAAAAAATCAAGATGAGGTTGAAGCCAAAGCAATTCTTCATAAGACACAAATTCTAAAATCCAACAAGCTTTATGATTGTTTTTGTCTTCGGGCGAAAAGCAAATCGAAACCAACTCGCTAAAAAAGGAAGGGTTTTCTAAAACATCTTGTGCCGTTTTGAGACGATTTTCTCTATAAGCATTTACATAATCGAGTTTTTTTTGCAATTCAGAAAGCATGTGCGCGATATTTAATTACAAGGCTAAAATAAATAATTTAATGAGATAATTCCGTAATAGTTTATTGGTAATCCAGGATAATAAAATCTTGGTTGAGCATTTCCGACTGCGGTTGCATTGGTCAAAATCATCGAAGTGTATTTTTCATTTGTGACATTGTTGATTCCTGCGTCTAAATGCGCTTTTAAACCAGATAAAATCTCAAATTGATAGCCTGTTTTTAAATTCAACAAAGAATAAGAATCTGAAAAATTAGCATTCGAATCGTTCATTGGAATTTTATCGGTATACTGAAAATCGGCTGAAAAATAAAAACCAGAATTTATATTTAGAATAAAACCTGCGTTTGCTGTATTGCCTGGAACTCCGGTTAATTTGTTTCCTGAATAATCATTTCCATTATCTACGAATTCTTTAAATTCATAATTTCCGATTGAAGTTCCGACATAAGAATTTAAATTAAAAATCTGATTTATTGACCAATTGTGATTCAACGAAATTTCGATTCCTTCATGAAACGTTTTTCCAGCATTTACACCTTCATATTGATCGTCGCCGATTCTTTTGGCTACTAATAAATCTTTAATTTCCATTCGGTAAACGGCAATTTGTGTGTATAATTTTTTGTTGAAAAAATGAAGTTTTCCTCCCAATTCAAAATTGTAACCTGTTTCAGGTTTAATATTTTGATTGATGTTTCCCGTTGAAGTTAAAGTTTCTTCAGTCGCAGGAAGAGAAAATCCTCGGCTTACAGAAAAATAAAAGGTTCGGATTTCATTCGGTTTAAATAAAAAGGAAAGTTGTGGCGAAAAAATGCCGTCATAACTATAATGTTCCGTTGGATTATTCGCGGAAGCGGGAAAATCATTCTGCAATTCAAATTTGGTTTTGTTGTAATTTAAACCGGCTTGAATTTCAAAATGATCAGAAAGTAAAGTTCTGATTTGCGAAAAAATATTGTAAAAATCTCTTTTTTGATTCGTTGCAGAAAGCTGATTACCTTGTAAACTTCCATTTCCATTATTCTGTTGATATAAGTTTTGGAAAGTATTTCCGCTATAATTATCTCTGAAATATTCTAATCCGGCAATAAATTGATTTTTGATTTTTCCGATATTAAAATTTCCCGAAAACTGAGTTCTCACACCCGAAGCAAAAGTATATTGACGCAAAATATCAAAAGGACGCGGTTCGTTGCTGTCTTTATAATTGATAAAAACGGAAGTTGAATTTTTTAAGTTTTCATTAATTGAAAAATCATAAGCCAATCCGCTCAAAGTCGATTTGTATTCTTTGAATCCTTTTGAAGCAACCCAAGTCGGCGCTCCCGCTTGTGGATTATTATCGAAAGTCGTTTTATTGATCGAACTTGGAATGTAAGCTTTCAAATAAGTGTAATTTGAAAAATAAGTCAGTTTGCTGTTTTTCTTTCTAAATAATTCTCCGCTAAGTGTAATTCCTTCCCGATTGTAAGCACTATTTTGTCGCCAGCCGTCGGTTTTTAAATTGTGATAACTCAGATTTAAAGAACTGCTTTTTTCATTCAAATCAAAACTGATTCTGTTTTTTAATAATCCAAAAGAACCAAACACAGAACTAACTTCAGCTTGATAATTGCCTTTTTTTAATGTTTGAGGCGAAATCAAAATTGCACCGCCTAATCCTGCACCGTAAATGCTAGAAAGTGGTCCTTTTATAATTTCAACTTGACCTATATTTTGAAGATCAATATCATCAATTACGGTTTCACTGTTTCCTGAAGTCAACGGAATACTTCCATAAAAAGCCCTGATTTTATTAGTTCCGTATGGAGTTCTCGCGCCAATTCCGCGAATCGAAATTCGGGTTGTGGTAATATTCGATGATTGCATAAAAACACCCGAAATCGTATTGATGACATTGCTGATATCTGTTGTGCTATTTCGAAGTAATTCTTTTTCTGATAAAATACCAATCGAAGCCGGACTATTCTGTAAATCCCGATTAATATGAAGCGGACTTATTAAAACTTCGTTTAGTTTTTGAGTTTTTACAGAATCAATAGAGTTGCTTTTTTCATCTTGTGCAAAAATGTTTTGACAAACAATTAGAACAAGAAGAAAAAAGCAATATTTTTTTGAAAACATAAAAGGTTTCTTAAACATGAAAAAAATGCAGAAAATGTAAAGGTTTCGCAGAGAAGATAAAGTTTATATGCAATCTTGTCATTTCGACGAAGGAGAAATCACACTCGGGATTCGACAAAGATTGGCGATTTTCATTGTGGAGTTTCTAGTGTGATTTCTCCTTCGTCGAAATGACAAAAAAGAGTAAAATTGGAATTTTACTTATTCGCTGTCACTTTCCAAATCGTATTTCCACTATCATCATTAACTAAAAGCGCTCCATCTTTCATAACTGTAACAGCAACTGGGCGTCCGTAAACTTCCGCTTTATCATTATCAGAAATAAATCCGGTTAAAAAATCTTCTGGTTTTCCAGAAGGTTTTCCGTCTTTAAAAGGAACAAATAAAACTTTATAACCTGAAATATTAGAACGGTTCCAAGAACCATGCTGACCAACAAAGGCGCCATTTTTATATTTTGCCGGAAAAGCATCTTTAGTATAAAAAGCCAATCCAAGAGAAGCAGTGTGTGGTCCGACAGGAACATCTGGAACAATTGCTCTTTTGATTAAATCTTTTCGTTCGCCTTTCCCTTTCCATCTTGGATCAGGAATACTTCCAAAATACGAATAAGGCCATCCGTAAAAACCGCCTCTTTTTACACTCGTAATATAATCAGGGACCAAATCGTCACCAAGTTCATCTCTTTCATTTACTGCAGTCCAAAGCTCTTTTTTGTTCGCCGGATTCCAATCCATTCCCATTGGGTTTCTAAGTCCGTCAGCATAAATTTTTTCGCCGGTTCCGTCAGGATTAATTTCTAAAATGGCAGCGCGACGAATTTCTTTATCCATTCCGTTTTCTCCAACATTGCTTCCTGAACCAACACCAATATAAATTTTTGTTTCTTCAGGATTTGTAAGCAAACTTCTCGTCCAGTGATTGTTGTATCCGCCAGCTGGTAATTCAACAATTTTAGTTCCTTGAGTTTCTAATTTTAAAGGTGCATTTTTATAAGGATAACGATAAAGTCCATCGGTATTTGCAACATAAAAAAAGTCTTTTAAAATTAACATTCCTAAAGGTCGGTTAAGGTCTTTTAAAAAAACTTCTCGAGTTTCATATGTTCCGTCTTTGTCTTTGTCGCGCAAAATTATAATTTGGTTTTTACTCGTTCTTGTTCCGCTTTCAACAACAAAAATATCATCGTTTGGACCTATATAACTCCAACGAGGATTACTAAAACCGTCAGCAAATTTTGTAACGGTAAAACCTTCTGGTGCTATTGGCGTTTTTCCTTCTGGCCAGCCTATAACTTTACTGTTTTTCGTTTTTGATTCGGTTGCGTATGGAGGCGGCAGGGTGAGGTCGCCTATTGCAGTTTTTACAACAGTTGCAGGTTGTTTAGCTAAAGCTTCTTTTTCTTCCTTTGTTACTTGTCCTTGACAGGCTGTTAATATCAGGAATGCTGAAAAGATTTGTATTGTGGTTTTCATTGAGGTTTATATTAAAGTTTAAAAGGCCTCAATTTACTAAAATTTAAAAGATTTTTTTCGAAAAGATGTGCTTAATGTGCTTAAAAAATACTCAGACAGTTTATTTTGATACTTACAGTTAAGTTGTAATTCTGTATCTTTGTCCATTATTTTAAATTTAAAAATAATGATACAACTTCACGATAAACAATTTGTTCCGTTTATTTCGGCTAAAGAAATTGATTTTGCTTTAATCAAATTAGTGGCTCAGGTAGAAGACGATTTTGGAGATGATACACCAATTTTTATTGGAGTTTTAAACGGAGCCTTTATGGTTGTTTCCGATTTTTTGAAAAAATATAAAAAACCATGCGAAGTTTCATTTATAAAAATGGCATCGTATGAAGGTACTGAAAGCACAAATTCGGTTAAAGAATTAATCGGAATCAATCAGGATTTGACAGGCAGAACTGTTGTAATCATTGAAGATATTATTGATACCGGAAACACAATCGAAGAGTTAAAACATTTATTTAAAGAACGAAATGTAAAGCATTTTAAAATTGCAACATTATTTTTTAAGCCAGAAGCGTATAAAAAAGACATAAAAATCGATTATATCGGAATCAGAATCCCGAATAAATTTATTGTAGGTTACGGATTAGACTATGATGGTCTTGGAAGAAACCTGACAGAGGTTTATAAATTAGCTGAATAATTAAAAACAAACACAACTATATATTCATTTTAAACTTCTTAAAGTAAGAAGTCGCAACACTAACAGTCATTATGATTAACATCGTTTTATTTGGAAAGCCTGGTGCAGGAAAAGGAACTCAGGCAGAATTTTTAAAAGAAAAATACAATTTAACACACCTTTCAACAGGAGATATTTTTCGTTTCAATTTAAAAAATGATACTGAATTAGGAAAAAAAGCAAGAGTTTTTATGGATAACGGAGAATTAGTTCCGTGCGAAGTAACAACAGCAATGTTAATTGATGAAGTAAAAAAACACCCTGATACAGCAGGATTTTTATTTGATGGTTATCCAAGAACAATTGATCAGGCTGAAGCTTTAGATAAATTTTTGCCAACAATTGGTTCAAGTGTTACTGCTACAATTGCTTTAGAAGCTGATGACGAAATTTTAGTAGCACGTTTACTAGAAAGAGGAAAAACTAGCGGAAGAGCTGATGATCAAGACGAAGAAAAAATTCGTGTAAGATATCAGGAATACAACGAAAAAACAGCTCCATTAATTGGATATTATAAAGAGCAAAATAAATTTCATGCCGTAGATGGTATTGGAACAATTGAACAAATTACAGAAAGATTAACATCGGTTATAGATAATTTGTAACAAAACCTGTTTGAAGTTAAAAGTTAAATGTTTAGAAGGAAATTGAAATAAGTTCTGAAAAACATTTAACTTTTGGCTTTTAACTTTAAACTTAAAAATGGAAATACTAATAATATTTTTTCTAATACTATTAAATGGAGTTTTCTCGATGTCTGAAATTGCATTGATTTCGGCCAGAAAAAACAGATTGGAAACGGCGGCAAAAAAAGGAAATAAAGGTGCCAAAATTGCGCTAGATCTGGCGAATTCTCCAAACAAATTTTTATCAACGGTACAAATCGGAATTACCTTAATCGGGATTTTGACGGGTATTTATAGTGGTGATAAAATTACAATAGATGTAGAAAGTTTTGTTTCCGGTTTTGCTGTTTTAAAACCTTACGCTCATTCACTTGCAGTTGGAATTGTGGTTGTTGTTTTAACTTTTTTCTCGTTGGTTTTGGGAGAATTGCTTCCAAAACGAATTGGATTAAATTATCCTGAAGCAATCGCAAAAATGTTTGCAATGCCAATGAAAGTAATTTCGATTATTACAGCGCCATTTATTTGGCTCTTAACATCTTCGACCGATTTTTTGTTGAATATTCTTCAGATAAAACCAACCGCTGACGGAAAAGTTACTGAAGAGGAAATCAAAGCAATTATAAAAGAAGGAACTGAAGTTGGTGAAGTTCAGGAAATTGAGCAGGATATTGTAGAACGTGTTTTTCATATTGGAGATAGAAAAGTAAGTTCGTTAATGACGCACAGAAAATCTGTTGATATGCTTCCATTAAAAGCAGATAAAGAAAAGATTAAAGCATTAGTTGTTCAGGATTTACATACTGTTTACCCGGTTTACAAAGACAATTACGACGATATAGTTGGTGTTGTAACTTTAAAAAATATTTTTGCCAACATCGAAAATGATAATTTTGATTTGACTTCAATACTATCTGATGCACCTTATTTAATGGAGCAGACGACAGCTTACAAAGCGTTGGAAAATTTCAAAAAAACAGGTGTTCATTATGCTTTAGTTTCAGATGAATATGGAGTTTTTCAGGGTATGATTACTTTGAATGATATTTTGGAAGCTTTAGTAGGTGATGCATCTGAGTTTTATAAAGATGAATTTCAATTGATAGAAAGAGAAGATGGTTCATGGCTGGTTGACGGACATTACTCATTGCATGATTTCTTAACTTATTTTGAGTTAGATGAATTGACAAATGATTACGAAGTAAATACTGTTAGCGGAATGATTATGACCGAGCTGTCGCATATTCCAAAAGAAGGCGAAAAATTGGTTTGGCAAAAATTCGTTTTAGAGGTCATCGATATGGACGGCGTTAAGATCGATAAAGTGCTTGTAAAAGCTTTGAAAGAATAAAAAAAGTTTGCAGTCACAGTTTACAGTCGCAGTTTGTACTGAAAATATGGACTGGTATTGAAAAATAAATAAAATAGAGTTTAGATATAGAATTTAGAGCAATCTGAAATTTAAAATCTAAAATCTGAAATTCAGAAAAATGACAGAAGGAAATTTTGTAGATTACGTTAAGATATATGTTTCTTCCGGAAAAGGAGGAAAAGGATCTACGCATTTACATAGAGAGAAATTTATTGAAAAAGGAGGTCCTGACGGAGGTGACGGAGGTCGCGGAGGACATGTGTATTTAGTGGGAAATAAAGGACTCTGGACATTATTTCATTTAAAGTTTGCGCGTCACATTAAAGCTGGACATGGCGGAGACGGAGGAGGAGATCGTAGCACAGGAGCAGATGGAGATGATAAAATCATTGAAGTGCCTCTGGGAACTGTTGTAAAAGACAAAGAAACTGGCGAGACACTTTTTGAGATTACAGAACACGGAGAAAAACAGATTCTTGCAAGAGGAGGAAAGGGAGGTTTAGGAAACTGGCATTTTAGAAGTTCGACTAACCAAACGCCTCGTTATGCACAACCAGGTTTGCTTGGTGTAGAAATGGATGTCATTTTGGAACTTAAAGTTTTGGCTGATGTTGGTTTAGTTGGTTTCCCAAATGCAGGAAAATCTACTTTATTGTCTGTATTGACTTCGGCAAAACCAAAAATTGCTGATTATCCGTTTACGACTTTAAAACCAAACTTAGGTATTGTTGCTTACAGAGATTTTCAATCTTTTGTAATTGCTGATATTCCTGGAATTATTGAAGGTGCTGCCGAAGGAAAAGGTTTGGGACATTATTTCCTGCGTCATATTGAACGTAATTCAACATTACTATTTTTAGTTCCTGTTGATACGCCAGACATCAAAGCAGAATATGATATTTTGGTTAACGAATTAACCAAATACAATCCTGAAATGCTGGACAAAGAACGTCTTTTAGTTATCTCAAAATGCGATATGCTGGATGATGAATTAAAAGCCGAATTAAAGGCGGAACTTGATGTTTCCTTTAAAGATGTACCTTACATGTTTATTTCATCTGTTGCGCAACAAGGTTTGACAGATTTGAAAGATAAACTTTGGAAAATGCTTAACGAGTAAAATCGTTTTTCTTTATAAATATAAAACCCGACAATTAGAAAATTGTCGGGTTTTTTACTTTTTGCGCGAAAAAACAAAAAGTATAAAGGATTTTACTTTTTAACGTAAATCCAAAAAATTATAATCCGAAGTTTTTAGAAATTCCGATTTTTAAAGTTTTTCCAAAATCAAAACCAAAACGTTCTTGTCTTGGGTCATTTTTTCCATCAAGATTATCATAGTTTAATCCTCCGATAGAGAAATTTAAACCAAATCCTCTTTTCATGTTAATGAATAATGCAGGCGTTAAATTTGCATACATTCCTTTAGCATCGTTCAAGTTTGTAGATTGGTAGCCGGCGCCTAAATCTCCAAAAACAGAAAATAAATCTGACAGAGGTACCGTATAACGTACAAAACCTCCAATTTTATATCGCTCCGTTGTATCAGATCCAGAAGTTTTAACATTCATAATTGAACCTTCAACTCCGGCAGTCCATTGATCAGCAAACTGATACCCAACTTTTGGAGAAAATTCAAAGTTTTCAAGTTTAGAGTCTCCAATCTTTTCTGAAGAAAATCCAACATTTCCGCCTAGTAAAATTGAATTTTTTTGTGCACTTGCATAAGTTGTAATCATTACAACTACCGCTACTAATAATTTTTTCATCTTTTAAATTTTTTATAAGTGGGCAAATTTAGAAGATTTAAAATTGTAAGAAATAATTTATAATTAAAATTTTTAAAAGAAAGTATATTTTTACAAATTTTATTGTTTTTTAAAAGTCGTATTGTTTAGTTTTCTAAATTTTTAAATGTTTCGTGAAGATTTATACTCGATTTTTAAGATAATTTTTGTGTTCGCTTAAATTATGGATTTCGCAAAATCACCTTTTCTTTTATTTAATATGTTTTGAATTTGCGTTGAAAGCTTACTTTTTTTGCGAAAATGAGCTATATTCGCATCACTTAAATAAAATAACATGAAAAAAATAGTTTTATTCTTAACCATGTGCTTGATGGCTTTTCCTGTAAGAGCTGATGAAGGAATGTGGTTTTTGATGTTTATCGAAAGATTGAACCATAGAGATATGGAGAAAATGGGGCTTCAGTTAACAGCTGAAGAAATCTACAGTATCAATCATCATAGTTTAAAAGATGCTATTGTACAGTTCAATGGAGGTTGTACTGCTGAAATCGTTTCTAACAGTGGTTTGGTATTAACTAATCATCACTGTGGATATAGTGCGATTGCAGAACTTTCAACTGCCGAACAAAACCATTTGAAAGATGGTTTTTGGGCAAAAAATCGTTCAGAAGAATTGAAACCTAAATCTTTATATGTTCGTTTCTTCGTTCGTATGGACGATGTTTCGAAAAGAATTTTGTCAAAAGTAAATGATCAAATGACAGAAACTGAAAGAAATAAAATCATTCAACAAGAAATCAGTTTAATTGAAAAAGAAAACAGCGAAAACGGAAAATATACTGTTTCTGTTCGTCCTTTCTTTCAAGGAAATGAATATTATTATTTTGTTTACCAAGATTACACAGACGTTCGTTTGGTAGGAACACCGCCAGAAAGTGTTGGTAAATTTGGTGGAGATACTGACAACTGGGAATGGCCTCGTCAAACGGGAGATTTCTCTATGTTTAGAGTTTATGCTGATAAAGACGGAAATCCTGCAACGTATTCAAAAGATAATGTGCCATTACAGCCAAAACATTATTTGCCAGTAAGCATCAAAGGAGTTAAAGAAAATGATTTTGCAATGATTCTTGGTTATCCAGGTAGAACAAATCGCTGGATGCCAGCTGGAGGAATTGAGCAAAATGTAAAATTTGCTTATCCTGCATGGGTTGAAGGTGCAAAAACCGGAATGGATGTCATGAAAAAGTATATGGATAAAGATGCGACTGTTCGTTTAAACTACGCTTCTAAATATGCTTCGACTGCAAATTACTGGAAAAACCGTCAAGGTATGATCGATGCTTTAACAAAAGCCGGAACGGCAGATGCAAAAGCAGAGCAAGAAGATAAATTTTATGAGTGGGCAAGCAAGCCGGTAAATAAAGATAAATACGAAAATGTTATTCCGACAATTAATGACTATTACAGAGAAACGAATTTAAAAGCGCGTCACGATAATTATTTGTCACAAGTTTTACGAACGTCAAGTTATGCCGCTGGTCCAGCAAATCTTGGAAATGCATTGATTGCTTACTATAAAGAAAATGATGCTAAAAAAGCTGAAATGCTTCCTAAGATCAATGCAATGGTTGAGAACATTTATGGTGATTTTTATGCACCTTTAGAAAAAGATGTTTTAACGGCTCAGCTAAATTTATACGCTGCAAAAGCTTCTGAATATGGACTTGCTCCAGAAATTGCAAAAATGAAAGCGGCTAATAACGGAGATTTTACTGCTGATGTAGTAAAAGCAACTGAAATTAGTTATTTTACAAATAAAGAAAAAGTATTAGCATTTTTGGCTGATCCAAAACCATTAGCAATTGTACACGATCCATTGTATATTATTTCTAATGATCTTATGACTAAATTCCGTGCTAAAACAGATGATCAGGCAAAAGCAGATGATGGTTTTGCAATTGCTTACCGCAAATTAGTTGAAGGTTTAAGAGAGTCAAAATTAAACGCAATAAAATATCCGGATGCTAACTCAACTTTGAGATTGACTTACGGAAAAGTTCGCGCTTTACCTGCTGATCTTCGTAACGATGCTAAAATCAACAATTATACAGATATGGCTAGTATGGTAAAAAAATACAAAGCCGGAGATCAGGAATTTGATTTACCAGCTCGTTTATTAGAATTAAATAACAAAAAAGATTACGGACAATATGCTGATAAAGCAGGATATATGCCAATCAATTTCTTGACAGATAATGATATTACTGGAGGAAATTCAGGTTCACCGGTTCTTAATGGAAAAGGAGAATTAATCGGAATTGCTTTTGATGGAAACATCGAAGCGATGGCTGGAGATGTTATTTTTGATCCTAAATTGCAAAGAACTATCAATGTCGATATTCGTTATGTTCTTTGGATTATTGATAAATATGCAGGAGCTAAAAACATTATCGACGAATTGACGATTGCGAAATAATCTCAATTTCTTTATAAAATTAAACCCGACAGTTTTTGAAACTTGTCGGGTTTTTTGTTTTATATATTTCCTTATTTTTGATATATGAAAAAGCTGCTAATCTTATTTTTAATTGTCCCGATGTATTGTTGGTCGCAATCTAATTTTGAAAAAGCAGAAAAATTATTTCAGTCTAAAAAATACAATGAAGCCCAATTGCTTTTTGAGGGAATATTAAAAAACAATCCATTAGATTTAAAAACTTTGGAGTATTTGGGCGAAATTGCGGCACATCAAAAATCTTGGGTGAAAGGTGCTGAATATTTCAAAAAATTAAAAGAATTGAAACCTACAGTTGCTGACTATTTTTTTAAATACGGAGGTTGTCTGGCGATGCATGCTGTAGAAGTAAATAAAATTAAAGCTTTTTCAATGGTAGGTGATATGAAAGAAGCTTTTGAAAAAGCGATCGAACTCAATCCAAAACACGTTCAGGCAAGATGGGCATTGATTGAAATATATTTACAATTGCCTGGAATTTTAGGAGGAAGCGAATCGAAAGCAATTTCATATTCTAACGAATTAGCACAGTTTTCACCAATTGATGGTTATTTGTCAAAAGGAAGAATCGACGAATATTTTAAGCGTTATGATGCAGCTGAAAAAAATTATAAAAAAGCACATGAAATTGGCAATTCAAAAGTCACGTTTCAAAAATTATATAATTTATATTTGAACAAATTAAAAGATCCTAAAAAAGCACAGGAACTGAAACGAAAATTTGACGCATAACAATCAAATCTCAAAACTGAATTCTGAAAAATAAATTGGAATTTAGTATTTAAATAAATTGGAATTTTAAATGAAAACACATTTCATCGCGATAGGCGGAAGTGCCATGCACAACTTAGCATTAGCATTGCATAACAAAGGATATAAGGTTACAGGAAGCGACGATGCTATTTTTGAACCATCAAAATCAAGATTAGAAAAAAAGGGAATTCTTCCGGCTGAATTAGGTTGGTTTCCAGAAAAAATTACGGCTGATATTGATGCAATAATTTTGGGAATGCACGCAAAAGCAGATAATCCGGAATTGCTGAAAGCGCAGGAATTAGGATTGAAAATTTATTCATATCCAGAGTTTTTATATGAGCAATCAAAAAATAAAACGCGCGTTGTAATTGGCGGTTCTCACGGAAAAACGACAATTACTTCGATGATTTTGCACGTAATGCATTACCACAATATTGCGGTTGATTATATGGTTGGCGCGCAGTTAGAAGGTTTTGATACAATGGTTCACTTAACCGAAGAAAATGATTTTATGGTTCTGGAAGGAGATGAATATTTATCTTCACCAATTGACAGACGCCCGAAATTTCATTTGTATCAGCCAAATATCGCTTTGATTTCCGGAATTGCTTGGGATCATATTAATGTGTTTCCAACGTATGAAAATTACGTAGAGCAATTTGAAATCTTCATAGGAAAAATTACAAATGGAGGAATTTTGGTTTACAATGAAAATGATCCAGAAGTAAAACGTGTTGCAGAAGCAGCTACAAATCCAATTCGAAAACTGGCCTATTCGACTCCAAATTATACAGTAAGCGACGGAGTAACTTTGTTGGAAACTCCTGAAGGTGATATGCCAATTGAAGTTTTTGGGGCGCATAATTTAAATAATTTGGCTGGAGCCAAATGGATTTGCCAAAATATGGGTGTAGATGAGGCTGATTTTTATGAAGCAATTGCAAGTTTCAAAGGTGCTTCAAAACGTTTAGAAAAAATAGCTGAAGGAAAAGGCAAAGTTGCTTACAAAGATTTTGCGCATTCGCCAAGTAAAGTTGCCGCTACAACAAAAGCGGTAAAAGAACAGTACCCAAACAGAACTTTGGTAGCATGTCTAGAACTTCATACATATAGTAGTTTAAATGCTGAATTCTTAAAAGAATATGAAGGCGCACTTGAATATGCTGATGTGGCAGTTGTGTTTTATTCACCAGATGCCGTAAAAATCAAACAATTGGAAGAAGTAACTTACGAGCAAATTGCAAAAGCATTTAATCGTGAAGATCTTGTTATTTATACTAATCCAGCTGAATTCAAAGAATATTTATTCAATTTGAATTTAGATAATTCTGCACTTTTATTAATGAGTTCCGGAAATTATGGCGGATTAAATTTTGACGAAGTAAAAGGTTTGATTGAGTAATTAATCAATTAGAAAATTAGATAATGTGTCAATTGCATTGCAGTTGGCACTTTTTTTTTAAAATTATCAAATTTTCTAATTGACACATTTTCTAATTGACACATTTTCTAATTGACACATTTTCTAATTGTTTTATTTTTTTGAGAGATTTTTCTTCTTTTTTAAATATATTCGCTTTTCATTAAAATATATTTACATGGAAAAATCCCACTTCCCAATTCCCAATTGGTCGGAGGATGACAGACCTCGCGAGAAATTAATGCTAAAAGGAAAAAATGCCTTGAGCGATGCTGAATTAATTGCAATTTTGATAGGTTCAGGCAGCCGAAATGAATCGGCAGTGGAGTTGAGTAAAAGGATTTTGGCTAATGCCGATAACTTAAATGCATTGGGGAAAATGTCGATTTCTCAATTGATGAATTTTAAAGGAATAGGAGAGGCGAAAGCTATTGCAATTATTGCTGCATTGGAGCTTGGTCGTCGTCGCCGAGCCGAAGATGCTGTCGAATTAATAAAAATTACTTCAAGCAAATTGGTTTTTGAATTGATGCTTCCTATTATTGGAGAATTGGCTCATGAAGAATTTTGGGTGCTTTTTCTGAATAATTCTAATAAAGTAATTTCGAAATCGCAACTGAGTAAAGGAGGTATCACGGGGACTATTGTAGATGTTCGGCTGGTTTTTAAACTAGCCCTTGAAAATGGAGCTACTAGCTTGATTTTGTGTCACAATCATCCATCTGGAAATACGCAACCAAGTGAGGCTGACAAACTCATTACGAATCGCATTAAATTGGCGGGCGAAAGCTTAGATGTTAAAGTTTTGGACCATTTGATTATTACTGAAACAAAATATTATAGTTTTGTAGACGAAGGAATTTTTTAGTTTATGAACACTAATATTACAGATGTTTTTTTTGATTTAGATCACACGCTTTGGGATTTTGACAAAAATTCAGAAATGGCTTTTGATCGTATTTTCAAAAATAAATTTCCAGAAATCAAAACAGAGGATTTTATTGAAAAATATATTCCGATCAATCAGGCGTGCTGGAAGTTATATCAAAACGATGAAATAACACACACTGAACTGCGTTATAACAGATTAAAGCTTTCGTTCGATACTTTGAATTATGAAATTTCAGATGAAAATATCAACGCCATTGCTACTGATTATATCGAATTTTTGACGGATAATAATCATCTTTTTGATGGAGCAGTTGAAGTTTTGGACTATTTAAAACCAAAATATAAACTACACATTATAACTAATGGCTTTGCAAAAGTTCAGGACAAGAAAATCAAGAATGCATCACTTTCCGATTATTTTAATACGATTACAAATTCAGAATTAGCTGGTGTAAAAAAACCAAATAGTATTATCTTTGATTATGCTGTTAATTTGGCTCAGGCTTCAAAAGAAAATAGTATCATGATTGGGGATTGTTTAGATGCCGATGTAAACGGAGCTTTAAATGCTGGTCTGGATGCGATTTTCTTTAATGAGAAAAAAATTGATGTTGCACAAAATATAAAACAAGTAAACCATTTATTAGAACTTAAAAAATATTTATAATGATGAGAATTAAATTTTTGCTGGCTGTATTTTTCATTTCAGTTATCGGATTTGCACAATCTGTAAATGATTACAAAGCGGTTATTGTACCGTTGAAATATGATTTTTTAAAATCTGAAAATCAATACAGATTGGCAACAATAAGCAAAGGAAATTTAACTAAAGCTGGTTTTCAGGCTTTTTATGCAAATGAAGAACTTCCAGCAGAACTTAACGACCGTTGTCAGCTTTTATATATTGATGTAAAAAAAGATAATGGTTTTTTGGTTACTAAACTTTTTGTTGAGCTGAAAGATTGCTACGGTACAGTGGTTTATACTTCAGAAATTGGAAAAAGCAAAGAAAAAGATTATGAAGTGGCGTATAGAGAGAGTTTAAATATGGCTTTTATTTCAATTAATGGTCTTCATTATAAATACAGCGGAAAAACTGCTACACCTAGTGGAAAAGCGGGTATGATTACCGCAGCTCCAGTTGCGGTTGCAGCAACTGCGAGACCTTCTCAACCTGTTGCAACTCCTGTTTCTACTCCAGTTGCTGATGTTACAGATCCAAATTTACTTTACGCACAACCAACAGAAAATGGATTTCAGTTGATCGACAAAACACCAAAAGTAGTAATGAAATTATTGAAAACTTCACGTCCAGATTCATTCATTGCTATTAAAGATGGAGTTCAGGGAACTTTGAATGCAAAAGACAATCAATGGTTTTTTGAATATTATCAAAATGATAAATTAGTTTCTGAAAAAGTTTCAGTTAAATTCTAAATATAAAATATGGTTTTAGTAACCATATTTATCTTTCCAACGGTTCTTTAAAAATTCGCGGTTGCTATTCTCTCTAGAATTGTTTCCAGGATTGTAAAGAACCGTTTCTTTTACGGCATCAGGCATGAATTCTTGTTCTGCAAAATTATTGGCATAATCATGCGAATATTTGTAATCATCTCCATACCCTAATTCTTTCATCAATTTTGTTGGAGCATTTCTTAAGTGAATAGGAACTGGCAAGTCTCCAGTTTGTTTTACTAATTGTTGTGCGTTTCCAATTGCCATATAAGAGGCGTTGCTCTTAGGCGAAGTTGCAAGATAAATGGCACATTGGCTCAAAATAATACGGCTTTCTGGATAACCAATTGTAGTTACAGCCTGAAAAGTATTATTTGCCATAATAAAGGCCGTTGGGTTTGCATTTCCAATATCTTCGCTAGATAAAATAAGCATTCTTCGGGCAATGAATTTTACATCTTCACCACCTTCAATCATTCTGGCAAGCCAATATACAGCTCCGTTAGGATCACTTCCGCGTATTGATTTTATAAATGCTGAAATAATATCATAATGTTGCTCACCCGTTTTGTCATATAAAACAGTATTTTGCTGTACGAGTTCAAAAACTCTGTCATTTGTTATAGTGATTTCATCGCCAGCTGAAGCATTTACAACCAATTCAAAAATATTGAGCAACTTTCTACCATCTCCGCCAGAAAGTCGCAATAAAGCTTCTGTTTCCTTTAAAATAATCTTTTTAGAAGCAAGATAACTGTCCACTTTCATTGCGCGATGCAATAAGGCTTCCAGGTCCTCTTTTGTAAATGCATTTAAGATATAAACCTGACAACGCGACAATAATGCGGGAATAACTTCAAAACTTGGGTTTTCTGTTGTTGCACCAACTAGTGTAATCCATCCTTTTTCAACTGCAGCCAAAAGTGAATCTTGCTGAGATTTGCTGAAACGATGAATCTCATCAATAAATAAAATGGGATTTTTGGCAGTAAATAAACCACCGCTTTGTTTTGCTTTATCAATAACATCCCGAATATCTTTTACACCCGAATTGATAGCGCTTAATATATAAAATGGACGTTTTGATTCTTGTGCAATAATTTGTGCCAAAGTAGTTTTTCCTGTGCCAGGCGGTCCCCAAAAAATTAAAGACGGAATAATTCCTTTTGAAATCTGTTGTGTCAAAGATCCATTCGGGCCAACCAAATGACTTTGACTTACATAATCTTCTAATTTCTGTGGGCGAATACGCTCGGCTAACGGTGCTTCCATTTTGTAAAATTAGTATTTTTTAATTTTAGATTTTGTCTCTTAAAAGTTAAAACAAATGATTCAGAGAAGATTGTTACAATCTGAGACATGTTTTATAATATGACAAATTATCAGTAAATTAGATTTGGACAGTTTTTTGATGCCAATAACTGAATTGATTTCTTAAAATATGAATGATAAAGATTTTAAATTTTCAACAGCTGTAATTGGGCTTCCTTTGTTTTTTGTCCTTTTTTTATGGATAGTTTATTGGTTTCAGATTCGTTTCGATTTCGATTTTTACCAAAACGGAATTTATCCAAGGGATTTTTCGGGTTTGCAAGGCGTTTTGTTTAGTCCTTTTATCCATGAAAATTTAGAACATCTGTATAATAATTCGATTCCGTTGCTTGTTTTGTTGGCTGCGTTGCATTTTTTTTATCCAAAGCAAACTATTCCGGTTATTGCTTATGGAATTTTGTTCTCGGGCTTAATTACATGGATTATTGGTCGGGAAAATTATCATATTGGCGCAAGCGGACTGATTTATGTTTTGGTGAGTTTTATTTTCTTCAAAGGAATTCAAACGGGTTATTATCGTTTAGTTGCACTTTCACTTTCAGTAATTTTATTATACGGCGGAATGATTTGGTATGTTTTTCCAGACGTGGATAAAAGCATTTCTTGGGAAGGGCATTTGGCCGGTTTCCTTACAGGTTTTGTTTTGTCTTTATTTTACAAAACTCCAGAATATGCGAAACCAATTTTCTACGATTGGCAGCGTCCTGATTTCAATCCGGAGGATGATCCTTTTATGAAGCATTTCGATGAAAATGGAAATTTTGTAAATACTGAAATTCCTGAGGAAGAATCTGATTTAGAAAATAATTATTTCACTTCAAGTTTTCCGGTATATTATGTTGTAACAAATTCTGAATCAGAGAATAAAGAATAATAGCCAATTCTATTCTGATTTAAAAAGGTTATTTTTGTATAAGATATTCTAATTTATTTTACTTGTTATGAAGAAGATAGGATTTGTATTTTTTGTTTTGTTCTTTTTAGTAAATAATAAAGCAACTGCGCAATGCGATATTAAAAATAGAATATTGGCTGATGGATCAATGGTGTATTATTTTGATCCCGAAGTTTTTTATACAACTACATCAAAATCGTTAAAAATTAATATCGTTACCGATAAAGAACATTATTTCATAGCACTTCAGCCAACTCCGTTTCCATCAAAAAAAGAAGGTAAGAAAATTAAAGATGATTTAATTATGCACTTGGCGGATAATAAAATATATAAGTTGGCGTATTATGATACGCAGTATATTAAAAATGATTCAATTATGCAGGTTTTGTATTTAATTGATGATAAGGATCTCGATTCGTTTTCGAAATTTGAAGCTTTAGTTGCTGAAATTAAAATGGAAGGGACTGAATTTGTCAGAGACTATAATTTTAAATTGCATAAACGAGCTATTATAAGACAGCTTGCTTGCTTTTTGAAAGAAGAAGAAAAGTGAGATTTACTCGTCGCTTGGCGGCGAATCATTTTTATGCAATAAATTTTTATTTAGATTTTCAAAAAGATTATTGAATGTTATTGCTATAGATGCTGCGTTTACTGTTTGGTTGCCGTTATTTCTGGGAAGATATTCATTAGCATATGTTAATTCGAGTTGGATATCATCTGTAAATAAATATCCTGCTCCAATATTAAATCTGTTTCGGTCAAAAAAGCTTTCTCCGGTTACTTTTGTTCCTGATTTAAAATAAAGTTCGTCTGAGGCGATTATATAAACGACACCTTCTCTCAGAATTTTACTATTAATAGGTTTTATGTATTTAATTTGTTGACGATAACGAAGTACATTTTCGTAATCATCGACTTGATTTTTCATGTGTCTAAGCTCTAATCTCATTCGAGTACTTAGAGTATAGCCGGTTTTATGAAAGTAATAAATTCCCTGTAAAGCAAATCTCCATTCCGGCGATTCAAACTGCCCAATTTCGGGAACATCTTTGTTATTGTAATACGCAAGAAATGCAGATAGTTTCCATCTTGGAGTTAAGTAATAGTGTCCCCAACCGCGAAGCGATCTCTGAATGTTTTGTTCAAATATATTTGATGAAGATTCTGTACTACTGTAGGTTGCGGCAATATCTAGTTCTGCAGACCATTTTTTATTTATGGTTCTATTAAGCTGAATCTCGTTCCAGAATTGATTGTATGTGGTAGTTTGTCCATGAATAATACTTGTAATTGAAAAAATTACAAGTATTAAACTGATTTTTTTAAATATGTTATGAGTATTTTTTGAAGACATTCATTAGGTAATTTATGAGTCCACTTAATCCTCAATATTGCTCTTTAGCTTCTTTGACGAACTGCTTCGTATAAAAATGCACCACAAGCTACAGAAACATTCAGCGATCCTATAGAGCCAAACATAGGCAGTTTAGCTTTTTCATCTACAATTTTAAGCACCGAAGGATTGATTCCTCTGTCTTCAGAACCCATAATAATTGCTACAGGCTCGTTTAGCGTTACATCGTAAATATTTTGATCTGTTTTTTCAGTTGCAGCAACAGTTTTGATTCCTGATCCTTGCAAATAAAAAATGGCGTCTTTAATATGTTCAACTTTACAGATTGGAACATTAAAAACAGCTCCAGCAGAAGTTTTCACTGTATCTCCATTTACAGGTGCTGAACCAGCTTTCTGGATAATGATACCATTCACTCCGGTACATTCTGCAGTTCTGATAATTGCACCAAAATTTCTTGCATCAGAAATTTGATCTAGAATTAAAAATAATGGTTTTGAATCAGATTCAATAGTTGATTCAACTAAATGCTCTAATTCAATAAATCCAATAGGTGATATTGTTGCAACAGCACCTTGGTGATTATTTGGAGTAAGACGATTTAATTTTTCAACCGGCACATAAGAGAAATTAATGTTAGCGCGTTTCATCACTTTCATTAAATCTTTCATTAATTCTCCAGAAATTTCTTTTTGTATAAATACTTTGTCAACTTCTTTTCCTGCCTGAATTGCTTCTATAATGGCTCTAATTCCAAATATTTGATGTTCTTTTTCCATGATGCAAATATAGGTATATTGTTTATATAAAAAAAAACCACTCTGAATGAACAGAGTGGTTTTAGTATTATGTTTTCGGTCTAAAATTAGAATTTATCCCAGAAAAGTTTTGTAGTTAACAAATCTCCACCGATAGCTGTAGAAGCAGCTTTCCAGTTTGTGCTATTTGTTTGTTGCTCAAGAACTGGGTAAGTCATTCTTACAGGAACTTTTCCACCAGCATTGTTGATTGCTGTAGGAGGAGCTAATAATACAGGGAAGTCTAACCTTCTCCAGAAATTCCAACCAGTCAAAGCTTGATTATACATCGCTACCCAAGCTTGCTCTCCAATTGATTTTTTCCAATTAACAGCATCGTATGGTTTTGTTGCAAGGTACGCTGTAGCATCTGCTGCTGAACCACCCCATTCTAAGATTGAAGCAGTAACCGCTGCAGTATAAGCTGCTGGTGCTGCCGCTGTATTCCAACGTGCATTTGCTTCAGCAACGTAGAAAGCAACTTCTGTGTAAGTTAAGATATTTCCTGGAGTATCTGGAGTGTATGCATAATCTCCAGCATGAGAATAATCTGCAAATTCACCACCTTCACCAATTGGAAGACCAATATATTGACCACCTTTTGTTGTAAAGTAGCCAGGTCTTCTTGGATCGCTAGATGCGTTCATGTAGTCAACTAGAGTTTTTCCACCAACGAAATCTTCTCTACCACTAGCTTCTAAGTTTTCATACAAAGGATTGTAGTTCGGTGAATCTGGTAAGTATGGGAAATGTCCATTATTAGCTGGTGATGTCATTACTCCTGCTGCAATAGCTGCATTAGCTGTTGTTTGTGCTAAACTTGGATTAGAATCGGCAATTCCAATTGCTAATTTTAATTTTAAAGAGTTAGCAAATATTCTCCAGCTAGGAATATCTCCATTGTAATATTTGTCACCTTTAGTGAAAGATGGGAAGTCATGATCCTCAGCAACATTTGTCAAGTTAGCTGTTGCAGCAGTGATTCTTGTAATTAAATCTTGATAGATAGTTGCTCCGTCATCATATGCAGGTAATGGATATTTATTAAGATCTGCAGCTTGAGTATAAGGAATATTTCCAAAAGTATCTACTAAAAGTTGGTACGTGTACACCTGCATGATTTCAATAATAGCTAATTGATTCTTTTTGTTTACTGGCCAGTCAGCAAGTTCACTTGCAGTTGGTGCATAAGCGTTGATAATCTCTTTAGCTTTGTTTAGATTTTTCAGTACGTTAACGTAATTATCTGAGTAAATTTGGTTAGAAACATTACGGTTTGTAAAGTCATAATTACTTTCGTTTACATACGTTGTTTCTTGCCAGTATTGCATTGTCAATCTAAAGTTGTTTTCGTTTACGCTTGGAGTATTAACATAATCGCTTAATTCTTTTTGTGCGTAAGTGATCAATGATCCCGGTACAGTGGTATAGGCACTATTTGGGTCGGTGTTTGCATCTTCATTAACACAAGCTGTCATTGACAGGCCTATTGCTAATATTGCTATGATTTTTTTCATCTTCATTTTTTTTAAAAATTAACTTTGACATTAAAAGAAATATTTCTTGTTGTCGGCATAGGTCCTGATTGGTAACCTTGTGTGTTACCTGAAGACAATCCTGCTTCTGGATCAGAATAAGGCAAGCTTTTGTCAATGATCCAAAGATTGTTACCTATTACACTAAAAGAAGCTCCTTTAATTGCACTTCCTAAAATGCTTGAAGGAAGATTATAAGTCAATACAACCTCTCTTAATTTTACAAATCCAGCGTCATAAACAAATGCAGCAGCAGGTGGGTCAGTACCTAAAACCTGGCTAGATTGAGATCTGTCTAATCTTGTAGTATTTGTAATATATTGTGGTTGAGATCCTCCAGGAGTGTAAGCTGGGTTTGCCATTACACCTTGTAAAACTTCACCACCACCATTTGCTAATGTATTTCTGATAGGATTTCCTAAGTCGTTGTTCCCGACAGAGTTAGCGTAGATACCTGTTCCGTATCCATAATATTGGTCAAGTGAGAAAACACTTCCTCCCTTTTTCATATCAATTAAGAAGCTGAAAGAAAGGTTTTTGTAGTTGAATTTATTGTTAATACCACCAATCCAATCTGCTTGGTAAGTTCCTAATTTGTTGTCAGTAGTTGTAGAAACTTCGTATGCACCGTTAGCACCGATAATTCTGTTACCAGCATCATCTAATACGTAAGTTGTTCCCCAGATTTGACCATAGTCTTGGTTTAATGGAGCATTGATACTGATACCTCCTTGAAGAGAGTTGATGTTGATGTTTTCAATACCTGGAGCTAACTCAGTAACTTTAGTATTAGGATTTGACCAGTTAACGCTAATATCCCAAGAGAAGTTGTCTGTTTTAACTGGAGTTCCAGTAAGAGTAACCTCAAAACCTTTTGTTGTTAACGTACCAGCGTTTACAGTGCTGAAAGCTGATCCAGTTGATGTAGATACCGGTAATGGTAAAATTTGATCAAATGCTTTGTTTTGGAACCAAGCAACATCAAATCCAAGTCTGTTTTGTGCAAATTGCATATTCAAACCAACCTCTACGTTGTCTAACTGTTGTGGTTTTAAGTTTGCATTTTTAGCAGTTGTGTTGAAAGAATATACTGGAGTTCCAAATGGAGTTCTAGCAGTATAAGAATCCATTAATTGATTTGGATCTGTATCAGAACCTACTTGAGCATAAGCAACTCTGAATTTACCAAAGTTGATGAACTCAACATCTTTTAACCAGTTTGAGAAAACAACACTTCCAGAAATTGCAGAATACCAATATGCATTGTTATCAGCTGGAAGAGCAGAAGACTCATCTCTTCTTACAGAACCTTCTAAATAGTAAGTTCCTTTGTATCCTAAAGTCGCTTGTGCGAATAGACCTAATACTTCTTTTCTTGTATCTACAATTCTAGGAAGTGCAGGAGCAGAAAGTGAGTTAGAAATAGTGTATAATCCAGGGATGTATAAACCTCCTGAAGTCATTTGTTGATTAGTGAATCTGCTTTGTACGTTGTAGTTTGTACCAAGAAGAACATTAAGATTTAAATCTTCGCTTAAGTCTTTTTTATACGTAGCTAAGAAATCATAGTTTTGCTCGCTGAAATTGTAAAGATCTAATGCATAACCAGATGGCTGAGCAGGAAGGTTTTGAAGGTTTGAGTTAGAACCTAGAGTTGCTGGAGTTGAACCTGGAGCAATTCTGTCTTCTGTTTTTAGGTTGAAACCGTCAGTACCAATTCTACCTGTAAAACTTAAGTTTTTGTTTACGTCATAAGTAATACTTGCGTTAGCAGCAACTCTTTGTCTGCTATCGTTGTTGTAGTTTTCATATCTTTGAAAGTAAGGGTTATCCCAGTATGCTGGAGTAATATCTGCTGCACTTTTGATGTTCCAAGTATAATTTTGGCGGTGTGCGAAATATAAATCTCTTTGCTCGTTAAGGTCAACGTTTGTTGCCCACCATTGTCTGAAACCAGCTAATTGGTTTCCTCCGTATCCAGTTGAGTTTCTGTTTCTTGTGTTTTGTGAAACATAAGTCGCATTGAAAGTAGAGCTTAATTTGTCGTTAAATTTGTAAGTACCGGCAAAGTTAAAGTTGTTTTTGCTTAATAATGAATTTGGCAAAATGTCTCTGCTGTCTGTATTTGCGTAAGTTAATCTGTAAGTAGCTTTTTCAGTACCTCCATTTAACGAGATGTTGTTAATTGTAGATGTTCCTGTATCAAAAAATTCGATTGGACCATTTTGTGCAACTTTCCATGGAGTTTGTTTTCCGTAATTAGGAGAATCTGGAGTAAAAGCATCATATTGCCATACTAATGAGCCATCATACTTTGGTCCGTAAGAAGCATCGTCTCCAGATCTAGATCTTGGTTGTCCGTTGTAGGTAGAGAATCTTTGTCCGAAATAACCTTGACCATATTCAGTTTGGTATTTTGGGAAAGTTGTTTTGTCTACAGTAGACATAGTGTAAGAAGAAGAGAATTCAACTGATAAATCAGTTCTAGATTTCCCTTTTTTAGTTGTAATGATGATCGCACCATTTTGAGCTCTAGATCCGTAAAGAGCTGTTGCAGCAGCACCTTTTAATACGTTGATCTCAGCAATGTTGTTTGGGTTGATATCTGATGCAGCGTTACCGTAATCGTAACCACCTCTACCACTTTTTTGATCATTACTGTTTACGTTGTTGTTCAAAATTGGCACACCATCAACTACGAATAAAGCCTGGTTGTCTCCCAAAAGTGATTTAAAACCTCTAAGAACCACGTTTGTAGATCCTCCAAAGTTAGTACCTTGAGTTACGCTAAGACCAGCAACTTTTCCAGATAAGTTATTCGTGAAGTTTCCTGTTGGTACAGTTCCAACTTGCTCAGCTGATACTGTTTGAGCAGAATAACCAAGAGATTTTTTCTCTCTTTTAATACCTAAAGCAGTCGTTACTACAACTCCTTCAAGTTCTTGAGCGGCTGCTGCTAATTTTACGTTTAATGAAGTAGAACTTGCAGCTACTTCTTGGGTTTTCATTCCAATGTAGCTAAATACCAAAACTTGGCTTGATGATGCTTTGATAGTAAATTTACCATCAAAATCAGTTTGCGTTCCAGCTTTTGTTCCTTTAACTAATACACTAACACCTGGTAAAGGCATTCCGGCATTGTCAGAAACGGTCCCTGAAACGGCTCTTTCTTGCGCAAAAGTAAGTTGCGCTACTAGTACTAATAAAAGCACTAAGAATCCATTGAACTTTAGTTTCATTTTTAAATATTTTGAATTAGTATCGCAAAACTCTTAATAATTTGTTAACTATCCTAATATTAGTTTAAACTTTTTTCAGTTCCTGCTAAAATTTAACATTATAACATATGTTTACGATAGTGTTATATAATTGTAACTCTTCGATATTTTGACTGCCATTCGTGAGGTTTATCTTTAATAATCCGTTTGGTGTTTGTAAAACCGTCCCAATTCCTAGTCCTATTAATTTCTTTGTTTTGTTTGGGTCAATAGTAGATGTTAAGTCTTGATATATACCATAATCTGCTATTGTGTGTATGTAGATGGTTGGCGTAAATTTATATCTGTATTCTGTAAGAATTAAAAAATTAAAGTTAGATTGTAAACTGTTTTCTAAAAAACCTCTAATAGAATTCATGCCGCCAAATCGAAACAATTCATTGGAAATATAGTTCTTGCTTTGTAGATAGAAATTTTGTGAATTTATGTTAATGAAATTCTTGGAGTTAATCTCGAAATTGTACGATGCATTTAAATTTGTATAAAATTGCGTACTCGATCCGGCTGTTTCAGGATCGTTGTTGGTGTTTCTTTTTCCGTAACCAATTATCCAGTTTACAAGTGCTTTTCGAGGAAGAAGATTATTCTTGTAGTCAATTTGTTTATAGTCGAAGCTTGATGTGAAAAATGCATTTTTAAAATCGCTGATTTGTGAATTGTTTATGTTTTGGATATCGCTAGATTCGGTTGATTGATATCCTGCGTAAATTTTGGAATTGTAATTTAAGTAATATCCTAAGTCAATAGCAGTTTTTGTATTTTGAAAAGTACTGTCTTGTTTGAATATGTTCAATTGAGCTTTAATTCCTAGTGGAGATTTGAAAATGTATGGAATTTCTAATTTTGAATTGAACGTTTTTTGCTGATTTCCATCGCTCTTCCAGTACAAAGAAAATTGTTCGCCGGCATGAAGTGTGTTTAATAATGTAATATCTATATATCCATTTATATTCATTTTGTTCTCGTCGTCGTTTGAGAATCCAATATAGCCATCAAAAGTGTTTGCTTTTCTTTTTTCTATATAGGTATAAATTTTGGTTGAATCGGTTGTGAATAGTATTTCGGGATATTTTGTTTGTGAAATAAATTCATAACTGTTTATGTCTTCGTAGAGTTGTTGTGTTGTTTCTTGATTGAATGTTTTATTTAAATATTTTTTATTGAGTTGTTTTAAATGTCCTTGTGGGAAAAAATCTTTTCCTTTTGAATTTGCATAATTAAGTATAATTGAATTTATGGTTCTTTTTTTTTCTGATTTGAAATTTAAGTCCGCATAAATTATAGATTTCTTTTTTTGAATATTTTCAAGTTTGATTTTGCTAAGTGCGTAGCCTTGTTTTTCAGCATCGATAATTTTTTGATTTAAATAATTTTCAACTTTAGTGTACGGAAGAATTATGGTGTCATTTTTTGTTTCTTCCGAATAAAAAAAAGAATTATTTCTACCTATATATATATGTATATATTTTGTCTGTTCTTTTAAATCAATTTCAGCATTGTAAGTGCTGTCGTTTATTTGGGTTGTGTTTTGAGTATTGTTTTCTAAATAACCAATTTTAGATAGCTTTTCGGATGTGTTTTTTACTTCTTCAGATAGCAATTTTATATTTAGATGATCTTTTCTGTAATTTAAAGAGTCAATGATTTGAGTTTCAGTTTTGTTAGCTCCCTTTATTGTTAGATGGAAATTTTGGGCATAGCTTGAAAAGCTTATTAGGTAAAGAAGGAATATTTTTAATAAGAGTTTCAAAAGCTGTTTTTTCATTTGTTAATAGTATTGCAAATATCTATTGTTTGTTTGTAAAAACATAAGGTTAAATAATGTTCTTGAAAATTAATGATTTAACGTTTGTATAGTGAAAAATATTTTATACATTTGCAACCCCGTAAAAAGCGGGAATTTAATAAACATAATAATTTTTAGTATTAATTATGCCAACAATTCAACAATTAGTAAGAACAGGAAGAACTCAGATCACTAAGAAGAGTAAATCGGTTGCTTTAGATTCTTGTCCTCAAAGAAGAGGGGTTTGTACGCGTGTTTACACTACTACACCAAAAAAACCAAACTCTGCAATGCGTAAAGTTGCGCGTGTGCGTTTGACAAATGGTAATGAAGTGAATGCTTACATCCCTGGAGAAGGACATAATCTACAAGAGCACTCGATAGTATTAGTGCGAGGTGGAAGGGTAAAAGATTTACCAGGTGTTAGATATCATATCGTTCGTGGAGCGCTTGACACGTCAGGAGTTGCAGGAAGAACGCAAAGAAGATCTAAGTACGGTGCTAAACGCCCAAAAGAAGCAAAAAAGTAATTTAAAAACTTTTAAGAAAAAGACATGAGAAAAAGAGCGGCAAAGAAAAGACCACTTTTACCGGATCCAAGGTTTAACGACCAATTAGTAACACGTTTTGTGAATAACTTAATGTGGGATGGTAAGAAATCTACAGCTTTTAAAGTATTTTATGATGCAATTGACATCATTGAAACTAAAAAGCAAAATGATGAGAAGACTTCATTAGAGATCTGGAAAGATGCTTTAACAAACGTTATGCCTCACGTAGAAGTACGTAGCCGTAGAGTTGGTGGAGCTACATTCCAAATTCCAATGCAGATTCGTCCAGACAGAAAAATTTCTATGGCAATGAAGTGGTTAATACTTTATTCAAGAAGAAGAAATGAAAAATCTATGGCACAACGTTTAGCGTCAGAATGTTTAGCTGCTGCTAAAGAAGAAGGTGCTGCGGTTAAGAAAAGAATGGATACTCACAAAATGGCAGAGGCTAACAAAGCATTCTCTCATTTTAGATTTTAATTCGTAAGAAATGGCTAGAGATTTAAAATATACAAGAAATATCGGGATTGCTGCTCACATTGATGCTGGTAAAACAACAACAACTGAGCGTATTCTTTTTTATACTGGAAAGTCACACAAAATTGGTGAGGTGCACGATGGTGCTGCAACAATGGACTGGATGGCGCAAGAGCAAGAAAGAGGTATTACAATTACTTCTGCTGCTACAACTTGTACTTGGAATTTTCCAACTGAGCAAGGTAAGACTCTTCCGGAATCATTGCCTTATCACTTTAATATTATTGATACTCCTGGACACGTTGATTTTACTGTAGAGGTAAACCGTTCTTTACGTGTACTTGATGGTTTGGTTTTCTTGTTTAGTGCTGTTGATGGTGTTGAACCACAGTCAGAAACTAACTGGAGACTTGCTGATCAATATAGAGTTCCTCGTATGGGATTCGTAAACAAAATGGACCGTCAAGGTGCTAACTTTTTAGGAGTATGCGGACAGGTTAAAGATATGTTGAAATCGAATGCGGTTGCAATTACTTTGCCTATTGGTGATGAAGCAGATTTTAAAGGTATTGTTGACTTAGTTAAAAATCAAGCTATTGTATGGCATGATGAAACTCAAGGAGCTACTTTTGATATCGTTGATATTCCTGCTGATATGGTAGACGAGGTTAGACAATATCGTTCTATCCTTATCGAAGAGATTGCTACTTACGACGAGAATCTTTTGGATAAATACATGGAGGATGAAAACTCTATTACAGAGGAAGAAATCAACAATGCATTAAGAGCTGCTACTATTGATATGGCAATTATCCCAATGCTTGCTGGTTCGTCTTTCAAAAACAAAGGTGTTCAATTTATGTTGGATGCGGTTTGTAAGTATTTGCCATCTCCATTAGATAAAGAAGGTATCGAAGGAATTCACCCTGATGATGCTGATTTATTAGAAGAAGATCAAACTAAAATCTTGCGTAAGCCAGATGTTAAAGAGCCATTCGCGGCTTTAGCATTTAAAATCGCTACTGACCCATTCGTAGGTCGTTTAGCTTTCTTTCGTGCTTACTCTGGACGTTTAGATGCTGGTTCTTACGTTTTGAATACTCGTTCTGGTAATAAAGAAAGAATTTCTCGTATCTACCAAATGCATGCTAATAAACAAAATCCAATCGAATTTATTGAGGCTGGGGATATTGGTGCTGCTGTTGGATTTAAAGATATCAAAACAGGAGATACTCTTTGTGATGAAAAGAATCCAATTATCTTGGAGTCTATGAAATTCCCAGATCCTGTAATTGGTATTGCTATTGAGCCAAAAACAAAAGCTGACGTTGATAAAATGGGTATGGCTTTAGCTAAATTAGCTGAAGAAGATCCAACATTTACAGTTAGAACTGATGAGGCTTCTGGTCAAACTATTATTTCAGGTATGGGTGAGCTTCACTTAGATATCTTAGTAGATCGTATGAAACGTGAGTTTAAAGTTGAAGTGAATCAAGGTGAGCCTCAAGTTGAGTACAAAGAAGCGTTTACAAGATCTGCAACACATAGAGAGACTTACAAGAAACAATCTGGAGGTCGTGGTAAATTCGGTGATATCGTATTTACAATTGAGCCTGCTGATGAAGTTGATGGTAAAGTTCCAGTTGGATTACAATTTATCAATGCTGTAAAAGGTGGTAACGTTCCTAAAGAATATATCCCTGCTGTTGAAAAAGGATTTAGAGAGGCTATGAAAACTGGTCCATTAGCAGGATATGCTGTGGATAGTTTGAAAGTGACTTTAACTGATGGATCTTTCCACCCTGTGGATTCTGATGCATTATCTTTTGAGTTAGCTGCAAGAATGGGTTATAAAGAGTCTGGACGTGCTGCTGGAGCTGTTATTCTTGAGCCAATCATGAAAATCGAAGTTATTACTCCAGAAGAAAATATGGGTGATATCGTAGGTGACTTGAACCGTCGTAGAGGTCAGGTTAATGATATGGGTGACAGAAATGGAGCTAAAACTATCAAGGCTGACGTGCCTTTATCAGAAATGTTTGGTTATGTAACAACATTAAGAACATTATCTTCTGGTAGAGCAACTTCAACAATGGAGTTTTCTCACTATGCAGAAACGCCTTCTAATATTTCAGAAGCGGTAATTAAAAAAGCAAAAGGTAACGCTTAATTCTTAAGAAAATGAGTCAAAAAATCAGAATAAAACTAAAATCTTACGATCACATGTTGGTAGATAAATCTGCTGAAAAGATCGTAAAAACAGTAAAAACTACTGGAGCAGTTGTAACAGGTCCAATTCCGTTGCCAACTCACAAAAAACTTTTCACTGTATTACGTTCTCCGCACGTTAACAAAAAAGCGAGAGAGCAATTTGAAGTAATGTCATACAAGAGATTGATTGATATTTATTCATCTTCATCTAAAACTATTGATGCTTTAATGAAACTTGAATTGCCAAGTGGAGTAGAAGTAGAGATAAAAGTATAATTTTTTATATTTTTTTCATATAAAAAGCGAGACAGAAATGTCTCGCTTTTTTTGTTTTTAAAAGATGATTTAGATTCACTGATTTTTTAAATGTTTCATGATTTTTATGGTCTTTTGAATTTGTGTAAATCCCTTTGTTTTAAGGAGGTGCGAAAGTTTTTTATTTCAATTTTATTAAGTAATTGTTAAGTCTGAATTGTCTAAAGATTAAAAAGAAAGTTTCAAATTTTGAGATATGCAAAGTTGTTTTTGGTGTCATTTTGGAGCTTGGATTTTGATTATGAGTGATTTAATTTTTGTAACCGTTTGGTATATTCAATTTTAATGTCTACTTTTGCACTCCCTGTTTGGAAATTTCTGTTATTTTCAAATTGAAGGGAATTTTAGTAATTAATAATTAATATTTATGTCTGGGTTAATTGGTAAGAAAATCGGCATGACAAGTATTTTCGATGAAAACGGGAAAAACATTCCTTGTACAGTAATCGAAGCTGGTCCATGCGTTGTTACCCAAGTCAGAACCAAAGGTGTTGACGGGTACGAAGCGTTGCAACTTGGTTTCGATGACAAAAACGAGAAACATTCCACTAAAGCGGCTTTAGGTCACTTTAAAAAAGCTGGAACTGTTGCTAAGAAAAAAGTCGTTGAATTCCAAGATTTTGCAACTGAACAAAAATTAGGAGATCTTATTGATGTTTCTATTTTTGAAGAAGGAGAATTTGTAGATGTACAAGGTGTATCTAAAGGTAAAGGTTTTCAGGGTGTTGTTAAACGTCACGGTTTTGGTGGGGTTGGACAAGCTACTCATGGTCAGCACAACCGTTTAAGAGCGCCAGGTTCTGTAGGAGCTTCTTCTTATCCATCTAGAGTATTCAAAGGAATGCGTATGGCTGGAAGAATGGGAGGAGAAAATGTAAAAGTTCAAAACCTTAGAGTTTTAAAAGTAGTGGCTGAAAAGAACCTACTTGTTGTTAAAGGGTGTATTCCTGGGCACAAAAACTCTTACGTAATCATTCAGAAGTAATGGAAGTAAAAGTATTAGATTTCAACGGAAAAGATACTGGAAGAAAAGTTCAACTTTCTGATTCAGTATTCGCAATTGAACCAAACAATCACGCAGTATATCTTGATGTTAAGCAATATCTTGCTAATCAAAGACAAGGTACTCACAAGGCTAAAGAAAGAGCTGAAGTAACTGGAAGTACGCGTAAGATTAAAAAACAAAAAGGAACTGGTACTGCTCGTGCAGGAAGTGTTAAGAATCCTTTGTTTAAAGGTGGTGGAACAGTTTTCGGACCAAGACCAAGAAGTTATTCATTCAAATTGAATAAAAACTTAAAAAGATTGGCTAGAAAATCAGCTTTCTCAATCAAAGCAAAAGAAGCAAATATTGTTGTTCTTGAAGACTTTAATTTTGAAGCGCCAAACACTAAAAATTTCATTAACGTTTTGAAAGCTTTAGGGTTAGAAAATAAAAAATCTCTATTTGTATTGGGTGAGTCAAATAAAAACGTATATTTGTCGTCACGTAATTTAAAGGCTTCTAATGTTGTAACTAGCTCAGAATTAAGCACTTACGCAATATTAAACGCTAATAATTTAGTGCTTTTGGAAGGTTCTTTAGAGTTAATTGAAGAAAATTTAAGTAAATAATAGGAATATGAGCATCATTATCAGACCTATAGTAACGGAAAAAGTAACCAAAGAAAGTGAAGTTCTAAACCGTTTTGGATTCGTTGTTGACAAAAAAGCGAACAAAGTTCAAATTAAGAAAGCTGTTGAGGCTGCTTATGGAGTAACTATCGTTTCAGTTAATACAATGAATGTGAGACCGGATAGATCTACTAAATACACTAAAAGTGGTTTAATCAGTGGAAAGACAAATGCAATCAAAAAAGCAATTGTTCAAGTACAAGAAGGAGAAACAATTGATTTTTACAACAATATCTAAGATAGAAAAATGTCAGTAAGAAAATTAAAACCTATTACCCCAGGTCAGCGATTTAGAGTTGTGAATGGTTATGACGCCATTACAACTGATAAGCCGGAACGCTCTTTGATAGCGCCGATAAAAAACTCTGGAGGTAGAAATAGTCAAGGAAAGATGACCATGCGTTATACGGGTGGTGGTCACAAGCAGAGATATCGTATTATTGATTTCAAAAGAACTAAAGATGGAATTCCAGCTACAGTGAAATCAATCGAATACGATCCAAATCGTACTGCATTTATCGCTTTATTAGCTTATGCTGATGGAGAGAAAACTTATGTAATTGCTCAAAACGGATTGAAAGTTGGTCAGAAATTAGTTTCTGGTCCAGAATCTCAACCTGAAATTGGTAATACATTGCCTTTAAGCAGAATTCCTCTTGGAACTGTTATATCTTGTATTGAGTTACGTCCAGGACAAGGAGCAGTTATTGCTCGTTCAGCTGGAACTTTTGCTCAGTTAATGGCGAGAGACGGGAAATATGCAACAATTAAAATGCCATCTGGTGAAACAAGATTAATCTTGTTAACTTGCTCGGCTACAATTGGAGCTGTTTCTAATTCTGACCACCAATTAGTTGTATCTGGAAAAGCAGGTAGAACAAGATGGTTAGGAAGAAGACCTAGAACTAGACCAGTAGCGATGAACCCAGTTGATCACCCTATGGGAGGTGGTGAAGGACGTTCTTCTGGAGGGCACCCACGTTCAAGAAACGGATTGCCAGCTAAAGGTTACAGAACTCGTTCTAAGAAAAACCCGAGTAACAAGTATATCGTAGAACGTAGAAAGAAATAATAAGATATGGCACGTTCATTAAAAAAAGGACCTTTCGTTCATTATAAATTAGACAAGAAAGTTCAAGAAAACGTAGAAAGTGGTAAAAATGCAGTTGTAAAGACTTGGTCTAGAGCTTCAATGATTACTCCGGATTTCGTTGGACAAACTATCGCAGTTCATAACGGTCGTCAATTTGTACCAGTTTACGTAACAGAAAACATGGTAGGTCACAAATTAGGAGAGTTTTCACCAACTAGATCTTTTAGAGGTCATGCTGGAGCAAAAAATAAAGGTAAAAAATAAGAAGCAATGGGAGTTCGTAAAAGAGAAACAGCAGATGCGAGAAAAGAGGCTAATAAGTCTATTGCTTTCGCAAAATTGAATAACTGCCCTACTTCACCTAGAAAAATGCGCTTAGTAGCGGACTTGGTAAGAGGTCAGAAGGTAGAAAGAGCACTTAACATTTTAAGATTCAGTTCTAAAGAAGCTTCAAGAAAATTAGAAAAACTATTGTTATCTGCAATCAACAACTGGGAGCAAAAAAATAGTGAAGGTAATTTAGAAGAAGCTGGATTATTTGTTAAAGAGATCAGAGTAGATGGTGGAATGATGTTGAAAAGACTTCGTCCAGCTCCACAAGGTCGTGCACACAGAATCAGAAAACGTTCTAATCACGTAACAATCGTGCTTGGAGCTATCAATAACACACAAAGCAATTCTTAAGCAGCATGGGACAAAAGACAAATCCAATTGGAAATAGACTTGGTATCATCAGAGGATGGGACTCAAACTGGTATGGTGGAAATGATTACGGTGATAAATTAGCCGAAGATCACAAAATCAGAAAGTATATCCATGCTCGTTTATCAAAAGCTAGTGTATCAAAAGTAATCATCGAGAGAACTTTGAAACTTGTAACCGTTACTATCACTACTGCTAGACCTGGTATCATTATCGGAAAAGGTGGACAAGAGGTAGACAAGTTAAAAGAGGAACTTAAGAAAGTTACTGACAAAGAGGTTCAAATTAACATCTTTGAAATTAAAAGACCTGAGTTAGATGCTTATCTTGTGGCGACAAGCATCGCTCGTCAAATCGAAAGCCGTATTTCTTACAGACGTGCAATCAAAATGGCTATTGCTGCTTCTATGCGTATGAACGCTGAAGGTATCAAAGTTTTGATTTCTGGTCGTTTGAATGGTGCTGAGATGGCGCGTTCAGAAGGTTTCAAAGAAGGTAGAATTCCTCTATCAACTTTCAGAGCTGATATTGATTATGCTTTGGCTGAAGCTCATACTACTTACGGTAGAATGGGTATCAAAGTATGGATCATGAAAGGTGAGGTTTACGGAAAGAGAGATCTTTCTCCACTTGCAGGAATGGATAAAAAACAATCTGGAACTGGTGGTGGTAAAGGTGGAGATTCTCCAAGAGGAGATAGAAAACCTTTTAACAAAGGTGGTAAACCAGACGCTCGTAAAAGAAAGTAAATTTTTAAACTAAAGAAAAATGTTACAGCCTAAAAGAACAAAATACCGTAAGGTACAAAAAGGTAAGATGAAAGGTAACTCTCAAAGAGGGCATGAACTTTCTAATGGAATGTTTGGTATTAAATCTGTACATGAAGATGGAATGTTCTTAACTTCTCGTCAAATCGAAGCTGCACGTATCGCTGCAACTCGTTACATGAAGAGAGAGGGACAATTATGGATTAAAATATTTCCAGACAAACCTATCACTAAGAAACCTCTTGAAGTACGTATGGGTAAAGGTAAAGGAGCAGTTGAGTATTGGGCTGCTGTTGTTAAACCAGGAAGAATTATGTTTGAAGTTGGAGGAGTTCCATTGTCAGTTGCAAAAGAGGCTTTACGTCTTGCGGCTCAGAAACTTCCAGTAAAAACTAAATTCGTCGTTGCTAGAGATTTCGAAGCATAATTTATATTTATTATGAAACAATCAGAAATAAAAGATCTTTCTGCAGCGGAGTTGCAAGAAAAGCTTAGTCAAACTAAGAAAGTATATGCTGACCTAAAAATGGCTCATGCTATTTCTCCAATTGCTAACCCACTTCAAATTAGAAGTGTTAGAAGAACAGTTGCAAGATTAGCTACAGAGTTAACTAAAAGAGAGTTACAATAATTGTATTCTGCTGAAAGATGGAAGAAAAAAGAAATTTAAGAAAAGAAAGAATAGGTGTTGTTACTTCAAATAAAATGGATAAATCTATTGTTATTGCTGAAGTAAGAAAAGTAAAACACCCATTATACGGTAAGTTCGTGTTGAAAACAAAGAAATATGTTGCACACGACGAAACAAACGACTGTAACATTGGAGATACTGTAAGAATTAGCGAAACGCGTCCTTTAAGTAAAACAAAATGTTGGAGATTAGTTGAAATCTTAGAAAGAGCTAAATAATTATGGTACAACAGGAATCAAGACTAAAAGTAGCAGATAACACGGGAGCTAAGGAAGTTTTAACTATCCGTGTTTTAGGAGGTACCAAAAGAAGGTATGCCTCTGTTGGTGACAAGATTGTAGTATCTATTAAAGATGCAACTCCAAACGGAAACGTTAAAAAAGGAGCTGTTTCAACTGCAGTTGTTGTACGTACCAAAAAAGAAGTGAGAAGAGCTGATGGTTCTTATATCCGTTTCGATGACAATGCATGTGTTCTTTTGAACGCTGCAGGTGAAATGAGAGGGACTCGTGTTTTTGGTCCGGTAGCAAGAGAACTTCGTGAAAAACAATTCATGAAAATTGTATCATTAGCACCAGAAGTGCTTTAATTCGTTTTAAGATGATAAAGCTAAAAATAAAATCAGGAGATATCGTAAGAGTTATTGCTGGAGACCATAAAGGTGCTGAAGGTAAAGTTCTGCGTGTTTACCGTGAGAAAAATAAAGCGATAGTTGAAGGTGTAAACATGGTTTCGAAACATACAAAACCAAGTGCTAAAAACCCTCAAGGTGGTATCGTTAAGAAAGAGGCTTCTATTCAAATTTCTAACATTTCTCTAATTGATCCTAAAACTAAGGAAACAACTAGAGTAGGTATTAGAGTAGAAGGAGATAAGAAAGTAAGATTTTCAAAAAAATCTAATCAAGTACTATAGTAATGGCATATACACCTAGACTAAAAGAAGAATATAAGAGTAGAGTAATCTCTGCTCTTAAAGAAGAGTTCGGATATACAAACGTAATGCAAGTTCCTAAACTTGAAAAAATCGTTTTGAGCCGTGGAGTTGGTGCAGCTGTATCTGATAAAAAACTTATTGACTATGCAGTTGATGAGTTGACAAAGATCACTGGACAAAAAGCAGTATCTACAATTTCTAAGAAAGACGTTGCGTCTTTCAAATTAAGAAAAGGGATGCCTATTGGAGCAAAAGTAACTTTACGTGGTGAAAGAATGTATGAGTTTTTAGATAGACTTATTACTTCTGCTTTACCACGCGTTAGAGATTTTGGTGGTATTAAAGCTACTGGTTTCGACGGAAGAGGTAACTACAATCTTGGAGTTTTAGAGCAAATCATTTTCCCTGAAATTGATATTGACAAAGTAAACAAAATTTCAGGAATGGATATTACATTTGTTACTACTGCAAAAACAGACAAGGAAGCAAAGTCATTATTGGCTGAATTAGGATTACCTTTTAAAAAGAATTAAGACATGGCTAAAGAATCAATGAAAGCCCGTGAGGTGAAAAGAGAGAAAACGGTAGCTAAGTATGCTGAAAAAAGAAAAGCTTTATTAGAAGCTGGAGATTATGAAGGCTTACAAAAATTACCTAAAAATGCTTCACCAGTTCGTTTACACAATCGTTGTAAATTAACAGGTAGACCTAGAGGTTATATTCGTCAATTTGGTATTTCACGTGTAACTTTCCGTGAAATGGCTAATAATGGATTAATTCCAGGAGTTAAAAAAGCGTCTTGGTAATCTCGCAATAAGTTATTACTTTTGCAAACCAAAAAATAATTTTTAATTGATTAAAGGTTCGGGGGACGAGTGTCTCCCGAAAACCATAATCGCAATCAAATACATATGTATACAGATCCTATTGCAGATTATTTGACTAGAGTTCGTAACGCTGTGGCTGCAAACCACAAAGTTGTTGAAATTCCAGCTTCTAATCTTAAAAAAGAAATAACTAAGATCTTATTTGATCAAGGTTATATCTTAAGTTACAAATTTGAACAGAACACTGTACAAGGTTCTATCAAAATTGCTTTGAAGTATGATAAAGATACTAAAGAGCCTGTAATCAAAGATATCCAAAGAATTAGTAAACCTGGTTTACGTAAGTACGCGGGTGCTGCCAAATTACCTAGAATCCTTAACGGATTAGGAATTGCTATTGTTTCTACATCAAAAGGTTTGATGACAGGAAAACAAGCTAAGCAATTAAATGTAGGTGGTGAAGTAATTTGTTACGTATACTAATTTTAAACACTAGATAAGATGTCAAGAATAGGTAAAAGCCCAATTGTAATCCCTGCTGGTGTAACTGTTGAAGTTAAAGACGGTATTATTACAGTAAAAGGAAAAAAAGGTCAACTAGTTCAGGAGTTTTCGGACGTAAATGTAACTGTTGAAGGCGATCAAGTTTTAGTAGAAAGATCGTCTGATCATAAAGACCATAGAGCAAAACACGGATTATTCAGATCTTTGATCAGTAATATGGTTGTTGGTGTATCTGAAGGTTTTACAAAAGAACTAGAATTAGTTGGAGTTGGTTATAGAGCTTCAAACCAAGGTCAAAAATTAGATTTAGCTCTTGGATATTCTCACAATATTGTTTTAGAAATTGCTCCAGAAGTAGCTTTAGAAACAATATCTGAAAAAGGTAAGAACCCTATCGTAAAATTAACATCATTTGATAAACAACTTTTAGGTCAAGTTGCTGCGAAAATCAGAGGTTTCCGTAAGCCAGAGCCATATAAAGGAAAAGGTGTTAAATTTGTGGGTGAAGTATTAAGAAGAAAAGCAGGTAAATCAGCTTAAAAAATAAGATTATGTCATTAACAAAATCTGAAAGAAGACAGAGAATTAAATTCAGAATTAGAAAATCGGTTAGTGGTTCTGCTGCAAGACCAAGACTTTCTGTTTTTAGAAGTAATAAAGAAATTTACGCTCAAATCATTGATGATGTAAATGGAGTTACTATATTAGCTGCATCTTCTAGAGAAAAAGAAATAGGAAAAGGTACTAACGTTGAAGTAGCTGCTGCTGTTGGAAAATTAGTTGCAGAAAAAGCGTTAAAAGCTGGGATTGATACCATCACTTTTGATAGAGGTGGATATTTATATCACGGTCGTATTAAATCATTAGCAGAAGGCGCAAGAGCCGCTGGACTTAAATTCTAATATATTATGTCTAAATACAAAAATGTAGAATTGGTAAAACCTAGTGGTCTTGAACTTAAAGATCGTCTAGTTAGTGTTAATCGTGTTACTAAAGTTACAAAAGGTGGTAGAGCTTTCGGTTTTTCTGCTATTGTAGTTGTAGGTGATGAAAATGGAGTAGTTGGTCACGGATTAGGAAAATCTAAAGACGTTTCTGAAGCAATTGCGAAAGCAGTAGAAGATGCAAAGAAAAATTTAGTAAAAATTCCTTTGAATGGTCAGTCAGTTCCTCACGAACAAAAAGGTAAATTTGGTGGTGCACGTGTATTCTTAATTCCTGCTTCTCATGGTACAGGAGTTATTGCTGGTGGAGCTGTTCGTTCAGTTCTTGAATCAGTAGGTATTCACGACGTATTATCTAAATCTCAAGGATCATCAAATCCTCATAACGTAGTGAAAGCAACTTTTGATGCTTTATTACAAATGAGAAGCGCTCATACTGTTGCAAAACAAAGAGGTGTTTCTTTAGAAAAAGTTTTTAAAGGTTAATTCAAGGAAATTATGGCTAAATTATTAGTAAAACAAGTAAGAAGCAAAATCAACTGTCCTCTTTCTCAAAAAAGAGGTTTGGAAGCTTTAGGTCTACGTAAAATGGGACAAGTTGTAGAGCATGATTCAAATCCTGCTATCCTTGGTATGATAAACAAAGTTAAACACTTAGTTTCTGTTGAAGAAGCTAAATAACAAATACTGTTATGAATTTAAGTAACTTACAACCAGCTGAAGGATCAACGCACAATCAAAATAAAAGATTAGGTAGAGGAGAAGGTTCTGGAAAAGGTGGCACTGCTGCAAGAGGTCACAAAGGAGCAAAATCTCGTTCTGGTTATTCAAAAAAGATTGGTTTTGAAGGAGGGCAAATGCCGCTTCAAAGACGTGTACCTAAGTTTGGTTTCACAAACATCAATCGTAAAGAATACGAAGGTGTTAATTTAGATACGCTTCAATTATTAGTAGACAATGGTTTGGTTACTGATTCTGTTTCTATGACAGAATTTGTTGCAAATCGTCTAGCTACCAAAAATGAAATCGTTAAGATTTTAGGTAGAGGAGAGTTGAAAGCAAAATTAAAAGTAACTGCTCACAAATTTACTGCTACTGCAAAAGCTGCTATTGAAGCTGCTGGTGGAGAGGCTGTAACAATATAATTTTTCTATTGTATGAAGAAATTTATTGAATCAATTAGCAATGTTTGGAAAATCGAAGAACTAAAGAATAGAATTCTAATTACTTTAGGATTACTTTTAGTATATCGTTTTGGAGCACACGTTACCCTTCCTGGAGTTGATGCAACTCAATTAACAGGTTTAGCAGGGCAAACTAAACAAGGTTTAGGTTCTGTCTTAGACATGTTTACAGGAGGTGCTTTCTCTAAAGCTTCAGTTTTTGCTTTAGGTATTATGCCTTATATTTCTGCATCTATTGTTGTTCAGTTAATGGGAATTGCTATTCCTTATTTGCAAAAACTTCAAAATGATGGAGAGAGTGGTAGAAAAAAGATTAATCAAATTACACGTTGGTTAACTATTGCTATTACATTGGTTCAAGGTCCAACCTATATCTACAATCTATACAGAACATTGCCTGGCAGTGCTTTTCTACTAGGCTTTAACTCACCTGAGTTTTTATTCTCTTCTGTAATCATTTTAGTTACTGGTACAATTTTTGCTATGTGGCTTGGTGAAAAAATTACTGATAAAGGTATTGGAAATGGAATTTCATTATTAATTATGGTTGGTATCTTAGCTCGTTTACCGCAAGCTTTTATTCAAGAGTTTACTACGAGAGTTACCAATAACAATGGAGGACCAATGTTGTTAGTTATTGAAATTATTTTGTGGTTATTAGTGATTATTTCTTGTGTATTGCTTACAATGGCAGTACGTAGAATTCCTGTTCAGTACGCTCGTCGTACGACTACTGGTGATTATGAGCAAGATTTAGCAGGTGGTAATAGACAATGGATTCCTTTGAAGCTAAATGCTGCTGGGGTTATGCCAATTATTTTTGCTCAGGCAATTATGTTTATACCTGCAGCTGTAGCTGGGTTATCTCAGTCAGAAACATCACAATCCATTCTTGTAGTATTTAAAGACATGTTTGGTTTTTGGTATAATTTATTATTCGCAACTTTAATTATTGTGTTTACATTCTTTTATACTGCAATCACTGTGCCGACTAACAAAATGGCTGATGACTTGAAAAGAAGTGGTGGTTTTATTCCTGGGGTTCGTCCTGGTGCTGAAACTTCAGACTTCCTTGATAAAGTGATGTCTTTAATAACTTTTCCAGGTTCTTTATTCCTTGCTTTGATTGCTGTGTTCCCAGCTATTGTAGTTAGTGTTATTGGGGTAACAGATGCTTGGGCAATGTTTTTTGGAGGTACCTCATTAATAATTATGGTTGGAGTTGCAATAGATACCATTCAGCAAATCAATTCATATTTGTTAAACAAACATTATGATGGTTTAATGAAGACTGGTAAAAATAGAAAAGCAGTAGCTTAATATATTTATGGCAAAACAATCAGCAATAGAACAAGACGGATCAATCATTGAAGCATTGTCAAATGCGATGTTCCGTGTAGAGTTAGAAAATGGACATATTGTAATTGCTCATATTTCTGGTAAAATGCGTATGCATTACATCAAATTATTACCTGGTGATAAAGTGAAACTAGAAATGAGTCCTTATGATTTGTCAAAAGCAAGAATTACTTATCGATATTAAAGGATAATTACTATGAAAGTTAGAGCATCAGTAAAAAAGAGAAGTGCCGAGTGCATTATCGTGCGTAGAAAAGGGAGACTGTACGTAATAAACAAAAAGAATCCTAGATTTAAACAAAGACAAGGATAATTATGGCAAGAATAGCAGGGGTAGATATCCCAAAAAACAAAAGAGGTGTTATCGCACTTACCTACATCTTCGGATTAGGAAAAAGTAGAGCTATTGAGATTTTAGAAAAAGCTCAAGTTAGCCAAGATAAAAAAGTTCAAGATTGGAATGATGATGAGATCGGAGCAATTCGTGATGCAGTTTCATTTTACAAAATTGAAGGAGAATTACGTTCTGAAGTTTCTTTGAACATCAAACGTTTAATGGATATTGGTTGTTACAGAGGTATCCGTCATAGATCTGGTCTTCCATTAAGAGGACAAAGAACTAAAAACAACTCTAGAACAAGAAAAGGTAAAAGAAAAACTGTTGCTAACAAGAAAAAAGCAACTAAATAATAAGTAATATGGCTAAAGCAACTGCAAAAAAACGTAAAGTTATCGTTGAATCAACGGGTGAAGCTCATATTTCTGCGACTTTCAACAATATTATCATTTCTTTGACTAATAAGAAAGGTGAAGTTATTTCTTGGTCTTCAGCTGGTAAAATGGGTTTCAGAGGTTCTAAAAAGAACACTCCGTATGCAGCTCAAATGGCAGCAGAAGATTGTAGTAAAGTAGCTCTTGAAGCAGGACTTAAAAAAGTAAAAGTTTATGTAAAAGGACCAGGAAACGGACGTGAGTCTGCTATCCGTTCTATTCATAACGGTGGAATTGAAGTTACTGAAATTATCGATGTTACTCCAATGCCTCACAACGGATGTCGTCCTCCGAAAAGACGTAGAGTTTAATACTCAAAATTATTATAGTATAACCTAGATAGAACATAGATTATCGAAGGATAAGACCTGAATTCATAATCTCTATCTTAAACAATTTAAAATGGCAAGATATACTGGTCCTAGCACAAGAATCGCCCGTAAATTTGGCGAAGCAATTTTCGGAGATGATAAATCTTTCGAAAAAAGAAATTACCCACCTGGACAACACGGGATGGCTAAAAAAAGAGGAAAAAAATCTGAGTACGCTGTTCAGTTAATGGAAAAGCAAAAAGCTAAATATTCTTACGGAATTTTAGAAAAACAATTCAGAAATTTATTCGAAAAAGCATCAGCTACTAAAGGAGTTACTGGTGAAGTTTTATTACAATTATGCGAAGCAAGATTGGATAACGTAGTTTTTAGAATGGGTATCGCTCCTTCTAGAAGAGGTGCGCGTCAAATCGTATCTCACAGACACGTTACTGTAAATGGTGAAGTTGTAAATATTCCTTCTTACCACCTTAAACCTGGTGATAAAGTTGCAGTTCGTGAAAAATCTAAATCTTTAGAAGCTATCGAACGTTCTTTATCAAATTCAAGTCATGTTTATGAATGGATTACTTGGAACAATGATCTTAAAGAAGGAACTTTCGTTTCTGTACCTGCAAGACTTCAAATTCCAGAAAACATTAAAGAACAATTAATCGTAGAGTTGTACAACAAATAATAATTGACTTAGTCGAAATTTATGGCAATATTTAATTTTCAAAAGCCCGATAAAGTTATCATGATCGATTCAACCGATTTTGAAGGTAAATTTGAATTTAGACCTTTGGAACCTGGTTACGGATTGACAGTTGGTAATGCACTTAGAAGAGTTTTGCTTTCAGCGTTAGAAGGTTATGCAATTACATCTGTTCGTATCGAAGGTGTAGATCATGAGTTTTCTACTATTTCAGGTGTTGTTGAAGATGTTACCGAAATTATCCTTAATCTAAAACAAGTTCGTTTCAAACGTCAAATTGAAGATATTGATAATGAAGCAGTTACTATTTCTGTTTCTGGTAAAGATCAGCTAACGGCAGGTGATTTTCAAAAATTTATTTCAGGTTTCCAAGTTTTGAATCCAGACCTTGTTATCTGTAATTTAGATTCTAAAATCAAATTGAACTTCGATTTAACGATCGAAAAAGGTAGAGGATACGTTCCTGCTGAAGAGAACAAAAAACAGAATGCTGCAATTGGAACGATTTTTACAGATTCTATTTTTACTCCGGTAAAAAATGTAAAATATGCAATCGAAAATTTCCGTGTAGAGCAAAAAACAGATTACGAAAAATTAGTTTTTGAAATCAAAACTGATGGATCTATTAATCCTAAAGATGCTCTTACTGAAGCTGCTAAAGTTTTAATTCACCATTTCATGTTGTTTTCTGATGAAAGAATTACACTTGAGGCTGACGAAATTGCACAAACAGAATCGTATGATGAAGAGTCATTGCATATGAGACAATTGCTTAAAACTAAGCTTGTTGATATGGATTTATCTGTAAGAGCATTAAATTGCTTGAAAGCGGCTGAAGTTGATACACTTGGTGATTTAGTATCGTTCAATAAAAATGACCTAATGAAATTCCGTAATTTCGGTAAAAAATCTTTAACTGAACTTGATGAACTTGTTGCAGTTAAAAATTTGACTTTCGGAATGGATTTAGCTAAATACAAATTAGATAAAGAATAATTTACTTCATATTTTGCTCTCCATAGTGGATTGTAGCAAGATGAAGATAAAAAAAACACGTCATGAGACACGGAAAAAAATTCAACCACTTAAGCAGACAGACTGGACATAGAAAAGCTATGTTGGCTAATATGGCTTGTTCTCTTATTGAGCACAAACGTATTAACACTACTGTTGCTAAAGCTAAAGCGCTTAAACAATTCGTTGAGCCTTTAATCACTAAATCAAAAGAAGATACGACTCACAACCGTCGTATTGTTTTTGCTTACTTACGTAGCAAATATGCTGTAACTGACTTGTTCAGAGATGTAGCTGCTAAAGTTGGTGACCGTCCAGGTGGATACACTCGTATCATTAAAGTTGGAAATCGTTTGGGAGATAACGCTGATATGGCGATGATCGAACTTGTTGACTTCAATGAACTTTACAACGGAGGTAAAAAAGAAGTTAAAAAAGCTAAAAGCCGTCGTGGTGGTAAAGCAAAAAAAGCTGAAGGAACTGCTCCTGAAGCTCCAGCTGCTGAATCAGAAACGACTACAGAAGCTTCTGAATAATTATGAAAGTAATGATTCTATAAAAATCAAGGATAAACTAATTGTTAGTTTATCCTTTTTTTTTTGATTTTTTTGAAACCTTTAAAAATGTAACTTATTTAAAATGCTAGGTTTTATTTTTACGAATGAAAGTTTTAAAAAATCTTGGAAGAGCTCTTTTAAAGAAGTAAATTTGCAAAATATCTAATTACAAATGAAGCTTTTCAAGTTTCATACACAATTAAAAAACAATACAAATTAAAGAATGAAATACACAACACGACAAAGCGCCATTTTATTACTAAGTGATGGAACTATTTTTCACGGAAAGTCTATCGGTATTAGCGGTAAAACTTTTGGTGAGGTTTGTTTTAATACTGGAATGACCGGATATCAGGAGATTTTTACAGATCCTTCTTATTTTGGTCAAATTATGGTTGCGACTAATCCGCATATTGGTAATTATGGTGTTAATGATTTAGAAGTAGAATCAGACAGCATTAAAATTGCAGGTTTGGTTTGTAAAAACTTTAGCTTTAATTATTCAAGAGAAGGTGCTTCTGGAAGTTTGGAAGATTACTTTACCAAGCAAAACCTGATTTGTATTTCTGATGTTGATACAAGAGCTCTTGTAAGTTATATTCGTGACAATGGAGCAATGAATGCTGTAATTTGTACAGATGGTACTTCAATTGAAGATTTGAAAAAGGAATTAGCAGATGTTCCAAATATGGAAGGTCTAGAACTTGCGTCTAAAGTGTCTACAACTGAACCATATTTTGTTGGAGATGAAAATGCAACTTATAAAATTTCTGCACTTGACCTTGGAATTAAAAAGAATATTTTAAGAAATCTTGCCAAGAGAGATTGCTATATTAAAGTTTTTCCATATAACTCAACTTATGAGGATTTAAATTCGTTTAATCCAGATGGATTTTTCTTGTCAAACGGGCCTGGAGATCCGGATCCTTTATTTGGAGCAATTGAAGTTGCAAAGAAAATTCTTGCTGAGGATAGACCTTTATTCGGAATTTGTTTAGGACATCAAGTAATTGGCCTTGCCAATGGTATTGAAACTTATAAAATGTTTAACGGACACCGAGGAATTAATCATCCTGTTAAAAATATTTTAACTGGTAAAGGAGAGATTACTTCTCAGAATCATGGATTTGCGGTTAAGAAAGAACAATTGGAAAATCATCCAGAATTGGAGATTACCCATGTGCATTTAAATGATGGTACTGTTGCCGGAATGAGAATGAAAAATAAGAATTGTTTTTCAGTGCAATATCACCCAGAGGCAAGCCCGGGACCACATGATTCATCTTATTTATTTGATCAATTTGTTGAGAATATAAAACTGGCTACCTCTAAAACGATGTAGTTAATAAATAAAGGTGTTTAATGTCTAGATTGCGTTTTTAGTATTAAATATTTTTATAATTTCGAAAAAAAAATATAATTTATTAATAAAAAACAAAAATAATGAGTATTATAATTAAAGTTCACGCAAGACAAATTCTTGATTCTAGAGGTAATCCTACTATTGAAGTTGATGTAGTAACTGAAAATGGAGTTTTAGGTAGAGCTGCTGTTCCTTCTGGAGCATCAACTGGAGAGCACGAAGCTGTTGAATTACGTGATGGAGGTAAAGCTTATCTAGGTAAAGGTGTTTTGAATGCAGTGAACAATGTAAATACTGTTATTGCTGAAGAATTAGTTGGAACTTCTGTTTTCGAACAAAACACAATTGACCAATTAATGATTGATTTAGATGGAACTCCAAATAAATCTAAACTAGGAGCTAATGCTATTTTAGGTGTTTCTTTAGCTGCTGCAAAAGCTGCTGCTAACGAACTTGGATTGCCATTGTACAGATATGTAGGTGGTGTTTCTGCTAACACATTGCCAGTTCCGATGATGAACATCATCAACGGTGGTTCTCACTCTGATGCGCCTATCGCATTTCAAGAATTTATGATTTTCCCTGTAAAAGCTACTTCTTTTACACATGCTATGCAAATGGGGACTGAAATTTTTCACAGCTTGAAAAAAGTATTACACGATAGAGGTTTAAGTACGGCTGTAGGTGATGAAGGAGGTTTTGCTCCAAACTTAGCTGGTGGTACTGAAGATGCTTTAGATACTATTAAATTAGCAGTTGAGAAAGCAGGATATACTTTCGGTGACGAAATTATGATTGCGCTTGACTGTGCGGCTTCTGAGTTTTATGTAAACGGTAAATATGATTACACTAAATTTGAAGGAGAAACTGGAAAAATCAGAACATCTGAAGAGCAAGCGGATTATTTAGCTGAACTTGCTGCTAAATATCCAATTATTTCTATCGAAGACGGTATGTACGAAGACGATTGGAATGGATGGAAATACTTGACTGAGAAAATTGGAAATAAAGTACAATTAGTTGGAGATGATTTATTCGTTACTAATGTTGAACGTTTGTCAACTGGTATCGAAAAAGGTATTGCTAATTCAATTTTAGTAAAAGTAAACCAAATTGGTACTTTGACAGAAACTATTGCAGCTGTAAATATGGCTAAAAATGCTGGGTATACATCTGTAATGTCTCACCGTTCTGGAGAAACTGAAGATAATACAATTGCAGATTTAGCTGTGGCTTTAAACTGTGGGCAAATCAAAACTGGTTCTGCTTCACGTTCTGATCGTATGGCTAAATACAACCAATTATTAAGAATTGAAGAAGAACTTGGAAGTACTGCTTATTTTCCTGGTTTAAACGCTTTCAAGATCAAATAATTGTAAGAGTTATATATTGAAAAGAAACCATTCGTGTTAACGAATGGTTTTTTTTTGGAGTTTTAACAAATTCATAGCAGGATTCTTTTTTTAGTTAGTCTTAAATTCCTTAGATTTGATAAATTATTATTTTATAGAATTATTCCCGATTATATTATGTCAAAAATAGCTACATTAGAAGTAGATGGTAAAAAAATTGAACTTCCGGTTATCACAGGGAGCGAAAATGAATCAGCTATCGATATTAACAAATTACGTGATTTAACAGGTATTATTACAATCGACCCGGGTTATAAAAACTCAGGATCTTGTACAAGTGAAATTACTTTCTTAGACGGAGAATTAGGAATCTTACGTTACAGAGGATATTCAATTGAAGATTTAGCTGAAAAGGCTAGTTTTTTAGAGGTGTCTTATCTTTTGATTTTTGGAGAACTGCCAACAGCTGCAGAATTAGAAAACTTTGAAAATGGTATTAAAAAACATTCGTTAGTTAACGAAGAAATGAAAAATATCATTGACGGTTTTCCAAAAACTGCGCATCCAATGGGTGTTTTGTCAGCTTTGACAAGCGCTTTAACTGCTTTCAACCCAAAAGCAGTGAATGTGGATAACGAAAAAGAAATGTATGAGGCAATTTGCAAAACAATGGCTAAATTTTTAGTTATTGCAACTTGGACATACAGAAAATCAATGGGATATCCATTGAACTATTATGACAATACAAAAGGATATGTTGAGAACTTTATGCAGTTGATGTTTCAATTGCCAACAGGACCTTACAAAGCAAATCCTGTTGTTGTTGATGCATTGGATAAATTATTTATTCTTCACGCAGATCACGAACAAAACTGTTCAACTTCAACAGTAAGAATGGTTGGTTCATCTCACGCTGGATTATTTGCTTCAATCTCTTCTGGAGTTTCTGCTCTTTGGGGACCTCTTCATGGAGGAGCAAATCAGGCTGTTCTTGAAATGTTGGAAGAAATCAACAAAGATGGTGGAGATACTGATAAATTCTTGGCTAAAGCTAAAGATAAAAATGATCCATTCCGTTTAATGGGATTCGGACACAGAGTTTATAAAAACTTTGATCCAAGAGCAAAAATCATCAAAAAAGCGGCTAAAGAAGTTTTAGAAACTTTAGGTGTTGAAGATCCAATTTTAGATATTGCTAGAAAATTAGAAACAGCAGCTCTTGAAGACGAATACTTCAAATCAAGAAACTTATATCCAAACGTTGATTTCTACTCAGGAATTATTTACAGAGCGTTAGGAATTCCAACAGATATGTTTACAGTAATGTTTGCTATCGGAAGATTGCCAGGATGGATCGCACAATGGAAAGAAATGCGTGAAAACAAAGAGCCAATTGGAAGACCAAGACAAATTTACACAGGGCATCCGTTAAGAGAATTTAAGCCTAACAAATAAAAAATAGAAAGCTTCACTTACATGTGAAGCTTTTTTTATCTTTGCTCAAAATATAATAAAGTTATGTTGCAATTAAATGTAAAGAACGAAACGTCAAGACTGCGGGCTGTAGTTTTGGGTTCAGCCGTTCATAATGGGCCAACTCCAACCTTAGAGGAAGCTTATGACCCTAAGTCATTGGAACATATTAAAGCAGGAACCTATCCGATCGAAAAAGACATGGTTGTTGAAATGGAAGCTTTTAATTCTGTTTTTCAAAAGTATGACGTTAAAGTCTATCGCCCGGAAATGATTGAGAACTACAATCAGATTTTTGCTCGAGATATTGGATTTGTAATTGATGATGTTTTTGTAAAATCAAATATACTGCCTGATCGTGAACGTGAACTAGACGCAATTCAATATGTAATAGATCAAATTGAACCTCTAAAAGTTGTTCGTCCGCCTGAAGAAGTTCATATTGAAGGAGGCGATGTTATGCTTTGGAATGATCATATTTTTATAGGAACTTACAAAGGAAGTGATTATAAAGATTATATAACCGCAAGGACTAACATGCATGGGGTTAATTATATTAAAGAGTTATTTCCAAACAAAATTGTAAAAGAATTTGATCTGGTTAAATCTAAACTAGAAGCTAGAGATAATGCATTGCACTTAGATTGTTGTTTTCAGCCAGTTGGAGAAAATAAAGGAATTATCTACAAAAGAGGTTTTCGTGAAGAAGCTGATTATTTATATCTAGTGAATCTTTTTGGAAAAGAAAATTTGTTTCATATCGAAAGAAATGAAATGTATAATATGTTTTCAAATGTGTTTTCAATTGATAAAAATGTTGTGGTTTCGGAGAAAAATTTCACACGCTTAAATAACTGGCTTCGTGCAAATGGTTTTACGGTTGAAGAAATTCCGTATGCCGAAATTGCAAAACAAGAAGGATTATTAAGATGTTCAACACTTCCGTTAATTAGAGACTAAAATAGTTTTTGAGTTTCAAGTTTAAGGTTTTTACAAGACGCTAAATTTTAAACTTGAAGCCTTAAACTTGAAACAAAAAAATATAAAATCATGAAACAGACAACAAATGCAATCGTGATGATTCGGCCTGTTGCATTCAGAATGAATGAACAGACTGCCGTAAATAATTATTATCAAAAAGTATTAGACGGACTTTTACCAAGTACTGTAAATGCTAAAGCACAGCAGGAATTTGATGCTTTTGTTGAAAAACTTAGAGTGGTTGGAGTAGATGTTACAGTTATTGAAGATACTTTGGAAACAGATACTCCGGATAGTATTTTTCCAAATAACTGGGTTTCATTTCATGAAAATGGAGATGTAGCACTTTATCCGATGTTTGCTGAAAACAGACGCCAAGAACGTCGCGAAGATATTTTGGACACTTTGGAAGAAAAGGGTTTTGAAATATCAAATATAATGGATTACACTTCTGCTGAAGATGATGGTTATTTTTTAGAAGGAACAGGGAGTCTTCTTTTAGACCGTGCTAATGCAAAAGCGTATTGCGCTTTGTCGCCTCGTGCCGATGAAGAATTATTTATTGAATTCTGTGAAGATTTTGATTATGCTCCTGTAATTTTTGAAGCTTTTCAGACTGTTGACGGAGAACGAAAACTCATTTATCATACAAATGTGATGATGTGTTTGGGCGAAACTTTTGCGGTTATTTGTGCAGATTGCATCGATGATAAAAAAGAACGAAAAATGGTTTTGGATAATTTGAGAGACGACAAAAAAGAAATCATTTTAATTACAGAAGATCAGGTAAACAATTTTGCTGGAAATATGTTGGAAGTTAGAGGGACAAACGATAAAAAGTATATTGTTATGAGTGCATCGGCTCATCAAAGTTTAACTGCAAAGCAAATTGCACAATTAGAAAAACACGCCGAAATTTTAAGTTCGAGCTTGGATACAATTGAAGCTTGTGGCGGTGGAAGCGCACGCTGCATGATGGCTGAAGTTTTCTTGCCAAGGAATTAAAAAAAAACAGGTTTTTAAATAAATAAAGAAGGGATAAAGTTTAAAGTTTTATCCCTTTTTTTATTTTTTAAAAAGTTTTAGATTAAAAGTTTCCTTTAATAATATTTACAATAGAACTTACGATATATTGAATTCCGATAGAAATTACAATGAATCCAACTATTCGGGAAATTGCAACAATTCCTGATGCACCTAGTATGCGGGCAAGGTAATGTGCACTTTTTAGAATGGCAAAAATGCTGACTCCAATTGCTAAAATAGCAAGACATGAAATAATGATTTCATTCATTTCATGATGTTCTTGGTAAAAAGCAATTAGAAGAGAAATTGAACCTGGTCCCGCTAACATTGGAATTGCTAATGGCGTCAAGGCAATGTCGTTTCTTTGCTGTGCGTCAGTTTCAATTTTTTTATTTATTCCTCGTTTTTTATTAAATTTTCCCGAAAGCAATGAAAAGCCAGAATTCACAATTACAATTCCGCCTGCAATTCGAAGAGCATCAATGCTAATCCCAAAAAATGTCAAAACATATTGACCGATAAAAAAAGATACCAATAAAATGATAAAAACATTTATTGCGGTCCATAGAGAAATTCTTGAACGTTCTTTTTGTGAATCGTGCTGTGTTAATCCAACGAAAATCGGTACAGTGCCAATTGGGTTTAAAACGGAAAAAAGTGCGGCAAATAAGTAAATGAATAAATCCATAAAATTTCGGTTAGTGAAGTAAAAGTAGTTATTTTTTTATATTGACAGCTAAAACGGAGTTATGATATTATTTTTTTAGAGTCAATATTCTGAATTTATAAGACAAGTTAACCTCATTCTTTTTAACTACTTTTGCACTTTAAATTAAAAAGATGAAAAATAAAAAGACATTACTTCTAGGTGCTACAACAAAACCAGATCGTTATGCATTTAGAGCCATAAATATGCTTACTCAAAAAGGGCACACAGTATTAGCAATTGGTCAAAATACTGGAGAGGTAGCTGGTGTAAAAATTCATACAAAAGCAATTCCTGTAAAAAATATCGATACAGTAACTTTGTATTTAAACCCATCTCGTCAACGTGATTATTATAATTATATAATTGAAGCACAACCTAAAAGAGTAATTTTTAATCCCGGAACAGAGAACCCTGAATTGTATCAATTACTAGAGTTGAATAATATTGAGGTCGAAGTTGCTTGTACATTAGTTTTATTGGCTACAAACCAATATTAATCGAAAAAAAGCGTTTTAAAACTTTCCAATTGTATTGGGAAGTTTTGTTTTTTATTGGCAGATAGAAACAAGATAAATCCCTATTTCTTTTAGAGTTGAATTTAATTGTTTGAAAGATGCTGATACCGTTAAAAATGTTACTTTTGTCGTCATGGAATTTTCATCAAAATTAATAGAGAAAGCGGTTAATGAAATGTCGCAATTGCCTGGTATTGGTAAACGTACAGCTCTGCGATTAGTTCTTCATTTGCTTAAACAGCCAAAGGAGCAAACAGGCTTTTTGTCTCAGGCACTTTTAAATATGCGTGAGGATATTAAATTTTGTGAAAATTGCCATAACATTTCAGATACAAAAGTGTGTGAAATATGTGTCAATTCATCTAGAAATCATCAGACTATTTGTGTTGTTGAGGATATTCGTGATGTTATGGCTATTGAAAATACGGGTCAGTATAAAGGGATTTATCATGTGTTGGGAGGAAAAATTTCTCCAATTGAAGGTGTTGGTCCAAGTCAGTTAAATATTTCAACTTTAGTCGAAAAAGTCAAATCCGGAAAAGTTGTTGAAATCATTTTTGCATTAAGTTCAACCATGGAAGGTGATACGACCAATTTTTATATCTATAAACAAATTGCAGAATTTCAAATTATAATTTCTACGATTGCAAGAGGAATATCAGTAGGAGACGAATTGGAATATGCTGATGAAGTTACTCTCGGCAGAAGTATTTTGCATCGCGTTCCATTTGAAAAAACATTCAAGAACAATTAAATAAACCCCAATTGAAATATAGATTTTCCGAAGATTAAATGGAAAAGCTATATTTGCGATAAAATTTTAACAATGACAAAAAATAGTTTTTATATCCTGTTGCTGATTAGTATGCTTTTTACTTCATGTATTCCTATAAAAGATTTAGTATATCTGCAGGATAAAAATTCTTCTGAAGACTCAAATACTGTTGCAGTAGTTGAAACTAAGCCTTACAGGCTTCAGGTTAATGATGTTTTAAGTATTAATTTAAAAGCCATAGACCCTAAATTAGTTGCAATTTTTAATAAAACAGAGAGTACATCTCTAACAACCGGAAGATCTGAGGCTGCCTTATATTTTGACGGATTTACAGTTGATGATCATGGGAATATTCGAATTCCAATTTTAGGCGAAATAAATGTTATTGGTTATACTCTGGAAGAAGTTCGAGTGATAATTGAGAAAAAATTGCTTGAAGAATATTTTAAAACAGATGCTAATATATTTGTGACAATAAAATTAGCGGGTTTTAGATATACAATAAATGGAGAGGTTGGAAGCACAGGTACAAAAACAATGTTTCAAGAGCATGTGAATATTATGGAAGCTGTTGCAAATGCTGGAGATATTAATACAGTGGGAGATAGAAAATCTGTGACTATAATTCGACAAACACCTACCGGAGTTCAAATGAACGAGATTGACCTTACTGATGTGAACGTCATGAAATCTCCTTACTATTACTTACAACCTAATGATTATATTTATGTCAAGCCATTGAGACAAAAAACATGGGGAACTGGGCAAACGGGAATACAGTCAATAGGTACAATTATTACTTTATTGTCACTGGCAACAACAGTGTATTTAATTATAAAATAAGAATCAAAACTAAAAATTAGGCTCGAAAATGTTAGATATAAAAGATTTGTCGATTTTTGAAAATCATTCAAGTTTTGATTTTAAAGGTATGTTGCTAAAAATTCTTAGCTATTGGAAATGGTTTTTAGTGAGTTTAATTATCGCGTTTACTATTGCATATCAGGTAAATATTCGTAAAGAAAAAATTTATGGAATGCAGACTTTGATTTCGATTAAAGAAGAAAGCAATCCTTTTTTTACCTCAAATACAAGCTTGGTTTTTAATTGGGGAGGAATTTCAGATCAGGTAAATGGAATAACAACAATATTACAGTCAAGATCTCATAATGAGTTAGTAGTTAGTAAACTTCAATATTATATTGATTACCTAACCATGGGTGAATACAATTTAATTGATGCTTATGGTAGCGTGCCATTTTATGTTGATATCGATAAATCTAGAGGGCAGCTTGCAAATACCTTGATAAAAATTAAATTTATCAGTGCAAATGTATATGAGATACATATTCCTTTTGAGAATAATTCGGTTTCATTGATTAATTATGCTGAAAATTCATATTCTAAAACAGCAGTTCAGCCTGTAGAATTTGTAAAAAGGTACAAAGTTGGTGAACGCGTTTCTTTGCCTTTTTTAAATTGGGAATTGCAAATTAATGATAATCCGGGTTTGTATATAGGAAACGAGTATTTTGTCAAATTCAATGATTTTGATGGAACAGTTTCCCGTTACAAAGGCATAAGTGTTGGTTCTGATGATAAGGGCGGCTCAATTTTGACTTTGGGAATGCAAGGCACAAACAAAGCGAGACTTGTTGAGTATCTTAATTCAACAGTAAAAATGTTGATCAAAATTCAATTGGATGGGAAAAATCAATTTGCAAACAATACGATTAAATTTATTGATAGTACTTTAGTTGCTATGGAATTGCAATTAAAGCAAACAGGGAATGAGTTAAAATCATTTAGAAAAGATAAAAATATCTATGAAATAGAAGATGGAGGGGCGAAGGTTTCTGACAAAATAATGAATTTTGATGTCGAAAGAGATCAGATCGCCAGAAAAATTACATATTATAATTCACTAAAATCGTATCTAAATAACAGTGTTGATTATTCGAGATTACCAGCACCATCAGTTGCAGGAATTGAGGACCCGAATATTGCGACAAATATTTCGAAGCTAATTGCGCTCTCAACTCAAAGGTCAGAAATGGCATATGCCGTTAAAAGCGATAAGATTTTTAAGGATTTTGATAATCAAATGGAGGCGCTTAAAAGCGTTTTGCTTGAAAATATTGTTTCTGCAAAAGCATCTCTCGTTTATGATTTATCGTTAGTAAATGCTAAAATAGGAGAAGCGGAAAATACAGTTAAAAGGTTGCCAGAAGAGCAACAGGAGCTATTGAAGATAAAAAGAAAATATGATTTAAACGACAATATTTATACAACATTTCTTCAAAAACGAAATGAAGCAGAAATTGTAAAAGCATCTAATTTATCTGACATCCATTTTATTGATCCGGCTAAAGAAATAGGAGGAGCTTTGGTAGGTCCTAAAACTTCTGTTAATTATATATTAGCGCTGTTTTTAGGAATACTGATTCCCTTGTTAATTGTTTTACTGATTTTTTTTATTAATAATTCCATTCAAAACACTGAGGAGCTTACAAAGTTGAGTCAAATACCAATAATTGGTGTAATCGGTGTAAATAAAGGAGGGGTTAATCTCGCTGTTTTCGATAAACCTAAATCGGCACTTTCTGAAGCTTTTAGGGCAATTCGATCTTCATTGCAATTTTTGTATAAAAAACGGCAGGTAAGTGGTTCAAAAACTTTAATGATAACTTCATCAATAAGTGGTGAAGGAAAAACATTCTGTTCGATAAATATTGCAACAGTTTTTGCCTTGAGCGAAAAGAAAACGGTTATTGTAGGTTTGGATTTAAGAAAGCCAAGATTGGCAGATGAATTTAATTTAACTACTCAGACGGGAGTTGTGAATTATTTAATTAGACAAAATAATTTGAGTGAAATTACGAATTCTACAGAGGTTCCAAATCTTGATGTTATTCTTTCTGGACCAATTCCTCCAAATCCATCAGAGTTGATTTTGAGTGAAGCGATGGGAGAATTAATTGAAGAATTAAAAAATAAATACGATTATATCATTTTGGATACACCTCCTGTAGGTTTAGTTTCAGATGCATTAGAATTATCTCAATACTCAGACGTAACTTTGTATATCGTGAGACAGAATTATACTAAAAAAGATATGATAACGTTGTTGAATACCAGAGTTAAGAGAGGTGAACTAAGTAATGCAAGTATTGTTTTCAATGGATATGAAAACAAAGCAAAATATGGTTCAGCTTATGGTTACGGATATGGTTATGGAGATTATTCTAACGGATATCTGGATGAGGAAGAAAAAAAGAAATCAATAAAAACTTTTCTAAATAAATTGAAAAAATAAATTTGATTCAAATGGGAACATCAATTCAAAGGACTATTTTAATTACAGGAGGTGCGGGATTTATTGGCTCAAATTTGTGTGAATATTTTTTGAGGCTTGGTGATAAAGTAGTTTGTCTAGATAATTTTTCAACTGGACATCGTCATAATTTGGATAATTTTATTGAAGATTCAAATTTTGAATTAATTGAAGGTGATATTCGCAATTTAACAGATTGTATTTTAGCCGTGAAAGGAGTCGATTATGTTTTGCACCAAGCGGCATTAGGTTCTGTTCCTCGTTCGATAAATGATCCAATAACGACAAATGATGTAAATGTTTCCGGTTTTTTAAATATGCTAGTCGCATGCAGAGATGAAAAAGTTAAACGTTTTATCTACGCTGCAAGTTCGTCAACATATGGAGATTCTGAAGGATTGCCTAAAGTTGAAGATATTATAGGGAAACCATTATCACCATACGCCATAACTAAATATGTGAATGAATTGTATGCTGAAATTTTTAGTAGAACATACGGTTTAGAAACTATTGGCTTACGATATTTCAATGTTTTTGGACAGAGACAAGACCCGGAAGGAGCTTATGCAGCAGTAATTCCAAAGTTTGTAAAACAGTTGATAAAATATGAAAGCCCTGTGATAAATGGTGATGGAAATTATTCAAGGGATTTTACCTATATCGAAAATGTAATTCAGATGAATGACTTGGCGATTAAAATCCAAAATACTGAGGCTACTAATACAGTTTACAATACAGCATTTGGAGAACGCAATACATTGAATGATTTGGTAGAATGTTTAAAAGAATATCTTTCAGAATTTGATTCGAAAATTGCTGATGTCAAAATTATTTATCGAGAAAATAGAGCAGGAGACATTCCACATTCGTTGGCAAGTATTGATAAGGCTAAAAGTATGCTAGGTTATGATCCAAAATATTCTTTACAAGATGGTTTGAAGGAAGCGGTAAACTGGTATTGGAATAATTTAAAATAAAAATAGACTAAGTTAATAGTATAATAAATGAAAGTTACAAAAATTTGTTGCATAGGTGCAGGTTATGTTGGAGGTCCAACTATGGCAGTGATTGCTCAAAAATGTCCACATATTCAAGTGACAGTTGTCGATTTGAACGAACAAAGAATCAAAGACTGGAATGATCCAGATACTAATAATATTCCTATTTACGAACCAGGTTTATCTGAAATTGTTGATGAAGCAAGAGGAAGAAATCTTTTCTTTTCGACAGATGTTGAAAAAGCAATTGATGAAGCCCAAGTGATTTTTATATCAGTTAATACGCCAACGAAAACATACGGAAAAGGTAAAGGCATGGCAGCTGATTTAAAATACATTGAATTGTGCGCCAGACAAATTGCAAAAGTAGCAAAGGAAAATAAGATAGTTGTAGAAAAATCTACTTTACCAGTAAGAACAGCCGAAGCTATAAAAAGTATTTTAGATAATACAGGAAATGGTGTGCAATTTCAGATTTTGTCTAATCCTGAGTTTTTAGCAGAAGGAACTGCAGTTACAGATTTGTTGAATCCTGATCGAATTTTAATTGGTGGAGATACAACTCCAGAGGGTGAATCGGCAATAAATGCTTTAGTTGATGTTTATGCGAACTGGGTCGATAAAAATAAAATTTTAACAACAAATGTTTGGTCTTCAGAATTATCGAAACTTACGGCAAATGCATTTTTAGCACAAAGAATTTCTTCAATAAATGCAATGTCTGAATTATGCGAAAAGACAGGAGCTGATGTAAGTGAAGTTGCAAAAGCGATTGGAATGGACAGTCGAATTGGGCCAAAGTTTTTAAAAGCTTCAGTCGGATTTGGAGGTTCTTGTTTTCAAAAAGACATTTTGAATTTAGTATACATAGCGAAATCATATGGATTGAATGAAGTGGCTGATTATTGGGAACAGGTTATCATAATGAATGACCATCAAAAAAGAAGATTTTCTAATAAAATTGTTCAGACTTTATATAACACTGTCGCTGATAAGAAAATAACATTTTTAGGTTGGGCCTTCAAAAAAGACACGAATGATACCCGTGAATCAGCTGCAATTTACGTTGCTGACGATTTAATTAATGAGCAGGCAAAAATATCAGTATATGATCCTAAAGTTTCAGGAAGTAAAATGTTAACTGATTTAAATTATTTGCAAACTAGAACAGATGAAGAAAATAATGCTGCGCTAACTGCGTTTGATAATCCTTATGAAGCTTGTTTAGGAGCACATGCTATTTCAATTTTGACCGAATGGGATGAATTTGTCTCTTATGACTGGCAAAAGATTTACGATGCAATGCATAAGCCTGCTTTTATATTTGACGGACGAAATGTTTTGAATGCAAAAGAGTTAGAGTCAATAGGGTTTATTTATAAAGGAATTGGTTCATAAATGTAAAAGCCAAATATTGAATTAAGATTTAGTATTATAGAATGAATGAAGTATGAATGGAATTTTGTTTCAATATAGTGTTTAATTTATGAATTGGTATGTAGTTTATACAAAGCCCAAATGGGAGAAAAAAGTAGCAGAGAGGCTGACTCAAATAGGTGTAGAATGCTATTGCCCATTAATTACCCAAGTAAAACAATGGTCAGACAGAAAGAAAAAAATTGAGGTTCCTCTTTTTAACTCTTATGTATTTGTTCAACTTTCAGAAATAGATCGAAATTCCGTTTTTAATATTCCAGGTGTTGTTAGGTATTTATTTTGGCTTGGAAAACCTGCAATTGTCCGTGATGAAGAAATTGGTATAATTAAATCGAGTCTTAACGCGACAAATGTAAGTGATGTTTCAGTTTCATCAATTCAAGTGGGAGACCGGATAAAGCTTGAATCAGGAGCTTTTAGTAATCAAGATGCAATTGTTCAGGAAATTTCAAAAACGCATTATATTTTGGTATTAGAATCTTTAGGTTGTGTGCTAAAGGTTAAATACAAATAAATGATAAAATTTTTTAAAAAAAAGCAGAGGATAAAATCAATAAAAATTAAGGTTTTATTTTCTGTTTTTTTTATGGCGTATTTTTTTACAGTCTGACAGATAACTAGTTGAGTTTTTAAAGATTTTCTTATTTTTTGTTTTCTAAGTATTACGGGAAACCGTGTTGAATAAATTGATTGAATGTGCTATATTTGCCGTGATTATACTTTTTTAGTAAACCAAGCATATTAATGGGACTTGGAATGGCGAAGCCATGTGTTGTTATGAATAAAGCTAATATTTTTTAAATGAACGAAGACATAAAAATAGCTGTTATAGGTTTAGGTTATGTTGGTCTCCCTTTAGCAAGATTATTTGCTACAAAATATCCAGTTGTGGGTTTTGATATTAATAAATCGAGGGTAGATAACTTAAAATCTGGAATAGATTCTACTCTGGAGGTTGATCAATATGATTTACAAAAAGTATTAGTTGATAAACCTAATTCACAAATTGGACTGTATTGTACAAGTTCTTCAACAGATATTGCTGATTGTAATTATTTTATAATTACTGTCCCAACTCCTGTTGATAGAAATAATCGTCCTGATTTAACTCCCTTATACAAATCAAGTGAAACAGTTGGAAAAATATTAAAAAAAGGAGATATTGTTATTTATGAATCAACTGTTTATCCAGGTGTTACTGAAGAACAATGTGTGCCAGTTTTAGAAAACGTTTCGGGCCTGAAATTAAATATTGATTTTTATGCGGGATATTCTCCTGAAAGAATTAATCCCGGAGACAAGGAGCACACTGTCGAAAAAATTTTAAAAGTAACTTCTGGTTCAACGCCGGAAATAGGTTTAAAAGTAGATGCTCTTTATAAATCTGTAATTACTGCGGGTACGCATTTAGCTCCAACAATAAAAGTTGCCGAAGCAGCGAAAGTTATTGAAAACTCTCAAAGAGATATTAATATTGCTTTTGTAAATGAATTAGCCAAAATATTTAATTTAATGAATATTGATACTCAGGAAGTATTAGCGGCGGCAGCTACGAAATGGAATTTCTTGCCTTTTAAACCAGGCTTGGTTGGAGGACATTGTATTGGCGTAGATCCCTATTATTTAGCTCAAAGAGCACAGGAGTTTGGATATCATCCCGAAATAATTTTGGCCGGTCGACGTTTAAATGATAGCATGGGTGAATACATTGCTTCGCAAGTAGTAAAATTGATGATAAAAAAAGGTATTTCTGTCAATGGAGCTAATCTTTTAATGTTGGGTATAACGTTTAAAGAGAATTGTCCAGATGTCAGAAATACTAAAATTGTTGATGTTGTAAAATCATTGACAGAATATGGAATAGCAGTAATAATATTTGATCCATTAGCAAATATTAAGGAAGTAAAAGAAGAATATGGATTGACTACCATAAATTCAATTCCAAAAGAAAAATTTGATGCAATAGTACTTGGTGTTGCACATGCCGAGTTTTTAAAGTTAAATTTTTCAGAGTTACAGAAAGATAATAGTTTATTATACGATGTAAAAGGAGTATTAGGCACTATCGCTGATAATAGATTATAGACACTTCTTGGATTTTTTTATTTATAGATGATGAGTACAAATAAAACAATTACACATGTAATTTTAACTGGCGGAGTAGGGAGCAGATTATGGCCTCTTTCTCGTAAAAGCCAGCCAAAACAATATTTAGAGATATTTGAAGGGAAATCTTTATTTGAAATGACAGTAGATCGTAATAGTCATTTAGCAAATAAAGTTATGGTTGTCGGAAATGTTGATAATCATCATTTAAGTGGAAAAGTAATGGATAAATCTAAAACTTTATATACTAATATTGTTGAGGCAACTCCCAGAAATACTGCAGCTGCAATTGCTTTTGCTGCATTTGCGTCTGATCCGGATGACATCTTGATTGTTACACCTTCTGATCACATTATAGATTTAATGGAAAATTATAATAATGCGATAGATGAAGCTATTTTAAAAGCAAATGAAGGATTTATTGTTACTTTCGGCGTCATTCCAACTAAACCTGAAACTGGATATGGTTATATTGAATCAAAAGGAGATAAAGTAATATCATTTCGTGAAAAACCAAACGAAACTACGGCTAAAGAGTTTATAGCAAGAGGCAATTTTTTATGGAATAGTGGGATGTTTTGCTTTAAGGCTGGTGTTCTTCTAGATGAATTAAAACAATTTCAGCCTGATGTTTATGAAAAATCCAAAGAAGTTTGGGAAAAAAGTAAAGATGGGTTTTTAGATTTAAATCTATCTCTAGAGATTCCATCAATCAGTATTGATTATGCTGTAATGGAACGTAGTAAGAAAATAAAAGTAGTACCAGCATCATTCTCTTGGTCTGACTTAGGGTCTTTTGAGTCGGTTTATGATTATCTGATATCCAAAGGTCATCCAACTGATAAAAACGGAAATATGGTAATTGGATGTAATCTGCATACAACTTTTCTTGGATTAAAAAATACTATTTTCGTACATACAGATTCTGCTAATTTGATTTTGCAGAAAGAAAACTCGCAAGATGTAAAAGATATTTACAGCGAATTAGAAAAACTAAACTCTGAATTACTAAACTAAATTAAAATTAAAATGAAAAAAATTCTTATCACTGGCGGCGCTGGTTTTATTGGGTCACATGTAGTGAGACGTTTTGTGAATAAATATCCAGAATATCAAATTTTTAATTTAGATGCATTAACTTATGCTGGAAATCTAGAAAATATTAAAGACATCGAAAATCAACCTAATTACACTTTTGTAAAGGGAGATATTGTAGATGAAAATTTTATAAATGAACTTTTTTCGTCACATAATTTTGATGGAGTTTTACATTTAGCTGCAGAATCTCACGTAGACCGTTCAATTGAAGATCCATTGGCATTCGTTAAAACAAATGTTATTGGAACAATGAATTTGTTGAACGCTGCTAAAAATCAATGGAAAAATAATTTTGAAGGCAAAAGATTTTACCACATTAGTACAGATGAAGTTTATGGTTCGTTAGGGGCGGAAGGCTTGTTTACAGAAACAACACCTTATGATCCTAATTCTCCTTATTCCGCTTCAAAAGCTAGTTCTGATCATTTCGTTAGAGCTTATGGCGAAACTTATGGTTTGCCTTATGTTTTGACAAATTGTTCAAATAATTATGGATCTTATCATTTTCCTGAAAAATTAATTCCCCTATTTATAAATAACATTATAAATAATAAAGCCCTGCCGGTTTATGGAGATGGAAATTATACTCGTGATTGGCTTTTTGTTGAAGATCACGCCATTGCAATAGACCTAGTTTTCCATGAAGGTAAAAATCATGAAACATACAATATTGGAGGGTTTAATGAATGGAAAAATATTGATTTGGTTAAATTATTATGCCAAATTATGGATGGTAAACTGGAAAGAGAAGAAGGAACATCTGAAAAACTAATTACTTATGTAAAAGATAGACCTGGTCATGATTTACGTTATGCAATTGATGCGTCAAAAATCAATAAGGAATTAGGGTGGAAACCGTCTGTTACTTTTGAAGAAGGATTGGAAAAGACTATTAATTGGTATTTAAATAATGAGGAGTGGCTGAAAAATGTTACATCAGGTTCATATAAGGATTATTATAAAAAACAATATTCATAAATCTAAAAATTTATTTTAACGATATATAAAAGTTAAAACTATAGCCGAATGAAAAAGATAACTTACGTTCTTACATTATTTTTTATTTTATTAATGTCTTTCAATGGACATGCTCAGGATTTACTTAAGTCTAAGGATTTGAGTACCATAAAAGTTGATTATTTGTCAGATGATGATTTGTCAAAAATTAGCGCTCAGTTAAAAAGCAACAATGCAACACTTGATCAGGTTGAACCAATGGCTTTGTCTAAAGGTATGACTCAAACAGAGTTTAATAAATTAAGGATCAAGCTTACAGAATATGAAAAAAAGAATGCTAAAGATTCTGATAAAAATAAAAATACTGACAATGAAAATAAGTTAAAGAAAAATGATAAAGATTCAGAGTTCGGTAGAAAACAGGAAAAAATCAAAAACGATAAAGTAAAGGATTCGATAAATGCGTTAATTTTTGGTTCTGAATTATTCGATAATCCGACATTGAATTTTGAACCAGATTTAAAATTAGCAACTCCAATGAATTATGTTTTAGGGCCTGGTGACGAATTGCAGGTAAGTGTATATGGAGTTCAGGAGTATAGCGCAAGTATTCCGGTAAGTGTAGAAGGAAAAGTTACTATTGATTATGTTGGACAGATTTCTGTTTCAGGGATGTCAATTGAAGCGGCAACTCAAAAAATAAAAGCTGCAATAGCGAGAGTTTACAGTACAGTTAGATCAGGTCAGTCACAAGTTAGTATTAGTTTAAGTCAAATCCGTACTATCAAAGTAACAATCGTGGGCGGAAAACAACCTGGAAATTATTCAATATCATCATTGGCTACAGTTTATAACGCATTGCACTTAGCTGGAGGACCAGGAAAAAACGGAAGTTATAGAAATATTGAATTAATAAGAAATAACAAAGTTTATAGAAATATAGATATCTATAGATTCTTGGTAAAAGGAGATCAGTCAGATAATGTGAGTTTAAAAGACAATGACGTTATCAGAATTCCAGCTTACAGCCAAAGAGTTGTTGTAGAGGGTGAAGTAAAAAGACCAGGAATTTTCGAAATGAAAAAGGGCGAAAAATTCTCCGATTTATTAAATTTTGCATCTGGCTTTAATGAATTTGCGTACACAGCTTCTGTAAATGTTTTGCAGAAAACGGGAAAAGAGTTTAAGGTGCACGACATTAATGAAAGTGATTATAATACTTATGTACCACAATCTGGAGATGTTTTTAAAGTAACTAAAATTTTAAATCGCTTCGAAAATCGTATCAAAATTGAAGGTGCGGTATTTAGACCAGACTATTATTCATTTAATGAGGGAATGAGAATTTCTGATCTTATTACTAGAGCAGAAGGACTTAAAGAAGATGCATATTCGAAAAGAGCACGAATTATTCGTTTAAAAACTGATTTAACTACCGAAATTGTAAATGTAGATTTAGCAAGTGCATTATCAGGGGACTTAAATGCTGATATTGAACTGAAAAGAGAAGATATTGTTACAGTATATTCAATATTAGATTTTAGGGAAGAATATAAAGTAACAATTGATGGAGAAGTTAAAAACCCTGGAGAATATGAATATTTTGAAAATCTAACATTAAATGATTTAGTTGTTCAAGTTGGAGGATTAACGGGTTCTGCATCAAAACGAGTAGAAATTGCAAGAATGGTAAAGTCTGATGTAATAGACGACGCTGATCCTAAACGTGTTGAGTTAATTGAACTTGAGATTACCGCCGATAACAATGAACAGGTGAAAAATTTTATTTTAAAACCATTTGATGTTATTAATATTCGAAAAATGGCAGTTTACGAAAAACCACAGATGGTTACAGTAAGCGGTGCAGTTGGATATCCAGGAAAATATGTTTTAGCTAATAAAAAAGAAACTGTTTATAATGTTGTAATGAGAGCTGGCGGATTGACTTCGATAGCAAATTTAGATGGAATGAAAATCAAAAGACCAATCAAGCAAGAGCAAATTGAAAAGATTGAAAGTGTTGATTTGAATTTATCCAAAAATGATACTCTAAAAGAAAAACTTACCAAAAAATTAAAAGAAGATTTAAAATATGCTACTATTCCAGTTAATTGGGAGAAAATAGTAAAAGATAAAAATCACTATTCAAATGTTACATTGTTTCCAGGTGATGAAATCGAGGTTGCGGTTTATAATGAAGGAGTTAAAGTTACGGGTAATGTACTTTTAACTTCCGAAATTCCATACCGTAGCGGAAAAGGATTTAAATATTACATAAATGCTGTTGGTGGAGTTGATAATAAAGGATGGAAGAAAAAAGCATATATCATTTATCCAAATGGAAAAGCGTCAGTAACACAATCCTTCTTGTTCTTTAGATCATATCCAAAGGTTGAACCTGATTCCCAAATTGTGGTTCCGGAAAAGCCTGAAGGAAAGAAAATGAGTACAGGAGAATGGGTAAGTATTGGTAGTGTACTGACTAGTTTAGCTTTATTAATTGTCACAGCTTTTAAATAGTATTATTTAATGGAAAAAGAATTAGGGGTTAATGAGGAGATTCCATTAAAGGAGTTGATTCAAAAAATAAAAGATTGGAGTAATTATTTACTTTCTAAATGGAAGCTCATTGTTTTAGCTGGGATAATCGGTGGAGCATTGGGGATAACTTATTCTTTAATGCAAAAACCGGTTTATACTGCAACATTAACATTTGCATTAGAAGATGAAAAACAAGGTGGCGGTTTAGGTGGAGCTCTTGGATTAGCAAGTTCGCTTGGTATTGATGTTGGCGGCGGTGGAGGTAGTATGTTTTCTAGTTCTAATTTAGCGGAACTATTTAAGTCTCGAACAATGGTAGAAAAAACATTATTGACTCCAGTTACAGTCAATAATAAAAAAATATCCTTAGCAGAGATGTACATTCAAAATAAGGAATGGCGAGAAAAATGGAACGATAATCCGAAATTTAAAAACATACAATTTTTACCTGGGAGTAATCGAAATTATTTCACAAGAATACATGATAGCATTTTTGGTGTAATCTATGAGAATTTATCTATGAATTCTTTGCATGTTGCTCAAAAGGATAAAAAAATATCCATTATTACAATGGATGTGACATCAGATAATGAGTTGTTTTCTCTTTACTTCTGTGAAGCCCTTGCTAGACAAGTTGGTAAATTTTACGTGGAGACTAAGAGCAAAAAGGCACGTATGAACATGAAAATTTTAGAACGTCAGGTTGATTCTGTGCGTGCTGAATTAAATGGTGCAATTACTGGAGTAGCAGTTGCAAATGACAATACATTTAACCTGAATCCAGCTCTTAATGTTCGTAGAGCGCCTTCTGTACGAAGACAAGTAGACGTTCAGGCAAATACCGCTATTTTAACAGAGCTTGTGAAACAGTCAGAATTAGCGAAAGTGACTTTACGAAAAGAAACTCCATTGATTCAAATTATTGATAGACCAATCTTGCCTTTACATAAAGAACGTTTTGGAAAAGCCAAAGGATTGGTTTTTGGCGGATTTTTATTTGGTTTTTTTGCTCTTATTTGGGTTATAGTACGAAAAATAATTAGCGAATTGCTTTAGACTTAATTTAAAAATTAAAGATATGATACCAGTTACCAAACCCTTTTTACCGCCACAGGATAAGTACTTGGCTTTAATTGATGGAATTTGGAAAAGACAATGGCTAACTAACATGGGACCTTTGGCCAGTGAATTAGAAATGAATCTTAAAGAATATCTAAACATAAAGCATTTATTATATGTAACTAACGGAACTGTTGCCTTGCAAATGGCCCTAAAAGGATTGAATATTACTGGTGAAGTAATAACAACACCTTTTTCTTTTGTTGCTACAACTTCAAGTATTGTTTGGGAAGGTTGTACACCTGTTTTTGTAGATATTGATCCTAAATCACTAAATATAGATGCTTCTAAAATTGAAGAGGCTATTACTGATAAAACACAAGCTATATTGGCTACTCATGTATATGGTAATCCATGTGATGTAGAAGCGATAGAAAAAATTGCCATCAAACATAATTTGAAAGTAATATATGATGGAGCTCATGCATTTGGAGTCGTTGTAAATGGCAAATCTATTTTTGAATACGGTGATGTATCAACTTGTTCTTTACATGCAACAAAACTGTATCATTCTACTGAAGGAGGATTGCTAATTACTAAAGATGGTGACTTATTGAAGAAACTGGCCTATATCCGCAATTTTGGGATTTCAGGATTTGATAGCTTTGCTGAACTGGGTATAAATGGTAAAAACTCAGAATTTCACGCAGCAATGGGATTATTAAATTTAAACTACATCAGTGAAATAAGTTCTCAAAGAAAAAAACTTTCAGAGCGATATAATCTTAAATTAAAATCTTTGAAAGCATTCCGTCCTAGTTGGCATCTGGGTTCAAATGAAAACTATTCGTATTATTCTCTAGTTTTTGAAAGCGAAGAGTTATTATTAAAAGTAAAAAGCACCCTAGACGGAAACGAAATTTTTACACGTCGTTATTTTTATCCTTCTTTGGCTAATTCTTTGCCATATTTGAAAGCCCAAGATTTAAAAATTACAAATTCAATTGCTAATCGAGTACTATGTTTACCATTGTATCATGACTTGACCGTTGAGGAAGTTGATTTGATTTGTAGACTAATATTAAGAACACAGAATAATTAAAAATACTAATAATTAAAAATATATATTTTATGGATATTTCAATTTTTTTACAAAATTTCATTGATATTCTTGATGATACTGACCCAGCTTTAATTCAACCAGAAACAATTTTTAGAGATTTGGACGAATGGAATTCATTAACAGCTTTGTCACTTATTGCTATGGCTGATGAGGAATATTCAGTTAAATTGACGGGAGATGATATTAAATCTTCAAATTCTATAAATGATATCTTCGAGACAATAAAAAATAAAGGATAAATAAAATGGCAGCTTTTTCACTAGACAATGTTGCGATAAAAGGTATTTCTTGTTGTGTTCCAAAAAATAAGGAATACAACATTGATTTGAATATTTCAACAAAGGAAGATATACAAAAGTTTATTGAGGTAACTGGCGTTGAGGAACGGCGAATTGCGTCAAAGGATATTTGCACATCTGATTTGTGCTGTGAAGCTGCCGAAAAATTAATCAAAGACTTGAATTGGCAAAAAGATGAAATTGAAATATTAGTTTTCGTTTCTCAAACAGCCGATTACATTTTGCCTATTTCGGCTGCAATTCTTCAGGATCGATTAGGGTTGTCTACAAACTGTCTTGCGTTTGATGTTCCGTTAGGGTGTTCCGGCTATGTATATGGTATATCTATAATAGCTGGAATGATGAAAGCTTCAGGCATAAGCAAAGGGCTTTTATTGGCCGGAGATACAATAAGTAAAATCGTTTCGAATACAGACAAAAGCACCTTACCACTTTTTGGAGATGCTGGAAGTGCAACTGCACTTGAATTGGACAAAAACGCTGGAAAGTTATTTTTTGATCTAGGAACTGATGGTGCTGGCTACAAAGCTATAATTGTTCCAGATGGCGGTTCGAGAAAAAGAATTAATGCCGATTCGTTAGTAAAAAATGAAATTGAAGAAGGAATAAGTAGAACCTCATGCGATTTAGTTCTCGATGGTATGGATGTTTTTAGTTTTGGGATATCACAAGCACCCAAAACAGTAAACAAACTAATCGAAAAATTTGAAATTGATAAGGAAAAAGTGGATTATTTTATTTTCCATCAGGCTAATATGATGATGAATAAAATGATTGCAAAAAAATTAAAATTATCTGTTGATAAAGTACCATATTCATTAAAACATTTCGGAAATACTTCTTCAGCTACTATACCTCTGACAATAGTGTCTGAACTGAAAGATAAAATTATAAACCAGCCCTCGAATTTATTAATGTGCGGATTTGGTGTTGGATTGTCTTGGGGAACAGTATTAATTGAGGAGTGTAAAATAGAATCTCTAGCTTTAATCGAACTATAAAATGATTACACTAAAAGATAAAAATATATTAGTTACAGGTGCATCGTCCGGAATTGGAAGGGCAATAGCAATTATGGCTTCAGAATTAGGAGCGACTGTTACAATTCTAGGGAGAAACACCGATAAACTAAAAGAAACAATTTCATTATTAACAGGAAACGGGCATACTATGCATACTGTTGATCTTTCGGTTTCAGAAGATATTGATCAGTTAATTTCACAGAGTATTGCTTATGATGGAGTTGTTTTTAATGCGGGAATCGTAGAATATATGCCTGTTAAGTTTTTGAACGACAATAAAATCGACACTACTTTTTCTGTGAACTTTGACAGTAGTGTAATTTTAAGCCAAAAATTAATTAAAAAGAAACTGTTGAATAAAAAAGGATCTTTGGTTTTTATATCATCGATTTCTTCAAAATTAGGTGTTGCCGGAACAGCCATGTATGCTTCTTCAAAAGCGGCATTAACTGCCTTCTCAAAAGTACTTGCTTCAGAATTGGCTTCGCAAGGAATAAGGTCCAACAGCATTTGTCCCGGAATTGTAAAAACAGCAATGACAGAACAAGCAAATGATGTTGTCTCTGAAGAAGAACTTCAAAAAGCAGAATCTGAATATCCTTTAGGATATGGAGAAACTACAGATGTTGCCGGATTGGTGATGTATCTTTTAAGCGACATGAGTAAATGGATGACCGGATCTGATTTGACAATTGATGGTGGATTCACATTAAAATAAAAATTATGAATTCAAACATACCTGCTTTTCATTATTACGATAATGATATTTTTTTGCAAGAAAGTCAAATGCTCTTTAAAAAAGTATGGCATTTTGTAGGTTTTAAAAGTGATTTTTTAAATGACAATGATTTTATTACCTTAAAAATTGGAGGTACTCCCATCGTTGTTCAAAATGTACGAGGCACTGTAAAATCATTTCTAAATGTTTGCTCTCATAGATTTTCTATACTTCAACAAGAAAAATCAGGTAACAGACCTCTACTGTGTCCTTATCATGGATGGGCATATGATAAAGAAGGAATTCCAAGCGGAATTCCTAAAAAACCTTTGTTCAAAAAGTTTACTAAAGAAGAACTCTGCGAAATGAAATTAAAGGAGTTCAAAGTTTCATTTTGTGGTAACTTATGTTTTGTTTCATTAGATGAAAATGTTGAATCTTTAGAAGACTTTATAGGTGTTTTTTATAAAGAATTAGAATCTATGTCGCTGACTTTAGGAACTAAGATTGATTCGAATTCTATGGAAATAAAGGCAAACTGGAAAGTAATTGTTGAAAACACACTGGAAAGTTATCATGTTGGCTTAGTTCATGCAGAGACTCTTGCAAAATTAGAACCTTCGGGATTAGATTTTAGTTTCGACAAAAAAAATTCAAGCTGGACTAGTGAACTTAATATCGTAAAAGATAAAGGGGGGTATAAGAAAATTAATTCTTTTTATTCACCTAGAGACTATGAAATAGATGGATATAAACATATACTAATTTTTCCAAATCTATTGATTTCTAGTACACATGGAGTTTCATTTAATTACTCATTAATAGAACCTCTTGATGCCGACAATACAAGATTTACTAGTTATGTGTTTACTGCTCTTTCAGAATCTGAGACAAAATCGATAGTTATTAAAGCATTTGAGGAATCTTTAATAGCTTTTAATAGACAGGTTTTTGATGAAGATAAAACAGTCTGCCAGTTTGTTCAGGAAGGTGTGAGGCACACTAATTTATCTGGAAAACTATCTGATGAAGAAGAAAGAGTACATCATTTTCAAAATTCATATTTAAAATTTCTGAAAAATGAAAGCTAATATAAAAGCCATATCGTATTATTTGCCTGAATCAATTCTTTCTAATGAATTGATAAATCAGGAATTTCCGGAATGGGAAATTGAAAAAATCAGCTCAAAAACTGGAATTAACTCTAGACATATCAGCGCTGATGATGAGTTTTCATCTGATATGGCGGTAAAAGCGGCCAATCGGTTATTTGAAGAACATAATATTGATAAATCAACTATAGATTTTTTATTGTTTTGTACACAAAGTCCAGATTATTTTTTACCAACAACTGCTTGTATTATTCAGGAACGATTAGGTTTAAATACATCTATCGGAGCTCTTGATTTTAATTTGGGCTGCTCTGGTTTTGTCTACGGACTGAGTTTGGCCAAAGGGTTAATTTCGGGCGGAATGGCAAAAAATGTTTTATTAATTACAGCCGAAACTTATTCAAAGTTCATTCATCCAAAAGATAAAAGCAATAAAACAATTTTTGGTGATGCGGGAGCTGCGACTCTAATTACTAGTGAAAAAGGATTCTGTGAACTTGATAATTTTGTTTTTGGGACTGATGGTAAAGGAGCTGAAAATTTGATTGTAAAACAAGGTGGTTTGCGTTATCCGGTTTCAAGTGAAAATGAAGATATATCAGACGAATTTGGAAATGTTCGAAATGATAAAAATTTGTACATGAATGGTACTGAGATTTTTAATTTTACTGGAGAATTTGTTCCCCAACTTACTAATTCTATTTTAGAAAAATCGAATCTTTCAAAAGAAGATGTTGATTTATTTATTTTTCATCAGGCAAATAAATATATGCTAAATCACTTGAGAAAAAAAATAAAAATAGATGAAGAAAAGTTTTTTATAGCTATGGAAGATTGCGGAAATACGGTTTCCTCTACAATTCCAATAGCACTTTATGAAGCGCAGAAACAAGAAAAACTAACAGCCGTTAATAATGTAATATTAGCTGGTTTTGGCGTGGGCTATTCTTGGGCAGCATGTAACCTAATATTTAATCAATGAAGAATTTAATTATTATAGGGGCTAGAGGTTATGGACGTGAGGTCTGTGGTCTTGCCAAACAATGTTCAGGGTATAATTCGGAATATACTATAAAAGGTTTTTTGGATGATAAATCTGATGCCCTTGAGGGTTTTGAAAATTATCCATCTATTATTTCTTCCGTAGAAAATTATGAAATTGAGGAAAATGATGTATTTATTTGTGCACTAGGAAGTGTTCAATGGAAAAAACATTATGTAGAGATTATATTATCAAAAGGAGGAAAGTTTATTAATTTGATTCATCCTACAGTAATTTTTACTTCAAATGTAAAATTAGGGACAGGAATAATCATTTTTATGTATTCAAATATTAGTAATGATTGTGTGCTAGACGATTTTGTCACAATTCAGGGATTTGTCGCAATAGGACATGATTCAAAAATTGGAAAATGGTCGCATATTAATGCATTTAGTTTTACCGGAGGATATGTCGTTTTAGAAGAGGAAGTATGTTTGAATACCAGAGCAACTGTTTTGCCTAATCTTATTGTTCGTAAAAAAGCAACAGTAGGCAGCTGCAGTTTGGTTGTGAAAAATGTAAAAGAAGAGACTGTTGTCTTCGGTGTTCCGGCAATGAAATTAAAATTTTAAATTTTGCAAAAATTATAAATGAATAAGCTTTACGCACCTCTATTAATTCCTACTTTAAATAGATTTGATCATTTTTCCAGTTGCGTTAATTCGCTTTTACAATGTGAATTAAGTTCAGAAACAGATTTGTACATCGCTTTAGATTATCCTTTAAAAGAGCAGCATTATGATGGTTACAACAAGATAAAAGGATTTATTGAGAAAATAGACGGTTTCAAATCAGTTAATGTTCTACAAAGAGAACATAATTATGGTGCTCATCAGAATATTCATGAAGCCATTGATTTTTTGTTTCAAAAATATGAGACATTAATTTTAACAGAGGACGACAATGTTTTCTCGACTGATTTTTTACTATTTATGAATAAATCTTTTGAGACTTATAAAGATAGTTTAGATGTTTTTTCTGTTTGTGGATATAATTATCCGGTTGAAATACCAAAATCGTATGAAAACGAAGTTTATCTCTGGACAGGTTATTCAGCATGGGGTGTCGGCTTTTGGCGTTCTAAATTTGTTAACGTGAATTGGACAGAAGAAACTGTACATTCTGATGTAAAGACTTTTTTGCATGATTATAGAAAGGTAGTTCAATTGGATAAAATTGCAAACAACTACGTTCCTGCTTTGTTGCATATGCATAATATTCAAAAAATACATGGAGATACGTATATCTGTATGTATCAGTTTTTAAATAAAATGGTTTCTGTATTCCCAGTAATTAGTCGTGTCCGAAATATGGGACATGATGGTAGTGGAATTAATTGCGGAACAATGGAAGATGATTTTTTTTCAGTCCAGGAAATTTACACAGGTACACATACATATAAAATCCCAAAATTAAATAGTACAAATAGTATAATAAATAAGATACTTTATAATCATTTTAAAACAGACTGGAATTCTAAAATGAAATTGATCATAAAACTGATTTTATTTAGATTGGGATTTACGAATAATAAGCAATAATTTTTAACAAAATCTGTGGAAGCAAATAAAATTATTGCTAGGAATAGCGTTGTGTTGTATGTAAAGTTGATATTAGTTTCTGTTTTGGGGCTATTTGCCTCCAGATTCGTGATTCAGGGGCTAGGAGCATCAGATTTTGGACTTTATAATGTTGTAGGAAGTGTCGTCTTTATGATGGCTTTTTTGAACAATATTATGGTAACTACTACATATCGTTTTATTGCCTTTGAATTAGGTAAAGGCGAATTAGAATCAGTAAACAAGGTTTTCAATGTAAGTTTGGTTATTCATACTATTTTAGCAATTTTAATTTTATTTTTTGCTGAAACAATTGGTACTTATTACATAAATAATTATTTGAAAGTAGCACCAGGTAAGCTAGATGATGCTTTGTTTGTTTTTCGTTTTTCGGTATTAAGTACTATCGTTTCAATTTTAAGCATACCGTATCAAGGTTTAATTATAGCTAAGGAAAAATTTGTCGCGAGTTCTATTATTGAGGTTTGTCGCAGTATTTTGGCTTTGGGAGTTGTTTTATTAATCTTGTTTTATTCAGGCAACAGACTACGTCTTTATTCGTTTTTAATTTCGATAGTAAGCATAATTCCTTCTGTTTTATTTTTCATATACGCTAAAAGAAAATTTATTAAAGAAACGGTTTGGAATTTTCAAAGAGGAAGAAGCAAATATAAAGAAATGTCTCTTTTTTCTGGGTGGGTAATGTTTGGCGCTTTGGCTAGTGCAGCTGAAATACAAGGATCTGTAATTATAATAAATATTTTCTTTGGAACAATAATCAACGCTAGTTTTGGAATTGCAAATCAAGTAAATAATATTGTCAAAATGTTTGCACAAAGTGTAAACCAATCATTTATTCCCCAAATAACAAAAAGTATTAGTAGTGGGGATGAAAAGAGATCCTTGGATTTAGTTGTTTTTACTTCTAAATATTCTTATTTTTTAATTTTGTTGCCTTCATTGCCAATTTTATTAGAGACCGATTTTATTTTAAAATTATGGCTAAAGGATGTTCCTGCTTATACTGCTGTGTTAATTCAATTATTCATTCTTACGGTAATGGTACGAACAATGAATGCCGGAATTCCAGCATTAGTTCAAGCAACAGGTAAAATTAAATTTTTCCAATTAATTTCAGGATTATCAGCAATATTGGGTTTACCAATTTCTTATTTTTATTTAAAATCTGGGTCACCGCCTTATATTTTGGCTCTTATTTACTTAGTAATAGCAATTTTAGACTTGTTTGCAATTCAACTTTTATTTAAAAAAATCTTACATTTCGATGTTTTGCTTTTCTTTAAAAAGTTATATCTCAAAATTATTTTAGTTTCTCTATTCGTTCTCCCATTATTCTTTGTTCAATTTATCTTTGCGCCAAGTTTTTTAAGATTTATAATTCTATGTTTTACGTCCGTAGTTTTTATATTAATTGGTGTTTATTTTTTTGGGATGGACAAAATTGAAAAGATGTTTGTGAAAAATTATCTGAAAAAGGTTTTGAAAATTTCGACTACAACTAATTAGAATATTGTTTATGAAAGTATTATGGATTGTAAATACAATTTTTCCTGGCCCGAGTGAAGTTTTAGGATTGAAGGCCCCTGTATTTGGAGGATGGATGTATGGATTAGCTAATCAGGTAGGCAATGTTCCCGGTATCGAATTAAGTATAGCTACAATTTATGGTGGAAATGATTTGAAGAAAATATCAATTGATGAAATCCATTACTATTTATTGCCAAGTAAATCTCATATAAAATATGATAAAAACCTTGAGTCTGTATGGTTACAAGTTTGTAATCAAGCTGAACCAGATGTAGTACATATACATGGAACAGAATTTACTCATGGATTAGCTTGTATGCGAATTTTACCAGATTTAAAATATATTGTTTCTATTCAGGGATTAGTTGGTATTTATTCTCGATATTATTATGCCGGCCTTTCTTTTACTGAAATATTTAAAAATATTTCGTTTAGAGATATTGTTAGGTTTGATACGATTTTTCAGCAAAAAAATAAATTTAGTAAACGAGGGAAACTCGAACAAGATTATCTCCTAAATACAAATCATGTTATTGGTAGAACAAATTGGGATTATGTTCACACAAAAACGATTTCTAAGAATGTTGATTATCATTTTTGTAACGAATCATTACGAAACGCTTTTTATGGAGCAGAAAAATGGTCTTTAAATACTTGTACACCATATAGTTTGTTTTTGAGTCAGGCTGGATATCCTATAAAGGGTTTGCATCAGGTGATTAAAGCATTAGCTATTTTAAAAGCTGACTTCCCTAATTTAAGAATTAGAGTTGGAGGAGGTAATATTACTGAATATCATAGTTTTAAAGATAAAATTAAGTTATCAGGCTACGGAAAATATATTCGTAAATTGTTAAAAACAAATAAATTAGAAGAGAGCGTTGTTTTTTTAGGGAATTTGTCAGAACAACAAATGGTATTGGAATATCAGAAGGCTCATATTTTTATTTGCCCATCTAGTATTGAAAATAGTCCAAATTCATTGGGAGAAGCGCAGCTTTTAGGTACTCCAGTTATAGCTTCATATGTTGGTGGTGTACCAGATATGGTTGAAGAAAACGAAACAGGAATCCTTTATCGTTTTGAAGAAGTAGAGATGTTAGCGAACAATATTCGTAATATTTTCAATGATAGAAGTCTTGCTCAAAAATTATCAATTAAAGGAATTGAAGCTTCAAGCTTCAGACATGACAGGGAAATAAATCTTAAAAGAACAATTGAAATTTATAAAAATATTGCATTGCAATAAAAAGAGATAATCTTTAGTTTATTCAGCCCTTTTAAAAAGTAAGTATTGAAGAGAAAATAAAAATTTGATGATAATAATATTAATATTTGTATTGCTTATTTTTCTTGCCAAAGTGCTTATTAGAGATCGATTTTCTTTAATGTTTTTGCAGCTATATCTGATTTGGTGGGGAATTTTGTTATTCATCTCGACTTTTAACCCATACAAACTTTTTCCTGTAAGTAACTATATTTACGGTTTATTAATATTAAGCGTATTTTGTTTTAGTTTCGGGTTTATTACAAGCAGATACATTGGAACTGTAAACGTAAAACAAACGAATGTTTTAAGTGAAGATTTATTACTTGATTTTTTTTTGAAATTATCAAAAAGCAAAATCTATTTATCTTTATTGATCGTTTTTTCACTATTCGTTTCGCGATATTTGTTAAAGTATCAAAGTATGATACTATTGCATGGCACGGAAGAAGCTAGAACTATGCGATTTTATGTTGGTGAAGTTTTTTCTTCGACTGCAGAAATTTACTTTTATAATTATTTTGTTGAAACTTTTTCAATTTTTGTAACTATATACATTGCGTTTTGTTTTGTATTGATGCAATTTAAAAAAGCATTTTATCTTTCAGCAGTTTTTTTATATCTGTATAGTTCTTTTGGAGCAGGCCGTGGTATCATTATTGAATTGGGATTTTATGTTATTTTCTTGTATATCGCTAAGGGAATAATTATTAACAAAAGTGATATTTCTTTGGAGAAGTTAAAAATAATGAAAAGGAGAAAAATAAAATCCTTATTAATTATTTTGCCTCTTCTGTTTGCATTGTATTTGTTTTCTATCTATTTATCAAATTTTAGAAATGGACTTTTTGAGCTAACAGTTGAAAATTTCATTAAGGGAAATGATGATTTTTTTAGCCAAATTATAATATACTGTGTTGGCTCCTTTAGAGCCTTAGAATATGGCATAAATAATTTTTCTTCTGAAATAGGTTATACATATGGTAGTTTAAGTTTTGGGGCTATCGATGAAGTAATTTGCTTGGTGTGTAATTTAATTGGAATAAAATTACAAGCAAGTAATTTTATTTATGGTTTACAGACTAGTTCGGAAATCACGATAGGATATGATCAGAATTTCAACGCATTGTTTACAAATATTTTTGTACAATATCTTGATTTTGGAATCTTAGGAATCATATTTTTTTCTTTTTTCTGGGGTTTCGTATTTAATAAATCAATTGTTTTATTTCATAAAACGCAATCTATTTTTTCTCTTGCATTAGTTTCATTTTTATTTGTTACTGCAATAGTTTCTCCACTTATTTGGAAATTACAATCAGTAAGTTCTTTTATGTTTTTAATCTTTTTGTATCTGTTCAGAAAAAAATAGGATTTTTATTATTCGATGGTTAAATTTTTTATATGGTCAAATTAATTTTTCTTGGAGGACTTTTTCCTAATGAGTCTAGACGGGAAATAGAAAGTAAGAGTACTGGTGTTATCCAATATGCTGCAGATGCATTACAATGGGCAATTGTAACGGGATTAGATAATTATTATAGTCAAAATTTCAAATTGGTAAATTTGCCATATATTGGCTCTTTTCCTAAAAGATACAGTGATTTAAAAACTAAAACCTTTAAATTCTCACATATTAAAGGTGCCAACGATATTAATGTTGGATTTATAAATTTGCCTATTTATAAATTATATTCACGATTTTACCAAGCAAAAAAGACTTTGAAAAAAGTAATAGATAATGATAATACGATAATCATTATTTATGCTATTCATACGCCATTTATTAAAGCGGCGATAGATATAAAAAAAAATAATCCTTCTGTAAAGATTTGTCTGATTGTTCCTGATTTACCAGAATTTATGGACGATGACAAAAGTTTTATCCGAAAATATCTTAAAAATATTGAGAAAGGACTATTGAATAAATATCTTAAAGAAATTGATAGTTTTGTAGTTTTGTCTGATTACATGCATTTGCCATTGCAAATAAATAATAGGCCTTGGGTGAGAGTCGAAGGTATCTTTGAGCAAAAAACAGATAATATTGTTCTTGAAAAAGAACCGTTTAAGACTATTTTGTATACAGGAACATTAGCTAAGAGATATGGAATCTTAAATTTATTGGAAGCATTTTCTTTAATAAAAAATAATGATTATCGTCTTTGGATTTGTGGTGATGGAGATGCAAAAGAGGAATTAGAGTTAATGGCAAAGGAAGATTCTCGAATTAAGTATTTTGGGCAACTTTCCCGAGAAGAAGTTATAAAATTACAGAAGAAGGCGACTGTTTTGGTTAACCCAAGGATTTCTGAGGGTGAGTTTACAAAATATTCCTTTCCTTCTAAAACCATGGAGTATTTAGCTTCAGGAACTCCATGTGTTTTATATAGATTGCAAGGAATTCCTGAAGAGTATTTTGATTATTGCTATATGTCTGAAGAGGAGACACCTCTAGGATTGTACAAAACCATAATATCTGTATGTGAAAAAGAACAATCAGAATTAAATGAATTTGGTGAAAAAGCAAAAAGATTTATATTAGAAAATAAAAATCCTGAAATTCAGTGTAAAAAAATATATAACATGTTAAGTAAATTTGAATTAAATGAAAATACAAAATAAGACACTTCTTATAACCGGCGGTACAGGTTCCTTTGGACATGCTGTGTTAAATCGATTTCTTAATACAAATCATTTTAGTGAAATAAGAATTTTTTCTCGTGATGAGAAAAAGCAGGATGATATGCGAAATCAATTAAAAAATGATAAACTGAAATTTTATATTGGTGACGTAAGAGACTATAATAGTGTTGAACGTGCAATGAGAGGTGTTGATTATGTTTTTCATGCAGCTGCTTTAAAACAAGTTCCTTCATGCGAGTTTTTTCCATTAGAAGCGACAAAAACAAATGTCTTAGGAACTCAAAATGTTATTGATGCTGCTGGAGTAAATAAAGTTCAAAAAGTTATTTGCTTAAGCACCGACAAGGCCGCTTATCCTATTAACGCAATGGGAATATCAAAAGCTTTAATGGAAAAAGTTGCAGTTGCAGCATCAAGAAATTTAAATGAAACAACTGTTTGTCTAACCCGTTATGGTAACGTAATGGCATCAAGAGGTTCTGTAATACCTTTATTTTTGAAACAAATTAAAGAGAATAATCCGATTACAATTACAGATCCTAATATGACTCGTTTTTTAATGTCATTAGACGAAGCTGTAGAGCTCGTTTTATTTGCATTTGAAAATGGTAATCCTGGTGATTTATTTGTGAATAAAGCGCCAGCCGGAACCATAGGAGATTTAGCTCAGGCACTGAAAGAGTTGTGTAATGCTGATAACGAAATAAAAATAATTGGAACACGTCACGGTGAAAAATTATATGAAACTTTGTGTACTCGCGAAGAAATGGTAAAAGCGGAGGACATGGGAGATTTTTATCGTATTCCTGCAGATAATCGTGATTTGAATTATGCACAATATTTTTCTGAAGGAGAAGAAGATGTTTCTTTGATTGAAGATTATCATTCTCATAACACTGAACAACAAGGCGTAGAAGGAATGAAAAGACTATTATCAACACTTCCACTAATACGAAAAGAAGTATTTGGAGAAGATGTTGCTCAAATGCCCGGATAATGGATAGTAAGCCAAAATTGATTAACGGTAATTCTCATTCTGATCAAAGGGGAATTTTATTGTATAATAATGATTTTGATGCATCTTTAATTAAGAGAATCTATATTATAGAAAATCATAATCTTGAATTTAAGAGAGGTTGGCAAGGGCATAAAATTGAGCAAAGGTGGTTTTCTGCTGTCAGTGGAAAATTTAAAATCCAGCTTATTAAAATTGATAACTGGGAAAAACCATCTGTTGATTTGGAAGTTTTTACTTATTTAATAGATTCTGAAAAATTAAATGTAGTACATGTTCCTAAAGGATATGTAAGTAGTATCCAGTGTTTAGAATTAAATTCTAAATTACTAGTGATGGCTGATTATTTAATGGGAGAAACTAAAGATGAGTATCGATACGATATTGAATATTTTAAAATCTAAATAAACTAATGTTAAAAGTAGGTATTACAGGCCAAGCAGGTTTCGTTGGAACACATTTGTATAACACAATCGGTTTATTTACCGAAGAGTTTGAACGAATCGAGTTTCAAAAAGATTATTTCGATAATAAAAATAAATTAGACTCATTTGTTGCACAGTGCGATGTTATCGTCCATTTAGCTGCCATGAATCGTCATAATGATCCACAGGTTATTTATGATACAAATGTGGGGCTAGTGCAAAAATTAGTAGATTCTCTTACTGCTACAAATAGCAAATGTCACGTTCTTTTTTCTTCGTCAACTCAAGAGGAAAGAGACAATTTGTATGGGAAATCTAAAAAAGAGGGAAGAGAATTAATGATCAATTGGTCAAATAATTCTGAGGGACAATTTACAGGAATGATAATTCCTAATGTATTTGGCCCTTTTGGTCATCCCAATTATAATTCGGTTGTAGCTACTTTTTGCCACAAGTTATCCCACAATGAAACACCTGTAATTGAAGTAGATGGTGAATTAAAATTAATTTACGTAGGAGAATTGGTAGATAGTATTCTTTCTGAAATTAGAAGTAAGGAAGGAAAATCTGAAATTTTAGTGCCACATACATCAGAATCTAAAGTTTCGCAAATTTTAAGTTTACTTGAAATATATAAATCAGAATATCAGGAAAAAGGTATAATACCAAGTATCAACAATACTTTCGAATTAAATTTATTTAATACGTTTCGTTGTTATATGGATATCAAAAATCATTTTCCTGTAAAATTTATTGAGCATACTGATCCGAGAGGCTCTTTTGTCGAAATTATTCGTTTAGGAGTTGGCGGGCAGGTTTCTTTTTCTACAACTGTTCCAGGTATTACTCGAGGAAATCATTTTCACACCAGAAAAATTGAGCGTTTTGCAGTAATTAAAGGGAAAGCCTTAATTCAGCTTCGCCGTATTGGTACTGATGATGTGTTTGATTTTTATCTTGACGGTAATGAACCGGCTTATGTCGATATGCCTATTTGGTATACACATAATATAAAAAATATTGGAGATGAAGTATTGTATACTAATTTTTGGATAAATGAATTTTATGATCCAAATGATCCCGATACCTATTTTGAAAACGTTTAAAAAATAATAATTTCTTATATAATGAAATCACAATTAAAAGTAATGACTGTCGTCGGGACAAGACCTGAAATTATTCGTCTTTCCAGAGTAATGGCGGCTTTAGATAATTCCGATGCAATTGAGCATATTATTGTTCACACAGGACAAAATTATGATTATGAATTAAATCAAATATTTTTTGATGATTTAGGAATTAGAAAACCTGACTTTTTCTTAAATGCGGCTGGAGCTACAGCAACAGAAACGGTAGGTCAAATTTTAATAAAAATAGATCCTTTGTTAGAATCAGAAAAGCCGGATGCTTTTTTAGTTCTAGGGGATACAAATAGTTGTTTATGTGCTATTCCGGCTAAAAAAAGACATATTCCAATTTTTCATATGGAAGCAGGAAATCGTTGTTTCGATCAACGTGTGCCTGAGGAAACTAATAGAAAAATTGTGGATCACACTTCTGATATTAATTTAACTTACAGCGATATTGCGAGAGAGTACTTATTGCGTGAAGGTTTACCTGCTGATAGAATTATAAAAACAGGTTCTCCGATGTTCGAAGTTTTAAATCACTATTTACCTTCTATCGAGTCATCAGATGTTTTGAAGAGACTTGGATTAGAGGAAGGTAAATTTTTTGTAGTATCATCTCATAGAGAAGAGAATATAAACAGTGATACAAACTTCCAAGGCCTAATGGATAGTTTAAATCTTATTGCTGAAAAATACGATTATCCTATTATTGTAAGTACACATCCTCGAACACGAAATATGATCGAGAAGAAAAACATTCAAATGCATAAAAATGTGCAATTTTTAAAGCCACTTGGATTTAATGATTATAATGCTTTGCAAATGAGATCTTTTGCAGTATTGTCAGATTCAGGTACAATTTCTGAAGAATCTTCAGTATTGAATTTTAGAGCTCTTAATATTAGAGATGCACATGAAAGACCAGAGGCTATGGAAGAAACCTCTGTAATGATGGTTGGATTAAGTCCGGAGAGAATTTTGCAAGGATTAGTTCAGCTTCAATATCAAAAAATAGGAAAAGAAAGAAATTTTAGACCCGTAGCCGATTATTCAATGCCAAATGTTTCTGAAAAAATGGTGCGTATTATTTTAAGTTATACGGATTATGTGAAGCGTGTAGTTTGGAGAGAAATATAATTGTGTTATTGTGAATTGGATTATTTCTGAATTATTCTATCCCGATGAAGTTTCGACAGCTCAGATTCTTACTGATGTAGCTTTGCATAAAATCAATAAGGGACAAGTAAGCGTTATTTGCGGACCAATTGGTTATGAAAGTTCGTACAATATTCAAAATAAAGAGTTGGATAGTAGGATTACAATACATCGAATAGCACTTCCTGATTTAAATAAAAATAAGATTTTCGAGCGAATTTTAAGATTACTGATTTTGACATTTAAGATGAGTTGGAAAATACTTGTCAAAGTGAAGAAAAATGACAATGTGCTGCTAACGACTAATCCTACTTTTTTAATTATTAGCATAGCTTTATTAAAAAAAGTCAAAAAATTTAATCTCGAAATTTTGGTTCATGATGTTTTTCCAGAAAACCTAGTTCCTGCAGGATTAATTGAAAAAACGAGTACTAAGTACAAGCTCCTTAGTAAACTTTACAATAATTCATTTAAATGCGCCGATCGACTTATTGTTTTAGGTGAGGATATGAAAGAGCTAATGCTGAAAAAGATATCTCCTGTTAATAGTAAAATAGACATCATTCCAAATTGGGCTGATAATGATATTTACCCTGTCTCTAATTTTAATATTTCAGAATATTTGCAAATAGATGTGGCGGATAAAATTGTATTTGGTTTTGCTGGAAACTTAGGACGCGTACAAGGTGTTTTAGAGTTCATAGAATTGTTTATAGAAGCTCAAAATCCTAATTGTGTTTTGATTATAATTGGAGATGGTGCACTGAAATCAGACATTCAAAACAAAATACAAGGAGAAAAAGTAAATAACATTTTTTACTTGGGAGCAAAGCCAAGAAAAGAGCAAAATTTATTTTTGAATGCATGTAATATTGGTTTAATTACTTTGTTAGAAGGTATGAAAGGTCTTGGAGTTCCATCTAAGACTTATAACTTGATGGCAGCAGGGAAACCACTTTTTTATATTGGTGACAATGATTCTGAAATCGACTTATATGTAAAAAAATATAATTGTGGATGGTCATTTTCATGGAATGAAAAAGAAAGCATTATTTCATTTTTAAAAAACATTTCTTTGAACGATTTAAAAAGCATTTCTGAAAAAGGAATAAATTCAGGTTTGGCTGCTGAAGCAAATTATAAGAAAGAAAAAGTTTTAAAATTATTCTAATTATCATGAATTGTTTATTAACAGGAGCAAGTGGGTTTCTAGGGAAAGCTATTGCAGTTGAGCTATCTAAAGAATATGAGCTTTTTAGCCTTTCCAGAACTTCAGGAGACTATAAGTTTTTTTTAGAAAAAGAAATACCTGTTTTTAAAGAAAAATTTGACCTTGTAATTCACTCTGCAGGGAAAGCGCATTCAGTGCCAAAAACAGAATCTGAAAAGGAGGAGTTCTATAAAACTAATGTTACTGGAACCTATAACTTATTGAAAGCGCTGGAGAAATCTGGATTGCCTAAGCAATTTGTTTTTATTAGTTCGGTTGCCGTTTATGGAAGAGAAGCGGGAACTGAAATAAAGGAAAGTGATGATTTAAATGCTAAAGACGCTTATGGTTTAAGTAAAATTGAAGCAGAAAAAATCATTACAGAGTGGTGTTCTTTAAATAATGTGGTTTGTACTATTTTGCGTTTGCCTTTATTGGTAGGAAAAAATCCTCCGGGCAATTTGGGTGCTATGATAAAAGCGATTAGAAAGGGGTATTATTTTAATATCGATGGAGGAAAAGCAAGAAAAAGCATGGTTTTAATTAAAGATGTTGCTTCATTTGTAACTGTAGTTTCTTCATTTGGAGGTGTATACAATCTGACAGATGGGATTCATCCTAGTTTCTATAAATTAAGTATGGCAATTTCTAATAAAAAGAAAATCAGTTTGCCTTTGGGACTAGCTAAATTCATTGGAAAAATAGGAGATCTGATTGGTGATAGTGCTCCAATCACTTCACGAAAAGTTAAAAAAATCACTTCAGATTTGACTTTTGATGATTCAAAGGCGCGTCAATTATTAAATTGGAAATCAGAATCAACTCTGGATTATCTAAATAAAGAGCGTTTATAAGTAAATATTATATTAAAGAGAAAAATACTGAAATAATGCAATACTTAATTCTATTAATTATTTTAATGATCATAATGTTACTTTATTTTAAAGTCGCAGATTATTTTAATATTATTGATAAACCTAACAATAGAAGTTCTCATACAGAAATAACATTACGTGGTGGTGGAATAATTTTCTGGTTTGCAGCTTTGCTTTATTTTGCACAAAATATTCAAATTAATTATCTCTTTTTTACTGGAATTACATTGGTTAGTTTGGTTAGCTTTTGGGATGATATTCAAAGTTTGTCAAATAAGATGCGAATTTCGATTCATTTTCTTTCCATAAGTTTGATTTTCTTCGATTTGGGGTTGTTTAATTCAATTCCAATTTGGGGTGTTATAATTGCTTATGTTTTAGCTATAGGCTTGATAAACGCATATAATTTCATGGATGGAATTAATGGAATTACTGGATTTTATACTTTTACTGTAATGAGTTCTCTGCTGTATGTAAATACAAAAATTCAACTTTTTACAGATGGAAGTTTTATAAAATATGCAATGGTTGCAAGCTTGGTTTTTTTGTTTTTTAATTACAGGAAAAAAGCAAAATGTTTTGCTGGCGATGTTGGAAGTATTGCAATTGCTTTTTGGGTAATTTACCTTATTTTAAAGCTTATTCTTGTTACAGATTCTTTGATTTGGTTATTGTTTTTAGCAGTCTATGGAGTCGATGCAGTTTGTACAATTTTGCATAGACTTTATTTGAAACAGAATATTTTTGAAGCGCATCGATTGCATTTATATCAGATTTTAAGTAATGAATATGGATTACAACATAGAGTAGTTTCATTATATTATGCATTAATTCAAGCGGTTGTTTCTTTTTTTGTTATTGCTTTTTATCAAAAAGTTCAGATTGTAATTGTTTTTATAAGTATGATTATTCCGTTGCTTTTTATTTATTCTTTAAAATTTTATTTGCTAACTAAAATCAAAAATAGAACGTGTCAAATAACTCCGGAATAAAAGAAAGTTATTTAAAATATTATTTATAATGAATAATACGAGAATTTACTTGTCATTATCTCAAGAAAGTGGTTTCGAGCAAGAGTATATTCAAAAAGCTCTTAAAACAAATTGGATTACTTCTGGCGGACCAAATGTTAATGAATTTGAGAATGAACTTCAAAATTATTTTGGGAATCAGTCTTTTATAGCGGCATTAAATTCGGGAACATCAGCGATACATTTGGCTTTAATTCTACTGGGAGTTAAAGAAGATGATGAAGTAATATGCCAAAGCATGACATTTGCTGCATCAGCAAACCCAATTTTATATCAAAAAGCGGTTCCTGTATTTGTTGATAGTGAAACTGAAACCTGGAATATTTGTCCCGAAAATCTGGAAATTGCTATTAAGGACAGAATACAAAAGGGTAAAAAACCAAAAGTAATAATAGCAGTGCACTTATATGGAATGCCTTATAAAATAGATGAAGTGCATGCCATAGCTGACAAGTATAGTATACCCGTTATTGAGGATAGTGCAGAAGCTCTTGGAAGCAGTTATAAAGGGAAAAAGTGTGGCAGTTTTGGAGCTTTTGGGGTACTTTCTTTCAATGGAAACAAAATTATTACCACTTCAAGCGGAGGAGCATTAATTGCTAATTCAGAAGTAACAAAAGATAAAGCTATTTTTTATGCTTCACAGTCAAAAGATAAAGCAGTACATTATCAGCATAGTGAAATAGGCTTTAATTATAGAATGAGTAATATTTGTGCAGGTATTGGCCTTGGACAAATGAAAATACTACAAGAGAATGTTAATTTAAGAAGAGAAAATCATTTATTTTATAAAGAAATTTTTAAGGAGATTGAAGAAGTGGAATTCTTTGATGATTTAAATGAAGATTTTTTTTCGAATTATTGGCTTAATACGATATTATTAGAAACAGAAAGTCAAAGAGAAAATTTAAGGTTAGCTTTTGATAATGCAAATATAGAATGTCGTCCCTTGTGGAAACCGATGCACTTACAGCCACTTTTTGAAAATTATCCTTATTATGGCAACAAAATAGCAGAAAAATTATTTGAAAATGGCTTATGTTTACCATCTGGGTCAAATTTAACAAATGAAGATAAAATTAGAATTAAAGAAGTTATACATAATTTCTTTAACAAAGTAAAATAAAGCATGAAAATAGAAAAGACATTTATAAAAGACTTAGTAATTGTAGAACCAACTGTTTTTGGTGATGAGAGAGGTTACTTTTTTGAAGCCTATAGTAAAACTAAATTTGAAGACTTAGGAATCAATATTGATTTTGTTCAAGACAATCAATCTTTTTCAAAAAAAGGGACTTTGAGAGGTTTGCATTATCAAAACCCGCCGTTTGCTCAAACAAAATTAGTTCGTGTTTTAGAGGGTGAAATTATTGATGTAGCAGTAGATTTGAGAAAAGATTCTCCAACTTTCGGAAAATCATTTACGGTTTTGCTTTCTGCTGAAAATAAAAAACAATTGCTGGTACCGCAAGGATTTGCTCATGGATTTTCGGTTATTAGTGAAACAGCTTCGGTAATGTATAAATGTGACCAATTTTACAATAAAGCTTCTGAAGGCGGAATCAAATTTGATGATCCTTCTTTAAATATTGATTGGGGAATGGATTTAAATGACGCAATTGTTTCGGAAAAAGATCAAGTTTTGCCTTTTATTGAAAATTGTAATAGTTTATTCTAATGAAAAAAATTCTAGTTACAGGAGCAACCGGACAGTTAGGGTCTGAATTGAAGGTTTTATCTGAAAATTATAAAGATTTTGAATGGATTTTTGCTGATCGAACTAAGATAACATTAGATAATCCAGATCTATTGAAAGTTCAATTAAACGATATTGCTCCGGATGTTATTTTTAATTGCGGTGCGTATACAGCAGTTGACAAAGCCGAAAGCGAGAAAGAAATAGCCTTTGCAATAAATCATGTTGGAGTCGAAATAATTGCAGTGTATTCATTTCAAAATAATGCTAAATTAATTCATGTATCGACAGATTATGTTTTCGACGGATTGTCATCTGTAGCTCTTAATGAAGAAGCAATAACAAATCCTGTCAATATATATGGCGAAAGTAAATTAGCCGGAGAAATTGCATGTACAAAAGAAAATCCGGATTCGATTATTATACGAACCTCCTGGGTGTATAGTAAATTTGGCAATAATTTTGTTAAAACTATGCGTCGTTTAATGGAGGAAAGAGACTCAATCAATGTAGTAAATGACCAAATTGGTTCTCCAACTTATGCAGCAGATTTGGCTCAGGCGATGATTGATATTCTGAAAAATCCAGAATGGATTCCAGGTATCTACAATTATTCAAATGAAGGTGAAATAAGTTGGTATGATTTTGCGTTGGACATAAAAGAATTTGGAGGATATGAATGTGATGTTCAGGGCATTCCATCGATATCTTATCCTACTCCTGCAAAACGCCCAAAATATTCATTATTGGATAAACAGAAAATTAAAAAGGTTTATGGTTTAAATATTCCAGATTATAAGGTAAGTTTAAAAAAAATGATAGAATAATATCTTTCAATACGATCGAGAGATATTCAAAATTTAAAAATAAAATTTTAAGACATGAAAGGAATTATATTAGCAGGAGGATCTGGCACTAGATTGCATCCATTAACATTGGCCGTTAGTAAACAATTAATGCCTGTATATGATAAGCCAATGATTTATTATCCTTTATCAACTTTGATGATGGCCGGAATTAATGAGATCTTAATAATTTCGACACCTCATGATTTACCTCACTTTAAAAAGCTTCTTGGCGATGGAAGTACAATTGGTTGTAAATTCAGTTATGCGGAACAGGCAATCCCTAATGGATTAGCACAGGCATTTGTGATTGGGGAAGAATTTATTGGTAATGATAAGGTAGCTTTGGTGCTTGGAGATAATATTTTCTTTGGAACAAATATGCAACAATTACTAAAAGATAATGCAGATCCTGAGGGAGGTGTTGTTTTTGCTTATCATGTTTCTGATCCTGAAAGATATGGTGTAGTGGAATTTGATGAAAATAAAAAGGCTATTTCTATTGAAGAAAAACCTATCGAACCGAAATCAAATTATGCTGTTCCAGGACTTTATTTTTATGACAATTCAGTTGTTGAAATTGCAAAAAACATTAAGCCAAGTGCTCGTGGTGAATATGAAATAACAGATGTAAATAAGGTTTATCTTGAAAAAGGAAAATTGAAAGTAGGTATATTGAGCAGAGGAACCGCTTGGCTTGATACAGGAACTTTCAATAGTTTGATGCAAGCAGGACAATTTGTTCAGGTTTTAGAAGAAAGACAAGGTTTAAAAGTTGGATGTATTGAGGAGATAGCTTGGAGACAAGGCTTTATTAATGATGCCCAATTAGAAGAAATTGCAACTCCTTTAGTAAAATCTGGTTACGGAACTTATTTAATTGAGTTTTTAAAACAAAAAAGAAAAGGAGTTAAATTTTAATTTACTTACAGAAATAATTTTTTAAACGTTTAATTTGTATTTTTGTAAGACCTACAAATTTAGCGAAATCAAAATCATTGCAATTGAATACAGATAAACAGACCAAAGTAGCCGATTTGTTGTATAACTCCTTTTCACCTAGGAATCTAAGGGCGCACATTAATAACCTTAGCTATTTACCTAGATGGATAATTGTTGCAATAGATATCATGGTTTTGGTTTTTTCTTTTACCTTTACCTATATGCTGTTTGAGGGCACTGCGTTAGGCTATATCATTACCTCTCATGACTTTTACTTTGTTTCTAGTTTAATAATTGTAAACATATTCTTTTTCTGGCTATTTCGAACCTATTCAGGAATTATAAGACACTCTTCTTATATTGATGCCATAAAACTGCTTTTTTCACAAATGTCAGTTTTAGTGTTTTTTTTATTTTTCAATTTAGTTTTTGAATTATATACAGGACATAAAGCCTTCTTAAATACTGCTCTATTTATTAATTTGGTTTTATCTTTTTGTGGATTGTTTTTATATCGTGTGGTTGTTAAGCAAACTTTTGAGTTGTATTTCTCAGAAAAGGCTAACACAAAACTTATTAGAACAGTAATTTACGGAACTGATGCAAATGCGATTTCTGTTGCCAATGCATTAAAATTTGAAACGCCTTCCCGATTTAAAATAGTTGGATTTGTCGATAAAAACAATCAGAATGCATCAAAGAGGATGCTTGATCTGCCAATCTTAATCCTTAGAAAAAAGTTACCTGCTTTAATGCGATCCGTTGCTGCAGAAGGGGTTATTATTGCAGATAAAAGTTTGTCCAAAGATGAACAATTAATTATTGTTGATCAATGTTTGGAGTTTAACTATAGAGTTTATACTGTTCCATTGATTTCAGATTGGGAAAATCAAAAAGAAATTTCACAAAAAGTTAAAAATATTCAGATTGAGGATTTATTAGAAAGAAAACCAATCGTTCTTGACAGCAAATCAATCTCTAAACAGTTAAAGGATAAAACAATACTTATAACTGGGGCTGCAGGATCAATTGGAAGTGAAATAGTACGACAAGTTCTAGGATTTAATCCAAAAGTTGTAATCATTTTAGATCATGCTGAAACTCCGTTACATAACTTGTGCTTGGAAACATTTGCTACAAAAGCAGAAACAAAAATTGTAGCAGTAATTGCTGATGTGAAAAGTAAAAAAGCATTAGAAAAGGTTTTTAAAAATTATAATCCGCATGTTGTTTTTCATGCTGCAGCATACAAACACGTTCCTTTGATGGAAGAAAATCCATCACAGGCAATTTTGACAAATATAAAAGGAACTAAAAATTTAGCAGATTTGTCATGTAAATATCGTGTTAAGAAATTTGTAATGGTTTCGACAGATAAAGCAGTAAACCCAAGTAATGTCATGGGAGCGAGTAAACGTATTGCAGAGAAATATGTACAGTCACTCTTTTTAAAAAATCAAACTGAAAATAACGGAACGAATACAAAATTTATTACAACCCGCTTTGGTAATGTATTAGGTTCAAATGGTTCTGTAGTACCATTGTTTACAAAACAAATTGCTGCAGGTGGACCTGTTACTATAACGCATCAAGATATTATTCGATATTTTATGACTATTCCTGAAGCTTGCCAGCTAGTTCTTGAAGCTGGAGCAATGGGGAATGGAGGTGAGATTTATATATTTGATATGGGTAAGCCAGTCAGAATTATTGATTTGGCTAAAAAAATGATCAAACTGGCAGGTTTTATTCCTGATAAGGAAATCAAGATAAAGATTGTTGGTTTAAGACCGGGTGAAAAACTATATGAAGAGTTATTAAATGATACATCTAAAACTTTGCCGACTTATCATAATAAAATTATGATTGCTCAGGAAATTCAGGATGAATATGAAAGTCTGCATACTGATATTGATGAGTTAATTGGTATTGCTGATTTTTATGACAATGATGATATTGTTGCAAAAATGAAAAAAATTGTTCCAGAGTTTAAGAGTATGAATTCTACTTTTGAAGTTTTGGATAAGTAAATACGATATAAAGTTGAATTTAATTTAAATGATAATTAAAAAGGTGTTTTTTAAAAACGCCTTTTTTGCTTTTAAGATAATTCGCAAACAAGTAAAAATCTTGTTAATTTGGTGAGATTTTTATTTTTGAATAGATGTCTTTAAATGTTAAAAATATTATTACTTTTCCGCCGTCAATCTTCATTAAAAGAAAAGTAAAATAATAAAGTAAAATTCTAATAATTTAAATGGAATTAAAAACCACAGTTTATCAAAAAACTAATACTAGTAAAATTGATAAACTTTTAAAAGAAAGCCTAAACGATATGTTTAACTCTCGTTTTTTAGCAAAACAACTTGCTATTCGTGATATCAAAGCGCAATATCGTCAATCTTTTTTAGGCATAATCTGGGCATTTATAACGCCATTATCAACTGCTTTAGTTTGGATTATTTTAAGTAAGTCCGGAACAGTTAAATTATCAGATACTGGAGTTCCTTATCCTGTTTTTGTATTTGCCGGCACACTTTTATGGTCTATTGTTACAGATTCTATTAATGCACCAATGTCAAATACTAATGGAGCCAGAGGAATTCTTACCAAAATTAATTTTCCCAAAGAAGCATTAATTTTATCAGGAGTATATAAATTGATTTCAAATAGTATTGTTAAAATTCTTTTGTTATTGATTTTTTTAATAGTTTACGGTGTAGGATTTCATTCCTCTATTTTATTATTCCCATTAGCTTTTATAGGAATTATTTTTTTCGGAACCACTATTGGTTTGTTTATAACTCCTTTGGGAATGCTTTATAATGATGTCGGGAAAATAATTGGTATGGGGCTTAGTTTTTTAATGTATGCAACACCAGTTGTATACTCAATTCCAAAAACAGGATTGTTAAAAACATTAATGGAAATAAATCCTTTAACACCTTTGCTGCTAACTACTAGAAATTTATTGTTTGGACAAAATATAGATTATCTGGCTTATTACCTTGGAGTATTTGCTGTCTGTATTCCTTTATTTTTTGTAGGACTGGTTTTTTACAGAATTTCTATTCCGATAATTGTTGAACGTATGAGTGCCTAATTATGGAAGATAACGAAGTATTAGTAAAAGTAGAACATCTTTCTAAAAAGTTTTGCAAAGATTTGAAAACCAGCTTATGGTATGGATTAAAGGATTTATATGCCAATGTTTTAGGTAATAAAAATGATAATTCTGAATTGCGTAAAAAAGAATTTTGGGCAGTAAAAGATATTAATTTTGAATTAAGACGTGGAGAATGTCTAGGTTTGATTGGACATAATGGTGCAGGAAAATCTACTTTGCTGAAAATATTAAACGGACTGATAAATCCAGATTTAGGCAAAGTAACCATGCGAGGAAGAGTTTGTGCCTTAATTGAACTTGGAGCTGGTTTTAATCCAATTTTGACAGGAAGAGAGAATATTTATAATAATGGCGCCGTCTTAGGTTTTTCAAAAAATGAAATTAATTCAAAAATTGAAGAGATTATTGATTTTGCTGAAATTCGCGAATTTATAGATATGCCGGTACAAAATTACAGCAGCGGTATGAAAGTACGTTTGGGCTTTGCTGTTGCAGCTCAAATGGAGCCCGATGTATTGATCATTGATGAGGTATTGGCAGTTGGAGACGTTGGATTCATGCTAAAATGTTTTAATCGAATTGATGTTTTACTTAAAAATACCGCTATATTATTTGTATCTCATAGTATGCCTCAAGTTTCCAGGATGGTAAATCAAGTATTATTGTTGCATAAAGGCCAGACTGCGTTACAGACTTATGATGTTGCGGCAGGTATTACAGAATATTATAATCAATTTAAAGTTGATATCTCTAAAGATTTTAAAACAGATAAAGTTTTAATTCAAGATTTAAAAATATATTCAGATGGCGTATGTCACGAAAATAATGATTCGATTATTGTTAGTGAAAACGCAAAATTTGAAATTGAAATTAGTTTGCATTTTTATGAATTAGTAAAAAATCCATCAGTTTATATTGCTTTATATGATGGAAGTCAGCGTGGCTTTGCTGAAATTTCAAATTTTAATGATTTTATAAAATACGATGAAGTTCAAGGTGAAATGAAAGTTGTTTTTAGTTTAGATAATTTGCCTTTAAGTCAGGGTAAATATTCTATTTCTATTGGAATCATGCATTTAAAAGATAATGTTAGAAATACATTGGCTAGATTTCAGTCAGTTATTGCATTTACGATTAATAGTGAAAATCATGGTTGGGTTCCTGTACAATTCAAGCCAGAATGGCGAAAAATTAAATAATTAATCAAGTCAAATTATAAATGAGTACTATAAGTTTTTTAACAAAAGCAGAATATGTAAATCACGTTCAAGGATTAGAGGATGGTCATTGGACAAATGATACGATAGAAATAAGATGGGATTACCATTCTCGCGTTATCGAATTGGTTAAAGCGACAGGGGTAGATTATTCAAACAAAGTACTAGAAATGGGAACAATGGGGGTTTCCTGTGTTAAAGAGAGTCATACCATTGATTATTTAGAAAGATGGGATTTTGACGGGAAAAACCCTAACTATCCTCATGATGCACGCGAAATCCCTTGGCCTGTAAACGATAAGCAATATGAAGTTTTTATTGCTTTACGAGTATTTCAGCATTTAACTCCCGTACAACCACAGGCAGTATTGGAAGCTTTTCGAATTGCCAAAAAAATTATATTGGTAATACCAGAGAAATATGATAATCCAATTATACCAGGTTCTAAAGGAATTAGTTATGAAGATTTCTATTCTATTTTAGGAGTTCATCCTAATCTTTATTTTCCAACAGCTTTTGGAAGTTTTTTTTACTGGGATTCTGAAAATCCTTCCTCTCTGGATTTGTCAAAAGTAATGGCGAATATTAAATTGACGCAAGTAACAAAACAAGTAATTCAAAAAGAACACTCACATTCCATTAAAACAAAAGTTAAAAGCAAAATAAAGAGACTTCTGAAAAAACTCAAATAAATGATTTTTAAAAGATTTAAATTTCTTCTTGCCAAGAAAGATAAGCATAGTGAAGCGATTGAAGTAAAATCGGATGCTGCCAAACTCCCAGTTAATAATAAGATTGTTGAATTTGTTGGGGTGTCTGGAATAGGGAAATCGACTTTATATCATGCTGCAATAAAAAGACTTTCAGGGCAATGGAAATTTAATTTTTTTAATTTAAAATTTGAAGAAAGTTTATTTGATAACAAAATTAGTGAGATACATTGGAGTTTATTGAAAGATAAGTTGTCAAATGTAGATATTTACTCATGCGATCATTCAAGAAAAATACAATTACTATCTTACTTTAATAAAGTATTGCTTGATAACCTAAAGATGATTAATGAAAATCATCAAATTGGTTTTTTTATTGAAGAAGGAGTATCTCATAATTTTTCTGAAGAATTGCAAAAGCTCAGCGATGAAGAATTGAAAGTCATTTTAAAAAATAGATTTTTAATTTATGTAAAAACAAATGATCCATCAATTGTGGTTACACAAATACGCAAGAGAACAAATGGAGGTGGACATACTGTTTTTCATCATATTGGATTAAATGATGAACAGTTATCACAGCTAGTTGTTGATGACATGAAACAACTTGAATCTTTTTTTAACAGAATCGAAAAAATTAAAATTCCTTTTTGTTCTATTAATATTGAAGATGGCTTAGAAGCTGGTATTTCTAAAATTGTGCAATTTGAAAATCAAATTTTAAGAATTATCTAGTTTAAGATTGCTTGCAAAATGTTGTTCAAAACTATTATTTAACAGATATCTTGTGTCGCATTTCCAACAAATAATAATATAATTAAACCTGCTGGTTAAAATGAGCCAAAAACCAAAAATAAGTGCAATCATGACTACTTATGGTCATGAAAAGTTTATCCGTCAGGCGATTGAAGGAATATTGATACAGGAATGTGAATTTGAAGTTGAATTAATAATTGCAAATGATTGCTCACCAGATCGTTCAGATGAAATTATCAAGGATATTCTAGAAAATCATCCCAATAAATCATGGATCAAATATTTTAGACATGAAAAAAATTTAGGGTCGATGTCCAATTTTCTTTTTGCATTGAAAGAATGCAAAGGAGAATTTATTGCTTTATGCGAAGGAGATGATTATTGGACAGATCCATTGAAATTACAAAAACAGATTGATTTTTTAGATGAAAATCCAGATTATGTGGCTTGTTTTCATAAAATAGAAATTCTAAAAACTGATGGTACTATTGTAAAAGACTTTATTACAAATGTTCCTGAAAATCATGAAACATTAGAAGCATTAGCAGAATTTGGAAATTATATTCATACACCTTCAGTAGTTTTTAAAAATAATATTATAGAACTACCATTTGAATTTAAACTAACTCCAATAGGTGATTATTTTCTTTATATAATGCTCGCAGAGCATGGAAAATTTAAATATATCGAAGAGGTCATGGCTGTTTATCGACACGGAGTCGGAATTCTTTCGGCAGATGATAGCATTTTAAAATCAAAAAAATGGATTGATTGTTTAGTTCTAATAATTTCATGTTGCAAAAATCAAGAAATTAAAAGAATATTATATAAAAGATATAAGATTTCAATCGAGGGCTTGTATAGAAACACCTTAAAAGAAAAAAAAGAAAGCTTTTTTCAGACTATCAGAAAGAAAGCTAAAAAAATAAAAAATAGAATAATGCTTCAAATTTTAAATTCTAAATGAAAAATTTTGAAATAAAACCAATTGCCATTTATTTACCGCAATTTCATCCAATACCTGAAAATGACGAATGGTGGGGAAAAGGTTTTACGGAATGGACAAATGTAACTAAAGCCCGTCCTTTATTTAAAGAACATTATCAGCCACATTTACCAACAGATTTAGGTTTTTATGATTTGCGTTTAGAAGAATCAAGGCTGGCTCAGGAGGCTTTGGCTAAAGAGCACGGAATTTATGGCTTTTGCTATTATCATTATTGGTTTAATGGAAAAAGATTACTGCATGAGCCTCTTGACAGGAAAATGAAAAATCCAAAAGAAGATTTTCCTTTTATGCTTTGCTGGGCAAACGAAACATGGAGCAGAAGATGGCTTGGAGAAGAAAAAGAAATTTTGATCGAGCAAACTTACAGTGAAGAAGATGATCTAAAACATATTTCCTGGCTTATTGAAATTTTTAAAGATTCGAGATATATAAAGGTAAATGAGAGACCCGTTTTTGTTTTTTACCGTCCATCATATCTTCCCGACGTAAAAAAAACAATTGCTCTTTTTAGAAATGAGTGTTTAAAAAATGGTCTTAAAAATCCTTATTTAGTTGCGTCAAATTCTCATTTAAGAACTAATTATCATGACTTAGGTTTTGATGATATATTAAATTTTCAACCCAAACTTGGCCTTTTGCCCAATGCTTTTATTGACAAAAAATCACTCAAAAAATGGTTTGCCAATTTAGTTAAAGGTGTTTTTAGTTCGACTTTGAAGATTTATGACTACAATAAAGCTAAAGAAAAAATGAAAGTCACTTTTAATTATAAATATATTCCTTGTTCGTTTGTAGGATGGGACAATACAGCAAGACGCGGTAGAAAGGGAATTATTTTAAAAGATCAAAACGTAGAGACTTTCATCAAAGAGGTGGAAGAAAATATAAATGATGTTAAAAGCCAAAACAGAGATGATGAAAATCAATTTGTTTTTATTAACGCCTGGAATGAATGGGCTGAAGGAAACCATCTTGAACCCGACAATAAAAACGGATTAGCTTACTTGAAAGCATTGAAAAATCTATTTGATAAATATGCAGAAAATTAAACCTATAGCTATTCATTTGCCGCAATTTCATCCCATACCTGAAAATGATCTCTGGTGGGGAAAAGGCTTTACAGAATGGACAAATGTAACTAAAGCACAGCCAAGATTTGCAGGGCACTATCAGCCTCATTTGCCAGCAGATTTAGGTTTTTATGACTTGCGATTAGAAGAGGCGCGCCTGGCTCAGGAAGCATTGGCGAAACAATATGGAGTTTATGGATTTTGTTATTATCATTATTGGTTTAATGGTAAACGTATCATGCATGAGCCAATTGACCGAAAAATGAAAAACCCAAAGGAAGATTTTCCTTTTATGTTTTGCTGGGCAAATGAAAATTGGACAAGAGCTTGGGATGGAAGTATAAATGATGTTTTATTACAGCAAAATTATTCGGCTGAAGATGATCGGGAGCATATAAAGTTTTTACTGTCTTTTTTTAAAGACGAAAGATATATTCGTGTAAATAATAAACCTTTTTTTATTTTTTACAAACCTGATTTGTTCCCGGATATGGCAAGCACAATTGCTATTTTTAGAGAAGAAGCAAAAAAAGAAAATATTGAACTGTATTTGGGCTGCTTTGAACGCTGGATTGGATGGGATAAAGAGAAAATGGCTACATTCGATTTTGATGCTATAATTGAATTTCAGCCTTTATCAAGGTCAATGAGTAAGTTTAGTAATCGATTAGAAAATAGAAAACAAACTATAGTCAAGCGTATCGAAAATAAGTTGCGTAAGAAGTTTGGATTAAAGCAAAAAATTAAAAAAAATAAAGATGTTGTAGTTGATTACAAGCAATTTATTGATTTTGATCTTCAAAATTGTATTCAGGGAGTTTATCCCGGAGTGACTCCAATGTGGGATAATTCATCGCGCCGGGTTGGACAAAATGCAACTATACTTAAGAATAGTACCCCAGAATTATTTAAATATTGGTACAAAAATAAAACTGCAGCAAGAAACTTTGAAGGACTGGATGATTCCTTTATATTTATTAATGCATGGAATGAATGGGCAGAAGGAAATCATTTAGAACCATGTCAAAAATGGGGAACCTCTTATCTTGAAGCGCTATTATGAAAACAGCAATTGTTATAGTAACCTATAATCCTTTAAAATGGATTGAAAAATGCCTGGATAGCTTATTCAATAGTACGGTTTCTGTCGAAGTTTTTATTATTGACAACAATTCTACTGATGGTTTTCAGGAAATCGTAAAGTCTAAATATTCACAAGTAGAATTTATACAAAGTACTATTAATTTAGGGTTTGGTGCAGCAAATAATATCGGTATTAAAAAAGCCTATGATAATAATGCCGATTTTGTGTTTCTGTTAAACCAAGATGCCTGGGTAGAAGTTGATACTATTGAAAAATTGATTCATGCACAACAAAAGGAACCGGAATATGGAATTGTCAGTCCGATGCATTTGAATGGCAAAGGAGACAAGCTGGATTTTAATTTTTCTAACTATATCATTCCTTCCCGATGCAAAGGATTGTATTCAGATATATATTTAAATAAAGCAAAATTGAATATTTACCAAGTCAATTTTGTAAACGCCGCAGGTTGGTTATTGTCACGAAAATGTATTGAGACAGTCGGCGGATTTAATCCTTCTTTTTTTCACTATGGAGAAGATGATAATTATATACAACGAATTCATTTTCATAAATTAAAAGTAGGCATCCTAGCAACAACCAGTTTGTATCACGATCGGGAAGAACGAAGCAGCAATGTTTATTATGAAGATCCAAAATTGATTTTTAAACGACAAACGGTATTGACAGCTTCAAATCCTTTTATGAAATTTTCATTTCAGGCAGAACATAAGAATCTTTATCGATTTGCTTTTAAAGCCATATTTTCTTTTAGATTTGGATTGTTTTTAAAAATAGTTGCTCAAATAAAAATAGTAAATAGTTTAGATCAAAAAGCGATTATTAAAAGAAGAGATGACAGCAAAATACCTAATTTGACATTTTTAAATTAAAAGGAAAACAATCTTAAAAACATTTAAAAAAACGACACCGAAAGTCATTCTTGATAAACTAAGCTTTGTCTTGTAATGTTAAACTGATAAAAAAATGAAGCATTTTATTGCAACTAGATTTAATTTGAAAAATGCTGATTGGAAGGAAAACAAATCAGGTAATTTAGTTTTGACTGATGAATGGTTGGAACATAGATTTAATTTGTTTGAAAATTATTGCTTTCCCTCAGTGATAAATCAATCAAATCAGAATTTTACATGGTGTATTTTTTTTGATATCGATACACCACAAAATTTTAAAGAAAAAATTTTTGCTCTCACTGCGTCTACTTCAAATGTAGTTCCATTATTTATTGATGGTATGCGTGATTTAAACGTTTCATTCAAAAACTATATACGAGAAAATCTAAACGATACAGATTCATTTATTATTACTACAAGAATTGATAATGACGATATTGTTCATCAAGATTTTGTAGATACTATACAATCTCTGTATCAGCCAACTAATCTTACAGTAATTGATTTAACAAATGGTTATCAAGTTTCTATTGATGTCGCTAAGCCAGAAATTAGATTGTATACACATCCATTTAATGCTTTTATAAGTGTAATCGAGGCCGCAAAATCTTTTGAGACCATATTTGCCAAAATGCATTACGGTTGGAAAACCGAAAAGAGTATTATTTCATACACAAAAAAACGACTTTGGATGGAGTTGTCTCATCAGGAAAATTATGTAAATCATAGACGTGTGGGCTTGAAAAAGGCCTATTACTATGACAAAATTAAATTTGTTTTGCCACCAACATTTGAAACCGATGTTTTAGATACTTTTTACACCAATTTAAAAATTGATAAAAATAATGTTTTGCAATACTTGAGAAAAAAAATCAGGTTTGTGAGTAAATTGCCATTTCGAGGAAAAAGGTACCTTTTGAAAAAAATAAACAATCGATTAAAATAAAAATATTTTAGATGTTTTTATCAATCACTAAAATTGAGATAGATTAGATTTTTCTTAAATATTATAACAAATTGTTTCCGTTTCATTGTGATACAAAAAAAATGTATTTGTAATGAGAAGCAAATAAATACTTAACTGATAAAGTAGTGATGAATAAAAATTTAGTTTCAATTATTATTCCAACATATAATAGAGCAAACCTTTTGAGAGAAACACTTGATAGTGTCTTAAATCAAACTTATGCGAATTGGGAATGTATTGTTGTGGATGATGGTTCAACAGATGCTACAGATAAACTATTAGAAGAGTATTGTAGGCAAGATTCCCGTTTTCAATATCATAAAAGACCTAAAGAAAGTCTTAAAGGAGGAAATGTTTGTCGAAATTTAGGATTCGGATTCAGTAAAGGAACATTCATTAAATGGCTCGATTCTGATGATTTATTGTCAGCAGATCTTTTGTTTTCCCAGGTAAATACTTTGAATACTATTTTAGAGAATAAATATGCTTTGGCAACCTCAAAATGGAATTATTTTAAAGATTCAATAGAAGATGTTAAACCCCAAATAAAAGAGATTAATAAAAATTATGAGAGTGGTTTTGATTTACTTTATGATTTTGGAATAAATAATAGTTTTTTGCCCCAACATGTTTATTTGGTAAAAAGAGAATTGGTCATAAAAAGTGGTCTTTGGAATGAATCGTTGTCAATAAATCAAGATGGTGAATTTTTTACAAGAATTTTATTAAATGCAACTAAGATTGTTCATGCCCAAGAAGGTATGGTTTTTTATAGATATGATCCTTTAAATAATAATAATGTTAGTGCTTTCTCTAATTTTGAAAAATGCAAGGATTCAATTCTAAGCTGGATTCTTATAGACACTTATATAAAGTTATATACAAAACAAAACAAATCGATCAAATATGTCGAAAATGGGAAACAATATTTGGTAAAGAATATAACTGATAAAAAATTACTTCAAGAATATGTATTCTTCTTTGGGAAAACTTTAAATAAAAAAGGTAAGCGGGATGGAAAAATAATGAAGTTTTCTAATTTAGTCAAAGTTCGTATTGTTGCTAAAATGCGTAATTTAAAATGGAGAATAAAAAAATAATTTTTAAACTCGGACAGTTTCCTCATTTGTCTGAAACTTTCATATTGGCGCAAATTATAACAGCCATAAAAAGTGGATTTGATGTGAAAGTGATAATTGGCAAATTGTTAGATTTTGAAAGTAGTAAACAGCAGGATTTAATCTCTAAATATGAAATTAAGGATAAAATAATTTTAGAAGATTTTAAAATTCCGAAAAATAGAATAATCCGTATACTCAAATGGGCGGGTTTATTATTAATTAATTTTCAAAATGCAAATCTGATATTTAAATATTATAAAGCGCACTCAAAATTTAGCCTGACTTGGTTATATCAATGGGTTTTTTATAATCAATTTAATGATGCGGCTATTTTTCATGTTCAATATGGAACCAATTCAGGAGGTTTATCTTTATTAAAAAAAGTTGGTTTTAAACCTTCATTAATTGTTAGTTTTCATGGACATGATGCGTTTTTTCCAATAAATGGTTTTATACCTAATAATGGTTATTATGATAATCTCTTTAAATATGGAGATTTAATAGTCGCTAATACTCCATACTTAGCCGAAATACTTATAGAATTAGGTTGCCCAGAAAAGATGCTTAAAATCGTACCAGTAGGAGTAGACACAGATTTTTTTTATCAAAAGAAAATACAGCGAAATGATCAAATTTCGAGATTAATTACTGTAGGGAGATTAAATATTGTTAAAGGACATATTTATGCCTTTCAAGTTATAAAGAAATTAAAACATGAAGGACTTGATGTAAAACTGACAGTTGTTGGTGAAGGACCAGAACGAGAAAAATTAGAAAATTATATTCGTGATAATAATTTAACAGACTCGATAGTGTTAGTGGGATCTAAATCACGAGATGAAATTCGTGAATTACTTTGGAAAAATGACATCTTTGTATTTTCATCGGTTTCATTACATAATGGGAAAAGCACTGAAACACAAGGATTAGTAACAATTGAAGCAATGGCATGTGGTTTACCAGCTATAGTATTTGACTCAGGAGGAGTAAAATATACTTTAGAGAATGGAATTTCGGGATTTCTTTGTGATGAATACGATATTGATTGCATGTCAGCCAAGATTAAAACATTGGTTGATGACAATAGTATTTTAATTGAAATGGGTAAGCAAGCGAATCATTTTGCAAATAAAAATTATTCACAAAAAATGATTGATTCAAAATGGCAAATCATATATAATAAACTAAGTAATGGAAAATACTGATTTAATATCAATAATAATTCCTTGTTATAACGATTGGCAATATGTTGAACAAGCTGTTGATTCGGCTATAAATCAGACTTTTTTAAATAAAGAAATTATAGTTATTGATGATGGTTCTAATACAAAGACCAAAGAAGTTTTAAAACAGCTTAAACCTAAGATTACAAAATTAATTACGCAGGAAAATCAAGGACAATCCAAAGCAAGAAATGTAGGGATTGAAGCTGCGAAAGGAAATTATATTTTATTGTTAGACAGCGATGATTTTTTTGAGAAAAGTCTTTGCGAAAAAGCGATCGAGCTTTTTAAAAGTAGTCAAGATATTAAATTGGTAACTTGTCAGGCTAATTTACTTTTTGAGGATGGATCTTCAAGGATTTTCACACCAAAAGGAGGTAAAATTGCTGATTTTATTTTTGGTAATAATGCTTTAGGAACATCAATGTTCAAAAAAGCAGATTGGAATAGTTGCGGAGGGTATGATGAACAAATGCGTAATGGTTTTGAAGATTGGGAATTTTTTATTCGGCTTCTAAAAAATGGCGGTGAAGCAAAAGTAATTCACGAGCCACTTTACATATATAGAAAAAGAAACAACTCAACAACAACTGTTGCAAATTCAAGAAAGTATGAACTTTTAACATACGTTTTTAATAAAAATAAAACTTTATATATTGATAATTTCGAACAGTATACAGATTATCTTCTCAAACTAATTCAGAGGGAAGAGATTGATAAGAAAAAGAAAATGAATTCAATAGATTATAAAATAGGAAAAACTATTCTTAAGCCTTATAGAGTGCTGAAATCATTCTTTAAAAAATAAGAAGCATTAAATATGAAACAAGCGATTTTAATTACTGCCTATAAAAATTACCATCATCTCGAGGAAATAATTCGTTTTTTTGACGAAGATTTTGAATTATATATTCATATAGATAAGAAAAGCAATATTTCAGATGCTGAGTTGCTTAATCTAAGAAATTATGATGTCGTAAAACTTGTAGAACAAAAGTACAAAGTCAATTGGGGTGGATTTAATCATTTAAAAAGTATTTTGTTTTTGAGCGAACAAGCACTTAAAAATAAAGGAAACAAGTATTTTCATCTTATAAGCGGACATGATTTTCCGATAAAAAAAATAGAGTATTTCAAAGAGTTCTTCAAAAAAAATGATAGGGAATATATAGACTATTTTTCGATACCAAGGATTGGTGCAGCCAATAATGGATATCTGGACAGATTTGAATATTATAATTTTTATGATTTATTAGATGCAAAAAAGCCTAATGAAAATTATAGAATCAAACGCATAATCAGAATTCAAAAAAAATTAGGATTTAAAAGAAAAACTTCGTCAAAGATGCCCAAATTATATGGAGGATCTACATGGTGGAGTTTAAGTCGGGATTGTTTGGATTATGTCATAACGTTTTCAAACAAAAATAAATTTGTTTTAAACAGATTCAAGCATACTTTATGCTCAGAGGAATTTTATTTTCAAACCGTAATCGTCAATTCACCTTTTGTTGATAAGGTAGCAAATGAAAGTTTACGACATATTGATTGGGTAGCAAGAAATGGAAATAATCCAGCTGTTTTGGATGAAACAGATTATGATAAACTACTCCAATCTAATGCATTATTTGCACGTAAATTTGATTACCCATTCTCAACAGGTTTATTCAATAAGATTAAATCCTTTTTAAAATGATTTCTCCAAAAATAACCATACTTCTTGCTACTTATAACAGGTCTCATTTAATAAAGGAAACCCTAGATTCTATTATAAGACAAACTTACACTAATTGGGAATGTATTATTGTAGACGATAATTCAACTGATGCTACCAAAGACGTTGTAGCAGAATATACCGCTAAAGATGATAGATTCAGTTATTATTTAAAAACAAACGCGTATAAAAAAGGACTTTCGGGAACAAGAAATCAGGGATTAGACCTCGCATCTTTACGAAATACTGAATTTATACATTTTTTTGACGATGATGATATCATGCATCCCCAAAAATTAGAATTACAAATGGAGCCATTATTGAACGATGACTCACTTTCTTTCACTACTTGTAAATATCGACATTATTATGGAAATGAGGAATTGGTTTTTAGCCTGAACGATTATGACTGTAATATAGAAATTAAGAATAATTTGTTGAAGGATTTTTATTCAGGATTTTTAAAGCTAAATTCTTTAGGACCTTTATGGAAATCCAATGTCATCCTTAAATATAGATTTGATGAAGAGCTTGTATGTTCAGAAGAGAGAGATTTATACCTTAAAATTTTTTTAATAGATAAAATTAAATTTAAAGGAATTAATTATATTTTGTTTTACTATCGAAAACATGATAAGTCAAATACTAGTAATAGATATAGTGATTTACAAAAGAATGTAAGTTTATATAGATCAAAACTTAACTTTTACAATACCATTGTTTTAAATAATTTGTGGACCCCTTTTTTATTAAAGGAAATGTTGAAAAGATATGTGCTTATTTGTTTTGATGCGAATATCTATCAGGAATTAAAGAAAGTAATTGATAAAGATGAAATTAATTTAGGATATCGAAAGTATCTGCTAAAAGCAGTTCTAAGTTGCTTTATTGGGTGCAGAAAATTTACAGGAAAATTTATTAGTAAAATATAGCAATAGAAAAGTTTTTGACTATTTTTTTTTTACAAGTTATAATAACATTCAATTTAAATTTGTAAATGATTGCCAAAAGAAGGTAATATTATATTTTAAAAACAATTACAACAATAAAATGATTTTAATCTGTTAATAAGCAAATGCGTAAAGGAGTTAATCCAGAAAAGTTTAAAGAAGAGAGAAACATTCAGAAGTATCATCGTGTTCTGGTTGTTTGTTATATTCCAAATGTACAGGACGATTATTACAAAGAAAGTGTAGCCGTTTTAGAAAAAAGCTTAAATTCTTTAATAAATACAATTAATCTAGAAACCACCAGTATTACGTTTATTAATAATAACAGTACTGTTGAAGTTGATGATTTAATTAAAGGTTATTTGCTAACAAATCAGATAGATAAATATGTTTTGTATAATGAAAACAGAGGAAAAGTCTACGCTGTAATAGATGAAGTTCGAAGCGTTTTTGAGCCCTATGTTACTATTGCAGATTGCGATGTTTTGTTTTTAAATAATTGGGAAGATGCTGTCTTCTCTGTTTTTAAAAATAATCCTAAAGCAGGAGTAGTTTCTCCATTACCATGTCCAGGATTGGCTTTATATCTAAATGAAAATATTTTCTCTGATTTATATCTTTTCGGTGGTATCAAGTACACAAAAGAAGTAACAGATTATGATATTGATCTTTATGTACAAGGAGTCAATAATTTTGCATTGATTAATAGAGAAAATAAAAGTAGCTGGAAGGAAAAACAATATATCGTAAAAAGAAAAAACAGCAAAGCTGTGGTAGGAGCATCTCATTTTGTAGCAACTTATAAAAGTTTTATCTTTAAAGGAGAAACTTCTTTTCCAGAAATTAAATTCAAAAATGGGTACGAACAAAATTTTATAGATGTTTTGGCATCAAAGAAAGGATTATACAGACTCTCTACGATAAAAACCCATGCTTATCATATTGGTAACAAACTGGATGATTTTACATTAAATTACCAGTTTTTAGAAAATGATAAGCAACACAAAGTCAATTTCAGTAGAATAACTCCAGTAGATCAAAAAACGCTATTTCATGGTTATATCTTCAAAAAAATAGTATTTAAGTTTTTAAATAAGCTATTTAAATTTTGAATTAGCAAGCTTGAGGTTTAAGAAATTGTATCTATAAATCCCATAAAACAATTAGTAAAAAACACACTTTCTTTTTTTGTTATAATCTTGTAGTAATAAAAGTCTAAAAATTTGATTAAGATAATTTAAAAAGAAAAAAATAATTATAATGATATGAAAGTTGATATTATTGCAGGTACAAGACCTAATTTCATCAAAATAGCCCCTTTGGTAAGCGCTTTACAATTAGCTCATGATTCAGGGAAATCGATAGATTTTCGTTTGATTCATACCGGACAGCACTATGATGAAAATATGAGTGAAAGCTTTTTTAAACAATTGAATATTCCTAGACCAGACATAAATTTTGGTGCAGGCGGAGGTTCTCAGGCAGTACAAACTGCAGCAATATTAGTGGCTTACGAAGAATTATTATTGAAGGAACCTACGGATTTGTGTATTGTAGTAGGAGATGTCAATTCTACAATGGCATGTGCAATAGCAGCGAGGAAGGCAAATATTCCTGTAGCTCACGTCGAAGCAGGCATAAGATCTTTTGATAATTCAATGCCAGAAGAAATAAACAGAAAAATAACTGATAGCATATCAAATTATTTTTTTACAACAACAGTTTTGGCTTCTGAAAATTTGAAAAAAGAGGGCATTGACGAAAATAATATTTTTTTAGTTGGAAATGTAATGATCGATACATTGTTAAAAAGTAAAGACAAATTCATAAAACCAATTTTTTGGGATGAATATTTCCTTGAAAAAAAGAATTTTTTATTGTTGACAATTCACAGGCCATCCAATGTAAATAATAAGGAAAAGCTGAAAAATTATATTATCAATATCTTATCAAACTCAGAAGATGCAAAAATTATTTTTCCAGTTCACCCAAGAACAATCAAAGCTATCGAAGAGTTAGATATTAAGGATGATAGGCTAATAGTTGTTCCTCCAATGAGCTATTTAGAATTCAATTATTTGGTTATGAATTCAAAAGCTGTAATAACTGATTCAGGAGGAATAACAGAGGAAACCACAGTTATGGGAGTTCCTTGTATTACTCTAAGAGATAATACCGAGAGACCGGAAACAGTCACTATTGGTACCAATGAATTAATAGGAACTAATCCTGAAGCAATTAAGCCGGTTTTAGAAAAATTATTTTCAGGAAACTGGAAAAAAGGAAACATACCAGAATTATGGGACGGAAAGACGGCAGAAAGGATAATTGATATTATTGTAAAAAATAATTTATAATTTCGAAATTGAATGAGTATTAAGGCTAAAAAAATATTGGTGATTTCGGAATCAATTGATATTAATGATAGTAGCGGAACGAAAGGCCGTGTGGCTTTGATTAATAATTTAGTAGAAGCCGGATTTAACTTAAAAGTGCTTCATTATACATCAAAGGATATTTTTTTAGAGGATGTAGATTGTGTTAGAATTAAAGAAAGAAAAATTTCAATTCTGTATGTATTGAGCAGAATGGAACGTATTTTTACCCGCGCCACAAAAATTAGCCTGAACCCTTATCTTGAAAGCTGGTTTGGATTTTCTTTTACCTTTTTTAATGATGCAAAAAGTATAAAAAAGGCGGTAAAAAAAGAAATCGGAAATAATACATACGATTTCGTTATGACGTTGAGTAAAGGAGCAAGTTTTAAACCACATTATGCCTTATTAGATATTCCTGAAATACATGATAAATGGATGACTTATGTGCATGATCCATTCCCATATCATTTTTATCCAAGACCTTACAACTGGATTCAGCCTGGATTTCGTCAAAAAGAGCAATTTTTCTTAGAAGTTTCTGAAAAAGCAAAATACAGTATTTTTCCAAGTTTGTTGTTAAAGGAATGGATGGCTAGTTATTTTCCTAATTTCCTAAAAACAGGGATTGTAATTCCACATCAAAGTGCAGAGAAAGATTTTCCAACTCAAGATTTTCCAAATTATTTTGATGCATCTAAATTTAATGTATTACATGCAGGAAACCTAATGAAACAACGTTCTCCGGAAGGTTTGATTGAGGGATTTAAATTATTTTTGCATAAAAATCCAGAAGCTAAAGGTGCGTCAAGATTACTGTTGCTAGGATCAGCTTCTCACCATACGGAAATGCTTGAAAAATATAAAACGGATATTCCGGAACTTTATGTTTCTAATGGAAGCGTTTCATTTGATATGGTTTATCAACTTCAGCAACATGTTTCTGTAAATGTTATTTTAGAATCAAAATCAGAAATTAGCCCATTTCTTCCCGGAAAATTTCCGCATTGTGTAGAGGCAAATAAAATTATACTTTCGCTGGCTCCTTATTATAGTGAGACAAGAAGACTATTAGGAGATGATTATCCTTATTGGGCAGAAGTTGATCAGGTGGAGAAAATAGCTGCTATCATCGAAAATCTGTATCAATTATGGAAGCAAAACCCAGATAATCTTAATTTGAATAGATCGGATTTAATCGAATATTTATCTGCCGACTATTTGAAAAAAGTATTAAAGAGTATTTAAAAAATGCAATATAAATTTACGATTGTTATTCCGACAAAAAATCGATTAGAGGATTTAAAAGTCACTTTAGAAAAGCTAAGTTTTTTATTTGAACAGAAAGATGTTCATTTTTTAATTTGTGATGATGGTTCAACAGACGGCACTTTTGAATATATAACAACAAATTTTCCAAAAATTGAAATTTTCTCAAATAAGGTTTCCAAAGGAATTCATTATACGAGGAATCAGCTTATGGCGAGAGTTAAATCTCCATATGCAATAAATATTGACGACGATATTCATTTTATTACTCAGAATCCCACTTCATTAATCGAAGAATATTTCAATTTAAACCCAAACTGCGCTATTATTGGGTTTAGGATTTTTTGGAATAAGTTGCCACCAAGTGCTATAGAGACTAATGATGTACCATATCGAATGAAAAGTTTTGGTGCTGGCGCAAGTGTTTGGAGAATGTCGGCATGGAATTCAATTCCAAATTATCCTGAATGGTTTGTTTTCTATGGCGAGGAAGATTTTGCATCGTACCATTTATTTTTAAACAAATGGGAAATTCATTATTTGCCAACAATTTTGACACATCATAGAGTGGATATTAAAAGTAGAAAAAAGCATAAAGATTATGTGTCCAGATCTAGAAAATCATTACGTGCAGGATGGTATCTGTATTTCTTGTTTTATCCCGTAAAAATGATTCCGAAAAAGTTAGTTTATTCAATTTGGATGCAGCTTAAGTCAAAAGTTTTTAAAGGAGATTTAAAGGCCTTCATTGCTATTAATTTAGCTTTGTTCGATCTAGTTTGGTCATTTCCTAAGATAGTAAAAAACAGCAAAAGATTGACTCAAAGTGAATACGATTTATACAATCAACTTCCTGCAGCTAAAATCTACTGGCAACCAGAAAATAAAGTATTTTTGTCAACTCAAGAACATAATTAATATGCTTTCGAAAAAAACATCTCCTTATATTATCGCTGAAATTGGCCAGGCGCACGAAGGCAGTTTAGGAATATTATATTCTTATATAGATGCTATTGCTAAAACAGGAGTCAATGCGGTTAAATTTCAAATGCATATTGCAGAAGCCGAAAGCAGTGAGCATGAGCCGTTTCGAGTAAAGTTTTCATTAGAAGATAAAACGCGATTTGATTATTGGAAAAGAATGGGTTTTTCTTTAGAACAATGGAAGGGAATTAAAGCACATTGTGATCAGGCGGGTCTTGATTTTATATGTTCGCCCTTTAGTAATTTAGCTGTCGATTGGCTGGAAGAAGTAGGAGTGAAATATTATAAAATTGGTTCAGGAGAAGTAAATAATTTTTTGATTCTTGAAAAAATCGCACAAACAGGAAAGCCTGTTATTCTATCTTCAGGAATGAGTTCTTATACTGAATTAGACGAAACGGTTGGTTTTTTAAAAGAAAGAAATGTCGATTTTTCAATTTTGCAGTGTACAACGGCTTATCCAACACAGCCAGAACAATACGGTTTAAATGTTATTCCGGAATTAAAAAGCCGTTATAATGTTGCAGTTGGATTTTCAGATCATTCAGCAAAAAAAGAGGCTTGCATTGCTGCAACTGCGCTAGGCGCTTCTATTTTAGAATTTCATGTTGTTTTTGACAGAGAACTTTTTGGACCAGATTCAAAAGCTTCATTAACTATTGCAGAGGCGAAGGAACTTGTGCAGGCTGTTCAAAATATTGCAACGGCATTGGCCACACCAATAGATAAAAATGATATTGAATCCTTAAAACCATTAAAACAAATTTTTGAAAAATCACTGGCAATAAATAAAGATTTGCCTAAAAATCATATTTTAAGATTTGAAGATTTGGAAGCTAAAAAGCCAAAAGGATTTGGTATTTTAGCCAGCAATTATAAAGAACTTATAGGAAAGACTCTGAAATCAGATATGAAACAATGGGATTTTTTAAATGAAGACGATTTAGCATGAACTCAAAGAGAAAAATAGCTGTAGTAGTTACAGCGCGCCCATCATATAGCCGTGTTAAAACGGTTTTAACAGCGATAGACAAACATCCAGAATTGGAACTGCAATTAGTTGTTGCTGCATCGGCATTATTAGATCGATATGGCTCTGCAGTAAATTATATTGAAAAAGATGGTTTTAAAATTGCAGCAAGAGTGTTTAATGTTTTGGAAGGGGAAAATTTAGCAGCTGCCGCAAAAACAACCGGAATTGGTATTTTAGAATTATCAAGTGTTTTTGATAATTTGAAACCAGATATCGTAGTTACCGTTGCAGATCGATTTGAAACTATGGCGACTGCAATTGCAGCATCCTATATGAATATTCCTTTAGCTCATATTCAAGGTGGAGAAGTTACCGGAAATATTGATGAAAAAGTACGTCATGCAATCACTAAACTAGCAGATTATCATTTTGTAGCTTCTGAAAATGCAAAAGAACGTGTTATCAAGTTAGGCGAAGATCCCGAAACTGTATTTAATACAGGATGCCCCTCAATAGATTTGGCAGAAGAAATTGTAAATATTGAAACACTTTCATTCGATCCTTTTGAAAAATATGGAGGCGTTGGAGCAAAACCAGATTTGTCAAATGGATATTTAGTAGTAATGCAACATCCTGTAACTACTGAATATCAGGATTCCCGAAAACATATTGAAGCTACTCTTGAAGCTATATATAAATTAAATAAGCCTACACTTTGGTTTTGGCCAAATGTCGACGCAGGAGCAGACGGAACTTCAACAGGAATTCGCGCTTTTAGAGAGCAGCATCAATTGCCAAATGTGCACTTTTTTAAAAATATGGAAGGAAAAGATTTCTTGCAATTGTTGATGCACAGTGATTGTTTAATAGGAAATTCAAGTGTTGGAATACGCGAATGTGCTTTTTTAGGGGTTCCTGTAATTAATATTGGTTCTCGTCAAAACAGAAGAGACAGAGGAGGAAATAGCATTGATGTAGATTATTCGCAGGAACAAATAGAAAGTGCCATTGTAGCTTCTGTTACTAAAGGTAAAGTAGTTTCTTCTTCTATTTATGGAGATGGAAAAGCAGGTTTAAAAATAGCTGAATTGTTAACAGAGGTACCTTTAAAATTTCACAAAACAATAATGTATTAATGAAAATCCTTGCTATTATCCCAGCTCGCGGTGGTTCTAAAGGCCTGCCAGGAAAAAATATCAAATCTTTAGGAGGTAAGCCACTTATATTGCATGCTGTTGATTGTGCTAAAGAATCACAAATGATTTCAAAAATTGTGGTTACCACTGATAGTATTGATATTATTAAGGTTGTTGAAAAGGAAAACATAGAAGTAATAGTACGTCCAGATGATCTAGCAAAAGATGATAGCCCAGTTGTGAATGTAGTGCAGCATGTGCTGGATGTTTTACAAACAGATTATGATTTATTAGTGCTATTACAACCAACAGCCCCGCTTCGTTCAGGGCAGCAATTGGATGAAATTATTGAGATGTTTCAAAAAGACAATGAGCTCGAAGGTGTTGTAAGCGTTGTTCCTATGGATGACATTCATCCAGCTCGTATGTATAAACTTGGTCAAAATAATAATCTGGTTCCTTATATTGAATCGGGTGAAACTTCAAGAAGGCAAGATTTAATACCTGTTTATTATAGAAATGGATGTTTTTATGCAGTGAGACAAAATGCCTTTTTAGAGCAAAAAACTTTAATGCCGCAATATAAAAAGCCTTTTATAATGGACCCGAATTGGCTTGTGAATATTGATAACAAAAGAGACTTTGCAATTGCAACAGTACTTTATGACGATTGGAAAGATGAAAATAGCAGTAACTGAATCTGAGCATTTTAGTTCCTTAGCGCTGAAAAAACTTTCAGAAATTGGAACTGTCAAATTACTTGATTGTAAGAGCGAGCAGGAACTTGTAGCGGAAGGCATTGATGCTTCAATACTTTTTGTCAGATTAAAGTTTAAAATCACCAATTCTGTAATTGATCAGTTACCAAATTTAAAATACATTCTTTCGGCTACTACTGGTACGGACCATATTGATGAAGACTATTTTGCTTCAAAAGGAGGAAAAATCATAACCTTAAAAGGAGAAACAAATTTTTTAGAAAGCATTCCTTCAACAGCAGAGCATACTTGGGCTCTAATTCTTTCTTTAATAAAAAAAGTACCTTTCGCTTTCGATGATGTAAAACGTGGAAACTGGAATAGGGATGCTTTTAAAAATAACAACCTAAGAGGCAAAAATATTGCTATTTTGGGAATGGGAAGAGTAGGAAAGCAGGTCGCACATATTGCTTCGGCTTTTGGTATGAAAATAGGGTTTTATGATACGCTTTCTTTCGAATCTTCGTATGAAAGATTTGAAAATCCAGAGGCTTTATTTAATTGGGCCGATATCATTTCAATACATATTCCTTACACGAAAGAGAATGATAATTTTATTGATGAGAAGCTTATAAATTATACAAAAAAAGAGGTTTTCTTTATTAATACATCCAGAGGAAGAGTTTGGAATGAAAAAATAATAGCTAAAAAGCTGGAGGAAGGATCAATTAAAGGAATTGCAACCGATGTAATTCATGATGAGTTCCAACACGCAGACATAGAGAATGACTTGATAGCTTTGGCCAAAAGAGGATTTAATATCATTGTTACACCTCATATTGCAGGTGCAACTTTTGAGTCGATGGCTATGACAGAGGAATTTGTTGTCGAAAAGTTTCTAAGAATAATAGTTGAAAATTTATAAATCAAAAAATATATCTAAATAACAGTTTATAATTTAATTTGAAAAATGGGAAAGTGGAATTATTGGACGGAAAGAAGTTACTATCATGCTGAATTAAGGGATAGAGCGAAAGGAATCAAAAGTGAAATGGAAGCTGCCAAGCAAATTTCACAACTAATTTTTAATAAAGCAAAAAGTTATAATTCTATTCTTGATGCGGGCTGCGGTACTGGGCATTTTATTTTAAGTCTTGAAAAAAAATTAAAAGACGATTTTAAATATTTAGGTGTTGATATCACAGAACAACATATAATTGATGCTACTGAGATATTTAAAGAAAATAAAAATTTTGAATTTCAATTAGGTGATGTTAGAGACTTAGATGTTGAAGATAAAAGTTATGAAGTGTCAATTTGCTCTAATACGATTCCGCATATTCCTCAAATAGGAAAAGCAATCAACGAACTTATTCGTGTTACAAAAAATGATGTTTTTATTAGAATGTTAGTAGGCGATGAGGTATTAATAACAAAGAAAGCTTTGTCAGATAAATTTGATGAAAACGGAGAGCCCGATTCTTTCATGTATATTAATATTTACGATAAAAATTATTTAAATAATATCATTGGTGATAAAGGGGAATTATTTATTTATGATGATGAATTTGATCAGGATGCAATAATAAAACATTATAATGAACATAAAGATATTGCTGGAAAAAATATTGCTACGCGAATCGTTGAAGGAAACCAGTTCAAAGGATATTTAATGCTACCATGGAAAATAGTCCATATAAAATTATATTAATAGATTTTAGCCTAAACATTCTAAATAAAATTTTTAGAATAAATGATTCCTCGCTTTGGTAGATTTAAAAAGTAAGGATATATTAACGGCGTAATGAAATTTGGTAAACTTATCAATTCAGAATGTTCTTGAAATGAATGTTTTTATAGGAAAAATACCAAAATTACAGAATAAATGATTAGAAAAAAATGAAAAAATTAGGCATTGTAATCACAGATGGTGTAGGATTCAGAAATTTTATAATGAGTGATTTTATTAAAGAAGCTTCCTCACAATTTGACAAGATTATTATTTATTCAGGATTACCCAAAAATTGTTATAATAATTTTAATGGCGTGGATCTTGAAATTAAGGAATTGCCTGTTTTTGTTGAAGGCAAAGCCACATGGGTTTTTAGAAAATGGAAAGAATTAGCTCATTTGCAACTGCATAAAGAGTTTTACGGAATGAAGGACAACCTTGTTACTGGTTACCCAAAAAGTAATTCTATCCGTTCTATATTGATAAAAGCATTGCACTTTTTCACGCGATATATAAACTCAGATAAAAGTATTTTGTTTGCTGAAAAAATGCAGTTTTTATCCTTTTCAAAAAATAAAATAACAAAAGAATATATTGATTTACTTCAAAAAGACAAACCGTCTTACGTTTTTTTTACGCATCAGCGACCTCCTTATTTAGCTCCTTTTTTATACGCAGCAATTAAATCAAAAATTCCTGTAAGCACTTTTATTTTCAGTTGGGATAACTTGGCTTCCAAAGGTCGAATGTTAGGAACATTTGATCATTTTCTGGTTTGGAGTCAATTAATGAAAGATGAGTTGCTTTACTTTTATCCAAATGTAAAAAGTGAAAATGTAAATATTGTAGGGACTCCTCAATTTGAACCATATGTTTTAGATAAATATGAATCTTCAAAAGAGAATTTCTTAAATAAATTTGGTTTAGATAAAAGCAAAAAAATAATTTGCTACAGTTGTGCTGATGTTTCTATTGGGCCAAATGATCCCTTAGTTATTAAAACGATAGCAGAAGCTATTCGAAATAATGAAATTAAATTTGATGTTCAACTTTTGATTAGAACCTCACCAGCAGAAGATGACAGAAGGTTTAAAGCTATTCGTGATGAATTTCCAGAAATTTTTTGGAATGTTCCTAAATGGGTTTTAACAAGAGAAAATCATCAGGAAAGCTGGTCTCAAAGAATTCCAAGTCAAGAAGATATTATGGATTTAAGAGCGTTGTTAGAAAACTCTGATTTAAATATTAATATGTGTTCTACTATGAGCTTAGATTTTATGTTTTTTGATAAACCGGTTATAAATACTGTTTTTGGAAATTTAGAAAATGGTCTTTATAATGATCAAAGATTCTTAAATTATGTTCATTATAAAAAAGTTATAGATGGAAATGCAGTTACTATTGCTAAAAATAAAAAAGAACTTATTGATCAAATCAATCAGGCATTAGAGATGCCGAAAGAGAGAGAAAAAGAACGAAAAGCAATGATTAATCTGCAAATAGGACAAAGTCTGGAAGGAACCAGTAAAAGAATTGCTTCAACTTTAGCATCTTTCAATGACTAAAAAAATAGCTGTTATCTGCAATTACAAATTGCTTCCTGAAAGAATAGGAGGCATGGATTATTTTTTTTGGCAATTTGATAAAAAGTGCAAAGAAAATAATATTCACGTTGATTGGTTTTTTCCAAACATTTCCAACCATGGAAAATATTCAGAATTGACGATTTGCAATTCAGGTGAATCAAATGTAGAAAATAGTTTTTTAAAATTTATTGAAAAGAATAAACCGGACTATTCCCACGTCATTACACATTTTGTAGAATTATGTACGCCATTTTTTCAAAAAGTAAAGAAGACAACAAAAGCCAAAATTATTGCAGTCGATCATAACCCGAGGCCTTTGGGTGGTTATTCTTTGAAAAAGAGAATTAACAAAAAGATTAAAGGATTACTTTTTTCAAAATATATAAATCTGTTCGTTGGTGTTTCTGATTATACAGTAAATGAGATTTTGAAAGATTTTGGCATCCATTTGAAATCTAAAACAAAAACAATTTATAATGGAGTTGTTATTGATAAAATTCTGATTAGAGAAAATAGAAATCTTTCGAAACCCTCTTTTTTAATAGCATCTCATTTGCGAGAATCAAAAGGGATTCAGGATTTAATTGATGCAGTTTCGTTTCTTCCAAAGGAAATAAAGAATGAATTAAAAATTGATATTTATGGTGACGGACCTTATAAAAATCAATTAATAGAAAAAATCGAACAATATTCACTTCAAAATTGTTTTTCATTTAAGGGAAATAAACCAAATCTAAACGAGATTTTTTTTCAGTATGATTACATGTTACAGCCAACACATATGGAATGTTTTAGTTTGTCTATTTTAGAAAGTCTGGCGGCAAATGTTCCTGTTGTTACAACAAATGTTGGCGGTAATTCTGAAGTAATAACGAATCAAGAAAATGGTTTTATTATTGAAGCTAAAGATATTAAGGCTTTAACCCACATCTTGCAAGATATTTATTTGGGCAACAAAAAGATATCTGTTAATACAAGGGAATTAATAGCTAATTCCTTTTCTTTGCCGAAAATGGTGGAAGATCATTTTGACCTTATAAAATAAATTTAAAATTTCATAAATACCATACATGTTTTTTAACTCATTAGCGTTTGCTATTTTTTTGCCAATCGTTTTTTTCTTGTATTGGTTTGTTTTCAATAAAACCAAGAGCACACAAAATGCTTTGCTAATCGTTGCTAGTTATTATTTTTACTCTTGCTGGGATTGGAGATTTTTGTTTTTGTTGGTGTTTTCAACATTTCTGGACTATTATACAGGAATTCAAATTGAAAAAGGAAAATCTGAAAAGAGTCGTAAATTTTGGTTTTGGCTTAGTATTATTGTCAATCTTGGATTTTTAGGAATTTTTAAATACTATAACTTTTTCGCTGCCTCTTTTTCAGATTTATTAAATGCAGCAGGATTTAAAGCAAGCCCTATTTTATTGAAAGTTATTCTTCCGGTTGGAATTTCTTTTTATACTTTTCATGGACTTTCGTATGTTATCGATATTTATTATAAGCGAATTAAGGCCGAATATAATTTTGTAGATTACTCTCTTTTCGTTAGTTATTTTCCGTTATTGGTTGCCGGTCCAATTGAAAGAGCAACACATTTATTGCCTCAGGTAAAAGTAAAACGAGAATTTGATTTTCAAATTGCAAAAGAGGGTGTATGTCAAATAGTTTGGGGACTCGTAAAAAAAGTTGTTATAGCAGATACTTGCGCTACTTATGCAAATGCAATTTTCGATAATTATACTTCGATGAATTCTTTTTCGCTAATTCTGGGTGCCGTTTATTTTGCATTTCAAATTTATGGTGATTTTTCAGGATATTCAGATATCGCATTAGGGGTTTCAAAATTATTTGGTTTAGATTTATTGCGAAACTTTAATTATCCTTATTTTTCAAGAGACATAGCCGAGTTTTGGCGTCGTTGGCATATTTCACTTTCATCCTGGTTTCGTGATTACTTGTATATTCCGTTAGGTGGAAGCAAAGGAGGGACGTGGATGAAAATTAGAAATACTTTTATCATTTTTGTAGTCAGCGGATTTTGGCATGGAGCCAATTGGACTTATGTCATTTGGGGATTCATAAATGCTGTTTACTTTTTGCCGTTACTTTTGTCAAATAGTAACCGAAACAATATGAATGCAATTCAGCTCCAGTTTAATTTTAATTCGGTTAAAGTACTACTCAGTATTTTATACACGTTTGCATTGACTTGTATTGCCTGGGTGTTTTTTAGAGCAAAAACAATTACAGATGCTGTTTTGTATTTGAAACGAATTTTTGTCAATAAAGAATTCAAAGTTCAGTTTTTAGTCAATGACCGAAACAATTACGAATTGCTAATAATGATTCTGTTATTTGTTTTAATTGAATGGAATTGTCGTGAAAAGACAGAACCGCTTTCAGGAAAAAGAAGTTTGTTAAAATTAAGTTTTGCAATTGCTGCGATAATGGCTTTTGGGACTTTTTCAGATTATAAAGAATTTATCTATTTTCAATTCTAATGAAAAAGTTTTTAATACATACAGTCAAAATCCTTTTAATTACTGCTTTAGTCGCTATTGCTTTAGACGGACTTTATACGTATATTTTTTTTCAATCTAAAAATAGAGGCAAAATAGAAACGGTTTTTAATTCTCATGCACAAAAATATGATGTTGTAATTTTAGGTTCATCCCGGGCAAATAATCATTTTGTGTCGCAAATGTTTGAAGATAAAGGATTGAAAACGTTTAATTACGGAATGAGCGGCGGGCATTTATTTGAGGCATCTTTAATGTTGAAATTAATGATCGAAAGAAAATATGAAATTAAAAACATAATTCTGGAAGCCGATTTAAATCTTTCTAACGACAAAGAATCGGAAGGAGTTTCAGCTAAATTTTTGCCATACATTCACAATTCAGATGTTATAAAAAAGCAATTTGAATCGCAGGAAAATTTCAATGAATTATATTATATTCCGTTTTACAGATATATAAAGTATGATTCAAAAATTGGATTTCGCGAAACTTATAAGATTGTAAGAAAGGAAACCACTAATACTTTGGACAATTTAGGATATTACCCTTTGCAAAAGCATAAAAATGGCAATATGAAAAATAATATTGTCAATTTGAATCCGCTTCAGCATAACAAATATTACGAAGAAATTAAAAATATCTGCAAGGCCAATAACATTAATTTTATTGCTGTAATGACACCAATGTGTGAAAATGTAGTTGGAATGGATTATTTTGAAAAAGTAAAAAAAGCATATCCGGAAATTCATAATTATGAAAATGTTGTAGTTGAAAATAAATACTTTTCATCTTGTGGACATATGACAGATCAGGGAGCTAAAATTTTCACTGCCAGAATTATAAATGATTTTTTTAACTAGGCATATTAGAATTATCGTATGAAGGATTTCCTGTTTTTTATATTCAAGATTTGTCTAGTATTTTTATTAGTGGCAGTTTCATTGGACTTCTTATATACAGCAGTTTATTTGCAACCAAATAATAGACGAAAAGTTAGTTACTTATATACATCACCTCCTAAAAAAATGGATGTTGTGATATTAGGATCTTCAAGAGCCGAAAATCATTTAATCTCAAAAATGTTTGAAGAAAAAGGCTTAACTACATTTAATTTTGGAATGCAGGGATCAAGATTTTTTGAGTCAGACTTGATTCTAAAATTACTTCTTGAAAAAAAAAATAGTATAAAAAATGTTATAGTTGAGGTAGACTTAAACTTAAGATCTGAATTAAACAAATATTCAGAATCTAATTCTTTAAAGTTTATGCCTTATTTGTATGATTCAGAAAGTATTCAAAACCAATTTAAAAACTTGTCTGAATACAAATTCGAATACTATGTGCCTTTTTACAGATACATGAAATACGAAACAAAAATTGGCTTTAGAGAAGTTTTTTTGACAGTGCTTGGGAAAAGAGGAAATGAAATTGATAATGAAGGATTTCGCGCTTTGTCTGGAAATGCAAAAAAAATGAAAGCTAATCTTTCTAAATCGGTTCCGCGCAGAAATATTTATTATGAGGATATAAAAGAATTGTGCAAAAAAAATAATATAAATCTTATTGCAATAATGACTCCTATGTGTGAAAATACAAAAGGAATAGATTATTTTGAAAAGGTAAAAAAAATATATCCGGAAATTCATAATTATGAAAATGTTGTCAAAGAAGATAAATATTTTTACTCTTGCGGACATATGAACGGTGAAGGTGCAAAGAAATTTACTGCAACAATTTTAAAGGATTTCTTCGAAAAATAAAATATGAAAATAGCTTTTTTAACCCCAGAATATCCCCACGCTGAAACTGGCACTTCAGGCGGTCTTGGCACTAGTATTAAAAATCTGGCTATTGGTCTTTTGGAGCAAAATGTTCACGTTAGAGTATTAGTTTACGGGCAAAAAAAGGATGCTATTTTTTATGATAACGGAATCTTGGTTCAGCAAATTGAAAATGTCAAATTCAAAAGTTTGTCTTGGTGGTTAACCAGAAAAAAACTGGAACGCATAATAAATGAATTGCATTCTGAAAATGAAATTGATTTAATAGAAGCAGCAGACTGGACTGGAATTACTTCTTTCATAAAGCCTGATAAATGCCCTATTATAATACGCCTGCATGGATCAGATACTTATTTTTGTCACTTAGATAATCGTCCTGTAAAGTGGATTAATAAATTTCATGAAAAAAGAGCTTTGCAAAACGCAGACAGACTTTTATCTGTAAGTCAGTACACGGCTGATACAACCAATCATATTTTTGGTTTAAACAAAAAATTTGAAATTATTCCAAATCTCATTGATTCACAATTGTTTAAAAAAGAGGAATTACATAAAATTACCAATCAGGATATTTTATACTTTGGAAGTCTTATTCGAAAAAAAGGACTTTTAGAATTACCACTGATTTTTAATATCGTTGTAGAGCAAAATCCTGACGCAAAATTAATCTTAATTGGCAAGGATGTTTCCGATATTATAACAGGAAACCCTTCAACATGGAAAATCATGCAAGAACTTTTTACAGAGAAAGCATTAAAAAATGTTGAATATCTTGGAAGCGTACCTTATGAGGAAATAAAGCAAAAAATTGAGCAATCAAAAATATGTGTTTTTCCCTCTTTTGCTGAAGCTTTTCCTGTTTCCTGGTTAGAAGCTATGGCAATGGAAAAACCAATAGTAGCATCAAATATTGGCTGGGCAAATGAAATGATTGACGATGGGAAAAATGGCTTTTTAGTTAATCCAAAAGATCATACGTTATATGCATCTAGAATAACGGAGTTTTTGAAGGATGAGAATTTATGTTTAATAACAGGAAAAGAGGCAAGAAAAAAAGTTGAAACTTTTTTTGAAAAAGGAGTTTTGGCTAAAAGAAATATTGAATTTTATAAAACGATACTATCCTCACTATGATAATAATATATCATAATTATAATAAGGCCGTAAAAGTTGTTACGGAGATTAATGACGTTTTGCCTTTTAATGATAAAGGTACTATCGCATCGGTTTTGATTGATGTTGCCCTAAAAAATCCAGAGTCAAAAATAGTTTGGTGCGATCAAAATTTTGAAAAACTGTTGAATCTTGAAGGTTTAAATGAATCTCTTCATCATAAGAAAATAATGCTGAGCTACAATCCTGATGTTTCTGATTTTATCGGTAAGGGAATTGGTTATGTTGATGGGGCTGTATTTATTAAGGTGAATAAAAAAGAAACTTACCCAACATGGCAAATGAGTGGCACAGTTGGTGTTATTCAAGCTGAAATTTTATGTAAGATATCGGATAACATTAAACCGGATTCAAATTTTGATTATTTTTTAAATTCGATTGCCAAATTATATCAGCCATTAGGGCTTTTATGTTACTCTGAGCCTTCGCTGATAAAAAACAATTTGCAAACTGGAAAAACAAGCGCAAATAAGTTTTTATTGTTCAGATTTGTGAAACAACATTATAGAGCGCGTTGGACTGTTTTACTATTTTTTAATTTGATGTTTTATGAAAAACAAGTGGCTTTATTGCCATTTATTTTTAGCTTTTTTTATCGTAAAAGAAAAATAAAAACCAATTTAATTGAAAATATTGATGTTCAGTCAAGTAGAAAAGTGCTTGATACTGGAACAATCGACGTAATTATTCCAACTATTGGCAGAAAAGAGTATTTATTGAATGTTTTGAAAGACTTGTCAGTTCAGACTCATTTGCCTAAAAAGGTGATTATAGTCGAACAAAATCCATATCCAGATAGCTTTTCTGAGCTGGATTATTTAGCTGATAGAGAATGGCCTTTCTTTATCAAACACATTTTTACTCATCAGGCTGGCGCATGCAATGCGAGAAATTTGGCCTTGGCCGAAGTTGAAAGTGAATGGGTTTTTTTAAATGATGACGATAATGAGTTTAGCAAAGATCTGATAGAACATACACTTGCAAATTGTGTTAAATACGGAACTGTAGTTGCAAGTAACTCTTATTTAACATCAAATGATGTAAAAACAATGAATCATGTATATCAGGCTCCTTTCTTTGGTTCAGGAAATAGTTTCATAAAAAGTAAGTTACTTGAAAAAGTTTCTTTCAGAATGGGATTTGAGTTTGGTTATGGAGAAGATAATGATTTCGGAATGCAATTGCGTAATGCCGGATTTGATGTTCTATATTTTCCAAATCCCGAAATTTTGCATCTAAAAGCACCAATAGGAGGCTTCAGAACAAAACCAGATTTAATTTGGAACAAAGATGCTGTAAAACCAAAACCGTCACCAACAATATCGCTTTTTAAATTATTGCATGAAACAAAAGAGCAGCATAAAGGTTACAAGACTATTTTGTTCTTTAAAGCTTATCGAAAACAACCCGTTAAAAATCCGTTGAAATACTTTTTTAAGTTTCAAAGGGAATGGGAAAAAAGTATTTACTGGGCAGATAAATTAAAAAACAAATGATGACGTTTTCCTTAATTATTTGCACCTATATGCGTCCTGAACCATTGTTGAAATTATTGCAATCGGTACAAATTCAGCGTTTTTATCCAGATGAAATTTTAATTATTGATGGATCTTCAAATAATGAAACCAAAATTATTTTAGAAGAAAATCAATTCGAAAACTTAAAATATTTTTTAGTTGATGATGCCAATCGAGGTCTTACAAAACAAAGAAATTTTGGTATTAAAAATGTAAATGAAAACAGCGATATTATTTGTTTTTTAGATGATGATACTGTTTTAGAACCAAATTATTTTGAGAAAATAATAGAAACTTATAGCATGTTTCCGGAAGCTCTTGGAGTTGGAGGTTATATTTTCAATGAAGTGAAATGGGAAAAAACATCTGAAAATTATACTCCTAAAATTAATGAATTTTATTTTGATGGATGGAAACGCATCGATGGAAGCCGTTTTGTTCTTCGAAAAAAACTAAATTTAGACAGTGATTGCCCGCCCGGTTTTTCTCCAAATTTTTCACACGGAAGAAGCGTAGGGTTTTTACCTCCAAGCAATAAAATATACAAGGTTGAGCAATTAATGGGAGGAGTTTCTTCTTTTAGAAAATCAGTTTTTGATAAAATGGTCTTTTCAACTTATTTTGAAGGATATGGTTTATATGAAGATGCAGATTTTACGATAAGAGTTTCTAAAATTGGAGATTTATATTTAAATACAGAAGCAAAATTAGGTCATTATCATGCCTCTTCCGGACGTCCGAATCAGTATAAATATGGAAAAATGGTCGTAAGAAATGGCTGGTATGTATGGAGAGTAAAAAATCCGGATCCAAATTTTAATGATCGCTTAAAATGGAACGCCATAACTATTTTGTTAACCGTAATCAGATTTACTAATTCATTGACAAGCAACAATAAAAAAGAAGCTTTTACAGAAGCACTTGGGAGAACAGTAGGCTGGTGGAGTTTATTATTTGATAAACCAAAAACCGAAAATTGAAAACAAAACAATAATGCTATGAATGTATTTCAGTTAATAGTTTCAGATTATAAAAAGTATCGAAAATATGGCGGTCATTTTTTTAGCATCGTTTTTTTAACACAAGGTTTTTGGGCTATTTTCCAGTTTAGAATCGCAAATCTGATTCACAATAAAGTAAAATGGAAACTGTTTAGGTTTCCTTTATTGGTTTTAATTTTGCTATGGCAAAAAAGCATCGAAATTTGTACAGGTATTTCAATTCCTTACGCTGCAAAAATTGGACATTCTTTTTACATTGGACATTTTGGAGGAATTATTATAAATTCAAATGTGATAATTGGAGACAATTGCAATATTTCACAAGGAGTTACGATTGGAGTTTCTGGAATTAATGAAAATAGAGGAACCCCTGTTTTAGGAGATGAAGTATATATTGGGGCAAATTCGGTTATTGCAGGTAAAATTATTTTAGGAAATAATGTTGTTGTAGGAGCATGTTCAATGGTGAAAGATTCATTTCCTGATAATTCAATCGTCTTAGGAGTTCCGGCAGTATTAATTTCCCAAAAAGGTTCAAAAGGTTATATTTAATGAAATTATTAGTTGTTACAAACGCTCCCATTATTTACAAAAATGGAAAAGCATTCGCATATGGCCCTTATGTGAATGAATTAATAGTTTGGGCAAAATATGCTGAAGTCGTTTTTTGCTGTCCTGTTTGGGAGTCAGATAATGGACTTCTTATTTCAGAAATTCCTTTTAAGATTTCAGGTCATTATAAGTTGCGTGATAATAATCTTAAATCATTCAAAGAGATTGTAAAAACATTCTTTTTTAGTTTTGTGAATATGTTTATCCTTTTAAAGGCAATGTATAATGCAGATCATATTCATTTGCGTTGCCCTGGAAATATAGGTTTGCTAGGATGTATTATGCAGGTTTTTTTTCCAAATAAAAAGAAAACTGCAAAATATGCTGGCAATTGGGATCCGGAGAGTAAACAGCCATTGTCTTATCGTTTACAAAAATGGATTCTTAATAATTCTTTTCTAACTCGTAATATTCAAGTTTTGGTTTATGGAAGTTGGAAAAATCAATCCAAAAATATAAAATCATTTTTTACGGCAACTTATTCTGAAATCGAAAAACAAACCGTTATTAAGGATAATATAGATGAAGTAGCGAAATTTATTTTTGTAGGTAGTTTAGTTGTTGGGAAAAATCCGCTTTATGCTATTAAATTAGTACAAATGTTAAATGAAAGTGGGATAAAAGCAAATTTGGATTTGTATGGAAATGGCACTGAAAAAAATAATCTGGAAATTTATATCAAAGAAAATAAATTAGAAGAGTTTGTTTTTTTGCGTGGAAATCAAGAAAAAGATGTGGTTTCAAAAGCATATCAAAAAAGTCATTTTGTACTATTGGCATCAAAAAGTGAAGGCTGGCCAAAAGCAATCGCTGAAGGAATGTTCTGGGGTTGTGTTCCAGTTGCTACAAAAATATCTTGCGTTCCGTTTATGCTTGATGAGGGAAATCGCGGTGTTTTTCTTGAAATGAGTTTAGAAAAAGATTCGACTCAGCTAAAGGCAATTATTGCAAACAAAGATATTTTTGCAAAGAAGAGCAAACTGGCAGAGGATTGGTCCAGAACTTATACAACTGACTTTTTTGAAAAAGAAATTAAAAATTTACTTTAATGAGAATTGTTCAACTAATTGATTCTTTAGAAGCCGGCGGAGCGGAGCGCATGGCAGTCAATTATGCTAATGCATTGTCAAAAGAAATTGAATTTTCAGGTTTAATTACAACCCGAAAAGAAGGTTTGCTTATAAACCAAATTGATGAAAAAGTTACGTACTTATTTTTAAACAAGAAGAAAAAAATAGATTTAAAAGCAATTTTTGCAGCGAGATCATATATTAAAAAAAATGCAGTCGAGGTTATTCACGCACATAGCTCTTCATTTTTTTTAGCCGTTCTGGTTAAATGTATTTTTCCTAAAATCAAAATCGTTTGGCATGATCATTATGGCATTTCGCAGAATCTGGCTGAACGAAAAAACATAGGATTGAAAATAGGCTCATTCTTTTTTGAAGGAAGCATTGCGGTTAATTCGGCTTTAAAAAATTGGGCAGAATACTATTTAAAGATCAAAAATGTTGTCTATTTTCCTAATTTCATCGATGATATTATTAATTCACAAAAAGAGTTTTTACTAAAAGGAAAAGACAATAAAAGGATTATCTGTGTAGCTAATCTACGTCCGCAAAAAAATCATGAATTATTGATTAAAACGGCGCATTTAATTAAAGAAAAATATCCAGATTGGACTTTTCATTTTTTTGGAAAAGATTTTCAAGACAGCCATTCTGAAAAAATCAAGAATTTGATCAACGAATTAAAATTAGAAAAGTCTGTTTTTCTCTATGGAACAGTTGATAATGTAGCTTCTGTTTTAAAACAGTGTGAAATTGCAGTTTTGCCCTCTTTATCAGAGGGACTTCCACTCGCGATTTTGGAATACGGATTGCATAAAAAAGCAGTTGTAGCTACAAATGTTGGTCAGATTTCTGAAATTATTAATTCAGTGAAAGAAGGTCTTTTGGTCGATTCAAATAATCTAAGCCAATTTGAAGAGTCACTGCTGAGATTAATTGAGAATGAAGATGAGCGCTTTCAGATGGGGCAAGCTTTACATCATGTTGTTGAATCAAGATATTCTCAAAAATCAATTATCAAAGTTTATTTACAATGGTTAAATTCTTTAACTAATTTTACTCCTGAAATTCCAGCATAAATATTTTAATGAAAAACAAAACCATCACATATAATTATCTTATTTTATTTCATTTGCTTATTGCTCTGGCAGTTTTTGTTTTGCCGGCTCTTTCGAAACTTTATGCACTTGTAATACCAATAGTTGGAATTTATTTGGTGAATAAAACAAAAAACCGAAATAATGAAGTATTGCTGGTGTGTGCATATTTGGTGGGCGTAGAGGTTTTTTTGCGTATGACAGGTGGGAATTTTAATAATGAATATGTAAAATTTAATCTTGTTTTTTTCATGTTATTAGGCATGATTTATAGCAGTTTTTCACCATCCTCTTTTATTTATTGGTTTTTCTTGATTTTACTTATTCCTTGTATTTTGATTACAGCTTCAGTAGATCAAGTTAATATTGATGTTAAAAAGCTATTATTTTTTAATCTTTCGGGGCCAGTTTGTTTAGGAATTTGTTCTATATATATGTACTCTAGGCGGATTCAATTTTCTCAATTGCAGAATATTCTTTCTGTAATGGGATTGCCGATTTTGACTACGACAGCTTATTTATTTTTATACACACCGAGCGTGAGAGATGTAGTAACAAGCACAGGTTCTAATTTTGAAACATCGGGAGGATTTGGGCCAAATCAGGTATCGACAATTTTAGGTTTGGGAATTTTTATTTTTTTTACGCAGCTTGTGTTGTCCTCCAAATCAATAAAAGATATTATTTTGAATGGATGTATACTTGCCTTTATTAGTTATCGAGGAGTTGTAACTTTTTCTAGAGGAGGGATTATAACTGGAGTTGTCATGATTGTTTGTCTTCTATTTTTTTTGTATCAATTTTCAAATGCAAAAGGGAAGACAAAATTTGGTTTTGTACTTATTTTAACAAGTTTAATGGGTGTTGGCGTTTGGACTTATAGTTCTATTCAAACAAGAGGGCTAATTGATAAACGTTATGCAAATAAAGATGCTTTAGGCAGAGTGAAGAAAAGTGCATTGAGCGGACGAGAAGGAATTATGGATTCTGAAATAAACCTCTTTTTAGATAATCCTATATTGGGAGTTGGGGCCGGAATGGGGAAAGAACTTCGAAAAGAATCAGGTGATGAAGTTGCCTCACATAATGAAATTACCCGAATGTTGGCAGAACATGGTATGTTTGGTATTTTTGGACTTTTGATACTATTTATAACACCATTAATTCTATTTATAAATAACAGACAACATCTTTATTGTTTGTCGTTTTACCTCTTTTGGTTATTAACTATAAATCACGCCGCAATGAGAATCGCCGCACCAGCATTTGTTTATGCTTTGTCATTGCTTTCAGTACATATAATATCGCCTCAAAAAGCTGAAAAATCAGAGGGTTAAATTATAATTTTTATAATACATTTGCGTTGAAGAAAAAGTCCCCAACTTTAAAACTTACAACTTACTATGGCACGAAAAAAAATGCATTTCGAGATTTCGGAACGGAAAATATTATTGCGCTTTTTTGATGCTGCTTTTTTGATGACCGGTTTGTACCTACTACACTTTCTTTTTGACAACCGGTATTACATTTTGGATTTGGCTTATTTTTATAGACCAATTTTGCTGATTGCTTATATCTTTATTTTTGGAGTAATCTTTGAAATGTATAATCTTCAGGTCTCAAGCAATCAGGTTCAAATTGTTCGCAGTGTTGTTTTAACAGCAACAGCTTCAGTAATATTATACTTATTTACACCTGTTTTATCGCCAGAACTTCCAAAAAAACGTTTGGTGATTCTGGTTTTCTATTTTGTAATTCTTAGCATATTATTGGTATGGCGTTTTTTTTACGCTTTTTTTTTAGCCTCGCACCGTTTTTCTCAAAGTGTGGTTTTAATATGCGGTAAAGATCAGGTCGAAGGATTGGTTTCAGGTCTTGAAAATGTTGATCCTCATTATAATATAATTGGTTTTGTGAATTCTGATTCGGTTACAGAGCAAAGTAATGAGTTTAATTATGTCAAGGAAATCAAAAAACAGGATTTAGAGGATTTTGTGATGCATCACAATGTTTCTGAGATTGTCATCGCAGCCCAAAAAACGGATGGAATTACACCTGATCTGTACCAGCAGCTTCTTCATTTGTTAGAATCTGGAAATATCATAAAAGAATATACCCATGTATATGAAAGTAAAACACAGCGTATTCCTGTACACTACATAGAACGAGATTTTTATCGTTTTTTTCCATTTAGTCGCAGTAATAGCAACAAGTTGTATTTGATTTTAATTCGTTTAATAGAGTTTGCTCTTTCGGTTATTGGTTTAGTATTTTGCGTTCTGTTTATTCCTGTAATTTTTATTGGAAATTTAGTTGCCAATAAAGGGAGCTTGTTTTATACACAGGAGCGTGTAGGTAAAAATGGCGTTGTTTTTAAAATTTACAAGTTCAGAACAATGATTGAAAACACAGATGTCAATGGACCATTTGCTCAATTAAATGATAAAAGAATTACCCCATTTGGTAAATTCATGCGTAAATCAAGATTAGATGAATTACCGCAGTTTTTTAATATTTTGATTGGCGATATGGGTGTTATAGGACCTAGACCTGAACGTCCTTATTTTGTTGCTGAAATTGCTAAAATAATGCCTTTTTATGAAACACGTCACGTTATTAAGCCTGGTTTGACAGGATGGGCTCAGGTAAATTATTCATACGGTGAATCTATTGACGAGAGTTTGATAAAGCTTCAGTATGATTTATATTATATAAAACATCGAAGTGTTTTTCTGGATTTAAGCATTACTTTCAAAACCATTACAACCGTTTTATTCTATCGAGGACAATAGTTTTTAGATAATAATTGGAATGCGTTTTTTGTTTCTTAGAGCAACTCTAATCAAAACAAATCCGCTTGTAATAATCATTGGAAAAACAATAAAAAAGTGCGCTTTGTTGATTAAAAACAAAGTGTAAATCAGTAAAAACATCAGATGTAAAACGGCAAAACGATACGTCCATCTTTTGTTTTTTAGAATTGAGAAAACAATCAAAATCAACAATAGCGGACTAAATAAAAGCACATTGTAATTCATCGCCAATTCGTGGTGAAAAGAATAAAATCCAACGGCAACAAAAAAGACGCCCATTAAAGATAAAATCAAAAGGAAAATTTTGTCAATTATTTTATTTTTTGCCAAAATGACAAAGGCCAATATAATAAGATAAGTGTAAACATTATTCCACCATGATGTTGGTGTTTCTTTTTCAAAACTTAAAAGTGTTTGGCTTTCTTTTGCCAGAGGATGATTCTGAAAAGTAGTTTTAGCTAAACTGTTTTTTAATTCAAAAGGTAAAAATATTTTAGTTCCGAGTTGATCTACTTTGGTTCCAAAAATAATGCTGGTTCCTAATTTATCATAAAAATGCCCATCAAAATAGGGAAATAGAATAGAGCGGTACGTAATATCAGTATCGCCTTTTTTAGTGATTATATTTTGGTTTAATGATTTATTGATTACATCAACAACCATAGATGTACAGTTTTTATCAATAAATTTATAAGTATAATAGCGATCTTCTGATGACAAAGTAGTATTTAAGTTGTCAAAAAGCGTTTGTTTTAAGTTTTGTGGAATAATTAATTCTTGTTCAAAAACACTTCTTTTCTCATAATTGTATTCATTTATGAAATCAATAAAAGAATGAACAATGACGAAATACTGTAAATCTCCTTTTGCAAATTTGGCAACAAAATTCGGTGTTCTAAAATCAAAAGCGCCATAATTATAAACAACATCAATGTTGTTTACCGGATCGGCAACACGAATGGCGGTATGGCCAAAATAAGAATACGTTTCATTTCCTAAACCGCAGGTAATCACACTTATTCGGGCATCTTTTGATAAAGGCAAATTTTGACTGAAACCAATAAAACTCAATAATAATAGTAAACAAAAAAGTGTTTTTTTGAAAATGACATTTTTCATAATTTAAAATTTTTAAGAAGTTTAATGGTTTTGTAAATATTATCTAAAGATACCTAAATCTACTTTTAGAGAAAAAATATTAGAATATAGTGCAGCACTTTGGTTTCCTAGATCAGTCAAGGCATAATCAACCTGAATTCCTTTGTATTTGAAACCAAGCCCAATATTTGGTTGAAAATTTACTTTTTCAGTATTGTCCAATTGCATTACATTTTGAAAGTTTCCAGCTCCGGCTCTTAAGAAAACAAGATCAGTATAACCAAATTCAAAACCAATTGCTGGATCAATACTTACAGCTTTTGAAGAAATAATATCGTTTGTCTGCTCAAATCGCATATTCAAATTTACAGCAGTCAAAAGGCTGTAATCATTATGGAAATCAAATTTTCTTGAAACGCCTAATTGTGCTTTTGGCAAAGTAATTTCGGTACTTTCGGGCAATTCGTTGTTTTCTCCTGGAATTGCATTGGCGATTTTGGCATATTCTTCTTCGTCGATATTCCAAATATTGTAAGTGGTCGTAATGTCGCGAAGCATTAATCCGAATTTCCAATCGTTGCGTTCAAATTGTAAACCGACATCAAAACCAAAACCCCACGAATTGGCAAATTTCCCAATAATTCGTCGAATCACTTTTGCATTTACGCCATATTGAAAACCTTCTACAGGCAGTTTTCGGGCATATGAAAATGTGAAGCCATAATCAGCAGTCGAAAACAAGTTGATTCGGTTATAATCTATATTCCCTTCGCTGTCTATCAATTGGGTAGTGTCCATGATATCATCAACACCAAAACGAATCATCGAAATTCCCCAGGCACTTCGGTCATCAATCGGACTTGCGTATCCAATAAAATCGTACTGTGCAATATTGGCGAAATAATTCGCATGCATTAGTGAAATTTGATGATCTTCAAGATTGGTCAAACCTGCTGGATTCCAGTAAACGGCGTTGACATCGTTTGTTGAAGCAACAACGGCGCTCGACATTCCTAATGCCGCGGCGTCAACACCAATATTCATAAACTCGTTCGAATATTTCCGAACGGTTTGTGCATACTGTGCAGCAAAATTCCAAAATAATAAAAACGTAAAAAGTTTCTTCAACGGTTATTTATTTGCAGACTGAGACCTGTTTTTAATTTTCACCAAAAATAGAATATTTTACTCAGCTAATTTCTGTCCTTCTGATAAATATCGAAAAGATATAATTTCAAACTTTATTTTTAACGGACTTGTTTTCTTTTTGGTATAAGTAATTTGTAACAAATTGTGAAAATTATTTATGCAAATCATGTCGATGTCATTTTATTTTATCCGAAATTTGTTCCTTACCATTATCAAAATTTATAAAGATGAATATTAAAAAACACATTCCTAATTTAATCACCTTAATAAACCTTTTCTGTGGCTGCGTAGCCGTTGTTTTTATTTCTGAAGCTAAATATGAAATGGCTTTTTATATGGTTTGTCTAGGAATCTTTTTTGATTTTTTTGATGGTTTTTTTGCCAGATTATTTAAAGTTTCAAGTCCGCTTGGTCTACAGTTGGATTCTTTGGCAGATATGGTTACTAGCGGTGTTGCGCCAGGTTATGTAATGTACACGATGTTTGCCAATAGCGGCCATCAATTAGGAACAAACGAATTTATTCCTCTTTTGGGATTCATCATTACTTTGGGTTCTTGTTATCGTTTGGCTAATTTTAATATTGATACACGTCAGACCGATTCATTTATTGGATTGCCAACGCCTGCAAATGCACTTTTTATAATTAGTTTGAAAGTAGTTCTGGATATTTATGCAGGTTCATCACTTTTATTGCTGGAAATTTTAACCAATGAGTGGATTTTATTAGCAATTACTTTGTGTAGCGCTTATATTTTAAATGCTGAAATTCCGCTTTTTGCTTTAAAAATTAAAAAATTTACTTTTAAGGATAATGTATTGCAGATTGTATTTTTAGCAATTTCTCTGGTTTTACTTTTATTGCTTCAATTTGGTGCTATTCCTGTTATCATTGCTTTTTATGTATTGCTGTCAATCATAAACAATATGTTTCTGAAAAAGTAGTTGTATCCGAATGGCAAGAAAAACAACTTATCGTAAAACTTATGCAAGAAAACCGGCTGGAAGATCTTTTTTCAGTAAGTTAATCCGTTTTATCGTGTTTGCTTTTTTAGCAGTGCTTTTCATTGGCACAATTTACCATTATCGAGCCGGATTGGCTTATTATCTCGGATTCAGATCAGGTAAGGTTTTAGATGAAAATGAGGTAGATAAACATCTTTCTGATGTTCGAAATATTAGAGTTCTCGAAAATCACAAAGGAAAAGTTGTCGGATTTGATGTGTCTGAATTCCAAGGAAAAGTCGATTGGGAAGAAGTTGAAATTTTAGACGAAAAATATCCTGTCAAGTTTGTTTTTATACGTGCAACTGCTGGAAATGATTATGTGGACAGACAATTTAAAAGAAATTGGGAAGGAGCAAAAGAAAATAAAATCATGAGAGGCGCCTATCATTATTACCGTCCAAATGAAAATTCAATCGAACAAGCTAATCTTTTTATTAAAACCGTAAAATTGCAAAAAGGTGATCTCCCACCAGTTTTAGATATTGAAAAATTACCAAAAAATCAGCCTTTGGACAGTTTAAAAAAAGGTTTGAAACGTTGGCTAGCTAAAGTGGAGAAACATTATCAGGTTCGGCCAATAATTTATTCAGGTGAAAGATATTATTCAGATTTTCTAAAAGAGGAGTTTGGTGAATATTTATTCTGGATTGCCAATTACAATTTCTACAGAGAAAAAATTGAAGATGATTGGCTGTTTTGGCAGTTTACAGAAAAAGCTTCTTTGCCGGGAATCAAGCACAGAGTTGATGTTAATATTTACAACGGCGATTTAGAGCAATTACAGTTTATTACAGTAGAATAGTTTTTTCAAAACTTATATCTATTTCGATAGAACTAAAATTAAAATTATTACAAAAGGCAATAGAAGCATTACAGAATAAGGATTAGCAAAATTTATAGTAAGACCCATCCATTCGATCCTTTTTGGAGGCATTAACCGTTTGTCTTTCGGGTTATAATAAAAGCAGCCCAAATACCAATTTTTTGGATCTTTGTGCCAATTGTCGTAATCTTCCTGAGTTGGTTTTTCTGATTTCATTTGAGATTTTTATTAAAAAAAAATGGTAAAAAGTAATTAACATTTTACTTTTTACCATTCACATATAACTTTCTAAAATTCAAGTTTCTTTTTACGAAGTTCGAAGTTTTGTCCAAGATAAACACGGCGAACCATTTCATCTTCTACCAATTCTTCGGGAACTCCGGCTTTTAGAATTCCTCCTTCAAACATTAAGTATGTTTTATCAGTAATTGCTAAAGTTTCCTGAACGTTGTGATCGGTGATCAAAATTCCGATGTTTTTATTTTTTAATTGCGCTACAATTCGCTGAATGTCTTCAACCGCAACTGGGTCAACTCCAGCGAAAGGCTCATCCAATAAGATAAATTTAGGATCAGTTGCTAGTGCACGTGCAATTTCAGTACGACGACGTTCACCTCCAGAAAGTAAATCGCCTCGGTTGGTACGAATATGTTCTAAGCTGAATTCTTCAATTAAACTTTCCATTTTAGCAATTTGTGCTTCTTTAGAAAGTTTAGTCAATTGCAGTACGCTTAGAATATTATCTTCAATACTTAATTTTCTAAAAACAGAAGCTTCTTGTGCCAAATAACCAATTCCTTGCTGAGCACGTTTGTACATCGGATAATCGGTAATATTCAAATCATCAAGATAAATATTCCCTTGATTTGGTTTTACCAATCCAACAATCATATAGAAAGAAGTGGTTTTTCCAGCACCATTCGGACCTAAAAGTCCCACAATTTCTCCTTGATTTACTTCAACAGAAATTCCTTTTACAACACTTCGCCCTTTGTATGTTTTGATTAAATTATCGGCTCTTAGCTTCATTTTTTAATTAGATAATTAGATAATTTGAAAATGAGATAATTGAAAAACTAACTCAATTTTTAATTTTAAAATTTGTTTGAAGAGGCAAATTAAAAGCAAAATAATCAATCAGATAAATGAATTAACAAATTATTGCATTTTCAAAATCAGATATTTACGTTTTTAAGGTAATTATCTAATTATCTAATTGACACATTTTCTAATTATTTCCCCGCTTCTTCAAGTGCTTCCCAGAATTCGTAAGCTCTTCTTAAATGCGGAATTACAATTGTTCCCCCAACAAGAGTTGCGATTCCCATTGCTTCCATCATTTCTTCTTTAGAAATGCCTTCTTTGTAGCTGGTTTCTAAATGGTATTTTACGCAGTCGTCACAACGCAAAACGGCTGATGCAACTAAGCCTAAAAGCTCTTTTGTTTTTACGTCAAGTGCTCCTGGAGCGTATGCGTTTGTGTCAAGGTTAAAAATTCGCTTTACAATTTTGTTGTTGTCAGCTAGTAATTTTTCGTTCATTTTAGAACGATAGTCGTTAAATTCTTGTACGATATCAGACATTTTCTTTCATTTTATTTCTATAAACAATCTTTGAAATAAGGATACTCACTTCATAGATAATCAACATCGGAATTGCCACAATAGTTTGGCTTACTACATCCGGTGGTGTTACGATTGCGGCAATAATCAAAATGATTACTACTGCATATTTCCAGTATTTTCTTAAGAAAGTTGGGGTTACTAATCCTAACTTGGTTAAGAAATAAATTGCAATTGGAAGTTCAAAAAAGATTGCACTTCCGAGAATACTCGTTTTGACCATTCCCATATAAGATTCTAGTGTAAATTGGTTTTTTACAACATCACTCACCGAGAAAGTGGCAACGAAATTTACCGACATCGGAATTACCACAAAATACCCAAACAATACGCCTAAAAAGAAAAGTAACGACGAAACAAAAATGAAAACTTTTGCATTTTTTCTTTCTTTCTCATATAAAGCCGGACTGATAAATTTCCAGATTTCCCATAAAATATAAGGAAAACTCAATATGAAACCTGCCAGAAGACACATCCATACAAAGATATTTACTTGCCCTTCCATTTCGGTATTCTGAATAATGAAATTCAGTTCAGTGATACAAATGCTGTCTGCAAATCCCAATGAATGTGATAAGTCACAAAACCAAACATACGTAAAGAATGTTGGTCTAATTGGACCTAAAATAATTTGATCAAATAAATAATCACTAATAAAATAAGTAACAAATGCCATAATACATATTGCAATTGTACTTCTAACCAATAACCATCTAAGTTCTTCAAGATGATCTAAAAATGACATCTCGCCAAGGTTTTTCTTTGCCATTATACGATTCCTTCTTTTAAAATGTCATGTAAATGTAATACTCCTTTATATTCGCCATTGTCGGCAACGATTAGCTGTGTGATAGAAAAATCTTCTAGAATATTCAAAGCATCAACAGCCATTGTTTCTGATGAAACTAATTTTGGGTTTTTGGACATAATATCCCTTGCTGTTAAGTTTGCAATAGTATCTACGTCATTTAGCATTCTTCGGATGTCTCCATCTGTAATAATTCCGATAATTTTATTGTCTTCAATAACGGCAGTAACGCCTAATCTTTTCTCTGAAATTTCAAAAATAGCTTTTTTGATTGAGGTCTCAGGTGTAACCATTGGTTTTAATGAATGCTCAATCATGTCTTTTACCTTAAGCAATAATTTTTTGCCTAAAGCGCCTCCCGGATGATAAACTGCAAAATCTTCAGGTTTAAAATCACGCATTTCCATCAAACATACTGCTAATGCATCCCCCATAACAAGTTGAGCTGTAGTGCTGTTTGTTGGTGCAAGATTTATTGGGCAAGCTTCCATTTCAACGGTTGTGTTGAGAACAAAATCTGAACCTTTTGCCAGAAATGAAGTTATGTTTCCTGTTATTGCAATTAAAGTATTTCCGAAGCGTTTTAATAAAGGAACCAAGACCTTAATTTCAGGACTGTTTCCGCTTTTTGAAATACAGATTATAATATCGTCATTCTGAATCATTCCTAAGTCGCCATGAATGGCTTCTGAGGCATGCAAAAACATCGATGGAGTTCCGGTAGAGTTAAAAGTAGCAACCATTTTTTGCGCGATAATGGCGCTTTTTCCGATTCCTGTAACGATCAAACGGCCTTTGCATTCATAAATACGCTGTGCCGCTTCGTAGAAATTTTCGTCAAGAAAATCAATTAATTTTGTAATTGCCTCACTTTCAGATAGTATGGTTTTTTTGGCGATTGCCAATATATTTTCTTTTGAGATCAAAACAGAATATTTAAAATTTGTATGTATAAAAGAAAGTTGTATCTTTATGTGTTGCAAATTTATACAAAAATATCCATTAAAATAAAGAATGAATTCAAACGAAATTGAAATACACAAGGAATTAAAGAAGTATTTCGGCTTTAGCCAATTTAAGGGCTTGCAGGAGCAAGTCGTTACGAGTATTTTAGGTAAAGAGAATACTTTTGTAATTATGCCTACGGGCGGTGGAAAGTCTCTTTGTTATCAATTACCCGCTTTAATTCAGGACGGAACAGCAATTGTTGTTTCTCCTTTAATTGCTTTGATGAAAAACCAGGTTGATGCGATTCGAAGCCTTTCTTCAGAAAATGGAATTGCGCATGTGCTCAATTCTTCTCTCACAAAAACAGAAATTGCCCAAGTTAAAAAGGATATTAGTTCAGGCCTGACGAAGCTTTTGTATGTTGCGCCCGAATCTTTGACCAAAGAAGAATATGTTGCTTTTTTACAAAGTGTGCCAATTTCTTTTGTCGCAATTGATGAAGCGCATTGTATTTCAGAATGGGGACATGATTTTAGGCCGGAATACAGGAATCTTAGAAATATAATCAAACAATTAGGGAAAGTGCCAATTATTGGACTTACCGCAACTGCAACCCCAAAAGTTCAGGAAGATATTCTGAAAAACCTTGATATGTCTGATGCAAATACTTTTAAAGCATCATTCAACAGACCGAACTTATTTTATGAAGTTCGCACGAAAACGAAAAATATTGAGTCGGATATTATTCGATTTATCAAACAACATAAAGGCAAATCGGGAATTATTTACTGCTTAAGCCGTAAAAAAGTAGAATCGATTGCCGAAGTTTTACAAGTTAACGGAATCAGTGCAGTTCCCTATCACGCAGGTTTAGATGCAAAAACACGCGCCAAACATCAGGATATGTTTTTGATGGAAGATGTGGATGTCGTTGTAGCAACAATCGCCTTCGGAATGGGAATTGATAAGCCAGATGTTCGTTTTGTAATTCACCACGATATTCCAAAATCGCTTGAAAGTTACTACCAAGAAACCGGACGTGCGGGACGTGATGGAGGAGAAGGACATTGCCTTGCTTATTACTCTTATAAAGATGTAGAAAAGCTGGAGAAATTCATGTCTGGAAAACCAGTTGCTGAACAGGAAATTGGTTTTGCTCTTTTACAGGAAGTTGTGGCTTACGCCGAAACTTCAATGTCGCGCAGAAAGTTTCTTCTTCATTATTTCGGAGAAGAATTTGATAGCGAAACCGGAGAAGGCGCAGATATGGACGACAACGTTCGAAATCCAAAACATAAAGTTGAAGCCAAAGAGCAAGTCGTTAAATTACTTGAAATTGTTCGCGACACCAAACATATTTATAAGTCAAAGGAAATTGTGTTTACTTTAATTGGACGCATAAATGCAGTAATTAAAGCACATAAAACGGATGCGCAGACTTTCTTCGGTTCAGGCTCTGATCATGACGAAAAATATTGGATGGCGTTGCTGAGACAAGTTTTGGTTTCGGGATATTTATCAAAAGATATTGAAACTTATGGTGTTATAAAAATTACGAAAGCTGGTTTAGATTTTATCAAAAAACCAGTTTCATTTATGATGTCTGAAGATCATGAATATAGCGAGGCTGATGATGAAGCAATTGTAACAGCAGGAAAATCATCAGGAACAGCTGATGAAGTTTTGATGGGAATGCTTCGTGAACTTCGTAAAAAAGTAGCCAAAAAATTAGGTGTTCCTCCTTTTGTTGTTTTTCAAGATCCTTCTCTTGAGGATATGGCTTTAAAATATCCAATTTCCTTAACTGAATTGTATAATATTCATGGGGTTGGAGAAGGAAAAGCCAAAAAATATGGCGGAGAATTTGTAGCATTAATCAGCCGATATGTTGAGGATAATGATATTATTCGTCCGGACGATTTGGTTGTAAAATCGACAGGAGTTAACTCAGCTAACAAATTGTATATTATTCAGAATATTGATAGAAAGCTTCCTTTAAGTGATATTGCTTCTGCAAAAGGACTGACAATGGATGCTTTAATCAAAGAAATGGAGCAAATCGTATATTCTGGTACAAAACTGAATATTAAATATTGGGTTGATGATATGCTGGATGATGATCAACAGGAAGAAATTCATGATTACTTCATGGAATCAGAATCGGATAAAATCGAAGATGCACTAAAAGAATTTGACGGCGATTACGATATTGATGAATTGCGTTTAATGCGTATAAAGTTTATCAGCGAGGTCGCTAATTAAATTCCAATATTTTAAATTCCAAAAAGAATAGAATATTAAAAAATATAAATTCCAAATTCCAAGCAATCTAAAGCATTGGAATTTGGAATTTTTTTATTGGAATTTCAAAATTTGGAATTTTACTCAGAATAAACTTCCCCACGATGCGGTTTCAAAGCATCTCTTACCTTAATCATATTTTCATCGGTTACGACCATAAAAGCGATGGCGTACATATCATCGATGATTTTAAACCCTGTAATATTTAAAGGAAGCTTTTCAATAGCAATATATTCTTTTAAATGAATTTCATGATGTTCGGCAGTTTTTGCAGAAGCCGGGCCTCGGAAATCCCAAATCAATTTTATTTTTCTAGACATTTTTTTTAAGGTGCAAAGGTTCAGAGTTGCAAAGGTACAAAGTCTTTTTTAAAGGTTCTAAGGTTCTGAGATACTAAGGTTCTGAGTTTTTTTCTGTAGAGACGCACTGTAGTGCGTGTAACGTATTGTGTATACTCGTTGCGTAGACGCACTGCGGTGCGTCTCTACCATATGCTTTGTGATGAAAATCTACAAAATCAGTTTAGATCTGTGTCAATCTGCTTGCATATTTTGTGGTAAATATAAAATCTCATTTTAAAATGTTATTTTTGCATCTTCTTTTCATAGAAAGAAAAGCTAATAAATAAGATACAATGCCAAGAGAACTTTTACTTCAGGTAACTCCAGAAACTGCTGCAAACGAAGTGTTGCTTAAAGATTATTTGTCTAAACAAATTAAGGTTTCTCAAAACGAAATTCAGCATATTTCCATTTTAAAACGTTCGATTGATGCGCGACAAAAAGCGATTAAAATCAATTTAAAAGTTATTATATATTTAAAAGGAGAACCTTTTCAGGAAACTAAAATTGAGCTTCCTTCATATAAAGATGTTTCTTCTGCTCAAGAAGTTATTGTTGTGGGTGCAGGTCCAGCCGGACTTTTTGCAGCTTTGCAATTAATAGAATTAGGCTTAAAGCCAATAGTAATCGAACGAGGAAAAGACGTTCGAGGACGCCGACGCGATTTGAAAGCAATCAACCGTGAACATATCGTTAACGAAGATTCTAATTATTGTTTTGGAGAAGGCGGAGCCGGAACTTATTCTGACGGAAAATTATATACGCGTTCCAAAAAACGTGGTGATGTAACTAGAATTTTAGAACTTTTAGTTGCTTTTGGAGCTTCAGAAGATATTTTGGTTGAAGCGCATCCTCATATTGGAACTAATAAGTTGCCAAAAATTATTGAAGATATTCGAAATAAAATCATCGAATTTGGCGGTCAGGTTTTGTTTGATACCTGGGTTATTGATATTTTGGTGAAGAATAATGAAGTTGAAGGAATCGTAACTCAAAACGGAGATAAAATTCTGGCTAACAAATTGATTTTAGCAACCGGACATTCGGCGCGAGATATTTTTGAATTATTAGATAAGAAGAAGATTTTTATTGAAGCGAAACCTTTTGCTTTAGGAGTTCGTGCAGAACATTCGCAAGAGTTAATCGACAGCATTCAATATAGTTGTGATTATCGTGGTGATTATTTGCCACCAGCGCCATATTCGATTGTAAAGCAGGTTAATGGTCGTGGAATGTATTCGTTTTGTATGTGTCCCGGTGGTGTAATTGCACCTTGTGCTACAAGTCCGGGCGAGGTTGTTACCAATGGATGGTCACCGTCAAAACGAGATCAGGCAACCGCAAATTCCGGAATTGTAATAGAGTTGAAATTGGAAGATTTTAAACCTTTTGCAAAATTTGGTGCTTTAGCTGGAATGGAGTTTCAAAAAAGTATTGAACAAAAAGCATGGCATTTGGCTGGAGAAACTCAAAAAGTTCCGGCACAAAGAATGATCGATTTTACACAAAATAAAGTTTCAGCAGATATTCCAAAAACTTCCTATGTTCCTGGAACAACTTCGGTTGAAATGGGACAGGTTTTTCCTGGATTTTTGTCTCAGATTTTACGCGAAGGCTTTAAGGAATTTGGAAAATCAATGCGAGGTTATTTAACCAATGAAGCGATTTTGCACGCACCAGAAAGCCGAACTTCATCGCCAGTGAGAATTCCGAGAGATCCGATGACTTTAGAACATTTGCAGATAAAAGGATTATATCCGTGTGGAGAAGGTGCGGGTTATGCAGGTGGGATTATCTCTGCAGCAATTGATGGAGAAAAATGTGCTTTGATGATTGCTGAAGCTCTGAAATAAAAAGGTTAGTGTTATAAAAAATAATCGCCAAGAATTCACGAATTTCATTTTAAATAATTCGTGAATTCGTGGCGAAAAAAATTACGGAATCAAAATTATTTTTCCGGTACTTTTTCTGCTTTCCAGATAATCGTGTGCTAGTTTTCCTTCTGATAATTTAAAAGAAGTTGGTTCGGAAAGTTTGATTTTTCCTTCGGTAATCCAATTGAATAATTGAGTGGCGCGTTTAATTCTTTCTTCTTTAGAATTTAAATAGCTCCATAAATCGCCTCCGGTTAAAGTTTTTGAGCCATCCATTAACATTCTTGGGTCTACAAATTCGGGATCGCCACCTGCCATTCCGAAGAAAACAACTTGTCCGCATTCTTTTGTGACTTCGAAACTTTCTTTTAAAGTGCTTCCGATACTGTCATAAACGACATCAACACCTTTCGAAACAATTTCGAAAACCTGTGATTTCCAATCGTCATTATAAAGAAAAACATGATCTGCACCTTGCTCAAAACCAACTTTTGCTTTTTCTGCAGATGAAGTCAAGCCAATTACATTTGCTCCTAAAAGTTTGCTGATTTGGGTCAGAATTTGTCCAACTCCGCCGGCAACGGCATGAATTAATACCGTTTCGCTTTTTTGAGTTTTATGACTATCAGTTGCTAAATAATGCGCTGTTAAACCTTGTAATAAAACAGAAGCTGCGGTTTCAAAAGAAACGGCTTCGGGCAAAGGCAAAACGTGATTGATGTTTACTGCAACAAGTTCAGCATTTGCGAAAGGAGCATCGGCGAAAGCCACACGGTCGCCAACTTTATATTCAGGATGATTATTTGCATCAACAACAATTCCGGCGCCTTCGTAACCGGCAATAAAAGGCGGATTTCCTTTTAAGTGATAATTTCCTTTTCGTCTGTAAACATCGGCAAAATTTAATCCGATGGCTTTCATTTCGACTAAAATTTCATCGCTTTTTAGTTGTGGTGCAGGAATTTCGATATATTCTAAAACATCTGAATCTCCGAATTTAGAGAAGGTAAGTGCTTTCATTTTTAAAATAAATTTAGAAATACAAAGTAAGTGAAAATTGAAGCTTGTTTACGACGTTTGTTATTTTGATTTTAAGTGAAATTTAAAAGCATTTTTTTAACACAATAGCCACCATAAAGTAAGGTAGTTGAGTTTTCCGTCTTTAAAATAAAATAGAAAGCAATCGTCACTCTTATTATCTAAATAAAACCTAAATCGTACTTCGTTGGGGTAATCCGTTTTTTCCATTTCTGTATTTGGAAACTTACTCATAAATTCTTTTACTGTTGTGTCTTTGTTTAATGTAATATTGTGTGAAATAATTTTAAATGAATTATTGCCGACAAATCCAGTATCAAATAATACAATGTGATTATTGGTCGCAAACTGAATATTTTGGCTGAATATCGTTGTTATTTCTCCATTGAATGTATTAAATGTTCCCGATTTGTTATTCTTTTTACCATATGTTTTAATCATCCATTTTTCGTCTAACCATTCAAACGGACTGCCACATTCCCAAAGCTGTGTGGATATAGAATCAACTTGAGTATAAATTGATTCAAATTCATCTTTTGTTAATATTACTTTATGATCATTAATTAAGACGTTTTCTTTTCCAAGAAATTTCGAATCATAAATTGATTTATCTTTTAGTTTTTCTTTTGGTTCTATTGATGTATTGACTTCATGTTTGGTTTCAATAATTTTTTTGGACTCGTTTGCTTTTTCATTACGACTGTTACAGGCTATTAATATTGTAAAAAAGAATAAAAGTAAAAGGCTTTTAGTTTTCATTTATGGTGTCTTTTTGGATTTTTGCAATTTTGTTTCGGGTTGATAGATATCTGAAATACAACACAAGTAGTTCAAATTGTCTATAATGGTTTTTCTAAGCTAGTTTTTCCTCTTTTTGCAAGTAATTTCTTTTATCCTTGAAAATCGCCACAGTCGTGTTCCTCAAATTTATCCAGCATTTTTTGTGTGGTATAGAATTTTGAAATTCTCAGATTTTTAATTTTTATACTGTCGCCAGTGATTTTTAATTCGTAAACTGGGGCTTTGTCTATTTTCGTTAATATAAAATTATTTTGTTTTGTTTTAAATTCTATTAAATCATCAGACCCCGAAAATTCAGTAATTTCAAACTCCTGTGTTGTTTTGTCATCACAAACATTGGTTATTTTGAAGCGTTTTTCAGATATCGATACAATTGCCAAGTCGCACGCATAACAATTACCTGTAAATTCGATTCCATATTTTTTAAATACATCTTTACTTTTGGGATTCAGAATATCTATTGGAAAAAGTTGATCCAAATCTCCAGTATTCTTTTTTCTACTATCGACAACTGGTTCTGTAATAGTTTTTTTGGTTTTTGTGATGGTATCTTTTTCAGCAGCATTTTCAATTTTTTGATTAACGTTTTGATTGCATCCTGAAAAAATAAAGGCAAGTAAAATCAATTTTAAAAAGGTCTTCATGTTTTATTTTCTATTTTGAAAGTGTAGGTTTTAAAGTTTTGAATGTATTATCTGCCAGATTATATTTTAGGAAACTTCATCTCATTGAAAGTACTTTTTTGTTTGGCTAAAGCTTCAACATCTTGCCATTTTCTTGGAGATTCTGCTGAAAGATTTTCATATGAATCTTTTTTGATCAAAATATCATCTTCGATACGAACGCCAATATTCCACCATTTTTTATCACATTTGCTGTTTGCGGAAATGTAGATTCCCGGCTCAACAGTAAGAATCATATTTTCTTTTAAATTGCCCATATAATCTCCTTTGTCGTGAACATCTAAGCCAAGAAAATGTGAACAGCCATGCGGATAATATATTCTTGCGTCTTTTGGGTCGGTAATAATTCCTAGTTTGATTAATCCAGCAGCAACTATTTCTCTAGATTTTTTGTTTAAATCCTGAATTGGAGTTCCTTCTTTGCAAAGTTTAAAAACTTCTTCCTGTGCTTCATAAACAATTTGATAAATGGCTTTTTGTTCTTCAGTGAATTTTCCGTTTGCCGGAATTGTTCTGGTAACATCTGCTGAATAGCCGTGATATTCGGATCCAACATCCATTAATAATAATTGGTTATCAATTTTTGTTGAATTGTTTTCGCCATAATGCAAAATACATCCGTTTGCTCCAGCGCCCACAATTGGCGGATAACCTTCGTCTTCTGCACCGTATTTTCTGTGAACGTAAGCGTGAATTCCGTCAGCTTCATTTTCGCTCATGTCCGGACCAACTGCTTTCATTACTTCATTGTGTGCAATGCAGGAAAGTTTAACCGTTTTGCGCATTAAATCAAGTTCTTCTGGAGTTTTTATTTGGCGTAATGAATTTGTAATTGTGGTAAATAAATCGGTTGAAGCTTTATTTTCTTGTGTAATTGAAGCTTTGGATTTAAAAATCTGAATTAAGCCAAAAAGATCAAATCCGCTGTTGTCATTGTTTAAATCCGTTGGGATTTTATCGTAAATTATGTTGTTGAATTTTTCGAAATCAACTTTAAAAGCATTAAAATCTTTTCCGTTGTAAACGGTTGAAAATCCTAATTTTGATTTTGCTCCTTCAACTCCTAAACGTCTTCCTGTCCACATTTCGCGATTGGCGTTTCTTTCTCTCACAAAAAGAACTTCGTTGTATTTTTCAGTTCCTTGTGGTTCTTTAAAAATCAATAAAACACCATCAGCTTCTTTATAACCGGATAAGTAATACATATCGGGATTTGCGTGATAATTGTAATTGACGTCTTTTGAGAAAACTCTTTCCGGATATGAAAAAATTACGGCTACGGAATTAGCGGGCATTAGAGCTCTAAAAGCTTCGCGGCGTCCTTTGTGAAACTCTTTTGAAAGGTAATCCGTTGGAAGATTTTCCTGCGAATGAATTTGGCTGATTGTAAGTAAGAATACGAAGAATACGAATAATTGCTTCATTTTGTGGTTTTTTATTGATGATTTTTAGTTTTTTGATAACTGCAAATTACAAAAAAAATGTAATCACAAATTGTAATTTAAATGTTTGATTAATATTGTTTTAAACAAAATGATGTAACTTAGAGATTAGAAAATTACAGTTTGTCGGGAAATTTAAACTTTAATAAATCGTGTAACTGGGCACGAATATTGAGAAAGGAATTTATAGAATAATTTTAATCTTCAAAAAACAATTATATTAATCTTCAAAACACATTTTTTTATGAAAAAATACACACTCGTAGCCGTTTCAGTTTTAATGATATTGTTAACTTCCTGCAAGGCATCAAAAGACGCTTCAGGCGGAGGGAATTTATTTGATACAACTTGGGAATTAGAATATATATCTGGGCCAAGAATCGCTTTTGAAGGTTTGTATCCGAATAAAAAACCGCAGATTACTTTTGATCAAAAAGAAGCAAAAGTTTTTGGAAACAATGGATGTAACGGATACAGTGCGCCTTATACTTTAAGCGGAAAATCGTTGACTTTTGGAGAACCAGGACCAAGCACGTTAATGTTTTGTGATGGAGGAGGCGAACAGCAATTTTTACAGCAAATGAAAAAAATCACAAGCTATTCTATTGATAAAGATGGAAAATTAAACTTAATTCAAGGTGATGTACCAATGATGCGATTTAAAAAAGTGGCTAAATAAATTTAGTATTCTAGCTTAGATAAAAAAAGGGAAATGAATTAATCATTTCCCTTTTTTATTGTTATTTCTTTTTGAGTTTGTCTTTAAAGACTTTCTCGAACTTTTCTATTTTTGGCTGAATAACCATTTTACAGTACGGCTGATTTTTATTGTTTGCGTAATAGTTTTGATGGTAATCTTCAGCTTTATAAAATGCTTTAAAAGGCTCTACTTTTGTTACAATCGGATTGCTGTAGGCTTTTGCTTTGTTTAATTCGGCAATAATGCTTTGTGCGGCTTTTTTTTGCTCTTCGTTTTTATAAAAAATAACAGAACGATATTGTGTTCCGACATCTGCACCTTGGCGATTTAAAGTGGTTGGATCATGAACGGTAAAAAAGACTTTGAAGATTTCATTAATATCAGTTACGTTTTTATCGTACGTAATTTGAACCACTTCAGCGTGACCAGTTTCTCCAGTGCAAACTTCTTCATAAGTAGGATTTGGGACATTTCCACCCGAAAATCCGGAAACAACAGATTTTACTCCGTCCAAATTTTCATAAACAGCTTCAACGCACCAGTAACAGCCTCCGCCCAATGTAATTGTTTCTAAATTGGAGGATTTTTTATTTTGTGAAAATCCGTTTAGCGATAAAGCAAATAAACAGATTAAAAGTAAATTTTTCATAATTGGATTATTTGTTATCAGGAATAAAATCAAGAGCAATCGAATTCATGCAATAGCGTTTTCCGGTTGGTTCAGGGCCGTCGTCAAATAAATGTCCAAGATGTCCGCCACAACGTCCACAAAGCGCTTCGATTCTTTCCATTCCTAATGAATTGTCATTTTTATAAACCACGCTTGTTTTGTTGTCTTGTTCAAAAAAGCTTGGCCATCCGCAACTGCTCGAAAATTTAGCAGTCGATCTAAAAAGTTTGTTGCCACAGGAAGCACAGTAATAAGTGCCTTTTTCATCTGTATTCCAATATTTTCCTGTAAAAGGTCTTTCGGTGTCAGCTTCGCGCATTACGGCATAAACATCTTCAGGTAAAACCTTTTTCCATTCGGCATTGCTAACATTTAATTTTGTGGTATCTGTGTTTGAATAATAAGGATTTCCTGGTTTTTCAATTTTGTTTTCCATTGAAGTTATTTTTGCAGGTTGTTTTTTTGTGTTTTGTCCACATGCTTGAAGAATAAAAAGTGGCAGTACAAAGCAAAGGCTGAAAATTAAGTTTTTAGATTTCATAGTTTTTTGGTGCATTAATCTGATGTTCAAAGATACGGTGGGATTCTGTTTCGAAATGTCAGCTAGATTACAATTCAGTTTTTTTTAAGTATGTTTTAACTTTTCGTTATTTACGTAAAAACGACTGGAGCAGTTTTTGTATCTTATTTTTAAAGGATTTTTGTTTCGATAATGAATGTAGTATTTTGGTAGTCAGAATTTTATGAAAACATCAAAGTAGTTAAACTTTTCACAATGTCTGCTAGGATTTTATAGCCATTTCTTTTTTCGTATTTTTGTTAATTCAATACGCCATATGACAGAAGAAAACGTAATATTAGTTAACCAAAACGACGAGCAGATTGGCTTGATGCCAAAATTAGAAGCACATGAAAAAGCGCTTTTGCACCGAGCATTTTCAGTTTTTATATTAAATAATAAAAATGAAATTATGCTGCAGCAAAGAGCATATCATAAATACCATTCCCCTTTACTTTGGACGAATACGTGTTGCAGCCACCAGCGTGAAGGTGAGAGTAACATTGAAGCGGGAAGCAGAAGGTTGTATGAAGAAATGGGATTTAAAGCCGAATTAAAAGAGCTTTTTCATTTTATTTATAAAGCGCCTTTTGATAATGGCTTGACAGAACATGAGTTAGATCATGTAATGATTGGCTATTATGATGATGAACCGAACATTAATCCAGAAGAAGTTGAAGCATGGAAATGGATGAGTATTGAAGATGTTAAAGCTGATATTGAAAAACAGCCCGAAATTTATACTGTTTGGTTTAAGATAATTTTTGATGAATTTGACCATTATCTTGAAGACCATAAATTATAACCAAAACTAACCAAAAGCCTAAATGAGAGTAACCATATCAAGAAAAGCACATTTTAATGCTGCACATCGATTATACAGGAAAGATTGGACATCGGAAAAAAACAATGCTGTTTTTGGAAAATGCAATAATCCCAATTTTCATGGTCACAATTATGGTTTGACGGTTAGTGTTACAGGAAAAATTGACCCGGAAACTGGTTTTGTTTTAGATGTGAAAGTATTAGCGGATATTATACTTGAAGAAGTTGAAATTCCGTTTGATCACAAAAACCTGAATCTGGATGTCCCGGAATTTCAGGATTTGAATCCAACTGCTGAAAACATTGCAGTTGTGATATGGAATAAAATTAGAAAAAGAATTCAGCCTGATTTCGACTTGGAAATCGTTCTGAATGAAACGGACCGCAATTTTGTAACTTATAAAGGAGAATAATACATGTCATTAAAAATAGGAGATATAGTTCCGAATTTTACTGCAAAAGATAGTCACGGAGAACTTTTTGAAAGCCAGAGCGTTTTAGGAAGAAAGCCACTCGTGATTTATTTTTACCCTAAAGATAATACGCCGGGCTGCACTACTGAAGCTTGCAGTTTCCGCGATCAATACGAAGATTTTAAGGATTTAGGAGCCGAAGTTATTGGTATAAGTAGTGATAGTGTAAAATCGCATCACAAATTTGCAAATAAACATAAGTTGCCTTTTATTTTACTTTCAGATCAGGATAAAAGATTAAGACAACTGTTTGGTGTTCGCAATAATTTATTTGGCCTTCTTCCGGGAAGAGTCACTTATATTGTGGACAAAAATGGTGTTATTATTTTGATTTTTGATAGTATGAATGCTGCGAAACATATTCCGAAAGCATTGGAAACTATTAAAGAATTAGTATTATAAATTAAGAAAATAGTATTAGATCAATATCTAAATAATAAAGATATTGGCCTCGAAAAAAAATATATGAGTACAGAATTATATCCATTACAATTTGAGCCCATTTTAAAAGAAAGAATTTGGGGTGGGGAAAAACTGAAAACAGTTTTAAATAAACCTATTGTTTCTAAAATTACAGGCGAAAGTTGGGAATTGTCAACTGTTCAGGGAGATGTTAGTGTAGTTTCAAATGGTGAGTTGAAAGGAAAATCATTAATGGAACTTATTGATGAAACTCCAAATGAAATTTTAGGAAGCAAAGTTTATAATCGTTTTGGAAAACAGTTTCCATTGCTTTTTAAATATTTAGATGCGCGTGAAGATCTTTCAATTCAGGTTCATCCGAATGATAAATTGGCAAAAGAACGTCATAATTCTTTTGGAAAAACAGAAATGTGGTATGTAATGCAGGCCGATTCTGATTCAAGAATTATCGTTGGTTTCAAAGAAGATTCTAGTAAAGAAGAATATTTGAAACATTTGCATGATAATACACTAGTTTCGATTTTAGATGATGTAAAAGCAAAACCTGGAGATGTTTTCTTTTTAGAAACAGGAACAGTTCATGCAATTGGAGCCGGATTGGTTGTTGCTGAAATTCAGCAAACATCTGACATCACATATCGTTTGTATGATTTTGACCGTATAGATGCGCAGGGAAATAAACGAGAACTTCACGTGGATTTGGCTCTAGATGCAATCAATTACAATAAAGTTGATACACAAAAGAAATATGAAACAAAGTCAAATACTTCAAATACAGTTGTTGATTGTCCTTACTTTACAACTAATTTTATTCCGTTAGATAATAAAATCGAGGTTTCTAAATCTGGTGAAACTTTTACAGTTTATATGTGTATCGAAGGAAGTTTTGAAATTGAATATAATGGCTTTAAACATACTTATAAAAAAGGAGATACTGTTTTAGTTCCCGCTGCGATAAATGCATTTATTTTGAGTGGAAAAGCTTCAATTTTAGAAATTTACATTTCATAGCACTTAATCTAAAGATTATGTGTACTTTTGCAAACGCAAATTAAAATTATAATAAAAATGGCAAACGTTAAAAATTTAAAGAAAGACATCAATTTCGTATTAGGAGATATTATTGAGGCAGTTTACTTGTTTGAGATGTCAACAACAGGAAATCCTACTCCAGAAACGAATGCTTTAGTTGATGAAGCTATCGCTGCATTTGATACTTTGATCACAAAAGTGAACGCAAAGAACGTTGAAAATAAAAAAGCGCATTTCAAGCAAATAAATGTAGAATTGGAACAAGTTGCTAATCAATTGATTGCTAAAATCAACGAATTGTAAGCAAAAAAAAGTATAAAAAAGGGCAAATTTATTTTGGAAAAACGAAAAACCGCTTTATATTTGCACCCGTAATGAGGCCGATGTAGCTCAGCTGGCTAGAGCAGCTGATTTGTAATCAGCAGGTCGTGGGTTCGAGTCCCTCTATCGGCTCAACGAAAAACCATCACAGAAATGTGATGGTTTTTTTAAATTATAGAGAGAGGTGTGAAATTATTTTTGGAAATTAAAAAAACAATTTTATCTTTGCACCCGTTAAAAAGGCCGATGTAGCTCAGCTGGCTAGAGCAGCTGATTTGTAATCAGCAGGTCGTGGGTTCGAGTCCCTCTATCGGCTCAAAAACCATCACAGAAATGTGGTGGTTTTTTTTTGCCCGAATTCTAAGTTTTCAAGTTTTAGGTTGGATTTTTTTAAACAATATTTTTCTTATGTTTGTTTCTTAACCAAAAACCTAATCATAATGGAAGAAACCTCAGTATTTGAAAAATTCGAGCTGCATCTCGATCAATCTGCAAAAGATTTTTTAAAAGAAATAGCAAAGTGGGCTTACTTTTTGTCAATTCTTGGATTTATAGGAGTTGTACTTTTTGTTGTAATTGCAATTTTTGCCGGCGCCATTTTTGCTTCTATGGGAAGTACAATGGCAGGAGTTGGAATTTTTGCAGGTTCTTTTGGGGCTATTATGAGCTTCTTTTATTTATTAATAGCGGGAGTTTATTTCTTTCCAGTTTATTATTTGTTCAGATTTGGTTCGAATGCAAAAAGAGCTTTTAGAGAAAATGATTCTGAAGCATTGACATCTTCTTTGGGATATTTAAAATCGCATTATAAATTTATTGGTATTTTGATGGTTTCGATGTTGGTCTTGTATGCATTGATTTTTATGTTTGCTATTTTAGGGTCTTTGTTAGGGAGATAATTTTAAATAGCATTATTTTTAAAACACCGAGTTATTAGTATAAAAAAACGTCCTGAATTTCAGGACGTTTTTTTATTTTTTATTCTGCAGCTACCGGAGCTTTTTGTTCTTGCTTTTTTATATTAGCAACATATTTAGTTAACTTCTTTCCGTAAAGTGACTGCGCTACTTTTGGTGTCATCGATTTCTGAATCGTATCTAAGAATTTTACATTGATATCATAAATCTCTGCTAAAGCAATATAAGGCGCAATTTCGTGATCTTTGTTGTTAAGAGCGAAGTTTGTAGCGAAAAGATATTTTCTTTTAGTATTTGAGTCTTCTTTTGTGTTAATGCTGTCTAATGCTTTTTGGTCGTTTCTTTTCATTGCTTTAAATCTTGGTTCTACCAAAGCCAGACTTTCATCATTGAAACGATCGTTTATTTTTTTATACTCTTCATATAATTCTTGATTTTTAGATCCTGTGATTTTAGCATTATAAATGAAATTATCCAAGTTGGTATCAATGTTTATATTTCCAGGTTCTGCAAAAAACAAAATATTATTGTCCATTGAATTCGTTACACCTCTATCTAAAAACAAATAAAGCATTTCTGGAGATTCTAATTTGATATCACGCTCAAAAGCCGAATTTCCATCGATTTTAATGCTATCGATTGCAACTAGCGAAGTGTCAACAATTCTTTGAATATATAAAGTTCCTTTTTTTAATCCTTTAATGTTTCCTGTGATGTGCAGGTTGTCAGGAGATTCATTTTTTTTGCTACATGATGCTAATAGGGCAATTGCAGCAAAGGCAATAATAGATTTTTTCATTGGTTTTTTAGATTTTGGTGCAAAATAAAGAAAATAGTTTGAATGTGGTTATGGTGGTTTAAATTTTAATAAAAAATAAATCCCAACTTATTTCTAACTTGGGATTTGTGTATTTTTATAAAAATGAGATTCTTACATTGATAATGTATAGATTGCTCCGCTCTCGTGAGTATAAGTAAATTTGCTGTCGCAGTCATTGTTTCCGTAGTCAATAACTCCTTTTAGTAATCCGCCTTCGATTTTTAATTTTCCTTTTGAGATATATTGGCAAGAATATTTTTTAATCAAAGTTTCCTGAACAGTAAAAGTTAAAGTTGTGCCTTTTTCAGTTGTAACAGTGTGCGTTCCTTCAGTCATTTCATATACGTTGTCTTCAAGAACAAATGGAGTATCAACACCTGCAGTTTGTTTTACGGTATATGATCCAGAATTAGTGTAAACTCTTCCTAATAAATCAGTAAATTTTCCATTTGTTACTTTTCTAGTAAATTGTGGTACAGTAGCAACTGTTGTAGTATTTGTATATTCGATTGTTCCTTCAAGTTTAATTCCATTGATTGAATAGTCGATTCTTTCAATTGTCAATTTGCTTCCTGTAGTAGTTACTGGTCCAGTAAGAGTAAGTTTTAGTTTTCCTTTTCTTGTAAGTCCGTTATCTGTGCATCCTGCAGTTCCATAATCTACCGTATATACTTTTGGATAAGATCCTGTGGAAACCGTAATTGTTGCGCAAACTGCCGCTGCAGGTTTTGATGTAGCTGAGCTGTTCGTTACAGATAATCCTGTATTGACATCCATTTCGTTTGCGGCATCAATTGAGATCGAAGCGCCAACAGCTGTTGTATCGGTTTGAGTTGCAATATCGTCATTGCTTGAACATGAAATATAGGTTAATGCTGTTGCACAAATTGTTGTGACTAAAAGAAAGATTTTTTTCATAGTAGTTTTTTGTTAAGTTAGATTTTAAAGGTCTTCAAATGTAACAAAAAAAATGAATCGCAATAAAAAAATCCCGTAAGCTGAACTTACGGGATTTTTGAAAATTATTTTATGAGATAAAAATCTTATTTAATCATCTCAAAACTTCTTTTTACAAAAGCTGTTAAAGCTTCACCTTTCAATAGGTTTTGCGATAATTTAGCTAAGTCTAAAGCTTGTTTTACCAAATGTTCCTGATGCGTTTTATCTTCGGTATTTAAAATGCTTGAAGCTAAATCAGAATTTGTGTTTACCACCAAATTGTACATTTCTGGCATATTTCCCATTCCGAACATTCCGCCTCCGCCAGTTTGGCTCATTTCTTTCATTCTTCGCATAAATTCTGGCTGCGTAATAATGAACGGTGCTGCCTGAGAATCCATAGCTTCTAATTGTACGCTGTATGCTTTTGGGATATAGGCTTCTAAAGAAGTTTTTAAAGCTGCTTTTTCATCATCAGATAATTTAGAAATCGTGTTTTCATCTTTTTTGATCAAATTATCAATATGATCAGAGTCAACACGTACAAAAGTTAATCCGCTGTTGTCACCTTCAATTTTTTGAATTAAATGTGAAATAATCGGAGAATCTAAAAGTAAAACTTCATAACCTTTTTCTTTTGCTGCTTCAATATAGGAGTGTTGCGCATCTTTGTTTCCAGCATAAAGAACTACAAGTTTACCATCTTTATCAGTTTGGTTTTCTTTTAGTTTTTCTTTTAATTCTTCTAAAGTGAAATAAGTATCATCTACAGTTGGATACAATACAAATGCACCTGCTTTTTCGTAGAATTTATCTTCAGAAAGCATTCCGTATTCTAAAACGATTTTAATATCGTTCCATTTTGCTTCAAAATCAGCACGATTTTCGTTGAATAAAGATTTTAATTTATCAGCAACTTTACGTGTGATGTAGTTTGAGATTTTCTTAACCGCTCCGTCTGCCTGTAAACCTGAACGAGAAACGTTCAATGGGATATCTGGAGAATCAATTATACCTTTTAACATTGTCAAAAATTCAGGAACAATTCCTTCTACGTTATCAGTAACGTAAACTTGGTTTTGGTACAACTGAATTTTATCTTTCTGGATTTGCATGTCGTTTCCTAATTTCGGGAAATACAAAATTCCAGTTAAGTTGAAAGGATAATCAACATTTAAGTGAATGTTGAATAACGGATCTTCAAATTGCATTGGATACAATTCTCTGTAGAAGTTTTTGTAATCTTCATCAGATAATTCAGAAGGCTGTTTTGTCCAGGCTGGATTTGGGTTGTTGATGATGTTGTCAACTTCAATTGTTTCGTTTACGAAATCTTCCGGAGCGTCTTCTGGTTTTGGAAGCGTTTCTGTTCTTGTTCCAAATTTAATTGGAATAGGCATAAACTTATTGTATTTACTCAATAAACCACTGATTTTAGAATCTTCTAAGAATTCTAAAGAATCTTCAGCGATATGAAGAATGATTTCAGTTCCGCGTGAAGTTTTGTCAGCAGGTTCTAAAGTGAATTCAGGACTTCCGTCACATGTCCAATGTGCAGCTGGCTCATCTTTATATGATTTTGTGATGATTTCAACTTTTTCGGCAACCATAAAAGCAGAATAGAAACCAAGACCAAAATGGCCTATAATTCCAGAATCTTTAGCAGAATCTTTGTATTTGTCCAAAAACTCTTCAGCTCCTGAAAAAGCTACCTGATTAATGTATTTTTCTACTTCATCAGCTGTCATACCTAAACCTTGGTCGATGATATGGATTTTTTTACCTTCTTTATCTACTTTAATTTCGATAACCGGATTTCCATATTCAACTTTAGCTTCACCAATACTGATTAGGTGTTTTAACTTTAAAGTAGCGTCTGTTCCGTTTGAAACCAGCTCACGTAAAAAGATTTCGTGATCGCTGTATAAGAACTTTTTGATTAAGGGAAAGATGTTTTCTACCGAAACATTAATTTTACCTGTTGTCATATTTTTTTAATTTTTGAGTTTAACGTGATGGTTTTCATTTGTTCAAATAGAATACCAATTGTTTTTTGGGTGACAAAATGTCGGAAGTGTTAATTTTGAAAGAAAATAAATAGATTTTGGAACAGAAATTATCTCAACGAATCGTATATTTGTGGTATAATAATTGTTAAACGCGTAAGTATTAACTTAAATAATGTATAAAATGAAGAAAATTATTTTCATTTGCATGATCGCCACGATGTTTTTTGCGTGTAAATCGGCTTCGTCTACAACTGCTTCAACAGAAGCGCCAACACTTTCTACTAAACTTGACAAATCTACTCAAGTAGCAATTAAAGGAAATTGGGTTTTAACCAATGTGTCTTATCCTGGTTCTGATTACATTAAGGTAAATTCATTTGATCTAGCAGATTCAAAATGTTTTATTGGCAGTACTTGGAATTTTATTTCTAATAATAACAAAGGCACTATGACCCTGAACGCGCCAAGCTGTACAGCATTTACTTCGCCAATTGTTTGGAGTATCAATAATCAGGGACTTTTTGTTCTTAAAATTGTTAATCCTGGAACCAAATCGAAAAATGTAAAAGAAGGTTATTTGCTTAAAGTTGCAGGACTGAGTGATAATTCTTTCCAATTAATTGACAACATCAACGTTGGCGGACAAGTTAAGGACGTAACGTACCAATTTCAAAGAGCTAATTAAAAAAGGCTAATAATATTAAAATATATACACATGAGAAAGATAAAAGTTTTAGGGTTGAGTAGTTTACTTATATTGACTAGTTTTTTTGCAAGCTGTGATTCAATAAAAAATGCTAACAATACGCAAAAAGGAGCTGGAATTGGAGTTGTTGCCGGAGGACTTATTGGTGGTATTCTAGGAAACAATTTAGGTAAAGGTGGAAATGCTGCCTTAGGAGCTGCAATTGGAGCTGCTGTTGGTGGTGGAACTGGTGCCTTAATTGGAAATAAAATGGATAAACAGGCTCGTGAAATTGATCAGGCGCTTCCAGGTGCAGATGTTGAAAGAGTAGGTGAAGGTATTCACTTGACTTTGAATGAAAATGCTGTTCGTTTTGATACTAACAAATCAACTTTGACTTCAACTGCAAAAGCAAATTTAGATAAGTTAGTTCCTGTGTTTAATGATTACGGAGATACTAATATTGAAATTTTTGGTTATACTGATAATACAGGTAAACCAGAATATAACTTGACACTTTCAGGACAAAGAGCTGCTTCTGTTCAGGCTTATTTAGTTTCAAAAGGATTAAAATCAAGTCGTTTCAAAACTTCAGGTTTAGGAATTGCTGATCCTATTGCTACTAATGATACTCCAGAAGGAAGAAGCCAAAACCGTCGTGTAGAGTTTGCAATTACTGCAAATGACAAAATGGTAAACGATGCTAAAGCCGAAGCTGGAAAATAGTTTTAAAAGGCAATAAAATTTATTAAAAGCTGTTTCTTAAATGAAGCAGCTTTTTTTTGACTTTAGAAATTAAACATTGTAAATTTGAACTTTCAAATTCAACTCATGCTCGATATTCAAAATATTTCTTTTTCGTACATTGATACGCCCGTTATAAAAAACGTTTCGTTTACTATAAATAAAGGTGAAAATATCGCCATTATTGGTGAAAGCGGCTGCGGAAAAAGTACACTGCTAAAACTAATTTATGGTTTATACGATTTAGACGAAGGCAAGATTTTTTATAACGAAAAACCAGTTTTAGGACCAAAATACAATTTGATTCCGGGAATGCCGTATATGAAATATCTGGCTCAGGATTTTGATTTGTCTCCTTATGAAACAGTGGCTGAGAATGTTGGGAAATTCCTTTCGAACGGCTTTGCCAACATGAAAAAACTGCGTGTTCAGGAATTATTGGAAATGGTTGAAATGGAAAATTTTTCCAATGTAAAAACTAAATTTTTAAGTGGAGGCCAACAACAGAGAGTAGCTTTGGTTAGAGTTTTAGCTTTAGAACCAGAAGTAATTTTGCTTGATGAACCTTTTAGTCAGATTGATGCTTTTAGGAAAAATGCTTTGCGCCGAAATTTATTTAGATATCTAAAGCAAAAAGGAATTACCTGTATTATTGCTACTCACGACAGCACAGATGCATTATCGTTTGCTGATGAAGCCATTGTGATGCGTAATGGAGAAGTGATTGTAAAAGATAATCCAACAAAAATATACGAAGATCCTCAAACTAAATATGTTGCTTCGCTTTTTGGTGAAGTGAATGAAGTTGCAACTCATTTATTGCTGGATTATGAAGATGAAACTCATAAAACATTGGTATACCCGCATCAATTTAAAATGGTTGCCGATTCAAAATTGCAAGTGAAAATCAGAAGAACATATTTTAGAGGGAATCATTATTTAATCGAAACTGTTTTTAAAAGACAATTGATCTTTTTTGAAAGTGAAATTGATTTACCTCTTGAACAGGAAATATTTCTTGGCTTAAATTATCTTTAATTAGAAAATGTGCCAATTTGATAATTAGATAATTTTGAATACTTAAAAAAGAAAACCCGACAGTTTCAAATCTGTCGGGTTTTGCTTTATAGAATTAGTGTCTAAATTAGTTTTTTAAATACTTTTCTAAAAACTGATCTTGTTCCCAAAGCAAGTGTAAAATGTTTTCCTTGGCTACATAACTGTGTGCTTCTTTTGGAAGAATTACCATTCTTGCATTAGCCCCCAAACCTTTTAAAGCTTGGAAATAACGCTCTGTCTGTAAAGTAAAAGTTCCAGGATTATTGTCGGCTTCACCGTGAACTAATAAAATTGGCGTTTTCATTTTATCAGCATTCATAAAAGGCGACATTGTATTGTAAACTTGAGGAACTTCCCAGTAATTACGTTGTTCAGTTTGGAATCCAAAAGGAGTCAATGTTCTGTTATACGCACCACTTCGTGCAATTCCGCAAGCGAAAAGATTAGAATGTGTCAATAAATTTGCCGTCATAAAAGCTCCGTACGAGTGTCCGCCAACAGCCACTTTTTTACGGTTGATATATCCCAAAGCATCAACTGCATTGATTGCAGCTTCAGCATTGTCAACTAATTGTGAAATGAAGTTGTCATTTGGCTCTGTTGTGCCTTCTCCAATAATTGGGAAAGCAGCATCATCAAGAACAGCATATCCTTTTGTTACCCAATATACAAACGAGCCGTAATAAGGAACTGTAAACTCATTTGAATTTTGAGTCACTTGTCCAGCGCTATTTTTGTCTTTGTATTCTGCAGGATAAGCCCAGATTAATAAAGGTAATTTCTCTTTTTTAACTTTATCATATCCAGCAGGTAAATATAAAGTTCCAGAAAGCTCAACGCCGTCTTTACGTTTGTATTTGATTACTTCTTTGCTTACATCTTTTATACTTTCAAAAGGATTTTTAAAAGCTGTAATTGGAGTCAGGCTGTTTTGTTTTTTAATATTTCTGAAATAATAATTCGGATATTCACTTTTAGACTGAATCTGAACTAAAACTTTACCTGATTTAAAATCTTCAATTTCTAATAAATCTTCTTTTTTATCTTTATAAGAAGAAGTGTAAACGCGTTTTGATTTTAATGTTTTCAAATTGAATTCGTCAATAAAAGGGAATTGACCCGCTTTAGTAAATCCATCCCCAATACGATATGCATTATCATTTTCAATAGCTAAAACATATTTATTGTATTCATTTTTCTTTGTTTCAAAAGCACCCGGATCAGAATAGACATCTTGTGAATTTCTGTCTGTAATTAGTTTTGGCTGTTCACTTGGATTTGAAGGATTGATTAAATACGTTTTTGTATTACGCGTATCATACCATTCATCAGAAATAACAGCAACATTGTCATTCCCCCAAATAATATCGCTAAAACGCTGAGGTGTTTTTGCTAATGAAGTTGGGTTATTTGTAAAAGGCGCATCCCAAAGAAAAACTTCATCTCTGAATTCTACTTTGTTTGCAGGATCTCCTTCATCTAAAGCAGTAACAAATGCTAATGTTGCAGGTTTATCATTTCTCCAAGCCATTTCACGTTTTCCTTTTCTAACGGCCATAAAACCTTTTGGCATTATTTCGCTTAATGGAACTTCGTTTACTGTTTTGATTTCTTTTCCTCTTGCATCATAAACAATCGTTCTTGAAGGGAATCTGTATAATGGAACTACATATGAAAATGGCTTTTGAATTGTAGTCAGCATAATGTAATTTCCATCTGGCGAAATTCTTTCTCCAAAATACATTGCGGCATCTTTAAATAAAACAGCGTCACCTTTTAGGTTTACTTTATACAATTCAGAAGTAACAATATTTTCAAAATTTGCTTCATCATTTTTGTTTTTCAACATATCAGGATACGTTCTGTTTTGAGATTTTTCTCCAGAAGTATTTGAGATAATTGGTCCGGTTGGCAAATCTTTTTTAGCATCTAATAATGCCGGTCTGTTTTTAGGAAGCATTTTTACTAAAATCGTTTCATTGTCTGAAAACCAGCTAAACGGATTACCAAGATTTGCGTTTACAGTAGCATCGGTAAGTTTTGTCGCGCTTGCAGTCGCAACATCGATAACCCAAAGTTCAACTCCTGTTGCAGCAGTATGCGAAAACAATATTTTTTTGTTATTTGGTGACCAAAGAATATTGCTGATTTTTGGATTGTTAGGCAAACCTGTGACTTGTATTTCGTCCTTACCGCTGATTTTACGTACTTTTAAATTGTTTAAATACGTTACTGTACTTGAAATGTTAGTGATTGGGTTGATTCTTAATCCACCCAAACGAAGTTCTTCTTGGTTTAAGTCGTCTAATGTTTTATAAGTTGGCCTGTACATTAGTAACATATATTCCTTTTTAGTATCCATTGATACTGTTGGAGCGCGTTCGTAATCGGCTAAATCTAAAATAGATTTTGATGGTTTTTGGTACGTTAAGTTTTCTTGGGCAAAAGCAATAAAACCAATGTTTAGAAATAAGAGTAATGTAACCTTTAATTTCATAATTTGAATTTTAGGGGTTTAAAAAATGGTATTCGTAATGTTTGACTAAAGTACTTCAATCTTGTTACATTTTAAAGCATAATTTAAATACTTTTCATTGTTTTTAACAAAACACTGATTTTTTTCAAAAGAAATGGTTTTAATAAACTTTAGAATTAAAGTATATTAAATTGCTAATAACGAAAAAAATAGTAATTTGGGTGCTTATGTTTTAAACTATACGTAAATTTGCAATCCAATTTTTTAACAAACAATAAAAAGAATATGTATCATTCAAAAATAGCGGGCTTAGGATATTATGTTCCTTCAAATGTTGTGACCAACGATGATTTGTCTAAGATTATGGATACCAATGACGAATGGATTCAGGAAAGAACCGGAATTCAGGAGCGCAGACATATTATTCGTGGGGAAGATACCACAACTTCAATGGGCGTAAAAGCAGCTAAAATTGCAATAGAACGTTCTGGCGTTGCCAAAGAAGATATTGATTTTGTAGTTTTTGCTACATTAAGTCCGGATTACTATTTTCCAGGACCTGGAGTTTTGGTTCAGAGAGATTTAGGATTAAGAACTGTTGGAGCTTTAGATGTAAGAAATCAATGTTCTGGTTTTGTTTATGCGATTTCAGTTGCTGACCAATATATTAAAACCGGAATGTATAAAAACATTTTGGTAATTGGTTCTGAAGTCCACTCTACAGGATTAGACATGACAACACGCGGGCGTGGTGTTTCGGTAATTTTTGGAGATGGAGCAGGAGCAGCTGTTTTGAGCCGTGAAGAAGATTTGACAAAAGGAATTTTGTCAACGCACTTACATTCAGAAGGTCAGCATGCTGAAGAATTGGCATTGCAGGCACCGGGAATGGGCGCGCGTTGGGTAACCGATATTCTTGCAGATAATGATCCAAATGACGAAAGTTATTATCCATACATGAACGGACAATTTGTGTTTAAAAATGCAGTAGTTCGTTTCGCTGAAGTTATCAATGAAGGTTTAGAGGCAAACGGTTTACAAGTTTCAGATATTGATATGCTGATTCCGCATCAGGCGAATTTGAGAATTTCACAGTTCATTCAGAATAAATTCAAATTGTCTGATGACCAAGTACACAACAATATTCAGAAATACGGTAATACAACTGCGGCATCTATTCCAATTGCTTTGACAGAAGCTTGGGAACAAGGAAAAATAAAATCTGGAGATACAGTAGTTTTAGCAGCTTTTGGAAGTGGATTCACTTGGGCGAGCGCAATTATTAAATGGTAAAATAATCATCTTACATTATATTTTTTTAAAACCTGCTTCATTTTTGGAGCAGGTTTTTTACTTTTGATATCCCAAATCTTGTGATTTCATTCGAAATGACAAAAAAATAATCAAATGAAAAAAAATCAGCTCGAAATAGCGTGTTTCAATTATGAGTCGGCAATAATTGCTCAGGAAAGCGGTGCGGACAGAATTGAACTGTGTGAAAATATGGAATTAGGAGGAACAACTCCAAATTCTATTTTAGTAGTGAAAGTCCGCGAAAGCGTAAAAATAAAGATGCATGTCATTATAAGACCTCGTGGCGGCGATTTTGTCTATTCTGATGAAGAACTTACAGAAATGAAACAAGATATCAAACACTATAAAAAGTTAGGCGTTGACGGTTTTGTTTTCGGAATTTTGAAACCAAACGGAAAAGTGAATAAAAGGCAAAACAAAGAATTGGTGCATTTAGCGCATCCGCTATCATGCACTTTTCATCGTGCTTTTGACGTTGTAGATTCTATTGAAAAAGGACTTGAGGATGTAATTGAATGTGGTTTTCAAACTATTTTGACTTCAGGAACAGGAAAAAATGTTGAAGAAGGAATTTTTGATTTAGAACAAATTCAAAAATTAGCCAAAGACCGAATCGAAATTATGCCAGGAGGAGGCTTAAGATCTTCAAATATAAAATTACTGCAAGATAAGTTGACTCCAACTTTTTATCATTCATCAGCAATTACAGATAAGTCCGAAATTGCAAATCCAGAAGAAATTAAAGAATTGCGAAATTTTTTATAATCTAAAATAAAAAAGCCTGGAGTTGGCATACTCCAGGCTTTTCTTTTCTACAAGAACTATTAAAATCTACTAATCAAAGTGGGATTAAAACATTCCGCCACCACCTTTATTAGTGTTATCTTCTCTTTGTTTACGTTGTAAGTTTTTGATTTTTCCTCCTCCAAAGTTGTAAGTCAAACCTAAATAAACTGTTCTGCTTTCCCAAGAAAACTGACCTGTTTGTGGATAAGGATAAATTCCATCAAAAGCATATTTCATTGTTTTGAAAACATCATTAAAACGTACGCTAATGTTCATTTTGTTGTCTAACAATGTATAACGTGAACCAATATCCATTTTGTACATTTCGTGTCTGTTTTGCTGAACATCTTCAACTGGTCCTCTGTAAAAACCGAACAACAAGAAACTTAAACGTTTTGTAGGTTTGAAGTTTGAGTTCATACGTGCGTTAAATGCCGTAGTTGTTACGCTACGCTCAAGAGGCGCACTTGTGCTTGTTGCAGGATCAAATTCAAATACAACACCTTGTTGCTTGATACTTGAGAAATCAATAGATGGTTGAATGTCCCACCATTTTGTAAGCTTGTAATTCAACGAAACATCAAAACCATAAGCGCTGTTGTGGTCATAGTTCGTATAGCTTAAAATTTGTTTGTATCCAGATGGATCATTTGGATCCGGACTCAAAGTTCTGCTGATTTGATCGTTGATGCTTCTTACGAAAACACCAGCTGTAATGCTTCCTTTGTTAAGAGTTTTAGTATAGTTTACTTCAACAGAATTTGTAAACTGAGGTCTTAATTCAGGATTTCCGTATGAAGTTACTAATGGTGTAGAAAACTCACGAATAGGTTTTGTTTGCTCAATACTCGGACGGTCAACACGACGGCTGTAGCTAAATTGCAAAACATTTTTCTCGTTTAAATTATACGTTAAATATGCCGATGGATATAATGTAATATAGTCATCATTAAATTTATCCTTACCATGATTTAAATTCGCTTCTACTTTGTAGCTTTCAAAGCGAGTTCCTAATTGGTAACTGAATTTTTTGAATTTTTGGCCAAAAGTCACATAAGCTGAATAAATATCAGTATCGTAAGTATAGTTTGAAACTCTTTCGTCAACAGGAACTAACGGATTACCAGTGTTGTAATCATTATTTGTTCTTGTGATTCTTGCTTCAGCACCAGCTTCAAGCGTAGTTTTGTCGTTTAACGGATTTACATAATCAACGTTTAACGTGCTTAATTTTCTTTGGTCACCAATTTTATCACCATAAACGACATTGTTTACTGAATTATCAGGTCTTGTTGTTTGTGTGTCAAAATTTGCGTTTTGACTTACTTTAGTATCACTATAGTTTCCTTCAAAATCTAAAGTATGTCCTTCTTTTTTGAAAATATGTTTGTACGCTAAATTATAAGTTCCAGTTTTGCTTGGACCTTTATAAGTTGAATTTTGGTAAATATTGAAAATATTTGGATCAGCGTTATTGTAATCAATGTCTGTAATTACATTTCCGTTTCCAGTTGATTTGTTTTGATTTGTATAGAACGACAAAGTATTTTTGTCATTGATTAAATAATCCATTCCTAACTTGTACAAGTAATTGTCATTTTCGTTAGAAATTTTCAAATTTTGCTCAACATCCTGATCTAATCTTTGGATTCTTCCTTTGTTGTAGTAAGTTCCAAAGTTTTGTCCTCCATTTCCAAAGAAATTTACTTTTCCGGTTTTGTAGTTCAAATCAAGAGATTGATTGTATTTTGCAGTTTCTCCAAAAGTAATACCACCACTGTAACTTCCGTTAAAACCAGTATTTGCATTTTTGTGTAAAACGATGTTGATGATTCCAGACATTCCTTCTGGATTGTATTTAGCACTTGGATTTGTAATCAACTCAATTTTTTTGATTGAAGTTGAAGGAATTTGTTTCAATAATTGAGCAGGATCAATATTAGATGGACGCCCGTCAATTAATACACGTACATTGTCATTTCCGCGAAGCGAAAGTTTTCCATCCTGATCTACGTTTACAGATGGAATATTGCTCATAATGTCAGATGCAGAAGCTCCGGCAGTAGTCAAATCTTTCCCAACATTAATTACCTTACGGTCAATTTTTTGTTCAATAGTTGAGCGTTCAGCCACAACATTTACACCTTTCAATTGTGTTGCTTCTTCTTCAAGAGAAACATTTACTGTTGCGGTTTTTCTGTTTTCGCTTAAAATCAAAGAACCAACATATTTTTTGAAACCAATATATTGAACTTCGATAGTGTAACTTTTTAATGCTAAATTTTTGATTGTAAAATCACCATTGTCATCAGTGTTAACGCCTGATATAACTTTTCCGTTTTCTTTTACAGAGACAGTTGCATACGAAATTGGTGCGTTATTCGATTTCTCGATAATTTTTCCCGAGACTGTCCCGGAATTCTGGGCCTGAGCTGTTGCAATTAAACTAAATAATGCGAACAGAAAAAATTTTAATTTCATAATTAATAATTGATTATTTTGATTTGATTGATGATGATTGTTTTTTTGTTTTTGTTAGATTTTTTTTGCTTTAAATGATTTCAAAGTCTCTATTAAGACTCTTTTATGATTGATATGTTACAAGAAAAACTTAATTTTTTTTCAATCTAATCCGAGATGTTCTGTTTAGTAGGAGATTAGCGTTTTAATTTTTTGATAATTTTAACATTCTTCTGAAAGGCTTTTTTAAGAAATTCTAAACGTTTTGTTCGATTTTATATGTTTTTCATTTTCTGTAATTGATGAATAAGCTGTATCTTTGCTCACTTTAAAATAAGTTACATGTCATTATCACAAATTCTTACACCTTCTATACAAAAAGCAATTCAGGCATTATTTGATGTTTCAGTTGATAAAATCGAATTTCAGACTACCAGAAAAGAGTTTGAAGGCGATATTACAATGGTAATTTTTCCGTTGTTGAAAGTCATTAAAAGTAATCCTGTTGAATTAGGAAATAAAATTGGAAACTACCTGGTTGAAAATGTTTCTGAAGTAGCACGCTTTAATGTAGTGTCTGGGTTTTTGAATATTGTTATTTCAGATAGTTATTATCTGAATTTCTTCAATGAAATTAAAGACAATAGTAAATTTGGTTACGTAACTCCAAATCCAGAGGACAAAGCAGTTATGGTCGAATATTCTTCGCCAAATACAAATAAACCTTTGCACTTGGGGCACGTTCGTAACAATTTGTTGGGATATTCAGTTGCTGAAATTTTAAAAGCTTCTGGAAAAAAAGTATACAAAACGCAAATTATCAACGATCGTGGAATTCATATCTGCAAGTCGATGTTGGCTTGGGAGAAATTTGGAAACGGAGAAACTCCGGAAAGTTCAGGTTTAAAAGGCGACAAATTAGTTGGTAAATATTATGTTGAGTTTGATAAAGCTTATAAAGCTGAAATCAATCAATTAATAGAAGCTGGAAAAACAGAAGAAGAAGCAAAAAAACAAGCTCCAATTATTGTTGAAGCGCAAGATATGCTTAAAAAATGGGAAGCTGGCGATGAAAAAGTAATTGAGCTTTGGAAAATGATGAACGAATGGGTTTATGAAGGTTTTGCAACTACTTACAATAATCTTGGAGTTAACTTCGATAAATATTACTACGAAAGCAATACTTATTTATTAGGAAAAGATGTTGTTAAGGTTGGTCTGGATAAAGGCGTTTTCGAAAAAGATCCAGACGGTTCAGTTTGGATTGATTTGACAGATGAAGGTTTGGATCGCAAAATTGTTTTACGTTCTGACGGAACTGCAGTTTACATGACGCAGGATATTGGAACAGCAATTCAGCGTGTAAAAGATATGCCAGATGTTGGTGGAATGGTTTATACCGTTGGTAACGAACAGGATTATCACTTTAAAGTATTGTTCCTAATCTTGAAAAAACTTGGTTTTGACTGGGCTTCAAGTTTATATCACTTATCATACGGAATGGTTGATTTGCCTTCAGGAAAAATGAAAAGCCGTGAAGGAACTGTTGTAGATGCCGATGATTTGATGCAAGATATGACTGCTACAGCAAAACAAATTTCAGAAGATTTAGGAAAATTAGACAGTTATTCTACAGAGGAAAAAGCGAAATTGTACAAAACAATTGGTTTAGGCGCCTTGAAATATTACATTTTAAAAGTTGATCCAAAGAAACGTATTTTGTTTAATCCGGAAGAATCTGTTGATTTTGCTGGAAATACAGGTCCGTTTATTCAATATACTTATGCGAGAAGTCAATCGATAATCCGTAAAGCTGATTTTGATTTTTCTGCCAAAACAAATATTGAAGAGCTTCACGAAAAAGAAAAAGAACTGATAAAACAAATCGAGCTTTTCCCAGAAGTAATTCAAAACGCTGCTCAAAATCACAGTCCGGCGTTAATTGCAAATTATACATATGATTTGGTAAAAGAATATAATTCATTCTATCAATCTGTTCATATTTTAGGCGAAGTTGATTTGACTAAAAAGATTTTCAGGGTACAGCTTTCTCAAAAAGTAGCAGAAGTTATTAAATCTGCATTTAATTTATTGGGAATCGAAGTTCCTGAGAGAATGTAACAATAAAAAAATAAAGATATTTTAAAGCCGATAGTTATGACTGTCGGCTTTTTTGTTTTCCAAAAAAAAGCCGGCAATCTAGAAATTACCGGCTTTATTTATTTAACTAACAATTTTTCTTATTTCTTAACGAACTTTTCGATGATAGCATCAGATTCTGCTTTTGTTGCTTCTGGTTTTAAATCAAATAAAAGAGAATATAAAGCTTTACGATCTACTTTTGCTTCTAAGTTTAAATCTTGATGTCTGTCAAAAAGAGTTTGCCATTTATCACGAACGTTTTTCCAAAGCACTTTGTTTGTTCCCCACCATTTTTGAGCAGCAGCACATTTAGAATCTGGAACTTTAGTGTAAACATCAAAACCTTTTTCTTGTGCTAACAAAACATCTTTTCCAGCGTCATCACGAACCAATTTGTCATTATCTTGCTCATGATTCCATCCAGTAGAAGTGATTTCGTGGATGTTTCTTCTTTTTAAAACATTATAATCATTACGTTTTGTTTGCTCTCTTCTAGGAAGCGGCGCATCGGCTACGTTTGCCCAGTAATCTTGTCCGTCAACATGTACCCAAGTTGATGATCCTTCGTAACGCGGACTATCATCTACTTGATATACTTTTTGAGTCCATTGACCTTTAACAGCCTTTTTATCTAACTTTTTATATTTCCAAGAAGTTCCTTTGTCAAAAGAATATAAGTCTGTGTTTTCATAAAGCCAGTCTTGTCTCCAGTGTTTGATAATCATATCATCGCTTACAATCAATAAATGCTGCATTACGATTTTATTAGGCGTATCTTCTAATAATTCAACCCATTCTAAAGCCGATTCGTGCTTAGTTTCAGATGGTTTATAAGTAAGAGAATCTTTAGGATATGAAAATGTTTCGGTAAAATTGAATTTCACTTCATAACAACCACACATTGATTTTATTGATTTAATGTCTTGTTGTTTTTTGTCCTGAGCGAAACCAAGACCACAAGTCAAAGCCATTACGGCCGATAAATAGAGGCTTTTTGTAATCATAACTTATTATTTTGTTTTTAATTTTTGCAAATATATATAATTTATTTAGAACAAATAAAAATAGTTTATATATTTGCGTCATTATTAAGACTGAATAAAAATAATGAAAATTAAAATTACCCTTCTTGCTGGACTTCTATTTTGTGCCTATTCTTTTGCTCAGCAAAAAGATAGTATTGTATCTCAGGAAAAACTTTCTGAGGTTGTTGTAACAGGACAGTTTGAGCCTCAATCCATAAAAAAATCTGTTTTTAACGTTCGTGTGATTTCAAATCAGGATATTCAAAATCTGGCAGCTAATAATTTAGCCGATATTTTAAATCAGTACTTAAATATTACTGTTAGTCCAAGTGGAACAAGTGGTCGTTCTACAGTTTCTTTATTCGGTTTAGATGCACAATATTTTAAAATATTGGTTGATAATGTTCCTCTTGTTAATGAAGCTGGTTTAGGAAATAATATCGATTTATCGCAAATTAATCTTAATGATGTTGATCATGTTGAAATTGTAGAAGGTTCAATGGGAGTTACTTACGGAGCTAATGCTGTAAGTGGTGTTTTGAATATCATCACTAAAAAATCTTCCAAATATAAATGGGGCATAAATGCATCAGTTCAAGAGGAAACGGTCAATAATGAATATTCTCTTTTTGATGAAGGACGTCACATTCAGTCTCTTAGAGTTTCTCATACTTTTGATAAAAATTGGTTTGTTTCAGCGGGAATAAATCGCAATGATTTTCAAGGATATTTGAATGACAAAAACGGAGAAAATTATGCTGAAAATGATGGAACACGTGGTTACAGCTGGCTTCCAAAAGATCAATTAAACGGTACGGCAACGATTTCATATCACAAAGACAATTTTCGTTTTTACTACAAATTTGAGTTTTTAGATGAAAATGTAGATTATTATAATAGTACGGTTCAATCTGGATATAACACCACTTTAGGTTCATATCGTTATGCAGATGATAAAAGATATTTTACAGACCGATATTTTCATAATTTAAATGCGACAGGAAGATTATTGTCGCAATTAAATTATAATGTTTCGCTTTCGCATCAAAAACAAGAGCGTGATGTTGAAAGTTTTAGATATAATATAGGAAGTAAGACAGAAAGCAATAATACGACTGTAAAAGATCAGGCGATGGAAGTGCTTTATTCGACAGGAACGTTAAATAATTTCTTTACAGATAAAACAGTAGATCTTCAATTAGGATATGAATTTGTCAATAATAAGGGTTTTGCATTAGTTCAGGAAGCAAATAATATTTTTACTCCAGTTCAGAAAACACTTGAGAATTATGATTTTTTTGCTTCGTCAGAAATTATGGCAACGCATAAATTTTCAATTCGACCAGGAATCCGATTTTCTGCTCAGTCTCAATTTAAAAATCAATATGCTTCCTCATTAGGTTTAAGATATTTATTTGAAAAAGGAATTGAACTTCGCGGCTCATATGGTAACTCTTTTAGAACGCCAACTTTTGATGAATTATATTCAAAACAAATATTCGACGGACACTTCTTTACAGGAAACGAAAACCTGATTCCTGAAACGAGTACATCTTACGAAACCAGTCTTAAGAAAATGACTTTATTTTCATCAGGATTGCAACTTTCTAACACTTTTGCAGGAAGTTATTTAAATGTAAATGATAGAATTGACATGGCATTGGTAAGGTTTAATCCAGATACTGGGAATCCAGAGTATCAATATATCAATATCAGCAAATACAGAATGTGGAATTTCTCAACTATGAATCAATTGAGAAAAGACAACTTCACATTCAATTTTGGTGCTGCATTAATTGGTATTTCTCAGAAAATAGACAATCAGGTATTTACTTCTGATGATCAATTTCTTTATTCTTTCAATTTAAATACAAGTTTTTCGTATACCGTTCCAAAATGGAAAACAATTGTTTCAGGATATTATAAATACAACGGTAAAACACGACAATATATTCAAGGTTCTTCTTCTTATGTTTTATCTGAAGTTGATCCAAGTAATTGGCTCGATCTTACTGCTCGACAAAATTTCTTCAAAGATCATTTTGAAGTTACAGTGGGAGCAAGAAATGTTCTTGATGTGACCAATGTAAGACAAACAGGTACCGCAAGTGCTGCTGGACATGCAGGACCAGGTGAGGTAATGCTTGCGTACGGACGTTCTTACTTTTTAAAATTAGCATATAACCTTAATCTTTAATATAAATATAGAATACAATGAAAAAGTTATTATTTTTATCAATCGCGTTACTATCACTAGCATCATGTTCTAATGATGACGACAATAAAGTTGAGATTCCAACTGTGGGAGAAACTTTGAAGACTTCTGTTGGTGGGCCAAACCAACCAAATCAACTTTATCTTGATTTAAGTGCTGCAGAAATTAAATCAGTAAACAGAGCGTCTTGGGATTTAGGATTTTCTTCTGGTTCAGAATTTAGAGTAATCATTAATGGTTCTCTTAAAATGGCTGTAAAAAAATTAGCGACTTCAGATATTACTTTGTCTCAGGTGGCTGATGCAAATGTTTCAGTTGGAGCAGGTGAAACCCTTGCATCTAATGGTTATGTTGATAACCCAACTGGAGTTTTAGCTGGTGCTGGAGCAGGTATCGGAACAGCAATTGCTGAAATTTCTGCTACTGATGCTGATAATAAAGTGTACTTGGTAAATCTAGGATTTGCAGTTTCTACTACTACACCAGGCGTTGGTTCAGTAAGTGTTGATGGAGAAGCTAGAGGATGGAAAAAAGTTAGAATATTAAGAAGTGGAAATGGATATAAAATTCAATATGCTGACTTAACTTCTACAACTTTTACAGAAAAAACTATCTCAAAAGATACAGACTTTAATTTTTCATTTTTTAGTTTAGTTTCAGGTAATACAGTTTCAGTAGAACCTGCAAAAGCGAAATGGGATTTAAATTTCACAACTTTTACAAATTACTTAAACATGGGAAGTGGCGAGGTAACATACGGTTATGCTGATTTCATCACTACAAACTCAAAAGGAGGAACACAAGTTTACCAAGTATTAACTTCTGTTAAAACTTATGAGGCTTTTGCAAAAGCAGATGTAGTTGAAGCAAACTTTACTGTTTCTGCAACAGATCAAAGAGTAATTGGAGCTAGCTGGAGAAATGGTGGTGGACCAACTTCATTGCCAAGTATTAGAACAGATCGTTTTTATGTTGTAAAAGATGCAGCTGGAAACTACTATAAAGTTAAATTCCTAGCTATGACAAATGATGCAGGTTTAAGAGGGAATACTACTTTGGAGTATGCTATCTTAAAATAATTCTTAAAATGAAAATCTAAAAATCATAAAGATTATTTCATTTTAACTTATGATGCTTCGGCATCGATGTTTAGTTAATCATTAGCTTTGTTTTTTTTATTTTTTTTGATAAAGAGGCCAGATTCGTCTGGTCTCTTTTTTGTTTTTTACTTTATTGATAAAAACAATTAATAATTAAGCTTTAATCTTATCTTTGCACATATTTTTTCATAAAGAATTAGCAGAAATTTCGCATAATTAATTTTTGCAATTCATCCTTCAAAACTTAAAATTACAAGTGAATACAAAGTCATATTTTTTTCAGTCTTTTGCCATTGTTGCATTAGCATTGGTCGCTTTTATTGGATTCAAGCAAATTTTGCCAGATAAGATTTTTTCTGAAAGCAAAATGAATTCAAAAAACGTGCTTATTGACAGCTTGCTTCTGGAAGCTGTTGCAAAAGATTCATTGGGTACAAACGACAGCCTCGATGCAATTGAAGATCAGGAAGGAAAAGAAGAAATTGTTTATGAAAATATCGAAGGAATTGAATTTCCATCTGAAACTTTTGATAATTATAAAGGATATCAATATCTGATTTCGTTTTATGAAAAATTATATCAATTAGAGAAGCATCCTGAATCGAATGTCAGAATTGCGTATTACGGCGATTCAATGACCGATGGGGATTTGATTGTGCAAGATGTAAGAACTAATTATCAGGAACGTTTTGGAGGAAACGGAGTTGGTTTTGTTTCCATAACTTCTGAATCGGCGGCTTCGCGTGGTTCGGTGAAATCTACTTATTCTAAAAACTGGAAAACACAGTCTTATTTGAATGTGAAAAAGCCATCAAGCCCTTTTGGTGTAAACGGACACGTATTTTTTGCTAATGATAAAGCAAATCTAACTTGGGTACAATATGAAGCAGGAACCAATAAATATTCAACAACTTTAGATAATCCGACTTTATTTTACGGAAGAGCTTCGAGAAATGGAAAAGTGAATTTCATTATCGGAAAAGATACTTTGAAGAAAAATTTGGCCCCAAATAATTTGATTAATACTTTAAAAGTAAGTTCAGGACATTTGAAAGCTTTCAAAGCTAATTTCATAAATGCAGATTCTATTCCAATTTACGGCTTCAATTTTGACAACGGAAGCGGCGTTCACGTAGATAACTTTTCACAAAGAGGAAACTCGGGATTGCCAATTTCGATGTTTAATGCTAGTGTAATGCAAGGTTTTAATAAAAGTTTGAAATACGATTTGATTATTTTGCATTATGGAACAAACGTATTGAATTACGGAACCAAAAATTATAATTGGTACGAAAGAGGAATGACAAAAACCGTTAATAAAATAAAAGAATCGTTTCCGGGAGTTTCAATTTTAATTGTCTCAACAGCAGATAAATCGACTAAATATGATTTAGAAATGAAAACCGATTCGGCTGTTGTACCTTTGATGAAAGCGCAAAAAAGATATGCGCTTGATACTGAATCTGGTTTTGTAAATTTATATACTTTGATGGGTGGCGACGGATCGATGGTAAAATGGGTTGATGAAACTCCGGCCAAAGCCAATAAAGATTACACGCACTTTAATCAGCGTGGAGCAAAAGCGATTGGAAATTTATTATACACTCAATTAAATAAAGGTTACGAAGAATATAAAATATTGCGTGAAAAACGTGAAGCTGTTGCGAATCAGCAAAGAGCAGCTCGAAAAACCAAAACAGATTCTACTTCTGTGAAAAATGATAGTGTAAATGAATAAACTGATTATTTTTTTCTGTTGTCTTTTTTTCTCTTCGAATGACAAGGCCCCAAAAACAGATTCACTTCCAACAACAAAAAATATGATTCACAAAGTCGATTCAATAGTGGCTGATCCTGTTTCTGATGATCAAATTTATAATGCGAAAGTACTAAAAGATTTTTTCGAAAAATTAAAGGAAAATGAAAGTCAGAACAATCAGAAAATAAATATTGTTCATATTGGAGATTCTCATATTCAGGGAGATTTGATGACCAATGAAGTGAGAAAAAAACTGCAGCATCAATTTGGAAATGGAGGTCGCGGTTTGGTTTTTCCATATCAGCTGGCAAAAACAAATGGTTCTTATAACGAACGTTTTTATTCGAACAGAAGCTGGGAAAGTTATAGAAATATTCTTCCTGCAAAAAATGCACCTATTGGTTTAAGTGGAATTGGACTTTGGCGTGATAATGGAGGTTTTGCTGTTGAATTGCGAGTGAAAGACATGGCATATAAATTCAATACCATTAAAATCATTACGCCTCAAAATCAAAATATGTTTGATTTGGCGACTTCTTCTCAAGTGAATTTGATTCAGTCAACAGAGAAAAAAGTAATTACGCATAAAATCAAAAAAGGAGAAGCAATTTCAACAATTGCCGACAAATACAATATTTCGGTTACGGATATTAAAAAAGCGAATGGTTTAAAATCGAATAATATTAGAGCGGGAAGAACCTTGAAAATTCCGACTAATGAAACCAAACAGAAAACGATTAAAAGCTCTGAATTTGTTCCGTTGAATGTAGAATCAGATTCTTTTTGTCATTATTACAACTCCGATAAAGCATTAGAAAAAATTTATTTGATTCCGAATAAAGAAGCTTCTAAATATGAATTAAACGGAATTGTTTTAGAAAAAGATGCGCCAGGAATATTGTATAGCGGTATTGGCGTAAACGGAGCCAAATATTCAGATTACAATAAATATCCTTTGTTTTTTGAGCAGCTAAAAGCAGTGCATCCAGATTTGCTTGTTTTTTCGCTCGGAACAAATGAAAGTTATGACAAACTTGAAGTTGAAGGTTATATTAGACATTTGAGAGAGTTTATAAGCAATATCAAAGCTCAAAATATAAATGTTCCTATAATCGTGATGACGCCGCCGCCATCTTTGCTTAGAAGAAAGCCTAATACTTATATTAGAGATTACACTAAAGAAATCTTGGAAATCGCGCAAAAAGACGGTTTTGCCGTTTGGGATTTATACGATGAATTTGGAGGTATGGACGGAATCCGAAAATTAAAAACTCAAGGATTAATTGGTCCAGATTGGGTTCATTATTCTAAAAAAGGATATGAAAAACAAGGGAACTTGTTCGCACAGGCAGTTTTAAAAGCATACGATAATTTTAAATCAAAGAATTAAATTGATAACAATAGATAGCATTAATGATTGGTTCATTCAAAATTTTGGTGCAATTACAATAGAACAAGTTAAAAGCTGGTTTGTTTACAATCCAGACGAAAAACTATTATTTAACACTGGGTTATTCTTAGGATTATTTCTGGTTTTTTATTTTGTGTATGCCTTTTTACGCAAAACATTTTATTTGAGATTAACGTATGTTATTCTCTTCTCGCTTTTCTTTTACTATAAGTCAAGTGGTGTTTACTTTTTACTTTTACTACTTTCCTCAGTTGTAGATTATGGATTGAGCCAGATTATTTATAGAGCAACAAAAGAAAGTTCTAAGAAAATATATCTTGTAATAAGTGTAATCTTGAATTTGGGATTATTAGGGTACTTCAAGTACATGAATTTCATGATTGTGACATTCAATGATATGTTTCATGGCAATTATCAGCTTCATGATATTTTTCTTCCTGTGGGAATTTCATTCTATACTTTCCAGTCGATGAGTTATATTATTGAAATTTATCGTGAAGAAATTAAGCCAACTAAAAACTACATCGAATATTTATTTTTCGTTTCGTTTTTCCCGCAGTTAGTTGCTGGTCCAATCGTGCGTGCGAAAGATTTTCTTCCACAGATTTATCAAAAATTAAATCTTTCGAGACAAGATGTAAATAACGCTTTGTTTTTGATTATTGGTGGATTGATTAAGAAAACGGTAATCTCAAATTATATTTCTGTAAATTTTGTTGATCGAGTTTTTGATACACCGTTGAGTTATACTTCTTTCGAGAATTTAATGGCTTCTTATGGATATGCGATCCAAATATATTGTGACTTTTCAGGATATTCAGATATGGCAATCGGAATCGCTTTATTGTTGGGATTCAAATTGCCAGTCAACTTTAGAACACCTTATAAATCAACTTCGATTACAGATTTTTGGAGAAGATGGCATATTTCGCTTTCAACTTGGTTAAAAGACTTTTTATACATTTCGATGGGAGGAAACCGAGAAGGTTCTTTCGCTGGATATTTATTTCCAAGTTTATTTTTCTTCGGATTATTGCTTTGGGGAATCACAAGTTACAATACGAGTATAATTCCATTGATTGTTGCGTCCGTTTCAATATTGCTTTTTTGTTTGTCGTTTTTGCTTTCCAGCAAAAAGAAACAAACTTTGGTAACCAATTTAAATTTATTCACCACAATGCTTTTGGGCGGATTGTGGCACGGAGCAGGAGCACAGTTTATTGTTTGGGGAGCATTACACGGATTAGCGTTGGCGATTCATAAAATTTTCGTGGAGATTTTCCCATCCAAAAAAGATAAAAGTCCAAATTTCTTATGGAGATTTTTCTCCATCCTAATTACATTTCACTTCGTAGTTTTCTGCTGGATCTTCTTCCGTGCAAGAGATTTCGAAACGGCATTACAAGTAATTAACAATATTGGACAATTAACATTCGAACCAGAACTTTGGAAAACAATTGTAATTGGTTATAAAAACGTATTCGGATTAATGTTGTTTGGTTACGTTTGGCACTTTTTGCCAGAAACGTTCACGAACGGAATGAAATCTGTTTTTGATAAAACACCGATCTTGGTAAAAGCAATAATTCTGGGATTCGTTTACTGGATTGTATACGCAACAGCAGTAGCAGGATCTCAACCATTCATATATTTCCAGTTCTAAAATAAAGTTACAAAGTGACATAGTTACAAAGGCGCAAAGGTTTTTCTTAGCGCCTTTTTTGTTTCACGTAGATTCTGCAGATTTGAGCAGATTTAATTTCTCAGATTTTAGATGATAATCTACATAAATCTGCGTAAACAAAAACTTTAAGCTTTTGTTGCTTTGCGAATAATCTGCAAAATCTATGCAATCTGCTAGAGGGAAAATTGCAGTTGCATAATTCGAGAAAGTAGTGAAATTCGTGGCTAAAAACCTTTGTCCCTTTGTAACTTTGTCCCTCTGAACCTTAGAAAATAAAAATTGCCTGAAATATCTAATTAGATTATCTTTGCACTTCAAATAAAGAAAATAATATGTTTGATAATTTAAGCGATAAGTTAGATAAAGCGTTCCATATATTAAAAGGACACGGTAAAATTACAGAAGTAAACGTTGCCGATACTTTAAAAGAAGTGCGTCGTGCATTACTTGATGCCGATGTTAACTTTAAAATTGCTAAAGATTTTACAGCTAGAGTAAAAGACAAAGCAATTGGTCAGGACGTACTTACAACCTTACAACCAGGACAATTATTAGTTAAACTGGTAAAAGATGAGTTGACGGAATTAATGGGTGGAGATGTTGCTGGTGTTAACTTATCAGGAAATCCAACTGTTATTTTGATGTCAGGACTTCAGGGTTCTGGTAAAACTACTTTCTCAGGAAAATTAGCCAACTTTTTAAAAACTAAGAAAAATAAAAAACCACTTCTTGTAGCGTGTGATATCTACCGTCCTGCGGCAATCAATCAGCTTCATGTTGTTGGAGATCAAATAGGTGTTGAGGTTTACTCAGAACCAGAAAACAAAAATCCTGTTGAGATTGCACAAAATGCAATCAAACATGCAAAAGCAAACGGTTTCAATGTTGTAATTGTCGATACAGCCGGACGTCTTGCAGTAGATCAGGAAATGATGGACGAAATTGCACGTGTTCACAAAGCAATTCAGCCTCAGGAAACATTGTTTGTTGTAGACTCTATGACAGGACAGGATGCTGTAAACACAGCAAAAGCGTTCAACGATATTTTGAATTTTGATGGAGTTATCTTAACGAAATTAGATGGTGATACTCGTGGTGGAGCTGCACTTTCAATCAAATCGATTGTAAACAAACCAATCAAATTTGTTGGTACTGGAGAAAAAATGGAAGCAATTGATGTTTTCTATCCAGAACGTATGGCTGAGCGTATCTTAGGAATGGGAGACGTTGTGTCGCTTGTTGAAAGAGCTCAGGAACAATTTGATGAAGAAGAAGCTAGAAAACTTCAAAAGAAAATCGCGAAAAACGAATTTGGTTTTGATGATTTCCTAACGCAGATTCAACAAGTGAAAAAAATGGGTAATATGAAAGACTTGGTTGGAATGATACCAGGTGCTTCAAAAGCCATGAAAGATGTAGAAATCGAAGATGATGCTTTCAAACATATCGAAGCAATCATTCACTCGATGACTCCGGGTGAAAGAAGCAAGCCGGCCATTATTGACGTAAAAAGAAAAGCCAGAATCGCTAAAGGTTCCGGAACTAAAGTCGAGCAAGTAAATCAGTTAATGAAGCAGTTTGACCAAATGAGCAAAATGATGAAGATGATGCAAGGTCCGGGCGGAAAAAACCTGATGAAAATGATGGGCGGAATGAAAGGAATGCCAGGCGGAATGCCGAGATAATAAAATTAAAAGTTTCAAGTTTCAGGTTTCAAGTTAGAGACTGAAATTTGAAACTTTTTTCGATTAATAATATTTGGTTTCACAAGTAACGTGAAGCATGAAACTTTAAACCTGAAACAAAACACAATGCAACTACTAGACGGTAAAAAAACATCTAACGACATTAAAAACGAAATTGCAATCGAAGTTCAAGCTATAAAAGCAGCTGGAGGAAAAGTGCCTCATTTAGCAGCAGTTTTAGTTGGAAACAATGGTGCAAGTTTAACTTATGTAGGAAGTAAAGTAAAATCATGTCAGGAAATCGGATTTGATTCAACTTTAGTAAGTCTGCCGGAAACAATTACTGAGGACGAATTGCTTGCTAAAATTAAAGAGTTGAACGAAGATGATAATCTAGATGGCTATATCGTTCAGTTGCCTTTGCCGAAACATATTGACGAGCAAAAAATATTATTAGCAATCGATCCAGATAAAGACGTAGACGGATTTCATCCAACGAACTTTGGTAGAATGGCACTTGAAATGGAAAGTTTTATTCCAGCAACACCATTCGGAATTATGGAATTGTTAGAGCGTTACAAAGTTGAAACTTCAGGAAAACATACAGTTGTAATTGGAAGAAGCCATATCGTTGGACGCCCAATGAGTATCTTGATGAGTCGTAAAGGAAATCCTGGAGATTCTACAGTTACATTAACTCACAGTCGAACTAAAGATTTAGCTGAATTCACTAAAAATGCTGATATTATCATCACAGCCTTAGGAGTTCCAGAATTCTTGAAAGCAGATATGGTAAAAGATGGAGTAACAGTTATCGACGTTGGAATTACTCGCGTAGATGATGCTTCAAATCCAAAAGGATACGTAATCAAAGGTGACGTTGATTTTGATGGCGTAAGCAAAAAAGCATCATTTATTACACCAGTTCCGGGTGGAGTAGGGCCAATGACAATTGCGATGTTGCTTAAAAATACACTTTTAGCACGCAAAATGAGAAGCGCAAGAAATAAATAATTTCTTTTCAAAATACTTTGCAAAGCCTGTTCATTTGAGCAGGCTTTGTTGTTTTTAATATTTAATTAATAGTTTAAAGTTTTGGTTCTTAAAAATAAAGGATACTTTTGCACCACTTAAAAAACACTTCTCCAAATGGACGATTATTATTCGTTAGTATTTAATTAAAAGCAGCTTTTGAAATTTCAAAATGCTGCGATAAAAACCTGTATTTTGAAATGAAAGCCTTTTACACAAACGACAACGGATTACTAGAAATACCAAAATGGATTCCAAATTGCTGGATAAGTATCGAGGATCCTACAGAAACAGAAAAAAAATACTTATTAGAAGAACTTCAAATTCCCGAAGCATTCTACAATGATATTGAGGATATTGATGAAAGACCTCGTATAGAAGTCGAAGACGGGTGGACACTTATTATCATGCGTGTTCCTATAAAAAGTAACGATATTAAACTTCCTTTTCAAACCATTCCGATGGGTGTGATTTTCAAAGATGATATCTGCGTAACAATTACTTTTTACAAAACAGAGGTTATATATGATTTTATGTTGTATTCACGACGCAAATGCATTCAGGTAAAAAACAATTTTGACTGGGTTTTGAGATTGCTTTTGTCATCGAGTGTTTGGTATCTAAAATATTTGAAACAAGTAAATCAAAAAATAAAACTGGCCGAGGATAATTTAGAGAAATCTATTAAAAATGAAGAGCTGCAAGCATTGCTTCAAATTGAAAAATGTTTGGTTTTCTTTATTACATCTTTAAAAGCAAATGATGTTTTATTTCAACGCATTAAAAATCTAAAAGCACACAAAGCAGAGTACGATTTGGATTTGTTAGAAGATGTTGAAATCGAATTAAGTCAGGCACAAGACACGGCAAATATTTATAGCAATATCTTGACTGGAATGATGGATGCTTATGCCTCGGTGATTTCAAATAATATGAATAACATCATGAAGCAGATGACTTCAATTTCGATTATCTTAATGATTCCAACTCTAATTGCCAGTTTGTACGGAATGAACGTACCAAACGGTCTAGAAGAAAGCAAATACGGAATCTGGATTCTACTTTTAGTCTCTATCATCTTATCAACTTTCGGAGTCTTTTTATTCAAAAGAAGAAGATGGTTTTAAATTAAAAATTCACAACAACAAAAGCCTGTTCATTATGCGAATAGGCTTTTTTCGTTTTATATGCTTTGGGCGTGACCGTCTCGTTGCAAAAGGGCAAATATGCTTTATGGTTATGCGCCCTTTTGCAACGAGACGGTCGGGCTATCCGCTCCGCCGCGGCGGATAGCTCCTATCCCTCACGCAACTCACAAGTCCTTTTCTATTTCTGTTAGCTTTTTAGAACTTGACGGGTAGAATTTTCAACTAGAAAAAAAAGTGTTTTTTTATTTGTCAATCCAAAATAAATAATAACTTTGTATTGCAAAGTACTTTTATTATGAATCAGAAACACCAAGAAGATTTAGCACACATTCGTTCCATGATGGAGCGTTCTTCACGATTTATATCATTAAGCGGACTTTCGGGAGTCTTTGCTGGACTTTCGGCCTTAATTGGCGGTTTGTATGTGTATCAATTGTTTAAGATAAATGGTATTGAGTATTTTACAGATGATCATATTTTGTTATCTGGAGATTTGGTTTTTCATTTATTCCTGACAGGAGTTGTAATTTTAGTTTGTGCATTTGTATTTGGAGCCTTTTTTACAATCAGAAAATCGCGAAAATATAATTTGCCAATTTGGACATCGGCAACAAAAAAGATGCTGTTTAATTTAGCCGTTCCATTAATGGCGGGAGGTATTTTTTGTTTGGCTTTAATCTATCACGGATATTTCGGTTTAGTTGCGCCATCAACTTTGATATTTTATGGTCTTGCAGTGATAAATGCCGAAAAATATACATTTTCAGATATAAAATATTTGGGCTTTTTGGAGCTTATTTTAGGAGGTATTTCGCTTTTTTATATAGGTTATGGTTTGATATTTTGGATCATTGGATTTGGAATTCTACATATTATATACGGATTAGTGATGTTCAAAAAATACAAATAACCCAATGGGAATTATTGATAAACTAAATAAAGATTTTGAAAGCCGTGTCAGACTGGGTATTATGTCCGTTTTGATGGTTAACGACTGGGTAGATTTTACCGAGATGAAAACTCTTTTGAATATCACCGATGGTAATTTAGCAAGTCATGCCTCAGCGCTTGAAAAATCAGAATATATTGAAGTTAAAAAAGAATTTGTTGGAAAGAAACCTCGAACTTCCTATCAGGTAACTGCTTTAGGACGTGCGGCTTTTAAAGAACATCTTTCTTACCTTGAAAAATTAATGAAATCTTAATAACTATATTTTTTTGTCTACTAACTTTGAAATACAAAGTACTTTTAATTAAATAACCATGAAAAAACATCACATTATTTTAGTTTGCAGTTTTATCTTTTTACTGCTTTTTTATAGAGAAGATCCAGGACTTAACTGGTCTATTTTTGGACTTGTATTAACGGGATTTATTTGCTACTTCTTTCAGGATAAATTTACTGAAAGAACACATTTAATATTGGTCATAACATCGGTTTTGTCTTGTTTGGCTTTCGGATGGTACGGTGATGCGGCTTCTTTCTTTGCAATGGCAATTTCGATTTTGTTTTTGCAGTTCAAAACGCAGGACAATAAATTAAAAATCGTTCAGGTTTTTCCATTGATAATCCTAAACGGAATAACTTCTTTAGGGCGCATCTGGATTTTCAAACAATGGCTTCCAGAAAAGCAAATTCATAACAATTTTGCTAAAAAGTTGGTTGCTTTTGTTTTAATTCCAGCTATTTTTCTAGGATTGTTTTTCATTGTTTATTCTTTTGGAAGCGAACACTTTTCTTCTCTTTTTACAGATTATCAATTAGATATTGATATGCCACAGTTTTTGCTGTTGAGTATTGCAGGTTTTTATATTTCATTTAGTTTTTGGAATTATTGGGTTCCTGAAGTTTGTTATGAAAAAAATGAGCTTCTTGATAATGAATTTAAAAATATTGCCGAAGTCAAAAACCAGAATACATTTTCATTCCTAGATTTAGATTTCGAAAGAAAAAGTGGTGTAATTACTTTGGTACTTTTAAATTTGATGCTTTTGGTTTTTATTGCAACTTACAATTACGAACAGTTTTTTGAAGTAGCTACGGCACAGGCTTCTAAATTGAGTGCTGATACACATGAAAGAGTAAATTCTGTTATCCTTTCAATTCTAATGGCGGTTGGCGTAATTATGTTTTATTTCAAAGGCGGATTCAATTTTGATAAAAAAGCAACTCTTCTTAAAACACTTTCTAAGATCTGGATTTTTCTAAATGGAGTTTTGATTGTAAGTACCTTTGTCAAAAATGCTGAATATGTTTCATTTTTTGGTTTAACATATAAACGTTTGGGGGTTTATGCTTTTCTTATTTTGGCAATTATTGGTTTAGTTTATACTTTTTTGAAAATAGCAAAACAGAAAACAAACGCTTATTTAGTAAATCAAATGGTTTGGTATTTTTACGGAACGGTTCTTTTATGCAGTTATGTAAATTGGGGAAATCTAATTACAAATTATAATATCTCTGTAAATAAAGGAGTGACACCACAATTTCTAAGCAGTTTGAATTTTAATGACGACACTCGAAGAACCTATTTTTCACAAAACCATTTAGATGGAGGCAAAACTGAAATACAAAGAGAGGAATTGATCGATTTTTACCAAAACTCTACTTTCCTTTCTAAAGCATTGTACTACGATTTTCTAACGGAGAAAAAATAAGAAATTAAAAATCCCGAACTGTTTTATGGTTCGGGATTTTTTTATGATTTCACTTTAGTTATCGCCTCTTTTTTTAAATCGGGGATCGTGTTTTGAGATAAATGTTGTTCTTCTATTGGAAGTTGGTTTCGGACTTTCAACTTTTGGAAAACTTGCTTCTTCGGTTTTACTCGAAGGCTCAATCAACTGATTTAATTCTTTAATTTCAGCATCCGTCAAATCGCGGTAACGACCAACTGGAACATCTAAAGAAATATTGATAATTCTGATACGTTTCAACGCCGTAACTTCATAACCTAAATATTCAGACATTCTTCGAATTTGTCGGTTTAAACCTTGAGTCAGAATAATTTTGAAAGTGTATTTGCTGATTTGCTCAACTTTACATTTTTTAGTTACCGTATCCAAAATCGGAACACCATTTCCCATTCTCTGAATAAAACGATCTGTGATGGGTTTGTTTACTGTAACCGTATATTCTTTTTCGTGATTGTTTCGGGCGCGCAAAATCTTGTTTACGATATCACCGTCATTCGTCATAAAAATTAATCCTTCACTCGCTTTGTCCAATCTTCCAATCGGGAAAATACGTTTTGGGTAATTAATATAATCAACAATATTGTTTCGAACTTCTAAATTGGTTGTACATTCAATTCCGATAGGCTTATTGAACGCCAAATAAATCATTTTTTCGTGCTTTTCCACGATTAATTTTCCGTCTACGCGTATTTCATCATTTGGCGAAACTTTGGTTCCCATTTCTGGCACAACGCCATTTATTGTCACACGTCCTTCTTCGATAAGTTTATCGGCTTCACGACGAGAACAGAATCCCGTTTCGGCAATAAATTTATTAAGACGTTTTAAATTTTCTTCCATACTGCAAAAGTAGGCAAAATTTAAATTTTAAGCTTTCATTTCAGATTTAAAAAGCTTAGTAGCTTAGAATCTTAGCATCTCAGAATCTTTATCGATGATGAAATTCTTTGCTGTCTTCCGGAGTTTCATTTCTTTCAAACATTCCATAATCGCGAACAACAGTTGCAATTCGTAAATGATAATCTTTAAAAACTTCATTTCTGCCTTTTTCCTGCGCCTGACGGTGCATTTCAAGATTTCGCCATTGTTGAATGCTTTTTTCATCTCTCCAAAATGACAAAGACAAAATTTTTCCGGGATCAGCCAAGCTTTGAAATCTTTCTATAGAAATAAATCCATCAATATGGTTTAATTCAGGTTTTAGATTTGCGGCTATATCTAAATATTCATCTTTTCTTCCTTCATTCGGAATAACTTCAAAAATTACAGCTATCATATTTTTATTTATTGTAATGAAATCCAAATTGCTTTTGGCAGTCTGGCGTTGATCATTGGTTCGTATTGTATGTTATTTTCTAAAAGTTGTATCGTTTTATAATTATCAAATAAAAACCATAAAGCATCAGTGGCTAAATGGATTGAAAAATGTTTGGCGAGGCACATATGTCCGCCAATTCCAAAAGTTAGATTTTCGTTATTGTTGCTTCTTTCAATGTCAAAGTTAATTGGATTTTCAAATTTTTCAGAATCAAGATTTGCCGATGCAAGTACAATTAATATCTGATCACCTTTTTTAATTTGGCTTTCGCCGATAGAAATATCTTCTACAGCAATTCGTCTTGTATTATGAATTGGAGGATCAAAACGCAACGTTTCAATAACCGATTTTTGTATTTCATTTTTATTTGAAAACGTCTTGTAGTTCAGAATCTGCAAAAATGAATTACTTAAAATTCCTCTTCCGGCATCAAAACTCTGAATGAATAATCCAATTAAATTGCTAATGCTTATTGTTTTAATTTCGTCAAGCGAAAGAGAATTGGAGTTAGGAATTTTGGATGATAAAGATTCGAAAAAATGTAATGAAGAAAGCTGTTTTTCTGCAATTGAAAATATCGCTTCTGAAATTTCATTGATAGAATTTACTTGTATTTCTGTTTTCTGCGGAAGCATTATTTTAACCAAAGATTCAATTTCATTAGAAACAAAATCACAATCCTTTTCTTCAAAACCAAAACTTTTTAAAACAACTAAAACGGGCAACTTTTTGCAAACCGAATTTACCCAATCGATTTTGTTTTCAGTCAGATCACTTTTTATTAATTGAGAAATAATCGAATTAATATCAACTGATTTCATTTTTGAGAACAGCAACATTGCAATTTCTTTTGAAATTTCATGCTGAATTCCGTTTGATAGTCGTGTCAAATTATTTAAAATTTCTAAAGCCTTTTTATTCAGTTTTTGTTCGTTGTTCGCATTTACAACCGGAATTTCGGCTTTCGAATTTTTTAAAATTGAAACGCAATCTTCATAAGAATATATTGCCCATATTTTATTCGTTTCATCCCAATAAACCGGATTGTTTTGCAACATGGTTTTATAAATCAAATAAGGATTGCTGACATCAGATTGAAGGAATAAAGTCGGATTCATGTGGAATGTTTTTAGCAAAGTTATTTAACTTTACAAGGCAATAGTTCATTCTGTACTTAACTATGAAAATTTAGATGGAAGATCAATTTATAAAAACGGCATCTTTAATTGGCGACCCAACGCGCGCCTCAATTCTATGGACTTTAATGAACGGAAGAGCTTTTACAGCCACAGAATTAGCGGTTTCTGTAAATACTTCACCACAAAATATAAGCATGCATTTAGGAAAACTTCTCGATGCCAATTTACTTTGTGTAGAAAAACAAGGCCGTCATAAATATTATAGATTTTCGAACAAAGAAGTCGCGTACGCCCTTGAAGCAATGGCAAGTTTGGTTCCGAAACCTGAAATTCCTTCAAAAAACAAACCCGAAAAATATCCTCCAATAAAATTCTGCCGAACTTGTTATGATCATTTAGCCGGAAAAATTGGCGTTGCGTTGACGGATAGTTTATTGGAACAAAATATTATTAAAGAAAATAATAATGCGTTTGAAATTAGTACCGAAGGCAAAAAATGGTTTTCTGATTTTGGAATTAATTTAGAAGATGCTCAAAAGCAAAAACGAATATTTTTAAAACCATGTCTAGATTGGAGCGAACGAAGAAATCATATTTCAGGTTCAGTTGGAACTTTGCTTTTCAATAAAATGCTGAAAGAAGATTGGCTAAGGAAAACTGAAAATTCCCGAGCAATAATTGTGACTGCAAAAGGAGAGAAGGAGTTGTTGAAGTATTTTAAAATTGTTATTTAGACAACTTAGACTTCTTAGATTATTAGAATTTTAGATTTAGAACTTTATATTTTCGCGTAAAGTTTGTCATCCTGAGCGAAGTCGAAGGGCACGCAAGAAACCCGTTCCTAAAATCGCCGATCTTTGTACAGCTTCTCGCGGAGATTGCTCGTTCCTCGGAATGACAAAAAAGAGAAACCTCTGTCCCTTTGTCGCTTTGTTACTTTGAACCTTCAAACAAAAACTCAATCACCTTATCATACAATTCATCATCATGCATTCCGTGACCTAAACCAGTTGTTTCAATAAATTGACTGTTTTTCCAATTGCTTGCTATTTTTTTTCCTTCTTCAAAAGCAACAATTTTATCGGAAACATCGTGAGCAATCAAGCCCGGAATATTAAATTCTGAAGCAAATTTTTGCCCTGAAAAATCTTCTAATTTAAAATTGAAACGATCAAGAAATTTGCTTTCCAAAAGCGAAAACATTTTGGTATTCAGGCTCAGCATTGATATGTAATTGTCAATCAAAGTTTTCAATTCAGATGGCGCTCCCAGAATCACCATTTTATTAATACTGGTATTCGGAAATAAATATTGATGATATATAGATGCCGCACCGCCAATAGAATGCCCGATAATTATTTCTGGCTGATATTTTTCGACTGCCTTATTAATAAATTCTGCGTAAAGAGGAACATTGAATTCTTTTCCACTACTTTGCCCGTGCGCTGGCGCATCAATTGCGATAATAGTGCTTCCTGATTTTTGCAGATGAGGTAACGTTTTTTTCCAACGTGAAGCATTGCTTTCCCAGCCGTGAACCAATAAAATTTTGGTTTCATTTCCTTTCCAGATATAGGTTTGAAAATGATGTTCGTTATGATGGAAAATTTCTGTTTCTGTATTCTTTAAAACTTTTGGTAGTTCTTCTTTTTGCAACCTTCCAATTCTTGGCTGGCTAAAAAGTGCATAAGAAAGTTCAACGGCTTTTTGCGGACGCACATAACTCAAAAGGTTAATATAAGATCCAACTGATTTTAATGTAATGAAGCGAATGCCTTTTTTAATTCCCAAAACTTAAATTTTTTCTAAAGGTAAAAAATATGATTTTAATCTGTGGCAAAAAAAAAGTCCCGATTTAATCGGGACTTGATATTTAGAATTTTGCGAACAATTGTTCCATTTTTTCTTTTTCTTCTTCAGCTAATTGCGTATCAACTAAAATTCTTCCAGAGTGTTCATCAGTGATGATTTTCTTTCTTGAAGCAATTTCAACCTGAGTTTGTGGTGGAATTGTAAAGAAAGATCCTGCAGAAGCTCCTCTTTCAATAGAAACTACAGCTAAACCATTACGAACACTGCTTCTGATTCTGTTGTAAGCAGCTAATAATCTGTCTTCGATTTGAGAAGCATATTCAGCAGATTTCTCGCTCAAGAAAGCTTCTTCTTTCTGAGTTTCAGCCATGATAGCATCTAATTCAGATTTTTTATGTTTTAAATGAGAGCTTTTAGCATCAAGTTTTTCTTTTAAATTAGAAATAACTTCTTTTTTGTGCTCGATAGAAGCTTTCATTTCTTTGATTTGCTTTTCAGCTAATTGAATTTCCAATTCTTGAAATTCAACCTCTTTAGTCAAAGAATTAAATTCTCTGTTATTACGAACTGATTCTTGTTGTTTTGTGTATTTTTTGATAACCTCTTTGTGCTCCTCAATAGCATTTTTCTTAGCTTTGATTTGCTCCTCAATCACTTCAAGTTCACTTTTCAGTTTCTCTGAACGCGTGCTTAAACCTGCAACTTCATCTTCTAAATCTTCCACTTCTAAAGGAAGTTCTCCTCTCACGTTTCTGATTTCGTCAATTCTAGAGTCAATAAGCTGTAAATCGTATATTGCTCTTAACTTGTCCTCAACACTTAATTCTTTCGTATTCGCCATATTCTATAAGTTTCTATAAGTACTTAACTGGATTTGTATTTTCTTCTGATAAAATGATGGCAAAATTAAGGATTTTTTTTCGAAGATAATCAACAATATAGTTTTTTGTATAGCGTTCGCTCTCAAAATGACCAATATCTGCTAAAAGTAGTCGGTTTTCAGCCTCATAAAATTGATGGTATTTTAAGTCGGCGGTCAAAAATGCATCGGCTCCTGCCTGAATTGCATTTTTTATGGCAAAACTTCCTGATCCGCCCAAAACAGCCACTTTCTTTATTTTTTTTCCTAAAAATGCCGAATGGCGGATTCCGTCGGCAATCATTTTGTTTTTTACGAAGTGAAGAAATTCCTTTTCATCCATTTCATTTTCAAATTCGCCAATCATTCCCAAACCAATATTTTGATGCGAATTCTGTAAATCATAAATTTCATAAGCGACTTCTTCATATATATGATTGGAAAAAAGTGCTTTTAAAATTCTGGATTGTAAATGTTTTTCAAACGTAACTTCGATTTTTATTTCTTGAGTTTCGGTCAATTCATGACGTTCTCCAATAACAGGATTACTTTCAGAATTTCCTTTATAAGTTCCAATTCCTTCCGAATTAAAACTACAATTGTCATAATTTCCAATCGTTCCTGCGCCAGCATCAAATAGAGCCTGACGCACTTTTTGAGCATTTTCTGGAACGGTATAAGTGACCAGCTTTTGAATAAAATTCTGTTTCGGAATTAAAACCTTGGTATTTGTCAAACCCAAAGCATCACAAAATATTTTGTTTACTCCAGCCGAATGATTGTCTAAAGCGGTGTGAACGGCATAAATCGCAATATCATTTTTGATTGCTTTTAAAATGGCGCGTTCAACATAATTCTTTCCAGTAATTTTTTTGATTCCCGAAAATAGAATTGGATGAAAACAAACCACCAGATTGCAGTTTTTCGAAATGGCCTCGTCAATTACATTTTCCAGAGCGTCGTGGCAAACCAAAACGCCTGTGCTTTCGGTTTCAGCATCTCCAACTAAAAGTCCTACGTTGTCAAAATCTTCCGCATAAGCCAAAGGAGACATTTCTTCGAGAACTGAGATTATATTTTTGATTTTCATTTTGGTGATTTCAAATTTTTGTTAGTACAATTACCTTGTACTAAATGTGTGAAAAGTTTATACTAAATACAAATTTAGTACATTTGTAATATAAAATTTATAAGTTATGACAACTATAAAAATTAACGAACATACGAAGACAGGAAAAGCATTTATGGAAATGTTCGAAGCTTTTTTTAAAGGTCTTGATGGTATCGAAATCATTGAGACAGATGGTTATGGACAGGTGAACGAAGAGGAAAGTCCATATAATCCAGAGTTTGTGGATATGGTTTTAAAATCAGCTAAAAGTAAAAATAGTACAGAAATTAATCCTAAAGACGTATGGGGAAGTTTAGGATTGAAATAAAAGAATTAGCAAAAAAGCAAATTATTCAACACTATAAATCTGGAGATAAAAAAAGTATTAAAAATATTGAAAAAATTCTATTAGAACTTTCTGAAACTCCTTTTGAAGGGATTGGAAATCCGGAACCTTTAAAATATGAACTTACTGGTTTTTGGTCGAGAAGAATAAATCAAAAAGACAGAATGATATATTATCTTGAAGATGAAACGGTTACCGTTTTTGTCGTTTCAGCAAAAGGCCATTATTCTGATAAATAATTCTATGAATCTACTTCGAAAAATACTTTTTCCATTTGCCATTTTATACGGATTCATTACTTCGATCCGAAATTTTCTATTTGATAAAGGAATTCTGAAATCGACTTCATTTGATATTCCGGTAATTGCTGTTGGAAATTTAAGTGTTGGCGGAACCGGGAAAACGCCACAAATCGAATATTTGATTCGGTTATTGTCAGATAAATATCAAATCGCAACTTTAAGCCGAGGTTATAAAAGAAAGTCGGAAGGTTTTGTTTTAGCCGACGAAAATTCCAATGCCGAAATTTTAGGAGATGAACCTTTTCAGTTTTATCAAAAATTTCCATTTGTTATGGTTGCTGTTGATGCGAATAGAACAAATGGGATAAAACAATTGCTTTCACAACAAATTACGCCTGAAATTATTTTGCTTGATGATGCCTATCAACATCGAAAAGTAAAAGCCGGTTTTTATATTTTATTGACTTCGTATGATGATTTATATGCCGATGATTTCATGCTTCCAACAGGGAATTTACGCGAAAGCAGGAGCGGAGCAAACAGAGCAAAAATTGTAATTGTAACAAAATGCCCAAGAGATTTATCAGATGAAAAACAGGCTGAAATTCGATTGAAATTAAATTTAAGTTGTTCGCAACAAAGCTTTTTTACTTTTATAGATTATGATGATGAAATTTATAGTAAAGAAGAAAAAATAGAAATAAATCAAATAAAATCAGAATCAAAATTGCTTTTGGCTGGAATTGCAAAACCAAAACCATTTTTCGATTATCTTAAAAATGAAAATGACGAATGCTTGACTTTTCCTGATCATCATCACTTCTCTGGTGCCGATTTAGATTCCATTCAGGAAAAAGCAAAAGGCAGAAAAATAATTACAACTGAGAAAGATTACGTAAGATTGAAAGATTCAAAATTGGTTTCGCAATTGTATTATCTTCCAATAAAAAGCACTTTTATCAATCATCAACAAAATTTTGATGCTACGATTTTAGAGTATGTGAAAAATAACTTAGGAGCTTAGATGTTTCTTAGATGCTTAGTTAATCAAAAAACTTAGCAATTGTACTGTAGAATTCGTCAGGCACAAATGGTTTTGTAATTACATCGTTCATTCCGAAAGATAAAAGCATATCGCGATTTTCGTCAAGTGAAATGGCTGTCAAGGCAATAATTGGAGTTGTTTTGTCAAACTCTCGAATCAATTTTGTAGCCGTTGTTCCGTTGATGCCAGGCAAATGTACATCCATCAAAACCATATCAAAACGTTTTGCTTTTAAAAGTTCGACAGCTTCTTCACCATTGTCAATTATATCACAGCAAATGGCTTTGTTTTCCAGCATTTTTCGAGTAATCATCTGATTGATTTTGTTGTCTTCAATCAATAAAATCGATTTATGCTCTAATTGTTTGTCGCTGTATAATTTTGTGTTTTCTTCAACGACTTCTAATGGCTCAGTATTAATGTGGAAATTTAATTTGAAAGTAAAAGTAGAACCTTTACCAACTTCACTTTTTAATTTTATTTCGCCGCCAAGTAACTCAATTAATTTTTTTACAATAGTAAGACCTAAACCTGTTCCGCCATATTTACGGTTTACTTCAATAGAACCTTGCGAAAAACTTTCAAAAACAGATTGTAGTTTGTCTTCCGGAATTCCAATTCCAGTATCTACGATTTCAAAATAAACCGTGGCATTTTCTTCTTCAATCGCATATAATTTTGCGATTACATTGACATGCCCATTTTGTGTGAATTTTAAAGCGTTGTTGATTAAGTTGAGTATAATTTGAGACAATTTTGTTGGGTCACCAATCAAATTATCAGGAATTGCTTCGTCAATTTCCAGATTGAAGTAGTTTTTATTGGCTGTAGCCAATTCTTTTAAAGAACTCTGAATGTTAAACAACAGTTCTTTTAAATTGAAACTAATATATTCAACTTCAACTTTAGTGGAGTCAATTTTGTTGATTTCCAGAATTTCATTGATAAAAGTAGTCAGGTAGTTTCCTGAGAATTTCAATGATTCTAGATATTTTAATTGATTTTTTTTAGGATTGTCTTCTAAAAGTAAATGTGTAATTCCGTTGATTGCATTAAGCGGAGTCCGGAGTTCATGACTTACTGTTGATAAAAATTCAGATCTGGCTTTTGAAGCTTTTTCGGCTTTGTTTTTTGCCAAAATCAGTTCTTTGTTTTTTTCTCTTAAAAGTAAATTATTCTGGTTTCGAATAATATTGTTTTTGTAAAGCGCCAGACTTAAAAGTGATAAAATCGAAATCAATGCAATTGCCAGAATACTAACCAATTTTGAATAACGATAGGTTTTAAGCTGGATTTTCTGGTCACTTTCTCGCTGAATCGTATTGTTTATGGATTGCGTTTTTTTGAATTTCTCAAATTCATTGAGATCCAATTTTGCGTTTTTAAGTTTTAAAATATAATTTTCAATCTGATAATGCTCATCTAAATAAGAATAGGCAAGATCAAAATTTCTGTGTTTTTTGTAATACTGACTGATAGCAAGTATAATCTTAGATTTTTGAACAAGATTGTTGTTTTTTGCGCTATAATCGAGAGCATTGTCAAAATAAACTAAAGCCGAATCATTTCGCTTAAGTGCAGTTTCAAGAAGTCCAAGTTGATAATAAGAATCTGCTTTTGTTTTAAGGATTTTTGGATTGTCAGGTTTCTTTACTATTTTTTGGAAGGTCTTTGCAGAAAGCGGCAAATTTTTTCCAATTTTTAAAGCCATCGCTTTTTGATAACCTAAAATTTCGCCATGATCGACAATTTTTAATTCTTTTAATAAGCTGTCTGCTTTTTTGTAATAAATATTGCCAATTTCAAAATTTCCCTGTGCGGTATTGGTGGCTCCAATATAATGCAAAGCCAATATTTTTGTACATGTTGGTTTTACTTTATCAAACAGCGAAACGCTTTTATGAAAGTTTTTTAAAGCCGCATCAAATTTCTGCTGGTTGTAATAAATTTTCCCCAGTTTGAAAGTTTGATTGGCTAAATTTTCAGTTTTATTATTAGTTTGGCAAAAATCAATAGATTTTTTAGTGTAAAAAAGTGCCTTATTGTACTTTTTCTTTTCAAGATTTGAGTTGGCTAATTTATTGTAATAGGAAATACTATCCGTATTCTTTTTGGTTTGAGAATACAAAATTGAACTAAAAAAACAAACAAGAATAAGAATGCGGTATTTCATGTATGGCAATGCTTTTACAATGAATTTATGTTTTTCTTATCAGTAAAATCAAATCTATTAATCTTGATGAATAACCAATTTCGTTATCGTACCAGCCCACTACTTTTACCATTTTATCAATGACAGAAGTAAGTTGAGCATCAAATAAGCACGAATGTCTATTTCCAATTATATCAACAGAAACGATCGGATCTTCTGTGTAATCTAATATTCCTTTTAAATTTGTTTTTGAGGCTATTTCAAATGCTTTATTAATTTCTTCAATAGTAACAGCACGTTTTACATTGAATGTAATATCTGTTAATGAACCATCGGGAACTGGAACACGAATACCACATCCTCCGATTTTTTGATGCAATTTAGGAAAAATTTTTGTTAATGCCTTAGCTGCACCTGTAGTTGTTGGAACAATCGACTGACTTGCGCCTCGCGCCCTGCGTAAATCCTTATGTGGCTGGTCGTGAAGACTTTGGTCAGTTGTGTATGAATGTATCGTTGTAATATAAGCTTGTTCAATTCCGCAAAGATCGTCAATGATTTTAATCATAGGCGCAGCATTATTTGTTGTGCAGCTTGCATTTGAAACAATTGTCTCATTTCCTTCTAAAATATCTTCATTTACACCTAAAACTACTGTTTTTATTGTGTCAACTTCTGACGGAGCTGAAAGAATTACCTTTTTTGCTCCAGCTTCCAGATGCGCATTTAATTCTTCATGCGTTTTATATTTTCCGGTTGATTCAATTACAAAATCAATATTGTGGCTTTTCCAATCTAAGTTAGAAATATTTTTTTCATGAAAAAACTTAAAATGTTTATTATCAACAATAATTGATTCTTCATCATGACTCACAGTAAAAGGCAAAACACCATGAATACTGTCGTATTTTATTAAATGTGCCATCGTTTTATTGTCGGCAATATCGTTGATGGCAACAACTTCAATTTCTGGATGATTTAAAAGTAGGCGAAATAAATTTCTGCCGATTCTTCCAAAACCATTTATAGCAATTCTAGTTTTCAATTTTTCGTTTATTTGTTTAATCGTTTAACCGTTTAATCGGTTTTACAATTAAACGATTAAACGGTTAAACTTTTTATAAAATATGTTTTTGTGCTTTGTATGAAGAACGAACCAATGGCCCGCTTTCAACATGACGGAAACCTAATTCAAGTCCAAATTTTTCGTATCTCGCAAATTGTTCAGGAGTAATAAATTCCTTTACAGGCAAATGTTTTTTACTTGGTTGTAGGTATTGTCCAATAGTAACGACATCAACATTTGCATTGCGTAAATCAGTCATCGTCTGAAAAACTTCTTCTTCAGTTTCACCAAGACCTAACATAATTCCAGATTTAGTTCTGTTGATTCCTTTTTCTTTTAAGTAACGCAAAACTTCAAGACTACGGTCATATTTTGCCTGAATTCGAACTTCTCGTGTTAATCGGCGAACCGTTTCAACGTTATGAGAAACTACTTCAGGATTTGCTTCGACAATTCGGTCTATGTTTCTTTCGATTCCCTGAAAATCCGGAATTAAAGTTTCAAGTGTAGTATTTGGGTTCATTCTTCGGATTGCTTTTACAGTTTCAATCCAGATTATAGATCCTCCATCTTTTAAATCATCTCTGTCAACGCTAGTAATTACAGCGTGTTTGATGTTCATGATTTTAATAGAGCGGGCAACTTTTTCTGGCTCATCCCAATCTACTGTTTCTGGACGTCCGGTTTTTACACCGCAAAAACCGCAAGAACGTGTACAGATGTTTCCAAGAATCATAAAAGTTGCTGTTCCTTCACCCCAGCATTCCCCCATATTTGGGCAGCTTCCAGAAGTACAAATTGTGTTTAAGCTGTATTTATCAACTAAACCACGAAGTTCAGTATATTTTTGTCCAATTGGAAGTTTAACCTTTAACCATTTAGGTTTTCCAGTTGGTATATTTTCAATGACTGTTTCCATATATCAAAATTCAAAATACAAAGATAAGGAATGTAGTTTATTTTGGGATTTGTTTGTGGGTTTATTTGATGATTGATGTTTATGAAGTAGGAAGTTCTGTTTGAATATAATTCAGTTTAAATGTTAAAAATACGATTTTTAAGAACCACATTTGTCAAAATATTCCTCTTTTTGTTTGTCTAGCCTCTTAAGCCCAATAATTATGATATATAGTTGACTTTTAATCCTTTAATTTTTATACCTTTATTTGTTATAAAATACCTTTTTTTGAAATAAAAATAGAAATATAATGTAGTACATTTGTTGTTAAATTGTAATAAATAAAAACATGAAAAAGAAATTAATAGTTTTAGGAATTTTATTTGCCACATTGGGATTTACTAAAATGAATGCGCAAATTAATTTAGGAGATAAAGCAATGGGAGCGCTGCAAAAAGGTGTCACTAGTTTTACCTTGACTAATGCTGATGCAGCAACTTTATCGAAAGAAGCTGTTCGTAAATTAGATTCGACAAATGAAGTTGCAGGACCAAACGATGGTTATACTTTAAGATTAAACAGGGTTTTTGGAAAATATACTTCTGGTGAAGGGTATACGCTGAATTATAAAGTTTATAAATTGAAAGAAGTAAACGCATTTGCAACTGCTGACGGAAGTGTTCGTGTATATTCAGGTTTAATGGATATTATGGATGATAATGAATTGTTGGCGGTTATTGGTCATGAAATTGGTCACGTAGCAAATAATGATACGAGAGATGCTATGCGAGCGGCTTATCAAAAAGAAGCTTTAATTGATGGAGCATCTTCACAATCAACAAAAATTAGTGCTGTAACAGATAGTCAGTTAGGGAAAATAGGAAGTGCAATGATTGATAGTAAACACAGCCGAAAACAAGAAGCTGAAGCCGATTTGTTTTCGTATAATTTCTTAAAGAAAAATGGTTACAATGTAAATGCTGAAGAATCTGCTTTTAGAATTTTGGCTAAAATGAGTCAGGGAGCTGAAGCTTCTTTTCTTGACAGAATGATGAGTTCGCACCCGGATTCTGCTAAAAGAGCCGATGATGCTAAAGCAAGAGCAGAAAAAGATGGTTTATATAAGCCATATGTACAGCAAAAAATTGTAAATACAGCTCCTGTTGTCAAAACTACTACAACAAAAAAAGCAACTACAACAAAGAAAACGACAACAACTAAAAAGAAATAGTTGTTCTGATTTAAATAAAAAAAACGGCAAATTTTAAATTTGCCGTTTTTTTTATTTAAAAGATTATCCTAAAACGTGGTGTGCCAAAACTTTTTGAACATCATACACATTTACAGATTTATTGAATTGTTTTACAATACTCGGGTTTAATTCGCTTGAAACCCAAATTTTCAATTCGGCATCCAAATCAAAAGTACCGGCAGTTTCAACACTAAAACGAGTAATGCTTTTATAAGCGATTGATTTGTATTCCGTTTTGCTTCCTGTAATTCCTTGAACATCAACTAGAATTAATCTTTTGTTTGTGAAAATAAAAGTGTCACGAATCAATTTAAAACCCATTTCGATTTCTTCGTTATCAGTTAAAAGTTGTCCGTATTTTTTAAGTAAATCTTCTTGACTGACAGTACCTGCATTGCCCATAAGAGCAGAAAATATTCCCATTTTTTAGTTTTTAGTTTTAGTGTAAATGTTTTGCCTTTTTAAGGAATAGCAAAAGTAATTAAAATTAAAAAATAAGTTCGTCTTTAAATAATAAATGAGATTTGTGAGGTTAAGTTTTATAGCATAAAAAAAGCAGAACCTAAGTTCTGCTTTTCTGTTTTTCGATTATTATTTTATTCAGGTTGTGTTTTAATTGTAATAGGAAGATTATATGCTGTTCTAACAGCTTTTCCATTTAAAACACCTGGAACCCATTTTGTTTTTAATGATTTTAATACTCTAATAGCTTCTTTGCCCATTCCGTAACCTGGATCTTTTTGTACCATGATGTCAGTTATTGATCCGTCTCTTTCAATTACAAAAGAAACATATACTTTAAGAGTCATTTCAGCGTCCAATTCTGGTCTTTTAAAGTTATTTCCAACATAGCTGTAAAACTTGTCCATTCCTCCAGGAAAACTAGGCATTTTGTCTAGTGCTGCTGCAATTACAGGGCTATTGTCAACCGGAGCTGGATCGGAAACATTTCCTTCTCCACCGCTTCCTGGCAATGCATTTGTTACAGTTCCATCGCCACCTGTAGCATTGTCTACAACCGTATGATTTTCAACATTTGTTGCAATTTCCTGAACAGCTTCTTCTGTACGAGATACAACAGGATTTGTTAACTGTTCCGAAGTAATTGGTTTAGTAGCTTCCTGTTTTTGTGCAGGTGGAGCAACAGGTTCCTGTTTTTCAGGTTTTACCAATGGATCTACTTTTACAACAATTGGATCTGGAAGAGTAGTAATAGGTTCAACAGCTTCATGTGGTCTTAACTTATTAATCAGCATCGATGCGCTTCCTAAGGCGGCTATCAACAGCAACGCCATAAATAAGGCAGTAACTGTTGTTTTAGAATTTTCTTGGCGTAATTGATACGCTCCATACTCTTTGTTTTTGTTTTCGAAAACAAGATCGGTCCACTTGCTTTCATAGATGCTTGATTTTGACATGATTTTTGGATTTTAAGGTTAAGTAACTTTAAATCATACGCGAATAGGGTTTGGGTTTTAGCAAACAACGTAGGAGTTGTTGTTTTAGTATGTTAGATAATAAGTTTTTTAAGAAAAAGTATGACAATACTTTAATCTTTTCTTAAAGATAATAAATTATCTGTTACGTTCAATGATTTCTGCCAATAATTTTTTGGCACGAAGAAGTTTGACTTTTACATTGCTTAAAGGCTCATCAATTTTAGAAGCGATCTCCTGATAGGACATTTCCTGAAAATAACGAAGTTGAATAACTTCCTGATAGTGGGGTTTTAATTCTTTGATGCATAAAAGCAAACGAGAGAGATTTTGCTCTTTAATTAATGCATCTTCTGCAGATGGAGTAGGGTCGGCAATGTTGTATGCCTGCTGATCTTCGCTATCTGTGATTTCGATAAAAAGATTGGTTTTCTTTTTACGCAATAAATCTATATAAACATTTTTTGCGATGCTAATCAGCCAGGTATTGAATTTAAATTCGGAGTTGTATGTGGCGATCTTGTCGAAAGCTTTTGAGAAAGTTTCAATAGTGATATCTTCGGCAATTGTTTCGTTTTCGGTGCGCTTCAGCATGAAGCCGTAAACTTCATTCCAATAAAAATCTAATAAAAAAGTAAAGGCGATCTGATCGCCTTTTTTTGCTTTTTCTATTTTAGAATTTATTTCCAATGTACCGGTTTTGAAAAGATATTAGTTATAAAGATATTAATTTGTGTCAATATAAGCATCATCTCTACAACAGGAAACCAAATTTTCAAGTCTTTTTCTTTTAGTTTTCCAGCTGAAAATCCCATTACGGTCCATGCAACGGTATAACGAGTCGCTAAAATTGCCAACACTGCAATCCATTGAAATTGGAAAGACAATAAAAGGATAACCAAAATAAAGAAAAATAATTGTGAGATATAAAAAATACCCAATTGCATTTTGTCAAAAAACTTGTAATGTTCTGCAGTCGAAACGTGTCTTCTTTTTTGATTGAACCACTCTTTATAAGATTCTTTCGGTTTTGAATATGTAAAACTTTCAGGATTATAGGAAATTGTTGTGTTTGATTTGTTTGCTGCCTGATTTATGAATAAATCATCATCACCAGAACGCACTTGAATGTGATCAATAAAACCATTTACATTAAAAAATTCTTCTTTTTTGTAAGCAAGATTTCGTCCAACTCCCATATATGGAACGCCTATTTTTGCCCATGAAAAATATTGTACGGCAGTTAAAATGGTTTCAAAACGAATTACTTTGTTTAATATTGAACGATTTATTTTTTCATAACCTCCATAACCAAGAACAATAGTTTTGTTCATTGTAAAATGCGAAGTCATTGAAGTGATCCAATTTTTAGAAGTTGGATAACAATCGGCATCAGTAAATAAAAGGTATTCTTTTTTCGAAGCTTTGATTCCTAAAGTCAGCGCATATTTTTTATTTCCCCAGAAAGCTTCGTTATTTTCAACTTTCACTAAACGAATATTTGAATACTGTTTTTCAAATTCTTCAAAAACCTCTAAAGTTTCATCTCTTGAAGCGTCATCAATTAAAACAATTTCAAAATCCGGATAATCTTGTTCGGCTAAAAGCGGTATAAATTTCTTGACATTTTCTTCTTCATTTTTGGCACAGACAATTACGGAAACCGGAAGTTTTTTGGGTGTAATTTCTTGTTGTTTAGCGAAAGCAAACTTTCCAAATACTCCTAAGTAATAAAAAAGTTGTACGACAACGATACCAATAAAAAAGTAAAATAAAATTGTAAGCATCTGATTTTAATATCTTTTAATTTCTGAATCTTGCGAGTGCAAATGTACTTATGAATTCCTAATTTTCAATGTCCAAAACCAATTTACTTTCGGCATTTTGACATTTCTTTTGCAACAGCAATAGCCTGAGGGTTTTCGGTTTTTTCTAATTCCGAAATTATGTTTTTATAATTAAAATCATCACGATTTTGAGATAGTTTTTTAGTTGCCTGAATTTCACTGATTTCGATTTCAAAACCGAAGATTCCTCTTGCTTCACGCATTGTTTTTTCTGATAAATTTTCAACACGAACAGGATTTTCTGAATTTGCTTCGTACTTATCAACCAATTTTTTTAATTGCTCAACAGAAGTTTCATAATCCACAATCTTGATTTTTCCATAAACATGTACGGCTATATAGTTCCATGTTGGTACATTTTCATGATCATACCAAGAAGAAGAAATATAACTATGCGGACCTGTAAAAACGGCTAAAACCTGATCGTTTTCCTTAAAACCTTCTGCTTGCGGATTCAGTTTTGAAATATGTCCTTGCAAAATTTCTTTTCCGTCAGCATTAATTTCAAGTTCTATTGGAATATGAGTTGCGCACAATTTTCCATTAGTTTGATTGATTAGGATTCCAAAACTGTTTTCTTTTAAAAAAGTTCTGATTTCTTCAGGATTTTCGTTTTTGTATAAATCTGGAGTGTACATTTTTTTCTTTTTTAGGTTCAAAGGCTCAAAGAAACAAAGGTTCGAAGGTTTGAAAACCTTAATTTTTAGATCACATTGACTTCGGCTTCAATATGAATTCCGAATTTTTCAAAAACTGTTTTTTGAACTTCTTTAGAAACAGCCAAAATTTCCTGCCCCGTTGCATTTCCATAATTCACTAAAACCAAAGCTTGATTTTTATGAACTCCGGCGTCGCCAAAACGTTTTCCTTTAAAGCCCGCTTGCTCAATCAACCATCCTGCCGGAACTTTAACTTCAGTATCTGAAACTTCATAATATTTCATTTCAGGGAATTTTTGATGGATTTTCTCAAAATCAGATTTTAATAAAATCGGATTTTTGAAGAAACTTCCGCTATTTCCTAATTCTTTCGGATCTGGCAATTTGCTTTGTCTGATAGCAATTACAGCATTGCTTACATCTTTTAATGTTGGTTCAGAAATGTTGTTTTTAGCCAATTCAGCTAAAATATCTCCGTAAGAAGTATTGATTTTATGATTGCGTTTCGTCAATTTAAAAATAACCGAAGTAATAATATATTGGTCTTTTACTTCGTGTTTGAAAATACTTTCGCGATAACCAAAATTACATTCGGCATTTGTGAACGTTTTCATTTGTTGCGTTACAATATTCATCGCTTCGCAAGAAATAAAAGTATCTTTAATTTCGGTTCCATATGCGCCAATATTCTGCACTGGAGTTGTACCAACATTTCCTGGAATCAACGACATGTTTTCTAATCCGCCAAAATTGTTTTCGATTGTCCAAAGAACGAAATCGTGCCAGGTTTCGCCGGCTTGACTTTCAACCCAAACAAAATCGTCGTCTTCTTTTGTGATTTTTTTTCCTTTTAAATCAATATGAATAACTAAGGCCTCAATATCTTTCGTTAAAAGCATATTGCTTCCTCCTCCTAAAATGAACTTTTTCTCGTTTTTGTTTTCTTCTAAAATTGTTTTTAATTCATCGATAGAATGAACGGCAACGAATTGTTTTGCATTGGCTTCAATACCAAAAGTGTTGTGTTTTTTTAAAGAAAAATTGGATTGGATTTCCATATATAAAAGGCTTTTTAATCAGTGTCAAAAGTAAGGATTATAATTTATTTGAAACGGGTTTTAAATAAATATCAAGCCTCGAAAAACAAATTGATTTCTTTTGTAAGTTTGAAAGAATTATAATGTTATAATTATGAAAGAATTTTTTCTTAAGAATAAAGTTTTCCTCTTTTTAAGTTTCTTTTTATCAATTTCTTCTTTCGCGCAAATTAATATTGTCGGTGAATGGAAAACGAAAGATGTAATTGGATATACAGATGTTGCAGAATATTCTTTGATTAAATCTAAATCAGCACAGAATAATTATGGTCGCCGTTTAATGTTCAAATTAGATGGCACATTTTTATGTGATGAGCCAATTGAATGTCCTAATGGTTGCTCTGTTTTTACTTCAGGTACTTATACAGTTGTTGATGAGGATCATATACGTATGATTGTTGAAAATATTCGTTTTGTTGGGTTTTATTGTGGAGGGAAAAAATCACAACTGGGAGATGTTAGTAAAGATTTAGGTATTTTTTATGTTTATAAAGAAAAAGAAGATGTTATTCGATTAATTCCGAGTAACGGAATTTTACAGGAAGATAAAGATAAAATTCTATACAATCAACTGACCAATAATTTTTACAAAGAATGGAAAAAGTATGATTACTCATGGCAAAATACTAATGGAAGCAATCAGCAAGAAATTATAAAAGATTGCGTCGATTCTAAAAAACAGATTGATTTATCGAATTGCGAAGTTGTTTTTTCTGCAAAAAAGGATTTAGAGGAGTTTTTAATTTTGAAAGATGAAAAAGAATTTCATTATGTAGTTTATGATTCTTATCGTAAAAAAGTTTCTTTAGCTTATCCTAAAGAATAAAGGTTAAGGTTATTTCATTGTTTGTGAATTTAATAACTGATGATATTTCTCCGAAATAACTTTCATATTAATATCATAATTCGCATTTTCCTCAACAAATTTTCTATTTCGAATAATACTCTCATTTCGTAATTCAGCATTTTCAAACGACCAAATCAATTCTTCTGCAAGCATTTCGATATTATCAATTTCAATCAATTGTCCGTTTTCACGATGTGTTATCCAGCTTTGATTTCCAGGAATGTCAGAAACTACAGGATAACAATTGCAGGCCATGGCTTCAAATAAAGATGCCGAAACACCTTCAGTAATTGGCATGCTGATATAAATATTAGATTGCTGTAATAATTTAGGAAGTTCTGTATTTGGAATTCTTCCGGTAAAAATCACTTTGTTTTCGATTTGAAGTTCTTTCGCTAAATCTTTTAAAGATTGCAATCTTGTTCCGTCTCCAACAATTGTCAAAGAGAAATCAATTCCTTTTTGATTTAAAATTCCGAAAGCTTTTAAAATAGAATCGTGTCGATATTCAGGCTGAAGCGAACGCGTAACAATCGCTTCAATTTTATTTGAATTATTGGTTAAAGGAGTGAAAAGTTCTAAGTCAATTCCTTTTGGGAGTACCAAAACTTTGTTCATGTCAACGCCAGTTGCTTTCATGTGAATTGCCATAACAGGTCCCCACGCATGAATTAAATGCGCTTTTTTGAAAGCATATTTCTGAATGAATTTTTTATAAGGATATAAAACAGAAGTTTCTGGCCATAAATCGGTGCGGCCTTGTTGTGCGATTGCGATAGTTTTAGATCCGGATAAAGCAGCAAGAAAACCGTAACTAGTAGTTCTTTCTGCGATAACCATATCTGGTTTTTCTTTTTTGATGATTTTACGAATAGAAATCGGAGCGAAGAAATACTCTAGAATACGTTTGAATCTCTGATTGTTTGAAGTTTGAAGTTCCCAAGTGATAATTTCAAAATCACCAAATTCTTTCAGGCCTTTCATCCAAGTTATGGCGTCGGCGCGATACGATTCTCCAAGAAAAAGTATTTTTCTTTTCATTATAAAAGTTTTTCGCTGCGAATTCACGAATTAATTTTGAATAATTCATGAATTCGTGGCGATTTTTTATCTCTAAAATTCTTCAGTGTCTAAAGCGCGATTGATAAATTCGTTTAGAGGTTTTAAAGCAATTAGTTTTTTGCTGATTTTTGCAACGAAATCTTTCTGAGTCACTTCAGAAATATCATATTTTTGAGTTGCAGTGAAACTCTTTAATTTTAAAAATTCAATCGCCGGATGGTCTTTTTCGTAACCACGCGGCATGCTTTTAAGCGAATTATTTTCGTTGAAATCTAAATTTCCGAATTCTTTTTTGAAGTCTTTTTCGTTTAAAATTTCCTGTAAATCATCATAGAAAAAGGCAATTTCTTTACGAACCTTTTTCAAATCTTCTGACTCGGGAGAATAAAATCCGCCGGCGATAAAACTGGCGCCTTTTTCGATATGAACATAATATCCTGCTCGGTTTAAACCTCGAATTCCGCTTGACATCCAAACACCTAAATGTGCTTTATAAGGAGATTTGTCTTTAGAAAAACGAATATCACGATTGATTCTGAAAGTACAGTTTTTGACTTCTAATAATTCTAATGACGGATCAAGTGGTTTCATCGCATCAAGAAAATCACTTACCAATTGATGGTAATCTTTCTTGAAAACTTCGTATCGCTTTTTATTTTCCTGAAACCATTCTCGATTGTTGTTCTTTTTTAAATCGTCTAAAAATTGCAATGATTCTTTCGCTAGCATATTCCTTAAATATTTATTGCAGTTGTTTTTTAAGTTTTGTTCTGGCTAATTTAATAATTTCTATTTTGGGATTGATTGTAAAAACTGATACAAATTATATCAATTTTAAATCATCAGATAAAATCACAAATTGAATATTTTATAACTCTGATGTGTCGATTTTACAATCGTTTCGGTCCTTTCAGGATGTGTGTCAGAAATGAAAAGTTGACCAAAAGTTTCGCTGTTTACCATTTCGACAATTTTGGCAACGCGAGTTTCATCCAATTTGTCAAAAATATCATCAAATAAAAGGATTGGTTTTACGCCACTTTGTTTTTTCAAAAATTCAAATTGAGCTAACTTTAAAGCAATCAAAAAAGATTTTTGTTGACCTTGCGACCCGAATTTTTTTATCGGATGCGAATCAATTTCAAAAGACAAATCATCTTTATGAATTCCAACTGTTGTATAATGAAGCACACGGTCTTTGTTAATGTTTTCCTGTAGAAGCGTCAATAAGTCTTTTTCAAACAAATGACTTTCATAAACCAACTGAACACTTTCTTCAGATCCTGTTATAGCTTGATGATGTGTATTAAATATAGGTATAAACTGCTCGAGGAATTCTTTTCGTTTTTCAAAAATCGATTTTCCATATTCTTGCAGTTGCTCATTATATATAGATAAGGTATCGTTATCGAATGTATGATTGAGGGCGAAATATTTCAAAAGCGCATTTCGCTGCGTAATCACTTTTTGATAATTTATCAGTTCATGTAAATAGGTTGAATCGAGTTGCGAAATTACGCTGTCCATAAATTTACGACGCGTTTCGCTTCCTTCAACAATTAAATCTCGATCGGCAGGCGAAATAATCACAAGCGGAATAAATCCAATGTGATCGGAGAATTTGTCGTACGCTTTTCCGTTTCTTTTTAAAACCTTTTTTTGTCCTTTTTTTAAACTGCAGACAATTTGCTCTGTTCTGTTATTTTTGTTTATTTCGGCATCAATTACAAAAAACTCTTCGCCATGTTTGATATTTTGAACCGCAAGAGGATTAAAATAACTTTTTCCGTATGCTAAATGATAAATCGCATCGAGTACATTGGTTTTTCCAATGCCATTTTTTCCCACGAAACAGTTGATTTTGATGTCGAAATCAAAACTTGCTTCAGAAAAGTTTTTATAATTGAATAATGAGATCTTGTTTAAATGCATTTTTCAGGGACTCCATTTGTAAATTTACCGTTTTTGGACGGTGAAAATTTGAGGGTGCAAATTACCGAAAATTATCGATATAATTGGCTTTACGGCAGTCTTGAACCGATTTATTTTATCGCTTCCGCGAAAGCGCAAGTGAATAAGAAAATTATTTTTTTTAAAATAGTGATAAAATTGATTTTTTTTGCCTCAGTTTCAAGAAAAATTTTATTTTTGCCGTTCACTAAATTATTTTTAAATGGCAACTTACAATAAAAGAGGATATAAGACACCAAAAGAGAAGGAAGTTAAAGAAGTTACTGAAGAACAACAGGTAGTTATTGACGAAAAAGACAGCGCAACTGCTGGTGTTTTTTCTAAATTAGATGAGACTGCTTCAAGAACTGAGGATTGGGTGGCTAAAAATCAAAAAATCATTATTGGTTTAGTTGCTGGTATTGCGGTGGCTACTATTGGTTATTTGGCTTACCAAAAATTTGTAGAAACTCCTAAGCAAGATGAGGCTGCAAACGAAATGTTCGTTGCACAACAAAACTTTGATAAAGCTGTAAACGGTGTTGCAAGTGATTCATTGTACAAATTGGCATTAAACGGTTCAGAAGGTAAATTCGGATTTGTTAAAATTGCTGACGAATATTCTGGAACAGATGCTGGAAACTTAGCAAACTACTATGCTGGTATGGCTTATTTGAATACTGGTAAATTTGATGATGCTATCAAATATTTAGGAGAATTTAAATCTGAAGATGCTATTTTAGGTGCTTTGGCAACTGGGGCTATCGGTGATGCTTACTCTCAAAAAAACAATCAAAAAGAGGCTTTAAGCTATTATGTTAAAGCTGCAGGTGTTAATAAAAATGATTTTACTACACCTCGTTTCTTGCTAAAAGCGGCTAAAACAGCAATCGCTTTAGGTCAGAAAGAAGATGCTTTAAAATATTTAAACGATATCAAAGATAATTTTGATGCTACTCCAGAAGCTGCTTCTGTTGATGTATTAATTGGATTAGCACAATAATTTAATTTTTAGAGTTCAGATTTAGTTTTTAGATTTGTATTTTTACAATCTGAAATCAAATTCCGAAGTACCGGAATTAAATCTTAAATATTAAAAATGGCTACCGAAAATAAAAATTTATCAGAATACGATAAAAACACAATCCCAAATGCGAAAGACTTTCGATTTGGGATTGTTGTTTCTGAGTGGAACGACACTATAACCGAAGGACTATACAATGGTGCATATGATGCGCTTGTTGATTGTGATGTTCCGTTAAATCAAATTATTCGCTGGAATGTTCCAGGAAGTTTTGAGCTTATTTATGGCGCTAAAAAAATGCTTCAGACTCAAAATGTTGATGCAGTAATTGTAATTGGATGTGTAATCCAGGGAGAAACAAAACATTTTGATTTTGTATGTGAAGGCGTAACACAAGGAATTAAAGATTTGAATGTTCAAACAGATATTCCGGTTATTTTCTGTGTTTTGACAGATAATACAATGCAGCAGTCAATTGACAGAAGTGGAGGAATTCACGGAAACAAAGGAACTGAAGCAGCAATAGCGGCAATCAAAATGGCATATATTCGTCAGCAGGCTTCAATGTCACATCCATTTAATCAGCCATTATTGTCTTCGGGTGCGCTTCAAATTGAAGATAAACCTAGAAAAATCGAGAACGAATAAAACACAATTGTTTTAAAAATACTAAAACCTATACTGTGTAAAAATAGTATAGGTTTTTTGTTTTTTTTATGAGTATAGATGTTCTGAATCACAATCAAAATTCATTAAATTTGTACACCTTGGTTTTTTAAAATCAAAGAGAACTAACATTATCAATCTAAGATTTTTAGTAAATAAAGTCGAAGAGAAACCTTTAACCCAAATTTTTTAATGTCGAGTATTATTCAATTGCTTCCAGATCACGTTGCTAACCAAATTGCTGCTGGAGAAGTGGTTCAAAGACCAGCTTCAGTTGTAAAAGAACTGTTAGAAAATGCCGTTGATGCGAAGGCAACTGATATTAAATTGATTATAAAAGATGCCGGCAAATCGTTAGTTCAGGTTGTTGATAACGGAGTTGGAATGACGGTTACAGATGCGCGTTTGTGTTTTGCTCGCCATGCGACTTCAAAAATTCGTCAGGCTGAAGATTTATTTTCACTTGGTACAAAAGGTTTTCGTGGAGAAGCACTGGCTTCTATTGCAGCGATTGCGCACATGGAAATGAAAACCAAACAAGATCAGGATGAACTTGGAACGCATATTGTAATTGAAGGAAGTAAATTTGTTTCACAGGAAGTAGCAGTTTTGCCAAAAGGAACATCATTTGCGGTTAAAAACCTTTTTTTCAATATTCCCGCCCGACGTAATTTTTTAAAATCAGACACAGTTGAGTTTCGCCATGTTATGGATGAATTTCAACGTGTTGCTTTAGCGCATCCAAATATTCATTTTAGTTTTTATCATAACGGAAGTGAATTATATAATCTTCCATCATCAGGATATCGTCAGAGAATTGTCGGAATTATGTCTGGCAAAACCAATGAAAAATTAGTTCCGGTAAATGAAGATACCGAAATTATAAATATTCAAGGATTTGTCTGCAAACCTGAATTTGCTAAAAAAAGCAGAGGAGAGCAGTTCTTTTTTGTAAACGATCGTTTTATCAAAAGTGGTTACCTGCATCATGCTGTTATGGCGGCTTATGACGGTTTGTTGAAAGATGGTTCACAGCCAAGTTATTTCTTATATCTGCAGGTTCCGCCAAATACAATTGATATTAATATTCATCCCACAAAAACGGAAATTAAGTTTGATGATGAGCAGGCTTTGTATGCTATTTTAAGAGCGTCTATTAAACATAGTTTGGGACAATTCAATGTAGCGCCTGTTTTGGATTTTGAAAGAGATTCTAATTTAGATACGCCATATCACTACAAAGATGTAGAAGCTGAAACACCAACCATTCAGGTAGATGGAACTTTTAATCCTTTTACAGATGATAAAACAAATCAGCATTATACAAAAGGAAGTTCGGGATCTGGCTATAGCTCGGGTTCATCTTCTTCATCAGGCTCTTCTTATTCCGGATCATCATATTCTGGTTATTCAAAAAGAGTCGAACCAACAGCGAGCTGGGAAAGTTTATATGTTGGTTTAGACTTAGAAAATCCGGAAACGATTGAAAGTTCTCCGTTTACATTTGAAAATGAAGAAGTGACTTCTTCCTTGTTTAATGATGATGAAGTAGAGCAGGCAAGTCAGAAAACCTATCAAATTCATAAAAAATATATTGTTTCGCCAATAAAATCAGGAATGATTATTGTAGATCAGCAGCGTGCGCATCAGCGTATTTTATACGAGCAATTTTTGTTGAATATGACTGTTAATCAGGCTTCAAGTCAGCAATTGCTTTTTCCGTTAGATTTGTTTTATTCGACTGTCGAAATGAAATTGATTGAGGAATTAAAACCTTCGCTGGAAACGACAGGATTTATTTTTGAAGATGCCAAAACGGATCATATTGTAATTTCAGGAATTCCTGTAAATATTACTGAAAGTGAAGTTTCAATAGTTATCGATCAGTTGTTGAGTGATTTGCAGGACGGAATTCCGGCAAATAGTTACAGTCAGAATGATACAATTGCCAAATCGATGGCGAAAAGTTTAGCGGTTAAAACCGGATCATATTTAACCGAAAAAGAACAAGATAATTTAGTAAATGGGTTATTTGCCTGTAAAGATCCAAATATTTCACCTTTTCAAAAACCTACCTTCATCACCATGCGTGTAGAAGATATAGATAAAAAGTTTGCCTTATGATGAATATTACTCCAGTTGTCAAACAACTGCTTATAATTAATATTATCTTTTTTATTGGTTCTCAGTTAGTGCCAGTATCTTATGATTATCTGATTATGTATTTTCCTGAAAATCCAGATTTTAAAATCTGGCAGATAATTACGCATATGTTTATGCATGCAAATCTGTTGCATATCGCATTCAATATGTTTGCATTATATTCATTTGGATCTATGCTGGAGCATTTTTGGGGCGGTAAAAAATTCTTGTTTTTTTACATTTCATGTGGTTTAGGTGCTGCTTTGTTGAATTTTGCAGTAAATTATTATTCTTTTCAGGAAGGTTTAAATATTTTGATTGCGAACGGATATTCAAAATCTTATGTTTTACAGCTTTTGAGTGAAAATCAAATAGCAGTTAAATGGAAAGAAATATTGACAGTTACTCAATTTGAAAATTTTACAACAGCATATGGAAGTGCAGTTCTAGGTGCTTCAGGGGCTATTTATGGTTTACTGACGGCTTTTGCATTTATGTTTCCAAATGCAGAATTGGCTTTAATGTTCATCCCAATTCCAATTAAGGCTAAATATTTTGTGCCAGGACTTTTATTAGTTGATTTATTTTTAGGTTTAAAAGGAAGTTCTCTTTTTGGAAGCGGCGGAACTGGAATTGCCCATTTTGCACATCTTGGAGGTGCTGTTGCTGGTTTCTTAATGATGTTATACTGGAAAAAAAATCAGTTTAATAACAATCGTTGGAATTAATTTTTAACTTTAATTTATTAACTTTAAAAAACGAAACGAAGACTTTATGAATATTCTTGATGATTTAAAACTGCAATACAGATTGGGAGGCATCGCAATGCGTGTCATTTATTGGAATATTGCTTGTTTTCTTGTTTCCTTGATTTTTTTCTATCAGTTTTCAATTGGTCAGTTTGATTTTCCGAATTGGCTGGCATTATCTTCAGACCCTCAGGTTTTCATGTTTAAGCCATGGACATTTTTAACCTATGCATTTTTTCATTTTGGATTCATGCATTTGTTGTTTAATATGTTGGTTTTGAACTTCGCAAGTAATTTATTTTTGACTTTTTTTTCTCAAAAGCAATATTTAGGGCTGTATATTTTAGGAGCTATATTTTCAGGAATTGTATTTGCTTTAAGTTATTATTTTTTAGGAAATTCTGCTTCAATTGTTGGTGCCTCGGCGGCAATTATGGCAATTTTGGTTGCTGCAACAACATATCGGCCTTTAATGGATGTTCGACTGCTTATAATTGGTAATGTTAAGCTTTGGCATATTACTGGCGTTATTTTGCTTTTAGATTTAATGCAGTTTCGTTTAGAGAATATGGGTGGCCATATTTCACATTTAGCTGGAGCTTTTTTTGGATTTATATTTATAAAATTGCTTCAAAATGGTACCGATTTGAGTATCATTGTTTCTAAAGTTTTAGACTTTTTTGCTAATCTTTTTAGAAAATCCCCAACGACCCCATTTACAAAAGTTCATAAAAATTACAAAAAACCTACGGAAAAAACTTCGTCAAGAATTGTTACGAAAGACAAAACGCAGCAACAAATTGATGAAATTTTGGATAAGATTAGCCAATCTGGTTATGACTGTCTTACAAAAGAAGAAAAAGAGTTTCTATTTAGAGCTGGAAAATAATCCTTTTAGCAAATAATATGAAAAACCTTTCGTGGTTTAACAAAATAATGTTCTTTCTGAATATAGTGCTGACTGTTCTCACATTTAGCGTCTATGTTTTACCATTTCTAGCACCTAAGAGCTTTCCGCTTTTATCGGTGCTAACGCTGTTTATGCCAGCTTTTTTTGTTGCCAATGGGCTTTTCTTTGTTTATTGGGCAATTCAGTTTAAAAAACGCCTTATTTTATCTGGTTTGGTTTTGTTGATGGGGATTACATTCATTAGTAAATTCTATAAATTTTCAGCGAAAGAATATGTAAAAGATGAAAGGGATTTTTCGGTTATGAGTTATAATGTTCGTTTGTTTAATGTTTTTAAATGGCTGGATCGTGACGACATTCCTGAGAATATTAAAACTTTTATAGATGATAAGGATCCTGATATTTTGTGTATTCAGGAATATTCTAATTCAGCACATTTGGATTTAAAAGTATATCCGCATCGTTATATTTTTATCGATGGAAATCAGATCAAAACGGGTCAGGCTATTTTTTCAAAATTTCCAATTATTGATGAAGGAAATATTGTTTTTCCTAAATCAGATAATAATGTGGTTTATGCAGATATTAAACGCGGAAAAGACATTATTCGTGTTTATAATATGCACTTGCAGTCTATTAAGATTTCTCCAGACGTAAGTGATATTTCGGATAATATTGACAATGTAAATCAGAAGAAATCACAGCGCATTTATGCGAGAATCAGTAAAGGATTTACGCAGCAACAAGAACAAGCTGAAATTTTTAAAGAACACATCAAAAAGTGCAAATATCCAATTATTATTTGCGGAGACATGAATAACAGCCCGTTTTCATACGTTTACCGAAATATTAAAGGAAAACTTAAAGATGCTTTTGAAGAGGCCGGGGAAGGCTTTGGAGCAACTTATAAATTTAAATACTATCCTGCGCGAATTGACTATATTTTTACTGACACCAAAATGAAAGTAAAACAGTTCGAAAGTTTTTCTGATTTTGAAAATTCAGATCATTATCCAATAATGACAAGACTTTCGATAGATCAGTTTTAGTGGAAAGTTGGCAAGTAATTCGCCAAATTGCCGTGAGCTAAAGCTAATGGAGAAAGTGAAAAATGGACAATACTAAAAACAAAACGACTACATAATGAAGTTAATACGGATTCTAATTGTTTTTGTTTTTATTGCCACTGTTTCTTGTATGGATGAGTCTAATTATTATAATAGGGGAATAGAAAAAAGTGAGTTGGAAAACCATGAAGGAGCTCTTTTAGATTTTTCTAAAGCAATAGAATTAGACAAGACTTTTGTAGAGGCTTATCGTCGAAGAGGAATTGAAAAGCATATTTTAGGAGATTATAATGGAGCAATGATAGATTTTTCTAAAGCAATAGAAATAGATTCTCATAGTTGCTACTCTTATTACCATCGAGGGCTTGTAAAAAATGATTTAGCTAATTATCAAGGAGCAATAGATGATTTTACAAAAACTATAGAGTTTCAGCCAACTTCATGGGCGGCTTATTCTGATAGAGGCTTGGCTAAATATTATTTAAAAGATTACAAAGGTGCAATCAGCGATTGCACGAAAGCAATAGAAATACATAGTGATATGGCTTCAGAAGCTTATTATAATAGAGGAATCGCTAAATTAAGAATAGGAGATAGAGATGGGGCTTGTTTTGACTTAAATAAAGCTGACGAGCTATGGGTTATAAATGGACAAAGGTGTCGGGATACTATAGAAAAATATTGTAAATAAAAAACTACTACCAACAATCTCTATAATAGATTTGGCAATTGAATTATTGGAAAGTTGGTTCTGTATTTTAGATGATTTGGCAAATCCGAATAATGGGCTTAATTTAATCCCTAACCCACGGTAGCACAAGAACGTTAGAAGTTAAAAGTAAAGCAAAACTTATATTAATTTCTGGGTTTTTAAATAATCCATCGCAAACTTACCTTCATTAAAAAGCAAATCCAACACGCTTAAATTGTTGATAAAACCATGTTTGTCATCAAAGACCTGAGTGTATTTTTCGAATGAATTAGCGTCTTTTTTGCCGTTTGCTAAATATCTGAAATCCGAAATATTTTCCACTTCATGAAAGTATTCAGAAGTTTTTCCAAATTCTAGTTTCATTCTAAGGCATTTTGTAACGATCTCTAAAACTTCTAAATTTAGATCCATTAAAAAAGTGTGCTTTTTTTCGAAAATAGGAGTGATATCATCTTCAAAAAACTCAAAAAACGGAGAACTTCTGTAAGCAGCTTCTAAAGATTTGAAGTGCTGTTTTTGCCAATCAAATTCATTTTCTATCAAAACGTCTTTTGTTTTTTGGTGAGCCGATTTTGAATGTTTTACAGGAATATTTAATAACTGAATTCCGTTTGGACTATAAATATAAGTTCTGTTTCTATTAGTCTGCTTCTGAAAATTATCTTCCATTTCAAAAGTAATCGTCTCAGATTGAGCCATTACTGCAAAGTGACTGATGGAAGGGAAATAAGTAGGAAGTAATAAGGAATTCATGGTCATTTTTATGTTTAATCGGTAAATCGTTTAATCGTCCTTTTTTTGAGAAACGATTAAACGATTTACTAGTTTAACGAATTAACGTTTTTTATGCTTTGTTTTCTTTTTTCTTTCTCCAAAAGAATTCTCCAACGAAGTAAAGAGCAAGAAGAATCAAGAAATATTTGAAATAGGATTGAGGCTGTCCTTCACCATCAACAGTTGTGAAAACGCGGCTCCAACGAATTTTGTTTATGCCTTTTCCGTTTGTGTCCCAGCTTAGCCAGATGAAAACAGGTTTTCCAACAATATGGTTTTCCGGAACGTAACCCCAATAACGGCTATCTTCAGAATTGTGACGGTTGTCTCCCATCATCCAATAGTAGTTTTGTTTGAAAGTATAAGTAGTTGTTGGTTTTCCATTGATGAAAAACTTTGAATCTCTTAATTCTAATGTATTCCCTTCGTAATTGGTGATAATATCTTTGTAATATGGTAAAGATTCATTTGTCAATGCTACTGTTTTTCCAGCTTCAGGAATATAAATTGGCCCCATATTATCTTGGCTTCCTTTATTAATATGCGGATAAATAGCATTATCGTTTCCTTTGTCAATTTTTCTGATTACTGCAGTAACGCCTGGAGTATTTCTAAATCTTTCAGCACCATCTTCTGTTAATGCGCCTAAAACAAGAGTGTCTCTTTTTTCTTCATTTTTGAAATATCCACCATCAGTGATATCCAATTCTTTTACTAAAGACTGTAAATCAACAGGAGTTTTTCCGTCAAATGCTATTGTATAAGAATATTGTGGTTTAGCTCTTTCAGGAAGAATTAATTTCTTGCCATTGATGAATACATAACCATCTTTAATTGATAAACTGTCTCCAGGAATACCAACACATCTTTTTACGTAATTTGATCTTTTATCAATAGGTTTTATAACACCTGGTTGGCCTTTTCGCTCATAAAAATAATGAACAGTATCAGCAGGCCAGTTGAAAACGACAATATCGGTTCGTTTTATTTTTTCAAATGCAGGTAATCTGAAATATGGTAATTGTGGCCATTTTAGATATGATTTGCTTTTTGTTAATGGAATAGAATCATGAACCATTGGTAAAGCAACTGTTGTCATTGGAACTCTTGGTCCGTAATTTAATTTGCTGACAAATAAAAAGTCTCCAATCAATAATGATTTTTCAAGAGAAGATGTTGGAATTGTGTAAGGCTGTACCACATAAGTGTGTACTAATGTTGCTACGATTATGGCAAAAAGCAATGAACTTACAGTGTCTGCAGTTTTGGTTTTTGGAGTTAAATCTCGGTCTGCACGGTATTCTAGTTTTTGAGTGTAGTTTACGTAATAGATATAAAATCCTAATGTAAAAATTCCCAAAATAGTATCTAAAGTTGATCTTTTTCCAAAAGTTCTCAAGGTTTCAACCCATACAACCGGAAACATAATTAGGTTGATGATTGGAATAAAAAGCAACAAAGTCCACCAAGTTGGACGGCTTATTATTTTCATTAAAACAATTGAGTTGTAAACCGGAATTGCAGCTTCCCAGCTTTTTCTTCCAGCTGCCTGATACAATTTCCATGTTCCGATAAAATGAATCACCTGAACGGCAAGGAAAAATACAAACCAAAGATATAGTGTCATAATATTTTTGTTTAAAGTTTGAAGTTTAAGATTGTCGGATTTGAAATCTTAAACTTTAAATCAGTTTTAGTTTAGATTTAATACGTCTTTCATGGTATAGATACCTGTTTTTCCTGCTAACCATTCAGCAGCAATAACTGCTCCAAGAGCAAAACCTTCACGATTGTGAGCGGTATGTTTAATTTCAATGCTGTCAATAGCTGAATCGTAATTTACTGTATGAGTACCAGGAACTTCGCCAATTCTTTTTGCTTCAATATGAATTTGATTGTTTTTTGCTTCGTCCAAAGTCCATTCAGAATAATTGCTATTTTCAATAACACCTTTTGCTAGAGAAATTGCAGTTCCGCTTGGAGCATCAAGTTTATGAATATGGTGAATTTCCTCCATTGAAACTTTATAAGAATCAAATTGGTTCATGATTTTCGCCAAATATTCATTCAATCCGAAGAAAATATTTACTCCAAGACTAAAATTTGAGCTAGATATAAAACCTCCTTTTTTTTCATTGCAAAGCGAAATCATTTCGTCATAATGTTCTAACCATCCCGTTGTTCCGGAAACTACAGGAACATTGGCATGAAAACAATTTGAGATATTATCAACAGCAGCAGTTGGAACACTAAAGTCAATAGCGACATCAGCAGTTGAAAGTCCTTCGTATGTGTTAAATTCGTCTTTCTTTAAAACAATTTCGTGGCCTCTTTCTAAAGCAATTCTTTCGATTACTTTACCCATTTTGCCATATCCTAAAAGCGCAATTTTCATTTTGTGTATGTTTTTTGAATTTTAAACAGTATTTGTACTATTTAAAAGTGTAATTAAAAGTTAGTCCAACGTTTGGTCTGAATGTTACATCGTTGGGGTATATTTCTGGACGCATTGATAATCTTTCGTTTACATTAAACTGAATCAAAGCGGCATCAACATTGGCATCAATAATATTTAAGACATAAAAGCCAACTACAAAAAGGGCAGATAAATCTCTGTTTCGCTGATAGAATTTTTGACCAGCAATAAGTCGGCTGTCGTCTAGAAAATCGTATTTTCCACCAGTTCCAGGGCCATAGCCTTCGAGTCTTCGTTTGTATTCGTCTCGATAATCATGGTATTTTTTGTTGTTGTCAATGTAGAAATAAAGGCTAGTTCCAATTGCTCCGTAAACGAGGGGGATTTTCCAGTATTTTTTGTTGTATGCTTGACCTAATCCGGGTAAAATTGCAGAGTAAAATGCAGCTTTTGCTGGTGTAAGCGGGTCTATTTCTTGAAGTTTAGTAGTGTCTTTAGCGACTAAAACCGCATCTGATTTTGCCTGGGCAAAAATAGAAGCGGTTCCTATGAGAAAGAACAATAAACTTATGGGGACAATCTTATTCACTATCCATTAATTAATTTTATAATCCTGTTAAAGTCGGCTTCAGAATTAAATGGAATTGTAATTTTTCCTTTTCCATTGCCAGCCACTTTAATATCAACTTTTGAGCCAAAATAATCGTTGAAGGTGTTTTTTTGAGTTTCTCTAACCACAAAAGAAGATTCCGCTTTTGGCTTTCCTTCTGCTTTTGGTTGTTGACCTTCGTGATAATTTTTAACTAAAGCTTCAGTTTCGCGAACAGATAAATTTTGACTTACAATTTTTTGATAAATATCAGTCTGAACATCTAAATCTTCAATATTGATGATTGCGCGACCATGTCCCATGCTAATAAAACCGTCACGAATTCCGGTTTGGATAATCGGATCTAATTTTAAAAGACGTAAATAGTTGGCAATTGTAGAACGTTTTTTTCCAACGCGCTCACTCATTTGTTCCTGTGTCAATTGTATTTCGTCAATCAAACGCTGATACGAAAGCGCAATCTCAATTGGATCTAAATCATGACGCTGAATATTTTCTACTAACGCCATTACTAATGATTCATTGTCATTAGCAATACGAATATATGCCGGAACATGAGTTAACCCCACTAATGTTGAAGCACGCAAACGGCGTTCTCCGGAAATTAGCTGGTATTTGTTGAATTCTAATTTTCGAACAGTAATAGGTTGAATTACACCAAGTTCTTTGATAGAAGTGGCTAATTCACGTAATGATTCTTCGTTAAAATTGCTTCTAGGCTGAAACGGATTTATTTCGATAGCACTTATTTCAAGCTCAATGATGTTTCCAACAACTTTATCAGCATTTTTATCGTCTACTGATTTAATGTCGTTTTCCGGATCCTTTAATAATGCTGATAATCCTCTACCTAAGGCTTGTTTTTTAATTGCTTTTGTCATAAAAACTATTTGCTGTTTTTCTTTATAATTTCTTGAGCTAAGTGAATATAATTCACCGCACCTTTGCTTGTTGCGTCATAATTAATGATGCTTTCTCCAAAACTTGGCGCCTCGCTTAATTTTACATTTCGCTGAATAACAGTTTCAAAAACCATATCGTTAAAGTGTTTTTGAACCTCTTCAACAACCTGATTCGATAAACGCAGTCTTGAATCGTACATCGTCAATAATAAACCTTCGATGTCAAGATCCGGGTTATGTATTTTTTGAATACTTTTAATAGTATTCAATAATTTTCCTAATCCTTCAAGTGCAAAATACTCACATTGAATAGGAATAACCACAGAATCCGCAGCTGTTAAAGCATTTAAGGTTAACAAACCTAGAGATGGTGCACAATCAATAATGATATAATCATATTCTTGTTTTGCCTCTTCTAATGCTTTTTTAAGCATATACTCACGGTTTTCTTTGTCAACCAATTCAATTTCGATAGCAACAAGGTCGATGTGAGCAGGTATCACGTCAACATTTGGAGCTGTACATTTTAAAATGGCTTCTTTTGGTGTTGCAGTATGTTCCAGAATTTGATACGTTCCAACTTCAACTGTTTCTACGTCAATTCCAAGACCAGATGTTGCATTGGCCTGAGGATCAGCGTCGATCAATAATACTTTTTTCTCTAAAACACCTAATGAGGCAGCAAGATTTACTGATGTAGTAGTCTTTCCAACGCCTCCTTTTTGATTAGCAATAGCAATGATTTTGCCCATTTATTTTCTGAATTTTGAACCGTAAAAATACAATTATTTATGGTTTTTGAAAATCTATTTTGTTAACATTTATGAAACGTTGTTTATTCGTGGTTTCATGGGTCTTCGGAACAAATTATTTTTAGTTATAAATAGAATTGCCAATTGAATTTTGATCAATTTAGATAATGTTATTGCTGTAAAAAGGCAGGAATTTAATTTTGCCTTCGAGAAACGGTCTCATTTTAAAATTTAAACGTTTAGATAAACTAAAAGCGGTTTTTCTATTATAAGATGCACTCATCATTTAGATTCTTCATTTTTAATTTTTGTTGACTAGCAAAATCTATGTAGAAACGAATGAAAATATTGTACACGGCTTGTTTGTGCCAAGAAATGTTGATTTTGTATAGTTTTTGATAAGAAAAATGAGAGTAAAAATGGACTTTCAGGTTAAAGATTATCGCTATTTTGGATTCTTTAAAAATTACTATTATTACAAACTATTAAACCACAAAAATGAACATTCTTAAGAGTAAAAAAGCGATTTCAGTATTTGCAGGATTCATGTTTATACTGATTTTATGCAGTTTCGTTTCGCCCTTTTCAGTTGATGAAAAAAGCGAGCAGAATAAAATAGAATACAAAATTGAATACAATAAAAAGAAACACAACATCACATTGGCGTGGACAGCTTTTGGGACTTCTGGAAATTATGTAATTACCAGAGGAGGAAGTCGCCTGGCGTCGGATTTTGTTTCGGTTGGCTCGACTTCTAAATTAACATTCACAGATAATAAGCCAAATGGAGATAAATATGAAAACTATTATAAAGTTACCCGTAACGATATAACCATAATAATTTCATTAGAAAACCAAATTTTTGGTGACACTATGTATTTCTATGATAGAAAGCATGAAAAAGCCGAAACAGCACGAAACGAAATTAATTCGCAATTTGCTACTATTGGTTTAGGGGGTGCAAATGGTGAGTGGACAACAAAACGTCAGGCTTATTATTTCAAGCCAAATGTTAACGGACAAACTTATGATGTCGGCGGATCTGGTTCTGCATCATCAGCGGAAGCTAATGCAATCGAATTAGGTTTTTATTCTCATATTGGAGGTTTAGGAAGAGTTCCGTCAGATGTGAAATTGGGTGCTATATTTACAAGACCTCATCTTTCAGGTGGTGCAAATGCTACTTGTACTTTTTGGCGTTCTGTTGAAAATGTTGAAGTAATGCGCGATTTTTCCTGGACCGTTTCTCAGTCAACGAGCGCACGAAGAATGTTGATTGAAAGTACTTCAAAATATATTTCAGATATTGGAAATACTAATTTTTGGGGAAGTGGCGGTTTCATTGCCGATACGCATTACACAACTGACCGACCAAACTGGAAAGGACAGCAACAATGGTATACAAGAAATACTGTTTTCCCTGCAGGTTCTGAAGCAATGGGGGGCTCTTATAATATGGTTTGGCAAGGGTGTGTAAATCCTCCTCAGGCAGATGAGAAGAACTCGCCAGTTCCTATGACACCTATTATTAGAGAAAAACCTTTTCTTTTCATTGATAAAGATGGCGAATATAAAGTGTTTGTTCCGGCTTGGCAAAAAGATAGAGTAGGAGTTTCATGGTCATCAACAGATATGGGTAAAGGCAAAATTCAAGATTTGGTAACGGAATGGTATGTTACTAAAGAAGATGATACCGAAGTAGAAATCAACAATGCTTTGACAGCTGGTAAAAATATATTTTTTACTCCAGGACATTATTCGCTGAATGCTCCAATTCAGGTAAATAGAAAAGATGCAATACTTTTAGGCGCTGGGATAGCTTCAGTGACATTGGAGCCTACTGAAAAAAATACTTGGGGATGTATTTATGCTGATGATAAAGACGGAATTATTATCGCCGGTCTTCTTATGGATTCTTTCAATAGCACAACTTATCAAATTAGAATAAGCAATGAAGGTGCAAAGGTTGATCATTCTGCAGATCCAATTCTACTGACAGATATCACATGTAGAGTAGGTGGGGTTCAATCGAAAAATGTTCAGATACAAGCTTCAATGCAGATAAATAGTAACAATGTTGTTGGAGATCACTTTTGGCTTTGGCGTGCTGATCATGGCTCGCAAAAAGGTGGTGCTGCAAGATGGACTAGAGACAGATGCAAAAACGGACTTATTGTTACCGGTAACGATGTTACGCTTTATGGGTTATTTGTTGAGCACTTTCAAGAATACGAGGTGTTATGGCTTGGTGAACGTGGTAGAACTTATTTCTTTCAAAATGAACCACCATATGATGCGCCAAATCAAGCAAGCTGGAGTAGTCAAAACGGAAAAGTTGATGGTTATGCTGCATTCAAAGTGGCTAATACGGTTAAAGAACATCATAGTATAGGAATGGGATCTTATGCTGTTATGACAGGAACCGATGGAAATGTAAACAAGAAAAATGGTTTTGAAATTCCGAACAGCCCAAATGTGAAACTCGAAAAAATGTGTACCACGCGTTTTGCAGGTTCAGGAAATATTCAAAATGTTATTAATAGCGAAGGCGGAAGCACGGCAACAGGTGTTAAGCGTGTACTGTCATATAATAATGGATCGGGCACACAACCTTTTGATGAAGAATTTACTTTGCCAAGTCGTGAATCGTATCCTGCTTACATTAAAATGGAGAAATAAATAAAATATAATATTTTTTAGTATAGCCTGCGGTTTTAACCGTGGGCTATTTTTTTACAATTGAACAATGAGATTTGGTTTTCAGTTTATTGCAAAAAAAAAGTCTTTCCAAGTAAATGAAAAGACTTTTGTCGGGGTGGCAGTCCCGAAAGCTTTCGGGAGAACCTGCGGCCTTCCCGATCTCAATCGGGACGAGATAACCGTTCTATGCTATAATTTTATATTTCAGTTTACTGCAAAAAAAAAGCCTTTTCAAATAAATGGAAAGACTTTTGTCGGGGTGGCAGGACGACCTACCTATTCCTTAATTCGTTGATTTTATTGGTATTCTCAAGCACTCTTCCAAAAAGGGTAGCCGAATAGGTCTCATTTATAATGACTTACCTTGTAGCCCCTTTGTGTCCTTGATCAATTTAACCGCAGTCAGTAAATGTACTTTTATAAATGTAAATGTATTAAAAATGATATTAAAACACAACATAATAATCTTGAACTGCAAAATAGCTATTTTGGGTAAACTATAGCTTTTAAAAGATTGGCTGTAATTTTCAAATTCCTGATTGCTTATAGGGGTGATGCTATTTAACAATAATTTAAAACTTTCCATAAATGATTTTATTGTGACAGCTTTTAATATGCTTTTCTGAGCATAAGTGAGTAAACATTTGGCAGTGGACTTTCTTCAATAGCTTGCGCTGTTTTTTCGATATCATAGTCGACTCTGATGAATTTGACCTGTACACCATCTTTTTTTGAAAAATTACTGCTTTTATCAATGGTTATTATTGCATAGCAGCATTTTGGATTTCCATCTTTAGGTTTGCCCACGGATACTGTGTTTACAGCATAGAAATAACTGCCTTTTTTATTTGGGTTTTCTAAAATTCGACGATATGGTTTGTGGGAATGACCGCAGATAATGATATCTGCACCAGTGTCAAGAAAAATATCAGTAAAGTCTTTTTCTTTTTTATCCTCAAGCAAATATTCCTTATTACCGTATGGACTGCCATGTACCATTAAAATCTTGATTAACTTATCAGCTGCCTGATATTCCAATTTAATATGGGCAGGCAGAGCAGAAAGGTATTTGATCTGCTCTTTGCCCACAATCTGATAAGCATAACTTTCTGAGTCGTTGGATCCATCATTGTGTATATCTACAGCTTTTACTTCATGGTTTCCTGCCAGTGTAGGAATATGTCTTTTTCGGATTTCATTGATTACAGCATTTGGACATAGATTGTAACCTACTAAATCTCCCAGGCAGTAAATAGCATCAATATTTTGTTCTTCAATGCTTTTTAAGGTTTGTTCTAGTGCCGGAAAATTGGCATGTATATCTGCTATTATTGCAATTCTCATATTAAACAGTTATAACAATTATTAGTTGGTAACTGGTTTTGTGTAATATTTTTTTCTGAACCAGAAAGCAACATTAACTAATGCAATAAGTGCTGGCACTTCTACCAAAGGCCCTATAACTCCTGCAAATGCCTGACCGCTGTTTAAGCCAAAGACACCAATTGCTACTGCAATAGCGAGCTCAAAATTATTACCGGTAGCCATAAAAGCAATAGCTGTCGCTTTTGAATAATCTACACCAAAATATTTTCCAACGAAAAAGCTTATGATAAACATTATGGTAAAATAAATCACTAACGGAACTGCGATGCGTATAACATCCAAGGGGATTTGAACAATCAGTTCTCCTTTAAGGCTGAACATAACAATGATTGTAAAAAGTAAAGATATTAGAGTGATTGGTGAAATAAAAGGGACATATTTAGTTTCAAACCATTCGGCTCCTTTTATTGCAATTAAACCATAGCGACTTATGATTCCAAGTGCGAATGGAATTCCTAAATATATTCCGACACTTTCGGCAATCTGAGCAATACTAATATTAACTTCAAAGCCATGATAGCCAAAATACGGTGGCAGAATTGTAATGAATACATAAGCGTAAACACTCTAGAGTAAAACCTGAAAAATACTATTAAGTGCAATAAGACCTGCTGCGTATTCCCTGTTTCCATCAGCCAAATCATTCCAAACTACTACCATGGCAATACAGCGCGCTAGTCCAATTAGAATGACTCCGATCATATATTCCGGATAACCATTTAAAAAAAGCAAGGCTAAAGAAAACATTAAAATAGGTCCAACAATCCAATTTAGAAACAATGAAGCTCCTAAAATTTTAGTGTTTCTAAAAACCTGTCCCATTTGCTCGTATTTTACTTTTGCCAAGGGTGGATACATCATAAGAATAAGTCCAACAGCCAAGGGAATGTTTGTTGTTCCACTTGAAAATGAATTGATGAAATTTGCACTGGAAGGAATAAAATAACCTATTGCCACGCCAAGAACCATAGCAAGGAAAATCCACAGGGTTAAAAATCTATCAAGGAAACCTAATTTCTTTCGCCCCGCGACAGGGGCACAGTTATTTGCTGACATTTTTATTGCTTGATTTGTGAGAATACATAGAACATTTCAGTTCCGATTTGAAAACTGCGCTCCTGATATACCTGTTTTTGTTGTGGTGTATTATCGGATACTTTTGGATCTTCAAAAGTAATTGGGATACGTTTTTCTGCACCTGCAATAAAGGGACATCCTCCATCGGCTTGTGAGCAGGTCATAATAGCAACAAATTCGCTCTCCGGATTAAAATCATCATCATAGGTTTTAGAAAATCAAATAACAGGAAGTTCATTCGATGAATATTTTATGGAATAAACAGGATTTTCACCCTCTGAAATAGCTTTAACTTTAAATCCTGAATGATGCAGAGTTTCGGCAACCATTGGAAATAAAGCAGTAGCTTCAGTACCTCCCGAATAGCATGAAACATTTTTTATATTATAATATGCAGCGGCAGTTTGTGCCCAGACTTGAGATAAATGACTCCTTCTGGAATTGTGTGTACAGATTAAATTAAGTCTAATCTGTTGGTTATTGTCTGCTTTGCTTTGGATATATTCAACTAATGGCTGCAGGATAGTTTTACGTTCTGCTGAGATTTGATTAAAATCAAATGAATTAATTGTGTTTTTTATTTCAGTAAATAACATAGTTTTTTTGGTATTGAAAAAAAATATTACGTTATAGTTTAAAAATTAACAACAGCCTGCGCCAGGTGTGCATGAATTTGTACTGTCAGCACTTAATTGAGATAACTGTATCTTAGATTTATCTGACGGGATTCCACATTGATCCTGAGCCAGACACGCTGTCTGTCTGTTTAATAAAATGAAATTTTTACCATTAAAATCTAAATCGTATTTACCAATTGTGGTGTCCTGATATTCTACTTCAATTTCATGATCTTCAATACCCAAAACCTTTTCAGAAAGTTCAATAATATGAATTAATTTTTGAGGTTTTAGTCTGTGTTCATAATCATTGGCATCTCATAATTGAAAATTCAAAACCGTTTCTTTTCTAACTACCCCACCGCAGTCAATAAAATTTTTAGTAATCAAACCAACTTCAGTCACATGGAAATATTCCGGTACAAGAGTTCCGTTCGGTAGTTCGAAATTTACAGCTTCAACTGTTTTTAATACTTGTTTAATTTCTGAAAGTTTCATAATTTATGTGTTTTAAAAATTTATATCTTTTTCCTTTACAGCAAAAGCATGAGTAATAATTAATTTACCAATGCTGTTATACTATTTGTAATTATTTAATCAATCGCTTCGTCTTTCCAGGAGTACAGTATCTCTCCAGATTCCATTCTGTTTCCCGATTTTTTCGCGAATGCCTAATATTCTGAATCCAGCTTTCTCATGGATGCTCAGACTTGCTCTGTTTTCAGGAAATAGACCAGCTTGTAAAGTCCATATGCTTCGGCCTCACTCAGATGAACAAGATCATTTAAAAGCGCAAGACCTATTCCATTTCCGGAATGTTCAGTGTCAACGTATACGCTTACCTCGGCTACACCCGCATAAACACATCTTGAAGAAATAGGAGTGAGTGCTTCCCATCCTTTAATCAAATGATTACTTTCGGCAACAATTCTGCAGGTGGCAAGATGCGAATCATTCCAGTCTTCCCAAGTTGGTGTGGTGGTTTGAAAAGTGGCATTGCCTGTATTTATTCCTTTTTCATAGATTAATCTAACCTGTGGCCAATCGGCACTTAATAGTTTTCTGAATTCCATATTTATAAGATTAGCAGCACTCGTTTCTCTTTTTTTTCAAGATGAGCTGTGATATGTTCGAAAAAACCTTTTATTTTTTCTAATCCAGGTTCATTAATACAGTAACAAATAGAGTTACCATCAATACTTCCTTTTATTAAACCAGCGTTTTTTAAGTTCCTTAAGATGCTGAGATACCGTTGGCTGAGAGAGTGGAAGTTCGTTAACTATATCTCCGCATATACAAGTGTCTACTTTTAATAAATATTCCATTATGGCTATTCGGGCAGGATGCCCTAATGCTTTAGCCAAAACGGCAAGTTCGTTTTGATTATCTGTAAAGTGATCTGTTTTTGTAATTCCCATCGTTTTATATTTATATTGCAATATTGCGATATGTTTTTACAATTAAAGCATATTGCATAATTTTTTTTAAATCACCTTGTATGCTTTATAACTGAAGTAAGTGTAATATTCTGATAGGATACTAGATAGAAGAGATTGTATTCCTGTTGATTTCAAAATTTCAAATATGTTGAAAATAAAAGAAGAAGTCTTAAACCTAAAACAAGTTCTTGAGAATTGCATATTTCAGATCCACACTCCAACAGGAGTCCGAATAAAAAATAGAAAAAGAGGCGGTCTCAGAACTTAGTAAAACAGCCTCTTTTATTAGTTAGATTTAGAACACTGTTCTAAGATTCTTTTATCCTGTCCTTGAAGATTTTTTTGTGCTCAATTAATCTATCAATAATGTGAAAAAAATGAAACAAAACCCATTGCACCAGTAATCATAAGAACACATTTCCAACAATTTAGTCTATTACTCATTTTGAAGTGTTTTAAAATTAATATAAATATATTATTACAATTTTTATGCCATATATAAAATAGCTTGCAAGTTTTATGATTATATTATAGTAAATAAATAAGTGAATTACTAAGATATAAGTCGATGGGAATCTTTTTATAAATGTGTATTTAAAAGTAACTAGAAATCCCCATATTAAATCCATCAGTAATTGATGGTGGATTAGAAAAAATGTCTCTTTGTTTTAAATAGCGATAGTTTAGACGAATTACGGTTTGAGAGGTTGGTCTGAAACTAATGGCAGGCATTATACTCCATACATCTTCACCAATATTGCCTCCTGTCTCTTTAAATTTTCCCACATTCCAATCCACATATTCTAATCTGCAGGCAATGTTTATAGTTGCTTTTTCCCATCCCAGAATTGTTTTTGTCAAGATAGGCTGTACAATATCTATAAAGCCCCCCTTTTGTTTATTTCCGAATTGTTGAGAATAAGTTTCGGGAACATCAACATAAATCCAGGCAAATTCTGTAGTGATAAAGGTTTTGATTTTTGGCAGAGTAGTGTTAAAATCCAAGGCAAAAACTGCTACACGTCTTTTCTTGTCAATAACAATTCCTTCATCCTGGAATTTGTTATATATTCCACCCATATATGAAATTCCCAGTTCACCTATTTTATTATTCCTAAGGGCTATTTTTCCTGTAAATAAGGGTTCGCCACTATTTATTTCTTCAAATCTTTCAGGGTTATTTTTTGCTGCCGGCAAGAAAGTTTTATTTTCGGTGTTCTCAATTATAGAATTATCAAAACTTCCAGATAAATAGGCTTCATATCCAAACATCCAGTTTTTTGTATATTTTTTCCCAAAAAGTCCCGCGCCGGCATTACTAAATGTATCGGGTAACATTTGAGTTGATGAAATTGGCCGGTCGGTAAATTCCCATTTGGGGCCGTCATGATTTTGATTGAAAGAACCTATTGGATTCAAAATTATTCCAGCCCTTAAATTTACCAAAGGATCAAATTCAACGTCTACAGATGCAAATTCAATTGCAATTTCTTTTCCTCCATCTTCAAATTCAATTTCACTTAAAAACTTCACTCTTTTACTAATGGCTGATGACATGAAAATAGATAATCTTCTGGCTTGAAATTGATGACCTTCTGATACTCCGTCTGTGGTTAGTTTTTGCCAGTTCATTTCAACGTACCCACCAATAGAAATTGGTGTTTTGTTTATATTCAATGCCGGTCTATTGTAAACAGCATCCATGTTTAAGATGTTTTTTACAGTATCTTTTGGTACCCTTTTTAGTAAATTGGGATCAATTTGTGCAAAACAATTTGCGTAAAAGAAGAAAGCGATTGCCAGAAATAAAGTTAGTTTTAATCTCATTTTAAAGATATTTTTAGAATATTATTTTCTATTGCTACCGGAAATTTTCTAAGATCTGTATTTGCGGGACCGTTCTCTAAAATACCCCGGTTGCTGAATTCACTTCCGTGTGCGGGGCATTGTAATTTATCTCCAAAAACCTGTAATTCCGCACCCTGATGTGTACATAACATAAATATGGCGCAATAATCGTTTGCATCAAATCGATACACACAAATTGGTGCTTTTAATATTTCATTTTGAATGATGATGTATTTTTTAAATTCTGTTTTTGTTCCTTTTTGTATTATAAAATCAGAAATGGGAACTAAAAGATCAGAGTCTTTAATCTCTCTTGAAAGAATCTGGGAAGAAGCACAGCTTTGTAATAAAGTTACTCCGGCTATTCCTGCCAAACATCCAAAACCACATGTTTTTAAAAATTGTTTCCTATCCATTATTATAATGATTTTATAAATTTCAGTAAAGCTTCTTTATCTTGTGTAGACAGTTTTTCAAATGCATTTCTGCTTTGTTGCGCCTCACCGCCATGTAATGTTATGGCTTGTTCAATAGTTTGTGCACGACCGTCATGCATCAGAAATAAGTTTCCTCCTTGTGAATTTTCTGAAAGACCTATCCCCCAAAGTGGAGGAGTTCTCCATTCATAGGTTTTGGCACTTCCCTCTGTGTAGCCATCATCTAATGCGCTTCCCATATCATGTAAAAGCAAATCAGTGTAAGGGGCAAAAGTTTTATAAGAAAGGGCGTTTATAGGAGAATAACTTGTCTTAAGTTCACTTTTATGACAAGCCACACAATTAATTTGAGTAAATATGTTTTTACCGCGAATAACACCGGCATCATTTTGATTTCGCTGAATAGGAGCTTTTAAGCTGCTTAAGTAAAAAATAACATCATTGACTTTAGCAGTTGAGATTTCAGGATCAATTTCTAAATTAGAATAATGATCAATAGGATTAAATACAGATGTAATTCCCATATCCTGATTGTAGGCATTAACTGTTTGATGCAATAAATCAAAAGCAGATGCTTTTTTGCCATATCGTCCAATATGTTTGCTGTTTTGGGTTATTGCATTGGAAGCTGGAATTGAATAACCAGGAATAGTAATCCAGTTTACAGTACCTGAAATACCATCTCCATTACTATCCTCCGGATCTGTCATCTGAATTAAATCATTATCCGAAACATATTGTAAAAAGCCCAAGCCTGTAAATGCCGGGGGTGTAAATTTAGAGAATGTTGCCCCGGCTGGGATTTGTTCCGGCAAGTAACCTGGTAAAGCTCTGTTTTGAAGCTGTGGACCTCCCTGATTTAAAAATTGATTTCCTGTCTCATCAATTTGCCCAAAACGAGTAAGTGTGGTAAATAAATGCCCTTTTCCGTCTCCCGCATGGCAATTGATACAGCTCGTTCCAACAAATGTTGGTCCCAGACCAGTTTCCCGGGTAAAAACTTCATTTACTGCTGCATCACCTCTTAAGAATTGTGCAGATTCAGAATTCGACAAACCATCAACCGGACCGTCCAGTATTTCATCATTGGCTGGTATTTCAACATAACTTGTATCACAAGATAATAGTGTAAAACAAAAGATTAGCAATAAGAAAGGTTTTCTTAAAAAAATATTTTTATAACACATGATTTAATTTTTAGGCAAATCTAATTTTTTTTTTAAATAAATAATGTTTTATGCGTGGATATTTGTAAAATAAATGGGAAGTTAATTATCTATAGAAAAGTTCCTAAAAATATTTTAATTTGTACCATTTTCTATATATTGAGAATGTTTACTTTTTTAAATAATTAAATTCTAGCTGGTTTAGAATAATAATCTAAGATCTTAATTTTTTGTTATTCATTAAATCTTAGTTTAATCTTAAGGAACCACTTTGAATTATTACGTAAATTAGTATAAATGACTACAGGTGCCGTTTAGTAATTGATTTTTAGGTATTTGTAAGGCTAATTTATTAATTAAATATATACATTATGAACACAGAAAAAAAAGAGGGACATGTACATCCGGAACATGACAAACATAAGGAACATCACCAGCATCCGGAACATCATGAAGGAGAACAGGGAAAAAATGATCCGGAACATCATGATGAATTAGAACACCACGATGAAAAAGAACATCATAAAGAAGGTGAGCATCATAAGGAAAGCAAATAAAAGTAGAGAATGCCAAAAAGTCCCCTTATAGTCTTTTGATTAAAGGGGCTTTTTTTATCTGCTTATATTATTAAATTTTGCGGATTTTATAAAATATAAATTACTTTTCTTTTTCTTTTTTTTGTAAATTTACAATGATGACTTACCAGAAATCTATTTTCGTAATCTTGTTGGCGGTACATTTACTGACCGTACTTTTCATTCCTTGTATAGATATGGAAATTTCTAGCAGTGGCGGGAGGACTGTAGTTTCCCACCAAACAAGTACTGGTTGTGATAGTAATAAACAATTATGCTGTTCAGTCTGCCACTGTATTACCTGTAAGTGTGACATTACTCTTCCAATGAAAAATATGCTATTTTTCCCCATTAGCGTTGTGATTACCGATGCTAATTTAATATTATATCAATCCTTGAGGTCTGATTACCTTAATTCAATATGGCAGCCACCGCAAGAGCTTGGTGAGGCATAGCCAAAAGACACAATCTCTTGGGGAGAGTTGTCTGCATATTGACACAATACAGCTTTGTTAGCTTTATTGAATCAGTATGTCATCACAATTTATCTATGTACTGTACCATCTATCTTTATTTTTCTGTTTATTAAAATAAATTGCGGATTATGTTCGCACGTTATTTTAGGGTCGCTGACTGAAATGCACAAACATTTGGCAGGTTTTCAGATTAACACTCTTAAAATCAGAGAGCCCTAAATCTCCAACAATTAATTACCGTCTTAACAATGAATATTCTTATAATTGATGACCAACCAAAAATTGTAAACTTCCTGCGCATTGGACTCGAGGAAGGAGGACATTTTGTCCATACCGCTGAGGATGGTAAGGAAGGGGTTCTTAGAGCAGCTACAAGAAACTATGATTTGATTCTTCTGAACTGGATTCTTCCTACAGTTTCAGGGATAGAAGTATGCCAGGCAATCCGTGTATCCGATACCCAGACGCCTATAATTTTTATCACCACAAAAGATACACTAGAGGACACCATAGTTGCCCTGGAACATGGAGCAAATGATTATATAAAAAAGCCGTTTAGTCTTGAGGAATTAATTTCAAGAATTATGGCCTATGAAAGAAAAGGACAAAATTCAGAACGTGAATACTGGCTTTCAGATATAAATATAAAAATGAATACTTATAAAGTTTTTAAGTCAGGCCGAGAGGTTCTAATGACTCGTAAAGAATTTCTGCTGTTGGCTTATCTGCTGCGGCATAAAGGACAAGTATGTTCTCGCACAGACATTATCAAGGAGGTATGGAGTTCAGACTATGAGTATGACCCTGGCATTATTGATGTTTTTATGAGTAATATAAGAAAAAAACTCCGAATCTCTGCCACCGATGAAAGACTTCGAACTGTAAGAGGTATCGGTTTTATTGCTAATGAATCTTAATACTAATAAATCAATATTCTACGGGAGTTGATTAAATAATTTAAATTAAATATTTTGAAATCAAAGATAATTTGGATGAGCAAGATTGACAGTAACCTTCGATTATATATATCATTATCCATTGGTGCTGCTATGTTTTTTATGTTGGAAAATACTGAAAAAGCATCCGTACATTGGATGGCTTCATGGCTGGCTTTCTCTGGCGCCTATCTTCTTTTATGCTGGATGACAATTTTAAGCTTTCATCCTAAAGATTTGCATAAAATTGCAGAGAAGCAGGATTCAGGCCGCTCTTTAATTATGATACTGATTTTGATGGCTTCCATAATTAGTTTGATTGCTATTGTTTTGTTTTATAGGACTTCAGGTGAAATGAAAGGAACTGAATTGCTTATTCATATTTTACTTACGGTTTTCTCAGCCATATTGGCTTGGTGGCTGGTTCACACGACTTTTACATTTAAATACGCACATTTATACTATGCTGTGGGAGAAGAAAAAGCGGGGAGGCGTGTATTTGGAGGTCTGAATTTTCCTGAAGACAATACGCCGGATTATTTGGATTTTTGTTATTTTTCGTTTGTTCTGGGAACCACATTTCAGGTATCCGATGTTAGTATCACGGCAAGGCATATCAGGAGAATAGTTTTACTGCATGGTATGCTTTCCTTTTTTTTTAATACTATTATTTTGGCCCTAAGTATTAACATAATAGGCGGTTTGATCCAAAAGTAGTCCTATTCTTAGATATAAAAAGATCAAATAATGACTTTTTTATAAAGATGGAATTCATAATTAAAATTAATACTGAAAACTTTACGGTAAATGGCTATCTCAAATATAAAGTATGAATCGTATAGCGAAGGTTTTTGAGTAACTATTTTTGAGAGGCTTTAGAGTAATTTTATCATTGGCCTTACCTTAATCAAGAATCGAAGAGGTTTATTTGTAAAAGAACAGTATATAGTTTGTTTTATTGCCAAATTGTGCAGGCTGTCTAACAGTTTTTCAAAAAAAAGATTGTAGTAATCTGAAAATAATATACTGTGAATTATTTGTTTTTTATCAAATATAGAACCCCTCTGGATGCATTAATGGCTTTATGCATCCAGATAGGGAACTATTATATTGGGCAATACATATTCCCGGATAATTTCAATGATAATGTAATATTTATGAATATTTCATCATTTTGTAAATAATAATATCCATTTAGAGATTTCTTCGGATTTAATTCTATTTACACTCTTACCTCATTTTTACAATTATTCTCCGGAAAAAGGAAATTATGGATTTCAAGTTTTCACAGATATAAATAATACCGAAGATCAAACTTATTATAAGTGATACAAAATTATAGTTGTTTTTTCCTTGCATTAACTGACAGGAAATTTCAAACACAAAGAAAATAAAAAATGTACTGCAGAGACGCCCGGTTTCACTCTTTCTTATTTTTTTCCAGTTAAAAGATGAGTGTGACTTTTTATACAGCCAGACATTAGGAAGTATTGCAGGTACTTTTTCAGCCCAGCGAGAGTATTTAAAACCAAACGTACTTTTTAATTGCCTTTCTTTTGCCATCATTATTCTTTCAAGATATATAAAATATAAAAGTGCAAAGGCAAAGATGAACCAAAAGTCACCGGTGATGACAATCATTCCAAGCCATATTATAAAATTGCCTAAATACAAAGGATGCCTGACCATCGAATAAGTACCAGAGCTATAATGATTGGATACACCTGTTTTTTTATGTTCATGTCTTGGAATACTGGGAGTGTAACCTACGGTGAGTATTCTAATGGTGCATCCTAGAAGGCTTATTGCCAGGCATAAATATTCAAATAAGCTTTCAAAAGGTGATTGTCTTAAGATTAACCCATTTGGATTTTTTTCAGACTTAAGCAGTAATAAATAACCTATAAGAAGCATAATGTGGGGAAATGTTTTCCCGTATTTAAGCAGCCATATACTTTGTTTCTCGAATTCTTCCTGAAGTGCCATAATTATAAGTATTACAAGAATTGATATAGGAATGTAAGCAAGTGATGATATAGAAATTTGCATTGCTGAAAATTAGTTTGTAAGGCTAGAGTATGTTTTATCTGCCTAATTTTTAAGATAATAATGGTATAAATACATCATCGATATAACGATGCCTGCAATAATTACCAGAATAGCAAAAAATATAGCAAGATCCCGCAATCTTTTCATGGACTTGGAAGTTTTCCTGCTGTAGCGGGAATGACTCTTGTATACCGGCTGTTTTCCTTTTTTCATTTGTAAAATTTTTAAAGTTATACATTCTTGATATAGCTTGTCTTAAAGTAATTTCTCTTATGGCTCTGGACCAATTGGATGGGATTTGGTGAAGAATCATAGTAATAGACGAAAAAAACCTCCATTAGGTGTGTACTGGTACTGTTTTTTTCTGCAATTAATTTGTAATTAGAATTATTTCAATAATTTATTGGTAAAAAAATGATCTGCCGTCTGATACCATGCAATCGTTTCTTTTAGAAAAACCCTGTCCATGGGTATTTCCAATAGACTGTTGTCTTCTTTTTTCCATTTGTAAAACGACTGTCTTTTTTGATCGGATAGGATCATTACTTTATTTCTCTTCATCAGGGCTAGTTTTCGGTATGTTCCCAAAAAAGCACGTTGTTCAAATGAATTCTTTAAGACGTCTTTACCAAAAAAATTGGTCTGATAGCTCCAGTTCATAACGCCAAAAAGAGTAGGAAAGATGTCTATTTGCGAACACAATTTTGGAATATTTTGGTTTTGAGATGCTGGAAGATTTATAATCATGGCTGGAATATGGTAGTTGGCTACATCAATGGCATCTTTTCCTGCACTGCTGGCACAGTGATCACCAATTATGACAAAAATGGTATTTTTATACCATTCTTTTTTGGAAGCTTTTTTAAATAATTCCCGAAGTGCAAAATCAGTATATTTTACGGCTCCTTCACGGCTTGTTCCCGAAGGTATGTCAATTTTTCCTGAGGGATAGGTATAAGGTCTGTGGTTGGAGGTTGTCATGATAAAATTAAAGAATGGAACACCTTCTGTATATTGTTTGTCGGCAACACTTAACATTTTATTGTAGATATCCTCATCGCAAATACCCCAAGCATTTTCAAATGTAATTTTATGGTCCTCAATATTATTTCTGACGGTTCTAATCTGGTCACTTAGCACACTTCCACGTCCACGGTCGTAAATAGTAAAACCATTACCGCCGAAATAGGAATTCATATTGTCAAAATAGCCATCCCCGCCGTAAAAGAAATTACAATCGTATTGTTTTTCCTTAAAAACGCTGGCAACAGTAAAGAGATTTTGGTTTTCAGGTCTTTTTACAATACTTTGCCCAGGGGTTGGAGGGATTGATAATGTCACAGCTTCCATTCCTCGGACAGTTCTTGTCCCGGTGGCAAAAATATTTTCAAAAAAAATGCTTTTTTGAGCCAGACTGTCCATAAAGGGTGTGATATCCTGCTTATTTCCAAATTCTTTAAGAAAACTGGCACTAAGGCTCTCCACCAGGATAAAAACAACATTTCTTTTTGATGATAATTTCAAAGAGTCATTAATCTTTCTATGTATTGAAGGATATTTACCTGTAAAGCTGGCATTTGAATCTGACAGTTTACTGCGAACCAATTTAAAAGCCATGTCATCATCAATTGAAGTATAAAATTCATCATACTTCATTTGATTGTTGCGAAAGGCTGCAAAGAAAGAATAAATTCCCGATTTTGAAATTTCAGAATTATAACGGTTAGCAGACCACTCTGCCTGGGCATTTGAAATGTAAGAAGTAAAGAATGCCATAATAACTACAGTTATGGATAAAAAGGCTATTCTAGTGGAAGGTTTGGCGATAAACTCAAAAGTTTTTCGAAATGATTCCCGCCATTTAAAGATCAAAATGATGATCAAGGAGATTAGAACGGTTCCTCCAATTAAGAGTGGCATCGGATATGACTCTTCGATATTGGCCACTACCTCATGGGTATAGATCAGGTAGTCAACAGCAATAAAATTGAATCTAGTTCTGAATTCGTCCCAAAATGTAATTTCGGCAAAAAAAACTAATACCAATATAAATACGATAAGGAATGTGAAGAACCAGATTAGGATTTTATCAGTATATGTTCCAATCCATTTATTAGGCATAACTGCATAGTATAGCACTGCTGGAAATATAAGAAAGGAAATTGCTCCTATATCATAAAATAGTCCGATAAAAAGTGTTCGAAGCACGTCCAATATCTTCCATGAAACTTCCTGATACTGCCATATAAAAAATAAGAGCCGCAAAAGAAATGAAGCAGATATAAAAAATAAGATTAAATCCCTTATAAGGGCGTATCTTGGTGATAAAAATTGTTTATAAGACATATGATGTATCGTTTTAATTAAAAATTAGAGTTCTATTTGTATGTACTAAAAATTGTACAACAATATTTACTGTCGCTAAAAGACATTGTAAGGCAATTCAAAAAATAGCAATCAGCATACAAGCAACTTTTTTTATTGCTTTTTATTTATAGAGGCCTGGACTTTAAAATAGTGGGAGTGCTTTACATTAGGTCCAAATCACAATTTTTAAAAGCCATTTTTTTTTGAATCTCAATCTGGTAGACGTAGATTAATAATATCATAATCGCATCAGGTATTTAATTTAGTATGCCAACAAAGTTTGTATGATTTTTTTCTGATCGTAAAACTTCGGGTGTGACGTGCCATGCACTTAAACTTTTCTTGTCTTAGTCTAACTCAAATGCATTCTTATGAATCAAAGTGAGCAGAAATTAAAAATAATTAAGCCGCAATATCAAATCATCCTAAAAAAATAAATTCAATCTTATAAGGAAGTTTTCGTAAAGGCAGAATTTCTCTCCAAAAAACAATCAGTACAAATACATGTCAGCCGCCAGATATTGTTATAATGAATCAATGTTTAATTACATCAGTTCATCATACCCAGTATTAGAAATAACAGGAAACCAAGAAAAAAACAGGCTGTCTGGATTGGCGACTCTTTTTCTTCATGAGCCTCAGTCAGCAGTTCTTCTGTTACAAGAAACAGCAAGGCCGCTAAACCAAATGAAAGCAGTAATTCTAATAATTCCTGAGACAGGTGAGAAAGTAAAGTTATTCCTAAGAGCGCTCCAATAAAGAAGGTCAGGCCAAGTCCTGCCAAAATCAAAAAGTTTTCTAACTTTGAAATGCTGCTTTTGCGACAGGCTATCACTACGGCCAGCCCTAAAGAAAATGTTTCCAAACCCAGTGCAACAGAAAGCAGTATTCCTTCCTTCTTGCCAGCGGCAAACCCAATACCAAGCAAAAGCCCATCAATAATTAAATCAATGATTAGAGCACTAAGCAGGCCGAATGGCAGCCGATCTTTATTTTCATTTAGCGCATTTTCTGTTTTTTGGTTTCTTTCTGTAAAATACTTTACAAAAAGCATTAAAACAATCCCCATGCTAAAACCTATTCCAACCTCAATAGGCAGATGATTTTTAACAATATCAGGTAAAAGTTCCACAGCTACTACAGAAAAAACAACACCCGCAGCAAAATGTAAAATGGAACTGCGAATTACACCGCCAGGATTTTTGTAAAGTCCGACAGCCCCTCCAGCGATTATGGTTATTACGGGTAAAAATGCATATCCTAAAACTTCAGAAAGTATTTCCACTACTGTATATTTTATTTAATATTAACATACCTGTTTCCAGTTGCACTAAATTTGCCTTCCAAGCCTGCTGATCATGATTTGTTGCTTTTTGATCAGCTTACGTCCCAGTTGGTTTGATCATCTTTTGTATTTGTCCTTTTACTATTCTCTTAAAGACCGCTTATTTGTCATCTTCATGGTTATTTGTTTAAGATAAAACAGTCTGCAGGACAAATGTTTGTCACTACGGCCACTAGCAAAACTAATGGCAGTATATGACAATTTTGACCAGCGCGGAATTCTGAGCTTATAAAGAACTGTGTATCGGGGTGTTAATCTTCTTCGCCGCTGTTTTTCATTTTCGACAGTAAATCATAAGCGCCATTAATAACTATTTTAAGGTTTTTATAATCAGTCTGTTCATCAAAAATGATTTCAGTATAGTTCAATTCTGAGATTCCTGTTTTAACGTTCATTAATTTAAAACGGTTTACATTACCATGCTTATCTTTTGTCTGGCCATCTGCTACAAAGATATATTTGCTCCCTTCGAATTCCACGACAGCTTTTGAAACTACTGCAGGGACCTGTGAGCTTCCGCTCTCAACGAGGGCTTTCAGATACATCCCCGGCAAGAGATTCTTATCATTCTGATCTAATTTACAGTGGATCTGCACTGTTCTTTCTGCACTGATTTCTCTACCGATTAAAGTTACAGTAGCGGTTCTTTCTTTTGTTTCATTTGCAAGTGTGAACCTTACTTTTTGACCTATTTGAAGTTTTGGAACATCTTTTTCAAATACCGTAAGTTCAGCGTGAAGATTTCCCGTGTCAGCAATTTTAAAGAGAACATCTTCAGAATTTACAAAAGCGCCAATATTTGTATTTACTTGGGTCACATACCCATTTATCGGTGAATATAGTGGAATTGAGCTTTGTATAGTTCCCTTTTCAAGGCTTAAAATATTGACATTCATTAACTGCAGTTTTGATTTAAGCCCTGCAACGCGTGCGCGGACACTCTCATATTCTGATTTGGATTTCTGTAATGTTTTTAACGCATTAACATTTTCTTTCGACAATTGCAGCTGACGATCATAATCCTGTTTCAAATAGTTCAACTGGCTTTTAAGATCGATATAATCCTGCTGAGGCTGTATATAATCAGGGTTTTGCATCATGGCCACGAGCTGGCCTTTGCTTACTTTCATTCCCTGTAACAATGTTGTACTCTTCACAAAGCCTCCAAATGGTGTAGATATGGAAACAAGATTCTGCGGAGGAACATCAAGTATGCCATTTACCTTGGTAGTGCCACTTAACGCTTTTGATTCAATGGAGCCGAGTTCGATAGCTGCTGAATTATATTGCTCTGCGGTAATCTCTACAATGTTTGCCTGTGCTGCAGGTTTTGCCTCAGCTGCAGCAGGCTCTGATTCCTTGGTCTTATCGCCGCATGCTGTAAACAGAGTTACAGCTAAAAATAACATAGATGTTTTATATAGAATATTCATATTTTTTGATTTTATCTTGATAATTGGTTTGTTCCTGAAAGGTATTCCAACAGGGAAATACTCAGGTTGTATTGTAAAATTGCTGACAAATAATTCTCCTGGATTCCGGTGGCGGTCCTTAAATTAAAAAGATTTTCGGCATAACTGATATCACCATTTTTGTATGCGCTTTCACTTTTGTTTAAGAGTAGTTCAGCATTTGGCAAGCCAGATGTTAGATAGTAATCAATACTTGTTTTATTTTTCATGTATTCCTGCGAGGCCTGCTCAAACTGTCCTTTTATCGTTATCTGTTGACTCTCCAGTGTTTTAGAAGCTACCTGAGTATTAATTTCGGCTGCTTTTACTCTTGAACTGTATGAGCCAAAGAAAATTGGTAAAGAGATACCGGCCTGAAACCCCTGAAACCTGTCGCCTGAACGGGCGAGCTCGGTTCCCGAAGCATTAAGAGGAGAGCCTATGAGGGATTGATTAAAATAACCAAAGGTTAGATCGGGCAGTGATTTTGTTTTCTGTACTCTTTTTTGAAGTTTTGCAACCTCGATCTGTTGCTGTATAAATGCCAATGCAGGATTTGAAGATGCAAGTGCAGCATTATCCACAGCTGTATAATCGGAGAGTACTAAAGTTTTATCTGCAATAGCTATACGCTCGCTGCTTCCCAGTAATGCTTGAAGCTGCGAAAGATAAATTTCAATATTTGCCTCGTCCTGTCTTAAAACATTCCGTGTCTCGTTTAGTTGTGTCTCAGCAGTGCTTTGTTCCAAGAGGGTACTTTCCCCTGTTTCGAAGCGCAGTTTTGCTGATTTAAGGAAGCCGGAAAATATACTGTCCTGCTTTCTCAGAAGGGCCTGCCTTGCATACAAATACTGTAAATTTGTATATGTGTTTCTGATACGGTAGATTAGTTCATTTTTAGTGATATTTGTTCTTAACTCACTACTTTTTACCAACGCATTTCCTAATGCTGCATTTGCTCCAAAGACAGTTGGAAAAGGAATAGTCTGGGATACAGCAAAATTTTTATCGTTTTTCACATAGCTGTTGTATTGTCCAAACTGACCTGAAATTTCAGTTTTTGGGATTTCTACAGCGGATTTTTTCAGCTGTTGCTGATAATTAATATCCAATTGAGAGATGAGTACTTCGCGGTTGTTGCGCAATCCCTCTTCGATAGACTGTTCTAAGGTTAAGGTCTTATTTTGTGCTGTCGCAAAATTAGCTGTAAGCACTAAAACAATAATGGCTACTGTTGGATTTATCTTCATAGCTTTTTTATTAAATTTTTCAAACCAGATATAAAGTATTGGCAGGACCAGTAAAGTAAGCAACGTTGCAGTAAATAAACCGCCTATTACTACTGTCGCCAGAGGTTTTTGCACTTCTCCTCCACTACCATGGGATAGAGCCATTGGCAAAAATCCAAGTGAAGCCACAAGGGCTGTCATTACTACGGGCCTTAGCCTGACAGAAGTTCCCTTTATAACGATTTGTTTTAGGTCATCCATACCTTCTCTCTTCAGGAGATTAAATTCGGCAATCAGTACTATACCATTTAATACTGCAACACCAAAAAGAGCGATAAAGCCGACTCCAGCTGAAATACTAAACGGCATGCCTCGCATCCATAAGGCAAATATACCTCCAATGGCTGATAAAGGAATGGCAGTAAATATTAGCAATGCCTGCTTAACGGAACCAAAAGCAAAGAACAATAATAAAAATATCAGCATAAGCGATGCAGGTACAGCAATAGTCAGACGTTCTTTTGCAGCCTGCAGATTTTCAAATGTACCTCCATAAGTAGGATAATAACCTGATTCGAATTTAACCTGTGTGTCTATTTTTTTCTGAATTTCAGCAACAACACTCTCTACATCCCTTCCACGCACATTAAAGCCGACAATAATTCTTCTTTTGGCATCTTCTCTCTGTATCTGGTTTGGACCTTCTTTAAAACTAACATTGGCAAGCTGATCTAAAGGAATCTGATTTCCATTAGGGGCAGTAATAAAGAGGTTTTTTATATCATCGATCGACTGTCGATTTTCTTTTCCAAGTCTTACTACCAGACTGAATCTTTTCTCGCCTTCAAAAACCAGTCCTGCGGCTTCACCGGCAAAGGCCGAGCGAATCGCTGTATTTACATCTTCTACATTTAGACCAAACTGTGCTATTTTATCTCTTTGAAAGCCAATTACAATTTGTGGCAGCCCTGAAACCTGCTCCACATAAATGTCCTCTGCACCATTGATTTTACCCGCTATTGAACCTATTTGTTTAGCGTATTTGGATAGTTTATCTAAATCTTCACCAAATATTTTAATGGCCACGTCCTGTTTTACACCTGAAATTAATTCATTGGAACGCATTTGAATCGGCTGTTGGAATCCAAAAGTGGCTCCTGCTATATTTTCTTCAAGTTTTTTCTGCATCAATTCTGCGAGGTCGGCTGAATTGTCAGCACTTGTCCACTCACTTTTATCTTTTAAGATAACCATCATATCACATGCTTCTACAGGCATGGGGTCGGTAGGAATCTCAGAAGAACCAATCTTACCAATAACTTCCTTTACTTCAGGAAAATTATCTTTAAGTACCTTAGCTGTTTTTTGTGTTGTTTCAATGGTCTGAGAAAGGCTGCTGCCGGTCAGGACTCTAAGTTCTACAGCAAAATCGCCTTCTTCGAGCGTCGGAATAAATTCGGCTCCGAGATAAGTAAACACGATCATGCTTAATACCAGCATTCCAACGGCAATCCCCACTATAATAGCTTTGGAGCGAAGTGCAAAAGCCAAAATCGGTGTATAGGCCCTTTGTATAGCATTAACAATCCGATCTGAAATATTTTCCTTTACAGCTACTTTTTTGCTTAAAAATAGCGCACTCATAACAGGCACGTAAGTCAATGAAAGTATAAAAGCTCCCAATATTGCAAAAGATACTGTTTGTGCCATAGGCCTGAACATTTTGCCTTCTACGCCTACCAATACCAGAATTGGTAGATATACGATAAGAATCACGATTTGACCAAAGGCAGCAGAACTCATCATTTTACGCGCATTACTCATAACGCTGTGATCCATCTGTTCCTGTGTAAGGACTTGGCCCTTATGTTTGACATGCAGATAATGCATTGTGGCCTCTATAATTATGACGGCTCCATCTACAATTAATCCAAAATCAATTGCACCCAGGCTCATCAAATTGCCATCGACACCAAAGAGATTCATAAGGCATATAGCAAATAGCATAGCCAGTGGGATTACAGATGCCACAATAAGTCCGGCTCTCAAATTTCCTAAAAGCAATACCAAGACAAATATTACAATAAGTGCTCCTTCTGCAAGATTTTTGGTAACTGTGCCGATAGCATTGTCAACCAATTTAGTCCTGTCTAAGAAAGGTTCTATAGTAACACCTTCCGGCAGAGTTTTTTTAATCTGCTCCATTCGGGTTTTTACATTCCCAATTACTTTGGATGCATTGGCCCCTTTTAACATCAAAACAATTCCGCCGACCACTTCACCTTCATCGTTTCTTGTCATTGCACCATACCGGGTAGCTGCCCCAATATTAACCTCGGCGACATTTCGAATTAAAACAGGAGTACTGTTAGCATTGGTTTTAACGACAATGTTTTCAATATCATCAACATTATTGATTAAACCCTCGCTTCGAATGAAGTAGGCATTTGGTTTTTTATCAATATAGGCTCCGCCCGTATTTTGGTTGTTTTTCTCAAGTGCTTGAAAGACATCATTTATACTGATGTTCATACTGCGCAGTTTGTCAGGATTAAGGGTTATTTCATATTGTTTAAGAAAACCTCCAAAGCTGCTGACATCAGCGATACCGTCAACTCCTAAGAGCTGTCTTCGCACAATCCAGTCCTGAATGGTACGAAGCTCTGTGGCATTATACTTTTTTTCCTGTCCTTTTTTAGGATGCAGTACGTATTGGTAGATCTCACCTAAGCCGGTTGAAACGGGAGCCATCTGCGGCAATCCCATACCAGGAGGAATTTGTTCGCTTGCTTCGCTAAGACGTTCTGCAACTTGCTGTCTTGCCCAGTAGATATCAATATTTTCCTTAAAAACAACAGTAACAACTGACAAGCCGAAACGGCTGAAAGAGCGAACTTCCTCTATGTCTTTAATAGTTGCCATTGTCTGTTCCACAGGAAAGGTGACAAAGCGTTCAATATCTTCTGCTCCGTTGCTTGGAGAACTGGTTAGGATTTGTACCTGATTGTTTGTAATGTCAGGGACCGCATCAATAGGTAGCTGTCTGACGGAATAAATTCCCCAAATTATTAAGGCTAAGACCATAAGCCCAATAATCAATTTGTTCTTTATAGAGAACTGGATGATTTTGTTTAACATGAATGAAAATTTAGTTAAATGACGATAAATAGTATGGCATGATGCCACAACGAATCACTTCGATCTGATCGAAAATACAAAAGTCATTTAACTAATTTTGGGCGGTTGCCAGATGGAACCGTGAAAACGGGAGTAAGCTACTGAAACGTAGCTTTGTTGTTTTTTTCTTATAGGTGAACTTGCGATCACTTCTTTTGCGATCTGGCTACCAAAATCCAAACAAAGAATGGTTCTGCAGCAATTACAGGTGCAAAACGGAGAACAATCATCTTTACTTTGTTTTTTATGTGAAGAAGAATCTGAGAAGGAAACATGTGAAGTACTCAAGGCATTACTCTGACTATCGGCACATGGAATGGCCGAAAGGGTGATGAAAATCAGAGTTAATATGGTGCATATGTATTTCACGAAAGCAAAAATACATAATTATATAATATGGATGCAGATAATTGTTTTTTTTATTATAAGCAGGAATTCATTTTAAATTATACAGTTCAACTTTCTACATTTTTTCCAGATTAAGCACAATAACTTAATACAGGTGACAACAGATAATTTAGAAAATAATGTAGCAGCAGTATCCGATTTAGAACACATTTATAAAAAAATTATGGATCCATACTATTTGTATGAACCCATAATTTTTAAAATTCCGTAATCTTTTTGCATTTGTTTACTGAAAATAGTAAGATGCCATTTTTTATATCAAGCTAGTTCTCTCAGATCAATAAAATTTTCAGTAATAAATATTAGATTTTTAATCTTTGGATCCTAACGGCATTAAGTATAGCTAAGAGCGATACCCCAACATCAGCAATAACAGCTTCCCAAAGGGTGGCAACCCCCCCGGCGCCTAATGCCAACACTATTACCTTTACGACCATTGCCAGGATAATATTCTGCCAAACAATTTTTTTTGTAAGTTTTCCAATTTTTATTGACGTAACGATCTTAGAGGGCTGGTCATTTTGTATCACAATGTCAGCAGTTTCGATTGTGGCATCACTGCCCAGTCCACCCATGGCAATTCCGGCATCTGCCAATGCTACAACAGGAGCATCATTGACGCCGTCACCGACAAAAGCAATTTTCTTTCCTTCATTTTTCAGCGCTGTAACTTTTTCTACTTTTCCTTCCGGCAGCAAATCTCCGTACGCATTGTCAATGCCGAGGTTTCTGGCAACTTCATCGACAACGGTTTGCTTATCACCGGAAAGCATTACAGTTTGTATTTTTAATTCATGTAAATCTTTGATGGCCTGTAAGGCATCTTCTTTTATTTTATCTGCGATGGTTATATGTCCTGCATACTTTTTATCAAGGGAGAGTACTACAATAGTATATACAATCGCATCAATTTCGGCAGGATATTCGATGCCAAATTTTTTCATGAGCTTTGTATTTCCGGCAAGGACTTCCTTGCCGGCTATGGTTCCTTTGAGTCCATGGCCGGATATTTCTTCCACGTTGGAAATTTCTATACCTTTAATGGAATCCTTCCCGGCATGTTCCACAACAGCAAGTCCAATAGGGTGTGTGGACTGGCTTTCAATAGCTGCGGCATATTTAAGAAGCTCCTCCTGGGGAATTTCTTTTGATTTGATATCCTGCACTTTAAATATACCTTCGGTAAGAGTGCCTGTTTTATCCATGACAACTACATTAATTTCAGTCATTACATCAAGAAAATTTGAACCTTTAAAAAGTATGCCATTTCTTGATGCCAGTCCGATTCCACCGAAATACCCAAGTGGTATCGAAACCACAAGAGCACAAGGACAGCTTATGACCAAGAACACTAAGGCTCTGTAAAACCATACATTGAAAACATAAGGATCTACGAAGAAAAAAGGAATAAAACACACTGCGAGCGCCAGGGCAAAAACAATAGGAGTGTAAATTTTAGCAAACCTGCTGATGAATAACTGTGTTTGCGATTTGCGCGATGTGGCATCCTGAACCATTTCCAAAATTTTACTTAGCTTGCTATCCTGAAAAAGTGAGGTAACCTTGATTTCGGAAACGGTATTTAAATTGATCATACCAGCGTATATCTGTTCTCCTTTATTTTTGGTGTCAGGTTTGCTTTCTCCTGTGAGTGCTGCTGTGTTAAATGAAGCTTTTTCAGAAAGCAGTTCGCCATCCAAAGCCACTTTTTCACCAGGCTTTATTTGTATAATCTCTTCTGGTTTTACTTCTTTGGGATCCACGACTACAAAACCACCATCTCTTTGAACAGCAACCTTATCAGGCCTGATGTCCAGAAGTGCCTGAATGCTTCTTTTGGCGCGGTTAACTGCAGCATCCTGAAACCACTCGCCTACAGAATAAAACGCCATCACAGCAACACCTTCGCTATAAGACCCAATTACAAATGCCCCAATCGTGGCAACGCTCATCAGGAAAAATTCATTAAAAAAATCAAATCGTTTAGCTTTTCTGTAAGCCATATATAATACATTGTAGCCTGCAAGGAGATAAGCGGCAGAAAAAATTATAAGGTTGGCAGGGAATGGCGGGACAAACTCAAAGCCAAATTCAAGTACTAACATTGCCACCAGTATTATAATGGCAAGTAACAGCTGCCAGTGGCTTTTCCATCCCGAATCCGTATCAGTTGCATTATGGTCGTGACCATCATCATCTGAATGTATTGTTTGTTGCTTTTCCGGAGCTGATTTATCGTGCTCAGCATGATTGCTATGTTGGTCTCCGGCCTGAATATCTGAATTATTGCTGTTTTCAATCATAATATCTGTCTTTAAATAGTGTGAAATTCATTTCACAATGTTAATCTAAGTTAATTAATGTAATAATAATTGTCTGGTGCCAGTGGCGGTATGGCAGTATCACTGCATATTTTTTTTATGTTATTTTTAATCAGGGCGCTTAATGCACTCATGGGTACATCGGTTGGACTGTTTTCGAATGGATCCTGCATAATGATTGCAGTTTTTTCTACTCCTATGAGCATAGAGGCTACAACTATGGTCAGAAAAATTTCAAGGATAGGAAAGTTATCTTCAAGTCCAAAAGGAAGTATGGAGATTAAGACGTAAATTAGAAAGTGAATCAGTAAGCTGTATGACTTTGGAAATACGGTATTTTTAATTCTTTCACATTTTCCCATTGCATCATTCAGACGTGCAATGGTCGTGTCAATCTGTACCTGCTTGTTATCGTTTATCTGGTAGGTTTTGCAGATTAAGGCAAGCTGGTCTGCATGCCTGTTGAGAAGTTCGGCGGGAATATTATTGGCCGTAATTTTATGTTGTTCTAAATAGTGCAGCACTTTCTCAGAAAAAGGAATCTTTCTCAGGCTCTCTGACAAGGCATAGCACCAAATAGTCTGTCTTTGTGCAAATTCTTTAAGTTCTCTCTGATATTCCAGCTCAGGTAAAAACTGCTTGATCTGTCGAAGAAGTGTTCTGGAATCATTTACAATTTCACCCCATACTTTCCGTGCCTCCCACCAGCGCTCATAGGATTGCGCCGTCCTGAAAGCCAGAAGTAATGCCACTATAGTGCCCATTATGCCGGTTATAGGCAGAGGTATGGCAATCTGCCTGAGTATGGTCACGTGATCCAGTGTGCCTATTAAAACCGCATAGATGACTATGGCAGTAATATCAAGCCAGATGGATCTGAAAAAATAGATTATTGAATCTTTATTGTTTTTAACTAACATAGTATGAACTTTCTTTAATGATTAATTCATGTAGGTATTTCAGACGAAGATTCTGTCCAAAGTTTTCCTGACTACCTTTTATTTATTATTAGTAGTATATTTTAAGGATGACCTATAGGTTCTCATCATGGTTATATTTTATCTTTTTTTTCCATCTTACATACCATTTTTGATGATGCAGTGAGAGCAGGTAGTATAAAGCAGCGGAACTTGCCACAGCAATAAGGTACATGTTAAGGCCCACAGCTACTCCTACAGCAGAAGTACACCAAACTGTAGCTGCTGTTGTTAGTCCATGTGACGAATTGGCATGATTGTTCCTGTATATTATTCCTGCACCAAGAAAGCCCACACCGGTAACAATATTGGCTATTACCCTTGACGCGGCTGCAGGATCATTGGCTAAATGAACCGTGATGGAGGTAAACAGAGTAGCTCCAATGCAGACTGCTGCATAAGTTCGTACTCCGGCATCATGGTCATGTCTCTCTCTGTCCAGACCAATAAAAAATCCTAAAATAAACGAAACGATTATTTTGACAAGTATTGCCAGTTCTGTGTTGATATCCATATCTATCTAAATTAAGAATTAATTTCCAGCTACAAAAATTTCTATCAATCCTTTAGAAATCAAACACTTATGAAGTTTATCTGGCCATGTAGCCAATTTTTTTCATCAGAGTTTTTTATGATTGTTGAAAATGTACGACGCTTTTAATGTGGCAAATAGGATGCTTTCCTTTTATTTTATGTAATTTTTCTTTTTCACAATCCTGAGTATGTGCGGCAGTGTAATGATTTATTCTTGTTTGTACTTTTAAAAACAGTAGATTCATGACATAAAATAATTTGAAAAATGACAAAGGGTTAGATTTTCTTTCACTTTCTTTAGATACAGTACATTTGAATTAGGGTATTCCCGTGCACAACCTTTTTTTGATGCTAGGATATAATTAATAATATTACATAATTATAATGATACACATTACTGAAACAGAGTTCTCATAATAAATAATATTATGAAATAATCTGTGGAGGCTGCCAAATGCTTCCAAAGAAGCTTGACGTTAAAAGTGATTGGTAGAGGGAAATCTGAGGCAAAATTTCATGAAATACAATAGGAAAATCAATAGGCTCATTTTCTACAGCACTTACAACATGAATACCGCAGCAGGCACAACAGCATAACGGTGAGCATAAATCATTTTTTGAGTTGTGTGAAGTTGTATCCTTGCTAAAATTGAACTGTTGCACTATTCTAGCGGATGATGAAACAACAATTTGTGTCTGCGAATCGGCGCAGGTAAAACACGGCAGGCTTAGCAGATAGATTGTTAATATGAAGTTCAGAAATTTCACATTATAAAAGTAGACAATTAATTGTATGGAGTCAATAGAAAATTAAAAAAAAATCGAATGCTTTTTTATAGGCTCACCATATCATCCATGAAAATTTAACCATGTGGTCTGCGATACCAAAATTGAAACCGCTGATGTAGTATTTCAGGATGACAGGTCAAGTAAAATTTCGATTACCATAAATAATAGGAAAGAAAACCAAAAAAAAAATTTTCCGGCAAAATATAACGTTGACTTTTGTAAAGGGAATCGTTTTAATTACTGATGCAAGTGGTCTTACTGCGCTCTGGGAAGTAGTGATAGCCGATGTAGGAGTATCTCTTTTGGCCATATTAAAATGCCGTAAGAATACAAAAGATTAAGTTTTAGAATATGCAAGATATACTCTTTCAAAAGAATACGTATCGAAAGAGGCACGTGTTTTTCTAAAGTGCAAATTTTAATTTCCTATTGATAAAATGAGGTAATTTGACTATTTTTTGTTTGAGCTGTTCCAATTCTGGTAAAGTTTCAAAACTTTAAGAATTATATCAATCAATGTTTTGTTTGGAGCTATTTTATTTGTCGAGTTCAGAGAAATCTAAAATAATTGATTTTGCATTTTAGGAAACCGTTGGCTGTAATAACGGTTTTAACTTTTTTTTATTAAAATTAAAAAAAATATAAGTAACTTTGTATCTATTAATTCTTTCACATGAACCGATTTTACATCATATTAATTTTTATGCTTGGCTTATTCCTAATGCCAGCAAAGAGTTTTGCTTGTGAAAAAATTGTGGTAGATCTTTCTTGCGCAAAAGAAACTTCTAAACCTGCTAATGATTGTTGTTCTAAAAAGAATCATTTAGATGACAAAAACCACGATGGTTGTGGCGGAAAATGCGGACATTCAATGTGTAGTTGTGCTTCAGTTTGCAATGGAGGTATCTCCTTTTTAAGCGAACTGGAATTTAAAAACAATACTTTGAGTCTTTTTTCTCAAAAACAAAAATTCTACAATTCAGAAACCTCAATTTTAACAGGCTTCTATTCTATCTGGCTTATACCTAAAATAAGCTAAAAACCTTTTTTGATAGCCATACGTGTGCCAAAGAAGGAAGCCATTTGTTTTTCATTATTTTAATTTTTCGCTTATATAGAATAATAGTCTATACACCTCGTATATACAATTATTTCTCATAAGGCTACATTCACTTCTAATACATTTTAAAATGAAATCAATTCAAAAAGGATTGATGGCAATTACAATATTGCTATCAGTCATAGTGTATGGCGCACCTATAAAAAATGCCAAAACCGTAAACACAAAAATTTATGGTAATTGTCTAATGTGCAAAACTGCTATTGAAAAAGCAGGAAACATCAAAAATATCGCTTCGGTAAACTGGGATGAGAACACCAAAATTGCGGCCATTACCTACGACCAGAAGAAAACAAATCAGGAGGAGATCTTAAAACGAATTGCCTTAGCGGGATATGACAGTGAGCAATTCTTATCTCCTGCCGAAGCATATGTAAAACTTCCACAATGCTGCCAATATGAAAGAACAAATAAGATGGCTGTCACAATGAAAGAATCAAAAATGGATATGGAGAAAATGGATCATTCCCAGCATACAACCGCAGTTCTTCCAGATGCACAACAAGACAGTCCATTTAAAACAATTTTCGACAACTACTTTGAGCTAAAAGATGCTTTAGTGAAAACAGATGCCAAGACTACTGCAATCAAATCTAAAGAACTTCTTACTGCAATCAATGCTGTCAAAATGGACAACCTAAAACCTAAAGAACATACTGCATGGATGAATGTAATGAAAAGTTTAGCTACAGATGCAAAAAACATTTCTGAAACCCAGGATATTAAGAAACAAAGAGAATCCTTTAAAGGCTTATCTAAAAACACTTACGATCTTATAAAAACTACCAATCAGCCACAACCGGTTTATTATAATCATTGCCCAATGGTTGATGCGAATTGGCTGAGCAAAGAAAGTGGTATCAAGAATCCGTATTACGGTTCCCAGATGCTAAGCTGTGGATCAACTATAGAAACAATCAAATAATCCCAAATCAAAAATGAAAAATATAATTACAGGTACTTCAATCCTTGGAGCATTAATCTTAGGAACCCTATGGCTGTCTTCTTGCAGTAAATCAGATGATATGAATATGTCCGATCCAAAATTGAACATAAACTATCCTGCTGCATATGTGGTCAATGGTCAGGACGGCACAATTTCAGTAATCAAATTGGCAACTAATGAAGTTACAGAGACCGTCAGCCTTATGGGGACCGGAACTGATATGATCATGTGGCCTCACCACATTTCTTTACATTCTAATCACCTGGCCATTGGCGTGCCCGGAATGGACTTCTCTGCCGGTCATACTGCCGGCATGGAAGGAATGACAGGTAAACTCCTAGTAATTGATGCCGTCAATGGAACAACTGTAAAAAACATTAACCTGCCAATGATGAACCATAACACGATCTACAGTCCAAATGGTTTAGAAATTTGGGTACCTCAAATGGACATGAATGGAAAAGTTCTGGTTTATGATGCATTAACATACACATTGAAAAATACCATTGCAGTGGGCATGATGCCTGCTGAGCTTACCTTTTCTTCTGACGGCACTAAGGCTTATGTCGCTAATGGAGATGATAATACTGTGTCAGTTATAAATACGACAACCAAACAAGTTACAGCCACTGTTGCTGTAGGGAACAACCCTGTGGGTGCTTGGACAGGAAGTGACGCCAGAATGTATGTTGATAATGAAGACGGGCAATCTATCTCGGTAATCAATGTGGCAACGGATGCTGTAGATCAAACCATTGATTTAGGATTTATGCCTGGAATAGCGTCTCACAATGGCAATAAGAAGGAACTTTGGGTAAGCGATCCTGTTAATGCAAAAGTACATTATTGGACTTGGGACCAGACTATGATGATGTGGATGCATGGAGGTGTATTTACTACTGGCTCGGGTGCACATGCAATAACATTTACAGCAGATGGCAATACAGCATATGTGACCAATCAGACAGCCAATACAGTCTCTGTAGTTAACGTATCAAATCACACTGTCTCTAAAACTATTAATGTAGGCAGAAAACCCAATGGTTTGGTGCTAAAAATGTAAATCCTATCCTAAAAGGTATTCAAAATGCCAACCGGAAATTGAATTTGCACAATCAAAAAAAGAATTATTCGTATAACACTCAAATAAAAGAATGTTGGACAAAACAACATTTATAAGAGATCTAAAACTAAAAAAAATGAAAAAATTAATTTTCTCGACCCTTATAATGGCAATTGTACTTACAGCCTGTAATTCAAAAAACAAGGAAACTACAGCTCCTGAAGCTGCTTCCGGGACAGCTCAGAGTGATTCACAATTGTATGCCTGTTCCATGCATCCTGAAGTTACAGGAAAAAAAGGAGACAAATGTTCCAAATGCGGAATGGAATTAACCGAGCCAGTAAAGGAAACTACTGAAAAAAGTGCAGAGGTAAAAACAACTCAAGGTGCTCAAACAACATTTTCTATAAACGAAATTGTGAGCAATTATCTGACTTTAAAAAATGCATTAACCAAAGATGATACAAAAGGAGCTGCAAATGCCGGACAAGCATTGTATGCAATTTTTAATAATGTAAATCCCAATTCAATAGATGCGAAATTAAAGACAGAATATCTTGATATTGCTGATGATGCTAAAGAACACGCAGAACATATTGGAGCTAACGGTGGAAATATCGAACACCAAAGAGAGCATTTTGCCATGTTAAGTAAAGACATGAATGATTTGATAAAATCTTTCAAATCAGAGCAAAAATTGTATCAAGATTTTTGCCCTATGTATGATGGTGGTAAAGGAGCTATTTGGATAAGCGAAACCAAGGAAATCAAAAATCCATATCAAGGTAAAAAAATGTTAACCTGTGGTTCTATGAAAAAAGAACTGTAAAGCAGTTAACTACTTCTAAATATATCGGGTTATTTACATAATGACCACTCAATGTTACGGTGACTATTGATGTTCCGAATTTATTGAAATGGAAAAAATGCATCTAATTTTTTAGACTGCCCTTTGATCCGTTCTTTAACCAAATAGTCACTTATGATATGTCTTTTCATGTAAGTAAGTTGATAGACATATTTTCAGAAACATCAATAGTACCCTTTTTTTTAACAATTAAAATTTAATAAAAATGAAAAATGTAATTCTTTCAGCCATAGTTATGGTATTTGTAATGGTTTCAGGTAATGCACAAAGCAAAAAAACAGAAACTAAATTTTCAACTGAACAAATTGTAGCAAATTATTTAGCATTAAAAAATGCACTTGCAAAAGATGACACCAACGGAGCTGCTAAAGCTGGAAAAGCATTGTATGCGACTTTCAAAAGCGTAAATGTAAAATCGATAGATCCAAAATCCAAAGCAGCATATCTTGATATAGCTGACGACGCCAAAGAGCATGCAGAACATATTGGGGCTAATGGTGGCAATATTGAGCATCAAAGAGAGCATTTTGCCCTACTGAGTAAAGACGTAAATGATTTGATCAAGACTTTTGGAGCTCCAAAAACACTATACCAGGATTCTTGTCCTATGTATGATGGAGGAAAAGGAGCTATCTGGATTAGTGAAACAAAAGAGATAAAAAACCCTTACTATGGTTCCAAAATGCTTACCTGCGGTTCAATGAAAAAACAATTGTAAAATGAAACGATTCATCAGAAAGATTCTTTTTATTGGGTTAATTATTTTTCTACTGATGCAATTGTATCAGCCTGCCCGAAATTCCGATTACGGGCAGGTTTTACCAATTCACATTTCGAGAGTCTATCCCATTCCCAAAAATGTACAAACGATTCTTCAGACTTCCTGTTATGATTGTCACAGCAGCAACACGCAATATCCATGGTACTCCTACATACAGCCGGCACGTACTTTCATGGAGGGGCATATTACTAAGGGTAAAGAAAATTTGAATTTTAGCCAATGGGGAAGTTATTCCAAACGAAAACAGGAAAATAAATTAGACCGAATTGCCAAGCAGATAAAAGCTAACGAAATGCCTTTGGCTTCCTATACGCTGATCCATAAAAATGCAGTGCTGAATACTGTTCAGAAAGAACAACTGCTCAATTGGATTGAAAAAGTAAGCGATAGTCTTGCACAAATAAATTAAATCTATGGTACACAAATTAATAGAATGGTCGCTGCGCAACCGTTATATCGTTTTACTATTATCAGCAGGAATATTTGTATGGGGTATCATCTCTATTCAAAAAAATCCTATTGATGCTATTCCCGATTTATCTGAAAATCAGGTAATCGTTTTTACAGAATGGATGGGACGTGCTCCACAGCTCGTTGAAGACCAGATCACCTATCCCTTGGTTACCAACCTTCAGGGATTGCCCAAAATTAAATATGTAAGAGCTGCTTCCATGTTTGGTATGAGTTTTATTTATGTCATTTTTGAAGATGATGTTGATGTATACTGGGCAAGATCAAGAGTACTGGAAAGGCTCAGTACTATTAGCAGCACCTTGCCCAAAGGAGTTGCCCCGCAATTAGGACCCGATGGAACTGGGGTTGGGCATATACTCTGGTATACTTTGGAGGCACCCGGTGTTGACCTTGGCGAACAAAGAGCCCTACAGGACTGGTACGTCAAGTTTGCTTTGCAAAATGTTCCCGGAGTGAGTGAAATTGCTTCTTTTGGAGGATTTCAAAAAGAATACCAGGTTACCATTGATCCAAACAAACTGCTATATTATAAGCTGTCTGTCCCGGAGGTTATAAGTGCTGTACGTGCCAATAATAATGAAAGCGGCGGAAGAAAATTCGACATGAGTGATATTGGTTATATCATTAAGACATCCGGTTATCTGAAATCCATCAAAGAGATTGAGGATATCCCACTGAAAAACCAAAATGGCATTCCTATAAAAGTCAGCGATATAGGAACTGTCCAGATGAGCGGGGAAACCCGATTGGGAATCTTTGATCATAATGGCACAGGCGAAGTCGTTGGCGGTATAGTAGTGATGCGTTATGGTGAAAACGCAGATGCTGTAATTGATAATGTGAAAGAAAAAATGAAGGAAGTTGCTAAAGGGCTCCCAAAAGGGGTAAAATTCAATATTGTATATGACCGGGGACATCTGATTAAAGAATCTATTGATTCGGTTAAGCGTACCTTAATTGAAGAAATGCTTGTAGTGTCGCTTATCGTTATTATTTTTCTTTTTCACTGGCGCAGTGCACTGAGTATTATCATCCAGATACCAATTACCATTGCAGCAAGTTTCATACTGCTCAATGCCTTTGACATATCCTCCAATATTATGTCCCTTACCGGTATAGCACTTGCCATTGGAGTAATAGTTGACAACGGTATTATTATGAGTGAAAACGCCTACCAGCATCTCTCGCAACGGTATGCACAATGGGAATCTGAACAAAAAAATGAAACAAACTCTGATGAAAAGAATTAAAAATATATTTCGCAAAAAACCACAGTGGATATCCGAAGAGGAAAGACTCAAAATAATTGAGAAAAGCAGCAAGCAGGTTTCCCGTGGGGTGTTCTTTGCCACTGTAATTATAATTACCTCTTTCTTGCCTGTGTTTATGCTTACCGGACAGGAAGGAAAACTATTCCATCCTTTAGCCTTTACAAAAACATTCATACTGATTGTGGATGCCCTGTTGGTACTTACATTAGCTCCGGTACTGATTTCTTTTTTTATGAAAGGAAAATTCCGTCCAACCGATGCACATCCAGTAAATCGCTTTTTGGAAAGAGGTTATGAGCCAATTATACGCTGGGTTCTGAAATGGAGAAAAACAACTCTTGCAGTCAATATTCTGGCATTATTGATTTCTATTCCATTATTGATGCGGCTCGGAACGGAGTTCATGCCTCCATTGGATGAACAGAGTATTTTATTTATGCCTGTTACCCTCCCTGATGTATCTAATGGAGAAATCAAACGCATTTTGCAGGTACAGGATAAAATAATCAAATCGGTTCCTGAAGTAGAAAGTGTTTTGGGTAAGGCAGGGCGAGCTAACACAGCTACGGATAATTCCCCAATGAGCATGATTGAGACCATTATCATGCTAAAACCAAAATCACAGTGGCGTGAAGGAATAGATAAAAAAGATATTATTAAGGAACTCGATACCAAACTCCAGATACCTGGTGTAGTAAACGGCTGGACACAGCCCATTATCAACCGAATCAATATGCTGGCAACAGGAATTCGTACCGACGTAGGAATTAAAGTCTACGGACAAAATCTCGACACCATTGCTCGTGTATCTGAAAGGGTGAAAATGGCTTTAGAAGGGACTCCAGGAGTGTCTGATTTATTTGTAGATCCTATTACCGGAGGTAAATACCTTGATGTGGATGTTAATCGCCAGGAATTGGCCCGATATGGATTAACAGTAGATGATGTAAACCAAACCGTGGAATTTGCTTTAGGTGGTGCATCCATTGGCAATACTGTTGAAGGACGAAGACGTTTTTCAATAAGTGTGCGTATGGCACAGGATTATAGAAATAGCGTGGAACGCATTAAACGCATTCCCTTACAGTCTTCTACGTTTGGAGAAGTGCCTTTATCTGCCGTTGCTGATATTAAATTCGTAGACGGTCCTCCAATGATCAGTTCTGAAAATGCACTCCTTCGCGGAGCAGTCATGTTCAATATACGTGATCGTGATATGGGAGGAACCGTACAGGAAGCGATGAAAAAATTAGAAAGTGCCAAAAACATACTTCCTGAAGGTTACTTTATAGAATGGAGCGGACAATATGAGAACCTGATCAGCGGAGAAAAGACCCTTAAAGTCATTGCGCCGCTAGTATTGCTTATTATTTTCTTCGCCCTCTATTTTGCCTTTAATTCCCTTAGAGAAGCCTTTTTAAGTCTTATAACAGTTCCTTTTGCTTTAATTGGAGGTGCCTATATAATTTTTTTCTGGGATGTCAATCTATCAGTAGCGGTAGCTGTAGGTTTTATTGCCTTGTTTGGTATTGCCGTGGAAACCGGAATTGTAATGGTTATTTATCTCAATGATGCCATGGAGCAGCTTATCAAGGCCAAAGGAAACTCAAGAGAAACCATTACTAAAGAGGATCTAAGGGAATATGTGGTACACGGCGCCGCAAAACGATTGCGCCCAAAACTAATGACCGTTTGCGTCTCATTATTTGGATTGGTACCTGTCCTGTGGTCCAATGGTGTTGGAATGGATGTAATGAAACCAATTGTATTGCCTATGATTGGCGGCGTATTTACCTCTGCCGTACATATCTTATTAGTAACCCCGCTTATTTTCCTAATGTCCAAAGAATATGAACTAAGAAAATATGGCAAACTCGAAGTACATGATGTCAAACATTAAAATACTGGCAGTACTATTGCTTTTACTGCCATTACAGCTATTGAGCCAGACCAAACAGGTCTTGTCTCTCGATACAATCCTTCAAAGGATTGATAAAAAAAATGTGCTTCTGCAAAGTTATAGTTTAAAGGCAGAAGGATATAAATACAGTGCCGATGCCGCAACAGCATGGATGGCACCAATGGTGGGTGTGGGAACCTTTATGACCCCCTATCCTTTTCAGGAAGTTATGGATGACCGCGACAAAGGCTCTTTAATGTTCAGAATTGAACAGGACATCCCCAATGTAGGAAAGCTAAACAAGAAGAAAAAATTCATCCAGTCCCAGGGAAACATTGAGAACGCTACCCGTGCCGTTACCCTTAACGACTATAAAGCACAGGCCAAACAACTATATTACAGTTGGATGGTGGCAGAGCAGCGAATAAAAGTTTTGGATCAGAACGAAAAGATAATGCTCACCATGAAAAAGATTGAGGAAGTGCGCTATCCCTACAACCAATCGCAATTGGGTAATGTATACAAGATAGATGCAAGGATTGAAGAAAATAAAAATATGGTCCGCATGCAGGAAGGTGAAATCGCAAAAGCAAGAGCATGGCTCAACAGCTTGATGAACCAGCCCGGCAATGCTGATTTTGCCATAGACACGAGTATTATCCCCGTCTTTAACCCTGCTTTGCACGACACCACAAGTCTTGCAGGAGTGCGTGGTGATATTAAGAAGATGGATGCAGGGATTGAATCGATGCAGCTCAGTATTGAGGCCATGAAAGCAGAGAAAAATCCCTCTTTTAAAATCCAGTTTGATCATATGAATTCTTTTGATAAAATGATGCCCAAAGCCTATTCGGTAATGGCAATGATGTCTATTCCTATTGCTCCCTGGTCATCAAAAATGTATAAATCGGATACCAAAGCAATGCAATATAATGTGCAGGCAATGGAGAAAGAGAAATCCGCCATGCTGCAGGAAACCCAAGGTATGTTATATGGTATGCAATATGAAATACTGACCATGCAAAAAAGGATTCAGGGACTCGAAACAAAAATAATCCCTTCTATGCAAAAGTCCCTGGATGTAAACTTTCTGAACTATCAGGAAAACAAACTGCAGATTCCTGTAGTAATTGATTCCTGGGAAGCTTTAAATATGCTGCAGAATAACTTATTAGATGAAAAATTAAAACTATATCAAATGATTGTCGATTATGAAAAAGAACTCTATCGCTAAGTTAGTCGCATTGTTATTCGTTTCGATATTATTATTGACAGCCTGTAACAAGAAAACCGAGTATAACAGTAAGCCATCACATCAGCATGTTACAAATCAGGAATATACCTGTCCGATGCATCCTGAAGTTATTCAGGATAAGCCCGGCAGCTGCCCAATATGCGGTATGGAATTGGTTCCAAGACATACCCCTGGTACGGAAACAGCTATAGACAGCAGCCTGAAACACCTTTTAAAACCCGTCAATGAACAGGTCGTTTCTAATATATCTGTCATAAAACCTCAGGGAGGTACTAAAATATTCTCTCTGCAGGTACAAGGAATTATTACCTACGATACCCGTGAGCAGACCAGCATTTCCAGCAGGGTAAGCGGAAGGATTGAGCGCCTGCTGATTAAGTACAATTACCAGCCCATAAAAAAAGGACAGCTAATCATGGAAATCTATTCACCTGACCTTGCTGCCGCGCAAAGAGAATTGTTGTTTATTTATCAATCTGATGCAAACAATCCGATGCTTCAAAAAGCAAAAGAGAGACTGTCTCTGCTAGGTATGCAGCAGAAACAAATACAACAGGTATTAAAGACAGGTAAAATTTCCTATCGCATTCCTGTTTACAGTAATGCCACCGGGTACATCTTAGACAATACTGCGACAGCAAACGCTTCTGCAGCAGCTCCTTCGGCTTCACCTCAAAGCTCGGTGTCAGATGATGGCATGGGCGCTATGGGCTCAAGTGGCAATGCAGCATCAAATAATAGCGCATCTACCCCTGCTGCCTCTGCTATTATGCTAAGAGAAGGGCAATATATCGGTGCTGGACAATCACTCTTTACAATCTATACCAACAAAAACCTTATCGCTGAGTTTGCTTTTGATCCATCGGTATCACCCCAGATTAAAAAAGGACAAAAACTGGTGTTTTATGAACCATCAGATAAGCAAACCGTATATACTGGTACTGTCGGACTCATTCAGCCCGTCTTTAAAGAGGGAAGCAACTTTACTATAGCAAGGATTTATTTGCAGGATAATAAATTTCAAACTGGAAAATTAGTAACTGCAACCATTCCTATTGTCAGCAAAGGCTGGTGGCTCCCGCAAAGTGCCGTTCTCAATCTAGGAAATAAATCCATCGTTTTCAAAAAAGAAAAAGACGTCTTTGTTCCCAGAGAAGTTAAAACGAAAAACAATGCTGATGGAATGGTCCTAATAGATCAAGACATCAGTGATTGGGGTATTGCCGGCAATGCGGCCTATATGATAGACAGTGAGAGTTTTATCAAGATAGCTTCAGAAAATAAATTAAAAAATTAAGTCATGAACAGTAAATCAATAATTCGTACTATTTTGCTCATTGCAATGGTTTTTCCACTTCTATTTACAGCATGTGCCCAAAAAGAAGAAAAAAAAGTCAGTCAGGAAAAAGTTCAAACCTATACCTGTCCCATGCATCCGCAAATTGTAAAAGATAGTCCTGGCTCATGCCCAATCTGTGGAATGGATTTAGTGCCCTTCGAAAAAAACAACTCACAGGACTTTCTAACCTTGGGGCCAAGCCAGCAAGCTCTAGCCAATTTGACTACAATAACTGCCGGAGAAAATGAATTTTCAAATTCTTCCCGTCTCAATGGACGTTTGGTTACTGACCCTGAGCAAACTATTTACATCTCAAGCCGAGTGGCAGGAAGGATTGAAGAGTTGTATGTAAAAGAAACTGGTGTTCCCGTTCAAAAAGGCCAGCCTTTATACAGAATATATTCAGAGCAGCTATCAGCCCTGCAACAGGAGTACCTCATCGCCACAGCACAGGCCACAAGCTTTGCCGAGGATAAACGCTTTGCCCAAATAAAAAGTGCTGCAAAACAAAAACTATTATTGTACGGTCAGTCCGAAGCCCAGCTTAATGAATTATTCAAAAAACAAAAAGCATCCCCTTATGTTGATTATTATTCTCCAAACTCAGGAATAGTTGCAGAACTTTCCATTACAGAAGGCCAATATGTAGCAGAAGGAGCCTCTATTATGAAATTAGAAGATTACAATCGTTTATGGGTCGAAGCTGATGTTTATCCAGCCGATGCAGGTAAAATTAAAACCGGCCAAAAGGTTAAAGTTATAGTCTCGGGTTATGAAGATCAGCCCCAAACAATGACCGTAGATTTTATAAATCCTGCCCTGCAAACAAGTAAGCAGATAATACAGCTGCGTGGTACTATTGCCAATCCAAACAATCAATGGCAGGCAGGTCAGCAGGCAATTGTTTTACTGCCTTCCTCAGAACAGAAAATGAAATTGACCATACCTGTGGATGCTGTTATAAGAGACGGAAGCGGCACACATGTTTGGATTGAAATTGGAAAAGGCAAATATCAGCCTAGAATGGTGGCGATTGGTTCGGAAACCTTCGATGAAGTCGAAATTACTAGCGGATTAAAAAAAGGTGATGTCGTTGTTGCATCTGGCGCCTATCTCCTGTACAGTGAATTTATATTAAAGAAAGGTAAAAACCCAATGTCAGGAATGAAAATGTAATAACCAATCTCACAACAGACGATGAAAAAAATAATCAAAATAGGAATCCAAATATTATCAATCTTCTTACTTATTGCCTGCGGTAATAATGAAAACAAAAAGCAAGAGAATCCTAAGGATAGTGAAACTTCTGTCCCAATTTCAAAGGAAGCCGAAATCAGGATAAATGATGATGTCTTAAATGCGATATACAGCCAGTATGCCCATTTAACAGTAGCCCTTACCCAAGATAATCTCGGGGAAGCAAAACTGGCAGCCAATGCGATTGAAGCGGGAGCACGGGAAATTAGCAACAGCAGTAATCTTGCAGCAAGCGCTGCATCAATCGTTTCAGCTCCTGATATTGAAAAGCAGCGGGCTGCTTATTCTAAACTAAGCAATGAAATGGTTGCCTTGCTAAAAAAAGCAGGAATGGCCGAGGCTGAACTATACGTGGAATATTGTCCAATGGCTTTCGACAATAAAGGAGCCGTATGGATTAGTCCTACCAAAGAAGTGCGTAATCCTTACTTTGGAGAAAAAATGCTCAAGTGTGGTGAGGTGAAAGAAATAATTAAATAATTAGAATCTAAATACATAACTATTTGTAATTATTTTTCAGTGTTTTACAATAAGCTGTAACAGCTGATGAACAACAAGTCATTTTAAGTAAATTGAAATCACACGTTTACTAAAAAAAAAACACTAACTTTCTATATATTAAGTAAATAACGCTTCTAAACTGTAAAAAAAATAACCTTATGACACACACCTATACAATATCGGGAATGACTTGCGATGGATGTCGTACGAAAGTAGAAAAAACATTAAATGCTGTGGAGGGAGTAAAGGCAAATGTCACTCTAGATCCCCCATTGGCAACCATTATAATGGAAAAACATATTGCGACCGAGCAACTGCAGGAAGCATTGACTGCGGTTGGAAAGTACACCATTGAAATGACCCACACGACTCATTCGCAAGAAAAAACAGCAGAGAAATCATGCTGTAGTACTGCTAACGATCGTGATCATAAAAAGTTAGCTGCGCCTCATAATGATGCGGGTGGAAAATACTATTGCCCGATGCATTGTGAAGGCGATAAAATGTATGATAAACCGGGAGATTGTCCTGTATGCGGAATGCATTTGGTACAAGAACCAGCCGTTGTTCAGGTTCAGCAATACACATGCTCTATGCATCCGGAAATTATAACCAATGCGCCAGGATCATGTCCTATTTGCGGGATGGATCTAGTACCAATGGAACCAAGCGAAAATGAAGACCAAAGAATTTATAAGGGTTTGGTTAAGAAAATGAAAATAGCGGTTGTATTTACAGTTCCTATTTTCGCAATTGCCATGATAGAAATGGCACACAACAATCCTCTACTTCAACTAATGGATGCGGCTAAATGGAATTGGGTACAGCTTATTTTATCACTTCCTGTTGTCTTTTATGCCTGTTGGGTATTTTTTGTACGAGCATGGAAATCAATAATCACATGGAATTTAAATATGTTTACCCTTATCGGAATTGGTACAGGAGTGGCATTTTTATTTAGTTTAGTTGGAATGTTTTTTCCAGATATTTTTCCAAGTGAATTTAAGACCCAGCACGGAACAGTACTATTATACTTCGAGGCCACAACAGTTATTCTAACTTTAGTTTTGTTAGGACAATTGCTTGAAGCCAGGGCGCACAGTCAAACCAGTGGTGCTATAAAAGAATTATTAAAATTGGCTCCTACCGAAGCTACTTTGGTAATTGATGGCGGTGATAAAGTAATCTCAATCCATGATATAAAAAAAGGTGATTTATTACGGGTAAAACCCGGAGATAAAATTCCTGTGGATGGGAAAATAACCGATGGTGAAAGTACAATAGACGAATCGATGATTACAGGTGAACCAATTCCTGTAGATAAAAAAATAGGAGATATGGTGTCTTCAGGAACTATAAACGGAAACAAATCATTTATAATGATTGCCGAAAAAGTTGGTTCGGAAACCTTGCTTTCGCAAATTATACAAATGGTTAATAATGCAAGCCGTTCCAGAGCACCAATTCAAAAACTAGCCGATAGTATTGCTAAATATTTTGTACCAATTGTTGTTGTAATTTCCATTCTTACCTTTTTCATTTGGGCAAAATTTGGTCCCGAACCGGCATTGGTCTATGGGTTTATAAATGCCATTGCGGTATTAATTATTGCCTGTCCTTGTGCTTTAGGATTGGCAACGCCGATGTCTGTAATGGTAGGAGTTGGTAAAGGCGCTCAATCGGGAATTCTGATAAAAAATGCTGAAGCTTTAGAAAAAATGGATAAGGTAAATGTTCTGATTACTGATAAAACAGGAACAATTACAGAAGGGAAACCTTCGGTAGAAAAAATTGTTGCATTACAATATTCAGAAGATGAACTGCTGCAATACATTGCGTCTTTAAATCAGTATAGCGAACATCCTTTAGCACAAGCAGTAGTAAAATTTGCAAAAGCTAAAAATGTCTCTTTAACGAAAGTTGATGATTTTGAAAACATTGCAGGAAAAGGAGTTATTGGAACTGCTATTGATAAAAAGATCGCATTAGGGAATAAAAAATTAATGGAGCAAGTAGGCGCAGCTATTTCTGCCACAATTGAAGAGAAAATTATTGCCGAACAAAAATTAGGAAAAACAGTTTCTTATATCGCTGTAGATAAGAACGTAGTGGGATTTGTAACGATAACCGATGCTATAAAAGAAACCAGTGCTGCTGCTATAAAAGAATTAATGCGTCAAGGAGTTGAAGTAATTATGCTTACGGGAGATAATGTAAATACTGCCAAAGCTGTTGCCGACGAGTTGCATTTAACCTCTTTCCAAGCAGGTTGTTTACCGGAAGACAAATTAAAAGTAATAGAGAAATTACAAGCTGAAGGAAAAGTTGTTGCTATGGCAGGAGATGGTATAAACGATGCGCCAGCTTTGGCACAATCGGACATTGGCATTGCGATGGGAACAGGAACAGATGTTGCGATCGAAAGTGCCAAGATTACTTTGGTAAAAGGAGATTTGCAAGGAATTGTAAAAGCAAAAAATCTGAGCCACGCTGTAATGAGCAACATCAAGCAAAACCTATTCTTTGCTTTTATATATAATGTCTTAGGTGTACCAGTTGCTGCGGGAGTTTTATATCCGTTTTTCGGAATATTACTTTCTCCTATGATTGCTGCCCTGGCAATGAGTTTTAGCTCGGTATCTGTTATTGTCAATGCATTGCGATTAAGAAGCTTAAAACTCTAAAGAATAATAAATTATTATAAAAACAAATGACCAATCTAGGACAAATTATTCTGCAGTATAAAAACGATAACGAAAGTGTTTACAATACCTGGTTTATAGATAACAACCAACGGTTAAAGGCATTTCGGACTATAAGACGCGGTGTTTTACAAGTCATTGAGGATATTAAAAAGAAAACCTTTCCTAATGATTTTAAAGAAAGCAGTTTAGAATTTGTTCTGAGTTGCATTGCCGAACAAAAACAAGTCTTTGCAGGGGTTTCCCATCCGTTTTATTGGAAACCCAAATTGCGCATTCCTGATATCTATGAAAATCAAAACAATAAATTGGCTTTCGGTCAATTCCTTGAAAATTGTATCAATGCCAAGTCTGAAGAACAGGTTGTAAAAGAAATCATAAAACTCGATGAATTAAAAATTAAAGGATTAGGACCTGCGGTTGCCAGTATTTTATATTTCATACACCCAACCTGGTTCCCGCCATTCAACACTGCTATTCTCAATGGTTTTAATTTTCTTTTTAAAGACAAAAAAAAATTGGGAAGCTGCACAGAATATCTTAAAATAAGAGAAACTTTGATGGAAACTAACACTTTGCATAAATCTCAGCTGTCAAATGATTTGGGTGCCATTGCAGGATTGTGTTTTGAAATTGGAACTCAGAAAATGCTAATCGGTAACGATGAATACTTAAGCGAGGCAGAACGTTCAAGATTCGAAAAAAACGTACACAAGCGTCAAAAAGAAATACTCGAAGAAAAACTGGAGGAAAATCTGCATAGTGAGATGCAATACCATCTGCTAAAAATAGGTATTTCTCTCGGTTTCGATGTTACCCCGGCAAGCAATGATAAAAACAAATCATTTAATGGACAAAATTTCTCATTTATTTCACTGGTAAAATTCCCTGAGTTGCCTACCGACAAGGACACTCAAAATACCATTAAGCTTATTGATGTGCTCTGGTTAGAAAAAGGCACAAACAAAATTATAGGTGCCTTTGAAGTAGAAAAGAGCACTAGTATCTACTCTGGCATACTGCGCTTGTCTGACCTATACTTTAGTATCTCAAGCGGACAGGAAGTTTTTTATATTATTATTCCCAATAGCAGGGAAAAGGATGTAGTGCTTCAGCTAAATAGGCCCGTTATAAAAAACTCGAAAATGAATATAAAATATATCCTGTTTTCTGAATTAAGAGCTAATTGTGATGCCATCTGCAAATTTGGAACCGACCATTCGGTAATGGAAAAAATATCAAAATCAATTTAAAATTAAAAAACTATGAAAAAAATAATTGTATTAAGCTTCATTATTATACAATCGTTATCAATTTCTGCACAGGAAAAAGTTCAAATTAAGCTTACTTCTGCAAGCCCTTCAGCATCATTTCAACAAGAAATTGGAAGTTCAACAATAAAAATGGCCTATAGCAGACCCTTAGTAAGAGGACGAAAAATATTTGGGGAACTGGTGCCCTTTGGCAAACTCTGGCGAACAGGTGCAAGTGACTGTACGACCATCAGTACTAATGAGGATATCACCTTAGGAAATAATATTTTAAAAACAGGAACCTACTCTATATTTTCAATTCCATCAGAAAATGAGTGGACTATCATTATAAATAGTGATATTACTTTACATGGCGAAACTGGTTATGATGAGAAAAAAGACGTTATGCGTTTTACCGTCCCCACAGAAAAAACAACTAATTTCTACGAAACTTTTACCATCGAATTAAATGACATCAATAGTAAAGGGGAAGGTTTCCTTAAAATAGAATGGGAAAATACTATGGTTAAAATACCAATGAAAAGCAAAGCTGACAAAGAAATTTTAGCCCTAATTGACAAATATATTATTAAAGAGAAAAGTCAAAATGCTACTTTATTGTTTCAGGCAGCAAATTATTATTCAACCACGGGAAGAGCAAATAACCAAGCAGTATCCTGGTTAGCTGAGGCTGAAAAATTGGATCCCGAAAATTTTTATTATCCCACTTTAAGACAGAAAGTATCTTTAGAACTGAAGGATTATCCCAATGCTATTGAGGCAGCAAAAAAAGCCTTAACAATTGCAGAACAGAAAAAAATGAAGGGTACTGAAAAATTAAAAAATCAGATTGAAGAGTTACAATTATTACTTAAAAGTAAATAAATAATAAGTATTACAATATCACATTGAAAACTACAGGAGCATAAAAAAATCCTTGCCATTTAAGCCGATATAGTGTTATAGTAACATTAGACTTGTTTTGTTCAGGGAAATAGATAAATCAAAATAACTTTTAAAGCTAAAAATATGAAAATGGAACACGCAACACAGCAGCATTCTAAAGAGGCAGACTCCAAAATGTACAAAAAATTAGCCCTTATGATCGTATTGTCATTTATTTCTATGTACATACTAATGTATTCGATGGTCGATATTTTTGCTAATGTCATTCCCAATGTAAACCAATTTTACATGGCAGGACTAATGACAATGCCAATGCTCGTAATTGAGATTATTGTAATGGGTAGTATGTATATGAATAAAAAATGGAACATAATGTTAATTATAACAGGCAGCCTTGCCGCAATCATTTTTTTTTCCTGCATCAGACAGCAAGCAGCTGTTGATGATAAACAATTCTTAAAATCAATGATACCACACCATGCGGCGGCAATTCTCATGGCTCAGGAGGCTTCTCTTCACGATCCAGAAATAAGTCAACTTGCCCAAGACATTATAAAAGCGCAACAGGCTGAAATTACACAGATGAAAGCCAAGTTGAAAGAGATGAAAAAAAAATAACAGAACACTATTCTTTAAAAAAGCAATATGAAAAATATACTGACAATACTCGTATCTATCATGCTTCCTGTCCTAATTCAGGCGCAGGATATGAAAACAATGGAAATGGATAAAAAGCCAGCGAAAGAAGAGTCAAATCCTACTACCTATACTTGTCCAATGCATCCTGATATTCATGAATCCAAACCGGGAAACTGCCCAAAGTGCGGTATGAAACTAGTTCCGGAAAAAACAAAAAAGCAAACAAAAATATCGCAGCATAAAGACATTCCCAAGAAACAAACTGACCACGGAAATACAGCAATACAGGACAACAATAATAGTACAATTGCTCAAAAAAAACCTGAAGAAAATAACGCACAGCCACGTGTGGTTCGATATGACCTGTATATCAGAGATACAATTGTAAATTTTACAGGAAAAACAAAAAGGGCTATAGCCGTGAATGGACAAATACCCATGCCTACCCTGACTTTTACAGAAGGAGATATCGCTGAAATCTATGTTCACAATGAGCTTGATGAAGATACTTCCCTGCATTGGCATGGCTTATTCTTACCTAATCAATATGATGGTGTGCCAAATCTAACTCAAATGCCAATTAAACCCCATACCACGCATCTATATACTTTTCCCATTATTCAGCATGGCACACATTGGTACCACAGCCATACGGAACTACAAGAACAGATAGGCATGTACGGCTCTTTTATAATGAATAAAAGAACAGATGATCCAACTTTCCGTAAAGGAATCGATGATCTGCCTTCTGTTCCCATAGTATTGAGTGAATGGACAGATATGAAACCTGAAAATGTACACCGACTGCTGCACAATGCATCGGACTGGTTTGCTATTAAAAAAGGGACCACACAAAGTTATGCTGAAGCTATAAAGCAAGGGTATTTTAAGGACAAAATAAAAAATGAATGGAAGCGAATGAATGCGATGGATGTCAGTGATGTTTATTACGACAAATTTTTAATCAACGGAAAAAATGAAAATCAGCTTTCTCAATTTAAAGCAGGTGATAAAGTCCGGCTACGGGTTTCCAATGGAGGTGCATCAACCTACTTTTGGCTTACCTATGCCGGTGGGAAAATTACGGTTGTGGCCAATGATGGAAATGACGTAGAACCAGTTGAGGTCGATCGATTAATTATTGCAGTTTCTGAAACCTATGACATAATTGTAACCGTTCCAGCTGACAAAACAGCTTATGAGTTTTTGGCAACACCGGAAGACCGCACAAAATCTACCTCCCTGTACATTGGCAGCGGGGCTAAGCAATTAGCGGCACCCCTGCCAAAGCTTAAATATTTCGAAGGAATGAAGATGATGAACGGTATGATGAAAATGAATGGAGATCTGGATGATATGGGCATGAGCATGAGCCTTAATAAAATGGATATGAATGTAGTGATGTATCCCGAAATCACGGGTGAAACCAAGCCTAAAACCAATACAAAGATGGATGGTATGAAAATGGATGCTGAGCAATACAATGCCAATGCGCTTTCAGATATTACAACTCTAAATTATGCAATGCTTAAATCGCCTACCAAAACAACACTTCCTGAAAACGCCCCAATTAAAGAACTAAAATTTGAACTTACCGGTAACATGAATCGATATGTCTGGAGTTTGGACAATAAGGTAGTTTCTGAATCTGATAAAATATTAATTAAAAAAGGCGAAAATGTACGCATCGTTTTACATAATAATTCAATGATGCGCCATCCAATGCACTTACATGGTCATGACTTCAGAGTCCTTAATGGCCAAGGAGAGTATGCACCGTTAAAAAATGTGATTGATATAATGCCGATGGAAACAGATACGCTGGAATTTAATGCCAACGTAGATGGGGACTGGTTTTTTCACTGCCATATTTTATACCATATGATGAGCGGAATGGGAAGGGTTTTTACCTACGAAAACCAACCTGCCAACCCTGAAATTCCAGACCCAAAATTAGCACAACGAAAACTCTTTGCAGACGACAGGAAATTTCATTTTATGGCAGAGAATGATTTTGCAACCAATGGAAATGATGGTGAAGCAATGTATCAAAGTACGCGCTGGAGTATTGGAACCGAATGGAGATTAGGATACAATGATATGCATGGTTATGAAACTGAAACACACATTGGTCGATATATTGGAAAAATGCAATGGTTAATGCCATTTATAGGATTTGACTGGAGATATCGAAAAATGGGAGAAGATGAACAGGAAAAAAATCTCTTTGGACAAAAAAATACTAAAGATAAACGTGCAGTAGTAAGTCTAGGGGTCAACTATACCCTTCCAATGTTAATAGTAGCACAGGCAGAGGTTTTCACAGATGGTAAAGTCAGATTACAGTTTGAACGTAAGGACATCCCAGTTTCTAAAAGACTTCGAATGAATTTAATGTGGAATACAGACAAGGAATATATGGCAGGGTTGCGCTATATAATTACCAGATGGGGTTCTCTATCCTCTCACTATGATAGCGATATGGGCTTTGGCGCAGGTTTTATTTTAAATTACTAAATTTTTAACTTAAAAAATTAGCATAGAACAGTTAAAGCAAAACAGGGAAGAAAACAATTCATGAAGAATACAATATTTGATAATTCTAAATACCACATTTAATCCGACCAGCCTTTATAGGCTGGTTTTTTATATCTATTAACACTTTCTTTTTGTACTGCAACCAAGTCATCATAAAATGCTCTTAAGTGTCAATCAATAGCAAGGCTTTATAATAGGGTCTTTTTCAACTAGATATTAAGCTGATAGGGAAATGGATTCATACTTGGTTTAGTGCTGCAGAAAAAAATCTTTAAAATTCGCAGAAGCAGTTTTGTCTTATATAAAGGAATTGATGGAAAACAATAACAACGATTCTACTGATGAAGATGAACCATTTAATGTGTCACAGACCTGGCGAAAAATATAGAAAATCGTAAAATTTTATTTTTTATTTAAGCTAAATTTCTTCAGTATTTTATCAAAGTCTGATAGTGCTTTATAATGTTCTCTTATTTCCGTTACAGTACTTACATTCCATATGCTCGGAGCATAGATATCCTTCATCTTTATGTAAAGCTCGGTTGCTGTGTGTGATTTCAGAATCTGCACATCACCACCAGTATCAACGACTATCTTTATTAGCGTTGTGTTAATGCTTCGTATTGTGAAATAGCAGAGTATGAGGTAGATATAGCGCATTGCTAAAGATAAAAATTAATTGTAATATATTGCAAATCAGATATCATAACTAACTCTCCTTATCCAAAAAGCCCAAGAAAATCAATGATTTTCTTGGGCTTTTTTATGCATTATTCAAGCTAATTTCTTCGATTCTTGCAAAAAAAATGACATTCCTTTTCAAGTCCTCAATAGGAGCAATTATTGTGATCACATTGAATTCCTTTGCCTGACTGCATTCTCCATTGCTTCCCCTTCATTTTTAAGTTCAATAACCAGTATGCTTTTGTCTCATTTCAGCAGCAAAGGTAACTCCGTGTTCTTAACGCAATAGCAAGGCCAGGCCCTTCAGGTTTGACAAAAAATCTCCACCCATCCGGGTTGTATTTTTTGTCAAAACCTTGCTATTGCTAAACACTAACCTTTTTATGCTCCCGAAACGAAACATAGCATACTCCGGCTCTTTAGACGAATAAAAAAAATGTCAGCAATGAGAAATAAAATATTAAAAATGGATTTGATGAAACAAAACAGCACCTCCTCTCATTGCCGAATAAAATTTCAAAAAAAAAAATAATCACTAAAAATCGCAGGAATTATGAACATCACAGGAAGAGTGACAGCGGATGCGCAAGTACGCAACGTGTCAAACAGCAAGACAGTAGTAAACTTTTCGGTAGCCATCAACGACAGCTATAAAAACAAAGCGGGCGAGCGCATAGAGCAGACAACGTATTTCGACTGCGCCTACTGGCTAAGTCCCAACGTTGCCAAGATACTCAAAAAAGGTGCAGTGGTAGAACTGACAGGCAGGGCAAGCGCAAGAGCGTGGACAGGCAGTGACGGAGAACCGCACGCAGGACTGAACTTCAACACCTCGCAAATCAAACTGCACGGGGGCGGTAAAAAATCGGAAACTGTACAGGCTCCCACAGGAAACAGCATCGACAAGGAAAAGGACGACCTACCATTTTAACAACGAGCACCTAAATAATTCAAACAATTTAAAATTTAAAATCATGGCACATAATATCAATTTTAACAGCGAAACAGGACGTTATTCATTCTTTAGCGTAAAGGAAAAAGCGTGGCACGGACTAGGGCAAATTGTAGAGCAATACCCAACAAGCGAGGAAGCTATCAAATTTGCAGGGTTAGATTATGAAGTCGTTAAAAGTCCGCTATTTACCAAAAGTTCGGGTATTATTCAAACGGCTGAGAGTATCGAGATAGGCAGTAAAGAATTGGAAGTCCCTAGCTATTTTGCCAATATACGCACGGATAACAACGCAGTATTGGGCGTGGTAGGCAAAGACTATCATATCGTGCAGAACCGTGAAGCATTTAATTTCTTTGATGCCATTGTAGGCGGTGGAGACGGAATACTATATGAAACCGCAGGAGCGCTGGGTAATGGGGAACGCATATTTATCACAGCCAAACTGCCCGACTATATCCGAGTTGGAAATGGCGATGATGTAACCGAAAAATACATTTTCCTGACCACTTCGCACGATGGTAGCGGAAGTATCACAGCCGCTTTTACTCCTATTCGTATCGTATGCCAAAACACGCTTAACGCATCCTTGCGCAGTATGACTAATGTAGTGCGTATCAAACACACTTCGGGAGCAAAACAGCGTATTGAGAACGCTCACAAGATTATGGGATTGGCGAACACCTTGAGTATCCAGTTAGAGAATATTTTCAATGAATGGGCAAAAGTAAAGGTAAAAGACAAGGAAGTGAGAAAGCTAATCCAATTGGCACTCTGCCCTAATAAGGAAACGTATGATTTGATTAAAAAAGGTGCGGAAGAAGAAATCTCCACCGTGTTCAAAAATACAGTTGAGGATGCTTTTGCATACGCTATGATTAGTGACACACAGCAGATGGACACTACAAAAGGCACATTGTTCGGAGCCTACAACGCTGTTACAGGCTACTATCAGAATGTACGCAATTACAAAGACGATGAAGCCAAGTTGCAGAGCATTGTTTTGGGTGGTACTGCACAGCTCAAATCACAAAAAGCATTTGACTTGTGTACAGGCTTTGCCTTAGATGGTGCAGAAATCCTAAATTTTAATTAGATAAACAAGGCTACCGCCTTAATCGGTGGTAGCCTACTATAAAATAACTGATATGAAAGCAAAATCAATAGAGAAAGCTAAAAATATGGCTAAATCACAAAGCCTTGAAACGAAATACAAAGACGAAGCTATATATATCATTTACTGCAATAGAACAGAGTATTTCTATATAGATACCAATAGCCTTTTAAGGACTTGGGAACAGCTTACAGGCTATTACGAAAACGGAGTTTATACCGCTGAAAACTGAACTGATAAAGTGATGAAGATAACAGATTTAAACGGTTGCCCTATTGAGGTGACCAACCTTAAAGAAGCCATTAAAACGGCAGGACAGTATAAGAAATACCGCCACGAGGACAAACGTTTCTCCGAGTTTGATAAAAGGCAAAAAGCGTATTGGACAGATATGTACGAGAAACTTAGAGCAATTAAAAAACAATTAGACGACAAATAAAATTTTAGAGCGATGAACGCAAATTTTTTCAATCAGATAGCACAGTTGCAGATTATAGGTGATTTGCAACTCACCATAGCAAAAGGAGCAGAAAACAACCTAATCGTATCGGTTATGCTCCAAAACGAACAGTGCGGAGATAACGCAAAGAACATCATACCACCGCTTAATCTTCGGGGAACAGCAGAGGAACTCGACAACGGTTTTTTCGAGAACATAACCACACCCATACAAACCGCTTCAGGCTTAATGGTCGATATGGAAAGCTTTATGAAGCAGTTGGAAGAAACCAAAAAACAGTCTGCAATGGAAAAGGACAAAGTTGACAGGCAGAAGAAAGAACAGGAAGCCAAAGACAAGAAGTTCAAAGACGCAATGGCAAAGGCGGACGAATTGGAGAAAGAGGGCAAATTCCGTGAGGCGTGGGTAAAAGTACCTGAAATAACAGAGTTCCCTGAAAAGGCAGACGAGATACGGAGACGTAAAAGAGAACTGTCCGACAAGTTTTCTGCGCCAAGTCTTTTTGGAGCAATCGAGGAAGAAAAACACGAACCTGCAAAAGCGGAAGAAGTTACAGCGGATTATTCCCAAGATGCCACGGACGAGGAAGAATAAATTGTTAACCTAAAATTCAGAAATCATGTTATTAGCAACGCATTTGGAACGAGTATTTATACTCAAAGATAAAGGTCAGGATATAAGGCTGACCGACCCTGAACCACGTTGGAGCGTGGAAGCAGTACTAAATTTTTACGCCAACACATATCCCATTTTGACCACCGCCAAAATATCCGCACCCGCCATTAAGGATGATGCGGTTGAATACAAATTTGAAAGTGTTATGGGCACTAAAGGTTAAATCTAAATTTAAAACAATGGACTATGCACAAACATATCATATCGGGAACAATCAAGCTACCCGAACAAAAAAGACAAAGGCAATTGTACCAACAGCTCAGCGAGTTCGCCCAATGGATGCAAAAACCCAAAGATGCGAGCGAGGTTCAAAAAGACAAACGCAGGTCAGTACCTGTGGAAATGTTGCCAATGGTTTTCTAAGGACTTCATTCCTGCCTAAACTGCAAGAAACTGAAACGGTACAGGCTTGCACAGAAACAGCAAAAATGCAGAAGGATTTTTACAAGTCGCTGTCATTACTTGCAGAGCATTATAATGTTGAACCTATGCAAACCAACCAATTTGACTATCCTTACAATATCGCATTGGCTATAACGGATATGGAAGAAAAGTTAAAGCAAAGTGTTCTGAATTGGCAGGAAATAAGTTTAGTACAGGACAGTAAGAAAACCTATTTCATCAGTGAGGAAAAATACAACACCGGTACAACCCTGTATTATATACCGATTGAACCGCTGTATCAGATGCTCCACGACCACAAGCGCAAAAGAAATGCACAATTGCTTGTTTCTGTCTGCTCTTACCTCTACCATATTGCAGACATTCCCTATTTCAGACAGGAAGACAGCTACCTGTATTGGATGTATGAAATGCACAAAGAATGGGTGGAGCAGGACGACGAAACGGACGAAACCCAAGAGTACAAACTTGAGTTTGAAAAAGCGGAGTTCATAGGAGATTGTATCGAGCAAAAGATTTTTAACCCTATGAGCTTGCAGGTATTCGGTCAGCGTTTAAACACTTTTAAAAGTAGTGATGCATTCGACCACGAATGTTGGCAGATTGCGTGCAACGCCTTTGCCTTGTACACAGAATACCCCAACGCAAGCATTTTCCGAAATGCGCCAATGCCTGAACAAGACCCTGATAACGATGAGGACGACAATGAAACCATTGGTATGGAAAAGTATATTTCCTTTATATCGCACACAAAAGGATGGCTATACGAGAACCTTGCCCAGAGCATCAACAACGAGTTTAATGAATACGCAGAAATGCAGGAACCGACCATCTGCAAACGATTTGACACAAAAGCGGTAACGAAAAACACCCTTGATTTTGAGAACAGATTATTTGCCATTTTGGACGATATATGCGATTTGCTTTATAATTATAAAACCACAAGAAAATGAAAAATACAATAGATATAACAGGAAGCTTTGGTACGTTGTACCATCCTAAATCTGCACTCGTTTTCTATGAAACCAAAGGAGCGAACAGCGATGTATATGTGGAGCATTTCGACATGGACAAGAATGGAAGTCCAATTAATGCCCACCCACTAACAGAAAGGGAAGCAAAAGTATTGGCAAGGGCGTTGGTAACAGAAAAGGACAAGGATCAAGCCTTTTTAAAATCCAGCGGAATACTGCCGACAAACATACTGAATATCAATCCGAATAAAGAGAAAGGTGCGGTACTATGGTACACCAAAGCACAGCAAAGGCAGCTGTATTTTGTTGACAGTCTTGGCATACCGAGCGGAAAGGCACAAGTTCCTGCAATGGTTTGGTTAGCGAGCAAAAGCAATCTTACCGTGTTTGCTTTGGCAAACGACAGAAGACCAACCGAGAAAACTCCATTGCATCATGCACCATTTTTCAATATCTACGAAAAGGGCAATGTCTGTATGGGAACGGTTAATATTGATATTAAAAATTATGCTTCAATTGAGGAATTTACCCGTGGGTGGGAACACTATTTTTTTAATTCCTATTTCAGTCATTCATTATGCGGAAACCTTACAGTAAAAAACATTATAAACCTTTGGAAAGACCTTATCAATACAGACAAATCCTTTCCTAAAGAGGTACTGAAAAAAAATAACAAAACCCTTAAAAATCTATTGTGATGAATACCGAGAAAACAAAAATACATTTTACGGATAACTACCTCATAAATCCGACTAACCCTATTGCAGTAAACGTAATCGGTGCAGGTGGCACGGGTTCAAAAGTAATTACTGCCTTAATGGAAATGAACCACAGCCTGATTGAATTGGGGCACCCAGGGTTATCCGTTCGCCTTTGGGATGATGATGTTATCACAAGTGCCAATTTGGGAAGACAGCGTTTTGCTGAGTGTGAGGTTGGGTTATATAAATCCGTTGCCCTCATTAATCGGGCAAATCGTTTTATGGGAACTTATTGGAAAGCGGAAACGGTGAAATTTGAGAAAGATAGTTTGGGAAGACTGCCCCAAAATGCACAGGCAACTATCTATATTACTTGTGTGGACAATGTAAAGGCGAGATTTGGTGTTGCTGAAATACTTAAAGAATTATGCAACCGCAGAAATCATAGAGATACACCTAAATATTGGTTAGACTTTGGCAACAGCCAGCATACAGGACAAGTAATATTATCCACTATCGGAGAGATTAATCAGCCTAATTCAGAAAAATATGAAACGGTGACAAGCCTGCCATTTGTTACCGAAGAATTTGGGGAATTGCTACTACAGTCCGAAGAACAGGACGACACTCCAAGCTGTTCCTTAGCCGAAGCCTTGGAAAAACAGGAATTGTTTATCAATTCTGCCTTGGCACAAATGGGATGTTCGCTGTTGTGGAGTTTGTTCCGCTACGGCATGACCGAATACAGGGGATTTTTCCTTAATCTTGGAAATTTTCAGTCACAACCCCTAAAAGTCGCCTGACCTGAAAATCGGGCGGCAAAAAGACACTCCCTCCCAAAAGGTCGGGACAGTCTTTTTGCGTTTAAGCGGTGCAGCCACTTTAATAAAAATGCACAATGCGCCATTTTATCAAACAGGCTGCGATTTGATTTTTAAGGACTATTCCTTAACAAGTTAATAAAACTTAAATCAATTTTTGATAAGGAAATAGAGTTTTAAGCATATTGGAAATTATGGAACATATACTTATCTTAAAAATGCCTTCTAAGAGGAAGAGGTCAGATTTTATTGCCTGTTTGTTTTAAAGGCAGGGTAACGATGAATTCTGCTCCATCATCCTGGTTTCCGATTGCCTCTATAATACCTTGGTGCCGTATTACAATTTTCTTGCACAATGAAAGCCCGAGACCAGTACCTTCAAAAGCATCTTTAGAATGTAGTCTTTCAAAAGCATTGAATATTTTTTCTGCAAAGACAGGATTGAATCCAATACCATTATCTCTAATACTTATCCTTACATATTCTGTACCCTTGATCATAGTTGTTGAACATGATATAATTACCCGAGGAGGATTATCCGGCCTTGAAAACTTGAGAGCATTATGCATAAGGTTATAAAAAAGCTGGTGTATCAAAATTGTTGCGCCCTCTATTCTTGGCAATTTATCTGTTATAAGGATAGCTTTCTTTTCTTGCACAATCAATTCAAGATCGGTCTTGATATCCTCAATTATTGTATTAAGATCAATTTCTTTAACTAAATGACCGTCTTTATTTAATTTCGAATAGCTTAAAACATCTTCAATAATTGATGTCATTCGCTTTGTAGAGTGTTGTACTTTGTCAAAGTACGATGCATTCTTTCCTTTAATTGAGCCACCCAGCTCATTTTTGAGTAAATTATTAAAAATTTCTATTTTACGAACAGGTTCTTTTAAATCGTGGCTGACTATATTGGCAAATTGTAATAAATCTTCATTCGATTTCATCAACTCGGAAGTTCGCTCTGTCACGAGTAGTTTTAATTCTTCAGAAAATTTCTTTTGCTCTGTAATATCTTGAACAATACCAAGAAGAGTTAAAGGCTTGCCGAAAGCATCAGAAATTATCTTGCCACTTATTCGTACCCAGCGTAATGAATTATTTTTAGGTATTATTCTCAATTCGTAAGATATGTTGCCTGATAATTGGGATTCTTTATGCGCTTCATCCCTTATATGTAAGTCTTCAGGATGTATCTTATTGATAATATCCTCTCGGGTTACATCCCTTGTTGTTCCCCATATTCCGTGAAAATTCCCAGAAGTGGTAATTTTATTGGTAGTTAAATCTACTTCATAAATACCCAGTTCCGCCGATGCAACAGCAAGCCTTAACTTTTCTTCGGTTTCCTGGACATGTTGACGCGCTATATTCAAATCAGTTACATCAGCACCTGTATTCATCACAGCATATGCAATACCTTTTGAATCTTTTATTGGTGTAAAACTATAATTAAAATAATGTGTCTTTAGAGCCCCACCAATGATTATATCAACCGGACTGTTTTTAGCATGAAAAGGTATTCCTGTACTAACTACAGATTTAGCCTGAGAGAATATTTTTTGGTTTTCGAGTTCAGGCAATATTTCAGTATAATACTTGCCAATAACATTAGGACCTTTTCCCCATGCTTTAATCATGGCTTCATTTGCTAATGCAATTTTTAATTCTTCCCCTACGTAAACCCCTATTGGAAGAGGTGCATTCTCAATTACAATTTGCAGGAGCATAAGGTTTTCATGTAATGATTCTTCCATTTTTTTCCTATAAATTTAAAAAATCTTAGTTCAACTAAATTATATAATAAATTCAACTTGTTTTAGAATTTCAATATATTTTAACTTAATAAGTTCAATAAAAGGTTAGACAAAAGAAGAAATAATTCCTGTTTTTTTGTTTTATTATTTATCCGGTTTTATTTATAGTGAAATATTTGCGAACCAAAATCGATACCCTCTTTATGAATAAAAAGTTTATTTGAAACCGAGGGGCTTTCAGAATTCAAAAAATATCTGAGTTCTTCCGATCAGCAATTATGTGGGAAGAATTTTAAAATCAGGTCATCCTGGGATTTTAATTTGCCAAAGGTAATTATTGGTCTTAAGTATTTTCCCAAATCATCCAATCCAGAAGAACGACCATTTCAAAAATACGGACAGATAGAATTTGTATTAGAAAAAAATAAGATTATTAGAATTATTGATGAGAGTTAAATTATAACTAATTCATCCATAACAAGCTTTGGATTTATATAGAACAGGTAAGGTAAGATAAAATTTAAAAAATGTCCGCCAGACAATTTTATCTAATTATTTAATTGGCCCAGAAGAAAGACTTATTAAAAAGGCGTGAAAGCAAAAAACCGACCTCTACAGTCGGTTTTGTTTTATATAAACAGTATTTAATCACTACTGTTGAACTGAAAACTCAATTGCTTTTCATTTCCGAAGCTATCAGAAATCCACACTTCAAAAGACTGGGAAACGGTGGAGCTTGAAGTGTAATACAGCCTGAATTGATCTGTTGGTATCGAATATAAATCATTTGGCTGGTAAGGCGGTTCATTGTAATAACGCAATATGCCCTTCCCGTCAAATTGAAAGTAGCGAATGAAATAGTGAGTACCCGTGTAATTACCTGCTGGCTGTATTGTTAACCTTATCTCCACGGTACCTCCATTGGCAATGTCCTTGGGTACGGGCATCACCTTTACTTCAAATGGAAAATCATCTTGTATTTCCAGTTCGTCTTTATCACAGGATAAAAGTGTAACGGAACTTATCAGGACTGCCAGCAATACCTGCAGTAATCCTATTTTTAACTTATTAAAAAATGCTGTCATATTTTTTCGTTTTAAAAATTAAATCTTAATCCCACACCTGCCGATGGGCGGAACTGTTTCAGGTCAGTACCCCAAAAAACCTTTGTACGCCCTTGCAGTACTAATACAAATCGGTCGGACAGGTATGTTTCCAAAGACAGCCGTCCGCCAGCGCCGTAAATGAAATTGTCTTCGCTTACTATTTTCGCGCCGTCAAACAACAACTCTTCACCGCGGTTGATGCTTTCATAACCGACAACACCTGTTACACCTGCATTGAGTGTAATGTTCTTAAGGGCATCTCCCATCAGGAAGAAACTGTACCCGCCCTCTGCTGTATAGGTTTCCTGCGGAATACGGAGGTCTTTATATTCGTAATAGTGATGGGAATATTCCAACGCCCACAACTGGTAATTGCCGTTTTTACCATTGACGGTCATTGCCACATTGATATAATAATCATTGCCGATTTTGTCATTGGATAATACACCTGCATTTACTTCCAGTCCTTTTTGTTTATGCAGCATGCGCTGTGCCTGTGCAATTGTGATGCTCATTAAAACAAGCACCACTGTATAGATATACTTTTTCATTTTCTATTGCAGTTTAATGGATTACTAAAATTTCAGGTGCATGTCGCTTATCAATCGCGCTTTTATTAAATCTGAATTTTCCACCTGAAGCGTCTGATGCCTGCCGCCGTTTTTCTCGAAAATCTCAATCAGCAAGACCTTATCGTCGGCAATGGTAAACTGGTCCAAGAGGAATACGTTTTGTTGGACTTCGTTACCGCCGATCGCACCAAGAGACTTGTAACTGCGAAGCGGTATCAAGGGTCTTTCCTGTATCACGGTGCGTTTGGCTATTTTCTTATCTACCACTTTGAAATTCATAAATTCAATCTGGAAAGGAACATTTGTGCGATTTTCCAGCTCCGTATGGAAATAGTATTTACCGTTATGAATGTAAATTCCTTTGAGAATAAACTGTACACCGAAACTTTTTGCACCAATATGTTTTACAAAACGTTTGTCCTTTTTATAGATTGTTTCCAGTATTAAACCCGCCAGAGATGGCGAGTTGTTCCCCAGCTCCTCAAAAAGCACATCCGCTCCGGCAGATTTATCCTGTGCCTTTTGCATCGCCTGAAGGTTGTAACTCAATGTAGATGGGCAGGCACTATAATAAGCGTCGAAGCTGTAAAAACGGCCGTCATCGGTAATCACCGAAAAATTAGTTTCAGGCCCAAAATCCTGTACAGATGCTTTTACACGAAGTACATTTTCTGCATCTTCTGCTTTCCCAGCAATTAAATACTCACTCCCCAGATCGACATAACGTATTGCGCTTGGGAAAATCAGATGGGAAGTCTTATCGTAAGTAACCTGCATTTCGTACGATTCTATCTTGCCCAAGGCAAGCGAAGTTTTTGCTGTGTCCTGCGCAAAAGAAGCATCGGCAGAGCCGATCATAAGGGCAGCTGCCCAAAAGGTTTTTAAATAATTTTTCATTGTTGATTTATTTTAGTTTACTATTATTTTTTAGAGACAAGAAATACCTGATAGCCTGCTTTGAGGGTAACTTTAGGTGTTTTTACTTTTTTGGAGAAATAGCCTGAAATGCCTTGTACAACCCCTTTGCTCAAATCTGCCGCAACCTGCTGTCCTGCGGATTGGGTCAGCATCAGGCTCGTTCCTGAAGTCTGGCTCATATTGCCTGCCATCTCAGTAAGGGCATTCATTTCAGGAGAATACGGGACGTACAAACCCTGCTGCCCGTCAAGGTCATAAGTGGTTACGTCTACAGGGATAATATTACCACCCAGTTCTATGGAAGTAACTTTCAACTGCAGGCGACCACCCTGGAATTTAGCGATTGCCGTTAGCAGCGTTCCCTGCGGGATGATGCGGTTTGGGGTTTGGGCAGGTTCCAATAAACGCAGGCGCACGCCGCTCTCACCAATAATGGTCTGTGTTTCCTGTATACATGCTTTCACGCTGTTTTTGGGCTGGGCAATCTGCCCTGCAGATCCCGCAGTATAAAAATTCCTGTTTCTCTTTGCGCTCCAATCTGCTAAAAAAACACTATCTGTAGGCTCTCTGTACAAAGCCGAAACGGCTTTCTTTGCTGCAGGGACAAATGCCACAAAATATTCCTTTTGCGTACTGGCAGAAGCTGTACTGCCTTTGTTGGGGGAAGTTTCACTATTATTTGTACTTGTCGGAAGATATTTTGCAGCCATCTGATAGGACTTTTCCATGAGTGCCAGCTGGTCATCTACAGTCACGCTTTTGGGAACGTCTTTATCAGCCAGCTTTTCTTTCAGCTCATCAAGCTGTCTTCGGAGTTCTTGCGTTTCATTATTGTCATCCTTATAAAAGGAGCCAAGCGCACTTTGAGAATTGCGGTAACTGTTTAATGCCGGATTAGATGATCTTCCCGGATTATTACCGTAACCCATGCTTTGATCTTCCTGCTCAGCGAGTGTATCCTGATTGTCTTTAGACGAACTGTCCTCATTCCAGTAATCGGAAAGCGTGGTCAAGGCATTACGTTTTTCCTGGTCTTTCTGCTCCAGCATTTCCTGCTCATATGCTTTCTGTTTGTCGGCCTGCATGCCGGCTTCGCTGGCCTGCGGGACGGCATCGTTCAGCCCGATATTCTCGATTTCCTTCTTGTCTGAAGACGGTTTAAATATCAGGTACATACATCCGAGAAAAACGATTCCCATAAGTATGAATATTACCGGTTTTTTAAGCTGTTCTTTGCTGCTCTTTTTATCATCGGGCAGATTGGATGCTCTGGATTGGTCAGCTTCTTCAACCAGAACGCTGACCCTTTTTTCATTTTCTTTCATAAATCTTTTCTTTTAATTTTGTTGATAATGTGTCCAGTTGGGAGGCAGGACTTTCTTTTTTACGGACAGGGTTGTCAATATGCTCGATGACCATCCTGTTATCAGATTTTGCCATGTCGTAGCACACTTTTAAAATAACCACGACGGTAAGCAGCAGGTACGCTAAAAAAAGGCATAGCGTATATCTTCGCTGTCTGTCTAAGGATAAGGCCCGCCAGCTTTTATCCTGCTTGTCAAACCACTTGTCTATATTTATTCTTATTGTTTTCATACTTTAAAGATTATGGGTTATCACATTCTAAACCCTCTTTTTCGCGGAGCAATCTCTTCATTGGGTTTTTCTGACACTTGGGCAATAGCCTCCTTTATCGTCGGAAGCGAACTTGCTGTAAGGTTTGTCTGTTTAGATTCCTTCATTAATTGCCCGTAGCGGTCTGTTCTTTTTATATACATTTCTGTATCCCCTAAATCGAATTTCCCGTTCTCGTATCTTACCCGCATATTGCACTCAACCTTTGGCCTGTCTTCGCCATTCCATTCGAGGTAGGTGGATAAATGCAAGTAATTTGCTAATCTCGGAGCATCATTACCATTCTCCCAAGTCTGTAAAAACCCGCTAATGCTATCCTTTAGTTTGCCTGGGCAACAGCCCTCAGTGTGGAAAGAACCGTCATATCCCTTATCGGTCAGGGTTTTTACCAATGCGTCTAAATGAAGTAAAAGTTTCATTTTCCTTAATTTTTAACGTTCAATGACTTCTATGTCCTTATTTTCCACCACGGAAAATTTCTCGATATTAAAGCCCTGCGGGTTATTGTCCGAGCGGACGGAGTTAACCAGAAAACAGGAGGTCACAAGGTTACGTTTTGTCACATTGCTCGAACGGATAATAAACTGTTTGGCGTAGGTGCGTACGGCATACGGATAATTCTCGAAATTGCAGGCCACACTGTCTATTTCAATGCGCTGCTGCACATTGCCCGATATGATACGGTTGTAATATCCTTTTTCCGAGAGGTCTTTGTAATAATCAAAGGCACTTTTATCGGCAAGATTAAATGCCCTTTTCATGTTGCTCTCAATAGCATTTTTATCCGGAGCAAGCGTAAAGAACAGTTCGTGGAAGCGCCTTACGTGTTCCCTAGCTTCTACGGGACGGTTTATAGACGCGTCCTGAGCGAGTGCCAGCATAAGTGATTTGCCATTGTCCAGCACATATATTTTTTGTCTCTGCTGTTCGGCAAAACTGTAAGATCTCCATACGGCATATCCTGCAATGCCTGTGCAGAGCACAGCAAACACAATAGCATACAATCTTATCTGTCTGAAACTGTTTTCGATATTTCTTAGCGTTTTAAATTCCATTTTCTTTAGTATTAGTTATTTTGTTTGCTCATCAGCCTGCCACCGATATTTCCTGCTGCTGAACCGGCTCCCGCTCCGGTAACATTTCCTGCTTTCATCGCTGTCTGGTTGACATTGCGTGTAAAGTTTCCGGCGCCGCCGGCTTGGATAATCCAGCCTGTTACCGTAGGAATAGTGAAGTAGCCTACAATGCCGATAATCATAAAAATGATGTACACGGTATTGGATGTGTCGGGAATGAATGTCGGATCAGAGAGCATTTCGATGTCACGCTCCAGTATCAGGGATTGAATCCTGGCCAGCATTGAACTAAAGAGATCCGCTACAGGAAGCCAGAGGTAGACACTTATATATCGTGTGAACCACTGATTAAGGGTAGACTGAAAACCGTCCCACACGGAAATAGCAAAGGCAATCGGGCCAAGGATGGACAGGACTATCAGAAAGAATGTCCTGATGGTATCAATAACCAGTGCCGCTGCCTGAAAAAGTATTTCCAAAAGATTACGGAACCACTCCTTAATGGCTTTCTCAATCTTATACTCCTGTCTGTCCATATACATTCCTGCCATTGTGCCAATGTCTGAGGGCGACCAGCCTAGTTCATCCAGCTTCTTGTCGAACTCAGCGTCCGAGACCATATAGGCAGTTTCGGGATTTCGTACCATTGCTTCGTAATCGAGCTGGTCTTTCTGTTGCTGCAATTTATTCAGATCAAGCACTTGGTCTTCGAGTATGGTGTGGGTTCCTGTAACCACCGGGCTTAATATTGCATTGACCGTTCCAAGGACGATCGTGGGAAAAAACATGATACACAATCCCAAAGCAAAAGGCCGTAGCAATGGGAACACATCAATAGGTTCGGCTCGGCTGAGTGCCTGCCAGACCTTCAATGCCACATAGAAAAGTGCGCCCAGTCCTGCGAGCCCTTTGGCTACCGCTGCCATATCACCGGCGAGCGGCATCATGTCATCGTAAAGCGAGCGAAGGACTTCATGAAGATTATTCCATTCCATTTTTACCAGTATTTTTGGTTGGAAGTCCCATATAGTTCAAGCACTCTCTTGGCATCATTTTTCTTTTTAGCCCTGAGGTAACTCACTGAAATATTCTTGCTGGTATAATAGCGTACAAGGCTGTGATATTCCTTGACTTCTTTATAAACGCGGTCGATTACGTCCATGCGTTCTTTGTCATTCAGAGAAAGATTCGTTGCAGTTACAATCTGCTTGAGTTCATTCAGAAGTTCGGTACTCTCATTGAGCAGAGCTGAATAGCCGTTGCCAATCGCGGCCAATTCCTGCGATGTGAAGTTGGGATCGTTCATCATTTTGCCGAAATTCGTAACGTACATTTCTGATACGTCACCGACCAGAAGTACGGTCTGTTGTACTTTACGGGCATCTTTCACAAGATTGCTAACGGCTTTGAGTTTGTCGTAATACTCTTTTCCCTGATTGTACACCTTTTCCACTTCCTTGAAATTTTTGACAACATTGGATACCGTGGACGAAGTCTGTACGATTTCATTAGCGCTGTTGAGGATACCTGAAGCCAGGTTCGTAGGATCTGTAACCACCCACTGGGCTTTCACCGAGGGCGCTGTGGCAAGCATTGATACTGCATAAGCCAAGAACATTAGTTTTTTCATTTTTCTTTAATTTAAATTGTTAATTATTTATTACTGATTTGCCTTATCGCGCCTCTGCATAGCAATATGCTTGATGGCGAGTTCCACATTCCCGTCCAATTCCGATGCGAGATGCATCACTTCCATTTTTTCTGTTTCTTCCGTGGTATAGGCGAGATACTCCTCAAGGCTCACTTCTGTAGCATATACTGCTGAATCCGTACCACCCAGGCCTATCCATACTTCCTTGTAAAGACGCGAAGCATCATTATTCATATTTATAGAAAGTACCTGTGCCTTTTCCTTGTCGGTTAAGCCCAACATGGCTTGTATGTCATCAAACTTGTTCATGTACTTTCGCTGGTCGAGAAGGATTTTGCAGTCGGAGTTGTTGATGATACTTTCCTTGACGATAGGTGACTGGATGATATCGTCCACTTCCTGCGTAACGACTATTGCCTCGCCAAAGAATTTCCTAACCGTCTTAAAAAGATACTTTATGTATTCGGCCATTCCTTCCTTGGCAATGGCTTTCCAGGCCTCTTCAATGAGGATGAGCTTACGGATACCTTTGAGCCTTCTCATCTTATTTATAAAGACCTCCATAATGATGATGGTCACGATGGGAAAAAGAATTTTGTGGTCTTTAATGGCATCAATCTCAAAAACGATGAATCGCTTGGACAGCAGGTCTAACTGCTTATCGGAATTGAGCAGATAATCGTACTCTCCGCCTTTGTAGTAAGGCTCCAGTACATTGAGGAAATTGGCAATATCAAAATCTTTTTCCCTAACCTGTTTTTCCTGAAGCACCCGGCGGTAATCACCCTTAACATATTCATAAAAGCCATTGAAAGACGGATATACATCATCTCCTTTAATGCGTTCGATATAGCCGCTGACGGCATTGGACAGAGCCACTTCTTCAGATCTTGTGGGCGGCTCGTCATCCCGTTTCCAAAGGGTAAGAATGAGCGTTTTGACACTTTCCCTTTTTTCAATGTCAAATACACCATCATCTGTGTAGAAAGGGTTAAAGGCAATGGGATTGTCCTCTGTATAGGTAAAATATACCCCGTCTTCGCCTTTGGTCTTGCCTTTTATTAGCTCACACAATCCCTGATAGGAATTACCTGTATCGACCAGGAGGACATGCGCGCCCTGCTCGTAATACTGTCTTACCATGTGGTTGGTGAAAAAAGATTTACCGCTTCCTGATGGACCCAAAATAAATTTGTTCCGGTTGGTGATAATCCCACGCTTCATTGGCAAATCAGAAATATCCAGATGGATGGGTTTGCCTGTGAGCCTGTCTGCCATTTTGATACCGAAGGGCGATGGCGAATTGTGGTAATTCGTTTCTTCTGTGAAGAAGCACAAAGCAGGTTCAATGAAGGTGTAAAAACTTTCCTCACTTGGAAAATCACCTGAATTGCCCGGCATTCCAGCCCAGTACAGCGTAGCCACATCGGTGGTATTGTGTCGTGGCTTGCATTCCATTAGCGCCAGTGCACTCCCGCTGTCATTTTTTAGCTGTTTAAGTTCTCCCGGATCATCCGACCACGCCATAATGTTGAAGTGTGCCCTGATGGAAGAAAGACCGAATGAATGTGCTTCGTTCAGGTATTTTTCTATCCACTCTTTGTTGATCTGGTTCGCGCGGCTGTAACGGGCCAGAGAGTGCATATTTCTAGCGGATTTTTCAAACTTTTGAAGGCTTTCGTCGCTGTTATCCAAAAACAGGTATTGGTTGTAAATATGATTGCAGCTCAGAAGCAACCCAACCGGTGCTGCAAATGAAAGTCGGCAGTCGCTTCGGTCTGTAGAAAGTTTTTCATAACGGGTATCTGCCGAAACGGTTCCCGGCAGGTCGTCCGTATCGGACAAAGTATGCAGGCACAGCCTTTTGTTTCCGATACGAACCTCTTCAGCGCCCAGTACAATATCCTGCATCGGTGTCGCGGCTTCTCTGGAAAGCGTTAAGTATTGTTCCAGTAATCCCTGCTTTTCATCTGTACCAACAATGTCCTCTTCACTCAGGCGGTTGAGCTTGATAAGTCCGCTGTCGTTAATAATACGCTCAAACTGTGCTACTGCTTCCATAAAACGATGGATCGCTTCCTTGTCCCTGATTTCCTTTGGTATGAGCGAACCTTTGCATAGCGAAGAGAAATTGCTCTGCATGCGCATCCTTTCCTTAGTGGTCTTGGTCAGGAACAGGTAGCAGTAATGGTTCAGGAACGGACGCTCATTAAAATGGCGCTGGTAGGATTTTGCCAAAAAACTTTGGTCATCCTCTGCCAAATCAGGGGCGTAGTTTTCCTTGATATACCAATCCTGTTTGTGGATTACCGTAAAATCAGGCAAAGTCTTGATAGCCTTGTACCAGGCGGAATGAATGGCTTCATATTCCGCAGATGCAACTGTAAAGAGTTCCGGCAAACGCACTTCAAAGCAGGCTGTAATATCCGCATCTTTTGAAAGGATACAGTTGTTCTCTACTGCAAGCAATGGAAATTTACTTTCCAGCGTTGTTGTCTTTGCTGTGTTTCTCATAAGGCATCGCATTTTGTAGTGATTCTTAGGTAGCGATGTACAGGCTTGCGGCAAATGATGTAACGGGGATGTCTTTTCTTCGCGCCCACTTTCATAAGTCCGTGCTCACCGTACTTTTTATTAAGGGAGAAAGTCTGCCATACGATAAGAGTAGCACCACCGGCTCCGAGAAACAGGCAGATGAAGGAGTTAACCCCAGCCATGTATAGAATCATGACCAGGATAAGGGTTCCGAGCAGTCCGCCGGCAAAAATGAAAAGGTATTGTGCTTTCAACCCTTTAAACTCCACGGTTCTTCCAATGCCCTTGTTGATGTTGTAATTATTCATAAGACTTTGGGATTAAAGGAAGAAGGAGCGCAGGATGGTAGCAGCAACAATTAAGAAAATACAGGCACCGAACCAGCTTGCTGCTGTCTTGCTTGTATCAGGATCTCCGCTGCTGAATTTGTTATATACCTTCACGCCTCCTATAAGACCTACCACTGCTCCGATGGCATAAATAAGCTGTGTGGCGGGATCAAAATAGGAGGTTACCATTTGCGTGGCTTCATTGATACCCGCCGTACCATTGCCCTGTGCCAACGAACCGAAACCTGTCAGCATTGCCACTGCTGCCAACAGGATTTTTTTTGTTTGTTTTTCCATGATTAAAAACTTTAATTGTTTCTGATTTCCCACACTTTGCAGGCGTTCAGCACAAAGATGTTATGGAAATCAAGGCGTGATTAGAAAGTGGCAGTCAGTGGAATTCTTTGGCCGAAAGTGGCGCTAGCGAACTTTAAAAAATGTATCTTAGCACACTCCAGCACCAACATAATATTGGTTTGTGACTATAGCAATCAATAAATAATAATATGGGAAATATTAAGCAGCCACCGTTTGAAGCACATATATTGGAAGGAATATGCAGAACGATAGGAGATTCGGCAGATGGCCTAAGTGGTACTGAAATTGGTCAAATTCTTTTAAATTCTAAGATCCCCGACATTGATCCCCAAAATACTAAATGGAAAAGATTATACTCGTCATTTGCGGCTTGGCAAAATCAATATCAGTGTTCAAATCACATACTTAGGTTTGTGCAAGATGCTCTACAACCAGTACGTTATGTAGGAAAAGAAGAAATTTTTCATAACCGTAGATTAGAAGTGAATAAACGGCTAGCTTTTATAGGGACCGAGCTAACAGAGGAGGGAAAATTTAGGCTAGTGGATAAGGCCAAAACAATTTCCGATGCTGAGCAGAGTGCTAGTCGGTTGAAGCATAAATTACAAAATAGAAATGTACATTTAGCTGTATTTGAATATTGTCGGGCTGAATTGTTGCTTGAAAATTATTTTCATTCAGTTTTTGAAGCGACCAAGAGTATTGCTGAACGCATAAGAAATATGACAGCATTATGTGCAGATGGTAATGCTTTAGTAGAAACTGCATTTTCAACTACAAACCCGTTAATTAAGATTAATAATTTAATAAGCGATACAGATAGAAGTGAGCATATAGGATTATCTAATTTGATCAAAGGTATTTTTGGACTAATAAGAAATCCTACCGCACATGAACCTAAAATTAAATTCGAGATTACCGAAGAAGAAGCTCTTGATATTTTAAATACCATCTCCTACATCCATAAACTACTTGATAAAGCTCTATGATATAATATCATTCGTTAAAGATGAAAAAAGATCTTTTAGATTAGATAATTTTATTAATTTAGATAATATTTTTGTGAAATAAGTTTATTGTTAAACGTAGTTATTAATTCCATTTAAAAATGCTGCTTTTAAGAAATTCATGTCACCCACTCTGTTACGCTCCAATGCTTCGATATATTCATTGTGCGTTTTTCCAAAATTTAGATCTGCTACATATTGCTCTTCATAATACATGTACATCTCCTCTGAGCAACATTCGGCCAGATAATTTTCTTTTATTCCGAAAAGTCTATCCCATGATTGGACCTGTTCTTCATATCCAATAGATACCAAATTAATGTTCATATCATTTGGAATCATATCCTCAGAAAGTGCTTTGTTAAGTGTAATCTCAACATCAATTTTTGGATATGGATTAATCTTACTGAATGGATAAAAAGTTCGTTTTCTTGTTTTAGAGATAATTCTACTGTTGCGTTTTATAATTTCGTAAATAGTATTTTCTCCTAGCTTATATTTACTATTACATGTATCACAAATCGGCAAAAGGTTATTTGTATTAATAGATGTAAACGGAAAATAATTTCTCGGAAAATAATGATCTAACGCACTTCTTTTCGAATGAAATTTAATTAAAACTTTATTTATTCCACAGCATCGGCAGGTTCTTGATTTACCAACAAGACTTTTATAATAATCATCTACCTTTCCATACTCATGATAGAACACTGCTTTGTTCACTGCTTCATCGTAAAGTTTATCAAAGAATATTTTGATTTGTGTGCTTAAAGGCGAACTTATAATATCAATGTCAGAATATTCTATTGGAGCCAAATCGCCATTGCAAAGTAATCTTATTTTATTATTTTGATGAACCCCTCTTTTTAGTGCTTTTAAATTTTCTTTGGAAAGTGTTTTACAAATACTGTAACATTCCTTAATAGGGTTAAGTAAGTATTCATGGTTTACTTCATTTATTAACGGCGCATATTTCGGAAGCACCAATGATATGTCAAATATATCTTGACCTATATAGGGAGCACGAAATATAACATCTAAAAATAAGTGATTCACAAAAGATTGAATTTTGTGAAACCTAGAATTAATATGAACATACGGTCTTATCATCTTTTTTTAATTATGTCTGTCATTTCCTTTATTAATAAAACTTTCTCTATTGAATCTCCTAGTTCGGAATTTAATTCTTCAATTAATCCCTCTACGTTATCTGTTTGCAGAAATCTCTCCCTATATGCATTCAATTTTTTAAGTGAATATTCTCCGATTGTATTTTTTCGCTTGAAGATCTTATTTGTCAAGATATTTACAGATGTTCCAAAGGTGTCAATATCTAAGTCCTGCGCATTTTGAGGTTGATGACCTCTATCAAATACTATAACCTTATCAGGAAAACAATCTGAAATAATAAATGGTGAATGTGAAGTAATTAAAATATCGCGCATTAAATGATTTGTGCCACTTTTATTTAAGCAATCTTTCAATAAACTTATAAATTCTGAACGCCACTCAGGATTAAAATGTGTTTCAGGCTCATCTAGTAACATCAATGTGCTTTTATCACCTAATAACAAGCATATTCCCATAGTATGTAAAAATTGATGCTCGCCATCAGAAAATGCTTTTAAGAGCATCTGGTCGTTCGAATTTTTCTTTTTTAAGCGAAATAGATTAAAGTGAAATACGTGTTCTTTTTGTTTAAAAGAAGGTATCTTATACATCGCATACAAACTTTCAGAATTGTATACTTCATCCTTTAACTCTTTATCCACGACCCTTAAATTTAGGAGATTGAGAACCTGAAATGCCTTAAATAACTGTAATGGTGATTCGAAATATTGCTGGAACAATGTTTTTAAGTTACTTTCTTTTGTTAACTTATTTTCATCAAAATAAAAATCCAGAACTTCATATTCATATCCTCTTTCGTCATTTGCTGGCTTTGTAAACTTCGCAGTAGCACATTTACGTAGCTTATCTAAAGTTTCTTCAACTAACGGTAGCAAGTATCCTAATCCCGGATCTTCACTTTCGTAATATAATTTGTGATTATTTATGACCAACCTGAAACTGTGAAGTTTGTCAATATTTAACTGTTCTTTGATTGGTTTGATTGTATCTTCATTTTGCAATAGAAAATTAGCTAAGAGTATAGCTTGACTCATATGGTAATCCATATAAACTAAGCTACTTTCAGGCTTCTCCTCTAACTTATAATCTAATACAAGTCTAGTTCTGTTGCGTAGATGATAAATGTATTCATCCAGCTGAAGCAGTCTAGATTTTATAAATGGCAAACTTAATATTTCATTTTCTCCAGATGAATATCCGATGACCAATTCTGGTAGATATGTTCGAATTGAGTCAGAGATATCAATAAATATTGGGACTTCCGTTTGGTCTAAAGCCTTAATTTTTATTTGAGGTAATTTATCTTTCTCTTTTCTGACAATCACATTATGATAATTTTCGACATTCTTGTCTGCTTCTCGAGGTATAATAAAATATTCTAATTCATATGCGACAGGTTCAGATTTCTCCTTCTTAAAATCATTTTGTAGAAATTCTGATGTCTCAGGAGCTATAGTACAACATTCTAGATGATAAAATATATTAGATAACGCTTCCAAAACATTGGACTTTCCGCTTCCATTTAATCCTGCAAAACAATAGGGATGAAAATTTACCCAATCTTCATTAGGTTCATCATCTCGAAAAATTACAGTAAAATTTTCTGTGCCTTGTTCTATTCTTATATCATCAAGGCTCCGGAACTTTTCTAATATTGTTAATTTAACTAGCTTCATTTTACCCTTAATTTAAGATTGTGGTCCTCTTCAAAGATTTGAATAATCTCTTCTTCTTCCATAAGTTCAAACAAGATTTCCCTTGTTTCAGTATAATCCATAATCTCGTCGAAATTTTGCTCCTCAAAAAGATTTATTAAGTATTGTAATCTTTGTTTATTGCCACGTAAGTCTTGGGCCGTAAATTTTTTAATCAAGTCCTTAAAAATAGGTTCTTCGTCTATCTGAACATCAGGCTTAAATGCATTATGGAGAATGACCAGAAATAAGTCCTGCAATATTTTTAAAGATTTTTCCACGTTAGAACGCAATTCAGAAACTAAATCATAATGAGATTGAAATTTTTCCTGTAGTTTAAGATCGGGAATAGGAATTTTGAATCCTTTAAGTTTGTCTAGATTAAGTTGAGCAAAAGTTGTCCCTTTTACCTTCCCTTGAATAAGGAACTGGAAGCCTCTGCTTTGAATCGTGCATAATAAATATGCGGGTTTTACAACACTTTGGTTTAGCGGTATTATTGCCAAGCCTCTAGTAATATTATATCCACTATAACTTTCAGTTACAACTGCAGCCTGACCAATACTAGCTCTGATAGTAAGGATAACATCCCCGGTTTGACATATACTTCGCTTAAATTTTTCGTGAATTTCTTGGCTTGTAAAATTTTCTTTATTAATTTTTATCTCTCCACCTTTAATATTACTCGTCGTTAAATAGGGATAACCATTTTCCAAATTATTACCAGGATTTTCCATTCCTCGAGTAACACCTCTCTTGGGATCAGAAATTTGATTTATAGTTAATTTCTTAAATCCTTTCTGATTATTTACGGGATCTCCAAAAATTTGGAAATATAGTGAGTGGATTAGCTTTTCAAGTATTTTAATTATCTCAATTTTTTCATTGATATAAAACTGAATACTATCCAGCTGAGACACTACTTTTCTTTGAAGCTCTAAATCTTTTGGAAAACTAATATTGAGTTTTTTAAGATTTGTGTTGTTTAATATAGGGATAGTTACCTTATTAGCCTTATATCCTAGATATTCTTTATTTCTAATAATCCAGTAGTAGAAAAACTTTGGAAGAATTAGATTGTTCTTTACTCTTATACCGGTAATTTGTTGATTGCTTGCCGCTGCTTTTTTAACTATTGCAGTTTTACCAATATCTCCAATACAGCTTATTAATACAGTGTCCTCTATATGAAGAAAAACTTGTTTGTCTAATATTGCTAATTCTGATATTTTGGTGTTTGTATCTGAAATATATTGTTGCCCTTGCAAATCCGTAGGAGTTACCCAAAGCACCTCACCTTCATAATATAGAGGCTCTTTCGTGTTAGGGGTTTTCCCAGTTTGTGCACTTTCTACAATTTCTCCTATTGTTGTATTAATATAATCCATTAAAACTCTTTTTCTAATAGTTTTAAAGAGTTAAACAACTCTTCTTCAATTTTTAAAACTTGCTTTAGTAATTTTGCTGGCTCTTCGTACTGCATCTCTTCAAAAACAAATTCTTTATATAGATTATAATTTAATTCAAACCCATTCTCTTGAATTTTATTTACAGGAACGTAAAAATGTTTCTGCTTACGGTCTTTTTGTGGATTGTTTTTTTCGTCTTTCGTTTTATACTGCTTGACAGTCTCAGGTAATGGAAAATCATTCTTAATTTTTCTCCTGCTATTATCCAAAGTGTAACCATCTGAATCCATCCCATAAAACCAAACCTTTTTGGTATGATACTTATCTGAGTCGGACTGTTTTTTGGTAAATAAAAGAATAGAAGTTTTAACACCTGTATAGGGATTGAATACTCCACTTGGTAAAGATACCACAGCTTCTAAATCACAATCTTTCAGTAATATCTCCCGCGTTGCCTTGTAAGCCTTTCCAGAATTAAATAAAACTCCTTCAGGAATCACTACTGCAGCTTTTCCATTTTTTTTAAGCATATATACAATACGTTCTAAAAATAAAAGTTCAGTTTGTAGTGATTGTGCTTTGTCTTCTTTTATTTCATAAATACGATTTAAATTTTTACTTATCGATTTACTGTTGACTTTGGCGGCGAAAGGCGGATTTGCTAGGATAAATGAAAATTCTTCCTTCCCTAAGGTCGGAAATATCTTTTCATAGTATGCTTTTTCTTCTCCTTTCAAAATCTGAGCTTGCGTGAAATTTTTCTTTCTTGCAGTATAATAGAAATTTTCATATTCGCTAGATATAGTATTCAGATTTATAATATGGGGTTTTTCAATACCGTGCATCATCATATTCATCATACCAATCCTTACCATCGTAGCGTCAATATCAAATCCATAAAATGCACTCTCATTTAATTGTTTTTTCTTTTTTGCCGTTAGTTTATCTCCGTCCAGGCCTTTTTCTAATTGATTGTCATCGTCCAGGGTAACAACTTTACTGTTTTCTTTAAGAATATATTGGTAAGAGCCAACTAGAAAGCCTGAGCTACCACTTGTTACATCACAAATCTTTGTATCTATATTGTCTATATTGGGATTAACAAGTTCACTCATCATTTGAATTATATGCCTTGGAGTTCTAAATTGACCATTTTTACCAGCTTCATTTGTTGCTCGCAAAAGATATTCGTATACATCTCCTAATAGGTCTTGGAAGTGTTGATTTTTTTTTTCTTCTGCCTCTACTAAAGAAAATATATCGTCTATTATCTTTACCACTTCCTCCAATAAGGAAGGTGTATTTATTCCAAACCGTGCGTTTTTCATCTCAATCGCAAAAGGTTCGCCTTCTCTTGACAAATCGTTTTGAATAAAACCAAATACAGATTCAATTTTATTTTTGAGTTCAATTCCTTCCAAATTATTGTAAGTACTCCATTTGTAATCATCATTAACTTTGGGATGAAATTTCTCTAAACGTTTCATAAAGATAAGGTAAGAGATATTATCAATCGCCGTTATTGGATTGGATAGACCTCCTGCCCAAAGTCTGTCCCAAAGAAGCTGTACTTTATTTTTTATTACTTGTGATAACATATCGTTGTATATATTTCTAATTTTATATTTTTTAAAGTTTTTTTCAAAACCGTTTCAAGTCACTAAAATGCTAAAGTTACTCAATTGATTTTGACAACTCTTATTGTCTACATTAGTGTTGAGCTATCTGTGTTAATGTTTCTACAGAAGGTTGCATTCATTAGGACTCCATGGAGAGACGGTATCTTCTTCACTTATACCAATTGCGAATTTACAATATTAGCTACATTAAAAAATGCATTGATTAGATATTTCTGTTATTAGCAGATTTTTTCAATTTTAGATTTGCTTACTAATGCTAAATCACATTTGCAATTAATTCAGGAGAGTAAAAACCGAGGACGTAAAATACAATAAAGGGAAGCTTGCTCACACAAACTCCCCAATATCAAAATCACCCAAATCATTTTTCCGCAGAGTAGAAGAACCGGAACCAGTTTCAGAGAGACTGCTGTCCAACAGCATGGCTATTTTTCTTGAAGCACCCTCAATGGAATTTTCCAGCAGGCTGAATAATTCAGTACCCTGTAATTTTTGAACTATCGCAATGGCCGTTTCTTTTTGGGCTTGCACCAAATTTTCTTTTTGGAGTAACGCCCCTACGGAGCTTAGTTCATCATAGGTAACCCCTTGGGCAAGACTGTCATCATCTGCGGATATTCCGTACCTGTTCCATTCTTCCTCCTCCTGTTCAAAATCAGGCACATTACTGAAAACTTCGTCCAGCTCTTCCTGCGGAATTTGAACACCTACGTTTTCATTTTCGTCGTATTCAATGTCTAAATTATCGGGATTTATCTCTATTTCCTCGATTTGGCTTTCATTGGCACTGTTTGGAGCTGAAAGGCTTGTTGTAGGCTTGGGCTGACCCATAATATTCGGCAGGTTTGGGTTAACCTTCTCCTGTTTCGTCTGTTGCCCCGAACTTTTTTTGATGACAACCTTGTCCTGTACAAGTAGTGCAATGACTATCAGCAGGCATATCACAATTACAATTTCCATAGCTTATAAAATAGGTTTGAAACGTTCATTGAAATAATCAGTAATATCATCCCCAAACTCCTTAAAGTGATGTTCAAGGATGTTGTCTATATAGGAGTAAAGTGTTGTCTTTTCTTCCCTGGTTAATTGCACAATGCGGATTAACCTTTCGTGGTATTCGGGACGTATGTAAACAACCTTTCCGGTACGGCCTGAAGGAAACCGATTGACCATAAATATCTCCTCATAATCCACCTTCTTTGAAGAAGCAATGCGGACTTTTTCTTTTGGTTTTGGTTCCTTCTGTTTTTCTTGTTGCTGATTAGCTTCGGGTACAATAGAAGACTTATTACCACTCATGATGTTCATTATTAACTCTTCATCAACAGCAGGTTTATCAAAGTCTTTTCTTTTTTTATCTATGGACATCCTTAAGTGTTTTTAGAGATTAACAACTTTTAAAAACTCCTCGACAAACAAATCCATTCTGGTTGCTTTCATAAGCTGTGGTTCGGCAGGCAGCAAACTTGACCGAAATACACTGTTGAGTGTATCATCCGTTTCTTTCCTAAAACGTTTGCTATCCATTATTTTTGAGGTCATTACAGATAAATCAAGCTCGTTAATAACACTTTGATAAGCCTCGTATATTCCTGTCTTCTCCCGACCATCTACCTGATTCCAAAACATCCACATTTTTTGATCTTTATTACTCTGATCTGTTTCGGGCAAACCAAGGAAAGCTTTAGTAAAGCTCAACGTACTTTCCATAACCAGACGGTCAGCAGTGATTGGAGAAAAAATAAAATCCATTGTTCTTAAGGTAGTAAGCACACCCTTTGTATTGGCTGTACCCGGAAGGTCAAAAAAAATTATATCAGGCTCCAGTGCAGATTCATTTACGTATTCCAAAGCCTTTGACAAGGCATCCTCCGCTTTACAACTGATAATCGGATATGCCTTTTTATTGATACTTTGATACAACTTCATTGCAGCTCTTTTATGGTAGTCATTCTGCATAATCGTTTTTAAATCTCTTTCTCTCATATTGGTTAAACTGTGTTGTGGAAAATCACAATCCATTACAAGTACATTAAATCCTAAACGATAATGCAATACACTTGAAAGTAGTGCTGTCATAGTAGATTTTCCAACACCGCCCTTAGGCGTTGAAAAACTGATTTTTAAGGTTTTCATTTTTTAAATATTTATTGTTACACATTTTACTTGTTTGGCAGGTTTGAATATTGGTGTATTTGAATAGTAGCTGTTTTCCGTATGCCTGTATTCCCCTTTTGAAAATTTCCTTGATTGTTGTTTGCTTTCATTACAGCTTTGTGAATAATAATTTTTAGCAAATGGTAAACGTTGCAAATGGCAAATTGCTTTACCATTTTTATGCTTTTGCATTTTTACATTTTTACGCTTTTAAAACCTTTTACTTTTATTCCAAAATATCTGTATCCAAATACTCCTTTCTTGTTTACCTGTACACATTTTTTATAACCTGCATTAAAACCATAAAGCAAATAAAGCGATTGAATTAGCTCCCTATTGATGTGTCGCAGTGTTTGGCACTCAAAGGCAGAGTTTGTCCAGTGGTTTCATTACAATATTCTCACATGCAGTTATTTACTTTGTCAAATGATTTTTATGAACAGATTTACGCGAAGCATCTCGACAGAATGGAAACTAAACAGAACGGCATCGAGCCGTTTTTCCCTGTTACGTTTAATCCGTCCCGAAGGGCGGATTTTTGTGTTCGCCAGAACACGGCAAGTTGTGTTTTGAGCATCTCGAAACGATTTCCGATGCTCAAAACAACTTGCCCTGCCGGGGGCTGGAAAACGCTCTCCGAAGTCGAGGTTTTTGCGTTGATTAAAATGGATTTATTATGAAGGAGGATAAGAGACAACAGTTCAGAAAGACAGGACGCCGACCTAAGAAAGACCCGGCGAAAATCCGATATACGATTTCTTTTAATGAACAGGAAAATGCACGTTTTCTAGCCCTGTTTGATCAGTCGGGCATGAAGGTAAAAGCTCATTTTATAACCTCATGCATCTTTGAAAAGACAATCAGAACTATTCAGATCGATAAAGGAACCGTTGATTTCTATATGCGGCTGACTTCATTTCACAGCCAGTTTCGCTCCGTAGGCGTGAACTATAATCAGATTGTAAAGCTCCTGTACAAGAATTTTTCCGAGAAAAAAGCTGCAGCTTTCCTGTACAAACTTGAAAGACAAACAGCTGAAATGGCGATGCTATGCCAAAAAATTATTCAGATAAGTGAGGAATTTGAAACAAAACATCTTAAAAAACAACCTTAAAAATGATAGCGAAAATCGGAAGAAGCGGAAATTTATACGGAGCATTGGCATACAACCAGCTCAAAGTGGAGAATGAAAACGGGCAGATTTTGTTTACCAATAAAATGATTGAAACCGCTAGCGGTGGTTATTCCGTTGCACAATTAGCCCAATCCTTTGCCCTTTACCTGATAGCCAACCGCAATACCGAGAAACATACGTTGCATATTTCGCTCAATCCCGACCCGAATGATAAGGTAAGCGATGACAGCTACAGGGAAATGGCAGAGCAGTATATGAGGGAAATGGGTTACGGCGAACAGCCCTTTGTGGTATTCAAACATACCGATATTGACCGTAGCCATATTCATATCGTATCGGTTTGCGTGGACGAAGATGGCAAAAAGATTTCAGACAAGTTCGAGAAAATGCAGTCTATGAATGTGTGCCGTGAACTCGAAAGAAAACACGGATTAATACCCGCTATAGACAAGGAGCATCGGCAGAAAGACAAGGTTTTCAGTCCGGTTGATTATCGAGCAGGCGATATAAAAAGCCAAATCGCTTCAGTAGTTCGCCACTTACCGAATTATTATAAGTTTCAGACTTTGGGCGAATACAATGCCTTGCTTTCCCTCTTTAATATTACCACTGAAAAGATAGAGGCAGAAGTGCAGCGGCAGCCGCGGCAGGGTTTATTATACATTCCGTTAAATGACAAAGGCGAAAGATCCGGGCATCCGTTTAAGGCTTCGTTGTTTGGTAAAGAGGCAGGTTTAATGGCTTTGGAACTCCATTTTGTGAAATGCAAAACGGAATTAAAAGATAGTCCAACTAAGCTAACCTTACAATCAGCCGTTACGATCGCCCTGAAATCAACAACTGATGAATTAAGTTTTAAAAAGCAATTAGCAGAACAGGGTATTAATGTCGTGGTGAGGAGGAATGATACTGGGCGTATTTATGGAATGACGTTTGTAGACCACAATTCTAAAGCGGTTTGGAACGGTTCACGTTTAAGCAGGGAACTTTCTGCCAATACCTTCAATGATTATTGGAACAATAACATCAAACCGGAGATTAAAGAGCCAGTTAGATTAGAACCGGAAATATCTATATCAAATGATACGGATCTTCCCGCGGAAGAACCGCATCATTTGTTCGACTTCTTAAATAGTGAAAAGCACCAAGACGGCCTGTTTGAAACATTGGGCGGTTTGCTTCCCGAAGCACAGGGAGAAGATTACGAGGAGCAGGATTTTGCCAGTAGAATGAAAAAGAGAAAACATAGGCGAAAATGAGAGCACTCCAAGTCAGCAACGTTATCCTTTTCTTATAATTACAGACTTGCTTATTCTTCAAAATCTGTTGATGCAGAAAGATTTTTAAATTGCTGAATTTGGTGTGACAGTTGAGTGATTTTGTCATTTGCCCTATTGTAAGCATCGCTTCCTAAAAATAAAAGTGCCGGAGGATTTTGATTGTTCACTAATTCAATGAAAGTGTCAGCGACTTTGTCGGGATTGCCTAACTGTTTGCCGTCTATTTCATTCATTTTTTGATGTGCAGTTCTCAAAAAGCTGTAATCGTCGATCTGTCTTTTACTAAAAGCAATAGAGTCTGGTTTTGCAAAATTAGTGCGAAACCAACCGGGTAAAACTGCTGTTACATTTATTCCTAGTGGTTTCAAATCATTGGCCAATGCTTCTGATAAACCTGTGACTGCAAATTTCGCTGCGCAATAAATGCTCCAGCCAGGTCCTGGAGCGAAACCTGCAATTGATGAAATGTTTATAATATGCCCTGAACGCTGATTTCGCAAATAAGGCAATGCTTGTTGGATTACTTTTACAACAGCAAAGAAATTAACATTGAAGTTTTCGTTTATTTCCTGTTCAGACAGTTCTTCTATTGCGCCTCCAATTCCATAACCTGCGTTGTTCACAATAACATCAATTTTACCAAAAGCTCTTTTAGTTTTTTCTAATGATTTTGCGATTGATTTTTCGTCCGTCAAATCAACTTCCAAAGGCAAAAAGTTTTCACTTGTAATTTCAGACAATGCAGAAGACTGTCGTGATGTTGCAGCAACTTTATTTCCTTGCAGTAGCAATTGTTCTACTAATGAACGTCCAATACCTTTAGACGCTCCTGTGATGTACCATACTTTTGAATTGTTCATTTTTATACTTTTTATATCTGCGAAATTAGAACACACTGCTTATACAATGATGGTAAGAACAGTACCAATATTTGTAAAAATCAAACCAATCTAAAAGATGTGGGATTTATTCCTGTTTGCTTTTTGAAGAACTTGTTAAAGTGTGCAAGGTCATCAAAACCTAAAACATCACATATTTCAGATATTGACCAATCAGTATGTTTAAGCAAAATTTTTGCTTCTGTATTTAGCCGCTCAAACAGGTGTTGTCTTGTTGTTTTCCCCGTGACTTTTTTTAGACAACGATTAAGGTAATTGACGTGAATAGACATTTTATCAGCATACGCATTTGGCAAGCGGAGTATAAGTTTGTCTGTTTTGTGTTGAATGGGAAATTGTTGTTCCAATAATTCCAAAAAAATTATTGTAATTCGTTTGCTGGCGTCACCATATTGATAAAGATTTTCTGGCGGTGTCCATTTCATTGCCAGGAAGTACAATTCACTGGCATAACTCCTGATCAGTTCGTATTTGTAAATGTAGTTTCCCTCTATTTCCTGAAGCATTTTCTCAAAAAGAACTTTTACATCTTTGAAATTACTTTGGGATAGTTTAAAAACAGGCTGGACTGATGATTTGAAAAGAGAAAGATTGCCTACATCCAATTTATAATTTTCCTGAAAGAATTCACGCCTGAAAACACAAAAAAAACCTTTTGTTTCGGGTGCTAAAGGTTGGTAAGAATAAGGAATATCGGGATGAAAAAACAGCAAGGTATTTCCGTCTACTTCAACATTTTCATTGCCATATCTGAAGACATTTTTCCCTGAAAAAAGCATTATTTTAAAAAAATTCCTGCGAATGTGTAAAGGTAATTCTTCATTTCTTTTTATACGGTTTTCAATATTAAACACATTAAACTGCCCGATAGTATCGTGCAAATTATCGGGTAATTCATTGAATTTATTTTTGTAAAATTCTTCTATTGTCTCCATCAAATAATTGTTGATAATATTTCACGATTAGTAAAAACGAAACCAAATTACAAATTCTTAGCTAAGAAGACAAATCGCAATAATAATTACGATTTATGTCAGATGATTAGTTTCTCGGAAACTTATACAGTTGAAAAAAGCTGTAAGCCAAACACCGCCATTCACCGCCAATGAATTCCACATTTTGAGAACCATTAGCAACAGCCTCTAAATTCACTCCCGAACATTAAAACAAAAAATAATGCAGGGAGACGACGACTTAAGAGGACTTGCCAAGATTATGGCATTTATGCGGGCAGTAAGTATTCTTTTGATACTGATGAACCTTTATTGGTTCTGTTACGGTTTCTTTATGGAACGTGGCTGGACGTTAGAACTCATCAATAAGATCTTAGGCAATTTCGATCGAACGGCAGGATTATTTTCGCATACCTTATATACCAAAGTATTTGCTTTGGTATTGCTGGCTTTAAGCTGCTTGGGTACTAAGGGAGTCAAGAACGAAAAAATAACCTGGTCTAAAATATATTTGGCTCTGGCCATTGGTTTTATCCTGTTTTTTCTAAACACGCCTTTATTAAAGCTGTCGTTAAACGCCGCTACATTCCTTTATATTCTTTCCACAAGTTTTGGTTATATCCTCCTGATGGTAGCCGGAGTTTGGATGAGCCGTTTGCTTCGTAACAACCTTATGGACGATGTTTTCAATAACGAGAATGAGAGTTTTCAGCAGGAAACAAAGCTTATGGAAAACGAATACTCCGTCAATCTTCCTACCAAATTTTATTACAAGGGCAAATGGAACAACGGCTGGATTAACATCGTGAATCCCTTTCGGGCAACGATTGTATTAGGAACTCCGGGATCTGGCAAGAGCTATGCAATCGTAAACAACTATATCAAGCAGCAGATTGAAAAAGGCTTCTCCATGTACATCTACGATTTCAAATTTGACGACCTTTCTACCATTGCCTACAATCATTTATTGAAGCATCTGGATAAGTACAAGGTTCAGCCCAAATTCTACGTCATCAACTTTGACGATCCACGCAAGAGTCACCGTTGCAATCCACTTAATCCCGACTTTATGACCGACATTTCAGATGCTTACGAAGCCGCATATACTATAATGCTTAACCTTAACAGATCCTGGATACAGAAGCAAGGGGATTTTTTTGTGGAAAGCCCAATTATCCTATTAGCTGCCATTATTTGGTATTTAAAAATCTATGACGACGGTAAGTATTGTACTTTTCCACACGCTATTGAACTCTTGAACAAAAAGTATTCAGACGTATTTACTATTTTAACTTCATATCCAGATTTGGAAAATTATTTGTCGCCTTTTATGGATGCGTGGCAAAGCGGGGCGCAAGACCAATTACAGGGTCAGATTGCATCGGCTAAAATTCCTTTATCAAGAATGATTAGCCCACAATTGTACTGGGTTATGACAGGAGATGATTTTTCATTAGACATTAATAATCCTAAAGAACCTAAGATTTTGTGTGTAGGTAACAATCCCGACCGTCAAAATATTTACTCCGCAGCATTGGGTTTATACAATTCAAGAATTGTGAAACTCATTAATAAAAAAGGGCAATTAAAAAGTTCAGTAATTATAGATGAGTTGCCCACAATTTACTTCAGAGGATTGGACAATCTTATCGCAACTGCCAGAAGTAATAAAGTAGCAGTTTGTTTGGGTTTCCAGGATTTTTCGCAACTAACGAGGGATTACGGCGATAAGGAAAGTAAAGTAATTCAGAATACAGTGGGTAATATTTTTAGCGGCCAAGTGGTCGGAGAAACTGCAAAAAGCCTGTCGGAACGATTCGGGAAAGTATTGCAGAAAAGGCAGAGTATGAGCATCAACCGTAATGATACATCTACTTCAATATCTACCCAATTAGACAGCCTTATACCGGCTTCCAAAATATCCACATTGACACAAGGTTTTTTTGTTGGTTCTGTATCGGACAATTTTGATGAACGCATCGAACAGAAAATCTTTCATGCTGAAATTGTCGTGGATAATGAAAAGGTGGCTTCTGAAACTAAAGGGTATCAAAAAATACCGGAAATTTTATCTTTTATTGACGAAAAAGGGAAAGACAATATGAAGCATGCAATCGAGGATAATTACAGGCAGATAAAGCAAGACATTTTACAGGTTGTCAAAATGGAACTGGAGCGTATCAAGAATGACCCGGATTTACAGCATCTCGTGCAGAAGTGATAGTATTGACTTTATCCGTTTTAAATAGTTTGTTTTTTATGCGTTTTAATTTTAAATTTTGAAATATATCAAAATTACCTGCCAAGTATCTTGCGAACTATTATAGAAGAAATTAAAAAATCCAAATTTTTAACGGCCTAGTCTTTTTGTAGTGGTCAGTCTATAGTACTAAATTTCAGCTTTTATTTATTTAAATCCTTCTCTGTTCATTTCGACCCCCAAAATGTTCAACTCACTCAATTGTACAGAGCAACAGCTCAAAAGCAAATGCATCTTTGCATTGAATTTAAAACTTAATATCAATGCAAAAGATTCTTTTAATGGCAGCCGGGCTGCTTTTCAGCCTTAATGTTTTAGCCCAAACAACCAATGATAAAATTTTGGGTAAATGGACAAACGAAGACAAAACCCGTATCATCGAATTTGTAAAGAGCGGTGATGCTTATGATGCCATCATTCGAAAGGCAGAGGACAATAGCTTAGTTGGTAAAAAGCAAATAACGGCTCTGAAAGCAACTGGTACCACTTCATTTTCGGATGGTACGCTGCACATTATCAAAAAAGGGAAAACGGCAAAATGCACGGCTTCACTTTCTGGGGATACTACGCTCTACATTAAAGGGAGCTACGGTATGATGTCTAAATCCCTAACCTGGACTAAGCTCTAAATTATTCCAGGCAATGAAAACTATTATTTTAGCACTATTGGGTTTCACCAGCTTCAATGCAATGGGTCAGGTACAGTTTGGCTCATTGCAGGAAGTGCTGGCTTATGCAGATAAAAATGCCATCTCTATCCAAAGTGCGTTGCATCAGGAACAAATAGCCACCGTAAAAAACAAAGCATCAAAAACAGCCTTATTACCTACTCTAATTGCATCTGCCGGATTTAATGATAACATTACCCTACAGCCAACCTTGGTTCCGGCTAATTTATTCAATCCTGCTGCACCGGAAGGTACCTTCAATGAATATACTTTTGGAAAGAGATATGTTTATAACGCCGGCATACAAGCCAATTGGGATGTTATTAACTTTCAGAAGTGGTTTGATATAAAGATTTCCCAAGCTGCTTCACTGTTAAACCAAGCCAATACCATCAATACAAAGTATCAGGTTTACAACCAACTGGCTCAGACTTATTTTTCCATTTTGCTAACGGAAAAATATTTGAAAATAAGCAAAGAAAATATTGTAACAGCAGATAACATTTACCAAATAGCAAAAGATAAATATGACATCGGAATTTTCACGGAAGAAAACCTGAACCGCAGCAAGATTCAACTAGTACAGGCAAATCAGCAAGTAAGCAGTCTGGAGTCTTCTTTGGAACAACTCTACAACCAATTGCAGTCACAACTTAACATCGATGAACCACTCATTTTAAAAGATGAACTTCTTGATAAAGAAATGGATACTGGTAATGCACTTGTAATAACAACATCTCATCCAGAGGTATTGGTGCAGGAAGCACAGGTACAACTAAGCGAAAAGCTACTAGCCCAAACCAAATCATTGCATTATCCAACCCTTACATTGGGTTATCAATATAATTATAATTGGGCAACAGATAAGATGACGGATTTTTCGGAAGCCAATAACCTGCCACAACAATTTTGGGGACTAAAATTGAGTGTACCCATCTTCAACGGCTTGAGTACCAAATCGAAAATCAAACAGTCGAAAATCCAATTGGAACAAGAGCAAATGGTGCTGGACAGTAAGAAGCTAGTGGCAAAAAAAGATGATGACAATCTGCAAATACAGTACAGACAAGGAGCTGAGGATTTTAGAAAACAGGAAGAGGTTTTGCAATTACAGAATAAAAATGATACACATTCCAAGAATCGCTACGATAGTGGCATCATTGGTTTAGATGAGAGATTGGATAAATTCAAGGATTTGCTGGAAGTACAAAATCAATATATGCAAAGCCTCAGCAACCAATATATCAGCTATTACAAGCTTTATATCCGCAAGCAATTTTAAGCATAATCATAAATGTTATTATAAAATATCAATGAAAACAAATAAAATAATTGTTGGGTTATTCCTTCTTCCAATGCTGGGCCTATTGTCTTGCAGCCGTCAGGAGGAAATAACACCACAACACATGACTATACAGCAGGCTATTTTTGCAAGCGGGAACCTAGAGCAGGAAGATGAATATATAATTTCAGCAGCTGCCGATGGTACTATCCGGGAATTGAGCATTCGTGAAGGTGATTATATTTCTAAAGGAGAATTACTGGTAAGGATTGATAGTGATGTTTCTAATACGCAGTTGCAGGAAGCACGGGTAGTTTATAACGATGCGAAACAAAATTCATCAGCTAATGCGCCGCAATTAGAGCAGATAAAATCACAGATAAACCAGTCTAGGAATCAGCTCAATCTGGACAAAATCAACTATCAGCGTTATGCTGATTTGCGCAAGAAAAATTCTGTATCGCAGTTGGAATATGAAAAATCAGAACTACAATACAAAGCCTCACAAAGTAGTTTGCAGGTATTGGAGAAGAGTTACAAACAAGCACAGGATGCATTACAATTAAATGCTGATCGTAGTCTGCAACAGGTAAAAACACAGCAAGCCATTTTAAACGATTACAGCATACTAGCAGATAAGGACGGTATTGTGCTGGAGGTTTTAAAAAAGAAAGGCGAACTGGTACGAAAGGGCGAGGTGATTGCCAAAATCGGCAGTGGTAAAAACATCCTTAAGCTATTTATTGCAGAAGATGATATTACAAAACTTTCGATAGGTCAACAAGCGATTGTGCAAATGAACAATTATCCCGACACAACATTTACCGCATCGATCACCAAGATACTTCCAGCGTTTGACGAGACAGAACAATCATTCACAGCAGAGGCAACCTTTGTAAATCCACCACAGCTTTTACTTTCAGGCACACAGCTTCAAGCAAATATTAAGCAACAAGGCACAAAGAAAGTTTTAGTTATTCCAGCAGCAGCGGTCATCCGTGGCAAATATGTAGAGTTAAAAAATGGTGAAGAAAAAGAAATAAAGACCGGACAAAAATCAGGCAATTGGGTGGAAGTAAAACAAGGCTTGACCGAAAAAGATATTATTCTTTTACCAAAGGGGAAGGATAAAGAACAAGATGTTACAAAGCCAGTTACAGAGTAGAGAATATATTGGTATGGGCTTACATTTTGGCGTACCACATCTTCATATTTCTAATGGCAATAATAAACAGCAAAAAAGAAATTCTGCACACGACAGCCATGGATTATTTGTTGGATTAAGCTGGAATTTAAATAAAGAAAGAAATGGCAAATATAAATAACAAAATTTCCTGGACACATCTTACTTCAAAAGTAAAACAGTTGATTGTAGCAGTACTAAGCGTAACATTTGGGATATCGATGTACGTTTTTATGAACAGCTTTATGAACGGTGTAAATAATGCTCAAACCGATATCACATTTACCTCAATGTCACACATAAGAGTATATAATGATCCTGCGGGAGAACCTACAATACTGCTGTCACAAAAGAATACTTCGGATACATTGACTATGGTGAGCAATGCCAAGCACATCAATTATACAGAAGGTATGATTAATGCCGATGAAGTAAAAGAAGTATTGCAAAAAAACAAAGACATTGTCGCTATTACCGAGCAGGTCAATCAAAATGTGTTTTTCAGAAATGGCGTAACCAAAGTAAGCGGTTCACTTTCTGGTGTTGATGTAGCGAACGAAATTCAGATGTTTAACACCACAGAGTATATAACCGAGGGCAATTTAAATGATTTAGACAAGCGTTCGGATGCTGTTGTACTTGGCACTGGATTGGCAAATAAGTTAAGTGCGTCAATTGGGGACAATATATCGCTTACTACAGCCGATGGCGTAAATAAAGTTTTTAAGGTAGTGGGATTAATAGAAACAGGGAGTGGAAGTGTCGATAAGAGCCGTGCCATTATTTCTATTAGCACAGCACGACAGTTATTATCCAAGAATAAAAGTTATGCAACAGATGTGATGGCAAATGTAAAGGACTACAACGATGCGAAAACTATTACTAATGAAGTACGTCCAGATATTAAATACAAAACAGAAGCCTGGCAGGAAGGCAATGCCCAATTAGAATCTGCCAATACGTTGCGAGACATCATAGCGATTGCTGTTTCCCTTACCATACTTATTGTGGCAGGCTTTGGAATTTATAACATTATGAATATGACTGTGAGTGAAAAGATACGGGAGATTGCCATCCTGAAAGCAATGGGTTTTGACGGCAAAGACATCGTGTATATTTTCCTGGTTCAATCTGTTATCATCGGGTTAATAGGTGGTTTTATAGGTTTGTTATTAGGTTTTGCTGTTGCTTCTATTGTAGATAGAATTCCATTTAAGATTGCATCATTTGATACATTGCCCATTACCTATCTGCCTGCAGATTATATTTTGGCAATGCTATTTGGCTTGGCCATTACGTTTATTGCCGGCTATTTACCTGCGAGAAAGGCATCCAAAATAGACCCTGTAGAAATTTTAAGAGGATAATGAAGAAATATTTTAAAGAGAAATTTCCACGTGAAGAAGTAGAATTTATTATGTCGATTCTTCTTTTAGGAGTATTAGCTTTAATTCTCGGCTATTATAACTATTACTGCTATTACTGTTACAACTATTACTGCTATTATTACCCAAATAGCTATGAATGTGAGTGTTATTGGTATTACGATTATTACTATGGGTGTTATTAAAAATAAAAAAATGAAAGCATTAACTGCAAATAAAATTACAAAATACTTTCACGACCCTGAAACGTTTCAGGTATTGAAAGACGTGAGTTTTGACGTAAACAAAGGAGAATTTGTCTCCATTGTTGGTAAATCAGGTTCGGGTAAATCTACCCTTCTGTATCTTCTCTCTACAATGGATACATCTTACGAAGGAAACATCACTATCAATGACACAACGGTTACCGGGCTAACACAAAACGAGTTAGCCAAATTCAGGAATGAGCATATCGGATTTGTATTTCAGTTTCATTATTTGTTGCCGGAATTTTCCGTTTTGGACAATGTAATGTTACCGGCATTGAAGCTTAAAAAGAAATCTAAAGAGGAAATAGAAGCAAGAGCAATGGAATTATTGACATTGCTTGATATTAAGGGACACGAAACTAAAAAAGCATCTAAAATATCGGGCGGTCAACAGCAAAGAGTTGCTATCGCAAGAGCTTTGATCAACGAACCAGCCATCATTATGGGCGATGAGCCTACTGGAAATCTGGACAGTAAAAATACCAAAATTGTGTTTGATATTTTTCGCCAGTTAGCCAAAGAAAAAGGGCAAACTATCATAGCCGTTACCCACGATGACGAATTTGCTGCCAATTGTGACAGGATTATTGAAATGGTCGATGGGAAAATCATTCAATAAGCGGGTTTTATTATAAAGCCGATATTAAAAAACGTAATGTCCATTAATCCATTGATTTGAAAAAAACTTAAATATTAAATAAATACTATTATGAAAACTATTCAAGAATTCTTAACCAAATTTACTTTTACGATAGCCCTTCTCATTGGTCTATCATCCAACCTACAAGCTCAACGTATTGTAAGGGCTGTGCCACGGAACAACACTGTGGTAGTTTATAGCGGTGTTTCCTATCGCTATGCGAACGGGTGTTATTATAAACCGCATCGCAGTGGCTTTGTGGTGGTTACGCCTCCAGTTGGGTTGCGTGTGCGTATATTACCAGTCGGATATACCAACGTGGTAATCGGTGGAAGAGCTTATTTTTATTTCGGAGGGGTTTACTACATACAGCTACAGCCTAATAATTACGAAATTGTCGAAATTCCGAAAGAAGCCTTTCTAACTGGTCTTCCTGAGGGATCCGAAACTATAACAATTAGTGCTAAGAAATATTATAAAATTGGTAATACATATTACGAAAAACTTATCTCCGAAAACGGCACAGAACGATATGTAATGGTAGGGGAAAAAATACAATAGTATCCTGTTTATAGCATGCCGGACTTAAAAATTGTTAATAAGAAATTAAATTTCAAAAAGGATATTCCAAAAATAAAAATTGGCAAAAATGCAATTCTCACAACTCTAATAACCCTTACTTGTGCTTCTTTTCAGGCACAGGTAAGAAGAGTTTATTCATTCAGCAATACAACTATGGAAATATTGGACTGGAAAATTATATTTTTTAAACAGCAATCACCAACACAATATTTCTCGTTTGAAACAACCCATAGCAAGTGTTCCCGCATTTAAAGGCATTTCTATAAACACTGGTTTGGGCATAAAAATATCTACAAAAATCAAGATGAATAAACATAAATACCTTTTATTAACGACATTCTTATTTACCAATATCTTATTTGCTCAGGATAGGGATTTATTGAATGTCAGCTATTCAGTTTCGACATTAAAATATAATGATACCGTTGCTAATGCCAATTTATTTGATCTAAAACTCAAACTACCGGTGTTACAAAAAAAAGAGAATACCATTGTCGGAATAGTGGGTTACAAAAATCTATCGCTACAGAATTTCCCGTCGGATTATACCGGTAATTTACACGGCATCACTCTACAGGGAGCCTGGATTTATAAATTATCCGATAGAAAAAGCCTGACCTTTTTTGCTCAGGCTGGATTGTTTTCAGATTTACAGGATGTTAGCGGCAAAGATTTCAGGTACACTGCCGGCTTGCGTTACAGAGTAAAACATTCCGAAAAGTTAAGCACAGGTTGGGGCATGGCTTATTCCAGACAGTTTTTCGGTAACCAGATTATCCCATTCATTGATGTAGATTACAGACCCAATGATAAATGGAGCATTACCGGACAGTTCCCCATCAAACCAAAAGTGCTTTACCATTTTAATGATAAATGGAGTGCCGGGATTGAAGTATCCGCGGATGCATCCAGCTACAGGCTTTCAGCAACGGAAAGTAACAATCAGTATATCCAGGTCAATCAATGGACTGGTTTGGCAAAGCTGGAATATCAGTTTGCAAAAAGTTGGCAGCTAAATATTGGGGCCGGTAGAAATTTTAGACAGAGCTATAAACTTTATGAGGATGCAGCTACTACACCCTGGACCGTTATTACTATACCTTTAGGTAAAAAGCCCGATCCCATCTATGAAATAGACAACAATGGATTGAATATCCAAGTAGGTATTTCATTTAAACCGTTTTAGAAAACCTTACTTTTTGTAACTTTATCAGAAAAATGAAATTACCCATAGAAAAAATATTACCCATTGCTTTATGTATCGTGTTTCCTGCTTTAAATGCGATCACAACCAGGGGTATTATCAACATTATGGATGTCGATTCCTTGATATTATTTCGGTGGATTTCTGTTTCTGCAATGCTTTACCTGCTTTGGATGTTGCTGGATTATATTTCTGAAAAAGCGGAAACATACAAGTTTCTTAAAGCAATTACTGGAGCAACGGCACTACTTATTATAATTTACAATATATTTCTGCTCACACCGCTATTTCAAAATAAGAATTTACAATGGATGTTTGTGGCCAGGTATTTTATTGCCATTATTCCATTTTTAATAATTCAATATGCCTTTCGGGCTAACAAAAAAGTAGCGCAATTAGAACTGGAAAAACAGCAGATACAGACAGAAAACTACAAAGTTCAATTAGAAGCATTACGGACCAAAGCCGACCCACATTTTTTATTTAATTCTCTTAATACGCTTCGTACAATGGTGCGTCATCGAGACCCGAAATCTGAACAGTTTATCCTTAGTCTTTCCGACTTTTACCGACAAACTTTACGGTACAACGAAAGCACATTGATTAAACTGATTGATGAGGTAAAGGTACTGGAATCCTATTTATTTCTAATGAAGAACAGAAATGAGGAAGCTGTACAAATCAGTATTCAGATTGCTGAAGAATTGTACGAACACCAAATTCCTACATTGGCATTGCAAACCGTGATAGAAAACTGTTTCAAGCATAATATGATGACATCGAAATTGCCTTTGTATATTGAGATCAAAAGTGCCGATAATTATATTGAAATTAAAAATAATGTTCAACCCCGGATAGCCAACGGTTCATCTTCCGGTTACGGATTGGAAAATTTGAAAAAGAGATATGAGTTGCTAAACATTGAAAACGGAGTGGATATTGAATCGACAGATGACCATTTTCTTATAAAACTTAAACTTATTTTATGAAGGATGCCATCTAAATTCTCAACAGAAATAATATGAACGTACTGATAGTAGAAGACGAATTACACACCTCGAAATTGCTGAAAGAAATAATTGAGCAGGATGAAGATTTTTTGGTAACCGAACGTCTGGAGTCTGTAGCAGAAGCCGTGCAATATCTAAGTAAACACCAGCAGAAATTAGACTTGATTTTTCTGGATATTCATTTAGCCGACGGGCATAGCTTTGAGATTTTCAACCATATTGACGTTACTGTTCCCGTTGTGTTTTGTACTGCTTATGATGAGTATACTTTACAAGCCATTAAAAACAACGGCATTGATTATATTCTCAAGCCTTTCAAGGAGGAAGACATTCACGCCGCACTAAACAAATACAAAAGGCTGGCTCAAATCTTTAGGGATAAATCATTTACACCTTTACAATTCCCTGCTACAACTCAGTACCAGCAAAGCTTTCTGACACAATATCGAGATAAAACGCTGGTAAAATATGTAAAAGATATTGCTCTTTTTTACATTGAATTTGAAACTGTTTATATATACACATTTAATGGTGAAAAATTTTCTTTGTTCAAAAATATGGAGTACATCGAATCAGTTTGTGACCCTAAACAGTTCTTTCGCATTAACAGGCAAGTATTGATTAGTAAAGAAGCAGTATTGTCTATTGAGCCATATTTCAACAGAAAAGTCATTGTTCAAACGAAGTTCAACCTATCAGAAAAATTAGTTGTAAGCAGGTTGAAAGTTACTGCTTTTAAAGACTGGTTGGAAACGTAGTTTACATGGTTTATTTCTATTCGTATGTGATATTTTGATAATTACTTTCTACTAATTTCTACTTACCCTTAATTTAAAATTCATTGCAATTAAATTCAAAGTCTCAAATGTTCAATTGAAGTTTTTGTTTGTTCAATTCATCCAAATTTCGAGTTGTTTAAAGGTTAACACTCAATAGTTTTGCTTGTATAAACAATAAAACTTTTATGTTATGAAGAAACTATTTATTTTCAAATTAATGATCATTGCAATGTCGGTAACAACTTTAATATCTTGTAATGATGATGACGACGATTGTTATTATGTAGAACAACAGGATGCTGCCCGCGGAACTATTACCAATGCGAGTCCTAATTCTGGCAGTTTAGACTTTTTCTCAGATGAAAACAAGATCAATTCTTCTGCCCTGAATTATACCGATACATTTGGCTATTACAATTTCTATATTGGGAAAAGAACTTTTAGCATTAAAAACAATGCTGGAGATATATTGGCACAAACGGATATCGACCTGAAAAATGGCGACTATTTCAGCGTTTTTGCCGTCAATACCTTCAATAATATAGAACTCGTAACCTATAATGACTTTGTCACCTATCCTAAAAGCAATAACGCAGTTGTACGTTTTATAAATCTTTCATCTGACTCCCAAGCCATAGATATAAAGAGCGCCACCAAAGATTTTGCAGCTGATCTGTCTTTTAAGGAAGACACCAAATTTATCGAAGTATCAAGTGGTTTTTATGATTTTACTTTTTATAAAACCGGCACCGACCAGGTATTATTTTCTCAAAAAGATTTCGAACTCAGACCTGGCAGAATTTATACTATCTACACCAAAGGTTTTATTACCCCGCCAAGCGGAAGTAATGACACTTTTTCGACTAAAACAATCGTAAACTTTTAGTGCTGCATTTTTAGCTGCATTTGATAAAATTACTCAGTGCAAGGATATTGGATATATCCTTGCATTTGGTATGCTCTTCATTTGGTTTGTATAACGATCAAAAAAACTAAACCTCATCTATTTTATCTTTAATGAAAAACACTATACCGGTATTTTTACTGATTTTCATCACACAAATACTTCTTGGACAAACCAATAGGAACTTTAAATTTAAAGAACGCGACATTGCGTACACAGCCTACTCTAATTACAAAGGCCATCTCGATAATCTGCCAGGTATGAATGTGGCAATCATAATGGGAAAGCCTGAGGAAAACACGCAGGAGCTATTCAAAAATGATACTTTAAACAAAGTTGAAGGAAAAAGTATGATTGATTTTACATGGTTTTATTACCTGCCGTTTCAAAATTTAGATGAAAATAATGTATATGATTTCCTAAAAAATTTTATTGAACAAAATTTTGAAAATGACAGCTTTGATCGTAACCGGATATTTTTGTATTGGCCCAGTACGAATCCATTATCATGCGAGAAAATTAATGAACTTAATACAATTATTTCCGGAATTTGTGTTGCTGAGGATAATACCATGCTCCAATGTAATGAAAATGTTTTTCCTGCTAAATCAATTACAAAAATTAAAAAAAGAAACACCCTGACCTCTATAAAATATGAAGTTCCCACCAGCGTGGACATAGAAAAAATTAAGGAGAACAAAAATGTGCTGCGATTGTCCAGCAATTGGAAAAAATTGATGTTTATTGATATCACTTACGGACAGCAATATATTGATCAAAATCACTTTGCTTCTTTTGACAAGGAGAGTGGTATCGACTTTTCTGAGATCAATACTTTTTGGAACATAACTACAGGTTATTATATAAGTAATCGATTTGGCCTGAGTGCAAATTTTGGATTGATCCGGCAAGCAGTAGAAAAAGGAATTGATGAGATTAGTGAAGGTGCGGACGGAAGCATAACCGTAGAGGGTTCCGGAAAAGGAGCAGGTCTTTACAGACTGGGCATAGGAGCAAGAATGATTGTATTTAGCAAAAACAGGTTTAGTACCTATTTCGAAGCTTTGACCGGCAGTTTAACAGCAAAGGCAGGAAGTAAAAGTCAATCAGCAACAATTGGCGGAATAGGAAATTCATATGGTCAAAGCAATATCTCCAGCCAGCAAGCTCTTTTCCTTACTTGCATAACAGCAATGAATTACAGACTCAATAAAACACTATTTTTGACTACTAATATTCAATATACTTTTTCTGAATTTGATCAGCCTATTGGTTCGATTTCCGGTTTTACAGGTTTCTCATTTAATTTTGGTATTGGATTCTCTTTTTATGTAAAAAAACAATAAATATTGGTTTAAAATATAAGATAATCTTACTTGTCGACAAGTTTTTGCCGATACGTTTTTCCCCAATTTCCCATCGCTTCGATAACAGGTTTTAAGCTTTTGCCTTCATCAGTCAATTCATATTCCACTGTGACAGGCATTGTATCCTGTACGGTTCGTTTTACCAGATGATTCATTTCAAGGTCTTTCAATTCCTTGGAAAGTACTTTAGGAGCTAGTCCGGCTATATGACGATGAATTTCCATAAATCGCGATTTATCGTTATAATAAAGCATACCGATGATTGACGTTTTCCATTTGCCGCTCAAAAGGTCCTGAGTGTCTTTTACGCCTTGAATGTTTTGTCTGCACGTATCTGTTAAGGAAATTTTCTCTTTCATGTTTTTTATTATCATAACGAAGATACGGAAAACCGATAACTTTATTCCCTACAACTTACCATTTGGTAACTACTTACCACATGGTAACAGAAGTATAAGCAGTTAAACTTCAGGCTAACTTTGCAGTATTAATAACATTAATATTTTAACTATGATTTTAGTAACCGGAGCAACAGGAAATCTGGGCTCAGCAGTAGTAGATCAATTATTGAAAAAGAAATCTATAGATGAGATTGTCTGTTTGGCAAGAAACGAAGACAAAGCACAGCCCTTGCGTGACAAAGGCGTGCAAGTTATCATTGGAGATTTAGAGGATGTGGAATCATTGCAGAGAGCCGTGCAGGGAATTAATAAAGTTTTGTTGATTTCCACAGTAGATCATCACCGTTTTCAGCAGCATAAAAATCTGATTGATGCCGCCACAACAGCTGGTGTAAAGCATATCGCGTATACCAGTGCACTGATAAAAGATGTGGCCTCTTCAGCTGTAAGTGCACATCTGGAAAGCCATTTCCAGACAGAGAATTACATCAAGGAAACCGGGTTGACTTATTCTATTTTCCGAAACTCTTTGTATGCAGATATGATTCCCATATATGTTGGCAAAGAAGTTTTTGAAAAAGGTATTTACTTACCTGCAGGAAACGGAAAAGTCGGGTATGCCCTTCGCAGGGAAATGGGAGAAGCTATAGCTAATACACTTGTGCAAACTGATAACGAAAGTAGAATTTACGAATTGACAGGAAGTGAAATGTATTCATACCAGGATGTGGCAGAGATTCTTTCCGAAATAGCCGGAGAAGATGTTTATTACACTGATGCAGATGCTGTCACTTTTCCAGATATATTGAAGCAGTTAGGTATACCTGAAAGGATGATAATGGTTGCATCTGGTTTTACCACAGACATCAGAAATCATCAATACGAAATCGTATCTCCAAACCTGGCAGAACTATTAGGAAGAAAACCAAAGAATTTGAGTGAAGCCTTAAAAGAAATTTATGGCAATAAAAGCTAAGCAATTATCTGCAGCAGTGGCAGAATTGAAGAAAAAAAAAGAGTTGATGTTTTGGTATTTATGGTAAAAATAGGAGGCAAAGATACTTTTATGAAACTTCAAGCACGGAAAATAAACCGCACCAGATTCCTTGATAGCTTGCGTGATGCCTTGATTAAGAAAATGGATGAACAGGACCAAATCCCAGGAACATTTTTATAATGCTCCACGAGGTATGTGAAGACCTTTTGTTTGTATATTTCTTTCAGAAAAAACCAATGGGGCTTCTTTCAGTTTTTCAGCTTGTTCGGGTAGTTCCTCCTTAGTTTCCGGAGCGATTGATAGCTGTATCTTTCGCTCCAGGGCAGCAAGATCCGTTTTGAGTTCACTCAATCGGCTTTCCTTAGACCAAGTACCGTTTATCACTTCCTGAAGAACAGGTAGATCTTTTTGTATTTCAGTAATCTTCTTTTTTTCCTGTTCGATATAACCTGGTAATTTCTCCAGTGCGTTCATGAAGTTCATAGCGGCGAGCTTTTCATCTCTAGCGATTACACCGTTGTTATAGGTATATTTGATGTTACCCTCGCCCTGTACTAAAAAGCGGTTTACCCGAATATCCACGCCCTCTTTCTCTGATATTTCGGTTTTGACCAACAAGGTAAAACCGTACAAACTGCCGATTTCCTCATACTGACCTCCGGTGCGGGTTTTGTCTGCAAGCTGGTTCAGCTTTTCGCTGATTTGTTTTATATCCGCATTGGGCGATAAGCCTTCCAATTGCACAGGATTAGCAATATTAGAGTCAGAACGATTTTGTATACGTTGTTGTAAGTTTTCCCAATCAAGGCTCATTCGGTTAAGACGTGATTGGGCACTTTCAAGCAATTCTGTGAAATCCTGCAGCTTGTATTTGGCACTGAACTTAGAACGGTTAAACGCCTGCTTTTCGCTTTCCAATCCTCCAATCTGTTTTTCCAGTTTGGCTTTATCCAAAAGGTCTGTATTTCCTGAAAGGATAGCCACGTATTCCGAAAAGTTCATTCCCGATTTTTCGTCCATACTGCCCTCGTCAATGGTCCTTTTGCCGAGATTGTTGTTTTTTAACTGGTTTATGAAAAGTTGCTTATTGTAAAGTAAATTAAACTTATAGCTGTCCAGTGATTTTTCTACGGCGTATATAATGACATCTACTTTGTTGTTGGCGAAGAATTTTGCAATTTCGTTGCCTTTGCGAACAGCTCTTCCGTCACGTTGGGCAAGGTCGCTTGGTCGCCACGGCGTATCGAGATGATGAACAGCAACGGCTCTTCTCTGCGCATTTACGCCTGTTCCGAGCATACTAGTTGAACCAAACAGCACACGGATATTGCCCTCGTTCATACCCTTGATAAGTTCCTTGCGCTGCTTATCATTTTTAGCCTCTTGTATAAAACGGACTTCGTGTGAAGGTACGCTGTGGTCTTCCACAAGTTTGCGTTTAATTTCGGAATACACATTCCATTCATTTGGTTTGTATGTGCCCAAATCGGAAAAAACGAACTGCGTTCCTTTCTGTGCTTTATATTGATAGTAATACTTGGCTATGTTGGCCGCACAATGCGAAGCCTTATTATCGGGGTGGTCATCATACGCACCGCTTACCATTCGCATATCAAGCGACATTTTCCGCGCATAATCTGTCGCAATAAGCATCTTTGCTTTCTCTTCACTTTGCGACAATGGTGGCCTTCCAAGCAACTCGCCATTTCCTGTTTTTGCAAAATCCATCAGCTTTTGAATAAATGCTGATTGATCAGGAGTTGGGGGTATGTTGTACAAAACTTCATTCTTATTTGGTCGGTCAATACCAATATCTTTTGCCGTTCGGTAATCTGTAATTTCCGAATAGAATTGCGCCAGCTCCGGCACTTTAATAAAGTATCGAAAACGTTCTTTTGCCACAATATTATTGGCGACCGAAAATTCATAATCTGTCGTTTTCCTTGCATAGATAGCTGCCCACGCATCAAAAGAATGAATACCTTGTTTTTCCAGTGCTCTTGGTCGTAGATATTTGAATAATAGGTACAGTTCAGTCAAAGAATTACTTATGGTTGTACCCGAGAGAAAGGTTGCCCCCATATCTGTATCGATACGTTCCTGAATAGTACGGATCGCAAACAAAAGGTTCATTGCCTTTTGGCTTCCGTCCACATTGCCCAATCCGGCAACTCTTGTATGTCTTGTATTGAACATCAGGTTTTTGAATTGGTGGCTTTCGTCCACAAACAAATGGTCAATAGCCATCATTTTAAAATCCACTACATCATCTTTGCGGTTTTCAATATCATGTTGTAGGGTTTTGAGCTTGACTTCGAGGTTTTCTTTCCGTTTAATTACTCCGGCAAGCATTCCTCTGGTCACTTCCGTGCCTTGCGATTGCAACGCATCTAGATTTCGTTCTACGCTATCTAATTCGATTTGTAGAATTTCTTTTTGCATTTCGGGCGATTGCGGTATCATTCCGAATTGGTCGTGTGTCAGTATCACACAATCCCAATCGTTGTTTTTAATGTCCCCAAATATCCGTAGTCGTTTTTGGGGTGTAAAATCTTCCTTTCCCGGAAACAGTATTTTAGCGTGCGGATAGGCAGTACGATAAGTTTCGGCAATTTCATGGACATTGCTCTTTAGCCCTATGATCATTGGCTTATGGGCTAATCCCAAACGCTTCATTTCCTGTGCAGCCGTACACATTACCAGCGTTTTTCCTGCGCCTACTTCGTGGTCGCAGATGGCACCGTTGTTCAGCTTTATCATCCAAACAGTATCCTTTTGGCTCGAATACAAATCTTCGATACCCAATGCTTTGCGGTCAAGTCCCGGAAAATCCTGATGGCTTCCGTCATAGTTCGGGCGGACAAAACAGTTAAAAGTGTCATTGTATTGACCCGTCAGCCTGTTTTTAAACTCGTCGTTTTGAGCGTGCAGCCACTCGCTAAAAGCGGCGCGAATTTCGTCGATCTTGGTGTTCGCCATTTGAATGGCTTCCATATCCCGCACCTTGACCTCCTGGTCGCCAACGATTATTTTTTTGGTAATGTCAGGTGTAGTATTGACCAGGGCGTGTTTGAGAAGGGCAATCCCGTCAAAAGTCCGGCTTTCGGCTTTGACAGCAAATTTTTCCCATATATGTAAATTTCCCTGGTGGCACTTTACGAAAAAGTCATCGGAGCTTTCTGAGTAATTTATATGTACATCTGCATCGAACAGATGTGAAGCAAAACGGGCATAAAGGCCTGTGGGTATCCAGCGTTCTCCCAAATTAAAATCGAGTTCCTCAAATTCGATACCTGTTGGTCGGGCTTCCTCCAAAACAATAAGGCTTGCTTGGGCTTTGGTATCTTCAGGATTAATTTCGAGGTAGGCCTTGACCTCATGGGCTTTTTCTACCACATTCCCTGCAATCCAGCGTTCGGATATTTCATATTCCTTTTGCAGAGGATTGTAGTAAATACGACCGTGTAACTCTTCTTTCAAAGCATCGTTGGTCATATTGCTGATTTCAGACATATAGTCCAAATCGACCTTTCCGTATTTGTTCAGCGATGCCGCCAGCGCTTCCTCAGGATTATCTGTTGCTATTGTTAATGTGGAGAAGCTTACAGGATGGCTGAAGATATCAGCTTTGTGTACAACGCCGCCAATTACACGCTCCAAATAAGGAATTTCCTTGCCGGAGCTATCAGTTTTGATGAGCTTGATATTATCGGCATTATTAAGGCTGCCGTATCTTTTGACAAAGGCATCATAAAGGAGGTTAAGGTTTTCCCTTTCTTCTTTTAGTTCAGTATGAAACATTGCCTCTTTATTATAAAGCTCTTGGTAAACATCACGTACACCTATGTACGCTTCGGCTCTTGCTTTCTGTAAAGCCGGCAATTGCAAAGGGTGGAAAACCGCCACGCCGCCTGATGTATCTACATCCTGCAGATGACCGACCCAGCCATTATCTACAACAAGGCTGTCATTGCGATGGAACGATTGCACTTCGCCACTATATGGAGCAGGTTCGGAAATGGCTGGCATATCAGCTTGACTATTACCGCTCGTACTGGAAAACAGATCGCCGATAGCTTCCTCTTTTTTATCTTCTGCTAAGGGATTTTCACTTCTAAGCGCTAGCGTGTACGGCTGCTGTATCGCACTGAAAAGGTCGGTTTGCCGACCTGTTGTGCGGCTCTTTTTTTTAGCGCTTTGCCTTGTGACTTTGGGTTTTCCTTTGGGCTCAACAGTTAACATTACAGGTTTGTCCACATTTTCAAACAGGTCAAAAATGCTTAACTGCTTTGATTCCTGCCGGCTTTCCCGATTGCTTACGGAAGTTGGAACAGATAGCGGCTTTTGTTGACTGTTCACAGGTTCTACAATTTCAGGTGCAGTCGTTGTTTCGATCGGGATTTTTGCTGTAGGCTCAGCGTTACCTTCGCCTTTATATAAACCAAAATTCAGGTGCATTCCAAGATCATCGGAAAGCATTTGTTTCAGGTCTTTAGCAATTCCCTCAAGTCCGTCCTTATGCGTATAGATTAGTGCTGGCTGTCCATAGGCGTCGGTATCTAACTTACGCTTGGTATGCACAATTCTTGTGCTGTCCTGAAAGAGTGCGTTGCCCGGTGTGTTGTATTCTGTCTGTCTGCTTTGACAAAACAGATCTTCCCTTTGGGTCAGACCTTGTTTTGCTTTGTTCTTTTGCAGGATAATCAAATCACTTCCAACTGCTGTTCCTGCGTAATCCGTAAAGAGGTTGTTGGGCAAGCGAACAGCTGAAACCAGATTATTATCCTGCATGAGCGCCCTGCGTATCGCCTCATTGTTCGGACTGTTGAGAATGCCCTGTGAGGTAATGTAAGCCAGCAGACCACCCTCACGGAGCATATCAGCACCCTTGAGAAAAAAGTAATTGTGAATGCTTCGGGATGCCTGTACCTTTGCACCGTCCTTGCTTCGGGAATAGGAAAGGTCGAAAACCGAAGTGTCACCAAAAGGGATGTTACTGGCTACTACATTATAGCTGTTTTGTTCTTTTTCGGGGATTTCCTCAAAGCCGGTAATGCGGATATTGCTTTGAGGATAAAGCAGTTTTAAAATCTTCCCCGTGAGTAAATCCTTTTCATAAGCAGTAACATTGGCTTTTTGATTTTCTGAGAAGGATTGTATAAATGACCCTATACCTGCGGAGGGCTCCAAGAATTTATCAATGTTCAGGCCACTATCACGCAAGGTTGCGGAAATCGCATCTATAACCTCTGGCGGTGTATAAAACGCCGTCAGAACAGAGCTTTTAATGCTATCCACATACCTGCGGTAGTGCTTTTCGTCATCTGAATTTTCTTTTAATAGCTGATGTAGTTCGCGGGTGATTGGAAAAAGGTCATGTTCGGTTTTTCTCCAATTATTAATGTCCATTTCGTTCCCTATGGGGTTCAATACGAATTTAAGACCGCCAAATCCGCTGTATTGCATCATTAGCAGTCGTTCGCCTACGGTGGCTTGTCGTTTCTCCTTTTCCAGTTTAAAAGCAATTCGCAGGGCATCGATGTTCTGTTGGAGATGCTGTTTTTTACTGAAGCCCATGTTCCTGTATCCATATTGCGATTACTCCCGTTATTTCTGTATAGAGCAGGTCAAATTCATAGCTGTACGCGAAGTCATCGGTTAGCTCGTATCGGGAGAAAACAGCCTCGCAGACAGGAAACATTTTTAGGGTAAATGGTCGCAGTTCCTCGTCTGCCATTATGGTATCAAACTCATTGCAGACAACAAGAAAAACAGTGTCAAACCTAGAGAAATTCAGGTTTTCAAACAGGATGTAATTTGCTATTTCACTGCATTGCTCAATAGTGTTTCCCGAACTAAATGCGCCCTGGTACGCATTGGCTGCCCACGAGGAACGCTGTTCGATAAACTTTTGGTCGTTAGCTTTTTCGGGGAAGCTGTTAATTAATAATTCTTGCAGTCGTAATCTGAAATACGATAGGTCTTTTAGTTGTGTGTCCATACTATATTTTTGTTTAGAATTGGCATGAAACCTAAAATTATAGCAGTAAATCAGAAACTTTGCTGAAGTTGAATGATTTGGCTTTGTGTGGCAGAATTTGACGTAATGGATAATAAAAAACCTCTAAATAGTTAGAGGTTTTATGATCGTTTAAGATTTCGACTTGCCTTCCACATATGGAATAAATCAGATTTTTATTTCTATTGTACTTATGATAGGCTTGTTTTTTATTACTTTTTGAAGTTTTTATTTTTGACAAACTCAAAGGAAGTTTCAGCATTATCGTTAAGTATGATGTAAGCATCAAACATCTTTCCTGCCTTGCTTTTCATTCCTTTGATGAGTGAAGTTTTTCCCTTGCTGACAAGGCTATCAATATCGTCTACGCTGATTTGCAAACCGCAGACATTGCGGAACTGTACCCAGCTGCAAGCTTCATCAGGACACTTTACTATTTTGTCACGTATAATGAGCCCGTGGCTTTTACATTTCGGGCAAACGAGTGTTGGCAGGTTATTTTGGGCAATGGAAGTCTGCAACAATTCATAGGTAATAGATGAAGCGTAACTTTCCATTTCCTTTTGAAATGGCCCGGCATCTGATTCGTTGTTTTCGATTTTCTGCAATGCGAGTTCCCACTGGGCGGTCATTGCGACATCTGCTATTTTTTGGTCTTTGACCAATTTATATACCTGCAGTCCTTTTTCTGTTGGTGTCAAAGATTTCTTATCCCTTTGGATATAATGACGGGTAAATAACGTTTCAATTATCGCAGCTCTTGTCGCCGGGGTGCCGATACCAATATTTTGCAATACTTTGCGTTCGTCTACATTTTCAATTTCTTTTCCGGCACTTTCCATTGCCGACAAAAGGCCTGCTTCGGTATAAAGCACAGGCGGTTTGGTTTTCTTTTCCAAAACGGAAGCTTCTTTTATTTTGAGATCATCCCCACTTTTCAACAGGGGTAAATCCTGTATAGGTTCTGTATCATCATCGGAGAAACTGCCTTTAACGGAACGCCAGCCCGCTTCTATAATTTTACAGCCTTTTGCGGTAAAATCATAATGCAATGCCTGTAAACCGACATCCGTTAACTCTTTTATGCAGGCTCCGGAAATGGCTTCGAGTAATCGAAAGGCAATCATATCATAAACCGCATTTTCCTTTGCATTCAGCGCTGAAGGGATTTTATCAGTTATCAATAATCCATGATGGTCCGTCACCCGCAAATCGTTCACGATACGTTTATTAAAACGGCCCCATTTCACTTGAGATGCGGCTTGTTTAATGTTTTCCCTGTTTTGCAATGCTCTTACCAGGCTGGGAATTTCTGTCCACATATCTTCAGGAATGTATTTGCTTCCGGTACGCGGGTATGTGATAAACTTTTGTTCGTAAAGGCTTTGAGAAATGTTGAGTGTTTCTTCGGCAGAAAGATTCAATTTTTTGTTGGCTTCTTTCTGCAAGCCAGTAAGGTCGAACAATAAAGGTGGCTGCTCTGTAACGCTTTTGCTTTCTACCGATGTAACTGTAGCCGTTTCACTGCGCTGAATGGCTTTCAGCGCATCACCGGCAAGTTTTCGATCTTCCCATTTGATTTTTGAGATACTTTTAAAATCTATCAGCTCTTTATTATGTGACAACTGTATCTGCCAATAATTTTTTACCGTGAAACTCCTGTTTTCCAGATAACGTTTGCATATTAAAGCCAGTGTTGGTGTCTGAACTCTTCCGAGTGAATAAACCCCGTTGGCTAATGCAATGGAGAGTGCCTGTGTAGCATTGATTCCCACGATCCAGTCGGCGCGGCTTCTGCCTTGCGCTGCCTGATATAATCCGTTAAATGCTGCTCCGTCTTTGAGATTATCAAAACCTTGTTTAATGGCTTTTTCGGTGAGGGAGCTTATCCAAAGGCGTTCAAAGGGTTTGCTGCATTTCAGGTATTCATAAATGTACCTGAAAATTAGTTCGCCCTCACGTCCTGCATCGGTGGCTACGATAATACTATCGCTGTTTTTAAATAGCTGTTCAATGATTTTCAGCTGCTTTAATGCACCTGTATCGGCAGCATAGCCTTTATCTTTTTTGACTTTTCGGACAGTAAGTAAAAAAGGGTTTGGGAGTATTGGCAGTGATGCTTTGTCAAATCCCGTGACCCCGTAATCTTCTGGCAGTCCCAGCCCTATAAGATGGCCTAGTGCCCAGGTAACAAAATAGCCGTTTCCTGTCAGGTAGCCGTCCTTTTTCTCGGATGCTCCCAGCAAGCCGGCTATTTCCCTTGCTACGCTTGGTTTTTCTGCAATTATTGTTTTCATACCTCTTACATTTTACGCCCTTTCGATTTGGAAGGTGCTTCTTGTGCTTCCTGTTGTTCCTGTTGCTTTCTGTTGTTGGGATTTGCTTGTCCAGATTCCAAGGGCTCTTTGATTTTCTTGGTTGTCTCATTGGTTTTGCCTTCTGAATTAACCGCAGTCTGTGTTTTATGTGCTTCAGAAGGTTTGGCCTGTTCCTTAATCTTATCCGGATTTTGGAAAGAGAAATCCGTTTTATTGGTTTGCTTGTTAAAAGTGATATAACCATTATATTCTTTTCCCTTCTTATCCACCAATCCGCTTACATAAACCGTCTGCCCATCCTTGAACTTTTGATATTGCTCTTTATCCAGTTCTTTGTCCCTGAAAGTTTTCGGAACTTCCTGCGATTGGTTTCGCTGGGTGTCCTGCGTCTGTTTGTTGTAGTTGTTCCTGTCGAACTGGAACTCTACAAAACGCTTGTCGGCATTGAATTGCAACGTTGCATCGAATTGAGTTCCTTTCTTGGAAATCATTCCTTCTAAATAAAGTGGCTTGCCCTCCATTAAGGTTTGTTTCTGCTCATCATTAAGTTTTACACCTTTAAGTTCATCAGGGATTTTGATAAACTCAGTACGTAATGCCACCAGTTCATTGGTGAGCCTGTCCACACTGATAATGGAAGGAATGGTCTCGTTTGGATTTTTTATATTGACCAGATTGACCACACGCCCCATATTTCCTGTTTCTAGCAGGTTGTTCTTGTCTGCCTGGCTGAAGCTATGCCCGAAAAACTCAAAGTTTAGGTTGGGCTCTTTGCGGATTCCATGGATGGCAACCACAACCTGTCCGTCGTCATTCGATTGCAGGGATAATCGGGCATCCATTCTTGTAACGGCGGTTCCCAGGTTTTGACTTACAGGTACAAGTTCATTTGTCTTGTAACCTTTAAGTAGCGGATCGAGAAGGTTCAATTTTTCAAGTTTTTCTTTACTTAATCCTAAGTTATTCATGGTTTCCCAATCAATCTGTTCCGGTTTGTATTTATATTCATTTGTATCCGGTGTGTTTTGCGTTGTTTCCATATTATTTTTATTTTTTTGTTTATGATTCTTTTCTGGTTCTGTCTGCACTTCGTGCTGCTTCATTAACTTATCCCCTTCTGATGTTGGCTGATCTACATTTTTTTGCATCTCTTTTGCCAGATTAACAGTCAACGGTGCGGGAATTTTGAAAAAGGAAAAATTGGTAGGGTTCTTCAGCTGGCTGAAAAAATTAGAAAAGAAGTTGGAAAATAAATCACCTTGCTTATCCACCCGCATGAACTGGTTCTGGTTTTTTTTTGTAGGTTCAACGGTTTCCAGTTTTCCATTTTCATCGATGCCCTTGACAGCCATAATTTTCATTTTCTCTTTATCCAGCACCAATAATATCTCGGATAGCTGTTCTGGAGATTCTGTTTTTTCTAAAATTTGCTCGCTCATAGTTTAAAATTTTAAATTCAATCCCGAAAGTAGAAGAGGTCTTTGCTTCCTGGTGTAAAATGGCATCCGATGGCCTTATTTGTCACTTGCTGGCTTTTTTTTGGGAACCGGAGCTATAAAGCTTTCCCTGACCAACTGGTGTATGTCGGAGAGCTTATAGTAAATTTTCCCGCTGATTGTATAATAAGGCAGTTTGCCGGAGGAACGGTAACGCTGCAGGGATCGCGGACTTATCTTGAGCATCTGCATAATATCCTGATTGTCCAACAACTCTTCTCCGTCAACAGCAGTATGCTGATTTTTACTTGTGCTTACCGCCTCCATAAGGATGTCGAACCTCTCCATGATTCGGTCCATCCACGCCGTGAATTCCATTCTATCGATATTCATAATCAGTATTTTTGGTTCAACATCACAAAATTGAAGCATAAAAAAGATATTCCTTGCCAAGGCCTGCCCATTGGCAGAACAAAAAATTTTAATAAAAAGACAAGGATGTGAATGAGATAGACCTTTTTTTGATCATAAATTCGGTTAAAGTGAACATGGACAGTGAGCTATGGCAATTGGCTGATATGGGATAGAAGAAGGTATAAAGGAGGACGCTCTCTTCATAATTTTTGCACAATTTCTTTAAGAATAAGCTGCCATTTTTAAACCGGTTGCTGTATTGAGGTGTTTTTTTTGCATTTGCCAACCTTTTGACAGTTAATATTTTAAAATAAAATTCATAATCAATATATAATATTTGAATTGTGTATTAGATTAAGTAAATTTGTAACTTGTAATCAAAAATAAATTGTAATGGAAAATGTATATTCAGTGGCGAATGAATTTCTAACACTCGCAGAAAGTTCCAACAAGCAATTAACTAATTTACAATTAGCCAAACTTTGCTATATAGCTCACGGTCTATCTTTAGCAATACTTAATAAGAAAGCTTTTAATGAGCCTGTACAAGCTTGGAAGTTAGGGCCTGTTATTCCCAAACTTTATCATGAATTTAAAGATTTTGGAGGCAATCCAATAGATAGAAAGGCTACTGTATTAGATTTAACAACTTTTCAAAGTAAAGCTCCTGAAGTTCAGGATAACAATTTAAAAAAAGTTATTGCACTGACTTGGAATATTTATAAAGATGTTTCTGGAAACGCCTTAGTTTCAATTACTCACCAAGGCAATACGCCGTGGTCTTTAACATTTGTATCTGGTGAAAACAAGGAAATTAGTGATGAATTGACTTTAAAATACTATAAGAAGTTTATAGAAAATTTAGAGCACGAACTAGCATAATATGAGCGCAAATGTACTCCTTGATGATTTACTGGCGAGGTCTTCAGCTTCACCTTTAGGTGAAGAAAGTGTTCAAAATATTGAACGGGAAAGTTCGCTGACCGCAGAAGATATTAAAGACCGTATACAGGACAGGGATGAAAGAAAAAAGTATGCAAAACAAACTTTTTCCTTTTTAGTTGCCTTTACATTCACAGTTCTTTTAATTGTAATAGCAGTCGGGTTAGATAACTGGATCTGTTTTCATTTATCTGATACAGTCCTAATTACGTTGATCACGACTTCTTTAGCTTCAATTGTCGGCATCTTTGCTATTGTAATGCGCTATCTTTTTAAACAAACATCTAATCTTTCATAAGAAATAAAATTATAATAATTCATTTCATTAAAAAGAAAGCTCGTGATACATATATCACGAGCTTTCTTTTTGAAATAAGGTTAGATATCTGCTTTATACTTTATATTCTGACTAAACGTCCTTATCCATATATTGTTCTAATGAAAATTTAAGATGATCAAGAAATGAAGTTCTTGTGCCGGCCCTGTCCTTCATACGGTGAAAGGAATGATGTACATCGCCGAGCGGTACGCGAAAAAGAATCTGAAAGACAAGCGTAATTTTGCGGATACCAATTTTCCCATGAGATATCACTCCCGAAGCGTAGAGTGCATAAATGAGTTCAATTAGTGCATTTTTTGAGTCTGTCCAAAAAATATCTTTGGTTGAATCATGATTATTCAGCATAGAATTTGAATGCTCCTCTGGATTTATCTTTGTTATCAGATAGGTATAAATTAATTCGTTGGCCATAATCCTGGCAACTTTAGAATCGTAGTAAGTAGAAAACTGGTGGTCGATTTCAAAAACGTAACTGTTGAGTCCATCCCGGTAATTAATTTTTCCTCTTAAAAAATATTCCTCATCTCGGTCAATTCTACCCGATCTGTAATAGCGATAAAAATGACAGCCGCAGACATCTTCTTTAAATTCCTGTTTAAGTGCCTGAAGCTGGTTCATAAAAAATTTCTGGTACATCTTGCCGTTTTTTACCGGACAGATTGTTTCAATTCTGAATACTTTATTATAATAAATCAGCTGTCCTAAAATATAGGGCTTAATGTCACGGAAAAATTGTATCTCGTCGGCTTCATCAGTAAAGCCCTCTTTTAAGATTTGTTCTCTGGTTGTATTCAGCAGCTCATTCAAATAGAGTGTCATCTGATAAGCCTCATCAATCAGATGGGAGGTTTCCCGCGAGATTTGATCTTCCTTATTATGGATTTCGGAAATAATTGTACTCAGTAGTTTCATAGCTCATACGGTTTTAATGTAATACCTTTCAAAAAAACTTATGGACTATATAAACATTACTGTGCTTACTGTACAAATCATGCTATACGATTAAGATGGGGCTATTCACAAGCAAAACCAATTATGAAAAGATATTACGGTCAGTAGATTTACAGTTGGATTATAAGAACGGATTAAAATTTTAGGTTTAAGCGATATTGGGTCGGAGTTAATTTGGTATGTTTTTTAAAAAAATGGCTGAAAGATTGGGGATTTCTAAAATTTAAGTGCTCACCTATCTGGGTAATGGTAAGGTTATCATCTGCCAATAGTATGTAAGCTTCTGATATAATAGCCATTTCAATATAATGTTTGGCAGACATTCCGATAGCATTCCGTAAAGCCTTACCCAAATGGCCCTTGCTGACAAATAAAGCGTCCGCATAAAAGCTTACATCATGGCGTAGTCTGCAATGCAGTTGTACAAGTGTCATAAAGCGCATACTGATTTTTTCAGTGCGACAGTGAAGGTTGATTATATTTTCGCCGTGCTTGTAGCATAGCCCGCTGAATTCATAAAGTATAAGATTGAAATAAAGCAGTACCATTTCTTCCTGAAAAATACTTTCGTTGCTACTAATTTTTTTCTTAAGAAATCCGAAAACCTCTATCAAATAACTTATTTCAGGCTGTGCAAGTGAAATTACAAAAGGTGAGTAGCCGGTAAGAATTTCTATGTAACCGATACTGGATTTTGAGAACTTGTTGGTAATGGCAAAATCCCTTTTACAGGACATAAAGCAGACTTTCAGCGACGGTGTCTGTTTAATTACTTCAGCCGTACTGGGAACTGCATACATATCTCCATGGGAAAGGCGGACCGTTGAAGGACCGTCCATAAAATATATTGTGCCGGATACTACCACTAGGAGAGAAAACCAGTTTGGATTCAGCAGGGTTTTGCGTGACTTGACAGATTTAAAATCTGTCAGATGCAGGACTTTTAATTCTTTTTGCCAGCGTCTATTTTTTAAGATGTCCACGATGTTAGTGTTTTTTATTAATGACATGCCACTCAAAGCGTTTCATCGCTTAGTCAGCTTTTAGTACAGTAGGCGCATAACGCCGTAAAAACAAATAGTATATTGAATAGTGCCGGAATTAGTAAAACATAGACAAAATCATGTGGGTCGGAGCTCTTAAGCCCACCTGCAGCGAGATAACCCACCATTTCATCATAGCTCAGAAGATCTATGATGAAATAAAGGCTACCTACATTCAACATTATGAGCAGAAAACCTGAAGTTATAGCAAAAGCTCTCTCATAACGTCGCAACAGAATTATAATCCAGCTCACTGCGTGGGGTTGTTGCTTTGATATATTTCGACTGTTAATGCCATTTTTACCCCCAGAACCAGGTTTTGCTTTGCACCGCTAACGGTCGCTGCAATACTAGTAACATTGTTTTCCCAGTCCTTATCCTTTCTTTTCTTATCATAGGCTGCATATCGGGTGACTGAAGTAGCAGTTAGGATTATGCGTTTATCCTCATCCGAAAATCCGGTATTGGCGAGAGTACTTGCCTCATAAGAAACAATAACCGAGTGAATATCTTCATAAGGATTAGCAGCAACCAAACTAAGGTTATTTACAAATGTTAGGAAGTTTGCCTTAGCACTTTCACCCATCGTACCTTCTGTCAGCACATCAGTAATAGCATTTTCGTTATTTACTATCCAATTGATTTCTGATAGTCTGCCGGACAAGTTATTACCGCTGGCTAATGGCATCAGCTCAGGGTGCGCAGATGAAACCGAATCAATTAGAATAGCGATCTCTTCAATAGATTGGGAATTAAAGTCGGTTTCGTTGATAATCCCTAGAATTTGATTATGGATACTTCCTGCAATATCGAATGGATTCGCTGGATTACCAGGCTCAATGCCGAATTTTTTTGCACTTTCTGTTCTATGGGCAGTTTCCGTAATCTCAGCGGTATAATCATCTGAGCAGGCAATAGTGAATAAGGGCAGGATTGCCAACAATACTTTTAAATTTTTCATGTGTACTAGTGTTAAATGTGACTGATTACTTTTTTTTCGTCAGTTCATTTTTCACCTCGAGGGAAAGCAGAACGTTGCTGGTTTTAAACCATACTTTGCTTTTGAATTCAGAGCAAAAATATCTGCTAAATGCGCCATTGACAAATGGTTGTCTGGACATTTACAGTATTTTTACTATCGATTTTCAGAAAATCGACACAGCTATTTTGCACGTTTTTTGTACGTTTTTCCTGTTTTTATACTATATTTGATATATTCATCACTATTTCGTTCGCCTCAACTCTCGCTCTGATACTCATCATATTAAATGGGAGTTCGTATCAATGGAAATAGCTTAAACTTAACCTATGATTAAAAGATATTTCCTTATAATATCTTTATGCTTTAGTCATTGTATACACGCACAAAAGCATATGATTCAAATTCCTGATTCGTTAAAGGGTAAAGATTTTGATTATATATTTGATCGTATCGAAGATGATAGAATCAGTTATGGTGCTAGATCAGTATACCTGATCTCATTTCTGATAAAGGCCAAGTCGGAGGAAAACTGGGAGGAACTTTCCAATGGCTATAAGAACTATATCTACTATGCCCCAGACCAGTCAAAACTTATCTACGCCGATAGTATGGTTTGGGCAGCTAAAAAATCAAACAACGATGAAATTATAGGATCAGCATACCTGTCAAAAGGCGTTGCTTACTATAGTCAAAAACGTCTCAAAGAGGCAATGGATATTTACTTAGTCGCCGACTACTACATAAAAAAAACAAATGATCCATACCTCATTCACAAAACCAAATATCAAATTGGGCAGATAAAACTTTATTTGGGATATTATAACGAAGCGATCGCACTTTTTAAGGAGTGCATCAGCTACTTTAAAGATTCCAATGTCAGGGCATACTTAAACTCTCTGCATGCATTGGGAGTCTGCTATAAAATGGTTGGCAATCATGGGCTATGTACTGCTACAAATGAAATAGGTATAAGTGAAGGAATCAAAACCGGAAACCTCGACATGCAGTCCTACTTCATATTTTCAGAAGGAGTCAACCAATGCCTGATCCGCAATTATGCCATAGGCATTAAAAAGCTGCAAGCTGCATTGCCAGACATTCTGGACAATAAGGACTTTTCCAATGAAATGGTGGGATACTTTTATATTGGAAAATGTTACTGGGGATTAAACAATAAGGAAAAGGCTCTGAGATACTTTAAAAAAGTTGACCAAATCTATATGAAACGGGATTTTATGCGTCCTGACCTGAGGGAAGCATATGAGTTTATGATTACTTATTACAAGGACAAAAATATAATCAAGTTGCAGTTACATTATGTTGAGAAATTACTCGAAATAGATAAGAAATTGCATCATACCTATACCTATCTTCAAGGAAAAATCCGTAAGGAATATGAAACTAAAGAATTGCTGGCTGTTCAGCGTACGCTTAAGGGAAGGCTGGATCGGCAGAGCTATAAGAATCAGATATTGTTTTCTATCATTGGAGTAATGTTCATTTTCATAGTATACGGGATAGTTAATTATTTTAGAAATAAGAGAGAGGCTAGGATTAAGTATGAAGAATTGTTGCAAAAAATTGAAAACTCAGAAAAGACTAAAGACAATAAGTTAGATGAGCACGATTTTTCAATGAGCAAAGATGCGGAAGACGCAGTTTTAAACAGTTTGAAGAAATTTGAAAATAGTAAAAAGTTCCTTGAAAAGGATCTGAATCTAACTAAGCTGGCAAGCTACTTCAAGACCAACACTAAATATTTATCACTGATAATTGCCCGTCACAGAAATAAAAAATTCAATGGATATATTAATAGCCTTAAAGTAGAAAATATTGCCAAGAGAATTCGTAAGGAAAAAAATCTGCAGAATTATACCCATGAGGCGCTCGCTGATGAAGCGGGATTCAGCAGTACCAGAAGGTTTGTAAAGGCCTTTGTGGCCGATACTGGAATAACCCCTAAATATTTTATTGAAGAATTAAAGAAGGAAGATATCCAGCAATAAAATGCAAAGAATCACGCTTAATATTAACCAGACAATCAAATGCAGAACATGTTTTAATTATCAAAGTTTAAATTTATCCATCTATTACTATTATAAATCAATTTTGAGTAAAGAATTATTTGTCTCTCATTAAACTCTCTATCTGTTAGTTTGCTAAGAATTAAAATTATCAAATCTTTAATAATTCTATATTCGATCATTTCTTTTGAAAATTCTCTGTGGCTTAAAGTAATCAAATCTTGCAAATCTCTATAAACTGTTCTTTCGATAATGTACGTATCATTTTCAGCATTATAGCTAAAAATCAAATTGGCTTCAGAATTTGTTCCCATTCTAATTTGCTGAGAACCTAAATTGTTGTTACTCCAAAAGTAAAGATTATAGTTACTCCATAAATCTTTCAAAATATCTTCTGTGTTCATCTATTTGTTTATTTTATTTGTTCATGAATTTAGCATCATAATTATTTGTAATAACTGTCGTTCATTTCCGGACTAGATTTCAGGTCCTCGTAAACGATTCGCATCTCTGCCAAATCAGTTTTAAATTTTTCTTCAATTTGCTTGCGAGTATCGTTTATTTCATCGCATTCGGATTGGCTTAAATAAAAGTTGATACTCTGGAAATCGCTCATGCCATAATTAAAAGATTTATGATTCAAAGAACTGCCAGATAATATATTCTTAAATTTTGCAATGGCGTCACTAATATCGCGTTTTTTGATTTGAGGCTTTAAATCAGGAATAAGATTTATCATGCCGTCTTCTGATATGATCACTAACGCCAAGCCTCCTCCATTGCCGAACTGTTCATAGTACCGAACTGCCGAATTATATCTCGCTCCACGGGAGGAATCTCCCTTCTCAGTTGCAAGTCCGTCCAGAATAACTCCAATTGCATAACAAACAGAGTTCCTGTCTAATAGAACAGCTCCATCTATTGATGTAATCTGCTGGATCAGACTATCACTTAGCTTAATTGGTTTTAGCGGAAAACATTGATTCCCCAATCGCTCTGATTCCGAATTTGCATTATCGGAAATCACAAGCATTGTCCCATGTTTCTGTTTGGTTGCCTCCAAGGCTATATCCCATAAATCATCTACATCATCTTTAGAAATAGAATCGAAAAGCCTGGGAAGATCGGAATAAAACTTTTCCCTGTTAATTTTTTCTTTTGGCAAACGCGGATCTCTATATTCAACTTCCATCAGACTATTATTGTCATGAGAAAGCTCCCACTGAAAATGGCTTGTAAAATTGACTACGAACACAGATTCTTCCTTTGGATTGTATTTGCCTTTTAATTCTCCAAGTCCATAAATGACTGCAGAGTCTGAAATTAGTGCTGATCTGTCGTCAGAAATTTCTAGAAACTTTCTAACCTTTCTGTAATCCCTAACTCTGATAGGGGTCTTAAGCTGAAGTGTAAATTTGAGATTTTTATGATCCTTGGGCGCGAGTATCATTTTCCCCAATCCGATAGCACCTTCATATTTCATTGAAGCAATTTCATTGCATGCATCATATAAACCATGTAGTCCCATAATATCACCACCCGCAGCTGCGGCAGTATACATAAACTGTCGTCCGGCTTCTCTTAATAACTCTTCAGCCCGACGGTCAATTGCTCCGCCAGAAGTATGAGGGTCTTTCAACGCATTTGAACATTCTCCTAAAAAAATATTTATAGCGCTCTTTATCAGAGATCGGAATATAGTATATCTGTCGTTAAAAAAATCTTTGGTTAGTTCGTAATGACTATCAAGTATTTTTTTATTTAACGCTAACACGGTAAATACATGGTAGCCGTCAATATATGTTGGCGTTGCAACAAAATACTCCTTTTCTCCAAATACACTTTCTCGCTTTAGAATTTTGCTTATAGCCTCCTTATATGATCTGGTAGCAATCCTTCTGTTATGATTTTCCTGTGCTATTTCATGGGAGTGGAAAATCCTATTCTCTTCATCGACCTTTTCCAGCTCTTTTGCTAGTGAATGTACATCGGAAAAACTTTCCGGTAAAAAGCCGATGTCTTCAGGTTCAAGGCAGATTGGATGCCTGTCTGGTTTTTCTTCGACAAGAACTCCAATAAAAAAAACTTCTGGATCAAGCCTAGAATCTATTTTTTTAAATAAACTTTCAGCACTCACTTTGAATGATACCTGTACGTGTAACTGATATCCCCACATAAAATAATTAATTAGATGTCCCTTCATGTTTATTTTTGAATAATTTATAAATTGGTAGTACGGCGAGATCGATAAATATCGGTGTGTGCTATTATATTCTGTGAATCGAAAGATACAAAATTTAAGAAAATATTGATTTCATAGTCTTTAGTTATAGTGGCATAAAGCGAGCCTGCTTTTTGGTTTTGGTGAAATCAAATATCAAATCGTTAAGGCTGGCATTATCATTTTCTTAACCTTCCCTCTCAATAATAGTATGCCTCCCAAGTTCTTTACCTAAAGTTTAATAGATATATTTGGTGATTGACTTATAAGTTTTCCAATCTAAATCCTTAGTTGCACGCATTGCGATTTGTTTAATATGGAAATAATATGTTACTACTAGATAAGCTCAAAATATATGTTTAAATTATTAGTTGAATAGGTGACGGCATGACAATTCCGCTCTCAACCATCAGGCGAACATTATCGATCCTTTCGAATTTAACATCTTTTGTCCCTGCACCATAGATACGGAATATGGAATAGTTGATGCCATTATCAAACATCACTTTCCATTCTGCTGGAGACATATATATCATTTCCTTACTAGCAGATGGCGTACCTTTAACCTCAATAAACTTGGTAATGCCATCTTCTACAACTTTGAAGTCGTAAGGAAGCATGCTTTCCTTATCTTCGTTTAGCCAATCAATATCGGTATAAATTGACGTGTTTTTTTTAAAATATCCGAAAACGAATTCTTCAGACCATCTGCCAATATCAACCATTACCTTTTGATTGCTTATTCTAACGTATTCTTGCGGCGACGGCGGCGCAACATTTACAAATTCTTTATTTACAGGATGTACATTCTGATAATCAATTTCAGAAGCTTTTATTTTCGGAATAAATGTTTCTTCAATTTCAATATCTACTCCGTCAAATTTATTGTCTTCCGGGATTATAAATTCTTCTTGAATATATTCGTCACTGTCCGCTGTAATAATTTCAGTATTATAGCCCTGTTCTGCGAGCCACCCAATGATTTCTTCATCTGACAGTTGAAGAATAAGCTGTATTTCTCTTTCTAAATATTTGAAGCCTAAAAGTGAACAAATAGTGCTGCTTAAATCGTATAAAGTAAGTGGAGAATTCCACTTTCCTATGTAATAAAATCTCTTTCCTTTGTCATTCCAGGAATTAATTTTTGAATCGAAGATAACCTCACCACTATCACTCTTGTAAATTAGATTTAATTTTTCTGCCTGAAAAAATTGAGTTTCTGCAAATATATTATTGACTCCTGACAATACTTTGTTATAATTCTCATTGCTTTTATTTGAATGCAACAATGCTAAAAATTTTGATTTAAGCTTTAAAGTCTTATGAAGGGAATCTTCAGTGACAACTCCTTCTGGAATAAATTGAAGCACATCGAAAGTAATTACAGGTATGCTGAGCAAATTACAAAATGCTTCTAATTCTTCGAAGCGAGTGATTGTTAGTTTTACGAACCTTTCAGAATTAATTGGTGCATTTGCTCCATGCACACTGAAACAAAAAAGATCTTCAATTGGCTGGAAGGAATTGCTTAAAGTTAGGAGAGTGGCACTTTTCCGCCAATCTTCTATTGTTGCACGAGTAGCTTTACTAACGTCACCAGATTGGTTAATTAATTGTTCGTATATAGATGAAATCTGTTTAGTGACTTCAGAGTTAACTACCTGATCAGCTATAGTATTCAAAAGACTGAGGCAATCTCTGATCGAAATTGTTCTTTTAAAACCGAAAAATTCTACTTGCTCATTGGTCATTGCAGAAGGAAAATCTGCTACTGGAAAATAATTCCCTATAACAGATTTTAATGAAGGAGCAAATACATTCAGCGATGGATGACAATTACCATCTGTACAAGGAATTGCATTGTGATTTTGGATAAAATATTCTACGAAGCTTGGTATGATATTATTTTTTCCTCCATAGTAAAAGTATGTTGTATGTGAACAACGTTCTTTAAAAATATCCCAATTTTGTAACATTTTGCTCCAAAAATATTTTGAAAAATCAACTTCCTGGAGATGATCCCTAAAATCTATTGATGTAAAATATTGAATGTAATGTTGACCTTGTAAACGATAAGGTCTGTAGATTTCTGGATAATGAGTATTTGCATCAAGCCAATTAAAATAGGGAGCAGCATAAGGATTGTAGGTTACGAAATCTGTTCGCTCTGACTTGTCCTGCAAAACCTCAATTGATATACTTTCCCTAATGCCAATATTTTTAAAAAATGCTTTCCAATTGGGTATACTTTCATCATCTTCTGGATAAAGGTCACTAACAAAATTTGCGTTCGGGATAATGGTAGAGAGCTTTTTCTCTGGATTATATTTATCAGACAAATAAGTGCGTCTGGGAAGCGCTAATCCGTTTAAAGTTTGAAGTTTAAGCGATTTTAAAGTTTGATAATCCAAGTCCTGCAATAAACCTGCGCAAAAGACTTTAAAAATAAATCTTGTAACCTTTAAAAAGTTGTCCTCCGTTACTCTGTCGTTAAGAATGAATGGGATAAGTGCTTTTTTAACAATTTCCAATTCCGTTGGTTCTCGTACACCCAAAGCCTGCAGCCATTTTATTACATCAAATGCGTTTTTGAAATGATCCAAAATGGTTGAATGTACATAACTAATATCGTCAAAATCAAACTCAACAGTTTCATCGGAGCTGCCTGGAATAAATATTTCCTTAGGTGTTTTGTAATTGCCACTCTCATCCAAAATAAAAACCGCATTCGCTAAACTTGTAAGCCATGCTTTATTCTTTTCTCCAAGTGTATTGTTATAAAAAAATACTATAATATTTGTAGCCTCCAATGGGTCAACAATAACGCCCGAAGCTATTAAGTCAAGTAATTGTGGAAAAGAAAACTGTTTACTACCAAGTCCTGCAAGATTGCTTTGTCCTACCAGTTTTAAATCTAAAACACGCTGATATGGATTTGCAGAGAGGAAATCAGTTACAAGCTTAGGTTCAAATAAGGAACAAAACTGAGGAATATCTACAATTGCATTATTAATAGAAATTAGTTGTGTGCTTTGCTCTTGAGGTAGAAAAGGAATTGTACTAGCACCGTTTGAGAGACTTGTATTATAAGAGTTCTCAATATCAGTTGCTGAGTAAGCAGTATATTTACCTTTGAAGAGTTTGAGTATTTCGTATTTGAAGTCTGTAGCCTGTAACTCGGCGAACCATTCTAATTTTTTTGTAGCTATTTGTGTAAAAAGAAATTCATTCCAAATATTAGGTAGCAGTTCTGTTCTTTCAGCATTGGTGAGGAAATCTCCGTTTATAAGAAATGGGAATCCCTGTGCTGCTTTCGTAGGTAGGTAAGAATAAATTACTGCTGCCTTGAGTGGAATGAATTGGTTTTCCTCTACGCAAGCAGCAAATGTAATTTTAGTATTTTCAGCTTCTTTTAATTTCTGAGGACATTCGACATCGGATAATTTTTCTAGTTTTTTTGTCAGGTCACCGCCAATTGGAAGAATGAAAGTTTTTGTAACCCAAGAACTTACTAACCTAGCATTATCATATAAGTCAATGACTCCTGAGGTAGTATCGTTTTTTGAAATTTTAAAAACCACGTTTCCATTGTCCGAAAAGGTAATACTATGTACTCTACGAAGAAATAACAGAATCTGGCAATCTTTAAAAACCTTAATAACTTCATCGCTTATTGACTTTTTATTTTTTATACCAATAATCGTGTTTACATTTTCGGTATTAATCCAATCAGCAACTTCTTCAACGGGCTCTTCCGTCCAAATTGGAATAACCTGCCACGGATAATTTTCATCATTATTCCAAGCGGTGTGATTTTTATCAAAGCGGAATGAAAACCCACCCGAAACAATGTGTACATAATCAGATGTGCCAAATACAGATTTAAAGCCAATTCCTTTATAACCCGTTTTCTCGATACTTTGGTCTTTTTCGCTTGCCCTGTTGCCGATACTGGAAATTCCGACTACATCATTCTCTGCAAAGTGAGCACCGTCATGCGAGAAAATTAAGTAGTTCTCCAGTATATGAAAATCTACTTTAATATCCTTTTTTTCCTCTATTGAAGAATCATCAGCATTTTGCAACAACTCAAACACAAATCTATTAACATCGCCAAAAACTGTTTTCGAGAGGACATCAAGACCGCGTGAGAGATCTTTTGAGTTGCTGTCGTTTTTCGCTTTTTCTTTGTATATGTTATTTACTATTTCTTCGGTATTCATATAAAAATGTAATTTTCCTAAATATCAAATATATGATATCGTCTTTATAATTAAGAATTTACTCATTACCTTCGATTAACTGCAAAAGATAGCGTGTGATTCCGGAATTGATTATCCAACTTCTATAATTATTTTTTTGAAGATCCTGAAGACTTTGAAGATCCTGATGATTTTGAAGAGCTGTTCGATGGAGAGGAACCACTTGAATTATTACTTCTGCCTTCGCCTGATTTATTTCCTGTGGTTGATGGCCATCCTCCAGAATTGCCCTGTCCCGATTGTCCTGTCTTATTTCCCATGAATTTGTGTTTTAGTGTATTTTTTGTTTAAAATATTTGCATTGAGTTAAAATTTAGTGGACTAACTTCTACTTGAATCAAAAATTTTATTTTACGAAATTGAACGTGAAATTATTTTAAATTTGCCATTCTACTCCAAGTTCTCTCAGTACTAATTTTGCTACCCTTTCTGAATTTGCCCAATTACCACACATTTCGGGGCTTAATGCTATTGTCAGAACTTCAACATTTTTCATTGATCTTCTTATTTCCTTAGCAATTCTAATTATGAAGTCATCGCTATATAATTGAAAATATTTATTGCCATCATAATTTGTAAAAAAGTAATCTATATCCAAGTTTATAATCCACTTTTGATCACTATCATTTACCCAATAGGATAAATTTTCCTGGAGATCCCAAGCATCAATTTCAGAAATTTCTATTTCTTCAATTGCATCTCCATCTTTATGGGTCGCAAAAGTATTTGAAGCTAATAAATCAGGATACAGCCTATTTAAAATAGTAATATAATTATCCCAACGAAATATTGGATAAGTATCATTAGTTGGCATACTTTCGTGATTATACCTTAATGAAATTAATTCTTCAATTGTTAGGTTAGCTATATCAATATTTTGATTTTCTAAGGCTTCAATCCACCAGTCAAGTTGGCTATTCAATAAATCATAATGTCTATCAATATGTAAAAAATTGTACTGTTGATTTACATTCACCTTTTGTAACCAACACCAGCTTGCAGCTAGGTGATTGTCCATTATATAAATTTTTTCCTGATTGCATAATATATTTAAATCATATGCTCCCGAATGTTTTTTGCCATTAAATACAATTGTTTCCATTTTGCTAATCACTTATTAAAAATTGTGTTTTTTATTATAACTACAGGAAAGATTCTTTACGAAACTTTTTTGCAGTAAAAGAGTGAATTTACAAAGTACTTTTTTCTCTATTATACGGTTTTCCGTAATCATTATTAAAACTTGCAAAATACTTCTTTTAATGATGAAAAGACCACCGTATAATTACCTGTTTTTGATTTCGAAAGATCATAAAAAAAGATGCAAAATGCATCTTCGTTGTATTCTTTTTTTATATCTTAATTATTTTAGACTTAATCAAATTATGTTTAATACTATTATAGTAACCACTTTACCATCGCGAGAGCTATTATTCCAAAAATAATAAGCAACCCTCCAATAAAAGTTAGGATACTCTCCCAAAATGGAGTAAGTAATGCACTACGGTAATTTTTATAGCCTTCTGCACCTGAAGGACTTCGGCGATAGAATCTTCTTCTGCCAATATAGAGTTTAAGGATAATGCCAATTAGCAAGGCAAGAACACCGAAAATGATAAGTACTGCATTATCTCTATTCATAGCATTTGCTTTAAATTAGACAATTAATTAATTCTATTTGCGAAGAAAAGTTGGTTAATTCTCACACTAATTTATAAAAAAATAAAGTAAAATGGAACATTTACTTTATGTACATTACAATAATTAATTATTCCGTTTCCAAAAATTAGTCTTTATTAAATTGAAGATAAAAGAATGATTTATGAAATTTTTCGAGGAATGAAAAAAGGTCTATTTTTTAGTATTTCTTGGTTGTTCAGCTAATTTCTTTTTAAATAACTCTATGTCAGAGGTTACAATTGAATCATAAACTTTTGAAAAATCTATCAAGGAAAAACCCATTGCTTCAATAATTAAAAACAATGTTAATGAATTTGGAACTGACTTTGCATTAAAAGTATTAGATACAGTAGCCTTTCTGATATTTGCAGTCGTAGCAATTTTATCATAGCTCTGCTTTATTGGCAAGTTACCATTGCTTTCAAGTAGCTTTCGTAGACTAATTGAAATCTTAAATATAGTATTGTCGTCCGTCTCTTTTTTCACAACTGCAATTAACATTAACTAAAATAATTTATCGGTACGTTTTGACGTACCGATATTTTTTAATATATTTGGCTCAGTACTAGTTAATCAGTACGTGTTTTATTAAATTTGCGATTCTTCAATAGAAAATATTTGAAGCATTCGCTTGGAGTCTCGTTTCCGAAAACTGGTAATTTTTAAATGCGCGAGATGATAAGTGTAAATGCTCACGCCTATAAAGGGCGTGGGCTCACTTATTCGCGCATAAGGGTATACCAGTACCTCGGAAGCGGATATGTTGAGTTCCGCGCCTATTTTTTTTCGGCAACATCCTCAACTTCTCGAAGCTACTTCACGATATAGAAAAGAATCGCAGTCGTATGTTTAACCATTATCGGTTTGCCTATGTTGTAGTTTCTTTATTTCATTTTTATAATGCCTGGCCCTGTTTTGGTATCCTGCTGAGTTAGTCGGGGGAAGGGCCGGGTTATTATGCTATCAGCTTTGCCTTTAGCATTACTGCAAAATTGCAAATCGTAAAACCACACAAGAACAGGTCTTAACTTATAAATAACCAAAACCAAATTACGCCTATGATTAATTAATTAACAAGAAAAGCCTTCTATAACTCGTGGTCGAATACTAGCATAGAAGGCAGAGAAAATCAAACTTTCGTTCAATTTTAATCCTTTTTAAATTTATGAAAAATCTTTCATTTAACAAGGGCAGGCCTTACTGTCTTTGTATATTTATTTTCGCAATACTGCTTTCTAATCATAGTAATGCCACTGGACTAACGTTCAGAACCTACACGAAGCAGTTACAACATCAAATTACAGGTACAGTTACCGATGTCACTGGACCACTTCCAAGCGTGACGGTCATTGTCAAAGGAACTACAACTTCAGCCGTAACAGATGAAAAAGGCAATTTTTCAATTACGGCTAATTCAACAGACGTACTCATCTTTTCATTTTTAGGTTATGCCACGCAGGAAATAATGGTTGGAAACCAAACTCCCATAACTGTGATATTAGCAGAAGACAGTACACAGCTTAAGGAGGTGACCATCAATGCAGGTTATTACAGTGTAAATGACAAAGAAAGAACCGGAAGTATTGCCCGCATTACATCCAAGGATATCGAAACTCAACCTGTAAACAATGTTTTGGCAACCATGCAGGGAAGAATGGCCGGTGTGGAGATAACACAGAACACAGGAATTGCAGGAGGTGGTTTTGAAATTCAAATCCGTGGACGTAACAGCATTAGGTCTGATGGCAATGCTCCTCTCTTTATCATAGATGGTGTGCCGTATTCATCAGAAGCCATCGGCTTTAGCGGCACTATGAGCGTACTGAACACTTTTACAAGTCCCTTAAATAACCTGAATCCTGCCGATATACAAAGTATAGAAGTACTAAAAGATGCCGATGCCACTTCTATTTACGGATCGCGAGGCGCTAATGGTGTCGTACTGGTTACAACTAAAAAAGGTAAAGCAGGACAAACAACGGTTAACGTAAATTTTTCAAGCGGAGTGGCACAAGTAGCACATTTCATGGATCTTCTTAATACGCAGCAATACCTCACAGTTCGAGCCGAAGCATTTCAAAATGATGGCATTACTGAATATCCCAAGGGCGCTTATGATATAAACGGAACTTGGGATCCTAACCGTTATACAGACTGGCAGAAAAAATTATTAGGCAATAGTGCCCAAATTACAAACCTCAGTGCAGGTATACAAGGTGGCAGTGAATATACCCAGTTTTTACTATCTAGTAATTTTAATCATGAAACCACGGTCTTTCCGGGCGACTATGGATACAAAAAGGCTAATGTAAGAACAAGTATCTCACATCAGTCCAAGGATAAGCGCTTCCACTTGGATTTTTCAGGCGGTTATACAGTTCAACATAACAATCAGCCCCTTGCAGATCCAACACTCGAAGCAATAACCACTCCGCCAAATGCACCTGAAATGTATGATGCACAGGGTAACATTAATTGGGAGAACAACACCTTTGAGAATAACCCTGCAAGAAACTTTCTGGGAAGCTCACAATCACAGACGTATGATTTGATTGCCAACATCCAGTTATCGTATAAAGTCTCGCAGGATATTACCCTTAAGACTAGTTTAGGCTATACGGACCTTAAACATCACGAGGCATCCGCTTATCCTTATACTATCTATCTGCCAAATTATGGGCTTGGCGCTGAATCTTCGGCCATTTATTATAATGATGTGGCACGTCGCTCCTGGATTATTGAACCTCAACTTAATTGGAAAAAATTATGGGGCAGGCTTCAGACTGACTTACTAGGAGGAGCCACTTTTCAAAGACAGGATAACGAGCAGATTGCCATGTCAGCATTAGGTTTCGCCCATAACAGCCTGATGAATAATCCCGCAGCAGCAACCTACCTTACAGTATCAGGCAACGATGAGTCCATATATAAATATCAGGCCCTTTTTGGACGTCTAAATTTGCAGTTGGATAACCGTTACATTATAAATCTTACAGGAAGAAGGGATGGTTCGAGCCGCTTTGGTCCGTCAAATCGTTTTGCATGGTTTGGGGCAATAGGCGCGGCATGGATTTTCTCAAGCGAAGATTGGTTTGTTAAACAGGATGTCCTTAGTTTGGGGAAACTCAGGGCTAGCTATGGAATCACCGGCAATGACCAAATAGGTAATTACCAATATTTGGACAGTTATGGTACTTCGGGCAACAACTATCAGGGAATTCCGGGATTGCAGCCTAGCCGCCTGTACAATCCTGATTTTGGATGGGAAACCAATAAAAAATTGGAATTTGCCTTAGAAACTGGATTTTTACAGGACAAAATTCAATTCACTGCCGGCTGGTACCGTAATCATTCGTCGAATCAACTCGTAGGTGTGCCTATGCCGGGAACAACAGGCTTTCCGTCACTTCAGGCTAATCTTGATGCCACCGTAGAGAATAAAGGCATCGAATTGACACTACAGACGACTAATATACAGACCAAAGATTTTAGCTGGACCACGGATTTTAATTTCACATCAGTAAAAAATAAACTGATATCCTTTCCAGGATTGGAAAACTCCACTTATTCTGATCAATATGTAATTGGACAACCCCTGAATATCATTAAGCTATTTCACTACACAGGGTTGGATTCACAATCAGGAATTTACACTTTTGAAGATATAAATGGCGATGGTTCTATAAATTCCCCAAGTGACAAGCAGGTTTTGCTTAATCTCAATCCCAAATTTTATGGCGGCGTGCAAAATCAATTCCGGTATAAGAATTGGCAGCTTGACTTTTTGCTTCAGTTTGTAAAGCAGGACAATATTGATCCAAGAAAAATTATTGGTGTTCCAGGAGAAATGGGCAATAGATCTACACAAATTCTCGATCACTGGTCTGCTCCGGGAAATAGCGATGCTGTGCAGCTTTATACAACAGGAGTAAATTCGGATGCAGAAAGTACTTTCTTTAATTATGCAGCCAGTGATGCTGTAATTACAGATGCATCTTATATACGTTTGAAAAACCTTCAACTCTCCTTTAACCTGCCTGCCAAATGGATAGGCAATACCAAATGCAGGCTTTATTTACAGGGACAGAACCTCTTGACCTTTACGTCTTTTAAGGGACCTGATCCTGAGTTCCGTGCTGTTGGAACATTACCTCCACTTCGAATCCTTACTATCGGCACACAAATAAGTTTTTAAAATATAGAAAAAATGAAAACAAAATTTTATAAAAACACGATGATAAAGGCTTCCTTAAGTCTTATCGCCATATTGCCCCTTATGGGAGGATGTGATAATTTTACCGAGACTGGCCTTACACCAACGCAGCTTGACACGAATGCAGTATTTGAAAATTCAAGTACTGCTACAGCTGCCCTAACGGACGTTTATGCTCACATAAGGGAAGCAAGCCTGCTTTCGGGAAAAAATAGCGGAACAGGATACCGCCTTGGTCTTTATGCTGACGAGCTCACCTGGTATGGCAGCACTGCTATTCAAACCACATTTTATAATAATAGTGTACTTCCTTCTACAGCCGGCCTTGATGTTATGTGGAACAATACCTATTCACAGATTTATGCTGCAAATGCTGTTATAGAAGGGGTAGCTGCTTCTCAAACACTGCAAGAATCCGACAAACAGCAATTAACAGGTGAAGCCCTTTTCATACGTGCTCTTGAACATCTTTATTTAAATCAGCTTTGGGGCGAAGTTCCTTATATAACCGCAACAGATTACCGCATCAGCAGTATTGCAAGCCGGGTATCCCAGGAAGAATTCAATCAGAAATTAATAGATGATTTAGAGCAGGCTGCACAATTACTCCCCGATGCATATATCGACATTGAAAGGGTAAGGCCCAATTCATTTGCCGCCCGTGCATTACTGGCAAGAGTATACTTGTATGCACAGCGCTGGGCAGAAGCGGCAAACGAGGCATCAGCTGTCCTGAACCAGACTGAGCTTTATGTATGGGACACTGACCTGAGCCAAGTATTTTTAAAAGATAATGCTACCACGATCTGGCAGCTGAAACCAAGAAATGAAGGATTAAACACTGACGAAGCTTCCTCGTTTTACTTCAATTCAAAACCCTCTGTTGTAAGCCTGAGTCCCGAATTAATTGCGGCCTTTGAAACAGGAGATCTTCGTCTAAGCAACTGGACCCGTAAAGTCACCAATAATAACGGTACATGGTACCATGCCTACAAATACAAAGAGCGTACAAATACTGGGAGTTCTGTTGAATATTCAAAAATATTACGCCTCGCAGAGCAATATCTCATTAGGGCTGAAGCCAGGGCGCGTCAAGGCGAGCTTATTGGAGCACTAGAAGATTTGAATGTAATTAGAAATACAGCTGGTTTAGGAAATAGTCTGGCTGCATCTCAGGAAGAAGCTATTCAGGCAATACTGAAGGAAAGAAGGGTCGAATTATTTACTGAGTATGGTCATAGATTTATGGACTTAAAACGTTACAACCAGCTTGATGCCGCTTTGCAAACCGTAAAACCGGGATGGGATTCTACTAACAGGCTCTTGCCCATTGCGGAAAGTGAATTGAGCCTGAATCCAAATCTCAAGCCCCAAAATCCGGGTTATTAATTATGAAATCTTTTAATCAAAATAGCGTTATACTGTTCTTTTTACTTTTCTTAATTTATGCAGTCTGTCCCGCACAGGGGCAGTCTCTTAAAAGACAGCTTACAGAACAGGATTACAACAAGTGGGGAATGATAAAACCCGGCCCGATTTCGCATGATGGAAAATGGTTGAGTTGGTCTGTGCATTACGATGCAGGGCAAGATACTCTTTTTGTTGCGGCAAGCAGTGGCAGGAACTGTTACAAATTTGCTGCAGCCCTACAAGGCAATTTTCTTGGAAATGAAATTTTTTACTTTCAGAACACAGGAAAAAACGGCTATCTTATTGAGCTAACTTCCGGGAAGCATCACAATATTGGACAAACCGGCAAAACAGTTGTTTGGGAATCATATCTTGTGGCTGCTAATCCAGAATTTAAAGGTATATCAGTATGGAATAACGAGGGCAGTAAACTAAAAGAGATCAAAGACATTAAGCAATTTTCAGTTTCCTCTTCAAGACAGGCTCTTCTTTATATAACGCACACGAATAAAAAGAGCTGGTTGCATCTATCATTATTAAACTCAAAGGAAAAAATTTCTGAAAGTGAAATCAGTTTAGGCGAATATCAAGATCTAACTATTTCGAAACCTATATGGTCTGAAGACAATAAATCTGTATCTTTTTATTGTAAAACCGAGCGCGACACGACAGTATTTTATTTTGACATTAACCGTAATGAGTTAAGGCAATTAAATAACAGCCATTTTTCAAACGGGATGAAAATCGATTTTGACGGAAATCTAAGCCTGACTTCACGAGGCGAAGTACTTGCTACAATACGTGATGCTGCATTAGAATCAATTGAAACCCCAATAGTGGAAGTATGGAATACTTTGGATAAGGTAATATACCCTAAAGCTCTAGAAACCCATAATTGGAAATATGCCCCTAAAACTTTACTTTGGAATCCCAAGACAGGCAAAATTCAGCAACTCACTACTACGGATTATCCTCAAGCCGCACTTGTGCCTGGTGGGCAATATGCATTGATATGGAACACGGATCACTATGAACCTCAATTTGAATGGGTTTCTAATATTGACCTCTACTTATTGAATGTAGGAGCAGGAGAAAAAAAGATTCTTCTAAAGAATCAGCAAAACAGCTCCTTGTCATGGCAAATATCTCCTGATGGTAAATACCTCACCTACTTTACCGAAGGTAATTGGTATAATTATAATTTTTCGAAGGGTATTCATGCAAAGTTGTCGAATAATTTTCAGGCTGGCTCAGATACATCAAGCTCTAAGGCAGCACCTAATGCAACTGTACTCTGGACAAAGGATGCTAAATCAATACTTCTGTGTGATGCTTTTGATATTTGGCTGGTATCGGCTGACGGTACATACACCAAGCGGCTAACTAGTGGAAGGGAGCATAATATTATTTTCAGGATACCCCAGCAACAGGGCGTTAGTCCTTTAAAGCCTATTATCGATGGCTGGGGTAGCTCCAGCGTAGATATGACAAAAGATATTGTCCTTGAGGCCAGGGCCCCGGACTATAGCAAGACAGGGTATTATCTCTTAAAGAAAAATGGTGTGCTGGAAACTATAGTCTTTGACCAGTCACGTAACTACAATCTGGCGCAAGCCGGGAAGACCATTAGCTGGTATTCGGAACGTTATGACAGTCCCACAGCAATTCGTTGCCGGACAGGAAAAAAACCACTTGTAGATGTAACGCAAAATCAAAAGTCAATCGCAGAATTTTACTGGGGAGAGTCAAAGCGAATTTCTTATCAATGGAAAAATCATTTACTAGGAGGGATATTATATTATCCGGCAGATTTTAGAAAAGGAAAAAAATACCCGATGATCGTTCACGTATATGAAAAACAATCCCAGCGCTTACATTATTTTATAAGGCCAAGCCTTTACGATGGTGAAGGTTTTAATGTCACAAATTTAATCAACAAAGGCTATTTCGTTTTTCTGCCAGATATTGTGTACCAACTCGGCAGCCCAGGCGATTCTGCACTGAATTGCACTCAGACTGGTGTGGCAGCTGCTATTACAGATGAAGCTGGAATTGATGCTGCGCAGTTAGGTCTTATCGGCTATTCTTTTGGCGGATTTGAAGCGAGTTTTATTGCTACCAAAAGCACTATGTTCAAGGCTATTGCCGCTGGAGCTGGGATTACGGATTTTGCAAGCAGCTATTTTTCCTTGGCAGAGAACTACAATATTCCAGAATATTTCCGGTTTGAAACTTTCCAAATGAGAATGGGAAAACCTTTCCATGAAAACATTCAGGGGTATATCGAAAATTCTCCTGTTTATCAGGCAGCAGGTGTAAAAACGCCTATCTTAATTTATACTGGAGGGAAGGATAAACAGATTCGTCATAATCAAAGCCGTGAATTTTACTTTGCCCTTAGACGATTGGGAAAACCAAGCATTCTTCTAGTTTATCCACAAGAAGACCATGCTTTTGAAGATCGAAAGGCAATTATGGATCTGACCCATAAAATTGAAGTATTCTTTGGACATCATCTCAAAGGACTTGAAAAGGAAGACTGGATGGAACCCAATTTTTAATAACAATGCAGCCCTGGGGCTGCATTGCTTTTTTGCTATTGTGGGCGGAAAAGCTGCACAATACATTGGTTGTTCTGATTCTTTTTCCATAAGCGTGTAGCTCCTGGAACATCTCCCACCGTACACATCTGGCTTCCTGTAGGAGAGCACTCGTCGGATGGTTCACAATCGGTAAGATTGCTGTGGCGTATATACCCCACCTCATTAACAAGTGCATTTTTTACCGAATTTTGCGGTGCATTCATCGCCGCTGCTGCGGCAAATCCCATCACTACGACAGGCAAAATGAATTTCAATAATCTTGTTTTCATGATTTAAAAAATTATGGTTTGCAGCCTACTCTTTTTCAGGTTTTCGGCTAAATCCCTGATACCCCGGCCAGGTATATTTAAAACTAATTGCTTTTAGTTTAAGTTGACGGACTTTGATTTATATTTATTGGTAAGATCTTTATTAAGAGGCACTTTCGATATCCAATTTCCGCTAAGGGCATATAAAGTATTTCCCTGAACCATAAAACTGCGCATGGGTTTGTTTTCCACATGGTAGATGTAAAAACTGGAATCGTATGAATTATTGTTTATATTATAGACATCTATGATGCTGGCCTGCCTCCACATCTGTGCATCTTCATATCGCCCGATTAGCTGGGAGTTCACAAATAATAAATTGTCATATGCCGCTGCGGTTCTGTTGACAATAAGAGGTGGTGCCGATAATTTTCTCTCGTGACGACCTTTTAAATAAGCAACCTTCAAATTAGCCTGATAAACGGTATCAATAGTATGTGCCCTTCCTCTCATTATTAGGCTGCTATCCAATCTGAAAAATTCATTGCGATAAAAATAGATGTAGTGAAAATCGGAAGTGTATCCATTTCTGAATAATAGACCATCACTGTCAAAAATACCATCATGTTGGGATATAATTAGGCCGGGCTTCCATATAGGATTTGCTGAGCTGTTAAAATCCAATAACGCAAGGGAGTTCTGCATTTGTGTGGGATGGATTGCGCGTATCACCATATGAAGGGAATCAATAGGCTCAGCATGAGTAAAAGGTACTTCCTGTTTATCAATTAGCTTTGCCTTCCAATCTTTCAGATTACCACGAAATACGCAAGGCACAGTACCGTCGGTAAGATAAAAAAATGGAGGTGCAACCCGAATATGAACTGCCCTGAAAGGCAAATCCATATGATCAAGCTCAATTAGAATACGGTCTACTTTATTAAAGCTCGTATTAATGGCAAGCACCATTCGTGGTGCCAGTGTATTACCAAGATAGATGGTTGATCCGTCGGCACCGGCAAAATAAAAAGAGGAGGATTTAAGATCAAGCTTTTTCCTCTCAGGTTCAGAAAATGCAGAATAACGCCGGACAAAATTATTGCGGTGGTGGATAATATCTTCCGACCATACGTAAAGCAGGGCCATTGTTATAATATTAAACACAAATAGTATGAGTATTCTAAATGCTGCTTGTAAAGGTCTTTTGAAAAACTTATCTTCTTTTGATGTCAAATCTAAAATTATCGCCAGAAATAATAGAAGAACAAAGAAAAGATTAAAAAGCAGATGTTCCTGCCAACTAAGCTTTTCCAGTACACCGCCACAGGAACATGGAACATATGATCCGTAATTCAGTATAATATAGATATAGGCTGTGAACATTGCCATTAATGAAAAAGCCAGAACTAATCCCACGAATCGGCTACGGGGTATCGCTAACATTATTGCTATGATAAGTTCGCTCAGCGGAACCAATATTGCAACCCATCCAGCAAAAGCACTTAACATGGGTGACTGTCCAAGCTGTACACTAAAATTTTCAAAATCCACAATTTTACTGACAGATGCATAGACGAATAACAAAATACAAAGAAGACAAATAATCTCAATGATAATATTTCTTATGGATTTAGGTATTTTCATCTCATCAGTTTTAATAAAGTAAAAAGCGGCTTTCTGATACGGAATTATTAATTTCCAATTTATGTTCGACTAAAGTTTTGATCTTCAGCCACAAAGCGAAATTAAAACAATAAAAGAGAAGGATTGTTAACAAAAACGATCCAAAATTTGCAAAAAACGATCCATTTTGCATTGTATGAGAGAATTACAAACAAAAAAGCTGGCATAAGCCAGCTTCATAATTCAGACTATCCCATTTATCTCTTTCGTTCCAGTCTTCGAATGTCATTCTTTAATTCCATAAACATTTCTTCAATACTGCTGGGAGTAATGGTAATCTTCTTCTTGTCTTTTTTGCCTAGATTACATTTGAATTCCCATATTTGTTCAATTTCTGATGCCCTGACTTCATAAGGATTATAAAAAGATTCGTCAGATTCGAGTACCAATACATTTTTTTTGTTTTTATTTAATCTTTTATAAACGATACCATCATTTTTAGTTATTATAATATAAGTCCTCCCATCTACTACCTCACTAAGTTTCTCAATATATTTGGCGACAATAACATCATCATCATCATGTGGAGGCATAGAATCCCCATCAACTGTAAACCCCCTATGAAGACCAGGACCTAAAAACGGCAGTGAAATACGCGGTAGGTTTTCGATATATTCCGGATCTGAATATCCATTCATATAGCCTGCCTTAGCTTTTTGCGTAACAATTTCTATAAAACTTTCACCTTCATTATTCACTATAACTGGTAATAGAACCCTGTTATCCTCAAGCTTGACCAAATCATCAATTTTGACTTTCCTTACGTCAATGCACAGCAGGATGTCAATGCTGACGTGGTAATATTTTGATATTCTTTTCAATATTTCATAGGGAGCTTCAGAAGTCCCGTCTTCATACTTCGCATACCTTCCACGCGTTATTAGAAGGCTTGTAGCGACTTTTTCCTGAGAAATTTTCTTTTTTAGCCGTAGGCTTCTGATGTTGTCGGAAAATAAAGACATATAGTTTTTGTTACAAATTGTATCAACAAATATAATTTATTTGTTACAACCTGTGCTAATTTTGTATGGTACAAAAATGAAAATTATGGGAAGGGCAATTGTACATATGGATTTGGATACATTTTTTGTGTCCTGCGAGAGGCTGACCGATTCACGATTGAATGGTATCCCGCTTATTATTGGCGGGGGGGAAAGAGGTGTTGTGGCCTCATGTTCTTATGAAGCGCGAACTTTCGGGGTGCGCTCTGCAATGCCTATAAAAATGGCTCTTCGACTATGTCCCCAGGCAAAAGTGATGAAGGGTGATATGGAGCTATATTCCAGATTATCCCATGCCGTAACCGAAGTGATTGAAGAAAAATCGCCGGTTATGGAGAAAGCCAGCATCGATGAATTCTATCTTGATATAACGGGTATGGATAAGTTTTACGGCTCATACACATGGACCAACGAACTTGCACAATCTGTTACAAAGGAAACAGGTCTGCCCATAAGTTTTGCCTTGTCTGTCAATAAGACCGTATCTAAAATAGCTACCGGTGAAGGAAAGCCTAAAGGCAATCTTGAAATATCAGAAGAGATGGTAAAACCTTTCCTAAATCCGCTATCCATAAGAAAAATACCAATGGTAGGAGATGCTACTTTCCAGTTGCTATCACGTATTGGCGTTAGAAATATCCAAACACTTTCTGAAATGCCTGCGGAAGTATTACAGCAGATGATAGGCAAAAACGGAATCGAATTATGGAAAAAAGCAAATGGAATAGACAACAATCCTGTAGAACCTTACACAGAGCGCAAATCAATTTCTACCGAGGATACTTTTTTGCAGGATACAATTGATATCAATATGTTAAAAAGCATACTTCAGGGTATGGTAGAAAAGCTGGCTTTTCAGCTTCGCTCTGAAGAATGGCTTACCTCAACAGTAACCATTAAGATACGATATTCAAATTTTGATACTGAAACCAAACAATGTAAGGTTCCATATACTTCTGCTGACCATATACTGATTAAGTGTGTAATGAATCTGTTTGATAGATTGTACCAGCGCAGAATGCGTCTTCGCCTGATCGGCATACGATTTAGTGGTCTGGTAAGGGGTACATATCAAATAAATATGTTTGATGACACCGAGGAAATGCTTTCCCTCTATCAGGCTATGGACAGAATGAAGACCCGTTATGGTTTCGATGCTGTTATGCGTGGGGGTGGTGCTATCTTAAAGCCTAATAATAAGGCTGAAATATTAAAGAGAAAAAAGTAAGCTATGTATCTTAACTGTCATTCTTTCCATAGCCTTCGCTATGGCACAATCCCTGTTGAAGAACTAGTCCAACAGGCATCGAATTGCTATGTAAAAGCAATGGCGCTGACAGATATTAATACAGTAACTGGAATTTACGATTTTATCAAATTATGCCAAGCCGCAGATATAAAACCTTTAGTAGGTATTGAATTTCGTTGCAACAATACATTGCGATATATAGGCCTTGCCGTAAACCGTGAGGGATTAGGCGAAATGAATCGGTTCTTAACACAGCGTAATTTTAATGATTTGCCTTTACCGGCAATGGCTCCTGTTTTTGAAAATGTTATAATTATATATACACTTATTGATGCGCCCTCAGTCTTAAAAGAACATGAGTACATTGGGATAAAGAGTGATGAACTCATGCTGTTGTTCCAAGATAAGTGGAAAAATAGGCTTGATAAACTAGTGCTCTTGCATTCTGTTACTTTTAGAAATAAGAAAGAATATAATCTACATAAAATATTACGCGCCATAGATCTCAATATATTAGGTTCCAGATTATCACTAAATGATTACTGTAGTAACTTGGAGACTATGTTGCCGCTTTCAGAATTATTGGAAAAATATGCGGATTATCCCTCTATCATTCAAAACACTCAAAAGATAATTGACCAGTGTAATTTCGAATACGAATTTGGAATACCACGTAATAAAAAATATTTTACTAACAGCCGTGAGGAGGATATGCAACGTTTGAGAACACTCGCCCAGGAGGGTATGGTCAAAAAATATGGTCCTGATAACATCATTGCAAAGCAACGTGTTGAAAAAGAACTAAAAGTTATTGAAGAATTGGAATTCAGCGGTTATTTCCTCATAACATGGGATATAATCCGCTATAGTACCAGTATGGGCTTTTTACACATAGGGCGTGGCAGTGGTGCTAACAGCATAATTGCCTATTGTCTGGGCATTACCGATATCTGTCCTATTGAACTTGATTTATATTTTGAACGGTTCCTAAATGTAAACCGCAAGAGCCCCCCCGATTTTGATATTGACTGGTCTTGGAAAGAGCGCGATATAATACTGGAATATATCTTTAAACGTTATGGAGCCGATCACGTGGCTTTTTGCGGTACTAATGTTGAATTTAAATATCGGTCAATATTCAGGGAAGTTGGAAAAGTATTTGGACTCCCAAAAGAGGAACTTGATGCCCTAGCTAAAAATCCGATTGAGCTTCATGATAGCAATAAGGTAGTAAGGATGGTTCAGGAATATGGAATGATGCTTGAAAAATACCCGAATCAGAGAAGTATGCATTCATGTGGTATACTCATTTCTGAAGAACCTATTACAAATTTTACAGTGCTTGAAATGCCGCCAAAAGGATTTCCAATTGTTTTGTTCGATATGCATACGGCTGAAGACATCGGTTTTGAAAAGTTTGATATATTGAGCCAGCGCGGAATAGGCCACATTGACGATAGTGTAAAGTTGATACTGAAAAACCGTGGCATCAATGTCGATATTAGGGATACTTCACTTTCTAAAGATGAGGTTTTGTGCAATCAGTATTTAGGTCGTGGCAAAACTATCGGCTGTTTTTATATAGAAAGTCCCGCAATGCGCGGGCTTCTCAGAAGACTAAAATGTAACAACTACAAAATCCTTGTTGCTGCATCGTCCATTATTCGTCCTGGCGTTGCTCAAAGCGGAATGATGAAAGAATATATTTTTCGCCATAATAACCCTGACAAGTTTGAGTACTTCCATCAAGTATTTAAAGAGCAGCTTGGAGAAACCTACGGCATAATGGTATATCAGGAAGATGTTATAAAAATCGCGTTGCACTACGGCGGGCTTCATGCTGCCGATGGGGATATATTAAGAAGAGCTATGAGTGGTAAAGGCAGGTCAAAAGCTGCTCTTCAAAAAGTCAAGGATCATTTCTTTGAATGCTGTCAAGAACAAGGACATCCCGTCGAGCTTAGCCAGGAAATTTACCGTCAGATCGAATCATTTGCCGGATATTCTTTTTGCAAAGCTCACTCAGCATCTTATGCGGTTGAAAGTTATCAAAGTTTATATCTTAAGGTGCATTATCCTATTGAGTTCATGGTTGCTGTTATCAATAATCAAGGAGGTTTTTACAGGACTGAAGTATATATACATGAAGCAAGAATGTCTGGTGCTACCATCCACAATCCTTGTGTAAACAAAAGTGAATATGAGACCACCTTATATGGTAGTGATATTTATCTCGGGCTGATGCATCTTGAAGGACTTGAAACTAAAGTAGCTCAGCAAATAGTTTCCGAACGTGAGTTACATGGAGATTACCTTGGATTGGAAGATTTCATTAATAGGATTCAAATTGGGATTGAAAGCATTCAAATCTTGATTTTTATCGGCGCATTTCGATTCACGGGAAAAACCAAAAATCAACTACTTGTAATTGCTCGTTTGATATTGGTCAATTTTAAACCGGAGAACAGAAATCTTATGCTGATACAAGAACCTATCAAAGAATACAGCCTTCCAAAACTCGAGCGCTCAGAATTTGAAGATGCCTTTGATGAAATTGAACTGCTTAGTTTTCCTGTTTCATGTTCACCATTTGATTTGTTACAGACAAAATTCAGGGGTGATGTATTGGCTAAGGATTTATTAAAGCACCATAAGAAACAAGTTCGCATGTTAGCCTATCTGATATCCCGTAAGCATGTTCCAACAAAATTAGGAGCCATGTACTTCGGAACATGGATAGATGCGGAAGGCGAATTATTCGATACAGCGCACTTTACAGGTAGCTTAAAGGAATATCCCTTTCAAGGTGGGGGCTGTTATCTGCTTTTGGGTACTGTCGAGGTTGACTATCATTTTCCAACGATTACAATAACTAAAATGGCGAAAATGCCGTTTATATCTGATCCTCGCTATTCCAATGCTGATGAGAGGCAGTTTAAAGTACATGAGCAAATTAAAGAAGATGTCAGTATGACCCATAGGCAACCATATCCGCAGGAGCATGAAATTAATCTTCCAAGGCATAAGATGGTTAAAAATGGGTAATCTTCCAGAGAACTCATTTTAACAATGTATTTTTTGTTGTGTTGAATAATTAGCGGTAGTTTAAGCGCGTTGGTAGATGAACTATAGTGCTTGCTTTCTTCAACCTCTCAATCAAAGCGACATCTACCGCGTAGTAATTAAAATCGCAATAATTTTGTTGGTTAATATAGCTAGCAGAATTATTGTGGAAAAAAGCCCTCGCGTCCACTTCCCTTTTGCCCAGTAAAAACAATCATATTTAGTTTGCTACTAAGGGAATTATAGGTTTCCTCATCTGGCATTTTGTTGTCGAATATAATTACCTGAGAGTTCGCTGGAATTTTGACAAGGTCAATAAAAAAGGATTTTAGAATCTCTGTCTGTATACTTTCAGTAGCAACATTTATTTTTTGTTTTTCTTCGTAAGTTGTTAAAGGAGAATCTAATACTAATAAATTGGAAAAATTCCTGTCGTTAGTTTGGCAGTAATCAAGTAATCCAATCAGGCACGCTGCATAAGATATTGATCTCTTACCTTTTCCATAGCTTCTTCTATTTTTACCAGAAATTATAATGTCGAATATGTTGTAATGTGAATCAAAGTTTACCTTCACAGCATTTTCATAATTCCAATTCTGTAGCCGTTGTTCAATAAACCAACATAAATCGGTTATAAGTGAATAGGGAACCAAGTTGATTTCTTCTTCCACTGGTTTTTTTGCATTTAAAAGGGTTTCCAAACGATCCTTTTCTTTGAAAAGTTTGTCAATTTGATTATCGATAAATACGATTTCCCGAGAGAAGTTTTCTATTTCCAGATAATTGTTTAGTTCGTTTTTCAGATCTGAGATTTTTGTAGAGAAATTTCTATCTAGTTCCTGTTCTAGATCAATTAACTCATTTTTCAGCTTTTCTATTTCAGCTTGTAAAACATTCTCTTCAATTATTAAATTTTCGGAAGTATCTTTTAAGCCCGCGCGCTTGGATTGTATTTTACCAAGTTCGTTGGTGGCAGCCTCGATAAAATTTTCTTTTTCTTTTATATGATAGAGATGGTCTTCATGTAGTGGTGAGGAGCACAGTGGGCACACAACATCTCCCAATTGTTCAGAAATGACGTGAGTCTCAAGGATAAAATCAAGTCTTTCAGAATCACTTCTGTACTGCGCTTCAAGTATGACAAAACGCTTCGATAACTCCTTCTTATAAGAAAGTTCGGCTATCAGATTTTGGTTCTGCTGTAATACATAATTTTTTCTATTTATAAGTTCTTTTGCTAGTGCAACATTCTCTTTCAAGCTAGAATCAAGTTCTAAAAATTTCTGCTTTTCATTTATAAAAGGTGAAGATTGTGTTTTTTCAACTAGCGTAGCTTTTTCATCAGCATACTGTCTCACCTGGAAATTTAAGAATTCGAGTTTACCCAATAATTGATTTTCCCTAATAGTCAAGTCTTCCTTTTCCACTACTTCAGAAAAATCATTGCCGGAAAGTAAAACATGTAAAAGCGATTGAGACATTACCCTTTCCTTGTATTGCTCAGAGATATAATATGGCGAAGTGGTTTTGATAATTGTATCTTCCGCTATAAATGTCAAATTTAACAGGTTACGGAAGTTAATATTTGTTGTTTTTCCCGATGATTTGTTTACCAATATTTTTTTATCATCTAATCCAATCAGTCCCAAAAGGAAACTTGAAATATGTTCTGGATTTATTAGTGGGCCAGTGGACGTAAGTTTCGTGAAATTTATGCTCTTAGTATAAAAATTTTGGTAACCGCATTCTTTAACATAAATTGATGGTTTGCCCATTTCACGTCTAAACGTAAAGGTCTTACTATCCTTATGAGTAATAATCTCAATTAAAATTTCATTGTAGCCTGCACTTTGTGGAATATCTTTAGGTGGTTCCCCGACACCAAGTGCATAGTTCATTGCCGAAAAAATATAAGATTTTCCAGTATCAGAGGCACCCGTTATCAAATTTGCACCTTTAGTAAAACTTATTTCAGCTGGTTTAACATTATTTCCTCTAATGTAAAGACCCTTAATATAAAATCCTGTCATGAGTTATTGGAATCGTCAAGGGATAGAAAATCTCCGCCCCAATTTTGAATATTAACATCTATAAAAGATTTTATTTCATGAGTACTGGAGTTGCCCCACTTTTCCAATACCCACGTACTCCTATTAACAAGATCTAAAAAGTATTTTGTTTGGAATAAACCCAAAAAGAGTGTACCTGCTTCAGTAATTTGATAGAAAAAACCTTCCGGCTTAACAACCAGCTGAATTAATTCCTTTGTCATCATAATCGATAAACCTTTCTGTATTAACTCTTTCTTTGAAAATACCTGAACACCACGACTTGGAATCGGAGCATGCAAACTTTCTGGTCCACCAATATCTGACGTATTTAAACAGAGATAGTCCAAATACATAATTTTCTCCAAATCCATGACTTGATTTTTACTTGTTTCAAGTATAATTAACGACCTTAACCCTAATTCAATCGGTGTATTGTAAATCTTTATAGTTGGTTCTTCTTTCATGGTACGATCCATTTAATCCGGTTATCATTAGCCAAATGATTGCAAAGTCCATCCTTGTCTAAAGGTCTCATTTCGGTTGAGAGAGGATTACTCGCAAATGTTTGTCTTTTTATTTCTTGCGCAGCAAGAAGAGATCTTTTAAAACCAGACTCGGAAGAGTGGAGTTCTAATGTTGTGTCAACAACTGAATATGCATCATCCATTAACTCTTCAAAAGGAGAAGGAAGTGCTTCAGGAAAATTTTCCCTGCTGAATTTTTCTAATGACTCTGCGCTATAAAAGCTATTACGTTGGGTGTTAAAATGCGTAAAATATCTATCAAAACTTTTTAGATCCTCGACTTTATCAATTCTTGTATTAAGCTCCTGTGCGTATACTTCAAATAATAATCCTGTATAATTTTGTTCTCTGGGCTGAATGACCATTTCGGGAATGGGAATTAAATCCCGATATTTTTTTATTCCGCCACCAAAACGCAGTATGTGGTACTCAGTAGCCTTGTGTTGATCAATAATCTCATGGGGAGCCAAATCTTTAATTATCGAAAAGTCAAAATCAATTATGTATTTACGCAGTTTATCATCTAAAAGAATGTCAGCTTTTTTAGTGATTTTTTTTGAACAGTAATCATCCCAATTGTCAATTAATTTCTGATTAATCATACTCGGATTGTCAATCATATCTAATATGGTTGATCCACATCCTTTTGGAGCAACGATATAATACGACTGAGGAATTGGATAATGATTTTCAAAGGTGTAATAGCAAAGTTTTCCTAATTCGGGATAAAGTGTAGTTGGTGCAATTTTAGTGTCATAGTGTTTACATTGATAGATATCAATTTTGCCATCACCATAATAGCCCACTACATCGCGCCCCTTGTCTCCAGCACCTGCGAATGATCTAGTTTTAGTATATTTTTTGTCTAGATATCCAAATATCCATTCGAGGATAAAGACTTCATATTCATCTGAAGACATCAATTCAACACGGTTCAATGGAGAAACAACCGATCCCTGAAGAGTTTCAAGAGCCGATATCCTTCTAATTAAGGCAGGTTGTGTTAAAGTCAGTTCTTTAGGTGTCAAACTTTTAAATTTGAGATTAGTGTTGTGTTAGATTGCAAATTAGTTTTTTTTTATCACTTTTAACATGTTTAGTGCAAATTTAAACAGTAAATACATTTTAAATATGAATATTAGTCAATCAACTTCTTTTTAATGATTGTCTTACTTTAAGCAGTGCGATTATTTAATATTGTTCACACCATCCATCAATTTTTGAATGTCCTCGTAGCGATAGTACATAAGTCCACCAATTTTATTATAAGGAAGAGTGCCATTTATCCGAAGGTTTTGTAAGGTTCCCGCTGAAATATTTAGAAGTTTACGAACCTCATAGCTTTTAAGCCATACACGAGCTTCCTGACCTTGTTTACGCGGATATTGCTGATATCTCCGAATTTCTTCTAACAATTCTTTTTTAAATTTATCAAGGTCATCCCTGGTAATAAGATCCACATTCATAATTCTCACTTTTAATATTGAACACTATCTAATTTATATTTTGGCAATTTTTACAAACCATTTACAAAATAAACTCATGAGTGAATTGAAAAAGTTATAACGTCCATCTTTGGCTGATTGTGGCTCTCTTTTACCAGAAAAATGCGGTTGCTATTCATATACACAAAAGGCTGTCAATATCGACCACCTTCTAAATATCCATATTTTTGTGTTAACGCATTTGCATCGGTGTAAACAAATGATTAGCGCAATGCTATTTTGAACCAGTAAAAAACTTATAGCTTTTAGGATATTGAGCAACTAGCTTGCGATTAAAAATGGCTACAACATTCAATATTTTGGCTACATAGCTAAGGTTAGATATGCGGAACTTTGCTCTGTAAAATCTAAGCAAATAAGTTATGTCAACTAAAAGTAAAATCGCAGTAGTAACGGGAGGAAGCCGTGGACTGGGCAGAGATATGGTTATCAATCTGGCTAAAAAGGGAAACAATATTATTTTTACCTATCACAGTAATAAGACGGAAGCTGATAAGGTTGTGTCTGAAATATTATCGCTTGGACAAAAGGCAATTGCATATCCATTGGACCTTGGCAACATAAAAGCGTTTGACAGTTTCGTAGATCAGGTCAATGAGCATTTATTGGAACATGAAGGCGCGCCGAACTTCGATTATCTGATTAACAATGCAGGTGTAGGTCTATATGGTTCTGTAACAGATACTACCGAAGAGGTATTTGATACCCTGATGAACATTCATTTTAAAGGAGTTTATTTCTTAACACAGAAATTGTTGTCCCTGCTAAATGATGGAGGCAGAATTATAAATATATCATCTAGCCTAACTAGAATTTCTTCTCCTAATGTATCTGCTTATGCAAGCATGAAAGGTGCAATTGAAACCTACACAAGATATTTGGCAAAGGAATTAGGCTGCAGACAAATTACAGCTAACAGTATTGCCCCCGGCGCTATTGCAACTGATTTTGCAGGAGGTTCAACAAAATCTGATCTGAACGCAAGAAATGCAATAGCATCAATCACAGCACTGGGACGTGTGGGCGAGCCTGAGGATATTGGTGGCGTGGTTGCCTTCCTTTGTAGTGCTGAAGCTGGTTGGGTAAACGCACAAAGAATTGAGATCTCCGGAGGAAGGATGATTTAATATTTGTAAATTTGTAATATGAGTCAAAATCAGGTACATAAGGTAAAATCAATTGCTGAGTTTCATAAAATGAAGGGTCTGCCTTCCCCTGAGCATCCTTTGATCAGTTTATTTGATTTTGAGACTTTTGTATGCTCCAAAGAAATAAACAACAAGAATTTTGTATTTGATTTCTATCATATTTCTATAAAACGCAGCATTGATGCTAAATTTAAATATGGTCAAAGCCATTACGACTTCGATGAAGGAGTTATGTTTTTTATAGCTCCAAATCAGGTTTTTGGCATTGAAAAGATTGAAGAAATTGCCAGCAGCGAAAGCGGATGGGTCCTTATGATACATCCTGATTTTTTATGGAATACTCCACTGGCAAAAAATATAAGCCATTATGAATTCTTTGACTATGCTGTAAATGAAGCGTTGTTTCTTTCTGAAAAGGAAGAAGCAACACTGAACGCTATCGTGAAAAATATTAAACAGGAATGCAATGCTAACGTGGATAAGTTTAGCCAGAGCATAATTATCTCGCAGTTGGAAACGCTTCTTAACTATTCCGAGCGTTTTTATCAGAGGCAATTTTTTTCCCGTAGAGTAAGTAGTCATCAGATTTTAGATAATGTCGAAAAAACCATTGAAGATTATTTTAATAATGAAAACACCTCTGGGCTGCCTACAGTTCAATTTGTTGCTCAATCCATGAATATATCTCCTATGTATTTAAGCAGTTTATTAAAATCTCTTACGGGTCTGACGACACAACAGCATATCCACGAGAAACTGATCGAAAAAGCCAAACAAAAACTATCGACTACTGAATTGACAGTTTCCGAAATAGCTTTTCAACTGGGATTTGAACACAGTCAGAGCTTCTCGAAATTATTTAAAAATAAAACAAGCATATCGCCTATAGAATTTAGAAACTCATTTAATTGATGACAGCACAACTCATCTAAATGCATACACTGCTAGTCCTTAAATTATGATTCTCTCTCAAACTATAAAAATAAAACCCCAGCAAATAGTGGGGTTTTATTTTTAGTGGGTGAATGAGTGATTCTAACCACATAACAAATTGTCTTTTTTGGATATTACGACACACTTGCAGACATCCGCTGTTCAAGATTGCGCATATCCTCACTGAGTTTATGTTCAACTACTTTAGCATAGATTTGTGTAGTACGAATACTTGTATGACCAAGCATTTTTGATACACTCTCTATAGGTACGCCGTTGCTTAGTGTAATGGTTGTTGCAAAAGTATGCCGAGCTATATGAAATGTCAATGTCTTGGTTATCCCACAAAAATCAGCGATTTCTTTCAAGTATCCATTCATTCGCTGATTTGAAATTACAGGGAAGACAGTACCGTTATTAATAGCTCTCGGATCATCTCTATATTTCTCCATTAATTCTATAGCCTTTGGTAGTAGTGGTACACGTACATCTGTATCTGTTTTTACCCTGCTTGTAGAGATCCAAAGCCCTCCATCTATACCTATTACAATTTTGTTTGGCGTAAGTTCGGCTAGTTCAATATACGAAAGTCCGGTATAGCAGCTATAGAGAAACATATCTCGCACATGCATAAGCCGTTCGATGGAAAACTCTTTATTGGCTAATGCTGAAAGTTCTTTACTATTCAATGACTCCCGTTCCACTTTATCAAAATGTTTCTTAAAGCTGGTAAAGGGATCTTTACTCAGCCAATCCAATTTGACAGCCATATTTATCATTTTGCGAAGCCTTTCAATGTGCTTCATGATGCCGTTGTTATTGAGAGGTTTTTGATGGTCCTTGGGAACATAATTAAAAAGGTAGCGTTCAAAATCCAGAATAAATTTGTACTTAAGCTGCGATAGGGCAATATCATTTCTGTAGAGTTTCTCCCTTAGGAATGTTTTTACATACCGTTGCGTGGTATGGTAATTCTTCATGGTTCCCGGAGCAAGTTTATGCATCTGCTGTTCATTATGATATTCCATCAGTGCCATTAAAGTTGGAGTTGTGTTGTCCGTGCCCATTACGCGGTCGCGTATCGCAGGGCCGTCTATAGCATCATCATTCAATAGCATCTGCTGATAGGTATTTATGATTTTTGCCTTGAACTGGTTAAGAAAAATGTTGAGTTCAGTAATTTCTTTGCGGTTTCCCTTAGCCATGCCTTTTCTTTCATCCCATTCGGCTGCCTTAACAGAACGCTTGACTGAAATCTCAGTCCGTTTTCCATTTACCGTTACTCGGGCACAGATAGGAGCCGAACCTTGGATCGTGGTTTTTTGGGTCTTTAGGTAAAAGAGGACCCCGAATGTAATTCCTGCTGTTTTCATATCTCAAAAATTTAATGTTTCAAAAGATTTGCACATTAAATGGGTCTCAATACATATGATTTTTTGATCAAATAAACGCGTATTTTGAGAAGCATCAAATGTTAAAATTTGAGTACAACAGACTGAAAACGATGGTATTAAAATGATTTTTGGAACCTGCAAGGTATAAAAAGAAAAGGGGTAGCCGAATAGGTCCCATTTTATTTGATATAACTTGAATATTTTGGAGTTGAATAAAAAGAAAAACCCCTTAAATCATTGGATTTAAGGGGTTTTGACTGACTTTGAAGTCTAAAAAGTCGGGGTGGCAGGATTCGAACCTGCGGCCTCCTGCTCCCAAAGCAGGCGCGATAACCGGGCTACGCTACACCCCGTAGCATTTGCTTATTGATCGTTACTGTGGTCTTCCCGCCTAGAGCGGGACACGATAACCGGGCTACGCTACACCCCGAAGATGTATTTGTTGTACTGCCCGTAAGCGGATGCAAAGATATAAATAAATTTCGTTTACAAAAGGAAAAAATGAAAATAAATAAAACTTATTTGAACATAGTTATTTCGGATTTATTTTCGCCTTTATTTTTTATAATAAAGTTTACATTTGCATCACAAAAAAACTATTCACATTATGTCAGATACAATCGAAAAAATTAAATGCCTTATTATAGGTTCTGGCCCTGCAGGTTATACTGCAGCTATTTATGCAGCCAGAGCTAACATGAATCCAGTATTATATCAAGGAATGCAGCCAGGTGGACAATTAACTACAACTAATGAGGTAGAAAATTTCCCAGGTTATGTTGATGGTGTTACCGGACCAGAAATGATGATTCAGTTACAAGAACAAGCAAAACGTTTTGGTGCTGATATTCGTGATGGCTGGGCTACAAAAGTTGATTTCTCTGGAGATATTCATAAAGTTTGGATCAATGATTCAATCGAGTTACACTGTGAAACTGTTATTATTTCTACAGGTGCATCAGCAAAATATTTAGGATTACCATCAGAGCAGCATTATTTGAATATGGGTGGAGGAGTTTCTGCTTGTGCTGTTTGTGACGGATTCTTCTATAGAAATCAGGAAGTTGTAATTGTTGGAGCTGGAGATTCTGCTTGTGAAGAAGCACATTACCTATCTAAACTTTGTAAAAAAGTAACCATGTTGGTGAGAAGTGAGAAATTCAGAGCTTCAAAAATCATGGAAGAACGTGTTCGTAAAACTGAGAATATCGAGATCTTAATGAATCACGATACTGTTGAAGTTGTTGGAGATAATCAAGTAGTTCATGCTATTAAAGCATTAAACAAAACTACTGGAGAAGTTATCGAAATTCCTGCAACTGGTTTCTTCGTAGCAATTGGACACAAACCAAATACAGACATTTTTAAAGATTACATTACTCTTGATGAAACAGGATATATCATAAACACTCCAGGAACATCAAATACAAATGTTGCAGGTGTTTTTGTAGCTGGTGATGCTGCAGATCATGTATACCGCCAGGCTATTACTGCTGCAGGTACAGGATGTATGGCTGCTTTGGATGCTGAAAGATATTTGGCTTCTAAGGAATAAGTTGAAAAGTTTCAGGTTTCAGGTTTCAAGTTTCAAGTTGTTGGAACGTATAAACTTTGACAATAAAAAAATCCCGGTCTAAATTTTAGACCGGGATTTTCTTTTTATAATAAATGTTCTTAATTTGAACTTGAAACCTGAAACAAGAAAAACCTGAAACAAAATTATTTAAGCTTTTTAATCAATTTAGCTTCTTCAGAAAAGCGTGTCAATTGTATAGTTGGGTTTCCAAATAAAGAAAGCTCAGCTTTGTCTCCAACTGCGATTGAAATAGTAGTTTCGGCTAAAATACTTCCGGTAGAGTAGCTTTCTGCGGTAATATTAGCATCTTTCATAGTAAACTTTGTTCCGGTGAAAACAGAATTGTTGTCTAAACGAATAGTTGCTTTTTCAGCAATTCCTTCAATTGCAGCATTTGATTTTTGGTACAAATCACATTTAAATTTGATTGCAGAAACCAAAGATTTAAGTCCCGCATTTTTGCTTAATTGTATAGTAGCTTCTTCTGCTTTCAGATTTATTTCAGATCTGGATTTGTCATCTGCAACTAGACCGAATTTTTTTGCATTTACATTCAAATACAGTTTTGAATAATCAACGCTGTTAAAGGTAATATCATCTAATTTAAGTTCCTGAATTGCATAAATAATTGCTTCGTTTTTTGCAATTACTTTATTTAATGTCCCCGTGTAAGTAACACGTACAGAAAGTTTTTTGAAAATTGTACTTTCTTTTGAAGTATATAAACGAAGGGTTTTATCTCTTAAATCCATCGCAACAATATCATGAAGATTATCGTCGGCTTCAATTTTGATTTCATTTTTTTCTCCGCGTTCTAAATAAACTTCCAAATTGTCATCTACTTCAAGACCGTCAAAACTTCCAACTTCTTTTATTGATGTTGTAACGATTTTAGTTCCTTTTATTTTTTCTCTTCTTTGTGCAAAAGTTAATGTTGTAACTAATAGTAACAGAACCAGGGCAGTATTTTTTTTCATTAATTCTAGATTTGATTTTGACAAATATAAAAAAATCATCCACTTTTGATGAATGATTTCTTTTATATTTAACACATAAATATTGACTATCCCTGACTGATGCTTCCGCCAGAATGTGAACTTTTTTCAACAGTCTTTGGAGTTGAGTCATAATTGATGCTTCCTCCGCTTGATGCTTCCGCTTTAAGACTTACAATCGGATGCACATTTACACTTCCTCCGCTTGAAGCTTCTGCATGAACTTCGTTTGCTAATAATTTTTCTGCATTAATATTAGAACCGCTAGATGCTGAAGTTTTGATTTTTAATGCTTTTCCTTCAACTGAAATAGAACTTCCGCTTCCAGATTCTGCCGAAATATTGTCAGATTCTACATTAACAGTCATAGTTGCTGCGCTTGAAGTTTCCAAATCGATATCCTGTGACTGAATTACATTTTTGCTTTGTACCGTTGCAGCGCTCGAAGCTTCAAGCTTATCAATAACCGGCATTTTTACAGTTACTTTTTTAGTCGTAACATTTCTGAATGAACTGAATTTACAGCTAATTACCAATGTTCCGTTTTCAACTTTTGTAATGATTTCTTTTTGCAAATTATCATCAGCTTCAACAACAATTTCAGTTGAATCAGACTGTACGATTACTAAATCAATCGCATTGCTTACAGATACTTTTTTGAAATCTCCCTGAACAATTCTTTTTTCAGTTGTTACATGTCCGCTTCCTTCAACTGTATTCAAATTAAAGTTGCAAGAAGCAAATAATAATGCGGTAACAGTTGCAATAATAAATTTTGTAATATGAATGATTATTTTGATCATGGCCTTAGTTATTAGTTGATTTTAATTATAACTCCGTTTTTATCAGTGGTTAACTTTCCTTTGGTTTTTTTTCCGTTTAAAACTTCTTTTCCGTTAATTTTAATCGAAACTTCCTTTACAGTGTCATTCTCAATAGTGTTTTCGTCACTATCATAATCTCCATCATGATATTCATTCTCTTCTGCAGGGCAGTTTAAACATTTTATTTTTGAACCTTCAACTTTGTAATTGTAATCTCCGCTAAAGTGCAGGTTGAAGAAATCATTTTCAGAATCGTCGTAATCTTGTACTGAAGAATCTGGCTTAAATAATTGCCCTTCTGGCAAGTACAAATATACATCAACTTCTTGTCCTCTGAACTTATTTTTCACATCTGTCAGAAAATAATTATCCAAAATTAAATGATTTCCGTTAATCTGAACATTATAGTTGATTTTTTCGGCTCTTTTCTTTGCACTTGAAAATGAATTTCCTCTCGCACTTTTTTCAATTTGCAAATAAGGAGAAGTATTATCAGTGTATAAAACATGTAAACGAACATCATTAGAATAAATCAAGTTGTTGTTTGCAGAATCTTGTACGAATGTAAATTCATGATGATGATTCAAATCCTTTGCATAATAATCATTGTATCTGAATTTTACATAAAGAGTATCTTTTGATGTAATGTTCAATGATTTCTTCTCAACTGTTTTGTTATCGTAAGATATTTCAGTCGCTTGTTTAATTCCGATGCTGATTGCAATCGCAACAGCAATAATCCAGATGGCAAGCAAAGTATATTTTGTAATATTTCCGATTGATTTCAAATTTGGAGACAACAGTTTAAATCCTAATAAAGTCAGGAAGAAAAATGGAATTCCAACTGCAAAAAGCATCAATAAACCGAAAGACCAAATAGGATATTCTGTAAAGTTTCCTGCTTCAATAAAGTTTTGCCAAGGGAAATCAATAAAAACATTTGTTCCTAAAGTAAATACTCCAATTAATAAAAGAATTAGAGTAGTGATTCCCGCCATGATTAGAATTACACCTAAAAATTTAGCAAAGATTTTAAAAACCGTCATGACAAAGTCTCCAAATGAACTACTTATTCTCTCAGCTCCCGACTTTACCTGGTTTCCCATTTTGTCATAATCTGCATTTTTGAATTTTTCAGACAATGAGTCAATTTCTTCACGCACTTTTTTTTCGATGTTTGAAATCGTAACTGGTTCTCCGGTCATTTCCAGTTTCTCTGAAGTTGTTACCGCTTCAGGAGTTACAATCCAAAGTACGAAGTAAGCTAAGATTCCAGTTCCAAAACCTGCAAAAACAAAGATTAAGAATATGATTTTGATCCAAACGGCGTCAATTCCAAAATAATGTCCTAAACCAGTTGCAACACCGCCAATCATACCTTTTTCTTTGTCACGGTATAATTTTTTATGCTGTCTTCCGCCGTAATTGTTGAAAGATTGATTTTGGCTTTCTTCATCTTCAATTCGGTAATCTTCAGGTTGGCCCATCACCGCAATCACTTCGTCAACGTCTTTTAAGCCAACAACATGTTTTTCGCTTTTTTGTTTTTCTGTTAATAATTCAGAAACGCGCATTTCGATGTCTTTAATAATTTCATCTTGTCCAGACGAATTGTTCAATGATCGTTTTATAGCGTCAAAATAGCGTGTCAATTTTAAATATGCATCTTCATCGATGTGAAAAAACATACCGCCTAAGTTAATATTTACTGTTTTGTTCATGACTTATTGATTTTGATTGGTGATTAGTTTTACGGCGTCAGATAATTCTGTCCATGTGCCGCTAAGTTCGTTTAAAAAAGTTTGTCCTATCTCGGTTAATCCATAATATTTTCGTGGCGGCCCTGAGGTCGATTCTTCCCAGCGATAATTTAGTAAACCGTCATTTTTCAATCTAGTTAACAACGGATAAACGGTTCCCTCTACAACTAGTAATTTTGCGTTTTTTAAAGTGTCTAATATTTCAGATGTATATGCGTCTTTCTCTTTTAATACTGATAAGATGCAAAACTCAAGAACACCTTTGCGCATCTGTGCTTTTGTGTTTTCAATGTTCATAATTTCATTTTGTTTTTTTTAGATTGAACAATTCGTTTTTTGATTGATGATGATTGATTGATGATTGATTGTGTCTATAATCTTTTAACCCTTTTAGATTACTTTATAAAAGGAATCGTAAGCGGATAATTGTATAATTCTCCGTTTGAAGCTTTTATCGAAGCATAAATCACTAAAAAGAATTCAACAAATTTTAGCAATCCAAAAAGTAAAACAGCTGTCGCGCCGATACTTAATAAGGCAATGTTTCCTTGAAAATTGAAATTTCTGATTACGAAATCTTCGTCGTTAAAAACAGCTTCCATCGGAATGTTTTGCAAAACTACTGATACGAAAATCGGAATTGCGATTAAGGCTAAAACCAAAGTGTAAAGCAATAAACTCAATTGAAAATTCAATGTCTGTTTTCCGTGGTGATTTACAAATTCTGATTTGTCTTTGTAGCTCGACCAAATAATGATTGGGAAAATATAATTCCCAAAAGGAATAATGTACTGACTTAATGTACTTAAATGTGTAAACGCTGATGTGTTTCTTTCTGATGTTGTTTCCATGATGAGTGGTGTTGTTGTTTCCATGATTAAAAGTATATAGTATTTTCTTATGCAAATATATGTCTAAAAAACAGTATCTTGTTTTGCATAGTACCAAATATTAACAAAATATTAACAAGTTTAATATTTGTAGTACAAGGATAATTTGCTGAAAATCATTCGGAATACCTGATTTTATTGATGTCTTTCAAAAGTGTACCGAATTTATTGTGCGTGCATAGTTTTTTTGTATTTTTACTAAAAAAATATATCACATGGCAGTTTCAGTTTCCAAACTCAACAAATTTGTATTGTTCAAATTACCATCAGCATACTTTTGCGGGGTACGTGTAAAAGCTATCGATAAAGACAGCTGTATTGTAAGCGTCAAACATAGATGGATCAATCAGAATCCGTTTAATTCGATGTATTTTGCCGTGCAGGCTATGGCGGCAGAGTTGACAACAGGGGCTTTGGTTATTTCTCAAATTCAGGAAAGCGGTCGAAAAATCTCTATGTTGGTTGCCAATAATAAAGGAAACTTCACTAAAAAAGCAACGGGAAGAATCACATTTGTCTGCAACGACGGACATTTAATTGCTGAAGCGATTCAAAGAACTATTGAAACTGGAGAAGGACAGACATTCTGGATGAAATCTATTGGAACAAATGAAGAAGGTGTTCAGGTTTCAGAAATGGATTTTGAATGGAGTGTTCGATTGAAATAGTTTATTAGTCATGAATTAAGATATAAAAAAGGCCTCAAATATTTTTGAGGCCTTTTTCTTGAAATTAGTATTTCAATTATTTTTTTACACAACAAGATTTTTTGTCTTTTTTATCTGTTGACGTTTTTTTACAGCATGATTCTTTTTTTGCTTTTTCTTTTTTAGCAGGCGCAGTATCTTGAGCATTCACGCCAATTGTAAATAAAGCAACAGTAACGATTGTAATAACTTTTGTCATTTTGATTTAATTTATTTTTGTTAGAGAATTGTAATTGGTGAATCAAATATAGGAACATTTCTTAAGGTTGATTCTTACAATTTAGTTAATGTTTTTGTAAAAAAAACAAGCTGAAAAAGGTTAGATAATTTAGAAACCAAAGGCAATTTTTCGCTCTTTATATTTTCCTTTTTCAATAACCCAAACAATTTCATAACCTCCAGCTCCATCGCTATTGCTGGATGTGATATATAAGATATCGTTCTTTTTGTCGTAATTAATTTTAGTGTTATAAAGACTAGGTTCGAACAAATCATCAAAAGAATTTTTAGGAAGTTCAATAGTCTTGTTGTCAATCACTATAGTTATGCTTTTATAAGTCTTTTTTGGAATTCCTCCGTCAGTTCCCCAAAAAGCTTTTCCATTAATCTTTTTAAGTATAGATTTGTCCTTCTCAAGAAAGGTTAATTTTGCTGAATTTGATTCAAAATTTCTGCTTTCAATACTAATATCAAAACCATCTTTCTTAAAAAGAACTTTAGTTTGAGTTTCTTTAACTAATGGAATGGTCATAAATTCAGATAAATATTGAACCCGATCTTTGTATAAATAACCATTTCTGTCTTTATTGTTTTTGGAATAATCGATATTGATCCAATTGTTTTTTGGTTCGAAACAATACACAACAAAACCGTTGTTCAATTTGTCTGAAATGTTATTTCCTTTTGAAGTTTCAGTTCTGATATTTACATAGCCGTCTTTATCTTTTATTACTGCAAATTGAGCAAAGGCATTTATTTGCGAAAGTATTATACACAAGAAAAATATTTTTTTCATTTTTGAAAATTGCGGTCTAGTTTTGAGTCTAAAATTTTACTTATTTTCCCTGTTCCAACAATATGTGTGCCTTCTCGAAAATCAAACTCTAAACCTTCATATAGTTTGCCTTCAAAATATTCGACAGATAAAATGCTTATTTCTGCAGAAACGGATTCTCCTGGAAGTACAAATTCTGTATCAATGAAAAGTTGCATTCCAGAAGTCATATATTCGTCAAATGAAAACTTTATGTGTGGTCTGTATCCAGAGCTTGCTGCAGTTTTTCGGCCGCCTTCTTCGGTACTTTTGTATTGTAATAGTGCAATAAAATGAGGTTCGCCAAACATATTAATTTGATAAAATTTCTATGCTAATATAAGATTAATAATTCAAATTTGCTCCAAAACCAATTCCCATATCGCTGTCATAATGTGTCGTAATTCCAAAGTTTCGTCCAGCAACATATTTCAATCCTACCATATATTCTTTATCCGTATTCCACATTAAATTCATTCGAAGTCTTTGGGAAAGCGGAATATCTTTTCGTTCAAATTGTACTCTCACATTTCCATCCGTATAAACCTCAACTTGCGCTTTTATAAGCATTGGTAAAGTATATTCCGCACCGATGCTGAAAACTGAACGATTGTCTTTAGTGTTTTTTTGACCAAATAAGTTTTGTTCCTGTTCATCCATTCCCATTTTTCTATAACGCCAGTCAAAACCGATGAAAGGCATCAGCCATTGATTTTTTCCGATATATCTTCCAATATGAGTTTCCGTTTCATAACCGTGTTTGTCGTTATAACCCAATCTCCATTCCGTTCCGATACTCCAACGCGTGTTACTGAACATTGCTTCACCATCATTTCCATTCGTGGCAAAATCATTTTCTGCCATAAAATGAAACATTCGATCGTCCATTTTCAACATTTTAAAAGCCATTTCCGGATGATGAATCAACGGATTTGGCGCTGAATTTTCATAACTAAAAATTCTTCCCATTCCAGCCATCATGTGATATAAAATGTGGCAATGAAAAAACCAGTCACCATCAGCATTTGCCTGAAACTCGATCGTATCGGTTTCCATTGGCATAATATCAATTACATTTTTGAGTGGAGAATAATCCCCATGTTCATTTAGAATTCTAAAATCATGTCCGTGTAAATGCATCGGGTGTCGCATCATCGAACCATTATATAAAACAATACGAACGTTTTCGCCTTTTTTGATTAAAATTTTATCCGTTTCAGAGACCACTTTATTGTCTAAACTCCAAACATAGCGATTCATATTTCCAGATAAAGTAAAACGTAATTCTTTTACAGGCGCATCTTTCGGAAGATTGGTTTTAAAAGGCGATTTCAGCATTCCGTAATTTAAAGTCACAATTTCGGAGGTTTCAGTGCTGTCACTTTCCATTTTCATGTCGCCCATATTATGATTGGAATGATCCATTTTTGGTTTCGAATTTTCATCTTCACCCGAAATTTCTGGATACATTACGGCATTCATGTCCATTTTAGTCAAAGACATATTCATGCCCATATCGTTCATTTCGCCGTTCATTTTCATCATATCGTTCATCATTTTCATTCCTTCAAAATATTTTAATTTTGAAAGATGATGAACAGGCTGTTTTTCTCCATTTCCTAAAAACAAAGAGGCAGATCCAGTTCTATCTTCGGCTGTAGCCAAAAAGGCAAAAGTTTTATGGTCTTCTGGAACAGTAACGACAACATCATAAGTTTCAGAAACTGCGATAATCAAACGATCAACTTCTACGGGTTCAACATCATTTCCGTCACTGGCTACAACGGTAATTTTTCCTCCGCCGTAAGTCAGCCAAAAATAACTCGAAGCGCCTCCGTTGGCAATTCGTAATCGGACTTTTGAGCCAGGTTTAAGGTCTGAAAACTGTTGTTCATTTTTACCGTTGATTAAAAACTTTTCATAATAAACATCGCTTACATCCATCGCGTTCATTCGTTTCCATTCGTTGGTCACTTTGGTATTAAAATGTCCCTGTTTTATGGCTTCGGCATAACTTTGTGTTGTTCCTTTTTTGATGGCAAACCAATCATTGGCATTATGAAGCATTCGCTGAATATTCTCTGGTTTCAGATCAGACCATTCGCTTAAAATAACAGGAATTGTCGGCAAATCGTCAATTCCTTTTCGAATAGTCGGATCGTCTTTTTTCTTGTTGATGATAAAAAGTCCGTACAAACCAATTTGTTCCTGTAGACCCGAATGACTGTGATACCAATACGTTCCATTTTGAATAATTGGAAAAGAATATTTATGAGTTGTTCCAGGTTCAATCGGCATTTGTGTTAAATATGGAACGCCGTCTTCTTTATTTGGCAGAAACAATCCGTGCCAGTGCATTGAAGTAGTTTCCTTTTTTAATTCGTTATGAACGTAAATTTCTGCAATATCGCCTTCGGTAAAAGTCAAAGTCGGCATTGGAATTTGCCCGTTTACAGCAATCGCACGTTTTTCTTTACCCGAAAAATTCACAACCGTATCACGAACATGTAAATCGTAACGTACTACTTTTTGGGCCTTTAACTGAAAAGCAATTAAGAAAAGTATAAAGAGATATTTGATTTTCATGATCGATTATAATTTTAGATTTCTCAATCGCAAAGCATTTACGATTACGGATACAGAACTCAGACTCATTGCTACTGCAGCCAACATTGGCGAAAGTAATATCCCTAAAAACGGATATAAAATTCCAGCAGCAATTGGCACACCCAATGTATTGTAGATAAAAGCAAAAAATAAATTCTGTTTGATATTTGACATCACAGCATGGCTGAGGTTTTTGGCTTTTACAATTCCGTTTAAATCACCTTTTACCAAAGTGATTTTAGCACTTTCAATAGCAACATCAGTTCCAGTTCCCATTGCAATTCCGATATTGGATTGTGCTAAAGCTGGAGCATCGTTGATTCCGTCGCCCGCCATGGCAACAATTTTTCCTTGTGCTTGAAGGCGTTCAATTTCTCTTAATTTCTCTTCTGGAAGACAATCCGCCTTGAAAGAACTCAAATGTAAATGTTCGGCAACGGCTTTTGCGGTATTATGATTGTCGCCCGTCATCATGATAACCTCAACGCCTTGATCAATTAATTCTTTAATGGCTTTTGCGCTGTTTTCTTTGATGGCATCAGTTATGGCAACATAACCTAAAACAATATTTTCAATTGCGATGTACGAAATAGTTTTGCCTAAATTTTGTTCGGCTGTAACTTTTTGTTCTAAATCACTAGAAATAGAAGCGCCAATTTCTTCCATTAATTTTTTATTTCCTAAAGCTACTTTTTTACCTTTGATAGTTCCTAAAACTCCTTTCCCAGCAATAGTTTTAAAACCTTGAACTTCTTTGAATGAACTATTTTTTGCTTTCGCGAAATTGACTACTGCCTGCGCCAAAGGATGTTCGCTATGCTGATTTAAAGAAGCAATATTTTGAAGCAGAAAATCTTCCTCATTAGTAACAGAATATATTCTTTCTACAGATGGTTTTCCTTCAGTAATAGTTCCTGTTTTATCGGTTATTAAAACATCAATTTTATTCATGTTTTCTAAGGCTTCGGCATTTTTAATTAAAATTCCGTTTTGAGCCCCTTTTCCAACACCAACCATAACCGACATTGGAGTTGCCAACCCAAGCGCACAAGGACAAGCAATAATTAAAACCGCAATAGCATTAATTAATCCGTAAACGTAAGCGGGCTCTGGACCAAATTTTGCCCAAACAAAAAAGGTTAAAACAGAAATAATAACAACTGTAGGTACAAAATATTTAGAAACACGATCGGCTAATTTCTGAATTGGAGCACGAGATCGGCTGGCATCATTCACCATTTGGATAATTTGCGAGAGCATGGTTTCTGAGCCGACTTTTTCGGCAATCATTACAAATGATTTTGTACCATTTATAGTTCCGGAAATTACGGCATCGCCAGTTTTTTTATCTACCGGAATTGGTTCTCCCGTAATCATAGATTCGTCGATATTGCTTTCGCCAGTAGTTATTTTTCCATCAACGGGAATTTTTTCTCCGGGTTTTACACGAAGTAAATCGCCTTTTTTAATATTATGAATAGAGATTACTTTATCTACTCCGTTTTCAACTAGAGTCGCTTCAGTTGGTGCTAATTTTAATAATTCTTTTATGGCTCCGTTGGTTTGTCCGTGTGCTTTGGCTTCCAACAATTGTCCTAATAAAACTAAAGTGATAATTACCGTTGCTGCTTCAAAATACAAATGAATGGTTCCATGATGCGATTTGAATTCGGATGGGAAAATATCAGGAAAAAACATTCCGACAATACTAAATAGAAATGCAACGCTTGTACCGATTCCAATTAAAGTAAACATGTTTAAATTCCATGTCACAATTGATTTATAAGCACGAACAAAAAACATCCATCCTGCATAAAACAAAACTGGAATTGAAAATAAAAGTTGAACCCAATCCCATTTTTCAATTGACATTATATTATAAAGTGGATTATTTGGAATCATTTCTGACATTGAAATAATGAAAATAGGAAGCGTAAACAAAATCGCAATTTTCATCTTCTTCAATAAATCAGAATAGGTTTTGTTTTCTTCATTTTCAGAAGCCTGCATCGGAACCAAATCCATTCCACAAATTGGACAGTCGCCCGGTCCGTTTGAAACAATTTCAGGATGCATCGGACAAGTAAATTGTGTTGCAGTTATGGCAACTTGCGGAACTAAATCCATTCCGCAAACTGGACAATCTCCAGGTTTGTTGTATGTTTTGTCACCTTCGCAATGCATTGGGCAATAATAAATACTGTTTGCACTGTGCTGATGTATTTTTTTTGTTCCCAATTTATGATGATTGTGGTTCTCTTTTTTATGACCTGAACAGCAAGATTTTTCAGCTGTCTCAGAATGGTTTTTAGGAGAATTCATTTCAATTGTATAATTTCCAGCTGCAGCTAAAACTTCTTGAAATTTTTCTGTAGCAACATGTTTCTCCATTGTTATCGTAGCCGTTGGCGGATTCAAGGTTACTTCTGCCTGAATTCCTTCAATTTCATTCAAAGTCTTTTCTACTTTGGTTCGGCATCCGTTGCAAGACATTCCTGAAATTATATATTGATGAGTCATTGTATTGGTTTTTAAGTATTACAATGCAAATTTCAGAACTATTGGTGAGTTCGGTTTGTAGAATTTTGGAAATGATTTGTAAGATTTACAAATTGTTTTTTTAACCGCAAAGGGCGCAAGGATTTTTGATATGCTGGGTTGTTTAAAAACGCAAAGTTCGCAAAGCTTTGTCTTAAAATAGCTTTGCGAACCTTGCGTAAACCTTTGCTCCCGATAGCTATCGGGATTGCGGTTAAGTTAAAAATTACAAATTCTCAATCTGAATACGTTTTTTATCTTTCAATTGTTTGAACGAAGTAGGAGTAAAGCCCGTAATTTTTTTGAATTGATTACTCAAATGTGCCACATTACTGTAATTTAAAATATCAGCAATTTCGCTTAACGAAAGCTCATTGTAAATCAATAATTCTTTTACTTTTTCAATTTTTTGACTAATGAAATATTTTTCGATTGTTGTGTTTTCAATTTCAGAAAAGAGATTGCTCAGCGAATTATAATCCTGATTTAGATTTTCGGCTAAATAATCGGACAAGTTGATTTTTAAATCATTGTTTTTATGATGAACCAAATCGACAATTAAGTTCTTTATTCTTTCGACTGTTTTCGTTTTTTTATCATCAATTAAATCAAAACCCAACGATTGCAGGTTTTCTAATAAAACTTCTTTTTGGTTATCGGTGATTTCTTCTTTAAGTTCTACTTCACCCAACTCAACAGAAATAGTTTGGAGTCCGAGTTTTTCAAACTCAGACTCCACAACCATTTTACATCGGGCACACACCATATTTTTGATGTAGAGCTTCATATTTATTTGATCGTTTCTACAACATTTCCACAAGTCAGCATAGAAGAACCGTAGTACGGATTCTTAACTGCTTTTTCTTTGCTTAACCAATCAGCATCTGCCATTGGGCAATATTGTTTGTAGATTGGCTGGTCTGGACTTGAAACTTTTATTAAATCATAAGTGCTTTTTGATAATGATTTAAAAGTCTCACGTTGCTTTTTAAGATCTGTTGTTGCAGAAATGTTTTTCGCGTCAGCAGTTAATTTCTTTACCACTTTCATCCAAACTGTATGTTCGTTGCTTTTTAGTTTGTCCATTTTTACAGCTGTAATTGCTGTCAATAAAGCTGTGGCTTTTGCCGAAGTTAATTTGCTGTCACTTTTAATAAGCGCATCTTTTACATTGAAATAAGCATCATAAACAGATTGTAACTGACTAGCTTCAATAATTTCTGTTGTTCCTGATTCTGATTTTATTGTATTCGCCTGAATAGTATTTGAAGTGAAAACAAATGCGATTATTGCTGTTATAATTGATATTGACTTTTTCATTTTATATAGATTTAGAAGGAATTCGATTTCCTTAATTAGTTTTTATTTTTGAAATGATTAATGTAAATTGTGTTTGATTTAGAGCCAATTATGGCTGTTACAAATACAATTATTTTATTTTTGGCGGTGCCCAAATTGAAGTAAAACCGTCCGAAATACTACTGTTTTTATAGTACATGATTGGTTTTTTAAAAGAAAAATGAAATAATTCGCTGTTGATGTCGAATTGATTTTCAGTTATTAAACTAAACTGTAAGCCTGAAGTAGTGCATCCGGAATGATTGCATTTTCCACTGCATCCGTGGTCGTCTTTTTTTGAATTATGAGTTTCTTTGCAACACTCTTTTTGACAAGAATCTTTAGCTGGATTCATTTTCTTTTCGCATAAATTTTTCTCAGCCGATTTTCCACAAGCATAACTCGCATTCGACATCATAAAGAAGCCAAAAGTTAAAATGAGAAATAATATGTGTACTTTTTTTGTCAAAGGAAATATATTGGTGATACAAATTTAGATAAAAATCTTTAGCTCAAATGTGTTTTAAGATTTCAATAACTAAAGCTTCTTGAAATCTGTTGGCTTCATGTTTTTTCTTTTCTTAAAATAATTAGATAAATGACTTTCATCGGTAAAACCAAATTCATACGCAATTTGTTTGATAGGTAACTGATTGTTGTGAATTCGTTTTTCAATCAAAGTAGTTCGCAGATTGTTGATATAATCGCGATAGCTTATTGAGAAAGTCCGCTTAAAGTAGGCACTGAAATAAGTTGGCGCAATATTGAAATGCTCTGCAATTACTTTAATCTGAACCAGTTTTGGTTGATAAATATTCTGATGGATGTAATTTGCAATTTGTTCATTATCAATATGTGTCGATTTCAACTGAAGATTCATTCCACGTATTGTTTCTTTAATCAGCCCAAAAATGGAGAGAATCTGATAAAATACGATTGGCGAAGAAGTGACATCAACATATTGATCGTACGCTATAATATTGGCTACTGTATTTTCTAAGATAGTTTTGCAGGGTTCATCAAATTTCAGGACAGTTTCTTTCAGAATTTTATCTCGCATGAAACTTTCGGGCGTATTGACCAGAAATTCGTCGCAAGTTAGATTTTGTTTCGAATTGAAATAATTGTCGGTGAATTTAATGTAAACAAAACGCGTCTTTTTCCTGATGTCGAAATAATGTTCATCTTCGGGAGAAATCACAAACAAATCACCCGCTTTATAAGGGAGAAGATTTTTATTCAAATGATGAATACCGCTTCCTTTTTTAATATAGATAATTTCGTAATAGGTATGTGTATGCGGTGGAAGATGGAATTTCTCGTCTTCAAATTCATGAATCACTAAAGTTTCAAACTGATTTAATTTAGGCATGACTTAAATTTACAATTTTATGTCGTAAATATACAACTTATTTTGCGCTTAACGGTGTTAAATTTGCATCATAGAAAGTCTAATACTTTCTTGTGTAAAACAAATGAAAAAAAGTCTTATTGCGCTCTCGCTTGGGGGCTTAACTATTGGAATAACTGAATTTGTAATGATGGGTTTATTGCCTGATATTGCTTCAGATATGAAAGTTTCGATTCCGGTTGCCGGATATTTAATTTCATCATATGCGTTGGGTGTTGTTATTGGCGCACCTTTATTAGTAATCTTAGGACGCAATTTTCCGCCAAAAAAAATGCTTATTATATTAGCATTGATGCTAACGGTTTTTAATTCACTTTCGATAATTGCGCCAAATTATAATTTTCTATTTGCTTCGAGATTTCTTTCGGGATTACCACATGGAGCCTTTTTTGGGGTTGGAGCTGTAGTGGCAAGCCGTTTGGCTGATAAAGGAAAAGAGGCTCAAGCTATTTCTATTATGTTTGCCGGACTTACTTTGGCAAATTTAATTGGTGTACCAATTGGTACTTATATAGGGCACCATTTTATTTGGCGTTATACCTTTATATTAATCGCCTTTGTTGGTCTATTGACTCTTCTGTTTATTTCTTTATGGATGCCAAATCTGGAAAAAACCGGTGATGTAAATATGAGAACACAATTGCAGTTTTTTAAGAAAACAGAAGCTTGGTTGATTATCGGAATTACTGCTATTGGTTTTGGCGGACTGTTTGCATGGATCAGTTACATTGCACCTTTATTAATAAACATTTCTAAATTTTCACCTGAAGATGTCTCTTATATATTGATATTAGCTGGTCTTGGAATGGTTGTAGGGAATTTTGCAGGTGGTAAATTAGCCGATAAATATTTACCGGCACCAACCGTTTTGGCTTTACTATTTATAATGGTACTTGATTTACTAATGGTTTACTTTTTCTCTTTTAATCAATATGTATCATTATTCCTGACATTTTTAACTGGAGCGATTTCTTTTTCAGTAATTGCACCTATACAAATGCTTATGATTAAAACGGCCAAAGATGCTGAGATGATTGCATCGGCAGCGCTTCAGGGAAGTTTTAATATTGGAAATGCTTTAGGAGCATTTTTAGGTGGACTTCCGTTGGCGGCAGGTTATGATTTTGCTTCTCCAAATCTTATAGGAGTAGTGATGGCTGTAACAGGAATGATTATAACATTTACTTTAATGCAAAAACACAAAGCAAATTTGCAGCTTCAAAGAGCATAAAAATTAATTAAAATACTTTTCAAAAGTCCTTAAGCTTAATTGTTTAAGGACTTTTTTTATGCTTTATTTTAAGATTTATGAAAGTGTTGTATTGGTATAGTTGTAGGAATTAGTTGGTTTTTTGTTAATATCTCAAGTTTTGTATTGTTTATGCGTCCAGATTTTTTCTGTCTTACGCAAACGATATTTTTTTCATGTAATCGATTGTTTTTTTGATAAAAACGAAAGAATTTAATATATCACAATAATATAATTACTATTTATTCATAATATAAATTACATATGTGGTATAAAAAAGTGCTTTTATTTTTGATATGTAATTTTTTTTAGCAAATTTTTATGAAAATTAATTTTTTATATAAAAAAAATATCTATGTTTGTGTAATCGATTACATGATTTGATTTCTGTTTATTTCAAATTGTTTTTTTAAAACGAAATCGATTGAAAAACTTTGCAGTTGCTTAGGTTTTTTAAAAATCAAAACCACATAACAATAAAAAATTAGAATTTCAAAACCACATAAATTACCATTAACCAATTAATAACTTAAACAATAAACCATGAACTTTAAAGAATTTTTAAACAAAGGAGCAAATTATTGCTCTGCACTTGTTTTCTTATTGTGCTTGCTTATGAGTAGTCAGGTAAATGCACAGACTACAACTATAGAGGGAACCGTTAAGGATGCTGCCGGACTTACTTTGCCGGGAGTTAATGTACTTGAAAAAGGAACAAAAAATGGGGTTTCTTCTGATTTTGACGGACGTTATAAAATCAAATTAACGAACCCTAAAGCTGTTTTGACTTTTTCTTTTATTGGATTTGGAACTAAAGAAATACCTGTTGCGGGAAAGACTAAAGTAGATGTAGTTTTAGCAGAAGATTCTAATAACTTGAATGAGGTTGTTGTAATTGGATATGGAACATCTAAGAAATCTGATTTAACTGGAGCAGTTGCTACATTCTCTGGAAATGAAGTACGCAAGATTCCGGTTCCTAACGTTGCAGAAGCTTTAACTGGACGTATTGCCGGAGTATCGGTAACATCTTCTGAAGGTTCACCAGACTCAAATGTTCAAATCAGAATTCGTGGAAACGGATCTTTAAGTCAGGATGCATCTCCATTATATATTGTAGACGGATTTCCGGTAAACAATATCAATGATATTTCTTCTTCTGATATTGAAACAATGACCGTATTGAAAGATGCGTCATCAACTGCAATTTATGGTTCTAGAGGAGCTTATGGAGTTATTATAGTTACGACGAAAAAAGGTAAAGATGGTAAAATAGCAGTAAACTTTAATATGTTCTACGGAATGAAACAGATGGCTAATACTATTCCTGTTACATCTCCTGAGGATTATGTGAAATGGCAATATGAATATGCATTGCTTGATCAAACAGATAAAACTATTTTGAGTAACCCAAGTTCTTACACAAAATATTTTGGTAACTGGCAAGATTATGACCAATACAAAGGCATGAAAGGGAATGACTGGCAAAAACAGGTTTTTGGCCGTACAGGTGAAGTTCAAAGCCGTGACTTGTCTATTCGTGGTGGATCTGATAAAATAAACTATAATTTCAACTATGCTCATTATGATGAAAAAGCAATTATGATGGGATCAGATTTTAATAGAAACAACTTGTCTCTTGCCTTAAACAGCAAAGCTTCTGATAAAGTTGATTTGTCTTTTACAGTACGTTATTCTGATACTGAAATTAATGGTGCAGGTATGAATGAGCAAAATGAGGTTTCATCAGCAGATTCTCGTTTAAAAAATATCGTAGGATATGCTCCAATCCCAGTTCCTGGTTTGACTACAGATGATACAGATGAAGCTGTAGCAAACAATTTGACGCACCCTTTTGTGGCAATTGTAGATAATAACCGTCAGCAGTTCAGAAAAAACTTCAATACTTTAGGAAGTTTTTCTTGGAAACTGACTCAGGATTTGATCTTTAAAACAGAATTAGGTTTAGATAATTATAACTTTCAAGATTATCGTTTCTACGGACGTACAACGTATTATGTGAAAAATAATCCTGCGGCAGAAAGACAAGGAATGCCAGCTATGATAATGGCAGACAGAAAAGATACTCGTTTTAGAAATGCGAATACACTTAATTATGATTTGAAAAAATTAGTTGGAGAAAATCATAATTTGAAATTGCTTTTTGGAGAAGAATCTATAGAATATAAGAGAAATGACCTTACAAGTACAATTCAGGGGTATCCATTATCTTTTGAATTAGATCAGGCTAAAAAATTGACTACTCAAGGAACGCCAGTTTCAGTTGATAATTTCTATTCTCCAGATGACAAATTGCTTTCTTTTTTCGGGCGTGCTAATTATGATTATAAAGACAAATATCTTTTTACAGCGACTTATCGTGCCGATGGATCTAGTAAATTCTTAGGAGATAATAAATGGGGATTTTTCCCAGCGGCAGCTGCAGCTTGGAAAATATCAGGAGAAGAATTTTTGAAAGATGCTTCATGGATCAATTTGCTTAAATTAAGAGTGAGTTATGGTGAGGCTGGAAATAATAATATTCCAACTGGACAAATGGTTCAAAGTTTTATTTCTTCTACATCTACTTGGATCAATGGTGTTGATAATTTCTGGGCAGCTTCTAAAACAATGGCTAATCCTGATTTAAAATGGGAAACAACTGTTACTCAAAATATAGGTTTAGATTTTGACTTGTTCAAAAATAAAGTGACAGGATCTGTCGAAGTATATAAAAATAAGACAAAAGATTTATTAATGCTTTTCCCAATTTCTGGAGGTTATGATAATCAATACAGAAACATGGGAGAAATTCAAAACAGCGGAGTTGAAGCTACTTTGAATCTTAATCTTATTGAAAGAGAAAAGTACGGAGTAAGTTTATCTTTCAACGCTGCATTTAATACGAACAAAATTAACTCGCTTGGTGTAATGAATAACTTTACTGCATCATCAGGATGGGCTTCTTCGTCAATTACTGGAGATTATTTAGTAAACGTTGGTCAGCCATTAGGTATCATGTATGGATATAAGAGCGATGGACGTTATGAAGTAGCTGACTTTGATTATGCAGCCGGAGCTTATACTTTAAAAGGTGGAGTGCCAGATGGTAGTACAGTAGTGGGCAAAATGCAACCAGGAGCTATGAAATTAAAAGATATTGATGGTGATGGAAAAGTAAATGCAAATGATTTAACTGTTATTGGAAATGCAAATCCAAAAAGCACAGGTGGTATGGTGTTGAATGCAAATGCTTACGGATTTGATCTTTCTGCAGCTTTTAACTGGAGTATTGGAAACGATGTTTATAATGCAAACAAAGTTGAATTTGCAACTTCAATTCCAAATGGACAATATAGAAATTTAGGTGCTGAGATGGCAGACGGACAAAGATGGACAAATCTTGATCCTTCGACTGGACAATTAGTAACAGATCCTGCTGCATTGACTGCTTTAAATGCTAATACTACAATGTGGTCACCTTACATGCCTCGTTATGTTTTTAGCGACTGGGCTGTTGAGGATGGTTCTTTCTTGAGGCTTAATACTTTAAGTTTAGGTTATACTGCGCCAAACAATTTAATTTCTGCTTTAGGGGTTTCTAAACTAAGATTTTATTTTACAGCTAGTAATGTTTTTGTTTGGACTAACTATTCAGGTCCAGATCCTGAATCTTCAACTAGAAGAAATACGCCTTACACACCGGGAGTTGATTATTCAGCTTATCCGCGAAGCAAACAGTTGATTTTTGGTCTAAACCTTAATTTTTAATTCAGTAAAATTTTCACAAGATGAAACATAAAATATTAATAGCAGGAATGTTTGTTGCAAGCCTTTTTGCTTCTTGCTCAGACGATTATTTAGATGCTCCGGCACAATCGACATTAGATGAATCTGTTATTTTTTCTAGTCCAGGATTAGCCGAAGCCGCAATTGACGGTATTAAGATTCCGTTTGCAGAGACCAACTCATACAGAGGACGTTTTCTTCCTTTCTACGGATTAAATACAGATACGGAATGGTACAATTCTTCGCAAACTGTAAGTGATGCTTCAGATTTATGTACGTATGATGCAAAACCGAATAACTCACAGATGAACACTACTAATAATGCTTGGGCAATGATGTATTCAGGTATTGAGCGTGCTAACATTTGTATTCGTGGTTTGCGCGCTTATGGTAATCCAACTCCTGGATCTCAATTAGGATATTTATTAGGAGAGGCGCTGACTTTAAGAGCAATTTATTATGCTGATTTGGTAAAAGCTTGGGGAGATGTGCCTGGAAGATTTGAGCCATTAAATAATGCAACTATTTATGTTGGAAAAACAAGCAGAGATGAAATTTATAAACAGCTTCTAGCTGATTTAGGTGAAGCAGCGACATTGGTTCCTTGGCCAGGTGAAATTAAAGAAACTACTAGTGTAGAGAGAATTAATAAAGCTTTCGTAAAAGGATTACGTGCTCGTTTAGCAATGGTTGCAAGTGGTTATCAGCAATATCCTGACGGTATCAGAAGAAGTAGTGATCCTGCTTTGTCAGTTGCTAATATGTATGCATTGGCTTTAGCTGAATCTCGTTCGGTTATCGCAAGTGGATCTGCACATTTAGAATCTTCATTTGAAACATTTTGGAAAAAATACAATCAGGAATATTTAGTTGCGGGAGGAGAATCATTATGGGAACTTCCTTTTTCAGATGGTAGAGGTCGTATGTTGTTTACTTTTGCTGTTCGCCATACTACAAACGATCAATTCCATGCCAATGGAGCAAATCGTGGAGGAACTGCAGGACCGCTTCCAACTGTATTCTATGATTACGACGTGAAAGATACACGAAGAGATGTAACTTGTGTTCCTTACAAATACGGAACAGCTGTCAATAATATAGCAAAACAAGAATTAGGAACATTAAATACATGGTATTTCGGGAAATACCGTTATGAGTGGATGACACGTTTTGTTACTTCAACAAACGATGATGGAGTGAATAAAATTTATATGCGTTATGCCGAAGTTCTATTAATTGCGGCTGAAGCTGCAAATGAATTAGAAGGCCCTGCAGCAGCAGCTCCATATTTAAAAGAAGTTAGAAGAAGAGCATTTGCAACAGCTGATCAGGCAACAAAAGTTGAAGATTATGTAAATAGTAAGTCAACAAAAGATGCAATGTTTAAAGCACTTGTTGATGAAAACAAATATGAGTTTACAGGTGAAATGGAGCGTAAACAAAATCTTATTCGTTGGAATTTGCTTAAAGCAAAATTAGACGAAGCTAAAGTGAATATGAAAAGTTTAGCAGATCATACAGGAAATTATGCAACTGTTCCAACAACATTATACTATAAGTTTAAAGCAGATAACGTAAGCCTTGATATTTATGGTTTGAACAAAGGAGAAACTACTAATCCGGGAGCTGGTTACACAAGCATTGCATGGACATGGACAGGTGCGGCAGCCGATACTAAGATCAATACTTTGTACAAACCAGGAGTTAATCCTGACAATAGACAATTTTGGCCAATATGGCAAGTATTCCTAGAAGGAAGCAACGGAAAATTGACTAATGATTACGGGTATTAATAAGTTTCTGAAAATTAATAAAGTATAATTATGAAAACAAAATATATAATAAAAGGAGTATTTACTGCATTAGCTCTGATGTTGACTTTTTCTTCTTGTGACACTTTTCAGGAAGAAGTAATTGATACTTTGGATGTAAACAGAGCGTTTTCTCCAATTGAGCTGAAAGCGACAGTTAGAAATGAGACTTCAGTTGAATTGAATTGGACTGTAAAACCAGATGCAGATCATTATGTAGTGCAATTTAGTGCAGATGATATTGAATTTAAAACCATTTATAAAACAGTAAATGTTGCTCCAGATGAATTGCCCGTAAAAGTGCAACTTGAAGGAGAAACGGTTTATTCAATTAGAGTAAAAGCAGTAAGTTCAACAGGTTTAGAAGATTCTAAATGGTCGGTTACTACTGCTACAACTTTGTCTGAGCAATTGCTATATGCGGTTCTGCCAGCAGATATTGAAGCTAAGCAAGTAACTTTAAGATGGCCTGCAAATACAAACGCTACACAAATTACATTGCAACCAGGCAACGTTACTCACACAATTACTGCGGCTGAAAAAACTGCAGGAGTAGCTGTCGTGACAGGTCTTACAAGTGAAACAGCTTATACAGCTACTTTGTTAAACGGAACTAAGAAACGTGGTACAGCAACTTTCACAACGGGTATCGATATTGGAACAGGAATTTTGATTAAAGCGGATGATAATTTATTGCAAAAAATTATCGATGCACCTGCTGGATCTGTTTTGGTATTAATGCCGGGTGATTATATAGCAGATAATCAAGTTGGAACAATTAACATAAATAAAGAAATCACATTACGAGGATTGCGCGTAGATAACAAACCGAAACTGCATGTGAATTTTGTAATGGTTACGGGATCGGCTAATCTTAGTTTGATAGATTTAGATTTAAAAGGTGATAAAGGCGCTGGTGCCGCAGCTGTTTCTGTAATAAAATACAATGACAATAGTGTTTCTTATGGCGATCTTTTAATAAGCGGTTGCAATATTCATGACTACGGAGTATCATTAATTAGTGCCAATTTAAATGCTGCAAAAGTGTCTTCGATAACAGTAGATAATTCAATTGTTACAAATATATTAACAGCTAATGGAGAGTTTATAGATTTTAGAGGTTCACAGTTAGCGAAACTTACTCTTAAAAACAGTACATTTAATAATGTTGCAACAGCTAGATATTTTATTCGTGCAGATGCTGGTCTTACAGGATTAACTTCTACTATTGTAATTGATGCTTGTACAATCAATAATCCGAATATGATTGCTGCGAACACTAACGGAATTTTGTATACTCGTTTTGTTACTACTAGTTCAATTACGGTACGCAATACATTGTTTTCGAATACGGCAGCACCATATACAAGAGAGACTGCAACACCAAATCCAACATTTGTAAGTAATAATTATTTTAATTGTCCAAATTTAAATAGTACTGCTGGAGCGCTTGCTAATAACAGACCTGACTTATCAGCAACTGCAACTGCATTAGACCCACAGTTTGTAAGTGCTGCTACAGGAAATTTTAAAGTACAGAATCAAACTTTGATTGATAATAAAATTGGAGACCCTCGTTGGCTTAAATAAATATTTTTATAGTTAGTTTGAAAAGGGATGCAGCACTAAACTGCGTCCCTTTTTTGTTTTATAGAAAATGAAATTTATTGAAGTTGCCAAATTATTCTAATTCAATACAATCGAAAATGCCATTGTTTAAAATTAAATCGACTATTTCGTGTTCACTGTCAATTCGCAAAATATTATCACAGTCTTCAAGGTCAAAATTCCATAAAGTTTCTGGCAATAATTTGTGAAGCAAGGCCGAAGCCGATTCTAATTTTGACGGACTGTCAACGGAAGTTTTAAATACATAAATCATAATTTGCATTTTTTGAACGGGCAAATTTCTGAAAAATGTCTTGGTAATTGCTAGGATTGTATAATCAATAATTAGGACTTATCAATCATTTTTCGATATTGAATTGGAGAAATCCCTTCGTGTTTTTTGAAAAATCGGCTAAAATAAGACTGATCTTCATGACCAACCTGTGCTGCAATTTCGTTAATAGAAAGTGTAGTTTGAAAGAGTAAATATTTGGCTTCCAATAATATGTTCTCATCAATCCATTTTACTGCAGATTTTCCAGTTACTGTTTTTACGCATTTGTTTAGATGATTGGGAGTAACGTTAAGTAATGAAGCATAATGATTGACCTGATGCTGGGTTTTTATATGAAGATGAATTAATTCTTTAAATTTATTAGTAATGATTTCTGCAGCCGAAATAGGTTTAGAAGATTTAACCGAGTTTTTATTCATCTCATAAAACAGGGCAATCAAATAAGTTTGAACAATATTCAAGTCTGCAAGATTTGTATCCGTGTATTCTTTTTGTAGCCTGTCAAAAATGGTTGTAATTAAAGGCACATCATCAATAGATAATTTTGTTTTTGGATTTCCTGAAATTTTTAAAAAATCAAAATCATTAAGCATTTCCCGACTTCCGAATTTTCCAATTAGAATATCGGGATGAAATTGACAAATATAGCCGCTGTGTATATTATTAACATTATCAAGCGAGAAAATTTGGCCTGCAGGCACCACAATTATTTCATTATTGATGGTTGTATATTCCTGATATCCTAATTTCATAACATGCTGACCTGATGAAATAAAAATCAAGGTATGGCAAGAATGTTTAGAAGGGGGAACTGGATGTTGCATATGCATCATTTCCTCAATTTCAAGACAGAAAAAATGATCCGAATTCGATTTAAAAAGTAAATGAATAGGATTGTCTTCTCCTAAAAACTTCTCTCGAAATCCTTTTGGAGTATACGTTTTTATTTTCTCAATTGACCTTGACTTCATTTTTAATAATACAATCTAAAATCAAGCAATTTGCAAAGTGCATAATGTTTTTGGTACAATTCTTCAACCACTTCAGTAAGATCATCATTTTCCTGATACAGACTAAAAAAAGCCTTATCGATTGTACTGTAACTGGCTATTTTATTATAAGAAGATCCATAGCCAGAAATAGCGCGTGCGCCGGTAATGTCTAGAAAGTATTGTGCTTCATCGTCGTTGAGGTCTAATTTTTTTTTATTGGCAAAATGAATAATTTTTCCTTTCATTTTTCCTTCAAAAAGTTCGGCTATTTCTTCGATGCTGTAATAATAATCATGAAGGCAAATGCTATTTTCCTGCCCTGGCATAACCAAATAAATGATTTCATAATCCTTAAAATTATGATCGTCATACAAAAGTGTATTCAAACTTTCTTCTAAACCTTCAATCGTATCACAGGTTTTATGAATACTGGAAATACCTTGGTCGATAGCAATTTCTTCCAGATTTTTAACAACATCGGTAGTTGTAACCTCATCAACATCAGGAACTCCTTCGAGGCAAAAAATAAATTTTTCGTTTTCCATACGAATGTCTTTTTCGTTTCTTTTAAAAATAGAAATGTGGTTTTTGACAAAAGTATTTTTTTACACGGAAAAACTGTTATGACATTGAGATTTTAACGTGGATTTTTGATTTGATTAAAGTTTAGGAAACCTAATACTAACTATTTATTGACCATATTTAAGAGCTCCTAGCAGTTCCGTTAAATCGACTACGGCATAAGTCGAAGAATAATCAGAAACGGCATATGGCAAAATAAGGCTGTTATTATGAATAATAGCACCGCAGGAATAAACAACGTTAGGCACATAGCCTTCTCGTTCATCTTCTAATGGTGCAAGCAATGGTTCGCGGAGTCTTCCAATTTCTTTTGAAGGATCATCTAAATCAAAAAGGGAAGCCCCGATACAATAGCGTCTCATTGCTCCAACGCCATGTGTAATTACAAGCCAGCCTTCATCTGTCCAGAGTGGTGATCCGCAGTTTCCAATTTGTGTAAATTCCCAAGTATATTTTGGTTCCTGCAATAAAATCGGATTGTTCCATTGCGTTGCTCTTTCGGAGTACATAAGGTAATTGTTGACGCCATCAATTCGGGCAAGCATCGCATATTTGCCTTTTATTTTTTTTGGGAATAAAGCTAAATTTTTGTTTTGTGCACCATCACCATGTAAAGGCAATACTCTAAAACTATAAAAGTCTTCGGTCAAAATCAGTTTTGGTAAAATCGCATGTCCGTTGTATGCGGTATAAGTTGCCATAACACGAGAAGAACCATCATCATCTGTAAAACGGACAAAACGTGCATCTTCGATACCTCGGCTTTCGGAATCAGAAATTGGAAAAATGACACGTTCTGTAATATCTGAATCGTGACTGAACTGAACATCATAAAAAGAATTGGCAAGCCAGATTATTTCCTCTAATGCAGTTCTTCTTTCCTGACGAATCGAAGGGTCACTTAAAGCGGTATTAACCATATTTTTCAAAACAACAAACTCAAATGCATCTGGTAAATCCTGCATAATTTGGTCGATGTATTTGTTTGAGGTATGCATTTCAGACAATTTCGTCAGAAATCGTTCTTTGTTCAATAAGGTTTTATGTTCAATTTCGGCTTTATCAATTTGATTGCCAATTTTCATTATCTGTAAATTATTGTCTTTGTCGAGAATTCCTCTTCTAAAAACGATAGAAGAAATATGTCCTTCTCCGGTTGCTCTAAACGAAATAATAATTCGTTTTTCGCCAATTTCAAGTCCAGACTGATCAAAATCTTCTATAATTGAAGGATTAAAAATGGCGGCAGATTCGATTGCATATTCCATAGTACAATAGGAACCTATAAGCATTTTTCGATTTAACGACATACCTTCATAATCAATTTGCATGGCTTCAATCAGCGGTTTTATTAGTTCGCAGTGTCGAAAAAATATGGCCGAAATATTTCGGTGTCTTCTCGCAAATTCACGAAGTGTCTGCTCGAGTGTTTCATAAACTTGTTTTTCATCAAGTGACATTATCCGAATTACCATCTGCTGGGTTCGCTCGTCGCCATTCATAAAATATCGGGCAACAACTCTTCTAGAATCTGGGGTAAATTTTATGTTTTTTCGGATAACGGATACTCGCATAGTTTTATTTTTTTTAATTACAATAAAATAAGTGCCTTCAGTAAAATTGTTTTGGGGGAAATTTTAATTTGCTTTTAGAAATATAGAATACAAGCGTGTAAACAAGAAATTTATTGTGTAATGTTCTTAAGCATAAACAAGTTAGTGATTTTGAAAACGAAAAAAAACTTTATTATTAAAAATTTTGCATTTGCGTTTAAACATTTAGGGTAAATAATATAGAAAAGGTATTTAAAAAAAAGATAAAAAGTAAAATTTCAGTTTTATAAGGAAAAGCAAACCTTTAGAATCATTAGATTTTTAGAAAAAATAATAATATCTAGCTCAAAATGCATTAAAAGGCAGTTTTTAGCGTATAATTGATAAGTATTTGATGAGGTGTTTTGAAAAAAATCTGAACTTTTGTAACCCTAATTTTTATAATAAAAATTTAACTTTAGCAGTTAAGAATTTCGAAAAAAATAAATGTTTTTAGTTATGAGAAAAATTATAATGCTGTGTTTTGCTTTTTTGTTTATTGGAAAAACAATAGCGCAGGAAGTACCATTATTGTCTAATATTTCGGCAAGAGATAATATTAATTTAAACGGAAAATGGCATTACATCGTAGATCCGCTTGAAAATGGATATTATGATTATCGTTTGATGCCTTTAAAAGACAATGGTTTTTTTGAAAACAAAAAGTTCAATACTTCAGAATTGTCAGAATATAATTTTGCAACTTCAGCTGTTATGGATATTCCGTCAGACTGGAATTCGAAGGACGAAAGATTGTTTTTTTATGAAGGGACAGTTTGGTTTCAAAAAGACTTTAATTATAAAAAAGATGCAAACAGCAAAGGGATTCTTCACTTTGGGGCGGTTAACTATGATGCAAAAGTTTATGTAAACGGAAAATTAGCCGGAACTCACATTGGCGGTTATACGCCTTTTAATTTTGATGTGACAAATTTATTGGTTGACGGAAATAATTTCGTTGTTGTTAAAGTCGATAATAAACGTCATAAAGATAATGTTCCAACTGTAAATATGGATTGGTGGAATTATGGTGGAATTACAAGAGACGTAAATTTAGCCCAAGTTCCAAATACTTATATCGAAGATTATTTGATCCAATTAGATAAAAAAGAAAAAGGAAAAATTTCGGGTTGGGTAAAGATGAATAGTGAAGCGATAAATCAGTCGGTTTCGATTTCTATTCCCGAATTGAAAATCAAAAAAGAGGTAAAAACTGATGCCAAAGGAATGGCTTATTTTGAATTAAAAGCGAATCCAGTTTTATGGACTTCTGAAAATCCAAAATTATATGAAGTAACAATCAGCAAAGCGGATGAAAATATTGCGGATAAAATTGGCTTTAGAACTATTGAAACAAAAGGAAAAGAAATTTTGTTAAACGGTAAAAAAGTCTTTTTGCGAGGAATAAGTATTCATGAAGAAGCACCGTTCAGGTCCGGAAGAGCCTGGTCTACAGAAGATGCTCATACTTTGTTGACATGGGCAAAAGAATTAGGTTGCAATTATGTTCGTTTAGCGCATTATCCACACAATGAAAATATGGTAAAAGAAGCCGAAAAAATGGGATTGATGATTTGGTCAGAAGTTCCAGTTTACTGGACGATTTCATGGACAAATCCAGCTACTTATGAAAATGCAGAACATCAATTGCATGATATGATTTACAGAGATAAAAATCGTTGCGGAATCGTAATTTGGTCTATCGCAAACGAAACTCCTCACGGCGATGACAGAGATGTCTTCTTGAGTAAATTAGCAAAATATGCGCGTACACAAGATAATTCCCGATTAATCAGTATGGCGATGTAAGTAACCAAAAGCCCAAACAACATCAATACACTTCAGGATAATATGAATGAATATGTTGACATTGTAAGTTTTAACCAATATTTAGGCTGGTACAGAGGAACAAACGAATCTTGCAAAGACATGCAATGGGTAATTCCATATAACAAACCCGTTATTGTGAGTGAATTTGGAGGTGAAGCTTTACAAGGTTTGCATGGCGACAAGAAAGAGCGTTGGAACGAAGAATATCAGGAAGAATTGTATATTCAGAATACTCAAATGTTCAATCGCATTGAAGGTTTGGCGGGAGTTTCGCCGTGGATTTTGGTTGATTTCAGATCACCAAGAAGACAATTGCCAAACATTCAGGATTTCTTTAATCGAAAAGGTTTAATTTCAAGCAACGGAATAAAAAAGAAAGCTTTTTATGTTATGAAAGATTGGTATGCCCAAAAGGAAAAAGAATACAAGAATAATTAAGAACATTTTCTAAAAAGTTAAAAACCTTCAGAGTCATTTTGATTTTGAAGGTTTTGTGTTTTTTGCGTAATTTTAACTGAAAAATACAATTTAAATGGAAGTAGAAATTGTCATAAGATTGCTTTTAGCTGCATTTTGGGGAGCTTTAATTGGTGCTGAAAGGGAATATAGAGGAAAAGCGGCAGGTCTTCGTACCACTATAATGATTTCTGTGGGTGCTTGTTTCTTTACATTTATGTCTCAATGGATTGGCGGACCTGGAAACGCAGACCGAATTGCTTCAAACATTGTAACTGGTTTAGGGTTTTTATGTGCCGGAGTAATTTTTAGGTCAGACAGTCATGTTAGCGGGATTACAACTGCGGCAACAATTTGGTCAGTAGCGGCTGTGAGTATGGGAGTAGGAGCGGGTTATTATTTTGCTTCGGCCTGCGCTGCATTGATGATTCTTTTGATTTTAACGCTTCTTACATTTCTTCAAGATAAAATTGATATCAGCAATGAACATAAAGTACTCCGTATTACCTTTAAGCGCACAGATGATGGTTATAAAAGATGTAAAGAATTATTTTCGGATTTTAAGGTACAGTCAAAGCTTATTGTTCAACGTCGTAATCTGGATCATATAACTTTAGAATGGCAAGTACATGCTTCCAAACATTCAATGGAATCGCTTTCGGCAGCACTTTTGCAGGATCCAATTTTTGAAGAATTGATTTTGTGACATAAATAATTCTTCTTGTAAAAACAATTTTAAACGTATTTTTGCGACCTGAAATTAAAATCTCTCATGATAAAAATTAATCAAACGGAATCTTTTGCCGATGAAGATATATTATTCTGTTTTGCTCTTGAATCTGAAGCAGCAGAAGTTTTTAAAGAAAATAATGTTGTATTTACTGGAATCGGAAAAGTGAATGCAGCTTATGAATTGTCAAAAGCAATTCAAAATAAAAGACCTTCAATAATTATAAATTTAGGATCGGCAGGAAGTAGCAATTTTCAAAAAGGTGATGTAATTTGTTGTACCAAATTTGTGCAACGAGATATGGACGTTCGAGGCTTAGGTTTTGCATTATATGAAACACCATTATCGGGTTTGCCTACAGTTTTAGAATATGGTTTGCTGATGGATAACCTTCAGGAAGGTGTTTGCGGAACTGGCGATAATTTTGAAATGGAGCATTCTTCTGATGCCTATAATGTTGTAGATATGGAAGCTTATGCTTTGGCGATGATTGCAATGAAAGAAAATATTCCGTTTTTATGCCTTAAATATATTTCTGACGGAGCCGATGATAATGCAGCAGAAGATTGGACGATTCAGGTTCATAAAGCTGCAATAGCTTACGGAAAAATTTTAGGATTGATTTAAATATAAAAACCCTTAACATGAAAGTTAAGGGTTTTGTGTTTTTGTAAAATAATCTATTTCACAACATAAGAAACAGCATCTGCTTCACAAAGTCTAAAATAGCCCAATGCATAGTTATTAGCATTGTTTGTATTGACAATATTTCCTCTAATATTCCCCGGCGGAACCTGAAACGGATTTGAGTTTGAAGCGTCTAAAATTAACTTCATATAATTAAAAAAGTTTTTAGAAATACCTCGATGTAAAATGTTTAAAGTATTTCCAGGCTTCATATCTTCATGCGAATATCTTGTGCTGATTTCATTTCCATTATAAAAATCATCATTTGTTATTTCATATTCCGGAAATATTAGAAACTCGCTTTGATAATCGGTTAAATAAAAATTGACTTGATCTGCGGGGTCTTTGTAATAAAAAGTAACTTCGATTACATCTTCTCCACCAAAATCAGGAACAATTTTTTGCTCTACTTTATCAATTGGCGTTACTGAAGTCAGTTTTTCTACAGCAGTAAAATTTTGTCCTTCGGCCTGAACAAATAATTTATAATCCATGTTGATGACTGGAACAAAATTAGTGCACTTGTAAACTCCAGCCGCCGTTTCTGTAAAAGTAAAAACATCGCCATTGCTGTTTTCCACTCGAACTTGTGCTCCAGAAACTTTTGGCGTTGAGCCGTTGTAATAAGGAGCTGTTTTGCTGATTTTTATCGTTTGCTCATTTCCGGCAGTTCCTTTTTTCCAGACAATTTCAGCATCGATTACAATTTGGGTCTCACCGGTTTCTAAATCCAGATTTACAACATCTTCGCAGGAACTGAAAATCAAAACCAAAATCAGACTTATAAAGGCCAATGCTCTATTCATGACGTTATATTTTTTTAATTTATTCATCGCATTAAAATTTAAAATTATAAGAAACCCCAGGGACAATTCCGAAGATCGATAGCCTTCGGGTTTCATTAAGTCCGGTATCTTCATTTGTGGTGAAATTCATTGAAGCAGCATTTTTTCGGTTGTAGATATTATAAATACTAAATACCCAATAGCTTTGCCATCCTTTCTTTTTTTCTGGTTTTGGCGTATAAGTTGCAGCGACATCAAGGTGGTGGAAAAGAGGAAGTCGGTTTTCGTTTCTCAAAGAATAATTAGGAACATGAATACCGCCAAATTCATAATAGCCATTAGCATACGTTACCGGCTGACCTGATTGCAAAGTAAAATTTCCATTAAATGACCATTTTGGACTGAATTCATAACTTCCAACAACGCTTAAATTATGCAGTTTGTCATATCCAGATAAATACCAGTCACCGTTTGCGATCCCCGGTTCTTCAGGAGTTCTTCCCGGTGTTTTTTGTTCGGCGCGTGATAAAGTATAAGAAATCCATCCGGTAAAATTTCCTGTGTTTTTTCTAAGCAATAATTCCATTCCGTATGATCTGGCTTTTCCATTCAGGATAACCTGTTCAATATTGTTGTTGGCCAAAACATCGGCTCCATCAATATAGTCAATTCGGTTTTGGACATTCTTATAAAATAATTCTCCTTCAAAAGAATAATCGCCGTCTTTGAAATTTTTAAAATAACCCATTGCATACTGATCCAGCATTTGCGGTTTTGTAAAAGGCCCGCTCGGTGTCCAGATGCTCATTGGCAGCGGAGATTGCGTATTTGATAAAATATGAATGTATTGCGCCATTCTGTTGTAGCTTGCCTTAATCGAAGTGTTATCATTAAAAGCATAAGACAAAGCGGCTCTAGGTTCAAAATTGTTGAAACTGCTTATCTTCTTTCCTTTTCCATAAGAAATTGTTCCCGTTGGAGTTCCTTCCTGATAAATATTATAGAGCGGATTAAAAACAACAGCCTGACCATTTTCATAAGTACTGATTTCTTCTGAACCTAAACGATAAAACATGCTATAGCGTAGTCCGTATCTGAAATTTAGTTTTTCTGTAATTTGATTTTCAAAATCAATAAATGCAGAAGTTTCTAAAGCATATTTTTTGTCCAATTGCTGATAATTAAACTGCGAATCAATACTTGTTGGCTGCACAACTCCCGGATTAAAATTGTAATACAAACCATCAATTCCGTAGTTGATTTTGAATTTTTCTGATTGCTGATAAAACCAATTGTATTTCAAACCGTAGCTTTTGATATTGCTATCCCATTCAAAATTTTCTGAAGAAAGTCCTAAATTGAATTTATAATCACTGTAAAATGCAGAAAGATTGGTGTTTAAGCGATCTGAAAACTTATGTTTCCAACTTAAAATTCCCATTGTACTTCCGTATTTGCTAGAGAAACGATCGTTGATATCAAAAACATCATTTCCGAAATATCCAGAAAAAGTCAAAGTATTATTAGCATTAAAGCGATAATTGAATTTGGCATTCAAATCATAAAACATAGCCGAATTTTTATTGTCGGCCAATTTTAAAAATAAATGCGCATATGAAGCTCGGCCAGAAAGAATAAAAGAGCCTTTGTCTTTTTGTAATGGACCTTGAACCAAAAGTCGGCTAGAAATTATTCCAATTCCACCATTTACTTTATAATTTTGAAAATCCCCGGTTTGTTGTGTAACATCTAAAACAGAAGAAACACGTCCGCCATATTTTGAAGGAATTCCGCCTTTGTATAATTCTAAACCGCTGATAGCATCGGCATTAAAAATGGAGAAAAATCCAAACATATGCGAATCTGCATAAACAGGAGCACCGTCCAAAAGAATCAAATTCTGATCAGCAGCACCTCCGCGCACATTAAACCCTGATGAAGCTTCTCCTGCATTGGTAACTCCCGGCAAAGTCAAAATCGATTTTAAAGGATCTGGTTCGCCCATTGCAACAGGAATTCGTTTTATTTCTTGCATCGAAAGCTTATTGACGCTCATTTGCGTGTTTTTGATGTCAGTGGCTTTGTTGGTCGTAACAATAACTTCTCCTAATTGCTGACTATCAGATTCGATGTTGAAATTGATATTGGCATCATCCGAAATTGTAATTTGTTTTTCTTGGTTTTTAAATCCAACGTAGCTAATTACAAAAGTATAAGTGCCATTTGGGACTTCAATGCTGAATTTTCCATTATAATCCGTTACGGTGCCGGTTTCCAATTCTTTAATAAAAACATTGGCACCAATAACGGGTTGTTTTTCATCATCAATAATCTGGCCTTTCAGCTTGCTTTTTTTTTTAGCTTGTTTTTGAGATTGAGATTTCTGCTTCACAAAAATATTATTGCCAACAATAGAAAATTGTACCGTTGCCGTTTTGTTTAATTCCGAAATCAGTTTCTCAACTTCGATTTGCTTGTATGTGTTTTTTTTGGTAAAATATTTTTTATCGGTGTCGATTTGATCTGTAAAAGCAAATTTAAAATCGGTTTGATTTTCAATCTGCTTAAAGAATTCTTTTAAGGTTACGTTTTTATCTACAGTTACAGTCACCTTTTGAGCAGACGCCAATAAACTGATTAAAAAAAAGCATGCTGAAATTATATGCTTCATGAAATTTTGTATTTTTGGATTATTATTAAATGGAATAACTTCGTGTTATCCTGATTATAAGGAGGATGTGTAGTTTCGCGGCTTGCATCCTTTTTTCTTTTCTACTGAAAAGTAATCTGTTTTAAATCTTCATTTATTTCAAAGTTTAGGTTATACATTTCTGATATTAATTGTACAATTGTTTTTAAATCCTCTTTTTTATTGATTCTGATTGTGATTTTCTGATCTAAATTTTCCTTCGGAAGAATTACTTTATAACCATAATTTTCTTCAATATATTGGCTTACTTCAGAAAGTTTTTGATTATCAAAGTCAATGAATCGGCTAAATTCTGTTACCGAAGCAGTTTGGTTTCCGTAAGTGAATTTTTCTCCCGGCTTCAAAATCCATTTTTGATTTTGGCCTTTTACATTCATTTGAACGCTTCCTTCATAAAGTTCAACCGTTACTTTTTCATCTTCCGTTTCATTTACTGTAAAAGAAGTTCCTAATACGGTAGTTGTCGTTTCATTACAAAAAACCTGAAACGGATGTTGTTTATCTTTTTTTACTTTGAAATAGACAAGTCCATCAACTTCAATTTTTCGATTCAAAGCAAAATTATGTCCGTAAGTGATTTTAGAATTTGGACTTAATTCTACTTTTGAATCATCTGGCAAGACAACAAATTTTATTTTTGAAGAGGTGTTTTCAATTACGTTTTCGGCAAGAATTATATTTTCTTGTTGAGGTTTGTTGTTAAAGAAAATTCCGGATCCAATCAAAACAAAAAGCAAAACTGCTGCAGCGGCATAATAGCGCCAAGGTTTTGTTTTCTTTTTCTTCGGAGCAAAAGTTTTTGAATGGAATTGTTTCCAGCAAGCTTCTTTATCGTTGTCAGAATTTGAAACAGGAGTTTCGTCCCATAGTTTTTTAAATTCTTCATCAAAGTTTTCCTTATCCATGATTTTTGGGTATTAAATGATTTGACAATGAAAACCTTGTTTGCTGAAAACTCGATAAACCATTTCTTTAATATCACGATTGGTTTCGATTTTTAGGATGGTTTCCTGACCTTTTTCATCGAAATTTATGATACAATCTGAAATGACGAATTGTAAAAGAGCGACAAGTAAACTTGCGTCTTTTTTTGTTTTGACATTAGTTTTATATGCTTCAATATGCATTTTCTGTTCTTGTTTTTTATATATAACAAACGAGAACAAAAAAGTTCCTAATGGTTTTCGATTTTTTTCCGAATAAATTTACTGGCAAGATAAATATGATTGGCAATGGTCTTTTCAGAAAGATCCGTAATTTCTGCAATCTCCTTATAGCTAAGGTTTTCCAGTTTGTGTAAAGTAAATATTTTTTGTTGTTGTTCAGGAAGCTGATTGATGAAACTGTGTAATTTTTCACTTCTCTCATCAAAAACTGTTGAATCAGTTTCTTCCTGTAAGATATCAACTTGAGGATCAAGCTGAATTATTTTGTTTTCTCTATTAATGTGATTGAGAATGATATTCTTGCAGATGACAAATAATTGTTTGTCGAGCAAAACATCTTCGTTGAGCAATTCTCTTTTATTGTATAATCGTATGAAAGTCTCCTGAACAAAATCTTCAGGTGTAAGTACAGAAGAGTTAAATCGTCTGGCAATGTTTATCAATTTATCGTAGTAATTGAAATACGCCTCTTTAAAGGCGGCTTCATTACCCTTTTTTAAACTTGAGATAAACTTTTTATTGTCCATAACGAAAATATAGCAACTAGTTTTTAACTAGTCTAAACTCATTGGTTTCAATATTATTGTATTCAAAAATTGATCAATTTCAATTGCGAATGTAACAAGTTGCAAAGAACCGCAATTAAATTCTATATTTTGACGCTAATGTTTGAAAATGTTACAAAAAATAGATTGTTTTTTATTTCGAAATAATCTACAGAACAAAAAAAGCCGTTAAAAAATTAACGGCTTTTGTATACAATGCAATGAAATATGTTGTAATGGTATTATTTGACAATTTGAGCTTCAGGAAATTTCCAAGTACCATTTAAAACTTCTTTATGTGGACGATAAAGTCTTACCCAATAATTCCAGCCAGCAACAGTTGGAATACAATTTGGTGTTTTTCCGTCACAACCGCCAAATTGTATTGTTACTGACCCGTCAGCATCTTTTTTTGCAGTAATATTATTCAATGTATAAGAGTCAAGATCGTTTTTTTCAAAATAGCCGTCTTTATTATAAACGCTTACAGACCAAAATCCATCAACTGGTACATTTTTTACTTTTAATTTATAGACCGTTTTTCCATCATTTTTGGCAGGATTGACTGAAAGATAAAGAGCATCTTTTTCAGGATTTCCTCCCCATCCGGTAGCACTTCCAATTAAATGAAGTGTTTCGTCTACTTTTCCTCTTGGACCAAACATTCCTTTTGTGTCCGATAGTTTTTTTGATACTTCAATTAATGAATCCCTAACTTTCTTTTGGCTTACTTTATCCCAATTTGGAATTTCAAAAGTTCCTTTTTCTTTTTGGTCAATTTTAATTGCATTTTGTAAAGCGGTTACAATTGGCAAATCTTTCGGGTCATTTGGGTTGATAAAGGTTCGAATTCCTAACATTAAGTAACGCGTGCCGACTTTTTCTCTGGTAAAAGTAAAAGTTCCGGGCGCATAATAAGTTTCAGAATATTGATCTTGGTCGAATGTTTGCATCGACATGAATCGCTTGCCTGGATCTGGCAGTGTAACTGTTACGGGGCCGGCGTCGAGATCAAAAACACCAGACGAATATAAAACATCGCGATTAGCACGAATAACAGTTTGATTATCTATGGGCATTAAAGTTCTGAAATGAAAAATAGCACCAGTACCATTTGATTGTTTAACAGAAGTGCTAAAATACAAATCGGTTTCTGCTCGATTAAAATTAGCGGCAGTTACAAGATCGCCACTTTGTGAAGATAAAGAATCTGTTGTTGTAACGACTGAATCTTTTTTTGTTGATTCAGAATCCGTTGTTGGTTTTTTTTTGCAGGCAAAAGCCAGAAATGATAAAACTAATAAAACCATTCCTGATGATAATTTCTGTTTGATTTTCATAAGATTTAAGTTTTAATGAGAAATAAAAAAAAGTATTTTTTGTAAAATTCTGCTTACTAAGTTATGAAATTATTTTAAGTCTTATGTTTTAATCGTTTGGTTAAGTGGTTTTTATGTCGTTGGAGGATTTGTTTTTTGTGAAGTTATTATTGAAGGAAAGCCAAGTTTAAATAAAAAGCCCTTAAACATATTGCTTAAGGGCTTTTTTTTATTTGTATAGAGTATTTACTCCTCATTCTGTAAACTGTCAGCTGCAGAAATCTGATCCAGAATATTCGTTTGATTTGGCGAAATGTAGTTTTTGTTTTCGATGGTAGCTTCTTTCTTAAAAAGAAGATCTAATGCATTATATAGTTTTAATAAAACATCTCTGTCTGCTTTTTCTATTTCTAAAGCAGTATTAAAATTAAAAACATAATTATTCGAATTTCGTACTTCGACTTTTATTGTTTTAGATGTGATTTTAAATTTAACTATATCCATACGTGTGTAAATTACTTTGTGCAAGGTACTAATTTAATAAAATTCCTTGCAAAATAATGAGTTAATTCAAATAAAAAACCCCTAAACATTGCTGTTTAAGGGTTTTACCTGTTGTAGCGAGGACGGGAGTTGAACCCGTGACCTCAGGGTTATGAATCCTGCGCTCTAACCAACTGAGCTACCTCGCCTGGACTACAAGTGGAATGATTTCCTCATTGCGGGTGCAAAGATAAAAATAATATTAAAGCATACAAGCATAAAATGAAGAAAAAAAAATATTTTTAAAAACGCATTGTTTTTGGACATATATTCTTATATTTCGAAAAAATTAAACGCAGCACATGGATTCAAAAATACGTTACGAAATCGAGTTCCCGATCAATTCTTCGCCGCAATTATTGTATCAATATATATCAACGCCTTCAGGTTTGTCTGAATGGTTTGCAGACAATGTAAATTCAAGAGGTGAATTTTTCACTTTCATTTGGAATGACTCGCAAGAAAAAGCGCGTTTGGCATCTAAAAAAACGGGTGAGAAAGTGAAGTTTAAATGGGTCGATGAAAGCAGTAAGGATACGGAGTATTTTTTTGAACTTCATATTTTAGTTGACGAATTAACTAAAGATGTGTCTTTAATGGTAGTTGATTTTGCTGAAAAAGAAGAAGTAGGAGAGGCTAAACAATTGTGGGAGAATCAAATCTCAGACTTGAAACATCTTATAGGTTCTGTTTAGTATAAAACTATTTTATCCCTTATATTTGCCCTGAACAAAATTCAGGGTTTTTTTTATGATCAATTTTAACGGAAACGTAACGCAGGAAGAAAATATATTAACTCAAAATCGCGCCTTTTTATATGGAGACGGCGTTTTTGAAACAGTGAAGATTTTAAACAATAAAATTTTATTTCTGGAAGATCATTATTTCCGCTTAATGGCTTCGATGCGTGTGGTTCGAATGGAAATTCCAATGAATTTCACTATGGAGTATTTTGAAGAACAAATTTTAAAGCTTGTTCAGGAAAAAAATATTTCTAATTCAGCAAGAGCTAGAATAACTGTTTATAGAAATGATGGCGGCTTGTATTTGCCAAAAACAAATGAAGTTTCGTTTTTAATTCACGCAACGCCCCTTGAAGGTACTTTGTATGTTGTAAATACGGCTGAATATGAAGTAGATCTGTATAAAGACTTCTATGTTACTAAACAATTATTATCGTCGATTAAAACGACTAATAAGATGATAAATGTAACAGGAAGTATTTTTGCTCATGAAAATGGTCTGGCTAACTGCATTTTAGTAAATGATACAAAAAATGTAGTAGAAGCTCTTCAGGGAAATTTATTCATGCTTACAGGAAAGAAATTGATTACTCCTCCAATTTCTGAAGGTTGCTTGAATGGAATTATGCGTAAACAAATTTTGGCCATAGCTAAAAAAGTAGAAGGCATAGAAATTTCCGAAGAAATAATTTCACCGTTCGATCTTCAAAAAGCCGACGAATTATTTCTGACAAATGTAATCACGGGAATACAACCGATAACTAAATATCGAAAAAAAGATTTTACAAGCAATCTGGCTCATTTATTAGTGCAGAAGCTAAATGAATCCATATCTGAAAATTAATTCAGATATGGGTTTTCAGGTGCGTTAGACCAAATAAGATAATCACCACCAAGCTCAATAATTTGTTCTTTCCAAAAGTGAGTGGTCGATTTTCCGATAATTTTGTTTTTGTAATTATTATCGGCAATGATCCAGGAGTTTCCCTGCATTTCATTTTCAAGCTGATTCTCATCCCAGCCAGTATATCCTAAGAAAAAACGAATGTTATTTTTACTGATAGATCCGTCGTTTATTAAGTCTTTCGTGGATTCAAAATCACCACCCCAATAAATCCCATTAGAAATCTCGACACTATTCGGGATCAGTTCAGGAATATTGTGAATGAAATATAGATTGTCCTGTTCAACAGGGCCTCCGTTGTATATTTTGAAGTTCGCATCAATCTCCGGTATTAAATCATTAATAGTGTATTTTAAAGGCTTATTAATGATAAAACCAATTGATCCTTCCTTGTTATGGTCTGCTAATAAAATTACCGATCTGTTAAAAGATAAATCTCCAATTATTGAAGGCTCGGCAATAAGCAGGTGTCCTTTTTTTAATTTTTCTGAAATCATACGGCTACAATTTTTATTAAATTTAATCATAAAATTTCAGAATACCCAAAAAAAATCGTTAAACCGCATAAAAAAACCCTCCATAAGGAGGGTTTCAATTATATTATAAGTTTAGAGAACTTTCTTACTTAGTTCACTGCACCTTCTAATTCAGCTCCTGCTTTGAATTTTACTACATTTTTAGCTGCAATTTTGATAGTTTTTCCAGTTTGTGGATTTCTACCGTCTCTAGCAGCTCTAGCAGATACTGACCAAGATCCGAAACCTACTAATGAAATTCTTCCTCCTTTTTTCAAAGTAGTTCCTACATTTCCTAAAAATGACTCTAAAGCTAATTTTGCCGCAGCTTTTGTAATTCCTGCATCAGCAGCGATAGCATCGATTAATTCTGATTTGTTCATAATAATTAGTTATTAATTGTTGGTTAAAAAAAATTGTTAATACACAAATTTAGTAGGAAATCCGTTGCGTGCAAGTGTTTTCTCTAATTTTAGCAATAATTGTTAATAACTTGCTTTTTTTGTTCATAAAGCATGTTGTTTATCGATGAAAATCAGGTAGAAACCCCTGTTTTACTGAGGTTAATAGACCTTTGCGTCATCAGAAAAAGTAATGCCGTTTAGGATTTCCGCAGCCTGCATTCTCTTTTTTCCTGGAAATTGCAAGCTCAAAAGCTGAATGAAGCCATCTTTTACTGCAATTTTAATTTCTTTTTTGCTGCTGATCAGCTTTCCAGATTCATATGAATGACTTTCTGAAATCAATTTTGCATCATATATTTTGATATTCAATTCCTCGTTTTTGTCTTTCAAAAAACACCAAGACGCAGGATATGGACTTAGGCCTCGAATTAAATTGTTGATTTCGTTGCCCGATTTTGTCCAGTCGATTTTGCAGTTTTCCTTATTTAGTTTATATGCTGTTTTGATTTCGTCATTGTCTTCCTGAATTGTTGTGGTAACATTTCCGTTTTCAATAACTTTCAAAGTTTCAATTACAGTTGTGCTTCCTAAATTCATTAAACGGTCGTGCAATTGTCCGGCATTTTCTGTTGGTTCAATCGCAATTTCCGAATTTAGAATCATTGCTCCGGTATCAATTTTATCATCTATAAAGAATGTCGTAACTCCAGTTTTAGTTTCTCCGTTAATAATAGCCCAGTTTATTGGTGCCGCGCCACGGTAATTTGGTAATAAAGAAGCGTGAAGGTTAAAAGTTCCTAAACTTGGCATTTCCCAAACCACTTTTGGCAACATTCTAAAAGCAACCACAATTTGCAAATTCGCATTCAACGCTTTTAATTCGGCTAAAAAACTTTCATCTTTTAAATTGGTCGGCTGTAATAAAGTAAGGTTATTTTCTAAAGCGTATTCTTTAACAGCTGAATATTTTATTTTTTGTCCGCGTCCTGCTGGTTTATCAGCAGCTGTAATAACGCCAACAACATCATAATTGTTTTTGATAATGGTATCCAAAATGCCAACGGCAAACTCCGGAGTTCCCATAAATATAATTCGTAATTTTTCCATTATGTTTTTAAAGTGTATTTATTGTTTGCTAAAATAACGATATGATTATTTTCTAGTAATTCCTGAAGAACCAAAATCACATCTTTAGCGTCTAGTTTTATTTGGTTCTGAATTTCGCGCGAAGTTAAGGCAGTTGCTTTTAATAAGTGCAGAATTTTATCAGCAATAGAATCGGCTTCGGTAATTTTTCCTTTTTGTGTAATGCAATACGAACAAACGCCGCAATTCGATTTTGTTTCTTCTCCAAAATAATCCAAAACCAATCTATTCTTGCACGTTTTGTCTTCTTTTATATAATAGAGTACAGACGAAAGCTGATCTCGTTTTAGTTTGTTTTGTTTTTCCAGATATTTTGAAACTCGGTTTATTGTCAAATCATCTTCGCGTACTTCATTAAATAAAATAGTCGCGTCGTTGTTTTTAGATTTATATTCAATAATATCTTTTTCTTTTAATTTTTCTAAAAGTGTCGTTACTTGTTCTTCTGTATGATTTGATTTTTTAGCAATTAGCGAAAGATTAAGTGGTGTTTTCATTTCATGAACTCCCGGATATGTTCTTAAAATTGCCAAAAGAATTTCTTCATCATTTGGATTCAGACTCATGTATCGAATCACTTCTTTGGATTCAATTAAAAACTGCATCGTCACTTTTTCCGAAAATTCCTGAGACATTGTAATAATTCCCTGTTGATTTAAAAACTGTAAAGCATTATAGGTTTTTAAAGTAGGAAAATCATATTTATGACAAAAATGATTCATTTTAAAAGAAAAAGAATCGTCTAAACCTTCGCCATAAGCAATCTGGAAATAACTGCAAAGTTTGACATACATCGTTTTTAGAAATTTTTTATCTGGCAGAACATTAATGAATTGCTGTTCTGTTTGGTTTGCATCAGAATTATTGAATAATAACACCGAAAATGCTTTTTCACCATTTCGCCCCGCGCGTCCAGATTCCTGATAATAATTTTCTAAGTTTTCAGGAAGTTGTGTATGAATAACCGTTTTTACGTTGTCTTTGTCAATTCCCATTCCGAACGCATTTGTGGCAACAATAACCTGCGCTTGTTCCGACATCCACAATTGCATGTTTTTATCTTTTTCCTGAGATGAAAGTCCGCCATGATAATAAGTCGCTTTGAAACCTAAGGATTGTAATTGCGTTGACATATTAAGGCACGATTTCCTATTTCGTACATATATAATAGACGGCTGCGGATTTTTCTTCAAAATTTGTTCAACACGATACAATTTGTCTTCGACTTCAAAAACCATATAGGCAATATTTTTTCTTTCGAAAGATTGCTGAAAAAGTTTGGTGTCTTTTAATCCCAATTCTGTTTTAATGTCTTCAACAACTCTTGGTGTTGCCGTTGCCGTTAAAGCCAAAAACGGAATTTTAGGAAAGAATTTTTTGAGCTCTGAAATTTTTAAATACGCAGGCCTAAAATCGTGACCCCATTGCGAAACACAATGCGCTTCGTCAATAGCAATTAAATTGATAGGAAGATTTTTGATGCGTTCTAAAATCCAATCTGATTGTAAGCGCTCTGGAGAAAGATAAAGGAATTTATAATTTCCGAATTGGCAATTGTCCAGAAGATCAATGATTTCTTCCGTATGAATGCCTCCTGTAAGGGCAATGGCCTTTATATCTCTTTTTTGAAGATTCGCCACCTGATCTTTCATCAAAGCAATCAAAGGCGAAATAACGAGACAAATTCCTTCGCGCATCATGGCAGGAACCTGAAAACAAATTGATTTTCCGCCTCCGGTTGGCAGCAGTGCAAAAGTATCTTGCCCTTCTAAAACCGATTCAATAATTTCTTTTTGAAGCGGTCTGAAACTTTCGTGTTTCCAGTATTTTAAAAGAATTTCTTGTGCTTCCTGCATGGCCAAAGTGTTAAAGTTAAAAATTTAGAAATCAGTTTCTAGTTTTGCAACTTTAAACTTACTGCCTAAATTTTATCTAAGATATAAAGAATTCTGTTTTCAACCGTATCTTTTGGAACTTCAATTAAATCGTACCCGTATTTTTTATACGTTTCAATTAAATGTTTTTGAATTTCCAATGCCTGTTCAAAATTTTCGTAACGCTCTGTGTCGCTCTGATAAATCTCTTCCCAAGGTGGTAAAATAAAAGTTTTAGAATATTTGTAATCCTCGCAAGCTTTAGTGAAGTTCTCCGGATATTCGTCGCCAATATAATCCATATAAGCTACAACATCAGGAATTCCTCGGTCAATAAAAACTACATTATCAGGTTCTTGCGCAGCGTTTTTAAATTGCTGAATACGTCCTTCTAATAACATTTCGCTAAATAATAATGGCTGTTCCAAGAACAATTGCTCGATGCCTCTTTTTTGAGCTTCGAGTGTAACTTCTCTAGAAATTTCAGGGTAACAACAGTAGCCACGAGCTACTAATTCGTTTATCAGCGTAGATTTTCCTGTACCAGGACCGCCAAGGAGAACTATGATTTCTTTTTGCACTATTCTAAAAATAAAGGGCAAATTTACCTAAACTTATTCATAATTAAAAAGAATATTTATCAGAAGCGAAAAATTTGGCATTTTGGAGGCTATTGTTTTTGGCAACTGGACTGAAGTCCAGCTCTACAATATGTGTCATTCCTGCGGAATTAAATTGTGAAAAGAGCCAAAGGCTCGGTAAATATTGTAGAGCTGGACTTCAGTCCAGTCTGTTTTAAGTTTGAGACGATTGAAGTTTATTCACAAAACAAATACTTCCCAGAATCCTTCCCTTTTTTATTAGAAGTAACAATCAAATGCGATTCAAATCTCTTTCCGTTCAAAACATCATTCACAAAATCCAAAACATATTGTTGTCCTTGATGAAAAAGATAACCAGAGAATTCATGTCCACCGCCACAGAAAGTAATTAGTTTAACATCTTTGTGTAAATCATTCATTTGATTGTAAACAGCATAAGATCCAAAAAGAATCAACCAGCCTGAAGCATTTGTTGGGCAAGAACGATGCGAACCCGCACTGTACGGAACCGTGTCGTCATTATTTCCGTGCGCCAGTAACATCGGAATTGCTTTTTCTTTTGTAATCAAATTAATATCCTGAATCGCGCCCGAACCACCAATGAAACCTTTGTATTTGAAGTTTTCCTGCAAATTGCTTTTATATAAATTCATTAATTTATAATCCCAAAACGAAGCGTGGAAACCAATTTCTGCGCCAGCACTAATTCCGGAAATAAAGATTTTTGAAGTATCAAGATTATATTTGTCAGCGTTTTCAATTAAAAAACCAGTTGCTTGCCACATATCGCTTACACCAATCTGAATTGCTTTTATCTTTTCTGTTAAAGTTCCTTTGCATCCAAAATCTTTTCCTTTCATGTATAAACTGTACGAAATGCTGGCAACCGCATAGCCATTTTGCGCCATAAACATCCCGAATTCTTTTTCGCTGGTACGTTCTCCGCCAGAAAATCCACCACCAAAAGCAAACATAATCAACGGAATTTTTTCGTTAGATTTTTTCTTTGGCAGATATAAATCTAAATCCAGTTTTAAAGTGTCATTTTGGAAATAAGTTAAGGTTTTGATTTCTTGTGCTTGACTATCGTAAAAAGTGAAAAATGTAAAAAGTAAGAAGATGATTTTTTTCATTGTGATCTGTTTTAATCTCGCAATCCCGATAATTATCGGGAGCAAATTGGCAAAGTATTTCAAATATAAACGTTTGCTACGAATTTCACGAATTTATGCGAATTTAAATTTTAGAAACAATCAGAAATTAGTGAAATTTAATGAAGAGATTTACAGCAATATAATTAGCGTTAATTAGTGAAATTCGTGGCGAAAAAACGACTATCTTTTCAATGGAAAAAATCTAAAATCTAAAATCTAAAATCTGAAATCAAAAACGTATATTTGCGTTTATTTTTAATTACGAATGGAGAACGATAAAGAAAAAAATACAGCCGAATTTTACGAAAGATTAAAATTAGAGCTTGACAACGCAAACACTTGGCCTGCAGAATATTTATATAAATTCATTGTGCCATCTGTAGCAGATAATGTAGAGCGTGTTGAAAAAGCTTTTGACAGAATGGGGGCAGTTATTAAAACAACAAAATCTAAAACAGGTAAATTTACCAGCGTTTCTGTTGATGTTACGATGCACAGCTCAGATGATGTGATTAGTAAATACAAAGAAGTTTCTACAATAGAAGGTATAGTTTCATTATAACTTATGATCGAAAAATATAAAAAAGAAGCCGCAAGTGACGTTGTTTATAATTTGGAATATAATTCTGAAAGACAACGTTTGATTATTCCGGAGTATGGTCGTCATTTACAAAAATTGATTGACCAGGCTACTGCAATTGAAGATGATGAAACGCGAAATAAAGCGGCGAAATACATCATTCAGGTTATGGGAAGCTTGAATCCGCATTTGCGTGATGTGCCGGATTTTCAGCATAAATTATGGGATCAGCTTTTTATTATGTCTGATTTCAAATTAAACGTTGAATCTCCATACCCAATTCCATCAAGAGATGTTTTGCAGTTGAAACCAGATGCATTACAGTATCCTCAAAATTTCCCGAAATACAGATTTTACGGAAACAACATCAAATACATGATTGATGTGGCTAATAAATGGGAGGAAGGCGAAATGAAAAATGCCTTGGTTTTAGTTATTGCAAACCACATGAAAAAATCGTTTTTGAGCTGGAATAAAGATACCGTAAAAGACGATGTGATTTTTGAACATTTGTATGAATTGTCAGGAGGGAAAATCAATTTATTACAAAGCACAGAAGAGCTTTTAAATACAACTGATTTAATGCGTACCAACAAACGTGTGTCAAATAAAACGACTCCGGGCGGACAACCAAAAATTCAAAGCAACAAAAACAATAATAAAGGCGGAAAAAAAACTTTTCAAAAAAACAATAATCAAAAATAGAAAAGCTACTAAGATGCTAAGCTACTAAGACACTAAGTTTTTTTTACTTAGAATCTTAGAATCTCAGAAACTTAGAAACTTTGAAGAACCTAAAAAGAATCTATGGGAATTTTTAAAATCGAAGGAGGAACTCCTTTAAAAGGAGAAATCACTCCGCAAGGAGCAAAAAATGAGGCATTACAAATTTTATGTGCCGTGCTTCTAACAGGAGATAAAGTAAAAATTAATAACATTCCTGATATTATAGACATCAATAAATTAATCACTTTGTTGGGTAATTTAGGGGTGAAAATTCAACGCAATGAGCCGGGATCAATTACATTTCAGGCAGATGAGGTTAATGTTGGATATTTAGAAACTGAAGCTTTCAAAAAAGAAGGTGGAGCGCTTCGTGGTTCTATTATGATTGTTGGGCCGCTTTTGGCTCGTTTCGGAAAAGGATATATTCCAAAACCAGGTGGAGATAAAATTGGTCGTCGTAGATTAGATACACACTTTGAAGGTTTTATCAATCTTGGAGCAAAATTCAGATACAACAGAGAAGATCACTTTTACGGAGTAGAATCTCCTGAAGAAGGATTAACTGGAACAGATATGCTTTTAGACGAAGCTTCTGTAACCGGAACTGCAAATATTGTAATGGCTGCAGTTTTAGCAAAAGGTAAAACTACAGTTTACAACGCTGCTTGCGAACCATATTTACAGCAATTGTGTAAAATGTTGAACTCTATGGGAGCAAAAATCACTGGAGTTGGTTCAAACTTATTGACTATTGAAGGTGTTGAAAGCCTTGGAGGATGCGAGCACAGAATTCTTCCTGATATGATCGAAATCGGTTCTTGGATTGGTCTTGCGGCTATGACAAAAAGCGAAATCACAATCAAAAATGTAAGCTGGGAGAACTTAGGTTTGATTCCGAATACTTTCAGAAAATTAGGTATTACAATCGAAAAACGTAACGACGATATTTACATTCCGGCTCATAAAGATGGATATGAAGTAAAAACAGATATCGACGGTTCTATTTTAACTATTGCCGATGCGCCTTGGCCAGGATTTACACCTGACTTATTAAGCATTGTTTTAGTTGTAGCAACACAAGCAAAAGGCGATGTTTTAATTCACCAAAAAATGTTTGAAAGCCGTTTGTTCTTCGTGGATAAATTAATTGATATGGGAGCAAAAATCATGTTATGTGATCCGCATAGAGCTGTGGTTATGGGGCATAATTTTGAATCTCAATTAAAAGCAACAACAATGTCTTCTCCTGATATTCGTGCAGGGATTTCATTATTGATTGCTGCTCTTTCTGCAAAAGGAACAAGTACAATTCAAAACATCGAGCAAATTGACCGTGGATATGAGCGTATCGATGAGCGTTTAAGAGCAATCGGAGCAAAAATTGTGAGAGCGTAAAAAAAAGTTAGCCACGAATTCACGAATTTAAATTTTCAAAGATTGTAAAAAAAAATTCGTGAATTCGTGGCTAAAAAAAAAATAGTCTAAATGACAAACGAACAAAAAGCTATAAAAGCTACTATCTTTAGTATAGCTGGAAATACCTGCCTGGCCCTTATAAAAGGTCTCGCAGGTTTTTTTGGCAATTCATATGCCTTGATTGCAGACGCAATCGAATCGACTACAGACATATTTTCGTCTTGCCTGGTTTTGTTTGGAATTAAATATTCTAATAAACCGGCAGATGAAAATCATCCTTATGGACACGGCCGTGCAGAACCTCTGATAACATTTTTAGTTGTCGGGTTTTTAATTACTTCAGCAACTATTATTGGGTACGAAAGTATTGCTAATATTGGCACTTCTCACGATTTGCCAAAATCTTGGACTTTATATGTTTTGGGAGCAATAATTATTTGGAAAGAATATTCGTTTCGTATCGTAATGAAGCGAAGCAAACAAACCAATAGTTCCTCTTTAGCAGCGGATGCATGGCACCATCGAAGTGATGCTATAACTTCTGTTGCAGCATTTATCGGGATTTCATTTGCCTTGATTATGGGAAAAGGTTATGAATCGGCAGATGATTGGGCAGCGCTTTTTGCAGCATTTTTCATCTTATACAACAGTTATAAAATTTTCAGACCTGCACTTGGTGAAATTATGGACGAAAATCTAAATGACGATTTAGTTGAAGAAATTCGCGTCGTTGCTTTGAAGGTTCCTGGAATTTTGGGAACAGAAAAATGTTTTATTAGAAAAGCTGGAATGCGTTATCACGTTGATCTTCACGCAATAGTTTCGGCAAGTATTTCTGTAAAAGAAGGACATGATTTATCGCATAAACTACAAGACACTTTAAAAGAACAGATTCCGCAGTTAGGAAATGTTTTGATACATATTGAACCGGATGATTATCATTCTTAGAGGTTCTAAGTTTTTTTCTTTGTCAAAGTTTTACTTTGACAAAGATTAATTAAGTAATTAAAAAGAAAAATTTAAATCTGCTAAATCTGTTTAAATCTTCGCGAAACAGAAACTTAGAACCTTAGTATCTTAGCAATTTAGCACCTTAGTCTAATACATTTAAAATTTTCAATCCAAACACGACTCCGTTTTGCTGAGCGCTGCCTTGGAAAGAATGGACATAATCAACTCGGAATAATTTAAATTTTCCGAAACCTAAATTGTCTAAACCAACTGTAAATTCAGAATATGGTTTTCGGTCCGGAATCGCTAAAGTGTGAAATCCAATATTCATTGTCGATTTTAAAAGATTAATCAACGGAATTTTATTGGTGACAAATCCCATGTCATTATGCTCCAAATGCATTTCGAAATAAGCGTCGTTTGTTGAGTTTGAATAATATGGCATTAAATTGAAAACATTCAAATAACGATCTGTTGTGCCAATGTGCGTCTGATTTCCGTTAAAATGTCTATAATCCATAAAAGCGATATTTTCGGCATTATAGAATTTTCCGGCTCTGAAATTTGTTCCGAGAATTCCCTTGTTTCCAAGTGATAAATCGTATTGAACAGAAGCTCCAATTCTTTCAAATTCATACTTTTTCTCACTTGCTGCAAAGGCTTTTTCAAAAATTAAATAAACGGTTGGGTATTTTTCGTTTCTAACATTGAATCTTCCGTCAGGTCTTGAAATGTATTTGTTTCCAAAATTGATTCTGGCACTCAAAGCAGTTTTGAATAAATGATGTGGGTCAAAAGCTGACGTTGTAAAATCATTTGGCGCCAACGGATTATTAGATGAATAAATATCGTCTTGCTTAAAGAAAGAATAATCAGTGGTATTGAAGAGCGGTTTTCGCTGCTCATAGGCAATTTTCGCATTCAGATTGATTCCGTTTGCGACATCCTGGCCGTAATTAATTTGAGCAAATTCCAAATTGTACAACTTCATGTAATTATCTTTAAAAAATAAAGAAGCTATCGAATTGACAAATTTTGTAATAGGCTCGGCTCCATTAAACTGAGCGGTTTTTGTTCCTCCCGAAGCCGAAATGTAGGCATAATTGATATTGTTGAATCTGTGACTGAAGTCTCCCGTTACACGCAAACGATCATCAGAAAAACCATAATTGAAAGTAGTGCTTATTGATGTGCTCTTTCCTTTTTCTTCGTTCCATTTTCTGAAAGAAAAACCAGAATCTAAATTGAAACCCTGAACAGTATTAAAACTTAATGAACTTATATTTAATAAACCCTTATAGTCAAAAGAATAACTTTTAAAAGTGTTTTTATAATCGTAGCCCATTAAAACATCCCAAACTTTGAATTTGTTGTTTTTTGCATCAATAGAATCGGTGTATTTTTTGGATTTTCTGATAGTTTGTAAACTGTCTTTTTTAGTGTAATCTGTACTTTCTTCAATGGTTAAAGGAATGGGACGAATTTGATTCCAGAAAGTATCATCTTTTTTATTTGCATTTGGTTCAAAAGCTACAATTTCATTACCGAAAGTTTTCTTTTCGAATGAAGTTGGAAATTCATAATTAGAATACACATAATTAAATGTTCCTGAGAATTTTATTCCGAAAACACCAGCATTAAAAGAAAGTGATTGCGCGTTTTTTGACCATATTTTGTTAGTCAAATTATAACTGAAACTCTGTTTTAAATTCATAATTTCAGTAAATTCATTTTTCATTCGGTAGCCTTTAATGTCCAAATCAATAGCGTAAATGGCAAAACTGTCATCTACAATATAAATGTAACCTTCAAAAACGGGTTCTTTATCACGTTTTGGGATTACTTTTATTTTAAAGATTTGATGTTTATTGTCATCATAAAAGCTTCCTTCAAGTTTGTATTTATAATAACTGAAAGCATTATCAGCAATAGGAGAGATGAGTTTGATATCGAAATCTAAAGTGTTATCATAAAAATCATAAGTTGATAACGCTGCAGTATTATAACTGTATCCTCGGTTGTTTCCGGAGATTTTAGAAGCGATTATTTTCTCTTTTAATTTGTCTGGTTTTTCAAAAGTAATTTTTGAAACTGTTTCAGATAAATATAAAATTCCGGTTCCGGTAGAATCTAAATTAGATGCCATATCAGCACCAAGGTCAACTTTTTTGCCTAAAATTTTCTTTGGGAGATCTTTGACTTTAAACATCCCTTTTGAGTAGAAATCGGCCGTATAGCGTCCTGTTTTGCTGGAATTGTCTTGTTTGTTTGCAATTGCACTTTTTATGATTGCATCCGCAGGATTGTTTTTTGGATCAATAATGACTTCGTTTAATGCAAAACTTTCTTCAAGCATTTTTACATCAAGAGTGATCGTTTTTGAATCTGAAGCGACAGCCAGTTTTTGAGTTTTGAAGCCTAGATACTGAAAAATGATTTTATTTTTACCGGGCTCTTTTACATTTAACTGATATTTTCCTTGTTCGTTTGAAGTTGTTCCAGTATAGGTGTTTTCTTCAAAAACGGATACAAAGGGTAACGGATTCCCTTTTTCATCGGTAATAGTTCCTTTGATTTGGGCAAAATTTGAAACTGAAAAAAATAAGAAGGCAGATAAAATAAAGTTTTTCATGTAAGTGGTTTATCTTACAAAAATAGAATAACTTGAATCTGAGCTTATTAATAATTTGTTAAAAATGTTTTACAAAAAAGATTGAATAGCTAATTCATAACTTTTAAGTCCGAATCCTAAAATAACACCTTTTGCATTTCCAGATAAATACGACTGATGTCTGAAACTTTCGCGTGCATAAGTATTCGAAATATGAACTTCGATTACAGGAGTTGTAACCGCTTTCATCGCATCGCCCAAGCCTATAGAAGTGTGCGTGTAAGCGCCAGCGTTCAGAATAATTCCATCAAATGAAAATCCAACTTCCTGAATTTTGCCAATCAATTCGCCTTCAATATTGCTTTGATAATAAGAAAGTTCAACGTTTGGAAATTTTTCTTTCAACGTTTCAAAATAATCTTCAAAAGTTTGGCTTCCATAAACTTCTGGTTCTCTTTTTCCTAAAAGATTTAAATTGGGTCCGTTGATAATGCAGATTTTCATATTTAAAATTATTTCCAATGAATATTAATATTGCAATTGAGATTGAATTTTGTAAAAATAAAAAAACCGCACTAATTAATAGAGCGGTTTTTATAAAAGTATGTGAAATATTTTTAGAACATGAATCCAGCAGAAAGCTGAAATACTGAGTTTTTAAGATCTGCGTGAGTAGAAACTTCTGTAAGTCCTAAACCATAACGCGCCTGAACAAAAAGGCCTTCAGTGATTTTTAATCCAAGTCCGGCGTTAACTGCAAAGTCAAAAGTTTTAGGATCCTGAACATCAAATTCTTTTTTATTGCTCAATAAAAATGATGCTTGCGGACCAACTTCTAAACTTAAAGATTTAGTCATGTAGAATTTAGCCATTACTGGAATAGATAAATACCCAAGTTCATTTTTAAATTCATCAACAGCATTTTTATAAGTTGCTCCTTGTGTTGAATACAAAAGCTCTGGCTGAATAGAAAATTTTTCTAACAATTTTAATTCTGCTACTAAACCTGCATGATAGCTTGTCAAGCCTTCTTTGTCAACAGAAATTCCATCAAAACTAGCATCACCATGCTGATTAGCAAAGTTAACCCCAGCTTTTACCCCGATTTTTAATAATTGTGCGTGTATTGCAGTTGATGCTGTTAATAACATTACAGCTGCTAAAAATAGTTTTTTCATAAAAATGTCTTTTAAAAATTGGTATTTATTATGTTATCTACAATTCAAAACTACATTATTTGGCTTTTATTGTTTTTACATCCTGTTTTTAAAAGTTATCAAAATTCTCACGTATATGATGTCTTTTAATTTTTTATGGTTCTAATTAAGAGTACTAATTTATTTGTTAAAAACCTATTTTATTTTTAATAGGTAAATTTTTATATTTGTGTCATTAAATTTTAACCCAAAATAAATCAGAATGAAAAAACTTATTTTATCTGCCATTGCACTAATGGCTTTTGCATTTAGTAATGCTCAGGAAACTAAATTTGGAGTAAAAGGAGGTCTTAATATCACAACTTTTGCTGGCGGAGATTATTGGGATGCCAAATCTCTAGTAGGCTTTCAGGTTGGAGGTTTTGCTGAGATTAAAATTATTGACAGATTATCTATTCAGCCAGAGGTTTTGTACTCAGCACAAGGTGCAAAAATTGAATTTGCTGGTGGCGATTCTGATATCAAATTAGGCTATATCAATGTTCCGGTTTTGGCTAAATTTTATATTACAAAACAGTTTACAGCTGAAGCAGGTCCACAACTTGGTTTCTTGGTTTCTGCCAAAAATGAAGGAGAGGATGTAAAAGATAATTTTAAATCTGTCGATACAGGATTTAACTTTGGACTTGGTTATAACTTTACTGATAATTTTTCAGCAGGAATTCGTTACACAGTTGGTTTATCAAACATTGCTGATTATGATGTTGATGATATTGATGAGTACTATGACAGTCCAAAAAACAGTGTTTTGGCATTGACTTTAGCATATAAATTCAAATAATTTTTCTAATTATATTTAAAAAGCCTCCTAATCAGGAGGCTTTTTTTATTCGTATTATATTATTTATTGTTAATTAATTTAATCAAAGAAAAAAGTCATAAGAATAAAAAAAGATGTTTTTTATATGCTTATGTAGCTGTAGCATTTGTATTTATGAATGCTTAGGAAGTTAAATTTGGAGTAAAATGAGGCTCGAATTGTAATCAAATTTTTAAAAAATCATAAAGAAATTTTGCTTTTACGCTTTTCCGTAAGGTTTTTCGTTATGGTGCTTCTATATTTGGCCCATTAATTTTAACCAAAATAAATTAGAATGAAAAAAATTATTTTATCTGCAGTTGCAGTTATGGCATTTGGTTTTGCAAATGCTCAAGATGTTAAATTTGGAGTAAAAGGAGGTTTGAACTTTGCTAGTCTTGGCGGTGATTTAGATGGCGACGGTGTAACAAGCTTTCACGTTGGCGCTTTAGCTGAAATTAAACTAAGTGACAAATTTGCAGTGCAGCCAGAGGTTTTGTTTTCTGGGCAAGGAGCAGATTTTAGTGAGGATGGTTTTGACTCTACGTTGAAACTTTCTTATTTGAATGTTCCAGTTATGGCAAAATATTACGTAATCGAAAAATTAAGCATTGAAGCTGGACCTCAAGTAGGATTTTTATTATCTGCAAAAAGTGAAGATGAAGATGTTAAAGATTCTTTTAAAAGCGTAGATTTTGGAGTTAATTTCGGAGCAGGTTACGACTTTACAGAACACTTTTTTGCTGGAGTACGTTACAATGTAGGTTTGTCAAATATTGCTGATGTTCCAGACGAAGCAGATTTCAAAACTAACAACGGTGTTTTCTCTGTATCTGTAGGATATAAATTCTAATAAAATAAAAGAAAAAAATGGCCTTTCGTTTAAATAACGGAAGGCTTTTTTTTGAAAAAAAATAATCAAAAAACAAAGAAATCAAAAAAATGAAAAAACTTATTTTATCTGCAGTTGCAGTTATGGCATTTGGTTTTGCAAATGCACAAGATGTTAAATTTGGATTAAAAGGAGGTTTCAATCTTTCGAATATTTCAGGTGATACAGAAGGTCTTAATTTTAAATCTAAAGCAGGGTTTAATGTTGGAGGATTTGCAGAAATAAAGCTTTCTGATAAGTTTGCTATCCAGCCAGAGATTCTCTATTCAACGCAAGGAGCAAAAGTAAAAAATCAAGAAGTTGAGCTTCCTAGTGGAACTTATACTACAGATGTGAATTTTAATCTTTCATACATTAACATTCCTGTGATGTTTAAATATTATGTTGCAGAACAATTTAATATTCAGGCTGGTCCTCAAATTGGGTTTTTAACTTCGGCTAAAATGAAAGCAAAAGTTGATGGTTTTAATGGTTCAAGCGAGATGGATGCTAAAGATTTTTTTGAGTCACTTGACTTTGGTTTAAACCTTGGAGCGGGTTATGATTTTACAGATCATTTTTCGGCAGATATTAGATACAATCTTGGATTAGCAAATATTGCAAAAACGCAAGATGGTGATGATTCAAAACTTCATAACGGTGTTTTCTCATTATCTGTAGGATACAAATTCTAATTTTGAAAAGAATTATATTTTTAAAACCTTCCTCTTAACTTCAGGAAGGTTTTTTTATTTCTAAAAAGTATTTACTTTGTAATTATGAATTGGGACCGATATATAAAAGATTATCAATCGTATTTGCGAATCGAAAGAGGCTTGTCTAAAAACACAATCGAAAACTATGGGTTTGATATTGAGCGGTTATGCCTTTTTTTAGAACAAAATAAAATTGAGATTTCGCCAGTAAAAATTTCAGATGAAACTTTACAGCAGTTTATTTATTCGGTTGCGAAAGAAGTAAATCCGCGCTCACAGGCCAGAATAATTTCTGGATTGAAGAGCTTTTTTAATTATTTGATTTTTGAAGATTATAGAAATGATAATCCGCTGGAATTAATCGAGAGTCCAAAAACTGGGAGAAAATTACCTGATACTTTATCTGTTGAAGAAATAGACGCTTTAATTGCAGCAATTGATCTAAGTTCGAATGAAGGAGAACGAAACCGGGCTATACTTGAAACGTTATATGGCTGCGGTCTTCGTGTTTCAGAATTAACCACATTAAAAATATCGGATTTATATTTTGATGAAGGATTTATAAAAATAACAGGAAAAGGAAATAAAGAACGTTTTGTGCCGATTGGGAAGTTAACCAAAAAATATATTGAGATTTATAAAGATGAAGTGCGCCCTAATCTGATTATCAAAAAAGGATTTGAAGATACATTGTTTTTGAACCGACGAGGAAATCAGCTTACTCGTGCAATGATCTTTACCATTATAAAAGATTTGGCTGTGAGAGTTGGTTTGCATAAAAATATTAGTCCGCATACATTGCGTCATTCCTTTGCCACACATCTTTTAGAAAATGGCGCCGACTTACGATCAATTCAATTAATGCTCGGGCACGAGTCGATTACAACAACCGAAATTTATGTGCATTTGGATCGAAGTTTTTTAAAGGAAGTAATGCATACTTTTCATCCAAGAAAGTGATTTTTTTTGCTTTAAAGCTAATTTTTATTTCAAAAATTAATATATTGTATGATAATTTCTACTAAAAGTAAATAAAATCGACGAACTGCACGTTTAATGATTTAAGAGGTAAAAACGACCCAATTTTGCATAAATGTTATTATATGGTTTTTGATTTGTATGGAAATGAAGATTGTCTGGAAGTAAATAATTTTTACAAAAAATTGTTGGCTGAAATGCCTGATTTGCTTTTTCAATTTGTAATCGATAACAATAACAACTATTCTTTTCCCCTTGTCAGCAAATCGGCTGATGATATTTTTGAGATTTCTGCAAAAGAATTTACAAACGATATTAAGTTTATTGTCTACGATAGAATTTTTCAGCAGGATCGGGATTTGTTTTTTCAGTCTTTAGTTAAAGCGCGAAAAGAAATTAAACCTTGGGAAGTTGAGTTTAGAGCAGTTTTGCCCAAAAAAGGACTTCGCTGGTTTAAAGTAGCTTCAAAAACGGAATTATCTCCAGATGGAAACGTGAGTTTTTTTGGTCATGTTTCTGATATTACAGATTTAAAAGATAAAGAAGAAAGGCTTCGAATATCCGAAGAACGTTTTCAATTTGCCTTAGACGCTTCTACAGTTGGAATTTGGGATTGGGATATGGTGACCAATCGGGTTTTTTATTCTTCGCTTTCGCTTAAAATTTTAGAAGTAGAATCGACAGATGTTTTTGATGATCCGGAACGCTGGGATAAAATTGTTCATCCTGACGATCTTCCAAAATATTATTCAGACATTCATGAGCATTTTGATAACAAAATTCCATATTACGAAAATTACCATCGTGTAATGACTTCAAGCGGGAATTATAAATGGATTCTCGATCGCGGAAAAGTGATAAAACGCGATGAAAATGGCAAGCCTTTGCGAGTAATCGGAACACATACGGATGTTTCTCAGCAAAAAGAAAAAGAGCTGGAGCTTTTAAAAACAATGAAGCTATACAGTGATCAAAATAGCCGGTTGCTAAATTTCTCGCATATTGTTTCACACAATCTAAATACTCAGGCAGGGAATATAAAATCAATTTTGGACTTTATAGATGCCGATGTTGATAAACAAACCATAAGTGAAATGCTCGTTCATTTAAGAACCGTTTCGAATGATTTGAATGACACAATTTCAAATTTAACCCAAATTGTAAAAACCCAAAGCAATATCAATATTGCAGTTGTTCCCTTGAAACTTTGTGAATATATTGAAAAAACAATTGCAGCCATAAATGGTTATGATAAGCGAAAAAATGTTACGATAGTAAACAATGTGCCCAATTATTTGACAATTAATTTTAATCCGGCGTATCTTGAAAGTGTTTTGCTGAATTTTACAACAAATGCAATTAAATATGCGCATCCTGATCGTGACCCTTTAATTGTTTTTGATTTTGCGATTGAGCCTGATGGTTATAAATCGTTGAAGATTACAGATAATGGTTTAGGAATCGATTTGGCTATTCATGGCGATCTTTTATTCGGAATGTATAAGACATTCCATAAACACGAAGATGCGCGTGGAATTGGCCTTTATATCACTCGAAATCAAATCGAAGCGATGAAAGGGAGTATTTGTGTTGAAAGTGAAGTAGGAGTTGGGACAAGTTTTAAAATTATATTTGGCGATCTGTAATTTTATTTTTTCAAATAATTATAAAATAAAAAAGGCTATCTGTTTAGATAGCCTTTTTTATTTATGTTTAAAAGAGAATTATTTCGCAATGTTAACTGCTCTTGTTTCTCTAATTACGGTTACTTTCACCTGACCTGGATAAGTCATTTCAGTTTGTATTTTTTGTGAAATCTCAAATGATAAATTTGCTGCATTGTCATCCGAAACTTTTTCGCTTTCTACAATTACACGAAGTTCTCTACCTGCCTGAATTGCATAAGCATTTTTAACTCCACTAAATCCGTAAGCCACTTCTTCAAGGTCTTTCAAACGCTGAATGTATGAATCAAGAACCTGGCGTCTTGCACCTGGTCTTGCTCCTGAAATAGCATCACAAACCTGAATAATTGGAGATAATAATGATTTCATTTCGATCTCGTCGTGGTGTGCTCCAATTGCGTTGCAAACCTCTTCTTTTTCACCATATTTTTCAGCCCATTGCATTCCTAAAAGTGCGTGAGGTAAATCACTTTCTGTATCTGGAACTTTACCAATATCATGAAGCAAACCAGCTCTTTTTGCCAGTTTTACATTTAAGCCTAATTCGGCAGCCATGATACCGCAAAGTTTAGAAACTTCTCTAGAGTGCTGTAATAAGTTTTGTCCATAAGAAGAACGGTATTTCATTCTTCCCACAACTTTAATCAATTCAGGGTGTAATCCGTGAATTCCTAAGTCGATTACAGTACGTTTACCAACTTCAATAATTTCGTCGTCGATTTGTTTTGCTGTTTTGGCAACAACTTCTTCGATTCTTGCTGGGTGAATACGTCCGTCAGTTACTAATTTGTGCAATGACAAACGAGCAATTTCTCTACGAACTGGATCAAAACAAGAAAGGATAATAGCTTCCGGAGTATCATCAACAATAATTTCTACACCTGTTGCAGATTCTAAAGCTCTAATGTTACGTCCTTCACGACCAATAATTCTACCTTTTACATCATCAGATTCAATGTTGAAAACAGAAACACAGTTTTCAACCGCCTCTTCAGTTCCAACTCTTTGAATAGTATTGATAATGATTTTTTTAGCTTCCTGTTGTGCAGTAAGTTTAGCTTCTTCAATAGTATCCTGAATATGCGACATAGCTTTGCTCTTAGCTTCAGCTTTTAAGCCTTCAACTAATTGCTCTTTTGCTTCTTCGGCAGATAATCCTGAAATTACTTCAAGCTGCTGTAATTGACTTTTGTGTAATTTGTCGACTTCAGCTTGTTTTTTGTCTAGGATCTCAATTTTATTAATGTATTCCTGAGTTTTAGCTTCAAAATCGTCGTTTACTTTTTTAGCTTTCGAAAGTTCATTTGAAACCTGAGATTCTTTATCGCGCACGCGTTTTTCTACTTCAGCAACTTTTTTGTCTCTTGCTAAAATAACTTGTTCGTGCTCAGATTTTAATTCGATAAAACGTTCTTTTGCCTGAAGGATTTTATCTTTTTTAATATTTTCAGCTTCTAAATTAGCATCTTTTAAAATGGAAGCTGCCTCTTTTTTAGCGTTTTTGATTAGATTAGAAATATTACTTTTTTCGATGATTTTAGCAATTGCAAAACCTGCTGCAATTCCTACAATACCAATAATGATCGTTATGATGTCCATGTTTGTTAGGGTTTATATATAAAAAAAGCCTACATTAATTGCTTGTATAAACTCGTAAAGACAAGTTTTGAGCTAACTCACTGTTCAAGTTTCCCAGCCAAAAGGAGGGCGTACTATAGTAGCGACGATTTGCTCATTCTAAATTGTTAGTGTTGAGTTTACCAATTGTGAACTAATGTAGGCAGTATCTTAGTTTCTGTAAAGAACGTTTATTTTTCGAGATATTGATCTAATAGCGAATTTAATTTCTTAATTCTTTCGATGGTTTCTTCTCCATCGATTGCGTTATCAATTTGTTTTTGTTCAACTTGTGATGCAAATTGCAATGCACACATAGCTAATACATCTTGTTTGTCGCGAACTGCGTAATTCTCTTCGAACTGCTTTATCATCGCATCAATTTTTTTAGAAGCACTTCTAAGTCCTTCTTCCTGAGATGGCTCAACCGTTAATGGATAAACACGATCTGCAATTGATATTTTGATTCTAAGCTTTCCGTCCATGTTTTACTAATCTGATAGTTGTGCTATACAGTAATCAATTTCGCGAATTAATGAATTTATTTTAAGCTTTGTCTCTCTCTTGTTATTGTCGCTGCCGAGCAACGAATTGGCTATTTTAAGTGTCTCATATTGCTTCTTCAAAGCTTCAATTTCTTCAGATTGTTTCTGGATGATTTGCTCAGCTTTGGCTAATTCTAATTGTAAATCCTGATTGTTTTTCTCCAAACCTTTTGATTTTTCAAAAAGCTTCTCGACTTTATATTCAAGAGTATCAATTATTTCGGCAATTACACTCATTATAAATCCTATTCATTACTTAATCATACAAAGTTAGTATTCCTTTTTATTAATGCAATTTTTTATCGATTTTTTTGTAGTTAAAATAGACAAAGTGATGAAATTCAGTTAATTGTATTTTTGTAGCCAAATCCTCGGATTTCGGTTCTTATTTTTTTATCTTAGCAAAAATGTTGCTTATGAGATTTTCGATATTGACCCTGTTATTCTGCCAATTTATTTGTGCTCAGACTCAATACCCTACAGATTATTTTCGCGCCCCGCTTGATATTCCGATGCAGCTTTCCGGAAATTTTGGAGAGTTGAGACCAAACCATTTTCATGCTGGTTTTGACTTGAAAACAAATCAAAGAGAAGGATTGAATGTTTATGCTGTGGCTGATGGTTATATTTCGAGAATCAAAATTTCTACTTTTGGCAACGGAAAATGTATTTATATCACGCATCCTAATGGTTATACTTCTGTTTATGGACATTTGCAGACTGCAATTGGGCCTGTTCAGGACTATATTCAAAAAACACATTATAAAGAAAAAGCTTTTGAGATTGAAATGTTCCCAAAGCCTGATGAATTGCCTGTAACTAAAGGTCAGTTAATTGCGCTTTCTGGTAACACGGGATCTTCTGAAGGACCGCATCTCCATTTTGAAATTCGGGATACCAAAACGGAATTTGTAATTAATCCGATATTTTTTGGGTTTGATAAAAATTTAATGGATACCAAAAAGCCATCGGTTTCGAATCTTTATGTTTATCCAATGGAAAACACAGCGGCTAATCAGTCGAAACAGCCGTTGATGCTGAATTTGTCGCTTCAAAAAGATGGTACCTATTTGGCTGGAAAAGTAAAAGCGAATGGGAAAATCGGTTTCGGAATAACAGCTGTTGATTTTGATGATGTTTCAGGAAATAAAAATGGCGTTTTTAATGTTTCAACTTTTTTAAACGGAAATCAAAATTATAATTATCAGTTCAATACTTATTCGTTTGATGAAATGCGTTACATCAATGCTTTTATTGATTATCCGAAATATAAAAAATCAGGTCAGCGCGTGCAGAAGCTTTTTATGAAAACGCCTTTTGCTTTAAGCATTATTAAAACCGATTCGTTACGTGGAATTATTCCGGTCGAGCCGAATTTAGCTTCAATGTATCGAATTGAAGTTTCGGATTTTTTTGGAAATATGACTACGATTAATGTTCCTGTTGAATATGATACTGCAACTCCTGTTGTTGCTGAAACACCTGCAACTTCGCCCTATTTTATCAAAGCAAACAGAGATGCTAATTTTGAAAAAGATAATATGTCGGTATTTTTTCCGGCTGGAACTTTTTACGATGATTTCAATCTGAATTTTGATGTAAAAAACAATAAAATTTATGTTCACGAAGATGTAATTCCGGTACATTCCAATTTTACAGTTACTATTAAAGATGATTCATATGATGAAGCTTTGCGTGATAAACTTTTTATTGGAAGAAGTGGAAGTTATAATGCAACTTCCAGAAAAGGAGATGTTTTTACAGCAAAATCAAAAACGCTGGGGCAATTTGGGTTAGTTCTCGATACAATTGCTCCGAAAATTGCGATCACTAAATCAATTCAGGATAAATGGATTAGTGATGTAAAGAAAATTCAATTAACAATTAGCGATGCTGCATCTGGAATTAAATCGTATAATGGCTATTTAAACGGAAATTGGATTTTATTTGAATATGATAATAAAACCAGAAAAATTACACATACTTTTGATGATACATTAGTGGCTGAAGGAGCAAATGATTTAAAAGTCGAAGTGACTGATAATGTTGGAAATGTCGCTGTTTTTGAAACTCATTTTTTTAGAAGCCAACAAAAATAAAATCACAACGTTTGAATACTTATAAGCTAATACTTGTTTTCTTTTTTGCATGCCTTGGCCACGCGACATTTGCTCAAAACGCTCATGTTAAAGGTGTTATTTTAGATACTGAAAATCGTCCGGTTGCCGACGTGAATGTTTCGTGTTTGGGAAATGTCGTTCAGTCTGATTCGAATGGTGTTTTTGATATTGAACTGCCTTCAAACAAAAAAGTTTCTCTGATTTTTACTCATATTTCTTTAAAAATGCTGAGTTTGTCAGTAAGTTTAAAACCTGGGGAGGTTTTTCTTTTTAATCCGGTGATGAACAATTCTGCGGAACAAATGGGGGAAGTTTTTGTTTCTTCTAAGAATAAAAAACGCGTTCAGGGAATTGTAACGGTTGAGCCGGAAACGATTAAAAAGATTCCAGGTGCAAATGCCGGAATCGAAAATATTCTAAAAACATTGCCCGGGGTAAATTCGAATAATGAATTGAGTACACAATATGCAGTTCGTGGCGGAAACTATGACGAAAATTTAGTGTATGTAAACGAAGTCGAAGTCTATCGTCCGTTTTTGATTCGTTCAGGCCAACAGGAAGGTTTGAGTTTTACCAATATTGATCTGGTTCAGAATGTCGATTTTTCGGCTGGAGGATTTCAGGCAAAATTTGGAGATAAATTATCCTCTGTTTTAGATATTACGTACCGAAAACCAACTCAATTTGGTGCAGCTTTTGAAGCTAGTTTTTTAGGTGGAAGCGCAGCTGTTGATCTCGTTTCTAAAAATAAAAAATGGTCAGCGGTCACAGGAATTCGTTATCGAAACAATAGTCTTTTGGTAAATAGCCAAGATACAGAAACGAATTATACTCCGGTTTTTGCAGACATTCAGACGAATATTAATTATGATATTTCAGAAAAATGGCAAATGAGTTTTCTTGGAAATATTTCGCAGAACAAATATTCCTACCAGCCATTAACACGTCAGACAAACTTTGGAACAATAGATCAGCCAATGGCTTTGACGGTTTATTATGAAGGTCAGGAAAAAGATAAATACGAGACTTATTTTGGTGCTTTTAAAACAACCTATAAAGCCTCGCCAAGTTTAACTTTTAAATTGATTGGTTCACTTTTTCATACCACAGAGCAGGAACATTTTGATATTTTGGCACAATATCGTTTAGGAAATGTCGATGAAGAAGGAAATATTGAAAATATCGATTTTACGCGCGGCATAGGTTCTCAGTTAAATCATGCTAGAAACGATCTTGACGCTTTAATCGCAAATGCTGAAATTAAAGGATTTAAAGAGTGGATGAATGACAGTCAGCTTGAATTTGGTTTAAAATACACAAGAGAATCGATTCGTGATCGTGTAGTAGAGTGGGAAGTGATTGATTCTGCAGGATTTTCAATTAATCCACCTTTGGTAATTTTGCCAAAAAACAATCAGCCGTATCAACCCTATACTGGTCCATTATTACCATATCAAGATATTCGGGCAACAAATTTTAACACTATAAACAGGCTAGCGGGTTATGCTCAATTTAATAAAAAAACAGCAATTGGATCAAGTCAGGTTTGGTATCATCTTGGTGCACGTTTTCAAAGTTGGAATGTTCAAGGGGCATCGGTTGAGGGGAAAAATCAAATTGTTGTGAGTCCGCGTGCGCAATTTGCTATTCAGCCCGATTGGGATATGGATATGGTTTTCAGAATTTCTGGAGGATTGTATCATCAACCGCCATTTTATAGGGAACTTCGCGATTTAGACGGAGTTGTAAATCCGAATGTCAAAGCGCAGGAATCAGTACATATCGTTTTAGGAAATGATTACAATTTTAAAATGTGGAATCGACCTTTTAAATGGGTAACGGAGGTGTATTACAAATCACTTTCAGATGTAAATGTGTATTCGATTGATAATGTTAGAATTCGATATATCGCCAATAATAATGCGAAAGCTTACGCTCAAGGTTTTGATTTCAGATTAAACGGAGAATTTGTTCCAGGAACCGAATCGTGGGTGAGTTTTGGATATATGAAAACGGAAGAAAATTACGAAAACAAAGGATATATTGCCAGGCCAACAGATCAGCGCTTAAAATTTGCCATGTTGTTTCAGGATTATATGCCCAATATTCCAAGTGTAAAATTGTATCTAAATCTGGTTTATAACACAGGTTTACCTGGCGGTGCTCCGGCATATTCAGATCCTTATTTATATCAAAACAGATTGAATGATTACAGAAGGGCAGATGTAGGCTTTGCTAAAGTTTTTGTGGACAGCAGTACAAAAGTTGCTAAAGCGAAATGGCTGAAGGATTTTAAAGAATTATCAGTTGGATTGGAAATTTTTAATCTTTTCAATAATCAAAATGCAATTACAAATACTTGGGTTCGCGATGTATATTCTAAAAACCAATATGCGATTCCAAATTACATGACTTCGAGAGTTTTTAACATTAAGTTAAATGCAAGATTATGATCGAGAAACGTGAAAAAAGAAAAAGAATTTTTTACGTTCCGGGAATGATTTCCTTGGTTTTTATTCCGTTATTCTGTTTTTATCATTTTTATAAAGTTGATGCTTTTAGGGTTTATAATGCTATAGGATTAGGAATGCCTAATAAAAATGATTTTGAAAAGTATAAGGTTGCTACTTTACGGAATTATAAAGTGTTTCGTTTTGATGGAAGTAATCTAGATGGAAATACAAAATTAAATGAAGTGAAGCTTTATCTTAGAAAGCTGGCAGTTGATAAAGATACTGTAAATGGAGTGAAAATACATTTTGGACCAAAAACATATTATGAAACTTTTATTAGAATTATAGATATTATTTATGAGGAGAAGGCTCCAACTTGGACTATAAATAATAATGATATTTATATTTTAGCAAGCAGTAATAGTTCTAAAAAAGTTAAAGACACTACTAAGTATCATAGAATGAATTGTGATACCGGAGCTATTATGGCACAACAAAGACTCTGGATGCGAAAAAATGAAAGAGAAGAACAAGAACGTAATTTTCAAGTTTCTTTTTTTAAACAAAAATGGAGATCACTTTCTTTAGGTTATTTAGGACTTGTGATTTTAAATATCATCGTTTTAGTTAAATTGAATAAAACCAAAATTTACAATCAAAAATAGTATATTTGATATTCTAATATAATTGCCGTAAATGAAAAATTATCTAAAATATATCGCCTTAGTAATTATCGGAACTACAGTGAGTTGTAAGGACGAAGTGCAGAAGCCGAAAGTAATTTATGATGCTTCAAACAAAACAAGTGTAGTAGCCAAAACAGATTCTACGCAGATTGAGATTGCCGATCTTCCTATACAGATGGAAGGAACGAATTATTTAATTCACCCAGTTGGCGATCTGCGAGTATATGAAAGAGGTTCAAAAGCGCGCTATGGTTCTTCAAGTGTAAATGATGTTAGTTTTACGATTTCTAATTTGGGCGAATATGAAATCACTGGTTATTTGCAAAATTTAAAATTCCAGAAAGTTGATTCAGATTCTATCCGACCTTTATCGGATAAACCAGTTTTGATTTTAACAGCAACCTATTTAAAAACGGTTGCAGATAAAACACAAAATAAAGTAATGGTATATACTTTAACAGATTCGGATACTAATAAAGATGGGAAAATTGATACCGGAGATATTAAAACGTTGTATTTGAGTGATATTAGTGGAGAAAACTTCACGAAAATTTCTCCAGATCTTCAGGAATTAGTAGACTGGAGTTTAATCGAATCAAAAAATCGAATTTACTTCAGAACAATTGAAGATACCAACCAAAATGGTCAATTCGATAAAAACGATGTTCTTCATTATAATTATATTGATTTAGCTTCTAAAAAATGGGAAGTTAAGGCTTATAAACCTATTTAAAGTTGATAAGATTCTAAGATGCTAAGCTTCTAAGGTTTTTAATCTTCGACATAAAGAAAGCCTGTTAAATTTTTTTTTTAACAGGCTTTCTTTATAATGACATTGTAATAAAATCCTTTTAATCTGCGCAATCTGTGGAAAAAACTTAGAACCTTAGAATCTTAGAGTCTTAGAGTCTTAGATTAAAATATCACTTTCTAAATCTGATTTTTCAATTTCAAAACCAAAATCCAGACGTTCAACCAATTCGATTACCAATTTTTTATACCAGTTTTCAGATTTTGGATGAATGTAAATTTTCTCAATCAGTTGATTGATATCGACATTGATTTTTAAACCATCATTTAATTTTATTGTGCTTTTTGAAGTATCGGTAATAATGCGGACTTCGCGTTCATATTGAAAGCTTTTTCTTTTAAATAAAAACGGAAAGAACAAATCATCAAACGGAATATATTCTTTTTTGTAATCGATATAATTTACTTCGCCTATATATTGATCAAAATTGTTTTCAGGATTCAAAGCTTTTTGCAATCTTCCAATTGTAGATTGAATAGCAAGACCTTCACTGTTTTGAGTGAAAATCTGCCACATTGCAAACGATTCATATTCATTGATATGCCAACTGCTTATGGCAACTTGTTCACGATGTGTTTTGTAATAATTCAAAAAGTCAGGGTTATCAACGGCCAGTTTTTTGATTTCTTCGTAAGTAGGTTCGCTAAAAGTACCCTCGTATTGATCTTCAAATTTATCTGAACGCGACATAAATAATTTCTTCGAAAGTAATAAATCCAAGAATTTAGATAAGTCCAGATATTTCCAAACTATAGTTTCGGGATCTTCGGGCAGTTTTATATTCGGGTTATTAAGGTACATTTTTAGGGGATTAGTCAAAAGCTACCTAAAGTTATAAAAATAAAAACAGATTAAAGAAATTAAATATAGATTTAATATTTCTTTAATCTGTAATAAATTAATCTGGTTTTAAGCTTGATCTTAAGACTCGAAAGATTGCATGGTTACCAGTTTGTTGTAAGTTCCGTCAAGAGCAATTAATTCTTCATGCGTTCCTTGTTCTACAATTCTTCCTTTTTGCATCACAATAATGACATCTGCTTTTTGAATAGTTGAAAGTCTGTGTGCAATTACTATTGAAGTTCTGTTCTGCATCATATTTTCAAGAGCAACCTGAACGAATTTTTCGCTTTCAGTATCCAATGCTGATGTTGCTTCATCCAAAATCATAATCGGAGGGTTTTTCAAAACAGCTCTTGCTATCGATAAACGCTGTTTTTGTCCGCCTGAAAGTTTGTTTCCACTATCTCCAATATTAGTATAAATTCCTTGTGGAAGATCTTTTACAAATTCATATGCGTTGGCAATTTTTAATGCTTCTATAATTTCATCGTCAGTTGCATCAAGTTTTCCTAATGAAATGTTTGCTTTGATTGTATCATTGAATAAAATACTGTCCTGAGTAACCAATCCCATCAAACTACGAAGCGATTGTAGATTCATGTCTTTAATATCAATTCCATCAATCGAAATCGTTCCGTCATTAACATCATAAAAACGAGTTAGCAAGTTGGCAATTGTACTTTTTCCGCTTCCAGACTGACCAACAAGTGCAACAGTTTGGCCTTTTTTAATTTGAAGAGAAAAGTCTTTTAAAACCGTTTCACTTTCATATTTAAAGTTAATGTTTTGAATGTTGATGTTGCTGTCAAAAGTTGTTTTTTCAATGGCATTTTCTTTAGAAACAATAGTGTTTTCTTGCTCTAAAATTTCAAGAACACGCTCAGCTGCAGCATTTCCTCTTTTTACTCCGTATGAAGCTTTAGAGATGGCTTTTGCTGGCGTAAGAATGTTATAGGCTAGTCCCATGTAGGCAATAAATGTAGCCCCTTCTAATTTTTTATCGATTAAACCCTTTTGACCGCCATACCAAAGTAAAATGGCAATTACAGTAATTCCCATAAACTCACTTGCAGGTGAAGCTAAGTTTTGACGGTTCCCAATGCTGTTTGATAAATTAAAGAAACGTTGAGTAGAGTTCTGAAAAACAGTATTGAAATAGTTTTCAGAATTATATCCTTTTACTACTTTCAAACCACCAATAGTTTCTTCAATAGTAGATAAAAAAGCACCTTGTTCCTGTTGTGCTTTTGAAGATTGTTTTTTAAGCTGTTTTCCAATTAACGAAATGATATATCCTGAAATCGGAATGAAAATAAAAACAAATATGGTTAGTTTTGCGCTTAAAATCAGCATCATAATTATAGTGAAAATTATCGTAAGAGGTTCTTTTACGATAAGTTCCAGTATAGCTAAAAATGAGTTTTGTACCTCGTTCACATCGGCAGATATTCTTGAGATAACATCTCCTTTTCTTTTTTCAGAATAAAAGGCCAAAGGCAATTCTAGTGTTTTTTTGTATAATGCATTTCGCATATCTCTTAAAACACCATTTCTTAAAAAGTTAATAAAAAACATTGCCAGATAATCGGATAGGTTTTTTAATAAAAAGATCGAAATAATTATGGCAACCATTACAAATAAAATAAAACCAGGGTCATGGTTTCCTTTTGATGTAGTGATATAATAGCTTAAATAATCTTCTCCATATTTTTGGAGTTTTAAAATGCCATGATATACGGGTTCTGTTTTAATCTCTTTTGTTTTGTCAAATAAAACCTGAAGCATCGGAATTAGAGCAACAAATGAAAGCGTGCTAAAAAGCGCATACAAAATATTGAAAAAGATATTTAAGAATGCGTATTTTTTGTACGGATATATAAAAGGAATTATTTTTTTGAAATTACTCATTTAGGTGTTTTTTACCATTAAAACCCGATAGCTTAAAAGTTATCGGGTTTTTAAAAAATGTGTTTGTATTTTAATTATTTCAATTGCATGTCAGCAATGATATTCTGTATTTTCTCGTCTAAGAATTTTTCGGCTTCCTCAAAATCAGAAACCGATTCGATTTCTGCATTTACGCTGATATAGAATTTGATTTTTGGCTCAGTTCCACTTGGTCTTGCGCAAATTTTAGATCCGTCTTCTGTGTAATAAATCAATACATTTGATTTTGGAATATCCATTGTAGATTCTTCGCCGGTTAATAAATTTAAAGCAATTGATGAATCGTAATCTTCAACCATAATCACTCTTTGTCCGTTGATTTCTTTCAAAGGATTCTGACGTAAATTGATCATCATTTGGTTGATTTCTTCTAAACCTTCCATTCCTTTTTTAGTTAAAGAAACCAAATATTCTTTGTAAAAACCATTTTCAACATAAAGTTGTAAAAGTTCTTTGTAAACAGAAGATCCTGCAGCTTTCGCCTGTGCGGCAACTTCACATATTAATAGGGTTGCAGCAACGGCATCTTTATCTCTAACAGCGTCACCAACCATGAAACCAAAGCTTTCTTCACCACCTCCAATAAATTGAAGCTCTGGAAAATCTTTGATCATTTTTGCAATCCATTTAAAACCAGTCAATCCAACTTTGCATTCAACACCATAGCTTGTTGCTAATTCCATCATCATTGGAGTTGAAACAATTGTAGAGCCTACGAATTGTTTTCCGTTGATTTTTCCAGCTTTTTTCCATTGTTTCAATAAGAAAGAAGTCATCAAAATCATCGTTTGATTTCCGTTCAATAAAATCATTTTACCGTCGTTATTGCGAACAGCAACACCTAAACGGTCACAATCTGGATCTGTTCCAACAACAATATCAGAATTTGTTTTGTCTGCCAAAGCTAAAGCCATTGTTAAAGCTTCAGGTTCTTCAGGATTTGGAGATTTTACTGTTGGAAAATCCCCATCAGGAATTGCTTGTTCCGGAACAATGTGAACATTTTTGTAACCTGCCTGTGATAAAGTGTCAGGGACCGATTTTATAGAAGTTCCGTGCAATGAAGTGAACACAATTTGTAAGTTGTCTTTGGCTTCAGCTGGAGTATTAAAACTTGCATTTTCGATAGACGATTTTACAAAAGCTTTGTCAATATCAGTGTCTATATATTTAATCAAGCTTTCGTTTGCGTCAAATTTAATTTTGTCGTAGCCTAAATTTTCAATTACATTGATAATGGCTTTGTCTTGCGGAGGAACAATTTGCCCGCCATCTTGCCAGTATACTTTGTAACCGTTATATTCTGGTGGATTGTGAGAAGCAGTCAAAACAATTCCGCATTGACATCCTAAATATTTAAGTGCAAAAGATAATTCTGGAGTTGGTCTTAGGTCTGAGAATAGATAAACCTGAATTCCGTTTGCAGAGAAAACATCAGCAACCACTTTTGCTAAAGTGTTGCTATTATGACGGCAGTCATAAGCAATAACCACTTTTAAAGGTTCATTTGGGAAAACTTCATGTAAATAATCAGATAATCCCTGAGTGTTTTTTCCAAGTGTATATTTATTGATTCTGTTGTCTCCAACTCCCATTACACCGCGCATTCCGCCAGTTCCAAATTCCAGATTTTTATAAAAACTTTCCTCAAGTTCTTTTGGAGAAGTTGTCATTAATTCCTTAACTGCTGCTTGCGTTTCCTTGTCAAATGTTGGTGTTAACCATTCATTTACTGCGCTTAATATATTAGGTGCTATATTCATGTCAATATTTTTTATGTAAATTTTAATTTAAAGATAAGTTTTTTCAGGAGCTGATTCCTGCTGTCCACTATATCTTTTGTGTTGAACCCCAACACAAAAGGATGCCGTTCCAATCAGGGCTAGGGCTTTTACGTTAAAAATTAACTTCTCGGGCTACTTTATAACGTGCTTCGTTACTTTTGGTTCTTAAGATAATTTCGCCTAAGAATCCTGCCAGGAATAATTGAGTTCCCAAAATCATCGTGGTCAAGGCAATGTAAAACCAAGGATTGTTTGTAACTAAGCTATATTTCATTCCGGTATACATATGGTACAGTTTCGAAACTCCAATGTATCCCGCAGATAAAAATCCAATAATAAACATCAAAGAGCCAATCGCTCCAAATAAGTGCATTGGTCTTTTTCCGAATCTTGACAAAAACCAAATCGTAATCAAATCCAGAAAACCGTTTATAAAACGTTCCATTCCAAATTTAGTTTCACCATATTTTCTAGCTTGGTGAATTACTACTTTTTCGCCAATTTTATTGAAACCTGCATTTTTTGCCAAAACCGGAATGTATCGGTGCATTTCGCCAGATACTTCGATATTCTTAACAACAGTATTTTTGTATGCTTTTAATCCGCAGTTAAAATCATTTAATTCAACGCCCGAAGTTTTTCTGGCCGCCCAGTTAAATAATTTTGAAGGCAGATTTTTTGCTACAACTGAGTCATAGCGTTTCTTTTTCCAACCAGAAACCAAATCGTATTTCTGAGCTGTGATCATTTCGTATAAACCTGGAATTTCATCGGGACTGTCTTGCAAATCAGCATCCATTGTAATGATGACATCACCCTGAGCTTTTGCAAAACCAGCATGCAGCGCCTGAGATTTTCCGAAGTTTTTCATGAAACGAATTCCTTTTACATTAGGATTTTCATTTGAAAAGCTTTCAATAATATTCCAAGAATCATCTGTACTTCCATCATCTACAAAAATGATTTCATAAGAGTAATTGTTAGATTGCATCACTTTAATAATCCACGAATAGAGTTCTTTAAGCGATTCCTCCTCGTTTAGAAGCGGTATAAGTATAGATAAATTCATTTATATTTTTTATTCTTGAGTAGTTTTGCTTTTGAAAAATGCTGCGAAAATTAATCCAAAAATGGCACTGATTACTATTGCAAAAGCAGATCCTTTTAATAATTCGAAAGTCGAGTATGGACTGCTTGCTTTCATTTTTTCAATTGCTTCATTGATAGACGAAGCCGGAGCTCCAAATTTCTGCATCATGTTTGCAGTATATTTGATCATTATTTCGTTTAAAGTGTCTTTTGCACCTGGATCAATAACGTTAAATAAAAGAATGTTAAAAGTTGTAGAAATCACAACGCCAATCACGGCAGCTATAAAATAAGTGGTAAAAGCATCTTTAAACGGAAAAACACCTTTTAATTCTTTCTTAGTTTTAGAAAGCAAAATAATACTTATCGTAATACTTATTGCTATACCTATTATACCCATCCACCATGCAGTGAATAAATTTAAATCAACAGCATAGATAGTTGCAGTGAATAATGCAGATGCAATTCCAATCATTACACCATAAGTAATACCATTCTTTTTTATAACTTCATTAATCATATTTCTATATGTTTTAAAATTAATCCACAAATATAGTAATTCCCACTATAATCGTAGATAAAAAAAGCTTTTCGAAATAAACTAAAAAAAAGTGAGTTAAGTATTTGTTTATTAAAAAAGAATTGTAAATTTGCACACTCAAAAATAATTAAATTTTTAAACAAAAAAGAGTGTCGCTTGTTTATACCTTTTTCTAACCATGAAAAAGCTTCAAAATAAAGAATGCTCCAAACAATAAATAAAAAGAAAGATGAAAAAAGGAATTCACCCAGAAAATTACAGATTAGTTGCATTTAAAGACATGTCAAATGATGACGTTTTTATCACTAAATCTACTGCAGATACAAAAGAAACAATTGAAGTTGACGGAGTTGAGTATCCAGTTGTAAAAATGGAGATTTCTAGAACATCTCACCCTTTTTATACTGGTAAATCTAAACTTATCGATACTGCAGGACGTATTGATAAATTCAAAACTAAATATGCTAAACACGCTAAAAAATAATAGCTGTTTTAAATTATACAAAAGCCTTCCAATCGGGAGGCTTTTTTTATGCGTTAAATTATGCTTATCATTAAAATGGCTTTTTATGAAACCAGATAAATATTTGTAACTTTGATCCCGATAACCAAATCAAAATTTTAACAAGTACCAAATTTTTTTATTTATGAATTACATTCTTTTTGACGGTCCCGTTCGGAATGCTTTATTACCTTTTACTTTTACAAGGCCTGTGGCTGATATTCTTATCGGAATTACGACAATTCGTCAAAAATGGGAAATGCGCCTTGGTTCAACTATAACAACAATTACTGAAGAATATTTATCTGAAAAATTTCCCATGGTGGAAATGGAGGAAAACGTAATGATCAACGCCGCTTATTTGCCAAATGATAAGCTTGCTGAAATGGTTTCTGATTTAAAGGCAAATCAAGCCATTTTTAAAGGTGATGATGTAATTGCTTTTTTTGCTTCAGAAAATCAAGAAGAAGTTGATTTTGATTCGTATGAAATCATTCAGTATAACGAAGATTGTTTGACAGTTGAACATACCTGGGATATTTTTTCAAAAAATGACGCAGCAATTCGCGCCGATTTTGCTTTTTTGACCGAAGACAGAAAATCACAGCCAATTCCTAAAAGTGTAAATGTTATTGCGCCTGAAAATATTTTTATCGAAGAAGGTGCAAAATTAGAGTTTGTGACTTTAAACGCTTCGACAGGACCAATATATATAGGTAAGAATGCCGAAATTATGGAAGGAACTGTAATTCGCGGACCTTTTGCTTTATGCGAAAATGCAATGGTGAAAATGTCAGCAAAGGTTTATGGCGCAACAACTGTAGGGCCTGGATCTCGAATAGGTGGTGAGGTTAAGAACTCAGTTCTTTTTGCTAATTCAAATAAAGGTCATGAGGGGTTTTTAGGTGATTCGGTTTTAGGTGAATGGTGTAATATTGGCGCGGATTCAAATAATTCAAACCTAAAAAACAATTACGAAGAAGTGAAATTATGGAGCTACGAAACAGAAGGTTTTGCAAAAACAGGACTTCAATTTTGCGGCTTAATGATGGGAGATCACAGTAAATGCGGAATCAATACCATGTTTAATACCGGAACTGTAGTTGGTGTAAGTGCCAATATTTTTGGTTCTGGCTTTCCTCGTAATTTTGTGCCAAGTTTTTCTTGGGGCGGTGCTGCTGGATTTACAACTTATGTAACTAAAAAAGCTTTTGAAACGGCTAAATTGGTTATGGGAAGAAGAAATATTGAATTCGACGAAGTTGAAGCTTCAATCTTAGAACACATTTTTGAGGAAACAAAAAAATGGAGAAAAGATTAATTAGATAATTAGTCAATTTGAAAATTAGATAATTTTTACAAACCCGACAGGTTTTAAAACCTGTCGGGTTTTGTTTTGTTGTATGTTTGCATGTTAAACTGGACTGAAGTCCAGCTCTACAACATAGCCCGAGCCCATAGGCTCTCTTGTTGTTCTGCAGGAACCTATTATATTGTAGGGCTGGACTTCAGTCCAGTTTAGGGACAGAGTGTAGTTTTTTAGGATTTAGAAATTATCTAATTGGCACATTTTCAAAATTATCTAATTATCTAATTGACACATTTTTAAATTTAACTTATTTGTCAATCTTAATAAAATCTTCTTTTAAGTTGAATTTTAATTCTAAGCCGTTGGTTAGTTTTGTTTCATAACCTGAAGATCCGATTTCTATTTTGGTTACTTTTTCCTTAGGAAAATTTGTTTTTATGTAAGAAGCAATTTTTTTCGGAATAATAGATTTTGGAATTTTATCATTTTTACCATCAACTTCTTTCCAGTTTCCTTTTTTGTCAAATTCAATTTCGAGTTGTTTGTCAAATTGAACTTTATATTCTGTAGAGAGTATTTCTTTGTCTTGTAATATATAACTTGGCTTTTTAGATCCAAAATGTGTTTTTAAAAATGTTTGTGCATTTGCCGGTAACGCTTCTTTTTTAATTACCGTTTTTTGCGCATTTGCAGAAAATCCAAATAATAATCCTGCAATCAGATAAGCCGTCAGTTTTAATTTCGTTCTCATATTTTACTGATTTTTAAATTCTTATACAAGATAAGGTTAAAATTTTGAAATATGAAAAGACTATTAAGCTTTCGTTTGTTACAGTTTAAGCATTATTCAATTAGAATATTGTCTAATTGGCACATTTTCAAAATTATCTAATTATCAAATTGGCACATTATCTAATTAAATCTATCTTTGCACCACGAAAAAAATGGGTAGTCAAATAAACGATTAACCGATTAAACAAATTAACAAAGACAAATGATTACAGTTAACGATATTTCGGTTCAGTTTGGCGGAACTACACTTTTTAGCGATGTTTCTTTTGCTATAAATGAAAATGATAAAATTGCCCTTATGGGTAAAAATGGTGCGGGAAAATCGACACTTTTAAAAATTATTGCAGGAGAAAACAAACCTTCAACTGGAAGTATTTCAACTCCAAAAGATGCTGTTGTGGCTTATTTACCTCAGCATTTATTGACTAAAGATGGTTCGACTGTAATGGAAGAAGCTTCAAAAGCTTTTGGCGAAATTTTCAAAATGAAAGCCGAAATTGATGAAATCAATGAGCAATTGACTGTTCGTACTGATTATGAAAGTGATGAGTATATGAAATTGATTGAAAGAGTTTCGGACTTAAGCGAGAAATTTTATGCAATTGAAGAAATAAATTACGAAGCTGAAGTTGAAAAGATTTTAGTTGGTTTAGGTTTTGAGCGTGAAGATTTTGGACGTCAGACTTCTGAATTTTCTGGAGGATGGAGAATGCGTATCGAGCTTGCAAAGATTTTATTGCAAAAACCAGATTTGATTTTGTTAGATGAGCCAACAAACCATATGGATATCGAAAGTATTCAGTGGTTAGAAGAGTTTTTATTGACTTCTGCGAAAGCAGTTGTGGTAATTTCGCACGATAGAGCGTTTGTAGATAATATTACAAACAGAACTATCGAAGTAACAATGGGAAGAATTTACGACTATAAAGCTAAATATTCTCATTATTTAGAATTGAGAAAAGACCGTCGTATTCATCAGCAAAAGGCATATGACGAGCAACAAAAAATGATTGCTGATAACAGAGCTTTCATCGATCGTTTTAAGGGAACTTTCTCTAAAACAGATGCTGTTCAGTCACGTGTAAAAATGCTTGAAAAATTGGAAATCGTTCAAGTTGATGAAGTGGATACATCTGCTTTGCGTTTGAAATTTCCTCCAGCACCGCGTTCAGGACAATATCCTGTTATTGTAAAAGAAATGTCTAAATCATATGGTGATCATGTGGTTTTCAAAGATGCCAATATTGTAATCGAAAGAGGTCAAAAGGTTGCTTTTGTTGGGAAAAATGGAGAAGGAAAATCAACAATGATTAAAGCGATTATGAAAGAAATCGGCGTTGATGAAGGAAGTGTTGAAATTGGTCATAATTCTCAAATTGGATATTTTGCTCAAAATCAGGCTTCTTTATTAGATGAAAATGCTACGATTTTTGAAACTATCGATAATATTGCAGTTGGCGATATCAGAACTCAGATCAAAAATATTCTTGGAGCGTTTATGTTTCAAGGTGATGATATTACTAAAAAAGTAAAAGTGCTTTCTGGAGGAGAAAAAACACGTTTGGCAATGATTAAATTATTGCTTGAACCAGTTAATTTGCTGATTCTGGATGAGCCTTCGAATCACTTGGATATGAAAACTAAAGACATTATCAAAGATGCTTTACGTGATTTTGATGGTACTTTAATCTTGGTTTCTCACGATCGTGATTTCCTTGACGGATTAGCAACGAAGGTGTTTGAATTCGGAAATAAAAGAGTTAAAGAGCATTTTGAAGATGTTGCTGGTTTCTTGGCACATAAAAAAATGGATTCGATGAGAGAAATCGAAAAGTAAAAATCTTATAAAATAGTAAAAAGGCGCAAGTTAATTCTTGCGCCTTTTTTATTTTGTTAAAATTGATAATCAAATTTTAATGCAACTATTTTTACAAGTTATTGATTTTTTATTATATTTATAACTGTTTTTACGTTGATTCATAAGTGTTTGCGTTTTTTTATATGCCCCAAATATGAAAAAATAATTCTGAACCTTTTATAAAAGTTTAATTTATATGCCTATGAAAAAGACTTTACTTCTTCAAATTATTCTTGTTTTATTTCTAATGCCGTTGTTTTCGATTGCGCAAACTGCACAAACTCAACCTGCGACTGATTCTGAAAGTGATATCAAATATCCAACATTTCAGTTTAAAGGACTTATACAAGCCAGATATTTGGAAAGCTTTGAGGATAATGTCGATGTTTTGGGAGCGCATCATTCAACAGGAAATGTCACTCAGAGTTCATTTGATATTAAAAGAATGCGTGTTGGACTTAATACAAAGCTTAGTAAAGAAACCGAAGTTGTAATATTAGTAAACTTAGCCGATTTTAAATCAGATACTAAAGGCAAAGTTCTTGAAAATGCCTACGGAAAATATACTTTTAATAAATATATAGCGTTAACCGGCGGGCAGTTCAGACCAGCTTTTGGTATTGAGGAATTGGTTCCGGTAGATATCATTAAATCGTTCGATTTTTCTAATCAATATTATGAATTTGGAAAAAATGGCTGGACAAGTTTTCAAATTGGAGCCTCGGCAACGGGTGCTTTTGATATTGGAAAAATACCTGTTGACTATGCTTTTTCTGTTTTGAATGGAAACGGAAAAAATGCCGAGATGGATAAAGATAACGGCAAACAATTTTCAACAAGATGGGTTTTGGGATTGTCGAAAAAACACGAAATTAATTTAGGGTTAAACGGAGGTTTTGGAAAAGTTTTTAAAGAAGATGTTTTTGCAATTGGCGCCGATATCACAAGTGATTTTAAACTGACCGACAAATTGAGTTTTGATTTGCAAATTGAATACAAGCAGGGGACAAATCATAATTTGTATTTTTCTCTGCCAGTTGCTTCAAGAACTCCAGATGTTGCAGATTATCAAATGCGCGGAATTTATTTTTTGCCTAATTTCAGATATGTTGTCGATTATAATAAATTAACCTCATTAGAGATTTCGTGTCGTTATGAAAGATTTGATCCGAGTTATAAGATTGATTCAAACTTAAGACAAACATACACGCCAATGGTGAGTCTTGAATTCGGGAAAGCATATAGAGGTCGAATTGAAGCAGGATTTCAAATTGACAGATTTGATCAAAATGTTCCAGATACAACGACATACGATAATAACCTGTTCTTAATACAGCTCCAGCTTAGACTTTAATTAATTTAAATCTTGTTTTTATGAAAGAAGTACAAATTCCCCAAACTATAATCACACTTGCTGTGGGAGTTGCAATTTGGTTAATTCCTGCTCCAAACGGTGTTGTTGTCGAAGCATGGCATTTGTTCGCCATTTTTGTTGCTACTATTTTAGGAATTATTCTAAAAGCAGCTCCAATGGGAACTATGTGTATGATTGCTATTGCATTAACAGCTTTTTCACAGGTTTTGGCGCCTGGTGATGCTGGGAAATCTATAACATTGGCACTGAAAGGTTTTGGCGATAAAGTAATCTGGCTTATCGGGATTTCATTTTTTATTGCGAGAGGATTTATAAAAACAGGTTTAGGAAACCGAATTGCTTTTTTATTTATTCGAATATTTGGCAAAAGTTCGCTCGGACTTGCTTATGGTTTAGGACTTGCTGATTTGGTTTTGGCTCCTGCAGTTCCAAGTAATACAGCTCGTGGAGGTGGAATTATTTATCCGATTATGAAGTCTATGTCAATGAGTTTTGGTTCGATGCCAGATAAGCCAGAAACGCATCGAAAATTAGGAGCATATCTAACCTTGAATAGTTATAATGCAAATTTAATAGCTTCGTCTATGTTTTTGACTGGAACGGCAAGCAATCCGATGTGTCAAAAATTTGCATTAAATCTCGGAATTAAAATCAGCTGGATTTCTTGGGCAACTGCAGCCATTGTTCCTGGTTTGGTTTCGTTTTTTGTAATTCCGTTTGTGCTTTATAAAATTTATCCGCCAGAATTGAAGAAAACAGGAGATGCGCCTCAAATTGCAGCTCAAAAACTTAAAGAAATGGGAGCAATTACTCGTAACGAATGGATGATGTTGTTGACTTTTTTTATTTTGCTGTTTTTATGGATGACAGGGGATTTGTTTTCAATAGATGCTACAACAACAGCGTTTATTGGTTTGGTGATTTTGCTATTGACTTCAGTTTTAACTTGGGATGATGTAAAAGCCGAAAAAGGCGCTTGGGATACCATTGTTTGGTTTTCAGTTTTAGTAATGATGGCAAGTTCATTAAATGAGTTAGGCTTTATTGCATGGTTTAGTGATTTGGTAAAAGCCGAAATTGGAGGGTTGAGCTGGCAAATGGCTTTTCCTATCATTGTATTGGTGTACTTTTTTAGCCACTATCTTTTTGCAAGCGCAACAGCGCACGTTGCGGCAATGTATGCAGCTTTATTAGGAGTTGGAGTTTCACTTGGAATTCCGGGCTTGCTTCTTGCTTTTATGCTTGGTTTTGTGGGATCGATATACGGAACTTTAACGCATTACGGACATGGACCGGCACCAGTCTTTTTCGGAAGTGGTTATGTCGACCTAAAAAGCTGGTGGGTCAAAGGCCTGATAACTGGATTAGTTATGCTTTTTATTTATATGGTAATAGGAGGTTTGTGGCTCCGATTAATTGGTGATTTTTAAATCCTTATTCCTGGAGGAAGCAATTCTTTGTATTTTGGATTTTTTTTGAAAAAAGTAACAATCTTTGGGTGAATAGGAACAACTCTGAATTTTTTCTCTGTATTTAATTCCATGATGTTTTTCAGCATGTTGTCAAGTACGGCTTGATTATCATAGCCTTCAGGTGTGTTGATTTTGGTTAGGAAAATTTTCTTTTCTTGAAATGAATATTCAACAGTAAGCATTCCTTCTGGAGCTAAAGTTTCAAATTGTCTCGCAAAAGTGTTGTCTTTAATTGCCAATGTAGTTTCAATAGATTCCATAATTTGTCATTTTTTAGCAGGTTTAAAATATAAAATAGATTTAGGGCGTTATTCTGTTTAAATACTTATGCAAGAATGTTAAACATGAATGATTTGGAAATACAAAGTTAATCATTTGATTTTCAATATGAAATTATTTTTTTAGAACGCCTTTTTTTTTGAATATTTTGTAATTTTATTTGTTTTAATATGGATTATGGTGCAAGATTTGCTGTGCATATTGTTAAAAAAAGTAAATTTATCTTGAAATTGAGATTTGTAATTAAAATACCTTTTTTGACAAATGAGTAAAATTCCTGTTTATTTTATGCCTGGCTTGGCGGCTAGTCCTGCTATTTTTGAAAGAATAAAGTTAGATGAATCTGTTTTTGAAACTCATTTGCTTGAATGGGAGATTCCGAAGCCGAAAGAATCTTTATCTGATTATGCAGTTCGAATTGCAAAGAATATCAAACATGAAAATCCGGTTTTGATTGGCGTTTCTTTTGGAGGTATTTTGGTTCAGGAGATTTCAAAACATATTAAGGCTCAAAAGGTAATTATTATTTCAAGTGTCAGAAGCAATGTTGAATTTCCGAGAAGAATGAAAATTGGAAAAACAACAAAAGCCTACAAATTAATTCCGATGAAGCTGATTTTGAATATCGAAAATCTGGCTAAATACTCTTTCGGAGAAAAAGTAAATAAACGCATTAAATTATACGAGAAATTTTTAGCTGTACGAGACCTTAATTATCTGCAGTGGGCTGTAGAATCAGTTATTTTATGGGATCGAAATGAAGTTGATGATAACGTAATTCATATTCACGGCGATCAGGATGATGTTTTTCCTATAAAATATATCAATAAATGTATTGTCGTAAAAGGCGGAACACATATTATGATTCTCAATAAATATAAATGGCTGAATGAGAATTTGCCTTCGATTATATTGGAGGATTAAATATTTTAAATTCCAATTTTTTGAGCGTGTAGTTTGTCATCCTGAGGAACGAAGGATCACACTCGTAACTCGACAAAGATTGGCGAAATACTGTATGGAATTTCTAGTGTGATCCTTCGTTCCTCAGGATGACAAAACTATCCGGAAAATCTGCGGACAGAAAAAATCTAAAATAAAAAAAATCCCAAACTCTTTTTTAGAATTTGGGATTTTAAATATTATGATTTGAAAAAATTAGATTTTCTTCATTTGTTCTTTCATCATAGAAATCTGTTCTTTCAGCATTCCTTGTTTGTCTAGTTTTTTAGCTTCAGCTAATAAATTTGTAGCTTCCAATTTTCTTCTTCTTGACATTGCAACTCCCGCAAGGTTTAATTTTGCTACTGCCAAATCCATATCCATAGATAAACCAAGTTCAATTGCTTTTTTGAAATGTTTCTCAGCCTGAATAAGATTGGTTTGAGATAACATGATTCCGTGTAGGTAATTAAAATAACCTTGCTGTTTTCTTACTAATGCCGCTTCAGGATTTTTGATATATGCCAACCAGCTTTTAGCACCTTCGAAGTCTTGTTTTCTTAATTTAAGGAAGGCTAAAAGGATAAATTCATTTTTAAAGTAAAGAAAAATTGGAATTGCAGTCAATAATATAAGAAAGATTCCATTTCCGATATTACTTTCTGTAAATTGCCAAATGCCAGCTACAACAAGAAGTCCGGCTAAAATTAGTTTAATATTTTTGTGAAACATAATTAATGTAAATTTGTGATTGCAAATATAGTAAAATGAATTAAAAATATTTTTATTAAAGTGCTTGCCAGAAAAAAAAGTCTTTGTATATTTGCACTCGGTTTTTGAGCAACGATATTCAAAACCAAGAACGAGTTAATTAGATACCATTTTTAAAGATACAAAGCAATGAGCAAAAGAACATTTCAACCATCGAAAAGAAAAAGAAGAAATAAGCACGGATTTATGGACAGAATGGCTTCTGCGAATGGAAGAAAAGTTCTAGCGCGTAGAAGAGCAAAAGGAAGACATAAATTAACTGTTTCTAGCGAGCCTAGACACAAAAAATAATGTTTGTATAAACATACATAAGGCGATTACTTTTTTAGTATCGCCTTTTTTTATACCTTGTCGGTAAAAATTTTCTCAACTTTCTAGTTTTTAGCATACTAGAAAAGTTTTTTAAAGTACTTATATAACTACACAATACATACAAAATGCCTAAAGACACATCAATAAAATCAGTTTTAATAATAGGTTCAGGACCTATTGTTATTGGTCAAGCTTGCGAATTCGATTATGCAGGATCACAATCTGCACGTTCGATTCGTGAAGAAGGAATTGAAGTTATCTTGATTAACTCGAACCCAGCAACGATTATGACCGACCCATCGATGGCCGATCATATTTATTTGAAACCTTTAACTACGAAATCGATTATTGAAATTCTGAAGGAACATCCACAAATTGATGCTGTTTTGCCAACTATGGGAGGACAAACAGCCTTAAACTTGTGTTTGGAAGCTGAGGAAAAAGGAATCTGGCAGGATTTCGGAGTAAGATTAATCGGAGTTGACGTAAACGCAATTAATATTACAGAAGACAGAGAGCAGTTTAAACAGCTTTTAGAAAGAATAAATGTACCAACTGCACCTGCAAAAACGGCTACTTCATATTTAGAAGGAAAAGAAATCGCTCAGGAATTTGGTTTCCCACTTGTAATTCGTCCTTCGTTTACACTTGGAGGAACTGGAGCAGCAGTTGTTTACAAAAAAGAAGATTTTGATGAGCTTTTAACTCGCGGACTTGAAGCTTCTCCAATTCACGAAGTTTTGATCGACAAAGCTTTGATGGGATGGAAAGAATATGAGTTAGAACTTTTAAGAGATAAAAATGACAATGTTGTAATTATCTGTTCAATTGAAAACATGGATCCAATGGGAATCCACACTGGAGATTCGATTACAGTTGCTCCGGCAATGACATTATCGGATACAACTTTCCAAAAATTACGTGACTACGCTATCTTAATGATGAGAAGTATCGGAAATTTTGCTGGAGGATGTAACGTACAATTCGCAGTTTCTCCAGATGAAAAAGAAGATATCGTAGCAATCGAGATCAACCCTCGTGTATCTCGTTCTTCTGCTTTAGCATCAAAAGCGACTGGTTATCCAATTGCAAAAATCGCTTCTAAACTAGCTTTAGGATATAACTTAGATGAATTACAAAACCAAATTACAAAATCGACTTCGGCTCTTTTTGAACCAACTTTAGATTATGTAATCGTAAAAATCCCACGTTGGAACTTCGATAAATTTGAAGGATCAGACAGAACTTTAGGTCTTCAGATGAAATCTGTAGGTGAGGTTATGGGAATTGGACGTTCTTTCCAGGAAGCACTTCACAAAGCAACTCAATCTTTAGAGATTAAGAGAAACGGAATTGGTGCTGACGGAAAAGGATACAAAAACTACGAACAAATTATCGAGAAACTGACTTACGCAAGTTGGGATCGTGTTTTTGTAATTTATGATGCAATCGCAATGGGAATTCCGTTGAGCCGTATTCATGAAATTACAAGAATCGATATGTGGTTCTTAAAACAATACGAAGAACTTTATACTTTAGAAAAAGAAATTTCTAACTATAAGGTTTCAAATCTTCCAAAAGAATTATTGCTTGAAGCGAAACAAAAAGGTTTTGCTGACAGACAATTAGCTCACATGATGAATTGTCTGGAAAGCGAAGTGCATGCTTTGCGTATGGATCAAAATATTAACCGTGTGTTTAAACTGGTTGATACTTGTGCGGCAGAATTCAAAGCAAAGACTCCTTATTACTACTCGACTTTTGAAGCTGAAATTGAAAAAGCAGATGGTAAGCGTTATGTAGATAATGAAAGTGTTGTAACGGAGAAAAAGAAAATCATCGTTTTAGGTTCAGGACCAAACAGAATTGGTCAGGGAATTGAGTTTGATTATTCTTGTGTACACGGAGTTTTGGCAGCAAAAGAATGTGGTTACGAAACGATCATGATTAACTGTAATCCAGAAACGGTTTCGACTGATTTTGATACAGCTGATAAATTATATTTTGAACCAGTTTTCTGGGAGCATATTTATGACATCATTCAGCATGAAAAACCTGAAGGTGTAATTGTACAGCTTGGTGGTCAGACAGCATTGAAATTGGCTGATAAACTTTCTAAATACGGAGTGAAAATCATCGGAACTAGTTTTGATGCACTTGATTTAGCGGAAGACAGAGGGCGTTTCTCAGATTTATTGACTGAATTACATATTCCTTTCCCTAAATTCGGAATTGCTGAAACTGCTGATGAAGCTTCTGCACTTGCAGATACATTAGATTTTCCATTATTGATTCGTCCTTCTTATGTATTAGGGGGTCAGGGAATGAAAATTGTAATTAACAAAAAAGAATTAGAGGAGCATGTTATCAATTTATTGAAAACGATTCCAGGAAATAAATTGCTTTTAGATCACTATTTAGCTGGAGCAATCGAAGCTGAGGCTGATGCAATCTGTGACGCTGATGGAAATGTTTACATCATCGGAATTATGGAGCATATCGAGCCTTGTGGAGTTCACTCTGGAGATAGTAATGCTACTTTGCCTCCTTTCAACTTAGGAGAGTTTGTAATGCAGCAAATTAAAGATCATACGCACAAAATTGCAAGAGCTTTAAAAACGATTGGTTTAATCAATATTCAGTTTGCAATTAAAGATGATACAGTTTACATCATCGAGGCAAACCCAAGAGCTTCAAGAACGGTTCCGTTTATTGCAAAAGCTTACGGAGAGCCTTATGTAAACTACGCTACAAAAGTAATGTTAGGTCATAATAAAGTAACTGACTTTGATTTCAATCCGCAATTAAAAGGATACGCAATCAAACAGCCGGTTTTCTCTTTTAGCAAATTCCCGAACGTAAACAAAGCGTTAGGACCAGAGATGAAATCAACAGGAGAAAGCATCTTGTTTATTGATGATTTAAAAGACGATCAATTCTACGAATTGTACTCTAGAAGAAAAATGTATTTGAGTAAATAATCTCAGATTTTATTATAAAAGAAAAGCTCCAATGAAAATTGGAGCTTTTTTATATAGAAATACATCAGAATTATTTCCCTGCTACATCATATCTGTAATTAAAAGTACCTTCTGTTACTTTTGTTGTAATAGGATTAGTTGCGCTAATTGGTTTAGCGTCATCATCTACACAATTAAATGAAAATGTTCCAGTTACTTTTTTAGCACTTAAGTCAATTGCTGTAATTGATACTGAACCATTAACAGGATATTGACTTTTTCCTTTAGTATTGAATGAGATTTCAACTTGTGTTTTAGATGCATCAAAAGTATTTTTTGTTATAGGATAGGTTCCAACTTTTAGATCGCTTCTCTTAATGTAAAGTCTGATTTCATCTACAAAATTACTGTTTCTTCCTTGTAAAAGAATATATTGTTCTGCTGGATACATATCAAATAATGTTTTTGTAGCATAATCTGAACCAAACGGATTTTGCATTTCCCATAATGTACCATCAACTTTTGCTGTCATTGCGAATGTTGATGTTGGCGTAGTTTCGTCTGGAGTTGAGTTGTCGCTTGAACAGCTGTTTAAAGCAAGAATTAGAGAAAGAAAAAGGAAAATTTTTGGTGTTTTCATTAGGTTGATTTTTGGATTAAAATCCAAAAGTAGTTAAACGATTGTAATCTATTTTACGGTAAAACGTAATGGGTATAAAAAAAGCTCCAAATAACTTTGGGGCTTTTTTTGTTTAATGGATTTTAAAAATTAGATGATATTTTCGTTATACACTTCTTTGGCATTATTGTAATTAAAATATCTCTTTTCATTTGCGATCCATGAAAAATTTAAGCCGATGATATTATTGTATTTTTCTCGATTATTATAATTTTCAATATATTTATCATCTTCAAGTACAATCGAATCTTTTTTTATTTCTCCATTTATGATTGCAATATAAAAATCATCGTCAGGAATATCTGCCCATTCTGTATAATATCGAATTGAAAAGTTTTTTAATTCATAAGTTTCAATAATATTAACTACTGATGTAATATTATGATCATAATCGGTTGAATATGTTTGAGTGTCGTAAATTGGAAGTGTCTTTAAATATTGTAAATATTCTTTTATAGTATTAAAATTATCAGCTTCTTTAATGAAATATTCAATTGTACTTCCGTTCAAATCTAAAGGTATAATTACTATATTCTCTTCAAAAAAATGAACTAACTCTTTGTCGTATTGACACTTTTTATCAGTTATAATTGCGCAAATTTTTTGTCCCATGAATTTTTACTTATTTAAATTAAGTATTGATTTTGTAGTTGCAATATAAAAAAAGCTCCGAACAATTTCGGAGCTTTTTCTGATTATAAAAGTAAGATTGATGATTATTTGATCAATTGCTGCAAAGGCTTCAATTGTTCCATATCGATTTTTGATTTTTGCAGAACCGACATAATTGTCATAATGTTATTCGGATTCATGTTTTTTCCTAAAACGCGGACAACAGCAAAACCATTTTCTTTTCTGTTGGCAAAAACTACAAATTCTTCGATGTTTTCATCTGTGCCAACATAGCTTATTGAAGCGCCGTCTTTGCCAGAACCCACTTTCATCAATTGCTGATACTTTGGATTTTTTAAAATGGCATTTACTTTTGTGCGTTCTGTTTCAAATTCGGCTTGATTTTTATCTGTCGCTTTGAAAGCTAGAATGTTCATTTTGTCAAATGACTTTAAGGCTTCTGCTTGCTCGGCTGATAATTTGGCTTTGTCTATATTTAAAATATTAGACGAAACATCAATTGCAATAAAGTCCTTTTTCTCATTATTTTCGACAAAATACTTTTGCAATGAAGGTTCAGAATTGCAGCTTATCAAAGTTAGCAATGCTATAAGGGCTGAGGTAAAAACACGACTTTTCATGATTATTTTTTGCCTTTAGAGGCTTTTTTTAAGTCAGTTCCACCAGGAAGCTGCATTTTGTCTGTCAATACTGAAATTTCATTTAAGTCAAAATTACCTGTTAGCGATAATAAAACAGTTTCGTCATTTTTTGCACCGTCAACAAACATCAGTAATTCTTTGATTTGTGTGTCGCTTGCTCCGGATTTTACCATTATTTTGACATTTTTTCCGCTATCGTTTACACGCATTAATTCTTCAAGACCTGCAGTTTTGATGTATTTGTCTGCAGAAGCTTTCATATCGGCTTCGATTTTAGGATTTTTTGTTGTAAACACTTTTAGGTAATCTAATTTTTTAATCAGATTGATGTATTGCTGCGTTTCTTTATCAGAAGCATCAACTTTTACCTTGCTCATTAAATCGAACATTTTTTTGTTTACAATTACTGATGTTACATCGTCTTGACCATCAAATTTGTCAAAAGCGCCTTGTGCGTAGAATGAATGTGTGAAAAAGGCGAAAACTAGAGTTATAATAAGATTTTTCATTTTTGATTGAATTTAATTACTGTTTAAAAATTTTGTTTTTTGATTGTTCATATTCGTTAATGTATTGCACACTTTCAATACCTACATTAACATTGTTTGATAATAGTGCCAAAGCTTTTTGCGTTGCTGCGAGAGCTTCTTCTGGATTATCATAGGTTCCTAATTCTGACTGCGCTACAGCTGGAGCTGTATCTTTTTCGCTTGCAAAGAAATAAGTCCCAATTCCGAGTAAAACAACCGCCGACGCTGCAATCGATAACCACGCCACATTTCGTTTCTTAGTTTGTAGTGGAATCTCCTGCGTTGATTTTTGTTGTTTTACCTGAGAGAAATATCCAAACATTGGCTGATATTGCTCTAAATGCTGCGCAACATTTGGAGACGAAAAATAGTCTTTTAATTCTTTTTCTTCAGCAATAGTAGTTTCTCCCTGAAAGTATTTTTCTAATATATTTTCTATTCTATCTAATTCCATAACTGTGTGTGTTAACCATTGATTCTCTAATTTTTTTTCTCGCTCTCGAAAGGGCTACTCTAATAGCCGTTTCATTCATGTTGACAATTTTCGCAATTTCATCAAATTCATATTGTTCAACATCGCGAAGCTGAATTAATATTTGGAGCTGCTCTGGCAGCTGATTTATAATTTTTTCGACCCATTCCAAACTGTCAGAATCTTCTAATTTTTTGTCCAATTGAGGTTCCCGGTCTGTAAAATTGTTGTGCACAATTTTTAGATTTCCGGCTCTTTTAGATTTTAATTGATCCAGACAATAATTTTTTGTCATTGTCATGGCTACTGCTTCGATATTATTATAGGAATCCAAATTGTCTTTTTTGTTCCATAATTTTACCATCACTTCCTGAGTGGCATCTTCAGCCTCTTCAGTACTTGTTAGCAATCTTTTTGCCAGACGAAAAACTTTGTCTTTAAAAGGATTAATTAATTCTATAAACACATTCTGATTCATAAAATTTGGTTGGTTATTCGTTAGCTTATATAGTCAAGACGAGGCACTATTATTTTTGTTACAGCCACTTTTAAAAAAAAAATGATGAAAAAATGAAATAAACTTGATAGAGTTAAAACTAAAGGTAGTATTTTTACGTTAATAGATTACCAAGAACATTTTTTATGAAAACAATATTAAAGAGTTTACTACTAATTTTTTTGCTTGCCTTTACTTTACAGTCCTGTGAAGATCAGGATGATGTAGAAGCTCCGGCAACTTTACAAGTAAATGATTTTATCTGGAAAGGATTAAATGAAGTTTATTTGTGGCAGGCTGATGTGCCAAATTTAGCTGATGATAGATTTAGCAGTCAAGCAGAATTAAACTCGTATTTATCTGGATATTCAGATCCAAAAGAATTGTTTCAAGATTTATTAAATAAGCCAATCAGTAAATATCCTGCTACAGCAATTGACCGTTTTAGCTGGATTGTTGATGATTATACGGTATTGGAACAAGAACTTAACGGAATCACAAAAAATAATGGCGTAGATTTTAAACTCTCGAGAGTTGCTGACGGCTCAAATGATGTGGTTGGTTATGTTCGTTATATTATTCCAAATTCTGATGCTTCAACTAAAGCCATAAAAAGAGGCGATTTATTTACGGCAGTGAATGGTACAAAACTTACAGTTTCTAATTATCAGTCATTGTTGTTAGCTCCAGATAGTTATACTTTAAATCTTGCCGATTATAATGGTTCTGCTTTTGTTTTGAATGGAAAAACAGTTGCTTTGACTAAAACAGTTTTAGAAGAAAATCCAATTTTAATTAATAAAGTAATTACATCTGGTGGTCGTAAAATTGGCTATTTAATGTACAATGGTTTTTATTCGGATTATGATGTTAAACTGAATCAGGCTTTTGGCGAATTAAAAGCACAGGGTGTTACAGATTTAGTTTTGGATTTGAGATATAACGGAGGCGGTTCTGTACGTACATCAACTCGTTTAGCGAGCATGATAACAGGGCAATTTAACGGAAAAATATTTTCGAAACAGCAATATAACTTGAAATTAATGGCTACAATGACTACAGATGATCTGGAGACTTTGAACCAAAGATTTGTCAATAATATTGACGGTACGGCTTTAAACAGTTTGAATTTATCAAAGGTTTATATTTTAACAACTTCGAGCACGGCATCGGCAAGTGAATTAGTTATTAATGGTTTAAAGCCTTATATTGATGTTGTTCAAATTGGAGAAACAACCATTGGAAAAAATGTTGGTTCATTTACCGTTTATGATTCACCGACTTTCACGAAATCTAATGTAAATCCAAATCATAAATATGCAATGCAGCCGTTGGTTTTTAAAATTACCAATGCTCAGGATTTTGGAGATTATACTTCTGGTTTAGTGCCTACATATGTACAGTTAGAATATGTGAGCAGTTACGGAGTACTTGGAGATCCAGCGGAACCATTATTAAATTTGGCAATTTCTAAAATTACCGGAGCAACAGCTAAAAAGCTTCAAACCGACAAAAGCCTTATTTTGCCTTATATAGACGATTCGAAAAAAATAAACGGATTACGAAATGATATGTATTTAGAAACTGTTCCAAAAGGGTTTTCAAAATCATTAAAATAAAAAAAAGGCTTTCAGAAATGAAAGCCTTTTTTTCAAAAAAAATCCAAAAACTAATTTAAAAATAAAGGTATATTAATTGTTGAAGTAAAAACCATTTGGTCCAACTCCTACAGTTAATTCTTTTTGTGATACACCACTTAAGTTGTAGATATAAGCTTTGCTGTTTGATCCGAAATCACCACCATCAGCAATATAAATTTTATCATTGTTTACGGCAAATCCATAAATATAACCGTCTTTTGACAATGTTGTTGTTACGATTGGAGTGGTTGCAGCTGCTGTCGCATTAGTATTGATTGCATATGTTGAAGCGTTTACAGTGTAGTAGATTTTATCATTGTACACATCTAAGTAACCTGCACTTCCTTGAGCTTGTGGAATTGTAATTTTTGAAGTTGATTTATCAGCAAGTTTCACTTTTATAATTTCGCTGCTTGCTGCTGAAGGATTTCTTAAGATATACAATATTCCATCTTTTGCTTCCATAGTATCAGCATTATATCCAATAGTTAAAGGTGCTTCCAACGCTTTTGTAGTTGGATTTACGACTAATAATTTATCGTTTGAATATGGCTCAGTAACGTATAATTTACCATTTTCCAACAAAATTCTGTTTGCCGTTGCATTCAATTCAATTTTAGATTCAAATTTGTTTGTTGCTAAATCAATTACTGCAATATAATCGTCAGTAATGCTAGAAAAACTATTTGCATTAGTTACATATGCTTTTCCGTCTTTTACAACGCCATATCTTGGGTTTGCAAGGCCACTATCAATTTTTGCAACTAATTTAAAAGTGTAACGGTTTACCACGTTAATTACTTTTGATCCACCAGCAATTATATAAGCGTTGTCTCCGTCAAAAAAGATATTTTGAAGATATACTCCAGCGAAATCTCCAGCATTTGCAGTTTTGTAAACATCAGCTGTAAAATTGGCTAAATCATCACTTGCAAAAGAAACTGATCCACCACCAGAATTTCCTTCGTTTAAGATGAAAAATCCTTTATCATAAACTCCCTTTGGGTCATTATCATCATCGTTAGAACAAGAAACAAAAAGCGATGCGCTTATTGCTAATAAAAATAATCTAGTTAGTTTCATTATATTTAAAATTTAAGGTTTATGTACAAATTAAAATTTCTTCCGGGCATTGGTCTATTTTCAAGGCTTTCATAATTTTCGTTCCAAAGATTTAACACTTGAAATCCAAGTTTGAAAGAACTCAAAAATTTAAAATCATAATCGATTCCGATATTTGAAACCGTATAAGCATCAACTATTTCATTCGGATCATTATCTGCCTGCGTATAAACAAAACCATTGTAAAGGAATTGGTAGTAAGCTGAAATTCGGTTTCTTGAATACGACACAGCGGCCGTTACTTTATTAAATGGAACAAAAAACAACTGTTTGTCAGTTTCTGTGTTTTCTGATACCGTATAGGCGTAAGTGGCATTCGCTCCAAAGTAATTTTTACCATATTGTTTTTTCCAACTTAACAAAGTTTCAGCGCCATAACTGTTTACTTTGTCTGTGTTTTCTGGTCTCCAGATGCCCCCGCTTCCTGGAACCCATCGTAATAAATCGGTAATTTTGATATAGTAAACTGTTTGCGTAAGCGAAATGTTTTTGAAAGTAAAAACATTTCCAATTTCCGCCTGATATGAACTTTCTGGTTTCAAATCTGGATTTCCACCTTCTTCCCAATATAAATCGTTGAAAGTTGGGATTCTGAAATTTCGAGACAAATTCAATTTTAAATTATACAGTTTTCCAAATTGATAAGAAGAACCTAAATTGAATAAAACTGGCGATTTATAATTGTCTGTGAATTCTTTTCGAATACCAAATTCATTTTTCCAGTCTTTCGAAAAATCTTGTTTTACTAATAATGCCGCAGAACTGATTTCTCTTGTATTATCTCCAAAATCGCTTCCATAGCCTTTGGTTCGGTTATAATCTAAAATTCCGTTTATCTGTGTTGATTTGAAAATTGTATATCCCAAATCAGCCTTTGTAATAAGACTTTCTGTTTTTCCGTAAGTATACTGATTAAGAGAGTTGTCAGGATAATATTGGTAGTTTTCAAAAATGTATGCCGTTTTGAAATTGGCTTTAAACTTGCCAAAATCACCATCATATTCCAGTAAGTTTCTATTGAAACCGTTTATGTATTTGCTTGGAGTTTCCGTCTCAGTTATTAAAGAAGTATTTCGGTCAGTGTTTGAAGTCTGAGTATATAATTTCAAACTGTTTTTTGCATCAAATTTATAACCCAAATTGGCGCTCATTGTGATAATGTCGTATTGTCCGTTTTGGTTCCAGCGTTGTTCGCCTTTCCAAGTATATCGGTTCAAATATTTATAATCGTTTGTTGAGCTGTTTTTTGAGAAACCAATTTGTGCGCTCCATTTTTCGTTCGAAATATTGGTTTTATAATTAATTCCAATTGTATTGAAACTTCCGTAATCAAGTTTTAAATTATTCTCAAAACGATTATAAAATGCCAAATCGTTGTTTAAATGAACAGTTCCTCCTACGGCACCGCTTCCATAAATAACACTTCCGCCACCCGCTTTTACACTAATAGAGTTATAATCAGAACCAGAAATAGTGTTGAAATCTGTACTTCCATTCATTTGCGAATTGATATTGATTCCATTCCAAATCACTGCTGTTTGTGACGAAGTTGTTCCTCTAAAAGCAACTGTCGAAAGCATTCCACGACCATATTCTTTAAAATAAATAGTGGAATTGAAATTCAATAAATCAGTCAATAAAGCTTCATTTTTATTGATAACAGAATCATTGAGTTTTAAAACTGATTGCGAAGCAGAGTATTTTTTAAGATTTGAATCGGAAACCAAAACTTCTTTCAGACTGGTAATAGAATCTTTCTGCGCCCAAATAAATTGGCACAACAACAATAAACTAAAAGCGAAATATTTTTTTAAAGTCATAATTTCTACACTCTTTTTCCCGAGAGTTCGATCTTTGTTTCAAAGGCAGGTCTCCTGGCTTGCGTCTTGTTGTTTGCCTTCCCATCACGCAAGGCGTGACAGTGGTTTGTAGATAACAACAAGCATTCTTTTCAGAATTAAGCTTACAGTTGCGGGTACAGCTCAAGATTTTACTTGATTCCCTTTTAATGTGTTTTTTATTAAAACACAACCTTAATTTTGCGCAAAGATAAAGTTAAAATTATTGAATTTTCAAATTTGTTTTACCTTTTCTGATAAATTCTGAACAAAAGCGTTGTCAAAGCTCAATTTTAATGACTTGACCAAAATCAACTTTATTTTGAAAAGCTTCTTTCAAAGGCAATGAAGTTTGATGACATAAGATACTTCTGATGATTCCGGCATGTGCAACAATAATAATGGGATGTTTTATGTTCTTCGAAATTTCGTTCAACAAAAAGTCGCCAACCCGATCATGCAATTCCACAAAAGATTCTCCGTTTGAAACCTTGATATTCACGAAATCTTCCATCCAGGGATTGAGTTGTTCAGACGGAATTTCGTTCCAGTTTTTGAGTTCCCAATCGCCAAAGTTCATCTCTTTTAATCGGTCATCTTCGTGATAGGAAATGCTTTTGATGTTATTTTGAATGTGTTTTGCCAAAGTCGCACAACGCTTTAACGGACTAGAATAAATAATTGCTTCAGAAGGCAATTGTGAAACAATTTCATCAAAAATGATATTAAAAGGAGCTGCAATATCAACATCTGATTGTCCGTAGCAAATTCCTTTTTCACAAACTGTTTCGGTGTGGCGAACTAGATAAATTTCCATATAAAAAGAAGACTTAAATAAAAAATAACTTCGCAGACTTGTTGTGTTGCGCCAAGACAATCGCCCGTATAGCCATCAATCCATTTTTGAAAATATCTTGCTAAAAAATATCTAGTCAAAAAAACAGGAATTAAAATCAAAATTGTTTTTATCTCAAAAGAGAAATAGGAGAGTGCCAGCAACGGAAGCAATCCGAAGAAAAAAGATCCAAAAATTTCTTTCCAAGTATGTTGTTTTGCAATCGGTTTACTTTTGCTTGAAGCATCATCTCTTGAATATTCATGAGTAAAAATAATACTGATTGCAGCCAAACGGCTTAAAGAATGAGCTGAAATAAATAACAAGAATAGTAGAAAATAGTTATTGTCATTTTTGAAAATTAGAAGAGATTCTGAAAGCAATTTGAATTTGGCCAAAAACAATAAAACAAGTCCAATTGCTCCATAAGCTCCAATTGCACTGTCTTTCATAATCATCAGGATTTTTTCCTTGGTCCAGCCGCCGCCAAAACCATCACAAACATCTGCAAAACCATCTTCATGAAATGCTCCGGTTGTTAGAATAGACGCGATAATTGCAAAAATTACAGCGGTTTCTATAGAAAGAAATAACGAAAAAAGGTAAAAAGCCAGAAATGAGATGCTTCCGACAATCCAACCGATAAAAGGAAAATATCGTGTGGCTTTGTTTAAATAATCAGGATGATGCGTAATGTTTTTTGGACATGGAATTCGGGTGTAAAACATTAAACAGGTAAAGAAGATGTGGAGTTCTTTTTTCATTAATTATTGTTTTTCTATTTAGTATGTCATTTCGACGAAGGAGAAATCTCCGCGAGTAGCTCGACAAAGATTGGCGATATGCATTGAGGAGTTACTTGTGGAGATTTCTCCTTCGTCGAAATGACAAAAATGAGAATAAATCATCATTAAAGCAGCATAATTATTTTATAAAACAGAATATTATTTGCGACTAACCCCAGCGCTTTCAAAACTAGCCATTTCATTCAAAAAAGCCTCTGCTGATTTTAAAATTGGAAAAGCAATTGCACAGCCGGTTCCTTCTCCCAAACGCAAATCCAGATTTAAAATAGGTTTTGCATTCAAGTATTGAAGCAATTTTTGATGCGCATTCTCAGCAGAGCAATGACAAAAAACGGCATTTTGTATAATTTCAGGATTCATTTTGGTTGCAATTAAAAATGCGGTACTGCAAATAAACCCGTCAACTAGAATCAGCATTTTATTTTCGAAGGCAGTCAGCATTCCGCTTGCCATTTGTAGAATTTCGAAACCGCCAAAGAAAGCCAATTGTTCTTTCAATTCGGCTTGACCGGAATAATTTTCAATTGCTTTTTTTAGAAGATTTTGTTTCTGAATTAATTTTTCATCGACAACTCCTGTGCCTTTTCCAACACATTCCTCAATAGGAAAACCGGTCAAAAGACTCATTAAAACCGAAGCTGTTGAAGTGTTTCCAATTCCCATTTCACCAAAACCAATGCAGTTTGAACCTGTTTTGGCAATTTCTTCAACGATTGATTTTCCTTTCTCAAAACACAATTGAAGTTCCGTTTGGCTCATGGCGGGTACATGCAGGAAAGATTGTGTTCCTTTAGCAATTTTAGCGTCAATCAGTTTTGCATTTGTTGGGAAATCATAATTGACACCAGCATCTACAATTGATAATTGAATATTGTTTTGTTTGCAAAAAACATTTATTGCCGCGCCTCCGTCTAGAAAATTATTCACCATTTGTCGTGTCACATCTTGCGGATAAGCGCTTACGCCATGATTAGCAATTCCGTGATCAGCGGCAAAAACAACCATATTTGGATTTGTGATTTTCGGAGTTAAAGTTTCAAAAACTGTCGCTATTTGAAAAGCGAGTGTTTCTAAAGTTCCTAAAGCGCCAATTGGTTTTGTTTTCGAATCTATCTTTTCTTGAAGAAGTTTATCAAAATCGGTTGCAATTTTATTTTTTGATGTGAAATTAGTTGTGATTTCTGAAACAGAACTTTCGTTTATATTTTGAATTTCTGTACAAATTGGCGTTTCCGATTTTTGTTTCCAATGCAACTGCTGTAACATTGGCTGATTGTTATAATTTGTTGCCGGTTTTCCAACACAGAAATAACCAAGAGGCTCAATATTTTCGGGTAAATCAAGAATTTTTTTAAACTGATAATAGTTTAAAATAGAAACCCAGCCCATGCCATAACCCTGTTCTGTAAGCGAAAGCCAAATATTCTGTGCCGCGCAAACCGAACTAAATTTCACCGCTTCATTGCTGCCAACAGTTCCAATTGTAAATTGATTCAAAACCGAACGATCATAAGCAATGATAAGTCCGATTGGAGCTTCTTCAATTGCTTCCAGTTTTAGGGATCTGTAAAGTTCTTTTTGTTCTGGATTATCGGTAAGTTCTTCGGCTTTTTTATTGTAATTTAAAAACAGATTTTTAATAGCTGTTTTGACTTCAGAAGATTTTATGAGATAATATCTGGTAGCATCCGTTAACCCAACAGAAGGTGCCCAATGTCCTGCCTGCAAAGCTTTTTGGATTACTTCGTCAGGAACTTCATCGGCTGTAAAATGTCGTGTGTCGCGGCGTGATTTTAAGATATCATCTAAACTAGTCATAAATTCCAATTTTTTTAAATCCCCAATTCCAAATTCATTGTGAATGTGATTATCCTTTTTTTGTAAAGGTACTTTAGTATATTGGAATTTGGAATTTAAAATTTGGAATTTTCCCCTTTGATTTTAACCGGAATTCCAGAAATCATCAAGAAAACTTCATCAGCATTTGAGGCTAAAAACTGATTCATCCAACCTTGGAGTTCTGTAAATTTTCTGCCAATGTGAGTATCGGCATGAACACCCATTCCAATTTCGTTGGTCACAATTATTAATGTGGCATTTTCCTGATTGGCAATCGAAAGAAATTCTTTTTTGGCTTCTTCTAAAGACAAAGAAACATCATTTTTAGTATCAACAAAAAAGTTAGTCAGCCAGAGCGTGACGCAATCAATAAGTGCCACTTTTCCTGAAAAATCAATTTCGCTTAAATATTTTTCCTTTTCAATATTGGTCCAGCGCCCGTCACGTTCTTGCTGATGACGATCAATACGATTCTGAAAATCGGAATCCCATTTTCTCGCTGTTGCAACATAAAGAGGCGAATCAGAAAGTTGTAAAGCTAAGTTTTGTGCATAATGGCTTTTTCCTGATCTTTCACCACCAGTAATTAAATAAATCATTTATAATGGTTAATTATTAATTGTTAATTGTTAATTTTTTGGGTTTGTTTTGCTACTAATTGGTTTTTTGAAGTCTTCAAAATACTTGTTGTTAATTTTAAAATTCCAATCGCATCGCGATGAATGTTATCAAATTCTTTTTCGTTAAGATAATCTGTTGCTTTTAATAACTCCAACCAGTAAACGGTTTCATTAGCTTCTTTTTGTGCTATTGCAAATTTATGAATAAAATCGCTTTTACTTTCTGCATGTTCAGCTTCCCGAATCATTGCGCCAACACTTGTTCCAGATCTTAAAAGTTGTTTAGAAAGAGTAAATTCTTTTCTGTTGTTGTTTAGATGTTGATTTAATTTGACAATACGAATTGCGAAATCAAAGCTTTTATTTTTAACGACATTGTTTTTCATAATTAACAACTAACAATTTATAATTAATAATTTAATAGGGGCAATGTCTGCAACCGTTTCCACAACATTTGCCTCTTTTGAGATGATACCAGGTTTTAAAAACCATATTGCCATTTTCCATGTAATAGTCAATGCCTTCGATAAGTTTTTCTGTTTTAGGCAACAATGCGGCTTTGTTTTTTAAAGCTTTTTCAGGAGTTATTGTTTCTATATAAGCGTCAATTTTATCTTCGCAGGCTTCTTTGAAACAGGCTGGACACAAACAGTCGCCTCCTTCTGAAAGATTAAAAATAGGTGGATAATCATTGCACCAGCATTTGTTTTCAACTGAAATATCTCCACAGCTGAAAGAAGTTTCACAGCTTGAGCAAATTTTTGTTTTTGTGGTATTCATAATGTAAAGATACAATTTGTTGAATTTTGTAAGAATAAAAGTAAACAAAAAAATCAGAAAATGATTTACCTTTGTCCCTATCCAAAACGTTAAATATGAAATTTTATTTACCTAAGTTAGTATTTTTTCTTTCTTTTTTTATTCTTACAAGTTGTAAAAAAAGTGAGAATATTGAAACCGTAAAATCAGAAACTGCAAAAAATAGCATCGAATTCGCTTCAGGGCTTTCTATCGTAAAACAAGAAGGATATTCTGTAGTTACAATCTCAAATCCCTGGCCTAATGCAAATAAGGATTTTAAATATGTTTTAAAAGAGAAAGATGCTAAAGTTCCAGACAGCCTTCAAACTTATACAACAATAAAAGTGCCATTAGAATCAGTAGTGGTTACTTCGACAACAAATATTCCGTTTTTGGAAATGTTGGAAGTTGAAGATAAATTGGTTGGTTTTCCACACACCGATTATATTTCGTCTGAAAAAACAAGAGCACTTATTGATAAAGGTTCAGTGAAAAATGTTGGACAAAATGAAAAATTAAATATTGAGCAACTTATTGAATTATCACCAGATTTGATTGTGACTTTTGGAGTTGACAACAATAATCCGATGTTGGATAATTTGAAAAAAAGCGGTTTGAATGTTTTGATTCAGGGCGATTGGATGGAGCAGTCTCCACTTGGAAAAGCCGAATGGATTAAGCTTTACGGAACTTTATTTGGAAAAGAAGACAAAGCCAAAGAATTGTTTGATAAAATTGTTGAAAGTTATAATCAAGCCATAAAATTAGTAGCAGATAAACCGGCAACAACAAAAGTTTTATACGGTTCTATGTATGAAGATGTTTGGTATGTAGCCAAAGGAAACAGCTGGGTTGCGCAATTTATGAAAGATGCAAAAGCTGATTATTTATGGAGCAATTTAAAAGGAACCGGAAGTGAAGGTTTGTCTTTTGAAAAAGTGCTGGATAAAGCAAAAGGTGCAAATGTTTGGGTGGTTTCAGGTTCTTTTAAAACTTTAGAAGAATTGCAGAAAGCGAATCCGCATTATGGTGAATTTGATGCTTTTAAAAATAAAACGGTTTATTCGTTAGAAAGTAAATTTGGTGCAACTGGCGGAACGATTTTTTATGAATTATCACCAAGTCGACCGGATTTGGTTTTAAAAGATTATATCAAGATTTTTCATCCGGATTTATTGACGGGTTATGAATTTACTTTTGCATCAAAACTGAATTAAATTGGCAAACAAAAAACGAAATACCATTTTATTTGTCGTTTTGTCTTTGGGACTTTTACTTATGTTTTTTGCGAGCATTAGTTTAGGATCTGTTACAATTCCGCTAAAAGATGTTTTTGCGAGCTTAACAGGTGGACAAGCGACAAAATCGACTTGGGAATATATTATTATCAATTATCGTTTGCCAAAAGCAATTACGGCGGTTTTAGTTGGAACAGGACTTTCAATCAGCGGACTTTTGATGCAGACTTTATTTAGAAATCCGTTAGCCGGACCTTATGTTTTAGGACTGAGTTCAGGTGCAAGTTTGGGTGTTGCTTTTGTGATTCTTGGAGCAGGATTTTTGCCTTCTTTTTTACAGGTAATAGCATTGTCATCTTACGGAATTGTGATTGCATCTACTTTTGGAAGTACATTAGTTTTGCTTTTGGTTTTAGTAGTTTCACAAAGATTACGCGACACAATGGCAATCTTGATTGTGGGCTTGATGTTTGGAAGTTTTACATCGGCAATTGTGAGTGTCCTGACGTATTTTAGTACAGCAGAACAACTTCAAAAATTTACTTTTTGGTCAATGGGAAGTCTTGGAAATCTTTCTTGGGGAACTATCGTAATTTTGACAGTTTGCGTCGGAATTGGTTTGATTTTAAGTGCAAGTAGTATAAAACCTTTAAATGCATTGCTTTTGGGTGAAAATTACGCAAAAAGCATGGGGCTGAACTTTAAAAAAGCAAGGTTGATCATCATATTTGCTACGAGTATTTTATCAGGAAGTATTACGGCTTTTGCAGGACCAATTGCTTTTATCGGACTTGCAGTGCCGCATATTGCAAAACTGGTTTTTCAAACAAGCAATCATACAATATTGTTTTGGAGTACATTATTTTTTGGATCTATAATAATGCTATTTTGTGATATCGTTTCACAAATGCCAGGATTTGATGTGACGCTTCCAATAAATGCAATAACTTCTATAATTGGTGCGCCAGTTGTAATTTGGCTTTTAGTCCGAAAAAGAAATTTTCAGTAATTTTTTTAGCCACAGATTGCACAGATTAAACGGATTATTTTTAAACTTAGAAGCTTAGGATCTTAGTAACTCAGAATCTTTAAAAATGAAAAACATTTTAACTACTTCAAATTTAAATATTGGGTACAAATCCAAGAAAGGAGTTACGACCATTGCTGAGCATCTAAATCTAAATTTAGCATCAGGAAAACTCATTACTTTGATTGGAGCAAACGGAATTGGAAAATCGACTTTACTTCGTACAATTACCGGAATCCAAAAACCATTGTCTGGAAATGTTTATTTGAATGAAAAAAATATCTCGGCATACAAACCTTTAGAATTAGCGCAGAATTTAAGTTTGGTTTTAACTGAAAAATTGCCGCCAAGTAATCTTTCTGTTTTTGAATTGGTTGCGTTGGGACGTCAGCCCTATACGAATTGGATAGGAACTTTAAATCCTGAAGATGTTGTAAAAGTAAATGAAGCTTTAGCCTTAACTCAAATTACGCATTTAGCAAAAAAGAAGCATTTTGAAATAAGCGATGGACAATTGCAGAAAGTTTTAATTGCAAGAGCACTTGCGCAGGATACACCATTAATCATTTTGGATGAACCAACAACCCATCTGGATTTGCTTCATAAAGTTTCATTATTCAAACTATTGAAAAAACTGACGCAGGAAACAGAAAAATGCATTTTGTTTTCTACCCACGATATTGATCTTGCAATTCAGTTAAGTGATGAAATGATTGTCATGACGCCTGAAAACATAGTTCAAGATCAGCCATGTAATTTAATTTCGAATGGAAGTTTTGCTTCTTTATTCAAAGATGAACATATTATTTTTGATTCAGAAAAAGGAAAATTTATTGTGACCTAAAGAGTGTTTTCATTACGGACACGATACACATGAAGCATTTTTTCTAAGTCCTTAGTTTTTATGTCCAATTCTCCAATATCAATCTTTTCATGATTAAATGCCAAATAGGTTGTGGAATTTTTCCCTCTTATTTCTGTATAAACTCTGTCATTTCGGATGTTATTCCATTTAACAAGTTTTTCATCTTTAAGTTTTATTCCTTCGGCATTAATTATAATTTGAGGACTTTTGTCTCTTAATTTTTTAACATTATCATAAGTTAAATAAACACCTATTCCTAAGAGAAATAACCCTAAATATTCTTTCTCATATAGAAAGTAAATGCCCGATATATTCATTATTAGAGAAAGTACTAATAAAAAAAGAATAGCAATTCTTGAGTAAAAAATTACCGTTTCTTTTGGTACTGAAATGTCATCTTTAAAAATGTCTTTTTCAAGAAACTTTTTCTCTAACTGTTTTAATTTCTGCTTTTGCTGATAATTTTTAAATTCTGTTTTTTCAAACCAGCTTCCGCTTTCCCAAATCAATTTTTCTTCAACTGCCTTTCGCTGTAATTCGTGGACATTTCTAACATTTTCGAAAGCCCAAATTTTCCATTGATTGACAAAATAACTCCACACGAGCCATCCAGATAAAAAGCCTAATACAAATCCGACGGGAATGATCCAACCTTCAAATGTTTTTGCATAGGAAAGGTAAATTCCTCCTCCAATGATGCCAAAAGTTACAATCATTGGCAAATGTTTTAATTGCCATCTGCCTTTTTTTAAAGCTTGTTCTACGGTTACAGTTTCGGTCATTTTAGTTTTTTGGGGTTAAAAAGGGAAAATTAATGTTTAAATTATATTGTTTTCTTTCTTAAATCTATTTCGTTGAACAGTAAGAACAATGCTTAATTCAGTTGCGTCTGTACTTAATTCACCAAGATCAAATTTCATTATCTGGTCAGATTCGATAATATAGTAGATGAAATATTCTGTGCGGCCTCTTTTATAACCATTGTTTACCGAGATAGTTCTTTCGTTTTCAATGTTATTCCACGGGACCAAAATATCCTCTTTATACTGGATTCCTTTGGAATTAATTATAAACTGAATTTCATCAATTCTTTTTATGGATTTAATAAGTAGAGGGATTTGAAAAACAAAAACGAAAAAAAATATTGAAACTAAAATAAGCTGGCTTTGGATATAAAAATAAAGAAGACCTATAAGAGCTCCAGTTACATAAAATATTCTCTCAAGGATTTCTCCTCTTGTATAATAAATCAAAAAATCCTTAGAATAATTAAGATTATTTTCGTCAATAAGCGGCCTCATATTATTTTTGCAACGAAATTTGTCTTTTCGCTTCTCCAACCACAAAAGCCACAGAATTAGCAATATTAAAACTACGAATCAATTTTGACATTGGAATCGTTAAATGATTTTCAAATAAAGCCAAAACTTCTTTGCTTAAACCAACACTTTCTTTTCCGAAAACCAGCCAATCGCCATCTTGAAAATCAGTTTCTAAATATGATTTTTCGGCATGCGAACTCATTAAAAAAACACGAGATTTATCTGGAATCTGTTGCATCCATTCTTCGACATTTTGATATTCCGTTACATCAAGATGCACCCAATAATCTAATCCTGAACGTTTCAGGTTTTTGTCATTGATTACGAATCCGAAAGGATGAATTAAATGAAGTCGGCTTTCTGTACCAACGCATAATCTTCCAATGTTTCCGGTATTATTAGGTATTTCAGGTTCTACAAGAACAACGTTTAGCATTTTTTTTGAGTTATGAATTATGAGTTATGAATTATGAGTTATGAATTATGAGTTATGAATTATGAGTTTAGTAATTATCTAATTGCCATATTTTCTAATTATCTAATTGAAAATCTAAAACTTCAAGAACTTCTCCCGCTTTTAGGTTTTGCAAATATACATTACCAATTCGAACACGAACTAAGCGTAATGTTGGAAAACCAACTGCAGCAGTCATTTTTCGAACCTGACGAAATTTTCCTTCTCTGACTGTGATTGATGCCCAGGAAGTTGGACCATGACGTTCATCACGAATTTTTTTAGCTCTCACTCCAAAATCCGGAATTTCAGTAACAATAAAAGCTTTACAACGTTTTGTTTTGTATTTGCCGCCATCAAGTCCAATTTCGACACCTTTTTGCAATTGTTCTATCGCTTCAGGAGTAATTAATCCATCAACTTGAACATAATACTCTTTGTCGACCTTTTTGCTTCGAACGAGTTCGCTCATATTACCGTCGGTTGTCAGCAAAAGCAATCCTTCAGAATCTTCATCAAGTCTTCCAATTGCCATTGTTCCTTCGGGAAAATCATGCAATTCGCCCAAAAGTTTTTTCTTTCTTTTTAATTCATAAATGAATTGGCTCAAATAGCCGTACGGTTTAAAAAGAATAAAGTGTCTGTGCATTTTTAATTTTTTGCAAAGATAGTTTCTTTGGCAAAATTAATGGGTAAAGTTTTTATGCTTTCATTTTTTTGAGCCATTGATACACAAACCAAATTACAGTTATCCCGAAAACGACAAGCAAAACCTTATAATAGTTTTGGAAAAATTCATGAAAATAGCTTCCGGCCAAAATATAAATTGAAGCCATACATAATTTTATAAGAATGAATTCGGCATTTGACCAACAGGTTTTGATTTTGAAGAAATTCATAATAATTCGAATGTTAAGTTGCTATCATTAAAGGTAATAAATTTCGAAAAGATGGCAATTATAAAACAAAAGCAAGATCAAGTCGTAAATTTTTCAAGTGAGGAATTCGTAATATTATAGAAAGAACTCTAAATGAATAAAGTTATGGAAACGAATAATTTAGGTACAAAAAAAATAAATGGAGTACAGAAAAATGTTGATGATACAAAAGGCAAAAATGTTTCGCACGATGGAAAGTCAGAATCTGCCAATTTGAAAAAAGAAATTATTGCAGATAAAGAGGGAAATAAAGAAGTTGTGGAAAGAGCAAGAAACGAAAATGAGAAAATTAAAAAAGTTGCCGATGAAATAAGTCCAAATAATCCAAATGCTAATCGTGGTGTAGAAACAGATGAAGAAGCTAAAAAAACAATAGAGAATAAAGACAGGAATTCAGACATAACACCAAACCGTTATCCAAATTCATATCCCGAAAGTCATGAAGATCGAGGAAACATGAAATTGGATGGAGAGAATTAAAACATTACGGATTTTTTCTTAAAAAGAAGCCGTTTTAGCGTTAAATAACATTTGATTAGCATATCTAGTTAATGTTATTGTAAACTCCGTTTTTACTGCTCTCGTTGCGTGTTATCTTCGTAAATTGTAAAGACAATTTAAAATTACAAGAATATGGCACTTTTAGAAAACAAAGTGGCTTTTGTATCTGGTGGCGGTTCAGGAATTGGGCGCGCGGTTGCAGAAGCTTATGCTCGAGAAGGAGCAAAAGTGGTCCTTTCGGATATTAATGTTGAACATGGTGAAGAAACCGTAAAAATTATAAAAGACAGTGGAGGCGAAGCCTTTTTTGTAAAAGGTGATTCGTCGACCGCAAGTGATAATAAGCGCATGGTTGAGGTGACAGTTTCAAAATACGGCCGACTTGATATTGCCTGTAATAATGCCGGAATGGGCGGGCCAGCAAAACCAACCGGAGAATACGAACCTGATGCCTGGGATCGTGTAATTGCGCTTAATTTAAGCGGTGTTTTTTATGCGTGCCGTTATCAGTTAGAGCAAATGGAAAAAAATGGTGGAGGAAGCATTGTTAATATTGCCTCAATTCATGGTCAGGTTGCAGCGCCAAACAGTCCAGCTTATACTGCATCAAAACATGGAGTAGTGGGATTGACTAAAAATATTGCGGCAGAATATGCATTGAAAAATATTCGCTGTAATGCCGTTGGTCCCGGTTATATTGAAACGGCTTCGCTGAAAGATAATCTTACTCAAAATTTGATGGATGCCGTTGAAGCAAAAGCACCAATGAATAGACTTGGAACTGCTCAGGAAGTTGCAGATCTGGTTGTGTTTTTGAGCTCTGAAAAATCGTCTTTTACAACAGGAAGTTATATTATTGCAGATGGAGGTTATACTGCGATTTAACTTTAAAATATAAAAGTGAAAAAGGCTGTCTGTTTTACCAGGCAGCCTTTTTTATTAATAGGAAATCAATTTTTTAAAAGCGTCAAAATCAGGTTCAGGAACTATTGGATAAAAATAATCCAATTGCCATTGCTGTGTTTTTTTGGCTTGTTTGCTTTCAGTTTCATCCCAAGGCGGATAAACTCTGATGGCTCTTTTTCCTTCTTCTGTTTTTGAAGAAAAAATGGCTTTTTCCAGCATAACATTTTTTGGAAAAATGAATTGTCCCAAGAGATTATCTTTTCGGACACTTAAGATGACAAAATCGATGGCATCAGAATGATCAAAAGGCTCGATCAGTCCAAGTCTGCTTCGTTTCCACAAAGTGACAAACTGCCCGGTTTTGGCTGGAGTGATTTTAGCCTCACGATAACAAATGTTTTTTTCATTCATCTGGAAGCGATAGGCACTGTAATCAATGCTTTCACTTTCCTGCTGCGGCTGAGTGCAATCAAAATCAAAACAATCATAAACCAGTTCCTTGGCTAAAATCAAATCCTTGGGGAAAGATTTGTGGTTCGACCAATGGTTTTTTACGATCATTTTGAGAAGACTTGCTTTTAGGCTTGTTTTCAAAATTATGTAGGTTTAGGGGGTTACGTTGGTTTTGGGGTTTAAATAGTTAATAATTTTTTTAAAATGAAACATTCAATCCAAAGTTCAATCCCCATTGGAATTGATTGAAAGACTGACTGCTCAAAGGATTCATATAATAATTCATAGCTGGTTCTACAAAAATATTTGTTTTTTTATAAACTCGATATTGTACTGTACTGCTTAAAGTTGGTCCGTAAACAAAACTATTTGCGTTTGCGTTTTCACCAATCGAAGTTCCATCAATAGCAATACTATTTCCAATTAATTTTCCAACAAATCCGCCCGTATTTAAACTTATACTTGCTTTGTTTTTTGAAAAAACAGCATACGAAACCTCTAATGGCATTTCGATATATTTCAAGCTCTGATCTAAGTTCCCACTCTGAACATTATTACTATTCAGTGCATTTCTTGTGGTATTAGAAACCAGTACATAACTTTCGTTTGTTGCAATCTGAGGAACGGTCGCATTTTGTATTAAATAATCACTGGTTCCTAAAAATGCATTATTTTTCGTGCTAATATATGAAACATTTGCAACACTTTGTCCTAATTCATTTATTTTAAATCCAGAACCTACAGCCCATTTTTTGTTGAGCTTGTATTTCGTTTTCACTCCATAACTGTTACTTTGTTTGGAATCGTTGACGTTGCCCAGCGTTTTGTCATTTTTATAGTTTTCAGAACTTGCTACGCCTGCAAAAACTTCAACTGCCCATTTCTCACCACTTGAAGCGGTTTTAGGTTTCTTTTCTTTTTCTCTAGGCTCTAAAAAAGTTGCGAGTCCAGACTGAATATTTTGAAGCTCTATTAATTGAATAGAATCTTGCTTGGTTAAAACCTCGTTGTTTTTTGAATTATTTTTTTGAGTGTTTTCAGCAATCGCATTTTCTGATTTCTGAGTCCTGTCTAAAGTTTCCTTTTTGTTTTCACTCAGCATATTTGGCTTTCTTTCCGTTGAATTTGTTTTCGAAGGATTTAAAGCGACATTATTTGCATTCGAATTTAAATTGTTTTCAAAAACAGAATTTGGAAGTTGGGTTTTTGAAGTCGAATTAAATGAATTCGTTGTTTTGCCTGTAAATGTTTTTTCAGCCAAAACTTTGTCAAGATTTCTTTTTTCATTTTCAGAAAATTGATTTTTTCCCGCTGAATTAAACCCGTTTTGTTTTCCAGAAGTATAATTTTTAAACGCTACAGCCTGATTCGAATTTCCTTTTTCGTTGTTTGATTTTTTATTTTCAGAAGTGTTAAACTGATTTTTCTCAGCTGAATTAAACCTGTTTTGTTTTTCTGAATCGTAACTTTTAACTGCTACAGCTTGATTTGAATTATTTTTTTCAGTGTTTAATTTCTGAGTTTCTGAAGCATTTAATTGATTTTTATCAGCTGAATTAAATCTATTTTCTTTCGCTGAATTATAATTTTTAACTGCAACCGCCTGATTCGAAATTTGTTTTTCTGAGTTTATTTTTTGATTTCCACTAACAGAAAATTGATCGTTTTTCTCTTTAGCAGTTTTTCCATCGGCGACAGCCTGATTTGTATTGCTATTTATAATGTTTGATTTTGAAACATTTGATTTTGAACGTGCAGTTTTAGAAGTATTTTCTGTTTCTGAATTATTTTCAGCAACTGCTGTTTCTTTCGTTTGATTTACAATCGAATTGTTTGTAGGGTTTGTAACCTTTTCAGAATCTGTGTTTAAAATTCCTTCGTTATTGTTTTCCGAATTTTGATCTTCTGTTGAAGTCGATTTTTTATGGTTTTCACCATTTTTATTTTCATCAAGAACTACATTGTTTTTTTCTAAAGAAGTACCATTGCCAATTTTATTGCCCGAATCAGACAGAACTGCAGGAAGTGATAAGCATAATAATAAGCATGCCGCAGCCGACCACCAAAGAATCACTCTTTTTTTCTTTTTAGGTTTGTCTAGTTTTTCCTCAATACCAGCCCAAAGTTCTGGTGGCGGAACACTCGAAAAGTCTTCCAATGATGAAAAAATATCTTCTATTTTATGCTTCTTCATGCTATTTTAAAATTTTTTATGCTCAAAATCCTTTTCTGCAAAATTCCCTTTGCCCTGTTTAAATTTGATTTTGATGTTCCTTCTGAAATCTTCAATAATTCGGCTATTTCTTTATGTTTCATATGTTCAAAAACATATAAGTTGAAAACCGTCCTGTATTGATCGGGTAAATCCCGAATATATTCTAATAGTTTTTCTTTTTCTATCGGAATTGTTTCTAATTCTTCTTCTTCAATAAAATCAGTATCAGGATCAAAAACATCTAAAAAGAAACTTTCTTTTTTCTTCTTATTTAAAGTTTCAATGAGTTTGTTGATGAAAATCCGTTTTAGCCAGCCTTCAAAACTTCCTTCAAATTTATATTGGCTTATTTTCTGAAAAACAATTACAAATGCTTCTTGAAAAACATCCTTCGCATCATCTTCATTTTTCATATACTTTAAGCATATACCATATAAAACCGGAGAAAACAGCTGATAGATTTTCAGCTGTCCTTCTCGGTTATTCTGCATGCAGAGCCTAATGTATTTTTCTAAATCGTCTTTCAAAAAAGTGGTATTGTTTGGTTTTGCAAAAATAGTTTATATAAACTTAAAAAACTATCTTTTAAAGATACTGCGCGCAGCATCCTGATTGTTGCTTACAATGGTTAGGTTTTGATTATCAAGATTTTCTATTACGTATGTTTTGCCTTCAAAGGTAATTAGGTCGTGTTCTGCTTGATCAGAAAACCCAATTCCTTTTCCTATTTCATAAGAGCTGTTTCTAATTTCGACATCATTTTTATAAGTGATAACTCTTCCGTTTGAAGTAAAAATTACTTTTTTGTTAAAACCAGCAGTTTTTGGTGTTGCTGTATAGGGATTGCTTGCGCCGCCAACTGATTTTTCCCAAATCCAGGTATTTACAATTGAACCCGAATTTAAATTGGAAGAATCAATTGAATAGGCAGTGGTAAAAAGTCCAAAAACTATAAGAAATAAAAAATGTTTCTTCATAATCAGATTATTTTAGATTTGTGATTTTATCTTTAATCGCTCTTTTGAAAGTGATGACATCTGTACTTTGATCTGCTGTATCGTTGTTGTCAAGAAAAATTTTAGTTGTAGTTGCACCCTGTTTCCATTGGAAAAAGACACCACCTTGGTTTGCTGAATCTGGTGTTCCAAATGTTTTATTTTGTCCTTTTAAGCTTAAAATTTCTGAAGGAATAATTTTTCCAAATGCAGTATATTCACCTCTTTTAGTTTTTGCAAAATAAGCAGACTGATTAAAATTGAAGTTTCCAGGAGCTGTACTAGTTAATTTTAGAATGTTGAAATCATTTAGTTGAAAGAAGTTTTGACAATCAGAACCTGAACAATTTCCAAAATAGCTTCCGATAATAATATTATCTGGACTTTCGGTAGTTTTACTGAAAATGATTGTTTTAGAAGATCTTGGAAGTATAATAAAATCCGAAGGATATGTTGGAGCTACATTAGTTGCTTCTCCAGATTGAGGACCACTTTCGAAATAACTAATTAAAATTTCGCAGTTGTTTTCGACTACTGAAGTCATTTTTATCGAATATCCGCTTGTCGCTTTGACACCTGAAAAAATTCCAACTATCATGTTTTTATTAAAATCTATATTTGGGTCAGTTGCAATCGGGCATGTGTTTTCATGTTTAGTGAAAAGGAAATCCAATTTTTCTTGAGATGTTACTATTACAGCAGCCGGATTATCTGGGTAAGTTTTAACTGCGTAATTGCACAAAAGCGGATAACCTGCAAAAGGAAGTTCTTTACTAGCTCCACAATCTACATTTAAATCATCATTTCCTAAAGAGCATGCACTCAATCCAAAAGCTATAAATAAGCTCAACATTAATTTTTTCATTATATTATTTTAATAGGTTATATTTTGTAGATGGCTGAGTTTTAAAAAGGTTGCGTAGAAATTTATTTTTTCTTTTAATTTTTTTCAAAATGATGATTTAATTTAGAATAGATGCGAATTCGTGAAATTTTAATTTTAAAGATTTACTACTACGTATTATTGCGTACTTTTACTTAAAAAAAACTTAGATATGTTGAACTTTCTTCCCGTTTTATTGGCTTTTATTGTCGCGCTATTTTTAGGTATTTACTTGGGAAAACTTTTAATGTCGGCTAAATCTCAAACTGAAAAAGTGAGTTTAGAAGAAAAATTAAATGCCAATTTAAATCAGCAGCAGCTGCAAAAAGAGCAGCTTGAAACGGAAAGAAATAATTTTCAGAAACAGATTCAATTAATCAATGCTGAAAAAGAAAATATAAGAACAGAAAAAGACAGTCTCGCAATTCAGCTTTCAAAAAAAGAAGTCGATTTTGAAAATTTATGGGAACGCCATAAAGAGCAGAAAGTTGAAATAACAGAGCTTCAGGAAAAATTCACCAAAGAATTTGAAAACCTGGCGAATAAAATTCTCGAAGAAAAGTCGGCTAAATTTACAGAACAGAACAGTGAAAACATGAAAAGCATTCTGTTGCCACTTCAGGATAAAATTCAGGGATTTGAGAAAAAAGTCGAACAAACGCATAAAGAAAGTATCGATTATCATGCTGCTTTGCGCCAGCAAATTATTGGTTTAAGTGAAATGAATGCGCAAATGAGCAAGGAAACCCTGAATTTGACCAAAGCTCTGAAAGGCGATACTAAAATGCAGGGAAATTGGGGCGAACTAGTGCTGGAGCGTGTTTTAGAAAAATCTGGTTTAGAAAAAGGACGCGAATATGAAGTGCAGCAAAGTTTTACCAATACAGAAGGAAGTCGAGTTCTGCCAGATGTTGTAATCAATTTGCCCGATGGAAAGAAAATGATTGTCGATTCTAAAGTTTCGTTGGTTGCTTACGAAAAATGGATTAACGAAGAATCAGAATTATTGAAAATCGATTTTCTGAAAGAACATGTGAGTTCTATAAAAAGACATGTTGAGCAACTCGGAAACAAAAACTATCACGATTTGTATCAAATGGAAAGTCCGGATTTTGTCTTGCTTTTTATTCCGATAGAACCCGCTTTTGCAATTGCTTTAAACGAAGATGCTACCTTATATAATAGAGCTTTCGATAAAAATATTGTAATTGTGACTCCGACTACTTTATTGGCGACTTTGCGTACAATTGACAGCATGTGGACGAATCAGAAACAACAGGAAAATGCTTTTGAAATTGCGAGACAAGCCGGAGCACTTTATGATAAATTTGAAGGTTTTGTGAGCGATTTAGTCCGAATTGGAAACAAAATCAAAGACACCAAAACCGAATACGAAAGCGCTATGAATAAATTAGTTGACGGAAAAGGAAATTTGATTTCAAGCGTTGAAAGACTTAAAAAAATGGGAGCAAAGGCAAAGAAGTCGCTTCCTGAAAATATTATTGCAAGAGCCTCAAATGAAGACGAAAATCAATTTTTAAATTAGATTACGATTTAACTACATCCAGAATAATATAAAATACAAAAAAAACAAAAACATGACTTCAGATTTCAAACTCGTTTCATCATCAAAAATTAGTATTTCAGAATTAATGCTGCCATCGCATACCAACTTTAGCGGTAAAATTCATGGAGGATATATTTTACAATTACTGGATCAGATTGCTTTTGCATCGGCATCAAAATTTAGTGGAAATTATTGTGTAACTGCGTCGGTCGATACAGTAAACTTTTTAAAACCAATTGAAGTTGGCGAATTGGTAACTATGAAAGCTTCTGTAAATTATGTAGGAAGAAGTTCAATGGTTGTTGGAATTCGTGTGGAAGCCGAAAACATTCAGACCGGAGTAATAAAACATTGTAATTCGTCATATTTTACAATGGTTGCCAAAGATAAAGAAGGTAAAAGCGTTCAGGTTCCGGGACTTATTTTATCAAGTCTGGAAGAAGTACGTCGTTTTAGAAAAGCCATCAAGCATATTGAAATCAAAAAAGAAGTTGAAGAGCATGAAAAAGTTGCTAATGTGAGTTCTATTGAAGATTTAGCGAGCTTGGATAAATATAATGTTCTCTTAGAAATCAGTTAGATTGTCTATCTTTAGGTTATAACATTAGAATTATAACACAATGGTAAAGTTTGGATATACAATATTATATGTTGAAGAAGTAGAAAAAGCAATTGAATTTTATGAAAATGCCTTTGGATTTTCAAGAAGATTTATTAGTCCGGACAATGATTATGGCGAATTAATTACAGGAGAAATCACGCTTTCATTTGCATCAAAAAATTTAGCAAACCAAAATCTGAAAGATGGCTTTATTCAAAGCAATTTAGAAAATAAACCTTTTGCAATTGAAATAGGATTTATAACTGAAGATGTTGGTGAATTGGTGGAAAAAGCAACTTCTTTTGGAGCCGTTTTAGTTACTGAGCCCACGAAAAAATCTTGGGGGCAGGTTGTAGCTTATGTGCGTGATCCCGAAGGATTTTTGATTGAGATTTGCACGCCTGTTCAGTAATAAAATTGAGGTAAAGTCCCTACGGGACAAATAGCGGTGTTAATATGTTTTTTTCTACCAATATTTAATTCCTAACGGAATATCTCGTAGAGATTATATATTGGTAGAAATATAATAGAACACAATCCTTTTTTGTCCCGTAGGGACTTCACATTTTGCGTTTCACAATAATCATTTCACCCCCAAAATATTCACAAATTTTTAGCAGTAGCTCTAGAACTTTGTAAAGAGAAATTTCGTAACTTTAAGTATAATTATTTAGGTTATAGAATATCTCACGGAGTACTGCCATTCAATTTTTTTAAGCCATTATCTTAAGTTCTGATTTTCTCTTCTTAAAATAAAAAAATCGAATGACATAATTGTTTAATGATGACGATTATGAAAAGAACTACTTTATTAATTTTACTTTTTACCGCATTTTCTTTGCTTGCTCAGGATAAATTTAGAACCAATTCCGCGGTTGTAAATTTTGAAGCTTCTGTTCCTTTTTTTGAAGAAGTGAAAGCGGTAAATAAGCTCGGAACTCTTGTTCTTGAACCTGAAACAAGTACGCTTATCTGTACTGTTATTATCAAAGATTTTCGTTTTAAAATGGATTTAATGCAGGAACATTTTAACGATAATTATATTGAAAGCCATCGGTATCCAAAAGCTGTTTTTAAAGGCAAAATTGAAAAATTTGACCTAAAAAATATCGATGAAACTGAAAAAGAATATGATATTAAAGGAAAATTATATCTGCATGGGAAATCGAAAATGATTGCGGTAAAAGCGCTGATGAAAAGAGTTCCTGAAGGAATTCAGATTGTATCGACTTTCCCTATTTCAGTAGAAGATTTTAATATCGAAATTCCGTATGTTGTAGCCAACAAAATTTCAAAAACTGTCCAGACCGATTTAACGGGAATCATGAAATAAAAATTGACGAAGATTTTTACAAATTCTTTTGGTTTTTAAAATAAATGGGTAGCAGCATATTGACCTCAAGAATTTGTAGAATCTGAGTCGTATGTTATTGCAAACAACTTCGAAGCGTTCGCTCTAAATCTGTAAACTGGAATTCAAATCCTGTTTTCTGGATTTTTTGTGATGCAACACGTTGTCCTTTTAAAACCGCTTCACTCATTTCTCCAAGCGCAATTTTTAAGAAGAAAGCAGGTATTTTAGGAAGCCAGATGGCATAACCTAAAACAGTCGCTAATGTTTTTGAAAACCCTGAATTTGTCGTGTTATCAGTAACACAGGCGTTATATGCGCCATCTATATTTTCATCGGTAATTGCTTTTAGGTAGATTTGAACTAAATCATCAATATGAATCCAGGGCAAATATTGTTTTCCTGTGCCTAAAACTGCACCAAAACCCGATTTAAAACTCGGAACAACTTTTTTTAGGAAACCTTCATCTTTCCCAAAAACAATTCCAGTCCTGATTTTTACCGTTCTAATTCCGAGTGTATTTATTTTGTCGGCAGTATTTTCCCAAATCTGGCACGTTTTTCCGAGAAAGTCATTTGCAGGCCGCGTTTCTTCATTACAAATTTTGTGACTTGTAATTGCCCCATAAATTCCAACTGCAGATGCAGAAACAAATGCGTTTACTTTTTTATTGTTTTCTTCTAAAATTGAAAAAATAAGTTCGATAGGTTTTGTTCGGCTTTCTAAAATTGCTTTTTTACGCCTTTTAGTCCATCTTTTTTCAACAATTCCTTCACCGGCAAGATGTATAATATAATCAGCATTCAGAACGGCTTCTTTCTCAATAAAATTTCTTTTGAGATCCCATTTGTAATACGTAATAGATGGCGTATTTTTTTGTTCAGATCGGGTCAAAACAGACACGGAAAAGCCATTGTCGATAAGAACATCGGTCAGATGTTTACCAACAAATCCTGTTCCGCCGGTTAGTAAAACATTTTGAGCCATAATAGTTTATAATATATTTAACAGTGGTTCTTGTTTAAGGATAAGTAAAGGTACTTAAACAATGTTTACCTTTATGGCAAATTCTAAATTTTAATAAAATGGCGACTAAAAAAAAGGTAATTACCAAAGATGATATCGTTTCAATATACATGAATGAAGTTTTAGAAAAAGGCCAAAAACCAAAATCCGTTTTTCATTTTGCGAAAGAAAATGATTTTACCGAAGCTGAGTTTTATGCTTTTTTTGGAACATTAGAAGGTTTAGAAAAAGAAATATTCCGACTATTTTTTGAAAACACAGTTAACTTACTTCACAAAAACGAAGAATATCAGCAATATGATATGAAAAATAAAATGCTGAGTTTTTATTACACTTTCTTCGAAATTTTGACAGCCAACAGAAGTTATGTGCTTCAATCGCTTAAAATCGACAGAAATCCGCTTAAAAATTTAGTTCAGCTGACGTCGCTCCGAAACAGTTTCAAAGAATACGTTTCAGAAATTCTAACAGATGATTACAGATTAGAACAGGAAAAACTTCAGAAATTTCAGGAAAGCGCCATTCAGGAATCGGCTTGGCTGCAGTTGATGCTGACGATTAAATTTTGGATGGATGATGAATCTGCCGCTTTTGAAAAAACCGATATTTTCATCGAAAAATCTGTGAATGCTTCCTTCGAATTGATGAATGTAGCGCCAATGAATCATTTGATTGATCTTGGAAAATTTCTGTTTAAAGAAAAAATATACAGCAAACAATGAAAACAATCGATTATATACCAACTTCGAAAATAGAAAGAGCTGGAAAACTGGTTCAGACCGGCGCCAAAATTGGAGTAAATTACGTAAAACATTACGCAGAAAAAATAGTTAATCCAGATTTGACCCGTGATAAATTAAATGAAAATAATGCCGAGGATATTTATGACGGATTAAAAAGTTTAAAAGGAAGCGCGCTGAAAGTCGCTCAAATGTTAAGCATGGATAAAAACTTTTTACCTCAGGCTTACGTTGAGAAATTTTCGCTTTCGCAGTTTTCTGTTCCGCCGCTTTCTGCGCCTTTGGTTTTAAAAACCTTCAAAAGCAATTTCGGAAAAACGCCTTATGAGATTTTTGACGAATTCAATCCAAATTCTGTAAATGCGGCGAGTATTGGTCAAGTACATTTGGCTAAGAAAAATGATAAAAAACTGGCGGTTAAAATTCAATATCCTGGAGTTGCAAACAGTATTTCTTCTGATTTGGCTTTAGTTAAACCAATTGCCATCAGAATGTTTAATCTTCAGGGAAAGGATTCGGATAAATATTTCAAGGAAGTCGAAGACAAATTGATTGAAGAAACTAACTATTTGTTAGAGTTAAAACAAAGTCAGGAAGTAGTTGATGCTTGTAATAAAATCGAGAATATTTCTTTCCCAAATTATTATCCTGAATTTTCATCAGAGAAAATCATTACAATGGATTGGATGACGGGAATTCACCTTTCTGAATTTACGGCTAAAAATACAGATCAGGAAGTTGGCGATAAAATAGGGCAGGCACTTTGGGATTTTTATATGTACCAAATTCACGTTTTGCGAAAAGTACACGCCGATCCGCATCCGGGAAATTTTTTGGTTGATGATCAAAATCAATTAATTGCATTGGATTTTGGTTGTATGAAACAAATTCCGGAAGAGTTTTATACGCCGTACTTTGAGTTAATCAATAAAAATGTAATTACAGACGAGAAACTTTTTAATGATAAGTTATACGAATTAGAGATTCTTCGTGAAGATGATACGCCTGCAGAAGTAGAATATTTCACTGAGATGTTCCATGATTTATTATCGCTTTTCACGAAACCTTTTCAAAACGAAACTTTTGATTTTGCCGATGAAACTTTCTTTAATGCAATCGCACAATTAGGAAAACGTTTTTCAGAAGACACTAATTTGAAAAAAATGAATGGAAATCGTGGTTCTAAACACTTTATTTACATGAACCGCACTTTCTTCGGACTTTACAATTTAATGTTTGATTTGAAGGCTAAAATCGTCGTTGAGAATTATTTGAAATATTAAAATATTGTTTGTTTTGTTTCAAGTTTCAGGTTTCACGTTACCCAACCTGAAACTTGAAACCTGAAACAAAAACAATCTATTTCAAAATTCCAGCTTTATAAGTCGCAATCGCACGATCTCTCGCGAAAGCGTGATCAATCATTGGTTCATTATAACCAAAATCAAATTCAGGAATCCATTTTCTTATATATTCGCCTTTTTCGTCAAATTTCTTTTGCTGGATTTCGGGATTAAAAACTCTGAAATAAGGTGCGGCGTCGCAACCTGTTCCAGCCGCCCATTGCCAGTTTCCTACGTTTGAAGCCAATTCAAAATCCAATAGTTTTTCTGCGAAATACGCTTCGCCCCATTGCCAGTTAATCAATAAATGTTTGCATAAAAAACTCGCCACAACCATTCGAACACGATTGTGCATATAACCTGTTTCGTTTAGCTGACGCATTCCAGCATCGACCATTGGATAACCTGTGGTTCCAGAACACCAACGTTTAAAATCTTCTTCGTTATTGCGCCATTGGATTCCGTCGTAAGCCGATTTGAAATTATGATTGACGCAATTTGGGAAACTAAATAGTATTTGAATAAAGAACTCTCTCCAGATTAATTCACTTAAAAAAGTCTGATTTTTTCGGTTGGCCCAATTCACTAATTTTCGAATGCTCACGGTTCCAAAACGCAAATGCGGTGAAAGATAGGAGGTGCTGTCTAGAGCAGGAAAATCCCGTGTTTCTTTATAATTTGAAATCTGAGTTAAATTATGAGGTTGTACTTTTATAGCACTTCTTTCAAAACCAATTTCTGATAATTTTGGAAATGAAAACTGATTTTTGAAAAAATTAGATTGAAATGGAGTAGAATCATATTCTGGAGCTGATCCTAAAAAATGATATTTTTCGAGCCATTTGTTTTTATAAGGCGTGTAAACCGTATACGGATTTCCATCAGCTTTTGTGATTTCTTTTTCTTCGAAAATTACGTGATCTTTAAAAGAGAAATACTCGATTTTATTTTCTTTTAAAAGAGAACAAATTGTATTATCACGTTTGATTGCAAACGGTTCGTAATCTTTATTGAAAAAAACGTTTTGGATGTCAAATTCTGTAATAAGTGATTTCCAGACTTCTGTTGTTTTTCCTTTTTTGATTAGAATTGAAGAATTGAATTCGCTTAGCTGTGAATTTATTTTTTGAAGTGAATCGTAAATAAAAGTTACTCTGGCGTCATTTTTCGGAAGATTATCCAAAATATCTTCGTCAAAAATAAATAGCGGAATTACAGGAAAATCCGATTGTAAAGCATGAAATAATCCGGTATTGTCTTCTAAACGTAAATCGCGTCTGAACCAGAAAAAAGAAACTTTTTGTTTTGTCATTTGTATAATTTTCGCTTGACGAATATTTCTACGTGTTTAATATTTTTTGCTTGCCGTTAATTTGGATAATTTGTGGCTCTTTTTGGGTATTAAATAATTCTTCGATTTTGTTGTGACGGAAATCGAAGATCGTTTTTAATTTGTTTCTGACAATCAAAGTATTCATGAACCGGCCTAAAATTCCGAGTGGAAGAGCGTAATGAACAATATCTGTCATTTTTGTTCGGCCGTCTTTTGTGCGTTCAAAAAAATGTTTGTGATGCCATAATTTATACGGACCAAAACGCTGAATATCGATGAAATATTCATTTTCCTTGCAGGCCGTAATTTCAGTAACCCAAGAAATTTTAATTCCGAAAAGCGGTTTTAAGGTGTAAGTAATGAGTTGTCCGTGATACATTCTTTTATTATCAAAATCCTGAATTTCAAAACTCATATTGTCAAGCGTTATGGTTTTAAGATTTTTGGGACTGGAGAAAAAATCCCAGCAATCTTCAACACTTGAATTTACATACTGAACGGTTTCTATTTTGTATAATTTCATTTTCTCGTTGAATCAATTGTTCTTAAAAAACGTGAGCGTTAGGGGTTGCAGTGGAGCTCTTTTTGTGGCTGGCTTCTTTAGCCAGACATAAAAAAGCGGGAACGGAAAACCCGGCCGTTAGGTAACGCCCAAAATATTTTACATTCTATAATATTTAAACGGTACAAACAACATTCCGAAACATTCTCCTTTTTCTTTATTAAGGTGTTTGTGGTGTATTTTATGCGCTTTTCGGAGTCCGATGAGGTATTTGTTTTTAGTGTTTTTAAACCATTTAAAACGCTGATGAATCAAAACATCGTGAATCAAAAAATAACAAACGCCATAAAGTGTGATTCCGCAGGCCACGAAAAACAAATAATTAAAACCACCCTGAACACCAAAATAAAACAGAATAATACTTGGAGTCGCAAAAATGACAAAGAAAATATCGTTGCGCTCGAAAGTATGTTCGTATTTTGGCTGATGATGATCTTCGTGAAAATACCACATAAAACCGTGCATTACGTATTTGTGCGTAAGCCAGGTAATACATTCCATGAACAGAAAAACGCCTATAAAGATTAAAAAAGAAATCATTTTATAAATGTTGTTATTAAAATTATGATTTTATTTTGTTTGAGTTTGACTTTAGGTTGTAAAATGTTAACTCTAAAGATTTTTTGTTTTAATGTTGATTCTCTCATTTTTGTCATTCCGAGGAACGAGGAATCTCCGCAAGTAACTCCGCAACGAGAATCCAATCTTTGTCGAGCTTCTCGTGGAGATTCCTCGTTCCTCGGAATGACAAAACTATGCGCATAATCAAACTAATTTCAATTTATATGTCACAAAAGACTGCGCTAAAAGCCCCGCTTTTGTATAATTTGAAACCCGAATTCTGGAATTACCAATTTCATGCGACGGTGTGTTTTTTAGTTTTTTGAGTAATTTTTTATAATAAACATAAGCCGTATAAACGCCAAATTTGGCTTCAATTGGTAATTTTACAATTCCTTGATAGGCGATACGGAAATCTTCTTCAATTTCTTTAATAATTTGTGCTTTTGAAGCTTCGTTGAAATTGTTGAGGTTGATTCCCGGAAAATAAGTTCGGTTTAAAATAAGATTGTCATCTCTTAAATCTCTCAGAAAATTGACTTTCTGAAAAGCTGAACCCAAACGCATGGCTTCATCTTTTAATTGTTCGTATTTGTGCTCTTTTCCAGCAACAAAAACCTTCAGGCACATTAAACCTACAACATCTGCAGAACCGTAAATGTAATCTGTAATTTCGGTTTGTGTGTTGTAAGTTGATTTTATAAGATCGAGTTTCATGCTTCGCAAAAAAGCCTGAACTAAATCATCGGTAATATTATATTCTTTTACGGTATGCTGAAATGAATTCAAAATAGGATTTAAGCTGATGCCCAATTGCATTGCTTTGTAATATTCTTTTTCGAAATCATCAATAAGATATTCTTTTTCATAATCGTGAAATGAATCTACAATTTCATCGGCAAAACGAACAAAACCATAAATGCTGTAAATGGCATCGCGAATACTTGGCGAAAGCATTTTTACAGCCAATGAAAAAGAGGAACTGTAATTTTGCGTAATCAGTTTACTGCATTTGAAAGAAACGGCGTCGAATAATGATTTCATTTTTTAAGATCTAAAAGATTTTTGAATTAACTCAGCAACCAATTTTCCCGAAATTAAAGCAGGCGGAACCCCTGGACCAGGAACAGTTAATTGTCCTGTAAAATATAAGTTACGTACTTTTTTGCTTTTTAGTTTTGGTCTTAAAAAGGCGGTTTGCAATAAAGTATTTGCCATTCCGTAAGCGTTTCCTTTGTAAGCGTTGTAATCTGTTACAAAATCATTTTTACAGAATGACTTCTTAAATATAATGTTATTTTTTATTTCTTGTTTCGTAAGCTTCTCGAAACGAGTGATTATCTTTTCGAAATATTCTTCCCGAAGTGCTTCATTATCTTCGATTCCTGGTGCAAGCGGAATTAAGAAAAATCCTGATTCCATTCCGTTTGGTGCAGCTGTTAAATCGGTTTTAGAAGGGAAATTGGCATAAAATAATGGAGCTTCGGGCCATTTTGGATTATCATAAATGTCTTTTGCATGTTGATTGAAATCGACATCGAAGAACAAAGCATGATGCGAAACGTTTTCTATTTTTTTATTAAAGCCAATGAAAAACAGGAGAGAAGATGGTGCGAAAACACGGCTTTCCCAATATTTATCAGAATATGCACGATGGTTTTTTTCTAATAAAGTTTCGGTATGCTGATAATCGGCGCCACTTAAAATTAAATCTGCTTTTATGATTTCTCCGTTGATTTTAACTCCGGTTGCGGTTTTATTTTCAACAAGAATTTTTTCAATTGGTGAATTGGTTTTGATTGTTACGCCAAGTTCAAGAGCTAGTTTTTCGATGGCACAAATCACATCAAACATTCCCGTTTTTGGATGCCATGTTCCTAGTCCAAAATCGGCGTAATTCATGAAATTATAAAAAGAAGGCGTTTTGTCTGGTTTTGCTCCGAGAAATAAAACTGGAAATTCTAAAATCTGAATTAATTTTTCATTTTTGAATTTCTTACGGATATCCTGACTGACATTGCTTAAAAACTGATTTAGTTTTAATGCGGTTTTTGGAGTAATTAATTCTAAAGGCGAAACTCCGGGACGATAAACCAAATCTTTAATGGCAATATCGTAATTGCTTTTTGCCTGATCGATAAAGTCTTGAAGTTTAGTTGCGCTTCCTTTTTCGATAGTTTCAAAAGTGGATTTGATTTCTTCCAAATTATCACAAATACTGATAAAATCATTTGTTCCAAAATAAACCCGATAAGCTGGATTTAGTTTTATTAACTCATAATAATCAGAAGTTTGTTTATTGAAATCCTGAAAAAAACGTTCAAAAACATCTGGCATCCAGTACCAACTTGGCCCCATATCAAAGGTAAAACCGTCTTTTTTGAATTGTCGGGCACGACCACCAATTGTTGGATTTTTTTCATAAATAATGACCTTGTTTCCTTGCTGTGCCAAGTAACATGAAGCGGCTAATGAAGAAAAGCCAGATCCTATTATGATGATAGTTTTTGTCATTTGTTTAACAAATATACAAAAACTTTAAACAAAACTATTGAATTTCTTCTATTGTTTCTTCCATCGAATCAAAAATACGAATGCGTTCGTGCAAAGCTGATTGATCAATATGTTCAACCATATTACCCATAAGCCAGATTTCGTTGTTTTTCAACAGCAGTTTTTGTCCCATTGATTTCACATATTGATTGATAACAGCGCGATCAGGTTGTACAGTCATAAACGAAACGAAAGTGATATTTTCAAAATGACGCGTTAAATCCTGAAGATTTTCAATTGGCATACTTTCACCCAAATAAATGGTTTTGTATCCTTTTGATAAAATCTCGTATTGTAAATACAAAAGACCAATTTGATGAATTTCATTTAAAGGCAATGAAAGAACAAAGATTCGATCTGTTTTGGTAGGTTTTAATATTTGAAGACTTTCGGTATAAATTAAAATCTTTTGCTTGATCAAATGACTCATGAAATGCTCATTTGCAGGTGTAATAGTTTCAGATTGCCATAACAATCCTAATTCTTTCAACAATGGAAGAAAATGCTCTTTGAAAACTTCTTTAAAGCTTTTTTCTGAAATAAGCCAATCAAAAGTATTAAAGAACAATTCCTGGTCAAAATTCATCATTGCCATTTTAAATGAGGTAATGGCATAGTTTTGCGAATTTTTCTTTGAGATAATTTCGCGAACTAATTGTGGAATTTTCTCTTCAGGATAAGTCGCAATTTTAGATATTTTATAACCGTACTCGTGCAGTAAAGTAATATTTAAAAGCTTTTGTAAGTTTTGTAAATTATATAGTCTGATATTAGTATCAGTTCGCATTGGTTCAAGAATATTATATCTTTTTTCCCAAATACGAATTGTATGCGCTTTAATTCCAGATAAGTTTTCAAGGTCTTTTATGCTGAAAACTGTTTTTATATTGTTTACCATTTTTAATTGTTGAATAAACAAAAATAAAATAAAATCTGAAAAAACCTCTAAAACTTTATCAAAATGCTAGATTATTGAAAGTTTGTAGTCTCATACTGATTTAATTTGTCCAGATGAAGAATTGTTTTGGATGCGTTTTTACTTCTGTTGTACATAGTTACAAATTTTGCGCCGTATATAATTTCGTCAAAAGTATACGAAGTTCGGGCAGCAACCGTGTTGCTAAACATGTCATCAAAAGTGGTAATAAAGACTAAAATTTCACCATGTGTTTTTTTGAAATCTTCTTCGGTAAAATTATATAAAGGACTGTTTTCTGTAATTGGATGCACCAATGTCCAGCTTAATGTAAGCGCATTGATTCGGTCCAATTCCAGTTCCAAATTGTAGAATTTATTTACTCGTTCGCCATTTTCTTCAAGACTCAATCCTAAAGTTATTTTTGCAGTGGCATCAGTAAAATTAGTGTTTTTAAAAGGTACTAACCGAATCATTAAACCTTTGTTTTCTCCATAAGGCGAAATTAAAGCATTATGGGAAAATTTTAAAAAGGCGGTAGGTTTGCTGAATCTTCCAAAAAACAATCCTGTTGCAATTGCAAAGCTTAATAATCCAATTAAAGCTTCGGCGGCAGATAAAGCGCTCGTTAAAAATCCTGTCGGACTAATATGTCCATAACCAACCGTGGTGAAAGTTTGTGCACTAAAAAAATAAGCTTGGCCAAATTGCGTCAAAATACTTTGAGATTGTTCGATTCCATTAAGATGCTCAATCCCGATAGCATAATAGATGACGGCAAAAATAAAATTGATGACAATGTAAAAACTAAATAAGATGAGCATAAATTTCCAATTTGGCATATCAATCATGGTATGGTACCAGCTGATGCGTCGCAATAAATGCATGCCTCTTTTTTCAACATTTGCAGTTCCGTTTTTATTCACAAATCTTCCGCCGTAGCTTTCTGCATTGGTTCCAAATCCGGAATTTTTATCGGTTTGAGCGTAGTTGTTTATTTTTTTAAGAAGCGCCATAGAAATTTAATTGAAGAGCAAATTTATAAATATCTTTTGTGGAATATCAAAGTGTTTGTAAAATAAAAGCCATTTGTATTTTGGACTTTACAAATGGCTTTTTATTATTTGATTTTTATTTATTTACAAAACGTTGCTCTATTTTTGATGGCACTCTGACTACCTAATTCAACAGCTTTTGAAAAATCTTTACAGGCATTCTTTTTGTCCCCAAGTTTATTATAAGCAAGACCTCTTAAATTGTAAGCAATATAATCTTTTGGATTTAAGCCAAGTGATGAAGTACAATCGTTAATAGCGTCCTGATAATTCAACAATTTATAATTTACGTTTGCTCTTCCTGTAAAAGCATCGGCATTCATGCTATCTAAGTCGATTGTTTTGCTAAAATCGGCCAAAGCGCCTTTTAAATCATTAAGTTTTAGTTTGGCTACGCCTCGGTTTTGGTAAGCTTCAACAAATTTAGAATTCATGCTGATGGCTTTTGTGTAATCGGCAATTGCGCCTTTTGTGTTTCCGGCTTCGGCTTTTTTCATGGCTTTGTCAAAATAAGCCGTTGCAGATTGCGCCCATGTCGCGCAGGTAATCATAATAAAAGATACTAGTAGTAGGTTTTTCATAAACTAATTTGGGATTAGTGATTAATTATTTCCAAACGAATTTAAGAAAGATTTGTTTTGTAAGAGAACTACTTTTGTAAAATAATTGTGATATAAATTATATTTTTAAGCAACCTCGAAATCCTCGTGCCGCATAATAAGATTCGGCACCATTATGATAAAGAAATACTCTTCCGTAACGGAAATCACAAAATACAGCACCGCCTAATTTTCTAACATCTTCTGGCGTTGCAATCCAGCTTGAAGTTTTGGTGTCAAAGTTTCCAAGTTCTTGTAATTGGCGGTATTGTTCTTCGGTCAAAAGCTCAATTCCCATTTCTGCCGTCATGTCAACAGCGCTGTTTTTTGGTTTGTGTTCTTTTCTTGAATCCAATGCTTTTCTGTCGTAGCAAAGACTTCTTCGTGCTTTTGGACTTTCGGCTACGCAATCAAAAAAAATATATTCGTTGGTACTTTTATCATAAGCTACTACATCTGGTTCACCTTCCGTTTTTTCCATTTGAAGAAGCGACCAAAGTTTTTCGGGATTAGCAATAAGTTTAGTTTCTACTTTTGTCCAATCAATATCGGCATGACGACTTAAGTTTTTTTCGAAACGAACTTTCAGAATACTGATAATTTGTTCTTGTTCTTCTTGCGAAATTTTATTTTTCATTTGAATATTTTTTAATTTTTATTCTTGTCGGCGTACCATTTCGTTGATCCAAATTGGCGCAAAAGGAGAAGTACAGCCTTTTGAAGTTGGATAATCTCTGTAAATACCTAGTTTTTCTCCAATGGCTAAAGCACGAGCTCTATATTCAGGAAATTTGATTCCAATTTGTGCTAATGTGCTGTTAATCGTCCATTGAACTTCCGGTGCTGCATTTGGCATTTCATTTTCAATTCGATCTAGTAAAGCGGGCAAATCTAAAATATCAGGATTTCGGGCAACGCATCCGCTGGTAAGGCTCCATGCAGCGCGGCCGTGCATCACATCAGTTGAATGCATCCAGGCTTGGCGCAACGTTTCTCTATCTGAATAATCTTTAATTATATAAGAATAAAACCAATCGGCAATATGAACGAATTTTTCAGAAGAAACCATTTTGGCAATTTGTTCATTTGAAAGCTTTTTGGGATCGATGATTAAAATAGCTAAAAATCGGGCATCAGCATTTTCAGTGTCCCAAAGTTCGAGCCCTAATTCATGATTGATTTTGATTTTTTTTGCCAATGTTCGAATATCGCCCATTTTAACGCCAAATTGATTTTCACTTGCGCCGCGTTTTTTATTTTGAGCAAATACTTTTTCGTCTCCAAGAGCTTTTAGCTGTATTAAAATATCGTTTGCTGTCATTTTGATTTGGTTTTATTGCAATGGAAAATTAATCATTTAAACCTTTTCCATCCAGAATGTTCTGAGTATGTTTTTCAACTCTTGCTTCTCGCGTTTTGGCTTGTTTTGGTTGAGAAAAATGAAGCAAATAAGCTCTTTGTCTCCCTGGAGTCAAATCTTCAAAAGCTTTTTTTAATTCGGGATTTTCATCTTGTTTCTTTTGAAATTCTTCTGAAACAGGAAAGTCTGAGGTTTTTTTCAGAGTTACTTTCAAACCTGCTTTTTCAATTTCAATAGCTTGATAAATATATGTTTTTAGAATAGGTTTCAAATCAACAATTTCTTTCAAACTTGTAAATCGGATATGACGTGCTGCCTGAACATTTTCAGATTGTTGAATCAAAATTCCGTTAGTATCTTTTAGCAAAGCGCCTTTGAAAAATAAAAAAGCGCAATAATCTTTAAAAGCATGAATCAAAACAACATTGCTATCTTGGTACATATAACAAGGGTTTCCCCATTTTAATTCTTCATTAAGCTGACATTCAAGAGCAATGGTTCGCATTTGTTCCAATTCTTCCTGCCATTTTGTGGCTTTGTCAAAGAAAAAATCAACTTTCGGATTCATTTTTATAAGTTTAAGCGTTAATGAGTTTTCGTTCTGCTGGTCTGAAATACCAAGATATTACTGTTAAGACAATTAAAAGTGCTGGACCAAAAAAATCTTTTGCGCTGTCATTTGCTGCAAAATGCGAAAATAGTGCGCCTGACATTGCAAAGAAAAAACCAGCATAAGCCCATTCTTTCAATAATGGAAATTTAGGAATCAGAACTGTTATTACGCCCAATAATTTCCAAATGCCTAATAAAGTTAACAAATAAATTGGATAACCCAAATGCGACATTCGATCTGTTTCGTCTTTTGACTGCATTAATTGTACGATTCCGGTTGCTGTCATTCCTAGTGCTAGCCAAAGCGTAGCAACCCAGTAAATAATTTTGTTTCTTTTTGTCATGATAGTTTTATTTTAGTTTACTACAAATTTCTTCTAATCGATTATGAGCCATGTTCAGCCCTTGTTTAAATGGTAATTGAAGCATTTGATCTCTTAAAGCTGTCGATTTATAAACGATTTGCATGGTGAGTTTGCTTGTGGATTCGCTTACTTTTTCAAATTCCAAAAATTCTAATTGAACAGTAAAAGGCGAATTTTCCATTTCAAATGTTCGGGTTATTTTTTCATTTGGAATAAATTCATGAATAACACCATTCATCTGAACAACGACGTTTCCTTTTGCATCGCTGGTTTCAAATTGATAGCTGCCATGTTTTTTGCTTTCAAGCTTTAAAACTTTGGTTCCCATCCATTGTGCTACAATTTCAGGTTCGATATAGGCTTTAAAAAGCAATTCGACGGGCAAATCAAAGTCACGCGTAATAACAAGTTCTTGTTTGTCGTCTTGCGCATTTATTTTTGTTTTTAATTCCATATCAGTTAGTTTTTCGGTTTGTAGTTTTTCATGATTTCTTCAAGTTTGTTGAATCTTTCGTCCCACATTTGTCTGAACGGCTCTATGAAATCGGCTATTTCTTTCATTTTTTTAGCATTAATTGTATAATGAACTTCACGGCCATTTTGGGTTTGTTGCAATAAATCGCATTCTGTCAAAATTTTTAAATGTTTGGAAACAGTTGGGCGTGCGGTATCAAAATTGGAAGCGATCGCACCTGCGGTCATCGAATGCGAAGTCACCAAAAGTAATATAGCTCTTCTTGTAGGATCGGCTATGGCCTGAAATACATCTCGTCTTAAATTCATATTATGAAGTTATTTGGCTACAAATATATGTGTAGTTATTTGACTACGCAAATATTTTAATAAATATTTTTTGTAATTAACTGAAAATGTGTTGTTAGTGACAGAGGCGATGTGTTAGTAATCCTTGAAATTGTTGGAGAATTGAAAAGTTTAACTTTCAAAAAATTGTTTTTAATTGGTTTGTTTTACTTTTAAAGAAATTATTGAAGTGAAAGTTTTATAAATAATAACAACTAAGAAATTTAGATATGAAAAAGATTCTCGCATTATTTTTATTCCATATTTCGGTTGGCGTTTTTTCGCAGGTCGCAAAAGATTCCGAATTGTTTTTGGCTTTGAAAAAACATGATAGTATTTTTTTTGAAAAGAGTTTTAATCAATGTGATATTGCCTTTTTAGAAAAAGCGATTCATCCCGATTTGGTTTTTTATCACGATCAGGGCGGTATTCAGAATAAAAAGACTTTTTTAGAAAATGTAAAAAAGAATATTTGCGGTAAAGGTTCGCAAAAACCAATCAGAAAAGTAAAGCCGGAAAGTTTAGAAGTGTATCCGCTTTATAGCGAAGGAAAGCTTTACGGAGTGGTTCAGACCGGAATTCATGATTTTTATTTAAGAGAAGCAAATAAACCAGATGTTTTTACAAGCGAGGCAAAATTTACTCATGTCTATCTTTTAATTAATAAGGAGTGGGTTTTAAAAGAGGTTTTGAGTTTTGATCATAAGAGTTAAATGTGACCAATAGAATAGAAAATATTGTCAACTTATTAATTGAGTAGAGTTATTTGTTTAAATAAAAGTTTAGTAGCCTAATGAATAAATTTAATTTTAATAATAAAAGATTTGCACTGATTCAAAATTCTGAAAATGGGCAAGTAAATACAGAAACAATTTTTAATTACAAACAAGAGGATAACCTCGTAACTGCTGATTATTTTGGTGGAACCATAAAATACGGAAAAATTATAGCTGAATTAAAGGGAGATCAATTAAATATGCTTTATCAATGTTTGACAATAAATAATGAATTGAAAGCGGGCAGGGCGTTAGCTCAGATTGCATTAACGGAAAACGGTAAAATAAAATTGAGTTTAGATTGGGAATGGTTGACAAACGGAAATGAAAAGGGAAAATCCGAATATATGGAGATTGATTGAAATAATAAGAAGAGTTTGAAAAGCATAAAAAAAAAGCCTATTTCGAAATGAAATAGGCTTTTTTGTTTTTGTGACCCGACTGGGGCTCGAACCCAGGACCCCATCATTAAAAGTGATGTGCTCTACCGACTGAGCTATCGAGTCATTGTTTTCTCTAATGAGGGTGCAAATATAAGTACTTTATTTAGGTTTTGAAGACTTTTTTTAATGCTTTTTTGTAATAATTTGTAAAAGCCTATTTTACAATAAAATAAGCTTAATGTTTTTTAGTGACCACGGTGGGATTTGAACCCACACGCCCTTACGAGCACCACCCCCTCAAGATGGCAAGTCTACCGTTTCTCCACGTGGCCTAAAAAGAAAAAAGGTCGAGTAAAATAAATTACCCGACCTTTGTGACCCGACTGGGGCTCGAACCCAGGACCCCATCATTAAAAGTGATGTGCTCTACCGACTGAGCTATCGAGTCATTGCTTTCAAGAAACTTATTTTGTTAATCACAAATTTTTTTAGCCGACTGGGGCTCGAACCCAGGACCCCATCATTAAAAGTGATGTGCTCTACCGACTGAGCTATCGAGTCATATTCGTTTCTTGAATGCGGGTGCAAATATAAGGAGTTATTTTCGAAGTTTCCAAGCATTTTTATTATAAATTTGTCTTTTTTTACGAAAAGTTGCCAATGTCTTAGTTTATAAGGTTTTATTAATATGAAAAAAATAGTGTTGTTAGGTTATATGGGTTGCGGAAAGTCAACAATTGCCCAAAACTTGTCAAAAATTACAAAAATTCCGTTTCTCGATTTAGATACTTGCATTGAAAAAAGAGCAAATTTGTCCATAAATGAGATTTTCGAACAACATGGAGAGATTTATTTTAGAAAATTAGAGCATGAAATGTTTCTGGAATTATTAAAATCTTCAGAAAATTATATTATTGGTCTTGGTGGAGGAACTCCATGTTATGCTAATAATCATTTACTGCTTCAAAATGATGATATCGTTTCTATATACTTAAAAGCATCAATTGATACTTTATATAATAGATTAGCCCAAAACAAAAGCAAACGCCCGCTGATTGCTAATATGGAAGAGGACGAAATGAAAGAGTTTATTGCAAAACATTTGTTTGACAGAAGTTTTTATTACAACCATGCACAGCATAAAGTGTCGGTTGATAATAAATCAGTCGAAGAAACGGTTGAGGGTATTTTGGAAATCTTAGCTTAAAAACGCGTAATTATCGCCATTTTCATCAAAAACAACCTGAACATGTTCTAATAAAGAAGTTGACAAAGAAATTCCTTTAAAATCGGCTTTTACAGGATATTTTTTGTGATTTCTGTCAACAAGTACTGCTGTTTTGAATTTCTTAAGCGGAACGTCTAAGAAATGACGAACAGCGTATATTAATGTTGTACCCGAGTTTAATACGTCATCAACTAATACTAATCCTTTATTTTGGTATTCTTCCTTAGTTAAAGAAGTATGGATTGGTAATTGCGGATTTTGCTTGTCGACTTTAACTTCGCAGGTAGAAACTTTCAGCGTTGAGATATTGCTTAGGGCAGTGGCGATTTTTTGGGCAAAAACAGATCCGTTAGAAGCGATTCCGGCAATAACGATTTCTTCTTCGTCAACAAATGTCTCGTAAATTTGATAGGCAATACGTTTGATTTTGTGTTCGATTTCCTGATTCGTTAAGATGATGTTTTTGCTCATGATTTTATTTTTTGCTAATGTACAAATTTATGAATTGCAGTTTTTAAATTCCAAATTCCAATTTTAGAAAATTAATTCTTTATGTTTTTTGGAAATTGAGATTTCAGAATTAAAATTTAAATATCGTTTTCTTCGTCTTCATCAAAAATTTCATTTCCATATTCGTCAATATCTCGTCTGTCTTTTTTGGTTGGTCTTCCTGTTCCGCTTTTTCTGTAATGTTCTTTTGAGAGTTTTAATAACTCTAAATGTGCATAAGCTTCAGGAGGAGTTTCGTTTTTGCGGTATATATCAACAAGTTTCGCACCCACACGGCTTTCCGGAATATCAAGTACAGTAATTATTTGTGTAATTTGATCTTTTCTAAAGGTAATTTTGTCTGTTGGGAAAACTTCTTTCGAAGGTTTGGCAACCTGCCCATTTACAGTAATATGGTTCTTTTTGCAGGCTTCTGTAACCATGTTTCTGGTCTTGTAATAACGCATGCACCATAAGTATTTATCTATTCTCATAATTTTTCTAAAATCCAAGTTAAATTCTTTACAAAAATAAATCAATATTGTATCTTGCGCACCTAAAAAATTAACAATAATGAATAAATTTAAATATTATTTTATTTTATTGCTCGCTGGTATTGCCATGGTTTCTTGTAATAAGAGTGATGATGATGAAACTGTAGTTGAGGTAAGAGATTATAATGTGCAATATAAAGCAGATAATGACTCTATAATAAAATATTTAAAGACTAATTATATTGACAACGTTACTGCAAATTATGATATTGTAATAAAGAAAATTCCTGCTGGCGGTACGCAAACTTCAATTTGGGATCAAAAAACATACCCCTTAAAAGTTAGAAAAGTTTACAATCGTGATGTTAATTATGATGTTTATTATTTAGAATTAAGAAAAGGAACTGGTGAAGCTCCATGTAATACGGATAAAATTTACGCTTCCTATTCAGGTAATTTGCTTGACGGAACTCTTTTTGATACTTCATATGGATATGGAGTAAGTTTTGATTTGTTTGTTTATACTCAAGGTGCCGTAATTGATGGCTGGGGAGAAATTTTTCCTCAGTTTAGGACTGGAACATCAACTACTGCTTCAAATGGTGTAATTACTTATGATAATTTTGGAGCTGGTGTAATGTTTTTGCCTTCAGGATTAGCGTATTATGCATCGGCGCAAGATAAGATTCCTGCATATTCTCCTTTGGTATTTAGTTTTAAATTATATGGTTTGTTAAGAATGGATCATGATATTCAAATAAATGGTACAACTGTAACTGCAAATCCAGATGGTATTCCTGATTATTTTGAAGATGTTAATAAAGCTGTTACTGCTGATGGTTTTGATGGCAATGGATATGTTTATGACTTAAGAGATTTGGTAAGGTATCCAAATCCGCCAGCGTGGATGAAAGACGATACAGATGGAGACGGAATTGCAGACTTTTTAGATGTTGATGATGATGGAGATGGTTATACTACTCGTTTTGAAACTACAAAACCTGCTGATGCTCCAGTGACTGGTATAAGTAAATATTATCCTTTTGATCCAATTCCGGATAATCCTAGCACGCCAAATGTAGATGAGACTGAAACATATGGTATTCCTGCATTTGGAGGTGATTATACTTCTCCAGGACGATTAAGAATTCATGTTGATAAAAACCACCATAGTGTAAAGTAAAATTGTAAAGAATAAAAAAAACCTCGAAATTGGATTTCGAGGTTTTTTTTATAAAGTAAGAAAAGTGAAAATTATTTTCTTTTGATAACTCTTTCTACAGCTTCAACAATCGCTTGATTGTTTAATTTGTGTTTTTCCATTAATTGCTCTGGAGTTTCAGATTCACCAATAACCATCTTGTCTTTGTACTTCCCTATTAAGATTAAGACTTCATGTTGCTAAAAATCATAAATCATCATAATTTGGAAAAATTAGATGTGAAATAGAAACAAAAAACCTCGAAATGTGAATTTCGAGGTTTTTTTATAAAGTAAGAAAAGTAAAAATTATTTTCTTTTGATAACTCTTTCTGCAGCTTCAACAATCGCTTGATTGTTTAATTTGTATTTTTCCATTAATTGCTCAGGTGTTCCAGATTCTCCAAAACTATCTTGTACTGCTACAAATTCTTGTGGAGTTGGATTGTGTAAAGCTAATACTCCTGAAACGCTTTCTCCAAGACCTCCAAGATAGTTGTGCTCTTCTGCAGTAACTACACATCTTGTTTTTGCAACTGATTTAAGAATAGCTTCTTCATCAAGAGGTTTAATAGTGTGAATGTTGATTACTTCAGCAGAAATTCCTTTTGCTTCTAAAGCTTCGGCAGCAATAAGAGCTTCCCAAACTAAGTGGCCAGTTGCAATAATAGTAACATCTGTTCCTTCGTTTAACATAATTGCTTTTCCAATTACGAATGGTTCGTCAGCAGGTGTGAAGTTTGCTACAACTGGACGTCCAAAACGTAAATAAGCCGGACCATGATGATCTGCTAATGCAATTGTAGCAGCTTTGGTTTGGTTGTAATCGCAAGTATTGATTACAGTCATACCTGGCAACATTTTCATTAAACCAATATCTTCTAAGATTTGGTGAGTTGCTCCGTCTTCTCCTAAAGTTAAACCAGCGTGAGAAGCACAGATTTTTACGTTTTTATCTGAATAAGCAACAGATTGACGAATTTGGTCGTAAACTCTCCCTGTAGAGAAGTTAGCGAAAGTTCCTGTAAAAGGAATTTTTCCTCCAATTGTTAAACCTGCAGCGATTCCAATCATGTTAGCTTCTGCAATTCCGATTTGGAAAAAACGCTCTGGGTGATTTTTTTTGAATTCATCAAATTTCAATGAACCAATTAAATCTGCGCATAACGCTACTACGTTTTCATTTTTTTGACCTAATTCAGTCATTCCCGCTCCAAAACCAGAACGAGTATCTTTACTTCCTGTATTTTCGTATTTTTTCATTTTATTTCTTTTGAGATGCTGAGCTTCTAAGTGACTAAGTTTCTAAGCTGAAAACTGTCTACTAAGACTGAGCACTTTTTAATAATCCGCTAAAGTTGAAATGTTTTGAGCCAAAGCGTTTGCTAATTGGTCATTGTTTGGTGCTTTACCATGCCATGCATGAGTATGCATCATAAAATCAACTCCATTACCCATTTCGGTATGTAATAAAATACAAACTGGTTTTCCTTTTCCTGTTCTTGATTTAGCGTCATTCAAACCAGCAAGAATTGCATCAATGCTGTTTCCTTCTTTAATTTCTAAAACATCCCAGTCAAAAGCTTCGAATTTAGCGCGAATGCTTCCCATTGGCAAAACTTCGTCAGTTGTTCCGTCAATTTGTTTTCCGTTTAAGTCGATAGTTGCAATAATGTTGTCTACTTTTTTAGCAGAAGCATACATGATAGCTTCCCAGTTTTGACCTTCTTGCAATTCTCCGTCTCCGTGTAAAGTATAAACGATATGCTTGTCGTTGTTTAATTTTTTTGCTTGCGCCGCTCCAAGAGCTACAGATAAACCTTGTCCTAATGAACCAGATGCAATACGCACTCCAGGTAAACCTTCGTGAGTTGTTGGGTGTCCTTGTAAACGAGAATTTAATAATCTAAAAGTAGCAAGTTCTGAAACTGGAAAATAACCGCTGCGTGCTAAAACGCTATAAAATACAGGAGAGATATGTCCGTTTGAAAGGAAAAATAAATCTTCTCCAATTCCGTTCATATCAAAACCTTCTTTGCGGTCCATAATATTTTGATATAGTGTTACCAAAAATTCAGTACAACCTAATGAACCACCTGGGTGTCCAGAGTTTACAGCATGTACCATTCTAAGAATGTCTCTTCTTACTTGGATCGTTAAATCGCTTAATTGTTGTGTGTTAGGCTTCATTTTATATGTAAAATTTTAAACTGAAGCAAAAGTAAAGGTTATTTTGCGGGGAGACAAATCATTTTTTGCTTTAGTTTGCTCCAATTGTTAAATTTTTTTGCGCTTTTTTTATCAGATTCAGGGAAAATTCGAGATATTGATAATTGGATATAAAAATTATGCCGCGAATTAAATACATAACAACGATTTTAAATGTTGTAAACACACTTAATTTGCAGCATAAAAAAAGTTGCAGAAAATTTGATGTGAAAATTAATTTGAATCGCTTTCGCTATAAAAATTATTTTCTTCATCTTCGGAACCAATTTCTTCCTGATCATCATCAAGTTCGGCTCCTGGGACATCAAGATCATCGCCGAGTTTGTCACTGTTTTGTTTCCATTCGTGATTGTTCTGATTAATGATTCTTTCGCCTGAAATATCTTCTGGATCAATATCCTCAAGTTTGTCTTCCTGATTATAAATATCTTCGTTTGCCGGATAATCTAAATTCTCCAGATTTCTTTCAATTTGATCTTCGTTTGCGGTGTTTTTATCTTCTGAATTTATCATGATTTCTAAATTTTAAGTGTTTTATAAATTTATGAAATCAATGAATTTGATTTGTTATATTTTAGAAATCAGAAAATTGCAATATTTACATTAAGTATAAAAAATTATCTCATTTTCTAATTGACAAATTATCTAATTGCAGCAATCTCTTTCCATGTAATAAGTTGAATATTATTTTCTTTGAGTTTTGCGGCGCATTCTTCACTAGTGAAAAAATCAAAATCTATTTGGCGCCATTCTGAACCAAAATTTGGATGGTTAATTGTAATTCCTTGCATTTCAGAATCATCAAAAGCAGGATGTAGTAAGAAAACATTGAATCCGGGAATTATTTTGTCTAAAGCTTTTTCATAAGATTTTCTAAGTTCACCTTTTTCGAAATCATTGTAATATCCAATTAAAAGATTATCAGCTAAAAGTGTATTTTCAAAATTATATTTTTCATCAGACAAACTAATGGATTCTACAAAACCTGTATTGATGAAAACTGGTAAATTGTATGTTTTTCCGAGTTCCTTGTAGATTTCTAGAATTTCAGGATTTACACCAACACTGCACATGTGTGAGTCGAGATGTGTAGGTTGGATTCCAAATTGTAAAGCTCTTTCGATTTGGGCTGTAAGTTCTTTTTTTATTTCAGAAAGTTTTGCGTTGTTTTTGAAGTCTTGTCTGGTTTTGTAGAAATAACCGTTTTGATCGACTAAACTTGGAACTTCAGAAATAGAAAGAATTGGCCCAAATTTATAATTCTCCCATTCACAAGTCAGCGTTAAATGAATGCCACAATCGTAATTTGGATTGTCTTTGGCAAATGTTGCCATTTCAAAAAACCACGGACACGGTACCATTATACTATAGGAGTTGACAGATCCATTCTGTAGTGCTTTTATCGTTGCTTGATTTTCTGAATGAGATAATCCGGCATCATCGGCGTGAATCATTAATAGTTTGGTGCTTTCTGGATATCCGAGTTTTTGAGCTAGATTCATTTTTAATTGATTTTATTCAAATTTAAAAATTTCTAGAGTTTAGGTTTTATATTGTTTTGGAATTAACTCAATTTTATAATTGACAAATTGCCTAATTAATTAAATTTCCATGAAATTAACTTATCTTTGCCGACTGAAAAAAGAAACAAATGAAGTTCGATTTATTACAAAAAGATCCGCAGTCAAAAGCAAGAGCGGGAAGTATAACTACTGATCACGGCGTAATTGAAACGCCTATTTTTATGCCTGTAGGAACGGTGGCTTCTGTAAAAGGGGTGCATCAGCGTGAGTTGAAAGATGATATTAATCCGGATATTATTCTTGGAAATACCTATCATTTATATTTGCGTCCGCAGACAGAAATTCTTGAAAAAGCAGGAGGATTGCATAAATTCATGAATTGGGATCGTAATATTTTGACGGATTCTGGCGGATATCAAGTGTATTCTCTTTCTTCAAATAGAAAAATTAAGGAAGAAGGAGTGAAGTTCAAATCGCATATTGACGGTTCTTATCACTTTTTTACACCGGAAAATGTAATGGAAATTCAGCGTACAATTGGTGCTGATATTATAATGGCATTTGATGAATGTACGCCTTATCCTTGTGACTACAGATATGCGCAGCGTTCAATGCACATGACACACCGTTGGTTGGATCGTTGTATTAATCATTTGGAAAAAGTTCCATATAAATACGGTTACGAACAAACATTTTTCCCGATTGTTCAGGGAAGTACGTATAAAGATTTACGTCGTCAGTCGGCTGAATATATTGCTAACTCTGGTCAGCAAGGAAATGCAATTGGTGGACTTTCAGTTGGAGAACCAGCTGAAGAAATGTACGCAATGACAGAAGTAGTATGCGAAATTCTTCCAGAAGATAAACCTCGCTATTTAATGGGTGTTGGAACTCCGATAAATATTTTAGAAAATATTGCATTAGGAATTGATATGTTCGATTGCGTAATGCCAACGCGTAACGCAAGAAACGGAATGTTGTTTACAGCAAACGGAACGATCAACATCAAAAACAAAAAATGGGAAGCTGATTTTTCTCCAATCGACGAAATGGGGCATACTTTTGTAGATACAGAATATACAAAAGCTTATTTGCGTCACTTATTTGCTGCCAACGAATATTTAGGAAAGCAAATCGCTACGATTCATAATCTTGGTTTTTATATGTGGTTGGTTCGTGAAGCGAGAAAACATATCTTAGCCGGAGATTTTAGACCATGGAAAGAAATGATGGTTAAAAACATGAGCCAAAGACTCTAAAAAAGTTCAAAATTGTTTCAGGTTTCAAATTTCAAGTCGCTGTATGTAACTTGAAACTTGAAACCTGAAACTTGAAACAAAAAAATATATGCTGACAATAATAGATAAGTATATTTTAAAAAGATATTTAGCCACTTTCTCGGTGATGATATTATTATTTATTCCGATTGGGATTGTAATTGATGTTTCTGAAAAGGTGAATAAAATGTTGGAGAACAAGATTCCGTTTATGGATATTGCGTTCTATTACTACAACTTTACTATTTATTTTGCAAATTCACTTTTTCCGATATTTTTGTTTTTATCGGTAATTTGGTTTACTTCGAAACTGGCAAATAATACAGAGATTATTGCGATTCTAAGTTCCGGAATTTCATTTACCCGATTTTTGAGACCTTATATTATTGGTGCTTCAATCGTTTCGGTTTTTGTGCTTTTAATGGGATTTTTTATTGTTCCTGCGGCGAGTGAAGGATTTAATAATTTTAGATATACCTATTTAAAAGGAAACGGAAAAGCTGAAATGCTAGGTAATAATACCAATGTTTACAGACAATTAAACGATCACGATTTTATTTATGTAAACAGTTTTAATGAAGAATCTAAAACGGCTTTTAATTTTACACTAGAGCATTTTGAAAAGGAAAAAATGACGTATAAAATTTCAGCAAGCCGAATTAAATGGGATCCAAAAAAGAAAACATATATTTTATACGATTACACTAAAAGAACTGTTGGTGAATTAAATGATATAATCGAAAAAGTTCCTGAAAAAGAACAGAAATTCAAATTTGAATTAGCCGATTTGACTCCGGTTGTTTATATTGCCGAAACACTTTCTTTAGGGAAATTGATCGATTTTATTGATAAAGAAAGAAAAAGAGGTTCAGGAAATATCAATACTTATTTGGTTGTACTTTATAAAAAGTATAGTGTACCGGTTTCTGCCTTTATTTTAACGATTATCGCCGTTGCGGTTTCTTCTATGAAACGCCGTGGCGGAATGGGAACCAATCTGGCTATCGGAATTGCAATTGCTTTCTCATTTGTGTTCTTCGATAAAATATTTGGAACCCTTGCCGAAAAATCTACATTCTCACCTTTATTAGCTGTTTGGTTCCCGAATATTGTTTTTGGAATTTTAGCAGTTTACCTACTACGTAATGCGAAACGATAATTTAAAAAGTTATTTAAATCTTCATTTAATTGTTTTTATCTGGGGTTTTACAGCCATTTTAGGCGCTTTAATCACCATTGATGCCGAAAATTTAGTCTGGTTCAGAATGCTTCTTGCCATGATTTTCCTGGGAGCATTTATTATTTACAAAAAACAATCTTTTCAGGTTCCGATAAAAGAGCTTTTTAAGCTGATATTTGTTGGTTTGTTGATTGCATTGCACTGGATTTTCTTTTTTAAAGCCATTCATGTTTCCAATGTATCGATAACACTTTCGATATTTTCTTTAGGCGCTTTTTTTGCCTCATTACTCGAACCGCTTTTTTACGGAAGAAAAATATTGTTTTACGAAGTTTTCTTCGGATTGATTATTATTGCTGGTCTCGCTTTGATCTTACAGGTTGAAATTAAATATCTTACAGGTGTTTATTATGCCTTGGCAGCGATAATTTTAGGAGTATTATTTACGCTGATGAACGGAAAATTAATCTCAGATCATGAACCGTCTGTGATTACATTTTATGAATTTGGTGCTGGAGTTTTTTTTATCACGATTTATTTTTTATTTCAAGGAAAATTTACCGCCGATTTTTTTACGCTGTCATTAAATAATTGGGTGTTGCTTTTAATTTTGGCATCTATTTGTACGGCTTATGCTTTTACGGCATCTGTAAAAGTTATGCAGCGATTAACACCTTATACGGTAATGTTAACGACTAATTTAGAGCCAGTTTACGGAATTATGCTGGCTTATTTTATTCTTGGCGGAAAAGAAAAAATGAGTACTGAATTTTATATAGGAGCCGTAATAATCATCATTACAGTTATTTTAAATGGTGTTTTTAAACATTATAAAAACAAGAAAGAAGTGTAATAGTTTACTTATCTTTTAATTCACAATTTGATACTTTACTAACAATTAACTATGCCAATGATATAATATTTTTATATTTGCGGTTCGATTTAAAAACAAAATTCAAAAATCCATGGAATATTTAGATTTTGAGCTTCCAATCAAAGAACTTGAAGAACAGTTGCAAAAGTGTGTTGTAATTGGAAAAGAATCTGAGGTTGATGTAACAGCAACTTGCAAGGAAATCAACAAAAAATTAGAGCAAACTAAGAAAGAAATATATAAAAACCTTACGGCTTGGCAACGTGTACAATTGTCAAGACATCCAAACAGACCTTATACTTTAGATTATATCAGAGCAATTTGCGGTGATACATTTCTAGAACTTCATGGAGACAGAGGTTTTAAAGATGATAAAGCAATGGTTGGTGGTCTTGGAAAAATAAACGGTCAGTCGTTTATGATTGTTGGACAGCAAAAAGGTTTTAATACAAAAACACGCCAATACCGTAATTTTGGTATGGCAAATCCAGAAGGATACCGTAAAGCTTTGCGTTTAATGAAAATGGCAGAGAAATTCGGAATTCCGGTTCTTACTTTGGTTGACACTCCGGGTGCATATCCAGGACTTGAAGCTGAAGAAAGAGGACAAGGTGAAGCAATTGCAAGAAACATTTTTGAAATGGTTCGTTTACAAGTGCCAATCATCACAATTATTGTTGGTGAAGGTGCTTCTGGAGGAGCTTTAGGAATTGGTGTTGGAGATAAAGTTTACATGTTAGAAAATACTTGGTATTCTGTAATCTCACCAGAATCTTGTTCTTCAATTTTATGGAAAAGCTGGGAGTACAAAGAACGTGCTGCTGATGCTTTGAAATTAACTTCATCAGACATGAAAAAACAAAAATTAGTTGATGATGTAATTCCTGAACCACTAGGCGGAGCGCACTACGACCGCGAAACTACTTTTAAAACAGTAGCAGAATACATTACCAAAGGATATAATGAATTGAAAGACTTATCAACAGCCGACCTAATTGCCCAGAGAATGGACAAATATAGTAATATGGGCGAGTATAAAGAGTAAATTCTTACAGATTAGTTAAAAATCCGAAGCCTTACAGTTTCGGATTTTTTTTTGGTTATGAACATAAAAAGGATATTTATAAACAATTAATAGTTATAACTCGATAACAATTTTTTTTTAAATTTTGTTACTTTCGCTATATGGAAAATTTCAAAAATGTAAACCCTGTAAAGGTAGATAAAACCACTATTATTAATCTTGAAAAAGGAAAACTTCCTCCGCAAGTAATTGATCTTGAAGAGGCTGTTCTTGGTGCGATGATGATTGATAAAAAGGGTGTAGATGATGTAATTGATATTTTGCAGCCTGATGCTTTTTACAAAGACGCACACAAACATATTTTTGAGGCGATTTTACAGCTTTTTACCGAAACACAGCCAATCGATTTATTGACGGTTTCAACGCAGTTAAAGAAAAATGGAAAGTTAGATGTAGCGGGTGGTGATTTTTATTTGATTCAGCTTACGCAGAAAATTGCTTCGTCTGCGCATATCGAATTTCACTCGCGTATTATTCTTCAGAAATTTATTCAAAGAAGTTTGATCAGAATTTCTTCAGAAATTATCGAAGAATCGTATGATGAAACTACAGACGTTTTCGATTTATTAGACAAAGCCGAATCTAAATTATACGAAGTAACTCAGGGAAATATCAAGCGTAGTTCTGAAACTGCGCAGAGTTTGGTTCTTCAGGCGAAAAAACGTATTGAAGAAATTGCTGGAAAAGAAGGTTTGAGTGGTATTGCAACTGGTTTTGAAAAATTAGATGAGGTAACATCTGGATGGCAACCTTCGGATTTGATTATTATTGCAGCTCGTCCGGGTATGGGTAAAACGGCTTTCGTACTTTCGATGGCACGAAATGTAGCGATTCAGTTTGGGCATGCGGTGGCAGTTTTCTCTCTGGAGATGGCATCGGTTCAGTTGATTACAAGGCTTATTTCTTCTGAAACAGGATTGTCTTCAGAAAAATTAAGAACTGGAAAATTAGAAAAACACGAATGGGAGCAATTAAGTACTAAAGTTAAAAACTTAGAAAAAGCCCCATTATTTATTGATGATACACCTTCGCTTTCGATATTCGATTTACGTGCAAAATGCCGTCGTCTAGCTTCGCAACATGGAATTAAATTAATCATTATTGACTATTTGCAGTTAATGACTGCCGGAGGAAATGGAAAAGGAGGAGGAAACCGTGAGCAGGAAATCTCGACAATTTCCCGAAATTTAAAAGCTTTAGCAAAAGAGTTAAACGTGCCGGTTATTGCACTTTCTCAGTTATCGCGTGCCGTTGAGACTCGTGGATCTAGTAAACGTCCTTTGCTTTCGGATCTTCGTGAATCTGGAGCGATTGAGCAGGATGCCGATATTGTATCATTTATTTATCGTCCTGAATATTATAAAATTGAAGAATGGGATGATGATGAGGCATCTCCAACTGCAGGTCAGGCTGAGTTTATTATAGCCAAACACCGTAATGGTGGACTTGAGAATATTCGTTTGAAATTCTTAGGACATTTAGGTAAGTTCGACAATCTTGAAGAATTTACCGGTGGATTTGATGATTTGCCTTCAAAAATGAATCACGACGATAATCCATTTATTACTAAAAATCTTCCGTCAGCGAATGAAGCTTTTGGAAGCAATCTCAATGACGATGACGATGACAGTGATGTACCATTCTAAATACAATTTAAAAACCTTTTTATAAGGTTTTTTTTATGTCTTAATGTTAAATTTATTAATAAAATTCAGTAGATTAGCGAATCGATTGCTAAACAATCGCTTAATTAACTGTAACCAATAAACAAATTATATATTATGGCAAATGAGAGATTACCTGAAAAGGACACTAACATTACTTTAGAAGTAGCTCAAACTTGGGTAGCAAGTTGGAAAAAGCAAACAGACGAAGAAACAGCAAAGAAACGTGTTAATTCGTTTTTAATTCCTAAAGTTAATTTAGAAAAAGTTTTAGCACAAGGAATTGATGCTGCAAGAGCTTATATAGGAGTAAACGATAAAGGCTTGCAAACTTTAATGATCGTTGGAACAACATATAATGAGAAAACTGGAATTTATGAAGATCAAATTCCTGGTTACAAAGATGGAGTAGCTGAAGACGGTGCAGGTATTTATGATTTTACAGAACCAAGCCCTCCTGCTACCGCAGATCCAAATAGTCCTATGAACGAATAAAAGTATGTATTCATTTCTTGTAAACTGTGGATACGTTTTCTTGTTCCTTAATTTTATTTTGTATACCATAAAATTCCCTGGAAAAAACAAGGCATATAAAGTGTTTGTAATTTACTTGCTAATTATTGTATGTGTACAGATTGCAGGAAGAATATGTATGATAAAAAAAGTTAGTAATTTATTTTTATCGCATATTTATTTTATTGGACAGTTTATTGCACTGAGTATTTTTTATCTAAAATTAGTAAAAGATCAATTCCAGAAGAAAGTTATTAAAATTGGATTTGTGCTAGTTTTGTTAACCTTAGGTATTCAATATGGTTTAAAACCAGAAATGTTTTTGAAATTTAATTTATATGAAATTTTTATTACTTCGTTTTTGTTGATTATTTACGCAGTTTTTCATTTTTATAATATGCTTGACGAAAAAAAAGAGTTTTATTTTATTAATATGGGCATTTTATTGTATCTGTTCGCAAGTACAATTTTATTTCTAATTGGAAATTTGACTGCAAAATTCAGCAAGGATTTTAATTTGATAACTTGGACTTTAAATGCTGGTTTGGTTATAGTTTATCATTTGTTTTTTTTGTACGAATGGAAAGTAAGTTACTTTAGAACAAAGGCAATTAATTCTAATTGATTAATTTAAAAAATAGATGTTTCTCTAGATGTTTACAATGGTGTACGTCCTTCACTTCCATATTAAGATCTAATTTCTTAGGAAAATATTGAAACTCTCTCGCGATAAAAATGGTGAGAGAGTTTTATTTGAAAATTCACTATGAATTTCAGTTCAAAAGTGTAAAAAACAAAATTTATTAAAATAATTATGAGAGCTCAAGCAATCCAAGAATCCGAAATTGTTGCAACCGCAATATTTAGCTGTGTTTCTTTTTTATTAATGGGGCTTGTTTTAATCTTGTTTTTTTATTTTTCGCGAAAAAAAATAACTCAGAAAGAACTAGAAAAAAGAGATCTTGAAATCTTCCATCAAAGGGAACAGTTGCATGCAATTATTGTTACTCAGGAAGAGGAAAGAAAACGAATTGCCCAAGATCTTCATGATGATATTAGTTCTAAACTAAATATTGTTTCGTTAAACACACATTTGTTATCTGCACCAAATTTAACAGAATCTGAAGTTAAAGAAATCACAGAAAACATTATTGATCTTACCGCTAAAGCTTTAGAAAATTCCCGAAAAATTGCACACAACTTACTACCTCCGGTTTTTGAAAAATTTGGACTTAATGCTGGAGTGGAAGAGTTATGCGCAGAGTTTGAAACCAGTAAATCGGTAAAAGTGTATTATAAAAATGAAATTGATTTTGATGAAAAAGATATTGATCGCCATTTGCACATTTTTAGAATTCTTCAGGAATTTATGAATAATTCACTTAGACATGGAAAAGCAACTGAAATCAAAATTTCTTTCTCTGATGAAAATGGAATTTCAACTTGCAATTATCAAGATAACGGAATTGGTTTTGACAGTAAAAATGCTGAAAATCAAAAAGGACTCGGAATGAAAAATATTGAGAGCCGTATTTCTTTCTTAAAAGGAACAATTCAAATTTCTTCAGAAAAAAATAAAGGTTTCACTGCAAATTTTACATTTTAAGTTAAAATGGTGTATTATTTGTAGTTTTAAATCGACATATTAGCTTTCTTGAGTTATTGTTTGCTACATATTTTGTAAATTCGGCAAACCAAATGACCAAAAACAGAATAAAAAATGAAAGCTGCTGTTAAAATTGCTTTAGTAGATGATGAAGTTTTATTTCGAAAAGGAATTGCCTTTTTGTTGCAGAGAGAAGAAAATATAGAAATTATTTTTGAAGCATCTAATGGTGAAGAACTTCTTGCCAGCTTAGAAGAAAGCGAAACAAAACCTGATATTATTGTAATGGATTTGAAGATGCCAGTCCTCAACGGTGTCGAAGCAACAAAAATCATTCGTAAATCTTATCCGGATATTAAAATAATTGCCCTTACCAGCTACGATACAAAATCATTTATAGCCAATATGATTCAGGTTGGTGCTGTTGCCTATCTGATAAAAAATACAACTCCAAAGGATTTGATACATACTATTAATGAAGTTGCAAAAAAAGGATTTTATTATAACGAGAATGTATTAAAAATAATTCAGGAAACGATTGTTTCGTCAAAAACATCAAAAGTTAACCTGGAAACTAGTTTTCTTTCTCCTCGTGAAATTGAAATTCTCCAACTTATATGTCAGCAAAAAACAACTACTGAAATTGCAGAACATCTTTTTTTAAGTCCGAGAACAGTTGAGGGGCATCGCAATAATTTACTTCTTAAAACAGAATCTAGAAATATTGCTGGATTAGTTGTGTATGCGATACAAAATGAAATTGCCGTTTTGACGCTATAATTTTTTAGGCTGTTAGAAATTGTATTGACAGAACATAATACAAGATAATGGTAAGAACTAGTACGCAAATCCCAATTTTTTGAATGACATTTAATCCTTTAGGCTGGTTATTACTTTCGTTAAATTTCATATTTTTCATTTTCATTGATTTATATCTCAATGATTTGGGATACCAAATGTAGTTAGAATTTGTTTTTGTGAAATAGGTGTTTATACCTGTTTTTACATTCTTACATATAAAAAGTTAATTTTTTTAACTTTTCTTTCAATCATAAAACAAGGACAACTATAGTATTTTACGAGCTTCCTTTATATCTTTACTAAAATAATTTTTTAATGAAGAAGAGTTTAGTTTTTATCTTTATAGTATTGCTTTCGTTTTCCGCAAAAGCGTCATTTATTTTGCTTCCAATGGACGAAACGACACAGCAAAATCACCTTAAAGCTTACGGAATTACCTATTGGTGTTTAAGTAAAGATTATAAGGCAAGCTGGCTTCTAAATTATAGAGGAGGTTCATTTTTATTGCCTGATGCCGAAGAAATTAGGAAAGAATGTAAAATTCGAGGTGTAAGCTTTGAAGTTTTATCTGATAGTGAAGAAGCGGCAATTTTAAATGATATTTCTAGTCCGTCTCAAAATATGGAATCGGTTATTTTGGAAAAAGCTCCAAAAATTGCGGTATATACTCCAAAAGGAAAACAACCTTGGGATGATGCGGTAACATTGGTTCTAACTTATGCTGAGATTCCTTTTACACCAATATATGATGAAGAAGTTTTAAGTGATCAACTCTTATTATATGATTGGCTTCACTTGCATCATGAGGATTTTACGGGTCAATATGGTAAATTTTATGCGGCATATAAAAATACGCCATGGTATATTGATCAGAAAAAAGATGCTGAGGCTTTAGCTGCAAAATTAGGTTATGCCAAAGTTTCTCAGGAAAAAGGTGCAGTTGCCAAGAAAATTCGAGATTTTGTAATTGGTGGCGGTTTTATGTTTGCTATGTGCTCTGCAACAGATAGTTTTGATATTGCACTTGCCGCTGACGGTGTTGATATTTGCGAAGCCATGTTTGATGGTGATCCAAGTGATTCTAATTATCAGTCAAAATTAGATTATGGAAATTCATTTGCTTTTAAAAATTTCACTTTGGAAAGAAGACCAGAAGTTTATGAGTTTTCAGATATTGATATGACGCTAAAACGTAAAGTTCCAATGGAAAAAGATTATTTCACTTTAATGGAATTTTCAGCAAAATGGGACCCAATTCCAAGTATGTTATGTCAAAACCACACTCAGTTGGTTAAAGGATTTATGGGGCAGACGACTTCGTTTGATACGGCATTAATTAAATCTAATGTTTTAATAATGGGAACCTGTGAATTAAATGGTGAATCAAGATACATTCATGGAGAAAAAGGAAAAGGAATGTTTACTTTTTTTGGAGGACATGATCCGGAAGACTTCCAACATCAAGTCGGAGATCCGCCAACTGTTTTAGATTTGCACCCTAATTCTCCTGGTTACCGATTAATTTTGAACAACGTTTTGTTTCCTGCGGCAAAAAAGAAAAAACTTAAGACTTAAATTAATTTAAAGAAAATTCCAGCCAAATTGGTAAATGATCGGATATTTTTCGGGCTTCTGCCAATGAATTAAACTTTTTGTAGAACGGAATTATGCCTGAATTTATATAGTTTAAATTTGTTGTTTTGTAAAATATATTGTCAAATTCAGATGCAAGACATTCGGTGTTTTTGCATTTTTGTTTTAATGTCGTTTTTTGATTTATTAAAGCAGAAGTATATCCCATTTTCTTTAATGGAAAAAATACCGTATGTGATTGCGGACAATTAAAATCCCCCATAAAAATCAAATTCAAATCATGGTAGGAGTTAGGTATAAATTTAAAATATTTTATTTCGGTTTCTGGGTTTTTATTTTTGGTGATGGCGTGAAAGTTACTTAAAGTGATGGTCTTTTTGCCAATTTCAAATGTGGCATAATAAGGTTCGCGATCAATTTCTAAACTATATTTTTTTTCAAGCCACGGTTTCCCTTTTAATTTTGCCTTACTTGTTTTCCATATAAAGGCATAACGTTCGGCCTTATAACTACTGCTGGTCGTAGGGTCACTGATTGTATAAGCCCATTTTGAGCCTTTTTCGTTTAAAACTGAAGTAAGTTTTGCAATAGCCTGAGCTCCGCCATAACTGGCAACAACTTCCTGAATGGCAATGATATCGTAGTCGAGAACTACATTTGCGATAAAATTTATTTCGGATTCAGATTTTGATTTCCCATAATTTTCTAAATTCCAGGACAGAATTTTTGTCTGTGAAAAAGAAAGGAACGTAAAAAAAGAAAGAACAATGCTTAATATGTTTTTCATTCGAAATTTAAAAATTCAAATATAAGCATTACAAGTTTTGACTAAAAGAGATTAATTCTTTTTATATCTGTTTTTTAATGCAGTCGAAATAATAATGATTTGTAATACTAGCAGCGCCGGAATAAAAATCATTTTCCATTCAATTTCATAACCACCTGATTTTTCAGATACAAATGCAAAACTTACAGATAGAAAGATACAAAGAAGCATTGTTTTCATAATAATTCTGTTTTTGGTTGTATTAATTTTTGCTAAAAAATTAATGCGATATTTAGGTTTCATTGGTCAGTTAATAGAATTGTACACAAATTTATGAGTATAAAAGGGCATTTCCTTACGGAAAACCGTAATGAAAATGTTAATTAAACCAAACCAAAATCTTTTGCAATAGCAATTAAATGAACATTATTATTTGCTTTAAAATATATTTTTAATTTGTTGATTCGTTTTTCGATACTACTGGTTCCATTTGGCGTTATCGATAATGCTTTGAATTCATTTGAAATATGCTCTAAAATATAGCCTTTTGCTAAAAGCGATAAAATTGAAATATCATATGATTCAATTTCAATTAGAGATTTGTCATTAAAACTAAAAGATAAATCAGATGATAATATTTTTTCTTCATTCTGATAAACTTTTTCAATAGCTTTTCTTAATTCTTCGATACTATTTCTGCCTTTAGATACGTATGCATTAATGCCTAAATCATTGAATAATGATTTTATGCGATATGATTTGTCTTCTATAGAAAAAATAATTTTTTTTAACTCAGGTTGTACTTTATTAGCGGCTTCAACAAGATCTTCACCACTAGTCAGCTGGTTTTTTCTATGATCAATCTTGAATGATAAATCACTAATTAATAAATCATAAGGGGCATTATCAGCAATTGCTTTTTTTATTTTTAATAAACCATCATCACAATATTTTACATGGTCGATTACAGGAACTTTTAAATCTTCAAGTACTTGAATTACAGCTATGCTTATGCTGTCTAGATCTTCGGCAACTAAAACCTTTTTGAACATATAATTTTCTTTTAAATTGGGAATGTAAAACTTACTTTAAAACCTTTGTCAGAATTTTTATCAAAAGTAATAGTTCCTTTTATAGTTTTTATACGGTTTTCCACATTTTGAAGACCATTTTTAAGAATTAGAGGATTATTTGTTGTTCCAACACCATTATCAGCATATAAAACAGTTAAGAGGCTATTCGATATTTTTAATGTAACACTAACTAAGCTTGCTTCGCTGTGTTTTTTCATGTTACGAAACATTTCCTGAAGTACTCTATAGAGCATTATTTTTTTGTTTTTTTCAATTTGGTTCCAACGAACGACATCAAAACCTTGAAGTAGAATGGTCACTTTTTCGGTTTTAAAACCTGAAATCATTTCTTTTAATTCAAAAACATAATTTTCATCAGTGGTAATAAAGCTGTTTTCTTTAGAAATGTTTCTAGTTTTTGAATATATATTTTCAAGGTTATTTAAAAGCTGATCTTTATTTTCATTTTGTTCCAGATTTCCTTTTTTGATGAGGATTAAAGTTTGATACAAATCGTTAGCCAGTTCAGTATCTAATTTTTTAGAAATTCTGGCTTCACTTATATAGATAGCTTCGTTTTTTTCTTTTTTACTTTTTTTGAAAAGATGTAAAAATAAAAATAGGAATGCTGAAAGAACAAAGACTATAGAAATATATAAAATGATATTACGGTTTTTTTGTCTTTCTAATTGTAGTTCTTTTTCTGCTTTTTGATTTTTTAATTCTAGATTTTCTTCTTTATCTTTCTTTGAATTGTATATAATATCAGCAAATTGATTTTTTGCTTTTTTTCTGCTTACAATAAGACTGTCACTCTTTCTAATGTAAACTTTCCAGTGTTTTTTTGAATTTTTGGCATCATCAGCCTCAATAAGTTGGGCCAACATATTAATTTCATTTGTCGAGGATTTTGCTCTTTTTGCGCAATAGTAGGCTTTCTCGGCATTAATTTTTTTCAGCTTTGGATTGTTGTACTTTTCATAATATTTATAAAAAGAATGATAACTGCCAATTAGTTCATAATCATCTTTCAGTGTTAGTGTTATTTTTAGGCTTTCGTTAAAACATTTTAATGCTTGTTCTTTATGATTTCCAAGATATAAATAGGAAAGTCCTAGATTATATAAAATAGCTGCACGTTGATAATTTGTCTTTGAAGGGGTTATTTTATCTTCAATTTTATATTTAACTATTGGTTCTAATAAATTTATAGCCTCTTGATATTTTTTTTGTTGCATGTAGACAAATGCAATTTCAGACAATATTCGTGATTTTCTAAAGGTGGATACTGCTTTTTTTAATGCCTTTTTATGGTAATATAATGCCTTTTCGTAATCATATGTAAACAAATAGTTATAGCCCATAAATGTATAAGCATTAACAGCATATTTTATATTGGTTGTTTTTTCTAAGTAGGGAAATGCTTTTATAAGTGTAGTTTCTGCTTCGTAATAATTGCCATATCGCTGCAATATTTCTACCATATAGTTTAATGATTCAACATAATAATCTGCATAATCAGTTTTTGGTTCACATAATAGCTGTGTTTTATTGAAATAAAAAAATGCGCTATCATGTTTTCCTGAATTAAAAAAAGTAAATGCTTTTTCTTGCATTTGTTTTATTTCGGCTGTACGGTCTTTTTTGATGTATTTTATCTGCAGGTTTTTTGCCTGAGAAAATTGTATAGAAAAAATTGTTGCCAATACGATAGAAAAGAATAGCAAGTAAAAAACAACGAGTTTTTTGTAAAAAAAACGAATTAAGTTCTTAATCATCATAATGGGAATTTAATTAGAACTTTAAAGCCTTTTCCAAACTCTGAATGAATATCGATTTCGCCTTGAATACTATGAATTCGATTTTCCATATTGTGCAAGCCGTTTTTCAAAATCATTTTGCTTGTATCTATTCCTTTCCCATTATCAGTATAATTGATTATAATAGTATTGTCTTTTTCTTTAAAAGTTATTGCAACTAAGCTGGCCTCGCTATGTTTTTTCATGTTTACAAGTAATTCCTGTATAGCTCTGTAAACTGATATTTTTTTTATTTTATCGACTTTATTCCACGAAATTGTGTCCAAACCATTTAGTAGAAGATTTACATTAGTGGTGTTGAATCTCGAAATCATTTCTTTAAGCTGAACAGTAAAATTCTGATCGCTCAAAACGGGATTATTTTCCTTTGAAATATTTCGCGTTCGGGAATAAATATCATCTATCTTTTTTAATAAATGAGTACTGTTTTCTTCAGCAGAAAGATTTTTGTTTTCTATAAATGCCATAGCATGATAGACATCATTAGCTAATTCATCATGTAATTTTTTAGACATTCTAGTTTCACTCTGATAAGTTGCTTCAATTTTTTCACGATTTGCTCGTGCGGTTAAATAAAAATAAAGAAAGATAATAAGGCATAATGCTACTATGATTATGACATATGAAATGATATTTCTTCTTTCCTGTTTTTCTATTTGAAGCTCATTTTTAATTTTTTGAGCTTTTAGTTTTAAGTTTTCTATTTTTTCTTTTTTAGAATCATATTTAATTTTTGCAAATTTATTTTTTGCTTTTTGTCTGACTTCATAAATACTATCTACTAATTTTATATATATAAGTGTATTTTTCTTTGTCTCTATATCTGAGCTATTATTTATAATCAATTTCAGTGCAAGTAAACAATCATCAATATTGCCGGCCGAAGTGAAATTTTCATAACTTAATTTTGCATATTTCATTGATAAAGCTGCATTGTCTTTTTCATAATAGTCAGCAAGATTATAATAAGTTCGGCCCAGGCCATCTTGATCTTTTGCTTCAGATTTTATTTCAATACTTTTTTGAAAATAAGACAATGCTCTAGGATCCTTAAGTCTATAATAGCAATGCCCAATATAATCGAGTATTTTTGAATAATATGCGGGGTTTTGTTGTATAATTTTTTCTTTACTTATTGAAAGAAAAATTCGCAGGGCTTTATTGAATTTTTGTTGTTTTATATAAATAACGGCGATGTTATTTTCTGCTTCAAGTTTATTGATTCGATTGCTTTTTAAAATAAATGCTTTCGAATAATAATAAATAGCATTTGGGTAGTCATAAGTATAATAATAATTTCTGCCTAAAACGCTATAGATATTCCATACATATTCAGAATCAGTAATTTTATTTAAAAAAGGAAATGTTTCTGTTGCGGTTATAGTGCTTCCAATAAAGTCTTCATGGTCCTGTTGAATTTCGGCCATGTAATACATGCAGTAGACATAGCTTTTAGCATCTTTATTTGGGTTACAGTTTGCTCTTGCTTTATTGTAAAGATAAAATGCGCTATCGAGCTGTTTATTCTTATAAAATAAATCAGCAGCATTAATTATCTTTTCTATTTCGACCTTATTGTTTGTGATTTTCTCTGTATTATTTTTTTTCTTCTGACAGGCAAAAAACAACAGAAGAAGAGACAAAATAGGCCAAGAAAATCGTATTCTTTTTGTAACCATGCGCCAAAAATAGAAAATTATATTTCTTACAACCACGTATAAATACGGTATTTTGTATTAGTTTGAAAAAAATAAATTTCGGAATCTCATTTACAGGCATATACAAACATACCCTTCAATAGAAGGGTGTGTACGCGTGAATTTGTTGTAAAATTTATCTTTATAAAATTATTCTGCCCTCATTCCGGTAGCAATTCCAATTCTGTTCCAGGCATTAATTGTAATAATGGCTAAAATGATTTCAGCTAGATATTTTTCGTCGAATAATTTTGCAGCATTTTGATATACTTCTTCTGAAACATGATTGCTAATTAAAGTTATTTCTTCAGTAAGTGCCAATATTGCTTTTTCTTCTTCACTGTAAAAATCAGCTTCGCGCCAAGCACTTAACAAATAAATACGTTGTTCTGTTACGCCTAATTTTCTTGCATCTGCTGTATGCATGTTTATACAGTAAGCACAGCCGTTGATTTGCGATGCTCTAATTTTGATTAACTCCTTGTGTACTGGAAATAGGGAAGTAGAAGCAATATATTTTTCTAGGCCTAACATGGCTTGGTAAGCTTCAGTGGCAACTTGCGGGATAACGATTCTTGATTTCATTTTTATATGTTTTAAAAGTTCATTACAAAGGTCAGTAATGTATGCTTGTAAAAACTTGAACTACTTCAAGAAAGTCGAATCAGACTTTTCCTGCCCTAATTTTACTCATAAACTCTGCTGAAAAATCTAAATAAGATGCGATCATGTATTGAGGAACGCGTTGAACAAATTCTGGGAAATGATCGTTAAAATGATGATACCTTTCTTCAGCCGACATAGTGAATAAGAATTTAATTCGCATTTGCATTGCACCAAATGTTTTTTGAGATACAATTCTAAAGTATCGCTCCAGACTTGGAATTTCAATTAAAAGTGTTTCCAAGACAGTCTTCTCAATTGCAATAACCTCTGTGTTTTCTACTGCCTGTAAATAAAAGCTGGATGGAATATGATTGTGGTAACTCAGATAATCTGTAATCCACCAGTTTTCGATGCCAAATTGCAATGTTTGTTCCGCGCCTTTCGAGTTGATAATATATTGCCTCATGCAGCCTTTAATTATAAAATAGATGGTGTTGCAAATTTGACCTTCTTCTAATACATGCTCTTTCTTTTTAATTTTAGAAAGAGTAAGGGCCGATTCTAATTTATCAATTTCTGAAGGTTCTAAAACAATGAATTTTCCAATATGATCAAAAAGTGGTTTGTACATAATACTAGCTTGGTTTGTGCAAAGTTACTTTTTAATTTTATTTTGTATAAAGGGTATATTTGAAAGTTGTACAAAACAAAAAACCATTCGCGTTAACGAATGGTTTTTCTATAATAAGTAAGTAATCTTAAATTGAGTTTATAAAACGTTTTATTTTACTTTATTAAGAATAGCTTTGAAAGCTTCTGGGTGGTTCATAGCTAAATCTGCAAGAACTTTACGGTTCAATTCGATTCCATTAGCTTTAACTTTCCCCATGAATTGAGAATAAGACATTCCTTCTAATCTAGCTCCAGCGTTGATACGTTGAATCCATAATGAACGGAAATTTCTTTTGTTTTGTTTTCTATCGCGGTAAGCGTAGCACATTGCTTTCTCTACTGCATTCTTAGCAACTGTCCAAACGTTTTTACGTCTTCCAAAGAAACCTTTGGCTTGCTTCATTATTTTTTTTCTTCTTGCTCTTTTAGCAACTGAATTTACCGATCTTGGCATAATTTTAATGTGTTTTTGTAGCAGGCGTCCTGAATTGAATCAAAGGAACTTAATGGCCATACTCCAAGGTTATATAAATAATTTTTTAACCTAAAGAATTATTAGATAATTCTTAATTGTTGTTTGATGCTTTTCATATCTGTTGAGTGAACTAGCGCTGAGTGTGTCAAAGCTAATTTACGTTTTTTAGATTTTTTAGTCAAGATGTGACTTTTAAAAGCATGCTTTCTTTTAATCTTTCCAGAACCAGTAACTTTAAAACGTTTCTTAGCGCTAGATTTAGTTTTCATTTTAGGCATTTTTCCTAGTGTTTTAATTTATTCTTACTTACTTATATCTTGAGTCAAAAAATTTGAAAGTCAAAAGTCAAAAGTCAGTTTATGACTTTCGACTTTAAGACTTTTTACTTTAAGACTTATTTCTTTTTCTTAGGAGCAATGAACATAATCATTCTCTTTCCTTCCAAAACTGGCATCGCTTCAACTTTACCATGTTCTTCCAAATCCGTAGCCAAACGCAATAATAAAATTTGCCCTTGATCTTTATAGATGATAGAACGTCCTTTAAAGAATACGAAAGCTTTTAATTTAGCGCCTTCTTTAAGGAACTTTTCAGCATTCTTTCTTTTAAATTCATAATCATGCTCATCTGTTTGAGGACCAAAACGAATTTCTTTTACTACAACCTGAGTTGACTTAGCTTTTAGAGCTTTATCACGTTTCTTTTGTTCGTAAACAAATTTCTTGTAATCCATGATTTTACAAACCGGTGGCTCAGCATTTGGTGAAATTTCAACCAAATCTAATTCGAACTGATCTGCTAATCGCAAAGCATCTGCAAGTTTAAAAACACCTGGTTCGATGTTTTCACCCACTAGTCTTACTTCTTGTACACCACGGATATTGTTATTTATCCTGTGTGCGTCCTTTTTTTCTACTCGAGGTTGAAAACCTCTGTTGCTTCTTATTGCTATGACTTTATAATTTAAGTTAAACTGTAAAAACTTTTAATGTCTTTTTTATTTCTTCGTTTACAATCGAAGCAAATTCTTCGATAGAAACTGTAATGTTACCTTTTCCTTCTTGTCCGTGGCGACGAATAGAAATAGTGCCGTTTTTCTCTTCTTCTTCGCCTACAATCAGCATAAATGGGATTTTTTGCATTTCTGCATCCCTAATTTTCTTGCCAATTGTCTCGTTTCGATTGTCAATTAGGGCGCGAATTTCGTGATTTTCTAGCAAATCTAAAACTTTTTTAGCATAATTTTCGTATTTCTCGCTCAAAGACAAGATTATAGCCTGTTCAGGCATCAACCAAAGTGGGAAATTTCCTGCAGTGTGTTCTAGTAAAATTGCTATAAATCGTTCCATAGATCCAAAAGGAGCTCTGTGAATCATAACTGGTCGATGTAATTCATTATCAGCGCCTTTGTAAGTCAAATCAAAACGCTCAGGCAAGTTGTAATCTACCTGTATTGTTCCTAATTGCCATTGTCTTCCTAAAGCATCTTTTACCATGAAATCCAGTTTCGGACCATAGAACGCTGCTTCACCATATTCAACAACAGTATTAAGACCTTTATCTCTTGCTGCGTTGATAATAGCATTTTCAGCTTTTTCCCAATTTTCGTCAGTACCAATATACTTTTCTCTGTTTTCTTGATCTCTCAAAGAAATTTGAGCTGTAAAGTTTTCAAAACCTAATGAGCCAAATACATATAATACAAGGTCAATTACTTTTTTAAACTCTTCGTCTAATTGTTCTGGAGTACAGAAAATATGCGCATCATCCTGAGTAAATCCTCTAACACGAGTTAAACCGTGTAATTCGCCAGATTGCTCATATCTATATACAGTACCAAATTCAGCATAACGTTTTGGCAAGTCTTTATAAGACCAAGGACGAACATTATAAATCTCACAGTGGTGAGGACAGTTCATTGGTTTCAATAAAAACTCTTCACCTTCTGCTGGAGTATGAATTGGCTGAAAACTATCAGCGCCATATTTTGCATAGTGACCAGAAGTTACATAAAGTTCTTTTTGACCAATATGTGGACTCACAACTTGTTCGTAACCTGCTTTCTTTTGAGCTCTCTTTAAGAATTGCTCTAAACGTTCTCTAAGTGCAGCACCTTTTGGTAACCATAACGGTAAACCTTGACCAACTTTTTGAGAGAAAGCGAATAATTCTAATTCCTTTCCTAATTTACGGTGGTCACGGCGTTTTGCTTCTTCAAGAAGTTCAAGATATTCAGTTAAGTCTTTTTGTTTAGGGAAAGATGTTCCGTAAACACGAGTTAACTGTTTGTTCTTTTCATCACCTCTCCAATAAGCACCAGCAACACTCATGATTTTTACGGCTTTGATGATTCCGGTATTAGGAATATGTCCTCCACGGCATAAATCAGTAAAAGTTGCATGATCGCAAAAAGTAATAGTTCCGTCTTCTAAATTCGAAATCAATTCAGTTTTGTAAACGTTATCTTTATACATTTCTAAAGCTTCGGCTTTAGTTACAGGACGCATTTTGAAATCGTATTTTCCTCTTGAAATTTCAAGAATACGGTCTTCAATCTTTTTAAAGTCTGCTTCAGAAATTTTCTGATCTTCAAAATCAACATCATAATAGAAGCCATTAGCAATCGCAGGTCCAAGTGTTAATTTAATTCCTGGGTATAATTCCTCAAGAGCTTGCGCCATTACGTGTGAAGTCGAATGCCAGAAGGCTTTTTTTCCTTCAGCATCATTCCAAGTATATAATATAAGATTACCATCGGTCGTCAATGGAGTTTCGGTTTCAATAGTTGTACCATTAAAAGATGCAGAAATGACATTTCGTGCAAAACCTTCGCTAATGTTTTTAGCGACCTCCATTGGAGTTACGCCTTGAGCGAACTCTCTAATTGACCCATCGGGTAAAGTAATCTTGATCATTGTTTATAATTTTGTGAATGCAAATATACATGATTACAAAAATACATACAATATATATTGAGAAGATTGCTCTATTATATATATGTATAAAATGATTACCACATATAATAGTAGATTTTGTTTGTACAAGTCGATAGAAATTCAAAACCTGTCGGGTTTGTTTTTTTCTATACATATATATGTATATAGAAAGCTATACTATATAGTAAGAGTAGAAAACCCGAATTTTGGATTGTATATAAGGAGCTGTTTCCCGCTATCCGCTTCAATCTTTTGCTTTTTAAAGAAAAAAGCAAAAGGATTTCCGCTTCTATCGGGGCTATGGCAGTTGTTTTCAGAAGAAATCCCCCGAAATAAAACACCAAAGAGGACCTTGAATAGAGAAAATCTAATGCTTTGCTGTCTTTCCGGGGTCAAAACCGCCGGAGAATCCATTTCAAAATCCTGTTTTCTTATCAAAAAAGCGTGGCGAAGACTAAAAATTCAACAAAACGGATAACAGAAAAGTGCCGAAAAGAATCAAAACCGCACCTTGATTCAGAAAAAGGCTACAGATGGGTAAAAATTTTTGGATTGTAAAGAATCTGTTATCAGCGAGTTAAGAAAAAGGGCAAAAAAAGATGAAAAAAACACATGGAAAAAGCTTGTATAACTGAATAAAGGTTCTACTTTTGCACCCGCAACAACGAAAGACGTTCACTGAAATACTGGCAAGCGAGACGATTTAAACTGAAAATTTTTTTCAAAAAAAGATTTCGAAAAGCTTGTGAGATTTGAAAGTGGTTTTTACATTTGCACCCCGCAAAACAGGGAAAGTTCATTGAGAGATTGGGAGGAAAGTTTAGAATATGAGACGAAAAAAAAGTTTCAAATTTTTTTAAATTTTTCTTGCGAGAAACAAAAAGAAGTTTTAGTTTTGCACCCGCT
>NZ_JQJY01000004.1 GCF_000745775.1 Flavobacterium sp. ASV13 | reverse complement strand
ACTTTCTAAACAAATACTTCTTTTCTTTATCTCAGTATGTTAAAATATTTGCCCGTCGCGGGCAGTGAATAGTAAAGAGTAAGTAGTGATTAGCTTAAAAACTAATTACTGATCACTAAGGACTAGTCACTAAAAACCTTAAGGTGGTTATTGCGGCGGGGCTCACCTCTTCCCATCCCGAACAGAGAAGTTAAGCCCGCCTGCGCAGATGGTACTGCAGTTTTGTGGGAGAGTATGTCGTCGCCTTTCTTTTGAGAATCCTTCCCGATTTATCGGGAGGGATTTTTTGTTTTACAACCGCTTTGGAGAAATCAATTTGCAGAGATATGCATTGAGTCTCAAGGTTGAACGTTGGGAATTTGAACTGCTTTGATTGTTTTGAAAATCAAAAAGATATTCTCTTTCAAAGCGCCTTAGGAATCGCAACTTTTTCAGAGTTTTTAATTATTTCTTTTATACTGAAAGCTCTTCTGAAATAGATTTTACAAAGAGTTCGCCAAAGGAACGTCATGAAAGGAAGTAAAAAAAACAGTTTTTGTTTTTAAGACAACTCTTTATGTAAATTTTTTAGAAGTTTCATTCTGTTGGAAATGAGTGATCAGTGCTTTTTATATTTTTTTTGTGTCAACATCATGGATAAAATTAATAACTCCCTTCATAAATATTTGTTGATCATCCCACATAGCAAGATGGCTTCCATTTGGGCAATATAAAAAACGTCCTTTTTTGACTAGTTTGCTTTGTTCTTCCATTGCTTTTGGATCCATTGTATCATATTTGGCTCCAATCATGAGAGTTGGCACTTCTATCTCATGTAAGCGATTTTTAATGTCCCATTTTGCTAAACGACCGCTGATTCCAAATTCACTTGGCCCTTGCATCATTGTATAGATTTCTCCATTTACGTGTTTTGATGCCCTATTTAGTCCGTCTGGCCATTCTTTTAATCGACATAAATGTTCGTGATAGAAGTTTGGAATTAAAAGCTCCATGTATCTTGGATTGTCAAAATCTTTTTTGGCTTCTAATGCTCTTATTTCAGTTAGTATTTCTGGCTTCATTTGCTTTGAAAGCACTTTTTCAGCGTATTTTCCATAGTCAGGGGCACTTGCCATCATGTTTGAAATTAACAACCCTTTTAGATTTTGCTGATATTTTAGAGCATATTCCATTGCAAGTATTCCGCCCCAGGAATTTCCTAAAACGTAGAAGTTTTCTTTATCTGCGTTAATTGCTTTGCGTACTTGTTCTACTTCTTCTACAAATCGTTCCGTGGTCCATAAAGTGCTGTCTTTTGGCTGATCGCTATAGTAGGATCCAAGTTGATCGTATTCATAAAATTCGAAGCCTTCTCGTTGGAAAAATGTTTCAAAGCATTCCATATATTCATGTGTCATTGCTGGGCCTCCATGTAATAAAAGTATCTTAATTTTTGGATTAGTTCCAAAACGTTTTGTCCATACTTTAAAATCTCCAACAGGTGTTTTAATTGGAATCATTTTTACCCCTGCAGATTCTAATGTGCTATTTTCTTTGTATGTAAAATAGTCAGTCAGCGATTGGGTGTGGTTTTCTTTCTGACAGGAAATTGTTAAACTGAGTAATAAAATAAGTAGTATGCGATACATTTTTATTTTTGTTTAAGAGGTTTTTACTGTAGTTTCTTTTACACTAAAATACAAAATAAAAGTGAATGATTGAAAATTTGAAAATATTGGTTTTTCTAGCTTTAAATTTAATGTGTTGATTCTTTTAATGATTGTTTTGTTCTGCGGAACTGGATGCTTGTTTTTAGTAGATTTTCATTATTCAATATATAAGCTTTTTGAAGTTCATTAATTGAGGGAGCGCGCAAACTTGGTTTTGGAATTACGCATTATTCTACGGCTTAAATGAATAAAGAGTGGTTTTTTTATGGTTGAACTTGTATCGAAATTAAACTTTGTGATTAATTAAAAAAAATGTCACTTCAGTATAAAGCAAAAAAAAACCTCAATAAAAATATTGAGGTTTTGAAATTCAGCGGAGAAAGAGGGATTCGAACCTAAGCTCCGTATCCCGCTCTTATACTGCATTTTCCTATATTTTTTACCTGCTGTGCCACGATTATGCCACAAACTTTAAAACACGCTTTTTTACGTCGTAATGTCTTGTTTTTTAACAGGTTATAGTTCTGTTTTTTTTTAATATGACAAAAATAGACTTTTTTATGTTATAAGTAACATTTTAGAAAATTTTATATATCAATTAAAAGGCAGTTGGAAATGTTTGAACTTAATTTAAATATGTAAAATATTTATATTTTACATTAATGAAAGAAGTACATTTATATTAAACAGCTTTGTAAGCCTGGTCGGGATGATTTGGCATATCTATTATTGTATGCTGTAATCTGCCTTCATCTTTCATCGGCAGGATATAGTTTCGATAAATGTAATTTTCATTTCTATTAAGTATTAGAGCTATCTGTTTTGCAGAATAGCTTTTAAAACTGCATATTTTATAAACTATATCTTTTATTTTATTTTGATCATTTTCTCTAACTCCTAGGTTGGATATTTGTTCTCTTATATCAGAAGGTAGCTCCTGTGTTAGATCATAGGGTTCTGTTGTAAGATCATTAGCTTCTGTGTTAAGATCATTAGGTTCTGTGTTAGGAACATCATCATCTGTGTTAAGAACTCCACCAGTAGTATAATATGTAGATCTTCCTTTTCCTTTTTGTTCAATAAGACCTTTGTCTCGGAGACTTCTTAATTCATTACTTGCTTTTAATACATCACATGCATTTAATTGTCGATATGTTGAATTATCAATGGCACCAGCTTCTCTAATGAAAATCAATCCTTTTTTCTGCTCAGTATTTAACTCATATTCAGCAAAAGTATTTAGCCATTGAAGGTCACTTTCATTAAGAAAATGATGCAGTAAAAGGCGAGTGGTAAATAAATTTGCGGTGTGGTCACTTTCAAATGTCGGCGGTGCTAGGGAGGATTTTTCCATTAAAATTCTCATTGTCCTTATACCACTCCCTTTTGTTTCTGCAAGATTGGTTTCGTGAAAAATGGATGCAATAAACGGATTTCTGTTTTTAGAACCTGGTTCACCTAGCTGCTCTTCCGGCTTTAATGAAAACCCTGGATTTTTAATTTCTAGTCTATTGCCGTAGCGAATAATTTGTATCGGCTGATTTTCCCTATAAGTTCTATGTATAAAAGCATTCACAAGTGCTTCACGCAGAACTTTAGAAGGCAGACCAATAGCAGAAGCCTGCAACTCTCCATCCCCTAAAAGAAATCCTTTAGGGAGATCATCAGCAATTGCACTAAATACTCTTTGAACCAATTCAATAAGCGGACCTCTCATATCTATTGTTGTAAACCTGTTTTCAGGATCTTCAACCCATTCATTACCTGGTACTCTAATGTAATCTATACGTACCATCGGTAGTAATCTTCTTAGGGCAGGACGTTTTCCAAAAACAAGTAGTCCTGTATAGGTTAGTTTCCATTCGTCCTTATCTTTTTTTACACATCCTAAAGATCTTAATAAATCAAAATCAGAATAGTTTAACTCCTCAGCATATTCATTTACTTTTGACCTTAAACTTTTGTATAAAGAAATTGCTTCTTCACTGACATCATCAAGACTAGTATCTTTTACAATAATACTATCTAAACTATCTTCTTTATTATAGAATATAAATAGATCATCTTCGGTGCATCGCTGGTCACTTGAACCAATTCTTCTGTAAGCGCCTTGAGGCAAGCCCTTTTTTTTGAAATAAAGAGGTTTTTGTCCATCAGGTAATTCTTTTACAAACATTTTTAGGACTAACTTTCCATTGGGCATTTTCTCTATTTCAATTTCTGGTCTAACAGGCTGATTAAATAATGTCGCTGTTTGAGAAGCTATATCTAATTGTAATTTGTCTGGATTTGTAATTCCTTCAACTATATAATTTTGAAATAAGGTGCTTTCGTCTTTAACCACTCCTAAAACTATTAATCCTCCTCCTAAGCCCGGCTCGTTGGAGAAAGCACAAATAGTTTCCATTATAGATGTGTCAATTTCGCTCCCTCTTTTGGCTTCAATTGTTGTACATTCGTCAGTAATATTTATATGTTCTAAAATATCTTTAATAAGCTCCATGAAATAATTTTAGCAAGTATAAAGCAAAAATAATCAACTTTTTGTCAATTCAATTTTTAAAGGTCTTTTTAAATTTAACTTTCAAAAAATTACTGATCTTAGGTCATAAAAGATTTGATTGTAAAGAACAACTTTATAATTTAAGATTGCTAATGTTTAATTATTGGCTGATTTAGGTCCTAAGATTTGTCCAAATATTTTTAAAACCAGATTTGCATTGGATATCTAACCATGGTCAGTTTATCTTATAAAATTAAAGTTATACTTGTTTAAGACTTGAGTCACGTCTTAATGTTTTCGCTTTTTTATAAAAAATGAAATTGAATGGAATTCATTCTTATATGTTCTTTGGTAACCCAATTATGAACGACATAATTATATGCTTTTAGATATAAAAAAAACAGTTACAGCAAAATTATATGCTTTAAGATATAAAATACAATCCAGCTATCTTTATAGTGTATAGAAGATGTGTTGCATAATTGATTTTTTTGTTTAGAATAATGGCTGAGCTACAAATTTTTAAAGTTAATACAACTTAATGAAGTGCTATCTACAAATTTTTGCATTTATAAGGTATATAATTTACAAAAAATTGCAGTTATCTATCTAATTATGTTCATGTGAATATTTTCACTTCGTATTCGTGAACAAATACAGCTACCCAAAAAAGATCTTTTTCGGTTCAACTTCTTTAGTTATTTTCTTATTTAATGTAATGTGTTCACTATATCTGGCTGTTCATTCAGAATGAACAGCCAGATATAGTGAACAAGGTTAATTGAGACTCTATAATTTGAAAAAAATAATTCCGCTAATATGTACTTAAAAGAAGAGAGCAAGAATTACTTTTAATTATTTGAGTTTTTGTAAATGTTTAATAATTAATGAAGTAAAATATGGTAAGTGTGACAAAAGACACATATAATATCGATGCCTAAAAGTATTTTAGCATTGTTTAAAATCAAATCGGTTTTATGAGGTTAATAACTTACGACCATTATTTTTGATTCCGGAACCCAAACATTTGGAGTATAAAGCAATTTAGGAAGAATAAATTATTTAAATGAAAAAAGCTAAGACCTATGAAATTTTCGATAATTTTTTTAAACTCGACCAGAGATTAAATAAAATAGAAAACTTAGTACTCATAAACGAGTATCGTAATGATTTACTGTTAGCTGAAAAGTGCAGAAGTACTTACAGTAAAAGTGAGCTTGCAATCCTTTTCTATGTCTTGATGGATGAGGGTATTTTATTTTTTGATTCAAGTGATGCGAAAAAAAATAGGATCAGTTTTCAGGAATTTTTAAGTGAAAATTTTTCATATAGAGATAATGAAGGAATTCAGAAAAAAATAACTAGAATAAGCAGACAGTTTTCTGAGTGCAAAGGTTATACTTATAAAGAGAAACAGATAAAATTTTTAGATGACTTGATTGGGATATTGATGGAGAGAAAAAGAAAACTTGAGAACTGGTAAGCTGGGGATGAAAAAAATTATAACATTAACAAATAATTCAATTATGACAAAGAAAGAAAAGAGACAGGCTTTTATAATGGAGATTAAAAATATTATAGATCCTTTAATGTTAAAACTAGAGTTAATCGATTCAAAAATAAGTAAAGGGAAAACCTTGAGACCTGCATATTACAGAAATGAGGATTTAAAAAAGATATTTGGGCTGTCTAATAATACTATTATAAAATACCGGCAGACGGGAGTGCTTCCATATACCAAATTGGGAGATATATTTTTATACGACAGTGTAAAAATTGAGGAAACTCTTCGTGAGAATAGTATCTGAATGAATCATTTTTTTAATAACAATATATAGAGTAACTGTCTTTCTTTTTGAGAGTCTTGGTTCTTTTAGAAATAATAATATGGAGATAAACAGAATTCAATATGCTTCAGATCTGCATTTGGAGTTTATTAAAAACAAAGAATTTATGAGAGATAATCCCTTAATTCCAAACGGAGATATCTTAATTTTGGCAGGAGATATTGTACCTTTTGCGCTCATGGATAAACATCAGGATTTTTTTGATTTCTTATCCGATAATTTCCAGATGACATATTGGATTCCTGGAAATCATGAATATTACTATTTTGATGCTCTTCTTAAAACAGGAACTTTTTATGAAAAGATTAAAAATAATGTAATCCTTCTAAATAATTATGTTGTAGAATATGATAATTTAAAACTGGTTTTCTCGACTCTATGGTCGCACATAAGTCCAGTTTCCCGATTAAATATTGAAAGAGGACTTAGTGATTTTCATGTTATTAAATACAATGGGTCAAGGTTTTCAGCAGATGAATATAATAAGCTTTATTTTGATAGTTTAGATTTTATTACTAAAGTTCTAGAGGTTGCAGATTCTAAGAAAATTATTATCACAACTCATCATGTTCCGACTTTTAAAGAATATCCAAAAATGTATGAGAATAGTCCCTTGAATGAGGCTTTTGCTGTCGAGCTTTCAGAACTTATTCAGCGGTCAAAACCAATGTACTGGATTTACGGTCACAGTCATTATAATACTGCGAATTTTGTAATTGGAAATACTAACATGGTTACTAATCAGCTTGGATATATTCAACGAGGAGAACATGAATTGTTTAAAGCTGATAAAGTTTTAATCATTTAAAGAACAGTAAAGTTTTTTTTGAGTAATATAGTTAATGACTTTACTGAGTATTCTTTCCTTTGTCATTTTAAATATAACTAGTGGAAAATTTGAAATTATAAAAGATTTAATTTTTGAAATTAGATTATGAGTCAATCAATAAATTATGAGAAAAGCAGTAGTATATATGCATGACGTAAGAGCCGGACTTCTTTCCGAAGAAGAATTTGGTAAATATAGTTTTACATATGATAATGCTTACAACTTGGAGCCTGTTTCCCTCACTATGCCTACAGGGCAGAGAAGATATTCTTTTTCTGAGTTTCCGCCTTTCTTTGAAGGGCTTCTTCCAGAAGGAATTATGCTTGAGAGATTTTTAAGGAGGTATAAAATTGATAAAAATGATTATTTTTCGCAGCTTATTGCTGCAGGTGGAGATTTGGTAGGAGCAGTAACGGTTAAAGCAGCTGATAATCAATAGGTGTATTATACGTAATAAGTGTGAAAGCCGTAGTTTAAACAATTATTTTTGTTCAATAATCAATAGATAATCGGAAATATTCCGATTATCTATTGATTAAGATACATTTTATTTCAGAAATATAATCAGCTATAAGTTTGTAATTTTGTATTGTATTGATAATTTCTATAATGTTGCCAATGTTGTTATTTCAGACAAAACAAAAAACTGTATTGCAGAATTCAAGAATTTAACGTATGAAATAAAAGTCATTAATGTGGTATTTTAATTTAGTTTCAATTCAAACCAATAGTGCCATTACTATTTTATTTGGCAAGTTGTTAATCATGTCAATCAAGATATTCTAGAAAACAAGCGTGCTGAATATGCAAAACAAATTGTGTCGACACTGTCGACACAATTGAAAGAACAATACGGTAGCAATTTTGGACTAAGAAATTTGAGACGTATGATGCAGTTTGCCGCACAATTTACGGATTTACAAATTGTCGTAACACTGTCACGACAATTGAGTTGGTAATACTTCATAGAGTTAATACCCATCAAAAAACCAGAAGCCAAGTTATTCTATGCAAATCAAGCAAATAGTCATTTAACGAGTGTGAGAGATTTGCGAAAGCAAATTGTAGCCAAAACTTTTGAACCAACAGCTATAGAAAAAATTCAAACAATTCTATCGGAACAAAATCTACAATACACCTTCACTCCGATTTGAACCATACTTCGGAATAGTTGGCTGTAGTTGCTTTCAATAGGGGATTGAAAGTTGTGCCACGATTCTGCCACAAAATATATAAGTGAAATTTTGTGGCGCAGTACGCTCTATTCCCGATGCGCCACGAATGTGCCACAAAAGTATTTATTCTAAATCTCTAAAGTGTAAAAAAGAAAACCCTGCAGATCTAATGATTTGCAGGGTTGTTAATTTTTAAGGCTTTTTCAATAAGTCTACATATGCTAAACTTTTAGCCTTCAGCGGAGGAAGAGGGATTCGAACCCCCGGACCTGTTACAGTCAACAGTTTTCAAGACTGCCGCATTCGACCGCTCTGCCATTCCTCCAATATGTCGCAATCATTTCTTCATTGCGGGTGCAAAGATAAAATGTTTTTTCAATTCAAGAAATATTTTTGATGTTTTTATAAAGGAAATAATTTTTATGCACGTCTTTAACTTTAATTTCTGGCTAACTGTTTATGAAATAGAAGGTATGAGTTTAATAATTTTGATCGTGCAAAAAATGCCAGAGTACATTGTGTCGCTTATATGTGACAAAATCTTTGGAATATCAATCTTTATTATTCTTTGAGTATAGTTTTATTTGACTAATTTAATTGTGTTTATAATTGTAAATGTTTGTAAATGTGTTGATTATGTCTAAAAATATTATTCGTTCATAAAATGTTAAAAATTATAAAATTGGTACATACAGGATTATTTAGGATGGGGATTTAGACGTTTAAATCATCAATAGAGCTGTTATTATAAGATCTGACTTAGAATTGGAGTCAACGATTCGGTAAATTAAGCTAAGACAACTGGGATTAGCTACACCTTCAAAACTACTCTTCTCTATATAAGTAAAGACTACTTGAAAAAGCCGATACTACCATAATCAATAATATGAAGCTTATTGAAACTCATGCAACCTTTTAAATGAAAAATACGGAAGTAGTATCAATACAGAATTATTCCTGGATACGGTTTTCCGTAATGTAATTATGAAAGGAATAATTTAATTTGTATTGTATATGCATTAAGGAAAATTAATCTTATCAATATGAATATTCATGACGCTCTAAATATAGTTGACGCCTTTAAAAACCAAAGCCTTAAAAGAAACCTTTAGGCATTTAGAGAAATTAGACAATACAATAGTCAGATCTGATTTCGAAAATATTTTTCTGGCTGCCAATATAATTAAAGACGCTTCATTTCAAATTGATGAAATAGTTCATGCCTTGGGCATTATGATTGCAAAAGAAGTTTTGCTAAATGAAAATAAAGAAGAGCAGCTAGAATATTTGTCTCTTGGCGCTGGAAATCATAAGGAACGTTTTGATATGGAAAACAATCTGCGAATTGCTGAGTTCAAATTTGGAAAATGGAATGAAAAAAACGCTAACGGTATAAGACGACGTGCCTATTCAGTAATTATGTAAGTTTACTTACCTCTAATGATTATCGACGTAAATATTTTGTAATGGAAGATAAAACATCTTTCTTGGAATTTATAACAGGAAAAGTAACGTGGAGAAATGTATTGAGTAAGAATCCGTCAAGTTTTAAAATACTGGAAATTTTTTTAATTCACAATTAAAAAGAAGTATTTAGTTATTGTGGGTGAAATTTTAAGGAATATCAGCAAGAAGTAACGATAGCAGATTATAATCAAGTAATAGAAAATACACATTAATGTCAAATTTTAAAAATTTAAAAGAATACTTCAGTGATACCAGAAAATTTGTGGTTCCCTATTATCAAAGAGGTTACAAATGGAGTTTGCAAAAAAATGTCAAACGTGGTGATTTGCATTTATCATTACTACTACAGGATTTTAAAGATGAATTTCACAATGCAGTTCGTGATGAAAAAATAATTCCTAATTATGAATATTATTTACAGGGAATTACAGCTAAAGAGACTACAGATTCAATAGAACTCGTTGATGGGCAGCAGCGTACCACTTCTTTATATATCTTGTTTTGTGTGCTACACAGCAAAGGGATGAAGCTTCAAATTAACTTAGAAGATAAATTCCATTATTCAGTAAGGGATGATGCAAATCATGTAGTTCAAGGATTCTTAAAAGGCCACTGTGATGGTGATGAAAATATTCAGGATATTGCTGCTTTAAAAAAAGCATGGAATCTATGTGAAGATAAAATACAAGGATTAGAAAATTTACAATTATTTACGGATTTCATTCAGGAAAATATTAAAATTATCTACATCAAACTTGATGAAAATCAGGATGAAACTAAGGTCTTTTCAATGATGAACAAAGATAAAGCAGAAATGACTCAAACCGATTTGGTTAAATCTAATTTGTTACGAGAGGCATCACGTCAGTTATTTACAGAACTAAGTGAAGATTCAAACAATGAGGGTTTGGAATGGCAAGTAAACCAGCTGCGATCAAAATTTGCAATAGAATGGGACAATTGGAGAAAATGGTGGGAAAATAAAAAACATATTGAATTTTGCAGTCTCTTAGAGTTAAAGAAAAATACTAAAGATACAGAACCGGGTCTGGTAATTCTCTGCAGGCTTTATATCCGATTTAATAAGGCTACAATAGCCAGTGCCGAAAATGGATTATTTGAATATTTCAAAAACGAAATAGCGAATAAAGATCAAACGATAATTGAGGCGATAGAAGTTTTTAAAAAAATGAGATTACTTCAAAATATATTGCAGGAATGGTATAACAATGTTAGTATCCACAATCATTTGGGACTCTTATTTAAAGGTTGCGGCTTAAGGAATAAAGAGGAAAGAGTACTAGATTTGGTTCAGAGATATATTGATGATAAAAAAAACTTCGAAGCCTATTTAAAAAGTGAATATATCAAAGAAATCCTCGATGGAACTTCAAAGGACGATTTTATTAAATCAATTGTAGAACATCCGGATGTATATCATAATAAATATGCAATAGTGGCAAGGCAGTTACTTCGCATGAATGTAATGCGAACCAACAAACAGTTTCAAAAATTTGATTTTTCCCTGTACGAAGAACAGTCTTATAATCTGCCCGAGGATTTTGCAAAAGCAAACAAACGCAGTTTAGAGCATATAAAACCTCAAAAATATAATAACATAACAAATTTAAGTCTTAGCGAATTAGAGAAACTCAACAGCCTGACCAATACAGTTGGTAACTTAGTACTAGTACCAAGTGGATTGAACAGTAAATTGAGTAACGAATCATTTGAAGACAAGAAAGAACTGCTTTTTGAAGGAATTATAAATTCGAAAACTAAAAATTATGGACTCTGGCTCCATACCTTGTCAATTTTTGGGAGTCACACACAGTGGCAGGTCAAAGAAATTGAAAAAAATGCCACTGAATTTAAAACGGAATTCGATACTTTCTTTAAATAATACAATCTATGAATCAAGGAACATTCAATACGCTAGGTGATGTATTAAAAAATGAAAATAAAATTATAATTCCTGATCTGCAGAGGGATTACTGCTGGGGTACAGTGCTTACAAATCACAATAAAAAAAGCTTGACCTATAATTTCACAAACGAGTTAATCAAGGAAGCTGAAAGTAAATTAAAATACAATGAGTTTTCCTATGGTATTATTTATACTTATGAATATCCTGAGGGTTTTCTTTATCTGTGTGATGGACAGCAAAGACTTACAACATTATACTTAATTATTGGAGTTTTAAATTGTTATCAGCAAAATGATACATTAAGCGGCCTTTTGCAATTTAAAAACGGACAGCCAAGACTAAGTTATGAAGTGCGAAACACTACGGACTATTTTATTAATGATCTGGTTAATTTTACCTTTAATTGTAAGGAAGTAACAGACCTGGCAGATGTTTCTAAAACAAGCTGGTTCAGGGACAACTACAAAGACGATCCATCTATTAAAAATATTCTCGCTGCTCTGACAGACATAAGCAATCTAATTAATGCTGTTAATTTCAAGGCTGTTACTGATTTTATTTTAAATAAAATCGGCTTTGTCTATATCAACCTTGAAGCTAAAGAACAGGGATCAAAACAAACCTATTCAAAAATTAGGGAATACGGTGAGAAAATGTACGAGATTGTCAATACCTGCGGAGATCCAATGGAGGCAAATGAGCATCAAAAATCAGTACTTTTATCAAAAGTAGCAGGCGGGAGTAAAAAGGACTGGACTACAAAATGGGAAATCTGGCAGGATTTTTTTTGGATAAACAGAGGGTTACAATTAAGCGCGGATGAAGGATTTAACGAGTTTTTATCCTGGATAAAAAAAATAGAAGCAACCCAGGGGTATTCAATAGAAACTGTCGAAGAATATTTTAAAGCTTTTTTCTTACTGATGACCGTTCAGCAAAAAATGCTCACCCATAGAAATGGTAAGATCATAAACTTAAAAGAGGAATTTGAACGAATTCAGAGGCCAAATTTAATGGTTTTATACCCGTGCTTAATCTATTTGAAAAACTCCAGTGAGGTAAAGTTTGACGGAAAAAAATATTTCATAGCGCATGAGAATGTAAATTACGATGAATTGTTTCGATACATGCGCTTTTTCTCAAATATTTCAAGAAATACAGAATCAATTGATACAGCAATTAAACTGGCCAAAGAAAATGGACATAATGATGTAATTAACTTTATAAAAATAGAATCAGATGAATTCAAAACTATTTTAACTAAAGAGGAAATTAAAAAATTAATGATTTATGCAAATTCCAATGATAACACAGAGCGCGAAAATATTGAAAATAAATTTTGGCTGGCCGAAGATCATAGTTATTTCAATGGGATAATAGAACCGCTTTTTAAATGGGTCGAGATTATAAAACCAGATCATTTCAGTGATTTTGCATTGGCGGAATTCGAAAAATCATATCAATTTTTCTTGGAGCTGATCAACAAAAAGAACATGGAGAAACTGCGTATTGCAATACTTCTTTACAGTGAGAGTTTTTCTGATTTCAGAGAAGGATGGTCCTGGGGGCGTGAGCGGATTTATTTAGGTATTGATACTGATTTTACTTTTTGGAGAAAGTGGATTGCTTCGAGGGAATTAGAAAAAATTATTGCGCTATTTGCCAATGATCAGATTTTAGATGAAATTATTGCCCAAGAACTCAATAGGCAAACCGATAAAGATCGAAAAACTATTATTGAATATTTGTTTAATATTGCTCCTGGTTTTTGGCCATGGAACAATTCCAAGCGTTATTTCATCTATGAAAAAGATATATGTTTTCCAAATGGGGTGCAGGCAAAGGAAAATACCGCCAGGAAAACAATTCTTTAGCTAATTAAGATTTGCTCTCATTTTTGTTTGCCTATATTCTATTTTAGCTAAAACAATACATTAAACAAACACCTGCTCTTAGCAGTCATATTAAAATAATTTATGGAAATACTATACGCTTATATAGATCAATACAAAGGTTTGAATCAGATGAATCTTAATTTTGGCGGTCAATACAGGTTCACCTTTGATAAAGAAAAGGAAACATTGAATTTCAAAGAAAATAAAATGTTTATTGATAACTTCTATAATATCAGTCAACAAGGTGCAGATATAGTAAACGTAAGTTCTATAATAGGGGAAAATGGAACCGGGAAATCCTCCATTCTGCATTTTATAAAAGATAATTTATCCAGTGGTAAGAATCTTGAATATCCAATTGTTTTAGTGGTAAAAACAGAAGGTAAAATTAAAATTTTTTCCACTTACCAAAAGATAAAAATTGATAATGCTGCTTTTGAAATAGAGATCATTATTAACCCTACACAAGATCAAATCATAAGTTTTGGATATGATTTTAGAGGTTTGGAAGCAACCGATATTATTTACTTTTCAAACATCTTTGATGGTACTCCAGGAGGCAGTATTAGTGGTCTTCATGATATTTCCACCAATGGTCTTATTTATGAGGATTATAAAAACAATGTTGATCAAAGAGTTATCAGTCCCCAAGAAGATCACATCGCTATTTTTCTCGGGGAGGATATTGACAGACAGATAGTTCTAATTACAAGTGATATTCCACGTGATCTTTTCCCATTTAGATTACCCGAGACACTAATGATAAGTATTTATGAAATTCTAAATAGTTTCAAAAAAGACAGTAATGAATATATAGAATTTGAGAAACTTAAACAAGTCATTACAGGGCATTATGTGGCTGAGTATTTCAAAGTTGATGAAATGGCTGTCATAGAAAATACATCCGGGTTACATATAAATTACTTGATTGCAGCAGTGCTGGAAAATCTCGTACGTGAATTGCTTCAGGTGCAGGCGCAAGGAGAAAACCTGGGTTTTGAGTTTAAATTTTCAGGTGATTTTATTGTAAATGAGGACAAACTGGTTCAATATATAAAATATGAGGAGCGAATTGCTTACTTTTTTGAACAAGTACAACTGCAGCTGCAAAATAGCAATCCCAGGATTTCATATCTGGACACGCTTATTTCAAATAGCTTAGAGTTTGTGAACTTTATACAGGAAAACCGTGCCAAGTTATTTAATTACTCTGTTGACCGCAGAAATCCGGCAGTTTATATGAATGTTTATGATGGTGAGGTTTCCAATGAAGAATTTTTAAAGAATTTTATACAGTTCTACAGAAAGACCTTTAAAATTAATCGATATTTAAAGTTTTCTTGGAGAAATCTAAGTACTGGGGAAAATGCACTGCTTAATATTTATTCAAGGTTTTATTGCTTATCAAACAAAGCTGAGAATGCGGTGAATTTAGAGAAGCATCTCATTATTTTAATTGACGAAGGAGATACATATCTGCATCCGGCATGGCAGAAAAAAATACTGTTTAATCTCCTTGAGTTCTTGCCAGTTGCTTATTCTAATCCTTCAAGAGAAAGAACCATACAGATCATTTTAACCACGAATTCGGCAATTCCCGCATCAGATTTTTTGAATTATAACACCATTTTTCTTCAGAAACAAGGCGATGAGGTGCTTGATTACAACACTATTGTAAAAGATTCGCTAAATGAACAGAAAGCAACATTTGCCGCCAATATCCATACTCTTCTCTCGGATTCATTCTTTATTTCAAATGGTCTAAGAGGGGATTTTGCTAATTATAAAATTAATGAGGTGCTGAATTTTCTACAAGGCACTTCAAAAAAGAAATTGAATGAGGATGAGATTTTTCGCCTCATAGAGCAAATCGGGGAGCCCTTGATCAAGAATAGCTTAAGAGAATTATATTTTCAGAAATTTCCCGTGGCAATAAGTAATGAAATTAAAAGATTAACTGAACTTCAAAAAAAATATGATCTCAATAGATAAATCTGTCCTGGATGAGTGCATACGTGTTTTTGGTGCAGATTTGGAAAAGCAGCGAAAGGAAATTAGACACAACCTTTTGCAGGTTAAATCAAATTACTTTGATCAGCTGGACTCAAAACAAAAACGCTTTTTGAAAAAGATAATTCAAAAGATTTCGGTATGTAATCTTATGTCGGCCGATCAGGATCGAATTTTAGATCTGATAACCGAACTGGGAGAGACTCCCAAATCAAAGAATACCATAAAACTCGCTGATGCAGATAAAAAGAATTCTTCAGGAAAGCCCATTAATAATATTAGCTTTCATGATCTTTTAGTTTTAAAATTTAACTACTCAGCTTACAGAGGAAATTTTTATCCAAGATTATTCAGCAGACTGGGCATTAAATCTTGTGTTTACTGCAATTCCCAACTGGCATTGAATGTGGAGAAAAATACTTATACACAAGCGGGAAAATTAAATGGTCGATTAAAAGTTGCCAAATATCAATTAGATCATGCTTATTCGAAGGCTGATTACCCGTATTTAAGCGCTACTATCTACAATCTTTATCCTTGCTGTGCGGTATGTAATAATGTAAAACGAAAGAAAAAAGTGAATTTTAAGCTGTACGGCGACGCTCAATTGCAGAGTAATTATACCTTTTCTTTAAAAGACAGTCTCACGGAGTATATGCTTTGCTATGATCCCGAAAAGCTGATGGTATATTTTGATGATCCTGATAAGCCACTTCAAAATAGAGAAGGAAAAGGATCATTGGAGGATACTTTTCATATAAGCAGTATTTACAATGCACAGAAGGATCTTGCAGAAGAAATTATAATCAGGACCCAGATTTATAATCAGACCTACAGGAAAGATCTGGAGGAATCATTTAGAACTTTATTTCCAGGAAGCGGATTTTCAATAGAACGTTTCTTTTTAGGGACTTATCCGGATTCCAAAGATATTCACCGCAGACCTCTATCTAAATTTACGCAAGATATTTCTAAGGAAGTTTCCAGGTTAAGCTCTGAGAGTTAAAAGAACGTGCAGCGGGAAGTCAAATTAGTTATTTTCAATAGAAAAAATGTGCTTAATGCCTGAGGAACTCTTCCCGCTTTTGCGTTCTGATCTTTTGTGTCGAACCCCGGAGCAAAAGGATTTCCAGGGAAATAAACCAATTTTTAGCGTCGTTAGAACAACAAATCTTTCAATGCTTGTAAGAAAAGTAATTTATCTATTCTGGGTGTATTTAAAATGGTTTTTAATTTTGGATAGGGACGCTCCGCCATTTGAAACTTGGCAGAGAAGTGTTTGAATTTAATGGATTAAGTGCAAGATGAAGATTTGAACGTAAGGATTGTGTTATAAAATTTGAAATATCAAATTAATGATAAATTCACCTTAGCTTTTTTTTTGTGGCACTTTTGGAGGCAACTCCACCTTTCTAATTCTCCAATTGTAATTAACATATCCATTTCTCTATTTAAATTTATAAATGAATATAAGCTTAGGAAAAATTTGATACTTAGATTCGCGTTTAGGAGAAGTTATCCGCCTAAGCATAAAAAATTAATTGGCTAATACAATGTCAATAGTGGTTTCATTCTTAACGTCCTGTGGATGAAATATTCCGGTTGCTAAGACTGCTTCCGTGGCTGCCTGAATATCAGCAGCAAAAAGAATTACTGCTAAATCTTTAAGTGACCTCGAACAGCAAACATATAGTAATCTCCTTGTTCGGTCTAAAGTAGTTTCCTGGCCTGCATCTAAATTTGAATTATCTCTATCTGATAGATCTTTAATTCCTAAAAGTTTTTCGTAAGAATAGGATGATGACCGTCGCCCTTCCTCGTCATCTAGTATCACTACAACCCTCATAAATTCATCCCCTTTAATACCGTGCTGCGTTGAAAAGGGCGATTCTTCATTGATATATATGCTATAACCCCAAACTTCTTTTACTGGACAATTTAAATAAGCAGCAATAACTCTATCGGTTATAGTAACATCCTCGTCATCTGCTTCAATTTCAGGGGCATCACCAATTCGGGTGCTAATACGCTCATCTAATGAAATCAAACCATACTCATTCAAATAATTTAAAACATCGACGACCGTTGCATTGCTTGTATCACTAAGAAGATTATTTAGTTCGCCTAAATGAGTTTTAATTTCGCGCAAAATGACCAAAGGCTCATTTTCAGGAGCTGAAAGATATGATTTCTGCATAATCGGACAATATTTCTTTAATAATTCAACAACTAAGAAATCTTTTCTATCCCGAAATGCAGACACAAGTGGTAAAATGTATCTTTGAAAAGGAAGTAAAGCCCAATTGCTACCTTCGCTAAAACTCATTGAAAGACTATCGGTAGTACCGTCTTTAAAAATGGAATATAACGCAGGAAATCCTAGCCTGGTTGCAGCAATTCTATGCTCAATTACAAGAACTTTTACATCAGCAATCTTTTCATCAGAAACCCATAAAGGATCGGCTAACTGTATCGAAAGGTATTCTCTAACCTTCGCTAACTTTGCTGCTCTTCTGTCATCAGCTTGCATGATGAATATTTGCGCACTTCCTTCAACTGGCAAAGGGTTTCCCTCTATCAATTCGACCCTTCCACCATTTTGCTGTAAATTATCACCAGCTGCTCTGATGTTATTAATAGTCCGTAAAACAGATGTCGAACATCTAAAATTTTCAGGCTTTTGGATTTCTTGCCAGCCTTTTTCGAGTGTTATTGCTCCAGAGCCAGTGTGATAGATTTTTTGCATTGGGTCTCCGAAGAATCCTAAGCAAAAATCTTCTACATTATGTTCTACCTGTTTCATTGCATCTACAAACTCGCCGATTGTATCTTGGCTCTCATCAATGAAGAAGTAAGGAAATCTACTAGCAAGGATTATTTGCAATAGCGGACTAGCAGTAATTAAGGACGGCCCCATACTGATAATATCACTATGACCTAATATTCCTTCCAAATAATTACTACCTGTCTCATAAGTAAATGAAGGTACATTGTCTATATTGGCATCAATGTACATGTATCTTGCAGTATCTCTAGCATTATTCTCTCGAGTAGTCTGGCGAGTTCTATTTGAAAAATTTTGTCGATCTATCTCAAATTCTTCTAGTTTGGATTTTATTTTAGCTTTAACCCAAATTTTAATATCCTTTTGAAAAGGCCTTAAAAGCTCCCAAAGAAATGAGTGAATAGTTGAAACTCGGAAAAAAGGATCATGTCCGACATCATCTAAAATTTCCTTTTCCGCTACAGTCGTATAAGTAATACATGCAATTTTTTTGCCCTGCTGGCGTAAAGTTTTGCCCTCTGTGTCGTCTATGTACTTTAGAGCTTTAATTAATGATGTGGTTTTCCCTGAACCTGCGCCAGCAACTATAACAAAACTGTTTTTAGCTGCAAGGCATTTTCTTAATTCGATGTCAGCCGGAGTATCCGGTTTATTTATTCTTCCACTCATAATTATTCGGCTGGTACTGGTTTAGGTTCAACAACTAATTCTGCTGGTGGCGGACTTAGAGGAGCAGGTGGTGGTAATTTTACAATGCTCCTTTGAAGCCACTTCAAGCCTGTATCAATATATTCTGGAACGTTCCAATCAGCTAAATTTTCCATCATAAGAGCAAGAGCAAAATCTGTTTTATTAAAATCGCTAATATTTATTCTTTCAAATAAACGTTCTCTTACTTCAGTTAAGGTTCTATTATTCGCATTCGTGATGACGCGAAGGCGAAGTTTTTTTCTCAAAATATTTTGAGTCCAGGCAAGATTTTCTAATGCGAAACTTTCTTCAATTGTTCTTCCCGCACATTCTGCTGTTTCACCTTCCCAAGTTACAGATTGTTGCGATTGATAGCAAACATGGACTAAAGCGTTTCCTTTTTCGTCTGCTAATTGGGTTCTTTTTTGTTCATTTGCAGCAAACAATTCTGAAACTAATTGTAATTTAGGTAACCATTTTATTAATGTTTGATTAGAAGTTATACATGCTTCTATCTGTGAAGGACATTTTCCACGTAAAGGCTTTTCTGCAACTTCTTCACCTACCGGTTCATCTTCATCTTCGTTTTCCTCTTCGTAATCAAAGTCATCATCATCATCATCATCATTTGGGGCAGCAATAACTTCTTTAACAACTACTGGTTCATCTCCTGCAACTTCAGGATCGATAACAGCTTTTTCAGCGGCTTTCTGTTCAGCCCCAGCGGGATGAATTTCAGCTAAAGGTGATGATACTGGATAAATACTGTCTATATCAGTTATGATTAATGTTGTTAATCCAAGAAAGTTTATTAGAGATTTAAATATATGTGCAAATGCTCCACCCACTTCGATGACACTTATATAGCAAGTATTCAAATCTGGTGCTGATTTTTGAATCATTAATGGAAGTAATAAACGTTCTACATTTCCTTCAACCAAAATTGCGGCATCAGCGAAAAATAAATCGCAATGAGTTAATTTCATGTATTGTTGTAAAAAATCTCGTGTTTTAGGTTTAGAATTATCGTAGAAAGTAGACAAATTCAAAATTTTAGTAGTTTGATGAGTATTTGCTGTTTCCCTTCTAAAATATCTTATGGGCTCAAATCCACTTTCATAAATAATATGTGGCGAATGTGTTGTAATAATTAATTGGCTAACAAAAGCGTTAGTTTCTTCAGATGACATTATAACTTTCTGTATTTGCTTTATGAAGACCTGTTGAAGTTGAGCGTGTAAATGCACTTCCGGTTCTTCAATAATTATCAAATGTAAAGGAGCGCGATTTTCTTTATCATCCATCCACCTTGCATGAAAATCTAAAATCTCAATAACCATGAAAATTAAATTTTTAAATCCTAACCCATTGTATTGGTCAGGCAATGCTAATGAATCTGGTTCATCAGAAAGTGAATAATGTAGCTTTGTTTGAGCAGCAATATTTTCTGAATTAAGAGCCGCTTTAATGAGTAGTTTTGGGTCTTGAAATCCCGGATATCCAGCTAAATTATTTAAACTTTGTAACGTAGGTTCAAATACTTCAGAAAGATGTGCTGTAAGTTCCTTCTCAGAATTATCTAATGCGCGTAGAGCTTCAAAATTATCTTCTTTTTGTCTTAGATTACGCTCATAGAATTTATTGATTCTTTTCGAGAGATCTTCAGATCTTCCAAGTGTGTAATCGGATAAATGCCTCTGTGCATTTAGCACATCAACTTTGATAATAGACTTTAAAATTTTACCACCGTTTCTATCAGTCTCATTTCCTAATTCAAGAGGTGTATATCCTGCGACCTGATTTAGTTGAGCGTCAAATTGAGTATGGTCTAGAACGAAGTACTTAATTCCGAATTCTTCATTTATATTTCGCAATAAATAATCGGTTAGAGATTTTGGCCAAGGATGGTAGTTTTCGTCACTTTTTGCCACAGCAGTAGCTTTAGCTGCACGATAATTAGATATCAAAATTACTACGTCTTTAACGCAAAATTCTATACGTGCGCCTATGGGAGTTTCTTCCCAGTCTAAACTCGGTAGCAAATCTAATACCCGATGCAAATCGGTAGCACTAACGTCAAACCACAAATCCAGCGTGATTTTAGGAATATCATCTATGGCAGGTTCGTCAGCTGAATTTCCAATCGCATCAAATATTGCCCAGCAGTCACTGCTAAAATCATGAATAGTAAATTTACTTTTTGTATCTCCTAAAAAGCGATATAGAAGGTGGGTAGCAGAAGTTTTTCCACTATTATTTGCCCCAACAAAAATTGACTTTTCTAGGTTTAAATCAATATTGCAATTTTTTAAACGTCTAAAATTTTGAACAGTAATAGATTTTAAGTGCATATTTTTTTTCTTTACATTGTGAAAACCGTTTATTTAAATAAACGATTTGTGTTTTAATATTCAACTTTTTAACGTTTTTTTTTGGTTAAACCTTTTTGATTATAACTCAATCTTTAATTATTTTTAAAAACTCACCATCTTTTTTTACAATTTCAGATTTGACTGTTTTTTTGATGGATTGTAAAATATGGTTTCTCATGTCTTCTGTAACTCTTGCAAAACCAAAAAGTTTTGCAATTAAGATAACAGCATTGTCTGGCTGAATAGCGATGGAACTTTCAACAACTTTAATGATTGCTAAGTTCATCTCTTCATCAGAAATAAGATTTAATTTTTTTGAATTTGGAGTAAGTAAACTTCTATCTCTTATTACTGGTAAATGATCTTCAAAATGCCAAAGAAAGTCATCCTTCTCTTTGATTAATCCAGCTCTTACAGCATAATTTACTGCATCTGTAATAGATGCTCTGACACGACTTCCAATTTTTGAAATGCCATTTGCATCTGCAATTCGACGCGCCATTTCTTCAAAATGAACAGGACTTTCTACTTTGACGACATCATGTATCCATGCTCCAAGTTTTCCAAGGGAATAAGTATGAATTTCTTGATGGCAAACCTCAATAGGAAGAGAAGCTTTTATATAGTGGGGGATTGAATTATCAATTTCTTCAGGTTCTTCTCGAACAAGATTTTTTAAATCTTCCATTAATTCTTCTTCAAGTGCATCATTATGTTCAACTTGATTTTTAGCATTTTCAATAGTTTCTATTAAAAGTCTTAGTTCTCTTTGGGGATTGCGGAACCAATCAGTGCTCCATACATTAAATAATTTCCAGCCCATGCCTTCAAGGACTATAGTTCTTAATCTATCTCGATCCCGAGCTGATTTTGCAGTTTCATAAGACTTTCCGTCGCAGCATATTCCAAGAATATATCTTCCAGGATTATCGTTATCCACTATAGCCAAGTCAATATAAAATCCTGCAGAGCCGACTTTTTCTCTCACGATATAACCATTATCGCGAAGACTTTGAGTAATAATTTCCTCAAATGGCTGGGGTTTAGTTATTATTTCTTCCTTGTCGCTTTCAAACTTCCCATGCTGTGCATAATAAAGAAAACTTTTTAATGCTCGAATACCAAATTTTGCATTTGGTCCAGGATTCATATCACTGGCTGTAATATTTGTGAATACTTCACATCTGCTTTTTGCCCTTGTAATTAAAACATTTAGTCTTCGTTCACCACCTTCATTATTTAGAGGTCCAAAACTCATAGGTACTTTACCGTCTTCAGTTCTTCCATAACCAATACTAATAAAAATGACATCTCGTTCATCTCCTTGAACATTTTCAAGATTTTTGATAAAAAGAGGTTCAGTAGGGTGGCTCCTAAAGAAACTTTCAACTTCAGGATTTTTTCTTCTTTTTACTTCAAGTGTATTTTGAATAGCCTGCATTTGCGCAGTGCTAAAAGCAACAACGCCGAGACTCAGCTTCGGATTATTTATAGCATGGTTAATAATAGCATCAGCAACTTTTTCAGCTTCTTTAGGGTTGGTACGTGTTTTACCTTTGTCATAATAAGTATCTGGCAGGTGATTAAATGCTAAACCCATTTTGCTTTTAGATCCGGGACTTGGAAAAATTATTAATTTATTTTCGTAAAACTCCTGGTTTGACAAGTTAATTAAGGATTCATGTCTACTGCGATAATGCCAGCGCAGCATGCGTTGAGGAGCACCTTGAGCATCACACATTCCAAGGATGCTCTGCATATCAGCAGTTACGTTTTCTTCATCTTCAGTATCGGTATTTAGTTTGTCAAAAAAACTTGTTGGAGGCATTTGCTTTGTATCACCCACAACAACTATTTGCCTTCCACGTAAAATAGCCCCCAAAGCATCAACAGGACGTACTTGGCTGGCTTCATCAAAAATAACCAGATCGAAATCAATACTATTTGGAGGGAGAAAATTTGCAATTGACATTGGACTCATCATTATAACAGGTTTAATTGCTTGAATTGCCAGTCCTGCTTCCTGCATAAGTTTCCTAATCGGCATATGTCTGGCTTTGCGGTTGAATTCGCTTTTAAGTACATTAATTTGTCCGCCGCCTTCCTGTTTTGGTAAACTTTCCCAATGTTTAAGAGCAACTTTGGCGCGATTATAGAACTGATTAAGTACATCAAGTCGTTTAAATTTTTCGATGACTTCTTCATGACTTGATCTTTCAAATTTTCGAAGTTCTACACTATTAGTCATTGCCTGCTCAATCAAATGTTCGTACCAAGTTTTTTGTACAGCTGTTTTTAAATGCAAAACAGCGTCGGGCCAGTTATAAACTGCTCTAATCAAATAATCGGCTCCATTTCTTTCAATCTCTTCTTTCATTACGTTCCAAGATACTGCCTGATGTATCTCAGGTAGATTTTCGAACCAATTTTTTATTAAGCTTTGCTGTTTTGCTAAACTTGTATTTAGTATTTGATTATCTTTTAAATCCAGTTTTCCTAAAAGTGACTTTAATGAAATATTTTGTTTTTTTAAAGCATTCTCCAAATTAATTAAAAAGTCACCCGCAACAGAAGACTCCTGATTTTTGCTAAGAAAGGATAGAAACGTGTTTGATATTATGTCATCCTGAATAAGAAGGTGTACCTCTTGTAAATATTGAACTGCTTTTTTAACAGTTTTCCAATCTGTTCGTTTCTTTTGATATCTGATATCAAATAATTTTTGCGCTAAAGGTTCTAAAGATAGAAGAGAGGCTGTAAGACGCTTTCCTTCCATTAAAGCATTAACATACTCTAATTTTGTGTTTAAATCTGAAGGTACCGGAATTGTGAGAAGTGTCGACAATTTTTTTACACTATTTTTATAATCTCCTATTAAAAATTTATACCACTTACTGCCATGTACAATTAAATTTTGCCTGATTTCAAGTAGATCATAATCCCAAGCTTCTGGAATAACTAAATTGTCATATTGTGTATGCAGTTCTTCTAGTCGAATTCCAGTTTCTAATAATTCGGCAATATCAGCTTCATTATTGAGCCAAGCAGAATCGGTTATATTCATGGATGTGAGACCTGGATTCTCAGATGCAGTTTTTATAGTTTTTAATAATAGCTTAACATCATCTATTTCTGTGGACGGATTAATTTCAACATAATTTGAAATGGAAGTAATAAGAGTTATTACCTCATTTGTATCTTTAATTACAATTTCTAATAATTCTTTTGAGGTTTCCTCATCTATTGGGAGAAAAATTTTTATATCAGTTCCATAAAATAGCAAGTTCTCAGGTTGTCCAATTTTTTCTAGTCTTACCTGTATTTTTTCAGCCAGCTGTTCAACCTCTTTAATCTTTATAGAATCCCATACGCTAATATTTTCAACCTGTATTTTAGGAAATTTATAATCTTTATTATGAGTTGTTATTTTTAGTAAATTTCCCATCACTTCTTGTGCTGAGTAACCACTTTTTGAAATTTCAGAATTTACCGAAGTACAATATTGATTAAGTTCGTTTATCATGGGATGAAGAAATCTAATTTCTTCTTCCAAACGAGTCATTGTTGGCCTGCCTAAATCAAGTATTCGTTTTAATTCATTGTGTAATTCTCTTTTGTTTGCTTTGTGGCTATGTAATTCTAAGCACGCTTCTCCTAAGTTGACACTGTCTAATCGTCGTTTTACAACTTCTAATGCGGCCATTTTTTCAGCAACAAAAAGTACTTTTTTTCCATTTCCGACAGCATTTGCTATAAGATTTGTAATTGTTTGTGATTTCCCTGTTCCTGGAGGGCCTTGTATTACCATGTTACGCCCTTCATGTACAGCAAGCATTGCAATAACTTGTGAACTGTCGGCATCTACGACTTGCATAAGCTCGTCAGCATTCGTATCATTGTCAAGATGATGTTCTTCACCAATTGATGGTTGAGGTTCATTAAATCCAGTATCGAATAAAGATTGTAAAATATTATGGTTGAATGGTTTTTTATCTTCTGGCCATTTTTCACTGTCTAAATCATGATAAATCATAAATTTACCAAAAGAAAAGAATCCTAATTCTATGGCATCCTCTTCAACTTTCCAATTTTCAATATGGCTGATCCGTTCTTTTATAATGCTGTAATATGTTTTAAGATCTAGTTCTTCTTCTTCCGGGAGATCAGGAATAGTGATGTTGTAATCTACCATCATTTTTGCCTGCAATGATAGATTTGGTCCAATTTCAGTACCACTGTATCTTAAACGAAAGCGTTCATTTGCACTGGAACGCTCCAGCACTACAGGAAGTAAAATTAATGGTGCTTTTCTTGTTTCTTGACTATTTCCTTTTTCATACCAATTTAGTATGCCTAATGCAAGATATAACATATTGACACCCTGCTCTTCAATGCTTGTTCTAGCAAAATAATAAGTATTTAGTATTTTAGTCTGAAGTTTGGATTCTGTTTCATTGGTCTGTAATCTGGTATCATTATAAGCATCTTGTATTTCCGGTTCGGTAAGTTCCGGAAGTTCAAACACCTCATCATCTTCATCTTTGCCTGGGCGTCCTAAAAAAGTCATAGCTTTATTCTGCCTGACTAAGATATCATATATCGATGAAGATTGTTCTTGTACAATTTGTAAGCCTTTAACTTTGGATATCTTATAGTTAAGTAATGTATTGCGCATTCCTAGATCTAAAAGCTCTTTACGAGATGCTTCCAATTTAGGTAGAATTGATTCAGACATATATTAAGATAATTAAGTTTCCTAAGTTATTAAATAAAACACTACAAAAAGAGAAAGACAATGTTTTAAACTTTTAAAACATTTAGGAAAGGGGAGTACTATTTATTTTTTGACTAATTTGATGTATAGCAACTTTAAGGACCTGCCAAGAAATTTTAGAAGTATGATGATCAGGGTTAAAACGATTTTTTACCTGTTCACTTGGGTGTATATAATTTCGAAAATCCCTAAGAGAATGACTGAATTTTTTCACGTCCTCATTGAGGTATCCAACTTCGCAGGAAACTTCTATTAAATTAGCTAGTGTCCACTCACTAAGATGTTTTACTCTGCCTTCTTTTGTAGGAGCTTTAGAAGCTGTATTGTAATCTCTAGGATGTTTGTTTGCAATGCCGTTTAATAAACCCTCTAAAGTACTACCGCATAAAAATATAACGGAAAGAGGAGCTTCGACACTCAAACATTTTTGGATTTCTGAAAGCCTATGGTTAAGCGTTTCTGTAAGTGAAGTTTCTAAATTCAATGTATCTAATCCTAATTCATCGAATTCTTTTTTTAGAAAATCATCTTCTATTGAATTTGCTTTAGAATTTGTTTCTTCAAAAATTATTTTGTCGGCTTTACCAAAACTTACAGTAGCTCCATCGCGTATTATTTTCCAACTATCAAAAACAAGGAATTTATTAAAATCATCAATCATTTTATCTAGACGGGTAAGGTTTCCAATGAAATTTACTGGGGCAAAAAGTTGAATAATGCATTTATCCAATTCTGGTGTTCCATTAATTTTACTTAGTTTTTCATCAGTGAATTTCCATCTGGATGGAAAACCTTCACCATAAGAATCGTTAAAACCTAAATTATTGAAAAACGTAACCAGTTTTGGACCAGTTCTATATTCGGTTTCCTCATTGATAAGATGTCTTAACTTCTCGAGTGTTTTCTGATGTAAAATCATATTGCTTTATTTAGCTATTTAATTAAATGATTAATTAAGATAATTGCAAAAATTAGAAATTTAAATTTAAAGTTTTTACGGAAAAACGTAATTGTAAAATTTATTTTAAAAATAAAAATTGAATAAAAGTGTTTTTGCAAAATGGATTTTGAATATTTATTAAAACATTAAGCTCAATATTTTCAAAATTAAAGATTAAAGAATATAAAACACTAAGTATAAATACCTTTTTTAGTTAGGGCTCAATCTATAGTAGTGCCCGTATAATGATTCAGTGTAATTACTTTTAGGTAAAACAAAATATGAAGGATATTATTAATTCGGAAATGGAGAGATTGCTAAATGATCCTTCTTTACATTATTTAATTAACTAAGAAGTAAGATTCTTGCTAGTATATTTGATTGGTAAGTACTCTCTACGCTGCTTTATGGTGACATTATTATGTTTATCTTAATATAGGTAGTAAAAAATATTTGCAGGTTTTCTACTTATTCGTATATTTTACTTCTCAATTGGTAATAGTGCAAATTTGAAGTAATACGAAGTTGATATGTCGGATAAAAAAGAGACTAGAATTAGAGAAGTTGCAACTCCTAAGCAGACGGGAGGCGGGGGATTTGTTTTTGAAGATAAGGTTACCGCTTGGTTCTGTACTCATTTTTTGGGAGATATATTACCGATCAATAATGAACTGGGCAAAATTATCAGGATCGATTTTCAGGTAAGGCCTGAAGGGTGGCTTTTTGATGATCTTCTGCTGACACAGAAAAATACTGATGGAGAAATATGCAGAACGGCAGTATCAGTAAAAAGTAATATCCAGTTTAATAATGCAGGACCAAAAGAAGATTTGATATATGATTTGTGGAACCAGTTTGTTGGCGAGCCAAAGAAGGTATTTGATCCATTGAAAGACTATCTCTGCATTGTAAATTCAGTAATACCTTCATCAATTTCCGGGGATTTAATCGATTTGCTTTCTTGTGCAAAGAAAATGGATGCTGAAGTATTTTTTGAGCGCATCACAAATGACAAAGGCGGTTTTTCCATAACAAAGCGGAAACTATTCAAAAGCTTTTGCTGTCCCGCAGAAATAGCTTCAAAATTTAAAATAGAAGATAAAGATACAGTTATCATGTTAAGCAGATTGTTTTTCATGGAGTTTGATTTTGAAAAACCAAATTCTAACAGTGAAAATGCTATTATATCAATGGTACGGAATCTTGTAGCCGAGCCGGATGGAAAAATTGAAATCAAGCTGTACGAATCTCTATGCGGTATAGGAAGTGAATTGGCTCCTGTTTCCGGTTATCTCGATTATAGAAAATTAATAAACCGATTTGCACCTTCATTCTATTTAAAAGGTTTTCCAAATCACAGCGCTGACTGGCAGAAAATTCATTCACTCAGCAGCAGATCCGTGGCATCTATTCCAGATTTGGTAGGAGGGAAAATTAGCCTGCAGAGAACCGATGAATTAAATGCTCTTAAAGAAGCGGTTGACAGTAATCAGGTGCTTTTTGTTGTTGGCAGATCTGGCTATGGCAAATCAGTTCTTATTAAGAAATTAATTGAAAGGGAAACAGATATGCATAATAATTTTATCTGGATTGATGCCCAATGCCTGAATAGTGGCAGCCTGTCTCAATATTTTGGGCTGCAGCACAATTTTACTGAACTTTTAAGCCAGATGCATAAATCGTGTTCGTATCTCGTTATAGATGGAATCGACCGTTTTTTTAAGGAAGAAGATCTAAAAAAGATTTACGAGATTCTTACTCAGGCGATTATTTCTGATTCTGGATGGAAAATAATCTTCACATGCCAGAATGATGATTACAGTGATGTTATCGAGCGGCTTTACAGAATCAATATTCCGGTAAAATCTGAAACTTATCCCGTTGAGCTGAAAATTATGGATTACAGTCTCTCGATCTGCAGAGAAATTTCCGAACTGTCTAATTTGTTTAAGCATGAACATCTGCATGGAATCTTGAATAACCTGAAATATCTTGATCAGCTGGCGTTTAAATTATCTGCTGGCACAGCAATTCCAGATAAAGATTTGCTGGGAGAAACAACGATAATAGACTGGATATGGAAGGACGAATTTGATGGTACCGGGTCTAGATTTATGCAGTATTACGCTGAAAAACAAGCGCAGTTGTTTTCCGCTGCTGTTCCTGTATCAGATTTCAGTATTTCCGAATTGGAACCTCTGGATAGATTAAAAATAAGAAAAAATATTTACGAGCACGACGATAAGTTATATCTGTTTCATGATCTGTTGGGGGATTGGGCAAGATATAAGCTCCTGCGTTCGAAGGATAAAAATATAAAAACGTATCTCAGCTCACTTGAGCTGGGATCGCCTTTATGGCGTAAGGCGGTAAGGCTTTACGGCATATACCTTCTTGAGAAAAATGATGGCGGGAATTCATGGAAAGCCTTAATAAGATCCCTTTCAGAACTTGAACCGCGAGAGAAGATTGTCCAGGATCTGCTGCTTGAATCAATATTTTTTTCATCAGATACTTACAAGTATCTCACCGTGGTTTACGATTGTTTAAAAGAAGAGGATGGCAAGCTTTTTAACCGATTTATTGGACAGTTTTTGATAAAGGCTACAAAGCCAAACCCAAATGTAATGCAGATTGCCAAAGAACAGGGAAAACTTACAGTTGCAGAGGCAGCCTCTTACCATAGAATGCCGGATTTTCTCTACTGGCCGGGGTTAATAGAGTTTTTATTTGAACATAAAAAAGAAGTCATACTTTATTGCAGAAGGAAATTAGCAGTGCTATGCTCAATGTGGCTTGATTACACCGGTTCCGGTTTTCCATACCGTGAAGAAATTTCTGCTGTCGCCTTGGAAAATGCTCTTTGGATGTTTGAGTTCAGTTTAGGAGGAGGGTTTGTTAAAGGTGATGCCGATCAGCTGATTTATAAGGCTTTTATGGCAGGCGTAGCCGAGCATCCGGAACCTGTCATTGAGCTGGCTTTAAAATTATGCAAGAGAATAAAAGTAGAAAGACCGCAAAAAAAACAGCAGGCGCAAAATGAAGAATCTCCGGTAAGATCTCTGCTGGCGGCTGCAAAAATAAGGGATAAGATACAGTGGCCCGACGGACCGTATGAAAATGTTGACAGCGCCTTTGAAAAAGTCTGCCTGAATGAAAATGCATTAGCTCCAATGATTTTGCATTTTCCGGAAAAAGCAATGGAAATTACGCTTGCTTTACTGATTGAAAGACCGACAGAAGTTTCTTTTGATTTTAATTCTTCACATTATAGTTTAGACATAAATGAACCCCATGAATGGTTTCCTCCATTTTACACCAGAGGCCCCTTTATGTCATTTTTAAGGTATCAGCCCTCTACAGGTGTTGCTCTGGTAGTAAAGCTGGTCAATTTTGCTTCTCAGCAGTGGACAAACTCCTATAATCATAAGAAAAGAAGTATCCCGTCTATTAAAGTGAATTATGACGGCCAAGCGAGAAATTATATTGGTGATTATCGCGTTTACTATTGGTTCCGTGATATGACAGGGGCACCTCATCCAATTGTAAGTGCACTGCAGGCTCTTGAAAAATTTCTGATTGATGAGATAGACAAATCTAACGATATTGCCAGTTACGTTGATTTTATTTTAAACCAAGGTTCATCAGCTGCTTTTCTAGGGGTCTTAAATTCATTAGGAAAATATAAACCTGAATTGTATTTAGGTCCTCTTAACCCTCTGCTTGCTGTGGTGGATTTTTACTTTTTGGAAAAAGATCTTGATTTTCTTGGAAATGAAATAGAAAGCCACCAGATGATAGGTTCAGAAAATTTTGATTCAAGGACCATAAAATTAGTTAAGGAATGGCATAGTATGCCCCAAAGAAAAAGATCAATGGGTGGAGTGTGCATAAGTCTTTATCTTGAAAATGAACAGCTAAGGAAGCAGTATGAGACAATTACTAGGGAATGGACTGTTTTACTTGGCACTATAGAAGATGACAGACGCACTTCCGATTATCTTAAACGCCTGATTTCATTTTTTAATTTTAATAATTATGTTAAGCCTGCGGAGGAAGAAAACGATCTTCTTCTTTATAAAGAACCCGAAGCACTCAGTAAAGAACTGCATGTAGCGAGATCGGATGCGGAGCTGGGATTTGATCTGTTTGCTTTTCCATTTAAATGCCTGCAAGCCATCAAAAATGAAACCAGACTGGATACAGGGCAAAGCAAAAGTTTATGGGATACTATTCTCGAAATTTCTGCAATTCCCGACGATTTCCCATATCATTCCTTTGGAGGAAGCCAGCAATGCGTTCTTGCTGGATGCGCATTTCTTTTTTATAATAAAGATGCATGGATAAAACAATACCAGGAAATAGCAGATTGGACAGTTTCTTTTATAGAGAATGCTTTGAAGAATTACGAGCCAGGTCCAAATTCTTTTTATCAGACCGATATGGAGGATTCGTGGTGTGCTTTTGCATCAAGGATTCTGCCTGCTGTCTGGATTGAAGATTTAAATAGCATGCGCCTGCGTGCTCTAATTGCAGAACTGGTCATAAAATGCCCCTATGACACGCTCAGCATATTGTTTTTGGAAACAGCAAAACACCTCTCATGGTCTGAAGGTAATTTTGTCCAGCTGCAGAATCTGGTGATACTGCTGGCGGAGGCAGCGGATAAGAATTACAGAGCTAATTTACCTGATTATGGAATTGGGAAATCTTCGGATAAAAAAAAGAATTTTGATTATAAGAGCTATGTGGAAAAAGTTAGGGATGAATTCATAACTGGAACTGCTGAAAAGAATCTCATTGACTGGTCAAAAATACGGGAGGTAAAATCGAAAAATAGCGGCAGCTGGGATTATAACGGAGAAGATTTTGAAAAAAGACCCGGAATAAATAAGGTAATGCTTCATCATGCATTTGCTTTGGTGCCTAATTTGGACGATCTTCCAGAAGAGGACCGCAAGCATCTATGCCAGCTTTGGAAACAGCTCTTAGAGCAGGTATTATTTGAACGCGGGCCTGTAAAGGAAGTTTTTTCGGATAGAAGCGAATATCCTGATGAATTCGATAGATGGGTTCTTATGAAAATTTCCCGATTGGTTCTGGATGTGGAATTTAGTGACAATCTCAGTGGGGATGAGTTATGGAAGCCACTTTTTGTCTATGGACCGCAGATGGCGGATTGGATAGTTGTATTTATGGAAAACTATTTTATTAGCAATATAGAACGCGAGGATAAAAGAGAAGATTTTTATAAATGCTGGCTGTCAATGGTGGAATTTGCCGGCACATGCAAAACATGGAAGACAGATCGATATTACCACGGGAAGGACTTTCAGCAGGCATTGCTGAGTATTAACAGTACTATGATAAATTGGTGGAGGAACAATAATTATGCTTTTTTTTATGACAGGGCAGTTTTGGAAGTTATTGAATGGGGGCAGAAACACAGATACAATCAGGATGCGGTATATAAAATATCAGTTCTTATGAAGACAAAACCGGGATCAAGGTTTATAAAAGAGGGGCTGGGTATAATAAACGGTTATCTCAATCTCAGAAAGATTGGTGATAAAATAGGTACCAGAAAAGGTTATGTCAGAAGAGAATTTGAACATGAAAACTATATGGCAGGAACTGCCAGTTTTTTATGGGAAAACAGTTCAGGCCAGATTATAGCGGATGACGAAGTACTGAAAGCATTTAAAGAAATTGTAATTTACTTGGTTTCAAAGCAGAATCCTATTGGACTGGAACTGCAGGATCGGATAATGATGTAACATTCATTATGCAGATCAAGCTACTGTCAGATTTCATGTTGATAATTAATTTTTATAATAGTGATTCTGATTCTAAACAGCTTTTGTTGTTTTTTTAAACAATATAGTTTTCAAGTACGGTTTCATTTTTACGATAGAATTCGAGCTTTTCGACTGTATTTCTTTTGATAATTCTAGAATTCAGTTCAATAAACAGGCTTCCGCTGTCATTAAAATCTTCAGAAACCAGCTGCCACTTAATTTCAATTAGCTGAGGTTCTTCGATATTTGGTCTAATGCATATTTGGTCAGTTTTAATCGAATCTGTCTGAACCAGAATGCTTTGTTTGGGTTGAAATATTCCTTCATTAGAGTGATTGTAAAATTTTGTATTGTAGGTATAAGGATTTATGTCATAAACAGATTGTTTCTTATCTACTGTATCGGAAGAAATATCGTCACTTAAAAGCTGGAAATAAAGTTTATAGTTTTTAATCGAGGTGTGTCCATTATTCAATAGTTTGATATCAAAAACACAGGAGCTTTTATTGTAACCTACTGAATTGATGTAATATCTTACAGGCTGCGGTTCAGTATCAATTTCGCGCCTGGTCTGAAAATTTTCTTCTGGTGAATAAGAGATGTCAAAGCTGTATCGGTCAGGGCTTGTTAATTCGTAGCTGATATTGTTTTTAATGAGTTTAGGCTCAAAAGCCAGTTTATCGGAGTCGCAGCCAAAGGAAACTTTGACTGAATAAAGGTTTTTGTAATTAACGCTTTTTACATACCAGTCAAATGTTCTTTTGTTCTCTTCTATTAAATCTGCAATGTCTTCCCAGCAGAAAAGATGAATCTCGAATAAATTAAGTCCTCTGCTTTCTAAATCTTTGATTCTTATATATTCTTCTATTTTTGAGTCTTTATTTGCTGTTGTGGCAAAATAGAATTTCTTCAATGACGGTTTAAAGTTTTTCGCTTTCTCAATTTCTGCATCAATCTCCTTTATGGATAGATTGGCATTGCTGTAATCATCTTTGCCTTTGCATTGAATGCCATAGTAATGTTGCTGATTATTTGGGATGCCGAAAATATCAACACCGTTCTGGTTCTGTCCGTTGCGGCCATTCTTCTTTATTTCATCACATTCCCATATTTCCCCCCAAAGTTTTTTACACAAACTTTCAAAGTCCTGCCAGTTCTCCGGCTTTCTTAGTGTTTTCTTCATTATATGCTTGAATGTTTACCGGGGTATGTTTATAATATTTATGCTTTTTCTATCTTTCGTTTCAATCAGCTCTTTGATTTCAACATTATCTTCTTTAAAATGGTCATCCTTATCAACCTCTATATATTTAATTTTTTCCTCATATTCAGGCTGCAGTTCCACTTCCAGTTTTTCCGATTTGTCAAAATCTCTTGCCAGAAGTTCCCACGAGATTCCCATATGTTTCTGTTCAAAATTGGGAATAAACATTATTTCAAAGGTTCTGCTGGACTTCTGGATTAAGGGCTCTTTGTCCAGAGGGTCATACAAAAATTCATTACTATCCTTATATGCCCATAATGTCCGGTTATCATAATGCATTTTTCGTGTAGTTTCACTCATTAAAAAATCTACATAAAAACCATCGCTTATTTTCTTTGCTTCATCTATCTTTAATTTTAAATACCAGTTTTCCAGTGTGACATTTCCAGTATTTTTTACCGTGATTTCTAAAGTGCACCAGCTTTTGTTTATCTCGTTAGATCCATATATCGTGGGTATTGGACCCATCATTTGAAACTGCCTGCTTATAGTGGATATACTTCGGGAAAGTTCAAGATTTGGATTAACATATCTGTATTTTGTAATTAACTTTAAAAATTTTGGTTTTATGATGGTTTGACTTGTGCCATTTTCAAAAGCGACACTGACGTCATATTTTTCTCGAAAGCTGCCATTTCCCAGATACCAATTTAGGGTTTGCCGGTTTTCTTCAATGAGATCAACCATGTCTTCCCAGCAGTACAATAAAATCTCAAAAGAACCATCCGCTTGATTTTTAATATCCTGCAGCCGCACAAACTCTTCTATTTTTGCATCTTTATTTGAACTGGAAGCAATAATATACACACCAAGTTTAGGCTGGAATTTTTTCGCTTTTTCAATTTCCTGCAGTATTTCTTTTTCAGATAGTTTTGCATTAGAATAATCATCTTTGCCTTTAGCCTGAATTCCCCAATATTTTGTTTCCCCTTTAGGAATCCCATATACGTCAACTCCGGCCTGCTCCTGGCCTAAACGTCCATTTTTTTTAATTTTATTGGGAATCTTCCAGATTTCCCCCCAGAGTTTTTTACAAAGAGATTCAAAATCCTGCCAGTTTTCTGGTTTTCGTAGTGTTTTTTGCAAAGCTTATTTTTATTTTTCTGTTAAGGCATTAAAGAGGTGTGCTTGAATAATCTGTTAAACAGATCTATAGTGAGTATTGATAGAGCTAAGTTAAAAATAAATTTTCATTCGTTAAGAAGTATGAAATTGAATATTTTAAACATGCAAAATGCTGGAATTGCCCAAAGCAGATCCATTAAAAAGGCTTATCGATGCTTTGTGCAATTTGGGTTTTATTATATGCTATATTTGTCTGCTTTTTCTATATTTGATTTCTGCAGTATATTATTTGAAATTGCTGTTTGCTTTACTATGAAATTGTCTTTGAAGCAGCACTATTTTTAGAACTGAATAAACTAATTGTTTTTTTATGGCTTTTGAATTTGATAAACCTTTGGAGAATATTGTTGGCGTGATAACCATTTTATCAGCATTGATCGGATCGCATATCTGGGCATATAAGTATGGTTTGAAACAATCTGCCAGAGATTTTAAATTGAAATCTATAGAGAATAAATATGTTCTGATTTATGCACCATTAAGGAAATTACTTCTGAATAAACATCTGGCAACAGGAATTGCAATTTTATATCCCAGATTCTCGCAGAGGTTTAAAAGGGCAAAGCCTCATTTTATGTGCTTTAATTTTAAGGAGGGACGTAAAAAGCTTTTTGATAAATTTGGAAATAAACCTGTTACAGAAATTGAGTATGGAGGTGCTTTTCCATTGGTAGAAATGCAGGAAATCATTCAAGATAATATTATGTGGGCGGATAAAAAATTAGTACTGCTGCTGCAGGATGCAGATCGATCCGGATATGAGCTGTATTACTCTCAGGGTCATAAGGATGAAACGCTGCTTACTGATGAGGAAAAACAGCTTTGTGATTATATTTTTGACCAGTACGATAATTTGAATAAAAAATTTATCAGCCGTTAGTAATCAGTAACGAATCTGTTTTTAATTTAAAAAAAACACACTAAAAGTCTGTCTTATGGATATAATTGGTATTAGCAGAAATATAATAGACAATATTGAAAAGCTGGACGATATAATCGATTCATATTTTGAGCCAGTTAAAGATTTAACTGATACGGCTTCAGATGTTTTCGCGCCTGTAAAGGCAGTCAATGCATTGTATACCTTCAATAAAAAGAGAAAATTTAAAAAGTTCCTGAAGTCCTATGCTTTGAGTTTAAATGAGTATGGATCAAATGCGCTCAATGATGCCGAAAAATTGAAAACATATTTGAAAGATGAAAAAAACTTTAATTTTTTGACCGATACGATAGAAAATGCAATAAATTCTAAATCAGTATTTGGCTCAATGATATTAGGATATTATGCTGGCCAGATTTTGTCTGAAGCAAAAGCAGTTAACTATAAAGATTTAATTATTATTGAAGGCATAAAAGAGCTAAACGATATTGAATTATCCTGTTTTGTAAGGATTTATAATAGAGCGGACCTGTCTAAAATGGTTTCTTTCGAGGAACTAAAACTTGGCGGATATGAATTCTTTTCTAAATTGGCCATAGAAAAATTAATTCAGTTGAGATTCATAATTAAAGACCATAATGTTTATCATGGAAGCAGCCTGAGTTATAATTTTACATCTACCGATATAGCCGAGGATGTATTTTTTCTTATAAGGGATATTGGAATAAATGATGAACTGCTGAATTATCAATATTAGTTTTTTTAATTTATTTAAATTCGATTTTAGTTAGAATTCTCAGTTGTTAGCGTGAATGTTTTATTTGTAATAAATCAGAAATAAACTAATTTTTCGCTTCATTAAAACAACCAATTTGTAGTACATAATGAATAATTTACACGTTTTCTAATTATAAGTATGATACTCTGCAATTCGAACCTTGGTAGAGAAAAGTTTGATTTTAATCAATTTAAGAAGCATTTGAAAGTTATGTGCTACGAGAACGCAACAAGACTTGGAGCAGTAGATTGTTTGTAAATTAGTACTAGCTTTTTGCAACAGAAAAGGTATCAATTCTGTTAAATAAAGAAATAAAAACATTGTTAATTATATCAAAGTGGATTAAAAAGCAAACTAATTGCTTTTTACGGAAGATATTGTTTTTGGAATTCTTCCATTGTTAAATATTCAAGAGCTGAATGTCTTCTGCAGGTGTTGTAGAAATTTTTGATATAATTGGTGACTGATGTTTTTGCTTTTTTTATGGATGCATATTGGTTCTGATAAATTAGCTCTGATTTAATTGTCTTGAAAAAGCTTTCAGCAACTGCATTATCGTAGCAGTTTCCTTTTCTGCTCATGCTTTGCGTAATCTGATCATTTTGCGATAAAATGTACACAAAGGCTTTGCAGGCGTATTGGATTCCGCGGTCTGAATGAAATATTAATTTTTGGTTTCGAATTAATGGACGGTTGCGCAAGGCTTGCTTAAAAGCGGCTATCGTTGTATCTATTGCTTTCATGGAGTTGCTTATGGACCAGCCTATAACTTTACGATCGAAGAGGTCTATTACTGCGGTAAGGTATACCCAGCCTTTCTTAGTCTGGATGTAAGTAATGTCAGATACCCAGACTTGGTTTTGGTTTCTAACTTTAAATTCTTGATTTAATAAATTGTCAGCGGCAGGATATTTGGGAGAAGAGATTGTAGTTCTTTTGAACTTTAGTTTTGTGACCCGTTGAAGATGATTCTCTATCATTATCTTTCCAACATACGTGCGGGATACATTTATGCCTATCGCTGAAAGTTCTTTGGTTATTCTTATGCTTCCGTACCTTCCTAGGCTCCAATGATAAATTCTTAGAATTTCAGATGTTATAAATATTTTTCTTTCAGCTCTGCTCGTAGATAGGTCTTTCCTCCATCTGTAGAAACAGCTTGGATCTACCTTGAAAATTTTACACATCTTAATAATTGGAAATTTTTCACAGTTTTCCATGATGAATTTATAGCGAAGCCGTCTTTTCTGTAAAATAATTCCTGCGCTGCTTTCTAAGATATCCTTTTCTATCTGAATATTTATGATTTCTTTTTTTAATCTTATTAATTCTTTTTGGTTAGCATCTAAATCTGATTTTTTCTCGAGGGTCAATTTTCCTTCCTTGTAAAGTTTTTTCCAATGTTGGAGGCTATTTTCACTGATGCCTAGGTCCTGGGATACAGTTAATACACTTTTATATTGATTACTGATTGTGACGGCACAAATTTTAAATTCCAACGGCCACTTTTTTCGAGTATTTTCCATGGTTTCAAATTTATAGAGTGATGAATTGTTTTGTAACTATTTATTCTTACAATTTATCAAAATAAATTTAATCAATATTTCTAAAACCGCCTTAGCTTTTTGTGGCAAAAAAGGTATCACCTCCAGCCGGAAAGTGCACCGATTCTGCACCTTTAATTTTGTGAGGATTTGTAAATATTGAAAACAGGCCTAAAATAAAAAAAACCTGCAAATCCTTGAATTTGCAGGTCTTCAGACATTTTTTATGGCTTTTTGAAAAGATTGAAAACTTTAAGTTTTCCGCCTTTTTGGCCTTTCCGTGGGGAGAGCAGTACTCGAACCCATGAGGTATCATTTTAACATTTTAAAGATGCTAATATTTGGATGTTTTTTAAATTAATAGTTCTTACAATTCGTGTATTGGTTAGACTCCATTTTAGTGATAAAGTGATGCATTTTTATATTTACTTTTAATTAATTGAATTTCTTTTTCAAGTTTCTCAAGAGTGGTTAAATCTTCTTGAGAAATCTCATTTGTATGCTGAGTGAGTTTTTGATTTAGTATGGACATTTCTCTTCCTATAGTTGTCTGCTCTGTTATGGCATAAGCTTCTGTCTGTTTGACAGAGGAGTGCCCGAGCAGCTCTTTGACCACGTTAATTGGGACATTATTGTTCAAGGTTACCGTGCTTCCAAATGTACGGCGCGCCATATGGGTATTAAGTGGGAAAGGAAAACCGCACAATACGGCAATTTCTTTAAGGTAGCCATTCATTTTCTGATTGGAATAAACAGGCAGCAGAGTCCCTCGTTTGATGCAGAGAGGATGATCTTTATATTTTTCAAGAATTCTGGCAGCATGAGGGAGGAGCGGAATCTTTGCAGTTGAATTAGTTTTCTGCCGTTCAGAGATAATCCAGGGTTTTCCATCTACTCCGTCTTTTATATCCGCACTTGTGAGCTGGTAGGCATCAATGTATGCAAGCCCTGTGTAGCATTGGAATACAAAAATGTCGCGTACTATACTGAGTCTTTCTATTGAAAACTGATGGGCTTCCAATTCGGCCAATTCTTTTGCAGAGATAGGCTTTTTTACAATTTTAGTTTTTTTGCCTTTAAAGCTTTTAAAAGGGTCTTTTTCAATAATTTCTTTATCAAGTGCACGAATGACAATTTTTTTGAAGTTGGCAATGTATTTAAGGGTTGTATTATTGCTGCATTTGCGCACAGACCGCAGGTAAAACTCTAAATCTTTTACAAATTCAAGATCTAGATCTGCAAATTCAAAATCATCAGCATTATACTTGAACTTTATAAAATTGGACACGTGGTTTTTGGTTATGTTAAACCTTTCCAGCGTTGCACCGGTGTAACCATTGCCTATAAGGGCTTTCAGTTCATCATTATGTTTCTGAAATTCTTCCAGCACTTTTACTCTCGGCGTTATTCTTCCCATCACGTGATCCATGATTTTTTGTGCGGTTATCGGTTTTCCGCTGTAGAGTATCTCAGTTTTGATATCGTGGATTTTCGAGGTGAGCGAGTCCAGAAAAAAATTAAGTGATTTTGCGTCTTCTTTTGTTCCGACTGCTCTTTCAGTTTTCTGGTTCCATCGCTCCAGATCCCATTGGCGTCTTGTGGATGCTTCTTTAGGAATGCCGTCAACGGTGATTCTGAAATAAACGGTTCTAATTTTACTCTCATGTCGGGGAACTTTCAAGAAGAAAATTAACCCAAAGCTGTTCTCTAGCATAATTCAATTTATTAGATTAGTAAATGTAGAATTATAACCTTATTTAAACAAGATGTAAACGTGCTTAACCCCTTTGATATCGGGACTTAAGATAAAATCTTGTGGCACACTTTTAAAATCTTAGCCTGCGCCACGAATGCGCCACGAAGATTTTGTCTGTTTTTGAAAATATTGAAAAACGGTATAAAATAAGAAACCCTGCAAATCGTTTGATTTGCAGGGTTTTCCGTGAATTTTAGCCTTTTTTGTAAACTTTGAAAAGTCTCTTTTTAAGCTCTCAGCGGAGAAAGAGGGATTCGAACCCCCGGACCTGTTACAGTCAACAGTTTTCAAGACTGCCGCATTCGACCGCTCTGCCATTTCTCCAGTATGTTGCTATCATTTGCTGATTGCGAGTGCAAATATAAGACGGTTTTCCGATTATAAAAACTTTTTTAGAGGTTTTTTTTAAGTAATTTTCAAGTGTCTAGTTATCAGTGTTTACAAAATGAGTTTTTTGAAAATTTTATTCTAAATCGTCTAAAATTGGCACTGGTTTTTTGTTTTCATCGACAGCGACAAAGGAAAAAGTTCCTGAAACTACAGTTTCACGAAGTTCAGAATACATTTGCTCCATGAAAATATCGACATGAATTTTACAACTTGTTCTTCCAACACTAATTACTTTTGCAACTAATTCAATTAAAGTTCCGGCCGGAATTGCTTTTTTGAAATCAATTTGACCAGTTGAAATGGTTACAACTTTTTTACGGCTGAAACGTGTCGCACAAATAAAGGCAACTTCATCCATGAGATGAAGCGCTGTTCCTCCAAATAAAGTGTCATAATGATTGGTTGTACTCGGGAAAACGGCTTTAAAGATTCGTGTTTCCGATTTTATAATTCTTTCTTCTATTGTTCCCATGAATTAGTAATTTACGTACTCAGTTATCTCCAAACCATATCCAATCATTCCAACACGTTTTGTTTGCTGTGTATTTGAAACTAATCTGATTTTTGAAATATCAATATCATGAAGAATTTGGGCTCCAATTCCGTAATCTTTACTATCGATAATTATTTTTGGTGCTTTTAATGTTCCTTCTGACTGCAAAGCTTTAAGTTCAGAAATTCTATTTAATAGATTAACTGCAGTCATGTCCTGATTAATAAAAATAATAGCTCCTTTGCCATTTTCATTAATAACTTTAAACATATCGTCTAATTGCTGTTCGGCATTGTTTGTTAAAGTACCTAACAAATCATTGTTAACTTGTGACGAGTGGATCCGGGTTAAAATAGGTTCGCCTAAGTTCCATGTTCCTTTTGTTAATGCAATATGGATTTGTTTATTTGTAGTTTGTTCGTAAGCTCTCAGTCTAAAAGTTCCAAAACGGGTTTCAATATCAAAATCTTCTTTTTTAACAATCAGACTGTCATGCTGCATTCGGTAAGCGACCAAATCTTCAATTGAAACTAATTTTAAATTGAATTTTTTTGCTACTTCAATAAGTTGAGGCAAGCGTGACATTGTTCCGTCTTCATTCAAAATTTCGCAGATAACGCCAGCAGGTTTAAATCCCGCTAGTCTTGCAAAATCAATTGCAGCTTCGGTATGTCCAGTTCTTCTTAAAACACCACCTTGTTTTGCAATTAATGGGAAGATATGTCCAGGACGAGCTAAATCATGAGGTTTTGTATTGGCGTCAACTAACGCTTGAACCGTCTTTGATCTGTCTGCTGCAGAAATACCTGTTGTAACTCCGTGGCCTTTTAAATCTACAGAAACTGTAAAAGCAGTTTCCATATGATCTGTATTATTGGTTACCATGGCACGTAAATCAAGTTCTTTACAACGACTTTCTGTCAGTGGTGTACAAATTAATCCACGTCCGTGCGTAGCCATAAAGTTGATCATTTCAGGAGTCACTTTTTCAGCTGCAGCCAAAAAATCACCTTCATTTTCACGATCTTCATCATCGACTACAATGATAACTTTACCTTGACGAATATCTTCTATAGCTTCTTCAATGGTATTGAGTTGTATTTTTGTTGACATAATTATTATTTGTTTTTAGCAGTAAAAAACCGCTCGGAAATTTTTTGAAATAGTTGTGATATTGGCGTTGTTATTGCGTCAAAATTTATTAAACCATTATCGTTTGTTGCACGATAGGTTAATAAAATGGCCAATGGGGATAGTATAAAAGATGACATCCATGATCCTAAAAAAGGAGTCATACCGCCTTCTTGCGAAAGTCTTTTTCCAAAAGTATTGATGAAGTGGAAAGTAATAAAAATTAATACCGCAAATACAATAGGTAATCCTAATCCACCTTTACGGATAATCGCGCCTAATGGTGCTCCAATAAAAAACATTAAAAAACACGCGAAAGCAATCACAAATTTCTCATATAATGCGCTGAGATGTTTGTTGATTTCACGTTGCTTATCTTTTAAATCTTTTTGTGTTGCTTCAATAGAATAAACATTGCTGGTTACATTGCTGCTCGCCATTTTTAGAATATCTAATTTTTGCTTATTGTTATATAATGATAAAAGATTGTTAGGTAATTGCTTTTTCTTTATATTGGTTTTGACTGGAATTGGGATTTTTTTGATTCCCACGCGTTGATTGATGTTTTCTGAAAAAGAAATAATTTCATTATCCAGATTTTTATTTAAAGAGTCAAGAGTGTAGCGTAATTCATTAACATTCAGCATTCCATTGGTGCTGTTTACACTTTCTTTATCTTCATCAACTTTATTCAGTTCCGATAAATCAATATTGATGATTTGCTTTTTAAAGGCCGCTTTTACAAATGGAAGTTTAGCTCGGTCTTCGTATTTTTTTGGTGTAACATCTTGATAATAATAACCATCATTCAAAACCAGTTTCAAGATACTGGATTTTTCATTACTGATTAATTTACCATTTTTAGCTTTAATAACGGTTTTGTTTTCACCGACATTATTATTTTTCTCATGGATCGTTACGCCGGTCAGAATATTTCCGTTTTCGCCTGATTTTTTATTTACCTTAATATTATAAGTGCCAACATCATTAAACTGGCCTTCAGCAATTGCCATGGCAGGTTTAGCCTGTGCAATATTTTTTCGGAAATTAACAAATTTATACTCTGCGTACGGAATTACATTATTGGCAAACCAAAATGCAACAATACTTAAAACACAAATAAATACAATTAGAATACGCATTGCTCTCTGAAGTGAAATTCCAGAGGATTTCATAGCAGCAAATTCATAATTTTCGGCTAAGTTTCCGAAACTCATAATTGAGGCTAATAATACAGATAGCGGTAAAACTAACGGGATAATTCTCGGCATTGAGAATAATAAAAATTTCACAACCAGAATAAGATCAAGATCTTTACCAGCAAGTTCTGCGATAAAAAGCCATACTGTTTGAAGTATGAATATAAAAAAAAGGATTACGAATACCGTAGTAAACGTAATCAGAAATGTTTTTAGTAAGTATTTGTCTAAAATTTTCAACCCGTAATTAATCTAATTTGTTGATGTAGTATTTTGGATATTTGCTCGCTACAAAGGTAAATTGATTTTTTGATAAAGGCTGATTGGTTTTAAAAGAATTAACGGTTAAAGTTGTTTTTGTTCCGTTTTTTCCAGTTTCGATCAAATTGTAAATGTGTTTTGTCTGAACGTCAATGCCTAAAAGAATTTCTTTTCTTTGATCTTTTCCGCTTGTCGGAACTAATTTTATGTACTGAATTTTTCTCCCCTTAACATTCTGAACAATATCCATGTTGTATTTGTATCCAGAATTAAAGAAAGTAAGCATTTTTGAAGGCGTAATAGCATTGTCATCTTTCTCATTGACTTTAGAAATAGTAACTTCTTCGTCTTCAGGATTTATTGTATAGGTTTTTTGCCCGTCGAATATTTTAGTAACACCCATGAAATTCAAAACATATTGATTTCCTTTCATTGTTACATTTCCTTTACTGTCTTGATTAATGTTTTCTTTAGCATTATTCAAAGAGTATTTAAAATCGATAACAATATTGTCGTAACTTTTTATTTTAGTCGTTACTTCGTTCAATAAATCTTTGGCTTTTTTATCCTGAGCCTGAGTTGAAGTGAAGCTCAAAAGCAATATTGCGGCTATTTGAAAACACTTTTTAGTCATGTTAGTGATAGAATTGTTTCTGATTTCCTGAATTTTCGTTTTCATGATGGGGTTAATTTTGTTCATTATTAAAAAATTGATCAAGAGCACTTAAGTCTAAAATGTTCACGCTTCTTGCTTTACTGCCTTCAAAAGGGCCAACAATTCCGGCTGCTTCCAATTGATCAATCAATCGTCCGGCTCTGTTGTAGCCTAATTTTAATTTTCTCTGCAGTAATGAAGCAGAACCTTGCTGTGCATTGACAATAATCTCTGCAGCTTCTCTAAATAAGGTGTCTCTTTCGGAAATATCTATATCAAGATTGATGCCACTTTCTTCTCCAATGAACTCCGGAAGCAAATATGCTGTGGCGTACGCTTTTTGTCCGCCAATAAAATCTGTAATTTTTTCAACTTCAGGAGTGTCAATAAATGCGCACTGTACACGCACAACATCGTTTCCATTTGTGTATAATAAATCTCCTCGTCCAATCAATTGATCAGCACCTTGTGTATCCAAAATTGTTCTAGAGTCAATTTTTGAAGTTACTCTAAAGGCAATTCTGGCAGGGAAATTGGCTTTAATCAAACCTGTAATTACGTTTACAGAAGGTCTTTGTGTAGCAATAATCAAATGAATACCAATAGCACGCGCAAGCTGAGCCAAACGCGCAATCGGAATTTCGACTTCTTTTCCTGCAGTCATAATTAAATCGGCGAACTCATCGACAACCAAAACGATGTAAGGTAAAAATCGGTGGCCAGCTTCTGGATTTAATTTTCTTGCTTTGAATTTATCGTTGTATTCTTTAATATTACGAACCATCGCATCTTTTAATAAAGAATAACGATTGTCCATTTCAGTACAAAGCGAATTCAAAGTATTGACAACTTTAGCGTTATCAGTAATAATAGCATCTTCAGTGTCAGGAAGTTTAGCTAAATAGTGTCTTTCAATTTTATTGAAAAGTGTAAGCTCTACTTTTTTCGGGTCAACCAAAACAAATTTTACTTCTGCTGGATGTTTTTTGTATAAAAGAGAAGTCAAAACCGCATTCAATCCAACCGATTTTCCTTGTCCAGTAGCACCCGCCATCAATAAGTGAGGCATTTTAGCTAAATCAACAACAAAAGTTTCGTTTGAAATTGTTTTTCCCAATGCAATAGGCAGTTCCATTTCAGCTTCTTGGAACTTAGCGGCTCCAATAACGCTTTTCATAGAAACCATAGTTGGGTTTTTGTTCGGAACCTCGATACCAATTGTTCCTTTTCCTGGAATTGGCGCAATAATACGAATTCCTAAAGCGGATAACGAAAGCGCAATATCATCTTCTAAACTTTTAATTTTAGAAATTCTGATTCCGGCTTCCGGTACAATTTCGTATAAAGTTACTGATGGTCCAACGGTTGCTTTGATTTGAGCAATTTCAATTTTGTAGTTACGTAAAGTGTCTACAATCTTGTTTTTATTTTCTTCTAATTCTTCTTGATTGATGGTAATTCCGCCCGTCGAATATTCTTTTAATAAATCGATGGTTGGGAATTTATAATTCGACAGATCTAAAGTTGGGTCAAACAATCCAAAATCAGCAACTAGGCGAGAAGCTAGGTTTTCTTCGATAATATCTTCTTCTTCTGCTTTTTCAATTACAAACTCTTCAGTATGAACTGGAGCTGTAACGGTGGCAGGGTTGATATTCATTTGAACAGGTTTTAAAACCGGATTTAGATCAATTTCTGACGAATTTGAAATAGTTGGTTTCAAAGCTTCTTTGTTGATTTCGAATTGAGAGTCAACTGTTTTTAAGTGAATGTTATCCAATTCAGGATCTTCTTCTTCCTCAATTGCAAATTCTTCTAAATTATAAGCACTTTCAGGTTGTAGTGGTTGTTGTTGAATTGGTTTTATAGACTCTAATTCTGAATTGAATTCCTTTTTAGTTGAATCAAAATAAGACTGAATTTTTTCAGGAGATACTTTTATTTTGAAAATCAAATAAACGATCAGTCCAAAAAGCAAGCTAAGTAAAGTTCCTGTTTTTCCGATGTAATCCTGAAGAAAAAGATTTAACTCATAACCAATTGTTCCTCCTAATTCTGGCGCTGATGTAGCGAAAAAACCAAAAAGAACAGAAACAACAATCATAGCAAATAAATCCCAAAACCAAGTGTTTTTTAATTTTTTGGTCGAAAGTTCCAATGCCAAAAACAATCCAGTCAAGAAAAAGAGACGGACAAAAATGAAAGAAGCAATCCCGAAGCCTCTGTAAACAATAAGATCAGCAAGAAAAGCCCCGAATTTTCCGAGCCAGTTCTGTACTACTTCGTCTCGGTCACCAAGACTGTTGACAGCACTTTGGTCTGTCTGCCATTGTCCGTTAACGTAAAACGAAATAAACGCAACCAATAATGCGATTGAAAAGAGTACCAAAAGGCATCCCAAAACAAACTTTTGTTGTTTGGTTAATTTCCAAGACCTAATGTTCTCGACTTTTGATTCGGTTTTTTTCTCTGCAGTTTCTTTTTTTGTTTTTGCCATTCTTGCGTTCCTTGCCTATATAAATTTTGGGATATAAATAATTAAGCCAATCGCTATTGCTGTCATTGCTGCAAAAAATACCGCTCCGGCAGCAATATCTTTAATAAAACCGATTCGTCTGCTATAATCTGGATGAATAAAATCGGCAATTTTTTCAACTGCTGTATTCAATCCTTCAACACTTAAAACTAAGCCAATAGCCAATGTCTGGCAAAGCCATTCGGTTTGTGAAATATGAAAATAAAAACCAGCTATGGTCATGATAATTCCCAATGAGAATTGAACCATAACACTGTGTTCTGTTTTAATCAATTTTACAGCTCCTTTAAAAGCATAAGTAACACTTTTTAAGCGACCTGTAACAAATGTATTATCTTTTTGAAACTCCATTTATTGGAAAATATTATAGTGCTGCTAAAGCTGCTTCGTAATTTGGTTCGTTTGCAATTTCTGCTACTTGTTCTGTATGAAGAACTTTTCCGTCAGCATCAACAACAATGATTGCTCTTGAGTGTAAACCTGCTAATGGTCCGTCAACGATTTCTAATCCGTTTGCTTTACCGAATGCACCAGTTTGGAAATCTGATAAGTTTACTACATTTTCTAAACCTTCAGCACCGCAAAAACGTTTTTGAGCAAAAGGTAAATCTCTTGAAATACATAAAACAGTAGTGTTTTCTAATCCGCTTGCGCTTGCATTGAATTTTCTAACAGATGTTGCACAAGTTCCTGTATCAACACTTGGGAAGATATTTAAAACTAATTTTTTACCAGCGAAATTGCTTAATGAAGCAACTGATAAATCGTTTTGTACTAATTTGAAATCAGCTAATTGTGATCCAACTGCTGGTAATTCGCCTGATGTATGAACTGGATTTCCTCCTAAAGTTATTGAAGCCATGATTTTTGTTTAAATTAATGAGGTTCAAAAGTAAGGATTAATATTTGAATCTAAAAGTATTTGTTAAGGGTTTAAGGAGAGATTAAGGAGGCGAATTTTTATCTTAGTTTTTGTATAGATTGTACGCGGATGACACGGATTTGCTTACGCAAAAACGCGGATCTAAACGGATTTTTTTTTGTTTCATACGTAATGATAAAGAGAAAAAAATCCGTTAAAATCCGTGACTTCACGAAGTGAATCCGTGTCATCCGCGTGCCATTTACCACAATACAAAAAAAAGCGTCCCTAAAATTAGAAACGCTTTCTCAGTCATGTTTTTTTGTTTTTTATTTGAAAAAGAGGCCGATTTATTTATCGATTGAACCTAAAACACGTTTCATAAACGTATTTAAAGCTTCTTTTTTATCTGTTCCTTGTGCAACCAATTTTTGCACTTCAAGAGCACCGTACATGTTTGAAATCAATTCGCCAATTACATCTAATTCTTCATCTTTTAGAGAAGGAATTTCGGTCATAGCTTCTAGAACTTCGATCGTTTCAATGATATAATCCTGATCGTTTTCTTCGATGAATTGCGTTAAATGCTTTATTACTGGTAATTTCATAGTTTAGACTTCTTAGATTTTTAGACATTCTTAGACTTCTTAGACTTTACTTTAAAATTTTTAAAACATCTAAGAAGTCTAAAAATCTAAGCCAGTCTAACGATCTAAATTTAAGCAATTGCGTTTACAAGATCGATTAAAACTTCTTGTTTGTTAGTCTGCGTTTCGCCAACTAATTGCCCATTTACGAAAGTTGCAAATGTTGGCAAGTTGCTCACATTAGCTAATTTTCTTGATTCAGGAGAATTTTCTGCATCAACCAAAACAAAAGGGATAGCTTCATTTTCTGTTGCTAATTTTTTGAATTTTGGTTTCATAATACGGCAATTCCCACACCATGAAGCTGAATATTGGACTACTACTTTTTCATTTTTAGCAACTAAATCTGCTAACGTATCTTCGTTTAAGTCGATTAACATAGTTTTATTTTTTAAGACACTAAGTTGCTAAGGTTCTAAGATGCTAAGTTTTGCTTCTTGAACCGTATAACTTTATGTGGATTTTTGATGGATTTTTTAAGTCGTTGAGATTCTAAGATCTAAGTTTAATCTTAGAATCTCTCGACTTTTATTGTAGAATTTTATGTAAGATTCAAAAGTTAAGTTAAAGAACTTAGCATCTTAGAACCTTAGTATCTTAGCAGCTTAATTAGCGCTTAAGTATTCAGCAGTACTTAGTCTGTCTGCAGACATTGCTTCTTTACCAGCTTCCCAGTTTGCAGGACAAACTTCACCTTTTGTTTGGATGTGTGTGTAAGCGTCAACCATTCTTAAGTATTCGTTTACGTTACGTCCTAATGGCATATCGTTTACACTTTCGTGGAAAATTTTTCCAGTTTCGTCAATTAGGTAAGTAGCTCTGAAAGTTACGTTTGAACCTTCGATGATAACTGAATCCGTTTCTTCGCTGTACTCTGTAGAATCAATATCTAAAATTCCTAAAATGTTAGATAAGTTACGGTTTGTATCCGCTAAGATTGGGTAAGTTACACCTTCAATTCCACCATTGTTTTTTGGTGTGTTTAACCAAGCAAAGTGAACTTCGTTAGTATCGCAAGAAGCACCAATTACGATAGTATTTCTTTTTTCGAATTCTGGTAATGCAGCTTGAAAGGCGTGTAATTCAGTTGGGCAAACAAAAGTGAAATCTTTTGGGTACCAAAACAATAATACTTTTTTGTTGTTGTTTACTGCTTCTTCAAAAATGTTAATTTTTAAATTGTCACCCATTTCTGAGATAGCATCTACTGCAATACTTGGGAATTTTTTTCCTACTAAAGACATATTTTTCGTTTTACGTTAAAAATTTATTTCTGGTGCAAAAGTAGGGTATAAGCACAGGTACTTACAATAAGATGTGATTATAAAAATTTATAAGTTGATAAATTTTGACTATTTAATGTTTTAACTTATTGGATATCAATATTTACTGGCAGAATTCCGTTTGAAGAAATTTTTTCTAAAAATTGAATTCCTGCAGTTTTCTGAAATTCTTCAAAATCCTGATACGCCTGAATCAATCCTGAAGCCTTTTTAAGATTAAGAATTATTGGTAAAACGTATGGATTTCCGAAAACATAAACAATACATTTTTTGGATTGAAGTAAATCAGAAAGTAAGTCTAAAACTTCATTGTCAATTTCGAAATTGTTCATTGGCTTTGCCTTTGGAACAAATAATGAAATGATAATAGTTTCAAAATTTTCTAATTCTTTTTTGATTGATGAAATATCCGAAACTTCTAAGTTTTCAAAAGCAAATTCCGGAGAAGTCAATTTTGAATTTAAAGTTTTAAAGAAAGTGTTTTCGGTATTTTTATATAAACTCAGTTTGGCAAGTTTGTTGTTTTTCTGCGCTTCAAAAGCTAATTCTGCACTCGAATTATCAATGATTTTAGTAATTGAATTTTGAGCAACTTCCAGATTTAATCCTGATGTTTTGCTAAAATCTAATTCGCCCGAAGCAGCAGTATTTCCAGAAAGAATTCCGGCTTTTTCTTTCGCTTTCATGATTCGGTTAAAGCTTTCTTCGATGCGTTCTGGCGAAGCATTTTTCAGAATTTCTTCAATTCCTTCCGGAACATTTTCAGCGAAGCATAAAACATCGTTTCCAGCGTTGAAAGCTTCCCATTCTAAATGCCCTTTGGTTTCGTAAAGTTTAGAAACGCTGTGCATATTCAAGGCATCAGAAATTACCAAACCGTCATAACCTAATTTATCACGCAATAAATCTTGAATAACAGCTTTTGATAAAGTTGCCGACGTATCTTTTCCGTCATTTAAACTCGGAACTGCCAAATGTCCAATCATAATCGAATCGACATTGTTTTCAATTCCTTTTATAAATGGATATAATTCCTTTTCTAATAATTCTTCTAAAGTTTCCTTTAAAACAGGCAATCCTAAATGCGAATCAACATTGGTATTTCCGTGTCCGGGAAAATGTTTCAGACAGCCTAAAACACCAACTTCTGACATTCCTTTTAAATATTCAACAGAAAAATCGGCTACTTTTTCTTTGTTTTCACCAAAAGAACGATAACCAATAACCGGATTATTCGGGTTATTGTTGATGTCTGCCAAAGGCGATAAATTATACTGAATTCCGGCTGCTTTTAAATCCAATCCGATTTGTTTTCCAACTTCAAAAACCAAATCAGATTTGTTTTCCGGCAAAGCACCAAGCGTAATTGCATAAGGATATTGAGGTGTTTTTTCGATACGCATTGCCAAACCCCATTCCGCATCAATACTAATTAAAAGTGGAGTAGAAGCTGCCTTTTGATAACGAACAATTAAGGCTTTGATTTTCTCGTAACTGTCATCATTAAAAACAACTTTTTTCTTGCTTTCATAATTCGTCGCAGCGCTCGCACGACTGTGAAAAAAAGTCAATCCACCAATGTTATGTTCTTTGATTAAACGTTCGGTTTCCTGAATATTTTCTTCGGTATCGTTTATAAAAACAGCAGGAAAAAAGAATTGTCCCACTTTTTGGCGTAATGCTTCGGCAGTAATTTTCATTATTATAAAGTCTTTTTCATACAAACACTATTATCCATTTTTTCGTAAGGCGGATAATTTGGAATTATGGTATAATTTAATTTTTGATATAAGTTGATGGCTTCGGGCTGATTTTTTCCGGTTTCTAAAATAGTATAAGTATAACCTACTTCTTTGGCCCAGATTTCTAATTCGGCTAAAATTTTTGATGCAATTCCTTTTTTTCGAAAATCAGGATGAACATACATTCTTTTGATTTCGGTTTTATCGCTTTCTTTTTCACGAAAAGCGCCACAACCAACAGGAATGTCGTTTTCGTAATAAACAATCGTATGTTTTATTTTATCGGTTTTGTTAAACTGATTGTAAAACGCATGATCATCTCCGTCTCTAATTGCCAGATCTTTATCTAATAAAGCAACGAGATTTATAAAATCGATATCATCTGAATTGGTTCGTTTTAAATTACTCATCTTGTAGCAGTTTAAAAGTATTTTATTTCAGTTTAGCCTTTTTCTGCTTAGCCAATTGTTTTTTGGTTTCAATTGCCTTTTCTAATCGGTTTTTAAAGCGGAAAAGTTTTGGCAATCCTTCCAATCGATCTACGAGTGTAATTTCCTCGTAAACAATAATTGCTTTTTCTAAAATCCTGATTTCATTTTCAAGATCAAGCTGATTTTTGTAGATCGTTGCTAATCGATCGTAAGGATGATTTCCTTTAAAGCTTTCTGCTACATTTTCCTCATACAATTCAATTGCTTTTTCAAGATTTCCGTTTTTTTCGAACTCAGCTCCTTTTAAGTTGCGTTCGGCCTGCAAATTTTCATTGATTTCCATAGGTAAAAGTTTGATTTGGGGTTAAACTTCTTCTGATTTTTTCCCAAAATCTTTTGGGAAAGTTAAAAAACGTGATAAAATAAGACCTGGTATTGTAGCTATAAGAACCCAAACAAAAAAGTTGTCATAGCCTAAATATTTCTGAATATAACCGCTCAGCATTCCCGGAAGCATCATTCCTAATGCCATAAATCCAGTTGCAAGTGCATAATGCGCTGTTTTTGATTCTCCTTCGGCAACGTGAATCAGGTACATCATGAAAGCTGTAAAACCAAAACCGTAACCAAATTGTTCTAAAATAACAACGATATAAATGTAATAAATTGATGTTGGGTGAAAAAATGCCAATAAAATAAATCCGATAATAGGTAAATGCATCGTTAAAAACATCGGAAACATCCATTTAGTAAGACTTTGTTTCGAAATAGCGATTCCGCCTAAAATTCCGCCTAGAGTCAAAGCTCCAACGCCAAAAGTTCCATAAATAATTCCAACAGCTTCGGTGTCTAATCCCATTCCGCCTAATTCTTTTCCATCCAATAAAAATGGAGTAAGCATTTTAAGTAATTGCGATTCTCCTAATCGGAAAACCAGAATAAAAGCCAAAATTAATCCGATTTGTTTTTTCTTAAAGAAACTGATGAAAACCGTGATGAAGTTTTGATTTTGATGTTTTTCTTTAGTGTCAGCAACAGCGTTTATTTCATTTTTTGGAGTAAAAATAAAATTGTAAGCTGTAATGAAAGTCATTAATAAACCAACACAAATCATAGTATATGACCAAGCTTTTGTGTTGTCACCATATTTATGTTCTAAATATCCAGCAAAAAGTACTACTAATCCATTTCCGGCAAGCATTGAAAGTCTATAGAAAGTGCTTCTAATTCCGATAAAGAAAGATTGTTTGTCTTCTGGCAAAACCAATAAATAGAAGCCGTCAGTTGCAATATCATTTGAAGCTGAAGCAAAAGCGGCAACCCAGAATATGGCTAATGAAAGTATGAAAAATCCATTGAACGGAATCGCGAATCCGACCAATAAAAAGGCAATTGAAATTAATAACTGCATCGATAAAAACCATTTTCTTTTGGTTCCAACCAATTCGATAAGCGGACTCCAAAGCGGTTTTACCACCCAAGGAAGATATAATAAACTGGTATAAACTCCAATGTCTTCATTTGAAATCCCCAGATTTTTGTACATAATTACCGAAACGGAAATAATTATAGCATAAGGCAGTCCAGAAGCAAAATTAAGAAGCGGAATCCAGAACCAAGGTTTATTATCTGTTTTCATTAGGTTGATTTGGTGTATAGTTTTTAAATGGCTTTTTTAAATCTAACGCAGTTGGCGTGCTTTCGTTGGCAAAATAATCAATAAAAGTGAAAGCACAGGCTTTAAAAAGATTTAGTTTTCCTCCAGCAATCGAAAAAGTGATTTTTCCGTCAACTTCTTTTACAGTAACTTTTTCAACGATTTTTGTAGCATCGTTAATATCAATTTTTGAAACGTGGTCGCCACCATAAAGCACCATATAACGCACTTTTGTATTTAGCGGACTTTTAATTGTAAAGGTATATTTTATGCTGTCTTTTGTATATTCAAGAACTTGAGGCGTGTCAATAATAACACGTTTTAAATTTGGAACAGCCGCAGGAAGTGCCGGATATTTATATTGATTTTCCTCAAGATGGCGAACGACATCAAAATTTTTATTCATGAACCATTTTGAGCTGAAATAAGCACTTCCGGAAACATTTTTAAAGGTTCTCAAAAAGTCAATTTGAGTTGGGATTTCCTGCATAAAATTCCAGTTTTTGTCACCATCTCCTCTAATTTTATAAGAGGCATGACCAATGTAAATTGCAGTATTATTGGAGTTTTCAGACCACCATTTTACTAATTTCGAATAAGATGCTCTAGGATTATTCATGCTCCAATACAATTGTGGCAGAATGTAATCAATCCATTTTTGATCCATCCATAATATTGGATCTGCATATAAATCATCATAATTTGAAGTCGATTGTGTTTCTGAACCTCTAGGGTCCTGAGATTTATTTCGCCAAACCCCAAACGGACTAATTCCGAATTGAACCCACGGTTTGCTTGCTTTTATGGTTGTAGAAATGGTATGTACAAAGTTGCTCACATTTGCACGACGCCAGTCAGAAAGACTTAAGCCTGCGCCGTATTTTTTGTATGAAGCTGTATCGTTAAAAACTTTTCCAGGAACGGCGTATGGATAAAAATAATCATCAAAGTGAATCGCGTCGATATCATATTTATCAACGACTTCTTTTACGACTTTCGTCAAATGTTCCTGAACTTGAGGTAGAGCAGGATCATAGTAGTATTTTCCGCCGTACTCGATCATCCATTCAGGATGTTTAAAAAGATCGTGTCCCGGACTTAAAAGATTTTTATTCAAATCGAAAGTCGCTCGATACGGATTTAACCAAGCGTGAAATTCAAAACCTCTGTTGTGTGCCTGTTCAATCATCCATGCCAAAGCATCATAATAAGGATTTGGAGCCAAACCTTCTTTTCCAGTCAAAAATCGCGACCAAGGCGCAAATTCAGAAGGATAAATCGCGTCGCCCACGCTTCGAACCTGAACAATAACGGCGTTATAATTTAGTTTTTTATACGTTTCTAGAATTTCAAGATAATCAGCTTTTTCTTTTTCAACATTGTCAGTGGCAGTTTTTGGCCAGTCAATATTAACAACCGTAGCAATCCATACACCTCTGAATTCGTTTTTAGGATGTGTTACATTTTCCTGTGCAGCGGACTTCCATCCAAAGAAAAACAAAAATATTATAGAGTATAGTAAGTGCTGATTTTTATGCATTTCAATCTTTAATTTAACAAAAACCAAAAATAGGTTTAATTTTTTTTCCGCCACGAATTCACGAATTTTATTTTTAAAATCATAATGCAATTAACATAATTCGTTTAATTAATCACGTTTTTTTCGCATAGATTATAAACAAATTCGTGAATTACTTCGTCTGTCCCTTCGGTCGAGTCGTGGCTATCTTTTAATCAGGGAACGAAATTTTCCCCATTGTTACCGATGGAATTCCTTTTTTTGAACCAAAATTATAATTTCCGCCTGCAACAGTTTCATTGGCCAAAACAGCAAATAAAACCGCTTCTTTTGCATCGCCTGAAATTCCGAGAACGTCGCTTTTTTCAAATTTACAAGTCAATAATTCTTGTAACCAACTCACCAATAACGGATTCCTCGCGCCTCCGCCTGACATATAAACTGTAAACTCTTCAATTGAAATTCCAGTATTTTTGACGACAAATAAAACCGCTTCGGCAATCGTTTCGGCACTAAGGCGCGTTAAAGTAGCCAGCAAATCTGGTGCCGAAATGTTCTCTAAACCTAATTTTACTAAAGCCGAGTTTACAAAATCATGGTTGAATAATTCCTGACCAATTGTTTTTGGGAAACTTTGTTGGAAGAAAGCATCACTTTTTAATTCGCTTAAAAGTTTCTGATTTACATTTCCGTTTTTAGCGATTTCAGCATCTTTATCGAAGCTTTTTTCAGGGAAAAACTGTTTGGTGAAAATATCAATTAATGTATTTGCGGTTCCAGTATCGGTTACAAAAACTTCCTCGGCGTTTTGTGAGGCTGGTAAATAAGTGAAATTTGCGATTCCGCCCATGTTTAGCATGATTCGGTTTTCGTCTTTTTTGCTGAATAACAAATAATCGCCATAAACAGCCAAAGGCGCGCCTTCACCACCTGCCGCAACGTGTTTTTGTCTGAAATCAGATAACGTGATAATTCCGGTTTTTACCGCAATATGATCGCCGTCGCCAATTTGCAAAGTCGCATTTGGGAATTTTTCCTGCTGATGCAAAAATTTTGGAGCGTGCAAAACCGTTTGTCCGTGTGATGCGATTAAATCGACTTCATTTGCGGGAATGTTCCATTTTGAAAGACAATCATTGATCATTCCTGCGTGCAAATCGGCAATCCATTCGTTTAGCAAAACTAAATGCTGAAAATCGATTGTTTTTTTAGCAAACACTTTTCTGATTTCGGTTTTAATATCTTCATTATAATCGATGGTTTCAAACTGTTCGATTTTTACAACCGTGTTTTCACCTTCGCCAGAAACTTCACAAAGCGCCAAGTCAAGTCCGTCCAGAGAAGTTCCGGACATTAAACCGATTATTTTTCGGGTTTCTTTTTGAGCGATTTCGTAAAGAGCTTTTATATTTTTATTCATTTCGAGTAATCTTAAAAATGCATTTAATTTGGAAACGCTAAAATGGGATTTTTTACATATAAATATAAGTAAACTTAGAGATTTATTTTAAAACGTTATTTGTAATTGTTTTTAAACACATAGCTATGCGTGAAATCTTGATTTTATTTAATTCTTTTATTGAGTTCCGAAATTATGTTTCTATCTGTTTAAATAAAAACGCAGTGGGTCAAATAAAACTTACATCGCTTTTTATATATTTGTTTTCAAACTAATTAAATCTTAAACCATGATTATTGTTATTATTCTTGTTGTTTTTATACTAATCGGAGTATTTATTTACAATTCCCTTATCGAAAAAAGAAATAATGTTACGAATGCTTTTTCGGCAATCGATGTAATGCTGAAAAAACGTTTTGATTTGATTCCGAATCTAGTTGAAGTAGTAAAACAATACACCAATTACGAACAAAGTACCTTAACTAAAATTGTAGAACTTCGTGCAAAAGCAGGCTCTGGAACTTTAACTGAAGCAGAAAAAGCAAGTTTGGATACGGAATTAAGTACGGCCGTAAAAGGTTTAATGGTTACAGTTGAAAATTATCCAGACTTAAAGGCTAATACAAATTTCCTAAATTTACAAAGCACCTGGACAGAAAGCGAAGAACAAATTGCGGCTGCCAGAAGAACTTACAATGCTTCGGTAACGAGCTATAATAATGCAATTATGATGTTCCCTGGAAATCTATTTTCTGGAATGCTGAATTATACCAAAATTGATGTTTTGGAAACTGCAGAAGAAGAGCGTAAAAATATTAGTGCAAAAGAACTTTTCAATAATTAATGGATTCAGAAATTAACACTAATACAGCCTTGCAAGAGGTTTTGAATACATTAGAAATTGACCGAAAAAAGATTGCCGAAACCTATAAAACCTGTTATGTTTTATTTGGACTTGCCTTTGTGCTTCTGATAATTGGTTTTTTTATTCGAATTCCAATTATTGGTTTTCTAGGATTTGCGGCTTCTGGTATTACGGGTATTGTAATGTATTTTCAAATAGAAGATACTGCTGTAAAATACAAAGTTGCTTACAAAACTAATGTAGTGGCACAGGCATTAAAAAATATCAATGAAAGTTTGACGTTAACGCCGCAAAGCGGACTTCCGGAATATGAATTTATAAGCTCTGAGCTTTTTACGACAGAGCCGGATCGTTATAAAACACAGGATTTAATAAGCGGAACAAACGATAAAACTTCTTTTTGGTTTGCCGAAGTCCATGCCGAATATAAAACAGAAACCCGCGACAAAAACGGAACCAAAACACATTGGCACACGATTTTTAAAGGAATTGTTTTTGTAGCTGATTTCAATAAAAACTTTGAAGTTTCGACGGTTGTGCGTCCAAAAGGTTATGGAGAAGCTTTTGGTTCTTGGTTTTCAAAAAACATTTTTAGTTTTGGAAATAGCGAAGTAGTGGAATTAGAAAATACGGAATTTGATAATAAATTTGCAACCTATTCCAGAAACCAAATTGAGGCGCGATATATTTTAACGCCTGCAATGATGGAAAGAATTCTGGATTTAAATAGTAAATGCGATGAAACAATTTCGGTCTCTTTTATAAGTTCGAAAATGTATATTGCTTTTCCGTTATCTCACAATTATTTTGAAGCGCCTATTCATTCGACGCTTTTAGATCCCGATTTACTTACCAATGATATTTCGATTGTAAAATTCATGCATGATATTGTTCATGAATTGGATTTGAATACTAGGATTTGGGGGAAGGGGTAGATTATTTAATCAAAGCACTTATGAAATCAACACTGTCTTATATTTTTCAATTTTTTTATTGGCTTTGGTTCGTATTTTTTTTCTTTTACACTATAGGAGAAATTTTCAAGCTTAGTCAGACTTCTATAGGAGAAGGATTAATTTTTATGGTGGCTTCAACTTTTGCATTATTTATCGTTGGACTTTTCCTGTATTTGTTTGCACTTACTTTTGAGATTCCAAACGAGATGAATAAGTTTTTAAGATCAGGGTCTCTTGTTTTTTGTGTCCTTTTATGTATAGTTTTTTTTATTTCTCTGAGAAATAACAACAGTTTAAGCGCACATTATTAATTGCAATTTTACTGTAAATTAACCATGTGCGCATGAGCGAGAAGCTTGCGCTAGCAGGGGACAGCAGGAAATAGCTCCTAATAAACACCTTATTTGATTGGCCAGCCAAATTTTAAAATATGTTGTACAAAGTCTTCCGCTTCTTTGTTGGTTTCGATTACATAATCATATAAAGAAAAATCAACACTGGGTTCTTTTGTAACAGTTGCAAATTTGATATTTTCATTTGAAAATTCGATTGCTAATTTATGTTCGAAATTTTCCGGAAAGCAATCAATTTCATAGATCTGAAATTTGTTGAAGGATTCGTAAAAGGTTATTTTTGAGCCAAATATGGTTTCTAAATAATCTTGGAAATTTTCTACGTTAATTTCTCCTGTACTAGAATCATTTTTTGATACATTTTTTTGTTTTTTGTCAAATACAAAATCAGAGAAAAGGGATACCGATAAGATAATATTTAGAAACCAGACTGAACTGATAAACGAAAATCCATAATAAAAAAGGTCAAAGTCTTTTTTTATATAGGTTATGCTAAAACCTGCGATGAAAATCAGAATAGTTAAAAAACTTAAACTTGCAGTAGGTTTTAGATTAAAACATAGTCTTAAAGTGATGATCTGAATGGCTAGATAGATAATTAAAACTGCAAGAAAAGCAAGGATCTTTGCTGTGCGAAGTCTCCCGACTTCGTACCCGTTCCAATATTCCATTTTACTTTACTAACTGTATTTGCTAATCGTTGTCGCTTCGAAGTCGGGAGACTTCGCAGAGCGCGGTAAACATCTTATTTGATTGGCCAGCCAAATTTTAAAATATGTTGTACAAAGTCTTCGGCTTCTTTGTTGGTTTCGATTACATAATCATATAAAGAAAAATCAACACTGGGTTCTTTTGTAACGGTTGCAAATTTGATATTTTCATTTGAAAATTCGATAGCTAATTTATGTTCGAAATTTTCCGGAAAGCAATCAATTTCATAAATCTGAAATTTGTTGAAGGATTCGTAAAAGGTTATTTGTGAGCCAAATATGGTTTCTAAATAATCTTGGAAATTTTCTACGTTTATTTCTCCTGTACTAGAGTCATCTTTTGATACATTTTTTTGTTTTTTGTCAAATGCAAAATCAGAGAAAAGGGATGCCCGCTCTCCAAAGTCTTCTAGAAACCCAAAGTGTATTTAGAAGTTTTGCTGTGCGAAGTCTCCTGACTTCGTACCCGTTCCAATATTTTAATAACTGCATTTGCTAAACGTTGTCGCTTCGAAGCCAGGAGACTTCGCAGAGCGCGGTATTTCAAAATTTTGTTATACTCGCTAATTTTTTTTAAATTTGAGTAAATGAATTACTCAAAATAGAAAGTCACACACTCATGTTGTCCGTTAGACTTATTCGGGAAATTATCCCTACAGGATTTTCAAACAGATGACAAAATGTTACAATACATAAATCATTAAGACATGAGTTACGAAAAAATCAAAGAAGAATTTATTAAAAGTGCGGAAGCGTATATAAACGCAAAGCGCCAACCGTTTGAAAAATTATCAGGTATGGAACTAATAGATGCAAAATCTCATTATCTGGATAATTTTCAAGATTACATTATGCATCTAAACTTTACATTAAATGCATTGGTTGAAGAGCATTCAATATCTTTTCAAACCCTTGAAGAGGCAAATGCTTTTCAGACTTATATCAAACCAACTTTTGGTATTCTTGCTGTAAAGTTTACAGAAGGACTTCTTGATTAAATTCCAAAAAGCAAACCTCAAATTCCAATTTGAAAAACGATATTAAAGAAAACCTTTGAACCTTTGTTGCTATGTCCCTTTGAACCTAAAAAAATAACTATTTTTGTGAAATCATATTCAGAAAAAATGTCAATACTTAAGGATTTAGAGCAATTAGCAAGCGAACTCGAAGGTACACTTTTATACGATGATCTTCACAAAACACTTTATTCGACAGATGCATCGGTGTACCGGATTCGGCCAAATGCAGTGGCTTTGCCCAAAACTATAGCAGATATTAGCAAATTAATTCGCTTTGCGGGCGAACACAATATTTCGGTTACACCAAGAACTGCCGGAACTTCACTTGCCGGACAAGCCGTTGGCGACGGACTTGTGATTGATGTTTCGAAACATTTTACCAAAATATTAGGTTATGATGCCGAGAAAAAAACGGTTACGGTTCAGCCCGGCGTTATTCGCGATGAACTGAATTTATATTTAAAACCACATGGCGTTTTCTTTGCGCCCATTACATCAACATCAAACCGTGCGATGATTGGGGGAATGGTGGGAAATAATTCATCCGGAACAACTTCGATTCGTTATGGCGTTACGCGTGATAAAATTGCGGAAGTAAAAGCGATTTTGAGCGATGGAACAGAAGTTGCTTTTGGCGAATTGACTTCGGCGGAATTTATCGAGAAAACCAAAGGAGATTCTTTAGAAAATAAAATCTACAAAAGCGTTTACGACGAACTTTCGGTAAAAGAAAATCAGGAAGAAATTATAAAAGAGTTTCCGAAACCGGAAATTCACAGACGAAATACTGGTTACGCCGTTGATATTCTGTTAAGATCAGAATTATTTGGCGGAACAGAACCGACAATCAATCTGGGAAAACTACTTTGCGGAAGCGAAGGAACTTTGGCCTTTACAACCGAAATCACTTTAAAAGTTGACGATTTGCCGCCGGCGCACAGTATTATGGTTGTTGGACATTATCATACGATTCAGGAATCTTTAGAATCTGTTGTGGTGGCGATGAAACATCATTTGTACACTTGCGAAATGATCGACGACACGATTTTAGATTGTACCAAAACCAATCGTGAACACATTAAAAACCGTTTCTTTTTGGTTGGAGAACCGAAAGCGATTATGCTTTTTGAAGTAGCATCGCACACGCTTGAAGATGCTGAAAATCAAGCCAACGCTTTAATTGCTGATTTAGAAAAAAACAATTTTGGTTATGCACTCGTAAAAATTTACGGTCCTGATATTGATAAAGCCAATGAATTGAGAAAAGCCGGACTAGGACTTTTGGGAAGTATTGTAGGCGATAACAAAGCCGCTGATTCTATTGAAGATACAGCCGTAGAATTAAGCGATTTACCAGCTTACATTGCAGAGTTTTCGGCGATGATGTTAAGTCACGGACAGGAAGCTATTTATTACGCACATGCCGGCGCGGGAGAATTGCATTTGCGTCCGGTGTTGAATTTGAAGAAAACGGAAGATCTAAAATTATTCAGAACCATTGCGACCGATGTGGCGCATTTGGTAAAAAAATACAGAGGTTCATTAAGTGGTGAGCATGGCGACGGAATCGTGCGCGGTGAGTTTATTCCGTTTATGATTGGCGATAAGAATTACGAATTGCTGAAAAGAATCAAATTAGCATTTGATCCGAATTCGGTTTTAAATATCGGGAAGATTGTTAATGCCTTGAAAATGGACGAAAATCATCGTGTAGTTTCAGGAAGAGTAGAACCGGATATTAAAACGTTTCAGGACTTCTCCGACAGTTTAGGAATTTTGCGTGCTGCCGAAAAATGTAATGGTTCTGGAGATTGTAGAAAAATGCCATCGGCAGGCGGAGCGATGTGTCCGAGTTATCGTGCGACGCGAAATGAGAAAGAAACGACTCGCGCAAGAGCAAATGCTTTACGCGAATATTTGACCTATTCTGAAAAAGAAAACAAATTTGACCAGAAAGAATTATACGAAGTTTTTGAGTTGTGTGTAAGCTGTAAAGCCTGTGCCAGCGAATGTCCGAGTAATGTTGATGTTGCAACTCTTAAAGCGGAATTTTTATATCAATACCAAAAAGCAAACGGATTCTCGACTAGAAATAAAATTTTTGCCAATAACGCAAAATTGAATAAAATGGGAAGTAAATTTCCGTCGATTACGAATTTTATTTCGAATCAGTCATTGGTGAAAAAAACTATGGGAATTGCGCCGGAAAGACAAGTGCCACTTTTGGCGAAAAAGACGTTTAGAAAATGGTATGAAAGTAATAAACCTAAAAACGCCGATTTTCCAAACGGACAATTGTATTTATTTGTTGATGAATTTACCAATTATTACGATGTAAATATCGGAATCGATGCTTTTGAATTATTGACGAAATTAGGTTACGAAGTTTTAATCGTCAATCATGAAGAAAGTGGAAGAACGTATCTTTCAAAAGGATTTTTGGAAGAAGCCAAAAAGATAACAGATATCAATATAGATATATTCAAAGATTTGATTTCCGCGAAAGCGCCCTTAATCGGAATTGAACCTTCGGCAATTTTGACTTTTAGAGATGAATATTTACGATTGGCATCAGATAAAGAAAGCGCGGAAAGAATTTCGCAAAATGCTTTTACAATCGAAGAATTCTTCAAAAAAGAAATCATAGATGGAAAAATAACGCCAGATTCTTTTTCAGAAGAAATAAAAGAAATTAAAATTCACGGACATTGTCATCAGAAATCATTGAGTTCTGTAGAAGCGACTTTTGCCATGCTGAATTTACCTAAAAACAATACAGTTACGATTTACAATTCAGGTTGCTGCGGAATGGCGGGATCTTTTGGTTATGAAAAAGAACATTATAAAGTGAGCATGCAAATGGGAGAGGACACGCTTTTCCCAAAAGTACGTAACACTGCCGAAAATGTAAAAATCGCTGCTGCAGGAACAAGTTGCCGTCATCAAATTTATGATGGAACTAAGCGTGAAGCACAGCATCCGGTTAGTATTTTACGCAGCTGTTTGAAATAACAAGTATTGCCCGCGGATTTTACAGATAGAACAGATCTGCACCGGTTTTTTTATAATTGCAGCAAAGAATAAATCAGCGTTCATCAGTTCAATCCGTAAAATCCGTGAGCAAAAAATAAAACATTTTTATTTTAAGAAAACTTTCGTACCGGTTTCGGCGGCTTTATAGATTGCGTTGATCACTTTAATATCTTTAAGTCCTTCTTCGCCAGTAATATGATTTGGCAGTTTTTTGTTCTCTAATAATAATTTCGCAATTTCATCCATTTGAGTCTGTTGCTGGTTTATCACCGGAAATTTCAGCGGGCCTTTAGATGTTTTTCCTTCAAAAGGACCGTAGCTCAAAGCTGGACTCAATTCGAAAGAACCTTCATCTGCGGAAGCGTAAAATCGATCAATATCAAAATTAACAGAGGTGGTGCAATTTGAAACGGCTCCGCTCGGGAATTCCATTTGCCAAGAAATGCTTTCTTCTGTTTCAGAAAAAATTTGTTTGTTATATATTTTTCCGAATTGTGCGGTAACCGCAATCGGTTCTTCTCCTAAAACATAACGACTTGCTTGAATGCAATAAACTCCTAAATCCATTAGCGGACCACCTCCAGATAATTTTTTGTTAAGTCGCCATTCGTTTCGGTCATTGAAATTGACAGTACTTTTGGTATCAAGCGGATCATGAATTTTATAACCAAGAGAAGCTTCAATATAGCGGACTTGTCCAAAAACTTTATTTTGTCCTAAACGTTTTATTTCAAGGTGAGTTGGTTCATAATGCAAACGATACCCAATTGCCAATTGTACATTATTGTCATTGCAGGCTTTTATCATTTCTTCGCAATCTTTAACTGAAATTGCCATCGGTTTTTCTGTAATTACATGTTTTCCGGCTTTTGCCGCTCGGATCGTAAATTCTTTATGCAGACCGTTTGGTGTTATAACATATACTAAATCAATGTCTTTATTTTTTACAATTTCATCGAAGTTTTGATAATTGTAGATATTTTTTTCTGGAATATTATATTGACTTTTCCATTTTGCAGCTTTTTCGGGTGTACCGGTTATTATTCCGGCCAGAGTGCAGTATTCAGAAGCCAGAATTCCTTGCGCCACCCTTGAGGCATAATTTCCTAAACCGCATAACGCGACGTTTAATTTTTTGCCGGTATAAGAATGTTGATTGGTTTCTGGAGCGGTTAAAAAAGATGGAAGTGAAGTCATGACAACCGAAGCGCCAACTCCCATTCCAAATTTATTTACAAAAGAACGTCTTGAAATTTTTTCCATAAATTTACCTTTAAATTAAATTGTTTAAAATGATAAGTGTGCTATCTTCTTAAAATGTTACATTTTATTATGTTGAAAATGTCTTTTTGTTGTTTGATTTTTGAAATAAATGTTAAAAACATGATGAGTTGTTCCCGATGATTATCGGAAAATTATAAGATTGAAAATCCGAAAAAGAAATCAGAATAAATTTCTTCAATCTGCGAAATCTATCAGCAAAATATATTGAGAAAAAACAAAATGGTTTTATATATTTGAAATCAGGATAATTTTTGCATTATTTGCAAAATAAAACCACAAAGACCGATATAAATTAATTTAAAAGCAAAACCACATATGGCGTTATCAGGTTTATTCCGAAAAAAAACGGTACAAGATATTCTGAAGCAAGTTGCAAAGAATGAAGCAGATGGACATGAGGCATTGGGGAAACACCTTACAACCAAAGATTTAACTGCTTTTGGAATTGCAGCAATTGTGGGAGCTGGTATTTTCAGTACAATCGGAAAAGCAAGTGCAGATGGTGGACCAGCTGTTATTTTCTTGTTTTTGTTTACAGCTTTGGCTTGTAGTTTTGCCGCTTTTGCTTACGCCGAATTTGCTTCAATGGTTCCGGTTTCAGGAAGTGCTTATACGTATTCATATGTTGCTTTTGGAGAAATAATTGCCTGGATAATTGGTTGGGCTTTAATCATGGAATATGCCGTCGGGAATATAACCGTGGCGATATCGTGGAGTGATTATTTTACCGGACTGCTCCAGAGTGGCGGAATTCATCTTCCACAATGGATTCAGATGGATTATTTAACCGCTTCAAACGGATTTAATGATGCTGAAGCTTTAATGCGAGGCGGAAAATCTTTCGGAAACTTAAGTGCAGCTTTACAACAAGCGCATACAGCATGGACAACGGCTCCGACAATTGGTTCTTTTCATTTTGTAACTGATATTCCTGCTTTATTCATTATTATTTTGATTACCGCTTTGGTTTATAGAGGAATGAAAGAATCTCGTAATGCGAGTAATTTAATGGTTGTTGTAAAACTTTGCGTGGTGCTTTTAGTAATTGCAGTTGGAGTATTTTATGTAGATACAGCAAACTGGGATCCTTTTGCACCAAATGGAGTTGGAGGAGTTTTAAAAGGAGTGTCAGCAGTTTTCTTTGCATATATTGGTTTTGATGCGATTTCGACAACTGCCGAAGAATGTAAAAATCCACAACGCGATTTACCACGCGGAATGATGTGGGCAATTATTATTTGTACTATTCTATATATTGCTATTGCTCTGGTTTTAACCGGCATGGTAAAATATCACGAATTAAATGTTGGAGATCCTTTAGCATTTGTTTTCGATAAATTAAACCTAAAATGGATGTCAGGAATTATTGCAGTTAGTGCAGTAGTGGCAATGGCGAGTGTTTTATTGGTTTTCCAAATGGGACAACCTCGTATTTGGATGAGTATGAGCCGTGATGGTTTATTGCCAAAGAAATTCTCTACAGTTCACCCGAAATTTAAAACACCTTCTTTTGCGACAATTGTAACAGGTTTTGTAGTAGCAGTTCCTGCATTATTTTTGAACCTGACAATGGTAACTGATTTATGCAGTATCGGAACTTTATTTGCCTTTGTATTGGTTTGTGCGGGAGTTTTAGTGCTACAGAACAAACCTGAAATTCCAAGAGGAAAATTCAAAACGCCTTATATCAATTCAAAATATATTCTGCCAGTTTTAATTATTGTAGGATTGTATTATGCTTTTGCAGTCAATAACAAAGCAACAATGGCATTTGTAAATAATGAAGCGCAGATAAACGATGCAACAACAATTGTTACTTCATTAAATAAAGAAGAATCAGCAAAAGTTTTTAATTATTTAGAAAGTATTGAGGTTAATAATAAAACAGCCGAAACTTCAGATTTAGAACATTTATTAAGCCAATATCAAGATGATGAGGTTAAATATGCTGAAGTTGTAAAAGGACTTCCAATCAGCGATTCTTTAAAATACGAATCAGGTTTTCAACTGTTCAAGCACAAAATTCCGATGTGGATTTTCTTATTTGTTTTAGTTGGATTGGCCGTTTGGGCTTTTAGAAAAAATCTGTCTTTAATTCCGCTTTTAGGATTAATTTGCTGTCTTTACATGATGGCCGAATTAAGTGTTTGGAACTGGATTTATTTTACAGTTTGGTTATTAATCGGATTATTGATTTACTTTACTTATAGTAGAAAAAACAGTAAACTAAATACTCAAGTTGTGAGTTAGAAGTAAAAAGTTATATGTGAAAAGCCGTTCTGAGGATAATTTCAGAACGGCTTTTTCATATAAAATTCACTCAAATTTTCTCGCGCAGATCGTGCAGGTCTAGCAGATTTTTTTATAGATTTCTACAATAATCAGCATAATCAGCCAAATCTGCGAGAGAGAAATCTTAGCGAACCTCTGCGAAAACTTCTTTACGAATCTCTGCCGAATTCAAAATCCCAAGCTCAACCATACAAGCTTTCATCATTTCGTAAGTACGATCAATATCATTATCCAAACCAATAGAAAAACGAATCAAACCATCTGTTAATCCCATTTCTTTTTGTTCTTCCAACGGAATTTCACTCGAAGTAGAAGTTCCTGGCGCGCTAAATAACGTTTTGTAAAATCCTAAACTTACCGCCAAATATCCTAGATTTCTGGCTTGCATTAATTCCATTAATTCATTGGCTTTTTCCAAAGTTCCAACGTCGATTGTCAACATTCCTCCAAAACCATATTCCGGATTAATCATCGTTTTGTACAATTCATGACTCGGGTGACTTTTCAAACCTGGATAAACTGTTTTTAATCCGTCTTTTTCAAATTGATCAGCCAGGAAATGTGCATTATGACTGTGTTGTTTAATTCGGATATGAAGCGTACGAAGATTTTTCATAACACTTGCCGAACGCAAACTATCCATTGTTGGTCCCAAAAGCATACTCGCACCAGAATTTACATTTTTCAACGAATTAATAAATTCTTTCGATGCACAAGTCACACCGCCAACTGTATCACTGCTTCCGTTAATGTATTTTGTCAAACTGTGAATTACAATATCAGCGCCTAATTTTGCAGGAGAAACCGATAAAGGAGAAAACGTATTATCGACAACCAATTTTAAATTATGCCTTTTAGCAATTTGAGCTAAACCAGCAATATCAGCAACTTCCAATAATGGATTACTAACTGTTTCACAATACAAAACTTTCGTTTTTGGCGTAATTGCAGCTTCAACAACATCCAATTTAGTAATGTCAACAAAGCTCGTTTCGATTCCGAATCTTGGTGTAAAGTTTTTTAGGAAAGCGTAAGTTCCGCCATAAATAGTTCGGCTCGAAACGATATGATCGCCCGCGCCGCACAATTGCAATAGAGTAGGCGTAATCGCTCCCATTCCCGAAGCCGAAACATTTGCTGTTTCTGTTCCTTCCATCGCTGCCAAAGCCTGATCCAAATATAAATTACTTGGTGAAGAATGGCGCGAATATAAATAACAGCCTTCCATATTTCCCTCAAAAGTATCAAACATAGTTTTTGCCGAAAGAAAAGTATAAGTCGAAGAATCAGAAATCGACGGATTCACACCGCCAAATTCACCAAAGTACTGCAAATCCTGAATTTTATCTGCTGGGTTAAAGTTTTTCATATTAATTAGTTTAAAGTTTTTATTTGTTTCATGTTTCAAGTTATTAGTGCATTGAATCTAAATTTTAGAAGCAATTCCAGCTTTCCGTTTCAAGTCCTCATAAAAAAGTCAAAGTTTCTAATGTTCTAAAAAGAGCTTCCGTTGGTCGCTTTTTTAGAACAAGAAACTTTTGCCTTTTTTACTCCGGGCTTTCCACTTCAATCTGGGCTAGGGCACTCGTTTTCAAGAGAAATCTTGTTCAAAATAAGACCTAATTAGAAAATTAATCAACTATAAAGTGAATAATTAGATTTTAAAACTATACACATGTATTTATTGTGATTTTTAATCTAAATTTGGATTGATAAAACCCAATCAATAGATTTTCTTTCATCTCAAAAAGCAAACAAAATGATTTTAGACGCCACAGATAAAAAACTGTTAGTTCTTTTACAAACCGATAGTAAAAAAACAACCAAAGAATTATCATTAAAACTTGATCTTTCTGTAACAGCAGTTTACGAACGCATTAAAAAATTAGAGCGAGAAGGAATAATTAAAAACTATGTGGCATTAGTCGATAAATCCAAAATCGAAAAAGGATTTGTAGTTTTCTGCCATTTAAAACTCATTCAGCACACTAAAGAATTCCTAACTAAATTTGAAAGTGAAGTAATCAAACTAAATGAGGTTTTAGAATGTCATCATGTTAGTGGTGATTATGATTATATCCTGAAAGTCTTAGTAAAAGATATGGAAGCTTATCGTGAATTTTTAGTCACAAAACTTACGAGTTTGCAACATATTGGAAGCACACAAAGTATGTTTATGATTAGTGAAGTGAAGAACTCAACGGTGATTTCTTTTTAAAAAGGCACAAAGATTCAGAGGAGCAAAGGTTCAAAGGTTCAAAGGTTTCTTTTTTAATCTCGCAAAGACGCAGAGGCGCAAAGTTTTAATTGAATTTCCTCCAGCTTCAGCTGGAGGAATTAGGTTTAATGAGTAATGGGCTTTAGCTAAATTAATAAAGATTTGGCTAAAGCCTTTTCAACTTTGACATAATATTTTCCATCCAGCTAAAGCTGGACGCAATTCATTCAAGATATTCATGAAAAACTTTGCGCCTCTGCGTCTTTGCGAGATTAAAAACAAAAAACTTAGCGACCTTCGCGTAATTCTTAGCGCTCTTTGCGGTAAAACTACAACCCAAAATTTCACGCAAAAAACATTGAAAATTAAACTTCAAACAAAACTTTATTCCTTAATTTTGTAACCGCTAAAATAAAAACAAATTACTATGAGTTCATTTGACGTAGTCATTATAGGTTCAGGTCCTGGAGGATATGTATCAGCAATTCGTTGCGCACAATTAGGTTTCAAAACTGCAATTGTAGAAAAATATAATTCATTAGGCGGAACTTGCCTTAACGTAGGTTGTATTCCTTCAAAAGCATTATTATCTTCTTCTCATCATTATGCTGAAATTGCTCATTTCGCAGATCACGGAATCGAGGTTTCTGGAGATGTAAAAATCAATTTAGAGAAAATGATCGCACGCAAACAAGCTGTTGTAGATCAAACCGTAGGTGGAATCAACTACTTAATGGATAAAAATAAAATTACTGTTTTCAATGGTTTAGGTTCTTTCGTAGATGCAACTCACATTGCAGTTGCAAAAGCTGACGGAACTTCAGAAACTATCGAAGCAAAATATACTGTAATTGCTACAGGATCAAAACCATCTTCTTTACCATTCATTAAAATTGATAAAGAAAGAATTATCACTTCTACTGAAGCTTTGGCTTTAAAAGAAGTTCCAAAACACTTAGTTATTATTGGTGGAGGAGTTATCGGAATCGAGCTTGGACAAGTTTACCTTCGTTTAGGTGCTCAGGTTTCTGTAGTTGAATTCATGGACAGAATCATTCCAGGAATGGACGGTTCTCTTTCTAAAGAATTAACTAAAGTATTGAAAAAACAAGGAATGAAATTCTACGTTTCTCACAAAGTAAAATCAGTTGAAAGAAACGGCGACGCTGTTACAGTTCAGGCTGAAAATGCAAAAGGAGAAACAATCACTCTTGAAGGAGATTATTCATTAGTTTCTGTTGGTCGTCGTCCTTACACAGACGGATTAAACGCTGACAAAGCCGGAGTGAAAATTTCAGACAGAGGACAAGTTGAAGTAAATGATCATTTACAAACTAATGTTCCAAATATTTATGCAATTGGTGACGTTGTTCGTGGAGCAATGTTGGCGCACAAAGCGGAAGAAGAAGGAACTATGGTTGCTGAAATCTTAGCAGGTCAAAAACCACATATCGATTATAACTTAATTCCTGGTGTAGTTTACACTTGGCCAGAAGTTGCTGCAGTTGGACAAACAGAAGAGCAATTGAAAGCTGCAGGAGTTGCTTACAAATCTGGAAGTTTCCCATTCAAAGCGTTAGGACGTGCAAGAGCAAGTGCTGACTTAGACGGATTCGTAAAAATCCTTGCTGACGAAAAAACAGATGAGGTTTTAGGAGTTCACATGATTGGAGCGCGTACAGCAGATTTAATTGCTGAAGCGGTAACTGCAATGGAATTCAAAGCTTCTGCTGAAGATATTTCAAGAATGAGCCATGCGCACCCAACTTTCGCGGAAGCGGTAAAAGAAGCAGCATTAGCAGCTACTGAAAACAGAGCGATACACGTATAATTTTTTACGTAAATCATATTGGAAAACCGTCAGAATTATTTCTGACGGTTTTTTATTGTTTCAACAATTTGAAAGTATAATAAGTTTCTTTGTTTTTTAAATAAACTCTATAAGAATCAGCATCTTCATCATAAATTTTATAAAGATATTTATCACCTTTAATACTCATGTTTTTTCGGGAGATATTATCACTTTCAATAAATTCTAATTCAAATTCGCAATTGCCTTTTTGTTTGAAATGTAATTTTGAAGTAGAGTTATCACTAAATTTTTCTGTCCAAAGATTCTGAGATAAAGTGACTTCTACCTTATTTCCGTCATTCTCAAAATAATGATATTTCGAATCTTTAGTGAGCTGATAGCATTGTTCCTTTGTAATATTTTCTAAAGGCTTTTCATATTGTAAAGCCCATCCATCATCTACTTTTGATTGTGGAAAAAGTGCTACAAATTCGTTGCAGTTTTTGTGCAATCTGAAGAATATCAATTCGAAAGTTTTTTGTCTGGTAATTGAATCCTCGAATTTTTTCAAATATGGAATTATATGAGAGTTAGTAATTGTATTAAGTCTAATTTCATTATTTAAATTTTTATTTTGGACCAACGCTTTGCATATTTCTATGTTTAATGAATCTACAGCCTGTACGGATTGTGATCTGGAAAAAGAAAAGCAAAATAGGAAAATCAGCAATAAATTTATTTTCATTTTTAGGGGCTAGATTAATTCTCCAAATTTAGCTTTTTGAACACATTATCCTAAAATACGTGTGATTTTTTTTCTTTTTATCCACATTATTTTTAATAGCTAAAAAATATAAAGTTTCAGAAAAATTTTGTAAATTAGATGTGTATTTCAGATGCTATCTTTATGATAATTAAAAAGATAACATTATGAAAAATAAATATATCGCTCCAATTCTTCTTGGAGCTGGAATTGCAGCTGTACTTTATTCCTGCGGTTCTACTATTCCTAAAAAAGCTGTTGCTGTCACTAACTTTGACAAGGCAAAATATTTAGGAAAATGGTACGAAATTGCAAGGTTAGATTATAAATGGGAAAAAGATTTAATAAATGTCACCGCCGAATATTCGCTGAATGATAATGGCACTATAAAGGTAGATAACAGGGGCTATGATGTCAAAAAAGACAAGTGGGAAGAAAGCATCGGGAAAGCCAAGTTTGTCAAAAAAGACGATATTGGTATGCTTAGGGTCTCATTTTTTGGTCCTTTTTATGCTGGATACAATGTTATCGCAATAGATCAGGATTATAAATATGCTCTTGTTGTAGGCGAAAGTTTAAAATACATGTGGATTCTTTCCAGAGAAACAACTATTCCTGAAAGTATAAAAGCTGATTTTTTAATTAAAGCACAAGACATTGGCTATAAAATTTCAGATCTTATCTGGGTAAAACATGACAAAACAAATTAAAAAGAAAACCCAACACTTTAAAAGGTGCTGGGTTTTTATTTTAGATTGAAATAATTTAGGCAGTAAAAATGCTTTTGTAGTTATCCCAATATCTGTAAATCAAAAATAAGTTGCCTAAAAATAACAGTCCGGCAATCGGAAGACCTTCTGGCGTCAGGAAATAATTGATGAACAAGATATTTACCGTAATTGGCAAGATCAAAATATTAGCTAATGTTACATAACGTCCTGTTACAAATGCAATTCCGCAAAGCAATTCAATTGATTTAGCCAAGGGCATTAAATAAGTAGAAGCCATTAAACCTGTGTTGAAGGCTTTAAAATCATTATTGGTTGCTGGTTCTGCAGGCATTAGGTGAAAGAAAAAACTAATAGAAGCAAAAAGAAGCAAAAGACCAATTAAAACACGGACAATAATAGTAGCAATTTTCATAATACTTAGGATTTTTAAATAAGTTAAAAAATATAAATAATGTGCTTGGAAATCGTCTAATGTAAATTTCTCATAAACAGAATTGGTATTTAAATGCTGTTTTATTGAGGATTTTTCAATTGATCTGACCTTGTTTTGGGATTAATTGAAATCTATATCAAATATAACGATTTTTTCATTATTAAATTGCTGTTTTATTAACACTTTTCTTATTTCTTGAGATATTTTTTGTAAAGAAAAAAGCTGCCAATGCTTATTAAAATAATCGGCCAAAGATTGATAAAGAAAATCAAGATGGACTCCAAAATGTACCAACCGCTTTTTAAAGCATCAATTGTTTGGATTCCTAAATTTGGTTTGTAAGCAGCGTTGTCTTTTTCACTTGCCGTAATTTCCTGTTTTATCGTTTCATTTTGATAAAGTTGTAAAGTAATAGTACTGAAGTTAACTTGGTCTTGCAAAGACAAGTTTTCGATAATGCGATTGTCTTTTTCTTCTTTTTTATTTGCTAGTGTATTTTCTGCCTCTACAATATCATTGATTTTTTTTCCTTTTGAATCAATTGCATTTTCGACTCTTTTTTCAGTAACGCTATTTCTTTTTTGCGAAAGCTGATTGGCTAACATTTTTAACGAAACATCATCAGCTTTGATGACTCTGAAATCTAAAAAATCGATTTGTTTGGCAATCGATTTTATTACTGTATCCAGCTGTGTGTTAGGAACGCGAATTGTGATATTATTTTCTACCGAATATTTCGTGGTTTCTAAAGTGCTGTCCAGACTAATTTTAGTCTTAATCTGATCATGAATATTGCTTTGAAGATTGGTATAAGTCACAAATCCGCCAAATTTTTGAACAGCATTTTCAATTGCATAAGTAGATTTGACGACATTTTTAACCTTAAACTTGATATCAGCGGTTCGAATAAATTTCTGTTTGCTGTCCTTTTTTTCGACCGCTGCCGATGATGAAATTGCAGTGCTGTCCATTGCGACAGTATTTGCCGACGTTTCGGCCGTGGCGTAATCTGCTTTTTTGCAGGAAAATAATACTAGAATAAGAATTAAGGTGGTCAAACCTAATTTTGCAGTTGTTTTCATAAAATTTTTAAAATTTGATTAATAAATAAAATATTTACACGATGTAAATGCGGTTTGTTGTTAAAATTTTAGAGTAGTTTTTAATCAAATGGCGATTTTTATGAATTAGTGTTAAAATCGATATACTAAAAAGTGTGCCAATATTTTTTTGGTTTATTTTATTGAAGGATTTTTTTTGTCGTAATTTTGAAGCTTAAAATTTATACTTCTTTGAGAGTTTCTATTCATAAACATATTTCCAATCCAGAACAATTCAAACAGCGACTTTTAACATGGTCGCAACAGTTTCGTGAGATTGTTTTTCTGGACAGCAATTCATATCCTCAGGAATATTCAAGTTTTGACTGTCTGCTGGCTGTTGACGCGTTTACGTCTGTAAAAACCGATTTCCAAAATGCTTTTGAAGATTTAAAACAATATCAGCAAACCACAAAAGATTGGCTTTTTGGATATCTTTCGTATGATTTAAAAAATGATATAGAAGATTTAAAATCGGATAATTTTGACGGACTTGATTTTCCGGATTTGTTTTTCTTTCAGCCAAAAAAGATATTTTTATTGAAAGAAAACCAGCTTGAAATTCAGTATTTATTGCTTTGTGATGACGAGCTTGAAGATGATTTTAAGGAAATAGTCGAAAGTCAAAAGTCAAAAGTCGAAAGCACGCCATCTTTAGAAATTCAACAACGAATCTCAAAAGATTTGTATGTCGAAAAAGTGACAAAAATGCTTGAACATATTCACAAAGGCGATATGTATGAAGCTAATTTTTGTATGGAATTTTTTGCGGAAAATGCGACTATAAATCCGTTAGAAAAATTTCAGAAATTGAATGCTATTTCGAAAGCGCCATTTTCGGTTTTCTTTAAAAATAACAAACAATGTTTGCTTTCGGCTTCGCCTGAACGTTATTTGAAAAAACTTGGAGAAACTATTATTTCTCAACCGATAAAAGGAACTTCAAAACGGTTTTTAGATTCTGCAGAAGATGAAAAATCAAAACATTTTTTAGAAAACGATGCAAAAGAACGCGCCGAAAACATCATGATTACTGATTTGGTTCGGAATGATCTTTCGCACACTGCACAAAAAGGTTCGGTTGAGGTTACGGAGCTTTGCAAAATCTATTCGTTTTTGCAAGTTCATCAAATGATTTCAACGATCACTTCAAAATTAGATAATCAATATTCGCCAGTTGATGTTTTGAAAACAACTTTTCCAATGGGAAGTATGACGGGTGCGCCAAAGATTTCGGTGATGAAAATTATCGAAAATTTAGAAGAAACTAAACGAGGTTTGTATAGTGGAGCTGTTGGATATTTTACTCCCGAAGGCGATTTTGATTTTAATGTTGTGATCCGAAGTATTTTGTATAATCAGGAAAATAAATATGTTTCATTTTCTGTCGGAAGTGCCATAACTTCGCTTTCCATTCCTGAAAAAGAATATGAAGAATGTTTGCTGAAAGCTAAGGCAATGCACGAAGTTTTGCAATAATTTTTTTGCCACAGATTAAAAAGATTTGCACAGATTTTTTAATCATTTTAATCCCTTTAATCTGTGGCAAAAAAAAAATACTACGCTTAACATTTCATTTAAAAATAGATAAAGTTTAATTCTTTACATTTATCAAATGTTTTCAAACTTTCAAAATCATATCGTTTCCCGTTTCCCATTTTTAGCAGAAAAAAAGCTTTTTCTGGCAGTTAGTGGCGGATTAGATAGTATGGTTTTACTGCATTTATTGAAAAAACTGCCTTATGAAATTGCCGTTTTGCATTGTAATTTTCAGCTTCGCGGTTTAGAAAGTTTTGGCGATCAGGAATTTATTAAAAATTACTGCAAGCAAAACAACATTCCGTTTTTTACCACACAATTTGATACCAAAGCTTTTGCCGAAGATTATAAATTATCGACACAAGTTGCGGCGAGAGAACTTCGTTACAACTGGTTTTATGAGCTTTTGGAAGAAGAAAATTTCGATTATATTTTAACAGCACATCATGCTGATGATAATTTGGAAACCTTCATTATCAATTTAACCCGAGGAACCGGATTAGATGGATTAACGGGAATTCCGGAACAAAATGATAAAATTATTCGTCCGCTTTTGCCTTTTTCGAGAGAAGAAATTTTGAATTACGCCGAAGAAAATAATATTGAATGGCGAGAGGATAGCAGTAATGCATCTAATAAATATTTGCGAAATAAAATTCGCCACGATTTAGTTCCGATTTTAAAAGAAATCAACCCAAACTTTTTGAATGCTTTTCAGAAAACACAATCGTATTTGCAGGAATCGCAGGAAATGACTGAAGATGCATCAATTATGGTTTATCAGCAGGTTGCGAAAGAAGAAGGAGAAGATATACATTTCGATTTAAATCAGCTGAAAAAATTACCAAATTATAAATCGTATTTATATCAATGGCTAAATGAATTTGGTTTCACGGCATGGAATGATATTTACGATTTGGTAAAAGGGCAATCTGGAAAACAAGTGCTTTCAGAAGAATTCAGATTGCTTAAAAACAGAGAAACCTTGATTTTGAGCCCAATTTCGTATGAGCCTAATGACGAAGAATTTGAAATTAATAAAGAAGACACAGAAGTTAATTTTCCCTTAAATTTGAAGCTTTGTCAGGTAGATGACATTACAATAGATTCAAATAAAGCTATCTTTGTGGACGCCGAAAAAATCCAGTTTCCTTTGATTTTACGTAGATGGAATGAAGGAGATGTTTTTCAGCCTTTTGGAATGCAGGGAAAGTCGAAAAAAGTAAGCAAGCTTTTTAAAGATGAAAAATTATCTCTGATCGAAAAAGAAAAAACATGGATTTTATGTTCAGATAACCAAATTGTATGGGTTGTCGGAATCAGGCAAGACGAACGTTTTAAAATTGAAAATACCACAAATAATATACTAAAAATAGAACTGCAATAATGAACTTTAATCAATACCGCCAAGCGATAATGCCAAAAAACTACTGGAGCAAATCTCTTTTATTTTTACTGTTTTTTATTTTTTCTTTTGCAAAAAGTAATGCTCAGGTTTTAGAACCAGTAAAATGGACTTCAAAAATTGAAAAAAAATCCGGAAACAATGCCGTATTAATTTTTGACGGAACAATTGAAAAAGATTGGCATATGTACTCGCAATTTACCCCAGAAGGCGGACCGCTTGCGCTGGAAATTGCATTCAAAAATCAAAAAGGAAATTACGAATTAGTTGGAAAAGCAAAGGAAGGAAAAACCAGAACAGCTTTTAATGACGTTTTTGGCGTAAACGAAACTTTCTTTGAAGGAAAAGCACATATCGAGCAGGAAATCAAGATTGTCAACCCAAATTTAAAAACGGTTGATGTGGAATTTGATTTTCAGGTTTGTAAAGAAGTTTGCATCAATTCGAATAAAAAATTCTCAATTGCGATTCCGTCGACTTTCAATATGGACGCAGTTCCGGCAATAACAGAAGCGAAAAAAGATGAAACAAAAGTAACTGGAATTGCAGTAGATACAATTGTAAAAGCAGCAGATACAGCAAAAGTTCAGGTGGTAAAATCTAATGTAGAAGAGCCAATTTCGAAAGAAGATATGCCTGCGCCTGCACCGTCTAGAAGTTTGTGGTCTATCTTTTTCCTGGCTTTTTTAGGTGGTTTTGCGGCCTTGTTTACACCTTGTGTTTTTCCTATGATTCCTATGACGGTAAGTTTTTTTACCAAACAAAGTAAAAGCAGAGCAAAAGGAATTAGAAATGCTATAATTTACGGATTATCAATCATTGCAATCTATGTGATTTTAGGATTAATTGTAACTAAAATATTCGGTGCTGATGCTTTAAATGCGTTATCGACAGATGTTTGGTTCAATCTTATTTTCTTCGTGATTTTGGTTGTTTTTGCTGTTTCATTTTTAGGAGCATTCGAAATTATGCTTCCAAATTCGTGGGCAAACAAAGCTGATCAACAAGCAGACAAAGGAGGTTTAATTGGGATATTGTTCATGGCTTTAGCATTGGCAATTGTATCATTTTCATGTACAGGACCAATTGTAGGAACTTTATTGGTTGAAGCTGCTTCAAATGGAGGAATTGCACCAATTGTAGGAATGTTAGGGTTTTCTTCAGCATTGGCACTTCCGTTTATGTTGTTTGCAATGTTCCCAGGATGGTTGAATTCATTGCCAAAATCTGGCGGATGGTTAAATACTGTAAAAGTTGTTTTAGGATTTTTAGAATTGGCTTTAGCATTCAAATTCTTATCAAATGCTGATTTGGTTTTACAATTGCATTTCCTAGAAAGAGAAGTTTTCTTAGCGATTTGGATTGCAATTTTTGGAACTCTTGCATTATATTTATTCGGAAAAATTACATTGCCACATGATAGTCCAACGCATCATATTTCGGTTGGAAGATTATCATTAGGATTACTTGTTTTAAGTTTTACAATTTATATGATTCCAGGACTTTGGGGAGCGCCTTTAAAATTAATTAGTGCTTTTCCGCCACCACCAACCTATAGTGAAAGTCCATTTGGCGTTGGAGGTTCAGGGAATTCAACAGGAAGCACAGAAACAATAAAAGGACTTCCAGAAGGTGCAGAATTAGGTCCACACGGAATAATGGTTTTTCATGATTACGAAGATGGTTTAGCATACGCGAAAGAAATCAACAAGCCAATAATGCTTGATTTTACAGGTTATGCTTGTGTAAACTGCAGAAAAATGGAAAACAATGTTTGGTCAGATCCATCGGTTTTACCAATATTAAAAAATGATGTTGTTTTGATTTCGTTATACGTTGATGATAAACGAGAACTTCCAAAAAACGAACAATATGTTACGAAAGCTGGAGATGAAATCATTACAGTAGGAGATAAATGGACTGATTTTATGATTTCAACATATAAAACAAATACACAGCCTTTATATGTTATCACGGATTTAGAAGGCAATAACCTGCATACTTCTAAACCAACAATTAGTTACGTAAGTACCGCAGAATATTTGCAATGGCTGAAAGAAGGAATTGCTAATTTCAAATAAGATTTTTTAGTTCTTAGTGATTAGTAATTAGCCCTTAGTTTTCTTCTTTATAATTTCATGGAGTTAAATGGTTAAACTAAATAAAGTGACTAATCACTAAGAACTAATTACTAAGGACTAATAAGTTGATATTAATTCAAACAAAAATCCCTCTAAGCTAAACTTAGAGGGATTTTTTATAAAGGCAAAAAGAGGAAATTCTTTTTATTATAAGTATTCTCCGTGTTGAGAGATGTCTAATCCTAATTCTTCTTTTTCTTCAGTAACTCTTAAAGGAGTAATTTTGTTTACAATGAAGAACAAGGCATAAGAAGCTGCAAAAGCAAAGATTGATACAATAACTAATGCTTTTAATTGTATTAAGAATAAAGTAGCATCACCAAAAATCAAACCTTGGTTTTTTCCAACTATAGAGTTTACGCTATTAGAAGCAAAAACACCAGTTAATAACATTCCTACCATACCACCAACACCGTGACAAGCAAATACGTCAAGAGCATCGTCGATTTTTCCTTTAGGGAATTTGCTAACCACAATATTACTAATTACTGCAGCGATAATACCAATTGCTAATGCATGAGGAATGCTTACGAAACCAGCAGCAGGAGTAATAGCAACTAAACCTACTACAGCGCCAATACAAGCTCCCATTGCAGATAATTTGTGTCCTAATATTTTGTCAAGGAAAACCCAAGCCATAGCAGCAGAAGCAGCAGCGATTGTAGTTGTTCCTAAAGCTTGAGCAGCAAGACTTCCAGCTCCAACTGCAGAACCTGCGTTGAAACCAAACCATCCGAACCATAATAAACCTGTACCTAATAATACATACGTGATTCTTGCAGGGTTTACTTTTTGAACTTTACGTTTTCCTAAGAAGATTGCTCCAGCCAAAGCAGCCCATCCAGCACTCATGTGTACTACAGTACCACCAGCGAAGTCAAGCACTCCCCATCCAAAGAATAATCCATCAGGATGCCAAGTCATGTGACATAATGGAGCGTATACGAATAAGATAAATAAAACCATGAATAATAAGTAAGCCCAGAAACGTACACGTTCTGCAAAAGCTCCTGTAATTAATGCCGGAGTAATGATTGCGAATTTTGCCTGGAATAAAGCAAAAAGAATCATAGGAATTGTTGGTGCTAATTCCCAAGCGGTGTTTGCGCTTACGCCCTGAAAAAATATATTTGAAGAAGGATCTCCAATGAAACCGCCTATAGATGGACCAAAACATAATCCGAATCCAATTACTACCCAAAGAACTGTAACAATTACCATTGCCATGAAACTTTGAAGCATTGTACTGATTACGTTTTTCTTGCCTACCATACCGCCATAGAAAAACCCTAATCCCGGAGTCATTAATAATACAAATGCTGTAGCAACAACCATCCATGCTGTATCACCCGTGTCTAATTTTAATTCAACAACATGAGCGCCTAATGTTTTTGATTCAGTAACAAATGAGATAGAAAAAATAGATAGTAACAAAATCGTGATGAGGATCACACTTAAAATAATTTTTCGCATAGTTATTTAGTTTTAAATTTTTTATAAAAGTATAAAATCATTCGACACCCCTATAAAAAATAGAGTCTATTGTTTAATTTTTGTTAATTTTAAAATTTGACCCCCTAAATTTTGCGTGTATATCTTAAAAAAGACTTAAATTTTACAATTTATTAATCTTGAAATGGGCAAAAGTTATCATTTGTGCAGTTTCCGATGAAAAAAAGATACTATTATTCTTAAAATAATGATTTTTTCTATTCAAATTATTCAATGTGCTGTTCAATTTGTTTTGTTTTAAATAAAAAAGGCATCAAATGAATATTTCAAATGATGCCTTTTTATATTAGAAAAACCGAATTATTTCTGACCGAACTTTTCTTTGAATTTTCTGTTCAGTTTGTTTTGAAAAGTATCCAAATTGATGTTTCTGCCCTGAATAAAAGCAGTTGTCAATTTATTTGTTCTCATATCTAAAGCATCTCCTTCAGATATAAATAAAGTAGCATCTTTGCCTGTTTCCAAAGTTCCGCAAGTTGCATCAACTCCTAATAATTTTGCTGTATTTAGCGTAATCAACTGTACTGCAACTTCTTTGTCTAAACCAAAAGCAGCACAAGTTCCAGCTAAGAAAGGTAAATTTCTCACACTCATACGTTCATGATCACCGCTGTTTTCTAAACCAACAACAATACCTTTATCAGTAAGTATTTTTGCCATTTTATAAGGCAGGTTTACATCTTGATCAGCGCTTGTTGGCATATCGTGAACACGTCTTAAAAGAACTCCCACATTATATTTTGATAATTGCGCAGTTGCTTTGTAAGCTTCAAAACCGCCAACGATTACAACCTTTTTGATTTGATTGTCTGCGGCCAATTGAATTGCATCTACAATTTGCTTTTCTTCATCAGCATGAATGTAAAGAGTTTGAGTTCCGTCAAACAAGCCTTTTGTTGCTTCCAGAACGATGTTTCTTTCTTTTGGAGTTGTCTGATTGTAAGCTTTAGCATTGATTAAAAAAGCGTTGATTTCTTCCGCTTGTTTTGGATAATCTTTGTTTGGTTCAATAACACCAGGCTCAAACCAAGATCCAGATCTTTTGAAACTAGATGGAAAATTCAAATGAATTCCGTCATTTTCTTTTAAAATGGCATCTTTCCAGCTCCATGCATCTAATTGTACAATTGATGAAGTACCAGAAATTGTTCCGCCACGAGGCGTAACCTGAGCTACTAAAACACCATTTGGACGAACCGTTTCTACAACTTTCGATTCAGAGTTATAAGCAATAATACTTCTGACATTTGGGTTAAAAGTTCCAATTTCTTCTTGATCGTCAGATGATTTTACAGCATCAATTTCAACTAATCCCAACGTTGTATTTGCAGCAATAAATCCTGGATACACATGTTTACCAGAAGCATCAATAGTAGTGTCATAAGCATCAGCGGCAAGTCTGATTGTTGTTGCATCGGCTACTAAAGTAATTTTTCCGTCTTTAAAACCAATCGCACTGTTTTGAATCACTTTTCCGTTCCCCAAGTGCGCAGTAGCATTTAAAATCAAAACCGATTTTGATTGCTTTGGTGCTGGAATTTGCTGAGCATTTATTTGTACAGAAGCACAAAATAATAACAGCAATTTATATATGTTTTTATTTATCATGTTGTCTCTTTTTATCATTATGAATTTTCTAAAGCTTTTATAACTGTTCTAAAGTATCACAGTGATATTCTCTTTTCTCTTTTCTTGTTGGCGCCTGAGTGCTGTTTCCTTTGTTTTTTTCCTGCAGCATTTGTCCAATCAATTCATTTCTTTCTTTAGTGATGGCCAATTGTTTTTGAGCATCTTTTTCAATATCAAAATAAACTACACCTTCAATAATTGTTTTTTCAGCTTTAGCATAAATAGACAATGGATTTTCGCTCCATAAAACAACATCGGCATCTTTTCCAACTTTTAAGCTTCCTACTTTGTCATCGATATGTAATAATTTCGCAGGATTTAAAGTGACAAATTTCCAGGCATCTTCTTCAGATACGTTTCCGTATTTTACCGCTTTTGCAGCTTCTTGGTTTAATCTTCGAGACATTTCAGCATCATCAGAGTTGTAAGCAACAACTACACCTTCGTTGTGCATAATTGGTCCGTTGTATGGAATGGCATCGTTTACCTCAAATTTATAAGCCCACCAATCAGAGAATGTTGAAGCTCCAACGCCGTGCTCTTTCATTTTGTCAGCCACTTTGTAACCTTCTAAAATGTGCGTGAAAGTATTTACTCTGAAATTGAATTTCTCAGCAACATTCATCAAATTTAAAATTTCAGACTCTACATAAGAGTGACAAGTAATGAAACGCTCTTTGTTTAAAATTTCAGCAAGAGTCTGTAATTCTAAATCTACTCTTGGAGCTTTTCCTTTTTTATTTCCAGCATTGAATTTTTTCCAGTTTTCATCATATTCTTTCGCTAATTGGAAATAATCTGTAAAAACTTGTTCAACACCCATTCTTGTTTGCGGGAAACGAGTTGGATTATCAATTCCCCAGTTCGCTTGTTTTACGTTTTCACCTAAAGCAAATTTGATGAATTTTGGTTGGTTTTTGTATAACATTTCATCTGCAGCAGAACCCCATTTCCATTTTACAATTGCAGAACGACCACCAATTGGGTTTGCAGAACCGTGTAATAATTGTGAAATTGTAACACCTCCGGCAAGATCTCTATAAATATTAATGTCTTCAGAATTCACAACATCCTGAATTGTAACCTCAGCAGTTGAGTTGTGTCCGCTTTCATTTACACCTTTAGAAATCGCGATGTGCGAATGCTCGTCAATAATACCGCTTGTAATGTGTTTTCCTTTAGCATCAATTACAGTTGCCGATGCGTCAGAAAGATTTTTACCTACAGCAGCAATTTTTCCGTTTTTGATTAAAACGTCAGCTTCTGTCAAAATTCCTTCTTTTTCATTCGTCCAAACTGTAGCGTTTTTGAATAATAAAGTTTGAGCAGTTTGTTTTTTAGTATCACCAAAAGCAACGTTTGGATACGTTACTGGCATTACATGATTTGGTTTTTCTGGTTTTAAAGTATCTTTAACCGCAACAAACGGACTCGTTTTTACTGCATTCCAAACCAATTCGTCTCCATTTGATAAAACCGCTTTTCCAGATAAAGCATCTGCTTTTTCAACAAATCCTGTTAAACGAGCAAAATTAGATTTAATAGTATCAGCAGGTTTGATTACAAGAGAAACCCAATTTTTTGCGATAGAAAAAGTGCTTTTTACTTTTTTAGCATCAACAGTTGTGATTTCTGATTTTTGAGCATCAGCAGTTCCGTCAATTTTCCATTTATAAGTATCTTTTCCAACAGTCAAGTCGTAATTTCCGCGAATATCTTTTGCATTGATATCATTCACAACAAATTTGCTTCCTTGAACCCAGTTTTCATATAAAACCGTTTTCTCGTCAAAAACTTCTCCAGAAGTAATAATGAAGTTTGCATAACTTCCAGTTTTCAAACTTCCTACTTCGTCGCTTTTTCCTAAAATAGCTGCAGGAATAGTAGTTAACGCTTCTAAAGCTTTTGTTTTGTCAAAACCGTATTTTATCGCTTTTAATAAATTCGGTTTAAAATCTTCAATTTTCTTTAATTTGTCAGTCGTCAAGGCGAAAACAATTCCGTTATCCGAAAGAACTTTTAAGTTCGTTGGCGCCTGATTCCAGAAACGCATATCAGCCAATTCAATTTGGTTTGATAAATACGGATTCGAAACATCGTATGCATCTGGGAAACTAATCGGAATAATAAATTTTGCATTTGTTCCTTTAATTTCTTCAATTCTTTCGAATTCATTTCCGCTTCCTTTTAAAACGTAGTTTAAACCAAATTCTTTTGCAATTTTTGAAGCTCTTAAACTGTTTAATTTGTCTTCTGTTGCAAAAATCTGAACCAGTTTTTCATTGTTTGCTAATGCTTCTAACGATAAATCTTTAGTTTCAGAATTTCCTTTTTTGTACCAATCTAAGTCCAGATACATTTGGCGAAGCAATGCCATCATTCCCATTAAAGAACTTGGATATTGCTGATTTGTCAAGGCGCTTTTTGTAAAAGCAAAGTGATTTGTTAATTTGTTTGAAATAATTTGTTTAGAGTTGTTTTCGTTGTTCAAAGCAACAAGAGCTCCAGATCCCTGAGCAATTCCGTCAGGTACGTGAGTTCCAACAACACCAAAACCAGCTTTCAAAAACTCATCAGCTTTTGGCTGATCATATTTAAAAGTTTCATAACCGTTTACTTCAGGTCTTACACTTTCGTTCCAGTAAAAACCAGTTCTTTTTGTATCGTAAAGAGGATTACGGCTGCGTCCTGGAGTCATGTTTCCTTTTGGTTTTTCGATTCCAAAACTGGTATAAATATCAATAAATGATGGGTAAATTGTTTTTCCTGTCAGATCAATTGTGATGCTGTTTTTTGGAATTGCAATATTAGTTCCAACAGAAACTACTTTTCCGTCCTGGATAAGCAACGTTCCTTTTTCAATTTTTTGAGTTGGACTTACATAAATAGTGGCATTCGTAAAAACAGTGTAATTTTTACTTTTGTTGTGCACACTTTCATTAACAGGGAAGTAGTCTTGAGCATACGTTTTTGTTAAAAAAACGCTCAAAAAGAGTAGTAGTAGGGCTTTTTTCATATAGTATTTGCTAATTTGTTGCTAAAAATATGAAAATATGTTAGATAAGTTTTAATTTTCCAAAATGTTTTTTCTCTATTTTAGATGAAAATTCAGGTAAATCGTTGATGGATAGTGTATATAGGACATTTATGAAAAATTCACAAAAAATAAAATGGGGAATAATTGGTTTAGGAAATATAGCCAATCAATTTGCGACTGATTTAATGTTGTTAGAAGATGCTGAATTGACGGCGGTTGCTTCGAGAGATTTAGAAAAAGCAAAAGATTTTGCTCAAAAATACAATTGTGCAAAAGCTTACGATTCGTATGAGACGATTTTTACTGATAAAGAAGTCGAAATTATTTACATAGCCACGCCACACGATTCGCACGCTGAATTATCGATTAGAGCTTTAGAAAGTGGTAAACACGTTTTATGCGAAAAACCTTTGGCACTTTCATATTCCGATGCCACTCGAATGATTGAAGCTTCAAAAAAGAATAATAAGTTTTTTATGGAAGCTTTCTGGACGCGATTTATTCCGTCAGTAAAAGAAGTTTTGCAGAAAATTGAAAACGGAAAAATTGGTGAAGTAAAATACATAAATGCTGATTTTGCTTTCCGCGGAAGCGAAACCGAAAATCTTAGACTTTTTGATAAAAAACTGGGCGGAGGTGCATTGTTTGATATTGGCGTTTATCCCTTATTTCTGTCTTATATACTATTAGGAAATCCGAAGGAAATAGTGGCAAAAGCTATAAAACATAAAAATGATATTGATCTGCAGACTTCTATGATTTTGCAATATGAAAAAGCACAATCGATTTTACACGCTTCCATAGTTTCCGATTCCGATATGAAAGCGGTTATCGCTGGAAGTAAAGGAAGAATCGAATTGAATTCACCTTGGTTTGTTGCAGATGGATATTCTTTATTTATAGGCGAAGAAAAAGAAGCTGTTATCAGTTTGCCAGTTTTAGGAAAAGGATATTCGCATGAAATTATCGAGTGCAATAATTGTATTCGAAATAATCAAATTGAAAGCGAGTTTTGGTCGCATCAGAATTGCTTGGATTTGAGCAGAATTGTGGAGGAGATTAAAACGCAAATCAAATTGCCGTTTTAATTTAAATTTATTTGTAATAAAATATTTACAATAATTATTTTTTCATTAGTTTTAAAAACAATTAATGAAAGAATAATTATGTTAGTAAAAGTTTACGGAAGTGCCGTTTTTGGAGTAGAGGCAACCACGATTACGATGGAAGTCCATATGGATAAAGGAATTGGTTATCATTTAGTTGGGCTTCCGGATAATGCGATAAAAGAAAGCAGTTATCGAATTGCAGCCGCTTTAAAGAACAACGGATTGATGCTTCCGGGCAAAAAAATAACCATCAATATGGCGCCCGCCGACCTCAGAAAAGAAGGTTCAGCATACGATTTGCCTCTCGCAATGGGAATATTAATTGGTTCCGACCAAATAAAAGCGCCCGAAATCGAACAATATATTATTATGGGCGAACTTTCATTAGACGGAAGTTTGCAGCCTATTCGTGGCGCTTTGCCAATTGCTATAAAAGCAAAAGAAGAAGGTTATAAAGGATTTTTTCTCCCAATTCAAAACGTAAAAGAAGCAGCAATTGTGGCTGGATTAGATGTTTACGGTGTTTCGAATTTGCAGGAAATAATAGACTTTTTTGCCGGAAAAGATACGCTTCAACCAACAGTGATTGACACTCGTGCTGAATTTTATAAAAGTCTAGATTTCCCTGAATTTGATTTTTCAGATGTTAGAGGCCAGGAAAGCATTAAACGTTGTATGGAAATTGCGGCCGCGGGCGGTCATAATATTATTTTGATTGGTCCGCCCGGCGCAGGAAAAACAATGTTGGCAAAACGTGTTCCGAGTATATTGCCTCCAATGACTTTGCGTGAAGCACTAGAAACAACTAAAATTCACAGCGTTGCCGGAAAACTGAAAGAAGTCGGTTTAATGAATCAGCGACCATTTCGTAGTCCGCATCATACCATTTCAAACGTCGCTCTCGTCGGAGGAGGAAGTTATCCACAACCAGGCGAAATTTCAATGGCACATAATGGTGTTTTGTTTTTGGATGAATTGCCAGAATTTAAACGCGATGTTCTCGAAGTGATGCGTCAGCCGTTGGAAGATCGTGAAGTAACGATTTCCAGAGCTAAATTTACGGTCACTTATCCGTCGTCGTTTATGTTGGTGGCGAGTATGAATCCAAGCCCGAGTGGATTTTTTAATGATCCGAGTATGCCGAATACCTCATCACCGCACGAAATGCAGCGTTATATGAGCAAAATTTCAGGTCCGCTTTTAGACCGAATTGATATTCATATAGAAGTAACTCCTGTTCCGTTCGAAAAATTGGCAGACGAAAGAAAGGCAGAAAGCAGCGTCGAAATTCGTAAACGTGTTACAGCTGCTAGAGAAATTCAAACCAAAAGATTTGAAACGGTCGAAAATGTTCATTACAACGCTCAAATGAGCAGTAAACTTATTCGTGAATTTTGTGCTTTGGACGAACCTTCAAAAGAGTTACTGAAAACAGCAATGGAAAGATTAAATCTCTCTGCACGTGCTTATGATCGAATTTTAAAAGTTTCTAGAACTATTGCAGATTTGGATAATGCTCCAAATATCATTTCTTCACATATTGCAGAAGCAATTCAATATAGAAGTCTCGATAGGGAAGGTTGGTTGGGATAAAAAATTGTGAAATGTAGATCATTATGCTGATTTACATTTCACAATTTTAAATCTATTTTACTCCTTAACTATTGGATAAAAGAATTTGAAAGAATTTGCAACCGCGGGATGCAAGATCGTTCCGTGATTTTCTTCAGGGAAATAATCAAAATATATTTTGATGTTTTTATTTTTCGAAAACTTTATTTTTTCGGCCAATAAATTAGCATCCACCTCCATGACACGCGGAATGGCGGTTGGAGTTAGACCTTCTTTGCCTACTGCGATATAAATTTCAGTTTTTTGATTAAAGTTCTCTTTCAATATTTCAGAATCTGAATTTAGCAAAGAAGCATTATCCCACCATAAACTCGGACTAACGATAACGTATTTATTAAAAAGAGAAGGTTTTTTAAGTAAGATTTCCGTTTCCAATAGTCCGCCCAGAGATTGGCCAATAATCATTTTTGATTCAGTTGTCTTGTATTTTTTATCAATAAAAGGCTGTAATTCTTTTTCGATAAAAGCAATAAATTTATCAGAATGTCCTGCTGTTGGAAAACGAGTTTTATCATTTTCTAAAGTAGTCGGAAATGTAAAATCTCTACGTCTGTCAACAGTTGCAATACCCACTACAATTGATTTTGGAACCTGATTGATCCATTCGAAACTATTAAATTGAACTAATCCAGAAATATGAATAAAGTCTTCATTGGCAGAACCGTCTAATAAGTAGATAACAGGATATTTTTTATCTGCGCTTGGATTGTAGCCTTCAGGAAGATAAATGTTTAAGATTCTTTTTTCTCCTAATTCTTTTGATTGAATTTCGTCAATAACACCTAAAACAAAAGGTTTGTTGGTTTCTGTAGTTTTAGATTTATTGTTTTGACTAAAAATTATTGTTGTGGAAAGAAATAAAAAAGTGAGAGTAAAAAACTTGTTCATTATAGAAGTAAAAATGATTTATAAAAAGACGAAAGTTACAATTTTTATTTTTTGAACTTTCGTCTTTTTATAAATTGAATAGATTTATTTTGCTTTCTCAGCAAAAATGGCATCCAATCCTTCCATTGCAATTGTAAAGCCTTCTTTGAAACCCATCTGAATAATCATTTCCAAATCAGAAAGTTTTTCGTGTTTGATGGCAATATCAACAAAAGTCGAACCGCCTTGCTCAGAAAAATTGACATCCCAGTCAGAACGAGGGAATTCTTTGTTTAAATTTCCTTCGCTGTCACTGAAAGCATCTAAATATTTAAAATTTGTCTTCGGGCTGATTGAAGTAAAATCGGCAATTGCCCAATGTTCTTCGCCTTCAGGACCAACCATTGCATACAGTCGGCGTCCGCCTTCTTTAAATTCCATGCTTTTAGTTCGTGCCTTCCACGGAGCCGGCGCCCACCATTGATCCAGAATTTCGGCTTCCGTCCACGCCGACCAAACAGCTGACAATGATGCATTAAATTCACGTTTTACATTTACGGTACTCGTTTCTTTATCTACAGTAAAATTCATTAAAAGATTTGATTTCATAATATTGATTTTAAATGTATTAGTATTTGATTTTGTTCAAAGCATTTTTATTTGCCTGCTTCAAGAATTTTGTCCAAGATTTTAAGCGTGCTTGTAAATCCTTCTTTGAATCCCATTTCTACGACTTTTTCTAATTCGGCCAGACTATCTCGTTTTATTACAATATCAACAACAGTCAAATCGCCTTCTTCAGAAAACGTAACATCCCAATATGAACTTCCCATATTTGGAACCGGATTTGCATCAGCATCGCAAAAAGTAGAAGAATGTTTGAAATTTGTTTTTGGAGAAATGGAAGAATAATCAAAAAAACTCCAACGTTCCTGACCATCTGGCCCAACCATGGCGTATAATCTGCGTCCGCCTTCCTTGAATTCCATGCTTTTTGTTTTGGATTTGAAGGGAGCCGGCGCCCACCATTGATCTAATATCTCAACCTCTGTCCAGGCTGCCCAAACGTTTGACAATGACGCATTGAATTCGCGTTTTATAATTACGGCTATATTTTCCTTATCTATGGAAAAATTCATTGTAAGATCAGATTTCATTTTCTTTAGATTTTAAATTTAATAATACTTGATCCAATTGACTGAAACGACTTTCCCAGATTTTCTTGAATTGTTCCATCCATTGATCAACTTCTTTCATTTTGTCAATTTTGAGCTGATAATAAATTTCTCTGCCCAGTTTTTTTTCTTCCAATAAATCACATTCGTTTAAAACTTTAATGTGTTTAGAAACTGCTTGTCTCGTAGTTTTAAATTGTTCTGCAATTGCATTTGGCGTTAATGCAGTTGAAGAAATCAAAACTAAAATTGCTCTTCGCGTCGGATCGGCAATTGCCTGAAAAATATCTCGTTTCATTTTTAAAATAGAATTACGCAACTAATAAGTTGCAAATATACGCAACTTTTTGGTTGCGCAATTCAAAAAAGCATATTTTTTTTAAAGAAAAGAACTTAAACAAAAAAAGACGCATTAAAAATGCGCCTTTTTCTTTATAATCGTGTTATATAATTACCGTCTAAATTTATTCTTTATAATGATGTCTTTTAGTTTGGCTTTCAAGTCTTCGCCCGTGTCATAAACCATTTGTTCGTTATTCGGAAACAAAACCGCACGTTTATTGAAGTTTCCAAGATAATTGTCATCGCATGCATTTTTATCGCCTTTATAAGTCGAATATATATTCTCAAAAACAAATTCACTGCTAATTGGAAATGTTTGAACCAGCTGATTCGATTTCAAATCGACGTAGTCAACTTTTGCAGTGACCTGGCACGATTTGAATTGTCTAAATTCGTAGACAGTTGCGCGAAGAATTTTAAAATTATCTACTTTAACTTCCTTTCCGAGACTGTCTTTTACAGGTTTTCCTCGGCTGTCCAAAAGTGTTTTTACGCCATCTTTTACCTGTCTTTCTTTAGTAAATTTCTTTTCTTTGATTTGTTCAGGCGAAATATAAATATCTCTAAAATTAATAATCAGGCTGTAATCGTATTTTACATTTTTTTGTCTGGCACTATGATAAACCGTCCATTTGTCGTTTAATCCATAAGTTTTAAAATCCAATAAATCGTCCTGAAGCATTTTTGGGATTACCATATTGGTTTCATTTTTGGCATAAACATCTACAAAATCAGTTCCTTTAAACTGAGCATCGTCCATCAGTTTTTTTGCATTTTTGTAATTCGGATTTAAACTTTCCAAATAGGCAAAATCATCGTAAGCTTTTCTGAAATCCATTTTGTTATTTGATTTCAAAAGAGCAGAAGCGTTCTCATACAGATATTTTGAAAGTGCGTTTTTGCTGTTTACAATTTCATTCGAATAATTGTCAAACGGAAAAAGAGCGTTTCTTCCCTGCTTTAATAATTTCAAAGGCAAAATAGGTCTGATTTTTTCCTGACGGTTATTTAGTTGTATATAAGTATTGTAGATGCGTTCAGTATTTGCGGGATTATTTTCTTTGTTGAGCATTTCAAGATTACGCAAGTCTCTATCTTTCGCTTTAGCAAAAGCCTCTTCGAGCAGATACACATAATCCTGTTTTCCTTTTGAATCTTTATTCGTTCTTAAAGCTTCAACCGCACGGTCAATTGCGCCGTCGTAATTACCGTCGCTTATCAGAGCTTGGGTTGTTTTTACACCGCACGAAGAAAAGGCTAAAAATAATATAGAAAATAGAAAAGTAATTTTTTGCATGTTGTATTTTTTGAAGGTGTAAATATATCTTTTTAACTTTCAACAACTATGCCTTTTTTTAGATTTTTTAAGGAGCAGAAAACAAGGTTTTCATAAGAATGTTTAGTCCCGCTGTCCGCTATATCTTTTGTGGTGAACCCCACCACAAAAGGATGTCGCTTCCATCGGGGCTAGATGAGAAGTTTTGTTTTTTTTCGAGTAATTAAGAAAACAATCGTGATTTAGTCACTTACTTTTTTATACTCAAAAGTACCCACTTCAGGATTTGAGATACTGCGTTTTTCGCTGTCAAAAGAATTAATCTTAAAAACAACCGGCAAAATAACAGAAACGATCGTCAACTGAGAATTGTCGCTTGATAATTTCCATTTTGCTTTATGAGATTCATCGCCAATTACACTTTCGAAATCGCCATTTTCTCTAAAAATCTGAAAAACCTGATCTGTTTTAAAGCGTTTTTGAATATCTTTTTCTTTACCGTTTTTCGTCCATTTTACTAATTGCCATTTTCCAATTAATTCTTTAGAAGTTTGAGCCGTTGCAGATAATCCGATTAAAAATACAAATGCTAAAAATATTTTTCTCATAACTAAAGTTTTAAAGTTGAATTTTAAAATTAAGGTTTTCTGTTGATTTGAAAGAAAATTAAAAGTTAAGTCTTTATTTTTTTAGTTTGATAATAGCTTTTTAATCAAAACAATTTGTCCTAGATGATAATAACTGTGCTCAATCATACAATCAATATTTTTTCTGTAAGTGCCGTATTTTACATCAACAAAACCTTCGTCTAGTTTTTCATCAGGCATTTCTTCCACCAAAGAAGCAAATTCTTCAGCTGCATCCCAAAATTTATTTAGAAAGATTTCCCATTCCTGTTGAGATTGAATAGGAGGAAAGTCAAAACTGAATTTGTCTTTTATATCCAAAGTTCCGCCTTTAAAAACCTGATTTATTCCGCTAATGTAGTAATGAATATGCTGCGCTAGAATTGCAATGGTATTTAAGTTTTGAAGCGGAGCAACGGCAATTTTCCAATCCAGATTTTCGAGTTGATCTTTATAATTAGTGTTGGCAACCCAGGTTCCATTTAAAATAATCTCTCTGAACCGATTTGCAATTTCTGAAGTATTTTTCATAGCCAAATAAAATTTTCGTTACAAATGTTTATAAGCTAATTTAAGAAATTACGTTTATAAAATTCTGTTGCCAAGGTAGATTTGTGCTCTGAATTGCAGTATGTATTTTAAATGGGCAGATTTTTATCTGATTTCAATCCAATCCGTTTTTATATCGATTCTTTTTGGTTCTGAAGGTATTTCGAGTTCAGAGTATTCTCCAATTTGGTTATTTTCATTGGTCATAAAAATAAATTGCAGATTGTTTTTTTGATCTTGTATAAATTCCCAATCCATCATTATATCTTGATTAACTTTAATATCCGGATATTTTTGTTGTATTTCAGCAATAGTAGATTCTGGATGCAAACCGTTGTTCATTTTTAGGTTTTTGCTTAAAGCAGCGATTGCTAAAATTTCATCCGAATCTCTTTTCGGAATTAATGCTATAACAGGTTGGTTTTTTAAAGAATAAATATAGGTAAATCCGCCTCCGTCAAAACCAAAATCGTAAGCTTCAGCTTTTGTTTTAGTCAATTGGTTTAAGAATTTTTCAGCATCACTAATAAGCATTCCTATTTTTATTTCTCCAATTTTCCCTTTTGAGATTATAAACTTTTGAAAATCAAAAACACTACTTTTTTTTGTTTGAATTTTGAATTCCTGAACTCGTTTATTCCATGTTTCAACTTGCTTTTCCTTTTTGTCTTTGCATGAAAATTGAAACAGGATTAGCAATATTAAGAACGATTTTAGTTTCATTATTTACTTTTTTCGTGGAAAGTGGATTTTAAAAAATATAAAAAAGTGAAGCTAGAGCGAATTGAAAAAAATTATTTTCTCATTCTAATTTTCACCTGATAAACAATTTCCCAAAAAATAATAGCAAAAACAGCATTAGCAAGTATAGCCGTTTTAACCTGATACGGATCGTATTTGAAAAGCAAATGCAAATTTGTAAACTTCAAAGCCAGGAATAACGCCAATGATGCAATCGCCACAGCGTAGATTACATTCAATAAAGGTTTCCATTTTAAAGCTATAAAAGCATAAATAATATTGAAGACCGCATAACCGAATCCTAAAGTTACAAAAGGATCAGTTTTTAATTTTTCGCCAATCTTTAAAATAATCGGTGTAGAAATTAGATATAAAAAGAAAAGTATTGAATAAGAAAGAATTCGTATTTGTGGTTTCATTTTTTATTATTTAAGATGAAGTTTTGCACTTGCAAAAGTAATTCGAAAAGATGAATTCTAAATGAAGTTAATTTACTCTTTAAATGTTTTTCGATGTTTTACGGCAACAGTTTTTCTATTTTTTCTTCTGATTTTTCCTTTAAAAGACTATCCGGGCGGAAACTCCAAATGATTAGAAATTTTCCTTTTACAAGATATTCTTCAGGATGTTCGTCTGTTGGCTGACCGTCTTTTCCCCAAAGTAATCCTTGCAGAAATCGATCGCCCTTGAAAACGTGATCAAATTCAAAATACATAATAGAGCCACGATCGCCTTTGCTTCTAAAATTCTGAATCGCTTTGCTTTTTACTGTTCCAACAATATTGCTGTAGGTTTCAATGTCGTTGTAAAAAGTGCAGGCTTGAGGCGTAATACAAATATTGCCGTCGTTAAAAGTATAAGCTTTTGGAATTTCTTTTGGTTTTAACTTTAAATCCGCAATAGTTTGGCTGAATAAATTGGTTGAAAGCAATAGAAATAAAGCTGACAGAGAAATCGTAATTTTCATAGTTTTGGGGTTTTGATTTGGTAAGCTAAAATAGTTTTTTAAAGAATTAAACTTTAATTTGATATAGATAAAAATATTATTTTTTATCTTCAAACTCATAATCAGAAAATTCAATAATTCTTTTTCCAACATTTGTATTAATTTCAAATTTCTGTCTTATAAATTCTACTTTAATGTTATCTGGCGGAGTTTCTACTACTCTGGAGAATTGCCCCAGATCATTTATATTCCATATTTGTGGAATTCGACCTAAAGGGATGATTATTTCTTCGACCTGATAAAAAACAACTTTATTAAACTTCAAATATCTTTCTTCAAACAAGTTATTTCCAAAATCATACGGAAACATTAAATTAAAAGTTATGGTTTGTTTTTGCGGATTTTCTATGACTTCTTCAATTGTGCTAGCCATTAATCTGTTGCCTATTATATCCATTTTTTAATTTGTTTTTATTCCTATTTTAAAGTTATGTGAGTGAGCGGTTATTTTTAGCAAAGTTGTTTTAAATATGTATGCTTTAAGCCGATATTTTATCCGAATCATTTTCATCTTCTAAAATATAATTAGAAGGCGTTTTTCCTAAATGCTTTTTGAACATAAAAATGAAAGCGCTGGCTGTTTCATAACCTAAATCTAGCGCGATTTCTTTTATGGATTGTTTTTCGCCCAATCTTTTTATAGCTTCAAGTAATTTTAGGCGAGTCCGCCAATCGCTGAAATTCATTCCCAATTCTTTTATGAATAAACGCGATAAAGTTCGGCTACTCATAAACGAAAGTTCAGCATAATGATCAATGGTGTTTTTACTCGCGACGTCACTCATTAAAAGTTCGACAACTTTTTGCAGTCTTTCATTATTTGTGGTTGGTAAAAAAGTGGCACTTGGTACAATCTGTGCAAGTTCGTCCAGAAAAACAGCAATGATTCTTAATTGCGAATCGGTTAGATTTCCGTTTGTTCCAAAAGAAATAATTTTGAAAACCAGCTGTTTCAAAAACATCGGGATATCAAAAGAAAAACTGTTTGTTGGCAATCCCTTAGTTGCAGATGGATCGATAAAAACGCTGTAATAATTAACGTCTTTCTGAAAAGTAACCTGATGTTCAACACCGCTCGGAAGCCACAATCCCTGCAACGGGTTCACCACCCAAATATGATTACCAACCACAACATGCATTACACCGCGCGTAGCATAAATAAGTTGCGCTCTGGGATGCGAATGCGAAATACACATTTCATTGTTTACCGTTTCGGTATAACCTATAACAGGTATCGATGGATCAACTTGGTATCCATAATCCTGTGCCATTCGATATGTCCGAATCTGATTATTCATTGTCCAAATATAGCAATTTTGACATTGTAAATTATTTCAATTTTGTAAAAAAATAATACAGCTGTTATTTTTAAAATGAAGATTAACCTAAAAACAACTCATGGAAACCGTTAAAGTACAACCAGAAGTAATTAAAAAAACAACGTATTCAATACTTTTTATAATCAGCTTTTCACATTTAATTAATGACCTTTTACAAGCTGTAGTTCCGTCAATTTATCCGCTTATTAAAGAAAATTTCGGACTGAGTTTTACTCAAATCGGAATTATCACTTTTACCTATCAAATCGTCGCTTCAATTTTACAGCCGTTTGTGGGAATGTATACCGATAAGAATTCAAAACCCTATTCGCTTATTATTGGAATGTGTTTCACTATGACCGGATTGTTTCTGGTTTCGATTGCTTCAAGTTTTACTTTTCTATTGTTATCAGTAAGTTTAATCGGAATTGGGTCTTCGATTTTTCATCCAGAATCTTCGAGAGTTGCACATTTGGCTTCGGGCGGAAAAAAAGGATTGGCGCAATCTATTTTTCAATTGGGAGGAAATGCCGGAAGTGCAATCGGACCTTTATTAGCTGCTTTTATTATCATTCCGCACGGGCAAAGTTATGTCGCATGGTTTTGTATTATCGCTTTAGTCGGAATTTTTGCTTTGTACAAAATCGCGCTTTGGTACACGGAACATTTATCTGAAAGAAATGCCAATAAAGCCGCACATAAAATCGAAACCCATCATTTATCTAAAAACAGAGTTATTGCTTCGTTGATCATCTTATTGGTTTTGATTTTTTCTAAATACTTTTATATGAGCAGTATTACGAGTTATTATACGTTCTTTTTAATTGATAAATTCCATATTTCGATTCAGCAATCACAAGTTTATTTGTTTTTGTTTTCTGGAGCTGTCGCAGCGGGAACTTTGATTGGAGGACCAATTGGTGACCGAATTGGAAGAAAATATGTAATCTGGGTTTCAATTCTTGGAGTTGCGCCATTTACACTGATGTTGCCTTATGTAGATTTATTTTGGGTCGGAACTTTATCTGTAATCATCGGATTGATTCTTTCTTCTGCTTTCTCTGCAATTCTGGTTTACGCAACCGAATTATTGCCAGGAAAAGTGGGTTTAGTAGCCGGTCTTTTCTTCGGATTTGCCTTCGGAATGGGAGGTTTAGGTTCAGCAGTTCTAGGAAAAATAGCCGATGCAACAAGTATAGAATATGTTTTTAAAATTTGTGCGTTTCTGCCTTTGATTGGGATTATTACTGGGTTCTTGCCGAATATTGAGGGGAGGAAGAAAATTTAATTGCGTCCCAGCTTTAGCAGGATGAGAAAATGATAAAAGAGTTTAAGGCTTTAGCCAAATTGTAGGTAATTTGGCTAAAGCCTTTTTTAATCTTTACATATTCCTCCAGTTAAAACTGGAGGCAATTTATAAAAAACTTTGTGTTCTTTTTATGCTAGAGCGAGCGTCTCGATCGTGGCTATAAAGTATTTGTGTTCTTTATTTTCTCAGTTTTTGTTCACGAGCGGGACGTTAAAGTCTAAAGGATAATTTCAGTTGTAATTATTCTAAAACTTTTTTTAGATCTATGACGTAAATTGGTTTTACAAATCCAGATAAAATTAAAATATGTGTTGAGTTTGGAATGATCTTATTGTTTTCAGATAAACTTGAAGTAGTAATTTGTTCTAAATTAATTCCTCTATTACTCATAGCTTGATCATCTTCTTCAGAAACATTCCAACATACTACACAATCTATCTCGTCAAAAAGTTTTTGTTCATCATTAAAATCTTTCAATATATTTTTTAACTTAGATTTAATTTCAAATACAATTTTTTTATTTCCCCATTTTGCATATAAATCATATTTATTTCTATACCCAGAAACGTATGGTTCAATGTCTTTAATTAATCCATTTCCGATACATTCATAAAAAATTGCTGAAACACTTGCTTCTTGATCCTTTGGTGTTTTAATAAATTTACTCTTTGTACTATTAAGATTAATCAACTTTTCAATGTCTGCAAAAATTTCTTCTTTATCCCATTCGCTATTTAAAGTTATCTCGCCAGACACATATTTGGTTATGTAATTCAAATAATTATTGAAAATTTCACGAGAGTAATGTTTGTAAATTTTACTTGTCATACCATGAATTGATTTTCTTCCGATATCAAATTTTAGATGCCTGTCTTCAAATAATATGAAAATATTTGACCAATATCCTGCATATCCTGTATTTGGATGTTCAAGGGAGATTCCTGTTGGCATTCCTTTTACAGATGTAAATATTCCTTGAGAAAATTTTGCATAATGAAATTCATCAAGCCATTCATCTTTATTCAAATCTTCCTCTTCACATAAATTATTGTTTATTGATAAATCATTCCAAACTTTTCTTTTAGGTACAAAACAGGTAATGTAATTGATAATTCTTCCGTTATGAGAAAAATTTCCTTTTTTATATATGATTTTATCTTTAAGTTTTCTTCTTTTATCATAATCTGTTCTATCTGCATCTTCAGCAAATTTGATAAACTCATCTAAATCTATTTTTGAATTTTCATCTAATTTTTCATAAACTAGCCAAAATTTGTTAGGAAGTATTTCTTCCATCTCTTTTCCATTTTGATCTTTATGTTTTATGATAATTTCAATTTCTGGCTCCTTTTCGTTCCAAATTGAATTAGTATTTCCTAGTGCTGTCTTTGTTCTTAGGACATATTTTAATTGCTCAAATGATAAATTAAAAATTGGAGAATCCCTAATTTCATTTAATTGAATGATTGTTCCGTGTATTTTTTCAACTGGAGATTCCGTTATTAAATGTATAGGGTCAGTAGAAACGCTGTTTTTCTAATTATTGGCATCTTTTATACATCCGACAAGTGTTCCTTTCTGATTTCCACTAGTTATTTTGAAATCGTTACATGAAAATAAAACAAAAGTTAATCCAACACCTTTTTCACCAATACTATCTTCGTCATTTTCTTTATTTGTGGAAAACGGAGCTAATAAAATAGGTAGCATTTCAGGATCTATACCACTACCATTATCTTCAATTTTTATTGATTTAGATAATGAGTTAATATCAATTTTGATAATTCCTTTTTCTGGCTTTTTTTTTTCGTATTGCATCAACAGAATTTTGACATAATTCTGCTAATATATCCCAATCATTATTGTAGCTATCGTCAACATCTTTTATACTTTTTCTAATTTCTCTATTACTGGGTTTTAGAAATTCTATCATTTATTTTTTATTTTATAATTAACTTTTCTATTAGATGCTCATCAATATAAAAATCTTGAAGTTTATTTTCATATAGGTTAAATTCTTTTGCTATAGCTAAAGTAATATTTTTGTCTTACAAAATTTTTGATAAAAAAAATACTTTCAAAAATTTGTTGAGGAAAATGTTTTTTATAATCAAAAAAATCCCGCCTCAATTAAGAAACGGGATTAAATAGATATTCTCTTTTTTTTTATTTTAAACTGTTGCAGCAATTTCTTGTGGCAACGGAATTTGATTTTTAAGTAAATCTTCAAAAGTTTCAGCTTGGCGAATTAAGATTCCTTGACCGTTCATCCATAAAACTTCGGCTGGTTTGTATCTTGAATTGTAATTCGAAGACATGGAGAAACAATATGCTCCAGCATTTCTGAAAGATAAAATGTCACCTTCAGTAATTTCTTGAATTCTGCGGTTGTTTGCAAAAGTATCTGTTTCGCAAATGTATCCTACAACTGAGTAAAAACGCTCTTTTCCTTTTGGGTTTGAGATGTTTTCGATATGGTGTGAAGATCCGTACAACATTGGACGAATTAAGTGGTTGAAACCACTGTCAACTCCAGCGAAAACTGTTGATGTTGTTTGTTTTACTACGTTTACTTTTACTAAGAAATGACCTGCTTCGCTCACCAAGAATTTTCCTGGTTCAAAAATCAAAGTTAAATCTCTTCCGTATTCTGTACAGAAAGCGTTGAATCTTTTTGATAATTTTTTACCTAATTCTTCGATGTCTGTTTCGATATCGTCTTTTTTGTAAGGTACTTTGAATCCGCTTCCGAAATCTAAGAATTGTAAGTCTTTGAAATGTTTAGCAGTATCAAATAAGATTTCAGCAGCATACAAGAATACTTCGATATCTAAGATATCAGATCCTGTGTGCATGTGAATGCCGACAATGCTCATTTTTGTGTTCTCCACAATTCGCAAGATATGCGGAATCTGGTGAACAGAAATTCCGAATTTACTATCGATATGTCCAACAGAAATGTTAGCGTTTCCGCCCGCCATTACGTGTGGATTGATACGAATACATACCGGAATATGTGGATGTTTTGTTCCGAATTGCTCTAAAATAGATAAATTGTCGATATTGATTTGTACACCCATTGCGGCAACTTCTTCGATTTCTTCAAGAGAAACTCCGTTTGGTGTAAAGAAAATTCTTTCGGGTTCATAGCCAGCATGAAGCCCTAACTGAACTTCCTGAATTGATACAGTATCTAAACCAGACCCCATGTTCTTTAATAACTGAAGAATCGCAACGTTTGACAATGCCTTCATGGCGTAATTAACTCTCAAGTTTTCTACCTTAGAGAAAGCTTTAGTTAACCTGTTGTACTGAGATTGGATTTTTTCGGCATCATAAACATATAATGGACTTCCAAATTGGTCTGCTAACTGCAGTAAATCTTTTGCTTGCATTTTTAAATCATTTTGGGCAAAGTTATTACACTTTTGAGTAACTGCAAATTAATTGTAGAAAAATAACAAATTGTAACAAATTGTTTGTTTTTAAACAAAAAGTTGCTTGTTTTCGAATTTTGTAACGTATTACTAGGTTCAAAGGGACTGAGAGACAAAGATACAAAGGTTTTTTGCCACGAATTCACGAATTTAACTTATTCTTGAATGCTGTTGAAATTATTTTTCCGCCACGACCCGAGCGATAGCGAACTGGCGAAGCAATTCACGAATTATTCTAATTTTTTATTTTAAACTAATTCCTGAAACCTATTGGCAATGTTTAGAATGTAATTCGTGAATTGCTTCGCCAGTTCGCTATCGCTCGGGTCGTGGCGGAAAAAAATTATAGAAAAAAACAAAACCCCTGAATATAAATTCAAGGGTTTATTAGTAGTTATGTTGTTTATCGGAATAAAGATTAAATAAAATGCTAAGAAAAAAAACTTAGAATCTTAGAACCTTAGCATCTTAGAGTCTTAAAAAAATTATAGACTTGGTAAATCTCCTTTTCCTTTAGTAGGCAAGTTTGTAGATCCCATAAGGAATAAATCTACTTCTCTTGCTGCTTCGCGACCTTCTGAAATAGCCCACACGATTAATGATTGTCCTCTTCTCATATCACCTGCTGTGAAAATGTGAGGTACGTTTGTCTGATAGTTATGCGCTTTGTAGTTGCTTCTCATATCAGTTTCGATTCCTAATTGCTCGCTTAATGTTTTCTCAGGACCTGTAAATCCAAGTGCCAATAAAGCTAAATCGCAAGGCCAGATTTTCTCAGAACCTTCTTTTTCGATTAGTTCTGGTCTGTTTCCTGGAGTCATTTTCCATTGAACCTCAACTGTTTTTAATCCAGTTAATTCGCCTTTATCATTAGAAATAAATTCTTTAGTGTTGATCAACCAGTTTCTGTCACATCCTTCTTCGTGAGAAGAAGATGTTTTCAACTGCAACGGCCAGAAAGGCCATGGAGTTGATTCGCTTCTTCCAACTGGAGGTTTTGGTAAAATCTCAAAGTTAGTTACTGATTTAGCTCCGTGTCTGTTTGAAGTTCCGATACAGTCAGAACCAGTATCTCCACCACCAATAACGATTACATCTTTACCAGTTGCTTTAACCTGATCCGGAATTGATTCTCCAAATAAAACTTTAGTTTGCTGTGTTAAGAAATCCATTGCCTGAACAACGCCTTTGCTTTCGATTCCTTTAGTTGGCAAGCTTCTTCTTTCAGTTGCTCCTCCGCATAAAACGATAGAATCGAATGCGTTTAATTCTTCAACGCTGAAGTTTACACCAACATTTACATTCGTTTTGAAAGTGATTCCTTCTGCTTCTAGAACCACTACACGACGGTCAATAATTCCTTTTTCTAATTTGAAATTTGGAATTCCGTAACGTAATAAACCTCCAATTGCATTGTCTCTTTCAAAAACAGTAACGGTGTGTCCGGCTCTGTTTAATTGCTGAGCAGCTGCAAGACCTGCAGGTCCAGAACCAATAACAGCAACTGTTTTTCCTGTTCTTGTTTTTGGTGGCTGAGGTTTGATCCATCCTTCAGCGAAACCTCTTTCAATGATGCTTTTTTCGATGTTTTCGATAGAAACGGGATCTTTGATGATTCCTAATACACATGATTTCTCACATGGAGCAGGGCATAAACGTCCTGTAAATTCTGGAAAGTTATTAGTAGATTGTAAAATCTCTAATGCACTCTGCCATTCTTCCTGATGCACCATATCGTTGAAGTCAGGAATTAAATTTCCTAACGGACAACCACTGTGGCAAAAAGGAATTCCACAGTCCATACATCTTGATCCTTGTTCTTTTAATTTATCTTTTGGTACCGGAATAGTAAATTCGTTGTAGTTCGAAACACGTTCTGCTACTGCTAAATTACTTTCATCGGCTCTGTTATATTCTTTAAATCCGCCTATTTTACCCATGACTTTTTAAATTAAATTCCAATTTCTTTAAATTCCAAATTCCAATCCTTCGACTTCGCTCAGGACGACATTGCCATTGATATTGACATTGGAATTTTATTTTTTGAAATTGATTTTTATCCAGCTATTAATTCTTCTATTTTTTTCTCTTCTGCAATTCTTTGTAATGCTTTTTTGTAATCAGTTGGCATTACTTTTACGAAGTGCTGTTGTTGGTTTTCCCAGTCTGCTAAAATTCTTTTTGCTAATGGACTGCTGGTGTACAACGAATGATTTTTAATCAGTTTTCTTAGTTTCGTAAGATCTTCTTCTTCCATTGGATCGAATGCAACCATTTCCATGTTACAAACTGTTGAGTCGAATTTCTTATTTGGATCGTAAACATAAGCTACACCACCGCTCATACCAGCTGCGAAGTTTCTTCCTGTTTTTCCTAAAACTACTACTGTACCACCGGTCATGTATTCGCAACCGTGATCTCCAATTCCTTCAACAACTGCTGTTGCTCCAGAATTTCTCACACAGAAACGCTCTCCGGCCATTCCATTAATATAAGCCTCTCCGGTAATAGCTCCGTAAAGGGCAACGTTCCCGATAATGATATTGTCTTCAGGTTTGAAAGTTGCAGTAGGAGGTACTTTTACAATTAATTTTCCTCCAGACAGCCCTTTTCCTAAATAATCATTACAGTTTCCGTGAATTTTAAATGACAATCCGTTTGTTGCAAAAGCACCAAAACTTTGTCCGGCAGAACCTTCAAAATCAACTAAAATAGTGTCATCAGGTAATCCTTGTGCGCCGTAGATTTTTGAGATTTCGTTACTCAAAATCGCACCTACAGAACGGTCTGTATTTTTAATTTTAAAGGTTACTCTTGTTTTCTCTTTTCTATAGATCGACGGAATCGCTTCTTTGATGATGTCAAAATCCAATACATTTTCAAGTTGGTGATCTTGAGTCGTTGTATTATGATTTGGCTCTGTTTTCGCTTTTTCCGGTTTGTATAGAATTGATGACAAGTCTAAACCATTTGCTTTATAATGTTTGATGGCTTTGTTCACATTTAATTTTTGTGACTGACCAACCATTTCTTTTAAAGTTCTGAAACCTAACTGCGCCATGATTTCTCTTAACTCTTCAGCAATGAAATACATGAAGTTGATTACGTGCTCTGGAGTTCCTTTGAAATTTTTTCTCAATTCAGGATCCTGAGTTGCAATACCAACTGGACAAGTATTTAAGTGACAAGCTCTCATCATGATACATCCAGAAGCTACAAGCGGAGCCGTTGCAAAACCGAATTCTTCAGCTCCTAATAAAGCTGCTATTGCCACGTCACGACCTGTTTTCAACTGTCCGTCACACTCTAAAACTACACGGCTTCTTAAATCGTTTAAGATTAAAGTTTGTTGTGCTTCCGCTAAACCAAGTTCCCATGGAATACCTGTATGCTGTAAAGATGTTAATGGTGCAGCTCCCGTTCCTCCGTCATAACCTGAAATTAAGATTACGTCAGCTTTTGCTTTGGCAACACCGGCAGCGATGGTTCCAACTCCAACTTCAGAAACTAATTTTACGTTTATACGAGCTTCACGGTTCGCGTTTTTCAAATCGTAAATCAACTGAGATAAATCCTCAATTGAGTAAATATCGTGGTGAGGAGGAGGCGAAATCAAACCTACATAAGGCGTAGAGTTTCTGGTTTCAGCAATCCAAGGCACTACTTTTTCTCCAGGTAACTGTCCACCTTCACCAGGTTTCGCACCTTGAGCCATTTTGATTTGAATCTCTTTAGCGTTTGTCAAATAGTTGATTGAAACACCAAAACGTCCCGAAGCAACTTGCTTGATTGCAGAGTTTCTAGAATCTCCGTTAATTTCTTTCTGGAAACGTTTTGGATCTTCTCCACCTTCTCCAGAGTTACTTTTTCCTCCAATTCTATTCATTGCAATCGCTAAATTCTCGTGTGCTTCTCTAGAAATAGATCCGTAAGACATTGCACCCGTTTTGAATTTCTTTACAATTTCTGTCCAAGGTTCTACTTCGTCAATAGAAATTGGATCTAAGTTGTTGAATTCAAATAAACCTCTAATAGTCATTAAGTTTGAGCTTTGCTCGTTAACGGCATTTGAGTATTCTTTATAACTTTCTGGGCTGTTTAAACGAACGGCCTGTTGTAATTTAGAAATAGTGGTTGGGTTAAACATGTGTTTTTCACCGCCACGTCTCCATCTGTAAATACCTCCAATTTCAAGAGAAAGCAAACTTGCCACTTTTGAATTTGGGAAAGCTTTTTGGAAACGTTTTTTCACTTCTTTCTCCACTTCCATTAAACCAATACCTTCAATTCTTGATGGCGTGTAAGGGAAGTATTTAGAAGTAAATGTTTTGTTTAAACCTAAAATCTCGAAAATCTGAGCAGCTCTGTACGAATGTAAAGTAGAGATACCAATTTTGTTCATGATTTTCACGATTCCTTTTGCGATTGCTTTGTTGTAGTTTACAACAGCGTAATCAGCTTTTACTTTTGTAATGAAACCTTTTTCAACCTGATCGTGAATGATTTCATTTACCATGTAAGGGTTGATTGCACTTGCACCGTATCCGAACAATAAAGCAAAATGATGAGGTTCTCTTGGTTCAGCAGATTCGATGATGATTCCGAATTTAGAACGAACCTGTAAAATGTTTAAAGAGTGGTGAATGTAAGAACAAGCCAATAACATTGGAATTGGAGCTAATTCTTCACTTACACCTCTATCAGATAAGATAATGATGTTGCATCCTTCTTCAACCGCTTTAAAAGTAGCCTGAACACATTTTTCAAGCGCACGCTCTAAACCGTTAACTCCTTTTTCTATTTTATATAAAGTAGAAATAGTAGCCGATTTGAAATCTGCGTGATCGATATTTCTGATTTTATCCAAATCCTCGTTAGAGATGACCGGATTTTGGATTTTTAATTTTTTACATTGTTTAGATTCAATTTCGAAAATATTGAAATCTCCACCAATCGCTAAACTGATATCAGTAATAATTTCTTCACGAATACCATCCAACGGTGGGTTTGTAACCTGAGCAAACAATTGTTTGAAGTAATTATACAACAACTGTGGTTGTTCTGATAAAACAGCCAAAGGTGTATCATTACCCATAGAACTGATTGCTTCAGCTCCGTCACTACCCATTGGGTTGATGATTGTTTTTAAATCTTCAATAGTATAACCAAACAAACGTTGTCTTGTCAAGAAATCTAATTTTTCAACAGGAGTTGGGTTGTTTGTGTAAGGAACACTAGCTAATGGCAATAAGTTTTCGTCAACCCATTGCTGGTAAGGACGTTTTGTAACTATCGCTTTTTTAACTTCTTCGTCTTCGATGATACGACCTTCGTTCATATCAACCAAGAACATTTTTCCTGGCTCTAAACGACCGTGCTGAATTACATCTTCTGGATCGATATCTAATACACCAATTTCAGATGACATAATTACGAATCCGCTTTTCGTTAATGTATAACGAGAAGGACGTAATCCGTTTCTGTCTAGTAAAGCTCCAATTACATTTCCATCTGTAAACGGAATAGAAGCTGGACCATCCCAAGGCTCCATGATACAAGCATTGAACTCGTAGAAAGCTCTTTTTTCGGCAGACATGGTTTGGTGTTTTTCCCAAGCTTCAGGAACAACCATCATCATTGCTTCTGGAAGCGAACGACCTGTCATTAATAAAAGTTCAATCACCATATCCATAGAAGCAGAATCTGATTTTCCTTCTAAGATAATTGGGAATAATTTTTTGATGTCATTGCCAAAAACTTTGCTCTGCATAAGCTCTTCACGAGCACGCATACGGCTTACGTTTCCACGAAGTGTATTAATCTCACCATTATGACACATGTATCTAAATGGTTGAGCTAAGTCCCAAGATGGGAATGTATTGGTAGAGAAACGTTGGTGTACAAGCGCTAAACGCGTCACCAAGTCTGGATCTTTCAAATCTATATAATAGCGGCTGATGTCTTCCGGCATCAATAGACCTTTATATATTATAGTAGTTGTCGATAAACTAGTAAAATAAAACATGTGGCTTTCTGAGGTTTTAGATCCTCTTACGGCATGTTCAGCAATTTTTCTAGCTGCAAAAAGTTTTGCATTAAATTCTTGTTCAGTTAAATCCTGTCCGTTTTTAGAAACGAAAACTTGTTTAATTGTTGGTTCTTTTTCTGCGGCGATTTCACCTAAATTTTCAACGTCAACTGGTACATCTCTCCAACCTAAAACTTTTAAATTTTGGTCTTTAATAGTAGCCTCAAATGCATTAATACAAAAAGAAACCTGGTTTTTGCTTTTTGGTAAAAAAACCATTCCTACTGCATACTCACGCGCTTCAGGGATTTCAAAGTCACACACTTTCTTAAAGAACGCATGTGGGATATCAAACAAAATTCCAGCCCCGTCTCCAGTTCTTCCATCAGAACTAACGGCACCACGATGTTCCAATTTTATTAAGATGTCCAATGCTTTGTGAATAATATCATTTGACTTAATACCATTCAAATTACAAATAAATCCTGCACCACAATTGTCGTGTTCAAATTCAGGCAAATAGAGCCCTTGTTCTTTAACTTTCATTCTTGATATTTTTTCTACAAAAATAAAGATTTCGTTAAACATAATGTATTGAAATTGTGCTTTTGCTTTCATTTTTGTCGTAATATTAGAAAAAGGGTTCTTAAATGATAATAATATTATTTAAAGCATTGCGAAATGATAAAATCATAATAACAATTAAATAATATTAGGAAAAATCGTCGTCAGGCCTAGAATTCAATAGGGTTTTTTGTTAAATCTCAAACGATATAGTGATTTTGTGTTAACTTTTTCGATGCAATTCGTTAACGATAAGTTTGCTTTCAAAAAGAATATCCAATTAATAACAAATTGGGTCATTTTTTAATTCGAAAAAGATTTTACTTTTAAGTTGAATTTTGCTACTTTTGTCGCACTTTTATTCTGAAATAAATTCAGAACCAGACAAATTCTATATTATGAACATACACGAATATCAAGGAAAAGAAATTTTAGCAAGTTACGGAGTACGCGTGCAACGCGGAATTGTGGCTAACAATGCGGTTGAAGCTGTAGCTGCTGCAAAACAATTAACTGCCGAAACTGGTACAGGATGGCACGTAATAAAAGCACAAATTCACGCAGGTGGTCGTGGAAAAGGTGGTGGAGTTAAGTTAGCAAAAAACTTACAGCAAGTTGAAGAGTTAGCAGAACAAATCATCGGAATGCAATTGATCACACCTCAGACTCCGCCTGAAGGTAAAAAAGTTAACAAAGTATTAGTTGCTGAAGATGTGTACTATCCTGGAGAAAGCGAAACTTCTGAGTTTTATGTTTCTGTTTTATTGAATAGAGGTACAGGACGCAACATGATCATGTATTCTACTGAAGGTGGAATGGATATTGAAGAAGTTGCTGAGCACACTCCACACTTAATCTTTACTGAAGAAATTGATCCAACTGTTGGATTACAAGGTTTCCAAGCTAGAAGAATTGCTTTCAATTTAGGTCTTTCTGGAAATGCTTTTAAAGAAATGGTGAAATTCATCGATGCACTTTACAATGCTTACATTGGTTCTGATGCTTCTATGTTTGAAATCAACCCAGTTCTTAAAACTTCTGATAACAAAATCTTAGCTGTTGATGCTAAAGTTAACATCGACGACAACGCTTTATACAGACAACCTAAATATGCTGAAATGAGAGATATCCGTGAGGAGAATCCAATCGAAGTTGAAGCTAAAGAAGTTGGTCTAAACTATGTTGACCTTGACGGTACTGTAGGATGTATGGTAAACGGAGCTGGTCTTGCAATGGCAACTATGGACTTAATTAAATACGCTGGTTTTGAGCCTGCTAACTTCCTTGACGTAGGAGGAACTGCTGACGCAAAACGTGTTGAAACAGCTTTCAGAATTATCTTGAAAGATCCAAACGTAAAAGCTATCTTAATTAACATCTTCGGAGGTATCGTTCGTTGTGACCGTGTTGCTCAAGGTGTTGTTGATGCTTACAAAAACATGGGAGACGCTATTAAAGTGCCAATTATCGTTCGTTTGCAAGGAACAAATGCTGAAATTGCAAAAGAATTAATTGACAACTCTGGTATGCCAATTTTATCAGCGGTTCAATTCCAAGAAGCTGCTGACCAAGTTAAAGCTGCTCTTTCTTAATTAAATAAGAAATTATATTATATAGAAAATCCCTTCGTATTCGGAGGGATTTTTTTTTTTGGAATTAATTTAACCGCAAAGAGCGCAAAGAATTTTTATTCATAAGACTTTATGTAAACGCAAAGTTCGCAAAGCTTTATAAATAAAAACTTTGCGAACCTTGCGTACCCCGATAGCTATCGGGGTTGCGCTCTTTGCGGTTAAATAAATTATTTCTTATTCTTCCCGTTTTTGAAAACCACTTTTTCTACAATAACTGGTTTTCCATTTCCTTTTGGGAATGCTTTCTTTTTAGGTTTTCCAGCTGCTGAACCTGACTTTGATGAACTTTGATCACCTCTATATTTTTCTGAATCTTTTGGAGCAGCTTTAAATTCTGGTCTTTCTTTTGAAGTTTCTTTCTTAGGAATCTCCGCTTTATGTTTTGCTAAAACATCATTTGGGTTTTTCGGATTCTCTTTTGTTCCTCTTAAATGAATTACTAATCCGTTTAAGAAGTTGCGTAAAACCTGATCGCCGCATTCCATATAATTTGGATGATCTTCAGCTCTGAAAAAAGCACCCAATTCTGATTTAGAAATTCTAAAATCTACCAATTCTAAAATTTCAACTATTTGGTCATCACGGAGCATCAAAGCCACGCGAAGTTTTTTAAGTATATCGTTATTTGTCATCGTTTATTTTTTACAAAGGTACGTTTTAAAAGCAAAGATTTGGAGTATTTTTTTTCGCCACGAATTCACGAATTTTGGCTTATCTAAATAAAGTAATAATTGAGTTGGTTTTTATGAATTACACGAATTTAAAATACTTATCAATTTATCGAAATCTTCTTTTAGATGATTCGCGGTAACAACAATTCTATTTAGTGGTTCAGCTTCTTTGGTGTATTTAAAACTGGCAATAATTATTTTTTCTGCTTTTAGTTTTTCTACTAATTCCTTTGATAAAAGGTAAATTAAAGGATAGTTTTTGTCAAATAAAATATTGCTGTTTTTTATTAATATTGAATCAATGTAACTCAAATTGTCCTTAAGTTTTTGATGCTGTATTTTATAAATTTCAGAAGCATCAGAAAGCGTTTGTACAAAAGCTGGATTCATTCCTGCAGCACTTGTAAATGTTTCAAGTTCTTTTATTTCTTTTATAAATTGAGAATCTGAAGCAATAACACCACCTGTTAATCCGAAAGCTTTTCCAAGAGACGAAACCAAAATTTTTCTTTTAATTGGAAATTGAATTGAAGAATAAATTCCAGAACCATTTTCGCCTATAATTCCTAAAGAATGCGATTCGTCAATAACTAATGTGATTTCCTTTTGTTTTGAAATTTCTTTTAAAAAAGACAAATTAATAGGTTTGGTTTTAAATGAAGGAACGCCATCAGTTAAAATCGTTATTTTTTCGGATTTCGAATCTAATAAGCGATCGTTTATTTTTTCATTAATAAAGACAGAAAGACTGTTTTCTGTTTTGATTGCCGAATGTGTTTCATTTAAATGATAAAATACAACAGTTTCCTTTTTTAGCTTTTCAATAACCAATTTCCCAGCAAGCATTCCTGAAGAAACTGTAACTGAAGCTTCTGAACCGATATGTCGAGCCAAAAACTTTTCGCCGGCAATATAAGCGCTTAATTGAATATTGGCAGTTCTTGAGCTTCCATAAGTTGTTCCCCATTTTAGGATATTTTGAACAACCAAATTCTGAAATTCTTTGTTTGTTGGAAGTCCTAAATAAGCAGTTCCACCAAAATACAAATATTGTTTTTGGTCAATTTCAATAATACGATCTGGAAATTTTTCGACTATCATTTTATAGAAGTGTAACTCCGGTTCCGTTTAAATCAGAATAACTTACAATGCCATTTTTAATAGTTACTCCAGTTGCAATATCTTCAGACAGAAGAAGTGCGCCATCCATGTCAACATAATCCAATTGTGGAAGTAAGTGTGCAATTGCCGAAATTCCAACAGTAGATTCAGTCATACAGCCAACCATTGTTCGTAGACCGAGTTTTTTAGCTTCTTCGATCATTCGTTTTCCGGGAGTTAAACCTCCGCATTTTACCAATTTTACATTCACGCCGTGAAAATGATTGAAACATTTTTGTACATCTTCTTCTATAATACAGCTTTCATCAGCAATTACAGGAAGTACAGAATGTTTGAAAACTTCTTTATGCCCTTCCCAATTATCAGCTTTCATAGGTTGCTCCAGAAATTCTACGCCAAGTTTTTTTAATTCAATAGCGTTATTAATTGTTTCTTCAACGCCCCAACCACAATTTGCATCAATTCTGAAAACGGCATTTGTATGTTTACGAAGTTCTTTTACAATTGCGATATCTTCTTTAGTTCCTAATTTAATTTTATAAATAGGCCACGGAAGTTCCTGCATTTTTGAAACCATTTTTTCTATAGAAGCAATTCCGATTGTATAATCCGTCATTGGATTTTTCTCTGTGGTATAATTCCACAATTCGTAAAGTTTTTTGCCTTTTATTCGTGCATATAAATCGTTATAAGCCAAATCCAGTGCGCATAAAGCAAACATATCGTCTTTTAAATACGGATGAATTTTTGCCCAAAAAACTTCAGGAGTTTCGATTTCTGAGGTTTCGATGATTGTTCTGATTTCTTCCAAATCCTGCATCATCATTGGAACTGTAGTTTTGTAATACGGATTTGATGTGGCTTCACCAAAGCCTGAAAAACCATTGCTTTGTAATTCGACAATCAAAGAAGGTTGAAAATCAATTGATTCTCTTGAAATCGTGAAAGTATGTTTTAGTTTTAAGTTATACTCTCTTAAAATTAGTTTCATAATTTATGCTGTTTTTTTATTTTTTTTGCTCAATAACCAAGCCATAAAACGGCTTTTACAAAACCGTCTCGCCATAATTTTTCATTATGTTCTCCGCCTTTGACAATTTTCGTTTTGCTGAGATGAAGACAATAACAACGATTTTTGTCTAATAAACGTTCCATTTTTTCCAGATCTTTTACCATTTCGTCGCTTTCTTTATCTCCACATAAAAAATAGAATCGGGTTTTGATTTTTGGAGACTTTTCTGTAAAAGTATAAATGTCATTTGAAAACCAAAAGGAAGGCGAAAAAACGCCCGCATTTCCAAAAACTTGTGGATATTTTACGGCTGCATAATACGAAACCAATCCGCCAAGCGAACTTCCCATAATCGTGGTGTTTTTGGCTTTCGTTTTGGTTCTGTAGTTTTTATCAATGTATGGTTTTAGTGTATTTACGATAAAATCGACATAATCATCTGCTTTTCCGCCACCGTATTTTTCATTTTTGAATGGCGTTAATTCATCGATTCGTTTTTCGTTTCCATGTTCAATCCCTACTACAATTACCGGAGCTTTCAAGCTGTCCAGTTTTTCATCGACATTCCATTCACCTACAAAAGAAGTTTTGGCATCAAATAAATTTTGTGAATCGTGCATATAAATTACGCTGTATCTTTTTTTAGGCGAAGCCGAATAACCTTCGGGAAGATAAAGCCAGATTTTTTTGGTGGTTTTAAGTTGAGGTGATTCAATAGTAAAAGTGGAAACATTTTTTGAAGCCGTGCTTTCCTGTGCATTTCCAATATTCACGAGCAACGATAAAATAAAAAAGAAGAATCCTCGAATCATTGGTTATTGTGTTTTAGATTTAATGTAATAATTTAGCTAAAAATAATAATTTGATGAACACCGAAGAAGAAAAAAGAAGTTTACTTTTAGAAATGATTGCGTTTGCTACCATTGATGGACATTTGCATAAACGTGAGGTAGATTTTCTATGGATTGTTGCCGAGGAATTGAATATCAGCAAAGAAGAATTTAGAGATTTATTTCATCAGGAACATAGGGTAAAAGTAACCAGATCTGAATTTCAACGCATTCAGCAATTTTACAGATTGGCTTTGATTATGCATTGTGATGGCATATTGCATGAAAAAGAATCGAAAGCGATACATCAGATTGCACTTGAAATGGGATTAAATCCAAGCGCTGTAAAACGTGTTTTAGAATTGATGAAAAATGCACCAAATGCTATTATTGATCCAAATAAATTATTGAGAGTTTTTCAGGAACAGCATAATTAAAAAAAAAACAAGGACTGTGATATTACAGTCCTTGTTTTTTTATGTGGAAATTATTTTTTTGAGATTTGAAATTTTGGATGACCAGTATTAGCATAAGCAAAACTAATTATGTCTCCTGAAATCTCCATGTTTTTTGATTTGCTGTTCCCTATCCCGTGTCCGGCTTCAAAGTCAGTAAAAAAAAGTATTTGTTTATCAGACGAATTTGCATTTTGAAGCAATGCGGCAAATTTTGCAGGCTCCCATGCAGTTACACGAGGGTCATTTATCCCCGCATTGATTAATGTTGCCGGATATGCAGTTCCTTTCACAATATGATGAAAAGCATCCATCTCTAATAAAGCTTTAAAATCATTTGGGTCTTTTACTGTGCCAAACTCTGGAATATTGACAGGACCATTGGCTTGAATTTCTGCTCGGATAGTATTTAATGAACCCGCTTGAATTATTGATGCAGCAAATAAGTCAGGGCGCTCTGTAATCGCTCTTCCAATTAGTATTCCGCCTGCGCTATCGCCTCGAATCGCGATTTTTTTGGATGTAGTGTATTTTTTACTAATCAAATATTCTGCTGTAGAGATCAGATCCTTCCATGTATTAGGTTTGGTTTCTTTAAAACCTCCCTTATGCCATTTGTCACCCAGTTCTCCACCGCCTCTAACATGAGCAACAACATAAACACCACCATAAAGGCAATAAGGTAAAAGACGACTAGGACTAAAATAGGGTTGCATTGAGGTTCCGTAAGACCCATATCCTCCTATAAGTACAGGATTATCACTATTTAATTTGATGTTTTTGTTGTAAATAAGCGAAACAGGAACCATAACCCCATCATGTGAAGGTATCATGATTTCTTTAGAGATAATGTCTTTGAATTCTGGATATTCGACAGGTTTTGTTAAAGGCTGAAAAGTAAATGTATTGGTTTTAGGATTATAAAAATATCTTTTTGGCTCAGAAATCCAACCCTCAATTGTTATCCAAATGTCACTTTTGTCTGTACTTATTGTTGAAAAGGATGCTGAACCTGCCTGAAAAGGTAATTTTAGTTCAATTGCTTTAGTTTTATTTTTTGCTAAAAAATAAACTTTGGCCTCGACACCATTCTCAACAATTGAATAATATAAGCCGTCTTTTGTAATGTTATAAGTAGTTATCTTTCCATTTTTTGGTTCTTCAACTACAGTTATGGCATTTTCTATTTCAGGATGCGAAAGAGGAACTTTAATGATTTTGAAATTAGATGCATTTTTGAAAGTTGAATAATAGATAAATTCATTATCAGTTAGAAAGTTAACAATTTCATCTTTTTGACTGACAAGACTTTTCCAGGTTTTAGGAGAAAAATTATTATTGAAATCACAGGTGTATAATTTAATTCTATTGTCTACAGTTCTTATAAGAGCGTAATTCTTGTTCGAGCTTTTTCTATAAATATTATAAGGATATTCTTCAGGAAGGATATTAAGTTCAGGATTGGTGACATTCGAAAGAAATTCAACGTCTTCTTTTTCAGTTTGACCTAATTTATGATAATAGACTTTAGTATTTAACGATCTATTTTCATCTTTGACATCAGAAGAATTAAGTCTTGTAAATGTAAAAGAATTTCCGTCTGGCATCCAGGAAACATAACTGTCCCAACATTTATCTAATGTTTCAGGATATGTTTTACCAGTAATATCCATTATAAACAGTTCACCAATTTCGGAACCGTTTTGAGAAACTTCAATGGCAACTTTGTCTCCTTCAATATTTGGAGTAATTGCGGTTATATTATAAGTTGTGCCATTAGTTTTTTTGTAGCTTACTGGGTCAAAAAGTAATATTTCAGTACCATCGAATCCTTGCTTGTAATATAGCTTAGGATTTTCGTCATTTACGTTTCTTTTTAGATAGAAATAGTTGTTATTTTCTGTTATTTCTAATTCAGAAATCGTACTACCTTTTCTTGAACTTAATTCCTTTAATTTTTTTATTAAATTTTCACGTTCTGGAATCTCGTTTAATTTTTCACGAGCATAAGCCGCATTGCTTTTCATCCAATCTATTACTTTTGGATCGTTAAGATTTTCTAGATAACGATAAGGATCGGATATTGTTTTTCCAAAATAATTATCGGTGACTATGATTTCCGGAGCTGGTTGTGGTTTATTTTGTGCGGAAAGTGAAATTATGGAACCTAAAAATGAAGTAGTAAGTAGAATGAATCGGTTATTCATGTTGTTTGTTTGGTTTATAACTTAGGATTAAATAAAATATCGCGTGTTTTTGTAAGTGTAAATTTATAAAAACATTTTACTTAAGCAATAGTTATAAAATTTTTACGGCAATTGTTCCTGAAGTTTTTTGATATCGTCACGAAGTTTGGCGGCTTGCATAAAGTCTAGTTCTTTTGCGGCTTTTTCCATTGATTTTCGTTTTTCGCGAATTAGTTTTTCTAAATCAGTTTTTGACATATAAGCCGTTTCAGGTTCGGCAGCAACTGGTAAAGTATGGCCTAACTCGTATTCTACTAAAGGATTTTTAGTAAAGGCGCTGTCGATTTTTTTGTTTAGAGCCTGAGGCGTAATACCATTTTCAGTATTAAAATTGATCTGTTTTGTTCTTCTGTAATTAGTTTCATCAATTGTTCTTTGCATGCTGGCTGTAATTTTATCAGCATACATGATGGCTTTTCCATTTAAATTTCTTGCAGCACGACCAATGGTTTGAGTCAAAGATCTGTGGTTTCTTAAAAAACCTTCTTTATCTGCATCAAGAATCGCAACCAATGAAACTTCTGGTAAATCAAGTCCTTCACGAAGCAAGTTTACTCCAATTAAAACATCAAAAATACCTTTTCTCAAATCTTGCATGATTTCGATGCGTTCTAAAGTATCAACTTCAGAATGTATGTAACGACAACGAATATTTACTTTTGTCAAATATTTGGCTAATTCTTCGGCCATTCTTTTAGTTAAAGTCGTCACCAAAACTCTTTCATCTAATTCGCAGCGAACCTGAATTTCTTCAATCAAATCATCAATTTGATTTAAACTTGGGCGCACTTCAATGACAGGATCTAATAATCCGGTTGGACGAATAATTTGCTCGACATAAATTCCGTCTGATTTTTGCAATTCGTAATCGGCAGGAGTTGCAGAAACATAAATTACCTGATTTTGCAAGGCTTCAAATTCTTCAAATTTTAAAGGACGATTGTCCATTGCGGCAGGCAATCTAAAACCGTATTCAACTAAGTTTTCTTTACGACTGCGATCACCTCCGTACATGGCATGAACCTGCGAAACGGTAACGTGACTTTCATCGACAACCATTAAAAAATCGCTCGGAAAATAATCTAATAAACAGAAAGGTCTTGTTCCTGCTTCACGTCCGTCAAGGTAACGGGAATAATTTTCAATTCCGGAACAATAACCCAATTCCCGAATCATTTCTAAATCGAAATTCGTTCTTTCTTCCAGTCGTTTGGCTTCTAAATGTTTGCCTATTTCTTTAAAATAATCAACCTGTTTCACTAGATCCTGCTGAATCTGCCAAATGGCGCCTTGTAAAACTTCCGGAGAAGTCACAAACATATTGGCTGGATATATCGTCAGTCTTTTGAATTTTTCGATTACCTGAGAAGTTTTAGCATCAAACGATTCTATTTCTTCGATTTCGTCTCCAAAAAAATGAATTCGATACGCATCATCAGCATAACTTGGATACACTTCAACCGTGTCGCCTTTGATTCTGAAAGTTCCCGGATTAAAATCGGCTTCAGTTCTGGCATACAAACTCTGAACTAAACTATGTAATAATTTTGTTCTCGAAATAACCTGATCTCGGGTAATTTCAATTACATTTTTCTGAAATTCCACAGGATTTCCAATACCATATAAACAGGAAACTGAAGCAACCACCAAGACATCACGACGCCCTGAAAGCAGGGAAGAAGTAGTGCTTAAACGCATTTTTTCTAATTCTTCATTGATAGATAAATCTTTCTCAATGAAAACACCCGTTACAGGCATGAAAGCTTCCGGCTGATAATAGTCGTAATAAGAAACGAAGTATTCAACAGCGTTATTTGGAAAAAACTGCTTGAATTCTGAATACAATTGCGCCGCCAAAGTTTTATTGTGTGCCAAAACCAAAGTAGGGCGTTGCACTTCCTGAATAACATTAGCAACCGTGAAGGTTTTTCCGGATCCTGTAACTCCTAATAAGGTTTGATATTTTTCGCCATCTTCAACACCTTGTGCTAGTTTTTGTATGGCTTGTGGCTGATCTCCTTTCGGACTATATTCTGAAGTTACTTGAAAATTCATTTTCTACTGATGAAAAATTAGTTTTGTAAAGATACAAAGTTTGAAGGCTTTTCGAGAAAATTAATCATAGCGTCGTTTACAAATTTTGACTGATCGATACTCAAAAAATGACCCGCATCATTTATCATTATTGTTTTGGCGTTTGGCAGATATTTTTTTGCCCGTTCCAAACTTTCATCTGAATTTATAACGTCTTTATCCCCAATTAAAACCAAAACGGGATTCTGAATTGACTTTAATTCATCATCGGAGAAAGGCGTCATTTTGAGCATACTGGAATTGGATTTAGCATATTTATTAGCCAAATAAAATTGTCTGTTATAAACAGGGCTGATTTTTTCCGGATGCGTAGAAAATGTTTTTAATGTTTTGCTGAATTTCTTTTCACTTGGAAAAAGCTTTAAAAGTAAAGCGGATGAAGTTTTTCTAGGTTTATCAATAAATTTAAAAGTCTGTGCCGGACTTAATAAAACAATTTTATCAATAGAATTCTTTTTTTGAACAGCCAATAATGTTGCAATCCAGCCTCCGCGTGAAGCACCAATAATATCAAATTTCTTTAATTTATAATGATTGAAAATTTCGTTGTAACAAATCACAATTTCTTCTGATGAAAGCGGTTTTGCAGTTAAAGTTGATTTATTGGGTTCCATTAAAAAATCAATGGCATAAACGCGATGATTTTTGGCTAAAGTTTTAATATTTGGATACCACATCGTAGAACTGGCGTCCATACCGTGAAGCAGAACAAGATCTTTTCCATTTTTTTGTCCGGAAATAATAACGTGGGCGGTTCCAAAAGTGGTTTTTACATTTTCTTCTGTATAAGGAACATCCCAAAGTTGAAGCGCTTTATCATAAGTCGCTGTATAATTTTGTTTGTCGCTTTTGGTTTTAAAAACGTAATCATCAAATTTAGTTTCTTTTGAAGATCCACAACCAGCGAGTATTAAAATAAGGAATAAACCAACGAACATTTTTGCAGTACTCATAAAATTCAATTTACTTTAAAGGTACAACAATCTAATCGCGAGGCTATTTCAGAATTTTATCTGAAACTATCATAATTTTAAGATTTATCATTTTTTGATGTCAGATAATAAATCTGTACAAATGTTAAAATGATATTCGGAATAATTACGGGCCAAAGCCATTGATTAAAATCGCTGTAGTCGTTTAAAAAAATACCATAAATGACAAAGCAGATACAGCCAAACATATTAATAAACCGAATTGTTCTGAGATTTTTCAGTAAAAAGCCTCCAACAATAAAAACAGATGCGAGATAACCAACATATTCTGCCATAGTCTTGATATTTAATTGTTTACACTAAATGTAGTGAAATGAAATTGTATTATCAAGGATTTGTTTTGAAAACCAGATTTCTAAAGTTTCCATGATTTCTGTTCCGCTTCACTTAAAAAACTCCAAGCAACAATACGACTATTTTTTTGGCCTTGAGCCATACCAATTGTTTTAACCGAAACTGCGTTTACTTTTTTCAGAATTTTGTAAATCGACGAAAGATTTTCTTTTTTAGAAACTAAAGTAGTAAACCATAAACATTGTGAAGCGTATTTTGCACTCTCGTAAATCATTTGTGTAACAAATCCGATTTCTCCTCCGTTGCACCATAATTCTGCGTTATGACCACCAAAATTCAGAACAGGATTTGTGTTTCTTTTTTCTTTTAAATTCGAAACTTTTCTTGAAGCGCTTTTATTTGCTTCTTCTGCCGAAGCATGAAAAGGCGGATTGCACATAGTGAAAGTGAATCGGTCTTCGGGAATGATTATGTTTTTGAAAATAAATCGGGATTCAGTTTGTTGCTGTAAACTGATTGCGTCAATTAATCTCGGATTGTTTTCAATAATTCTACTGCAGTTTTCAATTGCTTTTTTGTCGATATCCGTACCAACAAAACTCCAATCGTAAATGCTGTATCCTAATATTGGATAAATCAAATTTGCACCTGTTCCAATATCTAGGCCTAAAACAGAATTTCCTTTTGGAACAATTCCATTGTTTGTTTCGGCTAATAAATCGGCGATGTAATGAATATAATCAGCTCTTCCTGGAATTGGCGGACAAAGATAATTTTTTGGAATATCCCAGTTTTGAATATCGTAATACGTTTGCAATAAAGCTTTATTAAGTGTTTTAACTGCAAGTGGATTACTGAAATCGATGGTTTCGATTCCGTGTTTATTGATCGAAACAAAAGCTTTTAATTCGGGACAATTTGAAATCAGTTTTTCAAAATCATAGCGATTGCGATGAAGATTTCTTGGGTGTAAATTGTCTTTTTGAGAATTGTCGTTTGCTTTCATTTTTGTTGATTTCGACTGCAAAGATAGTTAATCCTTTTTTGTGGCGTTCTTCGAAGAAATTTCATTTTCGTTTATAATTCTGCGATAAAATGCTAAGTTTAATATTGAAGCCACAACGATTAAAGCAATAAAAAAAATGCATAACGTTGCTAAGCATACCCATATTTCACTCTCTTCAAAGATATGTTTAAAGAAATTGTATTTTATTAGATAATCGGGTAAGAAACAGGCTATTGCTGCTGATGTTATCCAATGTAAACCAACCAAAATATTTATAGTGAATTTAGATTTAAAGGAATCTAGATATTTATATAAAAAATTATCAGATAAAATTTTAGTTAAATAAGAGAGGCCAGCAACCACAAAAACGATGCAAAATATAAAGAATTTTATTCGGGGATCGTTGTTATATGTCATAAGTCAGTTTTGAGTTCAGAAAACAAATTAATCAAAACATTCCATCATTAAAAGATCACCTTCACGATGTGTAATAGTTACAATCCCATCTTGTTCAACAGAATTGCTGCTTCCGGTTCTGTAGCCCATTGTAAGCGTATCGTTTTGCAATTCGTATTTTAAATTCGTGGAATAAATGCCGTTTACAACACCAATTGGAATAAGGGAAATTGGAGTTTTTGCCGTGTACCATTTCTCGAATTTTGCAGGCAGTAAAAATATTTTTGAGTGATCGTCGAGAATTACAATTTTAAGTAAATCGCGGTAACGAACAATGTTAGTAAGATTTGTAATAGTATGATCGGCACGTCTTCCGGTTGCCCAGACAACGTTTACGGCCGGAATTTTTCTTTCGATTAAATAATCAAATGCTTTCTCTAAATCGGTTTTATTTTGATCTGGCGTATGAACAATTTCTATTGGATATTGTGATGTTTTATAGATTTCCGGATCAAAACCGCGATCAAAATCGCCCAAAAGCACATCTACTTTTATGCCCAATTCAATAACGCGCTCAATTGCAGAATCTAAAACAACAACCAAAGGCGACCATTCTAGCAATTGCCCTAATAATTCGGGATTGCAGGCAGCACCGTTAGCAATAATTAAAGCAGGTTCCTGATCGTCGCGAACTATATGATGTGATGACATATGGGGATTTTTGATTGTAATGCAAAGGTACGGTTAGAATTTTAGATTTCTGATTTTAGAATGTAGATTTAGATTTATGATTTTTTTGGAATCTTTGAAGTAAAAATCTAAATCTACATTCTAAAATCAGAAATCAAGTAGCCTTCTGTGGTAATTTATCTGTCCTAAATGATACGCCAAATGCGTTGAAAGATGAACCAAAAAGAATCCGGTTGTCATTTCTTTTTCGAAAACAATCTGCGGATAAATGGCTTCTAAATCATTTTCTGTTAAAGAATCTAAGGCATTATTTACAACAATTAATGTTTCGTCGATTTTTTGAATCAATTCTGTTTTTGGAATGTCTTTTAAAGAAAATTCCAACGGACGATTTCGAACATAACCTGTTTTTCCAATTTCTGCCCCAATGTAAGTGTTGATATTTCCAATAAGATGCAAACAAAGATTTCCAGCCGAGTTTGAAATGTTTTTGTCAATTTCCCAAATTCTGCTTTCGTTTTTATACGATTCGATTTCAACTTTTAGTCTTTTTAAATCTCGTTCAAACAACGATTTAAGGGTTTCAATTAGCATAGTATTTTGAATTTATAGGAAATAATTAATTAAGGTCTGTTTTTTATAGGAATCCAAATTTCTTCTTCAGAATCGGGATCGTCTTTTTTGTATTTTTCGTCCATTACGGCAAAATGAGGTCTGTCGTCAACAGTATATTCAGAATTAGGAAGCCATTCTGCAAAAATAGTATGATAGGTTTTGTGACCTTCGCTTGCCGGGCCTTTATGAATAAAAACGGCATAAATTCCTGTCGGAATTATTAATTTTTCCATTTCTGGCGGAATCGCAGAGTAATTTTTAACTTCAACTGCAGCCCATTTTTGGAAAGTTTTACTGGCGTCAAAATTGTCAAAATAGCCATTTGGGAAAACTTCGAGTGAATATAAATTCGAGTCAACTGTATTTTTGATTTCTTTGCGTCTTGGCATAAAACCATTCCACAATTGAAAAGTATGATTCTCAATAAACGACATTACAATATGTTTACCGACTAATTTTTTTTCGGTTAAAATTTTAATTTGGGCTTCCATTTAGTTGGTTTGTTTTATTGTGAATTTTTTTAAATCGGTTTCGCTCAGTGAAAAATAGCCAAGTGGATAATTTTCTTTATTGGTTGTGTTGATGATATTTCCTTTTACTGTTGCAGGAGGTGATTGAAAAGGTCCGCCAACGTTTGTACCTGCAATGCTTACTAAGATACTCATATAATTGTAATATTGCTTTGAGATTCCGAAGTGGGTAATTTCAATTTCGTCTCCAGATTTTAATTCGTCATCATCGGAAAGACTGAAAAATTCATTCCCTTGAAAAAACTTATCTTCATCAACATAATAGTTCGATTTAATTTTACTTGAATACACGTATTTATACAAATAGAAATTATCGGCATCAGCAGGATCATTGTAGTATGCTTTGATTTCGATGTCTTTTCCAGTAAAACCGCCTTCGTTATTTTGTTCGATATGTGTTATCGGTGCAACAGATTGCATCTTTTCAGTTGCCGTATAAGTTTGTCCGTTTGAAATTACCGTCAAAGTATATTCCTGATTTAAAACAGGTTTGAAATTAGTACAGATGTAACGGCCGGTTTTCGGAACTTCATTAAAATTAAATTGCTCATTAGCACTGTTTTTTATGTAAATTTTCGCGCCAGAAACTGTCGGAATTACATTTTCAAAATAGCCAGTTGTGGTGGTTAATTTTATGGTTTGCTGTCGGCCAGTAGTTCCTTTTTGCCAGTTTATTGCTGCTTCAATAACTAATTTTAGAGGAGCGGTATCTAAATCGACATCAACAACTTCTTCACAACTTGTGGCAAAGATGGAAACAAAAATTATGAGATATAAAACTACTTTTTTCATGATATTTTTTTAACAAAAAGTTATATTTAAAACCTGAAATTGTAACTTACTGCAGGAACAATTCCGAAAATAGATGTTTTTACGGCTTCATTGTCACCCGTGTCTACATTTTGTCGGAAATTTATTGAAGCAGCGTTTTTTCGATTATACAAATTATAAATGCTGAAAACCCATTCACCTTTCCAGTTTCGATCTTTGTTTTTTCTCGGAGTCAAAGTTGCTGAAACATCTAAATGATGATACGCTGGCAAGCGATTTTCGTTTCGAAGACCGTAGCTTGGAACTGTGATTCCTAAATATTCATATTGCCCATTCGGATAAGTAACTGGCATTCCGGATTGTAACGCAAAGTTAGCACCAAAAGACCATTTTTCATTCAAATTATAAGCTGAAGTTATGGCTAAATTGTGTGTTTTGTCATAAGCCGAATTGTACCATTGTCCGTTATTAATTCCGGTTTCTTCTGGGGTTCTTCCTGGAGTTTGCTGTTCTGATTTTGATAAAGTGTATGAAATCCATCCATTAAATTTACCTTCATTTTTCTTTACCATGATTTCTAAACCATAAGCGCGCATTTGCCCGTTCAAGATAACTTGTTCAATAGCATTATTTGCAATTAAATCGGCGCCGTCAATGTAATCAAGTCGGTTTTGAATTTCTTTATAATAGGTTTCGACTTCTAAGGAATAAGCACCGTTTTTGATATTTCTGAAATATCCGAGCGCCACCTGATCAGCAATTTGGGGTTTGATATAATTATCGCTTGGCATCCAGACATCAAGCGGAGTAGGCGATGAGGTATTTGAAATCAATTGAAGATATTGCGCCATTCGATTGTAGCTCGCTTTTAATGCTTCATCATCATTTAATTGATAAGAAACAGAAAAACGAGGCTCTAGATTATTATAATCTTTAATCGATTTGTTTTTGCCATAATATTCTGTTCCAATAGGAGTTGCTTTTTCATAAATCTGCATATCCGAATTGAAAAGAACCGGATTGTTGTTTTCGTAAAGATTTACAGAAGAAGGACCTAATCGATAAAACAAACTGTATCGTAATCCGTATGCAATTGTAATTTTCTTTGAAAGCTGATTTTCGGCATCAATATAAATAGAAGGTTCAAAAGCATATTTTTTATCCAATTGATCAGGATTAATTCCAGAATCTGGTCCGCTTGGTTTTATAGTTCCGGGATTAAATTTGTAATAAATTCCGTTTAAGCCGTAACTCAATTTGAATTTATCTGAAATATAATGTTTGAAATCGTATTTAATATTATAGTTTTGGATACCCGAATCCCATTTAAATCCAACAAAATCAAGATCTAATCCGTAATAATAATCGCTGTAAATTAAAGATAGATTTGAAAATAATTTATCAGAATACAAATGATTCCAACGAAGATTCAGAGTAGAATTTCCGTAAATATTCGTGAAACTTTTGTTTAAACTGAAAACATCGCGTCCAAAATATCCTGATAAATACAAACTATTATTGTCATTTAATTTATAACTCAATTTGGTATTCAAATCATAAAAATAAGCCGAATTGTCCTTTTGATCTTCGGAAAGCTTTAGAAATAAATGAGCATACGAAGCTCTTCCGCCAATTAAAAAAGAACCTTTGTCTTTTACCAAAGGACCTTCTGCTAAAAGTCGGCTCGAAATCAATCCGATTCCTCCACTTAAATGAAAATCTTTACTGTTTCCATCTTTCTGATAAATATCCAAAACTGAAGAAGCTCTTCCTCCAAAACGCGCTGGAATTCCGCCTTTATATAATTTTAAATCTTTAATCGCATCTGGATTAAAAACCGAGAAAAAACCAAAAACATGAGAAGAATTGAAAATTGTCGCTTCATCCAGTAAAATTAAATTCTGATCAGCCCCGCCGCCACGAACGTTAAATCCCGATGCGCCTTCACCTGCATTTGTAACTCCTGGAAGCAATAAAATAGATTTTAAAACGTCAACTTCGCCCAAAACAACCGGCATTTTTTTGATGGTTGCAATAGAGAGCTTGTTTGTGCTCATTTCCGGGGATTTGATATTGACTTTGCCTTTGTTTTCTTTGATGACAACTTCTTGTAATTCCTGACCTTCACCTTCGTTAAGGCTGAAATTCATTTTGGTATTTTGATTTAAAATTACAGTTTGCTGAATGGTTTGGTATCCAATATAACTAATTTCAATTTGATGTTCTCCTTTTGGAATGGTCAACGAATAAAAGCCATATTCGTTTGTAGTGGTTCCAATTTTCAAAGAAGGAATGTAAATATTGACAGAAATTAAAGTTTCGTTGCTTTTATTGTCCTTTATAGTGCCACTCAAAGTAAATTTTTCCTGAGCAAATGAAGTAAACGCCGTTAAAACGAAAATTATAAAAATGCCAATTTTTCTTGAAATCATTTTTTTGATTTTGGATTACATAGTTAAGAATTCTTACTAATATATTAAAACCGAACGGTTGTTAAATGTTAGTTAAGATAAACAAAAAAGACAACCTTTTTGGGTTGTCTTTTTTTATTTACTCACAGAAGCACATTTAGTTATGCTTTTGTATTATTTGATTTTAGCAATAATTGCATTGAATGTTTCGCTAGGACGCATTGCTTTGCTTACTAATTCAGGAGTTGGTTGATAATATCCACCAATGTTCTGAGGTTTTCCTTGAGCACCAATTAATTCAGCGTCGATTTTAGCTTCGTTAGCTTCAAACTCAGCAGCAATTGGAGTGAAAATTGCTTTTAATTCTGCATCTTTATTTTGAGCAGCCAAAGCCTGAGCCCAGTAGAATGCTAAATAGAAGTGAGATCCACGGTTATCAATCTGACCAACTTTACGAGCTGGAGATTTATCATTTGCTAAGAATTTATCGTTTGCCTGATCTAAAGTTTCAGATAATACAATCGCTTTAGAGTTGTCTAAAGTTTGTCCTAAATGCTCTAATGAAGCACCAAGAGCTAAAAATTCTCCTAATGAATCCCAACGTAAGTATCCTTCTTCTGTAAATTGCTCAACGTGTTTAGGAGCAGAACCTCCAGCACCAGTTTCGAACAATCCACCACCGTTCATTAAAGGAACGATAGATAACATTTTTGCAGAAGTTCCTAACTCTAAAATTGGGAATAAATCTGTTAAATAATCACGTAAAACGTTTCCAGTTACAGAGATCGTATCTAAACCTTTGATGATTCTGTCTAAAGTAAATTCAGTAGCAGCAACTGGGTTTAAAATACGGATATCTAAGTTTGTAGTATCGTAGTCTTTAAGGTATTTTTGAACTTTTACGATTAATTCTCTATCGTGTGCTCTGTTTTCGTCTAACCAGAAAACAGCAGGAGTACTAGATAAACGAGCTCTGTTTACAGCCAATTTAACCCAGTCCTGAATAGGAGCATCTTTTGCCTGACACATTCTGAAAATATCGTTTATTTCAACGTTTTGTTCCATTAAAACATTTCCGTTTGCATCTACAACGCGAACAACACCATCAGCTTTCAATTGGAAAGTTTTATCGTGAGATCCGTATTCTTCCGCTTTCTGCGCCATTAATCCAACGTTTGGAACACTTCCCATTGTTTTTGGATCAAAAGCACCGTGCTTTTTACAGAAATCAATTGTTGCAGTATAAATTCCAGCGTAAGAACGATCTGGAATAACAGCAAATGTATCTTGTGCTTTACCTTCTTTGTTCCACATTTGTCCAGAAGTACGAATCATTGCTGGCATAGAAGCATCAACAATTACATCAGATGGAACGTGTAAGTTTGTAATTCCTTTATCAGAATTAACCATTGCTAAAGCTGGTCCGTTTTCGATAGCAGCATTAATTGCAGCTTCAACTTCAGCTTGCTCAGGTCTTCCAGCAATTTTAGCGTAGATATCACCTAAGCCATTTCTAGTATCAATGTTTAATTCAGCGAATAAAGATTCGTATTTTTTGAAAACATCTGCAAAATATACTTCAACGATAGCGCCAAAGATAATTGGATCAGAAACTTTCATCATCGTAGCTTTTAAGTGTACAGAAAGTAAAACTCCTGCCGCTTTAGCTTCAGCAATTACATCAGCAGCGAAAGCTTTCAATTTGCTTACACTTAAAACTGAACTATCAATAATTTCTCCTGCTTTTAGCGGAGTACTTGCTTTTAAAACAGTTGTAGTTCCGTCTTTAGCAACGAATTCGATTTTTACATCATTAGCTTCTGCAACAGTAAGTGATTGTTCACTTCCGTAGAAATCACCGTTTGGCATTGAAGCTACTTTAGTTTTTGAATCAGCAGACCAGGCACCCATTGAGTGTGGATTTGCTTTTGCAAAGTTTTTAACGGCTCTTGGAGCTCTACGATCAGAGTTTCCTTCACGTAAAACTGGGTTTACGGCAGAACCTAAAACTTTTGCATATTTTGCTTTAATTTCTTTTTCAGCATCCGTTTGAGGATCTTCAGGGAAATTAGGAACATTATATCCGTGAGATTGTAATTCAGCAATAGCTGCTTTTAATTGAGGAACAGATGCAGAAACGTTTGGCAATTTGATGATGTTAGCTTCAGGTTTTGTAGCTAGTTGGCCAAGTTCAGATAAAGCATCTCCGGTTTTTTGAGCATCTGTTAATGATTCAGGAAAGTTTGATAAAATTCTTCCTGCTAAAGAGATGTCTCTGGTTTCAATAGCGATACCTGCTGTTGAAGTAAACGCCTGCACAATTGGTAACAAAGAATAAGTCGCTAATAATGGCGCCTCATCAGTTAAGGTGTAAAAAATTTTTGAATTCTGTGTCATTTTTTTTTTTTTTTATAATCGTGTCGTCACGAGATGACGATATGAAAAGTATAGTCGGCTCAAAACGAGCGGAGCAAATATAATAAAAACAGTCCGAAATCGGTGTAGTTTTGTTTAGAAATGGATGAATTATCAGATTGTTATTTCGTGCTTGTTAAATTGTCAAATCGATGATTTTGATATTAAAAAATTACAGTTTTGATATTGGTTCAAAAGAAGACATAAAAAAAACTCGTTTCAAGTAATATGAAACGAGTTTTTTATAACAGATTGATAAATGATTATCTTCTTTTATCTTTAATCTTAGCTTTTTTACCAGTAAGTTCTCTGAAGTAGAAAATTCTAGCTCTACGTACAGCACCTTTCTTGTTGATTTCAATTTTTTGTAAAGCTGGTAAGTTTACTGGGAAGATACGCTCAACTCCAATAGCTCCAGACATTTTACGGATTGTAAAAGTTTCTGTGTTACCAGAACCTCTTCTTTGGATTACAACTCCTTTGAAAAACTGAGTTCTAGTTTTTTCACCCTCTTTAATTTCGTAGAAAACTGTGATAGTGTCTCCAGCTCCGAAAACAGGGAAATCTTTTTTAGCAACGAATTCGTTTTGAACGAATTTTAATAAATCTGCCATGATAATTTTATTATTATAGTTTTATATCGAGCAACATTCACGGATCTCGCCAGAGGTTGGTCAAATTCGGGTGCAAATGTAAAAAATAATTATGAATTATAAATTGTAAATTGTAAATTATTTTAAGTTGCTGAAAAAAAGTTGTTTAAAGTGTTTTTATTTCAGGTTTTTGCTTTGTGAATTGGCCTGAAACTTGAAACCTGAAACCTGAAACTTGAAACAGAAATTAATGCCCTTCAAGCAAATCTGGGCGTCTGTTTTTAGTATGTTCAAAAGCCTTGTCTTCGCGCCATTTGTCAATTTTGGCTGCGTGGCCGCTGGTTAGTACTTCCGGAACTTTCCATCCTTTATAATCTGCGGGTCTTGTATATATTGGTCCTGAAAGCAAATTATCCTGAAAACTATCGGTCAAAGCAGAAGTTTCATCACTTAAAACACCAGGAATTAATCTAATTAATGCGTCAGATAAAACGATAGCGCCTAATTCTCCGCCAGATAATACATAATCACCAATCGAAATTTCTTTGGTAATAAAATGATCTCTGACTCTTTGGTCAACACCTTTATAATGTCCGCATAAAATAATAATGTTTTCATACATCGACATTGTATTGGCCATTTTTTGATTCAATGTTTCTCCGTCAGGTGACATATATATGATTTCGTCATATTCACGCTGACTTTTCAAGTGTGTAATACAGTCGTCAATTGGCTGAATCGTCATTACCATTCCTGCACCGCCTCCAAAAGGATAATCATCAACACTTTTTTGTCTGTTGGTGCTATAATCACGAAGATTGTGAAAATGTACTTCGACTAAACCTTTGTCAATAGCACGTTTCATAATAGAAGCCTCAAACGGGCTTCTTAATAATTCAGGTAAAAGTGTGATAATATCAATTCGCATTTCTCTTTTTCAAAAGTTTGGGTGCAAAGATACAAAGTAAATATGGAGAAATTTTAAAAATAGGAATTCAAAAAAAGAACCACTTAGTTTCAGTGAAATGTTGTGATTTGGGATATTGTATTTTTGTATTTAAGCTATTGTTTATCAAGTGGATAAATAATAATTATATAACATTAAAAAGTTTTTATGTAATTTGTTTTTCTTAATTTTAATTAGTATTACATAGTTTTTTACTTACAGAATTATTGCCTTAAATCTAAAACTTGATCTAATGAAAAATATAATTTTATGTTTTGCTGTAATGACATTATGTGCATGCGCAAGTTCCAAAAATACTGGAGATAAATGGATTGGAATGACTAAACAAAGTCTTATGAAAAGTTGGGGAACTCCAGTGAGGACTTTTGATAATGCTGCAGATGGCGAAATTCTGGTTTATGCAGATCAGGTTTATGAAAAAGGAGAAAATGAAGATTCCAGAATTGCTGGTCCGCTGCACTGGAATTATACTTATATGTATGTAGACAAAACGGGAAAAATAACTTCTTTTAGAAATGAAAAACAAAATTATTCTCCTCAATCTATTGATTCTGATAAATTAGCGGGAATGAGTTTGTTGACGGTTAAATAAATGTAGTCCCTATGGGACAAATTTTACGGCGTTAATTTTTTTCTACCAATATTTAGTTCCTAGCGGAACTATGAGAATTTTGTTTTAGAATGTATATCCTCACAATTAATATATTTCCTAGAAGGACAAATTCCTTTGTCGTCAATTATATATTTTTTTCTACCTATATTTTATTCCTAACAGAATATAGATTCAAGCTCTTCTAGTTATATTTAAAGCACAATTATACTTCAAAAGGTTAATATAAGAAAAGAAGGAAAATTCTTTATTTTTTGATAATTTTACGAAATTATATTTATTCCGTTAGGAATAAAATATGGGTAGAAAAAGAAAATTAATCAAGAATTGATGTCCCGTAGGGACTATATAATAATGGCAAACACATATACGCAAATTCATATTCATTTTATTTTCGCTGTAAAATATAGAAATGCAATCATACAGAAAAATTGGAAAGATGAATTGTACAAATATATTTCAGGGATTATTAAAAACAATAATCATAAGCTGCTAGCGATAAATGGAGTTTCAGATCATATTCATATTTTAATTGGAATAAGACCTGCACAATCTATATCAGAATTAATGAAAAGTGTAAAACAAAATTCATCAAAGTGGATAAATGAAAATAAATTTATAAACGCTCATTTTGAATGGCAAGAAGGATATGGAGCATTTTCATACAGTAAATCTCAGTTGAATGCTGTTATAGATTACATTCAAAATCAAGAACAACATCATAAAAAGAAAACATTCAAAGAAGAGTATATTAATTTTCTTGAAAAGTTTGAAGTTGATTATGATGAAAAGTTTATTTTTAAAGAATTAATTTAAAGTTTTTTAATCTGAAAATGCCTTCTCAAAAAATAAAAATCTTCGCCATAAACGGGAGTACACGAAAAAACTCCAGCAATTTTAAAATTCTAAAACATATTTCTGAAAATATAAAAGAAGAATTTGAAGTTGAAATTTTTGAAGAATTAGATCAATTACCACATTTTAATCCTGATTTAGATCAGGAAATCCCGCCAGAAAAAGTTATTCAATTCAGAAATAAAATTGCTCAGGCTGATGGTGTCTTAATTTGCACGCCGGAGTATGTTTTCAGTTTGCCCGGAACTTTAAAAAATGCTTTAGAATGGTGTGTTTCGACCACTGTTTTTTCTGGAAAAAAGTCAGGACTTATTACTGCGTCGGCTTCAGGAGAAATGGGTCACGAACAACTTTTACTAGTAATGAAAACACTTGAAGCGAAATTTGACGATGCCTCACAACTTTTAATACAAGGCATTCGCGGAAAGATAGATAACGAAGGAAAAGTTACAAATCCTGAAACCGAAAAGGCTCTTGAAAGCTTTATAACGAATTTTGAAAATCAATTTTTAAATTGAGTTGTACAGCGTTCAAATAAAAAGACTAGTTTTACTTTTAGACTTTTTCAAGATAAAAATGACAACAAGAAGAAACTTTATTATAAACACAAGCTTAGCTGCAGCTGCAGTTTTAGCTGCGCCATCATTAGCTTTTACTATGAATAAAAAAGAAATTGGATTACAGTTATATACGTTGCGTGACGAACTTCCTAAAGATGTAAAATCAACTTTAGAGAAAGTCGCAAAAGCAGGCTATACAACCGTTGAAACGTATGGCTTTTCTATAAAAGACCAGTTTTGGGGATTATCACCAAAAGAATTGAAGAAGATTTTGGATGATAATAATCTAAAGGCTGTAAGTGGGCATTATAATTTAGGAAGCTTTTTATACGATGGAAATACTGTTGAACTTATCGCGGCAATTGAAGCAGCAAAAATCTTAAAAAATGAATTTTTGACTGTTCCGTGGGTTGAGGAGCATTTTAGAAAAAGCATCGAAAATTATAAAATAATAGCTTCACGTTTAAATGAAGCTGCCAAAATGTGTAAAAAAGCGGGTTTGAAATTAGCGTATCATAATCACGATTTTGAATTTCAGAAACATGACGGCGTTACAGGTTATGAAATCTTGTTGAATGAAACCGATAAAGATTTAGTTTATTTTGAATTGGATTTATATTGGGTCGCACGATCTGGAAATGATGCTTTAAAGTTGTTTAAAGAAAATCCAGGTCGTTTTAAAATGTGGCACGTAAAAGATATGGACAAAGTAAATCAGGCATTGAATACTGAAATTGGCTCAGGATTAATCGATTTTAAACCTTTATTCAAAGAAGCAAAACAATCTGGAATGCTTCATTTTTTTGTAGAACAAGAAAATAATTATGTGCCAAATTCTTTTGAATCTATAAAAACGAGCTGTGATTTCATTTCAAAAAATCTAATTTAATTTATGAAGAAACTTCTTTTTCTGATAGTTGCAATTCTTTGTTCATGTCAATCAAATAAAAAAGAAAATTCACAGGTAAACCCGGAATTGAATTTACCTCCAAATCCCTATTTTGCAGAAATTAAAGTTAATGATGTAAAACTTCGTACGCCGGTTTTTGGTGATTGGCTTTATTCTCATCCAGAAAAAGGACAGAGTTTTGAGCAATTTATGAATACAAAACATGTTGTGCCAACAAAAGAAGAAGATATAATTTATTTGCAGCCAATCGGGAAATTCGACGAATTGCAAGTCAAACAAATTGAATTGGTTCGTCAATATTTAGAAATATTTTTTCAGTTGAAGACAAAGGTTTTAAAAGAGGTTTCAAATGATATTATTCCAAAAAATGTTAGAAGAAGTGGTGATCTTGGCCAAGAACAATTTTTAGCAGGATATATTTTAGACAGCGTTTTAAAGAAAGAAAAATATGAAAAAGGAATCGCATTAATGGCGATAACGGAAAAGGATTTGTATCCAAAACCAGAATGGAATTATGTTTTTGGGCTTGCATCTTATAGGGATAAAATCGCAGTAAGTTCGATTCATAGACTGTATGACAAAAAAATGGAAGGAGCAGATTTTAGTTTATGTTTAGAACGATTACTTAAAATTTGTTCGCATGAAATTGGACATATGTTTGGCCTGCATCATTGTATTGAGGCCGATTGTGTAATGAATGGTACAAATAGTTTGTCTGAAACAGATGAACATTCGCTTCGATTGTGTTCGCTTTGCCAAAGAAAACTAAATTCGGGGTTTAAATATGATAATGTAAAAAGGCTGAAAGAATTGGAAAAGTATTTTAAAGAAAATAACTTGGCAGAGGGATTAGAATTAATGAAAAAAGATATTGAAAAAATTAAAAAATAAATAAAATGACAACCAGCAAAGAATTTATAAAAGGAGACGAAATCGAATGGGAAGTAGTCGGAGAAGGAATTAAACGCAAAATTTTGGCTTTTGATGACCGAATTATGCTTGTAAATGTTCATTTTGAAAAGGGCGGAATTGGCGTTTTACACGATCATTATCATTCGCAGGTTACGTATATCGCAAGCGGAAAATTTGATGTAACAATCAGCGGCGTAACTCAGACTTTAAAAGAAGGAGATAGTTTTTATATTCCGCCTCACGCTGTTCATGGCGTTGTTTGCCTTGAAACAGGAATGCTTACCGATGTTTTTAGTCCGGTTCGTGAGGATTTTTTAAAATCTTAAAAATCAATGAAATTGGTGCAAAAATATCCTGATCTTAACTTGAATTTGAAAAATTTATAGATTTTTTAAAGTTTTGCTAAAGATTAGATTGGTATTTTTGCATCATGAATTTATCAAAAACTAATGTACTGTTTATGGCAGTTTGCACTGGTCTTATAGTTGCAAATCTTTATTACTGCCAGCCTTTGATTGTTTTAATTGCCAACGAATTTAAAATTCCCGAAGCCAGCGCCGGAACAATAACGTATCTTACGCAGGCAGGTTACGCAATTGGTCTCTTTTTTATGGTGCCTCTTGGCGACAAATTAGAACGTAAAAAACAAATTTTAATAACCACTTTTGCTTCGGTAATCGCACTTTTGATTGCTGCAACAGCCAAAAGTTTTCTCATTTTACAAATTGCTTCTTTATTAATCGGAATCACATCGATTGTGCCACAACTTATTTTGCCTTTGGCAGCGTCATTAAGTACGCCAGAACAACGCGGAAAAGTTATTGGAACAATTATGAGCGGTTTATTGGTTGGTATTTTGCTTTCCAGAACTTTAAGCGGACTTATTGGCCAGGTTTTAGGCTGGAGATCGATGTTTTACATTGCCGCAGGAATTTGTCTTTTAATCTTTTTTGTGATCCAAAATAAATTTCCAGTTAATAAACCACAGTTTCAAGGAACTTATGGGCAATTGATTCAGTCCTTATTTACACTAATAAAAACACAGCCAGTTTTGCGTGAGGCTACAGCAATCAATGTTTTCAGTTTTGCTCAATTTGGCGCTTTCTGGACAACTATGGTTTTGTTGCTTTCGGGTAAACCGTTTGATTTTAATAGTGCCACTATTGGTTTATTCGGAATTGTGGGCGCTTCTGGAGCTTTGGCAGCGCCTTTGGTTGGTAAAATCGGAGACAAAGGAAATTCTAGAATTGCTGTTGGTTACGGATGTTTATTGATTTTGATAAGCTTTTTAATTTTTTATTTTTCGATAGAAAGCGTAATCGGAATTGCGATTGGAATTGTATTTATTGATATAGGAATTCAAGGTGTTCACATTTCAAATCAAACCCGAGTTTATTCCTTATTGCCAGAAGCCAGAAACAGACTAAATACAGTTTTTATGTCGTTTAGCTTTTTAGGAACCGCTGCTGGATCTGCATATGGATTATTGCTTTGGAAACTGGGCGGATGGCATGCAGTTGCTATTGGTTGCGTTGGCTTATCAGCATTGGCATTTACAGTTTACGGACTTACTTATAAATCTAAAAATAGAAAGACAAATTGATAAATAATTAATTTGTAAATTTGCATTCGAATAAAAAAAAATACAACAATGGAAAACGGAATATACGCTAAATTCAATACTAGCAAAGGTTCGATTTTAGTAAAATTGACACACGATTTGACACCAGGAACTGTAGGAAACTTTGTAGCTCTTGCAGAAGGAAATATGGAAAATAAAGTGAAACCTCAAGGACAAAAATTCTATGACGGATTAAACTTTCACAGAGTAATTGCTGATTTTATGATTCAGGGAGGATGTCCTAAAGGAACTGGAACTGGAGATCCTGGATATAAATTTGATGATGAATTCATTCCAAGTTTAAAACACGATCGTCCGGGAGTTTTGTCTATGGCAAACTCAGGCCCTGGAACTAATGGTTCTCAATTTTTCATCACGCACGTTCCAACTCCTTGGTTAGACGGAAAACACACTGTTTTTGGACATGTTGTTGAAGGACAAGATATAGTTGATGCTGTAGCTCAAGGTGATGCTCTTGAAACTTTAGAAATTATTAGAGTTGGTGAAGAAGCTGAAAAATGGAACGCAATTGAAGCTTTCATTTCTTTGAAAGGTGCTCGTATGAAAAGAGAAGCAGCTTTAAAAGCAGAATCTGAAGCAAAAATGGAACAATTAGCTGCTGGTTTTGATAGAACTGAAAGCGGTTTACGTTATAAAATGATTCAAAAAGGTGAAGGAAAAAGAGCTGAAGCAGGAAAAACAGTTTCTGTTCACTACGAAGGTTCTTTAGAAAACGGAAAAGTTTTTGATTCTTCTTACCCAAGAAAAAAACCAATCGAATTCAAATTAGGAATTGGACAAGTTATCGAAGGATGGGACGAAGGTATCGCTTTATTGCAAGTTGGAGACAAAGCTCGTTTTGTAATTCCATCTGATTTAGCATACGGACCATCTGGTGCAGGAGGAGTAATTCCACCAAACGCAACTTTGGTTTTTGACCTTGAATTAATGGACGTTAAATAAGAATTTCAAAGCAATTTAGTATTGTTTTAAATAACAATCCCATATGCTACGGCATATGGGATTTTTTTATATTTACTTCAAATAAAACAAAACCAAGAGCGATGAAATCAAAAATTTTAACTTTAGCCGCTATAGCATTATTTGTAGCATCATGCGGTACAAAAAAAGCGCCTGCAACTCCTCCAGCTGTACCAGCGGTTACAGAAACTGCAAAAGCAAAGGAATTGACTCCTGAACTTGCAGCAGGGAAAAGCTTATATGAAAACAGCTGTGCAAAATGCCACAAGTTGTATGAACCAACGAAATTTACGAAAGAAGAATGGCAGCCAATTTTGGTTCGCATGCAGAAAAAAGCAAAATTAGATGATACTAATATGGCTTCGATAACAAATTATATTCACTCGCAATTGTAATAATTTGCGGTTAAACAAATAAAAAAACTATTCAGAATTGAATAGTTTTTTTGTTTTCAGACAGATATAAAAAAACACCTTCATAAAAATGAGGTGTTCAAAAAATTATGAAGTATGTACTTCTGAATTGTCAACGGCAATTATTTTTAAAGTTTTGATTCCGGCAGGCAATTCCCAGTCAACCTGATCATTTTCTTTAAAACCAATAATAGCAACACTCAAAGGCGCAAGAATCGAAATTTTAGATTGTTTTAAATCAGCAGACGATGGTAAAACAATTTGTATTTTCATTTGTTTTTGAGCTTTAACATCTTCAATAGTTACAAAAGAATTGATTCTGATAATCGACGGGTCTAAATCACTTTCTTTACTGATGACAGCGCGATCTAATTCCTGCGATAGCTGATTTGCTTCTTTAGTATTGGTTGCGTTTTTGCTTTTTAAAATTAATTCTCTTAAAAAGTTATATTCTGATTTACTAAAAGTGGGTGTTGGTTTCATATCTGTTTGAATTTATTGTTTTGTTTTTTTTGAATGATTTTTCTTCTTTTATAAATTAAAGACTGAGTTTTTTCATAACCTTGCTTGAGGTTAAATTTTTGAAATGCTTTAAATGTGGGAAAACAAAAAAATATCTGACCAAAATTGTTTTTGTCAAATAAAATAGATGTTTTAAAATGATGTAAATCCTCCGCCTGAAAGAAGAAATGAAATAGACGGAGGCCTAATTAATAAAGGCCTTACTATGTGAAATAAATACAGCAGAAAGCGGTTTTCTTGTAGAAGAAAACAGGGAAGCCGAAACTGTAAATAATTGTATAGTGTTCACAATGAGTATTTATTGCTTGTTTTGCAAAGATAAGAAACTTTTTTAAATGTTTATTTCCATTTAATATTGCAGCAATAGTATTTTTTTTGCCACTCTAGATAACTATCGGGAGTGGCAAAATTTATTTATGAATTCAGAAATTCAAGTAAGTCTTTGTTCAATCTGTCTTTTTCGGTATAAAATAAGCCGTGTGGCGCTCCTTCATAGGTAATGAAAGTATTGTTTTCGATTGCTTTGGCTGTTTTTTCTGAACTGATTTCAATAGGAACATTTTTATCATCGGTTCCGTGAATTATTAAAGTTGGAACTTTAATAGTGTGAAGTTCATCTCTAAAATCAGTTGTATTTAAAGATTCTGCACATTGCAAAGTTGCTCTTGGTGAAGCTACAGAACATAAATTTCTGTAATATTCTAATAAAGGCGTGCTTAAAGGTTTATTGATGATGTTTACACCAAAAAAGATTTTGCTAAAATTATCCAGAAAACCAATTCTGTCTTCTTTTATTGAAGCTGCAGTTGCTTCGCTTTTTTCTTTCGGACGACCTTCAGGATTATCTTCTGTTTTTGCTAAAAATGGAATAATAGACGAAATTAGAACCGCTTTGGTAACGCTTTTTCCCTGATATCGGCTAAAATAACGAACAACTTCGCCGCCTCCCATAGAAAAGCCTACTAAAGTTACATCTTCCAATTGTAATTGTTCGATAATTTCGTTTAAATCATCAGTCAAAGTATCATAATCGTAACCCTCCCAAGGCTGCGATGATTTACCAAAACCACGACGGTCATAAGCAATTACTCTGTAATTATTTTGGACTAGAAATTCTGTCTGATATTCCCACATTTCGTTTGAAAGTGGCCAGCCGTGAATCAAAATTACTGGTTTTCCTTTTCCGTAATCTTTTACATAAAGTTTTACATCTTTTGCAGTTTCAATATATTTATCGCTATTTGATTTATTAACCTCATAATCAAAATCTTTAAGAGAAATCCCAGGAGTTATTGCACTATTTTCCATTTTGTATATTTTAAATATTAGTAAAAAAACGAATAGTTAAAATTAAAAGGATAGAGGAAAAACTAATTATAGAATTAGTGCAATTCATTACAAAATTATAGGTTTGTAAATAAACTAGATAAAAGACAAAATGGATTTAACCTGGAATGAATTTGAAAGAACTGATATGCGTGTTGGAACTATTGTTGAGGTAAATGATTTTCCTGAGGCAAGAAAGCCAGCTTTTCAATTAACAATAGATTTTGGTTCCGAAATTGGAATCCGAAGATCATCGGCACAAATTACAAAACGTTATAAAAAAGAAGATTTGGTAAACAGGCAAATCGTTGCGGTTGTAAATTTTCCGAAAAAACAAATCGGGAAATTTATGAGTGAATGTCTGGTTCTTGGCGCTGTAGGCGAGGAGGGAGATGTTATTTTACTAGCTCCGGATTTTAAGATCCCTAATGGACTTAGGATTGGGTAGATTTTTATTAAACACATAGAAACATAGCTCAAAAAACTTAAAAGAAGGCATTTCATTTGTTTAAATACACATAGCTATGTGTGAAGAAACGAGTTTCTTTTTTGTTGTCTTTTTTTAGGTTTTAAATCTATGTTTCTATGTGTTGAAAGGAATTAGGCGTTAATTTTTTCAATTAACTGTTGTAATATTGCTTGCCCTTCTTCCCAATATTTTAAATCCGAATCAGAGTTAATGTGGCCTTGTTGTCCAACGTTTACAAAATCACTTCCCCATTTTTCTGCAAAATATTTTTTTCTTTCGAAAGAGGCATAAGGATCATTTTCGCTGGCAACTACAATTGACGGAAATGGTAGTTTGTAAATTGGCATTGGCGAAAAATTTCTAATAATATCGGGCGTATGTTCTGGCGAATCAACATCGGCAGGCGCTACCAATAAAGCACCGATTATATTTTTATTCGAATTATTTTCTGCCCAATGCAATACCAAAGAAACGGCAAGACTATGCGCAACTAAAATTGTTGGATTCTCTAGTTTTGAAGTTTCTTCATTCAAACGTGCAATCCAATCTTCACGAACTGGTTCGTCCCAATTATCTTGTACAATTCGAATCGAATTTTTGAATTTTTCGTGCCAAAAAGTTTGCCAGTGTTTTTCTCCAGAATCTCCAAGTCCTGGTAAAATTAATAGTTGTGTCTCCATTGCCGTGGATTTTATTTCGTTTATTTTTTGTTTTGCTTTTCTTTTAAAATGCGGTTTACTTCATTAACAAGAAGTGGAAAACCAGGTTCCGTCATTCCGTGTCCGTAACCGTCTAATTCATAAAGTTTGGTTTGTTTATGACCTTTTAGTTTCATCATGCGTGCCATGTATGCGTTTTCTTCATATCGGCCTAACATTTCTAATTCACGGTCGCCGGTAATTAATAATAATGGCGGCGCATCAGCGCGAACATAAAAAAGTGGTGCATAAGCATCAATTGTAGGTGTTGTATCTGGAATTCCATTTTCTCTCCTAATTTCAAAATGCGTAATACATTGCCCGCTAAACGGAATTAATCCAGCAATTTTATTGGCATCAATTCCTTCTTTTTGAAGCCATTTTTTGTCCAAACCAATCATCATGCCCAAATAACCTCCAGCTGAATGCCCTGAGACAAAAATCTGAGAGGAATCACCACCATAATTGTTTATATTATTAAAAGCCCATGCTACAGCAGCTGCAGCATCTTCAATAGCTTTTTCTGCTTTTACTTTCGGCGAAAGCCTGTAATTAACGCCAATAATAGCAAACCCTTTATTTTTTAATGCTTCAGGAATTTCTTTGTTTCCGCCAGTTAATCCGCCGCCGTGAAACCATACAATTGTTGCAAAATTCTTGCTGTTTTTTGGATAATAAATATCTAAAACACATCTTTCGTTAATGTAACTATCTGATTTGTTTGCTGCAGCATTGTAATATTGAATGTTTGATTTTGTTTCATATTCCAGTTTTTGTGCAAATGCTGAAACACTAAAAATAATAAAGCTTAGAAGGAAAAGTAATTTTTTCATAATTGCCAATTTAGCTGAATCCAATGGCGATTCAGTTATAAAGTTCGATTAAAATTATAGAATTTAAATATATAAAAAAAGTCCAAAATGCTATACAAATTGGACTCGTACTTTTTTAAAAAGTTATCTGGAGACTAAATATCGTCAAAATCAATATCGGTAAAGCTAGATCTTTGTGTTTCAGCTTTATCAGAACTGTATTCTTTTTTAAAATCTTTTTGGTGTCTTTCAGAGATTACTTCTTCGCCTTTGTGGTTCAAGACGTATGAAGTCATTTCTTCTAGTATTTCAGCAAATGCACTAAAATCTTCTTTGTACAAGTAAATTTTGTGTTTTTTAAAATGAAAAGAACCATCTTCTTCGGTGAATTTTTTACTTTCGGTAATCGTGATGTAGTAATCGTCAGCTTTTGTAGCTCTCACATCAAAGAAATAAGTTCTTCTTCCTGCTCGTAATACTTTAGAAAAAATCTCTTCTTTTTCTAACATGTCATTTTCTCTCATAATACGTTCTATCATTTTTTGGAATTAATAGTACTCAAAAATCATAAAAAATTATCTATTACACAACAATTAAAGTAATTCTTTTTCCGAAAGTTGTTTTAAATATAACGATGAATAATAACCTTCCTGATTTATTAATTGATTATGAGAGCCTTGTTGAATGATTTTACCATCCTCTAAAATGATAATTTTATCGGCATTTTTAGCCGATGAAACTCGGTGACTTACAATAATTGTAGTTTTATTTTTACAAATTTCAAACAAATTATTTAAGATTGTTTCTTCGGTTTCTGTATCTACCGCAGAAAGGCAATCGTCAAAAAGTAAAATCGCCGGATCTTTGATTATGGCACGTGCAATAGACACACGTTGTTTTTGTCCACCCGAAAGTGTTATGCCTCGTTCACCTAAAATAGTGTCGTATTGTTTGTTAAATGCTGCAATATTATCATGAACTACAGCATTTTTTGCTGCTTCTATAACTTCTTCATCTGTGGCATTTTGATTGCCAAATTTGATGTTGTTTTTAATTGTATCTGAAAATAAAAAGGCGTCTTGAGGCACAATTCCGATATTGTTTCGCAAATCATTTAAATTCAAAGCACTGATTTCATTTCCATCAATTGTTACTCTTCCATCGGTAACATCATACAAACGGGAAATTAGCGAAAGAATGGTCGATTTTCCGGAACCTGTTTTTCCTAAAATAGCTAATGTTTCTCCGTTTTTAACTGAGAACGTCACATTTTTTAAAGCCTCGATATTAGTATCTTCATACGTATAACTTACATTTTCGAAAGCAATAGAACCCTGAATTTCTGATGAATTCGGATTGTTGTTTTTGATTTCTGGCTCGATTTTCAAAAATTCATTCAAACGTTTTTGAGAAGCTTCGGCTTCCTGAACCATTGATGAAACCCAACCCAAAGATGCGACCGGCCAGGTTAACATATTGACATATAAAATAAATTCGGCAATGGTTCCAATATTTGGAATTGTTCCGTTGATGTACATAATTCCTCCAAAATAAATCACAACCAAATTACTGATTCCGATCAAAGCAATCATCAAAGGCCCAAAAAGGGATTGTACTTTGGCTAAATCCAAACTTTTGCGTTTGCTTTCATCAGCAAGATCAATCATATTGTTTTGATGTTGATTTTCTAATGAATAGGCTTTTATAACTCTAATTCCTGAGAAAATTTCTTGTGTAAAACTCGAAACTTTGGATAAATATTGCTGAAATGTTGTGCTTCGTTTATTGATTTCTGAACTCAATTTGAAAATACAATACGACAAAATTGGCAATGGCAAAATCGTATATAAAGTCAATAAAGGCGATACATTATACATATATATGATAACGATCGCAAAACGGATAAACGTGTTAATAGTATACATTACCGCCGGACCTACATACATACGCACTTTTGAAACGTCTTCAGAAATTCGGTTCATTAAATCTCCGGTGCGATTTTGTTTGTAGAAATTTTGAGAAAGCGTTTCGTATTGTTTGAAAACCTCATTTTTCAAATCAAACTCAATATGACGTGACATTACAATCAATGTTTGGCGCATTAAAAAGGTCAGGAAACCCGCTACAATCGCACTTCCAATGATTAACAGTACGTTATGAATTAAATCTTGTCTGTAAAAATCTCTAATTATTGAGGATTTTTGATCTGCTTCAGAGAGTTTTAGAAAGCGCTCAATCACATCAAAGGAATGGCTGACCAATTTTGGAGTGAATAAAAAGAAAATTTGTGCGATTATTGTGATTAAAATTCCAAAAGAGAAACTGAATTTATATTTGATGAAATATTTGTTTAAATAGCTTAATTCTTTCATTTTTTTAAGAAATGTGATATTGAATTGATTTAAAATTATGAATTATTATTAATTAAAATTATAATAAATTACGATTTAATCAAAACAATTATATTGTAAAATTGTTATTTTAAAGATAAAAAATTAGCACATGTGTATTTTTTAATTATGTTTGAGATGTCTTTTTGACAAATTCATAATTTTAACTAATTAATACTAGCGCTATGGATGCAACTTTCACAACTGGAAAGGAACTTCAAAAAATGGATCCTGTTTTTGGTCAATTATCTTTTGACGATCACGAACAAATTGTATTTTGCAATGACAAAGATACAGGTTTAAAAGCAATTATTGGTATTCATAATTCGGTTATGGGACCAGCTTTAGGAGGCACCAGAATGTGGAATTACAACACAGAATGGGAAGCTTTAAATGATGTTTTACGTCTTTCAAGAGGAATGACTTATAAATCTGCTATTACCGGATTGAATATTGGTGGTGGAAAAGCGGTTATTATTGGTGATGCTAAAACACAAAAAACGCCTGAATTGATGCGTAAGTTTGGAGAATTTGTTCACTCTTTAAGCGGAAGATATATTACTGCTGAAGATGTTGGAATGGAGACAAAAGACATGGATACTGTGAGAGATGTAACGCCTTACGTTACAGGAATCTCTGAAGAACGTGGTGGATCCGGAAATCCTTCACCTGTTACAGCTTACGGAGTTTACTTAGGAATGAAAGCGGCTGCTAAAAGTCAATTTGGTTCTGATGTTTTAGATGGCAAAAAAGTTTTGGTTCAGGGAATTGGTCACGTTGGTGAAGCTTTGGTTGAATATTTAACTAAAGAAGGAGCACAGGTTACTATTACTGATATCAACGAAGAAAAATTATATCAAGTAGCTTCAAAATACAACGCAACAATTTATACAGGAGAAGATTTGTATACTGCAGATGTTGATATCTATGCGCCATGCGCGATGGGAGCAACTATCAATGCAAATACAGTTGACAAAATTAAAGCTAAAGTTATCGCTGGTGCTGCCAACAATCAATTAGCTGATGAAAATGTTCACGGTGCAAGATTGCAGGAAAGAGGAATTTTATACGCTCCAGATTTCTTGATCAACGCTGGTGGAATTATCAATGTTTATGCTGAATTAGCAAACTACGGCAAAGCTGAGATTATGAGCAAAACAGAGAATATTTACAATACAACTCTGGAAATCATTGATTTTGCAGCTAAAAATAATATTACTACTCATAAAGCAGCGCTTACAATTGCTCAAAATCGTATTGATGCGAGAAAAATTGAAAACGCTAAAAAATAATAAAAATAAAGTTTATTGTTGAAGAGTCTCAGTCTCGGCCACAATTTTTAGATAAATCTTGAAATTGTGACTGAAAACTGAGACTTTTTTTGGCGATTTAATTTTATTATAAGAATTGAAATTCTTAATTTTGCAGACTAATTTTTAAAAGTTCTTACAAGGTGGTAAACAGAAGACACATACGCGTTAAAGTAATGCAATCTATTTATGCAATGCATCAAAGCGGTTCTGATAATATGGAAAAAGAAGAAAAATTTCTTTTTTACAGCATAGATAATATTCAGGACTTATATCTTATAATGCTTTCTTCATTGATTGAAATTTGCAAAAAAGAATCAGTATTCCTGCATTTATCAAGCAAAAAACACCTTGCAACTGCAGCAGAACGTAACCCGAATGAAAAGTTTGTTAAAAACAAAATTTTTCAACTTCTTGCCGAAAGCAACTCTCTTAGCATCGCTTTAGAAACTCGTAAAATCAACAATTGGTCTTTAAACGACGATTATATCATTTTGCTTTTAAATGATATCAAAGCAAGTGATATTTACAAAAAATACATGAGCAACAATGTGAATACATTTGAAGAAGACAGACAATTTATTATTGATTTGTTCGAAAATGTAATTGTTCCGAATGAGAAATTATATGAATATCTTGAAGACGATAAATTAACGTGGGTTGATGATATTCCGGTTGTAAATACACACATTATCAAACAATTAAAAGCAATCAAAACAGAAGATCCAGATGCTTTTAGAGTTCCAAAATTATACAAAGATGTTGAAGATAAGGATTTTGCAAAAGATTTGTTTCGACGTACAGTTTTGAACGAATCTGTTCTTGCGAAAGAATACGACGATAAAACACCAAACTGGGATAGTGAGCGTATTGCAGAAATCGATACTATTATCTTGAAAATGGCAATTTGCGAGTTTTTGAAATTCCCTTCAATTCCTGTAAAAGTTACTCTTAACGAATATTTAGAAATTGCAAAAGAGTATTCTACACCAAAAAGCAGTATTTTTATCAACGGAATTTTAGATAATCTTGTAAAAGAACTTGAAGCCAATAAAAAAATGGTGAAAGTAGGAAGAGGTTTGATGTAATTTTAGAAAAGACGAATTACAATTAGAAAATATTAATATAAATCAAAAAACAGAATTTAATTATGGGACAATTAGGTCAATTTGCGCCATTCCTTTTAATGTTTGTAGTAATCTATTTCTTTATGATTAGACCACAACAAAAAAGAGCAAAAAACGAAAAAGAATTTGAAAGCAACCTAAAAGTAGGTGATAAAATAATTACAAAAAGTGGTTTTCACGGTAAAGTTGTTGAGCTTGCAGAAACTACAGTTGTAATCGAAACAATGTCTGGAAAATTAAAATTAGAGCGTTCAGCAATTTCTTTAGAATTGAGTGCTACTTTGAATAAAAAAGCTTAATTTTTATTTGAAATTTTCAATTTAAAAAATCCCAAATTCTTAAATGGAGTTTGGGATTTTTTTTTTTTTTTTGATTTTAACTGATTCCTCATACAATCTTGTCATTCCGAGGAACGAGGAATCTTTGTAAGTAGTTCCGCAACGAAAATCGCCAATCTTTGTAGAGTTTCTAGTGGAGATTCCTCGTTCCTCGGAATGACAAACTTTATGTTTAATTCTTCTATGAGGTCAAAAACGAAAAAACCTTTGTCAAAGTTTAAAACTTTGACAAAGGTTTCATATAGCTTGGAATTTGAAATTAAATTACCTGTATTTATCATTCAGCCCAACATTTGCTAAAATCATCGGAATTACTTTTTCGATTCTGGAAATTTTAGTTTTTTCCTGTTTTGCGGTTTCAATATATTCTAAAAACTCATATTGTTTATAAGGGCTAAACTTCTCAAAGGCTTCTTTTAAAGCCGGATTTTTACTCATTTCGGCATTAAGAAGTTCAGAAATAATAGCTTCTTTTTTAGAAGGTTTAATGACTTTTCCTTGTTTCTCGTTTTCAATTGCTTCTTTAATGTATTCTAAAATCACTTTTTCGTTGATTTCATCTTTAGAAGCAAAACGCCATTGTCGCAACGACTTTGTGACTTCTTCCTGAGCGTTAATTAATTTCTTTTTCTCATCTTTTAAGAAAACGCCATTAAAAAACCATAAAGCAAAATAATCTTTAAATCCGCCAATTCCAACAACGTTTTTTTTGTCGTAAACATAAACAGTACCGCCCCATTTTGTGGTTTCAGTCAGTTCAGTTTTATCGATAATGGCTTTAAGCAGAAGCAATTCTTCTTCCCACTGACTGCCGTATTTCCACATGCCTTTATTTTCAGATTTAGCGTCCAATTATTTTGTTTTTTTAGATTTTTCTGTTGTATCAAAAATTCCTGGAATGGCAGTTAATTCAGCAATTTTTACAATTACTTCTGTTGCCTTCTGAATGCTTTCTGCAGGAACATATTCGTATTTTCCATGGAAATTGTGGCCGCCGGCAAAAATGTTCGGACAAGGTAATCCCATAAATGATAGTTGAGAACCATCAGTTCCGCCACGAATTGGTTTAATGATTGGTTTGATGTTTAATTCGCGCATTGCTTTTTCGGCTATATCGACAATATGTTTTACCGGAAGTACTTTTTCCTTCATATTGTAGTATTGATCTTTTACAACTGGAATCACAATATCTTCACCGAATTTTTTGGCATATTTTTTATTGAAGTTTTTCGCAATCTTAAAAATAAGTTCTTTTCGTTTTTCGAATTTCTTTTTATTGTGATCACGAATAATCAGTTCCAAAACAGTTTCTTCGATATTTCCTGTAATATGGTGAACGTGGAAAAAACCTTCGTAACCTTTTGTTTCCTGAGGTGTTTCTCCTTTCGGAAGTTCATTGATAAATTCATTTGCCAAAAGCATCGAATTGATCATTTTTCCTTTTGCATATCCTGGATGAACGCTTTTTCCTTTGAAAGTAATTTTAGCTCCTGCAGCGTTGAAATTTTCATATTCTAATTCGCCAATCTGGCTTCCGTCCATTGTGTAGGCCCATTGCGCGCCAAATTTTTCAACATCAAAATAATGTGCACCACGACCAATTTCTTCATCTGGCGTAAATCCGATTCTGATTTTTCCGTGTTTGATTTCCGGATGCTGAATAAGATATTCCATTGCCGAAACGATTTCTGTGATTCCGGCTTTATCATCGGCACCTAATAAAGTTGTTCCGTCAGTTGTGATGATTGTCTGACCTTTGTATTGAAGTAAATCTTTGAAATAATTTGGAGATAAAACAATGTTTTTTTCAGCATTTAGAACAATATCTTTTCCGTCGTAATTCTTAACAATTTGAGGTTTTACATTCGCTCCACTAAAATCTGGTGAAGTATCAAAATGAGAAACAAAACCAATTGTTGGAACTTCATGCTCAATATTACTTGGCAAAGTTGCCATAATGTAGGCTTTATCGTCAATTGTAACATCTTGTAAGCCAATTGCTTTTAAGTCTTCAACTAATTTATTGGCAAGATTCCACTGTTTTTCTGTACTTGGTGTTGTTTGAGAATTTGGATCTGATTCGGTATCAATTGTTACATAACTGATAAAACGATCTATTATATGTTGCATTTTTTTGTTTTTTTAGCAAATATAGAAATTTTTCAATGGTATGATTTTAAAATTTTATTTGCAGTTTTGGGATAAAAAAAGAGATTTATAAATTTATAAATCTCTTTTAATTTTTTTCTGTTATTTACTTTTGACGCATCTAAAACCAAGATGATTCGCTGCAGATCGAACTTCGCCTTTTCCACGGGTTCCAACCATATATCTTGTACAATATTGATCTGTACATAAGAAAGAGCCTCCACGATGCACCTTTTTAATCTGAGTTGGATCATTTGGATCGTTGTATGCATCTGGTCCTTGAGGATTTTTTGTTACAGCTTCGTTTTCTGCAAGACTTTTGTAATAGTCAACGCTATACCAGTCGTTTACCCATTCCCAAACATTTCCCGCCATATCGTATAAACCGTAAGCATTTGGCGCATATTGTCCGGTAGGGGCGATTCCTTTAAAGCCATCTTCACCAGTATCACCATCTTTAATCGGAAAATGACCTTGATAAATATTAGCTTGAAATTTTCCATTTGGTTTTAATGAATTTCCCCAAGCATAAAGATTTCCTGTTTTTCCGCCTCTGGCAGCAAATTCCCATTCGGCTTCAGTTGGAAGTCTTTTTCCCGCCCATTTTGCGTAAGCGGCTGCATCTTCATATGCAATGTGTACAACAGGATATTTTTCTTTTCCTTTAATTGTGCTTTGTGGTCCATCGGGATGTTTCCAATCTGTGCCTGGTTCATAACGCCACCATTGCAGGAAGTTGTTTAAATTAACGGCCGCAGGAGTAGGAGTAAAAATTACAGATCCTGTAACTAAATCTTCCTCATTGGCAGTAGGAAATTCTTCTTTAGTGGGTTTTTGTTCAGCAACTGTTACATATCCGGTTGCTTTTACAAATTTTTCATATTCTTCGTTTGTTACTTCAGTTTGATCCATATAATAACCGTCAACATAAACACGATGAATAGGAGCGGCGTCTTTTGTAACACCTTTTATGCTGCATAAACTTTCATCTTCAACATTTGATCCCATAGAAAATTCTCCACCCGGAATCCAGACCATTCCTTTTGGTGCTTTTCCAGCAGGTTTGTCTTTGTTTTCAATAGTTGGTTTAAATGCAGATGCTTCGGTAGTACTTGGAGTTTCGGCACAATCCATTGCGACTGGTTTTTCTTGCTTTGGAGCAGCTAATTTAGTGTATCCCAAAGAGGCAATCGAAATGATTAAAATAGTCAGAAGTGCAAATATCCAATAGGTTTTATTTTTCATTATAATAGTTTTTAATGCAGTGGTTGTTAATTGGGTGATAAAATTATAAAAATAACATCATAATAGTCTATTTATTTTATAGAATTTATAGATTATTTATTTTAGCTTTCTTTTTCAACCAAAACTACTTCATATTTATCTTTTCCATCAACTTGCACTGGTTGATAATAGGTTTCTCCAAATTTCACATATTTTACATCGCCAATAGTTACTTCTTCACCTCCTTCAGGTAATTTATCGACTATTGTTCCGGCTGTAGGAGCAACTACGGTGTACTTACTTCCGTCTTTTTCGTAATACGTTCCTCCGTAATAGTAATTATTTACGGTTCCCGTATTTACGGTTTCTGCGCCGCTTGGTATATTATTTACTGTTCCTCCAACAGGTGCGGGAACAGCTGTGTAGCCTCCACTTGTCGATGTATACCAAACTCCTTGATCATAATGATATTTCTGGTTTTCAACACTAACGATGATTGCTGTCGTCGCTAGGGTAGCTACGAAAAATCCCCACGGATGCCAAACAGGTCCCCAATAAAAAGGTACATAAGGACGTGGATAATAAGGGTGATAGCAATTGTATCTGTATCCGCCATAAACATAAGGAGGACGAGCATATGGTCTATAGCCAGGTCTAACCACGGTGTTTCGATTGTTGCGTACGTGTACACTATTGTTGACGTTAATATTAACGTTGTTTCGGTTAATAGTATTGCCGCTTATGTTGGTATTTCTGTTTCCAGAATTGTTGATTCTGTTTCCATTATTTGAAATTCTTCCATTGACATCTTTATTACGGATATTTGAATTTGCGGTTCCGCCATTAATTCGGGTTCCGCTATTGTTTGCTCCTGGGCGAGATATGTTATTTGTTGATGGCCTTGACTGAGTTGGTCTTTGAACGGCTGGTCTTGACTGATTCATTGGTCTGGCTTCTCTGGCAGGTCTAGCTTGTCTGACTTGACCTCCACCGCCACCTGCTCCGTGAAAACCACCGCGTCCGCGTTGTGCAAAACTGTCAATTGAAATCATAAAAAGTGATCCCACGAAAAGTATACAAACCGTTTTTCTTATTGTTTTGGTTATATTTTTCATTTTCAGAGTTTTAGTTTTATAAAGTTATTAAAAAAATGATTTCTCTTTTAAAATTTAACTATAATTCAGTTAAGCAAGTTTACCGGCTATAATGAGATATCCCATTGAATTCTAAAGCGCCAGCCTTGTTCTAAAGGCAGCGTTTTATCCTGAAAACTGAAATAACTAACTTCTGAAGTTAGTTTGTTTTTATGTCCATTAAAAAACCAGTTAAAAGCAATAGTTGTTTCTTCTTGTTTATTTTGTTTGATTGAATCATCAGGACGATATCCAGCATGTCTGGCGGCCATTTCTAATTTTTTTGGCCACCATTCAAAAACATTACTAAAGAAATAGCCTGCCTGAATATAATAACCTCTTAATGTTGTAGTCTGGTCAAAATTTAATTTATCGATGATGTCTTTTGTATGCAGTTCGCTTTGCCAGGAAAAACCACGGTACATAAAAGCAGTTTCAATATTCCATTGATTTACTCGATATTGACCAGGTAATCCATTTTCAAAACCCTCTAAAGATCCTCCGCCTGATTGTGAAAATCGGGTATAAGGGCTTCGATTTGTTAAACCTGAGATTGCGATAATTGGTGTTGGTTTTTCATGAAATTCCAAATCACTTCCTTCAAAATCTAAAAATCTCCCTAGAAAATTCCATTGAGCGCGTCCAAAATACATTAGATTTCCATCGTCGTTTGCTGTATTCCCTCGTCCGGTTCCAGTAAGTGCTGCGGCCCAATAATTAAAATCTGCAATTCCGGCGCCCTTAAGATGTCCGTAAACTTCAACTCCCATTTGCCTGTCAGCAGTAAAAGGACGGTTTATTAAAGATCGGTCAACGGTTTGCTGTTCGCCGCTGCTTATAAAACGTTCTCTTGTATATTCGACTTTCCATTGGCCGGCTTTAAAACTGAGCCATTCCCATTTTTCAACCATCAGCCTAAAATCTAATAAATTAGACTGGCTGAGTTCGTATTCCCAATAATATTTCAACCAAGGATGAAAAGCGTGTCCTCCAACTTTTAATCGGGCTCTGTTGATTTTAAAAGTTGTTTTTGCTTCCTGACTGTAATCGTCATAAGTTAGAGGATCTGTATCATTGGGAGTAGAAAATCGGAATTGGAGTCTGCTTTGTAATTGAAAAAGAAATTTATTGTCTCTGGTTCTTAGCTCGATTCCTTTGGAACCATAACTAACATTGATTAGTTTCGTTGTGTCTTTTTCTAGTTGAGCATTAGAGCAAATGGGAATGAAGAACAATAAAAATGCAGGCAGGTATTTTGTGATTTGGTTAAACATATGCTTGATTTTATTATTGATTCTTTTTTATTTATCAAATTTTTGAAATGAATATTATGGAAAAAATTTCTTCAATATTTCAAAATTAAATAGAAAAGACTTTAATAAGTTTAATATAAAGTCTGACTTTGTTTCATTTTATAACTTGAAACGTTTTATAATTTGTTTTCTATAAAAAAGCACCTTTTTAAACTATAATATTTAAATTTGCACCCGAAAACAACACAACAAAATTCTTATGTATAAATTGATAATTCGCCCGATACTTTTTTGGTTTGATCCAGAAGAAGTGCATTACTTTACTTTTTCATTTGTAAAATTCATTTCAAAAATCCCAGGAGTTTCGTCAATTATAAGAGCCATTTATGAAGTGAAAGATGCTCGATTAGAGCGAGAAGTTTTCGGAATTAAATTCAAAAATCCGGTTGGACTTGCAGCAGGTTTTGATAAAGATGCGAAGCTTTATAAAGAACTTGGAGATTTTGGTTTTGGTTTTATTGAAATTGGAACTGTAACTCCGGTTGGTCAGGAAGGAAATCCTAAAAAACGTTTATTCCGCTTAAAAGAAGATCAGGCTATTATTAACCGAATGGGATTTAATAACGGCGGTGTTATTGAAGCTGTAGAACGTTTGAAAAAGAATTCAGGCGTTTTGATTGGAGGAAATATTGGAAAAAACAAAGTAACGCCAAACGAAAATGCTGTTGATGATTACATCATTTGTTTCGATGCCTTGTTTGATCACGTTGATTATTTTGTAGTAAATGTGAGTTCGCCAAATACGCCAAATTTAAGAGCGCTTCAAGATAAAGAACCTTTAACGGCTTTATTACAAACATTGCAGGACAGAAATGTTGAAAAGCAAAAAACAAGCACTCAAAAAGTAAAACCAATTCTTTTAAAAATTGCTCCAGATCTTACAGATGAGCAATTACTAGATATTATTGATATTGTAAAAACGACTCAAATTGCGGGTGTAATTGCAACAAATACTACGATTTCAAGAGATGGATTACAATCTGCAAATCAATCTGAAATGGGAGGTTTGTCAGGAAAACCATTAACAAAACGTTCTACTGAGGTAATTCGTTTTCTTTCAGAAAAAAGCAACAAAGCATTCCCAATTATTGGAGTAGGAGGAATTCATTCTGCCGATGATGCGATCGAAAAACTAAACGCAGGAGCAAGTTTAGTGCAATTGTACACTGGTTTTATTTATGAAGGTCCAGCGCTGATAAAAGCAATCAATAAAAAAGTTTTAGGACAATTGTAAAAGAAGCGCCTGAATAACAAGTCCGGCCACTATTGCAATTCCAAAACTTATTAAAGTTCCAATCATTACATATTCAGTAAGTTTTCTGTCTTTGGCTTCTTTTAGATCTCCAAATCTAAAAATAGATTTTGCAGCCAGTAAAAATCCGATTGCTTCAAAGTGATTGGTTAAGATAAAACAAACAATTAGGAGACGTTCCAATATGCCAATGTAATTACCTGCATTGGCAAGCGAATTATCCTGATGGCTGTTTTGGCTTTCCGGACTCCAAATTGAAATGATGGTTTTGATAAAAATGGAAGTGGGTTTAGTTACTAATAAAAATCCCGTGATTAAAATCCAAAAATCATTCAAACCAAAAAAAGGAATAATGCTATTTCTGTGATAAAAGAGTGCAACTCCAATTAAAATTAGAAGATGTGCAATTTGATCAACTACAAACCAAGTACGTTTTGTTTTTGCTTTCTGAAAATTCAATTTAATTAAATCGATAATTCCATGTGTAACAGCTATTAATATAGCATAAGGAATAAAACCTATGTCACCAATTAAAACTGCAGCTAAAACCCCGTGAAGTAAAATATGTAAGTATAAATAAATACTTTTATGTTTATTTGCTTCTTTATCTTTCACCCAAGAATTGGGTTGCCAAATAAAATCGCCTAATAAATGTGCCAAAAGCAGTTTTACGAATAAAATCATAGGGCAAATTGTTTTATTTGTGTTCTGAAATATCGATCTAAATTCATTACTAAATCAAATTGAGCGCGTTTTTGTCTTCGGCTTACTGCAGCTTGATTAATGCCTAATTTCTGTCCAAGTTCTTCCTGAGATAAACTCGGATTTTCAATTGCCAAAGCAACAAACTCAGCGGATTGTACCAGCCAACTATCCATAAAAGTCAAAGCGAGTTGCAGCATCAAATTCATTTTTTCATCAAAAGCCAAATCTCCTGTTCGCAGAGCCAACGTTACTTTTTGCTTTTTTAAAGTATCAAAAAGTTCACCTGAATTAATAAAAGCTGAGCCGTTACTTTCGGATATTTTTTCAGCAGTATGTGTTTTATCTCCAAAACCAATACTCATACGTGCATCAGATTTTATAGCTCTTAAACGGGCTTTTATCAAAATTGCGGTCAACAAGGCATCTTCAGGATTATTAACTTCAATTTGAAATTCATCGCCTCTGTAAACTTCCCATTGACTTGGTGTCGCACCAAAGGGAGCCAGAATTTTTTTCAAATCTTCTACCCAATGATTTGATTTCTGCTGTCTTGAACCAATAATGTCGCCTGTAATTACACTAGTCATAACCAAATATAATTAAAAAATAATAAACTTTCTATTACAAATATAAGTAATATTTTTTATTATTACGTTTTTTGGTAATATTTTAATTTATTACACTTTTTGGTAATTTTTAAAACTATTACCACTTTAAGTAATGTGTTTTATATTAGCGTTACAATTTATTAAGTTCTTATTTAAATGAGCTTATATGACTAATATGATTAAAAAAATCAATCTGGAAAAGACTATAATTTTTATTTCTTTAAAAAAGAAACTAACTTAGCATTACAAAAGAAAAAGTTTTGAATAAAGAAATCAAGATTATCGAATGTCCGCGAGATGCAATGCAAGGCATCAAGGACTTTATTCCAACAAAAAACAAGGTTACTTATATTCAGGCATTGCTTCGAGTAGGTTTTGATACTATTGATTTTGGAAGTTTTGTGTCTCCAAAAGCAATTCCGCAAATGCAGGATACAGCCGAGGTTTTGGCACAACTTGATCTTTCGGAAACTTCAAGTAAATTACTTTCTATAATTGCCAATACCCAAGGCGCAGCTCTGGCTTCAGAATTTGAATCTATTCAGTATTTAGGGTTTCCTTTTTCGATATCTGAAAATTTTCAGATGCGTAACACACACAAAACGATTGCAGAATCTTTAATTACTTTAGAAGAAATTTTAAACATTGCTGATAAAAAAAATAAAGAAGTTGTAACCTATCTTTCAATGGGTTTTGGAAATCCTTACGGAGATCCCTGGAATGTGGAAATAGTAGGAGAGTGGACAGAAAAATTGGCAGGAATGGGCGTTAAAATCCTTTCGCTTTCTGATACCGTAGGAAGTTCGACGCCAGATGTAATAACGTATCTTTTTTCGAATTTAATTCCGAAATATCCTCAAATTGAGTTTGGAGCGCATCTTCATACTACACCAGACAGCTGGTTCGAAAAAATTGATGCAGCAGCAAAAGCAGGCTGTACACGTTTTGATGGAGCGATTCAGGGATTTGGTGGTTGCCCGATGGCGACAGATAAGTTGACAGGAAACATGCCTACAGAAAAATTGATTTCGTATTTTACTGCCAATAAAAAAATAACAGGCTTAAATTCGTTGAGCTTTGAAAGTGCTTATAATGAAGCTTCTAAATTGTTTGGTAAGTTTCATTAATTAAGAATGGATTATGAAGAATTTTAAACTTTGGTTGGAATTTGAAGAAGTAGATCCTGATAATTGGAACGTTAACAATGATTTTTGCAACATACATGTCGAATTGAATGATGGACGAAAATATGGATTAAATATTTGGACTTATAATTTTCTTAAAACTGCAGCTGATTATAATGTTGTTTCTGGTGAAAATTTAAAAGGTTTATATATAATTCCGCCAGATTTATTTGTACAAGAATTAACTAGAGATTGTATTGAAAAAACAATTGATGATCTGCTAAAAAATGGTAATTTGGAAGAAGTGCTAAACTTAAGTATAATTTCAAAAAATGAAGATTAATTAATTCCCTTTCTTTAAGCTTCTAAATTGTTTGGCAAGTTTCATTAAAAAAATTCTTATATTTACTTATCAAAGCAATAAAAGCAACAGTCCCCAGTTGTTACTATTATCTTAAATTCTTTCAACCATGAAATTGAATTGTATCAATAGTATCTTAAGGGTTTTTGCAGTAACGATTTTGTTTGTATCGTGCTCAAGTGACTTAGATTTTGATCAGGTAAATGATTTGAAATTAGAACCCGTTTTTATTGCAAATCTTGCCTATTTTGATATTCCAGCAAATGAATTAGTAGCAGATGGAGGAACTCAGATTATATATGACTCCAGAAATTTTGATATTTTTAAAAAGCAGTTTCTTAGAGATTATCTAAAAAAAGCTGAATTTGATGTTGAAATTGAAAACACTATTGAACGCGGTTTTGTAATCAACATGCTGCTTCTTAATTCTCAAAATCAAATTCTAACGACTATTTCTTTTGTTGTGCCCGCTTATAAAGGAAGTCCAAATGTTATTAAATATCCTACTGAAGTTTTTGAAAATCAAAGATTGGAACTTTTAAAACAAACTCAAAATATTGGTTTTGTTGCCTTAATGACTTCAGGAGTTCCACTCGATGAAAACAGTTTAGGTAATCTGAAGTTAAGATCAAGTACAACAACTTATTTTGAAATAGAAGCGAAATGAGGGCAAAATACTTAATTTTAGGACTGCTTTTTCAGCTTTCTTGTTTTTCTCAAAATAAGGAAGTCCTTTATAATTTTACTTCCATTCCTCAATCTTTATTAGTAAATCCAAGTGCCGATGTTTCGTACAAATATTATTTTGGTGTTCCTGTCTTGTCTGGAGTTTCAGTAAATTTAGGATCAAGCAGTTTTTCTGTCTATGATTTATTTGCTGACAATGGTGTTGATTTTAATGATAAAGTCAGAAATATTGTAAACAAATCTTCTCGAAATGATAAAGTCGTTACTAATCAACAGCTTGAAGTATTTTCGGGAGGTTTTAGAGTAGGAGGTAGCGAAAGTCGTTCTTATGTTTCTTTTGGAGTTTATCAGGAATTTGATTTTTTTATGTACATGCCAAAAGATCTGGCTTTGCTGGCTTTAGATGGAAATAAAGATTACATGGGAAAAGTTTTTCACCTTGACGATCTTAACGTAAAAGCCGAAGTGCTTTCTGTTTTTCATGTTGGCTTTCACAAAAAAATGAATGATAAATTGGTACTTGGAGGGCGTGCTAAACTTTATTCCAGTGGCGCAAATGCAGTTTCTACTCATAATTCCGGTTACATATTTACTGGGCAGCAGCCGGGAACGGTTAATCTTTATAGCCAAATTATTTCATCTAATTTAGAACTTAAAACATCAGGAATTTCACGTTTTACAAAAGATGAATATGATGGAAATATTGCCAGAGACATTGCTCATAATACTTTTTTTAATGGAAGCTTAGGTTTGGGTGTAGATGCCGGCGTAACGTATTATCCAAAAGAAAATTTTCAGATCACTGCAAGTATTATTGATCTCGGATTTATAAATCAGTCAAAAGATATTGAAACGCTTACTTACAAAGGTACATATCAATATCAAGGTGCAAATCCTGATTTTTCGGGTACTGATGATCCGGAGAATGTTTTTGCCGAATTCAAAAAAGCAATTCCGAGAGATACCTTATATAATAAGTACACGACCTGGCGTCCAACAAAAATATATGCATCACTCCAATATTCATTTGGATACTTTCGCTCCGATAATGATTGCAATTGCAAGGAGAATATTAAAGAACGCTATCGGAATGCAGCAGGAATTCAGCTTTTTGGTATGACAGCTCCACGAGAACCTCTCGTTGCAGTAACTGCTTTTTATAAAAGAAATATTTTTGAAAAATTAGATTTAAAAGCTACTTATACTATTGATGAATTTTCAAGCACCAATATTGGTCTCGGACTTTCAGGAACAATCTGGAAACTGAATATGTATGCTTTAGTCAATAATGTTTTGGAATATAAAGATATTTCTAAAGCTAGTAGCGCAGCATTTCAGTTGGGTATAAATTTCGTTTTTCAGGATTCAGAAGATTAATTTTTAATTCTGATAAATTAAGATTTAGGCCGTATTTATTGGTAAAATTGGAAATTGGAATTTTAAAAATTCATGTTTATTTTTTGAAAGGTTTTTCCTGTAAATACAATTTTATGAATTAGTTAGTATTCAAGTTAGCAATTTATTCACTATATTTGCACGCAATTCAACTAGAAATTGCACCATGATAGCACACAACTCCAAGATTATCGGCGAAGGTTTAACTTACGACGATGTATTATTAGTACCTAACTACTCGAATGTGCTTCCTCGCGAAGTGAGCATTAAATCAAAATTCTCAAGAAACATCACATTAAACGTTCCAATCGTATCTGCTGCTATGGATACGGTAACAGAAAGTGCAATGGCAATTGCTATGGCACAAGAAGGCGGAATTGGTGTTTTACATAAAAATATGACTATCGAACAACAAGCAGGAAAAGTTCGAAAAGTAAAACGTGCTGAAGCAGGAATGATTATCGATCCGGTAACATTACCATTAACTTCTACTATTGCAGACGCAAAAAATGCGATGAAAGAATTCGGAATCGGTGGTATTCCAATCGTGGACGAAAACAGAATCTTAAAAGGAATTGTTACCAATCGTGACTTACGTTTCGAGAAAAATGGTGCAAGACCAATTGTTGAGGTTATGACAAGCAAAAACTTAGTAACTGTTGCTGAAGGAACTTCATTAGAACAAGCAGAAGTTGTTTTACAAGGTCATAAAATTGAAAAATTACCAGTTGTAAATGCTCAAAATGAATTAGTTGGTTTAATTACTTTTAGAGATATTACAAAATTAACTCAAAAGCCAATTGCTAATAAAGATTCTTTTGGCCGTTTGAGAGTTGCTGCTGCAATTGGAGTTACTGGAGATGCAGTTCAAAGAGCTGAAGCTTTGGTTGCTGCCGGTGTAGATGCAATCATTATCGATACAGCACACGGACACACAGAAGGTGTGGTAAATACATTAAAAGAAGTAAAAGCAAAATTCCCTCAAATAGATGTAATTGTTGGAAACATCGCAACGCCAGAAGCTGCTAAATATTTAGTAGAAAATGGAGCAGATGGAGTAAAAGTTGGAATCGGACCTGGTTCTATCTGTACAACTCGTATCGTTGCAGGTGTTGGTTTCCCTCAATTCTCTGCAGTTCTTGAAGTTGCTGCTGCAATTAAAGGAACTGGAGTTCCGGTTATCGCTGATGGAGGAATTCGTTATACAGGAGATATTCCTAAAGCTATCGCTGCAGGTGCTGACTGTGTAATGTTAGGTTCGTTATTAGCAGGAACAAAAGAATCTCCGGGAGAAACAATTATTTTCGAAGGAAGAAAATTCAAATCATACCGTGGAATGGGTTCTGTAGAAGCGATGCAAACAGGTTCTAAAGATCGTTATTTCCAGGATGTTGAGGATGATGTTAAAAAATTAGTTCCGGAAGGAATTGTTGGACGTGTTCCTTACAAAGGTGAATTAAACGAAAGTATGCTTCAGTTTATTGGAGGTCTTCGTGCCGGAATGGGTTACTGTGGATCAAAAGATATTCCAACTTTACAGGAAACAGGACGTTTTGTTAGAATCACATCAAGCGGAATTACTGAAAGTCACCCACATAACGTTACAATTACAAAAGAAGCTCCAAATTATTCTAGATAATTTTTAGTTTTCATGTAAAAGCAAAAGGCGTAAGAAATAAATCTTACGCCTTTTTTTATTTTTTTGAAATTTTGCACGTTTGCTTAAAATCACTTTTTGATTTCAGTTGGAAAGAAAAATCAGTATGTTTTAGTCCGAGGCTAAATTCCATATCTAAATTATTTTCAGTAGCAAAATGATTCGGAATGTCATAAATTAGATTTCCTTTTCCAGTTCCAGTTCCACTTGTTTCAAATCTGTTGTCTGACATTTTCATTGTGTACGTTTGTAGAATATCAAAAAAGGCATTTTTTGAATCCATGCTTTTTAAGGTGTATGTTGTTGTAATCACCATTTCAAAACTGATTCCTGCAATAGGTATAACTAGCGGATTATCTTGACTGAAAGATTCTCCAATTTTTAGTTTTTTCTGTGGCAATATTAATTGCGAAAAGGTACTTTGGACCATTTGGAAAATTGTATTTTTCAGGCTTTCTTCCATGCCTTTGGCAACAATAGAATCCATTTTAGGCATTGTAGTTAAAGAAGTTTTTCCATAAAGAAGAGTGCCACTCGGAATTATGGTTTTTCCATTTGCATCATACGATTTTAGATATTCAATAGTTATTGGGAAATTTCCATCTTTACCACTTTTCCCTGTTTTAGAGATCGTTTCGACATTAAAGGACGTTTTTATTTTTGTTGGATTTTCAGTTCCGTTTTTCTTTAATGCTTCCATAAATTTTTCTGATCCTGAATAAGTAATTTCATAATCTGAAGAACTATTTGTGTTTTGATTATAGATGGTTTCAGGAGCATAACCTGCTTTAAAATCTAAAATTTGATTTGCCTGACCATAATTTAAAGCGGTTACGAAAATAAAAAGAAGTAAGAATGTTTTTTTCATCGTTGTTTTTTATGCAGTTTTTTCTGCTTATTCAAAACGAAAGTAAGAATTTTAAATTGTTTTATTCTACACGACTATTCAAAATATCTTCCGCTGTAATATCAGAATGCAATAAATCTTCCATTTTTTTAGTCATGCGTTGCGCTTCCAATGCATAACCAAACATCTTTTTCTCATAATCAGCAATAGCATCATCAATTGTTTCAAATTTTCCATTGGTCAGGTTTTCAGTTAAATGAAAAGCATCAAATAATCCCATATTTACGCCTTCACCTGCAAACGGAGGCATTAAATGTGCCGCATCACCAACAAGCGTAATATTTGAATGCTCTTTCCAAGATTCTTCTAAAGAAAATAATCGTAGAGGTAAACCTGAAAACTCGGTTGAAGCTTCAAAGAATTTTTTGTAATCGTCACCCCAGTTTTTAAATTTTTCGTTTAAAAAAGTGATAACGGTTTTATCGTCTTCAAAGTTAATTCCGTTGTTCAAAATCCAGTTTTCATCGGCTTTAAATGAAACACCAAAATGGACAGAACCATCGCCCATAGTATGCGTATAAAACATTTTTTGTTCACCCATGGCCATAACATTTCCGTTTCCATATTTAGGTTTGAATTCTGGATAATCTTGTTCAGGATTTACAATTTCGCCTTGAATAATATAAGTTCCCGAAAGTTGAGGTTCCTGATCGCTTACAAATTTTCTGGCGCTTGATCTTCCGCCGTTTGCAACAATTACAAAATCTGCTTTTGCTGTTGTTCCGTTCTTGAATTCTAAAATATATTGATTTTCAACTTTTTCAATATTAACCAATTGGCTATCCCAAAGAACTGTATTTTTTTCAAGATTTTCCAGCATAATTTTTCTTAAATCATTGCGATCGATTTCTGGCCTTGAATAAGCATTGGTTTCGTCTGGCATTTCATCCGAAGTAATATTTCCATCAATATCGGCCATTTTTTCACCTGTCGGTCGTGCGTATTTGTAGAATTCTTCCATCAATTCTGCTTTTTGAATTGCATACTGACCTGAACCTGAATGAATATCAAGAGTTCCTCCAGAAGTTCTGGCTTGAGCATTAAGATCTCTTTCGTAAACGGTAACATCAGCACCATTTATTTGTAAAATTCGAGCAGTTGTAAGACCGACCGGTCCGCCACCAATAATGGCTATTTTTTTATTTTTTAGTAGAGAAGCATTCATTTTGTATAAAGTTTGATTCGGATTTAATTTTTAAAAATGATTTAAATACGATGCAAAGATATAATAATAAATGAATGTTCATTTATTTATAACTAAAAAAAATCAGAATATTGAAAAATATTCTGATTCTATCTGTAGAAATAATTTTATAAAGAAGAAGTTTGTTCGCTCTCTCTAAGTTTTTGATTTTCTAATATTTGAAGTAAAAAAGGTTTTACTTGACTTTCAATTTCTGATTCTGAAATATCCAAGGCTTTTGGATCAGAGGCTAATTGCAACCACGGTTTCGGTCCATCAAAATTATAACTTCCAAAAACGATAACGGGCGTTCCTTTGACTTTTACGTTTTCTTTATCTTTTAGAATCCATTCGTCTGCAAATTTGTAAAGATATTTGGCATCTTTTTCTAATAACCTCAAGCATGAATGTGAAGCTGGATAACCCGGCAATTCATATTGGTGAAAACCAACACCGAGTTTATTTTCAATATTAAAGTTCCATTTCAAGTCCCATTCGTCATTAAAAGTGCTTGTTGTTTTTTCGGCTTTCCAGTTCGTAAAAAACAAACCTGTTGGAGTAGGATCTTTTTTTCTTCCCATATTGGTCGGGCCGGTATAAACTAATTCGCCGTTTTCATAAGCGGCAAAAGTTTGCGTCGGATAAGAAAATAGAATGATTTTAGAAACCTCTTCTAAAGCCGAAACATGTAGTGGAAACGGAAGATAGTAAACCAAATCACCACTAAAATCTGCTGGAATTACAACAGAATCCAGTTTTTTGAAATTGGCTTTATCGGTTCGGTTCAAAGCATAAACGATATCCATTTTACTACTGTCAGCTTCATTTAATTTTAGCCATTCTTTCGTATTTTGAATTTGATAAGAAACAGATGATTCTGGTTTCTTATATTCTATTGCTTTTTTTTGCTTTTTTGTATTCTCAGTCAGATTTGAGTTTTCGCTTTTTTTGCAAGAACCTAACAAAACCAACATCAATATAAGTAGGGCATTTGCTGAATAATATAACTTTTTCATAGGTCTTATTTTTATGAAAATAAAGTTACAATCTGTCTAGCGAAAACACCTTACATAATTTTTTATATTGTTTTCGGGATTTACATTTTAGAATCTCTTAAGATGTTTTTTGAGATAATAAAATTGTTAATGATTAAAGACTTGTGCTATCCTGAAAGAACTCTTATTTCCTCCAGTAATTATTGGCAGCAGCAATAGTCGCAAATTCAGTTGCTACAGTTTGTCCTACAGCAATAAGCATTGCGGCATCTTCTGCATAAATTGGTCGTAACTTTTCTCTAATTACAGCATCAGGTTGAGTGATTTTTATGATTAAGCGAGCCATTTTTACGGCTAATTGACGACCTTCTTCGGGAGTATTGGTAATCAATGAATCATTTGGAACTAATTGTACTTGATCAGACATAATTATTATTTTTTGGTTATTATTCTTCCCATAAAATTAATTAAAATTATGCTCAATTTAAAAGTAAGTTTATTGATTATCAGTGTTTTGTTTTAAATCAATAATAATTCTAAATTAGGATTTTGTAATAGTATTTAATGTGGATTTTCTAAAATGTTCGTTTTATTTCTTTCCAATTAATTTCAAAGTATATGTCAATTGAGTGTCCTTATTCTGCATAAAATCTTCAAAAGTCTGTTTGACTTCATAATCCGGAATTATTCCTCTTCCAAAAATCTGATTGGACTTTTTTGGCACATCCTGATCCAGATTTACAATAGAAAACTGGAATTTGATTTTGGTATTTGGCAATTCATATTCAATAGGTGTGTGGCCATTGTGTCCAAAATAACCGCCCATAGTTTCTTCTCCAATAACAATGGCGTTTGTGTTTCCTGCAACCAAAGATGCAAAAAGAGAACCTGCAGAGGCAATTCTTGGACTTATTAATAAATAAATTTGTCCTTTAAAATTGTTTTTATCAGGTTGTAATAAGGCATTGAATTTTTCGTCCTGAATATATTTTCCATTTTCTACTTTTGGAAATTCTTCTTTTAATTCCTCTTCAAAATCTTTTTTCTCTTCCTGTTTTTTCTGCGGTTCCGTTTCTTCATAAACTAAATATTCTGAAAAAGGAATTTCCTGAAAATTGACATAAGCCGAAGCATTTTCCCGATATGGTTTTTGCGTGAGATAGGAGAAAGTTACAATATCATTTGGGTCGGTTCCACCGCCATTATTTCTTATATCAACAATTAAATTTTTTATCTGATTGTTTTTTGAAAGTGACTCAAAACAACTGTCCAGGTATTTTTTATAGGCTAAATGTTCCTTATGTTTTGCATTTCTGCCAATTACAAAAGTATGAATTGAAAGCAGTGCAGTATTATCTGAAATTACTTTAAAAGAATATTTATTTTTTGCACGATTGTATTGTAAACTATCAATTGGTAGAGAGTGGCGTTTTTTAAAATTCTCTTTTCGAATTTCGTTTGAAACAGCAGAAACAACCTTTTTTATTTTTTTTGTCTGATTCGGAAGCGAATATTCTATTGTAAATTTCTTTTGTGGTCCATATTCCAAATTGAAATATTTAGCAAAAGAGCCTCCAATTCCAATTGATTTTCCTGTAATATTATAACCGTCAGTAGTATAATATTTATAGAAAGAAGATAATATTTTTGCAGTTTCGATTCCGTTTATGCTAATGATTTGAGAGCCCAGCGGAATTTCAGGATTCTCAAAATTAAGTACCAACTGATTATTAATAAGTTTTACAGGGTATGGAAAGAAAACATTTCCTGATGAATACTTTTTTTCGAAATCATCAGGAAGTGTAGTGTCATTATGAAGGCTGCCTTCAAAATCAGTAATTTGAAGAATTATTTTATAAAATTCAATCAGTGTTTGAGGCTGATTTACTTGCGTAAATGCCCAGGAATAAATGCTGTCAATTTGTTGTTTTGTTCTGTATTTATAAAGTCCTGAATTTGCTTTTTCTCTTATTTCTTTAAAAATAGTGAGATCTTGTTTGAGCTTTTCAGTTGATAATTTTTCTTTTTGGGAGAATAACAAAATCGGAAAGCAGAAGAGAATGACTATTTTTAATTTGAGCATTTTAGATTTTTTAGTAAATCTAAAATACTCAAAAATCTTTTAAATCAACCCTTTAATTTTTGCATGTTGTAACAACATAATTGTTTTGGCATCTGTAATTTCTCGCGATTCAATCATAGCGTATGCCTGATCAAAAGTAAATTCTAAAACTTCAATATTTTCCTGTTCAGTATCAAGTCCGCCGCCTTCGCTTACTTTCATGCTCTCGTCATATTCGCCAACAAAAAGATATAAAATCTCTGTTACAGCGCCTGGAGACATGTAAGTTTCAAAAACTTTTTGAACTTTCGAAATACGGTATCCCGTTTCTTCTTCAGTTTCACGAATTATTGCCGTTTCAGGATTGTCTTTATCTAAAAGTCCAGCACAAACCTCAATCATCATTCCAGTTTTATTTCCGTTTAGAAAACTCGGCAAACGAAATTGACGTGTTAAAATAACTGTTTTTTTCGTTGAATTATAAAGCAAAATTCCGGCTCCATTTCCTCGATCATACACTTCACGAGTATGTATTTGAGGAGCTTCATTTTCTTTTTGATAACTAAAGGTTACTTTGTTTAAAATATACCAATTGTCTGATAGCAAAGAAGTTTCTGTAATTTTGATTTCTGGATTTTTCATAAGGCGAATAAATTTGTATAAAAAAACGCTCTGAAAATCAGAGCGTTTAAAATGTATTATTTTGTTATTGTTTGCTTTCTATCTGGTCCAACCGATACAATTTTGATTGGCACTTCGATTTCTTTCTCAATAAACTCAATATATTCTTTTAGCTCAATTGGCAATTGATCGTAAGTTGTCAATCCAGTTAAGTCTTGTTTCCAACCTTTAAATTCTTTGTAAACCGGAGTAACGTTTTCTGGTTCAATATTGTATGGGAAGTGAGAAATGTTTTGTCCTTTATAGTTGTATTCCGTACAAACTTTTAAAGTTTCGAATCCAGAAAGAACATCACCTTTCATCATCATTAACTGAGTAACTCCGTTAACTTGTACAGCATATTTTAAAGCTACTAAATCTAGCCATCCGCAACGTCTTTGTCTTCCTGTTACAGAACCAAATTCGTTTCCAACTCTTGCCATTGTAGCACCAACTTCGTCAAAAAGTTCAGTTGGGAAAGGTCCGCTACCAACACGAGTAACGTAAGCTTTGAAAATTCCGTAAACTTCTTTGATTTTGTTAGGCGCAATTCCTAAACCAGTACAAGCACCTGCAGCAGTAGTATTTGATGAAGTTACGAAAGGATAAGTTCCGAAATCAACATCTAATAAAGATCCTTGAGCACCTTCGCAAAGAATAGATTTCCCAGCTTTTTGAGCTTGGTGCATGTATTCTTCACTGTCAATGAAATCTAATTTTTTCAATTCTTCGATAGCTTCGAAAAATTCTTTTTCAAGTTCAGCTAAATTGTATTGAATATTTACATCGTAAAAAGCAATCATAGCTTCGTGCTTGTCTGCCAATGCTCTGTAACGCTCTTTAAAATCTTCTAATTCGATATCTCCAACACGTAAACCATTTCTACCCGTTTTGTCCATGTAAGTTGGTCCAATTCCTTTTAGAGTAGAACCAATTTTTGCTTTTCCTTTTGAAGCTTCAGAAGCTGCGTCAAGCAAACGGTGCGTTGGTAAAATTAAGTGTGCTTTTCTTGAAATGATTAATTTGCTTTTGATATCAAGGTTGAATTTCTCTAAACCTTCGATTTCTTTTTGAAAAACTACAGGATCAATTACAACTCCATTTCCGATGATATTTACTGAATTTTTATGAAAAATTCCAGAAGGAATAGTTCTAAGTACGTGTTTAATTCCGTCAAATTCTAATGTATGTCCTGCATTTGGTCCTCCTTGAAAACGTGCAATAATATCATAATTTGAGGTAAGTACGTCAACAATTTTTCCTTTACCTTCATCTCCCCATTGTAATCCTAGTAATAAATCTACCGTCATTCTGTTTTAATTTGCGTTGGGACAAACCGAATTGTCCTACTGATTAATGTAGTTAATTTTCTTTTTTTATTTTTTGAATAATGCCTTTCCGGATTATTATTTTTGCTTTTTGTTTCCGTAGAAATAAAGTGAATGATTCGTAATTTCGATATCAAATATTTCTTCGATTGTTTTTTTGATGGTCTGAATTCTTGGGTCGCAAAATTCAATAACTTCTCCAGAATCAGTCATGATGATATGATCATGCTGTTTGTCGAAATACGATTTTTCGTAGTAAGCCTGATTTTGTCCAAATTGATGTTTTCTAACCAAAGCGCAGTCTAACAATAACTCGATCGTGTTGTACAATGTAGCTCTGCTCACACGATAGTTTTTGTTTTTCATTTTGATATATAAGTTTTCTATGTCAAAATGCTCTTCGCTATCGTAAATTTCCTGAAGGATAGCATAACGCTCAGGAGTTTTGCGATGCCCTTTTTGTTCAAGATACATTGTAAAAACATTTTTTACAATTTCTTGATTCTTAGTGTTGTCAGTTGAAATAAGTGTCATATCCTGCAAAGATAATTTTTTATTTTTAATCAATAAAAGTTTCGGCTTTAAAGTTTAACGTTCAAAATCATATCAGAACAGTCAAAGTGTAATAAATACAGGGTTTAACAGTCGTATGTTTTGGAGAATCTAAAAAAGCTTAATTAACATAAATATTTTTAATTACAATAAAATTAACAAATTCCTATTTGCTTTTTGTCATGTACATATACCAATTCCATTCCCAGGTTTTCCCGTTATCATCAGACATGGCCTGACTCCAAACCGGATTTTCTTTGTCTCTGGCGTCCCAGCGAAAAACCTGAATCACATTTTTTCCTTCATAAATATCTTTCGAAAAAAAATGTCCAATATTATTTTCGAATGAACCCACAACAGGTTTGTCTAAAACGCCAGTATTTGAATCGGACCAATAAATGCTCCATAATCTGGTTTTTGGATTAAATAATCGAACCGTCATTCCTTCAAAAGGTTCACCGTCAAAAGTGGCCAGGAAATTATCGATATTTCCAATTCCATTCAGGATTTTATACATTTCCTGAGTCGATGGAAATTCGATCCATTCGGTACAATTTGCAAATCTTTGTTTTAATTTTTTATTTCGAATGAAAGACTTTCCCTGAAAAAAATCAAAATCATCTTTTGAAGAGGATTCAGAAGCGATAATAATAAGTTCACCATTTTCATCAAAATGTATTTCGGGAATTTCTAGGTTTTCATTTTCCATAAAAAATATTTAAATAGTCAAAGGATTGTATTCTTTTGACTTTAAGACTTTAAACTTTTGACTTATTTAAGTTCGATATTCTCTTGTTACTTTATCAACGCCATCTATTTTTTTGATAGCACTGATCATTTTTTTCAAAATGGTATTGTTTTTAACAATTACCGCAACCTGCCCGTGAAAAATTCCAGCATCAGTACTTAACGAAATGCTTTGAATATTCACGTTCATATTGTTCGAAATTACTTTTGTTAATTGATTTGTAAGTCCTAAAACGTCCATTCCGGTAATATTGATAATCGCTTTGAATTCTTCTTGTGAAGAGTCAATCCATTTGGCGCTCATGATTCGGTATGCATAATTAGACTGCATTCCAATAGCGTTTGGACAATCTTTTTTATGCACTTTTATTCCTTCGTTAATGGTAACAAAACCAAAAACGTCATCTCCAGGAATTGGGTTACAACATTGCGAAAGTTTATAATCCAACTTGTCATGCTCCGTTCCAAAAACCAGCATATCATAATTACTGCTGATAACAGGTTTGTGGATATCTTCGTCTGCAGTATCTTTATTTCTTTTGATTTTATTTTTGAAGAAATTGATAAATGAATTGCTTTTCTGAGCCGCATAATCTTTTAATTGCTGATTTTCGATGGCTCCAATTCCAACTCTGTAAAATAAATCTAAGCTTGTTTTTAATTTGAAAAAGTTAACTAACTCGTTTGTAACTTGTTCGTTTAGTGTGACTTTTAAGTGTTTTAATTTTCGGGTAAGAAGTTCTTTTCCTTCTTCGCCAATTTTTTTCGTGTTCTCGTTAAGAACGTTTTTGATTTTGTTTTTGGCACGAGAAGTCGTTACATATTCAAGCCAGTTTACAGTTGGTTTTTGACTTGCCGATGTAATTACTTCAACCTGATCACCACTTTTTAATTCGTGATTTAATGGAACCAAACGTCCATTGACGCGCGTTCCTCTGGTTTTAATTCCAATTTCAGAGTGAATGCTAAACGCAAAATCTAATGAAGTTGCACCTTTTGGCAATGATTTTATTTCTCCTTTTGGTGTAAAGACAAAGATTTCTTTTGAATATAAATTCATTTTGAAATCCTCAACAAAATCTACTGCGTTGGTTTCAGGATTTTCCAATGCTTCGCGAAGCAAATTCAGCCAAGTGTCCAATCCGCTTTCTTCCGTAGCGCCATTTTTATATTTGTAATGAGCAGCATAACCTTTTTCAGCAATTTCATCCATTCGTTCGCTTCGAACCTGAACTTCAACCCAGCGTCCTTTTGGGCCCATAACGGTAATGTGAAGTGCTTCATAACCAGTTGATTTTGGCGATGAAATCCAATCACGCAAACGACTCGGACTTGGTCTGTAATGATCTGTTACAATCGAATAAATTTTCCAGGCGATGAATTTCTCGTCGTGAGGGTCTGATTTATAAACAATTCGAAGTGCAAATTTGTCATATACTTCATCAAAACTCACATTTTGAGCACGCATTTTTCTGCGAATTGAATAAATAGATTTAGGACGACCTTTTATGATATAGTCAATGTTTTCAACATCCAGCGATTTTTTTAAAACATCTGAAATGTCTTTAATGTAGGCATCCTGTTCCTCTTTTGTTTCTCTTATTTTGCTTACAATGTCATTATAAATAGAGGGTTCAGTATATTTTAATCCTAAATCTTCTAGTTTTGTTTTGATATTGTAAAGTCCCAAACGATGGGCAAGGGGAGCATAAATATAAAGTGTTTCCGAAGCAATTTTCGTTTGTTTATATTCTGCCATCGAATCCATGGTCTGCATATTATGAAGTCTGTCAGCCAGTTTTATCAAAATAACGCGCACATCATCGTTCAGGGTCAGGATCATTTTTCTAAAATTCTCGGCCTGCATTGAAGCATTCAAATCTTTTTGAACCAAAGAAATTTTAGTTAAACCTTCCACTAATTGAGCAACTTTTGGATTAAATAATCGCTCAATTTCCTGTACCGTCATTGGTGTGTCTTCGACAACATCGTGCAATAAAGCCGCAGCAATAGAGGTCGCTCCCAGACCAATTTCTGAGGCAACAATTTTTGCAACTGCAATAGGATGAAAGATATACGCTTCTCCTGATTTGCGTCTTTGTTCTTTATGAGCATCAACAGCAACGTCAAAAGCTTTCCGAATTAATTTTTTATCGGCTGGGGTTAAAGTCTGATAACTTATTCGAAGTAATTCCTTGTATTCCTGCGCAATCGCTTTGTTTTCTTTTTCAATATCTATTTCTATCATAACGGCATATTCAAGTACTAAAAATACGCATTAGTTTGAATATACGCAAGGCTTTAGATTGTTGATTTTTGAAAGGAATTATTTTGTTTCAGGTTTCAGGTTTCAAGTTTTTAACGATCGTTTTAAGTCTCATTTTTTAACTTGAAACCCGAAACAAAAATCACTCTTTAGAAAAATCCAAGTCTTGAAAATCATAGCTAAAATCAGTCAGTTCAGAGATTGGAAGCATTTTTAGATTAATAGCTTTTCCGCTTTCATCATATTTGAAGAGTAAATGAGCATCGGCATGGAAAAAAGCATTGTTCCATTTTACAACATAATTTCCATCTTTATAAAAAGAAACTTCGCCTGCCAATTGCGGAGAGCGTTTAGAGGCAAAATATAATTTTCCTTTTTTCTCTGTAATCGTAATTTCTCCAAACCAATTGTCTTTATAAGTTCCAACAATTTTAGAAAAATCAGTTTTTATTTTATCTTTTTTATTCTTAGCAACAACTGCCCAAACTTCATCTGTAACTTTATCTGCCTTTTCTTCGTTGGCCTTCATTCTGTTGCTGTAAACGGTTACGTAATCATCTGATTTTATGCCTAAATAACTGTCTTTTATAGTATTTGTAATCGCATTAAAAGCAGCACCAGACTGCTGATTCGTTAAAACAATAATTCCCAAACCAATTTCTGGAATCAAGGTTGTTTGCGTCACATTTCCCTCTAGACCTCCTGTGTGAGATGCTTGTTTGTATCCTTTTACATCGCTTAAAAACCAACCTAATCCGTAACCTGAAAAATGAGTATTGTATGGTGGTCTGGTTTTGGCAGGAATAATGGTTTGCAATTGCCACATTTCATCATGTTCTTTTTCAGAAAATAATTGTTTATTATCGCCGTATTTTCCATTATTGATTTGTAGAATTGCCCATTTGCTCAAATCATTTACACTTGAGTAAATTCCGGCCGCACCATCAAAAAGCTGGTTTTCGTAACGTTTTATTGTTTTTAGTTTTCCATCAATCGGAACGTGTGGTGTAATTACATTTGAAGTATCTTTTAAACGTTTTATGGATGCCACACTGTTAGTCATTTCCAAAGGTTTCATGATGCGCTCTTCGACAAAATCTGCCCAGGTTTTTCCGCTTACAACATGAACAATTTCGCCAGCAATAATATACATTAGGTTGTCATAATCATATTTTGTTCTAAAACTCGAAACCGGTTTCAGGTAACGTAAATTATGAACTATATCTTTTGCTGTAAAATCACTTCCGTCTGGCCAGATCATTAAATCTCCGGCGCCAAGACCAAGTCCGCTTCTGTGTGTTAGTAAATCACGAATGGTGAATTCACGAGTTACAAAATCATCATACATTTTAAAATCAGGAAGATATTTGACCACTTTATCATCCCATTTTATTTTGCCTTCATCTACCAACATTGCCAATGCTGCACTGGTAAATGCCTTACTGTTTGATGCAATTCCGAAAAGTGTATTAGCATCTACTTTTTGTTGCGTTACGATTGATTTTACGCCATATCCTTTAGCCAGAACTACTTTTCCGTCTTTTACAATAGCAACTGAAATTCCGGGAACGTCAAATGCTTTCATCGTTCGTTCTACTAAATTGTCAACTTCCTGATTGGTAATTTGTGCGAAAGTTGTGAAACTGAATAAAAGTGCTAAAAACGATAATTTGTACTTCATAACTTGGTAGTTTAAGATTATTTAAATTCTCTTTGGCGTTTGGCTTCAAAAATCAAAATTGCAGCTGCTACAGAAACATTCATGCTATCAATTTCTCCCTGCATCGGGATGATGATATTTTGGGTTGCGGCGTCGCGCCATATCTGGGTTAAACCTGTTGCTTCTGTTCCAACAACTAAAGCGGTTGGCGTGGTGAAATTTTGAGTGTGGTAGAAAGTCGAATTTTGTAAAGTTGCGCTATAGAAATTGATCTTTTTTTCCTTTAAAAATGCAATGATTTCTTCTGATGTTCCGGTTGCAATTTGATTGGTGAAAAGACACCCAACGCTGGAACGCACAATATTCGGATTGTATAAATCACTTTTTGGATTGGCGATTAAAACGGCATCTAAATTGGCAGCATCAGCTGTTCGTAATACAGCACCTATGTTTCCTGGTTTTTCCAAAGATTCAACAATTAAAATCAATGGATTATCAGATAATTTTAAATCAGATAATTTTAGGGATTTGGTTTTGGCTACAGCCAAAATGCCTTCAGTTGTATCGCGATAAGCCAGTTTTTGATAAACTTCTTTATTGATTTCGATTAGTTGAAACGGAGGGGAAATCAGTTTATTTATTTCTGTTTCAGAAACCAATTCAGGTAAAAATAAAACCGTTTCAATTTCGTAACCGCCTTTTATAGCTAATGAAATTTCGCGTAATCCTTCGATCAAAAATGTGCCGGTTTGTTTTCTAGCTTTGGATTTTTCCTGAAGCAAAACAAGCGATTTTATAAACGGATTTTGAACTGAAGTGATTTGTTTCATTTTTTTGAGCGACTAAGATTCTAAGGCGCTAAGGTACTGAGATTTTTTTTAAAGTTCCAAAGCGTCAGAACGGCAAAGGTTTTTTCGCCACGAATTCACGAATTATTTTTTCAAAACTTTGCGTGGAAAAAATAATTCGTGAATTCGTGGCGAAAAAAAAAAGAAAACTATTTCTCAAAAACTTCTTTTACCTCTTCATTAACAGGATGATCCGTTTTAAAATCATATCCCATCAATTTTGCTAATGTTTGCGCAAATTGCTTTTGATACAGCTGTGATTCGGTTTTGATTTCGCCTTTTGGAGCAATTTCAGGCCCTATTGTTGCGAACCAAATTTGCGAAGCACCTTCAACATCAGCACCGTGATCTGTCCATTGTTTTTTTATTTTATCACCGCGACCGTGATCAACTGTGATAAATAAAGTGGTTTTGTTTTTGTATTGAGGATCGTTTTGCACAAAATTCCAGATTTCCTGAATCCATTTATCCACTTGGTTTGCGGCATCAAGATACGAACGATATTCAGCATGATGTGCCCATTCATCTGTTTCTCCGTAGGCGATATAAAGTACTTTTGGTTTTTTCGTTTTAAGTTCATCCATTCCCTGATAATGTGTGAAAACATCCAGGCATTCATCTTCATGAAATGGCTTATACGAGTTATCGCGCATTTCGTTTAATAATTTTTGAGCTGAAGTTGGCTTGTTTCCGCCTACTTTATCAAATGCAGAAATTACAGGAAATCCGCTTCTTTCTTCGTTTAAAATTCGGTCAAAAGCATCCCAAGCGCCAAATGCGGCAACTTTTCCTTTAAGTTTGGATTGTTTATTTAAAAACTCTAAAACATTCACATTTGGATTCGCTTTATAACCGTTTGAGTTGACTTTAATATCTACATTTCCAGTCATAATTTCACTGTAGCCAGGATAACTAAACCAATACGGATTGGCAACATCGACTTTGTTTCCTAGATCCCGATTGCCATAAATTTGTCCTTTGGAAGCAATTTCAGACCAGAAAAAAGGCATTAGTTTTTTGCGTGCTTCTTTGATTTCGGCACTTCCATATTTTTTATAAATGTAAGCGCTGTCTCCCTGATTGAATTTTTTATCATTGGCAATTGCCGGATCTATTCCTTTGAAAACTTCCTGCCATCTAAATCCGTCAGTAGTAATTATGATAATGTTTTCTGTTTTTTGAGCTTGGGATTTGAAACTTAATAAAATTAACAGAGTTAAGATTGCTTTTTTCATTTTTGATAAGTTTGAAATTTGTTCAGATTTCATATTTATTCCAAAACTAATTTATAAAATTGATCAAATTGGATTCTTTTTGTAAAATAACAATAAGATAACAAATATTGAAACTTACAAAATCCCTCTCGCTTTAATTTCCAAATACTTATTTATAGCATCCAAAGTAAGATTTTCAGGCTGTGTTAAAACCGAATGAATTCCATACTTTTTAAGTTCATTTGCGATTAATCGTTTTTCGAACATGAATTTTTCAGCAATTACTTTATCGTAAACTTCCTGAATGGTATCTGTTTTTTTGTTGATGATCGAATTCAATTCCGTATTCTGAAAGAAAACCACAACTAACAAATGGTTTTTAGCAATTCCTTTTAAATAAGGTAATTGACGATTTAAACCATCCATCGTTTCAAAGTTTGTATAGAGAATGATTAAACTTCTTTGATTTATATTTTTCTTGATATCAACATACAAACGACTATAATCGCTTTCGAAAAAATCGGTTTTGATGTTGTATAAAGTCTCAAGAATTTTTTGCATTTGCGAGCCTCTTTTTTCAGCAAAAACACGATTTTCTACTTTTTTAGAAAATGAAAAAAGCCCGGCCTTGTCTTGTTTTTTCAGAATTACATTCGACAAAACCAATGTTGAATTGATCGCATAATCCAGCAAACTTAATCCGTCAAAAGGCATTTGCATCACGCGACCTTTATCAATTGCCATATATACCGATTGCGATTTTTCATCCTGAAACTGGTTGACCATCAAAGCATTTTTCTTTGCTGTCGCTTTCCAGTTTATAGTTCTTAAATCATCGCCCTGAACATATTCTTTAATTTGCTCAAACTCCATTGTATGACCAATTCGGCGGATTTTCTTGATTCCGTATTGAAATAAATTATTCGAAAACGCCAATAAATCGTATTTTCTTAATTGAATATAAGAAGGATACGTAGGCACCATTTGATCGTTATTAAATATAAAACGTCGTGAAATTAATCGCAAAGGTGAAGAAACATAAATGTTTAGATAACCAAAATAATATTCTCCACGCTCAGTTGGACGCAAATCATAACCTATTTCTTTTTGTTCCGAAGCTTTTAAAGTTTTAATAATTTTGAAATCACGAACCTGAAATTGAAACGGAATTTCATCAATTATTTTTACCGAAACCGAAAAGGTATAATGATTTTTTAAAACAAGATTTATAGGATTTAAATCTCCATTTGATAATTTTTCCGGAGTAATTCGGTCTGCTTCAAATCCAGTTTTGGTCAGGTATAACAGCAAAATATCGAGACCTAAAAAAGTAATCAAAATCAACACTCCAAACCAAACCGCGTCGTAAATATTCGGAAAAATAAAAGCACAAACAAATAGTCCTACAATGCCAGCAAGCACATAGAAAAAGAAGTTGTTGAGATATAGACTTTTTATAAACTTCATTTTTTTGTTTCAGGTTTCAAGTTTCAAGTTTCAAGTTCTTCAGTTAATTGCCATTTCACATTTTACAATTAACCATTAACAATTAATAATTATCGAGGTATTTCTACAGTTTCGATAATTTGTTTGATAATTTCTGAGCTTGTAATTCCTTCCATTTCTCTTTCTGGTGCAACAATTACACGGTGTTGTAAAACCGGAATCGCAGCTTCTTTAATATCTTCAGGAGTAACAAAATCACGTCCTCTGATGGCAGCAAAACCTTTAGCAGCGTTCAAAATCGCAATCGAAGCACGTGGTGAAGCTCCTAAATACAAAAATGCATTTTCTCTTGTATTCACTACAATTCGGGCAATGTATTCCAATAAATTTTGCTCTACTCTAATTTGTTTTATTAAAGCCTGATATTCTTTTATTTCTGAAGCAGAAAGTACGGCTTTAATGGCTTCCAATTTTCCATGATCCTGTAATAAATGCTCACGTTGAATAATCAGGATTTCTTCGTTTAATTTAGGATAATCAACCGCAATTTTGAATAAAAAACGGTCTAATTGTGCTTCTGGCAAACGATATGTTCCTTCCTGCTCAATTGGGTTTTGAGTTGCAATTACTAAAAAAGGAGTGTCAAGTTGATAACCAGAACCGTCAATTGTAATCTGGCGTTCTTCCATAACTTCGAAAAGAGCTGCCTGTGTTTTTGCCGGCGCACGATTGATCTCGTCAATTAAAATCAAATTAGAGAAAATAGGTCCTTTTTTAAATTCAAATTCAGAATTTTTTAAATTAAAAATTGAGGTTCCTAAAATATCCGAAGGCATTAAATCTGGTGTGAACTGGATTCGGCTAAAATCAATATTTACGGTTTTTGCCAGAAGTTTTGCCGTAATTGTTTTCGCAACTCCTGGAACACCTTCTAATAAAACATGTCCATTTGATAAAATAGCAACTAAAAGCTGATCAACCATTTTGTGCTGACCAACAATTACAGTTTCGATTTCTTTTTTGATGGCATTAACGTGTTCTAAAAGCGGCGTTAAATTTAGTCTGGTTTCGAAATTTACATTTTCATTTGTGATTTCGTTTTCTGTGATGCTATTTTCGTCCATGTTTTGGTATGTTTTCTTTTGGTGAATTTCGGTTAAAAATACTAATGTATAACTTTTTCAATTGCATTATTAATTCGGATTAAATCTTCTTCAAGACTTCCGTGATAACTCTTTCGATGTTCGTTGATTAAAAAGACAAGCTCCTGAATATCGGCAACGTTTTTCCCTGTTTTAAGTTGCAGTTTTTTAATAAAATCATCATCCAGTTTTGTGGTATCAAGCAAATATTCGGTTCGCATTTTTTCAAGAAAAAAGATGATTTTCTTGTCAATAATATTGGTGTGATCGCCTTCCTGATAATATAAATTTCCAATTGTTTTGGTAAAATCGACTGTTAAATTGGCAAGCGGTTTTACAATTGGTACAATTCGCTGTTTTCGTTTGGCATTAAAAAATATGAAAATCAAAATCCCAAATATACTCATCAAATAAGCCCATTTTAATCCCGGCTGGCTAAAAATATAACGCAAAGGCGAACCAGAAACCGACTCATTATTTTGTCCTTTTGTGTACCAGAAAATATCTCCTTTAGGAATTTGTGACAATGCATTTTCGGCATATTGATAATGATTCCCTTTCAGTAAATGATAATTCGTAAAAGCGGCCGGCTGTGTATGCAGATAAAAATAACCGCTGTGATAATTTACTTTTATGAAATTTATATGCTTTTCATTTTTTGCTGAACTCTGATAACCTAAAACAGTAGTATTTGCCGTATCAATTTTAGAAAAGTAATCCTCAACTGACTGCGTAAAAATGTATTTTTTGTCATTTACTTTTCGATTTGCCATCCAAATCAAAGTTTTATGAGGTCTTTTTAAATCGTTCTGAACATCAAGTTTTAAACTGTCTAATAGAATTTGAGGAAAGCTTCGCATACTCAAAAATGCATTATTTCCTCGCGAAACAAAATAAAAAAGCTCTTTTACAGATTGTTCGTCAATATCACCATTTGCAGCAATATTCAGGAATGTGCCTTTTATTCTGTAGTCTTCAACTAAAGTATCTGGATTGTATTTAGAATCTAAATATTCGTAAGGCGTTACAGCCGTAATTCTTTCGATTTTTTGTCCTTTCAAAAGTCCTTTGATTTCTTTGTCAAAAACATATAATCCGTACGGAATCTTGTCATGTACAGAAAAAGTAGGGCGCCAGTCAATTGGTTTTGGCTGTTTCTTGCCTGCAAATAAAATCAAGCCGAAAATAAAAACCAGAACACCGATATAAATTTTAATAGATTTATCCATGGTTAAAGGTTTTTATAGCTTTTTTAAATCGGTTTTCAGCTTTTAGGAAAATAGGCTCATTTATATCAAATTCACCGTACCAAATGTAATTGTACAAATAAGATAAATAGGTAAATTCCTCTCTATGTACGGGACTTTGAATTTCATATAAATAATCAGAATTGGTTTTTTCAATATCCCATTCTATGTAATGATTTTGCGCCATAACTTTTAATAGCCACAAATAGTAATAACGAATCGCAATCCTTTTTTGATCCGATTGAATATTTTCTGCAATCAGTTTTTCGAAATCTATAAGATGAATATTTTTTTCGGCATCCGAATAATAAATAGTTCTTTTCTTAGAATTTTTGCCAAAAATCCATTGTCCTTCTTTATTAATTAAGGCTTTTACAATCAGGAAAATAACAATGATGACAATTATTGCCGCCAAAGTTTTAAAAAGAATTGCAACAAAATCTATTGATGCTTTTTGATTGCTGAACGTGAATATTTTGCTGAAAATACGGGCAAGCCATTCTAAAAAATCGTCCCAAAATGTTTTTTCAGGAGGTTTAACTTCATAAACAAAATCATCGCTTTTGTATCTCTTTTTGAAATCTTTTTCAAAAGTCTTAGAAGGAATTGTAGCCGTATCAACCTGGATGTCTTTTTCGGTATATTTAATAGAAACGGCTTTTGGCGGTTCTTCGGTCACAAGAGAATCTTGTGCATTTGAAAAACTGCAGCAAAAAAGAAAAAGTAAAATGAAGAAAATCTTATTCATTATGGTTTCCGATTAAGTCAATTTAGGCTGAGAATTGTTGTGTTTTTTTGTGGACAATAAAAGGATAAACCAAATAGTAAAATGAAATTATTCCTAATGTAAATAAAATGATAAAACTGCTGAGCCAATTTGGCATATCAATAGAATATCGTGTAATAAAACCTTCCAGAAAACCAGCGCCAATTGTAAAAGGAAATGTACTCAAATAGATTTTGAAACTATTCTTAAAACCAATTTTAAAAGAATTGATTCTTGAAAAAGTCTTTGGAAATAATATTGAAGCGCCTAAAATAAATCCGGCCGCGGTTTCTATCACAATTCCAAAAATTTCCATTGCGCCATGAATCCAGATTCCTCTGACGCTTTTCCAAAAAACGCCTTGTTCATAAAAGAAATATTGAAAAGATCCCAACATAATACAGTTGGACATGCAAATATAGAAAGTCCCAATTCCGGCAAAAAGCCCAAAAAAGTAGCATTTTGCGCCAACAAAAAGATTGTTCATTGTAATAGAAACAAAACTTCCCCAATTACTTCCCGATCCATAAACGGCCATTGGATTTCCTTTTTTGATGTTTTCCAATGTTTCGTTTACATAATTATCGCCAAGAATAAGACGAACAAAATTAGGATCGTATTTTGCCGAAATAACGCCTATAGAAACCGTCGCAAAAAATAAAATAAAAGCATATACTAAATAACGCCTGTATTCGTAAACCAGTAACGGAACTTCGGTTACAAAAAATTCGACAACCCTGTTTTTCTCCGTTCTCTTGGTTTTATAAATTTTCTGATAAATTTGTGATGCAAGGTGGTTTAAGTAAATAACTGTTTTACTTTTAGGATAATACGTTTGTGCATACGACAAATCATTCATCATCTGAATGTACAAATTAGCTAATTCGTCAGGATTTTTTTTAGCTTTACCAAAAATAGCTAGCTCAAATTCCAGCCATTTTTCTTTATTTTGTTTTATGAAGGCAACTTCTCTCATTGAAGGCTAAAATATAAAATATGTCAGAATTATCTATTACTACAACACAAAATGTTAAAATAAATTTTATATCGGCTTCGATTGGAGAACGGTTAGGGGCTTATTTTATTGATGCTGGAATCAAAATTGGCTATATGCTGATCGTGTATTTTATCTTTTTTTACTGGCTAAAAATAGGTATTTTAATGGATGGTATAGATGGCTGGTCAGAACGAGCGATTATGTTATTTTTTGCTGTTCCGCTGATGTTTTACTCGCTAGCCTTTGAAAGTGTTTTTGAAGGACAGTCAATCGGAAAAATATTGCTTAAAATAAAAGTGGTCAAAATTGACGGCTATCAGGCTGGTTTTGGCGATTATTTGATTCGATGGTTTTTTGGTATCATTGATTTTTTCATCCCGCCATTTTATGGGCTTGTAGCATTGATTACCGCAATATCGAGTAAAAAAACACAGCGTTTTGGAGATATGGCAGCGGGAACAGCCGTAATTACTTTAAAAAACAATATCAATATAAGTCACACGATTTTAGAAGATATCGGAACGGCTTATGTACCAACTTATCCTTTGGTTATTAAATTGTCAGACAATGACATGCGAATTATCAAAGAAACTTTCAAAAAGGCAGTTATTAAAAATGATTTTGAAATTATAGGCAAATTAGTTGCAAAAATTGAAAGTGTGACCGGAATTAAAAACCAATCCGGAAATAACAGTGATTTTATCAGGGTTATTTTAAAAGACTATAATTTTTATACGCAGAATATGTAAAAAAAGATTCTAAGTTTCTGAGTTCCTAAGATTCTAAGTTTTAAATGGTTGATTAGCTACGTTTTGGATTTAATTTTTTAAATTTAACAAGTTTAATATTTAAAAAAGGAGTAACCGAAAAGCCAAAGAGTAGGAAAACCTAAGCGTAAATACCATGAAAATTAAGAAAGTCGCCGCGTTATTAATATTGTTTTTTGTTTCTGTTTTTTCTTTCGCTCAAGGCGGAAAAAAATTAGATAAAATAATAAAAAGAGATTACACGATTATTGAAGGTACAGTTTCTAAAATATCGGATAAAACTATCGAATATTCACTGCCGGGCGAAACACTTCTAATAGTTCTCGATGTTTCGCAAATTGCCCGAATTGATTTTGCAAACGGGCGCTCACAAACATTTGATGTGAGTCAGGGAAGCAGTTCTGCGGCACCATCTTCAGGTTCTGGATATGTTGCCGCGACAGAAATTAAACAAAATACAATTGCCGTACTTCCAGTTCCGTTTTTAAATTCAGACACTCAGCAAAGTTCTGAAGAAATGGCAAAATTTGCTCAAAACGATATGTATAATAAATTGCTGGATAAATCTGGAAATATTGCTCCGTTGACGGTTCAGGATTTGAGAACAACCAACAGTTTATTGAGCAAAGCAGGAATTGATTATCACAATATTGATTCAACTCCGATTGAAGATCTTGAAAAAATATTGGGCGTTGATAATATTGTTGCAGCAAAAGTTTCATACACAATTAACTCAGGAACAACGTCAACTACATACAACAGCGGTAACGCTACGATTAGCAATAATGACAAAAAGGTCAAAACAAATGATTATTCAACAACTACTGCAAATAATCAGGTTTATTATTACTACACAGTTTATTTTGACATGTATAAAAATACTTCAAAAATATATTCTCAAACGCGTAAACCCTTTTTGGCAATAAAAGACAGTTGGATGGAATCTGTTCAGTATTTATTGAAAAGAAGTCCGATTTACGTAAAAAAATAAATAAAAAAGGAGAGTTGTATATTAAGAAAAGAAATCTTTGCACCTTTGTAACTCTGAACCTTTGCACCTAAAAAAGAAATGTTTCATTTACTAGATATTATCGGTACAATGGCTTTTGCCATGTCTGGAGCTTTAACGGCAATGCACAAAAAATTAGACCCGTTTGGGGTTTTTATAATTGCATTTGTAACGGCTGTTGGTGGCGGAACTTTGCGTGATGTTTTAATTGGACGAACTCCCGTTGGTTGGATGCGCGATATGCAGTATGTTTATGTTATAATTTTAGGTTATTTACTTGCTATTCTTTTCAGAAAAAGCTTTGATAAACTTCGAACTTCATTGTTTCTTTTTGATACCATTGGACTTGGCGTTTTTACTTTGATTGGTCTTGAAAGAGGATTAACAACAGGACTTCATCCGGTAATTTGTATTGCTTTAGGAACGATGACAGCTTGTTTTGGAGGCGTTATCAGAGATATTTTATGCAACGAAATTCCGAATGTTTTCAGAGAAGAAATCTATGCAACAATCTGTATTTTAGGCGGAATCGTTTTTTTTGGTTTGCGAAAATTAAATTTGAATGACGATGTTTTATATCTGGTTACTTCATTAGTGATAATTGTAATTCGATTAATGGCAGTGAAATACAAATGGAATTTAAAAGCATTCGATCATAAGTAATTTGAAAATGACATTTACCGTAAAAAAATACGATCAAAAGGATTATCAGCTCTGGAACGATTTTGTCGCTTTGGCAAAAAATGCTACATTTTTGTTTCATCGTGATTTTATGGAATATCATAAAGATCGATTTGAAGATTTTTCGCTTTTAATTTTTGAAGATGAAAAATTAAAAGCCGTTTTGCCTGCCAATAAACAAGGAAATTCGGTTCATTCACATCAGGGACTTACTTATGGCGGATTGATTTTTTCTTCCAAATTAAAAGCAGAAAAAACAGAAATTATTTTAGATGAAATTCTGGTTTTTTTGAAAGAAAATAAAATAGAAGTTTTTCATTATAAGCCAATTCCCGATTTTTATTTTTCAAAAGGAAATCAGGAAATGGACTTTTTTCTATTTAAAAGAAATGCAATTCCAGAAAGAAAAGAAATGAATTTGGCGGTTAATTTGCAATTGCCTCTAAAGATTTCTAAAAGCAAAATGAAACATTTCAGGAGAATTGAAAATCTCGATTTGGATATTGTCGAAGAACAAGATTTCGAGCCTTTTTGGGAATTAATTCTGGAACCAAGATTATTTGAGAAATTCAATGTAAAACCTGTTCATTCAAAGGAAGAAATCAAACTTTTAAAACAAATTTTTCCTAAAAATATCAAACAATATTCGGTTTACCAAAATGACGAAATTATTGCAGGAATTACCCTTTTTGAAACCGAAAATGTGGTGAAATCACAATACGGTGCAACTTCGAAGAAAGGTGAAGAAGTGCGCGCTCTCGATTTTTTATTCATTAATCTGATTCATAAATACAAACGAAAAGGAAAGCATTTTTTTGATATGGGAATTGTAAATGCTGATAATGAAAGCGGTTACCATTCAGGTCTTTTGAAACAAAAAGAAGAATTGGGCTGTGCAATTTACAATCAGGATTTTTATAAAATCGATTTAAAATGATATCATTTTTAGACCTGAAAAAAATTAACGAACCGTATGAAACTGCATTTCAGGAAAAACTGAAAAAAGTTTTAGAAAACGGCTGGTACATTTTAGGAAAAGAAGTGGAAACTTTTGAAAAGGCTTTCGCCGAATATTGCCAATCAAAATATTGTATAGGAGTTGGAAATGGATTTGATGCTTTAGTCTTAATCTTTAAAGGGTATATTGAGCTCGGAAAACTAAAAAAAGGCGACGAAGTAATTGTTCCGGCAAATACTTATATAGCAAGTATTTTAGCCATTTTGCAAGCCGATTTAGTTCCGATTTTGGTCGAACCGAAATTAGAAACCTACAACATAAATCCTGATTTAATTGAGGAAAAAATAACTTCAAAAACAAAAGCGATTTTACCAGTTCATCTCTACGGACAATTGGCTGAAATGGACAAAATAAATGAAATCGCAGAAAAACATAATTTAATTATTGTTGAAGATTGTGCACAATCACACGGCGCAATTCACAATTCACAATTCACAATTCACAATTCAAGAGCTTACAGTTTTTATCCCGGAAAAAATCTGGGCTGTCTTGGAGACGGCGGTGCGATTACAACAAATGATCCGGAATTGGCAAAAGTGATTTTTTCACTGCGGAATTATGGTTCAGAGAAAAAATATTACAATGAACATATTGGCATAAATTCAAGATTAGATGAACTTCAAGCTGGATTTTTAAATCTGAAATTATCAAATTTAGATGCTGACAATCAAAAACGAAGAGCAATTGCAAAACGTTATTTGACAGAAATTAAAAATAAAAAAATAACCTTGCCGTTTTGGGATTTTTCGAATAATCATGTATTTCATTTGTTTGTTGTTCGAACTGAAAACAGAGAAGATTTACAAAATTATTTGGCAAAAAATAATATTCAGACTGTTATTCATTATCCAATTCCGCCACACAAACAAAAAGCGTTTTCTGAGTGGAATAATTTGTCATTTCCAATTACAGAAAAAATTCACAATGAAATTTTGAGTTTGCCAATGAGTCCAGTTTTAACCGAAACTGAGGTGAATTTTATTATCGAAATTTTAAATAAATATTAATTCGTGTCTGATAAAAAATCATATCAGCAGATTTTAAAAACGACTTCACTTTTTGGAGGCGTTCAGTTTTTTTCGATCTTAATTTCAATTGTTCGTACCAAATTAATTGCCGTTTTTATCGGGCCAGCCGGAATGGGAATTATCGCTTTGCTGAATTCGACTTTAGGCGTTTTAAGCAGTGTTTCCGGTTTCGGAATCGAAACGAGTTCCGTAAAAAACATCTCTGAAAATTATAAAAATGATGATTTAAAAAGAGTTTCCAAAACCATTCAAATCGTAAAAAAGATTGTGTTTTTTACAGGGATTTTTGGAATGGCAATAACGCTGGTTTTTTCAAAAGTATTGAGTATAATAGCTTTTGGAGATTCAAGTCAGACATTTGCTTTTGCAATACTTTCAGTTACGGTTTTGTTTAAACAATTAAGTTCAGGACAATTAGCAGTTTTACAGGGTTTGCGGTCTTTTCGTTTTTTGGCGAAAGCCAATTTATTTGGAAATCTTTTCGGGCTTCTTTTCTCAATTCCGCTTTATTATTTTTTGAAAATTGATGCCATTCTTCCAACAATTATAATTGCTTCATTTTCAGCTTTGATTTTTTCATTTTATTATGCTAACAAAGTAAAATTTGAGAAAGAAAAAATAGACAAATCCACTTTGTTTTTAGAAGGAAAAACGATTGTGAAATTAGGTTTTATGCTTACAATCAGCAGTGTTTTGACACTTTTGTCCACTTATTTAATTCAAATTTACATTGGAAAAACTGGCAGTTTGGAGCAAGTTGGATTTTATAACGCCGGATTTACTTTGCTAAATTCTTACGTCGGAATTATTTTCACGGTAATGAGCACCGATTATTTTCCAAAATTAGCTTCAATTAATATTGATAATGACAAAGTTAGAGAAAGTGTTGAGCAACAAGCTTTTATTTCAATTTTGATAATTACACCTATTATTGCTTTGTTTTTAGCGTTAAGTCCGATAATTGTCAAAGTAATTTATACAGATAAATTCGATGCCATTTTGCCTATGATTACGATTGGGATTTTGGGAATGCTTTTTCGCGCAGTTTCCTGGTCCATTGGCTTTATTTTAATTGCCAAAGGCGATTCGAAAATGTTTGTAAAAACCGCGATTGGTTTTAATATTTTGTTTCTGATAATGAATATTGCGGGTTATTATTTTTATGGTTTAGAAGGTTTGGGTTTCAGTTTCTGTCTTTACTTTTTTTTCCATTTTATCGGACTGAAAATCATCACTAAAAACCGATATAATTTTTATTTTGAAAATGATTTTTACAAAATATATCTGGTTTGTTTTCTAATTTGTATTTCGGCATTTTTAATCAAATATGTCGAAATTCCAATTTTGAAATTCAGCTTGATGGCTCTCTTTGTTTTGATTTCGTTTGTTTTTAGTTTGTACCAAATCAATAAAAAGATAAATTTAAAAGAAATATTTACGTCATTTGCTGAAAGAAAAAAAGATAAAAATGATTAAAAGCAGTTACAGAAAATGCCGTACTTTTTATCACAAACTCAAGTTTTACTGGTCGGTAAACTGGACTAAAACATTGTATTTTAATTTCAAAAAATTCCCTTTTGAAACGGCCAAAAAACTTCCGATTTTCTTTTATAAAAAAGTAAAATTCACTTCAATTTCCGGAGAAATCAAAATCGATGGAAAAATTCAAAAAGGAATGATCGGTTTTGGTCAGCCTTATGAATTGAACACCGTTCATCGCGGAATTGCAGAAATCAATATTCAGGGAAAATTAATTTTTAAAGGAAAATTTCAATTCGGGAAAGATTATTTTCTTTTTGTTGGCGAAAATGCCGTTTGCGAATTAGGAAATATGTCCTCAATGGCTTCAAACGCAAAATTAATTTGCCTTGAAAAAGTTGTTTTAGGAAATTATGTTCGTTTAGGCGCTGAGAGCCAGATTATCGATACTAATTTTCATGATATGATTGATACTGTTTCTGGTGAAAAACAGAAAAAAACAGGACCAATTTTTATAGGAAACTATAATTTTAGCGGAAGCAGGATTTCGATTATGAAAAATACCAAAACGCCTGATTTTTGCACCATTGCGACTAATTCTTTCTGTAACAAAGATTATACTTCGTGGGGAAATAATATTTTAATTGGCGGAATCCCCGTCAAATTAATCAAAACAAATATTTCGCGTGATTGGGAAGAAGAAAAGCAACAACTAGATGATTTTTTGACGATTTGATTCAACTAAAAATAATTCTAAATCGTTGTTTAGTTTCTAATAAAATATATTTCAACAACAACTTAAAATCCGAAGTTTTATAAGCCAGAATCATTTCAAAATGTATTCTTTTCAAAATCGCTTTATGTTCTTCTTTTGTTTGGTTTAACCGAATTGCTTTTTTGATAATCAAATAAGTAGAATAATTTATTTTTCTCGATCTTTCATCGTTTTTAAGAAAAAAATGAGTTCCTAAAGAAGTTGTTGAAATTCTTTTTTTAATCAAAATTTCATCAATAAAATCAAATTCATATTTGCGGGAAACGCGAATCCAAAGGTCTAAATCTTCATACGCCAGATTTTCGTCGTAACCATTCAAATCATCAAAAACCGATTTTTTAACCATCGAAGAAACGGAGCAAACACTGTTTCCGCCTGAAATTACGCTTAAATAAATATCTCCGGTTTTTCGATTTTCAATCACTTTTTTACTTGAATCAACCGGAAAATAATAAGAGTCAAATGCTCCGTTTTCAGTAATCAATTCGGCATTTCCATAAACTACGCCCAAGTTTTTAAATTTACTTTCTGCAAAAGCTTTTAGTTGTAATGAAACGCAATTTGGAAGTAAAATATCATCGCAGGCCAAATCAATTATAAAATCGCCTTTGGCTAATTTCAATGCTTTATTGAAGGATTTGGTACTTCCTAGATTTATTTCATTTTCAATAAACTGAATTTGAGGATAATCAACAAGGAAGTTTTTAATGACATCTCTGGAATTGTCCGTACTAAAATCATCAACAATAATTATTTCAATGGCAGAATAATCTTGATTTAGAGCAGACAATAAACTCTCTACAACAAATTTTTCGTGGTTGTAGCACAAGCAAATAATGGTCACTAATGAATTCTCCTTCATGTTTTTTCTTTTACCATTAAGATATTAAGGAAATTAAGTTAAACATAAGCTTAATTCTCTTTTCTCCGTTAAGAAAATTAAGCCAAAAGCTTTATGCAACTTAATGCCTTAATGGTTCTAAATCTTATTTTATTTTAAAGAGTTATATTTGATACGAAAATAAGAAAACACGAATGATATTGTCTCACAAAAAAAAGAAAATTGCTTTAATTGGCTACCGTCTGAGCGGAGGCGGAAGTGATAAAGTAATGGCAAATTTGTCTCTTTTTTTTGAAAAACAAGGATTTGAAGTTGATATAATTATTGTTTTAGACGAAGTTAGTTTTCCTTATTCGGGAAAATTGGTGAATCTCGGATTACTGAAAAATGAGAGTAACGGAATTTTTAATAAAGTCAAACGCTTAAAGGCTTTGAGAGCTTATTTGAACCAAAATAAATTTGATTTTATTATTGATTTTCGTTTCAGAACCAAGATTATTCAGGAACTTATACTCGCCCGATTTATTTATAATGCCAAAACTATTTTTACCGTTCATAGTTTTTTGATCGATCATTATATGCCCAATAATTCCTGGCTGACAAGATTAATGTATAATCATTGTTTTGCAAATGTGGCAATTACAAATGAAATGAAAACGCTGATTGAGAGCAAACATAAATTACAAAACATTGTAACGATTCATAATCCGGTAAACTTTGAAGAAATTAAAGAAAAGCAAAACGAAAAAATTGATTTGAAGTTTGACTTTATAATTGCTGTTGGACAATATGAAAACGAAATAAAACAGTTTGATAAATTGATTTCCAGTTACGCTAAATCTGATTTAAAAGAAAAACAAATCCATTTGGTGATTCTTGGAAACGGCGACGAATCAAAACTTCAAAAAACAATTTCAGATCATAAAATTCAGAATTTTGTTCATCTTTTAGGATATCAAAATAATCCGTTTAAATATCTGAGCAAGGCTAAATTTTTAGTTCTAAGTAGTAAAAATGAAGGTTTCCCGAATGTGATTTTAGAAGCTTTGGCATGCGAAATTCCGGTTGTTTCTTTTGATTGCGATTTTGGTCCAAGAGATATGATTACGACTTTTGAAAATGGTATTTTGGTCGAAAACCAGAATTGGGAAAAATTGACAGAAGCATTAAATCTTTTAATTTCAGATGAAGATTTGTATCAAAAAAGCAAACAAAATACACTGAAAAGCATCGAACCTTTTTTATTGGAAAAAATTGGAAATCAATGGTTAAATTTGTTGCAACGAGACTAAAAATATGACAACAATTCAAGATATAGATTTACTAAAAATTCCTGTAATTGAAAATTTAAGCGGAAATTTAGCCTTTATTCAAGATGGCGTTTTACCATTTGAATTCAAAAGAGTTTACTATCTTTTTGATGTGCCGAGTAGTGCTTTTCGAGGTGGTCATTCGCATATTGATCAGCATGAGGTTTTGATTGCTTTAAGCGGAAGTTTTGAAGTTACAGTAAATGATGGAAGTCAGAAAAAAAGCTATTTGCTGAACAAACCAAACGTTGGACTTCATCTGCCAAAAGGAATTTGGCGTGAGTTAGAAAACTTTTCATCAGGAGCAATTTGTTTGGTTTTGGCTTCCGATATTTTTGAAGAATCCGATTATATTCGGGATTATGAAACTTTTTTGAATTCCAAAAAATGAAACTTCTTTATATTGTTCCCAAAATAAAAAATGCCGGCGGAGTTGCGCGTGTCTTGTCTATTAAGGCAAATTATTTTGTAGAGCATTTTAATTATGAAGTTCATATTTTATCTCAAAATGAAGAAAATGATTTGCCTTTTTATGACTTCAATTCTGAGATTATTTTTCATAATATGATTTTAAACGGAAACGCTTTTCAGTTTTTAAAATCCTATCAAAAACAAATAAATCAAACCATTCAGGAGATCAAACCAGACGTAATTTTAGTTGCTGACAATGGTTTGAAAGCCTTTGCTTTTCCGTTTATTGTCAAAATAAAAAGTCCGATTGTTTTTGAAGTTCATGGTTCAAAATTTATTGAAGAAAAAGCTCAAAAAACAGATTTCATTTCAAAATCAATTCAGAAAATAAAATACAGGTTTAAAGATTTTAGTGTTCGAAAATTCACGAAAATTGTAGCACTTTCAGAAGAAAGCCAAAACGAATGGAAAGCGAAAAATGCAATCGTAATTCCGAATCCTTCTTGGATTAAAACAGAAAAAACTTCCGATTTAAAAAATAAAAAAGTAATCGCGATTGCCCGGAATTCATATGAAAAAGGCTTAGATCGATTAATAGTAATTTGGGAAAAAGTGAGCGAAAAACATCCTGATTGGATTCTGGATATTTATACAGATGAAATTGAATCTTTAGAAAAAAGACCCAATATAAATTATTTGCCTTTCGTCAAAAATATAGAAGAAAAATATTCAGAATCTTCTATTTACGTGATGACTTCAAGATCAGAAGGCTTTCCGATGGTTTTACTCGAAGCAATGGCTGTAGGCTTGCCTTGTATCGCTTTTGATTGTCCAATTGGGCCAAAAACAATTATTAAAAATGGCGAAAATGGTTTTTTAATTCCGGTTAATGATTTTAAAATGTACGCCGAAAAACTTTCTTTTTTGATTGAAAATGAAGAAGTACGATTAGAATTTGGAAGAAATACCAAACTAACTTCTGAAAATTATTCGGTTGAAAAGATTATGGCAAATTGGAAAGTATTTTTCGAAGAATTATCGATTGTTTAAAATACAAAAATGCCCTAATTTATAAAGATCGAATAAAAGTAAAGACGGTTTTTCAGAAAGCAAATTTCTTTCGATTTTAGTTTGATTCCTTTTGAAAATAGAAACCGCAAAACGAATCAATTTTATTTTTTTAAGAAGTTCAAAAGCTTTAATAATTTTACTTTCTTCTGAAGAAATTTTCTTCGAATTATAAAGAAAAACCAAATTTTCTAAAGCCGTTTTTGTTTTGGCTAAAAATAATTCTGAAGTTTCCAGATTTAAATGAAAAGTGGGATTTTCAATATGATTTACCTTAAAATTGTTTTTCTTCAAAACAGCGAAAAAAAGCAAATCTTCATAGCCATATTTTGTTATTGATTCATCAAATGGAAACTGAAGAAAAACATCTTTTTTGATTAATAAGTTTGAGCTTAAAACAGCTGAAGTTTCTCTTTTCCTACCATAAATCCAACGCAAAAGCTGTCCTTTTTCAGGTTTTTTATCTTCATAAATAATTCCGCCAAAATGAATGTTTTCAGAATCTGTAATTGTTGAAATATAGTTTTGAATAAAATTATTTTCTGCCGGAAAAGTGTCGCAGTCTAAAATTAAAAGCCAATTATATTTTGCTTTTTGGGCTAAAGAATTGATGTTTTTTCCTCTTCCTAAATTGGTTTCATTTATAAAAAAGGAACAATTCGGAAAAGAATTAATTTCTTGGTTTTGAATGTTTTCTGTTGAATTGGATGCGTCGTCCTGACAAAGAATTTCAAAAGTAATTCCGCACGAATTGCATTGTTTTACGAGTTCGTTAACGAGCGGTAAAACATTGTAATTAAAAATCGGAATTAAAATGGAAAGCATTACACGCTTCTTTGCACTACTTCGAAGATTCTTTCATCTTCGCATTTCAATGTTTTTGATGGGAATTTCATCAATAAAGCATAATCGTGCGTTGCCATGATAACGGTTTTACCATTAGCATTGATGTTTTTCAATACTTCTAAAACCTCAGAACTTGTTTGCGGATCAAGGTTTCCTGTTGGTTCATCGGCAAGAATAAACTCTGGATCGTTCAGCAAAGCTCTAGCAATCGCAACACGCTGTTGTTCACCTCCGGAAAGCTGGTGAGGCATTTTGTTTAAGAAGTCTTTCATTCCAACTTTATTCAAAACCTCGTCGATTTTGTGCTCCATTGCTTCTTTTTCTGTCCATCCGGTTGCTTTCAAAACAAAAATCATATTGTCTTTTACAGAACGGTCTGGAAGCAATTTGAAATCCTGAAACACAATCCCAATTTTACGTCTCAAATACGGAATGTCATTTTCTTTTAAAGTTGCCAAATCAAATTCTACAATGTGACCTTCACCTTCAGTTAAAGGCAAATCTGCATATAAAGTTTTTAAGAAACTACTTTTTCCAGAACCTGTTTTTCCAATGATGTAAATAAATTCACCATGCTGAACATCTAAATTAATATGAGATATAATTTTTCTTCCTTCTTGATATATAGTGACTTCTTTAAGAGATAGTACGGTTTGTGACATAATAAAATTGATTTGATTGGTAAAAGTAATAAGATAACGATTGGATTCAAAATAAATTTCAATCATTTCTTAAGAAAAATTCTAGAAAATGAAATGAAAATTTGCACCATATAAGAATTGTAAGTTCATTTTAGTTAATCTGCGAAAACATCCTAGTTTATAATTACTTATATTACTTATAGGATTAAAAATCGTTTTTTATTGTGTTCTAAAATATCCTCTGTTGAAGATTTTTTTATAATAAAAGCCGGAAACGTTTCGTTATAAACGGTATAAAATGATAAATTTGAATACTAAATAAAACTAAAATGCGTAGACTTTCCTGGTTCTTTTTACTCCAAATTATTCTTATTTCGACCACAGTTTCGGCACAAAAATCAGCTATATATACTTACGAATTAAAGGATTTTGATAAAGCAGTGGCTTTATACAATGACAAACAATATGCATCGGCACAACATATTTTTGAATATGTAAAAAATAATACGGCACCAACTGAAGAAGTAAAATCAGATTGCGCTTATTATATCGCAAACTGTGCTATCAGAACCAATCAGCCAAATGCGGATGCGTTAATGGAAAAATTTGTGGATGATTATCCAACTAGCACCAAACAAAATCAGGCGTATATTGAAGTAGCACAATATTTTTTCGAACAAGGAAATTATCCAAAAGCATTGCAATGGTTTGATAAAGTGGATGAAAGCTATATGAGCAAATCAGATTCTGATAAGTTTAATTTTCAGAAAGGTTACAGTTATTTCAATGCCAAAAAGAAAAAAGAAGCAACAACTTATTTCAATAAAGTAGTGAATTCTCCTGAATTTGGTTCTCAGGCAAAATATTATTTAGGATTTATGGCTTATGAAGGCGACGATTATAAAGAAGCAACCAAATATTTTGATGAAGTTTCGGGCGAAGAAAAGTACAAAGAAAAGCTTTCGTACTATCAGGCTGATATGAATTTCAAATTAGGAAATTTCCAAAAAGCAATCGATTTGGGCCAAAAAGCAATGGCTAAATCAAATGAAATGGAAAAATCAGAATTGAATAAAATCATTGGAGAAAGTTATTTCAATTTAAAACAATACGACAAAGCGATTCCATATTTAGAGCTTTACGCAGGAAAAAAAGGAAAATGGAATAATACCGATTTTTATCAATTAGGTTACGCATATTACGAAAAGAAAGACTACGAAAAAGCGATTTCTCAATTCAACAAAATTATTGAAGGAAAAGATTTCGTTGCGCAAAATGCATATTATCATTTAGGTTTGAGTTATTTGAATACAGGCAAAAAACAAGAAGCTTTAAATGCTTTCAAAAATGCCTCAGAAATGGAGTTTAATGCTCAAATTCAGGAAGATGCTGCGCTGAATTATGCGAAATTAAGTTATGATATCGGAAATGCTTATCAAACTGTTCCTGGAATTTTGCTTGATTTCTTAAAAAAATATCCAAACAATTCTAGTAGATCTGAAGTTGAAAAATTATTAGTTGACTCTTATATTTCTACAAAAAATTATAAAGAAGCTTTAACTTTATTAGAGAAAAACAGAACTTCAGAAAATAAAGCGGCTTATCAAAAAGTGTTGTTTTACAGAGGATTAGAATTGTACAATGAATCTAATTATGCTGAAGCTGGAAAAATGTTCAAAAGTGCCGTCAGCGAGCAAAAAACACCTGAATTTACAGCGCGTGCTACTTTCTGGAAAGCAGAAACGGAATATCTTGCAGATGATTTTCAGAACGCTTTGTTGACTTACAAACAGTTTGCCGGACAAGCTGCCGCAAAATCGACAGAAGAATACAAAAACATCAATTACAACATTGGCTACACTTATTTCAAACTGAAAGACTATGACCAGGCTGCAACTTCATTTCAGGCGCAGATTGATAATTCTCCTTCTGATAAATCACGTTTGAATGATTCGTATTTGCGTTTGGGAGATTCCCGTTTTGTGAATTCTAAATATTCGCAAGCAATGGAAGCTTACGGAAAAGCAATTGACGCAAAAGGAGTTGATGCGGATTATGCACAATTTCAAAAAGCATTATCGTATGGTTTTATGTCAAAAAACGATCAAAAAATCAACGAGCTGAACAACTTCTTAAAAATGTATAAAAAATCAGAATATCGCGATGATGTTTTGTTTGAATTAGGAAATACTTATGTAACTGACAAGAAAAATGATTTGGCCATTAAAACATATGATCAGTTGATTTCGGAATATAAAGATGGTTCGTTTACGTCAAAATCAATTTTGAAACAAGGTTTGATTTATTACAATTCTGACCGCGACGAATTGGCTTTGGCCAAATTCAAAAAAGTAACTGCAGAATTCCCAAAAACGCCTGAAGCTTTAGAAGCTGTTGCTACAGCAAGATTGATTTATGTTGATTCAGGAAAAGTGGATGAATACGCAACTTGGGTTAAAACATTAGATTTTGTTTCGGTTACAGATGCCGAATTGGATAATGACACATATGACGCTGCTTTTAAACAATATACTCAAAATAATAGCAAAGCGGCAGTTACAGGTTTTGCAGGTTATGTAAACAAATTCCCTTCAGGTTTACATGCTTTAGAAGCTAATTTTTACTTGGCGCAATTGTATTATGCTGATGGTTTAGAAATGAAATCAGTTGCAAATTATCAATATGTAATCGACCAGCCAAGAAATGAATTTACAGAACAGGCTTTGAATAGATTGGCTCAGATTTACCTAAAAGCTAAGGATTGTGATAAAGCAATTCCGGTTTTGGTACGTTTGGAAAATGGTGCTGATTATCCTCAGAATAAAAACTTCGCCCAAGCTAATTTGATGAAATGTTATTATGACAAAAAAGATTATGATAATTCAGTTGTTTCGGCTGAGAAAGTTTTAGAAAATCCAAAAGCTGATCCAGGTGTAAAAGCCGATGCGCAAATTATTGTTGCCCGCGCTGCAATGCAAACAGGAAATGAAGACAAGGCAAAAGTGGCGTATGGAAAACTTTTAACAACATCAAAAGGAGAATTAGCAGCTGAAGCATTGTATTATGATGCTTATTTTAAAACCAAAGAAGGAAAATTTGACGCATCAAATATTGCTGTTCAAAAACTGGCAAAAAGTTATTCGGCTTACAAATATTATGGTGCGAAAGGCTTGGTTTTAATGGCGAAAAATTTCTACGGATTAAAAGACAGCTATCAGGCAACTTACATTTTAGATAACGTAATCAATAATTTTACAGATTATCCGGATGTTGTTGAAGAAGCAAAAAGAGAATTGAGCGCGATTAAATTAGAAGAATCAAAAACGAATTCTTCAATTACTAAATAAGAATAGAAAAGAAGAAAGAGACAAGAAGCAAGATTGAAAAAGTCTTTTTTCTTTCCTCTTGATTCTATTTTCTAAAAGAAAAAAAGAAAGACATGAGTTTACCTTTTTATATAGTTGATGTTTTTGCTGATAAAAAATATGCCGGAAATCAATTGGCGGTTTTTTTAGATGCAGGAAATTTAAGTTCAGGAGAAATGCAACAAATGGCACGCGAAATCAATTTTGCCGAAAGCACATTTGTAACCAAATTAGACAGAGAAAATAATAAAGCTGAGATTAGAATATTTACTCCGGCTCATGAAATGCAGTTTGCGGGTCATCCAATAATTGGAACTTCTTGGGTTTTGATGAATAAGGTTTTTGATAGTTCGCCTGACGAAATTAAATTAGAAGTTCCAATTGGGCCAATTGCGATTCATAAATCAGATGAGTTGATTTGGTTGAAAGCAGCTCAGCCGAAATTCTGGGATATTTTTTCAAAAGAAGATTTAACGTCATTCAGCAATCTGCAAATAAGTGATTTCGAAAATCAATTTCCAATTCAGGAAGTGACAACCGGAAGTGCATTTGTAATGGTCGGATTAAGCAGTAAAAGAGCGCTTGAAAATTTGGTTTTAGATAAAGATAAAACCGATAAATGGCTTAAAAATAATTGCAAAACTGATCACAGAGGCTTGTATTTTTATTATTTAGAAGGCTCAAAATTATTCAGCAGAATGTTATGTGTCGAGCATAATCAATTGGTAGAAGATGCCGCTACAGGAAGTGCAAGTACTTGTCTTCAGGCTTTTCTGTTGAAATACCACAAACCTGAATTTGAGTTAATCAATTATCAGGGAGATTATATTGGACGTCCGTCTCAAATATATTTCAAAGGAAAGTTGACTGATGATCAGTTCGATATAAAAATTGGAGGAAAAGCGCAATTTGTTGCTAAAGGCGAGTGGGAAGCTTAGATTGAGAAAATAGAAAATAGAAAATAGAAAATAGAAAATAGAAGAAAGAGTAAAGAGCCAAGATATTAGAAATAAGAATAAAAAAGATAGAGAAAAAATAGAAATAGGGAAAAAAGTCTTTCTTCTTTATTCTAGATTCTTTTCTCTAAAAAAGAAAGAAATATGAAAATTAACTGCCGAAATAAAATTGTCGTTTTACTAGTGTTGCTTGTTTGCCAGCTTTCGTTTTCGCAGAAGAAAAATGAAAATATCGGATCTGAAACGGTTAATGTGGTAAAACCTTATTCACCAACTATATCTGATGCGTTCAAAGTAAAAGAAACGCCTTCGCTTGACGATACAGGAAATCAGCCGAAAGAAACTATAAAATATAGTATTCTTTCAGTTCCGGTTGCTTCGACTTTTACGCCTTCAAAAGGAAATGCGCAAGCTGTGGACAAATCTAAAAAAGAAAGATTGTTTAATAATTATGTAACTGCTGGAGTTGGAAATTACGGGACTTTAAATGCTGAATTGTTTGTTACCCAAGATTTGGGAAATAATGATTACGTGGCTGGAATGCTTCGTCATCATTCATCACAAGGCGGTATTAAAGATGTGAATCTGAATGATGAATTTTATGATACAGTCTTAAATGTTGGTTATGGAGTTATCAATCGTGATATGTCTTGGGGTGTTGATTTAGGATATCAAAATCAATTATACAACTGGTACGGACTTCCAACAGATTTCGGAATGACTTTGCCGCCACAAACACAGGAAGATTTGATTAGAGGAATTAACCCAAATCATTCCTATAATACAATTTCACTTGGCGGAAATGCTGAATTTACAAAAGGAATTTTCAGTAAAATCGCAACTCGATTTACACATTTTTCAGATAGTTTTTCTTCTTCAGAAAATCGTTTTTATCTAAAACCAACTTTCAAAGTTGATGTAATGGATCAGGCCATAACTACAAATGTTATTGTTGACCATGTTAGCGGTTCTTTCGAACATAATTATGCGGGAGATAATACGGAACCTTTAAAATACAGTTTGACTAATTTTGGAATTGAACCAAGTTTTGTAATTCATGAAAACGAATGGACTTTAGAATTAGGAGCTGGATTGTTTTATGGTTTAGATTCGGAAAACAGCGGAAACAAATTTTTTATCTATCCAAAAGTAAATGCTTCTTATAAATTGGTAGGTGATTTAATGATTTTCTATACCGGAGTAAACGGAAGTTTAAATCAAAACTCATATGCTGATTTTGTAACGGAAAATCCATTTTTGTCACCAACTTTAAATATGAGACCAACAAGTAATCAATATACAGTTTTTGCTGGTTTAAAAGGGAAATTGGCCAACAATGTTAGTTATAATTTGACAGGTTCATATTTGAATGAAAAAGACAAAGCGTTGTTTAAAAGCCAGGATTATACAGAAGATTTTTCAAACCAAAATTATGCTTTCGGAAACTCTTTTAATGTAGTTTATGATGATGTGAGAACTTTCCGTTTCTACGGAGAATTAAAAGCTGATTTTTCTAAAAACGTTTCTTTTGGAATCAACGGGACTTTCAATAGTTATAAAACTGACGGTTTAGAAGCTTGGAATTTGCCATCAATGAAAATTAGTTCGAATCTTGATGTTACTATTACCAAACAATGGTACGCAGGTTTGAATGTGTTTTTTGTTGGAGACCGAAAAGATATGCAAACGAATCTGGATTTTGGAGTTGATCCATCTGTAATAACTTTAAAAAGCTATTTTGATGCTAATGCTCATTTAGGATATAAATACAATGAACGTTTGACTTTCTTCTTAAAACTAAATAATATTGGAAATCAGGCTTATGAAAAATGGCTGAATTATCCTGTTCAGGGATTCCAGGTTTTAGTTGGAGGAAATTACAAATTTGATTTTTAGGAAGATTTTGCCGTAAAGGCACTTAGGCGCAAATCTACTTTAAAATTGCGTCTTTTTTAGCCATGATTTCATGAGTTTTTTGGAGTAAATTCGTGATTTCATGGCTAATTTTTTATATTTTTATTTTATGGAAATTAAGCTAAGACAAGAAAATAAAGATGATTTTGAAAGTGTTTTTCGATTAATAGAGAAAGCTTTTGAAAAGGAAGAATTTAGCGATCATAAAGAACAGTTTTTGGTAGAAAGATTAAGAAAATCGGATGCCTTTATTTCAGAATTGTCAATTGTTGCTGAAATTGAAAACAAAATTGTCGGGCATATTTTATTTACCAAATTAGAGGTAAAAAACGAATCTCAAATTTTTCATTCCTTAGCATTGGCTCCAGTTTCTATTTTGCCAGAATTTCAGGGAAAAGGAATTGGGGGTAAACTTATTTTGCACGGACATGAAACAGCGAAAAGTTTAGGATATAAATCGGTTATTTTATTGGGACATCAGGATTATTATCCAAGATTTGGATATGAACTTTGTGAAAAATACAATATCAAAATGCCATTTGATGTTCCGTCCGAAAACTGTATGGTCATTGCACTTGAAAAAGATGCACTAAAAGAGGTAAGTGGAGAAGTAGTTTATCCAAAAGCTTTTTTCGAATAAAAATTTAAATATAGAAAAAACCTTAGCATCTTTGCAACTTAGAATCTTAGTAGCTTAAAAAAATGACTTTTAAAGAAAAAATATATTCCCATTATCTGCAAATGGTTCAGGACCGAATTGATGTTTTTAAAGACATGATTTCGGGCTTGACCGAAGATTCAAAAAACGATGCCAAAGGTTCTGCTGGCGATAAGCATGAAACGGCTTTGTCGATGATGCACATCGAACAGGAAAAATTGACCAACAAACTGAAAGAAGCTATTGCTCAAAAAGCGATTTTAGATAAAATTGATTCTTCAAAAACTACAGAAAATATTATTTCGGGCAGTTTGGTAAAAGCAAACGGAATCTATTTATACGTAAGTGTGGCACTTCCAAAAATTGCAATTGACGGAATTAATGTTATTGCACTTTCTCCGCAATCTCCATTAGGTAATCATTTAATGGGAAATAAAGTTGGATTTCAGTTTGAGATTAATAAGACGCATTATACTATTGAGAGTGTTGAGTAATTGATATATAGTCCCTGTGGGGCAAATTAATTCATGCATTTATTTTTTTCTACCAATATTTAATCTCTCCGAGATATTCTCATTTGGTAGCTTGATGTTTACTTTTTCTACTAAACTATTTAATTTCTCCGAGATTTACTCCGCTAGGAGTTTGATCTTGGTAGAGAAAACATATTCATAAGTCAATTGTCCTGTAGGGACTAAATACCACAAAGTTTACCGTTCCTTAAAATGACAAACTGTATGTTAATATTCAATTAGATATTAAAAATAGAATAATTTCGGAACAGCTTTCTCTATTCTGTTTGTGAATTTCTTATTGATATTTAAATATCTTAAAATTAAATCCAAAGATTTCTCAAAAAACCTTAAATTTTACTTGTGTTTTGTCCTCAAAATTAAAATTTTCAAGTTCAAACCATTTTTTAGTGTTAAAATTTTACATTTTGTATGTAAAATTTAATTTTTGGTTTAAAATTATAACTGAAATAACTATTTGTGTTTTTCAATTATAACCATTACCGCATCTTTGCCTTATCAAATTAAAATTTACAAAATAAAAATATAGAATTATGTGCGGAATTGTATGTGCCTTTGATCTAAAACAAAAAGCCGAAACTTTAAGACCTCAAGTATTAGAAATGTCTAAAATCATTCGTCACCGTGGACCAGACTGGAGCGGAATTTACAGTAATGATAAAGCAATTCTTTCGCATGAGCGTTTGGCGATTGTAGATCCAGCTTCAGGAAAACAACCTTTATTTACAGAAGATAAAAAATTGGTTTTGGCTGCAAATGGTGAAATTTACAATCACAGAGATCTTCGTAAGCAATTTGAAGGAAAATACAACTTTCAAACAGAAAGCGATTGCGAAGTTATCTTAGCACTTTATAAAGAAAAAGGACCTCATTTTGTTGATGAAATGAACGGAATCTTCGGATTTGCAATTTATGATGTTGATAAAGACGAGTATTTTGTTGCTCGTGACCACATGGGAATTATTCCATTATATATTGGTTGGGATCAGCACGGAACTTTTTATGTTGCTTCAGAATTAAAAGCTTTAGAAGGATATTGTACAAAAATTGAATTGTTTCCTCCAGGACATTATTTATCAAGCAAAGACGGTGAATTTGTACAATGGTACAAAAGAGACTGGACAGAATATGATGCAGTAAAAGACAACGAAACAAGTATTCCTGAAATCAAAAAAGCGCTAGAAGCAGCGGTTCACAGACAATTAATGAGTGACGTTCCTTACGGAGTTTTACTTTCTGGAGGTTTAGATTCGTCTATTACTTCGGCTGTTGCCAAAAAATATGCAAAAAACAGAATCGAGTCTGATGATACAACAGAAGCTTGGTATCCGCAATTGCACTCGTTTTCAGTTGGATTGGAAGGTTCTCCTGATTTAGCTGCTGCAAGAAAAGTGGCAGATCACATTGGAACCATTCACCACGAAATTAAATTCACGATTCAAGAAGGTTTAGATGCTGTTCGAGATGTGATTTACAACCTTGAAACATACGATGTAACTACGGTTAGAGCTTCAACTCCAATGTGGTTAATGGCTAGAGTTATAAAGTCGATGGGAATTAAAATGGTTCTTTCTGGAGAAGGAGCAGATGAGTTATTCGGAGGATATTTATATTTCCATAAAGCACCAAACGCGAGAGAATTCCACGAAGAAAACGTTCGTAAATTGAGCAAACTTCACATGTACGACTGTTTACGTGCAAACAAAAGTTTGGCTGCATGGGGAATCGAAGGCCGTGTACCTTTCTTAGACAAAGAATTTATGGATGTTGCGATGCGCATCAACCCACAAGATAAAATGATTAACAAAGAACATCCAATGGAAAAATGGGTTGTTCGTAAAGCTTTTGAAGAAATGCTTCCGGAAAGTGTTGCATGGAGACAAAAAGAACAGTTTTCTGATGGAGTAGGATACAGCTGGATTGATACTTTGAAAGAAGTTGTAGGCAGAGAAGTTTCGGATGAGCAATTAGCAAATGCGAAATACAAATTTCCGTTGCAGACACCAACTTCAAAAGAAGAATATTACTATCGTTCAATTTTTACAGAACATTTTCCAAGCGATGCTGCTGCGTTATGTGTGCCTCAGGAAGCAAGCGTTGCGTGTAGTACAAAAATCGCTTTAGAGTGGGATGAAGCTTTCAAAAACATGAACGATCCTTCTGGAAGAGCTGTAGCAAGTGTTCATGACGACGCTTATGTTAAAGCATAAACAAGTATAATTTTAGAATTAGTATATATATTGCAGAAAAACGTTCTCTTAATTGAGGACGTTTTTCTTGTCTTAAGTTATTTAGATTGTATGTTTTCAGATAGTTAAAAATAATTTCGACAATAATTTGACTTTCTTTTTTATATTTGACATTCGTCGAAATAAAGTTAAATGCCTGATATTATAATAGGATTATAAAGGAAAAGCAGAAAATAATATTTAGTTTTGCTGCAGATTATAAAGTATAATCGTTTTTGCAGCTAATTGGCTTCATATAGTGAGTTTGAAGAAAATAATAAGTAAAAAAAATTAGAATATGTCTGGATTATTAGCCGTAATAGGCAAAGGAAAAGACCCAAAACTTGTACAAGAGCTTTCAGCAAGAATGTCTCATCGCGGACCAGATGAGAGTGATTTGCATATTATGGATAATGGAAGCGTGCTTTGTCACGAAAGTTTATCAATTGTTGACTTAAATACAGGCAAACAGCCTATTCAGGGAACAAATAGAGCCTGGATGATTCATGATGGTGAGATTTACAATTATCAAGAATTAAAAAACACGATTTTAAAAGATCATACTTTCAGAACCAATTCAGATTCAGAAGTTATTGTGCATTTGTATGAAGAATTTGGCTATAATTTCTGTAATAAATTGGATGGAGATTTTGCTTTCGTTATAATCGATGGAGATGATTATATCGCAGGTAGAGATCCAATCGGAGTAAAACCGTTGTATTATGGTTTGGATGAAAGAGGAAGAATTTATTTTTCTTCTGAAATGAAATCAATTGCAGATCAATGTAAATCGTTTTCAACTTTCCCCCCAGGACATTATTATACAGCAAAAACTGGTTTTGTAAAATATTACCAGCCAGATTGCGAGGATCATAAAAAAGCAATTGAAAGTTTAGATTTAGGCTTAATCCGTGAGAGTTTGATTGAGGCTACACGTAAACGTTTATTAAGCAATGTTCCTTTAGGAGCTGTCATGTCAGGAGGTTTGGATACTTCTTTGATTTCTTCAATAGCGTCACGATTATTAAAAGAAAATGGACAAAAATTGCATTCGTTTTCTATTGGTTTAAATGCTGATGCTCCTGATAATATCGCAGCTAGAAAAGCAGCTGAGTTTTTAGGAACAGAGCATCATGAAATTCATTTTTCGGTTGAAGAAGGCGTTAAAGTATTGGAACAAGTAATTTATCATATTGAAACGTATGATATTATTTCAGTAAGATCTGGAGTTCCAATGTACATTTTATCAAAAGCAATTGCTGATGCCGGAATAAAAGTTCTTCTTTCTGGTGAAGGTGCCGATGAAATTTTTGGTGGACATTTATATTTTAGAAATGCTCCTTCTACAGAAGCATTTCAGGATGAAACTATAGAAAGAGTTCAAAAGCTTTTTACCGCCGATTTATTACGTGTTGATAAAACTACAATGGCGCATGGTTTGGAGGCAAGAGTTCCATTCCTGGATACTGCATTTTTAGATGTTGCCATCCGAATAAAACCAGAAGAGAAACAGCCAAAAACATATGATGGCATTGAAAAATATATTTTAAGAAAAGCATTTGATACTCCAGAAGATCCTTATTTGCCGGCAGAAGTTTTATGGCGTCAGAAAGAGCAGTTTTCAGATGGAGTAGGTTATAAATGGGTTGATGAATTGATTGAATATTGTGCTTCACAAGTAACAGACGAGCAATTAGCCGGTGCAACTGCAGAATTCCCATACAATTCTCCAACAACAAAAGAAGCTTATTTATACAGAAGTATTTTTCATAAATACTATCCTCAGGTAAGCGCTGCACATACGGTTCGTAAATGGATTCCGAAATGGCAGGATAATCTTGATCCAAGTGGAAGAGCAAATGCTGCGCACGTAAAAGTGCCAGGTGTGGAGCTTTTGAAATCTTAAATTTCATTTTAAAAGAAAGTTTTTAAGAATTATAAATTATTTAAAACCGAAACTACATTTCAAATGTCGTTTCGGTTTTTTTTATTTTCAATTATACTATTTTACGGAATGCCGTAAAATATTAAAAGTAAGTTAATAAGGATTTTCTGTTTAAGAAAAATATTATATTTGATTACCAGGAATAATATAAATTCAAACCATTTAACAACCTATGAGAAACCTATTACTAAGCGGAATTCTATGCTGCTCATTAATTTCCTTGAGCTCAGTTTATGCACAAAAATCGGTGGCGACTAAAGAGACGCCAAAATTTATTACAAATGTCGAAGGTGTCAAAGAATATTCTTTAAAAAACGGATTAAAGGTTCTTTTGATTCCTGATGCTTCTCAAAGCAATATGGTGGTTAATATTGTTTACAATGTAGGTTCTAGAAATGAGGGTTATGGCGAGAAAGGAATGGCTCACTTGCTAGAACATATGCTTTTTAAAAGCACAAAAAATCTGGGAGATATAAAAAAAATGCTTTCAGACAAAGGAGGAAATGCCAACGGAACAACTTGGCTTGACCGAACAAATTATTATGAAGTTTTCCCATCAAATGATGAAAATCTGAAATGGAGTATTCAAATGGAAGCAGACAGGATGATTAATGCGACGATTCTGCAAACTGATCTTGATAAGGAATTTTCAGTTGTAAGAAACGAGTTTGAAATAGGTGAAAATAATCCGGATCGTGTTTTACAGGAAAGAATCGTTTCGACTGCTTATTTATGGCATAACTACGGAAATAGTACTATTGGAAGCAAAGAAGATATCGAACGTGTAAAAGCAAATACGCTTAGGGTTTTTTATGAGAAATACTATCAGCCGGATAATGCCACATTGATTGTTGCAGGTAAATTCGATGAGCAAAAAACATTACAATATGTAGGTCAGTATTTTGGAGCTGTTCCAAGACCTAAAAGAGTTTTAGATAAAACCTATACAATTGAACCTGCACAAGACGGTGAAAAATTTGTAGAGTTAAAAAGAGCGGGAGAAAGCAAAAATATGGGTGCGCTGTATCATACCGTTTCTTATGCTGATAAAGATTATGCTGCGCTAGATGCTTTGGGCGAAATCTTAACGGCAGATCCATCAGGATATTTATATAAATCATTGGTTGAAACTCAAAAAGTTTCCAGTTTGTATTTTTGGCAGCCAACAGTGAGAGATGCAAGTTATATGTATTTTGGATTTGCTATACCTAATGACAAAGACATTAAAGCAACACAGGATATTGTTAGGGCGGAGTTAGATAAAATCATCACTACAAAATACACAGATCAGGACGTGAGCAGAGCTCAAGCAAAAATCATTAAACAAATTGATGCAATAAAAAATAATACGATTTCATTTGCAATCAATTTGACAGAAATTATAGGTTCTGGAGATTATAGATTGGGGTATTTGTATCGCGATGCCGTTGAAAAACTAACGAAAGAGGATATTCAGCGTGTTGCTGAAAAGTATTTTAGAAGCAATAACAGAACAGTAGGTATTTTTATTCCTTCAAAAGATGAACAAAGATTAAAACCTGTAGAATATACAGACGACCAAATCGTTGCATTGACTAAAGATTATAAAGGAAAGGCTTTAGAAAAAGAAGTTGCAGCTTTTGAAGCGTCAATCAAAAATTTAAAACAAAATTTGACAGAAGGCAAACTGACAAATGGTGCAAAATACGGCTTGATTAAGAAAGAAATTAAAGGCGGAAAAGTTCAGGCTAATTTTAGTTTCCCTGTAAGTAATGAGAAAGATTTGAATGGGAAATCTGATGTTGGCGGTATTATGGCGCAACTATTGAAAACAGGAACAACTACGAGAAGTAAGGAACAAATTCAGGATCGTTTAGATCAATTGAAATCAAGTATTTATTTCAATTTTGATCATCAAACTTTGTCTGTTTATGTGAATACTTATAAAGAAAGTTTCAAAGAGGTTATGGGGATTTTAGAAGATTTGCTTCTTAATTCAACTTTTCCACAAAATGAATTAACTAAAACAATAGCAGAATATAATACTTATTTGGAAGGAAACTTAAATGATCCGCAGTCTATTGCTTTTACAGAGATTGCAAGACAAACGACAAAATATCCAAAAGGTAGTATTTTTTACACGTCGACTACACAGGAAGAAATAGATGCTTTTAAAAATATAAAACAATCTGAAATTGTAGATTTTTACAAAAACATCCTAGGTGGAAACAACGGTTTTGGAAGTGTAGTTGGAGATTTAGATGCAAAATCAACGGGAGAAATTCTAGAAAAAACATTCGGAAAATGGAATTCTAAATCGAAATATGAACGTGCTATTCCAACATATTTTGAAACACAAAAACTAGATAAAGATATTATTACTCCAGACAAAGAAAATGCAGTTGCTGTAGGAAGAGTTAGCTTTAAAATGGATAGAAAAAATGCAGATTATCCTGCATTTGTCATGGCAAATGAAATATTAGGAAGCGGCGGTTTTTTAAGTGCCAGAATCCCTATGAGATTAAGAGAAAAAGATGGTATAAGCTATGGAGCAGGCTCTTTTATTGATATTCCAGTTTCAAATGACGTAGCGTCATGGAGTTACTATGCCTTTTTAAATCCAACGAAAAAAAATGCAGTTGAATCAGCAGCGAAAGAAGAAATTGCAAAAGCATTAAAAGATGGATTTACGGCAGAAGAGTTAAAATCAAATTTGGTAAGCTGGCAGAATGAAAGAAAAACCAGTTTAGGTAATGATAATACATTGATGAGACTTGTAAATACCTATTTGCAGTACGGAATTCCACTTGAAGATTATGATGATTTAGAAAATAAAGTTAAAGGGCTTAAAGTTGAAGAAGTTAATACTGTTTTGAGAAAGTATTTGAGCTTAGATAAAATGACATCAATTTACGCTGGAGATTTCAATAAGAAATAAGAAATAAGAAAAAAAGGAAAATTTCAAATTCCAATTTAAGGAGTTTTAAAATTATAAAAACCGAAATGCATCTTACAAATGTATTTCGGTTTTTTTTATGTGTTGATAAAATTTGAAACTTGGATTTTTTACATTTTTGGCATTTCAAATTTATAATCACAATCTGAATTTTTATGCGATTATTATTTTTGGAATTTGGAATTTATGAATTTGGAATTTAAAATTGACTTTTTGGGCTGTTTTTTTGATTTTTTAGACAATAGTGTTAATAACTTAAGTGCTTTAAATGGGATTTTAACGGATATATAATTTGCGTTTTTATATATTTGCGTGTTAGACAATAATTACATTTTTTAGAATAAATTATATGAGCGAAGAAATCAAGAAGAACAATTATTCAGCAGATAGTATTCAGGCATTAGAGGGAATGGAGCACGTAAGAATGCGTCCGTCGATGTATATTGGAGATGTAGGGGTTCGAGGGCTGCATCATTTGGTTTATGAAGTTGTTGATAACTCTATTGATGAGGCGATGGGCGGACATTGTGATACTATTGGTGTTGCAATTAATGAAGACGGTTCTGTTACAGTTGAAGATAACGGACGTGGTATTCCAGTTGATTTACATAAAAAAGAAGGAGTTTCAGCACTTGAGGTTGTAATGACTAAAATTGGTGCCGGAGGTAAATTTGATAAAGATTCGTATAAAGTTTCCGGAGGACTTCACGGTGTTGGGGTTTCTGTAGTAAATGCGCTTTCTGTTCATATGAAATCTACGGTTTTCAGAGATGGAAAAATTTACGAACAAGAATACGAAAGAGGAAAGTCGTTATATCCGGTAAAACAAATCGGAGAAACAGATAAAAGAGGTACACGTCAGACTTTCTATCCTGACAATACAATCTTTACACAAACTACAGAGTTTTCTTATGATACTTTGTCTGCTCGTATGCGTGAGCTTTCTTTCTTGAATAAAGGAATCACAATTACATTTACAGATAAAAGAGAAGTTGATGATAAAGGAGAATTCAAAAGTGAAGTTTTCCATTCAGATGAAGGTCTTAAAGAATACATCCGTTATTTAGATGGAAACCGTGAGCCAATTATTTCTCACGTAATCAGTATGGATCACGAAAAAGGTGAAATTCCTGTTGAAGTTGCCTTGATTTATAACACGAGTTATACAGAGAATATTTTTTCTTATGTAAATAATATCAACACACACGAAGGAGGTACGCATTTACAAGGTTTTAGAAGTGGTTTGACAAGAACACTTAAAAAATATGCTGATGCTTCTGGAATGTTGGATAAATTGAAGTTTGAAATTTCCGGAGACGATTTCCGTGAAGGTTTGACTGCAATTATTTCTGTAAAAGTTGCTGAGCCTCAATTTGAAGGACAAACAAAAACTAAACTAGGAAACAGAGAGGTAGTTTCTCCGGTTTCTCAAGCGGTTGGAGAAATGCTTGAAAATTATTTGGAAGAAAATCCAAATGATGCAAAAATAATTATCCAGAAAGTAATTTTAGCAGCTCAGGCACGTCACGCGGCGAAAAAAGCGCGTGAAATGGTACAGCGTAAAACCGTTATGGGCGGTGGTGGATTACCAGGAAAATTATCTGATTGTTCAGAACAAGATCCTGCAAGATGTGAGGTTTACCTTGTCGAGGGAGATTCGGCTGGTGGAACAGCAAAACAAGGACGTGACCGTAACTTTCAAGCAATTTTACCTTTACGTGGTAAAATCTTGAACGTTGAAAAAGCAATGCACCACAAAGTATTTGAAAATGAAGAGATCAGAAATATCTTTACGGCTTTAGGAGTAACAGTTGGTACTGCAGAAGATAGTAAAGCATTAAATCTTGAAAAACTTAGATATCACAAGGTAATCATCATGTGTGATGCCGATGTCGATGGTAGCCACATTTCTACCTTAATATTAACATTCTTCTTCCGTTTCATGAAAGAGCTTATCGAAGAAGGACACGTTTACATTGCGGCTCCACCTTTATATTTAGTTAAGAAAGGAAATAAAAAAGAATATGCTTGGAATGATGTTCAGCGTGATCAGGCAAACGAAAGAATGGGTGGAAGTGCTAATATTCAACGTTATAAAGGTCTTGGAGAGATGAACGCGGAGCAATTATGGGAAACTACAATGGATCCGAATTTCAGAACTTTACGTCAGGTAAATATTGATAGTCTTGCTGAAGCTGATCAGGTTTTCTCTATGTTAATGGGTGACGAGGTACCGCCACGTCGAGAGTTTATCGAGAAAAATGCAGTTTATGCAAATATTGACGCATAAAATAAAAAATTAATAATTTCAATTCGTTTAATTGTTTAAATTTACTAGACAATTAAACGAATTGTCTTTTTAAGGAATAGACAAATAATTAATAACCGATAAAGTAAAAAATATGAAAGTTACCATTGTAGGAGCAGGAAATGTTGGAGCTACATGTGCAGATGTTATTTCTTATAGAGGAATTGCGAGCGAAGTAGTATTGTTGGATATTAAAGAAGGTTTTGCCGAAGGTAAAGCGTTGGATATTATGCAATGTGCTACAAACACAGGTTTTAATACCAAAGTTTCTGGTGTTACCAACGATTATTCTAAAACTGCTGGGAGTGATGTAGTCGTAATTACATCAGGAATTCCAAGAAAACCAGGAATGACAAGAGAAGAATTAATAGGAATTAATGCCGGAATTGTAAAAACAGTTGCTGAAAATGTATTAAAATATTCCCCTAACACTATAATTGTTGTTGTTTCTAATCCAATGGATACAATGACGTATTTGGCTTTAAAAGCTACAGGATTGCCAAAAAATAGAATAATTGGTATGGGGGGAGCTTTAGATAGTTCTCGTTTTAGAACTTATCTTTCTTTAGCTTTGGATAAACCTGCGAACGATATTTCAGCAATGGTAATTGGAGGACATGGTGATACTACTATGATTCCGTTAACGCGTTTGGCATCTTATAATGGAATACCGGTTTCTCAATTTCTTTCAGAAGAAGTACTTCAGAAAGTTGCAGCTGATACAATGGTGGGTGGTGCAACGCTGACAGGTTTGTTAGGAACCTCTGCCTGGTATGCTCCTGGAGCTTCTGTTGCCTATTTAGTAGATAGTATTTTAAATGATCAGAAAAAAATGATTGCTTGTTCTGTTTTTGTAGAAGGCGAGTATGGACAGAATGACATCTGTATTGGAGTGCCGTGTATAATTGGTAAAAACGGGATTGAGGAAATTGTAGATATTAATTTAAATGATCAGGAAAAGGCGTTATTTGCGAAAAGTGCAGATGCAGTTCGTAACATGAATGACGCTTTAAAGTCGATTTTAGTATAATAAAAACATTAAAAAAAAGAAAAGGCTGCACTTTTGCAGTCTTTTTTTTGAGATTAATTAATAAATAAATTGCTTAATCATTTCGAGAATTATATATTTGCTCGGTTTAAAAAAAATGTTGTAATTCGTGATCTCGATTTTTTAGTTTTAAAATCTCATGTCAGGGCTTATTTTTAGGGAATTTAGAACCAAAAACAAACAATAAAACATAATTAATTTTTAGTAATAATGCAGAATAAAGGACTTATTAAATTTTTCGCAATTCTATTTGCATTGGTAAGTATTTACCAACTTTCATTCACTTTTGTGGCAAATAATGTCAAAGGTGAGGCTAAAGCTTTTGCAGGAGATAATCCTGATAAAGAGCTAAAATATTTAGATTCTATTGGTAAAGAGAAGGTGTTTGATCTTGGTTTTACGGATTTTACTTACAATGAAGTGAAAAACAAGCAGCTAAATAAAGGTCTTGACTTAGAAGGAGGAATCAACGTGATTCTTCAGATTTCTATTAAAGACGTTTTAAAAGGTTTGTCAAACAACTCTAAAAACCCAGTTTTTAATAAATCATTAGCTGATGCAACTGCAAATTTAGAAGGAAATAAAACTTATTTAAGTAAATTCTTTGAAGCTTTTGAAGCAAATTCAAACGGAACAGTGAAATTGGCTTCGCCAGATATTTTTGCAAACAGAAGTTTACAAGGAGAAGGTGGAATTGATTTTCAAATGACCGATGCACAAGCTCAAAAAGTTATTAAAAGAAAAGTTGATGAGTCTGTAGAAAGTGCTTATAAAGTATTAAGAGAGCGTATCGACAAATTTGGTGTTACACAACCAAATATCCAAAAATTAGGAGAAACAGGAAGAATCTTAGTTGAGCTTCCAGGTGCTAAGGATGTTGATAGAATCAAAAAATTATTAGGAGGAAAAGCTCAGTTAGAGTTTTGGGAAACTTTCAAAATTGAAGAAATCGGTAACTTCTTAGTAGCTTCTAACGAGGCTTTGAAAAAAACTGAAATCAAAAAAACAGAAACTAAAGCTGTTGTTAAAGATTCATTGAATGCTTTATTAACTGATGCTAAAGATTCTGTTGATACTAAAAAAGGAAACAATCCATTATTTGACAAAATGATTGGTCAAGGTGGTGGTCCAGTTTTAGGATATTTTGCTCCAAAAGATACAGCTACAGTTAATGCTTACTTCAAAAGAGCAGATATCAGAGTTTTATTGGGTGCTGACCAACACAATGCAAAATTTGTTTGGAGTAAACCAACTACTTTAAAAGATGCTAAAGGAAAAGAAGTTGAAGCAGTTGAATTATATGCTTTAAAAGGTAACAGAGATAATGTTCCTGCAATGAGCGGTGGTGTTGTAACTGATGCTAAAGATACTTTTGATCAATTAGGGAAACCAGCTGTTTCTATGCAAATGAACAGCCAGGGTGCTAAAGTTTGGGAAGAATTGACTGGAAGAGCTTTCTCTCAAAAAGGTTATATCGCTATTGTTTTAGATGATATCGTTTATTCTGCTCCAGGAGTTACAAGCGGACCAATCGCTGGTGGAAGATCTGAAATTACAGGTTCTTTTGATGTTGCTGAAACTAAAGATTTAGCTAACGTATTAAACGCAGGTAAATTACCAGCTTCTGCAGATATTATTCAATCAACTGTTGTAGGACCATCTTTAGGTCAGGCTGCAATTGATGCTGGAACTATTTCATCTGTTGTTGGATTTTTATTAGTTTGTTTATGGATGGTATTCTATTATGGTAAAGCTGGATGGTACGCTAACCTTGCTTTATTATTAAACTTACTGTTCTTGTTCGGAATTATGGCAAGTTTTGGTTTTGTATTAACATTGCCAGGTATTGCAGGTATCGTGTTAACATTGGGTACGGCTGTAGATGCGAACATTATTATATTTGAAAGAGCAAAAGAGGAATTGCGTGAAGGTAAATCATTATCTGAGGCTGTTGTAACTTCTTACGGATGGCATGGTGCAATGCGTTCTATTATTGATGCAAACGTTACTCACGTTTTAACTGGAGCGATTTTATTTATCTTCGGAACTGGACCAATCAAAGGTTTCGCATTGACATTATTAATTGGTATCGTAACTTCATTGTTTACATCTATCTTTATTGCTAGAATTTTCATTGATAGAAATATTGCTGGAAAAGGTGATTTAACTTTCTCTACTAATATTACTAAAAACTGGTTCACTAATTTCCATTTTGACTTTATTAAAATCAAAAAATTCACTTATATCTTCTCTTCAATTGTAGTTGTTGTGAGTTTGATTTCTATCTTCTTCGTTAACGGATTAGATGAGGGTGTTGATTTTGTTGGAGGAAGAACTTTCCAAGTGAAATTTGAGAAACCAATCGATGCAACTGTAGTTTCAGATGAGTTATCTGCAGCTTTCGGAACGCCAGTTGAAGCTAAGGTTTTAGGTGATGATGATCAATTGAAAATCACTACTAAATATAAAATTAAAGAAGATGGTGTTGCTGTCGATGAGGAAGTAAACCAAAAATTATATCAGGCTTTACAGAAATATTACCCAAATACAACTTACGATAAATTCATCAACTCTTTTGATGGAAAAAGAGTAGGAGTATTGCAGGCTTCTAAAGTTGGAGCTTCTATTTCTGAGGATATTAAAACTAACTCTTACTGGGCGGTTCTTGGTGCAATGGCAGTTATTTTCTTATACTTAATGGTTTCTTTCCGTAAATGGCAATATTCATTAGGTGCGATTGCAGCTGTTGCGCATGACGTGATCTTTGTATTAGGAATCTACTCTTTATGTTATAAATTCATGCCTTTCCACATGGAAATGGACCAGCACTTTATTGCTGCGATTCTTACTGTAATTGGTTACTCTATGAATGATACTGTAATTGTATTTGATAGAATTAGAGAGTTTATCATCGGAAACCGTAAAGGAAGTTTTGAAGATATCGTAAATGCGTCTATTAACACTACATTGTCTAGAACGTTGAATACTTCATTAATGATGATCATTGTATTATTGACAATGTTTATCTTCGGAGGAGAGTCAATTAGAGGATTTATCTTCGCTATGTTGATTGGTATTGTTGTAGGAACTTACTCTTCATTATTTATTGCTACACCGGTATTGGTTGATACAATTTCTAGTGATGATAAGCACACAATTGAAGACAAACATAACAAGGCATAATTATAACCCTTGTTTTAAAATAGAAAAAGATCCAGTGAAAGCTGGATCTTTTTTTGTTCCTAATAATAGTTGTTTTTTAGTTTTGAATGAAACAAAGTTGAAGTGCGAACTTTTGTTTAAGCCGAAGTTTTAATGACAAATTTGAATTAGAATTATTATATCCGGTTAATGCTTAAGTGTAATTCGGGTAAAATCTTTTGAAAACAAAAACTTCTAATCTAGCCCCGATGGAAGCGGTATCCTTTTTCCTGCTTCTTTAGCAGGGAAAAGATATAGCGTACAGCGGGACAACTGATCTCTTGAACGATAAGTTTCTGCTTTAAATAATTAATAGTGACGAAAATCTAAAATGAATTTATATATTTAGATTCTAATTGTGCTGGGAAATTTTTGTTTCTAGAGCAAAAAAAATCCCAATAATATCATTATTGGGATTTTGTATTTTTTAAGATCTTCATTAAGATGTCGCTAATGGATTTCTTTGCGCTCTAATGACAAAGAAAAGACCAATTATGATAAAAGGTATGCTTAGCCATTGTCCTGTCGAGAAATAGCCTAATTCGCTTTCAAAACCGCCTTGGCTTTCTTTTACAAACTCAACGATAAAACGAACAACAAATAAAAGAACTAAAAACAATCCGAATAAGTATCCTGATTTAAGTCTTGCATTTGTTTTCCAGTATAAGAAATATAAAGCTGCAAATACAAAAATGTAACAGAAAGCTTCATATAATTGCGTTGGGTGTTTTGCAGGGACCTGAGCTAGTAAATCAGCAAATTTTGGATCATGTGCAATTGCATTATAAGCTTCTTTAGGATTGGCAATTTGAGTCGCGTTAACAGCTTCTGCCTTGCTGAATTTGTCATGTAAAAAGCGAATACCGAAAGCAGATGTTGTTTCGTGTCCGATAATTTCAGAATTGAAAAAGTTTCCTAAACGAACAAAAATCGCACCGCTGGCAACTGGAATAACAACACGGTCTAAAATCCATAATAATGGACGTTTTAGAATCATTTTGCTGTAAAAATACATGGCAACGATGATTGAAATCGCTGCTCCATGACTTGCTAGTCCTTGAAATCCTGTGAACTCAAATTTTGGTTCAAAACGGAATGGCAAAAAGATTTCAAGCAAATGGTTTCTAAAATATTCCCAGTCATAAAAGAAAACATGTCCTAGACGCGCGCCGGCTAAAGTGGCAAGAACAGTCCAAACAAATAAAGAATCCAGTTTGTCAAGTGATTCATTTTCGCGTTCGAAAATCTTTTTCATCAGGTACCATCCTAAACCAAAAGCAATTACGAACATCAAACTGTAATAACGAATCATAAAAAATCCTAAATCGATTCCTTCTGAAGGATTCCAAACCATATTTAAGGCGTGTGTCATGTAGTATTTTGTTTTTTATTAATTGTAAAAATAAATATTTAATGCAGAGTTCCTCTTTATAAAAAGTTAATGTTTATGTGAACATTTCTTTTCCGGGACTGGGTCATACCCGGTTCTTCCCCAGGGATGACAGCTTAAAATACGTTTCATTCCGAGATAACCGCCATAAAATAATCCATGTTTTTGAAGTGCTTCAATCATGTAACTTGAACATGTTGGTTCAAATCGGCATGACGCCGGTGTAAAGGGCGAAATGGCGGTTTGATAAAAGCGCACTAATAAAACAAATGGAGTGATTGCTTTCATGGGTTTATGAAATGACTTTTTTAGATCGAAAAGCTGGTTCCTTCTTTTCCGTCCTTCAACTGGATTCCTAAAGCGATAAGCTGATCACGAATTTGGTCAGAAAGAGCGAAATTTTTATCTGCTCTGGCTTGATTTCTCATTCCGATAAGCATATTTACAACGCCTTCTAATTTATCGTTATTGCTGTCAGAACCTTTTTCGTCGCTTAAGCCTAAAACGTCAAAAACAAAAGCATTGATTGCTGTTGAGAATGTTTTTAGATCTTCAGCAGAAATGGTTTCTTTTCCGTCTTTTAATAAATTAATGTAACGAACACCTTCAAACAATTGCGCGATTAAAATTGGCGTGTTGAAGTCGTCGTTCATTGCGTCGTAGCATAGCTGTTTCCATGCTCCAAAATCAATAGAACTTGAATTGCTTGCTGTAATAGTTGGCAAAGCGTCAATTGCTTCCATTAATCTTTTGTACCCTTTTTCAGCTGCAGTAATAGCATCATCAGAAAAATCTAAAATGCTTCTGTAATGCGCCTGTAACATGAAAAAACGAGTTACTGAAGCAGAAAATGCTTTACTCAGAATGGTATTATCTCCGCTTAAAATTTCTCCTGGTAAAATATTATTTCCAGTTGATTTTGCCATTTTCTTTCCGTTTAAGGTAAGCATATTGGCATGCATCCAGTAATTTACCGGAGATTGTCCTGTGCAGGCTTCATTTTGTGCGATTTCGCATTCGTGGTGAGGGAATTTTAAATCCATTCCGCCTCCATGAATATCAAAATGATTTCCTAAGTATTTTGTGCTCATTGCAGTACATTCAAGATGCCAGCCCGGAAAACCGTCGCTCCAAGGTGAAGGCCATCTCATGATATGTTCTGGTTCTGCTTTTTTCCAAAGTGCAAAATCCTGTGGGTTTCTTTTGTCAGATTGTCCATCAAGATCGCGGGTATTGGCAAGCATATCTTCAATATTGCGGCCACTTAAAATTCCGTAATTATTGGTTTCATTGTATTTTACAACATCAAAATAAACTGATCCATTGGCAACATAGCCAATTCCTTTATCGATAATTTTTTTGATGATTTCGATTTGCTCAATAATATGGCCAGTTGCAGTTGGCTCGATACTTGGCGGTAAAAAGTTGAAAGCTTTTAGAATATCATGAAAATCTACAGTGTATCGTTGTACAACCTCCATTGGTTCTAATTGTTCCAAACGAGCTTTTTTGGCAATTTTATCTTCACCTTCATCAACGTCATCCACAATATGTCCAACATCTGTAATATTACGCACATAACGTACTTTGTAATCCAGATGTAAAAAATACCTGAAAATCACGTCAAATGACATAAAAGTCCTTACGTTTCCTAAGTGAACATTACTATATACGGTAGGTCCACAAACATACATTCCAACACTTCCTTCATGGATTGGTTTGAAATCTTCTTTTTCACCCGAAAGTGAATTGTATATTTTTAGCGGTTGTGTTGTATATAATGGCATATTTTGCTGTTTTTTTAGGAGCTAATCCTGCTATCTGCTGTATCTTTTATCTCGTAATGACGAGACCATAAAAGGATGCCGCTACTATCAGGGCTAGACCATAAATATAATAGAAATTTCGAAAAAAATTAGAACTGAGTATCTAATTTGATATAGTCCAAAAATTCCCTTTTCGTTTGAGCGTCTTTGAATTTTCCACCGAATTCAGATGTTACTGTGCTGCTTTCAATGTCTTTAATTCCTCTAGAATTTACGCAAAGGTGTTTTGCGTCGATAACGCAGGCAACATCTTCTGTTCCAAGTGCTTTTTGTAATTCCTGAACAATCTGCATTGTTAAACGTTCCTGAACCTGAGGTCTTTTTGCATAATATTCAACAATACGGTTCATTTTAGAAAGTCCAATAACTCTTCCGCTTGAAATATAAGCAACGTGAGCGCGTCCAATAATTGGTAGTAAATGGTGCTCACAAGTAGAATAAACGGTAATGTTTTTCTCTACTAACATTTCACCGTATTTGTAATTATTGTCAAAAGTAGAAGCTTTTGGTTGTTTTGAAGGATTTAAACCACCAAAAATTTCTTTTACAAACATTTTAGCAACTCGGTTTGGAGTTCCTTTGATGCTGTCGTCTGTCAAATCCATTCCAAGTGTCTGTAGAATGCTTTCAACATCTTTTTTTATTTTTTCTATTTTTTCTTCATCAGTTATGTCAAAAGCGTCCGCTCTTAAAGGGTTTTTTGCATTACTGCTGAAGTGACTGTCACCAATTTCGTCTAAAAAATCTTCGTTATTTATCATTAAAAACTACTATTATAATGGGTATATCTTTTTAAGGCGGTAAAGATAATTAATAAAAAGCAAACCTTTTCTATCGTTTTTACTATTTAATCGATCCTTTTTGGATATAGTTTAAATTAAGACAACTCGATTCGAGTTTTGTTTGTTACTATTTATTACTTGAAAAAAAAGGAATAAGTCTGTATAAAATCAATTGAAAAATCGGCAAATGCTAATTTGTGGGTGTTAGTACTTTCTCCGGAAGGGAATTTTTTTGCAGATTGATATTTTGTTATTTCACTTTCTGGTTTTGTAAATCCGTAATTATATGCTGTTGCATAAAATCTAATTTTTTCCTCAGTGCTTTTAAAATTAATATTTTGATATTTATATTCGGCAACAAACCAGAAAACTTTTAGATATCGCAATTGCCATTGCAAATTTGCTAAACGATTTATTCTTTCTTTTCGGGCTTCTTTTTCATCTTTGTTTTGAATAAGAACCCATTGATAAGTTTTTAAATCTTCAGTATTAGCAACATAATTTTCTAAATTTTCTAAAAATGAAGGTTTCATCTGAAAATAACCTGTTGAAAAATCAGATGCTTCTTTTCCTTTATTGACATACAAAATTCTGTTTGAAGAAGTTTCTAAATAATCTGAATAAGAATCGTATCGTAGGATTTCCGGAAAGGCAATCGAAAGAATTTGTGCTTTTTCGGTGTTAAGAAGTTCTAAGTCTATGAATTTCTTTTTCTTTTTTAATAATGAAAAAGCGCGGTTAATTTCTTGCCGATAATATTCGATGTCTTGGTCTTTAAAATCATTCTTTACTTCTTTGCTCTTTTTATTTATAGCAGATGCCGATATCAGAAACAGAAATGATATTACAATTAACTTTTTCATGTTAAAAGTCTTTAAATCTATAGCTAAATTACTAAGAACTAAATAATATGAAGTTTGTTTTTGAGGTTATTTTCAGAAAAGAGGAAACAAAAAAAATCTGTTTCAACATTTAAGTTAAAACAGATTTTAGAATAATGTATTTAATTTTTATCTTTTGTTATAAACTAAAAGAGCTTCCTTTAATATGTTAACCGCTGTAATTAGATCTTTTTTATTTAAAACGTAAGCAATTCGAACTTGATTTAGTCCCATTCCCGGAGTTGAATAAAAACCTTTTGCAGGCGCAATCATTACAGTTTCACCATTTAAATCATAACTTTCTAAAAGCCATTGTGCAAAATCATCGGAATCTTCTATTGGTAATTGTGCAATACAATAAAAAGCTCCTTTTGGTTTTGTAACAATTACGCCTTCAATTTTGTTTAATTCGGAAATTAAAGTATCGCGGCGCTCTTTGTATTCTGCAATAACTTCATCAAAATAACTTTGAGGCGTATCTATAGCAGCTTCGCAAGCAATCTGCTCAATTGTAGGCGGACTTAAACGCGCCTGAGCAAATTTCATTACTGTTGCTAAAACATCTTTATTTTTTGTTACCAAACAGCCAATTCTTGCGCCACACATACTGTAGCGTTTAGAAACAGAATCAACCATGATGACATTTTGCTCGACATCTTCTAAATTCATTACAGAAAAATGAACATCATTTCCGTCATACAGAAACTCACGATAGACTTCATCTGCAATTAAATATAAGTCGTGCTTTTTTATCAAGCTCGCTAATTGTTTAATTTCTGCTTCAGAATATAAATAACCTGTTGGATTGCCAGGATTACAAATTAAAATGGCTTTTGTTCTGTTCGTAATTAATTTTTCAACTTCTTCAATGCTTGGCAAAGCAAATGCAGTTTCTATAGTTGAAACAAGTGGTACGACAGTAGCACTTGTTGAAGATGCAAACGCATGGTAATTAGCATAAAAAGGCTCAGGAATTATAATTTCATCTCCTGGATCAGTAATTGTGGCCAGCGCAAATAGTAAGGCTTCAGAACCACCAGTTGTTACAATGATGTCTTCTGTGTTAACGTTTACATTTTGGCGCTGGTAAAAATGAGCTAATTTTTTTCTATAGCTTTCATATCCGGCAGACGGACTATATTCTATAATACTCAAATCAATATTTTTTACCGCCTCGATGGCCACTTCCGGTGTCTTGATATCCGGTTGACCAATGTTTAAGTGATACACTTTGTGTCCTTTTTTCTTTGCTAAATCTGCAAAAGGAGCCAGCTTGCGTATCGGTGATTCAGGCATGTTTCTGCCTTTGTGAGAAATTGTTGGCATGAGTATAAATTATTGAAGTGCAAATTTGCATTTTTTTTTCGAATTTAACGTAAACATTATGAGGTGTTATGGAAATGTAACAATTATCAATATTTTTATTAATTTTATATTAAAATATTATCAATGAAAAAATATTTCATGTTGTTTTTTGGGCTTTTAACATCTTTAACTATGCAAGCTCAAGATGATTTTTTGATCCAGGGTCATAGCAGTAAGGTCACAATTCCATTTAAATTGATAAATAATCTCATCTTTATTCCAATAAAAGTAAATGGAGTAGAGCTGAATTTTCTATTGGATTCTGGTGTTGAAGAAACCATTATGTTTAGTATGGAAGAACAAAAAGAAATCAGTTTTAATAATGTTGTAAAAATCAAGCTTAGAGGATTAGGAAGCGAAGAAGAAATAGAAGGGTTGAAATCGACTAACAATGTATTGGAAACCCATAGCCTGAAATCTAGCACACACTTAGTCTATATTATTTTAGATCAAAATTTTAACTTATCGTCGCATATTGGAATTCCAGTAAATGGCATCATTGGATATAAGTTTTTTAAAAATAATTTGGTTGAAATTAATTACTCAAAGAAAAAACTTTACGTTTATCCAAATAAAGAATCCATTAAAGAGAAACTGGATAAGAAATTCAAATCAGTTCCGATTTCAATTGAAAGATCTAAGCCTTATATTACTACAACTGCAGTAGTTGACAGTGTTAAGATTTCGGCTAAATTATTGATTGATATTGGTAATAGTGATGCTTTTTGGATTTTTGAGAACAATAAAATCAAATTGCCTAAGAAAAACTTCCCAGACTTTTTAGGAAAAGGATTTAGCGGTGATATTGAAGGACATCGTGCAAAAATTGCTAAATTTTCAGTCGATGAATTTGATTTTAAAAATCCGATAGTTGCGTTTCCGGATTCAACTTCGATTAGAAATGTAAAAATGGTACCAGGCCGAATTGGTTCGATAGGAGGTGAGGTTTTAAAACGTTTTACTCTTGTTTTGGATTATGCTGATGAAAAGCTTTATCTGAAAAAAAACAGTAAATTTTCGGAGCCATTTACTTATAACAAGAGCGGAATAACAGTTCAGCATAATGGTTTGCAATGGGTACAGGAAACGCTTCATTTAGAAACAGTACAGGTTGCGAATTCTATGTCAGACGTAGGTTATGATGCTAAAAAAGATGATAATTTCAAATATAAATTTTCATTAAAACCCGTTTATGAAATTGTGAATATTAGAAAAAAATCTGCAGCCGAAAAATGTGGTTTAAAAAAAGGAGATATCATTGTAAGCATAAATAATGCAGTGCCTTATAAATATTCTTTGCAGCAGATAAACAGCCTTTTAAAGTCGGAAGACGATGTGTGGATCAATTTAGAAGTTGAACGCGACAGTTTAATTTTAAAATTCAGATTTAGACTTGAGGATGAACTTTAGGAAAAGACATTTTAGAAAGTTTTTTGGGTCATAATCAATAGAATGACTATTTTTGAAAAGTAAGTACACTTTTGTGATAAAATAATTGTTAAATTGTTTACATAGTGCTTCTAAATTATAATGTTTAGCCAAATATAATTTTATGGTCAAAAAATACATTAGTTTTCTCCGAATCATTCTTTTTTTTATTTTTTTATCTGTAATCCCTAATAAAATTTATGCGCAATGTGCGGGTGAAGATGGAACATTGACAGTTTGTGATATTCAGAATGCCAGCAGCAAAGTGATTGATTTAAATACTTATTTGACAGGTTCACCACTGAGCGGAGGAGTCTGGACAGATACTGATGGTTCCGGAGGATTAGACCCTGATACCGGAATTTTAGATGCACAGCAAATTCGAACTAGTAATACTTTTCGTTATACTTATACTGTTGACGGAATTGGGCTTTGTCCCGATAATACTGCTGTTGTTACGGTAACGATTGGAGGGTATGCTGGTGTTCCTTCTAATACAGTAATTTGTAGTTCATCTAAGTCATATAATCTTTTTCAGTCTTTTAATGGTCTTTTTTTGGGACCCCAGTCCAATGGGCAATGGCATGATGATACTACAAATCAGGATATTCCATCAGTTATTGATGTTACTCATCTTGAAGGAAATTATCCTTTTACCTATACAATGCCAGCAATAGGAAGTTGTGCAGCAGTTTCATCAACTGTGATTATTTCAGTTTTTAGAAACCCTGAGTCAGGATCCCCACTACCATTAAATATTTGTGCCGATGATGGATTCTCAAATTATACTAATGTTGATTTGAATGATTTGTTGTCTAAAGAAGATCCAAATGGTACCTGGACAGATTTAAGAAATACTGGCGAGTTGTCCTTTCCAGGAGATCACTTTGTTGATGTCCAAAAAATTTATAATAAATATGGATTAGGTACTTTTTCTTTTAAATATACGGTCTTATCAACAAAAAATCCTATTTGTAAAAATGCAGAAACTACAGTTAATATAGTTATTGAAAGGAGATTAGATTTTACTGGTGCAACATTGACTGTAAACTCTGATATTTGCGAAACTGATATTGCAACTGCAACTTACTCTGTCACTATAAGAAAAGAAACCGCCGCAATACCAGATGGGAATTATAATGTTAGATTCTCTGTTAGTGGAAGCAATGGAGGATCGGAGGTTGTGCAGGCAAGTTTTGTTAATGGGATTATGTCTTTTCCATTAAAATCTGATTATTTTCAGCAAGTTGGAGCTTATTTAGTCAATGTACGTAATATTTATGAAGCGACAAGCGTGCTTGCCTGTGAGAATATTATTGGGAACATAAGTGATTTTTTAAATGTTTACCCAATCCCAGATTTAATTGGAGCTAGAATTGAACCTGTTCAAGCATGTCAAAACACAGCTTCTTTAATTACTATTTCTGAAGCGACAAGAGTTGCAGATGGTACGTATGATATATCATATAATATTGCAGGTGTAAATACCATATCAGGCCAGACAGCAAGAGTGACTTTTGCCGGTGGGATTGCTTCATTCACATTGCCCGCTATTTTAAATTCTCAAAGTGGAAATTCAGTAATTACAATTACGAATATTAAACATATTGGGACCTCATGTTCTAATACAGCGAATTTAAGGGGAAACATTATCGTAAATCCTTTACCGAATGTTACAAATTTAAAAACACAAGCAACTACAGTTTGTTTTGGTTCAGCTGTAACAGCTTCAGTTACTGGACTAGGAACTTTGACAGATGTTACATTATCTTATACACTTTCTGGAGCAAATACAGCCACAGTCCAGACAATTGCTTTGTCTCCTATAAGTGGTAATGCTAGTTTTGTAATTCCTGCAACTTTGCTTGCTAATACAGGTTCAACTACGATTAAAATTGAAAATGTAAAAAACAATATTACAGGTTGTGATAGTCCGGTAAGTATTGTGTCTGCAGCTTTTTCAATAAATCCTATTCCAGTAGCTCCAGTTTCAAGAGATCAGTCGTTTTGCAAGTCTGAAGGAGCAATTATTGGCAATTTAGCACCTAGCGGACCACAATTTAAATGGTATAATTCACCAACATTGACTACGCCGCTCGCAAATACCTATCTTCTTAAAAATGAAACCTTATATGTGACCGAAACAACTTTGTCTTGTACTTCTGCAGCAACAATGATTAAAGTCACTTTAAGAGATACTCCAGCACCGGAATTAAATACTGACGGACAAAATTTCTGTGGTTTAGATGCCCCAACACTAGCAAGTTTATCAAATAATACAAATGTGCCTTCATCAGTAGTTTGGTATGATGCGCCAAAAGGTGGTACACTTTTGCCTGCATCAACAGCATTAGTAGACAAAGGGAAATATTATGGATTTGACTTTTCGTCAAGCGAAAATTGTCTTTCATATGACAGTCTAGAAGTTATTGTTTCATTAACGGATTGCGATACTGTTCCTCCTGATTTCTTCATTCCTGATGGATTTTCGCCAAATGGTGACGGCGTGAATGACACTTTCGTAATTCCTAATATTGATTTCTTGTTTCCTAACTATTATTTGCAAATTTTCAACAGATACGGGAATAGAATGTATGAAGGATTTAAAGACAAAGCAAGTTGGGACGGAACCAATTGGGAGACAGGCGGATTTGCTCATGGAATAGCGCCAAATGGAGTCTATTTTTATACACTCCAGTTTAATAAAGGCAATAAGCCTCCAATACAAGGACGCCTTTATTTAAACCGATAATTCCTTTTGCAATATTTAATATGATTCAAATGAAAAAAATAGTACTCTACATAACTTTTCTCTTTTGCTTAACGACTGTTTCAGCACAACAGGATCCAGAATACACACACTATATGTACAATATGAGTGTTGTAAATCCGGCTTATGCAACTGGAACTCCTTTAATGATGAATTTTGGAGGACTATACAGAACACAGTGGGTTGGGGCAGTAGGAGCGCCAAAAACCTTTACATTTTTTGGACATACAGCTTTATCAGAAAAAGTTGAAGTAGGTCTTTCATTTATTTCTGATGATATTGGCGATGGCGCAAAAAAGGAAAATAATATTTATGCTGATTTTGCTTATGTATTGGATTTAGGAGGAAAAAATAAACTTTCGCTGGGTCTGAAAGCCGGAGTATCATCAATGCAAACTAATTTTAACGGATTTAAATTTAGTGATCCCGCAACTGATATTGCTTTTTCAGAAAATATAAATGCCACAAAGCCCAATATTGGTGTTGGAGCTTATTATTTTAGAGATAATTTATATCTCGGATTTTCTGCTCCAAATTTGATAAAATCTAAATATATCGAAGAAAAGTCAGGAATTAATGCTTTTGGAGCTGAAGAAATCCATATGTTTTTTACCGGAGGGTACGTTTTTCAAATTAATGATGATTTAAAACTGAAGCCGGCATTTATGTCACGATTTGTAAAAGGTGCTCCAGTTTCTATTGATTTGACAGCAAATGTTTTGTATAACGAAAAGTTTGAATTTGGCGCAGCATACAGGATTGATGATTCGGTGAGCGCTTTGTTTAATTTTAATGTAACACCAACTTTGAGAGTTGGTTATGCTTACGACTATACACTTTCTAATTTAGGCCAGTTTAATTCAGGAACGCATGAAATAATGTTATTGTTTGATTTGGATTTATTAGGAAAAGGATATGATAAATCACCTAGATTCTTTTAAAATGAAAAATATGAAAAAGCTACTAGTTATTATATTCGTATTTTCAATACAATTTATAAACGCCCAAGATAAGGAATTGGCCAGAGCCAAGCGATTCTTTGATAAGACATATTATACTGAAGCCATTATTTTATATGAAAAATTAGCCGAAGAAAAACCTTCACAGGAAGTAATAAAAAACCTGGCTGATTCTTATTATTACACCAATAATTTAGTAAAAGCCCAGCGTTATTACCGACTGTTATTTCAAAACTATAATAAGGATTTAAATCGCGAATATTATTTCAGATATGCGCAAACCTTAAAAGCAACAAATAGTTCTGCCGATGCAAATGCAGCTTTGAAACAATATTATGCTTCATCTACCAATGGTAAAGATTCAATTTATTTTAAAAATGAACTGAAAGAACTTGAAAATGTTTCGGCTATCGGAAATCGATTTGAAATCAAAAATCTAGCGCTCAATACTCCAAATTCTGAGTTTGGAGCGGTTCCGTATAACGGAAATTTAGTTTTTGCTGCCGTAAAACTTAAACCAGGAATATTTGACAAAAGATTCAAATGGGATAATGAAACTTATTTAAATTTAGTTTCAGTTCCACTTAATGAAATTAATTCGGCTGAACCAAATATCAATTATTTTGCATCGGAATTAAAAACCGGAATGCACGAATCAAATGCTGTTTTTACAAAAGATGGCAAAACGGTTTATTTTACCCGAAATAATTCAAAAAATAAAACCCGAAAAACAAACGATCAGAAAGTCTCGAATCTTCAAATTTTCAAAGCCGAATTAGTTGACGGAAAATGGACAAATATTATGTCACTTCCGTTCAATAGCCCAAATTATTCGGTCGAACATCCTGCACTTAGCGTGGATGAAAAAGTGTTGTATTTCGCTTCAGATATGCCTGGATCTATCGGCTCTTTTGATATTTATTCGGTAAATATTAATAAAGGCGCATTTGATACACCAAAAAATTTAGGTCCAATTATTAATACCGATAAAAGAGAACAGTTTCCTTTTGTTTCGGCAGATAATAAACTTTATTTTTCTTCAGATGGACATTTGGGATATGGATCTTTAGACGTTTTTGTTTCGGAAATTAAAGGAAATGAATATTCTGAACCAGTAAATATAGGACTGCCATTAAATTCTAATTTGGATGATTTTTCTTTTACAATAAATTCGGATACAAAAGAAGGTTTTTTTGCATCAAATAGAGATGGCGGAAAAGGAAGTGACGATATTTACCAATTCAAAGAAACGAAAGATCTGATTGTTGAAGACTGCAAACAGTTTATCGCAGGAACAATCACAGATGTCGATACTAATTTGCCTCTTGAAAATGCCACTGTAATGCTTCAGGATGCTACTAAAAAGACTTTGAATACGATTACAGTTCCAGCCGATGGAAAATTCAGTTTTACCGTTGCTTGCGAAAGTTCGTATACAATTGTTGCTTTCAAAGAAAAGTATACCAATGAATCGAAATCACTGGAAATTGGAAAAACCAGAAATGCTACAAACGATGGTTCATTGGCATTGAAATCTTTAGATGCAATAAAATTAGAAGAAAAACAAAATGCTGAAAATAAAAGAAAACAGGAGCTTATTTTAGAAGAAGAAAATAAGAAAAAAGAAGCCTTGGCAATTATTGCATTAAATGAAGCAGCAAAAAAAGCAAAAGCGGATGAAATAAAAGCTGACGAAATCAAGAAAAAGGAGAAAGTAGCAGAGATTTTAAAACAGGAAAAAGATGTTGTAAAAGATGATAAAGACAGATTGGTTATCAAAACAGATCCTATTTATTTTGATTACAACATGTGGTATATCCGTAAAGAATCTAAAGTAGTTTTAGGAAGAGTAGTTGCTTTGATGAACAAATATCCAGGAATGGTTATCGAAATTGGTTCGCATACAGATTCGCGCGGAAATGATAAATTTAATGAAGCGCTTTCTCAAAAAAGAGCAAATTCTACCAGAGAATTTATAATTCAGTCCGGAATAAATGCAAGCCGAGTTTCTGCAAAAGGTTATGGAGAATCTGTTCCCATTATAAAATGCAAAACCGACGATGCCTGCTCAGAAGAAGAGCATGAATTAAACCGAAGATCTGAATTTGTAATCAAGAAGTTGTAAAGTTTGAAAAATAAACTTGTTTTTCTTTTGCATGAAATTCAAGTTTATTAAAAAAAATATTTTTAATCAAGAAGCCTTTTTTTTGGCTTCTTTTTTATTTATTTTTATATGAAATTTAAATATTCAATTATGAAAAAAATAGTGCTGTCATGTCTGCTTTTGTCTTTTGTTGGACTTCAAAGCTGTAAAAATGAGGAAAAACAAAAAGCCGAAGCCGCCGCTAAAGCTGAAGGTGAAAAAATTGTTGGTACAGAATGTTATAAAGCAATTTATGAAAAAGATACTTTAGACCTAAAATTGAATACACTGAAAAATGGAAAAATAAGTGGAGATATGACAATGAATGTTGCATCTTCGCCTTTAAAGAAAGGTGAAATTGCAGGAGAATTTCATGGCGATACGCTTTTTGTAGATTATACTTTTGTTGATGGAACAAATAATAATGCAAAGTTCAAAAATCCAATGGCATTATTGAAGCGTGACAAACAGCTTATTTTAGGAAACGGAACAATGCAGACGACAATGGGCGTAACTTATTTGGTTAAAGATAAACCAATTGATTTTGAGCGTGTAAAATATAAATTTGATTCAGCTCCCTGCAAATAAAAACAGATAAAAATAATAAAAGCCGTTTCTTGAATTAGAAACGGCTTTTTGTATTTTAAGATTTTAATTTATTTATAAAACTTCACCTTTAATTTTTAAGGCTACTCTTCCGTCAGGGTAATTGACAGCATTGGTTTCAACGGTAATTGTTTTACGAATCGGACCAGAAGCCATATTATATTTTACATCAATTTTTCCTTTTTTTCCAGGCTGAATTGCAGCAGCTGGTTTGGTAACTACAATAGAACTAACGGTTGATTCTGCGCCAATAATCATAAGTGGTGCATCACCAGTATTTGTGAACTCAAAGGAGCGTACTCCATTATCACTTTTCGAAATTTTTCCATAATCAATAGTATTGTCCTGGGCTGCAAATTCAATTTTTGGGCCGTTTTGCGAATAACCGATTGCACTAAACAATACGATTGCAATAAAAGAGGCAACATTTTTCATTTGAAATTATTTTAAATTGTAAGTAAATATACATTCTTTTAATTAACACACAAATTAATAATTCGCTTTTTATAGTGTCTTTAATTATTTACTTTTGCTGTCAATTATAATTACAAAAATTGAACCAAAGTTTTGTTTAAGTGTTTAATCGTTTATTTGTTTAATCGTAATGATTAATTTGTAAACGATGTTTTTAAAACAAAAAACAAATAAATAAGTTCATTTTGCATTCCAATGATCAAAGCCGATTAAACGGTTAAACAAATAAACGATTAAACATATATAAATGACAATTCCAGCACAATTTGACGCTAAGACGATTGAGAGTAAATGGTATGATTACTGGATGAAAAACAATTATTTTCATTCAGAACCAGATCATAGAACACCGTACACCATTGTAATCCCGCCGCCAAACGTCACTGGAGTCCTTCACATGGGACATATGTTGAATAATACGATTCAGGATGTTTTAATTCGTAGAGCTCGTCTTAAGGGATTCAACGCTTGTTGGGTTCCGGGAACGGATCACGCATCGATTGCTACAGAAGCAAAAGTTGTGGCGAAATTAAAAGCAGAAGGAATCAATAAAAATGATTTAACTCGCGAAGAATTTCTAAAACACGCTTGGGAATGGACAGATAAATACGGCGGAACAATCTTGGAGCAACTTAAAAAATTAGGTGCTTCTTGCGATTGGGAACGTACTAAATTTACAATGGATCCAGATATGTCTGCATCAGTAATTAAATCGTTTGTAGATCTATACAACAAAGGATTAATCTACAGAGGATACCGAATGGTAAACTGGGATCCGGAAGCAAAAACAACTTTATCTGACGAAGAAGTTATTTACGAAGAACAACAAGGAAAATTATTTTTCTTAAAATATAAAATCGAAGGTTCAGAAGATTTCCTGACAATTGCGACAACACGTCCGGAAACAATTTTTGGAGATACTGCAATCTGTATCAATCCGAATGATGAGCGTTTTACACATTTAAAAGGTAAAAAAGCAATCGTTCCTATTTGCGGAAGAGTAATTCCAATTATCGAGGATGAATATGTAGATGTTGAATTCGGAACAGGATGTTTGAAAGTAACGCCTGCGCACGATATGAACGATAAAACGTTAGGAGAAAAACACAATCTTGAAATTGTTGATATTTTTAATGAAGATGCTACATTAAACAGTTTCGGATTACATTATCAAGGAAAAGATCGTTTTGTAGTTCGTACTGAAATTGCTAAAGAACTAGAAGAAATTGGAGCTTTGGCGAAGACCGAAATCCACTTAAATAAAGTAGGAACATCTGAAAGAACCAAAGCAGTAATCGAACCAAGATTATCAGACCAATGGTTCTTGAAAATGGAAGATTTAGTAAAACCTGCAATTAAATCGGTTTTAGAAACAGGAGATATTAAATTACACCCAAAACGTTTTGAGAATACTTATGCGCATTGGTTAAACAATATTCGCGATTGGAATATCTCTCGTCAATTATGGTGGGGACAACAAATTCCGGCTTATTATTATGGAGACGGAAAAGAAGATTTCGTAGTGGCTGAAAACATCGAAGATGCATTAATTTTAGCAAAAGAAAGAACCAACAACCAACAACTAACAACCGACAACTTAAAACAAGATGTTGATGCTTTAGATACATGGTTTTCATCTTGGCTATGGCCAATGTCTGTTTTCGGAGGAATTATGGATCCGGAAAGTGCAGACTATAAATATTACTATCCAACAAACGACTTAGTAACTGGTCCGGATATTTTGTTTTTCTGGGTTGCCAGAATGATTATTGCAGGTTACGAATATGCAGGCGAAAAACCATTTACAAATGTATATTTGACTGGTTTAGTTCGTGATAAACAACGTCGTAAAATGTCTAAATCATTAGGAAATTCTCCTGATCCTTTAGATTTAATTGATGCTTTTGGTGCAGACGGTGTTCGTGTAGGATTGCTTTTAAGTGCTTCTGCAGGAAACGATATTATGTTTGATGAAGAACTGTGTAATCAAGGAAAAGCGTTCTCAAACAAGATTTGGAATGCCTTCAAATTGATTAAAGGTTGGGAAGTTTCTGAAACTATTCCACAACCAGAATCATCAAAAGTGGCAATCGAATGGTACGAAGCGAAGTTGCAACAAACCTTAGTTGACATTGAAGATAATTTTGAGAAATATAGAATTTCAGATGCTCTTATGGCAATTTATAAATTGGTTTGGGATGATTTCTGTTCTTGGTTTTTAGAAATGATAAAACCAGCTTACCAACAACCAATTGATAAAGCAACGTTTGATAAAGCGATCGAAATGTTAGAAAGTAACTTAAAATTACTTCACCCATTTATGCCTTTCTTAACGGAAGAAATTTGGCAGTTAATTGCTGAAAGAACTCCGGAAGAAGCTTTAATTGTTTCAACTTGGCCAGAATTAAAACCTTTTGACGCTAAAATAATTGCTGATTTTGAAAACTCAATTGAAGTAATTTCTGGAATCAGAACGATCAGAAAAGACAAAAATATTCCGTTTAAAGATGCAATCGAATTGAAAGGAATCAATAGCGAAAATGTTTCGACTTATTTTGATTCAGTTGTAACGAAATTAGGAAACGTTTCAGCTTTCGAATATGTTTCTGAAAAGGTTGACGGAGCATTATCTTTCCGTGTAAAATCAAATGAATATTTCATTCCGATTACAGGAAATATCGATGTTGAAGCTGAAATTAAAAAGCTGACAGAAGAATTGAATTACACAAAAGGATTCTTGAAATCTGTAGAGGCAAAACTTTCAAACGAGAAATTCGTAAACGGAGCTCCAGAGAAAGTTTTAAATATAGAAAAACAAAAACAAGCTGATGCTTTAGCAAAAATTGCTACAATCGAGCAGAGTTTGGCTGGTTTGAAATAAGAATCAAACTTAGTTTATAAAATAAAACCCGGCAAGTTTTGAAAACCTGTCGGGTTTTTATTTTTTCCGCCACGAATTCACGAATTTTATTTTTACAATTGTTGAGTAAAACAATAATTTACGAATTATCCACGAATAGATTTAAAAATAAAATTCGTGAATTAGTGGCTATCTTCTCTTCTTCAAAACCAAAAATAAAGGATAAGAAGCTATTGCAATACCAACAATAATAATAAAGCTTTTAGGATCGCTGTAGATAAATCCCGCAAGTAATGCAATCGAAAATATAATTGCTATTATGGTTGTCCAAGGATACCAAAAAGAACGATAAGGTCTTGGTAAATCAGGTTCTGTGGTTCTTAATTTCAAAAGTGAATAATACGCCAGTCCCCAAACGATTATGGAGATAAAAGCGGCAAAAGAAAACAATACTTCAAAAGAGCCAATGCAGATTAAAAATAAGCTGAAAAACGACGAAACTAAAAGCGCTACAATTGGTGTTCCGCCTTTATTGACCTGAGTTCCTTTTTTAATAAAAAATCCGTCACGGCTTAATCCGTACAAAATTCTTGGTGGAATCATCATAAAAGCATTCAAAATGCTGATTAAAGAGAAAATCGAAATCACCGTTACGATTTTGGCACCACTTTCTCCGAAAAGAACCTTGGCAACATCGGCAGCAGCCAAATTAGATTTTGCTAAAGTTTCAATTGGCAAAACATGAAAAAATGCGGCGTTTACCAAAACATAAATGGCGACAACAAGCAAAACTCCGCTGTATAATGATTTCGGAATATTTTTGCCAGGATCGTCATTTTCTTCAGCAAAAAAACAAACGGCATTCCAGCCATTATAAGTTCCGATAATAAGTTGTAATGATTTAAAAAATCCGAATAATAAACCAATTTGAAAGATAGAATTATCAGTTTCAATTTTAGGAACTTCAACTCCGGAATACATAAAACAAGCCACAACCAAGGCTACAAAACAAATCACTTTTAAAAAACTAGTAATTTGCTGAATTACGCTTCCATTTTTCACGCCACTCAAATGCAGCAACACAAAAGCGACCAATAAAGAAATCGAAATTACAGTCGAATAATTACTCAATTCAGGAAATAAAATAATAATGTATTCGCTAATTACAATGCAGTAAAATGCTGGCGGAATAGCATTAACGATATAATCATACCAACCAGATAAAAACCCCGCATATTCTCCTAAAGCTCTTTTGATATAATTATAAGATCCGCCGGCTTTTGGAAGCATTGTTGCTAATTCTGAATAAGAGTTGGCTCCTAATAAAACGTATATACCTCCAAAAATCCAAGAAGCAAGAATCAGCCAGTAATTATTTAATAATCCGGCAATAGATCCTGGTGTGCGCAAAATCCCGACTCCAATTGTTCCGCCAATTAATACTGCGATGTTAAAACTTAATCCGAGTGTTTTTTTTAATTGGTTTTGTTTGGAATCTGACATAGAATTTGGTTTTGTTTTTAGTGAATAATTTAAAACAAAAATAGAGATAATTAAGAGGACTTTCTTCTGTGAAAAAATAAAAACCTCATTTATTGCTAAATGAGGTTTTTAATGAAATTTAAACCAAAACTTTTGCTGTTTTTCAAAATATGAAGAGCAGAAAAAGTCTTAACAAATTAAAATCTAATTCAAAAATTTAGAATTTGTATCGTAAACTTGTCATAACTTGACGAGGTGCAATTGGATTTACACTATAATTTTCGTGAACTGTGTAATTAAGTTCGTTTGTAATATTTGATAATTTGCAAAGAATCGAGAATTTTTTCCAAGTATATCCTGCTGAAACATCGATTGTGGTATAGCCTTTTAGAGGAACTTCTCTATCCCAGATTCCTCCTGGTTTAGTAGGGTCATATTGATTGTTCCATCCACCAATTCTGTCGCCAATGTAGTTTGCAATTGCTCCAAGTGAAACATTTTTAAAGAAACCATCTTGTAATGTATAGAAGAAACTTAAATTCGCTGTGTTAACAGGAGTTCTTGCTACACGGTCGCCTTCAACAAAACTCCCTGTCAATCCAGATGTTTTAGTATAACGCATATCGTTGTAGCTGTAACCTGCAATAATGTTTAATCCTTCAACTGGATGTGCTGTTACATCAATTTCAACTCCTTTACTTTTAGTTTCTCCACTCAAAACTTTGATACTAGTATCTAAATTTTCTGTTCCATCGGCTTTGTATTGCGCCATTTGAGCCAAGTTGCTGTTTGTGATTTGGTAAACAGTAATGTTTGTTGTCAATAAACCTTTAAACCAGTCTGTTTTTACACCAGCTTCATATTGATCAATAATAGAAGGTTTTATTGGTTGTAAATCAACAGTTGTTCCTGTGTTTGGTGTAAAAGAATTTGAGTAACTACCAAATAATGAAATCTCTTTTGTTGGTTGATAAACTAATCCAGCTTTTGGAGAAAATGCATTATCTAAACGTTTTGGTGTAACAGTTGGTACAGCATCTTCTGGTGCTACCGTTTGTTTATTATTTGCGTAAGTTTCTTTGTAAGTTGAAACTTCAGCTTCCTGCCAAGACCAACGAACTCCTGCAAGTATTTTGAATTTTTCTGTAATTGAAATTAAATCTTGAAAATAAACTCCAAATCGATTTGTTTCTGTTTTTGCAATTTGAGTTGCTCTGTCTGTTGTAGGAACATCCATTCTTTGATTTGCCGGATTAAAGGTAAATAAGTTTATGGTGTCATAAAGTGTTGGCCCATAAACAGGCTGACCATTTTTTGTACCTGTTATTACATATTTCTCATTGAAAGTAAAAGTATATGCTGTTGCAAATGAGTTTTCCCAATCAGCACCGGTAAAAATCTGATGTTTTACAGATCCAGTATTAAAGTTTCCTTGTAAACTTAATTGATCTCCTAAAATTTGCTCTAAGTTTTTATTTTTAGTTAAACCTCTGTTCCAGTCACCTGGAGTTGCATAAGTTTCTAAACCTGATAATTGCGCTGTTGAGTAACTTCCTCTGTCATAAGTTTGAAAAGAAGAGTTGAAGTTTAACTTCCAGTTTTTATTAAAATCGTGATTTAATAATACAGAAGCACTTGAAGATTTAGTATTTCCGTTTGACCAAAGCGCTCCGTAAAAAGCATTTCGAGGTAAGTCTAAAATATCTTTATTAATAATTCCTGTTCCAAAATCCGGAGTCCAGTCTGCTGTTAGATAATCTCCTTGTACAGTAATTTGAGTTTTTGGATTGATGACAAAAAGCAAAGATGGATTAATATACAAACGCTCATTTTTTACAACATCTCTGAAGCTTTCTGAATTTTCATAAGAACCATTAATTCGAAAAGCAATAGATTTAGAAAGAGGGCCATAAAAATCAAAAGCTGGTTTGTAATAAGCATAACTTCCTATTTGCATAGAAACTTCTCCGCCACTTTTAAACTGAGGAGTTTTAGTAACCAAATTTAAAATACCTCCCGGAGCTACATTTCCAAATAATAAAGCAGCACCTCCTTTTAAGAATTCTACTTTATCTAAACCTGAAACATCTGGAATAGAACCTGCATTGTAACGGAATCCATTTTTAAACATATTGTTGGCAGACATATCATAACCTCTTGAGAAAAAAGACTCCTGAGCTCCACCACGCGCTGAGCTTACATAAACACCATTTGCATTTTTTAAAACTTCGCTTAATCTAATTGCTTGTTGCTGCTCGATAACTTCTGAACCAATTACTTGAACTGTTTGTGGGTTATCCATTGGTTTTAATCCTGAACGAACTGCAGTAACCGGTTTTGGTTCTTTAGATTTAGTAACTACAACTTCATTAAGAATTTCTCCTTTTTTATTTTTTACAGTATCACTTACAGTTGTGGTATTTTCTGCACTTGTGAATTCTTGGCTATAAGCTCCAAAACTTATTAAAGATAAAGCAAGTAGTAAACTATGTTTCATGTGACTTATTTAGATTTAATAAAAATAATTTTTGCAAATATAAGGTCGCAAATAGTGTTTAACAAAATTTATAGAGGTATTTTCTTTATTAAAGTTGTATTATTTTTGTCTTAAGATTTGCTTAAGATTTTGCTTTCTGAAGTTTAATTTCTTATTTAGATTGAATTAAAAGAAGCGATTGTATAACAAAAAAAGCCTTGCTCATAAAGAACAAGGCTTTTTACTAAGACTAATTTAAAAATGAAGGGGTATTATTATTTTACAGTAATTTGGTAAGTAGCCATTTTCCAAATTTCATCGTATTTTTTGCCATTGTGTTCTCCAGCAGATTTATCGGTGTGGGCATATTCGACCATATAATTTCCTGACCAGATAGGAGTAAATGAAAATTCACCTTTATCGTTTGTCCATAATTCCTTTTCCCAGCCGTTTGGAGCAATTACTTTGATTTTTGTTTCTTTTGCTATTGCGCCATCATAAGAAGCTAAGCCTGTTATTTTGTTATCTTTTTTTGCAACATCTCCATTTTCAGAGAAAACAGCAATCTTGTTGGTGTTAGATGTAATGTTGTTTCCCGCAGTTTTGTTTCCAACAACAACTGTTGCGCTTGAATTGTAATCTAATTTCATTGTTCCGTAAACATCTTTAACTGTGTGATGCATTACGATAGTATAAACTCCGTCTTCATCTGGCGTGAAAAATGCCTGATATTTATTGTCCAAAGCTTTTGAAGTAAGTTTTGTTTCTTTTTTTGATGGGCTGATAACTACTAAAGAAAAGTCTTTTAAATCTGAAAACCATTTGTCTGCTTTTGTAATATCGTTATCTGAAAATTCTCCAAAATAAATTGAAATTTCCTGTGCTTTTCCTTTTACGCCAGTAGCTTTTGTTTCAATCCAAAGAGCGTGGGCAAATAATTGCGGACTAGCAACTAACATTAAAAATAAAAATGCAATTGTTTTTAAAGTTTTCGATTTCATAATATTTAAGATTAAGATTAATAGTTTTTAGAAATTTCTTTGCAGTTTTTAAAGCCAAAGAAATTATTTAATGGCTGATTTTGCTTGGTAGCCGGAATTAAATGCAAATATAAAGTTTAAAATCAGTTTAACAATTTTTATTTAGAATAAATATTAATAATGTTTTTAAGCTTTATTTTTTCAAATCCCAATTTCTAATTTGTTGTTAGAAATCGGTTAATTCGAGCTTTTACAGGCGTTTTTTGCTTTTATTATTTTTTCCCCACCAAGGTATCTGGCCTGTAATTAAGAAATGATAAATATAATGGTCGCAGTTCCTAACAATTGAGTCGCTATTTCGCTTTTTAAGAAAAGTGTCTGGTGAAGCATTAGAACAAAAACAAAAAACTCAGAAAAGGGTAGAAGTTCGTTTTTAAAAGCCTTAATTTTGCAATCAGAAAATTGACTTCATGATTTTACCCTTCTTAAAAAAGTATCAAAATACACCTAAAGGCTATCGAATAGCTAACACGGTTTTTTTCTTTCTCTCCGGAATTGGATATTCTTCGTGGGTTTCTCGAATTCCGCATATACAAGCGCAATTGCATTTATCTGAGGCTCAGTTTGGAGCAGTTTTATTTGCTTTCCCGATAGGGTTGATGTTGACAATGCCATTTACAGGAAAATTATTGAACAAATACAGCAGTCGTTATATTATGCTTTTAGGAGCAATTATGTTTAATATAGTGCTTGCATTGCCGGGTTTAGTGGCTTTTGTGTGGCAGTTGGTTCTTGTGCTTTTGATTTTTGGGGCATCCCGAAATATTTTCAATTTGTCGATTAATGCACAATCGCTCGAAGTGCAGAAATTATATCCAAAATCGATTATAACACGTTTTCATGCCGTTTGGAGTATTGCCATTTTTACAGGTGCCGGATTAGGTTATGTAATGGTAACGCAGCATATTTCACCTGCACATCATTTGTTGGGTGTAAGCGTTTTTATGATGGCACTTACGGCTTGTTTTTATCCAATGAGTATTCATAATGAACCGGTTCCGGTTAAAAAGAAATTCTTTTCAATGCCTGAAAAAAACTTAGTCAAATTTGCTTTGATTTGTTTTGTTTCTATGGCCTGCGAAAACACCATGTACGACTGGAGTGGAATTTATTTCGAAAATATATTAAAAGCGTCTCCAAAATTAACCAGCGCGGCGTTTGTATTTTTTGCAACTGCCGTAACTTTAGGACGCATTTTTGGGGATTTTGGCGTAATGAAATTTGGAACTAAAAAAATCCTGCTTTATAGCGGAATCTTAATTACAGTAGGTTTTGGAATTTGTTTTATTCTGCCGTATGTATACCCAACAATTTTTGGTTATATGTTGATTGGATTTGGAGTTTCTTGTGTGGTTCCTTTGGTATTTAGCATTGCCGGAAGATCATCAAATTTAAGCAGTGGTTCTGCTTTGACTTCGATTTCTACAATTGGTTATCTCGGATTTTTATTAGTTCCGCCAATGGTTGGTTTTATTTCTGAATATCTGAGTATGAAATGGGCGTTTCTAGTAATGGCGCTTTTAGGGATTCTAATGATTTTTATGGTGAATAAAATCGGGGAGAATGAATGATTTTTTTAAGGGGCTAAGATGTTGAGGTTCTAAGGAGCTATGTTTTTTGGACTTCGCTAAATATACTTTGACGATTATCTTTGCGTAACTGGACTTAAGTCCAGCTCTACAAGATTTATTGAACCTTTGGTTCTTTTATTTCTCTTTTTCTATTTTGATGTTATTTAATTTTTTTGATTTGTAAAGTTTTTCTTTTTGAAAACATTTTACGTTTGTGTTTATTACAATTTCAAATGATTTTTCTTTTACATTTCCAATGTAGATTATTGGCGATTTTTTATTATTCTCGTTCTCTTCATATCCAACTAAAAGAAATTGGTTTTCATTAATCCAAATTACATCATCAAAATATTTGGAGTATTCGTTATACGCGATTCGGATCCAGGTTTTATTATTGATATCACAGAAATAAATTGCTTGACCAACATCGTTTATGGAATAATATTTTCCGTTTTTCTTCTCAAGATTGAGTTCATAACTGTAAATATCGATAAATTTATTTTTACTTCCTGAATAAGAAATAATGGGATTATAAATGTTTTGAAATTTCTTTAGACTTTTAAAATCTTCTTTAAATTGATTCTCAAAGTCTGCAGTACTATCCACTTTTATAAAATCGTTCCAATTAAAGTTTTGAAATGAAGCTGTCCACTCTGGAATATTTTTGGTTATGATGTTTCTTAAATCTTTAACAGCTAAACTTTGAGCTTGAATGGGATTAATCGCAAGGAGAAAAAAGACAATAATCAGATTTTTCATTTGATAATCTATAATTGAAGAAATTATTTCTTAGCAGTTTCAATCACTTTTGGTGCTGGATTTGAAGTTTCGCCAGTTGTTTTAAAAACCGTTTTGATTGTTGCCAAATCAGTACTTATTTTATAAACTTCACCAGATTCATCAGCAAAATAGATTGAATTTTCGATCAGTACCGGACTCGATTTTATTTTTTCTTTTGCTAAAAATTTCTTGATTAATTTTCCGGTAGTTTTATCTAAAACGTAAAGATTTTTATCATCGCTTCCGAAGAAAATTTTATTGCCAATTATAAGCGATTCAGTACGAATGCTTGCTGCGGCTTTAAACTTCCATTTTGTAGTCATGTTGGTTTTGTCAAGGCAATAGAAGAAGCCTCCGTCGTTACCAAAGAAAACAAAATTTCCATCTATTACAGAAGTTGACGAAATCCATTCATTTGTTGGGATTTTTGAAACTATTTTCTTTTCATCCAGATTGAATTTATAAAAATTCATATCATTACTACCAAAGAAAAGATTGTTTTGGTCTATTATTAATTTACTAAAAATTGCAGCTGAAGCACCTTGATAAGATTCAATCAACGCGCCTTCTAAACTCAATTTATATATTTTTCCTTTCGAATCAGCAATAAAAATCGAATTATCTTTATATGAAATTGGAGAGCTAATTGCCGCATCAGCATAGAATTTTCCTAGTGTTGAACCATCTCGAGGATCAAGGACAAACAAACTTGATGCAGATGCAACATACAGATTGTTATCTATAATAGTTGGCTTATTCGCGATTGCATTGTAAGTTCCAAGATTTATTTTCCAGATTTGTTTGCCGTCTGATCCAATACAATATACCATTGCGTTGCTATCGCCAATAAAAATCTTATTTTCTTTTATTTCTGCGGAACTATATATTGGGTTTTCCGAATTAAAAATCCAATTCGTAGTTTTTGTATCACTATTCAAGGAATATAAATTGTTATCTAAGCTCCCAAATATTAGATTTTTATTCTGAAAATTTATTTTAGCAATAATGCTTTGTGCTTGTGAACTTGTCAATGCGGCAAAAAAACTGATAAATAGTAGGATTTTAATTCTCATATTTTAGCTTAAGATAAAATGTTATTTCTTCGTCATCACAAACTTCTCAGAACTCGGTTTTCCATTTAAATTCCCGGAAATCTCAGCCGTTAAAGTATTGTTGGCGCCTTTTGTATATGTAATTTTTTGGGGATAGTCGTGTTTCGGATTTTCGAAAACTAATTTTTGATCTGTTTCGGAAGTCGAAGGGAAGAAAACAGGTTTATCTTCATTTTGTCCTTTTACAGTTGCTTTGTACGTTAATGTTTCGCCCAATTGAGCCAAAATAATAGTTTCAAAATGCAGCGTGTCTTTTCCTTTTATAAAATAAGAAGAAGCACTGAAAGTACTGTCATTAAGTTTTTGCCAGTTTTCAGATAGAACACCATCTGGAGAAGAATTTTCCCAGTTTCCAATTAGCCAATCTGCTTTTTTGATTTTGTCTTTTTCAACTGTTTCCTTTTTTTGACAAGAAACAAAAGCTATGATTAAGGCAATAAGAGTAATTTTTTGAAACATATTTATTTGATTTTGATAATACTAATGTATGAAAAAAAGTTTGTCACTAATTATACAAATTTTAACAAATTAATTTTTTTTTGAAGTTGAGACGTGTTTTGCCACAGATTTAAGCATAAAAATGATTTTGTCACACACAAAAATCTGTGAGTTTCTTCTTAAATCTTTTTAAATCTGAGTGAAAAAATATAAAAATATTAGTGTAGTTAGCGGTAAAAACTTAAACGCTTTCTTGTAAAATCGAATAAACCAATTCTTTAGTTGGTTTTTGATCTTTTAATTTAGTTCGGACTTCATCGAAAGTAACTTTAAAATCACAGCCCGATTTATATTCGCCACAACCATAAGCCGTTTTGCCTTTAAGAATGGTTCCTTTTTTACATTTAGGACAAGTCAAAGCATCAGAACTTTCCTTTGATTCGGCTTTTTTCTCGGTTTTCTTCGGCTCTAATTTCAATTTGTAATTTTCCTCAAATCGGATTAAACCTTCAACAGTTCCAGAATCGGTTTTAAAACCTTTTATGTTTGCGGTTGAACCTTTTTGTACCAATCTTAAATATTGGCTTTCGGTAATTTTTTTGTCATGAAAAACAAATGGCAACACAAAATCACAACCCGATTTATATTCACTGCATCCAAAAGCTGATTTTCCTTTAATCAGATTTCCTTTCTGACATTTCGGACAAGTTTCTGCTGCTATTCCGGAAGATTTCTTTTTTTCTTTTTCTGCTTTTACAACAGGTTTTTGGATTGTTGCTGCATGAGAAATATTAGCGTGTTTGGTTTCGCTTCGGACTTCATAAACCAAAGCTTCAACCATACGTTTCATGTTTCTGATAAACGCGGCGGCGGTGAAAGTACCTTTTTCGATATCTTTCAATTGTTTTTCCCAAGTTCCAGTAAGCTCAGCCGATTTTACCAATTCATTCTGAATCGTATCAATCAATTGAATTCCCGTTAAAGTGGGTAAAACCTGTTTTTTATTTCGAACAATATATTGACGTTTGAAAAGTGTTTCAATAATATTCGCACGCGTAGACGGACGCCCGATTCCGTTTTCTTTCATCAATTCACGTAAATCTTCGTCGTCAACCTGTTTTCCAGCGGTTTCCATGGCACGCAGTAAAGTTGCCTCTGTAAATTGATTTGGTGGTTTGGTTTCTTTTTGAAGAAATGAAGGCTCATGCGGACCTTTTTCGCCCACAACAAAACTTGGCAATAAATCGGGTTCTTTTTCCTTTGCATTTGGATCTTCAAAAACCACGCGAAAACCTTTTTTCAGAATTTCTTTTCCTGTTGCCTTAAACATTACTTCGGCTGCTTTTCCTATTACTGTCGTGTTGGCAACCAGACAATCATCATAAAAAACAGCAATAAAACGTTTTGTGATTATATCATAAACCTGCTGCTGATTGTACGGCAGATTATTTTGAATTCCAGTTGGAATAATTGCATGGTGATCGGTTACTTTTTTATCGTTGAAAACCTTTGGTGATTTTTTGATTTTTTTCTCTAAAATGGGCTGCGTTAATTCGGCATAATTGGTTAATTTTTGTAGAATTCCCGGCACTTTCGGATAAATATCTCCAGGTAAAAAAGTCGTATCAACTCTGGGATATGTGATAACTTTTTGCTCATACAAAGTCTGTGCAATTTTCAGCGTTTCTTCTGCCGAAAATCCAAATTTTTGATTGCAATACACTTGTAATCCCGTTAAATCAAAAAGTTTTGGCGCGTATTCGTTTCCGTTTTTTTTGTCAACAGAAACAATTTCGAAATCACTTTCTTTTACTTTTTCGGCCAGAATTTCTCCGTCCTCTTTGTTTAAAAAACGTCCTTCTTCGTAACTAAAAAGTGTTTCTCTGTACAAAGTCTGCAATTCCCAATACGGTTGTGGTTTGAAGTTTTCAATTTCTCTAAAACGATCTACAACCATTGCCAGTGTTGGCGTCTGCACACGTCCGATAGACAAAACTTGTTTGTAACCGCCATGTTTTACGGTATATAACCGCGTTGCATTCATTCCTAAAAGCCAATCGCCAATGGCTCTAGAAAATCCGGCGTAAAATAAATTATCGTAATTTGTTGAGGGTTTTAAGTTTTCAAAACCTTCTTTTATAGCTTCTGTTGTTAAGGACGAAATCCATAAGCGCTGAACTTCGCCTTTATAATGCGCTTCATTCATGACCCAACGCTGAATCAGTTCTCCTTCCTGTCCAGCATCCCCGCAGTTTATGACCACTTCGGCTTTGTCGAAAAGACTTTTAATGATTTTAAATTGTTTTTGGATTCCCGAATTCTGAACGACTTTGGTCTCAAACTTCTCAGGAAGCATTGGCAGATTGTTCAAATCCCAGCTTTTCCAGTGCGGTTTGTAATCGTTGGGTTCCTTCAAGGTACATAAATGCCCAAAAGTGTAAGTCACGGCATAACCATTGCCTTCGTAATAGCCGTCGTGCTTGGTATTGGCACCCAAAACGGATGCGATTTCACGTGCTACACTCGGTTTCTCAGCAATACAGACCTTCATTTTTTCATTTCTTGTTGGAGGGCGAAATTAGGGAATTTTTTTGGAAAGAGGCAAAGGTTCTATCCCGATAGTTATCGGGACTACGTTTTTTTGTTTGATGCAGATTTGAAAGTTATTTGAACAAATTCAATATAATTTACTGATAAACTTATAGGCATGAATAAAACATAAAAACCACAAACAGAAGTTTGTGGTTTTTGTATCAATAAATAAAAGCAGGACTGTTTATTTTTTGGTTTTTAATTTTAGACGTAAATTAAATTGTTTAACAATTTCGTTAACATGTTCGTCTTTGATTTGTGTTCTGTTTAATCCTTGTAGACTTCCTACGTATCCTGTAAATACATGGCTTATAAAAAGTGGAGAAATATTTTTCTTATGAGATGTATTGTGGCATGAAAAGCAATTAACAAGATCAGATACAGAATTTGCGTGTATAGATTTAGGACCAAAACCTACCTGAACATAAGTTTCCATAGTAATATTGTAAGCTGCAGTAGAACCTCTGGTTAAGTCACCTGGCTCAGAATTTGAAAGGTTAAAACTTAATGAATCTAATAAAGCCGCTTGTGCCGGAGTGCCATTGTATCCTTCTGTATTGATCCAAAGTGAACCATTGTAAAAATAATTGTTCCAAACACCTGTCAACTGTTTCTTAACGCTTGCATTAATAGTACGAATATTGTTGAAGTTTTGTGAACCATTTTGGCTTGTCTTCATATAAAGTTGAACATTATGAGAACCTTTCATTGCTTTTTCTACAGGAACACCATATTTGTAAACAGAAAAAACATCTGTATAAATTCCGTTTCCAGAGGTTATATTGGTAACTGTTGCTGTGCTGTTTTTATTAAAGAAAGGATAATCCACAGTGCTTGTTACCGGCGCATCAGTTGTTGGAGTAGCTTTAGACCAATCGTAAGCAGGAGCGAGGTTTTCATGCTCAAAAGTAGCCCATACAAATTCAGGATGGTTTTCTACAATACCAACTACGTGCATTCCTAAAAGTGCCACTTTTGTTTTTACTCCATTAATTGTTCCCTGAGTAACAAAATAATTAGAAGTATCTTTAAGAACACTAGCATCAATCCAGGAAGTTTTAAGTTCTAATGAGCCTACAGGAAAAGCTATGCCTTTTACCTGAGTAGGGTCATTTTTGGCTATAGGACCGTATTTTAGCATAGTTCCGTACATAAGTTTGTCCATAAATATAGAATAATAAACCGTAGTAGATTTAGGAACTCCTGATGGATAAACAGGTGTTTTTAAAATATCAGATTTACTACTTGCCTGAGCAGTATCTGTTAAAACAATTCCATTGTTTGGATCTAATTTCTGACCCGCAGCATTCACCTGAATCATGTTATTGATAAAGAATGGCACTCCATTGGTCTCATTAGTAAGCCAAAGAAATTTTTGCCAGGACCATTGGTGAAAATCACAATTTGTTACTGTTGCATTGTTGGCAAATACGCTTGTAGGTCCTTCATTTGGTGGAGGAGTCTGGCGTGTGTTGTTTACGATTGTAAACCAGCTTGCAGGAGCTAAACACTCAGAATCGGCAGTGCCTTTGTTTATTGTAGTGTAATTGTCCTTTTCTCCTTTTGATTCCTTTTTACAAGCGCATAAGGAAATTAGCACGATAAAAAGTAATACCATTTTTTTAGTTTTCATAGCATGAGGCTTTAGTTAATTTTTGATTTATCTCTTTTTGATTGACTGAAAGTAGATAATTAAGAAAGTGGCTTTTAAGAAAATGTCATAAGTCCTCTATATTTAGGTATGAAAGCAATAAAAACGGGTATTAGTTAAAATAGTATAAATCTTATAATTCTACTTAAATGACTTTTTGGAACAAGAATTATAAAGATTCTAAAACTCGATGTTATTTTTGCTAATCGTTATTCAGCATTTACTTTTGGGCATGAATGCACATATCAATCTCGATTTGGGAATTACAGCCGCTTAGGTTATTACCGCTGAAGATATTGCAGACCTGAAAGCCGACTGCGCCGAAAGCAGAAGTTAAAACCACTCGTTTTACATTGGCATCTCTTGAAGCTCTCAGAACTCTTAAAACACCATCTTTGGCAGGATTAATTAATTCGTCTTCATGAGTAAATTGAATCGCCGGAGTAGGAGAGGCCACATGGAGTACAAACTCGCAACCTTTAACTGCTTCATCCCAATTTTTGTCATTAGAAAGATCTGCTTCAATAAACGAAAGATTTTCAAACGTATTGATGCCGCCAACCCTAAGCATTTCTTTTACTTCATCTTGCCTGTTTAATGAACGAAAGGTTGTTTTTACTGAATAACCTTCTTTAAGTAATTTAAAATACAATGAACGGCTATAAAACCTGAACCGCCTGTAACCAAAACTGTTTTGCCTTTTTCTGAATTTGTCATTTTTTTTAATTTTAATATTGCAAAGTTCAGTGTGAAAGTGATAAGCTTGTTTTGTTATAAAGTCCAAAGTTTATGTGTTTAAAAGTCCAGTTTTTAAATTATCTCTTATTAGAAAATGTTTTATCTGTTTTTTGTATTTAATTATCGTTTTGTTTGAAAATTTAAAAAGCTGCAGAAAATATTTCTCTGCAGCTTTTATATACAATTTTATAACTTATTTTAAAACAGGTGTTTATTTCTTTTGCTTTAAATGTTTGTCTAGGAATTTTTCCATAGCGCCATAAAAATCAAAACGATTATTTTGGTTTCTAAAACCGTGTCCTTCATCATTTTTGACCATATATTCTACAACAACACCGCGTTTTTTTAATGCTTCTACCATTTGATCACTTTCGGCTTTGTTTACTCTTGGATCATTTGCGCCTTGTGCAATGAATAAAGGCGTTTTTATTTTGTCAGCATGCAAAGCGGGAGATGCTGAGGCAAGCAATAAACTGTCTTTTTTAGGATCACCTACCATTTCATGAATTTGCTGTAAGTATGGTTTCCAATAAGGCGGAATTGTATTCATAAATGTAAACAAGTTACTCACACCTACATAATCAACGGCTGCGGCGTATAAATCTGGAGTGTACGTGATTCCGGCAAGTGTTGCATAACCGCCGTAGCTTCCTCCGTAAATGGCAATTCGGTTTTCATCGGCGATGCCTTCTTTTTTTAGCCATTCAACACCATCGGTAATGTCGTCTTGCATTGTTTTTCCCCATTGTTTGAAACTGGCTTCCCAAAATTTCTTTCCGTAACCTGTGCTTCCTCTGTAATTCATTTGCAAAACAGCATATCCACGATTCGCCAAAAACTGAACCTCCGGATTGAAATACCAGCCGTCTCTTGCCCAAGGTCCGCCATGCGGATTAATGATAACTGGCAGATTTTTTGGCTCAATTCCCAATGGAAGCGTCAAGTAACCGTGAATTTCTAAACCATCTCTTGATTTATATGTAACAGGTTTGATGTGACTCATTTGATTTTCCTTAATCCAAGGATAAGGATCGGCAACTTCTTTTACATTTGAAGTTTTGAAATCATACAAATAAAATTTCCCTGGAGTTCGGTCATTTCCTGCCCAAACAATGGCTTTTGTTCTGGCATCATCGTAGCTTACAATTTCGGTTTCATAGCCTTCAATTTGTTTCTTCAGATTGTTCTGGATTGCTTCCCAATCTTTATCAAAGAAATGTTTTTCCTGTTTTTCGGCTTCCCAGTCAACAGAAGTCAAAGCTTGTTTTTTTCGGTCGTAGTTAATGGCGTCTAAATCATATTTGCTGTCTGAAAAAAGTTCTTTTACATTTTTTTTGGCAACAGGATCGTATTCAACCAAAGCCACTTTATCTTTTCCGATATTGCTTAGCGCGTAAATATTTTTATTGTCTTTATCAAAAGATGCTGGCGTAAAAATATCTTTGAAAGTTGTTGTAATCAAAGGAGTAAAAGGTTCTTTTTCAGAGTTTCTGTAATTCCACGTAATGTTTACACCATCTGTTTTTGAAGCCAGACGAATAATTCCGTTATTATCTGTAACCCAGCCATCAAAATTTTCTTTGTTGTTGTAAAGCAGTGTCAAAGTTCCGGTTTCAACATTTAAAATATAAGGATCAAAGTATTCTTTTACTCTTTTATTAATCTGTACAATCAGTTCTTTTTCTTTTCCTGGAATATCAATCAAAGCATCTGTAATATCGCTTCTGATGCCTGGAAAAGGCGTTAGAGCTTTTAAGTCAGTTCCATCTGCTTTTACTGAAAAAAGCTGAAAATTTTCGTCTCCGCCCACGTCCTGCGCATAAACAATTCGGTCGCCTTTCCAGAAATAATTGAAAATGCTTCGTAAAGTATCGTTTGTTACACGAACAGCTTTAGTGTCGTTTACTTTTTGAACAAAAATGTTGGTTTTTCCTTTATAATCGGCACGATAGCTGAAATAATTTCCGTCTGGCGAAATTCGGAAAGAGCTTTTTTCTCCATTTTTGAAGAAAGTTTTTACGTCAATTAATGGGGCAGGTGTTTCTTTTGGCTCCTGTTTGCAGGAATTTAAAACCAATAGTAAAACAACTAAAACAGATAAAATGGATTTTTTAATCATATTTTGCTTTTTTTGAGGTTTTGGAATTATAAGCTATTCTTGAAAATACAACATTGTATAATGTTGAAAATGTGGTTTGTATATTTTCAAAAGTAAGAAAAAGTTTCTAACTCTGAAGATGAAGAATAAAATATTTTGCAAAAGCTGAATAAAGTTAGCTCTATACAAATTGTTACTTACTTGTCTCTTTTTTGTAAGAAAAAAGCGTATATTGCAGAAAGATTAGAATTTAAAATAATGGTCACTGCAAATTTTTATTTAGTAAATAGCTGTCTAATGTGCTTGATGTGCACATTATTGTATTTGCATGATGACACTTTTTTAAAAAGCTCAAAAGAGTTTATTCCTTTCGCCCTGTCAAAACTCTAGACAGGGATCCTTCCATTTATATTGCTCATTTATTAATCTTCAATTTTCATTCGGGATGAGATATCACTGAATTAGACCGAGCTGAAAAATATTCAGTGAAGAGTTGCGTATCATTATTTGAAAAAATGAAGCAAACAAGAAAATTATGTCACAAAATATTATTTTAACAACAGGAACATACGATTTAATTAAAGATCACGTACGAAGAAAAAAGGTAACACCAAGAGAAGAAGAATTGTTATTGGGCGAATTAAAACATGCCACTCAGGTATTAAGAAAAAACCTGCCTGAAGATATTGTTTCGATAGATCGAAAAGTTACCTACAAAGATCATATCAATAACGTAGAAAAAACAATCCTTTTAGTTGGTCCGGAAAAAGCAAAAGTTAGCAAAAATAAAATTTCTGTACTTTCTGATGAAGGAATTGCAATGGTTGGCTACAAAGAAGGCGATATTGTTGAATGGCCAGCTAAGAAAGGAAATCTTAAATTGGAGATTTTGAAAGTAGAAGAGTAGATTTAGTATCGTTTCGCTTTAAGTTTAGTAACAATCCCAAAAGAGATTTCTTTTGGGATTTGTTTTTCTAAAATAACGAATAATAATAAGATAATTACTTCAAAAAAACTTCATCAGACGATAAAAATAATTAAATTCGTTCTTCTCAATTTAACCGCAACCAATTCTGAATGAGTATGAAACAAGCTAATACTATAGATGAAGTAATTTTTTTATTAGATGAAATAATAGAAAAATCAAAAATAGATCAAAGCAATTTAGGTTTATTTGCTATTCTATATCGCGAAGTTACAGTAAGAATAAAAGAAGGCATTTTGGTTGGTTCATTTCAAAATGGCGAGCGAATGGAAAAATTGGATGTTATTTTCGCTAATCGGTATTTGAAAGCGTATTATCAGTATCAAGCGAAAGAAAAACCATCTGAATGCTGGGCATTTGCTTTTGAACAAGCCGAAAAATTTTGGCCTATAGTTTTGCAGCATTTATTGCTCGGAATTAACGCTCATATTAACCTCGATTTAGGAATTGCTTCGGCAGAAGTCAGTACAGTTGAAGACATTGAAGATTTAAAAGCTGATTTTGATAAGATAAACTTCATTCTCAGCAATTTGGTTGGCAGTGTCGAAAAATGCCTGATCAAAATTTGGCCAACACTTACGTGGATATTAAAATTTACGGGCAAAGTAGATAATTTCTTTATTGATTTTAGCATGGAAACCGCTAGAAATGGGGCATGGAAATTTGCCACCGAATTTGTAGCAGTTCCAGAAAATGAAAAAGAAGCTTGCACACAATTAAGAGACAAAAGAATAACAGAAATCGCCCGATTGGTTTCAAATCCTGGGTATTTTGCTAGCGCCGTTTTTAAATTCATTCGTTTATTTGAAAGAGGAACTGTTGCTCAAAAAATAATCGATATGAAGATCATGGAAGAAAAAAATATGGAATGTGTTGTGGCGTGATTTTGAAACACAAATTATTTTATATAAAATCTCTGTTTCAGCATTGTAAAAAGTATATTCCATTTTTAATTATTAATCATCGGATCCAAATTCTCATCCTTATTTCGCAAATCCAATCCACCTTCATAAACCGATTTAAGATTGGTCAGATAAAAATGCCAGCCGTTGGAACAGCCCAGTCTAATGAATTTTTTCGAATTATCATCTGTCGGAATATTGTGCTGATGAAGTTCGACGATTGTATAACCATTGGTTTCGCTCAATTTTATATCAACAAGACAATTGCCTTCAAATGTAAATTGCAAATAATCTTCTCCATTCGCAGATGTAATTTTTCCATTCATTCCATCTTTGTATAAATGCCAAAGCCATTCATAAGTATTGCCTTCGGAAACATTTTTGCCTTTGCTGATTGGTTCCTGATTCGCATCAAAAAAAGAAACTTTTTCGAGAAACCATTTATCTAGTTCATTAGCTATTGTCCAGGCGTTATAAATGTCGCTGCGATTCGCTTTAATTGCTATTTTCTTTGTAAAGGATGTCCAGTCGAAGTCTTCCATGATTACACTTTTAGATTTTTTTTTAAGCTTATTCCGCAATTTTTACATTTAGTTTTAGCTCTTTTATTGTTGCTTTTTGATTTCTGCTTATAAGAGTAATCCCATCAGAAAGCAAATCAGGATTTATAGCTTTCATTTCATTTGTATAGACGTTTTCTATAATTCGTTCATCAAGAACGGCATATTCTGCACCTTTTTTTTCAATTAACCCCATTCCTGTAATACCATAAGTATAAAATATTGATTTTCCATCTGTAAGGTAGTTGGAGTTTTCAATTTGTCTTAAATTTTTCAAATCCAATTTTGAAGCTTCTACAGGACGATCATCAAAATATAGTACATTTTTGTATTGAAGAAATTGATTCTTAAAGATTTTCAGATATTTTTCATCAAAATCCCCATTGGTCTTGGTTTCAGAATGATAAAATAACATTTTGCCTGTTTTTATCTTCTTTTGTTTTGACAAAATATAATTCTCGTTATTAATTACCACGGCTAATTCTATCGAATTAAAAGAGCGTCCCTTATTAAAAACAATCGAATTGTTTTCGTTCGCAAAAGGCAACGATTGTGGATATATTTTTTGCAGATTACTTCCAGAAAATAGAGAAGGGAATAAAAAACCATAAGTACCTTTTTCGTTTCGGCGGTCGTCATAACCGTAATTTGAATTGCTATATACATTTTTTCCGTCCGTAATTAAGGATTGCCTATCCCAGAAATAAACTTCAAATAGCTTTTTAGTATTAAGATCCAGCTTCTTTATTTCATCGTCATCTATTGCAAAAACCTGATTGCCAAAAGTTAAATAGTATTTTGAAATGAAAGGCACAACGTTTTTTGCATCAATTATCTTTTCTGATTTCTCGATATAATCTCTTTGATTGTTTTGTATATTTTTTTTATAATGTGCACCAAAAAAATACAAACCGTTCTTGTCCGAATAATAATTTCCGGCTAAATGTTTAATCGAATTTTCATCGACATTTATTTTTACAGGATTAAGTTTGTATTTTTCTGCATCCAGAAAAAAAAGTGCTCCATCTTTTGATTTATAAACAAAATCATTTATTGGTTTGTAGCCTGCAATATGAATTTGTGTTGGTTTTATACGATCAGAAACGTAATAAATATAATTGTCGTCTCTGCAGATAGTTATGAATTCATTGCTGGAAATCAGTTTTAGTTTATCTAAGTTAAACGGAAAAGGAAAATACTCTTTAAATAAAATGCTGTTTCCAAGTATCAATAAAGTAGTTTTTTCGTAATCGATTTTTGGGTCTTTACTATACCTATGACCATCCCAAGTTTCACCGCCAACCATTTCATAAGTTCTTACTTCCTTCAATTTTGGAACAAGCATATGATCGCCAATAATGAAACGCTTTATTGTATCTTCAGGATTGTTTTTTACAATGTCATCTTGTTTTTCATGTCCCTTGCAAGAGGTGAAAAAGAGTAAAAAAGCAAGAAATGGTGCGAGTTTGTTTGGGTTCATTGGTTAGGTTGTGTAGTTTCTGAGATTAGATTTTAGCTGTTTTTCATGATAAAATTGATTTTATTATCTGTTGCGATCGTCTAAGTTTCTTTTTAAATCTTTAATTCGATCTTCCGTAGATTCGGCAAGACATGTATAATAAATTAAGGGCTGAATACTTCCACCATCATATTGCTGTTTTTCAAAATCACATTTTGAATCTCTAAATTTAATCCAGTTTTTCTGGGCTGTAATCAATAAACTTTTTTCTTTTTCATCTAATTTTTTCACTAGATTTTTATAAACCTGATTGAGTTTATCATCTGCTTTTTTAAAATTATTAATAGCCGTCTGATTCATTTCAAGTTGTGTCTGTGCCATTAGATTGTTGCTAAAGCTGAATAGAAATAATGTTGCGGAATATAGAAGGAAGTTTTTCATTTAATTTGAATTTTGCTGCTTTTTGGAATTATCGAAAGGCGTTCTTCATGTAAATATAAAAAAGCTGTAGGATTATATATAGCTTTTGTTTTGATAATTTGTATTGTATCAAAATTGAAACCAAATATTGATACAATTACGCTTTTCCGTAAAAATAGGAAACACAGGATGCTTATATTTGATTTAACCGAAAACAACCTAATCTTATGAAAAACAGTCTAATTCTATTTACTGCACTATGTTTTATTGTAACAATCCAAGCTCAAAAAAGAGAATTTAAATGTCAGGACATTTATAAAGCAGCCAAATTAATAGACGAAGGAAAATACGATGAAAGTATTGCAATCTTAAAAGAATGCGAAAAAACAGATCCTACAGATTATGCGTATCCGTATGAAATTGCATTAGCATATACACATAAAGAAGAATATCAAAAAGCGATTGATCAGCTGGAAAAAATCAAAAATTATGCTGGAATAGAAGCCGATTTTTATCAGTTGCTAGGAAACAATTACGATTATGTAAAAAATCCCAAAAAAGCCATTGCAACTTATGAGGAAGGATTAATAAAATTCCCAAATGCCGGAAGATTGTATCTTGAAAAAGGCGTTGTTTATGAATCGCAAGATAACTATGTAGAAGCTATTTTGAGTTACCAAAAAGGAATGGAAGTGGATCCAATGTATCCTTCAAACTATTACAGAGCGACTTTATTATATTTAAACTCACGTAACAAACTTGCAGGTTTAATGTATGGTGAAATTTTTGTGAATTTAGAAAGAACAACCAAACGAACTCAAAAAATAAGCGAATTACTCTACAACACGTATAAAAACAGTATTCAATTTAAAGACAACGAAATTAAAATTGATTTCTGCGACATTTTAATTGATGGAAATGTAGATGTTAAAAATTTGAAACTCCCATTTTGCGCTGTTTATGGAAAAAATCTTTCGTTGAGTGTACTCGGACAAAAAGAAATTACTTTAAAATCACTTTCAGAAATCAGAACGGCATTTATTAAAAACTACTTTAAAGATGATTTCAAACAATACCCAAATGTGGTTTTAGAATATCAGAAAACCTTATTCGATGCTGGTTTGCTTGATACGTACAACGAATATCTTTTTCAGATGGGCGCGCAGGATGAATTTAGCGAATGGCACACAGCTAACAAAGATAAAATGGATCAATTTGTAGCTTGGTATACGACTCCTGAAAATACTTTGAAAATTACTAAAGCGAATGTTTACTTACCAAATTAAAAAGACCTATTTGATGTTGTGCGGTCCCGAAAGTTTTCGGGACTGACTTTTCTGTTTCTAAAACGAACTCTTTCCTTTGTTGAGGAGTTTATTATAAACCAAGTTTTTTTTCGATATCAATATCTGGAAAATTGAGTTGAACGTATTTTACAAAGTCAGAATTCGTGCCTTTGCCGTTTAACGACCCAATTCTTGTGGGACACGCATTTATTATTAATTCCAAAATTCCTTCGTTAGTTGCAAGTTTAGAAACCCAAGGAACAATTTTGTCATCAATAAATTTTACAATAGCGTCAAACTTTTCTTTGTCAATTCCGTAAATGTTGCAGTAGTGGTTTTCAATTATATTTGATTCATTACTGTATTCATCAATACGTTCCAATTCATCTCCAAATATTTGCTTTACCAGTATTTGTTTTGGGTTGTCAGTGTATTTATAGTAAAAAAGACCTGTATGTCCAAATAGAATCCCGTTTATATTGCTCGTTTTAGCCAACTGTTTAGAGTAAAAACTGGGTAAAATTTCAAACGAAACCGATTTGCCTGGCGTATTGCTCTTGGTTGACCAAAATGAAATTTCCAGTTTTATATCGTCTTTTTCGAGCGTTAATTTTTTTTGAGACCGAGAATATTTAAAGCCTTTTGCCTGGTAATGTTTGCCAAGTTCATCACATACAGCCTGAAATATCTCTTTGCAAGGTGTGCGTTTTGAATATTCTAATAATGTCTTATTATCGGTCCAATCCATATTATTTGCTTTTTATAATAAGTTTCAAAAAAAGTATCGTTTATTATCTATTTGTTTTAAGATCTGGATTTCATCGCTTTAATTAATTTTTCATTGCGTTTATCAGCTCTTGAATTTTGCAAAGAAATAACAGCCCAAATCGCTGCAGGAATCCAGCCAATTAAAGTGATTTGCAAAATCAGACAAATTATAGAAGTTAATATTCTTCCTCTCAAAAAGAAAGAAGCAAACGGAAAGAAAATTGCAATTAGTGTCATATATTTTGGTTTGTTTCTTGTAAATATAAAAAAAGCCACATGATTTTTGTAGCTTTTGTATTTGATGATTTTTATTGTGTATTAAGAATTGCAAATCTGCATTACTATTTCCAGTTTAAAATAAAATCAAGTAAATTCTCGACAATTATTTTGAGCCAGTTTTTCTCTTTTTTCATATTTATTTGAACTAAAATGCCCTTTTGCAATCATTTGTCAATGCGATTACCAATGCAATACCACAGAAAAGCAAGCATATAAGTGCACGAATAATTTCGTTTCCGCCGCCAACTGATGGGTTTGCGATTGCGTCAGGAATATGAAAGAATAGAAAAAACAGCAAAAGCGTAAAGGCCAAAAGAAGCCCAATTGGTTTTATTACTATTTTGAAAATAATGGCTATTCCAGCAATGACAAGCGCAGCACCAAAAAAATAAGTCCAAAACATTGGCGCTGGCAACCATTTTGGTACAAGTGTCGCAATAAAGCCGGCAAAAAAGAAATGACTTAATCCAAATACAATCATTAAAATGGAATAAAAAACGCGCCCACACGGAATAAGTTTTTCTAATAATAAGGTAAAATTCTTTTTATTTCCGGTCGAAATGTTTTCTGTAAATGAGCCAGCCATTACAAACGCTCCACCACTATAAGTTAAGGCTTCGAGAAGATTTATCCAAACCTGAAAATCTGGAGTTTTAGTTGCGCTAAGCATTATAATATACGGTAAATGAGAAGCGATGACCGAAACAAGAAAACCAAAACCCAAATAAAGACATACTTTTTTGGGGTCAATAAATTTGATTTTAAATACTCCTGAAATAATAATTCCGGCAACTATCAAAGCGATTCCGACAAGAATGGGGAAGATGCTATTATGATGCACCCAGGCAGGAAATGGAGCTAAAATTTCGGAACGAAAATCTTTGATTATAAGTTGATGAATCCCTAAAGCAACAACGCCGATACCAAAAAAGATACGGCCAATTTTAATAAGTTCTTTCATTAGTGGTTTTGTTAGAAAAAATTATTAATGATTTTGGTGATTATCAAATATATAAATTAATTTTAAGATGTTGATTTACTGTGTGTTTTGTTTTTGTGGTGAAAAATAATCTCATTAGAATGTTAGTGTGGATTTGCAAATCCGCACTAACGGGTTTTATTTTACTGCTTTTTTATATTATAAATGTAAACTTGAAAATTATCATTTGTAGATTCTCTTATAAGAATAATTTCTTCTATTGTTTTCATATTTTTATAAGTAACATTGTAGAGATATGCAATTGAATTTTTATCATCAGATGTTTTAGTTTTAACTAAAGTTTTTTCGACAAATTCACCACAACTCTTATTTTTTTGCTTTAAAATTTCATTCAATTTATAGTATGGGGTTTTTTGATAAAATCTAAAACTTATTAAAGGATCAAGTGCTTTAATATCATCTTGATTTTTATAAAACATTTCAATGGTTTTTTCAGGAGATCTGTTTGTCGATTTTTTTACTGTAGTTTTAGAAATTACTTTTCCATTAGGAGCAACAGTAACTTCTTCAAGTTTAGTTTGTCCGATGGAGATGCTCGTTATAAAAAGCATTAAAATTAGTATTGTCTTTTTCATTTTTTTAATTAATTACTGAAGTAGGGAGACTTTGCACAGCGATCATCTAATTTTAGAAGAACACTTTGTCGAGCTAGTTTTGCAGCGTTTATTTTTCTTCTTCTAGTTCATCATCCATTTCAAATGAGTTTCTTTCATTTTCTGATTCTTTAGATTTAACAAAAACTAAATTATCTTTCTTGAAAACAAATGTATCTTCTTCTTTATAGCTCCAAGATTGTTCAGTGCGCATATTTACGCCATTTGCTGCAAAAGATATTTTAATAGTGTCGCCTTTAGTTGTAACATCTATGTAATCAAATGTTGACTGAACACTTGCTGTATAGGGAACTGCAGAGCAATCTTTTAAACGTTCTAACGCTTTTTTGTCATTTTTAAACCACTTTCTTAAAAAACCTAAATGCTCATCTGAACATTGATGACCGAGATTAAGCGCTGTGTTAATTTTACAACTTAAATTATCATATTTTACATTTGGTGCTCCATCCCAATCGCACTCACTTCCAATAAAGCTGGCAACAAATCCAAGAGCCGCTTTTTCAGGTTCAGAAATGTTTTTTGAATATTCCTGATTTATAAAAATTGTATTGACCGTGTCCTGTAGTTCCTTGTCATATTCATCTGCTCTCCATAAAAATTTTACAGATTTGTCTGTTAATTTTAATGGAGTTTTAGCTTTTAAAGTTTCAACTCCTGTATTTAAATTTTCGGATTCATTTTTCTTTGCACAAGAAATTAAAAAAATCAAAAGGGTTAAGCTTAAATATTTCATTGTAGGTTATGTTTTTCGATAGTGGGGATTTATAATTCGGATCTGCAAAAATTGGTTTGTACTTTGTAAATATAAAACAAAAGCTACATGATATTTTAGCTTTTGTTTTTACTGATTTGTTTGCGTTTTACTAGTTGCGGGCACGGATTACAAATCCGCGCTAATGGAATTACTTTTCAGAATCCAATTGGGCTTTTAGAAGTTTTAATAACGTATCAACTTTAGTTACATATTGGTTTTCAGCCATCATTGGAATTTTTACACTATTTTCATCATGATATTTATTTAATTCATTAAGATTTTTAAGAGCTTTTGGAAATGGCTGGATTTGAATTGTTCCAGCTCCAAATAATTGATTTATAGCTAATTCTATTTCGGAATCTATTATATAGCAAGTTTGAATTAAACCAATTGTTTCAAATATTTCTTTTTGATAAATAGAAGTATCTCTCATCAAGTTAGCTGCTCTATCAAATTCTTTATTAGATTGCTCTAAATCTTTTTCGTCGGAAAGTAAATTAAATTTCGCATAGAAATACTCTGCTGAAAATCGTGTTCCTAGATGAAAAATTATTGATTGAGTCCAAATATACTTGTAAGCTAGCAAACGCGAATACGTAATACGCCGATTATCATATTTTTTTTGATTTTTAAAAAGTTTAAAAGAATTGTGATATGAGAGTATACCTCCAATAATAACTGCCAATAATGTAAATAATGAGGTAAATACGACTTTCAGTATATCGGTGTTAAATTCCATATTATTTTTTCTTTAAAGAATTGTTCATTTCTTGGAACTTGGTGAAAGATTAAATTACAAATCCTTAATTAATTCGCTTGGATGAATTTTTAAAGCTTGTGCAATTTTGAACAAAGTTCCAATTTTCATTTCTTGTGAACCTTTAATGTATTTTCTTAAATTTTCTACATCCATTTCAGCATCATGAGCAACCTCTCTGGGTTTTAATTCATTGCTCTTAATCACATCATTTATCTTGATTCCCAGTTCTTTTACAACTTCTGGAATTTCACTTTTTCTTTCTCTTTTCATAGAAATGAAATTACAAGTAATAGATTGTTTTGATATGATTGTTAAAAATCGATTGTTTTCAACCGATATTTTATACATTTGTTTTAAAATGTAAAACAAATCTTATATAAAATAGAGATGCAAAATAAAGTAAGAGCCGAAGAATTGCTAGAAACTATAGATAAAGGAAAATACTTCACTACGCTAAAACCAGTGCCAAAGGAAACCAATTCGTTTAGTATACAGCTAAAAGTATCTTCGTATAACGAATTAAATTTAATGGTTTCAGATTTGCTAAAAGCAAGCATTATTTTGCTTAATCCTGACGCTCAAAGTTTGTCGAGTTTTACAAAAGATAATAATGTCAATGTAATGACTTTGCTTGAAATTGCCTTGCAGTTATTGCCAGAAGAAGAAATGGAATTGTTAGATGATGTGCGTAAACTTTATTACAAGGAATAATCGAAGCTGTGCGAAGTCTCCCGACTTCGTACACGGTCCTAATATTCCGACACAATTTTAAAATTCAATATTCATTATATCGCGTGAAATTTTTCAAGTTTAATGTATCAACAATAAGAATGTCGGCTTTTTCGATTTTTAATATTCCTGTATCAGAAACATAGTTACTAGCGCTGGAATAGATGTAATGTGACGCTTTTTCGACAATACCAGCGCGAACAGGATTTAAATGAATATAATCGAGTTTTGACCACATAAATTTGTTACTATAAATTTCTTCTGGATGATTACCATACTGCCAAAACTGATAGTTTTTGTTTCTGGAATGACTTTCGGTTGATTGTTTAAAACGTTCCAACATCCATTCTCTCCGGCTTTCTGGATCAGATTTTATTTTTTCTATGATCTTTGAAGCAGTGAATTTTTTAAAATCTCTCAATAAATCCGATAGTTCTCCCTTTTCTGATTGTACAATCATGTGTATATGATTGCTCATAATTACATAACCATATAAAATCATAGATTTGTTTCTAGTGCAGAAATCTAAACAATCTACCACGATATCTCTATAGCTTTTTCGCGTAAAAATATCAACCCAATCAACAACTGTTGCTGTTATAAAATGAGGTAAATTTTGATTTCTTATTTTGTATCCGTCTTGCATTTTTTTTATTCAAATATAATTATTTTTCTTACAAATAAATATTTGATAATCTTTACTGCTTATCAGAATGAGTGCGAAGTCGGGAGACTTCGCACAGCAGTTTCGACTTATAAGAAAACTTTGTAGATAAGGATATTGGCTGTTTTATAAAAAATATATTTTTAAGTTTTATAAATCCTAAAGGCGCTGTGCGAAGTCTCCCGACTTCGTACCCGTTGCTATATTTCGTCTGGAACAGTTTTATTTTTCTTTATGGATAATTGGAGTGGGTACGAAGTCGGGAGACTTCGCACAGCGATCATTGAATTTTAGAAAAGAACACTTCGTAGAGCTGGCGTAAAGTCGGGAGTCTTCGCACAGCTATCATTGAATTTTATTAAAGAACACTTCGTAGAGCTGGGTAAGGGTATTGAATGTTTTATACAAAACTTATTTGTAAGTCCTTCAAATCCTAAAGACCCTGTGAAGACGCTGTGCGAAGTCTCCCGACTTCGCACCCGTTGCTATATTCCGTCTGGAATAGTTTTATTTTTCTTTGTGGATAATTGGAGTGGGTACGAAGTCGGGAGACTTCGCACAGCGATTATCGAATTTAGAAGAACACTTCGTAGAGCTGGGAAATTCTATATAGTTTGTATTCTTGATTCATAATGGAATAATTTTTAATACTGGTCTTAGTAAAACTAAGTTTTTTAGTGCAAGAATTTTATGGAAATCCGTAAACACTATTAATAAAACTTAAATAACTAGTCCGACAGGGCGGATATGCAATTCGTGCCTGTAAAGATTAGTTTGTACTTTATATATAAAAAGCTACATGATTTTTTTTGTAGCTTTTGTATTTGATGATTTGTATTGTGGCTTATTGTTGCTGGTACGGATTACAAATCCGCGCTATCGGGTTATTCGTAATACTTTTTAATCAATGCATAAGCTTTTGTGATTGAAAAAATTGTCAATCCTAAAAGTCCGATTTCGATAAAAATAAATATGGTATTAAGCTCATCAAAGTCCCATAATACAAAATCACTTGTGGTTACTAGATGAATTGCTTTTGGTAAAAGAGAATAAAAAGTAACTAAAAAAATTAATGTTACTGGAAACGTTTTTAACCAAAGTATTCGAAGCGTGTCGTTGTTAAATTGTTTTCTCGCGTCAGTTTGTGCTTCCGTTGGTTTTCTTTGGGCAACTTTTTCAGTCACATCTTTTTCAATACCATTAAGTAAAAAAGTCAAGAAAACAAGTAATACGCTAATTGCTGAAAGTAAATCTGCCATAGTTATACTAATTGATCTTGAAGTAATGCATAAGTATCTACAGCACAAGAATACTTACTTGCAAGTCCTCTAATTTTTTCGATTGGTTTTAACTCTGGGCCTTTTTGACTTACAATTAAATTCAGTTCTTCGACTGTCGTAGGAGAAGTACAAATAAACTCATAGTCGCTGCCTGGGTTTGGCTGAATAGCAGAGGCAAGCGTTTCAAGTAGAGTGTTTTTTATGAATGTGTTGATTTTTGTTCTGTAACGAGATTTGGTGTTTCGTAAGAGAGTTTTACTTTGAGACGGTGTTAGCTGAAAGATTGAAGAAATTTCATTCTCGCTTGGAAGTCGATTCTCAAAAAAATAATTGAGTAAAAAGTAAAGTCGTTCTTGTTGAACTTCATCTGCCCTTGTTGGAAGACCTTTCTCTTTAAACATTTTAACATACTCCATAAAAGCAGTTTTCGCCAGCTTTGTTAGAGCTGCTGTAACTTGAGCAGGCGTAAGTCCTAAACACTGTTGAATAAGTGTTTTATCTGCTGCAGAAAGTTCTGCAGTTGTAACTGTGATTGTTAAGTTCATTAGCTTTTAATTTTATGTTGTATTACTATTATTATCTGTCAGTTAATTGATGCAATGTTGTTGTTTAAAGTTATCGCAAACTTGTTTATAATTCTTGAAAAATCAAACTTAGATACCTAATTTAGAATAGAGTAATTTGATAGATTCAGGATTTATTTCGAGCTAATGTATAAATTGCCCAAAAGATTTGGGTGTTTTTCCTACTCACGTAAAGTATATATTGGTTGTTTTTATGAATGTTATAAATTATATTGGTTTGTAAAAAAATCGCTCTAGCTAATAAGTGAGCAATATTCTTTTTAGGTAAACTAAAATCAAGATAAATAACAAACATCGCATTTAATTTAAATCTACCACTACGTAAAAACACCTGATTTTATTTGAAGTAGTTTTTGCTAAAGAAAAATTCTTTTAAATGCAAAACCTTACGGAAAACCGTAAAACATTCTTTTGAAAACGAGTGCCCTAGCCCTGATAGCAGCGGCATCCTTTTTAGGCAAACGAAAACATCTACATTGAAACCGTAAACTTTCTGCCTAAAAAGATACAGCGAATAGCAGGAAACAGCTCCTAAAAACCATCCTAATTTCACTAAATTTTCTCCTCAAATTTCCCAAAAAATAACCACTAGAATAATCCACAAAAATTTCGTAATTTTGCCGTCCAAATAAAAGGAATTAGAAAATGTTAGATAGACTTCAATATGTAAAGCAGCGTTTTGATGAGATTTCGGATTTGATTATTCAGCCGGATGTTATTGCTGATCAAAAGCGTTATGTGCAGCTTAACCAGGAATATAAAAGCATAAAAGCACTGGTTGAAAAGAGAGAAGAATACATTCTTGTTTTAGCAAATATTGACGAAGCAAACGAAATTATTGCAGACGGTAGCGATGCAGATATGGTTGAAATGGCCAAAATGCAACTTGACGAAGCAAAAGAACGCTTGCCTCAACTAGAGGAGGAAATCAAATTTATGTTGATTCCTAAAGATCCTGAAGATGCTAAAAATGTTATGGTGGAAATCCGTGCCGGAACGGGTGGGGACGAAGCGAGTATTTTTGCAGGGGATTTATTCAGAATGTATACTAAATACTGTGAGTCACAAGGATGGAGAACATCTGTGGTGGATATGAACGAAGGTACTTCAGGAGGTTTCAAAGAGGTTATTTTTGAAGTTTCTGGAGAGGATGTTTACGGAACTTTGAAGTTTGAAGCGGGTGTTCACCGTGTACAACGTGTTCCTCAGACTGAAACGCAAGGTCGTGTGCATACATCGGCGGCTACTGTTATGGTTTTACCAGAAGCAGAAGAGTTTGATGTTCAAATTGATATGAATGATGTTCGTGTAGATTTCTTCTGTTCGTCAGGACCTGGAGGACAATCGGTAAATACTACGAAATCGGCGGTACGTTTAACGCACATTCCAACAGGTTTGGTGGCGCAATGTCAGGATCAGAAATCGCAACATAAAAATAAAGATAAAGCATTAATCGTTCTACGTTCTCGTTTGTACGAAATGGAATTAGCGAAAAAACAAGAGGAAGATGCTACAAAACGTAGTTCTCAAGTAAGCTCTGGTGACCGTTCGGCTAAGATTCGTACGTACAACTATGCGCAAGGTCGTGTAACGGATCATAGAGTTGGTTTGACTCTTTACGATTTAGGAAACATCATGAATGGTGATATTCAGAAAATCGTTGCCGAGCTTCAATTGGTAAACAATATGGAGAAATTGAAAGAAGCTTCAGAAGTTTACTAATCTGAGTTGCTAAGATTCTAAGCTACTAAGGGACTAAGTTTTTCTCTTTGAACATAAATTTTTAAGCCGAACTTTTGTTCGGCTTTTTTATGCTTAAAAATGACGACAAGAAGAAACTTAGTAACTTAGAACCTTAGCACCTTTTAAAAAAAGACAAAGAGAAGAAAACTTAGAATCTTAGCATCTTAGAACCTTAGCATCTTTATAAAAATTGCAAGAACCTTCTTAGATTTTTGATTTTTTGAATTTTTTCTTCGATAAGTTGTTAAATTTATGAGATTAAATTGTTAATAAGTCTTTAGAGAATTTTCTTAACTGTTCATTTTAAATCAAGGCAATTACTACAATGTGTTTTAGTGTAGTAGGATTAATATTATTTTTCGTTAAAACTTAGTCACTTAGAAACTTAGCGTCTTAGAATCTCAAAAAAAAACTTGCCAATCGTCAAGATTGGCAAGTTTTTTTTTGCCCTTTTTTTGTTAATATTTGTCTGCTTTTTTCAAAGAAAAACAAAACCAAATCAACCAGTTTAAAAATAATCTATGAAGAGAACTTTACTTTTATTTTGCTTCTTTGGAAGCTTTTTTTATGCGCGATCGCAATCGTATTTTGGATTCAGGGATGATAATTATGCCGGAATTCAGGGCGTTTTGTTTAATCCATCAGCTATTGTGGATTCGAAATACAGATCGGATGTTACGATTTTCTCGGCAAGTGCAACGGGACAAAATGATTTGTACGGATTTAATTTTGCTGAAGTTTTAGACGGAAATTACGATATTCAGAAGGATGCCAGCAAAAACATCAAAACAAACAACCGCGGGAATTTGAATGTCGATATTATGGGACCATCGTTTACGCTGAATATTACGCCAGTTCATAGTATTGCGCTTTATACTCGCGTACGAAGCATTACAAGCCTTGTTGATGTAAATGGTAAACTGATTGATGAGGTGAGCAAAGATCTTGATGTTTCGAATAGTTTCCTGATTCAGGGCGGAAATCCAAATGGCGTGAGTAATTCCTGGGCAGAAATTGGTGCCAGTTACGGAACAGTTTTAATGGATCATGACGATCATTTCATTAAAGGTGGTTTGACGGTTAAATATTTAATGGCTGGCGTTAACGGTTACATCAACGGAAATGATTTAAGCGTAGCTTTCAATAAAAACAATGCCAACCCAGAGCAGAGCCAATATTTGTCAACAGGAACTTTAAAAACTGCTGCAAGTTATGATTATCTAAACGGAAATGATCCTAAATTTAGCGGCGCTTCGGCTGGCGTGGGACTTGATTTGGGTTTTACGTATGAATACCGCACGAATTGCCATACTTGTATTGGAAACCGATATAAATTTAAAGTCGCAGCTTCGGTAACGGATATCGGAAAAATCAATTATAAAAACATTGTCGAAAATACCTACAATCTTGCGGGAAGAGTATCTCAAGCTGATATTGATAATGCAGAAAATATTTTCGAATTCTTTGATACTCATTATACAAAAGTTTCTTCAAGAACAGGCGTAAAAGCAAATTTACCAACAGCTGTACACACGAATTTTGACTGGAATATCGACAATAAATTCTACCTGAATTTAAGTACTGATTTTAGTTTAGTTGATGCCAAAACAGTAAACGGAACTGCAATTCCAAATTCGGTTACATTTACGCCAAGATATGAAACCAGAATATTCAGTTTTTACGTTCCGGTAATGTACATGGAATACAGCGGTACACAAGTCGGAACTGGTTTTAGAGCTGGTCCGTTGTTTGTTGGTTCAGGTTCGTTGATTTCAAATTTGTTTTCAAATACTTCAAAAGCATGTAATTTGTATGTCGGCTTAAAATTGCCGATTTATCAAAATTACAACTAAAGGGTCTAAGGTGCTGAGGGACTAAGATTCTAAGTTTTTTAAAAGAAAAAGTGGCTGTTTTCACATTGTGAAACAGCCACTTTTTGGTTAAGAAAAAGCGTTAGCTTTGACAAAACCTTAGTCCCTTAGAATCTTAGTCCCTCAGAACCTTAAAATATAGTGTGTATTAACCATTTAACCGTTTGTTGTGAAGAAACGTATAAACAAGTTAGATACCTAGAAATACTCTTGTGTATTCAAAACATTTATATAGATTCGAGTACATGTAAACTCCATTTTTTATTACGATATGGCTTAATTTTTCCATGATATAAAATTTAAGTTAGACAAATTACTCTTTAGATGGTTCGTGTTGTGATGAGGCTTCTTGTGAAGTTTCATCTGATTCGTGATGTGGTTTTGAAACCAAATTGGTTACGACCAGCTGCACGATTGATCCTAAAATTCCTTTAAACATAGAATCGCCTTTTCCGACAATAAATCGTTTTGCCAGATAGCCAATTCCGATACTGATGGCCGATTGTGCGATATGACTTTTAAAACCAACAGTTTCGTTGATTTCTTCAACCGTATTTCGGATCAGGTTTATAGGCTTTAGATTATCTTTGATATCGTCGATTTCATCTTTAATAGAACACCACTCGGCGTCCTGACGATTTTCTAAAAACTTTATTCTCTGATTTAATTCATCAATAGTGAAAATAGGCTCCATAACAGTCTTTTTTAGTTATTAATAGTTTTAAATCAGTTTTGTTTTTCTTTTAAAATACTTGAAATAATGGTATTCCCAATCGGGGTTTTTATCAATGAGTGATGCGTTTTGTGAATCACAATGGCAACAATCAAATAGAAAAGTGCCATGATAAAAAAGCCGTAATAATACTCTCCAAGTTCTTTTCCCACCCATAAACTAATCCCGATATTAAGAAACAAGGTAAAAAATGCAACAACAACGCCAACTGCGATCTTTGATGTTAAGGTTGAAACCACATCGGCGACTGAACATACTGTTTTGAGTTTCAGTAATTCCAAACTCGTTTTAGTATAATTTTCCGCTTTTTCATAAAGATTTAAATTCTCGTTTGTTGTTGCATTTGTTTCCATGATATCAGGTATTTATGGTTTAAAAATCTCACTTAGTTATTAAAATACTAGTAGTTTGATTTTACGGTTTTTGCCTCGTCTTTAATTGAATTGTAGTCGTCTTTAACCTGGTTGAATTTAGATTTTCCTTCGTCTACTAATTCTTTTCCGTTTGATTTGATTGTATCTACAATTCCGTCAAATTTTGATTTTAAATTATCTCCGTAATCTTTCGATTTATCTTTGATTTTTTTGCGAGTTTCTGACCCTTTATCTGGTGCGAATAAAACTCCTAATAATGCTCCTGCAGCTGCAGCGCCAACAATTCCTAAAATGGTGTTACTTGCTTTCATAATATTTGATTTTAATGATTAATATATAATTGTTAATATGATTTGTTTTAAATTTCCCTGCCTTTGATTAGTCTAAGCAATACAGCAATAATGGCAATCACTAATAAGATGTGAATAATGCTTCCGAAGCTGTAAACAAAGAAACCAAGAGCCCAAAGAATAACTAATATTACTGCGATTGTATATAATAAATTTGACATGGTTTTTATATTTAGAGGTTAATTAAAATGTTTTTCTAGTTTAGTTTATACGACAGGTATAAAGACAAATTGCTGTTTTTTGCATCTGGAACTGTATAAGTTGTACCTGCAACAGTTCTTTCTTTTCCAATCGTTGTTAATCCGTAATTGTATCGTAAACCAATACTGATTGGACTAAAATCTACTCCGATACCAGCTGATAAACCAGCATCAAATCGGTTTAAATCATCTGCGTTAATTTCTTCGTCAAAGTTGAAATCACCATCGCCAGAAACTTTAGAACTTACCAGATACGATGCGTATCCACCGGCATGAATATTAAAATTTTTGGTAACATTCACTCGCACTAACAAAGGAACTTCGATATAATTCAGTTTGAATTTTCCGGTTCCGCTTACAAAAGCATTGTTGTATTCTAATTCGGCACCTTTTGTAGTGAACAAGATTTCAGGTTGAATTGCAATAAAATCTGAAATTGGTAATGTTGCATAAACCCCGGCATTAAAACCGTATAAAATATTTTCGTCGTCAGCATTATTGTTGTATAAATTTGACATGTTGAATCCTCCTTTTACACCAAACTCGGTGGTTACATTTTCATCGTTTTGAGCTTGAAGCATTCCAAACGAAGCTGAGAAAAATAAGGCTAAGGCGCATAAAAAATTAGTGTGCATTTTCATAATAAATTAATTTAGTTAATAATAGATTTTAAGGCGTTTAAATAAATTCTGTTTTTAATCTTTCGGTTTCTCTTAAAAGTTGATACTGGTCTGGCAAATATTGAAGCACTAATTTTAAAATCGTTTCATCATCTGTTTCGGTCGAAATTTTCTCAAACAGTTTAATCTGTTCGGTCAACGACTCTGAAATTGAATTTAGATACGTTTGGTTAAAAGTATTTTCATCAGTATCAATCAATTCATATAAATCTCTTTTATGAGTCACATTTATATCCGTAATGACAACAAGTTTTTTATTGGCCATTTCTGCTATTTGCTGCAACAATTGATTTTGATGTTCTTCAATTTTTTTGCTTAAATCCTGTATCGGATTTTCCGAACGTTTTTGTGCAAATTGACTTTTTGAAATAAGAACATTACTCACATTTGCCGCTGCAATAAAAAACGAAGTTTCAATTTGATCCTTATCGATTTGCAGTTTGTTGTTTTGGCTAAAAGTTTCATTTTTAAAGAAGTTTGCTTTTTGACGTTCTTTCTTTCCGCATGCTGAAAAAGATAAAATAATCAATAAGAAAAAGACTTTTAAAATAGCTGCTTTTATTAGGGGCATTGCTTTCATTTTTACTTCATAAAGTATTACATTACAAAGTTGCTAACGAATAGCTTATTTTACTTTACAGCATAAAAAAGAAACGTTATATAATTCCCATAATCGGCTTATATAAAGGTTTTAAGAAGATTTGATAATAAAAAAAAGAGCGTTTTAAGCTTCAAATAATTGATTTGCTGAAAACGCTCTTTGTAAGAATTTGTATATTTTTAATCCGGAAGAAACACAGTGAAAACAGAACCTTTTCCAGGAATACTATCTGCCAGAATATGTCCTTTATGATTTTCGACAATCTTTTTGCAGATTGCCAATCCAATTCCGGTTCCCGGATAATCCGTTTTTGAATGCAGACGCTGAAAAAGAACAAAAATGGTTTCTTTAAACTGAGGATCAAACCCCATTCCGTTATCTGAAAAAGTGATTTTATGAAACTTTTTTGTTGTTTGTTCCAATAAATCAGGATAAGCGGCTGAAAGTACTTTTTCGCTTTCAACAATAATTTCAGGGATTCGGCCCGGCTGACTGTATTTTAATGAATTTCCAATCAAGTTGATGAAAAGCTGTTCAATCTGATACGGAATCACATCTAATTTTGGAAGTTTCGTAGCCGTAATAACTGCTTTTTTCTCATGAATAATTTCAGTTAATTCCGATTCAGCATTTTCTAAAAGTTCATTTAAATTCGATTTTAGAAACTCTTTTTTAGTTGTATTGGTTCTTGAAAAAAGCAATAAATCATCAATTAAAACGCGCATTCTTTTTGCCGAACTTTCAATTTTAGAAAGATATTCGCGTGCACTGTCCGACATAACAGCTTTGTCAGCATCAGAAACTCTGGAAATAAAAGTCTGTATTTTTCGGAGTGGTTCCTGTAAATCGTGACTCGCAACGTGATTGAAAGAAGCCAGTTCTTTATTGCTTTTTTCCAATTCACGGTTTCGTTCCTGAAGCTCAATATTTAAAAGATGCTCATCTGTAATATCAAAATTGATTCCCAATAAAATTTTGCTTCCTTGCTGATCTGTCAATAATTTTCCAGTCGATTTAAAATGCCTGATTTCGTGATCTGGACGAGCAATTTTATAATAAATAAATGGCAGATTCTTTTTTTCGATAATTCCCTGCATTGATGCGGCAACGGCATCTTTGTCGTCTGGATGTACAAAATCAAGAAAGGTTTCCTTTTCAGGAACAAAAGAATTAGGTTCAACGCCTAAAATTCGGAACTGATTATCGGAATAGTCGATTTTATTTGAATCCAAATCCCATTGCCAGGTACTGAATTTTCCAATAATTTCAGATTCAGCCATCAAACCACTTGAAATTAAAAGCTTTTTATTAAAGACTTTCAAACGTTCAAAATCACGGCTGATTTGTCGATATGCTAATAAAATAAAAGTAAGTGCTGTTAAAAAAAGAGAAATTGAAAAAATCGGACTTAATGAAATTTCCTGATCGTAAATTTTAAGTCGGTTTTCCAGATATTTTTTCTCAATATCATTCATTTTATCGACTTGAAACCGAATGTTTTCCATCAAAATTCGGCCTCCAAACATATAATTGTCGAGTTTTCTTTTATCGTATGTTTTAGGATCGCTGTATTTGAGGCAATTTTCAAAAGAGACAAATCGCTGAATGATGAGTTTGAATAAGTTTTCGAGATTTCGCTGCTGAATAGGATTGTCAGCAGTCAGTTTTTTTAGTGTAATAAAAGAAGCATTTACTTTATCACGCGAATAAAGATACGGAGCTAAAAAACGGCCATTTCGTGTTATAATATAGCCACGCTGGCCTGTCTCTGCATCTTTAATTGCCGACATTAAACGCTCTAACTGAATGTTTATTTCATAAGTATGCATAACCAGTTTACTTGATTCATTCAAGTCCTGGTTATGTTTGTAAGCGATTGAAGAAAGAAATAACAGGATGAAAACTGCGATTACAAAAATAACTCTCAAAGAGTTTGAAGAATTAAAATTTGGTATCCACTTCATTTGGCAATCTTATTCTATTTTAGTCGGAGAAGGAAATTATCACGGTTTAACCCAGAGGTATGGTAATGCCAATTTACGGTCACGACTTCATTAATTATTTTTTTAAGCGTATTAAAATCGCTTGGTTTCTTGATGTAAATATTGGCGCCCTGAATAAACGTATCTTCAATATCCTCTTCAGATGACGAAGTAGAGTAGATCGCAATGATAATATTTTTAAGGCGTTCTGTTTTTTTGATTTCAATCAAACATTCTTTTCCTGTTTTCTTTGGCATGTTCAAATCCAGAAACAAAATGTCTGGAAGTTTGTTTTCAGGATCGTTCAAATGATCCATTAACTGCATTCCGTCATGAACAAAATCTACATTGGTCTGAATTTTAATTTCTTCAAATGCGTCTTTAAAAAATAAACGATCATCTTCATCATCATCAGCCAATAAAATATATAATGCGTTTTTTTGCATTTTAGTATGGTATTTGAGTTTTTATTTTAAATTTTCTCTACGTTTCTTGATTATTCTCTGAAATGCCGATGGCGTAATTCCGGTTGTATTTTTAAACTGTGTACTTAAATGCGCAACACTTGAATAGTTGAGTAAAAAAGCAATTTCAGTCAGGCTCATTTCATTAATGATAATCAATTGTTTTGCTCTTTCAATTTTTTGTAAAATGATGAAATTTTCGATAGAAGAATAAGTTACTTCCGAAAAAACATTTGATAAATAACCGTAACTGTGATTCAATTTTTCGGCCAAAAAAACAGAACTTTTATAATTGTTGCTGTCTTCCATAAAAACCAGTTCAATTATGGCGTCTTTTATTTTTTGAACCAAAACGCTTTTTTGATTTTCGACAATCTCAAAACCGCACGGACTTAAATTATTTTTTAAAGTTTCGAGTGCATCAGCATCAAGGTTGTCAGCAATCTCAATCTCACCAAAACCCAAACTTGTAAAATTAATATTCTGTTGGTCAAGGTTGTGTTTAAGATAAAGAGAACAAATGGTATTAATGTCGAACTTTATAAATAGTTTCATTTTATAAAAATTTGGTTAAAGATACTTAATTTATTTTTGGCGTTAATGTTTAGTCTTTGATAGAAATGTTGAAACAGATTAAAAATAAATAAAATTTTCAAAAAAATACCGTCTAGTACAAGTAGTAGACGGTATTTCCTGATTTGAGTTAAAGGTTACAAATCTGAAAGCATCTGATGAAATTCTTCTTTGGTTTTACCCAGTTTTTGCTGTAGTTTTCCGTACATCTCGTCTTCTTTTCCTTCAGCAAACATCAAATCATCATCTGTCAGTTCTGCGTATTTTTGTTTTAATTTTCCTTTTAACTCATTCCAGTTTCCTTTTATTTCGGTAGTATTCATAACTTTCTGTTTAGTGTTAATTACATTGTAAAGTTCCGATTTTAAAAGCAGGCAACTGTTACATGAATTTCGTGAATCGTTGCATAATTTGCATTTTTGCTTTTATTTTAAGCCTTGTAACGTCGAAGTACCCAAGCCATTTTTTCGTGTTCTTGAAGCAATCCAGTTACAAAATCGGCTGAGCCGGCATCTTTTGTTTCGTTTTCAAAAACCGGAATATAATCTCTTAATTCATTTACTATTTGTTCATGATTTTCAAGAAGTTCTTCCAGCATATGTTTTTGTGAAGCATATTCTTTTGGCGATTCTTTCAAAGTTGAATTTTCAATAAATTCCTTCATAGTTCCGATTGTTTTTTCGCCAAGCTGACTAATGCGTTCTGCAACTTCGTCGATTTGTGCTTCTAAAATGCGGTATTGCTCTTCAAACAATTTATGTAATTCCATAAAACTGTTTCCGGAGATATTCCAATGAAATTTTCTTGTTTTTACATAAAGTGTCATTTCATTTGATAAAATGGTGGCTAATATACTTGTGCTCTTTTTTAAATGTGCTGCTGAAATTCCAATATTTGGGCTCATAATGGGCTGATTTAAGGTTCAGTATCAAAATTAGAGAACACGACCTTGTTTTTTCTTACACAATTTTCAGGAGTTGTTACAGGAATTCAATGTTAATTAGATAATTAGGCAATTAGATAATGGAAGCTTGAAACTTGAAACCTCAAACTTGAAACCAAAATAATTATTTGTAATTTTGCGCAACTATTAAAACACACTATGACAACACAACAGCTTCACGAACAAATCCTTCAAAAAAAATCATTTCTATGCGTTGGCCTGGATCCTGATTTAACGAAAATGCCATCTCATTTATTAGAAACTGAAGATCCAATTTTTGAGTTTAATAAAGCAATAATTGATGCAACGCATGATTTGACTGTTGGTTACAAACCAAATACCGCTTTTTTTGAAGCCTACGGAATTAAAGGCTGGATGTCGCTGCAAAAAACAATTAATTACATCAACGAAAATTATCCTGAAATTTTTACGATTGCAGATGCAAAACGTGGCGATATCGGGAACACTTCAAGCATGTATGCAAAAGCTTTTTTTGAAGATTTGAATTTTGACAGCATTACCGTTGCTCCTTATATGGGAAAAGATTCGGTTGAGCCTTTTTTGGCTTTCGAAAATAAACATACTATTATGCTAGCGTTGACTTCAAACGAGGGCGCTTTTGATTTTCAGACTTTGAATACAAACGGTAAAGAGCTTTATAAACAAGTTTTAGAAACGTCTAAAACATGGAAAAACAGCGAAAACTTAATGTATGTTGTTGGTGCCACTAAAGCCGAATATTTTACCGAAATCAGAAAAATTGTTCCGGATAGTTTTTTATTAGTTCCGGGAATTGGCGCTCAGGGCGGAAGTTTGTCTGAAGTATGTAAATACGGAATGAATGATAAAGTTGGACTTTTGGTGAATTCGGCAAGAGCCATTATATACGCTTCAAAAGGAGCTGATTTTGCTGAAAAAGCCAGAGAAGAAGCTTTGAAAGTACAACAGGAAATGGAAGAAATTATTCGTTTAAAGTTTCAGGTTTAAAGTTTCAAGTTTGCTTTGAACATAATTTAACCGCAAAGTTCGCAAAGAGTTACGCTATGAACGCAAAGCTTTGCGAACTTTGCGTAAAGAAACCTTGCGAACTTTGCGGTTAAAAAATACATTCCAAATAACCTGAAACAAAAAAGACTTGAAACATGAAACAAATGACCGATCAATTAGGAACTTTACATTCTTTTGAAAATGCTCCAAAACGTATTATCTCACTTGTTCCTTCGCAAACCGAATTATTACATGATTTAGGTTTAGAAGAAAAAATAATCGGGATTACGAAGTTTTGCGTTCATCCGTTTCATTTTAAATCCACTAAAAAGATTGTTGGGGGAACCAAGAAAATTCATTTCGAAAAAATAAAGCTTTTACAACCCGATATTATAATTTGTAATAAAGAGGAAAACACAGAAGAAATTGTAAACCAATTACAGGAAATCTGTCCGGTTTGGGTAACGAATATTGTTTCTATTGAAGATAATTTTCAGATGATTTCCGATTTTGGACAATTATTCAATTGCAGAACCGAAGCGCAAAAGTGGAACGACAAATTGGCTTTCGCCTTGAGCGATTTCAAAAAATACATTCAGGATATCGAAGAAAAGAAAGTGGCTTATTTTATTTGGAAGAACCCTTATATGGTGGCGGGAAATGATACGTATATAAATGAACTTTTAAAACTGAATCATTTTAAAAATATTTATGAAGATAAAGGAAGATATCCGGAAATAGAACTCAAAAAAATGCGACTGGAAGGCGATCCTGATATCGTTTTTCTTTCATCAGAGCCGTATCCTTTTAAAGAAGAAGATGCTTTTGAAATAGGAAGATTCACGCATCATGCCAAAACGATTTTCGTAGACGGCGAAATGTTCTCCTGGCATGGAAGCCGATTATTAAAGGCTTTCGCTTATTTTAAATTGCTTCATGAAAGATTGAAGAATTAGTTTTTTTGTTTCAAGTTTTAAGTTGTCGGAAACTTAACCGCAAAGAGCGCTAAGAATTACGCAAAGTTCGCAAAGTTTTTTACATAAAGCTTTGCGAACTTTGCGTTTTATATAAGTTTCAATAATTAAAAACCTTTGCGTCTTTGCGGTTAAATTATACGTAAAGCAACGAAACCTGTAACAAAAAAGAATGCCGACATCTCAAAGACGCCGGCATTATTTAACTAACCAAAACCAAAATAATAAATAACCAGTTTATTACAGTACAAATATCCGACATATATCAATCTTATGCTGTTAAGGTCTTGTTATTACTTTGTTGGAAATAAGTTAATGTCAAAGTTTTGTATTTTTTGCGGTTCAATTATGTTCAGTTTAAAGCAATCTGAAACCTGAAACTTGAAACAAAATAGACCAACTTATATAAAAAAAGAATGCCGGCATCTCGAAGACGCCGGCATCATTTAACTAACCAAAACCAAAATAATAAATAACCAGTTTATTACATTACAAATGTCCGACATATCTCAATCTTTTGCTGTTAAGGTTTTGTTATTACTTTGTTGACCATAAGTTAAGATTTATAAAAACGTGTTTCTGAGCTTTCTGCAACGTTAAATAATTTTTGGTTATTAAAATATAATAACAATCAATTTTGTTTATGAATATGCTAAACATACTTTCGTATATTTGATAATGTGTTAAATATCAGCAATATGTGCTTTTTGAAAAAATTAGCATTTTAATAGAAATAACTAAAAAAAACAAAAGAGATGAGCGAATCAATTGAAAGTAAATGTCCATATCATAATGGACAAATGAAACAAACATCAGCAGGAACCTCTAATAAAGATTGGTGGCCAAATCGGTTGAATCTAAACATCCTGCGTCAACATTCTAGTTTATCAGATCCTATGGAAAAAGGGTTTGATTATGCAGCAGCCTTTAAAACTTTGGATTTAAATGAAGTTAAAAAAGATCTTTATGCATTAATGACTGATTCTCAGGATTGGTGGCCAGCTGATTATGGTCATTACGGTCCTTTGTTTATTCGTATGGCTTGGCATAGTGCAGGAACGTATCGTATCTCTGATGGACGTGGAGGCGCCAGTTCAGGAAATCAACGTTTTGCTCCTCTTAACAGTTGGCCGGATAATGGTAATTTAGATAAAGCTCGTTTTTTGCTTTGGCCTATTAAACAAAAATATGGGAATAAAATTTCATGGGCAGATTTGATGATTTTGACAGGGAACTGCGCATTAGAATCTATGGGATTTAAGACTTTTGGATTTGCGGGAGGAAGAGAAGATGTTTGGGAACCAGAACAAGATGTTAATTGGGGTAATGAAAAAGAATGGCTAGCGACTAGTGACAAACCTAATAGTAGGTATTCTGGTGATAGAGATTTGGAGAACCCTCTTGCTGCCGTGCAAATGGGATTAATATATGTAAACCCAGAAGGTCCAGATGGAAATCCTGATCCGCTAGGTTCTGGTAGAGACATTAGAGAAACGTTTGCCCGTATGGCAATGAATGATGAAGAAACGGTGGCTTTAACGGCTGGTGGACATACTTTTGGTAAAGCGCACGGAGCTGGAGATGCATCATTAGTAGGAGCAGAACCAGAAGGTGCGAGCATTGAACAAATGGGACTTGGCTGGAAAAGTTCATATGGTACAGGAGTAGGTGGTGATGCTATTACAAGTGGTATTGAAGGTGCATGGAAACCAAATCCGACAACTTGGGATAATGGTTATTTTGAAACCTTATTCAAATATGACTGGAAATTAACTAAAAGCCCTGCAGGAGCACATCAATGGACGCCAACGGATGAGAGTGCTGCAACAACTGTAGAAGATGCACATGATCCAACAAAAAGACATGCGCCAATGATGACAACGGCAGATATGGCTATGAAAATGGATCCTGCTTATGAAAAAATTTCCAGAGACTACATGCAAAATTTTGACAAATTTGCTGATGCTTTTGCAAGAGCGTGGTTCAAATTAACGCACAGAGATATGGGGCCTATTAGCCGTTATTTAGGTCCGGAAGTTCCTTCTGAAGAGTTGATTTGGCAAGACCCGATTCCTGCTGCTAAAAGCGAATTAAATCATAGCGATATTGCTCTTTTAAAAGATAAAATTAAAGCGAGTGGTCTTTCAATTTCTCAATTGGTATCGACTGCTTGGGCTTCGGCTTCGACTTTCCGTGGTTCTGATAAACGTGGAGGAGCAAATGGTGCACGTATTCGTTTTGAACCGCAAATTAGTTGGGAAGTGAATTCGCCAACTCAATTGAAAAATGTATTAGCAACTTATGAAACAATTCAAAATGAATTTACAAGTTCTGGAAAAGTAGTTTCGATTGCAGATTTGATTGTTTTGGGTGGATCTGTAGGAATTGAAAAAGCAGCGGCAAATGCAGGAATAAACATTGATGCTCCTTTTACTCCGGGAAGAGGTGATGCAACTTTAGAGCAAACAGATGTTCATTCTTTCAACGCGCTAGAACCAAAAGCTGACGGATTCAGAAACTATAAAAGCGCTAATTGTAATTCAGTTACAGAAGAGCTTTTAGTAGATAGAGCACAATTGCTAGGCTTAACAGCACCTGAAATGACAATTTTACTTGGTGGTTTAAGAGTATTAAATACCAATTATGATGGTTCTAAACATGGTGTATTGACAAAAAATACAGAAACATTGAACAATGATTTCTTCATCAATTTACTAGATTTAGGTACGGTATGGAAGGCAACTAACGAAACTGGCGAAACTTTTGAAGGACATAATCGTAAAACGGGTGAATTGAAATGGACAGCAACGCGTGCCGATCTTATTTTTGGCTCAAATTCAGAATTGCGTGCTATTGCAGAAGTTTACGCATCCAACGATGCAAAAGAAAGATTCGTTAAAGATTTTGTTGCTGTATGGACTAAAGTAATGAACGCTGACCGATATGATTTGGTTAAGTAAGGTTCAAAGGGACAAAGTAACAAAGTAACAAAGGTTAAAACAAAACTTACTTCCAAATAGAAACCCGACAAATTTTTAAAAATTTGTCGGGTTTCTTTATTTAAACTGGACTGAAGTCCAGCTCTACAATATTGGTCATTCCTTCGGAACTCTAGGAGAGCCTTTGGCTCGGTTCATTTTGTAGGGCCGGACTTCAGTCCGGTTTTATGCGTAAATATGGAAAATAACAAACCCGACAGATTATAAATCTGTCGGGTTTGTTATATAAGTTCAAAGGTAAAAACTTAGAAGCTTAGTGCCTTAGAATCTTAGCACCTTTTAAGAAAAAACCACCGTTTTATTGCTGTAAACCATTGTTTTTCTTTCAGCATGGAGTTTTATTGCTCTTGCTAAAACAATTCTTTCTAAGTCTCTTCCTTTCATGATAAAATCTTCAACCGAATGAATATGCGAAACTCTTGCAATATCTTGTTCGATAATCGGACCTTCATCTAATTCCTCGGTAACATAATGGCTTGTTGCACCAATAATTTTCACACCACGCTTAAAAGCCGAATGATAAGGTTTTGCACCCGGAAAAGCCGGCAAAAAGGAATGATGAATATTAATGATTTTATTCTCGTAAAGGCTGATTAAATTTGGCGTGATAATTTGCATATAGCGCGCCAAAACAATAAAGTTGATTTCGTATCGCTGTAAAAGCTCAATTTGTTTCGCTTCGCCTTCTTCCTTATTGTCTTTTGTAAAAGGAACACAATGAAACGGAATATTAAATCGTTCCGCAACGCTTCTTAAATCATTGTGATTGCTTATAATAACCGGAATTTCGACATTCAATTCGTCAGCGCTGTAACGTCCTAAAATGTCAAAAAGACAATGATCATATTTAGAAACAAACAAAGCCATTTTAGGTTTTTGCTCCTGATTGTACAAATCCCATGACATGTTAAAATCGGTTGCGAGTGTTTTATCGAATTCTTCTTTCAGACTTTCAATTGTAATTTTAGGATTGGTAAATTCACATTCCAATCGCATAAAAAAAACATTTTGTTCTACATCAACATGCTGATCGATGTAAGTGATATTTCCTTCTACTTTCGCAATAAAAGTAGTCACTGCGGCAATAATTCCTTTTTGGTCTTTACAGTGAATGAGAATGGTAATCTTTTGCATTTCGGTTTTTTGGTTTTTGGTTAGTGACAAAGTTGCAAAGGTTCAAAGTAACAAAGGCTTCTTTGTACCTTTGTTACTTTGTCGCTTTGCACCTTCGAAAAAATTATTTTCCATCCTGCATTGCAAAAACACTTTTCAATAAAGGAGTTGTTCTTGCACTAATATTATTTCGGATTTCTTTTTCTTCTACAGCAATCATTTTAAAAACACCTGCCAAGGCTTGATTTGTTGTATAATCAGTCAAATCTGGGTTTACTTTTTTCACTAACGGAATAGTATTGTATTTCGTGATGATTTTAGTCCAAACTGCATCAGCACCTACTTTTGCGAATGAATTTTTAATCACAGGATTAAATTTTCCGTATAAAGCTGTTGTTGTACTTCCTTGCAAATAAGTCGTTGCAGCGCTGTCATTTCCTAACAAAATATTTTTAGCATCTGTAAACGACATATTTTTAACCGCCGATACAAATATTGGTGTTGCTTCTTTCACAGCATCTTCTGCAGCGCGGTTTAGCATTTTGATTCCGTCATCGGCCAGCGAGCCTAAACCAACTTTTCTTAAAGTAGCATCTACTTTTTGTAATTCTTCAGGCAATAAAATTTTTACAGCTTCATTTTTATAAAAACCATCGACAGCGGTTAATTTGCTCACTTGTTGTGTAATTCCTTTATTCAAAGCTTCTTTCAATCCAGCTGAAATATCGACACCACCAACCGGAATTTGTGATGATATTTGCGGAAACTGATTTAAAGTTTGCTGCATTTCTGCGCATGAAACAAGTGAAAATGTAAGGGCGAATAATAAAATCTTTTTCATTTGGGGGTTTTGTTTAAGTTTCAAAAATACTACTTATTCAAAAACAAAGCCATAATTTTATTTGAGGAGCAGAAAGATTTTGTTTCATAATTAACACTCGTCCCGCTATTCGTTTCAATCTTTTGCTTTTTGGCAGCAAAAAACAAAAGGATTTCCACTGCTATCGGGGCTATAATAGAAATTTTTCGTTTTTTAAGAACAAGAAATTTATCATTATTTGAAAATTTGTTTATCTCCTTTTATGCCATTCGTGCAATAAATCTTCAAAGAAAGATTTAATTTCTTGCTTGTCACCATCAACGCTGACTTTAAAACTGCTCCCATCATTTTTAGTAATTAATGCATAAGGACAGTAGGTTAATCCGGCATTATACACAGTGTCAATTTTCGATATAGAGGAATAAAACGCAAAATCAATCGTGTTTTTTTCCGAATTTCGTTTGTCAATCCAGTAGGTTGCGACTCTTTTATCAGTGAAAAAGTTGCCTGCAAATTCTTTTTTAAATTCGCTGTAAAACTTGAGGATGACTTCGTTTTTGTCTAAAATCTTTAGACTTTGGATATACTTAATATCTTCCTGATTTAAACTTTTATTGTTTTCAATCTTATTACAAGAAAAAAAGAAGACCAAAAACATAGTGAAAATATATTTTTGCATACGTGTTATTCTTTCTTCAGCAAATCAATTTTCTCATCTGTCTTTTCAATGTAAACAGACATTTCACTGTATTTCCATTTTCCTCTTTTTTCGCCAACGACAAACAAAGTTGCTTTGCCTTTTGGACCTTTTAGGGGAACTTGTACATCACATTTTCTAACATCGTTTACAGCACTTACAGTTCCAGAAACCATTCCATCGGTTTCTATAGGCGATCCAAGTTTTTCAATTAGTATTTTATTGTGCTGAACAAGTTCCATCGATTCGATATAAGCATCAGAATCTTTGATAATCGAAGTTACTTCAAAGAAAACCCCAACTAAAAATAAAGCAAATAATACAATAAGAGTCAAACAACCTGTAGGAACAAACCATTTCCAGTTTCGATTCCACCAGTTTCTTTTATCTACAATTAGTTCGTTTGAATCTTCCATATTTTAATCTGCTTTAATTAATTGAATATCAAAGCTAAAATATGGAATTTCGTAATAAGATTCAATTAAATTTTTGGGCGTAAAAAAATCGGAAACTCAACTGAATGAATCCCCGATTTTATATTTTTTTATCGTTAACTGTTAATTTGAAGTAAGAGATAATTGGTTACTTAATTCATTGTCTCTTTCATAAACATCCTGAAAGAATCCAATTTCACCATTTTCATTTACTAATGAAGTCAAATAAGTAATATAAATTGGAACTTTTTTAGACAATTTAAAACTGTTTTCTACTTTTCCAGCCATAGCTTGGTCAATTTTTTCTGGCGTCCATTCGGGATAATCTGTAAGCATTGCAGCAGCTAATTCTTTTGCCATTTTTACATTAATACATCCGTGGCTGAAAGTTCTTTTTTCAAAATCGAATAACGTTTTTGCTGGCGTATCGTGCATATAAATATCATCTGGATTCGGAAACATAAATTTTACCAATCCTAAAGAATTATCAGGTCCTGGTTTTTGTCTTACCTGTCCGTTAATCATTTCCATGTTATGATCGGCAAGATAATTTGGATCGGCAGCGATTTTAGATTTCAATTCGTTTTGCACAATGCTTTGAGGAACTGTCCAATAAGGACTGAAAACGATTCGGTCAATTTCACCATTAAAAATGGTTGTTTTTGTTAAAGGCGCACCAACAAATACATTAGATTTCAACACCACTTTTCCGTTTTTAACGTAAACCAATTCATAAGAAGGAACATTAACCAAAACATATTCGTCATTACCAGCCATTTGAGCCGAAATTTCGCGGCATCTTTCCATATTCAATTCTAAAGTTTTTACTTTGTCAGAAAGCGGTACGTTCATTTCTTTAATATGTTCTTCTGCAAGAATATAATTAGGTTTAAATCCGTTTCTTACTTTGTATTTCATCACGGCATCCATCAATTCACGGTCATAGACATCACTTTTAGAATCTTGTTTTAAATCGCCTAATAAATATAAACGAGTTCTAACTTGGGCAATTGTGTTTGAAACAGCATCAGGACGTAAGTCTTTATATGGAGTTTCCGCGGGAACGATTGGTTTCCATTTATTTGATCGTTCAATTTTTTTGTATTGTTTTAAAATACCTTGAAGTTTATAATATTGATCAAAAGTCACTTTATTGTCTACTGGCGCAGCAGTTGTTTCTTCAATTGTGCTATAATTCATAAAATCTTTCAACATAGTATCATACGATATATTTTTATCAGCACTACTTTTTTTAGCATACACAATATATAAGGTACTCAAAAGCATATCTGCATCAGTTTTTGAAAGATTTGTTGTAGCTGAAGAATCAAAAAGCTGATCAATTTTTTTTTGATAAGGAATTACCAAATCATTTGTTTTTTTTGCTTTTTGGTACAAAGCAGAAGCAAATTCATTTATTTGATCTTCATCATACCAAATAGTTCCTAAAGATCTGTTTTTGTACAATGACATCACATCAGATTTATATTTTTTCAAATCAGAGTATCTTTTAAAGAAGTCGTTTGAAATTTCATTTTGGTCATCATTTGGGGTTGTATTAATGATGGCAGCGTTTGGAGTTTTTGTATATAAAAAATTTGTGTTTTCAATTTTACTATAAGACGATACAAAAAAACTCAAACCTAAAATTACGGTGAATGAATATAGTGTTTTCATTTTTTTAAATTTTTACGTTATTACTTTTTATTTTGCTAAGTTTTTGGTAAAAATTTGGGGCTTTTCTACACTGCTAAATTACTATGAGAGAGCTTGAAACACGTTTTTAGATTTTGTTTAAATGTTGCGAAATTGCCATGTCTTTAAGCTTTCTTTAACTTATATCAATTCATCTTCGAAATTGTTACCCCAGAAATCAAAAAAACATTTTTCTTTTTTTTGTTAACATAAAGCTATTCTAGTAATCAAATATTAAAATAATTTGTACATTGGTCGCTTAAAATTATCATATTCATAAAATGGAACCACAAATACCATATATTCCTAAAAATAAAGTAAGAATTGTCACAGCAGCTTCGCTTTTTGACGGACATGATGCCGCGATCAATATTATGCGCCGTATTATTCAGTCAACTGGAGTTGAAGTAATACATTTAGGTCATGACCGAAGTGTAGAAGAAGTTGTAAATACCGCAATCCAAGAAGATGCCAATGCGATTGCAATGACATCGTACCAAGGAGGTCACAATGAATACTTTAAATATATGTATGATTTGCTTCATGAAAAAGGAGCAGGGCATATCAAGATTTTTGGAGGCGGAGGCGGTGTAATTCTGCCAAGCGAAATTTCAGAATTGCATGAATATGGAATTACCCGAATTTATTCTCCAGACGACGGACGTTCTTTAGGACTTCAAGGAATGATTAATGATTTGGTGCAACGTGCCGACTTTCCTATCGGAGATAAATTAAACGGAGAAATTGATCATATCGAAAATAAGGTTCCAACCGCAATTGCGCGTTTGATTTCGGCAGCCGAGAATTTTCCAGAAATTGCAAAACCAGTTTTTGATAAAATTCACGAAAGTAATGCCACTTCTAAAATTCCAGTTTTGGGAATTACGGGAACTGGTGGTGCCGGAAAATCTTCTTTGGTAGACGAATTGGTTCGCCGATTTTTAATTGATTTTCCAGAGAAAACAATCGGATTAATTTCGGTCGATCCTTCGAAGAGAAAAACCGGAGGAGCACTTTTAGGAGACAGAATCCGTATGAATGCGATTAATAATCCTCGTGTATATATGCGTTCGCTGGCGACACGTCAGTCGAATTTGGCTTTGTCGAAATATGTAGCCGAAGCAATTCAGGTTTTAAAAGCAGCAAAATACGATTTGATTATTTTGGAAACTTCTGGAATTGGTCAATCTGATACAGAGATTATGGATCATTCTGATGTATCCTTATATGTAATGACACCAGAGTTTGGAGCGGCAACGCAATTGGAAAAAATCGACATGCTTGATTTTGCTGATTTAGTAGCTTTAAATAAGTTTGATAAACGTGGAGCTTTAGACGCTTTACGCGATGTAAAAAAACAATATCAAAGAAACCATAATCTTTGGGATAAAAATCCTGATGAAATGCCAGTTTTTGGAACAATTGCTTCGCAGTTTAATGATCCGGGAATGAACACGCTTTACAAAGCGATTATGGATAAAGTGGTTGAAAAAACGGCTTCAGATTTGAAATCGACTTTTACCATCACTAAAGAAATGAGCGAGAAAATCTTCGTGATTCCGCCACACAGAACGCGTTATTTATCTGAAATTGCAGAAAATAACAGAAGTTATGATGAAACAGCGCTTTCACAACAAAAGGTAGCGCAGAAATTATACGGAATTTTCAAAACGATTGAATCGGTTTCAGGAAAAGTTCCTCAAATCAATAAAGCGGGAATTGATGATGGAACTGTTTTGCCAAGCGGAATTCAGGAACACGATGAAAACAGAATCTTTTTAAATCTTTTACTGAATCAGTTTGATAAAGTAAAAATGGATTTAGATCCGTACAATTGGGAAATTATTCTGAATTGGGATGAAAAAGTAGCCAAATACAAAAATCCAGTTTACTCCTTTAAAGTTCGTGATAAAGAAATCAAGATTGCAACGCATTCTGAAAGTTTATCACATTTACAAATTCCGAAAATTGCTTTGCCTAAATATGAAGGTTGGGGCGATATTTTACGTTGGAATTTACAGGAAAATGTTCCTGGAGAATTTCCGTTTGCTTCGGGATTATATCCGTTTAAACGTGAGGGCGAAGATCCGTCAAGAATGTTTGCGGGCGAAGGCGGACCAGAAAGAACCAACAAACGTTTTCATTATGTAAGTGCCGGAATGCCTGCAAAACGTCTTTCGACTGCTTTTGACAGTGTAACTTTATACGGAAACGATCCAGATTTGCGTCCAGATATTTACGGAAAAATTGGAAATGCGGGAGTTTCAATTTGCTGTTTAGATGATGCCAAAAAACTATATTCAGGTTTCGATTTGGTTCATGCTTTGACTTCGGTAAGTATGACAATTAATGGGCCTGCGCCAATGTTGTTAGGTTTCTTTATGAATGCCGCAATCGATCAGCAATGTGAGATTTACATCAAAGCAAATGATTTAGAAAAAGAAGTTGAGGCAAAAATCAACAAATTATATAAAGAAAAAGGAATCGAAAGACCAAGATACCAAGGCGATTTGCCAGAAGGAAATAACGGTTTAGGCCTAATGCTTTTAGGTGTTACCGGAGATGAGGTTTTACCTTTAGAAGTTTATAATGAAATAAAAGTCAAAACATTATCACAAGTTCGTGGAACGGTTCAGGCCGATATTTTAAAAGAAGATCAGGCGCAGAATACGTGTATTTTTTCAACTGAATTTGCTTTGCGATTAATGGGCGACGTTCAGGAATATTTTATTACTAAAAACGTTCGTAATTTCTATTCGGTTTCGATTTCAGGATATCATATTGCTGAGGCAGGAGCAAACCCAATTACGCAATTGGCGTTTACGCTTTCAAATGGTTTCACTTACGTGGAATATTATTTGAGTCGCGGAATGAACATCAACGATTTTGGACCAAATTTATCATTCTTCTTCTCCAATGGAGTTGATCCGGAGTATTCAGTTATTGGTCGTGTGGCGCGTAAAATTTGGGCGAAAGCCATGAAAAACAAATACGGAGCCAACGAAAGAGCACAAATGCTGAAATATCATATTCAGACTTCAGGACGTTCGTTACACGCACAGGAAATTGATTTCAATGATATTAGAACAACTTTACAGGCTTTATACGCGATTTATGACAACTGTAATTCATTGCACACAAACGCTTACGACGAAGCGATTACAACGCCAACAGAAGAATCGGTACGTCGTGCAATGGCGATTCAGTTGATTATCAATAAAGAATTAGGTTTAGCGAAAAACGAAAACCCAATTCAAGGTTCGTTCATCATCGAAGAATTAACCGATTTAGTTGAAGCAGCCGTTCTTCAAGAATTCGACAGAATTACGGAAAGAGGCGGAGTTCTAGGCGCAATGGAAACAATGTACCAAAGATCTAAAATTCAGGAAGAAAGTTTGTATTACGAAACTTTAAAACACAATGGCGATTTCCCAATTGTGGGTGTAAATACGTTCCTGAGTTCAAAAGGTTCGCCAACGGTAATTCCGGCTGAGGTTATTCGCGCAACCGAAGAAGAAAAACAATATCAGATTACGATGTTGGATAACTTGCATAATTTCCACGAAGAAAAAGTGAACGAACATTTAAATACATTACAGCAAGCCGCTATTAAAAACGAAAACTTATTCGACCATTTAATGGAAGCTACAAAGGTTTGTTCTTTAGGCCAGATTACCTCGGCTTTGTTTGAAGTTGGTGGGCAGTATAGAAGGAATATGTAGGATTTATTTTTTATTTATATGGAAAAACCTCTCGGGATAACTGGGAGGTTTTTTTATACTAAGGTGTTTTTATAGGAATTTAAATTTGTAAATAATTTACGATTAAAAAAAATCTTATTTTAATGTTTTTTGGGCTTTTAGAGTCAAGCATTTGATTTTTGGAGTCATAATTTGGTTTTTATTAACTATTAAACCCTTAAATTATGAGCCAAAAAATTAAAACTTTAAAGAGAATTGCATTTTTCTTGTGTATTATGATCCTTTCTGCTAATTGTACAAATGATGAAAACGTAGAAAAGCAAAACGGAAATTCAACCGCTAAATTAAAAGAAGCACAAAAGTGGTTTGGCAAATATGAATCCGAAGGAGAAAATTATTTTTTGTTAGATAGTCTGCATTATAAATGGGATGAAGCAAAAGTCACAGATTCAGAAGATGGAACGGAAACAACAATTGTACCGATAATCGAAAAGAAAAAAGACAATAGGGAATTTTGGGAGCAAAGATTGTACATTTACAAGACAGGCGAGAAAGATTACAAGGCGTTAGTTTATGAAATTGTTACGAATAAATATGTTCCACTAAAAAAACATTCTATAGATGGTGGTGATTTTACAGGTTTTATTAGTGTCTGGAATTTAAAGACTGGTTTTGTCAGAGCAGCCAGATTTGAGAATAATAAAGTTATAGAAACTGGTGTTGTTGAAATTATAGATTACACTAAAAGAAACTCAACAAACAAAGCTCCAATTGAAGCTCCTTGTATTTATGCTGATTTTGGTGATGGTGGATGTGGTAGCAAAAGCAACGGAGGCACCGAAACAACATTCAATGGTGGTGCATTAAGAGAAGTTCCTGTTATTGCTCCAAGTAAAGGAAGTCCGGTTGAATATTACGGACCACGTGGACCTGTAATTGGTGGCGGTGATGCGGGAGGTTATACTTCGCCAAGCGGTGGTGGAGCGAGTAGTGGTGGAAGTGGGTCTGTAAATGGTTTGATTATGCCACCTCCTCCAGATATTCCAATTAAAGATATAAAAAAATTCTTAGATTGTTTTATAACATCTGGTGGAGCAAATCTTACAGTTTACGCTGAAAAAATGGGAATTAATGGAGGTGTAGGTCATGCATTTATAAGTATATCACAAGGCGGTAATATTTCTGTTTATGGCTACTACCCTAAAGACAGGTATCTTAGTGCACTAACAGGACCTGGTATTATGGGAGAAAATGGTGGGCATTTATATGATGTTTCAGCTAGTATGAGTATTACTGGCACACAACTGCAACAAATAATAAATTTATCTCAGACATACCAAAATGCAACATATGATTTAAGTTTTAATAATTGTTCTGATTTTGCTAATGATGTATTGAATATAGCAGGTATTTCAACTTCAGGATATATCGACACTCCAAATACTGTGGCAAATATCTTAAACACTCTTCCAAATCATACTTCAGGATCCAATTACGCACCTAAATCAAAAAAATTATGTCCTTAAATATCTCATTTTTAAAATTCATTTCAATATTATCTTTTTTATTGATCAACGGTGTCCAAGAAAATGGAGTGCCAAACTTCGCTATCTTGTTAATTTATCTATTTCAATTTTTTAGTGATGTATTTAATAACACATCTACAATCTTTTGGGAAGGTTTGATAACAATTCCAATATTTGGGCTCCTAATTCTATTTTTAAGAAGTAAAAATTATAGAGTTTTATTAATCTGTTTTTTGAGTTTGCTTATTGTACTTGTTTATATTACAGGAGTTTTAAGTAATTACTATAGAATAGATCTTACATTTAGTATTCCGTTATTAATATTTCTTATATCATCTATTTATGTGATATTACTAGCAAAGAAAATATCAATGCGGGTTTAGGAATCCCTTTCTAGAAGGAGTGAGACGCTCGCGCCAGCAAATAAATTTTAGTATTAAGAAAACCTCTCAAAAACGAAAGGTTTTTTTAACTTTAGTCTCATGAAAAACACTATCTATTATATTCTCTTTCTTTTTGTTACGATTTTTGGCTATTCCCAAGAAAAGCAATTATTAAAAACAGGAGTTATTATCGATTCGGTGAAAATTGCAACAGCTCCAACAGAATCGTACGCCATATATTTTCCTAAAAAATATGATGCTAAAACCCCAATGGCATTGGTTTTTATCTTTGATCCGGCTGCGAGAGGCAAAAAAGGAATTGAACCCTTTATTCTGGCCGCAGAAACCTATAATTATATTTTGGTTTGTTCTAATACCTTAAAAAATGGATTAGTCCAAAATAATATTACCATTGCCAATAGATTATTTGACGATGTATTGCAAACCTATGCTATTGATGCTTCACAACTTTACATATCAGGTTTTTCTGGAGGTGCACGATTAGCCAGTCTTTTTGGGATATCTACAGGAGCTTTTCAGGGCGTTATTGCTTGTGGCGCTTCTTTTAATGGCATGGACAAGTTTATAACTCCGTCAAATAATTTCTCCTATGTTGGTATGGTTGGAGATCGGGATATGAATTATCAGGAAATGATTGAAAATAGAGAATGGCTCGATAAAACTAAGATTGTAAATACACTTTTTGTTGCTCATGTGGGGCACGCTTGGCCTAAACCATCTGAAATGCTTCGCGCATTTGACTGGTTGGAAATTCAGGCGTATAGAAAAAATATAAGACCAAAGAACGATTCGATTATTAAAAGAATTTATGATGCCAATTTGCGAATAGCCGATAGTTTAAAGGCGAATAAAGAAATGTTACTTTCTGTAAATGCCTATGAAAAAGGGATTACTTCTTTTAATACCAATGAAGATAATATTCTAAGAGCCAAGATTACCGAAATCAAAAAATCCAAAGAGTATAAAGATGAAATAGCCAAAATGAAAGAGATAAAAGTTTTGGAAAACAAAATAATGGGTAAACTTTCGCTTCGCTTTGACCAAGAATTAAAATGGGCTAAAAGTACTTCTAATTTAAAGTTTTGGAAATCTGAAATTGAGGATTTGAGTATTATGAAATCAGATGACAAAAATCTTTTAGCGAAGAATATGGCGTTTAGAATATTAAATTGGTTTCAGATTATGGTTTATGAAACGGGGCAGGAATATAAAAGAAACCAAGAAAATGACAAGTTTGCCTATTGTCAGGAATTGTATAAAATTATTAAGGATACAAAATAAAGAAAAAGAGTTAGCGCTAGTAAGACGATAAAATTTCCATAAAGTTTGTCATTTCGACGAAGGAGAAATCACACGCGAAGCTCGACATAGATTGGAGAATTACTTTATGGAATTTCTATTGTGATTTCTCCTTCGTCGAAATGACAATATTGTGGTTAATCTTTATAATAATAAAAATCTCTCATTGCTGAGAGGTTTTTTATGTTTCTGAAAATCGTGATAATATCTAAACTTTCTTCTTGATTGTTCCTTTAGATTTTCGCTTCAGTTTTTCAATAATAGCATCGGCTTTTTCATTTTGACAAATAAATCTTAGTGATTCTGCGTAGCGATAATAATAAACAGGTTCTAAGTCGGAGGTCATGGCAAATAATTTATCATACCAATCGGCGGCTTTTTCTAGTTTATCGTGTTGATAGGAGGAATCTCCCAATTTCTGGAATAAGTCTACAGATTTGTAGCCCTTTGCAGCGATTTTTTCATAGGTTTTTATAATATCGACATAAGCATATTTGTCGCTTACTTTGTCGGTTATATATACGGCTTCATTTTGAGCAGTGGCACGAAATGAAAAAACAATCAATACTACTAAAACAATAAGTTTTTTTTGCATAAGTATTAGTTTAAAAGATTGGTTTTGGTGGTCATTTTCATCAGCAATATTTTCATTTGTGTATTCTCAATTCGTTTTGCAAATATATCTAAATCAGTAATATAGCTTGTAATTGAGCTGATTTTTTTTCCCTTTTGTCGATTTTTTAAGACGTAAGTAAGAAATAATTGATGTTTTTGACTCAGGAATTTTTATACGCCATGAACATTTAGATAATTAATTTTAAGTTTATCCAAAATATATCGACTAACTTTATGATTATCAATTGATAATTATGATGACAATTCAGCAATATTTGGATAAAATAGATCTTTTGCAGAAAGAGGAAAACAAAGTAGCGCTTTTTGAGAAAGATAATCTGGAAAATATTGTTTTAATAATGTCCTTAAATAGTACTGAAAACTATTTTACAATTGATTCTCTTTTTCAAAAATCAGTTTCTAAATCAATTGCAATAAACGGGGAAATTGTAATTCAGTTTTCACATCATTCCGGCTTGCTTTTTTCAAATGAAACTGAAACAGGAAATGTTTGTTTCGCAGAAAGTAACGAATTACGATCAGAATATAGGCTGAGTTTTAAATTGAGCGATTTATTAGATTATGTATATGCATTTGCACATTCTTCTATTTATAAAGAAACTCAAAAAATCATTCTGCCGCCCGATGCAGATTCCTTTTGGAATTTGGTAAAAATAGGGAAGAGGATTAGAAAAACATAAGAATAAAAAAGCAGCTCCTGGAACGAGCTGCTTTAAATTTTGTTGGGGACAAAAAGGGGTTAGCGACGGAAAGAAGGACTTTGATTCACAGTTTCGTCTAACTTTACGGCCTTCACTTTTTTGGCTACAACTTTAATTTCGTGTTTTGCAATTTTGCCATTTTCAGTTACTTCTAGCACATAAGTTCCGGCTGGATGACCTTCTAAACTTATTGTTTTTGAAACTTCTAATTTGTTTGTAGCAGATTCACCTGTGTAAACTAAATTGTGGTTTTCATCATAAATAGAAAAAGAAGAATTTTCAACGGTGTCTAAAGTAAAGCTTACTACTTTTCCGTTTCCGGTAACTATATTCAAAATATAGTCTCCTTTTCCATTAAATGCGTAGGTAAAAATCGAGGTAAATAAAAAGGCGGCGATTAAGCCCATTCTGGTAAATTTTGTCATGTTTTTTAAATTACTTTTTTAAAGATTAATACTAAATAGTGGCGTAGCAAAACTACAAAAGAAATTTAATTTTATGCAAAAAATAGCCGTTTTCAAACGGTTAAGTTGCTGAATTAAAGATGTTTCTATAATTTTCCTACAGTATATACGAAAAAATGCCTTTTTTGGATTTTTTTTGATGAATTTTTTTAAAAGTGTAGAAATCAGACTTTTAAAATTATTAGGAATTGCTTTCCTAAATCGGAAAAATTATAAAATTCAGTTCAGTTTAAAGCAAAAAAAAACAGCTCAATAACCACAAAGAGCTGTTTGTAAAACAATCACGTTTTTACTAACTATCTAACCTTATACTCTTATGAGAAGTATAACTTTTTTAGCGTACTGCTACGCTAGTATTTTGAGCAGCATAACCTGCTTTATAAACTGACGAAACTGCTTTTGTAGATAAAACCGAAGCTTCATCAGTAATTGTAATTTCGTGTCTTACTTTTTTTGTATTGTCTTCAACTTCTAAATAGTAAATTCCTTCTGGAAACTCTTCTAAGCTAAAAGTTCTCAAGATTCCGTCTTTGCCTGAAGCAGTTTCAGAATAAATCAATTCTCCATTTTTGTCGTAAATAGCCAGATTAGCTTTTTTTACCTGATTTAGAGCAAACGTGATCAGTTTTCCATTTCCTTTTAAAACGTGAACATTCAAATTGTCATTCCCGTCAATTGCAAAAGCATTACTTGTTGCGAAAAGCACTGCACATACTAAACTTAATTTTAAAATCTTTTTCATAATCTTAGTTATTAAATTAATAGTTCTAATTCTCTGATGTAAAATTACTTTCTCAATGGTTAATCCAGCACAACTCTATTTGCCAATTTCTATGCTATATTCTCATTTACGAAACCGTTATAGGTTAAAATTTGAATTATATTTACTGTTTTTGCCAAATCGCCTACTATTTTTCAATGTTTTTCTTAATCTTAAAATAACGATTTCTTAATTAAAAGAGATAATTTTAATGAAAACAGAATTGTTTGATTCAGAATATAATAGCATAAAAAAAGCAGCCCAATTTTATATAGAGCCGCTTTCATTTAGCTAAATTTTAGCCTGATATTATTCCCAATTTTTTTATACCTATATATATGTATAGGTTTAGCGTACCGCTACGCTAGAATCTTTAGCAAATCCTGCTTTGTAAACAGATGAAACTGCTTTTCTTGATAAAACTGATGCGTCGTCAGTGATAATGATTTCGTGTCTCACTTTTTTCACATTGTCTTCCACTTCCAAATAGTAAGTTCCTTCTGGGAATTCTTCTAAATTAAAAGTTCTTAAAATTCCTTCTTTACCTGAAGCGTATTCAGAATAAATAAGTGATCCATCCTTGTCATAAATTGAAACATTTGCTTTTTTCACTTGATTAAGTGCAAACGTGATCAATTTACCATTTGTTTTTAATACATGAAGATTAAAATCTTCATTCCCGCCAATTGCAAAAGCGCTAAATCCTGTGAAAAGCACTGCACCTACTAAACTTAATTTTAAATTTTTCATAGCATTAGTTTTTTAAATTAATAGATCTAATTCTCTGATGCTAAATTACTTACGTTATAATGATTTGTACACAACTCTATTTGCTGATTTATGTGTTATATTCTCATTTACGAAACCGTTATAGGTTAAATTTTGAATTTAATTTAATGATTTTGTTAATTGGGTAATTATTTTTTAAAGTTTTCGTGATTTTGGCTTTACGATTTATTTACAAAAAGGATGTTCAATTTAACCGCAAAGAGCGCAAAGAAAAAACGCAAAGTTCGCGAAGCTTTAAAATAAAACCTTGCGAACTTTGCGTAAAACCTTTGCGAACTTTGCGGTTAAGAAAAATCTGTGGTTAAGTAAAGAGCAAAAAAAAACAGCTCAATAACCACAAAGAGCTGTTTCTAAAACCTGACGGTTTTTAAACTTTACTAACTATCTAACCTCATTTTTATACTGTATTCGAGTATAACTTTTTTAGCGTACTGCTACGCTAGTATTTTTTGCAGCATCTTTATAAACAGATGAAATTGCTTTTGATGATAAAACTGTAGCATCATCAGTAATTGTAATTTCGTGTCTTACTTTTTTAGTGCTGTCTTCAACTTCTAAATAATAAGTTCCAGCTGGAAATTCTTCTAAACTGAAAGTTCTTAAAATACCATCTTTTCCAGATGCGTTTTCAGAATATAATAAAGAACCTTCTTTATCATATATTGACAAGTTTGCTTTTTTAGTTTGGTTTAAAGCAAACGTGATAAGCTTTCCATTTCCTTTTAATACGTGAAGACCAAATTCTCCATCACCATCAATTGCATAAGTATTGAATCCTGATAATAATACTGCAATTACTAAACTTAATTTTAAAATCGTTTTCATATTTCTGTATGTTTAAATTTTTAGTTCATTTTTCTGATGTAAAATTAGTTCAGTAGTTGCTTTTTTAGTACAACTCTATTTTCCAATTTATATGCTATATTCTCATTTACGAAACCGATATAGGTTAAAATTTAAATTATTTTAAGTGTTTTTGTTAATTCGGCTATTATTTTTTAATGTTTTGCAAAAAACGGAGTTTGTTAAAAAGTTCTGGTTTTCTTACAGAAATAACATATTTGTATAAAAAGATGGTTTTAAATATGATATCTAAAAAAAATCTGCAATAAAAAAACGAGACTCTAAAAAAACGACCATTTTGATATAAAATCAACAGCATTGTTTGGTGGTTTTTTATGAAAAATTCTCATTTACGAAACCGTTATAGGTTAAAATTTAAATTATTTTAGGTGTTTTTGTTAAATTTGCTATTATTTTTTAAAGATATATATCATGAAAACAGTCGCCCCAGCTCTTGAAGTGATATCAAACTCATACGGAAGTTCTTTTACCTACACCAAACATGCCGAAAAGACCAACAGTAAAGCCCATTTGTGGCATTATCATCCAGAAATTGAGTTGGTTTATATTAATGGAGGTGCGGGAAAAAGACAAATAGGAAGCCATGTTTCCTATTACACCAATGGAGATTTGATATTAATAGGTGCCAATTTGCCACATTGTGGTTTTACAAATGAACAAACGGGAAACAAAAAAGAAACCGTTATTCATATTAAACCGGAATTTTTAGCGAATGATTTTTTTGTCGCTCCCGAAATGAGAAGAGTGCAAAATATTATCAATCAGTCAAAAGCCGGAATTGCCTTTAATGGCGAAACCAAAAAACAAATAGGCAAAAAAATCGAAATGATGGAGCACCAGCTTCCTTTTGAACGCTTGTTGACACTTTTGAGTATTTTAGATGAGTTAGAATCATCAGATGAATATACGGTTTTAAATGCTGACGGATTTTCGTTGGAATTGCAGAATCAAGACAATGACCGAATGAATTTGATTTTTAATTTCGTAAAAGATCATTTTCAGGAATCAATTGCTATTGACGAGGTTTCTAATCTGGTGAGTATGACGACGCCTTCATTTTGTCGTTATTTCAAAAAGATTTCGAATAAAACATTTACTGAATTTGTAAATGAATATCGTTTGGTACACGCTTCTAAACTTTTGGCCGAAAAACAAATCAGTATTAATGAAGTTTGTTACGAAAGTGGTTTTAATAATTTCAGCCATTTCAGCAAATCGTTCAAACAATACACAGGAAAAAGTGCCTCGCAGTATCGTTTGGAACATAAAATTATAATTAGTTAATGCTTTTTTGCCACTGATTTTGCAGATTGAAATGATTAATCTTAAAAATCATTTAATCTTTGGTTGAAAAAATGCAATTACAATATTTCTCAAATCCGATTGGCAAAAGCTGGTCGGATTTTTCATATAATTTATTTTGAAAAAGGTATATTTACATTCCCTAATCAGAAAAAAATATATCAGAATGAAGAAATTTAAAATGCTGCTGTCTTTGTTTTTGCTTTGCTTGACTACAATGACATATGCGGCAAAAGTAGACACTTTGCAAGTTGCCAGTGCCGCTATGGGAAAAACCTATAAAGCTGCGGTAGTTTTACCAAACTCTTATGCCAAAAGCAAATCGACTTTTCCGGTTATGTATCTTTTGCATGGCGCTTACGGACATTTTAGCGACTGGCTGAAAAATACACCAAACAAAAAATTAGTTCAGACTTTATCAGATCAATACAATATGATTATTGTGATGCCTGAAGGTGAGGTTTTTAGTTTTTATCTGGATAGCCCAGTAAACAAAGAAAGCCAGTTTGAAACCTTTATAACTCAGGAAGTCATTCAGAAAGTAGATAAAACCTACCGAACTATCAGTAATAAAAGCGGAAGAGTAATTACCGGACTTTCAATGGGAGGTCACGGTGCTTTGTATCTTTCGGCAAAACATCCCGATTTATTTTGCGCAGCCGGAAGCATGAGCGGAGCTGTAGATATGAGTACGATGCTTAATAGAGATTCGGCAGCTCAGGTTGTGAAATTAATGCAGCCTGTTTTTGGCGATAAAAGCGGAAGTACCGAAATGTATGAGCAATATGCTGTTATGAATATGCTCGATAAAATAAAAACAAACAAACTACCGTTGATTATAGATTGCGGTGTTGATGATTTTTTAATTGAACCAAACAGAGAATTGCACCGAAGATTAGTTTACAACAAAGTTGACCACGATTACACCGAGCGTCCTGGCGCACATACTTGGGATTATTGGGAAAATTCACTGCCATATCATGCATTGTTTTTCAATAAAATATTCCTTAAAAATCAAACTGTTGCAAAAAAATAATTAGAAATTTTATTCCGAAACCCGTTTAACAAAATTTTTGGTTTGGTTTTTGGAATACCTTTATAAACTTTAAAATATATATATTATGAAAAAGATACTTACCTTATTTGCCCTTGTTGGATTAATTGTGTTTTCTAGCTGTGAAGGACCAGAAGGGCCTCCGGGACAAGATGCTTTGATGCCCCAGGCTTTTGAAATTAAAAATGTTAATTTGACAAAAGTAACAAGCAACCATTATCAATATGCAAGGGATTTTAATCCATTTATAGGCGGTGATTTATATCCTGATGAAGTAGTTTTGGTTTATAGACTGACTGATGTAACGAATTCTGGTGCGCCGGTTTGGCAATTGATACCAAAAACAACGAATTATGATAATGGTGATGTAGCGGACTATTTTTTTGATTTTAGTGTAAAAGATTTCATAATTACAGTTATTGCTTCTTTTGATCTAGCTACTCAAACTGATTTAATAAATGGACAAACTTTCAGAATCGTGATTATTCCATCTGATTTAGCGGCATCAGTTAATAAAAATAGTTACTTAGATGTGATGAAGGCTGCAAATTTAAAAGAAAGTCAAATTAAGGATGCTAGTTTTTAATTCTTAATTTTATCCATAAAAAAAGGAAATCGTAAGATTTCCTTTTTTTATGTTTTTTTTTAATTTTAATGTTTATTACTAACGTCGACCTGGTGGTATTGGAACTAAAATTGAAGTATCAAAAGGTTTTTCTGTAATTGTAACCGATGGCAGTAACATTGTATACGAGTTTGTTGGTATTTGTGCATCAATACCGCTTTCAGCTGTTTTTGGGTTTATGGCGATAATTAATGCTTTCTTTTCTTCAGTTGGAGAGAATTTGAATAATATGGTCTTGTATGTTTGAATATTATTGTCAAGGACATAAGTTTTTAGATAGTTAGGATTAGGCTCAACAAAACGAATAATATGATCTTTGTCACACGCATCTATTCCTTCGACAATTGTTCCTGTGTCTTTTAACTGTGCGTATACCATTGGAAAACCATTACTAGGAACTTTATCTGGATATAGTAAGCCATTGTCGTTGAAATAGGTGTATAAAGAAATTTCATATGTAACATTTGCTTTAAAGGGATATTCGATTGAAATTGCTGAGGCTGTACTTATATTTCCGTTAAAAATTTTACCACTTCGTGTGTCAATAAATTGATAGCCTCTATTGCTTGCGGATAAGACTAATGAATTATAATAAAAGTTATGATGAGGTTGACCAGCTCCTCGGACAAGGTATCCGTTTTCTTGTGCTATAGGGTTTGGACCATATACATTTTGTTCGGTTATATAGTATTGACCACTTTGGCTGTTGTATACTTTTAAGGTACAGCCGCTTCCGTTATGCGGTGAGATTCCGTAATTGAAATTTATTTTCACAGAACCTTCGGTAGGTTTTGAAGAGATTTTATTGGAAATAGTTTTTTTTATTTCATTATAAATTAATTTTGGCTTCTTGGGTTTTGAACCATCAGTAATATTGGAAATGTATTCAATATCTCCATTAATAATATAAGTTTGAGTTGGGTTGTTAATGCTTGATTGTTTTTTTATTGATAATTCTTTTGTATTATCACAACTTATAATAATAAAAATTAATGATAAAGTAGCATAAAGTTTTTTCATAATAAAAAATATTTAGTTAATACTGAGATAAATATATAAATAAAATAGTATTTTACCTATGTAGAAATGTTAAAAAGTAAGATTATTTGTATTTTTATTGTTTTGTAGCATAAAAAAAGGAAATCGCAAGATTTCCTTTTTTTATGACTATATGTTTTATAAAATTATTTCTCAGTTAAATCTGAATCAGTCAATAATTTTTCTTTTCCGAATTTAAGAGAAACCAAAATTCCAACTAAAAGTGACAAAGCGATAAATCCTAAAGAAGCCCATTCTGGAACGTGAATCCAATCGTGAAGAAGCATTTTTAATCCTACGAAAGCTAAAATGGCAACCAAACTGTATTCCAAATAACTGAATTTTGCCAGCATATTCGCCAGGAAGAAATACATAGAACGCAATCCAAGAATAGCAAAAATATTGGAACTGAATACTAAAAACGGATCTGATGTAATCGCTAAAATCGCAGGAACGCTATCTACGGCAAACAAAACGTCCATCACTTCAATTACAATCAAAGCAACAAATAATGGAGTAGCAGCTTTTTTTCCTTTTTCGGTTAAAATGAAAAATTTCTCATGATCCATGTGAGAAGTTATCGGAATAACTTTTCCTAATGCTTTATAGATGAACGAATCTTTTGGATGAAAATCTTCATCTTCTCCTGAAAACAGCATTTTTATAGCTGTAAAAATCAGGAATGCACCAAATAAATAAGTTGTCCAGGTAAATTGGTTAATCAGCATAACGCCAAAGAAAATCATCAATCCGCGGAAAACAATCGCTCCTAATATTCCCCAAAACAATACACGATGCTGGTATTTTTGCGGAATTTTGAATGAAGCAAAGATTATCGCAATCACAAAAATATTATCGACGCTTAAGGAAAGTTCAATTAGATAACCTGTAATAAATTTCATTGAAGCTACTGCAGGCTGTAATTTGTCAGGGTTTGCAATATAATCGGTTGTGTAAAGCCAATAGATTACTCCTGAAAACAAAAAAGAAAGTGTTACCCAAATCAAGGTCCATTTGCTGGCTTCTTTGGTACTGATAATATGGGGAGTTTTGTTGAAGACACCAAGGTCTAAAGCAAGAATAAAAACTACAGCAAGTAAAAAGAGAGACCAGACTATCATAACAATTTTTTTAAATGATTTACAAAGATAAGTTTTGAAGTTTAAATTAAAAATTAATTATAAGAAAGGTATTCTTAAAAGTTATGAATTTTAAGTTATGAATTTTAAGTTATGAATTTTAAGTTATGAGTTATGAGTGGACTAGTTAATGATTTTGAAACTTTGTCAAAGTTTTAAACTTTGACAAAGATTAACACAATCTTGTCATTCCGAGGAACGAGGAATCTCCGCAAGAAACTCCATCCTGAAAATCGTCAATCTTTGTAGAGCTACTTGTGGAGATTCCTCGTTCCTCGGAATGACAAACTGCATTTTACATCAGAAATGACAAATAAAATAAAAAAAGTGCCAACAATTAAGTTGGCACTTTTTAGAATTTATTTTAAGCTTTGAATTATAGCGCTGATTTAACAGTTTTGATAATTCTAGCAGCAATTTTGTATGGATCTCCGTTTGAAGCTGGTCTTCTGTCTTCCAACCATCCTTTCCATCCTTTTTGAACAGTCATCAAAGGAATTCTGATAGAACATCCTCTGTCTGAAACTCCATAAGAGAAATCGTGGATAGAAGCAGTTTCGTGCTTACCAGTTAAACGTTGGTCATTGTAAGCTCCGTAAACTGCGATGTGCTCAGCAGTAACAGGACGGAAAGCCTCACAAATTCTTTCGTAAGTAGCTTGATCTCCGCAAGTTCTCAATACATTGTTAGAGAAGTTAGCGTGCATTCCAGAACCATTCCAGTCAGTATCTCCTAGAGGTTTTGGGTGATATTCAATATAGTAACCATATTTCTCAGTCAAACGATCTAATAAGTAACGAGCAACCCAGATTTCATCTCCAGCTTTTTTAGCTCCTTTAGCGAATAATTGGAATTCCCATTGTCCGCAAGCAACCTCTTGGTTGATTCCTTCAAAGTTGATTCCAGCAGCGATACATAAATCAGCATGCTCTTCAACTAATTTTCTTCCGTGTGTGTTTTTTCCACCTACTGAACAGTAGTACATCCCTTGTGGAGCAGGGTATCCTCCAACTGGGAAACCAAGTGGAAGTTGAGTTTTAGTATCCATGATGAAATACTCTTGTTCGAATCCAAACCAAAAATCATCATCTTCATCATCAATTGTAGCTCTTCCGTTAGATGGGTGTGGAGTTCCGTCTGCATACATAACTTCAGACATTACTAACCATCCATTGATACGAGTTGGATCTGGATAAATTGCAACTGGAACTAAAAGACAGTCAGAAGAACCACCTTCAGCTTGTTTAGTTGATGAACCATCAAATGACCAATTTCCAAGTTCTTCTAATGTTCCTTTGAAATTTTCATGCTCTTCAACTTTAGTTTTACTTCTAAGATTTTGAGTTGGCTCGTATCCATCTAACCAAATGTACTCTAACTTAATTTTAGCCATAATAATATAAATTTATTTTTTTTGTTTTTTCGCTGGGTCAAATATAGATTTATTTTTTTACTCCTAAAAATTAGGGGGCTATTTTGTTTTGCGGAGTATAATTTTTTAGAGAAGCGTAATTTTCGTAGGGGTATATTTTTAAAAAAGCAATTTTTAACCACTATAAAAAATAAATTCGTAATAATTAAGGACTATTTTTGATTTTTAGGGTTAAGAAATTATGAAAAAATGTTTATTTAATGGGGATTCTTGCTGTTTTTTGTTACATTTCTTGATTGTCTTTGTTTATTCTCTGAAAAAAGCACGATCTGTTGAGAAATTGTAGTTCAAAAATCTAAAACTTATATTCTAAACAGGGACTTTTATTGTTTATATTTGTTCCTCATTTTTTTAATGAAAATTAGTACGAATTAAAACTTACATACCATGTCAACATTACGTTTCCAAGCTTTACAAGAAGCTTCCAACAGAAAGCCGGTGCACTTTGAAGAAATTGATCGAAAATCAAATCTTTTCGGATCGAATGTGTTTAATGAAAAAGCGATGAAGCAATATTTGACTTCGGATGCATTTAAAGGAGTAAGAGATGCCATTCAGCATGGAACTAAAATAGAAAGAAAATTGGCCGATTATATCGCCATGGGAATGAAGGAATGGGCGTTGGCAAAAGGTGTTACACATTATACACACTGGTTTCAGCCATTAACAGGAACAACTGCCGAAAAACACGATGCATTTTTTGAAACTTCATACGATGGAAGTGACCCTGTAGAAAAATTTGGAGGAGCGCAATTGGTACAACAAGAGCCAGACGCGTCAAGTTTCCCAAATGGCGGAATCAGAAATACTTTTGAAGCGAGAGGTTACACAGCCTGGGATCCAACTTCTCCGGCATTTATATATGGTACGACTTTATGTATTCCAACAGTTTTTATTGCATACACAGGTGAGGCTTTAGATAATAAGATACCTTTATTAAGAGCATTATCAGCAATTGACGAAGCGGCGACTGAAGTTTGTAAATATTTTGACAAAAACGTAAAAAAGGTAACAGCAACTTTAGGTTGGGAACAAGAATATTTCTTGATTGACAAATCTTTGGCAAATTCTCGTCCTGATTTGGTGATGACCGGAAGAACATTATTAGGACATACTTCTGCAAAAGGTCAGCAGTTAGATGATCATTATTTTGGATCTATCCCAACTCGTGCTCTTACATATATGAGAGATTTGGAGCAGGAATGTATGTTATTGGGAATTCCGGTAAAAACACGTCATAACGAGGTTGCGCCAAATCAATTTGAGTTGGCTCCAATTTTTGAAGAAACGAATTTAGCAGTTGATCACAACTCTTTATTAATGGATGTGATGCAGAGAGTGGCAGAACGTCATGATTTTAAAGTATTATTTCACGAAAAACCATTTAAAGGTGTAAACGGTTCTGGAAAACACAATAACTGGTCTTTGGCTACAGATACCGGAGTTAATTTATTGAGTCCAAGCAAAACACCAATGAGTAATTTGCAATTCCTTACTTTCTTTATAAATACGATTAAAGCTGTAAATGATTATGAAACTTTATTAAGAGCTTCAATTGCAACAGCAAGTAATGATCACAGGCTAGGAGCTAATGAAGCGCCACCGGCTATTATTTCGGTTTTTATCGGAGCACAATTGTCAAAAGTTTTATTAGAATTAGAAAGTGTAACAACCGGAAAACTTTCGCCTGAAGAAAAAACAGATTTAAAATTAAATGTTGTTGGTAAAATCCCAGACGTATTATTAGATAATACAGACAGAAACAGAACTTCACCTTTTGCCTTTACAGGAAATAAATTTGAATTTAGAGCTGTTGGTTCAAATTCAAACTGTTCAAATGCAATGACAACTTTAAATGCAATTGTTGCTAAACAGTTAATCGACTTTAAAAATGAAGTTGAAAACCTGATTGAAAATAAAGACATGAAAAAAGACGATGCAATCTTTAATGTCTTAAGAGAATACATCAAACAATCTAAAAAAATTCTTTTTGAAGGAGACGGTTATAGCGATGCCTGGGAAAAAGAAGCAGCAAAAAGAGGTTTGAGTAATTTCAAAACTACACCGGAAGCGATTAAAGCTAAGGTTTCAAAACAAGCTTTGGACTTATTTGAAGAATTAGGAATCTTTAATCATGTTGAGGCTGAAGCGCGTTATGAAATTGAATTGGAAGAATACACTAAGAAAATCCAGATTGAAGGAAGAGTTTTAGGAGATATTTCAAGAAATCACGTAATTCCAACTGCTATTCGTTACCAAAATACATTAATTGAAAATGTAAAAGGCTTAAAAGAAATCTTTGGAAAAGAATTTGAGACGATTGCAAAAGAACAAATTACTTTAATTAAAGAAATTTCAGGTCATATCGAAGGAATTAATTCTAAAGTATTGGCTATGACGAATGAAAGAAAGAAAGCCAATCAATTAACTGATGCTCAAAAAATGGCAGAAGCGTATTGCAATAAGGTAAAACCATATTTTGAAGATATTCGTAACCATTGCGATAAATTAGAATTATTAGTAGATGATGAGAGCTGGACTTTGACCAAGTACAGAGAATTGCTGTTTACTAAGTAACGTTTTCTAAACATTTAGTTAAAGCCCATCTTAAAAAAGATGGGCTTTTTTTGTGAATATGTTAAAATAAGTGGTTTTATAACTTTTTTTTAACGACTGTTTAGGTATAAATGTAAAGAAATTACAAGAAATAGGTTTTTTCTTACTAAGTAAAAAAACAAAAATGGCAGTTCGTCGAGATAGTTTCACAGTTCATCGAAAACAAGTTAAGTTCTTGTAAAATACGTATTTATACCTGATTTGATTATCGAGAAGTTTTCTAATTTTGAAAAAGAAATCGAGAAATAACCCCCAATTTTCGTTTGAGATTTCATTAAAATTGCCCAAATTTTTTTCCCCCAAATTACAACCTGCATAATAATTTGTATTAATAACCAATTAAATATATTTATTATGAAAAAAGTAATTTTAAGCATCTCCGCGATGCTGTTTGTAGGTGTTGCCGTGGCACAAAACACTAGTAATGTTGATCAAACTGGTTTATTAAATGGAGCATTAGTTGTTCAAGTTGGATCAAATGATTCAGATGTTCAACAAGATGGTATTTTTAATTCTGCAACTGTTCTTCAAATAGGTGTTGATAACTCATCAACTATTGATCAATTAGGTATTGCAAACTCTGCTTCAGTTACACAAATTGGATGGGGAAATACTTCTGATATTGACCAAGGTCCACTATTAGGAAACAGCGCTACAGTTTTCCAATTTGGAATTGACAATAATGCTGATCTAACACAAATCGGATTCTTTAATAGTTCGAGTGCAGTTCAAGTAGGTTGGGGTAACGATGCTTCTGCTTATCAATTTGGCTTCGGCAACGAATCTGACACTTATCAAGAAGGATTATTCAATTCAGCTTCAACAATTCAACTTGGAATTGGAAACTCTTCTAGTATCGATCAATATGGAGTTGCTAACTATGCTTTGACAGCACAATTAGGATGGGGAAATGTTAGTACTGTTACTCAAGCTGGGTTCTTAAATGGCAGCGTAGTGCTACAGGCAAACTAAAAAACCAAGAAAAGGAAGGACTTGATATAATCAGTTCTTCCTTTTTTTATTATTTCAAAAATTATGAAAGCTATTGTAATCTTATTTTTTCTTTTTACAGGAATTATATTCTCACAATCAATTGATGGGAATATAAGTGATTATGTTATAGCCATGAATGAATCAAACAATCGCAATCAAAATCAGAATACAAATCAATATGTTATCAATCATAACATAGTCAAAATTGCACAAATTGGCAACTATAATCAGGCCAATTTAACTATTATCAGCAACAATGCTTATGTAACTGCACAGCAAACTGGTAATAACAACTACATGAATGTCTACAAAAAAGCAGACGAAATAAATCAATCCTATATACAGTCAGGTAATAATAATTATATAAGTGATATTTCATCATCATCATACTCCCGAGGAGTCGAATCGATGAAAGTCAATCAGGAAGGCAATAATTTAACGATTTTCAGTACAGGATCAAATTCGATATCCAAGGATATGATCATTAATCAGTCTGGAAATTCAGGTACAATTTACGTATTCAATCGCTAGAATCATGAAAAAGTATCTTCACATAATTGTGGCATCTTTTTTTATTTTTTTTTCTGAAAACGGATTTTCGCAAACCGAGTACAACAAAGAAGTAAAAGCGAAAATTGAAGTTAAGGAAATTGAGAATTTATTATTTATAACCGGAACTGCAGAAAATTTAAAATCAGAGTTCAAGAATATTTCATATAAACTAAGTGTATTCAAAAAAAACAAATCGAATTCAAATAAATCAACTAATGCGCAAGATGGAAGAGTAACACTGGAGCCGAATCAAAGGGTAGAATTGTCTAAAACGCAAATCAATTATACCAAACAGGACGAAGTGATTGTAATGTTGCTCATTTATGATGAAAAAAATGCCATAATTGGCAAAGATCGAATTGTTTTTAATGAAGAAACAGAATCAGACGCAGGAAAATCTGTCCCTGTTGACGGTATCGAAATGGTGGGAATTGTAGCCAATGATACTAAAACAAAATTGGGAAATGATTATTATGATATGTTTTATGCACAATATTCGAAACTGAAAGTTCATACTACTAAAATCGTAACGGTTCAGGAAGAACTGACATTTGGGCGCACAACCAAGATTACAATATTAGTAGATAGTGATATTATAGAGGAGTTTATTTCACGTCCTGATGAAGATTTTTTAAAATACATGGCTGATTCAGCGGCTCAAAAGCTATTCAAGTATTTTAAAGATCTGGAAAAGCAAAACAAAATGATTACTCAATATTAAAATTCAGAATTGAGTACATTTTTCGATAAAGCGTTTACTATTTAATGTTCAAACTAAAAAGTATCTATATGAAAACTATAGCATTACTCGTTTGCTTGTTTGGTTTTAGTACAATATCAATTGCACAAAACCTTCAATATAAAGCGGCAAACCCAAATTTTGGAGGCGATACTTTCAATTATCCGTGGTTGCTTAGTTCTGCCCAGGCTCAGAATGATTATAAAGAAGACACCAATTCGCAGTTTAAGCAGCAAACAGATTTGGAACGTTTCAAAAGCAATTTGAATAATCAATTGCTAAACAGACTTTCAAATTCATTATTTGATAATCAATTTGGAAGTAGCACAAATACAGGAAGTGGGACTGGAACGGGAACAGGTACTGGCACAGGCACAGGAACTGGTACACTTTCTCCAGGAACATATGTTTTTGGAACGCTTTCGATTGATATTTACCATTCTAATTTAGGATTGGTGGTTAATGTTTTGGATACAGATACGGGTGAGCAGACACAAGTAATTCTTCCGGGGCAATAAATTTAATTGTCCGAGTAAAAAATAAGGTTCATGTATTATTGTAAATAAGTGAGATTATGAATAAAAGTCCCCTTTTTCTATTTTTATTAATTTGCCTATTCTCAGGATGTGGAGCATATTTTAATCAGCCTGTTGGGGTGCAAAAAGCGGTATATGGAGAAAATACTCCAGCCACTGCCAAATTGGTCGAAATGCCAAAACCAAAAGAGCAGATAGTTGTAGGTGTATATAAATTTAAAGACCAAACAGGACAGTACAAGCCTACTGAACTGGGAAGTACCTTTAGTACCGCTGTTACACAAGGAGCAACATCGATTTTAATAAAAGCCTTGCAGGACTCAAAATGGTTTGTGCCTATCGAGCGCGAAAATCTGGGAAATCTTTTAAACGAAAGAAATATTATTCGTTCTACGCGTCAGGAATACGCATCAAAAACAGAACCAAATGAAGCAGTTTTAACGCCGCTTTTATTTGCAGGAGTATTGCTTGAAGGAGGGATTATTTCTTATGATACCAATATTATTACAGGTGGTTTTGGAGCGAGATATTTTGGAGCTGGAGGTTCAACTCAATACAGACAAGACCGAGTAACTGTTTATTTGAGATTGGTATCGACTTCAAACGGGAAAATCTTAAATACGGTTTACGTTTCAAAAACTATTTTATCACAAAGTATTGATGCAAGTTTATTCAGATATGTTAATTTAAACAGACTTCTGGAAGTTGAAACTGGTTTTACTCGAAATGAACCAATTCAGATGGCGGTAACAGAAGCTATTGAAAAAGCAGTAGAGGGACTTATTGTTGACGGAATTAAAGACAAACTTTGGGAAGTAAATGCACCACAAAAACAAATTGACGACTTTGTAGCGGCTTATGATAAAGAGAAAAGCGATGCCGATTTAGCTCAATTATATAACAGAAATTTAAGCGAAAATAGAAGAGCAAGATTTGGTATAGAAGCAGTGGGAGGAACAACCCTAATGCAAGGTGATTATCCAAATCCAAAACCTATGCCTATGATAAGAGGAGCGGTGAAATTCTTTTTCTCGCCCACATTTAATCTGAGTGCTTCATCAAATGCTTTTCAGGTAGCAAATAAAAATTATATGGATTACGGTTATTTGTCTTTAGATCTAAATCTGGAATGCATCATATTGCCCCGCGACGTTTTTTCTCCTTTTGTTTTTGCCGGAACCGGATTCGAATTTGATCATCATCGGGAAAATTTTCATAGCAAAGTACAGGCTGGAGCAGGTGTCGAATATTTGGTTTCGCCGCACATTGGACTCAAATTGTATGGAGAATTTAATGCGGCATTTAGTGATAATGTAGATCATCTGGTCGCCGGAGTGCGGGATGATTATTTCTATAGGTTTGGTTTTGGGATGACATATTATTTCCCAAAAAATACAAATTACAAGAAAAAATAGGCAGCCTTTTGATCTTTAATAATTTAATGATTAAAGGATTAAGTTCAATATAAGTTTAATAAAATTCAGTCTCAAATGAAAATAGGATTAAAAATTTTGGCGTGCTTTTTTCTTTTAATTTCTTGCAGTGAAGAGCAATTTGATAATACAGGAACTGGTTCAATTAAAGGGCGTGTTGTTGACGTTCGTACTTATACAGGCGTCGAAAATGCCCGTGTGTCGTCGAGCCCGACAACAAGTACTGTTTATACAGATAAGGATGGATATTTTAAAATTGATAAAGTCCCAGTTGGTAAATATGCTTTTCAGGCTCAAAAAGATGGTTTTATCGCAAGATTTCAGCCAGCTACAATTGATAAGGATATTGAAATTGAAGTTATTTTTGAATTAGAAGTCTCAACGGCGACTAATAAACCGCCAGAAATTCCGGTACTTACTGCGCCAACAGATAATGCTACTGGACAAGCTTTAAGTCTTAATTTGACCTGGACTGCCAAAGATCCGGAAGGAGATCCGCTTACGTACACTGTAACTGTGAAAAACGGAACTACAGACGAAGTGAAAACCTATTCTGATCTTAAAACAACAACTTTAGCTATTAAAGATTTAAGTTTCAGCACCAAATATTACTGGCAAGTAAGTGTTGATGACGGAATAAACAAGCCTATAAATAGTGTGACAAATTCGTTTAGAACATTGGCATTCCCGAATCCGAGATACATGTATGTGAAAAAGATAAAAAACAACAATGTAATTTTTACTGCTGATGATGCCGGAAACGAACTTCAATTGTCTTCAGCAGAGGTGAATAGTTTCAGACCGAGAAAAAATTTAAGTATTAACAGAATTGCTTACATAAGTACTGACGGATCTCTGAATCAAATCTTCAGCATGAATCCTGATGGTACCGATGTGCGAAAAATTACAAATTTTGTACCTATAGCAGGTTTCAATATGGATAATGTGAGTTATTCCTGGAGCACAAACGGCAGTCAGTTGATTTATCCGAATTTTGACAAACTCTACCGCATAAATGCTGATGGATCTGGATTGACGCAGTTGTTTAAAACACCAAACGGCAAGTTTATTTCTGAATGCGAATGGAGTCGCGACGGAAGCCAAATTGTTTTAAAAGTAAATGATGTTTCAGGATATAGTGTCGAAATTTATGCAATAGATATGAGCGGAACTGTTTTATATACGGTGCTTTCTGGAGTAACAGGAGGTGCAAGCGGAATTGATATTTCGATTGATAATAAAAGAGTGGTGTATACCAGAGATGTTTCCGGATTTGAAAATGCAGATTACAGACGCTTAGATTCCAGAATATTTATTTACACCGTTGCAACAAATACATCGGCAGAATTGTCGTCAGGTAAAGAAAATGGTTTCAACGACCTCGATGTGAAATTTTCGCCAAATGAAGCAAAAGTCATTTTTGTAAATACCTCAAATGACGGGCTTTCAGCCAAAAATATACAAACCGTCAGCACAACAGACGACAGTACAAGGACAACTTTGTTCCAAAATGCGTCGATGCCTGATTGGAAATAAAAATATCATAATCTTCGAATAATTCTGATGTCTAAAAATCGGCAGTGTTCTCGCTGTCGATTTTTTTTATGAAAAACATAATTTCATTTTAGGAGATTAAGTGACAATAAAAACTAATTTTAAATTGGTATAAACCCAAGAATTAAAAAAACTAGTTATCTTTGCACCACATCAACACAAACTAAGTTTCATGAGTTCAGATTCTAGCAAAAGGTACGCACAAAGAGGTGTTTCGGCATCAAAAGAAGACGTACACAACGCCATAAAAAATATTGATAAAGGTTTATTTCCGCAGGCATTTTGTAAAATTGTTCCTGATTATCTTACCCAAGATGCAGAACATTGCTTAATTATGCATGCTGACGGAGCTGGTACAAAATCGTCTTTGGCGTATATGTACTGGAAAGAAACCGGAGATCTTTCTGTTTGGAAAGGCATTGCACAAGATGCTCTGATCATGAATATTGACGATTTATTATGTGTTGGCGCAACAGATAATATTCTGCTTTCTTCAACTATTGGAAGAAATAAAAATTTAATTCCGGCTGAGGTTATCTCGGCAATCATTAACGGAACAGAAGAATTAATCAACGAATTAAAAACTTTTGGAGTAACTATTCATTCAACAGGAGGAGAAACTGCCGATGTTGGTGACGTTGTTCGTACAATTATTGTTGACTCGACTGTTACAGCTCGTATGAAACGCAGCGATGTTGTAGATAACGCAAATATAAAAGCAGGTGATGTAATTGTTGGTTTGGCTTCTTTCGGTCAGGCAACTTACGAAAAAGGCTATAATGGCGGAATGGGAAGCAACGGACTTACTTCTGCACGTCACGATGTTTTCGGAAAATATTTGGCTAAAAAATACCCAGAAAGTTACGATGCAGCAGTTCCAGAAGAATTGATTTATTCTGGACAGGTTAATTTAACTGATGAAGTTGAAAACAGCCCAATCAATGCAGGTCAGTTAGTGCTTTCGCCAACGAGAACTTATGCTCCAATCATCAAGAAAATTTTAGATAAATATACTCCTGCAGACATCCACGGAATGGTTCATTGCAGTGGAGGAGCGCAGACTAAAATTCTTCATTTCGTTCAAAATTTACACATTATAAAAGATAATTTATTTCCGGTTCCGCCATTGTTCAAGTTAATTCAGGAACAATCAAAAACAGACTGGAAAGAAATGTATCAGGTTTTCAATTGCGGTCACCGTATGGAAATCTATGTTCCGGAAAACATTGCACAAGATATTATTGAGATTTCAAAATCATTCAATGTTGATGCACAAATCGTAGGAAGAGTAGAAGCTTCAGATGCTAAAAAGCTTACCATTACCAGCGAATACGGAACATTCAATTATTAATTTTTTACGTAGAGACGCACAGCAGTGCGTCTTTCGTCATTTTAGACGCACAGTTGTGCGTCTCTACAAATTATAAAACGGCAATATTATGTACGAACTACTTTTTTGGAGATATCTGGATGAAATTTACCTGAACAATCAGGAGGTTTATGAAGCTCTTGTAGAGAAACAAGAAGTAGAAGGTCTGGCTGCGCTTCAAGTAGATGTAATCGTAAATAGAATCAATTCCGTTTTCTCAGAATGGGAAAGAGTGGATGAAAATAGTTGGAAAAACCCAAAAGGAAAAGGTGCTTTTCAAGTCATTACAACTCCTCAAAGCATAAAAATTGATTGTTATGGAACTGAAGGAAAAACCATGAACCAATTGGTTTCTGTGATGGAAGAATTCAAATGTCCCCTGTACGATCCGCAAGTTCCCGAGCGTTACGACGAAATGAGTGAATAATTTTTTTTAAGAAATTATGGACTTCAAAAAATAAGAACAGAAAATAAAGTCCCTTAGGGGCTTTTTTTATTTAAAACGCTTTTTAAAATCAAAAAATAATTTAATAACCAAAAATGAATTATGACTAAAATATCAAATTTCAATTTCACAGATACTATTATTTTAGAAGACGACTTTGTTTTGTTGCGCCCGCTTCAAGAATCAGATGTAGAAAACTTATTAGATATTTCAATCAATGAACCGGAAACCTGGAAATATTCATTGGTTGGAGCAGAAGGAAAAGAAAATTTGATCAATTATATTCAATTGGCAATTAAAGCCAGAGAAAACGAAAAGGAATTTCCTTTTATCGTTTTTGATAAAAAATCTCAGAAATACGCAGGTTCAACACGTTTCTACGATATAAATCTTGAATTCAAAACTTTGCAGTTAGGATATACTTGGTACGGATCGGAGTTTAGAGGAACTGGTTTAAACAAACACTGCAAATTTTTACTGCTTCAGTTTGCTTTCGAAGCTTTAGGATTAGAAAGAGTTGAATTCCGCGCAGATAATAATAATGAAAGAAGTATTGCCGCGATGAAAAGTATTGGCTGTAAAGTTGAAGGCGTTTTAAGAAGCAATATGCCAACAAGAGACAGCAATCTCCGACGTGATTCTATAGTTTTAAGCATTCTTAAAAACGAATGGTTTGATGAGGTAAAAGAAAACCTAAAAAATAAACTATAAAAAAAGCAAAGCAAAAAGAGCCAACGGCTCGATCTATTTTTAAACTGGATTGAAATCCAGCTCTACAATATAAAACGTTCCTTCGGAACTCTTTTCGATTGTATATGTTTTTTTCAACAAATTAGAATCTATTACTGTAAAATGGTTTTTTCTAAATTTAAATCGATCGCATTTTTTCATAGAACCAAAAAAATAAACAGAATCATTGTAAAAAGCCGTTAGGCTCGAACCATATTGTAGGGCTGGACTTCAGTCCAGTCTAAATGAAAAGCGCAAAAATAGATTCATTAATATCCCCACAAAATTTATATTTTTTAAAAGCATATTTTGTTGTATTTTTCTAAACTAAAAATATAGGTAAATCGTTTTAGTAAATACCTGATTTGTTTTGAATAAAAAATATAATGATTTTAAAAAATAACTAATGAATAGATTAAACTGTAAAAGCCTTCTTTTTGGACTTTCATTTTTGATGCTTGGAACCATTTCAAATGCACAAAAAAAAGAATCTGAAAAGCGAAATTTAATTCAGTACGTTGATCCAATGATTGGAACAGCAAGAATGGGACATACTTATCCAGGTGCTACGGTGCCTTTTGGTAGCGTGCAACTTAGTCCTGAAACTGATACAATTGCATATGGTTTGAACGGAAAATATAACGGTGAAGTTTATAAATATTGTGCAGGATATCAATATGAAGACAAGACAATTGTAGGATTCAGTCATACACATTTTAGTGGAACTGGTCATTCCGATTTAGGTGATTTTTTGATTATGCCAACAACAGGAAAACTGCAATTGAACTCTGGAGTTGCGTCAAAACCTTTGTCGGGTTATCGATCAGCATTTTCACATTCAACAGAAAAAGCGGAACCAGCTTATTACAGCGTTTTTTTAGAAGATCATAAAATTAAAGCCGAATTAACAGCAACAACTAGAGTTGGAATGCATCAATATACATTTCCAAAATCAGATGAAGCACATATTATTTTGGATTTAACTTCTGGAATCTATAATTACGACAAGAAAAACGTTTGGACATTTGTTCGTGTAGAAAACGATACTTTAATTACCGGATACCGCCAAACTAATGGCTGGGCAAGAACAAGAACGGTTTATTTTGCAATGTCTTTCAGCAAACCAATTAAAAGCTACGGACAAGCTGCACAAGAAAAAAGCGTTTACAGAGGTTTCTGGGGAAGATTCGACCAGACGAAAAACTTCCCAGAAATGGCAGGACAAAATCTAAAATTGTTCTTTGATTTTAATACCGAAGAAGGCGAAAAAATCAAAATTAAAATGGCATTATCTCCAGTAAGTTCTGCTGGAGCATTAGAAAACATGAAAAAAGAAGTTCCGGGCTGGGATTTCGAAAAAGTAAAAAAACAGAGCCAGGAAGTTTGGAATAGCGAACTGAATAAAATTCAAATTGAAGCCATTCAAAAGGAAGATTATGTAAACTTTTATACTGCAATGTATCACGCCTTTTTAGGTCCGACAGAATATATGGATCTTGACGGAAATTATAAAGGACTTGATATGAATGTTCATAAAGCCGAAAAATTTAAAAATTATACCAGTTATTCATTATGGGATACTTATCGCGCTTTGCATCCTTTCTTTAATATTGTTCAGCCAACACGCAACGCTGATATGGTAAGTTCAATGTTGGCGCATTCAGATCAAAGTGTACATAAAATGCTCCCAATCTGGTCACATTATGCGAATGAAAATTGGTGCATGATTGGTTATCATTCGGTTTCTGTAGTGGCCGATGCAATTGTAAAAGGAAACATTAATTTTGATGCAGAAAAAGCGCTTCAGGCATGTGTCAATACAGCAAAAGTTCCTTATTACGATGGATTAGAATATTATATGAAAATGGGTTATGTTCCTGAAGATAAAAATGGAGCATCAGTTTCTAAAACTTTAGAATACGCATATGATGACTGGGCAATTGCACAAGCAGCTAAAAAACTTGGAAAAACAGAAATTTATAATGAATTCATCAACAGATCGAAAAATTATAAAAATGTTTACGATGAAAAAACAGGTTTTATGCGTCCAAAATTAATCGATGGAACTTTCAAAAAAGAATTTGATCCGCTAGACACACATGGACAAGGTTTTATTGAAGGAAATTCATGGAATTACAGTCTATACGTTCCGCAAGATCCTGCTGATATGATTAAATTAATGGGCGGAAATGAGAAATTTAAAGTTCGTTTAGATTCTTTGTTCAACATGCATCTTCCAGATAAATATTTCGAAAATACAGAAGATATTACCAGAGACGGTATTATCGGGAATTATGTGCACGGAAATGAGCCTTCACATCATGTAGTTTATTTGTATAATTGGACAGATTCTCCGTGGAAATCACAAGATAAAATCCGAATGATTTTGAAAAAAATGTATCGCAACGGAGCAGATGGTCTTGGAGGAAATGACGATTTTGGACAAATGAGTGCTTGGTATATTTTTAGCAGTTTAGGCTTTTATCCTGTTGCTCCAGGTTCTGATGAATATGCATTAGGAAGTCCGCTCGTGAAAAATGCAGTTTTTAATTTAGAAAACGGAAAGAAATTTGAAGTAGAAACTGTAAATCAATCTGATAAAAATGTATTTGTTAGTAAAGTACTTTTGAATGGAAAACCATTAGACAGGCCATTTTTAAAGCATACTGATGTTATGAATGGTGGAAAGATTACTTTTTATATGAGCAGTAAACCTAACAAAAAAGGGTACTAGTTGTAACAAGTTTTTAAAACCTGTTAGGTTTTAAGAATATTAATTCGTGAATTCGTGGCGAATAACAAAAAAACTTCACGAAATTTGCACTTCAAATAAAGACAATTAATATGAAAATAAATCTAAAATCAGGAATTGACAAATTGCTTTTCGGAATGAAACAGAACGATGTAACGGCTGTTTTAGGAAAACCTGATAAAAACTATAAAGACGAAGATGACAATGTGATTTTTGTATACAATGCACATAAAATCAGATTAACATTTTATGAAGAAGAAGATTTGAAATTTGGTTATGCAGTTGTATCAAGCAATGATTTAGAAGTTTTCGGATTCAAAATAATCGGAAGAAATATTGCCGATGTAAAGAAAGATTTTGCTGCAAAAGGAATTACAAAATACAATCAGGAAACTTTTGATACTTTCGAAAATTACTTTAACGAAGACAATTGGTTTATTCTTCAAACCGAATTTGATGAAGTAGTAAAATTTGAAATTGGCGCAATCATTAATAATAAAGATGAATTTGACTGGAAGTTTCCGGTGAAGAAATAAAATAAATATAAAAAAACCGACAATCACTTGTCGGTTTTTTTTATTTGTCTTAAAAAGAAATTATCCTTTTAACCACGCATTTTTAAGTTTTTCTTTTGAAGCATCAGTAGCTTTAAAAGTTTCAGATTCTTCATAAGGTAACTTTACAGTTCCCTTGATAGTTTCTTCTTTTCCTGCACGTTTAATTTTTACAGTAATTGGATCGTTTTCTTTCCAGTTTTCACTTTCTCCAATTAAATCATAAATATTCGCAAGAGAATAAGGTTTGTCATTAATAGAAACCAAAATATCGCCACCTTTTAAATTTAGGTTTTTGAAAAACGCATTTGGTTCAATATCAGAACGAACAGCAATTTCTTTAGTTTGTTTGTCAACAGAAATATAAGGCGTTTGTCCTTTTAAGAATACTGGACTCGCTTTTTTCTCAGTTGCTTTTGTTACTCCAACTTTTGCTAAATAAACATCATAAGGAATTGGAGTTGTTCCAGCTACATATTTATTTAAGAATTCACCAACTTCAGGATAAGTCAATTGTGTGATTTTAGCAAAAAGTTCATCATCATTAAATGGTTTTTCAATACCATATTCGTTTGATAATTTATGCATTAAATCAAGAATTCCTCTCTCGCCATTGCTTTTTTCTCTAATAATAATATCGATACACATACCAATCAAAGCACCTTTTTGGTAAACATTCAAATATTGGTCTTTATATGGCTGCTCCAAAACATTTTTACTCATTACAGTAAACGACATCGTATCATTTAAGCCTTTTGCCTGTTCGATTTTATCAGCGATTCTAGTGTAAAATTCAGCTTCATCAATTAAACCTTGATTGATTTGGAAAAGATTTGCAAAATATTCTGTAACACCTTCATACATCCATAAATGCTCTGACATTTTTGGTGCATTGTAATCAAAATACTGAATTTCTTTTGAGTGAATTGTCAATGGCGTTACAATATGGAAAAACTCATGAGAAACTACATCTTTCATTGATTCAACCAATTTTTCTTTCGGCATTGATTCCGGTAAAACAACCGTTGTCGCTGTTGGATGCTCTAATGCTCCAAAACCGTGTGCATCATCTTTTGCCAAGCTTGATAAATACAATAAAACAGTATATTTTTTAGTAGAATTGATTTTTCCTAAAAAGTTTTTCTGCGCCGTCATCATCGTTTTCATTTCCGGCGTAATGCTTTCTGCAGTAAATTTCCCTGTTGGAGAATAAACAGCAATCAAAATATCCATTCCGTTAACGTTGAATGTCGTGTAATCAGGTTTAGAATACATAATCGGATTTTCAACCAAAACAGCATAACGAGGCGTTGTAAAAACGTCGCTTGTCTTACTTGCATCTTCATCAGTCATTGAAGTTGCGCCCCAAAGCGTTTCAGGATGCGTAATCGTAACTTTATAAGGTACATCTAATTTGTCCTGAAAATAACCAACAAAACCGTGTGTATTCACCATAAAATTTACACCGGCGTTGATGTTAGTTCCAGCTGGAGAAAATACATCATCATTTCCAAAACCGGTTCCTTTTTCAGTGTCGAAAGTATCTCCAACTAAATAAGTGATTTTTTTAAGTGTTTTTGCATTAGAAATTGACCATGAATTATCATCAATTCTCTTTACAGTTAACTCATTTCCTTTAGCATCAAAAGCTTTAAATCCATCAGAATATTTACCATAATTATCTGTAGAATAAGTTCCAGGAACTGTTTTTGGAATACTGTAAATTACTTCATCCGTTTTAATTGCCGGAGGTGTAACAGTCACCAGGACTTTATCATCTTTAACATCTACAAGATTGATGTTAACATCTACAGTTTTGCTTTTTGCATCTCCCGATGTGCTTCCCGTTTTACAGCTCCAAAATGTTACAGCAAGAGCTAAAGTGTAAATTATTTTTCTCATTTGTTCGCGTTTAGTTATGTGTATTTGACTTCTAAATTATCAAATTGTTACACTTTTATATAAATATAAAAAAAAACTCCTGAAATTCAGGAGTTTTATCTTAATCTAGTTTGTTCTTTATGTAATATTTTCCATCCAAATCCTCATCGAAGTCGTCAATTTTGACTGGCTTTGGTTTTGGCTTATTTGCAATTGCCTTTTTTTTCCACATTTCAAATTTTTCTACAGGCATCTTCTTTTTCATGATTTCAAGAACTTCCTTTTCTGCTAATCCAAATTCTTTTTTTATGATTTCAAATGGATTTTTTTCTTCTAAAGCTAACGAAACAAGTCTTTCTGTTTGTTCCCAATTCAATTCTTTGCGGCTACTCTTTTTCATCTCGTGAAAATTAATTCAAAATAGAGGTTAATGATTAATAGATTGATTTTCATTTTATATATCAATATTAATAAAAAAAATAATTAGTTGGTACGCTGAACTATTTTTTTTTATTGATTTTAACTGTTTTTTGCTGATCTTGATTTTTGAAACGGAATTTGCAACAAATTTGCTAATTTGTTGTGTTCTTCGGGCTTCATATGAGTATCAACTCCGTAAATTAATTCTTCTTTTGGCAAAGTTGTAAATGTTCCGAAAAGACGATCCCAAACCGAAAATATATTTCCATAATTACTGTCTGTGTAAGGAAGCATATAATGATGATGAACCTTATGCATATTTGGAGAAACAATTAGGTAACTTAAAAAAACATCCAGCTTTTTTGGTAACGAAATATTGGCATGATTGAATTGCGAACCAATAACGGATAGTGATTGGTATAGAAAGACCATCCACATTGGACTTCCAACAATTAATACACCTAAAGTTGTAAAGATAAAACGAATGACGCTTTCGCCAGGATGATGCCTGTTGGCCGTAGTTGTATCAATCCAGGTATCTGTGTGATGAATAAGATGAAAACGCCATAAAAATTTTATTTTATGCTGTACGAAATGTGCCAGATAAGCGCCAATCAGATCCAGTAAAAGCAAACCTATTATAGTATAAAGCCAAATTGGGATTTCAGGAAGCCATTCCAGGATTCCAAAATGATTTTCAGTAGTCCAAGCTGCGGTTTTGATTAAGATAAAAGCTAAAACGAAATTGACAATAATTGTCGTAAGCGTAAAAAAGATATTGATTCCTGCATGATGCCATTTTTTGTACTGCATCTGAAAAAGAGGAAAAGTATTTTCGATTAGCCAAAAAAGAGTTATTCCTCCAACCAAAATTAAGCTTCTGTGTGAAGAAGGAATTGTACTGAAATAGATAATAATGTTATTCATAATTCAATAATGTATTTGTTCAAATGTAGTAAAATTGACGAAATAACAACATGAATTATGATAAATATGTATTTTAACTTCTAATTTATTAAATTATTTAAAATAAAAAAAAAGAGAAAAAAGGTTGTTAAAACTTCTTTTTTCTCTTGATATGATTTTATTAGGTAACTAATTTATTTTGATGTCTTTGGCTTAAGCTTTTTTAATCAGGCTGATAATGAAGAGTAAAACCCACGCACCACCAACAGCAATTAAAATTTGCCAAAGAAGTCCGCCTCCACCAATGCCAAATTTTCCGGCAATCCATCCGCCAATAAAACCGCCAATGATTCCGACGATAATATTACCAATTAAACCAAATCCTGCACCTTTCCAGATTTGACCAGCTAGCCATCCGGAAATTGCTCCTATAAGTAAGAAATATAAAAATTCCATAATTGAATGTTTTTAGTTTATGTTTGATTTATTTTGGGGATTAAGCTTCATCATGATTTTGCAGCAAAGTTTTATAGATAAACCCAGCTACAATTGCACCTAATATTGGCGCCACCCAAAATAGCCAAACTTGAGATAAAGGTTCACCTCCAACAAAAATTGCCTGAGATAAAGATCTTGCAGGGTTAACTGAAGTATTGGTGATTGGAATACTGATTAAATGAATTAAAGTTAAAGCCAAACCAATTGCGATTCCTGCAAATCTTCCGTTTGCGAATTTGTCTGTAGCTCCCAAAATCACTAAAAGGAAAAATAAAGTCAATACAAATTCGGCAATAAAAGCTGCCTGAAGTGAATACCCGTCAGGAGAAAAAGCGCCAAAACCATTTGATGCAAATGCACCAGCTTTTGTATTGTCAATTACAAAACCGGCTTTTCCAGAAGCGATTGTGTATAAAGTTCCTGCCGCAGCAATTGCTCCAATACACTGTGCAATAATGTAAGGAATAAGATCTTTTGCTGAAAATCTTCCGCCAGCCCACAATCCAAATGAAACTGCTGGATTAAAATGTCCACCGGAAATGTGACCAACAGCATATGCCATTGTTAGAACCGTTAAACCGAAAGCTAAAGCAACTCCTGCAAATCCAATTCCTAAATCAGGAATTCCGGCTGCAAAAATCGCGCTTCCGCAACCTCCAAAAACTAACCAAAAAGTTCCAAAAAACTCTGCAAATAATTTTTTCATAATTAAGTAATTTTAAATTAATAGATTCGATTATTAAAGGGTATATTGGAATGCCCAAAAAATCAAAACAATTTGTAAGGGCAAACGTACAAATAAAATCCATTTGGGTAAATTAAAACTTGCTTTTTTATTTTGGTACATGTATAAATTCGCAGGAAATACTGCAATTAACAATGCAATAATTCCCCATGCGGCAAAATTTTTTGTAAAAGGAAGCAATAGGAGGAAGCCTAATATGATTTCGGCAGCTCCACTTAAATTATTTAGTAATTTGGGGTTTTTAAATGCGGGCGGAATGATCTTAATGTACATTCCCGGCTTTCTGAAATGATTAATTCCGGCAATTATATATAAAAAAGCCATTAAATATAAATGCCAAGGTTGTTTCATGATATAGTGTTGTATATCACGAATTTATAAAAAAATTAACAATTATTGCATTACAAGGCCCTTTTTTTTAAAGAGCATCAAAAACGTCTATTTTTTAGCCTTGAAATTTACATTCATAATAATTATGGCGAGAATGATTAAAACAATTCCGATCCATTGTAAAAGGATAACTTTTTCATTCAAAAGAACAAAAGCCATTGTAACAGAAACAGGAAGTTCAAGAGCAGAAACAATACTTCCTAATCCAATTCCGGTCAAAGGGAAACCAGCATTCATTAACATAGGAGGGATGATGGTTCCAAACAAAGATAGAACAATTCCCCATTTCATAAAAATAGCCAGATTAAAAGCTCCTGTCTGAGTTGCGAAAGCGAAAGAAAAAACAATTACAGCTCCTCCCAAAAGCATATACAAACTGCGTTGTGCAGACGAAATTTCGGTTGCAACACGATTTGCGGTAAACATAGTTGTAGTGAAAGAAGCAGCTGCTAAAATCCCCCAAACGATTCCTCTCCAATCCAATTGAAAATCAGCATGAATAAGATTTGTAGCCAAAGCTGTTCCAATAAGAACAATAAAAACGGCGATTACTTTTTGTTTTGAAGGTAGTTTTTTTTCTAAAATCATTTCTAATAAAACGCCCATCCAAACCGTCTGCATCAATAAAACAATCCCAATTGAAACCGGAATATATTTTACAGCCAGATAATAAAACAAACTTGTCATTCCTAGTGAAGTTCCGGCAAGCATCAGGCTGAAAATGTTTTTTGAAGAAGCTTTTACAGCAGTTCCTTTATTTTTTATTTTCTGAAATGCATTGATTATCAAAATTCCAATTATTCCCAAAACAAATTGAGAAGTTGTTACTTCGGCTGTTGTATATCCTTCAGAATAAGCCATTTTTACAAAAGTAGCTAGCATTCCGTAAGTTGTAGCTCCTAAAGCAACTAAAAAAACTCCTTTTAATACATTGTTTTGTGACATTTGATATTCCTGTTTTAAAATTAAGGCCGGCAAAGGTAAGCTATTTTGTTTGTGATTTAATAGAAAAATGAAGTAAACATTAGGATTAATATTATTCAGGGATTGTTTTATGACTGTAAATTATATATTTTTTAAAAATTAAAAACCTGTAAAAACGAAAAAACCATCAAAATATAAGCTTTGATGGTTTTTATTTTTAATAAATCTTTCAGTTCAATTATTTGACTGGCTGATTTTTATAAGTTTCAATTTCGAAAATTAAAGTTGCATTTGGAGGAATCACACCGCCAGCACCTTTTTCTCCATAAGCTAAATTTGAAGGAAGGAAGAAAATTGCTTTTTCTCCGTCTGTCATCATATCTAAAGCTTCAATGAATCCCGGAATCATACCGTCTTTTTTGCCCACTGCAAAAGGAAAAGCTTTGTATCCGCCTGCTGCATCTCTGTTTGCATCATATTTTCCATATGCTTTTGCAACTGTTGCCATACTGCTATCAAAAAGATTTCCGTCTTCAAAATAACCCGCATAGTGGAAATAAATTGTTGATCCTTCAGCGCCTTTTACGCCAGTTCCTTTTTGTGTAATCACATATTTTAAGCCAGATGCAGTTGTAGTTGCTTTTGCTTTAGTTGCTGTAAAATAAGCTGCTTTTTGTACAACTACTTTTTGTGCTTCAAGTTTTTTTGCCTCTTCTTTTTTAACATCATCAGCCAAAACTTTCACAGCATCAAACTTTTTAGCAGCGTCGCCTTTGCGTGTAATTGTAATTTTTGTCATGATATCATTCTGAACAATTTTATTTACATTGTCCATTCCTGAAACGACATGACCAAAAATAGTGTGTTTTCCGTTTAACCAAGGAGTATCTTTATGTGTAATGAAAAATTGGCTTCCATTAGTTGCCGGACCAGAATTTGCCATTGCCAAAATACCACCTTTGTCAAATTTCAATTCTTCAGTAAATTCATCTTTAAAGGAATAGCCCGGACCTCCAGAACCATTTCCGTCTGGATCTCCACCCTGAATCATGAAATCATTAATAACTCTGTGAAATTTCAAACCATCATAAAATGGTTTACCTTTTAGTTTTTCTACTTTAACATTTGGATTATTTCCTTCTGCCAAAGAAATAAAATTTGCAACAGTAACTGGAGCTTTTACATATTCTAATACAACAACAATATCACCTTTTGAAGTTGAGATTGTTGCAAAAATACCTTCATTAGGATTTGCAGGCGTAACCGTTTTTACCGCTGCTGTTTTTGCTGGAGCTGCCGATTTTGCCGGAGTTGTTTTTGTAGTCGCAGCTTTTGGTTTTGCTGCTGGTTTTTTAGTTGCCTGAGCTTGTAAATTTACTACTGCCAAACAGAATAATAATAGAAATTTAAATTTCATTTTGTTTCGAATTTAAGTCTATGAAATAATTTATTATTGTGGTTTTTCTAACAATTGAATCTCGAAAATAATGTTAGCATTTGGCGGAATAACTCCTCCAGCACCAGTTGCTCCATAAGCTAAATGAGAAGGAATAAAAAGAACCGCTTTATCTCCAAATGACAACTGCTCAATTCCTTCAATAAATCCAGGAATCAAACCATCTTTTTTACCTGCTTGAAATGGAATTGGTTGATAACCGTTTTGTTCTGCTCTTGTAGTATCATATTTTCCAAAAGCTTTATTAACATCTGGGATGCTTGAATCGAATAAAGTTCCATCTTCAAGGAAACCTGCGTAATGAATATAAATCTGGGTTCCAATTGCTGGTTTTTTGCCAGTTCCTTTTTCGGTAATAACAAACTCTAAACCTGAATTGGTTTTTGTTGCTTTTGGTCTGATTGAAGCATAATAAGCCACTTTTTCTTTTTGAACTCCGGCATATTTACTTTTCTCTTTTGCAATTTCTGAAAAATAGTCATGGAATACTTTTACGGCATCAAATTTCTTTGCTGCTTCTCCATTTCTGATAATTGTAACTTTTACAATCGTGTCATCTTGTTTTACTTGATTTACAACTTCTTGTCCTTTTTCAACTACATGACCAAAAATAGTGTGTTTTCCTTCTAACCAAGGCGTTTCAACATGCGTAATAAAAAACTGGCTGCTGTTTGTTCCAGGACCGTTATTTGCCATTGCCAAAACTCCAGGTTTGTCAAATTTCAAATCGGTAATTTCGTCTTTAAATTTATATCCAGTATCACCAGAGCCAGTTCCTTCAGGATCTCCAGACTGGATCATGAAATTTTCAATAACTCTGTGAAATTTTAAACCATCAAAAAAGGGTTGATTTTTTTTGTATTCTTTGGTTACAAATTCGTTTTTTCCTTCTGCCAAAGTCACAAAGTTTGCTACTGTAACAGGCGCTTTTGTATAGTCTAATTCAACAATGATATGTCCTTTATTTGTTTCAATGTCGGCGTATAAACCATCAGGCAAATTGCTGTGTTCATCTTTACAAGAATAAAGTGAGGTTACGGCTAATAGTAATAATAAGATATTCTTTTTCATTTCTAAAATGTTTTTATTTAAGGGTTTACTGTGTCTTTTTTAGTTGGTGCGGCAGGTTTTGAAGCAACCGGTTTTGGAGTAGCAGGTTTCGGTGTTTGTCCTGCCGAAGCTTGTGCATCTGCAGGTTGTCCAGCCGGAACAGCTGTTTTTGGAGCTGCAGGATCTGGAACAAAATTACGAAGCGTTACGGTGCACATTAAAGATTCATTTGGCCCAATTTTGTTATTGTCTCCATGATATCCGTAAGCAATGTGTGAAGGAAATAAAAAGGTAACGGTTTCGCCCTTGTGCATATATTTGATTCCATCACGCAATCCCATCATAATGTCTTGTTTGTCTACATAATAGGTTTGCGGACCAAGATCAGCTTCAGAATAAATAATTTTACCCTGAATGTCTTTTACTTCTAAATTGAAATAAGCAATGTCTCCTCGACGAGGCGCTTGAGTTTCGTTAGGATTTTTTTCATCATAAGAAAACCAATAGCCTTTTTTGGTAGCGTAATATTTTACTTTCGGATTGCTTTTTATGATTTTTTTGATCACATCCTCTTCATTAGCCACTAGCTTTTTATTTCGGTCAGCTGATTTTTTCATGAAAGTGCCCGATGCTCTTGAAAGCGGTCTTCTAGCTTCTTCATGTTGCTTGCAGCTGGCAAATAAAACAGTAAAAAGAAGTGTGTAAATACTGATTTTTAAATATTTCATATTCGGTTATATTGCAAGTTTAGTAACTAAATCTTCAAATTTCGCTAAGGTTTCTTCCATTGATAATTCAGATTTTCCGCCGGCTGCATTGCTGTGCCCTCCGCCGTTAAAATGATCTCTGGCAAATTGATTTACATCAAATCCTCCTTGCGAACGGAAAGATATTTTAATGATTTTCTCGTCCTTATTTTCGATAAAAATAGCGGTAAAAACAATACCTTTTATACTCAGTCCGTAATTTACGATTCCTTCAGTATCGCCTTTTACATAATCGAATGAATCTAATTCATCCTGAGTAAGCGAAGTATAGGACGTTTTATGTTCTTCAAAAACTTTCATATTCTGCAAAGCACGACCTAATAATTGTAAACGGCTGTATGAGCTGTTATCGAATAATAAAACGGGAATTTGCGTGTTTTCAACACCTAAATCAATTAATTCAGCAATAATTCGATGCGTGTTTCCTGTTGTTCCTGGAAAACGAAACGAGCCAGAATCAGTCAAAATTCCGGTGTAAATACAGGTTGCAATAGTTTTATCAATATCTTCTTTTTTGTTTAGAAAAGAAATAAAGTTGTAAACCATCTCACAGGTTGAACCAAATTCAGTGTCAGAATACATGTAGGTTGCATAATCATCAGGTTTTTGATGATGATCGATCATGATAAACGGAACTGTCAATTTTGCTAAAGTGTGTTCCATTTCGCCTGTACGATGAAATGCATTAAAATCAAGTGTGAAAATTAACTCGGCTGCTTCTAATATTTGGGTACAGTTTTCGGTATCTTTTTCAAATATTTTTACGTTTTCAGAACCCGGAAGCCAAGCTAAAAAATCAGGAAAATCATTAGGTGCAATTACCGTTGCCTGATGATTATTTTTTATTAAAAAATGGTATAATGCTAAAGTTGAACCCATAGCATCGCCATCTGGTCCTCTGTGCGGGATTATTACAATTTTCTTTGGGGCAGAAAGCAACAATTGTATTGCCTGAATATCTTGTATTTTCATAGTGTGCGAATTTACATTTTTTTAATGTAATGTTGCAATCATTTTATAGATTAACACACTTTTAAGTTATGAATTACAAGTTGTGAGTTTTGGGATTTAAATCAAAGATGTTCCAATTCTTCTTTCTTAAATCTTTGATACAATTTGTATTTAGCGCCTTTAACGATTTGCGATTTATAAATTCCGACAGAACCTGAGGAAAAATAAGCGATTGTACAACCAATTGCAATGAATATTCCAGGCTGAATACCAAATAATTCCATTCCCATAATGGTACATGCGATAGGTGTGTGGGTTGCGCCAGAAAAAACAGCTACAAATCCAACTCCGGCCAGAAGTGCAATTGGCATTGGAATTATGGTTGACAAAGCGCTTCCTAAAGTTGCGCCGACAAAAAATAACGGGGTTACTTCACCGCCTTTAAAACCAGCGCCTAAAGTAAATCCGGTAAAGAGAATTTTTAGTAGAAAATCATACCATTCGTTTGGATTTGAAAATGAATCTACAATTACAGGAACGCCAAGTCCAGAGAATTTTGTAAATCCTAAACCTGCAATTGCAATTGCCAGAATGACGCCGCCAATAACAGGGCGAAGTGGTGGATATTTTACATTTTTTGAAAAAAGAGAACTCCAAAAGTGCGTGCTTCTAGCAAATAATAAAGCAGCAAAACCAGATAAAAGCCCGATAATTATGGTATAAAATAAATTACTGAAATTAAGTTCTGGAATAACCGGAATACTGTAATGTGTATGTTTGATTTCCCAAAATTCAACTGTGAAATAGGCAGCATAAGCTACTAAAAAAGAAAGCAAAATACTTTTGAAATTGATTTTACTAAAATATAAAACCTCTAAAGCAAAAATAGCACCGGCTAAAGGTGTTCCGAAAACGGATGCAAAACCTGCGCTGATTCCGAGAATAATTAAAATTTTGCGTTCGGAATTATCGAGTTTGAAAAATTTGGTGAATTGATCAGCAATCGCGCCTCCCATTTGAACTGCTGTACCTTCACGTCCGGCAGAACCTCCAAATAAATGTGTAAGTAATGTTCCCAAAAGAACTAAAGGCGCCATTTTGAACGGAATAGTTTTCTGTGGATTTTCGTATTCTTCCAACAATAAATTGTTCCCTTTTACAACAGATTCTCCGAAGTAATAATAGCTTAAACCAACTAATAATCCGCCTATTGGCAAAAGCCAAATAATCCAATCGTGTGCAATTCTAAATTGGGTAACCCATTCTAAAGAAACTAGAAAAAATGCTGAAGCGGATCCTGAAAGTATGCCAATTAATGCACAAATAATTATCCATTTTGAAATAGAAAGCAATAATTGTTTTAGGTTTTGGGAAGTCATTTTTTAAAGAGGAGCGTTTTTTTCGCCACGAATCACAAATGTAAAGAATTGAATACTTTAATAATAAAAAATTCGTGAATTCGTGGCGGAAAAATATTATTGTACTACAGCTGTAAATTCGATTTCAACCAAATATTCTGGAGCAACTAATTTGCTGATTTCATAAAATCCGGTTGTAGGTTTTACATCTTTAAAGAAAGCCGAATGTGCTCTGGCAACTTCTTCAAAAGTAGAAACATCTGTCGTAAAAATTCTTGTTCTGATAACATCTTTAATTCCAACGTTCAAATCTTCAAGAACTTTTTCAACACGTTCAATAATGTTATATGTCTGCGCGTAAGCGTCATCGGCTTTCACTTTATCACCATCAACAATCGCTACAGTTCCCGAAACCTCGATGATATTACCAATTCTTACAGCACGGCAGTATCCCATTTTGTCTTCCCACGGTGATCCTGTTAAGATGTTTTCTCTTTTCATTTTATGATTTTTTTTGAATTGTTTTTGGTGGTTTTTAAAAACAAATTCAGGTTAATTAATGCGCTGCAATTTATAAAATAAGGTGGTGAAAAAGAATCATTTTGGTTTGAAATCCTATTATAAATCTTTCTTTTTTGTGATATTTTAAAATCCCATTTGCTTATTCTCTTACTTCCTGTTCTTCGTAAATTCTAAGTTTGTTTTGGGTATTTGTTAAATGTTGCTGTAAAGTTTCAATTTTATTCAGCAGATGATAAATGGCATCAATTCCTTCTAAATTGATATTTAAATCATAATGCATACGCATCATTTTTTCGATTGAGGGTAATTGTTCAGGCTCTAAATATTCATCATTTTCTTCAAAAATAATTTTGATCAAACCATAACTATTTAGCTCTTTTATAAATGTATTTTCAATTTCGTGATACAGACAAAACTGTTTTATTTGGATCAAATTTTTACTGCCCATGATTTCTAAGTTTAGATAATTCTGCAAATAATTCTTTTTCTTTTTCCGATAATTTAGTTGGGATTTTTAGGTTGTATGTTACATACAAATCGCCAAATTGATTGTCTTTCTTATAAACAGGAAATCCTTTTCCCTTTAATTTGACTTTTGTTCCGGTTTGAGTTTCGGCTGGAACTTTTATTTTTACTTTTCCATCAAAAGTTTTAATGCTAATTTCTCCACCAAGAATGGCAGTGTACAAGTCCAAATCAACATTTGAATATAAATTATTGCCGTCTCTTTTAAAATCAGAATTGTTTTCAATTAAAAAAGTAATGTACAAATCGCCATTTGGCCCGCCATTTACACCGGCGCCGCCATGCCCAGGGATTTTTATAACCTGACCGTTTTCAACTCCGGCCGGAATAGTAATTCTGATATTTTTGCCATTAACGGTCAAACTTTGTTTGTGCGTGGTATATGCCGATGCTAAATCCAGTCGTAATTCGGCATTAAAATCCTGGCCACGATATTTGGACTGAGCTCGGCTGCTTCGTCCAGATCCGTACATTGAATTGAAGAAATCGGAGAAATCACTTCCCGAAAAATCACCTCCAAAACCAGAAAAATCCTGTCCGCTTTGTTGTCTTGAATACTGCTGTTGTTGCTGATTTGGATCATAACCTGCTTTTTCAAATTCATCGGCGTGTTTCCAGTCTTTTCCGTATTTATCGTATTTTTTGCGGTTTTCAGGATTGCTTAAAACCTCATTTGCTTCGTTTATTTCCTTGAATTTTTTCTCCGCTTCCTTATCATTCGGGTTTAAATCCGGATGATACTTGCGAGCTAGTTTTCTGTAAGCTTTCTTGATTTCAGCTTCCGTCGCGGTTTTCGTAATTTCTAATGTTTTATAGTAGTCGATATAATCCATTTTCCTAATTTTTTTAATGAAGAAAAATTTAAACCTTGAATTTAGGAATAAGTTGCTTACTGTCAAAGCAAAAGAAGATTTTATAACAAAATTTTTACAAAAGAAATTAATTAGAATATCTTATAGATGATATTTAATTTTTACAATTTGAATTAAACCTTGGCAGGTTTTTTGATTCTAAAAATTAGCCCAAATAATTGTTATAAAAACCTTAAAGTGAAAGTTCAGAAACAAATTATGTTATTTTTGCTTTGCTATAAATATTTTATAAAATTATAAAAGCCGATTCGATAAAACTTTTTCAATGAAGCACATTTTATTTGTCATATTATTTTTTACTGTTGCCTCGGTATCAGCCCAAACGGAATTTAGTACTAAATTCAAGAGTATTCCAGCTCCAAAGTTTGGCGCAAAACCAAAAAAAATACCTGCTCCAGATATGCCAAGTTTAGATGATCCGGCTGCACCAAATGGTGAAATTCCAAGTATAAAAACACCAAATGTTTACGATAATACCAAACTAACGACAAAATCTAAATTTCAGGTTGGGGAAGAAAAAAGCAAATTTTCAATGTCAACTGAAAAACAGTTTGCCAATCCAGGGGATCGATATGTGGACAAAATGGAGAAAGATTTGAATAAGGCTTTAAAAGATGCCGGATTAAAAGAAGATCAGCAGCCTTTAGTTATGACAGATATCAGTTATGGTGATATAAGAACAAGTTCGTCTTGGTTTCTTATCAAATGCCGTGATTATGGTGCTATTGATGGAGATTTAATTAAAGCCGTTTTAAATCAAGATGTTATAAGAGAAAGAATGCTTTTAAGATCTGATTATCAGGAGTTTAAAATTTATCTTAAAGATGGAATTAACACCTTTGAATTGATTGCTCTTAATAAAGGGGAACTTGGTGGAAATACTGGAGAATTCCAGATATATGATGCAGAAGGTAAATTCATTTTATCTGATTTATGGCAAAATTTAAATACAGGAGTACAGGCAAAATTTGTCATTATAAAAGAAGATGAAAAAGTTGGGAAAAAATCAAAATAAGAATTGATTTATATAATTATATATTGCTAAGATTCTAAGTTTTGATTTAGAATCTTAGCAACTTAGAGTCTTAGCAACTCAGAACCTTAGATTAAAACGGATCCGCAGTAACCTTAAACTTCATATCAGCTTTAACAGTTACATCTTTGGTTAAAGTTTCTTTCAATGTTACCTGAGTTCTAATTTTGTAACTATCGGCTTTAATGTATTGGTCTAGTTTTTTATCGGTACAAATCAAATCAATTGTGTTGCTGGTTGACATAATATTGTCCTGATAAGCCAATTCAATTTCGTCAGAGTTTGTAGTCGAAATATACAAATGAACCGATTTTAAAAACGTAAATGTTTTATCTGACGGATCAGAAATCGATAATTTTAATGATCTCAATTTTACATCTTTTACAAGACTAGCTTTTGTTTTGTTGTTTTCAAATTCGGCAGATGAATTTGTAGTTACTTCCGGCGTGATTATTTCCGAAGGCAGATTAATAGGCGAAGTACTCTTAATTTTTATTGAAGTTTCATTCGAAATACTGAATGTCAATAAATCATCAACAGCATCACAAGAAGTTAAAAAGATTGACAGCAAAATTGTCAAGGCAATAAATTTTGATTTCATAGTTAAATTTAAATTGGGTTTTTCTGTAAATACGAAATATTTTGAGGTTTGGATTTTTTCTAAGATGCTAAGTTGCTAAGATTCTAAGTAACTAAGTTTTTTACCTTTTTATTACGTTGAAAAAAACTCAGAACCTTAGCAACTTAGCATCTTAGAACCTAAAATGAAAAAAAAATATTTTTTTTCATTGCTCCGATTTTTCAATTTCGAATATAAAAAGTATTTTTGCGCATGCAACACAACGTACTTATTTTAGATTTCGGATCGCAATATACTCAACTTATTGCGCGTAGAGTTCGCGAATTAAATATATTCTGCGAAATTTTCCCTTACAATCACATTCCAAGTGATTTATCAAGTTATAAAGCCGTAATTTTAGGAGGAAGCCCTTTCTCTGTTAGAGGAGAAGATGCACCGCATCCAGATTTATCGCAAATTAGAGGTAAAATGCCTTTATTGGCCGTTTGTTATGGAGCGCAATATTTAGCGCATTTCAGCGGTGGTGAAGTAGCAGCTTCTAATACAAGAGAATACGGAAGAGCAAACTTGTCTTATATTAAAGAAGGTGAAACTTTCTTTGAAGGAGTTTCAGAAAATAGCCAGGTTTGGATGAGCCATAGCGATAGTATCAAAGCACTTCCAACAAATGCTGTAAAATTAGCAAGTACGCATGACGTAGAATACGCTGCTTACAAAATTGAAGGCGAAACTACTTATGCAATTCAATATCATCCAGAAGTTTACCATTCAACAGATGGAAAACAAATGTTAGAAAACTTCTTAGTAAAAATTGCTGAAGTTCCTCAAAACTTTACTCCAAATGCTTTCGTTGATGAAATGGTGGCTGAATTAAAAGAAAAACTAGGAAACGATAAAGTTGTTCTTGGTTTATCTGGTGGAGTAGATTCTACTGTGGCAGCAGTTTTATTAAACAAAGCAATCGGACAAAATTTATATTGCATCTTCGTTAACAACGGACTTCTACGTAAAAACGAATTCCAAAGTGTATTAGATCAATACAAAGGAATGGGATTAAACGTAAAAGGTGTAGATGCCGGAGATCGTTTCCTTGGCGAATTAGCTGGAATCAGTGATCCTGAAACAAAACGTAAAACAATTGGTCGTGTATTTATCGAAGTTTTTGATGATGAATCACATTTATTAGAAGACGTAAAATGGTTAGCACAAGGAACAATTTATCCAGACGTTATCGAATCTGTTTCGGTAAAAGGACCATCTGCAACTATTAAATCGCACCACAACGTTGGTGGATTGCCAGATTATATGAAATTAAAAATTGTAGAACCGCTTAGAATGCTTTTCAAAGATGAAGTTAGAAGAGTTGGAGCTACATTAGGAATAGATCCTGAATTATTAGGAAGACACCCTTTCCCAGGACCAGGATTATCAATCAGAATTTTAGGAGATATTACTCCAGAGAAAGTACAAATTTTACAAGATGTAGATTCTGTATTTATTGAAGGATTAAAATCTTGGGGATTATATGATAAAGTTTGGCAGGCTGGAGCAATTTTGCTTCCTGTAAACAGTGTTGGTGTAATGGGTGATGAGCGTACTTACGAAAAAGTTGTAGCACTTAGAGCTGTTGAATCAACTGATGGCATGACGGCTGACTGGGTTCATTTGCCTTATGATTTCTTGATGAAAGTATCAAATGATATTATAAATAAAGTAAAAGGCGTGAATCGCGTTGTTTACGATATTAGTTCAAAACCACCTGCAACAATTGAGTGGGAATAGTAAGATTTTTCAAATTAAGGCGTTACATTTGTAACGCCTTAATTTTTTAAACCTACTATTTATGAGAGAATTTTTAACGTTTTTTCTTGTCTTTATTTTGTCTTTTAACAGAATAACTGCACAAGATTCATTTATTGAGCACAAAATTCAAAAGGGAGAAACCGCTTATTTTATAGCCCAAAAATATAAGGTTTCGGTTGATGAAATCTACAAGTTCAACCCCGAATCTCAAAATGGAATCAAAGACAATCAGATTATTAAGATTCCGGTTCATTCTTCAGAAAAAATAAAATCAGACCAACAAATTACTCATATTGTTGGGGAAAAAGAAACACTTTACGGTTTATCAAAAAAATATAAAGTTTCTCAAGAAGCACTTCAGGAAGCCAATAAAGAAATTCTTGCCGGCGGACTTCAGGTTGGTCAGGAATTAATTATTCCGCAAAATGCTTCAAATCTTTCAAAAACTGAAAACACAAATACTTCAAAAGCTTCGCATCTTGTTGTTGCTAAAGAATCGTTATTCAGCATTGCCAGACAATATAATGTCTCGGTTCAGGATTTAGAAAATGAAAATAAAGAATTGCTGCAAAACGGATTGCAGATCGGGCAAACTATTTCAATTCCGAATAAAAGAAAAACTTTAGACGGAAGAGTTCGTGTGATTAATAAAGAAACTATTTTTCATGTTGTTGAACCAAAAGAAACGAAATTTTCGATTGCAAAAAAATACGGAATTTCTATCGATCAATTAGAATCACAAAATCCAGAAATTGTAAACGGATTGATTATTGGAAATAAATTAGCCATCAACACAAAAGAAATAAGACCTGCAAATGAAAGCGAAGAATTGATGCTTGCTCTTGCAGAAAAACAAGTTGTGGTTGAAAAAACAAAAGCCAAAACTGTAGAATTAGAAGATTTGAAAGACAGATTGGTTATTCAGAAAGAAATGAATCAGAAGATTATCAAAATCAATGATTTGAAAGTAAATCTGAATGATATGAATGGTTCTAAAGAAAATTCGGTTGAAAAATTGCGTTTGGTTTTAGAAGCCAATAAAAATGTTCAGGATATTTTGATGGCCAAATTAGATTCATTAGTAAATACAATGAATAATGATTTGGTTGAATTGAAACGAATGGATATTATGAATGTTGATGAATCAAAACGTCTGGAAAGACAATCGTACGAAAGCATTGGGAAAACCAGTGAATTATCTTCTCAATTGAAAAAAGAATTGGCAGAAAACAGAAAAGCATATGCCGGTTTGATGAACAAAGTAGAAAAAATAGCCGTTGAAGAAAATCAGGAATACAAGAAGAAAATCCGCGAAAGCGAAAAAAATAATAATGTAACTTCAATTCAGCAAAGACTTTCTTTAGAAGAAATCAAGCGTTATAAAATCGAGCAGGAGCAAGGTGATGCGCAAAACCAGCTTTTGATAGCGAAAATCGATTCATTAGACACTCAAAAGCAAATTGAAGTAAAAAGACATATCAGCAAAGCGTCCTATTATAGTATGGAAGCTCGAAAATTTGATGATAAATTGGCTTTGGTCAAATTGAAAAAGTATCAGGATGAAGCAATTAAAAAGCAAAATAAATCGGGGATTTCTGAAGCTTCAAAAGTGGTTTCATTAGAAGAAATGAAACGCGAATTGGAAGAAAATCCGCTTAAAAAAGGCAAAACAGTTAAAGTTGAAGTTTTTGATAATCTTAAAGAAGTTTCAAACGGCTATTACTTAGTTTTAGGTATATTTACAGACGCAACATTACGCGATAAGCTTATCATGAAACTTATTGATTCTGGTGATTTTAACGCAAGTTTCTTTTTCAATATAAACAGTCTTTCGTATTATGTTTACTCGAATAAGTTCGAAAACATGGAAGAAGTTTTGTATAAATGCAAGAAAAAGGAAGAAGATGAGTTATATAAAGAGATAATTATTGCTAAGGTCGAGATTGATCTGAGATAATATTTGGGACGGAATTAACACTGGCTCGAATCTTGCTCTGACAAGAATTTAGTAACTTGTTTTTGAATTAAAAATTAAATTGTTTTAAGTCTATTATGAAATATTATTCAACATTATTGTTTCTTGTTTTTTTTGTAACCTGTTCTGCTTTTTCGCAGGGAAAGACAGTAAAATATACCGTTTCAGGAAATGAAACTGTAAATGAGATTGCATTAAAATTTAAAGTTACGCCTTATGATATTTATGCATTGAATCCTGATGCAAGAAATGGTGTAAAGCCAAATACGGTTTTGCTGATTCCTGCAAGCGGTTCAAAAACAGCGGTAAAATCTGAACCAACTGTGGCGAAAACGGCTGCTAATTCTAAAGATATTATTCACGAAGTACAGCCTAAAGAAACTTTTTGGAGTATTGAACATAAATATGGAATTTCAGATGAAGATTTGAAAGCCGCAAATCCATTTTTAGAAAAAGATGGTGTTGTAGTTGGACAGAAATTGGTAATACCATTCGGAAAAAGCATAAAACAAAGCCAAATAACTGCAACTCCCATAAAAAAAGAATCAGCTTCAAAGGAAAAGTATGTATATCATGATGTACAGCCAAAGGAAACAAAATTTGGTATCGCAAAGCAATATAATATGACAGTTGAGGAATTGGAAAAAAGAAATCCTGAAATTGTTTCAAACCTTCCAGTTGGATACCGATTGACTATAAAAGGAACTGCTCCAAAAACAGAAGCAGGGCCAATTGCAAACACCACAAAACCTGCTGAAACCAAAAAAATGGAAACTTCTAAAAAAGCAGTTTCTTACATGGATTATCAAGTAAAGCCAAAAGAGACTTTTTATAGTTTAGGAAGAACTTTTCATTTGAGCCAAGAGGAATTGACGGCATTAAATCCAGCACTTTCTGAAGGTGTAAAAGAAGGAATGGTTTTGAAAGTTCCGACAGGATATTTAGCGCCTCAGCCGATTATCGCTCAGGCACAACCAGTAGAAAAAGCTGTTGAAAAGCCAATTGAAAAAGCGGTAGAAACTTCAGCTCCAAGCGGTATTAAAATTGTTGATAAAGTGAAATCTGAAACGGTTTCTGCAGATCCTGAAATAGTAGAATTGACAAAGAAAAGAGGTCAGACTGATCGTCAGAAAGTAGTTTTATTATTGCCGTTTAATTTGGCTAAAATGCAAAGTGATACTACAAGTGCTGCAAACCGAATTAAAAGCGATAAATTTTTAAATATGACGTTGGATTTTTATTCAGGAGCGATGATGGCAATTGATTCAGCTAAAACGTTGAAATTACCAATTGATGTTGCCATTTATGATTCAGGCGAAACTAAAACTTCATCGAATATTTCAAGTTTAATTGCTCAGAATAAACTACAAAATGCCAACGCGATTATTGGACCATTTTATCAAAGTAACGCTGAAGCAACTGCAAATGCGCTTCGCTCAAATAACGTTCCGGTAATTTCTCCGTTATCAAAAGATACTGCAAACCCAATTGATAATTTATATCAGGCGATTCCATCAAATGATGTGATCCGTAATTCTGTTTTTGATTATATGCGTGCAAAAAACGGAAATATAGTTGCCGTTGTGGATAAGAAAAAAGAATCGGTAATAAATTATATTAAACAGAATCAAAAAGGTGTAGTATTTGCTTCTTTAACAGAAACCGGCGGATTAGATGTTGCTAATCTAAAAGGTTTGCTTCTTCCTGGAAGAATGAATTATGTAGTTATGGAAACAGGAAATACGGCTATGATAAAAACAACAATAAAAGCATTGCTTGATTCGCAAAAAACATGTCAGGTACAATTAGTTATTTTAGAACCAAACAGTACATTGGATACTGATGAAATTAGTTTTGATAATTTGATAAAACTGAAATTGATGTATCCTTCTATTACGCGCGAAAGTAATGAGGCAGGAGCATTGATTTTCAAAAAAGAATATAGATTGAAAAACAAAGTGAATCCAAATACTTATGCAACAAAAGGATTTGATGTCACTTTTGACACCATGATGCGTTTGGTTCAGGGAAAAACATATCAGGAAACAGCAGATTTAATGACCACAGAACAAGTGGATAATAAATTTCAATATTACAAAAAAGAAGATGGCGGACACGCAAACAAAGGTGTTTACATTTTATATTACGACACCGATTTAACTTTAAAAGCAGCAAATTAATGACATCAAAAGTAACCTATTTAGGCGATTTAAGAACAAGTTCAATTCACGTGCAATCTGGAAGCGAAATTATCTCAGATGCGCCATTAGATAATAACGGAAAAGGCGAGGCTTTTTCTCCAACAGATACAGTTGCCAATGCTTTAGCAAGCTGTATGATGACAATTATGGGAATTAAAGCTCGTGATTTAGAAGTTGATTTTGTTGGTTCTACAGCGGAAGTAACTAAAATCATGAATGCAGAACCAAGAAGAATTGGAGCAATTGAAATTGTATTTCAAATGAAAAGTAATGCTGATGAAAAAAGCAAAACTATTTTGGAAAGAGCAGCAATGACCTGTCCAGTATTCTTGAGTTTAAGTTCAGAAATTGAAAAGAAAATTACTTTCAACTGGAACTAATTTTTAAACGAATATAAAAAAAGCCATTCACCGCGGTGAATGGCTTTTTTGTTTTTTATCCTTTTTCAGGTTTTAAATCTTCTAGAATTGGTGTTGCAATAGTTTTGACTTCTTTTTGAACGGTTTCATTTTTTTGTTCAAAAATGGTAATTTGGTTTTTTCCTTTTTTAAGCCAACATCCTGGAACGTAAAGCGTTTGTTGTGGACCAACACTCCAATAACGGCCAATATTGATTCCGTTGATAAAGACAATTCCTTTACCAAAGTCTCTCATATCTAGAAATGTATCTCCTATTTTTTTCAAATCAAAAGTTCCTTGGTACAAAACAGGACGATTTGTTTTTCCTGAGTTTTTGTAAGCCGTTAAGTCAGGTTCTTTATTCATTGGGAATTTATACATTTCCCAATTTCCGGTAATCGTTTCTCCATTAATAATTACCGGACTGATAATTCCTTTGTTGTTAGAATTAATTTGAGAACCATAATTAATACGTCCCATATTTTCGACTAAAATATCTAAAGTCGCATTGAAAGGAACTTCAATTTCGCAGCTGTATTTTTTGTAATAGCGGTTTAATTCGGCAACTTTTTTTCCGTTCAGATATACGATGGCATAATCACGCAATCCGTTTAATTCCAATTTTCCACTGATAGGCTGTGTAAATTTTTTGCTGTACCAAACATAGCCTTCGCCTTGATTTAATTGCTCAAATGTTTGTGGCGTATCTTCGATTATCGGATCGATTTTCGATTTTAAATCTTCCAAATCAACCACTTTCGAAAGAGAAATATTTGGAATTGTGATTACAGGAATTTGTTCAGGAATATTTGGTGTTTCTTTAGTTTTTAAAAGTTCTCTTAAAGCATTGTATTTTGGAGTTGCCCAGCCGGCTTCGCTTATTGGAGCATCATAATCGTATGATGTCATATCGGGCTGAATATCGTGTTCTTTATCATAATTAGCACCAGAAGTAAATCCGAAATTGGTACCGCCGTGAACCATATAATAATTGAACGATACCTTATTATCTAGATACTTTTTAGTTTGACGAACGGTTTGTTCTGGTTTTTGTGTTGGGAAAGGTTCTGCCCAATGATCTAGCCAACCCGGATAGAATTCAGCAACCATGTATGGACCTTGATTATTATTAAATTGATCAACCACTTTTTTTAGTTTTGCGACATCATCTTCGCCATTTGCAGTTGGTAAAGCTCCTGGAAGAGCTCCGCCTTCAAAAAGCCAGCTTCCATCTGAAGTAAAAAAGGGAACTTCGAAACCAACATCTTTTAATTGTTGAAAAACAGCTGCACTATATTTTTTATGTTCTTCCAACGGAATATCTTTTCGTTGAGAAACATACGAACCAAATTCATTTTCGCCCTGAACCATGATAATTGGCCCGCCTTTCGTAATTTGTAAATCGGTAACTTGTTTGTATAATTCAGTAAAATAAGCCTTTGTAGCGGCTAAATAAGCTGTGTTATTACCGCGAATAACCATATTAGGAACATTTTGCAAGAACCATGGATAACCTCCAAATTCCCATTCCGCACAAACGTAAGGACCTGGACGTAATATGACAAACAAACCTTCTTCCTGAGCGGTTTTAATATATTCGGCTAAATTTTTATTACCTGTTTTAAAATCCCAAACTCCGGGAACAATTTCATGATAATTCCAAAATACATAAGTAGCAACAGCGTTTAAGCCCATTGCTTTCATCATCTTTAAACGATGTCTCCAATACGGCTGTGGAATTCGGGAGTAATGCATTTCACCAGAGTGAATTTGTATCGGATTCCCATTTAAAAGAAAATTCCCGTCGCGAATCGCAAAGGTTTGCTTTTGTTGTGCAGTTGACGATAACGCTGTGAAAAGCAAAAATAAAAAGGTGTATAAGATTTTTTTCATTAGTGAAATACTATAAATAACTGTAATAAACAAGAGAGCATTTTTTTTAAATAATGCCCTCTTGTCCCTTTTAACTAACCAATAAAAAATATTTACTCAGAAAACTCTAATTTTTTAAGTTTATTCCAGCCTCCACGAGTAAAATCAGGAATTTCAACAGGAGCCGAATTATTATCTAATGAAATTTCTGTTAATGGACCAAGACAAGACCATTCGGCTAAATCGTAAACGTCCATATCTAATGGAAGTCCTTTTTGAAGGCAGTGAATTAAACGATAATCCATAATAAAATCCATTCCGCCGTGACCACCCACTTTTTTAGCTTGTTCCTCAATTCCTTTTGCGATTGGATGTTTGTATTTTTCCATTAAAGCTTTTTTAACTTCTTCAGGAACAAAAGAATGTGCGCTTAGTTTTTCATGATTTGGTTTAACATCATCCCCAAGTTCTTTTCCATCTAAGGCATAACCTTCTAACGGATATTTATTTGCGAAACCTTTTGTACCGCTCAATTGATACATTCTGCTGTACGGACGAGGCGAAGTAACATCATGCTGAATCTGGATTGTTTTTCCATTTTCAGTACGAATCATCGTCATGGTATGATCTCCGTTTCTAAAATCTTTAATTTCCTGTCCTGATTTTTCTTTGATGTAAGCAGGATTTCCAACTGCTTTTGTATCCATAGAAACCAGGAAATTCATTTTGTCACCACGGTGAATATTTAGTGCCTGACAAGCCGGCCCCATTCCGTGTGTCGCATAAATATCGCCGCGGTGTTTGATGTTGTAATCCATTCTCCAGTTGTTCCAGTATTCTCCCCAGAATGGCTGTAAACCATGGATGTAAGAACCTTCAGCATGAAGAATTTCTCCAAATAAACCTTGTTGTGCCATATTTAAAGTAGTCAATTCAAAGAAATCGTAAACACAGTTTTCCAACTGCATACAGTGTTTTCTAGTTTTTTCGGAAGTATCAATAAGTTCCCAGATTTCTTTCATTGTTAATGCTCCCGGAACTTCAATAGCAACGTGTTTTCCGTCTTTCATTGCTTGAACGCCAATTACGGCATGATGAAGCCAATCAGTTGCTACATAAACTAAATCTACATTTGGCAGCGCTGTAACTTTTCTCCAAGCATTTTCATCACCATAAAATTCCTGCGCTTTTGGAAATCTAGCTTTAGTCAAAATTTCATTCGCTTTAGAAGTGTTTTCCTGAGTCATATCGCAAAGTGCAACAATTTCAACACCCGGAATATGCGTCATGCGTTCAACAGCTCCAGGACCGCGCATTCCAAGTCCGATGAAAGCAATACGAACAGTTGGAATAGCAGGTGCAGACATTCTAAGAACATCTTGCTGTCCTTTTGGTCTTGATGGTGTTTTGGTTTTGATCATTTGTGCCGAGACTGTCCAGCCAAATAAAATACAGACGATTAAAAAGAGTTTTAAAATACGAGTTTTCATATGTGGTTATTTATTTTTTTGATTATTTAAAGCAATCAATTTTAAGGCAAAGCATCAAAATTGATTTCTGGTTTTTTATTGTTTAATTGTCTTGTGAAAACGGTTTTTGGTGTTGTGAAATCGTCAAAGAAACCGCCATCTTTTAAATAAAAAGAATCATTTTCGAGTCCGCCTGCAAAATCCATGCGATATCCTTTTGCGCCAGTATTGTCTGTGGTAAAACGAGCCGAATTGACTTCAGTCCAATTTCCTTTTTCGTCACAAACCCATTGATTATTGAATAGAACTTTTCGGGATAAATCACCTTGTTCCGGAACGAAATTTTCTAAAAAGGAATGAAATCTTTTTAAATAAGTATGTGTTTGAGGACGATTGAAACTCGCAATCAACAGCCATTTTTTTAATTCTGGTGCATAAAAATAAGCGGTATAATTTGTAGAATTGTCGTTTTGAGGATTTCCTCGCAATAAGAATTTATAGGTTGTACCAGCTTTCCACATATATTTCAGATAACTTTGACCACCAGAACCTTCGCTTCCAAATTCGCCAGTATGAACATTTTCTCCTTTTTTCAGCATTTTTATTCTCTGATTTTCAGGAATACTTTTCGGATCATCTGTTGTAAATGGACTCCAAACCGAGAATAAAATTCTTCTTTCTGTTGCCGAATTTACCTGAATCCCAAAATAACCTTCACCAAAACCATTTGCCATAAAATATGAACCTATTTTGTCTTCATTTTTAGGAACGGTAATTTCGTTGTAATACCATTCGGCATTAATATTTTCGGGAACTTGATAATTTAAATGAACTGAAGGCCCGCGACGTCCCCAATGATAAAAGTTGCCTTCGTTATTTGGTACATAAGAAATTTTTCCATCAAAATCTTTGCTTGAAATTGTTAAGCGGTTGATGGAAGGAAATTGAGTACCGCTTTTACTAATTCCTTTTATTTTTAGGGCAACATAACCTTCTTTTTTTATTGTCCAGGTTCCAATGGAAACCGCTTTTTTTGAAGTATTGAAAGTTGCTTTTTTCACTTCATTATTTATTGAAAATTCAACTTCCGATTTTCCAAAAACTTCTACTGATTCTTCAACAGAAATCTGAAAAGTTCCAGGTTTTGAAATTTTAAAATAAACAGTAAAAAATTCCTTTGTATTTGTCCAGTTTTCAATACCATTGTCCGTAATTGTATTGCTTCCATCGACATGCTCAGAACTGAATGCATTTCCAGCAAGCGGAATAGAAACAGTTGTTTCGGCCTCTTTTTTTTCATTCGAAAAAGAGACTAAAAGAAAAGCAAAAAACAGGTAAAATAAATTTTTCATTTGCTGTGATTTTGGTTTTTTTATTTAAAAGTAACCTCTCTAATGAACCAGATTAGAGAGGTTTTCAAAAACAAAACAATTCAAATGGACCTTGCTAATTATTTTTGACTATTAAATCTTTTCATTAATGGCGTTACATGTTTTTTTGTATCGTCATCTAATCCTGTTAATGCTTTATCTGCTTCGGCTGGAGAATATTTTGTTAATCCACTAATTCCTGCTGCAATTACGTTGTATGATTGTTCTTTGATACTTTCTTCCATTAAACTTTTATAAGAAGCATCACCTGTAGAAGCTAATTTTACAATAGCATTTGCTCTGGCAATTGTCTTTTTATCATTTTTAGCGATGTCAAGAAGCGCTTTTAAAACCTGATCTTTTGTTTGTTTTTCATTTAAATCAATTGCTTTGATACTCAGTACTCTTAAATCTTCTTGCGGATCTTTTAAACCTTCCAATAAAATAAGCTGTGACTCTTGACTTCTATCTTTCGAAGCAAATTTTATAGCTTCAATTCGGTTGTAATATGATGGTGCATTTTTATATTGAAAAAGATAATCAGCAGCAGTTTTTCTATCTACCTTAACTTCGCCCACTAAGATTTTATCTGGATCTAAATCTATAAATTCTGGTTTTGAAGGAAGATCAAAACTGAAGCTTTGTTGTCTTTCATTAATTAAAATATCCTTTCTGATTTTAGTTCCGTTTACATAAAAATCAACTTTTAAAGGCAGTGTAAAGGTTTGTACTGCACTATCCTGAGATTGATTTATCGTAATGATGATTTTTCCGTTAGCATACCTGTAAGTCACATCCAGAATCGGACTTCCAGCATTATAATACCATTGATCAAAATAAGGTAGCCAGTCTTTTCCAGTCACTTCTTCTATAGACAAACGCAATTGATGCGGTTCACCAGATTTAAAAGCATTTGTAGTTAAATAATGATTTAATCCTTTAAAAAAGGCTTCGTCACCCATTTGGTTTTTCATTGCATACAAAATAATCGAACCTTTAGAATAGCTGATATTATCAAACATATCTTCTGCATTTTTGTAATGAAAACGTGCTAAAATAGGACTGTCACCATTTTTTTGAGAACGTAAATAATTCTGCAGTTTTTCATAACGCGATCTGTCTTCTGCATCCTGTCCGGCATCGTGACCGTGCCAAAGCACTTCTCCAAAAGTGGCAAACGATTCGTTCATGGTTAAGTTTGACCACGATTCAGCCGTTACGTAATCTCCAAACCATTGGTGAAAAAGCTCATGAGCTATCGTACTTTCCTGATTGTCATCCAGTAATTCTCTGGCTGTTTTTTGTACATACTCGCCATGCAAAGTTGCAGATGTATTTTCCATTGCACCAGAAACATAATCTCTGGCAACGATTTGCGCATATTTTGCCCATGGATATTCAACACCTAGCATTTTGCTGTAAAAGTTCATCATATCCGGAGTTTTACCAAATATTTGTTTTGCGTATGGGGCATATTTTGGTTCCAGATAATAGCTTACTTCTTTACCATTGTAAGTGTCTTTGGATATTTTAAAATCACCAACAGCCATCATAAACAAATAAGGAGAATGTGGTAAATCCATTTTCCAGATATCCGTGCGGGTTCCGTTTGAATTGGCTTTTTGTGACGCCAGTTTACCGTTAGATAAGGTTACATATTTAGCGTCAACCGTCATCGCAATTTCAGAAGTTGTTTTCTGATTTGGTTTGTCAATTGTTGGAAACCAAGCCGATGAAGCTTCGGTTTCTCCTTGTGTCCAGATCTGAATTGGTTTATCATCTTTTCCATCAGGATTTATAAAATATAATCCTTTTGCATCTGTAATTGCGGCACTTCCTTTTACTTTTAATTCATCTGGTTTTGCGGTGTAATTAATGTAAATAGTGAACTTTTCAGTGCTTTTGTATTTTCTGTTTAAAGCGATAAAAAGCTGTTCATTGTCATACGTATACTTTAAAGGTGTTTTTTTGTTTCCTTCAATAATTGCAATTTCTTTAAAATCCATTCCTTTTGCGTCAAGTGTAAGTGAATCGGTTTCATAGAAATGTGGTTTTAAAGTCAGCCATTCTTTCCCATACAGATATCTTTTGCCATAATCAAAGGATACGTCAAGTTTAGTGTGAATTAAATCGTGAACTTTTTGAGGGGTTACTCGGTAAACAGACAATTCATCTTTGCTCTTGTCTGCGTTTTGCGCCTCTGTATTTTGACCTGCTAATAAGGCAAGACCAAAAAGAGTACATTTTAAGAAAAGGTTATTCATTTTTTTGATTTTAAATGATTGTTTTATGGTCTTAAAAGTACAGCTAATTGTATTGTACTTTTAATACATTTTTTAAAGTTTTTCGATAATTCTAACTTCACCGTCTTTTTCATCTTCGCTTAAAATATTCGATTGTTTTTTAGTGTAAACCAATAAACTCCACTGAACTATTTTATTTGTCGGGTATAAGTCTGCCTGATTTTTAATCCATTTTTCAGCTTCTTGAGCAGATGAAGTTTTTTCAATTGCCCAAGTCGAAACCAATTGATTTGCTGGAAGAAAATTCATAACCGTATTATCCACGACAGGATGAAAAGCGACAATTTTTTCTAAAGATTTAGAAGCCATTTCTTTGTTTCCAAGACTGCTGTAACATTGATAATCCAGCCAGTTTTCTAGTCTTTCATCTATATTTTCGTCATAAGGTTTTCCAACGCCTAAATTTTCTGGAAACAGTTTGGCATCGGCAATAAATTGTAATGCTTTTTTGTACTGTTTGTTTTTGATTTCTGCTAAAGCCTGCATCAATTTAGCTTCGTGATACAATTGTCTTCCTGCCGTTGCGCCTTCAAACGGAAGGATTTGCAATTTGGTTAAGAATGAATCAGCTTCACGGTATTTTTTGTTCAGCAATAATGTTTTGGCATACAACATTCCAATCAAATAATTGTCCTGATGTTTTTTATAGAAAGACTCAGCCGTTGTAAGCGCTTTATCAAATTGTTTTTGAGCGATATAATGTTCTGCCAGCATTTTATGGTATCTCCAGCCTTGTGGGTCCAATTTTAAAGCTTGTTGAAGACTTGCCAATACTATTGAAGCATCATCTTTAAATAACGAAGCTTTAGCTCCATAAAATGCAGGATCATTTGGTTTTGAACCGCATTCTGAAAACAATCTTTTAGCTTCTGAAATACTGTTGCGATTCCATTCAATTAAACCTAAATGATATTTTAACTGATATTGATCGTTTGTTTTAATTAATGATTTCAAAATCTCAGCCGTTTCATTTCTGAAAGGGAAACTTGTTCCTGGTTTGATTTTGCTTACATCAACTGGTTTGTTTTCTAAAAAGGCTTTCCAATAAATAATTTCAGCACTCGGTTCTGCAATAGAAAATACTTTTAGTGCGTCTTCTTTTCGACTTATATTATTGTACCAAATTCCCAATTCCAGAAAAGTCTGTTCTGGCATTTCATTTTGAATCGCTGTAGTAAAAGCATTTTTTGAATCGTTTGAATTGTTCCAAAGGTATTTTTCAAAATCAGCAAAATGATTCAACGGATCCAATTTTGTAATGGTTTTCAAAACCGAATTTGCTTTATCGGAATTATTCTGAAGACGATATAAAACAGCTAAAACTTGTAAACCTTCTACATTGTATTGATTGTACACTAAGCTTTTCTCGGCATATTCAACCGCTTTTGACAGATCGTTTTCTGCCAAATAAATTTTGCTTAAAGAAGTGTAAGCTGGGCTTCTAAATTCAACACTTGCAGCAGCAATATCAAAACCATCTTTTGCATCGATATTATTTCCTAAATGGAAATTCGCCAAAGCATAAAAATAATTTGCAGCAGAATCGTAAGTATCAATTGATAAAGCTTTGCTTGCTGAAATTACAGCTGCTTTGTAGTCTAATTTTCTTATTTGTAAAGAAGCTAATGCAGAAAGGGCAGGAGCGAAGTTTGGATCTAATTTCAAACAAGCATTTAGTTTTTCTTCAGCCTGAACATAATCTTTAAAACTGATGTAATTTTTTCCTTGCTGATACAATCCGTAAACTGAATTATGATCAAAATTTTTTGGAATTTCGACAGGACGATTGATGTTTCCGTCTTCTGGAGCAGAATTCCAAACCAATTTATTGCTGCCCAAAACAAATTTCAATTTATTTGAATCGACTTTTATCTGAATTGAATCTTTAAAAGTTTGCATTGTATTCAAAGCAATATCTTTTGAATACACTTTTTTGTCGTTTTCAAAAACTTCAATTTTTTCATTTAATTTTTGAAGCGGAGAAAAATAGATTTTCAACCAGCCATTTTCGTTTTTGATATTGACTGAACCATAATTGTTGGCTTTTACGAAACCTTTTGTGTGTTTTACAGGAAACCAATATTCGGTCCAGGTATCGGTTTGATACGGTGCAAAAGAACGCTGTTTGAAAGGTGTAAGATTACTGCCTTCGCTCGCCTGATTAAACAATCTTCCGCTTTGCACTTCAACATATTGTCCGTCAGTATCGGTTAATAATTTTTCCCAAATCATTCCTTGTTGGGACAATCCCCAAATCCAGATTTTTTTACCCGGTTTATCGTCATGATTGCCATATCTTCCCATTCCGAAATCTTCGTCATGATAATATCCTCCGAAGAAATCATCGTATTTTCCGAATACGTGATACGATTTGTAACCGCCAAAATTGTTGTTTTTGTAGAATGACAAATCTTTGCCGTTTTCTTTGTCAATTGGCCACGAATTGTATTCTCCGTTGTGCCCGATATAAGTTTGTCCCGGATAAATAAATTGCAGATTTTCGGCTGCTTTTATACCCGTATTCATCCAAGTATAATAAGGCTGTTCGAATTCGGTTGTGTTTGACCAAAACGAATTTGTGGTAAAATAGGCTTTGTCTTTTGGAAGATTGATGTCTAATTTCCAAGAAGTTCTGGTCAGTAAATCTAAAACTCCAATTACACAGCTAATACTTCCGTCTTCTCGGTTTATAATTTTATAATCGACAGGAGTTGCGCAGTTTGGCGTGTGACCGATAATTCCGTAATTGCCTTCAACACCACCGCTTGTCCAAGGTCCGCGCATGGCAATGTCTCTGAATTTTACAACATGGTTATTGTAAACAATGTCTTTTCCTGTAGATTTTTCTATAGCCGACCAAACTTTTCCGCCAATTTCAGGCAAAATCATCAGTTTGATGTAATCATTTTCAATTTCGATTACTTTCCATTCTTTCTGAACAGGTTTGTCTGTAAAACCATCAAAACGGAAATACGGATAAAACTTTGTATCTGGTTTCGGAATCGGATCAGGATCTGAGAATGGGTATGTGGTAAATACTTTTTTGTATTCTTTTACAGTTGGTTTGTTTTGTGCTGTGACAAAGAGGCTTCCAAAAAGTAGAATTGATAATAGTGGTCTAAATTTCATGATGGAGAGCTGGTTTTTGTGGTTGTTTTTTTGCCACAGATTAAATAGATTTCAATGATTTAATAGGCATTAATTGTTGTTAAAGTGCCGTTAGGCACTAAACATTGGTAGAAAAACATGATTCGGAATAGATTTAGCGTGCCGTAGGTACGCAATAATGATCGTTTTGTTGCGTACCTACGGCACGCTTGATATACTCTAAACATATATTTTCTACCAATATTAAGTGCCTAATGGCACAAAAATCTTGATTCAGATTATTGTTTAACAATGAGTAACCATCCTTTTCCTTTAGGAACAGTTATTTCGTCTTTTGTTGTAAACGTTTTTGCAGGCTGGAAATTGGTAACTTCTGGAGCAGTAATAGTTGCTTTTGCAGGATTGATTCCTAATTTTTTCCAGTCAATGTTCAATTTTATATTTACATCAGCATCTGCCCAGCTTGCGATTGAAATTAAAGCCGTTCCATTCTTTTTATAAACTGTTGCAAGAACTTTGTCATTGTTTGTTTTTACAGGACAGTTTTCGCTCCAATATCCAATCATTTCAGAACCTTTAATTCCGAAAGAATCCCAAACTTTCCAGATATTTCTTGGGTCAGCACCATCGCTCCAAGGCAATCTGTTTGTCATTCCGTAAACCATTCCTCTCCACGGATTTCCGCCGTCTTGAAGCATTTCTCCCATTAGTCCAAACGGAATTCCGCTTACCTCAGTCAAGAAAAAGTCAGGCTGATTTTTTTCATAATCAAAATATTCTCCAAACCATAATTTGTTGATGTACGGGAAGTGCTCCATGTATAAGTTCGCACTATTGTTGAATCCATCACTTTTGTTGTATTGATTTGCACTATGTAAATCGATAATTCCAGGATGACCATCTTTAGTCAAAACTCTTTTGATACGTTTCATCGTGATTCTGTCAAAAGCAACGTCATCTAAATAAATTCCGTCGATACCAACGTTTTGAGTTAACCAATTCATTCCTTCAACATAATAATTATGCCAACGGTTCATACCACTGTTTACGATTGCAGCATCTTTAATTTCAGGAACAAACCAAGCTGCGATATAATCATCACCAACATGTTCTTGAAGCCAAGAGAATCCGCCTCCTTTTCCTGGAGAATAGATTTCGTGACCTAAACTTCTTAAAGCAAAAGTTTCATAAGCTTTATTTGAAACCTCTCTAACCGTATTGTAGATTTTTACTTTTAATCCTTTTTCGTGTGCTTCATCGATATACGTTTTCATCTTTTTAAATTCGATAAAAGGATAATTGATATAAGGATTAATTGCATTTGCGTGGTGAATATTAATTACCGTTGCGCCCGTTTTAGCAATAGAATCAATTGGGCTGTATTTGTGGTAAAACTTTGTATCCCATTGAAAATCGGTATTAATTGTGTGGAAAGGCGTGATTAATAAATTGAAGTTATAGTATAAAACATCGCCTTTTTTCATTGTTCTTGCTCCGCTGTAAGCATTTACTAGAATCGATTTTTGGTTTGGTGTAATCGTAATTCCACCTTTATTTTCGTTGCCCCAAGAAGTTGGAAGCAATAAAGGTTTTTGCAGGTAGAAATTGGTATTTAACGGACGGCTGTATTTCTCGTCTCTCAAAGAAAACTGCAATCCAGAGTTTACAGCACCAATCCAAGCTCCGTCTTGGTTTTTATGTGCTACATCCCATTTCCAGTCGAAAGTTGCAGGACGATCGCCGCCTTTTTGACCTAATCCCATCATATATTTTGCTGATGTTGGCTGAATTGGCATTTGGAAATTAATATCATTGAAAGAAACATCTTCAAGAGCTGTAACTTTTACAATATAATGTACGAAACCATCAAATTCAACAGAAGCATTTACATCCATTTGAACCGATTTTGAAGTCGAAGTATTTTCCCAAGAAACCGTTCCAGCTTCTTTTTTAGTGAATTTTACACCGCTGTTTTTCCACTGTACTTCTTTTCCAGAAGCATCAACAAAATGAAAATCAATTGGTGAGCTTAAAATATCATTTGCTTTGGTTGTTACAGAAGTCATTTCTGGAGTGAAATAAGTCTGGATTTGTGCTGGGAATCCGTTTGGAGCTAAAATCAGTTTTCTTCCTAATAATGAAATTTCAGAATTGTTTACTGTTAATGGAGTATAAGGTGCAATAACCGTATTTTCCTGAGCTAATGTTGAATTTAACCATTTTAGGCGCGTCATTTTTTCTGGACTGTCAATTCCGCCGTTTTTCGTTACTTCGTTCGAAACCGTGATTTGAAGATTGATTTCCTTTGATTTTCCGTCAGCAGTAACAGTTGCTTTTCCGTTGTAAGTTCCAGCGGCAGTAGTTTGAGGAACATCAACACCACACCACATTGCCTGAATTTTTCCTTTTGAAACTGAAACAGTGTTGGTAAAAGGATTACCGTCATATTTAGTTCCGTCAGTGTTGATACAGTTAATGTTCTTTGCATCAATTGTTCCTGTTGAACTAGTTAAATTTGAAAAAGTAACTTTTACATTTTTCAAATCTTCAAGAGCGTAAACTCCTAATTGAAAAGCTAGATATTCGCCTTTCATTGCAGTGTCAGAAAAACTATTCTGAACGCCTTTCTGGATCCATCTTTGTGGTAAATCCGATTTTAATTTGATAGAATGTTCTCTGTCTTCAGGGAAAACTAAAAATGAATTTCCGCTATTTTTAGCAACAAGAGCTGAAGTCTCAGATGCTGTAGCAATTACTTCCATCGGATAAAAACTATTGAAAGCATTTACACTCTGAATTTCAGTTACAGAAGCATTGTCTTTTAAGTTTGCTTTTATATTAGAAAGCCATTGTGCATCAGCTTTGTTTTCAGGCTTCTGATAAATTCCTTTTGGATAATTAGCAGTTCCTTCGTCGACATAAGGCATATAATAAACGTAATATGTTCCTTTTCCAGAAATTGGTTCAAAGAAAATAGTTCCGTTTTCTCTATTGATATTTTCTGTTTTTATGTTCTGAATTTCTTTTCCTGAAGCATCCTGAACAATGATTTTTTTAAGTTCTGGATTTTGATCTCTTCTTCGCCATTCGATAGTCGTTTTAGCAATATTTCCTGAACCAGAAAAGGTAACTACAGCGCGGTGATTTCCTAATTGGTTAGGATTCCAGCTGTCATTTCCATCTGAATATTTTATTTGTGCAGTCAATGAAATACTGAATACGAAAAAGCACGCAATCAATATTTTATTTATGAGTTGTTTGTTTAGGTTTAGTTTCATTTTGTTTTTTGTTCAGATTATAATAGTGTCGTAAGATTTTGATATTAATAAACAGCTTTCCATCCATTTTTCTGCCAATACGCAATTATTGGTTTGTAAGGCCCGTATTTGTGCTGTTCTTCAGTAAAATTATCTTGAAAAGGACTGTGTGAATAATCGATTGGTTTGCCCATTTTATTTGGATAATCAAATGTTTTTGGGTTTGGTCTTGTATGTTGAGAATCGTCATTTACATACGCTGCAATGTCTAGTGCTTCTTTATCAGTTAAATATGGTTTTCCAAGTTGTACTTTATCATAAGGCATATTGCTTTTCAGCCACTGTGCTTGTTTGATTACACGGTGCATGCTTGAACCTGGCTGATAACCGTATTCGCCCCAAAGTGGAGGATAAGTATAACCCGATTTATCGGCATTGTAAACTCCTTCACCGTTATTTCCGTGGCAACGTGCACAATTTTCTGCAAATAAAGCTTTTCCTCTTTCCGGACTCGCGGCAACATCAGGAAACTCGATTTCTAAATTTTTAGCTCCTTTAAAATTACCATCTTTTGGAACAAATTTGCTGATCCATTTAAAATAAGATAAAAATGCAACCATTTCTTTGCTATCCAACGGAAGTGGTCTTCCAGAATGAGGACGCATAATACAGTTATTTACACGTTCAGCAAGTGTAAGCACTTTATTTTCACGTCCGCGATATTGTGGATAATTATCATGTGAAGACATTAAATTGAACGCATGAGGTTTTGTTCCTGCATCCTGATGGCAGTTTGTGCAGTTCATTTTATTGCCTAAATATTTTCCGTTTTTTCCGTTTGGACCAATATAATAAGCGGTTTTCATCATCAATTCTCTTCCATAACGAACCGATTCTCCAAATTGATCATCTGGAATTTTCGATGTATCGATTGTAATATATCCTTCATCTTCTTCACCTTCTTCACCTCCTTCAGTTGTTTGCGAAGCTAAGGTTTGAGAATTTGATTTGGTACAAGAATTGAAAACAGTCATTGATAATGCTGAAAAAAGTCCGATAAGAATTGTTTTTTTCATGGTTGCTATTTTTTAATTTAGAAGAAAAGGTTTTAGTTTTTCTTCAGGAATAAAGATTGTTCTGTATGGCGGAATTTCAGATTCTAAAGCCCAAAGTAAAACGCCTTTTTTATTGGTTAAAACCGTAATATGTCTTTTTGAACAACAAACTAAAAAGAGATCTTTATTGATCATGTAAGCGCTCCCCATTCTGTCATTATAAATATCTTTTGGTAGTTTTATTTGGAAATCCAGATTTACTGAATTGTCTTTTTCATTGACTTTTAATGCAAAAACCGAAGATTGTTTTTTGTCAACTCCATTATCAAAAAATAATAAACTTCCTTCCTGATCAATATGCGCGGCATGCGCCTGAGAGAAATTTGTGTCTGGGGCCATTTTCATATTGCCGCCTTTTCCTAATTTCCAGATAACTTTTCCGGTTTTAGAATCTACTTTCCAAATTTGGCCGTTGTTATAGAAAGAAATTAGAAAATTTCCATCTGTATCATAATTAAGACTGTTGGCGTGTGTCCAGTCTTTTTTGTTTTTCAGTAAATCTTTATCTTTCAACGGATCCAAATCATCGAAAACACTCCATTTCCAAAGTTGTTTTCCTTTTTTATCCATAATCAGGATTCCGTCACTATTAATAGTATCTTGTTTTTTTCCTCCAATAGAAGTTAAATCGATTATTTTTTGGTCAACGGTTATAGTCACAAGTTCGTTAGCCGATTTTTTTAAAATTTCATGATGAATAGTTTGTTTAAAATCGCCCTGACCCTTTTTGATATGCGTTAATGTATCGCCTTGAAGATTGATTTCCAAGATTTCGCTTCCGTAACTTGTAGGTTCATCATTTGTTCCTAAAATAGAAAGAATGGTTTGGTCTTTTGTAAAATGTGCTACTTTAAATCCGGTTCCTTCGACTGTATGGTACCATCTTAGGTTTCCTTTATAATCAACAATATAAGCAGTTCCTGGTGTTTCTCTTTTTGCCAAAAGCATAAAACCTTTTTTGAAATTTTGAGGTAATAATTCTGGTTTTGGACAATTGGCTTTGAATTGTTTTTGAAGCCATTCTGGAAGTTTTCTTGATTTGAAAGTGTAAACTTTACTTGGTTTTTTTTCACCATTCTGAATCGTAACCAATTGATAATTATAATTCGTTTCCGGACTGATATTGCAAAGAACCAAAGAATGCTCAAGACCAGCTTTTGAAATAGGAGAAGTTGTTTTATTCTTGATTCCGTCTTTATCCGACCAATATTCTGCATATACCTGAACATTGTCCTTCGTAGTAACATCGATCTGAATTTTCAGTTCGTTGTTGCTATGAGTCCCAATATTGATATTTGTGATACCATTGCCCTGATTTTTGGAACAGCTTGCCAAAACAAGCAAAACCAAAATAAAACTCCATTTTAATACTATTTTTTTGATCATCTTAAAGGCTTTCTTTGTGAAACAGAAAAGTACTTTTTTTGTTTAAAAAATCAAGAATAGACAGACAATTTTAACTGTCTATTCTTGATTTAGATTTTTATTTATTGTCTGTCGGCATTACTTAATTTAGGGTTAAGATTCACCTGACTTTGCGGATAAGTGTAATACTTATTTTGCGGCATTTTGATTTGTGCCGCTTCTCCAACTCTAAGGTGGTAAGCGTTTACAAGAACATCATATTTGTTCATTCTGATCAAATCGGCGCGACGTTTTCCTTCATAGAAAAGTTCCCAGCCTCTTTCTTGTAATATCGCATCTCTCAACGTTTCTTTCGTCAAACCTGCTAAAACCAATAATTTAGCATGAGATCTTCCTTTTACTTGATTGATCAGGTTAATAGCTTCAGGAGTAGGCCCGTTGATTTCATTTAAAGCTTCAGCTCTGCTTAACAAAACATCAGCATAACGTAAAATATTCACACTATGTCCATCATAATAGGTTGTTGTTTCATCATCAGCATATTTTCTTGTTGACACGTCTGGCATATAAAATTCACCAGCTGGAGGTTGAGCTCCCAATGATGGCGCTTGTTTGTGAAGAAGACCATCAGTTCCCATAAATTCTGGGAAGAAGCATTTTTTTCTATCATCTTCGTCACCAAAAGTGTTGTAGAAATCCCAGTTTACTGTATAATACTGCCATCTGTTTTCGACAACTGGGTGATCAATTGGTCCAAAATGATTTAACAATTCTGTTCCGTTTGTGTTAGCATCGCTCAAAGAAGAGAAGATGTTTTCGCTGCACCATTTATTACTTTCTTTAAACAAGCCTAAGTAAGAAGGATATAAACTATATTCGTTTAAAGCTATTACTTGCTGTGTCAATGTTACTACTTTTTGCCAGTCGTGGCTGCGCATGTAAAGTTTTGCTAATAAAGTAAGTGCAGCTCCTTTTGTAGCTCTACCAACGTCATTTGTACTATAAATAGCATTGCTTTTATAGTTTACTGGCAATACATCAGCAGCTTCAGTTAATTCTTTTACAAGGAAAGCATCAATTTCTTCAACAGATGATGGTGGTGTCTGATCCAGATAACCTGGACTTCCTAAGTTGGCTTCGGTGATTAAAATTACCGGACCCCAAGAATCAGTCAAATCCATATAAGCAGAAGCTCTCAAAAATTTAGCTTCAGCTATAAATTGTGCTTTTTCTGCTGCTGTAATTCCAGACATTGGTGTAATGTTGAAAATTGCATTGTTTGCATTGGCAATCAATTTGTACATAGCGTTCCAGTCTTCAGCCAGTAATCCGTTTGTTGAACTCCAGGTTCCTAATGATAATTGTCCTGGATCGCCTCCATATTGACAATGTCCTAAATCTGTAGCAATATCAGTCAAGGCGAAGTGTCTTGTTGCCCAGTATGAAAAGTTATCGCCTACAGCAGGACCTTTCAGTCTTCCGTAAATGGAATTGATTGACGCAATAGCATCTGACTTGGTTTGATACCCATTCGTATTAGTCAAATTGCTATATACTGTTGGATCCAAATCTTCGTTGCACGAAAATTGCACTCCTGCAGCGAGTAAAAGGAATAATATTGTATATTTTTTCATTTTCATAAATTTAATGTTACTTAAAAAAGCTTTTTAGACTAGTGAATTGCTACTTTAATACCAAGTATAAAAGTTCTTGAAGCTGGGAACGAGTTAAAATCGATTCCACCGCCTAAATTGTTTCCTGAGTGCCCATTAACCTCTGGGTCATTTCCAGAATAATTTGTGATTGTCAATAAATTTTGTCCGATAGCATATAATCTGATGCTGTCAATAAATTTTACTGTTTTTAATGCGCTTTCAGGAATCGAATAGCCAATAGAAACATTTTTTAGACGCAGGTAAGACGCTTCTTCAACAAATTTAGAATTCACATAACTTCCATATTTGCTTTTGTAGTAACCATCTCTCGGAATATCAGTATTTTCATTTGTTCCGGCAACCCAACGGTTCAAAGCATCTGTGCTTGTAGTTGATTCGCCCACCATTGCGGTCATATTATATACTGAATAATCAAAAGCTCCTTGGAAAAAGATATTCATATCAAAATTTCCATATCTGAAATCATTATTGAAACCAGCAATATAATGCGGAATAGAATTTCCTAAATAAGTTCTGTCTGCAGCAGTAATTGTACCGTCTCCGTCAACATCCACATATTTTGGATCTCCTGGTTTAGAAAGCGGTTGTGGAGCATAAGTTTCTCCAGTTTTGATAACTCCTGCATATTTATAACCGTATAAAACACCCATTTCTTTTCCTGGTTCTAATCTTGTGAATTCTTGCCCAGAAACAGTTCCACTTGGATTTGAAGTATTTGTACTGATGATTTTTACGTTATCAGCAAGAGATACAATTTCTTGTTTGTTGTATGCTAAGTTTAAAGATGAACTCCAAGTGAATTTATCTGTTTTAAAGTTTACTGTGCTGATTCCTAGCTCAATTCCACTGTTATCAATAACTCCAGAGTTAACTCTTTGAGTACCAAATCCCCACCATCCTCCAACAGGAACATTCAAAAGAGCATCAGAAGTTCTTTTTTTGTAGGCATCAATTGTAACTGTAACATTGTCATTAAAGAATCCCATGTCCAAACCTAAGTTCGTTTGAGCTGTTTGTTCCCATTTTAAATTTGGGTTTGCTAAGTTGGCTGGTTCAGTACCTGCAACAAATTGATCAGGTGCGATTGTTACGCCCCATGATTGTAGTCTGCTCATGTATGAGTAGTCACCAATACCGTCACTTCCTGTAATACCATAACTTGCTCTTAATTTAAGATCAGAAAAAGTATTTAGATTTTGAATGAATGATTCATTAGATAATTTCCAAGCCACAGCTCCTGAAGGGAAAATACCAAATTTGTTATTTGGCCCAAAACGAGAAGAACCGTCTTTTCTTATTGTAAAAGTGAAAAGATATTTGTCATTGAATGCATAATTTAACCTTCCAAAATAAGAAGTAAGTTTTGTTTCTGTTTTTTCAGTTTCTGGTTTTAAATAAACTGCAGCTCCCTGAAGATTGTAATAAGTAAGTAAGTCGCTTGAGAAACCAGTTCCTGATGCTTTTACTCTCTCGTAAGTATCTTTTTGGTTTGAAGTTCCAATCATTGCTGTAAATGCATGTTGTTCAGCAACATTAAACTTATAAGTCAAATATTGTTCTGTACTCCATCTGAAATACGTTCTGTTTTCCTCAGAACCAGATCCTTTTAATGCAGCTCCAGCTACTAAAGTACTTGGCGTATATTTTCCTTGAATAACTTCCTGCCATTCAGCACCAGCACCAAAGTGGTACGTTAAACCTTTAATGATTTCATAATCTAAAAACATATTTCCGTTCACCATTCTGTTGATAGTGTGGTCAGTAGGTTCTAACAAAAGCGCTAAAGCATTATCTTTTCCTTGATATTTGTAATAAGAACCATCAGCATTATAAATAGGAATTGTTGGAGGTGCAGTCTGGATAGAGAACATCGGAGATAAAATATTGTCTCCAAAATCACTGTTATTTCCTTCACTCACAGCGCCATAAACATTCGTTCCCATGTTTAATTTGTCATTAAATCTTTTCTCGCCGCCCATTCTTACAGTATATCTTTCAAAATCTGTATTTTCAATAGCTCCGGTTTGTTTCAAGTAGTTTCCGGAAAGGAAAAATTTAGACGTTTTATCGCTTCCGCTAAAAGTAAGTGTTCTGTTTAAAACCTCACCCGGACGCGTTGCAGCTTCAAACCAGTTTGTGTTTGCAATAGGAAAACTTGCAGGGAAAACCGGCGGTCTTCCATTTTCTAATGCAATTGCATTTTGAATATCAGCATATTGTTGTCCCGTAATTAAAGATGGTTCTTTGATGATATTTTGAAAACCATCAGAAACTTCAGCCTCAACCTGCATTTTTCCTGATTTTCCTTTTTTGGTAGTAATCAAAATAACCCCATTTCCACCTCGTGCACCATAAATTGCTGTAGAAGCGGCATCTTTTAGAATCTGAATATTTTCAATATCATTTGGGCTGATAGATCCACCAGTACTTGTAATAAACCCGTCAACTACGTACAAAGGCGCATTTGAAGTATTGATAGAGTTTCCTCCTCTAATTACAACCGAAGGATTCGTTCCAGGTGCGTAACTGTTTTGCTGTACCTGAACTCCAGAAGCACGACCTTGTAAAGCCTGTCCAACGTTTGAAACGGTTCCGCCTAAGTTTAAGTTGTCTTTACTGATAGAAGCAACAGAACCTGTAAGATCTTTTTTCTTTGATTTTCCGTATCCAATAACAACCTCGTCTAATTTTTGTCCTGCTTCTTTCATGACAATTTTTAGAGGAGAACTTCCTACTGATACTTCCTGATCTTCCATACCAATGTAGGTTACAACAAGTTTAGTAACGTTGTCTGCTACAGTAATCGAGAAACTTCCGTCAACATCTGTCTGAACTCCTTTTGTGGAACCTTTTACGACAACATTTGCACCAGGAAGAGGCAGTCCGTTTTGATCTGTTACTGTACCTTTTACCGTTTTCTCAAAAAATAAGGAAGTATAATTTTTGTTTGAAGTGCTTATTGATGTAGCTGCCGAAGCTTGAAATGTCAAAGCTAATAGTGAAAGAACTGTTAGTTTAATTTCTTTACGGGATAAATTGTTAATCCGAAAATCTCTTGGCTTTTTTTGGGTTAATAATTTCATACGAAAATTGGTTTTGGTTAATGATTAATTTGTTTTTTGTTGTTTGTAGGTTTTAGACTTCTTTTTTGATTCTCAAATTCATTTTTGTTTTTTTATTTGACTTCTGCTGTATTGTTTTCTTCTAAAAAAAATCAGTTTAATTTTTCAGTCGAAATACAGCTTGTTCACTTCATTTTTGATCATTTTTTAGGCTTCAAAATCACCAAAAATTTTACTGATTTAACTCAGTTTTAAGATTAATCTCTGACGAAACTATAGATTATATTTTTATAAAACAAGAAAAAACACAAAAAATGTGCTCGAACACACAAAATTTATGTTCTCGAGCACATAAAATTGTGCGATACGTTTTTTTTACGCTAAAATGATGTGATATTTTAAAAAAAAAATGGAAATTAGCGGACATTTAAAAAGTGTGCTTTTTTAAATAATAAATGGTGTTTTTGAAAATAGTTGTGAATTTCGCAATGACCAATCCAAAAACGTATAAATTAAGCAGGGTTTTCTGATGTCTTTTTAAAAGGAATTTTTCGGTTTATTTAAGAAAAGCAAAAGTTTTTTATTCATCTTTAAAGCAGATTTAGTTTCTTTAAAAATGAATAGCTGTAGAAGCGGAGTTTAAAGATGTTTTCGGGTTTTTTAAAAATCAAAAATTAACAAAAATTTTAAATCAAAATCATGAAAGAATATCAAGTAGTTTTAATCACAGAAAATGTGAAAAATGAAATGGAAATTTTGGATCAGTCAATTTGGAAAAATGCAAATTGTCTGACTGATTTTTCATCGCCATGGAATAATGATTTGGTTTCTAAAATTGAGTTTCGAGCACTTTGGAATGCTCAAAACCTTTATTTTAATTTTAGGGTTTTTGATACTGATATTTATATCGATAAAAAAGACAATAGTATTGATAGTATTGGAAACTCAGATCGTGTTGAGCTTTTTTTTAGAGAAAACGATTCTCTGAATCCGTATTATTGTCTTGAAATAGATACTTCGGGAAGATTAATGGATTTTGAAGCAAAGCCGAACAAAGATTTTGATTTTAACTGGAAATGGCCAAAAGAAGATTTAAGCATAACAGCTTCAAAAGATGCAGTTTCTTTTACTATTGAAGGAAGAATCAGTATTGAATCATTAAATAAATTGAGTTTGATTCAAAACAATAGAATTGAAGCGGGTATTTTTAGGGCAAAATTTTCTAAAGGTGAAAATCAAAACTATGAACCAACATGGATTTCATGGGTAAATCCAAATACCGAAACTCCAAATTTTCATATCGCTTCATCTTTTGGTAAGTTGATTTTGATGAAATAGTTTGGGTAAAGTGACAAAGAAACAAAGAAACAAAGAAACAAAGAAACAAGGGAGCAAAGGTTTAGGGGGATTTCCTATAAGGAAAAAACTTAGAACCTTAGCATCTTAAAAATAGAAAGACGCATTTTCAGAATTGATAATATCAATTGGAAGCAAAATAGTATCCGGAAACTCTTTTCGGAATAAAAAATGTTCTACTAAAGTGCTGACTCCCAAATAAGCTTGTCTTTTTTGATTTTGATGAATTAAAAAATGAACTTTTCCCTGATTCAAGAAATTGACATTCTTTTCAATTAAATCGTAACCAATAAGTGCAATTTTTTTGGTTGTCGCCAATGATAAAACGGAGGCGATTTGATATGCTTTTGAAGTGGTAATGAAAATCCCGCTTAAATCTGGGTTTTCTTCCAGAAATGCAGTAAACTTGGTTTCAATATTAGAATATTTGAGCTTCAGAGTGGTTAAAGAAAAATCAGAAAGTTCTTTTTCGTCAAAATAATTTCTGAATCCTTTTTCCTTTTCCTGCATGTGAACTGCGTTTTTAAGACTTTCGTCAATATGGATAATCGCAATTTGGCCTTGACTTAAAATTAAATTCATTAAACTCGCCGCAACGCGTCCGCTTTTGTGTAAATCCTGTCCAACAAAACTTTTAACAGATGAAGATTCAACCTGGTTGTTAAAAGTATTTACCATAATTCCCAATTCGTCGTACTGTTTGATAATTTCGACAGTTTCTTTGTGAAACAGCGGCGTCAGTAAAACAGCATCAGGAGATTGCGAAATAATGGTTTCGTTAACCTTTAAAAAAGATTTAGTGCTTTCTGGATTAAAATAATGAGTTTCAATAATAACGCTATAAGCTTTAAATTCTGTAATAGCATCCTGAATTCCGTTAACACAAGGAAGCCAATAAGGGTCAAATGCCGGATCAGGAAGCAAAACACAAACGCGATAAATTTTAGTGCTCTTCAGATTACGCGCAATTAAGTTTGGTTCGTAGTCAATAACATTCAAAACTTCATTGATTTTCTCAAGCGCAGCAGGAGAAACTTTTCCTCTATTATGCAAAACGCGATCTACAGTCCCCTTAGAAACTCCAGCCATTTGCGCAATATCCTTAATTGTGTACTTTTTATCCATATAAGCAAATATAAAAACTTTGATTTAATTATCGGAAAAAAAATTGATTGATTTCAATTATGTGCTCGAGAACATAAATTTTGTGTGTTCGAGCACATTTTTTGTTTTTTTCTTGTTTTATCAAAATTTAATATATAGTTTCGTAGAATCAAAACCGAAAATATCAAATAAATTTATAACCAACAAATATTGTAAATTACTGATTTATAATATTCTAATGTAATTTGTTTACATGAAAAAAATTACTTCACTCGCCCCGGGCCGTACTTGTCTCTTTGGAGATCATCAGGACTATTTAGGATTGCCTGTTATAGCCTGCGCGATAGATCGAAATATAAAGCTGACCGCAGAGCAAAATACCACGAATACATTTATTATTAATATGATTGATATCAATGAAATTAGAGTCATTGATATTAATGCATCTTTTGAAATACTCGAGCCACGAGATTACTTCGCTTCGTCTTTGCGTGTTTTACGCAGGCATGGCTGTATTCCCACTAGTGGCTATACAATTACGATTACGGGAGATATTCCAATAAATTCTGGTACATCAAGTTCATCGGCATTATTAATGGCCTGGATTCGGTTTTTAATCGAAGCCTTCGGAGTTAATGAAGAAGTCACTCCAGAATTTATTGCCAAAATAGGATATGCATCTGAAGTTTTGGAGCATGGAGAGCCTGGCGGAATGATGGATCATTTTAGTATTGGAGTAGGGAATATTGTTTTTATTAATACCAAAGATCCTTTTTCCTATCGTTCTATCGGCACAGAATTAAAAGGTTTAATCACAGGAGTTTCCGGAGTTCCAAAAGAGACTATCGGATTAATTGGAGAGTTAAAAGGAAATGCTTTAATGGCGATTGATCTTGTAAAACAAAATTATTCTGATTTTGATTTGAATGCTTCTGAAATTGAAGATATTGGTCGTTATAAAAATTGTCTGCCAGATCGTTTGATTCCGTTTTTTGAAGCGGCATTGAAAAATTACCATTATACTAAAGAAGCATTAAAAGAATTTGAAAAACCCGTTTTAGATCTTAAAAAAATTGGTTTTTGGATGAATCAGCATCATGAAGTTTTGCGCGATTTATTGAAAATTACCGTGCCACGAATTGATACTATGATAAATGCTGCTCTTCGAGCGGGTGCATTCGGAGCAAAAATTGTAGGTTCTGGAGGCGGAGGAAGCATTGTTGTAATTGCAGATCCTAAAAATGAGGCTTCAGTTATTGAGGCAATTTTGAATGCTGGCGCACAAGAAGCTTATAGCGTAACCGTTGATCCAGGCGTGAGAATTATTGAAAATATTGAAATTTAGAGAAAGAAATATGCACAACAATTTAGTTATTCTTGCGGGCGGAGCATCGTCACGTATGAAAAAAGAAGCCGTTACAGATAATTTATCTGCAGAAGAAATCGCTCAGGCAAATGAAAGAAGTAAAGGTTTGATTGGCGTTGGATTAAGCGGAAGACCTTTACTGGATTATCTTTTATTGAACGCTAAAAAAGCAGGTTATCAAAATATTTACATCATTATAGGAGAACAGGGTGAATTGTTTAAAGAATTTTACGGAAGTCATGATACTGATAATGATTTTCATGGACTAAATATTTCATTTGCCGTTCAATATATTCCAGAAGGAAGAATTAAACCTTTTGGAACAGCAGATGCACTTTTTCAGGCTGTTGAGCAATTTCCGGAGCTGAATGAATTGGAATATTCTGTTTGTAATAGCGATAATTTATATTCTGCAGAAGCTTTGTTGGCTTTAAGAAAAACAGAAAGTCCAAATGCTTTTATCAGTTATGATCGTGACGCTTTGGAATTTCCTTTGGAAAGAATTTCGCGTTTCGCCATTGCAAAATTGGATGAAAATAATCAGTTATTGGATATTTTAGAAAAACCTGAAGCTTCTGATTTGGAACATTATAAAGATGTGGAAGGGAAAATAAGAGTAAGTATGAATGCTTTTAAATTTACTGGAAAGACTTTATATACACATCTTAAAAATTGTCCGGTAAATCCTGAAAGAGATGAAAAAGAGTTACCTACAGTTCTTTTGAATACTGTAAAAGCAAATCCGAACACCACAATCGGAATTCCATTTTCTGAACATGTTCCTGATTTGACAGCAAAAGAAGACATTGCCGACGTCAAAGAATATCTTAAAAAACACTATCCAGTACTTGACTGGGAGTCTTAAAAATATTAACAAAAATTTCATATCTATTTTAGGGATTAGTACAACTTATTACATTACTTTTGTATTGCAAAAAAAACGCAATTTTTTGCGTAAAAAACGCAAGATAGTTTGGTGGTGTTGATTCTACTATAGATTGAAAGCAAAAAATCTATTAACAATCAACCCAAAAGTATTATGTCGAACATTGAAAATGTTATCCAGGTAGAAAAAAGGAATTCAATAATTCCGATGGTTATTTTGACCGCATTATTTTTTATTCTCGGATTTGTAACGTGGCTGAACGGACCATTAATTCCATTTTTTGAACTAGCATGTGAGTTATCTCCATCTCAGGCTTACTTTGTAACTTTTGCTTTTTATATTGCATATTTTGTTATGGCTGTGCCGTCATCGTGGGTTATCGAAAAAGTAGGCTACAAAAATGGCATTTCGCTCGGATTATTGATTATTGCGTTAGGAGCATTTTTGTTTTATCCAGCAGCCGAAAGCCGTACTTTTTTACTGTTTTTAATAGCGCTCTTTGTTATGGGAACCGGTTTAGCGATTTTACAAACGGCTTCAAACCCGTATGTAGTTGTAATTGGCCCAAGGGAAAGTGCTGCAGCAAGAATTAGCGTTTTGGGAATTGCTAATAAATTAGCCGGATTTGTAGCACCAATTATATTAACCGCTTTGGTTTTGTCAAATATGCAGGAGTTCACGGCAGACAAAATTGCAATGCTGGATTCGGTTTCAAAATCAAATGCTTTAAATTCTCTTGCATTGCAATTACAAAGACCTTATCTTTATATGGGGTTGATTATTATTGTGTTGGCTTTATTTGTGAAGCTTTCACCTCTCCCAGAGATTGATTTGGATGAAGATGGAAATGTAACAAATTTGAGTGTTTTTAAGCAAATTAAAAACGCATTCAAACGCCCTCAATTGGTTTTAGGAGTTGTAACTTTGATGCTTTATTTGGCAGCTGAAGTTTTGGCGGGAGATTCAATTGGAGGTTTTGGAAAACAATTAGGCGTTTATGGAGACGAAGGGAATTTTTACTTAAAACTAACTTCTTTCACAATGTCGGCGATGGTTGTGGGCTATATTTTAGGAATAACTTTGATTCCAAAATACCTTTCGCAAGTAACAGCTTTAAAAGGATCTGGAGTTTTAGGAATTATTTTGGTTCTGTCAATTGTTTTGATTTCACCAAAATTAATGGTTCAGTTGCCGGGAATTCCAAATTTGCCAATTGTAATTCTTTTGGTAGCTTTATTAGGTTTAGCAAATGCACTTTGCTGGCCGGCGATTTGGCCAATGGCATTAGAAGATTTGGGCGGATACACTAAAATAGGAAGTGCTATTTTAATTATGGGAATTATTGGCGGTGCAATCTTTCCTTTGTTTTATGGCTTGATTACGGAAACTATAAATATATCAAATATTGCAGCCGGGACAGAAGCAACTTCAAGAAGTGGCAATCAGCTTGCGTATTTAATGCTTTTGCCATCTTATGTAATGATTCTTTTTTATGCTGTAAAAGGACATAAATACCGAAAATGGTAAAATAAATTAGAGAAATTAAAAAAAACTATATCATGTTAAAAAGTAAAATCGACAAGGCAACGGGATTCGAAAAACGATTCGAAAACATCAACACGGTTGTTTTTGAAAATTCTTCAGAAGCTTCAAAAGCAGTTGCTCAGGAAATTGCAGCTTTAATTCAGTCAAAACAAAAAGAAAATCAACCTTGCATTTTAGGACTTGCAACAGGTTCTTCTCCAAAAGGACTTTATGCTGAATTAGTTCGCTTGCACAAAGAAGAAGGTTTGAGTTTTAAGAACGTAATCAGTTTTAATTTGGATGAATATTATCCAATGGAACCAAACTCAATCAACAGTTATGTTCGTTTTATGAAAGAATTGCTGTTTGATCATGTCGATATTTTACCTGAAAACGCTCATGTTCCAGACGGACTTTTAACAAAAGAACAAATTGCAGATTATTGCCATGAATATGAAGCTAAAATCGAAGCTTTAGGCGGAATCGATTTGCAGATTCTTGGAATTGGAGGAAACGGACATATTGGTTTTAATGAATCAGGTTCGCTACAAAACTCTAAAACACGTTTAGTAGCTTTAGATCATATAACAAGAGTTGCGGCAAGCAAGGATTTCTTCGGATTAAATAATACGCCAAGAACAGCAATCACACTTGGAGTGAAAAAAATCATGGAAGCCAAAAGAGTAATTTTATTGGCTTGGGGAGAAGGAAAAGCAAATATTGTAAAAAGATCTGTTGAAGATGAAGTTACAAACCGAGTTCCAGCTTCGTTTTTGCAGGAACATGATAATGCTGTTTTTATTTTAGATAAAGAAGCTTCTTCTAAATTAACTAGAATCAATAAACCGTGGTTAGTTGAGAAAATTGTCTGGACGGATAAATTAACTCGTAAAGCAGTTTTGGGATTGGCATTAGATCTTAAAAAACCAATTTTAAAGCTTACGGACGCTGATTACATCGAAAACGGAATGAGCGATTTATTAGCAGATTCTGGTCCGGCGTACGATACTAATATTAAAATTTTCAATAAGCTTCAAAATACTATCACAGGTTGGCCAGGCGGAAAGCCAAATGCAGACGACACTAATCGTCCTGAAAGAGCAGAGCCAGCTAAAAAACGTGTATTGATTTTCAGTCCGCATCCGGATGATGATATTATCAGTATGGGTGGAACTTTCATGCGTTTGCAGGAACAAGGGCATGAAGTGCATGTGGCGTACCAAACTTCAGGAAATATCGCTGTAGCGGATGATGAAGCGTTGCGTTTTGCAAGATTCGTGATCGATTACAACGAAAAATTCGGAATCAAAAGCGCTGAGGCTGACAACATTTACCAAAAAGCGCATACCTTTTTAGAGAATAAAAAGAATAGCGAAATTGATATTCCAGAAGTCCGTTATATTAAAGGATTAATCAGAAAAGGAGAGGCGAGAGCGACAAGTCATTTTGTTGGTTTGCCAGATAGTCAAATTCATTTCATGGAATTGCCTTTCTATGAAACTGGAACAATTGAGAAAAAACCAATTGGGCCAGAAGATATTCAACTAACGGTTGATTTAATTGAAAAAATCAAACCGCATCAAATTTATGCAGCCGGAGATTTAGCAGATCCACACGGAACGCATAAAGTTTGTTTGGACGCTATTTTTGAAGCTGTAAAAGTTCTAAAACCAAAATCATTTATGGATGATTGCTGGTTATGGTTATACCGCGGCGCTTGGCAGGAATGGGGAATTGACGAAGTCGAAATGGCAGTTCCAATGAGCCCAGATCAGGTTTTAGCAAAACGTCACGGAATCTTCAAACACCAATCTCAAAAAGACGGTGTCGTTTTTCAAGGAACTGATGCCAGAGAATTTTGGCAAAGAGCCGAAGACAGAAATAGTGAAACGGCAGCTTTATATCAGCAATTAGGTTTAGCAACATATGCAGCGATGGAAGCTTTTGTGAGATGGCATTATTAAGATGCTATCCCGATAGCTATCGGGACTAAGATTTTATATTCGCCACTAATTCACGAATTGATTTAAATATAATTCGTGAATTAGTGGCGAAAATCTTTTAAATCCTTTTAATCTGTGGCAAAAGAAAAAATAAGTGATAGTTTTGTATACAATTAAATTAAGCGGAATAATATATTTTTCTTTGTTCTAGCTTTTTTCTTCCTTAAAAAAAATGGAACAAGACAAAAAACTTCTCATAAAATTAGCCCATACCAAAATGCCTTTCGGGAAATACGAAGGTCGTTTTTTAATTGATTTACCCGAATATTATGTCGTTTGGTATCATAATAAAGGTTTTCCAAAAGGAGAATTAGGCCAGCAATTGCAATTGATTTATGAATTAAAACTAAACGGATTGGAAGAATTAATACGAAATATTAAGAAACAATATCCAAAACCAATAAAATAGTAGGAAAAATCTTTGCAAGTTTAATTTTTTTTATTTAAGTTTGAAATACAAAAATATTATAATTTCCAAAAACAAAGTGATACCACAGAATTCAAGCCTGAATTCATAAATGTGTACAAGTCAGTGTTTTTTAAATTATAATATTTTTTTTATGCCTAAACTTACTTCTATAGCAAGTATTACTTGCTGGTATGGCAAATTTCCTTGGTACTTTCCTTATTTTTTGCATTCGTGCTCTTTTAACCCAACAGTCGATTTTTATATTATTACTGATAATAAGAATAAGATTGATAACAAACCGGAAAATGTAAAAATAATCTACAAAACACTTGATGAAATAAAAGCATCTGCATCTGAGAAACTTGGTTTTTCGGTGAATATTGATTATCCATATAAATTATGCGACTTTAAACCAGCGTATGGATTTCTATTTCCTGAAATAATTGAAAGTTATGATTTTTGGGCACAAAGTGATCTTGATATTATATTTGGAGATATTCGATTATTTCTAACTGAAGATTTTTTGGCTTCATATGATTTTATAAGTATGCGCCATGACTATACTACAGGTTGTTTTGCATTGTATCGAAACAATGAAATAATGAATACTTTTTTTATGAAGAGTAAAGATTATAAGCTCGTTTTTTCGAACTCAAAGCACTTTTGTTTTGATGAATGCAATTTTGCCTGGGACCCCCTCACTTTTGGAAGGTCAATATTTGAAATTCAAACAGAAATTGTAAGTTTTACTCATCTTGTCAAAGCAGCAGAAATAACCAAAGAAATTAGAACTCATTTTGATTTTATTATTATTGAAGGTTATACAGGCGATGTAGTTTTTGAAAATGGTAAAATCATTTATAAAAACGAATATGAAGGATTGTTGTTTCATCTCTTCTGGATTAAAAAAACATATTCTCCGAAAATACCTCCTAAAAACATTCCTAACTTTTATAAAATAGGACCTGTCAAAATTACGCATTAAATTAATTTTATAATTTTAACAATAAAAAACTTACTAATTAATTTATTTATTTGTTTTATTTTTATCAAACGAACCAACAAAAACAGTAAAAATGAGAGTATTAAAAAAAATGAGTTTTGATGCTTTAGTAGGAAATATTTCTATTGAAGATATGAAGTTTATTATGGCAGGCAGTGGTTCTGTTGTAAATGGTAGTTCTTATACACAACAAACTACAGCTGGTTTTGCCCCAGGTGGTGGTTCTGGAAATATGTGGTTTTATGCTACTGATAGAGGTTTGTCCTCACAGTTTAGTATAACAGGAACTTTATTATTTACTCCAAATGGGGACTATAATAATCCTTCAATTTCATCTAACCAAAATGCCTATGGTTACGGGTCTGCTAATTATGGTGGCACTTATAATAGTGGTTATGGGAGTGGAAGTATTTTTAGCAATGCTCAAGGATGGACAAGTACAGGTGATGGAATAATTACTACTAATCCAAATGATATCAATCGGTTTATAAATTTTGTTAAATATAATAGCGTTACTGATCCACAAGTTTCATGGAATAAAATTGCAAATTTCTTGAATAATGAGCAAACTATTGAAGGCAGGGCTCTTAATAATGGAATTTATGGAGCAATTAATCTTAATGAGGTGATAATAATGAATAATTATAAAGGGCCAAGCTCTATATCACAAGGGATTAATTATGAAAATGGTGTATTATCTTTAGGGGTCATGATGGGGAGTGGAGGCGTTATGATGGGAAGTGGAGGATCAATTAATAATCCTGCTAATATAAAACCATCAGCAGAATTTTTGGCATCACCTTTTGGAGAAGTATATAATAAATTAACGAATCAAAATAATAATTTCCTTTGCTTATTGGAAAAATTTAATAACTCAAAAACTTTTAATCTAAGTTATATATATTCGAGTGTTGGAATGCCTTCGACTTTTGATGCTCAAACATCGGTAAGTCTAATTGTACAGGGTAAGACAATTATTGGAGCAAATGTAACCCAACAATTTGACCCAGCTAAGATTTTTGGCGTATCAGTAAATGGAAATGTTACTAAAACTTATGAAAGAAGCGAAATAGGTAAAGTGACAGATATTTTGCATGAAGCATTACATGCATACATCAATATTAATGGAGTTTCGAGTGGAGGAGATCATACAGCCTATAATCAGTACCGTACGTTGTTAATAGATACTCTGACAGAGTATAATATAGATAATAACCTTGGTTTTACTGCTAGTCAAATTAATGAATTAGCTTTCAAAGGGACTTTTGGTTCAAGTAATACTGCACCTTCAGAACAATTTTCATGTTATATACAAAGTATAGCGGAAAAAAATGGAACAACGTACAATGAAGAATTTAAAGCTTATGAAAATAGATTAAGTGATTTAAATTGGACTTTAGTAAGTACTAAAACAAATTAATAATGAAAAAATACGGATTTAACTTACTTTGTGTACTGTTTCTTTTTACCATAGGAATAAATGCTCAAGAGAAACAAACATTTAAATTTATTGAAATCAATAAAAAACAAGCTTGGGATGGAGGGTATATTCAAAGAGATTTTGAATATACTAGGGTATATCATGAAAATAATATTATAGAAGAGATCGGTATTTTACCTGGATCACATTCGTTTTTTTTTAAAATAAAAAAAGGGAATTGGTATATTAAAAATTTGAAACAATGGGAAATATTTTATTCTCCAGAAAAAAATGTATCTCCCAAAATATTTTCATTTGATAGATGGTTTTCATTAAAATTTGAAAAAAAAGATTTTGTAAATACGAGTGAATGTTCAGTATATACTTTTCAAAATGAAGAATATTCTACAAAACAAGGAGATAAAACAATTATTCATAGTGAAGTCAATGATTTTCCCTTTACACAATATTGGTTCAATAAGGAATTAGGTATTATAAAAATACGATCAGGAGATTTTGAGTTTGTAAGAGAGGATGTTTTAAAAAAATAATGCACATGAAAAAAATCGTAATTACCTCGATCCTAATAAATATACTATTATTAGGAGGTGTTATTGTATTGCTTAATAATTTTGATAATCTTATGAGCGTTTTAAAGCATGAGCAATTTCATCAAATAGATTTTGCTACTAATAAAAAAACTAATTTTGAAACTCACGTTAATCTTTATTTGAGACAATTTTCGGATCCTACTTTTACTAATACTACAGCTGAATTTAAGTTAGGACAAGTTTTATCATTAACAAATTATTTAATGAATATGGATAGAAATGATCCTAATAATGAATATGGTCGCAATACCATTATTAATAAAATAAATGAGTTCAATAATTTAAAAAATGGATACCAAATAGGCAATACAGAACTTCTTAGTCTTAATCCTAAAGAATTAAATTTGTTTGTTACGAAAGGTAGTGATAAATATGAACCAACAGTTTATACTCCATTAAAAAACTAAATGATGAAAAAAACAATATTTTTTATTTTACTAATTCTTATAGTGAGTTGTAAAAAAGATAACTCTTTGGAACATTATTTCACTACTAATGAAAATGAATATTGGGCTTGGTATGATAATTCAGATGGTTTTTTTGAAGGAGATTATGTAACATTTAATAATCATAAGTATAAAAATTATTTTATATCAGATCCTAGTACAGATAATAGTTTTGCAATAAAAGAATTTAATAAAGGAAGTAAAGGTGTAGAGTGGTCTGTAAGCAAAGATAGTTTTCTAACGATATATAATGATAAACAAAAAATAATTTACATAAATGATAAAGTAATTGTTTTGTCGATAAAAGGTAAAGTAACCGGAAAGCAAAAACACTGTTTTTTAATAAAAGAAAAAATAGATAAAGATCATAAAAGCTCTTATTATTATGAACAAGTCAATAAATGGAATTTTGAACCAGTACCCACTATATACAAATAGAAAAATGATTTCAAAGAAAGAATGTAAGAAATCAAGGAACGCTATAATTTACAGATTAATTTTAAAATGAAATTGCGACTATTGTTTTTGATTTTTACTCAGTTTTGTATTTCGCAAACTAAAGAGATTGATGAATTGATGATTAGTGGTGAAAAAGCGTTTTCTGAAAGCAATTTTTCACAAGCGAAGGAAATTTACACAAAAGTGACGAATATAATTCCGAATGATAAAAATGGCTGGTATAATCTAGGTGCATCTGAATTAGAACTTGGAGAAAATGAAAATGCATGCGAGCACTTTTATCAGGCTTTTTTATTAAATGATGGCGAAGCATTGCTCTTAATTAAAAAGCATTGCCCAAATTTTAGAAACGGCACAATAATGTCAATCGATGATGTTGAAGAAAAACCTAAGTTCATTTATAAGGAAAAAGAATACCCACTATTTGATAAAAACGGTATAAATCCAAAATTCACTGAAATTTTAGTTAGGAGATTTAAAAACTCTCGATTGTTGTATGACAATTACAGAGGGCGTCTATATGTCAAGTTTGAAATAACTGCAAATGATTCAATAGATTTGAAAATATTTGGTATTCAGGGGGATGAGAAAAAAGTACAAGCTATAAAGGATGAAGTTAAATTTATTTTTAATGACATGGTGAAGTATGTTTCAGCTAAAAATAAAGGAGTAAATGTTGAATTATGGGAAAAATGGGCATTGCCTATAACTTCAAAATAAAAAATTAAATGTTCAATTTTCCCCACGAGCATCAGCTCGATGCAAAAGATTGCGGTCCTACTTGTATAAAAATAATTGCTAAATATTATGGCAGGTTTTATAGCCTGCCTTTTTTACGCGATTTATGTGGCATTACACGTGAAGGTGTTAGTTTTTTAGATCTCAGTGATGCCTGCGAAAAAATCAGTTTGCGTACCAAAAGTATTAAAATAGACTTTGATACTTTAAGGGTAATTCCATTGCCTTGTATTGTACATTGGCAGGACAATCATTTTATTGTAGTTTATAAAATAAATAGTAAACAAGTTTTTGTTTCTGATCCTGCAAAAGGTTTATTGAAATATTCATTTGATAATTTTCAGAAAGGCTGGTTAAAAAAATCTAAAACAGGAGCAGTTTTAGCAATCGAGCCTATGGCAGATTTTAAACAACGATCGATAAATGATAAATTAGAAAGACGCAAAACACTTGAAAATTTCTTAGGTTATTTTACTCCATACAAAAAGAGTTTTATAAACTTATTTGTGGTAATGCTGATCGTAACAGTATTACAGGCATTTTTGCCGTTTATTTCAAAATCAGTTATTGATGTTGGTATTCAGACTAATGATTTAGATTTTATAGATCTGGTTTTAATTGCTAACATAACAATTATAGTAAGTATTTTGTTAAGCAATATGATTCGAGATTGGATTTTACTTCATTTAACTTCGAGGATTAATATTTCATTAATTTCTGATTATCTGATTAAATTAATGAGATTGCCAATTACTTTTTTTGAGAATAAGCTCATTGGAGATATTTTACAGCGTGCACAGGATCATGAGCGTATTCGTGATTTCATTATGAATAATTCGCTCAATTTTGTTTTCTCAATTTTGACTTTTTTCATTTTCGGAATTATTCTCTGTATTTACAGTCCAATTTTATGTTTGATTTATGTAATTGGAAGTGTATTGTTTATGGGGTGGGTTTTGTTTTTCCTTCGATTTAGAAAAAAACTGGACTGGGAATATTTTGATGTTCATACAAAAAATCAAAGTTATTGGGTAGAAACAATTGGTAGTATTCAGGATATCAAAATCAATAATTACGAAAAACAAAAAAGATGGAAATGGGAAGCACTTCAAGTTCAGTTATTCAAAATTGATCAAAAAATACTTCGTATTACAAATGCACAAAATCTTGGTGCGCAGTTTATCAATCAGCTAACCAATTTAGTGATTACATTTTATTGCGCCAAAGCTGTAATAAAAGGCGATATCACTTTTGGCGTAATGATTTCTACTCAGTTTATAATAGGAATGCTGAATGGTCCAATTATACAGTTTATTTCATTTATTCAATCCGCTCAATATGCTAAAATAAGTTTTTTGAGATTGAATGAAATACATGAGCTTGAAAATGAAGAAGAAAGCGACATCAACAACAATATAAAACTGCCGGAAGATAAAAGTTTGTTTTTACGAAATGTCAGTTTTCAGTACAGCCGAAATGGCGATTATATTTTGAGTAATATTTCTCTAATGATTCCTGAAGGAAAAGTGACTGCAATTGTAGGTGACAGCGGAAGTGGTAAAACAACTTTATTAAAACTTATTTTAAGATTATACAATCCTACTCACGGCGAATTGTCGATGGGAAATCTGAATATTCAGAATATTAATTTAAAACAATGGCGAGAGAGCTGCGGAGCCGTCATGCAGGATGGTAAAATATTTAGTGATACAATCCAAAATAATATTGTTTTAGATGATGAAAATATTGATTTTGTAAGATTGAAAAAAGCGGTAACCGCTGCTAATATTGCAACTGAAATTGAAGCGATGCCTAAAGGTTATCAAACCATGATGGGAGAAAGCGGAAGAGGTTTGAGTGGCGGACAAAAACAGCGTGTTTTAATTGCAAGGGCTTTGTATAAAGATCCTGATTATTTGTTTTTTGATGAAGCTACAAATTCTTTAGATGTTATCAACGAGCAAAAAATAGTAGTCGCATTGGAAGAAATATTTAAAAACAAAACGGTAATTGTTGTAGCGCACAGATTAAGTACGATTCGCAAAGCAGATCAGATTATTGTTTTAAAAAATGGTTATATAACTGAAATTGGTAATCACGATATGCTGATGACCAGAGAGAACGGGCATTACTATCAATTAGTTAAAACGCAAATAGGAGATACTATCAATGGTTAAAAAAGGATTTCACAAAACACTTAATGAAAATAGAACAGAAGAAGTGGCTTCAATAATTGAAAGAATGCCAACTAAATTTGGACTAACAATTAGTGGCGTTGTAATTGGTTTGGTTTTGCTTCTGCTTTTATTTGGCTATCTTATAAAATATCCATCGATATTAGCTGGTCAGATTGTTATAAATACACGTCAGGCTCCGGTTAAGCTTATAGCTTCAACTTCGGGAAATATTATTTTATTGGTCAATAAATCTGAAGCGAAAGTTAAAAGAGATGAATATTTGGCTTATATAAAAAATGAAGCGAATTTGGAAGATGTGAAGCTTTTAGACAAAATGCTTTATAAAACAAATATTCATCAGCTTAGTTATAAAGAAAATCGTCATTCATTTCCAGAAAATCTATCACTAGGTGAAATAAATAACAAATATTTTAATTTTTTAAATTCGTTATATCAATATTTGGATTATTCAGTACAACAGCCTTATGAATTTCAAAAACGAATAAATCAGAAGTTATTAGAATTGCAAGTAGCTAAATTTTCTCAACTGAAAAATGACGCTATAAATCAAAAAATAAAGTATAAAATATCTCAAAGTCTATTTAAAAAAGACTCAACACTATTTGCAAAGGATGTAACTTCTAAAGCTGATATTGAGCATTCACTTATTGCTAAAGCGAACAGTGAATTAGACTATTATGCTATTGACAAGGAAATTAATAATACAGCTTATCAGATAAATGAAGCTCAGAATAAAGCTCAGGTTATTGCAATTGAAAAAGCGGTTAAGGAAAGAGAACTTGTAGTTAATTTGTTTAACAGCTACTATGAGTTGGCTGATGCAGTGAAAAAATGGGAACGAACTTATGTTTTTGTTTCTCCTATTGAAGGTAAAATTGATTTTCTAAATTTTATTAAAACCAATGATTATATTCAGTCAGGTCAAGAATTATTTAAAATTGTACCAGATAATAACCAACTAATTGGGCAAGTTAATTTGCCAGAAAACGGATCGGGAAAAGTAAAAATAGGGCAAAGTGTTATTATTAAACTTAATAATTATCCGTACAATGAATATGGTTCAATAAAAGGAAAAGTAAGAAGAATTTCACTTGCAACAAATCAACAGGCTTTGTCTGATAACCAAAATAAAGTTAATTCTTATCTCGTAGATGTTAGTTTACCCTTTGGATTGAAAACCAATTATGGTGTTGAATTAAATTTTCATGCTGAAGCAAAAGGAAGTGCAGAAATCATTACTGAGGATCGAAGACTAATTGAACGCTTCTTTGATAATTTAAAATATAAACTAAAATAATTGTTTTAAATTTATTGTATTAGATGTTAAAAAAAAAAACAATATTAAAACCAATACAAAGACATTCTTCAAAAATATTCCCAATTAAAACTTAAAATTATCGATTACAGAAACAACTAATCGATTTGTTTAAAAATTTACAAAATTATCTCATTCTCTATTTGATAAATTGTCTAATTAAATTTGTACTTTTGCCAAGTTTTTTACACAACTACTTACAAACAACAACAGAATGAATCAAACAAAATATATTTTTGTTACAGGAGGTGTGACCTCTTCATTAGGAAAAGGTATTATTGCGGCATCTTTGGCAAAATTGTTACAAGGAAGAGGATATCGCACAACTATTCAGAAATTTGACCCGTATATTAACGTTGATCCGGGGACACTAAACCCATATGAGCACGGAGAGTGTTACGTGACAGATGATGGAGCTGAAACTGACTTAGACTTAGGACACTATGAGCGTTTTTTGAACGTTCCTACTTCTCAGGCTAATAACGTTACAACAGGGAGAGTTTATCTTTCGGTTATTGAAAAAGAAAGAAGAGGGGAATTTTTAGGAAAAACAGTTCAGGTTGTTCCTCACATCACAAACGAAATCAAAGACAGAATGCAATTGCTGGGTAAATCTGGCGATTATGATATTGTAATTACTGAAATTGGCGGAACTGTTGGTGATATTGAATCGTTACCTTATATAGAATCTGTTCGTCAATTAGTTTGGGAATTAGGTGAAAATAATGGAATTGTTATCCATTTGACATTGGTTCCTTATTTAGCTGCGGCGGGTGAGTTGAAAACGAAACCAACACAGCACTCTGTTAAAACATTAATGGAAAGTGGTATCAAAGCTGATATTTTGGTTTGTAGAACTGAGCATGAATTATCTCAGGAATTACGTCAAAAACTAGCTTTGTTTTGTAATGTTAAAAAAGAAGCGGTTATTCAGTCAATTGATGCTTCTACTATATATGAAGTTCCAAATTTAATGCTTGAAGAAGGGTTAGATGTTGTAGCTTTAAAGAAATTAGATTTGCCTAAAAAAGCATCTCCGGATCTTAAAAACTGGAATACTTTCTTGCGTAGATTAAAAAGTCCAAAACATACCGTTAACATTGGTTTAGTTGGAAAATATGTAGAAATGCAGGATTGTTACAAATCAATTTTAGAAGCATTTATTCACGCAGGTGCAGCAAATGAAACTAAAGTAAATGTAATTTCTATCCATTCAGAGCATATCAATGCTGATAATGTAGAAGAAAAATTAGGAACTCTTGACGGAGTTTTAGTTGCTCCAGGTTTTGGAGAAAGAGGTATTGAAGGAAAAATTGAAGCAGTTCGTTATGTTCGTGAAAACAATATTCCGTTTTTTGGAATTTGTTTAGGAATGCAAATGTCTGTTATCGAATATTCTAGAAATATTTTAGGTTATGCAGAAGCGAATTCTACAGAGATGAACGATAAAACGCCTCATCCGGTTGTGAATTTAATGGAAGAACAAAAAACAATTACTGATAAAGGTGGAACAATGCGTCTTGGTGCTTGGAAGTGTGATATTAAACCAAACACTTTGGCACACAAAATTTACGGTCAAAAAACAATTTCTGAGCGTCACCGTCACCGTTATGAGTACAACAATAAATATGCTGATGAATTGCAAAAAGCTGGTTTAAAAGCTTCTGGAGTTAATCCTGATACAGGTTTAGTAGAAATCGTAGAGCTTGAAAATCACCCATTCTTCATCGGTGTACAATACCATCCGGAATATAAAAGTACAGTTGCAAATCCGCATCCTATTTTTGTAAACTTTGTGGCAGCTGCTGTAAATGCGCATAAAAAATAATAATTATATTCTAAGAGACTGTAACTTTTAAATTAAACGAATACTAATAGCCTCAAACGAATAACTTTTTTAATTAATAATGGAAGAAAAAAAATTAGACCTTAATTCAATCATTGGTTTTGTATTGATATTTGGAATTTTGATTTGGATTATGTACCAAAATCAACCTTCTGAGAAGGAAATTGCTGCTGAAAAAGCCAAGAAAGAATTAGTTGCTAAACAAGAAGCTCAGGCAAAAGCTGATAAAGCTAAAACTGTTGTTGCACCAGTAACAGCTGCAACACCTGGTGATACTGTTCAATTAGCGCAATTGCAAAAAAATTTAGGTGGTTTTGCTTATTCTGCAACGCTTCCTTCTGCAAAAGAATCTTTTACAACAATCGAAAACGAAAAGATTAAATTAAAAATTGCTAATAAGGGTGGTTATATTGTTGAAGCAACTTTAAAAGAATTCGAAAAGTTTAAAAAAGGTTCAAAACAATTAGTTGAATTAATTAAAGATAACAATTCAAACTTAAATATTCAGTTACAGACTGCTGACAATAGAACTTTAAATTCTAAAGATTTGTATTTTGAGCCAACATTAGAAAAAGTTGGTCAAGATCAGGTTTTGTCAATGCGTTTGAAAGCAGGTGCTAATGAATTTTTAGAGTACAAATATGTTTTAAAACCAAATGATTATTTAGTTGGTTTTGACGTTCGTTCTCAAGGATTGAATAAAGTTTTAAATTCTTCTAAACCATTGGATTTACAATGGGATTTAAGAACATACAGAAACGAAAAAAGTATTTCATATGAGAACCGTTTTTCTCAGATTGATTACAAATACGAAGAATCAAAATACAGTAATGTAAATTCTACAGGACAAGGAAAAGAGGAAACTCCTGAAAAAGTTAGTTTTGTTGCTTTTAAACAACATTTTTTCACTACAATTCTAGCAACTGAAAAGCCTTTTGAAACATCAAAACTACAATCAGATAACTTAGTTAAAGACGAAAAAATTGATACTGTTTTTACAAAACAATTCAGAGCTAATTTGCCTTTAGCATTCTCAAATGGAGAAGTAGATTATAAAATGAGCTTATATTTTGGTCCGGCAGATTATAAAACATTAAAAGCTTACGACAAAAATTTCGAAAAAATTATTCCGTTAGGATGGGGAATTTTTGGATGGATCAACAAATGGATCTTTATTCCTTTGTTTGGATTCTTAAGTTCAACAATCGGATTGTCATTGGGTATTGCGATTATCATCTTTACAATTATCATCAAATTGGCGATGTCTCCAATTACCTATAAATCATTCTTGTCTCAGGCTAAAATGAAAGTTTTAAGACCTGATATTACAGAGTTGGGAGAAAAATACAAAAAAGACCCAATGAAAAAGCAACAGGAAACAATGAAACTGTACAACAAAGCAGGAGTAAACCCAATGGCAGGATGTATTCCGGCTTTGATTCAGCTTCCTTTTATGTATGCATCGTTCCAGTTTTTCCCGGCAGCTTTTGAGTTGAGACAAAAAGGTTTCCTTTGGGCAGACGATTTATCATCATTTGATGCTGTTGTAAAATTACCATTTACAATTCCAGTTTATGGAGATCACATCAGTTTATTCCCAATCTTAGCTGCAGTTGCAATTTTCTTCTACATGAAAATGACTTCTGGAGATCAACAGATGGCTGCGCCTCAGCAAGAAGGAATGCCGGATATGGCTAAGATGATGAAGATCATGATTTATGTTTCGCCATTAATGATGTTGCTTTTCTTCAATAATTATGGTGCTGGATTGAGTTTGTATAACTTTATTTCAAACTTAATTACGATTGGAATTATGTTTGTGATTAAGAATTATATCGTGGACAGTAATAAAATTCACGCTCAAATTCAGGAAAATAAACAAAAAGAGCCTAAAAAGCCAAGCAAATTCCAGCAACGTCTTCAAGAAGTTATGGAGCAGCAAGAAGCAGCAAAAGCTCAGAATAAAAAGAAATAATTTTATTTATTATATAGAAAAAACCGTCTCGTTTTTTAACGAGACGGTTTTTTTGTGGTTAAAATTTAGGCAATAGGACTTTATCAATTACATGAATAACTCCATTTGAACATTGTACATCAGTAGCTATAATATTACTGACTCTATTGTTTGCATCAGTAATTTTTGCTCCGCCGGTTAATCCAATCGTAAAATTCTGACCAGCAAAAGTGCTTACGACTTGTCCGTTTGTCAAAGAACTTGATAATACATTTGCGCCGGCAACCACATGATATTTTAGGGTTGTTTCTAAAACATTAGCAGGAATGGCAGCAAGTCCAGAATATCCAGTTTCAGTTAAAAAACTCGAAAAAGCAGTATTAGTTGGAGCAAAAACAGTGAAAGGCGAACTAGCAGTTCCTGATAAAATTCCGGCAAATCCTGACGATGGATTGTAAGTTAAAGCCGCTACAAGAGTGGTGAAATTTTTATTGGCAATTGCATGATTTACAATAGTTGGCAGACCAATTACGCCATCTACAACATGGATAATACCATTAGAAGCGGGGATATCAGCAATAGTCACCGTTGCTCCGCCATTTGCTTTTCCTCCATTAATATCAACACCAGAATTTTTTTCGAGATACATGCTTATGTTGTTTGTGGTTGAAGTACCTCCTTTGGCTAATGTTTTAACATAACCTGTTGCAATTTCGGTTGATTTTACTTTAGTACTTAAAACGTGATTTAATAATATTTCCTTAAGTATAGGAACAGGTACGGCATTGAGATCTGAATAACCGTTTGCAGTTAAAAAAGCACTAAAGGCCGCATTTGTTGGGGCAAAAACAGTGAAGGAACCAGAAGATTTTAATGTTGTGGCTAAATCTGCTTTTTGTAAGGCGGCAGTTAATGAGCTTAAATTTGGATTTGCTTGCGCAATTGATACAATTGTTTGGGGAGTCTGACTAGAATCGTCATCATTGTTGCAGGAAACAGTGACGAAAGTAATTAACGCTAAAAAAGCAATTAATTTAATTTTAATTGTTTTCATGATATTGTTTTTTTTCGTTTGTCTGGCTAAATTATAAATTTTGTTTAACATTTTTAATAAAATATTAAACAAATATTAAATTTAATAAAGATTTAACTCTTTTGTTTAAAGGTTTAAAATGTTGATTGTTAGTAGATTGACTGTATTTTGTGCTGTTGTGTAGTTTTTGTGTTTTTAATTAACCAAAGAAAAAGTAAACAATATTTAAAATAAATTTTGAGACTTTAAAAATCAGGATAAAAGTAAAATTGGTTATACTTTTGCAATACTAAAACTGAATATTTGTTGTTATAAAGAAAAACGAATTATGAAAAAATTTTGGATATTATTTTTAATAAGTAGTGTAGCTTTTTCTCAGGATTTTAATAAGGTTGATTCTAACGGAAAAAAGGATGGGGTTTGGAAAGGAACTTACGAAATCTCTAAACGTCCTCGTTATGAAGGAACTTTTGATCACGGAAAAGAAACCGGAATTTTCAAGTTTTTTGATGACACTAAAAAAGGTGACGTAATTGCGACCCGTGATTTTACTGCAAATGATGGAAGTTCTTACACTATTTTTTTCGATCAAAATAAGAATAAAGTAAGCGAGGGAAAAGAAATTGGAAAATCGCGTGAAGGCGAATGGAAATATTACCACAAAGCATCAAAGGTTGTGATGACACTTGAAAATTATAAAAACGGAAAGCTAGAAGGAACACGTTCTGTATATTATCCTGATGCGAAAATTGCTGAAGAAATGACATACAAGAATGGTTTAAAAGAAGGTATTTATAAAAAATATGGGCAAAATACGATTCTTTTAGAGCAATCAATTTTTAAAGATAATTTATATAACGGCGATGCAATTTTTTATGATTCAGATGGTGTAATGGCTTCTAAAGGAAAATTTCTGAATGGAAAAAAAGTCGGAAGATGGCAATTTTACTTAAAAGGAAAATTAACGAAAGAAGTAAATATGAGCGACCCAAAAAGCAATTATCAAGCTGACTCTAAGCCTAAAATGGAATAATATATCTACTTTATAAAAGATTTTTTTTGCCACAAATTCGCGAATTTTTTATTCTAAAATTAATTCATGAATTCGTGGCAAACTTTTTTTAAATTTGGTTGACTAACACTTTAAAAAAAAATGGATTTAAACGAACTAATAGGCAGATTTTTTTTGTTGTTTTTTTCAATTTTGGTTTTGTATTTTTTCTCCAACAGAAAAGACAATGAAACCATAAATCCATTGATGGTAATTGTGGGACTTTGTACCTTTTCACTTTGTTATTTGTTTACCAAAATTGAAATTGGAGTTGGGATTGGGTTTGGTTTGTTTGCCATTTTTTCGATTTTACGATTCAGAACACAATCTTTTACCGTAAATGCAATCATCTTTCTTTTTGCAACAATTACGCTTTCTATTTTAGATATCATGTATCCTTTTGAAAAAATAGAAATTTTGCTATTTTTTCAAATCATTATTATTGGATTTTATGTTGCTGCATCAATTATTGTCAACAAAAAAGCTTCAAAATATTTGAACACAATCGATTTGAAAATTCCGCTGGAAAACGGTTTTTCTTTAGATAATAAAAAAATTCGAAAAGTTGTCGAAGAAAAAATCAATATAACCGATTTTGAATTCAAAATAGTTCTCGTAAACGGCGTTTCTAATGAAATTGATCTACAAGTTTTTTATTGATTATTCATTAAAAGGCCTAACTTGTTTGATGTATAAATCCCTGTTTTCGCCCACAATTTTAAACTCAATATCTACAGGATGAAATTGGTTTTTGCGCCAATATCGGTACATTTTAGATTCGATTGTTTTGCTGACAGTATATAGACGGTTCATTTCTTTCCGTGTAAGTAATGGCTCGTTATTGTTTAAATTTGAATTAGAGGTGTAATCAATTTCAAAATCTTCATCATCGTTTCCTTCGTTGATATGGTAAGCAGTAAATTGTTCACAAATTTCTCCTTTTTCGGGTTTTACTACTGAATTTTCGCCCTTTTGAACATTGACCGTAAATCCTGGAAAGTTCCTTCTAAATATATTTTTTGTAATTACGACTCCATTGGCAATTTCTTCAGGAAAAGAACGATGGACTAAAACTCCCATCGCAATTTGGTGCTGATCGATTCCAAAAAGTTCTCTTTCATTATAAGATGCTTCGTTCCATACACTCGCCCAAACTTGTTTGATTGCTTTTTCGAAACTTTTTATACTGTCGCCTAAAATTCCCGTTTTAGAATCATATAATCCGGCGCCATTAAAATCATCTAAATCTTCGGCATTTGTTGATGATCTGAATCTGAAGTTTTTAAAAGAAGCATTTCTAAAAGTCTCATTTAGCTTTGCAATCAGTTCCGGATCAATTTTTTCTGTTTTGATAGCTTCCCGAATTTCTTTCAGTTTTTTATTTCTCCAAGCTATTGAATCCTTTTTTGGATAGTTCAGCAACTCAGTTATTAAAACAGAAATAGAAGGTTTCTGAATATGTTTTGTATAATAATAAAAAGGAATGGCATGAGCATTTTCAGGAGTTTTAAAAGGCGTATCTTTTGAAATAGCAATTAAATATGCCATGTTTTGTGCTTTGGAACCAATATAATTTACTCCTTTTTTGGGAACAGAAGAGAGGTCAATTATTTCAGTTACAGAATTGTCTAGAGTTAGTATTTTCTTTTTTGAAGCATTTTTTTGAGTGATTTTTTTTGTTGTTTCTTTCAAATAAAAAGTATCAATTTCGGTTTTGAATTCGACTTTTTTAGAAAGTAGTCTTTTGATATTATTGTCTTTATCAATGTTTTTATAAGCCATTATCGGGATTTTTCGGTTTTTACCCAAAAGCACTAAATGACTCAGCGGAGTTTGAAGTTCGTTTACAATTATGCCTTTCGCTTCTGGTAATATGTTTGGAGTTCCGTCAAGGATAATAATTTCATCTGGATTGGGTTTTGTTTTCTCTAAATCCTTTATTTTGTATTGTTTGAGGATGCCAATTGCAGAGCCACCGGCAACTTGCTGGTAGGTAATTTCATTAAAAATATAATCTGATTTTACACAAGGAATTTTAAATTTTCCTTCTTGGAATAATGCTATTTTCTCAGGATCATTCAGATAAAATTTAAGATTGTCGCCAATAAAAGAGCTGTTTTTTACCTGATTATAAAACCATTCGATTTGAGACACTTTCATATGATCTGAAGCTGCAAGCTCAAAGATCCATTTTTCTGTTCCTTTAATGTGATTTAAATTCCCAAGCAAATAGTCTCTCTCTTTTTCACTATCGCTGTAATTTTCATTATTAAATACATCGATATCTTTGTCATAACCCAGATACTCAGTTGCAAATTGATAATGATGTGAAATAAGTTGGCTGTTAAAGTAGTACATTTTTTTCTGCCTCAAATCGTAAACAATTTTAACAGACTCAATATTGGAGAATTTATCAGACAAAGGCCTTCCTTTAAAAGCCTTATAAGATTCATAATCAGGTAATGAAGAACGGAATCGCTGCGCACTCAAAGATGCTGCCAAAAAGAGAAAAATTAAGCTGTAAACAATTTTTTGCATGACATTTTTATTGGTTATTAAAAGTAAATAAAAAAAACGATAGGTTTTGTCTACTGCGGGATTATATAAACTAATCAAAACGACTATAATTTTCTATTATTTGGCTTATCTTTGCACCCTTGTAAAAATATAAACGATTTAGAATGAAACGTGTAGTTGTTGGACTTTCTGGTGGAGTAGATTCTAGTGTTGCCGCTTATTTATTGCAGCAACAAGGATACGAAGTTATTGGCCTTTTTATGAAAAACTGGCATGATGATTCGGTTACTATTTCTAACGAATGCCCTTGGTTAGAAGATAGTAATGATGCTTTATTAGTAGCAGAAAAACTTGGAATACCGTTTCAGACTGTCGATTTGAGCGAGGAATACAAAGAAAAAATCGTTGATTATATGTTCAACGAATACGAAAAAGGAAGAACTCCAAATCCTGACGTGCTTTGTAACCGCGAAATCAAATTTGATGTTTTCATGAAAATAGCCTTAAGTTTAGGTGCTGATTATGTGGCAACTGGACATTATTGTCAAAAAAATGAAATTGAAGTTGATGGAAAACCTGTTTATCAATTAATTGCCGGAAATGACATTAATAAAGATCAATCGTATTTTTTATGTCAGTTATCGCAAGAACAATTATCAAAAGCATTGTTCCCAATTGGTGCTTTAACCAAACCAGAAGTACGAGAAATTGCTGCTGAAATGGAATTGGTAACCGCTGAAAAGAAAGATTCACAAGGATTATGCTTTATAGGAAAAGTTCGTTTGCCTGAATTTTTGCAACAGAAATTGCAGCCAAAAGAAGGCAAAATTGTTCAGATTGATAAAAATGATCCGATTTATGAAGTGGAAGATACTTCAGGATTATCTTTAGAAGAACAATTAAAAACCGAATCTAGAAAACTGAATTATTTGCCAACAATGGGCAAGGTAGTTGGAAAACATCAAGGTGCACATTATTTTACTGTAGGACAAAGAAAAGGGTTAAATGTTGGAGGAACTACAGATCCCTTATTTGTAATTGCTACTGATGTTGATACAAACACGATTTACACTGGTTTATCTAGTAATCATCCTGGTTTGTTCAAAAAAGCTTTATTTGTTGGAAATTCTGAAATTCACTGGGTTAGAGAAGACATGACTTTAAAACCAGGTGAAACAAAAGAAGTAATGGCAAGAATCCGTTATCGTCAGCCTTTGCAAAAAGCTATTTTGTATCAATTTGAAGACGGAATGTATGTTCGTTTTGATGAACCTCAATCTGCCATTACTGAAGGCCAATTTGTTGCATGGTATTTAGATAATGAATTAGTTGGTTCGGGAGTAATTTCTTAGCTTTATACTTTTTTACAGGGATTTACCCTTTTTAAAAAGTAAGCTATGAAATACTGTTTTGCATTTTTTTTATTGCTTTTTACTTCCGCGATGTTTTCGCAAGAAGATGCATGGGTTTATTTTAAAGATAAACCGAGTTCGCAATTCTTTTTAGATAAACCTTCTGATATGCTGACGCAGCGTTCTTTAACCCGAAGAGCAGCTCAGAATATTGCATTAGATATTACAGATGTTCCTGTTGAAAAAAGTTATATATCCCAAATAAAATCGAGTGCAGGAATTACGGTTTTGGCTAAATCAAAATGGCTGAATGCGCTTCATATTCGAGGAACTCAAACTAATGTTTCGGCATTAAAATCATTATCATTTGTTGATAAAATAGTTTTTACAAATAAAACGCTGAATACGGGAAAAAAGGTTAACGAAAATAATGTCGTTCAAACAAAAAATAAGCTTAAAACGACTATTGATTATGCGTATGGAAATTCTGCAAATCAAATTCAAATGCTTAATGGACAGGCTCTGCATAAGCAAAATTACACCGGATCAGGAAAAATCATTGCAGTTTTAGATGCTGGTTTTCCGGGTGTGAATACAGCTCAGCCTTTTCAAAATCTTCAAACAAACAACAGAATTCTAGGTGGATATGATTTCGTTAATAGAAATACCAATTTTTATACCGGCGATGATCACGGAACTTTAGTGCTTTCGACAATGGGTGGCTATAAAGAGAATTCTTTAGTTGGTACAGCACCAGATGCTTCGTACTATTTATTTATAACTGAAAATGATGCATCAGAAAACCCGATTGAAGAATCACTTTGGGTTGAAGCTGCAGAAAGAGCAGACAGTCTTGGAGTTGATATTATTACAACTTCTTTGGGGTATTTTGAATTCGATAAAGCTGGCGAAAGTCATACATATAGTGATATGAATGGCAGTACAACTTTTATTTCAAGAGGAGCAGAACTCGCCTTCAGCAAAGGAATAATTGTATTGGCTTCAGCAGGAAATGAGGGAAGAACTCCAGAACCGCATATTGGTGCTCCCGCCGATGCAGTTTCTGTACTTGCCGTAGGTTCAGTCACTTCAACAAAAGTAAAATCTGATTTCAGTTCTATTGGACCAAGTTTTGACAATCGGATAAAACCAGATATTATGGCGCAGGGAAGTGCAACAACAGTTTCGGATGCTTCTGGAAATATTGGCACTGCAAACGGAACCTCTTTTTCATGTCCGGTTATGGCAGGAATGGTTGCATGTCTTTGGCAGGCGTTTCCAACAAAAACAAACAAAGAAATTAGACAAATGATTTTAGAATCATCAGATCGTTATACAGCTCCAAATTTTAATTACGGCTACGGAATTCCAAATTTTGGTGCTAATTTGGGGATTAATGATTTTGTCATAAATTCGACTTTTTCAGTATTCCCGAATCCAGCAAAAACAATAATTTCGTTTTCTTTTCCTGAGGAAAATTACAGTGCTTCAGTTGCAATTTTTTCGGTTTTAGGTCAAAAAGTAATTGAAAAACAAATTACAAATCAGAATCCATTTCTTTCTGTAGAAACATTAAACAGCGGTCTTTATTTTTATACTTTTGATGCCGATGGTTTACATAAAACAGGAAAGATAATCAAACAATAACAGCATATTGCATGAATAAAATTACGCAGCTTTTTAATATAAAATATCCAATAATACAAGGTGGAATGATTTGGAACAGCGGTTACAAATTAGCTTCTGCAGTAAGTAATTCCGGAGGTTTAGGGCTTATTGGCGCTGGATCAATGTATCCGGAAGTTTTAAGAGAACATATTCAGAAATGCAAAAAGGCAACTGATAAACCTTTTGGAGTCAATATCCCGATGTTATATCCTAACATTGAAGAAATCATGAATATAGTTGTGGAAGAAGGCGTGAAAATTGTTTTTACTTCGGCTGGGAATCCTAAAACATGGACTTCATTTTTAAAAGAAAAAGGGATTACGGTTGTTCATGTGGTGAGCAGCAGTCCTTTTGCCTTAAAAGCTCAAGATGCTGGAGTTGATGCTGTTGTAGCTGAAGGTTTTGAAGCAGGCGGACATAACGGACGTGATGAAACAACAACACTAACATTGATTCCAATGGTGAGGGAAAAAATCCAAATTCCGCTTATCGCAGCGGGTGGAATTGCAACTGGAAGAGGAATGTTAGCAGCGATGATTCTTGGTGCCGATGGTGTTCAGGTAGGGAGCCGTTTTGCAGCATCATTTGAATCTTCTGCTCACAATAATTTTAAAGAAACGATAGTTAATATCAAAGAAGGTGATACTCATTTAACTTTGAAAGAATTAGCTCCTGTGCGATTGGTAAAAAATAAATTTTATCATGACGTTCAGGCCTTATATGAGAAATGTCCATCTAAAGAAGAATTAGTTCAGCTTTTGGGAAGAGCCAGAGCCAAAAAAGGAATGTTTGAAGGAGATCTTGAAGAAGGCGAGCTTGAAATTGGACAAATTGCAGGACTTATTCATGAAATCTTGCCTGTTGAGCAAATTATGCAGCAAATGATAGCCGAATTTGATGCTGCATCCAAAGAAAAGTCTAAATTTGAATTTTAATTACCTGTAAGAAATATTTCATGAATTTTATTCGCATCTCAATATTGCTATTGTTTTTTGGTTTTGGACTGCAAGAAGCTCAAAGTCAGTCGTATAATTTTAAGACATCTGGTTTTAGTGTTTTAGAGAAAAATCAAAAAGGAAAGTGGGGCGAATGGTCTAACCTGGATTTGGTGAACTTGAGTGTTGTTTTAGATACTAATAAACACCGAATTGTAGTTTATTCTCAAGAGATTCAGCTTTTCAATATTTTGGATTATATCGAAAGAGAGGAAAATGACACTGATATTGTATATTCTTTCATGTGTAAAGACAATGACGGAAAAGAATGTAAACTTTCAATTATTACACGAAAAAAACAAGATTTCCGTAAACAACTTTATATCAATTACGACGATCATATTATTGTTTATAATATTTTTAGTGTGTAATTAGATTTTAAGGCGCTAAGGTTCTAAGATACTGAGGGAGTAAGTTTTTTTGAACTTAAATTATATAGCAAACCCGACAGGTTTTTAAAATCTGTCGGGTTTGCTATATAAATTCAAAACTTAGCATCTTAGAACCTTAGTTTTCTATATCCTTAATAAATTCATCATATTCCAAATAAAACATTTCCAAAGCGTGCATGTTTTCATTGAAAAAATCGAAAATGGCATCCCAGTTATTTCGATTGCTGAAACCAACTCCTAATTTCTCGACCCAGATTCGGCTGATGGTTTTGCCGCTTTCTAGCGTGTAGTTTTTTTCGAAAACCAAATCTTTAATAAATTCTTCTTCCAGAATATTTTTTAGCGCTTCAATCTTTTCAAAATAGGCAGTTCGTTTTTCGTCACTTCGGTGTTCGATGTCAATTAAAACTTGTGCTTTTTTATTATCTACAAAAAACTTAAAAGAGAAGTCTTTGATTTTTGTATCATAAAGAACCCATTTTCTCGGATACTTTTCTGCAAAAGCTACCCAAAATTCTCTTTTTATTCGTTGTGATTCTTCTCTACTGTACATTATTTATGGCTTTGTCTTAGAAAATTTGTAGAACCGCATTTTCTAGAGTATATTTATATTTTATTTGAAAGTACAAAAATAAACTTTGAATATGGATTTTCAAGATTTTTTGCAATATGTTCCTAATTTAATTCCTGTTGAACTGCCAGCGACGACATCGCACATAAAAATGGCGCCCAAAGAACGTATACAAGAGCTTAAAAATCTGGATGTAAGCGCTAAAAATCCAAGAATTGCTGCTGTTATGATGTTGTTTTATCCTAAAAACGGAGAAACGCATTTAGTTTTAATTGTTCGAAATGCTTACAATGGAGTACACTCTTCACAAATTGCATTCCCGGGTGGCAAATATGAAATTTCAGATTTTGATTTTAAAGATACCGCTCTCAGAGAAACCAATGAAGAAATTGGTGTTCTTCCTGAAAAAATAGAAGTTGTAAAACATTTTACCCCAATGTATATTCCGCCAAGTAATTTTTTAGTGCATCCTTATATGGGAATTGCTAAAGAAGAGCTTTCATTTTATCCGGATATTCGGGAAGTTGCGGATATTATTGAATTGCCTTTGTCCGTTTTTCTAAATGATGAAATTATTATCGAAGCCACATTATCAACTTCTTATGCAATAAATGCGTTGGTTCCGGCTTTTAGTATTCAAAATCACGTTGTTTGGGGCGCGACAGCGATGATATTAAGTGAGCTGAGAGACGTTCTGAAAAGTGTTTTAGGCGAAAATTCGTAAAAATGAAAAATTAACGATTTGATATTCATTATTATAACGATTTATTTCCGAAATTGCTTTATAGTATTGCTAAAAGAATAATTTTTGTATGTTTGCGAACTAACAAAAAAAATACATTAAACAGCTATGGGATTGTTTAAACGAAATCCTTTTGGACATATTTTATTCATCAAGAAATGGTTAATCCGTGTCTTGGGAGCCATGACGCACCGCAGATACAGAGGATTTAATGAATTGCAGATTGAAGGATCTGAAATTATTAAAACATTGCCTGATACAAATGTGCTGTTTATTTCCAATCATCAAACTTATTTTGCTGATGTTGTGGCAATGTTTCATGTCTTTAACGCAAGTTTAAGCGGACGTCAAGATACTATTAAGAACATTGGTTATTTATGGCAGCCAAAAATGAATATTTATTATGTCGCTGCAAAAGAAACAATGCAAGCAGGTTTGTTACCAAGAATTCTTGCTTATGTTGGAGCAATTACGGTTGAAAGAACCTGGCGCTCAAAAGGTGTAGATGTTACTGAGAAGAGAGATGTGAATCCAAACGATACTGAAAATATCAGAATTGCACTTGAAGACGGCTGGGTAATTACTTTTCCGCAAGGAACTACAAAGTCTTTTAAGCCTGTTCGTAAAGGAACTGCACATATTATCAAACAACATAAACCAATTGTAATTCCTATTGTTATTGATGGTTTCCGTCGATCATTTGATAAAAAAGGTCTTCGAATGAAGAAAAAAGGAATTCTACAGTCTTTCATCATCAAAGAACCTCTTGATATTGATTATGAGAATGATACAATTGAGGAAATTGTAGAAAAAGTAGAATACGCAATCGAACAACATCCATCATTCTTAAAAGTTATTCCAGCCGAAGAAATCAAAGCACAAGAAGAACTTAATAGATTAAGACAGTGGGAATACTAAGAAGTTAGTTTTGTTTCAGGTTTCAGGTTTCAAGTTTCAAGTTTCAAGTTTCAAGTTTCAAGTTTCAAGTTTCAAGTTTCAAGTTTCAAGTTTTCAAAACTTAGAACCTTAGTATCTCAGAACCTTAGTATCTCCCTTAAAAATCAATTTTCTTCAACTCTTTATAATTCGCATACAATCTGCGTAGCAGAGTTCCGTATAGCAATCTGTAAATACACCAGAAAAGCCCGAAGAATAATAGCGTAAGTAAAAACAATGCAACAATTGAAACCAGCATTGCTTTGCCGTTTAACGCCAGTTTTTCACGAATAATCGCCATGTCAGGATTGTAAACATAGCCAATAAAGAAACTTAAAATTGAAGAAACTACAATCATTCCCAGATTGTACCAAACATAATACTGAACTGTTTTTCTTGTTTTTAAAATGCTATTCATTAACAGTTTGGTAGAAACTATAGTTGATATGGTTTTATAATTTTTGTAGAAAAAGTAAATAAAAACCAGAATTACGGCGTAATTAAAGTACATCAAAATTTCCATAAGAACAATAATTTCCGGATGGTTGATTTTTTGAAGTATATCATCAATATTTGAAAAATAGTTCAATATTGTCCAAAATAGGACTTCCAAAATGCTTATAATTAAAATCCACTTCACAATTGAAGATGATTTTTTATGAATCATTTTGTAGATTTCTTTTTCAGAAATTTGTTCAAAAGAATCCGAGTTCTTTTTCCAGTCTTTTTTTAATAAATCCAGTTCTTTCATAATAATTTTTAAGGATTTAGTATCTTTTTAAGTTTCCCTTTAATTCGGTTCATTTTCACGCGCGCATTCACTTCGCTGATCCCTAGAGTTTCAGCTATTTCTTGATAATCTTTGTCTTCTAAATACATAAAAACTAATGCTTTTTCGATGTCGTTGAGCTGGTAAACCGCTTTGTACATCAATTTAATCTGTTCTTCCTCTTCATAATTGTAATCAACATCTTTTACAAAATGCTGATGACTTTCATATTCAATAGTCGATATGGTTCGTTTGGTTTTTCGGTATAAGGTAATTGCAGTATTTAAAGCAACACGATAAGTCCAGGTCGAAAATTTACTGTCGCCTCTAAATTTTGGATAAGCTTTCCAGAGCTGAATAGTAATTTCCTGAAACAAGTCTTTATGAGCATCTTCGCCAGCAGTATATAATCTACAAATTTTGTGGATTATATTCTGATTTGCCTGCAATTGCGCAACAAATGACTGTTCTAGATTTTCGCTCATATAAGTATTAGTAGTTATGAAATCATTTTTGTTACAGTTGGATCAAAATTTTCTCGTTTTATAATAATTTATCATCAAGTCAATAAACTTGCTGTAACTTTCCATTCCGTCTTTTTGATTATTGGTTTTTAAGAAATTATCCCATAAAAAATGAAAACCTTTATCGATAAAGGTGTCGTATTTTTTCCAGAAATCCTGGCTTTCCTGATAGTTTTTTAAGATTCCGACATGAACTGTTTTCTTCAATTCGTTAAAAATTTTCTCGTTTTTAAATTGCCAGATTCCAAGACAATAACGCAAAGCGAAGCTATATCCTGAATATTGATAATACAGATTATCGTTTTTAACCGAAGCCAAAACGCCGATGAAATTACATTCATTTTCACTGGCAAAACCAATTTGATGCGCCATTTCGTGTGAAGTTGTTATTGGGAAATTATACATTGGAAGCAAATCATTTACCTGAGCCTCATTTGTAAAGGGATTCAAATAACCGCCAAATCCCATGTATGTTAGAGGGACGCTGAATAAAGATTTTTTGACGCTCAATGTTTCATATTTAAAATAAGGATGTTCCTTAGCTAAATTATCATAACCATTTAAAATCATCTGAAATGATTCTTTTTGAGAATATGGAAAAACTACTTTTGAACTATCATTTTTTGTAATTTGAAACTGAATTTCATTCGTTTTTGCAATCAATCTTTTTGTAAAAGCTAAAAGTTCAGCATCAGAATATTCTCTTTTGATTTCCATTTTCTCGAAAAGCGGTTCACGATAATAATTGAAAGCCCAAAGCAGATGGAAGAGGAAATAAAAAACAGAAATTTTGCCTAAGATTTTCAATAGATGATCTTTCCAATTAGTTTTCCAAGTTTTTCTAATTCTCCAAAACCAACTAATAATCGAAAGAATTAATAAAGCATAAATACAATCTCCAACAGAAAATGGAATTTTGCCTAAAGCGCTTCTTAAAAAATGTGAAATCCGAACAAATAAATTGTTGCTATAAAAACCTTCAACATAATCTGGGAAGTATTGCAGAATTTTTAAAAAGATAATCTGAACTAAAAGAAATAGAGGTAGAATATATTTTGATTTCACAGTATATTTTTTGGATACGTAAATATAAATACAATTAAAAAAAGTTGGCCACGAATTCCACAAATTTTCGCTAATTGCTGATTTGTTTAATTTTAGAGCCATTATAATTTGTGCTAATTCGTGCAATTTGTGGCGAAAAAAGCATTTAAACTTTGTAACTTTGGGACTCTTAATTGTTAAACTTCAAACAAAATATAATGAGTCAGGAAATTAGAAATCTGGAGCCAAAAACACTTTGGAACAAATTCGCAGATTTAAATGCTGTTCCGCGTCCGTCAAAAAAAGAAGAACGTGTTATCGAGTTTATGAAAAACTTTGGAAACAGTTTAGGTTTAGAAACTTTTGAAGATGAAATCAGAAATGTAATCATCAGAAAACCTGCAACTCCAGGAATGGAAAATCGCAAACCAATCGTAATGCAGGGACACCTTGATATGGTGCACCAAAAAAATGCAGATACTGTTTTTGATTTTGATACTCAAGGAATCGACATGTATGTTGATGGTGACTGGGTTCGCGCTCGCGGTACAACACTTGGAGCTGACAATGGGCTAGGAGTAGCGACAATTATGGCAATCCTGGAAAGTAAAGATATTCCGCATCCGGCAATTGAAGCTTTGTTTACAATTGATGAAGAAACTGGAATGACTGGTGCTTTAAACCTAAAAGGAGGAATTCTTCAAGGTCAGATTTTATTGAATCTGGATACAGAAGAAGATGATGAAATTGATATTGGATGTGCTGGTGGAATTGATGTTACAGCAACAAGAACGTATCATGAAGAAGAAGTTCCGGAAGGTTCTGTTGGATATACGATTACAGTAAAAGGCTTAAACGGAGGACATTCAGGAATGGATATTCACAAAGGTTTAGGAAATGCTAATAAAATCATGAACCGTTTATTGTTTGATGCTTTTGAAAACTTCGGTTTGCAGATCGTCGAAGTTAACGGAGGAAGTTTAAGAAATGCGATTCCGAGAGAAAGTGTTGCTAAAGTAATTATTTCTCAAATGTTTGATGAAGCTTATGTGTACGATATGCAGGAAATTATTGCTGATATCAAAGCAGAATACAAAACAACTGAACCAAACTTATCGATTGAAATCGTAAAAGGTGATTTACCTGAAAAAGTGATGGATTTAGGAGTTCAGGAAGGAATTATCAGAGCCATTTATGCTGCACACAACGGCGTTTACAGAATGAGTGCAGATATGGCTGATTTGGTTGAAACTTCGAATAATATTGCTCGTGTTGTTATTAAAGATGGAGAAGTATTAATCGGATGTTTGACACGTTCGTCTGTTGAATCTTCAAAATTTGATTTGGCTAATTCTTTGCGTTCAGCTTTTGAATTAGTAGGTTGCGAAGTAGAACTTACTGGTTCTTACCCAGGATGGACGCCAAATGTAAATTCTGAAATCTTAGAAGTTTTAAAAGATATTTACGAAAAACAAAATGGAGAACAACCAAAGGTTGTAGCTTGTCACGCTGGTTTAGAGTGCGGAATTTTAGGAACAAATTATCCAGATATGGATATGATTTCTTTTGGTCCAACTATTCACGGAGCACATTCTCCAGACGAAAGAGCAAGTATTTCATCTGCTCAGAAATATTGGAAATTTGTATTGGAAATTCTTTCGAATATTCCAGTTAAATAAAGTTCTCAGTTTTTAGTCACAGTTTTCAGTTTCCTTTGAGATTGAAAACTGCGACTGAAAACTAATTAATCCCTTTTAGGAGAATTTTTCTTTTCTCTTTTTTCTTCTTTCTTTTCTTTAGCCGTTTTTAACGGTTCTTTTTTTGCTGTTTTTTTAGCATCTTGACCTTTTGACATGATTTGCTTGTATTAGAGTTAATTACAAGTAAATATAGTGTTTTATGGCATGTAAATGTATTTCATGATTTATTTACTTAACAGCCGTCTTTGTTAGGTTCACGCATATAAATCGTTTTACTATCTCGTTCTACATAGTCACCCATTATTATTGGGTATGAATATTTTGGAGCTTGCGATATGTGATGACTCCTTATAATTATTTTGTCGTTAACTTTTAGTGTATGCAATTGCTCAAAACCATTGTTAAAATTAAACATATTCTCACCAGACTTTTCTGGTCCAAAAGCAAGAATATAATCGTCACTATTAATCCTCACCATCATACCAAAACCTAATTTTGCGCCAGCTGGAAGAGAAAGAGAGGTTACAACTGCTTCCATATTGGTATAATTCTTAATGGATTTGCTTATTTTAAAAGCACTGTTATGTACTTTCTGACCCGCATCAGAGGATTCCCATTTTTTGTACATTATACCATCAGGTGTAGCTTCCCATTTTTTTAATGCAGCTTTCCTTTCTGCAACAGAGAGAGGTTTTGAGATTGTATTTTTAATGGTTTCATTTTTAATTTTGTGATTAGCAAATAGCACTCCGCTTACTACAACCAATAATAAGATCAGCAAATAAATGATTTTTTTCATGTTTTTGATGTTTTAATTAATACTCTAATTTTATCTCTTTTTAAAGTTTATGAAGCAAATTACTTTATTATTTTACGGATTGTGAGCTTAAAATTGTAAATAAAAATGTAAACTTTGTAAATAAAAACTTGATACTATGTTTAATAGCAGAAATCTACTTTCAGGAAAACGCAAATACGTGTTGGGATTATTATTTCTCTCCTTTATCTGTGTAATCTGTGCCGCTTTTAGCGTTGAGGATAGTGATGACTTTGATTATGCCAGAAGAGAAATTTTGCTCCGCAAAATTGGACATGAAATATTGCTACAGTCGGGCGATAGTATATCAAGAGTGCTGCCTGTGAAAAAAATCGCAGAAAATGAATATCTGATTAGTTTTGAGAATGACTTTACTTTTCAGCCAAACAGCTTAATGGCTACGACTAGTCGAATTTTAGACAAATCCTCATTTGCAAATGATTATATAGTTAACGTTTTGAACTGTAACGATTCAAGCGTAGCTTATGGGTATGCTATATCTAAAAACAAGAGAGATAATATTATAGCCTGTACAGGAAGAAAGCAGCCCAAAGCCTGTTATAGGATTAATATTAAGTTTGAACCAACAAGCATAAATATAGTTAAGAATGGATATCTTCTGGGCGGCCTGTCCTTTTTAGGATTTTTAGGATTTATTCTTTTGAGATCTTTTAAGCCACAAAAGGCTTTATCTTATAATGAACATAAAGATAGTATCACTTTGGGCTCGGCGTTGTTTGATACTATGAATAAGAAACTTTTTGTAAACGGAAAAGCAATTGACCTGACCGGAACGGAAACCCGTTTATTACTCATTTTTGCATTGTCTCCCAACGAAATTATAGAGAAAAGCCGAATTCAAAAAGAAATATGGGAAGATGAAGGTGTTATCGTGGGACGTAGTCTGGATATGTTTATATCAAAACTTAGAAAAAAACTTGAATTTGATCCAAATCTAAAAATTGTTGTTGTGCGTGGGAAAGGGTATAGGCTTGAAATTAGTGGGTTATAAATGGATTTGCCACCTAAACGATAACGAATAGGTGAAGCATCATTCTAGTAAGTCAATTGCCTAAATTTGTTGTTATAACTATTGTCAGACGTATTTTCTATTTCGTTTTACAATATATTTCCATATTTGGTAAGCCTGGAGGATTGTTTTTTCCATCAGAAACTAACACCAAGATAAGTTCATTTTCACTAATTTTAGTTATGCGTGAATTTGTTTTGTTGTTGATTGAAAGGTCAATGTATTTTTTCTTTTCATTAAAAGTCCATTTTCCTTTTTGTTTAGTTTTTTCCTTAATTACTAAATAGGAGTTGTCAGAATTAAACTCAAGTTCAAAAGCAATGTTATTTGGCAATTGATTAATTCTCATTCCATTCATCATTGCGTAATCTGCTTGCCAGGTTTTGCACAGAACTTTGTTCAATTCGGTTTTCGTTTGTGATACATTTTGAGCTTTTGAATTAAAGTTTATTCCAAAAAATAGGCTCAATGTTAAGTAAAATATTTTCTTCATTTATAAAGGTATATTAATCGTTGGAGTGTCTTTTACATATTTCACCTCAATAACGTTTCCCTTTTTTAAATCAGGTGCTGAGTTAAATATTTCTTTCCCATAATATTCTTTTCCGTCAACATAAAAAGAATAAATTACTAACCAGGATTCTTTAGCTTCTTTGCCTTTAATGAAAAACCCATCCTGATGTACAATATCAGTAATATTTGCTTGCGTATTTAAGCTGTATTTTTCGCTAATTGTCTGAATTTTTTCTTCCGATGTTGTTCCGCCATGAATATTTGATTGCAGTAAATTCATTGTTACAACTGTGATTATTGCGCAGGCAACAAAAATCATTTTCCCATCATTAAACATGCCGACTCCATCAGCAGAAGCAAAAAAAGTTTTTAGGAAAAAATATGAAGGAATAAAAATTAAAAGATAATTGGCAATAATTGAAAGCAGACCATGAATTGGAGGAGAGTTCTTTACTAAAAAATATGCTGCTATAAATCCTAAAATTAAAAATATTGAGGCTAGTGTTTTTTTCATTGTTTATTGGTTATGTTTATAAAGATTTGGCTTGATTGTTTTGTAGTAGCTGTTAGTGTAGTGTTTATTTGATTTTGGCGATAATAGTATCAGAGTAAGAGATTATAACTATTGAATCGTTGTTTTCTTTTTTAATTAATTTGTAAGGAGCGGGAATAATCAATAAGTTAGGTTTAGGTTTATTCAAACGCCAAATTGAATTATCTTCTACGCCTAATTTCTCAATTCCTTTTATAATCTCTACATTATTATTTAAAAAATATTTGCCATTTATTACAAGTACACCTCGTGGCGTTTCAACTTTTTTAACTTCTAAATTATAGGCATCTTTTTTAGTTATTTCTTTTGGATTGGAATCTGAGCAACTTATGCAGAAAAGAAATGTAGTTGTAAATAGTAACAATTTTAATGTTTTTAATTTCATCTTAAGTATCTTTTCTTGATTTTGTATTACTGTCAACGTTCTAATACCATAGCAACTTAGGAATTAAAATCAACCCATTAATCGGATTTGCCGAATCATTCTAAATACAAAACCATTTTTTTATAAAGCAATTGCCTAAATCCGTTGTATAGCTATTTGGCATAGTGTTTTCGGCATTATGTTTATTCTAACTCAGTTTTCTTTATTATATGAATTCCGCCAATACTATATGCAACATCAATAGGAATTGGTTTGTCTTTTAGTTGAAAATTTCCGTTTTTGAAAGGAGTAATTCTTTCGTCGATTAGAAAAAAGTAGTTTTCTTTGTTTGTCAATATGTCTAGATTGTCATCTGTTAGTTCTACGGGTTCAACATATTCAACCATCCCAAGTTTATTTAATTCAGGAATCGTTATTTTTTGACCATTTATTTCGCAAACGCATTTCTCTCCAAGTCCAGGCATTCCAAACCAAGGCATAGCTTGTGCAGTTTGTAATGAAATGTTTGAAGTATTGCCAACAAAAAGAAAGTTTTTAATTTTAAAAGTTTCAAATACGGGAGGCAATGATTTTTTAGGAAACGGTTCTTCGGCTTTCCAAAAGAACATAACTTTATTTAGCCATTCTTGATCGTTTAGGTCCGTACAAACTAAATTTTCAGTCCAATAGTGCATATATAGTTGGCTTGCTCGAAGTAAAATTGTTGATTTGTCAACACTTTCTCTTTGTTTTTGGGTTAATTGTCTAATGACTTTATATCCATAATTATCTCCTGTCGAAATAAATTTGTCGCCTTTTTCTAATTGAACAGTTTCAGTTTCTGCTAAATTTTGCGAATTGTCTTCTGTTTGTTTCTTTCCAAAAAGGTTGTCTAAAAATCCCATATTATATTTTGTTGTAAAATGTCTTATTTTCGTCGTAGTTCTGTGATATTATGCCCAAATCCGTAGTAGTAACTGTTATGCGTTCGGTTTTTTTATTCATTATCCATTTTATAAATTCTTGAGTAATCGGCAAATTCTGTATTTTTTAAATTTACTTCAATTACTTTTTTTGCAATTTCAAAATCAACCACCATACAGCCAGCTTCCATTGTCCCGCTTCCAATACTTCCGCCGTCTGTGTGGCCAAGTCCTGTCCATCCTAATATTCCGTCAAGTTTGTTTTCAAGTCTATGGCGTTTTTCAAGGTCTTGTTCTGTTCCAAAACCGTCAATCTTATATTCGATTTCTAAAAAAGAAAGTTTGTCTTCGTCAAATTCAGCGTAGCCATCTTTTAGTTTTTCGTTAATTTCTTTCTGAACAATTTTTCTAAAATTTGAGAAAAGTCCGCCTTTAACTTCTTTGTCTTGCCCACGTTGTCCAACAACGCCCCAATGCACAATTGCAGTTTTTTCGTCTTTGTCCCAAGTTTCCCAATAGTGAAGTTGATTATCTGTTAGTTTGTAAAGTTTAAGCATAGTTTTTTAAATTTCGGTTGTCTTTTCACAGTTTAGTTTTTTAAGTTGACGCATAACTTGCATGTATGTCTGACAAAACCGGATTTATTACTCTTAAATTGGGTAGCCTTGTCTGAAAAATATTAGTGTTTATTTATTTTGTAACAACTCAAATATAGAATATTTATCTTATAAATAATCAAGCAGATTTTTAATTTGTTGAATAGTTTTTGTACCAACATTTGTAAATTTCAGTGGTTTTACCACATGCATAAAAGTAATAATCCCTGATCGCTTTTGGCAATCAGGGATTATTTATTTTATTATAAAAGTAATTTTTAATTTCTCTTTAATACTTTATACTGCTCATAACACCCACTAATAGCATCAAGAATCTGCAAGTCATTTGCTTGCTGAACAAACGATTCTGAATAGTTGCAACGCTGTAAAATTTCCGGGATTTCTTCTTTTGTGATTCCTAAAAGCAAGGCAAGAGTTTCACGGTCATATTTAGTTTCAAGAAGATTTCTGATGGTATCATCTTTCTTCATGTCTTTAAGTTTCTTGAGCTCTTTTCCATTTTTTCCAAAGAAATTATAAAGCATATCTGCGGGGTTGAAAATCGAACCTAATACTTTTCCAAAAGCATTTGGAGCATATTCACCGGCTTCATAACCTTGTGTAAGACCAGAAATACTGTAACGATAATTCTCCTTAGTCGGAATTAATTTTGAGTCGATTTCAAGGTATCCAGTCAAGCTGAAAGGAGCAATGACAACTTCTTCAAGTGCAATTGCTTTTTCTGTAAGCTGAATTCTTGTGATTTTGTTTTTTATCCAGTCATTGGTAACTCTGATACGCAAAGATTGGAATCCTAGAAGAGAGAATTGCAGTGTGTCATTTTGTTGAACATCAATTTCAAAATAACCTTTAGCATCAGACTTTGCGCCTAATACTTTGTTTTTGTTGATGATATTTACGTTTGGAAGAGGTTGTTTGCTATTATCATTAAAGATATAACCTGAAACTCTTTGTGGAGTTGTTGATTCTGTTTCTTGGGCAAAACCAATACTCGTAAGTAATACAAAAAAGAAAACTGCGAAATATTTCATATCCTGATTTAAAGCACTAAAAGTAGTAAATCGGGATTAAATATTTTGTAGTCTTGGAATATAATTATAAGAAAATTAACAAAGCAAAAAAGTCTTGCTTTTAGTATTTAACTAAAAAGAGGCAAGGAGAAAGGTTTTTTGTATAAAAAAATCCCAAATTCCAATTATGTCTGGAATTTGGGATTTTATATTTATAAGATATTAAATAATTAATCTCTTCTTGGTCTTCTTGGTCTTGACGAATCGCCAAAGCTTTCAGAACGTCTTGGAGCTCTGTCTGAACCACCTTCATTTCTTCTGAAACCACCTTCTCTTGGAGCAGAATTTCTTTCACCTCTGAATCCTCCGCCAGAACCTTCACGTCTTGGAGCAGAATTTCTGTCGCCTCTGAAGCCACCTCCAGAACCTTCACGTCTTGGAGCAAAGTTTCCTTCTCTTCTTGGTCCGCCAGAATTTCTTCCACCGCCACGGTTGTTGTGATCGCGTCTTCCGCCACCGTCGTTTTTAGAAATTTCAACATTAATACGACGTCCTTCCAACTGAACGTTGTTTAAGATTTCCATTACTTTATCAGTGTGCTCAGGATCAGTGTTAAAGAAAGAGAATCCTTCTTTTACATCCACTTTGAAAACGTCATCACGACCTAAGTCTAATGTTTCTTTCAAATAATCTTTAAGAGACATCCAGTCAAAATTATCTCTTGAACCGATGTTTACAAAATAACGAACTGCTCCGTTATTATTGAATTCTCTTGGCTCAGAATCATTTCTTTCACGTCTTTCTCCTGAAGATTGAGCAGAAATATCTCTGTTCTTTTTATAGTAAGCAATAAAACGGTTAAATTCTACTGAAACCATTTTCTTAATCAATTCTTCTTTAGATAAATCTTCAAGAACATTGTTGATTGCTGGTAAGTAGTTGTCAATTTCGTGATCAACTTCAGTATCTTTAATTTTGTTTGCTAAGTGCAATAATTGAATTTCGCAGATTTCGATTCCAGAAGGAATAGTTTTTTCTTCGAATTTTTGTTTGATGATTCTTTCGATAGAAGAAATTTTACGCAACTCACTTTTTGTAACTATTACAATAGAAGTTCCTAATTTTCCAGCTCTACCAGTACGTCCAGAACGGTGGTTGTACGTTTCGATTTCATCAGGTAATTGATAGTTTACAACGTGTGTTACGTTATCAACGTCAATACCACGTGCAGCAACGTCAGTAGCAACAAGCATCTGAATTTGTCTTCCACGGAAAGATTTCATTACACCATCACGTTGTGCCTGAGATAAATCTCCGTGTAACGCAGCAGCGCTATATCCATCTTCAATTAATTTTTCAGCAATAGCCTGAGTGTCTCTTTTTGTACGACAGAAAACTACAGAGAAAATATCTGGATTAGCATCAGCTAAACGTTTTAAAGCTTCGTAACGATCACGAGCATTTACTAAATAAAATTCGTGAGAAACTGTTGCAGAACCTGAGTTCTTTGTTCCAACAGTAATTTCAACTGGTTCGCTCATAAATTGTTTTGCAATTCTGGCAACCTCTTGCGGCATAGTTGCAGAGAACAACCATGTGCTTTTTTGATCTGGTGTATCTGATAAGATAGATACGATGTCTTCATAGAATCCCATGTTCAACATCTCATCAGCCTCATCAAGAATACAGTAATCTATATTTTTAATGTTAACTAAACCTCTGTTGATCATGTCTTGCATTCTCCCCGGAGTAGCTACAATAATTTGTGCCCCTCTTTTAATCTCTCTGGCTTGCTCTGTAATACTAGCCCCGCCGTAAACTGCTACCACGTTAATACCTTTTTCGTATTTTGAGTAGTTTTTAAGTTCGTTGGTAATCTGTAAACAAAGTTCTCGTGTTGGCGATAAAACTAATGCTTGTGTGTTTCTATTGTCAGCATCAATTTTTTGAATTAGCGGAAAACCGAAAGCTGCCGTTTTCCCTGTCCCTGTCTGAGCCAACGCAACCATATCTGTGTCTTTTTCCAATAATAGGGGAATCGCTTTCTCCTGTACTTCTGACGGATTCTCAAATCCTAGATCTAAAATCGCCTTCAGTAACGATTCATTCAATCCTAATTGTTCAAATTTATTCATATATGTATTTAAAATAGGGTGCAAAATTACTGTTAATTATTCAGATAAACTAATGCTATTTTAAGAATTATGTATTTCTTATGATTTGATAATCAAAAAGTTATGTTTATCTTGAAATCATTTTTTTAGATGAACGAAGAATTTTCGGAAAAATAACGCCGTGAAATATAAATTTTCGCTTCTAAAATGTTGTATTTTAAACAATTATTTTATTGTGTTCAGAAAATCAATGAGTTGCTGGGTTGCTTTTCCTCGATGTCCAATTTTATTTTTGGTTTCCAATGGCAGTTCGGCAAAAGTTTCTGTATAATTTTCTGGCTGAAAAATAGGATCATATCCAAAACCTTGAGTGCCAGTTTTATTAAAAGTAATTTCTCCTTTTGCAATTCCGGTAAAAAGATGCTGCTTTTCGTTTAAATTTAATGCAATAACGGTTTTGAACTGTGCACTTCGGTCAGATTTGTCTTTTAAGGCAGCTAAAAGTTTATTCATATTATCGTCGGCATTTTTTTGTTCGCCCGCATATCTAGCTGAATAAACTCCAGGCTCTCCATTTAAGGCTTTAACTTCCAATCCGGTATCATCTGCAAAACAATCATAGCCATATTTTTCGGTTACGTAATTTGCTTTTAAAATAGCATTGCCTTCAATTGTATCTGCTGTTTCTGGAATTTCTTCATGGCAGCCAATATCTTCTAAACTTAATAATTGTATTGAGCCGTTTAGTATGCTTTGAATTTCCTTGATTTTATTTTTATTGTTTGATGCGAAAACGAGTTTCATATATAATATTTTTAAAAATAGTTTTTTCGATTAAAAAAATGAATAATATTCCGAATGTATAAGCTAAAATATCGGACCATAAAAAGCCCTGACCTAAAACATATCGCCCAAAAAGTGTTTTTCTGAGTTCAATAATCCATTGTGCTTCATAAAGCTGTAAAAGTTCGATTGAATAACAAATCAATAAAGAAAGAAGTGCAATTTGAATGGATTTTTTATTGATTAGTATACTTCGTGCCAAAACATAAATCATTACAGCATACAGAAAATCACCAATACATAAAGGTACGAATGAAATTTTTCTTGAGATGATTCCAAGAAAAATAATTAGCAAGAATAGAATGAAATATTGAAATCGGGATTTTTTCAAACTTAGATTTTTGTTGGTAGGATTAGTCCTTTTTTGGGTAAACAAAAATACAAAGATTCGTATAGGTTTACTTTATTTTATAAATTTATCGATTCAAAAAACTATTTATCTAAAAATAACCGCATGAATGTAAAATTTTTCACTTTGATTTCAGCTTTGTTTTTGCTTGGAAATCAGAGTTATGCTCAAAAAGACAATTCGTTTAATATTAAAAATCAGCTAAATTATTGTGCCGAACAGGCTTCAAAAACATTAAAAGTGATTCCGAATGACGGAACTTCACCACGAACAGTTCCAAATGGTAGCAACGAATGGAAGTTTGTTGGTTATAAAGATTGGACGAGCGGATTTTGGCCAGGAGAATTGTGGTATTTATACGAAGCAACTCGTGATAAAAAATGGGAGATAGAAGCCGATAAATTCAGCCGATTTTTAACGCCTTTATCTGTGAGTAAAGCCGGAGATCATGATTTAGGTTTTCAGGTTTTCAATAGTTTTGGAAATGGATATCGTTTGACAAAAAACAAAGAATACAAAGAAATTATTCTAAAAACAGCAGATACATTAGCAACGCTTTTTAATCCAAAAGTGGGAACAATTCAGTCTTGGCCTCATAATAAAATGGGCGGTCATAATACAATTATTGACAACATGATGAACTTGGAAATGCTTTTCTGGGCTTCTAAAAACGGAGGAAGTAAAAAATTATATGATATTGCTGTGAAACATGCCGAAACAACAATGAACAATCATTTTAGACCTGATTATACTTCATACCATGTTGTAATTTATGATTATGAAACAGGGAAAAAGATAAAAGGAAGAACGGCTCAGGGATACAGTGATGACAGTATGTGGGCGAGAGGTCAGGCATGGGGAATTTATGGATTTACAATGGTTTACAGAGAAACAAAAGATCCTAAATTTTTAGATTTCGCACATAAAATAACCCGAGTTTATCTGGACAAATTAACAACAGAAGATTTGATTCCTTACTGGGATTTTAACGCGCCAGATATTCCAAATGCTCCGAGAGATGCTTCTGCGGCTGCAATTGTGTCTTCGGCTCTTTTAGAGTTGAGTTCTTATACAAAAGATAAAAATCTGAAAAAAGAATATCTGACAAAAGCTAAAAAAATGATCGTTTCGCTTTCAGACAATTATCAGAGCCATGATGTTAATTCGGCGTTCTTGCTTCATTCAACAGGTCATAAACCAGCTGGAAGCGAAATTGATTGTTCTATTAACTACGCAGATTATTACTATCTTGAAGCGCTTTTAAGACTTCAAAAAATAAAATAATTTTAAAACTATGAAAAGAATAAGCCAAATTTTATCGGCAATTATAATTGTATTGATGTTGGTGAGCTGCAAAAATGCCAAACAAAAATTGCAGGAATACGTTGCAGCATATAATGCAGCTGCGCCAAGTTTTAAGGCAGATAATGTTACCTTGACAACAGCAAGAGGTTATATTAATGATGATAAAATCGAATTGCGATTTGAGACTGGTTTGGAGCAAAATAAAGCAAATATGATGGCTGGAGATATGGCGTTTTCGAAACTATTAAAAGAAATGATAAATAAAAATCAGATTCCAAAAGATTTAGTTGAAGAAGGAATTCGGTTTGATGCTTATTTTTTAGCTAATGACAATACAGTACTTTCAAAAAAGATTATCGACAAAGAATCTATTTCGGAAATATTAAAATAAAGGAAGTCCCGATATCTTGGGCACTTCAAAATAATTGAGAACCTCTTTAGATTTTCTAAAGAGGTTTTTTATTTAATGCATTTAGTCTAATTTGGTCGCAGTGTATTTGTAATCAAATAATTACTAATTTTATTTTTTCACTCCAATGTTGTTTTTGTGTTATAAGTTTGTTATGTTTGAGTTAAAAAATAACCAAAAACCTAAAAAATTATGAAAAAAATTACCCAAATCGCATTTGCATTTATTTTAATTTTAGTACTGGCCAGTTGTAAAAACACGAAGCAAAAAATTCAGGAGCACGTTAGCAATTACAATACGACAGCTTCTATAAAAGGAGGAAATGTTGTATCGACTAGCGCGAAAGCATTTTTAAATGACAATAAAATTGAAATTAGAATTGAAACAGATTTAGAAGGAACTGAAGAAAATAGATTAGCCTATCAGCAGACTTTCCCAAGTTTGCTTGCAGAAATGATTAAAAATGATCAAATCTCTAAAGAGTTAATTGAAGAAGGAGTAAAGTTTGATGTATATTTTATCTCTTATAATAATGTCATTCTGGCAAAACAATTAGTTGACAAAGAAGAATTAGCAACTATAGAAGGTTCTGAAGGTGCAGGAAACGGAAAAGAAACTGCAAAACTATAATGCCTGGAAAATAAAATTACTCTAATAATAGACAATTTAAAAAGCCTCTCTGATTATTCAAAGAGGCTTTTAATTTAATTTCGTTTGGTAACGTTGGTTAAATTATCTGGAAAATACAATTCTGAAAGATTCGTAAACTCATCGCCTCGCATGAAAATATTAATATCAACATCAGCAAAAGAAGTTTTTCCGGCAGCAGCCAAAAGTTCATTTGCCGAATGAAGTGTGTTTTTATGAAAATGATATACACGTTCTGACTTATCGGTAACAACCAAACCTTTCATCAACATTTTGTTTTGAGTAGCAACTCCGGTTGGACATTCATTATTATGACAACGCAATGCCTGAATACAACCTAAAGAAAACATAAAACCTCGAGCGCTATTGCACATATCAGCACCTAGAGCAACTGCATGTAAAATTGAATATCCGGAAATAATTTTTCCACTTCCAATAATTCTGATTTTATCTCTGATGTTTAATCCAATTAGTGTTTTATTGACAAAAATTAAAGCAGGTTCAAATGGCATTCCAACGCCATCGGCAAATTCTAATGGTGCGGCGCCTGTTCCTCCCTCGGCTCCGTCAACGGTAATAAAGTCAGGATAAATATCCTCGGCAATCATTTCGTGGCAAATCGCTTCAAATTCTGCTGTATTTCCAATACATAACTTAAATCCGATTGGTTTTCCATTCGATAAATCACGTAATTTTTTTATGAAGTGAATTAAGCCTTTCGAATCAGAAAATGCATGATGCCCAGGAGGAGAAAGAATCATGGTGTGTGGCTGGACCCCTCTTATCTTAGCAATTTGTTCGGTATTTTTAGCCGCCGGAAGCACACCGCCATGACCTGGTTTTGCTCCTTGTGAAAGTTTGATTTCGATCATTTTTACGTTTGGAAGATTGGCTTTTTCCGCAAAATTTTCCGGACTAAAGTTTCCTTCTGCATCTCTGCATCCAAAATATCCTGTACCAATCTGCCAGGTAATATCACCACCACCAGCCAAGTGGAATTCGGTTAAACCACCTTCACCAGTGTTTTGATAAAAATTTCCTTTTTGTGCACCAATATTTATGGCACGAACTGCATGTTCGCTCAACGAACCGAAACTCATTGCCGATACATTAAATAAAGAAGCCGAATAAGGTTGTTTGCAATCTTTTCCACCAACTAAAACACGAGGAAGTTCTTCATTTACTTTTGCTGGAAAAATAGAATGTTTGATTCCTTCGTAGCTTTCTGTATTTAAATTTTGCTGTGTACCAAATGGCGTGCTCGAATCTATATTTTTGGCTCTTTGATAGACTAAAGAACGTTGGTTTCTTGAGAAGGGCTTTCCATCTGTAGATCTTTCAATAAAATATTGCTGGATTTCCGGGGCAATCATTTCAAATAAATATCGGAAATAGCCCAAAACCGGAAAGTTTCTTAAAATTGCATGTTTTTCTTGTGATGCATTATAAACTCCAACAATTAGAAGTATAGGAAGAATGATAACAAGTAAAAATCCACGTCCGGTGTAAAAATAAATTGCGGCAACAATTAGAAACAATAAGAATCCGTAAATGAAGAATTTTTTTCTCATGTTTTAAAAAAATTTAATAGATAATAAATGCGATAATTTAGGTGAATCGCAAACGTACATAAACGTGCTTGATTCCTTTTTTGTCTGATTCTCTTTCGTCGATTTCAAGAAAATCTGTCAATGATTTCAGCATTGGCGTAAGTTTGGAATAACCATAATTTCTTGGGTCAAATTCTGGTTTTTTCTTTACAATCAAATTTCCAACGTCACCTAAAAAAGCCCATCCATCATCATCTTCTAAGTCTTCAATTGTGGTTTCGATCAATTCAATAGTTTGTTTGTCCACTTTATGTAAAGCTTTTTCTGCAGGTTTTTCAACTGGTTTTTTAGTGTCTGCTACGGCTGTTTTAGGTTTTTTCTTCTGAGTTGCACCATCCAGAACTTCGATGTAAATAAAACGGTCACAGGCTACAATGAAGGAGTTTGGTGTTTTCTTTTCACCTATACCAATGACTTTCATGCCCGATTCTCTTAAACGAATCGCCAAACGTGTAAAATCACTGTCGCTGGAAACAATACAAAAACCATCTAATTTTCCGGAATACAGCAAATCCATTGCGTCAATTATCAAAGCTGAATCTGATGAATTTTTCCCAACCGTATAACTATATTGTTGAATAGGAGTAATGGCATGTTCGAGTAAAACGCCTTTCCAGCCATTTGCATTTGGTTTTGTCCAGTCGGCATAAATTCGTTTTGTAGTTGGCGTTCCTAGTTTTGCAATTTCTTCCATCATACCTTTTACATTGCTGTAGGGAACATTATCGGCGTCTATAAGAACAGCTAATTTTAAATCTTTTGAAGTGCTGAATGCCATTATTTCGATATTAGAATATTAAGTATCTCAAAGTTAAAATTAAAATTTGTTTTTATATGGTTTTAGTAGTGAATTAGTGTTTTTGGCCTACTTAATTATTTTGGTTATAAATAAGTTTGTCCGTTTGTAAAATTAATTAAAGATAAATTTGTCTTTTATTGTAAACCTGTATATCTTTGTATGGAATTAATAAAAGAGATATGTTTTCAAAAGCGTGTGAGTACGGAATTAGAGCTTCTATTTTTATTGCTACAAATTCTTCAAAAGGAATTAGGGTTGGAATAAAAGATGTTGCCAAAGAAATTGATTCACCAGAACCATTTACTGCCAAGATTATGCAGATTTTGACCAAAAACGGAATCATTCATTCGGCCAAAGGAGTCGGAGGCGGTTTTGAAGTTTCGAATGAAGCTGTAAAAACAATTAAATTAATTCAGATTGTCGATGCAATTGACGGCGATAAAATTTACAGAGGCTGTGGAATTGGATTAAAAGAATGTTCTGAAGCACATCCGTGTCCGGTTCATTTCGAATTTAAAAAAATTAGAGGACTTCTTCACGAAATGCTTTCAAAAACAACTTTAGAACAACTTGCTTCTGGCGTAAAAAAAGGAGATTTTTTTCTCAAAACATTAAATTTAGAATAAATAGCAATTATTATAAAACGATTAACATTTAATTATTATCATACAATGAATACAAAAACCAAAATTTCTATACTAATCCTAATGGGATTTTTTGCAGTAACTTCTTGCGGTAAAAAAGAAACACCTCCGGCTGATCAAACAGAAACGACTGAATCCTCTACAGAAGGAGAAAAAGCACCAGTAACACCAGCAGCTGAAGAAAATGTACTACTCATTGAAGGAAATGACCAAATGCAATATAATGTAAACGAACTAAAAGCCGTTGCCGGAAAGCCAATCAAATTGACTTTGAAACATGTTGGAAAAATCCCAAAAGAAGCAATGGGACACAATTTAGTGATTTTACAAGAAGGAACTGATCAGGCTGCTTTTGCTTTAAAAGCAAATGATGCGAAAGCGACAGATTATATTCCGGAATCTGAAAAAGCTTCAATTATCGCTCACACTAAATTGTTGGGTGGTGGAGAAGAAGATACAATCGAGTTTACAATTGATAAAAAAGGATCTTATCCATTTATTTGTTCTTTCCCTGGTCACGTAGCCATGATGAAAGGTGTATTAATTGTTGAGTAAATAACAAAGACTCCAAATACTGAAAATAGGTTTGGAGTTTTTTTAAAAACTAATAAAAGACAAAATTATCTTTTATTAAATAATATAAAAATGAAAAGAGAAAAAAAATTATGGATTGTATTTGCATTGGTAATGAGTATATCATTTGCAGTGCTGGGTTATTATGGTTATGAAATTTATCAGCAGGCACCACCGGTTCCGAAAGAGATTGTAACCGATTCTGGAAAGATTGTTTTTAGCGAAAGCGAAATTAAAGATGGGCAAAATATCTGGCAGAGTATAGGTGGCCAGGAAGTAGGATCGATCTGGGGGCACGGCGCCTATGTGGCTCCAGACTGGACCGCAGATTGGTTGCATAGAGAAGCTGTATTTATATTGAATATTTATGCCCAAAAAGATTTTAATAAAACGTATGATGAATTAGATGCCGAAAAACAATCGGCTTTAAAGGTTCGTCTTCAGAAGGATTTGAGAACTAATCGATATAATCCGGCTACTGGGATTCTTACCATTTCTGAAAACCGTTTGGCGGCAATTGAAAATTTAAGCGAATATTATAAAGGTCTTTTTACGAATGATCCGAAATTCGATAAACTGAGAGAAGAATATGCAATTCCAAAAAACTCTATTAAAAATGCTGAGAGAATGCATAAAATGAATGCCTTTTTCTTCTGGGCAACTTGGGCAACAGTTACGAATCGTCCGGATAACACTATTTCTTATACACACAACTGGCCGTCAGATGAATTGGTTGGAAACACTGCAACAACCGAACTTTTGGCTTGGTCTGGTGTAAGTATTATTTTATTGATTTTAAGTGTCGGAATTTTAGTTTTTTATCATGCCAAATCGGGTGAAGAAGAAGAATTTCCACTTCCAAAAGAAGATCCAATTATCAAACAGGGCAAAACAAAATCAATGGGATTGGTGACCAAATATTTCTGGGTTGTGAGTCTGCTGATGGTTTTACAAATGGTTTTCGGAATTATAACTGCGCATTATGGCGTTGAAGGAAATGGTTTGTACGGAATTCCGATTGATAAAATCCTGCCATACGCTGTAACACGTACATGGCACACACAATTGGCAATTTTCTGGATTGCAACGGCTTGGCTGGCAACAGGATTATATATTGCGCCGGCAGTTTCGGGTAAAGATCCTAAATTTCAATGTTTTGGAATCAACTTCTTATTTGTCGCATTATTGATTATTGTTTTAGGTTCAATGGCAGGCCAATGGTTTGGTGTAATGCAAAAACTGAATTTAGTTCAAAATTTCTGGTTCGGACATCAAGGTTACGAATATGTTGACTTAGGTCGTTTTTGGCAGATTTTCCTTTTAGTAGGTTTGTTTTTATGGCTGGCTTTAATGATTCGACCACTGATTCCGGTTTTAAAGAAAAAAACAGAAGAGAAAAACTTAATCATTTTGTTCTTAGTTTCTTGTACTGCAATTGCCATGTTCTACGGAGCAGGATTGATGTGGGGAAGACAAACCAATTTAGCCATTGCCGAATATTGGAGATGGTGGGTTGTTCATCTTTGGGTAGAAGGATTCTTTGAAGTATTTGCAACGGTTGTTATCGCTTTCTTGTTTGTTCGTTTGGGATTATTGAAAACTAAAACAGCGACTTTAAATGTTCTTTTTGCAACAATTGTTTTCATGTCTGGAGGTATTTTAGGAACATTCCATCACATCTATTTCGCAGGAACACCAACTGCAATTATGGCTCTTGGAGCAACTTTCAGTGCCTTAGAAGTTGTGCCTTTAACTTTAATCGGATTTGAAGCGTATCAAAACTATAAAATCTCAAAATCAACACAATGGATTGCCGATTACAAATGGCCGATTTACTTTATGATTTCTGTAGCGTTTTGGAATTTCCTTGGAGCCGGAATCTTCGGATTCATTATTAATCCGCCAATTGCACTTTATTATGTTCAAGGTTTAAATACAACGCCTTTACACGGACATACTGCTTTATTTGGAGTGTACGGAATGTTAGGAATTGGTTTAGTTTTATTCGTCTTGAGAAGTTTATACAGAAATGTAAGCTGGAATAATAAACTTCTTAAAATCACTTTTTGGTCATTAAATATTGGGTTATTTCTGATGGCAGTTTTGAGTTTGCTTCCAATTGGAGTTTGGCAAGCCATTGAAAGCATTAATCACGGAATGTGGTATGCTCGTTCATCAGAATTAATGCAACAACCAGAAATGATTACGCTTAAATGGCTTCGTGCTATTGGAGATTCAATCTTCGGAATTGGGTTTATTACAATGGCTTGGTTTGTATTTGAACTGACATTAAAAAACAAAAAATAAAAACATATTTAAAATTGATTATCATGGAAAATTTAAAAAACAAAACAATAGGATCTTTCGTAGCGGAAGATTTTAGAACCGCTGCAGTTTTTTCAAAATACAAAATAGATTTTTGCTGTAAAGGAAACCGAACAGTAACTGAAGTTTGTGAAAAACAAAATATTGACGCTGATATTTTATTAGAAAATGTATTGCAGGTTGCACAATCAGAAAACAATGGAAGCATTGATTTCAATTCATGGCCTTTGGATTTATTGGCAGATTATATCGAAAAAACGCATCACCGTTATGTAGAAGAAAAAACAAACGTTTTACTTCCCTTTTTAGATAAATTATGCAAAGTGCACGGAGCGAATCATCCTGAATTGTTCAGAATTAATGAGTTGTTTATTGGTTGTGCAGGCGAATTAGCACAGCACATGAAAAAAGAGGAATTGGTTTTATTTCCTTTTGTAAAACGAATGGTAAAAACGAAAGAATCTGATGGAATTTTATCTCAACCAACTTTTGGAACCGTTTCAAATCCGATTGCGATGATGATGAATGAACATGACAATGAAGGCGAACGTTTTAGAGAAATTGCCGAATTGACTAATAATTATACTCCGCCAGCAGACGCGTGCACAACTTACAGAGTGACTTTTGCGATGCTAAAAGAGTTTGAAGCAGATTTACATAAACATATTCATTTGGAAAATAATATCTTATTTCCAAAAGCAGTTGTTTTAGAAAAAGATTTTGTTGAAGTAGAATAAAGGTTAATTTAATAGTTCGAAAAACACCGATAACAATCTTTTTAAAATGATAATTATCGGTGTTTTCTATTTCAAGAAATGGTTTTATAATTATTCGATTTGTTTAAAAAATCACACTATGAATTCTCAAAAAACCTGGATTATTTGCTGTTTTTTTAATTTTCTGATTGCCTGTTTTTTCGGATTATTAATGCGGTTTATGTATCTGTTTCCTTTAGATTTTTTGAACTACAGTTTTTTGCTTCACGCGCATTCACATGTGGCGATGCTGGGCTGGGTTTATATGATAGTATATTTTTTGATTGTTCTTTTTTTTATTCCAAAAGAAAAAAGCCAGAAACCAATTTATAACCGTCTGTTTTGGCTGACAGAATTTTCGGTTATCGGAATGATGATTGCTTTTCCAATTCAGGGATATGCTTTGTTTTCGATTATTTTCTCGACTCTTCATATTTTGCTGAGTTATGTTTTTTGTCGCTTGGTTTGGAAAGATTGTTCCAAAGATAAGTCACCCTCACAAAGACTTTTACGGACTTCAATTCTGTTTATGATTTTGTCAACTTGCGGAGTTTGGTGTTTAGGTCCGGCGGTCAGTACATTAGGAAAACAAAGCGCTTTTTATCAGATTGCGATTCAGTTTTTTCTTCATTTTCAATTTAATGGTTGGTTTATTTTGGCAATTTTGGTTTTGTTTTTAAAGCAGTTTCAAGGTAAAATTGATGCGCTAAAGTTTAAGAAGTTTTACTTTTTGATCGTTATTTATGTATTATTAACGTTTGCTTTTCCAGTGCGATGGTTCATAGAAAATGACGTTTTGAGTTATATCAATATTTTTGGAGTTTTACTTCAATTAGGAGCTTTTATTTATTTCTATAAAATGCTAAAACCTCAAATTAATCATTTCAAAAGTACTTTAGACAAAACCACAAAAATCGTTTATGGGTTAGCTTTGTTTTCTCTTTTTTTGAAAGTTGGAATTCAATTACTGACGATTTTTCCAAATTTGGCTGAAGTTTCGCATCAAATCAGAAATTTTGTAATCGGATTTATTCATTTAACGACTTTGGGAATTATCACCGGATTTTTGTTTGGAATTATGCTTCAGAATAAAATACTTTCAGGAGATTCTCCAATATTAAAAATAGGAGTCAAGTGTTTTATTTTAGGATATATTTTCACAGAAATTTTATTGTTTTTACAAGGCGGGCTTTTGCTTTTTGGAAAAGGAACGATTGCATTTTATTATCAAAGTATTTTAGTTTTCAGTATCCTCCTTGTTTTGGGTTTAGTTTTAATGATGATATCCATTATAAATAAAAAACAAGAGCCGATTTCTATCTAAAATCAAACTCTTGCTTCTTACTAATCAACCTATTTAAATATCTATATTTTTGCTGCTTCCTGATTTATTGTTTCGATTGTTTTTTCATTATTTACACCTAAACCTTCTTGCTGAAAAATCAATTCGCCTTCTGGATTAAAAACACTTATAATATTAGAATGCGAAAAATCCATAGGTGATATTTGTTTGTAGTTTACAGCCAGAACTGCTGCAAATTCGCGCGTATTTTCTTCAGACGAACGAAGGAAAATCCAAGGATCCTGATTCATTTTATTGGCAATTGCAAAAGACTTTAATCTTTGTGGTGTATCCGTTTTCGGATCTATACTGACCAGAATCAATTTTACATTTTGTTTCGTCGTTTTTTCTAATTTTGATTCAATATCACGCATATCAGCAACCAATCTCGGACATGCTGCTTTACAGCTTGTATAAATCATTACCATAACCAAAACATTGCCTCTAAGACTTTTTAGTTCAATACCTTTACCATCCTGCGTCGTCCATTTAGAAGGCAGATTGTAAATCGATAAATCGCTGATTTCTTTTTTTGTTTCTGTTTTTGTGTTAGTCTTTTTACAGCTGTAAAATGATAATGTAAGAGCAAGAAAAACGATTGTTATTTTTTTCATTTCAAACTAATTTAAATTAGATTTTTGGTTTTGTTGTGCTTGCGCATCTAAAGCCAAGATTTCTTGTAGAATATTGTGCTTTCAAACTTCCTCTGAACGCGTATCGCATAAAAGCAGCATAATCCATTAAATCGGAAGCATTAACTGAGGCACCTCCGCAGAAAAGATTTTTGTCATTGCTCTTGTCTTTTCTCGATTCACCCGATAAAAAAATGCTGTTAAAGTCGGCTGTCCATTCCCAGACTAATCCATGCATGTCGTAAACACCCCAATAATTTTTGAACGTTTTGCCAATTTCATTTTCGTACGTTCTTGATTTCTCGTACCAGGATAAAATATATTCATTGAATTCTTTTTTGGTTCTGGCATCAATTTTTTTCGTGTCAGCCATTGCTACATATTCCCATTCGTCCATCGTGGCTAAGCGTTTTTCTTGACATTCGCAGTATTTTTTAGCAGCAAACCATGAAATATTTGTAACAGGTGAATTTGGTTTTGCATTTTCGAAATCAAGATCGTTTTTCCAATAAAACAAATAACTTTTATCCGCAAAAATTCCTTTAATTCTTGATTTTCGATAAGAAGGATTTTTCTTAACGAACTCTAAAAACTGACTATTCGTTACAGGATAAACATCGATGTAAAATGACTTGACAATAATAGGTTTTTTAGAAACAGCTCCATAAAGAGGGATAAAAGATCCCTCTTTTATGAACGCCATTCCTTTTTCCTGCGCCTTCATGACACTAAACACAGAGAAAAAGAGAGTTAGTATGAAAATGTATTTTTTCATGCTGATTGTTTGCTGTTTATCGTAATGCTTTTACCATTTCTGGCGTAACTTCAGTTTTATTATTTCCCCAGCTGTTATAAATGTAGGTTAGAACATTTGCGATTTCATCATCAGATAAATTCTGAGCCGGCATTACATTATTGTATTTTTTGCCATTAACGCTAACTTCGCCAGTTAAACCGTGTAGGATTGTTTTAATCGCACGTTTAGAGTCGGCATTTAAATAATCTGATTTTGCCAAAGGAGGGAAGGTGTTCGGAATTCCTTGTCCTTCAGATTGATGACAGGCAAAACAAGTTGTTCCGAAAATTTCTTTTCCAATTTTTATTTTTTCTTCTGCTGTACGTTTCGGAACTGCCACTTTTGCTACGGAATTTCCAGGCATTTTTTGAATTGTTCCGCCTTCAGGCAAATAAATACCTTCTTGAATAGTTCCAGAGTAAATGCTTTTATTTTCGTTTCCTTCCACTTTCAGCATTCCCAATGCACCTTTATTAAATGCTCTAAAAATCGAGTGATCAACCAGAATGAAAGTTCCCGGAGTTTCAACTTTAAAGTCAACAATTGCGGAACCTCCAGCTGGAATCAAAGTAGTCTGTACATTATGATTGATAGTACTTCCGCCTTCAATATGAACATTGTCAAATATTTCGCCAATAACGTGGAAAGAAGAAACTAAGTTTGGTCCGCCATTTCCAACAAATAAACGAACCGTTTCGCCCACTTTTGCTGTTAGTTCATTTCCGTTGGTTAAAGAGCCTACTTTTCCATTAAAGACAACATAATCAGGAGTTTCTTTTACCGCTTTATTCATATCAAAAGGCTGAAGTCCTTTTGCTCCATATTCACCTTGAGTGTAAAAATCACCCTGCATTACATAGTATTCCTTATCAACTGGCGGAAGTCCACCTTCTGGTTCAACCAAAATTAGTCCGTACATACCATTTGCAATGTGCATTCCCACGGGAGCAGTTGCACAATGATAAACATACAACCCAGGATTTATTACTTTAAAGCTAAAGACTTTTTCATGCCCAGGTGCCACAAGAGAAGAAGTAGCTCCTCCGCCAGGACCTGTTACAGCGTGTAAATCAATATTATGAGGCAATTTATTATCAGGATGGTTTTTTAGGTGAAATTCAACTTCGTCTCCAACTCGTGTTCTGATAAAACTTCCCGGAACAGATCCTCCAAATGTCCAATAAGTATATTTTACACCATCGGTCATTGTGCCTTCCTTTTCTCTAATTTCCATGTTTAATTTAAGTTTCATGGCAGGTCTGTTTCCAACTGGTTTTGGAACGTGAGGAGGAGAAGTTAATTCGGCATTCATTTCTCCTTCGGTCACAATGTTTTCATAATTAACACTTTCTTCTTTTTTGCAGCTTATTAAAAATAATGCACTAAAAAGTAGACAAGCAAACAGCCTCATTTTCATCGAAATGTCTTTTTTATTTTTCATGATATTTTGGTTTTATTCGGGTTTTAATTAAGATCAAAAATAAAAGACTGTTTTGTCTTTTATTATGATAAAAATCATGATTTAAGAAGTACTATATGCTTAAATTATAAAGGCTTGTGTTTATCGTGTATTATTTGTCTTGTTAAATATAATCAGATGAATTATTTTCAATAAAAATAATTGAGGTTCTTCATTTTAAATTAATAATGATTATTTTTGCTCGCTGATTAAGTTAAAATTATTACTACACTATATTATGGTAAAAGATTTATTCGAGAGAATTCAGGACAATAAAGGACCTTTAGGAAAATGGGCTTCTCAAGCAGAGGGCTACTATGTTTTCCCAAAGTTAGAGGGTGAGTTGGGTCCTAGAATGACATTTCACGGAAAGAATATTTTAAACTGGAGTTTAAATGATTATTTAGGTTTAGCTAATCATCCAGAGGTTCGTAAAGCAGATACAGATGCCGCAATTCAGTTTGGTGCCGCTTATCCAATGGGAGCTCGTATGATGTCTGGACACACAACGTATCATGAACAATTAGAAAATGAATTGGCTGATTTCGTAATGAAAGAATCTGCTTATTTATTGAATTTTGGTTATCAGGGAATGGTTTCGATCATTGATGCTTTGGTAACAAAAAATGACATCATTGTATATGATGTTGATTCACATGCTTGTATCATTGATGGTGTTCGTTTACACATGGGTAAACGTTTTACATACAAACACAATGATCTTGAAAGTATGGAAAAAAACCTGCAGCGTGCTACTAAAATGGCCGAAGAAACAGGCGGAGGTATCTTATTTATTACCGAAGGTGTTTTTGGAATGCGCGGACAGCAGGGAAAATTAAAAGAAATTGTTGCTATGAAGCAAAAATACAATTTCCGTTTATTAGTAGATGATGCACACGGTTTTGGTACACTTGGAAAAACAGGTGCCGGAGCTGGAGAAGAGCAAGGAGTTCAAGATGATATCGATGTTTACTTCTCTACTTTTGCAAAATCTATGGCTAATATTGGTGCTTTTGTGGCAGCTGATAAAACGGTAATTGATTATTTAAAATACAACTTGCGTTCTCAAATGTTTGCAAAAGCGTTGCCAATGATTCAAACAATTGGTTCTTTGAAACGTTTAGAATTGTTACGTAATTCTTCTTCAATTAAAGACAAACTTTGGGAAAATGTAAATGCATTACAAAACGGTCTTAAAGAAAAAGGATTCAATATTGGAGATACAAATACTTGTATTACACCAGTTTATTTAGAAGGAAGTATTCCTGAGGCAATGGTAATGGTAAATGATTTAAGAGAAAACTACGGTATTTTCCTTTCGATTGTTGTTTATCCGGTTATTCCAAAAGGAATTATTTTGTTGAGAATGATCCCAACAGCTTCTCATACTCTTGCTGATATTGAGGAAACTTTAACTGCTTTTGAAGCAATTCGCGAGAAATTAGTTAACGGAACTTATAAAGAAATTGCAGAACGTACAACTGTTGACGTTTCGTAATTAATTATAAAAATAAATTCTCAGAAGTGGGAATTATGTAAAAAAATCCATTTGTTCTACGAATGGATTTTTTTTATTTGGGCTAACTTTATATTGTAATCAACAAAATAAAAATGATAAATTATGAAAAAAGTAATAGCAATATCGGCTTTAGTTTTGACGGTTCTGGTTTCTTGTAAAAAAGCAACTGATACTGAACCAGTCCAAATTGAGCCAAAAGCGCCAAAAGATGCCGAATTAGTAGAGCCAGCAGGTGATCAATGTTATGCTTCCCGACAAAATGGGAATATAATTTTAATAAGTTTTAATGTCAATTCGCATCAAGAAGTTAATGGAAAACTAAGTTATAATTTAACTGGAAAAGATAAAAATGAAGGAACCTTAGTAGGCAATATGAAAGGCGATACTTTAGTTGGTGATTATACGTTTTTATCTGAAGGAGTTTCATCTGTAAGAGAAGTTGTTTTTCTGCAAAAAGATGGAGCTTTAATTGAAGGATATGGTGATGTAGTTTCAACAAATGATAGAGTTACTTTTAAAGATAAATCAAAATTGAAATTTGATGCAAAAAATACCTTGAGTAAAGTTGACTGTAAAGTAGAATAAATATAGTTTATAAATTGAAAAATCCATTCGTTTGGGGGCGAATGGATTTTTTTATATGAAACTGAACACTAAAAACTGTTCTCGGATTATTTTTATAATTTCTTCAAATACGTTTTTCTTTGGCAGTGAATTTTTGGATCAAAGTTTTTCCATAATAAATGAATCGCATTATTTTCTAATAATTCAGGTGTTCGGATGCAATTTCTAATTCCTTTTTCTGAAAAAGTCTTGTAATATTCGTCAAAAATTAATGCCGTAACGCCTTTATTCTGATAATCAGGATGAACTCCAATTAAGTAAAAAACAACATCTTTACTGTGTTTTTTAGCCTTCAACAATTGGAGAAAGCCAAACGGAAACAACTTTCCTTTTATTTTTTGCAAAGCTTCCGTAAAACTAGGCATTACAATACTAAAAGCTACCAAATTATCATCTTTATCAACAATAAACTTAATGTATTCAGGATTGATGAAACTGATGTATTTCTTTTTAAAATATTCTTTCTGAACATCTGAAATAGCGACGAAAGAAGCTAGTTTTTCATAAGATTCATTAAACAAATCAAACATTTTGTCTACGTGAGGCATAATGTCTTTTGTTTTAGTAAAAGTAAGAGATCTTACTCCGTAACGTTTTTTGATTAGCTCCACAGCTTTCTGAAAAAACTCTGGTTTTACATTCGAAAAAGGGAAAATACTTTCGATATATTCTTTCTCAACTTGAAAACCTAATTGTTCAAGATGCGTGACATAATAAGGATGATTGTACCATGTAATCATAGTCCCAACCTGATCATATCCTTCTGTCAAAACACCAACTTTATCCAAGTTAGAAAATCCCATCGGACCTTCTGCATGTTCTAAATTGTGTTTTCTTCCCAATTCAAAAACTTTTTCAAGCAAAGCTTTAGTTACTTCAATATCATCAATAACATCAAACCATCCAAAACGTACTTTTCTTTTATGCTGATTATTAACTTCAGCCCAATTTATGATAGCGGTTATGCGTCCAACAGGTTCATTATTTTTATATGCGATATAAAAATAAGCCTCTGCATTATCAAAAGCCGGGTTTTTAGTTTTATCAAAAGATTCCAGTTCATCAGCAATGATAGGAGGTACCCAATAAGGACTGTCCTTATAAAGTGAAAATGGGAATTTTATATATTCGGTTAATTCTTTTTTGGTTTTGGCTTCTTTTATTGTGATCATTAAGTTGGAGTATAAGTTTCTCTTTTTTTGATGAGACTTAGTTATAAAATTTATTCGTATTTAGATTTTCGTTTTCTTTCTTTTTCCTGATAATCAATTTCTTTCTTGTTGTCAGAGTTCTTATCTGCTTTTTCCTTGCTTTTGATTGCCGTCAATTTTTCTTTATACCAACCATCATAACGCCAGGAAACTCCAATTCCACCATATAATAATGAAGGAGTATTTTTAAAGTTTGTACTTATAGAAGCATCCACCTGCATATTTGATGAAAGAAGATAAGCTGCACCGCCACGAACAATTGCGTCGCTGTAAAAATCGCTTTTGTAACCTTGATTTTCAATAAATCCGGACCATTTATCGTTAAATCCATGGGTCAAAGTTAATACATATCCGTAACTTGGGTAATCTGTTCCAATATAATCTGCAATAATATTCGTTACAAAAACCCATCTTCCTCCGCCGAATAAATTTTGGGTAACCAAAGCTACTTTTGGAGAAATAGCACTTTGTGGAGAAAAATAATAAGGATTGTCGGCCCCAACAAAATTTGCTCCTGCAAATATAGATACTGCCGGGATTAATTCACGCCAGTTAAAAGCATGATTTGCTTTATAGCTGTAAATATTGGCTTCTTTTTTATAATTTTTATAAGGATCGTAAATTAAATATTTCGCTCCTAAAACCGTTTGTCTGAAATTGTTTTTTTTGTAGCTGGTGTACGGAGTATCAAAGTTTTCCATTTGATATTGCACATCTAAAATAAACTCTAATTGTTCCAGAAAAGCACCATATCGAAGCGTGAAATCGGTTCCGAAACCGTTGGCATCATAATCAAGTAAATCGTGTTTTTCTTTGATTGCGTAAATGCCAAGTTCACCTTGAATTACTGATTTTCCGACTGCATAAGCCGACATGGTTTCGCCGGGGCGGTTAGAATTTATGACATCAGTGTATTGTCCGAAAAAGAAATGGGGCACAAGAAAAAGAGCTGTGATAAATAATTTTTTAACTTTTAACATAAATGTATTTTTGGATTAAAAAGTTATAACGCATTTCAAATGTACTATATTTTATTATTTATTTAAGATTGATATTTTAATTTTAAACAGCGGATTTACTAATTTTGGCAAAAATTATATAGTTATGCAAGAAGCATCTTTTACAAATTTGTTTAAAACGATAATGTGGATCATTGCGTTTTATTATATTTTTAAATTTTTAGCTAGAATCTTTTTGCCAGTTTTGGTGAAAAAAGCAGTTGAAAAAGCAGGAGAGAATTTTCAGAGACAACAACAATATAGTCAAGATAATTCTTGGCAAAGAACTCAAAATAACAACAATGATGAGATAATCATCAACACTGCTAATGCAAAAAATCCTCGCGAAACCAAAAAAGTGGGCGATTATGTTGATTACGAAGAAATAGATTAAGTTTGTATCCTGATAAAATAGGATTCATCATTTAACCAAACCTGCCAAAATTGAAAATAGTAAATAAGTTCATTCCGCACGCCCTTGTTGTACTGGGTTTTATTCTCGTTTCATTAATTTATTTTTATCCAGTTCTGCAAGGAAAACAAATTTTCCAGTCAGATATTGCTCAATACACCGGAATGGCAAAAGAGCAAAACGACTTCAGAGCTGCGGAACACGCTGAACCTTATTGGACAAATTCTGCTTTTGGAGGAATGCCGACTTACCAGTTGGGAGCTAATTATCCATACGATTTTGTGGGTAAGATAGATGATGTACTTCGTTTTCTGCCTCGTCCTGCAGATTATCTATTTTTATATTTCTTAGGCTTTTATGGATTGTTATTAGTGCTAAAAACAGATCCGTTGAAAGCTTTTATTGGCGCGATTGCGTTTGGATTTTCTACTTATTTGATTATCATTCTTGGTGTTGGACATAATGCAAAAGCGCATGCTATTGCTTATATGCCTCTTGTTATCGCCGGATTTATACTTGTTTTTCAGAAAAAATACATTTGGGGAGGTTTGCTCACCATGTTTGCGGTTGCGTTGGAAGTTAATGCTAACCACTTTCAAATGACCTATTATTTATTGATTTTCTTATTGATTCTTTCAGGTTATTTTGCCTTTAATTTTATAAAAGATAAAGAATACAAACCGCTTTTAATTTCGTTTGGAACTTTAGCGGTAGCAGGTATTTTTGCTATTGGTGCCAATGCAGGAAATTTATTAGCAACAAGTGAATATGCTAAATATAGTATTCGTGATAAAAGCGAGCTGACTTTTAATCCTGACGGAACTAAAAACGAGACAACCGCGGCAATGACAACAGATTATATTACTGAATATAGTTATGGGATTGCAGAGAGTTTAAATTTAATTGCTCCAAGAATTTTTGGAGGTTCAAGTCATGAAAATGTAGGTACAGACAGTCGTATGTATTCGTTTATGATGGAACAAGGCGTTCCTTCAGATCAGGCACAGGATTTTGTTTCTGGAATGCCGACTTATTGGGGAGACCAGCCGATTGTTTCAGCTCCGGCTTATATTGGAGTAGTAGTTTTCTTTTTAGCCGTTTTAGCATTGTTTATTGATGACCGAAAAATAAAATACGTTTTTCTTTCAGGAGCATTATTTACTTTGGTTCTTTCTTGGGGTAAGAATTTTTCATTATTAACTGATTTCTTCATTGAATATGTTCCAATGTATGATAAGTTTAGAGCTGTATCATCAATTCAGGTAATTCTTGAATTGTGTTTTCCAGTTTTGGCGGTTATGGGATTACAGTCATTTTTTAAAGCAAAAGATGAACCTAAATTACAGCAAAAAGCACTAATTCAAACAGCAGTTTTTGGATTGGGAATTTTATTGATTTTATTATTTGCAAAAGGTTTCTTCCATTTTACAGGAATGAGTGATAAGAGTTATTTGGAAGCATACGGGCAAGCTTTTATTGATGCGTTAGTTGAAGATAGAAAGAGTCTTTATTCTGCAGATTTATTACGTTCTGGATTCTTTATTGTAGTCACTTTTGGTATTTTATGGTTATTTATCAAAAACAAATTTTCGCAAACAACAGCATTAGTTATTATTGGAATTTTAATGATTTTTGATCTGTTTTTTGTAGATAAAAAATATGTTTCAGCAAAAGATTTTGTAAGCCCTGTTCAAATAGCAGCTCCATTTCAGGAAACTCCAGCCGATACTAAAATTCTAGAGGACAAATCAATTTACCGTGTATTTGATTTACAAGGACAATTGCAGGGAAGATCTTCTTATTTCCATAAAACTATTGGTGGTTACAGTGCTGTTAGACCAAGAAGAATGCAACAATTGTACGATTATCAAATTGCAAAAAATAATTTAGAAATACTTAATATGTTAAATGTTAAGTATGTAATTCAGGTTGATAAAGAAGGAAATCAAATTCCAACAATAAATCCTGAAGCAAACGGAAATGCTTGGTTTGTAAGTACTGTAAAATTGGTAAACAAACCAGATGATGTTATGAAAGCTTTAGATCATATTGATACTAAGCAAGTAGCTGTTTTTAACGTTCATGAACATGAAGCGAAGTTTAAAAACGCTCGTATGAAAAAGCAGTGGGATACAACCGGGACGATTAAAGTTGTGGAGTATAAACCAAATTATATTAAATATCAGTCTGATAACAAGAACGACGGTTTAGCTGTTTTCTCTGAAATGTATTATAAAAACGGATGGAATGCTTATGTTGACGGTCAGTTGACAGATCATTTCCCTGTTGATTATGTTTTAAGAGCAATGGAAGTTCCTGGCGGAAAACATACAATAGAGTTTAAATTTGAACCTCAGGTAATCAAAACAGGAGGAACAATTACTCTGGTTAGTTCAATTGGAATGTTTTTGCTTTTAATTGGAGGTGTTTATTTTGAGAGAAAGAAATTGTTTGATAATAATCAATCCGTTTAATCTCGGTACAACTTTTAAATATTAAATCCATTTTTCTTGGAACAAAAAAAGCTCTTAATAATTACGTATTACTTCCCGCCAGCAGGAGGGCCAGGCGTGCAACGTTGGTTGAAATTTGTAAAATATCTACCCGAATTTGATATTCAGCCAATAGTTTATATTCCTGAAAATCCGACTTATCCAATTGTCGACGAAGGATTGGTAAAAGAAATTTCAGATAAAGTAATTATTCTTAAAAATAAAATATGGGAGCCTTATCAATTGGCTTCCATATTTTCAAAAAATAAAACCAAGAAAATCAGCTCTGGAATTTTTCCACATAAAAAAAAGCAAACATTTTTAGACAAAACTTTTCTTTGGATTCGTGGTAATCTTTTTATTCCAGATGCACGAGTTTTTTGGGTGAAACCTTCCGTTTCTTATCTTGAAAAATACATTAAAGAGAATAATATAGATACCATTGTAACTTCTGGGCCGCCACATAGTTTGCACTTGATTGGTTTAGAGTTACAACAAAAATTAAGCGTAAAATGGTTCGCCGATTTTCGTGACCCTTGGACAACAATTGGTTATCATAAAGCGCTTCGTTTATCATCTTATGCTGAAAAAAAGCATAAAAATTTAGAACATAAAGTTCTTAATTCAGCAGACGAAATTATTGTAACAAGCAAAACTACAAAGACCGAATTTGAGGCAATTACCAATAAACCAATCACGGTAATTACAAATGGTTATGATGTTGAAACAGTTGATAAACAAACTTTAGATAGTAAATTTACTTTAGCGCATATTGGTTCTTTTTTATCTGATAGAAATCCGGCTTTTTTGTGGGAAGTTTTAGTTGAATTGCTGCAAGAGGTTCCAGAGTTTAAAACTCATTTAGAAATTAAACTTATTGGGGCTGTAAGTCAGGAAGTTTTAGATGCTTTAAATGAAAATCAATTAAATGATTATTTAAATTTAGTTGGTTACGTTTCTCATAAAGAAGCTGTTGAACACCAAAGAAAATCTCAGGTTTTGCTTTTAATCGAAATTAATTCAGACGATACAAAAAGTATTATTCCTGGAAAATTGTTTGAATATATGGTGTCAAACCGACCAATAATTGCGATTGGACCAGAAGGTTCTGACTTCGCAGATATTGTTACACAGACAAATACTGGAGTATTTTTTGATTATTCTGAAAAAGCGAAATTAAAAAGTGTAATTTTGGACTTTTATAATCAATTTTTGGAAGGAAAATTACAAGCCAATGGTGTTGGTTTACAGCAATATTCCCGAAAAAATCTAACAAAACAGTTAGCACAGCTGATTAAAAAATAATTCATAAAAATCTACATCTAAACTCAAGAAATGGGTATTGTCTTAAATCAGTCTTTTAAAAACACAATCATAACTTATATAGGTTTCGCAATTGGAGCAATTAATACGCTTTATTTGTATCCTGTTTTTTTGGGCGCAACTTATTATGCTTTAACAAATTACATTACATCGGCAGCGAATGTTATTATGCCTTTGTTTGCTATCGGGATGCAAAATACTTTGGTCAAATTTTACTCACAGTATAAAACCGAAGAAGAAAGGGAACAATTTTTATCGTTTACGGCTCTTTTTCCAGTTTTGATGTGTATTCCATTAGGAATTATCGGAATCTTCTTTTTTGATGATATTACGGCTTTTGTTTCAAAAGAAAATCCTGTTGTAAAAGAGTTTATGTACCTGATTCCGTTTATTGGAATTTGCATGGCTTATTTTGAGATTTTTTATGCTTGGGCAAGAGTTCATATGCATTCTGTTTTTGGAAATTTTATAAAAGAAGTCGGTTTAAGACTGCTTTCGACGATTGCTTTAATCGGATTGTATTTTAAATGGATTTCATTGGTTCAGTTCGTATATGTTACTGCTGCAATCTATTTTCTGGCTTTTATGATCACAATGTTTTATGCGTTTTACATTAAAAGACCAAATTTCCAGATTTCAATTCCGGAAAATGTAAAAGCCGTAATGGAATATACATTTTACATTATCTTGTCAGGAAGTGTTGCTAATTTGCTTTTAGATGGTGATAAGTTGATGCTGAATCAATACATGAAAATTGAGAATATTGCTTATTATTCAGTAGCTACTTATATCGCTCTGGTAATTTCGGTTCCAAGTCGTGCCATGCACCAAATTGTTTATCCAATTACAGCAAAACTGATGCATGAGAATAAACATGATGAATTGAATTCGTTGTACAAAAAAACATCAATCAACTTACAAATGGTTGGCGGGTTTGTAATGTTGTGCATTTTTGTGAATATCAGCCAGCTTTATGAATTGGTTCCAAAAGAATATAGTGGTGGTATTGCAGTTGTGTTCATGATAGGATTGTCAAAATATTTTGATTTGATTTTAGGAAACAACAATGCGATTATTTTCAATACCAAATATTACCGAATGGTGCTGTATTTAGGTTTGATGCTTGTGGTTTTAACCGTGATTCTAAATATGATTTTTATTCCAATTTTTGGAATTTTCGGATCTGCATTTGCGACTTTATTGTCTATTACTCTGTACAGTTTGGCTAAATTGCTTTTTGTGGTTAAAAAACTGCATTTGTATCCTTTTACAAAAGAAACAATTTATTCAGCATTGCTGACTTTTGCCTTGTTTTTAGTTTTTTATTTCTGGGAATTTCCCTTTTTTCAATTAATCAGTATTGCTTTGAAATCTATTTTGGTTACGATTTTATATGTATATCTGAATTATAAATTTAAAATTTCGCCTGATATTAATAAGGTGATTGATGGCTTATTCAGGAAAATAGGAATTAAAATCTAACTTCTTTTTTATTAAAATTAGCACTATAAATAATTCTCGGCCAATAATTTTATTGGCCGATTTTGTTGTTTTTATAATACTTGCAAAAGTTTAAATATAGAGTTTTAAGTTTTTATAGTTGGAAATATTGGTTAAGTTATTGATAATAAGAAGTTAAGTTTAAAACTTTAACACTGTTTTTCTTTGAGATTAATTTTATTAAAACTAACTTTAGCTAAGAATTTAGCAATACTTTATTGAGAATGATAAAAAAAATCGTTCATTAAGCAATAATGTTAGCTGATTTGTGTTTTATTGAGATTGAAATACTTTTCAGAACCTGAAATGTGTTAAGTAGTTGTAGTAGTATAAATTAATATTTTAAATTAATTAATGATTATGAAAGGCAATCCACTTAGTCAAGAACAAAGCTTACAAGTATTTTCTAATATGATCTCAAACAAAGTTCATAATGGATTTATACTAGAAGAGAGAAATGATGAATTGCTTTTTGCAGTGCTTTCAAAAGGCGGAAAAGCGGTAAATCATGGTTTGAATTTTATTATTTTTTGCTTGACTTTAGGATTGTGGTCGTTTGCATGGCTTTATCTTACTTTAGAAGCTTCAAAGCAGAAAAAAATATTGGTTGCCATCGATGAGGATGGTGTTCCTTTTGAAGAAAGATGTTTAGTCGCTTAATGCTATAGGTTTTACGCCATAAGTTACAAGCAGAAGTAACTTAAAAAAAGCAGCCATATGGTTATCATATGGCTGTTTTGTATTATTATGAAATGCTCACTGCATAAGCATTAAAGTTTGTCTTTCAAATAAACTCCAGTAACAGATTCTTTTACTTTTACAATATCTTCAGGAGTTCCTGTGGCTAATAAATGACCTCCGTTTTCACCGCCTTCAGGGCCAAGATCAATAATCCAGTCAGCGCACTTTATTAAATCGAGATTGTGTTCAATTACAATAATAGAATGTCCTTTTTCAATTAAAGCATCAAAAGAAGCCAATAATTTTTTGATATCATGAAAATGTAAACCAGTTGTTGGTTCATCAAATACAAATAAGGCTTTGTCTTTTGTTGCTCCTTTTACTAAAAATGAAGCTAATTTAATACGTTGTGCCTCACCACCAGAAAGAGTAGAAGAGGATTGTCCTAATTGCACATATCCCAAACCAACATCCTGTAAAGGCTGTAATTTTTGAGTGATTTTAGATTGTTTATTTTTTTCAAAAAAAGCAATAGCATCATCAATAGTCATGGTCAGAATATCGTTGATGTTTTGGTTGTCAAAAGTAACTTCTAAAATCTCTTTTTTGAATCGTTTTCCGCCACACGTTTCACATGGCAGAGAAACATCGGCCATGAAAACCATTTCAACGTTTATTGAGCCTTCTCCTTTGCAAGTTTCGCAACGGCCTCCATCAACATTAAAAGAAAAATGTTTGGCTTGATAACCTCTTATTTTTGATAATTTTTCTTTTGCATACAAATCTCGAATGTCATCATAGGCTTTGATGTATGTTACGGGATTTGATCGAGAACTTCTTCCTATCGGATTTTGATCTACGTATTCAATATGTTTGATTTGAGAAAAAGAACCTTTTATTTCACTAAACTGACCTGCTTTTTCAGCAGCGCTTTCCAGTTTTTTCTGCATGGCAGGAAACAAAATCTTTTTGATCAAAGTACTTTTTCCGCTTCCGGAAACGCCAGTGACAACTGTTAAAACATCAAGCGGAAAAGTAACATCAATATTTTTTAAATTGTTTTCTCTTGCACCAATAATGTCAATATGATTTTTGAATTTTCGTCTTTTTTTCGGAACAGAAATTTCCAGATCACCATTTAGATATTTTGAAGTCAATGAATCCGATTTTAATATTTCCGGATAAGTGCCTTGCGCCACCAGTTTTCCTCCAAAAGTTCCTGCTTCAGGGCCAATATCAATAATCATATCGGCTGCTTTCATGATATCTTCATCATGTTCAACGACAATTACTGTGTTTCCTAAATCACGAAGAGAAAGCAAAACTTTAATCAGTCGTTCAGAATCTTTTGGATGAAGACCAATACTCGGCTCATCTAAAATATACATAGAACCCACTAAACTGCTTCCCAATGAAGTCGCAAGATTAATACGCTGTGATTCACCTCCCGATAACGTTGATGAGTTTCGGTTTAACGTTAGATAATCCAAACCAACTTCAGTCAAAAATGACAAACGATTATTGATTTCAACCATTAAACGTTTTGCGATTTGTGCTTCATAAACATTCAAATCAATATTTTTGAAAAAAGTAACCAAATGTCTGATCGGTAAATCAACTAATTCTGAAACCGTTTTGCCATTGATTTTTACATAAGAAGCTTCTTCGCGAAGACGTCTTCCTCGACAAGCGTGGCATTTTGTTTTTCCGCGGTAACGCGATAACATTACACGGTTTTGTATTTTATAATTCTTTTCTTCTAATTCTCTGAAGAAATCATTTAATCCTTGAAAATACTGATTTCCTTTCCAAATCAAATCTTTTTGATCATCTGTCAATTGGAAATAAGGTTTATGAATTGGAAAATCAAATTTATAGGCATGTTTTACAAATTCATCCTTATACCAACTCATGCTTTCGCCGCGCCAAGGATAAATTGCACTTTCGAAAACAGATAAGGAAGTATTTGGAACTACTAAATCGGCATCAATACCAATGATATTTCCGTAGCCTTCACAAACTGGGCAAGCGCCATACGGATTGTTGAAACTGAACAAATGAACATTTGGCTCTAAAAATGTAATGCCGTCAAGCTCAAAATTATTGGAATATGAAAAACGTTTTTCTGAACCTAATTCCTGAAGAAAACAAATTCCTTTTCCTTCAAAAAAAGCAGTTTGTACCGCATCAGCCAGACGATTGTAGAATTCTTCTTCCTCTTTTACAACAATTCTATCAATAATTAATAATATGTCTTTATTGTCTAGTGAATGCATTTCTGAAGCTGTGAAATCATCCAGACGAACCATTTCATTATCAACTAAAATACGTGCAAAACCTTGTTGTAAAAGTACTTTTAGTTTGTCTTCAAGTTGTCGTCCTTCTTCTAAATGAATAGGAGCCAATAAAAGCCATTTGCTGTCAATTTCTAATGATTTTACATCTGAAATAACATCGCTAACCGTATTTTTTTTGACTTCTTCTCCTGAAATCGGAGAAAAAGTACGGCCAATTCTGGCATATAAAAGTTTGATGTAATCGTAAATTTCAGTTGATGTTCCAACAGTCGAACGTGCATTTGTAGTATTTACTTTTTGCTCAATTGCAATTGCTGGCGCAATACCTTTTATATATTCGACTTTTGGCTTGTCTAAACGTCCTAAAAACTGACGTGCATATGACGATAAACTTTCTACATAACGACGCTGTCCTTCGGCATACAAAGTGTCAAATGCCAAACTGGATTTTCCTGATCCTGAAAGCCCTGTAATCACAACAAGTTTATTTCTCGGAATGGCAACATCTACATTTTTTAGATTATGTACCTGTGCTCCTTTAATGATTATATTTTGTTTCGGGTCGAGTGTAGAAAGATCAATTTGCATAAAAAAAGTCAATTTTTACAAAAGTAATCAATTTTGAATTGAGTTTAGTTAAGGAGATTGTTCCAAATTTTAACTAATTCAATAAGTTAAGCTTCGTTTCTGGCATTGATGCTTTTTTTACTAAAAACTTGTTGTTTCAACATAAAATAAGCTATTTTAGGACTGTTTTTGTAATAAATTAATACCCCGATAGATTTGAAAACAAAACTTTCTGCCTTGTTTATTTTGATGAGTTTTTTCCTGTCAGCGCAGGAATTTCCGCCAATTATTAAATATTCTTCAGCAGTTTACGGTGCTGGAAATCAAAGTTGGATGATTTCGCAGGATGATCAAAATTACTTGTATTTCGCTAATAACGATGGGCTTTTAGAATATAATGGAACAAATTGGCAGTTGTATCCAGCGCCAAACGAAACGATTTTGCGTTCTGTAAAAGTAATTGGAAATAAGATTTATACGGGAACTTATATGAATTTTGGTTACTGGACAAGAAATGCCGATGGAAAACTGAAATACAAGTCCTTAAGTGACGCAATCAAAAATAAAATTCTGGATGATGAACAATTTTGGAACATTTTAAAATACGATCAATGGATTTTGTTTCAATCGCTTAACCGCATTTACATTTACGATACTAAAACTGGACAATTTAAAATTATTGCGCCAAAAAATGGTGTTGTAAAATCATTTGCGCCAAAAAACGCGATTTATTTTCAAACTTTGAAAGAAGGTCTTTTTGAAATTGAAAGTGGAAAGGCAAAGTTAGTTTCAGATAATCCAATTCTTAAAAAGTTTACGATTGCCAATATTTTTGTCATTGATGACGGTTTGTTGATTCAAACACAGCTTGACGGAATGTATAAACTTACTGGAAATACATTGACACCTTTTTTGACTGATGTTGATTCGGAATTAAAATCGAGTTTTGTTTATAGTAGTCAGCGACTTCAGAATGGAAATTTTGCTTTAGGAACGGTTTCGAACGGAATTTTTGTTTTATCTGATAAAGGAAAATTAAAATACCATCTTTCGCAGAGCAAAGGATTGAGCAACAATACAGCTTTGTCGCTTTTTGAAGATAAAGATCAGAATTTGTGGGCAGGACTTGATAACGGAATTAATTGTATTAATATGCAGTCGCCAGTGCACAGTTTCACTGATGATTCGGGCGTTTTAGGAACGGTTTACGCTTCGGCAGTTTATAAAGGGCTTTTGTATATTGGAACAAATCAGGGCCTTTTTTGCAGACCGCTTCAAAGCAACAGCGATTTTAAATTTATAAACGGAACAAAAGGGCAGGTTTGGTCGCTTTTTGTTTATGAAGATACGCTTTTCTGCGGTCATGATTCGGGAACATTTGTTGTGGTAAATGATACGGCCAGAAATATTTTCGCTGCTTCCGGAACATGGAAATTTGAACCGGTTCCAAACAATAAAAATCTTTTGTTTCAGGGGAATTACTACGGGATTTCCGTTTTAGAAAAAATAAACAATCAATGGGTATTTCGGAATAAAATTCGTGGATTTGATTATTCTTCACGCTATTTTGAAATTTCAGATCATTTAGAAATTTATGTAAGTCATGAATACAAAGGTATTTTTAGATTAAAACTTGATAATTCATTACAGAAAACAAATGGTTTTTATACTTATAAATCTCCTAAAAATGGAACACGTGCGAGTTTGACGAAGTTTAATAATTCAATTTATTATGCTTTTAAAGGCGGAATTTTTAAACTGAATTCAAAAACAAAACAATTTGAAAAAGATGCCGTTTTGAGTTCAATTTTTGAAAAAGATGAATATACTTCTGGGAAATTGATTGTGGACAATTCTAATAAAATTTGGCTTTTTTCAAAAAACTATATTCATTATTTCTCGGCAAGTAAGCTAAGCAATCAGCTGAAGCAGAATGTAATTCCTATTCCAGCTTCCTTGACAAATTCAATGCTTGGTTATGAGAATATTACACAGATTTCCAAATCCAATTATTTAATTGGTACAACAGATGGCTATTATACTTTAAATATAGATGATTTAGTTTTTAAAAATTATAGCGTTCATATTACTGATATTGCGATTAACAAACAAAATGAAGTTTTAAAAGATGTTGCTATTCAGGAGGAAGGAAGCTTTCATTCAAACGATAATAATATAACGCTCAATTATACGGTTCCAGAATACAATAAATATATCAATACAGAATATCAATATTTATTGGAAGGTTTTCAGAATGAATGGAGTGAATGGAGTACAAAAGCAACAGTAAATTTCAAAAATCTTTCTCCAGGAAAATATACGTTTAAAGTTCGCGCGAAATATGCCAATAGTATTCTTGAAAATACCGCAGTTTATACTTTTGTAGTTTTAAAACCATGGTATTTGACTAATCTGGCTGTTTTTATTTATTTCTTGTTGATGCTGGCGATTGCTTATTTTATCAATAAGGCGTACCGAAATTATTATCAGAAACAAAAAGAAAAATTAATTGAAGAGAATAATCTTTTACTTGAAATCAAAGAATTAGAAAATGAACAGCAATTGATGAAATTGAGAAATGAACAGCTTTCTCAGGATGTAGATACAAAAAGTAGAGAATTGGCAGTTTCAACGATGAGTTTGAATAGTAAAAATGAATTGCTCGCTTTTATTAAAGAAGATTTGCAGAAAACAGGCGAAGGCAAAAACATCAAATCGGTAATTAGTACGATTAACAAAAATATTACTGAAGAAGATTCCTGGAATGTTTTCAAGGAAGCTTTTGATAATGCGGATAAGGATTTCTTAAAACGCATCAAACAACAACATCCTTTATTAACTCCAAATGACCTTCGTTTGTGTGCGTATCTTCGCTTGAATCTTTCTTCAAAAGAAATAGCGCCATTATTTAATATTTCTGTCCGAAGTGTTGAAATTAAAAGATACCGTTTGCGCAAAAAAATGGATTTACAGCACGAAATCGGTTTAGTTGAATATATTTTGGCTGTATAGTAGCGCAAAAAATGGCGCTAAAAAACTATACATTACCACAACATTCTGCATTTGTAAGGGTTTTGTAATGTAAATGTTAAGAAAATTAACATTCGTAAATATTAGTTAATTCGAGATATTTTTTACGATATATTGAATTTAGTAACATTTTTTTTGTGATGTATGTTTTTTGTTGAGGTTAAATTTAGCGGATTCCTAATAGGAACGAATAAATTTATCTTTCAATAAAAACTAACTAATTATGAAATCGAAATTGTTACTAATTGTACTATCGTTGTGCACATCATTTGCCTTTGCGCAATCAATTGATGTTAGCGGAACGGTAGTAGATGGGTCAGGATTATCATTGCCTGGCGTAAATGTAAAAGTTAAAAGTTCGTCGCAAAGTACAACCACAGACTTTGACGGATCTTTTAAGTTAACCGGAGTTCCAAAAGGAGCTTCAATTGTTTTCAGTTATATAGGATACAGAACGCAGGAAATTGCAGTTTCTGGAACTAAAATGACTGTAAAAATGGCCGATGACGCAAAATCACTCGAAGAGGTTGTTGTCATTGGTTATGGTACTCAGAAAAAAAGAGAAATTACCGGAGCAGTATCAGTTGTTGATAGTAAAACACTGGACATCTTGAAACCAGCAAGAATTGAACAGGCTTTACAAGGAACAGTTTCGGGTGTGAATGTAACCACACAGTCTGGTGCGCCAGGTGCGGGATTAGATATTCGTATTCGTGGTATTGCTACAAACGGGCAAAATTCACCAACTGCAATTATTGATGGTTATGTTGGAGATTTTAGTTTGCTAAATCCAAACGATATTGAAACAATTACCGTATTGAAAGATGCTCAGGCAGCAATCTACGGAACAATTGGAGCAAACGGAATTATTTTGGTAACGACCAAAATGGGTAAAAAGAATTCGAAAACAAAAGTTTCATTCAACAGTTATGCTGGATTTCAAGAAACATCCAGAAAACTTCCAACGCTAAATGCGACAGAATATGCACTTTTATTAAATGAAAGTTATGCCAATGGAGGAAAACCAATTCCTTATCCAAATGTAAGCGGATTAGGAAAAGGCACAAACTGGCAAGATGAAGTTTTCCAGAAAGGCGCTCCTATTATTAATAATGATTTGACAATCTCGGGAGGTTCAGAAAACATTACTTATTCTATCAGTGGATCACATTTAGACCAAGAAGGAATTGTTGGTGGAGATAAATCGGGCTATTTGAGAAATACAGCAAGAATTGGTTTAGGCGCTGATTTAAGCAGTAAAATCAAGTTGAGAACAAATGTAATTTATACGTATTTCACCAGAAGAACATTAAATGAAAATGGTCTTGGATCTGTATTGTTTAATGCATTAAACGTTCCGGCGACTTTAAGTCCGTATAATGCAGATGGTAGTTTTACGCTTGTTCCAAACACTACAGGATTAGGAAATGAAATTATTAATCCACTGGCGCAAATTGAAAATTCATATAACGATTATAACTATAAAAAAATAAATGGAAACTTTGGACTGGATTATAAAATCTTTAAAGGATTTACCTTGTCTAGTGCCATTGGTTTTAATACTTCAAACAGCGAATCGAAAACTTTTGCACCGCAAATAAGCTATGGCGGAAAAGTTTTTGATGTACAAAGAAGTTCGGTTACTCAAGGAGCAGTAAATGATAACAACTATTCATTTGACCTTTATGGTACTTATGAAACAAAAATTGCAGAAAGTCATAATGTAAAGGGAACTGTTGGTACAACAATTTTTAAAGAATGGGGTAACGGACTTACAGCAACTGGTTTTGATGTACCTAATAACTCATGGCAATTTGCTGATATTTCTTTAACCAAAGGAATTTCAGAAACATTGACAAACAGTTCTTATAATTATGATCAAAGAAGATTGTCATATTATGCAAGACTTCAATACGATTATAAAGAGAAGTATTTATTGTCTGGAATGACCCGTCGTGATGCTTCGACAAAATTTGGACCAGGAAACAAAATCGGATATTTTTCATCTGTTACTGGTGGATGGATTGTTTCTAAGGAAGAATTTTTTGGAGAGCCTAAGTTTATCAATTTCTTAAAGCTAAGAGCTAGTTACGGAACGTTAGGAAACGACCAAATTCCGAATTATGGTTATTTAGGACTTTTGAACGGTGAAGCAACTTATGTTTTTGACGGAGCAATTGTAAATGGAAGTTCAACAGGACAGGTTCCAAATCCGGATTTAAAATGGGAAGAAGCGAAAAAATTCGATGTTGGTTTGGATATAAAAATCTTAAACGACAAAGTGTATATCGTTGCTGATTATTTCAATGATATCAGAAAAGATTTATTGGTGCCAAATATCCCAGTTTCAGGAATTAACGGAACAGGCGCTCCGGGCGCAAGTGCTCCAACTTTAAATGCTGGATCTGTTAAAAATTCAGGTTTTGAATTTGCAATTGATTACAAAGATAAATTCTCAGATTCTTTCAATTTTGCTGTAAGTTATAATGTTACGTTCCTTAAAAATGTTGTACAAGAAGTTAACAATGGTACAGGATTTATTGAAGGCGGTGCTTTCGGTGTTGGACAACCAGCGCCTTCACGTATGGAAGTTGGAAAACCAATAGGATATTTCTACGGATATAAAACAGATGGAATTTTCCAAAATCAGGCAGAAATTGATGCACATCCATCTCAGCTTGCTTTGGGCGCAAATGCAGCTCCTGGAGATCTTCGTTATGTTGACGTAAATGGAGATGGAAAAATCGATACAAACGACAAAACCAATATTGGTGATCCAATTCCATCTGCTACAATGGGTTTCAATATTCAAATGAATTATAAAAATGTTGATTTTGCAATGTATTCTTTCGCTTCTGTAGGAAATGATATGGTTCGTAATTATGAAAGAACGCTTTCTGATGCCAATCGTTTAAATTATGTTTTAGACAGATGGACAGGCGAGGGATCAACAAATTCTACTCCTAGAGTTACAACTGGAGCAACTGCAAACAATGTTTTTTCTGATTATTTTGTAGAAGATGCTTCTTATTTCAGAATCCAAAATATTCAATTAGGATATTCTCTTAATCCAAATGTGGCTCAAAAAGCGGGACTTACAAAATTAAGACTTTACGTTGGGGTAAATAATTTATACACATTTACAAAGTATAGAGGTTTTGATCCTGGTGCTTCATTTGGTCCGGGAAATCGTGATAATGTTTCTCAGTCTCCTATTGGTGCAGGAATCGATTATGGTTTCTATCCAATTCCTAGAACCTACTTAATGGGACTAAACTTTAATTTTTAATTTCAATTAAAATGAAAAAATATTTATATACAACCGTTATAACGCTTACTCTGTTTTCGACTTTATGTATTTCTTGTTCGGATGAGTTCGTGGATCCTACACCAGAATATTCTATTGATTCTGAGAACTATTTCAACTCAAAAGCAGATTACGATCAGGCGCTTATTGCAGCATATGATCTATTGCAAGCTTCGTATGCAAATGTCATATTAGGAGAAATTGCTTCTGATAATACATTATGTGGAGGAGAAAGCCCAACAGACGTAATTGGCTGGCAACAAATTGACGACATGATTCATACTCCGGTAAACAGCAATTTAAGAGATATCTGGAATTGGATGTTTGCAGGAGTTCAAAGAGCAAATTACATTCTTGAATTTAAAGATAAAACTGATTTTCAAGGAAAAAATCAAATTATAGCTGAAGCACGTTTTTTAAGAGCATACTACCAGTTTGAGTTAGTGAAATGGTTTGGCGGTATACCAATGAAAGGCGATGCGAGGTTTAAAATTGGAGATGAAAAAACAATCCCGCGTTCAAGTAAAGAAGAAGTTTTCGCTTCAATTGAAGCCGATTTGACTTTTGCGGCTGCTAATTTATCTCCAATTGCTTCTCAAAAAGGGCGTGTAACAAAAGGAGCAGCTTTGGCACTTCTTGGAAAAGCATATTTATATGAAAACAAATTTGCGCAGGCAGCAACTGCCCTTGACGGTGTAATTACTTCAGGTAAATATTCTTTAGTTAACGATTACAATTCCATTTTTGAAATGGATGGAGAAAATAATGCTGAATCTGTTTTTGAAGTACAATACACAGATGTTGAAGGAGCTGGATTTGGCTGTTTGCAATGTAGTGAAGGTAACGTAGCAGTTGGATTTAGCGGTGTGAGAAATTTTTCAGGACCACTTTTCTCTTCAGGATTTAGTTTTAATGTTCCAACAAAAGAAAGTGCAGATGCTTTTGAAGCAGGCGATAAACGTAAAGATGTTGCTATTTTAGATATTGCTGCTTTTGCTGCTGCAAATACTAATTATGATGGAGGAAAAGGCGTGAGCTACGGAAAAGGAAATGAAGACACAGGATATTTCAACAGAAAATACATTCCAAGAAAAAGAAGTTCAGCTGCAGCTGGAGATTTGAATTTAACAAATCCAAACAACTACAGAGCTATTCGTTATGCAGATGTTTTGTTGATGGCAGCCGAAGCTTACAGTCGTGCAGGAAACAATGACGCAAAATCAAGAGAGTATTTAAATCAGGTGAGAAGACGCGCTTTTGGAGATAATAATCACGATGTAACAGCTTCTGGACAAGCTTTAACTGATTTTATTTATGCTGAAAGAAGAGTGGAGCTTTTTGGTGAAGGACATCGTTTCTTTGATTTGGTAAGAACTGGAAAAGCTGTTGGAAAAATTCCTGGTTTTACAGCGAATAAAAACGAATTATTTCCGCTTCCAATAGAAGAAATTCAATTTGCAAACGGAAACTGGCAACAAAATCCTGGATACTAAAAAATACAATTATGAAAAAAATATATTTAATATTAAATCTTTTCGTTTTGGCAACGCTAATTGCTTGCGCAAACGATGATGCTCTTGATGTTGATTTAGACAGTGTGGCAGCGCCGACTAATGTTTCGGCATTGACGACCGTTACGCAGGATAATACCGGAAAAGTAACTTTTATTCCTACAGGAGAAGGAGCAACGCAGTACAAAATCAATTTTGGAGACGGAACTACAGAATCAGTTTATATTCCTTCAGGTGGTACAGTAACTCATACTTATAAAGAAGGAACGTATAAATCGAAAATTACGGCGATGAATGTGAACGGAAAAACAACCGAAGTAACGCACGATGTTGTGGTTTCGTTTAGAGCTCCGGAAAATTTGGTAGTTGAAATAACAAACGATTTATCAGTATCTAAAAAAGTAATGGTTAAAGCAACTGCAGATTTTGCTTTGTTTTATGATGTTTATTTTGGAGAAGCTGGAAAACCAGATCCAATTTCGGCAAACAATGGAGAATCGGTTTCTTATACGTATAAAGAAGCTGGTGTGTATACAGTTCGTGTAGTTTCTAAAAGTGCTGCAATCAAAACAACAGAATATACAGCTCAGGTTACTGCAAAATTGGTTGTAGCACCATCGGCATCAGCACCAACACCTCCAAACAGACAACCGGCAGATGTAATTTCGATCTACGGTACTAAATACACGAATGTTGCAGGAACAAACTATTTCCCAGATTGGGGTCAGGCAGGACAAGGAAGCAGCTGGGCAGAGTTTGATTTGAACGGCGATAAAATGTTGAATTACATCAAGCTTAGTTATCAAGGAATTGCATTAGCAGACAACGTAACAATTGATGTTTCAAAAATGGAATATTTACACATGGATGTTTGGACAGCCGATTTACAAAAAATTGAAACTTCATTGATTCAGACAGGGCCTTCAGAAAAACCTGTAGTAAAAGATCTTACAGCTAATCAATGGACAAGTATTGATATTCCAATTTCGGCATTTACAAGCCAAGGATTAACAGTTGATAAAATTTTCCAATTGAAATTTGTTGGAACGCCTTGGGCCGGAGGAACAGTATTTATTGATAATATCTATTTCTACAAAGCGCCTGCAGAATCAATCGCATTACCTATTGATTTTGAATCAGCGAACCTGACGTATAATTGGGGAGGTTTCGGAAATGTTATTACTTCAATGACAACAAATCCTGATAAAACCGGATCGAATGTATCTGATAAAGTGGTTAAATTAGAGAAAAAATCAGGTGCTGAAACTTGGGCTGGAGCGAGCTTAAATCTTGACGCTTCACCAGATTTTTCAAAAGGAACTAAAGTAAAAGTAGCGGTTTGGTCTCCAAAAGTTGGCGCTGATATTTTATACAAAATGGAGCTTTCAACATCACCAAAAGACGGAAACGGAAACCCAAGCGTTAATTTTGAAGTGCATGCATCAACTACAGTCGCAAATGCTTGGCAGATTTTAACTTTTGATTTGACAAGTGCAGCGAGTTTTGACGCTAGTGTAAAATACGACAGAGTAATTTTATTCCCAGATTTTGGACAATCAGGAACGGGAGCAACTTATTATTTTGACGACATAAAACAATCCAATTAATACGAGAAATCATGAGCAAAAATATAATTATAAAAATAGTATCCATATTTACGATTCTCTTGATGACGGGTTGTCAAAAAGATGATTTTACTTTTGGATCAATAGATTCACCAACGAATCTTAAGGTTACAGCTGAGATTATTGGTAAAACGACTGCAGCTCCAAACGGCGACGGTTCAGGAACAGTAAAATTTACAGCTACAGCAGATGATGCAATATCATATAAATATGTATATAGCGACGGAACATCAGACAATGCGCCGAATGGAGTGGTAACAAAACGTTTTACAAAAACCGGAGTTAATACCTATACAGTAACAATTATCGCTTCTGGAAAAGGAGGTGTAAGCAGCACAACTACAACTGATGTTACGGTTAAAAGTGATTTTAGTGATGCTGAAGCTGTGCAATTCTTGACTGGTGGTACTTCTAAAAAATGGTATTGGTCGGCTTCAGAAGCAGGACATTTAGGAGTTGGTCAAAATGATGGCGATGCTACGAAAAATTACTATGGAAACTATTATCAAGCCGGAGCTTGGGAAAAAGCAGGTTCGCCAACAAGCAGCTGTTTATACGGAAACGAACTGACATTCTCTCTTGAAGGTGGTCAGCTTAAATATCAGTTAAACAATGGTGGAGCAACATTCTTCAACGCCGCATTTGAAAGCGTAGGAGGAGGAAGTTCAGGATCTGATGCGTGTTTGGCTTATGATACTTCCGGAAAGAAAACAGTTTCATTGAGTCCTTCAGAATCTGTTGTAATGCAAAATCCAAATCATGCAACGCAAACAAGAGGAACAATGATGAATTTCTCTGATAACGGATTTATGGGTTATTATATCGGTCAGAGTTCATATGAGATTTTATCGATTACAGCAAATAGAATGGTTGTAAGAGCCGTTATGGGCGGAAATGCATCATTGGCTTGGTATCATATTTTTACAACTACAAAACCAACGCAAAACCCAACAACGCCAGATAAAGATTATACAAATTTAGTTTGGTCAGATGAATTTAATACTGATGGAGCACCAGATGCTTCAAAATGGGTTTATGATTTAGGACGTGGCGATAACGGATGGGGAAATAATGAAAAACAGAATTATACTAATTCGTCAACAAACATAATTGTTCAGGGTGGTAATTTAAAAATTACGGCTAAAAAAGAAGCTTCTGGCGGAGCAGATTATTCTTCAGCCCGATTGAAATCTGAAGGAAAATATAAATTCACGTATGGAAAAGTTGAGGTACGTGCCAAACTTCCAATTGGAGGCGGAACTTGGCCGGCAATCTGGATGCTTGGTGCAAATTATGCAACAAATGCCTGGCCAGCATGTGGAGAAATAGATATTATGGAACATGTAGGAAACAGCCAGAATGTAATTCATGGCACACTTCATTATCCTGGACATTTCGGCGGAACAGCCAATACAGGTTTTAAAACAATCGCAAATGTTTCGACAGAATTCCATATTTATAAAACAATTTGGAGTCCTGAGGCTATAAAAATATATGTAGATGATGAGTTAATTCATTCGGTTCCTAATGATGCGAGTTTACCTTTCAACAAAGACTTTTTCTTAATTTTGAATGTTGCTATGGGAGGTAATTTTGGCGGTAATATTGATGCGGCTTTCACACAATCTTCTATGGAGATTGATTATGTAAGAGTGTATCAATAGAATATAAATTAATTAGTAAGAATGAAATGAGAAGGTCAGTTTAGGCTGGCCTTTTCAATTTTTATAAATTTAAAAGTAGACTATGAAAAAAGTGTTTATACTGCTGTTAATCAGTAGTGCTTGTTTTGCACAGGAAGTAAAAAGAAAACTTGTCTGGGAAGAAAATTTCAACAAAAAAGAATTAAATGAAAAAGATTGGAATTTCGAACTAGGAGACGGTTGTCCTAATCTTTGTGGCTTTGGAAACAATGAAAGACAAATTTATACCAAAACAAATCATGAATTTAAAGACGGAAATTTAGTCATAGAAGCCAGAAAAGAAGGCGCTAAATACACTTCGACTAAAATTACAACTAAAGGAAAAAAAGAATTTAAATACGGCCGAATCGAAGCCAGAGCAAAATTGCCAGTTGGTCAGGGAATCTGGCCCGCATTCTGGATGTTAGGCGCTAATATTGATGAAATTCACTGGCCAAAAGCAGGTGAAATTGATATTTTAGAATATATAGGGCGTGATCCAGGAATGGTTTATACCACTTTGCACACACAGGATAGCCACGGAAACACAATCAATACAAAAAGAACGCCATATCCTAATATTGAAGAAGGTTATCATGTGTACGCAATCGAATGGACAAAAGAAAAAATGGATTTTTTTGTAGACAAAACTTTGGTTTATACCTTTAATCCTCCGGTTAAAAATGAAGATACGTGGCCTTTTGACAAACCTTTTTATATTATTGTCAATTTAGCAGTTGGAGGAAATTTTGGCGGACCAGAAGTTGATGATAAAATTTTTCCGCAAAAATACTATGTTGACTACGTACGCGTTTATCAATAAAAAATTAATAAAAGAGATATAAATAACTATAAGTATTTAAATGTAAGTTATTTATGTCTTTTTTTTATTGCTTTTTATCTACACATTATTTAATGATTTAACGGACTTTTCCAATAAAAATTAACTTATGTGTCTATTTTTTAAGTTTTTATTGTTAATTATTCTGTCTTTTATTTGCTTTTTAAAATAATAATTTGTTAAATTTGATGACTTAATTAACATAACCAAAAAAAGAGAAGCCTATACAATAAAATTACTTTTTAGAAAATTACTCCAAATTAAAAACCTAAAAAAGTAAGTATTATGGCTCATCTGCACATTCCAGACGCTCTGTTAGTCAAAAATTATATTGATGGCAATGAAGTTGCGCTGTCAACATTAATTAAAAGGCACGAATCTAAGATATATGGTTTCATATATTCTAAGATTGCCGATAGAGATATTTCAAATGATATTTTTCAAGACACTTTTATTAAGGTAATCAAAACCTTAAAAAGCAATTCCTATAATGAAGAAGGTAAATTTTTGCCTTGGGTAATGCGTATATCTCACAATTTAATTGTAGATCACTTTCGTAAAACCAAAAAAATGCCAATGTACAGAGAAACAGAAGAGTTTTCAATCTTCTCAGTAATGTCTGATGATTCATTGACTATTGAAGGAAAAATGATTCTTGATCAAGTCGAAATTGACTTAAAAAAACTAATTGAAGAACTTCCGGATGATCAGAAAGAAGTACTGGTAATGCGTATGTATCAAGATATGAGTTTTAAAGAAATCTCTGAACTGACAGACGTTAGCATCAATACAGCATTGGGAAGAATGCGTTATGCGCTAATGAATTTGAGAAAAATAATTGATAAACATCAAATTATTTTAACCAACTAATACTATTTTGAGTATTAACTCGTTATACTGTATATAAACATTTTACAGTATGGCAAAAATTTACTCTAAAAAAGCGTTAGCTTCTAAAAATTTAAAACCTAAAAAAGAAGTTGTTTCTTTTTTACTTAGCTATTCACAAGCGTTAACTGTTGTGAAAATTGAAAATAAAAGTTTTGATATTATAGCAAATTAAATAATAGGCTGTTAGGCCGAAGCTTGACGCTAACGAAAAAACCAAATGGTCGTTTTGGTTAAAAGCTCACTATCTGTATATAAAATATTGATAGTGAGTTTTTTTTATGCTTTTTTTTTAATCTTCAATAATTATGATATATTAGCAACGTTAAAAAAATGTTATATTTTAACAAAAAAAAGAATAGTATTCTATTGCGTATTCACTTTTTAATTCTATTTTAGATAAAAAATTAGATTCTTTGCAGAAAAAAGAGAAAATAATGATATTTATAATGTAAATACTGTTAAAGTTTAATTTTTTAAAAAATGACAAAAGAAATGTTTAATTCCCTAATATGTTTAATTATGATAAAAAACTACTCTAACTAACTATTCAGTTTGATAACTTTTGAATCCATGGCGAGGATGTCAAAAGTGCAATTTTGTCCAATTTCATGGATAACCAGCAAAATTGCTCAGAGAAGAACCCAATCTATTTAACTATCAAACTTGATCGACAATGAAAATGAAACTTATGATTTTATCAATAGTATTGATAAACGTTGCGGCTTATGCCCAAAAAGCACAAATAAAGGATGCACAGGCTCTTTTTGATAAAGGTAATTCGCAAGAAGCCATAGCTATTTTAAATAAGTCAGAATATCTTATTATAAATGCACCAGATGAAGATAAATCTGATTTTTATTTTTTGAAAGGAAATGTATTAAAGGATTTAGCTAGTAAAAATGTTGATGCAGCAAACAACTTCAGCCTTGCTTCACAAGCTTATCAGGACGTATTTTTATTCGAAAATGAATCTGGAAAGTTTAAATATACGGTAAAAGCCGGTCTTGCTTTAAAGGATATGAAATCTAATTTAGTGAACGGTGCAATGGCCGATTTCAAAGCAGGTAAATTTAAAGAAAGTGCTGAAAAAAGCTACAAAGTATATTTGTTTGACAAAAAAGACACGCTTAATTTATTCAACGCGGCTTCTTCATCTTTAAATGCAAAAGACTATGGTTCAGCAATTAAATATTATGAAGAGTTGAAGAAAAAGAATTACTCTGGAAGCGGGGTTATTTATTATGCTACAAATAAAAAAACGAAAGAAGAAGACGCATTTATTTCACCAAAAGCAAGACAATCTGGGATTGACCAAGGTCTTTATGAGAAACCAAGAACAGAATCGGTTCCTTCAAAAAGAATAGATGTTATCAATAATTTGGCTTATTGTTACATGGAAAATAAAGATTATGCGAAAGCGGAAGCGACGTATAACTCTCTTTTAGAAGTAAATCCAAATTATATCGATGCTTATATTAATCTTGCGTATTTAAAATTGGAGCAAAAAAAGGCTTTGGCTGATGAAATTGCTAACTTAGGAACTAGTCCAAAAGAAATGCAGCAATATGATAAACTAAATGCTAAAAAAGATGATATAGCAAGAAGCGCAATTCCGTTTCTTAAAAAAGCACTTACTATAGAACCTAAAAATCCAGATGTAACAAAAACGCTTTTAGGAGTTTACAGATCGCTTGATATGACAAATGAATACAATGCTTTAAAAGCGGGAATGTAATTTAAATTAGATAATTAGAAAATGAGATAATTAGAAAATGAGATAATTAGAAAAATTAGATAATTAGATAATGAGTTTACGATGAACCATCATTATCTAATTTTCACATTATCAAATTGGCACATTAAAAAAATAAAAAAAGGCACAAAGTTTTAAACCTTTGTGCCTTTTTTTATTTTGTTGCTTTTGTCATTTCCTCAATTATAGATTTCTTTCCTATAGTTCTTGTTATAATATCTTTTTCAAGACTCCAGCCTCTTGCAGGAGAATATTCGCGTCCGTACCAAATAATTTGCAAATGAAGATCGTTCCAAATTTCTCTCGGAAATAATCGTTTTGCGTCTTTTTCGGTTTGTACAACATTTTTTCCATTAGAAAGATTCCATCTGTACATTAATCTATGAATATGTGTATCCACTGGAAAAGCAGGAACTCCAAAAGCTTGAGACATCACAACACTCGCTGTTTTGTGCCCAACTGCAGGCAAAGCTTCAAGTGCTTCGAAACTCTGAGGCACTTCACCATTGTGTTTCTCAATCAAAATTTCAGATAAACCGTGAATTCCTTTGGATTTCATCGGCGACAATCCGCACGGACGAATAATTTCCTTGATTTCCTCCACAGACATTTTTACCATATCATACGGATTATCTGCTTTGGCAAACAACAAAGGTGTAATTTGGTTCACCCGCACATCAGTGCATTGTGCCGAAAGCAAAACAGCAATTAATAAAGTATAAGGATCTTTATGGTCAAGAGGGACAGGTATTGTAGGATAGAGTTCTTTTAACGTATTTATAACAAATTGTACGCGAGCTTCTTTATTCATTTCCGTATTTTTAATCCCGTAAAAATAGTATAAATTTTATGATGTGCCTAATCCAGCTTTCCGTTACAACTCCTCATTATGTCAGTAACATTTTTAAGTATTTAAAAGAGCTTCCGTTGGTCGCTTTTTAAATACAAAAAATGTAAACTGTCATAATTCCGGGGTTTTCACTACAATCTGGGGCATGTAAAAAGCTATTAATTATGAGTTGTGAATTATGAATTATGAATTATGAATTTTGAGTTATCTTTATTCTTTGCTCTTTTTTCTTTGCTCTTTATTCTTTATTCTAAAATCAACAATCTAAAATCTAAAATCTAAAATAAAACATATGACAACATTAAAAGCAGGTGATAAAGCACCAAATTTTTCTGGAACAGATCAAGAAGGGAAAACACACAAACTGGCAGATTACGCCGGAAAAAAATTAGTGGTTTTCTTTTATCCAAAAGCAAGTACGCCGGGCTGTACTGCCGAAGCTTGTGATTTGAGAGATAATTTTCATCGTTTTCAGGCGAATAATTATGAACTTCTTGGTGTAAGTGCCGACAGCCAGAAGGCGCAGACAAAATTCAAGGAAAAATACGAATTGCCATTTCCTTTATTAGCCGATGAAGATAAATCGGTTATTAATGCTTTTGGGGTTTGGGGACCAAAGAAATTCATGGGAAGAGAATACGATGGAATCCATAGAACAACATTTGTAATCAACGAAAACGGAATTATAGATGAGGTAATTGAAAAAGTAAAAACAAAAGAACACGCAGAGCAGATTTTGAAATAGTTTTTTTTGTTTCAGGTTTCATGTTTCAAGTTGTCTTGACGAGTAAATTTAACTGCAAAGCATGTAACTTGAAACTTGAAACAAGAAAAACTTGAAACAAAAAAAGTCCCTTTAACTAGGACTTTTTTTATATTAAGAATTTTGTTCTAGTTCTTTCTGTGGATGATATCCAAAAAGATGATGTTCTTTTATAATCTCAGCAACTCCAGAAGGAAGCATTGGTTCCCATCCCGATTGTCCTTGTCCAATCATTTTTAATACCTGACGTGAGAATACATTTAATATATCTGGATTGTAGTCTTTAATGTCAACCACTTTTCCGTTGAATTTAAAGAATTTGTACAATTCTTTCATTCTCGGATGAACTTTCAAATTATCAGAAGTAATAATTTCGCCATTATCACCTAACATTGGATATAAGAATACTTTCATGTCTCGGTAGAATAATTTTCCGAAAGCTTCTAGGATTCCACCACTTAAATGACGGTAATATTTCTCATCAAAAATATCAACAAGGTTGTTTACACCCATTGCTAGTCCCATTCGGGCTTTAGTATAATTAGAGAAATATTCTACTACTTTATAATATTCCTGGAAATTCGAAATCATAACAGTCTGACCTAGCGAACAAAGCAATTCGGCTCTGTCCATAAAATCACGTTCGTCAATTTCACCGTCAGAACGTAGGTTCGAAAGTGTAATTTCAAAAACGGTTAAAGTATTGTCTTTGTCAACTTTATTCTCGCTGAGAAACATTTTTAATGATTTCTCATACATGTCAAGATTTACATTCGTTACAGGACGGAAACTTCCTCTAAAAGCAAGTAGATTCTTTTTGTATAAAACAGCGGCTGGCAATACGTTTTTCCCCTCTGGGTTAAACATTACGGCATCCGTCATTCCGTTTTTAACTAATTGCAAACTCATCAATCGGTTGTCAACATCAGCAAAACGAGGTCCAGAGAAGTTGATTGTGTCAATTTCAAGTTGATCTTTGTCTAAGTGATCGTATAAATAACGCAGTAAACGTTTTGGATCATTGTATTTGTAGAATGCGCCGTAAATTAAGTTTACACCTAAAATTCCAAGGGTTTCTTGTTGTAATCTAGCGTCAGTTTCTTTAAAACGAATGTGAAGTATAATTTCGTTGTAAGCTTCGTCGGGTTCTATTTGGTATCTGATTCCTACCCATCCGTGGCCTTTAAATTGTTTGGCAAAATCTATAGTTGCTACTGTATTGGCATAGCTGAAAAAAAGTTTGTTCGGGTGTTTTTCTCGGCTTAAACGTTCTTCGATCAATTCTCCTTCAAACGTAAGCATTTTTTTGAGTCGGTTTTCTGTCACATAGCGACCGTCAGCTTCGGTACCGTAAACGGCATCACTAAAATCTTTGTCATAGGCAGACATCGCTTTTGCAATTGTTCCCGATGAACCTCCGGATCTGAAAAAATGCCTAACGGTCTCTTGTCCAGCGCCAATTTCGGCAAATGTTCCGTAAATATTCTCGTTTAAGTTAATGCGTAACGCTTTGTCTTTTATAGAAGGAATCTGTTCGATGACCTTGTCACCTTTGAGTTTTATTTCTGTACCCATTTTATTTTAAATAGATTTGTTACAAAGTTAGTAAATTAGGCTTCTAATGAAAGAGAAATAATCCTATTTTTGTAAAAAAATTAAGTTCAATTGAAGGTCTATTTTTTAGGTACAGGTACTTCTCAAGGTATCCCGATTATTGGGGTTGATCATCCCGTTTGCAAAAGCACTGATGCTAAGGATAAAAGGCTCCGCGTATCCATCTGGATTTCATGGGACGAGCATTCTTATGTTGTAGATTGCGGTCCGGATTTCAGACAGCAAATGCTTTCTTGTGGATGTCGAAAACTCGATGCTATTTTATTTACTCATGAACATGCCGATCATACAGCAGGTCTGGATGATATTCGTCCGTTTAATTTCAGACAAGGCGAGATTCCGGTTTATGCTCATCAGCGTGTGATTGATAATTTGCGTCACCGTTTTGATTATGTTTTTGAAACCGTGAACAAATATCCGGGAGCGCCAAGTGTAAAAACAATAGAAGTTGTAAATGATAAACCTTTTGCTGTTGGAGATAAATTGGCCATTCCAATAAATGTCATGCATGGTGATCTACAGGTTTTTGGTTATCGCATTGACGATTTTGCTTATTTAACCGATGTCAAAACAATTGAAGATGCTGAAGTTGAAAAACTGAAAAACTTAAAAGTATTGGTAGTAAATGCACTTCGTGTTGAGCCTCATGATACCCACTTTAATTTACAGGAAGCGCTTGATTTTATAAATCTGGTAAAACCTGAAAAAGCCTATTTAACCCATATTAGTCATGTTTTAGGTTTTCATGAAGAAGTTCAAAAAAGCCTTCCGGAAAATGTTTTTCTGGCTTACGATAATTTAGAAATTACAATTTAATTATACCACAAAATGAAAAAATCCTTAATGCTTTATCTTTTTCTCCTTGCAATATTAATGAATGTTTTTACTTATACGTTTTACAGCGGCCAAGTAAAATTTGAGCAGGACAGATATGATAAAACTACTAAGAAGCTTAGAGACAGCATCAATCTGGTTTCTGGAAAACTAGCCGAAGCCGATTATTTTTCGCTGGAGCATAACGAAAATGCACAAAATTACTTTGACAACAGTGCTTCTGGCGGGAAAGTGATTTTATATGAAAAACTGATTCCGGTTGTAACTGAAAAGTTATTAGATTTAAATGCAAACCCGAAAGGAAATCCATATACTGGTCAGGATATGATTGGCGGAAAGAAATTCATCATCAATAAAATAAAAATTTTAAACCATAGATGGATTATTGCGGATTACAGCAATGGTGAATTATGGGGAGAAGTCTTGTTAAAATACTTTGTTGATAATGACGATAATATTACCTTTGAAGTAAATCAAACTTGGTTATATCAAAAATAGGATTTTTTAATCCTATTTTTTTTGCTCAATTTTAAAATTATAGGATTATGAAAAAGATTATTTTGTTTGCAATTATGGTCATGGCTGCATTTTCTTGTGCAAAAAAAGTATCGCCAGAAAAGACAGATGTTCAAGAACCAAAAAATGAGCCTAAAAAAGAAACAGTAGTTGGAGCTGATTCTGATGTTCATGGATGTAAGGCTTCAGCGGGATATACCTGGTCAACGCTTAAAAAAGAATGTATCAGAGTTTTTGAAGGAACAAAACTATCACATTACGATGACGGAAAAGAATATACTACTGCATCATACGTAATTTTTGATGGAAACAAGGCAGAACTTTTCTTAGATACTCAAAAAGAATCCATCATTTTAGAAAGAAAATCGGAAGGTGATTCGTGGGTAAATGGTGATTGGCAATTAATTCCTTGGAAAGGATATGTTTTGAAAAAAGGAGAGAAGATTCTTTATACAGGACAATAAAAAGTAAAATGTAAAAAGTGAAATGTAGTCTGGTTTATCCATTTTACATTTCACTTTTTTTATTTCAAATATTTAAATTATTTCTTTAATAAAATCAGAAGTAACAACCTGGGCAAATTCTTCGTTTAAACTTGCTAAAGCGGTTTGATGAATTATTTCTGCGGAAAACGCTTCCCCGTTTACGCCTTTTTTATTGAAAGTTGCTGTTGCATCAGAAATCAAATGTACAGAATAAACAAAATTTCCAGCCATTCTGGTTGTGGTTGAAACACAATGATCTGTTGTTAATCCAACAATAACAAGATTTGTGATTTTGGCATCATCAAGAAGCTCTTTTAAATTTGTTCCGATAAAAGCGCTATTGACATTCTTTTTAATGACAGTTTCATTTTCAATTGGTTTTACAACATCCTGAAATTCATTTCCGGGATTTGTTTCATTCAAAATTGAATTTGGATTTGAGGAACAATGCTGTACGTGAAAAATGGGCAATTTTTTAGCTCTCCAGATTTCTAGAAGTTCACTGGCTTTTTGTTCTGCATCAATATTATTTCGGTCTCCGCCCCAATACGCAACATCATGAAAACCTTTTTGAATATCAATTAAAATTAATGCTGGATTATCAAGTTTTGTATCGCTCATATCGTAGATGGTTTATAAAATGTTGTTATAAATTTTTAAATGAAATTAGATTAAAATTACTTATTTAAGCTGATCGATAAGTCGGTTAATTCTATTTGAAATTTAACTTTAGCTTTTAGAGCTGTAAAAACTTTGACAACAGTTTCTAGAGTTACATTTCCAGCATTTTTTTCAAGTTTAGATATCTGTGCTTTTTGAACACCAATTAGCTTCCCTAATTCTTCCTGAGTTAAATTGCGTTCTTTACGAGTTTGTTTAATCGCATTTCCAATTAAATCCATTTGTAAATCATATTCAAATTTATCTCTTGCAGGAGTTCCAATTTTTCCAATGATTTCATCAGTTACTTGATTTAAGGTATATGTTTTCATATTTTTAAATTGGATTAATCTTTATTTTTAAAATATTCTAATCTTAGTTTTTGTGCTTTTGATATTTCTTTATTAGGAACTTTACTTTGTTTTTTTATAAACCCATGAGTGGAAATCACGAGAGTATTTTGTGTATCTGTTTTATCCCAAAATGCTAATAATCTATACTGATTTCCATGATATAAAGTTCGGAATTCCCAAATTTTATCATTTAACTTCTTAAAAAGCTCAGGATCATTTTTTGTTTGTGATTTTCTAATATTGTAAAGTATTTTTTCCGAATGTTTCGGTTTTAATTCTTTTAGAAAAGTAAAGACTTCTTCTAAAAAGATTACATCATAAAATTTCTCCATTTTTCTTCCTTACAAAAATACCCAAAAGTTTCCTTTTAAAGAAACTTTTGGGTATTTAATTATTTTAATCTTTTTTAAATTAACCTAATTTGGGTTATGAGACTAAAATACAATATTTTGTTTTTGGAATCACAATAAAGTGTAATCTTTTTCTTTCTTTTATGAAATTAACCAATTCTTAAAATCAAAGAAATTCTGTGGTGCAACGCCATGTCCAACAGGATATTCTTTATAAATAGCCGGAATATTTAATTTCTCTAAAATAGCCGGAGTTTTTCTAGCCCATTCAATCGGAATGACTTGATCTACAGTTCCGTGTGAAGCGAATATTTTTAAGTTTTTAAAATCGTTATTTTCAAAACCTTCTTTTATGATTTCTTCATTGAAATAGCCACTCATTGCAACTACTCGCTGAATTTTTTTCGGATAAGAAAGTGCAGTCGCATAACTTAAAATAGATCCCTGACTAAATCCGATTAAAGTAACATTATTAGCATCAATTGGATAATTGGCAACTAATTCGTCAATAAAAGAAGCAATTACATCACGAGAAGTTTTTGCTTGTTCGTTATCTGAAAATTTATTCTGATCGGCATCAAAATTAATTGCGTACCAAGCGTAAGCTCCGTATTGTAAATCGTAAGGTGCTCTTGCAGAAATGATATAATAATTATCTGGAAGTTCAGAGGCAAAAGAGAATAAATCGGCTTCATTGCTTCCATATCCGTGCAATAAAAGCAATAACGGATTTTTATGTAAAATTACTTTTGGTTCTTGTATTTTATATTCTAAAGATAGATTCATTTTTTTTAATTTTAGTCTCGGTCTCCGTTTTTCAGTAAAACTTAGACAAATTGTATTGAGAATTATTTATTTAATTTTCGTAGTAGTACTTTCAAACCATTTTTCGAAATTATTAATTTTAGACCTTGTGCGATATTCGCTGTCATTTATTTCAATAATTTCGTTAAAGATTGTGTCCTTCGCAAATTGCTCTATAATCTTCGGATCTTTAATTTCCTCATTTCCTTTCAGTAGCTTTCGGCCATAAAGTAAAAAACTACAATCATTAAGCCATTTTATTTTATACCTGATAATGTTACCATTTCTGCTAAGAGTTTCAGTATGAAATTGTTTGGTTCTTTCTATTATTACTTTACCGCCAAATTTACTTGGAGTTTCAAATTTACCTGTTTTGAAATTATCACAATCTAGAGAAATGTTAGTCAGAACTATAATAACAATAGGTATAAGGAACTTCATGGGAGGAATTTGTTTAATAAAAAAATCGTAGTTTTCTTTCTTATCCTATAGATTTAAACCATTTCTGGAATAGATTTCCAACTAATGGAATTGGTCTCATTTGTCCCTGAATAGCATTAAAAATACCAAAAGTCCACAGAATTGAAATACAAATCCACATTGGGAAAGTGATAAAAAAGCTGTCGAAATTGCTGATGATAGCTCCGAAAGAAATAAAAGTCAGGGATAAGCCTAAAGCCTGACGAATATGAAAAGAAGCAAAGCTGTTTTTGTTTTCAGAATTCATGCTCATCGCGATCAAAACACCAATGATTAAGATGTAACTGGTAATGGCAATTGATTTTCCTTCTTCGACTGTATTGTTCATTGTATTATTTTGTAACAAGTTGATTTTGATTGAAAATTCCGTACACGGAACCTTTGGTTTCAGTTCCTAAAAAAGCAGAATTTTTAGATTTTGAAAGAATGTTTTCTTTCGTAAAAGTTGATTTTCCTTCGGTTGTAAATAGAGTGAAATTAGCTTTTGCACCTTCTTCAATTGAATTATTTTCTACACCGAAAATAGTTCTTGCAGAAGTTAGTTTTGCAACAATAGTTTCGACTGGTAAAACAGTCAATAAAGATCCGAAAGCACTTTCTAAACCAATGGTTCCATTTTTGGCCATATCAAATTCCATTTTTTTGAATTCAATATCAATCGGATTGTGGTCTGATGTAATCATGTCGATGGTTCCATCAGCAATTCCGTTAAGTAAAGCTTGTCTGTCAACTTCAGTTCTTAATGGCGGAGTCACTTTAAAACGTGTGTCAAAACCGTCTAGTTTTTCATCGGTTAAAACTAAATGATGTACAGAAACACTTGCAGTTACATTTAAACCTTTTGCTTTAGCTTCTCTAATCAATTGAACCGATTTTGCTGTAGAAATTGTTGGAATATGAAGTTTTCCGCCTGTATATTCTAATAAAAATAAGTTTCTTGAAATTTGCAGTTCTTCCGCTAAATTCGGAATTCCTTTTAAGCCTAGTCTCGTAGAAACAATTCCTTCATTTGCAACTCCGTTTCCTTTAATGTTTGGATCTTGCGAATATGCGATTACTAATCCGTCAAAATCCTGAACATATTGCAAAGCAATTTTTAAAATATTAGCGTTGTCGATACTTTTGTTGTAATCTCCAAAAGCAATCGCTCCGGAATTTTTCATATCAAAAAGTTCTGCCATATCTTTTCCTTCGCTGGCTTTTGTTAAAGCTCCAATTGGGAAAATTTCAGTTGCAAAACCGTTTGCTTTATTTTTTACAAAATTTACCTGAGATTGATTGTCAATAATAGGTAAGGAGTTTGGCTGCAATGCAATTGCTGTAAAACCGCTTTTCGCTGCAACATTTAATCCGTTTGCAATAGTTTCTCTGTCTTCGTAACCTGGCTCTCCAAGAGAAACACTGCTGTCAAACCAACCTTGAGAAACGTGAAGATTGTCAAATCGTACTACTTCGGCATCATCGTTTGGAAGTGAAACGCCAATTTTTTCTATTAAACCATCTGCAATTAAAAGATCAACGGTCTGATTATGAAACGGACTTTTTGAGTCGATAATTTTGGCGCTTTTGATGATTAGTTTCATATTTTGGATATTTATTTTATTCAAACATTAAATGTTTTTGTTTTTACCATTAAGGAATTAAGTTAATAAAGGGAGGAACTTAATTTTCTAAACATTAAAAAAGTAAGTTCATAAAGTAAAAACTTAATAATCTTAATGTCTTAATGGTAAAAAAATCATTTTACAAATTTTATAATTGCCATTTCTAATGCTAAAAATAACAGTGCAAAGATAACAAACCATTTCCAAATTTGGCTGTCTGTTCGTTCAGTTTGTAACGTATTAAAAATGGTCGAAATTGTATCGGCTGTTTTGAAATCGGAAACTACATTTGTGTTTACCTGACTAAGGTCGCTTTCTGTTCTTTTGTAATTGAAACTCAAGTTTTCAACCCATTCTTTTTTGTCAAAAATGCTATAATTTCCAGCTGTTTCCGGGAAATCATTAAATGTCAATTTGACTTTATTATTTAAAATTTGCTGAATTGGAATGAAGGAATCTTCAGTTCCTTTTACTTCTAAAATGGCATCTTTTGTCAATAAAACATCCACAAAATACGGTTGATTGTTTCCAATTGTCAATGCATTTACGCCAGTTTTTTGATTGTTTTGCGCTATTTTATAAAATAATGGAACAATCAAAGGCGACTGCTGAAAATTCGAATTCACACTATTTATTGGTGCTGAAAAAATAGTAATTCCGGAAACCGAATTTTGAATTGCCGTTACAAAAGGACTTTGGTCTTCATAAGATAAAACAGCCGGATATGGACTTGAAACCGCAAATGAAGAATTTGTTTTTGGATATTGGAAATTCGTTATTTTATTCTCAAAAACGCCAGAGAATAATGGATGATCGAAGTTGATTTTCGTAATCAGTTTACTTTCAGTTTTTAAATAATTAAACTGGATTTTTCCAAAATTCGCTAAGAAAGAATTAAAGTTCGAAACTGAAGTTTTTTCAGAAGGAATGATGACCAAATTTCCGCCTTTTGAAACAAAAGCTTTTAAAGTGGTTTGCAATGCCTGAGGAACTTCAATTAATTCATTTAAAATGATTGTATTTTGTTTTTCTAAGCTATTATAGTCCAAAGAACTAATTGAATAATTGTTGTAATTGAATTCGGCTGGCGTGTAAATTCTGGATAAGAAATTACTTTTTTCCGGTTCGCCAATACTGATTACGTTCGTTTTTTTGTTTTTAGAAATACTGAAATACAATTTGTTATCATAAGTCAAACCATTATCCTCAATTGAAACATAACCATGAAAAGCTTCTTTTGGAATCGTAAAATTGATTTTCTTTTTCTTTGCATCAAAATTGATGATCGTTTTGGCAATTAACTTATTTTGATTATATAAAGCTGTCGAAATCGGACTAAAATCATCACCATAAGCAGATAAATTTACACCAATTTCGTAGAAATTTTCCAAAGTCTGATTGATATAAACGCTGTCAATTGAAACGTTATTTTTTTGTTCGGCTTCAGGAATTATGAAATATGGTTTTTCCTCAAAATCAATATTTTTAACGTCTTTTTCAGCCAAACCAACTGCATCCGTAATAATAACAATATCTTTTTTATATGCTGATTTATGGGCTTTTATTTTTGCCAAAATAGAAGAAAGCTCAAAAGGAGTAGCACTATAATTTAGATTTTGCAACGCACTCTTTGAAGCTTTAATATCAGTATTCCAATAATTTTCGGTGTTTGTTAAAAGAGAAAATTGAGTGTTTTCCGGCGTGTTTTCCAGTAATTCCTGAACGGCACGTTTTAGTAATTCTCCTTTTTTTCCTTTTGCCTGCATACTGAACGAATTGTCTAAAACAATATACATTTCATTCGTGGCATTTTTGCTGTCTTTGGCTTCAAAAAAGGGTTGAGCAAAAGCAATAATTGCACATGTCAGAAGCAATAATCTCGTGGCAAGTAATAATCGTTTTTTGATTTTTGAGCTTTTACGAGTCTGAATAGCAAGTTCTTTCAGGAAACGAACATTGGTAAAATAAGAAGTCTTAAAACGTCGTAATTGAAATAAATGAACCAAAATTGGAACAATCAATAAAAACAGAAAGTATAGAATTTCGGGATGTTTAAAATGCATTCTGGCTTCAATTTACTTCGCTACGTTTTGTTTTTCGCGAAGATGCAGGTCAAAAATACAAATTAATGTCCAAAGTCGAAAGTCATAAAGTGGAAAGTGAATAATTGATTAAATGAATTCAGCTTATATAACTTATTTGACTAATATATTCTGCGGAAAAACATCAAAAAAATGTAACTTTTGTAATTTCTTTTGTAACAAAGAAGCTATATAAAAAAGATATTAATGCGTATTTTAGCCTATTCAAAAAATAATGGAATATGAAAAAAATATATGTAATCTTATTTTCAGCTTTGGCAGTGATAACTGGAAAAGCTCAAAATAAATTCAACTTATTAGTTGGAACTTATACTAATAAATGCCAAAGCAACGGAATTTATGTTTACGAATTCGATGCTGCATCAGGAGATTTTAAGCTTAAAAATTCTTCTGAAAATGTAATAAGTCCGAGTTATTTATCGGTTTCTGCGAACAATAAATTTGTTTATGCTGTAAATGAAAACGGAACTCAAAGTGCAGTTAGCGCATTTGGCTTTGACTCGGCTTCGGGAAAACTTAAATTTTTAAATACAAACGACGCTTTAGGAGCTGATCCTTGCCATTTAATTAATGACGATAAAAATGTGATTGTTGCGAATTATTCTGGTGGAAACATTGTGGTTTATAAGAAAAATGCTGATGGAAGTATTTCGACTGTGCAGCAATTGATTCAGCATGAAGGAAAAGGCCCAAACGTGGCGCGTCAGGAAAAAGCACATGTACACCAAGTTGTTTTTTCTCCAGATAAAAAGTTTGTTTTGTCGAATGATTTAGGACTTGATAAAGTTTTTATTTACAAATACAATCCAAATTCTAAAAATGAAATACTGACTTTAAAAGGAAGTGTTGATGTAAAACCAGGAAGCGGGCCAAGACATTTGACTTTTAGCAAAGATGGTAAATTTGTGTATTTGGTTCAGGAATTGGACGGAACACTTACATCATTTAGTTACGATAAAACGGGAGTTTTAAAAGTAATCGCTGAAACTAGTATTTTACCACAAGGTTTTAAAGGCGGAACAGGAGCAGCTGCAATCAAGATTTCTCCAGACGGAAACTTTTTATATTTAACAGATCGTGTAGACGCAAACGCTATTTCGGTATATAAAATTCAAAAAAACGGAAGTCTTGAATTAGTGGAACAACAAAGTACACTAGGAAAAGGCCCAAGAGATTTTGCGATTGATCCAACAGGAAATTATCTGTTAGTTGGACATCAATACACAAATGATATTGTTATTTTTAAAAGAGATAAAACGACAGGAAAACTTACTGATACTGGAAAAAGAATTGAATTGTGCTCGCCGGTTGGTCTTGTGTTTACTAAGATTTAAGTTGCTAAGGTTCTAAGGAATTAAGATACTAAGAAAAAAGACTCAAATATTCAAAGAATATTTGAGTCTTTAATTTTTTTTAAAACCTTAGAATCTTAGTCCCTTAGAACCTTAGCACCTTATTTGTTGCTATCTTTTCTCTTTTTATCTCTCGTTTTCAACATATTTCGATTGACAGAACCATGAGTTTTCTTTTTTGTTTTAGAAGGTCCGCCCAAGTTGACTTTTTTATTCTTTTTAGATTTTTCATGAAAAGCACCTTCACCTTCAAGTTTTACTTTTTTCATTAAAAACTTAATTGGCTGTCTGTCTTTTTCAGGTTCAATAAGTTTGGTTGAAACTTCAACTTCTTCAGGAAAATCAGTGACTTCAAGTTCCTGATCCATCAAAAGTTCGGTTTCGATTTTGTATTCTTCTTCTCTTGGAGCGACAAAACTAATTGCAGTTCCGGTTGCGTCTGCACGACCTGTACGACCAATTCTGTGCATGTACAATTCTGGTAATTCTGGAAGTTCAAAATTGATTACGTGTGTGATATTAGAAATATCCAAGCCTCTCGCCATAACGTCGGTGGTGATTAAACCACGAAGATTTCCTTCCTGAAATTCAGCCATTGTACTCAAACGGTAATTTTGAGATTTATTCGAGTGAATTACACCAAATTGTCCTTCAAAAAGCTCATCAATACGATTGAAAAGCATATCTGAAATCTTTTTATTATTTACGAAAACCAAAACACGACTCATGCTTTCATCGGTTTCCAATAAATGCTTAAGCAGATTTACTTTTGTATTGAAATTAGGAACATTGTATGTAATCTGAGTAATTTTTTCAAGAGGTGTTCCCGAAGCTGCAAGCGTAACTTCTTCAGGGAAATCAAAATAATCATTTAAAATATCATCAACTTCATCTGTCATCGTTGCAGAAAACAGGATGTTTTGACGTTTCGTTTTCATCATTGCCAAAAGTGATGTCAATTGTGGTCTGAAACCCAGATTCAGCATTTCATCAAACTCATCAATAACTAATTTCTGCGTTTCGTCAAAACGAACTACAGCGTCTAAAGCCAAATCCATTGTACGCCCAGGAGTTCCAACTAAAATGTCAACGCCTTCATATACGGCTTTCTTTTGTGTATTGATGTTTACACCTCCATAAATTCCTAAAGTTTTAACCGACATATATTTAGTCAATTTTTCAACTTCATCGACAACCTGAACAACTAATTCACGAGTTGGAACAAGTACAACAATTTTTGGAGTATTGGTATTTGTAAATTTATATAATTTTAAAAGAGGCAGTAAATAAGCAAATGTTTTACCAGTTCCGGTTTGTGCAATTCCCATCATATCGCGTCCAGACATGATTACAGAGAAAGATTTTTCCTGAATAGGAGTTGGTGTAACAAAACCTAATTCGTCTACAGCTTTTTGTAATGATTTTGGAAGATTGAATTTTTCGAAAGTGCTCATTTGCATTAAATTTTGTGCAAAGATAGCTATAAATAGCTGAAAAATTGGCATCTTTTAAGAATTACGATCGATTATTGCTTTCGTATTTCTCAAAAACAGACTTTAAAAAGTTATAATAATCGCTTTATTCGCAATAAAAGTTCATTTGGATTAAAAGGTTTTGCAATAAAATCATCAACGCCTAACTCAAAGGCTTCTTCTACTGTATTTTCCTCTTCACCAAGTGATGATAGCGCAATAACACGAATATTTGGAAAGTTTTTTTTGATATGATTGATGATTTCCAATCCAGATTTGAGCGGTATAATAATGGTGGTAATGACCAAATCAGGCAAAATAACTGGAATACGTTCCAGTGCATTCATGCCATCTTTGGCAACACTTATTTTGTAACCTTCTTTTTTTAAAATGAATTTTAGAATTTCAATTGCCATATCATCATTTTCGATGATCATAATTTTTTTTTCGTTGATATTCATTTTGTTTTTTCGGCTTTTATTTTTTGTAAAGTTCAATTTCGTCAATCATTACCATTGGTTTTTTATTTTTTCTGATTCTCCATTCTGGTAATTTGGATTGATTTTCTACTAGTACTTTTATTTTAGCAAAACTACTAAAGCTCAGATCTTTAAATTCCCATGATTTTGTTGTAATTTCATAGTCTTCTGTTAAAATATCATAAATTTTCTCTTGTAGGAGCTTCCATTTCTGATCTTTAAAGCCATAAATTTTTATTTTCTTCGGTGGAAAAATCCAATGCCGCTGATCTTCAAGGAAATTTAATTTTAAGACATCAAAATTTAATTTTTTAGTTTCAATTTCAAAAGAAGGATTCGTGCCATACCAGCCAATCCAGTTGATGTTGAAATCTTTGTAACCTCGATTTCCATCAACGAGTCCGTAGCTTCCTTTACCTTTAAAATCCTCTGAGGGTTCAGTTAAAAAATTGACTTTCAAATCTTCGCCTAAATGCGTTGTCCTATTTTCGCAAATTTTCAGCCATTCCTGATAATATTTATCGGGTGAAAGCCCGTCTTCACTTAATTCGTAAATCCCAAAATCATTGCAGGATTTGCTGAAATTCAAAACTCTTTCAGTCAATTTTTCTTTGACTTCTTTTTCTCCTGTATTATTTACGGAAAACATTCCATGCTGGTTTTTTCCATAAAATTTAGATTGTTCGAAATAAACAAATTCGAGAGCCAGACGAAGTTTTAGAACTCGTGCTTTTAAAGTACTATCATCCGCTACAGCGTCAGATGCCAGCTCAAGCAGTTTGTCGTATTGATCCATTGCATCGGGTCTTAAAAACGTATTTCGGGCTTGAACTGGACCAGAATAAATGTCTAAATAAGAATTGCTTTTATTTTGGTTTTCAGTCAAAAGTTTCAAATAATCACTTACATGTGGTGCAGCTTTTCCGTAAAAACCTCTTAAAAAATCAGCTGTGACGGCTTTGATATCAATGTTTGTGTCCCAAAGCAGTTTTGCTAAAAGATATTGTCTTAATTCTGAAAAGTCGCCAGGAAGATCGGCGTAGCCTTGAACAAACAATCCTTTCACTTTGTTTTTTTCAAAAAGTTTATAATTGTTCTGTAAAGGCTCAAAATTCGGAAAAGGCGACATATAATTAGAAAACTGAACGGTGTAATCCCAGAGGAATAAATGTGGGGAAGTTTTGCTCCAATTTTCTAAAACTTTTATAAATGAAGGTGCGCTTTGTGCCAATATCGCTTTACTGCGGTTTAATTCAATTGGGCATAAAATGGTATAAATATTTGAAGCTATTTTTAAATTTACAGGAGGTTTGAAAGTATGCAGATAGGCGAGCGTCGTAATTTTTGTTTTCGGAAAATGAGCCGCAATTTTATTCAAAAAATAATAAAAAGACCCTTGAGGACCTCCGTATTTCTCGTTTAGTTTTCGGCATTCACTACATTCGCAATATACGATGTCGTCATTTTGGCTTATAGAATAAAACTGTGCGTCTGGTTTTTCGGCAATAATTTTGGCCATTTTTTTCTCGACCAAATTAACAACAGTGTCATTTGTCATGCATAAAGATTCTCCGTTTCTTTTTCCTTCATATAAAGCAAAAAGTTTTGGATTACTTTTAAAATACTCTTTTGGCGGCACAAGAACATTGAAAGAATGTCCCCAAATACCAAAATCATCAATATGCCAGTCAAGTTTATGCCAATCCCGAAAAGTTTCGTCATAGCAATCTGGAAAAAATAATGCGCGATAATCAAAAGAAGGCTGATATCGTTTTGTGAAGTTTTTAGGAAATGAAAATTCGGTTACTTTTGGAACATACGTTTCTGTTGCAGTGAATTTTCTGAATTCCCAAATTTCCAGTAAAGTGTAAACGGCATAACGCAGGTATTTTGGATTTTGAGCAATCAGATAAATGGATTTTGAATCGCTTTTGATTAGAAACTCAGTCGGTTTTAATTTTTCTTGATCAGAAATTTGCAGAATTATTTCAGACGCATCGTCATTTTTGTTTTGCGTAATATTTTCAAATTCTTTTGCAAAAGCCTTATCGATGTGTTTTTTTAGAATTAAAGCGGCATCACGACTTTCGTCAGATTTAGAAATAATGCTGTTTTTGTGCGTTATAATAATTTCAGACTGAGCCATTATATTTAGGTTAAAAAGGGAAAAGAAGAGGAGCAGCAATTTGATGTAAAGCTTCTTTTTCATGATTTTTAAAATTTGTATTGCAGTAAAAAAGCAAAATCAAGTTCTGTTTGAAATTTATTTGCCGCGTATTCCTGTTCATTGTCAGTAATCATAAATCCTGCGATATAATGACTTTTTATTAGCTTAAAAAATCCGGCGCTTAAGCGATACGATTTTAAAGACAATCTACTTTCATAATCTGCTGACCTAGTTTTGTCATCTGGGGAAGTTCCGTAACCAGCAATTAGTGTAATATAATCAAACTTTGTTTTGTAATAATATCTTGAAGTGAATGTTAATGAAGTTCCTTCGCTTTGAATGTAAGACCTTAAATTAACCCAATAAGAACCAAAATATTTTCCGAGGCCGATATTTAATGTTTTTACGTCGCTATCATCATTCATCAAAATGTAACGAACGCCCAAATCAGCTTCCCAGCCTTTGTTGAAATTGTGAAAATAGGAGTAGCCTAATCTCAATTTCGGAAACGCATTATCCTGACTGTAAGCGACATCAATATAGGAATAATTATTCCTTTTTGCAAAAAGGTAGGATTCGGCTTCAAATTGCAATCCGCTTGTCATTACAGAATTTGCCGAAAGTCTTTTGGCATAACTGACTCTTCCAATTAGGCTTCCCCAAGAGCGTTGTCGCAAATAATCCACACTTCCCAAATGCCACGGACCAACTCCATCACGACTGATTGTGGTATAATTATAATACACCCCAACACGATCCATGTTGATTTGCGAATACAATTCATAAAGCAATTGCTGAATTTCAGGATCATTTGGAAATTTTGCCTTGATTGATTTTAGATATTTGGCTTCATTTTCAGTGTCATTCTGCAAAGAATAAAAAGCAATTCGTTTAAGCCGATACACTTTGTCATCAGGATATAATTCGATGGCTTTATTTGCGACGGCAATACCTTCATCATATTTTTTTTCATCAATATTCAGGTTAATCAGATAGATAAAAGCTTCCTGATATTTTGGGTTTTTATCAATTACATAATTGTAATAATATCTTGCGCTGTCTTTTGCATTTGTTAAATCATAATTACGTCCTAAAGCCAGATAAAAATCGAGATAATCCGGAGCTGTTTTTTTTCCTAATAATGCTCTTTGAATATTGAGTTTATAGTCAGGATGTGCATTTTTCATGTTGTTGGTAATTACAGTCAAAAGGCTGTCAGTATCTATTTTCTGTGCTTTAATATTTTGAACAGAAAATAGAATAATCCAAATCATCAGGCTTGTATGTAAAATTCTGTCGTATTTCATAATCACATTATTTTTTATTTGGCTGATCAAAACCTTTTCGAACCATAACGCCCCACTTTTGTTCTTTTTTTCCAAAGAAATACCAATATCCTTTTAAAGCCGCATAAACAGTAACAGGATGATAGACAAACGGTTCAATTGCCGCCATTCCGATTAGTGTAAGAAGCTCTTTGTAATTTGAATACGTCCGATACAGGGTTTCATCAATCAATATCGAAATAATGGTTATTGAAAGATAAAAAAGATAAATCAAAAGGCTTACAATCAGTAAAAACTGAAAATTAATCAATCCTAATATAAAACTGGAAATCAAAGTTATAATGCCAATAAATTCAATAATCGGAACCATGAATTCGAAGGAAAAAAAGAATGGCAAAATTAAAAATGCCGTTTTTCCATATTTTGGATTCAAAAACATTTTTCTATGCAGATAAAGCGTTTGAATGAGTCCGCGCGCCCAACGTATTCTTTGTCTTAAAAAAACGGTTTTTGTACTTGGAACTTCAGTCCAGCAAAGTGATTCCGGAATGTATTTTATTAAAAACTTTTTATTGTTGTCGTGCATGTATCTTCGCATGCGGGTAATTAATTCCATGTCTTCGCCTAAAGATTGATGCCAATATCCTCCGGCATTCACCACAATCTCTTTGTCAAACATTCCGAGTCCGCCAGAAACTAAAAGTAAGCCGTTAATTTGGCTCCAGGCCATTCTTCCAAACAAAAAAGAACGAACATATTCTAATTCCTGAAAACGCGGATACCATTCTTTCGGATAATGTACTTTAAGCAAAAAACCTTCTTTTACATCACATGAATTTGAAATTCTGATTCCCGCGCCACTTGCAATAACACGTGTTGTACTTTCCATAAAAGGTTTTGCAAGTTTCAAAATAGTATCCCGTTTTAAAATGCAATCTACATCGGTACATAAAAAAAGAGGGTATTGCGAGGAATTTATGCCAGCATTTGAGGCATCGGCTTTGCTCTTTCCGTTGATTTTATCTACAACAAGCAATTTAGAATAAACAGGATTTTTGGATCTATAATGCCCTCTTACAGGTTTGGTTGGAATTTTTTCCTGATAATAAAAATCAATTTTTGCTAAATCAAATTCGGAGATTAATTTTTCAAGCGTATCATCTGTACTTCCATCATTTACAATAATAACTTCATATTTTGGATAAGTCAACGAAAGCAGTGATTTTACGTTATAAACAATATTGACTCCTTCATTGAAGGCAGGAGCCACAACAGAAACGCCTAAAATATGATTGGAACGAAGCAAAACTTCCTCCTCAAGATAACGCTGGTATTTGACATGTTTGATGATGGCGAAATAAGATAGTATGGCCAAAAAAACATAAAATAAAATGTAAGCAATAGAAAATATACCCGCAAAAATAGCATAGCAATGAATCAGCAGATATAAAAAATCTATTATCATAATTCTATTTTTCTAATATGATTAATCATTTTTTGCGTGTCAGCATCCTGACTTCCTAATTGATCTACACCAGCAGGGTCTAACGTATTGTAACAAAAAACCATTTTCAACTTTAAATCTTTTATTTCCTGTTTTGGAATTTCATTCTTTAAAAAAGAAATTGTTTTTTCTGATCCAATTACAGCTAATGTTTCTAGTATTTCTAATTGAACATCAATAGTTTCCTTATCAAATAAAGAAAGAAGCTCTTCTTCGGCTTCATTTAAATAAAGATCACGAATGGCGATTATAACGTCGATTCTTAATGCTTTGTGTTTGTGGTGAAGGAGTTTTATAATCTCAGTCGATTTATTTCTGTAATTGTAAAATACCATCGTCATGACAGCGAGTTTTAAAATGGCTTTTTTTTCTGAATGTATCCAAAGATCAATGTCTTTCGGAATTGGGATATTTTCAGAATGCAGCACATCCATTACTTTTATGGTTGTGATGCGCGATACTTTTACCGGAATTTTATCCAAAGCCAGCCAGTTGCCTTTTGAAAGTGCTAAAAAGGCGATATTGGCATTAGAAAGAATAATTTGGTTGGGATGCAACAAATATTTTTTAATCATATGAATTCCGGGTCTATACCCTATAGCCTGAAAATGATAAAACCCAAGGCATTTTTTATATTTTCTGAAGTCCCGAATTAAGCTGGCAGAATAATGGTTTAATTCAAGTTGTTTGTAAATGGAAAGAATATTTTTTGCTGTTTTTCCTTTTAAATTGCTTTTCATGAGGATCATATTACTGATCAGCATGTCTTTGCACCAGTTTTTATGTATCGGAATTTCAGATTTAAATTTTGAAATTTTGTATTTTAAAGTATTTTTATCTGGGTTCGAAAGCGTAATTTCAGTTAAAAAAATTTCTGATTTTCGAATAATTTGAGATCGATAAGGCAGTGTGTATTGATAGCGTATTCTTTTAAAAAGCAGAATTACGATTAGCGATAAAGTTATGATTAAGAAAAATGGAATGACAAAATGTTTGATATAACCTATAAGTTGCTCCATACCAATAGCTTTATACTGTAATATTACGAAAAAAAACAGAAAAAAGCTAGGGAAAAAGAACTCGGTTTCGGATTAAAATCCTTCAAAAACGCCTAAACCGAAAAGCGCAAAATCATATTTTACAGGATCTTGTTTGTCCATTTCTCTAAGTTTTGAATCTAGTTCGGACAAAGCTTTTCCGTCGTTTTGCTTTCGCGAAAGCAATCCTAATTTTCGGGCAACATTTCCAGAATGGACATCTAAAGGGCAAGATAAAATAGAAGGAGAAATAGTTTTCCAAATACCAAGATCGACGCCTTTAGCATCTTGACGCACCATCCATCTCAGGTACATGTTGATTCTTTTTGCAGCGGAATTGTTTAAAGGATCTGAAATATGTTTTTGAGTTCGAGGCAAATGATCGATTTCGAAAAACAATTTTTTGAATTCATGAATGCTTTTCTGTAAGCTGTTTTCTTCCTGATTTTTGGCAAAAACAGCTTCGAGGCCATTATGGTTTTTGTAAATGTGTTGAAGCCCCTTTATGAAACCACCCAAATCTTTTCCGTTAAAAGTACGATGTACAAAATTTTCCAAGCGAGCCAAATCCTCATCAGAATGTGACATGACAAAATCATAAGGCGTGTTGCCCATTAATTCCATCATTTGATGCGAGTTTTTAATGATCATTTTGCGATTTCCCCATGCGATTGTTGCACTCAGAAAACCGGCAATTTCAATATCTTCTTTTTGAGAAAACAAATGTGGAATCTGAACAGGATCACTTTCAATAAAATCCTGATTGTTATATTGAATGACTTTTTCGTCAAGAAAATCTTTGAGTTCTGTTTTATTCATTTTCAACCATTCCTGTGTTGCTGATCTGACCATCAACCATTACCAATTTTCTATCGGCCATATTTGCCAATTCTTCGTTGTGGGTTACAATTACAAAAGTTTGTCCAAATTCATCACGAAGCTGAAAAAATAATTGATGCAGATTTTCGGCTGAATGTGTATCTAAATTCCCCGAAGGTTCATCGGCAAAAATCACATCAGGTTTATTGATCAAAGCCCTAGCAACGGCTACACGTTGTTGTTCTCCGCCTGAAAGTTCATTTGGTTTATGATTGATACGATGAGATAATCCTAGAAATGTTAGTAGTTTTTTAGCTTCAGCTTCAGTTTCCGATGGTTTTTTGCCAGCGATGTACGCAGGAATACAAACATTTTCTAAAGCCGTAAACTCAGGTAAAAGCTGATGAAACTGAAAAATAAAACCTAAATTCAAATTTCTAAAACTAGATAAAGCTTTATCATTTAGTTTCAGAATATTTTCTCCATTTATAGTTAATGAAGTATCTGTATTGCCGTTTGAAGGTTTGTCTAATGTTCCTAGAATGTGCAATAAAGTAGTTTTTCCGGCACCAGAAGCGCCTACAATCGAAACAATTTCTCCTTTTTTAATATGCAAATCAACTCCTTTTAAAACTTCAAGCTGATCGTAGAATTTATGTATATTTTTTGCGTGTATCATTTTTTGAAACTGTTTCTACAAAGAAACGAAGAATCTATCGATATAAAAATGGGTTGTAACAGAATTTTATGATGTAATTTAGGTTTATCTTTAACGAAATAATATTTTAAAAATGAAATTAAAAATATTCTTATTTGTATTGATAGCCGGAATTTCGTTGATTTTTGCGAATGCTGATAAATATTCTAATGATAAATTTTTAACGTATAAAGTGGATGTTAAAAAACAAAACTTGAAATTATTTTGGAAAGATGAAAATGGGAAACGTTTTGGAAGCATTGAAAATTTGAAGCGTTGGACAGCAAAAAAGAATCTTGAATTAGATTTTGTTATGAATGCAGGAATGTATAAAACTGATAATTCTCCTCAGGGACTTTATATTGAAAACAAAAGAGAAATTATTCCTTTGGATACCACAAAAGCAGCAGGAAATTTTTATTTAAAGCCAAACGGAGTGTTTTATATTACAACTAAGAAAACGGCAAAAATTTGTACGACAGAAACTTTCTTTAATAATGGTGAAATCAGTTTTGCGACGCAATCTGGACCAATGTTACTTATTGATGGAAAAATTCATCCTGATTTTAAGGAAGGGTCAAAAAATGTAAATATTAGAAATGGAGTTGGAATTCTTCCTGATGGAAAAGTGGTTTTTGTATTGTCGAAAAGCGAAGTGAATTTCTATGATTTTGCTATTTATTTTAAAAGTTTAGGATGTAAAAATGCGCTTTATCTTGACGGATTTGTATCACGTGCTTATCTTCCATCGCAAGATTGGAATCAAACGGATGGAGATTTTGGAGCATTATTTGCTGTGGTGAGAAATAAATAAGAAAGTGGTAATTTTAAAAGTTAATTCCGAAAAAGAAATAATTCGATTTAATCAATTATTTTTAATTTAGATGAACTAAAAACAAATGTAACATGCAGGACTTGAAAGTAATAGATGAAGATGATAAAAGCAGAAAACTTATAATCGGCTTGATTTTGGATGGAATTGGTATGGCGACTTCGGCAATTACAATTTTCGGAGATTTTGCTGATGTGATCTGGGCACCGATTGCAGCTTTTATAATGACGAGAATGTATAAAGGAAGAGTAGGGAAAGTGGCCAGCGTTTTGACTTTTATTGAAGAAATTCTTCCCTTTACAGATGTTATTCCGTCGTTTACAATTACTTGGATTTATACCTATTATTTTCAGAAAAGAAACAAAGAAGATTAGTCTTTAAATAGAAAGCCTAATCCCATGTTTTTAAGCATTTTCTTTTCGAAACTCCAAAAGAACTTGAATTGCCCAAAGATTGTTCCAATGGCAACCAGCAAAACTTGATAAATAGGGAAAATAATAAGTAGGCGAATTAAAGTAAACCAACCTCCAAAATCTTCTTTTGTAATTCCGAGCCAAACACAGAAAGGTTTAGACAGCCACGCAGATGCCGATCCGGTGATGGCAAAAACGATAAGAATGATAATGGCTTGAAAATTTGAGGTTATTCCCCAACGTTGCTTTAATTTATTCATTGCTATTTGTAATGATTACAAATATAATAACATTATCTAGATGGAACGTACCCCAAAAGCTTTTGTTTATAAGTATTTTGAAAATAAATCATGTAGTTGTAAATAAGGTAATTCACTTCATAGCCATAATGAATCTCAGGACGATAATCAATCAGCATTTCATATAAGTTTGGATTGTAAAGCTGAGGCTGGCGTACGCGATTATTCCATTCGGTTACATACAGAAAGTTTTTGTTTTCAAGGTAACTAAGGGAATAATAAAAACGAGGTTGTGCGACTGATGCCAACCAGGTCGAAAAGCCATTATCGATAATAATAACTTCATATTCAAGAGAATCATTTGCAATTCGGACAGTATCATTTACACCAGAATTTAGCTTAGGAGAATTTGCAGCAACCGCGTTATTTTTTGAACCTGTCGAACACGCTATTACTGTAAATAAAACAATCAATATGTAAATGAATTTCTTCATGATTTTTGTTTTAAACAATTAAAGTTACGAATTTTTTTTGAGGTTCTGAGATTCTAAGGTTCTAAGATGCTAAGTTATTCTCGGCTATAAAAAAAAGCTGTTTATTTTAATAAACAGCTTTTTGAATATTTTACAAAGAGACTAAAACCTTAGAATCTTAGAACCTTAGTAACTTAGAACCTTTACTTGCTTCCAAACAATTTGCCAATAAAACCGGCAATACCGCCTTTGCTTTTAGTAACAACAAGAACATCTGCTACATCAACTTTTCCATCGCTGTTTTGGTCAAGGCCAAATTGCATTCCATATTTAGAAATTGTATCCATTATTCCTGAAGCTTGTCCACTGTTGCCAGAAATCGAATTTATAATATCAGAAATTTGAAAACTACTGTCATTAGGGTCTTTTGCTTTATTCACTAAAGAACCTAAAATCTGCGGAATCAAATTGGATGCAACTCCATTTGAATCGGCACTGCTTAAGCCAAATTTTTCGCCAAGGTTTCCGCTTAATTGTTGTTGAATTTGTTGTACGACTGGATTTGAGCTGTCAATTGGTGAGTTTCCATTAAATAATCCCGCAATTTGATCGGTTCCACCTTCAGAAACAATCTTTTTTAATCCTTCAAAAATAGAATTGCTGGTTTCGCCAATTACAGCTTCATTATGCTCATTTGGGACAGCGGCATTATTTACAACAGCATCGCCTCCGTATTGTTGTACTAATTGGGTTAATTGTTCAAACATAACATTAAGGATTTAGATTAGAACTCAAATTTAAACAAAAAAAGAAAGGGATTTATTAAACGATGTTAATAAATCCCTTGCAAATAATTTAATTATAGTTGATTAGCTTAACAAAGTAATAATTTGTGATGCTAATTCAGTACCAATTCTGTCTTGTGCTTCTCCAGTTGCAGCTCCAATATGTGGAGTCAATGAAATTTTAGAGTGCATTAAGATTGCCATTTCTGGTTTTGGTTCACTTTCAAAAACGTCTAAACCAGCAAAAGCAACTTTTCCTGAATCTAAAGCTTTTACTAAAGCTACTTCATCAATAACACCACCACGAGCACAGTTTACAATTCCAACGCCGTCTTTCATGATAGCAAGTTCTTTTTCTCCAATGATGTAACCATCCTGAGCAGGAACGTGCAATGTAATGAAATCAGCTTCTTTGAATAAAGACTCTAAAGATTGAGAAACGATTTTAGTTGTGATAGATTGTCCGTCAAAAAACTCAACTTTTACATCTACTTCAGGAATAAAACTATCTGCAGCGATAACTTTCATTCCTAAACCAAGAGCCATTTTTGCAGTAGCTTGTCCGATACGACCAATACCAACAATACCTAAAGTTTTTCCTCTTAATTCAGTTCCGTTAGCGTACGCTTTTTTCAAACCGTCAAAGTTAGAATCTCCTTCTAATGGCATATTTCTGTTTGAATCATGTAAAAAACGAACACCAGAGAATAAGTGACCAAATACTAATTCAGCAACAGATTCTGAAGATGAAGCTGGAGTATTGATTACATGAATTCCTTTGCTTTTAGCATAATCCACATCGATGTTATCCATTCCAACTCCACCACGTCCGATGATTTTGATACCAGGACAAGCGTCGATAATATCTTTACGAACTTTAGTTGCACTACGAACTAAAATTACGTCAACATTATTTTCATTAATATAGTTAGCTACTTGTTCTTGAGCTACTTTTGTAGTTATAACTTCAAATCCGCCTTTTTCTAAGGCTAGAATTCCGCTTTTAGAAATTCCGTCATTTGCTAATACTTTCATTGTGTGTTTATTGTTTATTTGGTAAATCGTTTAATGTTTAATCGATAAACCAGCTATTTGATTTTTCTTTTTTGATATTTTTCTAAAGGGAACATTACGATTAAACAGTTAAACAAATTAACGATTAACCGAAAAAAGATTAAACTTTAGATTCTAATGCTTTCATTACATCAACCAAAACCTGAACGCTTTCAATTGGCATAGCGTTGTAGATAGAAGCTCTGTAACCACCAACAGAACGGTGTCCTGGCAATCCTGAAATTCCTGCAGCTTTCCATAAAGCGTCAAAAGTTTCAGTATGTTCTGGATTGTTCAATAAGAAAGTTACGTTCATTTTAGAACGGTCTTCAACATTTGCAGCTCCTTTGAATAATGGGTTTCTGTCGATTTCAGCATAAAGCAAATCTGCTTTTGCGTTGTTTAATTTTTCAACAGCAGCGATTCCGCCTTTTTCTTTAATCCATTGTAATGTTAATAAAGAAACGTAAACTGAAAATACAGGAGGAGTATTGTACATACTTTCTGCTTTGATATGTTTAGCGTAATCTAACATACTCGGAATTGTTCTTCCGTTTTTCTCTAAAATTTCTTCTTTGATTACAACTAAAGTCGTTCCTGCAGGTCCCATATTTTTTTGAGCTCCGGCATAAATCAAATCGAATTTAGAGAAATCCAACTGACGTGAAAAAATATCTGAACTCATATCGCAAACTACCGGAATAGAAGTTGAAGGGAATTCGTGCATTTGAGTTCCAAAAATAGTATTGTTACTAGTACAGTGAAAATAATCAGCATCACCAGGAATTTCGTAACCTTTTGGAATATGAGTATAATTGTCTTCTTTTGAAGATCCTACAATAACAGTTTCTCCAAAAAGCTTAGCTTCTTTAATAGCAGCAGTTGCCCACGTACCTGAATCTAAATAAGCAGCTTTTCCGCCTTCTTTCATCAAGTTATAAGGAGCCATTAAGAATGCAGTACTTGCACCGCCTTGTAAAAATAAAGCTTGGTATCCTTTTCCTTGCAGTCCTAATAATTCTAAAGCAAGGGAACGAGCTTCATCCATAACAGCAACGAAATCTTTACTTCGGTGCGAAATTTCAAGGATAGATAATCCTGAATCATTAAAATTTAAAATTGCTTTTGATGCCTTCTCAAAAACTTCCTGAGGTAAAATACTTGGTCCTGCGCTGTAGTTGTGTTTTTTCATGGTTGTTGTTAATAGTCGAAAATTTTAAAGACGCAAATTTCGGCAATAGGAGACGAAAAAGCGATAAATTATTCGAAATAATTAAACATATTTTTACTTTGTTGTTAACAAAAACGTTATAGTATCAACGTTATCTGCGTAATCCCACAATTGCGGTTTTTGAGTTTCCCCAAATGTTATGCTATTTTCGATTAAATCGTTGCTAACGATACACTGAATTTGTTCAGAATCAGTTTCAAGACGCGACTGTAAATCTTCAATATTTTCATAAAATTCATAAAAAACACTCGAAATAGGAGAGGCATAACTCGAATCTTCTTTAATAGTCAAAAATCCGTTATCTAATAATTTGAAATTACTCATTAAAAATACCGCTTTATTATAATCGTAATTATTAGCGTATTTTTCATAATGAATGACATCCTGATATTTGAAAATTGCTTCAAAAAAGCCATCAAACGAATATCCTTTTGGAACAAAAAGTTTGGAGACATTTCGGCATCCTAATCCGAAATATCTGAAAATGTCTTCACCTAAATCTTCTAATTCTTCTTTAGATTCTTTTCCGTTCAAAACAGCAACAGAATTTCTGTTTTTTCTGACAATAGAAGGTTTATCTTTAAAGTAATATTCAAAATAACGAGCCGTATTATTGCTTCCGGTTGCGATTACAGCATCAAAATTTTCCAGTTTTCCTTCTACGAAAGTGATTTTATCTTTTAAATTTTCATCAACAGCAATTAGATATTTCGCTAAAAAAGGAAGCAAATGCTGATCATTTGAAGAAGTTTTGACCAAAGCTTTATTTCCAGTAATTAAAACAGATAAAAAATCATGAAATCCAACTAATGGAATATTTCCAGCCAAAATCAAAGCGACTGTTTTCTCTTTCCCTTCATTCTGAGCAAATTCAGATTTGTATTGCGAAAGCCATTTGTCAATGTTTTCTGCAGTCAAAGCTTCCGCCCAGGAATTTAGAGCAAAATAAACCTGTTCTGGTGTGTACCAGCCATTATGAGATTGTGATAAATGAATCAGATTTTCAAAATCATCAAAAAAAATGTCGTTATATAAAACGTCAGATTTTTTCACAGATTCCTTTTCAGAGAACTGTCCTAAAAATTTTCCTAATTCAACAAAAACACTTTTTTTTGTTTCTAATGTCATAATGTTTGTTTATGAATTGTTTTGATTGTAATTTTGCACAAAAATAAGCTATATTAAGTTATAAGGCAAAGCCGATTAAAATGTTTGGCATTTTTAACCTAAAACCTATAACTTTTAACACGTAATCAAGAAAAAGATGGCAATTATTATAACTGACGAATGCATTAATTGTGGGGCTTGCGAACCAGAATGCCCAAATACAGCAATATATGAAGGAGCAGATGATTGGAGATATAAAGACGGAACAAGCCTTAAAGGAAAAGTAGTTTTACCTGACGGAACTGAGGTTGACGCTGAAGATGCACAAACTCCAATTTCTGATGAAATCTATTATATCGTTCCTGGAAAATGTACAGAGTGTAAAGGTTTTCATGATGAACCTCAATGTGCTGCTGTTTGTCCTGTTGATTGCTGTGTACCAGATGATAACCACGTAGAAGATGAAGAAACTTTGTTGAATAGACAAGCGTTTTTACATGGCGAATAATATTCAGAATATTTAAATTTAGATATTTTGAAAATCCTGAGTATTGTACTCAGGATTTTTTTTTATCTTATTTTTCGCATATTTTTAATTTTTATTGCATAAAATACTGTAACTTAATGATTTATTTTGTTAATTTGATGATAATATTCTAAAAACAGCCTATGAGGAGACTGGTACTTTTATTTATTGTATTATTTAATTATACCGCCTTTGCACAAAATGCAGAGTATTCAATTGTTGTTAAAGATATTGAGACGCAATTGCCTATCGAAAATGCTACCGTTTTTATCATGAAAACAAAGCAGACATTACTAAGCAATGCCGACGGGAAGGTAACTTTTATGCTAAACGGATCTTCAAGTCTTGAAGTCACTCAAACCGATTATGAAAAAATAACACTTCGATGGGGACCTTTGAAGCCAGATATGTTTGTGGTTTATCTTAAAAGTAACAATACTAAATTAGACGAAATTGTAGTCTCTAAAGAAAATCCGCAAAAAATCCTCCAAAAAATTGTTGTCAATTCAAGGCAAAAACTAGCTTCGTCTTACAGATTAAAAGTATTTGTAAGAGAGTTTTTTATGCTTAACAATAAATATTCGTATTATAATGACGGATTAGTAAATTTTCAATTTACGGCAAATCAGAAAAAATCAACTACAACATTATTAGTAGAGCAAAACCGTTCTTACGGACTTCTTGATACTGATGTCAGCGAAGATTTAAAAGGTTATAATCTGAATGATATAATGGAAAATTATTGTAATTTGAAATATTTTGATCCTCTTTTAGATTCTAAAACCAGAAAAGAATATGATTTTATTACGCGGGGTCATCCAAATAATAAAAATTATTACATAATGGCAATCACGCCTCGGGATAAATCAAAAAAAGCATTAGATACTTTTGAAGTTATTTATGATCCTGCAAAAAAACTAATTGTTGAATTTAGTATTATAATTACGCCGCAAAACTTGCTTCAGGTTGAAGAACAAACAAAAGTGGGTTCAAAAAATGTGACCAGATCAATTGTTAAAGTTAATTATAGAATCGACGGGGAGAATTATTATTTGTTGAGTTCAAATGAGGAAATTGCTTATGATCTTATTTTAAAAGATCACATTAAAAATATTCAGGTTCGTAATAATTTTGTCACCACCTATTTTAACAGACAAAATTTCACTTATAAGGAAAGCGATGTTTTCAAAGAAAAATCACTTTTCAATAAAAAGAATAAAGTTATGACCAATTATTGGGAAATATCTGGATTTACTCCTACTGATGAAGAAAAAGCTATAGTGGATTCATTAGAATTTAAACTTTAATTTTAGCTTTAAGCATAAAAAAATCCTGAACATCTGTTCAGGATTTTTTGTTATATACAATTCAAAATATTGTCAGGCTGAACAAAGTCGAATCCCTTTTCTATTAGAAATTAAATCCAAGTCTTGCGTAGTAATAAGCTCCGCTGAAACCCATTTGAACTGCATCCCAGTAACCTCCGGCTTCTGTATTGCCTTGTTCGTCTTGTTTGGTTGGATAAACATTAAATAAGTTATTGCTTCCGATACTTACTTTTAAGTTTTTAGAAATTCTATAGCCTAAAGTCAAATCGGTTACTAATCTTGGGTTGTAAACGTCTTCTTCATCAGCATAATCAACTAAAACTACTTTGCTGAAACGCGTAAATGCTAAACCTCCGTCAAATTTATTTTTAGCGTAAGTAAGATTTAAACCAAATTTGCTATCTGGAGCAGAAGCCAATAAAAAGGCTTTTTCACGATTTCCAAAGAAAGTATCAGCATCAAGAGAACCATTTTTTACATTATCAATTTTCATATCGTTAATATTTCCAACTAATGTTGCTCCAATATTTCCGAAATCATATGTTTTTTTCCAAGAAAAAACCAAATCTAAACCGTGTGTACTTGTATCTACACCATTAGCAAAAAACTGCGCTTCAGAAACGCCAAGATTCAGCGAACTTGCATCAAAATATCCGGTAAGAACAATACGGTCTTTTACTTTAATATAATATCCATCAACAGTTGCTGTGAAATCGCCGTAAGTTGCCGTAAAACCTAAAGAAGCATTAACTGCTTTTTCTTCGTTTAATTTTTCAATTCCGAAAGCTTTTGTAACCGGACTGTCATTTGGTGCTAAAAGAACTTCCGTAGCACCGCTCGCATTAAAGTTGGTAAAACGTAAGTTATAATAAATTTGAGCCAATGAAGGCGCACGGAAACCTGTACTTACAGAACCTCTTAAGTTGATATGATCATTTATTTTAAGTCTAGATGCTAATTTTCCGTTTACGGTACTTCCAAAATCACTGTAATTTTCAAAACGAACTGCACCACTTACCATAAAAGCTTTGGTCACATCTAATTCGGCATCAGTATATAAAGAGAAGTTGGTACGACTTTCATTTACCTCATTTGCAGGGCTGTAACCAGGGAAACCTTGTGAACTTCCAGGTCTCGGATTTCCAGAAATTGGGTCAATTGGTGCACTTTGAGTTGTTGGATCAGTAATTGGAACTCCGTTTGTATCATAAGTAGTATAAGAACCTTCTTCGCCGGCAAAAATTTCAAATTTCTCTACTCTGAATTCTGTTCCAAAAGCAATATTAAAACCATCCATGATATCATCATAGTTTTTAGAAATATCAAAATTGGTTGTATTTTGAAGCAAACTATGTCCGCCGGCATCAAATTCTGTTGGAGATTTTGCTTCAAGTGAAGCGTTTAAAGTTCCTTTAATGTCGTATTCGAATTTATTTTTTCCAAAAGTATTACTTAAGTCAAATTTCCATCCGCCTCCAGTTGTTGTTCTAATTCCTGCAGCCAATGAATTATCGGTGATATGAGAAGTAATTCTTGGAGTGTAACCACCCGGATAAATTTCTTCTACAACTCTTTCTCCGTCATTTCTTGTAAAAGCATATGCGTCAGTATCTCTAAAATTAGTACCGCCAAAAGCGTAAAGTTCAGTTTTGTCAGACAATGGAAGAGAAAAATTTCCAAAGAAATTTAAGCCTCTAATTTGTGCATCACCAAAACCTTTTCTGAAATCGTACGCAGGTCGTAATGTTTTGTCTTTATTAATAAATTCTCCGGTAAAATTGGCATAACCGCCTTTGCTTCCTACCGAAATTCCATAATTTGCTGCAATTTTTAACGATTCTCCGTCAAAAGATTTGTCTTTTCCATACGAGTTTCCAAAACCTTTTCGATCCAGTCTGAAACCATCAGTATTTGGTGTTCCAGGCAGAAAATCTCCTTTTGCATTCGTATTAAAAAAGCCATAAGTAACAGAACCTGTTAATTCTTTTACGTTATCATTCGTAATAATATTAATAACCCCAGCAATAGCATCAGAACCGTATTGTGCGGCTGCACCATCTCTCAAAATCTCAATTCGTTTGATTGAAGAAGCTGGAATTGCATTTAAATCGGTTCCGGTATTACCACGACCACGAGTTCCAAATAAATTGATAAGAGAAGATTGGTGTCTTCTTTTTCCATTAATCAAAACTAAAGTCTGGTCAGGTCCCATACCTCTTAAAGAAGCCGGGTCAACGTGGTCTGCTCCGTCAGAACCTGATTGTTTGTTGGCATTGAAAGATGGAGCAACATATTGCAATAGTTGATTAATTTCGATTTTACCACTTTGAGTTGTAACATCTTTTACATTGATTACATCAATAGGTACAGCCGAATTCACAACGGTTCTTTTAGTGCTTCTGGAACCTACAACTACAACATCGCTTAAAACTTGCCCGCCGCTTTCGTCTAGTGTAACGTCAATTTTTCCACTTAAAGACGGTCTTTCAACAGTTGCATAACCTACATAAGTAAAAACCAAGGTTGCGCCTTCTTTTACTTTAATGATATAGCCACCTTCAAAATCAGTTGAAACGCCATTAGTGGTTCCTTTTTCTACAACGTTTACACCTGGTAGTGGTGCACCCGATTTATCTTTCACAGCACCTGAGACTTCTTTTTGTGCAAAAAGAAACGCTGTATTTAGTAGAAATAATAATAAAACAATTTTTTTCATCGTAGTTTGGTTTTTTGGTTTGTTTTTCATTGGTTTAGTTTATAAAAGTAGTATTTTTTAACAAAAATTTAATTAAATGTTTAAAAATTTTTAAGATTAGCCTTAAAATTATATTATTGAACATTTTTACTTCGTGCAAGAGCTATTAAATCTTATATTTGCAAAATTTTAAAGCCGAAAAATATCATTTTGGCAGAAATCAATAAAAGAACATTTAAATTACAAAACATTAAAACACAATATTTAATGTTTTAGGCCGAAGCATAAAAGGTCGAATAAATAATATAGAAACAAACAGATGAAAGCAGGAATTGTAGGATTACCAAATGTTGGAAAATCAACATTATTTAATTGTTTATCTAATGCAAAAGCGCAAAGTGCGAACTTTCCGTTTTGTACAATCGAACCTAATATTGGTGTTGTAAACGTTCCAGATCCAAGAATCAACAAATTAGAAGAGTTGGTAAAACCAGAGCGTGTACAAATGGCAACCGTTGATATCGTTGATATCGCTGGTTTGGTAAAAGGTGCAAGTAAAGGTGAAGGTCTTGGGAATCAGTTTTTAGGAAACATTAGAGAGTGTAATGCTATTATTCACGTTTTGCGTTGTTTTGACAATGATAATATTGTTCACGTTGACGGGAACGTAAATCCAATTCGTGACAAGGAAACGATCGATATCGAATTGCAGTTAAAAGATTTAGAAACAATCGAAAAACGTTTGGAAAAAGTAAAACGTGCTGCAAAAACAGGAAATAAAGAAGCTCAAACAGAAGAAGCTTTATTGAACAGAATTAGAGAAGCTTTGTTGCAGGCAAAATCAGCAAGAACAATTATTCCTCAAAGTAATGATGAAGAAGTTTTGATGGAAGGTTTCCAATTGATTACTGCAAAACCAGTTTTATACGTTTGTAATGTTGACGAAGGTTCAGCGGTAAACGGAAACAAATATGTAGATCAAGTTCGTGAATTGGTAAAAGATGAAGATGCTGAAGTAATTATTCTTTCAGTAGGAGCAGAGGCTGATATTACAGAATTAGAAAGCTATGAAGAGCGTCAGGTTTTCCTAGAAGATATGGGGTTAACTGAGCCGGGAGCATCAGTTTTGATTCGTGCAGCTTACAAATTATTGAAACAACAAACTTACTTTACTGCAGGTGTAAAAGAAGTTCGTGCCTGGACAATCAATATTGGAGCTACAGCGCCTCAAGCGGCTGGAGTTATCCACACTGATTTCGAAAAAGGTTTCATTCGTGCAGAAGTAATTTCATACGATGATTACGTTCAATACGGTTCTGAAGCAAAAGCAAAAGAAGCTGGTAAATTCAAAGTAGAAGGAAAAGAATATATTGTAAAAGATGGTGATGTAATGCATTTCCGTTTTAACGTTTAATCTTTTTTTTAGAAGAAAAAGTAAAGAACAAAGAATAAAGACTAAAACTGCTGGAGAGATTCAGCAGTTTTTTTATGTCTAAAATGAGAATAAAATCCGTTTAAATCCGCGCTTTCGCGAAAGCGAATCCGTAAAATCCGCGTGCAATTTCAGGAAGTAAAATTTTTGGCTTAAAAATTGGTTACAGAAAAATTAACCAATTACTAATCTAAAATCAATCAATCAAAATGCTAAAAAAATCTTTCAAACTTCTAGGCTGGACACTCTTCGGATTTTTCACTTTCCTTGCTTTGTACATTTCATCTGTGTTGATTATTTCCAAAATCACAGTGAATTCAGATATCGCTCAAGTTGATGAACAAGAAGCGATTCCAATTTATATTCTTTCAAATGGAGTTCATACTGATATTGTAGTTCCCATTAAAAATGAAATTAAAGATTGGCGTAACGAAATTCAATTCAGCCAAACTCAATCTAAAGATTCTTTAATGAATTATATTGCTTTTGGTTGGGGCGACAAAGGCTTTTATCTGGAAACTCCAGAATGGTCAGATTTAAAAGCAAGTACGGCATTCAAAGCGGCTTTTGGAGTGAGCTCATCAGCTATGCATACCACATTTTTTAAACAATTGAGAGAAGGAGACGACTGCAAACGCATTTTAGTTTCAAAAGAAAATTATCAAAATTTAGTCAATTACATTTCTAACAGTTTCACAGATCCAATTCATCCACAATGGATTGAAGGTCATAGCTACGGAAAAAAAGATGCTTTTTATGAAGCAAAAGGAAGTTACAGTCTTTTTAATACTTGCAATACTTGGGCAAATAGTGCTTTAAAAGCCGCTAATCAAAAGGCGAGTTTGTGGACGGTTTATGATAAAGGGATTTTTTGTCATTATAAATAAATTTATAGTGTAGTCCCTACGGGACAATTATTACAAACAGATTTTTCGGGTTACCAATATTTAATCTCTACGAGATTATTCCGCTAGGAATTCAATATTGGTAGCTTTAAAATTATGTGCTACCTCGAAAGATTATTCCGTTAGGAATTTCATATTGATAGACATGGAAAAAATATAAAATTAGCCTAAAAATCAAGAATTCAAAATTTTTCAAGTTTGCGTAAATTTGAGAGATTGTCAAAAAAATCAGCTAATGAAAATCAAAAATATATTCTTCAAAACCTGGTTTCTTTTAAAGAATACCTTCTTAGAATTTAACGATGATAATGCTATTAAGCTTAGTGCTGCACTCGCATATTATACCATATTTGCATTACCACCTTTATTAATTATTATCATTACAATTTGCGGTTTCTTTTTTGGAGAAGAAGCGGTGACAGGAGAATTGTACGGACAGATTAATGGTTTGGTTGGTAACGGCGCAGCAAGTCAAATTCAGGAAGCTATTAAGAATGTACAATTGTCTGGCGATAATGTTTTTGCAACCGTATTCGGAATTGTTATGCTTTTAATTGGTGCCTCTGGAGTTTTTGCCGAAATACAAAGTTCTATTAATTTTATTTGGGGACTACGAGCAAAACCGGATAAAGGGATTAAGAAATTTATTCAAAACCGCTTGATGTCATTCTCAATGATTGCGTCGGTTGGTTTTTTAATGTTGGTCAGTCTTTTTATAAGTACAACTTTAGATTTACTGAGTACACGTTTAAAAGTATCTTTTCCGGAAAGTACAGTTTATTTGTTTTATGTAATCAATATCTTTATTGTGTTGGCGAGTATAAGCACTCTTTTTGCTATTATTTTCAGAACATTACCAGACGGGAAAATAAGATGGAAAGATGCTTTTATAGGATCAGGCGTTACCGCTGTACTTTTTATGATTGGTAAATTTGCTATTGGTTTTTATTTAGGAAGCTCAACCGTTGCCTCAGTTTATGGCGCAGCCGGTTCTGTGATAATAATTCTGGTTTGGGTTTATTATTCGGCAATTATTCTGTATTTTGGAGCAGAATTTACTAAAGTCTATGCTAAATCATATGGAGGAAAAATTTATCCTAACGAATATTCAGTAGAAATAGCAAAAGAGATTTATGAAATCGACGGACCAAAAAAAGAACCAATAGAAGAAACATTACAAAAAGAGAAACCATGAAAATAATAGCCTTTGGAGGAAGCAACAGTACACAGTCAATCAATAAACGTCTGGCAACTTATGCAGCAAGTTTATTTGAGAATGCCGATGTTGAAGTTTTAGATTTGAATGATTTTGCAATGCCGGTTTTTAGTGTTGATCTTGAAAAAGAACTAGGACAACACAAAGTCGCGCAAGCATTTTTAAATAAACTTAAAGAAGCTGATATTCTGGTCGTTTCAATGGCAGAAAATAACGGGAATTATTCAGTTGCTTTCAAAAATGTTTTTGATTGGAGTTCCCGAATCGAAAAAGATGTTTTTCAGCACAAACCAATGTTGTTATTAGCGACTTCTCCAGGAGGAAGAGGAGGTGCATCGGTTTTAGGAATTGCCCAAAATCTTTTTCCACGTTATGGCGCAGAAATTAAAGGAAGTTTCTCATTACCAGCATTTGGCTCGAATTTTGATTTACAGGAAAATAAAATATCTAATGTTGAGTTAGATAATGAACTGAAAAACATTATTAAATCAAATTTCTAAATGCCACCAAAAAAGATTGCTTTTATTTTCCTTTTTCTCAATGTTATTTTATTGAATTCCACTTTTGCACAAAAAATTACTGAAGTGGATAAAATTGTTGCAAAGTATCCAAAAAGCTTTGCCAGTACCGAGAAGTTAGCAGATAAAATCGAAGGAGATTTTTCGTCTGATTACGATCGCGCACGAGCAATTTACAGCTGGATAGCTTTCAATATAAAATACGATTTCAATGCTTTTTTGAATCCACCTAGAACACAAGGTTTCAGTTATTCTTCTGAAGCAGAAAAACAAAGAAAAATAAAACAGATTAATGATAATCTGATTCAAAAAACTTTTACTTCAAAAAAAGCCGTTTGCGAAGGATTTACAGCATTGTATCAGCATTTGGCTTCATTAATGGGGATAAAATGTGAAATCATTCGCGGAGATTCTAAAATTTCCGTAAGAGATATTGGTCGAAAAACAACTTCATCAAATCATGCATGGAATATGGTTTTAATTGATAAAAAATGGCGTTTGGTTGATGTTACTTGGGGACAAGGTTATTACGACAGCAGCAAAGGCCGAATGGTAAATGATTTTTCTCCAATTTATTTCGACACAGATCCTGATTATTTCTTTGCAAAACATTTCCCTGATTCAGGAACTTTTTTAGGAAACAGACTAAGTAAAGATGATTTCCTTAACGGACCTTTGATTTATAATAAAACAATTCAAAATGATTATAAAATTAAATTGCCTGATTCTGGAATAATCGAAGCTAGAAATGGTGATAAGATTACTGTTGAAATTAAAAATGTTTCAAAATCCAATCAGGTTTTTTATTTGAATAAATTCAATAGGCCAGTTAAAGTTCAAAATCCAAAAGAAAAAAGAGGCAGTTTAGAATTTCAAATTCTTATTGATAAAAATGTAGGCGAGTACATAACTATTTTTATCGATACCAACAGCATCGTGTCTTTTAAAATTATTTAGGAGCAAAAAGTTGCATATATCTTAGTTGCTGACATTTTCTTCTTTTATTGAATTGGCGTATCTTAGCAATTCAGGATTTGAATTACTATGCTATGGAAACAACTTTTTTGAAATCAATCTTAGATAATGATTTCTATAAATTCACAATGCAGCATGCTGTTATCAAACTTTTTCCAAAAGCAAAAGTTCGTTATGGATTTATAAATCGTGGAAAGCATGTTTTTCCTGATGGCTTCGCAGATTTGCTTAGAAAGTCTGTAGATGCCATGGCAGACCTTCGTTTAACAAAAGAAGAAAAAAATTATCTATCGCATTATTGTCCTTATCTTGATCCAACTTATTTGGATTTTTTGCAAGGTTACAGTTATGATCCATCTGAAGTACAGATTAGTCAGGAAGGTTCAGAAATAAAAGTTACCGTTGAAGGTTTTTGGTACAGAACTATTTTATGGGAAGTACCGTTAATGGCTTTAATTTCGGAACTTTTTTATAAATCAAATCATTTAATTCGATTAAATGATGAAGCGATAAAGAATCTTACTAAAGAGAAAATTGACAATTATAACAAACTAGGAGTTTCGATTTTAGAATTTGGAACCAGACGCCGTCATTCTTATGATGTACATGTTTTAGTTAATGAAACTTTGCAGGAAAATGGCGGTCAGAGTTTTATAGGAACCAGTAATGTGCATTTTGCAATGGTCAATAATAGAAGACCTTTAGGTACGCACGCACACGAATGGTTTATGTTTCATGCGGCGCAATATGGTTTTAAAATGGCAAATTTGATAAGTCTCGAACATTGGACACAAGTTTACGGTGGCGACCTCGGAATTGCACTTACGGATACTTACACAACAGAAGTTTTCTTCAATCAATTTGATAAAAAATATTCCAAACTTTTTGACGGGGTTCGACATGACAGTGGCGACCCGATAGAATTTGCTCAAAAAGTGATTTCGCATTATACTAAAATGGGAATTGATCCAAAATCGAAAGCGATTGTTTTTTCAGATTCTCTTAATTACGATAAAGTAAAAACGATTGTAGATTTCTGTCATGATAAAATCAAAATGTCTTTCGGAATTGGAACAAATTTCACCAATGATGTTGGGCTTCCTGCCATGAATATGGTGATAAAATTAACCGATACAAAACCTGATAATACACATTGGCAAGGTGTTGTAAAACTTTCTGATGAAAAAAATAAAAACACGGGAACGCCCGAAATGATTGCGCTCGCAAAAGAAGTACTCGGAATCAAATAGTATTTTTTTGTTTCATAGCTGTTTTTTTATATTTTTAACGGTCGTATTTTTTTAAAATCAATTTAAATAGATTGAAAAACTGTTATTATTCGTAACAAAAGAAAAAATACGCTTTCATTTTTTGCCGATAAATGGTACATTAGCCAAAAATCCAATTCACCTTATGCTAGAGCAAAATCAATATACCGAAGATAATATCCGATCACTCGACTGGAAAGAACATATCCGTATGCGTCCGGGAATGTACATCGGAAAACTTGGAGACGGTTCTTCTCCAGATGATGGTATTTATATTCTATTAAAAGAGGTTTTAGATAACTGTATCGATGAGTTCGTAATGGGCTCGGGAAAAACTATTGAAGTGACTATCAAGGATAAAACGGTTTCAGTTCGTGATTACGGACGTGGAATTCCTTTAGGAAAAGTTGTCGACGTAGTTTCAAAAATGAATACGGGTGGAAAGTACGATTCTAAAGCTTTTCAAAAATCGGTTGGTTTGAATGGTGTCGGAACAAAAGCAGTAAATGCGCTTTCCAATTATTTCAGAGTAGAATCGGTTCGTGATGATAAACAAAAAGGAGCAGAGTTTTCTGCTGGAAATCTTGTTTTAGAAGAAGATATTGTTGATACGACAAAACGTAAAGGAACAAAAGTAACTTTTACGCCAGATGAAACGATTTTCAAAAACTATAAATTCCGTTTAGAATATGTAATTAAAATGGTTAAAAACTATTGTTATTTGAACAATGGTTTGACTATTATTTTCAACGGAGAAAAATATTATTCAGAAAACGGACTTCGTGATTTATTAGAAGAAACAATCAGTGAAGATGATTTAGAATATCCAATTATTCACTTAAAAGATCATGATATCGAGGTTGCGTTAACGCACAGTAAAACGCAATATAGTGAAGAATATCACTCTTTTGTGAATGGTCAGAATACAACGCAGGGAGGAACACACTTGGCAGCGTATCGTGAAGCCGTTGTAAAAACAATCCGTGAGTTTTACAATAAGAATTTCGAAGCATCAGACGTTCGAAAATCGATTGTAAGTGCGATTAGTATTAAAGTGATGGAACCGGTTTTTGAGTCTCAAACCAAAACAAAATTAGGTTCTACAGACATGGGTTCTGATGACGGAACACCAGCGGTTTCTGTTCGTACTTTCGTAAACGATTTTATCAAAACCAAGTTAGATAATTACCTGCATAAAAATCCAACAACTGCTGAGGCTTTACTGCGTAAAATTCTTCAGGCAGAACGCGAGCGTAAGGAATTATCCGGAATTAGAAAACTGGCGACAGATCGAGCTAAGAAAGCCAATCTTCACAATAAAAAATTAAGAGATTGCAGAGCGCATCTTCCTGATACCAAAAACCCAAGAAACTTAGAAAGTACGCTTTTTATTACCGAGGGAGATTCGGCTTCCGGATCGATTACAAAGTCGCGAGACGTAAATACACAAGCGGTTTTCAGTTTGCGTGGTAAGCCTTTGAATTCATATGGAATGACGAAGAAAATCGTGTATGAAAACGAAGAATTCAATTTATTGCAGGCTGCGCTTGATATCGAAGATGGTTTAGAAAAACTGCGTTACAACAACATCGTAATCGCAACCGATGCCGATGTCGATGGAATGCACATTCGTTTACTTTTAATTACTTTCTTTTTGCAGTTTTTCCCTGAATTAATTAAAGAAGGACATTTGTACATTTTACAAACGCCACTTTTCAGGGTTAGAAACAAAAAAGAAACGATTTACTGTTATTCTGAAGATGAAAGAAAAGATGCGATTGAAAAACTAAAACCAAAACCAGAAATCACCCGATTTAAAGGTTTAGGAGAGATTTCGCCAGACGAGTTTAAAAACTTTATTGGAGATACGATCCGTCTTGATCCGGTTATGATGGATAAACATACTTCAATCGAACAATTATTATCTTTCTATATGGGGAAAAATACGCCAGATAGACAAGAGTTTATTATCAAGAATTTGAAGGTGGAGATTGATGAGCTTGAGGAAGCTTAAGATTTTTCAAAACTTTAATTTGATGAAGAAACTTTTAGTCCTAATAATTATTTCAAGCATAGTTTCATGTAATAGAAGTAAAGGTTTTGAAGATGAAACTAATGGCAAAAAAGAATTAGATTATTCGGATGCTTTTGAATTTAAATTAGAAGCAATTAAAAGAGTTGAAATATTTTCTTATCCAGATCGATTAGCTTGGGACACATTAAGGCATAAAGGAATTATTAGAAATAATAAGATTGATTTTGATGCTTCAATGATTAATGAAAAAGTTACATTATTGAAGGAGAATCAAATAAGAGAATTATTTAATTTGATTAAAATTCATTGTAAGGTTGAAGGTGATGTTGCTCCTTATTCAAGCTGTTATATGCCAAGAAATTTAATTCTTTTTTACAATGATAAAAATAAAATTATAGGACATATTGAGCTTTGTTTTGAATGTGGAACTTCTGAATCGTCTAATAATCTTAAGGAAAATTGGGATTATTGTAAAGATGATGTAAAAGACTTTTTCAAAAAAGCAGGAATCAAATATTTTGTTGATTCAGAAGAAAAGGAAGAAAAAGAAAGATTGTTTTTGGATAGTTTGAAAACAACAAAAATAGTTAACAATAAAGTTTTAAAATAAAATACTGAAATAATTCAGCATAAAAATGAAAGACGAAGAAGACGATAACATAATTCCAAACGACGACGAGAATAATCAAGATGAAAACCTGATGGATGACAATCAGGATGGAGATGACGATGAGATTATCGACGTAGATGCTAAACATTTTGAAGGACAGCATTTTTACGAAAATCAGGAAGAAGAAGGAGAGGACGTTATTACCAAAGTAACGGGCATGTACAAAGACTGGTTTCTGGATTATGCATCTTACGTAATTCTGGAGCGTGCAGTTCCTGCTATCGAGGACGGATTTAAACCTGTTCAGCGTCGTATTATGCACTCTTTAAAAGAGTTGGATGATGGTCGTTATAACAAAGTTGCCAATGTTGTTGGTCACACCATGCAGTATCACCCACACGGAGATGCGAGTATTGGTGATGCAATGGTGCAAATTGGTCAAAAAGATTTATTGATTGACTGTCAAGGAAACTGGGGAAATATTTTAACAGGTGATGGAGCAGCAGCTTCGCGTTATATTGAGGCACGTTTATCTAAGTTTGCTTTGGAGGTTCTATATTCTCCAAAAATTACAGATTGGGGTGTTTCGTATGACGGACGTCGTGCAGAACCAAACAATCTTCCTGTAAAATTTCCATTGCTTTTAGCACAAGGAGCAGAAGGTATTGCGGTTGGACTTTCTACAAAAGTATTGCCTCATAACTTTAATGAATTAATTGATGCTTCGATTAAAATTTTAAAAGGAAAAGCTTTTACATTATATCCTGATTTCATGACACAAGGTATTGCCGATGTGTCAAATTATAATGATGGACTTCGTGGTGGACGTGTGCGTGTGCGTGCTAAAATTTCGCAATTAGACAAAAATACATTGGTGATTACGCAGATTCCGTTTTCGACCAATACTTCGAGTTTAATTGATAGTATTTTGAAAGCAAATGATAAAGGTAAAATCAAAATCAAGAAAATTGAAGACAATACCGCTGCCGATGTTGAGATTTTAATTCATCTTTTCCCTGGCGTTTCACCAGATAAAACAATTGATGCATTATTTGCTTTTACAGCCTGCGAAACATCTGTAGCACCTTTAGGATGTGTTATTGAAGATAATAAACCTTTGTTTATTGGAGTTTCTGAAATGTTGAAAATCTCAACACACAGAACGGTTGATTTGCTTCGCCAGGAATTAGAAATTCAATTAGAAGAATTAAAAAATAAGTGGCATTTCTCTACTTTAGAAAAAATCTTCATTCGTGAAGAAATGTATATTGATTTCAAATTATACGGAGACAGAGAATCACTTTATAAATATTTATACGATCGTTTTGAGCCTTTCAAGAAATCATTCGTCAGAGATATAACTGATGATGATTTACAACGTTTGACTCAAATCCCGATGATTCGTATTACCCGTTTCGATTCTGATAAAGCCGATGAATTGATTTCAAGGTTAGAAGAGGAAATGAAAGAAGTAGAGCATAATCTGGAACATTTAACAGATTTTGCAATCGCTTATTTTACGAAATTAAAAGAGAAATATGGAAAAGGCCGCGAACGTCAGACTGAACTTCGTGTTTTTGATAATGTTGAGGCTACAAAAGTAGTTTTACGTAATACAAAATTATATGTAAACCGTGAAGAAGGTTTCGTAGGAACAAGTTTAAAGAAAGACGAATATGTAGGTGATTGTTCTGATATTGATGATGTTATCGTGTTTTTACGAGACGGAACATTGATGATAACAAAAGTCGATGCCAAAACTTTTATTGGAAAAGACATTATTCACGCCGCAGTTTTTGATAAAAATGACAAACGTACTATTTATAACATGATGTACCGTGATGGTAAATCTGGGCCGTCTTATATAAAACGTTTTAATGTTACAGGTGTGACACGTGATAAAGCTTACGATTTAACAAATGGTACAAATGGTTCTCAGGTGGTTTATTTTTCACATAATCCAAATGGAGAAGCTGAGGTTGTAACTATTTTACTGCGCCAGGTTGGAACGATTAAGAAACTGAAATTCGATATTGATTTTGCTAAATTAGCGATCAAAGGACGTGCTTCAAAAGGGAATTTGGTTACCAAATATCCAATCAAAAAAATCGAATTAAAAGAAAAGGGAATTTCAACTTTATTGCCAAGAAAAGTTTGGTTTGATGATACCGTAAAACGTCTAAATGTTGATGCGAGAGGTGAGTTGTTAGGTGAATTTAAACCAAGCGATAAAATCTTAGTAATTAGCCAAAGTGGAAAACTAAAAGTCATTATTCCAGAATTATCAACTCACTTTGAGGAAGATATGATTGTTTTGGAAAAATGGAAACCGAAGAAACCAATTTCTGCCATTTATTATGATGGTGAAAAAGAGCGTTATTTCCTAAAACGTTTCTTAGTTGAAAATGAAGGAAAAGAAGAAAGCTTTATTACGGATCATCCAAATTCGCAATTAGAAATAGTATCTACAGATTATCGTCCTGTTGCGCAATTGGTTTTTGCCAAAGTAAAAGGTGTTCAAAAAGAAGATCTTCATATTGATGTAGAAGACTTTATAGCCGTAAAAGGTTTTAAAGCTTTAGGGAATCAATTAACATCTGATAAATTAAAACAAGTGAATTTATTAGACCCGCTTCCTTACGAAGAACCAGTCGAAGAAATTCCTGAAAAGCCAGAAGTATTAGAAGATGATGATTCAGTAGAAACTGAATTAGATGATGATGGCCAAATAGGTTTGGTTTTAGAATAAAAAGAAAACGCTAAGATTAATTTCTTAGCGTTTTTTTTGTATAAGTGATTTAGAGAATTAATTTTCAATGATTGAAATGATTTCTTTCTTAATCCATTTAACTTCATTGTTTTCAATACTAACAGAAATGATATCTCCGTCTTTTACTTCTCCAGAAATTATTTTTTTAGCTAAAGGTCTTCTCAAATGCGTTCTAATAATACTTTTAATGGGTCTTGCTCCATATTTGGCATTGTAACCATTTTCGGCAAGATAAAGTTTCACTTTCATTGGAATTTCAACTTGGATATTAATGTTTTTCAATAAATCAGTGAACTCTTTTTTAAGATGGATCTCGAAGATCTTCAATGCATTCTCTTTACTGATAGGGGCAAAAGGCACTATTTCAGTCAAACGTCCCAAAAATTCAGGTCGGAAATAATTTCCCATAATCTCCATTAAAGAATTTGAAGTCGGAATTTTGCCTTTATTGAAAGTATTAACAATATGATCTGCACCAATATTCGAGGTAAAAAGTATGATTGCGTTTGAGAAATCGCCTTCTTTTCCTAAGCGGTCGTGTAGTTTTCCTTCATCCATGATTTGAAGAAATATATCAAAAACAGAAGGGTGAGCTTTTTCTATTTCATCGAATAAAACAATCGAGTAAGGTTTTTCGCGAATTTTATTAATTAATAGGCCACCAGCGTCACTTTGAACATATCCCGGAGGTGAACCAAAGAATGGGAATATTTGTGTGATAGCTTCATGAGAAATTTGAAAAATAGATCGTCAAACGTATTTCCGTATAGATTATTTATAGACAATTAAAATTGAGGGAAACCTGACTTTTTAAAGTCAGGTTTCCTATTTAAAAAGGGAATTCAAATTGATCTCTTTTTTCTCTTTCAGCTTTTTTACAATTTTCAGAAAAGCTATTGCTGTAATATATGCATCGCCCAATGCCGTGTGACGATCTTTTTTAGAAATATCAAATTTATCTGCAAGATCATCTAAAGTATAATGGTCTTTTCTTTCGAATAAATGAGACTTGATTAATGTCTTTTTGTATAAAATTGCGGTATCTAATCTTTTGTTTGTTAGTTCTGGTAAACCATTTCTTTCTAGCGCTTTATTAATCATTGTAACATCAAAAATAGTGTGATGCGCTATAATAACGGAATCGCCTAAAAAAGATAAAAACTGCTGTAAAGCTTCTAATTCAGTTGGGCGCTGAATAACAAATGCTTTTAAAATTCCATGAATTTGAGCCGTCGATTTATCATAATGGTCTTGTTCGATATAAATTTCAAAACTATCTTGAACAGAAATGATTCCGTTTTGTAAAACTAGAGCTCCAATGCATAAAATTCGGTCATTTTCATAGTCAAAACCAGTCGTTTCAGTATCTAAAACTATAAATCTTGTTTCTTCAATCGTAATATTTTCATCAAATATATTTTCTTCTTTTTTCCAAAAATTAAATAAACTCATAATTATACCAGATTTGAGATATTAAAACGAACCGAAATAAGCTCTTGAAGTTCTTTAATAGTTTTGAAAGTACGTTTCAGCTTAATTTTTTCCATTTTAGTTAAAGACTCCAATTCGATAAATTGTCCAGAATCATGATGTAGAAGTCCTTGTTTCGTTCTAAATTTTAATAACGCTTTAAATGAATAAGAACATGATAAATACAATTCTCGGTTATTAGGTTCAAGTTCAGCCAGTTTTTCAAAACGTTCCGCTGTATTACTGATCGATTTTACTGAATGTGATAAAATCAAAACTCTTGCAGCATCTGTCAAAGGCATTAAAGCTCTTCTCTTAATATCAAAATTATCTTTATTGGCACCATCTTGTTCAACCAAAAATTGTCTGAAGAATCCTGTAGGAGAAGGACTTTGTAAGGCTCCACTCACCAAATGCATATAAAAAATCGGATTGGCTTTTACATTTTCAAAAATGGAATCTGATAACTGATTTACAATTTCAGAATCACCATAAGTTTTACTATAATCAAAGAAAATGAATGAAAGTAAAACTTCATTTTTGCCCGGATTAGTTATCCAGTGATGTACTTGGTTTTTCCATTCATCAAGACTCATGCACCATTTTGGACTTGAAGCCATCATATCGGCCGGACAATAATCATAACCGATATCAAAAAGCCCTTTGTTAACGAGAGAAGCAAATTTCAAAAAATAAATTTTTGTTTCATCTTTAAAAACTTCTGAAACATTTTCATAAACAATAGCATTATCCTGATCGGTATGAAGCATTTGTTCTCCACGACCTTGACTTCCCAACGCAAGCCAGGCAAATTTTACCGGCGGCGGACTGCTCATTTTTTCTAAGCAAATTTCAATTACACGAGTGGTACAGGCTTCATTCAATTCAGTTATGATTTTAGAAATCAAAGTCATCGGAATATTTTGGTCCAGATATCCCTGAAGCAGTTGCATGATTCGGTTTCTAATTGGTTTTATTTCCTTCGTTTTTTTAGCTCTTTTTAATGCTTTTATTAAAACGGCTGGATTATTTCCTAACGCTACCATTACATCATGTTTGGATAAAATCCCAACAGCTTTTGTGTTAACCGTACCATCTTTAGTCAGACATAAATGACTGATATTACTTTTCATCATCGCCATTTGAGCCTCTGTAACCGTCATTTTTTTTGGATATGTAATAACGGGTTTTGTCATTATGGTTTCGGCGGTTGTCATAATAGAATATTCGCCAGTAACTATTTTGTTTCGAAGATCTTTATCAGTTAAAATACCAATTGGAAGCATTTCATCAACAATTAAAATGGCTCCGACTTTCTTTTTATTCATAATCTTAGCAACTTCCTTAACCGTTGTTGACGGACTGCAGGTAACAATTTTTTTTGAATACTTTATTGGAGTTAAATCAAATGAATCGTTATTAGAATGTCTGTTTTCATTCAATAAATCATCATCGCCATACAATTTATCTTTGTGAATATCGGAATACGGATTTCTCGTATTCGAAGCATAACTTTCGATTAAGAAATTTCCAACATTTCTGTTTTCAAGTGCATAAGGCTTAAAAACCGCAATCGGAATGGCATATAAAATGGTTTCTTCATGCGCTACAGCTTCCATGATATAATTTTCCTGCGCCAAAAGCGGACGAAGTCCAAAAATATCGCCTTCATCACACATGTCCAGAACAGTATTTTTAGTGCTTTTTTTCAAAGCAATAGCTCCTTTGTGAACCACGTAAAATGAATCGTGAGTTTTATCATTTTCCGCAAAAATCACCGCATCTTTCTCTTTATAAATAATAGAAATCTGTTCCGATAATTTTTCTAAATCCATTTGATGAAGGAAATTAAACGGCGGATAATTCTTTAAAAAGTCGGCAACTCTTTGCGAAATGGTATTTTTCATTGTACTAGATTTAGGTTCTAATGTACTATTTAAAATAGAAATGTAAAAGAAACATTTTTTATTTTTTGAGGAACAAAGAAACAAAGTGACAAAGGGTCAAAGGTTTTTAGTTCCTTCGATCACTAAGTGACAAAAAAAAAGCTCCTTGAAGGAGCTTTTGTATATTTTAAATATAGTTTTAATCCACTTTAAAAACTTTTCCGCGCTGTTTTTCTTCAGAACCAACCAATCCAAACTCAAAAGTATACGAATCTTTCGAAGTCGTTAAAATTTTCATGCTGATTGCTTTTTCTTCAGCCATATTTTTTGGGTGTTTTTTTTGTAGAATATATTCGCAGTCGCTAACCCAGCGTACGGTTGCTGTATCTGTTTTTCCTTCAAAAGTTTCGATTTCAATGCTGTCTTTTCGTTCAAAAAAAGTTGTTTTTTTTACGCCATTTACTTCAGTCTCAAACTTGAATTTTCCGTTTTTAAAATCTTTGCAATTATGTTCAGCATTATAACAAGATGCTAATGCAATTAACGGAAGAAGAAATAGTATTTTTTTCATTTTAAATAAGTTGTTTTTTTAGGAGCTTATTCCTGCTTTCCATTACAATCTTTTTGTTTTTAAAGAAAAAACAAAAAGGATTTCCATTTCAATCAGGGCTAGGGCTTTAGTTTTCAAGAGTTCTTTTTTAATTAAAGAATAAAAAGAAAATTACAAGAGTTATAAAAGTTAGAAAAAGTAAATTCCTTTTTTTGTTTTTAGAACTCTGCTCTTCGGTTAAATTTGTTTTGCAGAATTTAATTAAGATCCACCAACATGTACCACCAAAATTTGCATAATATTCTATCATTTCAATCTTTTTAATTCATCATCTGTAAAGTTCTTGATTTCTTTTTCTTTGGCAAACTTTTCAGCATTATAATTTCCCGATTTATTCTTCGGAATCGATAAACTTTCCCAAGAACTATTTTTTAGTTGTTTAGCATAAAAAACAATTTGACCAACATGATAAGGATAATGTGCTAATTGACGATTTATGGCTTCGATAACCGTGTGACCTTCATTTCTGATATAAATAATATCCGAAAGTTGTTCTGGTTTTAAACTTTTCAAAGCATTCTCTAAGCAATCCCAACCTTTTTTCCAGATTTCTAAAACTTCTTTTTTCGATTGCAAATCATTTTCAAATTCTGCATCGCGGTTTCGCCATTCTTTTTCGCCATCAGAGGTCAGAAAATCAGTCCAACGCGAAAGCATATTTCCTGAAATATGCTTTATAATTGTAGCAATGCTATTTGTATCTTCGTTTAAAGTAATAAAAAGCTGTTGAGGTTCTAATTGATCGATCGCTTTTTCACCCAGCATTTTATAGTATAAAAACTGTTTTTTTGCACTTTCTAAATAGAAGGAATCGGCACTCATAATTATACAATTTTAATGTCATATTTATCTAAAAGTCCTTCAATTCCCTGAGTCGAAAATTGTGCTTTTTTCATCGGGTTGAATTCGGGATCGATTTTGTAATTGTAAGCCGTTTTAAAATTTACTCCGGCTAATTGTGTTTCGTTAAAAATCGCACCGTCAAGATCACAATTGTCAAAAAGTGAGCTTGTTAAATTAGTTCCAATGAAAGTTACTTCGCGAACTGAAGAATTGATAAACTTGGTTTTAGGCATTTTTTTGTTCGAAAACAAAGCATAATCCAAAACGCATTCTTCAAAGTGAACCTGAAATAAAAAATCGTCACATTCATTAAAAGCAATTCCAAGAAGTTTACAGTTTCTAAAAGTGACGTTTTTTAAACTCGTTCCTGCTAAACCTGTCATTGATAAATTGCAGTCAATGAATTCGCAGTCAAGAAAAGTGTTAGAATTAAAATTACTATTCGAAAAATCGCAGTTTTTAAAAACACAATCTTCAAATTCACGATTGTTGATTTTTTTGTTGATGTAAACAACCTTTTCGAATGTTTTTTGAATATGGATTATATCTTCCATGAATGTTTTTTTGGTTTTCGTGCACTATGTCGCACTCGAAGTATATGAATAAAATCTTCTGTTATTTGATACGAAATTGTATAATCATAAACTGAATAAACTCTAAAACTGCCATCATTGTTGGTTTTTTGTTTGTCAGTTTTATAGACTTCGGGTTGTGTTTTCAATATAGCTGTGCTTTCAAAAATAGTATTAACTACTTTATCAGCAATTGTAATTGATTTACTTTCAAAGAAAATATAAAAATGAATGTCTTCTAATTGACTCAAAGCATCGCTTGACCAAATTATTTTCTTCCCCATTTTTTTGCAATTTCTTTGGCTTCATCTTCAGTATAAAAATTACCTTTTTTAATATTTTCTAAGGCATTTTCAATATCTAAATTGTAAGCAGCATCTGAATCAATTGCGGTATTATTAATCGACTGTAAAAGATGTTTTAGTTTTTCTACAAAAGAAGGATCTTTTACTTTATCAATTTCTTGATGAATCCAGTTTATTTCAGCTTGTATATCCATAATGAAGAATTTTAGTAAAGATACAAATTAGTCATTAAATAAACCTTTCATGATGGTTTTCAATCCGTAAAAAATCAAAAACATCGAACTTAAACAAGCTACAATTCCAATTCCCAACACTAAATAATGCCAATTTGTATGCTGATTCTGAAAAGCATTATAAATCAGTGTTGGGCCAATAAACATTAAAGGCAATGCGCCTGTTAAATATTTAATTCCTTTTCCTAGTAATTGTTTATTTGTTGCCATCTTTTTTGTTTCAAGTTTAAGGTTTCAAGTTTTTAAATTATCTGAAACAAAACTTTTTTTATTTATTATAATTGTCAACAGCATTTCTCACGCTGCCATATTTTTTTAATAATTCTGAAGCTTCGTCATACGAAACAGGAATTTCTTCCATAATCATTTTTACGCCGCGATCAACCAGTTTTACATTGCTCAATTGCATGTCGACCATTTTATTTCCTCTAACTTTTCCAAGTTGAATCATTGCTGCTGTCGAAATCATGTTTAAAACTAGTTTCTGAGCAGTTCCGGCTTTCATTCTGGAGCTTCCTGTAATAAATTCTGGGCCCACTACTACTTCAATAGGGAATTGAGCGGTCAATGCCAGCGGACTTCCTGCATTACACGTAATGCAACCTGTCACAATATTATTTTGATTGCACATTTCTAAACCACTGATGACATATGGAGTTGTTCCAGATGCTGCAATACCAATTACAACGTCATTAGAGTCAATTTTATATTTTTGAAGATCAATCCATGCATTTGTTGTACTATCTTCAGCATTTTCTACTGCACGTCTTATGGCTGTATCACCTCCAGCAATAATTCCGTTTACTAAATCAAAAGGAACACCAAATGTTGGTGGACATTCTGAAGCATCAACAACGCCAAGTCGGCCTGAAGTTCCTGCTCCAATATAAAACAATCTGCCGCCTAATTTTAATTTAGCAACTATTTGCGGAATCAAAGCTTCTATTTGGGGAAGCGCTTTTTCAACTGCATAGGGCACAGTTTTGTCTTCTTGATTAATATTGGATAACAATTCATGAACAGACATTTTTTCTAAATGTTCATACTTTGATGCTTGTTCAGTAGTTTTTGTAAATGTCATTTTATCGTTATTTAGACTCGTCAAAATTAATCTTTTTTCTCTCAATCGCGAAATTTGCAACACAAACTCACAAAGATTTGAAGTTTTGTTTATGATGTTGTGAAACCTTTCGTACTTCTTTATTAAAAGAACTAAAATATTATATTTGTTTAAATTTTTAGCTAAATAAATGGACAAATTGGATTTATTACAGGGAATTGCTCGAATATCAGTTTTTGTGTCTCTATTACTTGCCTTTTTCTTGTTAACTGTTAAAACCGAAAATAAGCTGGCAAATCGCATTTTTGCTTTCTTTTTTATTTTCTCAGCAATCGATCTCAGTGGTTTTTTTATGTATTTATATACAGAAGATTACAGGAACCTGGAGATTTTTAGAGCGACAGTTTGTTTGTTAGGAATGCCCTTGTTTTATCTTTATGTACAGGCTGTTTGTTATTCTGATTTTAGGTTAAAGTGGAAACATTTAGTGCATGCGCTTCCTTTTATAATTGTCAATCTTATTTTTATTCCGAGAATTTACATGCGTATTAGCGATGGAAGTTTTATCGGCGTTCTCAATGATATGTCGGAGATTTATTTTATTCAGATTGTAATCGAATTTCAGTACGCATTTTACATTATCAGTGTGTTTTTAATTTTGAAAAAATACAAAGAAATTTATTTGGAAAATTACACGAATACGGGTGTTTCGACTTATAAATGGCTTTTTCAGATGACTTGTGTTTTTCTTGCAACGCATTCTGTTGTGGCATTAAAAAATATAATTCGCTATAGTGGTTTTAGGGAAATATTTCTTTGGTCCAATGTACTTGTCGGAAGTATTGCTTTACTTATAACGTGTTGGTTTATTATGAAAGCGCTTAATCATCCGGAACTTTTTAGAGGAATTAATTCTAAATTGAAGCTGACAAAAGATATTCTCCCGGAAGTCGAAGAAAAATTAGAATTAGTAAACGTGCAAAATGATTTGATTAACAATCAGATTACAACTTTAAAACAATATATGGTCGAAAAAGAACCTTTTTTAGACCCGTCACTTACCATACAGGAATTAGGAAATCAAATCAATATGCCAGTTCGTGATTTATCGATTTTGATTAATCACCATATGAAGCAGCATTTTTTTGATTTTGTAAATGAATATCGCATTCAAAAAGCCATGCATATTTTAAAAGATGAATCTAAAAGTCAGCTTACGGTTTTGGAAATTTTATACGAAGTGGGTTTTAATTCTAAATCCTCGTTTAATTCTTCTTTTAAAAAATACACCAATTTAACGCCAACAGCCTATCGAAATGCTTCGTAATAAATGAAACGTGCTAAAAAACTAAAATAGTATATTTGTTTAATAACCGAAAAAAATAATGAATATAGCCAGTCTTTTAAGTGTTTTGAGCGGAATGTCAGTTTTTGTTTCCTTTTTGCTGGCATTTTTTCTATTCACAGTAAAAACCGAAAATAAATTAGCAAATCGTCTGTTTGCGTGCTATTTGATATTTTTTGCAATTGATAATATCGGAATTTTTATTAATGAAGATTTTATCAGACGTCATTTTAATTTTGAATTTTTCAGATGGAGCACATGTGCTTTGATTATTCCTACTTTCTACCTGTATATTTTATCTGTTTGTTTTACCGATTTTCGATTGAAGCCTAAACATTTGCTTCATGCTATTCCATTTTTAATTACAAATGCAGTTTATCTGCTCAGATTATACTTTTTAAATGATGCAGAAAAAATACAATTCTATGAGCACCGCAGTCAACTGCCTGAATTGTACGGTTTCCAGCTCATGTTGGGTGTTCAAATTGTAGTTTATAGTATAGCTGTGTTTTCGATTTTAAAAAAATATAAAGCACTTTATCAGGAAAATTATGCCAATCCTAAAACTTCTATTTTTAAATGGTTATTTCAAATAGCAACTGTACTTTTTGTTTTGTATTATTTGTCAATAGCCAAGAATGCTTTACGATTTATTGATCTTGAAGTATTGTGGATTTGGGCCAATGTAATAATGCAGGTTTTCGTTTTAACAATAACCTGTTGGTTTGTTTTAAAAGCGCTGAATCATCCTGAACTTTTTAGAGGAATTGATTCAAAATTGCAATTAGCAAGAGATATTATTCACACGCATAATGAAAACAGTGCCGAAGAAAAAGAGGGGAAAAACGATGTGATTACGGCTCAAATTGCTTCATTGAAACAGTATATGACAGAGAAAGAACCTTTTCTGGACCCGTCGCTTACGATTCAGGAGCTTTCTAACCAGATCGATATTCCAGTTCGCGATTTGTCAATTTTGATTAATCATCATATCGATCAGCATTTTTTTGATTTTGTGAATGAATATCGGATTCAAAAAGCCATGAGTATTTTAAAAAATCCATTAAAAAGTGATTTGACCGTTTTAGAAATTTTATACGAAGTAGGTTTTAATTCAAAATCATCTTTTAATACTTATTTTAAAAAGTACACTAATTTGACACCAACAGCGTACCGAAATGCTTCATAATTAAAGCTTTGTAAAAAGTCGTACTTTGTAGTGAATAAAGTCGAACCAATTTCTTTAGGAGAAAATGGTTCGACTTTTTTTGTCGGTCGCACAGGAAGATTTTCTAAGGCAACTTTGCTTCAAATTAATCGAAACAAGTTTAAAATTAGAAATCATGAAAAAAGCAAACCTCCTTATCTTTTTAGTATTGCCATTATTTTGTTTAGCACAATCATTTCAATTAAAAGGAAAAATTTCAAGCGAAAAATCACCATTAGAATGGGCAGACATTTCAATCTCAAATGCAGAAGGAAAAATAATTGATGGGACAACGAGCAAACAAGACGGTAGTTTTGAAATCAATGTTAAGAAAGGAAATTATAAAATTGGAATAAGTCTTTTGGGATTTACGGATTTCGAAAAAGAAATCTCAGTAGAAAAAGATACCGATTTGGGAATTATTATTATGAAAGAAAGTGAAACACAATTGGTAGAAGTTGTTGTTCAATCAAAAAAGAAAACAATCGAACAGAAACCAGATCGTTTGGTTTATAATCTAGAAAATAATGTTACAAATGTTGGTGGCGATGCTTTGAGTGCCATAAATACCGCTCCTGGCGTTGTAGTGCAGAATAATGCGATCAATATATTAGGAAAAGGAACTTCTCGCGTTATGATTGACGGAAGAATGATTGAATTAACAGGTGAAGAACTGAATAATTTCTTGAAATCTATTTCGGCAAGCGATATTAAAAACATTGAAATTATAAGTAATCCATCTTCAAAATATGAAGCCGAAGGAACTGGCGGATTGATTAATGTTGTGATGAAAAAAGGAGCTCGTGATTCTTGGAAAAATACAACCACAGCTTCTTATGATCAAAATAAATATGGAATTTTTGCTTTAAGAAATAATTTCTTTTACAATAAAAATAAGTTTAGGTTTTCGGCTAGTATTAATGGAAAAACGGGTTATAGAAATATTGAGGAAAATCTGGATATGTATTTCGTTGAAGGCCCATCAAAAATGAAGGCAGTAACAAAATTAGATGAAGATAATGTGTCGGGAAAAATAGCCTTAGATTATGATTTTTCGGAGAAAACGACAATCGGGTTTCAAATTTTAAAAGATAAAAGCAATCCTAATTTTAATACCGATATTAGAATTGACAACTACAATGCGGAAAATGAATTAAATAACTATATACTTAATGAAAGTTTCTTAGATAGGGAATCGGGCAATGAAACCTATAATTTGCATTTGATTACTAAACTTGATCCATTAAACCGTAAATTATCTTTTGATGTGGATTACTTTAATTACAATTCAAAATTCGATAGAGAATTTATAGCGAACAATTATTCATCTGATGGAACTTTTGTTGATGTCAATCAATCAGGAAGAAATATTTCGAATCAGGATATTGATAATTTGAGTTTCAAGGCTGATATGGAACATCCTCTTAAATCATTAAATTTATCGTACGGAGCAAAGGTAAGTTTTACAAACAGTAAAAGTGATGCACTTTTTTATAATACCATTACTGGAACTCCAGTATTAGACACAAATCAGTCCAACCAATTTGAATACACAGAAAATAATCAGGCGATTTATATTAGTGGAGATAAAAAAATCAATGAGAAATGGAATTTTCAATTAGGATTGCGATTAGAAAATACCCAGACAAACGGTTTTTCGAAAACTTTAAATCAGGAAACCATAAATAATTATTTTAAATTGTTTCCAACTGTTTTTGCTTCTTATCAGAAAAATGAAAACAATAGTTTTAGTTTAAATTATGGAAAGAGAATCCGAAGACCAAGTTTTTCGTTGCTAAATCCGTTTCGAGTTTACATCAGTAGTAATAGTTATTCAGAAGGAAATCCGTTTTTGAAACCTTCTTTTAGTGACAATTTTGAATTTGCATATTCGTATAAAAAGATATTGAGAACCAGTGTTTTTGCAAATTATATTACAGATGGTTATGGCGTAATATTTACTTCGAATCCAGAAACTTTGACGCAAATTGTAACGAGAGAAAATTATTTTAAAGGTCTTAATTATGGAATTGGAGAAACGTATTCTGCGACTTTTACAGAGTGGTGGGAGAGTGAAAATTCATTGTATTTTTCAGGTTCAGATATTAAATTCATAAAAGATATAAATGCAACACCGGTAAATGGTCTTCAAGTTGATTTTTCGACAAACAATACATTTTCATTGGGAAAATCAAGTAAATTACAAGTTGATTTTAATTACACGGCACCTTATAAAAGCGGTTTGTATGAAACGGGTTATACGTCTAGTTTGAATATTGGTTTTAAACAAGATTTGTTAAACAAAGCAATGCAGGTTTCCTTTTTGATAAATGACATTTTTAATACATCTTATTTAAAAAATGATGTTTCGGTTGTAAATGGCGTAAAACAAGTTTATAGTCAAAACGAAAGCAACAGATTTGCTCGTTTGACGGTTGTTTATAATTTCGGAAATAAAAAAATCAATGTGAAGGAACGCGCTTTCGGAAATCAGGAGGAGAAAAAGAGAGCGAACTAGGTAAATTAGATAATATGTCAATGAGTCAATTAGAAAATTATTTTATTATCTAATTGACTCATTTTCTAATTAATTCATTATAAAAAGAATGCCAATAGAATTCCGAGAACGATCATCGAAACTTTGGCAACATTAAATTTATGTCCTTCGCTGCTTTCAAAGATAATTGTGGATGAAATATGGAATAGAATTCCGATAACAATGGCAGTTATTTCGGTGTAATAATTATTTAGTACTGCTAAATATTCTGATGTGATTGTTCCAAGTGGCGTCATGATTGCGAAAGTAAGCATGAAAGCAAAAATGGCTTTTTTGTTTAAATCGGCATTGATGAAAAAAGTGGTTAGAATCACGGCAATTGGCAAATGATGAATCGCAATTCCGACTGCTAAACCATGATGATGACTCACCGGAAAACCTTCTAAAAAGGCGTGAATACACAAACTGATAAATAATAACCATGGAATTTGTGACATTTTTGCGTGGCCGTGTACGTGGCCATGTTCAGCACCTTTCGAGAAAAATTCCAATACAATCTGGAATAAAATCCCGATCATTATGAAAATTCCAATATTGTGATTATGCGATTCGTAAACTTCAGGAAGCAAATGCATTACGGTTAACGATAGTAAAAATGAACCGCTAAAAGCAAGCAATAACTTTAAATTGGTTTTGTTATTGGGTTTAATAAACAAAGCCATGCTATATCCTAAAAGTACAGAAAATAAAGGTAATAGATAATTCATCTTTTGTTTAATCGTTAATTTGTTTAATTGTTTAATCGGTCTTTTGTCAATTTGCTTAAGCGATTAAACAAATTAACGGTTAAACGATTAAACGCTATTTAAAAATCATGATTAATCGTTCGCTTTCGGTTTTATGGAATTTTTTGAGTTTGTAATCTCCAAAAATATCTAAAAGATAAATTCCTGCTTCATCCATTAAATCCTGAAAATCTTTTAAAGTTAAAGCTTTTACTTTTTCAGTAAAATGAAATTTTCTGCCTTGATCTTCAAAATCAATTTCCTTAAAAATATGCCCATCTTCTACATATCTTTTGATATGAAAATCGATTCCTTCAACTGTTTTTACTTCTTGCGGAACCAAAGTTTCAATAACCTGAGCCACGTTCATAAAATCAATTACGGCAAAACCGTATTCAGATAAACTTTCTTTAATTGCTTTTAAAGTCGTTAAATTGTCGTCATCGCTTTCAAAATAGCCAAAACTGGTAAACAAATTAAAGATCGCATCGAACTTTTCTTCAAAAGGTTCGCGCATGTCATGTACTTTAAAATGCAGGGTTTCGTTGCTATTTTTGCTGGCTTCGGCAATGCTGTTTTCAGACAAATCAGCGCCTAAAACATCAAAACCAAGTTGGTTTAGATAAATAGAATGACGTCCTTTTCCGCAAGCTAAATCTAAAACTTTTGCTTTTTCAGGAAGATTTAGATAATGAGTAAGATTATCCATAAAAATCTGAGCTTCTCTGTAATTTCTGTCTTTATAAAGAATGTGATAATACGGAGTGTCAAACCATGAAGAGAACCAGTTTTCGGTGTTACGCTCCTGATTTGGTGTTGATGAGTTTGGTGCTTCAGACATTTATTCTATTTCAATTAATTCAAAGTACCGCAAATTTAGTGTATTTTTGCCGAAAAATAACTATTTCGCGATGATACCTAAATAAACGTTTGGATACAGCTGTGATTGGGGTTGTTTTTTAATACAAAAATAAAGATGGAAGAAAATTTTAGAATGATAGCCAAATGTTTTTTTGGCTTCGAAGAAATATTGGAGAAGGAATTGCGTGCTCTAGGCGCTCAGGATGTTGAAAAGGGAGTGAGAATGGTAAGCTTTAAAGGCGATAAAGGTTTTATGTATAAAGCCAATTTATCGCTTAGAACGGCGCTTAAAGTTTTAAAACCTATTTATTCTTTCAGAGCCAATAATGAGCAGGCATTATATAAAGGAATTTCGGGTGTAAACTGGTCTAAATTGCTAAATGCGAATCAAACTTTTGTGATTGATGCGACTGTGCATTCGACTTATTTTAATCATTCTGAGTTTGTTTCTCAAAAATGTAAAGATGCTATTGTTGACCAATTTAGAGAAAGAACGGGTCAACGTCCAAGCATCGATAAGCAATATCCAGATTTGAGAATCAATGTTCACATTGATAAAGATCAGGTTTCGGTTGCTTTGGATACTTCTGGAAATTCACTTCATCAGCGTGGTTACAGAACAGCAACTAATATTGCGCCTATAAACGAGGTTTTGGCGGCAGGAATTCTGTTATTATCAGGTTGGGACGGACAAAGCCATTTTCTTGATCCAATGTGTGGTTCAGGAACTTTTCTGGCCGAAGCTGCAATGATTGCCTGCAATATTCCGGCAAATATCAACAGAAAAGAATTTGCTTTCGAGAAATGGAAAGATTGGGACAATGATTTGTTTGATACCATTATCGAAAGTCTGATGAAAAAAACAAGAGAATTTCATTATACCATCAAAGGTTTTGATAAGGCGCCAAGTGCAGTCAGTAAAGCCAAAGATAATATCAGAAATGCCAATTTAGAAGATTATGTAACGGTTTCTGAAGATAATTTTTTTGACACTGAAAAAGAAGTAGAAGGAAAACTTCATATTGTTTTCAACCCGCCGTATGATGAGCGTTTAGATATTCATATGGAGAAATTCTACGCTAATATTGGCGATACTTTAAAGAAAAATTATCCAGGAACAAACGCTTGGTTTATAACCGCAAACCTTGAAGCTTTGAAGTTTGTTGGACTAAAACCTTCAAGAAAAATCAAACTTTTCAACGGAAGTTTAGAAGCACGTTTGGTTAAATACGAAATGTACGAAGGAAGCAAGAGAACGAAATTTCAGCAATAAGATTCTAAGGGACTAAGTTTCTAAGATACTAAGAAATTTAGTTTTTAAGTATAAATGATAATTCAGGTTTTAAGAAAATAAGTTCAAAGAAGAGAAACCTTAGAACCTTAGTGTCTCAGAACCTCAGCAACTTAAAAAAAAATGACAAAACTACAAGTAAGAGCTTTTTTATATCAATTAGGAACATTTGCAATTCTGTTTATTGCAGGGAGATTCATTATTGCGCAATATACTGGTTTAACAGGATTTTGGATTCCAATGACTTCATTTGTTATTGCAACGCTAATCGGACCTAAATTTCAGGCTGTAAAAACAAAAGATGGCGAGAAGCTTTTTATGAAATGGATTTTTATAAAAGGAATTAGAGAAATCGGATAATTTTTAAATTGGCAATATGAGGAAAATTGGTCTTATTGGCGGAATCAGTTGGGTTTCAACAGCAGATTATTATAAACTTATTAACGAAGGAATAAATGAAAAATTAGGAGGACTGAACTTCTCCGAATGTTTGATTTATTCGTTCAATTATGCCGATATTAAAAAAAATAACGAAAACAACGATTGGGAATCTACTTTTAATATGCTCTTTAAAGGATGTGAATCCTTAAAATCGGGCGGGGCAGAAGCAATTGTTTTATGTGCCAATACCATGCATTTTATTGCTGACCGATTAGAGAAAGCAATTGATCTTCCAATTATTCATATTGCTAGCGAAACTGCAGTTGAAATTCAAAAACAAAAAATTAAAAAAGTTGGTTTATTAGGAACGAAGTTTACAATGGAATTGGATTTCTTTAAAGATAAATTGACACAAAAAGGAATAGAAGCTATAATTCCTGAAAAACAAGAGGATAAAGATTTTATTCACTACACTATTTTTGAAGAATTAGGCCGCGGACTTGTAACTGATGAAACAAAAAAACGTTATTTAGAAATTGCAGAAGAATTAATAAAAAAAGGCGCTGAAGGAATCATTTTAGGTTGTACCGAAATTCCATTAGTGATAAAACCTGAAGATCTTTCGGTTCCGGTTTTTGATACTGCTCTAATTCATTCAAAAGCGGCTGTCGATTTTCAGCTTTCATAATTTTCATAATAAAATAAAAAAGCGACGAATTCTAATTGAGAATTCGTCGCTTTTTTATTTTTATGAATGATTTTATTTTTTAGGTGCCGTTTTAGCAGGTACAGGAATTACTGTTTTTTTCTTGTAAATTGGTATGAAATAAGAAACAGTATAGTTAAAACCAATTCCGAAACTACCATCATAAGTTCGGTTAAAACCAGGAATATATAAATTGTCAAAACCAGCAGGTTTTGAATTGGCAACCAACATTTTCAGCTGAACACCAAAACCTACAAATATGTTATTGAATACTTTTGCTTTGATGCCTGTTGCAACTTCAATCCAGCCAGCTGTAAGTCCGTTGTATTTTTGATGATCAACAATTGCAGGTTGTTCCCCCCAATAAGGATTCGGATTGTAAATTTTATAACTGTTTAATTCCTGACTAAAAGTACTAAAACCTCCACGTAAACCTATTGTAATTAAGTTTTCCATATCAAGCCAGTTTTGATACAAGTTGTAATCAAAACCACCTTTAATATAAGTTCCTGTTGCTGTTGAATTTAGTCGGTCGTCATCAGTGGTTTTGTCTTCAAAACCAAGTTCTGCCGCTAGATAGTATTTTTTTGTTAAACGCCAGTCAGCAACAAATTCAATTCCTTTGTAATCCTTGTCGTAAAAACCACGAGTCAATTTATACAAATCAACTCCAACACGAAGTCCATAGCGATCAGTTTTGATACTATCTGCTTTTACTTCTTGTACTGCAGGTTTTGCTACAACAGTTGTTTTAGGTTTTTCGGGAACAATTTCTTTGGTTACTGTAGTTGTTGGTGTTTCCTGAGCTTGCGCCAAGAACATTGAAAACAATAAGCAAAAACTAGAAATATACTTCAATGTGTGTTTCATTTTCTGTTTCAATGTTATATTCATTTACATAAATTTGTTTCATCCAAAAGCCTTTAGAATCAGTGTCGACCTTAATAAATGGGGATGAAATTGGCGGTCCATCTGAAAGCGGATCAAGTGCGAAAATAGTTTTAAAACCGCACGCTCTTGAAACATAAAGATCTTGATGCGTATAGTTGAACCTTACTTCATCTGAATTTATAGCTGCTGCATTTTCATTACCAGAATCTAGAGTAAAAGTAAATGTCGAAAAATTTTCATTTATTCTTAATGGAATAGAAATAGAGCTACCATTTGTCAAATATTTTGCTTCACCAGTTGCAGTTTCATTAAAAATAATCGCTTCAGGCATATCCTTTCCGGTTATTTTTAAATTAGTAACGTTTTTAGGTGTTGACGGACTATCAGCATTAAAAAATTTAATGACTAATCGAGGTGTTGTCGGAGTAGCTGGATCACAAATGTCATCTTTTTCACAACTTGATAAGCCAAAAGTAAAAAGCAATAAAATTGAAATTATTTTTCTCATTTATATTTTTATTATCGAAGTTCTAAAAGTACAACATTTTCAACATGATGCGTTTGCGGAAACATATCGACCGGACGTACTCGGGTAACCTTATATTTTTCGTCCATTAAAGCTAAATCACGCGCTTGCGTAGCCGAATTACAGCTTACATAAACTACTTTTTTTGGAGCGATTTTCAAAATTTGGTCGATTACTAATGCATGCATTCCGTCTCTTGGCGGATCTGTAATAATAACATCTGGTTTTCCGTGCTGCGCAATAAAACTTTCATTGAATACCACTTTCATGTCTCCAACAAAAAACTCGCAATTTGTAATATTATTGCGTTCTGCATTTGCTTTAGCATCTAAAATAGCTTCAGGAACACTTTCTACACCAATTACTTTTTTTGCTTTTTTAGAAACAAACTGAGCAATTGTTCCCGTTCCGGTATATAAATCGTAAACGGTTTCGTTTCCGGTTAATCCTGCAAAATCACGTGTAATTTTGTATAATTCGTAAGCCTGATCTGAGTTTGTCTGGTAAAATGATTTAGCATTAATGCTGAATTTCAAACCTTCCATTTCTTCCAAGATATAATCTCTTCCTTTGTAAAGTTTAATATCCTGATCGTAAATCGTATCGTTTTGCTTGGCATTCACAACATACTGCAATGAAGTAATTTGAGGAAACTTCTCGTATAAATTATCTAAAACCAACTCGCGATTTGCTTTGTCATCTTCAAAAAACTGAATCAAAACCATGATTTCACCAGTTGAAGCAGTACGAATCATCAAAGTTCTCAATAATCCAGAATGTTCTCTCGGATTAAAGAAAGCCAGATTATGTTCATTGGCAAAAGCCCTAATTTCATTTCTGATGGCATTTGAAGGATCTTCCTGTAAATGACATTTTTGGATGTCCAGAATTTTATCCCACATTTTTGGAATATGGAATCCTAAAGCATTTCTATTTCCTAAGTCTTCTGTGCTTCCAATTTCTTTTTCAGTTAACCAACGGCTGTTAGAAAACGAAAATTCCATTTTATTTCTATAGAAAAATTGTTTTTCTGAACCTAGAATATCTTCAAATTCAGGAAGTTCAACTTTTCCTATTCGTTGTAAATGATTTTTTACTTCATTTTGTTTGTAATACAGCTGTTGGCTGTATTTCATATTTTGCCATTTACATCCGCCGCAAACGCCAAAATGATCACAGATTGGTTCGATACGGTGTTTTGATAATTCATGAAACTTTACGGCTTTTCCTTCGTAATATGCTTTTCTTTTTTTGAATGTTTGTACATCCACTACGTCTCCAGGAACAACATTTGGAATAAAGATAACTTTTCCATCTGGTGCTTTTGCTACTGATACACCTTTTGCTCCTGCGTCTAAAACTTCAATTTGATGAAAGACAACTTTGTCTGTATTTTTTCTTCCCATAGCGCAAAAATAAGGGTTTGTAAACTTTTATAAATTTAATTTTCAAAATATTTTATCAAATTGTGTAATTTAACACATAAATCAAGTTTAAAAGTTACCTTTGTTTTTTGGTAAATACCCCAGTTACCAGATTTTTAACCTATAGATTGTTATTTTTTTATGAAATTATATCATAATCTGTCACAAATAAGCTTTCTTAAAAAAAGCTATTCTTTTAAATTCTTATTTGTTGCATTTATTGGAATCCACATCCCTTTAATAGGTATTTTATTTTTTGTACTTTTTTCATCTCACGATATTTCTTCTGTTTCTATTTTGATTTTTGCATTAATAATGACATTATTGGCAACTCTGGTTACGTTGTTGGTTTTGAAGCAATTAATAAAACCGATTTCTCTCGCTTCAAAATCTTTGGATGATTATAGAAACAACCGAAAACTTTCTGTTTTACCTACTGAATATACTGACGAAGCTGGTTTATTGATGTGCAATATTCAGGAGTCAATTTATGAATCTGAGAGTTTTATTAACGAAAAGCAAGATTTGATTTATATGCTTTCGCATGATTTGAAAAATTTTGCCGGAAATCCACAAGGGTTGGCAAGATTAATTTTAAGCGAAAACCCGTCAGAATCGGTTAAACATTTAGCCGAATTAATTTGTGAATCGACTAATTTGCAGTTTCGCTATATTGAAAATTTTATAAAACTTCTGAAGGAACAAGATCAGGTAGTGAAAATAAATCCCGAAGCAAAAACTATAAATTTCCCGAGTATTGTGCCGTTTATCAATGAACAGGTTGAACAGCGTTTGTTGGACAAAAATATTACGTTAGATTTAAATTTAGAGACTTCTGAAGCCGACCTTAGAATTGATGAAGGTTTACTGGTTCAGGTTTTGGTGAATTTAATCAGTAATGCAATAAAATTCTCTTATTTCGACAGCGAGGTTAAAGTTCGTATTTATAAAGATGATGCTAAATTAGCAATCGTCGTAGCGGATAAAGGTGTTGGTTTTGATAAAAATCAAATCGAAGAATTATTCAAAAAATTCACTAAAATGAGCCGATTAGGAACAGCCAATGAGCTGTCAACCGGAATAGGTCTTTATTTATGTAAAAAAATTATTGAACGTCATAAAGGTACCTTGAGCGCTGCCAGCGAAGGAAAAAATAAAGGAGCTGAGTTCAAAATTGAATTTGAGCTTTAGCTTTATTGCGCTTAAAAAGCGGTATTTTTTAAGATTACTGGTTTCCCATCAACGCAACCAATTCCATCTGGTGGAATGGGAACATCACAGGTTGAAGAAATATTCCATTTTACATTAAATGCTGCTTTTGCGTCAGTATAGGTTTTTACTTTAGCCAGAAATTCGGCTGTATTTATTTTTTTAGAATAAATAATAAATTGTTCTGGTCCTCCACAAGCTTTTGCACCAATAGCAGTAAAATCCCAATCTTTAGAATCTGTACAGGTTTGTGTATTCACTTGAGAGAGCGTTACAATTTCCTGATACATTTTTTCTAATTTTTGATGGTCTTCTTCTTGATGATTGTCGTTATTTTCATCATTATTACACGACACAAACAGTACACAAAGAGTAGCTAGTATAAAACTTAATTTTTTCATGGTTAGTGATTGAATGTTAGTTATATACATAGATGTGCGGATTCAAAAAAGGTTGCGTGGATTTAAAAAAAGGGGCTAAGTTGCTAAGATTCTAAGGTACTAAGATTAAAAAAAACTTAGAACCTTAGCACCTTAGAACCTCAGTGCCTCAAAAAATTACCATAAATGGTGAACCGATGGTTTTATATACTTTTCATAAATCGCATTCATTGCAATGATTTTTTCCGGGCTTATTTTAGGAAGATCATAAACAGATAAATTCGATAGTACATGATCTGCTTTTGAAGCGCCAGGAATAATGCAGCTGATTTCTTCAAAATTCAAAATCCATTGCAATGCAATTGGTGCAAGGTTTGGATTTTCTGGAAATAAAGCTTTTAATTCTTCAACGGCTTTTAATCCTAATTCATAATCAATTCCTGAAAATGTTTCGCCTTTATCAAAAGCATCTCCGTTACGATTAAAATTACGATGATCCTGAGGTTCAAAAGTGGTTTTTGAATCAAATTTGCCCGTTAAAAGACCACTTGCTAATGGAACACGTGCAATGATTCCGATATCTTTTTTCTTTGCTTCAGACAAAAATAATTGAGATGGACGTTGACGAAACAAATTGAAAATAATCTGAACCGTAGTTACATTTGAATATTCGATTGCTTTTAAAGCTTCCTCAACTTTTTCAACACTTACACCAAGATTTAAAATTTTCCCCTGATCTTTTAATCGGTCAAAAAGTTCAAAAATTTCCGGACGATAATAAACTTCGGTAGGAGGACAGTGCAGTTGAATCAAATCGAGAGTTTCTAATCCCGTTCTTTTTAAACTGTCTTCAACAAATTTTTGAAGCACTTTTGGCTGATAACCGTCATTTATATGCGGATTAATTTGGCGTCCGCATTTTGTAGCAACATAAATGCGTTCTGATCTTGAGCGTACAACACGCCCAACAGCAGTTTCACTTAATCCATTTTCATAAACATCAGCAGTGTCAATAAAATTAACGCCATTGTCAATTGCAGTATTTATAAGCGCATCGGCTATTTTATCATCAAATCCTGATCCCCATTTTCCTCCAACTTGCCAAGTTCCAAGTGAGATTTCTGAGATATTAAAGTTCGTTTTTCCTAGTTTTCTGTAGTTCATTTTTTTAAGTTGCTAAGGTTCTGAGTTGCTAAGATTTTTTATTTTAAATTGCTGAGATGCTTAAATTGTAGATAAAGTAAGGAAACCTTAGAATCTTAGCAACTTAGAACCTTAGCGTCTTTTTTTAATCAAATAAATCCGAAGACAAATAGCGATCGCCGCGATCGCAGATAACAGCAACCACAACACCAGATTCTAATTGTTCGGCGAGTTTAAGGGCAACAGCAACAGAACCACCACTGCTCATTCCGGCAAAAACACCTTCTTCAAGTGCTAGTCTTTTTGTCATTATTCTGGCTTCTTCTTCGCTTACATCTATAACACTGTCTACTTTTGAAGCGTCAAAAATTTTCGGCAAATATTCCTGAGGCCATTTGCGGATTCCTGGAATTTGAGATCCATCGCTTGGTTGTGCACCAATAATCTGAATTGCTGGATTTTTTTCTTTTAAATAAGTTGAAGTTCCAATAATCGTTCCTGTAGTTCCCATTGCTGAAACAAAATGCGTTACTGTTCCTTCAGTATCATTCCAAATTTCAGGTCCGGTTGTTTTGTAATGTGCTTTCCAGTTGTCATCATTTGCAAACTGATTCAGCATCAAATAACCGCCTTCAGCAACTTTTTTGTCGGCATAATCTCTTGATCCAATAATTCCTTCATCGGCAGGTGTTAAAATTACTGTAGCGCCATAAGCACGCATGGTTTGAGTTCTTTCTTTTGTAGAATCTTCAGGCAAGACTAATTCGATTTCTATACCAAATAATTGTGCAATCATTGCTAAAGCAATTCCGGTATTGCCGCTGGTTGCTTCGATTAGTTTGTCACCTTTTTTAATTTCGCCTCTTTCTAAGGCAGATGCAATCATATTGTATGCAGCTCTGTCTTTTACACTTCCGCCAGGATTATTTCCTTCGAGTTTAAGCAAAAGCTTTACGTTTTTATTTTTAACCAAATTGACAGTTTCCATCAATGGAGTATTTCCAATTAGGTTAAGCAATTTCTGTGGACTCATTGTTATTTTTTTTCTTTTATTTTTACTTCAGTTGTAGTGGTATTTAAAACGATGGAATCTGCCGGAATTGATTTTGTAATCCAGGCATTTCCGCCTACAATACTATTTTTTCCAATAATAGTTTCTCCGCCCAAAATTGTGGCATTGGCATAAATGCAAACATTTTTTTCTACAGTTGGATGACGTTTTGCATTTTTCATGTCTTTGCTAACACTCAAAGCACCAAGAGTTACACCTTGATATATTTTTACATGTTTTTCGATAACAGTTGTCTCGCCAATAACGATTCCTGTAGCGTGATCGATAAAAAATGGCGATGCGATCTGAGCTCCGGCATGAATGTCAGTTCCGGTAATTCGGTGCGCGTATTCGCTCATTAATCTGGAGAATAATAACAAATCGAGCAAGTATAATTCGTGGCTTAATCTGTAAATTGCAATGGCATAAAAACCGGGATAACCCAAATAAACTTCGTCAATACTGTTTGATGCTGGGTCATTTTCTAAAATATAGGCTGCATCCTGATTTAGTTTTTCTAAAACTGTAGGAAGCTTTTCCAGAAACTTGTCCCAAATGGATTCGCATAAATTTTCAGGTTTTTGACAAGCCAAAACGGCGATCTCTTTAAAACGAATTTCAAGATCATTGATGCTTTCGTCTAAAGCGGCATTCGAATCAAAAAGGGTATAAAAAAGCTTCTCGGTAAAGTCTTCTGTTTTAGTTTTGATTCCGTAATTTATGTTTGAATGGCTTTTTAAAGCTTTGATATTTTGTATGATAGTGTCTTTTGTCACAATTGATTAAATTGATTGGATATTTTGAAACGTTAAAAGTAAGGCGTTTTTTGTAAATAAAGACAGGTTTTAACTAAAGAAATTTTGTGTTGATTGTCGTATTTGTGATAAATCAGCGAAAGATTATTTATTATAAAACTTAAATGCTTAAATGCTTAAATTAGCATGTAAAATTTATAAAAATGAAAAATAATTCAAGTTTTAAAAGCGCAATTTCTGGTATTGAATTTTCGGAAAACGAGAAAATCTGCGGAAAATCAATTCATGATCCGATTTTAGGCCTAATTATAAAAGATCATCCCACTTTTTGTGATGATGATTGTATATCGGTTCAGGAATTGAGTGAATATCGTCAAATGTATATTTCTAACTATTTATCCAGAGAAATCGGTGTGCTTTCAGATCTTGAGAAAAGTGTTATTTCATCTTTAAAAGAAGATAGATCAATTGTGAGTATTGTTGAAGATGAAGACGAATCTCGTAGTTTTGGGCAAAAAGTGGCTGATCAAGTGGCTGATTTTGGCGGAAGCTGGACCTTTATTATTTCGTTTGTTGTTTTTATCGCAATCTGGATTGGTGCAAATGTTTTTGTTTTGATGAACAAAGGTTTTGACCCGTACCCATTTATTTTGCTGAATTTGATTTTATCCTGTATCGCAGCATTGCAGGCACCGGTCATAATGATGAGTCAAAATCGCCAGGAAGAAAAAGACAGAAGCAGGGCGAAAAAAGATTTTATGATTAACCTAAAATCAGAATTAGAAATCAGAATGATTCATGATAAAATCGATCATTTGATAATGCATCAGCAACAGGAATTGATCGAAATTCAAAAAGTACAAATCGAAATGATGAACGATATTTTAAGCCAGATCAAAAAATAATTCTTACAAAATTACAGATAAAAGTGCTTGAGAAAATAGCCGGCAATTACAAAAACAAGATTTAGTAAAGCGAAATTCCAAACCAGTTTTTTATTCTTTTTTGATTTGTTGAAAAAATAAAAAACAACAAAACCCAAAAATAAAAGAGTAGAATAAAGTGCAGGATACATTTTGAAAGCGGCTAAAAACTCACCCTGAAAAAGTAAGAATAAAGCACGCTGAAAACCACAGCCGAGACAGTCAAATCCGAAGTAGGTTTTGAACAGGCAGGGGATCATATAATTTTCTAAATTCAAGGGGATGTTTTTTGCAATTTTACAAAAAAATATTGGATAACATTTTGGAAGAACCAAACTGCTATTTTAAAGTTTTATACTTTTGAATTCTTATAAGCTAAAAAAAATGAAAGGTTTAAAAATTTTAATAATGATTCTTGCGATTGGAGTAGCGTTGTATGAGCAAGTTTCAGAAGAAAAAAATATCTATATCATGATTATTGCAATTGTAGTTTTCATGTATGGAATGATGCAGTTGAGTGCGAAAACTCCAAGTAAAAATCAAGATAAAGAAGAAGACGATGTTGAGTAAAGGAGATAAGGTTTCGGTTTTAGACGAAGCTATAAACGGAACGGTTGTTTCTGTGAAAAATAAGGAAGTTTTGATTGAAACTGAGGATGGTTTTATGATGACATTTTTTGTCAACGAATTGCTTAAAATTCAAGATTCCAGTAATTTAATGAATTCTATTAAAAGAATTGATTTAGATTCGATTTCAAAAGAGAAAGCAGAGCCGAAACCAAGAAGTTTTGTGAAAGAAAAGAAAGATAAACGCGAAATTTCGGCTCCGGAATTTGATTTGCACATCGAAAAACTGGTTCCAAATAAACGCGGAATGTCAAATTATGATATTCTGACTTTACAAACAGAAACAGCAAGAAGGCACATTGAATTTGCGATCAAAAACAGAATTCCAAAAATCGTTTTTATTCACGGTGTTGGCGAAGGAATTTTAAAAGCCGAACTTGATTTTTTATTAGGCCGTTACGACGGAATAGATTTTCAGGATGCCAATTATCAAAAATATGGACTTGGTGCAACCGAAGTTTATTTTAGGCAAAACAATAAATAATTTATTTTTTATGCTTTAAAGTTGTTGTTTTAAAGGCATAAAAAAAACCCGTTTTTCATTCTGATTCGATTAGCGAAATCAGCTTGAAAAACGGATTTTTTTTGTAGGAATTTAAAAGTAATTTTTATTCTTCTTTTTAAATTCCTTTTTAAGGTTTAATGGTTGTCACTGTTCCTAGAACAAATTCGGTTGCCAGTTTAAAAGTACTGTTTCCTTGTTTCATACTTGCATTTCGTAATACAACTTTATGCTTATAAACTTGATTTGTATGTGTTGTAGTGACTTCAATAATACCACTTACATTTTCTTTACCTGTAACACCTATCCAAGTTTCTTTTACAGTTGGGCTTGTTGGCGTAGTATTGGTACAATAATAATCTCTTACAGGTTCAGGTAAATTGTTGTTGTATGTTCTGTAATAAACATTATTTGAAATAACTGCCGGGCTGCCACTACTAATATTGATCAAGCTTTTTCTTGGTTGTCCAATAGGTGTATCTTCATCTTTAATTAAGTCTTTATCTAAATTTTCAATTACTAATGAATTTGATAAATTGTTATTGTAAACTTTTTTCTGAACATCACAATACTTTGCTACTTCATCTGTAAAAGCAACTACAACTGGAGTAACGGTTGTTTTAAAGTCTCCAAAAACAAAATTATCTTCAACTTGAGTTGGTCCCGGTTTAGAAAAAGTTATTCCGTTGAAAGTAATATTATGATTATAACCTTCAATTTCTGTATGTCCGTCTGAAGGAGGAGGAGTTTTATAAATTGCTGAAGTAACAATTTCTATTTCTCCGCCAATTGCGTACCATTCCTGATTAATATTTGGAGTTGCAGGTGGTATTGCATCACAAATATTTGATTTTGTTATCGCGCCATCATAAGTTCTGTAAAAAAAGCGATAAGTACTATTGTTAAGATTGTAAGTTAAAGTATCAGGCTGCGTTGCAAGTGTACCTGTTGGTATTTGCAAAATGATAGCTTCCTGAGGCTTAAGTTTGTAGATCAAAGTATTGGTTGTAGGATCACAACTTGTTGCGGTCACATCTTTAAAATCAATCGTTTCTACAGTTAAATCACCATCATCACAACCGTTTAATAAAAACGCAAAGAATAGAAGGCTTACATATTTTTTCATCGTAATTTTATTTGGGTCAAAAATAGTGAAAATTTTGGCAAATGATATTGAAGATTGGACAATTGATATTTCATAACTTTGCAGTAATGAAAAAAGTATATCTCGACAACGCCTCTACAAGTGCTATGCGCCCTGAAGTAATTCAGGAAATGACAAAAGTTATGACGGAAGATTTTGGAAATCCATCTTCTACGCATAGTTTTGGGCGAAATGGAAAAACCATTTTGGAACTTTCAAGAAAAAGCATTGCAAAACATTTAAATTGTTCGGCTCAGGAAATTATTTTTACTTCTGGCGGAACTGAAGCTGATAACTGGATTTTGCGTTCAGCAGTTGAAGATTTGAAAGTGGAGCGAATTATTACTTCAAAAATTGAACATCACGCTGTTTTATATGCAGTTTTAGCGCTGGAATCAGATTACGGAATTCAGGTTGATTATGTGAATGTAAATCCGGATGGAAGCATCGATTTAACGCATTTATCTAATTTATTGTCTGAAAATAAAAAGACGATTGTTAGTTTGATGCATGTTAATAATGAAACCGGAACAATTTTAGATTTGGAAAGAGTTGGAGTAATCTGCAAACAATATAATGCTTTGTTTCATTCAGATACGGTACAATCTGTTGGAAAAACGGAGATTGATCTTCAAAAAATACCGGTTGATTTTATAGTGGCAAGTGCTCATAAATTTCATGGTCCAAAAGGAATTGGATTTGCTTTTGTTCGTAAAAATTCAGGTTTACAGCCTCTTATTTTTGGAGGTGAACAAGAAAAAGGACTTCGTGCCGGAACCGAAGCCGTTCATCAAATTGCCGGAATGGCAAAAGCATTAGCTATTTCTTATGAAAATTTAAATCAGGAAAGAGCTTATATTTCAGATTTAAAAACATACCTGATCGAGCAGTTAGAAATTCATTTTCCTGGTTTTAGAATTAATGGAAAAAAAGAAGATTTCTACAATATCATCAATATTATTTTACCTTTTTCTTCAGATAAAACTTCGATGTTGTTGTTTAGTCTCGATATGAAAGGAATTGCAGTTTCAAGAGGAAGTGCCTGTCAGTCAGGAAGTATCAAGCCATCGCATGTTTTAAAAGAAATGTTATCGGAGACGGATTTAAAATTACCAAATCTCCGAATTTCATTTAGTCATTATAACACTAAAGAAGATATCGATTGGCTTATTGAGAGTCTTAAAACTGTTTAAAAGTTTCAGGTTTCAAGTTTCAGGTTTTAAGCGAACTTGAAACTTGAAACCTGAAACAAAAGATTATTTACGAATCACTTTTACTTGTGAATCGTTTGTCAACTTGATAATTGTAGAAGATTTTCCGTTGATTTTATCTTGGTTTAGTTTTACAACATAATCAACACCATTAATAATTTCGGGACTAATATCTTTAAAACTTAGAGGTGTTGGTTGTCCTGAAATATTGGCTGAAGTTGAAACTAAAGGTTTTTTCATTCTTTCCATCAATTTGAAGCAGAAAGGTTCTTTTACCAAACGTACTCCCAAAGATTTGTCGGCAGCAATAATATTTGGAGCAACATTTCTGGCATCGTCAAGAATTAAAGTGGTTGGTTTTTCAGATAAATCCCAGATCTGCCAAGCAACTTCGGGAATATTTTTGAAAACATTGTATATCATTTTTTCTCCGTTCATCAAAACAATCATACTTTGAGTTTCGGCACGTTGTTTTAATTTATAGATTTTTGCAACAGCTTCAGCATTAGTTGCGTCACATCCAATTCCCCACACTGTATCAGTCGGATAAAGAATGATACCGCCTTCTTTGATAACTTCGTAAGCTTTGATTATTTCTTCGTTCATTGTAAAAAAAGAGTATTATTATAATGCAAAAATAATCTTTCTAGTTGGTAAAAAGTTGAAATTTAATTCAGAATAATGAAGTTTTTGTAATTTATAAGGTTATTTTTGTTGCTCGAGTTAGAATTCGCAAATAAGACGCTTGATGAAGCGACATTTGAGGTTCAATTTAATATCAATTTTAAACAAAATATGTCTAAAAATCTAGTAAAAGTTGTTATTCCTGTGTATAAGGAATATTTTGGTGAACTTGAAGAGAAATCATTTTTGCAATGTTGTAAGGTCTTAAAAGATTATGAAATTGTAATTGTGCATCCTGAAGGATTAAATCATTCTTATCTTTCGGAGAAACATCAAAATTTGACTTTTAAAAGCTTTTCTAAAGACTATTTTGCGACTATAGATGGTTATAATGAATTATTATTGCGACCACTATTTTATGAAAGCTTTTTGGATTCAGAATATATTTTAATTTATCAGCTAGATGCTTTTGTTTTTAAAAATGAATTGGCGGAATGGTGTAATAAAGGTTATGATTACATTGGCGCGCCCTGGATTGCAACTTCAGAAAATTCTTTATCAAATAAAATAGCAAGTTTGTTTTGGTCAAAAAAGAAAAAAGAGCGTCAGCAGATTTTCTTTAAAGTTGGTAATGGAGGTCTTTCTTTACGTAAAGTTGCTTCACATTTTGCTATTGCAAAAGAACAAGAACAATTTATTTCTGATTTTTTAACAGAAAAAGAGAAGAAATTACATGCAACCGAAGATGTTTTTTGGTCTTTGAAAGCAAAAGAATTTGATTCTGATTTCAGAATTCCAGATTATAAAGAAGCCGTTTATTTTGCAATAGACAGAAAGCCTGATTTAGCAATGAAATTAACAAACAATGAACTTCCGTTTGGTTGTCATGCTATAAATAAGCCAAAAGTGATTGATTTTTGGAAACCAATACTAAATCAATATTAATTTTTTTAATTAAGTATGATTACAAAATTTAAATTTTCTGATTCAATAGTAAGTTCAAAAGATGTTCTTTCGGCTATCAAAAATTTTGATTCTGCGGGTGAACTTTTTGGTTATGGCGTTCGAAATAAAATTAAATTGATTCCTGTAAATGGGAAAACAATTAATATCAAATCGTTCAAAATTCCGAATATCATCAATAAAATTGCTTACAAGTATTTCCGAAAATCAAAAGCAAGACGTTCGTTCGAATACGCTACAATTTTGCTGGAAAAAGGAATTGGAACACCTATGCCAATTGCTTTTCTTGAAAACTTCAATTTTATTGGTTTAAAAGACAGTTATTATGTAAGCGAGCATTTGGTTACAGAATTAACGTATAGAGAATTGGTCGAAATTCCTGATTATCCGGATCGTGAAAATATTTTAAGACAGTTTACAAAATTTAGTTTTGATTTGCACGAAAAGGGAATTGAATTTCTGGATCATTCGCCTGGAAATACGTTAATTAAAAAAAGAGATGAAGGTAAATATGATTTCTTTTTAGTGGATTTAAACCGAATGAATTTTCATGAATCCATGCCTTTTGAAATGCGCATGAAAAATCTTTGTCGCTTAACTCCTTTAAAGGAAATGGTTGCTGTTATGAGTAATGAATATGCCAAATATTATCCTGAATCTGAACAAAAGATTTTTGATACTTTATGGAAAATGACAGCCGATTTTCAGGAACAGTTTTATAGAAAAAAACGTCTAAAAAAGAAACTTAAATTCTGGAAGAAGTAATTCTGTCAAGTTCTTTATAACGCACAAAAATACTATAAGCATTTAGATAGCAAATCGTAATTCCTTTTGCGCCATCTAAAATGCCAAGCCGAATTAAATATTGATATAAAAAAGTATAAACAGGATGGAAAACCATTAAAAAAAGAGATGGTTTCTGTCCTTTTTTTAATTTTTCATTAGCCTTGAAAACCCCATATTTATACATTTTTTCTTTATAATCCTGAAAAGAAATATAGGAGAAATGAATAATTTTATTTTTTAAGACAGCAATTTTACCATTTACAATAAGCTTTTCGTGCACCATTCTTTCTTCATTGTATCTGCACTTTGATTTATTGAAAAGCCTAAAAATTTTATCAGTTTGCCAGCCGCTGAAATTCAGTTTTCTATTTTTGAACATAAAAGTTCTGTATATCAAATACGCACTTGCAGCATTTTGATTATTAATTGTAGAAAGAATTTCCGATTTCAATTCAGGCGTTAATTTTTCATCTGCATCAAGAAATAAAACCCATTCGTTTTTTGCCTGATCTAAGGCAAAATTACGTTGAGAAGTATAGTTGATAAATTGATTCTGAATCAGTCTGACATTTGAAAAAGACTCCACAATAGCGACAGTTTGATCAGTGCTGAAGGAATCTACAACAATTATTTCATCGGCAAAATCAATATCTTCTAAAAGAGATTTTATGCGATGTTCTTCATTTAGCGTAATAATCAGAACTGATAATTTTTGCTTTTCATTCATTTGAATGCTTTTCAATTTTTATATTCCTGAAAATAAGCTTCCAATTTTTTTAGCATAAGTTCTAAAGGATACTCTGCATAATATTCAAAAGTATGCTCTTTAATGTATTGTTCTGTGTGCTGCGCGTAGATTTCTGGTTTCAAATCCTTTAAATGGATTGATACATTTTTTGCTTCATTTTCAAATGTTTGCCAGGTTTCTTTCCGCACCGATGGTGTAAAAATGGAGAAAGTCGGGATTTCTAATGCTTTTGCCATATTTACGGCTCCCCCTTCGTTTCCTATTAACATTTCACATTGAGAAAGCAACGCTAAAAATGGACGAAGTTCAGTGCAATACAAATCAAAAATAATGTGCTTTTTAGTTTCTTCAGAACAATAATTATAAACTTCTAAAGCTTGTTCTTTTTGATCCGGAATATAATTGAAAATAATAGTAGCATTCGTTTTAGCAACAGTAAAGTCGATAATTTTAGCCATTCCGTCCAAAGGATAAGTTTTGTAGAACTCGCTTCCTAAAATACCAAACATAATTAATGGTTTTTCAGTATCGACATTATAGTTTTTCAGTAGATTTTTAGCTTCAGTAATTTCAGATTCTTTTAAAAAGATTTTTGGTTTTACATCTGTAATTTTTTCTGAAATGAATGGTTTTAGAAGCATTAATCTGTTTTCAATTGCCAATCCAAATTCTGATTTTACGGCATCTAATCTTTCGTAGCTATAATTATAAAATACATTAGAATACCATTTCGAATACGAAACTTTATACTTCGCACCAGAAAATAAGGTAATCAAATTCGTTTCTAATTTACTGTACACATCAATTACAGCATCGTATTTTTTTCTTCTAATTTGAAAAATAAATTTAAATAAAGAGGGAATTGCTTTTCGTACCGTATTTGTCAACGGAATAATGGTGTCAATATTCGGATTTTCCTTTAGTACATCCACAGAATTTGGATAACACATATAGTCTATCTTTGATTCTGGAAACTTGGCTTTTAAGTTGTTACAAATTATTGTACTTGTTAATACGTCTCCAATTCTTTTCTGCTGAATAACTAATATCCTCATTTATTTCTATGTTCAATTTGTAGGCTAAAGTACAAACAATTTTATCAAGTGTACAAATCGAATACTGAATAAGGATAGACAAGTTTAAAAAAAGACGTATTTTTGCTTTCACCAAATCAGATTTAGAATGAAAATTAGCGGCCTTGTCATTACATTTAATGAAGAAAAGAATATAGGAAAATGTATTGATGCTTTGTTTAAAGTATGCGATGAAGTTATTATTGTAGATTCTTTCAGTAAGGATCGTACCGTTGAAATTGCCAAAGAAAAAGGCGCAACAGTAATTGAGCAGGCTTTTTTGGGTGATGGACCACAACGTACTCATGGTTTGCCTTATTGCAAAAATGACTGGATTTTAAATCTCGATGCCGATGAGTTTCTGGATAAAGATGCCGAAGAATTTATTCTCAATGAAAAATATTTAGAAGGAAATTATGATGCTTTCAGTTTTAGGGTAAAAAACTTTTTAGCAGACAAATTAATTGATTTTTCGGGTTGGTATCCGGATAACAAAGTTCGTTTTTTCAACAAGCAAACGGCTCATCCTTCTGAATCTAAAGTGCATCAAAAAATCATCACTCAAAATGAAAAGAAAGTAGCCGTACATATTTTGCATTATGGCTGGGATTCTTTGGATCAGATTATTGCTAAGAAAAATCAATATTCGGGCTGGCACGCACAACAATTATTTGATCAGGGAAAAAGAATTAATGCTTTTAAACCTATAATTAATGGAGTAGTATCTTTTGTACGATGTTATTTTTTTAAGAGGGGAATTTTTAATGGCATAGACGGGTTATCCATCGCAATGATTCAGAGTTTTTTCTCTTATATGAAATATGCTAAGCTTTTAAAACTTCAAAAAAAGCTAAAATAAAAATACAGACAACGAATATTTTATTTTTTGCTTAAAATGTTTCTTTATTAGAGCAAAAAAAATTTAAGTGTATCTAAAACATTATTTAATTTCTCCTAAAATAAAGCTATTTAGTTTTATAATTGGGTATTTTTTATTGAGCATATATTTTTTAATTTACTGATTATTAGTGTTTTGGTAAAATAAAAAGGAGCTAACAAACGCGTATTTTACATCAATATTATTTTTTAACATAATTTTTTAATTTTTGTTATAAATAATGCTATTAATATATAGATTTGCAAAAAAAAAATACATGTCAAAGTTACCAATCTTAATGTACCACAACGTAGTTGAAGATGAAGCTAAATCTTTTGACTTAAGTATTTCTGTGTCAAAATTAGAATCGCAATTAAAATTTCTTCGCGATAATAATTATACAACATTTCATTTTAAAGATTTAGAGAATTTAAAAACACTGCCTTCAAAAAGCATTATAATCACTTTTGATGATGTTACAGAGTGTCAACTTTTGTACGCAGTGCCTTTACTTGAAAAATACCAAATAAAAGCATCTTTTTTTATACCATTTTCTTTCGTTGGAAATTTTGATTACTGGATTGAAGGAAAAGAGAAAATAATGAGTGTTGAGCAGTTGAAAGGTTTGGACGGTAATCTAATCGAATTAGGATATCATTCTTTTGAGCATAAAAGATATAGTTCATTATCAAAAGAGGAATTAGAAGCTGATTTTATAAAGTCAAATAATTTTATTAGAGAACATCAATTAGATATAAAACCTGTTTTGGCGTATCCATTTGGTAATTATGCAAAGAAAGAGGTTCAATTTGCTGTTTTTGAAAAAATTATGCGTGAAAATGGCATGAATTATGGTTTAAGAATTGGAAACAGAGTAAATAAATTTCCTTTTAAAAATAATTATTTGGTTAAAAGAATAGACATAAAAGGAGAAGACAGTCTGTTTAGATTTAGGTTAAAATTGAGGATTGGGAAACTTAAATTATTTTAAAGAAAAACATGGAAATCAGCGGATTGGTAATAACCTATAATGAAGAAAAAAATATTGGGAAATGTATAGACGCTCTGTTTAGAATTTGTGACGAAGTAATTGTTATAGATTCATTAAGTGCTGATAATACAGTAAAAATTGCAGAAGAAAAAGGAGCTAAAGTTATCTCTCAAATGTTTTTAGGAGATGGACCGCAAAGAATTCATGGACTTCAATATTGTAAAAATGACTGGATTTTAAATCTGGATGCTGATGAGATTTTGGCCCAAGACGCCGAAAACTTCATAATGTCGAGAAAATACGAAAATCAAGATTTTGATGTTTTTACTTTTAGATTGTATAATTATTTAGGAGGAAAGAAAATAGACTTTGCAGGCTGGTATCCTGACAAAACAGCACGTTTTTTTAATAAAAAAACTGCTTCTCCGTCAAAAGACAGAGTGCATCAAAAGGTTTCAGGAAATAATAAAGCACATTTAAAAGTGCATATCAATCACTATGCTTGGGAAAGTTTTGACCAATTTATAAATAAGAAAAATTTATATTCAACCTGGCATGCACAACAGCTTTACGAGCAAGGAAAAAGAGTAAATAGTTTTAAACCAATATTAAACGGAACGGTAGCTTTTGTAAGATGTTATTTTTTTAAAAAAGGTTTTGTAAACGGATTAGATGGACTAACATTTTCAATGATTCAAGCTTTTTTCTCCTATATGAAATATGCTAAGCTTTTAAAACTTCAGCGAAAAAATAAATGATAAAAAAAACGGAATGATTAATCATTCCGTTTTTTATTTATTTAAGACTGTAAATTAAACAGCAACATCGTATTCACGAAGTGCATTATTTAATGAAGTTTTCAAATCTGTAGATGGTTTACGAGTACCAATAATTAATGCGCATGGAACTTGGAATTCTCCAGCAGCAAATTTCTTAGTATAACTTCCCGGAATCACAACTGAACGAGCAGGAACAAAACCTTTCATTTCAACCGGCTCATCACCAGTAACATCAATAATTTTTGTTGAAGCAGTCAAACAAACGTTAGCGCCAAGAACAGCTTCTTTTCCAACGTGAACACCTTCTACAACAATACAACGTGAACCAATAAAAGCACCATCTTCAATAATTACTGGAGCAGCTTGCAATGGCTCTAAAACACCACCAATTCCAACACCACCACTCAAGTGAACGTTTTTACCAATTTGTGCACAGCTTCCAACAGTTGCCCAAGTGTCAACCATAGTTCCTTCGTCAACATAAGCACCAATATTTACATAACTTGGCATTAAGATCACACCACTTGAAATATAAGCTCCGTAACGTGCAACTGCGTTTGGTACTACACGAATTCCTTTTTCAGCATAATTTCTTTTTAGCAACATTTTGTCATGGTATTCAAAAATACCAGATTCCCATGTTTCCATTTTTTGAATTGGGAAATACATTACAACAGCTTTCTTCACCCATTCGTTTACCTGCCATCCGTCACCAACTGGTTCAGCAACACGTAATTTTCCCGCATCTACTAATTCGATAACTTCTCTGATAGCATCAGTTGTAGCAGTTTCTTGCAATAAAGCTCTGTTTTCCCAAGCTTGTTCAATTATAGTCTGTAAAGAATTCATATAGTTTTAATTTTTGGCAAAGATAGCGTATTTGTAGAAAAGCGGAAAAGTAAAACCTTTTTGAAAATGTTATATATGTAACATTTTGTTTTTAATTTGATAAATTAAAGAATTTGATCCGTGTTTTTATTTTCATATGAGCCACTAAAAGTTTTTTTTATATCAAAATATGACAAAAATCAGATTTTACCTTTTTTCTTCGGACTACTTTCGCGGCGTTAATTCTGAAAAAACAGAATTAATAAAAACCATTCCAAAACAAATTATATAAGCAGTAGATCATGAATCAGGAAAATCAGCTCCAGAATAAAGTTACAGTAATTGACAAAGAAGTTACTTGGGATAAAACGCAAGTTATAATGAGTAAAACAAATGCGTTTGGTATTATTGAATATGCCAATGAAGTATTTGTTGATGTTTCAGGTTATGAAGATTATGAATTGATGGGGCAGCCACATAATATTATTCGGCATCCTGATATGCCAAAAGTTATTTTTAAAGTGCTTTGGGAAAATCTTAAACAAGGAAAAAATTTTCATGCAATTGTGAAAAACTTAGCAAAATCAGGCAGATACTATTGGGTTATTACTGATTTTGAAATTGCAAAAGATGAAAATGGGGTAATTGTCAATTATTTTGGAAGAAGACAATCTGTTCCGCACGAAGTGGTTTCTTTACATATTGAACCTTTATATAAAAAGCTTTTACAGATTGAAGCAGCAAGCGGTGTTGAATTCAGTGAAAAGTATTTAATTGGATTTCTGGAAGAGAAAAAGAGAACGTATGTTGAATATATTAAGGAGTTAATTCTTGAACATGAAAAATCCCAATCTAAATTTTTACAGTACGAACAACAAACGGAGGAGGAAGAAGAGGAGGAAAGAGGTTTTTTTAGAAGACTATTTAATAGATAAATTGAATTTTTAGGGTTTTGAATATTTTGGAAAAGATCCGCTTTGAAGTTTTTAAAGCGGATTTTTTTATTTTCTTTTTGAAATAAATAGAAAGCTAGCTTTTGATATTCTTGAAAAGAAAATACTAAAATGATTACCTTTGAAAAAAATATAAAATGCCAAGAATCCTTTCCATAGATTACGGACAAAAACGTACCGGAATTGCTGTTACTGATGAAATGCAGATTATTGCATCGGGCCTAACTACAATCCCGACCAATACTGTAATTGACTTTTTAAAAGATTATTTTGCCAAAGAAAAAGTCGAAGTCGTTTTAATTGGCGAACCAAAACAAATGAATGGTCAGCCATCTGAAAGTGCTTCAATAATAAAAGGTTTTGTAACTCATTTTTCGAATATTTTTCCTGATATGAAAGTGGTTCGTGTCGATGAGCGTTTTACTTCAAAAATGGCTTTTCAGACCATGATCGACAGCGGACTGAGCAAAAAACAGCGTCAGAACAAAGGACTGATCGATGAAATTTCTGCAACGATTATGCTTCAAGACTATCTTTCTTCTAACCGATTTTAAGTTTACGGCTTAAAAATTTCACTTTATTTAGAAAAAAATATGATTTCCTAACTTTTATCATGCAAATTTTAGTTTTTTTTTGCGATTGAAAAAAGTACCTTTGCATTTTTAAAAACAATTACTGTTATGCCTGACAATACAATACGTTCTAATAGTGAAGTAGTGCTTATTGGAGCTGGAATTATGAGTGCAACTCTTGGATTAATTTTGAAAGAGCTGCAACCCGATATTAAAATTGAAATTTACGAAAGACTTGATGTTGCTGCAGCAGAAAGTTCTGATGCATGGAACAATGCGGGAACCGGGCACTCGGCTTTTTGTGAATTAAACTATACACCAGAAAAGGCGGATGGAAGTATCGATCCTAAAAAGGCAATCAGCATAGCAGAATCATTTGAAGTTTCACGCCAGTTTTGGTCTTATTTGGTGCAAGAAAAGAAAGTACCGTCTCCTGAAAATTTTATAAAAAGTGTTCCTCATATGAGTTTTGTATGGGGAGATAAAAATGTCGAATATCTAAAAACAAGATTTGAGGCATTGCAAAGCAATCCAATTTTTTCTGAAATGGAATTCAGTACTGATTTTGAGCAGTTGAAAAAATGGATGCCATTAGTGATGGAAGGCAGAGAAAATAACGAAGCATTAGCTGCAACTCATATGGAAATTGGTACCGATGTTAATTTCGGAGCTTTAACCAGAAGTATGTTTAATTATTTGGAGAAACTTGATGGTGTAAGTTTGTATTTTAATCATGAGGTTAAGAAATTAAAACAACGTGAGGATAAATCATGGAGAATTAAAATTACAGATCTTTCTACAGGACAAAAACGAAAAGCGTATACTAATTTTGTATTTATTGGAGCTGGTGGAGGTTCATTACCATTATTAGAGAAAGCTAACGTTCCTGAAGGAAAAGGTTACGGAGGGTTTCCAGTAAGTGGTCAATGGCTAAAATGTACAAATCCGGAAGTCATTGCGAAACATCAGGCAAAAGTTTACGGAAAAGCTAGCGTTGGAGCTCCTCCAATGTCTGTTCCGCATATTGATACTCGTGTAATTGACGGTGAAAAAGCATTGCTTTTTGGTCCATTTGCAGGTTTTTCAACTCGTTTCTTGAAAAATGGTTCTTATTTGGATTTGCCATTATCGATAAAATCAAATAATTTAATTCCGATGCTTGCTGCCGGATATCACAATATTCCGTTGACAAAATACTTAATCGAGCAAGTTCGTCAGTCGCCAAAAGACAGAATGAAAGCGCTTAGAGAATATTTGCCTTCTGCACGTTCAAAAGACTGGAAACTTGAAAAAGCGGGTCAACGTGTTCAGGTGATCAAGAAAGATGAAAAAGAAGGTGGTGTACTAGAATTTGGAACTGAAGTAATTAACACACATGACGGCTCTCTTGCTGTTTTATTAGGAGCTTCTCCAGGAGCATCAACTGCAGTGGCAATTATGGTAGATTTAGTAAGCAGATGTTTTACAAACCAGATTAAGACACCAGAATGGGAAGCGAAACTGAAAAAAATGATTCCTTCTTATGGTCAGACATTAAATGACAAACCAGAGCTTTTGGCTAAACTTAGAAAAGAAACTTCTGAAGTTTTGAAACTAAATAATTAAGCTTTAAAATTTATATAAAAAACAACAAATCCAGATGAATTAATCTGGATTTGCTGCTTTTAGTTCTTTCGTGATTTTCAAAATCTTTTCGGCCAGATTGCTCATCCAGATTAATTGTTCAATAACCAATTGAGCCTCTTGCATTTTCGCCTGACGCGTTTCTTTATCAAGTTCGTCATCTTCGGCTAGACGAGTAAAGTTTTTTCGTTTAAGCTCTTCAAATTGAAGTGTTACATCTTCTTTATCGAAAAAAGTATCTTTTAAAATTATTTCATTTTTCAAAATAGAAATCGACTGATCTAAATTAGATAAGATTGTTTTAATGATATAATTAAAAGAGTCTGAAGCTCGCGTTGTCTGATGTGACTGGATATAAGTTGATAAAGAGGCCAAAGCTGATAAAATAGAATGATTCAGCACAACTAATTTATTAACTAAAGGCAATGTTTTTTGCTTGGATTTTGGCTCCTGCATCATTCGCTGAAAAGAAGTCATTAAATTACCAATTTCTACAAAAGCATGTTTTCTGGCTAAACGGTATGAAGTTGGTATTTCTCCTTTTTTATTATAAAAATCTGCAATTTCTCTCAAATAATTTCGATTAGCACGAATCGAATTTTCAATGTGAATTGGCGTGTTGATAAATTCCCAGGCCGGCCATAAAAATTGATTGGCTAAAAATGCCAAAATTGCTCCTGCCAGTGAATCCAGAATCCTGAACTGAATTACCTCAACAACATCAGGTGTCAAAATTCCATAAATAAAAACGACATACATCGTTACAAAAGTCGCACTGATTTTGTAATTAATTTGCGTAAACGAAATCCCTAAAAGCATACAGACAATTGAAAATATACTCAGGGCAACATGATTTTGAACGACAGACACTATTCCGAAAGCGATTAATCCTCCTAAAATAGTTCCGAAGATTCTATTATAAGAACGTTCTTTTGTCAATCCATAACCCGGACGCATAATCACAACGATCGTCAATAAAATCCAATACACATTTTGGAACGGAAGAATTTTCCCGATCAGAAAACCAATTAAAATGGTAATTGTCAATCTAATTGAATGCCTGAAAATGGATGATGAAAAAGTTAAATTTTCAGTCAGAGTTCGCAACGGATAATATTGTGGTGTAAGGAATTTTTCCAGTTCTTTGTCCTTGTCTTTTAGTTTGTAAGACTGCATTGCCAATGAAAAAGCACGCTGAATAATTTTGATTTTTCCAACTTGGTTTTTAGCATAGTTCAGCATATTGGTCAGCATCAAAACACCTTCTGAAGCTTCTTCTTTTCCTAACGTTTTTTCATAATCAAAAATGGCAAATTCGAGTGCGTCTAACTCATTTTTCAAATCATTTTTGTCGACATAAACCGCAATGTGATGCACATTTTTAGAAAGTTTTTTCAAAGTTGAAGCCAGTTTGTAAGCTACATTTTGATACGTTCGAAGTACTTCTGGATGTTTGGCAAATTTTTCATGAAGTTTGCTGTGGTCAAAAGAAGTATATAAAGCAAGTTCCTGGATTTCGACTAAAGTGATGAAAACCAAAAGCATTTTACGATTTTGAGCCGTTGCTGCCGAAGTGTTTTGATTGCCAATAAGCATTTTTCGCAAATCTTCGTGAATCAAATTCAACTCAACCTGAACAGCCAATTGTTTTTCTATAATGGCATCTCTATTGGCTTCGGGATTCCATAAATCACCTCTCAATTTCAGGTATTTAGCGGTAAGTTTTATTCCTTCGGCAATTTCCAGTTCCACATATTTATAAGGCTGTATAAAGTGAAAAACAAGTGATACAATTAAGTATAAAATTCCTCCAATAAAAATGAATCCAGCATATTCAAATGCTTCCAAGCCTTGATGTAAATGCCCGAATGATAATGAAATCGAAAGTAAAGCAGAAAAAGATACTAATGTTGCACGCTGTCCGTAAACCGAAATCATCGAGCATAAAAACAATAAAAATCCTAAGAAAGGATAAAACAAAACCGGATATGGATATGTAAAGTTTACCAGCAAATTAACTCCCGAAACAATAAACGATGCAACAACAAGTCCTTTTATTTTATGACTTAATGAACTCGGAATATCGCTGGGATAGGTATAAAAAGCCCCGAGCGCAATGGTAAACCCTATTTCAAAATGCCCTAAGAAGTTTAAAATCAGCACAGGAACTACAGAAGCAATAGTCACTTTAGACGCGTTTAAGAAAGAAGTACTGTTCGTGAATTTCGTGATGCGGTCAAACATATATAGAGGTTTACTAACAAAGGTAAGAATTGTACGAATCAATTTGGCATAATTATAGATGAGATTTTAACATACTGTCAAAAAATAAGATATAATATGCGGTTTAGAATTATTCGTAGACTATTTTTTATTATTTTTGCCAGCTGAATTATAGGAAACTAAAATTCAGTTTTTACAATAGATAATGCAATAAAAAAATACAAATGATTTTACCAATTGTAGGATATGGTGATCCTGTTTTAAGAAAAGTGGGAGTGGATGTTACACCAGAATATCCAAACCTAAAAGAAACAATAGCAAACATGTATGAAACCATGTATAATGCATACGGTGTTGGGCTTGCTGCGCCACAGGTAGGTTTAGCAATTCGTTTGTTTGTTATTGATACAACTCCTTTTAGTGAAGATGATGATTTAGAATCTGATGAGGCGAAAGAATTAAAAGGATTCAAAAAAACTTTTATCAATGCTAAAATTGTTAAGGAAGAAGGAGAAGAGTGGAGCTTTAATGAAGGTTGTTTAAGTATTCCTGATGTTCGTGAAGATGTTTACAGAAAGCCAACCGTTACGATTGAATATTGCGAAGAAGATTTTGTAATGAAAACAGAGGTTTTTGACGGATTGATTGCAAGAGTTATTCAACATGAATATGATCACATAGAAGGTGTTTTGTTTACTGATAAAATATCTTCTTTGAAAAAGCGTTTAATTCAAAAGAAATTAAAAAATATTACAGAAGGCAAGACTTTTCAGGAGTACAGAATGAAATTTGCTGCCGCTAAAAAAGGGAGATAATTGTTCAGAAAAAGAACAAAAAAAGACAATAAAAAATTCTTAATACTAATATTAATACAACATGAATTTAGACAAAATTTTAGCCATTTCAGGGAAACCAGGTTTATATGTACTAAAAGTGCAAACTCGTACAGGTTTTGTGGCAGAATCATTAACAGACGGAAAAAAAATTACAGTAAACTTAAAAAGCAATGTAAGTTTATTGTCGGAAATCTCAATTTATACATACGAAGGAGAAAAGCCATTAACTGAAGTAATGCAAAAAATTGCGACTAAAGAAAATAAAGGTCAAGCTATTTCACATAAAGAAGATAATGCAACTTTAGCAGCTTATTTTAAAGAAATTTTGCCTGATTATGATGAAGAAAGAGTTTACCCTTCTGATATCAAAAAAGTATTAAACTGGTACAACACACTTCAAACAAAAGGATTAGTGACTGATTTAGCTCCTGCAGCAGTAGAAGCAACTGAAGAAGCTCCAGTAGCGGAAGAAAAACCAAAGAAAGCGGCAGCTAAAAAAGCAAAAGCTAAAAAAGAAGAATAGTAGTTCGTACTTTCAAATATATTAATCCTGTTGAGATGTTTTCTTGACAGGATTTTTTACTTTTACACTATATCGGTTACAATTCAAAATAAAATCAAAATGAGCAAAGAACTTCAGCTTAAAGCTTTCGAAAGATTATTAATAATTATGGATGAACTTCGCGAGCAATGTCCTTGGGATAAAAAACAGACGTTGCAGACTTTGCGTCATTTGACAATTGAAGAGACATATGAGCTTGGAGATGCTATTTTGGATAATGATTTAAATGAAGTTAAAAAAGAATTGGGTGATTTGTTGCTTCACATTGTTTTCTATGCCAAAATTGGCTCAGAAACCAATGATTTTGACATAGCTGATGTCTGCAATGAAATCTGCGATAAATTGATTCACCGTCATCCTCATATTTATAGCGATACTGTTGTAAAAGATGAAGAAGAAGTAAAACAAAACTGGGAAAAACTTAAACTTAAAGAAGGTAAAAAATCAGTTTTAGAAGGTGTTCCAAGAAGTTTGCCAGCATTAGTAAAAGCGAGCCGAATTCAGGACAAAGTAAAAGGCGTTGGTTTTGATTGGGAAGAACCGCATCAGGTTTGGGATAAAGTTCAGGAAGAACTAGAAGAACTTCAAGTTGAAGTAAAAACAGGAGATCAGGATAAAATTGAAGCCGAATTTGGAGATGTTTTATTCTCGATGATCAATTATGCTAGATTTTTAAATGTAAATCCCGAAGATGCATTGGAACGCACTAATAAAAAATTCATTAAGCGTTTTCAGTACTTAGAAAGCAAAGCAGGTGAATTAGGAAAACCTTTGGCAGAAATGACTTTGGCAGAAATGGATGTTTTTTGGAACGAAGCAAAAAAACTTTAATTATTCTGCTATTTTTTTTAATGCTTTTACGTTTTTCAACATAATTTTTTTTCCAACAAGTTCAATCAGCTCGAGCTTGTTAAAATCAGATAAAAGTCTAATACAGCTTTCAGTTGCAGTTCCAATTATTCCTGCAAGTTCTTCTCTTGTAAGTTGAACTTTTAAGGTTTTATCTGCATTTTCGCCAAATTCATCATGCAAATGCAGTAAGGTTTCTGCCAAACGTTGTTTTACTGTTTTTTGAACTAAAGCAATTTTATCGTTTTCTGATTCTTTCAAATCTTCACAAATTGATTGCATCAAGTTCAATGAAAATTGATTGTTGTTATTAAAAAAATGGATGATCTCAGATTTCGGAATAAAGCAAACTTCCATATCGGCGATTGCCTTTGCAGATAAATTGGCAGGTTCATTACTGATCATAGAACGCTGCCCTAAAAGTTCACCAGATTTCACCAATTTTACAATTTGGTCTTTTCCGTTTGCACTTAATTTTGATAATTTGCCTACACCATCTTTTATGCAAAAGACGCCATTCGTAACTTCTCCTTCTTCAAAAATAGCTTCTCCTTTTTTAATTGAATAACTCGTTTTGCTATTGGCTAACTTTACAACTTCTTCTTTATTAAGGGCTTTTAAAGACGACAACTGGCGTACAATACATTGATCACATTTATTCATCGCAATATAATTTAGGTGCAAAATTAACCAATATTCGTATTGAAAGGCATTGTTTTTTCTTAAAATATGCAGAAAAATTTTACGGATGTAATTCGCCCATTTTATTTTATTAAATTAGAATTTGATTTCATTTTCATATGATAAATGTCATATTTATAGTTAAATCTTATTTGGAATATTTGTTAGATTAAAAAAGAAACAAATTATGACTGAGCAGAGCTGTTTTCATTGCGGGATTGACATTCCTAAAAATGAAGAAATCAATTTTGATGAAAAAAAGTTTTGTTGTGCCGGCTGTAAAACGGTTTACGAGATTTTTAGCCTGCATGATTTAACCTGCTATTATGATTTCGAAAAATCGCCAGGCGCTACACCTCAGGACATTCAGGGGAAATATGATTTCTTAGACAATGAAGCTATTACGTCAAAAATAATCGATTTTCAGGAAGGAAATACTTCTATTGTTTCTTTAAATATTCCGCACATACATTGCAGTTCTTGTATTTGGATTCTGGAAAACTTAAACAGAATTCAGCCGGGAATTTCAATTTCACAAGTTAATTTTCCACAAAAAAGAGTCCGCATTACTTTTAACTCTGAGCTTGTATCTCTTAAATCAATTGCTTATTTATTGAGCTCAATTGGTTATGAACCCTATATAAGTCTTGAAAACTATGAAACCGGAAAAAACAATGTTGACCGAAGTCTTACTTATAAACTTGGTGTAGCTTTCTTTTGTTTTGGAAATATCATGTTGCTTTCATTTCCGGAATATTTTGAAATCAAAGAATTTTGGTTGGATAACTATAAACCGTTTTTCAGAATTTTGATTTTTCTTTTGGCTTTGCCGAGTTTTTTATATTCAGCAAGCGGTTATTATGTTTCGGCTTATAAAAGCATCAAATCAAAAATGCTGAATATTGATATTCCAATCGCATTGGGAATTATTGTTATGTTTATCAGAAGTACTTTTGATATTGTCATGAATTACGGAGGCGGTTTTTTTGACAGTTTAACTGGTTTGGTTTTCTTCATGCTTCTTGGAAAAATGTTTCAAACTAAAACCTATAGTTTTTTAAGTTTTGAAAGAGATTTTAAATCGTATTTCCCAATTGCAGTTACCAGAATTAATTCAGATACTTCCGAAGAAAGTGTGCCGATTTATGATGTTTTAAAAGGAAATAGATTATTGATCAGGAATCAGGAATTGATTCCGGTTGATGGAATTTTGATCAGTGAAAAAGCGGATGTTGATTACAGTTTTGTGACTGGTGAAGCAGTTCCGATTACGAAAAAATCAGGAGATAAAGTATTTGCCGGCGGAAAACAGATTGGAAAAGTTATTGAAATGGAAGTATTGCATTCGGTTTCCCAAAGTTATCTTACCCAACTGTGGAGCAATGAAATTTTCCAGAAAAAAGTAGATCAAAAACACAAAACAATTACCGATAAAATAAGCCGTTATTTTACTCCTATACTATTATTAATCGCTTTTGCAGGATTTGGCTATTGGATATTTATTGATGCTAATACTGCTTTTAATGTTTTTACAGCAGTTTTAATTGTCGCCTGTCCATGTGCGTTGGCACTTACTGCACCATTTACTTTTGGAAATATTCTAAGAATTATGGGCAAGCAAAAAATGTATCTTAAAAATGCTTTAGTAATCGAACAATTAGCTAAAGTTGATACAATAGTTTTTGATAAAACGGGGACAATTACGACAAACAAAAAATCGAATATTGTTTACGAAGGAATGACGATTTCTGATGAAAATATGATTTTATTGAAAAATGTTTTGCGAGCTTCAAATCATCCTTTGAGCAGAATGCTTTATGATTTCCTGCCAGAAACAAAACGAATCAAAATTGAAGAATTTGAGGAAATTACTGGAAAGGGATTATTAGCTAAAACAGAAAATAAAATAATAAAAATCGGTTCAGCCGTATTTGTTGAAAGCCCGGATTTGGATTCTTCTGAAATTGAAAAAACGGCGCTGCATATTAGAATTGGAGATGCTTATTTTGGCCGATTTAATTTCCAAAATCAATATAGAGATGGTCTTGCAACGTTATTTTTAACTTTAAGTAAAAAATATAAATTAAAAGTTCTGTCAGGAGACAATGACGGAGAAAGAGCTAATCTCGAAAAAATTCTGCCAGAAGGTACAGAACTTATCTTTAATCAAAAACCGGAACAAAAATTAGAATTCATTAAAAATCTGCAAGATAAAGGTCAGAATGTAATGATGGTTGGAGATGGTTTAAATGATGCCGGGGCATTAGCGCAAAGCAATGTTGGCGTATCAATATCAGAGAATGTAAATGTCTTTTCACCTGCCTGTGATGCAATTTTAGATGCAAATGAATTTTCACGCTTAAATTACTTTTTAAAGCTTTCTCATAAATCAATTTTGATCATCAAAATGAGTTTTGTTTTATCCTTGCTTTATAACGTGGTCGGGCTTGCTTTTGCAATAACTGGAAATCTTCTTCCATTAGTCGCCGCCATTATTATGCCATTGAGTACAATTACTATCGTAAGTTTTGTGACTTTAATGTCTAACTGCTTCAGTTCTAGTAATTTAAAATGATTTTAAATAATTCCGAAGTATTTTTTTACTAAATTTAACATAAGTCTTTTGACTATGATAATTATCATATTTTATGCCATGGTAACCTGTTAATTTTGTTAACATAATTTTAAAGGTATGAGTGTAATTTATCTATTAATTTCGGTTAGTATTTGCGTAGCAATTGGCTTCTTCATTGCTTTCATCATCGCTGTCAAATCTGGACAATACGATGATGATTATACACCATCTGTCCGAATGCTTTTTGATGACGAGACAAAAAACATCCCTCAAAAAAATAATCCACCAACCGAAGAAAAACAAGTTTAATTATGGAAATGGAACAGTTTTATTACGACAACAAAATTGTAAAAAAATTCATTTACGCCACTATTCTTTTTGGGGTAGTAGGTATGTTAGTAGGGCTGACCTTAGCGGTTATGTACCTTTTTCCCAACATGACAGATGGGATTTCGTGGCTAAGCTACGGCCGATTAAGACCTTTGCATACTAATGCAGTTATTTTTGCCTTTGTCGGAAATGCCTTTTTTGCGGGTTTGTATTACTCGCTCCAGCGTTTGCTGAAAGCCAGAATGTTCAGTGATTTTTTAAGTAATCTGCATTTCTGGGGTTGGCAGTTAATTATTGTTGCTGCGGCTATTACCTTGCCATTAGGCTATACCTCATCAAAAGAGTATGCCGAGTTAGAATGGCCTATTGATATCGCAATTGCCTTGATTTGGGTAGTGATGGGAATCAATATGATAGGTACAATGCTTCGCAGAAGAGAAAGGCATTTATATGTTGCTATTTGGTTTTATTTAGCCACTTTCGTAACTGTTGCTGTTTTACATATCTTTAATAATATTGAGTTGCCAGTTTCTGCTTTAAAAAGTTACTCCGTTTACGCAGGTGTTCAGGATGCGCTTGTACAATGGTGGTATGGGCACAATGCGGTTGCGTTTTTCTTGACAACTCCATTTTTAGGATTGATGTATTATTTTATTCCTAAAGTAGCAAATCGTCCTATTTATTCTTATAGATTATCTATTATTCACTTTTGGTCATTAATCTTTATCTATATCTGGGCTGGGCCTCACCACTTATTATATTCTGCTTTGCCAAACTGGGCTCAGAATTTAGGTGTAGTATTTTCAGTAATGCTTATTGCTCCGTCATGGGGAGGTATGATCAACGGACTTTTAACTTTAAGAGGTGCGTGGGATAAAGTTCGTGAAGAACCTGTTTTGAAATTCTTCGTTGTAGCTATTACAGGATACGGAATGGCAACTTTTGAAGGTCCAATGCTTTCTTTCAAAAATGTTAATGCTATTGCACACTATACAGACTGGATTATTGCACACGTACACGTTGGAGCTTTAGCATGGAACGGATTTATGTCATTTGGTATTATCTATTGGCTGATTCCACGAATGACAAAAAGCACTTTATTTTCTAAAAAACTAGCTAATTTCCATTTCTGGATTGGAACTTTAGGAATTATATTGTACGCATTGCCAATGTATGTGGCAGGTTTCCAACAAGCTTCTATGTGGAAACAATTTAATCCAGACGGAACTTTGACATACGGGAATTTCCTTGAAACAGTTACCGCGATTATGCCTTTATACTGGATGAGAGCAATTGGTGGAACTTTGTACTTAATCGGGATGCTGACTTTGGTTTATAATATCATAATGACAGTAAAAGCGGGAAATACAATTGAAGATGAATTAGCACAGGCTCCAGCATTAGAAAGAATCAGTAGCAACAGATTAAGTGGAGAAAAATTTCACACTTGGTTAGAAAGAAAACCTATTCAATTGACCATATTGGCTACGATTGCAATTTTAATTGGAGGTATCATTCAAATTGTACCAACAATTATGGTTAAATCAAATATCCCGACAATTTCAAGCGTAAAACCTTATACGCCTTTAGAACTTGAAGGACGTGATTTGTATATCAGAGAAGGTTGCGTAGGTTGTCATTCACAATCAGTTCGACCATTTAGAAGTGAAGTTGAAAGATATGGACCGCAATCAAAAGCAGGAGAATTTGTATATGATCATCCATTTTTATGGGGATCAAAACGTACAGGTCCGGATTTATTAAGAGTAGGAGGCAAGTATAATGATAATTGGCACTTCAATCACATGTGGAATCCGCAAAGTACTTCTGCCGGTTCAATTATGCCAGGTTACAAATGGTTGTTTGATAATAAAGCTTTAGATATTTCATTGACTCAAAAGAAAATGCAGGCAATGGTTTCACTTGGTGTTCCATATTCAGAAGCTGAAATTGCAAACGCTCAGAAAACATTGAGAGATCAAGCTGTTAAGATTGAGAAGAGCTTAGAAAATGATCCTGATTTTGTAAAAAGTTATGAGGATAGTAAAAAGAAAGCTGCTGCAAAAGGTGAGCAATTTGTTCCAATGAACGAAAGAGAAATTGTTGCTTTGATTGCATATATTCAAAGACTTGGTACTGATATAAAAGTAAAAGATACTGCTAAAAAATAAGGCTATGTTTGAACAGATAAAACACAATATGGAGACAATATCGGGTATAGAAATTTACCCGATTCTTTCTCTCTTGATCTTCTTTTTATTTTTTGTTGGATTAGCCTTTTGGGTGTTTTCATATAAAAAAGACAAGATTAAAGAAATGAGTGAAATTCCTTTAAATGAGGACTTGGTATAATTTCTAAAGATAAATAAAATGAAAAAATTTTTCCCAGTATATGTAAGAGTACCACTTATTTTCTTCATCGGTTTTGCTTTGATGGAGTATTTTATTGATTCAGGTGATAAGCCAGCTTTTATAAAATTTCCAATGGTTTCTGTCTTTTTGATTGTATTTCTATTTGTCTTGGTTGCGATTGAAATTACATTAAGTGCAGTTAATCGAGTGATGTACCATTTGATGTCGCCTGAAGAAAAAGCAAAATTGGATTACGAAAATAGTCTAAGTTTAAGCGAAAGCACTTGGTTCAAAGAGTTGATGCACAAGCTGACAAAAACTCCGCCAATGGAGAAAGAAGGCGAGTTGCTTATGGATCATGATTATGACGGAATCAAAGAGCTTGATAATAATTTACCGCCTTGGTGGGTGTATTTATTCTATATCTGTATCATTTTTGGTGCTGTTTATCTTGTTCATTATGAAATTTTAGGAGGAGATGATCAGGAAACAGAGCTTAAAAAAGAAATGGCTCAGGCTAAAATTGATGTTGATGAATACCTAAAAACAGCACCAGATTTAATGGATGAAAAAACAGTTGTTTTACTTACAGATGAACCAAGTTTAGCAGCTGGTAAAGAAATTTTCATGACAAATTGTGCAGCTTGCCATAGAGCAGATGCCGGAGGACAAATTGGTCCAAACTTGACTGATGATCACTGGATTTTAGGTGGTGGTATCAAAAATGTTTTCCACACCATTACAAATGGAGGACGTGACGGAAAAGGAATGGTTTCATGGAAAACAAACGGTATGAAACCAAAAGATATTCAAAAAGTAGCTAGTTATATTTTGTCTTTACAAGGAAGCAACCCTAAAGATCCAAAAGAAGCTGAAGGAGAGGTTTGGGTAGATGAAAGTGCTCCAAAAAAAGATGCCGCAGCTACAACAGCAACAACTAGCCCAAAAGATAGTACAGAAGTTAAAAAATAAAAATCATGTCAAATTTACCAGACGAAGCTTTTAGAGATACCATTGGAACAATCGATGACAGTGGTAATAGGAAATTTATTTTCCCTAAAAAACCGTCTGGTAGATTCTATGATTATAGAAAGATTGTCAGCTATGTTTTATTGGCTATTTTAGTTGCAAATCCATTTATAAAAATCAACGGTAACCAATTTATGATGTTCAATGTTATTGAACGTCGTTTTAATATTTTTGGTTTCCCATTTTGGCCTCAGGATTTCTATCTTTTTGTAATATCAATGCTTGTTGGGGTTGTTTTCGTAATTCTGTTTACAGTCGTTTTTGGAAGGATTTTTTGCGGATGGATTTGTCCGCAGACAATTTTTTTAGAAATGGTTTTTCGCCGAATTGAATATTGGATTGATGGCGATCGAGGTTCTCAATCACGCTTAGCCCGACAAGAATGGAATGCAGAAAAAATTAAAAAAAGGCTCTTAAAATGGACTGTTTTCTTTTTGATTTCTTTCGGTATTGCAAATGTATTTTTAGCCTATTTGGTTGGCAGCGATCAATTGTTTTTAATGATTGAGCAAGGTCCTTTAAAGCAGGCAAGCAATTTTATAGCATTGCTGATTTTTACAAGTGTTTTTTACTTTGTTTTTGTCTGGTTTCGTGAACAGGTTTGTATAATTGCCTGTCCGTACGGACGACTTCAAGGGGTTCTTCTCGATAATAAATCTATAAATGTTGCTTACGATTTTGTTCGTGGTGAAAAGGAAGAAGGACGCGCAAAATTCAATAAAAAAGAAGATCGAGCATTAACAGGAAAAGGAGATTGTATTGATTGTTTCCAATGTGTGCACGTTTGTCCAATGGGAATTGATATCAGAAACGGAACACAATTAGAATGTACAAACTGTACGGCTTGTATTGACGAATGTGATAATATAATGGAAAGCGTAGGTTTGCCAAAAGGCCTTATTCGTTACGCTTCAGAAGATGAAATAGTTAAAAAAGAACCTTTTAAATTCACAAATAGAATGAAAGGTTATACAGCCGTTTTATTCATTTTATTAAGTGTTTTTGTTGGAATGCTATTTTTAAGAACTAATGTAGAAGCGATTATTTTACGTTTACCAGGACAATTATTTCAGCATAAAGGCGATAAAATAAGTAATGTTTACACTTACAAAATCGTTAATAAAACAATGAATGATTACAACGATATTCATTTTGAGTTAATTGACCAGAAAGGTGAGATAAAAAATGTGGGAAATAAAAACTTCAAAATTAAAAGGGAAGAAACTGCACAGGGAACTCTTTTCATAGAAATCAATGAAGCAATCTTGGAAAGCGATAAAACCACAGTAAAAATTGGTGTTTACAACGGAAAAGAATTGCTTGAAACCACAAAAACAAACTTTTTAAGTCCGAGAAGTTTTAATTAAAATAGTACTGTCATGAAAATAAATTGGGGAACTGGAATTGTTATAGCTTTTGCTCTTTTTATGAGTTTTATATTGTATTTCGTTTTTGAAGTACAGTCTAATGCTAAATACGACAATGATTTGGTTGTAGAGGAATATTATAAACATGATTCCCATTTTCAGGAAGAAATGGCGCGTGTTCAAAACGCGCATGATTTACAGCAAAAACCTTCAATTACTTTTGGAGAAGAAGGTGTAAAAGTGGTGTTCCCATCAACTTTTGAGAGCGATAAAATCTCGGGAAATGTTTTATTATATCGCCCTTCAAATAAGAAATTTGATTTTAATACTAAAATTGCCTTGACAAACTCAGCTTTATTTATTCCGAAAGATAAATTGATTAAAGGACGTTGGGATGTTAACATGGAATGGCAGTATAACGGAACAAAATACTTGACCAAAGAAGTGATTTACGTAAATTAATTTACAAATGTTGTATTCTGCATTCATATTAGGTCTTATAAGTAGTCTGCATTGTGTGGGAATGTGTGGGCCAATTGCTGTAATGCTTCCGGTTGATCATCAGAATGAAGCCAAAAAAGTAACGCAAATTATCACTTATCATTTAGGGCGTTTGACCGCTTATGCTTCAATAGGTTTGATCTTTGGTTTATTAGGTCGTGGCTTTTTTATGGCAGGAATTCAGCAGAAAATATCAATTTTGATTGGTTTAGCAATGATCGCTGTGGTTTTGATTCCTGAAAAAACATTTGTCAAATACAACTTCTCAAAACCGGTTTATAAAGTAATCTCAAAAATTAAATCAAGTTTAGGAAGTCAATTTAAAAAGAAAAGCTACAAATCACTTTTTGTAATTGGCTTATTAAATGGTTTTCTTCCTTGCGGAATGGTATATGTAGCTTTATTTGGTGCAATTGCGATGCAAAGTGCCAGTTTAGGCATTCTCTACATGTTGCTTTACGGATTAGGGACTATTCCTTTAATGACTATTGTGGTTTATATTCATTCTCTATTAAAATTGCCGTTTCGAAATAAAATTCAGAAGGCAATTCCCTATGTTGCCGTTTTTATTGGTGTATTGTTTATTTTGAGAGGTTTGGGATTAGGAATTCCGTATTTGTCACCTTCAAATATGAGTTTGTTTGTTCAACAGACACCAAATTGTCATTAAACTTTTATCAAATGATGATTAAACTGTCATCGAAAACAAGTTCGTTTCAGGTGATTTCCTTTTTAAATGTAAATCAAAAGCCATACAAATATTGCGGACGAAAGGTCTTCCGGTTTCTGTAATTTTAATTTTGTTTTCTTCGATTATAATCAATCCATCATTTTCAATTTCTTTTAAAGCCAATAACACTTCTGGTAATTCTTTGAAGTATAAAGAATCTTTGCTCCAGGAAGTTTCAAGTTCGCAGGTTAGATTTAAAATGTGTTTTCGAATAATCAGATCTTCATCATTTAAAATATGACCTTTCACAACAGGTAATTGATTGCTTTCTAAAATTTGATAATATTCTTCCAGGGTTTTAGTGTTTTGGGCAAAACTATACCAGCTGTCGCTGATTGAAGAGACGCCCAAACCAATCATAAGTTGTGTTTTTGAAGCGCTATAACCCATGAAATTTCTATGCATTTTTTTGCTGTGTGCAGATTGAAACAAGCTGTCTGAAGGCAGAGCAAAATGATCCATTCCAACTTCATGATAACCATTTGCAGAAAGTAATGTTTTTCCGATCTCATAAAGCATTCTTTTTTCGGCATCTTTTGGCAAGTTTTCTTCGTTAAAACCGCGTTGTCCGTTTCCTTTGATCCATGGCACGTGTGCGTAACTGTAAAATGCTAATCGGTCTGGTTTTAACGAATTTGTTTTTTCAATTGTATCGACAATATTTTCTAAAGTTTGAAACGGAAGTCCGAAAATAATATCATGGCCAATTGATGTATAACCAATTTCTTTAGCCCAAAAAGTTACTTTCGCAACATTGTGAAATGGTTGAATACGATGAATGGCTTTTTGAACTTTTTCGGCATAATCCTGCACGCCAAAACTTACTCGGCGAAAGCCTAAATCATATAATTTTTTAAGTTGTTCGTAAGTAGTATTATTAGGATGTCCTTCAAAACTAAATTCATAGTTTTCAGCTTTATCAGCTAGTTTAAGAATACCATTTATAAGATTTTCTAAATTTGAAATTGAAAAGAAAGTTGGAGTTCCTCCGCCTAAATGAATCTCTTTTATAAGTGGTCTTTGAGGAAGAAGCTTGCAATACAAGCTCCATTCTTTTAAAACCGCATCGATATAAATTTCTTCAACAGAATGATTTTTTGTAATTCGTTTGTTGCATCCGCAAAAAGTGCACATGCTTTCACAAAATGGTAAATGGATATATAAACTGATTCCGTTTTGCGTATTACTTTCTAAAAATGATTTTTGAAAAGATGCTGTCCATTTTTCCAAAGTAAAATCGGTTTCTTTCCAATATGGAACGGTTGGATAACTTGTATATCTTGGACCTGGAACGTTGTATTTCTGAGTCAGTGAAATTTTCATAAATAAAACATTTAGAGAGATATCAAAATTACTTTACTGTCTCAAAAATTAAAATGATAAATATCATATTACTGACAAAAAAAAGAGACTCAAAAATTGAGCCTCTTTACTGAATTAAATAACTAACGTGAAATAGAATCTTGGATGATTTTAAGCCATTTTTTTGCAAAAACATGATCTTGATAAGCGCTAATTTGCTTGATGCGGTCATCATCAAAATCATAGAATGGTATGGTGATTTTTTGAGAAGTTTCGTTTTGCTGAAATTCAAAATCTATTTTTAGAATAGTATCAGAATTTCCGTCTGTTGTTAAAACTAATTTGCAGGAAGAAACACTTTTTAAGTCGACAAAAGTTGATTCTTGCTGATTTGGATTAAAATTCATTAAAATGAATCTTTTGTTTTTTTGATCCAGAGTAAGCGTTTTATTGCTTTGAGATTCAGTCAAATCAAAATCTTCAGGATGAGTTGAGTTGAATTTCTTTTTGATATTTAGGATTTTAGATTTATTTGCAGCGCTCGTTCGTGCTGAAAAATAGATTGGAATTGCGACTATAATTGCAATCACAGCACCAATTATGGTTACACTTGTTTCCATTTTTGATTTTTTAATTTGATAAATAATATGAAATTATAAACAGTTTTCAGATAGAAAACGGCCTTAAGACTTGTGAAAGAAAAGATTTCTTTCGAATAAAAATTTCAGAGATTTATTTACCAGAAAAAATGGAAAGCGTAGAGCATTAAAGAGATTTTCTTGCTCTGAGTCGAAAATTGACGAGTAAAATTAAATGCTGATTTAACAGCTTTATGTTGTGGAACGACTGACAGTAAAGAATCAAACCATTTTATTACTGCAGGATATTCTGTTTTAATGCTTGCTGCAAATTGGTAACTTGCCTGAGGCTGAATAAATGCAGAAGAATCAGGAGTATCTTTGGAGAAGTTAGTATCTGTTTTTTGACTCTCAATTTGTTGCATAGGAACATCACTTGCCTGTGTGGCAAAGAATGCTATAATCAAAAGTGATATAAACAAGACGGTCTTACGAATCCAATTCATGGTGGCGAATTTAGTTCATAAAACACAATAAATAAAATTTTGAAGTGCTAATTAAGTCTTAAAAATGCTTTTTTGTTTTATCCTCAACCTAAATAGATAAGTTGAGGATAAAAGTATATTATTGTTGCATTTTAAAATAATAATCGGCGGAATGCTTTCCCCCGCCATAAAATAGAAAGAAAATGCAAAGCAGTAAAACTGCAATTGCAAGAATTAGGCTTTCAGAATGCATTCGTCCCATGAAGTTTACTAAAACTGCTCCAAAAAGGATAGGCAGTTGTGCGGCAATAGCCCAACGGGTGAGCAGACCGAAAACGATCATTATTCCTCCAATCATATGTGCGGGCGCAATATAATGCAGAAGGAACATTCCGCCTCCAAACTGATCGATTGGAGAAATTAAATCATGCAGATATTGAACGTTAGTTACAAATGAAACTCCTTTCATAAATAAAAAAACACCCAATACGATACGTACTAAATCTACTGGTAAATAAGTGTGCGCATTTGCCCATTTATTCAAGCTTTTTACATTTTCCATGACATTGCGTGATTAAAAATTGTTTATTAAAATTACTAAATTTTAATAACATATTTAATAATAAGTCGTTGAAAATGAGTTTTTTGGTGTTTATTTAACTTAAAATGAGAATTTCGGAATGCTTTAAACCTGAATAACGCCTAAATTAAATGGTTTTTGAATAGGAGCGTGGTTTGCAGCCTCGATTCCCATTGAAATCCATTTGCGTGTATCAAGCGGATCAATGATTGCATCTGTCCATAATCTTGATGCGGCATAATAAGGCGAAGTCTGTTCGTCGTAACGTGCTTTTATTTTGTTGAATAGCTCTGTTTCTTTGGCTTCATCTACAACTTCTCCTTTTGCTTTGAGCGAAGAAGCTTCAATTTGTGCCAAAACCTTAGCAGCTTGCGTTCCACCCATCACGGCAAGTTCCGCGCTTGGCCAAGCAAATATTAATCGAGGATCATAAGCTTTTCCGCACATTGCGTAATTTCCTGCACCATAAGAATTTCCAACAATCACTGTAAATTTCGGTACAACAGAATTACTCACGGCATTTACCATTTTTGCACCATCTTTGATTATTCCTCCATGTTCAGATTTTGAGCCTACCATAAAACCAGTAACGTCCTGTAAAAAAACTAATGGAATTTTCTTTTGATTGCAATTGGCAATAAAACGGGTTGCTTTGTCGGCACTATCAGAGTAAATTACGCCTCCAAATTGCATTTCGCCTTTTTTAGTCTTAACCACTTTTCGCTGATTCGCAATAATTCCAACTGCCCAACCGTCAATTCTGGCGTAACCTGTAATGAGAGATTGTCCATAACCTTCTTTATAAGCTTCAAATTCTGAATTATCAACCAAACGATTGATGATTTCCATCATATCATATTGTTCTGTACGGGCTTTTGGTAGAATTCCGTAAATATCTTTTGGATCCAAAGCAGGTTTTTCAGCTTTGATTCGGCTATAGCCAGCTTTGTCGAAATCACCAATTTTATCTACAATATTTTTGATTTTGTCCAAAGCATCCTTGTCATCTTTAGCTTTATAATCAGTAACTCCGGAGATTTCGCAATGTGTTGTGGCACCTCCTAAAGTTTCATTGTCGATAGTTTCACCAATTGCGGCTTTTACCAAATAACTTCCCGCAAGGAAAATACTTCCGGTTTTGTCTACAATCAAGGCTTCATCGCTCATAATTGGCAAATAAGCGCCACCGGCAACACAGCTTCCCATAACGGCAGCGATTTGCGTAATTCCCATACTGCTCATTTGGGCATTATTTCTAAAGATGCGTCCAAAATGTTCTTTATCTGGAAAAATTTCATCCTGCATTGGCAGATAAACGCCTGCGCTGTCAACAAGATAAATTATTGGAAGTCTGTTTTCTATAGCGATTTCCTGCGCACGTAGGTTTTTCTTTCCTGTAATTGGAAACCATGCACCCGCTTTTACAGTAGCGTCATTAGCAACAACAATGCATTGTTTACCTTTGATGTAGCCAATTTTTACCACGACGCCACCAGAAGGGCAACCGCCATGTTCTTTGTACATTCCCTCGCCTGCGAAACCACCAATTTCAATATTTTCTGAATTTTCATCCAATAAATAAGCGATGCGTTCACGAGCTGTCATTTTTCCCTCGGAATGAAGTTTTGCAATTCGTTTTTCGCCTCCGCCCAGTTTTACTTTAGCAAATTTTTGTTTTAATTCTGAAAGTAGTAATTTATTGTGATCTTCGTTTTTATTGAAGTTTAAATCCATGATATAATATTGATTTTACAAAATAGTGTTGGCTAATTTACAAAATCAATTGAAATAAATGAGTTGCTTTACGAATTAAGAAAAAGTTTGTAAATGTTTTTTCAGATTTTTTCAAAACGACTTCAAGAATTATAAACCGATTATTTTTCTTTAATTTGTTTTTTCATACTAATTAGTATTTTTTATGTCTAAAGCTGCAAACACCCGATTAAACATTCTTCATAAAGCATTTGAATTGATCTATACAAAAGGCTATCAAACCACAAGTATAGATGAAATTATTGCGACAACTCAAGTTACAAAAGGTGCTTTTTATTACCATTTTAAAACCAAAGATGAAATGGGAGTTGCCATTATTGAAGAAATTCTAAAACCTACAATGCAGGAACATTTTATAAAGCCTACAGAAGCTTCTCAAAATCCTACAGAAGATTTTTATAATATGATTTCATATTTATTGCTCGAAGATCCTTTTTTGCAAGTAAAATACGGGTGTCCAGTTGGAAATCTTACGCAGGAAATGACGCCGTGGAATAATAAGTTTAGTGAAGCTTTGGCAGAATTGGTCGATTTATGGAAAGCAACGATTATAAATTCAATTGAAAAAGGGAAAGAATTCGGTTTGATTAGAAAAGATGTTGTGGGTGAACAAGTTGCTTTTTTCATCCTTTCGGGTTATTGGGGAATTCGAAATTTCGGAAAACTTCAAAACGATAATTCTTCTTATCTGGTTTATTTAAAGGAACTTAAAAGTTATTTAAATGGTTTGAAATAAAATTATTTTCCAAAAACATACTAATCAGTATGTTTTTGGATATATTTGCATTGTCTTAATCAAAAAACAATGTATCAAACTATTTTAGAAGGCCATTCTTTTATAAGATGGCTCGTATTGGTAAGCTTGTTATATTCTATTTATATCGCTTACAAAGGTTATTCTCAAAAACTTCCTTTTACTAAAAAGGATAACCTCATCCGTCACTGGACGGCTACAATTGCTCATATTCAGCTTATTTTTGGAATATTAGTTTATGTACAAAGTCCAATTGTGAAGTATTTCTGGAAAAATTTTAAAGAAGAGATTCAAAATTTAGATGCTTTATTTTTTGGAATTATTCATATTGTTTTGATGTTAGTTGCAATAGTTTTGATAACGATTGGTTCGGCTCTGGCTAAAAGAAAACTTTCTGATGAACAAAAGTTCAAAACTATGCTTATTTGGTTTTCTCTTGCCTTATTAATCATTTTTATTGCCATTCCGTGGCCATTTTCTCCTCTTGCAAACCGACCTTATTTTAGATAATTATGAAAAATTTACTGAAGACAAATACTGGAAGATTACGAATTATTGGATTCCTTGAAGGAACTTCACTTCTGATTTTGCTTTTTATAGCAATGCCTATGAAATATATTTTTGAAATGCCTTTTTTAACACGGCCAGTAGGAACAATTCATGGTATTTTATTTTTACTTTTTGTTTTTAATACATTGAGTGTTGGAATAGAGCAGAACTGGAAATTTGCCACGACAACCTGGAAAGTACTTTTGGCATGCATAATTCCGTTTGGTACTTTTTACATTGATTCTAAAATTTTAAGTAAAATTCAAAACCAGTAAAAATTATGATTTTTGTGTTCAAGACAAATGTTGACAGCATTTCGAAAGTGAAGAAAGTTACACCAAAACTAAATAGATTATTTCCTAATTCTAAATGGAATTTTGATCTCGAAGACTGCGATAATATTCTAAGATTTGAATGTAAAGATGATATTATCGAAAAAGTAATTTTTTTAATGAAAGCTATTGGCTTTGAATGTGAAGCTTTATAAAAACAAAAAACATCCGTTGCAGCGGATGTTTTTATATATAAAACAAAGTATAATTATTTTTTAGGAGCGCAAACCATTCGTTTTAGCATTGCCCATTGTTTAAGAGCATCTCTGGCTTCAACTGCAGGATAACCAAGCATTGTTTTTCCTGCAGGAACGTCTCCAGTAACACCAGATCCTGCGCCAATTACGGCTCCATCTCCAATAGTTGTATGATCTTTTATTGATGCGCTTCCGCCAATGATAACGCCGTTTCCTAAAGTTACAGAACCTGCCAAACCACTGTTTCCAGCCATAATACAGAATTTACCTAATTTACTATTATGTCCAATTTGAACTAAATTATCGATTTTACAACCGTCTCCTAAAACTGTTGAACTGAATTTTCCGCGGTCAACACAAGTATTTGCTCCAATTTCCACACCGTTTCCAATAATTACATTTCCAATTTGTGGAATTTTTACAAGTCCGTTTTCTTTGCAAGGACGAAATCCAAAACCATCAGCACCAATAGTTGCATTTGGATGAATAATGCAATCACTACCAATATGACAACGCTCTCGCACAACTGTTCCAGACCAGATAACTGTATTTTTTCCAATAGTACATTCGTCTAAAATCGTAACATTTGGGTATAAGGTAACATTTGCGCAAATTTCTACTTTTGGACCAATATAACAGCCAGCACCAATTTTTGCACCTTCAGCAATTACTGCGGTTTCATCGATGTTGGCTGTTTTGTGAATATTGCTACGAAATATGGGTGCAGGAGGAGCAAAAAGGGCAAGTATTTGAGACATAGCCAAATCAGCATTTTTTACTTTGATAAAAGCACGATTTTCACCAGGCTCGATCGAAATATCTTCATTTACAACTGCTATTGATGCGTTTGATGCGGGCCAATGTTTTTCATATTTTTTATTTCCAATAAATGAAATTTGCGAAGTAGTTGCCTTTTCCAGTTGCTCGGTTGCAGTAATGCTTTGAGAAGTTGAGCCGTATATCACGCCATTAATCACTTCGTTTATTTCTTGAATTGAATAAGATTTCATTTAATGTATTTAATAGTATTTGGGAATAATTTTTACCAAATAAAATAAATTACATTTTAATTACCTAATATTTTTAATGCGTTTGTTGAAAGATATTTAAAATAATAGTTTAAATATTACAAAATTAACACTTTAGGTATTAAAATTTTGATGGTTTTCTAATTTTAACAGAAGTACAAGTGTTAATTTATATTGCTTAAAACGAAGTGGTTAGTTTTTTGAACGAATAAAAGAAGTTATTTTTTATTGATAAGCAGTAACTTACATTTTTTTTGTTAATCGCGTGATTATCAAAAAAAAAAAACGATTCACTTTTTAAAAGGAATCGTTTCTTGATGTTTTACATTATTTAGTTTTAGAAAGAGAAACTGCATTTATGCAATAACGCAGACCAGTTGGTGGCGGGCCATCTGGGAAAACGTGTCCTAAATGTGCATCACAGACATTGCATACAACTTCAACCCGAATCATTCCGTATGATTTATCGGCATGATACCCAATTGCATTTTCTTTAATTGGCTGTGTAAAAGAAGGCCAGCCCGTTCCTGATTCAAATTTTTCGCTTGCGTCAAAAAGAACCGTTCCGCAGCATTTACATTCGTAAATTCCAGGATCAAATAAACTGCATAATTCTGAGCTGAAAGATCTTTCAGTTCCTTTTAAGCGAGTTACCTGAAATTCTTCTGGTGTCAGAATTTGTTTCCATTCTTCTTCCGTTTTTTCCACTCTTTTATCTGGAGCAGGATTTCCTTTGTTTGTAAAATGAATTACATCGGCCCATTTTATCATAACTTGTTTTTTTAGTTTAAAGCTGTTTCAAGTTTCAGGTTTCAACTTTACTGTGACTGAAAACTGTAACTGTTTACTCTTCTTCTTTCTGCCCCATCATCATTAAATATGCTTTAAGGAATGGGTCGATATTTCCGTTCATTACACCGTCAACATCGCTGGTTTCGTAGCCTGTACGAACGTCTTTTACTAATTTATAAGGTTGCATAACGTAGTTACGAATTTGCGAACCCCATTCAATTTTCATTTTTCCGGCTTCAATATCGGCACGCTGTGCTTGTTGTTTTTTCAATTCAATTTCGTACAATTGAGAACGAAGCATTTGCATGGCGCGCTGTCTGTTATCTTGTTGCGAACGTGTTTCAGAACACTGAATTTGAATTCCGGTTGGTTTATGAACCAACTGAACTTTTGTCTCAACTTTATTTACGTTCTGACCTCCGGCACCACTCGAACGAGAAGTCGTAATTTCGATATCAGCAGGATTAATGTCGATTTCAATACTATCATCAACAAGCGGATAAACATAAACCGATACGAATGAAGTATGACGTTTTGCGTTACTGTCAAAAGGTGAAATTCGAACCAAACGATGAACTCCATTTTCTCCTTTTAAGTATCCAAAAGAATAATCACCTTCAAACTCTAAAGTCACGGTTTTGATTCCGGCAACGTCGCCTTCCTGAAAGTTAAGTTCCTTGATTTTATAACCATAACTTTCACCCCACATCATGTACATACGCATCAGCATTCCAGCCCAGTCGCAACTTTCCGTTCCACCGGCTCCGGCAGTAATTTGAACAACTGCGCTCAAACTATCACCTTCATCAGAAAGCATGTTTTTGAATTCGATGTTTTCAATATGCGATTGTGCACCGCTGTATTGTTCGTCTAATTCCTCTACAGAAAGTTCACCTTCTTTATAAAAATCATAAGCAAGCTGAAGCTCATCTGTAAGTTCGACGGCTTTATCATAATCTTCAATCCATTTTTTCTTGTTTCGAAGATTTTTTACGATGTTTTCGGCTTCTTTCGGGTTGTTCCAAAAATCTGGCGCAAAAGTCTTTTCTTCTTCGTTTGCAATTTCGATTAGCTTGGCATCAACGTCAAAGATACCTCCTCAACGCACCAAGGCGCTCCACAATACCTTTTACTTGTTCGGCTGTTGTCATAAATTAATAAGTAGTTTTATATGTTTTTTGAAGAAATTACATTCATTTGTTAGTGTAATTTCGTTCTACAAAAATAAGATTTAGTTTTTAGAATACAGCAATAAATTTAACATACAACCATTTGCGTGTAAATGATTAAAGCTTAGTTGTTTCGCGTTGTTTTTTTGTTTTTTGAAAGATGCTATTTCTTGTTAAATAAGATAGTTTCTAAACTTAGGATTCAATTTTTGAATTATTAATACTAGTTTTATATGTTTTTTATAAATATTACGTTAATTTGGTTGTGTAATAATCGAAAGTTAAAATTTATGAAAACTTGCGATTGATAAATAACAGTAATACGTAATTTTGCTGTCCAAAAAAAGATATTAGTTTTATATGGAAATAAATTTAGTTAGTGATACCATTACTAAACCTACATACGAAATGCTGCAATATATGTTTAACGCACAAGTTGGCGACGACGTATATAAGCAGGATCCTACGGTTATCGAATTAGAAACAAGAGTAGCTGAATTTTTTGGTATGGAAGCTGGACTTTTTTTTCCGTCTGGAACTATGGCAAACCAAACGGCCATTAAACTACATACACAACCAGGCGAGCAATTAATTGCTGATAAATTTGCACACGTTTACAATTATGAAGGAGGCGGTGTCTCATTTAATAGTGGTGTTTCATGTTGTTTGTTAGATGGTGATCGAGGAATGATCAATGCATCTCAAGTCGTTGCAGCAATCAATGATCCAGAATTTTATCACAGTCCGTTAACGAGTTTGGTTTGTGTAGAAAATACAACAAACAAAGGTGGTGGAGCTTGTTATGAATTAGAAGACTTGAGAGAAATCAAAAAAGTATGCGATGCTAATAATTTGAAATTCCATTTAGATGGAGCGAGAATTTGGAATGCATTAGTTGCTAAAAGACAAAATCCGAAGGAATTTGGAGCAATTTTCGATACAATTTCGGTGTGTTTGTCAAAAGGATTAGGAGCGCCAATTGGTTCAGTACTTCTTGGAAGTAAAGCGGATATTCATAGAGCATTAAGAATAAGAAAGATATTAGGAGGCGGAATGCGCCAGGTAGGTTATTTGGCTGCTGCCGGATTATATGCTTTGGCAAACAATATTGAAAGATTGGCTGAGGATCACAGAAGAGCTAAAGAAATCGGCGCAATTTTAAGCACGAAATCCTGGATCGCTTCTGTTGAACCAGTAGAAACTAATATTCTGATTTTCTCATTGGCAGAAGGTTACAGCGATACACTTTTAATCGAAAAATTAAAACAGAAAAATATATTAATAAGTTCGTTAGGTCACAATAAACTAAGAATCGTTACTCATTTAGATTATAAAGAAGTCATGCATACGTATGTAATGGAAATCTTCTCGAAAATTTAGAAAAAAGATACTAAGGTTCTAAGTTACTAAGATTCTAAGGTTTTTGAATTGCTAAAAAAAAGACGCACAATTTGTGCGTCTTTTTTTTTAAATCTTGCTATGAAACTTAGCAACTTAGAACCTTAGTGTCTTAGAATCTTTACTTAAAAAGATTATCCATTCCAGGAATCATTGGCATATCCATTTTTGCTACAGCATCAAGTTCTCTTTCGTTTATGTTTGTAGCTTTTTCAATTGCTTTGTTTAATGTTACGATTAGATAATCTTCTAATTGTTCTTTATCTTCTAAAAGCGAATCATCAACAGAGATTGTTTTTATTTTTCTGCTTGCTGTAATCGTAATTTTCAATAATCCGTCAGCGCTTTGTTCGTCAATTAAAACAGTATCCAGGCGCTTTTTTGTATCTTCAATTTTTTGTTGGGTTTCTTTAAGTTTCCCCATCATTCCCATTAAATCCATTTTCTTGATTTTTTAAATTATTTCAGACAAAATTAGTATATTGCTATGGTAAATCAATAGAATATTTTATGAAAAAATTAATTTTCGTTCTCTTTTGATTGTAGTACTTTTGCCACTTCGTATTTAAAAATAAATGCTCAATCAATGCAAAACAATATAATGGCTCCAAAAGCCACAGAAATTCCAAAGAAACTTAAAAAACATAAAGAGACTAGAATTGATAATTACTTTTGGCTGAATGACCGTGAAAATCCAGAAGTTATCGATTATCTGAATAAAGAAAACGATTACTATCAAAATATGACCTCTCATACTAAAGGTTTGCAGGAATCTTTATATGAGGAAATGAAGAGCCGAATTAAAGAAGATGATTCTTCAGTGCCTTATTTTTATAATGGTTATTTCTACATTACACGTTTTGAAACTGGTCAGGATTATCCAATTTTTGCCAGAAAAAAAGCAAGCCTTTCGGCAGAGGAAGAAATTCTCTTCAATTGTAATGAAATGGCAAAAGGACATGCTTATTTCAAATTAGGAGGCTTGAGCATCAGTCCGGATAATAAGTTTGCCAGTTTTGGAGTAGATATAGTTGGAAGAAGAATTTACACAGTTCAAGTTAAGAATCTGGAAACAGGAGAAATTCTTTCAGACAAAATTGAAAACGCTACAGGAAGTTCAGTTTGGGCAAACGACAATAATACATTGTTTTATACCAGACAAGATGAAGTTACTTTAAGAGCAGATAAAATTTTCAGACATAAATTAAACACAGATTCTGCAGCTGATGTTTTAGTTTATAATGAAACAGATGATACATTTAATGTTTCTGTACACAAAGAAAAGTCTAAAAAATACATTGTAATCAGTTCTGGAAGTACTTTAACTACAGAATACAGAATTTTGAATTCGGATAATCCAGACGGAGAATTTGAAGTCTTTCAGACACGCGTTCGCGGATTAGAATATAGTATTTCACATTTTGAAGATTCGTTTTATGTTTTGACTAATAAAGATAAAGCGACTAATTTTAAACTGATGAAAACGCCTGAAAATAAAACAGGCAAGAGAAATTGGGTAGATGTTATTCCGCACAGAGAAGATGTTTTATTGGAAGATATCGAAATCTTTAAAAACTATTTAGTTGTAGAAGAGCGCTCAAACGGTTTAAATCATATTAGAATCATGCCTTGGAATGGTGAATCAGATTATTATTTGCCTTTTGGAAGCGAAACTTACAACGCTTACACGACAACAAATATTGATTTTGATACCGATATTTTACGTTACAGTTATCAATCGCTTGCAACGCCATCGTCTGTAATTGACTTTAATATGAAAACTAAAACCAAAGAAATCTTAAAAGAACAGCAGGTTTTAGGAGGAAAATTTGATAAAGAAAATTACATTGAAGAGCGTGTTTGGGCAACTGCAAGAGACGGTGTAAAAGTGCCAATTTCGATGATTTATAGAAAAGGATTAGAGAAAAATGGCAAAAATCCGCTTTTATTGTATGCTTATGGCTCCTACGGAATTACGATGGATACTTATTTCTCGTCAACAAGACTTTCGCTCTTAGACCGCGGATTTGTTTATGCTATCGCTCATATACGCGGTGGAGAAGACTTGGGAAGACAATGGTATGAAGACGGAAAACTGTTAAAAAAGAAAAATACCTTTACAGATTTCATCGATTGCTCTAAATTTGTAATAAACGAGAAATACACATCTTCTAAACATTTGTACGCAGAAGGCGGATCAGCAGGAGGACTTTTAATGGGAGTTATCACAAATGAAGCTCCTGAATTATATAATGGAGTAATTGCTCAGGTTCCTTTTGTAGATGTCATAACAACAATGTTAGATGATACCATTCCGTTAACAACAGGAGAATACGACGAATGGGGAAACCCAAACAATAAAAAGTATTATGATTATATGTTATCGTACTCACCGTATGATAATGTAAAAGCGCAAAATTATCCAAATATGTATGTATCTACAGGATTGCATGATTCGCAGGTACAATATTGGGAGCCTGCTAAATGGGTAGCCAAATTGAGAAATATGAAAACAAACGAAAACCTTTTGTTTCTAGATACCAATATGGATGCCGGACATGGCGGTGCTTCAGGACGTTTTGAGGCTTTGAAGGACTTAGCAAAAGAATTTAGTTTTTTATTAGATTTAGAGAAAATTAAAAGCTAATTAGAAAAATTTTGTTAAATTTGCAACCTATCGGGGGTTTTAAAAAAAACCTTTGATTAACTATTTTTTTATGAAAGAAGAAATAAATGCTTATAATAATGTTTTAGAATTAATAGGTAACACCCCACTTATTAAGCTAAATAAAATCACCGAAGAGTTAGAAGGAAATTTCTACGCAAAGGTAGAAGCTTTTAATCCAGGTCATTCCTCAAAAGATAGAATCGCGTTATATATTATTGAAGAAGCTGAGAGAAAAGGAATTTTGTCGCCAGGTGATACGATTATTGAAACTACGTCAGGAAATACAGGATTTAGTTTAGCAATGGTCAGCATTATTAAAGGATATAACTGTATTTTAGCTGTAAGTTCAAAATCATCAAAAGATAAGATTGACATGCTGAGAAGTTTAGGAGCAAAAGTTTATGTTTGCCCAGCACACGTTTCAGCAGATGATGAAAGATCTTATTACAACGTAGCCAAGCGCTTACACGAAGAAACAAAAGGTTCTGTTTATATTAATCAATATTTCAATCAACTAAATATTGATGCGCACTACAATACTACAGGTCCTGAAATCTGGGAACAGACAAAAGGAAAAATCACACACTTAATTGCTTGCAGCGGAACAGGAGGAACAATCTCCGGTACTGCAAAATTCTTAAAAGAGCAAAATCCTAATATTAGAATTCTGGGTGTTGATGCTTTCGGCTCGGTATTAAAGAAATATCACGAAACACGAGAATTTGACAGCAAAGAAATTTACCCTTATAGAATAGAAGGTTTAGGTAAGAACTTGATTCCATCAGCTACAGATTTTGATATCATTGATAAATTCATGAAAGTAACTGACGAAGAAAGTGCGCATTCAGCGAGAGAGATCACTCGTAAAGAAGGATTGTTTGTTGGGTATACTTCTGGAGCAGTAATGCAGGCGATTAAGCAATATGCTGAAGAAGGTGAGTTTACTAAAGATAGTAATATCATTGCTATTTTCCCAGATCACGGTTCTCGCTACATGAGTAAAGTATTTAGTGATGACTGGATGAACGAACAAGGATTCTTTGATAGTATCAATGAAGAAGAAGTTCAAAAAATTGAATTTGTAAAGTAGTTAAAATACTTTTCTAAATATAAAGCTCCATCGTATTGATGGAGTTTTTTTTTTGGGATTAATTCAAGTGTATAATTCCGATAAAGAGTAAATTATAAGTTCATAAGTCAAATTATGTCTTTCAGAATGAATGATTATAAGTGGTTGATTATTATAAATACCGTATTTATACGTAAGAAACTTTGTGTTTGATTGAAGTAAATTTAAAAATTTAATATTATTATTAAGAGTATAAATAAATACAATTAACCGTTTAAAATCATCAATTTTTGTTATTTAAACGATTATTTAGGTTAGTTATCGAAAAAATTTCTGCTGAAAAACATAAAAATATAGTTTAGCAGTGTTAAAATGACACAATGTTTTTTAATAACCCTAAATCTATCGCTATGAAAAAATTACTACTCTCTTTAATGTTTGTAAGTTATTTGAATGCTACTGCGCAGAATCCTATTCAGGAGTTTAACTTCAACGGAACCTTAAACAATACTCAAAATACAATTACTTTCATGGGAGCGAATAATTTCGTTTCTGATCGTATGGGAAATCTTAATGGCGCTCAGCGACTAAATAACAAAGCGATGGAAGCTGTTATTGATGATTTGCCTCAAAATAATTCAGCAAGAACAATTAGCGTTTGGGTAAAACTAAATGATATTTCTAAAGCAAATTATATTTTGGGATATGGTACAGCTTATAATGCACAATATTATGGACTATTGCAGCAAGGTACATCATCTTCAAATTCAGATCTAAGTATGGCAGGATGGGGAGCAAGCAATGATGTGATTGTTTCTACTCCATTGGCAAAAGCGACTTGGTACCATTATGTCATTTCATTTGATGGAAAAATATCTAAAATTTACCGTGACGGAGTAATGTTGAAATCGGTAACTGGAATTGAGCGTTCTACGAAAGGCAATATTTTTAGACTTGGAGAAATAAATACTACCGTAGGCATTAATGCTGATATAGATGATTTGAAAATCTACAATGTTGCAATGACAGATGAACAAGTTGCTGCGCTTTATGATGAATCTAAACCTATAGTTGCTATTGTTGCAGAAGTTACAGCGTCGAAAACTGTGTCAGCCAAAACGGCTACTGGAAAAACTAAAGTTGCTGTTAAAGCTGCGCCGTCAAATGTAATTATTGCAAATAGTGATGTAAATGGAGATAAAAATGTTGAAGTTTATTCACAAGGACAGAAAATCATTGGAAATAATTCCATGAGCATTAGTGATTTACCAGAAGGTACTTATTTGTTGAAAATTACAAATGCACCATCAAAAAAAATCACATCAAAGTAAAGAAATTTGGTTAATAGAAATAGTTAGTTAGTTTTTAGTTTTTTTATCATGTTGTTTAGTAAGCAATTTATTTTGGATAGTAGAAAAAAAGCCTTTTGATATTCAGAAGGCTTTTTTAAAGTTGTTTTGTAAAAATGTTTTTACAAATTCTGAAAAGAAATGCTGGCTAATTTATATTTTTATAATTTTAATAAGAATATCTTATTTTTTCATGTAGTGTTTTTGGTAACGTTGAATTAAAATTATATTTTTAACAAAATTTTTGAAATAACAGAATACTTTAAAGCAGTTAAGAGATATCCCTAAATCCCCCTTAAAATATTAAATATGAAAAGATTATTACTTACGTTAATGTTTGTAACTTTTTTAACTACTAATGCCCAAAATCCTGTTCAGGAATTCACATTTAATGGAAATTTAAGTAGCACTGACAATACTATTACATTGCTGGGTGCTCCAAATTTTGTTGCTGATAGAACAGGAACTCCCAAAGCAGCTCAACGACTTACAAATAAATTTTTACAAGGTGTAGTAGGGGATCTTCCTCAGGAAAATAAGCCGAGAACTATATCTTTTTGGGTAAAATTTAATACAGTTGCTTCAGCAAATTATATCTTGGGCTACGGAACTCCAACAAATTCTCAATTTTTCGGATTATTACAGCAACCTGCAGTTTCAGGAAATTCAGATGTAAGTATTGTTGGATGGGGCGATGCTAATAATGTTATTGTTTCTGTTCCTCTTCAAAAAGAAGTTTGGTACCAATATAGTGTGACGTATGATGGTACTAATTCTAAATTATATCGTAATGGAGAATTGTTAAAATCAGCAACGGGAATTACACGAGCAACGAAAGGTTATATTCTTAAATTAGGACAAATAAATGGAGCAACTACGATTAACGCTGACATCGATGATCTTAAAATATATAATGTTGCTATGACTGATGAGCAGGTAATGGAATCTTATAATAGTTCAAAACCAGTTGCAAATCGTGTATCTGAGCCTGCATCAGTTAAAAAAGTTGCAGTTGCTGCACCTGCAAAAACGGTAGCACCTGCAAAACCAACAACGTCTGTAGCGACGACTTCAACAGATGCTAATACAGCTACAACTACAACTAAAACTGTTGAAGTTTTTTCTCAAGGAAGAAAATTAACTGGAAGTAATGCTTCTAACATTGGTGATTTACCAGAAGGAACCTACTTATTGAAAATAACAAATAAAAAATAATACGTTTTACTTTAGTAAAGTCAAATAAAAAAGCCTTCTGAAATTTCAGAAGGCTTTCTTTTTTAATGTTTTTTCTGTTGTCCTGGAGCATAAGCTTTTGCGCTTTTGTCTCCATTCATTTTTTTTGCTTGTCCTGGTGGTAGTTTTTTAGCTTTTGGCGCTGGACCCGGACCTGTATGTACATGAGTGCTACAGCTTATTACGCTTAGGACTAAAAACAAAAGCACAAGTGTAATTACCGCTATTTTTGTGTATTTTGATGTTTGCATTTTTATATTATTTTTTTGTTTGAGGTGTTGCAAATATAATGGTTAAAATGTTTTTTGGAAATATTGGTTCTAGTTTAAAATCATTACAAACAAAAAAGCTCTGAAAAAATCCAGAGCTTTGATATTTTTTTGTGAAAAAAACTATTCTTCTTTCATTGTATGATAAACGTTCATAACGTCATCATCTTCTTCGATTTTTTCGATTAGTTTTTCAACGTCAGCGATTTGAGCTTCTGTCAATTCTTTAGTTATTTGCGGAATACGCTCAAAACCAGAAGATAAAATTTCTAAACCTCTGTTTTCTAATTCTTTTTGCAAAGCACCAAAACTTCCAAAAGGAGCATAAATTAAGATTCCGTCTTCGTCTTCAAAAACTTCTTCAGCACCAAAATCAATTAATTCTAATTCTAATTCTTCAGCATCAAGACCATTATTAGCAATTCTGAAATTGCAAGTGTGGTCAAACATAAATTCAACAGAACCCTGAGTTCCCATTGTTCCGTTGCATTTATTGAAATAACTACGGATGTTTGCTACTGTTCTGTTATTATTATCAGAAGCTGTTTCAATCAAGATTGCGATTCCGTGAGGTGCATATCCTTCAAAAAGAATTTCTTTATAGTTGGCAGTATCTTTATTACTTGCATTTTTAATCGCGCGCTCCACATTGTCTTTAGGCATGTTGGCAGCTTTCGCGTTTTGTATTACAGCTCTTAATCTAGAATTGGCATCTGGGTTTGGTCCGCCTTCTTTAACAGCCATAACGATATCTTTACCAATTCTGGTAAATGTTTTGGCCATCGCTGACCAACGTTTCATTTTTCTTCCTTTTCTAAATTCGAACGCTCTTCCCATTTCTAATTATTAGTTTTGTGATGCAAAAATACGGTTATTCCTTATTTTTCCAAAAACAATACTATTCTTTTTTTTAATGTTTTAAGTTTCACGTTTCAGGTTTCAGGTTTCAAGTTCAGATGAGAACGTGAAACCTGAAACGTGAAACCTGAAACAAAATAGTTATTTCGAAGCATTAAATTCATTGATAACATTTACAGCTTCATTCAAATACGGATTTGTTTTTAAATTGTCAATTTGATATTGATTTACGGTTTTGTCGTTAGGATAAACCCCAAGCAAAAATTGATTTACAGTTGAATTGTAAACATCCAGCGGATTGTTTTCGTCATTGAAAGTATTGATTTCTTTCCAAAGGGAATTGACTAGTTTTTTTTGCTTGAAAACCGCATCCAAAGTCATAGGAAGTTCAGCTTTTGGCGTATTTACAATTTGATCAATTTTTTGGTTTATTTTTTTGATGTCGTTAAAATAATAATTATCAGCCAGTCGGGCCGTTGAATTTTTAGCTAATTTATCAATCAACGGACGTTTTGCATAAGGTTTGTATTTTAAGAAAGGTTCAATGCTGTCGTTTTTAATCGCCGTCGGAAAATCACTTTCTTTTTGATAAACGTCTTCATAAAATTCAGGAAGAACCACATCAGGTTTTACACCAACATATTGGTGACTTTTTCCTGTAACACGATAAAATTTGTTAATCGTAATTTTTAAAAAGTCTGTATTTTTTTGCTCATCAAGAGAAAGAATAGTCTGCATAGTTGCTTTTCCAAGAGTAGTGCTTCCCATTAAAAGAGCGCGATTATAATCTTGCAGAATAGAAGCAAAAAATTCACTTGCCGATGCCGTATTGCTGTTTACAAGAATTACGATTGGGCCTTTGTAAATTAATCCTCTGTAAGGATCATTTATTACGGATTTCTCTTTTTTATTATCAATTACAATTGAAATCGGACCGTAATCGATAAACATTCCGGCTAATTTTATGGCTTCTTCCATCGAACCGCCACCATTGTCAATCAAGTCGATTACTAGACCTTGTATATTGTCTCTTTCAAGTTTCATTACCTCGCGGGCAACATCATCAGCGCAGCCTTTTCGGTTGTTTTCATCTAAATCGGCATAAAAACTAGGAATTTTGATGTAGCCAATTTTACTGTCTTTGCCAATAATAAAACTGTAAACCGAATTATCTTCATCTTTCATGACTTGTTTTTCAATATAAACATCAAAGCTCTTTCCTGAATTTCGTTTCAGCGTAAGCGTAATGCTTTTATTGGATTCCGATAAAATCATGGTCGAAATCGATTCTAATGATGAACAGGAAACCTTTAAAGTTTCTTTCTGGTTTGATATAGAAATAATCTGATCGCCTTTTTTGATAAGTCCGGTTTGATATGCAGGTCCGTTTGGATCGATTTCCGCAATAATAATTTCATTTTTTTCATTCAGATTTACGCTCATTCCCAATGAAAGATGTTCTTTAGATAATGAAGCCACAAAACTGGTTTTTGAATCATCACTGAAATAAGCCGTATGCGGATCAAAATAAGTACAGAAATAATTATAAAGGTTTTCTTCTTGTTTGATTTTGTTTTCTAACAACGTATTTATTCGGCAAATTTCATTAGATAAAATCATCTGTTTTGTTGCTGTTTCAATTGATTTGAAGTTGGCTTTTACAGAATCAAGATTTTCACTGCTTTCGGCCATTTCATCCAAAATCTGATAACGCAGTTTTTTAAGCCATACTTTTTCCAGATCATCTTTTTTTAAATAAAAAGGAAAAGCTTTTTTGTAAAATCGGATAGTGTCTTTAGTAGTATAATCAATATTTGTCGATTGAATTTTTTCTAAAACAGCTTTCGTTCTCAAAAGCCCGTTTTTATATTTTGAAGTAATATCGTCTAAAAAACTACAGTCGTTGTTCAGAATTAAATCGTCTAAATTAAAACGATATTTTTTAGACATTTCATCATATTCGGTTTTAAAAAAGATGTTTCGTGATGGATCTAATTCATTGATTAGGTTATCAAAAACAAAAACCGACAAGCTGTCGTTTACAGGTTTTGGGCGAATATGCTCACTCTGGACAAGCGCATTAATTTTATTTAAAATCTCGCATGTCTGAGTGCTATTTTGACTAAATAGAACAGTTGAAGTCAGCAGAAATACTAATAATAGGCTTTTCATAAATCTGTAAATCATCGGTTACATTAAAATTACGGTAATTTTTTGATAAAAGACAGTAATTTCTCAAGAATATCGATTACTAAAAGATTTTATCTATGAATGACATCTGATGAATAAAATTCGGCATAAAAAAAATGCATTGCAATTTATATCGCAATGCATTTCTGTATTATTTAGTCAAAAATTATTTTTTGTAAAAAGGTAATTTCACCACTTTAGCAGCAACATCATTTTTTCTGATTCTGATAAAAATATCGCTATCAATAGCACTGTTTGCCACAGTCACATATCCTAAACCAATTCCTTTATTCATAGAAGGCGACATAGTTCCAGAAGTTACAATTCCAATAACTTCACCAGAAGCATCGACAATTTCGTAGTCGTGTCTTGGCACTGCACGTTCCTGCATTTCAAAAGCAACTAATTTTCTTGTAACACCAGCTTCTTTTTGTTTTTTAAGCGCTTCAGAATTCGTGAAATCTTTAGTGAATTTCGTAATCCATCCTAAACCAGCTTCAAGTGGAGAAGTAGTATCATTAATATCGTTTCCGTAAAGACAGAATCCCATTTCCAAACGTAAAGTATCACGAGCAGCAAGACCAATTGGCTTAATTCCGAAAGCCGCTCCAGCTTCAAAAACTTTGTTCCAAATAGCTTCAGCATCTGCATTTTTGCAATAAATTTCAAAACCTCCAGAACCTGTATATCCTGTAGCAGAAATAATTACATCGCTGAATCCTGCAAAATCAGCCACTTCAAAATGATAATAAACAATAGAAGATAAATCAACAGAAGTTAAAGATTGCATTGCTTCAACCGCTTTTGGTCCTTGAATCGCCAATAAAGAATAATCATCAGAAAGATTCTTCATGTCAACTCCTAAATCATTATGAGAAGAAATCCAGTTCCAGTCTTTATCAATGTTCGAAGCATTTACCACAAGTAAATACTCTTCTTCTTTCATTTTATAAATAATCAAATCGTCAACAATTCCGCCTTCATTATTTGGAAGACAAGAATATTGTGCTCTTCCAACAGTCAAAGTTGATGCATCGTTAGAAGTTACTTTCTGAATCAAAGCCAATGCATTTGGACCTGTTAACAAAAATTCACCCATATGCGAAACGTCAAAAACGCCCACACCGTTACGAACTGTTTCATGTTCAGCATTAACTCCTTCATAAGTAATAGGCATGTTATAACCAGCAAAAGGAAGCATTTTTGCTCCTAAACCTTCATGTATGTGCGTAAGCGCAGTATTTTTCATTGTGTTGTTTTATAAAATTGTTTTGCAAATCTATTCAAAAAATATCTAATTTGAATGGCCTAAATTATAAATTTCGCAATAATTAGGAGCAATTCCAGCTTTTCGTTACAAGTCCTCATAAAAAAAGCAAAGTTTCTAATGTTCTAAAAAGAGCTTCCGTTGGTCGCTTTTTTAGAACAAGAAACTTTTGCTTTTTTTACTCCGGGCTTTCCACTGCAATCTGGGCTAGGGCTGACTGTTTCAAAAGATGAATTCGTGATTTCGATTTTTTGCGTAACTTTAATTCATTAAATAAAGTCAGATGAAATCACCGTATTTAATCACAAAAGAAGAAATTCTAAAAATATACAAACCTGTAGATTCCAAAGCGCATAAAGGAACACAAGGTCATGCCGTGATTATTGCCGGAAGTTATGGAAAAATTGGAGCAGCCGTTTTAGCATCAAAATCCTGTTTAAAATCAGGTTGCGGACTCGTAACGACTTTTATACCAAAATGCGGTTATCAAATTCTTCAAATCTCGATTCCCGAAGTGATGACTGTAACCGATGAAAATACAAATTTCGTTACCAATATTCATTTACCCTTAATTCCGCAAGCCATCGGAATTGGTCCCGGAATAGGAAAGGAGCTCGGAACACAAAAAGCTTTATTTGAATTTTTAAGAATCAATAAAATGCCTTTGGTTTTAGATGCGGGTGCGCTAAACATTATTTCCGAAAATTTATCCTGGTTAGAATTAGTTCCCGAAGACACCATTTTGACACCTCATCCTAAAGAATTAGAACGTTTAATTGGTAAATGGAATTCGGAATCAGAGAAATTTCAAAAAACAATAACATTTTCAGAAAAATACAAAGTCATTGTCGTCATGAAAGGTGCACCGACATTTATCATAAACAGAAATTCAATTTACGAAAACACTACTGGAAACGCAGCGCTAGCAACAGCGGGAAGTGGCGACACTTTAACGGGAATCCTGACAAGTTTGCTTGCACAAGGTTACGAACCTAAATATGCGTCTAAATTAGGAGTTTATCTTCATGGATTAACGGCTGATTTAGCTTTGTCAAAAACAGGTTATGAATCTTTTACAGCTTCAACAATTATTAAATATTTAGGAAAAGCTTTTTTGAGTTTAGCTTAACCGCAAAGAGCGCAAAGGTTCACGCAAAGGACGCTATGATTTTTATGATGTTGCTGAATTGCTCGCAAAGACGCAAAGTCGCAAAGAATATAAAAACTTTGCGTCTTTGCGAGATTAAAAAACTCTGCGAACCTTGCGTGAACCTTTGCGCTCTTTGCGGTTAAATCACTAAGTTTGTATCTATGAAAAACAATTTCGATCTCAGAACGGTAAACGTCATGCGATATATAACGCCACTGCGCGAAGGCGGATCATTACCCGCTTTAGCAGAGGCCGATGACGATTTTAAATATGTATTAAAATTTAGAGGTGCCGGACACGGCGTAAAAGCCCTTATAGCCGAATTAGTTGGCGGACAAATAGCAAAAGCCTTAAAACTACAATTACCAGAATTAGTATTCGCAAACTTAGATGAAGCTTTCGGAAGAACCGAAGCCGATGAAGAAATTCAGGATTTACTGCAAGGAAGTCAGGGATTAAATCTGGCGCTTCATTTCTTATCTGGCGCAATAACTTTTGATCCTGCAGTAACAACAGTTGATGCTAAACTAGCTTCGCAGATTGTTTGGCTGGATGCTTATATCACAAACGTAGACAGAACTTTTAAAAATACCAATATGCTGATCTGGCATAAAGAATTATGGCTAATTGATCACGGAGCTTGTTTGTATTTTCATCATTCCTGGAACAATTGGGAACAACATGCTAAAAGCCCGTTTGCGTTGATAAAAGATCACGTATTATTGCCTCAAGCTTCACTTTTGAAAGAAGTTGATACCGAATTTAAAGCGATTTTAACGCCACAAGTTTTAGAAGAAATTGTAAATACGATTCCGTTGGATTGGCTGCAATGGGAAGATGCAGACGAAACTCCGGAAGGATTGCGAAACGTTTACTTGCAGTTTTTAAAAACAAGATTAGAGAATTCAGAAATATTTGTAAATCAGGCTCAAAATGCAAGATAACCACTTATACGAATATGCTGTGATTCGTGTTGTGCCAAGGGTAGAGCGCGAAGAATTCCTGAATATCGGAATCATTTTGTTTTGCAAAAAAGCCAAGTTTATAAAAGTTCTTTTTCACTTAAATAAAGAAAAAATTCAAGCCCTTTCAAACGATTTTGATATTGAACAATTAGAGTGCAATTTAACTTCATTAGAAAAAATAGCAAACGGAGCCAAAGACGGCGGTCCAATCGCTGAATTTGAAATTCCGGAGCGTTTTAGATGGTTAACGGCTATAAGAAGTTCTGCTATACAAACGTCGAGACCTCATCCTGGTTTGTGTCAGGATTTGGAGAAAACGATTCAGCGTTTGTTTGAGGAGCTTGTACTTTAATCATATAAGTTATATAAGATAATTTAAAGTTTGGTTTAAAAAGAATCTCGCAAAGACGCGAAGTCGCAAAGTTTTATTTTTCTTTGCGACTTCGCGTCTTTGCGAGATTAAAAAAACTTAGATTAAAAATCCAATATTCCAGAGAGGCATTCATTAGAAAAATGAAGCATTACATTTTCCTTTTCTTGATTTTTAATAACTAATAAATCATAAGGTTCTAGATCGTATGACTCCTCATTAATTTTAATAACTGTCGTATCTAAAGAAAATAAAATGATTATTTGAGCATTATAATGCTGCTCACTTTTAGTTATTATCAGTTTGTGATGGCTTACTTTTTTAGAAACCATCCAATTAAAATCAATTCCTTTTGTATAAGAAGTAACTTCATCATCTGAATTAAATTCCATGATTTCAGATTTCTCATACGTTCTTTTTTCTTTGTTTATTTCAATATGCAAGCTGTTATCAAGCATAACCAAATATCGGTGATAGCCTTTAAATTTGGTAAACGCTGAAGGTACTTCCTCTATTGTAGCACTGCTTATTCTGAATACAAAATCTCTATCGGCATATCTCGCTGTTTTTGGATATATCATATATTCATATGTCAATCCGCCACTCCAAACAGAGGCTGTACAATTTTCTTTAGGTAAATGGTGTATGTTCATTTGTTTTCTAAATTCTCAAAGCTGTTTCTCCAAGAAAATAAACTCTAAAGGTTCTTCAGAAACCGTAACATGAATTCCGCTTTCAGGAAAAGCTTCTCTTTCTCCTGTATCCACATAACCATGACGTTTGTACCACGCAATAAGCTCTTCGCGAACCGAAATAACCGTCATAATAATACTCGATAATCCCAAAGATTTAGCATGATTTTCGGCTTCAGCCAAAAGCTTTTTCCCGATGCCGCTGTTTTGAAGTTCCGGTGAAACTGTCAGCATTCCTAGATACAATTGATGTCCTTTTTCAACCAATAAAACGGAACCAATAATCTTGTCATTTTCAGTGAATTTCAGAATTGTATTTTTTGGATTCTGGAAAATTTCTGTCATTTCTTGTTCGTCGGTTCTTTTTCCTTCTAATAAATGTGCTTCGGTTGTCCAGCCTTTTTTAGAAGTTTCTCCTCTGTAGGCTGAATTTATTAGGGTTGTTAATGCAGGAATGTCTTGTAATGTTGATTTTGTAATCATTATAATGCTGATGTAATTGTAAAATTTAAAAATGAATTGCTTCCAGCTTTAGCTGGAGGAACAAAATTACATTAGAAAATGGCTTTAGCCTAATCTTTAACTTTTTTTGGCTAAAGCCGAATTTAATTTTAAAAATAAACCCCAGCTAAAGCTGGAGGCAATTGATTTTGTTATAACAAAGAAATCAGATTTAATATTTTGCTGGTTCGCTAGCTTTAGGTAATGATTGTTTTATGAATGTTCTGATGTCTTCATTTGCAGTTTCTAAGTCAGCTTTTCTCAAATACATCATATGACCGCTTCTGTATCCTTTCCATGACATTCTATCTGTTAGTCTTCCACTTGGATCCATTTGCCATAAATCGTATTTAGCATTAAAGTAGTCACAGGCACCATCATAATATCCTGATTGTACCATTACGTGCAAATATGGATTTTGAGCCATGGCTTGTCTCAGGTTTTCCCCTGTTTTATCATTAGATCTGTCCCAAGGATGCACCGGACCAAACATATTGTATTTAAAGTCAGTTTTGTAGTTAAGATTATTACGTACATACATATTGATAGCAGGTGTAAACGAATGCAGCCAAGATGTAAGTTCGGCATTAAAATCAACGCTTTCCCCAGCGTCTTTACGGTCAATTCCTTTGTATCTTGAATCAAGTCTTCCTACTGTGTAGCCTTTATCTCTTAAAAGTTCTTTCCAAAAATAATCATAAGGAACGTCTAAATTGTTTTGCAGAATAACTTGTTCTGATATACCAGAATAACGTGCCATTTTAGCGGCAATTTCTTTTCTTTTTTGTTCTTCCAAAAATCCTCCTTTGCTCAATGCAGGAAGAAGTTCGTTGATGGTAAAATCTTCAACCTCGGGTAACATATCCGTTAAATCTTTGTTTTGAAGTTCAGGACTAAGTTTTTTATGATACCATGCTGTAGCAGCAAAATAAGGTAATTTAAGAGCAGCATCAGAAACAACTCCACGCGTTATTCCTAAATCAGTTGGAGATACCAAAATCACTCCGTTAAGATACATCCACTGATTGTTTTGTAATTGAAGTGCTAATCCGGAAACACGGGTTGTACCGTAACTTTCACCTATTAGATATTTAGGCGAAGCCCAACGATTCGTACGGGTTACAAAACCATTGATCCAATCAGCCAAGTATTTGATATCGGCATTTGTGCCGAAGAATTTTGCAGCAGGGATTTCTTTGCTTGTAGGTCTTGAATATGCTGTATTAACAGGGTTTACAAAAACGATATCAGCAACATCTAAAATAGAATAAGGGTTTTCTTTTATTCCGTAAGGCTGCAAAGGGTATCCTTCATCATCAATATTTAACAAACTTGGCCCCGTATAAGCAATCTGCATCCAAACTGAAGCAGATCCAGGACCGCCATTGAATGAAATAACTAAAGGACGTGAATCTCTATCTTTAACATCAGAACGCTCATAATACGTATAAAATAATCCGGCGATTGCTTTTCCATCTTCGTCCCAAACAGGCATAGTTCCGGTAGTTGCTTTATAAGAAATTTTTTGTCCTTTTATTGTAGTTGTATGATTTGTGACAACTTGAGAATCTGGATTAAAAGTAAGGTTAGCAGGCGAATTTTCTTCTTTTGCAGGAGGCGTTTTCGGTTTTGAATCCGGCTTTGATTCCTGAGCGTAGGCAGTTAAAAATCCAGCTAAAAGAAATAAGATTAATGTTTTTTTCATAGAATTTAGGATGTATAATTATAGCTTTTAAAGATATAAAAAAAGATTTTTTAACTAATAGGAATTATTTTGCGATCAAGGAATACGATTATTTCTTCAAATTTTTCCTTTCCAACTTCTTTTTCAGATAACATAAATCGAATTCCTAATTTTGAGTCGACAAATATTGTTTCATCAATTCTGGTATATTTCACTATTGCTGGCCATTTAAAATTTAAATCATGTTGATAATCTTTATAATGAAAGTAATCATCATGAAGTTCCCAAATAGGATAATCCGATGCAATTTCTCTGGATTTTATTTCATTAGAAATGGCTTCAAAATATTTTTTTTTATTCTGTTTATAGGATGTATTCGTACGATAAACCAAGTAGAAACCAAACCATCCAATCATGAATAAAATTCCCCCAACATTGTTTTTTCCAACTAAAATCAGAATTCCAAGCAATGTTGTAACTATTGAAATGATTTTATTTGTTCTGTTCGTCTTTAAATTTTTTGCCCAAGCGGTATCAAAATGTAATTTGGATTGTTCGGTGTAAATGTCCTTATTAAATGGAATTTCTATATTTATCACTATGTTTAATTTATTATTTCGATTTGGATAAAATTATATTATTGGAAAATTTTGCGAATGAAAGTAAAAATTATTTTCAATAATCATAAACATGTTCAATTATCATTTTGTTCTTTTTAGAATCCTTAATAAAAGGCAATAGTTTTTCAACTGATAAAAAATATACATTTCGTTTTAAACTGTCATCCGTCACAATTTCGGACTGATATAACAATTTTACCTCTTTTAAATTGGGTTTATTAACCGAGTTTTCAATTGTAGAAACTGCAATTTCATCATTCCCAGAAATCTCATAGATTTTCACATCCTGATTCGAAAGTTTTATCATTTCTTTTGTGAAAATCTCCCAACGTGTAACGGCAATAATCATTTTATCGCGATCTCGTTTAATGATTTTTAAGTTCAGATTTTCTTTAATGGAATCAACATTCGAAACAATTAAATAAATCAAATTAGAAGGTGTTTCGTAGCTTGATTTTGCGCCCCACTCAATAAGTTTCGAATAGAAAGCTTTAAATGAAAATTCTAATGTAAAAATAAAAGTTCGTTCCCATTTGCGAAGAATGCTGTGATCTGAATTTTCAGAAGCCGTCCAGACTTTTTTAACCCACGGTAAAAATTTAAATTCATACCAAGCCGTTTGATAAATGAAATCGCTGTACGCGCGCTGTGCTTCAATAATTGTCTTTTCTGCTTCGGAGTTTTTTTCTTCTGCAAATAAAGCAAAGAACCTTCCAATCGTATTTTCATAAAGGATTTTCGCGCCATATTCCATTGTCATGCTAACGCCAATAACTTGTAACATGGTTTTGTATTCGCCGTTTTCAGGATACGCTTCAGAAGTCAGTTTTATCGAACGGTCATACAATTTCCAATATTCATCAATCGATTTGTAAAAAGGAAAATCAGACGGATTTTTACCGCTTTCCAGATAATCCGCATATTCTTTCGGATTGTACACTAAATACCATTCCGGAACTGTCAAAACGGTTTGTTCTTCGGCTCTGAAATAGTCTTTTATTTTTTTCTTTTCTTCAGCAATTTTGCTTTTCGCATACGGATTGTATTTGTCTAAAAGCTTATTCGTAAAGCGCTGATCAGGATCTAATTTGTTTTTTAATGCGAAATATTTATCGCTGTCTGGATAGCCTTTTTTAAACTGTTCAATCGTTGCGTGAGGCTGATACGGAAGATACCAGGTTCCGTTTTCGCTCAAAATCGCATCCGTCATTTCAAGTGTCCATTTTTTTACCTGATCTTTTGCTTTCTGATCGGTATTTTGCTTGTAATAAACCACAAAGGCAAATACTTCTTTCCTTGCCCACGACAAATAACTTTCATGATCTGGAAGCGCATGACGCAAAGAAACATTAATAACATTTACTTTATTCTTCTGAAAAACTTCAGTCATTTTCGGAATAAAAGATTTTATATTTTCCACCGGAATAAAATATTCCTGCAAGACATAAGTATCTTTTTCGCGCGACGAAGGTTCTAATTCTTTTACATCATAACTCGCTTCTTTATTTCGCCAACGTACTGTTTTTGGAATAAAATACAAAGGGTCAATAGCATATTCGCGAATCCATTTTCCTGAATTTCCCCAAGAAACCACTCCGGTTAAATGTGATTCGACCCAATAATTTTCATCTTCAGGAATTAATCGATCGGTATCCGTTAATGGATTTGTCGTTTTTTGCCACGAAACACTCATTATTTTGTCATATTTCGGCGGATACAAATTGCCATTCTGAAAAACAACATCTTTATTATTTCTGATGTTTTTGTCGAAATACGCTTTGTATTCTTCAATTGGCATGACTTCATGAAATCGTTCTACTTTCTCATTATCAACCAATTGCAAAGTAACTTCGGCGATAACACCAATTCCGCCATAACCGCCAATTACAGCATCAAAAATATCTTTATTTACTTCGCGGTTCGCAGTGATAATTTCGCCGTTTGCCGTAATAATTTTGACTTCTAAAACCGATGAAATAATCGGGCCATGACCAATATATCTTCCGTGACAATTTACCGATATCGCGCCTCCAACCGTAAAATTAGAATACGTCTGCATGATTTTTATCGACAAATTCAAAGGGTCGATTACCTTTTGAATATCGCGCCAACGAATTCCGGCTTGTACCGTAATTTGCTTTTTCTCTTTATCAATATTGATGATTTTGTTGAAAGAACGCATATCGATATGCAAACTGTTTTCAAAAGCCGTTTGTCCGCCCATGCTATATTTTCCTCCGCCAATAGAAATAGGTCCGGTGGTATTTTTTATCGCAGAAACAATTTCGTTTGCCGTTGTAGGTTTGATAATCTGATTAACTTGAATCGGATTTAATTGCGTGACATCGTTTAAGGTTTTGTTTTCTAAAGTGGTTTCAAATGCTGAATCTCCCGAAAACTGAATCAATAAAAAGATATAAATCGCAAAGGCAATAAAACTGTAAAACGGAATGAATAAGCGTTTTTTGCTATTAATATATCGGATTGACTTTTTGATTCCGGCGTATATAAATTTTACGATTTTTAGAATATAGGCGAAGAGAAGCTTAACCAAACGGTAGATTTTTTTCATAGAAGAAAGTACAATGATTAGATTTTGGTAAAAAGCATTAAGGCATTTTTGGTTGGATCACCTTTTTGATACAAGGTTTTTTTATGAAACTTGAACCCGATATTTTCCACAAAAACAATAATAAAATCCAAAGAATAAAAATTTCGAACCTCTTTCGCATTGTATTCCCAGGTTTCGTTTACGCCCAAATTAAAAACGTCGTGCGCCAGTGCTACTAATACTTTCTGATCTTCAGTATCACAATTATGATCTCTTAAAATCATTTTTCCGCCCACTCGCAAAGTATCGCGAATTGAAGAAATATATTGCGTTCGCAATTCTAAAGGGCAATGATGAAAACCAATATAAATCGTAACCAAATCAACACTATTGTGCGGAACATGATCGCCAAATTTGGTTTTGTAATTCGTAAACGGAATATATTCTGCACCAACAGCAATTTGACCGCGATCGACCATTTCAGAGAAAGAATATTTGGGTTTTCTTCCATCAGCATAATATCTTTTTCCTTTGATGGAAACATTTTCTTCCAGATAATCTAAATATCTTCCCGAAGAACCAATTTCTAAATAACCGTTATATTTAGTGCCTTCGCCAAGTAAAGAAACCGTCTCCTCCGACATTTCATTTTTTTGATGCATCAAAGCCGGAAGCTGATACCGAAAACTCGAAAGCATAGGCGTAATGTCATCCAATTTGGATTGCGTTGCCAAATAAATCTCTTTATCGGTATTTTTCGAAATGGTATTTTGGTAAATTAAATCGTGGAATTCCTTTTCAGGGTATAAATTGAAAACATTTTTTAAAAACAAAAAGAACTGATTTTTAAGCTTCGCATTGGTATAAATGTATTTGAAGTTGTTTCGAACTTCTGTCGCGAAATTCAATACCGTATTTGGAAACATTTGCGCTGAGGCAACAAAAAGCAGTGTTGTTTTGAGGAAATTGCGTCTCTTCATAAGTAGGTTTTACTTTACCAAACATAATGATTTTGCTTACAAAATGCTAATTCAAAATAGATAAAGAAGAATGTTAGATTTTATTTCCATTTTCATCATATCCATAAGGATAAACGCCGTATTTGCTTTTGTATTCATTTAACGTGGTTGGTTCTCCCATGTTGCCATGAAAATCATTAGGACTTAAATTCTCGTACCATATTTTCCATTTTTCATCCTCTTTTTTCCTTTCTTCCTCTGTCATAGCGTTTAGCCGTTCTTGTTCTTTTCGATTGATTAACTCGCCTCGTTTGTAATGAACTTGAAATAATTGTGAATGGGTCAATTTCTTGTAACACTCACGACATTCTATAGATGTTGGTGTTTCACTCATCATTTCAGCTAAAATTTCTAACTGTTCTTCACTTAAATTCTCTGTTATTTCTTCCGGTTTAATTCGTTTCATGCAATTTTAATTTTATTAACATACTAACGTCGGTCACAGTTGTGCGAAGTCTCCTGACTTTGCACCCGTTGCTATATTCCGTTTGCATTGCTCATTGGAATGGATACGAAGTCGGGAGACTTCGCACAGCAATCGTAGCTATTAATTAAGTAGACTTCGTAGAGCAGGAGAACTGCTGAAAGCGTTATTTAGTCCTATCGCTTAGCCAACGGAGGACTTTTTTTTGCTCTCTTTCTTAATTGCTCATTAATGTTAATCACAGCATATTCGCTAATATTTATTGTAGCATATCTTAAAAAGCTTTTAGCCATTACAATTGCTGTTTTATCCGTTTTTTGAATATAGTTTTTGGGATTGTAATTGTTATTATTAGTTTGTACCGAAATTTCTTCAGGTATTTCCTCATTGAGATCATAGTCCCAGGTCTTTTCAATAAAGATATTACTTGCGCCAATTTTTTTGAATCCATAAAAAGAAGCCGTTAAATCTTCATCATAATAAGACGAATAGTCGCGATCATGATAAGACGTTTTGTAATTCCCGTTTTTGCTCACAGCGATAGAATCTAGAACTAAATTCAGTTTATTGGTATCTTGTAATTCCTTTTCAAATATTTTTTTGCAAATCAAGAAAGAATCAATTTTAACATAGGAATCAGCATGTATTTCCAGTGCCTCCATAGGATTCGCTTCTGTTCCATCCGATTGAAATTCCACGTTGAATAAGATGAATTCATTTTTAGAAGTATTTAAAATTCCGTCTTTATCAGAAACTCTAAATTTTAAAGGTTTTGAGCCGTTGATTGTAACTTCGTGATTACTATAAGAAGAAAGCCTGATTGTGTCTAAAACGCCATGCGTAATCAACGTGTCTTCGGAATTAAAAATTAACGTGTCCGATTTGCCATTCCCCACAATTGTGATTTTGGGGTTATCTCTTCTGCAGGAAACTAAAGAAATAAAAAAGATAATAATTAAGGAATTAAGAATGGTTTTTTTGAGTAATTTTTGTTGCATCTCTTTAAAGGGATTTATTAAATTTTAGTTTATTAGTAGTGTCAAACATAGCAATTTTACTTACAAAAAACTAATCTGTTTAAAAATAAAAAGCCACAAACAAAGAGCGTAAAAATCTCTTTATTTGTGGCTTAAAACTATTTTAAAAGGATGAAATATTATTCATTTGCTAGCGCGAGCGTCACTCTTTTGAACGTTTTCGATTGGCTTGTGAGTTTCTTTGTGTTCACGAGCGGGGGTGTTGTACGTAGTTGTTATATTTATTATGCATAACCACAAATTTTTATTTGAGTTGGAGTATAAAATATTACAGGATTTTCTAATTCGCTATTATATAAAACTTGATATATTACCAACTCATCTTTAAAAAAGGTTATTAATTTTTTGAAGTCAAACAATAAGTTTGGAATGTTTATGTGTAGTAATATTTCCGAACTTATGTTTTCTGTTAAGTCATCAATTAAGATTTCATTTAAATCATCTCTAAAAGTTGATACAATTTTGCTTGGAGATGCATGACATCTTGTTATACTTCCATATTCATTTGTCATTTCTAACACAATAAGTTCCTCTTTTGATATTGAATAAGTTTCATCATGTTTATGAAAATGTATTTCTAAACAAATATATTGACTTATAAAATTAATTATTTCTTCATAAGTATAAGGAAGATTTCTTGTTCCATCCCAAATTCGTGAGCAACTTTGATTTACAATGGCAGTAAGCTTTTTAGTAAGTTTAGGTTTTGTTAATATTTCAAACTTTAGTTTAGTTTTTCTATCAACATTCTTAAACTTAATTGTCAATTGATCTTTAATATTCTCTATTTGATTTTCGATTGAATTTATAAGAGAAAAATTGATTTCAATTGTAATTTCTAAACATTGCTTTATCCATTCTTCTTTAATAGGATATTGCCAATATTTAAATTCATTTGATTCCCAACTACTATGAATATGCTTGTTTTTTAATACTCTATTTGTATCAAGATTTGGTAAATGTACAGTTGGTATTTTTGTTTCGTTAGAAAAATTTGCAAATGTTTTTTGTCCCAATATTCTTTTCTCGGAATTAAAATATTGGTCTAATAAAATTTCTAATTCGCTTTTACGTTTTGGGTAAATTTCATTTTTTGTTATTTTATCAAATGCAACATCAAAAGGAAATATTATTTTGTCAAAATCGTAATATTGTTCAATTTCTGTGAAAGGCGTAAAAAGAAAACAGCCTTCTTGCGCTTGAAGTCTCCATAGATTATCAACGTTTATTCTTGCAATATATGGAGGAATTACTTTTTCTTTTTTGTAAATTATATCAGTTAATTTAATAAACCTCGTGAAATCGTCTTCATTTAAGCATATTATTACGCAATCTTCTCCAACTTTATTAGATTTGGAGTTTGTTGCAAAATATGTTGCAATTTCAACATTACTTGTGAAATCTAAATAACTAGTTGGAATTCCATAATGTTGTGCAACAGCAAAAAACCAATCAATATTTGTTTTATATTTTTGTAATGGCTTTTCTGTTTCAAAGAATCTATAAAGACGAATTAATTTATCGTTAGCTTCTTCGAAAGAATTTTCAGAAAGTCTTCCGATTGTAGATTGAACTTTCCAATTTTGGGCTTGTCCTCTAAATAGATTATATTTCCCTGATAATTTAAAATTTTCAGCAAGATTTATTGCTTGAGATAAATTTTCAACTCTAAATGTTTCGGCCATATTTTTTCGGTTCTGGACAATTACGCACAACGTTCTGGTACTACAGCGGGTTTGGGGCTAAATTAAGCCCATTGTTCGGGTTTGCCAAATCATTCCAAATACAAAACCAACTTCTCATTAAGCCCAATTGCCCAAATCCGTTGTAGTAGCTGTTATGAGCTGGTTTTCTTATTTATCCAAAATTCTATTTATTTTTTCCTTTCTCGATTCCTTCTGATTATTATCACTTAAAATTTCACCTATTTTTTTATTTCTTAAATCTCGTAGTAATTCTTCGGCTTGTTCTTCAGAAATTACGGTGTTTCTTAAATTTGAATTACCAAACACTATCATTTTAGACAAGCATGTTTTACAAAGTTTCATTTCTCTACGTGGAAGTAATGAAGCAAAAACAATTGCAGATTCTAATGAGTTAAAATGACCAAACCATCTATCATTTGGAGCTGTTAAATCTTGAAGTCTTTCATTCCCATCTTTCGCATGTCCACAATCACTTTTATGGACGACTGCTTTATTCTCGGCTCTCCAATTTTCATAAACTAAATATTTGTCCATAGATTTTTATTTTTAAAAGTTGTGTTAGATTATTGAATTTACGAAACTGCAATAAACTAGCTCATAACTCATTTTTATGCGAAATAAACTTTTGCATGTACTCCTAAAATCGGGTATATAAGCGAAGGTTTGTTTTGTTTTCTTGTTTTTCAAATATAAGTATTTTTCATTGCTAATTTTTACGGATTTCCGTAGTTGATATATTTATTAGGGGTTATGGAATAAAAAAAAACGAGTAAAAACTTTACTCGCTTTAATCATTTATTATATGTTTTTTACCCCAAGAAACTCTTCAACTCCTCATAACTCTTAATCTTCACACTAACTTTCTTCTCATTAATAACACTCTCAATTTGGGCAGGAATAGGAAGTGTAATGCCTAAAGCAGGTTCAACAACATCTAAGAATTTAATAGGATGTGCTGTCTCTAAGAAAATACCAATTGCGTTCGGGTGTTTTTCAAGCTCTTTTTTCAAACCTAAATAACCAACAGCGCCGTGTGGTTCTGCGATATAACCGTCTGTGTTATAAATTTTCTTTAGAGCGACTAGTGTTTCTTCATCAGTATAACTGTAAGAAGAAAAGTCTTTTTCGAAAGCTTTTAAGTCGTTATTGTATAATTCCTGAATCCTGATAAAGTTGCTTGGGTTTCCAACATCCATGGCGTTAGAGATTGTTGCTTTAGAAGGTTTCGGATCGTATTTTCCGTTTTCTAAGTATCTTGGCACCGTGTCGTTTATGTTTGTAGATGCAACAAAATGCTCAATTGGTAAACCTAATTTCTTTGCCATAATTCCGGCGCAGATATTCCCGAAGTTGCCGCTTGGGCAAGAGAAAACTAAAGGTTTGCTTTGGCTTTTCAACGCTTTATAAGCAAAGAAAAAATAAAACATTTGCGGTAACCAGCGCGCAATATTAATAGAATTCGCCGAAGTCAGGTTTTTATGCGCCAAAGTTTCATCTAAAAACGCTTTTTTCACCATATCCTGGCAATCGTCAAAAACGCCGTCAACTTCAAGCGCTTTAATGTTTTGTCCTAAAGTAGTCAATTGTTTTTCCTGAATATCGCTCACTTTTCCTGACGGATATAAAATGACAACATCAACGCCGTCAACGCCTAAAAATCCGCTCGCAACGGCTCCGCCTGTATCTCCGGAAGTAGCAACTAAAACCGTGTTTTTAGCGTCTTTTTTGTCTTTATTGAAATAACCCAAACAGCGTGACATAAAACGTGCTCCAACGTCTTTAAAAGCCATTGTAGGACCGTGAAATAACTCTAACGAATAGATTCCGTCTTCGACTTTCACCACTGGAAAATCAAAAACTAAAGTTTCGGCAATAATTTCTTTTAATTTATCTGCAGGTATTTCATCGCCAACGAATTGTTTGATCGCTTCAAAAGCAATTTCTTCGTGGCTTAAACTTTCGATTTTATCAAAAAAAGACGGATCTAAAGCGGTAATGTTTTCTGGGAAATATAATCCTTTGTCACTCGCTAATCCTTGTATTACGGCTTCTTTGAAAGAAACTTTTGGGGCATTATGGTTTAAACTGTAGTATTTCATTTATTTAGTGATTAGTGATTAGTTCCTAGTGATTAGTCTTTAGTTTTGAAGCTAAGAACTAATTACTAAGTACTAGTTACTTATTTTATATAATTCTTACGCCATCAGGATTAATCTTCGAAACGTGAATTTCATAGGGCAAATTCATTTTTTCGTAAACGTCGCTCATGGCTTTTGCGATTTTTTCGGCGGTTTCTTTTCCTCGGCTTAAAGCGAAAATCGACGGACCAGAACCTGAAATTCCAGAACCTAAAGCGCCGTTTTCGTATGCCGTTTGTTTGATTTGATCGAAACCTGGAATTAAAACACTTCTTAAAGGTTCTACGATTTCGTCATGAAGAGATCTTCCAATTAAATCGTAATCTTTAGTGTAAAGACCTGCAACCAATCCGCCCACATTTCCCCATTGCATGATAGCGCTTTTTAGGGAAACATTTTGTTTAAGAACTGAACGAGCATCAGATGTTTTTAATTCAATTTGAGGATGAACCACCGTTGCGTATAATTCTTCTGGACTGTCAATTCGGATAATATCAAGTGGCGCATAACTTCTTACCAAAGTAAATCCGCCTAAAAGGGCAGGAGCAACGTTGTCAGCATGCGCGTTTCCGCTGGCTAATTTCTCACCCTGCATCGCAAACTGAACCAAATCTTTACGGGAATAAGGTTTTCCCAATAATTCATTTATTCCGAAAACCGCTCCAGCAGAACTTGCAGCACTGCTTCCGATTCCGCTTCCGGCTTTGATATTTTTGTAAATTTCGATTTCGAATCCAAAATCTAGTTCGCCTAAAGTTTCAAGCATGGCCAAAGCAGCAACTCCAGAAACGTTTTTTTCGGTTTCCAAAGGCAAATCGGCACCGACAATTTTAGTGATTCGAACTCCTTTTTGATCGACTTTTCGAACAATCATTTCATCGCCCGCATTGTCTAAGCAAAGTCCAAGTACGTCAAATCCGCACGAGAGGTTGGCGATTGTAGCGGGACAAAAAAGTTTAATTTCCATTTTTAAGGTTCTGAGGTTCTAAGATGCTAAGATTCTAAGGTTTCTTTGCAACTTTTTATTTTTTAGTTTCTAAGGTTTTGAGATTCTAAGAGGCTAAGATTAGTTTTGAAAAAAAACTCAGAACCTTAGCATCTTAGAACCTTAGCACCTTTAAATATTACCTATTCGAATAACATCTGCAAAAATTCCTGATGCTGTAACTGCAGCTCCGGCACCGGCTCCTTTGATCAATAAAGGCTGATCTACGTAACGATCTGTGTAGAACAATACGATATTGTCTTTTCCTTCTAAATTGTAGAAAGGATGATCTTTTGGAATGAATTGCAGACCAACGCTTGCTTTGCCGTTTTCGAATTGCGCTACATATTTCAATCTTGAATCTTTCGCTAAAGCTTCGTTGTAAATACCTTCAAAATGAGCAGCATGTTTGATTAACGAAGCAAAAAAGTCTTCGTTGTTTGTTGTTGATAGACATTCAGCTGGTAAAAACGATTCGTTTGCGATGACGTCAATATCCATTTCGTAACCGCTTTCGCGAATAAGAATCAGGATTTTTCGAGCCACATCAACGCCACTTAAGTCGATTTTCGGATCTGGTTCTGTGAATCCCTGAACTCCGGCTTCTTTAACCACATCGTGGAAAGAATTGTTTTTATCAAAATTATTGAAAATAAAGTTCAAACTTCCAGATAAAACGGCCTGAATTTTATGGACTTTATCACCAGATGCAATAAGGTTTTTTACAGTATCAATAATTGGCAATCCCGCACCAACATTCGTTTCAAATAAAAACGGTGCGTTGTATTGGCGAGATAAGCTTTTTAGTTTTTTATAGTTGTCGTACGCAGATGAACAGGCAATTTTATTACAAGTTACAACGGCAATACTTTCTTTTAAAAACTTCTCATACATTTCAGAAACACTTGCATTTGCTGTAATATCCACGAAAATACTATTACGTAAATTCAGTTCTTTGGCGCGTGCGATGAATTCTGTCGGAATTGCAGCTTCACCTTTGTCTAAAGTCGATTGCCAGTCTTTTAAAGAAATTCCGTCTTCATCAAAAAGCATTTTTCTTGAATTTGACATAGCAATTACGCGAACGTTGATCTTTAAATTATCTTTTAAAAACTTTCTTTGATTGTGAATTTGCTCGATGAATTTTTCGCCCACATTTCCAACACCCATTACAAATAAGTTCAGCTGTTTTGTGTTTTCTTCAAAGAAATTTTCGTGTAAACTATTCAGTGCTTTTTTAACGTCTCTTTCGTTAATTACAGTCGAAATGTTTCTTTCGGAAGCACCTTGCGCAATCGCACGAATGTTTACGTTATTTTTTCCTAAAGTGCTGAACATTCTTCCGCTTAAACCTTGGTGATTTTTCATGTTTTCACCAACCAAAGCAATAATGCACAGGTCTTTTTCTACATAACAAGGATCGATTTTGTTCTGTGCAATTTCGATTTCAAAAGCTCTGTTAATTGCAGCTTCGGCATTATCAGCATCCGAATTTAAAATTCCAATACAAATTGAATGCTCAGAAGAAGCCTGAGTAATAAAAATTACGTTGATTTTTTCCTGAGACAATACTTCAAACAAACGTCTTGATGAACCCGCAACACCAATCATTCCTGAGCCTTCAAGAGTTAAAAGCGAAATATTATCAATATGGCTGATTCCTTTTACAACAGTATCTTTTGATAAAACGGTATCAGAAATTAAAGTGCCTACAGCTTCTGGTTCAAAAGTATTTTTGATCATAATTGGAATATTTTTTCTTAAAACAGGTTGAATTGTTGGCGGATATAAAACTTTGGCACCAAAATGCGATAATTCCATCGCTTCCTGATACGAAATGTTTGCAATTGGCTGTGCCTGTTTTACGATTTTTGGGTTTGCAGTAAACATTCCGTTTACGTCAGTCCAGATTTCAAGTTGTTCTGAATCGATTGCTCCGGCAATAATGGCTGCCGTATAATCAGATCCGCCGCGTCCTAAAGTAGAAGTGATTCCGTCTAAAGTCTGCGCAATAAAACCAGGTAAAATATTGATTTTTGATTCATTCGAAGCAAAATATTCCTGAATTAATTTGTTTGAAATTTCAAAATTCACAACCGCTTTTCCAAAATCAGCATTTGTTTTAATCAACTCACGGCTGTCTTTATAAACCGCATCATTGTTAATTTGTTCGTATGCCTTCGCAATTATAAATGAAGATAATAATTCTCCGAAACTTAAAATAGTATCAGCAGTTCTTGGAGATAATTCGCCAAGCAAGAAACAGCCGTCTAGCAAAGTTTCTAAGTGATTAATGATTCTTTTTACGTGGCTCAGCAAACTGCTTTGCTCGCTTACAGGAATCAATTCTTTTAATGTATCAAGGTGTTTTTTCTCGATTTCGGCAACAACTTCTCTAAAGCTTTCGTCATTTGCTGCCGCTTTAGCTGCCGCTGATTGAAGTAAATCGGTTACTTTACTAAGTGCAGAAACTACAACAACTAATTTGTCTTTTTCAGCTTTTTGTTTAACAATTTCGAGAACGAGTTTTATATTTTGAGCATTGGCAACCGAAGTTCCGCCAAATTTTAATACTTTCATTTTGATATTTTTTTCTTTTTATGCAAATATTTTTATGTATCCAATAACTCTCTTCTTTCATGAAAAAAGTATAGGTAACCTAGGATTATATGTGAAAATGTATACCCCTAAGGGGTAGTAGTAGTTGTAGTAGAAATAATGGTAGCAGCAATTGCAGTTCTAGTTTGAACTGTCATTGTAGATTGATATTTTGTGCTGTTACTTTTCATTTTTGATTTTTCAAAAGTACAGCTTTTAAGTAGGATTAAAAACTCTGAAAGGCTTTTTGCGAATATTTTAATAATTCAAATTTCAAAAAATCAATATTGAGTATTTGTTAAAATTAAATATGTTAAGTTGATGTTTTAACATATTTTACGCAGTTTAGATTTGCTTTTACTTATAAGAAAGTTTAATTTTTAAATAAAAATTAGAACCAAAACCGAGTTTAATAACTGATAATTTTGCTGAATAAGATTATTTCTGCGATTTTTTTCAGTAAGTTAAATTCAGTTAGTTTCCTATGTTGTTTATAATCAATGAAATTTGTAGATGTAAAATGAATTTGAAAAAAAATCAAATTTTAACAGGGAAGATTTCGTACAATCATTTTTGTTTTAATTATATTTCGCTCAAAATTTTAAAAAACCAAAACAAAAAATGAAAACTAAAATTGCCCTTTTATTTATTTCTTTATTTACGCTTATTTCTTGTAGTAGCGATGAAACCAGTCCTACAGCACCATCAGCTCCTTCTGCCGTTAATGCAGTATTAAATGCAGACACTGTTAATTTAACTTGGTCGCCAGTTGAAGGTACAGGAATTACATACAATGTTTATAAAAATGGCAGTGCTGTAAAGATTAATACAGTTCCGCTTACGGAAGCAAAATTTACCGATGTTCTTAAAGCTACTGGGGCTTTTACATATACAGTTACAGCTAGTTTAAACGGTTTAGAAGGTGCAAAATCTGTAGTTTCTGAAAAAATAATGCTGGAGCTTCCAAAAACACAAAATATAGAAAGAAGTGATAAGTACAATATTGTCAAATATGAATACTCTTATACTTATGATACGTCAAATATTACCAAATTGGCAACAGTGATAGTTAAATATAGTAATACGAACGTAAAAACTCAAACTACAACTGTTTTAAATACAATTACTAAATATACATATTCTGGAGATTTAATTACAAAATCTATGAATTATAGTGATGATAATGTTTTCAAAGGTTCTACGGAATATGCATATAATGAACAGAAAAAAATTATAAGTGGAACAAGAAAAAATCCTGACGGAAGTATTAGCTATAAAGTTGCTTATACTTATAATGTTGACGGAACAATAACTGAGAAATATGATTTGCCAGACTATGGAGTGGGAATTTATACATTTGATAAAGGTAATTTAGTAAAATATAGTATTACCACTCCAACTCCAGGAGAAGAATTTCTTGCCGTTTCAAATTACATTTATGATACTAAGAAGGATGCTTTAGCAGATATTTTAGGGTTTAATCGGTTTTTAATTAATACTGTAAATAATGCAATTAGTTCTTCAACTATTATAACTTCAACTCTAGGGAATAATAGTACTGAATCATCTAAAACTGATTGTACATATGATGAAAATGGTTATGTTTTGACAAAAATGAAAAGTGTTACAATGCCTCCAAACGGGGTAATGCAAACAGAAAAAACAGTTGTGACTTATTATTAATTTAAGAAGTTTTAAATAATAAAAGTAAAACAAAAGCAGCTCTCAATGAGTTGCTTTTTTTGTTTAACGACTTAATTGGTATTTTGAACGATTTTTTGATTAAAAAAATTAAATAATCTTTAGTAAATGTTGCTTTTTAATATTGATTTGTTGAATTTTGACGTCTTAAATTTAAAATAATCATGAGAGAGATTCATTATATAAGTACTGAAACGATAACTTTAGAAACATTACAAGAGATTTTAGTTAATGATAAAGCACTTGAATTATCTGAAGAAGCAAAAGTGAACGTTCAGAAATGCCGTGATTATCTAGATAAAAAAATGTCGACGCATTCTGCGCCTATTTACGGAATCAATACTGGTTTTGGATCACTTTACAGTGTAAAAATCTCAAATGAAAATCTTTCTAAACTTCAGGAAAATCTAGTAAAATCGCATGCTTGTGGTACTGGCGAAGAAGTTCCTGCAGAAATCGTAAAGATGATGTTGTTGCTGAAGATTCAATCTTTGAGCTATGGACATTCTGGAGTACAATTAATTACATTACAACGTTTAGTTGATTTTTATAATAATGATATTCTTCCTATTATTTATACACAAGGTTCGCTTGGTGCTTCTGGAGATTTAGCTCCACTTGCACATTTGTCTTTACCTCTATTAGGAGAAGGCGAAGTGCTTTTTGCAGGAAAGAAAATGGCTTCTGTCGAAGTTTTAAAACATTTCAACTGGGAACCAATCGTTTTGCAGTCAAAAGAAGGCTTGGCTTTGTTAAACGGAACTCAGTTTATGAGTGCTTACGGAGCTCATATTTTAATCAAAGGTTATAAGTTATCTTATTTAGCGGATTTAATCGGGACTATTTCACTTGAAGGTTTTGATGGAAGAATCGAACCTTTTAATGAATTGATACATTATATACGTCCGCACAAAGGGCAAATTGTAACGGCACAACGAATTGCAGAATTCTTAGACGGAAGTGAAATAATCACTCAAGAAAAGAAACACGTTCAGGATCCGTATTCTTTCCGTTGTATGCCGCAAGTTCACGGCGCTTCAAAAGATGCGATTGATTATGTTCGAAAAGTATTCAAAACCGAAATTAATTCGGTTACGGATAATCCAAATATATTTGTTGAAGCCGATCAGATTATTTCGGGAGGAAATTTCCATGGACAGCCATTGGCTTTAGCTTTAGATTTTATTGCAATTGCTTTGGCTGAATTAGGAAGCATTTCTGAAAGAAGAACGTATCAGTTAATTTCAGGATTGCGAAATCTTCCGGCATTTTTGGTTGATAATCCAGGATTAAATTCAGGATTTATGATTCCGCAATATACTGCGGCAAGTATTGCGAGCCAGAATAAACAACTTGCAACTCCGTCAAGTATTGACAGTATTGTTTCGAGCAATGGTCAGGAAGATCATGTAAGTATGGGAGCAAATGGAGCTACAAAAGCTTTACGTGTTTTAGATAATTTAGAGCGAATTTTGGCAATCGAATTAATGAATGCATCGCAGGCAATTGCTTATAGAGAGCCTTTGAAATCGAGCGATTTTATCGAAATGTTTTTAAGTAGTTATCGTGAAGTTGTGCCTTTGGTTAAAGAGGATAGAATCTTACATTATGATATTGAGAATACAATTTCATTCTTAGACAGTTTTCAAATTGAAAACGATTTGTTAACAATGGCTTAACATTATAGAATATTATTGAAGTAATTTTGCACTATCAAAAATATAAAAATGTCAATAAACAGTATTTTCCAATTTTTAGTGCCGAAAGACAAGAAATTCTTTCCACTTTTTGAAGAGGCTTCAAGCAATTTAATTGAATTAGCATCTAACTTACACGAAGCTGTAAACTTACCATTAAAAGAAAGAGAAGTTCTTTTTCAAAAAATTGATGAATTAGAGCAAAAAGGAGAAGATATTACACGTCAAACTAACTTGGAATTGAGTAGAAACTTTATTACTCCATTTGATAGAGAAGATATTCATACCTTAATTACTTCAATTGATAACGTTGCAGATTACCTTCACGGAGCTGCAAGCCGTATGAGATTGTATCAAGTTGACAAGATTACAAAATCGATCAGAAAAATGACAGAAATCAACCTTGAAGCTTGTCAAAATATTGATAGTGCTGTTAAGGAATTGAGCAACTTGAAAAACATGAAAGTTATTAAAGATTCATGTGCTAGAATTAACAAGCTAGAAAACAAATCTGATAACGTATATAACAAAGCAGTTTTTGAAATTTTTGAAAACGAAACAGACGCTAAAAATATTATTAAATATAAAGAAGTGTTATCTGTTTTAGAATCAGCAACAGATAAATGTAAGAGTGTTGCGAATATACTAGAATCTATTTCTGTAAAACATTCTTAATTCAATTTTTCATTCTGAAGTTATAATTTTATGACGCTACTTATATTAATTATAGTATTAGCCTTAATTTTTGATTACATCAATGGTTTTCATGATGCGGCAAATGCTATAGCGACAGTTGTTGCAACAAAGGTTTTGACGCCTTTTCAGGCGGTTCTTTGGGCAGCATTTTTTAACTTTTTAGCTTATTGGGTTTTCGGATTTGGTGTTGCAGATACTGTTGCTAAAACAGCGCACACAATGGAAATTAACCTGGTTGTTATTCTTGCCGGAGTTATTGCGGCAATCTGCTGGAATTTATTGACTTGGTGGCTTGGAATTCCTTCAAGTTCTTCACATACGCTTATTGGAGGTTTTGCCGGAGCAGCCGTTGCGCACGCTATCGCAGTTCACGGTTTTTCGGGATATGTTGGTGAAGATGGAGCTACTCATTACTGGTATGAAATTGTAAGCTGGTATAAAGCCGGAAAAGATGGCGGAATGCCTTCGGGAGTTCTTATTATTATTGCTTTTATTGTTCTAGCGCCTTTATTAGGAGCTTTGGCATCGTATTTAATTTCTATTTGGTTGTTGAATGCTTCTCGTAAAAGTATTTGGCCTAAATTATTTACTGTGGCTTTAATGATTGCAACTGTTTGGTTTGTATATGCACAAATGGTTCCTTATGAAGAAATTATAAAAGATGGTCATAAAGGAAGATTTGATTCTCATTTTTGGAGCGTAGCTTTTGATCCTCATAATATTAAATGGTTTTTAGTAGCCTTTATTATATTAACTGTAAGTGCATTTTGTTTGATATTTAGCAGTTTAAATCTTCATCAGGCTGATGCTGCTTTGAAAAAAATGCAATTATTATCTTCTGCGGCTTTTAGTTTGGGGCACGGAGGAAATGATTCTCAAAAAGTAATGGGTATTATCGCTGCTGCTGTAGCGGTTTATATCAACACAAATCCTGGGGTTCACATGGATTCTTGGTTAGATGTTGTTCTTCCAAATGATGATTTGGGAATTAAAGGAGTAATGCCGGGATGGATTCCGTTAGCTTGTTATTCTGCAATTGCAGCGGGAACTTTAAGTGGTGGATGGAAAATTGTAAAAACAATGGGATCTAAAATCACAAAAGTAAGTTCATTTGAAGGAGTTGCTGCTGAAACTGCTGGAGCATTGACGCTTTATTTTACAGAGCATTTAAAAATTCCGGTAAGTACAACGCATACTATTACAGGATCTATTATTGGTGTTGGATTAACAAAACGTGTTTCTGCAGTTCGCTGGGGTGTTACCGTAAGTTTAGTTTGGGCTTGGATTTTGACTATCCCAATTTCAGCGATCTTAGCAGGTTTGGTTTATTTTGTACTGAGCGTGTTTATTTCGTAAAACGATTATTTGAAATGTGTGATGTAAATTGCATTTTCTATAAAATATTAAAAGGCCGATTTCATTTGAAATCGGCTTTTTTTGTTTTTGAAATTATTAGAAGTTTTGAATGTTTTTACGATTATGTTTTCGTTTAAAATGTGTTTGCTTTAGATTTTTTTCATCTTCAGAAATAATGCTGATTGTTCCGTCAATTTCGAGCATTGCCAATTTTACATTTTTGAAGAATTCTATTCCGTGTTCTCTCATGGCTTCTTTTAATTCGTCATGCGAAATATCTAGTTTGCTAAGCGCTTTGAAATCTAATTTTCCGTCGTGAATTAAGATTTCAGGTTTGTCCAATAATAAATCTCCAAAAACTTTGTATTTGTGAGTCAGTTTTTTGATGATGAAGTTGATTATGAATAATACTAATGCTGCAATTAAACCGCCAGTCAAACTTGTATCAGGGCCAACCATGGCATTCTGAACAGAGTTGCTTATTAATAAAATCAGAATTACATCGGCGGTATTCAATTGCGAAAGTTCTTTTTTACCGAATATCCGTAAAGCAATCGTCATGAAAAAATAAACGGCGATACTACGTAAAACAATATCTAAATAAGGAAAAGCCATATTTTTTATTTTAAAGTTAAATAAAAAAGCTTTGTCAAAGTTAAAACTTCGACAAAGCTGCTAAATTATTTATACGGAATTAAGTTTAAATGAACTTAATTATAGTTTAAAATTCTTTTCAATTGCTTTAATCATTTCTCCAGCAACGTCTTTGTTTGTGGCACCTTCAATTCCTTCAAGACCTGGAGAAGAGTTTACTTCAAGCAATAATGGCCCTTTAGAAGAACGAATAATATCAACACCGGCAACTTTTAAATCCATTGCTTTTGCTGCTTTAATCGCGATTTTTTTCTCTTCAGCCGTTACTTTGATTACTGATGCTGTTCCGCCAAGATGAATATTTGCTCTAAATTCGCCTGGCATTGCTTCACGCTGAATCGCTGCAACTACTTTTCCGTCAATTACAAAACAGCGAATATCTTTTCCATTGGCTTCTTTAATGAATTCCTGAACCAGAATATTTGCATTTAAACTTTTGAAGGCATTAATAACACTTTCTGCAGCTTTTTTGGTTTCGGCCAAAACAACGCCTTTACCTTGTGTTCCTTCTAATAATTTTACAATTAGAGGTGAACCGCCAACCATCTTGATTAAGTTGTCTGTATCAAGCGGAGAATTAGCAAATCCGGTTGTTGGAATATCAATTCCGCTATTTAAAAGTAATTGTAACGAGTATAATTTATCTCGTGATTGTGTGATGGCTGTAGCCGAATTTAAAACAAATACCTTCAACGCTTCGAATTGGCGTGTTAATGCGCAGCCATAAAAAGTGATGCTTGGTCTTATTCTAGGAATGATTGCGTCGAACTGATTTAATATTTTTCCGCCTCTGTAATGAATTTCCGGAGTTTTGGCGTCCAGTTTCATATAACATTCTTTGATGTTCAAAAAATGCATTTCATGACCGCGCATTTCGCCGGCTTCCATGATTCTTTTATTGCTGTACAATTCGGGATTGCTGGCTAAAAGTCCAATTCGTAAACCAGAACTGGCTTTTTCGGAGTTTTGATATAATTCTTTAAGAGATTCTGGTGTAGGCTGTCCCAGTAGATATTTTTCTTCAGGATCTACTAATACGCGTCCGCTCATGGCTTCACGTCCCAAAAGCATGCGAAAACCCATCGAATCTCGATTTGTTAAAGTCATTTCGATTGGCCATTTTGAATCGCCAATTTTAATGCTTGTCTGAATTACATAACGATGTTCTCTAAAGCCGCTTGAGCTTTTTACAATTCTCTTATCCACCAGCGGCGCTTCGCAATGAATGATAGTTTTAATATTATTCTGAATTGGATTAATGTCAAATTTTACCCAATTGGCATCATTTTTTATAAAAGGAGCTATGTTGATAGCGTGCATTGCTGAAGTTTTGGCACCAGAATCGACACGAGCTTTAATCGTTGGGATTCCAAGTTCAGGAAATGAGCACCATTCTTCGCTGCCTAAAATGACTTTGTGTTGAAGCATACGTTAATTTTTATTATAGAATTTAAATTCAAAAGTAGCTATTTGCTTTTACTAAAGATAGTGATTTTTACAAAAAAAAATACCCGTTATGTTATGAAAACGTAACGGGTAAGTTATTTGTGTTATAAATTTTAACTAATTTATTGATTTGTTGGCTCTTCAGCTTTATGAATTTCTACTGATAATTCTTGTGAATCATCTTTTAAATCCATCATGATTTCATCACCAGAATGTATTTTTGAAGTGATGATTTCTTCAGCTAACAAATCTTCAACGTATTTCTGAATTGCTCTTTTCAATGGTCGTGCTCCAAATTGCTTATCGAAACCTTTTTCAGCAATAAATGCTTTTGCTTTGTCTGTTAAGCTTAATTTGTAACCTAACTCAGCAATACGAGAATAAAGTTTTTTCAATTCGATTTCGATAATCAAATCGATATCAGCTTTTTCTAATGCATTAAATACAATTACGTCATCAATTCTGTTTAAGAATTCAGGAGCAAAAGTTTTCTTCAATGCATTTTCGATAATGCTTTTTGAGTTTTCATCTGCTTGAGCTGTTCTTGCTGCAGTACCGAATCCAACACCTTGTCCAAAATCTTTCAATTGACGTGCACCAACGTTAGATGTCATGATGATGATCGTGTTTTTAAAGTCAATTTTGCGACCTAAACTATCTGTCAAATATCCGTCATCTAAAACCTGAAGCATCATGTTGAATACATCTGGATGCGCTTTTTCGATCTCATCTAAAAGAACAACACAATATGGTTTTCTACGAACTTTTTCAGTCAATTGACCACCTTCTTCGTATCCAACATATCCTGGAGGCGCTCCAACTAAACGAGAAATCGCGAATTTCTCCATGTATTCACTCATGTCGATACGAACTAACGCATCTTCAGAGTCAAATAATTCTTTTGCTAAAACTTTTGCTAATTGCGTTTTACCAACACCAGTCTGACCTAAGAAAATGAACGAACCAATTGGTTTGTTAGGGTCTTTAAGTCCAGCTCTGTTACGTTGGATAGAACGTGCAATTTTAAGAACAGCTTCATTTTGTCCAATCACTTTATTCTGAATCAATTCAGGCAATTTGGCTAATTTGTTACTTTCTGTTTGTGCAATTCGGTTAACAGGAATTCCGGTCATCATCGAAACAACATCAGCTACATTATCTTCTGTAACTTCAATTCTGTTGTTTTTAGAATCTTCTTCCCATTGTTCCTGAGCTAAAGCAAGGTCTTTTTCGATACGTTTTTCATCATCACGAAGTTTGGCAGCTTCTTCATATTTTTGTTTTTTAACTACCATGTTCTTCATTTCGCGAACTTCTTCCAATTGACGTTCTAAATCCAAAATTTGTTTTGGAACATCAATGTTTGTGATGTGTACGCGTGATCCGGCTTCATCCATAGCGTCAATCGCTTTGTCTGGTAAGAAACGCTCAGACATATATCTGTTTGTTAGCTTAACACAAGCTTCAATAGCTTCTGGAGTATACGTTACATTGTGGTGATCTTCATATTTGTCTTTAACATTGTTCAAAATTGCGATTGTTTCTTCAACAGAAGTTGGCTCCACAATTACTTTTTGAAAACGTCTTTCCAAGGCGCCGTCTTTTTCGATATATTGTCTGTACTCATCAAGAGTAGTAGCACCAATACATTGAATTTCGCCTCTTGCTAAAGCAGGTTTGAACATGTTTGAAGCATCAAGTGAACCTGTTGCTCCTCCAGCACCCACAATAGTGTGAATTTCGTCAATGAAAAGAATAATGTCATCATTTTTCTCAAGCTCGTTCATTACGGCTTTCATTCTTTCCTCAAATTGGCCTCTGTATTTTGTTCCGGCAACTAAGCTGGCCAAATCAAGAGTTACAACACGTTTGTTGAAAAGAATACGAGAAACTTTCTTTTGGATAATACGTAAAGCCAGTCCTTCTGCAATAGCAGATTTACCAACTCCAGGTTCTCCAATTAGAAGCGGGTTGTTCTTTTTTCTTCGGCTTAAAATTTGAGAAACGCGTTCAATTTCTTTTTCGCGTCCTACGACAGGATCCAGTTTTCCTTCCTCGGCCATTTCTGTTAAATCTCTCCCAAAATTATCTAACACCGGAGTCTTAGATTTTTTGTTTGACTTATTGGCGGGATTATTAAAACTGCTTTCTTTTAGACTGTCATCTTGTCCTGAATCGTCATTGTATGACTCGTTTCGTGGCAAGTTTTCTAAAAATTCTTCTTCGTTTGGCGTCATGTTTAGATATTGTTCTTTAGCTATGTCATAATCTATTTTTAGTTTATTCAATAGCTTGGTTGTTGGATCGTTTTCGTTTCGTAAGATGCATAGAAGCAGGTGTGCCGTGCTAATCGACGAGCTTTGAAATACTTTTGCTTCAAGAAATGTTGTCTTAAGGGCTCTTTCAGCCTGGCGTGTAAGATGAAGGTTTTTCTTTTCAGTGTTTATCTCAATGCTGTGATTGGCTGGACTCAGTATTTCTACTTTCCTGCGTAAATGATCTAAATCAACTGCTAGGTTATTAAGTATATGAATAGCTTTTCCGTTACCATCTCTTAAAATGCCTAGCATCAGATGTTCAGTACCAATAAAGTCGTGCCCTAGACGCAGAGCTTCTTCCTTACTGTATGTAATAACATCTTTTACTCTTGGTGAAAAATTATCATCCATAATATATAATTCGATATGTAAATTTAATTATTTACTGGTTGAAAAACAAAAATCATACCTATTGAGATCTGCTGTCAGCTAATTGACAAAAAAAATAACAATAAAAGAGTTAAAAAACGCTTAATTTATTAACTAAAAGGCAAAATAAAGTTGTTAATAAATCATTGAAATAAGTGTAAGGAAATAGCTGAAAAAATTTCAAAAAAACGTATCTTGGCACGCTTTGAAACTAATATAATTATTTAAACATAACAACTTATGTCTGAAGGAGAAAAGTTAATTCCTATTAACATTGAGGATGAAATGAAATCAGCTTACATCGATTATTCGATGTCAGTAATTGTATCGAGAGCACTTCCGGATGTTAGAGATGGCTTAAAACCAGTGCACCGAAGAGTTCTTTACGGAATGTATGATTTAGGTGTAACTTCAAGATCTGCCCACAAAAAATCTGCAAGAATCGTAGGAGAGGTTCTGGGTAAGTATCACCCACACGGAGATACTTCAGTTTATGATGCGATGGTTCGTATGGCTCAGGAATGGAGTATGCGTTATTTATTAGTTGATGGTCAGGGTAACTTTGGGTCTGTTGATGGTGACAGTCCGGCAGCAATGCGTTATACTGAGGCTAGAATGCGTAAGATATCTGAGGATATTATGGCAGATATCGAAAAAGAAACGGTTGATTTCCAATTAAACTTTGACGATACTTTATATGAGCCAAAAGTAATGCCAACAAGAGTTCCTACTTTATTAGTAAACGGAGCAACTGGTATTGCTGTTGGTATGGCAACAAATATGCCTCCACACAATTTAACAGAAGTTATCAATGGTACATTAGCTTATCTTGATAATAATGATATTGAAATAGATGAGTTAATTACACACGTTAAAGCTCCAGATTTTCCAACTGGAGGTGTAATTTATGGATACGAAGGTGTTCGTGAAGCTTTCAAAACAGGTAGAGGTCGTATCGTAATGCGTGCTAAAGTTGGTTTTGAGGAAGTTGACGGAAGAGAATGTATCATTGTTACTGAAATTCCATATCAAGTCAATAAAGCCGAAATGATCAAACGTACGGCTGATTTGGTTAACGAGAAAAAAATCGAAGGTATTGCCAATATCCGTGATGAATCGGATAGAAATGGTATGCGTATCGTTTATATCTTAAAACGTGATGCTACGCCAAACGTAGTTTTAAATACCTTATATAAATATACTTCATTACAATCTTCTTTCAGTGTAAATAACATTGCATTGGTTAAAGGACGTCCTCAATTGTTGAATCTAAAAGATATGATTCACTATTTTATTGAGCACCGTCATGAGGTAGTTGTGAGAAGAACGCAGTTTGAATTGCGTAAAGCTGAGGAAAGAGCGCATATTTTAGAAGGATTAATTATTGCTTCTGATAATATTGATGAAGTAATTGCGTTAATCAGGGGGTCTAAAAATACAGATGAAGCAAGAGAGAAATTAATCGAAAGATTTAAGTTGTCAGATATTCAGGCTCGTGCAATTGTTGAAATGCGTCTTCGTCAGTTAACTGGACTGGAGCAGGATAAACTAAGAGCTGAGTTTGAGGAATTAATGAAATTAATTGAGCATTTGAAAGCTTTATTAGCAGACGTTAATTTAAGAACAGATTTAATAAAAGAAGAATTAATTGAAATTCGAGATAAATACGGTGATGCTCGTCGTTCTCAGATTGAATATTCTGGTGGAGATGTAAGTATCGAAGATTTAATTGCCGATGAAAATGTTGTAATTACGATTTCGCACGCAGGTTATATCAAACGTACAAACCTTACTGAGTACAAAACGCAGAATAGAGGAGGAGTTGGGCAAAAAAGCGCAGGAACAAGAGATCAGGATTTCCTTGAGCATATGTTCGTTGCAACCAACCACCAATATATGATGTTCTTTACGCAAAAAGGAAAATGTTTCTGGATGCGTGTTTACGAAATTCCAGAAGGAAGTAAAACAGCTAAAGGAAGAGCAATTCAGAATTTAGTAAACATTGAAAGCGATGATAAAGTAAAAGCTTTCATTTGTACACAAGATTTAAAAGATAAAGATTATATCAATACACATAATCTTGTAATGGTAACTAAACAAGGACAGGTTAAGAAAACTTCTTTAGAGAAATATTCTAAACCTCGTGTGAATGGTGTAGCAGCTATTACCATTAAGGAAGGTGATGAGTTGCTTGGTGCTCAGTTAACAAATGGAGAAAGCCAAATTATCTTAGCTGTTAAATCTGGTAAATTAGTTCGTTTTGAAGAAACTAAAACACGTCCGATGGGAAGAACAGCTTCTGGAGTTCGTGGAATTACACTGAAAGACGAAACGGATGAAGTAATCGGAATGGTTACAGTTGATAAAAATGATATTTCTGAATCACAAATTTTAGTTGTAACTGAAAACGGTTACGGGAAACGTACAAAATTAGTTGACGACGATGGTGAAGATGTTTACAGAATTACAAACCGTGGTGGTAAAGGTGTTAAAACGCTTAATATTACAGAAAAAACAGGTAAGTTAATTTCTATTAGTGCTGTAACAGATGCTGATGATTTAATGATTATCAATAAATCAGGATTGACAATCAGAATGGCGATTGAGGATTTACGTGTTATGGGACGTGCAACTCAAGGGGTTAGATTGATCAATTTAAAAGGAAAAGATTCTATCGCAGCAGTTACAAAAGTAATGAAAGATGATGCCGAGGAGGTTATTGTTGATGAAGATGGAAATGTTGTTGAGTCTGGAATAGAAAGAGTTAAGCCGGATCTTGATGAAGTTCTTGAGGATGACGGAACAGCAGATGACGATGATGACGCTGATGATGTAGTTGAGGACGAAGAAGAAGAATCTGATGAGGAGGAATCTGAAGAATAATAAAAAAGAAAAATTAAAATTAAATATACAAATTGAATATTATGAAAAGTAAATATCTATTACTTGCTTCAGCATTATTGATTTCAGCAGCAACTTTTGCTCAGAAAGATCAAATCAAAAATGCTGAGAAAGCTTTAAAAAGCGGAGATGCTCAAGGAGCAATTGCAATATTAAAAGATGCTGAAAATTTAGTAACAAATGCTAAAGATGTTGAGCAGGCTCAATACTATTTTGTTAAAGGGAATGCTTATTTGGATTTAGCGAATAAAAAAGTAGAAGAAGGTAAAAATTTATCTGCTGCTGCTGAAAGCTACAAAACATTGATTGATGTTGAAAAAGCTTCTGGAAAACAAAAGTATTCAACTCAGGCTGCTTCTTCAATTACTGAGATTAAAGGAAAATTAATCAATTCAGCTATTGCTGATTCGCAAGCAAATAAGCATAAAGAAAGCGCTGCTAAATTGTATGATGCTTATCAATTAGATAAAAACGATACAATTAACTTGTACTACGCAGCTTCTACAGCAGTAAATGCTCAGGATTATGATACTGCTTTGCCAATGTATGAAGAATTGAAAAAACTAAACTACTCAGGAAAAGGAACTCTTTATACTGCAGTAAATAAGATTTCAGGAAGCGAAGATGGTTTTGCTAATGCAAAAGATAGAGATTTAGCTGTAAAAATAGGAACTCACGAAAAACCTAAAACGGAAGCAGTTCCTTCTAAAAGAGGAGAAATCTACAAAAACTTAGCTTTAATTTTAGTTCAAAAAGGAAAAATTGAAGAGGCTAAAAAAGCAATTGCTGATGCAAGAAAAACAAATCCAGAAGATACTTCTTTGATTCTTACAGAAGCTAACTTGTATCTTGAAACTAAAGATTTCGATACATACAAGAAATTGGTTAGCGAAGCTTTAGAGAAAGACCCTAACAATGCTGATTTGATTTTCAATTTAGGAGTAATCAGTGCTAATGCTAAAAATACAGCTGATGCTGAGAAATATTATGCTAAAGCAATTGAAATCAAACCTGATTATGTAAATGCTTATATTAATATCGCTGCTTTGAAATTAGAGGCTGAAAAACCAATCATTGACGAAATGAATAAATTAGGTACTTCAGCTAAAGATATGAAGCGTTATGATGTATTAAAAGCACAAAGAGAAGGTGTATTCAAAAGTGTAATACCTTATCTTAAAAAAGCGAATGAATTAGATCCTCAAAATGATGATGTTAAAAAGACATTATTAGGAGTTTATAGCGCTCTAGAAATGACAGCTGAAGCTAAAGCATTGAAAGCTAAAGGATAATAGATGTCCTGAATTTATAAAAAAAACCATCGACTTAAATCGATGGTTTTTTTATGCGTAAAAGTTTTATTTAACTTTCTAAAGTTGCATTCAAAGTTATTGTTGTGTTTAAAAGCTTTGAAATTGGACAAATTTCCTTTGCTTTTGCTGCTGTAGCATTAAATTCTTCAGCAGAAATCGAAGGAACTTTTCCTTTTAATTCCAAGTGGATTAGTGTTATGGTTCCATCTTCAAAAGTTACTGTCGCTTCTGTGGTTAAATCATCAGCGGTAAAACCTACTTCATTCAGCAAAAAGCTTAATTGCATCGTAAAACAGCCCGAATGAGCAGCAGCAACAAGTTCTTCTGGGTTTGTTCCAACACCATCAGCAAATCTTGTTTTAAATGATAATTGTGCATTATCTAAAGTTGTGCTTTGTGTACTTATTGTTCCTTTTCCTTCCATGCCAGTTCCTTGCCAGTTGGCGTGTGCTTTTCTTGTAAATTTCATTATTTGAGTATTTTGATTAATAAAACATGTTTAAAGTATTGATTGTCAGTTGTAATCAATCTATCAAATATAAGCATTATTTCGAAGTGTTGTTTTATCAATTTGTTATCAGAAAGTCAACTACAAAAAAAAGGTGTAATGAAATTTATCACTACACCCTTTATAATTAATTAAATCGAGTTTTATTCTTGATTTAAATTACGAAGCTGTTTCAATTTATCTTTCCATACGTCAAGGCTTTCTTTATGGATTGCAATGTTTTTACGCACTTCAAGAACAATTGAATTTTCTTTTTTAGCGTTTTTAGTATTCGTAAAGAACTGAATGTTGTTTTCTAATTGAAAAATTTCATTTTGAACTTCTTCGATTTTACGCATTATAAAAATCTTCTCATTATCTAATTTGCGTGTATCATTGCTGTCAGAAAGAGAATCTATACGATTAGAAAAACGCATCATCTCGCTTTCTTTTTTGCTTAGGCTTAATTTTTCAAAAAGCGCATCAAGGATTTTATTGAATTTTCCTTCGATATGACGTCTTGAAAAAGGTACTTTTCCGTAACCTTTCCAGATTTCAATATGTTGTTTAATGGCATCTAAATCTGTTTTGTGATCGCCAGTAAGTTGGTATGCTCTTAAAATGTCTAAATAAGCCTTTTTATTGTCAAAAGCCACAACTTCATCCTGATTTTCCTCAGATTTATGTTCTTTTAATTTGTCAAAATAATGGTTGCAGGCATCTTTAAATTCTTTCCAGATCTTATCTGAATATTTTTTAGGAACGTGACCTATTTGTTTCCACTCTTCCTGAATTTGTTTCATGATTGGAGTAGTGCTGCCAAAATCAGTACTTTCTTGTAATTCTTTGGCTTTTGCAACCAAAGCCATTTTTTTATTTAAATTATCGTTTTGATCTTTTTTAATGTCTTTGTAAAACGAATTTTTAAATGCATTGAAATTTCTAACAGCAGTTTTAAACGCTGCCCAGGTTTCTTCATTTACATCCGAAGGTACTTTTCCAGCTGCAAAAAAATCATTTCTAAGCGCTTCAACTTTTTGAATCTGCACAAGCCATTGCGAATGAGAATTGACTTTTTCAGTTCCTAAAACTTCAATTTTGCCTATTATTTCTTTTTTTACTTCAAGATTTTGTAGTTCGTTTGCTCTTTGGCTTTCAAACAATACTTCTCTCTTGTCATGTATTTTTTTAGTCAATTCGCTGAATTTGTTCCAAATAACATCGCGGTGTTCTTTTGAAACAGGACCAATATCTTCTTTCCAGATTCTGTGTAAATCCTGCAATTCACGAAATGCTTTGTTGATATCAGTTTCGTTGGCTAATTCTTCAACGCGTGTGATGATTTTTTGCTTTTGTTCCAAATTGTATTTGAAATCCAAATCTCTCGCTTCACGGTCTAAATGCAGATAATCATAGAAATTTTCTACGTGGAAATGATAATTATTCCAAACATGATTGTATTTATCTTTTGGAATTGCTCCGGCATTTTTCCATCTTTCCCTAAGTTCATTAAAGTGCTTAAGAGTATCTTTGATGTTTTCCTGCGGATTTATAAGTTCTTTGAGTTCTTCAACAATCGCAAGTCTGTTTTCTAAATTTGCTTTTAAATTAGTTTGTAAATGTTTAAAATGAGCATTTCTTTTTTCTCTAAAAACATTATAATATTCATCAAATTTAGATTTTAAAGGAGAATGATATTCAAATTCTTCATTCGGATCTTGTTTTGAAGCATTGAATTCCTCTTTTTTCTCTTCAATTAAATGATTGTATTGTAGTAAAAATGATTTTTTAATTTCTTCGATATGATCTTTAACAGACATTACTTTATCTGTCTGAATCAGTTTTTTTAGCTCATCAACAAGTGCATCTAATGAAAAAGTATCATAATCCTGCATAGGAATATCATGACGCTCTTTTAGCGTTTCATCTTCACTTTCTTCAGCATTAGAATTTGTGATAGCATCTAACGCATCTTGATGATCATCTTCGGTTGTTATTTCTTCTGCTGCAGCTTCAGCTTCTGTTTCAGAAACTGAATTTTCAGTAGCTTGTTCCGTACCCAATGTTTCTTCAATTGCGTTTTCTTGAATAGAATCAGTAGTGTCGATTCCTAATTTTCCGTCTGCTTCCTGCAGGTTATCATTCTTTTCTTCTAACATTTTAAATGTATAAGGTTTGTACTTTAAACAGTGCGAAAGATAGTAAAGGTGTTTCTAAATACAAAATAAATCGCTTGTTTATGCTTTATTTTACGATGAAATTCTTATTCTTTACTCTGTTTTATAAGTATGATATCTTAAATTTTGCTTTTTCTTTGAATGAAGTATAAATTTGAATTTGTTATAATTTTTAGAAAAAGAGATAAAAAAAGATGTTATAGGTCTAAAATTATTATAGATCTTAAACTAGAACAAAATTAATAATCCCATTTCTATACCAAAATTATAAGATTTCTCGCCTCCAAATGCTACACTTGGGTGTATATATGCAAGATTAGTAGGTGTGATTTTTCGCCCAAATTCAACAAAGGCATTATTTTGAAAACCGTCAAGAACGTAATTGTATCGAAAAGCTACATCTGTTGCAATCCAGTTTTTGCCAAAGAACCATAAAAAATTATTTTCGAGGACTGTTACGCTAACATCACTTCGGTTGCTTGAACCTGCAAAACTTTGGGAATGTTCTACGTCAGAAATCCATAAAAATTTTCTTTGTTTAAAATATCGGGCATAAAAAACAGCTGGTATAACAACCCATTTTCCACTTCCAAAACTTGGATCAGTAGCTGAGTTTGCTGTTACTCTTGTTCTAACAGCAAATCCTTCATTTTTTTTGAAATATGGAATGTAACTAATTCCGGCACCAACATCACCAAGTCCTGTTTGATTGATAGAATTCGAATTAGTTGAAATTAAAGGAAGGTCAAATCGAAGATTCCAAGATTTGTTTCCAATAGGGTGTAGGACACGTAAATTAGTAGTGTTGAAGGAACCGTTTTTTGTGTCTAAATATTCATTAAAAAGCAAAATAGTTTTTAAGAAATAATTAAAACGAGGTTCATTAAATGGACCATCCTTTCTGTTAATATCTTCATCTTGTGCTTTGACAGCAAATGAGAACAGAAAAAACAGGAAAATGTAAAGTAATTTTTTCTTCATAACTATCTACAAATGAGTAGACTAAGTTATAAAAATTACTTTAACATTTTGATAGTCAGCATTTTTTTATTTATTCCAGATTTTCCAGGCCTTTTCGGCTTGAAAAATTAACATATCATAACCATTTTTTATGATTGCGCCTTTTTCTTTAGCGTTTTTCATAAACTGAGTTTCAGCTGGATTATAAATCAAATCGTATGCAATATGCTTGTCAGTAAAAAATTCGTAAGGTAAATCAGGACAAGCTTCAATGTTTGGACTAGTTCCTACTGGTGTACAGTTGATTATGATTTGAAAATTATCAAAAGTGGTGGCATTGATTAAATCATAATCGATGATATTTTCTTTGGCTTCTCTGGAAACAAAAGTATAAGGAATATCAAGCTCATCAAGTGCAAAAGCTACACCTTTTGAAGCTCCTCCAGTCCCAAGAATTAATGCTTTTTTATGATGAGGCTCTAAGAGAGGCTTTAATGATTTTTTAAAACCATAATAATCTGTATTGTAGCCTTTTAATTTTCCGCTTTTGGTGAATTTAATTGTATTTACTGCACCAATCAGTTTTGCTTTTGTTGAAAGTTTGTCTAAAAAAGGAATAACTTGCTCTTTGTACGGAATCGTGACATTTAAACCTTTCAAATCAGGATTGTTTTTAAGCAAACCCTTGAAATGGCTGATTTCAGAAATGTCGAAATTTTCATAGGTATTTCCGGCAAAAACTTCATTATTAAATTTTTCGGTAAAATATCCTTTAGAGAAAGAGTAGCTTATATTACGGCCTAATAAACCGAAACGTCTTTTTAAAGTATCAATCATTCTTATTTCTTATGTTTTTCAATATAATTTTTAACCATTTTTTTCGACCATACAACCGGAAACAAATCTTCGATCAAAATGTAATTATCGAAGTTTAATCGCAAACCATTGCTTAAATGAAATTTTGCTTTTGTATTGTCCTGAATCATAAAATACAATCCTGCCAAACGGTATTCGATTTCGTTTTCTTCAGGAAAATATTCAGTTGCTTGCAATAAAGTCTGGATAGCGCTTTCAAATTCACCTAAAAACTGAAGTATATCAACCCAAAACAACCAAGTATCTAGAGCATAATCTCCAAATTCTACGGCTTTTCTGTATCCAAATTCAGCTTCTTCAAAAAAGTTCATTTGTTTGTTAATCGTTGCGTAACGTTTCCAATACAAACGATTTTGATTGTCGATTGCCAATGCTTTGTTTACAAAAAATAAGGCTTTTTGAAAGTTTTTCTGACGAACATAAAAATCGGTAATGGCAATCCAGCCTTTGTCTAAAAGCGGATCTTCATGAACGGTCTGATTATAATATTGAAGTGCTTTTATCGCATTTCCAAGTTTTTCATAACATTTACCTATACGCAATAAAGCGTATGAAGTCGCGTCATCTAACTCGATTGTACGATTGTAGCTTTCAATTGCTTCGTTGTATTTTTTAAGGCGTTCGTAAGCTTTTGCTTTTTCCATGAACGCACCCAAAAATTCGTCATCAATTAATGTGGCATAATCAAAAGCTCGAATAGCAGCTTCGTATTCTTTTATACCATAATGCAGACGTCCCAGCTGATGCCAGGCAATTTCGCTATACGGATTTCTGTTTATGTATTCGTTAAGATAAACGATAGCTTCCTGATTTTGATCTAAAAATTCAAAACAGTAAACTACGTTGTATAAAGCTGACTGATCTTCTAAGTCTTCTTCAAGACATTTGATGAAGCTATCTTTAGCCATCTCAAGATTATCCATAAAAAGATATTCCATTCCAATCAAGTTGTACACATCAGCGTAGTCATCTGTATATTGCAGGGCAATTTTAAGTAATTCTACAGCTTTTTCGTGTTGATCTCTTTTAGAACAAATATTTGCTTTCTGGATATAAATTTCCTCGTTGTTGGGTTCAATTGCATACAACTCGTTTAAAAGCTTCTCAGCGATGTCGAGTTTATCGTCGTAAACCAGCATTTCTACTTGTACTAATTTTAAGCCTGTAGATTTTGGATGCTGATCTAATGCAAGTTTCAAGGCCTTTTTTGCTAAATTAGCCTTACCTATGTCTAAATAATGAAGAATTATTTCTTCGAATTCTTCAGAATCAAAAAAGAGTACTTTGTTAGTTTTTAACATCGACTCAAATTTAGATAGGGATAGGTTATAATCTTCTTCTTCGTTGCTTAATTGCATACTTTCTCTATTTGAAATTAGCCTGTTATAAATTTAGGCAACCATATAATTGTTGTAAGGAAAGGGAATTAATTGTTTTGAACAATTTAATTAACAAAATATGATGTTTTTTATTCTGTTTTGGGAAGAAATCTCCTTTGTTCTTAAGGGATTAGCTTCGTTTTAATTATTTTTTAGATTGCATTCTAGATTTTAATAGATTGTAAATCTGTTGTTTAATATTCTGTGCCGATTAACGAAAGCAAAAAAATGAATAAAATTTTATTTGTTATTCTGTTTTAAAATTTCGTCCATAACTGCCAGTATTATTGAACAGCCTTCTCTGATTTCATCTTCTGAAATAGTTAAAGGAGGTGTAATTCTAATCGCACATCCTTCGAATAAAAGCCAAAATAAAATCAGTCCTTTGTCCTGACAATTTAAAATGACTTCGTTGGTAATTTCAGCCGATTCTGTCATAGCTGCCAACATTAATCCTTTTCCTCTTACTTCAGTAATCAAAGGATGTACCAAAAGTGATCTGAACAGTTTTTCCTTCTCCAGCGTTTCTGCCATTAAATTTGTTTCAGTTAATTCCTGCAAAGTGGCTAAACAGGCTGACGCAATGACAGGATGACCTCCAAAAGTAGTAATATGACCGAGTTTTGGATTTTCAGTTAAAAGATCCATTTTTTCTGCCGATGCTGTAAAAGCTCCTACAGGCATTCCTCCACCCATACCTTTTCCCATCACGACAATGTCCGGAACAACATCATAGTTTTGAAAACCAAAAAGTTTTCCTGTTCTTCCAAAACCAGGCTGAATTTCGTCCACAATCATTAATGCGCCAACTTCATCACAGCGTTTGCGGACTTTTTGCAGATAATTATCATGAGGCTGAATAAATCCAGCGCCTCCCTGAATGGTTTCTAACAGAATTGCTGCAGTTCTGGTGGTTATTTTTTGTAAATCTTCTTCATTGTTGAAGGTTACAAAATCAACATCTGGCAATAAAGGTCTAAAGGCTTGTTTGCGTTCTTCAAATCCCATAACGCTCATTGAGCCCATTGTGTTTCCGTGATAAGCATTATGACAAGAAATCAATTGACTGCGTCCTGTGGTTCTTTTTGCTAATTTTAAGGCGCCTTCGATAGCTTCTGTACCTGAATTTACCAAATACGTTTTGTTTAACGATTCAGGAAGGAGCGAAGCCATTAATTTACAATATTGTACAGCAGGACTTTGCGAATATTCGCCATAAACCATTACGTGCGAATATTTGTCCAACTGATCTTTTATCGCTTGATTTACACGCGGATGCTGATGTCCCAATGTACAGGCAGAAACGCCTGCAACAAAATCTAAATATTTTTTATCGTTTGTGTCGTAAATATAAGAGCCAATGGCGTGAGAAACTTCCATTCCTAAAGGGTAAGGAGAAGTTTGTGCCTGATATTTTATAAAATCTGGATTCATTTTTTTAAGGTGCTAAGTAGCAAAGATACTAAGGTTCTAAGGTTTTAATTTTAGGCTTAGGTTAAGTTTTGTAAATAGAAAACTACGACTGAAAATTATTTTTTCTTAGGTTTTGCCTCTGTCTTCACAGTCGGTTTTTTCTTGTCATAATTCAAAGTCTCTTTCCTGACTTTCATAGGTACATTTTTATCTTTTTCTTCCTGATCTTTTCCTTCCTGAATTAATTTTTCATTCAGTTCATTATCTTCGGCGGTAAAAATATCGTCTTTAGATTTAATACGTTCATCACCACGCCAACGCATTCCTCGCAGTTTACGAGCATTTTCGGGTAAGTCTGCTTCAGGATATAAATCACCGTCTACATTGTTAAATAGTGTTAGTGTTTCAATTTGATTATCTTCTAAAATCAGATTAATTTTACTGCTGACACTTTTATCAATTCCGACAAGCTCATTTTGCTCATTTCGACTATAATAAATAACTTCGGTATTTTTGACTATATCTACATCATGAAGCTTTCCGTCTTTAAATTTTCCAAATAAATTAAGTCCTTTTACTTGATTGTATCCGGTGCCCAAGGTATCTTTAGAAATCAGAAAAGTATTGTTGAGCACTTTCAAAGAATCTATTTTTTTAGTGTTATTATCGCCAATTAAATGCATGACATCGCCGGTTATTTGGCTTTCTCCACTCCATAAAATCGGATTTCCAATCAATTTTGTCAATGCCGTTTTTGAGTTCGAATGAATAGAATCACATTTACCGCTCATATCTGTTTTATAAAAACGAACATTTTTGAATGCTCTCAAAATTCTTTCGCCTTCTTTTCCGGTCACCATTAACTTTTGCCCATGAATGTAAACAGAATCATTTTCAACAAAATTCACAGCTACAGCTCTTTTGGTTATAAACATTGAATCTTTCAATTTGAAAATCTCAGCATAATGACCTTTAACAATACCACGATTTATCGAATCGGTTATTTTTACATTTCGAGTCGCCGATGCAAATTCGGTATTTCGGTTATAATATAAACTATCACCTTCAATGCGTCGGTCATCGTATTTTATGTATGATTTTCGGAGGAAGTGGGCGAGGTTCTTTTTGGTATCATAAAAACCTTTTTCAGTATAAATATAATTGGCCTTGCTTGTAATTGTCGAAGGGCCAAGTAAATAAGTATGTCCAGAGTTGCTGTAATAATCCAGATGATTGGATTTGATAACATATTTAGGGTTTGTAATTGTTACCTCAGTCAAAAATTGAAACTTTTTCTCTGCAACAAAATAACGCCCTGATTTGCTTACTAAAGTATTGTCTTTGTTGACGATTGTTCCTTTGGTGTTGTAAAAAACCTGCTGAACATTTCGGTCAAAATTAATCGTATCCGTTTGTAAAGTTGCATCTGGTGAAGTCATCACGGCATCTCCCGTCGCAAAAGCTTTTTTGAAATTTCCGTTGTATTCAGCGTATTTACTGTTTAAATATAAAGTGTCACCTTGGACCAATTGCACATTTCCAAAAGCTTTTAAATAATTTTCTTTCTGAAAAAAATAAGCCTTATTACAAGTTAAAACTACTCCGTCGTGATTTATTTTTACGTTTCCAGTTAATAAAACTGCATCTGGCGCTATTTCTTGGTTGACATCAGAAAAGTCAGCATTCTCTATAATGATTTTTTTAGCTCCCGGCTTATTTTTTGATGCCTGTGCAAAACCAAATTGCGCAGTTAAGAACATCAGACAAAAAGATATGAAAAAGAGTGATTTCTTCAATTGATTAAATTTTTGTCAAATTTATGAAAAAGGATACAACCTTAGATTGTTATTAGGATTAAATTATAGTTTTTAGGTACAAAGGTTCAGAGTGACAAAGGTTCAAAGTTTTTCTGATTTTAAAATCTATGTCACTTTGAACCTTTGTCACTTTGAACCTTATTTGAATTTATCAACAAAACATCAAACTCTCACGTTGTAGTAAACTATTTTTTCGTGATTTTAAAACAATTTGAAATCAGTTTTATTTCAGTTTTAAAAATTAGACTAAATTTAGTAAATGGTTTTAGAAGCCAAATTTATTCTGAAATCTCAAAAAAGACTGATTATATAAAGAATATGATAAATAAACGAATTTTTGTTGCAGGAATGGTAGCAAGTGTGCTTTTTTCGGCATGCAAAACAAAAGATTTAAAAATGAGTACGGCAAAAGAAGAAAATGCTCCAACGAATAAAGTTGTAGTTTATCAAGTTTTTACACGTTTGTTTGGAAATAAAAATACGACAAACAAACCATGGGGGACAATTGAAGAAAATGGCGTTGGAAAGTTTAATGATTTTACAGATAAAGCGCTTCATGAAATAAAGGATTTAGGAGTAACTTATATTTGGTACACAGGCGTTCCGCATCATGCATTGGTTCGTGATTACACTGTTTTCGGAATTTCAAATGATGATCCTGAAGTGGTTAAAGGCCGTGCTGGTTCTCCTTACGCAGTAAAAGATTATTATAATGTAAATCCAGATTTGGCAGAAAATCCAGCTAACAGATTACAGGAATTTGAAGCATTAGTTGATCGCACGCACAAAGCAGGCTTGAAATTGATTATTGATATTGTTCCGAATCATATTGCCAGAAAATATGAAGGGAAAAACAATCCGGAAGGCGTGCGTGATTTTGGTGCTAATGATGATGTTTCGGTTGAATATAAAAGAGATAATAACTTCTATTATATCCCAAATTCTCCTTTTGAAATTCCAGATAACGATGTTCCTTTAAACGGAGAAAAAAATCCGCTTATTGATGGAAAATTTGCAGAAAACCCAGCAAAATGGACAGGAAACGGCTCCCGAAAAGCAAAACCGGATCAAAACGACTGGTATGAAACAGTAAAAGTGAATTATGGTGTTCGCCCAGACGGTTCCAAAGATTTTCCTGAGCTTCCAGCAGGATATGATCAAAAATCATATAAAGAACATTTTGTTTTTTGGCAAGATAAAGATATTCCAAGCTCATGGAAAAAATTTAGGGATATTGCTTTGTATTGGACAGCAAAAGGTGTAGATGGTTTTCGTTATGATATGGCCGAAATGGTTCCGTATGAATTTTGGAGTTACATGAATTCTGCCATCAAAATGAAGAATCCAAATGCTTTTTTATTGGCAGAAGTTTATAACCCGAATGAATATCGAAATTATATTCGTTTAGGAAAAATGGATTATTTGTATGATAAAGTAGAAACATATGATAAATTAAAAGATGTAATTCGAGGAAAATCATCGCCAGATGGTTTGTCAGATATTCAAAATAGAATGTCAGATATTGAACATCATATGCTTCATTTTTTGGATAATCATGATGAGCAGCGTTTAGCAAGTTCTGAATTTGCAGGAACTCCGGAACGTGGAAAACCTTTAATGGTTGTTTCGGCAACGATTAGTACTTCACCAACAATGATTTATTTTGGACAAGAAGTAGGAGAGGCTGGAAATGAGGATGCTGGTTTTGGAAAGCGCTCCAGAACTTCAATTTTTGATTATATTGGAGTTCCAAATCATCAAAAATGGATGAATGACGGAAAATTTGATGGAGGAAAATTATCTGATTCAGAGAAAAGCTTGCGCGATTTTTATAAAAGACTTTTAAATTTTTCGATTAAGAGTTCGGCTTTGATGGGAAGTTTTCAGGAAATACAATCTGTAAATCGTCAAAATAATAGTTATGGCGAATTGATTTACTCGTATGTTCGTTGGTCTGAAAAACAAAAACTGATTATTATTACTAATTTTTCTTCAGAAAAAACAAGTGAATTTGAGTTAAAAGTTCCAGCTGATGTTATTTCAAAATGGAAATTGAAAGACGGTTCTTATGTACTGGTAGATAAATTATATTCAAAAAGCAAAACGTATTTTACCGTAAAAAATGGAGAAGGAACAGCGCTAGTAAAAATAGGGCCTTCGGAATCGTTTATTTATGAAGTAAATTAATTTGAAAATTTAAATGAAAAACTGGTTTAGGATAAGTTAATTTCTAAACCAGTTTTTTATATATCTACTAAAAGTGATAGTATTTCTTTAATTGAAAAAAGAGCGCCGCAAACAAATTCATCCGAAGCGCCATAATAAATTGTTAGAGTATCTCCATCTGGCGCGATAATATGGCCATTTGTAAAAACAACATTTCCAAAAAATCCGCTTAATTCGTAATCTGTTTTCGGATACATAATTGGATCTTCAGTTCTTGAAATTACTTTTGAAGGATTTTCAAGATCCATTAAAAAAGCGCCCAGACAATATTGATGATGTTCATTGGCTCCATGGTAAATTTCCAGCCAGCCTTTTTCTGTTTTTATAGGTGCAGCACCGGCACCAACACGCTGACTGTCCCAAAGTTCTTTTCTCGTCTTGATAATACATTTATGATTTCCCCAATGAATGCCATCAGGCGAGGAAGCGATCCAGATATAATTTCCGCCAATATCAACGCTGCTTGGACGGTGCAATGCATAAAATAATCCGTTTATTTTTTCTTCAAAAATGGCACAATCTTTATTATGCGGAGGCAAAATCATTCCATGTTTTTGAAAAACTTTCCAATCTGTAGTAGTTCTTAAACCAACTCCAACGCCGTTTCCCGACACTGAGGTAAAAGTTAGATAATATTTGCCTTCGATTAAAGAAACACGGCAATCTTCAATTCCGAAAGTTTCCAGAATTCCTTCTCCCACTAAATGTGGATAATCTTCCGGTTCATAGAAATGTTTTCCGTCATCACTACATAATAATCTAATATGCGACAATGTTGTCAGGTAATCAATTCCTTGGTAATTAATAACGCGGGCATCTGTAGCAATTAATTCGGGATGATCTTTTAAAATTTCTATAATTTGAATTGCGCCAGTTTCAGTTAAAATTGGAAACGATATAAGGGTTTCAATTTGTTTTGGCCTTTCTGCAACTCTTACTGCCAGCCATATTTTATTTTGAAATTGAAATACTCCGGGATTCAATAGGCAGGTAATTTCTAATCCTTCTCTGCTTGGAGGAATATCTGCAGGCGACAGCAGCGGATTTTCGATAAATCGATTAGCGATATCTTTCATGTTCTTTAAATCAGAACATTAAGTTATAAAAAAAGCTGATACTTATTTTAGTATCAGCTCTTTAATTATACTTTTTTAACTTTTTTCAAAGCTTCTTTGTAGTTTTCGTTTGCTTTTTCCCAATTTATATGTTTGTAAAAAGCATCAATATAACTTCCTTTTCTGTTTTGGTAATCAAGATAATAAGCGTGCTCCCATAAATCGATTCCTAAAATTGGAGTTCCGCGAATCACAGCGTTTTTCATTAATGGGTTATCTTGATTCTCTGTTGTTGTTACTTGTAGCTTTCCATATAGGTCAACTACCAGCCAAACCCAACCAGAACCAAATTGCTTTTCGGCCTGTCCTTTAAACTGATTTGTTAAATTGTTAAAAGAGCCAAATTCTTTATTTATAGATCCCGCGAGTGTATCTTTTGGAGTTTGTTCTTTTTGCGTCAGTAAGTTAAAATACATAGTGTGATTGTAATATCCACCAGCATTTTGACGAAGTTTAGCATTACTTAGATCCATCTTTTTTAAGATATCCTCAATCGGCATATTTTCATACTCGGTTGAAAGAATTTCTTTATTTAGATTATTCGTATAGGTAACATAATGTTTTGAATAATGTGTTTCTAAAGTAAGAGAACGGATATCGGGAGCTAATCCATCATAAGAAAATGGTAATTTTGTAAGCCCAAACGAGCCAGGCGCTACCGTTACTTCATCAGGAGATCCAATAGTAATTTTTTCTTCTTTAGTTGGTAAAGGAACCTCAACAACTTCAGTCAGTTTATTGCTATCGTTACAAGAAAATAATACAAAAAATGAAGCTAGAATGCCAAAACGAGTAATGTTTGTCTTCATAATTAATTTATTTTGATGTTAGTGAATTAATGATTTCGATATAATTTTCTTTCGCTTCATCAATTGAAATATGACTTATTTGCATCCATGCATTTGTTTTGAATGCGTCTCTTAAATCAAAATTTTGTGATTGATTATAAACTGCCGTTCCAAAAGTAGCTTGTTTATAATACGCATAAAGCCTTAACTGCACATCTTGTGGCAATGATGCCTGAGTCATATGCATTGCAGCTTCAACAGCTTCAGAAAAACGTGTATCTAAATCTTTTTCAGTCATTAAGCTTTTGTAGCTATGATTGTTTTTCCACCAATTGCTTTTTGGCCTAAAACCACATCAATTGGAGTACCTAAAGGTAAAAATAAATCTACTCTTGAACCAAATTTAATGAAACCGGCATCAGTTCCCTGAACAACCTGCATTCCTTCTTTAGCGTAATTTACAATTCTTCTTGCCAAAGCTCCTGCGATTTGTCTGTAAAGAACAGCTCCGAAAGTATCATTTTCGATTACAACTGTAGTTCTTTCATTTTCTTCACTTGCTTTTGGATGCCATGCAACCAAAAATTTCCCTGGATGATATTTGCTGAATTTGATAATTCCGTCCATAGCATAACGCGTTACGTGTACGTTTATTGGCGACATAAAGATTGAAACCTGTAAACGTTTATCTTTGAAAAATTCACCTTCGTAAACTTCTTCAATAACCACAACTTTTCCGTCAACAGGAGCAAGAATGTGGTCGCTGTTGCGAATTGCAATTCTTTTAGGATTTCTAAAGAATTGTAAAATAATAATCAAAACTACTACGCCAAAAATTTGAACTAGCATTCTAAGCCATGTAATATCAATGAACTTTTCAGCTATTAAAATCAAGGCTACTGCAAAAACGGTACCTAATAAAATGGATGGTCCTCCTTCTTTATGAAACATAATATAAAATTTGATAAAATAAAAATATAATTGGTGCTACAAATATAACACTATCTAAGCGATCTAGAATGCCTCCGTGTCCTGGCATTATTGAGCCACTGTCCTTTACGCCAGCAATTCTTTTGAATTTGGATTCAATTAAATCACCAATGGTGCCAAAAATACTCACAATTACAGCAATTATGGTCCAGATTAAAATGGATCTGCTGCTAAACTCGGGATTAGGCTGAATGTATAATTTTGATATCAAGTAACCGGCAAAAGCTGCAAAAACAGCACCGCCCAAAAATCCTTCGATCGTTTTTTTAGGAGAAACTCTTTCAAACAATTTGTGTTTTCCTATTGATTTTCCGACCAAATAAGCAAACGTATCATTTGTCCAAATCAAGATAAATAGTCCAAGTATAATTTTTGGATTGTAATCATTAGTTCCAAATGAGATTTTTACAATAAAAATAAATGGTAATGTAATGTATCCTAATAAATATAAATATTTTGAAGAAGTACTTATTTTTTGAACTGAATCATAAAACAAAAACAAAATACATTTTATAGAAACTACAATTGTTACAGCAAGTAAAACTAAATCTAACTGCTGAATATTGGTAGTTAAATCGAACTCTGAATTAAAGGTTTTGTTCAGAAATAAAGTAGTTTCTTTGTTGTAATGACTAATTAATAAAACTGTTGAATACAGCAGAATTCCAAAGACAATTGAAAATACTTTATTAAGACTTACAAGATTGCAAAATTCATAAATTGTAATAATTAAGAAGATTCCAAAAAGAATAATAAAGCTTTCAGTAGAAAACAGAATAGAGGTAAGCAGTAAAGCGATATAAACAGCACCAGAAATGGTTCTCTTCAATGTTTCGTTCATCTTAAAGATCTTCTAAAAGCAGTAAATAAAGATTTTTTGCGACACTTCCGTATTGAGTAAAATCTTCCTCTTTTGCCTTTTCGAAATATTTTATAGTGGTAATGTTGGTTGGGTAGTCTCTTTCGTATTTGCGTTTAATTGCGCTTAATCCGTCACTTTTCATTGGCAGAATCTGGCTTGTAGTAGCAATTATTACAATGTTTGCAGGAAGTTCGTTAGGTTTGTCCTGTCTGATTTGTTTTGATGAAAACAAAATAGAACCTTCATCGGCAATTAAGTTTTCGCAGGAAGCTAATAAAAATTTAGGGTTTCTAGGTGAAATATAAAGTAATTTATTTTCTTCTAATAAATGAAAAAGGGCAGGTTCATAACACAAAACTTCATTTTCAAACCAATCATTTTCTTCTAAAATATTTTCAAATTGTTCAGCAACTTCCTGTGTGTTTTCACAATACAAAAATTTACCGCCATTTTTTTTGAAATTAAAAATGAATTGTTCGTCTATAGATAAATGACTATTCTGAATAGGATTCCCTCCATATTCGCTTTCATTTTCTTCATCCGAAGCGGCATCACTTGAACCAAATATTTTTTTGAAAAAATTCATTTTTATATGAAATACTTTACATGTTAATTGAAAACGTTCAAAGATAAAAAAATCTTAATTCAAAAGGCTATTTTGAATTAAGATTTTAAAAAATATTACATATTTCTGAATAATTTACGAAACCACTTCTTCTAGATTTTTGTCAAAAGTGCGTTTTCCGAAAATTGTTTCTAAGTCATCTTTAAAAATAACTTCTTTTTCTATTAAGATATCAGCAAGCTGATTCAATTTGTCTTTGTTTTCCTCAAGAATTTGAATAGCTCTTTGATATTGGCCTTCAATTAATTCTGAGATTTCAGCATCAATAATTTTTGCAGTTTCATCAGAATATGGTTTTGAGAAATTGTATTCACTTTGTCCAGTTGAATCATAATAAGTAACATTTCCGATTTTATCATTTAAACCATAAATTGTTACCATAGCACGAGCCTGACGTGTTACTTTTTCCAAATCGCTTAATGCTCCAGTTGAAATTCGGTCAAAAGTTACTTTTTCAGCAGCTCTACCGCCCATTGTAGCACACATTTCGTCTAACATTTGATCAGTTCTTACGATTTGTCTTTCTTCTGGAAGGTACCATGCAGCTCCTAAACTTTGTCCACGAGGAACGATTGTTACTTTAATAAGTGGAGCAGCGTGCTCTAACATCCAGCTTACAGTTGCGTGACCCGCTTCGTGAATCGCAATTGCTCTTTTTTCGTCTGGAGTAATGATTTTATTTTTCTTTTCAAGACCACCAATGATTCTGTCAACTGCATCAAGGAAATCTTGTTTGTCAACAGCATCTTTATTATTACGAGCAGCAATTAATGCAGCTTCGTTACACACGTTTGCGATATCAGCACCAGAGAATCCCGGAGTTTGTTTTGCTAAGAAATCAAGATCTAAACCTTCAACTTTTTTAATTGGTTTTAAGTGAACTTGGAAAATCTCAGCTCTTTCGCGAATGTCTGGTAAGTCAACAAAAATTTGTCTGTCAAAACGTCCAGCACGCATTAATGCTTTATCAAGAACATCAGCTCTGTTTGTTGCAGCTAAAACAATTACGTTTGAGTTTGTACCAAAACCATCCATTTCTGTCAAAAGTTGGTTCAAAGTATTTTCTCTCTCGTCGTTTCCGCCAGACATATTACTTTTTCCTCTTGCTCTACCTACAGCATCAATTTCATCAATGAAAATGATAGCAGGAGATTTTTCTTTTGCTTGTTTGAATAAGTCACGTACACGAGATGCGCCAACTCCTACGAACATTTCAACGAAATCAGAACCTGATAAAGAGAAGAAAGGTACTTGAGCTTCTCCTGCAACTGCTTTTGCAAGCAAAGTTTTACCAGTTCCCGGAGGTCCTACAAGTAAAGCTCCTTTTGGGATTTTTCCTCCAAGGTTTGTATATTTTTCAGGATTTTTAAGGAATTCAACGATTTCCTGAATTTCTTCTTTTGCACCTTCTAAACCTGCAACATCTTTAAATGTTGTTTTGATATCTGTTTTTTCATCAAAAAGCTTTGCTTTAGATTTTCCGATATTGAAAATCTGTCCGCCTCCGCCAGCGCCTCCGCCAGACATTTTACGCATAATGAAAATCCATACACCAATAATGATGATGATAGGAAGTAGGCTGATTAAGATATCGCTCCAGTTATTTTTTTGAAGAAAATTGAAATCTTTTAACTTTCCTTCACCAACTGCTTTTTCAAGTTTGGTTTGGAAAATCTGATCGTTACCGATTTCTAAAGTATAATGCGGTCCTTTGTTTGGATTTTTGAAAATATCTTTTGAAACCTTTTCGTTTGCTTTGTCTTTTAATGCAGCAGCAGTAAGATATACTTCAGCTTCAGCTTTATTATAAACGATAACTTTTTCAATTTGTCCTTTTTCTAAAAGCGTATTGAATTTAGAAGAAGTCAATTGAGCAGGTTCGCTTAAGTTAGAGCCTCCGGTTGCAAAACTTATAAATAAAAAAACTAAAAGTATTGCGGTGTATATTAACCAAGGACTTATTTTAAATTTATTCGGATTTGGATTATTATCTTTAGCCATTAGAAAATTTTTTCTTTAGTATTTGTTTTCGATTGTAGTTATTTTGGCGTCACCCCAAAGGCTTTCGATATTATAGTATTCACGAATGTGTTTTTGGAAAACATGTACCACGATATGCACATAATCCATCAGAACCCATTCCGCGTTATCGGTTCCTTCTACGTGCCAGGGTTTATCTTTTAAGTCTTTAGATACTGTTTTTTGAATTGAGTTTACAATGGCGTTAACTTGGGTGTTTGAGCTACCGTTGCAAATAACAAAATAGTCGCATACAGCCGTGTCAATTTCTCTTAAGTCAAGAATATCGATATCATTTCCTTTTACTTCCTCAATCCCTTTAATTATGTTCGCCAATAGAACATCATTATTAATAGTCTTTTTCGCCATGAATTATTTTTATGAATTTGTAAAGTTACCAAAATTTGTGATTATTTTTGAACCTTAACAAAATATTAAATTAAGTTAATTTAAATTACCTGAATGAAACTAATCAAACTCGATGCCATAGATTCTACAAATGACTTTCTAAAAGCAATATCAAGCAAGGATGAATTGGATAATTTTACTGTGGTAACGGCTGAAAATCAGACAAAAGGCAAGGGGCAAATGGGCTCAAAGTGGCAGTCGGAATCAGGTAAAAACTTAATTATGAGTGCCTTGGTAAAGGATTTTGTGTTTGATAACGAACAGGTTTTTAATTTAAGTTTAATAGTGTCATTAAGTGTCATTGAAGTGCTAAAATCATTAAATATTCCTGATTTAAGTATAAAATGGCCAAACGACATTATGTCATATAATAAAAAAATCGGTGGCATACTAATTGAAAACACCATCAAAAGTGATGGCAGGATCGTGTCAGTTGTTGGCTTGGGATTGAATGTTAATCAGACTAATTTTGATGAACTACCAAATGCCTCTTCTTTGGCCGTAATTTTAGGAAAACCTTTTGATAAAATGATATTACCTGAATTGATTATCGAAAAAATCAAAGAAAAAATCAATTCCTGGGAAACCTCAGCATCTGTTTTTTGGAATGAATACTATAACACATTGTTCCGAAAGGGTATTCCAATGCCTTTTAAAAATCTTAATTCTGATAATTTTGGGCAAAATTTCATGGGAATTATCCAAGGTGTTTCATCAACAGGAAAATTGCAAGTTTTGCTTGAAGATGATTCGGTTTCAGAATTTGAGATTAAAGAAATTCAAATGCTTTATTAAAAAGGTTCTAAGTTTCTAAGATGCTAAGATTCTGAGTTTTTCTTAACTAAACTGTTTAACTCGGATTGATTATTGTTTTTGCTTTTGGCCCTATTTTTCTGTTCCAGTAAATGATGTAGAATGTGCCTAAAATGGATGGCATTATCCATGCAATTAAACTGCCAATTCCTAATCCGGCAACTATGTAAGCTGTAATTGAAGCGATTAAAGCGCCAACCATTTTTCCAATGTGTTTTGAAAGCCAATTTCTATTGGTTTCTGAAAAATTTCTGAAAAAGATAAAATCTTTAACGGTCATAAAAAGTCCGAATCCGCCGAAAAATGTGAATAATATTCCGTTTGAAATATTGTTTAGCTGACAGTATAAACCAATTGAAATCATTATTATAGAAAAGAAAAGCATAGTTCCCGAGATTATTCTGTCTAATAAATCAGCTTTCGTTTTTGTTTTAAAACTCAAAGCTCTGTTTCCGGAAATAACTAAATAGATTGTAAATAATCCGATAAGGAATAAAAAGATGTTTTGATGTTTTGGCATCCAGCAAATTGGTAGTGAAATTAAAGAACTGGTTATCATTCCGATGGAAAATAATTTCCCCATTCTTTTATGTAGTTTTCCGCCTTTTTTAACAACGATACTTCCAATTCCTGTAATTAGTCCAAGTCCGCCAAAAAAAGCGTGAATGTAAATTAAAATCTTAATAGCTGGTTCCATTTTGATATGTTTTAGTTTGATGATTCAAACTTCGATCAATATTTCAACGGAGAATAATTTTTGTTTCTGAACTGTAATTTTTTACGGATGAAATGTTTTTTTTTTAAGATGTTATCCCGATAGCTATCGGGACTAAGATGCTAAGTTGCTAAGCTTTTTTTCTTTTACAGTAGAGTAGGTCAGCAAAATTTGCGTAAAAAAAAAATGCCCGATTTTAGTCGGGCATTTCATTTATAATTCACAATTAATAATTTACCATTATTAAAGTTTATTCATATTGTTCGCTAGAGTTTCGATAAACTTGCTGATTGGTCCTTTGATCATCATCGCCATCATCGCGTTGAATTCGCCTTCAAAAAATAACTGAACAGCACTTTCTGAATCAGAAATACTGTCAATATTTGAAGTCAAAGTAAACGGAAGTTTATCACTCGCAGCACCTAAAACAATTTTGTTTGGAGCCACTTTGTCTTTCATTTTTAATTTGATTTCCGGCATACCTTTCAATCCAAAAATAAAAGCGTCTTCGCCAGTCACTTCAAATTTAGCAATGTTATCCGGCATTAATTTTTCAAAATTCTTTACGTCAGTCAGTTGGTCGAATAAATCCTGAGCTGATTTCTGAACTGTAACTTTTGGACTTTCTAAGTTCATATTGTTTTTTGTTTTTTATTTGTTTTAAAGAATGACAACAAATTAAATTCCAAAATTTTAAATCGTAAATTCTAAAAATCAGAAATCGACGATTTAAAACCTGAATTTATTCCTGTCCCCAAGTTGATGGACTTGCATTCCATTCAAGTAAGGTAGATTGTTGATCTTCTGTTATGTATTGTTTTTGAACGGCTAAATCAAGAAGATTTTCGTAGTTGCTTAATGTGAATAAATCAATATTAGCTTCTTTAAAATTTTCTTCGGCAACACCAAAACCGTATGTAAAAATTGCAGCCATACCTTTAATGTTAGCACCTTCGCTTCTTAAAGCTTCAACAGCCATCAAACTGCTTTTTCCAGTACTAATTAAATCTTCGACAACCACAACATTTTGTCCTTTTTGTAAAAAACCTTCCACTTGGTTTTGTCTTCCGTGTTTTTTTGGCTCCGGACGCACATATACGAAAGGAAGACCTAAACTTTCGGCAACCAAAATTCCAACACCAATCGCTCCAGTAGCAACACCAGCAATCACATCAGGTTTTCCAAATTGTTTTTCAATGTTTTTAGCAAATTCATCACGAACATAGTTTCTGATGCTCGGAAATGAAAGAATTAACCTATTATCACAGTAAATAGGAGATTTCCAACCAGAAGCCCACGTAAAAGGATTTTCGGGATTCAATTTAATTGCATTTATTTGCAAAAGCAATTCGGCTGTTTTTTCGGCAGTATCTTTATTAAAAATCATAATACAAATGTATAAAGTTTTTGTAAACGACAAACCACTTTTTTTGACAAATGAAATCTCGAAAGAAACAGATTTCCAATTGTTCTTGTTGGAGAGTATTGATATCGAACAGCTTATCATAAAAATTTTTCAAAATAAAATTCAAAAAGCTATTCTTTATCATCCAGATGAAAGTGAGATCATGAAGACCCTTAAAGCCAAAATTCCTGTAAATAAAGCGGGCGGAGGTTTTGTGTATAATAAGAAAGGAGAGGTTTTATTTATTTTCAGAAACGGAAAATGGGATCTTCCAAAAGGCGGAATCGAGAAAGGTGAAGACATAGAAGCCACAGCAATGCGCGAAGTCGAGGAGGAAACTGGCGTAGGTCAGCTCCGAATTATAAATAAACTCCAAAAAACCTATCACGTATTTAAACGCAACGGAAAATACAAACTCAAAATCACGCATTGGTTTGAAATGCAGTCTGATTTTGAAGGAACACCACACGGACAAATTGAAGAAGGAATTGAAAAAGTTGCCTGGCTAAACCCAGAGCAAATCAAAGAAGCGCTTAAAAACTCATACGAGAATATTAAATTGTTATTTGCAGAAGAAAATCAATATAAATAAAAAAATCGCAATAGTAAATTGCGATTTAAAACGATTTTTAGAACATAGTTTTAATCTCTATAACTAAAAATAAACTCCGAATTATAATTTGATATTTTTCCGCTAGCTTCCATACTAAAGACTTCGGTCATTTTTGTCATTCTGTCTTTATTATCAAAAGTGTAACCTGCTTTTGAGGTATAAACAACAGTCCAATTCGATTCTTTAAAAAACTGTGTTTCGCTGTATTCCGAAATTAAATTTTCAGAAAGGTCAATCATGATGGAAGAATTAAAATTTAAAAAACTGCTTAAATAGCTGTTGAGCTTCCATTCTTTGCCATATAGCAATTTTTTGTAACTGTAATTATTTTTCAGATTAGTATATTTATAATTCGTGAAACGTTCACTTAAGCTTCCGTTAGTTCCAACTTGAGTATACTTTTCCAAATTGCCATTCACAAAATCATATTTGTAAAATAAAGCTCCTGAAAATGTCGTTCGTTTTTCGATTTCATTATTCGAATTAAACAAAATCTCCAGAGATTCTGGCGGATTATTTTCGGTAGTTTTTGTCAAAACTATTTTTCCAGAAAGATGCGTAAAAACAAATTTTGCATTCAAATTTTCTTCATTTGCCGGACTTGACAGTTGTTTCATTTCTGTTATTTTTCCAGCATTATTGTACAAGAAAGTTGTAGTTACTAAAATTTCTCCTGAGGGATTGTAATCAATTATTTTCGAAACCAGATTTTGGTTGTTATAAGTATAGTCACTATGCGTATCGTCAAAATTTTTAACCGTTGTAAGTTTTTCATTTTCAAATAGCATTTCCTGAGAATTAATAAGTAAGTTTTTATGATAATCATTAAACCTTATAGAACTTAGATTAGTTTGAGTTCTGGAATCATCAATTTCTTCATTAGAGCAAGAAACAATTGCGAGTGCAGTAAATAATGCGATTAGCTTTTTCATTTTACTTTTTGTTTGCGTTATATTTTATAGTACAAAAAGTTTGAAAAGGTTGCGTTGTGATTGATGATTAAAATTTGAAGCTTAAATAGTTGGGCGTGCCACCATCCCGATAAAAGGGCTAATTCACTTTGCGCTTATTCGCCCTTTTATCGGGATGCTGTCGGGCTTTCGCCTCCGCGGCGGCGGATTAGCTCTATCCCTCACGCAAAGCTGCATTTTACGAGTAATTTTCTATTTCATTGATTTGAACTGAAGCAAAGTAGCATCAATTATATGCTCAATCTCCAAAAAGTTGCCGCAGATTTTTAAAATTTCTTCCTGATAATTCTCGAAATCTAAAGTAATCCAACCTTCCATTAAAGTCAGCGGACCGTAATTTGTGCTGACATTTGGCCATTTTTGGCTGTAATTTTCAAAAGGATTTCTAAATTTTTCAGCAAATTTTCGGCTTTCTATAGCATAATCTTTTAGTTTTCTCAACTTTAAGGCATGAATATTATACATGATTTTTTGTTTCTGAATGCTGGAATCATTGACCCAAACAGAAAAGAAAATTCTTGATTCAGCTGTTAAAGCTTCATGAGGATTATTTGCCCATGATTTTTTATATAATTTTATAAAAACAGAATCCAAATAAACACCTACAGAAACCTCAACTGATTTTTCATCAAGAATTTTACGATCAAGTTGATTTGCTATTTTTTGAAAGTTTTCCAGATAAAACGAAGTATCCATTTTTCTTTAAAATTAATGCCTAAAAATAACTTAAATCAAATGATTAATTGAATTTATTCAGTTTTATAATTTCATCTTTCAGTTCTTCAGGCGTTACCGGATTAAATTGAAGATCTTTTTCAGATTTTTCACTCGTGGTAGTTTCTTTAATCGCTAAAAATGGTTTGCCTTCAAAATATTTAATAGCAACGATTGTAATTTTTTCTTTTAAAAGCGAATTATAAAAAATAACTTTTTTAGGACTCAATTCACCTTTCATAATAGATTTAAAGCTATGGTAAATAATATTGATCGAAACATTGCTTTCATCTTCGACAATAACACCATAATTAATTACCATTGATGGAATATAGTATAAAAATCGGTCGCAATTTAGGTAACCAAGCTTTGTACTACTGAACATATAATAACTTATTTCATCTGCTTTTATATTTTCATCAGTTTTTGTGGAATAAGGTTCTTGAGGGCGGTTGTTGCTGTAATTTCTTGAATTGGAAATATCGGAGTCCTCTGATTTTATAGTAATTGGCAAAGTATACGTAAAGTTCACAGGAACGCCTTGCACTTTGCCTGGGGTAAATTTTCCAAGTTTTTTTAGAACTCTAAGATATTCGTCATCAGCTTTTCTACTCAAACCTTTTGTTATCTTAATATTAGTGACATTTCCTTCTCTGTTTACAACAAAAGAAGCATATATTTTGCCACTAATTTCTTCGTCAGAATTTCTGTAATTGCTGCCAATAAATTTGTACAAAGCTTCATTTCCACCTATATATACCGGTCTTTCATCAACATTAGTAAAAGTCTGTGCTAAATCAACTGAGTTTTTATTGACAGTCCAATTGATCTGGTCTTTTTTCCAATTTCCATTAAAAAGCTGCATTCCATCTTTATTGTTTTTTTTAGGAAAAGCAATTTCGATATTTTTTCCTTTTTTCAAATCGCATTTTTCGCCATTTGTTGTTGCAGAAATATAAAGCATACCGCCGGTTTCTAATAATTTTCCGTTAGAAGTGGTTGAAAGTCCTCCTAAAATCATATCAGAAATAGAATAATATTCTTTAATCGATATTTTGATTTTTCCTGTTGCTTCATTCCTGTTTTAACTGAAACAAAAGAATTTGCCTTAATTGTAATTTTGGTTTTCTCAGCGCATACAATCGTTGTGTCTTTCTGATTATTGATTAAAAAGAATTGTGGCTTTTTGTCATTTTTGATGAAAAAATCGGATAATAATTTTTTGTTTTCTGCCTCATTATTTTTTGACGAACCTGTAACTGCAGAATCAGTTTTTAAAGTATCGTTTAATGTAGTTTCCTTTTCAGGTTTTATTCCCGAATTATCTGGATTAGATTTAAGATTGTTTTCTTTTGCTTCATTTTTACATGAAGAAATTCCAATAACAAATACGATTATTAATACGAGTTTAAATTTCATCAGGCTGGTTTATTAAAAGAAAAAAATACAATATGTTATATCAATTCAGCATAAGCAAATCCAAATAGAAATATAGAAAGTGCGATATCAACATTTCTGATTAATGTGGGTTTTTCCGAAAAAAGCAAAATAAAACTAACCAACGGCCTTATAATTAATTGCGATAAAAAAGCAATAAACAATAGCAAGAATCCAAAATTCAAATCAGAAAAATCATTGTTTATGATTTTTCGAAATGAAGTCGTAAGTCCGCAGGTTTTGCATTTCATTCCAATTTCAGAATAAGGACATTTAATGCTAATGATATTTGTTTTTAAATAGAAAATCAAAAACAAGATTGCCACAAATATCAAAAGATTAAAAAAATGATATTCCTTATTTTTTTGAAATAGAATCTTTTTGGATAGAATCATTTTTGGCTTTTTGTATCGAATCTTTTCTTAGTTCTTCTTCCAATTTTTCTCCCACTTTTTCCAAAACCTTTTTTTGAATCGTATCAATAACATGTTTTTCAGTATTGTTAAGCGATTGTTCGATTTCGGCTTTAGTTTCAAAAACAGTTTGATATTCATAATATTGGTAAGCTCCAATTGAAATGGCAGCAGCTCCAACAATCAAACCTGCAAGTGAAACAGAAGTGTTTTCGTTTCTTTGTTTTAAGCCAGCGTATGAAATTCCGCTAAAAGCCAATGCAAATAAACTCGGTCCAACGGCATAAAATCCAATGCATGGAATCATGGAAAAAAGAAAAGCAATAATGGCAAATACTAAACCTATAATAGCAAAAGGTTTCGGGCTTCCTGAAGATGAGTTTCCTGAAGATGAATTTCTTGAAGGTTGTGGATTCATTTTTTAGTTTTGATTTAGGTATTTTTTGATTAGGTAAAGGATTAAATGTAAAACTTCATTTTTGAAGAAAAGAACAATCAAAACGAGGACAAGAACTCCAATAATTGAGTTTATAAAACCGCTTTCAAGCGCTTTTTGAAACGATTTTCTCCCAAAGAAAGCGAGCCAGTGAAAAAGTGCTCCCAAATAATTTAATCCGTAAAATATTCCCTCAACAATAGTGTCGCCGGTTTGGTTATTCATAGTTTTTGGTTAAGCAGGTTAGAATTGGGTAATTATATTTGAAATTCAAATATAGAATGTTGAAGTTGAATATAGTTACGGGAAGACGTAAAAAAGAATTATTTCTTAATTATTAAGTAACCATAACGTTAGCGCGGATTTGCAATCCGTGCCCACAAAGTATATCAGTTTTTTGCATTTTGATATTGTTTCACTTTGCGGGCACGGATTGCAAATCCGCGCTAACGGGATATTTTTATTTACTATTGGCTTCTTTAAGTAATTTATTATTTTCCTCAATTATTACTTGTATGTCTTTATATATTGTGTCTCCCATATTATCTTTCAAGTATATTAATTTATATGTGCTGTCAGCCTCAAAAGCATACTCTGCTAATATTTTAGCTCCGAATTTATTTTTAGCTCTAAATGAAAAAAATCCCGAATACTTATTCTTATTCGATAATTTTAAAAAATCCATTTTTGATTCTAAAAAGGATAATGTTTTTTGTGATTTTGAATCGGTTTTTTTGTTAAGATCTTGAATATCATTTAAAATTATTTTAATTTCCTCTTTATTTGTCATGTATACTAAAGAATCTAAATGTATATAATTAAACTCATAACTACTTGGATCATTTAAATTTGTTGTGATTTTATCTTCAATTTCATTTTTAAGATTTTCCTGTTTACTTTTTTTGCATGAAATTATTAGAAAGAAAATGCTTAAAATAAGTAATGTTTTTTTCATAATTACTATTGTTTATATTTTTAATTTTTCAAATTTAAAAACTAATAATAAAATGCTTTTACGGAAAACCATATTTCAAATTAAACAAATTTAGCTTTTAAGGATTAGCATTTATAAGATAAAAAAATCTACAAAACTCGATAAACAGGATACTGCAAATGCGCCTTCTCATAATAAACAGAATGCTTATAAATCCAATCCAATTGCGCTTCAGAACTTTTAGCAAATTCGCGATCGTTTTGTTTTTTGGTTTCTAATTCCGCTTTTAAAGCTGGATTATCTTTTAAAAGTTGTGCAGCAGTATCTTCAAAAATATATTCCGAATAATGTTCTTTTTGCTGTAAAATTGGATCAAAGAAATTCCAGTTAAAAAATGAATCAACACCTTCTGGTTCAAAAGCTTCAACTAAATATTTAACGCCTTTTTGGTTTGTTGGAACATAATAATCACCTTTGGCGAAGGCCATTTTGACTATTTTAGAAGTTACCGTTGTATTTCGGTGCGCATAATGTCCTTCGTAAGCTGACGGAACCGTTTTAAAATCAGCAATTTTGTAGCTTTCAACTTCTATAATTGTATCGTTTTTAAGCTGGCGAAACGTAATATTATTGTTTTTCAAAAGATCAATAATATTCCAATAACCTCGCGGAACTATATACGCCGTAGGAATCACAACTTCTTTAGCCGATTTAAATTCTTTGATATACGGAACATCTTTTTTATAAGGTTTGCTTCGGTCATAGTATAAACGATCTCCCGTTGTGGCTTCGCTTTTTTTGTAACCTGCTTCGTAGCCTAGAAAAGAGAATTTGGTCGTTTTAGTGCTATCCATTTCCCATTGTAAAGTGTATTTTTTCTTAGGCTGATATTGCTCTAAATTTTTTACACGAAGCTCTTTGATTTTCTGATAATTTGCATCGGTAAAATCCAAAGTCGATTTCATGTATTCGTAGGTCATTTTTACACGTTCGGCATATTTTTTCAGCATGTGCGTTTCTACAACAAAACCAATAGTATTAAATAGGGAAGTGTAACCCGTAGTATATCTCGGACTGTCAACAAATTGTCCAAAACCTTTGTCTGGTGTATCTTTAAACGAATCTACATAAGGCGTCGTTTCGATTTTCTTGTTCTGAAGATCTTTTACCAAGGCCGGCATCATTTCGTTATTCATAAAATCGCCTAAAATCGTTCCGAGTTTATTATGTTGTGTCATAATATACGTCAGTTTGTATTGATAATCAGAACCGTTGCTTACGTGATTATCGATAAAAACATCGGCATTTATTTTCTGGAAAATCTCCACAAAACTCTTCGTATTTCGAGTATCCGATTTCATTAAATCACGATTCAAATCGTAGTTCCTTGCATTTCCTCTAAAGCCATAAACTTCGGGTCCATCTTGATTCGCACGCGTTGTAGAATTACGGTTTAAAGCTCCGCCAATATTATAAACCGGAATTGTAACCAAAACGGTGTTTTTTGGTGCTTTCATCTTTCCGGTTGCTAAATCTCTGTAAAATTGCATTGTTGCGTCGATTCCGTCTGGTTCTCCAGCGTGAATTCCATTATTTACAAAAAGCACGGCTTTGGTTTTCTGAATTTTATCAAAGTCAAATTCTTTGTCCGGATTAAAAGTGATCATGTGCAATGGTTCACCAGAATCCGTCAATCCCATTTCTTTCATTTGAATGGTTGGAAAATCAGCAGCAAGCATTTTAAAATAAGCTATAGTTTCCTGATAAGAAGCCGATTGATTTCCGTTTCCTTTTTCGAAAAACGTATCGTATTTTTTGTTGTTTTGAGCGAAAATGGTAATGGTGAAAAGGGAGAGGAGAAGGGTAAAAAGTTTCATGAGTTTAATTTTAATAGGATTCAAATATAAGTTTTTTTTTGTTTCAGGTTTCAAGTTTCAGGTTGATATGCGTTGTGTTTTTAACCGCAAAGTGCGCAAGGTTTTTTATATAAAGCTTTAAAAAAAACGCAAAGTTCGCAAGGCTTTGAACATATACTTGGCGAACTTTGCGTAAACCTTTGTGTGCTTTGCGGTTAGATAACTTGAAACAAAGAAAACCTGAAACTTGAAACAAAACTTTTTTCCCTACTTTTGCAAAATGAATAAAAAACACCATTCCAACAACATACTTTCGAATTTAGGGATTCAGAGCCTAAACGAAATGCAAGAAATGGCGCAAGATGCTATTTTGAACGAAAACAATGTTTTATTACTTTCTCCAACAGGATCAGGAAAGACATTGGCTTTTTTGCTTCCGGTTTTAGAAATGCTGCAGCCTGAAATTCTTTCTGTTCAATGTTTAATTTTGGTTCCGTCGCGTGAACTTGGGCTTCAAATTGAGCAAGTTTGGAAAAAAATGGGAACGCAATACAAAGTAAATATCTGCTATGGCGGACATTCAATTGATACTGAAATCAAGAATTTAAGCAATCCGCCTGCAGTTTTAATTGGAACTCCTGGAAGAATTGCAGATCATATTGACAGAGAAACTTTCAGAACCGATAAAATTCAAACTTTGATTTTAGATGAGTTTGATAAATCGCTTCAGTTAGGGTTTCACGAACAAATGTCTTTTATTATTGGAAGATTGCCGAAAGTCAATAAAAGAGTTTTGGTTTCTGCAACTTCAGATATTGAAATTCCGAAATATACACGCGTTATAAATCCAACTGTTTTGGATTTTATTCCAGAAGAAGAGGAAAAAGCGAATCTGTCAATGAAAATGATTGTTTCGTCAGCCAAAGATAAATTAGGGAGTTTATTCAATTTGATTTGTTCTTTAAAATCAGAATCGGCTATTATTTTTTGCAACCATAGAGATGCGGCAGAACGTATCAGTGATACTTTGAATGAAAAAGGAATCTATTCGGTTTATTATCATGGCGGAATGGATCAGGACGAACGCGAGCGCGCTTTAATTCAGTTTAGAAACGGAAGTATTAGTTATTTGGTCACAACAGATTTAGCGGCGAGAGGTTTGGATATTCCAGAAATGAAACACGTTATTCATTATCATCTGCCGTTAAAAGAAGACGAATTCACGCATAGAAATGGTCGTACAGCGCGTATGCAAGCAAGCGGAACGGCTTATGTCATTATTCACGAAAGTGAAAAACAGCTGGATTATATTGATTATGAAATGGATGTTTTAGATGTCGAAGGAATTGTTTCGTTGCCAAAACCACCACAATTTCAAACCATTTACATAAGCGGCGGAAAGAAAACAAAACTGAACAAATTTGACATTGTTGGTTTCTTTTCTCAAAAAGGAAAATTAGAAAAAGAAGATTTAGGATTGATCGAAGTAAAAGATTTTGTTTCGTTTGCAGCTGTAAAATACAATAAAGTCAAAGATTTGCTGAAGCATATCAAAGATGAAAAAATGAAAGGCAAAAAGTTTAAAATTGAAGTGGCCCGTAATGTTGTAAAGAAAGAAGACGAAAAAAGTAAAAAATACTAGATTGAGGAAAAATAGAACAGTTGAGTAATTTTTGTTCTATTGTGTTGTTTGTCAGTATTTTATAAAATTCAAATTAAGTTTTACAATTTTGTGTTAAAAAAATAATGATTTGATAGCGATTTTTTCATTATTTCTATGTTTTTTTGCTACAGTAAAATTGTAAACCCCAAATACGTTATGAAAAACATTATTACCATTGCTACTTTGTTCTTAAGTTTCGTTTCATTTGCACAAATTAAAGTTCTTGAAACAGTTCCGGTTGAAAAATTAGGAAAAGTAAATAACAATTACATTCAGAAAATTGGAGACGAGTATACTGTGTATTACACTAGTATTCAGAATGATGACGATTCTTCAGCTTTGAGAAAATTTTCATTCAAAAATGTAAACAATGATTACGCAAGTCTTTACTCTATTATCATGAATGGTTTTTCTGCAAGCCCATTGTATGATATTAAATTAGAATTGCCTAACAACTATATCTGGTTGCATTACACAGGAAGTGTAATTCCAGAGAAAGCTACAGTTCAATTTATGGTTTCAAGCAAAGAAGCTACTTCAGCAACAAGCAGTGTTTCTGAGCCATTTGTAAAAGATCAAATCAATAAATTATTCCAAAAATAATTTACTTAAACATAAAAAAAAGCTGTTCAGTCGAACAGCTTTTTTTTATGTTTAAAAGTTATGAGTTATGAGTTATGAGTTTTAAAAAAAAAACTTAGAATCTTAGCAACTTAGAACCTTAGTATCTTTTAAATCTTCTTTACGTATTGCGTAATAATCACAATTTGCTGGCCATCGACTTTTCCTTCAATATATTCAGCGTTTTCGTGATCTAAACGAATGTTTCTAACAGCAGTTCCTTGTTTGGCAACCATGCTAGATCCTTTTACTTTAAGATCTTTGATCAAAACTACAGAATCTCCGTGTTGTAAAACTACTCCGTTGCTGTCGCGGTGAACGAGTTTGTTTTCGTCGTCTTCACCTTCTCCTGTTGCTTGTGCCCATGCCAACGTATCTTCGTCCAGATACATCATGTCAAGTAATTCCTGAGGCCAACCAGCAGCGCGCATACGGCTTAGCATTCTCCACGCCACAACCTGAACCGGAATGTTTTCATTCCACATGCTGTCGTTTAAACATCTCCAGTGATTTAAATCTACATTATCTGGGTTTTCAATTTGGTCAATACAGGTGTTACAAGCTAAAATGCTTTCGTCAAGTCCGCCTTTTTGAGTTGGTAAAACTTGATATACTTTTAGATTTTCCTCGGCGCCACAAAGTTCACATTTAGATCCGCTTCGCTTGTTTAATTCTCTCTCGATGCTCATTATTTCTTGTTTATTTTAAAAATGCGAAATTACTTATAATTTGCTTCGCTTACAAATTTATGGTTGGAAGTATTAATGTCTAACTACTTCGTAAATTTTATTTTCAGTTAAAAGTTTTTGCAGCTCTCTTTTGGCTATAGTTTTTTTGTTTACATAATTTTCTTTCAAATCAATTTTTCCAATTTCCTCTTTGTTGTCAATTTCCATATTATTGATTAACAATACCAAACTGTCTTTTGAAATTTCATCCAGTTTCATTGTTGAATAAAATCCAGTTGAGCTATTAATCAGGTAAACGTCACCAATTTTTGGGCTTTGAATAAAATTTTCAGTGTCTTTTGTTGTTTGGACTGAACTGTAAAAACCGTATAGAACAAAAGCTCCTATAATCATTAATCCTGAAAACATCCAAAACGGACTGTTTACTTTTCCTTTTGATCGGTCAATTTTTTGCTGAGTTGGCGTTGGAAGTTCGTGTCTTTCAAATGTCTTTTTACAGGAATTACATTCTGCAAAAATTAATTTTTTGATTGGAAAAAAAGGAATCCAATAAATATGAGCATATTTTTCGAATATGCTGTATCTCATGGTAACTTTCGAATCGCAATGTGAGCAATCTACGTTTAAAACTTGGTCATTTTTGATGTTTGCAGCTTTGGTTCCGTAAAAAATCATTATTTAGGTTTTAGGGGTTAGGTAAACAAAAATAACGATTTATCTTACCTGTGCAAATAAGTTTGTTTATTCCCTTATTTTGTAACTCTTACAGCATCTGGAACCAGCATTTCATATTCGCCTCCATTGCGCAAAACATCACGAACAATACTTGAACTGATAAAAGAAGTTTTTGCAGCGGTCAATAAAAATACTGTTTCGATTTTTGAAAGCTTTCTGTTGGTATGCGCAATGGCTTTTTCGAATTCGAAATCGGCGGGGTTGCGCAGACCTCTTAAAATGAAATTGGCTTTTTCTTTTTTTGCCAAATCAATCGTAAGTCCTTCATAAGTTATTACCGAAATTTTCGGTTCGTCTTTGAAGGTTTCTTCAATGAAACGTTTTCTTTCTTCTAATGAAAACATGTATTTTTTTTCAGCATTTACACCAATGGCAATTACAATTTCATCAAATAACGGAACTCCTCTTTTGATGATATCTTCGTGTCCTAACGTAATTGGGTCAAATGATCCTGGGAATATGGCTTTTCGCATTTCTTTTAAAGATTCTGAGGTGCTGAGATGCTAAGATTCTAAGTTTTTTTTAGAATCGGAGATTCAGAACGACAAGATTGTGTTATAATTAAAAAATAAGGTGCTGAAATCTTAGTATCTCAGCACCTTAGTATCTTAGTGACTAGGCTAAAGCCAGTTCAATTGCATTTGTAAATAAATCTTCCAGAGAAATTCCGGCTGCTTTTGCTTGTTGCGGAATCAAACTTTCTGTTGTCAATCCTGGAATAGTGTTCATTTCAAGCATATATGGTTCGTTGTCAACGATAATGAATTCGCTTCTTGAGAAACCTTTCATTTTTAAAACTTCGTAAGCGCGTTTTGCTGTTTCTCCAACTTTTTGTGTCAGTTCGTCAGAAATTCTTGCTGGAGTGATTTCTTGTGATTTTCCTTCGTATTTGGCTTCATAATCGAAGAAATCATTATCAGATACAATTTCTGTAATTGGCAAAACTTTGATTTCGCCTTTGTAATTGATTACGCCGACAGAAACTTCAGTTCCGTCAAGGAAACTTTCAATGATGATTTCGTTATCCTCTTTATATGCAACTTCAATTGCGATTGGAAGTTCAGCTTCAGATTTTACTTTTGAAATTCCGAAACTTGAACCTGCTTTATTTGGTTTTACGAAACAAGGAAGTCCTACTTTTTTAACGATTTCGGCAGTATTGATTTCGTCGCCTTTGTTTAAATAATATGAAATTGCCGTTTTGATTCCGTATGGTTTTAAAACCGATAATAAATCTCTTTTGTTGAAAGTCAAAGCCGATTGATAATAATCGCAAGATGATTGTGGAAGACCAATTAATTCAAAATAAGCCTGCATTAATCCGTCTTCGCCCGGAGTTCCGTGAATGGCATTGAAAACACAGTCAAAAGTGATTTTTTCTCCGTTTACGGTTACAGAAAAATCGTTTCTGTCAATTGGAAATTCGGCATCGTTTGCGTCTACATAAACCCATTTTTCTTTGAAAATATGAATTCGGAATCCGTTGTATTTTGTTTTGTCAAGATATTGGTACACAACGTTTCCGCTGATAAGCGAAATTTTGTATTCGCTTGAATATCCGCCCATTATTATGGCAATGTTTTTCATTGACTTTCTTATTTATTTAATCGTTAATTTATTTAATCGAGATTTTATCCTGAAACCGAGTGCCCTAGCCCCGATAGAGCCGGTATCCTTTTTGATCTCGTTTTTTTACGAGAGCAAAAAGATATAGGCGAAAGCGGGAAACAGCTCCTAAAAATTGAAATTTTAAATTCTAAAATACCAAATTCCAAAGATTTTAGTTTTTAATAGAAATAACAATCGCAGGGCATTTTTGTTTTAAACAAAATTATCATTTTTTTTGAAATGAAATACTTTATCTTTGCGTTCAACTAAAAATTAATTTATGAGTTTACGTAAGTATTTAACTAGCCGCGTATTTTTTTTACAATTGTTGAGTGCGGCAGCTATCATTGCAGTTTTGGGTTATTTGTTTATGCATTGGCTGACTTTTACAACTGATCATGGACATGAAATTGCGGTTCCAAATCTAGCGAGATTAACTGAAGAACAGGTTGAAGAGAAATTAGACGAACTGGACTTAGATTATGTGCTTTTGGATAGTGTTGATTACCGAAGTGAATTTCCGAAATTCAGTGTTGTTGAGCAAGATCCATTGCCGGGAACTAAGGTGAAAGTTGGAAGAAAAATATATATTAAAATTAACGCATCAGGTTTTTCATCTGTTAAAATTCCTGATTTAATTGAAAAAACATATCGTGAAGCGGTTCCTACTTTGAAAGCTTTGGGGCTTGAGCCGGGAACGATTACTTATATTCCGAATCTTGGAAAAGATATGGTTTTGGAAATGCGTTACAAAGGAAGAAACTTAAAAGTAGGAGACCGCGTGTTGAAAGCTTCTAAAATTGATTTGGTTTTAGGAGACGGAAAAGCGAGTTATGTAGATGACAGCCAGGCAGACAGTACGGCAGTGCCTGTAGAAACCCCACAAGATGAACAATAATATTGAAGAAAATTTAGATCTGGAAGACGAATTATTCGAGCATTACAGATTTGAAGTCCCTAAAGGTCAGGCGTTTTTGCGTATTGACAAATATTTAATGTATTTGATTCCGAATGCTACACGAAATAAAATTCAGAATGCAGCAACTAATGGAAATATCTTTGTAAACGATATTCCGGTAAAATCAAATTACAAAGTAAAACCTTTTGATGTGATAACGGTTATGTTATCGCATCCGCCATTTGAAAATCATATTCTTCCTGAAGATATTCCGTTGAATATTGTTTATGAAGATGATGCACTTTTGCTAATCAATAAAGAGCCTGGAATGGTTGTGCATCCAGGTCACGGAAATTACACGGGAACGCTGGTAAATGCTTTGGCGCATCATTTTGATAATTTGCCAATGAACAGCAGTGAACGTCCGGGATTGGTTCACCGAATAGATAAAGATACGTCAGGACTTTTGGTTGTTGCCAAAACTGAAGCAGCAATGACACATTTAGCGAAGCAGTTTGAAGCTAAAACTACCGAACGTGAGTATATTGCTCTTGTTTGGGGAAATGTGGCTGCAGAAAGCGGTACAATTGAAGGAAACTTAGCAAGACATTTGAAAGATCGTATGCAAATGGCTGTTTTTGCTGATCCTGAAATTGGAAAACCGGCTATTACGCATTATAAAGTTTTGGAGCGTTTTGGTTATGTGACTTTGATTTCATGTAAATTAGAAACTGGAAGAACACACCAGATTCGTGCACATATGAAACATATCGGGCACCCGTTATTCAATGATGAACGTTACGGCGGACATTTAATTTTAAAAGGTACGACGTTTACTAAATACAAACAGTTTATTGAGAATTGTTTTAAAGCATTGCCACGTCAGGCGCTTCATGCTAAAACGCTTGGTTTTGTTCATCCAAATACGGGAGAATTGATGCGTTTTGATACAGAATTGCCTCAGGATTTTCAGGATTGTATTGAAAAATGGCGTACTTACGTGAAGTCGCATAATACTGAAGATGAAGAATAATTAGAAAATGTGTCAATTAGAAAATTAGATAATTTCTTTAATAGAAATAATAAAAAAGCTCCTTATTGGAGCTTTTTTATTTTGGACATGAATAAGTAATTTTCTAATTGACACATTTTCTAATTAACTAATTTTTGAAATTTTATTTTTCCGATTGATCCTGTTTCTGATGGCAAAAGCTCGAAAATAGAAGTAGGAGCGAGGCCGGCTTCAATTCGGTGTGAAACATATAAAATAGCAACGTTTGTTTCTTGTTTTATCGTATTGATAAGCTGAATTACTAAATCTACATTTTCGTCGTCCAGGCCTTCTACAGGTTCGTCTAGAATTAATAATGGCGGATGTTTTAAAACGGCGCGAACAATCAAAGCAACTCTTTGCTGACCGATTGAAAGATCGATAAAGCGTTTTTTGCGTAAATGCGTCATTTCAATTACATCTAACCATTGATTTACAATTTGCAGTTGATGCGTCGTTGGTTCGTTATAAAGTCCGATGGAATCAAAAAAACCGGAAAGAATCATTTGTTCCAAAGTATGACCTTTCTGAAATAAATCGGTCATAGAAGTGGTGAAGATTCCGATTTGTTTTTTGATGTCCCAAACGCTTTCTCCACTTCCCTTTTTTCTTCCAAATAAATATAAATTCTGACCAAAACCTTTTGGATTATCGCCTGTAATCAAAGATAAAATGGTGCTTTTTCCAGAACCGTTTGGGCCAATTAACTGCCAAAATTCGCCTTGTTTTATTGTCCAGGAAATTTTGTCTATAATTTTGCGTTCTTCGTAACTTACCGAAACTTCTTCCATTTTAATCAACACACTTTCGTGGAAAGAATGTGGTTCAATTGCTTTTGGAATTGCAGCTGTATTTAAGGTTTTAAAATGATTTTCGGTTTTTAAAATCGGATGCAATTCAAATGAATTGTCTTTGATTTGCGCTTTATTCGGAACAAATTCTAAAACATCTGAAACGCGATTTACAATTTGGATTATGGCAATTTCGTTCGTCAGTTTTTTTAAAGATTCTGCCAGCACAACACGCGATGCCTGATCCAAATGATCAAATGGATTGTCAAAAATGATAAAATCAGGTTTTTGGCTGATGCAGTATTTTAAAAACTCTTTTTTGCGTTCTCCCGAAGAAAAAGTCCTTAATTGACGATGTGATTCCGGAGAAGCTTCTACGATATCATATTGATACTCTTTTTCAATGAATTTTTCAATTGCGATATCTGAGAACAGAATTCCTTTTTTATTGTTGAAAAAGGCTAATTCTCCTTTTGATTCGCTATTGAGTATGTTGTCAATAAAAGCTTTTTTGTTTACCTGGTTAGATAAAAGTATGTCCCAGTGTTGCATTATAAAATCTTAAATAATTATTCTAGTTTTTTGTTGCCATTTCGCGGTCATTTCTTGACCATTCGCTCCACGAACCAACATATAGTTTTGGAATCGGAATTCCTGCATAATCCATTGCAAGTAAGGTGTGGCATGCCGTTACGCCTGAACCACAGTGTACAATTACATTTTCTGAATTAATATCGCCTAAAATGGCATTGTATTTTTCCTTTAAAATTTCAGGAGATTTGTATAATCCATCTTCATTTAGATTTTCACTAAACGGAACATTAATTGCACTAGGAATATGTCCCGCAATTAAATCCAATGGTTCAGTTAAGCCGTCAAAACGATTTTTATCTCTAACATCAATCACTATATTTTCATTGGTTTTTCGGGCTTTTTCAACTTCTTCAATATCGGCTACAGCTAATTTCCAATTTGAAACTGGAAAATTGCTTTGTTCAAATTGTTCAATTTCTGAACTTATTGGAAAACCTGCTTTTATAGCTTCTTGTAAACCTCCATTTAAAACCTGAACTTTTTCGTGTCCAATTGCTTTCAGCATCCACCAAAATCGCGATGCTGCATTAGATCCGTTTTTGTCATCATAAATTATGACATGGCTTTCCGGTGAAATTCCTTTTTTAGAAAGTACATCAGCAAACTTTTCTAACGACGGAAGCGGATGTCTTCCACCATTTTTCGGATTACAATCAACTGTTGCTAAATCTTTGTTCAAATCAACATATCGAGCGCCTTTTAAATGTTCTTTTTGATAATTTTCTTGCGCATTTAGTCCGGCTCTGGCGTCGATTAAAACAATCGTTTTTGAATGTGACAATTGAATTAATGCTTCAGAATTTATAATTGGAGAAAGTTTGTCTGACATTTTAAATATATTTTTTAATGAATTATTTTTTAAATCATTAATCAGCGAAAGCCTGACCGAAAAAAATAAAAAAAGTATTGTTTGTTTTGTCGTATCGTAAGCATTCCCAATTGTTGTAAACAGCACTTGTGGCCAAACAAAGTGTATTTGCAAGATTCGTTTTTGACACATTTTTAGCAAAGCATCCATCTTTTAATGCAAAATCTTGAGCTTTTGATATGTCAGTAATTTTAACACTAGTATATTGTAAATAAGTTTCTATACTTTTTGTTAGATAATCTTCACTGTAAACTAAAAATTCATCTGCAAATTGATAATCTAATGTTCCAAAAGAATAGAAATCGCAATCTGCATCTTTTAAGCCATTTATGACTTTTATGTCTTTATATAATTCAGCATATGCAGCAGTTTTTTCATTATAGAATAAAAACGAAATTTTCACATTCTTTTTGTCATAAACTGTAAACACAAAATCATTACTTTTTTCCTGAAACAGACTTCCTTTGGCAACAGAAAGTAATTCATAATTGTTGTTTTTTTTGAAAAAAGATTGTTGCTCTTCGTTTATTTTTTCAATCAATTTGTTATGAATATTTAAAAAAACTTTTTTTTCTGAAAGTCGTTTCAAACTTTCCTTTTGTCTAGATATACGATCAGCATCTTCAGGATTATCAAACGTCGAAATTTGATAATCTACAGTATCAGATTCATTTTTTTTACTAATTATTTTTGATGCTGTTTCTTTTTGTAGGTTATCTGTTTTATTGATTTTATTTTCCTGTTGTTTTGAATTGCAAGAAATTAATAATAGTGTAAAAAGAATGATCGCGATTTTATTTTTCATTAAATTATATAGTAATTGTTTTAAAAATTTCTTCAGAATTTATGATTACAGACAGTTTGTCTACTATTTTGAAATTATTTACTTTTTTTATTTCCAAACAAAAGCAAAGCATTCAGGATTACTTTGTTTTGTGTTTCATTTTCAAATGTATACGAAAGCGTTTTGTTTGTTTTACCTTCATAATCAATATCATTATGTCCCATATTTACATAAAGCATTTTGTATTTTTTATTTGTCCAAACGACAGGATAATAGCCACTGTGCCAAATTTCATGTGCTTTTGGACCTGTTCCTAACGGAAAACTGCTTTCGTCAATTGCTAAGAGAATTTTAATGTCTGGATTTTTTGTCAAATCATTGCCCCATCGGTACCATTCGTTTGGTTGTGATTTGAAAGTTTTAGGAATACCTTTAGTTATCGGATCCTGATTTTCAACTCTCAAAATTGCCGATGTCGGTCTCCATGTATTACTTCCATATTCTCCAGAACCCAGAAAAGTATTGTGATACCAATCCCAGTTTTGTGGATAAGAGGAATTATTTAATGCAAAAGCCGAAAAATGAAATCCGATGAAACCTCCTCCATTTTCCATATATTTTTGAAAAGCTTCGCGCTGAGATGGAGTTTCTGGTCTTGTGTCTAAAAATAATACAACCTGATAATTAGCTAAAAACTTTGCATTCAGATTGTCCCAATTGCTTGTTGAATCGTATTCAAAATGATTTTCTTCGGCAATTTTTGGAAACCATTTATTGGCTTCATGGACAAAACTGATGTGTGCCTGATCATTTTTTCCTGTATAAAACGCAATTACTTTAAATTTTGTTTTGTCTTTTTTATGTTGTGAAAAACCGGTTAAACAAATTAGAAAAAGTGATGCTAAAACTAAATTTATTCTTTGATTAAAAATCTTCATATTTTTAAAAATTAACTAGGGATTTTTTCGATTAGGATTTCGTTCTCTGATTTATCAAAATAAGTACAGGTCATTTCGACAATATTAACACGCCATTTTGCGATTCCACATTGCGCACATTGCGCACAAAAAGTCATATAATCCGATTCACCATGTTGATGTTTTACTAAAAGTTCGATGAAAAGCTCTTTGTTAGGAAAATCAGCGACTTTTATTTCAGGATATTTTTCTTCCGCTGCAGCAGTATAATTATTTAATCCAAAATAAACAACACTTCCGTCATGCACAAAAGTGTCGTAACCTTTTACGCCAAGAATGATTAAATCTTGAATATAGTTTGGAAAATCAGCACCGCTTTTTACTTTAGAATGTGCTTCTTTGATTTGGTCGATAGTAAACATAATAGTGTGGTTTTAATTGATTATTCTTTCAAAAATACGATTAATGGTTTTATAAATTGATCAAAAGATTCAATATGTGGCAAATGCCCTGTATTTGGAATTTCAACCAATTTTGAATTCGGAATTGCCTTTTGAGTTCGTTTGCCTAATTCGGCATAATTTCCCATTGTTGCCTGAATATCTTCTGAAACTAAAGGCTTTCCTAAAGCTGTTTTATCTCTTGTGCCAATAATTAAAAGCGTTGAAACCTGAATGTTTTTAAATTCATACAAAACAGGTTGTGTAAAAATCATATCATACAAAAGTGCCGAATTCCACGCGACTTTTTCATATTCTGGGTCTGTTGTCCAACCAGCACTGAGTTCGGCCCATTTTTGATAATCGGCGTTCCATTTTCCGTTATAATAATTAGCCATTTGATAATTTTTAATGGTCTGAAAATTTTGTTTCAATTCTGATTCGTACCACCAATCTACAGGTTTATAAGGAACGACTAATTTCCAGTCTTCCAAACCAATTGGGTTTTCTAAAACTAATTTTTCAGTCATTTCCGGATACATCAAAGCGAAGCGAGTTGCCAGCATTCCGCCCATAGAATGTCCTAAAATAGTCGCTTTCCCGATTCCAAGATGATCTAATAATTTTTTGGTGTTTTCTGCCAATTGCTGAAAAGTATATTGAAAATTATCGGGTTTAGATGATTTTCCAAAGCCAATCTGATCTGGAACAATTACTCGGAAACCTGCTGCAGTTAATGCTTTTATAGTTGTTTCCCAATAGGCTCCGTTGAAGTTTTTTCCGTGAAGAAGTACCACATTTTTGTTGTTGTAATTTTCCGGAGTTATATCCATATAAAACATTTGCATGTACTGGCGCTGGCTGGTCAATTCTAAAAATTGAACGGGATAAGGATATTCGTAATTCGTCAAATTAATATCTAGAGGTTTAATATTGGCATCTTGCGCGAAAACCAAAAAAGGGAACAGGAATAATAAAAGCTTTGCAATTTTCATTTCAGGGCCAATTATGGGTTAAGAAGTATAAAATTACCGTTAACCATTTGGAAATGCAAAAATTAATGTCTTAAAGTTATCAGAAAAAGAGCATTCAGAATAATTTCATGATTTTTAATGTTAATAATCGATGATTTATTGAAATTTTATCGATTAAATGATGCTGATTTTGAAAATAATGCATTTTGACGAGTAATGTAGTATTTTAGGGAACTTCTTTATATTAATAGTAAAAATGTATGTAACTTAGTATCAGAATGTTGTAAGCTAAAAAATAGTATTATGAAAAAAACAATACTTTTATTCCTGCTCACAGTCCCCACATTTGCCCAAGAAATCAACACATTTGATTTCGCCGTTATAAACTCAACCTTAATTTCTGCAAATATCGATCTGGATAAAGGCCGAAGCGTTGTCGCGGCCAATGAAAATCAATATTCGGCTTATTTTCAGTATGCTTTTAGTATGTGTGATGATGACATTATTTTTGGCGCTGGAATTGACAAGTCGGAAATTGACCGGACTTACATTGGCTACATCGGAAAAATTTGCGGTAATTTCAGAGCCACGATTGGTGTGGGATATCTCGAATCACGGAGTGGTTACGACGGAACTTTTACGGGTTTTAGCGTTTCATGGCATTTTTCTGAAAACACTTATATTGGCGGAAATCTTGAAAATCTGCATTCAACAAGTGTGGATTATGAAACCGATGAAAGTTTTGATTATTACAAAAAACTGGTCCCGAAAGTTTTTGGAAGCTATGAAATTATACCCCATGTGATTGCTTTTGGGCAACTTAGCTCAAGAGTGAATGATATTGCTTTGAAGTATCAGGTTCATCGATTTTCAGCCGGCGGATTTTATTCAGGACATTCAGTTGGAGGGATTTTCGGTACATTAAATATTGGACGATTTGCACTTTCCTGTAGCACCACTTTTGAAAAAGTAAATTTTGGGTTGAAGTTTGAATAACTATGATTTGGGCCACAGATTTAAACGAATTGAACTGGTCTCCACAGATTTTTGATTTTTTGGAATTTAAAAATTTATAAAGGATTATTATTTTTAATTGTCACCACTCTTTGCGGATACGGAATATCAATTTTGGCTTCATCAAAACGTTTTTTAATGCTTTGCAGTAAATCGCAATACATTATGAAACCGTCTGTAGAGTTTTTTGCCCAGGCCCAAGCTTTTAAATTCACGCTTGAATCGGCGAGAGCTACAACTCGCGCCACAACAAGAGGTGCTTTTTGATTTTTGGCTTCTTTAGTGCGTGTATCAATAAAAAACGGGTGTTTGGCAATTTCATCTTTCATGATTTCCAATGCTTTTTCGAGATCAGAATCATAACCAATTCCAATTTCGATTATTTTGCAACATTTGGTATCGTGCATGTTTGTATTGACAATAATTTGGTTGCTGATAACGGAATTTGGAATTATAATTCGGTTGTTCTCAGCATCTTTTAAAACGACTTGTCTTAAATTGATATCTTCAACTGTTCCAACAAAATTGTTGATGGTGATTTTATCGTTGATTTTGAAAGGCTTAAAAATCACCAAAAAGATTCCGCTTACAATATTGCTTAAAGCTTGTTGCGAAGCTAAACCAGCGACGAGAGAAATAACGCCGGCACCAGCTAAAAAGGAATGTCCGATAATTTTAAACTCAGGAATTTGGATTAAAGCAAAAGCAAATCCAAGAATGTAGATTACGGTTATAACCAAATGTTTTAAGAATCTAAAACCAGTGGCATCATATTCTTTGTCGTTTAGTTTTCGGTATAAAAAATAACGAAGAATTTTATCTGTTAAAGCGCCCAAAACTATAGTTACAATGGCGATAATAACGATAAAAAATACAATTCTAAAGTCTTTTACGTAATCAATCATAGATTTTGATTTTGAGAAAAAAAATCCAAAAAACAATTGTCAATATTGTTTTTTGGATTTTATAAAGTTAAATAAATTTTGCTAGTTTTTATAGTCCAACAAAATCGTCGCTTTTTGGAAAAATGCTCAACGCTTCGATTGCAATTTCTGGTGTTGGAGAAGCCAGTTTTCTCAATTTTGTGTCCATCCATGCACCGTCAACAGTAATGGTTGCGCAAAGTGTATCGTCTTCTCTTCTAAATTCATGAATGATAGACCAGCGTGAAGCATCGGCTTTCATTTTTGAAGTTTTGGTATGAATGAAAATTTTATCCGAAAGTTTTAATTCTTTTCTAAAAACACATTCTTCTCTAAACAAAACTGGGCCAAAACCTTGCGTTTGCATTACTCTCAAAGTCAATCCAAGCTCTTCAAGGATTTCGATACGATGTTGTGCACCAAAATCGTAATAAGCACTATGACGAACGTGGAAATTTGGGTCTAAATCTGACCAGCGAAAAGAAATTTCTTTAATAAATGAAGCCATTTTGTAATTGTAATTTAAATTGTATTGCGATTGCCTGCCGAAATTGTTTTGTCTAAAACGACAATCTTTTTAAAAAATCGAAATTACGAATAAAAACAAATGGAATTTCCGACAGAATAAAATTTATCAAAATTGATACTTTATTTTTTATACAAATCTTCAATAGCATCATATTTTCCTTCTACAAAATAGGTAAGAAATTTTAAAGATTCATCAAGATTAAGCGACCAATAATCATCAACAATCATTTTTTCAGATTCTCCGAATAAGCCAAAGAAAGATTTGACTTTTTTAGGTCTATTGTACCACAAAGAAAATTCGAGATTTTTTTGTTTATCATATATTGCAGTCAAAGCAAAACTTTGTCCGTTATTAGTACAACTGAAATCGAGCGAAGGATTAAAATAAACTTTATTTTGGTCGAGCGTATCTGAGAAATCTAATTTTTCAGTCCATGGATAATTTTTAGCAATTTCTAAAACTTCTTCTTTGGAAATCAATTGATTTTTATATTCAATTTCTGGTTTGTCGGGATGGCAAATAGAATATTTAAATGTCATAGTTTTATTTTGAAAGCAGTTTTTTGATTTCAGCGGCAAGATTATCTAGATTTCCTTCGACATTTCCAGTGGTTGCAAATTTTATAACTCCATTTTGGTCAATAAGGAAGTTTTTCGGAATTGAATTTGTTGCATAATCATTCCATATTTTTTTATCTGGATCGATTCCATAATTAAAATCAAGACCATCTTTTTTTAGTTTTGTTGCTTTTTTCACAACAAGATTTTCAGCTTCGCCACTTGAGATGGCCAAAAATATAAAATTATCGTTTTTAAATGGTTCTGTAATTTTTGCCGGGACATCGTAAAATTCCTGAAGACAAGGTGCACACCAAGTGGCCCAAAAATTGACAAGAACTACTTTTCCTTTTAGATCGGAAAGTTTTATTGTTTTTCCATCAAGGAGTTTCAAAGTAAAATCTTTAGCAGTATCATTTATGTTTAAAAGATATTCCTCAGTTTTCTTTGGAATTTCTCTTTTTGGTGCATCAACAACGTTGCTTTTTTTTCCAAGGCTTTCTTGTTCAGTAAAAACCTCAACAACCGTTATAAATTCTCGGTCTCCAATTTTATCACCATATTTTTCGGCTAATTTATTTCTTTCTTCTTCTGTAACGCCTTTATTCATTGATTTAATTCTGCCTTCCTGAGCATATTTCTCCACTTGTGCCATTGTTACAATTTCATTGTTGATTATAATGACAGTTTCGGGCTTTTTGGCGACTTTATTTTGTGCGTAAAAAAATGGTGTAATTAAGAGAAGAGTAAAACAAATTAATTTTTTCATGTGGTTTGATTTGATAGTTTTTTGATAAATATACTATTTTTTTAAAAGAGAACTTTTAAATTTTATGGAGTAAAGCCAAATGGCATTTGCGTTAAGCACTTAATCTAGAGCGGTTTTTTCTTTGTTCAGAAAATTTAAGAAGAAAGTCAGCAACCATTTCAATTTCGTCATTTAAAAAGCTTGCGTCGAAGTATTTTATATAAGGAAGTAATTCGTCTAATGTGACAATTTTTACAAATTCAAATTGCTCTAAAGGTTTATTGTTGGTGAAAACAATTACATTTTTGATAGGAACTTTTCTGTTTCCCCAATATTGCCGGGCAAAATTTTTATTTAAGTTGCCTAATTCATTATTAAGCATTTTATACAATGCAAAATTAGTTCTGAGAATTTGCTGAACGGGAGATCGAAAATCTGGATTATTTATGGAATTGTTGTTCCAATTTTTTGTTTCAATTAAAAAGATACCAGCTGGCGATAGAAGCAGATGATCAATTTGAATTGAATGGATATGATCTTTATTGTTTTTATTGTAGATTGGAGGATTGAAAGAGCAACAAAAATCATTTATCAAAATATAATCGTTAGAGAGTTTTTTGAGTACAGTTTCTACTTTTTGCTCTCCAATTGCACCATAAATTGTATTGTTTAGATTTTCAACGATTTCTTTTTTCTTTTCTAGCGCTTGTAAATCAGGGAAACAGCTTTCATTTACAGCATCTTGAAAATTTGTCGAAAGATATTCTAACCGTTTATTTTTTTTGGAAAGTAGTTTTTTTGCCTGATAATTAAAATGTAAAATATCAAAATGGAATTGAAGTTGTACCAGCCAAAATTTTATGCAAATGACAAGGTTGAACCAATAATCTTTTATTGTTGGAATAATTCTGGAATGAGTTTCGGGGAGGTATTCAATTTCCAGATTTAAATCGTCAAGTTTTTGTTTTAATTGTTCTTCAAGATCGATTTTCTTTTGTGGAATAGCAAGGTTTAGTTCAGCAATATCTTTTTCGAGGCTTGTTTTTTCTTCTTCTATAAATAGTGAATGATCAGCAATAATCTGTGCTTCATTTGCTCGATAATTTTTCCGAAAATTAATCAGCTCATTTAATGTGTGAAAGTGATCAGCATTATATCTGACAAGTTGAATTTGTAAAGTATTCAGACATCCAATGGTATTATAAACTCTACACATAATCTTTCTCGATTAATTACCATATGATATATTTTATAGATGTTTATGACTTCATTTTCGATAATTCAACTTCGAGTTTGTCAAAGTTTTCTTCGTTTTTATCGACAACGTAAGGTTTCAGTTTTTGGCATTCTTCAATAGTTTCAAAAAGCATTTTAAAAACTACTTTCGTTTGATTTTCGGTAACGGTTTCAAATGTGGTCAGAATTTGGAACAGCGGTTTAGAATGGCGTTTCCATGCAATAAGATTCGGTTTGTCTATTTTTATGAATTCGCATTCATTGGCATAATTTCCAACTTCGGGACCGTGCATAATAAAGCTCCATTTTCCGCCTTCGCAAAAATTAAATTCATGAAAAGTATTAGTAAAACCTTTTGGTCCCCACCAATTTTTTAAATGGTCAGGATCACTCCAGGCTTTAAAAACCAATTCTTGCGGAAAATTCAGAATTCGTGTCGTAACAATTTCTGATTCTGGCGTTGTTATGATGATTTCTGATTTCATTTTTGTCTATTTATTGATTAAACATTACAAATCGCTATAAGCTTTCTGCGCTGTTCCATTCGTTTTCAATTTTGTTGATTTTAATAAAGTAAGGAATTAATAATAAAAGCTCTAAGCGTAAAGAGAAATGTCCATTTTCTGTAATATATGGAAGTACAAACATGGAACCAAGACAGATGATAACGCCAACAATCGCGTCAATTTTGGCAATTGAAATCGCATTTGCTTTTTCGAACCAAAGTGAATATCCTGCATAACCTTTTAAGGTCATAACCGCTATAAGAAAAATTCCGATACCAGAGTATGCAGTATTGGTTTCAAAGCCATATAACGAAAGTTGAACATTTGTAGAGAAAGCACTTCCTATCAAGGTCCCTAATCCGCAAACCGCTAAAATCATAAAAATCCAGCAGAATGTTTTGATCCACCAAGGAAGTAATTTTCTTCTGATTATTTCTGTTTTTTCAAATTCGTCAAAATTGCTTTGTAATTCTTCACTCATTTTTTTGTTTTTTGGGTGTTAGTAAATGGTTTATCGAAAGTACGTAAAATATTAAAATTCGTAAGCGTATTTACTTATAAAGTTACTTCTGAGCTAGCTCTTTGTCTTTATTGGTTGAGTTTATTTTTTTAACTACCCACGGTAATGTAAGTCCTTGACCAATTATAGTGATCAGTACAACTGCTACCGAAATGAAAATAATAGCATTTCGTTGAGGAAAAACAGTTCCGTCATCTAGAAATTTTGGTAAACCTAAAGCAATTGCCAGCGAAACAATGCCGCGCATTCCTGACCAGCTTATAATTAAACTATTACCAAAATCAAGCAACGCATTCTCACTCACTTTTCGTTTTCCTTTTTTGTTCTTTTGAAAAGCCTTTTGTAGATTCTTCTTTTGAAAAAACACCCTCACCATTCTGGTTAATAATGCCACAATGGTAATTATTGCAGCATAACCAATGTAAGGTAAAATCATACCGTCGTCAATATCTTTCAGAATATATCTAAAATTGAGTCCGATTAATATAAAAATCAAACCATTGAGCAGAAAAATAATAACATCCCAAAGACTTCGGGCATTGTTTTTTAAATTTTCAGGAAAGACTTTATTGCTTAAACGTGCCATTGCTAAACCTAAAATAACAACCGCAATTACGCCCGAAACATGCAAATGTTCTGCAATAAGGTAAGTGACAAAAGGCATAAGCAGCATAAAGCTAACCGTAACATTTATATTATTGCGGACTTTTTTTAGAATAAAAGCTAAAATTTTGCCCGTAACAAAACCAACTAAAAATCCGCCTCCGAGTAAGAGTACAAATTGAAATGTAGCTTTCCAAATAACAAAAGCCGAGCCCATCACCGCAGCAACAGCAAAACGATAGGCAACAAGGGCAGAAGCGTCATTAATAAGACTTTCGCCTTCGAGTATTGTAATCGTTTTTTCAGGAATGTCAAGACCTTTTGTAATATTTACCGCTGCAACAGCATCAGTAGCTGAAAGTATGGCGCCGAGAACAAAAGACAATGGCCAGCTCATTCCGGGAATCATATAATGCGAAACCACTGCAATCCAGAAAGTAGTCAGAAAAACCAAAGGAATGGCTAATGTGCTTATCGTGCTAAGATTTGTTTTGAAATGTTTGGGTGAAATATTAAATGAAGCATCATACAATAATGGCGGCAGAAATATCAAAAAAATGATTTCGGGATTAATTTCGATTTCATTCATAGTTGGAATAAATCCAATGGCAACTCCAACAATTACTAAAAGAATAGGGAAGGGTAGTTTTGATTTTTCGGCAAAAGCAGAAATACCAATTACAATGGCTAATATGAAAATGATTATGGTGTAGTTTTCCATTTTTTAAAGTTTAAAAAGACAGTAAACATATTGTAAAATTTTAAGATTCGTCACTATCTCCATTATAGAATTCCGTAAGGGCAGTATCTTCAAAAATATGAAGTTCTTTTTTTATTGGGAAAGTTTCAGATGTTGACGGCATATTTTCTTCCATTGTATTGGTTTCTTTTGTTGTGCTTTCACTTTTTTCAAAATCATAAGACATTTCGACGATACTTCCAGCACCACCAGAATATGCAGTTAAAGTGTTCAAAACGAGATTTTTTTCTATATATTTAAATGTACTGGAAATAGCATTATGCGGGCCACCAAAGAGATAGATACGAAGTTCTTCTTTTTCTATACTGATAGTTTCAGTGTACATTTTAAAATCATTTTCGTTATATTCAGGAGGCATCACAATATTGGATATTTTATCTAAACGGTATGATTTATCTCCATTTTGCAAAAGGATTAACATGGGTCTTTTTAACGTATAATTTTCCTTGTGTTTTAATACAACAGCAATATCAGGTAAATTGTCATTATTCAAATCGCCTTCAGCTTTATATTGCACTTCATAAACGTCGGGTTTAGGAAGAAAGTCTGCAATTTTATTTCCTGTTTCAGGATAAGTGACATTATCAGGTTCTCCGGAAGTGCTTTCCTCATATTCTTCTTCGCCTGTACAGTCATGCTCTGGAAGACTGTCGATTACAGAAGCATTTTTTTTGGGGCTTATTGTTTCTTTTTTAAGACAAGATTGAACTGTAAAAGCAAATGAAATTGCTATGATAGGTAAAATTAGTTTTTTCATTTTTATAATTTAGAAAAATGTTAATAAGCAATAATTCAACTGTTTATTAGCTGATTGGAAAGTACTCAATCAATAAACGATTTCCTTCTTTCCATTTTATCCAACCCGATTTTATTTCATTTTTTGATTCATCACATTCTGAAGTAAAAATTTCAATCCAGTCTCCTTTCGTTGATTTAACCTGAAAACAATCCTCTCCGGAGTATTTAATTGTTGCTGCATTTTTATTGGGTGATTTATAAATTTTGTCGGTTTTTGAGACTCTTTCAATTCTAAACATATCCTGAAGATACTTTTCCCAATTTTTAAATTCGGTTATTTTATTTTTTTTAATCCAAAGTGATTTTCCAGATTCGTTATCTACAATTATTTTAAACCAGTCATTTTCCTGTTTCTCGCAACGAAAGACAAAGAAATTGTAATCGATCCAAAGTACTTCTGGTTTCAACCATTTTTGCTCATTTTTAAGATCTTTAATATTCCAACTATTGATCGATTTATCATTAAAAAATCGAATAGTTTTTATAGGTTCTTTATCATTCATTGAAGAATAAAATGGCAAAACAGTTTTATCATTAAATTTAATGGAAATTAAACCAATGCCTAAGTTTGTTTGTGCAAATATCGAAATAGACAAAATCAGGAAAAATAAAGTTAGTTTTAGTCTCATTTTATGACGGATTGTTTTTTTGTTGATCTCAATTTAATGGATAGCATTATTTACACCGATTCATTAAGCTTGTTTTAAAAAAATCGTTTTGTTAGTTATCATGCGATATATTTATTCCTTTTTCCACAATAAAAATTCTTCATTATCTGTGCATGACATTGAAGAAATAAAATTGTCAAAGTTGAAATTATTATATTTTGAAATTATTTCATAAACTGTTTCAAATCCTTTAGCACCATGTGGAATAAGACACCCTGAATTTTCGCCAAGCAACGCTAACCAAACATCAGGTACAAAAGGTCCACCGTCTGTATTTATTATTTTTATTTCTTCAATATCATTCCATAAAATTTCTTCGGTTTTTCTCTCTGGATGCTCAACTCTAATAAATTCTTTATTAATTGTAACTAAAAAAAAATCTTCAGGATTTTTTGGTTTTGGCTTTCTAAATATTTTTTCTAGTATTCCCATTTTTAATTAGTTAATTTTATATTCTAAATTTGGTTATATGTGCTGCGTAGCGTTCCAACAATGTATTGGGTTTTGAACTAAATTATGCTCTATTTTCGGATTCGCCAAATCGGGTGTTTATTAATTATTATTTAGCTGTTTTTCTAAAATCTCAATTTCAGATGACCCGCTTAGTCTTTTATTAATGATATTTCCATTTTCATCCGCCAAAAAATGCCAAGGAATTCCCATTGACTGACTGCCATATAAATTTCTTAAATCAGCATCTAATTTTTCATTTGCTCTGATATGAAAACCTTCTAAATTGTAAAAATGAATCATTTCCTGCCATTGTTTTTCGCGATTATCTTTGTCGATTGAAACGTAAACCATTGTGATGTTTTTGGATTTTAGCAATTCATACAATTTTGCATTGCCTTTAAATTCTTCTTTGCATGGTCCGCACCAAGTTGCCCAAATATCAACATAATATTGTTTACCATTTAATGTTTTCAGTGCATCTTTTACCGAATTGAAAGTTGTTGTATTAGCAATAAATTTTATTTTTTCATTTAATGGTTCAGCCTGTTTTTTGTGAAAAGCAATAATGGGAATAATTACAGGTTCTAAGAAATGGGTGTACGAGCTTGATGGATATTCTTTTTTGAATTGCTCAAAAAGCGTTATCAGTTCTTTTTCATAATTATTATTAATGGCTTCGTAATAAATATAAGCTGCAAAGTAATATTCTAATTGGAGGCCTGATAAATGTTTATTAGCATAGTCAATATTGTGTGTATGAATAATTCCTTGTTTATTAAATTCAGTTAAAGTTGACCTGTCTGTCGCATCAATTATTAACTCGTTATAGCGTAAATAATTTTCGACATAAAAATAAAACCATGGCGAGCTTAAAAGCTCAGGATTTGTTACGGGATTAGTTTCGAAAATTCCCTTCCAAAGCTTTTTATATTCAGCAGGAGAAAGTGAATTGTTTTTTTGTTCCGAAATCAAATAATTTATAAAAGCAAGACTTCCTTGCATGCCTTTATAGAAATAATCTCGGTCTGATTTTACGAGATTATAAAAATCCTTAGAAATGGTTTTGTCTTTTAATAATTGTTGAAATCCGGCAATTTCGAGTTCTCTTTGGTGTTCAATTTTTTGTTTTACTTCAGAGGAAATACTGTCATTTTTATATTTTTTTGTTTCGGATTCAAAATGACCATCACCAGTAATCATGTTTCGGGTTGGGATTTGATTATATAAAGTTTGTCCTTTTTCATTTTTGGAAGCAACCCTAAATTTATTTTCAGGAGATTCAGTATTGATGGAAATGTTATAAGTCATTCCAGGTTCTGCAATTACAGTTCCGAATGATTTATAACTATTTGATAAATCTATGAAACAAGCTTTACTAGAATAAACATTAATTTCAAAATTTCCTGCCGAATCCGGCTGTATAGAATTGGTAAAACCAAAATATTCAATTCCGTTAATGGGTAAAGTATATTCAATTGTTTCAGGGATTTTACCGGCTATTTTTCCGATTATTTTAATATTGTCTTTTTGGGTTTGGCAAAATGCAAATGCAGGAAGAAGCATTATTACTATTAATTGAAACAACTTCATGATTTAAGGTTTTAATTAATTTTGATTATCTCAAATATAGATTTTTTATTTTGGAAAAAAGAGATTTTAAAAGAGATAACTGCCTTGTAATTATATCGTAACCGGAAAATTTGTCGAATATAATGACAGCTGAAATACTAATATGCCATACATGTCAGGTATTTAAAATGTCATGTTGTCAGATGATTTTTAAACTCCCGACAGTAAAACTGACAATTTTATTTAGTTTTTTATCTTGGCACAAAGATTGACTTATGCCACATGAGTTTAAAATTTAAATCAAAAATTAAATATATAAAAAATGGGTAAAATAATCGGAATTGACTTAGGTACGACGAACTCTTGTGTTTCTGTAATGGAAGGTAACGAAGCAGTTGTTATCCCTAACGCAGAAGGAAAAAGAACTACACCATCTATCATCGCTTTTGTTGAAGGTGGAGAAATTAAAGTAGGTGATCCTGCAAAAAGACAAGCAGTAACGAATCCTACAAAAACGATTGCTTCTATTAAACGTTTTATGGGACACACTTTTGCTGAAACTCAAGATGAGGCAAAAAGAGTTCCTTACAGTGTTGTAAAAGGTGACAACAATACGCCACGTGTGGATATTGACGGTCGTTTATACACTGCTCAAGAATTGTCTGCAATGACACTTCAAAAAATGAAAAAAACTGCTGAAGACTATTTAGGTCAAACAGTAACTGAAGCGGTTATTACGGTTCCTGCTTACTTTAACGATGCGCAACGTCAAGCTACAAAAGAAGCTGGAGAAATCGCTGGTCTTAAAGTTATGCGTATCATCAACGAGCCAACTGCTGCTGCACTTGCTTACGGATTAGATAAAAAAGGAAATGATCAAAAAATTGCTGTTTACGATTTAGGTGGAGGTACTTTTGATATCTCTGTTCTTGAATTAGGAGACGGTGTATTCGAAGTATTATCTACAAATGGTGATACTCACTTAGGTGGTGATGATTTTGACCAAGTTATTATTGACTGGTTAGCTGACGAATTCAAATCTGAAGAAGGAATTGATTTACGTTTAGACCCAATGTCATTACAGCGTTTGAAAGAAGCTGCTGAGAAAGCGAAGATTGAATTATCATCTTCTGCTGAAACAGAAATCAACTTACCTTACGTAACTGCTACTGCTTCTGGACCAAAACACTTAGTGAAAAAATTATCTAGAGCTAAATTTGAGCAATTATCTGATACTTTAGTAAAACGTTCTATGGAGCCAGTTGCTAAAGCATTAAAAGATGCAGGTTTATCTACATCTGATATCGACGAAGTAATCCTTGTAGGAGGTTCTACTCGTATGCCAAGAATCGCTGACGAAGTTGAAAAATTCTTCGGTAAAAAAGCATCTAAAGGTGTTAACCCTGATGAGGTTGTTGCTATTGGAGCTGCTATTCAAGGTGGAGTTTTATCTGGAGATGTAAAAGATGTATTGTTACTTGACGTAACGCCTCTTTCTTTAGGTATCGAAACTATGGGTGGTGTATTGACTAAATTAATCGAGTCTAACACAACTATCCCAACTAAAAAATCTCAAGTATTCTCTACTGCTGCTGATTCTCAACCATCTGTTGAAATCCACGTATTACAAGGAGAAAGAGCAATGGCTGCTGATAACAAAACTATCGGTCGTTTCCACTTAGATGGTATTCCACCAGCACCAAGAGGAGTTCCTCAAATCGAAGTAACTTTCGATATCGATGCTAATGGTATCATCAAAGTTTCTGCAACTGATAAAGGAACTGGAAAATCTCACGATATCCGTATCGAAGCTTCTTCTGGATTAACAGCTGAAGAAATCGAAAAAATGAAAAAAGATGCTGAAGCTAACGCTGATGCAGACAGAATTGCAAAAGAAAGAGCTGAGAAATTGAACGAAGCTGACAGTACTATTTTCCAAACTGAATCTCAATTGAAAGAGTTAGGAGATAAATTGACAGACGATCAAAAAACAGCTATCGAATTTGCTTTAACTGAATTAAGATTTGCTCACCAATCTCAAGATCTTGAAGCAATCCAAAAAGGATTAGACAATGTAAATGCAGCTTGGAAAACAGCTACAGAAGCAATGTACGCTCAAGGTGGTGATCAAGGTCAACAAGCTGCTCCACAACAAGAGCAATCTGGAGACAATGTTGAAGACGTTGAATTCGAAGAAGTAAAATAATTTACTCTTAAATTGAATATGAAAACCGAGTCAGAAATGACTCGGTTTTTTTTTATGCCAAATTTTTTATTAATGTAGAAAAGCATTGCGGTTTTTCTGCATTAAGGTTTCTACAAACTGACAATTGTCATTTCCCATTCCAAATCTTTTTCGTAATATTACTATTGTAAATTTTCATGAATGAGAAAGATTAAATACAAGAAAGGACGCAAAGTTCAGCATATAACATTAGAGTACACAGGTACACATAAGGAACATGAAACCGAAATGCAACTTTTTGTATATGATGATGCAGATGTTGTTGAATATGATAAGTTTACGGTTTTAGCATTAAATTCTTGTTTTGATTATACTAAAAACAATTGGTTAAATGTTCATGGCTTAAATGACATTGGCTTGCTTAAAACAATTGGGACACATTTTAAGCTTGACGACTTCCTTTTAGCAGACATTTTAAATACAACCAAAAGGACTAAATTAGAAGAACAGCCAAATATTTTATTTTTCAATATAAAATCACTTTTGCCTTCTGAATATTCTGATAATATTAGTGTTGAGCAGCTTAGTTTTATTTTAAAAGATGGAATCTTAATTTCATTTCAAGAAAAACGAAGTGATTTCTTTACGCATATTCGTGAGCGACTTCGCACACATGCAGGAATCGTAAGAACTAAAAAAGTAGATTATCTTCTTTATTTACTGCTTGATGCCGTTATGGAAAATTTCTACATTACGATTGAAGATGAAGAAGATAAAATTGAAGAATTAATTAATCAAGCTAAAAAAGGAGCGCATCCAGTTATTTTGGAAAAGATTGAAAATCACAGAGATAACTTTAATTTTTTAAAACGTTCCATTGTGCCGCTTCGAGATTCGTTGTATTATCTGAAAACAATTAAAGATGATGATGAAAATAACGGCTTGATTCAGAAGGAAACTTTTAATTTCTTTATCAGATTGCATCAAAAGAGTTTGGAACTTTTGGAACAAATTGAATCCGACATGAGTGCATTAGAAAGTGCATCCAATTTTTATTTTTCGGAACAAAGCCGAAAGATGAATGAGATTATGAAAACGCTGACTATTATTTCGGCGATATTTATTCCGCTTACATTCATAGTTGGAGTTTATGGAATGAACTTTGAAAATATGCCAGAACTCAAAACTCAAAATGGCTATTTTATAGTCATGGGAATCATGTTTTTATTAGTTGTTGCCTTGATTATATATTTCAAAAAAAGACGTTGGTTTTAATGCCAATTAATAGAACATCAGCAAATTAAAAATTTAGTTTAAAAATATAAATTATGAGCAAAGCAATTTATATTGCCACAAGTGATCACAATAGCGGAAAATCAATTATTACGCTGGGAGTGATGAGCATTTTGATTGGCAAAACGGCCAAAGTGGGATATTTTAGGCCAATAATTGAAGATTTTGTAGACGGAGAAAAAGATAATCATATTGAGACTGTTTTGTCTCATTTTAATCTTGATATTAAGTTTGAAGATGCTTATGCGATTACAAAAAGCAAACTGATCAAGAAGAAAAATAAAGGCAAAATAGGGGAGGTTTTAGACCTGATTATTGAAAAATATAAAAAACTCGAAGATCGCTTTGATTTTGTTTTGGTCGAAGGAACTAGTTTTACTGGCGAAGGAACATCAATTGAATTAGATTTAAATGTTTTAATTGCTAAAAATCTTGGAATTCCAACAATTATCATTGGCTCAGGAGTTGGAAAAACACTTGAAGAATTAGTAGACAGCTTATATCTGGTTTATGATTCTTTTAAAGTAAAAGAGGTAGAGGTTTTATCAGTTTTTGCTAATAAAGTACAGCCAGAAAACATCAAATTGGTAACAAAAAGTCTGCAAAAAAGCCTTCCTCCAAATGTTTTGGTTAATACAATTCCGCTAATATCGAGTCTAGATAATCCTACAATGCAGGAAATCGTAAATGAGCTAGGTGCCAAAGTTCTATTTGGAGAAAACTATCTAAATAATGAAATTGGGCATTACAGCGTTGGAGCGATGCAATTGCATAACTATTTGGTTCATTTGCATAACAATGCTTTAGTAATTACTCCAGGAGATAGATCAGATATTATTTTGGGTGCTTTACAGGCCAATGAATCAGCAAATTATCCAACTATTTCAGGAATTATTTTGACAGGAAATATTGTTCCGGAAGAAAGTATCTTAAAACTAATTGAAGGACTTTCGGCCATTGTTCCAATTATTGCGGTTGATGGCGGAACGTATAATATTACAAATAAAATCGGTTCGATAAAATCAGAAATTTATGCTAATAACACGCATAAAATTGAAACTTCGATAAGTACATTCGAAAAATACGTTCAAATAGAAGCTTTATCTGAACGTGTAATAACGTTTGAACCCGAAGGAATGACACCGAAAATGTTTCAGTACAACATGGTAAAAAGAGCTAAACAGCACAGAAAACATATTGTACTGCCAGAAGGAAATGATGACAGAATTATTACTGCTGCATCAAGATTATTGGATATGAATGTAGTTGATATTTCTATAATTGGTGACAAAAAACAAATTGAAAGCAAGGTTGCTGAACTCGGACTTACATTTGATTTCTCAAAAGTCAATATCATCAATCCAAAAGAATCTCCGTTGTATGAGGATTATGCCAATACGTATTATGAGCTTAGAAAAGCAAAAAACGTAAGCATTACAATGGCAAGAGATTTAATGGAAGATGTGTCGTATTTCGGAACTATGATGGTCTATAAAGGTCATGCAGATGGAATGGTTTCGGGAGCAGCGCATACCACACAACATACTATTTTGCCCGCTTTGCAGTTTATCAAAACAAAACCAAATTCATCTGTAGTTTCTTCTGTGTTTTTCATGTGTCTGGAAGATAGAGTTTCTGTTTTTGGTGATTGTGCCATTAATCCAAATCCAACTGCAGAACAGTTGGCAGAAATCGCAATTTCATCAGCAGAATCGAGCTCTGCTTTCGGAATCGAACCAAAAATTGCTATGCTTTCGTATTCTTCTGGAGCATCTGGAAAAGGGGATGAAGTGGACAAAGTAAGAACGGCTACAGAAATCGTAAAACAAAAACGCCCAGATTTAAAAATTGAAGGCCCAATTCAATATGATGCCGCAGTTGATCGCGCTGTCGGAAAAAGCAAAATGCCAGATTCAGAAGTTGCAGGACAAGCGAGCGTATTGATTTTCCCGGATTTAAATACAGGAAATAATACCTACAAAGCCGTTCAGAGAGAAACCGGAGCTTTGGCAATTGGACCGATGCTTCAAGGTTTAAACAAACCTGTAAACGACTTAAGCCGTGGTTGTACAGTTGACGATATTATTAATACAGTTGTAATTACAGCCATTCAGGCGCAGGGATTATAATACAAATTTAAAAATGAAATAACATACTAAGTGCCTTAGAATCTTAGCATCTTAGAACCTTAGCACCTTAAAAAAAATGAAAATACTAATTATAAACTCAGGAAGTTCATCAATCAAATATCAATTAATGGTTATGCCGGAAAATGAAGTAATTTGTTCTGGTATGATCGACAGAATTGGTTTAGAAACTTCAAATATTACTTTTAAAACTTCGGCTAATTCACATGAAGAAACATTGCCGATTCCGAATCATAAAGTAGGTCTGCAAAAAGTAGCCAATATGCTTTTAGATGCTGAAAAAGGTGTTATAAAATCAACTTCAGAAATTACTGCGGTTGGACATCGCGTAGTGCATGGCGGAAGCGATTTTAGCGATACTGTAAAAATCGACGAGAAAGTAAAAGCAAAGATCAAACAGCTTTTTGAATTGGCGCCTTTGCACAATCCGGCAAATTTAGAAGGAATTAATGTGGCAGAGGAAATTTTCAGTTCGGCAGAGCAAATTGCAGTTTTTGATACCGCTTTTCATCAAACAATGCCAGAAGTAGCTTATAAGTATGCCATTCCAAATTACCTTTTAACGGAAAACAAAGTTCGGGTTTATGGTTTTCACGGAACAAGCCACAAATATGTTTCTGAAAAAGCAATTAAATTTCTAGAAAATCATTCAAGAATAATTACCATTCATTTAGGAAATGGCTGTAGTATGGCCGCAATTAAGGATGGGAAATGTATTGAAACCTCAATGGGATTTTCGCCTTCAAATGGATTAATTATGGGAACGCGAGCGGGTGATATAGATCAGTCTGTGGTTTTTTATATGATAAAAAATTTAGGTTATACTCCAGATGAAGTAAATGCGGTTTTGCTAAAACAAAGCGGTATGCTCGGTCTGACAGGTTACAGTGATTTGAGAGATATTGAATCAGAAGCAGCAAAAGGAAATAAAGACTGCCAATTAGCTTTATTGATGAATGCTTATCGAATTAAGAAAACAATTGGAGCGTATGCAGCTGCTTTAAATGGATTAGATGCTATTGTTTTTACTGCTGGAATTGGAGAAAATTCATCTTATATGCGCAATCTAGTTTGTACTGATATGGATTATTTTGGAATTGAAATTGATTCTGAAAAAAATCAAATTCGTTCAAAAGAAGTCAGAGAAATCAATAAAGTCAATTCAAAAACTAAAGTTTTGGTTGTGCCAACAGATGAAGAGTATGAAATTGCAAATCAGGTTTATCAGTTATTGAACAGTTAAGATTTAAACCAATTTTACATAACAAAGCTTCTCATCAGAGAGGCTTTTTTTACGCCTAAAATTAAATATTTGTCAGTATCTTTGATTATAAAAACGAATATCTTGAAATCGATACTTTTTAAATTACTCTTCTTCTTTTTCATTGCTTCGAACTTACAAGCACAAGAATTACTTCCTTTTGTTGAAAATTACAATAAATCAGATTATCAGGGCGATAATCAAATCTGGAATATTGTTCAAGGACAGGACAAAGCCATGTATTTTGCTAATAATCACTATTTATTACGATATGATGGTGTTGTTTGGGAAAAATATTCATTGCCCAATAAAACAATCATTCGCTCCATTTTAATTGAAGGAGATCGAATTTATTCCGGTTCTTATAAAGAGTTTGGTTATTGGCAAAGAAAAGATGGAAAAATGCATTACGTTTCCATCACCAAAAATCTGCGTTTGTTTGATGAAAAAGACAATGAAGAAATCTGGAAAATTTTTAGATTCAATGGTTCATTGTATTTTCAATCTTTTAATGATGTTTTTATTTATGATGGAAAACATATTAAAAAAATCAAATTCCCTTTTTTAATTTCCTATTGTTTTGTTGTCGATCAAAATCTCTATGTAGCTTCTGTCGACAAAGGAATTTTTAGAATGAACGGATCAAAAATTGCAAATCCGAAAGGTTGGAATGTTTTAAAAAACACGGTTGTTCACGCTATCGAAAAGTACAAAGGCAAAACTTATATTTTCACTCATAAAAAAGGAATTTTTATTGTTGAAAAAAATGGATTATCAGCTTGGAATAATCCATTAAATGAAACGCTGAAAGGAACGGGAATTAATGTTGCAAAATTTATTAAAAACAATAAATTGGTCATTGGAACAGGAAATAAAGGCGTTTTTATTTATGATTTCAGTACTCAGACTTTTAAAAATATTGACCGAAACAATGTTTTGATGAACAATTCGGTTTTATGCATTGGTTTTGATAAAGAAGAAGATTTGTGGCTCGGACTTGATAACGGAATTGCACATGTTGAGGTAAATTCGCCAATTTCCTTTTTTTATGACAATTCGGGTATTTTAGGCTCTGTTTATTCGGTTGCCACAATCGATAAAGGATATTTAATTGCATCAAATCACGGTATTTTTGAATTTGATTCTGGTAATTTTAAAATGTTGCCTAATACACAAGGACAAGGCTGGAATATTACAAAAATTGGCAATAAATATGTTATAGGTCATAATGACGGAACTTTTGTTTATGAAAATGGTGCATTGACAAAAATCAATAATGTCAGCGGTGGATGGAATTTATCAAAAAGTATTATTAATGACACCTATTTTCAATCGACTTACAGCGGAATTTTAGTTTATAATAATGCTTCAAAACTAACAGAAAGTTCCAAGTTGAATGACCTTTCAAAACCAATAAAATATGTTGCCCAGAACAAAAGAAATGAAATTTGGGCAGCAGATAATTACCGCGGATTATATAGAGTTCTTTTTGATGATAATTTTAAAACGACAAAAGTCGAAAATATCACACAGCAAAGTAAAATTGAAAATGACTTTGGCGTTAAGATTTTTGAGTTTAGAGAAGAAATTCTTTTTCTGATTAATAATGTTTGGTACACTTTCAATTCGATTTCAAATAAATTAGAAGAGAATGAATTGTTCAATACAAACTTTAAAAATATTTCTGATGTTGTTGCTATCGATGAGAACCATTTTATAGTACTTCAGGAAGGAATCTTATATCATATTTATGCAAACGGAAATAAGTTTGTATGGAATATGATCCAGGAGAAATATTATAAAGGAAAATTAATTAATGAAAACCTGCGCATCTTCAAAAGCAAAAATCATTATTTAATGAATCTTGATGATGGTTTTATTTCGTTGCAGCTATCATATGAAAACAAGCAAAATAAAGGAGTAAAAGTTGAAGCATTCAACAATAATATTTTGTTGCCGAATGAAGGTAAAATAAAACACAATACTGAATTACGTATTAATGTGATTTCAGGAATTTATGGAGCAAGTAAACCAAATTTATTTTACCAGATAAATGGAAGCAAAAATTATATTCCAATTTCAAATGGGACAATTGTCTTAAATAATCTTAACAGTGGTTTTCATTCTGTCGAAATTTTTAAACACGACGGAGCAAATTATGATAATGTTGCAACATTCGAGTTCAAAGTAGCACAACCGTGGTATTTTTCATTTTGGATGATTCTGCTTTATTTATTGGTGATAGGAGCCGTATTGTTCTTTTATTACAAATGGAATAAACTTCGATATACTCAAAAATTAAAATTGCAGGCAGAAGAGTTGAAACACCAGCGTGAAATTCTTGAAATGGAATTGAAAAAAGAGAATGAATTGAATGTTCAGGAATATGAGAAACATATTTTAGAATTGGAATTGCAAACCAAATCCTCAGAAGTTGCGGGTAAATCATTATCTATTGCAAAGCAAAGTGAAATGATTGAGAATATTCAAAATATTCTGGACTCTGAAAAGGATTTCAATAAACTCAAAAGCGAAATCAAAAAAGCAATTAAAATTAATGAAGTAAATAAACACGAATGGGAGATTTTTGAAACCAATCTGAATCAAATCCACAATGAGTTTATTATTAATCTTTCCAAGAAATTCCCAAATCTGACTCCAAAGGATATAAAGCTCTGTGTTTATCTAAAAATGAACCTTTCTTCAAAGGAAATTGCGCCTATGATGAACATCTCTTTTAGAGGTGTAGAATTGCACAGATATCGCTTAAGAAAGAAACTAAACCTTACTCAGGACGAAAACCTGTCAAAATTTTTATTAACTGTGTAAGATTAGCATTTAAATTTTAAAGATATTCTATTTTTTCAGTTCTTTTTTTATATAATTCCAATACATCATTACTACATCATAAGGTTATGTTAAAGAAAATAAATTAACATTTATAGTATTGATTTTTAGTAGTATACATTAAGTTTTTAACATAATGATGTAGCTGTGTAGTAGTGCTATTTGATGTACTACAACGTTGTAATTGTTTAATTTGGCTCTACTAACTTAAACGATTACATACTGTATGAAAAATTTTATTTTTAGCTTTTTAGCGCTATTGCTTCTTCCAGCATATATGTCTGGACAGGCAATTAAAGGAAAAGTAGTAGACGGTAGCGGAATGGGGATTCCAGGGGCAGTTATCAGCGCTTCTAACTCCAGAACAACTGCTGATGCTGATTTCGATGGAAATTTTACAATCAATGCCAAAGCGGGAGAGACGTTAAAGGTCTCCATGTTAGGTTTCGACGCTGTCTCTGTTGCGGCAACTTCGACTCCTATGACAATTACCCTAAAAGAAGCAGGCGATACTGCTCTTAAAGAAGTAGTGGTAATTGGTTACGGAACAAGAAAGAAAGTAGATAACACTACTGCTATTTCATCTATAAAAGCAGAAGAAATTACAAAAACCAAAGTATTGAATGCTTCACAAGCTATTCAAGGTAAGGCGGCTGGTGTACAAGTAATTTCATCTGATTTGCCAGGAAGCACTCCTTCTGTTGTTATTAGAGGTTTGGGAACCGCATTAGGAGGAAGAAATCCTCTATATATTGTTGATGGTATGCAAACAGAAAATATCAACAATATCAATGCAAATGATATTACTTCTTATGAAATTTTAAAAGATGCTTCTGCGTTAGCAATTTACGGAACTCGTGCTGCAAACGGAGTTATTATTATTACAACTAAAAAAGGTACGGGAGATAAAGTTTCTGTAGAAATTGAAAGTTTTGGAGGTGTAAGACAGCCACTTAAAAAAGTTAAGATGGCAGGAAGTAATAATTATTCGTATTACTCAAATGCTGCATTACAATCTACAACTTTTTCTCAAGATCAGCCTGTAAATACAGACTGGTTTGATGAAATTACAAGAACCGGAAGTTATACTCAAAATAATATCTCAGTTTCTGGAGCTACAGAGAGCGTCAAATACTTCTTCAGTTTAGGAAACTATTCAGAGAAAGCTGTTTTAGATGGCTTGGATTACGGAAGAACTACGTTTAGAAATAATAATGAATATAAAATTTCTAAAAAACTTACTATAAGCCAAAATTTCAGCTTTACATCTGCTAACTCAACTCCAAAACCATTAAGCGCATTTACAAATGCTTACAAACAGTCTCCTATAGTACCGGTTTATTTTCCTGATGGTAAATATGGTGTTTCTCGTGTAGGCGATAATGGCTTTGCAAGTGAAACAGGTTCTTCATTTAACAACGTAGGAAACCCAGTTGCTCAATTAAATTTTTATGATGAACAGCAAAAAAGTGTTACGTTGCAAGGAGGATTGAAATTAGATTACGAAATTTTGAAAGGATTAAAATTCACTTCACAATTTAATGGTGAATATTATACTTGGAAACAGTATAATTATGATGATACTAAAAATATTTGGTTAGCTGCTAACCCTAATAAAGTTGATAGCGATTATGCTAAAGAATTTCCTAATAGCAATATAAATTTATTAACTCAAGGAAGATCAGATTATTTTAATTGGAATTTATCAAATTATTTAACTTATAACAAGGTATTTAATGAGATCCACGATGTTGAAGTGACAGGTGGTATCGAAACTTCGGTAAAAGGTCCTAGAGAAACGCTTACTATTGCAAGAAAAAATGTTAATGCGAATTCTAATTACTGGTCATTAAATGATCCTGTTGCTAATCATGGAGTAGAATATGCTCCAACTGTTACAAGTTTTTATGATGTTGTTTATAATGAAACGAAATTGGCATCTTATTTTGGACGTTTTCAATATAAATTAAAGGATAGATACTTAATTACCGGAACTGTTAGACGTGATGGTTCGTCAAATTTTGGTAAAGATTATCGTTGGGGAACTTTCCCTGCTTTTGGTTTAGGTTGGATTATTACCAAAGAAAATTTTATGGCTGATGTAAAAGCTATTAATTTATTGAAATTAAGAGGAGGCTGGGGAAGATTAGGAAATCAAAATGTTCCGCTTAATAATCAATCATATACTTCTGGAGGTAATGCTTACCTAGGAGGTTCCCTTCTATATAACGGTACTACAATTAGTTCTCAAATTGATCCTAGCTTATCGTGGGAAATTACAGAAGAGTCTTCTGTAGGTTTAGATTTCGAACTTTTAAATAACAGATTAAAAGGAACTTTTGATGTGTATGACAAGAAAACATCTAATGTAATTTTAAATACAAAACCTTATATGACATCTGGACTAACACTCCCATCACCTGCACATGTTGGAGAAGTATCTAATAGAGGTTATGAAATTTCATTGCGTTGGGATGATAAAATAGGAGAAAACGTTAGATATTGGGTTGGAGGAAATTTCTCTAACAATAAAAATGAACTTACAGGTTTAAAAAATGTTATTTTAACGGATCTTATTGGTGGAGGTTTAGGAAATGGACAGAATACTAAATTGCTTAATAATACTACAATTGGCCAACCTTTAGGAAGTTTTTATATTTATGATTATGCTGGTTTTGATGCTACAAATGGAAAAATGCTTTATTACAATGCTGCTGGAGATAAAGTTACTCAAGATGCATTAGATGCTAATAAAGATAGAAAATATGTTGGATCTAGTTTGCCAAAAACGAACTATGGTGTTACTTTAGGAATTACTTATAAAAACTTTGATTTTTCTGTTGACGGATACGGAACAGGCGGCGCTAAAGTTTACAATGGTAAAAAAGCACAACGTTTTTCAGGAGAAAATATTGAAAATTCACTTGCTACTGATTTCTGGACACCGAATAATTTAACAGCTTCAAACCCTGCACCTTTTAATCAAGTACCTGTTGCTTCTACTTACTATTTAGAATCAGGAGATTTCTTCAGAATCAATAATATTACATTAGGTTACAAATTGCCAATACAAGAAAATAATTTTATCAGCGCTTGCAGAGTGTATGTAAATGCTATTAACCCATTTATTACACAAAAATTCTCAGGATTTTCTCCAGAATTAAACGGAGATGGAAATCCTTATGGTTCTCAAGGAATTGAGCTTGATGCTTATCCAACAATGAGATCATTTGTAATTGGTGCTAATTTAAAATTTTAAAAAGATGAAAAAGATATATATTACCGCGTTTGTTCTTTCGACATTCTTTTTTACAGGATGCGCAGACGATTATTTAGATGTTCAGCAAACCGAGACTGTTTCTACAAAAGATATTGAGTTATATAATAACAACACAGGAGCAGAAACGTTTGTTACTTCGATTTATAACAAATTTTTAAATTGGGATATGACCTCTTTTGGTTGGATCGGTTTATCAAGTATTACATCTGATGATGCTGATAAGGGATCTTCTCCTGGTGATACTGGAACAGATAAAGACGTATTGGATGCTCTGACTTATAACGCTTCTAATCCTTCTTGCGAAAGTACTTTTATTGCCAACTATGATGGAATTAATAGATGTAACCAGGCTTTAAACATACTTCCAAAATTAGATAAAGCAGATGCTGCTTTGAGAAATAGATTAGCTGGTGAAGCTAAATTTTTAAGAGCTTTTATGTATTTTACTTTAGTAAAATGTTATGGAGGAGTACCAATTGTAGATCATTTACCAGTACCAGCTTTAGAAGCTGATAGAGTTATGCAGTTAACACGTAAAACATCTGCAGAAGTTTATGCTTTTATTGAAGCTGATTTAAATGATGCTATTGCGGCATTACCTGAAAAAACAGCTTATTCAGCAAATGAAAAATCAAGAGTTTCAAAGGGTGCTGCTTATGCTTTATTAGCGAAAGTAAGTTTATACCAAAAGAAATGGCAGCAAGTAATTGACAATTGTAATAAAGTTACAGGATATTCACTTGTAAGTGATTATGCATCGCAGTATAAAGCAACAGGAAAGTTTGACTCTGAATCTATTTTCGAAATCTATGCACAAGGAGCAGTACCTGCAAAAGGAATCGAAGGTTACTCTAATACACAAGGCGCTCGTGGTACTGGAGGCTGGGGTTGGGGCTTCAATACACCATCTCAAAGTTTAGTAAATGCTTATGAGGCCGGTGATGTTAGAAAAGCAGCAACAATCATTTTTAGAGGAACTACTTTGTATGATGGAAGAGTAATACCAAATACGGTTGAAAATGAAAGATACAACTACAAAGCATACTCATCTGCCTATACAGATGCTTGGGAAACAGATGTTGATATTAAATATTTAAGATATGCTGAAGTTTTATTAATGAAAGCGGAAGCATCAAATGAATTAGGTCAAACTTCTGCCGCTATTCCATTATTAAACCAAATCAGAAATAGAGCTGGATTAGGAAATACTACCGCAAGTTCTCAAGCTGATGTAAGAACTGCAATCTGGAAAGAAAGAAGAGTAGAAATGGCTTTTGAGCACGACAGATTCTTTGATTTAGTTCGTACAGGTCAGGCTAAAGCTGCTTTTGCAATTGATGGAAAAACTTTTACAGAAGGTAAAAATGAATTATTCCCAATTCCGGCATCATTCCTTAGTCAAGCAGGTGGGTTATCATCTCAAAACCCTGGTTACTAATCCTTAAATATTAAATAAAATGAAAAAAAATAAATCTATTTTATTACTTTCTTTTGCTTTGGCTTCACAAATTTTTGTGAGCTGTGAGGATAGTATAGATAAAGTTAACAGTCCAGTTCCATACGAGTCAATTGGCGGGTATGAGAATTCAGATGAAGTTGCTGCAAGTCATTTGCTTGCGAAATTCAGTTTTGATGGAAATATCAACGACTCAAAAGGCGGAATAACTGGTGGTACAGGAACAAACGTTTCTTATGACACAGGTGTAAAAGGTAGTGCTTACAAAGGTTCTGCAACTTCATTTATTGCTTATAACAATGTTGCAAGTTCTATAGTAAGTTTAAAAAGTATTACAGTTTCAATGTGGATCAAAACAGATCCACATACTGGCGGTGCTCAGTCTTTATTTATGCTTCCAAAGAAAACAGATTTCTGGGGTAATATTTTTACGCTTATTGAAGGAACTGGACCAGCAACAACAATGTTGATGAAAAACCATATTCAAAGAGATGTAACCCCAAGCATTCCTTGGGCTGGACAATTTATCGAGCATAATGGTGCAAATGTTTTGCCTAATATGTTTGGTGCATGGAAACAGGTAATTTGGTCATATAACGGAACAAGTTCTACTTACAGTCTTTATATTGACGGACAAAAAATAACTTTACCAGCATCGATTTCAAAAAGATACGCAAGTGATCCTGCAACGGGTGGTGGTCCTTTTGGAGAATTAGCTAGTTCTGAAGTTTCTAAATTTATCATTGGAGGGTATCAGCAGCATTTAGGTGCTCCATGGGGCGCTCCTGATAGCTGGATGCTTAATTATACAGGCTTAATGGACGAATTCAGAATATATGATGCTGCTCTTTCAGATAATGAAGTTACGGCTTTATATAAACTGGAAAAGGACAAGAGATAAGTATTTTTCAAATACACCTGGAGGAATTCTCCAGGTGTATTTATTTAGTTAATATTATTTAGAATAAAATGAAAATTTCAATATACATAGTTGCTTTTTTGAGCTTTTTTAATTCATGCTCATCATCGACACCAGACGGAAAAGGCGGAGGAACTCCATTACCAACAAATCCAACAACGCCGACTAAACCTTTGACTGATACCGAAGCAATGGATCAGGTTCAAAAAGATGCAATAAAATATTTTTGGGATTATGCTGATCCTAATTCAAAATTGGCAAGAGAAAGATACCTGACAGAAGATCCAAATTTTGAGTCAAACATTATAACTACAGGAGGTTCTGGATTTGGTTTGATGACAATTGTTGTAGGCGTAGAAAGAGGTTTTTTGCCAAGAGCTGAAGCTGTTTCTAGACTTACTACGGCATTAAATTTCTTAGAAAAAGCTGATCGTTTTCACGGTGCTTGGCCACATTGGATGGACAATAAAGCGGGAAAAGTTATACCATTTGGAACAAAAGATAATGGCGGAGATTTAGTGGAAACTTCTTTCGTTTGTCAAGCTTTAATTACGATTAGAGAATATTTTAAAGACGGAAGTACATCAGAAAAAGCATTAGCTGCAAAAGCAGATGAACTATGGAAAGGTGTAGAGTGGGATTGGTACACAAAAGGAGAAAATGCGTTATACTGGCATTGGTCACCAAATTATGGTTGGGAAATGAATTTCAAGCTTGAAGGTTATAACGAATGTTTGATTACGTATGTAATGGCAGCTTCATCTCCAACACATCCAATCTCTGCTGAAGCTTATCACCAAGCTTGGGCAAGAAATGGTGCTATAGTAGATGGCAGATCTCAATATGGAATTCCAGTAGTTTTAAATTATAATGGAGCTTCAGGAAATGTAGGACCAATGTTCTGGTCGCATTATTCGTATTTAGGTTTAGATCCAAATACATTAAAAGATAAATATGCGGATTATTGGCAATTGACACAAAACCATGCAAAAATCATGGTTCAATACAGTGTTACGAATCCAAAAGGTTTTAAAGATTATTCAGATAAGTGTTGGGGATTAACAGCAAGTTACACTCGTAATCCTGACGGAACAACTGGTTATACAGCACATCAGCCAAATAATGATAACGGTGTAATTTCGCCAACTGCGGCATTGTCATCTTTCCCATATACTCCAGTAGAATCTATGAAGTTTTTACATTATATATATGATGATAATAAGGCAAAACTTGTTGGAATTGCAGGGCCATACGATGCTTTTTCACCACAGTTTAATTGGGTAACAGCTCGTTATTTGGCAATCGATCAAGGAACTATTGCTCCTATGGTCGAAAACTATAGAACTGGCTTGTTATGGAAGCTGTTCATGAATGCATCTGACACGAAACAAGGTTTGAAAAAACTTGGATTTACATCAGGTAAATACGGAATTTAATTCAGAGAAATGAAACAAAAAATAACGCTTCTAGTCTTATTGTTTTCTGTATTTGGTTTTGCCCAAAGTGAAACAACGGGAAAAATAAATACAGTAATAATGACAAAGTATGAACTGGGTTATGCACTACATAAGCCTGCAAATACAAAAGAGAAGAAGCCTTTGATAGTTTTTATTTCTGGAGATGGAGAAAAAGGAACCGATATTGAAAAGGTAAAAATTCATGGACCTTTTAAGTATTTAAAAACGCATCAATTAGATGCTTACGTTTTGGCTCCACAATGTAAGGAAGATGAAAATTGGGATATAGAATCGATTTATGAGCTGATTTTAAAAATTCAGAAAGAAAATAAAATTGATTCAGAAAGAATATATGTTACTGGTTTGAGCTCAGGAGGCTGGGCTTCGTGGAATTTGGCTTTTGCACATCCGGATCTATTTGCCGCAAACGTACCTGTCGCTGGTTTTGTAGATTTAATTCAATTAGAAAAAGCTTGTGAAATAGCCAATATTCCAACCAGAATTTTTCACGGATTGCTGGATGATGTCGTAAACGTGAATTATGCAATCACGATTTACAAAGAATTGAAAAAGTGCAATGCAAAAGATGTAAAGCTTACCATCTTTGATGATGCAAATCACGACAGCTGGACAAGAGTTTATGATAATGCAGCTATCTACGACTGGATGTTGCAGCAGAAAAAAACGAATACAAACAAATAAATAAATTATAATGAAAAACAAATTAGTCTTGCTTTTTTTAGGATGCGCTGTTTTGGGTTACGCTCAAAAAAAGCCTGCTAAAAATACAGTAAAAATTAAACCAAAGTCTGAATTTGTAGCAGAGTTAATGTCAAAAATGACTTTAGACGAGAAATTGGGTCAGTTAAACTTGCCAACATCTGGTGATATTACCACAGGGCAGGCAAACAGCTCAAATGTGGCAAAAAATATTGCTGAAGGTAAAGTGGGTGGTTTGTTCAACATTAAATCAGTTCAAAAAATTAAAGAAGTACAAAAAATTGCTGTTGAAAAAAGCCGTTTAAAAATTCCGTTGCTTTTTGGAATGGACGTTATTCACGGTTACGAAACAACATTTCCAATTCCGTTAGGATTATCTTGTACTTGGGATATGGGCTTAATCGAAAGAAGTGCTCAAATCGCAGCAAAAGAAGCAAGTGCTGATGGAATCAACTGGACGTTCTCTCCAATGGTAGATATTTCTCGTGACCCACGTTGGGGAAGAGTTTCTGAAGGTTCAGGAGAAGATTCTTATTTAGGAAGCCAAATTGCAAAAGCAATGGTTAATGGTTACCAACAACATGATCTTTCTAAAAACAACTCCATTTTAGCATGTGTTAAACACTTCGCATTATATGGAGCGCCAGAAGCTGGACGTGATTACAATACAGTTGATATGAGTCATATCAGAATGTTCAACGATTATTTTCCGCCTTACAAAGCAGCAGTTGACGCTGGAGTAGGATCAGTTATGGCATCTTTCAATGAAATTGACGGAATTCCGGCAACTGGAAATAAATGGTTAATGACAGATGTTTTAAGAAAACAATGGGGATTCAAAGGTTTTGTGGTAACAGATTTTACTGGAATTCCAGAAATGATCGAACACGGAATGGGGAATCTTCAGGATGTTTCGGCTTTAGCTTTAAATGCTGGTGTTGAAATGGATATGGTTGGAGAAGGTTTCTTAGGAACTTTGAAAAAATCTCTAGATGAGAAAAGAGTTTCTATGGAAACAATCGACAATGCTGTAAAACTTATTTTAGAAGCAAAATACGATTTAGGATTATTCCAGGATCCATATAAATATTGTGATGAGAAAAGAGCTAAAACTGAAATCTTTACAATGGATAGCAGAAAAGAAGCACGTCAAATTGCAGCTCAATCATTGGTTTTATTAAAAAACCAAAACCAATTATTACCGCTTAAAAAATCGGGAACTATTGGTTTAATTGGGCCATTGGCTGATGCTAAAGAAAACATGCCAGGAACTTGGAGTGTTGCCACTAAAATGGAAAACGCAGTTTCATTATTAGCTGGAATTAAAGAAGTTGCCGGAGCAGGAACGAAAGTTTTATATGCAAAAGGAAGCAATTTAGATTATGACGAAACTTTTGAAACAAATGCGACAATGTTTGGAAAAACATTACACCGTGATAGCCGTTCAAAAGAAGAATTATTAGCAGAGGCTTTAAAAGTAGCTAATCAGTCGGATGTAATTGTTGCCGCTTTAGGAGAATCTGCAGAAATGAGCGGAGAATCAAGCAGCCGCACAAATTTACAAATTCCACAAGCGCAAAAAGATTTATTGAATGCTTTATTGAAAACAGGAAAACCAGTTGTTTTAGTTTTATTTGATGGTCGTCCGTTAGTAATTACTGACGAAGAAAAAACAGTTCCTGCAATCTTAAACGCTTGGTTTGCTGGTACAGAAGCGGGATATGCAATTGCTGATGTATTATTTGGAGATGTTAATCCTTCAGGAAAATTGACTTCAACTTTCCCAAGAAGTGTTGGTCAATTGCCAATTTACTATGCACATAAAAATACTGGAAGACCACTTTCTAACACAGAAGGGAAATTCGAGAAATTCAGATCAAACTATATTGACGAAAGAAATGAGCCTTTATTCCCATTCGGATTTGGTTTAAGCTATACCACTTTTGATTATTCAAACTTGAAAATTTCTTCTGATAAAATGGATTCAAACGGAAAATTGAAAGTAACTGTTGATGTAGCAAACACTGGAAATTTTGACGGAAAAGAAACGGTTCAGTTATACATCAGAGATTTAGTTGGTTCTGTAACAAGACCAGTTAGAGAATTAAAAGGTTTCCAAAAAATAGCACTTAAAAAAGGTGAAAAACAAACCGTAAGTTTTGATATTACTGTTGAAGATTTAAAATTTTATAACTCTGATTTACAATTCGTAGCAGAGCCTGGACAGTTTGATATTTTCGTTGGAGGAAATTCAACTGCCGACAAGAAAGTTAGTTTCGAGTTAACTAAATAGTTGGTTTATTGGTTAGTTAAAAGCCCTTCATTTGGAGGGCTTTTTTTCTAAAAGACGGAATCTTTTTAATCTTTAAATGTTATGAATGTTTTCAAAAAAAACCATGCTTTCTTTTTTTTAAGTTTATTATTCGCGTTTTCTTCTTGTTATGCACAGAAGAATGCAATTGTAGCGCATAGAGGTGCATGGAAAAAAAATAATCTTCCGGAAAATTCGATTGCTTCTTTAAGACATGCAATTGATTTAAAATTGCCGGGATCAGAATTTGATGTTTGGCGCACTGCCGATGATTCTCTTGTGATTAATCATGATGCTCATTTTAATAAATTACTGATCGAACAAACCAATTACGCTGATTTAATTAAGTTTAATTTATCGAATGGTGAAAAGTTGCCAACACTTTACGAGTATATTTCAGAAGGAATAAAAAACAACAAACACACGCTGTTGGTTTGCGAAATAAAACCTTCAGAAATTAGCAAAGAGCGCGGAAAAGAAACGGCTATAAAAACAGTAGAAACAATCAAAAAACTTAAAGCGAATAAAAAAACATGCTACATAAGTTTTGATTACGATATTCTAAAATAAATTAGAGCTATAGATTCTAAAACTTCTCTTCAATATTTAGAAGGAAATAAATCTCCGAAAGAAGTTAAAGCGGACAATATCAATGGTGTTGATTATCACTATTCGGTATTTAAAAAACATCCAGAATGGATACAGGAAGCCAAAGAAAACAAAATTATTTTGAACGCCTGGACTGTAAATGAAGCTGCTGATATGGATTGGATTATCAATCAAAAATTCAATTATATCACGACGAATGAACCTGAACTTTTAAAGGAAAGAGTAAACGCGAAAAAATAATCTTTTTAGCCTTTATAAAAACAAATCAAATCATGAAAAAAATATATAAACAACTGAGATTGCCAATTTTATTGTTTTTGATCGTTTTCAATAACAGTATTTTGGCTCAAAATGCAACTGGCAAAACAGAATGGTTTGACCCTAATAAACCTGCAACGACTTATTGTAACCCGATTAATATTGGCTACAATTATACGACTTATAATCATAACGGAATTCCGTATTCACGCCGTTCAAGTGCTGATCCTGTTATTATTACATACAAAGGAGAATATTATTTATTTGCAACGAATCAGGCAGGATTCTTTTGGAGTAAAGATATGTCAGACTGGAATTTTGTTTACGGAAGTTTTCAGAGACAGCCTGGCGATGATGATCAATGTGCGCCAGCGGCCTGGGTTGTAAATGATACATTATTCTACGTAGGTTCAACTTGGAAAAGAGATCACCCAATCTGGAAAACAGCAAATCCAAAATCTGGTAAATGGACACGTCACGTAAACAAAGCAATGCTACCAACTTGGGATCCTGCGATTTTTCAAGACGATGATAAAAAAGTATATATGTACTACGGTTCAAGCGGAAAACTACCTCTTGTAGGAACAGAAGTAGATTATAATACTTGGCTTCCAAAAGGAAATCAGGCTGATTATGCACAGTTATACAAAGCAACTGAAGTAGAAGATATTCAGCGTCCGTATGGGCAAATTAAAGAAGTTGCAATTCTAGATCCTTCAGCTCATGGATGGGAGCGTTTTGGTCCAAATAATGACATGGAGCCAGCACCTTGGGGAAATTTTATTGAAGGTGCTTGGATGACCAAACACAACGGAAAATATTATATGCAATACGGAGCACCAGCGACTGAATTTAAAGGTTATGCAAATGGCGTTCACGTAGGTGATAATCCGTTAGGGCCTTTTACGTATCAAAAACACAATCCGATGTCATATAAACCAGGCGGATTTGTAATTGGTGCCGGTCACGGAAATACATTCGCAGACAATTACGGAAATTATTGGAATACAGGAACGTGTAAAATTTCAATTAAAGACCGTTTTGAGCGTCGCATTGATATGTTTCCTGCCGGATTTGATAAAGATGACGTAATGTATTCTATTACAGCTTATGGAGATTTCCCGATTGTGCTTCCAACAAGTCAGCGTGATCAGACAAAAGGCGCTTCATCTGGTTGGATGTTGCTTTCATACAAAAAGCCTGTAACCGTTTCTTCTTCTGAAGAATGTATGGAAGTAGAAACGCACAGAATGGATAACGGTGGTAAAAAAGTATATGAAAAGTTCTGTTACGGACCTGAAAATTTAACAGACGAAAACATTCAAACATATTGGTCGGCTAAAACAAGTAATACGGGAGAATGGCTTCAAATGGATTTAGGCAGAAAAATGGAAATAAATGCCTTGCAAATTAATTACGCAGATCATAAAGCAACACAGTACAATAAGGCAATGGATATTTATTATCAATATAAAATATTCATGTCTGATGATGCCATAAACTGGACTTTGGTTGTAGATAAATCCAAAAATGATAAAGATGTGCCGCATGATTATGTAGAGCTTTCAAAATCGATAAAAGCGCGTTATATCAAAATGGAAAATATTCATAATGCATCTGGTTTATTTGCGATTTCTGATTTTAGAGTTTTTGGAAATGGTTTGTCAGAAAAACCAAAAGCAGTTTCCGGATTTAAAGTTGACAGAAACAAAACTGATTCTCGCAACGCTATGATATCATGGAAAAAGCAGTCAGATGCAATTGGCTATAATATTTTTTATGGTATAACTCCTGATAAACTGTACAACAGTATTATGGTTTACGGAGAGAACTCGTATGATTTTAGAGGTCTTGATAAAGGCACAAAATATTATTTCACGATTGAGCCTTTTAATGAAAATGGAATTGGTACAAGAAATAAACTTATTGAAGTAAAATAAATTTTATTTAGTACAATATAAAAGCTCTGATTTGCAAATCGAAAGATAATTGCAATCAGAGTTTTTTTTTTGACAAAAGTCTGCAAAAAAACTCTGACAGTTCTAAAGATTTTTGTTCCTTTGTAAAACAACCCAAAATGCTATAAAAAACATGAAAAAAACCATTCTTTTAACTGCTTTAGTTTTAAATGGATTGACCGCATCGTTTGCACAATCGAATGATGAAAAAAACATTAAATTATTTTACAAAAAAGCTTTAACCGAAGCTAAATGTTATTCTTGGTTAGAATATTTATCAAATGATATCGGAAGCCGTTTATCTGGATCAAAAGGTGCTGCGGAAGGTGTAGAATACACAAAAAGACAATTAGAAAGTCTTGGTCTTGATAAAGTTTATTTACAAGAAGTTATGGTCCCTCACTGGGTTCGTGGCGAAAAAGAAACTGCTTTTATCGTAGACGGAAAAGTAAAAACTGCTGTGCCAATCTGTGCATTGGGAGGTTCTGTTGCAACTCCAAAAACCGGAATTACAGCAGAGGTAATCGAAGTACAAAGTTTGGATGAATTAAAAGGACTTGGTGATAAAGTAAAAGGCAAAATTGTATTTTTTAACAGACCAATGAATCCTGAAAATATCGGAACTTTTAATTCTTATTCTGAAGCGGGAGATCAAAGAAGAAGTGGAGCAAAAGAAGCTGCTAAACTTGGTGCAGTTGGAGCGATTGTACGTTCTTTAAACTTACGTTTAGATGATTTTCCACATGCAGGGGCTCAAAGCTATGGTGATTTGCCAAAAGAACAATATATTCCGGCAGCGGCAATTAGTACAAACGGAGCTGAATTATTAAGTAAAACTTTGAAAGCCAATCCGGGGATTAAATTATATTTCAAACAATCTTGCGAGACTTTGCCAGATGTATTATCTTATAATGTAATTGGAGAATTAAAAGGAACAGTAACTCCAGAGAACATTCTTGTTGTTGGAGGGCACTTAGATTCTTGGGATTTAGCCGATGGTTCTCACGACGATGGAGCAGGAGTGGTACAAAGTATGGAAGTAGTTCGTATCTTGAAAAACTTAAACTACAAACCTAAAAATACGATTCGTGTTGTATTGTTTATGAATGAAGAAAACGGTGGAAAAGGTGGAGCAAAATATGAAGAAGTTGCAAAACAAAAGAACGAGAATCATATTTTTGCTTTAGAAAGTGATTCAGGCGGATTTACACCAAGAGGATTTTCAATCGAAGCTGACGATGCTAACTTCAAAAAATTACAGGAATACAAAAACCTTTTTGAACCTTATTTAATTCACAGTTTTGTAAAAGGACACGCAGGATCAGATATTGAGCATTTAACTTCAAAAACAATTGTAAAAGCTGGTTTACAGCCAGATTCACAACGTTATTTTGATTATCACCACGCAGCAAACGATAAATTTGACGCAATCAATAAAAGAGAATTAGAACTTGGTGCGGCAACTATGACTTCATTAATCTATCTAGTAGATCAAAACGGAATCGTTCTTCCTGCTTCAAATTAATTTTTGATAATTCTAAAAAACAAAAAAGCTATGAGTTTTGCTCATAGCTTTTTTGTTTTAAGATCTACATAAGTTTAATAAGTGTCGATAATTGTTTTCAATAAATCAGAATCTGCAAGGTCAGAAGGCGCAACTACTTTTTCTTCCAGTGGAATTTCATTTCCATATCTTTCCTTTAATATTTTCTGAACTTTTTCATCAGTTAAATTAAAATCTTTCAGCTGTTTGAGTTTTGATAATTCAATGCTGGCGGCGTTTTTGTATATTTTCCAGATTAATTCAGAACAATAAATTCTAGTATCCGTCCATTCAAAATAAGCGTCATATTCTTTTCCGTTAAATTGCTGACTGTAATCTTTCATTTTTTGCAAAGTTGAAGGAGTTAAAACTTTTTCTGCATTTTTTAGTCTTTTTACGAGATATTTATTGTCTTTCCCGTGCTGGATCCAATCTTCCAAACGAGTTAATTTTACAGGCTGAACGGCTTCAAAAACAAATAGATTTCCGTTTATTTTGTAGATAATGCCACAATGGGAAAATTTAGAATTTGTGGCAATTCGGACTGCTTCGCATTGTGGAGATTCTGAAGTTTGAAAAATAATATCTCCATCCTGAATTTTGTCTGAAACTGTATTTTGAGCTTTGTTTCCTGAAAATGGATTGTTCGGAAAAACTTTCATCGCGACAAATAACGCGCAACCAAAACTCAGTAAAAAGGTAATTATCAGAAAGAGGTATTTTGATTTTTTCATATTCAAATTTTAAAAATTTAAAAGTATAATTTATTCTTCAGTTTTCATTCGGAATTAACACAAACAAAAAAGCAGAATTTCAAATGAATGAAATTCTGCTTTTATTATTTTATAAAGTAATCTTTTTAGATTCTGAAAATTCCTCCAACAGCAATAATTCGTTGAAAATAAGTAAAGTGCTGAGAAGCCTTATCATCATTGCTCATTGTAGTTTTAATATCTGGCATATTGATATAACCGCCTTTTAACTCTCCCTGAACATAGAAATGTTTAAAAAAGGTAATGTTTAAACCAGCTTTTGCAGAAACACCATAACCAGAAACGTGAAAATCATCGTGACGTTCTTTACCTAAAATTGTAGTATTGGTTTTAGGATATAAAACTCCAGCACCAATACCTTCGGTTAAGTTAATCTGAACTTTATCAATATTTGGTAATCCAAACCATTTTGAAACATCATCAAATCTCGCCACCTCAGTATTAATGTAGTTTAAACCATCTGTATGTTCATACATTAAAAAAGCAGGACCGTTTGGATTTATTTCACCTTTGTTATAACCGCCTTCAATAGCTCCTCCCTGAGACATATCTACAGGTGTGTTATTGTAATTTCCATTGTAAATTGATGCAGGATCATCTGCAGGTAAATTGATGTTTCCGTTCACGTTAGCAATTTGATTTTGTGACATTACATATTTCATGTGGTCAACACCAATTGTAACACTATAATGATCGCTGAAAAAATAACCTAATCTCAAATTCGTTTGAGGAATTGTCATATTTGCAGGATTGATATAATCTACATGCCATCCTTTTGGTTTATCATGAGCTTGCATGTTATCAACAGTAAAGTTGTAATCTTTACCTCTGAAATTTACATCAGATTTAGAGTAACTTTCTCTGTTACCACCCCACATCACAAAGAATTTTCCTTTATTGTGTGCAGCGTATTTTTGTACCGGAATTTCTTCCTGAGCAAAAGCGCTTAGTGAAACGCAAGCCAGAAGGAAAAATAAAATTTTTGTTTTCAAAGAACTTAAGTATTATAAATTTAGAATGAGTTAACTGTTTTTCTAATAGCAACTAATTTTGTCATCAAACCTTCAAAATAGTCCAAATGAAGCATATTAGCACCATCGCTTTTTGCATTAGCAGGATCAAAATGTGTTTCGATAAAAATACCATCAACACCAACTGCAATACCAGCTTTTGCAACTGTTTCAATCATATCAGGTCTTCCGCCTGTAACACCTGCAGTTTGATTTGGTTGTTGTAAAGAATGCGTTACATCCAAAACTGTAGAAGCATATTGCTGCATAGTAGGAATACCTCTAAAATCAACAATCATGTCCTGGTAACCAAACATAGTACCACGATCAGTAACCATTACGTTTTCATTATTACAGTCTAATACTTTTTGAACAGCATGTTTCATGCTTTCCGGACTCATAAATTGTCCTTTTTTCAAGTTTACTACTTTTCCTGTATTTGCCGCAGCAACAACAAGATCAGTCTGACGAACTAAGAAAGCTGGTATTTGCAATACATCAACGTATTGGGCTGCCATATCAGCATCTTCGTTGGTGTGAATATCAGTTACAGTTGGAACGTGAAAAGTTTCAGAAACTTTTCTTAAAATTTTCAAAGCTTTTTCGTCACCAATTCCAGAGAAACTGTCAATTCTAGAACGGTTTGCTTTTTTAAAAGATCCTTTAAACACATAAGGGATCTGAAGATTGTCGGTAATACCAACTAATTTTTCAGCAATTCTCAGCGCCATTTCTTCTCCTTCGATAGCACAAGGCCCCGCCAATAAAAAGAAATTTCCGCTGTCAGTATGCTTAATTTGTGGAATATGTTGTAAGTTCATAAAATTATTTTTTTGCACTGCAAAGGTAGTTATGATTTATGAGTTTAGGATTAAGATTTAAGATTATTTTATGAAGCTAATCCTGCTATTCGTTTCAATATTTTTCTGTAAAAACTTTTTTTTCCAAAGTCTGTTCAGGAGCTTCCTCCGGTCGCTCTGCCCAGCCAGGAAAAAATAAGTTTTAGAGAAAAATGATTTCCACTTCTATCAGGGCTAGATTTAGTGGAATTATGAGAAATTAAGTTAAATTTAGTTCTGTGTCAAATTTCAAAAAATGATAAATCGATTCCGGCACATTCAACAATTAATTCATTACCAATAAAATTGTACATTCGATGTTAATTATGAAGAACAGATTCTATTGTTTTTTTGCTTTTTAAACGTATTATTTTGTCAAAGTCTAATTTATTCAAAATAAGATTTTCATCACTTCTAAAAACTTCATATTTATCTTCATTAATAAAAGTATACAAATCTAAAGTATCATGTTGCTTTGTAATAATGTTTGCTCTTTTCCAACTTTTCGAAATTATGCCAAAATTTTTAGTCTGTTTATTTATGATTAAATCGCCACTTTTAGATTCAAAATAGATTTCTTGCAAATCGCCATAATGATCTTCAATTTCTGTTAGATATAATCCCCAAGCAATAAAAACGAAAAAAAGAAATAACAGAATTGCAAGGGAGATAATAACTTTCTTAAGCATAAAATTGAATAGTAATATTTAATTCTGCTTCAAACTCAATCCCATCGGAACCATTAAAATTCCTTTTTCATAAATGTTTAAATAAAGTATCACAGGCTTTTTCTGTCCTTCCCAAGTTAATTCATAAACATTTAAAAATCCTGCACCCATATCGCTTCTTTTTGTTGGAAACGGACAACATGTCTCTAATCGTTTATAAGTGATTTTTTCACCACTTGGGCCAGCAAGCGCATTTAGAAAACGAGTTTCATTCAAAGCTTCGTCTTTAGTATTTCGGTAGAAAATATTTACGGGATAATCGGGATCGTAGCCATATTTTTTGTCTTTGGCAAAAAGTGTAATGGCAAACGTATTGTCTTTCTTTAAAATTAAATCAGGAGCATTATCATCTACATTTTTTAATGTCGATTTTGTACTAATACAAGAAGTTGCACTGATTAATAAAATTAAAAAGATGAATATTTTTTTCATGGTTATGCTTTTTTGGTCATGCAAATTTAAAAGGTTTTTCCGTCACTGCTAACAGCTATCAGATAAATCATTTTTAAGATTTAAAATATAGAAATCTATAAATGTTATTCTGCCTTTTTTGGATTCAGTTTTAATATTCCAATTACAATCAGATATTGTGCCATAAGATAAGTAAGCATAATAAAAAAAGAACTTTTTTCAATTGGTGTGTGGAATTTGTTTACGGCCAAAATACTATCAGAAATGACAAATATTGTTGCTCCTGCGAAAACATATAGGCTTCCTCGTTTTTCCCAAATTAAATAGCCATTAAAAGCAAATAAAAGCATAATTGAAATGACACTTGCATACACAATTACCGGAATTTGCAAATCGCCTAAAGTGGGTAATAAAAACGAAAGCATTCCAATTAAATAAAGGGCAATTACAACACTTCCAATTCCAAAAAATACTAAGTTTCTCTTGATTTGTCTTCTAGTTTGTTTGTTGAACAAAACACAATAAGTAATATGTGAAATAAGAAAAGCAACCAATCCTAAAATAAAGTAAATTTCGCCTAAATCAGTAAAAAGTAAAATCACATCACCTATCCATGAAAAAAGCAGCGCAAGCAGCAGAATATTTTTTGTTGGGAATGTCCTGTAAAAATAAATTCCGAAACTCAATAACGGAATTAAAATTGGTTTTAAAAACAAATCCAAGTTTTCATACCCCAAAAGTAAAACAATGAGGTATACGAGGCAAAATGCGAGGTAAATTTTAAAATAGGTAGCGTTTCTCATAAGGGGTTGAGTGAGTTTATGGTTTGGTTTTGGTTATTTTTAAAATCAACGGTTACAAAATATATTGTGGTTAAAAATGATAAACCCAAATAGATTAAAATGACAAAATTACCTAATGAAAAAACAGTATTTAAGCCAAACCAGTCACCATTGTAAATTATAATTGCTGCAGCAATACTAAAACGAAATCCTTCCCAAAAAACGGCATATTTGCTTTTGTCCATTAACTCGCTGTAGCTATAAATTGTTATAAAAATAAAAAATCCGTAAATGAAGATGTTTGGCAAACCAATTTTGGCAATATTGTCAAAAAGATAACTCACAAACAAAAGCGTAATCAAGACTTGTGCAACCGACCAATAAATGAGTTTTTGAGAGTTTTGAGTTCCATATTTTTCAAAATCAAAAACATTTTCGATTTTATTTACGGGATATTTTTCTTCAAAATTTTCTGGTCTCCAGCCAGTTGGTTTAAACCAAATTGTGAATTTGTCTTTCCAGTTTTCGGCACGCCACGCATCTTTGATAAGTAGCGTTAAATGCTGAAAGTTGATTTTAATTGGATTCCAGGTATTTGCCGGTCTTGTAATTCCGAAAACCGGTGGAACCTCGTCTAATTCAGCTTGGAAAGTACCAAACAGTTTATCCCAAAAAATAAAAATCTGCGAATGGTTTTTATCTAAATATTCCGGATTTATAGCGTGATGGACGCGATGATGTGATGGCGTCACGATAATATGTTCCAAAAATCCCATTTTGTTAATGTGTTTGGTGTGATACCAAAACTGCAAAAATAAATGCAAAGGAAGCGTAATAGCAATTACAGAAGCCGGAACTCCCAAAAGAGCTGCGGGAATCAGCAAAAAAGTAAACAGATTTACTAAACTTGCAATTGGCTGGCGAAGTGCACAGGCTAAATTGAATTCTTCACTGCTATGATGAATAGCATGTTTGTTCCAAAGAAAATTGATTTGATGTGCTAAACGATGGCTCCAGTAACCATAAAAATCAATTACAAAAAAGGCAATAAAATAGGAGAGAAAACTTGGTTCTAAATGTTGTAAAGCGATTTTAGAAACCAGCCATTCATAGGAAAGAAAAGTAATGCTAAGTCCCAAAACATCTTTTACCGAATTAGTGATTCCGGAACTGATGCTCGATACACTGTCGATTAAAGGGGCAGTGTCATTTTTTTTATAAATGCCGTAAATTTTTTCAATAATAATTAAGGCCAAAAAAATAGGCATCGCAATGATTAATATTTTTCCGTATTCTTCCATAAAAAAAGCATTCTATTTTATCCAAATATAGAATAAAATAGAATGCTTTTTAAATTATTTGCGATTAAACAATCTCGGCGCTCAATCCAGCTTCTAAAAGTTGTGTGCATTGCGGTTTTAACTTGTCAAGCGGACCCGTTTTTACAGTGCATTTTCCGTTGTAATGTACAATTAAGGAACATTGTTCTGCTTGTTCTGCGGTATGGCTGCAAACACGCATTAAAGTATCAATTACATGATCAAAAGTGTTTACATCGTCATTATAAACAATAATTTCGTTATTAAAAACTGTTGCTTCCTTCTCGCGAACTCTTTCTTTTACTTTTTCTTTAGTACTCATCTCATTTGGTTTTTGTACTTCGTAACTTGTGACTAATTTACGTATTTTAATGAAACCCAATTATTTCTTTGAAATTTTTTAACATACGTTAATCGTTTTTCAACGCAGGATGCATCGATAAATGGAATGTCTTCTTCATAGAAACCGCTGAATAATATAATTCCTTTTGGGTTTAAAGAATCAACATAAGCTTGCATATCATTCAATAAAATATTTCTGTTGATATTGGCAATAATCAAATCGTATTTTTTACCTGCCAATAAAGCTGCATCGCCCTCATAAACGCTGATATGTTTGCAATTATTGCGCTCAGCATTTTCTATAGAGTTTAAATAACACCAATTATCAATATCAATTGCATCAATTGGTTCAGCGCCTTTCATTTCGGCTAAAATGGCCAATATAGCAGTTCCGCAACCCATATCAAGAGTTTTCAGGCCTTTAACATCCATTTCTAATAAATGCTGAATCATCATGTGAGTTGTCTCGTGATGACCAGTTCCAAAACTCATTTTTGGTTCAATTAAAATATCAAATTCGGCGTCTGTTTTTGGATGAAAAGGAGCACGAACATGACATTTTCCGTCTACATCAATTGGTTCAAAATTCTTTTCCCATTCTTCGTTCCAGTTTACCTGATCGATTTCTTCAATGGTATATTCAATTTTAAATTCTTCAGACTGTAAAATATAAATATCATCCAGAATATTTTCGTCCCATAAATCTTTCTTCACAAAAGCCGAAATTCCGTTTTCTGTTTCTGTAAAACTTTCAAACGCTTTTTCGCCTAATTCTGCCACTAAAATTTCTGATCCTAGTTCTTTTGGCTCAATCGTAAAATGATATCCTAAATATATATTTGACATAAAAAAAATTTTTGCAAAGGTAAGAATAGAAAGCAGAAGTTGTCTAAAAAACTAAAAGAACATTCTTAATTTAAGAATAATTTAAAACATAAAAAAAAAGCGACACATAATGTATCGCTTTGTATTTTGGTTTGCCACAGATTAAAAAGATTAAAATGATTTTTAATATTGAACTAAAAAAATCTGTGAAAATCCTTTTAATCTGTGGCAAAAAATAAATTTAGATAGCAGTTACAATTGCTAAGAAATCGTCTGCTTTTAAAGCAGCACCACCAATTAAACCTCCGTCAACATCTGGTTTAGAGAAAATTTCTTTAGCGTTGTCTGGTTTAACTGAACCACCGTATAAAATAGAAACTTCATCAGCGATTTCAGCTCCAAAAGCTTTACGGATAACTTCTCTGATAAATTCGTGCATTTCCTGAGCTTGTTCTGGTGAAGCAGTTTCTCCAGTTCCAATAGCCCAAACTGGTTCGTAAGCCAAAACAATTTTCGACCAAGATTCTTTTGCAATATGGAAAACACCATCACGTAATTGGTTTTCAACAATATTGAAATGATTTCCAGATTGGCGATCTTTTAATTCTTCACCAAAACAGAAAATTACTGTCATGTCATGTTTTAAAGCAGTATCAACTTTGTTTGCGATTAATGCATCAGTTTCGTGGAAAATAGCTCTGCGCTCTGAGTGACCTAAAATTACTGTATTAACACCAATGCTTGTCAACATATCTGCAGAAATTTCTCCTGTAAAAGCGCCACCTTCAGCTTGGTGAACATTTTGAGCAGAAACTCCGATAGTTGTATTTTTTAATTTTGTAGCAGCAGCTTGTAAGTTTACAAAAGTTGGCGCTACAATTACTTGTGCATTAGTTTTTGCTGGAATTTTAGCAATTAATTCGTTCAATAATTCTTCAGTCTGTGCAGCATTTTTATGCATTTTCCAATTTCCTGCAACAATCGATTTTCTCATTTTGGTAGTTTTTATTATTCTTTTAATTTTTTGTTTTTTAAAGTAATTTTTAAGCTTGTTTTAAGCCTTTCAAAGCTTCATTGATTTTATCAAAATCAGTTTCAATAGCACGGTAAAGCACTATATTTCCTTTTTTATCAACGATGATGTAACGTGGAATCCAATCTAAGTCGATCGCTTTTCCGAATAAGCCTTTCATACCGTCATTCATCATGTAATGATCGCCTTTTAATTCATGTTTTTCGATTCCGGCTTTCCATTTATCAGCTGTTTTATCAGCAGAAATGAATAGATAAGATACATCTGGATTATTGGCTTGCAATTCTTTTACTTTTGGCATTGCTTTTACGCAATCTCCACACCATGAAGCCCAAACTTCAATAACTAAAGTTTTACCTTTGTATTTTTTCAAAATGCTTTTGAAGGCAACCTGGCTTCCATCTGAAGCTAATAATTTTTCAGACAAGGCTTCTTTTGAAAATTCTTTTTTCTGAGCCTGAGAGCATGAAAATGTAATAAACGCAATAACGACTAGGGCTAATTGTTTCATATTATATTAAAATTATTTTTAATTAGTACTGAATTCACAAAGTTAAACAAACAAATTGAATGCCAATTGTACATTAACAAAATTTGAAGAATCGTTTATTTTGTAACAAAATGTGAAATTTGGGTTACAAAAAATAGAATGAAATCGTAATAGTTAAGGCTAAAATCCGGTAAATTTTTAATTGGATTTTATAACGGATGAAAAAACAAGTAAAAATTTGATTTTAAGCAGGAGTTTTGAAGCAAAAAAACGTCAGCTTTTCAATAAAAAAAGCTTTCAATAATTCAATTTACTGAAAGCTTTATTTTTAATTCAAATCATAATTTCCATTTGCCCATTTTTTGCTTGGCGCAATCCAGTTATCGGCAGCTTTATATAGAAATCCGTGTTTTAGTCCTGTATTGAGTTCAATTTCTTTAAAGTGATTTATTTTCAGTTTGGAAGTTTCTTTCCTTTTGATTGCTGAAACACCATAAACATCTGATTTTTCATAAATCGTCAAAATATTTCCACAGAAATTAATCTCTGGGAATTCTTGAATATCTACATCTCTGAAACAGCCAATAAAAACAAAATTTACGTTGGGATTGGCTAAATAAGTAGAAACAAATTGCGCGATATAACCGCCTTTTGAAGTTCCTATTACAGTTATTTTATCTGGTGAAACGCCTTTTTTTAATAGTGTTTTTATTTGTTTTACAATCTTTTCAGCGTATTTAGAGGCATTTGTATTTTTCTTTCTGATTTCGCTGTAAACAATAAAATTATCTTTTCTGAAAGAAGCCAAAATTTCGTTGTATTCAGCTTTTCCATATTCAGGATGTGGAACATTTAATGGATTTTGCTCTACATATGCATTGTGTAAAAAGAAGATATAACGTTGATCTTTGTTTGATGTTTGAGTTTGGCTGAAACTTACTTGGTTGAATAGAAAAGCCGCTAAAAAAGTAAATAAAAACTTTGAGATTTGTTTCATAGAAATGTTTGGTTTCTTACAGTTGGTTTAAACAAATGTAAGAAAGAAAACCGTTCTGGAAATACTTTTTATTTAGCTGATTGTTTTACAATTAATGGCTGCGGAGTATCATTGTAAAAACTCAAAACTTCTTCTGCCTCTTTTTTAGAAAGGTATTCTAAATTGGTGTTTTCTAAAGTTTCTTGAGAACTCATCATAGAACGAGATAAAATCAGTTTAAAAACTTCTTTCTTTTCATCTAGATTCTTTTTGTTTTTACTAAGATAGCCTTTGTATGCGTCTGCCATCTGCATCCAGATTTCGATTTCATTTTCGGGGTGTAAATCTCTTTTAAAATCAGTTATAGTTTGCTCTAAACTGCTTTTGTCAACTTCCGCAAAAATGGTATGAATAGTTTTGATTTTTTCAATTTGTTCTGGAGTTAAATCTGAAACAACTTCATTTAGGTTAATATTCTCGGGATTGATTTTTATAGTTTTTTCCTCTTTATTCTGGCAAGAAATAAACAGAACTAAAAATAGGAGATAAGCAAATCTTTTCTTTCCTGTAACACGATTAAAAAGATTTAGAATCACAGGAAAAATTACAAAGCTTATCCAAATTATAAATTGTCTGGAAACAAACTCATAGTAATAGTTTAAATAGAAAACAGAACCTATAAGAACAATGCAGAAGATAGAATCTAAATAATTTACCTGTTCTTCAGAATATCGATCAATATGTTCGTCTTTGAGTTCTCGTAGTTCTTTAAAATATCTTGAATTGAAAAACCTTTTCCATCTTGGCAGAAAACCAATAAGCATCATAAAATTCTGAATCATATAAATACTTGAAATTCCTAAAAGAAAATATTGAATTGCAATGTATATTGCCTGCAAAATATCATTTGAATTGATAATGTTTTGATTATAAATTGAATTTAAATTATCTACGGCAAAAAACATCATGATTATTGAGCTCCAAATACTTAGGATAAGTTTGTTTCTGTCTGATAAATAAGTTCTTGTAAAGGCATGAAAAAAAGAAAATAATGAAAATAAAATACCAATAACCATTATGGTTTGGGAGATTATGTTGTCAAAGTTGATTAATCCGTTATCAGCTACCCAGTATATCATGGCAATCGAGAGAAATAATGTTATGCCCTCGGTTAATTTTGGTGTTATATTTCGTTCATTAAATATGCGTGAATACATAACGTAAAAGACAAAAAAAATAAAAGGCCAAAACGTAAGACTTCTATCCAAAATGAATGAAAGATTACAATCTGATTCACCAACTATGGTGCATAAAAAAACACCAAAGAAAAATATAAAAACAAAAGAAATGATTCCTATAAGAACTGATGTTGTCCATTTATTTGATATTCTTTTACTTTCAAAAATTACACCAGCAATTAACGCCAAAACCTGAAGAGAAACTAAGTGTGTACCAGAAGATTTGTGAACAGAATAATCATAACCGGCATAAATAAGTAAAAATACTATAAATGAAAAAAGGAAAGGATTTTCATAAAACGTTTTGGTCAAATTTTTTCTTATCGCAGTTATCATTCTATTTTGTTTTTAATTGGAATTGGTTTAGTTTGATTTTCAAAAAATAACGCCAATATATCTAAAAAAAAATAGAAATATTGGCGTTATTTATATTGTTAAGATTTTTTAAATCCCATAAGCAACATCAGATAACTTTAAATCATCAACATCGTTGTAATGTACTTTTTGAACTATAGTTCCTTTGTGTAAAACCACAATGCTCGGATTTGCTCTTTCAACTGTTTTTAAAGCTGTTGCATCACAGAAATAAAAATCAACATTCAAGCCATATTGTTTTTTAGCTTTTGCAATTTCTTCAGTTCCAGAAGCCGTCATTCCAATAACTTTATAACCTTTAGCTTTTGCATCCGCAGCAACTTTTGCTAATTTTTTCATTCCTTCCGGATTTGATAAAGCTAAATCGTAAGTAACAAAAATGACTAATTTTGGTTCTTTCAATAATTCTTCTTTATAATCAGAATCGTCTTTTGTCATCGTGAAATCGTGAATTGGCGGTACAAAACCTTCAGTGATTACTTTGTCTTTTCTATCCACGAAAGTGGCACCTTCGGGAATATTCATTAAATCTTTTTCGGTAAATTCTTTGTCAACGCCGTTTACTTTGTAAATGAAAATCATTTCTACAACCGATTTTGGTGCGCCTTCCGGAATTTCCATTCCTTTTTCGATATTCGTTCCCACTTTATACGGACGGAAATCTTTGATCGGATTATGGTTTAAAACCCAAACTGCCATGAAAACGCATAAAACAATGCTTAACAAAGTAAGAATGTTGGTCACCATTTTTGAAAATAATGGTTTTACTAATTTTTTATTGATGAATAAAATCAGGATAAAGAATAGCAAAACAACATCTTTTGTAAAGGATTGCCAAGGTGTTAAGTGTAAAGCATCTCCAAAACATCCGCAATCTTTTACTACATCAAAATAAGCAGAATAGAAGGTAAGAAACGTGAAGAAAACAATTAAAAGCAATAATGCCCAAATGGTCAATTTTGATTTATAGCCAACTAACAACATTACGCCTAAAACTACTTCCAGAATAACTAAAAAGATAGCTAATCCTAAAGCCAATGGCTCTAAAAATGGCATATTGAAAACCGGCTCGCTGAAATATTCTGCTAATTTATAAGAGAAACCAACAGGATCGTTTAGTTTGATTAATCCGGAAATGATAAATAATACACCGACAAATAAGCGGGAGAATTGGGTAAGGATGTTTTTCATAACAAATATTTAAGTATTAAAATTCTAAACTCCAAGTTTAGCATTGGAATCTGAAATTTCTTTTTTGGAATTTGATTTATTTTATCGGATTTAGAATTAATGCAAAAACAGAATAATTAATCATATCCTGATAATTAGCATCAATGCCTTCAGAAACTAAAGTTTTTCCTTTATTATCTTCAATTTGCTTAACGCGAAGGAGTTTTTGCAGAATCAAATCGGTTAAAGAACTCACACGCATATCACGCCATGCTTCTCCGTAATCGTGATTTTTTGCTTCCATTAAGTCTTTTGTCAGCTTTACTTTAGCGTCATATAATTCAGTTGCTTTTTCAACGTCAAGATCCGGCTGATCAACAACACCTAATTCAAGCTGAATTAAAGCCATGATTGAATAATTGATTATTCCGATAAATTCTCCTTTTTCATCTTCATCCACTTTACGGATATCGTTTTCTTGTAAACTTCTGATTCGTTGCGCTTTTATGAAAATTTGATCAGTTAGAGAAGGAAGTCTTAAAATTCTCCATGCACTGCCGTAATCTTTCATTTTATTGATGAATAAGGTTCGGCAAACCGCGATAACATTATCAAATTCTTGGGAAGTATTCTTCATTTATATGCTGTATATTTGCTTAAATTTTTCCAAAAATAAGGATAATTTTTTAAGAGTTTCAAGTTTCAGGTTTTCTTTGTTCCAAGTTTTTTCTAAACAAAGTGTTAACGGTTATAACTTGAAACTCGAAAGTAGTTTAAAAAGTTTCAGGTTTCAGGTTTCAAGTTCCAGAACTTGCGCAATCTGCATCAACTTGAAACTTGAAACCTGAAACAAAATAAACAAATGACAATTAACTGCAAAGGCGAACTTATAGATTTATCGATTCCTAAAGTAATGGGGATTTTAAATGTTACGCCAAATTCTTTCTTTGATGGAGGAAAATATAAAAACGAAGACGAAATTATTTCGCAAGTTGATAAAATGCTTTCCGAAGGTGCGACTTTTATTGATATTGGTGCTTACTCAAGCAAACCAAGTGCCGAATTTGTTTCGGAACAAGAAGAAATTGACAGAATTGTTCCAGCCATAGAATTGATTTTAAAGCATTTTCCGAAAGCTTTATTGTCAATTGATACTTTCAGAGCCGAAGTTGCAAAAGCGAGTATAGAAAGCGGCGCAGCCATTATAAATGACATTGCGGCGGGAGAACTTGACAATAAAATGTTTGAGGTTATAGCAAAATATAACGTTCCGTATATTATGATGCACATGCGCGGTAATCCGCAAACGATGCAGAGTTTGACCCAGTACGATGATATTTTAAAAGAGATTCTTTTTTATTTTTCGGAAAAAGTAAAAAAGGCAAGAGCTTTAGGAATCAACGATTTGATTCTCGATCCAGGTTTCGGTTTTGCCAAAACAACCGATCAGAATTATGAAGTCATGCAAAAAATGGAACTTTTTAATTTGTTGGAATTGCCAGTTTTAGCTGGAATTTCAAGAAAATCAATGATTTATAAAACGCTTGATATTACAGCGCAGGAAGCTTTAAACGGAACTACGTTTTTGAATACAATTGCTTTGACAAAAGGTGCAAAAATTTTGCGTGTTCATGATGTGAAGGAAGCTGTGGAATGTGTTACCTTGTTTAATAAAATCTACGTTTAATAATACTAAAATTAAAATATAAACAATGAGCTATACCAGTTATTCGATAATAATACGAGAAAAAAAAGATAAATTATCAGATTTAAAAAGCATTGTCACTGCTAATTTTGAATTGTATAATGTTAGAGAGATTTACACTCCTTTTTCGGGAATTGTCTGTCAGGCTGATACAAGTTTTGAGAGTGATTTAGTGCAGTTCTCAGAAAAAATTATAGAAAAAGAAATAGCTTATATCGAAGTAGATTGTTTTGGTGGAAAATGTTCTTCGGAAGGCTTTATCATAAAAAATGGTGTTAAAGTTTTTGAGCAGGATTTCCATCATTCAGCTCATAAATTTTTGCTTCAAAAGTTAGATCCTAATTTTGATTCTTGGTTTTATTATCCTTTTAGAAGGGACTTTTTTATAGATAAAGGAGGGATAAATGGAGATATTCTGAATTTTACATTTACAGTATTATGTTTTACTCTTTTTAGTGATTTTGATGGTAATAAAGATTATATATTTCGTTTTGCAGATAATGAGGCTCTTCTAATAAAAGAAAATTGTTTTGAGCTTTATTTCATGAAGGTTAACGATCAATGGACTAAAGTTTTAGGAAGGATTTTTAATGACAGTGAAGAAACTATTAATGATATTAAAGACTTGCTAGAAGATACTTTTTTAGGCATAGAATATAATTTTAATATTGACAATTTTGAGACTGGTGAAAATTTAAATCTCGCATCGATTGGTGAAGATCTTAAAAAGGAATGTACATCAAAGAGTTATAGAGCAGATGCATTTAATGTTAGACCATTTGAATATAGTCAGCCAATTGAAAATGATAAGAAAGCATTAGAAATAGATAATAAACAAAATATTGGTTTGAAAAGAATTTATGAAGGGGAAGAAGATTATAAAGATGAAAAAGAGGATACGCCAAAGTCGTTTTGGAAAAGTATTATTGATTTTTTAAATGGAAAATAAACATGATTTCACTTTTATGAAATATTTCACTCTAATCATTGCTTTTATTCTTTTCTCCTGCGGAGAAAAAAAAGACGTTTTACTTCCAAAATCAAGCGTTACAATTGTAAAAGACGTTCAGGATCATTCGCCAATTTACATCTTTTTTAAAACCGAAGGGAAAGACACAATTGCAGATGTAAATCGAAAAAACAGCATCATTTCCACCAATTGGATTTTCAATATCGACAAACGTTTGCCTTTAAAATTACTAATTCCGGAAGTAATAAAATTACAGAAAAAAAAGCGTGGCGACAGCGCGCATAAAAATGAAAATGCACAAAATTATTATTCTTACGCTGATTCAATCGGAAAGAATTTAGCTTTTTTGCCTTTCACGAAAGTGTATTATAAAATGGAAATTGCGAATAACAGAAGCCAGCTGTATTTTAAAAAGAACGGAATGGTAAAATACAGTGGAAGAAAAACCTATGATTTTCCAAAAAGTAATTTAAAACCATTTTTAGATAGTTTAGTTATCAATCCAAAAGCTCAAATTACATTTTCATATGATAAAAACATGAATTATGAAGAATATATTCAATGCAAGATTTTAGTAAAAACTATAATTGATAAAAAGATTCCATTCGTTTTTATAAATGAAGACGAAGAATTCATTTTTTAAAAACTGCGATTAAACAATTAAACAAATCAACGATTAACCATTATTGATGATGATAAGGTTCATTTCGTAAAATCGTAAATCCGCGGTACAATTGTTCGATAAAAAACAAACGAACCATTTGATGTGAAAACGTCATCAGCGAAAGCGAAACTTTTCCTTGCGCTTTTTTATAAACCGTTTCAGAAAAACCATAAGGACCTCCAATAACAAAAACTAACGTTTTTACACCAGAATTCATTTTCTTTTGCAATTCTTCAGAAAAACCAACGCTAGAGAAAGTTTTTCCGTTTTCATCCAACAAAATCAACTGATCTGTTGCAGAAAGTTTTGATAGAATCAGTTCGCCTTCTTTTTCCTTTTGCTGACTTTCAGACAAGTTTTTTACATTTTTGATATCAGGAATAATCTCCAAATCAAATTTGATGTAAAAAGACAAACGTTTGGTATAATCGTCAATCAAAGTTTGAAGCGATTTATTATCTGTTTTGCCGATGGCGATGAGTTTGATGTTCATGTCTATTTTTTATTTTGAAAAACCGTTTCAAAATGTTCTACAATTGGAAACGGTTCATAATAATGATGCAAAATCTTTTTCCATTCTAAATATGCCTCAGAAGTTCTAAAAACGATTGTATGATCTTCTAGTGTATTCCAATCAACTAATAAAAGATATTTATTTTCGACTTCAAGACATTTTTCTAAACGATGTCCTAAATAACCTTCGATTGATGAAATATATTGACTTGCTTTTGTAAAATCAGCTTCAAATGTTGATGCTAATTCTGGTTTTATAAAAAGATATACGGCTTCTATAATCATAATTGTAAATGTTTTTTCACGCAGATTTAAACAGATTTAAGCAGATGTTATTTTTGATATTTTATTAATAAAATCTGTGTTTATCAGCTTAAATCTGTTTAAATCTGCGTGCAATTTTCGCAAAGATTAGTTTTTAGAAAACTTCGCTTCAAAAGTTTTAAAACGATTATCTAAATCTTTAATCAATTGTTTTTTAACCGATTCATCTTGGATAAAACTATAATTAATACTATTGTAAACATATTGTTTTATAGTCGCATACGAAACGTCCTGATATCTTTTGGCCAATAAAACATATTGCTCCGTCATATTACTTCTTAAAATTCCTGCATCGTCTGTACTGATTACAATTGGCACATTAAATTCTTTGTAAAGCGTAAACGGATGTCTGTTCTCTTTTACTTTTAAAATGAATTCGTTACTCGCTAAATTAATCTCAATCGGAATATTGTTTTTCGACATATATTTTAATAAATCATACGAATTCGCTTCGTAAGCGATATCAACGCCATGACCAATTCTGTTGGCTCCGGCAACATAAATGGCATCGTTAATATGCCAAGTCAATTCTTCTGGCTGAACCAAACCTAAAGTCAATTCGCCCGCGTGAAGCGTGTATTTTACATTCGGAAATTTATCGTGGCAGTATTTAAACATGACCATGTGAAGCCAATAATCTTTCATAGAAGTCTGTCCGTGCTCCGGAGAAACAATATTTACTCCTGCAGTCAATTTGCTTTCGTTAGAAGAAATAAAAGCGATAACCAGATTTTTGAATAAATCTACAGGTTCCATAAAACGAAGCACAAAGTTTTGATAACGCATTGTGAATTTTTCGTCATCAATTTTTAAGTCTTTGTGAAGTTTTGCTAAGAAATTTGTATTGAAATCTTCGGCGTATTTTTTGGCATCTTTTTTCTGAAGCGATTTGTATAAATCGTCTAAAAGTTTTAGAACTGCTTTTTCATCTTTTTGAGAAGATGCCTGACGCAATTTTGAATTAAAATCCGATAAATCTGAAACATTCATATCGCACGGAATTGTAGATAATTGTGTTTCAATATAACTTACATTTTCGGCAACGGCACGCTTTTTCAATTCGAGCATTCCTTCAGCAAAATGTCCTGGAATTGTCGGCTCAAATTTCATAAATGAATCAAAAAACTGATCGTCAGAAGGAACTGAACCATTATAATCTTTAATCGACCAAGTTTGCATGATTTGTTGCTCGTAATAATCCAGTTTTTCGAGTTTTTTTATACTATCGAAATTTATCCAGTTTCCTTTTTCAGGTTTTGTTTTTGAAACTGCCAAAGTTTCTAAATTAACATAAAAGTTCTCAGAAATGGCTCTTTCTAAAAGCGGTTCGGCATAAATTGATCCTGAAAAATGGTGGTGTAAATCGCCTCCTTTTGGCATTTGTTGAAAAAAAGCTGTTAAGAGAGCTTCATTATTTCTGATTTTTTCTAAATAACTTTCAGCAGTTTGAGAAAAGCCGATTTGTGCTATAAAAATACAGAAAAGCGTAATTATCCTTGTCATACTCTAAGTTTAAATTACGCGCAAATATACGAGTTTTCGGAGAAATTTGAAAATTGAATTTTGTTACGTTGATTTTAACCGCAAAGAACGCAAGGTTTTTTATATACTAAAACTTAATATAAACGCAAAGTTCGCAAAGCTTTATCTAAAAAAAAACTTTGCGAACTTTGCGCAATCCTTTTGCTCCCGATAGCTATCGGGATTGCGGTTAAAAAAGCTTAGCCCCTTTAAGAAAAAAGTACATCATGTATTTCAGGAACCTTATCAAAAACACTTTTAGCAAAAGGACAAAGCGGAATAATTTTTAAATTATTAGCTCTCGCATATTCTACAGCGGCCATAACAAGTTTTTTACCAACACCTTTTCCATTAAAATCGGGACTTACTTCCGTGTGATCAATTATAAATTTTGAGTCTCCGGCCCATGTATAAGTCATTTTTCCAGCTTCTTTTCCGTCTTCTATTGCTTCAAAATAACCTCTTCTTGTATCGTTTATTTGTTGAATTTCCATGTTTTTAAATTAATGTGGTTTTGATTTCGATTGAATTTGTCAGTGTTTTGTGAATTGGACAGCTGTTTGCAATCGTTTCCAATCTTTGTCTTTGCGTTTCGTCAACTTCGCCGATTACTTCAATTCTTCTGGTAAATGAGGTACAATTTCGCTCTGAATCTCTTTCAAAATCAATTTTGATATTGATTTCTTCAACATTCCATTGCTTGCGATTAATGTACATTCTTAAAGTAATTAATGTGCAAGATGCTAATGATGAAGCCAAAAGTTCAGTAGGATTTAACCCTAAATTTTTTCCTCCAAGTTGTTGTGGCTCGTCTGAAATTAAGACATTTCCACTTGCCGATGTAATTTCCGTGCGATACAAACGTGTATCTATTTTTGCTGAAATTGTATCCATAATTATTTGATTCTTGGTTCAGGTAATGGAACAAATTCGGTTTCGCCCGGAACTTTCGGGAAAGTCTGTTCTGTCCAGTCTTTTTTTGCTTTTTCAAGTAATTCTTTATCCGAAGAAACGAAGTTCCAAAAGATAAAATGTTCTTCAGGAAATGGTTGTCCGCCAAAGATATAAACGGTAGAGTTTTCAGAAATTTCAAACTCACAAAGAGAAGCTTCAGTTGTAATTAAAATTTGTCTCGGATCATAAACATGTTCGCCGTTTTTGATACTTCCTTCTAAAATATACAAACCGCTTTCTCCGAATAAATGGCTTCCAATATTGATTTTCTTAGCTTCTTTGCTTTTAATTTCAATAAAATAAAGCGGACTATAAACCGGAACTGGTGATTTTTTTCCAAAAGCTTCTCCAGCGATTAATTTGTACGAAACGCCATCTTCTTCCCAAGTCGGAATATCATCTGCTTCAACATGTGTAAAATTCGGATCCATTTGCTCCAATTCTTTTGGAAGCGCCACCCAAATCTGTAATCCGTGAAGCATTTTGTCTGAATGTCTTAAGTATTCTGGAGTTCTTTCAGAATGTACGATGCCTTTTCCGGCTGTCATCCAGTTTACAGCGCCGGGTTTTATTTCTAATTCGGTTCCTAAACTATCGCGGTGCATAATGCTTCCTTCAAACAAAAAGGTCAAAGTAGAAAGTCCGATATGCGGATGCGGAGGAACATCCATATTTTCATGATCACTTAAATGTGCAGGTCCCATATGATCGATAAATACAAAGGGTCCAACAGCTCTTTTTTCACGGAAAGGCAATAAACGACCTACCATAAAATTGCCAATATTGGCAGAGCGTTCTTCGATAATTAAACTGATATTTGACATGTGGTATTTTGATTTGATTTGAAAACAAAATTACAGTTGTGATAGAAATCTGTAACTTAATTTAGATTAAGAAAACTTGTTTTTAGTATTAACTATAAAAGTAAGGAAAATGTGGAATAATTCAAATGCTTCTTTTTATGCAGTTCTGTTTGTCATTCTGAGGAACGAGGAATCACAAAAAAATGCGAGAATTCATTGCATTTAATCAATCAATTTAAATTCCAAAACTTCACTTTCAGTTCCATTAATAATAATCGACAACTGATGAATTCCAGTATGAAAAACTCTCGTTGTAATTAACTTAAAAGACTGATTTCTTTCAATCTTAGTCAATTGATTCGGATGATAAACTTTTTCACTGATTTTAAAGACTTTTTTAGCCAAATGTCCTTTTGCTTTTTTATAATGAACAGCATATTCTAAACGAATCGTTTTAGCTTCTTCATTTTTATTATTTAAGTGAAATTGAAATTGTAAATAATCGCCAATTTTTACAATTGGTGTTTTGATTTCAAAAGACGAAAGTTCAATATTTGTACTTTCTAAACCGTAATGGCTTAAAATTTCGGGATGACCTTGTTTTAATAAAGTTCTGCAACCGTGTTTTATAATTCCGTCGGTTTCTTTGCTGTGGCCTTTCCATTTATTTGCAATTTCTAATACAATTTGTGGATTATCTTTTGCAATATCATTTAAAATATTTGCAACGCTTCGGCGAACATATTCTGAAGGATCATTTTTTAGATTCTCTAAAATAGGAAGAATAGAAGTAGGGTCTTTTTTAAGAAACGGAATCGCCATTGCCCACGGTAATCTCGGGCGGGAACCTTCGCTGGCTAATCTTCGAACATGATGATTTTCATGTAAAGACCATTTTACCATTTCGTCGATCATTTGTTCTTTATACTTTAAAATAAATGGACGAACGGCAAATTCACAACTTATAAACTGTGTGATTGAAACAAAGGCTTTCGCCGAAGTTTTAAAATCTTCTAAACCATATATTTCGATATAATCAGCAAAAAAGATGAAAGCCAGATTGCTGTCTGCAAAGTTATTTTTCTTTAAATTTTTAATGATTTTATCGATTAAAGAAACGGCTTCTTGGAAATTTTGAGGCATAAATTGGTGAAACACAACCGTTGTATGTTTCATTCTTTCTTTCCACTCTTTTTGCGCAAAATCGCCTTCATAAATGGCTTCAATAAATTTTTGTTTGTTGAATGCAGGATGCACTTCGGCGACAGCCTGACCAAATTTTTCGTAAAAAGAAATCGAATAAATATCTTTAATTAATCCCATGATTTTGTTTGAATGAACCTCAAAGGTATTTAATTCAACGCTTATTAAGGGAGTAAGTTTTGTTAAGAATTGTAACTTTTTTTTCTGAATATCTTAATGGTTAAAAAAGAAAACTTTAATGTTTTGAAAAATTTTTCATGTTAAGTAAACTTTCAAATCCATAAAATATATCCTAATTTAGCATATTATTAAAAACAGAAAAATGATAAGCGAAGCGCAATTTCAGACAGAATTACAACTTTTGATAAGCAATGCCATAAGAGAAGATGTTGGCCCGGGCGATTACAGTTCGTTGGCTTGTATTCCAGATACGGCTCACGGTCAGGCGAAATTATTAGTAAAAGATCAGGGAATTATTGCAGGTGTTGCCTTGGCGAAAATGATTTTTGAATTTGTTGATCCAAAATTAAAAATAAAGACTTTTATCGAAGACGGAACACATGTAGAATATGGTGATGTTGTTTTTGAAGTTTCAGGAAGTTCGCAGTCTATTTTAAAATCTGAAAGAGTGGTTTTGAATACCATGCAACGTATGTCGGCTATTGCTACAAAAACAAATCATTTGATGCAACTTTTAGACGGAACTGGCGCTAAAATTTTAGATACCCGTAAAACAACTCCAAATTTTAGAGTAGCCGAAAAATGGGCGGTAAAAATTGGCGGAGGCGAAAATCATCGTTATGCTTTGTATGATATGATTATGCTGAAAGACAATCATATTGATTTTGCTGGCGGAATTACACTTGCAATAAAGAAAACAAAAGAGTTTTTAAAAGCAAATAATTTAGATTTAAAGATTATTGTTGAAGCTAGAAACCTTGACGAAATTCGTGAGATTTTGCTAAGCGATGGCGTTCACAGAATTTTGATTGATAACTTTAATTATGAAGATACTAAAAAGGCTGTGGATTTAATTGGTAAAAAATGCCAGACAGAATCTTCAGGAAATATCAACGAAAAAACAATTCGCGAATATGGTCTTTGCGGTGTAAATTACATATCTTCAGGAGCTTTGACGCATTCTGTTTATAATATGGATTTGAGCTTGAAAGCGTTTTAGTTAAGTTATGAGTTTTGAGTTATAAGTTATGAGTTGAATTTTGTGATCTAAAATTTAAACTCAGAAATCTAAAATCAAATAAATATGTCGCAAGAGATAGAAGCTCGGATTGAGAAATTGCCTGTGGTGCGTTCTTTCGCCCGACTTTTAAAGAAAATAAAATTGCCTTGGCTGGAAGGTTTTTCGCTGTATGATTTGATCGAAATGTACGTTATCGGAATTATTGATGGCGCATTTTCGTATCATGCGAGTGCGGTTTCTTTTAGCTTTTTTATGGCTTTATTTCCGTTTGCGTTATTTATTTTAAATTTAATTCCCTTTATCCCGATTGATAATTTTCAGGAGGATTTTCTTCAGTTTGTACAGCAAGGAGTTCCTCCCAATACATATGATGCCATTAGCAAAATTATCAGCGATATCTTAAATAATAGTCACTCGGGATTATTGTCAACCGGTTTTTTTCTTTCGATTTTTTTGATGGCAAATGGCATTAACGGAATCTTGAGCGGTTTTGAATCCTCTAAACATGTTTTTGATAAACGGGGATTTTTGCATCAATATTTAGTGGCGCTGGCAATTTCGCTTGTAATGACCATAATTTTGTTTGTAACGGTGGCAACGATTGTCGTTTTTGAGGTATTTATTCAAAAAACAATCATTCAGGATGTATTAAGTGATAGAATTCCGTTGATTATTTTGGGTCGATATTTGTTTGTTCTTTTGATGATTTTGATAACATCCTCAATATTATTGCGTTATGGTACTAAGCAGTACAATAAAGTGCCTTTTATAAGCATTGGATCTGTTTTTACAACGGTATTAATTGTTATATCTTCGTTCTTTTTTGGGATTTGGGTTATAAAATTCTCAAAATATAACGAACTTTATGGCTCAATTGGGACATTATTAATTCTAATGTTTTACATTTGGATAAACTGTATGATTCTGCTTTTAGGGTTCGAATTGAACGCTACTATCAGAAAATTAAAACAAAAAAAAAATAAATAGTATGAAAAATTGGATGTTAGCAATTGGTGTTTTTTTCTTCGCAATGAGTGTTCAGGCTCAAAGTGTTATTGGAAAATGGAAAACAATTGACGATGAAACTGGAGAAGCAAAATCAATCGTAGAAGTTTACGAAAAATCAGGAAAAATTTACGGTAAAGTAGTAGAAATACTTCGTGAGAATCATAAAAAAGATGTTTGTTCTAAGTGTGACGGTGCTGAAAAAAACAAACCAATTTTAGGAATGGTGATTATTAACGGTCTTAAAAAAGACGGTTCAGAATATAATGACGGAACTATTTTGGATCCTACAAACGGTAAAAAATACAAATGTTATATTACACTTGAATCTGCTGATAAATTAAAACTTCGCGGTTACGTTGGAATCTCTTTAATGGGAAGAACACAATACTGGACACGAGTGAAATAATTAATTCAAAAAATACATGCGAAAATTAGCTTCGATAATTTTATTCTTAGTTTTAGTTTCAAATAGCTTTGGACAATCTAAGAATTCGCCATTACAAATAAGTCATCTTACAGGTGACTTTTATGTTTATAAAACGTTTCATGATTATAAAGGAACGATGATTTCTGCCAATGCCATGTATCTGGTTACAGATAAAGGTGTTGTTCTTTTTGATGCGCCTTGGGACGAAGCGCAATTCCAGCCTTTGTTAGATAGTATAAAGACAAAACATAACAAAGAAGTTGTAATGCTTTTTGCTACGCATTCTCATGATGATCGCGCAGGAGGATTTGATTTTTATAGAAAAAAAGGAATTAAAACGTATTCTATTAAGTTGACGGATGATATTCTGAAAAAAGAAAAGAAACCGAGAGCTGAATTTATAACTCCCAACGATAAAACCTTTACAGTCGGACAGCATACTTTTGAGGTTTACTATCCAGGAAAAGGGCACGCGCCAGATAATATTGTGGTTTGGTTTAATAAAGAAAAAGTACTTTATGGAGCTTGTTTTATAAAAAGTGCCGATGCGCAGGATCTTGGTTATTTAGGCGACTCCGATGTTAAAGAATGGAAAACATCTATTAAAAAAGTACAAACGAAATTTAAAAGTCCAAAGTATATTATTCCGGGTCATGAAGATTGGACAAATATTCAATCTTTAAATCATACTCAGAAATTAGTTGATGAGTATTTGGCTCAAAAATCTTCAGGAAAAAAATAATTTTCCAAATCATATAAAATTGTTGCATGTTTTTTATCGAAGTTATTTTACCGCTTTCCTTAGCAAAAACGTTTACTTATCGAATTTCTGAGGCCGAATATCATTTCATTAAAAAAGGAATGCGAGTGGCGGTACCTTTTGGTAAAAATAAAATTTACACAGCGCTAGTTTTAGACATTCATGAAAATTCGCCAACATTATATGATGCCAAAGAAATTCACCAGATTTTAGATGAAAAACCAATTGCAACCGAAACTCAGATAAAACACTGGCTTTGGGTGGCTAATTATTATATGTGCGGAATTGGCGATGTTTATCGCGGTGCCTTTCCAAGCGGATTATTGTTGGAAAGTGAAACAATAGTTTCGCATAAACCAGAAGTAGTTGTAAATGACAGTGAACTTTCAGATGATGAATTTTTGGTTTATGAAGCTTTACAGCATCAGAGTTCATTGAAGGTTCAGGAAATTGCTTCAATTTTAAATAAGAAAAACATACTTCCGGTTCTTCAAAAATTGATAAGCAAAGATATTATTGTTTTAGAAGAAGAAATAAAAGAAAACTACAAGCCTAAATTGGTTCGGTATGTAAAACTACATTCCAAATATGATTCAGATAACGGTTTAGCAGAATTGCTTGAAGTATTAAAAAGTGCCAATAAGCAAAAAGAAATTGTTTTGGCCTATTTTCAGCTTAATGCCTCAGAAAAAAAGCCAATCACAGTAAAAAAACTTACTGAAGTCGCGAATGTGACATCAGCAGTTGTTAAGGCTTTAATCGAAAAAGAAATCTTCGAAGAATATTATTTGCAACATGATCGAGTTTCATTTAATGGAGAAAAATCAGAAAAAGAACTTCATTTAAGCGAAGCGCAGGAAAATGCTTTTCTTGCAATAAAAGAGAGTTTTTCTGAAAAAGAAGTTTGTCTGCTTCATGGAGTTACTTCAAGTGGGAAAACAGAAATCTACATTAAATTAATTGAAGAATATTTGCAGACAGGAAAACAGATTTTGTATTTACTTCCTGAAATTGCATTGACGACTCAATTGGTTTCTCGTTTACGTTTACATTTTGGCGATAAAGTGGCTGTTTTTCATTCCAAATACAGCAATAATGAAAGAGTTGAGGTTTGGAAACAAACGCTCGAAAATTCTGAAAAAGCACAAATTGTAATAGGAGCAAGGTCGGCTTTGTTTTTGCCTTTCAATGATTTAGGATTGTTAATTGTTGATGAAGAGCATGAACAAACTTTTAAACAAACAGATCCTGCGCCAAGATATCATGCAAGAGATGCTGCAATTGTTTTGGCAAATTTTCATAAAGCTAAAGTTTTATTAGGTTCAGCAACGCCAAGTATTGAAACGTATTTTAATACACAAAATGATAAATACGGTTTAGTAACGCTTACAGAACGTTATAAAAATGTTCGTATGCCTGAAGTTGTTTTGGTCGATTTGAAAGACAAACATTTCAGAAAAAGAATGACTGGGCATTTTAGTGATCTTTTAATCGAAGAAATTGCAGAAGCTTTGTCTTTGGGTGAACAAGTGATTTTATTCCAAAACAGAAGAGGATATTCTCCTATAATAGAATGTTTGACTTGCGGGCACGTTCCGCATTGCCAGCAATGCGATGTAAGTTTGACTTTTCATAAATTTAAAAATCAATTGCGTTGTCATTATTGTGGATATTCAATTGCGAAACCAACGAATTGCCATAGTTGTTCAAGTATTGATTTAACGACAAAAGGTTTTGGAACCGAACAAATAGAGCAGGAGTTACTATCGCTTTTCTCAAAAGCTAAAACGGCGCGAATGGATCAAGATACAACGCGAGGAAAATTTGGTTTTGAGAAAATCATCGATACTTTTAAAAATAGAGAAATTGATATTTTAGTAGGAACACAAATGTTGGCCAAAGGTTTGGATTTTGATAATGTAAGTCTGGTTGGAATTATGAATGCCGATAATATGTTGCATCATCCAGATTTTAGAGCTTTTGAACGCAGTTTCCAAATGATGACTCAAGTTGCGGGAAGAGCGGGAAGATCAGAAAAACAAGGCAAAGTTGTGATTCAGACCTATAATCCAAATCATAATACAATTCAGCAGGTTACAAACCATAATTATATAGGTATGTATAAGGAACAATTATACGACCGCCAAATCTATAAATACCCACCCTATTTCAGAATTATAAAACTTACTATAAAACATAAAGATTTTGATAAATTGAAAGAAGGATCAATGTGGCTGTATCAGGTTTTGAGCCAAAATTTGAATATACCAGTTTTAGGCCCGGAAGAACCAGCAATAAGTCGAATCAGAAATGAATATATCAGAACTATATTAATTAAGATTCCGCAAAACTTGCATTTAGGAAACACAAAAAAAACTATTCAGAAAATGCTGAATAGTTTTGAGGCTGTTGCTCAATACAGAGCTATAAAAGTTGTTGTGAATGTCGATTTCTATTAAGACGAAGTAGATAATGCTTTAACTAAGTCTTCTTTTTTATTTCGGCTTAATGGGATTTTTGTAATTCCAATCTCTGCAAATTTGCTGTTGAAGCGTTCTACCTTATCAATATTAATAATATAGGATTTGTGTACACGAATAAATTTGTCTTTTGATAAATCGTTTTCAAATGATTTCATAGTAGAAAGAACCAAATTGCTGTCATCCTCAGTAACTACTCTAACATAATCTCCAAATGCTTCAATCCATTTAATTTTAGCAGTAAAGATTTTTAGTTTTTTAAGATTACTTTTAATGAATATATGTTCGCCTTCTTCTTCTTTTACTTCTTTTCTAAGTAAGTGCATATCGATTGCCCTTTTCACAGAAGCGTTGAATCGATCAACAGCAATTGGTTTCTGCAGATAATCGGTAGCATCATAGTCAAAGGCTTTTAAAGCATACTCTGCTTTAGAAGTGATAAATATAATTTGAGGTTTTGATTTTAGTCCGTCAAGAAAGTCAAAACCATTGATAACAGGCATTTCGATATCAAGAAATATTAAATCGATATTATTTAAAGAGATACAGCTTTTTGCTTCTATTGCATTAGAAAAGTCCCCGATTAAGTGCAAACCTGGGTGATTATTAACTAATTTTGCAATAATGGTCCTCTGTATAGAACTATCATCTACAACAACACAGTTTAGTTTCATAACATTTAAATTTAGAATAAATTCAGGATAGCATTAGTAAAAGTATTATTTTTTTTGTAAAAAAAACTAAACTGAGCATATATTTTTTGCAGTATGACGAATAAAAGCAAAAATGTGTTGTTTATTTAAATTTTATGATTACTTTTGCACCCAATTTTAACAAATAAATATTGTATTTATGAATCATTATGAAACTGTTTTCATTTTAAATCCCGTTTTATCTGAGGTTCAGGTGAAGGAAACAGTAACGAAATTTGAAGAATTTCTTACTAGTAGAGGAGCTGAAATGGTATCGAAAGAGGATTGGGGTCTGAAAAAAATGGCTTACGAAATCCAAAACAAAAAAAGTGGTTTTTACCATTTATTCGAATTCAAAGTAGCTGGAGAAGTTCTTGTAGCTTTTGAAACTGAATTTAGACGTGACGAAAGAGTTATGCGTTTCTTAACTGTAAGTTTAGATAAACATGCTATTTCATGGGCGGAGAGAAGAAGAGCTAAATTAAAATCTACTAAAGCGTAATTATTATGTCTACAATCGAACAATCTGCAAAAGGAAAAAAAGACGGAGATATCAGATATTTAACGCCTTTAAACATTGAAACTAACAAAACTAAAAAGTATTGCCGTTTCAAAAAATCAGGAATCAAATATATCGATTATAAAGATGCTGATTTCTTATTGAAATTCGTAAATGAGCAAGGAAAAATTCTTCCTCGTCGTTTAACTGGAACTTCATTAAAATACCAAAGAAAAGTTTCTGTAGCTGTAAAAAGAGCTCGTCACTTAGCTTTAATGCCATACGTGGCCGATTTATTAAAATAGTATAAAAAAATCTAGTCGCTGGTTTCTGCTCGATCAGAACCTAACTTCTAAAATATAAGGACAACAACATGGAAATTATTTTAAAACAAGACGTACAAAACCTAGGGTTTAAAGATGATGTAGTATCTGTAAAACCTGGTTACGGTCGTAACTTTTTAATTCCTCAAGGTTTTGCTACTTTAGCAACTCCTTCTGCTAAAAAAGTTTTAGCTGAAAACCTAAAACAAAGAGCACACAAAGAAGCTAAAGTTGTTGCTGATGCTAAAGCATTAGCTGAAACTTTAAAAGCTCTTGAAATTAAACTTACTGCAAAAGCTGGTGGAGAGAAACTTTTTGGTTCTATCACTAACATCGATATTGCTGAAGCTTTAGAGAAATCTGGTAATGCTATCGATAGAAAATTCATCACTAGCGGTGTTGTAAAACGTTTAGGAAAATACAATGCTACAGTTCGTTTACACAGAGATGTAATCGTTGAATTAGCTTACGAAATTGTTGCTGAAAAGTAATAGTTTTAAAAACTATATAAAAATCCCGATGAAAATCGGGATTTTTTTGTTTGGTGAAATATTGATTAATAAACTTAAGGTTATTTGTGTAAGTATTTAGCTTATTACTTATGGCGTAAGGTATAAAGTCTAAAATAAAATGAAATACGCAAGATTAACAAAAGAGCAATTTGATGAATTGCATGCGGAATTTGCCAGTTTTTTGGCGACACAAGCAATTGATAAAGGAGAATGGGATTCTCTTAAAGAAAACAAACCTGAAGTTGCCGAACAGGAATTAGATGTTTTTTCAGATTTGATCTGGGAAGGTGTTTTGTCCAGAGCTGAATTCCTGGAGCATTTTTCTAAAAATCATATTTTCTTATTTCAATGTTTTGAAACCCATGTTCAATCTATAGTATTGAAGTCGTTAGTACCGGAAACTGATTTTTTGACTCAGGAAGGTTTGCAGTGGCTGAGTGATAATATGTTTACGGAAACAATTGAAATGAAAGTGGGTAAAAAAGTATTTACTGAAGATCGAAACGTTTCTATTTTTGAATTGATTCAGCAAGGTGCTTTTTTAAGTGATGGACAATTATTTAAACAGATTAATTCGATTATAGAATCGTAGATAGTAAAATCCATTAAAAAAAGGAATTAAAAGGTTAAACAGTTTGTCTTGAATTGTTTAACCTTTTTTTAATTTTTTAACATTTGTCTAATGTTTAAAATTTTTACGCGCACGTACTTTTACGCATTTATTTAAGATTTCTCAATATTTTAAGATTTTAGCTTTTAAATATTTAGTTTAGTAGATTTTTTTGTCTTTATTGTTAAAACTATATCGTTTGAAGTGTAATTAATATAGGTTTTTTCCTTCAATTTTTAAATTTAACATTAATTAAACGTATTTTTTACACACTTCATAAAGTACGTTTTTTGTAGTAAAAACAAGGTTTTTTCTTATATTATTGGCTTTTTTTGTTTTTTAAACTGCTTCTTGCATGAAAAAAAATAAGAATATTAGGTTGCTTTTTGTTTTTATTTTATTTATTTTTGAAAGAGAAATGTTAAACAAAATGATTTGGCCCTGTTTTGATAATTCTATTTTTGCAGTGTTTTGTTTAATTTTTTGTTTTAAAAGAAAATGTTTTATTAAAATGTTTTTCTTTTTTAGTAACTTAATTATATGCGTATGGAATTGACAATTACTCTCATTATCAAGTTTGCATTAGGTGTTCAAGTTATTTTTGCATTATTTAATGTTGCGAAATTTGCTCGTAAAATTTCTTTCTATTCAAATCTAAGTTTATTTCAAAACCACAATCAATATATTAATTCATTATCATTGCCCAGTTGGCAACTAGGGTAGTAAATGATGATTTATCGTGTTTTATTATTAGTGAATGCGATATATGATTATTTATCAAACACTGTTTCAAGTTTTAAAATCTTATTAAAACCTTGAGAGTCTAATCAGCTTTCTTGCGATATTGAATCAGTATTTTTTTTATTCCCCCACAACATAACGTTTAAATTTTCTTAATTGAAAATTATGTAGCAAACAAATCACTTCATCAGGAAGATTGGTCTAGATCAGTATTTCCTAAAAGTTTTGAGGGATTTTTTATTCAGGATGAATAAAAGTATTCTTTGGTATACATAAAAATGTATACTCTAATTTAATTTTTTTTAATGAAATAAGATTTTAAAGTTCAGCCCCAAATACTTTAGATTTTGTTTTAACTAGTTGAATATTAGTGTTTTTTATAATTGCCTAAGCATTCGTGCTTTTCGCAACAGGTATTTTATTGTCCATTTTCTAATCTTCCAAATTATGAAAAAAATCTTTACTTTTTGTAATCTCATTATTCAGAAGAGATTATTGGGGCTATTATTTTTATTCCTATTATGTAGTAATGCTTTTGCTCAGACTGTTTGTAGACCAGTGTCACAAACAAACAGTCAGGGAGGCTTATTGTGTGTAGGTTTAGATGTAAGCAATCCCACGTTGGCCTATGACAACGATCCGGGGCTAACGACATTTGCGACTCTGCAAAATGCGGTCGGACTTCTATGTGTGGTTGAAGAGACCATGACGCTGAATCAGACCGTGAAAGCTGGAGACGAAATTGTACTTTATTTAGGTACAGGAAATGGTTTGCTTGATGTTGGATTATTATCCAATGTATCAATTCAAACAAAGCTTTCAGGAACAAATGTAGGTCCAAGAGTGGCGCTTAACAGCCCAGTTTTGAACCTTAGTTTGTTATCCGGAAATGCTATTGGTGAAGTCCGATATACAGTTCCTGGCGACGCCAATCAAGTACAAATTCAGGTAGGTGGTCTTTTAAGCCTACTTGTTAACTTAAGAGTTTATGATGTTCGTCTTGATTTTGCAAAACCAACAGTAACAGGTGGTTTAAATCAGACGATTTGTTCAGGAACTTCAACGACTCTAACTGCTACACCAGTAGCAGGAACAAATTTAGCATGGTATAGCTCTGCTTCTTCTACTACGGCACTTGCAACTGGAAATACTTTGGTTACTCCAACTTTAACTGCGAATACTACCTATTATATAGGAGTAGCCCGAGCAGGTGGCTGTGAAGGAAATAATCGAGTGCCAGTGGTTGTTAATGTGTCTAATTCTGTTGCTCCCGCAATTAGTTCTTCTGGGACTGCTGTGTGTTCTTCAGGAGCAACACAACAAACTACTTTATCATTAATTAATGCAATTCCGGGAACAACTTATAATTGGTATTCAGTACCAACTGCCGGAACAATATTGGCTTCGGGAACTTCGTATTCTCCAACAGTTCCTATTGGAACAACTACTTTTTATGTAGAAGCTGTTATTGGAAGTTGCATAAGTCCAACTCGAGCTCAGGTAGATGTAGTTTCGGTTGCGGTTCCGGCAGCGGCTAGTGCTTTGACGCAAAATGTAACAATTCAATCTGGACAAAATGCCACTTTGAATGCCACAACATCTGAAGCTGGAGTGACGCTGAATTGGTATGATGTAGCGACAGGCGGAACAGCTCTTGCAACAAATACCTCAACTTTCACAACTCCGATTTTAACTGCTACAAAAACCTATTATGTAGAAACTCAAAGTGCAACTGGTGGTTGTGTAAGTGCTTCCAGAACTCCAATTACAGTGAACGTAGTGAGTACTCCGCTTGGAGGATGTTTACAAGCAAATAGTCAACAAACTAATATTAATGGTCTTTGTTTGTTATGTAGCAGTACAAATCCAGATTTGTCTGTTGACGGAGATATTAATACTGCGGCACGTTTGACCGTGCCAGTTGGTTTGATAAATGGATGGATTCAGCAAACATTGCAATTTAATAATCCAGGAAAAGCGGGTGATATTATAGATGTTGAATTAGAATTACCGGGTGGTGTTCTAGATTTAAGTTTATTGAATTATATAAGTTTAGCAACATATAATGGAGCCACTTTTAATAATGACAGAGTTTCGATAAATAACTTAGTAAGTGTTCAACTATTAGGAGGAAATCGTTTTAGAGCTAGTATAACTGCGGGAGCAAATTTCGACAGAGTTGAAGTTCGCTTAGGTGGTTTAGTATCAGCATTGACGAGCTTGGATATTTATCAGGCAAGCTACCATTATGGTGAAACAAATGTTACTGGAAATAAAAATATCTGTAGTGGACAAAATACAGTATTAACTGCAGGCCTTGCTGTTGGAGAAACCGTTAATTGGTATTCTGCAGCCACCGGCGGTGCTTCATTGGCAAGTACTGCAGCTTTTACCACACCAAATTTAACTGTTGATACAACATACTGGACAGAAGTAACTCGAAATGGTTGTGTTAATAGTGTGCGTTATGCTGTGCCAATTACAGTAAATAATCCTGTAGTGGCAACTGTGGCGGCAGCTTCTTCAAGTATTTGTGAAGGACAATCTACGACAATAACAGTTCAGTCTCCGGTTGCAGGAACCACTTATAATTGGTACGATGCAGCAACAGCTGGAAATTTATTGTTTACAGGAACTACTTTTACAACTCCAGCTTTAACTTCTTCAACAAGCTATTATGTTGAATCAGTAATTGGAAGTTGTACTACTTCAAGCAGAGCGCAAGCCAGTATAACTGTTAATCCACTGCCAGCATCGCCAACAGTGGCATCTTCAACGGTAATTATTCCTTCAGGACAAGTTGTTACATTACAAGTTTCAAATCCTGTGGCAGGTATCGCTTATGATTGGTACGATGTAGCTACGGGAGGAACAGCGTTAGTGACGGATAATCCAAGTTATACTCCAAGTCCAGCTTTGACAGCAGACAAAACTTATTATATTGAAGCAAGAAACGCTTCAAATTGCGTGAGTGCAACAAGAACGATAATCAACGTTGTTGTAACGCCACCAGCACCAGTAACTACATGTTTACAGGCAAATGCACAAACTATTTCAACAAGCGGTATTGCTTGTGTAGGTTGTGGTGCTGTTTTAGGAACAGCTAATTTATCTGTTGATGGTGACAATAGTACTGCAACTACTCTTCAAAATCCTGTTGGAGTAGCTGGCTATGTACAACAAAGATTAGATTTTGCGAGCTCTGGCTTTGCAGGTGATATAATAGAAGTTGAGCTTGGATTACCAACCGGACTTTTAGACGTAAGTGCCCTTTCTTATATTACTTTAGAAAGTTATAATGGAGGAACTGATAATGGAGATGGTGCAGCTATTAATTCATTACTAAATGTACAGTTATTAGGTGGAAACCGTTTCCGAGCTACTTTTGCAGCAGGCGCAAATTTTACAGGTGTGCAAGTTAGACTAGGAGGAGTGCTTTCGGTATTAAGTGAATTAGATATTTATGGGGCTTCATTTAGATATAAAGAAGCTGCAATCACTGGAGCATCTTCACCAATTTGTTCAGGAGCATCTGCAACATTGACAGCTTCAACTACAGGAGGAGATGTACTTAGCTGGTATGACGTTCCTAGCGGAGGTTTAGCTTTGGCTTCAAACACAAATACTTATACAACAGGACCTTTAACAGGTTCTAAAACCTATTATATTGAAGCTGTTCGAGGCGGTACTTGTATAAATAGTGTTCGTCAGCCAGTAACAGTAACAGTGTTGCCTTTATCAGTTGCAGCAGATATTACTATTGCAAGTCCAGTAACATCTTCATGTGATGGAATAGCTATTTTGAATCCAACTTCTGGTTTAACCGGAGCACAATTTAAATATTACACTGATCAGGTTAAAACGCAAGAAATTATTACAGGATCAACAGTTGTTGCTCAGCCTGGAATAACTTTTTCTAAAGATGCATCAACTGGAGCACTTACCATAAACGGACTTGCTTCAGGCGTATCTTATACTTATTATATTGCTGTCGGAAATACAGCAAGCTGTGATAATGCAATAAATACTTTAAAACCAGTCGTGGTTAATTTCCCTGCAACTACTACAACTTTGGCAGTAACATCTCCATTAGTTGCTTGTGGAAGTGCTAATCTAAAAAATGCGATTGCAGCACTTGATACTAGCGGAAATACAACTTATACTTTTTTCGATCCTTCAAATACAATTATTACAGATGAAGCAGCATCGAATATAACGATTAGTGGTGTTTACTCAATTCAGGCTCAAGGTAGCGGATTCGATTGTCCATCTGCAAAACAAGCAGTAACAGTGACAATTAATACGCTGCCAAGCTTGACTGTCGATCCTGCACAGTCTGTAGCTCAAGGCACCAATGTTACGCTGAATGCAACTTCAACAGGTACATTAGCCTGGTATGATCCACAAGGAAATGCAATCGCGGGACCTCCGTTTAACACAGGAGCGCTTAATGTTCCAGGAATTTATACTTATACAGTTGTAGCGACATTAGGAACATGTTCAGTTACAGGAACACTTTCTATAAATGTTAAAGATCCAGATAATTGTCAATTATTAACTGAAAGAGTATATGCAACTGGACAAAGTTCAGGATCAATTATTACTGGAGGTGTAGCAAATGGGCCAAATGCTATTGATGGAAATCCACAAACATTTTCAACGATTACTACTGGAGTAGGACTTTTAGGAATCGGTACAACCTGGCAAAATTTAACTTGGCCTTCAAATATTGCAAAAGGAACGCCAGTAACTATTAAATTGGGTTCTGAATATAGTTTATTAGGAGTAGCACAAGGAGTTTCAGTAATTGGAACTAAAGCTGGAGCTGATATCGGTACATTGCAATCTATTTCAGGAGCGTTATTGAATGTGCTTCCGGGAGATAATGCTTACGAATATACTTTTGTTCCTTCAAACGCTGCAGGTCCACAGGATTACGACGGAATCCGAATTGTGTCAGGTGCAGTTTTAAGTGTTGCTCAAAACACTAAAGTTTATGAAGCGTACTATAATAAATCTGTTTCTACAGTAACCTGTACACCAGGAGATATTCAGGATATTTTTTATGGAACAACTGATTTAGGGCTTCCTGTTGGAGCATTAACTGCAACAGTTGGAGTAAGCGATGCCTGGAATATAGCTGATAATGATGTTACGACTTATGCTACAATGTATAGCGGTGTTGGTGCTCTTGCAGCTGCAGATATGACAGTGCAATTCAAAACGCCTTCAGTAGTAAGTGATACATTAAGAATAGTGATTTCAAAACCAGGCACATTATTGAATGTTAATTTGTTAACTGGTTTTAGCATTCAGCGTTATCTAGGAAACGTTGCGGTTGGAGCTCCTATTCAAAATAATAGTACATTATTAAGTTTGAAATTATTATCTGCCAATACTATGGCAATGGTGTTGGTATCTTCTCCAACAGAATCGTATGATAGAGTAAGAATCCGTTTTGGCGGGGTAGCAGGTGTTTTAGAATTCTTAAGAGTTCACACAGTAGAGCGCGTTGCTAATACTTCGGTTATAGGCGGAGGAACTGATAATAAGGTTACAGTTTGTCCGGGAAGCACCGTTACCCTTCAAATACCAGAAGAAGCTTGTTCAACCTATGTTTGGTATGATTCACCTACGGGAGGAGCAATTGTAGCGAGTGGTATTACTTATACTGTTCCGGCAACTTTAGCGGCAGGTATCTATAAATATTATGTTCAGCCAGTGCGTTACGGTTGTGAGGCAATGACCCGAGGCGAAGTTACTGTTGAAGTTAGAGCAACAAGTCCAGAACCTACTTTGACAGATATTACTCTAAATGGTGCTGCAACAACTGCGATTTGCTCTCCTTCGGGAACTGTAACTTTAGCAACAAGTTTAGTTGGTACATTTACAAATCCAGTTTATCATTGGTATAAATTTGATGGAAGTGTGAGCCAGCCAGTAGCTAGCGCGACAGGACCTTCATTAGTAGTGAATGGTTTAACTCCAGGAACTTATACTTATTTTGTTGGTGTTAGTTCTGATGAATTTTGTGAAACGGCTGAAGCGGATAGAAAACAAATAACGTTTACTATTCTGCCTCCTTCAGTAGCAACAGATATTGTAGTTGATGATTTAACAGTGTGTAATGGTGTTGCTGCATCATTAACGCCAACTGCGCCAACATTGACAAATCCTATTTTCACTTGGTATGCAGATGCTAACAAAACTCCTCTTGTAAATGGAACACCAGCAGGTGCAACTTATACAGTAAGTTCAACAGGAGTCTTGACAGTTACTGGTTTAACACGTGCAGTGAGTCCAATAACTTATTATGTTGCTGTTTCGAGTGATACAACTTGTGAAAATCTTGCAGGAACATTACAAGATGCTGTAATTATTATAAGTGATCCGAATACACCAACGACAACAAATTCTACTCAGAATTTCTGTTTAATTAATAATCCAACAGTTGCCAATATTCAGGTAAATGAATCAAATGTGGTTTGGTATAGTACAGATACTTCTACAACGCCTTTGTTATCTACAGATGCTTTAGTTACGGGTACCTATTATGCCACAGCAAAAGATCCAGTTACTAATTGTGAGAGCAGTGTTCGCTTGGCAGTTGCAGTTAATGTGAATGATCCAGGAACACCAACATTGGTAACAGCAGGAACACAAAACTTCTGCTTGGTTAATGCACCGACTTTTGCAAGTGTTCAATTCAACGAAACAAATATTGTTTGGTATGATGCTTTGACAGGAGGAAACTTGATTCCATCAACTCAGGCCTTGACAAACGGAACTTATTTTGCTACAATAAGTGATCCTGCAACAGGTTGTGAAAGCGCAACAAGATTAAGTGTAACCATAAATGTAAACGATCCGGGTACACCAACATTAGTAACAGCAGGAACACAAAACTTCTGTCTGATTAATGCACCGACTTTTGCAAGTGTTCAGTTCAATGAGACAAACATTGTTTGGTACACAGCTTTGACAGGAGGAAACTTGATTCCATCAACTCAGGCATTGACTAACGGAACGTATTTCGCTTCAATCAGCGATCCTGCAACAGGATGCGAGAGCGCAACAAGATTAAGCGTAACAATCAATGTAAA
>NZ_JQJY01000003.1 GCF_000745775.1 Flavobacterium sp. ASV13 | reverse complement strand
ACTTTGGAGAAATCTTCTGGAACTGAAACTTATCATTTACCCCGAAGCGCGTTAGTGATGGGAGCGGCATCCTTTTGCGGGAAACCGGCAGCTGCTCTATTTCCCTGAAACTACTCCCGCAAAAGATACAGCGGACAGCACGGCCCAGAGGGAAACGCCCAAAATATTTTTTACGTTGCATTTTAAATTCAATTAATAATATAGTGTTTTTATCTAGTGATGAAATTCTGTTAAATTAAAGTCAATTTTAGGTTTTAAATTAGCCTGAGCTAGCCTTTTTAAATGTGAATACTTATTTTTGTTATAAATATTATAATTTAAGTATGAAAAAAACTATTGTATTGTTGACATTGTTTGTTATTGCAAATTTAAATGCTCAACAGCGCCCTAAGTTGGTTGTTGGTATTGTTGTAGATCAGATGAAAATGGAATATTTATATCGTTTTTCAGATGATTTTACACAAAATGGTTTCAAGAGATTAATGAATGAAGGATTCACTTTTCAGAATATGCATTATAATTATATGCCAACTTATACTGCACCAGGCCACGCTTCAATTTACACGGGTACAACGCCAGCAACTCATGGCATAGTCGGTAATGAGTGGTTTAGTAGAACTTTAGGCAAAGAAACATATTGTACTGATGATGTAGGAGTAAAAACGGTTGGCGATGGAACTGTCGAAGAAGGTGCAATGTCTCCGAAAAATCTTCAGAGTACTACCATTACAGATGAAGTTAGAATGGCAACTAATTTCCAAGGAAAAGTTATTGGAATGAGCCTTAAAGATCGTGGTGCAATTTTGCCTGCTGGTCATTTTGCTAATTGGGCTTTTTGGTACAGTAAGACTGGTTCTTTTATCTCGAGTACTTTTTATGGAGAAAAATTGCCAGACTGGGTAACGGAATTTAATAACGAAAAAAATTATTTGAAATATATCAATAAAGGTTGGGATTTGTATAAACCAACTTCGGTTTATAATGAAAGTCTTCCTGATAATAATCCGTATGAAGGTAAATTGTACGGAAGTGCTGCACCGGTTTTTCCATATGATTTAAAAACAATGTATGAGAAGAATGATGCGGGAGTTATTAGATCAACTCCATTTGGTAATGATTTATTAGCTGAATTTGCAAAAAAAGCTATTGAAAAGGAGAATCTTGGTAAGGACGATATTACAGATTTCTTAACTGTAAGTTTTTCTTCTACGGATTATGTTGGGCATTTACTTGGACCACGCTCAATGGAACTTCAAGATACTTATTTGAGATTAGATCAAACTATTGCTGACTTTTTAGCTTATTTAGACAAAACTGTTGGTAAAGGAAATTATCTTTTATTTTTAACTGCAGATCATGCTGGAGCTGAGAATGTGATTTATTTGAAAGATCGTAAATATAATGTAGACAATTATCCGTCAAAAGATGTGCGTAAAAGTCTTCAGGATTTTTCAATTAAAACTTATGGAGTCGACTTATTACTGAATTATTCCAACTTTAATATTTATTTCAATAAGCAAATAATTAAAGATAAAGGTTTAGAATTGACAAAAGTAAAACAAGCTTTTAAAGAATTTTTGATTTCACAGCCACAAGTTAAAAAAGTATATACAGAAGAAGAAATTTTAGCTAACGCAGGAAATGATTATTACTTAAATTTTGTTGCAAAAGGTTACGATGTAACACAAGATGGTGATATGGTTGTAATTGATAAACCGGGTAATATAGAATATTCACCAACAGGTACTTCACATGGAACGCCTTATAGTTATGATACTCATGTGCCTGCTATATTTTTCGGGTGGCATATTAAAAAAGGTGAATCATATGATAAAAAAGCGATTACGGAAATTGCTCCAACTGTTGCACAAAAAATCAAAGTTGCTTTCCCTAATGGAACTGAAGCAAAAGTAATGCAGGAAGTTTTAGATGAGAAAAAAGAAGTTTTGAATACTAAAAAATAATTCAGAATAAATAAAAGCCAGTCAATTGACTGGCTTTTATTTTTGCATAAAAAAAGGCTTTTCAATTAAGAAAAGCCTTTTAAATAGTGTTTAGTAAGCACTTATTTTAATGTTAGCACTATGCGTTTGCTAACACTAATTCTTCATTATAAGGAAGATTCCAAGCTTCAGCAACTCCTTTGTAAAGGATTTTTCCATTAGCTACGTTTAATCCTTTTCTTAATTCTTCGTTTTCGGCACATGCTTTTTCCCATCCTTTATTTGCTAATTGTACTGCATATGGTAAAGTTGCATTAGTTAAAGCTAAAGTAGAAGTGTAAGGAACAGCTCCTGGCATATTAGCTACACAGTAGTGAACAATATCATCAATAATAAAAGTTGGGTTTTCGTGCGTTGTTGGAGTGCAAGTTTCGATACAACCACCTTGATCAACCGCAACGTCAACTACAACTGCTCCTGGACGCATTAATTTAAGCATGTCACGAGTAATTAAGTGAGGCGCTTTTGCTCCTGGAATTAAAACAGCTCCAACAACTAAATCAGCATCTTTAATTGCTCTTGTGATATTATAATGATTAGACATCTCTGTATTTACATTTGCTGGCATAATATCGTCTAATTGACGTAAACGTGGCAAACTTAAATCCATGATAGTAACTTGAGCTCCTAAACCTGCCGCCATTTTAGCTGCTTGAGTTCCAACAATACCTCCACCTAAAACTAATACTTTTGCTGGTGGAACACCTGGAACACCACCTAAAAGAATTCCTCTTCCTTTTAATGGTTTTTCTAGGTATTTAGCTCCTTGCTGAATAGCCATACGACCTGCAACTTCAGACATTGGAACTAATAATGGTAAACTGCGGTCTGTTTTTTCTACAGTTTCGTAAGCTAAACAAACTGCACCTTTTTCAAGCATTGCATGAGTTAATTCCTCTGATGAAGCAAAGTGAAAATAAGTGAAAAGTAATTGATCCTTTTTGATTAAAGGATATTCAGAAGCAATTGGCTCTTTTACTTTAATAATCATTTCTGCAATTGCGTAAACTTCTTCAATAGTTCCTAAAACTACTGCACCAGCATTTGTATATTCTTCATCAGCAAATCCACTTCCTAAACCTGCAGTTGATTGTACATAAACAACATGTCCATGTTTTTTCATTTCAGAAACACCAGCTGGAGTTAATGCTACACGATTCTCATTGTTTTTGATTTCTTTTGGAACACCTATTATCATATTGTTATATTTTTTTGTTTTCTTGAATTTGTTTTACAAAGTTACTCGTAGAGAATATATTATTGAATATTGTCTTATAAATAAGAAAATATTATTTTATTTTATATTTTTACAGAAATATTTTCTGTTTTAGAGCTTTTAAGCTTCCGAAAAGAGAAAAAAAGACTAAATTATATTAATTGAAGAAAACGTTTTCGTTATGGTTTTAGATGATATTGACAAAAAAATCTTACGTCTTTTACAGGAAAATGCACATTATACATTAAAAGACATAGCAAACAAAATAAATTTGTCTCTCACTCCTGTTCATGATCGTGTAAAACGTCTTGAAAAAGAGGGTGTTATAGAGAAATATGTTTCTATTTTAAACAAAAAAAAATTAGGTAACAATCTTACAGTTTATTGTCAAGTTACTTTAACCAAACAGACTTATGATACTTCTGAAGGATTTAATCAAGCTATTTTAGAAATGCCAGAAGTTGTTGAATGTAATTATGTTTCCGGGAATTTTGATTATATGCTCAAAATTATAATACCTGACATGGAAAGTTATCATCATTTTCATCAAAAAAAATTGTCTACTTTACCTGAAGTCTCTTTAATAAATACTGTTTTTGTTATTTCAGAAGTTAAAAGCACGACTGTACTTCCAATTTAAGAAAAGAAAAATCCACCAAGAAAACTTGATGGATTTTAGAAATAGTTGGTTTTGGTTTTATATTAATAGTAAGTAAAGCGTCTCACTTTTGCAATATATTTTGCAAGACGAATTACCTGATGGCTGTAGCCATATTCATTATCGTACCAAATATAAAGTACTATGTTTTTTCCATCTTTTGAAACAATTGTAGCATTGCTGTCATAAATTGAAGGTGCAGAAGTTCCCACAATATCAGATGATACTAATTCATTATTCAAAGAATATTTTATTTGTTCGACAAGCTCGCCTTCAAGAGCGTATTTTTTCATGATTTTGTTAATGGCCAAAATCGACGTTGCTTTTTTAACTTCTAGATTTAAAACAACAAGAGATCCATTTGGAACCGGAACCCGAATAGCATTGGAAGTCAGTTTTCCTTCCAATGATGGTAAAGCTTTTGCAACAGCACTTCCGGCACCTGTTTCAGTTATTACCATATTTAATGCAGCAGCTCTTCCACGACGGTATTTTCTATGCATATTATCAACCAGATTTTGGTCGTTTGTGTAAGCATGAATGGTTTCTAAATGCCCTTTTACAACTCCAAGAGTATCTTCAATTACCTTTAAAACTGGTGTTATGGCATTTGTAGTACAAGATGCAGCAGAAAAAATATTGATTTCATCAGGGTTAAAATCATTATGATTTACACCGTGTACAATATTCGGAACGCCTTTTCCTGGGGCAGTAAGTAAAACTTTGCTTGCTCCGTTTGATGTTAAATGTCTTTTTAGGGCTTCTTCTGTGCTAAATGCTCCAGTATTATCAATTACTAGGGCATCATTGATTCCATATGTGGTATAATCAATTTCTTCTGGCGTATTTGCTGATATAATATGAACAGTTGTTCCGTTGATAATTAAAGCGTTATTTTTAGGATCTGCAGTTACTGATCCTTGGAAATCTCCGTGAATTGAATCATAACGCAGAAGAGAAGCTCGTTTCTCTAAACTTGACGCATCATTTTTATCACGAGTTACAATTGCTCTCAAACGCAATTGATTTCCTTTTCCGGTTTTAGACATTAATTCTCTTGCCAATAAACGTCCAATTCTTCCGAAGCCGTATAAAACAACGTCTTTTGGCTGAACCTCTTTAGAAGATTTTGCGTGTTTTAATTTATCCATAACAAAGTATCTTGCATCTGGATATTTCTCATCTTCTAAACGATATTCATAAGTTAATTTTCCCAAATCTATTTTTGCAGGAGGCAAGTCTAACGACAAAACTACTTTTGCGATTTCAACCGAATCAAAAATGGTAATCGGTTTGCCAACAAATTCACCTGCATATTGGTGCAGATTGATTATATCGCTGACATTTTTATCTAATAATTGGTTTTTAAATAAAACCATTTCGATGGATTTGTCATACCATAAATCACTTATAACTTTGATTAATTCGACACCAGCTCTTCTTCGGTCGACTTGTAATGATACCTCTTTTTGGTACAAGGATTTTTTGCTCATAATTGACTAAATTGAAAAAATAAAATGCTCACTATTTTAAAATTTGGCGCAAAAGTATCTATTTCAATCGATTTCGTAAACTATTTTAGCATTTATTTTTGAAAATAAAAAAGCCACCTTAAATTTCTTAAGATGGCATTTTTGAGTTTTCAGAGACAGTTTCAGTTTACAGTTTTTTTTACTGATGACTGAGACTGATATCTGCGACTTAAATAATAATTCTGAAAATTTCTCCGTTTCTGTTTATCATTTCAATTCGGACACTTTGGCCTTCATCTTTTTTGCTTAAAAGTTTCGAAACAGTCTCAACATTTGTTGCCTTTACATTATCAATACTCAGAATAATATTTCCTTGTAATTCATTTTGGTACTGCATTAAATTTTCATTTGTTATGTTTTTGATTTTAACACCATAATCAATTCTGAATCTCTTTTTATCGGCAACGTCAATATTTTCTAATTCGATTCCTTTAAATTCGGCACTATAAAATTCATTTTTACTCAATGTTACCGGAACAGTTTTTGTTTTTCCATCTTTAATATAAGTAACTTTTACAACGTCATTTGGTCTTTTTGTATTGATGTATCCTGAAAGATCTGCATAAGTTGCTATGTTTTGATCATCTAATTTTACAATAATGTCGCCTTTAGTAAGTCCGGCTTTTTCGGCTCCAGAATTTTTAGAAACTCGATTGATATAAAATCCTTGAGTTTCTGTAACACCTAATTCTTTAGAAGCGGTGCTGTTAAGTTCTCCACCTTCAACGCCAAGAATTCCTCTTTGAACATTCCCATATTCCATTATATCTTCAATAATTTTTCTAGCAATATTAGAAGGAACTGCGAAAGAGTAACCTACATAAGAACCTGTCATTGATGAAATCATAGTATTGATCCCAATTAATTCGCCTCGTGCATTTACTAGTGCTCCACCGCTATTTCCAGGATTTACTGCAGCATCGGTTTGAATGAAAGACTGAATTCCACTTTGGTCTAAATTTCTGGCTTTCGCCGAAACAATTCCAGCTGTAACAGTTGAAGTCAAATTATAAGGATTTCCAACAGCCAAAACCCATTCGCCGACTTTTACAGAATCGGAATTAGCAAAAGCCGTATAAGGCAGTTTTTCATCGGCGTTAATTTTCAAAAGAGCGATATCCATTTTAGAATCGGTACCGATTAACTTTGCTTTGTATGACTTTTTATTGTTTAAAGTAATTTCAATTTCTGTAGCGTCTTTAATTACGTGATTATTCGTCACGATATATCCGTCTTCAGAAATAATTACTCCAGATCCGGTACCAACTTGTTCTTGTTGTTGCTGACCTCCGTAACCATAGAAAAATTCCATCATAGGATTGCTGACTGTTCGTCGCGAAACATTTTTTACGTGAACAACAGTATGGATCGTTTTATCGGCTGCAGCAGTAAAATCAACAGTTTCTGCTGATAATGCAACATTTCTGCCAAATGAATTTGGGGCTTGAGTAACAATAGAATTTTCTCTTCCAAAAAAAGAATTACTGCCATCAAATAATAACTTGTAAGCACCAAGGGTAGTAGCACCGCTTAGTAGTGAAACTAAAAATAAGGTTGAAAACTTTTTCATAATTAATGTTTATGTTTTTAAGTTATTTTAGGTGTTTGTTTTTAACATTTATAACGTAAAATTATACCAAAAAATTATTTGGTAAAATGGTTTAACGCTCTTTAACAATGATTAACATTTCATTAATTAATCTTCGCAGTTTCTTCGTACTTTTGCATTTCTTAACTACTAAAAAATGCAAATAGAATTTTATAAATATCAAGGTACTGGGAACGATTTCGTGATGATAGATAATCGTTCTAATTTTTTTCCGAAAGAAGATATTCAATTAATTGAACGTTTATGTGACAGACGATTTGGAATTGGAGCTGATGGACTTATTTTGCTTGAAAATGATTCTGAAACTGATTTCAGAATGGTTTATTATAACTCTGACGGAAATGAAAGTTCAATGTGCGGTAACGGCGGACGTTGTCTTGTTGCTTTTGCTAATCAATTAGGTGTTATTAATGATAAAGCCACTTTTATTGCGACAGATGGTTTACATCATGCTTCAGTAGGAAATGACGCTATTGTTTCATTGCAAATGATTGATGTTGACGAAGTTAAAAAACACGATTCGCATACTTTTTTAAATACAGGTTCTCCGCATCATGTTCAAATAGTTGAAAATTTAAAAGAATATAATGTGAAAGAAAATGGAGCTGCAATTCGTTACGGAGCATTATATGGAGAAAAAGGAAGCAATGTCAATTTCGTTAAAAAGATTGATGACGATACTTTTTCACTACGTACATATGAAAGAGGTGTTGAAGATGAAACACTGGCTTGTGGTACAGGAGCAACTGCTGTTGCTATCGCAATGAACGCAATTGGTCAAACAGACAAAACTTCAATTAATTTAAATGTAGAAGGAGGAAAACTAGTTGTTTCATTTGATAAATTAGGAGAACACTTTTCTAACGTTTTCTTGACTGGGCCTGCAAAATTTGTTTTTAAAGGAACGATAGAAATTTAAAATCTAAAATCGTACATGATTACACTCAAAGGCGAAAATATTTACTTGCGTGCATTAGAACCTAATGATTTAGAGTTCGTGTATGAAATGGAAAATGATCAAAACATTTGGGAGGTCAGCAATACAAATACGCCATATAGCCGATATTTGATTCGGCAATATCTCGAAAATGCTCAACAAGATATTTATGAAGCAAAACAATTGCGTCTGGCAATTTGCCAAGACCAACATTTCCCAGCTATTGGATTAATCGATTTATTTGAGTTTGATCCAAAAAATAATAGAGCGGGGATTGGAATTGTGATTAAGAGTATAGAGAATAGAAATCAAAATATTGGTTCTGAGGCATTAGAGTTGCTGATTAAATATTCTTTTCATAATTTAAATTTGCATCAGCTTTATGCAAATATTAATGTAGGAAATGTAGCTAGTATAGCACTTTTTACTAAATTTGGTTTTGAGAAAATAGGAATTAAAAAAGATTGGATTTTGCTCGATAACCACTATCAAGACGAAGCAATTTTTCAATTAATTAACAAACAAATTTAAAATTTAAACTTTGAGCTTAAAAAAAATTATCACGATAGTAGCTGTAGCCGTAATTTCAGTTTTAATGATTTACGGATTTATTTTAATTAATAAAATTTTCAGCTCGAATACCAAATTTGAAAAAGAAGAACTTTACGTTTATGTGCCAACTGGTGCAAATTATACAGACGTAAAAAAAATATTAGAACCATATGTCAAAAACTTTGACAATTTTGAAATGGTTGCTAATAAAAGAAGTTATCCTGAAAATGTAAAATCAGGACGTTTTCTACTTAAAAAAGGAATGAATAACATTGATTTAGTTCGTGCAATGCGTTCTAATGTTCCGGTTAAATTGGCATTTAATAATCAAGAACGTCTGGAGAATTTTGCAGGAAGGGTAGGTTCTGAAATTGAAGCCGATAGTTTGTCTTTATTAAAAGCGATTAAAGATTCTACTTTCATGGCGCAGAATGGCTTCAATGAAGATAATGTTTTTGCAATGTTTATTCCTAATACATATGAAATTTACTGGAATACTTCGGCAGAGAAATTTCGTGATAAAATGATCAAGGAATATCATAATTTCTGGACTGATGAAAGAATAGCTAAAGCAAAAAAACAAGGACTTACACCAGTTCAAGCGACCATTTTGGCTTCAATTGTACATAAAGAGTCGGTAAAGAAAGATGAGAGACCTCGTATTGCAGGAGTTTATTTAAACCGTTTGCGTTTAGATATGCCACTTCAAGCTGATCCAACAGTTATCTATGCTTTGAAATTAAGAGATAATAATTTTGATCAGGTTATTAAAAGGGTTTTTTATAACGATTTGGTTATGAGATCTCCATATAATACTTATGTAAATACAGGGCTTCCTCCTGGACCAATCGCAATGCCTGATATTACAGCGCTTGATGCAGTTTTAAATCCTGAGAAAAACGATTATATTTATTTCTGTGCAAGTGTTGATCGCTTTGGTTATCATGAATTTGCTTCTACTTTAGCAGAACATAATGTAAATGCAAAAAAATATTCAGACTGGATTGCCAGCCAAGGTGTTACGAGATAAATACTGTTTTTGAAACATATAGAATGAACCGAAGTAAATTTTTACTTCGGTTTTTTTATTATTAAAATTTACTTAGTTATTTGAGAAATACACTTTTTTTATTTTAAAAGGAGCTTTAAAAAAGTTAACTCAAATTTGATGTTATAGAGATTTTGGAAACTATTTTTTAAAGTAAAAACCCCAAAAAGCACATTTTTTAAGTTTTTTACTACAAATTTATTTTAAATATTTTTCGTTTGAAATTATAGTTAGTCAAAAAAAGCGATATTTTTTGTAAGCTTTATCTTTGTTTTTTAACATATTTGATAAAAAAATGATAAAAATGACATTTTTTGAGATTTAATTTTTCCTGTTTTTGAGCACAATTCAACTTCAGCGAAAATGCTCTTAAACTGCATGATCAAAGGGCTTAAACAGGATTTTTAATTTTTTAAAATAACGTAAATTACTGATTTACAGTATTGTTTTGTATTTCTTATCTTTGCACTGTAGAAATTTCAAGAGGGTGACAGCGTCTTGAAGAAAAACAATTTATGATAAAGAAATGGTATTTTTATGCGAGTTTAGTCGTTATTATTACATTTTTAAGTTTGGGTTTTAAACCCTTCAATCTGGAAACCAAACGTTGGTTTCTCACCGAAAAATCAGATGGAGCAGAATACATTTTTCCATCACAAGAAAAGGATGATTATCCTAATTTAAACTTCCCATACACCGGAAATCATTTTATAGGTTTTAAAGAAGCAGTAGCTTTCAAAGAATCTCAAGGAAAATACCGCTTGGTTAATTCACTTGGTTACATGGGAAAATACCAGTTTGGTTCTGAAGCACTAAGAGCTATTGGTATTAAAAACAACAAAGCCTTTTTAAAGGATCCTGCATTACAAGAAAAAGCATTTATTGCTTTATTGTCCAAAAACAAATGGATTTTGCGTTATGAAATTCAAAAGTATGAGGGAAAAGTAATTAATGGTATTGAAATTACCGAATCTGGAATTTTAGCAGCAGCGCACCTTGGTGGAGCTGGCTCAGTGAAAAACTTCTTTAAAAACAAAGGAGCTAGGCATTTTAGAGATGCTTACGGAACTTCATTAAAAAGCTATATGAAAGACTTTGGAGGTTATGATCTCTCTTATATTGAAGCAGATAGCAATGCGACAATAAACAAGATCTAAAAAAAGCATAAAAAATCCCGAATCAATCAATTCGGGATTTTTTTATATTTAAATTAGTCAATTAAGATTTCTAGAATTTGAATTGCTGCTTCACTTATTTTGGTTCCTGGACCAAAAATGGCAGCTGCACCAGCATCAAATAAATATTGATAGTCCTGCGCCGGAATTACACCGCCAACAATTACCATAATATCTTCACGGCCATGTTTTTTTAATTCTTCAATTACTTGCGGAACTAATGTTTTATGACCAGCAGCAAGTGATGAAACGCCTAAAATATGAACATCATTTTCGACAGCTTGTTTTGCTGCTTCAGCCGGAGTCTGAAACAACGGACCTATATCTACATCAAAACCAACATCAGCATAACCGGTTGCTACCACTTTTGCGCCTCGATCGTGACCATCTTGTCCCATTTTGGCAATCATAATTCTTGGGCGTCTTCCTTCTTGTTTTGCAAAAGCATCAGCTAGTTGTTTTGCCTTTTCAAAATTCTCGTCGTTTTTTATTGCTGCACTATACACACCGCTAAAGGATTTAATTTGTGCTTTGAATCGTCCAAAAACACTTTCTAGAGCATCGCTTATTTCGCCTAAAGTTGCTCTTTCACGCGCAGCTTCGGTCGCAATTTCTAATAAGTTTCCTTGTCCAGTTTTAGCACAATGAATTAATTTTTCCAGTGATTGATTTACTTTTTCAGTATTTCTTTTTGCTTTAATATCTTCTAATCGCTCTATTTGCTGTTTACGAACCATTTGGTTGTCAACATCTAAAATATGAAGTGGATCTTCTTTTTCTAATCTAAATTTATTGACACCAACTATAATATCCTGCCCGCTGTCAATTCTTGCTTGTTTTCTCGCTGCAGCTTCTTCAATTCGAAGTTTCGGGATTCCGGCTTCGATTGCTTTTGTCATTCCGCCTAATTCTTCAACTTCTTCAATTAATTTCCAGGTACTTTCTAAAATCTCATTTGTCAATGATTCAACATAATAGCTGCCTCCCCAAGGATCGACAGTTTTGGTGATTTTAGTTTCTTCTTGCAAATAAATCTGTGTATTACGTGCAATTCTTGCTGAAAAGTCAGTTGGAAGCGCAATTGCTTCATCTAAAGCATTAGTATGAAGAGATTGTGTTCCTCCAAAAGCTGCAGCAGTAGCTTCAATGCAAGTTCTTGCCACATTATTAAATGGATCTTGCTCTGTTAAACTCCATCCGCTAGTTTGGCAATGCGTTCTAAGTGCCAGCGATTTGTCACTTTTCGGATTAAATTGCTGTAATAATTTTGCCCAAATCATTCGGCCAGCTCTCATTTTAGCAATTTCCATAAAATGATTCATTCCAATAGCCCAAAAGAAAGATAGACGAGGAGCAAACTCATCAATTGTCATACCGGTGGATAATCCTGTTCGAATATATTCTAAACCATCAGCTAAAGTATAAGCCAATTCAATATCAGCCGTTGCTCCGGCTTCCTGCATATGATATCCAGAAATAGAAATAGAATTGAATTTTGGCATTTTTTTGCTTGTAAATTCAAAAATATCAGCAATAATCTTCATTGAAGGGGTTGGTGGATAAATATAAGTATTACGCACCATAAATTCTTTCAAAATATCATTTTGGATAGTTCCCGAAAGTTTTTTGAGTTCAACTCCTTGTTCTTCAGCGGCCACAATGTAAAAAGCCATTATAGGTAAAACGGCGCCGTTCATGGTCATTGAAACTGACATTTCGTCTAGCGGAATTTGGTCAAACAATACTTTCATGTCTTCTACAGAATCGATGGCAACACCTGCTTTTCCAACATCACCAACAACACGTTCATGATCAGAATCGTAACCGCGATGCGTAGGCAAATCAAAAGCGATTGAAAGTCCTTTTTGACCCGCAGCAAGATTTCGTCTGTAAAAGGCGTTACTTTCTTCTGCTGTTGAAAATCCGGCATATTGACGAATTGTCCAAGGACGTCTGACATACATTGTTGCATACGGCCCGCGTAAATTAGGCGTAAAACCAGCTCCGAAATCAAGAAATTCAAAATTCTCTATATCTTTTTCAGTATAGTTTTTTTTGATTTGGATTCCTTCGGCTGTAGTAAAGTTATTAGTCAAATCTTCAGACTTTTGAATTTCGACTTTTGACTTTTGACTTTGAAGATTAATATGTTTAAGGTCTTTTCTTATCATGGAGACACTTTTCTTTGGTGTGAATATTAATTACGTTTAAAAAGAATTACTCAAGTTCTAGCCTTTCCTGTTCCAGTTTCTCGGCTAATCTTTTTTCTATAATAGGTGTAATTAATGTTTTTCTAGGTTTGATTTTTACAAAAGGAAACAATTCTAAATCATGTTTCATTTTGTCTTCCTTGTTAGGATATTTATTGGTCCCTAATAAAACTTCTTTTTTAGAATCAAATAATTCCTGTTCTTTAGTAGCGCTTTCCTGAATTTTCTTTTTGATTGTTCCGTCGTTCAAAAGTTTTAAGAAACCTCCATCAGCTTCGATTTCTTTGAATAATTTAAGGCTTTTCTCTGCTAATTGCATCGTTAAACTTTCAATGTAGTAACTCCCATCTGCCGGATTATTTACTTGGTCAAAATAACTTTCATGTTTTAAGACTAATAACTGATTTCGGGCAATTCGATCTCCAAATTCGTTGTCTTTATGATATAAAGCATCATAAGGTAAATTAGCAACCGCATCGGCTCCGCCTAAAATTGCCGACATGCATTCGGTTGTAGTTCGAAGCATATTGACATTATAATCGTAAATAGTTTTATTTCGTTTGGTTGGTGTAACTAGAAAATGACAATCTAAATCAGGATTGTATTCAGTTGCAATTAATTTGAAAAGCATTCGTAAAGCACGAAGTTTTGCAATTTCAAAAAAGTAATTTGTTCCAACTGATATTTGAAAAACAATTGTTTTACTTGAATTTGGTAAACGATTTAAATATTCATTTGCATGTGCTAAACTATATGCAATCTGTTGTGTGATATTTGCTCCAGCATTTTGATACAAACCTAAATCTACACTTAAAAAGGAGAGATTGGTTTGATTTGAAATATTTTCAAGCGTTTCAAAATTACTTTTATCTGATGTTGTAAACCAGTTTCCGTCTCGCGCTAATTGTCCAATCGGATCTAAATTGCAGTAAAAAATTGCCTTTTTTTGAACAGAAATCTCATCCAGTTTTTTTACGAAATCGATTGAGAGAAAAGTCAAATTAAAGTAAACGATTTTGTTCTCTAAAGGAAGATTTTCCAATAAAGAAACAATATCAGTATTTTCGTTTTGAATAGTAAAACGCAAACTTTCTGCACCTCTTTCAAGCGTGTTGTTTGCTCTTTTGATTGATTTTTCTACATCGTGAACAAAAATATTCTGGCAGATTTTAAAATCAGAAGCATATGTCTCAACCGCAGCCGATTTGGTAAATTCATCGTTGTGATAAAAAGGTTTCACCTGAATATCTTCCGGAGAATTCCAAATTACAGTTTCGTTATAATCTGCTCCATCTAATTCAAACTGGATTTTTTGTTTCCATTGTTTGGATGAAATCGGATTAAAATCGTCGAATAGGTTAGTAGCCATTAGTTTTTGTGATTATTCTTGTTCTTGAATTGTGTCTCCTTCAAAGTGAATGATGTAAATATCTTCGCTGTCTTTTTTCATAAAGTACTTTTCGCGAGCATATTTTTCTATTTGTTCAGGATTTTTAAGTTGTTTGATCTGTTCTTGATCTTTTTTTATTTCGTCCTGATAGTATTTTTTATTGTCCTGAAGTTCATTAATTTGTCCGTCCAGAAAACGATGGTCAAAATAGGAGTAATTGTCTAAAAATAACATCCAGACAATAAAAAACAGCAATACCCAAACATATTTGTTACCTAAATATTTGAACCATTTTTTGTCTTTGTATGGATTTTTAAATTTCATATAAGATTGTTTCTTTTGAATACGAGTGGTCTTTTTAGCCCCGATAGTAGTGAAAATCCTTTTGTGCCGGGGTTCGGCACAAAAGATTGTAACGGATAGCGGGAATAGCTCCTAATTATTATGGTTTAAAATTACAATAAAAATTATGAAATTCTCTGATTAATTACGGCACGAACTACATCAATTGCTACAGTGTTGTATTTGTCATTTGGGATAATAATATCTGCAAAAGCCTTTGACGGTTCTATAAATTGTTCATGCATAGGCTTTAAAGTAGTTTGATAACGATTTAAAACCTCGTCAATATCGCGTCCGCGTTCTGAAATATCTCTTTTTAAACGACGGATTAATCTTTCGTCAGAATCAGCATGAACAAAGATTTTAATGTCAAACATATCCCGAAGCTCAGGATTTGTTAAAATTAAAATTCCTTCAACAATCATTACTTTTCTTGGATGTGTTGAAACCGTATCATCAGTTCTGTTGTGCTGAATGAAAGAATATACAGGCTGATCGATTGTTTCGCCAGCTTTTAATGCCTTTAAATGTTTAACCAATAATTCAAAATCGATGGCGCGCGGATGATCAAAGTTGATTAATGCTCTTTCGTCAAAAGATAAATTATCGGTTTGTTTGTAATACGAATCCTGAGAAATTACGCCAACTTCAGTGTCTGGTAATTCGTTCATGATTTGGTGTACTACCGTTGTTTTTCCACTTCCTGTTCCTCCTGCAAGTCCAATAATGAGCATAAAATTTTTGTTTGATATTTGTTTGGCAAAATTAATAATTTACCTGAATTGTTAAACATTTAAAATCATTTAACCATTTAAGTAATATAAATAAATTTAAGATGCAATATATTTAAGCAGAATCTTACTTAACTGAACTTATATTACTTAAATGGTTAAATGATTATCATTTATATGGTGAAAAGCATAAAAAAAATCCCGAAAGTAAACCTTCGGGATTTAGTGCAATCAGTATAGTTTTTAAAAATATTCTGAATTTAGTAAGCACTTGTAATTATTTATCCTTTTTTGCTTTAATCATCATTTCAAGCTGATCCCAAAGTTCTTCCGGAATTGCTTCTAATAAGTTGAATTGTCCAGCACCTTTTAGCCATTCGCCTCCGTCGATTGTAATTACATCTCCGTTCACGTAAGCTGAAAAGTCAGATACTAAATAAGCAGCTAAATTCGCTAATTCCTGATGATCTCCAACACGTTTCAATGGTACTTTTTTAGCCATATCGAATTTTTCGGCAAGATCTCCCGGTAATAATCTGTCCCAAGCACCTTTTGTTGGGAATGGTCCCGGCGCAATTGCATTAGAACGAATTCCGTATTTCGCCCATTCTACAGCAAGACTTCTTGTCATGGCTAAAACTCCTGCTTTTGCAGTTGCACTTGGCACAACATATGCTGAACCTGTCCAAGCATAAGTTGTTACAATATTTAAAATTGTTGCCGATGTTTGTTTAGTATCAATCCAATGTTTTCCAAAAGCCAGCGTACAGTTTTTAGATCCTTTAAGTACAATATCGATAACAGTATCAAATGCATTTGCTGATAAACGTTCAGTTGGTGAAATGAAATTTCCTGCTGCATTGTTTAAAAGAACATCCACTTTTCCGAAAACTTTTAAAGTTTCCTGAAGCATATTTTCTACTTCTTCATAATGGCGTACGTCGCACTGAAGCGGTAAACACTTTCCGCCAGTTTCGCTTTCCAATTCTGAAGCTGTTGTTTTTAATTTTTCTAAATCTCTTGAAGTAATCGCTACCTGAGCGCCTAATTCTAAGAAATATTTTGTCATTGCTTTTCCTAAACCGCTTCCGCCTCCAGTAACTACAATGACTTTGCCTTTTAAGGCATCATCGCGCAACATTTTATCTGTATAGCTCATACTTTTCTTTTTTTACAATATTAATTAAAAAAATAGGATGCGCGCATAATATTGTTATAAAATTTTGATAAACTTTATATTTGACAAAGTTTTTTTGCGGCAGATTCAAGAGTAAAATTATCCTTTGCGAAACAGAAACGAATCAATTTCTGATCTTTATGATCGGAATAAAAAGTAGAAATTGGAATTGCTGCAACGCCATGATTGATGATTAAATTTTTGCAGAAAGTAACATCGTCTTCATCTGAAATATTGGCGTAAGAGGCAACTTGAAAATAGGTTCCTTCACAAGGTTTTAATTCAAAACGGCTGTTTTGAAGCAGTTTTTGGAAATAATCTCTTTTTTCCTGATAGAATTTTCCAAGCAAATTAACATCAACAACATCCAAATATTCGCTAATGGCAAATTGTGAAATACTGTTGACACTAAAAACCAAAAACTGATGCACTTTTTTGATTTCTTTCATTAAATATTCAGGTGCAATGGTGTAGCCAATTTTCCAGCCTGTAATATGAAATGATTTTCCGAAAGAGGAAACCATTATGCATCGATCGATAAGGAAGCTTTTTGTGTGTGCCGAAATATGTTTTTCTTCAAAAGTGATGTATTCATAAACTTCGTCAGATAAAACAATAATGTCAGGATATTTCTCAAGTAGATTTTTTAATTGGGTAAAATCATTTTCATTTAAAATTTTTCCTGTCGGATTATGTGGATTGTTTATAATAATCATCTTGCTTTTTGAAGAACAGACTTTTTCGATTGTTTGCCAATTTGGTGTATAATCATCGTTTAAAGCCACTCGAACAGGTTTTGCTTTGCAAAGTAAAACCGGAGATTCATAAGAATCATAACTCGGATCGAGAATAATTACTTCATCATTTTCTTTTACCAAAGCCAAAATTGTAGTAAAAATTCCTTGAGTTGCTCCAGCCGTAACTAAAAGTTCTGTGTCTGGATTGATTGTTCTGTTATAAGAACTCTGAGTTAATTCCGCAATTTTATTCATCAACGGTGGATAACCTGCCATTGGTGTGTATTGATGCACATTTTCCTTTGATAATTGTGCAACAATATCCGTTAACCTTTCGTCGACAGGAAAATTTGGAAATCCCTGCGAAAGATTTATTGCATTGTATTCGGTTGCCATTTTGGACATTACCGTAAAAATGCTTGTCGTTATGTTTGGAAGTTTACTCATGATAAAGTTTGATTTGGGGAAAACTTGTGAGTGAATTCAATAAGCTTAATTTATTATCATTGGAATCGAGTACAAAACTCTAACAATTTTATCGTTTTGTTTTCCTGGACTCCATTTTGGAAATAGTTTTAAAACTCTTATAGCTTCCGCACTTGTTTCGTGCCCAAGGTCTCTTAAAATTTTAATATCGCTTAATGATCCGTCTTTTTCAATAATAAATGTAGCATAAATTTTTCCTTTTAAATCTTCTTCTGGACTTTTAAAATTTTGTTTTATAAAGGCGTTCATAGCTTCGTAACCTCCAGGGAATTCAGGTTTAACTTCTATTCCAGCGGTGTTGTAAACTGCATTATCGTCTTTTTGAGTAATATAAGTAGGTTTGTCATCTACCGTTAAATCTGCATCAGAGTAATTACGAGTATTAACTTTAATAATAGGCGTTTCTGTGCTTTTTGCTGTAGATGTTTTTGTCTTAGATTGCTGTTTTGTGTTTTGAGAAAATGCATTTTGTACAAAACAAATCAAAACAAGGAGAATAAATTTTTTCATAAGGTGGTTTTAGAGTTAGTTTACATTTTATGAATAATAAAAATCGTAGGACGTTTATCAATATCAATTTTTAATTTTTTCCAATCCGAAACTTTCAAGGTTTTGATGAATTCTGTTGGCAAAGTGATATCTGTCGCGATACATAAATGTGTCGACGGATTTAAAATTTGCAAAAGATCTTCAATCAATTTATTGTTTCTGTATGGCGTTTCAATAAAAATCTGCGATTGATTCTTGTCTTGAGATAATCTTTCAAAATGTCTCAATGCCGATTTTTTTTCGTCTTTATCAATTGGTAAATAACCATTAAAAGTAAAACTTTGGCCGTTCATTCCAGAAGCCATCATCGCTAATAAAATAGAAGAAGGACCAACCAACGGAACAACCTGAATTCCTTTTTCGTGCGCCAGTTTTACAATTACAGCACCTGGATCAGCAACGCCTGGACAACCAGCTTCGCTCATTAACCCCATATTTTTTCCTTCCAATAAAGGCTTTATGAAATCTAAATGTTCGCTTGATTCGGTACGTTTGTTCAAAGTAAAAAGAACTAATTCGGATTGTTTTTTCTCGGGATAAACTGCTTTAATTGATTTTCTGGCAGTTTTATCATTTTCAACAATATAATGATCTATAAGTTCGATACTTCTTTTTACTGTCTGAGGTAAAACATCCATTGGATCGCTTTCGCCCATTGTAGTTGGAATTAAATATAGTTTTCCTAGAAGTTTCATTTTGTGATATTTTAAATTAAAAAAGAAAATGTACCTCAATTACCTTGAAAATAATTGAAATACAAATTTATGAGTGCTTTTCGATAAGTTTTTTAGCGATTATGTCTGCGGCTTCATCCAGCATTTGGTAAACATTGTCAAAACCATTTACTGCTCCATAATATGGGTCTGGAACATCGACATTTTCATCTGGAAATAATTCGTTCAGAATTAGATTGACTTTGTTTCTGTGTTCAGGAGTTTTGGCAAGATGAATGACATCGCGGTAATTCGAATTATCCATTACGTAGATATAATCGAATTCATCAAAATCTGAAGATTTGAATTGTCTTCCTTTTTGATTGTCAATACTAAGTCCGTTTTTTTGAGCAACAGCAATCGAGCGTTTGTCGGGCGCATGGCCTACATGCCAGGATCCAGTTCCAGCTGAATCAACTATAAAATTGTCTTTGGGTAATTTTGATGCCAGAATACCTTCGGCTAAAGGAGATCTGCAAATATTTCCCAAACAAACCATTAAAACTTTTACTGGCATGATTCGCGTTATAGCGTTAGTTTTTTGTTGATGTCTTCGACAAATTTTTTGAATTGTTTGTCTGTAGAAACTAAATTGTCAACAGTTTTACAAGCGTGTAAAACGGTAGCGTGGTCGCGATCTCCAATTTGTGAACCAATATTTGCCAAAGAAGCTTTAGTGAATTTCTTTGCAAAAAACATAGCTAATTGTCTCGCTTGCACAACATGCCTTTTTCTGGTTTTTGATTGAAGCGTTTCAATATCCAATTGGAAATAATCAGATACAATTTTTTGAATATAATCGATAGAGATTTCTCTCTTTACGTTTTTAACAAATTTCTCTACAACGCTTTTTGCCAATTCGATCGTAACTTCTTTTTTGTTGAAAGAAGATTGAGCGATCAACGAAATAATTGCACCTTCAAGCTCACGAACATTGGTTTTGATATTTCGGGCAACATATTCTAAAATGTCTTCTGGCATATCAACACCATCGCGGTATAAAATGTTTTTTAAGATCGAAATACGAGTTTCGTAATCTGGTTGATGTAATTCAGCAGATAATCCCCATTTAAAACGAGATAACAAACGTTGTTCGATATCCTGCATGTCAACAGGAGCTTTATCTGAAGTTAAAATTACCTGTTTTCCGTTTTGGTGCAAGTAATTAAAAATGTGGAAGAAAACGTCCTGAGTTCCAGATTTTCCTGATAAGAACTGAACGTCATCAATAATCAAAACGTCGATTAACTGATAAAAATGAATGAAATCATTACGATTATTCTTTTTAACAGAATCAATATATTGTTGTGTGAAAATTTCGGCAGAAATATATAAAACCGTTTTTTCAGGATATTTATCTTTTACTTCAACACCAATAGCGTGTGCTAAGTGTGTTTTTCCTAAACCAACTCCACCAAAAATCAATAACGGATTAAATGAAGTTCCTCCAGGTTTATTGGCCACAGCCATACCTGCAGAACGCGCCAAACGGTTTGAGTCTCCTTCAAGGAAATTATCAAAACTATAATTTGGATTTAACTGAGATTCAATTTTTAAGTTTCTGATTCCCGGAATTACAAAAGGATTTTTAAGTTCTGGATTTAAGTTTTTAAACGGAGCATCAACCTCTTGCGGTTTCATTGGTACTCTGCTGGAACTTGGCAGCTGCTCGGTAAACGGCTGTTTGTTTCCATAAGTGTTTTCCATTTTAATTTTATAGAGTAACTTTGCGTTTTTTCCTAGTTCTTTGGTAAGCGCAACTTTCAATAATTTAACGTAGTGTTCCTCTAGCCATTCGTAGAAGAATTTACTTGGTACCTGAATATATAATGCGTTGTCGGTTAGCTCAACTGATTTGATTGGTTCGAACCAAGTTTTGTAAGCTTGATCTTGAATATTGTCTTTTATAAAGGACAAACAGTTTTCCCATACCGATTGAGCAGTTTTAGTCATAGATTCAGATAAGTTTTTTATTATTGATAAAGATTCTCCTAATAAAAATGGAGCAAAATTTTTCCGTATTTCGGGATAACAAATATGTGAACAAATTTCTGTAAAAAAAAATATTTTGGGTCTAATTTTATAAAAAAAAAGTTGTAAGTGAACTTTAGGAATTTAATTTTTTTTAATCTATAAATAATGAAAAATCATCAAACGCAAGTGCGTGTTCGTTACTCAGAAACTGACCAAATGGGAGTTGTTTATCACGGAAATTATGTGCCCTATTTTGAGATTGGACGCGTGGAATGGCTTAGAAATAAAGGGATTTCGTATGCTAGCATGGAAGAAAGCGGTATTGGGCTTCCGATTGTTTCGATGCAAATTAATTATAAAAAATCAGCGCGATATGATGAACTTCTTACAATTCATACAACCTTCAAAAGTCAGTCATCTGTTAAGATTGAATTTGACTGCGCCATCTATAATGAGGCAAATGAGTTATTAACAACTGCAGTATTTATTTTAGTATTTATTTCGTTAAAAACGGGTCGTCCAACAGCACCTCCGGATTATATTTTAGAATTGTTTAAAACGTTGGAATAATTGTTAAAATGAGGTGTGTTTTAATATTAATTTACACAATTTTAATATCAATTTCAAACATTAAATCAAAAATGTCGAATACTGATTCGGCATTTTTTTTGCGTGTTTTTGTGATTATTTTCCCAATTGGGAGTCCGGAATCTTCATCGACTTCCATTTCCTGAGAGGTAATTTCAAGTTTCTTTTCTTTGATAACCCGCATTACTTTATTCATATTTTTATAATCAAAAGAGATTAAAAAATGGACGTCAATTGTTTTTTCGACAATTTCACAAACTTCAAGCGTCATTTGTGCTGTAGTTCGATAAGCCGAAATCAAACCTCCGACACCTAATTTTACTCCGCCAAAAATACGAACTACAACGACAAGAATATTTGTCAGCCCAAAAGACTGAATTTGTCCATAGATAGGAGCGCCCGCGGTATTGCTGGGTTCACCGTCGTCATTTGCCCGGTAAGATATTTTTGGAGCGATTCCTAATTGATATGCATAGCAAAAATGAACAGCGTGTGGATGAAGTTTTTTTAAGTCTTCAATAATAGGTTTTACTTCGTCTTCGCTTTCAATAGGGAATGCGTAGCCAAAGAATTTGCTTCCTTTTTCTTTAAAAAGCACTTCTTCAGATTCAAATGCAATAGTTTGATAAGTATCGTTGTATTCCAAAAGTAATTTTTCTAAAGTAAATTTTTATCCAATAATTGAATCACATCTTCCTGTCCAACTTGCAAATTCCAAACTTTAAGTCCTAAAGCAGCGGCAGCGTCTGTGTTTTCTTTTTTGTCGTCAACAAATAACGTTTGCTCTGGAATTAAATTATGTTCGTCAATTAAGTGCTGATAAGAATTTGCATTGGGTTTACGTTTTCTAATTTCAAACGAAAAATGAACTTTTTCAAAACAATTGTAGAAATCAGTATAAAAAGGTTTGCCTACAGTTTTTTCAAAAGTGGCAATGTGAATGGCATCAGTATTGCTCAAAAGAAACAAACGGTATTTTTTTGAAAGCTCTTTTAAAAACTCTAATCGATAAACTGGGAAATCGGCTAAAACAGCATTCCAGGCTTCCAGAATTTCTTCAATAGAAGCATTTGGAAGTTCTTTCTGAAATCCGCCTACAAAATCATCGTACGAAACATCTCCGGTTTCAAACAATAAATTCAAACTATCCATTTCTGAACTCCATTCGGTCATTCCTAATTTTTTCAATCCAGAAATAGTTCCTTGCTTGTTTAAATTGATGAAAATATCGCCAAAGTCAAAAATTATGGTATCAATCATGGTTTCTAATGTATAGTAATTCGTCGTTTTGAATAGTTGTTTTTAAAATATTGCTTTTCTGAATTATTGGTGCTTTTACACCTTTTTCAAAAATAGTTGTTCCAATAAAAATGCGAGCTTCATCCCATAAATCTGAATCTACAAATGATTGTAAAGTTTGTCTTCCGCCTTCAATAATAACAGATTGAATTTGATGCTGATATAAAACGTCCAAAATCTGAGAAATTGCATTTTCATTAAAATCAATTTTCTCAAAAATGGTGTTTTCGGTAGAAATATTGTTTTCTGATTTAGAAAATACAATCGTTTTTACACTGTCATCAAAAACAAAACTGTCTTTTGAAATTCGGTCATTCTGATCTAAAACCACTCGTATGGGATTATTTCCTGACCAATCTCGCGTGTTTAATTTCGGATTATCATCAATAACCGTTTGCGTTCCTACTAAAATCGCCTGTTCTTCGCTTCGCCATTTATGAACTAATTGCCTCGAATATTGATTCGTAATCCAAATTGGTTTGCGCTCTTGGTCGATTTCTTTTTCGGGTGCTAAAAATCCGTCTTGACTTTCGGCCCATTTCAATATTATATAAGGTCTCTTTTTTTGATGAAAAGTAAAAAAGCGTTTATTGAGTTCGTTACATCCTTCTTCTAAAACACCAACCGTAACATTTACGCCGTTTTCAATTAATCTCTTAATTCCTCTTCCTGCCACTTTTTCATTTGGATCGACGGTTCCAACAACGACATTCGGGATTTTATTTGCAATAATTAAATTACAACAAGGAGGTGTTTTTCCAAAGTGGCTGCAAGGCTCGAGGCTTACATAAATAGTAGCTTTTTTTAACAGCGATTTGTCTTTTACAGATTGTACGGCATTAACTTCGGCATGCGGTTCGCCCGCTTTTTTGTGCCAACCTTCGCCAATTATTTTGCCTTCATGAACAATTACGCTTCCCACCATCGGATTTGGATAAGTGGTTCCAAAACCGTTTTGAGCAAGTTCAATGCAGCGTTTTATGTATTTTTCATGTGTATTCACGGTGCAAAAATAATCATTTTTGACTTTAATCCCGATAGTTAACAGTATAGTTGAGAAACTATCGGAAAAGTATTTTTACTTTTGTAGATATATTACCGAATAACGAAACATGAAAGATTACATAATCCGAGCAATTAAAAAAGAAGATAACAAGGCAGTAGCGCAATTAATACGTTCTGTTTTTGATGAAATGGAAATCCCAAAAGTAGGGACAGCTTACGCAGATCCATATCTTGATTTGATGTTTGAAGAATACAATAAACCGAAATCTGTTTATTTTGTAGTTGAAAGTGAAGAAGAAATAGTAGGTTGTTGCGGGATTGCGCCTTTAGAAAATGGTGCTTCAGAAATTTGCGAACTGCAAAAAATGTATTTTTCGCCTAAAACACGAGGTTTAGGGATTGGTAGTGAAATGATGGAGAAATGTCTACTGGAAGCGAGAAATTTTGGATTTGAAAAATGTTATATTGAAACGATGCCTTTTATGCATGCAGCTCAAAAATTATATAAAAAATCAGGTTTTGAATATTTAGATGCTCCGTTAGGATGTACTGGGCACAGTTCTTGCCCGGTTTGGATGTTGAAAGTTTTGTAAAATCTTGTAACAAATTAGATTTTCCAATACTTATTTGAAAGAAAAATCGGCTTTTGCTGAATAAAAATTACTCAGAGATCAGAAATGAAAATTAAACAATACCGCACTCAGTTTATAAAAGAATTATCGCCTTTATATGATGCATACGAAGCGGAGAGTTTTTTCTATTTAATTCTAGAAGACAAACATAAATTGCGCCAGATTGATTTGGCTTTAAATCATGAACTGAATTTTTCTGAAAAGGATTTTGTGGTTTGGGACTCACTATTGGATGACTTAAAAAACGAAGTTCCGATTCAGTATTTGCTGGGAAAAACCAGTTTTTATGGTTTGGATTTTGAAGTGAATGAAAATGTCCTGATTCCGAGACCAGAAACCGAAGAATTAGTAGAATGGATTATTAATGAGAACAAAGGTAATTCCAAAGAAATTAAAATTTTAGATATCGGGACGGGAAGCGGTTGCATTGCAATTTCGCTGGCTAAAAATATTCCAAATGCAAAAGTTTACGCAATTGACGTTTCTAAAAAAGCGTTAGAAACAGCAAAAAGAAATGCCATAAACAATAATGTCGAGGTAACTTTTATGCTCAAGAATGTTTTAGAATTAGAGATATTGAAATCAGATTATGATATCATTGTGTCAAATCCGCCTTATGTTCGGAATTTAGAAAAGGTTGAAATCAAAAAGAATGTTTTGGATTTTGAACCACATCTGGCTCTGTTTGTTGATGATAACGATGCATTGATTTTTTACAGAAAGATTGCTGAATTAGCTAAAAAAAATCTTTTAGAAAAAGGACAATTGTATTTTGAAATCAATCAGTATTTAGGAAAAGAAATGAATGATTTATTGGAAAAAATGAATTTCAAAAATATCGAACTCAGAAAAGATATTTATGATAATGACCGAATGATTAAAGGGAATATTTGAGTTTTCAGTCTCAGTTTTTAGGAAGTAACAACTGCGACTGAAAACTATGACTAATTATTCGTAACGCAGCGCTTCAATTGGATCTAATTTAGAAGCTTTAATTGCAGGATATAAACCAGAAACTATTGCAACAGTAAAACTAGTTGCAAAGGCTGCAAAAATAGCGCCCCACGGAATAACAAATGCAAAATTCATTGCCGTTGCAATGGCAAAGCCAAGCAAAATCCCAATTATAATTCCGACCAATCCGCCAATTTGTCCAATCAATAATGTTTCGATAAAAAACTGAGTAGAAATAGTTGTTTTTGTTGCGCCCAAAGCTTTACGAACACCAATTTCGCGAGTACGTTCTGTAACAGAAACAATCATAATATTCATTAAAGCGATTGATGAACCTAGAATTGTTATAATCGAAATAATCCAAGATGCCCAGCCTAAATATTGTGTAATTCCAAGAATTCTATTTATCAAATCATCACTTCGGCCCATTCCAAAATTGTTATCGCGAACAGGATTTAATTTGCGAACTCGTCGCATAACACTCGTTGCATTGTCAATTGCAGGATCTAAAAGTTCTTTTTTAGAAACCATGACGCTAATGGTGTAATTGATATTTGGTGCTGTAAATAAAGAACGCGCAACTTGAATTGGAATCAAAACACGCAAATCCTGACTATTTCCAAAAGTTGATCCTTTTTCTTTTAAAACACCAATTACTTTAAAACGTGCGCCTCTTATCGAAATGATTTTGTCAATTGGATTAACATCTTTCAATAATCCTTTTTCAAAATCAGAACCTACAATGCAGGAATAAGTATTGTTATCAATATCAAATTGATTGAAAGAACGGCCTAATGTAGTTTCAAGACCAGAATTGGAAATAAAATGTTCATCAACTCCGAGGATTTTTATTTCCGGATCTGTTTTTTCGCCTAAAAATTTAACTTCAGCTTTTGATGTTGCAGTAAAAGAAAGAGAAGTTTCAGTAAACGGATATTTGTATTTATTTTTAAAAGCAACGGCTTCAGGATATGAAATAATCGGATTTATGATTTCGCGCTCTTTTCCGCCGCGGTTCTTAAGGTTGTTTTCGTATTGATTGATGTTGAATGTATTGGCACCCATTGAAGCAAAATTGGTCGAAACGGTGTGTTCGAGCGCTGTTACAACGGTCAAAATCCCAACCAAAGCGGTAATTCCGATAGCAATAATTAATACGGTAAGAATGGTTCGAAGAATTTGTGTTTTGATGGAACCAAAAGCAATTCGGATATTTTCTTTAAATAATTTTAGCATCATGACCAATTTGTCACGAAAATACGGTTTTTGTTACAAGTTTGTTTTCGAAGTGTTATTATTTATTTTAAAAAGTAAGATATTTGCAAACGATTTGTGATTTTGAACAAAACCCGAATCAATAAGAAATTAATGTCAAGAGTTTTTCAGATAAAAATTAGAAATAATCTAAATCAGGAAACCTAAAATCTAAAATTAAAAAAATGGCTTCAAAACCAAGCATTCCGCAAGGAACCAGAGATTTTTCACCTGCAGAGGTGTCAAAACGTCAATATATTATTCAGACGATAAAAGCTAATTTTGAGAAATTTGGTTTTCAGCCAATCGAAACGCCTTCGTTTGAAAATTCAGATACTTTGATGGGGAAATATGGAGAAGAAGGTGATCGTTTGATTTTTAAAATTCTGAATTCAGGAAATTTTTTCTTCAATAAAAATAAAATCGAATTACCAGAATCTTTAGAGGAGCTTCAAACTAATTCTGCTGAAACAATAAGTTTAGATCAAAGAATTGAATTGAATAAATTTACCGGAAGAATTTCAGAAAAAGCGTTGCGTTATGATTTGACAGTTCCATTTGCGAGATATGTTGTACAGCACCAAAACGAAATTGAATTTCCATTTAAAAGATACCAAATCCAACCGGTTTGGAGAGCAGATCGCCCGCAAAAAGGACGTTACAGAGAATTTTTTCAATGTGATGCCGATGTTGTTGGTTCAAAATCATTATGGCAGGAAGTGGAATTGGTTCAATTATACGATACCGTTTTTACGTCTTTAGGTTTAGAAGGCGTAACTATTAAAATTAATAACAGAAAAATATTATCAGGAATTGCTGAAGTTATAGGTGCTTCAGATAAATTAATCGATTTTACTGTTGCTCTTGATAAATTAGATAAAATCGGAGAAGACGGCGTTAAAAAAGAAATGATTGAAAAAGGAATTTCTGAAGAAGCGTTGGTAAAAGTTCAGCCACTTTTCAGTTTCAGTGGAACTTTTGCAGATAAAATTAATCAACTCTCTGAATTATTATCTTCATCTGAAGAAGGTATGAAAGGTGTTGAGGAATTGAAGTTTATTTGTGACAATGTTGCTGATTTAGGACTTTCGACTGCAATTTTGGATTTAGATGTGACTTTGGCTCGTGGTTTAAATTATTACACTGGAGCAATTTTTGAAGTTGCAGCTCCAAAAACAGTTTCAATAGGATCTATCGGCGGTGGCGGAAGATACGACGATTTGACGGGAATTTTTGGATTGAAAAATATGAGCGGTGTCGGAATTTCATTTGGATTAGATAGAATTTATTTGGTTTTAGAAGAATTGCAATTGTTTCCTGAAACTGTTGCAGCGACTTCAAAAGCAATCTTTATCAATTATGGTGATAAAGAAGCTTTATATGCTTCAAAAGCAATTCAGAAATTAAGACAAGAAAATATAAAAGTGGAATTGTATCCTGACAATGTAAAAGTTGGAAAACAATTTCAGTATGCAGATAAACGTTTGATTCCGTTTGCAGTAATTGCGGGAGATCAGGAAATTGCGTCAAATACTTATGCACTTAAAAATTTAGTGTCAGGCGAGCAGGTTTCTGTAGATTTCGAAGGATTGAAAAATGCTTTGTTGGGTTAACTGTCTGTAGGAAAGGTTTTTGCTTTGGAATGCGCAGATTTAAAGGATTTTCTTTTAAAATCTCTGCCTGAAATAGTTGCCAGAGAAGAAAAAAAACTTTTAATTTGCCGACCTTAAGTTACGGGCGTAGTTCAAGGGTAGAATAGCGGTCTCCAAAACCGTTGATGGGGGTTCGAATCCCTCCGCCCGTGCAAAAAAATCAAATTAAAGCATAAAAAAAAGCTTCGTCTCTATAAGGCGAAGCTTTTTTTAATATAAGGTAAATTTGAATTAATAATTATTTTTGAGGCCTAAGCCAACCCTTAAATTCAATTTTGGTGTAATAATTTACGTTTTAACGACCTCAAAGATAAAACAAACTATAACGTAATAGTCTTAAAATTATAATAAAATTTTTATGTACTGCTTTCCTATTTTAAGCAGCTCATTTTTAATAAAGTGACAATTTGACATTTTAAAATATTTGGCAGTACTTTTGCAATCACAAAAAAGAATAAAAATGAAGTTTAAGAATATTTTTAAAAATAAAAGTAATATGACTACGGAAAATACAGAATTCGATCAGGAATTAGATGATGTAACGTTAGAGAACAATGCCAACGGAGAGCAGTTAATTGTTGAAGAATTAAGTGTTGAGGAGCAATTAGCTAAAGACTTGGCTCACGAAAAAGATAAGTTTTTGAGATTATTTGCTGAATTTGAAAATTACAAAAAAAGAACTTCAAAAGAGCGTCTTGAATTGTTTAAAACAGCAAACCAAGAGGTTTTATTGGCGATGCTTCCAGTTTTAGACGATTTTGACAGAGCTGCAGTAGAAATCAACAAATCTGAAGACGAAAACCTTAAAAAAGGTGTTGAGTTGATTCACGAAAAATTCAAAAATACTTTAGTTTCTAAAGGTTTAGAGCAAGTTGAAATTCAGGCAGGAGATGCTTTCAATGCTGATGTTGCAGAGGCAATTACTCAAATTCCGGCTCCATCTGACAAATTGAAAGGTAAAATTGTTGATGTTATTGAAAAAGGATACAAATTAGGAGACAAAATTATTCGTTTCCCTAAAGTTGTAGTTGGAAACTAAAAAGCAAATAAAAATTTTAAGTCCATTTTTGGATTTTGGAATTTTAGAATTTGGAATTTAAACCTAATTATGAAAAAAGATTTTTACGAAATACTTGGCATTTCAAAAAATGCTGATGCTGCCGAAATAAAAAAAGCATATAGAAAAAGTGCGCTTAAATATCACCCTGATAAAAATCCAGGCGACAAAGAGGCAGAAGAAAACTTCAAATTGGCAGCTGAAGCTTATGAAGTTTTGAGTGATCCGCAGAAAAAAGCGAAATACGATCAATATGGTCATCAGGCATTTGATGGCGCTGGCGGATTTGGCGGCGGCCATGGTGGTATGAATATGGATGACATTTTCAGCCAGTTTGGTGATATTTTTGGTGGCGGATTTGGCGGTTTCGGAGGCGGAGGCGGAGGTCCTCGCCGTGCTAAAGGAAGTAATCTTCGAATTAAAGTTAAATTGACTTTAGAGGAAATTGCAAATGGAGTTGAGAAAAAAGTAAAAGTAAAACGTAAAGTTCAGGCTAAAGGTGTAACGTATAAAACTTGTACGACTTGTAACGGTCAGGGGCAAGTAATGCGTGTAACCAATACTATTTTAGGAAGAATGCAATCTGCGTCAACTTGTCCTACTTGTGGTGGTTCTGGCCAGATTTTAGATAAAAAACCTGCTGAGGCCGATGCTCAAGGTATGGTTCAGGAAGATGAAACAGTGTCAATCAAAATTCCTGCGGGAGTTGTTGATGGAATGCAGTTGAAAGTTTCTAACAAAGGTAACGATGCGCCAGGAAACAGTATTCCGGGTGATTTAATTGTTGCTATTGAAGAAGTTGAACACGAATTCCTGAAACGTGAAGGCGAAAACGTTCACTTCGATTTATACATCAGTTTCCCTGAAGCAGTTTTGGGGGCTTCAAAAGATATTGAAGCAATCAACGGAAAAGTTCGTATTAAGTTGGAAGAAGGAATCCAATCTGGAAAAATCTTAAGATTAAAAGGAAAAGGAATCCCAAGTTTAAATGGTTACGGAAGTGGAGATTTACTTGTTCACGTAAACGTTTGGACCCCAAAAACTTTAAATAAAGAACAAAAACAATTCTTTGAAAATGCTTTAAACGACGAGCATTTTGCTCCAAGCCCAGAAAAATCAGAGAAATCATTCTTTGAAAAAGTAAAAGATATGTTCTCATAATCAGGACTTTTTCAAATTGTTTAAATAAATAGAAAAACCCATTCTAACATAATTTTAGGATGGGTTTTTTATGTAATAGTAGTAAGATTCGCTTCTAATTATTTACTTTTACAGTCGCTTAGTCATAATGGCATAAGCAACGCAGAAAATCTCAAAAACAGCATGAGCAACTTACTCGAAGTATATAAGGTCGTAAAACAATATGGCGATTATGTAGCGCTTAACGAAGTTTCATTAAATGTGCCAAAAGGCAGTATATATGGGCTTTTAGGTCCGAATGGAGCTGGAAAAACTTCTCTTATCAGAATCATAAATCAAATCACATTGCCTGATAGCGGTGAGGTAATTTTGGATGGAGAAAAACTTCAGCCGAAACATGTTCAGACAATTGGATATCTTCCGGAAGAAAGAGGATTGTACAGTTCTATGAAAGTAGGTGAGCAATGTTTGTATTTGGCACAAATGAAAGGACTTTCTAAAGCCGAAGCTAAAAAACAATTGGATTATTGGTTTGATCGTTTGGGAATTCAGGGTTGGTGGAACAAGAAAATCCAAGAGCTTTCTAAAGGAATGGCACAAAAAATTCAATTTGTTGTTTGTGTTCTGCATAAACCGAAATTGTTGATTCTAGATGAACCTTTTTCAGGATTTGATCCTGTAAATGCCAATGTTATTAAAGATGAAATTTTGGCATTAAAAGAACAAGGTTCAACTATTATTTTCTCGACGCACAGAATGGAAAGCGTTGAAGAACTTTGCGAAAACATTGCTTTAATTCACAAATCAAATAAACTGATAGAAGGAAAAGTGGTCGATGTTAAACGCCAGTTTAGAACGAACAGTTTTGAAGTTGGAATCCTGACGAGCAATGTTGAAGGCTTGATGTATGATATTACGCAAAAATTTACCGTTTCGCCGGCTAATTTCAAATCATTAAATGATGATTTAAAATTAAATATTCAAATAGGAAATGCTTCACCAAATGAGCTTTTGAATATACTTACGCAACGCGGACAAGTGACACATTTTGTAGAAAAAATTCCAAGTATAAACGATATTTTTATTCAGACTGTAACAGAAAACAAAGTTTAGATTTCGGGTTTTAGATTTCAGAATTAAACCTGAAATTTAAAAATCTAAAGTCAACAATCTAAAATCTAAAATTATTTATGAGCATCATCTCACTGATTATAAAAAGAGAATTTATTGCCAAAGTCCGCAATAAATCTTTTGTTGTCATGACTTTTTTGAGTCCGCTTTTATTTGTTGCGATAGCCATTTTTATTGGTTATCTGAGTTCAATGAAAGCCGAAACAAAAAGAATTGCTATTCATGATGAAACCGGACTTTTTGCCAATGATTTTGTAAAACAAAACAAAAAAAACGGAGAATATAAATATCTGAATTTGTCTGAAATTGATGTAAAGGCTTTAAAAGATAGCATTACAAAAGAAAATTTCAGCGGATTAATTGTCATTCCAAAAACAAATAAAACAAAAGATTTAGAACGTAAAATTGAATTTATTTCGAATAATAGTCCAAGTATTTCTTTTATAGAAAGTATGCAGAAAATCATCGGAACAAAAATTACAAAGCTAAATCTTGAAGAAGCAAAATTAGATACACTGGCAATTCAAAAAGCACAGTCAGAAGTTAATATTCATTTGGTAAAAGCTTCAGGAGAAGAGAGTTTAAAAGGTTTAAATGAAATCAAAATAGCAATTGGTGGCGCATTTGGTTATTTGATTATGATGTTCATTATCATCTACGGAAATATGGTAATGCGAAGCGTAATCGAAGAAAAAACAAACCGAATTATCGAAATCATTATTTCATCAGTAAAACCATTTCAGTTAATGATTGGTAAAATTGTCGGAACTTCATTGGCAGGAATTCTGCAATTTATGATTTGGGCGATAATTGGTTTAGGATTGATGTTTGCTGCATCGGCATTTTTTGGTGTAAATGTTGGTCCAACAGCCAGAATTTCTCCAGAAATGATGCAATCTGCACAACATCAATTATCAGGTTCTGCACAAATGTATATTGCTGAATTATGGAATCTGCCAATTGCGAGTATCATTATTGGATTCGTAATTTATTTTATTGGAGGATATTTTCTTTATAGCTCATTTTACGCGGCAATTGGAGCAGCAGTTGATAATCAAACTGATTCTCAGCAATTTCTGCTTCCAATTCTAATGCCTCTGATTTTGAGTGTTTATATCGGATTTTTTACAGTTGTAAACGATCCGCACGGAACCGTGGCAGTTGTATTTTCAATGATTCCACTTACGTCACCAATTGTCATGTTAATGCGTATTCCGTTTGGCGTGCCGTGGTGGCAAATCGCAATTTCGGTATCATTATTGTTTGCTACATTTTTCCTTGTTGTTTGGTTCGCTGCAAAAATTTACCGTGTAGGTATTTTAATGTACGGCAAAAAACCAACATGGAAGGAATTGTATAAGTGGCTTAAATATTAATTTTTAAAGTTGCTAAGGCACTAAGGTTCTAAGATGCTAAGATTTTAGCTTCTTGCAGAAAAACCTTAGTACCTTAGCAACTCAGAACCTTAGAACCTCAAAAAAATGAGTAAAATACTAATTGTAGAAGACGAAGCAGCGATCAGAAGAGTTTTGGTAAAAATATTATCAGAAGAAAATGATTCCTATCAGGTTGATGAAGCTGAAGATGGCGTTGCGGGACTTGAAAAAATAAAAAACAACGATTACGATTTGGTTTTGTGCGATATCAAAATGCCAAAAATGGACGGTGTTGAGGTTTTAGAAGAAGTAAAAAAGATAAAACCGGAAATTCCGATGGTCATGATTTCGGGTCACGGAGATATGGAAACGGCAATTCACACGATGCGTTTGGGGGCTTTTGATTATATTTCAAAACCGCCAGATTTGAATCGTTTATTGAATACGGTTCGTAATGCTTTGGACAAAAAACAATTAGTAGTTGAGAATAAAATCTTAAAGAAAAAAGTCAGCAAGAATTACGAGATGATTGGCGACAGCGAATCTATTAATCATATTAAAGTGATGATTGATAAAGTGGCGCCAACGGAAGCCAGAGTTCTAATTACGGGACCAAATGGAACTGGAAAAGAATTAGTAGCACATCAATTACATGAAAAAAGCGAACGTGCTAATTTTCCTTTAATTGAGGTAAACTGCGCTGCGATTCCGAGCGAATTGATTGAAAGTGAATTGTTTGGGCACGTAAAAGGTGCTTTTACATCGGCAGTGAAAGATCGTGCAGGAAAGTTTGAAGCGGCAGATAAAGGAACTATTTTCTTAGATGAAATTGGTGATATGAGTCTTTCGGCGCAAGCCAAAGTTTTAAGAGCGCTTCAGGAAAGTATGATTACCAGAGTTGGTGCTGATAAAGATATTAAAGTAGATGTTCGCGTAGTTGCGGCAACAAATAAAGATTTAAAAACAGAAATTGCCGAAGGTCGTTTCCGTGAGGATTTATACCATCGTCTTGCGGTTATTTTAATTAAAGTTCCGCCATTGAATGAAAGACGTGATGATATTCCTGCTTTGATTTCGCATTTTGCCGAAAAAATTGCTTCGGAACAAGGAAATGCTGTTAAAGGATTTTCGGCGCAAGCCATAAAATTATTGCAGGAATATGATTGGACAGGAAATATCCGTGAACTTCGAAATGTAATTGAAAGATTAATCATTTTGGGAGGAAGTGAAATTTCTGAAGGTGATGTTAAAATGTTCGCAAGCAAATAATGATTTAGTTTTCAATCTGAAATCTAATATCATAAATCTAAAATTTAGAAATGAAACTAAAAAAAATAAACGAGAAATTACAGGACGGACTTATTGAAAACGGTTTAACAGAAGCAAATGTTTTGCAAATGGAAACTTTTTCGACAATCAAAAGTGGGGCTGATGCCATTATTGTTTCTCCAGACGGAAGTGGAAAAACAACGACAATTGTTTTGAATGTAATTCAGCAATTGGCAGGAAAAACAGAAGAATCTCCACGTGCTTTGATTATTGTTGAAGATAAAGCAAAGGTTTTGGAAATGGTTGAGCTTTTTGAGAAATATGGAAAATACACCAATTTAGAAGTTTACGGTGTAAATGAAAAAGGCGATATGGATTATGATAAAAACTATATTTCTACCGGAATCGATGTTTTGATCGGAACTCCAACCAAATTAAATGATATGTTTAGTACGGCAGGTTATAATGTGAATCGTCTAAAAATGTTTATTTTGGATGATGCAGACCCAATTTTGAAATTACGCCACGAACCTAAAATTATGCGTATTTCGAATAGTATTACTAAAACACAGCGTTTAATTTTTACTGAAAACCTAACAGAACGTGTTGAAATTCTAGCCGATAAAATGCTTGTTGAGCCTTATTTGTTCGATATGGATGAAGAAGGCGAAGAAGAATTGGATGAAGAGGAAGACGACGTAGAAGAAGAGGAGTAAAAATCTTAGAATATTTCTGGAAATGATACATACACTTAAATTTTTGACAATTGCGCTATTGGCGTTTTTTGTTGTTATTTATGTAATTGTTGTTTCATACGTATATTTTAATCAAGTTGGAATGGTGTTTCAAAATGCTGCACTTCCAAAAGATTATAAATTTGATTATCAAAGCAATTTTGAAGAACTGAATATTAAATCATTTGATGGTGTAAACTTAAATGGTTTGTTGTTTAAGGCTGAAAATTCAAAAGGACTTGTGTTTTATCTTCATGGAAATGCTGGAACATTAGAGACCTGGGGAAAAATTGCGAAAATGTATACTAATTTAGGATATGATATTTTTATTCTGGATTACCGCAGTTTTGGAAAAAGTGAAGGTGAGATTGAGAATGAGGAGCAATTAAATAATGATGTTGCAGTTGTCTATAAAAAATTACGTCAAAAATATTCTGAAAATAAAATTATCGTTGCGGGTTATTCAATTGGTTCCGGATTAGCAGCAATTTTAGCTTCAGAAAATAATCCAAAAGCGTTAATACTGCAATCTCCTTATTTTAGTTTCACAGAATTGTCAGGAACCAAAGTTCGTTTTTTTCCTGATTTTATGAAGAAGTTTCATTTAGAAACGTATCAATTTTTACCAAAAGTTAAAGCGCCGATTTATATTTTTCATGGTTTGGATGATCAGCTAATTCCGGTTGAAAATTCAATTCGCTTAAATAAAATTTTAGGTAATAAAGGGCATTTTTATCCTTTAAAAGGACAAGAGCATATCGGAATGAATGAAAATGAAAGTTTTCAGGAAGAATTAAAAATAATTTTACAATAAAAAAATAGAATGTTATGGGATTAATGAAGGTGTTTTCAGGAAGTGAAGTATTAGCAATTGCTTTACAGGAAAGATTAGAAGAAGCGGGAGTAGAAACAGTAAAAAAAGATAATATCCAGTCGGCTCGTTTAGGAGGTTTTGGCGGAACAGATTTGGCAGTTGAGGTTTTTATTCAGGAAACCGATTTTGCAAAAGCAAATCCCGTTATCGAAGATTTTAGAATGAGTCTATAAAAGTTTTCAGTATTCAGTCGCAGTATTCAGTTTTCCGTTCTAAACTGTGACTGCAAACTGCGACTGAATACTCAAAACTGAAAACTAAAAAAAAATGCAATACAAAATGCTAGTGCTCGACATGGATGATACCTTGTTGACAGACGATCATAGAATTTCAGATTTAAATAAAAAAGTATTATTAGAAGCTCAGGCAAAAGGAGTTTATGTGGTTTTAGCCTCTGGCCGCCCAACTTCTGCAATGACGACTTATGCAAAAGAATTGGAATTAGATATTAATGATTCTTATATGATTTCGTTTAATGGAGCAATTATCAGTCGTGTAAAAGATGATCTTGTTTTATTTGAACAGAAATTAACTGTTGAACAAATTCACGATTTGTATGATTACAGCGTGAAAATGAATACACATATCATTACGTATTTAGATGACGAAATTATAAGCGAAACCGATTCTGAATTTATAGAAATCGAAAAAGAAATTACAGGCATGCCTCATCTTTTGGTTTCTAGTTTTAAGGATTATGTAGATAGACCTGCTGTAAAATGTATTCTGTTGAAAGAACCGTCTGAATTGAAAGAACTAGAAGAAGATTTGAAAGCTAAAATGCCACATTTAAGTGTTTCAATGTCAAAACCTTTCTTTCTGGAAGCAGCACAGCAAGGAATTGATAAAGCGGCAAGTTTGCGATTTTTGGCAGAGAAATTAAGAATTCTTCAAGAAGAAATTATTGCTGTAGGAAATGCAGGAAATGATTTGACAATGATAGAATATGCCGGTCTTGGTGTTTGGGTTGATAATGTAACGCCTGAATTACGTGACAGAGCAGATTTGATCGTAGCTTCAAATAATGATGATGGAGTTGCTGAGGTGGTTCAAAAGTATATTTTAAACTAAATTAAAAATGAAAAATCCAATCGAAACAGAACGTTTGCTATTAAGAGAATTACTTCTTTCTGACGCTGACGGAATGTTTGAATTGGATTCAAATCCAAAAGTTCATCTCTTTTTAGGAAATAATCCAGTAAAAAAGCTCGAAGAGAGTATTGAATATATTCATTTTGCTCAAAAACAATACAAAGATTTTGGGATTGGACGCTGGGCGGTAATTCTTAAGGAAACCAATGAGTTTTTGGGTTGGTCTGGAATAAAATTCATCACAGATGAAATTAACGGGCATAAAAACTTTTATGAAATTGGTTATCGTTTCATAGAAAAATATTGGGGAAAAGGTTATGCGACCGAAGCAGGAAAAGCTTTTGTAGATTATGCTTTTAATGAAATGAAAGTAGATGCGCTGTATGCATATGCAGACGCAGGGAATGAAAACTCAAGAAAAATTCTCGAAAAATTAGGCTTACAGTATGTAAACTCTTTTGAATATGAAGGAGAAACTGAAGTCTGGTATGAAATGAAAAATCCAAACCTATAATTAAGAAATGCGTTCCAAATCTTTGTAAATTTATAAGGTTTGCAAAGATTTGGAAAACGTCGTTTCTTGATTTATTTATTTTTTAGCTACAGAAACAAAATATTTATTTCCGTCACCCATTGTTAATTTTACACGTTCGTCGCAAAGATCGATTGCATAAGCAGCACTTTCGTAACAGCTGCAAGTAGTGTTTTTGTCTTTAGACATTTCAGTTTTGCAATTGTTGTTTTTGAAAGTTGCTAATTGTGGTGTGTACAAACTTACTAAGTCTGTAGAAGCCGTAACAAGGGAAATAATGCTTGCAGAATTATTATTTGTGATTCTGTAAACAATTCTGTCTGTGTAATTTACTTCATTTACGGTTACTTTACGAATATAAGTGTAGGCAGTAGATTCTGCACCAGGTTCTTTTACTTCAAATTTAAAACCAACGGCACGAATGGCAACATCAAATTGTTGCTGAGAGTTTAAACTTGCCCAAGTCGTTAAAGTACTGATAGATGGAAATGGATTTGTTGCTGGAGCAGCAGCATTAGTTTGCGCTTGGGAACTAAAAATGGCTAAGAACATCAAGCAGATTGTGGGTAAAAATGCTTTCATAAAGTGTGGTATTTGTAAATTTATTTTGCCTACTCTCTTTGGTTTTCGGCTTTCCCATTTCATTTTGTAACACAAAACAACAACATAACGATTGAAATTCAAAATTGTTATGTCCGATTTATTATTAAATTAATCAATACTTTTTATCATTTCCAAATCTTGCTAAATTTCGATTGAAGATTTAGCTCTAGTAAATGTAAGATTTTTTCAATTTAAATCGAAAAAAAATGTATTTAATCGATGAAATTTGCACTTAATCGATGTTTTTGTCATTTAATTCTTATTGAATTGTATAACGTAAAGTTCGAAAAAAATATTGTTTTACAAAATTTTTGCAATCATTAAGTGTATTTTATTTTTAATAAAACCCTAATTTACGCAAATTGTTGAAACGAAGTCGATTATTGAATTTTCTTTTACAAATATTGTTTGTAAATTTGCACCCTTAAATTTTTTGACAACGATTTCATTAATTTAAGAAAATTATGGAAAATAGAAAGAAAGTTGCCTTTTATACGCTGGGTTGTAAACTGAATTTTTCAGAGACTTCTACAATCGCCAGAAATTTTAATGGCGAAGGTTTTGACCGCGTCGATTTTGAAGAAGTTGCCGATATTTATGTAATAAATACCTGTTCGGTAACTGAAAATGCTGATAAACAGTTTAAGCAGGTTGTCAAGAAAGCAATGAAACTTAATGAAAAAGCATTTGTTGCTGCTGTTGGTTGTTATGCACAATTAAAACCTGAAGAATTAGCCGCTGTTGATGGAGTTGATTTGGTTTTGGGTGCGACCGAGAAATTTAAAATCACCGATTATATTCATGATTTAAGCAAAAACGATATGGGTGAAGTTCACTCGTGCGAAATTGCTGAAGCCGATTTTTATGTTGGAAGTTATTCCATTGGAGATCGTACACGTGCTTTCTTAAAAGTTCAGGATGGTTGCGATTATAAATGTACGTATTGTACAATTCCGTTAGCACGAGGAATTTCTAGAAGTGATGCTTTAGAAAATGTCTTAAAAAATGCCAAAGAAATCTCGTCTCAAAATATTCGCGAAATTGTTTTAACGGGTGTAAACATTGGAGATTATGGTAAAGGAGAATTCGGGAATAAAAAACATGAACATACTTTTCTGGATTTAGTTCAGGCTTTAGATAAAGTGGAAGGAATCGAGCGTTTAAGAATTTCGTCAATTGAACCGAATTTATTGAAAAACGAAACAATTGAATTCGTTTCTAAAAGCCGCACTTTTGTGCCGCATTTTCATATTCCGCTTCAATCAGGAAGTAATGATATTTTGAAATTGATGAAACGCCGTTATTTACGTGAAGTTTATATTGATCGTGTGAGCAAAATTCGTGAGGTAATGCCTCATGCCTGCATTGGTGTTGATGTTATCGTTGGTTTTCCTGGAGAAACAGATGAACATTTTTTAGAAACGTATCATTTCTTAAATGAATTAGATATTTCATATTTACACGTATTTACCTATTCAGAAAGAGATAATACTGAAGCTGCAGAAATGGATGGCGTTGTACCTGCAAATGTTCGTGCAAAACGTAGTAAAATGCTTCGTGGATTATCGGTTAAAAAACGTCGTGCTTTTTACGAAAGTCAATTAGGAACGCAAAGAACGGTTCTTTTTGAAGGAGAAAACAAAGAAGGTTATATTCACGGTTTCACAGAAAATTACGTAAAAGTAAAAACACCTTGGAATCCAGAATTGGTAAATACTTTGCAAGAAATCAATTTAACTAAAATTGACGAAGATGGCAGTGTTCGTATGGAGTTTGTAAATAAATTGGCGGAAGCTTAAAAAGACATACATAAAGTTTTGTCATTTTGATTAAGTTAAAAATGATAATAAAAAAGCCCTTTAAAAAAGGGCTTTTTTATTGTATTATAATCTATTTTAAATCTTCAGAAACCACCAATTTCAAAGAATTAATATAATCCGTATCAAATTCTATAACTCTTATTTTTTCAGGATTGAAACTTAATTCACCTCCAAACTGACCTCTGATATCTAAAAAATCAATAAGAAGTTCTTCTTCTGAAAGAGAAAGCAATTTTCCTAAGTATGCCGATTTAGCCGATTTTTTAGCAATTTGAAAAATGCCATATTTGTTGCTGATAAAGTTTAAAATCGATTCCAAATCTCTAATTGGAATTATATCTTCAGAATTGATTTTTAAGCCTTTTAAACGAATCACTTTTTCAGTAAAAGCCAAATCATGATCACGATTAACCACCAAGATGTTTTTGTTTTTCAAAATCACAAAACCATCTAAAATAAAATCAACAGGATTGTTTCGAAGCAAAATCCAGTCATCCGAATAATCAATAAGAAATCCGGTAAAAATTTGCTTTTTATCTTCAAATTCTATTTCGACTAATTGTCTTAAATATTGTTCCATCATTTTTAATTTTATCAAATATCAATACTTAAATTCCAAATTCCAAGTTTGATCTAGATTGGGATTTGGAATTTGTCCCGATAGTTATCGGGATGGATTTTAATTTTTTAAGGATTAGTTGACCAGATAGCGCTGTTTTTGATAAATACTCTGCGGTTTAATTTAAGCTGAGCGATTAACAATTCAGCAATATCTTCAGATTGCATTACTTTTTCAGGATTTCCATCGGTTAAATTTAAGTCTATTGCCAAATCTGTTGCAACTGTACTTGGTGTAAGAGCCGAAACTCTAATGTTATGTTTTCTCATTTCCTGCATCAAAGAATCTGTTAATCCTAAAACAGCAAATTTAGAGGCACTGTAAGCACTTGTCAATGGGTTTCCGTTCAAACCTGCAGTTGATGAAATATTGATGATATCTCCCGTTTGTCTTTCAATCATGTTTGGAATAACTGCACGAGTCGTGTAGTACGTTCCCATTAAATTCACCTGAATTATTTTTTCCCAATCGCATGGTTCCAATTCTAAGAATTTTCCAAAAGAAGCAATTCCGGCATTATTAATTAAAATGTCAATGTTTTTGAATTCTGCCAAAGCTTTTTCAACCGCAGAATTTATCGAATTCATATCTGAAACATCGGCTGCCAAAGCTAGAGATTTTACGCCCAAATTATTAGTTTGATCTGCAAGCTGATCTACGTCGGCCTGAGTTCTGGCAATTAAAATTACATTTACACCTTCTTTCGCTAATGCAATTGCAATTGCTTTTCCAATTCCTTTTCCTGCCCCGGTAATTAAGGCAGTTTTATTTTTTAAGTCTGTCATGATAGTATTTTTAGAAATGCAGAAAGCATCATTTGAGTTACACAAAAATACAGTTTTTGCTTCCTAAAATGATGCTTTCAATGCTTTCTTAATCTAAGTTTAACACCTTTTTTATTCTTTCAGAACCATGTCAATGCACATAACGGCTCCTAAGATTAATTGTCTCAGCGGACTATCAGCTGCAACAGTATTTTCAATTTGTAAAACATAATTATCGGCGCTGGTAAAAAACTCTTTTCCTAATCCGGCCCATTTTTTACTTACCTGAGCTAGTTGTTTGTTTTCATGAGAAAATTTAAAATCCCAGCCCGTCCATTTTCCCTGAAGTGTTGCCACAGGTTTTTCATTTTTGTCTAAAATTTCAAATCTTCCACCAAACGAGAAGAATTTTTGTTTGAAAGTTCCAATCAGTCTGTCTTTTTCGTCTAAGACTTCAACAGTCGATCTGAAAATAGCAATTCCTCTTTTTACAGTAATTAATTTTTCACCAGAAGCCGTTGTGATTTCAACATTAAATGGCGTTGCTCTTTTGTAATCGGTGAAACGTAATATTTTGGTAAAAAAGCCCAAATTATTTTCACGGCAATTCATGATAATTTGATTCGTCTCGGGATTATAAATGTCGTAATTATTTGAGGCTTTGAACATTCCGATATGTTCTTTTACTAAAAATAGATTTTGGCTTAAAATTGGGTTCATATGCGTGTAAAATTGATTTTAAAATGAAGCCCAAATGTAATATAATTTTTATTAATTAAATTGTTTGGCACCTTCGACAAGACGAATAAATTCAGCTTTATAACCTTCGCCATCATTTGAATTTCCTTGTTTTGCCAATTTCACAATTTCTTCAGAAGATTTGTTGGTAATTAATTTTGAATCTCTCAATTTCAATCCGAACCACGCTACGGCAGAACTAAATTTCATATCGTCACTCGCTTTCTCCAAAACAACCGATTTATTCTCAATTATCTGAACCATTTCAATACTTTTATCGCCGTCAGGTTTTTTGTAACGGAATTTTATAGTTGCCAATTCATTGCTGTAATTGTTTGAACTTGGTTCTGTTTTTGTGTATTTCAAATCATCTGGCTGTTCAGCTAAATAATCACTTTTTACACCTGCCGGAATAATTTCATATAAAGCGGTAACAGTATGATTGCTTCCTAATTCGCCCGCATCAATAGCATCATTTTTAAAATCTTCCGGGCGAAGTTTTCTGTTTTCATAACCAATCAAACGATACGCCTGAACTTGTTTTGGGTTGAATTCAATCTGGATTTTTACATCTTTCGCGATAGCAAACATCGAACCTTTAAATTCTTTCCCTAAAAAGCGATTTGCTTCCTGAATGTTATCGATATAGGCATAATTTCCGTTTCCTTTATCCGCTAAAATTTCCATTTTACTGTCTTTGTAATTTCCCATTCCGTAGCCTAAACAAGTTAGGAAAACGCCTGTTTTTCTTTTGTCTTCGATTAATTTTTCCATATCCGAATTAGAAGCACTTCCAACATTAAAATCACCATCTGTTGCCAAAATCACACGATTATTTCCACCTTTAATGAAATTTTCTGTTGCTGTTTTATAAGCCAATTCGATTCCTGCGCCACCAGCAGTACTTCCGCCAGATTGTAAGTTATCTAATGCATTGATAATTGTTGTTTTCTCGTCTCCAGAAGTTGGAGGTAAAACCATTCCTGCGGCTCCTGCATAAACTACAATAGATACTTTGTCTTTTGCTCGCAATTCGTTTACCAAAATTTTCATCGATTGTTTTAATAAAGGCAATTTGTTCATATCGCCCATTGAACCTGAAACATCAATCAGGAAAACAAGATTTGAAGCTGGTAAATCATTGGTTGGAATATTTTTTCCTTGTAAACCAATTTTCAAGATTTTATTATTTGAATTCCAAGGCGAATCGCTTACTTCTGTATTGATAGAAAACGGATGTTCATTTTTTGGCTGTGGATAAGTATATTTAAAGAAATTAACCATTTCTTCTACACGAACAGCATCTTTCGGAACTTGTTGTCCGTTGTTTAAAAAGCGTCTGATATTAGTATAAGAAGCATTATCAACATCTATTGAAAAAGTAGAAAGCGGAGCAGTTTTTGGACTTTCAAAAGAATTTTCTACAAAAGAATCATAATCTTCCTGAGTTGGTTCAGTTGGAATTGGGATAATATTTAATTTTTTATCCAATTCTTTTTCTGAAAGGTTTTTATACATTTCATTTTTTGTCGAAATCACGACAACGCCATTTGAAGCCTTGCTTCCGTAAATAGAAGTTGCTGCTTCGTCTTTCAGCACTTTTAAATCTTTAATATCGTTCGGATTGATTTTTGCCATTTGATTGGCTTTTGCAGGAACTCCGTCGATAATATACATTGGTTCATTTTTTGGAGAAATAGTTGCATTTCCACGAATCACAGTTGTTGAACTTGGGCTTGCAACATATCCAACACTGTTTTGAATCTGAACTCCAGCAACTTTTCCTTTAAGTGCCTTTGAAGCTTCTCTTTTTTCTTTTCTTCTTTCCGCTCTCTCATAGCTTCTTGCACTGTAATCTGAAGTGCTCTCACTTGTGCCGTAGCCAACAACTACAACTTCTTGAAGACTTGAAGATTCTGGAAAAAGTTTTATGTTGATGATATTTGAATTTTGAACTTTTTGACTTTGTTTTTTGTATCCAATGAAGGTAAAAACCAGCATGTCTCCTGTTTTAGCTTGAATGCTATATTTTCCATCGAAATCAGTTGTGGCAATTGCTTTAGAAGCCTGATTAAAAATGTTTACTCCTGGAAGAGCCAGTTTGGTTTCATCTGTAATGATTCCAGTAATAGTTCTTTCTTGCGCCATGCTTACGAAACATATAAGCATAGCAATGGCTGATGAAATAAGTTTTAGACTTTTCATAATAATAAGTTTTAAGAATTAATGTTTTGATTTTGCTTTGTCAAAGCTGCAGACTTTGACAAAGCTTAAGATTATTTTTTCAGAGTTGGTTTTCCTGTTTTTGTGGTAATTATTACAACTCCTTTTTTCCCTTTTTCGCCATATTTTTCAGTAGCTTCAAGGTCTTGTAAAATGGTTATTGTTTTGATGTCCTGCTGATTTAACGGCGCATATGGACTTGTTGGATTTTTTCCGAATAAATCATTTTCCGAATAATATATCCCGTCAATAATGTAAAGTGGTTCGTCCAGAATTACTAGTGATTCGACATTTTCAGGTTGTACATTAGGAAGTTCTGCCTGCATCATTTTATCTCTTTTTGCATCATCGCTGTGCGCCATTGCGTTTCCGTTCATAATAATTAAAGGAGCACTTTTTTTAGCTTTTGACGCTTGTTTGTCAGCAAAAGCAACTTTTGCAGATTCTCTTTCAGGATAACTTGAATAACCCATTTGTGGCGTCACTTCTTTTTTAGAAACGATGTTGTCACTTTCTTCGTCAGCGCTTTCTTCATTTGCTGCTACAATTACTTCTTGGGTTCCAGGACTTATTGGCAATGCTAATTCTTCTGTAGTGCCAGAACCCGTTGTTTCCTGAATTGCAACGCTTTGTTTATGTTTTATCTGATTTTGTAAAATTGCCGCACCTTCTTCTTTTGGAACTAATTGTGAATCTGATGAAACTGGCGCACTACTTTTTTCTGCCGAATTGTTTTTAGTTGTTTGATTTTGTGTATCATTGGTTACAACTTGATCTGTACTTTCTAAAGTTGCTTTTTTATCTGTTTTCAGAAATTGATAACCTAATGAGATTACTAACAAAAGTGAAGCTGCAACTGCAATTTTTTTCCAAAGAGAAATTGTTTTTTTATCTTCTTTTTTGTCGAGTTTTTGTTCAACGCGCGACCAGACTTTTTCCATTCCCGGAAAATCTTTTGCGGGAGCATTTTCTGCCGCTTCTTTAAATCTATCGAATATTTTATCTTGATTGTCCATGACTATTTTGCTTTTTGATAATACAATTTATTAACCAGATCTTTTAATTTGGTTTTGGCCGCATTCAATTGTGATTTTGAGGTGCCTTCAGAAATATTTAGCATTGCTGCTATTTCTTTGTGACCGAAACCTTCAATAACGAAAAGGTTGAAAACCGTTTTGCATCCATCCGGAATATGGTTTAATAAATTGAGTAAATCTTCCTCTTCTAACTCGCTCATTTCTTCTGTAAAAGGTTGCGAAAGCACTTTTACATCATCAAGATACATATTGAAATTAGTGTTCTTCCTGATGGTTGCCAAACAGTGATTAACGGTAATTTTTCTGGCCCAGGCTTCAAAAGCTTTGTCTTCTTTGAGCTGGTCTAATTTGGTAAATACGGTATAGAAAGCGTCGGCCAGAGCTTCTTCAATTTCTTCTTCTTTCTTGAGGTATCGTTTGCAAACGCGATACAATTTTGGAGCCATATGCTCATAAACCTGACGCTGGGCATCGCGGTTCATTTTTTTGCAGTTAGAAATTAGCGTTTCGTTTATCACAATGTTGGTCTTTATTTATAAAGAGAGCGAAATAGATAAAAAGGTTGGGACGAAGATGAAATAAATATAAAAATAATTTAAATTGTGTTGTAAACGGCTGTTTTTGTGGGTTTTATTTTTAGTTGGTTTTTTTATGTTTTTGCCATCAAAAGAAAAAGATCCCATAAAAAATGACAGATTATCAGAATTTTAATGTTTCTGTATTTTTCATACTGAATCGCAAATACGAGTCCGATAACAATTGGACCAATTACATTCAGCAATGTTCCATAACCAATATGCAGCAATCCAAACAGAACACTGGAAATAATAATAGCCAGAATTTTGTTTTTAAAAAGCAGTTCTAGCCTTGGCATTAAATAACCTCTGAAAATTAATTCCTCGGTAATTCCGGCAGTGACGCAAGTAAAAAAAAGTAAAATGTAACTCTTTTTAAAAAGTGCCAAAGCTTTTTGTAATACCGCACTTTCGCCTGTAATTTTAAATAACATTATTAAAAGTCCAGTAAAATATACCGCAATGAATAATTTTACAAAGGTTTTGAATAATGCCATTGCGAAATCAGGAAAAGAATATTCGATTTCCGGCCAAAGCAAAAAAGGTTGTTTTTCTATTTTTAAAGAATATAAGAAGAGCAACAATAATGAAATCCAAATTGCAAATCTCGAGATGTAAAATTGAACTTCATGACTGATTCCTATATTTTTGAATAACAAGGAAAAATAAATAGCCATAACCGGAAGAAGTACAGAAAGTATAATGCTGATAATTAGAGTTGGTTTCTTGGAAGAATTTGAAATGTTTAGCATTTATTTTGGTTGTAGGTTTTGGGGATTTAGTTTTTAGCTTGGATTTCAACTTTTCACAATCTTGTCATTTCGACGAAGGAGAAATCACACTAGTTAATCGTCATAGATTGGTGATTTTGATTATGGAATTTCTAGTGTGATTTCTCCTTCGTCGAAATGACATAAAATGAGATTAAAAAAAATTACTTAACCGGCAAAGTCAATTTAAAAATCTTAGTTTCTAAAACATCCGTATCATTATCTTCACAAAGCAAAAACTCAATTTTGTTATTTTCTTTTTTATAGAAAGTCAAACCTTCAAACTTATTGATTGAAGTTATTTTTTGAGTGAAATCAATTTTCATGGTTTTGACATCGATTCTTCCGATGAAACTTCCCAGAATTTCGCCGTCGTCGTAAGTTGATTTTGTGTCTTCAGCAGTTGAAAGAAAATAGATTTTGTCTTCGACTAAAATCGCATCGGTAAAACTGGAACGAACACCTTTTATTTTTGGAAGTTTATAATTGACAGAAATCAAAGCAAATTCTTGATCCAGTTTTTTTGCATGAATCGTAAAAATCGTGTTTTTGTTTGAAATTCCGTTGCCTCGGTTGAATAAATACCAGTTTTCGCCATCGAAAATTGCGCCTTCCAAATTGAAATCTTCTGGTTTTATTTCGCCAAAACTTTGCATTAAACCGTATATATCGACTAAATTATTCTTCTGTAAAACCTTTTTGTTTTTAAGGTCAAACTCAATCATTTTGTTTCGGTTTTCGGTGGAGCCGGAACCAAAAACATAAAGCGTATCGTTATGATTTGTTAAGGATTCGAAATCTGGTTTTAAGTTTTTCGGAATATTTTGCGTCGGATTGTCAATTAAAGGATGTTGGTTTAATTGCTGATTCTGCATATTGTATTCGTAAAGAAATCCGCTGTTGTCGCCAATAATATAAAGTGCATCATTGTTATAAAATAATCCTGATGCTGAACCGATTCCGATGATTTGAAATAATATTTCTAATGTGAATTTTTCCATGAAATTAAAATGTTGTTTTGAAAACCAATGCCTAGCCCTGATAGCAATGGAAATACTTTGAAAAGAAATTGCATTTTTTCCTGACAGAACAAAGCGACCAACGGAAGCTCTTGTTATGGCTTTGGAAAAAAGCAATTTATTGAAAAGTATTGCAATGTATAGCAGGAATGTGCTACGTAAAAATAGTATATTTATGATATAAAAAAATCAAAATATATGAAATCAATAGATCCGAAAGATTTTAAAGTTACAGATAAAATAAAACTAAGCAAGATTCCGACTTTATTAAATATTGATGCCGATGATGATGAAAAAGAAGAAAAACTGGATAAGGTTCAGGCAAAGTTGAGCAATTTGCAAGATGTAATGTATGCGCATAATAAATACGGAGTTTTAATTTGTTTGCAGGGAATGGATACTTCGGGAAAAGATAGTTTGATCAGGGAAGTTTTTAAAGAATTTAATCCGCGAGGAGTTGTGGTGCATAGTTTTAAAACACCAAATTCAACCGAATTGGAACACGATTATTTATGGCGTCATTATGTTGCCTTGCCGGAAAAAGGAAAGTTTGCGATTTTTAACAGAACGCATTATGAAAATGTGTTAGTAACGCGTGTGCATCCAGAATATATTTTGGGTGAGAATTTGCCGGGAATTAATTCGGTTGAAGATATTACGCCCGCTTTTTGGGAAAACAGAATTGAACAGATCAATAATTTTGAAAAGCATATTTCGCAAAACGGAACTATTGTAATGAAGTTTTACATGCATTTGAGCAAAGAGGAGCAAAGAGAACGTTTGTTGCGCCGCTTGGAGGAAGAAAAACACCATTGGAAATTTTCGCCAGGCGATTTAAAGGAACGCGAACATTGGGATGAATACCAAAAGTATTACGAAGAGGCAATTAATAAAACATCAACAGATTATGCTCCTTGGTATATTGTTCCCGCTGATGATAAAGAAATGGCGCGATATATTGTAGCCAAAATTATTTGGGAAGAAATGCAAAAACATACTGATATTAAAGAACCAGAACTGGATGAAAAAATAAAAGCCAATTTTGAGGCTTATAAAGCACAGTTAAAAAAAGAGTCTTAAAGTAAGGCTCTTTTTTTGTTTAAATGTTACTGAAAGTTTATGAGAATTTTGTATTACTAATTTATTGTTAAATTTTTTAGCAACAAATGTGTTTTGTGCTAAAAGTCTTGTTTTTTTGATAATATAGAAGTCATTTTTAGTTAAAATGCTAGGATTTACTTTGTAAAAAAATAAAAAACCAATTTTAGCTTATGAAACGAATCATTCTACCTTTAATTATTTTAGGGTCGGTACTTACATCATGTAATAACGATTCTAAAGATGAAACCGAACCAACAAGTGTTGTCTTGAAAGACCAGTCTGTAACGCCAAGTTTATTGAAAGCGCAGGCAGGATTTGAAAATTTAAAAATTTATTCTCTTTTTAGCTCAGATGATGTTTTTCCAGATAGCCCAAACTTTGTTTTTGGTGGTTCTGCGGATGGTTCTGGTTTATTGAAAAATACAGATGGAACTTTTACTTTTTTAGTAAATAACGAAGATAACTTTGCCGTTTCAAGAATTACGCTTGATAAAACATTCAAGCCTACAAAAGGAGAATATTTGTTGAATTCTAGCGGAGGAACCTGGAGATTATGCGGTGCAACTATGGCAACTCAGGCAGAACACGGTTTTGGGCCGGTTTATTTGACTTGTGGAGAATCTGGTGAAGAATCTCGTACACATGCATTAAACCCTTATGGAGATGTAGGTTCTGCATCTGTATCTAAAGAATTATCAGGTTTTGGACGTTTAAGTGCTGAGAATGCTTTGCCATTGCGTTCTAGCGCATACAGCGGTAAAACAGTTGTAGTAATTGGCGATGACGATTCTGGAACTTATGGAGGTCAGGTTTTTATGTATGTATCAAATACTGTTGGTGATTTAACAAATGGTTCTTTATACATGCTTAAAAGAAATGATGATAACCAAAGAGAGAAAGACATGGAAGTTAGCAAAACCTATCCAGTTTCTTTTGTAAAAATCGATAACCATACAACGCTTACTGGTGCACAAATTAATGCTGCAGTAAATACTTTAAAAGGAATAAAATTTGGACGAGTTGAGGATTTGGATTACCGTAAAGGTGGAAGCAGTGCAGATCGTGAATTGTACTTTAACGTAACCGGACAAGCAACAACCGGAACAAATGCTGATGGTTCAAGAACGAAATACGGAAGAGTTTACAGACTTAATCTTGATGCTGCTGACCCATTAAAAGGAACTTTGGAAGTTATTCTTGACGGAGACAATAGAAGCGGAATTGCAGGTAAATTCCAAAATCCAGATAATATCTGTGTAACTAAAAATTACGTTTATGTTCAGGAAGATGCAAACGGATATGGTGACGAAACTCACGATGCTTACATCTATCAATACAACATTGCTACAAAAGATTTAAAAGTTGTAGTTGAATTAGATCACCGTCGTACTGCAACAGATGCTGCAAAATATAATGTTGGTGGAACTTCTAAATTTGGAGATTGGGAATACGGTGCTTTGATCGATGTTTCGGAGCAAGTTGGTATTGCTGATACTTTTATGTTAAGCGTTCAGCCACATACTTGGACAGGTGCAAAATACAAAGGAGTTGATGGCGGAACTAACCGTCCGAATGAACAACAAGCAAGTCAAATTGTAGTTATTAAAGGTTTAGCGAGATAAATTTTTTAAGTCATTATAAAACAGTAATCCACTATCTCGATTTTGAGGTAGTGGTTTCTGTTTTTCTAAATATTCTTCTTTTTAATTCTCATAAAATCATGAAAAAAATATATTGTTTGTTGTTTGTGATGGCTTTTGTTTCCTGTCAAAAAAAGAGCAAACATCAAGAAATAAATGAATTATTTCAGAAAGATATTACTTCATTAATTGAAAAAGTTGCAAAGCTGAAATATTCAGTGCAGGAAGATTCGACTGAAGTACAAATTCAGAGGCAGTTCCTGGAAGCGCACGAAAGTTATAAAAAGGTCGAAATGATAAGTGAGTATTATTCGCCAGCAGTTTCGAAATCAATTAACGGTCCGGCAATACCTGAATTTGAAGAAAATGATAAAGTGACCGTTCAGCCCGAAGGATTTCAGGTTATCGAAGAATTGGTTTTTCCGAAATACAACAAAGCCAATAAAAAAGAATTAATTCAGGAATTGGGTGTTTTATCTGCAAATTTAATTCGGCTGGAAAAAGTTTCAAGTTCCAATGAATTGACTGATGCTCATGTTTTTGATGCCATGCGATTAGAAGTGTACCGAATTATAACTTTAGGAATAACAGGTTTTGATTCGCCAGTCGTTTTGAATTCACTTCCCGAAGCGTTAGTATCTTTAGAAACAATTGAAAAATATTATCGTATTTATCTTCAGAATCAGTCGGTTTCAAATTCCAAACAAGTACTTCAGGTTTTAGAAAAAGGAAAAAAATATCTAAAAGCAAATACCAATTTTAATGCTTTTGATCGTGCTTATTTTATCAATGAAATTTTAAATCCGTTAAGCAGAGGACTTTTTAAAACGCAATCTGAATTAGGAATTTCGTTAATGAAGGAACAGCGCGGATTAAAAGTTACAGCTCAGACGTTATTTGATAAAGATGCCTTTGATCCAGAAGCTTTCTCTGGTTTTCCCGATTACAAAACAACACCAGAAAAAATTGAATTAGGGAAAAAGTTATTCAATGATCCCATTTTATCTGGAAACAACACACGTTCTTGTGCTTCATGCCATCATGCAGATAAAGCATTTACTGACGGATTGGAAAGAGCAGTTTCATTAGACGGAAAATCAATGATTCAGCGTAATACGCCAACACTTTCAAACATCGCTTTTCAGCGCGTATTTTTCGCAGATTCGAGAGTGAGTTATCTCGAAGATCAAGCCGTTGCGGTTATTAAAAATGAAAACGAAATGCATGGCTCTTTGGAAAAATCGGCTTTGGCGATTCAGAAAAATGTTCAATATGTGCAGTCTTTCAAAAAGGCTTTTCCAAAAGGAGAAATAAATGAATTTGCAATAAAAAATGCTTTAGGATCTTATATACGTTCGTTAAGTAAATACGATTCTAAATTTGATCGTTATATGCAAAACAAAACAAATTTTACAGCTGATGAAAAAGCAGGTTTCAATTTATTTGCCGGAAAAGCCAAATGTGCTACATGTCATTTTATTCCGCTAACAAATGGTACCGTGCCGCCAAATTTTGACCGATCTGAAAGTGAAATTTTAGGTGTTCCTGATAAAAATAAAAAACTTGATGGTGACTTAGGCAAATTTGTTATAACGCAGGCGGCGATTCATAAACATTCTTTTAAAACGCCAACAATCAGAAATATTGAACTCACAGCGCCGTACATGCACAATGGTGTTTATAAAACTTTAGAAGAAGTTATCGATTTTTATAATGAAGGCGGAGGTTTAGGAAAAGGTTTTGATGTTCCAAATCAGACATTGCCAGAAGATAAATTGAACTTATCTGATCAAGAGAAAAAACAATTGATTGCTTTTATGAAAACACTGACGGATAAAAAATATTCTAGTAATTAGATAATGTGCCAATTTGATAATTTGATAATTTTTCAATGTTAAATTTATAAGAAACCCGACAGTTCCGAAGCTTCGAGACTGTCGGGTTTCTTTTTTTAGGAAATTTGAAAGCATATAAAACACCAAACCCGGCAGACTGTGCAATCTGCCGGGTTCATACCAAAAACAAAAAATAAATTAAACCTTAACTTTTATAAGTCAAAACCATAAGCAACACGCAATGCTACCTGATTGGTTCTGAAATCATGATAATCTTCGTAACGTACGCTCAAATCAATGTATTTGTTTGCGTATCCAATTCCTGGTGCCCATAAAAAAGTGGTTTGATCATAACCGTTTGTTACTGCAAAACCGGCACCGATTTCACCTAAAACATAAAATTGATCTTCCCAAACAAAGGCTTTAAAACCTGCTTTTGCAGGAATAAATCCAAGATCTTTTACGTTATTTCCAAGTTCATCTTTTCCCATAAATAAATTGGTAAATCCCGTTGTTAGTGTCAGCGATGTTCTTTTTGACAAATCATATTGTAAACGAACATCTCCGCCAAGTGACCAGTCGTAATCGTTATCTGTTGGAATTCCTCCGTTGATCCCGAATCCTAATCTAAATCCCTGATCGTAATTTGTTGCTGCGCTGTCTTGTGCGAAGGCAGTGTTGGCGAATAAAAATGCAAAAGCAGCTAGGCATAACATTTGTACTTTTCTCATGGCTTATATATTTGAATTATTAATAATGTAAAAGTATAATCAAGGGCTTTGGAGCTTGTTATATAATTTTTAAAAATCGTTACATAATATTAGGGTGTGCTTAATTTTGCCTTAAAAATGGGATATCTTTTTATTGATAGGATAGAATTCCAAGCTTCTGACTATCTTTGCCGACAAAATAAAATAGAAGTGAATTTAAAGCAGTACACAAAAGAGTTTTCGTATAATTTAAAACTGGCATACCCTGTAATTTTGGGAATGGTCGGGCATACTTTAATAGGTATGGTCGATAATATTATGGTAGGTAAAATTGGAGCTACTGAATTAGCAGCAGTTTCATTAGGAAATACGATGATTTTTGTGGCAATGTCAATAGGAATTGGTTTTTCGACAGCCATTACGCCAATTGTAGCCGAAGGTGATGCCGAGAAAAATGATGTCAAAATTCGTTCTGCATTTCATCATGGTTTATTTTTATGCGCCATCTTAGGATTGTTTCTTTTTGGGATAATTGTTTTGGCAAAGCCAATAATGGAAATGCTGGATCAACCTGCTGATGTAATTAAATTGGCAAAACCTTATTTAGATTGGGTTGCTTTTTCACTAATTCCTTTAATAGTTTACCAAGGTTATAAGCAATTTGCCGACGGATTGTCACTTACAAAATATTCGATGTATGCAATGGTTATGGCTAATGTGCTTCACGTTGGAATCAATTATATGTTGATTTACGGAATTTGGATTTTTCCTAAAATGGGAATTATTGGTGCCGCTCTTGGAACTGTAATTTCAAGAATATTTCTCGTAATGTTTATGCATATCATGCTTTCCAGACGAAATGACTTAAAACGTTTTTTCAAGGATTTCAGTTTTAGCGAAATAAAAAAAGCAACCATAAAAAAAATAATCAGTATTGGTTTTCCATCTGCAATGCAAATGCTTTTTGAAGTAGTTTTATTTTCTGCTTCAGTTTGGCTTTGTGGTAATATTGGAAAAACAAGCCAGGCAGCCAATCAAATTGCTTTGAGCCTGGCGTCGATGACTTTTATGTTTGCCATGGGGTTAAGTGTGACTTCGATGATCAGAGTTAGTAACCAAAGAGGTTTAATGGATTATAAAAAACTGGTTGTTGTAGCAAGATCTATTTTCCTTTTGGCAATTATACTCGAAACTGTTTTTGCAATTTTGTTTATCGCTTTTCACGAATATCTGCCATACATCTTTTTAAATATGGAAAATACCGGACAGGTTCTGGATAATAGCGAAGTAATAAGCATTGCATCAAAATTGCTTTTAATTGCCGCGGTTTTTCAAATTTCTGACGGAATTCAGGTTGTGGTCCTTGGGGCTTTGCGTGGTTTGCAGGATGTAAAAATCCCTATGTACATCACTTTTATGGCCTATTGGGTTATTGGTTTTCCAATTTCATATTATTTAGGAGAACATACAGAACTGAAAGCGCAGGGAGTTTGGATTGGACTTCTGGCGGGTTTAACAACAGCAGCAATTTTTCTGTACATTCGCTTCCACTACTTAACAAAGAGATTAATCATTAATTCAGATTCAAATAATTAAATTTGATAAAAGATAAATCACAGATTGTATTTTTTTTATAAATCTGTAAAAAATAATAACAAATACTAAAAAATAAATATAATGGAATTACCTAAATTTTTACTTGGAGACAATACTGATTTTCCGGATGATATTTTCATCATTCATCTAGATTATCCTCGATTTATTATCAATTTAAAAGATGATGAGGTTGAATTTTTAGAAGAAGCTGAGGATCTTGATGAAGCTGAATTAAATGCCGAAATGGAAGGCTTGATCGAGAAAGCAAATGATTTTTACGACAGAGAAATTAATCGTTACGAAGAGTAGTAGAGACGCACCGCAGTGCGTCTTAAATTGTGCAACTGTCTAAAATAAAATCGTTCAATGAAAAAATTAAGTTACTTAAAACCCATTTTTAACTTTATAGCAATCGGATTGCTGATTACTACTTTAAGCCGTCTTGTTTTATTTTTTATTTTTAAAGATAGAGTAGTCGAAACGCCAAATTTCTGGTATATTTTCCCAATCGGTCTGCGAATGGATATGATATTGCTTTGTTATTTATCATTTCTTCCGGCTGCCCTTATTACTTTTATTCCAAATAAAGGAATAAAGTTCACCAACAAATTTTTGGTATTTTATAATTTCTTGTTTCTCTTTCTGATACTTTTTGTTGAATTGGCTTCACCTGATTTTGTAAAACAATACGATACACGTCCGAATAAAATTTTCTTAGATTATCTAATCTACCCGAAAGAGGTTGTTGGAATGCTTTTGAAAAGTTATCTAACTTCAATTATTGTTTCTTTCCTGATTTTGGGAGCCGTGCTTTATTTTGCTATTAAAAAAGGGAAAAAATATTTTCATACTTCAAGTACAGATTATAAATTCAAATTGATGGTTTTTCCATTATTGGCTTTTTTATTGTTTTTTGGTGCGCGTTCAAGTCTAACTTCAAAACGACCAATTAATGCCAGTAATGCTGTTTTTTCTACCGATCAGTTAACAAATACTTTAGGTTTAAATTCTTTTTACACTGTTGCTTTTGCTGCTTATTCGATTAAAAATGAAGCAAACACGAAAATGTACGGTAAAATGGATGAAGCCGAAGCAATTGCTCGTGTGAAAAAATACATGATTGCAGGTCCAAACGATTTTACCGATGCTGAAATTCCGTTTCTTCACGTACAACAACCAGATTCAGTGAGACAAAAACCCTATAATTTGGTGATTTTTCTTCAGGAAAGTTTAGGTGCTGAATATGTTGGAATTTTAGGAGGAAAGCCTTTGACTCCAGAATTTGATAAGTTGTCAAAAGAAGGAACATTATTCACCAATTTGTACTGCACAGGAACCAGAAGCGTGCGTGGAATTGAAGCAGTTGTAACAGGGTTTTTACCTTCGCCTTCTGAAAGTGTTGTCAGACTTGGAAATTCTCAACAAGGATTTTTTACACTTGCCGATGCTTTAAAACAAAAAGGATATGACACGAGTTTCATTTATGGTGGAATGGCCAATTTTGACAATATGGCTTCGTTTTTCAACGGAAATGGTTTCAGTGATATCGTAGATCAAACGGATTTTGAATCAGACGGAAATAAATATGCTTTCAAAGGAACTTGGGGCTATTCTGATGAAGATTTGGTTACTAAAGCGAATCAATATTTCAAGTCAAAAGGAAACAAACCATTTTTCTCTTTGATGTTCTCAACTTCAAATCACGAACCTTTTGAATATCCTGCAGGAAGAATAAAACCTTACGATAAAAAACCGGCAACGGTTAATAATGCCATGAAATATGCCGATTTTTCAATTGGAAAATTCTTCGAAATGGCTAAAAAAGAAGCGTATTTTAAAAACACAATTTTCATCGTAATTGCGGATCATAATACAAGAACGTACGGAAAAAATTTAGTGCCAATTAATAAATTCCATATTCCGGCATTTATTATGGGACCTGGAGTTGCAAAAGGAGCAGTTTATGACAGATTAGCTAGTCAGATTGATATTCCGCCTACATTATTAGGTTATTTAGGAATTCCGTTTGAAACGCCAATGGTTGGAAGAAACCTGACTAAGTTAGGTCAAAAAGTACAAGGAAGATCAATTATGCAGTTTAATGATATCAATGCATTTAGAGTAGAAAATCAGGTTGTAATCATGCAACCAAATTTGAAACCGCTACAATTTGAAATCAAAAACGACACCACTTTAATTCCTGTAAAGTTAAATGAAGATTTAGCAAAAGATGCTTTAGCACACGTAATTACAGCAGGAAATTTATATAAAGAAAGTAAATATAAACTTAGGCGCTAAGATTCTAAGATGCTAAGGTTCTAAGTTTTTAATTTAGTGACTTATTTTGCTTGTCACTTTGAGCGAAGTCGAAATGCTTTGTATATTCTCGATTTAGCTCTATGACGATATCGAGAAAAAAAACTTAGAACCTTAGTATCTTAGTCACTTAGCGGCTTTTAGAAAAATAAAATTTTAATAACTCAGAAGCAGCTGCAAAAGGTGAAATTTCATCATTTTGCACTGCTTTTTTATTTTGTTCTAAAAGCGAAATAATTTCTGGTTGATTATAGAAATGTGATTTTAATTGTTCATTGATGGTTTCCATCATCCAAAACTGATTTTGTTCATGTCGTTTTTCCTGAAAGAATCCCGTTTCCTTAGTCATTTCAAAATAATCAGAAATAGTATTCCAGATTTCCGAAATACCTTCTTTTGTAATTGCACTGCAAGTGGTAACTTTTGGTTGCCAGTTTGATTTTTTTGGTGGAAATAAATGCAAAGCACGATTGAATTCTAATTTTGCCTGATTGGCTTTTTTGATATTATCTCCATCGGCTTTATTGATTACGATGGCGTCAGCCATTTCCATAATACCGCGTTTGATACCCTGAAGTTCGTCACCAGCACCGGAAATTTTTAACAAAAGAAAAAAGTCAACCATACTGTGAACTGCAGTTTCGCTTTGCCCAACACCAACAGTTTCGATAATTATGGTGTCAAAACCTGCTGCTTCGCATAAAATGATTGCTTCACGGGTTTTGCGCGCCACACCGCCTAGATTTTCTCCAGAAGCACTCGGTCTGATAAAAGCATTTTCATCTTTTACCAATTCCTCCATTCTGGTTTTATCGCCCAAAATACTTCCGTGCGAAATTGAACTGCTTGGATCAACTGCCAAAACAGCCACTTTTTTTCCTAATTGCGTAAGATAGGTCCCAAAAGCTTCGATAAAAGTACTTTTTCCAACTCCGGGAACACCCGTAATTCCAATTCGAACCGATTTATTGGCGTGAGACAAACAGCCATTTATAATTTGGTTTGCTTTTTCTGCATGTTCAGAATTGGTGCTTTCTATAAGTGTAATTGCACGGCTTAGAGAAGTTCTGTTTCCTGAAAGTATTCCTGAAATTAATTCTTCAGCAGTTGGTTGTTGTCTGCGTTTGTTTTTAATTAGATTTATAGCTGAAACATTGGTGATTTCAGGAGATGAAATTCCAGCTTTTTCAGTTAAACTGCTCGACTGTTTCTTTAAACTTGACAAAATACTTTTTTAGTATTGTAAAAGTACTGAAAACAAAAACAGTTTCAAAAAGTTAGTTTGCCACGAATTTACGAATTTCTTTCAACTTTTTTTTGTCATCCTGAGCGAAGTCGGAGGATACGCTAGATACTCCACAATCAAAATTGAAAATTTTTGTCGAGCTAAATTCGTGTCCTTCGACTTCATTCAGGATGATATAGAGAATTTATAAAAAAGAATTCGTGAATTCGTGGCGAAAAAAAAAATTAGTAACCTGCAGTAAATCGAACTTGGTGATGTTTTGCATTTTCAGTTTCATCAGCAATAGCAACTGCTAAATCTTCTACAGATAAAATACTTCTTTGCTCGTCGTTGAAAACTGGATTTTCTAAACCTAAACGGTATTTTCCAGTTCTTCCTGTTGTAATTCCCTGATGCATTTCAAGAGCAGGACTAAAAAATGCCCAATCTAATTCTTTTTCCTCTTTAATAACATTCAGATAATCTCTTGCAGCAGAAGCTGCTGTATAATATTCTTTCGGGAACTCTGGAGTATCAACTGCCTGCACGCCTGGCGCTACATATAAACTTCCGGCTCCTCCAATTGTGATAAAACGTTTTACACCTGATTTTTTTGCAGCTTCTTGAATCGATTTTGATCCGTTTTCGAAATCAGAGGCATAGTTTGGATTTGTCCAACCTGGATTATAAGCGTTAATGATAACATCATGTCCTTTTAAAATTTCTGCTAAAGCATCAGCATTAAAAATATCTGCGGCAACCCAAGTTGCGTTGGCAGTATCTTTTGGAGTTCTTGCAATTGCTGTAATTTCATGTTTTCTGTCTGACAATTCGTTTAAAATTGCTGAGCCAACAAATCCTGTTGCTCCAATAAGTGCGATTTTCATAATATATAAATTTATTTAGTAATAAAAATTGTTACAGTTTAAAATAAAAAAATACTTTTAAAACTGATTCGAAAAATCTTCTAATGAAATTTTTTCCAGTTGCGCACTAACTTTTTGATTCATTTCTTTATATAAAGCATCCAAATTCTGATTGATTTTTTTTCCAACAGGACAATCAGGGTTTGGCTGATTTTTTGCATAACCTAAGCCAATAGTTTCAAAAGTCATTTCGAAAATTTCTTTTAGAGTCAGTTTAGCAGCGTCTACTGACAGTTTTGTACCGCCATTTTTGCCTTCTTTGCTTTCTACAATATGATGTGCTTTTAGGTTTGCAATTTCTTTTCGAACCAAAACAGGGTTGAGGTTCATGCTTCCTGCAATATATTCCGATGATAAATAATCATTTGGAAATTTATTGAGCAAAGTAAGAATGTGAATCGTTATAGCAAATTTACCTGAAAGCATACTGTAATAAAATATGTTACAAATATAGTGAGTTTTTCAATACGAAAATAAATTTTAACTAACTTTTTGGTATTTAGTAGTTAGTGAATAGTAATTAGTGAAAAGTAATTAGTGAAAAGTGATTAGTGAAAAGTGATTAGCGAATTACTCTTGTCAAAGTGTTATAAGTGTAACAAAAGTAAATAAGTAGTTGCTATTCGTTCGAAAAGCTAATTACTAATCACTTTTCACTAATCACTAAAATATAAATAACTATTTTTGTCTCGATCTTATGATATGAACAACTTTCTTCTAATATTTTTATTTCTTTCGTTGGGCTTGATTTTACAACACGTAAAACAGTTTCCTACTCATATTTATAAGACACTTAATAAGATTGTCATCTATTTTTGTCTTCCTGCAATTACTTTATATCATATTCCAAAAATAAAATGGAGTAGTGAATTGCTATTTCCAATAGGAGCCGGGTGGATTACTTATATCTTGGCTTTTATTTTTTTTCATTTTTTAGGAAGAAAAAATGGTTGGTCGAATAAACTGATTGGATGTTTGATTTTAACCGCAGGGTTAAGCAACAGTTCTTTTCTTGGATATCCAATTATTGAAGCTTTATTTGGGAAAAAAGGCTTGGAAACTGCCGTTTTGGTAGATCAGCCAGGAACTTTTGTAGTAGTTTCAACACTTGGTGTTTTTACAGCGGCATTTTATTCTAAAGGAAGTCCTAATGCTTTAGGGATTTTTAAAAAGATTATTTTGTTTCCGCCTTTTTTAATGTTTGTTTTGGCGTGCCTGATGAATATTTTTGATTATAATTTAAATGAAAATTTTCAAGCGGTATTGCTGAAAATTGGAAGTTTGGTGACGCCTTTGGCTTTGCTTTCTGTTGGTTTGCAATTGACTTTTGATCGAAAAAGCCAGCATTGGAAATTTTTACGACTTGGACTTTTCTTTAAATTGCTTTTAGTTCCTTTTATCATTTTTGTGCTGTATGTGTTTATTTTCAATCAGCATTCTGAGGTTATAAAAATTACTTTGATGGAAACTGCAATGGCGCCAATGATTACGGGCGCAATCTTAGCTTCAACTTACGGATTAAAACCAAAATTAAGCAGTATGATGATTGGTTTTGGAATCCCAATTTCCTTTGTAACTCTTGCTTTTTGGTATTTCATTCTTAGTTTTATTTAAGAATAAAATACTAATTATATAGAGAAAATAGAATTTTAACTTTTTTTAAGATTTTAGATGTTTTCTCTACGAATTTTTTAGTTAATTTTAGAGGAACTAAAAAATATAAATTATGTCAACATTAAGATTAGGCGATATAGCTCCAGATTTTCATGCAGAAACCACACAAGGACCAATCAATTTTCACGAATACTTGGGAGATTCATGGGGTGTTTTATTTTCGCATCCTGCCGATTTTACTCCGGTTTGTACCACTGAATTGGGAACAGTAGCAAACTATCTTCCGGAATTTACTAAAAGAAATACGAAAGTTATTGCTTTGAGTGTAGACGGCCTGGAATCACATAAAGAGTGGATTAAGGACATCAACGAAACTCAAAATACAGAAGTCAATTTTCCAATTATTGCCGATGAAGATAAAAGAATAGCAACTTTATATGATATGCTTCACCCAAATGCCAGCGATAAATTCACAGTACGTTCTGTTTTCGTAATTGGTGCCGATAAAAAAATCAAATTGACTTTGACTTATCCAGCTTCAACAGGAAGAAATTTTGACGAATTGCTTCGTGTTATTGACAGTTTGCAATTAACTGCAAATTATAGTGTTGCAACTCCTGCAAACTGGAAAGATGGTGAAGATGTTGTCATCGCACCAGCAATTCCGGACAGCGATATCCCTGCAAAATTTCCAAAAGGACACACACCAATTAAACCTTATTTAAGATTGACGCCACAGCCAAATAAGTAATTAAGGTTCTAAGATACTAAGGCGCTAAGATGCTAAGATTTTTATTTGAAAACTTAACAGCTTAGCGCCTTAATTATTTAAAAAAAACTTAGAACCTTAGCTCCTCAGAACCTTAGTCCCTTTGGTCAACTCATTCATTTTTTTCTTGTCGCCTACAACCCAAATGATATCATTCTGACTCAAAATAATATTCGATTCAGGATTTAGGATTCGGTTTCCATTTCGCTCAATTCCTACGACTAGGCCGCCAGTTTTTCCTCTAAATTGCCCAATGCTTTTTTGAATAAATTCTTCTTGAGAAACTTCTAACTGACGTAACACAATTTCAGATTCTTGGACCGCAGGCGGAGCTTCAATTTCATTTTGATCTAAATATTTGGCAAATTCTGTAACTTGAGCATCCGTACCGATTACGCAAATTTCGTCACCCGGAAACAAACGTTCATTTTTAGTTGGAATAGGAATTGTAATATCGCCTCGTTTTATTTCGGCAATATTAATTCCGAGTTGTTCTCGAATTTTTAATTCTTCTAAAGTTTTTCCTGCCAGGTTGGATTCTTTTCCAATATCAAAAAACGACATGTGACCGTCCCAAGGCATTAAATTGGCATAACGTCTGTCAATTTTTTTGTTTTCACGATCGTTCAAATTTTTCAGAAAGTGATTTTCGATTTTATGATATTGTTCGTTTAATTTTTTCGGGAATATTTGATATGCTCCAATAGCAATTATCAGCGCAACAAAAGCGACCAAAGGCGAGAAGAAAATATTCAATAAAAAGCCCACGAAAAACAAACCAAGACTCATTCTGATTAAAATCAGCATTAAAAGTGCTCCGCGATATTTTCGTTCTTCCCATAAAATTTCAACTTCATCCACTTTTACTCTTCGCAACGAAAGCGCCCATAAAAAAGGAGCAATAATCACCAATGTAATCAATGCGGCAAGCGTATTTCCAAATCGGGTATCAGCCACTAAAGGCGCAACAAATTTGGCAGACAATAAAATAATTGCGGTAATAATTATAGTATGAAGTATAATTTGTGTTACTGAAGCTCGTAATACAATTTGCCAGGTACTAACCGATTTAATCGCCTGCGCGTTTACACTATAACGATTAATGTTTTTGACCCATTTTTTTGGCATTTTTGATTCTAAAAACAAAGCAAAAGTTTCAGAATATTTAATTAAAAATGGAGTTGTAAACGTAGTAACTGCTGAAACTGCCACAATTATAGGATATAAAAAGTCGCTTGTCACTTTCAATGTCATTCCGAGCGTGGCGATGATAAATGAGAATTCTCCAATTTGTGCCAAACTCATTCCGGTTTGTACTGATTGTTTCAAAGGTTGTCCCGAGAGTAAAGCTCCAAATGCAGAACTGAATGCTTTTCCAAAAACAGTAACCAATGTGATGATCAAAACAGGAAGCGCATAATCAACTAAAGTTACCGGATTGATCAACATTCCGACTGACACGAAGAAAACAGCACCAAATAAGTCTTTTACTGGCTGAATTAAATGTTCGATTTTTTCCGCTTGAGTGGTTTCGGCAATAATAGAACCCATTATAAAAGCGCCTAAGGCTGGAGAAAAACCAACATTAGCAGCAAACATTACCATCATCAAACATAATGCAAGCGAAATAATAAGCAACATTTCGTCACTCAATAAATGTTTTGCTTTTTTTAAAATCGTCGGAATAATGAAGATTCCGCCTAAAAACCAAATGATTAAAAAGAAAATTAATTTTAAAACAGATTGCAATAAAGCAGTTCCGGAAACCTGATCGCTCACCGCAATTGTCGATAATAAAACAAGCATTAAAATCGCGACAATATCTTCTACAATTAAGGCGCCAAATACAATTCCTACGAATTTTTTCCCTTTAACTCCCAATTCATCAAATGCCCGAATAATAATAGTTGTAGAAGAAATTGAAAGCGTTGCACCAAGAAAAATACTGTCCATTTTTCCCCAACCCATCCATTGCCCCACCAGATAACCAATCAAGGTCATAAACATAATCTGGGTTATGGCGGTGATGGACGAAGTGCCACCAACTTTCATCAGTTTTTTAAAACTAAATTCGAGTCCTAAACTAAAAAGCAAAAAGATAACACCAATTTCGGCCCAAACTTCAACACTTTTCATATCTGTAATCGATGGGAAAAAGTCGAAATGATTTCCAGCCAAAAATCCCGCAATCAAATATCCTAAAACCAGTGGCTGTTTCATTTTTTTGAAAATTAGCACAGCAATTCCGGCGGTCATTAGGATTAATCCCAAGTCGCTGATTAAGGGTTGTAAATGGTGTGTAGTTTCGGCAGCGGCGTTTAAGGCAATCATATAGAAGTGGTATTTTAGTTTCAGGAGCTATTTCCAGCTTTACATTTTAAGCTTTTGCTCAAAAAAATATGTTTTTCAAGCAAAAGGCTTTTCATTCCAGTCTGGGCTAGTTTCCAATCAGATTTAAATAAAAAAAAGCTATCTCGATAAAGATAGCTTTTTTTGGGAAAATATTTTAGGTTTTCTTTAAATACCTGTGTAATTGCTAGGAGTTATCTGCATTAATTCTGCTCTAACGGCATCAGAAACTTCTAATGTTGCAATAAAATTATGAATCGCATTTTTGTCAATTGCTTCATTTGTTCTTGTCAAACCTTTCAATGCTTCGTAAGGATTTGGATATGCCTCGCGACGCAAAATCGTCTGAATAGCCTCAGCAACAACCGCCCAGTTTTTCTCTAAATCTTCAGCAAATTTACTTTCGTTTAAAAGTAGTTTATTCAAACCTTTTAGAGTCGCTTCAAAAGCAATAATGGTGTGTCCAACAGGAACACCAACATTTCTTAAAACGGTACTGTCAGTTAAATCACGCTGTAATCTTGAAATAGGTAATTTAGCAGCCAAATGTTCAAAAATAGCATTTGCAATTCCTAAGTTTCCTTCAGAATTTTCAAAATCAATTGGGTTTACTTTATGTGGCATTGCCGAAGATCCAATTTCTCCAGCTTTGATTTTTTGTTTAAAATAATCCATTGAAACATACGTCCAGATATCACGATCTAAATCGATAATGATATTGTTGATTCTTTTTAAACCATCAAAAAATGCTGCAAAATGATCGTAATGCTCGATTTGAGTTGTCGGGAATGAATGTTGTAATCCTAAGCTAGTTTCAACAAATTTAGTTCCGAATTGTTTCCAGTCAATTTGTGGATATGCAACATGATGTGCGTTAAAGTTTCCAGTTGCGCCACCAAATTTAGCTGCAAACGGAACATTGAACAACAAACGCATTTGCTCTTCTAAACGCTCAACAAAAACCAAAATCTCTTTTCCTAAACGAGTAGGAGATGCTGGTTGTCCGTGTGTACGCGCCAACATTGGAATGTCTTTCCATTCCACACTTAATTCTTTCAATTTAGAAATTAAAGAAATTAGTGAAGGCATATAAACTTGCTCAAAAGCTTCTTTTGTAGAAAGCGGAATAGCAGTATTATTAATATCCTGAGATGTTAATCCGAAGTGAATGAACTCTTTGTATTGAGATAAACCTAATTTTTCAAAAGCATCTTTGATAAAGTATTCAACCGCTTTTACGTCGTGGTTGGTTACTTTCTCCGTTTCTTTGATCCAAAGCGCATCTTCAGTAGAGAAATTTTTGTAGATGTTTCTTAAGCTGTCAAATAAACCTGAATCAATACCTTTTAGTTGAGGCAATGGAATTTCGCATAAAGCAATAAAATATTCCACTTCAACCAAAACGCGGTATTTAATTAAGGCTTCTTCAGAGAAAAAAGGTGCTAAATTTTGAGTTTTATTTCTATATCTTCCATCAATTGGTGATATAGCATTCAATTCGTTTAGAGTAGTCATTGTTATGTTGTTTTTTCGAAAGGTGCAAATATAAGCAGAATTTAGCGATTAGAGGTAATTAAAACGCGCATTTATACATTCAAAATGAATTTAATCGCGCTCTTAAATCGGCAACTCCTTCTGATGCAAATTTGGCAATGGTTTCTACTTTATTTCGAATATTTGGAATCGCAATTGGTTTTGGGTCAATATAAAAAACCGGAGTTGTACTTGGAGCATAGGCAATCAGACCTGCTGCAGGATAAACTTGAAGCGAAGTTCCAATTACAGCAAAATAATCAGCTGTTTCTGTAATGTCGATTGCTTCTTCTAATGCCGGAACTTCTTCGCCAAACCAAACAATATGCGGTCTCAATTGATGTCCGTTTGTATCAAAATCGCCAGTGTTTAAATCTTCTGTCCAATCTAAAATTAGATTTTTATTTTGTACGCTTCGAACTTTAAGTAATTCGCCATGTAAATGCAAAACGTTTGTACTTCCGGCTCGTTCATGCAAATCGTCAACATTCTGGGTGATAATATGAACGTCGAAATCTTTTTCTAATTCGGCTAGAATAATGTGGCCTAAATTTGGTTTTACTTCTTTCAGCTGCTGACGTCTTTTATTATAAAAATCCAAAACTAATTCTTGATTTTTATGCCAGCCTTCAGGAGTTGCGACTTCCATAACATCGTGACCTTCCCATAAACCATCGCTGTCGCGGAAAGTTTTGATGCCGCTTTCTGCACTAATTCCGGCGCCGGTTAAAACTACAAGTTTCTTTTTCATTTTCTTAAATTCTATTATTTAGGCAGCTGATTCACTTCCAAAACCCTGACCATTGTCGGTTCTGATTTGGCTAAACCTTCGCCATCAACCTGATTTACATTTTGAAGAAAGATATGAAGTTTTTTTTGTTTTTCCCAAAGCGAAATATCATAATTAGGTTCCCATTCACCTATAGACGCTGTGGTTAAGTCGGTTATTTTCCATGGTGTGTTTTGGTTCAAATTTTTATAAGCCATGGACACTTTATTTTCTCTTTCAGCATCCCTAAAAAGCAAATATAAATTGCGGTTTTTTCCTTCTTCTTTAATTAATAAATCAGGCCTGGAAATTGGAATTTTCTTTGTGCCTCCGCCTCCTAAATAAAAAGAAGTTTTTCTAAAACCCGTATTTGTTTTTTTCCAAATACCATTTTCTAAATAAACAATCTGGAATTGCGGAATGGAATTTTCACACCAATAGTTCGCGATATAAGGATTTCCGTTTCCGTCAGCAATCATCGAAGTCTGATTGATCAAACTTGATTTTTCCGGAATTTTCCATGCAATTTCCGCTGATGTAACAGTTATGGGCAAATTGTATTTTTCTCCGTTTGATTTTTCCCAGGTCAAACCGCCGTCAAAAGAACGAGCATAACAAATGTCGTGATTCGTCGAAACGTCCCAACTTTCTCTCCAAACCCATGAAAGGTGAATTGTGCCTTTTTTATCTACTCTTGCCTGCCAGTACGCGCTTCTTTGCTCTTCGCCGTTTAATAAATTGCTTTGTAATTGCGACCATTTTTTTTCTTTTACCGAATATAAATTAAGAATCATATTTCCTCGTCCCGAAGCGCCTGAACGATAAAAGAATACTAAATTCCCGTTTGGCAGATTGTGAAATTCAGGATACGTTACTTTTTGCTCAGCAATTCCGGTCATCGATTCTTCTTTATCCAAATCTAAGCTTAATGGAGATTTGCTTTTTGCGTATCGAAGTTTTGTGTCGTGATGATCCCAGCTGATATGCAAATATCCATCGCCATCAATTGCAATGCTGATCGTATTATGTGCATCTTTTACATTTCCGCTGTAAGGTGTTTTAACGATTTGCCAATTGGTAGAATTTAGTTTTCTTTTGCCTAAAATTACATAGCCGTCATTATCATAATAGGCTATAAATTGAAAATCTTTAAAAGTCGTTAAAGCGTTTTTTCTAAATTTTACTGTATTGACAGAGTTGCTGCTCCAGCCGTTTCCCACCAGAATTTCTACGTTTTGTTGTGCGACGCAGGAAAATAAACTAAAAAAAAGGAAAAAAAGGATTTTGTAAAAATGCGGTTTCATTAAAAAGTTGTTGTTTGGTTGTAGTTAGTGAGAAATGAAGATTGGTTAAATTCTTCGAATCAGTAAAAATAACCGATTTGAGTATAATGAGGACTTAAACCATACCAGTTTAGATCTATAAATGAATTTGATTCCATAAGAAGTCACTTTGTCCAATATAACAATTATTGTTATTTTTGCCGCAAACAGAAATAAAATGATTGATTTAGATTACCTCGAATTTCTTGAAAATATATTAACTGATAACCGTAAAGAAAGGTTTCTACATGTTTTGGAAAATCGTACCAAACATTTTACGGTTGCTGTAGAAGATGTTTTTCAGATGCACAACACAAGCGCTGTAATGCGAAGCTGTGAGGTTTTTGGAATTCAGGAATTGAATGTAATCGAACAACGTTTCGGAAAAAGAATCGATAAAGAAATTGCACTTGGAGCTCAAAAATGGGTAGACATTAACCGATTTGATTCGGTTTCCGGATGTCTTTCCGATTTAAAAAATAAAGGTTACCAAATCATTGCAACAACACCACACGAAAAAGATTCGATGTTGGAAGATTTCGATATTTCAAAACCAAGTGCTTTATTTTTTGGAACAGAAAAAGAAGGTTTGTCACAAGAAATCATGGACAATGCCGATGGTTTCTTAAAAATACCAATGGTAGGTTTTACAGAAAGTCTGAATATTTCGGTTTCAGCCGCAATCATTATTCAAAGTTTGACCAACAGACTTCGAAGATCAGACATCAAATGGCAACTATCAGAAGAAGAAATTTTAGTAAAGCGATTAGATTGGGCTAAAAATTCAATTCGGGATATTAAAAGAATCGAAGCACGTTATTATCAAGATAATCCAAGATAATTTTTTTTAAGTTTCTAAGGTACTAAGATTCTAAGATGCTAAGTTTTTTTTGAGGCTTAGTATCTTGAAAAAAAACTCAGCTAAACACATTGAAGTGTGTCTTGCTGAGTTTTTTTTATGAAACAGTGTTTTGGAAAACTTAGTGCCTCAGTACCTTAGTAACTTAGTACCTTTTTTTAAACTATCTTCCAAAAGATTCGTAACTATCTGTTGCGTACTTTTCAAAACGTTTTAATAATGCAATATTTTCTTTTTCAAGGGCAGTTAATTGATCGTTTACATTTGTTGAAACTGGAATATACCATTCTTCATCATTAAAAAATTGACGTACAGTTTTAGTTTTAAAAGAAAGTCCATGTCTGGCAAAAATTGTATTTCTAAGAATTTCTAAATCTAGTTTTTTCAAATTCTTTAATTGGCTTTCTTTTAATTTTGTTGTTGAAGAATTAATCGTGTAAACAACATCTGAGGCTCCCCTATAAAGTGGCGAATCAGAATCATCATACTCTTCGTCTTCATTAATTGTATCTTTTTTGATTTTTTCTTCTTTCTGCTCAGGTTCTTTAGGATTTTGAAAATCCATATATATGTCTTCAGAAAGCATTGCATTTGGATCGTATTTAAACTCTTTTTTTAATAGCTCAAATTTTCTCTTTGTAACTTCTTTTTTAGAATTGTAAGCAGTCCATGTTCCTGTCAAGAGTGTATCTTTTTGAATTTCAAAGGTAAAAACGCCATCATTTTTATCATCTCCAGGTTCTTTAAGGGTAAAATAAAATGTATTACCTGTTCTTTTCATAAATCCTTTAAGTGGCCTGATATTTCCAGCAACAATACTTTGTCCGGTAACTTCTGTAGAGGTAATTTTTTTGATAAGGATATTGATTTTATTGCTATACATTTCTGTTACAGGTCGGGTTGTGTCACGTTCTGCAACAATAAAGCGACCAATCCACGAACCGTATAAATCTGTTCGGATTTCATCGGTTACTAAATTGTCTGCAGTATTTTTAGTGTCTTTTTTCTCTTTAGAATTACATGAAAATAATAAAACGGCAACAAATAAATAAAGAAGGTTTTTCATTTTTTGGATTGGTTATAAAGATAATATTCAGCGATTAATAAATTAGGAACCCACCCAAGCCAGGCTATTATTTGATAAACATCCATTGGTGAAGGTTGAAACAAATATACAAGAATAACCTTCCAAAAACGCAACGTTATTGCTGAAAATGTCAAAGCAAAACTTCGAAGCATAAAAGCCTTGTGAAGCTTAATATTTTTGTTTTTAATGGTTGAAAAACCTTTCAGCGTAAAGTAAAACCATAAAATTGATAAGGTGACAAAAGAGATTTTCGAATAAAAACCTCCATTCGCAAAAATGCCAATAAATAAGCCCGAAGGTGCACTTAAAAACAGTACAATAAATACATACAACTTGCCGATATTTCTATGAATGACAGGCTTTTTCTTTAATAAAACCGAATTAAACTGAGTAAATCCGGCAAGTAAAACAATGATGGCCGAATATACATGTATGTAAAAGAAAGTGGTGTAAAAAGGGATTTCGGTAACTTCCGTCTGTTTTATTTGAAGAAAAGCCACATCATTCCTAAAGGGAATGTATTGCCAAGTAATTCGAATCATCAATACGAAAAAAAAGCTAAAACAAAGCGTCAATAAAAGTGGCAAGGAAAGCTTTAGATATTTTTTCAATTTTTTTTACAAGAGATTATTTCGGAAACCAAATGTAAGAAAAAGATTCTGAGTCACTAAGGTTCTAAGAGTAGAAACATAGAATCTTAGTAACTCAGAATCTTAGCATCTTTTGTTTATTTTTTCAGAAAAAGAATAAAACCTAAAATGCTTACAATTAAAATAGAAAGTGCTGCCAAAACAGTTGCTAAATCTCGAATGTTTTTTCCAGCCCAATCCATAAATAGAAATTTGTGCAAAATGGCAAACGAATAACCTTCGATTTTGTCTGAATTATTGACAACTGCAGCCAATCTTGAGGTTGAAGTTTCAATAAAATAAGTTGTTTTTTCGGGCGTATCATAAGCTAATTTTACGACCGGAAGCCTTTTGTTTACAAAGCCATATTCTCTGCTTTCAAAATCGGTTAGTACTTTTGACTCCAGTAATTTTATGTTTTCGAATGAAGGCTGAGAATCATCCTCTGATGTGTCAATCATTTCGCAACACGAAGCTTTTGGGGCTCCATCGGTAAAGTAATAAGCTAAAAATTCGGCATATTCTAAATCCAGATTTGGTGCAATTTTATTTGTTGTTGCGTTAATGTAAACGACTTCAGATTTTGAATCTTCTTTTTTATTCCACTTCGAATCTGATTTTGATTTTTTGAATCTTTTATTTTCGTTTTCAAGTAATTGGCAACGATAATAAGTAGTGTCGTTTAATGTAATTACGCTGATATTTTGGAAACGACTCCAGTCTAAATCAAGATTATTATTTGCTCCAGGAATTTCTTTGGTTATAAAAGTTGGCTCATAGACCATTTGTGACAACGTATACGGTGCCCATTTTGTCGTCGCATGATAAGCACCGCTGAAAGCAAAAGTCAAAGTGAAAAGTGAAATCCAGATTCCAATTTGGCGGTGGTATTTTCTTAAACCTTTTTTTGGCGCTACACTATCCGTTTTTTTGAATTGTTTCCAAAGCAAACCATAAATTAAAATACCGCTCAAGGCTGAAAATCCAATAATTGATAATAAGAAAATCATCGTAATAATTCGGACACTGTTATTGCTGATGGTATCGATAAACGACCAATTATGAAAAGTATCGAAAAACCAAATGAAAGCTTGTCTGGAAGTTGGGTTGTAAGTTGCCAGTTTGCTCGATGAGGTTTCTACATAAATCTGCATGGCGTCAGGACGGTCAAAACTTAATTTGTAAACAGGTAAATAGCGGTTTACATATTTGTATTGCGAAGTAAATTCGGTTACAATTTCACTGTTTTTTACCGGACTTTTTTGATCGTCTAAGAAATAACGCGAAAGCCATTCGGCATATTTTTGATCTCCATTTTCTAACTTTTTGGCAGTTGAAGCATCATAATACCAAAGTTCGCCCAGAATTGTTTTTACCTGATAATAAGTTGCATTGTTGAAAGTAACAATTCTAAAATTTTTGAATTGCGATATTTCGTTTTTCAGTAAAACTTCCTGAATTGAATAATGCAGTTGGCTTTTATCAATAATTGATTGTTCAATTTTGTCATGAGCAATTTCTGGTTTGAAAAAATGCGCCATAAACGGATGCATCAAACCTGAAAATGTCCAGAAGATCACAGGAATAATCGTAATTAAACCAATAACACGATGCCATTTGTACATGTGTTGTTTGATTTTTTTGATGAATTTAGTCCCGAAAGTTTTCGGGATCTTCTTCGAAGATTTTTTGTTTGTTTCTTTACTCATTGGTTGCTTTTTTTTGGCCACTCCCGATAGCTATCGGGATTCACAGATTAAACGGATTTTTATCATTAAGAAATCTTTTTAATCGTTTAATCCCGATAGCTATCGGGAGTGGCTAAATATTATTTTTTTAATGAAAAATTATATTGAATTCCGAATACAAAAGTTCGTGGTGCTGCCGCTGTATAAGTTGGCTGAGCATTGGCAACATTTGTTCTGGAAACATTGTATGCATATAGTTTGTCAGTAAGATTTAGTACATTTCCGTAAACCTCAATTTTTTTCCATTGATAGCCAATTCGGGCATTGAAAATATTGTACCCATCATATTTTACGGTATTGATCTGATCTTGGTAATAACTGCCCACAAGTTGCCATTCTAAAGATGTTCTTAGATTAGGAAGCCAGTTTGGATAATAACTTACTTCTGAATTTCCTGACCATTTTGGAGCTGACGGCATTTCTTTTCCGTTTAAATCCTGAATTGGATCTGATGGTTTATCTGAAAGTTTAAAATCGATATAAGTATGTTGCGCATAAGTTCCACCAAGACGAATATTGAATTGTTTTGAAGGTCGGTATGAGGCACCAAACTCAATTCCTTTATGACGCGTTTCTCCCGCAGATCGATAATCTGTTGAATTATCAGGAAGTTTTATATTCAATAATTCATTTTTGCCTTCCATATAATAGAACGCATAATCAAAATTCAGTTTGTTTTCTAAAAATGACATCCATCCGCCAATTTCATAATTATCAAAATCTGCTGGTTTTAGATTGTAATAAAACTCAGCTGGGACACCTGTTGTTCCTCCAGTTCCCGGTTTCGCTCTAAAAATTGAAGTAATTCCCGGAGGCGCAAAACCTTGCGAATAATTGCCATAAAATCCTGCAAATTCAAACGGATTGTAATTTGCTCCTGCTTTAAAAGTGGCTTTATCATAAACTTTGCTTCCTGTCGAAAGATCAATCGCATTATCATAATTTACTTTCATATTGTCATAACGTCCTCCAACAGTAATAACTAATTTCTCAATTGGATTAAAACTAATTTGTGCGTAACCGGCTGTGTTGAAAATGTCTGCGGTATAATCTGAAAGTTTCGATTCAGGGTGCTCAGCAATAATTTGATAAGAATCTACCGTTTGTTTTCCTGGCTCTCCCGGATTTAAATTGGCTTTTAAATCAATTACATACGACCAATATGTTACTGGAGAATAATCGTATAAAGCGCCGGCAACAATTTTGGTGTTTAAGAAATCAAATTTTTGAGTATGTTGCCCAATTGCACCATAACTTTTGAAATTGTTTGAATTTACTTCACCAGTAGCTTTGGTCGGATTTACTGTTGGGCTCCATTTGATACCGTATGATGGATTTTGGCCTAATTTATTGTCACGCAAATAAGCCGTAATGTAACTGCTCGAATTTTCGTTCCAATCATGTTCTAACGTTAAACGAGTTCGCAAAGCATCCGATTTTCTATAGGTAAAATCAGAAGTACTTTTGTAAGTTCTATTGTTGAAAGCTTCTTCATTGACTGTGCCGCTCATATCCGAATAATATTTTCCATACATCGTATTGCTAATCAATCGGGTAGAAGGAGAAATGTTATAGTCAATTCTCGCATTCAGATTGTCTTTGTTATAATCAGAATAGGTCATCCAACCATTTTCTTGTAAACTTGAAATTCCGGCAATATGAAAACCAACTTTTCCAATTGTTGCTCCGCCGGCTGCCTGAAATCTTCTGTAGCCATAATTATCCGCTTGGATTCCAAATTTAAATTCTGGATCAACAGGAGGTTTTATCGAAATTAAATTAATAGTTCCACCCACAGCTTCTGGCCCGTATAAAGAAGAAACTGGACCTTTTACAACCTCAATACTTTGTAAATTATATTGATTTATTTCTAATAAAGCATTGTGATTGAAAATTCCCATCGGGCGAATTGGAAGCCCATCTTCTAAATACAAATAATAAGCATTAGTGGTCATAGGCTGACGAATAGACATCATATGTTGTTCGTTTCCTAGATTTACCATCAAAACACCTGGCGTTTTATTTATGATTTCGTAAACCGCTGTAGCTTTGGCTTCATTGATGGTTTTTGCTGTCAATTTACTGATCGCAACCGGAGTTTCTTTTCTTAAAGTTGCTGTACGATTGGCAGTTACAAAAACATTTTCAAGTTCATGCGATTTTGTTGTGTCTTGCTCCGTTTTGTTTTGAGCAAAAACACATTGCCCTATAATTAATAGGGTAAAGTATATCTTTTTCATTTTAGATTATATAAATTTTAAAGAGTAACCAGCTTTCTTTGACAGATGTCAAAAAAATAGGTTTTCAGTTTTGGCGAAAAGCCAGATAAAAATTTATATAAAATAGGATGGAGGACGAAAAGTCGTATTGGAAACGGCAATAGGTTTTTTATCGAAAGAAGCGAAAATTTTTGTTCTTGATTCGATAGGTGCCGTTAATTTGAAATTATTTAAAATGGAAGTCTGAATGTAAACAACATCTGTTTTTTCTTTCAGATTGTTTTGCATTCTTTTTTCGTTATCAGCGTATTTTTTTAAGCTTTTTTGAAGTTCACAACGACCGTTACAGGTATTGAAAACCATTTTACGCTGTACACAGATTGTTTTTGAAATTTCTTCCTGATTTAATTTGAATGAGGCATAAACAAAAAAACTGCCAAAAGAAGGAACTAATAGCATGCAGGAAAGAAATATGACGAAAAGTCGTTTCAAAGTGTGTTTCGTTGTTTTCGAGAGCAAAAATACATTATAAATATTATTTACAAGAATGATTTTTGTCATTTTGTATAAAAAAAACAGCTGTAATAAAAATTACAGCTGTTTTTAAATTTAATTGAAAGCAATCTTTATACAAAGAAGGTTTTCAATATTTATTATTTAACCAAAACCCAAGCTCCTGAAGCTAAAAGTGTTTCAGCTTTTTTGAATTTCATCTCTTCAGTTTTGCCCGTTGCAACTTCCTGAACGGTAACCGTATCATTACGGTTGATTTTTGGCATATCTCTAACGATAGTTTCAGTAACCTGACGTTGTTGCGTTTCTCCAGCTTCACGGTTCATGCTTTCGCTGTTTGGAATTTCGTCTTTACTTAATTGTAAGTTTTCTTTTTGACGAACTTCTCTTGCTTCGTGAATTTCAGAAGTAACGTTTTGAGCAGGTAAATCACCTTTAAACAAGAATGAAATAACTTCTTTATTAACGTTATCCAACATTCCTCTAAACAAATTGAAAGCTTCTAATTTGTAAATAAGCAATGGATCTTTTTGTTCGTGAACAGCCAATTGAACAGATTGTTTCAATTCGTCCATTTTACGTAAGTGTTTTTTCCAAGCTTCATCAACAATTGAAAGTGTAATATTTTTCTCGAAATCAGCAATTAATTGAGCACCTTGGCTGTCATAAGCTTTTTTCAAATCAGTAACTACATTCAAAGTTTTGATTCCGTCTGTAAATGGAACTACAATTCTTTCGAAATGGTTGTTTGGTTCTTCAAAAACTCCTTTGATGATTGGGAAAGCTTCTCTTGCACTTCTTTCTGTTTTTTCAGTGTAGAAAGCTAAAGCTTCTTTGTAAACTTTTCCAGTAACTTCAATATCCGATAATTTTGTGAAATCTGCTTCAGAAATTGGAGATGTGATTCCGAAATAACGAATTAAATCAAATTCAAATCCTTTGAAATCATTCGCTACTTTGCTGTTGCTTACGATTAATTCGCAAGTGTCATAAAGCATATTAGCGATATCCAGTTTCAAACGTTCTCCGAACAATGCATGACGACGACGTTTGTAAACTACTTCACGTTGAGAGTTCATTACGTCATCATATTCTAATAAACGTTTACGAACACCAAAGTTGTTTTCTTCTACTTTTTTCTGAGCACGTTCGATAGATTTAGTCATCATAGAATGCTGAATAACTTCACCTTCTTTCAATCCCATTCTGTCCATTACTTTCGCTACTCTTTCAGAACCGAATAAACGCATTAAGTTATCTTCAAGAGAAACGTAGAATTGAGAACTTCCCGGATCTCCCTGACGACCAGAACGACCACGTAACTGTCTGTCAACACGACGAGAATCATGACGCTCTGTACCCACGATTGCTAAACCTCCCGCAGCTTTTACTTCTGGAGATAATTTAATATCGGTACCACGACCAGCCATGTTTGTTGCAATAGTTACAACTCCAGCTTTACCAGCTTCTTCAACGATTTGTGCTTCTTGCTTGTGCATTTTAGCATTCAATACGTTGTGCGTGATTCCTCTCATTTTAAGCATACGGCTTAATAATTCTGAAATCTCTACAGAAGTTGTTCCAATCAATACAGGTCTTCCTGCATTTGATAGTTCAGTAACGTCTTCAATTACAGCGTTGAATTTCTCACGTGTTGTTTTGTAGATGTAATCTTCTTTATCAATTCTTGCAATTCCACGGTTAGTTGGAATTTCAACAACATCTAATTTATAGATTTGCCATAACTCTCCAGCTTCTGTAACAGCAGTACCCGTCATACCAGCTAATTTGCTGTACATTCTGAAATAATTCTGTAATGTAACAGTTGCAAAAGTTTGAGTTGCAGCTTCGATTTTTACGTTTTCTTTAGCTTCAATCGCTTGGTGTAAACCGTCAGAATAACGACGACCATCCATGATACGACCTGTTTGCTCATCGACAATCATAATTTTGTTGTCCATGATAACGTACTCAACATCTTTTTCGAATAAAGCATACGCTTTTAAAAGCTGTGTCAAAGTATGAATACGCTCGCTTTTTACACCAAAATCCTGAAATAATCTTTCTCTTGCTTCAGCTTCAGCGTCTTTGTCTAATTTTTGTTTTTCAATCGCAGCGATTTCAGTTCCGATGTCTGGTAAAACGAAGAAATCGGCATCAGTATCTCCTGAAAGGTATTGAATACCATTATCAGTCAATTCTACCTGATTGTTTTTTTCTTCAATCACAAAATACAAAGCTTCGTCCACTTTATGCATTTCGCGATTGTTATCTTGCATGTATTGATTTTCAGTTTTTTGAAGCAATTGTTTAATTCCTTCTTCACTTAAAAATTTAATTAATGCTTTGTTTTTAGGTAAACTTCTGTAAGCTCTTAATAATTGGAAACCACCATCTTTAGTATTTCCTTCTTTGATTAATTTTTTAGCTTCTGCTAAGAAACCATTTGCTAACTGACGTTGTTGTGCAACTAAGTTTTCTATTTTTGGTTTCAATTCGTTGAATTCATGACGATCTCCTTGTGGAACTGGTCCTGAAATAATAAGCGGTGTTCTTGCATCATCAATTAATACAGAATCGACCTCGTCGACAATAGCATAATTGTGTTTTCTTTGAACTAAATCGCTAGGCGAGTGCGCCATGTTGTCTCTTAGGTAGTCAAAACCAAATTCGTTGTTGGTTCCATAAGTGATATCAGCATCGTAAGCTTTTTTTCTAGCCTCAGTACTTGGCTGGTGATTATCGATACAATCAACAGATAAACCGTGGAATTCAAATAAAGGTGCTTTCCATGTGCTGTCACGTTTTGCTAAGTAATCATTCACAGTTACTAAGTGAACTCCGTTTCCTGTCAAAGCGTTTAAGTAAAGAGGAAGAGTAGCAACCAAAGTTTTACCTTCACCCGTTTGCATTTCGGCAACTTTACCTTCGTGCAAAACCATTCCACCAATTAACTGCACATCATAGTGAATCATATCCCAAGTGATGTCTTTTCCGGCAGCGTTCCATTTGTTAGCCCAAATAGATTTTTCACCATCAATTGTGATGTAAGGTTTTGTTGCAGAAAATTCGCGGTCTTTTGCAGTTGCAGTAACTTCAATATGTGAGTTTTCTTTGAAACGACGAGCCGTTTCTTTTACTACAGAAAAAGCTTCAGGAAGAATTTCCAATAAAGTTTTTTCAGAGATTTCATAAGCTTCTTTTTCAAGAGCATCAATAGCATCATAAAGATCTTCTCTTTTATCAATGTCTTCGATGTTTTCTACTTCTGCTTTTAGCGAAGCGATTTTAGCATCTTTGTCAGCTCTGGCTTCTTTTATTTTATCTTTAAAATAAACGGTTCTTCCTCTTAACTCGTCGTTTGATAGACTCATTAAAGGAGTTTCGAATGTTTTAATTTTGTTTAAATAAGGTTGTAAAGCTTTGACATCTTTCTGTGATTTATCACCTACAAAGACTTTAATAATACTGTTTATGAAACTCATGATTTATTGTATTTCTTTATTATTTTATATGTATTTGAACCAAAAAAAAAGCCTCTGTGATGAGACTTTTTCCTTTGGTTTATTTTTTAATATTCATCCTCATTCCAAAGATAATCTTCGTCTGTTGGATAATCAGGCCAAATTTCTTCCATTGATTCATATATCTCGCCTTCGTCTTCTATTGACTGAAGGTTTTCTACTACTTCTAATGGAGCACCAGCTCTAATAGCGTAGTCAATAAGTTCGTCTTTGTTAGCAGGCCATGGCGCATCACTTAAATAAGATGCTAATTCTAATGTCCAATACATCTGTTATCTGTTTAGTTTGTGCAAAAATAAATTTTTTACTGAAAAAGACAAGTAAATTTTGATTTATTTTAATAAAATTTAAGAACGTCCCTATTCGTAATCAGTTTTCAGTTTCAGTTAGCAATTTGAAAAATGAAAAACTGTGACCGTTTACTTGCGAGGAATCCATTTTACTTCCTCCGCTTTTAAGTCAAACGACAACTTCCGTGCCAAGACAAAAAGGTAGTCAGAAAGTCGGTTTAAGTACTTGATTGCTATTTCAGGAACGTGTTCATTATGGCTTAAATGTACTGCCAAACGCTCTGCGCGACGACAAATACAACGTGCAATATGACAATGTGACACAGTTGAATGTCCGCCCGGTAAAACAAAATGAGTCATTGGCGGAAGGCTTTCTTCCATTTTATCTATTTCGTTTTCGAGCAATTCAATATCTGAATCAATTATTCCAAGATTTTCTAATCGTAGTTTGCCATTTTTTAAAACTTCTTTTTCCTGAGGAGTTGCCAAAATGGCACCAACAGTAAAAAGACGATCCTGAATTTCTATTAAAATGGTTTTATAATGAGCATTCATTTCCTGATCACGAATCAATCCGATATAGGAATTCAATTCATCAACAGTTCCGTAACTGTCAATTCTGATATGGTCTTTAGGAACACGTGTGCCTCCAAAAAGTGCTGTTGTTCCTTTATCGCCTGTTTTGGTATATACTTTCATTTTTTTTTAAGATGCTAAGGTTCTAAGGTGCTGAGATGCTAAGTTTTTCCTTTGCTGTGATTATAGAATTAACCAAATAAATGATTAAATCGATTTTCTCGTATCACTTTCTATTACTCCATCTCTTAAACGGATAACTCTGTGCGCATACGCCGCAATATCTTCTTCGTGCGTTACAAGAATAACAGTATTTCCTTGTGCGTGAATATCACCAAAAAGCTTCATGATTTCTACAGAAGTTTTACTGTCTAAGTTTCCTGTTGGCTCATCGGCTAGAATAATCGAAGGTTTGTTTACTAAAGCACGTGCAACTGCAACACGCTGACGTTGTCCTCCAGAAAGTTGATTCGGCTGGTGATCCATTCGGTCTGCAAGATTAACTTGTGTTAATACTTCTGTAGCGCGTGCAATTCTTTCTGATTTTCCATGACCGGCATAAATCATAGGAAGTGCGACATTATCAAGTGCAGTTGTTCTTGGCAAAAGATTAAAGGTCTGAAAAACGAAGCCAATTTCTTTATTTCTGATTTCAGCTAACTCATCATCCCGCATTTGGCTTACATCTTTTTCATTCAAAATATATCGTCCGGAAGTTGGCGTATCTAAACAACCTAATAAATTCATTAATGTTGATTTTCCAGATCCCGAAGGCCCCATCAAAGCGACATATTCTCCTTTATTTATTTCCAGATTAATTCCTTTTAAGACATAAACGATTTCATTACCAAGTACAAAATTTCGTTTGATGTCAGTTATTTTAATTAATGGATTTGCCATTTTGGTTTACAATTTTGGTTTTAAAAGTACAAAACACTTTTCAATAAAATTCATAAGTAGTAGATTATTGGTTTTTGTTACAAAAATCTCCTTCGCTTTCAAAATGTATTTAGTTAATCATAACTATACATTGTTTTAATGAATAAGTTGTTATATTATTTTTAATAGTTTTTACATTATTGTCATTATTTTTTGTGTTTTATAGTTTTATTATGTTTTTAATTTTTCAAAGATGATAATAATGTAATTTTTTCGATAATGGTTTAGGTACATTTGTTAATGTATTAATTAAAAATAATCAGAATTATGAAAAGCATACAATTATTATCAGGAATAGCATTGTTAGTTTTGGGTTTTACATCGTGTAAAGATGAAAAACAAGAAAAAGCTCAAAAAACTGTAGACTCCTATGTAGCCTACGTCGATTCAGTAAAAAATGTCGCAGCTGAAGATTTGAAAGCGGACTGGAAAAGTGTTGATGCTGAATATAACAAAAGAGCACAAGAAGCTGAATTAGCTTTGGCAGATTTAAAAGATAAAACAGCAGCAACTGAAAAAGTAAATGCGAGTAAAATTAAATACGAAGAATTTAAAAATGAAATGACCGCCGTTTTTGCCCCGCCACCAGCTCCAAGTCCAAAACAGCAATTGCGTAACGCTTTGTTTGGTGAAGGAAAAATTGGAGATGATATGAGTTTTTCATGGGTAAATGCCCAAAATATCCATAGCGTGTACCAGCAATTTGTTCATACAGTTGAAAATAATAAAGATAGTTATTCAAGAGAAGACTGGGATGAAATCAAATTATTGTATGAAGCATTAGACAGCCGAAAAAATACTGTTGAAAAAGAAGGCTTAACTGCTGAGGACAACAGAAAAATTGCCGGTTTGAAAATTAAATTTGCTCCAATGTATACTGTTAACAGAATGGGAGCGAAGTCTGAAGAAAATAGAGACGCTAAAAAATAAGTTTTTTAATATTTTGAATTAGTAAAAAAATGACGATTGTTTTTGATCGTCATTTTTTTTGTAATCTTAATTTTCGAATTTTCTTAAATCCTGGAGGAAAATCTGCCAGATGTTTTCTTTAAACTGACTTCTGAAAAAACCAAAATGTCCTATATCTTTTACGCCAAATTCTTCAGCTTTCAAATGAACTCTGGTTACTTCGGATTTTTTAAATTGTGAAGCAATCCAGTCAATTGCTGATACTGTTGCATAAAAATCATTATCGATGCTATAAGATTTGATTTTGCATTTTATTTGATCGTAGTTTTCTTTTACATTTTTGATGCAGTCAAAATGGTAATTTGGTTTTTTACACCATTTTGCCCATTCGAGTGCCATTCCTTTTGGTAAATCTTCCATTCGGGTTAAATGACTGGAAGGTAAATAATTAAAAATTCTGGAAAAAGAGGGTATAAGGGCATACCACAAAAATTGCATTTTTAATCTGTCGAATCCTTTCCAATGAATCCAGCTTCCTGATTGAGATGCTACCATTATAACACCATCAAATAAATTATTGGAAGGAACTAAACCAATAAGCTGTCCTCCAATACTATGAGTTATAATAAATAATTTACTATTTGGGTTTTTAGCCTTGACATGTTTTATAACAGATTCAAAATCATTTTCTGCCCAAGCTCTAGCTGTCGTAGAAAACTTGGAAAGCGGTCCGGATTTTGAATCGCCAATTCCGCCATAATCAAAAGTGTAAACGGAGTAATGATTATCAGAAAGAAACGTTGCGAAATTGTAATAATAATTTTGTTTAACACCTGTTGCAGAGGCTATAATTACGCAATTACCATTTGGTGAATCAGAGATAAATTCTGTTACAGCTATTGGATATTCTAATGGAGTATTAATTTTTATTGCATTCATGATTTTATAATATCGAATGTAATAAAAGTATTATTTTAAAGTCATTTATCAAACGCGAATTACAAAATGTTCTTTTTCCTGCTCGTATCTGAAAAATACAAATCCCCATTGAAAGGTATCGATTGTAACTTTTACTTTCGGATGATTTCTGATAATTTCCCAGGCTTCTTCCATTTCTTCTGACCAATGAATGTCATCAAAAATCCAGACAGAATCATTATTAATCGTTGGTAATAAAAGTTCGAAATATTCTAAAGTGGCTTTTTTAGAATGATTCCCGTCGAAATATATTAAGTCCCAATCACAGATGTTTGCAGATCCTTGGGTCAGGAATTTGTTGAATTCTGAATTTACAAAATCAAAGTTGAAATTTGGAAATTGCTCGTTAAATAAATTTTCTGCAATTGAAAGTGTACTTTGACAGCCCTCAAGACTAAGTAAAAAAGAATCTTTATTTCCTAAAGCAATAGCAGAAGATGCTAATCCTAAAGAAGTTCCAATTTCTAAAACATTTTTTGGTTTGAAATAATTGGTAACGCGAAATAATAATTCGGCACGTTTAGAAGAAATTCCAGCTGTTTTAGCAATTTTAGAAATTTGTCTTCTATTCGATTTGAAAACTTTGGAGCCTGCGCCAAAATCGGTTACTTCAATAAAATTTTGATTTTCTAAAAGTGATTTTCTGTATTTTTTTAAAATCTGATATTCGGACTTTGACTTCTTATCATAAAAACATTTTGTCAGCAAACTAAAAACAAACGGCGAATGAACAGCATGTTCGTTTTTTGAATGCCAAAGAAATTTGAGATAAGATTGTATTTGAAATAGCATTTTTAAATTTTTCAGTCGTGTTTTCCGAAAATTATTTACTTACAGCAATTAATTTTACATCAAAAAGAAGAACTGAACCAGCTGGTATTCCAGGTCGCGCAGAACTTCCATAAGCTAAATGCGAAGGAATAAGTAGAGTTCCGCTTCCACCTTCTTTAAAATAAGTGATTCCTTCTCTCCAACCTTTAATTACATCAGAAAGAGAAAATGTAAGCCCGCTAGCATTACTTTGATCAAAGATATTTCCATTTGTAAAATATCCTTTGTAAGCTACAGTTACTCTTGAAGCAGCTGTTGGTTGCTCGCCTGTTCCAGGTTCGTTGATGATGTAATATAAACCAGTACTACTTTTTGTTGCAGTTAAATTATTTTTTGCAATATAGTCTGTTATTTCTTTTTCATTTTCAACAGTATAATCTTTGGGTGGTGCTGTAGGTTTTTCTTCGGTGCTTGTACAAGAAATAAATAGTGTAAGAACAAATAGTGCAGATAAAAAGTGTTTCATTGTTGTGGTATTTTATTTAATTGTCAAATTTAGCAAATAGAATGTTTTTTCTTCCATAGAGATTCACAAAGAAAAAAAACAAAATTCATAAAAGAAAATAAAGCTTTATGCGGCTTTGTGTTTTTCCTTTATGAATCTCGGTGTTATAATTTATCCTTCAATTTTAGCAGAAAGCTCAAACCAGCGTTCTTCTTTTGTGTCGATTTTATTTATGATGTTTTGTAGTTCATTTGCTTTTTTCTCAATATCGGCATCTGCAACTTTTCCGTCAGAGAATAATTGTTCGATTTTAGTTTTTTCGATTTCTAAATCTTTAATCTCTCTTTCGATTTTTTGATATTCTTTTTGTTCGTTAAAGCTTAAATTTCCAGTTGGATTATTTTGTTTCCAATCTTTCTTTTCGGCTTTGTTTTCTTCTTTTTGAGCTACATCGGCGCTGTCTTCATAAGCTCTGAAATCAGAATAGTTTCCAGGGAAATTTTCGATTTCACCTTGTCCTCTAAATACAAATAAATGATCGACAATTTTATCCATAAAGTAACGATCGTGCGAAACAACCAATAAACATCCTGGATAATCTAAAAGAAAACTTTCTAAAACGTTAAGCGTTACAATATCCAAATCGTTTGTAGGCTCATCAAGAATCAAAAAGTTTGGATTCTGAATTAAAACGGTACACAAATACAAACGTTTTAATTCTCCACCGCTTAATTTCTCAACATAATCGTATTGTTTTTTCGCATCAAAAAGAAAACGCTCCAATAATTGCGAAGCCGAAATAATTTTTCCTTTTGCAAGCGGAATATATTCTCCATATTCCTTAATAATATCGATAACACGTTGTCCAGGTTTTGGATTAATTCCAGATTGTGTATAATATCCAATTTTAATCGTGTCGCCTTTTACAACGCGTCCGCTGTCTGGTGGAATTGTTCCTGTAAGCAGATTCAAGAAAGTAGATTTACCTGTTCCGTTTTTACCAATAATCCCGATTCTTTCGCCACGCTGAAAATCAAAACTAAAATGATCCAGAATAACTTTATCCTTAAATTTTTTAGAAAGTTTGTGAAGCTCAATAATTTTGCTTCCCATTCTTTCCATATTAATTTCAAGCTCAACTTTATTTTCTTTACGTCGGCTTTGTGCTTTTTCCTTAATTACATAAAAGTCGTCCTGACGTGATTTAGATTTGGTTGTTCTCGCTTTTGGCTGGCGGCGCATCCATTCTAATTCTTTTACAAATAAGTTTTTAGCTTTGTCAATACTAGAGTTTTCAGACGTAATTCGTTCTTCTTTTTTCTCTAAATAATACGAATAATTTCCTTTGTATTGGTATAATTTTCCGTTGTCTAATTCGATAATTTCGTTACAAACGCGCTCCAAAAAGAAACGGTCGTGCGTTACCATAAACAAGGTAATATTTTCTTTAGCAAAATAACTCTCCAGCCATTCGATCATTTCAAGATCTAAGTGGTTGGTAGGTTCATCTAAAATCAATAAATCAGGACGATTGATTAAGATTATAGCCAGAGAAAGACGCTTTTTTTGTCCTCCCGAAAGATTTTTTACTTTAAGTTTAAAATCTTCCAGTTTTAATTTGAACAGAATTTGTTTGTATTGTGTCTCAAAATCCCACGCATTGTGCTGATCCATTCCGTCAAAAGCTTTTTGATACGCTTCTTCGTCATTTGGATTTTCAAGCGCTTTTTCATAAGCTTCAATAATTTTCAAAGTTTCATTATCCGAAGCAAAAATGCTTTCTTCAATCGTTAGCTCATCTTGTAGATTATTATCCTGAGAAAGAAAAGCCATTCTGATTCCTTTTCTCAAAACAACTTGTCCAGTATCTGGCTCGTCTAAGCCATTAATAATGCTCATAATAGTTGTTTTTCCAGAACCATTTTTGGCAATAAAAGCGATTTTTTGGTCTTTGTTGATTCCAAAAGAAATGTTGTCAAAAAGGACTCTTTCGCCAAATGACTTCGATATATTTTCTACAGATAAGTAATTCACTTTGTATATTGTAAGTTATAAATTATGAGTTATGAGTGTTTTGGAAAACATAACTTTTTGCAAAAGTAAACTTTTATCTTACGATTTGCGAATTGTTAATCTTATTTAAGTTTTAGAGAAATGAAAATTGGAAGATAGTTTTTACATTTTATCTTTTTAGAATAAAAACAGCTTGTAACATTTTAAGATTATATCCGACATATTTAAAATTTAATTCCTTAAATATGAGTGAGAAAGAAGTAAACACCAATGGTTTTGAAGATTTTAAAATAAATACAAAAATCAAACTTGCTGCATTGTGGACTTCCATAATGTTTTGTTATGTCTACGGAGATTATTTCTCGCTATATGTTCCAAAGAAAGTTGAAGATTTTATAAGCGGAGATACATTGCTGGATTCTCCATTAAAATTATTTCTTGGTGCAATTTTAATGACAATTCCGGCATTAATGATTTTTGCATCGGTTGTTTTAAAACCAAAAATAAACCGTTGGTTAAATATTATTTTCGGAATTTTTTATACCGCCATAATGTTGTTAATAGCGTTTACAACAACTGGAGCCTGGTGGAGTTTCTACATTTTTTTTGCAATAATAGAAAGTATCCTTACCGCTATAATAGTTTGGACTGCATTTAAATGGCCAAAACAAATTTAAATTTTAAAAGATAAAAGGATGAATCAAGAATCAAAACTATCGTTTAGAAATACAGGAAGAGTCGCGGGTTTGTTATATTTAGTAGTCGTAATAACCGGGATTTATAGTTTAGGATATGTTCCTTCTCTGCTAATTGTCTGGAATCATCCTGATATAACTTTTAGTAATATTGTAAACCATGAATTTCTTTTCAGACTTGGTATTGTAAGCGGATTAATCTGTTATACTTTCTTTTTGTTTCTGCCTTTGGTTTTGTATAAATTATTGAAGCCTGTTCATAAAACGTACGCAATATATATGGTTGTTTTGGCGATTGTAAGCGTACCAATTTCTTTTATAAACATGCAGAATAAATTTGCAGTACTTTCTATAATTAGTTCAGAGAGACCAGAAAAAGATCTTGTAATGTTTTATCTGAATCAATATGATTACGGAAATTTAATCGTTCAGATATTTTGGGGACTTTGGTTATTTCCGTTGGGATATTTAATTTTTAAATCAGGAATAATTCCGAAATTTCTAGGGATATTATTAATGCTTGGCTGTTTGAGTTATTTAATTAACTTCTTCGGAAATGCATTGTTTTTGAATTATTCCGAGCTAGGAATCTCTTCTTATGTAAGACTTCCGGCAACTCTTGGCGAAATCGGAACGTGTTTATGGCTTTTAATAATGGGAACGAAAAGTAACATTATTTCTACCGATTAATATATTGATTTAAAACCGGACTCAAATCTAAATAATGAATTTGTGCGGGAACATTTATGATTGGTTTCCGAATCAGCGTTTCATTTGTTAAATAGTAATGAAGTCCGTCTGTAGTTGTAATTCCTTCGATTTGATGAAAAGAAAGCTGAAGGTCAATCCGACGTTTGTTTCCTGAAAGAAAATCATTGTTTTTAAAATCATATAGTAAATATAAAAATGGTTTCCCGAGCTTCGAATAGCCGCAAAGCGTAATCAATTTTTTGGAATCTAAGTAGGTTGCTCCAGTTACCAAACCTTTAGTGTCAAGTGTTTGTTTTAATTGAGCAATGTAATTTCCAGGTTGATTGGGTAAAACATAAATACTGGTTTTAGACGATTTCCATTGTTTGGTAAACAAATAAATACTGTCTTTAAAAACTATAAAAGCTTCACAATCAAAATCGGTCGCGTTTTGTTTCTTTGGAGAAAAATCAGTTTGATCAGCATATTTGAAAGAGATTGTTTCTATAGTTGGATTTTCTTCGAAAAAGTCTTTTTTATTGATTTTTAGTATATGCAAATCGTTTCTGTTTCCTGAATAATTATTTCCAAAATCACCAATATAGACAGAAGAACTGTCTTGCGAAATTTCTTCCCAGTCATTGTTGATGGCTTTATTCAGAATAACTTTTTTTTTGATTTTCCCTAAAGTATCTAATCCATAAATAGTTTTATCGTGATCATCATTGTGAGTCCATAATAGATTGTCAAAAGATATTAGTCCAGATGTTTCCTTTATTGAGTCATTTAACCGGATTGAATATTTTGGCCTTATTTTAAAATTTTCATATTGACAGCTCCCATTGTTTTCAATAGCAGTTTTGTCATAATTTTTTGCGTATGAATCGTTGCAGCCGACAACCTGAGAATTTACCGAGCAATAAATTAAGAAAAAATAGAAACTTAGTTTTTTCATGTAAATATTTTTCAATCAAATAAATAGACAAAAGTAATTTTTAATCAGTTAAAAAATCAGGAAAAATTTATGTAATAATTTCATATTTGATGCAATTTTTTAAAAATTAAACGGTTATCAGTAACCATACCCTAAAGGTTGGTTGATATTAAATTAAGACAATTCTTTCTTTCCTGCTTTCAGTATTCATTTTAGAAGTGTACTTTTGCAAAAATATTAGAGGGTTATTCTTACGTGTTTATTGTTTATGTTGTTGGTATTTAACGCTTTGTGTTTAAGGTCAGCTACTTTGGCATGTTTGTTAAAGTATTATTTGATAAAAAAAACTTAAAATTTGTCAATATATTTGCCGTCAATGTGAATTTTCTGCTTTCAAAATTTGGGAGTTGGAAGGGCGAAGCCGTGTGTTGAAAGTAAATATTAATTAATTGTAAAAAATAAGTAAAGAAACGGTTATGAAAATAGGAATTACATTTAGTGCATTTGATTTATTACATGCAGGACATATTAAAATGTTAGAAGAAGCAAAACGTCAATGTGATTATTTAATATGTGCTTTGCAAACAGATCCCACTCTTGATCGTCCCGAAAAAAATAAACCTACACAGACCGTAGTTGAACGTTATATTCAATTAAAAGGATGTAAATTCGTGGATGAAATTGTCCCTTATGCGACAGAGCAAGATTTAGAAGATATTTTGCGTTCATTCAAGATTGATGTGCGTATTTTGGGTGATGAATATAAAGATAAAAATTTTACAGGTAGAGCTTATTGCGAAGAGAAAGGAATAGAGCTATATTTTAACAAAAGAGATCATCGTTTTTCGAGTAGCGGATTAAGAAAGGTTGTTGCTGAAAAGGAAGCTCTTGGAGTAGTTTAACATTTTCAGTAGGAATAATACATCAATAAAGAGTAGTGGCTTTGTAATATTGTATTTTTTTTTTGAAAATACTTTGAAAAAACTCTGTTTTTTTTTGGGCAATTTGGATTTTAAAATTATCATTGCAACTAGTTAATGACTTGGTTTTAAAACTTATTAGTATATGAAGAGAAAATTACTTTTTTTTGCAATATTTGGCTTTGTTTTTTTTGTTGGTTGTTCAGCACAAGAAGATTTTAATAATTTTACTTCTAAACCTGTTAATTCAACTAGTCCTGATACTATAGCTAAGCCTGGAAATACGGATAATACAGATAATCCAGTAGATTCAGATATTACTCCAGAAATTGTTTCTAAAAATATTGTTGTTGCACATAGAGGGGCGTGGAAAACTAAAAATCTACCACAAAATTCTATAGCATCTCTAAGGGAGGCTGTTAGATTAGAGTGTAAGGGGTCTGAATTTGATATTGTTTTAACGGCAGATGATTCTTTAGTTGTGTGCCATGATGAGAAGTATAATAACTTAGCGATTCAAAAATCTAAATATCTGGATTTAATTACTTTAAAGCTTTCTAATGGAGAAAACCTGCCAACTTTAAGGGAGTATATACTCGCCGGAAAAGAAAATAATACAACAACTAAATTGTTCTGTGAGTTTAAAAATTTTGGTTTAAGTAGTGAAAGAAAAAAGACTTTTGCCTATAAAGTACTTGCGTTAGTTAAAAGCCTCAAAGCAGAACAATTTATGGTATATATGTCATTTGATTATCCTATGATAAATCAAATTAGAGCATTGAATAGTAAAGTTAATACTCTGTATTTAAATGGTGAATTGTCTCCCGAGCAACTAATGGCTAATAAAATATCAGGGCTATGCTATAGTTATGACATAATTAAAAGAAACTTAGATTGGATAGAAAATGCAAAAAATCTAAATATTTCATTAAACGTTTGGGTAGTAAATTATAAGGAAAATATAAAACTATTTTCAGATTATAAATTTGATAGTATCATAACAGATGAACCTGAATATGCTTTTAAGATTTTAGGAGCAAACTGATACGTTGAGGAATAAATTAAATTGATAAAAAGTATCATTATTTTATTTATACCATCTTTATTTTGAAATTATAGATAATAAAAATATTTATAATTATACCAGAATTAACTTGTCTCTTCGGTGATTAATTAGGTTGCTCTTGATAATTAATTTTCTAACAAAAATTTATAATACATTTCACTACTTATATTTTTAGACTTTAAATAAGGATCATTTTTGATCTTAAAAAGAAGTATATAAAACTATATTATGAGGATTTACTGTCTTCGTAAAAAACAACTTTCTTGATATGCAAAAAAAAATTATTTATACATCTGGGACATTCGATATGTTTCATTCTAATCATTTAAAAATGATTAAGTATGCGAGAGGATTAGGTGAAACTTTAATTGTTGGTGTGAGTACTGATGAATTAGTTTGTTCATATAAAAAAGCACCAATTATTCCATTTGAAGAACGGTTAGCAATTATTGAAGCATTAAAATATCCAGATATTGTAATACCACAACGATCTTTAGATCATACACAGCTAGTTGTTAATCTTAATATTGATGCTTTTGTAGTAGGAGATGACTGGGTTGGTAAATATGATTATTTAAGAGAATTAGATATTGAGGTGTTTTATTTTCCTTACGGTGACGGTGTTTCTTCTTCTAAATTAAAAGAAGATATTTTTCATAAATACAAGGAATTAAAGGATGTTAGTGACAAACATGCTAATCCGTCAATAAAATAAAAATGAAAACTGCATTAATTACTGGGGGAACAAAAGGTATAGGTAGTGCTATTGCGGAACGTTTGTTGAATGAAAATTGGAATATTATATTAACTTATTTTTCAGATGATGATGCAGCTTCTAGAATTCAAGAGTATTTTGTTTCTTCATATCCTAAATCAAGAATTATATTATTAAAAGTTGATTGTGGAGATTTAAATGAATTAGATTTAATTGATGATTATTTAGTTAAAAATAATATTTATTTAGATGCACTTTTATTCAATGCGGGTGCAACAGATAGAACCGTTTTTGGAGAAATCAATTTTGAAAATTGGCAACGAGTATTTGATGTCAATGTAAACTTCCCAATGTTTTTGTTGCAAAAAACATCACCAAGACTTAACAATGGGGCTACAGTTGTTTTTACTGGTTCATTAATGGGAATCCATCCTCATTCTGTATCATTATCTTACGGTGTAACAAAAGCAGCTGTACATGCATTAGTTAAAAACTTAGTAAAAGTATTTGCATCGCAAAAAGTTAGAATAAATGCTGTTGCTCCCGGATTTGTCAATACAGAATGGCAACAATTAAAACCTCATGAACAAAAAGAAAATATCAATAAAAAAATCGCATTAGGGAGATTTTGTGAACCATCTGAATTAACTGATGCATATTTATTTTTAATAAATAATAAATATGTCAATGGCGAAGTATTGACTATAGATGGAGGATATTCCATGTTTTAATAATAAAAAGTAAATGTTTTTTAAAAGAATAAATTTAAACTCTTCGTTAGTTACCAATTTTTTTTCATTAGTGATATTACAGGGGGCTAATTATCTTTTCCCCCTTTTGACGGTGCCCTATCTATTTCGTACTTTAGGGGTAGATACTTTTGGTTTGATTAGTTTTGCAACTGCATTCGCCCAATATTTTATTATTCTTACGGATTTCGGGTTTAATTTATACGGAGTGCAATATGTGTCATCTAATAGAGATAATAAGGATTTACGTGATACTTTTTTTGCAAATGTTGTAATTGCACAACTTTTCTTATTTTTCATTGGTTTGCTTTTATTGCTTATCATTATTTTTAGTTTTGATAAGTTTTATGAAAATCTATGGCTTTATTTACTTTCTTATGCCACTGTATTTGGAACAGTATTAATGCCTACTTGGTTTTTTCAAGGGATGGAGCAAATGAAATATATTACTAAAATTAATATTACAACACGTACTCTTGCCATAATTCCTATCTTTTTCTTTGTAAAATCAGATAGCGATTATTTGTTAGTTCCTTTATTTTATGGCTTAGGATCTATTGCATCTGGAGCAATAGCGCTATATGTTGCTAAAAAGCACTTTAATGTAAGTTTTGATTTCTCAAAAACTTCAGTATCATCAGTCAAAAATTGTTTGAAAGATAGTTCGGAATTTTTTATGTCAAGAATTTCAGTTTCGTTATACACTGTAAGTAATAGTTTCATATTGGGGTTAGTAGCAGGAAATCTAGCAGTTGGTTATTACAGTGCAGCAGAGAAATTGTATACAGCGATGCAGAGTATGTACGGCTCGCTTACAAATGCGTTATATCCATACATGGTCAAAACTAAAAACTTAAATATGTATAGAAAAATATTTACTGTTGTAGTATTTATTAATTTTATTAGTTTGCCGATATGTATTTATTATGCTGATTTCATTATGCATTTTGTATACAAAGATGTAGCAGCGGAAAGCATTACAATTTTTAAAATACTTTTAGGAGCATGCTTAATAACTGTTCCTTCTATTTTATTAGGATATCCATTACTTGGAGCATTTGGCCACGTTCAATATGCAAATAAAACTGTTATTTTTTCTTCGTTCTTTCATATTTGTGTATTACTGTTACTATTTTTTACTGGTAATGTTACTGTTATCGCAGTTGCCACTTTAGTATTAATAACAGAATTGCTAGTTTTGCTATCGAGAGGTTTTGGAGTTTATAAGAAAATAACTAATTAATTAAAAAGTTTTTATTTTAAATTACCTTGAATCGGGCTAATTATGAAAACAAAAAAATAATACATAATTTTTTAAAAATGATTGAAAGATCGGTAAAGATCATATTTGTTTATCCCATAAAAATCATTACTAATTTAATAAAGATTTTGGTTCTTTACTTATCTATGTTAAGTATTAGAAGCAAAAAGATATTTGTTTTTGGTGCATGGCAGGGTAATAAATTTGCAGATAATTCGATGTATTTGTATTTAGAAGCTCTAAAACATGATGATATAAAAGCTGTATGGATTACAAAAGATAAAAAAATAGAACGGAAGCTAAGATCTGAAGGGTATATTGCGTATTATTACAATAGCCTAAAAGGAATTTATTATCAATTGAGAGCTGGAGTATACTATACATGTGTATCAAGATTTGATGTGTTTTCCTTACTGATGGGAAATGCAATTAACATTAATTTATGTCATGGTGTACCATTAAAAAAAATGATGTATGATGATAATGTTACGAATAAGACAAATAGCAAAGCGAATCATATTAAATCTTCCTTAATTGAGAGTATTTATTCTTTTCCAAATCGAAAAGAATATGTAGTTTCAACAAGTGACACATTAACTGATATTTATTTAAGTGCTTATCGTAAAAAGAGATCAGAAATTTTACAATTTGGCCAGCCTAGAAACGATGTTTTCTTTAATGATAATTTAGAAATACAAGAATTTCCATTTAGAGAGAAGGATAAAAAAGTTATTCTATATATGCCTACACACAGAAATGAAGGCAAAAATAAAATGGATATGACAACAATTCTTGATTTTGAAGAATTAAATAAATATTGCATTGAAAAAAACTTTCTTTTCCTAATTAAGAAACATTATTATCATCGTAATGAGAATGAAAACTTAGATAATTATAGTAACATTATTGATATTACTAAAACTGATTATGATTCTCAATTATTATTAAAATATTCGGATTTGTTAATAACCGATTATTCAAGTTGTTATATAGATTATTTACTTTTAAAAAGACCTATTGTTTTTTATTATTTCGATTACGATAATTATTTAGTTAATGATCGAGAAATGTATTTTGAATATGATAAAGTAACACCTGGTCCTAAAGTAAAAACTTTCAAAGAACTTTATATGATATTACAACAAATAACAGACGTTGATATATACGAAGACCAAAGAAAAAAAGTAACCGATCTTTTTTATTCAAAAGATAATCAAAAATCAGTTGGTTCAAATCTTTTAAACTATATTAAAAATCATTTTTAAGAAAACAAATTCTTGATTATTATAGTAGTATAATTAAGTTAAACTATAAATGTCAAAAAAAATAGTAAAACAATTTAATGCAAAGTAATATAAAAAGTTCACTTAGTACTTTTTCTCAATTTTGGATGATATTCTTTCCAATATCGTCGTATTTTTTTTATTCATACGTTGGTATCGATCCTAGTATTGAAAAAGCAATGTACTTTGTTGCTCTACCTGTAACAATTTTGCTTTCTTTTCATGGATTATATAAATCACAATCTAAAAAATACGCTAAATTTTTGTTGCCTATTTTTGGTATTATGTTATTATCAATGGTTAATTCGAGTATTTTCCATGGACAAAGTTTTTTGTTAAGCTATAAAGTAACAGCAAAATATATGGCTATTATTTATTTATTTTATTTGCTTACAATTAAACCTAATGTGAAGCAAATAGAGAGATTAATTTTAATACTTTGTATAACTTATATTGTATTATGGTTGTATGGTTTATACAAAGTACCTCAAGTTGTTTTTGGTCAGGATTTAGATGAGGTAATTGATGATTCAAGAGGGATATTTAGATTAAGAATGGCTGGCAGTACAATAGTAGTTTTAGCATTTTTTATGTCTATCAATAAGTATATAATTAGTAAAAAAAAAGTATGGTTTCTTTTTTTTTCTTTTTTGTACGTAGTAATTATACTTCACGTAACTCGCCAGGTTATTGTTTTTTCATTTGTAATTGGGATTTTTTATCTCTCGTATAAAACAAAATGGAAATGGTATGTATTATTTGGTTCCGTTTTTTTTTATGTGATGGCTGGAACTGTACAATTTGCAGATGATTCAATAGTATCTAAAATAATTAATATTTCCGAAGAACAAGCTAAGGATCAAAAGAGAGGAGAAGAGGATATACGTATTCAAGAGTATAAACATTTCTTTTTTAATTACACTGAGAATTTTTTTACATTTTTATTTGGAAATGGTGTCAGTCATGGAGAATCAGATTTTGGTAAAAAGGATACTAAACTTGCTAAGGAATATCTTTTCTGGGATTCAGATGTTGGTTATGCACATATTTTTATAAGGTTCGGAATAATAAGTTTAGCAATTTATATTATTGTTTTGTATAAAGGAGTCAAGCAAAAAACGGATACTAGACTTGTTTATCCCAAATTATATATTATATATTTAGTTTTGGCAAATATTGCTTCAACACCTGTTTTATGGGAGCCTATTTTATTATCAATTTCATTGTACTTGTTGGAGTATGATTCTTATCAGCATAGTTTGCAAAAAAGAAAAGTTGTATGTCAATAAAATTTTCTGTTTTAATACCGGCCTATAAAGCGAAATTTCTAAAAAAATGTATAGACAGCATTTTAAATCAATCGCATTCTAATTTCGAAGTTATAATTCTTAATGACGCCTCTCCTGAAAATATTAAAAATATTGTTGGAGAATATAGTGATGAAAGAATCAAATACTTTGAAAATGTAACGAATGTAGGTGCTGTTAATGTTGTTGATAATTGGAATAAATGCTTGTCATATTCATCTGGTGATTTTGTAATTTGTATGGGAGATGATGATGAATTATTTCAGGATTGCTTGGAAGTATATGGTTCTTTAATTATAAAGTATCCACAAATTGATATCTTTCATGCAAAAACAATCTTGATTAATGAAGAAAGTAATTTAATAGATATTCAAGAAGCGCGCCCAGAGTATGAGTCTGTTTATTCTTTGATGTGGCATAGATGGGTTAAAAATAGAATTCAGTTTATAGGTGATTTTCTTTATAAAAGAGATACTTTAATAAATAAAGGAGGGTTTTATAAATTGCCTTTGGCCTGGGCTTCAGATGATATTACTGCATATATTTCCGCAAAGGAAAATGGAATTGTGAATACTTCTAAGCCAATTTTCAAATACAGAGTTAATAGTTTTAGCATTACAAATACAGGAAATATTGAAATAAAAATGAATGCTATAGTTAATGAAAAAAAATGGTCTTTAGGATTTTTGCAAGAGCTCGTTCCTAGTGATAGTTTGGATATTCTATATAAAGAGCTGTTAGTTAATTATTGTGATAAATTTTTTCTAAAAAAATACTTAATTACAATTGCGGAAGATTTGTCTAATTCCTATTTACATTTTTTTAAATGGTGGGTACTATCTGGTAAATATAATATTTCAAAAAAATATTTAGTTTATTCGCTATTTGAAAGTGTTAAAATGAGAAACAACAGAAAATGAGTTTTCCGAAAAAAAAAATTGCATATATATCAGTCGATTATTTTGCAGATGTTGATTTACCGCTTCTTCCATATTTAGGAAAAGAATTTGATTTAACTTGGTTTTTGTTTATTTCTAATTTTAATCGATATAATCTTGAAGAACTAAAGCTATATGCTCACAATAATAATTTTAAAATAGAATTATTTTTGATAGGTGAACGAAGTTTAACGTTTAAAAATCTTAAAAAATTTTTAAGCTTCGGGTATAAACTATATAAAGTAAAATTTGATTTATATTACTTTGAATTCTATATGGCTTTATTTATGTATGGAATAATTCAATTTATAAGCAAAAAAAAGAAAATTTTAGCACTTCATGATGTAAAACCTCACAGTAATCATTATAAAAAAAGGCAACATATTTTTCAGAATCTATTAATTAATTCTTTTTCTTATTTTCACACTTTTTCAAGTCAACAACATATTATTTTAAAAGAACATTACGCTAAAGAATCTTTTTTTATACCATTAGCTAAGAAAAATTCAGGTACATCAAAGGTAATTAGACCTTCTACTAATGAATATTTAAGATTATTATTTTTTGGTGGAATTCATTCTTATAAAAGATTAGATTTAGTTATTAAAGCTTTAGAAAAAGTGGTCCAGGTGTCTGAAAAAAAGTTGCTCTTAACTATCGCAGGTGATGGTCCTGATTGGGAAAATTGTAAATCCTTTATATCAAATAAATCTTTATTTGATATAAAAATTGGTTTTGTACCGCAAAATGAAATTCCGGATTTATTTATGTCTCACCATTATTTAGTTTTGCCTTATCAGGATGTAACTCAGTCTGGTCCATTATTCGACGCAATGAATTACAATTTACCCGTGATAGCTTCTGATGAAAAAGGCTTTGCAGAATTTATAACGGACGGAAAAAATGGCTTTTTGTTTAAAAGCCAATCTCTAGAGTCATTAATAAATAGAATTAATGAAGTTAGTAAAATGAAAGAAACTCAATATGAGGAAATTTTACAGAATTTAAAATCTCATTCTGATTCATTTTCTGCTGTTAAAATATCTAATTTATACAGTAAAATGTTTTTTGATTTGTGTGAATCTAATAATGGTGGAATTTAATGGCATGGGTATGAACTTGAGAAAATTTTTTTATAAGAGTATTAATAAACTAATTTCAAAATTTAAAAAGGAAAATTTCACTCTTGACGACAATATTCCTATATCTTACTTAATTTCTTTTCTTTGGTCTAAAATATTTTGTTGTATTTACGGAATGATAAGATTACTTTCTTTTAGAAGAGTTTTTATTCATCCAACTGCGACAATAAAATGCAGTAGTAAATTAAGATTTGGTAGAAATTTTACGGTGGGTAGAGAATGCTATATTAACGCATTGTCTGAAGAAGGTTTAACTTGTGGTGATAATGTTTCCATGGGATTTCATACGCATATAGATTTAACGGGAAGTTTAAAAAACATTGCAAAAGGTATTAAAATTGGAAACAATGTTGGTTTGGGATCTCACGGTCATTATGGAAGTGGGGTTGGAGGACTTGAAATAGGTGATGATACTATAATAGGTAATTATGTGAGTTTTCATCCTGAAAATCATAATTATTCTGATCTATCAATACCAATTAGATTACAAGGCGTTTCTGGAAAAGGGATAATTGTTGGTGAAAATTGTTGGATTGGGGCTAAAGCGACATTTCTAGATGGTGCAGAAATCGGTAATGGTTGTGTTGTAGCTGCAGGTGCAATTGTTAAAGATAAATTTCCAGATAATGTAATTATTGGCGGTATTCCTGCTAGAATTTTAAAAGATAGAAAAGCTTCTTAAATTATAATTAATGCAAAATTGTCCTGTAATATCAATTTGTATTCCAGCAAACGGAAGAATAGATTATGTAAGAAATACCTTAAAAAGTATTTATAGTGATGACAAATATTTAGAAACATCTTTAAATGATTTTGAGGTAATTTTATCAGACAATAATCCAAGTCGTGAGTTAGAATGTTTATCCGCTGAGTTTCCATATAAAAATTTTTATTATTTTAATACGCAATGTGAGGGATTTTTGAATTCTTATCATGTTTTAACATATGGCAGAGGACAATTTTTAAAATTGCATAATAGTCAAGAAGTATTTCAGAAAGGTTCTTTGTTGAGTATGATTGAGTTCATAAAATCAATCGAAATATCCAAGCCTTGTGTTTTTTTTACAAGTGGGTTTTTAAATTACGGAGAACTAATGAATTACACACAATTTGACGATTTTATGAGTAATTTATCATACTGGTCTTCATGGAGTAATGGATTTGGAATGTGGAAAGAAGATTTTGATGATATTAAAGAGAATGTTGAAATGAATTCTTTATTTCCACATACTTCTTTATTCTTGACACAATATGCTAAGAAAGTATTTGTGATTAATGATAAGCCTCTGTTTAAAACTCAATTTGTCAAAAAAAGAGGCGGACATAATAAGTTTCAAGCATTTAGTATAGAATACCCATCACTAATTCAAGCTTCTTATGATAGTGAGCAAATTAGTTTAAAGACAAAGAATAAGATTTTCAATGATATTTTGTATAATTATTTGCCATTACTTTATTTTAATGTCAAAGTTGTAAAGCGTGAAACTTTTTCTTCAGAAGGGTTTAAACAGAATATAAAAGTTTATTTTCCAAAAGGATCTTATTGGATAGTATCTGGTTTAAGTTTAGTTATTCCTATTAAGGTTATTTGGAGAAAAATAAAAATAAATTATTTAATAAAGTCAAAATAGTAGATTATAAATGAGAATAGCTATTTTAGGAACTAGGGGAATTCCTAATTACTATGGAGGTTTTGAACAATGTGCAGAATATTTGGCTGTTGGGTTAGTGAAAAGAGGCTATGAGGTTTTAGTATATAATTCACACAATCACCCTTATCAAGAAAATCAATGGAATGGAGTTCAAATTGTACATTGCTACGATCCAGAACACAAATTAGGAACGGCAGGTCAGTTTATCTATGATTTGAATTGCATTTTAGACGTTAGAAAACGTGACTGCGATGTCATCTTGCAATTAGGATATACCAGTAGTTCGATATGGGGATGGTTAATGCCAAGGAAATCTATAGTAACAACCAACATGGACGGCTTGGAGTGGAAGAGGACGAAATATTCTGAAAAAGTTAAAAAATTCCTTCGATATGCCGAATCATTAGGAGTTAAATACAGCGATTATCTTATTTCTGATTCTATCGGTATTAAAAATTATCTTAAAGAAACCTACAATTCAGAATCAACATACATTGCATACGGGGCAACGCTTTTTGAAAATAATAATCCTGATATTTTAGAGCGTTATGCTTTAAAAGAATATCAATATGACATGCTTATTGCGCGTTTGGAACCTGAAAATAGTATTGAAATTATTTTAGATGGCGCTGCAAAAGCCAATATTAATCGTCCATTTCTAGTAGTCGGTAATCATGAAACATCATATGGAAAATATTTAAAACAAAAATTTTCATCTTTTTCGCAAATTCAATTTATTGGAGGAATTTATGATATTAATGTTTTGAACAATTTACGTTATTATTCCAATATCTATTTCCATGGACATACTGTTGGAGGAACAAATCCATCATTATTGGAAGCCATGGCATCCAACAGTTTGATTTGTGCAAACGACAATGACTTCAACCGTTATATTTTAGGCGATGATGCTATTTATTTCAAAAATGCTGATAATGTAGCAAATCATTTAGTAAAAGTTAAATATGAAGAAAATCAATTTCAATTGATGTTAAGTGAAAATAAAAGAAAAATTGTAGATCAATTTGATTGGGAGCTTATTGTTGATCAATATGCAAATCATTTTAAAGATATTTTAAAAGTGAAAAAAAGTATTATTTAATTATGAAAATTCTGCAAGAACTCTCCGAATACCGTTTTTCCCGTTATTTTAAAGCTATATTTTTATTATGGGACGTAGTATTGTTGAATACAGCGATTGTTTTGTCAGCACTAATGCGATTTGGAAATATTGATAAGCTATTTTTAAAAGAAGTAGAAACCATTTCTTTATTAGGTAATTTGATATGGATCGCACTTTTGTTATATAAAGATTCCTTCAGAATTGTAAGGGTTGAACCTATTGAATCTATATTAAGAAGAACAATTAAAAAAGTAGTTATACATATTGTCATAACAACTTTTTTTGTCGTTGTACTAAAATATAGTGATATTTCAAGACTTCGACTGATATATTTCTATTTGATTTTCTTTGGATTACTTATGGTTTCAAGATATTTATCAATGAAACTTCTTAGATATATCAGAGCAAAAGGTTATAATTTTAGAAGTTTTATTATAATTGGTGCTAATGATACTGGCGAGCGAATGCGAAGAATTCTGGCTAAGGATTTAACTTATGGTTATCGTTTTCTTGGTTTTTTTGATGAAAAAGTAGATCCTTTTGCTTTTATTTCCCATCCTATATTGGGAGGGTTTAATCAAATAGAAGAGTTTATAATTAATGAAGAAGTGGATGAAATGTATGTGGCGTTGCACATTGATAATATTGAAGTTATAAATAAATTAGTAAAAATTTGTGAACACCATATGGTGCGAATAAAATTTATCCCAGATTTTCAGTTATATACAAAATCAAATAAAGTCGAGATGACTTTTTATGAAAATACTCCAGTATTAATGTTTCGACGAGAACCTCTAGAGGCAGCTGTAAATAGAATTTTGAAGAAAGTATTCGATATTTGTTTTTCGTTGTTTGTTTTAGTATTTATATTTCCATGGCTATTTCCTATAATAATGCTTATAATTAAAATTGAATCTCCAGGCCCAATTTTTTTCAAGCAAGAACGATCTGGCAGGGACAATAGATCATTTACTTGTTTGAAATTTAGAAGCATGCGTCTTAATGGAGCTGCTGATAGTAAGCAGGCTGTAAAAGGCGATAGTCGTGTAACGAAATTCGGAGCTTTTATGCGAAAAACAAGCATCGACGAACTACCTCAGTTTTTTAATGTTTTCTTTGGAGACATGTCAGTTGTTGGACCAAGACCTCACATGGTTAACCATACTAAACAGTACAGTGAGTTGATTAATAATTATTTAGTGCGTCAATATGCAAAACCAGGTATCACAGGTTGGGCTCAGGTTAACGGTTTTCGAGGTGAAACAAAAGAGCTTATTGACATGGAAAATAGAGTAGAATATGATATTTGGTATATTGAAAATTGGAGTTTGTTACTCGATATTAAAATAATAATTAAAACGGTTATTAATGTATTTAAAGGTGAAGAAAATGCCTTTTAAATAATTATTCAAATTTTGTATAAACTTTTCTGGATTTAAATTTGAGTTCAATAATACACTTTAGAACCATTAAGTTTTTTCTGTAAATAAAATATTTTAATCCTTATCTTTGCCCCCGTAAATTGTAGACCTGATGAAATTGAACCTTTCTTTTTTTATGAAAGCTAGTAGCTTTTTATTGCTTTTATTTTTATGTTTTTCCTGTGGATCCAAAAAAGATGTAGTGTACTATCAGAATATTGATAATTTGGCTGCACAGCAAAATGCAAATTCATTTGAAGTTAAATTGCAACCTGATGATTTGTTGATGATTTTAGTTTCAGCAGATGATCCTGAAGTTGCAATTCCTTTTAATTTAAGAACGTATAGCACAACAAGTAATAATAGGTTGGATATTACCAGAGGACAGGAAACTGTTCAATTGTATTTGATTGATCAAAGCGGTAATATAGAATTTCCTGTTATTGGAAAGTTACATGTCGGCGGACTAACACGTACTGAAGTGCTTAAACTCCTTCAGGATAAAATCAGTACTTACATTAAAAACCCAATCATCAACCTTCGAATAATGAATTTTAAAATTTCATTGCAAGGCGAAGTTAATTTACCGGGGACTTATCCAATTGCTTCAGAAAGAGTTACTTTAATTGAAGCTTTGAGTATGGCAAAAGATTTAACTATTTATGGCCGACGCGATAATATATTAGTTATTAGAGAAACAAATGGTGTAAAATCATATAATAGAGTTGATATAACAAAATCTGATTTTATTAATTCTCCTTTTTATTATTTAGCTCAAAATGATGTGGTTTATGTTGAGCCAAATCAGACAAGAATAAATTCATCAGCAGTTGGTCCTAATACCTCAGTAATCATTTCGGCGATTTCTATTTTAGTATCGCTTTCTGTCCTAATCTTTAAATAAAATTGAAATAAAAAATGCAAAAGCAAGATTTTTATAATGATATAATTGATGATGAAATCGAAGATGTTAATTTAAGAGAACAGTTAGATAAATATTTAATCCATTGGCGTTGGTTTTTAGTAAGTGTAGTTATTGGTCTACTTTTAGCGTTTGTTTATTTGCGTTACACTACGCCAAGTTATGAAGCTACAACCTCTATTTTAGTTAAAGACGAGAAAAAAGGAGGAATGCTTTCAGAACTTTCTGCTTTTGCTGATTTGGGTTTAGGTGGAAGTATGAAAAACAATGTGGATAATGAAGTTGAAATTTTAAAGTCTCGAACATTAGTTGAAAATACTATTAAAAAATTGAATCTGAATGTTGGGCTTTTTGTTGAAGGAAAAGTTGTTGATCGTGATATATATGAGGATACACCAATTAGTGCTTATTTTTTTAATAAGACGATTTTTTTTGATAAGGCAAAGGTTATTTTAAATTGCAAACTTTTAACCGACAATACTTTTTCGCTTGAAAATGAAGTAGAAGAGAGTGAAAGGTTCATTTTGTCTACAAAAAATGAATTTAAGTTTGGGGAAAAAATTGCTACCAAAATAGGGGTTTTAGTAATTCAAAAAACGGTATTTTATGCTAAAAATCATACTGGTAGATTTGAATCTATTCGTATTGTTATTAATCCATTGGATGAATTAACTGAAAGCTTTAGGACAAGATTGAAAGTTGATCCTATCAGTAAAACCAGTAGTGTTGTTAATGTCTCAATCTCTGATCCTGTTGCTAAGAAAGCTGAAAACTTCCTTGACAACATGATTCAGATATATAATGAAAATGCTGCTGAGGATAAAAATTATATTTCTGAGAACACCTCTAAGTTTATTGCAAGCAGATTAGCATTAATCGCCCAAGAATTAGATGGAGTTGAACAAGATGTTGAAAGCTTCAAGAAAACAAATAAACTTACAGATATTGAATCTGAAGCAAAACTTTTTATTGAAGGTTCTACTGAATATGATAAAAAAGGAGTAGAAACTGAAATTCAATTGAATGTGGTTTCTTCACTTTTAGATTTCATTAAAAAGAGCAATAATTCAGATTTGCTGCCAACTAATATGATTTCTGATAACGCCGATGCAAGTGGATTAATCTCGTCTTACAATCAACTAGTTTTAGATCGCAATAGAATTCTTAAATCAGCTACTGAGGAAAACCCATCTGTGGTTAAATTAGACCAGCAAATATCATCTTTAAAATCAAACGTTGCAACAAGCCTAAGACGTATGCAGTCTAATTTGCAAATACAGAATCGTGATATAAAAAGTCAGGAAGGAATCTTAAATAGCAAAATAGGGAAAATTCCGGTTCAGGAACGTCAGTTTAGAGTAATTGCAAGACAACAAAAAGTTAAAGAGGAATTATATTTATATTTACTTCAAAAGCGTGAAGAAACTGCAATTTCATTATCCGCAACAGAGCCTAATGCTCGTGTTATTGACGCTGCAAAAGCAGAGAAAGATCCAATCAGTCCGAAGAAAAAAATTATTTATTTGGCTGGAATGTTGCTAGGATTATTGGTTCCGTTTGGTGTCATTTATGGTAACGCTCTTTTAGATACAAAAATCAAAAGCAAATTGGATCTGGAAGGAAAAACACAAATCCCATTTATTGGAGATGTACCGACTTCAGATGATATTGCTGAATTGATTAAATCGGAAAGCAGAACGAGTTCGGCAGAGGCAATTCGCATCGTAAGAACCAATTTAGAGTTCATGCTTACTAAAGTTCCAGAAGGAATCGCAAAAACTATTTTTGTTACTTCTACTTTTCCTTCAGAAGGTAAAACTTTTATATCTGTAAATCTTGCGGCAACTTTCGCTTTGTCTGGACGACGAGTTTTGTTGGTTGGTTCTGATATCAGAAATCCTAAATTTGGTGAATATATTAATGTCCCAAGTGTTGGTTTGACAAATTATTTGTCATCAACTGATAAAGACGTTAGAGATTATATCATCAAACATGAAGGATACAAGAATTTCTTTATTCTGCCATCAGGTGTGATTCCGCCAAATCCTGCTGAATTGTTAATGAGTAATAAAGTGGATCAGCTTTTTACAGAGCTTAAAAAAGAATACGATTATATAATTGTGGATACTGCGCCAGTAAGTTTGGTTACCGATACATTATTAATTGCCAAAAATGCTGATACGTTTGTATATGTAATGCGTGCAAATGTTCTTGAAAAACGTATGCTGAATATTGCAAATACTTTCTACAAAGAGAAAAAATTACCAAATATGTGTATCGTACTTAATGATACCGATTCTACAAAAGGCTATGGTTATGGATATGGCTATGGTGTTAGGGTAGAGAAGAAGCCTTGGTACAAAAGATTAATCTCGAAATAATAAAAGGGATTTCATAAAAAAAACGGCTCAAGTAATTGAGCCGTTTTTTTATGTAATATTTTCAAAAGAGAAGATGAAATTAAAATTTAAAGAATTGATTATTTGCAATAATTTCTTTTAAGGTTTTAATATTATTGTTGTCAATCTTTACTTTCTGATTGAATGATGCAATGTGATTATTGTGGTGTACATCCGTTCCAACAAAATCATACATTCCTTTTTTAAGAAGTTCATCCGCAATTTTAGCGATTTCACCACCATAATAACCTACTGTTGCAAGCAAGTTAAGCTGAAACAAACAGCCCGCTTTTTTTAATTTATCATATTCATTAAAATTTTTATGATAAAATAAATAGCGCTCTGGGTGTGCTAAAACCGGAATATATCCTGCAACCTGAAGATCAAAAAGAATCTTGTACAATTGAACTGGTGCATTCATATATGACATTTCAACCAATACATAATTATCTTTTAGTGTCAACAATTTTTCATTTTGAAAATGGGTTTCAAACCAATCATCCATGAAGTATTCTGCAGCAGCCTGAAAAGGGATTTTAATATTTTCAGCTTCTAACAAAATTTGGGTTTCCTGATGTTTTGTAATAATAGTTTCAGGTGAGTTATTCCAAATATAATGACTAATATGCGGTGTCGTAATAAATTGAACGACACCCATTTCTTGAAAGGACTTGGCAAGTTTGCTTGTATCTGCTATGGTTTTGGCACCATCATCGATTCCTGGTAATAAATGCGAATGAATATCAACATAATTTCCAGCTAATAGGTCCTTTAAATACGGTTTTGACTTTAAGAATGATAACATGCTGCAAAAGTAAGTAAAGTACCTTGTATTTTATATCAAAAAGAGTAAACTTTTTATTACAGATACGTTTATAATGGTCCTCTAATTTTTCTATGTCAAGTATTATTTTATATTTGTTTCTAATAATAATTTAATGATTTATGAAAATAAAAGAAAATTTATCTAGTAAAAGGGTTTTTTCTATAGATGCTTTGCGCGGAATTACCATTTTTGTAATGATTTTTGTAAATGAACTTGCAAGTATAAAGAACGTGCCGCAATGGATGAGACACATGCCGGCCGATGCTGATGCAATGACATTTGTTGATGTGGTTTTTCCTGCTTTTTTGTTTATTGTAGGAATGTCGATTCCATTTGCATTTAACGCAAGATTAATAAAAGGAGATAGTCCTAAGACAATATGGATTCATACGCTCAAAAGAGCTTTGGCTTTAATTATTATTGGTGTTTTTATGGTTAATGCAGAATATGGTTATGACGCCTCAAAAATGTTAATTACTCCAGTTATTTGGGCGCTTTTAGCATATGCGATGCCAATTCCAATTTGGAATAAATACACAAAAGATTTCCCGATTTGGTTAAAATACACACTTCAATATGGCGGTATGCTTGTTTTGGCAATTCTGTATTTTCTGTATATTCAGGACAATGGCGAAAGAGGAATGACTCCAAAATGGTGGGGAATTCTGGGGCTTATAGGATGGGCTTATTTGTTTACCGTTGTTTATTATTGGTTGGTTTGTGGACGATTATGGGCAATGACCGCATTTTTAGTTTTATGTGTTGTTTGTAATTCAATCAATCTTACTGAAGATACGGCTTTACATCAGTTGTCTTGGTTTAGTTTTATTGCCGGGCATCTTACTCATGCTACTTTAGTAACTAGCGGAGTTATAATTTCGCTATTATTTTTTGACCGCAAAACCGAAGTAAAAATTAATTGGCCAGTAATTGGCCTTACGCTCTTGTTTTTAATAACAGGATATTTGCTTCGTCCTTATTTTGGAATTTCAAAAATTAAAGGAACACCTTCCTGGACCATGTTTTCTGCAGCAATTTGTACAGTATTGTTTTATCTTCTGTATTGGATTATGGAAATTAAAAAACAAACAAAATGGAGCGAATTTTTTATGCCAGCCGCAGCAAATCCGTTGCTGATTTATATTTTGCCTGGCGTTATTTATTACTTTTGTAAAGCACTTAATTTTCATATTATTCCGGGATATTTTAGGGTAGGAGTTCCGGGAATTATCTGGTCGCTGCTATTTTCAACGATTATGCTTTTTGTAATGAAAATTTGTAACAGATATAAAATTCAATTGCATTTATAGAAAAAATAGTTTCAGGTTTCAGGTTTCAAGTTTCACAAGCAAAACCTGAAACCTGAAACCTGAAACTTGAAACAAAATCATCTAACTCGCCTAAATGCGATTGGACCACTTCGATCTTTGTTGTCTTTAAAAGTTCCTTCAAGTGTGTGTCCATCTTCAGATAAAACCAAAGTATGAGTTCCGGCAGTTGCCCAACCTTCAATTGGTAAAGTCACATTTACTGTATACGTAATTGTGTTTCCTGTTCTTTTTCCTGTACCGCTTTCTACAAATTTTTGACCTTTCCATTCTAAATAATGCGAAAAAATAATTTTTCCGTTTTGGTCTGAGATAATCGCAACAGCATTTTGAACGCCAGAATTAATATCTTCCCAAATACCATTAATGTCTATTTTTGGAGCTGTAGCTTTTTTTTGGCTGTAGCCGAAATTTAAAAATGAAATAAAAAGTAAAAGAAAAAGTCTTGTTTTCATGTTTTTTAATTTTGAATTATAACAGATTTTATTTCTAATAACGCGCCCGAAATTGGTTTGTAATTCACAAAATTGAATTTACACAGATTATGAATATTCAAAAGTCGTCCATCAACTAATCCATCTTGCTTGAAGTTTTTCCAGGGAATTTTTAAAGTAGTAAACTTGTTAGGAGATGCTGGTAAATCTGCCATAGGATGTGAACCTCCATGTAAACAACCTGTTCCTTCCGGATTTCCTTCTCGTGCCTGTAATTTTATCAACTGAGTCGATTTGTAAATAACAGTCACAAAACCAGAGTCATTGGCAAAATTTTTCGGAATCGCATCATTTGTTTCTGATGGAATAATAGTAACATTTAATTCAATTTCTCCTCTCGGAAATTCTTTGGCAGTAACTCTTATAATCCCTTCTTTTTGGCGAATAGCGTTTATCGTTTCCTGATTTTCTTTGGCTGGACCAGCAATAAACCAAGTATTTGATTTTACAAGATTTATTGATTCTATAGTGGATTTACTGCCAAAACTAGAGATAAAAAAGATAAATATGATATGCAGATAAAACAATCGAAGCATAATTAAATTTGTTTTGAAATCAATATTCGTTCTTTCAAAGATACTTTTTCTTCGGACTTAATTTTCTTTCTGTAATTCTTTTTGAAAAGATGTTATTGTCTTAATAAAGTTTTAAATTTGTAAGAATCCATTCTTAAAATGTTTTAAATGAATAGTTTAAAAATAAAATTTATCTTGTTTTTAATTTTCATTTCGCCATTTTGTTATTCGCAAAATGATAGTATTTCTGTGCAAAGTCAAGATATTTTAGACGTCATTCAAAAAATCTTTAAAAAAAACGATACAATCAACGAACGCAGAGATAGAAAATTGGCTTTTTCTCTATTGCCAGTTCCAATTGGTGCAAATAATTCGAACGGACTCGTAATCTCTTTTTTGACTACTTTTTATTTGGGTGAGGATCACGAAACAACAAATATGTCACAGGTTTCGTTTTCGCCTTATTTTAGTTTCAGTAATCAATATGTATTTCCAATTCAATCTTATATTTACACAAAAGACAATAAGTGGAATTTCATTGGCGATTATCGTTACCTAATTTATCCGCAGCTTACTTACGGCTTGGGGGATAATAATTCAAAAGAAGAAATGTCAACTTTAGATTATAAGCAATGGCGTTTCTATCAATTTATTACGCGAAAAGTTGTTGGTAATTATCGGTTAGGAATGGGGTTTCTTTATGATAATTACACTAATATTTCTGAGGAATCTTATATAGATGAAGAAACAGACTATGTAAAATATATGAATGGCGATTTTTCAGATGAAACTTCTTTTGGATTTGCGATTCAAGGTTTGTATGATTCCCGAAAAAACATCGTTAATCCCGAAGGGGGAATGTATATAGAAGCTGATTTGAGAATAAATACAAGTGGCGTAAATGGTGACAAATGGCAGTCATTGTATTTTGATGCAAGAAAATACCATTCGTTCAGTAAAACTAAACATCGTGTTTGGGCGTCGCGAGCATTTTATTGGTCAACTTTTGGTGGAAAACCTCATTATCTTGATTTACCAAGTATTGGTTGGGATCGTGATGGAAAAACGGGACGCGGTTTTACAAAAAACAGATACCGAAGCAACGCATTGATTTATTTTGAAACTGAATATCGAACTGATATAACTAGAAATGGTTTTTTTGGCGCTGTATTTTTTGCCAATATTTCATCCGTTTCAAAATTGGATACTTATCAATTTGACAAATGGCACCCAGCGGTTGGGACCGGAGTCCGAATTAAGTGGAATAAGAAAAATAACAGTAATTTAGCTTTGGATTACGGAATAAGTAAAAACGATTGGTCTTTGCGATTGGGATTAACAGAAAATTTTTAACTTCCCCAAAAATCATCAGCCCAAAATTTTCATGCAATTATCAATAATAATTCTTAATTATAATGTAAGATACTTTCTGGAACAATGCGTTTTAAGTGTTCAGGAAGCAATTGCAACGCTTGATGCTGAAATTATTGTTATTGATAATAATTCGAAAGATGATTCCTGTTTGATGATGATGGAGCAATTTCCTTCTGTGAAACTCATTCAAAACAAAGAAAATTTCGGTTTTCCAAAAGGAAATAATATTGGAGTTGTCGCAGCAAAAGGAGAATATATATGTATTTTGAATCCCGATACCGTTGTGGCTGAAGATACTTTTATTAAAATTTTGGCTTTCGCCGAAGAAAAAAAAGATTTAGGAATAATTGGGTGCAAACTAATCGACGGAACGGGAAATTTTCTGCCCGAAAGCAAACGCGGTATTCCAACGCCTTGGGTTGCTTTTACGAAAGTTTTAGGCTTCTATAAAATCTTTCCAAAATGGAAAATTTTCAATCAATATTATGCACAGCATATTGACGAAAATGAGAGCGGAAAAGTTGAAATTCTTGTTGGTGCATTTATGTTTATGAAACGAGAACTTTATCTGGATTTAAAAGGTTTTGACGAAAATTGTTTTATGTATGCTGATGATATCGATTTGTCGTATCGTGCGTTGCTCAAACAAAAGTCAAATTACTATTTTCATGAAACAACAATTTTGCATTATAAAGGTGAAAGTACTATAAAAGATGAAAAATATATGAAACGTTTTCAGGAAGCAATGAATTTCTTTTATACAAAGCATTTCAAGAAGTCGTTGTTTTTTAGTGCTTTTATTCAAATCGGAATTTGGTTTTATGCTTTTGCTAAAATGTTTCAAGGAAAACCAAAACGAAAACTTTTGCCAGAAAAGTATATTTTTTATTCTTCAAATAATATTTTGTCTGAAAAATTGCCTGCAATTCTGAAAAATAAAGTAGAGTTTTTAGATTTCAAAAAAGAAAAAATGGTAAATTCGTGCCACGTTTTTAAGGGTAAAAAGGTTGAGATTATTTTAGATAATCAGTACGTTTCATTCAAAAAATGTATCAAAATCATAGAAACTCTTAAAGATAAGAACGTTACTTTTAAGATTTTCCCCAAAAAAACAAATTTTATTATTGGAAGCAATTCTCGAAATGACAGAGGGCAAATTGTAAAAATTGAGTAAAAAATTATATTAAATGTAATTTATATTTAAAAAATTCGGTAATTTCGCAATCTGAAAATCAAAATCACCCTTGAGGTTAACAATATGGCAAGATTTGAATTAAAACTTCCTAAAATGGGAGAAAGTGTCGCTGAAGCAACTATTACAAACTGGTTGAAAGAAGTTGGAGACAGAATTGAAGCTGATGAAGCTGTACTGGAAATTGCGACTGATAAAGTTGACAGTGAAGTGCCAAGCGAGGTATCAGGAGTTTTAGTTGAACAGTTATTTGGTAAAGATGATCTAGTTCAGGTAGGGCAAACTATTGCAATTATTGAAACAGAAGGTGATGCTCCGGCTGAAACAAAAGTTGAAGCAGCAGCAGTTCCGGTAGCGGCGGCAGAAATTGAAAAAACAATTGAAGCGGTAAAAGAAACTGTAAGCGCTCCTCAGGATTTTGCTTCATCGGATAAATTCTTTTCTCCATTAGTAAAAAATATTGCTAAAGAAGAAGGGGTTTCTGTTGCTGAACTTAATGGTATTCAGGGTTCAGGGAAAGATGGACGAGTTACTAAAGAAGATATTTTAAAATATGTTGAAGACCGCAAATCAGGAGTTGTTCAGACACCAAAAGCGGTTGAAGAAACACCAAAAGTGGTTGCTGAAACTCCAAAAGCAGTTCAAGCACCAGAACCAGTGGTTCAAAAAAGTCAGCAGGCAGTTCCGGTTTCAGTAAATGGAGGTGACGAAATTATTGAAATGGACAGAATGCGTAAACTGATTTCAGGTTACATGGTGGCTTCGGTTCAGACTTCAGCTCACGTACAATCATTTATTGAGGTTGACGTAACAAACATTGTAAAATGGAGAGATAAAGTTAAAACAGCTTTCGAAAAAAGAGAAGGCGAGAAATTGACTTTTACGCCAATTATGATGGAAGCGGTTGCAAAAGCGCTTAAAGATTTCCCTGGAATGAACATTTCTGTTGATGGTGATTACATCATTAAAAAGAAAAATATAAACTTAGGAATGGCGGCAGCTTTACCAAACGGAAATTTAATTGTTCCTGTAATTAAAAATGCAGATCAGTTAAATCTTGTTGGAATGGCAAAAGCGGTTAATGATTTAGGAAACCGTGCAAAAGCCGGAAAACTTAAACCAGACGATACACAAGGCGGAACTTATACTGTTACAAATGTGGGAACTTTTGGAAGTGTTTTTGGAACGCCAATTATCAATCAACCGCAAGTTGGAATTTTAGCACTTGGAGCAATTCGTAAAGTTCCTGCTGTTATTGAAACTCCAGAAGGTGATTTTATCGGAATTCGTCAAAAAATGTTCTTGTCGCACTCTTATGATCATAGAGTTGTTGATGGTGCATTAGGAGGAAGTTTTGTGAAAAGAGTAGCAGAATATTTAGAAGCTTTTGATGTAGATAGGGATTTCTAATCTATTCATAAATAAATTTTAGACCCGGAAAATGATTTCGTTTTCCGGGTTTTTTATTAGTAAAAAAATAGAAAAATAAATTTTAGACAACGCTATTTTAGATTCTTTTTTGAAGTTAAAATTTAAAAAATAGTCTAATTGTGGGCAAAAAAATAAAAATAGGGTCGGAAAAGTCGGCTTTAAAATTTACATTTGTAATCTTATAAAAAATAAAATGGAATTAAAACTTAACAAACCAATTTGCTTTTTTGATCTTGAAACAACTGGAATTGATATCGGTAAAGATCGTATCGTAGAAATTTCAATATTTAAAGTTTTTCCAAATGGAAATAAGGAAAGCAAAACATGGTTAGTGAATCCTACTATTCCAATTCCGCCACAAACTACAGCTGTTCATGGTATCACCGATGAAAAAGTGGCAAACGAACCGACTTTTTTAGAACTGGCTCCACATATTCATAATATGATAAAAGATAGTGATTTGGGAGGTTTTAATTCAGATCGTTTTGATATTCCGCTTTTAGCCGAAGAATTGCTTCGTGCGGGAGTTGATTTTGATATGAAAAATAAGGTTTCAGTAGATGTGCAGACTATTTTTCATAAAATGGAAGAGCGTACCTTAAGTGCGGCTTTAAAATTTTACTGCGGAAAAACGCTTGATAATGCGCACTCGGCAGAAGCTGATACAATGGCAACTTACGAAATTTTAAAAGCGCAGTTGGATCGTTATCCTGAATTGGAAAATGATATGAAAGTGTTGTCTGAATTTACAACGCGTAAAAAAATTGCTGATTTTGCCGGAATGATTGCTTTTGATCAAGATGATGAAGAGATTTTCACCTTCGGAAAACATAAAGGTGTCAAAGTTGAAAAAGTTTTGGAAACAGAACCTGGATATTTCAGCTGGATCCAAAATGCCGATTTTCCGTTGTATACCAAAAAAGTTTTGACTGGAATTAAATTAAGAAAATTAAATACGAAATAAGGTTCTGAGGTGCTAAGATTCTAAGGCGCTAAGTTCTTAGTATCTTAGTGTCTTAGAATCTTAGCAACTTAAAAAGAAATGAAGATTATTTGTATCGGTAGAAATTATACCAATCATATTGCGGAATTAAAAAACGAACGTCCAGATGAACCGGTGGTTTTTATGAAGCCGGATTCGGCAGTTTTGTTAAAACAGCATCCGTTTGTAATTCCAGAATTTTCTGAGGAGATTCATCACGAAATAGAGATAATTGTTAAAATTAACAAAGTAGGAAAGTATATCGAACCAAAGTTTGCTCATAAGTATTATGATGAGATTAGTGTTGGTATCGATTTTACTGCCAGAGATTTACAAGATAAATTGAAAGCAAAAGGATTGCCTTGGGAAAAAGCAAAAGCATTTGACGGTTCTGCGGTCATTGGAGATTTTTTACCAAAAAGTGATTTCGTTTCTATGGAAAATCTTACTTTTGAGTTAACAAACAATTCTAAAACTGTTCAAAAAGGAAATACAAGTTTGATGTTGTGGAAAATTGATGAACTTGTGTCGTATGTTTCGCAGTTTTTTACATTAAAAATTGGGGATATTATTTTTACAGGAACTCCTGAAGGTGTTGCTGCTGTAAAACCAAATGATGTTTTAGAAGGATTTTTAGAAGATAAAAAATTATTCAGAATACAAGTAAAATAATGGCTTTAAAGTATAACCTTTCGAAAGTATATGCGCTTTCAGATAATGATCCGGAATTTGTAAATGAAATTCTTAAATTATTTGTTACTGAAGTTCCTGAAGATTTAAAGCAAATCAAAGAAGGAATTAAGAAAAAGGATCATAAATATGCCTATTCATACGCGCACAAAATAAAACCTACACTAGATTTGATGGGCTTGAATGTGGCTTTTGAAGAAATTCTTCAAGTAGAAGCGTGGACAAAAGCAGAAGGCAAGAAAAAAGATATTGTTGAAACTTTTAAAAGTATTAAGATACAAGTAAAAGAAGCAATAAAAGAAATAAAAAAAGACTTTGATCTTTAAAATTTAAAATCTGATTTATTCCTGTTGCAAAAAAAAATAGGAATAAGTTAAGATTGTTATTCGTAAATTTTGTGAAAGCGGCTTTTGACTTGTAAAGGCGTTTTAATACCTCCCCAAAGACAAAGTTTAAAAATATTCCATTGTAAATTTTTGACTTACTTAAGTAAGAAATAATAAAGCATTTTAATGTTATGAAAGCAACTATTATAACTATAGGGGACGAAATATTAATAGGTCAGATTATTGATACGAATTCAGGTTTTATTGCGAAATCATTAGACCGAATTGGAGTTGAAGTAACGGAAATGATTTCAATAAGTGACGATAAAAAACATATTTTAGATACTTTTTCCCAACTTCAAAACAAAGTTGATATTGTTATTGTGACTGGTGGTTTAGGCCCGACAAAAGATGATGTAACTAAAAAAACTTTCTGCGAATATTTTGATGATGAGTTAGTTGTGAATCCAGAAGTTTTGGCGCACGTAACACAATTGATTGAAGGTTTTTATAAAAGACCAATTTCACAATTGAATAAAGATCAGGCTTTGGTGCCTTCAACTTGTACGGTTCTTCATAATCAGGTTGGGACTGCGCCAGGGATGTGGATGAAAAAGGAAAATACCGTATTTGTTTCGCTTCCGGGAGTTCCATATGAAATGAAATATTTGGTTGAAGAAGAGATAATTCCAAAAATAGTTAGAGAATACAAACGTCCCTACATCATTCATAAAACAATTTTGACCTATGGTCAGGGTGAAAGTTTAGTTGCAGAACGTATAGAAGAATGGGAGAATAATTTGCCTGATTTTATCAAATTAGCCTATTTGCCAAATCCTGGAAGAGTACGTTTGCGTTTAACTGCGAGAGGAACTGATAAAGAAGAATTAGAAAAAGCAATTGAAGACAATGTTCAGTCGTTGGATGCGATAATTCATGATATAATAGTAGGTTACGAAGAAAATGAAACAATTGAAACTGTAATCGGAAAATTGCTTTCGAAAGAAAGCAAAACAATTTCAACGGCAGAAAGCTGTACCGGAGGAAGAATTGCTTCGCTTTTGTCTTCTGTGCAAGGTTCGTCAAAATATTTTAAAGGAAGCGTTGTTTCGTACGCGACAGAAGCGAAGGTCAATGTTTTGGGTGTTTCACAAGATTTAATTGATGAATATTCGGTTGTGAGTGCAGAAGTTGCAAAGGCTATGGCTTTGAGTGTGAAAGAGATGCTTAAAACTGACTATGCAATTGCGACAACTGGGAACGCCGGACCGTCAAAAGGTGAGTCAGATGCTGAAATTGGTGCCGTTTTTATTGCTTTGGCAACACCAGATGATATAATTGTAGAAGAATTTAACTTTGGTCAACCACGTGAAAAAGTGATAGATAGAGCGACTATTAAGAGTTTAGAAATATTACAGAAAGAAATTTTAAAAATTGTGCAATAATTTTTTGCTACAATGGTTTATTTTTCTTTTCTTTGCACCCTGATTTTGAATAACGATAAAAGATAAGTATAATGTCAAGAGTTTGTGACCTTACAGGTAAAAGAGCGATGGTAGGAAATAACGTTTCTCACGCTATGAACAAAACTAAGAGAAAGTTTTCTGTAAACTTAGTTAAAAAGCGTTTTTATCTTCCAGAAGAAGATAGATGGATTACTCTTAGAGTAGCAGCATCTACGATAAAAACAATTAATAAAAATGGAATCACTGCTGTTTTGAAAAAAGCACAGTCAGAAGGATTTATCAAATAATCTTTTCCTAAATAAATATATAGCAAGATGGCAAAGAAAGGTAATAGAATCCAAGTAATTTTAGAATGTACTGAGCACAAGACTTCTGGTGTTCCAGGGACTTCTAGATATATTACAACTAAGAACAAAAAAAATACTCCAGACAGATTAGAGATTAAAAAATTTAATCCAATCTTAAAAAGAGTAACTGTTCATAAAGAAATTAAGTAATAATTAGAGATTTATAAGTCTCAGTGGTTTGGCCATTTGAGTTTTATAAAACTTCAAATAACATTTGAATCATGGCAAAGAAAACCGTAGCATCGTTACAAACATCTTCTAAGAGATTATCAAAAGCCATCAAAATGGTGAAATCTCCTAAAACTGGTGCATATACATTCGTAGAATCTATTATGGCTCCTGAAGAAGTTGATGAATTCTTGAAAAAGAAATAATTAACATTACAATATATAGAAAAGCTACTTTCATTCGGAAGTAGCTTTTTTATTACCTATATTTGTCTAAAAATTTAAAGAATCGTAACAATTGGCTCTTTTTTGAAGAACAATTGCACTTTCTTTAAAGATTTAGATTTCTGATTTGAAAATCAAGAAATCTAATAATCAAAAAATCTACAAAAAAAATGAGTTTTTTTAAAAAATTATTCTCTACCGAAAAAAAAGAGACTTTAGACAAAGGTCTTGAAAAAACAAAAACTACTTTTTTCTCAAAGTTAAGTAAAGCCGTTGCCGGAAAATCTAAAGTTGATGATGATGTTCTAGATAATCTGGAAGAAGTTCTTGTAGCTTCAGATGTTGGTGTAAATACTACTTTGAAAATTATCGAGAGAATCGAAAAACGTGTTGCTGAAGATAAATATTTAGGAACTGACGAATTGAATCAGATTCTTAGAGATGAAATTGGTGCATTATTGTCTGAAACCAATACTGGAGAAGCAACAGAATTTGAAGTTCCCAAAGATAAAAAACCTTACGTTTTAATGGTTGTTGGAGTAAACGGAGTAGGAAAAACAACAACAATTGGAAAATTAGCTTATCAGTTTAAGAAAGCGGGACATAAAGTTGTTTTAGGTGCTGCAGATACTTTCCGTGCTGCTGCAATTGATCAATTGCAAGTTTGGGCAGATCGAGTTGATGTGCCAATTGTAAGACAAAATATGGGGAGTGATCCTGCGTCTGTAGCGTTTGATACTTTACAATCTGCTGTAGCTCAAAATGCCGATGTTGTTATTATTGATACCGCTGGACGTTTGCATAATAAAATCAATTTGATGAACGAGTTGACAAAAGTAAAACGTGTAATGCAGAAAGTAGTTGCTGATGCTCCGCATGACGTACTTTTAGTTTTGGATGGTTCAACAGGTCAAAATGCTTTTGAACAAGCAAAACAATTTACTGCAGCGACTGAAGTAACTTCACTTGCAGTAACAAAATTAGATGGAACAGCAAAAGGCGGGGTTGTAATTGGAATTTCGGACCAATTTAAAATTCCGGTAAAATATATTGGTGTTGGCGAAGGAATTGAAGATTTGCAAGTCTTTAATAAATATGAATTCGTTGACAGTTTCTTTAAATAATTAAAAATGAGTTTAGAATCTTTAAAAAATCTATCGCCTGTAGCATTTTATTTCGCAAGCGTTATATGTTTTGTTTTAGCAAATGTGTTAAGAGATAACAATCTTTCTTTTTACTATATTTTGTTAGTTCTTGGAATAGGATTCTTTTTTATGGGAGTTCTAAAAAGAATGAAAACCAAACGATAATTTTTTCAGTTTTTATTTTCTGAAAATAGAATGAGTTTTTAAATGGGAAAAGTTTTAAATCGCCTTTCCCATTTAAAAACTCTTTTTTATTGATATAAAGCATTAATTTTTTCCCAAAGTGTTTTGTCAAAATCGGATAGTGCAAGATTTTGGTTATCTGCTGCATCGCCCATTCTGATTACAACCATTTTTTTGCTCGGAATTACGTAAATCTTTTGATCATTTTTTCCTAAAGCCATAAACATATCACTTGGACCAGTCGGAATTACGCTTCCCTGAAAAGTAAGTTGCGATTGTGGTAAATGGTAGGAAGTTTTTCCGTTTAGCCACCATAAATAGCCATAGCCTAAATTGATGTTTTGTGAGGTTGTTGTGGCTTCATTGAAATAAGCTTCGTTCAAGATGGTGTTGTTCTCCCATTTTCCTTTATTTAGCATTAAAAGCCCAAAACGCGCCATACTTCTCGTGTTACTGGTATAGACGCTGTTGACATCGATTTGAACCCAATTGCCGTTCATTCCGATTTTGTCTCTTAATTTACTGTTGAAATAGGTTTCCCATTTTTGTCCGCTTGCTTTTTCGACAACATCTTGTAACTTTACGTATACATTGTGATATGCCCATCGAGAACCGGCATCTGCTTTGTATTTTAAATTGGCAGGTTCGACATCGTCTGTGCTGTCGTCTAATCCTGATGTCATCGTTAATAAATGTTTGCAGGTAATTAGGTTTTCCTGTGTTAATGTTTCGCTTGTCCAGCCTGTGCCCAGATATTTTGAAACTTTATCATTTATATTTAATAAATTTTCTTGTTGTGCAATTCCGGTAACGGTTGAAGTCAATGTTTTTCCAGCACTGGCCCAATACCATGGTGTTGTTGCTGAATGCCCGTTGAAGTAATTTTCTAACACGATTCGGCCGTTAATTAAGATTATGAACGATTTGGAGTTTTTGAGCTGCAAATAATCCAAAAGAGGCTGAACGGCATTTTGATTCCATTTTAAATCAGCTATAGATTTTGTTTCCCAAGTATTTCCTGTTAAGGGCGGGAAATACATACTTTCTGAAGGAGTTGTTTCTGGTTCAGTAGAATCTTTGCTGCAACTTGCAAACAATAAGATTGTCAGGATGGTACAAAAGGTTTTAGTCATGGTTTTTTGGTTTAGGTTTGGGGTTTGACCAAAAATATGTAAAATAGTTTAATGGGTTTTGTAAATTTTTATTTCTTTTATATGATATAAAGTTACCTTTGTAATTCACTAAATTTTCTTTTGAAAATGGGAGCCCTAGCCCTGATGGGAGCGGCATCCTTTTATGGTGGGGTTCACCATAAAAGATACAGCGGACAGCAGGAAATAGCTTCTTATTAATATTATAAATTATTATGAAAAACACTTTTATGATTTTGGTTTTATCGCTTTTGTTTGTGAGTTGCAAACAGGAAATAAAACCCGCAGACATTGCAAAACTGAATGGATATTGGGAAATTGAAAAAGTGGTTTTTGATAAAGGTGAGGAGAAGGCGTACGGAATGAATGAAAACTTTGATTTTTTTAAAATTAAAGAAGGAAAAGGAACAAGGACAAAAGTGATGGCGCAACTGGATGGAACTTTTTTGACAACGAATACTTTTGAAAATGTATCAGTTAGATTTACGGATAAAGGGACTTTTTTGGATTATAAAACGAGTTATGCCAAATGGAGTGAGGAATTAATTTCAATTTCTGACAAGGAATTTGTGGTGAAAAATGATCAGAACAAAGAATATCATTATAAAAAAGCGGAACCAATTAATATTTTGAATGATGGCGAAAAGACTAAATAACGAAAGTACGATTGGGGCTGTTTTGCAGCAGATTATTCAGGTGAATAAATTACAACCTGGAATGGATCAAATTGATGTAAAAGAGGCGTGGGCAAACTTAATGGGAAATGGAGTTAAAACATACACGAGAAATGTTGTTTTGAAAGGAAGTACGCTTTATGTTGAATTGGGTTCGGCTGTTTTAAGAGAAGAATTAAGCCACGGAAAATCAAAAATCGTAAAGATGATTAATGAGGAATTGGGCCGTGAAGTGGTGAAGGATGTGGTTTTGCGTTAGACTAGCTTAGACTTCTTGGAATTTTAGACTTACTTAGATTTTAGATTGTTTTAAAATAAATTGTCAAAAAATAAAACCCACTTCATTGAAGTGGGTTTGTTTTTTATTCTAAGATCTAAGCCAGTCTAAAATTCTAACTGTCTAAGAAGTCTAATTAGAATTGCTCTCTTCCAGCAAAGTGGAATGCACCTTCGATTGCAGCGTTTTCATCGCTGTCAGAACCGTGAACTGCATTTTCTCCGATAGAAGTAGCATATGCTTTACGAATAGTTCCTTCAGCAGCTTCAGCTGGGTTTGTCGCTCCAATTAAAGTTCTGAAATCTTCTACTGCGTTGTCTTTTTCTAAAATTGCAGCAACAATTGGTCCGCGTGACATAAATTCAACTAATTCTCCGTAGAAAGGTCTTTCTGCGTGAACTGCGTAAAATGCTTTAGCATCAGCTACAGTTAATTGAGTTAATTTTAATGAAACGATTTTGAAACCTCCATTAGTAATCATTGCTAAGATATTCCCGATGTGTCCGTTTGCAACAGCATCTGGTTTAATCATTGTAAAAGTTCTATTTGTTGCCATTTTATTGCTTATTTTTAATTTTGTGCAAAAGTAGACTTTTTTTGTGAATTGATTTTAATAAATTCATAATTTAAATAGATTAGAATGATGTTTTGATTAAGAAAAGTATCAATTATGAATATTGCTATAAAAAAAGAGGCAGACAACCGTCCACCTCTTGATAATTTGATAAGGAAAATTACACTTTAAATATTAGTTTGTTTCTGTAGAATATCCATAAAATAAATGTCCAAATGCCTACATAAACTAATGCTCCAGCTAATGAAGCTGTCATTGGATTATTAAAAAATGGTGCAATCCAGAAGCTATACAGATAATTTAATAAGTTGATTTTTTCTGAAGGAGCATGCGGATTTTGGAATTCAATCATTACTAAAGCCTGCGGAATAATCTGTGATGTAAAAAATACAATCATTGGATTTACTCCCCAGATTAAAAACAGTTTAAATCCTTTTTTATAATCTTTAATGTCGATTATTAAATACAAAACGGTTAAAAATACTGTCGCAAGTCCTGTTGTATATAAAACATAACTGCTGGTCCAGATTGATTTGTTTATTGGGAAAACAACATCCCAAAGCAAACCAAAAAATATAAGTGCGGTTCCTGCAATACCCATTTTTTGGGCTTTTTGAATTTTAGTTATATCTAATTGCAGAATTTTTCCAATCAATAGACCAATAATTCCATTTACAATTGACGGAAGGGTACTTAAAATTCCTTCAGGATCCCAAGTTACGGTGCCTCGGTACATGTGTCCTTTTAATAAAATACCATCTAGCCACGCAGAAAGATTTGTTCCTTTATCGAGATTTGCTTCTCCAATTCCAGGAACTGGAATTAGTGTCATTAATGCCCAATATCCGAGTAACAAAACTATTCCGGTAATAATTTGCGTTTTTTGAGAAGTTTTTAAATATAAAAGCGAAACTACAAAATAGACAATTGCGATTCGTTGTAAAACTCCTGGAAGTCTGACATCTTGATAAGCTTCAATGCCACTGTATGCCAGAAATAAATAAATAATCAGAATTGAAAATGCTAAGATGTTTTTGATTTTTGAACTAAAACTTCCCATTAAAGCATAGCCAATAGCAATTGTTATGGCTAAACGCCCAATTAAAAGAGGAATTCCTTCAAGCCCAAATAACTGAATTTTTCCAAAAAAATTAAAAAAGATTCCAAGACAGAACATTCTTAAAGAACGAATCAGGATTTTGTTGAATGTGGTGTTGTCGTAGAATTTATCAGGCATTGCAAGCGGTACAGCAACTCCCATAATAAATACAAAAAATGGAAAAACTAAGTCGGTTGGCGTGCAACCGTTCCATTCGGCGTGTAGTAATGGCGGGTAAACATTGCCCCAGTCTCCGGGATTGTTGACAATTGTCATTAATAAAATAGTGAGTCCGCGAAAGACATCTAGCGAAATTAAGCGTTCTTTTACCATTGGTTTAGGGTAAATAGGTTAGTTAATAATTTTAAAAATCGCTATTTGGTTTATTGGATAATAATTTTGAGAAGATAGGTGGTTATTTAGTTCTCAGAATTATTATTTTATTGTTTTTTAAATTGTTATAATATTAAAATTCATCTCTAATGGTTTTAGTTTCTGCAATAAAAGCGGAATTAATTGTTCGCCTTTTTCCAGATAAAATTCAGAAAAATTGCTTTGACGTTCTTGTAAACTATTATTTGGGAACAATTCACATTGCAAGTCGATTACTCGTTCTAATTGATCGCTTAATTTTCTTTTTTGTGCTTTTAATAAACGTTTTTCTAAATTCTCAAGGCCTTTAGTCTGTTTTACTTCCTGAGCTTTCACGGCACCAGAAAAAGATTTATCAGTTTGATTGGCTAGATTGTAAAGATATTCAAATTGTGTTTTCAGCAATTCTTTTTGAGGTGTTAAATCAATTGGGAAAGCTGAAATTTTGTGTGTAATCGCATTTACTAGATTTTCCTGTTTGGTGAATAAATCTTTCCAGGTTAAATCTAAATTATCGGCTTTTTTAGCTTGTTTTTCTGTCGAAAGAAGAACTGAATTACGCACTAAAATTATTGGAAAAGTAATATTTACAGCATCAAAGAAAGATTTTAATTCCAACCAATACGCAATTTCTCCGCCTCCGCCAATATAACATAAATTAGGAAGAATGATTTCCTGATATAACGGACGCATAATTACATTTGGGCTGAATTTCTCTGGATTGTTTTCTAAAACTTGAAAGATTTCATCTTTAGAAAATGATATTTTGGTATTGTTAACGTGGTATTTATCGTTTTCAAAAATGATTCTTTCACGTAAATCATCTTCGATATAAAATAAATTAATTTCTCGCGGATTTACCTGAACCGTATAATCTTTTAAAGTTTCAATTGTTTTTTGAACAGCTTTGTAAGAAGTATTTTTTTCTAATTCTTCTTTTGCAAATGGAATAAAAGCACGTTTTAAATTGGCATCATCAGCATCTAAAATCACTAATCCGTAATTTGCGAACAAACTGTTGGCTAAAAAACGCGTTGCATCTGCTAGATTATCATGTTTTAAATAAGCATCTTCAAAAAGCTTTTTTAAAGTATTTGCGTTTGTATTTGACCCTAATTCTAATGAATAAATTTCGAAAAACTCCGCTAAACCTTCAGTTGAAAGTCGGCCGACAGGACCGGTGCTTTCTTTGTTCCATCTGAATTTTTTTCCTTTAAAATTAAAGTAATTAATTTCTTCAAAATCATGATCTTCGGTAGCCATCCAATAAATTGGAACAAAATTATTTGATGGGTATTTTGACTTTAATTCTTTGGTCAAATTAATTGTTGAAATGATTTTATATAAAAAATATAAAGGTCCGCTAAACAAATTTAATTGGTGGCCAGTTGTAATAGTAAAAGTATTTTCTAATGCTAAAAGTTCAATATTTTGCTTAGTTAAATCTGAAATCTCAATATTTTGATATTGTTTTTTTAGCGTTTCAACCAGAGGAATTCGATTGTTGTTGTCAAAATTGGATTGTTTTTCCTGGATTTGTTTTTCGAAATTCTCCAATGTTGGAAAATTGTTATATAAAGATTGCAGTGCTGGTTTTTGATCTAAATAATCTTGTATCAAGGTAGAGAAATATCCTGAATTTTGATAGCTGATACAGTCGGTAGGCATAATTTTAGATTTATTTTTGATAGCTGTAAATTTAATGAAAATATACAGTTAAAAACGTTTTTAACGATTGCTTATGATTTGATTTTTTGTTAATGATTTTTAAACTTCATAAAATCAGGTTTTTAAATTTGGATAAAATGGCAGTTTGTAAAATGTAAAAACACATTGAATTTGTTAAAAAGCAATTGATGTTCTGAAAGTATTTTGGTTAAATGTAAATTATTAATAATGAAACTATATTTTTGTAATCAAAAAAAAAGTTATATCTATTTTACATGAAAACTAGCCCTGATCAGAAAAACTCTTTAAAACATGTTCTTTTTGGAAGCCTTATAGGTACCACAATTGAATTTTTTGATTTTTATATTTATGCCAATGCAGCAGTATTGGTTTTTCCACAATTATTTTTCCCTAGTGCTGATTCAACAATGGCGACTCTGCAATCTTTAGCAACTTTTTCAATCGCTTTTTTATCGCGCCCTTTAGGTTCCGCTTTTTTTGGACATTATGGGGATAAAATTGGGCGTAAATTTACCTTAGTTGCAGCGTTATTAACTATGGGAATTTCTACGGTTGCAATTGGATTTTTGCCAAGTCATGCCAGTATTGGTATTGCAGCTCCTTTATTATTGATGTTATGTCGTTTCGGACAAGGTGTTGGTTTAGGAGGAGAGTGGGGCGGAGCTGTTTTATTGGCAATTGAAAATGCACCACCAAATAAACGAGCGTGGTATGGAATGTTTCCTCAATTAGGCGCTCCAATTGGATTGCTGCTTTCAGGCGGAACTTTTTTACTGCTTACTGATTCAATGAGTAATGAAGATTTTATGAATTATGGCTGGAGAATTCCATTTATTGCGAGTTCGCTTTTAGTTGTTGTTGGGTTTTATATCAGAACAAAAATTAGTGAAACTCCTTCATTTGAAAATTCTAAAAAAGAACATGAGGAAGTAAAAGTTCCATTTTTGGCTTTGGTTAAATCGTATAAAAATCAACTTATTTTTGGAACATTTTGCGCTATTACAACTTTTCTAGTTTTTTATCTAATGACTGTTTTTACCTTGAGTTGGGCAACCTCAGATTTAGGAATTGTGAAAAGAGACGGATTGTTAATTCAATTATTTTCGGTATTGTTTTTTGCTATTTTCATTCCAGTTTCGGCTGTGGTTGCTGATAAAATTGGTCGTCGTAAAATGCTTATTTTTGCCACAATAGCAATTGCTATTTTCGGATTTTTCTTTTCTTATTTTTTAAGTACTGGAAATATTACTCTGGTTACTATTTTTGCTTGTATCGGAATGGCTTTAATGGGTTTTACTTATGGTCCGTTGGGAACTTTTCTTTCAGAGTTGTTTCCAACGAATGTTCGTTATTCTGGAGCTTCTTTAACTTTTAATTTGGCGGGAATTTTAGGAGCTGCTTTTGCGCCTATGATAGCAATTTGGCTGGCATCAACTTATAGTGTGAGTTACGTAGGGTTGTATTTGACAACGGCTGCTTGTATCTCTTTATTTTCATTCTTGGTAATTAGTAAAGAAGAGCACAAATTTTAAAGAATATTTATAAATATTAAAAAAGCAGTAATGTAAAAAATTACTGCTTTTTTTTTGTCAATTAAAAAAGTATTTAGATATTTGTCTAAATATATAAATGATGAATGAGATTTTTAAAGCATTAAATGATGCAACCCGTAGAGAGATTCTTGAACTGTTGAAGCAGAAAGATTTGACAGCGGGAGAAATTGCTGATGCTTTTAATATTTCGAAACCTAGTATTTCTCATCATTTAGATATTTTAAAACGAGCCGATTTAATTACATCCGAGAAAAAAGGGCAATTCATTATTTACTCCATTAATACCACAATAATGGAAGATGTTTTGCAATGGGTACTAACTTTTAAGAAATAAAAAATGAATTTAGAATTTAAAAAAGAGCTTCCAATTATTGGAATTGTTCTGATTCCGTTTGCGTATTTGGCTTTTATTTGGAACAGTCTTCCAGAAAGAGTTCCAGTTCACTGGAATATGAACGGAGAAATTGATAGTTGGGGAAATAAGTCTTTTCTGGTTGTAATAGTTTTTATCCTTCCTGTATTAATGTATGCTGTAATGTTCGCTGCAGCAAAATTAGATCCTAAAAAAAGGATTTCTTTAATGGGAAAAAAGTTTTATAAACTGAAGTTTTTTATGGTTTCGTTTATGTCTTTACTAGCTGTATTTCTTCTATATGTTTCAAAAAATCAGTCGGCTTCAAATCCAAATTTGATGTATATTCTAGTAGGGATTCTGTTGATGGTAATGGGAAATTATTTTAAAGTGATTCAACCCAATTATTTTATCGGAATCAGAACACCTTGGACACTCGAAAGTCAGGAAGTTTGGAAAGCTACACATACATTTGCCGGGAAGCTTTGGTTTTTTGGTGGTTTGATTATCATCGTTGGCGGTATCATTTTTTCAGGCTTTATTTTTGCAAAAGCTTTTGTTGGCATTGGTTTTACTTTAGCTTTTGTACCAGTTGCATACTCTTTCATCAAATTTAAACAATTGGAGAAAAACCAAAAAAATCACAATTCTTAATTATTAATAATACCTTATTTATTTCAATAAAAATGATAAAAACAATACTTATTATAATTACGGCTTTACTTTCTTTTATACTGAACGGGCAAGAAATTGCAGGACAATGGAACGGACTTTTAAAGGTGCCGGGAACTCAATTAAGAGTTGTGTTTCATGTCAATAAAACGGAAGCAGGATATAGTGCGACAATGGATAGTCCGGATCAGAAAGTTACAGGAATTCCTATGGAAAAAGCTTCTTTTGATAATTCTATTTTAAAATTAGAAATGCCAAAGGCGCAAATTTCTTACGAAGGAATTTTGAATAAAGACGATATCATTGTTGGAAAATTTACGCAACGAGGACAATCTACCGAACTTAATTTATCTAAGGAAATTATTCAGAAACAAGTTTATGCAAGACCTCAGGAACCTCAAAAACCGTATCCGTATTATACTGAAGATGTGAAATTCGAAAATAAAACAGATAAAGTGGTTTTAGCAGGAACATTGTCCCTTCCTAAAAAAGAAGGCAATTTTCCGGCTGTAATTTTGATTTCTGGAAGTGGAGGACAAAATAGAGATGGAGAAACTTTAGGGCACAAACCATTTTTGGTTTTAGCCGATTTTTTGACCAAAAAAGGATTTGCTGTATTGCGTTTTGATGATCGCGGTGTTGAACAATCTACAGGAGATATTTCAAAATCCACAACTGCTGATTTTGCAAGAGATGTTCAGGCTGGAGTTGATTATTTGCAAACCAGAAAGGAAATTAATAAAAATAAAATTGGATTAATTGGTCATAGTGAAGGTGGAGTAATTGCTCCAATTGTTGCTGGAAATTCAAAGGCAATTGATTTTATTGTTTTGTTGGCAGGACCAGGACTTCGTGGAGATAAATTACTGCTTTTGCAAAAAGAAGCGGTTGAAAGAGTAAGTGGAGTTCCAGAAAGTGATATTCAAAAAGCACAGGAAATTTTTAGAGGTGCTTATGATATCATTCTTGTATCTAAAACAAATGATGAAAATTTGAAAAAAGATGTTACGACTTATTTTGCATCAAAATATAATGAAGAAATTGCAAAATCTTTAACGCCACAATTTACAAATAATTGGATGTATTATTTTTTAAAAATGGATCCAGCAGTAAATTTAGCAAAAGTAAAATGCCCAGTTTTGGCCCTTAACGGCAGCAAAGATATACAAGTTCCTGCAACTGTTGATTTAGAAGCTATTGAAAAAACGTTGCTGAAAGCAGGAAATAAAAATGTAACAACAAAAGAACTTCCTAATTTAAATCATCTTTTTCAAGAGTCAAAAACAGGTTCTCCTGAAGAATATGAAAAAATTGAACAGACTTTTTCGTCTTTGGCTTTAGAAGAAATATCAAACTGGCTGATGGTACAAACGAAATAGATAAATTTTCGGTGTATGAATTGAAGTTCGCATTGATCTAAATTTTCTATTTAAATCAATGCGAACTTTGTTATTTAATTTATCTTTTCAAACTAAAATGACCTTTAAATTCTGTTCCATTTAATCTTGTAACAATAAACCAGTAATCAGATGCTGGCTGTTCTTGTCCAAGATAATTTCCATCCCATGAAGTATTTTTATTTAGTTCTTTAATGAATTTTCCATAGCGATTAAAAATTTTGATTCCAGTATTTGGAGCCAAATATGAAAAATCTATTGTCCAATAATCATTATATCCGTCACCATTTGGGGTAAAGAATTTCGGAAAAGGGAGTTCGTCAACAAAATTAATGCAATTACTTGTTGTTGCTTCTAAAACTGATATTGTAACAGGAATTCGGTCACTTTCACAATTATTTATTGTTTCTAAAGCATAATAAGTCATCCCGTTTTCAAGCAAAGTTGATTCGGACAAACTTATTGTCGAAGTTGGGCTTTCAAACCATTTTATGTTTTCTCCGGAGATATTGATGTCACTGATTTTTGCTTTCTGCTGAATGCAAAATGTTTGCGGCGAATCGGCAATTGGATTTTGAGTGTCCTGAATTTTTACGGTAACGGCAAATCTTACGCTTTCGCAATTGTTTAATGTTTGAGTTGCGTAGTAAATTTTATTTTGCAATAAAGTAGTTGTTGGCAAAAGTGCTCCGTTTGTTGCTGAATCATACCATTTTATATTTGTTCCAGTAATATTTAGATTCGCAATTGCAGCATTTTCATCAATACAAAAAAGTTGGCTATTATTTCCAGAAGGCATTGCAGTATTGTAAACATGAACTAAAACGGGAATTCTGTCACTTTCACACCCAATAGTCTGCGATGCGTAATACGTTCTGTTGTTTTCCAATAAAGTTGTGTTTGGCAAAGTTGATGCTGACATTGCAGTATCGAACCATTTTATGTTTTGTCCAGAAATTTGAATATTGTTTAATGCTGCATTTTCGCTTTTACAGAATGTCTGATTTGCATTTGCAGTAGGAGCAGACGGAGTATTTACAATCGAAATAGTAACTCCAAATCTCGGGCCTTCGCAACCATTTACAGTTTGTGAGGCATAATATGTTTTTCCGTTAACAAGATTTGTTGTTTCTGATAATAAAGAACCATTAATCTGTGCATCATACCATTTTATCGTGGTTCCAGTAACTTGAATATTGCCGATTGTTGGATTTTGGCCTGTGCAAAAGGGCTGGTTTGTATTTCCTGTTGGCGCAGAAGTGACTTGGATATTAATGGTAACTGGAATTCTACTGCTTTCGCAACCGTTTATAGTTTGTGAAGCATAATAGGTTGCCTTATCTTGAGCTACAGTTGTAGGTGAAACAAGTGTTCCATTTGTTAAGTTACTATACCATTTTATGTTTTGACCCGTTATTTGAATTTCATTTAAAGTTGCATTTTGCTGCACACAAAAAATTTGTGGAGAATTTGCTGTTGGTAATGGCTGACTTGTAATGGTGACAGTTTGGTTTTGCATAGATGAATTTCCATTTCCATCACTGTAATTCCATACAATGGTGTAAGTTCCTGGTAAAGCATAAGACAACGGACTTGTGGTTGTTGCATTGATTACTCCTGCACAAGCGTCATTGGCTGTTGGAATTGTTGTTACTGTTGTGCTACAATCACCAGTTATAGTTGGAAGTGTTGCTAAAACAGGAATTGGAGCTTCTATGTCGCCAATTAAGACATTGATTTTTCCTGTACCGTCACAACCACCTGTTCCTGTAACTAAACAGCTATATTCTCCACTATTAGATGTAGTTGCATTTGGTATTGTGGGATTTTGATCTGTAGATGTAAAACCATTTGGTCCAGTCCATAAATAATTAGTTCCTCCGGAGGCTTTTAATTCTAATGTTTTGCCAATGCAGATTGGGGAGTTGCTTGATATCATTGTTAGTAATTCGCAATCTTGAAATTGAGCAATAAAAATATCAATAAATCCGCCTCCATTTTCTTTGTGAGTTCCAGGAGTGCTTAAATCTTTTGAGTCATCATAAATAGTACGACCCGACACTGCAATTTTTCCAGCTGAGTAATCAATGCTTTTTAGCCAATCACCTCCTTTTCCACCATAATAAGTACTCCAGTTTAACTCTCCATTTGTTGAGAATTTTGTGATAAAGCCATCAGGTCCACTTTTAATAATGTTTTGGAAAGAATTTGGAGTAGTGATATTTTTCTCGCTGTCTGTGTAACCAATTAGGTAAATATTACCTTCTGGTGAAATGAAACAATTTGTCCCAGAATCGGTATAAAGTGTAGAATTATCTCCAAAATAAGTTCCCCATTCTCTAAAGCCATTAGAATTAAATTTTGCGATGAAAGCATCTTGGCCACCCGCATTTTGTGATGTTTTAAATGCTCCTGCGGTAGAAATACCATTTAAACTTTTTGTGGTACCAATTATATATACATTATTTAAATTGTCGCAGCCAATTCCTTCTATCAGATCTGAATTTTCAGACGTGTCTGTTGCGCTTTTATCTCCGCCATAGTATGTACTCCAAAGTTTTGTAAAATGAGAGTCAAATTTTATTAAATATCCATCCACTGAATTTTGGGTTGTTTTAAAAGCTCCGGGTGTTGAAATATTTGGATAATAGTTAAAGAAATCATCTACATATTTATTTCCGGCAAAAAAGACATTGTTGTTCTGGTCTATTGCACAATGTTTAATTACGACAGGAAAATAACTGCCATACAATCTATTTCCATCTTTGTCGAATTTGGCAAAAAATCCTGAATACAAATCTGGAGAAGCATTTAATGTTTCCTGATAACTATTTGGAGTAGCTATTCCTTCAAGACTATGAGTTTCTCCGGCTATTATTATGTTTTCATTATGATCTAAAGAAATTGCATCAGCGCGCTCAAAATTCTTCCCTCCAAAATAAGTTCCCCAAATTCTTTGACCATTTGAATCAAATTTCATTAATAGAGCATCTGTAGAATCTAAAGTTTCTTTATAAGAATTTGGAGTTGAAAGTACTCCTGAGGATGCATATCCTGTTACATACATTTCATTTTGCGAATTAATTTTAGCACCTTGTATTCCGGCTCCATTCAAATAAGTAGCCCAAACTCTTACTCCATTTGAGTTTAACTTTACCATAAAAGCGGAATTAAAAGTAGTTTTTGTAGATTGAAAAGAACCGTTTGTAGCAATTCCGGTGGCACTTTCGGTCGATCCTGTAAAGATAGTATTTCCTAAACTGTCAAAATTAATAGAATTGGGTTGGTCAGTTGCATATACAGCTCCATAATATGTTCCCCAAAGTCTTATTGGAACAGGATCAATAACAATTGTTTTACCATTTACAGAATTAGAAGAACTAAATCCATAAACATTTTTCTTAATCTTAGTATATCCAACTTCAATCTCTTTTTTATTTCCACCATCCTCAATCCAGCTTGCAGGAAGTGTTTCCTCCATTTTTCCAAAACGAACATTCATTTGGATTTTGTTGTCAACCAAATCTGTTTCAGCGCCATTAAATTTTAATTGAATGTCTGATATTTTTCCTTTCGGATGAATAACAAAATTGTATTCAACAATTTTTTGAGGATCAGCTGGAATTGTAAAAACAGCATCAATATTTGGATAAATGTTTTTATAAGTAACTTGTTTGAATTGGTAAACGCCAGTAATTCCGTCTGGTTTATTCGGAACATTATAATAATTGTCAAAATCAGAAGATTTCTGCTCTGCTATCAATTCAACTTTAGAATTTGAATTAACAAAGTCAATATCAATTCTGTGAAAAGTATATTCTAATTTAAAATCTTCTTTTTCTTCTTTTTTATTGTCACGAAAGTGAGAAGAATTTTCTCGTTCATTTCTGGGATCAGTTGGTTGTGTTATTGGAGTTTTTTTTACTTCATAAACATCATACGAAAATCCATTTTTCTTCAAATGAACATTTAAACCATTAGAACTTAATAAATATAAAACAGAAGTATTCAGCTTTCCTTTTTGATCAATAATCTGACCTTTATTCTCTTTGAAACCAATAGATTGATTCTTGGTTTGAGAAAACACAGGCATAAAAAGTAATAAGAGTAAAAAAGTATATATGCGTTTCATTAGTTGTTTTTCTTATCTTTTAAGAGCAAAATGTCCTCTAAATTCTTTGCCGTTTGCTCGGGTAACAATAAACCAATAATCTGATGCTGGTTCCTGCTGACCAAGATAATTTCCATCCCAAGCAGTATTATTATTTAGCTCTTTAATTAATTTTCCATAACGATCAAATATTCTGATTCCAGTATTTGGTGCTAAATAAGCAAAATCCATCGTCCAATTATCATTATAACCGTCACCATTTGGAGTAAAGAATTTTGGAAAAGGAAGCTCATCAACAAAATTGATGCAATTGCCCGCCGTTGCTTCAAGAATATTGATGATGATCGGAATTCTCTCGCTTTCACAATCATTTATAGTTTCTGAAGCATAATATGTAATTCCGTTTTCAAGCAAAATTGATTCCGGCAGACTTATTGATGAAGTGGGGCTTTCGAACCATTTTATGTTTTCGCCAGAAATATTAATATCACTGATTTTTGCTTTCTGCTGAATACAGAAAGTTTGTGGCGAGTCGGCAATTGGATTTTGAGTATCCTGAATTTTTACGGTAACAGCAAATCGTTCACTTTCGCAATTGTTTAATGTTTGGGTCGCGTAGTAAATTTTATTTTGTAATAAAGTCGTATTTGGTAAAATAGTTCCATTTGTTGCCGAATCATACCATTTTAAGCTTGTTCCAGTAACAGCGAGATTTGCAATTGTTGCGTTTTCATCAATGCAAAAAAGTTGGCTATTATTTCCAGTAGGCAATGTCGTATCATAAACATGAACTAAAACAGGAGTTCTGTCACTTTCACATCCAACAGTCTGCGATGCGTAATAAGTTCTATTGTTTTCTAACAAAGTTGTGCTTGGTAGAGTTGAGGCAGACATTGCTGTATCAAACCATTTTATATTTTGCCCTGAAATTTGGATAGTATTCAGCGTTGCATTTTCATTTTTGCAGAATGATTGAGTAGCATTTGCTGTTGGTGCAGAAGGTGTATTTACAACCGAAACAGTTATTCCAAATCTCGGTCCTTCGCAATTATTTATAGTTTGTGAAGCATAATACGTTTTGCCGTTTACAAGATTTGTAGTTCCGGCTAATAGAGAACCATTTGTTAAAGCGTCATACCATTTTACTGAAGTTCCGGTGATTTGAATATTAGCAATTGTTGGATTTTGGCTTGAACAAAATGGCTGATTTGCATTTCCTGTTGGTGCCAACGTATTTTGAATATGAATTAAAACTGCTGTTCTATCGCTTTCACAACCGTTAATGGTTTGTGATGCATAATAAGTTGCTCCATTTTGTAATGGTGTTGTATTTGGCAAAAGTGACCCCGTCGTTAAGGCATCGTACCATTTTATGTTTTGACCTGTCAAGTTTATGCTATTTAAGGTTGCATTTTCCTGAATACAAAAAGATTGTGGGGTAGCAATAGTTAATTTTGAAGGTTTAGTTTTTGTGTAAAGCTTTAAATCTTTTTCTTGGAAGCATGTCGGATTGCCTGCAAAATAAGTTTTTACCTTTATAATTTCTTCATTTTTAACGGTATTCGAATAAGGATTTGGAAGCGGACTAGGTAATAAAGCTCCATTTTGATTTGTATATTCTACAATCAAATTAAACTGATTCCCAATGACAATGTTATTTATATTGGAAGTGTCAAAAGAATTTGAATATCCTGATCCTGCAATTGTTTCACAAGCATAAATCGGATCTAAATTGAAATCATTGGGGATATTTGTTATTGTAATTTTCTTTTGTAAGGTCTGAGTTTCAGACCCGCATTGGATAATAGCAGAAACATTGTATATTCCAGGGGCTGTAAATTGATGTTGAGGATTATTAATTGTGGCAGTATTATTTGTTGTGGAATTAGGATCGTCAAAGTTCCATAATACGGAATCAAATGTGCCTTTCACTTCGAAATTTGTAACTGAATTTATACAGGTATTTTCAGCTAATATTTCACCAGAGGAAGAAGTTGAATCGAATTTAAGTTTGTAAAGTAGTCCATTTGATTCTCCATTTCCACTATTGCCATAAATAACAGAATTATTAATTGTTAACGGTTCACTTTGAAAATTTGAAGTTATGAATAAATTATCTCCGTCAAATTTAATAGGTCCAGCGGCGTCGAGAGAAAGGCCGTTAGTATAATGATTTGTGCCAGATGATTTTAAAATGTATTCAGGTTCAAAAGCATCTAAGTTCATTTTAAAAAGAACTAATTCTTCATTATAGTAATAAGAATTTCCACCTCCATTAAAAGTTCGTGACTCAATAATTTTTCCTGGAAAGCGCATAATCCCCGAAAAACTTGACAAAATAAATAATTCATTATTTTTTTCTGTCATGAATGATTTGTTAAGACTAAGTGGACGACCATTTGCCTCTCCAGGATATTCTAATTGTGAATTATTGTTAATCTGCTTAAAGTGTTCAAGATTTCCATTTGAAGTATTAAACTCAGTTAAAATAGATTGAAACAAACCATTACTTGGAGAGTTGGTTGTAAAATCATTGCCTAAAATATTTACAGTTCTATCGAAACAACCCCATAAATATAATTTGTCATTTATAGGATTATAATGGAGTATGGTTGGTCTGTATGATGTTTTATTGGTTATATTTCCATTATTAGAAATTTCTTTTTCCCATACAATATTTAAATTTGAGTTAACTTTGAAAATACCGGAATAAGTAATATTTGGATCTGTTTTAGCAAAATAAATATTGCCATTTTTATCAATTTCAGAGGTTTTTACAATATCCTGATTTGCTCCATATTTTTTCGCATCAATTAAATTTCCTGCAACATCAAATTTTGCAACAAATGCGCGTCCATAATAAGCGTTGTCGGCTAATGGAATTTCATTATTAATATTGATAGCGTAATTGAATGAACCAGCAACATAAATGTAACCATTGTTATAGAAAATGTTTTTTGCTAAATTGTTCATAGGACCAATTTTACGATTCCAGACAATATCTCCATTAGAGGAAATTTTATAGAGTGTTACACCAAAATAAAAATCGAAACCATAAAGATTATATGGTTCTACTCCATTATTATAATTTGAGCCTAAAGTTTCTTTAACTAAAACATATGAATTTCCCTGATCATCCACGGTAAAATAATCAGCACCTGTCCATTCTGGAAACTCTTTTTTCCAAATTAAATTACAATTTAGATCATATTTATAAAGCCCCGATCTATCTGTTTTATTAGCTCCAGACAAACTTGTCGCTATAGTAACATAAACAGCATTATTTGTTTTTTCTAAATCAAAAACAGCTCCACCAGTCCAGCCTGCATATATTTTTGCACAATCAAAACATTGGCTTTGCATTAAAAAAGAAGAAAGAAGAAAAATAAAAAGTAATTTTTGTTTCATTTAAAATGATTTGGATTGTCGCAAATGTAATTAATTATCTACAAAATAAACCCAAAAAATCAAAATGGCAACAACCAGAATCTTTTCCTGAAAAAGTCCTTAATAACCCGTATTTTTGCAGAAAAATAATTCCCTTTTGAAAACGAAACTTTTTGTAATTACACCTCCATTTACGCAACTGAATACTCCGTATCCGGCGACGGCGTATATAAAAGGTTTTTTAAACACCAAAAATATAGAATCCGCTCAGGCAGATTTAGGTATTGATGTGATTTTGGAATTGTTTTCGAAAAAAGGGCTTTTGGATTTGTTTCAAGTTTCAAGTTTCAGGTTTCAAGTTGACTCTGAAATCTCAGATAATTCTAAAAGAATTTTTGCTCTTCAAGATGAATATGTAAAAACAATTGATTCTGTAATTCAATTTCTGCAAGGGAAAAATCCAACATTGGCTTTACAAATTTGTCAGGAGGATTTTCTTCCGGAAGCTTCTCGTTTTGCACAATTAGAAGAACTCGATTGGGCTTTTGGAACAATGGGAACGCAGGATAAAGCAAAACATTTGGCGACTTTATATCTTGAAGATATCTCTGATTTTATTGTTGAATGTGTCGACGACAATTTTGGCTTCAGCCGATATGCTGAACGTTTGGGCCGAAGCGCAAATTCTTTTGATGAATTATACGAAGCGCTTCAGCAGCAACCAACTTATATTGATTCGATTTTAATTTCACTTTTGAAAACTAAAATCGAAACTGTAAAACCAACATTTTTTTTAATTTCAGTTCCTTTTCCAGGAAATTTATACAGCGCTTTTCGATGTGCACAATGGGTCAAACAAAATCATCCGGAAATTAAGATTTCAATGGGTGGCGGTTTCCCAAATACCGAATTACGCTCGCTTTCAGATAAACGTGTTTTTGAGTTTTTTGATTTCATCACTTTAGACGATGGTGAAGTTCCGATTGAAGAATTAATTTTCAATTTAGAAAATCCAAATTCCAATTCTTTTAAAAGAACATTTTTGTTAGAAAATGGAGAAGTAGTTTACAAAAACAATTCTTTAAAACACGATTATAAACAATCACAAGTTGGAACGCCTGATTATTCAGATTTGCCTTTGGATAAATACATTTCGGTTATCGAAATCGTAAATCCAATGCATAGAATGTGGAGCGACGGACGCTGGAATAAACTCACAATGGCGCATGGCTGTTATTGGGGAAAATGTACTTTCTGTGATATTTCTTTAGATTACATAAAAGTGTACGAGCCCGTTGCAGCAAGTTTGCTTTGTGACCGAATGGAGGAATTAATAGAGCAAACAGGACAAAACGGATTCCATTTTGTTGATGAAGCTGCTCCGCCGGCATTAATGCGTGCTGTGGCGCTTGAAATCTTAAAACGAAAATTAGCAGTAACCTGGTGGACGAATATTCGTTTTGAAAAAAGCTTTTCAAAAGACTTGTGCTTATTACTGAAAGCTTCCGGTTGTATAGCCGTTTCTGGAGGTTTAGAAGTTGCATCAGACCGATTACTGAAATTAATCGATAAAGGCGTAACAGTTGAACAAGTTGCAAAAGTTACCCGAAATTTTACTGAAGCCGGAATTATGGTGCATGCCTATTTGATGTACGGTTATCCTACACAAACGATTCAGGAAACAGTTGACAGTCTTGAAATGGTGCGTCAATTGTTTGAAGCGGGCGTTTTACAATCAGGATTTTGGCATCAGTTTGCACTTACGGCGCATAGTCCGGTTGGATTATATCCGGAGAAATTCGGCGTGACTAAAAAGACAGAAGCAATTGGAACTTTTGCTAATAATGATATTGATTACACAGATTCAACAGGAATCAATCACGATAAATTTAGTTTCGGATTAAAGAAATCACTTTTTAATTTCATGCACGGAATCTGCTTTGATTACGAACTGCAGGATTGGTTCGATTTTAAAATTCCGAAAACAAAAATCCATCCCGATTTTATTTTTAATGCTTTAGAAGAGCAAAATGATTTCAGTACAAAACCAAATGCAAAAGTAGTTTGGCTTGGAGGAAAACCATCAGCTGAAATTTTTACAAAATCCAAAAAAGGCAAAAGTTGGGAAATGATGTCGCTGACTTTTCATGATAAAAAAGAAAGTTTTGCCATTCAAACCAGCAAAGATGAAGGCGAATGGCTACTTTCTATTTTGAGAAATATTTCAGTTTCAGCGACTAAAAATTATACTTTTCAGGAAGTGAAAAATGATTTCGAAACGCAATTGGAAGATTTTGAATTGTTTTGGTATTCAAAACCTGTAAATACGTTGCGGGAATTTGGATTGCTTGTTTTGTAATTTTAAGAATTTTCTTATTTTTATTGAAATTTGAAATTCTCTTTATGTATTATCAAGAAGGCTATCATACTTATTATATTTATATTTTAACGAATAAAGCAAAAACTGTTTTCTACACAGGAGTTACCAATAATTTAAGGAAAAGATTAAGTCAACATCAAGACAACATTTTATCAAAAAATAAGACATTTGCTTCACAGTATAATGTTCAATTTTTGTTGTTTTATGAAAAATTTACTTGGATTCAAAAAGCAATTTCCCGTGAAAAGGAAATTAAGGGTTGGGATAGAAGCAAAAAACTTGAATTAATAAAGACAATTAATCCGGAACTTTATTTTTTGAATTCTTTATTTGAATAGTATTGTGGAGTTTCTTGCGGAGATTCCTCGTTCCTCGGAATGACAAACTAGACGGAAAATCCTTTATTGAATTTGTTATTTAAAAAGTATACACTCAAAGTATGTCATTCCGAGGAACGAGGAATCTCCGCAAGTAGCTCGACAAAGATTTGAAGAAGTGTAGAAAAAATCAATATTCCACAAAAGTACCATCACTAGGAATAGCCGTTTTAGATAAAAGATCATTTTCTAAAAGTGCTTTTTTTAATTCTTCTCGTGTTGTCGGACAATGATTTAAAGCTTCAAGATGATTGGCAAAAACTTTTCCGGGTGCAAGTGCTGTAAATTTCAAAATGTCGTTCATTCGCATTAATAAAGGCTGTCCGATATCCAATCGTGCAGTTCCGCAGGCAACGGTTGCGATATCAGGTTTGAGTTCGATTAATGCTTTTTGAACATCGTCGGTAAAAATGGTATCAGAACTTATGTAAATAGATTTTTCATCGGCAAGCTCAATATAAAAACCCATTACATTGCCCATAAGTTTAGCAATAAATCCGTAGCCGTGAAGCGCCGGAATCCCAATGATTCTTCCATCAAGAAAAGGCTGAGGTTCCCAGTAATTAAGCGTCTGAACAATATTCAAACCTCTTTTTGAAAGTTCTTTTTCATCTTTTGCACTGCAAATAACAGCAATGCTTTTTCGTCTTAAAAAAACTTCTCCGGCTTTGTCAATATGATCAGGATGTAAATGCGTAATTAAGCAATGCGTCACTTTACTCAAAATTTCCCGACTGTTTTTTGGCAAAGCAACAAGCGGATTTCTTTTTGGTTTGTAACGAAAAATAGTAAACGGAGCAATTGTTTTTCTTTTCCCTAACATTGGGTCAACCAGAATTACATGTTTTTCTGTTTCAATTACTAAGGTCGCATTTCGCAAATGATGTATTTTCATATCTGACAAAATTAGAACTTAAAAATACAAAGATTTTTTAAAATCCATTTACAGATTTTTCTTTATTTTTAGTAGAATTGTTACGATTTAAATGAAGAAGAAGAATTATTCAACAGAAAATCTAAAACCAATTCCGTGCAGGTTTTCAATTGAGATGCCTTTCTCGCCGGTTAGAATTTTTCGAAGTCTGGATATAAAAACATCAAGGCTTCTTCCCATGAAATAATCGTCGGTTCCCCAGAGTGCGGTCAGGATTTGTTCTCTTTTTAAAACTAGATTTTTGTTGTCCAGAAAAAGTTTCAGTAATTCGGCTTCGCGCTGCGTCAGGCTGATTTTTTCGCTTTCATTGAAAAGAATAAAATTATTGATGTCAAATTGATATTTTCCAATTTCATAAACCGATTTTTCTAACGGAACATTTTTCTGTGAACGCTTTAAAAAAATCTCAATTTTCAAAATCAATTCTTCAATACTGAAAGGCTTTACCAAATAATCATCGGCACCTAAACGAAGTCCTTTAATTCGATCTTCTTTTAAAGTCTTGGCCGAAAGAAAAATAATTGGAATATCAGTATTTAATTTCCTGATTTCGGTAGCCAAATCAAAACCATCCATTTTTGGCATCATAATATCAAAAATGCAAATGTCAAATTTTTCTTTTTTAAAAGTTTGAAGCCCCGATTCTCCATCGCAGCAATGCACAACTTCATAATTGCTTTGTTCCAAATTATCTTTGGTTAAAAAAGCTAAAGTTTCATCATCTTCGGTATAAAGTATTTTGAACTGTTTCATTTTTTATAAGGAATGGACAAAGTTATTGTAACGCCTTTTTCTGAATTATTTTCGGCTTTTATTTTCCAGTTTTGAAGGTTGCAAATTTCTTTTACATAATACAAGCCAAGACCAAAACCGTTTACTTCATTGCTTTTTTCGTTTTTTACGCGATAAAATTTATCAAATATAAAAGAAATGTTTTTAACAGGAATTCCAATCCCATTATCAATAAAAGCCAATTTTAAAGTTTGATTTTGCGAACTAATCTGAACCAGAATATCCGGTTTGTCAGTGCAGTATTTTATGGCATTGTCTAATAAATTGTAAACCAAATTATGGAAATGAAAAACATCCGTTTCAATTTTATATTCTAGCGATGTTGATTCAATTCTAACATTGGCTTCGGGATATTTTAATCGAATGTTTTCAATCGTTTCTTCAATAATAGGAACAATTAAAACGGTTTCTTTTTTTATTTCTAAAGGCACATAATCCGATTTGGCAATGTTCAGAATCTTCTCAATATGATTGTTCAGTTTATGACTCTGCTTGATAATAATATCCGTATAAGTATGCAGTTTTTTATCCTCCTTAATCGGATTTTGTTCGATTAGATATTTCGAAGCAATCAAAATCGAAGATAAAGGCGTTTTAAATTCGTGCGTCATATTATTGATGAAATCCCTTTGCAGTTCTGAGTATTTTTTTTGCTGTAAAAGCTTAAAAATAGAATACACATAAATGAGCAAAATCAGAATAAGCGCGGTCGAAAGCACAAACCAAAAACGCATAGAACTAAACAAATAAGTAGTTTCATTAGGAAAACGAACGGCAAAATAATAAACCAGATTTTTATGTTTAGGGAAATAGACCGTTTTGTTTTGTTTTCCTTTTTTAGACAACGAAACATAATCGCCGTAAACCATTTCGTCGCTTTGGCAATTGTACATGGCGTACTCAAAATCAGTCGTGATATTCATTTTTTTGAATTCCGATTTCAAATAGAATTCCAAAATATCGGGTTCAAAATCATTCTCGATGTTGACAATATAATAATCGTTTGAAATTTTTTGAACAGGATTTTGGCAAGAATGTTCGTGATCAGTTCCTTCATATAATTTTCGGGAAACTTCAAGCAAGGCAATATGGGCTTTTTGGCTCAGTTTTTTTTGTTCTAATGTAAATGCCTCTTTTGTCCAAAGCAATTGCGCTACCAATATGCTAATAATGGCAATTAATCCGAGGAGGATAATACTGTTGAGTTTGTTGACTTTCAAGAAAAAATGGCTTTTTAAAAGTGTAATATTAATCAAATTTATGCTTAAAAACACCCCTTAACAAGTCGTTAACAAAGATTTGAGACCGGTTAACAGCGATTTGAATTTATCTGAAATACTTTTGAAATAGAAATTTAGAACAATAAACCATTAAATATATTTAACTATGAAAATGATTAAAATCTCCATGTTAGTTTTGGCATTAGGCTTAATGTCTTTCTCTGCAGTTGCACCGGTAAAATCGTTAGCAACTAAAACAGAAAAAATTGAAACAGCTTCAACAATTGTTTGGAAAGCTGAAACAATAGATGTTGGACAAATTCCGCAGGGAACTCCAAAAGCTATTGTTTATGAATTCAAAAACACAGGAAAAACAGCTGTAGTTATTACAAATGTTCAGGGTTCTTGCGGTTGTACAGCAACAGATTATACAAAAGAGCCAATTCAGCCAGGAAAAACAGCTAAAGTTACTGCAACTTACAATGCAGCGAACAAAGGCGGTTTTACAAAAACAGTAACTGTTACAACTAGTGCTGAAACGACTCCTAAAGTTCTTACTTTAAAAGGAACCGTTATCTAATAGAATTTTAATAGGTTGGTTATATCGAAAGCCCCAAATATGTTGCGTATTTGGGGCTTTTTTTTATTTATTTGGATGCTAAGGATTTATCGAAAATTTCATTTTGGAAAAGTTTGTATTTATTAAAACTTTCCTATTTTTATTAAAAATTGTATTATGAAAATTTGGTATCAGTTTATTGCCGTTATAAGCCTTTTTATTGTTGTTTCATGTAATTCGAAAGGAGATAAAAAAGAAGAAAATCAAGTAAAAGTCAAAGCCGAGCTACCGGAACTCCGACTATCAATCGATAGTACAAAAATTGCTGCATTTTATACTACATACCCAAAACTTGACAAATTTCAGGATGAGGTTCAGGCTTTATATAAAAAAAATAAATCGACTCAATTGTGGCAAGACAATAAAGGAATTGATGAGTTTGCACATACTTTATTCAATAAATATAAAGGTCTTGACGAAGAAGGACTAAAAGCCAATTTTCCTTATAAAGAAATCAATGCTGTTTTTGAAAGCAATAACGATAATAAACTTTCAAAAGAAAGTACAGACTTAATGATTTCAAATCTGTATTTCTATTATGCCGAAAAAGTATATTCTGGCGTTGACGAAAAAACTAGTATCTCGCTTGAATGGCTTTTACCAAGAAAAAAACTGAATTACCGAGCCCTGACCGATTCTATTTTTCAAAAATCAACGATCAATGATGATCATAAGAGCAAAATGTTCAGCCAATATTATAAACTACGTGATGTTTTAAAACAATATCGTGATATTGAAAAAAATGGAGGTTGGAAAACAATTGAAACTGACGAAGAGTTTAAAAACTTGAAATTAGGTGATTCCTCTGCAATTATAACTCAAATTAGAGAAAGGCTTTTTGTTACAAAAGATATTAAAGAAGATAGTAAAAGTGCGGTTTGCGATACGGTTTTGATTAATGCAATGAAAACCTATGAGCTGCGTCATGGCTATACGCCAAAAAATAATATTCTGAAAGAACATATTGACGATTTGAATATTCCGGTTTCAGACCGAATCAAAACGATTATTGTTAATATGGAGCGTTGCAGATGGATTGATCCTGAATTGGAAAAAGGAAAAAAATACATCGAAGTCAATATTCCTGAATTTAGATTGTATATAATTGAGGACGGAAAAATCGCTTTTATTTCACCAGTTGTGGTAGGGAAAGCGATGACAAAAACGGTTATTTTCAGCGGAATGATGAATAATATTGTTTTTAGTCCGTATTGGAATGTTCCGACGAGTATTATCAATTCGGAGATTAAACCCGGAATGGCAAAGGATAAAAATTATTTACAAAAGAAAAATCTAGAATGGAATAACGGCGCTGTTCGTCAACTTCCAGGGAAAAATAATTCACTTGGTTTAGTGAAGTTTTTATTTCCAAATTCAAGCAATATTTACCTGCATGATACACCTGCAAAAAGTTTGTTTGAAAGAGAAAGCAGAGCCTTCAGCCATGGATGTGTTCGTGTTGCAAAACCTCGTGAACTGGCTATAGAATTGTTGAAAAATGATCCGCAATGGACACCAGCCAGAATTGACAAAGCAATGCATGCCGGAAAAGAAAGTTGGTATACATTAAAAAAGAAAGTTCCAGTTTATATTGGTTATTTTACTGCTTGGGTGGATCGCAAAGGGAATTTAAATTTTTATAAAGACATTTATCAAAGAGATGAAAGTCTGATTAAACTTTTGACAGAAGAATAAGAAAGTTTGCCATGAATTCGTGTAATTTGTGGCAAAACTATTTCGTCAAAACGTCAATGCATTTGTAAAAACGATTGGTGTAATGTTCGGTATCTAATGAGGTGATGGTTACGCATTGAGCCTTTCCTGACGATGCGTGAATAAATTTTGACTTCATTCCATTGGCTTCGCAAATAATGCCCAGATGCCCTATAATTGATTTGTCTTTATATCCGTAGAAAACCAAAATATCACCAATTTTAAATTCTTCAGTATTTAATTTGATGCCAATGTTTTTGTATTCGCCAGAACTTCTTGGTAAAGTCACGCCATAGTTTTTGAAAACATAACTAACAAAACCAGAACAATCAAAACCTTTTTTTGGATCATTCCCCGCATATACATAAGGAGTTCCTAAATATTTTTTTGCGTAGGCAATAATTGAATCTCGGTCAACTTGATTTTCAGTTGTTTTAAAATGAATACTGATTGGTTGTTCTTTTTTGTTGTTTATAAAAGAAGAACATAGAACAACTAACAGTAAAAAAATATATAAAGGTGGTTTCATTTTTAGAAGACAATTAATTCATAAAAATAGACCGTACTTTCCATAATTCAAAGGAAAATACCGAATTTAAGATTTTATATGTCTTATATGGTGTTTTTATATTGCTTTTTGATGATTTAGTATCTTTTTGAATAATTCATTTTAAATATATTTGTGAATACTATTTATATTTTAACAAATAAGTTTATGTTTTTCAAGAAAATACCTTTTTTGATTTTGTTTTTATTGGTTGCAACTGATTGCGTTTCACAAATCCAAAATCAAAATAAAACTTTTTTATACGAAGGCCGAATCGAAAAACTTCAGAATGATAATGTTGTTTTGATTGGAACGGCTTCTTCGGTTTCTTTTAATTTTGTTGGGAATGAATGCTCGATTAAACTTCAAAGCATTGATTCTTATGAGCATCATAATTATGTTGCTTTAGTTTTAGATGGAAAATATCTTGGGAAAATTAAAATTGAAAAAGGGGCGATACAGTCTTTTCCAGTCAAAATTACTTCGAATAAAAAAGAACACAGATTAGAAATTTATAAAAATACCGAAGCACATACCGGAGGCATTTTATTTGCAGGAACTACCGCAAAACTGACTACAATTTCATCTAAAAAGAAAAAGAAAATCGAATTTATTGGCGATTCGATTACCTGTGCCGCTGCAAGTGATTCTGTTGATTGTGATAAAGGTGAATATATGGATCATCATAACGGATATTATGCTTATGGCCCAATACTTTCAAGAGCAATTGATGTTGATTATTTGACTAGTTCTGTATCAGGAATTGGGATGTACAGAAACTGGAATGATGAAAACAAAGACGAAGCGATAATGCCGGATGTGTATCAGAATTTGTATTTAACAAAAGATAATTCGAAACCTAAATATGATTTTGCTTTTCAGCCAAATATTATCAGTATTGCTTTGGGAACAAATGATTTTTCTGGCGGAGATGGAAAAAAAGAACGCCTTCCGTTTAATGCTGAAAAGTATGTTTCGAATTACATAAATTTTATAAAAATGCTTTATGAGCATAATCCAAAAGCGCAGATTGTAATTACAAACAGTCCAATGGTTAATGGCGAAAAAGCTATTGTTTTTGAAGATTGTCTGAACAAAATTAAAAACGCTTTCGCGAATGATAAAGCGCACAAATCAATTTTGATTTTCAAATTCAAACCAATGAAACCGAATGGCTGTTTAGGACATCCGGATGTTGCAGACCAAAAAGTGATGGCAGATCAATACGGACCTTTTTTAAAAAAGCTGCTAAATGAAAAATAATATATTTAAGTTTGTTTTCTTTTTGTTGATTTCCAGTACAATGATGGCAAACGTTTCCCTTCCGAATATTTTTGGCGATAATATGGTTTTACAGCGTAACTCTGAAGTTAAGATTTGGGGTTGGGCAAATCCAAAAGAAGAAATCAAATTGGTTTCAAGCTGGAACAATCAGGAATATAAAACCGTTGCCAACAATCAGGCGAAATGGGAATTATTGATTAAAACTCCAGAAGCCGGCGGACCTTTTACGATTTCAATAAAAGGTTATAATGAAGTGGTTTTGAAAAATATTCTGATTGGCGAAGTCTGGGTTTGTTCCGGGCAATCGAATATGGAAATGTCCGTAAGTTGGGGAATTGATAATGGAGAAGAAGAAATGAAAAACGCAACGAATCCGAATATTCGTTTTTTTACTGTTCCAAAGTTAACAGCAACTTCACCACAAAATAATTTACTTGGAAATTGGACAGAATCGACTCCGGAAACGATGAAATACTTTAGCGCGATTGGCTACTTCTTTGCCAAACGCCTGCGCGAAGATTTGAAAAATGTTCCAATCGGATTAATCTCGTCCAATTGGGGCGGAACTCCAGCCGAAATCTGGATGCCGGATGATGTTGTAAACAACGACCCGCTTTTGTTAGAAAATGCAAAAAAACTAAACGAACAAGAATACGGACCAAGACAACCTGGGCGTGCTTATAACGCAATGATTTATCCGATTGTCGGATTTAAAATTGCCGGAACGCTTTGGTATCAGGGAGAATCTAATGTAGGCTCTTTAGTTTATGATAAAACATTGGGAGCGTTAATTACTTCTTGGCGAAAAGCCTGGAATGACGAATTTCCTTTTTACTACGTTCAAATTGCGCCTTATAAAACCGGAAGCAATAATTTTTCGAACGTAACGGTTCGAAATTCACAACGAAAACTTTTAAGTGAAGTCTCAAAAACCGGAATGGTTTTAACTTCTGATATTTCAGATACAATTGATATTCATCCGAAGAATAAAAAGTCGGTCGGAATTCGTTTGGCTAATTTGGCTCTTGCCGAAACATATCCCGAAGTATCGGGACTAAATTCAAATTTGGTAAACGGACCGCTTTATAAAGACATTAAAATCGAGAAAAACAAAGTCACCGTTTCTTTTGATTATGCTGAAGGTTTGTATTTCAAAAATAAAATTTCGAATCAATTTGAGTTGGCCGGAGCCGATGGAAATTTCTTTCCTGCGGAGGCTTCTATAAAAAATAATCAGGTGATTTTGTCAAGTAAAAAAGTATCTCAACCTGTAAAAGTGAGATTTGCTTGGGGAAATACTATTCAGTCAGATTTGTTTAATAAGGCCAATTTGCCGGCTTCTTGTTTTACGACAGAATTTTAGATTTTAGTCTTTGTCATTTCGACTGAAAGGAGAAATCACACTAGAAACTCCACTTAGTATTTCGCCAATCTTTGTCGAATCCCGAGTGTGATTTCTCCTTTCAGTCGAAATGACAAGATTGTGTCTCTTGAAACCGTTCGCGTGAGGGATAGAAGTGGAAAGCCCACAGCCTGACGAAGGAAGTGCGAGGACTTGAAATGGATAGCCCGATTCGCCGCGGCGAACACGCCCATATTATGAAACTAACCGAACCACTTATGAAAAATAAAAAAATAATAATTATTGGGGTTTTGTCCCTGTTTACTGTTGGAAATATGAATGCACAAAAAAAGCCGTATTTGGATAAAAACAAAACTATTGAGCAAAGAATTGATTTGCTTTTGCCATTGATGACTTTGGAGGAAAAAGTGGGACAGATGAACCAATATAACGGTTTTTGGGATGTGACAGGACCCGCTCCAAAAGGCGGAACTGCCGAATTAAAATACGAGCACTTAAGAAAAGGATTAGTTGGTTCAATGTTGACAGTTCGCGGTGTGAAAGAAGTTCGAGCTGTTCAGAAAATTGCAGTTGAAGAAACCCGATTGGGAATTCCGTTGATTATTGGTTTTGATGTAATTCATGGTTATAAAACGTTAAGCCCGATTCCGTTGGCAGAAGCAGCGAGTTGGGATTTGGAAGCGATTAAAAAGTCGGCGGCGATTGCGGCTGATGAAGCTTCGGCATCTGGAATTAATTGGACATTTGGACCAAATGTAGATGTTGCCAATGATGCGCGCTGGGGACGTGTGATGGAAGGCGCAGGAGAAGATCCGTATTTAGGAAGTAAAATTGGTTATGCGAGAGTGAAAGGTTTTCAGGGAGAAACGGTTGCTGATTTGGCCAAAGTAAATACGATTGCGGCTTGTGCGAAACACTTTGCTGCGTATGGTTATGTTGAAGCGGGGTTGGAATATAATATTGTAGATATCAGTAATTCTAAATTGTATAATTCGGTTTTGCCACCGTTTGAAGCGACGGTTGAGGCGGGAGTTCGTACTTTTTTGAATTCGTTTTATACGCTGAACGGTGTTCCGGCAACTGGAAACGCATTCTTGCAAAGAGATATTTTAAAAGGAAAATGGAAGTTTGACGGATTTGTAATTTCGGATTATGCGTCAATCCGCGAAATGATTGCGCACGGTTATGCAAAAGACGAAGCTGATGCAACGGCAAAAGCGGTAATTGCGGGTTCTGATATGGATATGGAATCGTATTTGTATGTGGCAAAATTGGTTGATTTGGTGAAGTCAGGAAAAGTAAAAGAAGCTTTGGTTGATGATGCTGTTAGAAGAATTTTACGCGTGAAATTTGAGTTAGGATTATTTGATGATCCGTACAGATATTGCGATGAAAAACGTGAAAAAGAAGTTGTTGGAAGCAAAGCCAATAATGACGGCGTTTTGGACATGGCGAAGAAATCAATTGTTTTATTGAAGAATGAAAAGAATTTGCTTCCGCTAAAAAAATCAGGACAAAAAATCGCTTTGATTGGTGCTTTGGCAAATGATAAAAACAGTCCGTTGGGAAGTTGGAGAATTGCAGCTGATGATAATACTGCGGTTTCGGTTTTAGAAGGAATGCAGCAATACAAAGACAATCAATTGGTTTTTGAAAAAGGTGTTGATTTATTAAAACAAAAAGCAACTTTCTTAACAGAAACAGTTTTCAATACAACAGATAAAAGCGGATTTGAAGCAGCGAAAACAGCGGCAAAAAATGCAGATGTTGTAGTAATGGTTTTAGGCGAATACGGTTTCCAGAGTGGCGAGGGAAGAAGTAGAACGGATTTGAATCTACCTGGTTTGCAACAAGAATTATTGGAAGAAATTTTTAAAGTGAATCCAAATGTGGTTTTGGTTTTAAATAACGGTCGTCCTTTGAGTATTCCTTGGGCTGCTGAAAATGTTCCCGCAATTGTTGAGGCTTGGCAATTAGGAAGCCAGACAGGAAATGCAGTTGCACAGGTTTTGTATGGAGATTATAACCCAAGTGGAAAATTGCCAATGTCGTTTCCAAGAAATGTAGGTCAGGTTCCAATTTATTACAACAAATACAGCACAGGAAGACCAACAGACAGCGATAAAAATGTTTTCTGGTCGCATTATATGGATGTGGAGAAAACACCTCAGTTTCCGTTTGGTTTTGGTTTAAGTTATACAACTTTCGAATATAAAAACCTGAAATTGAACAAAACTGCTTTTGCAAAAGGTGAAAAAGTTCAGGTAAGTGTTGAGGTTACAAATTCGGGAAATTATGACGGAAAAGAAGTTGTACAATTGTACATTCATGATGAATTTGCAAGTATAGTTCGTCCGATAAAAGAACTAAAAGGTTTTGAATTGGTAAACTTGAAAAAAGGTGAAACGAAAACTGTAAATTTTACTTTAACGGATGCAGCACTTGGTTTTTATGATAATGACGGAAAGTATTTAGTGGAACCGGGAACTTTTAAAATCATGGTTGGAGGAAGTTCTGATAAAGGGTTACAGAGTGGTTTTGAGATAAAAGAGTAAAAGTTTTAATGTCGCAAAGGCGCAGAGTCGCAAAGTTTTTTTTCGCCACGAATTCACGAATGAATTATTTAAAAATTCGTGAATTCGTGGCGATTTTTAATTTTACGCTCATAAATTTCACAAATTTTTTTATCTCCTGAATCTGCAAAATCTGCGGGAGTTTTTCGTATTTTTAAAACCTATTAAACTTCCAACCTTAAATTAAAATAATGAAATATAACAGATGCGGAAAAAGCGGGTTATTATTACCTGAAATTTCCTTAGGATTATGGCATAACTTCGGGTCAGTAGATAATTTTGATAATGCTGAAAGTATTGCTGTAGAAGCTTTTGATAAAGGAATTACTCATTATGATTTAGCCAATAATTACGGGCCTGTTCCGGGTTCTGCGGAAACTAATTTTGGTAAAATTTTGTGGCATAATTTTCAGGGAAATCTGCGTGATGAAATCATAATTTCTACTAAAGCGGGTTACACAATGTGGGATGGACCTTATGGCGATTGGGGTTCTCGCAAATATTTATTGTCAAGTTTAGATCAGAGTTTGAAACGAATGAAAGTCGATTATGTCGATATTTTTTATTCGCATCGTCCGGATCCTGAAACGCCAATTGAAGAGACGATGATGGCTTTGGATTTCGCCGTTAGAAGCGGAAAAGCTCTTTATGTGGGAATCAGTAATTACTCGGCGGAACAGACTCGTGTTGCGGTTGATGTTTTAAAACAATTAGGAACGCCCTGTTTGATTCACCAAGCTAAATATTCAATGTTACAACGCTGGGTTGAAGATGGTTTATTGGATGTTTTAGAAGAAAAAGGAGTAGGCTGTATTGCGTTTTCACCTTTGGCACAAGGACTTTTGACAGATAAATATTTAAACGGAATTCCGGAAAATTCAAGAGCGCATAATCCAAACGGGCATTTGAAAGAAGATGAGGTTACGCAGGAACGCATTCAGAAATTAATTCAGCTGAATGAAATTGCCCAAAATAGAAATCAATCTTTGGCACAGATGGCTTTGGCTTGGCTGCAAAAAGACAAACGAATTACATCTGTTTTAATTGGCGCAAGTTCTGTAAAGCAATTATGTAATAATATTGATTGTCTGCAAAATACTGAATTTACTCAGGACGAACTGAATGCGATTGAAAAGATATTAGCGTAAAATGTTTTTTGAAAAACATAAAACACCAATTATTTCGTAGAGGCGCACCGCTCTGCGTCTCTACGAAAATAGGGATGAATTATAATCTTATTTTCTTGAATTCTAAATTGTATTTTTTTACAATGTCCAATGTCGATTTATCCGAAGAAAAAACCGAATTCAAACCTTGCGGTTCTTGAGGAGGATCAGTAGTTAAAGGATCTCCGGGATTCCATTTTCCAGATTCGTTTACGGCTTTTCCTTCACCACCAAATCCCCAGAAATTGGCTCCTTGCAATGGCCCGTTATTTTTAACACTTTCAGCAACTCGGCCAAAAATATAATTATAAAAAATATCTCTGTTTGCTACTGATGAAGTTGGTAATAAACTTTCGTTTTCTCTTCCTAAACCAAATTCCTCAATGATAATAGGGCGTTTTAAATGATTGGCTACAGCCACATGTTTGTCAATATATTTTCCAGCATTTTCTAAAGTTGGAGGTAAAGTTTTTTCAGCATTATCCGCTTTAAACCAACCCCAGTTTTTCGGCCAAATATGCATCGTCAAATAATCAATATTCGGATTTTGATGTGTTCGTTCAAAAATTCCGATATCATCATTCGAGCTGTTCAATCCTTCAGAACCTGTTGAAATTAAGTGATTTTTGTCTAAACTATCCATTAAATTGACAATGTTGTTTAACCAAACCGTAAATTTTGTCTCGTTTTCAGGTGTAAAAGTTCTCGGTTCATTCCCAACTTGCCATGCCATAATCGTATTATCTTCAGTATATTTTTTATGAGAATACGCATTTGTTCTTCCCATAATAAATTTTACATGATTTTCTAAAGCTTTCATACAAGGCTCACAACTGTGAAATTTTTCTGTGTAAGACATAAACTGCGGCCACGTATTTGGTACAATTCCCGGAACCGGAACTGAACCTTTGCCGTTCCACTCCAAATATTGTGACATTCCGCCAGACCATTCCCAGTTGTTTGTTAAATATAAAACGGCGTACATTTTGCGTTTGTGCAATTCATTCATCAAAAAATCTAATCCATCAAGTAAATCTTCGTCATATTTTCCTTGCTCGTATTGCAAAGCGGGGCGAACCGTAAAATCGTATTTTCCTCCGTCTCCGCCAACTAAAATTCGAAGATTGTCAATGCCATTTTTTTGCATTAAATCAAGTTCACGCAAAAGTCTTTTTCTATCGCCTATTTTTTTAGAAGCCAGTAAACTTCCGTACCAATAATTAGTTCCAATGTAAGAATACGGCTTGTCGCCTTTATAGAATTGCGTTCCTTTTACGGTAATTCTTTCCTGCGCCTGACAAACGATTGCAGAGAATATTATTGCAAAAGAAAGGGTTTTTAGAAATCTATTTTTCATATGATATTTTTTAGGAGCTAATCCTGCTATCCGTTTCAATCTTTTGTGCCGAACCCCGGCACAAAAGGATTTCCACTTCTATCAGGGCTAGGGTCTACGGTTTTTAAGATGGTTATTGGTTTTTAATTTTCTTTTTATAGATTCCAATTCCATAAAGTTTGTCATTCCGAGGAACGAGGAATCTCCACAAGAAGCTCGACAAAGATTGGTGATCTTCAGGTCAGAGTTACTCGCGGAGATTCCTCGTTCCTCGGAATGACAAACTTTGTGTTATTTCGGCAATTCATACATTTTCGGTAAAGAATTCACCAACGCCGATTTTGTTTTTGCACTATAATTTTTAAAATCAGTAGTATTCGAAACAGAACCATTCGGAACATAATATCCGTCTTTATTGTTGTTCCAAAACATTACATAGCTTATTTGGATGTCATTTTTAGTTAGAGAACTATAAAGTAAAGTCGAAAACCAATCGGTAATTGCAGGCGTTGAGCTTGTTACGCGAAAGCCAGTTTCGGTTAAAGCAGCAATTTTTACTTTAGTTTTAGCATAATCAGAAAGGATTTTTAGTTTACTGTTTGCTCTGTCAGCTCCAGTTTGTCCTTGATTATTAAAATCGCCGTAATTGTCCATTCCAATAATATCCACATAATTATCTCCAGGATAACGGCTCAAATAATCAGCTTGAGCTGTATATGAATTATCAGGAGAAAAAGCATATAAAATGTTGTGGACGCCTTTAGTATTCTTTAAATAATCAACAGTGAATTGATACGCTTTTTTATATTCGTCGGCAGTAGAAAAATTGGCTCCCCACCAAAACCAGCTTCCGTCAAATTCATGAAAAGGTCTGAAGATTATCGGAATCAATTCGCCATTTGTTCCTTTTAAATTCGAAACTACACTAGCAACTTTATCTAGTTTTTTCTTGTACCATTCATTATTTGCTCCGCCCGGTAAAATGCTTTTAAAAGCCGCGGCTTTTTGTTCCGATGTTAAATCGGCAGCATAAAAAGATTCCTCTTTATTTGGTTCTCTCAAATGCCAGCAAAAAGTATTTATCGCACCTTTCGCGTAAGCGGCTTTTGCATCAGAAACAATTTTTTGTTCTTGCTGATAAAACCAATTACTTGCTTGACCATCATTATTTTTATCGGTAATAAACATAAAATCTGAACCTAAAATTGCAGGATCAAAACCTGTGTTTTTTTTAATATCAGAATCGCCTCCCGCATCTTGATAAAAACTATTAAAAGCGTCTTGTTGACCAATTGCAGTTTTAGTTTTGGCTAATTTTTTCAAATTATAAAATAAAGCAACCGTTTCTTTTGTTGCATTGGCATCGACTAAATAAGTCGAAGCATTTGCAGTCGTTAGCGGATCAGTATCGACTACAACTGGCGGATCAACTATAACTGGCGAATCTGAATCATCATTTGATGAACATCCGGAAAGAGCTAAAAAAGGTAAGCTTAAAAAAAGAATGTGCAGAAAAGTATTTTTCATTTTGAATTTATTTAAAAAGCTTAATTTAAAAGTAAAATGTTAGTCTTTTATTCTCTGAATAAGTTCTAAACACGCTCTGCTGTTATGATACGGGCATTTCCAGAAACCCGCTTTGTCTTTTTCTATCAGAGAATAATCGCGATAAATTCCCCAGAACCATTCGCCGTTTTGTGTGTCGAGAATATATTTTTTGATGAAATCCCAATTTTTAAAAACAATGTCTAAATAGTTTTCGTCACCCGTTAATTGGTAAGCATTATAAAAACCAATTAAAGCTTCGGCTTGAACCCACCAATGTTTTTCGGCAACCAACTCGTTATTTTTTGGATCGAGTTCGTACCATAACCCACCATCAGTATCAAGACCTTCTTTCGTAACTTCGGCCATTAAAACAGCGTGTTTTTGATAACGCGAAATCAAACTTCTATCTTCTGAAATTTCAGCACATTGTAATAAAAGCCAAGCTGCTTCGATATCATGGCCGTATGAAATCACATCTGGTTTTTCAATCCAATTTTCGTCAAAAAACAAGCGCAAATGCCCACTTTCAGTATTGATGAAATGCCTGTGAATGGTTTCAAGTAATCCAATAATATCATTTTGAAGAGCTTTGTCTTTCCACACTTTAAATAAATTTGCATATGCTTCGACAATATGCAAATGTGTGTTCATGGTTTTTTTTTCGTTGGCATCTTTGTCACTTAAACGCAAATCGTCAATAGGTTGCCAATCGCGGGTTAATGCCTCAAAATAGCCTTTGTTTTCAGGATCAAAACTATGTTCCTGAATTTTTAAATATAAATTGATGGCTATTTCTAAAGCTTTTTCCTCTTTAGAAATAGCATAATATTCAGATAATCCATAAATCGCAAAAGCTAGAGCGTAAATCTGATTTTTAGTGTCTTTTGGAGTTTTGTCCACATTTATACTCCAAAATAATCCGCCAAATTCTGAATCATAAAAATATTTTGAAAGAAACTCAAATGCTCTTTTGGCCAATTGTTTATGCTCTTCTTTTTGGGTAACCTGATAACTTGCCGAAAAAGACCATAATATTCGGGCGTTTAAAACTGCACCTTTTTCGGTATTGGCGATAATGTGTTCTTCAAAATCAATCTGACCAATAAAACCGCCATTTTGATTGTCAATTGTGTGTTTTGACCAATATTTTAAAATGGAATCCAGTTCTGCGGTTAATTCAGATTTAAACTGTTTTAGTTTTGCTGACACGATGAATTATATTGCGTTATTTTTTTCAATTTGGCTGATAATTGTTTCTACAGAACCTGCAGAAATAAAAGTATCAGCGGGAGTATTGGTAACATAATCAACAAGTTTTGCTATAGATGAAACTGCAACATGCATTCTCGTATCTGATGATGCATAATAGACATAAACCGTTCCGTCAGCATCTTCAATCCAACCGTTTGAAAATAATACATTTGATACATCGCCAACTCTTTCAATTCCTTCAGGTCCCATGAAATGTCCGGCAGGAACGTACGTAACTTTTGAAATATCATTCAAATCCGTCATGAACATATATAAGGTGTAACGCAAACCTGCAGCGGTATTACGAACACCGTGTGCCAAATGTAGCCAGCCTTTTTCTGTTTTAATTGGAGCAGGGCCCAGACCATTTTTTAGCTCATAAATAGTGTGATATTGTTTTCCGAAAATGATTTTTTCCTCTTTTACAATTGGGTTTTTCATGTCTTCAACATAGCCTAAGCCAATTCCGCCTCCAGCACCAACATCGATAAAACCATCTTGCGGACGTGTATATAAAGCGTATTTCCCGTTAACAAATTCTGGATGCAAAACGACATTTCGCTGTTGTCCTGTATTTGAAATTAAATCCGGAAGTCTTTCCCAATTTATTAAATCCTTAGAACGCACAATTCCTGCATTGGCTACAGCCGAACTTGTGTCTCCTTTTGGTGCTTTTGGATCTTTTCTTTCGGTACAAAAAATACCGTAAACCCAGCCGTCTTCGTGGTTGATTAAACGCATATCATAAACGTTTGTGTCAGGTTCTTCGGTTTGCGGAATTACGCATGGTTTTTCCCAAAACTTAAAATTATCAACACCATTAGGACTTTCCGCAATAGCAAAAAATGATTTTCTGTCAATTCCTTCCACACGAACGGCAAGTAAATATTTCCCATTCCATTTCATTGCGCCGGCGTTAAAGGCGGCGTTCATTCCGATTCTTTCCTGCAAAAACGGATTTGTTTTTTCGTTTAAGTCAAAACGCCAGTTTAATGGCACGTGAGCTGCGGTAACAACAGGATTTTTATAACGCTGATAAATTCCGTTTCCAGCATTTTCTTCGGGAGCATTTTTTTGCTCCACAAGTGCTTTATGTTCTTTTTCTAATGCTGCTTTTCGGTCCTGAAAAATAGCTGAAGATTTTATTGTTGTCATATATTTTTATTTCTGTATCTGATTTATTTTTATAGTTTTTGGTCTCTTTTTTCGTTTAAATCTTGTTCTATCGTTTGCAGTTTTTCTTCAGATAAAGGATAGAATAAAATAAAAGCGACTGATATTGCGGCTGCGATTGCAGGAAGTATGCTTAACATTAATTGAATTCCGTGTTGTGCGGTGGCTGTTTGTTCAACATTGGCTTTAAAACCATAATAACCCAAAAGCCATCCAGCGCCCGCGCCACCAATTGTCCATCCAAATTTTTGTGACATTGATGAAGCGGAGAAAACCAAACCGGTTGCACGGCGTCCTTGTTTCCATTCTGAATAATCGGCGCTGTCAGCATACATTGACCAGATTAACGGGAAAATACAGCCTGCACAAATGCTGATTAAAATTTGGAAAGTCATGATTAGGAAAATGTCTTCTTTTCCGAAGAAATAGAAAATTAAGCTCAATACTGAGGCGATTGCCATGGCACCAAAAAAGGTTTTTTTCTTGCCAATTTTATTCGCAATTGGTGTTGCCAGTATAACTCCAATAATATTTGCGGCCTGACCCAGCACTAGATAAATTGAAGTTGGCGCCATATGAAAATGAGTTCCAAAAAGTGAAAAATCGAAGTTAACAGAACTGCTTACATAATATTTAAAGTAATAAACAGCAGCACCATCTCTAATGGAGTTAAAAACCAAAGTACCAATTCCGGCTCCTAATAAAATCCACCAAGGTTTGTTTTTAAGCAAATCTTTTAAATCTTCTTTTAAGTTAGATTGCTCATTTTCTATAGGTTTAACTCTTTCTTTGGTAAAAAGAAAACAAGCCCAGAAAAATGCAGTTGTAATAACACCAAAAACAGCGATTGTTGCTAGCCAGCCCGTTTTAGAATTAAGGCTTCCACCAAAGTAATTTACTAAAGGTTCAATTAACCAAAGCGCCAAAAGACTTCCTCCGAAAGCGAAAACCATTCGGTATGAAGACAATGTGTTCCTTTCTTTTCGATCCGATGACATTACGCCTAAAAGTGAAGCATACGGAACGTTGATTAACGAATAAATCATCATCATTAGTGAATATGTTACATAAGCATATATAATTTTTCCTTTTTCATCAAAATCGGGCGTGTAAAAAGTTAGAACTCCAATTACGGCAAAAGGCACGGCAACCCATAATAAATAAGGTCTGAATTTTCCCCATTTTGTTTTTGTTCTATCGGCAATGATTCCCACAATTGGATCAAAACAAGAATCCCAGATTCTGGTAATTAGAAACATGGTTCCTACGACAGCAGGGGCTATTCCGAAAACATCAGTATAGAAAAAGAGAAGATACATACTGAAAATTTTCCAGAACATGGATGATGCAGCGTCTCCGAGACCGTAACCGATTTTTTCTTTTAAATTAATTTTGTCGTGCATTGAATACTTTTTAAAGGTTGTAAGTTAGATTTGGTTGTTATTTTAAGGCTTTCTGAATATCTTTTTCAAAAAGCGTTTTGCCTAGGTTGTAAAAATCTACAAAATCTTTTTCGCTAACTTGTCCAGGAAATGGTGCGTAATAATGCATTTTTTGTTCTTTTTCCTGCCAGCCGTGGTTTCTCCACAATAAGACATAGGATATTTTGTAATCACCAATTGCTTTGTTTAGAGTTCCTGTCCACCACTTAGGATCCGGAATTGCTTCGTAACCTGCTTCGGCAACGGCAATTAATTTATGTTTTTCAAGACCAATTTCGTTGACAATTTTAAGCTGTTTCTGAACTTCTTCAATGAATTTTTTGCCGTCTTTATCATCATTATTCTGATAACTGTCAAAACTTAAAATATCAGCGTAATTATCTCCAGGATAATTGGTTAAAAAGTCTTCTTTAGTGCCAAAACTGCTAGTGTTGTAGATATAAATTAAATTGTGAACACCTTTTTTCTGTAGATATTCGAAGGTGAATTTCCATAAAGTTTTAAATTCTTCGGGTGTACAATTTCCTTTCCCCCACCAAAACCAGCCTCCGGTAAGTTCATGATAAGGTCTGAAAAGAATCGGAATGTTTTTTCCTTTTTTATCTTTTAAAGACAAAAAGAAACCAGCAGCTTTATCAAGCCAAGAAGTAAATTTTTTATGGTTTTCGCCGCCAGGCAAAACTGTTTTTAGGGAATTTGGGGTATTGTCCCAAGCATTTTTCCCAGTTGCAGGATTATCAAAGTGCCAGCTGATAGTTGAAATTCCGCCTCTTTCATTGGCTTCTTTGATATATTGTTTCATTTTGTCAAAAGGAACTCCGTCAATATTTTTGGAATCGTCTTTTTCTAAACCTGCAATATCCCAGCCGTAAACTGCGGGATAATCTCCTGCGGTTTCTTTTACATCGCTTCGGCCGTTTTCATACTTCCATTTTACGCCATATGCAAGGTCATCCTGATGCCCAAAAAGATATCCTTTTTGAGTTAATTGATTTAATTTTTTATACAGCGAAACGGTTTCAGGTGTCGCTTTTTTATCTGAAAGTGACAAATTAGTATTACTGACAATAGTTTTTGAAGAACATGAAGTTCCTATAAATACTGCAATAATTAAGGTAAATATGTTTTTTTTCATTCTGGTTTAATAGTGTTTTTGGATGTAATATCCACAAATTCAGAGATTGAGAATGTGATTTTTGTGCTTCAATTTTCAATCGACGATTCAGTATTTTTTTTCAGATAAAATTATTAAAACTTTAAAAAGATATTCTATTAAAAACGATTAATGTTTATTATTAATAACCTTTTTATAAAATTGATAATTCTATTTTTCAAAGATAATTGGATGTTTATCGTATAATTAATATTATTTTATCAATTATATATCATATTATTGCAATCGAAAAAGATCTAATTACTTCATAAAATAGCTTTATATAGATATGAGCAGTACTAAAAATTTTTACAGAGAAATAGCGCCGCTGTCTGCTGGAGACAGTTTTTTGGTTTTTGACCGAGTTAAAGATAGTTTTGATTTCCCGGTTCATTATCACCCGGAATTCGAGATTAATTTTATTTTAAACGGAAAAGGAGTGAAGCGCGTTGTTGGTGATAATATTGAAGAAATCGACAATGTTGAATTGGTTTTGATTGGGCCGAATTTATATCATGGCTGGGAATTGAATAAATGTACCAGCAAAAAAATACATGAAATTACAATTCAGTTTCATAATGATTTATTTCATGAATCTTTGTTGTCAAGACGAATTATGAATCCGATTCGGGATATGTTTAATCGTTCGATTCATGGAATTTTGTTTTCTAAAAAAGTAGCCGAAGAATTAACGCCGAGGCTTGTAAGGCTTTCTAAATTAGATGGTATGGACTATTTTTTGGAAATCACTTCCTTATTATATGATCTTGCCAATTCCAGAAATCAGCGTTTGCTTTCTACTTATACGGTAGATTATGATACGTTTGATGATTATGATAAAATGAAGTTGGTTTATGAATATGTTCAGAAAAATTTTGCTGATAAAATTACTTTAGAAGATGCTGCAAATGTGGCAAGCATGTCAATCATTTCATTCAACCGATTTATTAAAAAACGCACCGGAAAAACTTTTGTTAATTATATTAATGATATCCGAATTGGATACGCCGCTCGATGGCTTGTTGAAAAAGATATGAGTGTTTCAGAAGTGGCTTTTAAATCGGGTTTTAATAATATTGCCAATTTTAACCGTAGTTTTAAAGCTACTAAAAACTGCACGCCTAGCCAATATAGAGAAGATTTTTCTGGATTAAAGCGCATTTTATAGTGATACTTTTTTTTCACAAACAAATATTATTTTTAACGAAATCGTTTGCTTTTTGCAGATTCGTTCATTTTTATTTATAAGAAGTAGTGATTTAAGAGGTGCTATTGCGAAAAACGCAATTAATGTCTGGTTTTATTTTTATATGTGTTTTTTTAAACTGATATAGTAAAAATATTATCATTAAATGATATAATACTATCGATTTGATGTTTTGTTCTGTTATAGATTTGTTACATAATTTAGAAAATAAATCACACCCTTTTTTATTACTTAATTATGAGTAAAACAAATTTAAACTAACCAAACACTTATTATGAAAAAACTAATGACTAACTTTATTCATTGGAATGCTAACCACAGAGCAGTTCCTTTGATTTTATTCTTGTTGCTGAGTAATTTTATTACTGCTCAGGTTAAAATATCAGGAGTAGTTTCTGATGATAAAGGAATGACAATTCCTGGAGCCAACATTTCTGTTGTTGGTACAAAAACTACAGCTTCGACTGATTTTGACGGTAAATATACGATTGACGCTCCTTCAAACGGGACTTTATTAGTTTCATTTATTGGATTTGATTCTCAAAAAATAGCCATTGGAGGTAGAACAAAGATTAATGTTTCACTGCAATCAAGTTCTGAAGACTTAAAAGAGGTAGTTGTAATTGGTTACGGAACTCAGAAAAAGAAAGACGTAAACGGTGCAATATCTTCAGTAAAATCAACAGATATTGAAAATTTAAAGCAAGTTTCTATTGATCAAATGCTTCAGGGTAAAGCAGCGGGGGTTTCAGTAACAAACAACTCGGGACAGCCGGGAGGTGCGGCTTCTGTAAGAGTTCGTGGTACGACTTCGATCACAGGAACTAACGAGCCTTTGTATGTAATTGACGGTGTGCCAATCTCTGGAGATGCAACTGGTAAATCGACAAGTGGGCAAACTTTGGCTGGAAAAGATGGTTTTTCTTCTTCAGGAGGAAGCGGAAATAATGCAATGAGTCCACTTTCTATGATCAATCCAAATGATATTGAATCTATGGATATCTTAAAAGATGCTTCTGCAACAGCAATTTATGGTTCTAGAGGTGCAAATGGTGTAATCATAATTACAACGAAACAAGGTAAAAAAGGAACTGGAAAAGTATCTTATGAAAACTATACTTCGTTTGCTTCTGTAACTAATAAATTGGATGTTTTGACTTTGCCAGAATACGCAACGTTAAAAACTAATTTGGCTAAATTATGGGGTTTTCAAACACGTCAGGAATTTGCACATCCAGAATTATTAGGACCAGGAACTAACTGGCAAGATGAGGTATACAGAACAGCAATTTCTAATAGTCATCAATTGTCATTTTCTGGAGCAAAAGACGGAACAAGCTATTATTTGTCGGGAAGTTATTTAGATAATGAAGGAACAATCATTAACTCTGGATTAAAAAGATATACAGTTAGATTGAACTTAGATTCTAAAATTAAATCTTGGTTAAGAGTGGGAGGTAATCTTACAGGAGGTATTACAAATGAAAGAATTACTGTTAATCAAAGTTTCTCTGGATTGATTTCTAATACTTTATTACAGTCTCCAGATATTCCTGTTAGAAATACAGATGGAACTTTTGCAGGACCACCATCATCTGAACAAAGTGTAACCTATTATAATCCAGTTGCTGAGGCTTTAACCAGAGATAATAAATTGGTTAGAAAGAATTTCTTAGGAAATGTTTACGCTGAAGCTGAAATTGTGAAAGGTTTAAAATACCGTTTAGAAATTGCAGCAAACACTGAATTTTCTGAAAATGATGATTTTAGACCATCTTATAAATGGGGAAGCCAGACAAACTTGCTTGCCGATCTTGATGTAAGAAGACAAAATTGGTATTCTACAAACATCAAAAATTTATTGACTTACGATAAAACTATCGGGAAACATAAATTTACAGTTTTGGCAGGTCAGGAAGCTAATGATTCACACTGGGAGGGTTTAATTGCTTCAGCACAAGGTTTTAAAACAAATTCCATTCATACTATTAACTTAGCTGATGTTGATAATAATACAGTAACACAATATAAAGGAAGCGCATCATTATCGTCTCTTTTTGCTCGTATTATTTATGATTTCAATGATAAATACAGTATTACAGCTTCGATCAGACAAGACGTTTCTTCTAAATTTGATCCAACTACAAACAATCAAAAAGGTGTTTTCAACGCGATTTCTGGTTCTTGGAGATTATCTAATGAATCTTTCATGGAAGGAACACGCAAATATGTAGATAATATTAAAATTAGAGTGGGTTACGGAGAAACTGGAAATCAGCAAATTCCAAACAACAGCTATTCTGCAATGTTAGGAACACAAAATTCTGGTTTAGGAAGCGGATTTCTTCCATCAAATTATCCAAATCCAGATTTAGTTTGGGAATCATTAAATCAGACTAATATTGGTATTGATTTTACAATGTTTGACAGCAAGCTTTCTGCAAGTTTTGATGTTTACGACAAAAAATCAGAAGGTTTCTTATTTCAGGTTCCATTGCCTCTTTATTTAACAGGTGGCGGGGGTCAATATGGAGGAGTTTCTGCACCTTATTCTAATTTAGGTACAATGAGCAATAAAGGTTTCGACTTGACTCTCGGTTATGATATGAGATCTGCAGGAAATTTCAATTGGAATGCTTCAGCAGTTGTTTCTCATTACAAAAATAATTTGGATGAAATTGCAAACGGAATCGTTTTGACTCAGGAAGTAAATACTAATGGATATCAACCAGTTGTAGTTACTAATACTACTATTGGAAATCCAATTGGTTTGTTCTACGGATATAAAACAGACGGACTTTTTAAAGATCAGGCAGTTTTGAATAGCGCGCCGATTCAATTTGGTCAGCCTGTTGGAACTGGAGCTGGAGAAACGGCACTTGGTGATGTTAAATATGTTGACGTAAATGGTGATGGAAAAATTGATGCTGCTGATAAAACATTCATCGGAAATCCGCATCCAAAATTCACTTACGGTTTTACAAATAATTTCAGATACAAAAACGTAGATCTTTCAATTTTTCTTCAGGGATCTTACGGAAATGATGTTATGAACTTGACGAAAAGAGCGGGTACAACGAATGCTTCGTTATATGACAATCAATTAGTAGATGCGATGGATTATTATTCTTCTACAAATACAGCAAGTAATAATCCAAGACCAATTGCGGATTCAGCAAATAACAACTTGCTTATTTCTGATCGTTATGTTGAGGATGGTTCTTATTTGAGAATTCAAAACGTTACGTTAGGATATTCATTGCCACAGGATGTTCTTTCAAAATATAAAATTTCAAGATTAAGATTGTACGGATCTGCTCAAAATTTATACACGTTTACTAATTATTCAGGTTACGATCCAGAGATTGGCTCATTTAATCAAAATGTGCTTTTATCAGGAATTGACAACGGAAGATATCCGGTAGCAAGAACATTTTTAGTTGGTCTTAACTTAGAATTTTAAAAATTAAAAAAAATGAAAAAGAAATCTTTTTTAAATAGATATAGTTTGCTTTTTATAGCAGCAGCGTTTCTGACTTTTGCATCATGTTCAGATGATTTTACGGACAGGCCTTCGGAGGATGGAATAAGTTTGGATTCTTATTACAGCACAAACGACCAGGTTTCATCGGCTACAAATGGTATGTATAGCAGAACTTGGTTTCAGATGTATAATAAATTTTGGTGGGCGCTTGAAGTAGGTTCAGGAAATATGTATTCAGGTTCTCCAGATGTAAGCGGATTAAGAACATTTGCATTAAATGGAAGTGATCCGGAATTAGTAAACGGTTGGTCATCATTATGGGCAAATGTGCAGCAGTCTAATATGATTATTAACTTTTTGGCTGCGCGAGTAGGTCCAGACGTTGATAAAGCTGTTTTAGACAACGCAATAGGTGAGGCTTATTTTATGAGAGCAACTGCTTATTTTGACTTGGTAAGACTTTGGGGGCCAGTTCCAATTATCGAAAACCCGCTTGATTACACGAGCAATCCTTATGTAAACACAAATACAGTTGCAGATATTTATAAATTAATCACAATGGATTATTTAAAAGCAATTGAATTATTGGCTACTAAAACAAGAGGGACAAATTACGCAAGCAATGGACACGTTTCTAAAGGTTCTGCAAGAGCTATGTTGGCAAAAGTGTATTTATATCAAAAGGACTATGCAAATGCAAAAGCAATGGCAGAAGCGGTTATCAGCAGTGGTGAATTTAAACTTTTAGGAGGTGATCAATTGCCAGGAAAAAGTTTTGCAGATTTGTTTACTTATCCAAACAATAATAATGAAGAATCTATTTTTGCGATTCAATGGAAAGGTGACGGAGCTTACGGTTCAGCAAATAACTGTAACACGCAATTTGGATTCCAGGATGGTACATTATCAACTTCAAATGCATCTTACGCAGGGGTTTTTGGACCAAGTCAAGAGGTGATTCTTTCTTTGTATGGAGCGGGTGATTTAAGAAAACATGAAACTGTAATGGTTGCAGGAGATAGTTATCCAACTATCAAAACAACACAAGGAATTGGTTTTACTGTTCCAACTGGTAAAGATTTGGCTCAGGCTTCTGGAGGTGCAATTAAAAAATATTGTATTGGTGTTGTAAACGGAAGTGCTACAGGTCAAGCCGATGCATGGGCAATGATGGATAATAATACTTATGTTATGCGTTATGCAGAGTTGTTGTTGATTCATGCTGAAGCGGTTTTAGGAGCAAATGCAAGTACAACTGATGCGAGTGCCTTAAACTCAATCAATCAGGTTAGAAGAAGAGCTGGTTTGGCTAATTTAACTTCAATTACTTTTGATGATATCTTTTTAGAAAGAAGAAAAGAATTGTGTTTTGAAGGAGATTATTGGTTTGATTTAGGACGTATTGATAAAAATAAAGCAATCGCAATTATGACGGCTCAAAACAGAGGTGACAGATATGCTGAACGTCATTACACGCCGGTGTACAGTCAAGATCACGCAACAAATGATTTCTATATGGATTATCCGGATAATGAGGTGGCTAAAAACCCTAAGTTGTTGCAAGCGCCAGTTCCGTATACTTTTAAATAATTACTAAAATTTGACCATTATGAAAAATATAAAAATAAAATACCTTTTGCCGTTTTTTACGATGGCATTTATGGTGCTAGGATTGTTGTCTTCATGCGATAATAATGAAGATGCAGGAGGTTCTGGAGGAACGCCTGTAATCACAAGTGTTGCAAAATCTGTTGAAGGTGATTTGGTGCCGGTTAAGGTTGGAGATCCTAAAAATTACTATATCATTCAGGGATCAGGTCTTGCTAATGTAACAAAAATCTATTTTAATGATTTTGATACTTATTTCAACCCGACAATGGTTACGGATTCTGCAATTTTTGTTTTAATTGACGAAAAAACACCATATGCAAATTCAAGCAATAAATTAAAATTGGTTACAAAAACGGGAACAGTTTTGTATGACTTTGTGATTGCGCCGCCAACACCAAAATTAGAGAGCTATAATTCTATTAATGCTGCTGAAGGTGAAATTGTAACAGTTTATGGTGATTATTTCTTGAATCCAACGGTAAAAGTAGGAACAGCAGATGTGCCTGTGATTTCTTCAACATTGACTGAGATCAAATTTAAAATGCCAGCCAATGCAACAGATAAATATGTTACGGTAACAAATATTTCTGGTTCTACTGTTTCTGAAGAAGCGATTGGTTCTGCGTTATATGATGATGCTTTGCAAGGTGATGCAGGACATTGGATGTGGAACGGTGCTGATGTTTTTGATACAGAATTTAAAGATGATAAAGTGCAGGGTAAATCTTCAATTAAATTTGTTTTTGGAGGATGGAATGGCGCTGATATGAAATTTAATTCTAGAAATATTTCAAAATATAAAGCATTTAGAGTAAAAGTGAAATCGGCATCGACAAATACAGCAGCAAGCGTAGTATTTGTTTTTGGTGGCTGGGCTTATCAAATTAAAAAGACAATAACTCCAAATTGGACTACAATTGAAATTCCGTTTTCAGATATTGGAAATCCAACTACTTTCGATCAGCTGACACTTCAGGAATCGGGTAATTTTGGAGGAAATACAATCCTTATGGATGACATGGGATTTGTATTAAAGTAAAAAGCAGTTATTTGTTTTGAGTTTTGTTTAAGTATTCCCTAATCTACTCAATTAGGGAATGCTTTTTTAAAATTATAATTAATTTGAAATTTTAATAATGAAAAAGATTGTTTCAGCATTTGCTCTTTTTATTTCCTGTCTGAGTTTCGGGCAAGGAAATACGCATAATCAGCCAGGAGGAAAATTCGAAGGTTTAGCCATGACACCGCCAATGGGATGGAATTCCTGGAATACTTTTGGAACCGATATTAATGAAAAATTAGTAAAAGAAACCGCTGATATTATGGTTTCGTCAGGTTTGGCGGCGGCTGGTTATAATTATATTGTTTTAGATGACGGCTGGATGACCAGAGAACGTGATGCAAATGGCGATCTTATCCCTGATCCTGTTAAATTTCCAAACGGAATGAAAGCGTTGATTGATTATGTACATAGTAAAGGTTTGAAATTTGGTTTGTACAATTGCGCTGGAACACAAACTTGTGCAGGATATCCAGGAACGCGTGGTTACGAATATCAAGATGCGCGTTTTTATGCTAAATTAGGAATCGATTTTCTTAAATATGACTGGTGCAATACAAAAGGAATTACAGCTCCTGAAGCTTATACAACAATGAGTAACGCCTTAAAAGTTGCTGGAAGACCAATTGTTTTTAGTCTTTGTGAATGGGGTGATAATCAGCCATGGGAATGGGGGAAACCAATTGGGAATCTTTGGAGAATTTCAGGAGATATTTATCCTTGTTTTGACTGCGAATTCAAACATCCGGAAAATTGGTCGTCATGGGGATTTATGAAAATTGCTGAAATGCGAAAAGACATCCGTAAATATTCTGGCCCGGATCATTGGAATGATTTTGATATGATGGAAGTTGGAAATGAAATGAACGATACCGAAGATAAATCGCATTTTGCAATGTGGTGCATGCTTTCGTCACCTTTATTTACAGGAAATGATTACCGAAAAATGTCGAAAGAAACATTAGCAATTTTAACTAACAAAGATTTGATTGCGGTAAATCAGGATAAATTAGGAATTCAGGGATTTAAATATGCAGCAGAAGACGGTTTGGAAGTTTGGGTTAAGCCTTTGTCAGACGGAAATTGGGCAATTACTTTTTTAAATAGAAGTGATGTAGCTAAAAAAGTCAATTTCGATTTTAAAAAGAATACTATTAAAGATGCTGATTTTGGTTATGAAGCCGATTTTAATAAAGTAAATTATAAAATAAAGGATCTTTGGAAAAACAAAGAAATCGGAACAACTAAAAAGAATTTTGTTTCTGACCTTGCGTCACACGATGTTATTACGCTTAGATTAATGCCTTAAATCTTAAATTATGAAATCAAAAAGCCATTTTTGCACTATTGTCTTGTTGCTGTTTTCTTTTGCTTTACAAGCTCAGTTTGTTAAAAAGCATGGACAGTTGAGTGTTAACGGAACTCAATTAGTAGATAAAAATAACAATCCCATTGTTTTACGTGGATTGAGTTTTGGCTGGCATAGCATGTGGCCGAGATTTTATAATGAAAAAGCGGTAAGCTGGTTAAAGAAAGATTTTAATTGCAATGTTGTCAGAGCTGCAAATGGAATTGAGTTAGGGGAGATGTCTTATATGAAAGATTCTCAGTTTGCAAAAGAAAAGATTGAAGCGGTTGTAAATGGCGCTATCAAATCAGATATTTATGTCATAATTGATTGGCATAGTCATAATATTAATTTGAAAGAAGCGTCGGCTTTTTTTGCCGAGATGTCAAAAAAGTATGCTAAATATCCTAATATAATATATGAGGTGTTTAATGAACCCGATTATGAAAGTTGGTGGGAAGTCAAAACGTATGCCGAAGAGATTATTCGTGTAATTAGAGAAAATGACCCTAATAATATTATTTTGGTTGGATGCCCACATTGGGATCAGGATATTAATCTTCCTGCCGAAGATCCAATTATAGGTTACAATAATATAATGTACACGATGCATTTTTATGCAGCAACTCATGGTAAAGAATTAAGAGATCGAACTGATGCAGCCATAAAAAGCGGATTACCAGTTTTTATTTCTGAATCTGCCGGAATGGAAGCGTCTGGTGACGGACCTTTAAATATAAAAGCCTGGCAGGAATATATTGATTGGATGGAATCCCGAAAATTGAGTTGGATTACCTGGTCGGTTTCTGATAAAGATGAAACTTGCTCCATTCTTAAGAAATCGGCTAAGTCGGAAGGAAAGTGGAAGGATGAAGATTTAAAAGAATCTGGAATTAAGGTTAGGGAGTTTTTAAGAAAATATAATACGCAGGAATAGAAAAATTCTTGTTGTTTTTTATGAAGCCTGTTCAGTTTTGAACAGGCTTTTTTTGTTGTCAAAATGAGAAATTGAATCTTTCGTTGAAGATTGTTTTTTGCTATTTTGTAGGTTTATTTTTGTAGGAATTTTGTTTTTGTGAAATTGCTTTTTTGGGTTAGTTGATTTTGTTTTGTGTTTTGGTTTATTTTTTAATATTTTATTTATGCCCCCTAATTTTTAAGGGTAGTACTTGGTTTTTATTGTTTTTTACATTGATTTTACTTGATTTTTTATTTGTTTTTTGTTTAAAACCCTTTTAAAAATTGAAAAACAACTGAAACAGTGTTGTTGAATTTTCAAAAATGAATCCGTATAAATATCAAATAACGATTATTGCTTCTTTAATTTTTGTAATCCATAATTCTGCTTGTAAAACATCAAAAAAGTACTTTTCGATTGTTCTACTCATACAAAAGTTAATAAATTCGCTAATGAAAATGAAGGGGTTTTTAGAGGATGATGAGGGATATTTAGAATTGACATATACTATTAATTACAGCTATATAAAAGATTAACTAACCAGAATCAATTAATAACCAAAAACCAATTAAAACATGAAAAAAGTATTACACATTTTAGCCGCGATGTTAACGAGTTCTTTTGCTTTTGCTCAAGATGATACTGAGACTTCAACTCCACCAGCAACAACATGGGGCGGATCAGCAGATGCGTACTATAAATATGATTTTTCTAAACAAATGAACGGATTAACGAGCTTTACCAACTCTCAGGATTCATTTGAATTAGGAATGGCCTCTATCGAAGCTGGACATACTTTCGGAAAAGCTTCTGTATTTGTAGACTTAGGATTCGGAAAAAGAGCGGGCGAATTTTCATATAATGAAACAACAGATAAAGATATAAACGCAAAATTTTTAATTAAACAATTGTTCTTTACTTATAATGTTACTGATAAATTTAAATTTGTTGCGGGTAGCTTCGGTACTCATATTGGATATGAGGTATTAGACGCTGTCGATAATAAAAACTACAGTATGTCATATGCGTTCTCTTATGGACCTTTCTTTAATACAGGGGTGAAAGCACAGTATACTTCAGGAAAGTTTACAGCGATGTTTGGAATAACCAATCCAACAGATTTTAAATCAGCTATGGATGCTGGTTCAACACAAAAAACATATATCGGACAAGTTGGATATATAGGTGAAACAGGAAGTGCTTATTTGAACTTCACCTCAGGAAGCAGTAATCCTGCATCTGATGAAAATAAAACGCAAATCGATTTTGTGGCATCAAAAACAATAAGCGATAGTTTTGGTCTTGGATTCAATGCGACTTATGCTAAAACTAAAAATGATTTTGACAGCGATTTAGATGGAGAATGGTTCTCATTAGTAGGATATGCAAATTACTCATTCTCTCCATCATTATTATTAGCTTACAGAATGGAATATTTCGATGCTAAAGATGCTGCGCCAAGTTTAGGAACTTTAACAGGTTCAAGTGTTTTTGCAAACACAGTTTCTTTAAATTACAAAGTTGGAAAACTGACTATAATTCCTGAGTTAAGATACGATGCTGCATCTGAAGACATCTTTTTAGATAGCGATGCATTGCCAACAGGTGGATCTTTCTATGGTCTTATAGCTACAACATACTCTTTCTAGAGATAAAGATTGATATTTTTTTTTTTTTTTTGGAGCTGTCGAAACATATTAATGTTTTGGCAGCTTTTTTATTTGTGATGTAATGTGAATTGCAAAATGTGAATCGTTAAATATGAGCAGTGAAAAGTAAGCTGTTAAATATAAATGCGGGAAGTATACTAATTAGATGATTTCTGTATAAGAGTTTTTAGTCGATGCAATGATATTGGAAATGCTTTGTCTGGTTTTAATTTCACAAATTGTAATATTAAAAGAAGAATTATTGCTCAGTCAACCTATAATATTTTTAGTCGTAATCTGCTTATTGGGTCATAAAAAAACGCATTTCTAAGTGTTTAAGAAATGCGCTTTTGTATTTTTTTTGAAACTTATTACTGAACTTGTTTTTTATAAATAGAGTAAATTGTGTCTATTGTTTTTCGGTCTAAAGTAGGCGTTACATCAGTTTGAATATAATGTAGTTTGAATGCCATAATTGCTGCCGAAAGATTTTTTGTGTTGTATCCAATTATTCGCAATGCAGGCTCAATTTTAAAATCAAAAGGAGCTTCTTCTAGAATTTCATCTGGCCAAATTCCAAAGCCTTTTTCTGCTAATGTTTTCCAAGGAAATAAAGCACTCGGATCTTGTTTTCTTCCTGGGGCAATATCAGAATGACCTAAAATGTTTTGCGTCGGAATATTGTAATCTTTTTTCAATTTTGTCAAAAGAGCAACAAGACTGCTGATTTGGCTTTCTGTAAAAGGTTTGAAACCGTTGTTGTCTAATTCAATTCCAATCGAACTTGAGTTGATATCGGTGTTTTTTCCCCAAGTAGATGCGCCTGCATGCCAAGCTCTCAAATAGTCGTTCAGCATTTGTACTACTTTTCCATTTTCAGAAATAATATAATGAGCGCTAACCTGTGTTTTTGTTTTTGTAAACGTATTTATAGTCTGTTTAAGAGAATCCTGAGCTGTATGATGGATGATGATAAAACTTGGTTTTCTTAAATTGAAATTTACCGTTCCAATCCATTCTGTGGTAATTCCGTTTACTAAATGAGTAGATCCTGTTTTTGACAAAGTGTCTTTTACAATACCTAATTGTGCTGCGTAAGTAGTATCAATTACAACTGGACTAACTGCTGGAATTGGTTGTGGATCTTTACTCGTAATTTGGTTTTCCAAATTTTTAAGCTGCTGATCGTATACTTTTTCAGTATTTTTATATGGATTTGTAGAGCAAGAAGTTATGATAATTGCTAAAATCAAATAACAAAAATGTTTTTTTACCATGATCATTCACATTTGAAGTTGAAGTTTAAAAAAATTATTCTTCAGCTTTTATTGTTTTTTCTTCTGTTGCCTCTTCTTTATGCTCTTTAGAATCTTTTTTCTTTTTAGATTTTGTTTTTTGGGTCCCTTTGTAATTAGCCATAAAATCCTTGTACTTTTCTACTTGGTCAGGGTTCAAAAAAGCATTTATTTTTTTATTAGTGCTTTCTCTCAATGCATTAATTTGCTCTACTTTTTGATCCTGGCTGCTGCTTTCATTTTTCAAAAGAACTCCTTGTTCTTTCATGCTGTCGGCTAAAACATTAGTAATTGCAATTGCTTGAAGATCGTCAAGTTTTAGCTCAGGTTTCATTTGTTCTACAATTTTGGCAGCAGTTTCTTCAGCAGGAATTTCTTTTGGTTTGCTTGGAGAACTTTGAGGGCCAGCCATCATGCTTCTGTCCATTCCCATTCCGCCTCCACGTCCATAGCCTCCGCCGTAACCATTATTATAACTATTATAGCCGCCATATTGAGCTGATGCTACATTAAAACAGCATAAAGTGAAAATAAAAAGAAAAAATAAGTTGGTTGGTTTCATAATAAGTTATCTAAATTGATAATAGTTTAGCGTAAATTTAAGCAGGTTCTCCGTATAAATCAAATTCTGTTGCTTCAATTATCTTGATATTAACAAATTCACCTGTTTTTACGTAATATTTAGAGGCGTCAATCAAAACTTCGTTGTCTACATCAGGGCTATCGAACTCCGTTCTTCCCACGAAATGAGCACCTTCTTTTCTGTCAATAATACATCTGAAAACCTGTCCAACTTTCTCTTGGTTCAAATCCCATGAAATTTGCGACTGAAGTTCCATGATTTCATTTGCTCTTGCTTGCTTAACATCGTCCGGAACATCATCTTCCAATAAATAAGCATGCGTGTTTTCTTCATGTGAATAAGCGAAACATCCCATTCTGTCAAACTTCATTTCCTGAACAAAGTCTTTCAAAATTTCAAAATCTTCTTGAGTTTCACCTGGATATCCAACAATTAAAGTAGTTCTGATTGCCATTCCCGGAACTGCAGCACGGAAATCTTTTAATAACTGTGTTGTTTTAGCTTGTGTTGTCCCGCGACGCATTGATTTCAAAATTGAATCTGAAATGTGTTGCAACGGAATATCTATATAGTTACAAATTTTAGGTTCGCGTTTCATTAACTCTAAAACATCCATAGGGAAACCGGTTGGGTAGGCATAATGAAGACGAATCCATTCAATTCCTTCTACTTTTGCCAATTCTTCCAGAAGTTCTGCAAGATTTCGTTTTTTATAAAGGTCAAGTCCGTAATAAGTTAAGTCCTGAGCGATTAAAATTAATTCTTTAACACCATTTTTAGCTAAACCTTGAGCTTCTTTAACTAGTTTCTCAATTGGCTGAGAAACGTGTGAACCTCTCATTAAAGGAATCGCACAAAAACTGCAAGGTCTATCGCAACCTTCGGCAATTTTTAAATAAGCGTAATTCTTTGGAGTTGTAGTTAAACGTTCTCCAAGTAATTCGTGTTTATAATCAGCGCCTAATGCTTTTAGTAATTGCGGCAATTCAGTTGTGCCAAAATATTGATCCACATTCGGAATTTCTTTTTCTAAATCTGGTCTGTAACGTTCAGACAAGCATCCAGTTACAAAAACTTTGTCTACTAAGCCTTTGTCTTTTTTGTCTGCATATTCCAAAATCATATTTACTGATTCCGCTTTAGCGTTATCAATAAAACCACAAGTGTTTATTACAATAATGTTTCCTTCTTTTTCTGCGGGAGCCTCATGTTCAACTTCTTTTCCATTAGCACGCAGTTGCCCCATAAGGACTTCACTGTCATAAACATTTTTTGAACACCCAAGAGTGATTACGTTAATTTTGTTCTTTTTTAAAGACTTGGTTCTCATACTTTTATAAATTGGAGTGCAAAATTACACTTTTTTATTCAAACACCGCTTGTTTCCGTTTCTTTTAGGTGTTTTTTATGAAGCTGATCCCGCTCTCCGTTATATCTTTTCCTTACTAAAGGAGTAAGAAAAAGGATGCCGCTTCCATCGGGGCTAAAAAAAATCCGTCAAGTTAGAACCTGACGGAAGCTTTTTAGGATTTGTATTTAATTCTTGAGTAATGTTTTAGAAAAGTTTTGATTGTCAATTTTTAAAAGGTAAACTCCAGGCAATAAATTTGATGTACTGACTTCAATTAAGTTTTCAGATTTCTGGTTTTTTTGAATGTCTATTGTTTGCCCAAAAGAATCGAAAAGTTTTATTTGATTTATATTTTTAGGGCCTTCAATATAGAAGTTGTTTATGAAAGGGTTAGGATAGATGGTCGTATTGTTAATGTCATTTTCGGAAAGTTCTAAATTTCCTGGTGTTAACATGGATTTAACTGTACTAGATTCTGGTCTTGTTATATTTACTTGATTGCTAATGCTTACTGTTAATGAGTTTTGTTTTAGTAATCTGCGAAAAGCTGTGTTTCCTGTACCTCTCGAAGCTTCTATTGTGAAAATATGTGAATAATATGAAGCTGAGGCATTTGCTATATCTGTCCAGATAGGTGGTGTATATGATGGATTAGTACAGATCTGCCATTGATATGTTAAATTGTTTGAATTGGAAATGCTACCGGTTATTACCTGTGGTTGACTAGTTCGTAATGGCAAGTTTTGGTTGCAACATATTGTATTTTCATTATTTTGATCATTAAGGATGATTGATATTGTGTTGCTTATGTTGTATTGGCCATCATCATAAAAAGCTATTCTACGATAATATGTGTTTTCTATAAAGGTTTTGTTAGGAGAATAGTCTTTGGTATTCGCTTGCGGAATATCTGCCCATTCAGTGTTTTGAGTTCTATTTTGCCATTTGAAATTGGTGACATATCTATAATCATACTGAGAAATACAACCTCTTCTTTCGCAATATATCGTATAATCAACCCATGGTGATTGTGTGGTAAAAGGAGCTGATGTTTGTCCAGAAGTTAGGGTTTGACTGTCTGCAATTGTATTGTATTCGATAGGTTTAACTAATAAAATATTTATTTTGTTATTGTCTTGATAGATAAAATCGGTTTGAGCAGAGAGTAGAGTATAATTGCTGTTATATTGATTTGCCTGTACTTTTAAGGTATAAGTATATTTAGTAAAATCTAATTTTTCTATATAGATTGGAATATCTTTTATTGAAATGTAATTATCATTTGGTTTGTTAATTAGGGTATGTTTTAAATAAACTTTTTTATATTCGGCGTCTTCTGATGTTATTGTTCCAATATCTTCTCTTTTTAAATAAATGGAAATTTCGGTCGGTGTATCGCTTCTTTTTGCAAATACATCTAAATCGAAATATGTGGAGGCATTGGATGATATTAAAATTTTTGAGTTGGTTAAAGGGAGATTGACGCTATATTTTATGTTTTGTGTAGCAATTGATCCGTTTGTAGTTGGAGGTGCAATAGGAGGATCTATTAATGAGCCACTTGTGATGGGTATTTTGTTAGATTGGAAGATTTTGTTGTTGTTATTTTTGTATTCCGCATATAGGGTGCCACCAATATTGAAGAAAAAATTTTTAAAAAGCGTGATGTTAAATTGAGTATCATTCTTGTAATATACATTAGTGTAAAATGCTATGGATTGGAAGCCTACCTGAGTTGGACTATCACTTTCATTTTTTTTATAATACAAAAATAAATTTCCGAAAGTATTATCTATTGATCCATCTGAAGTTTGCATGTGAATGTCTAAGGATATATTTATGCTTGGATTATTGTTAAAAGATATTGTATTATTAGCTACTAATATATTGTCTATTTTTAGGTCGCCAGTTTTGATAGTTACTTGAGAATGGAGACTAAATGTAATTAATGAAATAAATAATAAAATTTTTTGTAGTGCTTGTGACATAGTTTTAGTTTTTTACGGTTAAAGCACTAATGTAGTAAAAAAATTACAAAATAAAAATTTAAAATTGTATTTTGTAAGTAAAAAAATACAATAAAAAAATCCGCCAAGAAAAACTTGACGGAAATCCTGATTAATCTATTTTAATTTCTAATTACAATTCAAATAATAAACTCAAAGTAACATTGTTAAGTTTTGATGTGATGTTAGCTCCGTCAGTGAATCCGGTTGCAAAAAATCCTTGATTTGATTTTCTTTCTGAATAAGAATAAGCCAAGTCTAATTTAGTTGCTCCAAAACTATAGCCTAAACCTCCTGAATAACTGTTTAGATCGCCAATTGTTGTTCCGTCTTTATAAGGACTTCCTTCAAAACGATATCCACCACGAAGACTTAATCTTTGGATTTTGAATTCTCCACCAATTCTTAATTCTCCATTTGATGTCAATTGGTTACTCATATCGGTGTTTAATCCTCTAAAACCGGGATCGCTAGTTGGTTTGTATTTTGTATTGGCGTAATCTTTAATAGAGTAGTCCACACTTATTAATCCTGATTTTCCAAATACATAAGCACCACTAAAAGTAAATTTTCCTGGTGTCTGCAAAGTATATCGGTCGTAAACATTGATGAGGTTTGGGTTGATATTTTCATATATTTCTTGACCACCTGCTGCTTGTCTTGTTGTTGATAAACTTTGTGCAACTTCGTCATATAGGTCGTACCATGTATTAGATTCGTATGCAGCACCAAATCTTAATCCATCAGTAACTTTAACAATTGCTCCTAATTGAAAAGAAAAACCGTTTCCGTAAGTATATAAGTCGTTATTAAAACGCAAGCTTGATATTGTTTCACCTGCTTGAAGCGGATTACTGTTATCTTCATAAAAACTGCTCGATCTTCTGAAATCTGTAATGTGTACGTTTAAATTGGCTCCCAAATAAAGTATATCTTGGAATGAAGTAGCAATGTTGAAACTTAATTTACTATTATATCCGGTTGTATAAATTTCGTTTTCTTGGTAATAATTACCACCGGCAGGTACACCAGAAACATATTGAGTGTTGTTAATGTCGTTTGGGTTTACTGGATAAATAACTTTTCCTCTATACCCAAAATATGCTTGTTGCTCATCATAATATTGATCTCGATATGGAATATTGGTTATGTTTTCTAAAGGGATTCCATTGGCATAAGTCAAAAAGTACTGATCGATAGAATTTCTTGGATTTGTACCAGCAGAAAATATATCATTATTGAAATTGTTGGTGTTTTCATAAGTTGCCCCGATCACAATTTTTTTCCAATTATTTTTTGGATTATGATCATGGAAAACAAAAACGCCACCTGCTTGGTTTAGGATAAAAGAATTGTCTTTGTCGCTGGTTTCAGTTCCGAAATAATTGGAGTTGTTTTTTTTGGTTTGATTGCTAAAAGTAACTCCGATTTGATTATTGTTGAATACAGCAGAACCTGCAGGATTGACAGCTAAAGCCGATAAATCCCCACCGACAGCTCCAAAAGCGCCGCTCATGGCTCTGTAACGTGCAGTTCCGGTTAAATTATCTTGAGCATATCGCACAGCATCAGATACTTCTTGTGAATGTAAAGCGCTAAAAGATAGTCCTATAGTAAAAAGGAAGAATATTTTTTTCATCTGGTTTGGTATTTAAAGTGATAGAATGATTTGGTGAAAGAGTTGTTATCTTCTTCCGCCGCCACCGCCACCGCCGTAGGATCTTCCTCCTCCGCCACCGCCACCACTGTAGCCGCCACCGCCGCCACTGCTTCTCATGCTACTTCCACTACTGTTCATAGAACGAGATGGGCTAGGAGAGTAAGTTCTAGATGGACTACTGTTTGAAGGGCTGTAGCTTCTGTTTGTTGTCCCTGCGCTTGATCTTCTGTTTGAATAATCATAACCACTACTTTGGCTTTGAGCTGTGCCTCTTCTGTCTGTAAAAGTTGGACTTGAATATGTTCTGCCATTTACAGAAGAGCTTCTTCTAAAATCTGAGTAACTTCTGCCATTCGTGCTATAATTACTGCTTCTTCCTGCGTAATTTCTTGATGAGAAGTTGTTTCCGGCATAACTTCTGCCAGCATAATTTCTTCCTGCATATGAGCCTCTTCCTGCATATGAATCTCTGGATGTATATCCTCTAGATCCATAATAAGCGGCAGAGCCTCTTCTTCCATAGCTATAAGAGTAATTATTGTAGTATCCGTAACCTGGGTAGCCCCATCCTGGATATCCCCATCCTGGGTAACCCCAGCCCGGATAATATCCCCATCCATAGTAAGGATATCCCCATCCATATCCGTATCCGTAATAAGGGTATCCCCATCCTAATCCAATTCCCCAAGACCATGAAGGATCAGAATAATAGGTCACCGAAGTTTCTGTAGTTCCGCTTCCCCAAGCAGGATATGCAACAGATGCTGTTTGAGTACTGTCGTTTACTGCATAATTACTGTAATTGTCTACATCAGTAAAAATTTCGGTAGGCTGGTTGTCGTCTTGGAGTGATTTGAAGTAATCTTTATATTGATTATTAGTGCTTGTGGTACTTGTTTGTGCATACGTGTTAGTAGATTTACCGTAAACTCCATCATTATCGTAATAAGAGGAATTTTGGTAAGAGCCACACGATGCAAGTAGAAAACTCAGTAATCCAATTAAGTAAAAGTAACTTGAGTTTTGGCGGAGAGAAGTAGAAGTTTTCATATCTGTGGTGTTTTTTATTGTTGCACATTACAAAAATAGTTAGTTTTGTCAAACTATTTAGTTAAAATTATTAAAACAAAATTTGTGCCAAACTATATAATATGAGTAAGAACCTTACTACGAGATCAGAAGATTATTCAAAGTGGTATAATGAACTGGTTGTTAAAGCAGATCTAGCCGAAAATTCAGGAGTTAGAGGATGTATGGTTATTAAACCATACGGATACGCTATTTGGGAAAAAATGCAGGCGGAGTTGGATAGAATGTTTAAAGAAACTGGACATCAGAATGCTTACTTCCCTTTATTCGTGCCTAAGAGCATGTTTGAGGCAGAGGAAAAAAATGCGGAAGGATTTGCAAAAGAATGTGCTGTTGTAACGCATTATAGATTAAAAAATGATGAGGAAAGACCAGGGAAATTAATGGTTGATCCAAATGCAAAGTTAGAGGAGGAGCTTATTGTTCGTCCAACGAGTGAGGCGATTATTTGGTCTACATATAAAGGATGGGTGCAGTCATATAGAGATTTGCCTTTATTGATTAATCAATGGGCAAATGTTGTAAGATGGGAAATGCGTACGCGTTTGTTTTTAAGAACTGCTGAGTTTTTATGGCAAGAAGGGCATACAGCACACGCTACAAAAGCTGAAGCTATTGAAGAGTCTGAAAAAATGATGAATGTATATGCTGAATTTGCAGAGAACTTTATGGCAATTCCTGTTGTGAAAGGTTTTAAAACCGAAACAGAGCGTTTTGCAGGTGCAGATGAAACCTATTGTATTGAAGCGTTGATGCAGGATGGAAAAGCGTTACAAGCTGGAACGTCACACTTTTTAGGTCAGAACTTTGCAAAAGCTTTTGATGTGAAATTTGCCAATGCGGAAGGAAAACAAGAGCATGTTTGGGGAACTTCATGGGGAGTTTCTACTCGTTTAATGGGGGCTTTAATTATGACACATTCTGATGATCAGGGACTGGTGTTGCCTCCAAATTTAGCGCCAATTCAGGTTGTGATTGTTCCAATTCATAAAACTGATGAGCAATTAGCGCAAATTACTGCTGCGGTTAATGAATTGACTGCGAAATTAAGAAAGTTAAAGATATCAGTGAAATATGATGACAGAACAACTCAAAAACCGGGATTCAAATTTGCTGAATGGGAATTGAAAGGAGTTCCAGTTCGAATTGCTGTTGGTCCAAAAGATTTAGAAAATGGAACTTTCGAGGTTGCAAGACGTGATAATTTGTCAAAAGAAGTTGTTGCTAGCGAAAAAATCGTTGAATATGTAAACGATTTACTAGAGCAAATTCAAAATGATTTATTTACAAGAGCTTTAGATTATCGCAATACTCATATTACAGAAGTAAATAGTTTTGAGGAATTTAAAGAAGTTTTAGAAGGTAAAGGCGGTTTTATATCTGCTCACTGGGACGGAACTGCTGCAACAGAAGAGAAGATAAAAGACTTAACAAAAGCGACAATTCGTTGTATCCCTTTGGATGCTGTTGAAGAGGCGGGAACCTGTGTGTTTACTGGGAATCCTTCTTCTAAAAGAGTGCTTTTTGCGAAGGCATATTAAAAAAAAAATATTTTTTTTGCTTCAACTATTGTGCAACTAAAAAATAGATGTATCTTTGCATCCGCAATACAGAAGCACGGTCCGTTCGTCTATCGGTTAGGACGCCAGGTTTTCATCCTGGTAAGGGGGGTTCGATTCCCCCACGGACTACAAGTTATATTACATATTGAAAAGTTTCCAAACTTAGGAGAATTTAGGTCCGTTCGTCTAGGGGTTAGGACGCCAGGTTTTCATCCTGGTAACAGGGGTTCGATTCCCCTACGGACTACAAATTAGTTGTAAATAAGTTTTGTAAAATAAAAATTGGTGTCTCGGTTTTTGTTTTATTAGTTAAAACCAAAGTGATTGCCTGGCAATTGTGGGAGGTTTTTCTTTTTTAACTAGTATTTATAATTATTATTACATCTAAAATTAAAGAAAATGGCAAATCATAAGTCAGCATTAAAAAGAATCAGAAGTAACGAAAAGAGAAGAGTTCTTAACAGATACCAACACAAAACTACTCGTAATGCTATCAAAGCGTTAAGATTAGCTACAGATAAATCTGATGCTGCTGCAAAATTATCAACTGTAATCTCTATGATTGATAAATTAGCTAAAAAGAACATCATTCACGATAATAAAGCTTCTAACTTGAAGTCTAAATTAACGAAACACGTTGCTAAATTGTAATTAATACAATTTGTAAGATATATAAAAAGTCCTCTTTGTGAGGACTTTTTTTGTTTATAGCAATTCTGAAAATTTAGTATTGAAAATTGAAACGTCACTTATAGGTCTATTTTCTTTTTAAGATATTCCAGCATGGGTAGTGTAATTGGTTTTGAAAGGAAATCTATTATTATGGGATATTTTTTTGCTTTGGCTAAATCCTCCGGGTCAATTGTTGAAGAGAGTACAATGACACTTGCGGTGTTGAATTCGGCATAATCAGAAGAGGTGAAATGATCTAAAAATTCCCAGCCTCCCATAACAGGCATGTTTAAATCTAAAAAGATTAGTTCGGGTTTTTTGCTGTCTTTGTTTTTGTTGTTGGTGTATTTTAAGGTGTTGAAGTGATGAAGGGCTTCTTCGCCATTTTGAGCTGTAATAATTTCATGGCAAATTTGTGACTTCGAAATTACTTTTTTGCATAGCATCAACGTGATTGGATCATCGTCAATGCATAAAATTTGCTCGAGCATGATGTTAATTTTTAAATGTTATTGTAAAGGTCGTCCCTTTGTTGACTTCGCTTTCTATAGTGATTATTCCTCCCATGGTTTCAACCTGGGATTTTACAAGATATAGGCCAAGTCCTTTGCTGTCCGGATAATTATGAAATCTTTGATAGAGTCCAAAAACCTTGTCGCGGTTTCTTTCTAAATCAATTCCAATTCCATTGTCTTTAAAAGTTAATATCGCTTTATTGTCTATTTGTTCTGCAATAATGGATATTTTTAATTTCCTGTTTTCCGATTTGTATTTAATAGAATTGGTGAGCAAATTAAGTAAAATACTTTCAATATATGCTTTGTTAGTGTTAAGTAATGGTACGCGTTCGAATTTTAATTTGATAATAGGTTTGTGTAATTCTATTTGAAAAGATAATTGACTAAAAACGTTTTCAAAAACTTCTTTCAAAGATACTTCTTCTTTTTGCATTGAAGGATTGTCTTTGATGATTATAACTTTTACTAAGTCATTAATTGTTTCATTTAATAAATGAGTCGATTTGGTAAATCCACCTAAAATTTCTTCGAGTTCAGGATTTTCGATTGGGATATCTTCGATAAGATTCAGAAGTCCGATTAAATTAGATAATGGAGCTCTTAAGTTGTGGGAAGTGATGTATGAAAATTGTTTTAGGTCCTTATTGTTTTGAGTTAATTCTCGAATAAGATGCTCTTTCTCGGTTTCGAGCTTTTTTTCTTCTGTAATGTCTCTTTGAATTGAAATCCAGTGTGAGATTGATCCTTCATTGTTGAAAATTGGAATCATAGAGAATCGGACCCAATATTCTTCTTTTTGCTTGGTGTAACTTATGGTTTCTATCAGGCATTCTTCTTCATTTTTGATAGCCCTTAATAACTTTTTGAGTTCCTCTGAATCTGATTTAGGGCCTTTGAAAATATTTGGAGATTTACCAACAATTTCGTTTGATAAATATCCCGACATTTGAGAAAAAGCGGGATTAACGTAAACAATTTTTGGGATTTTTCGTGCCTGTGAATTGGCTTCGGTAATTAAAATGGAATCTTTAGATTGAGTGATTACTGTTTCTAATAATTTTAATCGCTGTTCTTCTTCTTTTTGCTTGGTAATATCCTGAATAGCACCAATCATTCTAATGGCTCTTCCGTTTTCATCTTTTAATAAAAAACCACGATCTAAGACATATTTGTAACTTCCGTCAGCGCATCTAAAACGGTATTGATCTTGCCATTTTTCGGTTTTTTGCTCAATAAAAGAGTATAGTTTTATAGACATTCTGATGCTGTCTTCGGGATGAATTTTGTCAAACCACCATTTTGATGTTTTTCCAACTTCGTTAGGGTTGTATCCAAAAACTCCTTCAATTCCTTTGTTCCAATTTATGCTGTCTTCTTGAATTTTCCAGTCCCAAATGGTATCGCTCGTTGCTTTTGCTACGATGTCATACTTTTCATTTGATTCTTTAATTTCTTCGTTTGTCTCTTTTAATTTTTTAAAAACAGTTACATTTTTTTTCTCATTTTTTGAAACTATGTATTTGAAAAACAATGCGGTGGTTAAGATGAAAAAAATATCTTTAAGAAAAAAAAGGTTAAAATATTTTACGTCCGCAAAATAAGTGGTAAGTATTTTATGACAGACTATTGCCATAAATAATGATACTAGAATATAAACTAGAGTAATTTGGAGAGTTTTACTTTTCATTACCTCAAATATAGTTAAATTAACTATAACTCAGTAATAAGTAAAGTTCATTTTGAGGTCTCTATTTTGATGTTTTGCATTAACTAATTGATTGTATATACGCAAACTATGTTAGAAACGTTTTTTATTAAAAAATAAAGTGTACCTTTGCGCCCATTAAAAATCACAGATGGAATCTATTAGAAACATTGCAATTATTGCCCACGTCGATCACGGTAAAACAACTTTGGTTGATAAAATTATGTATCACTGTCAGTTATTTCGTGAAAACGAAAACACAGGTGATTTAATTCTAGATAATAATGATTTAGAGCGTGAGAGAGGTATTACTATTACTTCTAAAAACGTATCAGTTCAATATAAAGGAACAAAAATCAATATTATTGACACTCCAGGCCACGCGGATTTTGGAGGTGAAGTTGAACGTGTACTAAACATGGCCGATGGTGTATGTTTGCTAGTGGATGCTTTTGAAGGTCCAATGCCACAAACGCGTTTCGTATTACAAAAAGCGATTGACTTAGGTCTTAAACCTTGCGTAGTTATTAACAAAGTTGATAAAGAAAACTGTACTCCTGAAGAAGTTCACGAAAAAGTTTTTGACCTAATGTTTGAATTAGGTGCTGAAGAATGGCAGTTGGATTTTCCAACAGTTTATGGTTCTGCTAAAAACAACTGGATGTCTGATCATTGGGAAAACGTAACTGATAATGTTGAAGCATTATTGGATATGGTTGTGGAAAATGTACCAGCTCCTAAAGTTTCTGAAGGAAATCCACAAATGTTGATTACTTCTTTAGATTTTTCTGCATTTACAGGTCGTATCGCTATCGGACGTCTTGAAAGAGGTGTTTTAAAAGAAGGTATGCCAATATCTTTGGTAAAAAGAGACGGTACTGTAACAAAATCAAGAATTAAAGAATTACATACTTTTGAAGGTCTAGGACGTAAAAAAGTTACAGAAGTAATTGCTGGAGATATTTGTGCTGTTGTAGGTGTTGAAGGGTTTGAAATTGGAGATACTATCTCTGATCACGAAAATCCTGAAGGATTAGCGTCTATTGCTATCGATGAGCCTACAATGAGTATGTTATTCACAATTAATGACTCTCCTTTCTTTGGTAAAGAGGGTAAATTTGTAACTTCTCGTCATATTAGAGAGCGTTTGACAAAAGAATTAGAGAAAAACTTAGCGATGAAGTTAGGTGAAACTGATTCTGCAGATAAATTCATGGTTTTTGGCCGTGGTGTACTTCACTTATCTGTTCTTATTGAAACAATGAGAAGAGAAGGTTATGAGCTTCAAATTGGTCAGCCACAAGTTATCATTAAAGAAATTGATGGTAAAAAATGTGAGCCAATTGAAGAATTAACAATCGACTTACCAGAAAATCTTTCAGGTAGAGCAGTTGAATTCGTTACACTTCGTAAAGGTGAAATGTTGAGCATGGAGACTAAAGGTGAGCGTATGATTATTAAATTTAATATTCCATCTCGTGGAATTATTGGTTTAAGAAATCAATTACTTACAGCTACTGCTGGTGAAGCTATCATGTCACACCGTTTTATTGGATATGAGCCTTACAAAGGAGAAATCGCTGGACGTAACAAAGGTTCTTTAATTTCTATGGAAAAAGGAAAAGCAATTCCTTATTCTATCGATAAATTACAAGATCGTGGTAAGTTTTTTGTTGAACCAAATGCTGAAATCTACGAAGGTCAGGTAATTGGAGAAAACTCTCGTGGAGATGATATGTGTGTAAACGTAACGAAAGAGAAAAAACAATCTAACGTACGTTCTTCTGGAGCTGATGAAAAAGCGAGAATTATCCCTCCGATTATTTTCTCTTTAGAAGAAGCTTTAGAGTACATTCAAAAAGATGAATATGTAGAGGTTACTCCAAAATCTATTCGTTTGAGAAAAATCTATTTGACAGAAACTGATAGAAAAAGATTTAAAATCTAATTAGATTTAAATTCAATATAATAAAAATCCCAAATTCCAATTATGGAGTTTGGGATTCTTTTTTGCCTTGTTTTTCGGAATTTTAAATTTTTATAATTTGGTTAGGCTATCTTTTTAAACTAAAATGACCTTTTGCTTCTCGTCCATCTTCTAGTTTTAACGTGTACCAATAATCATCTGCAGGCATCGGATTGCCTGTGAAAGTGCCATCCCAACCATCGCCAGAAGTGGTTAGTTGTTTGATTAGTTTACCATATCGATCAAAAATAAGGATTTTGGCACCCGAATTAAAAGTGTCATCTGCTCCCTGAAGGTTCCAGTAATCATTATATCCATCATTATTTGGCGTGAAAAATTTTGGAATTCCAAGTACTGCTACAGTTTTTGAAACTTTCCCGCATCCATTTTTATCGTTTATATAAAGGTCATGTATGCCGGGACGGACATTTTCAAATAAGCTGGATTCCTGATAAGAACCGTCAGGATCGTCTAAACTGTATTCATAATTTCCAGTTCCAGAAACATTTGCTTCAACAGTATTGTAATCTGATAAATCGGAAATGGAAACAGAATCAAGATGTGCAATATCTGAAGCTGTTACGTTAATAGTTCGGGTTCTGCTGCAGCTGATTGCGTCTTTAGTGAAAACTTCTACGGTATAGTTTCCTTCTTCGTTGACATCTAAGGTTTCATTAGTTTCTCCGGGTATTATACTTCCATCTTTTGACCAAATATATGTATATGTATTGGCTGGTATATTTCCAATAATTCCTGCATCAAGTTTGACAAAAAACGTTGGCAAATTAGAACATACTAATTGATCAGCATTTCTGTTGCTATTGATGTCAATATTCGGTTTCGGATTTACTTTTAATGTAATGTAGGCACCTAATCCAAAACAGGCATTGTCCAGATTACTGTCAACACGAACCCAAATTTCTTGTTGTTTTGGTGTTGTATTTCGGTAATATGAAGGATTTGCAATCGCATTAGTTTCTGCTAAAGCATCTGCCTCATTTGCGAAATATTTTATAGAATAATTTGTGCTAGCTGAAGGAAGCATTTTCTGAATATCAGCAGTTACACTACTAAAATCAAAGCTAGAAATTCCGTCTTTGTCATCATTAACAGCGTCGAGAAAATCATCACAAATGGTAAAAGATCTTTTAAAGTTAGGATCTATTTGTGTGGTTGAAACTATTAAATTTAATTGAGAAACTGAAAAACATCCGTTTGAATTCTCAACTCTTGCCCAAATATTTTTATTGCTACTTGTAAACGCAAGTGGATTAGAAATCAATGCAGCAGAATCTTTTGTATTTGCTCCAGCCAAAGTAGTATAATAAGAGAATGTTTCATTGACAGAATTGGCTGAAATAAAACTGTTTTTCTCGGTTATATTAAAATTTGAAATTCCATCAGTATCATCATCACACTGAATTAATGTAATTGGGGAATTTAAAACTGGTAAAGTATACAGTGTAAGTTTTACAGAATTAGCAGAAGTTAATCCACAGGCATTGTTGTTTCTGTTTAAAAGTACGCGATATTGATAACCATTCATTGTTTTATTTGTTTTTTGAATGGTTAAAGAAGCAGTTTTAGTTCCTGTGTAAGTTGCGTTTTCAGTTAAAGCATTCCAAGTATTTCCGCCATCGCTAGAAAATTGCCATTGAAAAGTATCAGCATTTGATTCGATGTTGAAAATAGCTTTTTCTAATTCACAAACAGTTTGATTTTCTGGCTGTTTAGTAATTATAATTGGAGTTGCAATAATATAATTACCATTTGGAGTTGTGTAACCATCTGTTCTGCTGGTTACAACTCCGAAAGAATTTACAATTACCGGAGCATTTCCTAATTGGCCATCAAAATTTGGATCAGTAAATCCAGCTTCTATAACATCATTACAGCCATCATTGTCACTGTCAATTTCGGTGTAGTTTTTTATTCCATCATTATCCGAATCTAAAACGGTATATTTTAAAATCCCACTGTCTGGATTGGTTTCTAAAGCATTAGATAATCCATTAATCCCAAAATCCATTGTATCAATAATTCCATCTTTGTTAGTATCCGGAGCATTGCTTCCTGATTCGGTTAAATCATAAATACCATCATTATCGCTGTCTAAATCAAGATAATTCGGAATTCCGTCATTATCGGTGTCTATTGCTGCTGCAGAAGAATCGAAAATGTCATCCAATCCGTCTAAATTAGCATCTTTATTAGATAAAGCAATTGGTTTTATTTGCGATTCAATTACATCAGGAATACCGTCATTGTCTGAATCTAAATCTAATTGGTCTGGAATTCCGTCACCATCAGTGTCTTTTGAAACGCAAGTAGCGGTAAGTTTAAATGTTGCTTTATTTCCGGCAGTGTCTAATAGATTTTTATGTGTGATTTTAAATGATTGCGTTTGATAAGACTGAAATTTGAACGTTCCTGTTCCTGCTGGCAATGGAACGCTTCCATTTAAACGGAATCGAATTTCGAAAGAAGAAAATTGAGTAACGCCGCTTTCATAAATTCCATCATAATTGGTATCAATTAATAATTGATTTGTTGGATTTAAAACAGTTACTGTTTTATCAATGTCTGAATTAATGATGTATTCAGAATCTGAGTTTAATAAATCAGTTACATTGGCATTGTTGCTATATTCTAAACGAATATTTATTGGTTTTGAGAAATTCAGTTTATAGTCTACAGAAAAACCTTTTCCAGGCATGACCTCGGTAACAAAACTTCCATCTGCATTTCCTGTAAAAGGAACAAGAGCGGCCGTTGAGCTGTTTGTAACCGTGCCCGTAAAAGAATTAGAATAAGTTCCAGTTTTTACCAAACCAGAACTTGGATTTGAAATATTAATCGGTAAATCTCCGTATGATTCCGTACAATTTGTTATTCCGTCATTATCATAATCAACATCAATATTGTCATTGGCTAAGTCATTATCGATATTTATTGGACATTCGCTTACTGGAATTTTATCTGAGAAAACATCGCTTACACAGCCAGAGATACTTCCTCGTACCTGATAAAAACCAGGTTCTGACGGAGTGAAATTATTTTTAGTTTCGCCAGGAATTAAAACGTCGTTTTTGTACCATTGAAAAGTATCATAAGAAGAAAGTGTATTTATCTTTAAAGATACGTTTGGAATGCAAGAGGAATTGTTTAGTGTTATTTTACCGCTGACAATTTCGGGTTTTAAATCAAAACCTGAATAATAACCTCCATAAGTTGCGGCTCCATTGGTTCCAAAATAAGAAACATATACTTGTTTTGTTGATTTTACGGCTATATTTCCAGATAAATCAGATACACTGTAACGAACAAAATCTGCTGTTCCCTGAATTGGTATAGGAGCAGATGTGATTGGATTATTATTTAATGACACGGTAGCTCCCGTTTCGGTTACAATATTTAGAAATCCGTTAAATGTGTTATTGCCGATAGATTGGATTTGGGGGATGTTGTCTACCGTATTTGGCGTGGCACAATTTATTGGCGGAACAAAAAATAAATTTTGATTGGCAGGATTTATTGTTCCACCAATACTTTGATAAGCAAAAACGTTTGCAGAAGTTTTTACGTATAAACTTCCATTGATAAACTGACTTCCATCAATTGCAATATATTCTCCGCTATTAAGTGTTTTATAAGAAACAGAAGAGCCATTCAAAAATATTTCGGTATTGTTGGAATGTGCTACTATTAAAACACGCTCCAATTCATCAGTACCAAGGCCTTTTATGAAGATGTATTCTTTTCCTGTCTTTTCTAAAGAAACAATTTGATCAAAACCAACATCTCTTCCTACTGGAGCTAATCCTCCGTTTTGTGTTGCTCCTAGAAGTGTACTGTTACTTCCACCAAATGATCCAGAATTGACTACGACAGGCTTGTCAGAATTAACTAAAGCGCCAATTATTTTAGAACTATTTGATGTAAGTTGGCCGTCGTTATAATTTTTTAAAGCCAAAACATAGCTTTCGTTTTTATTTAAAGTAACAGTTATTGGCCCGGAAATAGTAGACCCGTCTATAAGTTGAGTTCCGTTTTGAATGTTTGAAATAGTGATCTTGGTTCCGTTTTCTGTAGCCATTATAGAGGCAAAATTCAATAATGTTTCATCAAAAAGTGGATTTAACATTGCTCCTAATCTAAAAGTGGTACCCAAAGCACTATTTCCTTTAGAAACTAACCCGCCTGCATGATTATAACCTCCATTTTGAGTGATTCCGGAATTGACTCTGGCACTTACATAAACGAGATCCTCAGCCTCAATTACATACCCTCGGTTGGAAACAATTCCTGTTTTGGATAGAGGAGTAAATAATTGTGTGTCTAGCCCGTTTCCAATGTAATATCGGTACGGATTATTACTATTAACGGTTCCGCTGACTACACTTCCTCCATTGGCAATAATTTTAAAATTTACATTAACAAGGCTTGGAGTTGAGATGTATAAATATTGATCATTGACAAATCCAGCAACAGAAATCAATGGAGGTATATAATGTGTTTTGCTAAATTGTGAGAAACAATTTACAGTACAAAAAAGAAACAATAGGAAATGTAAAGTTTTTTTCATTGGCTCGGTTAATGGCTGTATACAGAATTGAATCGCCCAAATCAAAAATAAGTTTTATTTTAATTTCTTCGAGAAATCGAGTGTTTTTTCTCCCTAATTATTTGAAATTTAGGTTTTGTTGAAGATTGTTTGTTTTCGAATTCTATTTTTTGAAGAAAAAAAGACGGAAGTAATAAAGCGTTTTTATCTTTTTAAGCTAAAATGTCCTTTAACGCTTTTTCCATCCACAAAAAGAAGTGTAAACCAATAATCATCAGCAGGTAATTGCTCGCCATTAAATAATCCGTTCCAGCCAGTGCTGTTTTGGTTCATTTCCTTTATAAATTTTCCGTAACGATCAAAAATCCGAATTGTATAACCGGGCATCTGATTAATGTCTTTAATTGCCCATAAGTCGTTATAGCCGTCATTATTTGGAGTGAAGAATCTTGGGTAATCCAAAACATAAACTAAAAAACGGTTAGAAAGGCCACAACCATTTTTATCTCGGGCGACAGCATAATAAATGCCAGGTTCTATTCCATTAAATTGTGGATCATCCTGAAAAACATTTCCATCTAATGAAAATTCATAATCCCCGGAGCCAGTATATTTTATCAAAACCGAATTGTCAACACCAGAAAAATCTTTTACTACTGCTTCTGTAATAATAGCAGGTTCTGATAAAATCACTTTGAATTTTTTTGTTTTCTGACAGCCGTTTGCATCCGTCACTGTAACACTATAATCGCCAGGTGCCGTTATTGTTTTTGAATTTGAAGTTTCACTTCCGGGACTCCATAAATAACTATTGAAACCTGGAGCAACAGTCAATACAATATCACTGCCTTTACAGATGTATTTTGATTCCTCTTCGAAGTTTGGAGGATCAAAGGTGTTGACAACTAGCGTAACTGGTGAAATATTGTAACAATCAGCTCCATTTATAATTCGTGCATAAATGGTTTGCGTGAAAGCAATCGTATTTTTAAAAATATTAGGTAAAACATTTGTTTCAGACAAAGCATCGTTTGAACTTGAAAAATAATGCACTTCTAAACCTGCTGGAAGACCAGTCGTTAATTGAGGCGTTACTTGTGCTTGAAGATCAAATTGGTAAAGACCATCTTGTTTGTCGTCACCGTCACAAGTTTTGACTGGATTTTGAGCTGAAATTGCATTATTTGAAGTTTGAAGTTTTACTTCGACAGTTTTGAAACAACCAAATTTGTTTTCAATTCTTCCAAAAACAATTTGATTTGTACTCTTATTTGTGTACTTTTCTGGAATAGCAATCGGATTTGATTTAGACTCTGCATTAGCCAAAGTTTCATAATAGCCGCTGTTTACAATATCTGATGCATTATTTTTAATCAGATTATCAACTTTCTTTAAATCAAATACACTTATACCGTCATTATTGTCATCGCATTGAACCAATGTTGTATTTGTTGAAAGAATTTCAGGAGCAACTTCAATTTTAACTTCTCCCGTCAATGTACATGTGGAAGGTGTTAATGTAACATCTGCTTTATAAATTCCTGATGTTGTTGCGTGTAAAACTGGACTTTTTTCAGCTGCTAAAAGTACTCCGTCTTTATACCATTTAAAATCGTATGAAGCGGATAATTTTGTATCTAATATTGCTTCTTCTCCAAAACATAAAGGATTACCAGATAATGCTGTTTGATCAGCGCCAAAATCAATTTTTGATGAAAAACTGCCAGCCTGTAAAAAAACTGCCGAATCATAATATTGGTTTTTATCATCGGCAATAACAAGTTTTATATGGTATTTTTTTCCGGCAACTACATTAGTTCGGGCATTCATTACAATAGTTTGTCCTGCATAATTTATAGGACTTGTCGTATTGTTGTTTAAACCGTTAAAATAATTTTGATTAACAGCAGGACATCCGGGATAAGGGTCTCCGTTTGATGCAAATCCGGGTTCAATTTTAGGGCGGACATTTGTTGAAGAAACCGGAATTGTGCTATTCGGCAATACAGCTAAATTTTTATATGGATCAGAAGTTCCGGCTTCCCTAATTAAAAATGCAAACCCATCGGAATATTCACATGGAAAAAAAGACTGATATTCATTGGATGCAAAAATGTAATTAAAACTTAGAACATCAGTTAAAGGAACGAAATCAAACTCTAAAACAGTTGCATTTATTGAATTGATTCCTAGAATGTTGTTCAAATCAGCATCGCCTGTCCAGTTAACATTTCCTCCGCCATTATTGCTAACGTAAGGTCCTACCGCTTGTCTACTTGGTGAAGTTGTTAAAATAATACCTTCAGCAAAAGGAAAACTGCTTGATCCAGCATTGAAATAAGCAAAACTCTGCTGTCCCGCTGTGAAAGTGTCTCCTTTTCCTGAAGAATTTGATGTTGTAGCACAAGAGCTGTTGACTAATACATTTTCAATAAGTTGTTGAGGCGTTCTCTGATCATCTATGCTAATATATTGAGCGTTCATCTTAAGAGATAAACAACACAAAATAAAAACAGATAAAAAAACTTTTAGATGAGTCATAGCTCAACAAATATACTATAAATCTCGCTTTTTTAATAATTTGTATGAGAAGTAAATGAACAAAAATGTCCAGACTAAAACGATCAGAATTGCGGAATAACTTACGCTATAATCAATATCTGTTTCAATTCCCATTTGTGTGCCAATAGTTTTAACTACAGATAATCTTGGGGCAGGATTAACAATTAAATTAGACATGGATTCTAAAGGTAGAAATTGTGTAATTTTCTCATCGGTATCGCTGTCTGGGAAAATTTTAAATGCCAATGTACCTCGTATTATTCCTTCGATTATATTCCAAACTAAAAGAAATCCTAAAGCAAAAGCCGAGCGTTTTACTAAAATTCCCAAGAACAAACAGAATGAAAAGAATCCTGTAAGTTTTACAAAAAATGCTAAAAGATAATCTAAATCAGAAAAAATGATTCCAAATTCATTGTAAGAGGAAAAACTTAATCCGAGAATCAAGCTCATTACAAAAACAAAAACGGTAGAAACAAAAGCAAAAAGAACAACGGTCAGGAATTTCGACAATATAAATTCCTTTTTACTTAAACCATCAATTAGATTTTGTTTTAAAGTTCCATAACTATATTCGTTCGCCATCATTGACACGATTACAATGGCAAGGAAAAACTTTAGCCAAGCGGCAACATAGGTATTAAAATGCCAGATGAAAGGAAAATTGAAAATTCCCATTTCGGCTAAATGAAATTTAAACGGACCGATATCAAATTTTATTGATGCAATCAAGGCTATAAAAGAGAGTAAAATAAAATAAGCCAAAGTCAGGATTTTGCTGGCTTTGTTTTTCCAGATTTTTTGAAGTTCTATAGAGATAAGTCTGTTCATGGTTTAGTTTTTTTGGATGATGGCGTTTTTGGTTAATTCTAAAAATTGTGCTTCCAGGCTGTTTTTGCGTTTTACCAAATGATTTAAAACGATATTTTTTGAGAATAAAAACTGATTTAAATCGGAAGCGGATAAATCTGATTTTAGGTAAACCAAAACTTTTCCGTCTTCGTCCTTAATTTGTCCAACAGCCGGATGATCATTCAAAATTGATTTTAGAACCAGATTGTCATTCGAAGAAATTTCAAAAAAGCCTTCATTTGCCGACATTGCATCAACAGAACCTGAATATAAAATTTCGCCTTTTCTTAAAACAACAACATGTGAGCATACTTTTTCGACCTCGTCTAATAAATGCGAAGCCAATAAAATGGTTGTTCCCTGCGATGCAATTTCTTTGATAATATCACGAATCTGATGAATTCCCTGCGGATCTAAACCATTTGTTGGTTCATCTAAAATTAGGATTTCAGGATCATTCAACAATGCCGAAGCAATTGCTAAACGCTGTTTCATTCCTAATGAAAATGTGCTGAATTTGCTGTCTTTTCTTTCGGTCAAACCCACAAGATTCAGTTTTTCTTCAATTTTAGCGTAATTGATGCTTTTAATTTTGCAGACTAATTTCAGGTTTTCCTCAGCTGTCATATAAGGGTAAAAGTTCGGGCGCTCTATAATGGCTCCTACTTTTTTTAAGGCTTCATGCGTTTGCATTTTTCCGTCAAACCATTTATAACTGCCTGCTGTTTCGTTTACAACATTGAGTACAATTCCTAAAGTGGTTGATTTTCCGCTTCCGTTAGGGCCAAGAATTCCGTAAACGTGACCTTTTTGAATGCTGAAAGAAACATTTTTGAGTGCCTGAATGCGCCCATATTGTTTGCTGAGATTTTCGATGGTAAGGATGGTTTCCAAATTTTTTCGGTTTTAGTTTTTAGTATGACGAATCAACTTTAATATTGTTACGCTAAATTTTATTTAATGTAAATTTGTATTAAAGATATTCAAAATGAGCGAGCCTTTGATGGTTTTAAAAAAACCGACATACCCTTTAACACAAACGCTTTTAAGTTATTTGGACAGATACGAACGTATTTCGAAAGTTTCTGTTTTTTATGATGACTTGTTGCGATTTTCTGGCTCAATCAATGTTTATGATAAGAATGAAACGGATACATTGTGGATTCGCGTGTATTACAACGAATTTGAAAGAAATGAAATTGATCTGAATCTGAAGAAAATTTATTCGCTTTTACATTCGGATGGAAATATTGAAATTATTCAGTTTTTAAATATTGACGCTATTGATTACTGTACTTTCGGAAACTCAAAGCCTTTCAGAATTAAGGTTCGAAATATTCTGAATGACAATTACGTTCATTTTTATATCAAAAAAGCCGATGCTTCCAGAATTTATGGTTTGGAACTGGAAGATATTCTTTCGCCTGATAAAATCAATTTTTTGGTTTATAATGATACTTTGATTGAAGAGCATATTATCGGAATTCCTGGTGATGTTTTTATGGATACTTTGCTGGATAAATGTACCGAAATGGAAAAAGCGCAAATAGCAAAGGAGTTTGTAAAGTTTAATGAGCGTTGTATGATTCGTTTGTTAGGCGATATGCGGGCTTATAATTATGTCATTGTGCCAATTCACGATTTTGATCAGGTGGTTTACAAAATTCGCCCGATTGATTTTGATCAGCAATGTTACGAAGGCAATTTCAAAGTGTATCGTCCGCAGTTTTTCAAGGAAAATTATCCAATGATTCAGCTGATTAAAGAAAAATTAGAAGAACGTTCAATAATTCAATACAAAGATGAAGAACGCGCAATTTTGGCAAAACGTATCCATTCTGCCGAAACCAGAATTAAAAAATTATTGAATATAATGTGTCACGATACGATTTCAACGCAAGAACATTTGAATCAGCTTAAAATGGAATTGTACCGATACACTAATGATATGAAATTCAAAAACGCCAAATCAATGGGACATATCATGCAAGCTGCGTTTGAGTTTATTACGCGCAATTTTAAAAATACTAATTTAGTTTAAAAGTTTTTGCCACAGATTACACGAATTTCACCAGTTAAAGAATTGAAAAAAAAAACATTTAATCTGCGAAATCTGTGGCAAAAAATAAAAATGCAATCTTATGAAAAAATCCTTTTTAGTAGCCGTTTCCATTATTTTATTAGCTTGTCAGCAACAGACAAACAGTGATTTGAAAACGCTTTATTCGCTTCCAAAGAAATTAAAAGAAGTTTCAGGAATAACCTATTTTCCAGAAACAAATATGATTTACACTTTAGAAGATAGTGGAAATAAAAATGCTATTTATGCAATCGATTCTAAAGGGAAATTAGCCAAAACCATTACGATTTCAAATGCCACAAATGTTGATTGGGAAGATATTACAAAAGATAAATCTGGAAATATCTACATTGGAGATTTTGGAAATAATGATAACAAACGAAAAGATTTGTGTATTTATAAAATCGCAAAAAATCAGCTGAATAAAGATCTGGCTTCCGCCGAATATAAAATTTCTTTTTCGTATCCGGAACAAACGGAATTTCCGCCAAAGAAAAAAGAAATGTTTTATGATGTTGAAGGCTTTTTTGAAAAAGGAGGCTATTTTTATCTTTTTACAAAAAACCGAAGCAAAGGTTTTGACGGAACTGCTTTTATTTACAAAATAAAAAATGCAAAAGGAACTCAAAAAGCAGTTAAAATTGGCGAATTCAAAACCTGCAGCAATTACAATCATTGTGTACTCACCAGTGCAACAATTAGCCCCGACGGAAAAAAAGTAGCCTTATTAAGCCATGATAAAATTGTTTTATTTAAAGATTTCAAAGGCGATTTATTCCACAAAGGAAAACAGACAGAAGTGAGCCTAAATCACTTTTCACAAAAAGAAGCTGCAGTTTTTAGAGACAACAATACGCTTCTAATCGCCGATGAAAAAGCCGATAAAATAGGAGGAAACATGTATGAATTTAAGCTCTAAGGTTCTGAGGTTCTAAGATACTAAGCTACTAAAGCTTTAAGCTTTTATTTGAAAAAAAACAGCCAGGAATTCATGAATTCCTGGCTGTTTTTTAATGCGCTCTAAAGAAAAAACCTAGAACCTTAGCAACTTTTTTTAAAAGCTGTACGCCGCTCCAAAAATAATTCTTCCCGGTTCATCAGGAGATTGAAAATATGATATTCTAGCAGTTACAAGATTAATAGCATTCAACCATAATCCTCCGCCGTAATCCTGATGCCATTTTCTTGAATTTTCACCGTCAAGCCAGATTCTTCCGTAGTCAAAACCGCCTAGAATTCCGTATGTTAATGGAGCAACAGTTTTGTGGATTTTTCCAAGAGTGAAACGCAAGTCACTACTTTGAGAGAAGTAAGAACTTCCTAAAAAGCGTTCGTTTCTGTATCCACGTAAATCAGTGTCGCCTCCTAAAGCTGCACCATGATAAAAGTCGAAATTGTTGTTTAAAATTGCTTTTCCTTTAAGGAATGTTGCTAAAACTAATTTTCCGTTATGATCAATTCTATGGGTAAAGCCTAAGATACTTTCAAGAGTTGGAAAATTCTGCTTGGTGTCGCTTAAGTTTGTAGTCCACATTCCTGAAAGCATAAAATACATTCCCAAAGTAGGTTTTGCCACAAAATCAGAATTTTTGAAAACATATTTTACTCTCAAGGCACCATAAGTTTGACTGTCAAATACATTCGGATTTACAATTCCCGGAATATCAATAAATCGGTCTTCAGTTTCCTCGACAGTCATTTTTTGAAGAATTGGCTGTATGCTGAATTCACTTCCAAAACGCCCCACGTGCCTTGCAGCACCTGCAACATTAAATTTTCGAATTCGCACTCTATTATAATCCATTCCAAATTCCTCGTCATTATTTACAGTTTCGTTTCCGTAACCAAAATAATTCATCGCAAAGTTTGGCGTTGTATATTGTGCATCAACATCAATAACCCATTTCCCTAGCAATCCTGGAAAATGCGCTGCATAGTTAAATTCTAAACCTCCGGTAGCGAAGTAATAAAAGGCGTTAACAGTATGTTTTTGCGTATAAGGATTCTGTTTAAAATTATTTACAGTATAATTTAAGTTAATACCCACTTTTACGCCATCATCTGGATTATATCCAATATTTGGCAAACCGGAAATGACATTATATTTTGGTTTTTCATAATTGTATAAGTTCACATCATAATCGTCTGTAAGCTGTGTTTGAGCTTTAGTCCCGAGGCCTCGGGAAAAGTTGTATGTGTTTTCTTTTGATTTAAAATCATAAACAATAACCTTTCTGCCGTTTTCGATATTGTAAGTGTCATTGTTTTGTCCACCAATCAAACGAATTTTAATATTCGATTTATGATTTCCTTTTACTTCAAAAATATCATTGTCGTCCAAACCATAAACCCATAAGTTTACTGTTTTATCATCAGTTACTGTTTTGGTGTAAACCAAATCGTCACCTTCTTTCTTAATTCTGAAGACCTGAATTTCGATGCTTTTTTTAGCATTGTGATTGATTACAAATTTGTCTTTTTTATCAGTTCCTGCAATCATTACCGTACGGCTCAAAACATCAAAATATTCCGAAGCATATTTTTGAAGATCTTTCTTTCTACTTTTTAATTTCTGCTTAATTTCATCAACGGTCTCGTCCTGAACTTCCTTTGGCATGTTATTAAATGCAGCATCAATATCAGCATCTGATAAATTTTCCTGAATATATTTTGCTTGTTCGATCCAGTCTTTTTCTTCAGCCGTTCTTAAAAAAGCCAAATCCATTGGATAAGGTTCTCTTCCAAGCCATTTTACATTGATTCTGTCGCCTTTAAAAGTTCGCATATGACGAAGTGGTGGCATATTCATAATAAGCGAAAGTAAAGCGCCGTCGTATTTCACAAAAGCCTGGTCGCGGTCACGCGGAATTGGCTTGTAAATAACTTTGTCACCTACTTTATATTCGCCCCAGCGCCATTGATCACTATGTCGGTCCCAGTCACCAATCAATATATCAAACAAACGGGCTTTTATATATTCTTTTTGATCGACGGAGTATTTTTCATCTTTGTGAAGATTCATCATCATATCATCTGTACTGATAATATTGGATGGATTTCCAAAATTCTTCGCATCCAAATGATTATCTGCCGGACGTTCTTCAACCATATACAGCTGATCTCCAAAACTGGCATTAAACTCTTTCAGTCCTTTTTGTTTCGGAATATAATATAAAATCGGATTCGTGTGAGCAAGTCCAATTTGATCCGACATACTTCCTGTTACATAGGGAGCATAAGGATGTGACGTCGTATAGAAATCATATAAAAAGTTTTCGGTATAGGTTTTTTCAAAATCGTTTACAATATATTGATCTTTAAAGGCAACGGATTGTAAAAATACTGTTGCGCTTTTTTTCATGGCTCGCATTACATATTCACGTCCTTTAGGATCTGACATTCTTAACGAAATAGATTGATGTCCGCCCCCTTCGCGAATCGGTTTCAAACCGCCCATCAATGTATCTACAGTAGCAACTCTGGCTTCTATAGGTGTGCTGTAATATTTTCTATAATGTTGTCCGAATAAAAATCTGTGAAACATACTTTTATCCGTCATATCTTTTGAGTAGATGGAAGTCGTAATTTTTGGAGGGAAAGTATTCGGAATATCGGCTGCCCAGTTAATCTCTTTCGCTTTTATGATTTCGTGTTCAAAAAGCAGTTTTTCTTTGTTGTTTTCATTTCCAAAATAAGAAACTTTAGCGTCGCCACTTTTAAATAAAGTCAACGTTGCGTACCCATTTCCGCCATATGAAAAATCATTTTCACTAATAGCACGTGCAGCTTCCGATTTTGATCCAGCACCACTGATAATCTGTTGAATATTTTCTTTACTGATGTATTGCAGATTATGATCGTGTCCAGAAACAACAATAACATTTTTCTGTTTTTGCAAAAGTGTTTTTATTCTTTTTGCGTAAATTGTATATTGCTTATTTTGAAGATCCTGCGGACTTGCGCCAGATGTTTTTCGCAATAAATTAATGAAAGAACCAATAATAGGAAGTGGAATTTTTTTCTCTAGCGGAAATAATTGTTTTTCCATTGAAAACTGTCCGCCGTGCGTTCCGTTGCTCAATAACGGATGATGGATCGCCAGAATTACAGTTTTCTCTTGATTTTTATTTAAAATGTTTTCGAGTTCATCAAAAAAAGCTTCTCTGGTTTTAATGTCGCAATTGTCGTTTATCGTTGGATGATTGTTCCAATCTTCTAAAAACCATTCGCTGTCAATTGTAACTAACGTTGCAGTACTGTCAATTTTCACATCTTCAATAGGACAGGTTTTTCTTGGCAGAAATGCTTTTTTGTCATTTAGATATTTAGTTACAAAATCAGCTTGACGTTCCAGGCCTTTGATACCGCTGTACCAGTCGTGGTTTCCGGGAATAAAAATGGTTTTTCCTTTAAAACCTTCAGTTAATTTTAGTTGATTGGTCAATTTTGTTTCGGCTAAAGCTTTGTCGTCAGCATTTTTATCTGCAGGAAAACCTTTCGGATAAATATTGTCTCCCAAAAATAATAGTGTCGATTTTTTACCCGATTTTTTTAGCTTTTGATGCAAAAGCTCTAGTGTTTGCTGGGCTTGTTCTTCATCAGCATTTCCGGCATCTCCAACTAAATAAAAGGTATGAGCAATTTTTATAGTATCAGTTGCGTTTTCTGTTTCGTTGGCGCTTACATTTTTTCCGTATTGTGCCTTGCGCGTTGCACAAGAATATAGGAGGGCTATAGCGATTATTGCCAAAGAAAAGTTTTTAATCTTGGCAATAAAATGATTATCCAAAAACAATTTCATAATTTAGTGGTATTAAAAATATTCTTTATGAATCTAATAGAACAATGCGAAGACTTCGTCAGTAATTTACTCAAAGATAAACTTTCTAATTTATATTCTTACCATAATTTTAACCATACTTTAACTGTAGTTACTGCGGTAAAAGAGTTGTGCAAAAAAGAAGATGTTAATGATGATGATAAAAAAGCACTTTTAGCGGCTGCATGGTTTCATGATACGGGATATATTGAAGGTTATGAGCATCACGAAAAAGAAAGCGTAAAAATTGCCGAAGCTTTTTTAAAAGAAAAAGGACAATCTGAGGAATTTATAGCGAAAGTTTCCAGTTTAATTTTGGCAACGACCAAAGAATATGTGCCTGCAACGCATTTGGAAAAAATTATTAAAGATGCTGATTATGCCCATTTAATGGGAACAGAATATGTGACAACTTGCGAATTGCTTCGTTTGGAACTAAAAAATACGGGTATTGCAAGTTTTTCAAATTCGGAATGGACAAAAGAGAATTTGAATTTCCTATTGAATAAACACCGTTTCTATACAGATTATGCATTAAGAAAATGGCAACCTTTAAAAGAAAAAAACCTGATTTTAATTCAGAAAAAAATTAACAAACAGGAATTGAAAGCGGCATCGGCAATTGATGAAGAAAATAAAAAGAGAGAAAAAGCTGAAAAAACCGAAAAACCAGAACGTGGAATTGATACTTTGTTTCGCGTTACACTTGGAAATCATACACGTTTAAGTGGTATAGCCGACAGTAAAGCAAATATTTTGTTATCTGTAAATGCTATTATTATTTCGATTGCACTTTCGTCCATTATTCCAAAATTAGATAGCCCGAAAAACGCGCATTTGGTAATTCCGACATTTATAATGTTGATGTCGAGCGTAATCACAATTATTTTCGCCATTCTTTCTACAAGACCAAAAGTAACTTCAGGTTTTTTTACGCGAGACGATGTCGAAGCTAAAAAAGTGAATTTGATGTTTTTTGGAAATTTCTACAAAATGCCTTTTGAAGAATACAATTGGGCAATGAATGAAATGATGAAAGATCGCGACTATTTATATTCAACAATGATCAAGGATTTGTATTATCTGGGATTGGTTTTGCAGAGAAAATATAATTTACTGCGAATTGCCTACAACCTTTTCATGATTGGAATAATTATTACTGTAATCGCTTTTGTAATTGCTTTTAAAGAAGTTAGCGTATAAAAAAAAGCTCAACTAATTTAGTTGAGCTCATCTAATAAATCTTGATAAGTGATTTTTTTTGCTGTTGGATTTACAGTATTATTGATCACTTTTACACGAATGGCTCTCAAGCCTGAAACACCTTGCAAATCTTCTACTTCAAACTGCTCGATCGCAGGTTCAAGTATTTTTTTGTGTTGTAAATACTTGATATATTTCAAATATTCAGTTTCTTCATTGTTTTGAGAATAGACAATCGTAATTTTTTCTTTCTCGGTAATTCGTTCTTTAGTTCCTTTAATGTTTGATTTGTCAATTCGTTTTTTAACGACTTCATATCTTGCATTATAAGTTCCATCAACATCAAAGCGTTTTTCATCCATTCTGAAACGAATAGAAAGTGGCGCACTGAAAACTAAAATTAAAGATGTAACATCTAATTCATACGGAAGCGATTCTTTAAGCTGATGATGCTCCAATTCCATTTCGCATAATGTTTGTAATTGCCATAATCTCAGATTGTGCAAATACATGATATCGAAAGGTTTTGTTGGCGAAATTGAAGCTCCGATGTATAAATTATGCTCAACACCATCCGTTTTAAAACGTTCGTAGTAATGCGGATAAATTTGTTGTGCGTCTAATTGTTTTTTATCTAAAACCGAAGCTAATTTTTTGTTGATGATCGACATTGCGTTATCAAACTTTTTTCTTTCCTGATAAAACAAACCTGTTTTTTCGTCAAGACTTTCAAAATACAAAGCTTCTAATTTTTCGTTTTTGGCACTACCTTTTGTATTTTTTAATATCGGATGAATTTCTTCTTCAATATAACGTTGAATATGTTGTTCAGTATCTGCTTTTAAAGGGAATTCCAATTCGCTTCGAAGCGATTCCAATTCAAATTTTCTTTGTTCCAAAAGTACCAGATTTGTATTTGGCTTTTGGTTGTCAAAAATTTCCAAAAGAGCCGTAAGTTGATTTTTTAAGTCAATTTTTACGGTTTCATTTCGATGCTCAGATGAACCTTTAATATCGATTTGTCCGTATAACGGATATACATTTTTAAAAACAATTTCTTTAAAAATATAATCTTTTGTGTGATTGATATTTTGAAAATAATTCTGTGATTCTTTTCGGAATTTCCAATAAACGCTCGGGTGAATCGTAGTGTATTCACGCTGGATAATCGCCTCAATCTGATGCTGCATATCGGTATTGTAGCGATCAATTGTATCGGTTAAATACGGAAGAATCAATTCCAGTTTTGTCGCATTGACACTATTTAAATCTCTTGGATGCTCAGAAACTAATTCTACAACACCCAATAATTGTTCGTCTTTCATGACTGGCGCAAAAACACAGCTTTTGATGCCTTGTTTTAGTAAATGCTCGCCAAGTCTTTTATTTGGAGATTCTTCAATGAATTTTTCAACATTCGAAATCACAAAAGGTTCTTTATTGTGCAAAAGATTTTCAAATGAACAGCCAAAAAAAGCATTTTTGCAATCGACTTCTTCATCTGTGTTCAAAAGAAAACTTTGCATCTGATTATCAAACTTTACAGGCTTAATGAATTTTTCTTCTTCAGGATTATAAATAATGAAACCTACTTTTAGACTTGGAATTTTAAAAATAGATTTAAAAATAGCAAGTATGATTTCATTTGAAGAAGCCGCTTCAGAATCAGGTTTTAATAAATTACTTTTCAGATTTGAAATAGCACTTTCGGTTGTTGCATCAAATAAAGAAACCATTCCAAAACCTTTTAAAATCCAGCTCCGTTTTGGGAATTTAGATTTCCATAATTCAATATCATTGTAATTATCAATTAATTGGTCAATATCGTCCTGCGTTAATTCTACGGCTCTTTCTGTTGGAGTGATTTCCATAAAATCGGCATTGTAGAGAATTCTATAATGTTTTTCAATCCCTTGTTCATCCGGAATATCATAAAAGAAAGGCTTATTGAAATCAATGTTCTGATTGTAATAATAGGCCAATATTAAGCAACAGTTATTGATATAGAATTGATGATCATCAAAATCACGAATTTCCATATCGAATTCGTCTCCTGCATTGCGCAGAATTTTCTTGAAACGCTCTGTATAATTAAATGATAAATTTTGGAAAGGAATTGTAATCGCTTTTATTTCGTTATGCGTCAATGCAGTCGGAAATAAATCGGCAACTATATTTTTGATTAAACCTTCGTTGTTTTTAATGATATTATAATCATGAATTCCAGTTCTGAATTCCGGAAAAGGCTCAACTTCTTTTAAAATCGCTTTGGCGTAGTTAGATCGATAATCAACATCTGATAAAGCAATCTCCTCAAAGGACTCAATTAATTTATGGAATGAGATTATGGTTTCGAAAGGGCTTTCATGTGGTAAAAGACGTTCCATGTGTTTTTGTTTTTAGGAATTACAAAATTAAGCAAATATTAAGAATCGCCGACATTTTACAATTTCTTTCGCTTATGGCTTGATAGTTATTTCCTTTATAAATAAAGGGTTAAAAACGTAGGATTGAAACTTTAACTAAATATTAACAATAATAATAACGGAACGATCGTTCCGTTATTATATCTTTGTGCCATAATAATTGAATAATCAATAACTTAAAAACAAATAAAATGAAAAATTTAGAAAACAAAGTAGCAATCGTGACAGGTGGAAACAGTGGAATTGGATATGCAGCAGCAACTGATTTAGTAGCAAAAGGTGCAAAAGTAATTGTAACAGGAAGAAACAAAGAAGCTTTAGCAAAAGCGGAAACAGAATTGAACGTTACCGGAATCGTTGCAGATCAGTCTGATTTAAAATCAATTGATAATTTAGTTGAAGAAGTAAAAGCAAAATTCGGAAAAGTAGATATTCTGTTTTTAAATGCCGGAATTGCAGCTTTTGCTCCAGTTGATTCTGCTTCAGAAGATCATTATGACAGTATTATGAATGTGAATGTAAAAGGAGTTTATTTTACAGTTCAAAAAGTGTTGCCAATTTTAAATTATGGTGGTTCTATTATTTTCAATACTTCAGTAAATGCACAATTAGGAATGCCAGGTTCAAGTGTTTATGGAGCAAGTAAAGCAGCAGTTTTATCATTAAACAAAATTTTTGCAGCAGAATTAGCACCAAGAAAAATCAGAGTGAATGCAGTTTCTCCTGGTCCAATCGAAACTCCTTTATACGGTAAAGTTGGTTTAGAAAAAGAAGAAGTTGAAGGTTTAGGCGCAGCTTTAGGGCAAAAGATTTTATTGAAACGTTTTGGACAAGCTACAGAAGTTGCAAAAACAATCAGTTTCCTTGCTTCTGATGATGCTTCATTTATTACAGGAACTGAAATTGTTGTTGACGGTGGACTTACTGTAAATACAGTGTTATAATTTTTTTGACTAATTCAGGAACGATTGTTCCGTATTTTTAGTATCTTTGGAAAAGAATTTAATTTTGAAGCGATGGCTAGAACGAAAGAATTTAATGAAGATCAGGCTTTAGATAAAGCAATTGAGATTTTTTGGCACAAAGGTTACAACGGAACTTCTGCACAGGATTTGGTAACGCATTTAAGTTTAAGTCGTTCTAGTTTGTATGATACTTTTGGCGATAAGCAAAAGCTTTTTGTGAAATCATTGCAACGATATCAACAGCAAAATGAAGAGAGTCTTAAATTGCTTTTTGAAAATGCTGAAAACATTAAAACCGCTTTAACTGAAATTTTTAAACAAGCTGTTGTAGAAAGTCTTCAGGATCGAATAACAAAAGGTTGTTTTATGGTAAACTCAGCGGTTGAATTGGCGATGCATGATCCTGAAATTGGAAAAATCGTTCATGATAATCAAAAATCGGTTGAAGAAGTTTTTTATCAGGCCATAAAAAAAGGGCAGGAGTCAGGACAGATTTCTGATAAACAGGAAGCTCGATCTTTAGCTCGTTTTATTTTTAACAATTATTCCGGAATTCGGGTTTTGGCAAGGGCAGGCGAGAGAGACAAACAAGTTTATGATGATATTTTAAAATCGATTTTCGCCTTGTTTTAGAAAATCTATTGCAATAAAAGAGGGCAACTAGATAAAAGGTGCCCTCTTTATTTGTATCACATATAATGCTTATTGACTAATCTGCAATAGCAAGTACTGGCTCTATTCTAATAAACTCTTTTTTGCCACTTTTCTCCTTAACCAAATAAGTAATTTTGCTACTAAAATACTTTAAAAGTTGATTATTGTTTAATTTTGGCACGTTCGATTTATTGTAGAAGTTAGGCTGTCTTATTGTTTCCTTGAGACAAAGAATTCTTTTAGGTTTTAAGCCGTTTACAACTTCAGCTCGTTTAAAATAAAACATTTCTGTATTATCAGTGTCTTTCAAGGAAAAGATTAAATCAGATTCAGATTCAGATTCTTTGATGTAAGATCTATCAAACTTAAAAAAGAGGGTATCCTTTTCCTTTTCTTGTGCTTGTATATTAATTCCAAACAAAAAAGTCATCAATAGACATAAATATATTTTCATAATTTTTAGTTTTAAAATTTATTGTGCGCAAGGAACTGATTTTGTAAACTGAGTTACACGCTTTCCAAGATTTGTTATAGAGGCTTTTTGTGCATCGGTTAATTCTTGCCACGCTTTTACATTCTTTTCTTGTAAACCACCCCACGCCAAAGCTTCATAAACTTCATCACTTGGAGGAACACCGTAATAATTAATATAATTTTGATAATCTTCTGGAAAGATATTTTTATGAAATTCTTTTAAAGCGTCACGCATACTTTCAACATATAAAGCCCCCATCGCACTGTGAAAGTTTTTCTCATATTTTTCAAATACTTGTTTAAAATCTTTCACATCAATACTGTTAATATCTATAACAGTGTTTAATTTCCTTACCATATCTGCGTGTATATATTCGTGCAGTATTATACGTGCCCCTTCCAAACTTGCGAATGCGTCTATTCTACTTGTACTAATTTTAATATCTATTAGTTTGCCAGTTCCTGAATAAAACGTTAATCCATTTAGTTCCGCATTTGTGATTGGATTATAAACTTTATCTTGGGAACTAATTTGAATATCAAATTCAGAATTCCCTGCAAATTTAGATAATAATTTTTGCACAAAAGAATTTCCATTTTGATTAAGTAAAGCATTTAAACACTTTGCTTTCCCAGTAAGCGCATCAATAATTTTTTGAGGCGTTGGTGCCGTTATGCCACCGCCACTACTTGCACCACCACCATTTGGGGAAGTATACCCTCCTGTAGTTCCTCCACCTATTACTGGGCCACGTGGTCCATAATATTCAACTGGGCTTCCTTTGCCTGGGACAGTTATAACAACATCCCTTAACCCGCCACCGTTTACTGTTCCTGCACTGTCACCTGCTGATTTTCCGCCGCATCCCCCATCGCCAAAATCAGCATAAATGCAAGGCGCTTCTATTGGTGCTCTGTTTGTGCTGTTTCTCTGCGAGATGTCTATAACTTCAACAACTCCAGTTTCTACAACCTTATTGTTCTCAAACTTCGCTGCTCTGACAAAACCAGTTTTCAAATCCCAAACGCTCACAAATCCAGTAAAACTACCACCATCAAATGATTGGTTCTTCCTTGCAACATATTTGTTTGTATAAATCTCATAAAGTAGCGCCTTATAGTCTTCTTTGCCCGTTTTGTAAATATACAATCTTTGTTCCCAAAAATCACGTGGGTCACTTTTCACCTCGTTGACTGGAACAATTATTGTTTTTGTCCCGTCGTCCGACCTTGTGTCTTTTGCCTTGTCCCACTGGTAATCCAAGTTTTGAAGATGAGAATAATTCTCCCCGTTTGATTCATACTCTGCAAACCATTTTTTAGCATCAACGATGTTAGCACTTTGAGCAACATCATTATTATCTGCACGCTCATCTTGGGTACATTTCACAAACAAGATGGCGACAAACAAGATTAATAATGAAAATGATAGTTTTGTAATTTTTTTACTCATTTTTTTTTAATTTTTTTTTGTTTACTTAATAAAATTCTTATATTTTCATAAAGCTAAGGTAAATGATATTATTTTTATTTTAATGCAAAAAGACTAAAAAACATAAATGTCAGATTTTTTTTGTCTGTAAAATTCACACAAAACTATTTTAAAACTTTTACGGAAATTCGTAATATAATTAAACCAATAAGATTCAACTTTGAAATACTTTAAAATATGGATATGAAGAAATCTTTAGTTGAAGAGTAAATCGAGCAAAAAAAACAAACAGATTACTAGAAGAAAGCAAAAATGAATCTTGGTTAGAACTTATTATTATAAGGTTTTTATTGTGTTTGGTTATTTGCTGTGCGATAGGTTACCCCAACAAATTAATTTAAAATAGAATGCAATAAAAAAACGGCAGTTACAATTTGTAGCTGCCGTTTTTCTGTTTTAGTAAGTAAGTAATAGAAAATGAAAACTTCTTAGCTTTTTTCTTCTTTATTGAAGTAAACTAAGTAGTAATACATTTGTTTTTCTTCATCCCAGCCTTTTTCAACAAATTTTTCTGCACTTTCAGGATTGATGAAATCCATTTTAATCTGAATGTGAGTATCTAAATTAATCACATTTTTAATCGATTTTCTAGCGTCAGAAACTGCTGCGTTGGCAATTGGGAATGAGGTTACATCTTCGATGCTGTATTTTTCTCCTTTATCAACTTTATAGTTTTTAAATTCTGGAATCAAATCAGGATTGTCTAATACTTCATTCAAGAAATTCTGCTCTTCAAACTGATCATTTTTAGCGAAATAATTCACAGATCGGTTCATAAACATTACTTCCTCTTTCTTGTCTTCTGCTGGCAAAACAACGTCTTTTGCGAAGTTTTGACAGAATTTTAAATATTTTTTAGTGATGAAATTTTCATCTTCAAAAGCATCAACTGATAAAAAGTGCTCTAACCAGTAACGCGCGTCGTAACGGTTGCTGTCTACAGTTAGGATTTTGTAGCCTTCTTCTTTTTTGTAGTTAAAAATCAAACATCCTTTATCTAATTTACTCAAGTTGATTCCTTGTTGTAAAATCATTTCAAGGTTGCTTCCGTTTTCCTCAAACTGTAAAAAGTCGGCTTGTAATTCGCTTTTGAAAATTCCGATTGCATCAACAACATTATTATCGATACTTAGGTTTGTCAAATAAGTCACATAAACCTCTCCGTTTTTAATATGCGGATGATTTGACTGCTCAAATAAATGCTTTGTGATGTTTTTAGAAACCTCATGAACATTTGACGGATTAGCAAAAATCTCAGTTGCATATTTAAACATGTCGTTGTAGTCCAAGTCCACTTCGTGTGCAAACTGATAGTAGTTTTCTTCTTTCTCTCTAAAAGGCTTAAAAAAGAATTCTTTTATCAAAGGAACAATCTCATCATTTAAATTAAATGGTTGCTCTGATAAAAAAATAGCTTCATTACGGCTTTTGTTTCCTACGCGGTGTATCGAAAGCGTGTCGATGTGGGTATTGAAAAGATTTATCATGTGTGTATAGGTGCTGAGGTTCTAAGTTGCTAAAGTACTAAGGTTTAGTTTCTATCTTTTATTTTTTTTATAAAAGAAACTAACATTCTTTCGACCTCTCGACTATCCTCATATAATTTGTTAAAATCGTCTTCTTTTAAATAAGATATATTTTTTGCAATCTCTAATTGCGTCTGCATTTCGAATAGTGATCCAACAGAAATGTTTAAAAAGCGTAAAAAATCTTTATCGCTTTCTCTACCAAATCCTTCTGCAATATTACTGGGAATAGAAATTGAACTGCGTCTAATTTGTGAAGTTAATCCAAAGATTTCTTCTTTAGGAAAATTGTTTGTTGAAAAATAAATTTTGGTTGTTAAGGCCATTGATTTCTGCCAAATAAGAAGACTTCTAAAATTACTCATATTTAATATTTTCAATTCGAAGAATTAAAAATAAGAAAAAACTTTCAAAACAAAAACCTTAGAACCTTAGCATCTCAGAACCTTAGTATCTTAGATTAATTCCAATTCTCCTCAAATCCATAATCTTCGAAGCTGTCATCGCCTTCGAACATATCAAGATCGTCTTCGTCTAAATCGTCTTCAAATTCTCCGTAGATATCGTTGTGCATATCATCGGCTTCAAAGCTTTTTTCAAGAGCTTCGTCTGGCATTTCTCCGTGAGAGAATAAAGTTTCAGGATAAGTTGCGCCAACCGTTTCATCTTCAACTGCAGCCAATTCTACTAAGAAAGTCCACATACTGATGAAATCGTAAACGTAGATAATTTTTGTGTTTTCTTTATCTAAAATACTAGACAATGGATAATCGTTCATGGTTCTCATTTCGCCAGGAACATCTCCTGTATCAAAAAGAGGAATTTCATCTTCTTGATTCCAAGTATCATCACAAGTATAAAATGAAGCCACTTCTGATCCGTCAAAACCAAAAGCGTTGAAGATTGCATTATGTAAATCCTCAAGTGTATCTTCCTCAAGGATAGCAATGTCTCTGAAAATATCTTCTTCGGCGTCTAGAATAACTCTAAATTTATAAACCATAATCTTTGTTTTTATTGAGAGGTCAAAGGTAAAATATAAAAAACGAAATACGAATTCTGAATTACGATTTGTTGAAAAGATTTTATTAAGCTAGATTTCAGTTAGTTTGCCATTTCGACGAAGGAGAAATCGCACTAGAAATTCCGCAAAGCAAATTATCCAATCTGTGTGGATTCCCGCTTGTGATTTCTCCTTCGTCGAAATGACAAACTAGCTGTGAAAATAACTTATTTTCTAGCCAGCCTTTTTCGAATTTTATGATAATGTTTGTGATAAGTACTGTGACTTGGATAACTTCTGCTGGAAGTCATATTATTAAAAACCAAAGCCGTTATAAACAAAATTAATACACCGACTAAAACCGGAGAAATGACATACATATAACCAAGGTCTTTTACTTTTTCAGTTCCAATAACAGCAATTAAGGCTGTTGCTCCTCCTGGCGGATGAAGTGTTTTGGTAATTTGCATTAAAATAATGGCAATCGAAACGGCAAGTGGAGCGGCGATATACATAATATCGGGAACCAATTTATGAACAGTGACACCTACGATTGCAGAAATTACATGTCCGCCAATCAAATTTCGGGGTTGGGAAAACGGACTCTGAATAATTCCGTAAACGAGAACGCTCGAAGCTCCAAAAGAACCGATCAAATAAACGGCATCACTTCCTGAAAAATGCATTGATTGAACGTATGCTAAAATTCCAATTCCAAAAAATGACCCTAAAAAGGACCAGAAATGTTCTTTATAATCAATTAATGTTTCTTTGTAAAGAATGTAACGTGTTTTGCGGTAGCTTCTTTTTATTTTTTCAGTTGGCATAATGTGGTATTATTTTGCTCGTTATGCTTTTAAATATATTTTGCTAGATGTTTTAATCTCTAGATTTAGTTTGGAAATTATTTAACTAAACTTGGGGAATAACTATATACAGTATAAGGATATATCATTTTTGCGGTATATTTTGAAATCAAACAAACTGCAAGAATTGGGAAAAACAATGTATAGTCATTTGTTAATCCGCAAACTAAGAAAATTGCAGTAAAAGGCGCATGAATGCTCGCACTCAAAACTGCTGCCATTCCAATAATCATAAAGTTAACCGGAATTACATTTACATGGAAAAAGCTGTTTAAGATGGATGCTAATAACAATCCTAAAAATGCGCCTATAAATAAACTTGGTGCAAAAACGCCGCCATCTCCACCAGAAGCCAATGTAATTGAAGTAACAATTGGTTTTAGAATCAATATTCCGATAAATGTAAAGGCTAAAGTTATCGTTAACGGAATGTGAGATGAAGTTCCAAAAATTCCTTTTATTGCATGATAACCTTCACCATATAATTGAGGAAAAATAAATAGCGAAACGCTCAAAACAACTGAACCAATTAAAATTTTATAGTAATGTGTATCAATTTTTCCAAATTGTGATTTAAAGAATAATACGCAACGTGTTAGATAAACAGAATTTATTCCGGCTAAAATTCCCAAAAGAATAAAATATGGAATCGCTTTTAAGTTCCATGTTTCGATTGAAACGGCAAATAATGGTTCTTCTTTTAAAATAGTTAGTAAACCAAAAGCAATTGAAACTGCAATTACATTTGAAATTATAAAAGCTCGTGTCACTTTTCTGGAAATTACTTCGAATGCAAATAAAACTCCTGCAATTGGACTGCTGAAAAGTGCTGTAACACCCGCTGCAACTCCGGCACAGATTAATTCGGTTTTGTATTGACGAAAAACATTTTCTTTTTCGTGAGCAACTGAGCCAATCGTCGCTGTAGCAACAACAGTCGAAACTTCGATTCCGGTTGAGCCTCCAAAAATAACCGTTAATAATCCGTTGATAAAGTGTGATGGGATTTTATAGGAAGGAAGGTTTTTAGATTTTGAATTTGTACTTTCAAAAACCTCTTTAATCCCTTTATTTTCTTTTTTCTTGAAAAGATATTGTCTTAAAAAGTAAATTACTGATAAACCAAAAACAGGGAATAAGATGTAAAATATCGGATGAACAGTTACTTCGTGAAAGAAAATTTCTTCGTAATACTCTGTTATTTTTTTTAACGAAATTCCGAGAAAAGCAGAAAGAAAGCCAATTAAAATAGAAACAATAACTAATTTTCGGAGTTTGATTAATTGATGATTTTTTTTGATTTGCGCCGTTTTGTTCATCAGAAGTGATTTTGTAGTCGCCAGATTTTATTTGCGATTTCACAAAATTAGACAATCAAATCTGTTTTTTAATAATAATTGGTCTTTAATATATGTTAAAATTAATAAAATAAGAAAATTCTTTCGATGTGTAGTTTTGTCACAAAAGGAGAAATCACACTAGGAATTCCACATGCTATATCGCCAATCTTTGTCGAGTTTCTAGTGTGATTTCTCGTTCCTCGAAATGACAAATGAGAAAACCTTAGTATCTTAGAGTCTTAGAACCTCAGAACCTTTAAAACCTATCTTTCATAAAACTCAATCGGCAACAAATCAGGATCTGCAATAAAAGTAAAACGCTTTTCAGTTGTTTCGTCGATTCTAATAGGTTCCGATTCTATTTTCTTTGAATTTAAAAAAGCAATAGTTTCTTCTAAATTAATAACCTCGAAAGCCAAATGACGTAAACCAACAGCTTCAGGTCTTGAAGGTCTTTGTGGCGGATTTGGGAAGGAGAATAATTCAACAACATAAGAACCATTTAAAGCCAAATCTAGTTTATAAGACTGGCGTTCTTCACGATAAATTTCTCGAATAATAGTTAAACCCAAAATCTGAGTGTAGAAATATTTTGATTTTTCATAATCGGAGCATAAAATGGCAATATGATGAACTTTGTTAAGAGTAAGCATTATTTAGTAGATTCAGGTTCTTGATTTAATTTTCGAATAACTTTTGCCGGATTTCCAACGGCGAGTGAATTGTCTGGAATATCTTTTGTAGCAACAGATCCAGCGCCAATAACACAACCTTTTCCGATTGTTACGCCAGGACAAATAACCGAATTTCCGCCAATCCAGCAATCGTCTCCAATAGTAACAGGATAAGCATTTTCAAGCGTTTTTCTTAATTCAGCGTCAAGCGGATGTGAAGCAGTATAAATTTGAACATTTGGTGCAATAAATACATTTGAGCCAATATTTACTGGCGCGCAGTCCAAAACAACACAATTCACGTTGAAATAAACATTCTCTCCACAGAAAATATTATAACCATAATCGCAATGAAAAGGAGGTTCTATATATAGACCAGCTCCCGCATTCGGAATCAGTTCTTTTAAAATTTCTTTTGCTTTTTTAGTAACTCTGTATTCTTTTACGTTTAGGCTGTGCAAAAGGTTTTTTGCAGCTCTTCGGCCTTTAAGTAATTCTGGATCAAAGGCATTGTAATATTCGCCAGAGATCATTTTTTCTTTTTCTGTTTTCATATTTACATTTTCGTCTTGGCGATTTTCTCGTGTATTTTCACAGTTTCCTGCAAAGCTGCGGTGCAATACCAAGGCGTTAATTCGGCTTCGAGTAAGTTTGCTTTTATTGCGGGATCAGTGGCAACAAGCGCTTTAGCTTCTTCAATTGTTTCTACGTTAAAAACGTAAATACCGCGATAATTTCGGTCGTTTTTCATGAAAGGTCCGGCAACAACTAGTTTTCCTTCTTTGGCAAGTTTGCCAATGTTTGCCATATGACCTTCAAATAATTTTTTAGTTTCCTCTTTTGAAGCTGTTGTATTGGTTCCTGATTTTAATAAGCAGAAAACATATTTTTTCATTCCGTATTCGTCGGCATGAAGAGATTTTGCAAGATTTTCATCGTATTTGACTTCGGTTTCTTGAGAAAATCCGATTGCATTCATCAATAAAAAAACGAGTAATAATATTGATTTTTTCATATAATATTTATTTAAAAATGGCTCTCAATTTTGTCATTCCGAGGAACGAGGAATCTTCGTAAGAAACTCCGTGTGCAAAATCGCCAATCTTTGTAGAGTTACTCGTGAAGATTCCTCGTTCCTCGGAATGACAAGATTGCCAAAAAAAGTAAAATTTTGTTGTCTGTTATAGTAATTTCTTCAAAATAACAATTTGCCCTAAATGATACACATCGTGCTGAATAATTCCGTGAATATCTTCATAAAAGTTATGATTATTATTTTGATCTATTTTATCAAAATCGGCATCATTAAAATTACTCAAACAATCATTCCATAATTCCTGAGATTTTGCCAGACTTTGTAGTGATTGTTCCCAAGCTGGCTCAGATGAATCTAAAATTGGCACAAAATAATTATGATCGGGAGTTGTAATTATTTCTCCTTGAACACGTTTTAATATGTTTCTTCTCCATTGTATTAGGTGATTGACAATTTCCCAAATTGTGTTTAAATTAGGATTGATTTTTTTATAAGCCTGAGCTGCAGTTACATCTTTTAAAGTATCTGCTAAGGTAACTTCAAGCCATGGATTTCCATTATAAATGGATTGATATAAATTCGAAACTCTTTTACTTTCTGACATAGTTAATAGTTTTAGAAACACTACAGCTAAGATACAAATAAGTATTTTACAACTCATCCCCGAAATTCTACAATTGGGTTATTTAATATTTTTTAACAAGAAATGTTAAAATACATTTGCTTCATCAAAAACCAAGATCATGAAAACTAGAATTACTTTTATTTTATTATTAATAAGCATTTTTACTTTTGCCCAAAGTACTATTTCAGGAAAAGTAGTAGACCAAAAAGGAAAACCAGTTGCTGGCGCAAATATTTATATTGACGGAACTTATGACGGAGCTACAAGTTCTGAGACGGGAGACTTTTCTTTTCAAACCAGTGAAACGGGAAATAAGTTTATCGTAGTAAGTTTTTTACTTTTTGAAACTTTCAAACAAGAAATTGATGTTGCAAATTACAAAGACCAAACAATCAAATTAAGAGAAAATGTTAACACGCTAGATGCGGTTGTTATCACTGCCGGAACATTAGAATCTGGTGATAAAGCTAGAGTTTCGGTTTTGAAACCTTTAGATATTGTAACTACAGCTGGTTCTGCCGGAAATATTATCGCGGCTTTACAGACTTTGCCGGGAACGCAGAATGTAGGCGAGGACGGACGTTTGTTTGTGCGTGGTGGAGAAGCCAGCGAAACTCAGACTTTTGTTGACGGAATTCGCGTTGCGCAACCCTACGGAGCAACAACAAATAATTTGCCTACAAGAAGTAGATTTTCTCCTTTCTTGTTTAGTGGAATTGCTTTTTCTACCGGAGGTTACTCTGCAGAATATGGTGAAGCTTTATCAAGTGTTTTGCTTTTGAATACGAATGATGAAGAAGACCATGAAAAAACAGATATTTCATTTATGACTGTTGGTTTGGGCTTAGGAAATACGCAAAAATTCAAGAAAAGTTCTTTGAGCGTAAACATGATGTATGTGAACTTAGCACCTTATCAGGCGGTAATTCCTCAAAATGTAGATTGGAATAATCCGTATCAATCACTTGGTGGAGAAACCGTTTACAGATACAATTTCACAAACGGAATCTTTAAATTATATGCTTCTTTCGATTCAGAAAAATTCGATTTAAATCAGAAGAATATCAATTTTGAAAATCCAATCAGAACAGATATGAACAACAATAATTTCTATTTGAATTCTTCTTATAAAGGAACTTTTGGAACGGGCTGGCAGTTGACTTCTGGAATTAGTTACGGCTACAGCAAAAATAAAATGACATACAATATCACCGATGTTGACAACAACGAAAATGCTGCTCAGCTGAAATTAAAATTGCAGAAAAAAGTTTCAAACTATTTTAAATTGTCTTTTGGTACCGATTATTTCATCACAAAATTCAACGAAAATGTAGATGATAATGTTTCTATTGATGTGTCAAACGGTTACGATTCGAACATTTTTGCAGCATATACCGAAGCAGATATTCTATTTTCTAAAAAACTGGCAATGAAAGTTGGATTGAGATATTCAAATAATAGTTTGTTAAACGAAAATAATATTGCGCCAAGAGCTTCATTGGCTTACAAAGTTTCAAAAAGCAGCCAATTCTCTTTTGCTTACGGAGATTTTTCGCAAACGCCTGTTGTTGATTATATTAAATATTCAAAATATCATCAATTTGAAAGTGAAAAAGCAAGACATTATATCCTGAATTATCAATTCACAAAACCAGGACAGACTTTTAGAGCAGAGGCTTATTATAAAGAGTATGACAATTTAGTGCAATATGATACGAGAGATATTCAATACAATTCAGTATTCAATAACAACGGTTCAGGATATGCAAAAGGTATCGATTTGTTTTGGAGAGATAGCAATTTGTATAAAAACTTAGAATACTGGATTTCTTATTCTTATATCGATTCAGAAAGACAATATAAAAACTTTCCAACTATGGCGACGCCAAGTTTTGTAGCCAATCACAGTTTGTCTGTAGTAACTAAATATTTTATTACCGACTGGAAATCGCAAATTGGTTTTACAAACAGTTTCAGTTCAGGTCGTCCGTACAATGATCCAAACCAAACACAATTTATGAACGGAAAAACTAAATCATACAATAGTTTGAGTTTCAACTGGGCGTATTTGTTGACAACACAAAAAATCCTTTATTTCTCTGTTTCAAACATTTTAGGAACGCAAAATATATTTGGATATGATTATGCAAAACTGCCAGATCCAAACGGAGTATATCAAAGACAAGCTGTTGTACCTACAGCTGATAGATTCTTCTTCGTAGGTTTCTTCTGGACTATTAGCCAGAATAAAAATGAGAATCAGTTGAAAAACTTGTAGTTCGCGTTAAAGCTACTAAGTTGCTAAGATTCTGAGTTACTAAGGTTTTGTCTCGCTGAAAAACTTAGAATCTTAGCCACTCAGAATCTTAGTAGCTTAAAAAAAACAATTCAGTAACCAAATTCGACAACTCGGTATCATTTAATTTTAAAAGAGTAAAAACAGACATACTTTTGAAGTATAAATTAAAAGGAACAAAGAAACAAAGTGACAAAGGTTCAAAGTTTATTTAATAAGAAAATCAAGCCTTTGTCACTTTGCAACTCTGAACCTTAAAAAAAAGAGTTTTAATCATCAACAAAAAATAACCTTAAAAAAAAGAAATCATGACCAAAATTATCACAGTTATTACATTATTTATTTGCAGTTTATTATCTGCACAAACACAATTTGAACAAGGAATGGGAAAAGCTTTCGGGCTTTGGAAAGAAGGAAAAAATGCAGAAGCTTCGGCAATGTTTGAAAGAATCGCAGCAGCGGAGAAAAACAGTTATCTGCCAAATTATTATGTAGCTTTAATCAACACGACATCGGCTTTTAGCGAAAAAGATAAAACAAAAATCGATTTGTTATTAACTAAAGCTCAAGATGCATTAGATGTTGAATTTATAAAAGATCAAAATAATGCCGAACTTTATGCTATGCAGGCTTTAATTTATACGGCTTGGGTAGTTGCAGATCCAATGACAAACGGAATGAAATATTCGGCTAAAGTGATGGAAGCTTACGCAAAAGGAAAAGCGATCGACCCAAATAATCCGAGAATTGTTTTTGGTGAAGCTGATTATCAAATTGGAGGAGCAAAATGGTCAGGTGTAGATACAAAACCATTATGTGCACAAGTTGACAGAGCTATTGAACTTTTTGCTACATTTAAACCTGCAACACCTTTTTCACCAAAATGGGGATTAGAAAGAGCTTTGGAAACTCAAAAAAATTGTAAAAAATAAAAACTAATTTAAGCTGATTTAGAATGAAAGACTATAGAAGTAGCTTTGCAGATGTAAGAAATGGAACAATCACATGTTTCAAGATTTCTATGGTCTTTGCCATATTATTTTCAGCATTTTTAGGAGACGATTTCAGTGTTAAAAACGTTGCAGTAACTTTTTTTGTAAGCTGTCTTTATTCTTTCGGACTCGGTTTTGGAAACGGATTTATTAGTGTTTATCTGGATAAAAAATGGGATTGGCTGGAACAAACAAATTTGAGAGTTTATTACGGAATCCTGACTACTGTGTTGTATACGGTTCCGGTAGTTTTAGGAATAAATTATTTCATTTTTGTTATCCTGCAACACGTGACTTTAGATGTATTTTTTAGTGCAAGAATGCTTTGGGTGCATCTTTTTTATATCGTTGTTTCTTTAGGAGTTTCGACTTTCTTGCAGGCCAGAAGTTTTATGGTAAAATGGAAACAGGCATCAAAATTTGAAATCACGCAACAAAAGATTATCGCCGGAACAGCAAATGCTAAATTCGAAAGCTTAAAAAATCAAATTGATCCACATTTCCTTTTTAACAGTTTGAATGTATTAAGTTCTTTGATTGAAGAAAATCCAGATAATGCACAACGATTTACCACTTCTTTGTCTAAAATCTATCGCTATGTTTTGGAGCAAAAAGATAAAGAATTGGTTTCAGTTGAAGACGAATTGTCATTTGCGAAAACGTACATGAACTTGCTGAAAATGCGTTTCGAAAATAGTTTGTTTTATGAATTGCCTTCAACAGCCATTAATCCTGATGCAAAAGTGGTTCCGTTATCGTTGCAGCTTTTATTAGAAAATACGGTAAAACACAATGTTGTAAGCGAACAAAAACCTTTGCATATCAGAATTTTTATTGACGGAGATTATCTGGCGATTCAAAATGATTTTCAAAAGAAAGAAGTTTTGCAGGACAGACAAGGAGTTGGATTAACAAACATCGTAAACCGATACGGAATTGTAACCAACAGAAAAGTTTTAGTAGAACAAAATGAAAAAACATTCACAGTTAAGATTCCGATTTTAACTAAACAAATAACAGTTATGGAAACAAGTGCAGACTATAGCGATGAAAACAAAGCTTATTTCAGAGCTAAAAAAAGAGTAGAGGAATTAAAAGGTTTTTACGGAAATGTTATTTCGTATTGTTGTGTGATTCCGTTTTTAATTTTTATAAATTTGAGATATTCTCCTGGATTTCAATGGTTTTGGTTTTCGGCTTTGGGCTGGGGATTTGGAGTTGTAATGCATGCTTTTAAAGTTTTTGGTTACAGCTCAGATTGGGAAGAACGTAAAATTAGAGAGATTTTAGAAAAAGAAAACAACAAACAAACCTGGAAATAATGGAAACAAATTTCAATAATAATCAGGAGGAATATGATTTACAGCAGTTTGCTAAAAGAAAAATAGAGAAGCTTAAATCATTTTATTCACACGCATTTGTCTTTTTTATTGGATGGGTAATTTATGTATTGAAAGAATATTTTGGAGTTCCATTTAATTTTTTGCCCATAAAATATATTAACGGATTTGTAATGGCCATCTGGACAACAGCATTTTTAATTAACGCAATAGATTTATTTGCTTCGTTTAAAATTTTTGGAACCGAATGGGAAGAGCGTAAAGTAAAAAGTATCTTGGAAAAAGAAAGCGAAAAACAAAAATGGGAATAATCATGGAACCAGATTATACTGAAGCAAAACGTTATCAGAAAGCTCAAAAAAGAGTAAAAGAGATTAGAGGATTTTACGAGCATTTAACCGTTTTTATTCTGGTAACTGTAATCCTGATTGTTATAAACCTGATGACTTCGCCAGAATATTTATGGTTTATATGGTGTGTGTTCGGCTGGGGAATAGGAGTAGTGATTCACGGTCTAAAAACATTTGAAATTTCACCTGCTTTTAGTAAAGAATGGGAGGAGCGAAAAATAAAAGAAATTTTAGAAAAAGAAAAAAATAAACAAACTTGGAAATAATTATGGAAACAAATTGTAATAATGACCGAGGGAAATTTGAGTTTCAACAAATTTTCAGCAAAAAATCTGTTCAATTCAGATCTTTATATATACACGCATTTGTTTATGCAATTGGATTGACGATCTATCTTTTAAAAGAATTTTACGGAGTTTCACTGAATTTCTTTCCTGTACGATATTTAAATAGTGTTGTAATGGTAATTTGGACAAGTGTATTTTTAGTATCTGTAATCGATTTGTTTGCTTCATATAAGATTTTTGATGAAGAATGGGAAGAGCGAAAATTGAAAAGCCTTTTAGATAATAAAAAAGTAAAAAAACAAAAATGGGAATAATCATGGAAGTAAATTTTAATGACGAGGATAAATATTACCTGGCTAAAAAGAAAGTCGAGAATATTAAAGGTTTTTATGGAAACTTAACGGCCTATATTTCAGTAAACATAGTTTTGATTGTTATAAATTTAATGACTTCACCAAATCATCTTTGGTTTTATTGGCCATTAATGTGGTGGGGCGTTGGAGTTCTTTTTCACGGATTAAAAGTTTTTGAAGTATTTCCGGTTCTTGGAAAAGACTGGGAAGAAAAAAAGATAAAAGAACTGATGGAAAAGGAAAAAGAGAACAAAAAGAAATGGCAATAATCATTAAAGGATAAAAAAAATGGGACGTTTAAGAAGACGCATGTACGAAGAATACAGAAACGAATTTTCGAGCGATGAACGCTTTAATATTGCATACAGAAAAGTGAGAAGAATAAAAGGTTTTTATTCGCACTTAAAAGTATATCTAATTGTGAACGCAATTATTATCATTTCGAGTTTGAACAGAGAGTTTGTTGGAAGCCATTTTAATGATAGTGGCTTATTTGAATGGCATACCTATTCTACAGCTTTTTACTGGGGAATTGCATTAGTAATGCATGCTGTATCAGTTTTTGGACGAGACATATTCTTTAGTGATGATTGGGAGGAAAGAAAGATTCAGGAATATATGAATCAGGAATCTACGAAAGCAAATAAATGGCAATAATTTAAAAGACATATAAAATGAGACGTTTTGGAAGAAACATTTTTGAAGATTATGGCGAAGAGGAATATAGTAAAGATGAAAACTTTAATATTGCTTATCGAAAAGTAAAAAGAATAAAAGGCTTTTACTCGCATTTGCGAATTTACATTATTGTAAATGCCATAATTATAGTAACAAATTTAAACCGTGATGTCTTTGGAAAAGATATAATTTACAACGGTTTATCAGACTGGCATACTTATTCTACTGCTTTCTATTGGGGAATAGCATTGTTAATCCATGCTTTTTCTGTTTTTGGACCAGATGTCTTTTTTGGCAGTGAATGGGAAAAGAAAAAAATTCAGAAGTATATGGATAAAGAAGCTCAAAATACCAATAAATGGGAGTAATTTTACCAAAACTATAACCAAAACCAAATTGTTAATTTTTTCAATTTAATAAATGACCACATTAATTATAGAAGACGAAAAACCGGCTGCGAGATTATTACAAAGAAAATTAGAAAAATTAAATATTGCTGTAGAAACCATGCTGCATTCTGTTGAAGAATCTGTTGATTGGTTTGCCAATAATCAGCATCCTGATTTAATATTTTTGGATATTCAGCTTTCCGATGGTTTATCGTTTGAAATTTTTGAAAAAATAGATATAAAAAGCGCTATAATTTTTACAACGGCTTATGATGAATATGCATTAAAAGCCTTTAAATTGAATAGCATCGATTATCTTTTAAAACCAATTGATGAAGATGATCTGGAAGTTGCAGTGACGAAATTCAAAACCCGACTTCCTAAACCGGAATCAGAAAGCAGTAATTTGCAGCTTGATTTTGAACAAATACGAAAAATGCTCTCAAATCCTTTTGAGAAAACGTTCAAAAAACGTTTTACAGTTAAAATCGGACAGCATTTAAAAGTAATTACTACAGATGAAATCGAATGTTTTTTCAGTGAAAACAAAGGAACTTACATTCATACTTTCGACAATCGAAATTATTTGATCGATTCAACTCTGGAAATTTTGGAACAGGAATTAGATATGAAGGATTTCTTTCGCGTAAGCAGAAAATTCATTGTTCCGCTTCAGGCAATAAAAGAAATTCAGGTATATACTAATTCCCGACTTAAAGTTATTTTGCCATCTTATAAAGAAGATGAGGTAATTGTAAGCCGGGAAAAAGTACAGGATTTTAAAGCTTGGTTGGGGTAAAATTTATTTAATCTTTTTCAAAACCATCCAAATAAAGAGCCAGCGGCTCGATCCGTTTTGTAGGGCTGTCCCGATAGCTATCGGGATCAATCCGGTTGGACAAAGATTGGAAACATTATTAGATTATATATAAAGCATAAAAAAATCCTTCATTTTGAAGGATTTTTTTATGTCTTAAATTTTAAATTATTTACTTAATCGATGCAAAGTATACGTCATTGCACTCAAAAGGAAAAACGCCATAATTTGGTGAATTAATCCTAAAGCCAACGGAACGCTGTATAATAAAGTGAAAACACCAAGTAAAAACTGAATGAAAACAAAAGCTACAAGAGTTTTAATTCCGTTTGCCTGAGTAGATGTAAGCGTGTATTTTTTGCTTTTGAAGAAAAGGAAAAGAATAATTCCCACAACTACATAAGCAAAAGTTCTGTGTACAAACTGAACGCCGCTTTTTCCTTCAATTAAATTCTTAATCAAAGAAGATTGCTCAATAAAAACCGATTCATGAATAAATTCGCCATCACTCATTAAAGGCCAGTGATTGTGAATTAATCCGGCATTTAGCCCCGCTACAAACCCGCCATAAATAATTTGGATTAATAAAGCAGCTAAAGCATAACGTGCAATATTTCGAAGCGGTAAAATTTTGTTGATATTTCTTTCAGGGTAAATTAAATCCAGCGCTACCCAAAGCGTGTATGCAAAAGTGATAAAGGCAAAAGTAAGGTGTAATGAAAGTCTGAAATGACTCACATCCGGGTTGTCAATTAATCCGCTTCGAACCATGAACCATCCTAAGAATCCTTGAAAAGCGCCCATTCCTAAAAGCACAACGCATTTTTTGATTGTATCTGTATCTAATTTCTTTTTAGCTAAAAAGTAAACAAAAGGCACAAAGAAAACCAAACCAATAATACGACCAATGAAACGGTGAAACCATTCCCAGAAATAAATAAATTTATAATCGGCTAATTGAAAATCGTTGTGAATATTAATTTTTTGATATTCTGGAAATTTCTTGTACTCATCAAAAGCGGCTTGCCATTTGGCTTCTGTTAATGGCGGGAAAGTGTCGGTTACCAAATGCCAGTCGGTCATTGATAAACCTGAATTGGTTAAACGCGTGATTCCGCCCACGACAACCATTAAAAATAATAAAACACAACCTGATAGTAACCAAATGATTACTGATTTATTCTCTTTTTTCATTTTTATAAAATACTTATTTCTCTATTTTTTTTAAGCCTAACTTTTCAGCTCTCTTAATTACAAAATCATAAGCTGCTTGATATTCATTCGGAATATCACCTTCTAAAATAGCCTCTTTTACAGCTTCTTTCAAAATTCCGATTTCGCGTGAAGGTTTCAAATCAAACATTTCCATAATTTCTTCGCCGGAAATTGGTGGCTGAAAATTACGAACATGATCGCGTTCTTCAACTTCAACAATTTTCTTGCGGACAAGCTCGAAGTTTTTATGGTATTTTTTGAATTTCGCCGGATTTTTGGTCGTGATATCGGCTTCGCATAAAATCATTAAATTTTCTACATCTTCGCCAGCGTCAAAAACCAAACGACGAACCGCACTGTCAGTCACAATATCTTGTGCCAAAACAATTGGGCGCGAACTCATAATGACCATTTTTTGCACAAATTTCATTTTGTGGTTCAAAGGCATATGTAAACGTTCAAAGATTTTCTTGGCCATTTTTCCACCAAGAAACTCATGTCCATGAAAAGTCCAACCTTGTTTTTTATTGAAACGTTTTGTTGGCGCTTTACCAATATCATGCAATAAAGCCGACCAGCGCAACCAGACATCATCAGTATTTGGACAAATGTTGTCGACAACTTCTAAAGTGTGGTAAAAATTGTTTTTATGTGTATGACCTTCAATTTCTTCCACCTGATTCAACGCTGTTAATTCAGGTAAAATTAAATCTAAAAGTCCGGTTTTGTATAAAAGTAAAAATCCTATTGAAGGTTTATCTGTAGAAAGAATTTTATTCAATTCGTCTACAATTCTTTCGCCAGTTATAATTTTGATGCGTTCTGCATTTTTTGTGATTGCATTTAAGGAATTCTCCTCAATTTCAAAATTCAATTGATTTGCAAAACGAATCGCACGAAGCATTCGCAAAGGATCGTCAGAATAGGTAATATCCGGATCCAAAGGCGTTTTGATTGTTTTGGTTTCTAAATCGGCTAAACCATCAAATGGATCTAAAAGATCTCCGAAATTATTTTCGTTTAAAGATAAAGCCAACGCATTTATAGTAAAATCACGGCGGTTTTGATCATCCTGAAGTGTTCCGTTTTCTACAATTGGATTTCGGCTGTCGCGGTTATAAGATTCTTTTCGGGCGCCTACGAATTCAATATCAGTATCTTCAAAACGAAGCATTGCAGTTCCGTAAGTTTTAAAAACCTGAACTTTTGGTTTGTTTGGAAGTAAATCAGAAACTTTTAAAGCTAATTCGATTCCGCTTCCAACTGCAACAACGTCAATGTCTTTTTTAGAACCTCGGTTTAAAAGCAAATCACGAACAAATCCTCCTATCACATAAGAGTCAACATTTAATTCCTGAGAAGCTTTCGAAATGATATCGAAGATTTTGTTTTGTAAAGCAGATTTATAATTTGTTTGTATAGCCACGAATTCACTAATTTTTATAAAATAATACGTTTATGTTCAAGTGAGGTAGAATTAAAGTTTGCAAGAATAGCTAATTTATTTTTGGAAACTTTTAGATAATTAAGACATTGTGAAATATATTTTGGATGTAAATAATCGCTTGATTTTATTTCAAGTATAATTTGATCAAACAAAACAAAATCAGCATAAAATTTGTGATCTAATATTATGTCTTTATAATTTACCAAATATTCTTTTTCTCTTTCAAATGGAATATTTGCTTTCTTTAATTCGTATTCTAAAGCATCTTTATATACAATTTCAGAAAAGCCTCCACCTAAATTTCTATGAACATCAAATAAAATTCCCATTATCTGATAACTTTCCTGTTGATACAATATTTTTGTCATGATCTAAATTTTTCCGCCACGAATTCACGAATTTTTCTAATTAATTTTTTAAAAAGCTAATTCGTTAATTCGTGGCTATTATTTAGAATACAACTTTCAATTTTTGTATTGAAAATGTTTTTGGAATTTTATGGTTGCAAATTTACAACATAGAAAATGCCTTTTATAATCTATGGCCTAATTTTTTGAGTAAATTCACAATTTTTCAATTGAAATTTATGAAAATAAAAAATGCTAAAGGTGAATTGCACGAATCAATAGAAATTGAGCGCATAGATTGAAACATAATTTTCCGCCACGAATTCACGAATTGATTTAAAAAAAAACAGGATAGTGAATAACACAAATTCATTCGAAATTATTCTCAAAGATTTTAAAAAATAAATTCGTGAATTCGTGGCGGAAAAAAATATACACCCATAAAACAAATCAATTGATATAATCCATTTTTAGAAATTCAATTTGTATTTTTGAAACATAGAAAAACGTACACATGAAAATTGTTATATCGCCAGCGAAATCACTGAATTTCGAAAAAGAATTACCAACATCTCAATATACTGAGCCTTCTTTTTTAAAAGAAGCGAGAATAGTTCACAAAGTGGTTAAACAAAAAAAGCCAGCTGAATTATCAGAATTAATGTCAATTTCAGACAAACTAGCCGATTTAAACTGGAAAAGAAATCAGGATTGGAAAACGCCTTTCACGCCTGAAAATGCGCGCCCGGCGGTTTATACTTTTGACGGTGATGTTTATACAGGTTTAGATGCTTATACAATTCCGTTAGAAAAATTAGATGTTTTGCAGGATAAATTAAGAATCTTGTCAGGGCTTTACGGACTTTTAAAACCGCTTGATTTGATGCAGGCATACCGTTTAGAAATGGGAACTAAAATGCCAGTTGCCGAATCTAAAAACCTTCACGACTTCTGGAAACCAACGGTTACTAAAGCGTTGAATAAAGAATTGAAAAAAGGCGAATTATTCGTGAATTTAGCAAGTAACGAATATTTTTCTGCTGTTGATGTAAAAGCGTTGAAAGTTCCTGTAATTACCCCAGATTTTAAAGATTATAAAGACGGAAAACTAAAAATGATCAGTTTTTTTGCGAAAAAGGCGAGAGGTATGATGGTTCGTTATATCATCGATACAAATGCTGAAACAATTGATGACTTAAAAGGTTTTAATTACGAAGGATATCAGTTTGATGCAAATCTTTCAAAAGGAAATCATTTGGTTTTTACAAGGTAATTTGAAGATACTAAGGTTCTAAGTGGCTATCCCGATAGCTATCGGGACTAAGGTTTTTAACCGCAAAGGCGCAATGATTTACGCAAGGTTCGCAAAGTTTTTACATAAAGCTTTGCGAACCTGCGTTTTTTTAATCTTTTAGAATAAATTCTTTGCGTGCTTTGCGGTTAAACTAAAAAATAAACGCCGAATTCTAAATGATGAATTCGGCGTTTCTGCGTATTATAAAATTATTATTATTAATGCATTGCGTCGGCTGCACTAATTTTGTTCTTTCCTTTTTTAATAAAAAGGATGATTGGGATACAGCATAAGAACATAATTCCTAAATACATGAAAATATCCATGTAAGACATTACGGTACTTTGCTTCATGATAGAATAATCTATTGCCTGATAAGCTTTTTTAAGAGCCACATCGGCGCTATAGCCTTTCGCCATAAAAGCATGCTGCATTCCTGAAATGCGTTGTTGAACATCGAATTTTGCAGGATCCAAATTATTAATCAGATTTACTCTGTGTTCCTGACTAAAACGTGTTATAAAAGTGGTAATAATTGCAATACCAAAAGAACCTCCTAATTGTCTCATCATTCCGGTAAAAGCTGCTCCTTCACCAATATGTTTTCCTTTTAAAGTTGAAAGTGAAAGTGTGGTAATAGGAACAAAAAGCAATCCTAAACCAATTCCTCTTAAAATCAACGGCCAGTACATATGTTCTACACCTGTATCGGGCGTCATTCGTGTCTGCATCATAAAAGTGAAGAAGAAGAAAATTAAAAATCCTACTCCAACCATATAACCTTGCGGAACACCTTTCTGAATCATATTACCTACAAATGGCATCATGATCGCAGTCGTAATCGATCCTGGGATTAATAATAAACCTGCATCAGTTGCGGTCCATCCTAAAATTGACTGTGTGTAAATTGGGATAATCAAAGTTGATCCATATAAACCGAAACCTAGGATGAAACACAAAACGGTCCCAATTCTTAAATTTCCATCTTTTAAAACACTTAAATTTACAATTGGATGTTTGTAGGTAAGCTCTCTCCAAATAAACAATACCAATCCAAGAACGGTTACAACACTTAATGTTACAATTAGTCCATCATTAAACCAATCGTCTTGCTGTCCGTGTTCTAATACGAATTGCAATGAACCAATAAAAGCACTCAATAATATAATTCCCCACCAGTCAACCTGGTTTGCTTTTAGTTTTTCACCATATTTCGGACTTCTTACAAAAGTAAGCGCTAAAATTGTGGCAATAATTCCTAATGGAATGTTGATGTAAAAAATATAAGGCCAAGAATAATTATCTACTAAATATCCCCCTAATGGCGGACCTAAAGTTGGACCTACAATTACACCCATTCCATAAATTGCCTGCGCCATACCACGTTTTGCAACCGGATAACTTTCGGTAATAATTGTTTGTGCAGTTACAAGTAACGCACCTCCACCCATTCCCTGAAAGAATCTAAAGGCTACAAGTTCCCATATATTACTGGCGTTTCCGCATAAAAAGGAACAAACCGTAAATAATATGATAGAAGCCACAAAATAATTACGTCTACCAAATTGCTGTGATAGCCAGCTCGTCATCGGAATTACAATAACATTCGCAATTGCGTATGCTGTAATTACCCACGCGACATCAGTCAGGGTAGCACCAAGGCTTCCTCGCATATCTGTCAGCGCTACGTTTACAATCGTTGTATCTACAATTTCCAACAGTGCACAAAGTACTGCCGTAATCGTAATGATCACACGTCTGTAGCCGTATTCTACTAAATCGTCTTCTGCTTGTACTGCTGTTGCCATTTATTTTATTTCAAATGTACGTCTACATCAACATTCATTCCTGGGCGTAATAATTTTACTTTTTCAGGGTCGTTTGAAGGATCTAAACTAATTTTTACTGGTAATCTCTGGATTGTTTTTACGAAGTTTCCTGTTGCATTGTCAGGAGGCAATAAAGAGAAACGAGATCCTGTAGCAGGAGAAAAAGAAGTTACAATTCCTTTAAACTCATAATTAGGATAAGCATCAACTTTTAAGCTTACTTTTTGACCCACAACCATTTTGTTTAATTGCGTTTCTTTAAAGTTAGCTACAACCCAAGCTTCGTTATTATTGATGATATAAAATAAAGATTGTCCTGGCTGAACCAATTGTCCTGGCTGAATATCAACTTTAGAAACCTGACCATCAATTGCTGCAGTTACAACAGTATAAGTAAGATTCAATTTAGCGACATCAAGCATTGTTTGTGCTTTTTTGATATTTGCAGCTGCAACTTCTGTTTGTTTGTCAGAAACTTTAGATTTTGACTGAATAACAGATTTTTGGTAAGAAGTTGCTTTTTGTTGTTGTTCTAAAACGCGTACTTGATTTTCAGCTTCTTCTTTTGCAGTTAAAGCCTGCTCATATTGCTGTTTTGTAATTGTATGTGTTTTGTATAAATTGTTATAACGGTTATAATCGTTTGTAAGTTGTCTCAATCTGATTTTTGCACTTTCGATAGAACCGCTTGCAGATTTCATTTGAGCATCAGAAACATTGATGCTTGCGTAAGCACTTCCAATATCAGCTTTAGCAGCCTCAAATTGACCTTCAGCGCCTAATAATGCAGCATTTGCCTCATCAATTTTTAATTGATAATCTCTCTTGTCGATAGTAAATAAGGTATCTCCTTTTTTTACATAATCATTATCTTTCACATAAACTTTGCTAATATATCCTGATACTCTAGGAATAATCGGATTCATTTTTTTCTCGATTTGAGCATCATCCGTTTCTTCGTGTGCCTGAGCGTGTAAGTATTTTGATATTCCGTAACTACCGCCTCCTAAAATCAGAACTGCAAGTATGATGATGAATTTTGTATTTGTCTTTTTCTTTTCCATGAGAGCTATCGATTATATTTTAGAAAGATTGAATGATTGTGATAATTGTCCTGATACTGAAAGTAATTCGTAATATTTTTGAATAATAGTTGCTTTAGATAAAGCAGTTTGAATTTTGGCATTTAAATGTTCTACATCAGCTTCAACCAAATCATTAGTGTCTGAAAGTCCGTTGTCAAACTTATCTTTTACCAATCTGTAGTTTTCCGCTGCCTGCTGAAGCGCTTCTTCATAAACTACACTTTGGTTGATTGCCAAATCATAATCTTCAATAGATTTTTGAACTTCAACTTTAATGCGATCCGTCATAATAGCTTCAGTATTTTTTACTTCCAAAGCTCTGCTTTCTGCCTCTTTTACATGAACGTTATTTTTCAAAATTCCAGATAAGTCATACGATAAACCAATCCCGAAGTTCATAGCATATTTTACCGTAATAATGTCTTTAAGGTCAAATGCTGTATAACCTCCAAGCAATGAAAGTGAAGGATAATATCCCGCTTTTGCTATTTTAACGTTAGCTTCTGAAGCTTTTCCTTGTAATCTTATTGCCTCTAAATCTTTTCTGCTTTCTAATGCAAGAGCATCAGATGTTATTGAGTTGGTTGTTTTCAGATTAAAGAAATCCTGCTCATTTACCTCAATTTTTACAGAAGGATCTAATTTTAATAAAGTAGTAAGATAAAAGTTGATATTATTGATGTTGTTATTTGCTTCATCAATAGATAATTGCGTTTTTGAAACCAATAACTGAGCTTTCAATAAATCGTTTCTAGGAATAATTCCGTTTTTCTCTAATTCTATAAAATCAGTAACACGTTGTTTGGCACTTTTTTGATTCTCATTTAAAACATCTAAAGTTTTTTGAGCTTTGTATAATGCAGTATAATAAGTGATTACTTTTAAAGCAACGTCTTCTTTTGTTTTTGCAGCATTTGCACTTTCAGCTTCATATAAGTTGTCGTATGCATCAATGCTGTTTTGAATTTTAAAACCTGCAAAAATTGGAAGACTTAAATTTGCCATTCCCAGCATAGCTCTGTCAGGAGATGCTAAAGAAGCACTTTCGCCCTGATTTGGCATATCAATCGAAGCTTTTGTAAGTCGCTGATATTGACCAGAAACCTTAATGTCCGGATATTGATTGTTTTTTACGGTTTTTAGTTCGTATTTTTTTGTGTTTACCTTAGTGTTGGCAAGCGTAACTTCGTTACTTTTTTCCCAAGCCATTTTAACGGCTTCGTCCAAGGTTAAACTTGTTTTTTCTTGTGCTTCAATTGAAGATATTCCGATGAAGAAAACTCCAAAGAGCATTAATTGACTAATTTTCATAAACAAGTAGCGCTTTTATAGTTTGTTGAATGTGCTTTGTAAGATTGTTTTTAATGTAATTGTTAAACATTTCCTCGGTTTTTAAATCCAATAATTCTTCGAAGAAAGAACGATTCATATGAAAGTGGAAAAAGGTTCCAATAATCGTTGGCGTAATGAGCGGAATATTTACATCTTTTCTAAAAACGCCCTGATCTTGTCCCTGTTTAATAATACTTTCAACAGATTTTAAATTTCCTTTTTTAAGTTCCGTAAAAGCATTCAGGCTTTTTTCTCTTTTTTTATTGTTTAATTCAAAATGTAAAACCCTGTAAATGCCTTTGTTAAGGCAAATTCTGTTAATGTAAATTTCGATTAATTTATTGACTTTGTCAAGCGGTTCAATGTTTTCCTGCAATAAATTTTCGAGTTGTAATTTTAAATCGGTGGTTTTATGAAGAATTAAAGCTTCCAGAAGCCGTTCTTTTGACCCAAAATAATAGGACACCATGGCAATGTTGATTTTTGCCTCTTTTGAGATGTCCCGAATGGACGTCCCCTCAAATCCCTTCTCAGAAAAAAGACTTTCTGCTACTTCAAGAATCTGAATTTTTTTATCGTTTAATTCGATGTTTGACATGGTATTGTTTCTAATCGAGTACAAAATTAAACAGTTGTTTAAATTAAACACTTGTTTAATTTTATTTTAACACAATATTAACATAAAACGGTTTCGATAATTTTGAGCAAAAAAAAAAGCTGAAATACTAATGTGTTTCAGCTTTTTTCGCAATCTTGTCATTCCGAGGAACGAGGAATCTCCACAAGTAACTCCGCAATCTAAAGTCTCAATCTTTGTAGAGCTACTTGTGGAGATTCCTCGTTCCTCGGAATGACAAACTAGATTTTTATTGAATCTTTTAGAAGATGTAATTACCTTATTTCCCCAACAAATTGCGCAATTTTCCCGCTTCCGCTTTCACTCAAATGCTTGATAAAAGCACTTCCAATAATAGCGCCTTTAGCATATTTAGTAGCCTGATTGAAAGTTTCTTTATTCGAAATTCCAAAACCTACAATTTGTGGATTTTTCAAATTCATGCTTCCAATTCTTTCGAAATACGTTTCCTGAGTGTTTCCAAAACCACTTTGAGAACCTGTTACACTTGCAGAACTTACCATATAAATAAATCCGTTTGAAACGCTGTCAATAAAACGAATTCTTTCATCTGAAGTTTGAGGCGTAATCAAAAACACGTTTATTAAACCGTATTTTTCGAAAATCGCTTTATATTCATCAGCATAAACATCAACCGGAAGATCTGGAATAATTAAACCGTCAATCCCAATTTCAGCACATTTTTGGCAGAAAGCTTCAACGCCATATTGTAACATCGGATTAAAATATCCCATAATAATCAACGGAATTTTTACGCTTTCGCGGATGTTTTTCAGCTGGTCAAATAGAATTTGAGTTGTCATTCCGTTATGAAGTGCCTGAGTAGAACTTGCTTGAATTGTTGGCCCGTCTGCCAAAGGATCACTAAACGGAAGTCCGATTTCAATTAAATCCACTCCGTTTTTTTCTAAATCCTGTATAATTTGAACGGTATCATTCAAACTTGGATATCCTGCAGAAAAATAAATTGATAATATCTTTTTATCTTCTTGTAATTTTTGAGTTATTCTGTTCATCGTTTTATTGTTTATCCTAACAAGTTTTCAAAACTTGCTGGGTATTTGTTTTTTATTTTAACTAATGATAATCTTGCTTGTCCAAGTATCATTTTTGTTTTCAACCAATAATAATCCGGAATCTGAATCATTCATCTGGTCAATTAATTCTCCTTTATTGTTCCAAAATGCGCTTTGTCCTGCCGATGGCGATCCCCAGGATTCTCCGCTGAAATTCGACATCAAAACATTCATTTTATGTTTTTTAGCATAATTTTGCAAGTCTCGATACGCATTTGGAATTCCGTTTGGCGAAAAGAAAATGCTGGCAATATAAATATCTGTTTCTCTGTTTTTAGCATTTTCCGGATGTTTCGGATTATCAATATCTGCGCAAATCGCAAATGATATTTTCTGATTTTCAATCGTAATCATTGGATTATAATTGAAAGACGATTGGAAAAATTCATCTTCGCCTTCATGTAAAAACTGCTTCGTATAAATTGAAACCGAATTATCCGGAGAAATTACAAATTCCCCAATAAACATTTCATTTTCAACTTGAATAGGCGCTCCGGCAATAATGATAATATTATTTTTGACAGCCAATTCTTTTAAATGGTCAATTCTGTAATCATCTTTTGTAAAAGCCAGCGGTGCAGAATTTTCTCTTTCGTAACCCGTAATTGACAATTCCGGAAAAGCAATCAAATTGGCGCCATTTTGAGCAGCCAATTCAATAAGCTGATAATGATTCAATAAATTGGCAGATATATCTCCGCGTTTTGGTTTGGTTTGTGCCGCAGCTAAAATCATTTCTCTAATATTAATTTTCCATGTAAATCCAAGCCACAGTTCCAGATTTTAGCGTTACCTGAACTCTTTTGTAGGCGTTAGATTCAAATAAATCAACTTTGGCTAAATCTGCTAGAGTAACATTGAAAACGATACCGTGTATAATTTCAGAAGGATTTTCGCTTGCTACTGCCACAACATAATCAGCCATTCCAAATTCTTCTTCAATTTGAAGGCTTTTTAATTTGTAACCCAGTAATTGATCTGCAGTGCCCGATAATACTTTATTGAAAACCTGCATTTGAATCTGTTTTGAACGTAAGGTTCCGTATGAGAATAACTGTTCCATAATTATTATTTTTCTCGTTATTTTTATGCGTTAGGGATGGGAGCGGTATCTCCCGATTTAGAAAAACAAGGCTTTTTAGCCGTAGTTTTTGTTAATCGGGAATATAGCGGACAGCCCGACCGTAGGGAACGCCCAAATTACGATTTTTATTACAATTTAAAATAGTCAATATAATTATCTAAATCTTTATCGCCGCGCCCTGAAAGGCTGATTACCACAACATCTGTTGGTTTGAATTTCTTTTGATCCAAAACTGCAAAAGCGTGTGCACTTTCAATAGCAGGAATAATTCCTTCTAACTTTGTAAGTTGCAAACCAGCATTCATCGCATCATCATCGGTAACAGAGAAAAATTCGCCTCTTCCTGTTTGTGCCAAATGCGCGTGCAAAGGCCCAACTCCCGGATAATCTAATCCTGCAGAAATAGAATATGGTTCTGTAATTTGTCCGTCTGGAGTTTGCATTAAAAGCGTTTTACAACCGTGAATAACACCTACTTTTCCTAGTTTGCTTGTTGCTGCACTATGTCCGCTGTCAACGCCTTTTCCGGCAGCTTCAACGGCAATAATTCCAACTTCCGGCTCGTGCAAAAAGTGATAATATGTTCCAGCAGCATTACTTCCTCCACCAATGCAGGCTACAACATAATCCGGATTTTCACGTCCTTCTTTTTCTTTTAACTGCCATTTGATTTCTTCAGAAATAATACTCTGAAAACGCGTTACCATATCTGGATATGGATGCGGTCCAATTGCTGATCCTATAATATAATGTGTATCAACCGGATTGTTGATCCAGTCACGAATAGCTTCGTTTGTTGCATCTTTTAAAGTACGAGAACCCGAAAGTGCCGGACGAACTTCTGCGCCCAACATTTTCATACGAGCCACGTTTGGTGCCTGACGCGCAATGTCGATTTCGCCCATATAAACGATACACTCAATTCCCATTAAAGCACAAACCGTTGCCGTTGCAACACCATGCTGACCAGCGCCGGTTTCGGCAATGATTCTTTTTTTTCCAAGACGTTTCGCTAGTAAAATCTGCCCTATTGTATTGTTTACTTTGTGCGCTCCGGTATGGTTTAAGTCTTCTCTTTTTAGATAAACTTTGGTATTGTATTTCGCAGATAAACGTTTTGCAAAATACAGCGGACTAGGGCGTCCAACATAATCTTTTAATAATTGGTTGAACTCCGCCTTAAAATCAGGCTCATCCATTATGCTTAAATACTTTTGACGTAATTCTTCTACATTTGGATACAGCATTTCAGGAATATAAGCTCCTCCAAATTCTCCGTAATATCCTTTTTCGTTGACGTTAAAACTCATTTTATTTAAATTTTAAAAGTTGGCAACATCAAATTTTCGTTTGAAATTGCTTAATAGATTTTTATTTTTTAGCCCGGGTTCGATTTCAAATTTGCTATTTACATCGACAGCATAAATAGGTAATTTAGTTTTCGAAATTTCCTCAATGGCTTTTAATTCGTTCATTCCGATTCCGCCGCTTAAAAAAAACGGTTTTTTCGAATTGTATTTTTTTAATATGCTCCAGTCGAAAGTTGTTCCGTTTCCGCCCGGAAGTTTTCCTTTTGTGTCAAACAGAAAATAGTCGCAGACATTTTCAAAAGGTTTAATGATTTCAAAATCAAAATTTTCGTCAGCCGAAAATACTTTAATAATTTCGATTTTCTTTGGAAGTTTTTCTTTTAATTCTGAACAAAATTCAACAGATTCTTCTCCGTGTAACTGAACGGCTTGTAAATTGAATTTTTCGACTTTTTCAAGAATTTCTTCCTGACTTTGATTAACAAAAACGCCCACTTTTTTGATTGTTTTTATCAATTCGGGAACATTCCCGTTGCAATATCTAGCGGATTTTTCCCAGAAAATAAATCCCATATAATCGGGTAGGAGCGCGCCTACTTCGAGGATATTTTCTGGATATTTCATGCCGCATATTTTGAGTTTCATTTTTTTGATGCTTTAAGCTTTAAGCTTTAGGCTTTAGGCTAAATTAGTAATATTAAGAAGGCTTATTGCTTACAGCTTAAAGCCTATAGCTGTTTAATGAATTCTGTTGCTGCTTCACCAGCGTTATCGGTTTTCATGAAGTTTTCTCCAATTAAGAAGCCTTTGTATCCGTAAGGTTTCAATTCCTGAATGGCTTCGATGGATGAAATCCCGCTTTCTGAAACTTTTACAAAATCATTTGGGATTTGCGATGCCAGTTCTTTACTGAAATCCAGACTTACTTCAAACGTTTTTAAATTTCTGTTGTTAACGCCAATCATGTCTAAAGTCGGCATAATTGATTTTTCTAATTCTTCCTGATTGTGAACTTCCAAAAGAACTTCTAAACCTAAACTTTTTGCAAATTCCGATAATGATCTGATTTCGTCGTGTGTTAAAACAGCAGCAATTAATAAAATCAAATCGGCTCCATGGGCTTTTGCTTCTAAAATCTGATATTCGTCTACAATAAATTCTTTTCGCAAAAGCGGAATATTTACTGAAGCTCTTGCTAAAAGTAAATCGTCCAAAGATCCACCAAAATATTTTCCATCTGTTAAAACAGAAATTCCGCAAGCACCGGCATTTTCATATCCTTTTACAACTTCTTCAACTGTAAAATTATTGTTGATAATTGATTTTGAAGGAGATCGGCGTTTGTGTTCTGCAATAATTCCGGAATTGCTTTCTCTTAATTTCTGACTAAGAGAAATCGTCTGTTTTCCAAAAAATACAGAAGCTTCCAATTGAGAAACCGGAATAATTGATTTCTTCAGAATTACTTCTCGTTTTTTGTCTAATATTATTTTATCTAAGATATTCATGTTGTTTTGTTTCACGTTTCACGTTTCACGTTTCAGGTTTCAAGTTGAGAACGTTCAAAATAACTTGAAACCTGAAACTTGAAACAAAATTTTATTTACTTAATTCCTGTAATTTTTTTAAAGCTTGAAGCCCTTTTCCAGAGAATAGACTTTCTTTTGCCAATTCAAATCCTTCTTGTGGAGAGCATTTATTAACTGTTGCGATTGCCATTGCGGCATTGGCACAAACAACATTATTCTGCGCTTCATTTCCTTTTCCGGAAATGATATTCATGAAAATTTCAGCCGATTCTTCGATCGTTGTACCTCCTTCAATTTCAGTTTGAGATAAAAGACGAACGCCAAAATCTTCAGGTTTTATCATTCCTTCCATATGGCTGGTGATGATTTTTGTTGGCCCGGTTAGAGAAATTTCGTCATAACCGTCAAGCGAATGCAGGATTGTGAAATTCACATCAGTATTTTGATATAAATAAGCATACATTCTCGCTAATTCTAAATTGAAAACTCCAACTAATTGATTTTGTGGAAATGATGGATTTACCATTGGCCCTAACATATTGAAGAATGTTTTTACAGCCAGTTCTTTTCTGATTGGTCCAACATTTTTCATTGCAGGGTGAAATAGGGGAGCGTGTAAAACGCAAATTCCAGCCTGATCAATACATTTTTCTAAGAAATCAGGTTCGTTGCTGAATTTAATTCCCATTTTTTCCATTACGTTGCTTGATCCTGAAATCGATGAAACGCCGTAATTTCCATGTTTTGCCACTTTTATTCCGGCTCCGGCAGAAACGAATGATGCTAAAGTCGAAATATTGAAAGTGTCTTTTCCGTCGCCACCCGTTCCGCATAAATCGATCGTGTTATAAGCTGATAAGTCGACACGAATACACAATTCTAACAATGCTTCGCGAAAGCCAGAAAGTTCTTCAATTGTAATGCTTCGCATCATAAATACAGTCAAAAATGCCGAAATCTGGCTTGGATTGTATTGACCGCTCGAAATATTAATCAAAACGTTTTTTGCTTCTTCTTTTGAAAGCACTTCGTGGTTGATTAATTTATTTAATATAGTTTTCATTTTTTAAAGTTGCTAAGGTTCTAAGTTGCTAAGGTTCTAAGTTGCTGAGATGCTAAGTTTTTTTGCTTTGGGTTTAAAGTTTCACGTTTCGGTAACTTGAAACCTGAAACAAACAAAACTTGAAACTAAATTTTAATGTTCATTTCCTTGATAAATCCACATTGGTTCTGTTTTTCCTGCTCGTTCAAAACCATTTTTTTTGTAAAAGTCAACTGATCTTCCGTCGGCAGTCAGCATTTGCATGTGAAAGTGTTTGTATTTCTCCTGCATTTTATCCAAAATCATTTTTCCAATTCCTTTTCCCTGATAATCCGGAAGTACCAATAAATGTGGATAATAAACGGTTAAAAATCCATCAGAAATTGCATTCCCTAGTCCGATTAACTTTTTTCCTTCCCAAGCCGTTACAAGAGTTTCCGAATTTAATAATCCGTTGTAAAGTTCATTCGGTTTACTGGCTGAACTCCATTCATTTGCTTTATATAAAACTAAAATGTCGTCGATGCTGATTTCTCTGGTTTCTGAAATTGTTATTTCCATTTTTTAAGGTTCTAAGTTGCTAAAATTATGAGATGCTAAGGTTTTGTTTCAGGTTTCACGTTACAACAACTTGAAACGTGAAACCTGAAACAAAAAAACTAGCTCTTAATCCAATTTTCTAAAATCCTTTTTCCGTTTGGAGTCAAAACACTTTCAGGATGAAACTGAACGCCTCTTACATCAAAAGTTTTGTGTCTTAATGACATAATTTGCCCGTTTTCATCTACAGAAGTTGCTTCTAAAGTATCAGGCAAATTGGCGTCAACAACCCATGAATGGTATCTTCCAACTTCAAATTCGTTTCCTAAACCTTCAAATAAAATTTCGTCTGAAACAACCGTTTTTACATTCGTTGCAACTCCGTGATACACTTTGTCAAGGTTAGAAAGCGTTCCGCCAAAAACTTCTCCAATGGCTTGTTGTCCTAAACAAACTCCAAGAATACTTTTTGTTGGACTGTATTTTTCGATTACTGCTTTTAGTAAACCAGCTTCATCTGGAATTCCAGGTCCTGGCGAAAGCAATATTTTTTCAAAAGAAGCGATTTCATCAATTTCGAATTCGTCATTTCGGTAAACGGTTACTTCGCAATTTAAATCTTCTAAATAGTGCACTAAATTGTAAGTGAAACTATCGTAATTGTCTATAACTAATATTTTTTTCATTGTGTTGTTTTTGTTTAAGGTTTCAAGTTTCAAGTTTCACGTTCCAACAACTTGAAACTTGAAACAATGAAAACTTGAAACTAAATTTTCTATTTTTCTCGAACGTACTTTTCTGTTATGATACGGTCAATTCCTAATTTTTCTACTTTTTCTACTCCTTTTTGAGTTAAGGTGTCGTTTTTAACTTTTACCACAAACTCAAATTTTCCATTTTCCCATTGACGATTGTTGAAATACTCCAAGTTTTCCGTGTAAACACTATCCTTTAAAGTATATTTTCCACCTCCGCCAAAAAACACCGCATTTGTTGAATCTTTACCATTTTCTAAATCATGATTGAAAAAAGCGAAATGCGTTTCATTTATAATTTTAATCATTTTTGTTTTTGGATTGAAAGTCGAAAAAGTTGAATCTTTCTCTGTTGTTTCAGCTGATATTAAACGCCAGGTTCCTTCAATTGGATTGTGTTTTTTTTCAGAATTACAAGATGTCATGCAAATGATTAAAATTAAAATTGATGCTGCTTTTTTCATAGTTTGTGGTTTTTAGTTTTTTGTTTCAGGTTTCAGGTTTCAGGTTTCAGGTTTCAAGTTTCACGTTCCAACAACTTGAAACCTGAAACCTGAAACCTGAAACAAAGAAAACTATATTTGTTCTGCCATTTCAAGTGCTGTATTCAATGCTCTTAATTTGTTATAAACTTCCTGCATTTCGCTTTCTTCATCAGAACTTGCTACGATTCCGGCGCCGGCCTGACAATGCAATTGGTGATTTTTAGAAAGGAAAGTTCGGATCATAATTGCGTGATTAAAATTTCCGTCAAAATCCATTACACCGATTGCTCCTCCGTAGAAATTACGATTTGTTTTTTCGTAATCTTCTATCAACTGCATCGCTCTGTGTTTTGGTGCACCGCTCAAAGTTCCAGCTGGAAAAGTATCGGCAACTACCTGCATTGTGGTTGCTTTATCGTGTAAATATCCTGTCACTTTTGAAACTAAGTGGATTACGTGAGAGAAAAACTGAACTTCTCTGTATTTTTCAACATTCACATCGTGTCCGTTTCGGCTTAAATCATTTCGTGCTAAATCAACCAACATTACGTGTTCGCTATTTTCTTTTTTATCTTCAGAAAGTTCTTTGGCCAAAAGCGCATCACGTTCGTCGTTTCCAGTTCTTTTGAAAGTTCCAGCGATGGGGTGAATTTCGGCTTTTCTGTTTTTTACAATAATTTGTGCTTCAGGCGAAGAACCGAATATTTTGAAATCTCCATAATCAAAAAAGAATAAATATGGAGATGGATTAATACTTCTTAAAGCTCTGTAAACATTGAACTCGTCACCTTTGAATCCTTGCGTAAAACGACGTGAAAGAACCAATTGAAAAACGTCTCCTCTAAAACAATGTTTTTTTGCCAAAGCCACATTGTGCTTGAATTCTTCATCGGTTAGGTTAGAGAAACCTTCGCCTTCTTTTGTGAATTTGTATAAAGCAATATTTCTGGATTGTAACAATTGTTCGATTTCAGAAATGTTATTTCTTCCGTCAACGCTGTGACAGAAAATATAGGCTTCATTTTTGAAGTGATTTATGGCAATGATATTTTGATAAACTGCATAAAATACATCCGGAATTGAAGTTGCGTCATCTTTTTTTGCAATCGAAACTTTTTCAAAATAACGAACAGCATCATAAGAAATGTATCCGAATAATCCGTTGTTAATGAATTTAAAATCGTTTTTCTCCGATTTAAACTGATTTGAAAAATCCTGAATTACTTCTGGAATATTTGTCTTGGAATCAATTTTAATTTGTTCCGAAGTTCCATCAGGAAAAGTTTTTGAAATTACTTCGTTTTCGATTTTAATCGTTGCAATCGGGTTGCAGCAGATGTACGAGAAACTGTTGTCATTTCCATGATAATCACTGCTTTCCAATAATAAACTATTTGGAAATTTATCTCTTATTTTAAAATAGATGCTTACCGGCGTAATCGTGTCTGCCAGAATTTGCTTGTAATGTGTATTAAGTATAAAAGGTTTCAAAGTATGTTGTTTTTTAGTTTTTAATATTTTTTATGCTAAAGTTGTGACCAAAAAAAAAGGCTTGTCGTGATGACAAGCCTTTTAGATTTATAGTTTTGAAAATACCATAGGAAGCTTCGTTCACGACGTTTGACGTAAATTCTTCCACCACCAAGTATTGTTCATTAATGTTTTCATTTTCTTATTTTGATTTCACAAAGATATAAAGGTAATTTGAATTAAAAGACATAAAATTTCAAAAAAATCTTTTCTAATTTTGGAATTTTGTTAAATTTTAAAATTCATTATTGCTTTAAACCCTTAGTTTCCAATAGCCAGCGTGTTATTTACGTTTGCTCTAAAATCTGGACTTCCTCCTTTAATGCTTGGTGTTGTGAATAGTTCTATGTTTTTAATTTGGGTGTATTGTATACCTGAATTTTGGCTATTATAAAAATTTTCAATTGCAGAATTGCTTGATGAAGATTCACTGGTAATACCGCCGTTGCAATTGTTTACGATTAAGTTTTTAAAAGTTAGTTTTGATAAATTGGCATCGCCATTTCCAATATTTCCTTCCAATAAAGCAAATGGAGTAAAACCAGAAATAATACTATTTGATAAATTAAAGAAAGTATCCTCTCTAACATAAACAGATTCACGAACTAATCCTTGATTGTTTTCTTCCAAATTAATTAATGTGATATTTGAAGCATTTATTTTTGTCATTTTTTTACTCATATCTGTATTCCCAATTTTGTCAAACGAATCAACTTCAAAACATCTTGACCCTGAAATATCTGATGAAAATGGATGACGAATAGCAATACTGTTACTGATGTTGATTTGTGCACCTTGAGTAAAATCAAAATCATCATCTGTAGTTCGGTATGAAACTAAATTACTCATATTTAAGTCGCCACCGTAGCATTCAAAAGAGTCATCATTTGAAAAACTAATTTGGATATTGTTTAAAACCGTTTTTCTTCCAACACCAGCCAATGAAAGTCCGTTTAGCTCTTTCAATGAACTTAATTTTCTTCCGGCATATTCAATTCGTACATATTTTAAAACTCCCGAATTATCTTCTGCATCTTGTCCTCCGTAATGATTTAATAGTGGTTCAAGATCAAAAGGTAAAGTATGAAGTCCTCCTAAAGTATTAATTGGAGCTTTTCCTAAAATTATAATACCGCCCCAGTCTCCTGGTTTTCTTTCGGTTTTTTCTTTATTTGATGTAAAAACAATCGGATCAGTTTCTAAACCATCAGCTATAATTTTTGCTCCGTTTGTAATAACCAATGTTCCGCAAGTTTTATCATCTCCACGAATTACTGTTCCAGGTTCGATGCTTAGCGTTGCATTGTTAGTAACATAAACAACGCCAACTAATTGATAAGTGTTGCGTTTCAGTAATTTTAAATCTTTGTCTATTGTTCCGGCAATTATATTTGTAGCTTCGTTATATTCGTTGGCAGCAGGTTTAAAATTGGTCCAGTTGTTCATCCAGTTTGTTGTTCCAATAATTCCTTTTGTTTGTTGTTGTGCTTGAAGAAAAAAAGTGCTCAAAAGGGTAAGAGCAGCAATTTGTAGTTTTGTTTTCATAACTATAATTTTAATTTCTAGTTTTTGATTTTTTAATTTCTTCAAAATTAGAGCCCGAATGTTAATCAATTCGGCTATAGTTATTATGAAAGCGTTATTTTAATATTAAGAACGTTATCTTTTTGAAAACTGATTATAAAAGAAAACCCCAATAGAATCAACTATTGGGGTTACTTTTTATGTATGAATTAGTAAGTCTTAAAATTAGAATTTTAAAGCTACAGTTAATTCAAATTCGTCATTGATAGTTTTGTCTCCTAAACCTTCGAAGAAACTTCCTGATCCGTATTTAATGTCATATTTAGTTCTGTCAACTTTGAAAGCAGTTGTAGCAGTGTTTCCTTTTACTGTGATGTCAAAAGTTACTGGTTTAGTGATTCCTTTGATAGTTAAATCAGCAGTTACAGTATAAACGTCAGTTGCTTTAGCACCGATAGTTTTGAAAACTAATTTTGAAGTTGGGAATTTATCAGTTCCGAAGAAATCGTCAGCTTTTAAGTGCCCGTTTAATTTTCCTTGGTATTCTCCAGTTAAATCAGTAGAAGTTAAAGAAGTCATATCAACAGTGAAGCTTCCACCAACTAATTTTTTTCCTTTGAAAACTACAGCTCCTTCTTTGAAGTTTACAGTTCCAGAGTGCTCTCCAGTTACTTTTTTACCTACCCATTTGATAGAAGACGCTTTTACGTCGATTTTTTTAGTTTGAGCATTTACTGAAATACTAGCCGCTGCTACGAATAATGCTATTGCAATTGTTTTTAAATTTTTCATGTTGTTAAAATTGAATTTGATTAATAATAATTATAGAGTGATAAATAATTCTTCGTGAGATTTTCTAACTTTTTTGTAATGCTGAGCGTCGTCCTCATCATGTCTGTAACCTACAGCAGCGATAACAGAAGCATTTAAGCCTAATTTATCGAAACCTAAGATTTCATTGAATTGTGCTGCATTGAAACCTTCCATTGGAGTTGCATCGATTTTTAATTCGGCTGCAGCAGCAAGTAAAGTTCCTAAAGCAATATAAGTTTGTTTTGCTGTCCAGATATTTTTAGCATCTTGCGAAAGGTTCGAAATTACACCATTCATCATATCTGCAAATCCGCCTAAAGCTTCAGTTGGAACGCCTCTTGTTTCGCTAATGTTTTTAATGTAAGCTGCCACAGATTCTGGTCCAGCGTTTAAGTCATTTGCAAATACAAATATTTGAGAAGCATCTGTAAGTTGAGTTTGACCCCAAGCTGCAGCTTTTAATTTTTCTCTAATTTCTGGATTTTCAACGATAATTACTTTGTAAGGTTGTAATCCGTATGAAGAAGCTGCTAATCTAACTGCTTCTTTTAATGTATTCAAATCTTCTGCAGATACTTTTTTAGTCGCATCATATTTCTTAGTTGCGTATCTCCAGTTTAAATTGTTTACTAATGTGCTCATAATATTAATTTTGTTGGGTTCGGTATTTTTCTAATAACTGATTTAATAATTCTAATTCTTCTGGGCTTATATTCTGGGCAAATACGCGCTCGTGCTCATCTACCTTCGGGTCTAATTCTTTTAAAACATCTAATCCTTTCTGAGTAATCAAAACCTCAATTTTGCGTCGATTATCCGGACAAACATTTCTTGTTACGAATTCTTTCAGCAATAATTTATCAACTAATCGGGTTGTATTACTCGTTTTAGCTAACATACGTTCTTGTATCACGCACATATTAGCAGGATTTCCTTTTTGTCCTCTTAATATACGCAGTACATTATATTGTTCTCCAGACAAGTCATACGGTTTTATCAACTCGTTGAAATGATCCTGAATCACATTCTGTGTGTACATGATATTCAGAATAACTTTTTTCGCATTATCCATCTTAACTGTACTCTTAATAACCTCTTCAATTGTCATAGTCGTAAGTGTATAATTTGTATATACAAATGTATAACTTTTAATAGTTGTATATACAAATGTTTTGTTAATTTTTTGTTAATTGAAATAACGCTAAAAATTATAACTTGATAAAGCCTATATAATTAGTATAAAAGTACTATTTATTTTTTGAAGCTTCCAAATAAATCTTCTTCAAATGTTTTAAAGCTTTGATAAAGATACGTTTAAGTTTTAGTTCTTTAAAATAATTGGCTTTAACAGAATGTAAATTTTGATCATCAGGGCGTGCCAGTATTTAAAAAAAGGCCTACTATACTTTGCGTTCATGTGGCCTTTTCTTAAATACTGTCGGGCTTTCGCTGCTACTTCGGTAGCTTAGCTCTATCCCTCACGCGAGCGCAAGAAAGAGAAAACCCGACAATTTTTCTAAAACTGTCGGGTTTGATATACTCTATATAATAAGGTATAATATTAATGAGGAAGTTTGTCTTTAATCAAACCATAAACCCATGTTCCTGCAATTGCACTTACTAAAGTAACAACTATTACAGTCGCTCCAGTTCCAATTTGAGCAAAAAGCGGACCCGGACAAGCTCCAGTAATCGCCCATCCAAAACCAAACATTAAACCGCCATAGATTTGACCTTTGTTGAAAGTCTTTGGCTGAATTTCGATTTTTTCGCCTTGAAGCGTTTTGATGTTGAACTTTTTAATCAGAAATACCGAAATTACACCAACAGCAACCGCACTTCCGATTACGCCATACATAAAGAAAGATTGCAAATGAAACATTTCCTGAATACGAAACCAGCTAATGATTTCAGCTTTTACGAATACAATTCCGAAAAAGATCCCAACGATTAAATATTTAAGGTTTCCTAATGTGTTTTCTTTTTTCTGGCTTGCGTTGATTCCTTCGCCGTCTGTATTTTTATTTTCTAAATTATTCATTTTTGAAATTTTAAAGTGAAAGAATATAAGGTAAAATCAAAAGTGCCATTACAAAACCACCAATCATAAAACAGATTGTAGCTACTAATGAAGGCCATTGTAAATTTGATAATCCCATAATCGCATGTCCGCTTGTGCATCCGCCGGCATAACGCGTTCCGAAGCCAACTAAAAATCCACCCACAACAATCATGATAAATCCGCGAAGTGTTAATAAGCTTTCCCACGAAAATAATTGTGCCGGAACAAGCCCTGTATGATCTGTGATTCCGTAACCTGATAATTGTTCAGAAAGTTCCGGAGTAATTACAACTGCATTTGGATTAGATAGAAAATAGGCTGCAATAGCACCGCCAAGAAATATTCCGAGAACGAAAAATAAATTCCAGCTTTCTTTTTTCCAGTCGTATTTAAAAAACGGAATATTAGAAGGAATGCACATTGCACAAATATGACGCAACGACGAACTAATACCGAAAGATTTATTTCCGATAATTAATAAAATTGGAACAGTTAATCCAATCAACGGACCTGCAACATACCAAGGCCATGGTTCTCTTATAATTTCTAATATACTCATAATTCAAATTAGATGTTTTGGTTTTAACCATTAAGATATTAAGGAAATTAAGCCAATCTGACTTAATGAAACTTTTCAAAGAAGGTTAAGGAAAATTAAGCATTGCAACTTAATTTTCTTAATATCTTAATGGTGAAAAAATTATGCTTTTAATGTTTTACTTTGACAAACAAAATCTGATTTTGGGATATTTGTTTTTGAAATCGCTCCAAAACCGCCTTCCACTTCAGAGAAATTTCTGAAACCTCTCGCTTGTAAAATCGAAGCGGCAATCATGCTTCTGTAGCCACCTGCACAATGCAAATAAAAATGTTCATTTGGGTTGATGTCTTTTACCCAGTCATTAATATAGGCTAACGGTTTGCTGTACGCATCTTCAATATGTTCAGCTTCGTATTCTGTTTCTTTACGAATGTCGATTATTTTGTCTTTTTGAATGTCTACTTCATTTGCAAATTGCTCAGCTGTAATTCGGTTTACAGAATCTGTTTCGAAACCCGCTTTTTGCCACGCTTCAAAACCACCTTCTAAATGTCCGATAATGGTATCAAAACCTACACGACTTAAACGCGTTACGGTTTCTTCTTCCATTCCAACTGTAGTAACCAAAACAATAGGTTGTTTAACATTAGCAATTAAAGTACCAACCCACGGAGCAAAATCGCCATTGATTCCGATATTTATAGATTGTGGAATAAAACCTTTACTAAAATCGGCAGCGCTTCTTGTATCTAAAATCAGTGCTCCGGTTTCTTCAGCAATCACTTCAAAATCTGCTGCTTTTATCGCTTTCATTCCGTTGTGTAAAACCGTTTCAAAGCTTTCGTAGCCTTGTTTGTTCATGGCCACATTCATGCTAAAATAGGCTGGAGGAGGCAATAATCCGTCAGTTACTTCTTTGATGAATTCTTCTTCGGTCATATTAGCGCGCAAAGCATAATTCGTCGCTTTTTGGTTGCCAATAGTCGAAACCGTTTCTTTGCTCATGTTTTTTCCGCAAGCGCTTCCGGCACCGTGCGCAGGATAAACGATTACATCATCAGCCAAAGTCATGATTTTATCTCTCAACGAATGAAATAAAATTCCAGCTAACTGGTCTTGAGTCATTCCCGCAGCTTTCTGAGCTAAATCCGGACGGCCAACATCACCGATGAATAAAGTATCGCCAGAGAAAATCGCATGATCTTTTCCGTTTTCGTCAATTAACAAAAAAGTCGTGCTTTCCATAGTGTGTCCAGGTGTGTGCAAAACTTTTATGGTAACTTTTCCAAGTTTAAATTCTTGTCCGTCTTTTGCAGAAATGCAGTCGAATTCGCAGGCAGCGTTTGGTCCGTAAACAATTGGCGCTCCGGTTTCTTTGCTCAAATCAACATGTCCAGAAACGAAATCGGCGTGAAAATGCGTTTCAAAAATATATTTCAGCTTTACTTCGTCACGTTCCAAACGATCTAAATAAGGCTGTGTTTCTCTAAGCGGATCAATAATGGCCGCTTCGCCATTTGAAGTAATATAGTACGCACCTTGCGCTAGGCATCCGGTGTAAATTTGTTCAATTTTCATGATTTGGAAATCTAAAATTTGGTTCACAAAGGTAAGTTTGTTTTTTCGTAAAATAAGTGACTAATGTTACAGAAATTTGATTTCTGCTCAAAAAGAAGTGAATTTTCATCATATGAGTTATTTAAGTAATTTAAACTTGAGCAATTACGCTTTAAGCTTTAATTTTGCATATGATGAATGTCATTTCAAAACAAAAATAAAATGAACACAAAAGACTTATTAGATCAAATCGCTTTTATAAAAGAAATTGATAAAGTAAAATACATTCAGCGAAAAACAAAGCTTTTTAATAGCGACCGATGCGAAAATGATGCTGAACACAGCTGGCATTTAGCTTTAATGGCAATTGTTTTAGCCGAACATTCAAATGAACCGATTGATGTTTTGAAAGTCGTAAAAATGGTTTTGATGCACGACATTGTGGAAATTGATGCCGGAGATATTTTTTTATATGATACAGCAAAAAATCATGATAATACAGATGAAGAACGTTTAGCAGCAAATCGGATTTTTGGTTTACTTCCGAAAAAACAAGCTGAAGATTTTATAGCTATTTGGGAAGAATTTGAAGCCGGAGAAACCAACGAAGCCAAATTTGCAAGATCAATGGACAGATTAGAACCTTTATTGCAGAATACTTCCAACGATGGCGGAACTTGGAAAGAGTTTGACGTGAAGTATGATAAAGTTTACGAAAAGAAAAGCATCATAAAAGAAGGTTCAAAATCGATTTGGAATTATGCTGAAGGTTTGATCAATGAAAGTGTTGAAAAAGGGATTTTGGAGAAATAATCAAAGATAGCCCGCAAATATCTATACACAATCTTGTCATTCCGAGGAACGAGGAATCTCCGCAAGTAACTCCGCATGTTGAATTGCCAATCTTTGTAGAGTTACTTGCGGAGATTCCTCGTTCCTCGGAATGACAAGCTTTGTGGGCATTCGAATTAAACATAAGTGTTATTTCTACCTTTCAAATTGTTGAAAAGTTTAACAAATCTCAGGCGATAAACTTTTTTTTAAGAGTGACATTTCGGGTTCTAATGGTTAAATTTGTAGAACTTCATAAAACAAATACCACTTATGGAAGAAATGCTCTTTTACGACCGAATGCAATTCGCTTTCACGATTACTTTTCATTATCTTTTTCCACAACTTACAATGGGGCTTTCGCTCATCATCGTTTACTTCAAGTGGAAATATCTCAAAACTAAAGACGAACAATACAATCACGCCACCCATTTCTGGATGAAGATTTTTGCCCTCAATTTTGCAATGGGCGTCGTAACCGGAATCCCGATGGAATTTCAGTTTGGAACCAACTGGGCTAAATTCTCCGAATTAACGGGCGGAATTATCGGACAAACGCTCGCCATGGAAGGAATGTTTTCTTTCTTCCTCGAATCTTCTTTTCTGGGAATATTTTTATTTGGAGAAAAACTCCTCGGACATAAATGGCATTTTGTAACCGGATTATTAATTATGATCGGTTCCTGGGCCAGCGGATTTTTAATCATCGCGACACATTCGTGGATGCAGAATCCAGTTGGTTATGAAATTTTGGAAAACGGGAAATTTGTTCTGAATAATTTCCAAGCTTTATTTTTAAATCCTTGGCTTTGGCCTTCTTACCTACACAATCAGGCTGCTTCTTTGGTAACCAGTTCTTTTGTTGTTGCCGGAATTGGTGCTTTTTATATTTTAAGCAAAAAGAATATTTCTTTCGGAAAATTGTTCTTGAAAACTGGAGTAATCTTCGGATTGATTTCTAGCATTGTAGTTGCAGTTCCAACAGGAGATTTATTGGCAAAAAATGTAGTGAAATATCAGCCCGTAACTTTTGCCGGAATGGAAGGAATTTTCCATACCGAGAAAAAAGGTTCTGAAATTGTCTTAATCGGACAACCCGATGTTAAAGACAAAAAATTGGATAATAAAATTGCAGTTCCAAATATTTTAAGTTTCCTGACTTACGGGAATTGGAATCAGGAAATTAAAGGTTTAGATCAGTTTGAAGAAAATCTGCATCCAACTAATATTTCTGGGTTGTATTATGCTTATCATATTATGGTTGGACTAGGAACAGTTTTTATTGGATTAATGATATTATCTCTTTTCCAATTAATAAGAGGAAAATTATTTGAAACCAAATGGATTTTATGGTCATTAATGTTCATGATGCCGTTTCCATACATTGCCAATACAACAGGTTGGTACACTGCCGAATTAGGAAGACAGCCTTGGTTGGTTTATAATTTATTACGAACAGCATCGGGCGCTTCGCCAACGGTTTCTTCCGGAAATACCTTATTTACATTACTTGGATTTATTGGTTTATACCTTTTACTCGGAATGTTGTTTTTGCTTTTGATTGGAAAAATTATCAATAAAGGACCTCATCATGTGGAACTTTCAACAGAAAAAATATAAGTATGGAATTTTTTTGGTACGTAGTTTTAATGGGAATTCTGGCTGTTTATCTGGTTTTAGACGGCTATGATTTTGGCGCAGGAATTATTCATTTATTTTTTGCCGATACGGAAAGAGATAAAAAAGTAATCACCAATTCAATTGGTCCGTTTTGGGATGCTAATGAAGTTTGGCTGATTGCAGCGGGAGGTGTTTTGTTTTTTGCTTTTCCGACATTATATGCATCTTCTTTCAGCGGATTTTATCTGCCTTTAATTATGATTTTATGGCTTTTGATTTTCCGTGCAATTGGATTGGAAATGCGCGGACAAGTGCATAATCCTATGTGGGAAGCGATTTGGGATAAAGCATTCGGAATTGCGAGTTTGCTTTTGGCACTTTTCTTCGGAATTGCTTTAGGAAATATCGTTCGAGGTGTCAATCTCGGAATGGTTCAAAATGGCGTTTCGACACAAGAACCGCATTTTTTCTTTTTGCCTTTGTGGAATCCAACTTTTAGTCCGCAGGCGAATGAATTGGGAATTATAGATTGGTTTACGCTTTTTCTGGGAATTGTGAGTGTTGTGGCATTGACGATTCACGGTGCGAACTGGATTATTTATAAAACCAATTCGTCTTTAAACCCGAAACTTAAAAATGTAGTTTTTAAACTGAACTTTGTTTTGCTTGTTTTGGTTTTCATTTCACTAGGAATCTGGCATTTTATAGAACCAAAACCGTTTCATAATTTCATAGAAAATCCGATTTTATGGTTTTTCCCTCTAATGACTTTTATTGGAATTGCTGGATTATTCAAAGTTCGTTCGTTTAAGAAAGACGGTCACGGATTTATTTTCTCAACCTTATTTCTACTTGGCGGATTTGCGTCAACAGCGGTTTCAATTTTCCCGAATGTTTTGCCTTCGACTAATAATGTAAATCCGTCGTTAACTATTTATAACACCGCCGCGCACGAATATGGATTAAATGCTGGATTGAGTTGGTTTTTTATTGCTTTGTTTTTAGTGATTATTTACTTTATTATTCAGTATCGCGTTTTTAGCGGAAAGATGGATGATATTGGGTATGGGGAACATTGAGTTTTTATAGCCACGAATTCACGAATTATACTAATTGCCTCCAGTTTTAACTGGAGGTTTTTTGTTTGAATTTGAATAGGCTTTAGCCAAAATCGTAAAGTTTGGCTAAAGCCTTTTATTTATATAGATTTGTTTATCTCCAGCTAAAGCTGTAGGCAATTGTGAAAAAATCAAAAATATGTTTTTTAGAAAAAGACTTCTTTCCGAAGCAGAGTTTGCTGAGAAATTTGCTAAACAATTAATTAAAAAAATAAAAGGCTTAAAGATTACTTCCATAAATGATCTTGAGGTTATAAGTGAATTTAATGAAGGTGAACGCCATCATTTATTAAATAATGCTTATTCCGAATATATAAAGGATCAAAAGTTTATTAAAGAGATTATCGAAAAATATGTGAATGGTAGTTCTACTATGTTTTTACCAAAAGAACTTTTAGATATAGAAAGAATTCTTCCGGTTATTAAAGATAAAAGATTTTTAAAAAGTTTAGAAGATATAAATGCTGAGTTCGAAGAAAATCATATTTATGAAGTTTACAATGAGGAATTAATTGTTTTTTATGTTGAAGACAAAGAATATTCAATTAATTATATTTCCAAAAATGATTTAGAAGAAATAAATTTTCCAATTGTAAATTTAAAAGAAAAGGCTATTGAAAATCTTTCAAATAATTTCGAAATGAAACGCCATGGCGAAAATGGATATTTTATGTTGACAGCCGGTGGGAATTATGAATCTAGTTTAATTTTATTAGATATATGGAATCATGAAAATTTTTTGGTAGAAGGTAATATAGTTGTTGGAATTCCTTCAAGAGATGTATTGTTAATAACAGGAAGTAAAGATTCTGAAAATTTACATCGTCTTTATGATTCGGTACAAAATATAAATGATACTGGAGATCATATTGTTTCTGATAAAATTTTCGAGTTTAAGAATGGAAAATTTGAAGTTTTGAAATTATAGCTGAACGAAAACTTCAACTTACTCGGGTCTGCGTTAGGGATAGAAGCGGTATCTCCCGATTTAGAAAAACAAGGCTTTTTAGCCGTAGTTTTTGTTAATCGGGAATATAGCGGATAGCCCGGCCGAAGGAAACGCCCAAAAAATACAAATCCCTTTATATCTGGAAAAAATCTTTTTAGTTTTCATCTTTGTCAAAGTATAAAACTTTGACAAAGATTACTTTTACAAGTGAACTAAATTGAAAATATTTAAAAATCTACACAAATTTGCCGAATCTGCGTGATGCTGTAAATTCTAAAATAAAACCTCTTTTGTAATAATATAAAATCCCATTACGAGAACAAACCAGCCAAAAAGCGGTTTCAGTTTTGCTCCGTCAATTTTTTTAGAAAGCTGGCTTCCAATCAGCATTCCGATTAATGCCATTGCAGAAACGCTTAATAAGAAAGTATAATTAATTGGTGTTCCAATGTATAAATCACCTGCAAAACCTATTGAGGAATTTATTGTGATGATTAATAATGAAGTTCCAACGGCTTGTTTCATCGGTAATTTTGCAAAAAACAATAAAGCCGGAATAATTAAAAATCCGCCGCCGGCTCCAAGAAATCCCGTTACAATTCCGACAATAAAACCAATTAAGCTTAATTGAAAATAATTAGTTTCGGCATTTTTGATTTCTGGTTGAGGTTTTTGAATCATCGAAATTGCTGCTGTAATCATCAAAACCGAAAAGACAATCATAATTAGAAAATCTTTTGAAACCGAATAAGAAGCAATAGAAAATAGAGTAGAGGCAATCTGCGGAAAAATAACTTCGCGAATAATTAAAATGGAAATTACAGAAGGAATCGCAAAATACAACGCCGATTTTAGTTTCAAATTCCCCATTTTATAATGGCTGTAACTTCCGGAAAGTGCCGTCATTCCAACAATAAATAAAGAATATGAAGTGGCTTCTTCTGGATTTACTTTAAATAAATACACTAATATTGGAATAGTCAAAATAGAACCGCCCCCACCAATTAGTCCCAGCGAAATCCCGATTATGATTGAAGCAAAATAGCCTAAATATTCCATTGCATTTATTTTGATGCAAAGTTGCTTCGGAAATTAGAAACCTACAGTAACATTTATCACAGAAGGATATTTTTGTTTTGCCACAGATTACATTGATTAAAATGATTTTTTTTCTATGTGTTGATTTTATTGCCCACAGATTTTACGGATGAAACAGGTTGCCACAGATTAATTATTAAAAGTGTGTCAGGCTGAGCGAAGTCGAAGCCCGCACAGGATTTCGACTTCGCTCAATGTTACATTTTAAGATAACGTTTGTATAAATGGACCAGCGAAAATCCGTTTAATCAGTATAATCCGTGGCCCATAACTACTTTAACAACTCAATCTGATTTCGGTTGAGTTTGACCAAACCTCTTTGCTCCATTTTTTTTAGTAAGCGGGAAACAACTTCTCGTGAAGTATTTAATTCGGTCGCGATTTCCTGATGTGAAAGTTTAACCTCAGCACATCCACAAGCATCAGAATGTCTTTTCAGATAAAATTCCAAACGCTCATCCATAGATCGGAAAGCGATGTTATCGACAACTTCTAAGACTTCTTCAAAACGACTTCGGTAGGTTTCAATTACAAATTCGTACCAAGATCGGTGTTCCATCATCCATTTATCCATCAATTGTAGCGGAATCATCATGACCGTCACATCTTCAACAACTTTAGCCATAATTTGGCTTTTTTCGCTTTTAGCAGTACAAATCATTGAAATAGCGCAGGCTTGTCCAGGCTGTAAATAATACATTAAAAATTCGCCTCCATCTTCACCTTCGCGATAAATTTTGATTTTTCCTTTCAGAATCAAAACGGTATTTTTAATGTATTGGCCGGTGCGCATTAAAATGGTTCCGGCTTCAAAACTTTGCTCAGTTCCGTTTTCTTCAATAGTAGCGACAAGTTCGCTGGAAAAATTTGGAAAGTTGTTTTTTATGGAGTGCTGCATTGTAATGTTTTTTTACCACCAATTTTACAGATTTATATCAATTACTTCGTGAGAATTTGTGAAATGCGTGGCGAGTAATTTTATCAAAATCGGATTAAAAATTGTAATTCTTTACAAAGATAATAGATTCGGCTGGCATTGTTTGTCGGAAAATTATAAATAAGATGCATTTTGTGTAAATGAATAAATCCTATTTTCTATCGATTTTGTAGAGTGAATTTTTAAAAATAGTAAGTAAATTTGTAAATCACTGATTATAATCCTTTCTCTAAAACGTTTTCTGAGAATAATAATCGAAATCGCATTTGGTACGTTTTTAATTAATAGAAACGTCGTAATTTTACAAAAACACATATTACTATGAATTTATCACAAGAAGATTGGGTTGCTCAGTTAAACGCTGACGAAAATGCAGTTATACTTGATGTAAGAACTGAGGACGAATTTAATGATGGCTATATTGAAAATGCTTTAAACATTGATATCAATAAAGGTCAGGCTTTTATTTATGAAATTGAAGAATTAGATAAAAACAAAAATTATTATGTGTATTGCCGTTCTGGCGCCAGAAGTGCAAAAGCATGCCAAATCATGAATGAATTAGGTATTGATAATGCCTATAACTTACTTGGTGGCATACTGGACTGGGAAGGCGACACCGTACAACCATAAAAGGAAGAAGAGGCGCATAAAAGCCTCTTTTTTTGTTTAAAATGCTATTAATAACCAAACTATAAATTACCAGATTATGAGTTTAATACCCGAAGAATATCAGATTAAAAATCTGATAAATCAAGATGCCTATCTTGTAAATGGAGAATTGAAAAAATGGACAGGGCAAACAACACCAGTATTTTCGACGATTTCATCAACTGAAAAATACACTCCGACATTATTAGGATCGATTCCTTTCATGGCTGAAAAAGAAGCTGCCGAAGTAGTAGAAGCTGCAAATGCTGCTTACGATAAAGGACAAGGTCTATGGCCAACTATGAAAGTAGCTGACCGTATTAAATGTATGGAGAATTTTGTCAAGCAGATGAAAGAAACACGTGAAGAAGTGGTAAAACTTTTAATGTGGGAAATTGGAAAAAACCTTGGCGATTCGCAAAAAGAATTCGACAGAACGGTTGAATATATTTATGATACCATTGCCAGTTATAAAGAATTAAACGGACGCAGTTCTCATTTTGAAAAAGTACAAGGTGTAAATGCAATGATTCGCCGCGGACCTCTTGGAGTTGTTTTGTGTCTTGGACCTTACAACTATCCGTTAAACGAGACTTTTTCATTATTGATTCCGGCGTTGATTATGGGTAATGCTGTAATCTTCAAACCGGCAAAACATGGAGTTTTATGTATTTCGCCTTTATTAGAAGCTTTTAAAAGCAGTTTTCCAAAAGGTGTTATCAATATCGTTTACGGACGCGGAAGAGAAGTAGCTTCGCCAATTATGAAATCGGGAAAAATTGATGTTTTGGCATTAATTGGAAACAGTAAATCGGCGATTGCGCTTCAAGATCAGCATCCAAATAAAAACAGACTTCGTTTGATTTTAGGTTTGGAAGCCAAAAATCCAGCGATTATTCTTCCGGATGCCGATTTAGATTTGGCTATTCAGGAATGTATCGCGGGAACTTTATCTTTCAACGGTCAACGTTGTACAGCTTTAAAAGTATTGTATGTTCATGAATCAATAAGAGAAGAATTCAACAAACGTTTCGCTGAAAAAGTAGATAGTTTAGGATTTGGAAATCCTTGGGATAAAGGAGCTTCATTAACTCCACTTCCAGAAACAGACAAACCAGCTTACATCCAGGGATTGATTGGTGATGCAAAACATAAAGGCGCAAGCATTATCAATGAAAAAGGAGGAAAACATACAGAAAACTTTATTTTTCCAGCCGTTTTATATCCGGTAAATAAAGAAATGAGAGTATATCATGAAGAACAATTTGGTCCAGTAGTTCCAATTATTTCTTTTAAAGATATCAGCGAACCTCTAGAAGATATGGCCGAATCAAATTATGGTCAGCAAGTAAGTTTGTTCGGAAAAGATATTAAAACTTTGGCACCACTTATTGATGCTTTGGTAAATTTAGTTTGCAGAGTTAACTTAAATAGTTCATGTCAAAGAGGACCAGATGCGTTCCCATTTACAGGACGAAAAGATTCTGCTGTAGGAACATTAAGTATTCCAGATGCTTTGCGTTCTTTTTCAATACGTACGTTTGTAGCTTCAAAAGATATCGATTACAACAATGAAATTTTGCAGGAATTGCTGAACAGCAAAGAATCAAACTTCATTAATACCGATTATATTTTGTAGTCATCAGAGTTATATATTAATTGTAGGTCCCGTCTTTTTCTTTTTTGAAAAAGACGGTTTTTTTTTGAAAGGGACAAAGAGACAAAGGCGCAAAGGGACAAAGGTTTTAATTCTTCGCTTTCGCTCAGAATTCCAAACCTGAAACCTGAAACTTGAAACTTTAAATTTTATAACTCGATTGTAACAATAAGTTAAAAATATCCACTAATATTATAGCGAATTAAAATCATCAAAATCTTAAAACATTTATGAGAAAAAAATCATTGCAATTATTATTGATTGCTTTGGCATTTTTTGTGCAAAACGGCTTTGCGCAAGAACTTTACATGCCTAGAAATATAAAAGAAGCTTACGCAAAAGGTACACGTTCAATGGACGGAAAACCTGGAAAAAATTATTGGCAGAATCATGGAAAATATACCATGGAAATTACTGTTGACGCCAAAACAAAAATTGTAAGCGGAACAGAAACGATTGAATACACAAACAACAGCAATGATACATTAAAAAACTTGCCAATTCGATTTGTGAATAATCTTCATAAACCATCTTCGCCAAGAAGCGGTGTCGTTAGCCAAGATTTTTTAAGCGACGGATTAACAATTACGTCATTAAAAATTGCTGGTGAAGTTTATAAAGAAGACGGCAGAAAATGGGGAACTGTTGGAATGATTCGAATGAAAAAACCTATTCCGCCTCATTCTACAGCAACTATTAATATTGACTGGAATTATCCTTTGTCAAAAGAAAGCGGTAGAGAAGGACAAATTGATGAAACTACATTTTTTGTAGCTTACAGTTATCCGCGTGTTTCGGTTTTTGATGATTACAACAAATGGGACAGATTGCCTCATACAGACCGTCAGGAGTTTTATAATGATTTTAATGATTATACTTATTCAGTAAAAGCACCAAAAAATTATGTGGTTTACGCAACAGGAGATTTGTTGAATCCTGATGAGGTTTTGCAACCCGAATTTGCTGCTCGTTTGAAAAAATCTTATGTTTCAGATGAAATTTTTCACATTGCAAATGAGCAAGAAATGAAATCTGGATTAGTAACAAAACAAAATGACTGGAATGTATGGAAATTTGAGGCAAAACATATTTCAGATGTTTGTTTTGGTTTAAGCGATCATTATTTATGGGACGCAAGTAGTGTTGTGGTAGATAAAAAAACAAACAGACGCGCAAGTGTTCAGGCTGCATATGATGTAAAAGGAACTGATTTTGTGGCTTCGGTAAAAAATAATCAATATGCTTTAGATTTCTTTTCGAACAATTGGCCGGGAGTTCCATATCCGTTTTCTAAAATGACAGCTTTTCAAGGATTTGCTGATATGGAATATCCAATGATGTGTAACGACTCACAAATGGGTGATCCTAAATTTGCACAATTGGTTCAAGATCATGAAGTAGCACATACTTATTTTCCTTTTTATATGGGAATCAACGAAACGCGTTATGCTTTTATGGATGAAGGCTGGGCAACCACTTTTGAATATTTGATTGGAATTGCGGAACACGGTAAAGAAGCAGCTGATAAATTCTATAAAGAATTTAGAGTAAAAAACTATATTAATGATGCGTCAACAGAAGAAGATCAGCCTATTATTTCAATGTCGTCTCAGGTTTCAGATGCTGGTTATGGAAACAATTCTTATGGAAAAGCTTCTCTTTCTTATATCGCATTAAAAGATTTGCTTGGAGATGATTTATTCAAAAAAGCATTGCATCATTATATGGAAACATGGAACGGGAAGCATCCAATTCCGTGGGATTATTTTAATTCGATGAATACGGGATCTGGTAAAAACTTAAATTGGTTCTTTAATAACTGGTTTTTCACGAATAATTACATTGATCTTACAGTTAAGAATGTAGAAAAGAATAAAATTGCAATTGAAAATACAGGAGGTTTCGCAATTCCTTTTGATATAAAAGTTGTTTATGCGGATAATTCAACTGAAATAGTACATCAAACACCAGCAATTTGGGAAACAAACCAAAAATTGGCAACAATTAATTTGAAAAGCAAGAAGGAAATTAAGCTAATTACGATTGATGGCGGTATTTTTATGGATGCTACTCCTGCGAATAATATGTGGGTTAGCAAATAATTCTTAATAATAATAAATCAAGAAGCCGTCTTTTTTAATGAAAATGACGGTTTTTTTTATTTTTTAAGTAAAATAATACAAATGTGGAAAACCGTATTAAATTGTTCACAGAAAAAGTTACGTTTGCAAAAATATAAACATTGAATTATTAATGAAAAAGTACCACATTCTTTTAGGTTTATTGCTTTCTTTTAAAAGTTTTGCGCAAAACGATTCGAAAACCGCATTTCAAAAGAGCAGATACGAATTAGCTGTTTCGTATTATAAAAAAGCAGATTTTAGAAAAGCATTAGACTTATTTTCTATTGCTTCAAAACTTAAACCAGAAAACGAATTAGGAAAAGAATCGACAAAGCAGGTAGATGCTTTAAAAACTATTCTTAGAAATGATGTTCTAAGTCGTGTTGTTGGAAAATGGAAATTGACGGGAGATAAACCTACTTGGGCACAAACCACAATTACAAGTCAGAATGAGATTGAAGAAATTATTGAAATAAATCAGGATAAGATTTTATTTTTTGAAACAGATAAAAAAACACTGATAAAAAAAATGGTAAAATCAGAGGATTTGAAATATTATAATAAAGATGTGACCGACGGTGTTTTTTCAGATATAATTCTTTCTGATGGGACAATTTGGAGTTGCTTATTGGATGAAGAAGCAAATGTGCTTCACGTTATAAATATTGCCAAACAAACTGAAAAAGGCATCGAAAATATAACCAGCAATAATGAAGAAGCTTATTTTGTAAGAATAAAATAATAAAAGGGGAATCAAATGATTCCCCTTTTTATGTTTGTGTATCGATTACAAAAATTTAAAACCTACTGAAAAATTAGAAATACCTGTTTTAATGCTTCTTCCAGATGGATCAAGATCGGTTACGCCTGCTAGATATCTGTAATCGACTGTAAATCGCCATAAATCTACTCCGGCACCGCCAAGAAAACTGCTATTGTTTCGTTCAAAAGCAATAAAATTGAGATTATTGCTTGCATTAATATCAGAGTAGTTTTTCCAGTTGTATCCAAGAAATATTCTGACGTTTCCTAATTTTCCTAAAGGGAGAACTTTTAAACCAGCAATCAAAGTTGCGTCAGTACCGCCTAACTCATATTCTGTTTCCCCAATTCCGGTTTGCGAAACGCTAAATTTTGATTTAGCATATCCAAATTCACCCTGGCCATAAAAAAGCGCCAGATTTACTCGAACAAATCCAGCAAAACCATACTCGGTTCCTGAACTTTTAGAACTGAAATCATCAGTAATTACGGAAGTTATATTAGTAGAAAATTGAGGTCCAACTTGTATTAGCTGCGCAAATCCATTGACACAAATACATAATAATGTAGCGAGAAAGAACTTTTTCATAACTGGTTTTTATTTATTTTGATACTATAAAATTAATTATTAATAATTAAAATAGAATGATTTTTCTGGTTTATTTTTAGTTATCTTTTTGATAATGAGAAGGATGTTGTTTTTTGGTTTCGAAATGTTTTTCATTTTTAAATGGCGTAAATTTGGCTTAAGACTAAATACCTTATTTGAAATGAAAATTACAGCAATTGAGCCTTCGCAAACTTGGAAAATCCGACATGAAGTAATGTGGCCCGATCAGCCTTTTGAATATGTTCAATTAAAAGAAGATAATCTAGGATTGCATTTTGGTGCTTTTGAAAATGAAGAACTAGTTTCAATTGTTTCCTGTTTTTTTTCTGAAAATGAAATGCAGTTCAGAAAATTGGCAACTCTGGAAAAATATCAAGGAAAAGGAATCGCTTCAAAACTGCTGCAGCATGTATTTGCGTTGGCTAAACAAAGAGATATCACTAAAATTTGGTGCAATGCGCGCGCCAATAAAAAGTCATTTTACGAAAAATTCGGAATGATTGATACACAAAAAACTTTCTCTAAAGAAGGCCAGGAATTTACCATTATGGAAATTTTATTGTAAAAATTTAAGATCAAATTGAGGAATAAAATAAAGAGTGCCAATTTTTTATGTTTATTATTTTTTTGAAAGTTGATTTTGTTTTTTTCAACAAAACTTCAGTTGCAAATTTTGCTCGACTGCATTTTTGATATAAAATCATTTGTATAATTGTGGAATAAATAGCGAAAAAAAAGAAAACGTTTTCGCTTATTATCGACATGTTAAGACTTTCTTATTTTATTTTTTTTATTGTAATCTTTTAGTACTTTCGCACCGAAATGAGAAAGTTAATAGTATTTTTAGTATTCATGAATTTGCTTCTGTCAGGCGGAGGCCAATATCTTAATGCTAATACTATTGGAGCTTCTCAGCATCATTTGCTTGAAAAAAAGCACCGTGTAAAATTCACAAACCAAGAACGTGGCACTTCACTTATTGAAGATGCAGATGTGGATGTTGAAGAAGATTTGCTTGGAAATGATGATGCTAATGATGGACTTACAACGAAATTTGTTGCAGTTAATTACAGTTTACTTGATAACTGGTATTTGACTTTTTCGGAGCAATCTGCTACAAATGAATCTAATCGTTTTAAAATCTACGCGCCTTTTCTTGCGCACTCAAATCCTATTTACATTACGCAACGCGTATTAAGAATTTGATTTACCAATATACATCGGTTACCTGTTGTGTAATCCCGCTATCTTGTTGATGTATATTTTTCTACTTCTTCTTAAATGAAAGTGAGGTTATAACTTACTGGTGTCTGATGCATTTTTCCATCTAAGGGAATCACTGTATTCCAAGCATTCAATCGCTTAATTTCCAAACTAAATCATGAAAAGAATTATTTTGTTCACAGGCTTAATTGCCTTTGTGTGCCTAACTAGTTGTACAACTAAAAAAGAAGAAAAAGAAGAAGTTGAAGTATTTACGGTAACAAATCCGGTAAAAATCGATACTTCATTTACAAAAGAATATGTTTCGCAGATTAAATCTGTCCGAAATATCGAAATCCGCGCCCAGGAAAAAGGGTTTTTGCAAAACATTTATGTTGATGAAGGACAGTTTGTAAAAGCTGGTCAATTGTTGTTCAGAATTATGCCAAATATGTATCAGGCAGAATTATTAAAAGCACAAGCGGAACAAAAATCAACTGAAATCGAATTGCAGAATGCTAAACTTTTAGCAGATAAAAACATCGTTTCTAAAAACGAATTGAGCGTTGCTCAGGCTAAATTGCAATCAGCAAAAGCTGAGGTTTCATTGGCAAAACTTCATTTATCATTCACAGAAATCAGAGCTCCGTTTGACGGAACAATTGACCGTATTCCATTAAAACTTGGAAGTCTTATCGATGAAGGCGAATTATTGACAAGCCTTTCAGACAACAGTCAAATGTTTGCTTATTTCAATGTTACTGAGCCAGAGTATCTTCAATATCAGACAGATGTTCAAGATCGTGCTGAGACCAAAGTAAATTTGGTTTTGGCGAACGGCGAAACGTTCAAACATAAAGGAAACGTAGAAGTAATTGAAAGTGAATTTAATAATGAAACTGGAAATATCGCTTTTAGAGCAAGATTCCCTAATACCGAAAAATTACTTAGAAATGGCGAAACTGGACAAGTACAAATGTATTTGCCTCTTAAAAACGCTATTGTAATTCCGCAAAAAGCGACTTACGAAATTCAGGATAAAAAGTATGTTTTTATTGTTGACAAGAACAATAAAGTTACTTCAAGAGAAATTACTATTACAGGTGAAATCCCTGATTTGTACGTAATAAAAAGCGGTCTTTCTGAAAATGACAAAATCTTGCTTGAAGGTGTTCAGAAAGTAAAAGAAAACGACAAAATTAAATATGAATACCAAGCTCCTCAAGAGGTAATGAAACATTTGCGTGTAAAAGCAGAATAAGGATTTTGTTTAAAAGTTTCAAGTTTCAGGTTTTCGTGAAACTTGGAACCTGAAACCTTAAACAATTTTAAACTTTCATTTGGTTTAATCATTAAAAAAATATAAAATGTTTAATAAATTTATACAAAGACCGGTTCTGTCGATAGTTATATCGCTGATAATTGTCTTTTTGGGAGTATTGTCGGTATTGAATTTGCCAATTACACAGTTCCCTACGATTTCACCTCCAATGGTAAATATTACCGCAGATTATCCAGGATCGAACGGTGAATTGATGATTAAGGCAGTTGTTATTCCGTTGGAAAGAGCCTTAAATGGAGTTCCGGGAATGAAATATATGGCTTCTGATGCCGGTAACGATGGTGAAGCTACGATAAAAGTAGTTTTTAATTTAGGTACAGATCCTAATCAGGCCGCGATTAACGTTCAAAACCGTGTGGCTTCGGTAACAAATAAGCTTCCTCCATTAGTAATTAGAGAAGGTATCAAAATTACAAGAGAGGTACCAAGTATGTTGATGTACGTGAACCTTTATAGTACAGACAAAAATACCGACATGAAATTCTTGTACAACTACGCTGATATCAATGTACTTTCAGAATTAAAAAGGGTAAACGGTATTGGTTCTGGAGATATCTTAGGAACACGTGAATATGCAATGCGTATTTGGTTGAAACCAGATCGTATGCTTGCTTATAAAATCTCTGCCGATGAGGTAATGGAAGCATTATCAAGTCAGAGTTTAGAGGCTTCTCCAGGTAAAACAGGAGAAAGTTCTGGTAAACGTTCTCAAGCATTTGAATATGTATTGAAGTATTCAGGACGTTTTACAACAAAAGAACAATACGAGAATATTGTAGTAAAAGCAAATCCAAACGGAGAGCTTTTGCGTTTGAAAGATATTGCGAAAGTCGAATTCGGAAGCTCGATGTATGATATCTATTCGAATTTGAATGGAAGACCTTCAGCGGCAATTGTATTGAAACAATCTTTTGGAAGTAACGCGAATCAGGTTATTGAAGAGGTAAAAGCGAAATTGGAAAAAATCAAACAAAAATTCCCTAAAGGAATGGATTATGAGATTTCTTATGACGTTTCTAAGTTTCTTGATGCTTCTATCGAAAAAGTAATTCACACGCTTGTTGAAGCGTTTATTCTGGTAGGTTTAGTAGTATTCCTTTTCTTGGGTGACTGGCGATCTACAGTTATTCCGGCAATTGCAGTTCCGGTATCATTGGTTGGAACTTTTGTGTTCATGACTTTCTTCGATATTTCGTTGAACTTAATTACATTATTTGCTTTGGTATTGGCAATTGGGGTCGTGGTCGATGATGCGATTGTGGTTATCGAGGCCGTTCACGCCAAGATGGAAGAAGAGCATCTGTCACCATTTAAGGCAACGAAAAAAGCAATGCATGAAATTGCTGGAGCAATTGTGGCAATTACATTCCTTATGGCAGCCGTATTTATTCCTGTTGCTTTTATGTCTGGTCCGGTTGGAGTATTTTACCGACAGTTCTCAGTAACAATGGCAACTGCGATTATACTGTCAGGTATTGTGGCATTGACCTTGACACCAGCGCTTTGTGCAATGATGTTGAAAAACAATCATGGACAACCTAAAAAGAAAACTCCTGCAAACCGATTTATTGATGCTTTCAATGAAAAATTCAATTTAGCACAAGGCAGATATCAAAATGTGTTGGCAAAAATTGTTGACAGACGTGTTGTTACTTTTGTAGCTTTAATTGGCTTCTGTATCGGAACATGGGGGATTAGTAGCACTGTTCCTTCTGGATTTATTCCGAATGAGGATCAGGGAATGTTTTATGCTGTTATTCAGACACCTCCGGGTTCATCATTAGAAAGAACAAATAATATTGCAGAAAGAGTTCAAAAAATTGCTGAGGAAATAGACGGAGTAAAATCAGTTTCTTCATTAGCGGGTTATGAAATTTTATCTGAAGGTACGGGTGCTAACTCAGGAACTTGTTTGGTTAACCTTAAAGATTGGAGCGACCGTAAAGAATCTGTTGTTGAGATCATGCATCAAATGGAAGAAAAATGTAAAGATATTGCAGGTGCAAATATCGAATTCTTCCAACCGCCAGCTGTACCTGGATATGGTGCTGCAGGTGGATTTGAGCTTCGTTTGTTGGATAAAACAGGTTCTGGGGATTATAAGAGAATGGAGAAGGTAAACAATGATTTTGTTGCCGAATTGAACAAACAACCAGAATTATCAAATGTATTCAGTTTTTATAGTTCAAGCTTCCCTCAGTATATGATGAAAGTCGACAATGATTTGGCACAACAAAAAGGAGTTTCTATCGAGAATGCCATGAATACTTTGTCAACTCTTGTGGGGAGTAACTACGAAATCAGTTTTATCAAATTCGGAATCAACTATAAAGTTATCGTTCAGGCTTCGCCGGAATATCGTGCACAGCCAGATGATATATTGAAATTGTATGTGAAAAACGACCGCGATGAAATGGTGCCTTATTCTGCTTTTATGAGATTAGAAAAAGTGTACGGACTTTCAGAAATCACGCGTCATAACATGTACACCTCAACACAAATCAGTGGTTCTCCGGCAGCAGGTTATAGTTCAGGAACAGCGATTAAGGTGATTCAACAAATAGCAGAGAAAAAACTGCCAAGAGGATACGACATTGACTGGGCAGGTATTTCTGCCGATGAGGTGGCTCAAGGTAATCAGGCAATTTGGGTATTCTTGATCTGTTTAGGATTTGTTTACTTGGTATTAGCAGCGCAATACGAAAGTTTTATTTTACCATTATCAGTAATTCTTTCATTGCCAGCGGGTATTTTTGGAGCTTTCCTTTTATTAAAATTTACAGGATTAGAAAACAATATCTATGCGCAGGTTGCCATGGTAATGCTTATTGGTTTGCTAGGTAAAAATGCCGTACTGATTGTAGAGTTTGCGATTCAGCGACACGCTGCAGGAAAATCAGTTCTTGATGCGGCTATGGAAGGAGCAAAAGCGAGGTTCCGTCCTATCTTGATGACATCTTTTGCTTTTATTGCTGGTTTGCTTCCGCTTGCATTTGCAACTGGTCCGGGTAAAATTGGTAACAGAACTATTGGTACTGCTGCTGCAGGAGGTATGCTTATAGGAACCATTTGTGGGGTATTCTTAATTCCGGGATTGTATTACATCTTTGGACGAATTGCCGAGAAATACAAATTGGTTAAACATGAAGAAGAAAACCCATTAACTGAAGAAATTGACAACAATCATGTATAATAAAGTGAAAATATATAAATATAGCGTCGCATTGGGTTTGTGTCTAGCTGTAGTGGGTTGTAAAGCTCCTGCGCCAGACACTGCAACAGCTAGTGCGCCGGTTCCGCAATCATTTGGTGCTACTGCCACTCAGGACACAATCAATACCTCAACTGTAAAGTGGAAAGAGTTCTTTAAGGATCAAAACCTTGTTGATTTGATTGATGTGGCCCTGAAAAACAATCAGGAGTTAAACATGACGCTGCAGGAAATCGAAATTGCTAAGAATGACATTAGAGTTCGCAAAGGACTTTTATTGCCACAAGTTGGTGTTCGTGCCGGAGCTGGAGTAGAAAAAGTAGGAAGGTATACCAGCCAAGGTGCTGGTGATGCCACTACTGAAATCAAACCTGGTGTTGAAACTCCAGATCCGCTTGGAGATTTTACAATTGCAGCTTATGCAAATTGGGAAGTTGATATCTGGAAAAAACTGCGCAATTCTAAAAAAGCGGCAGTAAACAGATATTTGGCTACAGTTGAAGGAAAAAACTTTGTAGTAACAAACCTTATTGCTGAAATCGCCGATTCTTATTATGAGTTATTGGCTTTAGACAGTCAGCTTGATATTGTAAAACAAACAATTACGCTACAAAGCAATGCTTTGGAAATTGTAAAAATCCAAAAACAAGCTGCAAGAGCGACAGAACTTGGAGTTAAAAAATTCGAAGCTGAAGTATTGACTTCAAAAAGTATGGAGTTTGATATTTTACAGCAAATCAAAGAAACGGAGAATAAAATTAATTTCTTGTTAGGACGTTATCCGCAAGAGATTAAAAGAACGAACACGAAGTTCCTGACTTTATTGCCAGCTTCAGTAAGTGCCGGAATTCCGTCTCAATTGTTGATGAATCGTCCTGATGTTAAACAGGCAGAATTAGAATTGGTTGCGGCTAAATTAGATGTAAAAGTAGCTCGTGCTGAGTTTTATCCTTCACTTGATATTTCAGCAGCTTTTGGAGTTCAGGCATTTAAGCCATCTTATTTGTTTACGTTTCCGGAATCACTTTTATATTCATTAGCAGGTGATCTTGCTGCACCGTTGATTAACAGAAATGCAATTAAAGCGGAATTTTCAAGCGCAAATGCAAGACAACTTCAGGCATTATACAATTATGATAAAACGATTTTAAACGCTTATTTAGAAGTATCTAATCAGCTTTCTAAAATTGATAATCTGCAAAAGGGTTATGATTTGAAATCGCAACAAGTTGACGCATTGAACAAATCAATTGATGTTTCGAATGATTTATTTAAATCGGCTAGAGTAGATTATTTTGAAGTTTTAATGACACAACGTGACGCATTAGAAGCAAATTTAGAATTGATTGATACTAAAAAAGAACAACTTAACGCTGCGGTTCATGTTTACAGAGACCTAGGCGGAGGTTGGAAGTAGAATGCCCATTTTAATTAGTTATTAGTAGAGGCCTCTCAGAAGTAAAATTCTGGGAGGTTTTTTTATAACTCTTTGTTTCAAAAAAAAGGGATTAATCTCAATACATTTAAAATATTAAAAATGTCTGATTTTGATATTTTTCAGGCTTTTAGTGTCAAGTCTTTGATTTTTAGAGTGATAATTTGGTTTTAATTAACTTTTAAGCCTTAAAAATGTGAGCCAAAAAATTAGAATTTTAAAGAGATTTGCACTTTTCTTGTGTATTTTAATGCTTTCTGTTAATTGTATAAATGATGAAAACTTAGAAAAACAAAGCGGGAATTCAAGTGCTAAATTAAAAGAAGCACAAAATAATAGAACTGGAAAAATAACTGCTGGTAAAAGACTTTAATTTATAAAACCATGAAAAAAATAATAACAATTGACGATTTTAGTATTGGATTGCTAATTTGGCAAATATTTAATGTGATACTTATTTTAGTGGTTATATATTTTTTCTATAAGGTGTGCCAACTTTTGAAAAAGAAATTATAGTATTTGTAATAATAAAAAAGCCTTTCAGAACACTGAAAGGCTTTTTTGAAATTTCACTTATTTAGGAATAGCTATTTTGGCTCTAAAACCTTTGTCTGGTTCTGTTTCAAAATCTACAGTTCCTTTTACGGCCTGAATACGGCTTTCCATGTTTTGGAGACCATTTTTTGCAATCTTATTTTTTTCGCAACCAATACCATTATCGGTGTAGTTGATTAAGATTGAGTTTTGGTCGTTTTCAAATTTTACGACAACAAGATTTGCCTGGCTGTGTTTTTTCATATTTACCAGTAGTTCTTGTAAAATTCGGCTTATGGTGACTTTTTTTATATCGTCAACAATTTCCCAATTTATATTTTCTAAATTAGTAAATATGATATTTCTTTCAGTGGTATTATAAGTCGAAAGCAATTCTTTAATGCTGCTGGTAAAATTTGCACCCGTGTCAATTTTATTATTTTCTTTAGAAATTCCTCTTACACGGCTATAAATATCATCTAATTTTTGAAGAAGATTCTCTTTTGTATTTTCTTTAGACAAAGACTGAGATTCGGTAAAAGCAATCACATTATAAACATCGTTTGCCAGCTCATCATGGATTTTTTTAGCAATTCTCGTTTCGGTTTCATACGAAGCTCTAAATTCGGTTGCCTTGTTTTTATTTTTATAATAACGGATTAAAATTGCTATTAAAATGACTAAAAAAACAAATATGATTACTAATACAATTCGCAAATATTTTTCTTTTTGAAGCGCTAATAGGTTTTCAGCTTTTTCTAAACGAAGTTTTTCATTTTCGTCTTTTTCTTTTTTAGCATCATATTTAATTTTAGCAAATTTATTTTTAAAGTTATTTCTAACCTTAATGATACTATCATTTAACGTAAAATACTTTTGAACATATGTATGTTTTTGAGCACTGTGATCATTTGAAATTAAAATTTGCAACGCTTCTAATCTTTCATCAACACTATTTAGTTTTGTGGAAATATTATATGCTTTCAGCGCGCTTTCATCTGATTTTTGAATTTCTTTTTTGGAATAATAATCTGCTAAGTGAAGGTAGCTTTCAATGCTTCCGTACGTATCTTTAATTTCATTTCTTTTTTGGAGCGCATTATCCATTAAATGAAATCCTTTTTCATCCATTCCATATTTAAAATAGGCATAACCCAAATTATCTTGAATTCTTGCTTTATCAGGCGCTTGAGCTTCATCATTTAATAAATTTTTACCCAAAATAGATTCTAAAAGGGCAATTGCCTTATCGTACTTTTTTTGTTGGATATAGATTGGGCCAATATTAGATAGAGGGCCTAGTTTTGCAATAGGATCTTCAAATTCTTTTGCAGATTCTTTATAATAAAAAATAGCATCATTGTAAAGAGAAAGTTCTTTATCTGCAATACCTAATATAAGATTTATATCAGCAATGTATGCACTCTCTTTTTTGAAATATGTTGATGCTTCAGTAAGAGTTTCCTTGCTGCCATAATAATCTCCATTGACCTGCTGTATTCTTGCTATCTTTATAAGGATATATCCAATGTTGGCACTGTCTTTTAAAGTTTCGTAAAGTTTTTTCGATGTATTAAATTCATGAAAGGCCTCACCAAAACTTTGTTTTTCAAAATTTTCAATGCCTTTATTTCGTATGCGTAAAGCTTCTTTCTTTATCGTTTCTGTATTAGGATTTGCCGTCTTTTTTTCTTTACAAGAAAAAAGAAAAAGGAGAATAATAAAATAAAAAAACGGGGACCGTAACATATAAATTTACTTTCCCCGAAAATAGTAATTAATTAGATACTAAAAAATATATTATTCGTCAGCTGGAGGAGGAGGAGTTCCACCACCACCATCACCAGGACCCTCACCTCCAGGAGGAGTACCAGTACCTGGAGTACCGGTACCAGGACCATCCTCAGCAAAGGTATCTTTTGCTGGATTAATAGTTTTTTTTGTTTCTTGTTTTGGTTGCGTTTCAAACTCATCCGGAGTACAAGAAAATATAGTGAACATTAACGCAATAGCGCTAAAAAATAATAGTTTTTTCATTTTGATTTAATTTAGAAATTAGACATAGGTATTGCTGTCCGGAGTTATCCAGAGTTCATTATTGACAATACCAAATTGATTTTGGGAAGTTGATCGTGTAGAACTGTAAGACGTAATTTAAACTTCCCGAATAAACTCGGCCTTACGGTTTTCCACAATGTTAATTAGAACTAGTTTTATATTTTTGTTTTAGTCTGCAGACAAAACTTGAACTAATTTCTTATGCAAAGGAAAGGCACTTCTAGGCTACTGTAGATAAGGAATTCCCGGAATTCCTGCGTTTTCCTGAGATTCCTATGATTTCCCAATAAAATAAAAATGCAATGCCTGTTTTTTGATTAAATTTTATTTGATTTTAGACATAGCTCTATTTTAATAGAGACAAAAAGCCACACAAAAGTTGGTTGAAGTGTAAAAAAAAGTAGTAAAAAAGTGGAATTAAAATAAAATTTGAAAGTGCTGATAATGATTTGAATTTTAGAAGTCAAAAATAAAGGCATATAAAAATGTTTTGATTAAAAATGAAAATAAAGAGTCCGAAGAGATTCTTAAAAAAGACAAGATGAATAATACATTAGAAGAATATAAAAAGGCGATTAAAATTAAATATGAACTCGAAAAAGAAGGAGAACACTTTGATTATTTGTATAGTCCGTCTCGAGGAAAACTTCGCGATTTGTGCTGGCTTATTTTCGAAAATAACCCAACCCAAGATGATTTGAATGTTTTTAGGAATTTATTGTGTTTAGATTTTGATCATAAAAAAAAGAATAAGTTTAAAGAACAAAAGGATAAGTTTAGACCCATTGAAACCTTTTTTAAAGGAGAAACAGATCCTTCAAATATTGACGCAATAAATCTCGCGGCAGTTTTGGTCGATTTTCAACCGCGACCTTTTAAAAGGTTTAATGAAAAGTGTAGAATTGAAGAAGCCAAAACGACTGGAAATGTAGAAAAAATTAAAGCAACTGCTGAAATCGATAATGAAGTCATAGAATTAAAGAGTTTTGTGAAAAATGAAAATGAAGGGTCTAAAGAAGTTCCTAAAAGAGGAAATCTTTTTTTGAATTTAAAAGACATATTTTCTAAAAAAATAGTTCAGAAGATATATCCCAGAAAAGTAATTACGATTGCAATTGGAGCGGTCGCATTAGTGTCTTCTGCATGTTTATATTTTGTGCAGAAAAAAGATTAGGTAGGGTAATTTCCAAAAGAAGATTGAAAGCATTTTGAGAAATAAAATGCAAAAAGTTGGAAAAAGAATAATTTTTTGAAGAGTAATTTAGGCATTTAAAAAGTTTGTTTTTCGGCATATATTTACTGTTATTTATACTATAAAGATAAGAAAAAAATACCGTTAAACCTAATAAAATCAACGAAATAATGATTTTTTTTTGCTTTTTTTTGGAAGTTTTTTTCGTATTTGTTTGCTTAATAAATGAGGCTGTAAAATTTGCTTTTTAATTGGATTTCGATAAAATTATTTATATTTATAAGGCAGTAAAAAAAGTGATTCTGTCAACAATCTATTTAAAAATTCATTCATGAAAAAGGTATTAATACTATTAATTGTTTTATGCGCTTTCGGTTGTAAAAAGTATGTCGTATCGTTTGAACAGCCAACCGAAATGAAACTGGACAATCTAAAACTAGAAGTATTTCTGGATAAAAAGAAAGTTCAGGATATTAACTTGAAAGCAACAAATGAAATGCCGACTTACCAAACAGCAGAGCTTTCAATATCGGATGATGGAAAGCATCTGCTTCAGGTTAAAACAAAAGATACGACCTTTAGTTACGATGTAAATTATCCAGAAGAAAAATATATTGTGGTAACGGCCCACTTAATAAATAATGGGAAACTTTATATTGGAATTAGAAAGCAGAATTATAAATTTAGATTTTAATTGATTAAACGGGATTTATTAAAAATATAAAAGCCTTTCACATTTAATGAGAAAGGCTTTTGCTATTTTTAGGAATAAAGTCTTAAGATAAAAAATCTTTGAGCCAGAATCCGGAATTTTTGATTGTTCTTTTTTGAGTCTCAAAATCGACATGAATTAGCCCAAATCTGGCGTTGTAACCTTCGGCCCATTCAAAGTTGTCGGTAAGCGTCCATACGAAATAGCCATCTACATTTAAGCCATCTTCTTTGGCTTTCAAAATTTGTTCTAAATGATCCTGAATATAATGTGTACGTTTAATATCGTGCACTTTTCCGTTTGTAACCGTGTCTGGGAAAGCGGCACCATTTTCGGTAATTATAATTTTTTTGATGCCGTCGTATTCGTTGAATCTTTTTAAAACATGGTAGAGAGCGGGAGGGTAAACTTCCCAGCCCATATCAGTTGCGATGACATTTCTTTTTTCGGCACTAATTAATTCGGCACCGATATACGGAATTATCAACGACGATTTTACAACTTCTCTGGTATAACATTGTAGACCAATAAAATCGAAATCAAAAGCGATGTTTTCCAAATCATCGGACGCAATATAATTGTTTAGTTTTTTTAGAACTGGTAAATCGCCTTGTGGATATCCAAGTCCTAAAAGTGGCTCGATAAAAGTTCGGTTAAGCAGAGTGTCGACACGTTTTGCAGCTTCGGCATCTTTTTGACTTGTTGTCGCAGGTTCAATATGAGTTGAAGAAAAAGTAGTTCCAATATTGGCATCAGGAATTCTGTTTCTAAGTATTTTTCCTCCGGCTGCAGTTGCCATTGTAACGTGATGCATTGCTTTTAGGTAATTTGTAATTCCTTTTTTTCCCGGTGCGTGAATACCCAAAAAATAACCAGCTCCGGTAAAAACAGAAGGTTCATTAATAACCATCCAGTTTTTAACACGATCGCCAAAATGCTTTGCACAGATTTCGACATATTCTGAAAACCAGGAAATAGATTCGCGATTCGTCCATCCGCCTTTTTCTTCCAGAGCGTGCGGTAAATCCCAATGGTAAAGTGTAACCCAAGGTTCAATTCCCTGAGCAAGCAATGAATCGATGATTTTATTATAGTAATCAATTCCGGCCTGATTTACAGGATGAGTACCTGTAGGCATAATTCGTGGCCAGCTGATCGAAAATCTAAAATTCGGGATATTTAATTCTTTGATTAAATTAATATCATTTTCATACGAATTATAGAAATCACAAGCGGTTACAGCATGATGTCCGTTTTTAATTTTCCCTTTTTGAGAGGTAAAAACATCCCAGATCGAAGAACCTTTTCCGTCTGCATCATGAGCACCTTCAATTTGAAATGCGGCGGTAGAAACACCCCACAAGAAACCTTCTCCAAATTGATTTTTGTTTAGAAATGAGTTTTCAATTTTATTCATTCAACTATGTATTCCTTGATTTTTAATTGATTTTTTAATGAAGGAAAGAAGATTGCATAGCTCTTAAAAAAAGCCACTCTTTGAATGATACCAGAAAATTTAGATTAAAGAATTTCATAACTTTTACTTTTATTCAAATTAAGAAAACTAATGTGAATAAATTGTAAAGTCATTATTATCAAATAATTAAATAAGATGAAAGTGATCAAAAAAACGATAAAAAGCCCCCAGAGGAGCTTTAGTTAATAAAGTATTTGCCGAGAGTTAAATAATCCCCATATCCTTTGCAATAAAAACTAACTGAACCGTATTATTAGCTTTAAAGAAATCTTTTAGTTTCGATAATCTTTTTTCGATAGCACTTTTGCTGTTTGGTTTGACATCTGCATTTTTGAAAATTTCGATGATATCATCCTGCGATTCTCCTTCAGATAAATATTTTAGGATTTTAATATCAATATTATCAATTTCAAAATTATTTTTTTCCTGCAATAACAAAGCAATTTCTGGCGAAATAAATTTTTCATTAGAAGATGAAATAATCGAAATAGCTTTTTTAAGCTCTTCAATGCTGTTTCTCCCTTTCAAAACAAAAGCATTTATTGATGCATTTTCAAAAAGAGATTTGATACGATAACTTTTGTCTTCGACCGAATAGGTTAGTATTTTAATATCAGGCTGGATTTCTCGTGTTTTCTGTACCAATTCGTCGCCACTGGCAAGTTTTACCTCGCGATGATCTGTTTTGAACGAAAGGTCGCTTATCAATAAATCATAAGGATCATTGTCCTGAATGGCTTTACGTATTTTTAAAAAGGCATCGTCACAATATTTGGAATAATCGAAATTCTCAATTCCTAAATCTTTTAGGACTTGTTCGATTCCAAAATTGATGCTATCTAAATCTTCGGCTATCATTACTTTTTTAAACATAAAAAATTATTTAGGCATGGATATCTTTACTTTAAAAACCTCTATCAGGTTCAGTGTCAAAATTAATAGTTCCTTTTGTAAACAAAGTACGGTTTTCCATATTTTGGATACCATTTTTTACAAAAACAGCTGTTTTGTCTTTGTATGAAACAAGAAAAACAAAAATAAGAAGACATAAAAAGAAAATCGTACCAAAAGATTTACTTTCCCCGAAAGTACTAATTAATTATTAAGTGCAATTTATTTATTCATCTTTTGGCGGCGGGGATAGAAACTCTTCTGGAAAATCGTCGGTATAATTTGATTTTGCACGTTCTATTTCTTTTTTAATACGATCATATTTATCATCATAACAAGAAAATAATATTGTGTTCAAATAGAACGAAAAAATATTTTTTCTTTTTTATTATGGCTTAAAAATTTGGCATAAGCATTGCTATTCAGAATTGTTCTGAATCGTTTTTTGGGCAATGAAACTTTCTGTTTGTGAAGAAAAGAGCGTAAAATAGTAAGTCTTGATTTAGGTTTTCCTCCTAAACTAAAATTTACGGTTTCCCGCAATTTCTAGGTGAACTAGTTTTGTAAATTTGTTATGATCGCGAGTCAGAACGAGCACTAATTCTAAGGTAAAGTAATCATTTATTTTCCTTTGAATTGAGAAGGAAATCCGGAGATTCCAAATGTTCCAGATTTTCTTGAAAAATCCGAGAATTAATCTTAAAAATCCTGAAAATCCTGAATGTATATGGACCACATTACACGATGCAATTATGAAAAAGCTTATAAAGAAGCTATACGAAGAAAATATAATAGCGAAAAAGAATTAGGGGAAAACTCTAATTATCTGGAGACACCTTCTCAAGCCCATTTGAGAGATTTATGTTGGAAAATATTACGTGAAAATCCTTCTCCAGACGATTTAAAAGTGTATTGGGATTTTAAAGGTGTTCCTTTCGATAAAAATATGGAGGATACTTGTACAACTTATACGGATAAGTATAAAAAAGTAGGCGCATTTTTGAAGGGAGAGAAAGAACCTCTAAAAATAGATACCGTTGATATGGCTGCAATTTTGATTGATTTTCAGCCAAGGCCTTTCAGAAAATTTAAGGCTAAAGCAATGTCTCAGGAAGAGCAAATTACTGTTTTTGGTCCCGACGTTTTATACAAAAATGAAATTGAGAAGGCTCCCGAAAATTTGAAACATCCTGAAAATGCAGTTTTTGCGAAAACACCAAATAAGAAAAGAAAATTTAGAATTTATAAGTCAAAATTTAAAATGTTTCGAATTGCATCAATAACGGCTGTTCTTTGTTTGATTGGCGTTATTATTTATTTGGCGCTTCCGCAGAAAGAGTGTATGCAGTGGTCAGGCGATCATTATGAGCTTGTTAGGTGCGATTTGAAATCACAAAGTACGCTTACACGAAATCCAGTTGAATTGTTAGATGAAAGTTTGGTTCATTTGCAGAAAGTAGATATTGATGATCATACTATTTGTTTTGATAAATACGGGCGCGCTATAATTTGGTATGCCCAAACTGCTGATGGAATTGACTTTTTTAACGGTCACGGAAGGCATCCTGAAAATAATATTGCACTGAAACCAGTCACAAAAGATATTTTTAGAAAGTACGCACATAAACCTAGTGCAGCAAAATAAAAAATCTCCCAAAATAAACTTTATTTTGGGAGATTTTATAATTCGTTTTTATTGATTCGGTTATTCTTTCTTTGTACAATTGCCATTCGTTGAATAATATAAAGAAGAAATTAATCTTCCCAACCACAAAGCGTCAAACCGTATCCTTGAGCTTTTTTAAGGCTAACTTTTGTAATTTCATGATTACACGAACTTAGTCCACGACAGTTTGCATTATAATGATATTTTTTGGCACCTGTTGGACCGCATAAATATACTGTGGTTTCGAGCGGACAAAATGAAGTTAAAAAAGTAAAGAGAAGTAATAAAGCATATTTCATTTTGACTTAATTTATTTTGCTACTAAGTGATATTCATTTCCTTTATTATCAAATGCTTTTAATTTTCCGTATGAAATCCATTCTGTACAAATTTCTAGCTCAGGAATGCTATCTATCATTAAAATTCCTGCACCATATTTTCCTTGAACATTTATATTTCCAAAAACCGAATCACCTTTGTAATTTATTCCTTTTACATCATAATTGTATTCGTAATGACCTGGATTTCCTGTGCGGTATTCATATTGATAGGTTTTATTTACGTGATAAGTTTTAGCTTCTTCTGGTGTAATGGTTTTTCGGTCGTCTGCGGTAACTGTTTCTTTATAAAACGTATTGATGTGCTGTGGAGGCAGAGCACCAGATTTTTTGCAAGAATAAAACGTAAATAATAAAGGCAAGATGAGGTAGTTTTTTTGCATAGGCTTTGTGGTATTTGGTTTAGAGCTAAAAGCTTTATTTAATTTAGTTTCTAAATCTAAATAGAATTAAATTCTTTTAAGTGAGTACTTATACGTGATTTTATTCTGTTTCGTAAAGCGCCACAGTATCTAATAATTCTTTCTCAAACTGATAAATATCGTCGATTGATGAAATCGAAATTTTTGACTCTGTTTTATTATCATTAAACAGGCTTATGTATTTTTTACCGCCATTAAGATGTAGTCTGCATAAAGGCTTACGGTTGTTATCATCTAGTAAGATTCCAAAATAGGATTGCGTATCGCGATAAACAATTCTGTTGGTTGGAAGTTTTCGGCGTAAAATGGCAACCACTATTCGATAACCGTCTAGTTCCTCTTCAGTTGTATTAATTTTATTGTCATCTTCAATTACTGAAATTTCTTCGACTTGCTGTTTAATTGTTTCTTTTGTTAAAGCGGCATTTAAACGATCATTAATTTTATCATTGATAAATTGATTTACTGATTTTTGAACTAAGTCTTTAAATTCATCAACAACTTTTTCAGTTAGTCTGCCTGCGTATACCTTATTGGCAAAAAGTTTTGTAAAATCATTTGAAGGGTTTTCTAATTCTGCACTTATCTGTTTTTTGATTTCTTTAATGTATTTTAGAGAACTGGCATTGCTTACAATATTATTTACATCAAAATTGGCTTTATGAAATTTTGCAATTTCGTTTATTGTATTTTCCTTTAGATTGCTGATATCAAATTCCAAAAATGGTTTTTCATCCATTTTATTTTGATCATCTAAATCGGTAAAAAATTGATATGTAATGCCATTTGTCAAAAGCGCAAATCTGGTTTTTGTAACATGGAAATAACGGAATAACTGCGAATTATGAACCGTAAGATTTTCTTTCCAACTTTTGCATTCTACAATTATAATGGGTTCTCCATTCTGGAAAATAGCATAATCTACTTTTTCTCCTTTTTTCAGCCCAAGATCTGCTGTAAATTCAGGAACTACTTCTAACGGATTAAAAGCATCATAACCCAAAATATGTATAAAAGGCAATACAAAAGCATGTTTTGTAGATTCTTCAGTTTCAATTTTACTTTTCAGCTGATTTATTTTATCGGCTAATGATTTTAGTTGAATGTTGATTTCCATTGGTTTGTGATTTAGATTAATATTCAAAAGTAAAACCTATCAAATCAATATTTTATGGAAATCCGTAATCTGATAAAATTTAGAAAAGAAACTTTTTTAGAAAAGGATTTAAACAGAAAAAAGAGGACAATGATGTTCCTCTTTAAAGCATTTAGGTTTTGAATTTTTTACTCTTTTTCTAGAATAAAATCCTTTATAATTTTATCTGTATTTGAAGGCAGATCAGCATTTTTAATTTCGAAATGTTTTATTTTCATTTCTGAGAACCATTTGCTCCAATACGCTTTTATAACTTTTTCCTCAAACGGATTATTTTTACTTGGATTTATTCCTAAAACTAAAACTTCGAGATTCGATAAATCTTTATCAATTTTAATGAATCCAAAATTTTCTTTCTCGAATTTTTTCTGCCAATCGTTGTTATTTAATCCATTCTGTTTAATTAGCTGAGGTGTTAAATAGCTCGATAAATTTCCATCTTTGATTTGCGTACCTTCATAAAACATATATCCATCTGTCAGAATAATCAAGATGTTTCTGTAATTCTTATCAATACATTGATCTTGAATTTTGCTGTCAAAAAAGTTCCAAATGTCAGACCCAATATATTTATCATCTTTAATTGCTGAATCATATATTTTTGATGTTTTTGAAGAATAGGTTTCGTTAATAGAATTCAATAATTTTTTTGAAGCATTGTCTTTGTCAACAGTAATTCTTAACTCTTTGGAAATAGAATTAATTTCAGAGTTTTCTGGTTCAGGATTAAAGAATAATTGCATTTTGTCATCAATCTGCCTCATTCTTTTTGATTTCAAATGCTGAGTAAAAGCTTCAGAAACCGATTTGATATATCCTAAATCTCGTTGATAGATTTCCATTGTTGGATTTGGATTTTTTTTGAGACTTATTCGGTCTGATAAATCCACCAAGATGCTGATATTATAATTTTCTGAAACTGAACTTTTAGTTGAGGTTTCCTTTTCTTCATTCTTGGTTTCTTCTTTGCATGAAAAGAAGAAAATCAACAATAATGACATTGTGATTCTTAGTATAGTTTTTTTCATAGTATCAGTTTTTAGAATATACTAAATGTTGAAAATCTGGATCGACTAAGTTTAATTTGCTTAAATGTTCTTCAGAGTAAAGTTCACAGCTTTGTAAAAGTTCTTCTTTCTCTTTATAAGGTAAAGCCAATTCGGTACCAATTGCCTGGAACCAGCCTTCTTTATATTGATGATGATAATGCAGATATTCTTTTACAGGAAAGACAAAACCATCTATTTTCGATTGTAGTTCAGAGATTTTTCCATTTATGGTGACAATCTGCTGTTTGAAATCATTTATTTTATTGATATAATCTGTTTTCAATTTTTCAAGATTGATTAAATTTTCTTTTTTTCCTCTGATGAACGCTCGTATTTTATCAATATTTTCAAATTCTTTCATAACAAAATCAAATACAAGTCCCCAAATTATATAAACTACAAAACCGGCAAATATGATCATCCAGAATTCTGGTTCGCCTAAAGCGATATTTAAATTGTAAGGAGAAGATTCTGTTGTTTTGTTAAACTCGTATATTTTTTTCTCAATGATATAGGCCAAAAGAGAATCGAATAAAAATGTAATAGCAAAAAGAGAAATAAGTCTGAAAACATTTTTAAGTCCTTTACCTTTTTGTACCATATGAATAACATAACCTAATCCCATAAAAACAAACGGAATTGTCACGACTAAAACTCCTTCGAGCCAGCTCGCTTTAAATGCATTTGTAAAAGCATCAGCATCAAAAATAGCCGCGCTTAAACTGTCATTTGAAAATTCTTTGAAAAAAGCAGAATAAGATGCCGAAATATAGAATACTAAAACATAAAGTGTGATTGGCAATAAAAGAATCAAACCAATATAGAACTGCGCTTTTAAACCTTTTCCTTCGTCTATTCCATATTTGTCGGGATTACGTTTTACTTCGATAATTTCGTTTTTAATTTGGTCAATATTGTCATTGATATCCTGTTCTTTTTTTTCATAAATGCCAATTGCAACTTCAGATTTTTTAAGCTCAGTTCTGTTTTTTTCCTGCTCTTCTCGATAAGGCTGTTTCAACCTGTCTTGTTCCAGTTTTTGTTTTCGGCATTGGTCTTCAAAACTCATATAAAGATTTTGCAGACATGCTTTTAGAACAATTGGCTTTCCGGTAGCTTTTATAGAAGCAGCAAAACCGCTTTGATAATAAGTAATTCTAATTTGCTCTCTGTCGTCTTCATTTTCATCAAAAGATTTTATAGAAGAATCTTCAGATTTTTTTAAACTAAATAATTGTGAAAGTGGTTTCATAGTTTAAGTGTTTAGTTGACTAATAATTTCTTCTTTGCTGATATTTTTTTGAACACAATCAATTAAATAATCAGATAGATCATTAATGTTTTCTTCGACGAAATCAAATTTTCTGCAATATTTTTTGAGCATATTTAATTCGTCGTCAGTTACTTTTTCATCTGCCCAAATTATTTTTGTCAGATCATACAAGTACTCAATTTTTGTAGTTAAAGCTTCTGGAATTATAAATTCTACATTAATAGGATTCAGAAAAAGTTTGTCCAATTCTTCTTTTGGAATTCCTCTTTCGTCAGCAAAATGATATAACATTTGTAGTTCTAATACATTAAATTGATCGTCTGCCATTGCCATTTGATACAATCTCAAGAAATGACTTTTAAGTTCTAGTGTTATCATGGTTTTTTGGTTTGTTTATTTTAGATTTTCACATGCAATTCCATCTCCATCTGCATCCAGATTTTTATAACAGCTTTTATTGTTATTGTATGCAGCTTGTGCTTGCGCTCTAGTTGCAAAATCACCACAAGTTTTTGTTGGACAATTTGAACTCGTATTAGAATTTGAACTTGTCTCTCCTGAATCTGAACAAGAAATCGAAAACGCGATAATTGATAGAAGTGAAAATAAGAGTATTGTAATTTTTTTATGCTTCATGTTTATTGCTTTAGTTGATAAATTAAAAATGTGAGAAGACCTGTAAAAACAAATAATATAAGACATCCACTGCTTTGATATCTTACTCCAGGAATTCCGGTTTTTGTTGAATAGCCATTTTTGCTAAATGTGCCCATTTTTGTTCTAAGACTTGGAGAAATTCCTGATTTGCTAATATTCAAACCAAGTCCTCCTCCAAGTTTTATTCTTTTTTGAAATCGAAAGCCCATGACTGAATTATTTACACTCAGGTAATTCCAGTAAATTGTTTTTTTCAGTGGTGTCGGCCTCAGTTTTCAAGTATTTGTTTCCTAATACTGTCTTTGCAATTATTACGTTCACTTTTTGACCATAAATATTGTTTACATAAAAAGTCCATTTACCATCCTCAATCCCTTTTATTGCATCATCTAAAGATAATTTCCAATGTGTTCCGTCATTGTTTATTCCGCCGATGCTTAAAATACGTTCATGTATATTATATCTGTCAGATTTATTTATACATTTAATTTCATGTGCTGTTGCCATTTCTGTTTTTGTTTAATTAGTAAATGATTTTATTTTTAATTTTAATAACCCAAAAGTAAAATCAATAAAACCAGTATTTTACGGAAATCCATAATCCATAAAATTTTAAATTTCGGCAATAAAAAAAGCCCCCGAAGGAGCTTTAAAATAGGAATAGCAGGAATTTAAATTATTCCCATATCTTTTACAATTGAAATCAAATGAAGCGTATTATTGGCTTTAAAAAAGTCTTTTAATCTCGAAAGTCTTTTTTCCATAGCACTTTTGCTGTTCGGTTTAGTTCCTAAGGTTTTTAGAATTTCTATTATTTCATCTTGAGAAACGCCATCGGCTAAGTATTTTAAAATCTTAATATCTAACTCTTCTATTTCAAAATTGTTTTTTTCCTGTAAAGCAGAAGATATTTCTGGAGAAATAAATTTTTTATCCGAACTTGAAATCAGATTGATTGCTTTTTTTAATTCTTCAATACTGTTCAAACTTTTTAAAACGAAACCATCTATTTCAGCATTTTCAAAAAGCGACTTAATACGAAAGCTTTTGTCTTCGACAGAATAGACAATTATTTTAATATCAGGCTGTAATTCGCGTACTTTTTGAACCAGTTCATCTCCATTTATAATATTGGGTTCACGATGATCCTTTTTAAAGGAAAGATCACTGATTAATAATTCAAACGGTTCATTTTTGTGAATTGCGGCACGTATCTTTAGAAATGCATCATCACAAAATTTAGAATGTTGGTAATCGGCAATATTCAATTCTTTCAAAACCTGTTGAATTCCTAAATTCATTGCATCGATATCTTCAGCTATTATTACTTTTTTAAACATAGGCTTTTATTTAGGCATAGTTATTTTTACTTTAAAACCTTTTTGAGGTTCGGTTTCAAAAGTAATTGCTCCTTTTACAGATAAAATACGGTTTTCCATATTTTGTAAACCATTTTTTATAATTTTTGATTTTTCACCACCTTTTCCGTTGTCTGAATAATTTATAGAGATTTTAGTGCTGTCGGTCTCAAATTTTAAAACAACTACCGAAGCTTCGCTATGCTTTTTCATGTTGACCATTAATTCTTGCAAGACTCGATGAATTGTTATCTTTTTAAGCTCCTCAATTAAATCCCAATTTATTTTTTCGATACCATTAATTGAGACATTTATATTTTTGTCCCCATAAGTAGAAAGCATTTCTTTCAAATTTCTAGAATAATTTGTTCCAGTATCAATATCATTATTTTCTCTTGAAATACCTCGAACACGAGTATAAATATGATTTAGTTTTTGCAATAAGATTCCTGTATTATTTTCGGCTGTTAAAGATTGGGTTTGTGTAAAGGTTATGGTATCGAAGACATCATTTGCCAATTCATCATGAATATCTTTTGCAATTCTTGTCTCAGTATCGTAGGCCGTTTTTATTTTTTCGATTCGATTTATTTTTCGATAATATTTTCTAAGATAAAAGATCAATATGGACAAAAAGCAAAAAATGACAATGAATAAATATTGTTTAAATTGTGCTCTTTCTAAGAATAATTGATTTTCAGCTTTTTCTAAACGAAGTTTCTGATTTTCATCTTTTTCCTTTTGAGAGTCATATTTGATTTTGGCAAATTTGTTTTTAAAATTATTGCGAACTTTTATGATACTGTCGTTCAAAAAAGAAAATTGCTTAGCATATTCGGTATTATTTGTCAATGACTTATTAATCATTAAATAAGAAAGCGCTTCTAAACGTTCATCAATACTATGAAGTTTTGTTGCAGTTTTGTAAGCCTTTAAAGCGTAATCTTTTGATTGTAAAGGATCATTTTCAGTATAAAGTTCAGCGAGATGCAAATTGCTTTCAATGCTTCCATAATCATAAGGAACATTTTTTCTTAACTCTAAACTATATTTTATAAGCTTAAGTCCTTTATCAGTCTGTCCATTTTTATATAAAGCGTAACCCCAATTATCTATATATCTCGCTTTGAAATTTTCTGATTGATCTGCTGATGCTTTTATATTCGAAATAGAATCAAGAATTTTTATGGCCTGATTGTATTTTTTTTGATGAGTATAAACTACTGCAATGTTGTTTAAAGTGTTTTCTTTACATGAGGGATCTGGGCAATCTTTCAAACCTTGATTATAATAATAGATTGCATCATCAAAATTAGATAATTCTTTTTCGGCTATTCCGTATAAAGTATTGATTGTGGCGGTGTAAATATCTTTTTTCTTGATATAAGGCAGGGCTTCAGTAAGTGTTTCCCGGCTTCCATAATAATCACCATTGACTTGTTGGATTTGGGCGACTTGAGCAAGGATAAAAACAATATTTGTACTGTCTTTGACTTTTTCATACATTGTTTTAGACTTATTATAGTAGTAAAAGGAACTATCATAATTTGCTTGTTCAAATTTTTCAATGCCTTTATTTCTAATCTCTAAAGCTTCTTTTTTTATGATCTCATTTTTTACAGGAATAGTAGCTTTGTTTTTGCATGAAAAGCAAAACAGTAAAAAAAGAAAATAAAAAAACGGGGATCGTAACATAAAATTTACTTTCCCCGAAAATACAAATTTATTGTTTTTAATAGATTTTTTTATTCATCTTCTGGAGGTGGAGGAGGAGGAACTGTATCTCCAGGGCCATCAGCATAAGTTGGTTTTATAGGTTTAATTTCTTTTTTAACATCATCATATTCGTCGGCTGTGCAAGAGAATAATGTAGCTGACAATAGCGCAAACGCTCCCAATAAAAATATCTTTTTCATGTTTTTTACGATTAAATTTTAGACATGGGTATTGCTGTCCGGAACTATTCCAGATCTAGTCGATACCATTTTTTGTTTGGGAAGTGAAATGCGTAGAACAGTAAGATTTTCATCTATACTTCCCGGATAAATTCCGTCTTACGGTTTTCCGCATTTTTAATAAAACTAGTTTTGTATTTTTGTTTTTAACCTGCAGGTCATAACGTTAACTAATTTTGTTGAGGCAAAGTTATGTGGGGTTTAGAGCTGTATTGATCAGAAAGTCAGGAAAGTCTAATTAGTTTTTTTAAAGTCGTGAGAAGTTCTAAAAAGTCACAAAAAGTAGAATAAAGTACTTTAGAAAAGTTGTAAAAAGTTCAAATGCCTATGTCAAACATTACTTTTGAAGATTATAAAAATGCTATTAAAGCTAAATATGAAAAGGAAAAAGAAGAAGGGGATTATTCAAATAATTTAAGTTCGCCAACACCCGCAAATCTTAGAAAATTATGTGTCAAAAGATTTAAGTCAAATCCTGATAAAGAAGACTTAAATGCTTTTGAATCTTTTTTTGATTTTCCATTTGATAAGGATAAAAAGAATTTGTTTGGAGATGATGAGATGAACAAATTAGAAGCAGTGAAGAGATTTTTTCAAGGTAAAACGGAGAAACCATCTGAAGATACTATTCAATTGGCTGCAATACTTGTAGATCTTCGGCCAAGACCTTTTAATAAGTATAAGAAACAAATGGATGAAGAAGATGTACAATTGATAGATATTCTTAGAGGTACATCTGATTCAGCTAAAGAAGTTTCTTCAGATAATTTGAGTGATAAAGTAAAAGTCGAAAACTCAAATAATTCAGAAGCAGATTTTGTTATAGAAGAACCTCTACCAGTTCAAAGTAAGGAAGTTAAATCTGAAGAAACATCAATATCGACTTTTGTTAATATGGATGAGAAACCAAAATCTAATAAATTAAAATATTTAGCAATTGTAGCTGTTCTAGCTGGATTAGGTTTAATCATTTTTTTAGCCTTACCACGAAAAGAATGTATGCAATGGTCAGGTGATCATTATGAAATTGTAGATTGTAATTTGAAATCGGAGGGATTTATAAGTGGTAGTCCTGTTGAATTATTAGATGAGAATTTAGTTGGTCTTAAGAAAATAAAGGTTTGTGATACAACAGTTTATTTTGATAAGAATCATAATGCAATTATCTGGTATGCAAAAAAAGGAGATAGCATTGATTTTTTCAACAATCACGGAAGACATCCAGAAAATAATAGTCCGTTAAGACCAGTTACAAAATATATTTTAGACAAGTACGTCAATAAGAAATAGAAAAAACCTCCCAAAATAAAAATTACTTTGGGAGGTTTTCCTTGATGAAGTTTATTACGTCTATTCCTGATCCGATTTATAAGCAGTATCATTTGGAAACAACATTCCATTTAAGCGAGTATCTCTTTGATAAACGTCAGGATAAAAATTCATATTTCCATCTCTTGTTACCCAAGCGGTAAAATAACCTATATAAATCGGGATTTTTTTCTTTAGGAAAAAAGGTGTTTCTTTTTCGCCACTCATGGCTTCATTTATTTTATCAATTGTCCACTCCGGATAATCTTTCATCATTGAAACGGCAAGTTCTTTCGCTTTTTCTACATTGATGCAACCGTGGCTGAAAATACGTTTTTCAAATCCGAATAAACTTTTAGATGGCGAATCATGCATGTAAATATCATTCGGATTCGGAAACATAAATTTAACAAGCCCTAAAGCATTTTCCGGACCCGGTTTTTGTCTCACTTTCCCGCCGTTCCATTCCATACCATGATCGGCTAGGTAATTTTTGTCTTCGGCCATTTTTAGTTTTAATTCGTTTTGGATAATACTTGTTGGAACATACCAATACGGACTAAAAACAATTCGGTCAATCTGTCCACTAAAAATCACCGTTTTGGTTAATGGAGTACCGATAAAAACCTTCGATACAATATCAAAATTTTTATCTCTAACAAAATACAGCATAAACGACGGAATATTAACCATTACATATTCGCTTTGATCTTCCAGGGATGGTGGAATCCATCTGCAACGCTCCATATTCAGCATTATGGTTTTAATACGATCGCTGATAGGTTCATTCATTTGGTCAATATGTTCTTTTGTAAGTATATAATTTGGTGACAATGCATGTCGTAGTTTATATTTCATTACACCATCCATCAATTCCTGATCATAAAAATTGCTTTTAGAATCATTGGCTAAATCGCCAATTATGAATAAACGATGCCTAACATCGGCAATGGTTTGAGAAGTAGCATCAGGACGCAAATCTTGATAAGGCTTATCCATATAGATGGGAGTCCATTGATTGCTTTTTTCGATTTCGCGGTATTTTTTTAAAACTTCCTGAAGCTTGTAGTATTGGCTAAAAAGAACATGTTTGTTTTCCTTCAATAAATCGGGATTACTTACAATTGAATCTAATAAGGTTTCATAAGATAATTTTTTCTTAGGCAAATACCATTGAATTTTATTTTGTTCATCGGCGTCAATTCCCTGATAAACATGTTTGGCATATAAAATGTACATGGAACTCAGTAAAAGTTCTGTATCAGATTCTGAAATTTTTGATTTTGATGCTGATTCTTCGTTAAAAACTTCGTCAAGTTTCTTTTTATACGGAATATCAATTTGGACACCTTCTTCGTAAGTTGAATTTAATTTGTGATATAAAAGATACCCAAATTCGTTTATATCATTTCCTTCATACCAAATCGGTTTATAGGCTTTATCCTTATACAAAGCTGCAACATCGGTTTGATAGGATTTTAAATCAGAATATTTTTTGAAAAATGCAGCGATTGAGGCAGTAGTAATTTCTGGAGAGCTGGTAGAAAAAGCAATTATTTTATGTGCTTCAGAAATATGCAGATCATTTTTTGAAAAAACAGTTGAGGAATTGAAAAAAATCCCCAGTAAAAGAATTACGGCAAAAGTAAAGTTTTTCATTTTTTTCGATTTTACGTTATAGATCCTTTTTGAAAACAGTGGAAACAAGCAGTAAGTTGTAAAAAAATGATTTGGGGAAATCGCTATTCTTACTCAAATTTATAAAAAATATCTTAATATTTTGAGGTTTATATTTTAAGAAATTGCTTAAAAAAAAATAGTATCTACTAAAGGTGAAAATGATATCGAAACAAGTAAAGAAAGTGCAGGATAGTTTTTCAAATTATCCTGCTTTTATTTGTTAAAGAAATTATTTTTTGAAAAAAAATGAAGCAAAAGTTTTTTTCTTCAAATGCAATCTTATATTTTTACGCAACCGATTGCAATTGTTGTTTTATTTCGAATAATGTATTTTTTGAATTAAAATTTTATCAAATATTTTTATACAGACGAAAAAAACTGATTCATTCAAATTTGAAATTTTAAAGAATAAATTAAAAAACCAAAATGACTTCATTAAGATTTGTTTTCCTTTTTCTTCTGATTTCCTTTTCCACTTCGGCACAAAAGGATTATAAATTGTGGCTTCAATATAATGCCGTGAACAATGCTACAATAGCTTCAGAATATAAAAGTAATCTTAAAGGAATTGTTGTTTTAGGAACCTCCGAAACGATTAAAGTTGCCCAGAAAGAACTTAAAACTGGATTTTTAGGCATGTTGGGAAATGTTCCAGAAGTAAAATCGAAAATAAAAGAAGAAAATAATCTGATTGTAGGCGCTGAATCTTCATTAAATCCTGAAATAAAAAAGACAGTTAGTGCTGATTTTGATAAAATAAACAATGAAGGTTTTATCATCAAATCGATTTCCATTCAAAATAAAAAACAAATCATTATTACGGGAAAAAATGACGTTGCTGTTTTATACGGCGTATTTAATTTCCTGAGAATATTGCAGACGAATAAATCGATTAAAAATTTAAACATTGCCGATTCTCCAAAAACAAATATCAGAATTCTGAATCATTGGGATAATTTAGACAGAACGGTCGAAAGAGGTTACGCCGGATTTTCACTTTGGAACTGGCAGAAATTGCCTGATTTTATTGATCAGCGTTATATTGATTACGCCAGAGCAAATGCATCAGTTGGAATCAACGGAACGGTTTTGACCAATGTCAATGCAAACGCCTTAATTCTGACGCCACAATATTTGGAGAAAGTTGAGGCTTTGGCCAATATTTTCAGACCTTACGGTATGAAAGTGTATTTAACCGCAAGATTTTCGGCACCAATTGAAATTGGAAATCTAAAAACTGCCGATCCAAAAGATCCTGAAGTGATTAATTGGTGGAAAAATAAAGCAGCTGAAATCTATAAACGAATTCCGGATTTTGGTGGATTTTTGGTAAAAGCCAACTCAGAAGGTCAGCCAGGTCCTCAAAATTATGGTAGAGATCATGTAGACGGAGCCAATATGCTTGCCGATGCTGTTGCGCCTTTTGGAGGTGTAATTATGTGGAGAGCATTTGTGTATTCGGAACATGATGCAAATGATCGTGCCAAACAAGCTTACGCCGAATTTCAACCGTATGATGGAAAATTCAAAGAAAATGTAATTGTTCAGGTGAAAAATGGAGCTATTGATTTTCAGCCAAGAGAACCTTTTCATCCATTATTTGGAGCGATGCCGAAAACGCCATTAATGATGGAATTTCAAATTACGCAGGAATATTTGGGTTTCAGTACGCATTTGGTTTTTCTGCCTAAATTATTTCAGGAAGTTTTAGAATCTGATACATTTCAAAAAGGAAAAGGTTCAACTGTTGCCAAATCTGTTGACGGTACTTTATATCAAAACAAATTAACCGGAATTGCCGGCGTGGCAAATATTGGAAATGATTTAAACTGGACCGGACATCCTTTTGCACAAGCCAATTGGTACGGTTTCGGCAGATTGGCGTGGAATCCGTATTTAGATTCAGAAATTATTGCCGATGAATGGTTGAGATGTACTTTTTCTAATGATGAGAATTTCATTAAACCGGTTAAAAATATAATGATGGAATCACGTGAAGCGGTTGTAAATTATATGACACCTCTTGGATTGCATCACATTATGGACACTGGACATCATTATGGGCCGGGACCTTGGGTTTCGAATTTGTCAAGACCAGAATGGAATCCGACGTATTATCATAAAGCAGACAAAAACGGAATTGGTTTTGACCGATCAAAATCGGGTACAAATGCTACTTCGCAATACGCGCCTGAAGTTGAGAAACTTTTTGATAATTTAGAAACTTGTCCAGAAAAGGATCTTTTATGGTTTCATCATGTTTCATGGGATTATAAACTGAAAAACGGTCAGACGCTTTGGAATGGTTTGGCACTCAAATATCAGGAAGGCGTAAATCAGGTTGCCGCCATGCAGAATGTCTGGAAGAAAACGGAAAAATATATCGACAGCGAACGCTTTAATGAAGTCGGAATGTTGTTAGAAATTCAGTACAAAGAAGCAAAATGGTGGCGAGATGCCTGTTTGTTGTATTTTCAGCAATTTTCAGGAAAAGAACTTCCGGCGGGAGTAGAAAAACCAGCACAAACATTAGATTATTTTAAATCATTAAAATTCCCATTTGCACCGGGAAATGGATAAATATATTTTAAAAATTATGAATAAAAAATCGGCAATAGTAACCGGAGGAAATTCGGGTTTAGGATTTGCAACAGCAAAAAAACTTTGTGATAACGGAATCACAACTTACATAATAGGAAGATCAAAAGAAAAAACAGAAGATGCCTGCAAGGAAATTGGCGAAAATGCTATTCCGGTAATCTTCGATTTGAATGATTTGGCCGGAATTCCTGCCATGATTGAAAGCATCACAAAAGATAATCCGATTGATATTTTGGTAAACAATGCCGGAATCAATCTGAAAAAGGAATTTTTAGACGTTACCGATGAAGATTTTCTATCGATAATTCATACCAATCTTTTAAGTGTTTTTGCAGTAAGTAAAGCGGTTGTAAAAAACATGAAAGAAAATGGAGCAGGAAGTATTGTAAACATCAGCTCGATGGCATCGCAATACGGAATTCCAAAAGTAATCGCTTATTCAGCAAGCAAAGGTGCGATTGAATCGATGACGCGTGCTATGGCGGTAGAATTGGCTCCGTTTGGAATTCGCGTTAATTGCGTTGCTCCTGGTTTTATTAAAACGAAGATGTCGGCTAAAGCTTTGGACAGCGATCCAGAAAGAAAAAATAAAGTATTGGGAAGAACGCCAATGGGCTTTTTGGGAGAACCTTCGGATATTGCTGATGCGGTTTATTATTTCGCTTTAAGCGAATCAAAATATACAACCGGAACTATTTTGCCTGTTGATGGCGGGAATAGTATTGGGTTTTAATAAGCGTTGAAAATTTCTCGCAATCCCGATAGCTATCGGGAGCGAAGTCGCAAAGTATTTTTCTTTTTAAGCTTTTTTAAATAGAAACTTTGCGCCTCTGCGCCTTTGCGAGATTAAAAAAATAAGTATGACAAAAATGCAACAAACAATGCGTTGGTTTGGACCTCAGGACAACGTTACTTTATTAGATATCAAACAAGCTGGAGCAACTGGAATTGTTACGGCTTTGCATCATATTCCAGTAGGGGAAATTTGGACAATTAGTGAAATTAAGGAAAGACAGCAGATTATAAAAAATGCAGGTTTGGAATGGGCGGTTGTTGAAAGTCTACCTGTTCACGAAGAAATAAAACGTGCTTCGGGAAATTACCTTCAATACATTGAAAACTATAAAATCAGTTTAAAGAATCTGGCAGATTGTGGAATCAAAATCATTACTTATAATTTCATGCCGATATTGGATTGGGTAAGAACCAATCACAATTTTATAAACGTTGATGATAGTAAAGCTTTACTGTATAATCAGGATGCATTTACCTATTTTGATGTATTTCTTTTAAAAAGGCCAAATTCAGAAAATGATTATTCAGATGCTGAAAAAGAAAAAGCTTTGCAATTTGGGAATCAATTGTCTGAAGATGAAAAAGCATTATTGTTTAAAAATGTTTTATTAGGATTGCCAGGAAGTAAAATCAATTTTACAGCCGAACAAATTTTGGCGCTTTTAGAAAATTATGCTGAAATCGACAATCAAAAACTAAGAGAAAACCTGATTTATTTTTTATCAGAAGTAACTCCGATTGCTGAGGTAAATGGGCAAAAATTAGCGATTCATCCAGATGATCCGCCATTTTCGGTTTTAGGTCTTCCAAGAATTGTTTCAACAGAAGCCGATTTAAAAGCGATTTTTGATGAGGTTCCTTCAACAGCAAACGGATTGTGTTATTGCACGGGTTCATTAAGCGCTGATCCGAAAAATAATCTGGAAAAAATAATTGATGATTATGGTGACCGAATTCATTTTTTGCATCTTCGAAATACCATCCGCGAAAGCGAAACTATTTTCCGAGAATCAGAACATTTAAACGGCGATGTGAAAATGGAAGTGATTTTGGAAAAAATCTTGTTATTGATGAATGAGACAAAGATAAGTTTGCCAATGCGTCCTGATCACGGATTTCTGCACGCAGTTGACGAAAAAACAGAAACTTATCCAGGATATTCATTGACAGGAAGATTGAAAGGTTTGGCAGAATTAAGAGGTTTGGAAATGGGAATTGCTTATAAATTGAATTTGTAATTAAAGTTAAGCATCCTAACTGGTTTCCAAAATCTATTAGGTATTGAATGAAACGTCTTGTTTGTCATTCCGAGGAACGAGGAATCTCCACAAGAAACTCCGCACAGAATGTCGCCAAGCTTTGTAGAGCTTCTCGCGGAGATTCCTCGTTCCTCGGAATGACAAAACTGAACGAAAAAAGCTGAAAGAGCTAAAAAACTATGATTCTATGTGTTTAAAATTTAAAATGCTAAATATAATTTCGCTGCTTTTCCTTATCGGGTTAAGCACAAATACATATGCCATAAATCCAGAGAAATATATAGTAAATCAGTCTTCTGCTAAAAATTTCCCTTTAGTTTCAAAAGGAAAAATAGCTTCAATTTTGGTTGACGATAAAGATTATGCAGGCGTTTTGAAAGTTGCAGGACATTTAGAAAATGATATTTTCAAAGTTTCAGATTTGCATTCAAAGCGAATTAAAAATATTTCTGAAGCCGAAGGTTTTGTTGTCATAATTGGGACTTTTGGAAAAAGCGAAATTATCAATCAATTAGCCAAAGAAGGAAAAATTGACGCGAATCAGCTTCAGGGAAAATGGGAAAAATTTACCACACAAATTGTAGAAAATCCGTTTAAAGGAATAAAAAAAGCCTTGGTAATTGCAGGTTCAGATAAACGCGGAACGATTTACGGAATTTACGATTTGTCTAGCCAAATTGGTGTTTCTCCTTGGTATTTCTGGGCAGATGTTCCGGTTAAAAAACAATCAGAATTACATGTTTTGCCTGGAATTCATTCGCAGGGAGAACCAAAAGTAAAATATCGTGGTATTTTTATAAATGATGAAGCGCCGGCATTAACAGGTTGGGCTTTTGAAAAATTCGGCGGATTTAATTCGAAATTTTATGACAATGTTTTTGAATTGATTCTGCGAATGAAAGGCAATTATTTATGGCCAGCAATGTGGGGAAGAATGTTTTATGTGGATGATCCGCAGAATGCAGTTTTGGCCGATGAATATGGAATTGTAATGGGAACTTCGCATCACGAACCGTTAACGAGAGCGCATGCTGAATGGGGGAAAGAAAAAGGAAAATGGGATTTTAATACCAATTCTGAAGCTTTGATTACGTTCTGGAAGGACGGAATTAAAAGAATGGGAAATAAAGAAACCATTGTGACAATTGGAATGCGAGGCGACGGCGACGAACCAATGACCGAAGGAACTGCAATTGGGCTTTTGGAAAATATTGTAAAAACACAGCGAAATATTATTCAGGAAGTTACTAAAAAGCCAATTGAAGAAACACCGCAAATGTGGGCGCTTTATAAAGAAGTTCAGGATTATTATGACAAAGGAATGACAGTGCCCGATGACGTAACACTTTTATTGTGCGATGATAATTGGGGGAATATTAGAAAACTGCCCGAATTGAATGCAAAACCAAGAAAAGGCGGTTACGGAATTTATTATCATTATGATTACGTTGGCGGTCCGCGAAATTATAAATGGATCAATACAAACCAAATCGAGCGCACTTGGGAACAAATGGATTTGGCGTATCAGCATGGAGTTGATAAAATCTGGATAGTAAATGTTGGCGATATAAAACCAATGGAATTTCCAATTGAGTTTTTCCTTGATATGGCTTGGAACCCAGAAAAATTCAATGCCGGAAATTTACAAGATTATTATGTGAATTGGGCAAAAGAGAATTTTGGAGGTCAGTTTACAGTAGAAATTGCGGAGATTTTGAAATTGTACACCAAATACAATGCACGCAGAAAACCTGAATTATTGGATGAGAAAACCTATAGCATTACAAATTATAACGAAGCAGATCGAGTTGTAGCTGATTATCAAAAATTGGTTAAAAAAACCAATGCAATAAACGAGAAATTGAAGCCTGAATATAAAGATGCTTATTATCAGCTGGTTTTATTTCCGGTTTTGGCAAGTGCCAATTTAAACGAATTGTATGTCGCGACGGCCAAAAATCATTTATATGCAGAGCAGGGAAGAGCTTCGGCAAATGATTATGCTGAAAAAGTAAAATCATTATTTGAAAAAGATAGTCTGTTGACAAATTATTATCATACCAAAGTAGCGAATGGGAAATGGAATCATATGATGTCGCAGACACACATTGGTTATACAAATTGGCAACAACCTGATAAAAATGTAATTCCAAAAACAAAAACAGTTGAAATTTCAAATAAAGTTGAGACGAAAACTTCTACGAAGGCTGAGACATCAACTAATAAAAATAGAAATTTAGAACATGTTCGAGGTTTTGTTGAGGATAACGGGTATATTTCGATAGAAAGTAAAAACTATTCTAAAGCCATAAATTCGGATTCAGTAAAATGGACTGTAATCCCAAATCTTGGAAAAACAGATGCTGGAATAACAATAAAACCTTCGAATGTTCAGCCGATTGAAATTTCAGAACAATCACCAAGATTAGAATATAATGTTCATTTTTTCAGCAAAGGGAAAATAAAAGTAAAAGCTTATTTTTCGCCAACAATCAATTTTAAAAACGGTGATGGCTTAAAATTCGGAATTGCTTTCGATTCGGAAAAACCGCAAATTATGAACCTCAATGCAGATTTTTCAGAGAAAGCTTGGGCGTCATCGGTAGCAAATAATATTAAAATAATAACATCGGAACATCAAATAGAAAAATCAGGAAATCATGTTTTGAAAATTTATGCGATTGATCCGGCTTTGGTGCTTCAGAAAATTGTAATTGAAACAGAAGAAGAAAAAGTTTTGGAGTCGTATTTAGGGCCACCGGAAAGTTTTAGGAAGGAATGATACACAAAGTAACACGTTCTGTTTGTCATTTCGACGAAGGAGAAATCACACTAGAAACTCCTCACAGAATGTCGCCAATCGTTGTCGAATCCCGAGTGTGATTTCTCCTTCGTCGAAATGACAAGATTGAGAAAGAAAAAAACTATTAACTATTAAAACCAAAAAATATGAAATTTATTAACCCTTATGTGTTTGCCGTCGCAACGTTGCTGATGGTAAGCTGTTCTTCAAAAAAAGAAACACTGTCGTTAAAAGACGCTTATAAAAACGATTTCTACATTGGAACGGCTTTAAGCGCAGACCAAATTCAAGAAAAAAGTACAAAAGAAGATTCATTGATTAAAAAAGAGTTTAATGCGATTACGGCAGAAAATATCATGAAATCAATGTTTGTGCATCCGCAAAAGGATAAGTATGATTTTACATTGGCAGATAAATTTGTAGCGTACGGAGAAAAAAATAAAATGTTTATTCACGGTCATACTTTGATTTGGCATAGCCAATTAGCGCCTTGGATGGAAAAAATAAAAGACAGTACAGAAATGAAGGCTTTTATGAAAGATCATATCACGACAATAGTTTCTAAATACAAAGGAAGAATTGGTTCGTGGGATGTTGTAAATGAAGCTTTAAACGAAGATGGAACTTTAAGAAAGTCAGTATTTTTGAATACGCTTGGAGAGCAATATTTAATTGATGCTTTCAAATTAGCGGCAAAAGCAGATCCAAAAGTAGATTTATATTACAACGACTATAATATTGAAGATCCTGCAAAAAGAGCTGGAGCTATCGCTTTAATCAAAAAAATAAAAGCTGCAGGCGGAAAAGTTGATGGAGTTGGAATTCAGGGACATTGGCGTTTAGCGAGTCCATCAATTGAAGAAATCGAAAAAAGTATTTTGGAATATTCGGCTTTAGGAATTAAAGTTGCATTTACGGAATTGGATATTACGGTTTTGCCAAATCCATGGGATTTAAAAGGAGCAGATGTGAATCAGAATTTTGAAGGAAGTGAAAAAATGAATCCGTATCCAAAAGCATTGCCTGATTCGATTCAGAATAAATTAGCTGAACGTTATGCTTCTATTTTTAAGTTATTTTTAAAGCACAAAGACAAAATCAGCAGAGTTACTTTTTGGGGAGTTCATGACGGACAATCATGGCTAAATGACTGGCCTATAAAAGGAAGAACAAATTATCCGCTTCCATTTGATACTCAAATGAAACATAAAAAAGCATACGATAGCATTCTTCAGCTTAAAGCAAAAAAAGAATAAAAAAGACTGCGAATTCTATTTATTGAGAATGCTAACAGACTGTTTTTCTGAAAATAATGCAATTAAACAAAGTAAATTTGGATGGTATATTTTTTTTACTAAATTTACACAACCGATTGCTTAAGTGAAAAGCTTTTGAAATCAGTATAAGAGCTAACTGAAATGATTGATTTTTTATAAGAATTGATTGTAAAAATTAACCACAATAACCACGAACCAATAATGAATTTTAATTCCCAAAAACTATCCATAAAAGAAAAAATTGGATATAGCTTAGGTGATCTTGCTGCAAATTTAGTTTTTCAGACCTTGATGACTTATCTGGCGTATTTTTATACCGATATTTACGGATTATCGCCTGCACATTCTTCTATAATAATGTTGGTTGTCGGTTTGATTGCCGCTTTTATTTTTAATCCAATTATTGGTGTGCTCGCAGATAGAACGAGTACCAAATGGGGGAAATTCAGACCTTGGATTTTATGGACAGCTGTACCATTGGGAGTAATTGCATTACTGGCTTTTACAACTCCAAATTTCTCTTACCAGGGAAAAGTGATTTATGCAGTCGTAACTTATAGTTTATTATTGCTTTTCTATGCAGGAAATAATTTGCCTTATTCAGCCTTAAGTGGTGTAATTACAGGCGATATGGGCGAGCGAAACAGTATGTCATCCTACCGTTTTGTGGCAGTTATGTTTGCGCAGTTTTTTGTTCAGGTATTTATGCTCGGAATTATAAAAAGTGCCGGAAATGGGGATAAAGCTGTTGGTATTGAAAAAGTAATGACAGTTTTGGCGATTATCGGAACCATCATGCTTTTAATCACCTTTTTAACCACAAAAGAAAGGATTATTCCTAAACCAGAACAAAAATCAAGTGTAAAAGAAGATTTAAGCGATTTGGTAAAAAACAGACCATGGATAATCATGCTTTCACTTACAACTTTGGTTTTTATAACACTTGCGATGAAAGGTGGATCATATGTCTATTATTTTGAAAACTATGTTGATAAAGAGCAATTAGCGGTTTTTATTCAGCCTATTTTAGATACTTTGTCGAATATTGGGTTGAATTATTTTGGGAGTGATCCTGTTTCAGCCGGATTTGGATTGTTTAATGCCGGCGGAATTATCTTTATGATAGTCGGAATTACCTTGTCTAAAAGTCTTGCGGATAAATACGGAAAGCGAAATGTGTTCGGTTTGTTTTTATTCATTTCAACGCTTTTTGTTATTGCTTTTTATTTCTTTCCGTCCACATCAATCAGCTTCATGTTTTTCTCTCAAATTTTGCATGGATTTTTCTACGGAATAACAATACCACTTCTTTGGGCAATGATCGCTGATGTTGCCGATTATTCAGAATGGTTGAATAACCGCCGTGCAACTGCAATTATTTTTTCAGCCATGATGGTTGGTTTAAAAGCAGGTTTAAGCATTGGAGGCGCTTTGACAACTTCATTATTAGGATATTTTAATTACGTGCCAAATGCTGCACAACAGACAGATATAGCGATAAACGGAATAAAACTACTGGTTAGCATTTTTCCAGCTATCCCTTTCCTTATTGGCGTTGGATTATTGTTTTTCTACAAAATCGACAAGAAAATGGAAGTGCAGATTGAATCAGATTTAAAAGAAAGAAGAGTTTAATGTATTAAAGAAAATTTAAAAAAAGAGAATATGCCTGAAGATAGCATTGAAAACATTGACTTTGCCGCGTTAGATAAGCGTGCAATTTCAAATCCCTTAGTTAATCATATTTATACCGCTGATCCATCGGCACACGTTTTTAACGGCAAAATATACATATATCCATCGCATGATATTGATGCGGGAATTCCATTTAACGACAATGGAGATCATTTCGGAATGGAAGATTACCATGTAATTTCGATGGAAAATGTTGACGCAGAAGCAGTAGATCACGGGGTAGCTTTACATGTTGATGATGTTCCGTGGGCAGTTAGACAAATGTGGGCGCCAGATGCGGCTTGTAAAAATGGCAAGTATTATTTGTATTTTCCGGCAAAACGCGCAGACGGAATTTTCCAGATTGGTGTGGCAATAAGTGATTCTCCAACTGGACCATTTAAGTCAGAACCAAATGCTATAAAAGGAAGCTACACTATTGATCCGGCAGTTTTTGAGGATAATGACGGTAAGTACTATATTTATTTTGGTGGAATTTGGGGCGGTCAGCTTCAAAAATATAGAAACAATACTTATGATAAGTCATATGAGGAGCCAAAGGCAAATGAAGAAGCTTTAGGGCCAATCGTAGCTTTGCTTTCGGATGATATGAAAGAGTTTGCCGAAGAACCAAAAGAAATCAAAATTTTAGATGAAAATGGAAATGCTTTATTAGCCGGTGATAACGATCGTCGTTTTTTTGAAGCTTCATGGGTTCATAAATACAACGGAAAATATTATTTCTCTTATTCAACGGGCGATACGCATTTTATTTGTTATGCAATTGGTGACAATCCGTACGGGCCTTTTGTTTACAAAGGACGTATTTTGAATCCAGTTGTGGGTTGGACTTCGCATCATTCTATTTGCGAAATTGAAAATGAATGGTATTTATTTTATCATGATTCGAGTTTGTCAAAAGGAGTGACACATTTGAGGTCCATAAAAGTGACTAAAATTGAATATAATGAAGATGGTTCGATTGTAACAATTGATCCTTATAATAAAGAAGATTAAACAAGACGATTTTCAAAATTAATTTTAAGATGATTGACTTAAGAACAGCTGGTTTAAAAATTATAGTATTAACCTTTTCTATGGTTAGTGTAATGGCATGTAAAAAAATTTTCCTGAAACCACAACCGGTTGTTCAAAAAGATGTTATTGTTTTTAATAGTTTTAATTATCAAAGAAGAGATCATGCGTCTGCGAATATTTTTAAATCAAAAGAAGGATTATTTGTAGACAACGTTTTTCCGTATAATTTGTCATTTCGAATTTCTAAAACGAAATGACAAAGGTGCGGTAAATAATGCTGTAATTTCTTTTGAAAACAGTTTGCGTGAGGGATAGAAGTGGAAAGCCCATCTCGTCTTTTGACGAGACGAGGACTTGAAACGTATAGCCCGGTTCGCCGCGGCGAAACACGCCCAAATTAGTAAGCATAACATATTAAAAATTAACAATTTTAATATAAAAAATAATTTTTTATAAAAGATTTTTAGCTACTTTAGCATAACAGAACGGAACAGAACGGTATGCTAAAAGAAGAAGAAAAATTTGAGTTTATAATTAATCACGAAAGTGATATTCCGAAGTATCAACAGTTGGTTGACGGAATTACGAATGCCATTGCGGAGAATATTTTACAAAAGGGAGATTTGCTTCCGTCAGTAAATGTAATCTGCAAAACGTATCAGCTTTCGAGAGACACGGTTTTTAAAGCGTATTCGATTCTAAAAGATCAAAATACGATTGATTCGGTGCCGAATAAAGGTTATTATGTAGCAGGCGAAACGAGAAAAGTGCTTTTGGTTTTAGACACTTTTAAGGCTTATAAAGAGGTTTTGTATCATTCGTTTGTGAATAATGTGCCGGACAATGTGATTACTGATGTGCAGTTTCATCATTATAATATTGATGTTTTTAAAACGATCATCAATAACGGAATCGGAAAATATTACAAATATGTAGTGATGAATTTTGATCACAAAGAGATTGCTCCAGCTTTGTCAGCGATTTCGAAAGATAAATTGCTTTTGATTGATTGGAATATTCAGGCGAAAAAAACAAATAATTATGTTTTTCAGGATTTTGGAAAAGCGTTTTATGAGTCTCTGACGGAGGCTGTAGATTTGTTTAAAAAGTATAAAAAGATACATTTTGTATATCCGGATTTTACCAATCATCCTTGGGAAACAGTAGAATATTTTAAGAAATTCTGTGCTGATTTCAATTTTGAATTTGAAATGATTACAGATCCGAAAAAGTTCAATATCGAAAAAGGAATTGCTTATATCAGTGTAAGCGACAGGATTTTGGGACACTTTTTAGAGCAGTGCAAAGAGAAAGATTTTGAACCGGGAAAGGATGTCGGATTTTTATCCTATAACGAAACCCCAATGAAGAAATTTATATACAAAGGAATTTCGGTTGTATCAACTGATTTTAAAGAAATAGGAACCAAAGCAGCGGCATTTATTACGCATGACGAAGAAACGCAGTGTTATGTGCCGACAAAATTAATAATAAGAGAATCATTGTAAGTATGTATTATATCGGATATGATATTGGAAGTTCTTCTGTCAAGGCAGCCTTGGTAGAAGTTGAAACGGGAAAAAAAGTAATCGTTTTGAATGAACCGCAAAACGAAATGGAAATTCTTTCGATTCACCCGGATTGGGCGGAGCAGGATCCTGAAATTTGGTGGCAGCACATTTGTACGGCAACCAAAAGAGCGATTCGTGAAGCTAATATAGACGCATCGAAAATTCAAGGAATTGGGATTTCGTACCAAATGCATGGATTGGTGATTGTGGATGAAGCTGGAAATGCACTTCGAAATTCTATTATCTGGTGTGACAGCCGCGCGGTTGAAATTGGAAATAAGGCTTTCGCCGAAATTGGAGAAGAAAAATGTATGTCACATTTATTGAATTCGCCAGGGAATTTCACGGCTTCGAAATTAAAATGGGTTAAAGAAAATGAACCAGCAGTTTACAATAAAATTGCTAAATACATGCTTCCGGGCGATTATATCGCTTTGAAATTAACAGGCGAAGTAACGACTACCAAAAACGGTTTGTCTGAAGGAATGCTTTGGGATTATAAAGAAAATAAAGTAGCCGACTGGCTTTTGGATTACTACGGAATCGATCAGTCTTTGACGCCAAAAATCGTAGAGAATTTTACAAATCAAGGTGTTGTTACTGAAAAAGCTTCAAAAGAATCGGGTCTTCCAGCAGGAATTCCGATTGTTTACAGGGCAGGAGATCAGCCAAATAATGCGTTGTCATTAAATGTTTTGAATCCGGGAGAAGTTGCGGCTACGGGCGGAACTTCGGGCGTTTTTTATGCAGTAAGCGAAATGTCGTCTGGAAAAAGCACTCGAGTAAACAATTTTGTTCACGTAAACTACGAATTAGAAACGCCGAGAGTAGGTAAACTTTTAAATATTAACGGAGCAGGAATTCAATACAGATGGCTTCGAAATAATATGGGCAACGAAAGTTATGAAGCAATGAACGAAAAGGCTTCGAATGTTGAGGTTGGATCAGAAGGTGTTGTTGTAATTCCGTTTGGAAATGGTGCGGAACGTATGTTCAACAACAAAAACATTGGAACGCATTTCTTAAATCTGAATCTGAATATTCATAACAGTGCGCATTTGTTCAGAGCTTCTTTAGAAGGAATTGCGTTTTCGTTTGTGTATGGAATGGAATGTTTAAAAGAGGATAATGCGACGATTAATGTCATTAGAGCCGGAAATGATAATCTTTTCCGTTCGGAGATTTTCTCCAATACTGTAGCGACTTTAATTGGTCATGAAATTGAAATTTACAATACAACCGGAGCAGTTGGTGCAGCAAGAGCAGTTGGTTTAAAAGATGGTGATTATAGCAAATTTGGCGCTAATGTTAGTGACAACGATCACGTAATGACGTTTTTACCGTTGCACAACGCAGCCCCTTATGAAACGGCTTATAAAAAATGGAAACAAGAATTAGAATTAATATTAACAACTAAATAAAAGAACAAATGATAGTTTTAGGAGATAAAGAATACTACAAAGGTATTGGCCAAATTAAATTTGAAGGAAAAGAATCTGATAATCCATTGGCATTTAAATATTACAATCCAGATCAAGTTGTAGCTGGAAAAACAATGCGGGAGCACTTTAGATTTGCAATCGCTTACTGGCATACTTTCTGTGGACAAGGTAGTGATCCATTCGGACCAGGAACGCAACATTTTGCTTGGGATCAGTCTTCAGATCCATATCAGGCTGCAAAAGATAAGGCAGATGCAGCTTTCGAATTCATCAGCAAAATGGGATTTGATTATTTCTGTTTCCACGATTACGATTTAATTGCTGAAGGACCAACTTTCGCAGAATCAGAAAAACGTTTGGCTTTTATTACAGATTACTTAAAACAGAAAAAAGCAGATTCTGGAATTAAATTGCTTTGGGGAACTTCAAACTGTTTCTCAAACCCAAGATTCATGAACGGAGCAGCTACAAATCCTGATTTCAATGTAGTAGCAAGAGCTGGTGGACAAGTAAAATTAGCGCTTGACGCAACTATCGCTTTAGGTGGAGAAAACTATGTATTCTGGGGTGGTAGAGAAGGTTATATGTCTTTATTAAATACAGATATGGGAAGAGAATTAGATCACATGGCGCAATTCCTTACAATGTCTAGAGATTACGCAAGAGCACAAGGTTTTAATGGAACTTTCTTTATTGAGCCAAAACCAATGGAGCCATCAAAACACCAATACGATTTTGACTCGGCAACAGCAATTGGATTCTTGAAAGAATACGGTTTAGACAAAGATTTCAAAATTAATATCGAAGTAAACCACGCTACATTGGCACAACACACTTTTCAACACGAATTAGAAGTTGCTGCAAAAGCGGGAATGTTAGGAAGTATCGATGCGAACAGAGGTGATTACCAAAATGGTTGGGATACAGATCAGTTTCCAAACAATATCCAAGAAACTACTGAAGCAATGTTGGTTTTCTTAAAAGCTGGCGGATTGCAAGGTGGTGGAGTTAACTTTGATGCTAAAATCAGAAGAAATTCAACTGACTTAGAAGATGTTTTCTTAGCGCACATTGGTGGAGCTGATACTTTCGCAAGAGCTTTACTGACTGCAGATAAAATCATCACTTCTTCTCCTTACGAGAAATTAAGAACGGAAAGATACAGCTCTTTCGATTCTGGAAAAGGAAAAGATTTTGCTGATGGAAAATTAAACCTAAAAGATCTTTATACTATCGCTCACGAAAATGGAGAATTAAATCTTCAAAGCGGTAAACAAGAATTGTTTGAAAATATTATCAATCAATATATTTAATTGATCAACAAACTGTAAATACAGTTTTTGCATAAAATAATTTTCGGTTTTGTGTGAGGTTACAAAATCGAAATGAAGATTGTTTTTTGTAGTTTTTCTTCTCTGGTGCATATTTGAAGGTTAGTTGATGCGCCAGAGAAAAATTTATTAATTAGTAAGTATGGCTGTTCGTTGCATGAAGCAGCAACAGCCATATCATTAATTTCTTGTTCAAAAGATGGATTTCTACTGTCTTTTCAAAGTAATTTCTTTTACTTTTTTTATTTCAAATTAAAACATAATACCATTTTTTCTGTATTGAAGATTCATTTTGCTATGAATTGAAAATATAGAATTTCTTAATGAACTCTATTAACATAAAAACTAAAAACCAATGAAATTTTTTATTGACACAGCAAATTTAAATGATATTAAAGAAGCGCAGGCATTAGGCGTTTTAGATGGCGTAACAACAAATCCGTCGTTAATGGCTAAGGAAGGAATAACTGGAAAAGCTAATATTTTAAAGCATTATCTGGATATCTGTAATATCGTTGACGGCGATGTTTCGGCAGAAGTAATTTCGACAGATTTTGACGGAATGATTAGAGAAGGCGAAGAACTTGCTGCTTTGCATCCGCAGATTGTGGTAAAATTGCCAATGATTGCTGACGGAATTAAAGCATGTAAATATTTTTCTGATAAAGAAATCAGAACAAATGTAACATTAGTTTTTTCGGCTGGACAAGCGCTTCTTGCAGCCAAAGCTGGGGCGACTTACGTTTCTCCTTTTTTAGGAAGATTAGACGATGTATCAACTGACGGAATGCATCTTATTGCTGAAATCAGAGAAATTTATGATAATTATGCCTTCAATACACAAATCCTTTCGGCATCTGTGCGACATACAATGCATGTAATTAATTGTGCCAAAGTAGGTTCAGATGTTATGACTGGACCATTATCAGCAATTAAAGGTTTATTGAAACATCCTCTTACTGATATTGGTTTGAACCAATTTGTAGAAGATGCTAAAAAAATGAATTTATAAGATTTTAAAATCTGTAGAGCATCAAAATGGAAAAATTAGAGGTAATTACGATTAAAAACAAATCGGCATTGGAAATGACAATTTCTAATTTCGGTGCAACAGTTATTGGACTGAAGGTTAAAAATGCAAAAGGTGAAATCTATGACGTTGCAGCAGGTTTGAAAAATGCTTCTGATTATCTTGAACCGCCTTATTCAAATGTAAAACTATTTTTAGGATCAAGTATCGGTAGATATGCTGGCAGAATTTCTGGTGGTGGATTTGAAATTGAAGATATCTTTTATAAGGTTGAAAATCAGAATGGCGTTCATCTTCATGGAGGCGAAAACGGATTTTTTAAAAAATTCTGGTCGATAAAAGAAGTGGCTGATGATCGAGTAGTGTTTTCGTATCAAAGCCAAAATCTTGAAGAAGGTTATCCTGGAAATTTGAGTATTGAAGCTATATTTGAATTGACACCAGAAAACGAAGTAAAAATTACTTACAAAGCTGTTACAGATCAGGCAACTCTAGTAAATTTGACAAGTCATGTTTATTTAAATTTAAACGGAAAAGGTTCTGTTTTAGATCATGAACTTCAAATCAACAGCGATTTTTATTTAGATGTTGACTCGAAATTGATTCCGACAGGGAAGCTAAATAAATCAGAAGGAACTACTTTTGATAGAAATCAAAAAGCTAAAATCAGAAGAGAAGATTTTAAAGGTTTTGATGATACTTTTGTATTTAATGAAAAGCAGCTAAAAGCATCTTTGTCTTCTGCAGAAAGCGGTATTAATATGAATATTTTTTCGAATCAACCGGCAATGGTTGTTTATACTCCCGAAAAATTTCCTGACTTACCATTTTCAAATAATAATCAATTTGGAACTTTTCCTGCTATTTGTTTTGAACCACAAAATTTTCCAGATGCTCCAAATAAAAACCATTTTCCAAATTCAATTTTGAGAGTAGGTGAAAGCTATTTAAACGAAATGATTTTCGCATTTACTTTTAAATAAATTAGACTCAAATAAAATTTTAAAGCTTCTTTTTTCAAAAGAAGCTTTTTTTATTGTTTTATGCAAGCGATTGTGTGAAAAACGATTCCTTTTTCTGGCAAAATAAAAACTTGATTTTGATTCTTATTATAATCATAAATAGTCGTTTAAGATTATTTTTTAAATTGTATAAGATACACTTATTTTTATATGGTTTTTATTAATGTTAAAATGCTGTAAGTCTTAGTTTTATTGAGTTTTGTGGAATTATTAGTTATTATTGAAAATCAATTAATATAGACTTAAATGTTTTGTTAAAAAAGAAGTTTTGTTGTTAATCGTTTAATTATTTGGCTTTAAAATTATTCAGTATTTAATTTAAGTGGTAATTTTTTTTGGTGTAAATAAAAAAATAATACACAACCGGTTGTGCGATTTGAAATTTTATATATATTTGTTAAAGAAATGCAAAAACATATGCTTTTTAATCTTGTAAAAAGCACATGATTTTGCTTCATGATTCTAAACTAACTTAATCTATATATTAACTATCTAACTTAATTTTTATGACTGACTTTTTTACAATTAAAAGCAAATCAAAGCTCCTGAAATGTCTGGGGTTTTTATCTCTGATGTTTCTGTTTTCTGTGAGTGCGACGGCTCAGAGTACAGTAACTGGAGTTGTATCTGACGCAAGTGGGCCAATTCCAGGGGTAAATGTGACTGTTAAAGGCACTAAAAACAGTGTCGCTACAGGTTTTGACGGAAATTATTCTATTACTAACGTGCCTTCAAATGGCGTTTTAGTATTTACTTTTTTAGGTTTAAAGGATAAAGAAATTCCTGTTGGAGGAAAGAATAAAATAAATGCAGTTTTAGAGGAAAACCAGAATAACCTGCAGGAAGTTGTAGTTATCGGTTATGGTACGCAACGAAAAGAGGCCGTAACTGGATCTGTTTCTTCAATTAAAGGAGAGGCAATTCGTGAAGTACCATCGGCTAATATTACTCAGGCTTTGCAAGGGCGTTTGGCGGGAGTGCAATTGAATCAAACATCTTCTAAACCTGGTGCCGAAATGCAAATTCGTATTAGAGGTACACGTTCCCTAACGGCTGACAACAATCCGCTGGTAGTTTTAGACGGAGTCCCATTTGCAGGATCGATTGGTGATATCAGTCCAGACAATATTAAAAGTATTGATATCTTAAAAGATGCTTCGGCAACAGCCATTTACGGATCTCGTGGTGCAAATGGTGTTATTTTAATATCAACAAATAAAGGACAAAAAGGACAAAGAGCAAAGTTTTCATACAATACATACAGTGGTTTGAAAACCATTTTTGCTAAATTCCCAATGATGAACGGACCTGAATTTGTTGCTTTGCGTAAAGCTGCTACACTTCCGGGAACAACTACTCCGCTTTATACAAACGGCGCAGATGAAGCTGACAATATAAATACAGATTGGCAGGATTTGATGTATGGTGCAGGTTTAGTGACTAATCATGATGTTGGCGTTTCGGGTGGTACTGAAACGGGCAACTATAATTTTGGAACTAGTTATTACAAAGAAGAAGCAGTAGTGCCAGGGCAGGATTACAGCCGTATAACATTGAGAGCAGCTGTAGATCAAGCAATTGGACAGTACTTTAAAGTTGGTTTCACTACTAATAATAACTATTCTATTTCAAACGGAGGTAATTTAAGTCTTTATAATACTTTAAGTACGACTTCTATATCTAATCCATATAATGCAGATGGTTCTTTGAAAAGAACGGTTAAGATGCCATTAGATGAAAACTGGGTATATACGAGAGGAACTATAGAAAATTTGGGAGATAAATGGATCGATCAGACAAAAGCTTATAGTTCTTACAATACATTATACGGTGAAGTAAAAATTCCAGGTGTTGAAGGTTTAAAATTTCATTTAGATTTAGGAGGTAATTTCCGTACTACTAATGGAGGTCAATATACAGGAGAAGGAGTATTTAGTATTAATCCAACAACAGTTTCTACGGCTTCTGTAACAAATACTCTTAATACGAACTGGACGATTCAAAACTTACTAACATACGATCGTACTTTTGGAAAACATCAAGTGAATGCCGTTGCAATGTATTCATCTGAACAAACAACATACAACAAATCACAAATTTCCGCTAAAGATATTCCTTCAGACGATTTCCAATTTTACAATTTAGGAAGAGCGGCAGGTGAAATTTCGGTTAACCCAGATAATCAGGACTATCAACAAAGCGGATTGGTTTCTTACATGGCGCGTGCTATGTATTCTTATGACAATCGCTATATGCTAACAGCGACTGTTCGTTCTGACGCTTCTTCAAGACTTGCTAAAGGACATCAATGGCATACTTATCCTGCGGTTTCTGCTGGCTGGAATGTTAAAAATGAATCATTTATGCAAAATGTGAATTGGCTGGAGCAGTTAAAATTACGCGCAGGTTATGGTGAAACTTCTAACCAGGCAGTTGCTCCTTATTCTACATTAGGAAGTTTAGCTTCAAGACCATACAATTTTGGAGAGACAAATACAACAGGATATTATGTATCGACATTGCCTAATCCTGATTTAGGTTGGGAATATTCGACTACAGTGAATTATGGTGTTGATTTTGGTTTATTTAAAAACAGGTTAACTGGTACATTTGAATATTATGTTACAGATACAAAAGATATTCTTTTAAGTGTTGGTTTGCCTCCAACAGCAGGTGTGGGAAGTTATACAGCAAATATTGGTCAAACTCAAAATAAAGGTTATGAATTTACGCTTAACGGAACAATAATCGATAATGCAAATGGTTGGTCGTGGGATGCTGGTGTTAACTTCTATTCAAACAAAAATAAGCTTGTAGCGCTATCTTCAGGACAGACTCGTGACGAAAACAACTGGTGGTTTGTTGGTCATCCAATTGATGTAATCTTTGATTATGAAAAAACAGGACTTTGGCAACAAGGAGATGCAAATCTTACTAAATATGAGCCGGGAGGAAATGTTGGTATGATTAAAGTAAAATATACAGGAGATTTTAATGCAGATGGTTCACCAACAAGACAAATTGGACCTGCGGATAGACAAATCATAGATGTAAATCCTGATTTCCTTGGAGGTTTCAATACTCGTGTAGCTTATAAAAACTTAGATCTTAGTGTAGTAGGAGCTTTTCAAAGTGGAGGAGTTTTGATCAGTACACTGTATTCTTCAACAGGTTACTTAAATATGTTAAGTGGTCGTAGAGGAAACGTAGAAGTGGACTATTGGACACCAGAAAATACAGATGCAAAATATCCAAGACCAGGCGGAATTTCAAGTAATGATAATCCAAAATACGGATCAACTTTAGGATACTTTGACGCTTCTTATGTTAAAATCCGAACAATCACCCTTGGTTATAATATTACTGAAAAATTCATTAAGGATTTAGGAGTTGATAGATTTCGTTTGTACTGCACCGTGCAGAATCCATTCGTAATTTATTCACCTTACCACAAAGAAACTGGTATGGATCCTGAAACCAACTCATACGGTAACGAAAATGCTGCAGTAACTGATTTCTACAAAAGACGTTTACTGACATTAGGAACAAACACTCCTTCAACTCGTACCTTTTTGCTTGGCCTTAATTTAACATTTTAAAAAAGATAACAATGAAACCTATACAAATAAAAACTTTTATGGCAACAGCGATGATAGCGCTGTTCCTGGGAGCATGTTCTAATGTTTTAGAAGAAGAGCCTCGCAGTATTTATACTCCTGAATATTTTAAAACCGAAAAAGGGGTTACAGCAGGATTGACTTCTATGTATGCACATTTACGTTATATTTACGGACAAGGTTATTACTATAATACAACTGAAACCGGAACTGATGAGGCAACTTATGCACAAAGTGCCGATGCCAATTTCAAAGATATGGATCTTTCTGGCGTTGGATCAATCACGCCTTCTTCAAGCCGTGCAGATGCTTTATGGCAACCGGCATTTATCAACATTAATACGGCAAGCGGAGTTATAGAAAATGCTACAGCAATTGGAACTGTTTCAAACGCAATGATTGCTGAAGCTAGATTCTTCCGCGCATTTGATTATTTCTTGTTAGTTCAGACTTTTGGCGGAGTGCCATTAGATTTGGGAGCGGGCGAACTTAAGTTCAATACAAGTCCGTCAAGATTCTCTGTTAGAAATACGGTGCCACAAGTTTATACAAAAGCAATTTTTCCTGATTTAGTAACAGCAGTAAATGATTTGCCAGATGTTGGAAGAGTAAAAGGTGGCGTGACTAAAACGGCTGCCAGACTTTATTTGGCTAAAGCTTATTTGACGTATGCATGGTGGTTGAAAAATCCAAACAATATTCCAACTTATCCTGAAACTACGCGTGTAGATCCAGACGGGCATGATGCAGCTTGGTATTTCCAAAAAGCGTATGATGTAGCAGCAGCAGGAATTGATAGCCACGGTGCATTTGCATTGCAACCAACTTACTACGATGTAAACTTAGGAAGCAACGACCGCAATAGCGAAATTGTATTATATGCAGACCACACAGAAAAAAGCGAATTTTTTAATGCCAGCAGTCTTACGTTTTCAAATGGTAATGCACCAGAAAACTTTGCTGTTTGGATGATGACGCCAAATTATACTGTTTTAAGAAGTTCTGGCGTAAGTTCAGTACAGCGTGAAGCAGAACAGCATTTAGGTCGTCCATTTGTTCGTATGTGTCCAACTATTGGCGCTATTGCGAATACATTTGCCGACAAAACAAATGATTCTCGTTACGATGGAACGTTTACAACGGTCTATCGCGGAAACTGGAACAAAGCAGGAATTACGACTCCGACTTTAAATAATGCAAATGGTTTGCCAGTTGCTCCAGGAGGCGCAATACTTTCATTCTTAAATGCTGAAAATCCAGCTATTGTTTATGCAGCAGGAAACGGACCAGAAGGCGGAGCTGTTGGAGCAGGAGTATTGCCAGGAAGATCTGATTTTGTTATCGCTCCAAGCGGTATTAGTAGAATTATTTTCCCAGGTTTATGGAAACTAGGTACTTATAGAACAGATAACGGAACTGGACTTGGTTCTCCAAATGGAGCCAACACACGTCCTTATAATATTGCAAAATTATCAGAACTTTATTTGATTGCTGCGGAAGCTGCTGTTATGGGAGCAGCTCCTCAAGGAGGAAAAAGTGCGAGAGAATTGGTAAATGTTTTACGCGCTCGTGCCGGAAAATGGAGATTTGATAACAATGGAAATGTAGCAAAATCAGCTGATAACAGTGCAGCAATGACTGCAGCAACACCGGCAGTTATTGATATTAATTACATTTTGGCAGAGCGTTCTCGTGAATATTATGGTGAAGGATACCGTTGGTACGATTTGCTTCGTACTCAAAAATGGACAGAACTTTCAAGTTCGTACCAAATTTGCGGTCCAGCATACGGAAATCATACACCACTTACAGTAGCAAGAGATATTAAGCCATATCACTATTTACGTCCAATTCCGCAAGTTCAATTTGATGCAATGATTATGACAAATGAAGAAAAAGCGGTATATCAAAATCCAGGCTACTAGGAAATAAAATCCTAATGCTGGAAATAAAATGATAAAACAAATCAAAGCAGCAATTAAGTTAGATAAAGTTGTAAGTAAGTGTTTATTCTACAGAATTGGTTAGAACTGCAAATCAATTTGTTTTATAAAAAGCCGAGAGTTGAGCCCTCTCGGCTTTTTGCTGTCAGATATACGGGCAGAATAATTATATTTAGAAATGATTTCAGAATTAAATCAGAAAAAATAAATTGTAAAATGAAAAAAGTACTAGTTTTTATTAGCCTACTTCTTTATTCGGTCATTTATTCCCAAATAAAACTCCCGAGGTTGATTAGCGACGGAATGGTTTTGCAGCGTGATATTCCAGTGAAAATTTGGGGTTGGGCAGCGCCTAATGAAAAAGTTGAGATTGCTTTCAACAAAAATAAGTTTAAGGCCACAGCCGTACAAAATGGAAATTGGGAAATTATATTGCCTTCTCAAAAAGCAGGCGGACCTTATGAAATGACTTTAACGGCAAGCAATACAATTGTTTTAAAGAACATTTTATTTGGTGATGTTTGGCTTTGCTCCGGACAGTCGAACATGGAACTTCCTATGGAACGTGTAAAAGACAAATACAGGGATGTAATTGCAAAAGCAAATAACTCAGAAATCAGACAGTTTTTAGTGCCGGATCAATATGAGTTTGCAAAAGAAAATACTGATTTGTCAAGTGGTGAATGGAAAGAAGCAAACGCATCAAATATTTTGGGTTTTTCAGCTGTTGCCTATTTTTTTGCCAGCGAAATTTATGCAAAATATAATGTTCCGATTGGATTAATCAACAGTGCTTTAGGAGGTTCTCCGGCTGAATCTTGGCTTAGCGCCGATGCCATTAAAAAATTCCCTGATTATGATGCCGAATACCAGAAATTCAAAGACGGAACTTTAGGTGCACAAATCGAAGCAAACGACAGAAAAATCAGCAGCAACTGGTATTCTGAAGTAAATCGTCAGGATGAGGGTTTGAAAAAACAATGGGCAAAAGCAGATTTCGATGATATTGATTGGCCGGTTATGAATATTCCAGGATATTGGGGCGACTATACTTTAGAAAAAACGAATGGAGCAGTCTGGTTTAGGAAAGAAGTTAATTTATCAAATTTAAAAGCTTCTTCGGCAAAATTGATTTTAGGAAGAATTGTAGATGCCGATTCAGTTTATGTTAACGGAAATTTCGTTGGAACAACTTCGTATTTATATCCGCCGAGAAAATATTCATTTGATCCAAAGTTCTTAAAAGAAGGAAAAAATGAAATTGCAATCAGAGTTATTAATAATTCCGGAAAAGGTGGTTTTGTTGAAGACAAACCTTATCAATTGATTTTAGATAAAGATTCCCTTGATTTGAAAGGAGAATGGAAATACAAATTAGGAGTAAAAATGCCTCCTTTGCCACCGCCAACTTTTATTAGATGGAAACCTGTCGGACTTTATAATGCTATGATTGCGCCTTTGAAAAATTACGCAATAAAAGGCGTGCTTTGGTATCAGGGAGAATCAAGCACTAAAAAACCTCAGGAATATGCAGCACTTATGGAAACCTTAATCACAAGCTGGAGAACAGAGTGGAGGCAGGGTGATTTTCCGTTTTTATATGTTCAGTTGGCAAATTTTATGGAACCAAAAACAGAACCAGCTGAAAGCAATTGGGCAGCTTTAAGACAACAGCAAAAAAATATTTTAGCAGTTCCAAATACAGGAATGGCAGTAATTATTGATTTAGGGGAATGGAATGACATTCATCCACTAAATAAATACGATGTCGGAAAAAGATTGGCTTTACAAGCCAGAAAAGTGGCTTATGGAGAAAAAAATATAGTTTCTTCAGGACCACTTTTTAAATCGATGGAACAAAAAGGAAATCAACTTATTTTGTCTTTTACGGACACAGGAAGCGGGTTAATAGCTAAAAATAACACAAGTTTGAAAGGTTTTGAAATTGCAGGAAGCGACGGAAAATTTGTTTGGGCAAGCGCTGTTATCGAAAACAATAAAGTCAAAGTTTGGAATGAAACTATTTCAAAACCAGTAAAAGTTAGATATGCGTGGGCAGACAATCCAGTCGAGGCAAATTTATATAATAAAGAAAATTTACCAGCTTCGCCTTTTGAGGGAAGTTTAGATAAATAAAGATCAAAAAGAAAGCAGGATTTCAAACAAAGAAATCCTGCTTTTATTTTAAAATTATCCGATTAAGAAAAATGAATTAGCGAAAACTTCTTTCTTCTTGATTCTTTCATCTTGATTCTTTCATCTTGGTTCTTTCATCTTGGTTCTTTCATCTTGGTTCTTTCATCTTGGTTCTTTCATCTTGGTTCTTTCATCTTGGCTCTTTCTTCTTTACTACTGTGCAATCTTCAAATTTACATCGTTTACAAAAATCAATGTTTGCATATTGCTCATATTGGTAAGTGATAAAACGCCATTTTTGTTTTCATTTACTCCATTTATTTTAAAGCAATACTCATCGCCGTCTCTGTCTCTTAAGGTTATAAATTCAGAAGTATCACTTGAATTGTTCTGACAGCTGTTTGATATAGAATATTTATACATCACTTTCATTATGTCTTTGTCGTAGTTGTAAAGTTTTCCATCCTGTGTAAAAACCCATTTTGTCGTTCGGATGGTGTTCGAATACCAATTTCCTAAAATGCGTTTTGATGAAGGATCTTGAGTTTGTGAAAAAAGTGCTGAAACAAAAAACAGCAACGGCAGGGTAAAAAATAGCTTTCTCATAGATTTTAAATTATAAATAAGATTTGCTTTTGATAAACTTTAATAGTTCGCCGGAATATAAATGTCAAAAACAGCTCCTTTATTCAATTCGCCTTTGGCCGTGATGATTCCGTTATGATTGTCTACGATTTTCTTTACGATAGCAAGACCAATTCCGGTTCCGGTATATTCGAGTTTTCCGTGAAGACGCTGAAAAACTTCAAAAATTTTAGAGCTGTATTGCTGTTCAAAACCAATTCCGTTATCTTCAATCCTGATGTGACAGTAGTTAATTTCTGCTTCTAAATTTTGATTATTTAAAGCCGAACCTTTAGCGATTTCACTATTAATTTTAATGACAATCGGATTTTCAGGATTTGAAAATTTAAGAGAATTGCTCACTAAATTGTACAAAAGTTGTCTAAATTGAAACGGAATAATCTTCGCTTCGCAATTTTTCAGGCTTTCAATTCTGGCATTTTTTTGTTCAATTTCTTCTTTTAAATCCTCTTTTACTTCATTTATAATTTTGCCAATATTCGTTTTTTCAAAAATTCTTTCCTGAACATTTGTTTTGGAATAAGAAAGTAAATCGTTGATAAGCGTTTGCATGCGTTGTGCTGCATTTTGCATTCGTTTAAATTTATCTTTTCCATAATCAGATAAATTTTCCGATTCTTTCTCCATAATCTGTGTCGCAAAAGTCTGGATTTTGCGCAACGGTTCCTGCAAATCATGACTTGAAATATAAGCGAAAGACTGAAGTTCCTGATTCATTTTTTCAAGTTCTTTGTTTTTCTGTTCAAGTTCTAAGGCATTTAATTTCAGCTTGTCATCGGCAGTTTTTTTATCCGTCAAGTCATGTGTCATTTTTGAAAAACCAATAACCTGATTTTTTTTATTATGAACAGCTGTAATTGTTACATTTGCCCAAAAAAGGGTTTTGTCTTTGCGAACGCGCCATCCTTCGTGACTTGCTTTTCCTTTTTGAATCGCAAGGTTCAATAAAGTCTGAGGAAGATTGTTTTTTCGGTCAGTTTCGGTGTAAAATTCTGAAAAGTTTTTCCCAATAATTTCGTCCGCTTTATAACCTTTTATTTTTTGCGCGCCAAGATTCCAGTTTTCAACAATTCCTTCGTGATTAAGGTATAAAATGGCGTAATCCTGAACTTCTTCAACCATTAAATGATAACGTTCTTCACTTTTTTGAAGTGATTCGTTCATTAAAATCAGTTCTTTTGTTCTTGCCGTTACTTGTTGTTCAAGTTCATTTGTAAATGCTTTTTCAGTATGAATATCAGTAAAAGCGCCAACCCATTTTATAATTTTATTTTCTTCGTTTAAAATCGGCTCACCAATTACAGCATGCCATCTGTAAATACCATCATTTCTCTTGATTCGAACATCGCATCGGTAAATTTCTCCTGTTGCAAGGCTATGGCTCCAAATCCGGGCATTTTCTTCGTAATCATCAGGATGAATCATGCTTCTCCATTCTTCTTCACCTTTTGGATAAATTCCGGTGTATTCAAACCATTTTCCAGAGGCAAATAAGGAATTTCCTTTTTCGTCTGTTTCCCAAATTAATTGCGGAATACTCTCCGCTAAAGAACGAAAACGTTTCTCGCTTTTTTCTAGTTCCTGCTGATGATTTTTCTCGTCTGTAATATCTCTGACAGTGCCCAGAAGTTTTTCCGGATTTTTATTGGCATCAAAAAAGACTTTTCCTTTGGCTTCAACCCAATGAATCGAATTGTCCTTCCAGATTACTCTTAATTCATAATTTATAACTCCAGTAAGAAGTGCTTCATTATATGCCAGATTTCGTATTTCTAAATCGTCTGGATGAACGTAGGTAAGAATTTGTTCGTGAGTTAAATTGACATTTTCTTTATTTCCGGTTACAATTTCCAAATAACGTTGCGAATAATGAACTTGTTTTTCTTTTACATTTAATTCCCAAGTACCAAGTTCGCTGGCTTCTACAATAATTTTCAGTCTTTCTTCATTGAGTTCGATTTTTTTTCTGGCCTCAACTTTTTCGCTTACTTCAGTAACGGTAACAATAATTCCTGAGATTTCCCCATTTTCCTCTTTCAGCGGATTATAAAGAAAGTCAAAATAAGAAATATCAAGTTTTCCGTAGCGTTTTAAAGGAATTGGAACTTCATTTCCATGAAAAGGAATTCCGGTTGTCAAAACGTCGTTTAGAAGTTTGTTTACACTTTCTTTAACCTCTGGCAAGGATTCAAACAGCGGTTTGCCAACAAAAGTATTTTCCTCCCGATCAATAATCTTTAAATAAGCATCATTGGCCATTTCAACCATAAAATCAGGTCCGCGTAAAATAGTAATTCCTACCGGAGCCTGTTTTACAGTGTTGCGAAAACGCTTGTCAGCTTCTTCTATTTTTTTTGTTGCAAGATGCAGATCTGTAATATCTGCAGCCGTATTCATTACGCCATAAATTTTGCCATTTATATCGTAAAGAGGTGTAAAACTGTAGTTAAAATAAAAGCTTTCCAAAACGCCGTTCATTGTAAGATCAATGCGGGCATTTTTTGTATGAAATGATTGTCCAGTTTCAAAAACAGTATTTATTTGTTCAAAAACGGATTGATTGTCAAGTTCAGGTAAAATTTCTGTATATAATTTCCCAACAACATCATTGCCCTTTCCCCAAACATCCATAATGGCTTGATTGGCAAGTTCAATGCGTTTTTCTTTACCTGTATAAACACCAATTGGGAATGGTGCATTTTCGACCAATTGTCTTATTTTCTGCTCGCTTTCCCTTACTTTCGATTGTGCTAAAAGTTTTTCATTTTTTTCAGTCGTTTCAATTACAGTTACCAAAATTCCGCCAACTTCGCCATCTTCTTTTTTAATTGGGCTGTATGAAAAGTCAAAATAACATTCTTCGTCATAACCATTTCGGTTTAAAATAACCATAAAATCGGGAGAACTGACTGCGTTTCCTTTCATTACATCTTTAAACATGGGGCCAATTGTGTCCCAAATTTCTGCAAATGTTTCTTTTGAACTTATTCCTAAAGCTTCAGGATGTTTTGTTGCGCCTAAAATAGGGCGAAAGGCATCATTATAAATTTGGGTAAAATCATTTCCCCAGGCAATGTACATCCCGAATGGATTGCTGAGTATTACCGAAACCATCGTTCGCAGACTTTGAGGCCATAAATCAGGATCGCCTAATGAGGTTTTACTCCAGTCTTTGGATCGCATTAATTCGCCCATTTCACCGCCATTGGCTATAAAATAATGTTCCCTGTTTTTATGGCTCATTCCTGAAAAAATTACGGCTGAAGAACAAATTGTTCCCGCGCAGGCTGTTTTTGATTGTTTTCGACAGTTGTAGTCAAAGCATTGTTGATCACCGTTTTTAGTTTAGCAAATTCGCCGGGTTTTCGGATGTAATGTGTAGCTCCTTTTTGGTACATCAAATCAACAATTTCAATATCTAAAGAAGTTGAAAAAATAATGACAGGAAGTGTGTCAAACTCGCTAAGTTCCTTAATTTCTTTAAGACATTCATGACCATTTTTACGTGGCATATTAAGATCCAAAAAAAGAATATCGGGTAAAGCGTTCGGAGAATTGGCTTTTAAATAATCCATTAATTGTACACCATCATGTACTGTTACAAGAGTTACAGGAAGCTTCAATTCGTCGATTGCTTCTCTAAAAAAAGAGCAGTCATCATCATCATCATCTGCTAGTAAAATATTGTAATGTTTTTTATTCATTTTTATTGATGGAAGTAAAATTAAATTGAAAGCATATTTGCCGCGAAAAAGAATCTACGATTAAATGTAAGCCAATGTGCTTCAGTTGTTTTTGATAATGTATTGCCAATTTCTTATCATTTAAACAAGGCTTTGGTTAATTTATTGTCAATAATATGCTTTTTATACTGCTAATATAGGGCTATTTTTTCGACAACGAATAAATATTGCGCTAATAACTTCTTTGTATGATGCAAAAATATTGACAAAGCGATATGATTTTATCTAAGTTGTTGCAATTCATTTGAATATAATAAAATGTTTTTAAAATTTCAGATTTCCCTAAATGATATTTTTATGCGAAATAACTTGATATTTTAATTTTTATAAGTACTTTTAAGGTATAGTTTTAAATCCTTAAATATATGAAAAACAATCTCTTAAAAGAAATTTTATTGTTGGGTATTTTAACTTCTGTCTTTGCCTGCAATACAAAAAAAGAAGAACCTGTCGTAGTTGATAAAGAAGCGATAAAAAAGGAAATTCAGGCTAAAGAAAATGAATTTGCTGCGGTTTATAATTCTGGCGAAATAAAAAGCATCGGTTACTACGATGACAATGCTACAACTTTTTTTCAGAATCGTCCACCATTAGTTGGAAAAGCAGCGATTGTTGAATTCTTAATAGCTGACGCAGTAGCAAATTCGAATAAAATTTCATTTAGAACAAATGAAGTTTTTGTTTCGACTGACGGAAATCAAGTTGTTGAAACTGGTGCTTATACCGTAGTTGATTCGACAAATGCAACTATTGCAACTGGAAATTATATGAGTTTGTTTGAAAAGAAAGAGGGCAAATATGTATGCGTTAGAGATATGAGTGCTTCTGATACAGCGCCTAACTAAAACAAGATACTATATAAATAAAAAGGTGATTGAATAAAATTTATTCAATCACCTTTTTATTTTAAAACGTTTTTTTATCGTCTGCGTCCGCCGCCTCCAAAGCCGCCTCCACCGCCGTGAAAACCACCGCCTCCACCGCTAAATCCGCTTCCGCCTGATCTTGTACGACCACCAGAATTAAGGTTTGAAGAACTGCGATTTGATGTTGATGGACGATCAAAAGATCTATCTGATGTTCCTGCTGAAGGACGATTTACAGAAGATCTGTCTGATACTCCTGATCCACGATTCCCGGTTCCGTTTGAAGCTCTGTCAGATACTCCGGCTCTGTTTCCTGATCCATTTGACATTCGGTTTGAAACGCCTGTATTGCCGGCGCGATTTCCATAGTTTCCATTTCTATTATTGTTAGCGACCGTATTGGATCTGTTTCTATTGTTATTGTAATGATTGATACTATTTCTATTATTGTTGTTGATAATTACTGTATTACGGCTGTAATGCCCTCCATAATAACCGCCATGATACCAGTTATTATGACGATAAATACCAACTGCAAGAACTGTAAATGCTGCAAAATAAGGAGGATAGTAACCGTAATAATAAGGAGGATAATAGGGTACGTAAGCTGGTGAATAAACATATTGAACTATGGGAGCCGATTCGACCACTACTGTTGTTGCAGGGGCACTTACAGTAACAGGATTGGAACCCTGATAAGCTGGATTTGCAGTAACTGCAGGCGTACTTTTTGGCTCAATAACATAATTTTTACCATAAAGATCTTCATCTCCAACACATTGAATAGAAACTTTTCCGTTTTTATCTTTATTTACTAAAATGACAGCGACATCCTGTGTTTCAGTTTTGCTGACTGCATCCTGAAGTACAAATGTGAAAGAATTATCTTTTTTCGTCGTAGTGACTTTTATAAAATCTACTTTTTTATCCAGATTAAGATCCAGATTATTAATTCCGGTTTCTTTTTTATTTAACGCTGTTTCAAATTCTTCAATAGTTTTTGATTTTTGAAATAACGTCAATACAGCATAAAGGTCAAGATTGTCTCCTGGAAGATTCAAAGCTGGTGCATCGTCACCAGATTGCGAAAAAATAGATTGGCTTGATAAACTAATCACAACTGCTAAAAAAAAGAATAGAAATTTTTTCATAATGTGTTGGTTTTTAATTTGCTACATGCAAGTTAGATAATATTACGCATATAAAAAAGCATTCGTCTTAAAATTCTTATTGTAAGATTCTTTTAATCAGTGTGTTAGTTTTGTGTTGAAAGGGAAATTAGAATATAAATGAACTGAAATTGAAAAATGAGCTGGAACCTCTTGTTTTAAAGGATTTTTTTAGAAAACTTCGAAGTAATTCATCAAAATAAAATCTTATTGTGTTGTTTTTAAGTCTTTTAAGGTGTGGTCTTTCATGTGGAGACAAGATAAATTTGCATCAAAATAAAATAGTTTTTTAACAAGCTGTTTAACGTAAATTTTTAAATACCACTCTTATGAAAATTTTCAATTTAATCTTATTTCTTTCATTATCTATTTTTGGAAATGCAAAAACAATTTCAGGCAAAGAAAATTGGACTGAAACGGAAGCCGAAAGATTCAACAATCAACTGGCTGAAGTAAAAGAGAAAATAAAAACCTGCAATTTATATAATACAAAAATTGCTTTTTTTGTTGATATGAAAATCAAATCAGGCAAAAACCGATTCTTTGTATATGATTTGGAAAACAATAAAATTATCGACGAAGGACTTGTTGCACATGGTTGCGGTTCTGAAACCGGAATTGCCGGTAATTTGAAATTCAGTAATGAACCAAATTCAAATGCTACATCTTTAGGTTTATATGAAATTAGAAAATCCTATACAGGAATGTTCGGAAAATCATACAAATTACATGGTTTATCTCAAACGAATAGCAATGCCCTGAAAAGAGCCGTTGTTTTACATTCATATTCTGCAGTTCCTGAAGTAGAACAGGATTATTATATTCCACGAAGCCACGGATGTCCAATGATAAGCGAAGTTTTTTTTAGAAGACTTGAAAAAATTATTGATCATTCAAAATCTACAATTCTTTTAAATATCTATTACTAAACAGGATAGTACATGACGCAAACTTTATAGCTATTCAATAATTTTATTACGAACTAACTAACCGTAATAAATATGAAAATTCAAAAATGGTATTCCTTAAGCGTTGTTTTCGCAATGTTTTTCTTCGGAATATCAAATAAAACAATAGCTCAAAATCGTACGATTAAAAATGATGTTTTTTGGAATACAAAAGACGGAAAACCGTTAAACAGTCAAGGCGGTGGTATCTTCAAATTCCCGGATCCTATAACAGGAAAGCAAAAATATTATTGGTACGGAGTGCATTATGCCGAAGCGGATCAATATCGAGCAGATCCTTCTGTGACGCATGAAAAAAATAATTTTGAAGCTGTAACCTGCTATAGTTCTACTGATTTAGTGAATTGGACTTTTGAAAAAAATGTTTTGTCAAAAGAAGAAGCGAACAAAACTGGAAAAACCTGGGTTGGGCGTTTAGGCGTTTGTTACATTAAAGAAATAAATAAATATGCCATGTTTGTACAGCATGGAAGCGAGGTTCTAATTACGCTTTCTGATTCTCCAACAGGTGAATTTTTGTGGGATAAAAAGATAAATATGGAAAAAATGATTGGAACCAGCAATACTGGTGATCAAACCGTTTTTACAGATGAAGACACCGGAAAATCGTATTTGATTTATTCGTACGGAAGAGGACGAAACAAAATTTACGTTTCTGAAATTGGAATCAAAGATGGAAAAGTGAATTTGTTGGATTGTACCGAAATTTTTAAAGGAGAAAGCAGAGAAGGAAATTGTATGTTCAAATACAAAAACCGCTATTATATGTACGCTTCAAATATTTACGGCTGGGATGGTTCGTTTGCCTATTATTTAGTTGCCGATGATATTCGTGGACCTTATCTTCCAACGAATGAAATGTTGATTACAAAAGGCGCTGAAGATGATTTTGCACACGTTTCGCAAACCGGATTTTTCTTTTCTGTAAAAGGAAGTATACAAGAAACGATTGTGTATTGTGGAGACCGTTGGGCCGATTTTGCCGGAAATGGTTTAGGATATAATCAATGGTGTCCAATGTCATTTGATGGAAGTGTACCGTATTTCAATTCGCTGAGCGCTTGGGATTTGGATGCCAAAACAGGAAATTGGAAAGTAAACAAGGAAAATAATTATGTAAAAAACGGCAGTTTTGAAGCTGATCGAAGACATATTCCGAGTCCTGTAAAACCAGTACAGATTCAGTTAACAGGCTGGGCAAGCGAAGTTATTGAAGGCAATAAAATAAGTTTAGATACTCTTACTTCGCCAGTTCTAAATCATTTTAACACACAAGCCGAAAGAAAAATCGTAATTGGAGAAAAGAGTTTGAACATTAGTGATAAAATTGATTTCAAACGAAAAGTTTTTCAAATAATTACATCTTCGCCTTATGTTAAACTAGAAGACGGATCATATACTTTAACTGCCAAAATCAGAAACAGCAACGGATTTGATAATCTTGAAGTCTATGTTTTAAGTAATGAAAAGAGATTTCAGTTTGTTGTAAAAGAGGAAAATCCAGAGTGGAAAACAATTGTCATCAATAATATAACTATAAAAGGAGGAAAGGCCGAAGTAGGATTTCTTGCGAATGGAAAAGCAAAATCTTTTTGTTTAATAGATGATGTTTCCTTGATGAGAAGTGGGAAGTGATATTTAGAAAAAAGAAGCAAGAAGCAAGAAGAAAGAAGAAAGATTAAAGAAACTGGAGTTTAGATATTAGAAGAAAAAAAAGAGAAGAAAGTAATTTAATTTTATTTGTTTAGTTTTTTTTAAAGTCTGTAAGCGTTTTGTTTACAGATTTTTTTTATGGATTTTATTTCGAAGAAATAAGGATTCTACATTTTCTAAAATCTTGCTTCTTTCATCTTGCTTCTTATCTCTTTTTTCTAAAAACAAAAAAAATAATTAATAAAAAAGCGTTCATTCATTTATTGTTTTATCTTTGTCAAAAAAATACAGCTATGAGAGTTAGAGATATTGACAAAGAAAAACTGGTTATTGAAATGGCGATTGACCAGATTGTGCAGGAAGGATTTCAAGGTTTCAGTATGAATAAATTGGCGAAAGCCTGTTCAATTTCTGTTGGCACGCTCTATATTTATTATGCTGACAAAGATGATTTAATTCAAAAAATAGGAGCCAAGATCGGGCTGAAGTTTTTCAAAAGCACTATTAAAGACTTTTCGCCCGACATGCCATTTGAAGAAGGTTTGTGGAAACAATGGGAAAACCGCGCCAACTTTGCAATGAAATATCCTAAAGAAGTTGCATTTTTTGAAATCATCAAACATTCGCCTCACGGAGAAATCATTTTGGACTCTATTAAAGAATTTGCTGATTTTAGAACCATTATGACCCAATTTACAGACAACGCACTTCGGAACAAAGAACTTCTCCCAATGAGTTTTGAAGCGTTTTGGTGTGTGGCGTACGGACCTCTTTATACCTTATTGAACATGCATGCTGAACGCAAAAGTATGGGAGGAAAACCATTTGTGCTTACAAAAGAGATTATGAAAGAAGCCTTTCAAGCAGCTGTTAAAGGCTTAAAACCTTGAAAAATTATGGAAACAGATTTAAATATCATACATATTTTTAAAACGAATATCAGTGCAATTAACGCAGAATGCCCGGCGCATTATGTACTGAATAATCATCAAAACATTGAACAGTGGAGTATAGACTGTGAAGATGTTGACTGCGTTCTACGTGTGGTTTCAGAGACTTTGAAACCTCATGAAATTATTACAATAATCACCAATTTAGGCTTTGAATGCCAGGAATTGTCTTAAAACATATTTATAAATTAATGGAAAAAACTACCATTGAAAGCCCTGCTTTCACTTCAAATCAAAAAATTATTATTGCCATACTGGCGCTTTTGCAATTTACTGTAATAGTAGATTTTGTTGTAATTTCTCCGCTTGGAGATATATTAATGAAAAAGCTGAGCATGACGACTTCAGATTTTGGTTTTGCAGTTTCTGCATATGCTTTCAGCGCAGGAATTTCTGGACTTTTGGCGGCAGGTTTTGCAGATAAATTCGACCGAAAAAAAATGCTTGTTTTCTTCTACATCGGATTTATTATCGGAACTCTTTTTTGCGCATTTTCTTCAAATTATCATATGTTGCTTATGGCACGCATTTTTACAGGACTATTTGGAGGCGTAATTGGCTCGATTTCATTGGCCATTGTAACCGATTTATTTGTGATTCACCAACGCGGACGTGTGATGGGATTTATTCAAATGGCCTACGCATCAAGTCAAATTTTGGGAATACCAGCCGGATTATTTTTCGCTAATCACTGGGGTTGGCATTCTACTTTTATCATGATAGCAGTTTTGGCTTTGTTAATTCTTGTAGCAGTTTTTACGCAATTGCCGGCAATTACAAAACATTTAGAAATCCAATCAGACAAAAGTCCATTTTTGCACTTGTGGCATACGTTAAGCAATAGACAGTACCAGATTGGGTTTATGGCGATCGCTTTTCTTTCAATAGGTGGTTTTATGCTACAACCTTTTGGAAGTGCTTATTTAGTAAATAATATTCATATCAGTCAGGAAGAATTGCCAATGGTGTTTTTCTTCACAGGTCTTTCAGTATTAGTTATTATGCCACTTATTGGAAAATTAAGTGATAAAATAAGCAAATTCAAATTATTTGCAGCTGGATCGGTTTTGTCCATAATTATGATTTTGATTTATACTAATTTAAGCCCAATTCCGCTTTGGCAGATTGTTGCCCTAAATATGATTTTATTTATGGGAATTATGAGCCGAATGATTCCAGCGACAACGTTAAACACAGCAATTCCTGATATGCAGGATCGTGGCGCTTATATGTCGATCACTTCATCATTACAGCAAATTGCTGGTGGAATAGGAGCTGTTTCTGCCGGATTTATCGTGCATCAGCAAACAAAAACTTCGCCTTTGGAGCATTATGATATTTTAGGATTTGTAGTTGCAGGCGTTACTTTAATGAGCATATTGTTAATTTATAGAGTAAGCCAATTGGCGAAAGCAAAAGTTAAAGACGCTAATCTTTAATTTCAATTTTAGAATAAAATAAAAGCTTGTTCCCAAACGGACAAGCTTTTTTGTTTTAAGATCATGTGTAATGTTTTTTCTTCCAATAAAAATAAACGGAAAGCGCATTTATAGTGGCCAAAAGCCATAAAACCGGACTGCTGAAAAAACTGTAATAACTTCGCCCGTTTGGTATTTCTACAAAAGGAACGGTTATCAAAATATCTAAAATCAAAGCCGTTGCCGACATTGCAATTCCAAGGAATAAGCCGTGGGTTTCCAGAACTTTTTTATAATATAATTTTGCTCCGAGAATCCCAAAAAAGACAATTCCAAACATTACGATTATGGATTGAATCCAAAAGAAATTCTGTACAAACGGAATTTGATCCAAAATATAAAATGAAATACTGACTAAAATCCAAACTATAAAGCCAGAAAAGATTGCTCTGAAATAATTCATCTTTTTAGTTTTAAGAATTCCAAATTCCGGTTTTGGCAGTTTCTTTTGCGTAAACAGAAAAATCTTTTGCTTTTCGGCCTAAAACTTTTTCAATGTCAGAAGTGATATGCGAATTTCTTCCATCTAAGACTTCTTCAAAAAGATAATTTGCCAACCAAATATGATCTTCAGGAACCTGATATTCTTTCAACATTTGCGAATATTCAGCTAATGATAAACTCTGAAAAGTAATATTTCTGTCGCTTGCTTCGGCAATTGTATTAATGGCTTCTTTAAAAGTCAATAATCTTGGGCCGGTCAATTCGTATGTTTCTGTATTGTGTTTATCGCTCAAAAGTGATTCAACAACAACATCGGCAATATCATCGGCATCTGTGAAAGGCTCAAGTGCCTCGGCTCTTGGCAAAGCGACAATTCCGGCTAAAATAGGTTCTAAAAAAATGCTTTCGCTAAAGTTTTGATTGAACCAACTTGCCCGTACAATCGTCCAGTTTTTGGCATTTTCTTTTACGATTTCCTCACAAAGTTGTGCTTCTTTTTCACCTCTTCCAGATAATAAAACCATTTTTTGAACGCCTAATTCTGTTGCCAAAACGGTAAATTTCTGAATTGCCTCAACTGCCGAAGGAATGGCTAAATCAGGCTGAAATGTGATGTAAACAACTTCAATATCTTTCAGCACATTTTTCCAGGTTTCTGGATTTTCCCAATCAAAAGGAACTTTTTCAGATCGTGAACCCAAACGAACTTCAACGTCTGAATTATTTTTCAATCTTTCAATTACTCTGCGTCCTGTTTTCCCATTGGAACCCAAAACTAAAATTTTCTTTTTGCTCATATCAATATTCTTTAAATGATTACTGATACAAAGTTGATTAGATTAAAAACGAAACATTTGTCGCAAAAGAATTATGATTTGTTTGAAAGGAATTGAAGCCGAACTTCATTCGGGCGCATTCCGAATTTTTTATGAAAAGCATTCGAGAAAGAGCTCAAACTTTCATAACCAACTTCCCAAGCCGCTTCCTGAACCGTTTTTTCGCTTTCGCGGAGCAACTCATACGCTTTATGAAGTCGTTCTTCCTGAACATATTTGAAAACCGGAATGCCAAAAAGTTCTTTGAAATTCTTTTTTAATTTATTGCTGTTCAATCCAACCATTTGCGATAATTGAGTGATTGAAGGCGGTTTAGAATAATGCGTTGTAACAATTTCTTTCGCTTTGTATAATTTATTTTTGTCGATTTCCGAAAAGTCAATTTTTGCATCGGTACTCAAAAGAGCAAAAAAATGTGCCAAAAGTTCGTTGACCTGACTTTGTAAAAACAATAATCGAGTATTTCCTGTATAGGTTGTATTGAAGATTTTTTGAACCGCCAATTGCATATCGAGCGTCATATAATAGGATGGACCTTTTACAAAATGTTCCTTCGGATTTAATAATTCTGGAAGGTGTTTTTCAAAAATCTCTTTTTCGGCCTCAGGTAGCGAATTTAAATGTTTTGGTTTTGTAAAAATACTGATGGATTGCAAAGGTTTGTCGGGTTCAATTTTATGTGAGAATTCTACTTTTTGATTTCCGAAAAAACAAATCGCCAAACCGGTCGTATTCATCAAATACTTTGTCTGATTATTGTGTTTGATTTCCAGTTCGACATTGCCAGATCCATAAAAAGCAAAGCCAACTGCGTCGCCGTCGATTTCGCATTTCTGAACTATAGTTTTTGTCGTATTCGATTGTTCGATTAAAACAATAAAGTCATTCAATTCTATAATATCTGTTGTCATTTTGTTTGTCGTGTATTTTAAAACTGTTTAAGAAAAAAGTTCATTTTTTATTTCTTTCCTCAGATTTAGAAATTAGAGTTCAAACAATTCTTAAATTATGTAAAATGTTTAAAATTAAATAATTAGTTTAATTTAGGCAATTCGATTTTTTTGAACTTCAAACTTTTTTAGTGTACAAATGAGACTTTGAAATCCTTTTTTTGTAACAGTTTTTTGGCAAAATTTTGCTCTTTTTTGAGTTTGCTGTTGATAACTGTTTTTTTTAATCAACAAATAAAAGCGTTTTTTCCTGTTGACAACTTTATTTAGATTCTTTTTAAATAACTGATTTTTCGAGCATTATGACTTTAAAAAGTGATGTTGATAAAAACTTTTTTAACGAATAAAAAACCACAATTTTTCCTGTTGATAATTGCTTCTATTTTTAACATCAAAACGAAAGTAAAACAAAAATTCGTGGCTTAAATTTGTAAGTAACGAGATGTAAAAATACCTCCCAAATCTGCATTTCGTTTACTTACATATTCACCATTAAATACAATTTTATTATGTCTATTTTCGATAAAAGAATCAATTATAAGCCTTTTGAATACCCGGAGGTACTACAATTTACTGAAGCCATAAACAAAGCGTACTGGGTTCATACAGAGGTTGATTTTACAGCTGATACACAGGATTTTCATTCGCATTTGTCGCCAGCTGAAAAAACGGCAATCAAAAACAGTTTATTAGCAATTGCTCAGATTGAAGTTGCTGTAAAAAGTTTTTGGGGAAATATTTACGAGCATTTTCCAAAGCCTGAATTTAATGGTCTCGGAACTACTTTTGCCGAATGTGAATTCAGGCATTCTGAAGCGTATTCACGTTTGCTGGAAGTTTTAGGATATAATGATGAATTCGAAAAATTACTTGATGTTCCTGTAATCCGCAAACGTGTCGATTATCTTTCCAATGTTTTAAAAGATACGCGTTCGCAGGACAACAAAAAATATATGGTTTCGCTGATTTTGTTCAGCATTTTGATTGAAAATGTATCGCTTTTCAGTCAGTTTGCAATTTTGCTTTCGTTCACAAGATTCAAAGGTTATATGAAAAATGTAAGCAACATTATTGCGTGGACTTCAATCGATGAGCAAATTCATGCCAATGGAGGAATTTTCATTATCAATAAAATACGTGAAGAATTTCCGGATTATTTTGATGATGCAACTTTGTTGACCATCAGAGATACGGTTAAACATTCTATTGATGTCGAATCGGATATTTTGGATTGGATTTTTGAAGATGGTGAAATCGAATCGATCAACAAAACAGATCTGGTTAATTTTATGAAATTCAGATTAGACGAAAGTCTGAAACAAATTGGAATTCCAACTGTATTTGATGTTTCAGCAGAAGATTATAAAGCGATGTTGTGGTTTGAAGAAGAAGTTTTTGCTAATAGTCTTGACGATTTCTTTGCAAAAAGACCAGTAGAATATACCAAACACGATAAAAGTATAACGGCAAACGACCTTTTTTAAAAGTATAAAACAATGAATACGATAGATATAAATCCAGAAAGTCTTCCGATGAGCGAAGCTGGAAATAAAATGTGGTGGAAAAATTCAGAAAGCGAACAAATCTTGAATCGTGGTTATCTTTTAAAAGGCGAAACTGTTGAAGGTGCAATTGACCGAATTTGCACAGCGGCAGCCCGCCGACTTTATAAACCAGAATTAAAAGAGTCTTTTGTTGAAATGATTGAACGCGGCTGGATGAGTATCAGTTCGCCGATTTGGGCAAATATGGGTACAGAACGTGGTTTACCAATTTCGTGTTTCAATGTTCACGTTCCAGACGAAATAGAAGGAATTACGCATAAACTAGGCGAAGTAATCATGCAGACCAAAATTGGTGGAGGTACATCTGGATATTTTGGAGAATTACGCGAAAGAGGAAGCGCCGTAACTGATAATGGAAAAAGTAGCGGTGCGGTAAGTTTCATGAAACTTTTTGATACTGCAATGGATACAATTTCACAAGGCGGCGTTCGTCGTGGTGCATTTGCAGCGTATTTAGATGTTGATCATCCGGATATTGAAGAATTTCTGAAAATTAAAAGTATTGGAAATCCAATTCAGAATTTGTTTACCGGAATTTCTGTACCCGATTATTGGATGCAGGAAATGATTGACGGCGATATTGAAAAACGCCAAATTTGGGCGAAAGTTCTGGAAAGCCGTCAACAAAAAGGATTGCCTTATATTTTTTTCAGTGACAATGTAAACAAAAACAAACCTCAGGTTTATAAAGATAAAAATCTCCGAATCAATGCCAGCAATTTGTGCAGTGAAATTATGCTTCCGTCAGATTTTGATGAATCGTTTATTTGTTGTCTTTCGTCAATGAATCTGGAACTTTATGAGGAATGGAAAGATACTGAGGCAGTAAAATTAGCGATATTTTTCCTAGACGCTGTATTGCAGGAATTCATCGAAAAAACAGAAGGCAATTATTATCTTTCAGCAGCGAATAAATTTGCAAAAAGACATCGCGCATTAGGCTTAGGCGTTTTAGGATGGCATTCGTATTTGCAAAAAAATATGATTCCGTTTGAAGGTTTAGAAGCCAAAATGAAAACGACGGAAATTTTCAAACATATTAGTGACAAAGCCGATAAAGCAACTCAGGATTTAGCTAGAATTTACGGCGAACCAGAATTGCTGAAAGGTTATGGAAGAAGAAATACAACGACTATGGCAATCGCTCCAACTACTTCTTCATCGGCAATTTTAGGGCAGACTTCTCCGGGAATTGAGCCTTTCAGCAGTAATTATTATAAAGCCGGTTTGAGCAAAGGAAATTTCATGCGTAAGAATAAATATCTGAAACAATTATTGGAAGAAAAAGGTCTTGATAACGAAGAAGTTTGGCGTGGTATCATGTTAAATGGAGGAAGCGTTCAGCACATGGAACAGCTTACACAAACGGAAAAAGACGTTTTTAAAACTTTTAAAGAAATCAGTCAGCTTGAGATTGTTCAGCAAGCAGCAATTCGCCAAAAATTTGTAGATCAGGGACAAAGTTTAAATCTGAATATTCCTGCTGAATTGCCTATTAAAGAGGTAAATCGATTAATGATTGAATCCTGGCAACTCGGAATCAAAAGTTTGTATTATCAGCGAAGCCAAAGCGTTTCAAAAGAATTGGTTACAAGTTTGGTTAGCTGCAGCAGTTGTGAATCATAAATTTAAAATCGGAAGTTTTCTTCCGATTTTTTTTTGCTCTTAAGTTTCATAAAATACATCTAAAATTATAGTAAAGCTTTTTTTACTAATTCCTATAAGCTGTTTTCCGTTGCATTTCTGAACTAAGAAATTGGCTACGGTATTTTTACAATAATTAATAAAAACATGATTTTATCTTAACATGAACCGGTTTGTAAAATCCATTTTTAAAAGGTTAAAAATTATTTAAATTATAAATTTTTAGATTATTCAAGGTTTTTGATTGCCGAATTTATAACGATTTTGGTTTTTTGTGGAATAAAATCAACAACAAAGAATAGATGATCGACGGAAGAACAAATTAGGATTATTGGATAATATTATTAAGTTTGTTGCGAATTATTCAATTTACCAAAAGCCAAAAAACTTGCCGTCACTGTTATCAAATCAAGATAAAACTTTAATTGATCGTCTTCGTTCCGGAGATGAATCGGCTTTGACGGAATTGTACAATGCCTTTTGGCAGGCGCTCTTTGTGTCGGCTTACAATGTCATTAAAGACAAAGAATTGTGCGAGGATATTATTCAGGATATCTTCCTGAATATTTGGACAAATCGTGAAAAGTTAGAAATTCATATTTCATTAAAAGGCTATATGTATGCCTGCGCACGCTATCAGGTTTTTAATCATTTGAGAAAAAACAAAGACAAAATTCACGTCGAGCTTTTTGATGATTTAGAAAAACGATTTCAATATACTACACCTGAAACCCAATTGATGCACGAAGAACTAGTGCAGCAACTTCATTTAATTGTTGAAACGCTTCCTGAAAAATGTCAGGCAGTTTATAAATTAAGCAGAGAAGAACAATTGAGTCACAAAGAAATCGCTGAGCGCCTTAATATTTCAACCAAAACTGTTGAAAATCATATCACCAAAGCGCTTCAGACAATTCGTCTGTCTATGGGCAGCACGCTGGGCATGGCAATGGTTTTATGGCTGTCTAAAAATCTTTAAAGGAAAATAAAAATGATTGCCGATTTTAAGCCTAAAACGTTGATTTATCTAGTTTCCGGCGAGGCTTTTCTTAAAAGATTAAAAAAAATCAAAAAAAAAACACAATTTGGACTAGGGGGTAAATGTCTTTTTAGATACTTACTTAATATACTCCTGCATTAATAATAAAAAAAATGAAAAAAGAAGAATTCTTAACGTTATTAAACAGATATCTTTCTGGCGATACGAATCGGGAGGAGAATAAACAAATGTTGCATTTTTATGAAAGTTTCCAAACTTCAGAAGAATGGGACGAAAGTTTAGGATCAAAAGAAGAAATTCAAAATAAAATGCTGCATCGGATTCAGACGGCGATAAAATCGGAAGAAACAAAAGTTATTCCGTTAAGGCCATTCTATTCCAGAACAAGCTTTAAAGTTGCAGTTGCGGCTTCAGTTGCCATGTTGATTTCAATTTCGTTATTATTCAATACAGCGAAAAATTCAAAACAAAATATTCCAGTTGTTGTTAATAAAAACATTTTGATTGGAAGCGACAAAGCAACGTTAACTCTAGAAGACGGATCTGTAATTGAACTGAAAAAAGGAGAATCCTACAATCAAGGAAATGCAACTAGCAACGGCGAAAAATTGATTTATAATTCTAAAAATAATGCTGCAACGATAGCAAATAACTTTTTAACGATTCCGAGAGGAGGACAGTTTTTTGTTCAATTGGCAGACAGTACAAAAGTTTGGCTGAATTCAGAATCGCAATTAAAATATCCTGTTGCTTTTGTTGATGGCGAAATCAGACAAGTAGAGTTGGTTTATGGCGAGGCTTATTTTGAAGTTTCTCCAAGTACAAAACACAAAGGCTCTAAGTTTAAGGTAAAAACAGCAATGCAAAATGTAGAGGTTATTGGTACCGAATTCAATATCAAAGCCTACAGAGACGAAACGGCAATTTATACCACATTGGTAGAAGGAAAAGTTGCTGTAAGCAATGCAAGTAATAAAGAAATTTTAGCGCCAAACGAGCAATCCAGAATTAGCAAAAGTGATGATCGCATTGCAATTTCAGAAGTTGATGTGTACAACGAAATTTCATGGAGAAAAGGATTGTTTGTTTTTAAAGGAATGCCTTTGAAAGATATTGCAAGAGTATTGTCAAGATGGTATGATGTTGATATTGAGTTTGCAGATCCGGCACTCGGCAATGTTAGATTTAATGGTGTTTTGAATAAAAATCAAAAATTAGAAGACATATTAACCACGATCAAGAATATTAATTTTATTAATGCCTATGAGAAAAAAGACAATAAGATTATAATCAAATAAAAAAGAAAAGGGATTAAAGTTCAGACCTCTCACCGTACCGCACTTCATCCCTTTCTGTGTATTAATCAATTAATCATTTAACAACCGACCAACCAATTAACATGTAAATTTATGAAATTTAAATTAACCGACGTCTTTTTCTATTTTAGAAAAAGACTAATTATTAACATTATGAGAACTTTTATATTCTTGTTTTGTACTGCAATTTTTGGTTTTTCACCCGCAAATTTATTTTCACAAAACACAAAAATTGTAATTGCAACCGATAAAACGGTAACTGTTGACGAAGTTTTTGACCTTATAAAACAACAAACAGACTACACTTTTATTTATCAGGAAGATTTATTTAAGAAACTACCGAAAGTACATTTGAAAAAAGGTAAAATCAGAGTAAATGATTTATTAGAAGCCAGTTTTCCTAATAAAGATTTCGATTTTAGTTTGTCAAATGGAAACACCATTTTAGTTAGAAAATTACCAAAGGAAAATGTTGTCGTTTTTCAATCAAAACTGATTGAAATTAAAGGTATTGTTACCAATGAAAAAAAAGAACCTTTACCAGGCGTAAACATAAAAGTGAAGGGCAGTACTGTAGCTGCTCAAACTGATTTTGACGGAAAATATGTGATCAAAGCCCCAGAAGATGGACAAATTTTGTTTACCTACATTGGGCATTTAGCACAAATAATTCCTGTTAATAAAAGAAGTGTTATTAATGTTGTTTTAGAACAACAAACCAAAGAACTTGGTGGAGTAGTTATAAATACTGGAGTTACAGTTCGTAAAAAAGAATTAATTACAGGAGCAGTCTCTACTTATAAAGGTGAGGAGTTAAGACAAGTTTCGACGCAAAATGTTGTTCAGGCTTTAAAAACGTTAGATCCTTCTTTTATGGTTTTGAACAATAACATTGCAGGCTCAAACCCAAATGTCTTGCCAGTAATCGAAGTGAGAGGACAGACCAGTTTATCTGTTAACCAAGTTAATGATCGTTTTAAAGAAGATCCAAACCAACCTTTGTTTATCTTGGACGGATTCCCCACAACATTACAGCAGGTTGTCGATTTAGATATTAACAGAATTGCCAATATTACGCTTCTTAAAGATGCTGCTTCTACAGCATTATATGGTTCACGCTCTGCAAATGGAGTTGTCGTTATTGAAACAAATAAACCAATTCCTGGGAAATTACAAATTTCTTATGTCTATAATTCATCTTATGAATTGGCAGATTTAAGTGTTTATAATTTAATGAATGCCGAGCAGAAATTAGAATTCGAAAGACTTTCGAAAGCTTATGTTGTGCCACGTCTTGGCGACTATGCGCAACAATTTAAATGGGATGAAATTTACAACAAACGTCTGGCTGATGTGCGCCGTGGCGTTGATACGTATTGGCTGAATGAACCGATCCAAATGGGAATTACTTCTGGACACAGTTTGGCAATTGGCGGAGGATCTGACGAGTTTAGATTCAATCTTGCCGGAAATTACAAATCTTTGTCAGGAACAATGAAAGGTTCTGAACATAATACTTGGGGATATAATGCGAATTTGATTTATAGAAAGAAAAAAGTAAGCTTTAACAATAACTTCTTTGTTTCGGGTGGAAATAATCAGGAATCGCCATATGGCTCTTTTTCTACTTGGGCAAAAGCAAGCCCGTATTATGAAAAATATAATGAAAATGGAGTTCCAACACGTTACATGGACGGAACAAATATACCAGTCGGAAATCCTATTGTAAATGATTACGTAAATCAGGAAGAAAATCCTTTGTATAATGTTCGTTTAAATAGCTACGACAAAGGTGTAGATTTTAATTTTACAAACAACTTTGCTGTAAATTATGATGTTAACCCTCATATCAAAACAACTGCAGCAATTTCAGTTTCAAGATTACAGACTACATCAACTAAATTTATTTCGCCAGATGACACACAATTCATTTCAGATATTCCAACAGAAAAAGGAAGTTATAAAAGGACAGATTATCTGACCAATAAATGGAATGGAAATATTGGCGGAACATATTCAAATGTTTTCAATAATGTTCACTCGCTTAATTATACTTTGAGAGCTTCTGCATTAGAAACAAGATATGGTTATTATGGTTCTACTTTAAGAGGTTTTCCTTTAGGAGTTCCGGGTAATCCTAATTTTGCTTTTGGATTTGAAGTCAATTCAAAACCTGAAACTTACAGCGAAATGGTACGAAGTGTCGATTTAACCAATCAGCTGAATTATGCTTACAACAGAAAATATTTGCTTGATTTAACTCACACTATTTCTGGAGCAACCAATTTTGGAACAAACAAAAAATATTCTCCATATTACGGCATTGGTATTGGCTGGAATATGAACTACGAATTTAACATGAATGAAGATGTCGTAAATATCTTAAAGCTTCGTGCAAATTATGGTCAAACCGGAAATCAGAACCTTGTGGGATTTGCTTCTCATGATATTTATACTTATGATGCAAATACAAATATTTTTGGTGCTGGATTAAATGTTTCGCAATTGGCGAATATCGATTTGGAGCCTCAAAAAACAAAAGATTTGTCTTTAGGATTAGATTTGGCAATGTTCAGAAACAAGCTTACTGCAACTTTTGGAGCATACAGACGTAGAACTTCTCCACAAATTGTTGCAATCGATCTTGCCGCTTCAACCGGAGTTACTGCTTACCCGTTAAACATTGGTTATATTACGACTCAAGGTCTGGAGCTTAAAGCAAATTATACCATTATAAGCAATCCCAAAGCTAATTTTTATTGGGCTCTTGGCTTGACAGCAACTACAAATGAAAACGAATTAGGCGGTTTTAATAATGCTTTGGCTTCACTAAATGATGCAGCTAAAAAAACGACTAGCCTAACAAGATTTTATGACGGAGCAAGCACAAATGATCTTTGGGCAGTACCATCATTAGGAATCGATCCTGCTACAGGAAGAGAAGTTTTCTTGAAAAAAAATGGAGAAACTACATTTATTTTAGATAAAAATGATGAACGAATCATGGGGAACTCAAGAGAAATTGCAACTGGTGTTTTTTCTACAAGTGTTAACTATCAAAACTTTAGTTTAGGAGTATTCATTCGTTACAGTTTTGGAGCAGATCAATTTAATACCGCTTTATATGATAAAGTTGAAAATATCAGCTCAAGCAATATTTTTGATAATCAAGATGCGAGAGCATTTACAGATCGATGGACAACTCCAGGACAAATGGCACAATTTAAGGCAATCAGCTTGACAAATAATACTCCAATTTCTTCTCGATTTATTCAAAAAGCAGATTACATCTCAGGAGAATCCCTTCGTCTTGGATATCGTGTGACCAATAGAGATTGGCTTAATAAATCAGGATTGGCTGGTTTAGGATTCAATGCTTACGCAAATGAGTTTTTTAGAGTTTCAACTATAAAAGCAGAGCGAGGTATTGAGTATCCTTTTTCAAGAATTTATTCTTTAAGTATAAACTTATCATTTTAATACAGTAATTATGAAACATTATTTACATAAAATAACATTCATTGTCTTGATTGCATTGTCATTGGCGGGTTGCAGTGATTTCTTGGATGTAACGCCTCAGGATAAAATTTTAGAAAGTCAAATATTTGAAAATGAAGCCGGAATGCAGAATGTGCACAACGGACTTTATTTAAGTCTCGTATCTGATGACCTATACGGACGACAGCTTACCATGGATGCAGTCGAAATTTTAGGACAGCAGTACAATATGACAAGCAATGTTTCTAAAAGTAAAATAGCATCTTACGCCTATACAGAAAGCCATCCTAAAGCTGTGTTTTCTAATATTTGGGAAGCAGGATATAAAACTATTTTGTATACCAACAAGTTTTTAGAAAGCATGGACGAACATGCCGGAATTGTATCAAAAGAAAAAGCCGATCTTTTAAAAGGAGAAGCTATCGGAATTAGAGCAATGCTTCATTTTGATATGCTACGTTTGTATGGACCAATTTACAAAGTAGATCCTTCTCTTCAGGCAATACCTTATTATGATGCTGCTGTTACAGCGAACCAGCCTTTGATTTCAGCTAAAGATGTTGTTGCCAGGATTCTGGCAGATTTGGATAAAGCCTTAGAGTTGCTTCAAAAAGATCCAATTCTTACTTCAGGAAAATACAATGCCACAACAGACTTTGATGCTAATCCGTATTATTCAGCAAACAGAGGCATGCGTATGAATTATTTGGCAGTAAAATGCCTTAAAGCTCGTGTATTGTTATATTCTGGAGATAAAACGGGTGCATCTGTCGTTGCAAATGAAGTTATTAATTTTACAAAAACGACGACATTTTTTCCTTGGACTCCATTCTTAGAAGCTACAAATGCAGCAAATCCTGACCGAATTTTTTCATCTGAAAACTTTTTCGCTTTAAGTGATTACAGATTATATGCGAAACAAAAAGCTTTATTCGATTATAATTTAGCAGATGCCACTATTTATGCTCCCTTATTGAGCCGATTAACAGCTGTTTTTGAATCAAACGATAATGATTATAGAAGCCTGCCAAGCTGGAAAGTTCCTGTTGTTGGAGGAAAAACACAAAAGACATTTTATAAATACGAAGATGTAGCAAACAAAGAAAAGCTTTTTCGTCTGCAGATTCCTATGTTCAGACTTTCAGAGATGTACCTGATCGCAGCAGAAACAGCTCCAGTACCGGCAGATGGAATTGCTTACCTGAATACACTTCGTTTCAATCGTGGTTTAACCAATTTAGCTGCTACTGCAAATGTTACTACAGAAGTTACTAAAGAGTATAGAAAAGAGTTTATTGGCGAGGGACAGTTGTTCTTTTATTACAAAAGAATAAATAGTGCAACAGTTCCTAACGGCTCGGCCGCTTCTGGAAATCTTACTATGGGAGCACTTCAATATGTTGTACCATTGCCAGAGATTGAAGTTAATTTCCAATAATTTTAAACAAAGTAACATGAAAAAAATATTCATTTTAAGCATATTGTTTTTGTCAATTTTAGGTCTTGCTTCATGTGATCATGAAGAAATTGCAACATATTCAGGGAAGGACAGCGTGTATTTTACACCATCCGTTTTCGGAATTTCTGATGGAGCGATTACAGCTATAACCGATAGTGTAGGATTTACTTTTGCTTTAGAGAAGCCTGTAATTGTTGGCAAAACTTATAATCTACCAATTCAAGTACAAGGAAATATCAGCGATGTTGACAGAAAAGTAAAAGTAGTTGTAGATCCAAAAAGTACAGCTATTGCCGGAACTCACTTTGAAATTCCACAAGATTTTGTTATTCCTGCAGGGAAAGTAGTAAATGATCTTCCTATTAAGGTTTTCAGAACTGAAGATATGAAGAAAAATAGCTTTTTACTGATTTTGAATTTAGAAGAAAATGAATCATTTAAGACTGAAATGAAGAGCAAAGAAATTAATGCGTTGACGCATAAAAGAATCAGCTTTATTACTTTCAAACTTTCTTTTGATGATAAATTAACGCAGCCTATTGGTTGGTATGCACCATATTTAGGCGTTTTTACAGCAAAGAAATTTTTCCTGATGTGCGATTTGATTCATTTAGATCCGGCTATTTTCAATCAAAAATTGGGTAGTCCAGGACTAGCTATTGCTGATTTTATGTACTACCAAGCTTTTATGAAACGTTACTTGGCTGATCAAAAAGCATCTGGCAACATTATTTATGAAGACGATGGGAAAGAAATGATCTTTCCTTAAAAATCATTTAATAAATTTTAAAAATAGAACATTATGTTAAAAAATATAAAGATTCAATTTATTCTGCCACTGATGCTGGTTTTAGCCTACAGTTGTGCAGAAGATGAAGGGAATTACGATTATAATGCAATAAATGAAATACACGCGACTGGTATTGAAGAATCATATACAGTTTATACTGGAGATAATTTTAAAATTACGCCTGATTTGAATGAGACTTTAGTTGAAGGCAACAGTACAGATCGTTACAGCTACGAATGGGTAGCGCTTAATCCTTCTAAACTTTTATTAGAATCAAGAACATTACTTGCAACTACTAAAAATTTGGATGGAGTCATAAAGTTAGCACCAGGAAGTTACAATGTCTACTATTTTGTAAAAGATAAAGTTACAGGCGTTACTTGGCAGCAAGAACCTTTTAAGCTAAATGTGGTTTCGGCAATTTATGAAGGTTGGCTAGTGATAGGAAACGTGCAGGAAAAGGCGCGCTTAGATATGGTTTCAATTTTGCCAGGTATTTCACAACCTAAAATTATTACAGATGTTTTGGATGCTTCAGGTTCTGCTTTAAAATTAACAGGTAAAGCTGTTGATGTTTCATGTTTTGCAAGCGCAGTTTCTTCTGGTTCAGCTTACGGAGTTTACGTAACCACCACTGAAAATGGAACAGCAAGACTTGATCCAGATTCTTTTGGATGGACTCAAACACAAAATTTGGCTTATGAAACTTTAGGAGGAGCATTCCCAACAAATTTTGGCATTGATTTTATGGAAACACCTGGAGGCGGAGGCGAAAATTTTATTTACAGCAAAGGTGATATTTACTATTATTATCGTGCTTTTAATATAAAATATGGTCTTCCGCAAAACATATTAGAGACTGCAACAAAAACTTTTCATGCAGCGCCTTTTATTGCTTCTAATAGAGGTTCTGCCGCTTCACCGGTTTTCTTTAATAATGATACTCGCAGTTTCGTTCGTTTTAATTATTCAAAAGGAAATTGTTCGGCAATGCCACCAGTTACTGGATCGTCAACAGTTTTAGATTGGAATAATACAGATTCAGATCTAATTTACATGACTACCTCTGGTTTTAATGGTTTTGAAAATTTTGCAGTCCTAAAAAATCGATCAACAGGAAAATACTATTTACTGCGTTTTTCCACAGGTTTAATTCAAAGTTATTACAAAGAGATTCTGAATGCACCAGAATTTGACAAAGCAACAAAATTTGCAGTAAGTCCGGATTCAGGATATTTGTTTTATGCTGTTGGAAGCAAAGTGTATGAATATGACAACGGAACCCAATCGGCTAAATTAATGATCAACAAAGGTACCGATGAAATAACGTATATCGCTTTTAATCCTTTGGCAAAAAATGCAGACAAAAAATTAATTGTTGGCAGTTATGGAACTACGGGTAAATTAGAACTTTACAACGTTCCTCCTGTAAATGGAGATTTAATACTAACAGATACATTTAGCGGTTTATGTAAAATCGTTGATGTTGCTTACCGACGCAGATAATCTAAAACTATAAAAGAAAAACCGAATGAAGTATGAACTTCATTCTTCATTCGGTTTCTAAAAACCACATCTTATGAAACGTTTTTTTAAAATCGCAAGTGCAGTTTTGCTGCTTGCCAGCTCTTCTATTGCCTTAAATGCACAGATAAATCCAGCTGATGAAAGTTGGGAACTTGCTAAAAAACAAGCTCAAACGGAGAAAAAAATAATCTTTGTCGATTTGTATTTTACTGGTTGCGCGCCGTGTGCACAAATGGACAAAGAGGTATTTCCAGATCCTAAAGTAGCGGCTGTTTTAAGCAAAGATTTTGTCACTTTCAAATCGGATATTTTGAAAGAAGAAATTGGTAAAAAGCTATGTATGAAATATGGCGTTACCGGATTTCCAACATTTTTATTCTTGAACGCTGATGGAAAAGTGATTGATGTTGAAAGTGGTTTTCAAAGTGTTGAGCAATTTACAGCTTTGCTTGAAAATGCAAAAACAGCATCAAAAAATGGAATATTTAAAAAATACAGTCCGCAAATTCAGGAAAAAGAATATCCGGAATTTTATGCACAGGCTTATTTGGCAAATAAACGAAACGTTTCTTTTGAAACAGCCGATGCGTATTTAAAAGCACAACCTTCTTTATTGGCCGAGGTTCCTTTTGTAATTATTACTGGTTTAAGAATTGGCAGACAGTACGATGATTTTTTCCTGAAAAATGTCAGTCAACTTGAAAAAGATTACGGAAAAGCAAGTGTTGAGAATCATGTATTTACCATTTTACAGCGCAAGAGAAAAGAATTGGAGAAAACAAACGATTTAGCTTCATTCAAAAAATTACTTGATGAGGTAAAACCAATTTATTCTGCAGATGATTGGACAAAATTTGAAGGCATTTTATTGAAAGATTTTGGGGTACAGAAACCTGCAGCCAATAATCCCTATACTTTACAAAAGTAAACCGAAATGAAAAAGTTATTCTTGTTTTCAATATTGATTTTTGGATGCACTATTTATGCTCAAAATAGCATTCAAAAATCTATTGAATCTTTCGAAAAAGCATTTCAAAATAAAAGTTATAGTGAGATTAAAAGTCTTTTAGCTCCAGAGTTTACGGTTGGTGTTGGAGATGCTTCTTCAAATGAATTTTATTTAAACGGAATTTTCAATGCATTTCCTGTTCTGGATTCTATTCAGATTGGAAAACCGGTAGCAATGAAAAATGAAACTTTTGTTTTGGCCGATTTTTGTTTCAAAGGAAAAGAAAAAAAGCCATCTCAAATTGTTTTCAATTCAGATAATAAAATTTTGTATGTGACTTTTTTTGACGGTTTGTATAAAGTTGACCGACATGCTACTGTAAAAGAAGTAGCAAGTATTCCGTTTCAAATTGTCGAAAACGGAATCGCCATCAAAATAAAACTAAACAAAGCCGATCGCGAGTTTTTAATGCTTTTTGATACCGGCGCAGACGGAATGGCTTTGAATCCTGATAGCGCTTACAAAGCCGGAGTTGTGGTTACCAAAAATAAATCGGCTTCTGTGGTTGGCGGAAGTCAGCAAGTACAGTATTCGGCAGACAATACCATTTATATTGGCGATCAGGTTTTGAAGAATCAAGGTTTGGTTATTTTTCCAAAACACGGCGTTTACGACGGATTATTTGGCGCAAATTTGCTTCGCAATTTTATTACTTCTGTCAATTTTGATACGATGACGATTGATTTGTACAATTTCGGAAATTTCAATTACTGGGGAAAAGCAAAACCATTTGTTTTTGACTATAAATCAGGACTTCCGGTAGTAAAAATGAAGCTGACTTTTGAAGATAAAAAAACAGTCGAAGGCAGTTTCACTTTTGATACAGGAGCAGGTTATGATTTAATTGCATATGGACCTTTCAATCATAAAAATAATCTCGAAGCAAGTCTAAAAACAGAATACACTTCTGTGAATTATAGTTTAGGAAAACAAACTAAAATTGTCGGCGGTGCGATTCCAAATGTAGCGATTAACGGAAATAATTTTCCAAACGTAACCATCGCGTTGCAGGAATATGACGAAGCCAATAAAAGCTGGGCTTTCGCCGATGGATCACTCGGAATTGATTTAATAAAGCGTTTCAATTTCACAATCGATCTTTTGCATAAAACGGTCTATTTAGAGCCCAATAAAAATTTCAAAAAAATATCTTCTTTCTATCTAGGCGGAATGAATTTAGATTTTGATGAAAACCAAAATCTGATAGTAAAAAGAATCATAGATCGGCAAAATGAAGATTTGAAGAAAGTAAAAGAAGGAGCCAAAGTCACTCAAGTAAATGATTTTGAAGCCAAAGATTTACTGAATCCCGAGAACCTTAAAAAGCTGAAAGAAACTAAAGAAAGCAAAGATTTTATCATAGAACAAGGCGATCAATCGATGCGAATTTCAATTTAAAATTATCAACAAAAAACAATAGAATATCATGAAAAAACACATTTTAAATTTCATTTTGATCTGCTTTGCGGTTCAGGTGAGTTTTGCTGCAAATTTTTCGGAATATGCAGTTATTAAAGGAACAGTTTCAATTCCCGATTTTAAAGCAAAAGAAGTTACGCTTTATAATGTCGAAGAAGGAAAACCAGCGGTAGCTGCAACTGCAAAAGTCAACACACTTGGGGAATTTGGCTTTATGATACCGGTTTCAGCAGCTGGTTTTTATTACGTTGATTACGGTCAGATGAAAAGTAGAAATCAATTGATTCGCTTGTATTTGGAACCAAAATTAGACATTAGCCTTTTGATCAATAAAGAGAATTATGTTTTGAGCGGCAAAAATGTTGGACAGAATGTTTTGGTTCAAAAAGCAAATGAAATCTACAACGAATTTGCACCGTTTTCAAGACTCGGAACTAATATTACGTATGTAGATTTTTATCCGTGGATTGATAAAGGCGTTGCAAAAGCAAATGAATTTTCAAAAAGCATTAAAACCAAAGATGCAGCTTTTGATAAATTATTAAAATTAGCCGTAGCAACTGATGTCGAAGAATTGACATATACTTTTTTCAGAATGCCAAGAAGTGCTTTTCCTGATAAAGACGATCGCCCGGCGGTTATTAAAACTTGGCAGACAGATAAAAAATTTACAGATGCTGATTTGCTAAAATTGCAAAATGGTCTTTCATTAATGTCAAATTATTTCTTTTATGTAACAATGAATAGCGGTGATGCGCCAAAACGTTTGGATTTGGCAGAAGCAATTACACATATTACAGAACCGGCTCTAAAAGATGTTTATCTTCGTGACGCGGTAGCAACTTCAAGAATGAAAATTGAAGAATATGAAAAAATAGCTCCAAGCATCAAACCGTATATGATTTCTGATGCAAGTAAAACGTTTTTAATCGAATACGAAAAAGTGCTTCATAAAAATGTGGGTCAAAAAGGACTTGAATTTACGTATAACGACATAAACGATAAACCAGTTTCGTTTTCAGATTTTAAAGGTAAATTTGTTTACATCGATTTATGGGCAACGTGGTGCGGACCTTGTAAAGCGGAGATTCCGCACATGAAAAAAATTGAAGAGGATTATCACGGAAAAAATATCGTCTTTGTAAGTCTTTCGTTAGACAAACCAAAAGACGCTCAAAAATGGAAAGATTTCGTTACCAAAGAACAATTGAAAGGAATTCAGTTGATGGCAGATAAAGATTTTGGTTCCGATGTGGCTAAAAACTATGATGTGAATGCTATTCCGAGATTCTTATTGTTTGACACAAAAGGAAATATTATCAATGCCGATGCGCTTCGTCCGTCAAATCCGGAATTGAGGGTGCAGTTGGATAAATTATTGAAAGGTTAATAAATAGAAGTGAGATCACTATCTATTAATTCTCGGAAATTTAATGATGAGTTTAATAAAAATAAGCTATTAGCAAAGTAGTCTATGAAAAATAAAATAAAATTAATTTTCAATCACTTTTTACTGGTTTTAGTCGGGATACTACTTTTTAATTTAAGTTCTTGTGCAACTGAAGAATATTCTTCTGAGAATGCACAAATCGATCCTGATTTAATTGTTGCCACTAAGCAATTTGTTGAAAGTGAGATGTCTAAAAATAAGGATAATGCATTTTTAACTTCTTTTCCTTTAACTCCAGATTGGGAACATGTATTTGCAGGTAAAGATAAGTCTATTCGTGTGCCAATGATTTCTAACAAAGGTTCTCAAGATACTTTTGAATTATTTATTATCCAAAAAGAAGGGAAATTTGTAGGTGAGATTGTACAATTTATGCCATTTGATGTAATGGGAATAACAAGTTATCATCGTATTCTATATTCTCTGCAGGGCAAAAGAGAAACAGATCTTTTGATGCCAAAGTCATATGTTTCAGATCTACAAAAATTAGCAGGTAAGAAATTAACAGGAAAAACTAAAGGAGAAGATTTTTCTTATTTGTGTGGTTTTTTTAGAGACAATCAAGGGAATCCAGCTCAAATAGTTGTGTTAAATATTTGTCCTGATGGTACACTTTTTAATAATTCGATTCAGGTTTGTGATTGGCCTGATCTAGCTGGCGAAAATGCAAGAAAATCATTTTTTTCTGTGAGATTTTCAGATGGTGAAACTATCAATGTTAGTACTTATGGTTTTTTAGAAGAACTTGAAGAAGTTACAGTTGATAATAACTACCAAAATCCAAATTATGTGGGAGATGATAGTTCTGTCTGGATAAATTTCCCTCCTAATTATAGTTATCCTAGCTCTCCTGGTGGCGGTGGAGACGAATATTATCCGATAGGAGAACTTCCTACAGTAACAACTAAAGCTCAGGAAGTAAGATCAGAATTATCATTAAATAATGATCAGTTTAATTGGCTTAAGCAAAGACCGGAAATTGCAAATTCATTATTTGATTATTTATTTATGGAGAGTTTTAGTTCTTGGGCAGATGTTTTTGCTTTAGATATGATCAATCAAATGATGTCAAAGCCAGGATTGGTTCTTAATCCCATTGATTCTTATAAATCTCCTTTTAATGTTGATAGATCAGCAATTTCTACAACAACTCCTGAAGGAATTAAGTTCAACGAAATTTATGGCGCTTTGAAAAATTCTCCACAATTTAAAACATTATTTCTTGATATCTTTGATGGAGATCAAGCCAGGTTTAATGTTAAATTTGAAATTAATGATCACGTATATGAAGATAACAACCCAGCCGAAAAAGAGGTAAATGCAACTACAAGTCAAGATCCAATTACAAATATTATAACAATTAGAATAAATAGGCAAATACTAATTGCAGGAACTGATCAAAGTCAAACTAAGATAGAAAATGCCAAAACCATATTACACGAATGTATTCATGCTTATCTTTTCATTAAATCTAATAATTCTAACATAGGAATGGATATAGGAAGAACAATCAATTCGATGTATCCTGTAGCCAGCGAGCAACATGATTTTATGTATGGAAGAATGATACCGATAATGCAAAATGTACTTTCTGAGATTAGAGATTTTGTTACTACTCCCGAAAATAGAAATAAAGTTGAACAAAGAACAATGCACCCAACAATTAATCCCTTAACGTCAACTCCTTGGGATTGGAATGAATATTACAAATATTTAAGTTTAAAAGGACTAGATGAGGCATATTGCTTTTTATTTGATTATCCTAAAAACTCAGATCAATGGAATTTATTAGGAAATTATGTCAATTATGGACATGAAGATTTAAGACAATAAAATTTAATATTATGAAGAATTTTTCAATAGTAATAGTTCTCTTTATTTCAAGTTGTATTTATTCTCAGAGCTATGAGCAGATAAAGAAACTTGACACAATATATATACCTTTTAAAGAAGGAAAATATAATGTTAAGATCGATTTTCCTGAGGAAAAGGATGGGTTTAAAAATAGACGATATGTTTTTAATGACAACAAGAAAAATACTTACAGTTTTGAATTCAAGAAAAACGCAAATCTGACTTTAGAAAAAGAGATTATTAATAAATCTTTTTTAAAGAGATATAAAGGAAAAATTGTAAAAATAAAATCCTTAGAAAAATTTGATGATCAAGATATACAATGTGAATTATTCAATAGATCTAAAGTTTTTTACATTATAGATTTTTCAGAAAACAAAAAAGGTATTAAATATAGAGTCATTTTTATGAACATGTGTAATGTTAGGGAATGAAATAGCTATAGATAAAAACTGATGGTGTAAAAAAAAAAATATAAATAAATGAAAAATTTAGTAGCAATATTTGTAATGCTAACGGGCTGTATATTTTCTGGTTACGCCCAAAATTACAAAGTAAATGACCCAATTGTGGTCAATCAAAAAATCAAAAAAGGTGTTCTTCCAAACGGAATGACGTATTATATTTATCCAACAGATGTAAATAAAAATACGGCGAGTTATTACATTATTCAAAATGTAGGTTCGATATTAGAAAACGACCAGCAGAAAGGTTTGGCGCATTTTCTGGAACATATGGCTTTCAACGGAACCAAACATTTTGAAGGAAAAGGAATCTTGAATACGCTTCAGAAACAAGGAGCCGTTTTCGGGAAAAATATCAATGCATACACAAGTACAGACGAAACAGTTTACAATTTAGATAATATTCCGTCAAAAGATGGAAGCGTTGTCGATACATGTTTGCTGGTTTTGCACGATTGGTCAAATTTTTTGTCGCTGACAAATGAAGAAATCGATGCCGAACGTGGTGTAATTACCGAAGAATGGCGTACGAGACAAAATGCCCGAGCAAGAATTTACAATCAGTTGGCGCCTTATTATTACAACAATTCGCTTTATGCAGATCGCATGCCGATTGGCGATATGGAAATCATCAAAAACTTTAAATATCAGGTTTTAAAAGATTTTTATAAAGATTGGTATCGTCCCGATTTACAAGCGATTGCTATTGTTGGAGATATTAATTCAGATGAAGTTGAAGCAAAAATCAAAAAACTTTTTGCGGATATTCCGACGCCTCAAAATCCTAAACAACGTTTTGAAATTGCAATTCCTGAGAAAGAAGAACCAACTTTTAAATTGGCTTTGGATAAAGAAATTTCGGCTTCAAATATCACTTTCATGGTTCGCCATTCTGCCGAAAAACCAACGGGGACTTTTTCCGATTTAGAAAAATCAACACAGAGAAGCATTGCTTTTGGGATCATTAGCAATCGTTTATCTGAAATGGCTCAGAAACAGGAATGTCCTTTTAAAGGAGCACAAATTGGATATCAAAAATATTCTCGTTTGAATGATGTTTTTGTTTTAAGCCTAAGTCCGAAACCGGGGAAACAAGCGGAAGCTTTTACAACTGTTATGAACGAATGGGTTAGAGCGTACAAATTTGGTTTTTCAAAAGGAGAAATTGAAAGAGCCGTTACTGAAACTATTTCGGGTTACGAAAATTATTTAGAAAAACTAAATGAGATTTCGCATAAACAAGTAATCGGAATGGTAAAAGACGATTATTTGGATCATGAAATAATTGCCGATCCGAAAGTAGAATTTGAAATGACGAAAAGCATTTTGAAAAGTCTGGATAGCAAAATTCTTCAAGAACAAATTGCCAAATTATACACAAAACAAAATCGTGTTATTACGGTAACTGGAGTAGAAGGCGAAGAAAATCTAAGTCAGGAAAAAGCTTTTGATATTATTCAGAAAGCGGAAAACGACTCATCATTACAGCCATATGTTGATACTTTTGTGGCTAAATCACTTATGGATGGAACAGATTTAAAGCCAGGTAAAATAGTATCAGAAAAAGAAACTAAAGAAATTGATGCGACTACTTATATTTTAAGCAATGGCGTAAAAGTGCATTATAAATTTGCTGATAAAAATAAAAAGACGGTTAGTCTGCAAGCAGATAGTTATGGAGGAACTTCTTTGTATGACGGTGATGATATGCCATCTGCTCAACGTTGCGCAGATTTTGCTATGATGTCGGGATTAGGTTCATTTTCAGATACTGATTTAGAGAAAATATTGAAAGGAAAAATAGTTAGTTCTGGTGTTGGAATTAGTCCTTCGTCTGAATTTGTATCAGCGTCAGCTAATGTGAAAGACATTGAAACAATGATGCAGTTAGTTTATTTGCGTTTTGAGGGACCAAGATTTGATCAGGAGAAATTTTTATTGATGAAACAAAGATTTCAAAATTTTCTAAAAAATAAAGAAAAAGATATTAATTCTAAAATGTCAGATAGTGTGTCAGTTGCTGTGTACGGAAAAAATAATCCGCGAGTATATTCAATAGACCAAAAGTACATTGATGATTTGTCTTTTGATAAAATGAAAGTAATTTATGAAGATCGCTTTTCCGATGTGTCAAATTTTGAATTCAATATAGTAGGTGATGTAACGCCTGAAGTTTTAAAACCTTTATTAGAAAAATATATTGCCAGCATTCAAGGAGTTAAGCGTAAAGAAGGATATAAGGATAATAGAGCAAAATGGATTTCGGAAAAAATAAATAAAGAAGTTTTTATTAAAATGGAAACGCCAAAAAGTGCTGTAAAAATCAACTATACAAAAGCCTATTCTTACTCTGAAAAGAATAAAATGTTAGCATCATTTTTTGGAGATATTTTGACTTTAAGGTATACAGAAAGTCTTCGTGAAAAAGAAGGTGGTACTTATGGCGCTTATGTGCAGTGCGTTTCTACAAAGTATCCTGTACCAACGACTAAACTTGAAATTTCATTTGATTGTGATGCAAATAGAGCAGATCATTTAGTGCCTATTGTTTATCAGGAAATTGATAAAATTAAAAAAGGAGAAATCGCTTCTGAAGATTTAGAGAAAACGAGAACGAATTATTTGAAGTCAAGAGAGGACAGTAAAAATTTCAATAAATATACCAGCGATCTGCTTTACAATTACTTTAGGGAAAACTTCAATATGAATGATCCTAAAAATTATGAAGATATTGTAAAATCCATTACTGCAAAAGATATTCAGAATTTTGCGAATTCGTTTTTAAACAAAGCCGATTCGTATCAAATTGTCTTCAAACCCTCAAAATAATCTACTAGAATTTAATTTGTACTTCCGTAATCAATTGATATTTTGAATTAGTAAGCATTATTAGTTGTAATATCGGATTTTACGAGAGGGTTGTTTTTTGCTATTCAGCCCTCTTTTCTAAAATTTTACCCATGAACAAGAACATATTTTTAGTGAGTTTGCTGTTGTTGTTTACAATAATGGTAAAGGCTCAAATTTATACTCCCATTAAGTGGAAAACCAGTGTCGAAAAGATTTCAGATACTGAATATGAATTGCAGGCAAAAGCAACTTTAGACACAGGTTGGCATTTATACAGCCAGGAAGTTTCTGACGGCGGCCCAATTCCAACGCATTTTGTTTTTACTAAAACTCCAGATTTTCAATTGATTGGAAATGTAAGAGAAGAAAAAGGAAAAACCATAAATGATCCTGTTTTTAAAATGTCAATTAAGTTTTTTGAAAAAGAAACTACATTTAGACAACGTATAAAAAACATTGGAAAAAAGTCTTTTAAAATCAAAACAGAGGTGGAATATATGGTTTGCAATGATGAAAATTGCCTTCCGCCGAGTTATGATGAACTTGAGTTTGACGTAAACGCAACGATTAGTGCCAATGCCACAATTGTAAAAGAAATTGCTCCTGTTGAAGTTGTTGAAGAAATTAAGACAGATTCATTATTGGCAGAAGTTAAAACCGAAATTCCGGTTCAGAAAAAGACAGTTTTACCAACAAAATCAGTTGTTCACAAAAAGCTGAATAAAGCCGAATTAGATAGTTTATGGACGATTTTTATATTGTCATTTTTCTCTGGTTTTGCTGCTTTGCTTACGCCATGTGTTTTCCCGATGATTCCTATGACGGTAAGTTTTTTTACCAAACAAAGCAAAAGCAAATCGCAGGGAATTAGAAAAGCTATTTTTTACGGCATTTTTATTATTACGATTTATATTTTTCTAGGAGCCGTTGTAACCTGGGCTTTTGGTGCCGATTCGCTGAATGCGCTTTCGACAAATGTTTGGTTTAACCTGATTTTCTTTGTGCTTTTAATTGTTTTTGCCATGTCATTTTTGGGCGCTTTTGAAATTATGCTACCCAATGCATTAGCTAATAAAGTGGACAGTCAGGCAGACAGAGGCGGGATTATCGGAATATTATTTATGGCTTTGGCTTTAGCAATTGTTTCGTTTTCATGCACCGGCCCAATTGTGGGAACATTATTGGTCGAAGCTGCTTCAAGAGGCGGAATTGCACCTTTCATGGGAATGTTTGGTTTTTCTCTGGCCTTGGCTTTGCCGTTTACCTTATTTGCGGCTTTTCCGGGTTGGCTGAATTCATTGCCAAAATCGGGTGGATGGCTAAATTCGGTAAAAGTATTTTTAGGATTTTTAGAATTGGCTTTAGCCTTTAAATTTTTATCCAATGCCGATTTGGTGCTGCAATTGCATTGCCTGGAAAGGGAAACTTTTTTAGCCATTTGGATTGCGATTTTTGCGGTGCTGAGTTTGTATTTATTGGGGAAAATACAATTGCCACATGACAGTCCGTTATCGCATATCAGCGTTGGGAGATTGAGTCTTGGAATCGTCGTTTTATCTTTTACAATTTATTTGATTCCAGGTATTTGGGGTGCGCCTTTGAAATTAATAAGCGGTTTTCCGCCACCGTTAAATTACAGCGAAATTCCGAACGGCTTAGGAACTAATTCCGATGAATTACCATCAAAATTACCTGCCGGAGCAGAATTTGGACCCCACAATATTATCGCTTTTACCGATTATGATTTAGGAATGGCATACGCCAAAAAAATGCAAAAACCAGTCATGATTGATTTTACTGGACATGCCTGTGTGAATTGCCGAAAAATGGAAGATAATGTCTGGTCTGACAAAAAAGTGCTTAAGGTTTTGAAAGATGATCTTGTTTTAATTTCTCTATATGTTGATGATAAAAGAGAATTACCTCAAAATGAACAAGTTGTTTCCAAATTGACAGGCAGAAAAATTAAATATATTGGACAAAAATGGAGTGAATTCCAAACCATTAAATACAAAACAAATGCTCAGCCTTTTTACGTATTGGTAAATAACGAAGGCGAAGCACTAAATGAAACTTCGGCATATAATCCAGATATCGATGATTATCTGAATTGGCTCCAAAGTGGCATTTGTAATTTTAAAAATAGTTTTAATTAATTTTTATTTATTGTTACCCAAGGTTAAATTGTAAAAACGGAATAGCGAAACTGCTATTCCGTTTTTTTTGTGCAAATTCCAGATTTTATATCGTCTTTTTGGCAGGTAATAAATTGTTTCAAATTCTTAAAAAATCCACTAAAATATAACGTGAATGTGGATAATTTATCCGATCTTACTCTTTAAATTTGAAAGAAAAAGACAGAACTAAAATCATGAAACAAGCGATTGTAAATGCTGTAGTACATACAGGTGAAGAAATAATTGAAAATGGCGTTATTGTTATTGAAAACGGAAAAATCATTTCAGTACAAAAGGAAATTCCAAACGATATAGAACAGATTGACCTTAAAGGAAATCATATTGCAGCAGGTTTTATTGATATTCAGATTAACGGTGGAGAGCAATATTATTTTAGCCAAACGCCTAATGAAGAAACCATTCAGGATATTTATGATTCCAGTTTGAAATTTGGAACAACGCATGTTTTACCGTGTTTAATTTCGTCTTCAAAAGAAACAATCTTAAAAGGAATTGATGCGGTACGTGATTATAAAGCAAAATACAATAACGGAGTTTTGGGAATGCATTTAGAAGGACCATTTTTAAATCCGTTAAAACGTGGCGCGCACAGTATTGATCAGGTTCGAAAACCAACGAATGAAGAACTTGAAGAAATTATCAAACATGGAAAAGATGTTATAAAAGTAATTACAATTGCTCCTGAATGTTTTACAGAAGAACAACTGAAAATGTTGTTAGATAGTGGTATTATCATTTCAGTTGGACATTCTACAATAACCCACAAAGAAGCGCAATTTTATTTTTCAAAAGGAATAAATCTGGTAACACATTTATTTAATGCAATGACACAATTCGGACATCGTGAACCGGGTTTGGTTGGAGCAGTTTTTGAAAACGAAAAAGTGTATGCGCCTATTATTTTGGATGGAGCACATTGTGATTATGCAGCAGCAAAAGTGGCATATAATTTAAAGCAGGAAAAATTCTTTTTAATCAGCGACGCGACATTTTTAGGGCGAAAAGTAGCTAATTTTAAATGGGATAATTTTGATGCGCATTTAGAAAATGGTTTTTACAGAAATGAAGATGGAAATTTGGCAGGCGCTACAATTTCTATGAAAGAAGCGGTACAAAATGCTTATAATCATTTGGATGTTTCAGCAGATGAAGCAATAAAAATGGCAAATACGAGAGTGGCTTCGGCAATTGGAATGGAAGATAAAATCGGAAAAATAAAGGCTGGATTTCCTGCAAGCTTTGTGCAGTTTTCTGAAGATCTAAGCGAAATTGAAGTTCTTAATCTTGAAGTTTAGCTTTTAACTATAAAAAAATATTCGCATCATTGACTTAAAAATAGCAATGATGCGAATAAAATTTTATTCTAATTAAAATAGAATTACACTTTAAAAATCAATTTCTTTTTATAGAAAATCCACAAAATAAAACACCAGAAAGTCGCGTACAATAAAGCATAAGCTAAAGAAGCGTTTAATGGATTTTCAAACCAAGTAGCAATTCCGTGTTTGTATATTGAAGTTTGAAAGCTGATTTCTTCTCCAGCGATTTCTGGATCAGCAACTTTTATAGCGCTTAAAACCCTCGGAATTATTCCAGAAAAGAAAAATACAATCATTGGATTTACACCCCAAATTAAAAATAGTTTGGTCCATTTATTATAACCTTTTACATCAATTATAAAATATAAAAGTGTCAACAAAACGGTAGCTATTCCGGCAGTATACAAAACGTAAGAACTTGTCCAAAGTGATTTGTTGATCGGGAAAATGATATTCCAAAGTAAACCTCCAATTAATAAAACAATTCCTGTGATGGCTGTTTTTTTGACAATTTCAATTTTATCGATTGATAAGTTTAATAATTGACCAATGTACATTCCTAAAATTCCAGTTCCAATTGCTGGTAATGTGCTTAAGATTCCTTCAGGATCCCAAGTTTTAGAAGATGCCCATAAATGTCCGTTTAAAAGTGTATCGTCAATCCAAGCCGCTAGATTAGTCCCTTTTTCAAAATTAGCAGGACCAAATCCTGGAACGGGAACAAAAGCCATCAATAACCAATATCCAATTAAAAGTGTGGCTAAAACTAAAAGTTGTGTTTTTAAATTTGTCTTTAAATATAAAATAGAAGTAAAGAAATATACAATTGCAATTCGTTGTAAAACGCCTGGAATTCGGGTATCTTCAAAATGTTCAAGACCGCTAAATGATAATGCAATCAATATCAAAAAGATTCCAACGGCAAGATACGTTTTGACTTTCATTGAAAAATTTCCTAAAAGGGCATAAGCAACTGCAAAAGCGATTACCAATCGTACTCCTAATAACGGAATTCCTTCTAAACCAAATAAATGGATTCTGCTGAAGACGCTTAAAAATAATCCCAAACAAAAAATTCGAAGCGAACGAACTAAGATTTTATTAAAAACACTTCCGTCAAAATGTTTTACGGGCATTGCAAAAGGAATTGCAGTTCCCATTATGAAAACGAAAAACGGAAAAACTAAATCGGTAGGAGTACAGCCATTCCATTCAGCATGTTCTAAAGGCGGATAAATAGAAGACCAGCTTCCGGGATTATTGACAATTGTCATTAAGAAGATGGTAAATCCTCTAAATACATCTAGTGAGGTTAAACGTTCTTTGGTCATTGGGTTTTGTTTTTTTGTGGTTAGGTTTTTTTATAGAAGAAAGAAGCAAGAAGCAAGATGCAAGATCTTTGGTTACTTTATTATTGCTTCTTGGATTATTTTTTGAATGTCTTCTCGGATATTTCCTTTGGCTAATTTATTTTCATCGTTTACTACTTCTGGATACGTTCTGTTGGAAAGGAATACATACACAATTTCAGTTTCTGGATCTGCCCAGGCCATATTTCCTGTAAAACCAGTATGTCCGAAACTTGATTCAGAAACACAGTTGCAAGTTGGTCCGCCTTTGTGTACTCTCTTATCAAATCCTAAACCTCTCAAAACGCCTTGGTTTTTATAATAACAAGTATTGAAAGTATCAAAAGTTTGTGGAGAAAAATATTGAATACCTCCGTAATTTCCTTTTTGTAAAAACAGCTGCATCATTTTGGCAACATCCATACTGTTTGAAAAAATTCCGGCGTGACCCGCTATTCCACCTTCCATCGCGGCTGCCATATCGTGTACATAACCTTGAATTGTCTGATGTCTGAAATAATTGTCAATTTCGGTTGGAGCAATATTGCTTTTATCAAATTTATCCAGCGGATTGTAAAGCGTATTTGTCATTCCTAATGTGCTGTAGAAATTTTCTTTGCTTAAATCTTCCAGTTTTTTATGTGTTTTTCTTTCTAGATATTCTTTTAAAATGATAAAAGTAAAGTCGCTGTATTTGTATTCCTTTTTTTGTGATACCGGACTTTGAGCAATGATTTTCATAATCGTATCATGATAATCATTTCTGATATAAAGATTATCGGCAACTTTTGTTGTAAAACCGTTTTCGGCTATTTTTCGATAGTATTTATCAGAAGGTTGATTATTGTTGTCTAAAGTTGCTTTGTAAAACGGAATCCATGCCTGAAGTCCTGCGTAATGATTTAGCAAATCTTTGAAAATGATATTTTCTTTGTTTGTTTTGGCAAACAATGGTAGCATATCTTTTAGTTTCGTGTCTAGCGTTACTTTGCTTTTATCATACAATTGCATCACATTTGGCAGTGTCGAAATCATTTTTGAAATCGAAGCGACATCATATAAATCAGAATTGGTTACTTTTTTTCCGTTATCATAAGTCTGCGCTCCGTATGATTTCTGAAAAATTACATTTCCTTTTCTTGCTACCAAAACCTGCATTCCTGGTGCCATTTTACCATCAATTGCTTTTTGTGCCACAGCATCTATTTTAGATAAAATCGCAGGATTCATATCGACATTTTCCGGAGCGGTAAAAGCAAGCCGATTTAGTTTTTCGGTAGTTAAACCATCATTGACATGAAAAGCATTATTAATCGAAACAGGAAGTTTACCTTTCGCATCAATCGCTCCAAAAAGCAATTCTGCAGAAACTACCTGACTGATATCTGAGTTTTGATAGGAAACCACTAATCCTTCAATATCTTCAAAATTATCAATTGACAGAAGTGAATATGGTTTTGCAAAAACATCCAGAATTACTTTGTTGTGTTTTGCGACTTCTTTCAGCCAAAGCAATTCTGTTAAAGTAAATTCTTGTTTTTCCCAAGGTTTGTTTACTTTGTGAAAACTAATAATAACCTTGTCAAATTTTTTCAATTCCTTATTCAGACTGTCAAGATTGGTGTCTTTAACTTCTGTGATTTCGGTGTATTTTTTTAAGGTAGAAACAAAAGTGCTGTTCGTGTCTTCGCCAAGTTTTATGTAAGCAATTTTTTCGCTTAAATCTTTTATCGGAAGTATTTCTTTATCATTCTTTAAAACTGTAATTGCATTTTCATACAATTTATAATGTAAAGCATCATTACCAGAAGGATTTAGATCGTTATAAATATTAGCCATATCGATTGGCTTGTATTTATTTAATCCTGCTTTGTATTTGTAATGCAAAATCTTTTTTACAGAATGCGCCAATCGCTCTTCTGTAATTACTTTTTCGTTGTAAGCTGTTTCCAGTTTTTGGAAAGCTACTGGAACATTATCAGGACAAAGTAAAATATCATTTCCAGCTAAAATCACGGCTACTTCCAAATCTCCCGGGCCTTTAAAATTGGCAGCGCCTTTCATCCCTAAACCATCAGTAAAAATTAATCCATCGAAACCTAATTCTTTTTGAAGCAGATTTGTAACGACGTTATAGGAAGCTGAAGAAGGACAATTTGGCTGTGATTCTAAACTCGGAATATTAAGATGCGCAACCATAACAGAAACCAAACCTTCGTTGAACATTTTTTTGTATGGATACAACTCAATTAAATCAAGACGTTCTTTAGAAAAATTAACGGTAGGTAAGGCATGATGCGAATCGGTAGAAGTGTCGCCGTGTCCTGGGAAATGTTTTCCAGTACAGAAAACGCCGTTGCCTTGAATTCCTTTCATTAAAGCAATTGCTTTTTCGCTTACGTTTACTTTATCTTCTCCAAAAGAACGATTTCCGATAATTGGATTTTTAGGATTTGTATTAATATCTAAAACTGGAGCAAAATTAAAATGAACGCCAATTCGCTTATTTTCGGCCGCCATATTTCTTCCGACTTTTTCAATTAAACTCAAATCCTGAATCGCGCCCAAAGTCATGTTCCAAGGATAACGATAGGTAGAGTCTAAGCGCATTGCTAATCCCCATTCGGCATCGATTCCAACAAACAAAGGAACTTTTGCTTTTGACTGATATAAATTGGTCAATTTTGCCTGACGAACTGGCCCGCCCTGAAAAAAGATAACACCTCCAACTTTATAATCGGTAACTAATTTATTGATCTGGTTAATGTGAACGGAGTCTTTATTGGAATAAGCCGAGACCATAAACAATTGCCCGATTTTTTCCTGAACGGACATTTTATTATAAATGCTGTCAACCCAAGCCGTTTCTTTGTCAGAATCTTTGAAAAAAGTCTTTTTCTCGCTTTCTTTTTTTTGATCATACACAACGGTATCTTTTAAAGAAATGTCTTTTTTTGCATCAATTGTATTTGTGTTTTTTTTGGAAGCACAATTGGTAATTAAAAAGATAAAAGCGGCGTATAGACTTATTTTTAAGATTGAATTTTTCATGTAATTTTTTTTGAAACAATTGAATCTAAACATAGATTTCAATTGATTATTCTGGTAATTCTTATGCTGTTTAGAAACTTATTCTGGTAGTACTTCTTGAACTTGTAAAATATAATCCTAAATAGGTAATTAGTCCGTTTAGAACGATTAATTCATTGTCAAAAACATATCCTCCAAATAATGCTTTCGAATTTTCATTGATTAAATACGTGAAAAATGGAGAAAGCAAACAAATAAACGGAACTAGTTTATCGTTGACATTTCTTGTTTTTTGGAACAAACCAAAAGCATATAATCCTAACAATGGACCATAAGTATAAGAAGCCACTTTAAAGATCATTCCAACAACAGAGCTGTCATTTATCGAATTGAAAATCAAAATGATAAAAAATATTAAAATAGAAAAACTAATATGAACCAAATGTCTCACTCGTACTGTGTTTTTCTTATGATTGTTTTCGGCTTTGTTCATTCCTAAAAAGTCCACACAAAAAGAAGTCGTCAAGGCTGTTAAAGCCGAATCTGTAGTGGCAAAAGTGGCAGCAATAATTCCCAATAAGAATACGATGGCAGGAATTAGCGCTAAATGATTTAAGGCAATTTCAGGAAATAATAAATCGGTTCTTGGTTTTCCTGTTACTAAATCAGTTGGAATTGCGATTCCGTTTTTATTCGCATAAATGTATAACAGTGCGCCAACACTCAAAAAGAAAATATTGATAACAACAAATATTCCTGTAAAAGTGAACATATTTTTTTGTGCTTCGCCTATGTTTTTACAGCTCAGGTTTTTTTGCATTAAATCCTGATCCAGACCTGTCATTGCAATTGTAACAAACATTCCGCCTAAAATTTGTTTGATGAAATGGAATTTACTTCCCATAAAATCATCAAAGAAAAAAATCTTCGAATAATTACTGTTTTTTACTTCTTCAAAAGCGCTGATGGCACTCAAATCCATTCGGTCGCAGATAAAGTAAATCGTAAGGAAAACTGAAGTTACTAAAAAGAAAGTTTGTAAAGTATCTGTAATAATAATGGTTTTTAAACCGCCTCTATAAGTATAAGAGAAAATAAGTAACAGCGAAATCAAAACCGTGAAAGCAAATGGAATATGATAGAAATCAAAAACAAAACGCTGCAAAACAATCACCACCAAATAAAGTCGGAACGCCGAGCTAATGGTTCTGCTAATTAAGAAAATAGAAGCAGCTGTTTTATAACTGAAAACGCCCATTCGGTGCTCAATATAGCCATAAATTGAAGTCAGATTCATTCTGTAATACAAAGGCAATAATAATTTTGTAATAACAATGAAACCTAGTGCATTACCCAAAACAAACTGAAAATATTTGAATTGTTCACCACTTACAGCACCAACTTCGCCCGGAACCGATATAAAAGTAACTCCAGAAAGCGCAGTTCCAATCATTCCGAAGGCTACTAAATACCATTTCGAATTTTTATTGGCTGTAAAAAAAGCATCGTTTCCGCTGTCTTTTTTACTCACTCGGTGTGAGATATAAAATAATGTTCCGAAATAAACGATAATAAGGATAAGAATGGTACTTGGTGTCATTTTATTTTTTGGTTTTTGATTCTTTTATAAAACTATAAAAGATTTTAAATAGTTTTGGTTTTGCTGATTTTATTTTTGAGCCTGTAAAACCGCTCTTACGCTTTTGTGCTTATGAAGTAATTCTTCGGCTAAATCATATTCAATTCCAAGTTCTTCAATAATCATTTTAATAGCACGTTTTACCAGTTTCTCGTTAGAAAGTTGCATATCAACCATTTTGTTGCCTTTTACTTTTCCTAATTTAATCATCACCGAAGTTGAGATCATATTTAGCGTCAGTTTTTGCGCTGTTCCCGATTTCATTCGGGTGCTTCCAGTTAAAAATTCTGGTCCGACAATCAATTCAATCGGATAATCTGCTTCCTGAGCAATAAGTCCGTTGCTGATGCAAGAAATACTTCCTGTTTTAACATTGTGTTCTTTTGCTTTTTTCAAAGCTCCCAAAACATAAGGCGTATTTCCTGAAGCCGCAATTCCGATAATAAAATCTAAACTTGAGATTTCATATTTGGCCAAATCTTTCCAGGCTTGTTCCGTGTCATCTTCAGCATTTTCAACTGCTTTTCTGATAGCAGTATCTCCACCAGCAATAATTCCGATAATCATGTCATGCGGAACGCCAAAAGTAGGCGGGCATTCTGATGCATCTAAAATCCCAATTCGTCCTGAAGTTCCTGCTCCAATATAAAATAGTCTTCCGCCCAATTGCATTTTTTTTACAATGGCTTTAACTAGTTTTTCTATTTTAGGGATTTGCTCTTCAATAATATGCGGAACTTTTTTGTCTTCTGTATTAATGTTTGTAAGAAGTTCTTTCACGCTCATTTGATCCAAGTCTTTGTACAAAGATTCTTGTTCAGTTTCAGGATTTTTATTTTTCATTTTTCTTTTTTTTTGATTTTTGAAACCACAATTCTTCGAATTTCAGGTTTCACTACTTTACATTAATAGTTTGATATTTTTATCTAGAATGGAATTTAATTTTAAAACATAGAAACACAGATTTTGATTTTTGTATAAAAAGGTAACCAATCTTTAAAAAGAAAACCAAAGAGAAATACATTTATGCATAGCAATATATATGTGTGTGTTTATACTTATGAAACGCTTTTTTGTAAGTCTATAAAGTCTATGTTTCTAGTGTTTAAAAAATTAAGTTTAAAGGAACTGAATTAGAAATATTATTTATAAATGAGATATTTTATTCGCATTTTTTTGAAAGTTTCCAAGTCTTTTTTCCAACTTTTTCTGATTTCAGTTTCAGAAACGCCGTTTTCAATTTGTTGTTGTAATTTTTTTGTTCCAGCCAATTTGGTAAAAAAAGCATTAAAGAATTTCGTTTTGTCACTTGTATTTTGATACGCTTTAATAAGCCATTTTAATTCAAGCTGTTTTAATTTTGGGTAAGAAGTCAGGTCTTCACCAAAGCATTCTTTCCCGTTGTATAAAGGATCTTTTGCGCCAAAATTAGGTTTAGGTGTAAAAGTGAAATTCGTTTTGCTTAAATAAGGAGAACCGTAAATTTGAAATTGTGTTTCAGTACCGCGTCCCACGCTTACATTTGTTCCTTCAAAAAGGCATAAACTAGCGTAAAGATTGATGGATTGGTCATTAGGTAAATTTGGTGAAGGTTTCACTAATAAACTGTACGGCATTGTTCTTTTATAATCCAAACAAGGAATAACGGTCAGTTTGCATTGAGCGCCATCTTTCAGCCATTTTTCGCCGTTTACCATTTGCGCATATTCACCAATTGTCATTCCGTGTAATAATGGAATAGGATGCATGCCCACAAAACTTGTAAATTCTTTTTCTAAAAGCGGTCCGTCTACGATAGAACCATTTGGATTTGGTCGGTCAAAAACAATAAGCGGAATGTTGTTTTCTGCGCAAGCTTCCATTACATAATGCAACGAAGAAATATACGTATAGAAACGCGCGCCTACATCCTGTAAATCAAAAATCATGACATCGATTCCGGCTAATTGCGCTGGTTTTGGTTTTTTGTTATCACCGTAAAGTGAAATGATTGACAAGCCGGTTTTAGGATCTTTTCCGTCAACAATGTGTTCGCCAGCATCAGCAGTTCCTCTAAATCCGTGTTCAGGAGCAAAAATAGTTTGTACAGCAATTTTTTTCTCTAAAAGAAAATCAACAACATGTGTTTTGTTGGATAAAATTCCGGTTTGATTGGTTACAATTCCAACTTTTTTATCTTTTAAAAGAGGAAGATATTTTTCGTAATTATCAGCTCCGGTCTTGATAACAGCAGCATTGATTTCTTCTGAATTATTAGTTTGAATTGCTGAGGAATAAGTCGGAAGAGAAAATAGAAATGCCGCAACAAAAGCGCTTTTTGCTATAAATTTTATCATTTTAAATACAGTTAATAGTTAAGACAAAAATATTGACTAAATAAAATTAAGATATTATTTGGTTGTATGTGGATGTTTTAGGTAGATTGGGGAAATCTAAAAACTAATATTGTATAGCCTGAATATTGAGGTTAAAATTTTATTTGGTCTCTTTTTATCTATCACCATGTGTTTAAAAAAGAGTATTTTTAAAATACTGCCTCTGAAATAACTCAATTCAGAGGCAGTTTTATTATAAAGGGGCAAATAGTTTATTATGAATTCTGAATTACCAGCCTGGGTTTTGTTTCAATGTAACTCCCTGAGCTTTGTATAAATCAATGTCATTCGTTGGAATGTTCATTAAGTAATGTTTAGCCTCAAAATTTCTCGTACTTGCTGGGTATATTTTCACATAGCCATTAGCATCTACAACAGTTTGTGAACCAACTGGAGTTCCAATTCTTGCACCAAGATTTACGTCAGGATTTTTTGAAGTATCTAAATAATCACCTTTTTTCCAACGATAAATATCAGCTTGTCTTAATGTTGTCCAGCTCATGAATTCAATTTGACGCTCACGACGTACTTCCCAAATCAACGGGTTAACAACACCTGAAATTTGCTCTAAAGCAGAAGTTCTTCTTGGATCATTGATTGCTACACCTCCAGCAGAAGCATTAGTTCCATTAGTAGTTAAAGGAGCAATTCCTGCACGAGTACGTACTTTGTTGATTGATATATCAAGATCGTTATTAGTTGCAGTTCCTAATTCAGCACAAGCTTCAGCATAATTTAAATATACTTCACTTAGTGTAAATAATGGAGCATCAGTGTAATTACGTCCTCCAGTTGTTACATCTGGACCAGTAGTAGCTGGGTTGTTGTATAACTCAAATACATATCCAGACATTGAAACTAAAGCTGTTGTTCCAAAAGGTTTTCCTTTGTAACCATAGTTAGCAGGATTTACAGTTTTTCCAAAACGAGGATCTCTGTTAGTAAAAGTATTTGTAACTGTATTATCACCAAGATATTGGCTGTTTCCAGCTTGCTGAATTGGCAATCCGTTTGTAGTTACATAACTGTCTGCTGCCCATTTTGTTAAACCGTACTGAATTGTTGAAGTATTCGTATAGTTTTGCAATGAGTGCATTAATACGTTTGTTAAATAACGTTTTGCAAGAATAACTTCAGTATTTCCAAGTAATTCAACTGAGTTGTAAAGACCTTTCCAATCCGCATTTAATTTGTAAGCTGGATTATTCATAATAACCAAAGAAGCCGCTTTCGCTTTGTTTAGATAAGAGCTTCCGTCCTGACCTAAATGGTATTTTCTGTAAGTTCCTTCATAAAGACAAGCATTGCTTAAAGCAGCATAAGCTGTGTATTTATTAGCTGTAACATTTTTATCATCAGCAGGAAGCATTAAATCAGCAGCTTCTTGTAATTCTGCAATTACTTTGTCCATGATTTCTGCTCTTGGTTTTGCCGGAGCATAAACCTCTGCATCACCTTGTGCTAAATATTTATCAGTATACGGAACGTCACCAAATTTTTGAACTAAACGATAGTAAGTATAAGCTCTGAAAAATTTAGCCACACCAGTGTAATGGTTCTTTTTATCTGCAGACATATTTACAGTAGGCAGTTTTTCAAGCATCAAATTGCAACGGCGAATAAGTGTATAATATTCATTCCAAGAATAAGTATTAGTTGTAGCTGCTGTAATTGGCATTTGATAAAAAGTAAAAGCCGATAAATTGTCATCTACTCTGTAATCACTTCCGTGGTAGTAGAAAAAAGAAAGTCCAATTGTGGTTCCGTTTCCATAACCGTAAAAAGTATCATAGTTAAGCCATGAAAATGTTCTTACATTATCTTCTGATTGCCAGAAGTTATCATTGGTAAATTTATCTGCAGGATCATCTTGAAGATAATCTGTACAGCTCACTGCAGTCATTGATGTTGCAGCAACAGCAAACAAAAGCAGAAATCTTGATTTTATATTTGATTTTTTCATTTTAAAAGTTTTGTAAGATTAGGATTAGAAAGAAAGCTCAACACCAAAAGACCATGTTTTAGTATAAGGATAAGCTCTTCCCCAGAAAACTTCAGTTTCATCAATTTCAGGGTCAACAGGAAGACGTTTATCTTTCCATGTTACGATGTTTTCACCTGAAGTATAAAGTCTTACTTTATCTAACCCGGCTTTTTTCACAATATTTGCTGGTAAAGAATATCCAAGGCTAAAGTTTTTAAGACGGAAGTATGACATATCTAATAAATATCTTGTTTGTGTTACAAAGTTATTCATACCATTTGTGCTTCCTCCAAATGCAGTTGATTCACTACCGTAATAAGGATTAGGAAAATAAGCATCTGTGTTTTCTGGTGTCCAGTAATCAACTTGGTTTGCATACATCTGTTGTGGTGCACGATAAAAAGGTAAAACAGCATCAGAAGCAGCCCAGTAATCACGTTTACCAACTCCTTGGAAGAAAGCTGAAACATCAAATCCACGATATGTACCACCTAATGTAATTCCGTATTTGTAACGAGGAGTTGAATTACCAATTTTGCTTAAATCTCCATGATCATCTGCAGTTCCTGCTCCACGTGATATAGAACCATCTCCATTTGTATCGATATAATGAACATCACCAGCTCCGTATTTAAAATTACCAAGCATTGTTTTAGAATAATCAACACCATTAACCGTTTTACCGTTATTAGTAATTACGTCATCAGCCTGAAGAAGTCTGTCACTTGTAAGTCCCCAGATTTGTCCAATTTCATAACCATCATAATAAGTAGATAATAATTTAGAACTGTTGTTCCATTTCGTTACAACTGATTGATAATCTGATAAAGCAACATCAACAAATACCGAAGCATTTTCGCCTAATTGTTTGTTAAAGTTCAAAGAAAGTTCCCATCCTCTTGTTCTCATGTTTCCTGAGTTTGTCTGTGCAGCCGACTGACCAAAAGATCCTGGAAGTGTTATACCTGGAGCTAACATTCCTTTTGTATCACGTTGGTACCAGTCAAACGAAGCACCAAGCATGTCAAATATTTTAATGTCAATACCTACATCTTTTGTATATACTTTTTCCCATGTTAAAGCAGGGTCAACGTTAGTTGGCAAACTCATAGAAGGAGGAAGTGTAGAACCGCTATTTACCCAAGAAGGATTTGTAGAGTTTAATAAAGATAAGAAAGCATTGTTTCCTACGTTTTGATTTCCGATTGATCCAATAGAAGCACGTAATTTAAGGTCATTTAACCAAGAACGAGTACTTTCCATAAATTTCTCATTCACAATTTTGTATCCTACAGAAGCAGAAGGGAAGAAGCCCCATTGTTGGTCTGTTGGGAATTTTGAAGAACCATCATAACGAGCATTTAATTCTACTAAATAAATTCCATTATAATCGTAATTGATACGTCCAAAGAAACCTGCAATTGAATACGTTGTTTCTGCTGGATTTAAAGAACTATTTGCTGATCCTGAAACAAATTGTTCACCTACTGCAAGGTTAAATTCTGGTTTTGATTTATCTAAAAGAGTATTTCTTCTTGCATAATTACGAGAATATTCTTGCCACTCAGAGTTGAAACCTCCTAAGAATTTGAAGTTATGTTTATCCAATTGCTTTTTGTAATTAGCATAGACATTTATAACATTTGTAGCAGATTCTGATTTTGATTGCCCTACGAAATCATTTCCTGTTTCAAGTGTTGCAGGTACTGCTGTTTGAATTGTTGTCGCATCATATGGCATCGCAGACCAGCTATCCCAAGCCTGGAATTTTCCACCATTTTGTTTTCTGTTCGAATAGTTCGTTACGTTGCTTACTTCAGCAATTACATTGAATGCTTTAGTAATGTCAGCCGTAAATTTTGCGCTTAATCTAGTATTGCGGTTAGTGTTTTCATTTCTTGATGCATTCGATAAATATCCTCCTGCAGTACGGAAATTATATCCTCTGTATGTTCCAAAATTCGGAAAATACTGACCCCAACGAAGAGCATATCCAAAATAACCTCCATAACCAGTATCATCAGTACCAGAACCACCATAGTAGTTAAAAGGTTGCTCATAAGAACTGTTGATTGACATTACTTTGAAGTCACCAGTAAGCCATTCAGCTAATTTTGTAGTAAATCCTAAGTTAATATTGATACGCTGTTTTTGTTCCTGGTTTACTCTTAACATACCTTCTTGGTTGCTAATTGCAAACGAAGCAAAGAAAGAACTCTTATCACCTAAATTACCTTGTGCAGATAAATTGTGTGTTGTTTGAAGTGCATCTTTTGCATATAATTCTTTGTTTGCGTCCCAAACTCTGTAGAAGTATGGCGTACCATTTTTAATTTCCCAGTCTTCTCCATAAACCATCTCATGACTGGTACGATTATTTGCGTATTTTTCTTTCCAATTTTTAATTCCTGCAAGTAAAGTGCTATAGTTTTGACCAAAAATCTCTGGAGTAGAACCATCTGTACGTGTTCCCGCTGCAATTAACCCCGGAATCTCATCAGTTGGATCTAAGAATTTTAATGTAGAAATTGGGTTAACAAAAGCGGTGTTTCCACTATATGAGAATCTTACTTTTCCTTCTCCAGTTTTTCCTCCTTTAGTTGTAATAAGTACAACACCAAAAGCTGCACGAGCTCCGTAGATAGAAGCAGAAGCGGCATCTTTAAGTACAGACATCGTTGCAATATCATTTGGATTGATAAGAGACAAATCTGTCGGAACTCCATCAACTAATATTAAAGGAGCATCTGAACCATTAATAGTACCAGCACCACGAATATTGATATTGGCAGCACGATTAATATTTCCTGAGTTAAAACTAACATTTACACCAGGTGTAGTTCCCTGTAATGCTTTGCTGACATCAGTTAAAGGTCTGCTTCCGATTGTTTTTGCAACATCGATATTTGCTACAGCACCTGTTAAGTTTGTTTTTTTCTGAGAAGCAAAACCAACGACTACTACTTCATCTAATTTTGAAGTCGTTTCCGAAAGAGTGACATTTAATTTTTGCTGATTCTCAATTTTAATTAATTGGGTTTCAAATCCCATGTAGCTAAAGCTCAAAGTTCTTCCTGGCGCGATTGAGATGGTGTAGTTTCCATCAAAATCGGTGGTGGTGCCATTAGATGTTCCTTGAATAACGACAGTGACTCCAGGAATTGGAACTCCGTCCGTTTTGCTTTTTACAGTTCCAGTGATTGTTTTTGCTTGTCCAAACGCTGTTTGAATAAACAAAACCAATAATGAAATAAGAAGTAATTTTTTCATGATTATCTGGTTTTTTTTAATGGTTGTTGAGCAAATATATTTATTTATTGCATACAAATGCATTATTTAATCTTTTTTTTCAAAAATTAACTAAAATAACGCAAAAACATGCAAAAATTCATATTTAAATTATTCGTAATTAAGACTTGGAATTTAAAATTTGCGTACTGTTGCAGATTGTAAGGAGTTTTCGGATATAAATTGAAATATTTGATATATTTGTCCTGAATTTTAACTTTTCAAAAATATGCTGAAAGCCGAAAGACATAAATACATAATGACAAAGCTAATTGAGGACCAAAAAGTTGTCACAACAGATTTGGCTTTGGCTTTAGATTTGTCTGAAGATACTATTCGTCGTGATTTGAACGAACTTGACAGTAAAAAGCTGTTAGTGAAAGTATATGGCGGAGCAGTTCAGGTATCAGAAAAATCTGCTAATGTATTTGATATATATATTGCAGAAGAGGAGGAAAAAACTAAAATTGTGACAAAAGCATTGTCTTTACTTCGTGATGACCAGGTTATTATAATGAGTGGAGGAAGCACAAATTTGGTTTTTGCAAAGTTAATTCCAGCCAATTTAAAAGCTACTATTTATACTTATAGTCTTCCAATTGCCATGCAATTATCACAGCATCCAAATATAGATTTAATATTTATTGGTGGAAAAATGCAAAAAAACGCAATGGTAACTATTGGTATGGATGTAATTCAGGTTGTGTCCAAAATTAAAGCCGATATTTGCTTTATCGGTGCAAGTAGTATTAATATAAAACAAGGCTTGACGGAAATTGGTTATGAGATTTCAATTGTCAAAAAAGCTATGATAGAAGCTTCTGATAAGGTAGTTTCAATGTTTTCTTCGGATAAATTAAATACTAAAATGGCACATGGTGTTTGTGATCTTACACAATTGGATACTATAGTTACTGATCTTGATCCTAATGATAACAGATTGGAAGAATATAGAAAATCCGGAGTACTTATACTGTAATTTTCATTTTCATATTTCAATTTTTGCATGTTTTTGCATGTTTTTAATTTTATTTTGTTAAATAACGCAAAATAATGTAATTGTTCTGTTTTTGTTCTATATATTTGTTAAAACTAAATTTTAACTATATAGATATATTATGAAAACCACTACTTCTTTGGCTTACGACATACCAGGAAAATTTGAAGAAACCCGATTTGAGAAAAATCATAATGTAATCTTTGAAAGTTCTGCTACAGCTTCAAAAAATGTCGCTCAAGAAATAGCTGAATTAATACGTTTAAAACAAGCTACAAATGAATCCTGTGTATTAGGTCTGGCAACAGGTTCTTCTCCTATAAAGGTTTATGAAGAACTAGTGAGAATGCACAGAGAAGAAGGATTAAGCTTTAGCAATGTAATTACTTTTAATTTGGATGAATATTATCCAATGAATAAAGAAAATCGCCAAAGTTACCATTACTTCATGCATCAGCATCTTTTTAATCACATTGATATTAAGCCTGAAAATATTAATATTCCTGACGGTACAGTTGCAATTGATGAATTGAATCAATATTGTATCGATTACGAAATGAACATTAAACAAGCTGGAGGTTTAGATTTTCAATTATTAGGAATTGGTCGTACAGGTCACGTTGGTTTCAACGAGCCGGGTTCGCACATCAATTCAGGAACACGAATCATTACATTGGATCATATTACAAGAGTTGATGCTTCTTCTGATTTTAATGGAATTGACAATGTACCAAAACGTGCGATCACGATGGGAGTTTCAACCATTATGAAATCAAAACGAATCGTATTAATGGCTTGGGGGCAAAACAAAGCTTCTATTATTAAGAGAACAATTCAAGGCGAAATAAGTTCTGATGTTCCTGCAACGTTTCTACAAAATCATCCAAATGCAACTTTCGTATTGGATCAGTCTGCAGCTTCAGAATTAACTCGTTTTAAAACGCCTTGGCTGGTTGGAGAATGCATCTGGACAGAAGAATTAAAAAGTAAAGCTATCGTTTGGCTTTGTAAAAAAACGAAACAATCCATTTTAAAACTTACTGATAGAGATTACAATAATAACGGAATGTCTGATCTTTTGGCGCAGGAAGGTTCTGCTTACGATTTGAACATCAATATGTTCAACGTTCTGCAGCACACCATTACAGGATGGCCAGGAGGAAAGCCAAATACAGACGATTCACATCGTCCGGAAAGAGCCAATCCAGCCAAGAAAAGAGTGATTCTTTTCAGTCCGCATCCAGATGATGATGTGATTTCTATGGGGGGAACTTTTTCAAAATTGATCAAACAAGGACACGATGTGCATGTTGTATATCAGACTTCTGGAAATATTGCCGTTACTGATGACGAAGCATTGAAGTTCGCTGAAGTTTGCAACGACTTTGCTGGAGAAAATCTTCCAAAAGATATCAACTTCAAATCGGTTATTGAGTTTTTGAACAAGAAATCAGAAAATCAGATTGATTCTCTAGAAGTTAGAAAACTAAAAGGATTAATCAGAAGAAGAGAATCTTATGCAGCAACAAGATACATCGGCCTAAAAGATGAAAACACACACTTTTTAGATCTTCCGTTTTATGAAACAGGACAGGTAAAAAAGAATCCGTTAGGACCAGAAGATATTGCTATTGTAAAAGAAATCATCGCAAGAATAAAACCACATCAGGTATTTGCAGCTGGAGATTTGGCAGATCCACATGGAACGCATGAAGTATGTCTGAATGCGATTTTTGCAGCCATGAAAGAATTGAAACCAGAAAAATACATGGACGACTGTTGGTTATGGTTATACAGAGGAGCTTGGCACGAATGGGATATTCATGAAATTGACATGGCTGTTCCTTTAAGCCCTTCAGAAGTATTGTTGAAACGTCACGCGATTTTATACCATCAATCTCAAAAAGACCGAGTTATGTTCCAAGGAAATGATTCAAGAGAATTCTGGGTTAGAGCCGAAGACCGAAATAAAAACACTGCGATTCTTTACGATAAATTAGGATTAGCAGAATACGAAGCTATCGAGGCTTTCAAACGTTTTGATTATTAATTAGTATGCTTGTATGAAAGAACCTGGCGGGATTTTAAATTCCGTCAGGTTTAAAATTATACAGCCAATATCGACTTTCAAATTAACTTCCAAAAGCAATACAACCCAATAATGCCTGATTTAATTCAATTACAACAACTATCAGATTCCTTAGAAGGAACTCTTTTTTATGATGATCTTCATAAAAAACTGTATGCCACAGATGCTTCTGCTTATAGAATTATGCCGGAAGCCGTTGCTATTCCTAAAACTGAAGAAGATATTGTAAAAATTATTCGCTTTGCGTCAGAAAATAATATTTCAATAACACCAAGAACGGCAGGAACTTCTCTGGCGGGACAAACAGTTGGAAACGGAATTATTGTAGACGTTTCTAAACATTTTACCAAAATTGTTTCTTTTGATGCCGAAAAGAAAACCATTACAGTACAGCCCGGAGTAATTCGCGATGAATTGAATTTGTATTTAAAACCGCACGGATTGTTTTTTGCGCCAACGACTTCAACAACCAATAGATGTATGATTGGAGGAATGGTTGGAAATAATTCATCTGGAACAACTTCAATTCGCTATGGCGTTACTAGAGATAAAATAGTCGAAATAAAAGCAGTTTTAAGTGACGGAAGTATTGCGGTTTTTAAAGATTTAACTTCTGCAGCATTTATTGAGAAAACAAAAGGAGATTCTTTAGAAAGTAAAATCTACAAAACAATTTACGAAGAACTTTCAAACGAAGAAAATCAGAAAGAAATTTTAAAAGAGTTTCCAAAACCAGAAATTCACAGACGAAATACGGGTTATGCGATTGATGCTTTACTGAAATCAAAACTTTTTTCGGGTACAGAAGATACAATCAATTTAGGAAAATTGCTTTGCGGAAGTGAAGGAACTTTGGCATTTACGACAGAGATAACTTTAAAAGTAGACGATTTACCGCCAACCAATAATATTATGGTTGTGGCGCATTTTAATACCATTCAGGAAAGTTTAGAAGCAGTCGTTACCGCAATGAAACATCATTTGTACACTTGCGAAATGATGGATGATACAATTTTAGATTGTACCAAAACCAACAGAGAGCAAGCTAAAAACCGATTTTTTATTGTGGGTGAACCAAAAGCAGTTATTATGCTTGAAGTTGGATCACACATTAGTATGGAAGATGCCGAACTACAGGCCGATGCATTAATTAAAGAACTACAGGATAATAACTTTGGATATGCCTTGCCAAAAATTTACGGAGAAGATATTGATAAAGTAAATGAGGTAAGAAAAGCAGGTCTGGGACTTTTAGGAAGTATTGTTGGAGACGACAAAGCAGCTGATTCTATTGAAGATACAGCGGTAGAATTGAGCGATCTTCCTAATTATATTGCTGATTTTACGGCAATGATGGAAAGACACGGACAAAGCGCGATTTATTATGCGCATGCCGGAGCGGGAGAGCTGCATTTGCGTCCGAAAATAAATTTGAAAACAAAAGAAGGCTTGCATCAGTTTAGAAATTTATCTACTGAAGTAGCGCATTTGGTGAAAAGATACAGAGGTTCGTTAAGTGGTGAACATGGCGACGGAATTTTAAGAGGAGAGTTTCTGCCTTTTATGATTGGCGATAAAAATTACGAACTGCTAAAACGAATTAAAAAAGCATTTGATCCTAATACCATTTTGAATGTTGGGAAAATCGTAAATGCTTCCAAAATGGATGAAAATCTTCGTTTTGAAGCAGGAAGGGTAGAACCAGAGATTAAAACGATTCAGGATTTCTCGGATAGTTTAGGGGTTTTGCGTGCTGCCGAAAAATGTAATGGTTCTGGAGATTGCCGCAAATTGCCTTCGGCGGGCGGAACTTTATGTCCGAGTTATCGTGCCACAAGAAATGAAAAAGATACTACGCGTGCACGTGCGAATGCTTTACGTGAATATCTAACAAATTCAGAAAAAGAAAATAAATTCGATCACGAAGAATTATATAAGGTTTTTGAATTATGTGTAAGCTGTAAAGCCTGCGCAAGCGAATGTCCAAGTAATGTAGACGTAGCGACTTTAAAAGCCGAATTTTTATACCAATATCAAAAAGCAAACGGATTTTCTTTCCGAAATAAAATATTTGCTTTCAATTCTAAACTAAATGAATTTGGAAGTATTGCGCCATCTGTTACCAATTGGGTTTCCAATCTTTCATTTGTTAAAAAACGTATGGGAATTGCACCTGAAAGACAAGTGCCTTTATTGGCTCCAAAGACTTTTAGAAAATGGTACGAAAAGAATAAAAAGCTTAATACAGCGGATTCTTTTGAAAACGGCAGCATTTATCTTTTTTGTGATGAATTTACCAATTATTATGATGTTTCAGTCGGAATTGATGCCTACGAATTGTTTACGAAATTAGGTTACAACGTAATTATAATCGATCACGAAGAAAGCGGAAGGGCTTTTATCTCAAAAGGTTTTCTGGAAGAAGCGCAGGAAATTGCCAATAAAAATGTCAATACGTTCAAAAATATAATTTCTGAAAACACGCCTTTAATCGGAATTGAACCTTCTGCAATATTAACTTTTAGAGATGAATATTTGCGATTAGCCGGTGATAAAGAAAGTGCTGAAAAATTAGCCAAAAATACGTTTACAGTTGAGGAATTTTTCAAAAGAGAAATTACAAACGGAAAAATTCATTCGGGACAATTTTCTGAAAAAGAGAAAAATATCAAAATTCATGGACATTGTTATCAAAAGTCGTTAAGTACAGTTGAAGCGTCTTTTGCGATGCTGAATGTTCCAAAAAATAATACGGTTACGATTTACAATTCTGGATGTTGCGGAATGGCGGGTTCATTTGGATACGAAAAAGAACATTACGAAATAAGTATGCAGATGGGAGAAGATACGTTGTTCCCGAAAATCAGGACAACAGAATTATCAACTGAAATTGCCGCTGCAGGAACCAGTTGTCGTCATCAGATTTTTGACGGAACGAGTAGAAAAGCCATGCATCCCGTGACTATTTTAAAGGATTGCCTGAAATAATTTTTTTGTACTTTACTAGTGCTTTTCAAAAATAGTATTTTATAAAAACAGCAGTTATGAAAAAAACAATTTACACCTTTTTGTTCGCATTTCTAATTTTTACAGCAAGAGCAGCAAAGGTTGATACTTTACAAGTTTTTAGCGCTTCGATGCAAAAGAATATTAAAACTTGTGTCGTAGTTCCGGATAATTATAAAAAAAGCAAGAAAGCATTTCCGGTTGTTTATCTGCTTCATGGCTACAGCGGAAATTATCGTTCTTGGGCAAAAGATTTTAAGGAACTCGGAAAACAAGTCGATCAATATGGTTTTATAGTAGTTTGCGCCGACGGAAATTATGGAAGTTGGTATTTTGACAGTCCAATAGATCCGAGTTTTAAATATGAAACTTATGTTGTAAAAGAATTGGTTCCTTTTATTGACAAACAATACAAAACCATTGCAGACCGTAAAGCAAGAGCCATTTCAGGTTTGAGCATGGGCGGACATGGCGCATTGTATTTATCTTTCAAACATCAGGATGTATTTGGAGCTGCGGGAAGTATGAGCGGAGGAGTGGATATTCGTCCGTTTCCTGAAAATTGGGATATCAAAAAACGATTAGGATCAATTTCTGATTATCCTGAAAACTGGAATCAAAATACAGTAACAAATATGCTGGATTTGGTAAAAGACAATAAATTAAAACTGATTATTGATTGTGGAGTTGATGATTTTTTCATGACTGTAAACAGAGAACTTCATGCAAAAATGTTGGCTCTAAAAATAAATCACGATTATATTGAGCGCCCTGGTGAACATAATTTAAAATATTGGGAGAATTCCTTAAAATTTCAACTGTTGTTTTTTTACAATTATTTCAATGATGCTGAAAAAACAAAGTAAACGATAAGTGTATTGCGGTTTTTTTGTCAATTTACCGTGAGACATAAACTTTGGTTGGTTATCCTAACAGGTTTTAAAGCCTGTTAGGTTTTTTTCAGCCACAGATTAAAAGATTAAAAAAGATTTTTTTTTACTACAAATTAAATCTATTGAATCTGCTTGATCTGCGAGAGAAAAATAGCCACTAAAGATTAAAAAAAAAAGTAAAACTTTGCGAACATTGCGTAAACCATTGCGCACTTTGCGGTTAAATAAACTATACTAACTACCTAAAATAATAATTATGAAAAGCATAAAAATTATGATTTTGGTATTGCTGATTCAAACCAAAATTTTCAGTCAGCAATCTCCAAAAAGAGAAATGCGAGCAGCTTGGATTTCTACTGTAGAAAATATCGACTGGCCGTCTAAACCTGGTTTGTCAGATAAAGAAATGAAAAACGAAATGATTGCTATTTTAGATAATCTTCGTTCGTATAATCTTAATACCGTAATTTTTCAGATTCGCCCTACTGCCGATGCATATTACAAATCTACAAAAGAACCAGCATCACATTGGATAACAGGAACGCAAGGTGTTGCGCCAGGTTTCGATCCGTTACAGATGATGATTGATGAAGCAGGAAAACGCGGAATGAACGTTCATGTTTGGCTGAATCCGTATCGTGTTCAGAAAGATACCGTGAGAGATGTGCTTTCAAAAGATCATTTATATTTTAAAAGACCAGACCTTTTCTTGACGTACGGAAAAACAAGGTATTTTAATCCGGGTTTAAAAGAAACCAGAGATTTTGTGGCTTCTGTTGTTGGCGAAATTGTTCGTAAATATGATATTCAAGCAGTTCATATGGATGATTATTTTTATCCATATAAAATCGCTGGACAAGAATTTCCAGATGAAAAAACATTTGCCAAAGAACCGCGTCAGTTTAAAGATAAGGACGATTGGAGAAGAGACAATGTCGATTTAATCATCAAACAAATCAGAGATACTATTATTGCCAATAAACCAGAAGTTGAATTCGGAATTTCGCCTTTTGGAGTTTGGAGAAATATCGCCAAAGATTCTGAAGGTTCTAAAACTGTTGCCGGAGCTACAAATTATGATGATTTGTATGCGAATATCTTAAAATGGCAAAAAGAAAACTGGATCGATTATGTAACACCTCAAATATATTGGCACATTGGTTTTGACCGCGCCAATTTTGAAGTTCTGGCAAAATGGTGGGCAGAACACAAATATGGAGCAAATGTTTACGTTGGTCATGGTGATTATAAAATTTCAACTTCGGCGAAAGAACCTGAGTGGAGAAGCCCTGACCAAATCGTAAAACAAATTGAAATGATTCGCAAAATGCCTCAAATTGAAGGTTCTATGCATTTTACAGCTTCTACTTTTTTGAAAAAAGGAGATACGCTTAGAAATCCTCTTCTTCAAAAAGAATACAAATACATTGCTTTAACTCCAGAAGCAAACAGAATTACAAGATTAAAACCAGAACCACCAACAAATGCAGTAATTGCAAAAAAAGGCGATAAAGCAGTTTTAACTTGGAAAGCAGCATTTAACGACAAAAAATATGTGATTTACAGATTTCTAAAAGGAAAAATAACTGATTTTTCAAATCCTTCAAATATTTATTACGTGACAACAGCTCTAAAACTAGAAGTGCCAAATCCAGATTTGGAAAACTACGTTTATGCGCTCACCGCTTTGAGTCAGACCCAGACAGAAAGCAGTCCGATTGAATTTTCAATAAAATAAAATATAAAAAGAGATGAGAAAAAATATTCTTCTATTAGCCCTATTTCTAAGTTCGCTTAGTTTTGTACAAGCCCAAAAATTAGACATAATTCCGAAACCTGTATCCGTTCAACAAAGTGCGGGACAATTTGTTTTTCCTTCACCATTAAAAGTTGTTGTAGACAAAAAACTAAAAAATAGCGTCGATTATATCACTGCAGATTTTTCAAAAAATACCAGAATTACCCCAATTGTTTCCATTGGAAAAAAACACGGAAAAAATAATATTTCATTTTTAGTAGATAAGAAATTGGATCTTCCAAATGAAGGTTATCAATTAGAAATAAACGAAAAAGGAATTTTCGTAAAAGGAAAAACGGATAAAGGTGTTTTAAACGGATTCCAGACTTTACTTCAAATTTGTTCTGCGAAAGAAGTTAAAAAAGGAGCTGTTCCATTTGTCAAAATTGAAGATTATCCTCGTTTTGACTGGCGCGGAATGATGCTCGATTGTTCGCGACAATTCTTCGATAAACAAACCGTAAAAAATTATATCGATTGGTTGGCCGCTCATAAAATGAATGTTTTTCACTGGCATTTAACTGATGATAACGGCTGGAGAATCGAAATCAAATCGATGCCAGATTTAACTCTAAAAGGCGCTTGGAGGGGCCCAGGTGAAGTTTTGCTTCCATCTTATGGTTCTGGAGACAAACGTTACGGAGGTTTTTATACACAAGAAGATATTAAAGAAGTCGTGGCTTATGCAGCAAATCGCGGTATTTCTGTAATGCCAGAAATCGAAATTCCGGGACATTCGCGTGCCGTAACAGCTTCGTATCCAGAAGTGGGCTGTGCGATAACGCAGGAACTAAAAAGTGTTCAGGGCGAAGTAAAAAATGTTTGGTGTGTAGGACGCGAAGAAAATTATGATCTTCTGGATTCGATTATTAGAGAAGTATCTGGATTGTTTCCTTTTGAATATATTCATATTGCAGGAGATGAAGTCAATCGTGCGAATTGGGAACATTGTCCAAAATGCCAGGCTTTGATGGCGAAAGAAGGATTTACAGATAGTTTTCAGCTTCAGAATTATTTCTTTAGAAGAGTTCAGAAAATTGTAGATAAATACCATAAAAAAACCGATGGATGGAATGAAATTCTGAAAGGTGGAGAAATCAACCCAAATACGCTTATTTCTGCTTGGCAGGGAATTAGTTACGGAATTGAATCGGCGAAAAAAGGGTATAAAACTATTATGATGCCAGGACAATTTCTGTATTTTGATATGGCGCAATCTGAAACGGAACGAGGTCATCGCTGGGCAGCAATTACTGATACAAAAAGAGCCTATTCGTTTGAACCAATTCCTGATGCAGATTTAACTCCAGAAGAGCAAAAAAATATAATTGGAGTTCAAGGTGCTTTGTGGAGCGAATATTTGGATCGTCCTGCAAGAATTATGGAATACCAAAGTTATCCGAGAATTAGTGCACTGTCTGAAATTGGCTGGTCTAAAAAAGAAGATAAAAACTGGGATGATTTTTATGGAAGATTAACCAACAGCCATTTAAAAAGATTGGCTAATATGGGAATTGCTTTCAGAGATTTTCCTCCAACAGCCATTTATAAAAACGGAATTATTACCGTAACGCCGCCTTATGAAGGAGCAATCGTGCGATTTGATAAAGACGGAAATGAACCAACTAGGCAATCGACATTGTACACAGGGCCAATTCAGACTAAAGATTATGAGCATTATATGTTTAGAGTTTTCTTCAATGAAACTTCGGCAAGTCCTGCGGTGAAAGTAGAGAAACTCCCTGTTGCAACTTGGAATACTTCAAAAGCAGAAGTTTTGACTATTTCTGAAAACATTTCGGAACATGTGGATAAAAAAGGGATTTGGTATTTGACATTTAATCCAACAGAGGATGGAGCAAATGGAACAATCAAAAATGTTTCGCTTTTTGAAAATGATAAATTAGTGCAGACATATGCAGACGAAAAAGGGTTAAAATCAAAACCTCGTTTGCGATTTTTGATTGAAAATTATAATGAAAAAAATACGTACAGATTAGATTTTACAGTCGAAAATAAAGAAGAAAAAAAATCTGCTGCAAATGTAAAATTCAACTGTTCGCCATATCAGGAACCAGAAGTGAAAGTGACTTCTTCAATGGCAGAAAATCCGAAGTTTCCAATTTTGAATCTGCAAGATTATAATGAAGAATCGTATTTGCGTACCGATGTTGCATGTAAAGAGGGCGACTGGATTTTATATACTTTTACCAATCCTGTAACATCTTCTAAAATTGATGTTTTAACTGGAATTCCGCATCATCCGAGATTTATCATTAATAATGGTTTTGTGGAGTTTTCATACAATGGAACTGATTTTATAAAAGGCGATAATTTCGATTACGGAAACGCATCAATTTATCCGAAACAGCCTGTAAAAGCGGTTAGAATACAAATTACAGGAACCAATAACGAGCCTTTGATGGCAGGACAGGACTTAAAAATTAATCCATAGACTATGAAAAATATTGGTATCAAAATTATAATTGTTTCCTTGATTTTCTTAGGAATAAATGGCTATTCTCAGGAAAACTCAAAACAACCAGATGGTTTAGAACGAAATAAAGTTTACATCGATTCAATGATGACAAATGCTCTGGAAAAAGGTTTTTTTCCAGGAGCACAAATTATCGTAGGAACTGGAGATTTTAACTTAATTTCTAAAAATTACGGTTATCATGATTATTCCAAAAAGCAATTAGTAAAATCAGATGACATTTTTGATCTGGCTTCGATGTCTAAAGTTTTAGGAGCAACGCTTGTAACAATGCGTTTGGTTGGAGATGGAAAAATTAAACTTACAGATCAAGTAGGTGAAATTGTTCCGATGTACAAAAACACTGCTATTTCGGATTTAACTCTTTTTGAGTTGTTGACACATACTTCTGGATTAACACCAAGTATTACTTTTTATCAGGCATTGCTTTCTACACCAGATAATTCGCCATTTTTGAGCAATCAAAAATCGGAGAAATATGTTGAGCCTTTTGATAATATGTATGTAAATAAAAACATTGTTTACGATTCAAAATATCTTGTTTTTGAGCCAAAGGAAAATTGGGTTCAGATTTATAAAAACATGTGGCTGAATCCAGAATTTTATCCATCGGTTTATGAAAGGATTGCGAAAGCAAATACAAATCCGAGAGGGAAATATTTGTACAGCGATTTAAACTTGCTTTTGGTGAAACAAATGATAGAAACCAAAACAGGAAAAAAACTCGATCAGTTCACAAGTGAAATTTATGCAGAATTAGGCATTTCAAAAATTGGATATAATCCGTTAAAATGGACTTCGATCGAAAATGTAATGCCAACTGAAGTAGATAATTTTTTCAGAAAAGATACCGTTAAAGGTTATGTACACGATGAAGCAGCAGCTATTTTTGGTGGTGTTTCTGGAAATGCAGGTTTGTTTGCCAATGCAGAATCGATTGCCGTTATCTGCAAAATGCTAATGAACAACGGAAATTATAAAGGAAAACAAATTCTAAAAGCCAAAGTAGTAAAAGAGTTTACAGATTCTCCGCTTGCTAAAGAAGGAATTTACAGAGGCTTAGGTTTCGATAAAAGAAAACCTGACGAGTTTTTTACAAAAGATGATTTTGGACATACAGGTTTTACGGGAACTTTTTTCTTTATGAATAGAAATACAAACCGATTTTTAATCATTTTGACAAATCGAGTTAACCCAACAAGAACAAACAGATTAATGTACAAAGATGATTTTAGTGCCAAAATCTGGAGACAAATTAATAGGTGATTTTTTTTCGCCACGAATTGCTTCGCCTGTTCGCTATCGCTCGAGTCACGAATTATTTCAAATAATTGGTGTAATTCAACATGCTTTTTAAACACACAGATTATAAAAAAAATAATTCGTGAATTCGTGGCGAAAAAACTTTAACCCAAAATATTCACATGAAAAATATAATAATCTGCATACTAATTTCAGCAGTTTCTTTTGCGCAGCAAATAAAAACAGGAGCTGAGAATTCTGAAAAATATTTGTCATTATTAAAAGGCAAAACCGTTGGAATCGTAACCAATCAAACTGGAATTATTACTAAAGAAAAACATTTAGTCGACTTTTTAGTAGAACAAAAGATAAAAATCAAAACCATTTTCGCTCCCGAACACGGCTTCAGAGGAACTGCAGACGCAGGCGAAAAAGTATCTGACGAAATAGATTCTAAAACAGGTTTATCAATTGCTTCGCTTTACGGAAAAAATAATAAACCAACTCCAGAGCAATTAAAGGGAATCGATATCATGATTTTTGATTTGCAAGATGTTGGAACCCGACTATATACTTACGTTTCTACAATGCACAGAATTATGGAGGCTTGTGCAGAAAATAATGTTCCGCTAATTGTGTTGGATCGCCCGAATCCGAATATTGCGATTGTTGACGGACCAGTTTTGGATATTGCATTTAAAAGCGGTATCGGAATGCATCCAACGCCTTTGCTGCACGGAATGACTTTGGGGGAAGAAGCAAAAATGATTAACGGACAAAAATGGCTGAAAGATGGAATTCAATGTAATTTGACTGTAATTCCATGTTTGAATTATAACAGAAAAAGTTCTTACAGTTTGCCAGTAAGACCTTCGCCAAATTTGCCAAACGATCAGGCAATTAATTTATATGTGAGTTTGTGTCTTTTTGAAGGAACAAATGTGAGCATGGGGCGCGGAACCGAAAAACAGTTTCAAATTTACGGTTCGCCAGATCTTCCAAAAAGTAATTTTGCTTTTACTCCAAAACCTAATTTTGGTGATAAAGATCCTTTGTATAATGGAGTAGAATGTAATGGCGAAGATTTATCTGCAATTCCGAGAATAAATAGATTAGAAATAAAATGGCTTATTAAAGCATACCAAACCACAGCAGATAAATCGAAGTTTTTTGATAAAAGGAAGTTTTCAATTCGCGCAGGAAGCGAAAAACTGCAGCAGCAAATTGAAGCCGGAATCTCAGAAGATGAAATTAGAAACAGTTGGAAAGAAGGTTTGGCGGAGTTTAAAAAAATGAGGTCTAAATATCTGATTTATAAATAATAATAAATTCGTTTGCTTTGCTTTCATTTTGAGATTTAAATCGGGATTATAAAAAAACGTTCACGACTTGAATAATTATAAAAATGATTTGCTTGGTTGGAACAATAAGGTGTTACTTTTGCAAAAAAAAGTAAGCCAAAATGAAAAAACTCTATATTGCTGTTTTAACAGTAATTTGTAGCAATTTTTACGCACAAACCAAGAAAGATTCCATTAATGAAATGGATGAAGTCCTTATAAATGAAAACCGTTTTAGTACTCCCATTTCTAAACAAAACAGAAATGTGTACATCATTTCAAGTGAAACCATTAAAAAACTTCCGGGAAGAACACTTCAGGAGGTATTGCAATATGCTAACGGAGTCGATATCAGACAAAGAGGTCCGTTCGGGACACAAGCTGATATTAGCGTTGATGGTGGAAGTTTTGAGCAAACCGTAGTTCTTTTAAATGGAGCAAAAGTAATCGATTCGCAGACTGCTCATAATATGCTGAATCTGCCTCTTCCGGTAGAAGTTATTGAAAGAATTGAAGTCGTTCGCGGACCAGCTGCCAGAATTTACGGAATTAATAGTTTAACCGGAGCGATCAATATTATTACTAAAAAAACAAAAGATTCTGGATTTTTAGTAAGCACTTATGCCGGTTCTAATTTTGAAAAAGATACGCAGGATACCGGAGATACATTTTATGGAACCGGAATTCAGGCAGGCGCTGTTTTAGGGAAAGAAAAACAACAACATTTGATTTTCGCTTCGCACGATAAAAGTAACGGATATCGTTATAATACAGCATTTGAGAATAATAAAATTTTCTATCAGGGAAATGTTCAAATCAATGATAATAACGAAATTTTAGGTTCTGCGGGTTACATCAAAAACGGATTTGGCGCAAACGGATTTTACGCGGCACCCGGCGATATAAATTCGACAGAAATTGTACAAACGACTTTTGCTAATATTCAGTCAAAACATTCGATTACAGAGAGCTGGAAAATTATGCCAAGAGTTACTTACAGATACAATTATGATGATTATCGTTATTTAGGAAACTCAAATTTGGCGGTTGGAAGAAGTCAACATTATACCAATTCAATTGCTGCAGAATTGAATTCTACTGTAAAGTTGTCTAAAGGTGAAATTGGTTTTGGAGCTGAGTTCAGAAACGAAGATATTCATTCGTCAAACATTGGAGATCATGACCGCGAAAATGTCGGATTGTATGCAGAATACAGAACTAGTTTCTTCGAAAAATTAGACATTAATTTAGGAACTTATCTCAATTATAATTCAGATTATAAATGGCAAATTTATCCGGGAATCGACGCAAGTTATGCCATTACAAATGAATTTAAAATTATTGGTAATGTTGGCACAAGTCAAAGAATTCCATCGTTTACAGATTTATATTTGAAACAAACTGGAAATATCGGAAATTCGGATTTAGATTCAGAAAATGCTTTTCAGAGTGAAATCGGATTCAAATACAATAAAAAAGCGTTGAGTTTTAATGCGAATTATTTCTACAGAAAAATTGATAATTACATCGATTGGATGCGTAATTCCACAACAGTGCCTTGGCAAAGTCAGAATACAGGAGATCTAAATACAAACGGAATAAATTTGCGTGGCACTTACAGATTTGATTTCTCTAAAGATGCCAGATTAAATATTCTTTTAGCCTACACGTATTTGGATTCAGAATTCAAAAGTTCACGTACAGAAATCTATTCAAAATATCTTATATCGTCTTTAAAACATCAGATTACGAATACAATAGATTATCAATACAAAGATTTTTCTATCTTATTTGCAACACGTTTTAACGAAAGAATTACAGGCCCTTCTTATTGGATAAATGATTTTAGAGTAAGTCAGTCGATTCATAAATTTACGATCTTTTTAGACGCCCAAAACATCTTTAATGCTACTTATTATGAAGTTGGTGCGGTGCCGTTGCCTTCTAGATGGTTTACTTTAGGAGTGAAACTGGTGACTTTTTAAAGTTTGATTTTTTAAAAATAGAAAAAAGGAATAGTGAATTTGCTATTCCTTTTTTTGTGCTTTGATTCTGCGAAAAAGTTTTTCGTTAAAAATTTAATTGTTTAAAAAATTGTGTGTTAATTTGACACTAATTCTTTTTCTTTTTATGAAGCAAATTTTAATAATTGATGATCATTTGGTGGTACGAAATGGAGTTTCGATGGTTTTGGAAAAACAAATCGAAAATGTAGAAATTTCGCATGCTGAAAATTTCTTTGAAGCGCTTGCAATTTTAAGAGAAAAACCAATTTGTTTAGTGATTTTAGACATCAATATTCCAGGTGGAAAAAATACCGGAATGATTAGTGATATTAAAGCAATTCAGTCGGGTGTAAAAATTCTGGTTTTTTCAGCTCATGAAGAAGATCAATATGCTTTGCAATATATTTCTGCTGGCGCAAATGGATATCTGAATAAACTCTGCAGTGAAGAAAAAATGATATTTGCCATAAACTCAATTTTTGAAACTTCGACTTATGTGTCTTCAGAACTTGTGAGTAAATTATTGGAAACAAGAGTTACCAAAAAAACTAAAAATCCACTGGAAAGCCTTTCGAAAAGAGAACTTCAGATTGCCGAAATGCTAATAAACGGTAACGGAAATCTCGAGATTTCAAATATGCTTAATATACATATGTCAACCGTAAGTACTTATAAAGCCAGACTTTTTGAAAAACTTAAAATTACAAATTTAGTCGAACTGATCAATCTTTTCAAAACTTACGAATATTAATCATATTCAACAATTATTTCAATTGCAGTTCCTTCATCAAGAGTACTTGTGATATTGATATTTCCTTCAATAATTAAAAGAAGCTCAATAATCATATGCAGGCCTAAATGATAATTTTTGACAATCGGGTTTTTGTAAAAATCCATGTAATAATCAATTAGTTCCTTGCTCATTCCTCTTCCATTATCAATAATTGTGATCATTAGTTTATTTTCTTTAGTTCCCGAAAATAATTCTACGTGACCATTTTGCGAGTTTTTTAAAGCGTTATCTACCAAATTATGAACAATGATAGATAATGCTTTTTTATTTGTTCTGATACGAAGATTTTTATCAACGCTATTTATGATTTCTATATTTTCAGCTTCGGCAATTTTTTCAAAAATGTCAATTTTTTCTTTAATCAGTTCATATAATGAATAGGATGCATCTTCCAATTTTTTCCCTTCAATAAAAATGGAGGAATATTTGATTAAATTTTCAACATATTCATAAAGTTGTGTAGTCGACATTTTTATTGTTCCTACATGTTTTTTTAGTTTTGCATCATCTTGAATGGTTTCATTTTCAAATAAATGGCTAATAGAATTGGTCAGGAATTTTAAAGGACTTTTAATATCATGGCTGATACTTTTTACTAAAGTTTCTTGTTGTTTGATTTCTTGTTTTAAATTGTTTTTTGTCTTCTGCAGTTTTTTTACTGTCGCAGCTAGTTTCTTTGTTTTTTCATCAATAACCTGTTGTAATTTTATGTTTTTTCGTTTGATATAATACAATCGTACATACCAGATGAAAATTACAAATGCAATAAATAAAAGATAAGTCAAGAATGTAAACCAAGGGGTTTGATAAAAGTTGGCAGGAACTTTAAGCAATATTTTTTTGTAAACATATTGAGAACCAAATCCCGACAAGCTTCTTATCATTAATTTATATTCGCCTGGAGGCAAAGTAGTAAACGATATTGATCTCTCGTTTTTGATTCGTTCCCAACGACTATTTGGGGTTTTGTCCAGTTTTGCTTCAATATGCAAATTTTCAGGATTTCCATAATACGGATAAGCAATTAAAATGCTCACCCTTTGAAAATTGTTAGGAAGTATAATTTTTTCTTGAAGCGGAATTACTTTTTGGTCAACAATTACCCGATCTATAAAAAGTTCTTTACCTGGAAGCAAAGGCACAACTTTATACGGATTAAAAAAAACAAAACCATTTATTGATGGCAAAGCAATAGTATTACTTTTAAGAAAATTGCTATTTGGCTCGCATCCTCCATTGAATTCATTGGTTAAAAAACCATCCGATTTGTTGTATTGATGATAATAGATTGCCTTTATTTTATTCTTACTATATTCAAGCAACGATTTTCTTGAAACCTGAAAAAGTCCTTTGTTGGTAGGAATCCAAAAAAAACCTTTTTTGTCTTCTACAATGCAATGTGATGCATTTAAATAATTGTCTTCATCAGTAGGAAAAGAATGAACCTTGTTGTCAGCATATAAAAAAAAGCCTTTTTCATAAGTAGTAAGCCAGATCTTTTTCTCGCTATCGATAAAAATACTTCTGATATTTATATTTTCGGAGTTTTTTACAAAAGAGAGTTTTCTGGAGTTTCTATTAAATTTAAAAAGCCCTTTTTCTGTTCCTAGAAGCAGCGTTTCACTGTCATATTGGGCAATGTAATTGATATTGTTTTTAAAAATGGCAACAAGTGAAATTTTTCCGTTTTTGATTGAATACAACTTCGCTTTTTTAAATTCAGTATTACCTAAACTAACCCAGATCGTATTTTGATCATCTTTGAAAATGGCCTTCGGATTTTGATCAAATTGATAAGTGAGATATTTTTTATAATCAGCACTTTTTAAATAGCACAAAACATTCCAGAGTCTTGAAATCCATATGTTTTTAGCATCATCTAGCGCAATGTTCACCTTTTCATCTAAAAAAACGGTTTTTGGAAAAGGAATACTGTCCTTGAATTTTTTGTTGCTGAATATCCGTCCGCTGGACGTTATAATTGTGCTGTCGCTAAAGGCATGAGCTGCATAATAAACTTCAGTTTTGTAGTTCTCTTTTTTTACCGAAGTAAAAGCAGGAAAGCTCACAATACACAAGCCGTTTGTATTGCTTCCTAAATATAATTTTTGATTGAGACGATCATAATAAATGGAGACAATATTACTGTTTTCAAATTCTTTAAACTCGATAATAAACTCGGCTGAAAGCTTATTATTCTGACCTTTTAAAAGATAAATTTTATTTTTGAAAGAAAGAAAAACCTGCCCCGTTGTAATGTTCCAGTAAATCTTATGGGGTGTTTTAAAAATTCCTGAATCCAATTTTCCTGAACTCTTTCCGTTTTTAGAAAAACAGTCATAAGTCCCATTATCTTTAAGATAAAAAAGATCATTTCCGATAGCAAAAAAGTTGAAGACGCTAGAATTTGGATAGGGAATTTTATATACGCTTTTCATTTTTGGATCGCAGAGTTCTACTTCCTGGGAATCCATGAAAAATATATTTCCATTTGAAATTTTGAAGCAAAATTGCTGAGAAGGATCAATTGAAAGATAGGAAGGAAGTCCGTCGTGAAAGTAAGAGTGCTGCCCTTTTCTGATAATGTTGGAAGCAGGTGGTTTCTGTTTGAAGATCTTTATTTTTCGGCCAGTAATTAAGGCTAATTCTTTTTTGCCTTGATTATAACAAAGCAAACTATCTTTTTCAATACTTCCAAAAATATCTGTAAAACGGCTTCCCTCTAAGTTTGTATTTGAGGAATTGAAAGCTGCAAAACTATTCCCATCATACCTGACCAAACCATTTTCGGTGGTCATCCAAATAAAATTATACTTATCTGGAACGATTGCTTTTATACTGCTCTGTGGTAGCTCATTATTATCTGCAGTATACCATCTGAAGGCGTAGTTTTCCTGACAAAAACCTTTCACTGCAGTTAGAAGCAGTAAAAGCCAGCAATAACGAAAAGTAGGGGATAACGTCATTTGTGCGATCAGATTTGTATGCACAAACATAGCAAACATAATTCAGAATTTTCAGTTTGTAGTTTTAAATCTACAAAATGTAGATTTATTGGTACGGCATTACTAATCAATCGATTACATTATAGGTTTATATTTGTTATGTAACCTTTTTACTTTAACGATTTAATAATTTTTATCAAAAATCAAAGTAGATTAAAAAATAAAAAAATATGAAAATTGGATTTATAGGAGTTTGCAGAACAACAATGGAATTAGCAGCAAGAGCAGCTAAATCAGGACATCAGGTTTTAATAAGCCACACTAAAAATAATTGCCACGCAAGAGATCTGGTAGGGATGATGGAAGGAAAGGTGAAATTAGTGAGCAAAAAAGAAGCAGCAAAAGCAAAAATGCTGGTATTATTTATTCCTCGCGAAGATATTCAGGTATTTTTATCTGATTTGCCTGATATGACTGAGAAAATTTTAGTGCATGCAAACAATCCAATTTATAGTTTAGAATGTTTGTCGCCAAGTCTGAATTTGAAATCTTCGGGTGAAATAATTGCGTCATTACTGCCTGAAGCTCATATAGTTAAAATACATAATATTGTGGATTCTGAAATTGCTCCGCCAACAATTAAAAAACAAACGACAAACGAATTGTTTTATACGGGAGCTAATTCTCAAGCAAAAAATAAGGTCAAAAACTTTTTAAAAACTTTAAATTTTTCAGGAATTGATTTTGAAGAAATGTATCTTGAGACTAAGTTTGCCTATTCGCCAAATTGAGCAGATAATTTAATGAAAAAAGGGGGAATTTTTTTTATTATCCTGGTCAACAGTTACTTTTTCAAATTACTTTATTAAAATTTAGGTTTTAAAGCTGCTTTTTAAGCAGTTTTTTTTTGCTTATTTTTAAACAATATTTCTTTTGATTTAAATTGAGACTTAAAAACAGAATTCTAATTTCTTAAACTTATTATACGATGAAAGCATTAGTAATTGGAGCAACAGGCGCAACAGGGAAAGAACTAGTTGAAAAGCTTCTGGATAATAATGATTACACTTCGGTTTCTATTTTTGTGCGTCGGTCAATAGGGCAATCTCATCCTAAACTCACAGAACATGTTGTTAATTTTTCAGAAGTAAATCAATTTGAAGATTTGATCAAAGGAGATGTCTTTTTTTCCTGTCTTGGCACTACATTAAAAGTAGCAGGTTCAAAAGAAAATCAATGGAAAATAGATTTTGATATTCCTGCTGCATTTGCGACAGCGGCCAGAAAAAATGAAGTAAAATCTTTTGTATTGGTTTCTTCCTATGGAGCTTCTGCCAAAAGCAATGTTTTTTATTCTAAAATGAAAGGAAAACTAGAGGATTTCATAGCCGATTTAAATTTTGAGCAGTATTTGATTTTTCGACCTGGACCCCTAATAAGAGAAAATACAGATCGCTGGGGAGAAAAAATTTCTGTCAAATTAATTAAAGCATTAAATGCAATCGGTTTGTTTAAAAATTTAAAACCGATTTCAACAGCATTTTTAGCAGAGAAATTAATAATTGCGCCCAAAAAACTTCCGACAGGAACTACTATTCTTGAACTTAATGCGATTTTAAATTTGGAATAAAAAATTCCCTGATAATAAATTTTAAAAAGCCTTGAAGACCAATTTCTTTAAGGCTTTTTAATACAATTGAAAGGAGATTTTTGTCTGTTTATTTAAGACAGGCGAGCATTAAGACTACTAATGTTTTTATTGAATACAAATACGCCTAAATAGTGAAAAACAATTCCCACTGCCCATGCTGGTGTAGACCAAAGTGGCCAAGGATATGTTGTGTTAGTCAAATACCAAGTTATAAATACAATTGGTGTAACTAATAAAAATACAAGAAGGTGGATTCTAAATCCTAATTTTGAATTCTTGTTTGCTTTTGCTTCGATGTTGAATTTAGTTTTCATTATTCAGTTTTTTAAAATTATTAGTAATAGAGTATTTTTTAAGTTATTGTTTGTAAATGATTGATTTTTAACTTATTTACATGACAAAGGTAGAGCTGTAATTTTGTTCATGCCATTGACTTTGGTTAAGAACGTTTCTTAGATATTTAATGAATGTAATTTTGTATTTAGAAGAATTAAATTTACTTTTAAGCAACTTATTTCTCTTAAAATCAATAGTATGGATGCCCTTAAGAACGTTATTACATCAGTTGTTCCAATGTCTGATGAAGAGTATAATTTTATGTTGCCAATTATTAGTAGAGTAGAAGTAAAGAAAGACACCGATATTTTGCAGCAAGGAGAAATCTGTCGTCACATCTATTTTATTGAAAGTGGTTTTTTCAGAATGTTTTATGTGGATTACAGAGGAAACGAAATCAACAGCAGATTTGTAAAATCAAATGATTTTCTAGTTGATTTTGCTAGTTTTATTACCCAAGGAACGGCCCATTATAGCTGCAGAGCGATGGAAGATTCGACCGTAATTGCTTTAGAATATGAGAAAGTCGAAAAGTTATATAACAGTTGCCCGAACTGGTCAAAATTTGGAAGACTGATTGCTGAATCTGCGTATCTTATTATTATCGAAAGACAGGAAATGCTTCATTTTCAAACTCCCGAAGAGCGATATAAAACAATCTTAAAAAAAGAACCTTATCTTTTTCAAATGGTATCACAGAATCAGCTTTCGTCTTACATTGGCATTAAGCCAGAATCTTTAAGCAGGCTTCGCAAAAGAATGATTGGCAAATAAATTAAGCGAATTGCAGTTCTTCATACGTTTTCCAGTCGGTATAACCGTGGTTTCCTAAACCGTAATGAAGATTTCTGTCTGGAGGAGTCAATTCCCAATTGTTTTCTAAGCGTTCGACTAAATCAGGATTTGAAATAAAGGGTTCGCCAAAACCTGCAATATCAATAGTTCCTGCATGAATCAGTTGTTCCGATTTTTCTCTGTTCATGCTTCCGGCCAAAATGATAACGCCATCATACCAAGTTCTAAAGCGTTCCAAAAATCCATCAGGCAATGCATGACTTCCTTTAGATTGCTGATCCATTAAATGCAAATAAGCCAAATTTCTTTTGTTTAATTCTTTAGCCAAATATTGATAAGTCGCTTCAATTTCATCATAATGAGGCAAATCTCCCAAACCTCCATAAGGCGTCAATCTGATGGCGGTTTTTTCGTGACCAACTGTCTCAATAAGAGCATCAATGGTTTCTAATAAAAATCGAGATCTGTTTTCAATAGAACCGCCATATTCATCTGTACGATTATTAACAAACGGATTTAAAAATTGTTCGATCAAATAACCGTTTGCTCCGTGAAGTTCAACGCCATCAAAACCTGCATCAATTGCATTTTTTGCTGCAGTTGCAAAGTCTTTTGTAATTTGTTTCACTTCAGCATTTGAAAGTGCTCTTGGTTTAGAAGAAATTACAGGACCTTCTTTTCCGTTTTCATCATAACCCCAGGCAAAAGAAGTTGTAGCCTGAATATCTGACGGACCAACAGGCGCAATTCCGTTTGGTTGATTTGAAGTATGTGAAACGCGTCCAACATGCCATAATTGTGTAAATATGGTACTCTCTTTTTTGTGTACTGCTTTTGTTACTTTTTTCCAGCCTTCAACTTGTTCTTTTGTATATAATCCCGGAATATAAAGAACACCTTTAGCCGTGTCAGAAATGGCGGTTCCTTCGGTAATGATTAATCCGGCTCCGGCGCGTTGTGCATAATACAAGGCGTTATCATCATTCGGAATTCCGTCAGCATTTCTTGCTCTTGTCATTGGAGCCATTGAAATGCGATTTTTTAATTGTAAAGAACCAATTTTAACAGGTTCAAAAATATTTGTTTTCATTGTTTTATGATTTAATTTTTTTGAATTATTTTTTAGCCAACCAGCTTTCTACAGCTTTAGAAAAATCGGCTACGTCGATTGGGTGTCTGCTTGTAATAATGTTTGAATCAACCACAACAGGTTGGTCAGAAACAATTCCGCCTGCGTTTTTAAGGTCAATTTGAATGTTCCAATATCCAGTAAGTTTTCTTCCTTTAAGAATATCAGCCGAAGCCAAAACAACTGGTGCGTGACATATAGCGGCAATCAGTTTTCCTGATTTATTAAAATCCTGAATGAATTTGATCACGTCTTTGTCATAACGAAGGTTATCTGGATTCCATGCGCCACCAGGAATAAATACAGCATCATAATCGCTTACTTTAATTTGATCTGCAGTTCTGTCAAATTTGATCCAGCCAACAGGTTGTAAATATTGAATCGCCATGATATGAGTTTTTGCCATTTCAGGAGTACTCAATCCGTATCTTGCCGGAGCCGGATTGAATTTTGGAGCGATGATGTCAACCTGAGCACCAAGTTCTCTGAAATACCAAACTGGTCCAGTAAGTTCAATTTCTTCAAAACCATCTGCAGCTAATACAGCGATTTTTTTGCCTTTTAATACGGTTTTGTCTTTTACAGGAGTAAAAAAGAATGCTCTCAAAGCTTCATTTCCCGGTGCATTTAATAATTGAGAAACGGGCATCACAGATACGTGTGAAGGAGTTGCTAATTGATTCATTACATTTAATTCATGATTTACCTGAGCTTCTGCACTTAATGCTGTGCCTACTAAACCTGCTGCAATAACTTGTTTTAAATTTTTCATGATTTCTAATTTTTTAAAATGTTGATAATTGTTTTTTATGAATTTATTTTTTGAATGTTTTCAGTTAATAATTTTTTATGCGAAATAATTAGCTTTTCATCTGAGACAAAGTTCCGTCAAGTTTAAAACCTGGCGGTTGACCGAACTCACTTTAAAAGTGTGATTCAAATCACACTTTTAAAAAAGCTTAAATAAGTAACTATTGATTACGGGGCAAAAGTAGATTTGCAGCGTCTTTAAAATCATTGACTTTGGTTAAGAATGATTTTTGCTGTTGAAGTGGGGATATAAAAAAAGCGTGATAAAAATCACGCCTGTATTTTGATATTATCAGCCATTATTAGAATACAGACGGCTTAAAGTTTCCCGACTGACACCTAAATATTCGGCTATATATTTTTTTGGAATTTTTTGCATTATGTTTGGATACAAATTGGCAAATTCTTCATACCTTTTTTTGGGATTGTTTGAAAGCAGCGAAATAATACGTCTTTGTTGTGCCGAATAACCGCTGGTTAATTTCATTCTAAAAAAGTGTTCCATTTTATGAAATTCCGATGCTAATTGTTCCCGGCCAGAAAGTGTCAGGCATAAAACTTCGGCATCATCCATGCAAACAATATTGATGTTGGATTCTTTTTGGTTGAAGAAAGCATTATAATCAGAGAGCCACCAATTTTCAAGAGCAAACTGCAAAATATGTTCTTTTCCATCTTTATCAATATGGAAAGCGCGAAATATACCTTTGACAATCCAATATTCAGAAGTCACTTTATCACCATCCTGAAGCAGATATTGGTGTTTTTTTACTTTTTTTTCCTTGAAGAATGTTTTGATATAGTCAAATTCTTCATTGGTTATCGGAGTAATTTCCTCTATATGTTTTTTCAGTTCATCCATCGAAGTAAATTTAATTAAACTTTTCGTTAGGATAAATAGTTTAGCAAATGAAAATCAATAAAATAAAAAAATCGCAATTATCAATTTTTAGATGATTGCGATTTAATAAGTTATTTTGAATAAAAAATTAATTCGTTCCTGCAGCAGCTTTATCTACCAAAAACAATAATTCACCAGAAACAGGTTTAATCAATTGCATTGGATATAAAGTCGGATTGTAATCTCCAGTTGTAACTTCTTTTAAAGCGTGTGTTTTTTTCTCGCCAAAAGCCACTACAACAATTTTTTCTGCTTTGTTGATTAATGGCGCAGTAAGTGTAATACGGTGCATTTTCTGTGGAGCTAAATAATAAGCGTCAACCCATTTGGTTTGTTCTTCTAAAACAGCTTCACCAGGGAAAAGAGAAGCGGTGTGTCCGTCATCTCCCATTCCTAATAAGATTAAGTCAAATTTTCCTTCTTCACCTAATATCTTTCTAAGGATTTGTTCGTAGGTAACTGCATATTCTTCAGGAGTAACGCCGTCTTTGTACATTTCGAAAATATTTTCCTGCGGAATAGCAACGTGGCTTAATAATGTTGCGTACGACATTTTAGCATTGCTCAAATCATCGTTTAACGGAACCCAACGTTCATCTCCCCAAAAAATATAAACTTTGCTCCAGTCTATTTTATTTTTGTAAGCATCAGAAGCCAATAATTTGTAAATCCCTGCAGGAGAAGAACCTCCTGTAAGTACAGCTGTAAATTTACCTTTTGCAGCAATCGCTTTTTGAGCAGATTCGACAAAAAGGTCTGCAGCTGTAACATTGATTTCTTCTGTGTTATTATAAATCTGTATCATTTAAAACTTCTTCTTTTGTTTGTGTATTCGGAATCCATTTGTGTCCTTGGCGCGCTAATAATTCATCAGCTTCTTCAGGTCCCCAGCTTCCTGCTTTATAATTTGGGAAATTTGTTGGAGCTACTGTTTTCCAAACTTGTTGAATTGTATCAATTGCGTCCCAAGCTTCTTCCACTTGATCCCAACGCATAAATAGAGTAGGGTCTCCTAATAGTGCATCTGCAATCAATGTTTCATAAGCTTCTGGCGACATTGTTGAACAGGCAAAATAATCAAAAACCATTTCTGCTGGTCTTAAAGCCAATGATAAACCTGGCTTTTTGGTCATGAACTGCAGTTTAATGTCCATTGCAGGCTGAATGTTGATAATCAATCGGTTTGGCGTCATTCCTTCTTTTCCATAAGAAAATGAAGAATGCGGAACCGGTTTAAACTGAATAATGATTGAAGATTGTTTTTCTTCCATTCTTTTTCCTGAACGCAAATAGAACGGAATTCCCTGCCATCTCCAGTTGTCCAGATAAATTTTCATTGCCACGTAAGTTTCTGTATTAGAATCTGGTGCAATGCCTTTGTCCTGACGGTAACCCGGAACAGGAACTCCTTTTATTTCACCAGCATCGTATTGACCTCTTACTATATAATGATCCACTTCTTCTGGTTTGATTCGGCGAATCGATTTCAAGACATCTGCTTTTCGGTTACGAATGTCATCTGCATTTAATGATGCAGGCGCTTCCATAGCCGTCATACATAAAATTTGTAGCAAGTGGTTCTGAATCATATCTTTTAATGCTCCAACACCTTCATAGAATCCGCCTCGTTCTTCAACGCCGACTTCCTCTGCTACGGTAATTTGGACAAAATCAATAAAATTACGGCTCCATAATGGTTCAAACATCGAATTTCCAAAACGGAAAGCCAAGATGTTCTGAACGGTTTCTTTTCCTAAATAGTGATCGATTCTGTAAATCTGCTCTTCTTTGAAAGTCTGTGAAAGCATTTCATTAAGTGCAATTGCAGAAGTTTTATCATATCCAAAAGGTTTTTCAATAATAATACGATCTTGTTTTGGATTCGCCGCAAGTCCGATTTTCTTGATATTGCTCGAAATAGTTGAAATGAAAGAAGGCGTAATTGAAAGATAAAAAAGACGATTTGCGCGTTCTCCAAAAGACTGATCAAAGCCTTCAATTTTCTCGTTTAATCCAATATAGGATTCTTCTTTGTCAATATCTAAACTATGATAGGTTATGTGCGAAAGGAATTTTTCTGTTTCTGGATCATCAATTCCTTTTCTTCTTGAAAAAAGAGCCAGATTTTCTGCTACATAAGCGCGAAAATCTTCATTTGTTTTTTCTGCTCTTCCAAGAGCAATAATCTGGAACTTTTCAGACATACGTCCGTCAAGGTACAGATTTTGAAATGCGGGAAAGAGCTTTCTCTTTGCCAAATCTCCGGTTCCTCCAAAAATGACAATGATTGTTGGATTCTTTAGTTTATTTTTAGTCATTGTGTGTAGTTGTGTTGCTTTAATTTGCTTATTCAGCCCATTGTGTGTGGAAAACTCCTTCTTTGTCTATACGTTCGTAAGTGTGTGCTCCAAAATAATCACGTTGTGCCTGAATTAAATTTGTTGGAAGATTTGCCGAACGGTAAGCATCAAAATAAGATAACGAGTTCATTAATCCTGAAACTGGTAATCCTTTTTGAACTGCAAACTGAATTACAGCTCTCATTCCTGCTTGGTTTTCTGTTAATTTAGAAGCAATTCCGCCATCTAAAAGTAAGTTTGGCAAATCTGCTTTTGTAACATATGCTTTTCTGAAATCTTCTAAAATTGTCGCACGAATAATACATCCACCACGCCAGATTTTAGCAACAGTTTCTAGATTCAATCCGTAGTTGTATTCTTTAGAAGCGGTGTGAAGTTGTGCTAAACCTTGAGCATAAGTCACAACAATAGAAAAATACATAGCCGATTTTAAAGCTGCGATTGCTTCGCTTTGAGGAACATTCGTTTCGCCAGCGTTCCAAACTAATTTTTTAGCCGCTTCAATTCTTTCCGGTTTGGTTTTAGACATATCGCGCATGTTAACTGCTGCATCGATTGTTGGAACAGGAACTTGTAAATCCATTGCATTTTGCGAAGTCCATTTTCCTGTACCTTTAGATCTTGCCCAATCAGAGATTTTATTGATTAATTGCGTTCCGTCTTCATCTTTTTGTTTTAGGATGTTTCCGGTAATTTCAATTAAATAAGATCTTAAATCATCGGTTTGATTCCATTCTGCAAAAGTTTTCTGAATGGTTTCATCATCCAAATTATAACCTCTTTTCATAAGGTCATAAACTTCAGAAATCAACTGCATGATTCCGTATTCAATTCCGTTGTGAACCATTTTTACATAGTTTCCAGCAGAACCATTTCCTAAATATTCTACACAAGGTTCTCCGTCCACTTTTGCTGCAATTGCTTCAAAAATAGGGCGAAGTCTTTCATAAGCTTTCTGATCACCGCCCGGCATCATAGCAGGACCGAAACGAGCACCTTTTTCACCACCAGAAATTCCCATTCCGAAGAAATGAATTCCTTTTTCAGATAATTCTAAAAATCTTCTGTCCGTATCAGTGAAATAAGTATTTCCTCCATCAATAATAATGTCACCTTTATCTAAATGAGGAAGTAAGCTTGCAATTGCGCTGTCAACTGGTTTTCCCGCAGGAACCAATAACATAATCGCTCTAGGTTGCTGAATAAGCTCTACAAAATGCTTGACATCTGTAGTGGCTTCAATAGTATGGTTTTCATCGGCTTCTTGCTGAAGAGAATTGACTTTTTCTGTGTCTAAATCTAAACCTGCAGCCGCAAAATTATGACTGGCAATATTTAAAAGTAAGTTTCGGCCCATTACACCTAATCCTACAATTCCAAAATCAAATTTGTTCATAGTTTTCAATTAACTAAATTATTAGAAGAATGTTTACTGCAAAAAAGTAAGAGAAAAAACGGTATTGTTTTTTTATTCAGTGTTTTGCAGAAAAACAAAGTTTATTTTAAATCGCATATTTCAAATATACAGACCGCTAAGTTAGAGAAAAATGATGAAAAAGAAGGGGTAAAATAGTTCACTTTTGGTCTTTATTGTGATACTTTTTTGTGTTCGAAACACATTTATTTTTAACGAAAACGATACAGTGAATACGGCCTTTGTAGGTTGTTCTCAGAAATTTCTCATATCGTACCAAAATTCATTTTCATTTTAACTATTTAATTTTTAATGATTTAAAATTACTAAATTTTTTTAGTTAACATTTTTTTTGCAAAAAAATCGCATAAAGTTTTTGAGTTAATATTTTTAATTTACCTTTGTTCTATCAAATTAGTAGAATTTAAAATAAAGATTAAAAATTGTCAAATGATTTCTGAGCGAGTAAGAACTTTTTGATAGTTAATGTTTTAGGAGATGTCTCTGCTAAAATTCTTCAATCCTTGATTTATTAAATTTTATAACAACGACCCTCAATTGCAGGGGGAATAATATTGTATAGACCAAATAAAATAATAATAACCCAAAATAAAAAAAAGAAAAATGAAAAAACGAATGTGTTGCAGATAAAAAAGAAAAAACCATTTCTGTTGCAGCAGAAATGGTGAAGCTTAAAGAAATTGTCATCTCTAGAAGGAAAGCGAAAATGGACTAAATCTGTTTTCGGCTCACCTTTTTATTAAACTAAAACAAAGTAATGAAAAAAAAATTAAATAGATATATACTGACGTGTATTTTCTTGATTTCCATAGGGGTTAACGCGCAAGAAACGAAACCGTTAATCCAGTCAAAACTTGAAGGAACAGTTGTAGATGCTGTTACAAAAGAGCCTGTAATTGGGGCTTCAATCAACATTAAAGGGACTACACACGGAGTTGTAACCGATTTTGATGGTAAATTTTATTTCCAAACCGGACAAAAATTCCCTTATACTTTAATTGTAAGTTATTTAGGTTATAAAAAAGCAGAAGTTGTAGTTAATAAAAATGCGGTAGTGATTGATCTTACTCAAGAACAAAATGCATTATCAGAAGTTGTAGTTACGGCTCTTGGAATTACAAAAGAAAAGAAATCATTAGGATATACGACTCAGGCACTTAAAGGTAAAGACCTTGCTAGTACAAAAGAAACGAATTTCTTAAACAGCCTTACTGGTAAATTAGCGGGTGTTCGTATTACCAATTCGCAAGGAGATATGGGATCTTCGCGAATTATTATTCGTGGTGAAACTTCTATTGCAGGAAATAATCAGCCGTTATTTGTTGTTGATGGAGTTCCTGTAGATAATTCACAATTGAATTCTGGTGGAGCAACTCGTGATTTCAGAAATGCAATTTCCGATTTGAATCCTCAGGATATTGAGACATTAACAGTATTGAAAGGACCAAATGCAGCAGCGCTTTATGGTTCACGTGCGGCGCATGGTGTAGTTTTGATCACTACAAAATCTGGAAAAGGTCAAAACGGACTTGGTATTACTTTTAATTCTGGTATCACGGTGTCTCAGGTTACTACTTTGCCAGATTTTCAAAATTCATACGGACAAGGATCAAATGGAAAATTTAGTTATGTAGATGGAAAAGGAGGAGGAGTTAACGATGGTGTTGATGAAAGCTGGGGGCCACGTTTAGACGGACGTTTGATTCCTCAATTTTATTCAAATGGTCAAGCAGTTCCGTTTGTAGCGCATCCAAATAATGTGAAAGACTTTTTCAATACTGGACTTACTTATGATAATAGTATTTCGGTGGCAAAATCAGATGAAAAATCAGATTTCCGCGTAGGAGTAAATAATCAGAAGCAATTAGGGACTGTGCCTAACAGTGAAATAAACAAAACAAATTTCACAATTAATACGAATTACCAAATATCTAAAAGTATTAAAGTTGGTGTAACAGGTAATTATATTGTAACAGATGCTCCACAACTTCCAGGTGGTCCATCAGGCGGACGTGCTGCAGGTGTAATGTTGCAGTTTCTTTGGTTTGGACGCCAAGTCGATATCAATGAGCTTGATAAAGATTGGACTAGAAACTGGAACAACAGCTATTATAGCAATCCATATTGGAATGCTTATTATAATACCACTAGCCAACAACGTAATCGCTTAATTGGTGATATTCATTTGGAAGCGAAAATTTTCGACGGACTTGATTTTAAATTCCGCACAGGAGTTGATTATTATAATGACCGAAGAAAATACACCATTAAATATGGTACAAACGGAACGCCATTCGGATCTTATGCTGAAGATGCTTATACTGTAAACGAACAAAATACTGAAGGGCTTTTTCATTATAACAAAAACCTTAGTGAAGATTTTACTTTAGATGCTCTTGCAGGTTTTAATATTCGTAACCACAGCGATGCAAATAATTACCAAAAAGCGCCACGTTTGGCTGTGCCAGACTTATATACATTGACAAATTCACGTGACCCGTTGACTTCTTCAAACACATTATCACGATTGAGAGTTTATAGTGCGTATGCTTCGGCTCAATTAGGTTTTAGAAATTATGCGTTTTTGAATCTTACAGCTCGTAATGACTGGTCATCTACATTGCCAAGCAGTAATCGTTCGTATTTCTATCCTTCGATTAATGGGAGTTTAGTTTTAACTGATGCGCTGAATATTAAAAGCAATACGCTTGATTTCTTAAAACTGCGCGGTGGTTGGTCTGAAGTTGGTAACGATGCAGATCCATATCAATTATCGACAGTTTATAATTTCCAAACAGCATTTGATGGAAATCCAATTCAGACCTCTTCACAAAAGAAACTGAATCAAGACTTGAAACCAGAAACAACTCGTTCTACAGAAGTTGGTATCGAATCTTCTTTCTGGAAAAACAGATTGCATTTTGATGTTGCTTATTATAATACAAACAGTTTCGATCAAATTTTGGAAATTAAAACAACAGCTTCAAGTGGTTATAATTCGCAATTAATCAATGCAGGGAAAATTAATAACCAAGGTATAGAAGTTCAGTTGGACGGAAATCCTATTCAGCTTGAAAATTTCAAATGGAATGTTGGTGTAAATTACTCTAAGAATACAAGCAAAGTTGAGATTCTTGATTATGATAAAAAGATTCAAAACTACACTATTGGTACTTCGGGAGGTGTTGATGTGTTAGCTTCAGTAGGACAAGCTTACGGAGCACTTTACGGAACAGCTTATGAGCGTGATGCAAATGGAAATATTGTAGTAGGTGCGAATGGATTACCAAAAGCAGATCCGACAAAGAAAGTTTTAGGACATTATACACCAGATTACTTAGCGGGTGTTACAAACACATTTACTTATAAAAATCTTGAGCTTTCGGTTCTTGTTGATGCAAGTGTAGGAGGTGAGCTTTTTTCAGGAACAAACAGAACCGGTAATTATACAGGAGTTTTAGCGCAGACGCTTCCGGGCCGAGGTGCTGAGAATGGTGGATTAAGCTATTATTATCCAGGAAACAACACTTCTAACCCAAAAACATTGGTAACTGGAGGAGCTGCTCCAGGTGGTGTAGCGGTTTATGATGACGGAATGATTTTCGGTGGTGTATTTGCTGACGGAACTCCAAACAATAAAGTGATTAGTGCACAGGAATACTACAAAGCATCATACAATATCAGCGAAGCTTACATTTACAGTTCAACTTATGTGAAACTAAGAGAAGTTAGGCTTACTTATAATGTAGATAAAAAACTAGCTAAGAAACTAGGACTTCAGGGCGCAAGTATTACTGCTGCTGGTCGTAACCTATTATTTATTTACAAAGATGTGCCAAATATAGATCCTGAAACTGCTTTCAATACTGGAAATGCACAAGGTTTGGAGAGTTTAGCTTTACCAACTACGAGAAATTTCAGTCTGAATGTTAATCTTAAATTTTAAAAACTCGGAATCATGCTTAAAAAACTATTATATACAACCTTGATTGCATTGACACTGAGTTCTTGCAACGATACTTTGGATGATATTAATGCAAATCCAAATGCAACTGAAACACCTTTAGCACCTTATTTGTTGACAGGAACACTGAAACAAGGAGCGGACTTATATTGGGGTGACGGAAATAACTTTAACTCGTCTTTGTTGTTTGTTCAACATTGGGCTAAAATCCAGTATACAGAACCAGATCGATATGATGTTTCAAATACTTCGTTTACTTCTTTATGGAATACAGGTTATGCAACATTGATTACAGATTTGAACACTATTATTAAATTCCCAGATGCGCAGGCAAATTCAAATTATAAAGGAATTGCATTAACGCTTCGTTCTTGGACATTTTTATTATTGACTGACGCTTATGGAAGTATTCCGTATAAAGAAGCCGGTTTAAAAGTAACTCCAGCCTACAATACTCAAAAAGAAGTTTACACCGGATTGCTTGATGATTTAAAACAAGCACAATCTTTATTGAATACAGCAAATGGCGCTGTGACTGGAGATTTGGTTTATAAAGGCGAAATTTCAAAATGGAAAAAATTGGTGAATTCGCTTCGTTTAAGAATCGCGTTGAGAATTTCTGACAGAGAACCAGCTTTGGCAAAACAAGCTGCAATTGATGCCACAAGCGATGCAGGCGGATTAATAAGCAGTAATGCAGATACTTTCAAATTTACTTACATCAGTTCACCACAACAAAATCCGGCTTCGGCTTGGTTTGAAACTCGTGATGATTTCCGTATTTCGAAAACATTGGTTGACAAGTTGTATGAATTATCAGATCCACGTTTGCCAGTTTATGCACAATTACCGTCAGATGCAAGTGTTGGAAAATACGTTGGTGGAGCTAACGGATTATCAAACAGTGATGCCAATAGCCAGGGTTTTGCCAAAACATCAAAACCGGGAACCTACTTTTTGACTTCGACATCGCCGGCAGTAATTGCTTCTTATTCAGAAACATTGTTCAATCTTGCTGAAGCTGTAGCTCGTGGCTATATTTCTGGAGATGCTGAACAGTATTATAAAAATGCAATTACAGCATCATTTAATCAATTTGGAATTACAGATGCAACAGCTATTTCGAATTATCTGAATCAGGCAACAGTAAAATATGATGCTACAAATTATGCCAAATCGATTGGTACACAAAAATGGATTGCTTTTTACGGACAAGGTCTTGACGCTTTTACAGAATGGAGAAGATTAGATTATCCGGTTTTAAAAGCAGGTCCAGCAACAGTTTTAGATGGAAAAATACCTTCACGTTTCTTTTATCCGGGAACAGAACAATCATTAAACGGAGACAGTTACAAAGCTGCAGTTGCAGGTCAAGGAAAAGATTTACTGACAACGAAACTTTGGTTTGATGTAAAATAAATTTTATACGCCGATATTTAAATATTTTGGAAAATAAAAGCCTGATGAAAATGTTGAATTTTTATCAGGCTTTTTTTGATTTGTGTTTTACGAGTAAGATGCTCGCGCCAGTAGGGGGGGATTTGGGACTAAATTAAGCTCATTATTCGAATTTGCCACCCGAGCGATAGCGAATAGGCGAAGCAAATTATCCCAAATACAAAACAAACTTTCCTCCCGTTACTTCGGGAAAGCCAATTGCCCAAATCCGTTGTAGTAACTGTTACCAGTAGTTGTTTTTAATTATAGCTATCGAAGTTAAACTTTGCAGGCATCTTGTATGAGCCTGTAAACTCTCTGTTATTTTTGTCGATTCCTTTATCAAAATGGATATAATTTTTACTCGCATAAACATAACCTAAAACTACATTTTTTGTTCTTTTTAATTTGATTTCTAAAAAGATGTGTCCAGGTTTTTCTAAAAGACCACCCGAATATTTTGCTAATTTTAAATTCTTCTTCAAATGTTCAAGTTCTACTGAAGTCATTTGGTGTTTTCCATTAATATTCGTAATTATAACTGACTCAATTTTTTCTATTGGGAAAACTTCACCAAGCATCTTTGCTTCAGAATCTTGTTTAAAAATGCATTTAGGTGAAATGAATGAGGAGAGAGAGAAAGCAATGATTAAAATAAAATATGTTGTTTTCTTCATAATTCGTTTTTTATAATTACTGGTAACGTTCCCGCGCTACACGCAGTTTGGGATTAAATTAAGCCCATTCTTCGGATTTGCCAATCCCGATAGCTATCGGGACCCAAATACAAAACCATTTTCCATTAAACTAATTGCCCAAATCCGTTGTAGTAGCTGTTGTGCCTAGCTTTTTTATGTCGTTTGATATAGGTGTACAACTAGGTTATGTTCTCGGCTGTAAAAAACATAAATTTTCTTGTCGCAAGAATCTTTACAAAATGGATATGTCTCAATTTCTGTGATAAATAACATTGGATTTCCACTTGGGTCATTTGGTGTCGCATCTCCTTGCCACCATTCTGGTTCTCCACCGATTTTAATTTCAGCAATATTAAATTGATTTCCAGTATTCAAAAATTCATTTTTCGATTCTTCAAACTTTTCTTTTGTTTCTATTTGATATTCTTTCCAATCGTCTGTTACATCAAAATAGCCTAAATCAGTGTCAAAATCATATTTTCCATTTCTAATTGTAAAAGAAATCATTGTATCAGTGCAGTATTCAGTGAAATATTTTACTGTTTCTCTATTGTATGGATCTTCATTAAATTGAATGACAAAAAAGTAGCCTTCCCAGTTTTCATTAACCATTGTTTTTGGGATTGCGACAACAGGTAAAAATATTTCATAATGTCTTTCTGTAATGCTATTGAAGACATCTTCTAATTTTGGAAATAGGATTAATTCATTTTTCATTTCAGAATTTTATTTGGTATGTTTGGTTTCACAAAGTTGCTTACAACGTTCTCGCGCTACAAGCAGTTTGGGATTAAATCAGCGTTATCTTTCGGATTTGCCAAATCTTCCAAATACAAACCAATTTTTCCATTAAGCCAAATCCCCAAATTGCTTGTAGTGTGTGTTGGGAGAGGTTTGTTTTTTATTTATGATTAATTTAATCAGTTTTACTTTTTAAGTTTCTGCTATTCAAACCTCAATTTCTAAGTTTTAATTAATTTGTTTTACTTTCTTTCGGTTATTTATTTCAACATTTAATTGATAAGAAAACTGAAAAATAATATATAGATACAATTATTGGAATTATACTTAAAATAAACGTCAGGATTTTACTTTCCATTTCGCTTTTGTAAATTATGATCAGGATTAAGTTTGCAATTGCGCAACAAAATACTATGATTAGTGCTAAAAGACATAATATTGGAAGCCATCCAATATTAATATTTATTTTCTCAATCGCAAATAAAATAAGTATTGACAAAGCGAATGCTAATATAATTTTGATTGAATTATTTTTAAGTTTTTGCATTAAATTTAAGATATTCGATTGTTAAAACGTCATTTTCGGTCAAATCTCTCCCAACTAGTATATATGTATGACAAAATCATACAAAGCCAACCTATTTTGGGTAGATATGTATAAAAATATCAATTTAATTTAACCCAAATATATCGATAATTCTTTAAAACTGTTTAAGGTAACTTTTATTTACTGAGTGCTTTTCGTGTTAATTTTAAATTATTCTCCTAACGAAAATTAAACGTAAACTATAAATAAAGTAATTTATCGGAACTTAAATTACTCATTTCAAAAATTGTATTTTAAATGCATAGTCATATTTTGCTTTTCTTTCCATAAAAAATGCCCCAAATAGTGTCTAACTTTTTGGGGCATGTTCAAATTGACTACAAGGCTTTTTTGTGGAGTAGCGAGGGGTCGAATCCGGCCGGGTCCAAACAAGCAACTAAAGAGCTTTCTGCACGCTTATTTCCTGATTGAATTTTAGTAGCATATATAGCCGATAAAGATCTGTTTACAGTGAAACTTTGGTTTGATGTAAAATAATTTTTATACGCCGATAGCTTAATATATTGGAAAGTAAAAAGCCTGAAAAATTAAATTTTCAGGCTTTTTTGATTTTTTTTAATCGAATTTATTTAAGTTTTGTTTTTGATGATGCATAAGATTGCAACGCAACTGAACTTATAATAAAAAGTATTCCGTAATCCCGCAAGTAAATTGGTCAGCCTAGATTCTCGACTACATTTTTAATAAAGTAAATTTGCTCTTAATTAAAAATAAGTGTATGTTTAACACTTTAGTTTTGTGTTGTAAATAAAAATAATAAATCCAAAAAAAATGAAGCAGATTATAAAAAGAAAAATATTCAAAAAGTCCGTGCTAACTTTTTTGATTGCAATGGTTTGTATTGGGGCAAATGCTCAAAAATTTGAAAAGTATTTTCCAAAAAAAGATCTGACTACCGTAGGAGTTTATTATTATCCCGAACATTGGGATGAAAGCCAATGGGATAGAGATTTGAAAAAAATTGCAGAAATGGGTTTTGAGTTTACTCATTTTGGAGAATTTGCTTGGGCACAATTAGAACCACAAGAAGGAGTTTATGATTTTAAATGGCTTGATAAAGCAGTAGCAATTGCAGCAAAATACAAACTAAAAATTGTCATGTGCACTTCTACAGCAACGCCTCCCGTATGGCTGGTGCGCAAGCATCCTGATGTACTTGTTACGTATGAGGACGGTACCAAAACAGATCACGGTTCTAGACAGCATGCTTCATTTTCGAGCAATTACTATAGAAGTTATTCTTTAAAAATGGTCGAACAATTAGCAAAAAAATATGGGAATAATAAAAATATCATAGGTTGGCAGATCGACAATGAACCAGCACGTTTTCTGGATTATGGAGCAGATGCACAACAACGTTACCGCAATTGGCTAAAGGAAAAATATCAGAATATCGACATTCTTAATAAAGCTTGGGGCAATAGTTTTTGGAGTGGTATTTATTCTGATTTCAGTGAAATAAATATTCCTTTGCATAAAGAATGGGGAATGAATTTGCATTCGCAATTGGATCATTACAGATTTGCCGATAAAGAAACTGCTACTTTTCTGGATTCTCAAGCGGCAGTCATTCGCAAATATGTAAGCAAGGATCAATGGATTACTTCTAACTATAGACCTGCTTATGATGAGAGTTTTATTGGTATGAGCAAAGAATTTGATTTTGATTGCTACACTCGTTATATGGTTTATGGTGGAAGTTTTGGGATAGGAAAAAATGGATATCGTTTGGGAGATTATGCTGCTATCGGAATGGCTAATGATTTTTTCAGACCGCTTAAAGGAATGTATGGTTGTATGGAATTACAGCCGGGACAAGTGAACTGGGGAAGCATTAATCCGCAACCTTTGCCGGGCAGTGTTCGAATGTGGCTGTGGCATGTTTTTGCAGGAGGCAGTAAATTCGAATGTACGTATCGTTTCCGTGCTCCTTTGTATGGTTATGAGCAGTATCACTATGGTATCGTTGGTACAGATGGCGTGACGCCAACACCGGGCGGACTGGAATTCAGCCAATTTATAAAAGAAATAGAAACACTTCGAAAAAACTATAACGCAAAGGCAGAATTACCAGACTACTATCTAAAACGCAAAACCGGAATTTTGTTCAATCCGGATAATGTGATGGGGATTGACTTAAATAAGCAAACCAAAGAATGGAATACGATTAATCACTTTTTAAAATATTATAAAGCTTCAAAGTCAATTGGTGCGCCGGTTGATTTCGTCAGAGACACAACAGATTTTTCAAGATATCCTTTCTTGATCGTGCCGGCTTATCAAATGATCGATCAAAAATTGATTGATAAATTAACCTTGTACGCAAAAAATGGTGGAAATTTAATCATGAGTTGCCGATCTGGAATCCAAAACCGTCAAGGACATCTTTGGGAGGCAAAATTTTATGAGCCGATTTGGAGTTTGATAGGATCTCAAATAGAATCGTATGATTTATTAATGCCTCATTCTCCTGGTGCTATTAAATTTGAAAATCAAGAATTTGCCTGGACAAGTTGGGGAGATTTACTAAAACCGAATAAAGGAACAGAAATCTGGGCAACTTATCAAGGTGATTTTTATGCAGGTACAGCATCTGTCGTTTCGCATAAATTAGGAAAAGGAACCGTGACATACGTTGGTACAGATTCGAAAAATGGCGACTTAGAAAAACAAGTAATCAGAAAATTATACAAACAGCAAAACGCACCTATAGAAGATTATCCAGAAGGAGTAATGGTCGATTATCGCGACGGTTTCGGAATAGCAGTTAACTATTCTGATAAGCCTTATAACTTCAATTTGCCAAAAGATGCAAAAATTATCTTTGGAACTCAGTCTATAAAAACGGCCGATGTTTTGGTGTGGAAATATTGATGAGAAAATTTTTAAAAATAAGTAAAAAGCCTGATGAAAATTTTGATTTTTTGTCAGGCTTTTTTTGTTTTATGATATTTCAGGACGAGACAGTTTATTAGGCTTTTTGGTAGTGTCTTAGATTTTAATGCAATGCTTAAATATAAAAAAACATGTTTAATAAATTTATTTCCTATTAAACAGATTATTGTTTAAAGTCTGATATTTAATTCATTGCTCAAAGAGTTAATGCTTGTCCCAAGATTTGTTACAGATTTGTCAAAACCAAATTGTGCTCCTTTATTGAAGACATCGATTATACTATTCAGATTTTTTTCATTTGCGTTTTCGTCAGAAATACTTCTATCATCTCTTAATGCGATAAATCCAGCTCCGATTGCAGTATGCAATATAAAATCTAAGTTTACCCAAGGTTGATAATATTTGTCTTCTTTTTTTCTAATTTCTTCCAGATTATCAGGTTTCCAAATGTTTAATTTATAAGCCAGATTTGGATTTATGGGTTCAAGAGCTTCAATTAAAAAATCTCTGGCAAATGCCGGACTATATTTTTCAGATAGAATTTCTTCTGCCAAAGCCCCAATACTGTTTAAATCTGCAATTGAAATATTTTCTCTTTTTTCAAGTGGGTAATTCAAACTTGCTTCTATAAGTTGTGAATCTTTTAAAAGGTAGTACCATATATATCTTCTCAAACATATAAATGCTTTGTTTTTGGTAATCCAAAGCGCAATATTCATATAATATTGTCTGATAACCTTAAAATCAGCTGTGGTTAAACCAGATTGTAAACCCGGTCTGTCATCTCCGTTGAAATAAGATTCGGACCCATTTAGATTAACATTTACAAAATGATGCCATGTTGAATCGACTACGATACGACCCACTTTTGCCAAACGGCCATCCCATACAGCAATAGAAGAAAAAGAATGTGGAATAGTTAGCGATTTTCCGCCACCTCCGGTAGTGCTGCCTCCTAAAACATGAGATGTTGCAATATTTTGAGTAGCTACAGTGATGCCATTAACAGTAAATGATGTTTCAGGTTTGCATTCACCTTCATGCGGGTGATCTGGCATAATATCAATCAATCCAGATGGTCTGATACTTTTTTTAATGGATAACAAAGGATGCGGCAGGCCTGTACCAAATATTCTTACGGAAATATTTTGAGGAATGTTGTCTGATTGGTTATCAAAATACAAAGAAGTTGCATCACCTGCTTTTGGTCGATTTGTATCGTTTCTTCGTGGTTGGGTCATGCCCACTTCATTTGCGCCGAAATCAGCCCAATGTCTCATGTCTTTTACTCTTGGTATATTACTGCACATAGCTGAACCTAAAGTCCCATGATCACCTGTAGCAAATAATCCACCACCATTATTCATATAAGTTTCAACTGCGGCTAATTCATTGGTTGGTAAACCTGATCCAGAATTGATACCAAACAACCACACCTGGTCAAAATTAGCAAGCGTTACACTTGAAACAAAATTAAAACTTGGAATAGTTGCTGTAACCAATGGATTAGGATTTGAAAAAGCGGTAGGACTTCTGTGACCAAGTGTTATTTGGTAATTGTACCAGGTAGTTCTTTGCAGTTCATTAAAAGTGGTTAAAAATTCAGATAATCCAAATGCTCCCGTTCCAAAATCCAAGCCACCATCTGTTACAACTAAAACTTTTAGATTGCAGCGTTTCCAAAGCCATCGTCCAGGGAAAAAAGGTTTCAGGATTTCAGGGCGAATTATATCTATTTTACTGAGTAATCTCAAGCGCTCATCGCGGTCAAGAAGATGCATGTTTTTGAATTGTTCTTCTAAAGTTTCCATTTTATTATGAATAAAATTATGTCTACTCTTTCTTGGATTTTCGACTTACTCCGAATTAAATTCTGGCCATGAATTCTGAAACTAAATTATAAGTTTAGAAACGTTGCAACAAGGGCAGATTTCCCCTAATTACTGGGGGTTTTTACGTGATTTACTGAGTAAAGACTAAACCTAAAAATGTAGACGATTTTTATAGCAATATGTGATGTATATCACATACGTATCCGAGTTTTTAGCCGGAACTTTATGCTTTAATTCGAAGGCTTAATAACCTTCAGAGAATTGCAATATTTTGTTGATGAAAAGAAAAAAATATTAACTTAAAAATATTAAAAAATGAGAATATCACATAAAAACTTAAGCATCCCTTCACTCGGATTTGGTACCCTAATTCCTGATCCATTATTAACAATAAGTGCCACTAAAGATGCATTAAAAGCGGGTTTTCGTCATTTTGATGCCGCAGAACGATACCGCAACGAAAAAGAGGTAGGAGAGGCCTTAAAAGAAGGAATGGCGATTGAAGGAATTGCCCGTGAAGAGATTTTTGTTACTACGAAGTTATGGAACACCAATCACAGACCGGAACGTGTTAAACTAGCATTTGAGGCAAGTTTAAAGAGACTTGGACTGGAATATCTGGATCTTTATCTTATTCATACTCCATTTGCTTTTCAACCTGGAGAGGAACAAGATCCTAGAGATCAAAATGGTAATGTAATTTATGATCACGAAGTAACTTTGCTGGATACATGGAGAGCGATGGAAAGTCTTGTTGATAGCGGGAAGGTCAGATCAATTGGTTTATCTGATATTAGTTTAAAAGAGCTAATTCCTCTCTACGAATCTGCTAGAATAAAACCAACCGTAGTTCAGGTAGAATCACATCCTTATTTGCCAGAAAATGAGCTTCTTGATTTTTGTAAAGAGAAAGGAATTGTTTTTTTGGCTTTTGCTCCACTAGGACACGGAATAAAACCCGGACCAATTGAAGATGAAGTTGTTTTAAAGATTGCGGAAAGAATTGGAAAAACACCTGCACAAGTATTACTGTCTTGGGCAGTACAACGTGGTACAACCTTGTTGACTACTCCTAAAAGTTTGTCACGAGCTTATGAAAATTTTAATATTGGTGTTTTGTCACAAGAAGACTTTGGCCAAATTAATAATATAGAGACCAGACAGCGATTTAATAGCGTAGTCAAAACTGGAGTTCCGGGTTTTATTGCAAAAGGGAATTAATTGCAAAAGACGTTGCGATGATTTATCTTTAAGTAACTTTGTTAGGATCAAAATTATGTATAAAGCAATGGATATTTTTAAACTTATAATTAACCGATTTGAATTTCATAAATGTTAACTGATATTATTAAAGAAAATCTAAATGTGCTTTTTTGCGGCATTAATCCGGGCTTAAAATCGGCATCAGATGGACATCACTTTTCCGGAAGAAGCAATCGATTTTGGAAAGTATTACATCAGGCTGGTTTTACTCCATATCAAATAGAAGCTATAAACGATATTGACATCTTAAATTTTGAATTTGGTTTGACAACAGCCGTAGCAAGGGCAACTTCTCGTGCAGATCAGCTATCAAAAGAGGAATTTGATGATGCAATTGAGATTTTTAGTGACAAGATCAAGCAATTTAAACCTAAGTATGTTGCTTTTCTTGGTAAAGCCGCCTACAAAGCTTTTTCAGGTAAAAAACAAATTACATGGGGATTACAGCCCGAAGATTTTTGCGGGGCCAAAGTTTGGATACTCCCTAATCCTAGTGGGTTAAATCGTGGATTTACACTTAGCGATCTCGTGGTTTCTTATTCAGAATTACGTGAAATAATTATTTAAGCTACATAAAAAAACAAAAAGCCTGTAAACATTGAGTTTACAGGCTTTTTTTATGATTTAGAATTAAACATTTATAAGGGGTATTTATGATTTTACTTGTTAATTTTTTTAACTGCATTTTAGAAAACATAATTATATGCATTTATGCTTTTGTCAATTTTATTAAATCCTTATCAAACTTAATGTTTTAATTAAGAATTTATTATGTCGTTTTAAAAGTGGATTGCTAAAGAAAATTTAGTTGAGAATTCAGATTTTTTTTCTGTTTTGGCAAATTGTGATAATGGTTTATTAATAATGTTTAAAGAATAAAAGCTCAATGGAATTCATTTTTTTTTTTTGAAAGTTTTGTAAACTTTGATTTTAAAGATGGTGTGAAAGTATTGATTTTGATTTGAGGATTAAAAATTGTATTTCCATGTATGTGTTTAGGCTTATTTTAATATTTTTTTGCTCTTTTTAGAAAGTGGTTAGAATATGACATGGCTAATTTCGCGCTATTCAAAAATGCTGGATTTACGCTGTTAATTTTATCAAAATTGAGTACAGATTTTTGAATTTAATAATAAAAATTTAAAAGAATGAAAAAAATATTGTGCGTTTTATTGTTATCAGGGGGAGTAAGTTTAGTTGCTCAAGTAAAGAAAAAAATTACCAGTGTATATGGCGAATTGTTGGACTATCCACCGTCATCAACAGTGTCAAATACTTTATCAGGTGTTAATCTTACAACTACTGTAAATGGTGTTACTGGTGCTGCTGTAGATATTAGTGTTATTGAACCTTGGAGAGTTATGGGGGGTAGTGTGCCTGCTACATCAAATTTACAAGATATTTATCAAACTGGAAAAGTGGGTATTGGCGCAGGAAATTCAGCATGGTCCGAAAAACTTCAGGTTACTGGAAATAGTGTATTTGTCGGTTCAGTGAAAATTCAGGATGGTACACAAGGAGCTAATAAAGTTCTTACAAGTGATGCTAGTGGCCTAGCATCATGGAAAAGTACTGCTGTAGATATTATTGATGGTTCTGCTAACCCAGGAAAATACGTAGAATTTACTACAGGAGATAATTTTCTTGGTCCAAATATTACATTGCCTCCCGGAAAATGGGTTGTTAATCTTGGACTTCTTATTAGTCCGAAGACGGGAGCTGGTGTTGTACCAAATAGTAGTTATTCGCCAAGGATGACACTATCTTCGAGTAGTACTGCTCTTCAACAAAATGGGTTTAGTTTTAATGGTAGTAGACTTGTGATATCTATGGTTTCAACAGGCCCTGTTGTTCCGAAATACGTAACTTTTGCCTCAGGTGCTTTTAGGGTAAATAATACTTCAGGTGGTAATGTTACATTGTATGTCTGGAATACTGGTTCTATCAATGATAATAATTCATGGGGGAAAGAAACGCCTGCTATTAATGATCAGGGGGAGAATTATTTATATGCAACACGAGCAAACTAGTTAATTTTTTAGACTCTTAAAAAGTTTTTCATTGGGGAAAGAGTTCTTAAAAAGCTTTCGGAATTAATAAAGGTTATTGAAAATAAAAAAAGGGAAGATATATTTAAATATCTTCCCTTTTTCTGTGGAGTCGCCGGGAATCGAAAACTAAAACGTGTGTATTTGAAATAGTAAGGCATTGAATTTATTGACTTTACAAACAAATTAAAATGTGTTTTTATTAGTTTTTGTTCACTTTTTTGTTCACTGTGTATTTATTGTTTTTCTGAAGAAAATAATTCTTTTATTTCTCCTGTTTCTAGGGCTGATTCGTAGTCAATATACACAGGTAATCCATAGCCTTTAAATAAGGCATACATTTTATATCCTCTAGTATTTGATCCGACTGATTTTAAGTTTGAAATGGCTACTTTTTTGTTGCTTAGAAAAGCGGCAACTGGTTGGTTTCCTTGTGTTAAAAATGTAAATTCTTTTCCGAGTGGATAGCCAATTGTTATGCTGTCACCTACTTTTAAAATCGACCCGTTTTTGCTTTGGTATTCTTTAAAGTTTCCGGTTGATTTTGTTTTGTTGTAAATAGCTGTTTGTGCGTTGCAAAACGATGCTGTTAAAATCAATGTGAAAAGTAAATTTTTCATATCTAAAGTTTTTAAATTCTTCAAATATAGGAATTTTCTACATATCTGTTTTGTGGTTTTCCTCAGCTTGTTTTATGATGTCTATTTGTTCTTTTAACAGGCTAATGATTTTTTCTTGGTGACTAAAATCTTGCTTTTTTTCTTTTAAGAGCTTTATTGTTTCTAATCTTGTTTTAATTTCTTCTTCTTTTTCGGAAATTTTTTTGCTGTATCCGCCTAATGTTTTTGTATAACATTCGACATTTTCTTTGACTACGTTTGTCTCTTTGTTTAGTAAAATATTGTACAGTATGTCTCTTTTCGATTCAGGAATTACTTCACCTTTTTCATAGTTGACAATTGTTTGTCGGGAAACTCCTATTTTTTTTGCTAATTCGTTTTGCGATAATCCTTTTTGTATGCGTAATTCCTTAATGTTTAGATCGTTCATAGGGCTGTTATTTGTAATAAAAAACATAAAACAATGTTAAAATTTGTAAAATATTGTACAAATAATTGTTTGAATGTAAAATATTGTACATATATTTGTCTTGTCAAACAATTTAAGTATTGTATAACAATTCACATGCCAAACTTGACAAGACAAGACAAATATATGGAAAATATTATACAAATAGTTCCGGTGAATGAGGAAATGGCTTTGTTAGCAAATGCCGTTCGTATTCTTAATAATTACAAGGCGCTCGGATTTGTGAAACGAGAGGGATTTGTAGAGTTGATTATGGATGCTGACCATTCATATCATACTCGTGAGGGAATGAAAAAATTAGATAATTTTTGGGCTGGTAGAGTTAAGGATGCTGATTTGAACAAAGATTTAGAAAAAATCTACGACGGTTTAAAAACTTCTTGATAAACCTTTTATAAGATAAATATGAAAACGGTTCTTATACCTGAAAACGATTTAAATGTCTTGCGGGAGACGTTAGAAGTAGCTTTGAAAATTCTTCAAAGTTATGGTGTGACTGGGAATTTAATTATTCCCAGTGTTGCACCAAAAGAAACTAAAAGGGATCGAGAACTTAAATATACAAAGATGATTGATTCAAAAATCAGAGGAACGAAACCTAACTACTTAAAAATTAAAAATGGAAAATCAACTGGAATTAACAGAAGCTGAACAAAAAGCAATCAATAAAATTAAGGTGAATGATCCGGTGACATGTAATAGTGCCACACGAGTTTGTTACCCTGAAGATGTGTTTGATGTGATTCAACAATGTAAAAGCTGTGGAAGATGTGTGTAAATAACTTTTTGGATTTAATGATTATAGCCGGAGTTAACGGTTGTGTCTTGTTGCTTGTTGGTTTATTTATCGCTTATGCTGATTACAAAGAGGATAAGGATTATTACGAAAATTTTGAATATGTAAATCGTGGTAAAAAATGGAACACTTAATAAATATCGGGTATCTGATTCTAGGTGCTTTAGGGCTGGTTGTCTTTTTGGTGATAATGTGGTTTGCTGTCGGAATGACTAAAGCGATGATCGGTATTTTTTTTAAACGAAAGGAACCTAATCGAAATTTTATTAGCCATGAGAAATTGATAGATTCTTTAAAGAATAAAGCTGATTAATAACAACTAAATATAAAACATGGAAACATTACAAATCAACAAAAAAGATGCGATTAAAGCGCATGATGAAGCCGGACCAAAGTCTAAGCAGCTTCTTGAAAATTTGCTTGGTAAAGCAGTTTTCTTAAAATCAATCAAAGAACGAATCAAAAGTTTTGATGATGTTCTCTCGGAATTGGAAATTCTAAGATCAGATTTCGATTTATCAAATCACGGTTTGGAATCTGACGAAGTTGCTTATAGAAAAGCAAAACTAGTTGCAAAAGCTTTAAATGAAGGCTGGAATCCTGACTGGAGTAATAGTAATGAATATAAATATTTTCCTTGGTTTAAGATGGGTTCTCCTTCGGGTGTCGGGTTTTCGTTCAGCGACTTCGTTTACTGGTTTACGTTTTCGGGTGTCGGCTCGCGCCTTGCTTTTAAATCAGCTGATTTGGCTTATTATGCAGGTGAATTGTTTGAGCAGGAAATCTACAGACCATTAATGATAATTGAAGCGGCTTAATTATGGAAACAGTTCAAATTAATAAATCGGATGCTTTGAAAGCGCACGACCAGGCAACACCAAAACAAAAAAACATGCTTGAAAATCTTTTCGGTAGAAAAGTTTTTGTTAAGAATATCAGAGAAAGAATCCAAACGATTCAAGATGTTTTTGAATTGAATGGTACGACTGAAGCTGATTTCTATGAAAAATGGAATGGCTTTGCTGAATACGAAATTGGTCAAGCTTTAGAGGTTCTCATCGTTGCGGCATACAATGAAGGTAGATTACCTGATTGGACGAACGAAGATGAATACAAATACTTCGCTTATTTCAAGATGGGTTCTCCTTCGGGTGTCGGGTTTTCGTACGACGGCTACGATGGCTGGACTACGAGTTCGGATGTCGGCTCGCGCCTTGTTTTCATTGGTCCTGATGCTAAACAAAATCTGCTTGATGCTGTGAAGAAATTTTTGCCTGAGTACCAACAATCAAGAACAAAATAAATCGAATTATCATGAGTAAAAAAATCGCTACAATAGAAGAAATTTTCGAAAGCGAAAATTTAGATGCAAATGCAATTGTCGTAACGGGAATTCCTGAAAGACATATTGAAGCTGTGAAAGCAATCGCAAAACTTTTTGTTGCTACAGATTATCACAACTCGACATTTAAGCCTGATTTTACTGATTACAGTCAGGATAAATTTTCAGCTGTAGCTGACATGGGTTCTCCTTCGGGTGTCGGGTTTTCGTGCCACGACAGCGATCGCTGGTTTTCGCCTTCGGCTGTCGGCTCGCGCCTTGTTTCTGAATCCAGGGAAACTGCAAAAATGATTTTCAATGAATACCAGGATTTGTATAAAGCGTTTATGGTGTACGACAGGGAAGTGAAATAAAAAAAAACAGGTTGTGCAGTGAGTTGCTGACAGTTCTCCTTCAGGTGTCAGGTTTTCGTACAACAACTACGATAACTGGAATACGAATTCGAATGTCAGCTCGCACCGAGCAAAAAAAATAAATCATTGCAAACCGTGCCAGCATGGCAAAAAATCACAAAATTAAAAGGTCGTTGGTACTGCAAGGGAAAACGACCTCTTTAAGCAAGGCATGAAAAGAGTAAGTAATTTATACGATAAGATAATAAGCTTAGAAAATCTTAGAAAGGCTGATCAAGTTGCTCAAAAAGGTAAACAGAATCAATATGGCGTTGTGCTGCATAATCAGAACAAAGAAGCGAATATTTTAAAGCTTCATGAAATGCTGAAAAGCAAAACCTATAAAACTTCTGAATACCAAATTTTCAAAGTGTACGAACCAAAAGAAAGGGATGTTTTCAAGCTTCCATATTTTCCTGACAGAATAATGCATCATGCTATCATGATTCATCTCGAAAAATTGTTTGTATCGGTTTTTACTGCTGATACGTACAGTTGTATCAAAGGAAAAGGGATTCATGCGGCATCCAAGAAATTGAAGCTGACTTTGAAAGATGTTCCAGGCACAAAATACTGTTTGAAATTGGATATTAAAAAGTTCTATCCTAATGTAAATCATGATGTTTTAAAAATGCTTCTTAGAAGAAAAATCAAAGATCAGGATTTGCTTTGTTTGTTGGATGAAATAATTGACAGTGCTGAAGGATTGCCGATTGGCAATTATCTAAGTCAATATTTCGCCAATTACTTTATGACTGGTTTTGACCACTGGATAAAAGAGAGTAAAAGGGTAAAATATTACTTCAGATACGCAGATGATATTGTGATTCTGTCTGAAAGCAAGGTTTATCTGCATTCTCTTTTAGGAGAAATTAGATTGTATTTGAGTGACAATTTAAAGCTGACTGTAAAGGATAACTATCAGGTGTTTCCTGTTGGTTCGAGAGGAATAGATTTTTTAGGTTATAGGTTTTATCATGATTATGTATTGCTTCGAAAATCGATTAAAAAACGATTTGCAAAAGCAGTTTCAAAAAAGAAAGATAGAAGTGTTTTAGCGGCTTATTGGGGCTGGGCAAAACATTGTAATTCAAAGCACCTAATTAAAAAATTAATACCTAATGAAAAATTTTAAAGATTTCAATATAAAAGCAGTTATTGAAAATTTTGTTGGTGACAAAATAGAAACCAAAAAATTATTGGATAAAGAAATTGTAATTAAAGATTTTAAAGTTGTGCCTTCAAAATTTGAAGGGAGAGGAGACAGATTGGATTTACAAATTGAGTATAAAGATGAAGACAGAGTTGTTTTTACAGGTGGTAAATATCTGATTCAAACAATTGAAAAAGTTCCAAAAGATTGTTTTCCTTTTAAAGCAAAGATTGTAGAAACAGATGGTCATTTGGAATTTGCGTAAAACATGAAATAAATGGAAACAAAATTTAATGAAGTCGTTGTAAGAACTGCTGTTCTTGACGAAATGAAAGAAAAATATTTTGCAGAAAGACTTTTAAGAACCTGGACTGAAGATTTTGTTGATGAAGATTCGGGTAGTATTGTACCTATTCAGAGAAACGAAATTCTGTTTAATCGTGGTGTTTTGATTGATAGTAAGGTGTTGTCTGAATTAAATTTTTATCTGCAAAGTGGAGATATAATAGATGTTTTAGTGAGTAATCAAAAAAGAACTGGGATTCCGGTTAAAGGTTCTACATCTGTGTATTGTGTGACTGTTCTTGACGGTGGTAAAAAACGTAATTATTATTTATATGCAAATTCAGTTGATTTGGCAATGAAGATAATTACTGATTTTCTCGAGCAAAAAGTTGAAGGTTCTTTTTCATTTGTCGCAATTAAAGAAGTTGGATATAGTAATCTGATTCCGTTGGAAGATGATGATGTTGACAAGGATTTTTATAAAGTAGAAATAGAATTGGCGTATGAGGAAGATGAGCCGTATAATCAAGTCTATATTTTGCAAGCTCATGATGCTGAGGATGCAAAGGATTTGATTATAAAATTCATATCTCTAAAGCAAATAGAAGAAAACAAAGAAAAACCATTTGAAACAACTATTGTTTCAGCGCGAACAATTCCATGTAATAATATTGTGGATTATCATTTTGTGAAAGAGTATTACGATAATAATTAAATGATGAAAACAATCGCTTTTGACAACGAAAAAGCTAAAGTTGTGGAAGATGCAGTGTCAAAAATATTTGATTGCCGAGTGTCTGAAATAGTGAGTTTGAAAGACACTCTCGTTAAAAAAGTGGTTGTTTTTATTTTGTTTACATCTGAAAATTATTGTGCTCGTGCATTAGCGGTTAACTATCAAATATCTTATTTGTACGTACCAACTGTTGTTGCTGAATTGGAGTATATGAAAAAAGTTGTTCCTGGGTTTGAATTAAAAATTGAAAGTGTTTATAAAGAATTAAAATTAAAGTGCAATGACAACTATTCAATTAGAGAAAATGGGTATTAAAGTGGTTCAGGATAGGAATCCTAGGGTTTTGGATGTTCCTGGTGTTGGGGAGATAAAAGTAGGGATTGGGGAGACTTATGCAGATATTTTTGAAGCATTGTACGAATTTGGTTTTAAAGATGGTGTTTTAAAAGGTAAAAATGAAAAAGTATTGGAGATTAAAAGTTGCTTAAATATTTTATAAGATATGGATCAGCCAAATTTTTATGCTCTCATTCCGGCTAATGTCCGTTATGATCAGAATTTAAAACCTAACGCAAAATTGCTGTACGGTGAAATAACTGCTTTGTGCAATACTTCGGGTTTTTGCTGGGCTGGAAACGAATATTTTGCTAAGCTGTATAAAGTAGATCAAAAGACGGTTTCTCGTTGGATTTCTGACCTCGAAAAAGGGGGATATATTTCTGTTGAAGTTATTAAAAAGGATGGTAATAAAAGGAAGCTTTTTCTTTCAGGTTCTTTGGATCAAGTAGTGACAAAAAAATCACGAGGTAGTGACAAAAAAATCACTAGCCTATTGACAAAAAAATCACAACCTAGTGACGAAAAAATCACTCCTTATATAAGGAATAATAATACATCTAATAATACAATTAAAAATACAGAGAATAAAGAACAAACTGCTCTCGCTTTTTTTGAAGAAAATTATCCAAGTCGATTTGAGACTATGATGGTGCAGTATAGAAAACAAATTATCGATTATGACAAATTTGTGCAATTGTTTGAAGCTACTGTGTTGCAAGAAAAGTTAGAGTATGATGGTGATGTTCTTGAAGGTCGTTTCAGAAAGTTTGCAATAAACTGGATTTCAAATCAGGATAAGTATGACGGAAAAGTGATTGAGTTAAAAGCTGAAGTTAAAAAAGAAAAATTTGGAGGTTTTTAAAATGGAAAACTTTAAAAATGTAAAAGCTGTCAAAGTGGAAAAAACTAAGATAATCGATTTGGAAAAGGGAAAGTTGCCGCCACAATGTGTTGATGTTGAATGTGCTGTTTTGGGTGCTATGCTTATTGATCCTAAAGGTGTTGATGAAGCTTTGTCAATTATTTCAAAACCTGATGTTTTTTATAAAGATGCTCACAAACATATTTTCGAAGCTATTTTAAGTTTATACAATGCTGGTAATCCAATTGATTTGTTAACTGTAGGGTCTGAGCTTAGAAAATTAGGAAAATCTGATTTAGCTGGCGGTGAATTTTATTTAATCGAGCTAATGCAAAAAATTGCATCTGCAGCACACATTGATTATCACTGTAGATTGATTATTCAAAAGTTTATGGCTCGCCAAACGATTGCTTTTTCGAGTACGATTATAGCATTAGCATACAATGATACGACTGATATTTTTGAATTGATGCAACGTTGGCAATCAGAGTTTGATAAAGTTCAGGATTTTATTTCTACTGGTCGTGAAACAATGTCATTGCCAACTGCTTTACAAAGTCTTAAGCAATCTATTGAGCTTTTAACGGCTAATAAGGAAGAGGTTAAAATGGTTGGTATTCCAACTGGTTACAGGCGAATTGATAAGTACACAGCTGGTTATCGTGAACAAGATTTAGTGATTATAGCAGCTCGTCCTGGAATGGGTAAGACGGCTTATGTTTTGAAAACGGCAATTGAAAACTGTAAGGTTGGTAATCCTGTTGGAATGATTTCTTTGGAAATGTCTATGATGCAGTTGACGGCTAGAGTTGTGGCGATTGATACTCAATTTCACATGAATCAATTATTGAAAAAAGGATTTGATAAACCTGAGTATTTTATTACTTACAACGGGCATCAAGACAGGATTAAGAATTATCCTTTTTATGCTGATGATTCAGGAAAAACGGATATAAGTGATATTGTAATTCAGGCTAAAACATGGAAGCGTAAGTACGGAATTAAGTTGCTTGTGATTGATTATTTGCAGCTTATGACTGACAGATCAATTAAGGGAAATAATCGTGAGAATGAGATTAGTTCTATTTCAAGAAGATTGAAAAGATTGGCTAAAGAACTTGATATTCCTGTAATTGCTTTATCTCAGTTGTCGAGAGCGGTTGAAACTCGTGGCTCAAGTAAACGACCTATGTTGTCTGATTTGCGTGAGAGTGGAGCGATTGAACAAGATGCGGATATTGTACAGTTCTTATACCGTCCGGCTTATTATAAAATTGATGTTGATGCAAGTGATTACGATGATTCAATGAGAGCGGTTATTGAAGCTGGTGCAGATTCTGAAGTGATCTTTGCAAAGTATCGAGGCGGTGCGACAAATATGACAATGCTTAAATGGGTTGGTGATAAGACAAAATATGTTGATGTTGAATGTCCTGAAGATATGAAAGATGATGGTATTGATGATGAAGAGACTAAAGCATTGCCTGTTGTTTCGCCTAACGAAGCGTTTGATGTAGCTAGTGATTCGGTCTCGGATGAGGAAGATAAAGATACACCGTTTTAATCATGGCAAGATCTGCAAAGAAAGTAAATCGTAGCTGGGTGAGGCCTAGTGTTGCATTTGGTAGAGAAGATAAAGATGATGAATTTTATAACTCGAGACGTTGGAGAAACTTTCGTAAGTCTTACTTAGAAAGGAATCCTCTGTGTGTTCATTGTGAGAGAGATGGTTATGTGACTGCGGCAACAGTGGCAGATCATAAGGTACGAATGAAAGCGGGCGGTGAAGCGTTCGAAGAAAGCAATATTCAAGCATTATGTGAAAAATGCCATAATAGAAAATCTGCGGCTGAAAGCAGGGGTATGGGGTGAAATCTCACGAGGCTGTACATGGCGTACATCGCTGTTCAGTCAAGATTTTACTCGGAGTTAAAAAAGTGAGGGGGGGTTAAAGTTTAAAATAGTTAAGTTATGGATAATCTAGAAGTTGTATCGATTGGAAAAGGAAAAGACACTTTAATGCAAGTGCCTACACCGCCAAAATATCTAACGGATTCGGCTAAAAAACATTACAAGTTTATGGGAAATGTTTTAGCTAAAAATGACCGTATGAAAGAAACATATTTGAATGCTTTAGAAATTTATGCTGAAGCAATGGCGCAATTTCAATTCGCTCTCGAGCGTATGAAAGAAAAAAACAAAAAAGAATTTGGAACAGGTTATATCCAAACTTTTAAATCCGGTGCAAGTAATATTTCGGTTGAGCTTACTTTAAAAAATGATGCAGCCGACACTTTAATGAAATGTTTCAAGCTTTTTGGTTTAGATCCAAAATCTGACAAAGAATTAAAGTTAACGGGTGATCCGGCTCAAACTGATTTGTTCGATGCTTTCTTAAAAGCAAGTCACGGATAATAAAAAATTTCGGTCATGGAAATCGATAAAAAAACCAAGGCAAAGATTATTCTAAAATGGCGTTTCAGCAAATTAAACTCGATTCCGTCTATTGCTCAGCAATTCAATTTATCTCAGCAAAAAGTAAATAAAATTATAAATGACTATTTATCACCTAAAAACAAAAATTTATGAAAACAGTATTTGTGTCAGAAGGTAAGCCTGTCGATCCGTTAACAATGGCTGAAAGCGCTAAAGTTATGTCAAATGCTTTCGGACGCTTAAGTGATGGTTTTAGTGGTACAACTGAATATTCACGAGAACTTCACGAACAATTAAAAAGGTTAGCGACTAAAAAATCACATTTCGAAAGATTCTACGATTCAGTATCAAACTTTCTTAGTAAAGGAAAATCTTTCCTTCCAAAAGAACTAAAATCATATTAGTATGAAAAGACAAAGCTCAAGAGTTTCAAAATACACGGGTGTAGGTTGGAACAGAAGCATGCAAAAATGGCGATCAAGTGTTTCAGGACAAGGAGTAAAATACGATTGTGGTTACTTCGACAATGAACGTGATGCGGCTAAAGCTAGAGACATGAAAATCCTTGCTTTAGGATTAAAGAAACCTTTGCAAATTTTAAAACCAGCGGCATGAGGTTCATAATTCCGATTTCAGGAAAAGATAGTTTAGCTACTGCAATTCTACAAAAGGAATTAGAACCTGATTTACCATATGAATACGTGTTTAATCCCACTGGATCTGAATTACCCGAAGTTTTTAAGTGGATGCAGAACGTTGAAAAATATTTAGGTAAAAAAATTGTTCACGTTGGTGAGAATCTAGAAGCAATTATTGAAATGTATAATTACTTTTTACCAAATCAAAAAGCAAGATATTGTACAAGAAAATCTAAAATTGAGCCTTTTGTTAAATGGATTAATGGTGAAGAATGTACGGTTTATTATGGTATTAGAGCTGATGAAAATCGTGCAGGATTTAATAACACAACATCACCAAATATTCATTCTAAAATGCCTTTGTTGGAAAAAGGAATTGATTTAAAAGGAGTGTATTTAATTATCAATTCAAAAGGATTAAAGCCTCCGGTCTTTTTTTGGGAAAGTGTTTATAAAGAAGTTTGTAGAATTTTAAATTTTGATGTAAAAATACTTTTGACAGAGTATGAATTTGATATTCTTTTCGCTGGACGTTCAAGAGCAAACTGTTTTATATGTTTTAATCAGATACTTTACGAACTGGTTTGGATGCTTGAAACTTATCCTATGTTGTTTGATAAAATGGAATGGTATGAATCTCAAGGAGGAGAATATGAATATACATGGAAAAGAGATTACCCTATGCGAAAAATACGTGAAAATGCAGAACGTATCAAAACGAAAAGAATTTATTCAATCAGTAAATATATCGCAAAGAAAGTTCAGTTGGATTTATTTGTTAATCCATCGGATGAAGATGATGAAGAATTTTATGATGTTCTATCTGTTAAATCCTGCGGGTTGTTTTGTGGAAAATGATATATAAAAATATTTTAAAAATTAATTCAATAAATAATCATGTGGTCAAACGAAGAAATTGAAGCTAGAAAATTAGCAGCTTATGAAAGGGCTGAAGCATTCGAACAAAACGGAGGTGCAACCAAAAAAAATAGGCGAAAATTTCCGAGCAATTTAATACCAAAAAAGAAAAAACGTAAACGAAAATAACTATGGCACTAAAATCAGACAACCCAACAAACGCAAAAATAAATCAAAACTTCATTATACGAGTTTTAGAAAATCCGAAAGAAAAATCTGTCAAAAACACGAAATTGACCTCTGCTAACAAACTTTCGAACTACCTAAAAGATGAAGAACTTAAAATAAAGCTTTTTAAGAAGATATTATTCGGTGAGGCAGATAAATATGTGTTCAACATAAGAAATCGCCTTAGAATTGAAATTCAGTCAAAATAACTTTTAAAACATAAAATCATGATTAAAAGAAAAGAATGGAAGGAGTTTAGAGACGTTGGTCTCTTGTTTGTTATAAATCAATTTTTACACCTTTTCGGCTAGGCAATTGTATTTCGTTTTTCAGAAAAAAATGAAGTTATTGAAGTGTATCCAGCACGTGTTAAATTTAGAGGTTTTGATCAAAAAAGTACTTCGGAAGGTTATGAAAAAATTACAAAGTACCTAAAAGAAAATATTAAGGAATTAGACGAAGAAGTTAATATCAAAACAACTCACGAGGACTAACCTTCAAAGCACCACAAATTTTATGAAGCGTAACAATTTTAGCATTCGTTTCACCTCGTTCAATACGCCCGATTACATTTCTTGGAACGTCAGCTTCCAAAGAAAGATTTTCCTGAGATAAGTTTTTAGACAATCTAATCTCTCGCAATTTGTCACCAACGGACTGAATAAATATTTTTTCGCTTTCTATCACGAGATAAAATTGCGGTAAACTTTTAAAATAAACCGACACTCGTGGGTGTCATTGGAAAGCTTTTTGATGCTATATATGACCAATTAACAATAAAACGATTTAAAAAAGAATGAAAATCACAAACCAAATGCTTGCTTCAGTTCCTTTTCAATACGCAAACGACGTGCGTACAGGGAAAATAGTAACTGGAAAAAAGATAAAACAAGCGGTTGAGCGTTTTTACAGCTGGATTGAAACTGCTGAACAAGACGGTTTTGTGTTAGATCATAACAAGGGAATGCAAATTGTCAACTTTTTCCCTACTTTTTTAAACCATACAAAAGGTAAATTGGCAGGAAAGCCGTTTGTTTTAGAGCCATTTCAAGCTTTTACAATGTACAATGTCTTCGGATGGATGGATAGTACAGGAAAACGACGTATTTCTACAGTTTACGACAAAAGAGCCAAGAAAAACGGTAAATCAGCAGAAATGGCTGGTTTGTCGCTTTTCTGCATGTCTTTTGATATGGAAATGGAAGCTGAGTGTTATGTAGGTGCAACTAAAGAAGATCAAGCAAAAATTTGCTGGAGGCAAGCGGCACAATTTATACAATCGCCTGTAGCGAACAGAAATCTGCAAAAAATGGGCTTTTTTGTCCAGCAAAAAAAGATTGGTTTCACTCGTACAGCTTCTTTTATGTCTCCGTTAGGTGGTGATTCCAGTACTCAGGACGGAATTAACGCGCATCTTTCGATTATCGATGAATACCATGCTCATAAAGATGATTCAGTAAAAGAAAACTTAGAATCGTCATCTGTACAGCGTAAGCAACCTTTGCTTTGGCATATCACTACCGCAGGAAGTAATAAAGGATCAGTATGTAAAAATTACGAAGATTCTGTTATTGAAGTGCTGAACGGTCAAAAAACCGACAATCACCTTTGGATAATGATTCATGATCTTGACGAAGGTGACGACTGGCAAGATCAAAGCGTATGGATCAAGGCGAATCCATTATTAGGAAATGGCTTGGATATTGCTCAAATGCAAAGAGAGTTTATCAAAGCAGTAAATCAACCTTCTAAAATTCCAAATTTCAAAACCAAGCATTTAAATATGTGGGTTGATGGTCTTAGTGCGTGGATTCCTGCTGAAGAATGGACAAAAAACAAAGTTGAAATCGAAGATTACAAAGCATTTGTACTCGAAAAAGCGAAAGAATTTGGCTCAAACGGAGGTTTGGATTTGTCTTCCGTGGCTGATATTACCGCTTTCGATATATTGACAAATCCTGACGATGAAGGTAATCAGTACCTTATAGTATTCTTGTTTTGTCCTGAAGATAACATCGACCGCCGTAGTAAAAATGACGGTGTACCATATCGATATTGGGTAGATGCTGGTTTTATGATTGCAACACCTGGTAACCGTGTCGACTATAATTATTTAAAGCGATATATACGAGACAATTTTGAAACGTTCAATATTCAGAGAATAGATGCTGACCGTTGGAACGCCAGCAGTTTGCTTTCTGAACTTGTGGAAATGGAAATTCCAGTTTCAGAACTTTCACAAATTATGAGCCGCTTAAACCATCCAACAAAAATGCTTGAAAAATTAATCTACGACGGAAAAATCAAACATGACGGTAATCCGGTTATGGACTGGATGTTAGCGGCGTGTGTACCTATCGAAGATTCAAAAGGAAACATAATGCTTTCAAAAAAAGAAAGCCACAAAAACAAAAAACGCATCGACGGTTGGGCGGCATTAGTTAATGCTTTAGCAGCGCATTTATCACCCGACGAAGATGATGCAAACGAAAGTTACTACAATGACCCAAATCACATATTCGAATGCTAATAATTAAACCCAGTAAATATGATGACAGCCGCCGAAGAAAATGTTTTTCGACTTGAAAAAGCAAAACTTGAAAAAAAAATTGAACTAATGCAAAGTCTTTCGACACCTGCTAAATTCTACGATTATTACTTTAGTAAGTTATCTGATTTTCGATCGAATAGTGATTGTTTCAATCATGTAAACGATTTGTATCATGAATTATTTGGAGAATTTAGGTATAGCGATTACGCTTCTTTTAGGGTACAGTTGTCAAAATTTAATAAAAAATAAAATGAAACAAATTATAATAATCGTAACCGTTTTCTTACTAGCCTTTGTAACGTCTATATTGCTTGATTGGCATTTTATCGCTGAAAACACAGTAAGAAAAATCTTGGTAATTATATTGATAATAGTAGAATTTATAATAGGCTTATACATGGTAAAAGCAGAAACCTTTAAAAATAACAGCAATGAGCGATAAATTAAAAGCAAAAAATCTTAAAGCAGCAATTCAAAGATTACCTGATCCAAAAACCTACGGTGCTGATGTGGTTACAGTTGCAGTAGATAAAAATAGTTATACATTCGAGAAAAATAATAAAGAATGGTATTTTAAATTTTAAACTCCTTAACCAAAAACAATCACTTCACCACTGAAAAATAATATTGTTACCTTAGTTAACAATTACCACAAAAGGCACTATCTACTTTTACATAGTAAATTATAAGCTATGTCAATTTTCGATAGTGCCTTTTCTCGAATGTTTAGCTCACCTCAGGAAAGAGGTGTATCAACATTAATGAATGATTTCAGTCCATACTTTTCTTATGGCGGAATAGGTACTTCTAATATTAAAGTTAAAGAATCGCTAAAGTTAGCGGCTGTTTTTAATGCCGTTGAACAGATTTCAAACGACTTGGCGAAAACACCTTTTGCACTCTATCAAGATATTGATGGTAATAAAGAAAGATTGGTTAATCACAGTGCCGATTTTATAGTTTCAAAACAGCCTAATTACCTAATGACACCTTACACTTTTAAAAAGTTGATAGGTGTTTCATTGCCTTTACGCGGTAATTGTCTTTTTGAAATAATATCATATAACAATGGTTATCCTGAATCAGTAAAGTATATTCCGTGGGATGATGTTACGGATGTTGTATTGAGTAAAGGTGAATTATTCTATTATGTAAACGGATACAGTAAACCGTTAATGTCGTCTGAAGTTTTACACTTTAAGCAATTCTCTCTAAATGGTTTGGTTGGTATTTCTACAATCACATTTGCATCTATGCAGTTGGATTTAGCTTTAAAAACACAAGAGTTTGCAACTGTTAATATGAATAGCAAAGGTGTTCGTCAAGGAGTTGTAGAAACTGATAAAGTGATTAAAGATAAGAAAGGAATAACGACTGCATGGCGTAACGCAATGGGTGAAAAATCTGCTGATAGAGTAGTAGTGTTAGATGAAGGAATGAAATTTAATCCAATCACAATTACACCTCAGGAATTGCAAATTATCGAACAGCAAAAATTTAATATCGAAGATATTGCACGCTGGTTCAATATAGCGCCTCATAAAATCAAATCGCTTGAGCAGTCCACGAATAATAATATCGAACAGCAGTCTTTAGATCACGTTAGCGATACAATTCAGCCTTTAGTAACAAATATTGAACAAGAGTTTACTAAAAAACTTTTGAGTTCAAAAGAAAGAACAACTTGTTATTTCAAAGGAAATATCAATGTATTGCTTCGTGCAGATATTAAAAGCCGTGGTGAATATTATTCAAAAATGGGAACGTTGGGAGTTTACAGCCGACAGGAAATCAGAAGAAAAGAAGATGAAAATAACGGTCCTGATTTGTTGAATGAACATTTAACTCCGGCAAATACATATACAGAAAAACAGATCGAGAATAATTTAAGAATTTCTAAAAATGAAAAAAATCCAAGCACCTGATACAGTAATTCGTGAAGCCGTAATACGTGCTTTGAGTGAAGAAAATATTAAAAACAGAGAGGCTGAATTTGTTATTTCGACTGAAGCTGTTGACAGTTATGATACCATATTTAAAATAGATGGTTGGGATTTAAAACGCTATCAAAATAATCCGATTGTCGCTTATGGTCACCGCACATGGTCAGATAATCCTGATATGATTTTAGGAACTTCTGAAGTATGGGTTGAGGGTGAGCAGTTAATCGGAAAAGTGCGTTTCGAGAGCGAAGAAACAAATCCTACAGCTGAGAAAATTTGGAAAAAAGTTAAGGAAGGAACTTTGCGAATGGCATCGGTTGGAGCGAATCCGCTCGAGTGGAGAATGGGAATTGCAGCCGATGGAGAAAACCCTGGTGTATTGTATTTCACAAGAACTGAATTGTTAGAGTGGTCAATTGTTCCGCTAGGTTCAAATCCTGACGCGTTGAAACGTTCTGTCGAAATGATTGAATCGATAAGAGCGGAATTGAATAAAGAAAATAAACCTGAAGAGGTTAGAGAAAATAAAGGGCTATCAACCTTTGAAGCTCAAGTATCAATTAATAAAAATCGTTTGTAAAATGAAAAAATCTGTTGAAATCAGACAAGAGCTTAGTGGATTTGTAAGCTCGCAGGAAGCTCTTTTGGCAACTGCACAAAAAGAAAATCGAGATTTAAATGAAGCGGAAACTAAGTCGTTTAATGATTTGCAAAAGCAAATTGATGAAAAAAGATCTGCTTTAGAAATCGCTGAAAAAATGGAAGAAAACCAGCGTGATTTTGGTATTGTTAAACCTGGTAAATCTGTTAGTTCAGAAGACGGAAAGGATGGTGAGCAAAGAGAAATCGAAAAACTTCAAACACGTTTTAATATCGGTACAGCTATTAGAATGGCTGGATCAGGAAAATGGGAAGGTGCGGAAAAAGAAGTGCATGATTTAGGGGTTTCTGAAATGCGTGCATCTAATAAAGATGTTGCTGATCATTCTTTTATTATGCCTGCTACAATGGTTCGTGCTTCAGCTCAAACAGTTTCTGAAGATAGTGGTAATTATGGAGGTAAATTAGTACAGCCACAAGCTCCAAGAGTAGTAGAATCATTTATTCCTAAATTATTTATTGAGGAATTAGGTGCTACTGTTTTAACAGGGCTTTCAGGTGGGAAATTGCCTTTGCCTGTGCCTGCAAACTATGCTTTTTCATGGTACAATGAAACCGAGGAAGCTACTTCTCAAAAAGCGACTATTACCGGTCCTGAATTAGACCCAAAAAGAGCGGCGGCTGTTGTGTTGATTTCAAACAGATTGCTTAATAATTCTTCTGTTGATGCTCAGACAATGGTTATGAATAATCTTAGAAATGCAGCAGGTAGAGCTTTAAATGATGCTTCAATTAATGGTTTAGGTGTTAAAGATCCTTTAGGGTTATTAAATATGTCAGGTTTAGGTGCTGGAAGTTCTACGGCGGCGGCAACTCCAACGTGGGCGTTAATCAATGAGTTAAAAGGAAAAATTCAAGCAGCAGATTCTACAGAAGTATCTTTAGGTTATTTGCTTGATCCTACATTGATGGCATTATTAGAGACTATTCAAAAAGGAACTGGTGCTGGTTTTATTGCTGAAAATGGTAAAATAGGTGGTATTAAATCAGTAGCAACTTCTTTAGTGAAAACTATTGCAGGAACGCCTGAATTACATACTGCAATTTTTGGAGATTTTAGCCAACTGTTTGTTGGACAATGGGGCGGTATTGCTTTTGTTGTTGATCCATTAACTGCAGCAGGAGCAAACAGCGTAAAAGTTGTTGTTAATATGGAAGCGGATGTTCAAGTGGCAAACAAAAAAGCTTTCGCAGTAAATAGTTTCTTCAAAACAGTTTAATCAGTTTTAAAATAATCTGCATGCGTAAAGTTTGCAGATTATTTGTTAAACATAAAACTTAATAAAAAATGAAAAAAATTTGGTTAATCGCATTGCTTCCTTTGGCAAGATTTGATCTTCCATTTCGTGAAGGTCATGAATTTGAAATTGAAGAAAATAAAGGAAAAGAAATTGTTGACTTAGGCTATGCTAAAGAAAAAGAAGATGCTGAACAGGAAGCTAAAGCAAAGGCAGAAGCAGAAGCTAAATCAAAGGCGGAAGCAGAAGCAAAAGCTAAACAGGAAGCCGAGGAAAAAGCTAAAGCTGAACAGGAAGCTAAAGCAAAGGCAGAAGCAGAAGCTAAATCAAAGGCGGAAGCAGAAGCAAAAGCTAAACAGGAAGCTAAAGCAAAGGCAGAAGCAGAAGCAAAAGCTAAACAGGAAGTCGAGGAAAAAGCTAAAGCTGAACAGGAAGCTAAAGAAACAAAGCCTACGAAGTAATTTAAACCTCTAATTGTTTAAAAAAAATGGTTACCGATAGTTATTATAAAAATCAAGCAGTTACAGTATGTGTAACACTTGCACAGGCGAAAAAACATCTAAAGCTAAGAGTTGGAGAAAGTTCAGAAGATGAATTGATTCAAGGTTATATTGATTCAGCTAAAGAAGACAGACAAAACTACATAAATCGTTCAATCGATACACGTGATTTTGTTATGGAAGTTTCGCAGTTCGAAACTGTAAATTTTGCTGTTAATTATGATAACGACGAAGTAACAAGTGTAAAATACTATAAACAGGGCGAAACCGAACTAACTACGCTTGACGCTGATAGTTATAAAGTTCGTCCTGGAATGGTAGTAGGAACAAAAACAATTACGTTTAAAAACCCGCCTTTAACAGAAAAGCGAGACGATGCAGTGATTATTACTGTAAAACAAGGTTGGGTAACGGCACAAGTTCCAGCACCGTTAAAACAATCAATGTTGTTGCTTATTGGAGATCAATACGAGCGTCGTGAAGATCGTGCAGAAATAGGTTATAACCGTGCGGCTGATGCTTTATGTAGAGCGTACAGAAAATATTAATGTTATGCCAAATAATCCTTTTATCGGTCAAATGGATCGTGAGATTGAGTTGATTGAAAAAAAACCTATACAATCAGCCTCAGGTGCTGAAACTCTAGGTGAACAATCTCTAGGAGCAGATTTTTGGGCGAATATGCAAGAAGTCGGAGGTGGTGAAGACACTGACGGAAAAATAAAGCATTTAGTAAACCGTACATATACAATTCGTTGGGATGAAACGGTACAGCAAAAATCTAATGCTTTAATATTGGTTGATGGTGGTCAACGTTTTGAAGTTTTACATGTTATCGAAATTGGTCGTAAAAAACATTTAGAAATTAGAGTAAAGCGTTATGAATAGTCCGTTGATGCAAGTGACAGGATTTGAAGAGCTGAAAGCTAAAATTAGAGAGCTCGGAAATGATAAGGATAAAAAACGAGAAGTTCTTATTATTCTAAGACAAGTTGCAAGTCCAACTCTGCAAGCGGCAAGAAGTTTTGTTCCGGTTGCTTCAAAAAAGCATAAGGCGAGAGGTAAATTAATTGAACCTGGTAACTTAAAAAAATCATTAGGATATATCACGGGGAAACAGGAAAACCCAACAATTTATGTCGGAGCTCGAGCAAAAGGTGTTAATAATGGCTGGTACGCTCATTTTGTTGAGCATGGAGTAAATAAATACAGTAAAGGTTACAAGCGTAAACGTAAAAGAAGGGCAAACAATCATGCGGCAATTGGTAAAACAAAAGCTACTCCTTTTATGGCAACCGCTTATCAATCAACAAACGGTCAGGTGACTGCTGATGCACAAAGAAAAATGGCGGCATTTATACAACGTAGAATAGATAAATTAAGTAGATAATGTTTGAAAGTATTTCAAAAGAATTGTATAGTTTTTTTTCGGGATTACCCGATTTTAATGCGGTAATGAAAAGAAATGAAGGAGGAACAGAGAAAACGTTTCTTTTTCCGATAGTAGCTTTAGAAGGTAACACGTTGCCACTTTCGACTTATATTTTAGGAGATAGAAACCCTGAAACTAAAGATCGTTCACAAGTTGATATAATCGTCATATTTTGGTTTGATCAAAACAGTTACGATGTATGTTGTGCTTTTACTGATGCAATGGCGCAACATATTGATGAAAGATACAATTTGCTTTCGGCATCAATTGATTATAACGAAGAAAGTTTTACTTATTCGGGAATGGTGAATTTTAACTTATTATAAAAAAAATAAAAAAATGGCAAGCGAAATTTATAACGGGAAATTATTGCGATTCAAATTCAATGCTAAAAAGTTTTTACATGCAACGTCATGTAAGTTAGACTTTTCAACTAAGCTAGAAGAAATCGCAACAAAAGACACAAACGGAACAGTTGTGATTCCGTCAAATTACAGTTGGACGGGTTCTACTGAAGCTTTGTTGGCTAATTTGCCTGTGGGTGATGCCGATCATGTAACTTTTGACGACATCTTAGCATTAAAGCTCTCAGGAACTCAAATTGATGTAGAGTTTACAACTGATGTTACGGGTGATATTATTTATACTGGTAAGGCGTTTATTGAAAATGCTGGTGTCACATCAACAGTTGGTGAATCGGTAAAAGTAACTGTATCGTTTAGAGGTAACGGTGATTTAGACCGAGATACAGTATCGTAATGGATGTTTCAGTAGAAATAAAAGGGAATACTTTTAAAATGACTTTTTCTTTAAAAGTATTCCGTATTTTAGGTAAGGTTTGGAATTTGCCATCTTTACCTGAAGTAATGCAAAAAGTAGCATTAATTGAGCAAATTGAATCAGGAAATTTTGAAATATACGATATTTTGTATGATGTACTTTTTCAATCAATAGATTGTCATCCTGATAATCAGATTAAAATTTCTAAAGAAGAAATCGAAAATTTAGAAATGGAGGAATTAATGTTGTTAGCGCAAGGAATGACGGAAGGAATTTCGGCAGCGTTTCCAGATGCTAAACTTGAAGAAAATCCAAAAAAAAAGACGACAGCTCCGAAGAAATAGTTTCCGAAGAAATTGATGAAACATGGGATGCTTTGGAAGAACTAGCTTTGGGGCAGTTGAGATTAAAAGTTAAATATTTTTATAGTTTGACATATAGGGAATTTGTTAATACAGTTAATGGATTTCAAAAATATGAAGACATTAAAAGTAGGGAACAATGGTCTATGACTCGAAAAATGATGTACGCTTCTGTAGCTCCGTATGCCGATGAAAATTTCAAAGAAACGGATTTCTTTAAATTCCCTGGAGAGGAAGAAATGTTGAAAAAAATTGCAGAGAAACAGTTGCTTGTTGATCTTGAAAGAGAACGTATCAGTAAAGAGTTTTTTGCAAAATACGATGCAAAAAAGGCGGCAATGGGAAAAGCGTAATTTGTTGAGTTGTTTTATATTTTCTGTGTTTTGAATGAGAAAAGCTCTGATTAATTTCAGGGCTTTTTTTGTTACCATAGTTAACAAGTTAGGGTTTTTTGTGGTGGTATTTTTACTGAAATATTACTTCAATGTTTGGTTTAGCTAGTATCAATGTAAAGTTTCAGGTCGACTTAACTCAGTTCTCAACTGGGATGCAAAACGCTTTGCGTGATATAGATAAGTTTGGTCAGAAAATGCAAAAAATGGGGCGAACAATGACAACATTTGTCACTGCTCCACTTTTAGCGGCTGCTGGCGCATCTGTGAAATTTGCTTCAGATTATCAAGAGAGTTTAAATAAGGTTGATGTAGCTTTTGATACGTCCTCGAGTGCTGTTAAAGAGTTTGGAAAAACAGCTTTAGAGACATACGGTATTGCTGAAGGTACGGCTTTAGATATGGCGGCGGCTTATGGTGATATGGGAACATCAATGGGGTTGACAACTGCACAAGCGGCTAAAATGTCAACTGAATTGGTTGGTTTAGCTGGTGATATTTCTTCTTTTAAAAATATAGGAATCGAACAAGCTAATACTGCGTTGTCTTCCATTTTTACAGGTGAAACAGAATCTCTTAAAAAGCTGGGAATCGTAATGACTGAGCAAAATTTGCAGGAATTTGCTTTGTCAAAAGGTATTCGTACGCGAATGAAAGATATGGATCAGGCTTCTAAGGTGAATCTTAGATATGCTTATGTGATGCAAGCGACTTCAAATGCTCATGGTGACTTTGCGAGAACTGGAGGTGGTGCGGCTAATCAATCGAGAATTTTTAGAGAATCTCTTAAAGAGCTTGGTCAAATGTTTGGCACGGTGATTTTGCCATATTTTACTAAAATCATTACTTCTGTTAATGGCTTTATAAAAGGGCTTTTAGGAATGAGTGAAGGTGCAAAGGTGACAATTATAGTTGTAGCAGGATTAGCGGCGGCAATTGGTCCGTTGTTGATGGCTATAGGTGCGATAGCTTCAGGAATTCCGGTCGTAGTTGCTGGTTTTGCTGCGTTAAGAACTGCGATAATGGCAACTTATGCTGTTGTGGCAGCTAATCCTATCGGTGTTTTGGTTTTAGTAGCACAGGCGGCAGCTTTAGCGATGCTGGTTTATTCGGTAAATACAAAAAAAGCGGCTACGGCACAAGATGATTTAAATGAAGCGGTTAGGAAAGGAAATGAAAACGCAGTTACTGAAGTTGGTGTTTTGGATAAATTATATGCATCTGCTACAAATGTAAAATTAGGAACTGAAGAAAGAAAAAAAGCGGTTGATGATATGCAATCGCTTTATCCTGCGTACTTCGGAAATCTTAAAGATGAAATTATATTAAACGGAAAAGCAAAAACTTCATACGAGGAATTGCGCGAAGCCATTTTTAATAAAAGTCGTGCTATTGCGATTGATAATGAATTGCAAAAACGAGCAAATGAACGTGTTGAAAAAGAAATCGAGCTTCGAAATAAAATAGCAGCTACTGAGGCAGAAATTTTAAGATTAAGAAGAAGTACAGGTGATGTGGTTATTCAGGAAGGTAGTGCATCTGAAAGAGTGAACAGGGTGACGGAATCTAGAGCTGAGTTGATTGAAAGACAAACAAAGCTATTAGGTATTCAAAATTCAGAACTTAAAAAATTCAATGAAGATAATTTAAAAGCAGATGAAGTTTTATTTTCTGCTAAAGAAGATTATTTAAAGAAAACGGGGAAACTTGAAGAAAATGAAAAACTTAAACTTCAGGATATTAAAATCGGAACAGATGCGATAAAAGATAGTATCGATACATTAAAGCCTGGTACTATAGCTTATTACGAAAGTCTGATAAAATTACAGCGCCAAGAGCAGGAAAATAATGTAACAAGTAATGCTGAATGGCTTAAAAAGCAAGCAATTATCGATTCTTATCAAAGAAAAATTGACGAGATAATAAAAAAACAGCAAATAAAATTACCACGACCTGAAATGCCGGATGCATCAACTTTTGATGGTGTTGTTCCTGCTTTTTCTTTGGAAGATTTAAAAGGACAGTTGTCATATTTTGAAAAGCTAAGAGAGCAATTTTCAACTACTGCTGAAGAATATCAAAAATTGACCAATCAGATTAATAATACTCAAATTAAGATAAATGAAATTGAAGGTGTTGATGATCTGAATACTAAAATATTAAGTGTTGCTGACAGTCAAAAAAGGATGGCGGAAATTGCTCAGTTGACCAGTCAAAGTGTGAGTGATGCTTTTGCAGGATTAGCGGATAATTTGGTGGCGTCTTTAGGGCTGGCTCAAAATGGTTTTGGCGGTTTTATTTCCGGTATGATTCAAACGGTAACTAAGTTGATTGCAATGATGTTGGCTTCGGCTATTTCGCAATCAATTGCAGGGGCTACAGCTTCGGGTACTGCAACCGGTCCGGCGGCAGTGTTTACAACTCCGGCATTTATCGCTACTGCGGTAGGTGGGGTTTTAGCAGCTTTTGCGGCAATTCCAAAATTTGCAACGGGTGGTATTGTAGGAGGTTCGTCTTTCTATGGTGATAAAATTTTAGCGAGGTTGAATAGTGGTGAAATGATTGCAAATCAGGATCAGCAAAAAGCGTTATATGGAATGCTTTCTAATAATGGACAAACGGTTAATATTACTTTAGGTGGTGGTTTTGTTGTTGATGGAAATAAACTAAGATTAGTTCTTGATAGAACGGATAGTAAAAATTCAAGAATAGGGTAATGAGTTATTATATCGACATAATAGACCAGGAACTTAACGAAAGTAAATTTGTTATAGAAGTAGCTTCAAAGTCGGGAATAACACTTTCTTGGAATGGTGGCGACAATAAAGATGAATTAGCGATAGTGGGTTCTTCGTTAGAATTTGATATTGCACACACAGAAAATGTCGATGCAAAATTTATAAAATTCTTCACAGGAAATGAAATTCGTTTCAAAGCTGAGCTTCGTAATCAAAGTGATGATTCTTTAATTTGGAGCGGTTTTTTGCTTCCTGATACTTATTCTGAGCCTTGGACAAATGGAGTTGTTTTTGTAAAAATAATAGCTTCCTGTGGTTTAGGAAGATTAAAAGGTAAATACCTTTCTGAATCTTATTATCGTGACGAGAAAAGTATAATAGATATTATCTGTGCTTGTTTAAAATTAACAAGTTTAGGTTTAAATCTCTTTTTTAATCCAGCAATAGAAAATTCAGTGCAAAAAGACTGGAATCAAATCTTTATCGATACACTTGATTTTTATACAGATGATAAAAGAACCAAAAAGAAAGACGCTTATTCGATTTTAGAAAAGTTGATGCAGGATATGCTTTGTGTTTGTTTTCAATCTGACAATCGTTGGAATGTTGAAGGAATGAATAAGCGAAATGTTCGAAGCTATGATACCTTTTTGTATGATGAAAACGGTAATTTGATAGGTCGCTCAACTGGAAATAAGTTGTTGAAAAAAGTAACGGCTTATGTTACTCCTAATGTTACAATGATACCTCCATACAATATGATTACGGTATCACATGAAAGAAAACCTCAGACATTTCCAAGCACGATTTCAAAAGAAAGTAATGAAGGTTGGGCAGTTGTATCGGGTGTAAAAGGTGAAGTTTATGCAACTGATTGGAATGGTAATAATGAATATTACTGTAAATCGATTCAGCCGGATTATTATAACTCAGTTAAAAAAGAATATGTTAATCCTGATATTGGCGGTATTTCAGAAATTCAGCCATTTGATGAAACCAAGTTTGTAAATCTGAAAAACAAAATATTCTTATATAAAGATCAGCGAGTTACTATTTCGATGATTTTTAAAATTATTAAGTGGGCAAATGTAATGTCAGGTATTTTGCCTGGAGCATATTACAATCCATTGTTTTATGAAGTGCTTTTGAATGATGTTGTGTTGTATACAAATAGAACTGAAGTAGTTTCTGAAAATCAAGCATTGTCTTTTGATCCTGAAGATTTAACGGCTGAATTGAATTTTGATATAATAGTCCCAAATGAAGGATTGTTAGATGTAAAAATTTGGCGTCCAAGTGGAGAAATTATTGGATCAAATATTTCAGGTTTTGAAATAAGAAAGCTGGGAATAACAGCTATAAATTTTCAAGAAATAATTCAATATGTTGATTTGATAAATGAAGAATTTACAATTGACAAAGAAATTGAATTGAATTATGCCGATGATGACACGGCTTTCAGTAAAGCTTTTAGATTGGCTAAATTAAAAGAAGCTACAGAGTTTTATAATGTTATCGAAGTTCCGGTATTGTACAGATTTGAACAGAATGGACAAAAGTATTCAGTAGTTGATTTAGATGGTGCAAATCTTATAAAAGATAATATCAATACTGTTTATCACGATGGTAGTTTGCTTTCAAATTTAGAAGTTACGTACAATTTTGGAGGTGGTGAGCAAATGGTGGTTAGAACAGATTTTGCTACAACTGCTTCTTTTATGGTTCGAGTTTATAAATTCAATGATTACGAAGAAAGTCGTAAATCGTGGCTGGAGTGGACAGATTCGATTTATAAAATTGAAACTTCTCGATACGGTCAAGTAGTAGCAAATATCATTCGTCGATTGTTTGGTATAGCTTCTGAAAAAATCGATATGATTGTTGTCGGAGCAGTTAAATTTAATGATCTGATTCAGTTTGAATACGTTTATGATAAGCTATTTGTGCCGACAAATTGTTCTTGGAATTTGGATGAAAATAAAACCAGTCTAACATTATCTCGAGCAATCTATAGAGACAGTGGTGATTCAGGTGAAAACCCTGAAAACATACCGCCAATTGTTAATGCTGGTCCCGATATAGTTTTAGATAATGATCAAAATTCTATAGAAATAACAGCAGTTGCTTATGATGTTGATGGTGTTATTGTTTTTCAAAAATGGACAAAATTATTAGGTGATTTTGGTGATATAATTGTTTCGCCAAATGAGCTTAAAACTTTGTTTGAAAACTTGACTGAAGATCAGTATCAATATCAAATCGAAGTTAGAGACAACGATGGCGCAACGGCTACTGATGTTGTTACTTTAATTCGAAAAAAGGATTACGATGTTGCTTTAGATTTGATTTTTATTGAAGGTGAAGATGGCGGTGTTTTTCTGTTTGCTAAATATCAATTTTTAATCGACCCGAATATAGATCCTTCTTATAGTTTGTTGCTGAAAGGTGTTGTGAATGTCTTTTCATATAATCCTGGATTAGAAACTTCTTTTGCAAGATTTAGAATTGTAAAAAATGGAGTTGTTGTTTACAGTGGTGAGTGGAATCATGGCGACGCAATTACAATGTTTCCTTATACAATCAGCTATATATCAACGGATATTATTTTGTTTGAAATCGACCAAAACAGAGATTTTCCTGAAGGGCATTGGGGAAGTTCTTGGATAGATTTAACTAAAGTAGAATTTATAACTGGAGCGGGAAACATAAACGGATTGCCGATTTATGCTCAGCCAGTTCCTGGACCATTTGCACCTTAAAATCATGGCGAAAAATATACAAAGAATAGGAGTTGGAAACAATAGGTTTCCTGGAATCAATGAAGAAGTCGGAATTAATGAACCTGGCACTTTTACTTTCGATAGTACAACTGTGACATTTGACAGCATGGTCGATACGTTTGATTTTGACATAGTGCCGTTGCCTCCAACTGTGAAAAGAGATTATTCAAATATAGATTATTTAGAAACTGATTATAAATAGAGTTATGGCAGATATTACAGAAAGTGAAATAAGAGTGTTTATCGCTGAAAATTTGCCGGATGCTTCTGAAATTCCGGCTGAAGATCATCGTGCGGTTGAAAATAAAATAATTGATTTTTTGATTCAGGAAGTTGGTAAGACTGCAAAATCAAAAGTTTTGCTTTTAGAATCTTTTGTTCTTGATAGAAATTTTACTGTTGATACAGGATTTACAGTTGGCACTGAAATTACAAGTGTAGTTGCGATGTTGGTTTGTAAGACATCGAATAACGGTTTTTTTCCAAATGATGTTGTTACCGCTCCAACACCATATCCACAAGATTCAGGCAGAACAGCGGCGCAGGGAATAGGAGTACAATACACGAATGTAAGTCCTGATTCTATTAAGGTAATGGTGAATGATCAGCTTACTATAATGACGGCTTACAATGCAACTGTAAATGCGCCAGCAAATAATGTTTTGATTTCAGGTGTAGATGCTGCGAAATGGTCAATTAAATTAATTGTAGGATATAAATAGTAAAAAGATGAGTTTATTAAGTTGGATTTTTAAAGGAACAACCGCAAATGATAAAACAGGAACTCCTGCAAGAATAGCGGCTGATATAATCAACCAAAATTTTGCGTATTTAGATGCGAAAGTTAATAATAGTGACCATGTAGTTACGCTTGGAACTTCTGTTTTAGTTGATCAGGATTTGACAATTCACGCAGGCTGGGTTTGGCAAATAAACGGAATTGAATATACAAATCCGGTTGATGTCATTATTAATTTTCCGTTTTGCTCTTCAGGAAAACAAAGGCTTGATAGAATCGTTTTTAATACGTCAAATACCTTCACAAAAGTTGCTGGAACAGAAAGTGTAAGTAATCCGGTGGCAACTCCTGCGCCAGTCGATACAATTGAATTCGGGATTACATTAGTAACTGATGGTACTGTAGGTGATCCTTCAACACCAATTGAGGGTGGTAACTACGTTAAAAAAATGGAATCTCAGGATTTTATAGCTAGTTATGGAGTAATGGCAATAATCGAAAAAATTGATTTAATCGATGACAGAAGCTCAATCCTTTTAACTGGTGCAATCACTGATGTAAAATCGATTCAAATGTCAGGTGAATTTATTCGACCTGGTAAACCTTTCTTTATAAAAAACTCGACTGGACACGATGTAAAATTATGGCAATTAGCGGGAACTGGAAACGTAAAGATTTCTTTTCCGAATGCTTTGGATTTGATTGTAAGGGATAAAGAGGTTATTCAATTCAAACAGAACGCGAATGATTCTAGTGATGTGAGATTGGATTATATAGGTAATATTCTTGATTTATCGGGTAAAGCTGATTTGGTTGCAGGTAAAGTGCCTTCATCACAATTGCCTAGTTATGTTGATGATATATTAGAAGGTTATTTGCTTTCAAATGTGTTTTATGAAGAAATCGGTCATACTACAGTAATTCCGGCTGAAGCGGGTAAGATTTATATTGATATTACTACTGGGCAAAAAAACAAAGAATATCGTTACTCAGGATCTACTTATATTCAAATTACTAACGGTTTGATCGCTTCCGCTGATGATGTTCCTGACGGCTCAACAAATAAGTATTCTACTTTGTCTTTAGTAATGGGTTATTTGTTGACTGGAGTTTCATTTGCAACTGGAACTGCTATTACCGCAGCGGATAATATTTTGACAGCATTCGGAAAACTTCAAAAACAAATTAGCGATAATGTTGCTTCTATTGCTTTGAAGCAAGTTAAGGATGATCAGGTTGAAATTTCAGCAAATAGCAATGTTCAGAACTCATGGCACGGACAAACGATTTTGTTTACTGCTAACTGTACAATTACAGTTCCGTCAACATTGAATAATTCTTTAATGTTTCCTTTTAGAACTTTAGCAGGCGTTACAGTTACATGGGCAATTACTTCTCCGTTCATATGGGAAACAACGCCATTGGCAACAGGTGAAAAAACAGTTGGTTATTTTATGCGAAGAGGGTCAACTAATACGATATTTTTAGATGTATAAGTTATGGGAAATTTAAAAAAGTATTTTTTTGGCAGACAGAAAAACCAAGATTTGAATATTGGTCTTGTAGCTTATTATCAATTTGATACAGATGCCAATGCGTCTGTCGGTGGTGTAAATGGAACTTTAACGAATTCACCGACTTTTACAACTGGAAAAATGGGAAATGCTATAGATTTTCTAAATGATACCACGCTAAGATATTGTCAATTAGCTGATAATAATATTTTTTCATTTACAGATGGTTCTGGAAATGATATACCGTTTTCGATGTCTTTTTGGATTTATGTACATGCGTTTTCTAGTCAGTTCAATACAATAATAGTTAAAAGGTTAAATACGGCCACTGATGATGAGTATCAATGTGACTTTGTATCAACTTCAATTAGTTTCTATAAATTTTCAAGTAATGTAGCATACAAAAGATGTCAAACTAATTATGCTTTTTCTACAAGCACATGGTATCATATAGTGATAACTGATGATGGTACAAAAACCACCGGAGGCATGAGGGTATATATAAATAGTGTGCTGCAAAGTTCAACATTTTCGTTTAATAGTACATATACTGGTATGCCTAACGGTACTGGATCGGTTAGGTTAGGGTCAACAAATGTTAATGGAACAGAGGCTAGGAAGCATAAAGGGAAGCTGGATGCTTTAGGAATTTGGAAAAATAGAATGTTAAATCAAAACGCAGTAAACCTTCTTTACAATTCAGGGACAGGCAGAACCTATCCTTTTTAATAAATAATCATTAATACCACTTAAAATGATAAAATCAAATTTACCGGCTTATTGCGATCTCAGGGGGTCGAAAAAAGCAATTATTCAAATAGAAATTGATTCATTCGAAAGTACACCAGCTGGAACTAATTATGTAGTCAAGGATTATGCATTATCAGATGATGGAAATGGTAATCAAATCAAACAATTGATTAACACAAAAACAGTTTTTTACTCAGCAGAAAAGATCAACGATTTAAACCAAATTCTTGAATCTACTCATGATTATTCAGGAATGACAAAAATCGAAAGAGATTGGACTAAAGTAAAACAAGGTTTGCTGATGGATACTCAAACCAATCTCTACGATGATGATTTGACAATCTACAGATTAAATCCTAATAATTGGGAATTATGCTAGGATTTGTTTTGTTCTTGATAGCTTATTCGTTCTTTCTGCCATTATCGCTTATTAATTTTTGTTTGGTTCGTTCTCGAGGTTATTTCAGGGATTCAGCATTAACATTGGATCGATTGGCAAACAGAGAATTTAGAACACTTTGGAATAAAACATTGATTGAGAATGACGGTTATAAATTCGGAAAAATAGAAGAAACGATTTCCGGTGTTTTAGGGAAAAATGTTCAACTCAAAAAACTATCCAAAACCGGAAAAGTATTAGTTTGGATTCTCACGGAAAAACATTGCTTAGATGCGATAATAAATGTATAAAAATGAAAACTATAAAAATTATGACACTAACACTACTAAGAAAAGTTTTCTGTGGGATTCTTTTGATTTCGGATAAGCATCCAACTTTTGCGGAAAAAGTGCTTTATTATATTTCAATAATTGCAACATTATCTCCTGTGGTTTATGTTGTTGAAGGTCTTAATTGGTGGTTTCTTGGTAATATGCGATTTGTAAGTTTTATTATTTTTTTTGTGACTGCAAATATTGGTGTAGGAGCATGGTTTCATCATAAAAATAATACTTTTTCTTGGGAAAGTCTGCTGAAGAGAAATGCTGTAATGATCGGGATATTAGCTATAACCTATACAGTTTTAGAAATGCTGACATTGACTGCTGGTCAAAATGTGCTTGCAGAATCTTTTAGGGCGGTATTGCAGGTTTCAACATTGCTTTATCCTGGTTCTAAAATTTTGAAAAATGTATATGTGTTAAGCAACAAGAAATTCCCTCCTGCTTTTGTGATGGAAAAACTATACAACTTCGAAAAGACCGGAAATCTCACTGAATTATTAAATACTGAAAATAAAGAATAATTATGAAATTATCTCAAAAAATGCTTGAAATAGCGATTACGCAATTAGGGCAGCAGGAAAAACCTTTGGGTTCAAATTGGGGTGAACCTGTAAAATCTTATTTGGCTAGTGTTGGAGTTGGTTTTCCTGCTAGTTGGTGTATGGCGTTTGTGTATTGGTGTTCAAAAAAAGCTTCTGAAGTTTTGGCTGTTAAAAATACGGCAATGAAAACTGGAGGTGTTTTAAAAGCCTGGAATGATGCACCAAAAGAAATGAAATCTTTAATTCCGTCAATTGGCTCTGTTTTTATTATGGATTTTGGTAAAGGTTTGGGGCATACCGGAATTGTAGAAAAATTCGATGATGTAAATATTTATACTATTGAGGGAAATACAAACGATACGGGAAGCCGTGAAGGAATTGAAGTTTGTAGAAAAATTAGAAAAAGAAGTGCTATCAAAGGATATTTAAATTACTAGATATGCAATTATCAATCATTTTACAGAATTTAAAAAATATAGTATTTGTTGGTTTGTTGGTTTTGGCTGTATGGTTTTACCAGGATTCTAAATTCCAAAAGAAAGAAAAAGAAATTCAAACTGAAAACGCAAGTCAGTTAAGAAAAAGAGATAGTTTGCAATTTTCAAGTCAGTTGTTATCTAAAGATGAAATTAAAGAATATCTACAATATCAAAATTCAGATCTGAAAAAGAAGCTCGCTAATGCTGGAATAAAAGAAAGTCGGATTGAAAATATTGTTTCGCAAACTCTAAAATATAGAGATACGACAAAGCGCGAAACCGATGTTACCGGATTAGTTGATGCAATTAAAAATAGTATACCAAAAGAACAGTCCTGGAGTGATACAACAAAATGCATGACAATAAAAGGAATCGCTTCTTTTGATGGCGCTAAACTTAAGGTTTCGGTGATTGATCGCCAGTTTAAAAATAAATCGGATGCGGTCGCTTATTGGGAACGCCAGCAATGGAGTTTTTTTGGAATCAAAACGCGGTTTTTAGGAAAAAAGGTTTTTACTGCAAAAACATTTGATGAATGCGGAGAAAGTCAAACAATGAAAATTGAGAAAAAGAAGTAGTGGATTCCGAAAAGCTAAAGAGTAGGAAAATTTTAAAATTTATAATCATGTCTAAAGTAAGAGCAAAATTTGTATGTACTGGTGTTCAGGATAATCCTGATTATCAATCAAAATCAATTTCATTATCTCCTGTGATTAATGGTAGTGAGGAAAATAAATCATTTTCAAAATATACACCTTCAGGAAATATAAATTTGAATATCAGTTACGAGACTGAAGCTTCAAATTATTTTCAAGATGGTAAAGAGTATTATGTTGATTTTGATGAAGCGGAATAGTTTGTTTATTTGGTTAGTTAATTGGTTGGAAAAGCGGTTCAGAAATGGATCGCTTTTTTGTTTGTATGTAATGAAAAATGTTACAATTTTTAACGTGTTATAAAGCTGTAAAATTATCGGGTTATATAATTTTGCATTTATGGCATTAAGTAATATTGAAATAAAAATAATAGGTGATTATATATGGAATGAGGATTTGCAGATTTATCATGAAAAAATAAATGATGACTTTGTGTACTATTTTAAAGATTGGTTGGAGAATCTTGTTAGTATTCCAAAAACAATAAATGTAAATATCAATGTTGATTATCATGTCAATCAAGAAAGATTTGTAATTTCATATATAAGTACAAGAGAGAAAGAATTATTGCAAGCTTTAAAAGATGATAATTCTTTCTCTGATAAGTATTTTTTGAAATTATAGCATGTAATGTTTCAGATTAAAAATCGGGTGATTTTTCAAGAATTTGCTGGCGATTAACTTCTTTTACAACGGTTGCATATCTTAAGGTCATCATTTTTGAAGTATGACCGTATAATTCTCTAAGAGCGTCAAGTTCTACGCCTGCAAGGATTTTTTTATTAGCTCCAAGATGTTTTAATGAATACATATCTACATTTATTTCTAATTCTGTTTTGATTAGTTTTCTCCATAATTTAGAAGCGCAGTCTCGGTTTAATTTTCTTGGTCCTGGAACAAAGTCCAATTCTTTTTTTAATCCTCTGTTTGAAAATTCGCGATATGACCCGAAGACGTAAAAAGAGCTATTATATTTGGATAGATTCATTTCTTCAAAATATGTCTTTAAAAACGGGTTTATAGGTACAATTCTTTCGATGTCGGTTTTTGTTATTTCCGGAGGTAGAATTATTTGTGATTTTTTTAAATCAATCATTTTGATTTGAATGTGTAAAAGTTCTTCAGGTCTAATACCGGTGTGGAATATTGATATAATATAAGTGTAAAAACTTGGAAAATCTGTGAGAATCTTTTTTTTAATCAATTTAATTTCTTCATCGGTTGCTGGAGTAAATGCATTGGTTTCACTTACTTTTAATGATTTTATACCGTGAGATGGGTTGTTTTCTATAATATCCCATTGCAATAATTCGGATAGAATAGCTTTTAAGTATCCTAAATTTTTATTGAAAGTTTGATTCGACCAATTTCGGTCTTCCCTTACTTTTTCTAAAATCAATTTTATATGTGCTCTTTTTGTTTCAGAAATTAGAAGGTTTTTCATGTTGCTGCCTAGCAAAACTTTTTTAATAGAATTTACTATACTTATACTAGCGCATAATGTTTTTTTTCCTAGGTATAGGGATTTTTTTTCAATAGCAAAATCTAGTGCCTCGGAGAAGGTCATGTATTTGAAATGATTAACTACATCAGGAATATTTGGATTCCAGCCGTTTTTTAGTTTGTCATGTAAAACATCCTTTATTGAATTAGCTTCAATAAGTCGTTTTTTGTAATTGTTGATGTAGTTGATTCCGAATTTATAACGGAAAAGCTTTTGGTTGTATCTGAAATAGACAAACCAAGGCTTAGAAAGATTGTCATATTTGACAACCTTTGGAATGGTGTAAATTGATTTCATTTTAATTTGTTTTAAAATTAAAATGCTTGCGGGGACATTAAATCAATTACTTACTAAATTTGTTCACTTTTTGTTCACTTTTTTTAACTTACTTAAATAAACCGCTGATAATCAGCGGTTTATAGTGGAGTCGCCGGGAATCGAACCCGGGTCCAAACAAGCAACTAAAGAGCTTTCTACACGTTTATTTCCTGATTGAATTTTCGATGTTAAGCTAGGCCAGAAACAGCCACCGAACACTTATCTTCTTAATTTTCGAAATCTACCCGAAGCTCATAGAAATCTAGGTTTATTTTTACGGTTCCCCTGAACGGAACGCCACAAACCAAGGCTTTCCAGGAGAATCCAGCTTCCCTACCTTGTAGAGACGTGGCGCAATCTTACTATGATTCGGATTATGCAGCTAAAGCGTAATTATTTTCGCCGTGTAAAAGTTCGAGATCTTATATTTACGAGCAAGGTCTCAATGCTCGACGTGCTTACTGTTCAATTCGACTTGCTGTCAAAACCAGTCGACCCCAAAAAATAAGTCTGCAAATTTATACTATTTGAAATTACTTTCTGCTAAAATTTTCAGAAAAATTGTATTATTCTTCGTCCTTGAAATTAAAAGGATAATCGCCAAAAATTGGAGCCAGTTTACGAACCGCATAAGTGTTTCTGGTCATTTTATTTGATAACGCAATTATGGTCACATGTTCTTTCATTAAAGTAATGTAAGATGAGGTATTTCCATGCCACCAACCGTTGTGGAAATAAAAATTCTGTCCTGTTTCCCAATTAATCATTCTGATTCCAAGACCGTAGTTTTTAGTTCCTTTACGCTCGTTGCTGTAACCCGTATAAACTTGTTTTAATAAAGCCGGCTTTAAAAAGTCAGGTGATTGTCTTGCTCTGTCAAATTTCAAAAGATCGCGAACAGTTGAAAAAACATTTTTGTCTCCGTAAACATTGTCTAAATAATCGAAACCAATTTCGGCTCCGTTGCCTTTATAGGAAGGAACAATTGTTTTTCTGTCTTTATCATCATCAAAAATATAAGTATTCGTCATGCCCAATGGCTTGAAAATCATTTCAGCCATTGCTTCTTTATATTTTAAACCGGTGATTTTTTCGATAATCAACGCGAGCATTGCATAATTGGTATTGCAGTAGCCGAAACGTGTTCCGGTTTTTGCTTCTAAGCCAATATCTTTTGTTGCTAAAATATCCAGAATATCTTTATTCGTTAATTGATTATGTCTATCCCAAACCGATTTATCGTGATCTGTGAAATAAGCATAATTACGCATTCCGGTGCGATGGCTTAAAAGCATTCGAACCGTACAGTCTTCGTATGGAAAGGTTTTTAGAATCGTATTGACTTTTTGATCTAAATCAAGTTTTCCAGCATTTACTAGTTTTAAAACCGCAGTTGCCGTCAAAACTTTACTTACTGATGCAATTTGTACAGGAGTTTCGGCAGTGATTTTTGTTCCTTCATTTTTGTTAACGTAACCATTGTATCTTTCAAAAATAATTTGTCCGTTTCTTGCCACTAAAAAACTTCCATTCATGCTATTGTTTGGCCAGTTTTTATTATAAAAGTGATTAATTCTGCCTTTTACGGAATTTATGTAGGCTTGTGATATTCTTTTTTCAGGGCCTAATGGCTTCATCTTTGGCATTGTATCTTCTACTACTGAAGCTGGATCAACGCTAGTCTTTTTATCATTGCCACATGAACTTAAAACTAAAATTAGGAAAAGTATTTGTGGTATCTTTGTCATTTTAAGGAAACTCATTTTCATCATTCTTTAAAAACAAATATATAGAATTCAATATTTATGTTTTTGAAATTTTAGCGACTTCAAAAGGCTATGTTAACATAATTTTAACTAAATTTTTAGTTAGTCGATTGTTATTCAGCATTCAACGGTTTTTAAATATTCTAAATTGTAATTTTTGAACAAAACTTTAACGAAATTTGTTATATTTGAAACAAATACGATGTAAAAAGTTATATTATTAAATGCTTTAAACTTATTTAAATGAAATTTGGAATTATAAAAGAAAGAAAAAACCCACCAGATAGACGTGTAGTATTTGCTCCAGATGCATTAGCAAAATTAAAACAGCAATATCATGATGCTGTAATAGAAGTTGAGAGTTCGGATATAAGGATTTTTTCAGATCTTCAATATAAAAGTATGGGCTTAACGGTGACAGATGATGTTTCTGACTGTGATGTATTATTTGGAGTAAAAGAGGTTCCTATAGAAAATTTAATTCCAAATAAAGCGTATTTCTTTTTTTCGCATACTATAAAAAAACAGCCTCATAACAGAAAATTACTTCAGGCTATTTTAGAAAAAAATATAGACTTATATGACCATGAAACGATAGTTAATGAGTTGGATCATCGTTTAATTGGTTTTGGAAAATACGCCGGAATGGTTGGTGTTTATAACGGAATCAGAGCTTTCGGAATTAAATTCGAATTGTTCAAACTTCCAAAAGCGGAAACACTTTCTGGAAAAGAAGATTTGATAAAGCATTTAAAACGCATAACAATGCCAGCTTTAAAATTTGTTGTGACCGGAACCGGAAAGGTTGGGAGCGGAGCCAAAGAAATTTTGGATGCTATAAAAGTAAAAGAAATTACAGTTGACAATTATCTGACTAAAAAATATGCGCAGGCAGTTTATGTTCAATTGGATGTTTTAGAATATAATAAAAGAAAAGACGGTCAGGTTTTGGATTTTAAAGATTTTGTAACTCATCCTGAAGAATATACTTCTGATTTTGAAAAATTTACGAAAGTTTCGGATATCTATTTTGCTGGACATTTCCACGCCAGTGCAGCACCAATGATTTTGACTAGAGAAATGTTGAATGCTAGCGATTGCAAACTTAAAGTTGTGGCAGATATTTCATGTGACGTTGGCGGGCCAATTGCCTGTACCGTTCGTTCGTCAACCATTGCTGAACCTTTATATGGTTATTTTCCTTTAGAAGATAAAGAAGTTGATTTTTTTCATCCGGCTGCGGTTGCAGTAATGGCGGTTGATAATTTGCCATGCGAAATTCCGAAAGACGCCAGCGAAGGTTTTGGAGAGCAATTCATGGAACATGTAATTCCGGCTTTCTTCAACGGAGATAAAGACGGAATCCTAAAACGTGCTAAAATCACTGAAAATGGAAAATTGACAGAGAGATTTAGTTATTTACAAGACTACGTTGATAATGGTGAATTGTAAATTGTTAATTATAAATTTAAAAAGAGCTTTCTAAATTTTAGAAAGCTCTTTTTATATAACGTTGCAGATTAATTAACCATTAACCATTTATAATTCACAATTAATTTACACCATATCTTCCGGTTTCACCCAAGCATCAAAATCTTCTGGAGAAACGTAGCCTAAACGAACAGCTTCTTCTTTTAAAGTAGTTCCGTTTTTATGAGCAGTTTGGGCGATTTCAGCTGCTTTGTAGTAACCAATTTTAGTATTTAAAGCGGTTACAAGCATAAGAGAATTGTCTACCAATTCTTTAATACGTTTATAATTTGGTTCGATTCCCTGAGCGCAATGTTCGTCGAATGAAACGCAGGCATCTCCTAATAATCTCGCCGATTGTAAAAAGTTTGCAGCCATAACGGGTTTAAAAACATTAAGTTCGTAATGTCCTTGCATACCGCCAACAGCAATTGCCATATCATTTCCAATTACCTGCGCGCAAACCATCGTTAAAGCTTCACATTGCGTCGGATTTACTTTTCCTGGCATGATAGAAGATCCTGGTTCGTTTTCAGGAATATGAATTTCTCCAATTCCAGATCGAGGTCCAGAAGCCAGCATTCTAACATCATTTGCAATTTTGTTTAATGAAACGGCCAATTGTTTCAGGGCTCCGTGAGTTTCTACGATGGCGTCATGTGCTGCTAAAGCTTCAAATTTATTTTCGGCTGTTATAAATGGATGATTGGTGAATTTTGCAATATATTCAGCTACTTTTACGTCGTAACCTTTTGGAGTATTTAATCCGGTTCCCACTGCAGTTCCGCCTAGAGCAATTTCTGACAAATGTGCTAAAGTATTTTTTAAAGCTTTTAATCCGAAGGCCAATTGAGCTGCGTAACCAGAAATTTCTTGTCCGAGTGTTAAAGGAGTTGCGTCCATCAAGTGTGTGCGGCCAATTTTAACAACATCTTTAAATTCGGTTGCTTTTTTGACTAATGTTGCGTGTAGTTTTTCAACGCCCGGAATTGTGGTTTCAACGACCATTTTATAAGCCGCAATGTGCATTCCGGTTGGGAAAGTATCATTTGATGATTGTGATTTGTTTACATCGTCATTTGCTTTTATGAATTGTTCGCCTTCGCCAATTTCAAAACCTTTCAAAACCTGAGCGCGATTGGCAATTACTTCGTTGACGTTCATGTTGCTTTGCGTTCCTGAGCCGGTTTGCCAAATTACCAGCGGAAACTGATCGTCTAATTGTCCTGCCAATATTTCGTCGCAAACTGTTGCAATGGCGTCTCTTTTTTCAATTGGTAAAACCCCTAAATCATAATTAGCGTAAGCGGCTGCTTTTTTTAGATAGGCAAAACCTTCAATGATTTCTTTTGGCATTGAACCGGAGTTTCCTATTTTAAAATTGTTTCGGGAACGTTCTGTTTGCGCACCCCAATATTTATCGGCTGGGACCTGAACTTCACCCATGGTGTCTTTTTCTATTCTGTATTTCATTACGTTGTTTGTAAAATGTTATTTGTAAAATGTGAAATGTTGTCTGTAAAAATGAATTTCTCTTGAAAACGGGTTTCCTAGCCCTGATGGGAGCGGCATCCTTTTGTGCTGGGGTTCAGCACAAAAGATATAGCGGACAGCAGGAATCAGCTCCTGAAAATTATTATGAATTTCGATGAAGTCTTTATTTAAAAGGTTTCGCATTCAAAAAAAAGCTTATTTAAAATGAGTATAAATATACGGATAAATGTTATTTCCCGAAAATTGATTTAGATTTTATTGCAGTGGAAGAATATATAACCTACATTTGTCGTAACATTCAAAAATTCCGGAAAACATGTTTGAATTTTCACAGTACTTAGGCTTTTTACTTTTCTTAACCATACTAACTATAGGGTTTTGGTTAATGTTTTTCTTGGTTGGTTTCGTATCTTATTGGGTTACGGGAGCTAGCTGGGAAATGTTCAAAGAAAAGAGAGCTAAAAAAAGACAAGAAGAACAGTCAATTTAATTATAAATTGATTTCATAAAAAAGGACCACGATTGTGAGTCCTTTTTTTTATTTAAATTCGGATGTAAAAAAAAAATCCAAATTCCAGTTTTTAAACTTGGAATTTGGATTTTTATATATTGGGACTTTTATAGTATTATCCTGGGAAGTCTCCTCCGCCATCACCTTCTTTTGGTGCAGCATTTTTATCTCTTTCACCTTTAGGTTTATTGAAACGGTAAGTGAACGATAAATTGAATTGACGTTTACGGAATTGCATTTCGCTATAAGCGGTTTGGCTTTCAAGTGTTGTAGAATTTTGCAGATATGTATATGATCTCATAATTCTAGAATTGAAAATATCGCTGATGTTGAATGCAATTGTTGCTTTGTCTTTCATGACATCTTTGCTCAATGCTGTATTCATACCAAACATGTCTAAGTTTTTCCCTTGAGCTGTTTTTTGTGAACCATTGTAGTTTGCACTTAACTGCCAGTCAATTTTGTATGGCAAAGTTAACTTTGAGTTGATTCTTGCAAACCAAGTGTTAGCTTGATTGTCAAGATTTTGCACTACAGTATTTCCGTTAAAATCAACATAAGTGTTTTCTCCAGTTGTTTTTACGTTGTAAAAATTGAAGTTACTGTTGATTCTCCAGATTTTGAATGGCGTATAATTCAATGTAAATTCAAATCCGAATTTTTGCTCTTTTCCAAGATTGATTGGTCGGTTTAAAATAACTGGAATGCCATTTACGAAATTACCATTTGGAGTACGTACAAAACTGAAAACATCTTTTGTGTCTTCAAAATAAGCTGATGTATTGAAAGTCAATTTGCTCCAACGTTTAATATATCCAATATCGTATTTATCAGTCAATGAAGGATCTAAGTCTGGATTTCCTTGAAAAATATTGATGTTACTTGAGTAATTTACAGCCGGGTTCATGAAACGCCCTCTTGGTCTAGTTAAACGCTTGCTGTAGCTAGCAGAAAAACTGCTTTGATCTGAGATTTCATAACTAATGAAAGCACTTGGAAACAAGTTGTTGTATTTTTTAGTATTGAAATCGCTTGTCTCCAATAAATTCACATGAATATTTGTATCCTCCCAACGAAGTCCAAATAAGTAAGAGAATTTATTTATTTTGAAACCATATTGTGTGTAAAGTGCGTTGATGTTTTCTTTGTATTCTAATGTATTGGAAAGATTTGGATCTTTTAGTCCATTTTCATCTGTTACAAAATATTCATTGTTCAAATCGCCAAAACTACCTTTATATCCTGCTTCAAACTGACTTCCTTTTCCTAATGGCAAAACATAATCGGCTTGGAATAATACTTGCTTTTGAACTTGATTATTTAATGTAGTATTGTAATTTGGGGAAGCAGTAATAGTACTGTTGCTGTCATCATCGTTTTTAGAAATCGATAAGTCAGCTGTCAGTTTATGCCCTTTGTCGTTGAAGTTTTTAATTAAATTAGAAGTATACTCAACGTTTTGACTTCCAGTTTCACCATCATTTAAACGGAAAGAAGTTCCTGTAAAAGCATGCGATGCATCAAAATTGTTGTAATTGATTAAATCACGTGTATCACCTGAATTTTTTTGATAGTTAATGGCATTTGTCCAATAGGTATTTGGCGCTACAGTCCATTCGATTCCCGCTCTTCCGTTAAAACCATCTGAAGTTCTTTTAGTATCACGATCTTCATCCAAGAAACCTTTAGGAGTTCCGTCAGCATTCAAATATTCAGTGTTGGTTAAACCAGCTCCTTCGTTTGTTCTGTGATTGTATCCTAAAGTTGTGAAATAATTTAATTTTTCAGTTTTGTAGTTCAAATTTCCGCTTAAACCGTAAGTTTCAGGAATTCCCGTTGAAGCTATAAAAGTTCCGTTGAAACCTTGATTTTTACCTTTTTTAAGAATAATATTGATCAAACCAGATCCACCTTCAGCATCGTAACGAGCAGATGGATTGGTAATAACTTCTACTTTGTCAATCGCATCAGCTGGAAGCTGACGTAAAGCTTCAGCAATATTAATAGCGTTTGAAGGTCGTCCGTCAATCAGAATTCTAATATTGTCGCTTCCTCTTAAACTTACATTTCCTTCAGTATCAACAGAAACAGACGGAACATTGTCAAGAACATCACTTACAGTTCCTCCTTTTACCATCATATCCTGACCAACGCTGTATACTTTTTTGTCCAGTTTTATTTCTACAGTCGATTTTTCTGCACGAACGACAACTTCGTTCAATTGTGCTGCATCTTCTGATAAATTCACAACGCCCAAACTCATATCGCCAGAAATAGTTTTTCCTTTGATTTCAGTTGATTTAAACGAAATGAATTCTACTTTAATATCATAAGTTCCAGGTACAACGGCTACTTCAAATTCCCCTTTTGGATTTGTGATTCCGCCGGCAACAACTTTTGTGTCGTTTGGCGCCATAAACGAAATAGTAGCATATTCAAGTGGCTGTTTGCTAACCTTTTCGAAAACTTTTCCAGTAACTTTTACCTTGTTTTTACCAGGAGGCGCCTGTTGTGCATAGTTGTAAAAACTTGTAAAAAAAAGAACAAGCAGTACAGCAAATTTGATTTTCTTCATTTTATTTTTGGTTTCATTTCCTGTTTAGACCGAAAATTTAGCGTTTGGTTTAAAGGGGAAATCACAAAAAAATGTTAATTCGACTTTTAAAATTAATCCAGAAAATCGGCTACCAGATTAAGATCTCTTCCAATAATAGCTTTTCCATCTTTAACAACAATTGGTCTTTCAATTAAAATTGGATTTTCAACCATTGCCTGAATAATTTCGTCGTTAGTAAGGTTTTTTCCTTTGTAATTTTCTATCCAGATATTTTCTTTAATTCGAACTAACTGAATTGGTTCCAGATTTAATTTTGCTAGTAAATCTTTTAATTCTGAGAAACTTGGAGTATCTGTTAAATAAGGAATAATTTCATATTCTTCTTTTGACTGATCAATAAAAGCCAAACAGCTTCTTGATTTTCCGCAGCGTGGATTATGATAAATTTGTATCATTTTGTTATATTTAGGAATTGTAAGATAGTTAACGCAAAAATTAGGTATTTTCGCAGGACCAAAAATACTATTTACTTATTAAATCGAATTCTCATTTTAAAATTATATATAAATGTTTTTAGAACAAGGAATTAAGCCTCACAATAAATTTTTTCTGTATCTGATTGGTTCAATAATTATTATAGTAGCTTCGTTTATTGGCCAGATTCCGCTTTCTGTGGCGGTTCTTTACTCCAGTTTTAAAAATAAAACAGAAATCCCGACTGGTAATGACGCGGTTTTAAAAGTATTTGAACCTAATCTGACTTTGTTTTTGGTTATGATTTCTTTTGTTTTTGCGTTTGCAGGTATTTATTTGGTTGTAAAATATCTTCATCGTCAAACTCTTTTATCAGTAACGACATCACGAAAGAAAGTCGATTGGAACCGAATTTTATTTTCATTTGTACTTTGGGCAGTTTTCTCTACTTTGAGTTTTGGTGTTCTTTATTTGAATGATCCTCAGAATTTTATATGGAATTTTAAATTAGTTCCTTTCTTGATTTTAGTTGTCATAGGAACTTTGCTTATTCCGATACAAACCAGTACCGAAGAATATATTTTTAGAGGATATTTAATGCAGGGTTTTGCAAATTTGGCTAAAAACAGATGGTTTCCTTTAATGATGACTTCTCTTATTTTTGGTTCTATGCATGTTTTTAATCCCGAAGTAGCAAAAATGGGCTATATTATTATGGTTTACTATATCGGAACCGGGTTGTTTTTAGGAATCATAACTCTTATGGATGAAGGAATAGAACTGGCACTTGGTTTTCATGCTGCAAATAATTTGACTGGCGCTTTGTTGGTAACGTCAGATTGGACCGTTTTTCAAACACATTCTATTTTCAAAGATATGTCTGAGCCTTCAGCGGGTCTTGACGTAATATTACCGGTTGTAATTGTATATCCTATTTTGCTTTTTATTTTCAGCAAAAAATATAAATGGACAAATTGGAAAGAAAAATTGACTGGTGAGATAACTCTTAAAAATCTTTAATTTAATAATCATGACACAGTTAACACATAAAAATGTACATAATTATTTTAAAATCAACGGATATCATTTAAATGCGAAAGATTTATGCCGCGTTGGGTACAGTTTCATAAAAGAAGGTGATGTTTATGAGCGTGCAATAGGTGAGTTTCTTCTGGATTGGTTTGATAATAAGGATTATATCGAAATGACGACTTCGGGTACAACCGGACTTCCAAAATTGGTCAGATTAGAAAAACAAGCTATGATTCAGTCGGCTTTGGCAACTGGAGATTTTTTTGGTTTGGAGCCAGGAGACAGAGCGTTGTTGTGTTTGCCGACACAGTTTATTGCCGGAAAAATGATGTTGGTAAGAAGTTTGATTTTAGGACTTGATATTGATGTTAAAGCCCCGAGTACTGAACCATTAGCTTTTAATTCTGAAAAGTATGATTTCGTAGCAATGGTTCCTTTACAAGTTCAGAATTCAATTGAAAAGCTTAAAAATGTAAAGAAATTAATTATTGGCGGAGCAAAAATGGATTCAGCACTTGAAGCAGAATTACTAAAATTAAATGGCGAAATATACGAAACGTATGGAATGACCGAAACCATAACGCATATTGCCGCCAAAAAAGTTGGAGAAAGTGCTTTCTCAATCTTACCAAATGTAAAAATCGAAAAAGACGATCGCGGTTGTCTTGTAATTTATGTTTCGTCTATTTCTGAGGAACCAATTATTACGAATGATTTGGTCGAATTGATAAATGATAAACAATTTGTTTTTTTAGGAAGAATCGACAATGTGATTAATAGTGGAGGAGTGAAGCTGATTCCTGAACAGATTGAAGCAAAATTGGTCGGCAAAATTCCAAATCGATTTTTTGTTACCGGAGTTCCGGATTCAATTTTGGGTGAAAAATTAATTTTGGTTATAGAAGGTGAAAAACAGGAATTTGCACCTGATTTTTTTGATGTTTTAGGAAAATTTGAAAAGCCAAAAGAAATTGTTTTTGTTCCAAAATTTAAAGAAAACGAAAACGGAAAGTTATTGCGAAAGCCAACTTTAGAAGCATAAAACCCTAAAATAAAAAATCCCAAATTTCAATAACTGCGATTGAAATTTGGGATTTTAAATATGTGAATTAAAGTCTTATGCTTTACGCTCTAAAAGTGCCATATAGAATCCGTCGAAACCAGATTCAGAAGCCAGCATTTTGCGATCTTCAATAAATTTAAATTGTTTTCCTATTTCTGTTTTTAGAAATTTCTCTACTTGCTCCTGATTTTCAGAAGGCAATACAGAACAAGTTGCATAAACTAATTTTCCGCCTGGTTTTACAATTTTAGAATAGCTTTCTAAAACCTCACTCTGAACTTTACGAATGTTGTCAATAAATTCAGGCTGTAATTTCCATTTCGAATCTGGATTTCTTTTTAAAACTCCCAATCCGCTGCATGGTGCGTCAATTAAAACACGATCAGCTTTTTCGTGTAATTTTTTGATGACTTTTGTGCTGTCAATAATGCGGTATTCAATATTAAAAGCGCCATTTCTTTTAGCTCTTAATTTTAATTGCTTCAATTTGCTTTCGTACAAATCCATTGCAATCAATTGACCTTTGTTTTCCATCAAAGAAGCCATGTGTAATGTTTTTCCTCCCGCTCCTGCGCAGGTGTCAACAACACGCATTCCTGGTTTTACGTCCAGAAATCCTGCGACCAATTGCGAATTGGCATCCTGAACTTCAAACAAACCTTGTTTAAAAGCATCTGTCAAAAACACATTTGCTCTTTCTTTTAAAACCAAAGCTTCGGGCTGATCTTTCAAATATTCTGTTTCAATATTCAAATCCATCAACGTGTTTCTTAAGTTTTCTTTAGTTCCTTTAAGTGTATTTGTTCTTAAAATAACTTTTGCCGGTTGGTTTTGAGCTGCAATTTCTTTAGACCAAACTTTTTCGCCTAATTCTTTTACACCTAATTCATCCATCCAATCTGGAATAGATTCTTTTAAAGCTCTCACTTTCGAAAGCTCATCAAAACGACCTTTTATTTTTCTTTCAGGAGTTCCTTCTAATTGTCTCCAGTCCGGGATTGGGTATCCTCTTAAAACAGCCCAAACCGCAAACATTCTCCATAAATTATCTCTGTCGTATGGTTCTTTTACTTCCGCAATTTCTGCGTAAAGACGCTTCCAACGAACAATTTCGTATATTGTTTCAGCAACAAACTTCCTGTCAGAACTTCCCCAACGTTTGTCTTTTTTTAATGCTCTTGCTACCACTTTATCTGCATATTCTCCTTCATTGAAAATTGCATTTAAAGAATCGATGGTAGTATAAACTAAATTTCTGTGTAATCTCATTTCTATAATTTGAGTTGCAAAGGTACTATTAATTGATTGAAAGTTAAATTTTTAATGCTGATTGTTCATTTGACTTTCATTTAAAAAGAAAAAAACACTCTGATAAAGTTTTAAAAGAGTGTTTTTTAGAATATTTTGAAAAGGTTAATTTTTTATAATTCGGGTCAATCCGATGTTTTCCGGAGCGTGAAGCACCATTGGGAATTTCTCTATTTTAACCGAACTACTATCTAAACCAAATGCTCTTTCTTCAGACAAACTCAGTTTTTTGATAAAGAAATAAGAGTTCATGATAATATTTTCGTGCCATCTTAAATCATTGTCGTTTGATAAGAATTTCTCAGACAATACAAATTTAAAGTCTCCAATAATATTGTTTTTGTTCAATGATTCATAACGGCTGGTAATATCAACTTCACCACGTTTTACCATATCACGGATTACTTCTCTGAACATTAAATTGATTTTTGTAGGCTCTCTAAATCCTAAGTTAAAATCAATTCTGTAAATGTCATCTCTGGCAATTTCAGTAACTTTATATTCAGTTTTATAAGGCTCAGTAAGAATATTTACGTGTACAAACCAGTAAATATCAGCTCTTTTTGGGCGCTTTTGCAGGATCGAATAAATTACTTTTTCCTCTAATTCATCAACACGATTGGCATTCGTCATATATACCAAATGCGTCGCGTATTTTGGAATTGATAAATCTTTACTCAGTTCTACTAATACCTTTTTATAATCGTCAATTTTGATGATTTTAGTATAGCTTTTGTTAATTTTCTTAGCCAGATACCAAATCGTCATAATTGAAATCAATAAAATTGCAATAATCAAAGTAACATAACCGCCTTCGGCAAATTTTGTAATATTGGCAAAAAGGAAACTGAATTCAATCAATAAATAAATCGTGATCAACGGTACCATAAAATATAGTTTTACACGCTTCATGATCAAATAATAATTCAATAGAATAGTAGTCATGATCATACATAAAATAATGGCAAGACCATAAGCATGCTCCATATTTCCTGATTTTTCGAAGTGAAGTACGATTCCAACACATCCAAAAAACAATAACCAGTTAATTGACGGAATGTATAATTGACCTTTAACTTCTGTCGGATATTTGATTTTTACTTTTGGCCAGAAATTCAGACGCATTGCTTCATTAATCAAAGTAAACGAACCGCTAATTAATGCTTGTGATGCAATTACAGCTGCTAAAGTTGCTACTACAATTCCGAATGGAAGAAACCAGTGTGGCATGATTAAGTAAAATGGGTTTCCATTTTCTCCGCCTAATTGCTGTAAAGTGCTTCCTTCGTGATGTGTTAAATAAGCCGCCTGACCAAAGTAGTTTAATACTAAAGTAGCTTTTACGAAAATCCAGCTGATACGAATGTTTTTTCTTCCGCAGTGCCCCATGTCAGAGTACAAAGCTTCAGCTCCTGTCGTACAAAGGAATACAAAACCAAGAACAAAAAATCCGTCAGGATGAATAGATAATAAATGGTAAGCATAATATGGATTTACCGCTTTGATAACTTCAGGATAGTGAAAAATCTGAATTGCTCCTAAAGTTCCAAGCATTGCAAACCATATCAACATCATTGGTGCGAAAAATTTTCCAACCAATTTTGTTCCAAATTGCTGTATCGTAAATAAAATAAATAGAATGGCAATTACAATAGAAATAATGGTTTCCGTTTCCATTGTAGGATAGAAAGCTCTGATTCCTTCAACTGCAGATGAAATTGAAATTGGAGGTGTGATAATTCCATCGGCCAAAAGTGCACTTCCCCCAATAATGGCGGGCACAATGAGCCATTGAATTTTTGTTTTTTTGACTAAAGCATAAAGAGCAAAAATTCCACCTTCACCATGATTGTCAGCACTTAAAGTAATAAGTACATATTTTATTGTAGTTTGAAGAGTAAGAGTCCAAAAAACACAGGAAATCCCCCCTAAAACAATATCCGAATTTATTGCATATTCACCAAGAATGGCTTTCATTACATACAATGGAGAGGTGCCAATATCTCCATAAATAATTCCTAATGTGATCAATAGACCCCCTATAGACAACTTACTATGTAAGTTTTTATGCGCTGCGCTCATGTTTGATTTTATAAAAGACGGTTGCAAATTTACTGTTTTAAAACAAATTAGAGACAATTATAATTAAAAAGATAAAAAAAAGCACAATCCCCAAATTGTGCTTTTAATTTTAAATAAAAATTGTGATATTTTGATTATCCTCTTCTGCCGCCACCTCTAGATCCGTTTTCTCTTTGTGGTTCACTGCTTCTAGATTCTTGTCTCATTTGTGGAGCTTCAGAACGAGGTGCGCTTTGTGGTCTTGAACTATAAGATCTGTTCTCTGAGTTTCCTCTGTTTTCAGAGTAACTTCTTGATGGCTGCGCTTGTGGTGCAGGAGCAGTTCTTTCAACGCTTGGTCTGTTCATTGAGTTTCCTCTGTTTTCAGAATAACCTCTTGAAGGATTATTGTTTTGAGATGCTGGTCTGTCTGCATAATTTCTGTTTTCTGAATTTCCTCTTGGAACAGAAACAGCGGGATTGTTTCTGCTGTAATCTGGTCTTGAAGGAGTAGCAACAGGTGTGTTATTTTCTCTGTTGTTTACAGCTGGACGGCTTGTATTGTTATAACTTCTGTCTGAATTATAGTTTCTATCTGAAACTCTGTTTTCTCCATATTGAGGTCTTCCAGAATTTGATCTGATTGGATTGTCATTGTTTTGAGAAGCATTATAGTTTCTGCTTGTTGCTCTTCTTTGGTCCAAATCATATCTGTTGCTTGTATTCACGTGTCTGTCTGCAAAGCTGTAATTAGGTCTCATTCTTTCGTATCCATAAGTACGTCTTGATTCGTAAAGAACCGGAGCTCTGTAACTTCTTCTGTAATTTACATAGTTGTAACTGTAGTTTGCGTTGATGCAAATATTTACGTTGTTTCTATATCTGTAAACAGGGTAAGGTCTCCACGCTGTGTAATAAGTTGGATAATACCCCCAATTCCAAGTAGAACAGTATGGTCTGTAATTTGTTACCCAAAACGAACCGTAAATTACTGGAACAACATTGTAAACAGGCTCATAAATATAGTTTGCTCCGTATAAATAAGTGTTTCCTACAACCTGTACAGTTACTTTGTTATAGTTGTCTCTTTCTACATCTATTGTTGCAATGTCTTGGTAAACATCACGATCTAAAACTGCCTGGATAATTACAACGTGAGTTCTGTTTTCTACAGATTCGATTACACGTAAATAATCAACTTGATCATCTCCATTTAAATCAAGATTTGATATTTGATATTTTGGATCATTCAATCTTCTTTCAAAATCCTGAAGATTTGATGATTCTCCAAACATTGAAGCAACAGCTCTTAAATCTAAGTTATCGCTGATGTCTGAATTTTTTGCATAAACAGTGGCTTGATTTTGTGCTGAACAAGAACTAAGTCCGATAGTTAAAAATGCTAGTATAAGTAGGTTCGCTTTCATGGCAAATAATATTGAAAAATTAATTATTGTAGAATATCCAATTACTGTGCCAAAAAAATAATTTGTATGTCTGATTCTATTAAAAAGCTTAGTGTTAAATAGTTGTGTTTTATTGGATTGTTTTTATTTTTGCCTTGACAAAAAATAGTGTTCAAAAATTTTATTATCAAAAAAAACAAAAGCTATTTTATATGTTATAAATAATTGTATTTTAGCAAATACTAAATCTAACCTACATGAGAAAAATTATATTATTTTTTAGTTTATTTGTTTTGTTGGTGTCTTTTAAAGCATTGAAAAATAGTGATAAAGCGCCAGTAACAGGCGGTTTTGTTTCGATGCAGACAGAAATTTTGTTTCAGGATAAAATCAGCATCAGAGCTATTTCAATTGATAATAATAAAGTTTGGTACGGAGCCGATAATTCCCGTTTTGGCTGTTTTGATTTAGATAAGAGAGAGAAATTTGAAGATCATATTTATCGTGATACACTTAATTTAGAGTTTAGAAGTATTGCGCAAAACACAAAAAGCGTGTTTTTGTTAAGTGTAGGAAATCCTGCTTTATTGTATCAGGTTGATAAAAAAACTAGAAAAGTAAAATTAGTTTATAAAGAAGTTAATTCGAAAGTGTTTTACGACAGTATGCAGTTTTGGAATGACAAAGAAGGAATTGCAATTGGTGATCCTACAGAAGATACTTTTTCTATGATTGTTACTCGTGATGGAGGTGAAACTTGGACAAAGCTATTATCTGATAAATTGCCTACAAACACTCAAGGTGAAGCAGCTTTTGCAGCAAGTAACACCAATATTGTAATTAAAGGAAATGATACCTGGCTGGTTTCTGGTGGAAAAAAAGCTCGTGTTTTTTATTCTCCTGATAAAGCAAAAACATGGAAAGTCGTTGATACTCCAATTATGCAGGGCAAAGAAATGACTGGTATTTTTACAGCTGATTTTTATGATGCCAAACATGGTTTTGCAGCAGGCGGAGATTATGAATTTCCAGAGAAAAATGCTGAAAACAAAATTTGTACTAAAGACGGAGGGAAAACATGGGAATTAGTAGGACAGAATCAAGGTTTTGGATATGCGTCATGTGTTCAATATGTTCCAGGAAGTAATGCCAGAGAATTAGTTTGTGTGGGTTCTTCAGGAATCCAGTATTCTCAGGATGGAGGTGCAACATGGAAACAATTATCAGATGATTCTAAGCTTTTTACTATCCGATTCGTTAATAAAAATACTGCAATCGCTGCGGGTTATAATAAGTTAATCCGAATCACTTTTATATAGTCACACAGTATTCTTAAAAATAACAAACCCCCTAAATAATAAAGTAAGTATTATTATATAGGGGGTTTGTCGCTGTTGTACTTTTCTTAATCTTTTGCAGCTTTATCGCGATATTGTTTTAATAATTTTCGGTTAAAGTCGTCTTCAGATTTTTTAAGCTTTAATATCTTTTTGGCTGAAAGTATTTTCTTTAAGTTCGAATTGTATTTTTCGCGTAAAAGATATAATTCCTTATCAGTGCTTTCCATTTGTGCAAGCAGGACTGCAGCTTCTTTTTCTGAAATTGAATTGATATTATCATCATCCAGACGCTCTAGATAGGCTTTCATTTTTTGATGCCTCAATTCAAATTGTCTATCATCATAGGCATTGTAAATGGGCCAGAATTTTTCAGCTTCTGTGGGAGTCAGTTCTAATTCGGTTGTTAAAAAAGAAACTTTATAAGCTTTAATCTTTTCACGTTTTTCATCTGTTTTACCGCTTTGCGCATAAAATGAAAAACTTACCAGGAATAAAATTATCGGCAATATGTTTTTGATTTTCATCTTTTAAGTTTTGTTTTTTATTCAGAAATTAAGTGTTCGATGTTTGGATTTGATGCCAGGATGTCTTCAAGAGTTTCATCTTCAATAGCAACATTTTTATTTAGTTTTTGAATATCTTTTGTGTCCAGATTCTGAATCAGATCATATTGATTCAAATTAGACTGATAAGATAAATAGGTTTCTAAAGTGGCTTCGTCAAGTTCTTTAGAAGTGGCATTGTAATTATTGACTATAGGAATCATAAGTGCAAAAACAATTACTGCGGCCGCAGCGATTGAAATTACATTCTTACGTTTGTAAAACGGTATTACTTTTACTTCTTTTTCGTTAATCTGCTGTAAAACTTTTGCCGATAAATCATCAAAATAATGCTCTGGAGTTTTAAATCCAGATTTGATTTTCGGTTCGTTTTCTAATTTAAATGCTTTCATAATGTCTATAAGATAGTTTTTTTTACAAAAGGTTTAATTTGATGTAACATATAATTCAATTTTTTTTACCGCATGATGATAAGATGCTTTTAATGCGCCTACTGAAGTTCCTAAAATTTCAGCAATTTCTTCATATTTTAATTCTTCAAAATATTTCATTTTGAAGACTAATTGTTGTTTTTCGGGCAGAGTGATTATGGCTTTTTGGAGCTTTATTTGAATTTCATCTCCATTAAAATAGATATCAGATTTTAAATTTTCTATCGTTTTTGTCTGTAAAGCTTCTGATGTTAATCCGCTTAGTTTTGCTTTTTGATTTAAAAAGGTCAAAGCTTCGTTTGTTGCAATGCGATACATCCAGGAAAAAAGCTTGCTTTCGCCTTTAAAATTTTTTAAATACTGAAAAACCTTTACAAAAGTATTTTGCAAAACATCATCTGCATCATCGTGATTCAAAACAATGTTCCGAATATGAGAATACAGCGGTTTTTGATAATCAGACAAGAGTTTTTGAAACGCAGCGTTTTGCGTTTTAGGATTTAATAATTCTTGTATAAATTCCTTCTCGTCTGTCAAACTTTTTCATTTATCGTATTAGAATGAATTTTAAGCTAAAGGTTTAAAAGTCTTTATTTTAGAATTCGTCTTCTTCAGGTTTTGCTGGTGGAGTAGTGACAGGTTTTGGTGCTGCCGGTTTTGGTTTCACTGGTTTTTTTACAACAGGTGTCGTTGCTGTCGGATTTGTTGCAGCAGGATCTGCGGTTGTTGTATTTGTTTCCGTTGGCTCAGGCTGAGAACCGTAAACATCAGTAGTTGGCGCTGTTGTTACAGGAACAACTTTAGGTTTTGTAGGGAAATAAATCTCTGTAAGTAATTTAGACGAACTTTTTGTGTCTAATTTGCTTACAGTTAATATTTCAAGATGCGACCAGCTTAAATCTGGCATAATTTTTTGATTGTTTATATAAGCTGTTGTTTTAGCAATTGCTTCACTTGTATGTGAATAGTCGCCTGTTAAAGTTGTTTTTACAGCTTCAAAGCCATTTAATTTTCCTGATAAGATATCACTTCCTGAACTAATCGAAATTTCTTTATTTATTGGTAAACAGATTGAAATCTTAGCTAATCCTGTTGTCGTATCGTAAGTGTGATAAATAATGAAAGGCTTTCCTGTTGTTTGCAGCGCATTGGTTTCGCTAAAATGAATAAGTTTCGGAATGACAATTCTTGCATTTTTATTTATTTTAGAAATTTCACTTGTAAAAGTCTGTTTAATATAAGGTGTTTCGGTTTTTTGTACTACACCGTCTACTTTTATATTGTAGGTTTTAGTTTCGTAATCCAGATTTTTGTCAATGTTGGCAAGGCTTTTTTCATAAATTGTTCCAATAACCTTGTTTGAACCTCCATTTAGGGCTGTATAGATTTTGAACAAAAAGCTCATTGTCCCTTTTGCTTTCCAGGTAACTTTTGTTTTTCCCGCTAAAGTATCTTTGAAAGTCCAGTTTACGTCGGCCTCTGTACCATCATATTTCATTTTTTGCTGAATGCTTTCTCCATCTTTTGTTTTGAGAGTGATTGCATTTCCAGAACCTTCAGTTCCTGTCCAGTAAAATGATGCGCCGTTTCCAGCTGTTTTATTTGGGAAAGTAAAGTTTAATGACGGATCTTCAAGAGCCCATGATTCAAAATCTTCATAATTTCTAAAATCATTTATATAATTGTAGACAGTAGCTTTTGGTGAATTGATTACTTTGCTTCTTTCTACATCAAAAATTCCTTTTTGAGTAGCAACAAAAACGGTAAGAGCAACTAAGCTTAATAATGCTAAAAGAAATAAATATTTTAGAATCTTCATTTGGGTAGATTGTTTGGTGTCGTAAAGTTATAAATTTTTATTACTAGTAGTACTAAAAATAGCACCACGATAAAAATACACTTTATAAATTATTTTGATCAAAAAATATTCAAATTAAACGATTTTGAAAGCGTTTAATTATAATTTTTGAAATTTATTTTATGAAAGTAAAAATCGGGATTCGTTATCTATCTTTTGAAAAAGATTTTGATCACAAATAAAAGAGCAATGAAGAGTAAAAATACAAGTAAAACTTTGTAATTTCCTTTGTAGAATATTTTATGAAGCGCAAGATCTTTTCGATAAGCAAAAATCATAACGATTACAAAAGCAATAAAAAAACAGACTCCGAATATTAATTGTCCCTGACTAAACATAGTTAAAATTATTTTTGGCAAATTTAGAGAATTGTACACGAATTGTTGCTAATTTGCCAATTCATTTAATCAATTAAAAACATGAAGAAACAACTGGACGCCGTAACGGAATTTCATACGGCTTTTAAAATAGGTCATAGTCAGACTCCAATTGCTGATTTGGGAGCAACTAAAAAACTGCTTCGTTATAATTTGATGAAAGAAGAAAACGAGGAATATCTTGAAGCTGTTCAAAATAATGATTTAGTCGAAATTGCTGACGCTCTTGGAGATATGATGTATATTTTGTGCGGAACAATAATTGAGCATGGATTGCAGGATAAAATTGAAGCCGTTTTTGATGAAATTCAGCGTAGTAATATGAGTAAATTAGGAGAAGACGGACAGCCAATTTACCGTGAAGACGGAAAAGTAATGAAAGGACCAAATTATTTTAAACCTGATTTTTCGAAACTTTTATAAAACTGAAAACCCGATAAATTTTTAAATCTATCGGGTTTTTCTTTTATTGATTTTGGTTTATTGTACTTTAACTGTCCATCCATAAGTATCTTCAGAAAGTTTGTTTTGAAGACTTGTTAATTTTTCTTTTAAGAATGAAGCGTATGAATTCTCGATCGGAGTCATTTCATAATATTCACCTTTATAAGAGAAACCTTTGATTACGCTGATAACCGCTGCAGTTCCAGCTCCAAATATTTCTTTTAAAGATCCGTTTTTAGCAGCTTCAACTAATTCTGAAACAATTACAGGGCGAACTTCAACATTTAATCCTTCTTTTTCTGCCATTGCAATCAAACTTTTTCTGGTAATACCATCTAAAATTCTTTCGCTTGTTGGAGCAGTTAGTAAAGTATCATTAATTCTAAAGAAAACGTTCATTGTTCCGGCTTCTTCAAGTTTAGTGTGCGTTGCATCGTCAGTCCAGATAACTTGCTGGAAACCGTCTTTGTTTGCCAAGTTAGTTGGGTAAAACTGCGCTGCGTAGTTTCCTGCAGCTTTTGCAGCTCCAATACCACCGTTTGCAGCTCTACTATAATGTTCTGCGATAATTACTTTTACTTCACCTCCATAGTATGATTTTGCAGGAGAAAGTAAAATCATAAATTTATATTCATCAGATGGATTTGCGATAACTCCAGGTCCTGTAGCAATCATAAAAGGACGAATGTACATACTAGCACCGTTTCCTCTCTGAATCCATTCCTGGTCGATTTTTAATAATTCATTTAAACCTTCCATAAAAATATCTTCCGGAACTTCTGGCATTGCCATACGAACAGCAGAACTGTTGAAACGTTTGTAGTTTTCATCAGGTCTAAACAACCAAACATCATTGCTTTCGTCTTTATAAGCTTTCATTCCTTCGAAAATCGCTTGTCCATAATGAAAGACTTTAGAAGAAGGATCCATCAAAATAGGAGCATAAGGCTTAATGACCGGAGTCTGCCATTGTCCATTTTTGTAATCACATTCAAATAAATGGTCTGTAAATACAGCACCAAAGCTTAAGTTTTCAAAGTCTACAGAACTTATCTTAGAAGAAGTAGCTTTTCTGATTTCAATTTTGCTTGTTTGAGTTGTACTCATAATTATGTAAAGTTTTATCGAATTGAATTCTTAACAGATGAAAATATAACGTAATGATCTGATGAAGAATAGGTTTTTGTTGAATGCAAAATTACGGAAAAATATGTAATTTACTTGGTAAAACTGCATTAATTCCTGCATTTGACTGAGATTTATTTATCTTATAATAAACCTAAAATTTTGGCTAAGTTTTATAAATTATTTATGAAAAAACTACAGTTTTTTAAGGCTTTACGCATTTGTTTTGATTAATTTTGATCAATAAAACGGACTGAAAATCAGTTAAAGTGCATTGTAAAATTCGAAAATTGTGAAAAGAGAAATAATTAAAACGCTAGATGGCTCAACGACAATTCATTTGGAAGAATGGAATGAAAGTTATCACTCAAAACATGGCGCTATACAGGAAGCGAAGCATGTTTTTATAAAAAATGGACTTTCATTATTTGAAGATAAACCAGTAACAATTTTAGAAATTGGTTTTGGAACTGGTCTTAATGCTTTTATTACTTTTTTAGAGTCAGAAAATAAACAGCAAACTATTGATTATGTTGGAGTAGAAGCATATCCGGTAAATGCGGAAGAAGTTTTGGCGATGAATTATGTTGCCGAATTAGAAGCGTTGGAATTTGACAACATTTTTGAGAAAATGCATAAAAGCGAATGGAATCAGAAAACCGAACTTAGCGAAAAATTCTCGTTAACCAAAAGGAAACAATTTTTTGATGAAATCGATGATTTAGAAATTTTTGATTTGATTTACTTTGATGCCTTCGGATATCGCGTTCAGCCGGAGCTTTGGAGTACTGAAATTTTTCAGAAAATGTACAATAGTTTAAAACCGAATGGCGTTTTAGTAACATATGCCGCCCGCGGAGTTGTTAAAAGAAGTATGATTTCTGTTGGATTTAGAGTCGAAAAATTAGCTGGTCCTCCGGGAAAACGAGAGATGTTTCGCGCCTTTAAAGACGCTTAAAACGAGTTGTTTAGAATGATTCTATATTGAAGTATATATTTTAAGAAAACGTATTCGTTGCTAAAGTTTTTAAAAAAAATAGTTAAAAAGAGTTGTTATAAAGGTTATTTGTTTAAATTTGGTGCGAGTTTAAAAAATTAGATAACCCCAAAAATCTTATTTTATTATGTCAAAAATGATGTTTGATTACACGAAATCAATACTTGAAAGAGTAAGTTTCGATCCGGTACTTTTCTGCAAAGAGTTAGAAAAAGCTATCAAAACACTGTTACCTTATGAAATGGAACAATTACAAGAATGGTTGTTAAGTTTTGTAATAGAAAAACCAGAATTAAAACAAAGTCTACTACTGATAAAAGTATAAAAAAAGGAGCCAAATTGGCTCCTTTTTTATTACGCTTTCTTTTGTAGCGGACTTATGATTTGAACATTCTGAAAAACAATTGCTCCTTTTACAACGCCGGCAATTGTAGATCTGATTGCGTCAATGATTTGCATTTTTAATTCGCTCTTTGGGTAAATCAAACTTACCTCTCGAGCAGGTTTTGGTTCCTTAAAGTTACGGAGTTTCAGTTTATCGGATTCTTTTAAGTCTAAGGTGTGCAAGTACGGAAGTAATGTTGTGCCCAAACCTTCGTCGGCCAATTTAATTAGCGTTTCAAAACTACCGCTTTGAATCTGGAAATTATTTTGATCGGCATCAGAAACGCTTTTGCAAAGATTTAAAATTCCGTCTCTAAAGCAATGTCCGTCTTGTAAAAGCAAAATTTCATTTAGATTTAAATCGGCAACTTCAATTTCTTGTTTTTCAAAAATTGCATGATGCTCTGGGATGTAGGCAACAAATGGCTCAAAATACAAAACGATTTCTTTGATTTTTTCATCTTCAAGCGGAGTTGCCGCAATCGCTGCATCCAAATGTCCGTTTTTTAATTTTAGGATAATTTCTTCCGTATTTAATTCCTCAATTAAGAGTTTAACTTTTGGATATTTTTTAATAAAATTATTCAAAAACATTGGCAAAAGCGTTGGCATGATCGTCGGAATAATTCCTAAACGAAATTCACCGCCAATAAAACCTTTTTGCTGTTCAACAATATCTTTGATTCGGTCAGCTTCGTTTACAATATTTTTGGCCTGGTTTACAATCTTCTGTCCAATATCGGTAAGCTGTATGGGTTTCTTGCTTCTGTCAAAAATTAAAATATTGAGTTCTTCTTCAATTTTCTGAATCTGCATGCTTAAAGTGGGCTGTGTTACAAAACACTTTTCAGCAGCCAGAGTGAAATTTTTATGTTCTGCAACAGCTAATACATATTGCAATTGAGTTATAGTCATATTGATAGTAATTTTTGATGCAAAAATAAGAAAATATAATTTTTATTTATATAATTTTCATGAAACTTACTTTAAATTTGTAGTAAATTAGTGTAAAAAATTAGATTATGAAAACAAATATTTTAGGATTACCAGTTAAAGAATCAGAATTGTTAGTAAAAGAACTGAATATTTTGCTATCCAATTTTCAAGTATATTATCAAAATCTAAGAGGAATTCACTGGAATATTCGCGGAAAGCGTTTCTTTGATCTTCATGTAAAATTTGAAGAGTTATATACAGATTCTCAGCTAAAAATAGATATGATAGCTGAAAGAGTTTTGACTATTGGCGGAACTCCTTTACATACTTTCGAAGATTATATCAAAAACAATAAATTGACAGTTGGAAAAAATATTTCAAATGATGAAAAAGCAGTTCAATTGATTGTTCATTCATTGTCTGATTTATTAAAAATAGAAAGAGAAATCTTAAATAAGTCTGGTGAAATTAATGATGAAGGAACAAATTCTATGATGAGTGACTTCATTGCAGAGCAAGAAAAAACAATCTGGATGATGAATGCATGGCTTGAAGAAACGATTTAAGTATTTGTATTTTAATTTATTAAAAGCAGAACGACATGAAAATTGTGTTCTGCTTTTTTGTTAATGTTAAATTTCTATAAAAAAAACTTTGATTTTATTTCTTTAACGCTATTTTTGCCTCAATGAAATTAGTCGCTCGCATATTATTATTCATATTTATTGCTTTCCTGGCAACGCCAACTGTGGTGACGCTATTAAAGAAAAGTAATGATACGTCTATGTTTTTCAGTTTTTCTGAAGAGGAGCACTCACACAAAGAACTTAAGGCTGCTGTTTATCCGGCAATACTTCAACATGAAGTTGTAATGCCAGTTTATATTGAAAAAAAGACAATAGCGTCTGAAAATATTGTAAAATTAGAGAATATCTCTCCGAGCATATTTGCTCCACCACCCAACTTGGCATAATACTTCCGATTATTTTGAACTGAACTGCATTTACATAAATGCGGTCAATCTTTAATGAATAATTTTTTTAGTATTGTGTTATGACAAAAAAAATCAATCTTTTTGCTAACCTAAAATCTGACTTTGCCTCAGGTTTGGTGGTTTTTTTGGTGGCTCTTCCATTGTGTTTAGGTATAGCAATGGCTTCTGGAGCGCCTTTATTTTCTGGAATTATAGCGGGTGTTATTGGTGGAATAGTAGTAGGTTACTTAAGCCAGTCACATATTAGCGTTTCAGGTCCGGCTGCTGGATTAACAGCAATTATTTTAACCGCTATTACTGATTTTGGTGCTTTTGATGTGTTTTTGCTGTCTGTTTTTATCGCAGGAATAATTCAATTAGCATTGGGATTTTTAAAAGCCGGAAGTATATCAAATTATTTTCCTACCAATGTAATTGAAGGAATGCTGGCAGGTATTGGTATTATTATCATTTTAAAACAGTTACCGCACGCATTTGGTTATGATGCTGATTTTGAAGGTGATCAGGCTTTTATTCAAAATGATGGAAGCAATTCGTTTTCGTTTTTGTTTAATGTCATTAATCATATTCAATTAGGAGCGGTAGTAATATCAGCGATTTCATTGGTTATACTTCTTGCTTGGGATAAAGTTCCATTTTTAAAGAACTTAAAATTAGTTCCAGGTGCATTGGTTGCAGTTGTTGCCGGAGTAGTGCTTAATGAAGTTTTTGTTTCTTCAGGAAGTTCATTGGCAATTGCAAAAGAGCATTTGGTTTCTTTACCTGTTCCAAAATCTTTTGATGATTTCAAATCTATTTTGATTCTTCCAAAATTCAGCGCAGTTACAAATCCTCAGGTTTGGGTTGTTGCTATCACAATTGCCATTGTAGCTTCTATTGAAACATTATTATGTATCGAGGCTTCTGACAGAATGGATGTTCAAAAGCGTTATACTGATACCAATGTTGAGCTTAGAGCACAAGGAATTGGTAATATGATAAGTTCGCTTTTGGGCGGTTTACCAATGACATCTGTAGTGGTTAGATCATCTGCAAATAATAATGCAGGTGCAAAATCAAAAATGTCATCAATTATTCATGGCGTGCTTTTACTGATAAGTGTTTTGTCGATTCCGGCAATTTTAAATAAGATTCCATTAGCAACTTTGGCTACAGTTTTAATTTTAGTAGGTTATAAATTAGCTAAACCAGCAACTTTCATGCATTTCTGGGAAAAGGGGAAATATCAATTTGTGCCTTTTATAGCAACTTTAGTCTTTGTTGTTGCTACAGATTTGCTGAAAGGGGTTGCGTTGGGAATTATCATCAGTATTATTTTTGTGCTGAGAGGTAACTTAAAAAGAGCTTATATTTTCAAAAAAGAAGAATATGAAGATGGTGACATCATTCATATTGACTTAGCTCAGGAGGTTTCATTTTTGAATAAAGCTGCGATTAAGCAAACTTTAAGTGAGATTCCGGAAAATTCTAAAGTAATAATCAATGCTCATGATACAGAGTATATTGCTCATGACGTTTTGGACTTGATTCGTGAGTTTAAAGAAACCCGAGCTATCGACGAAAATATCAAGGTGAAACTGAAAGGTTTTAAAGAAGCATACGAATTGGAGAATACACCAGAGAACAATAATCATGTTACAATTGAACATTATTATGACGTTGCTAAAAGAGCTTTGGTAAAAAAGGAAACTTCAAAAGAACAATTTTAACAAATAAACAATTAAAGTATTTTTAATGTTGTGGGAACCGTCAAAAATTAGGTAACTTTACATAAGTTCTTTTTTGGTGACTTAAACAATAGAAATACCATTCAAAAAATAAAAAAAAATGAAAGAGTTTTATAAGCAGTTATTAGAAAACAATAAAAAATGGGTTGAGACTTCATTAGCAAAAGATCCTAATTATTTTGCTGATCTGGCAAAAGGACAACAACCACCATTATTATGGATTGGATGTTCTGATAGCCGTGTTCCTGCAAACGAAATTGTTGGTGCAAAACCAGGAGAAGTTTTTGTACACAGAAATATTGCAAACATGGTTGTTCACTCTGATATGAACATGCTGAGCGTTTTGGATTACGCAGTAAATGTTTTAAAAATAAAGCATATTATTGTTTGTGGACATTATGGATGTGGTGGTGTAAAAGCTGCAATGGGAAATCAATCAGTTGGAATTATTGATAACTGGATTCGCCATATTAAAGATGAATACCGTTTGCATGATAAATACTTGAACTCAATCGAGGATGAAACAGAGCGTTTTAATGCTTTTGTTGAAATCAATGCTAAAGAACAAGTTTATAATTTAGCTAAAACTTCAATCGTTCAGGGAGCTTGGAAAAGCGGTCAGGATTTGATGCTTCACGGATGGGTTTACGGATTAAATTCTGGTTTTGTAACTGATTTGAATGTTACAATCAGTTCAAATGACGAGCTTGATTCAGTTTATCAGCTGGATTTATAATAGAAAATAAAAAATCGCCTCAAAAGGGCGATTTTTTTTTATTCGTTTTCGTCAAGATTTTCATTAAAAGCTGACGGAAGCATTGTTGGAATAAATTTGATTAAGATTGGCAATAACAAACTTCCTCCTGGAAGCAAAAAGATCGTCAATGACGGAATCGTTTTACAGATATCTAAAAGTTGTTTTTTGACTTTTTTCTTTTCTTTGGCATCCAGATCTCTAGTTGTAGAATAAGCCAAAAGAACCATTAACTCTTTACTCTGAACGATTTCTTTTACCAATCGGTTTTTGTTTCTTATAATCAATTTTACAACAGTGTGTGTCATTTGATCGTAAAAATGCTTTACCGGATTTGAATAATTGAAATACGGAATCTTCTTTTTATGAGTAGTAATAAATGTATTTGTTGTTGCAATACTATTTGTCACAAATTCATCTGAAGTATTCATCATCGAACCTAATGAATACAAGAAATAAGCCTCTTCATTTTCAACAACGCCATCGCTCCATAATGCCATTCCGGCCATATCGATTAAATAGTAATGTTCTAATGTATTGCTATAATAATCCAGAGACAATGTTTCTAACGTTTCAACAGTAACTTTCGAAAATTTAGAATAACGAATTGAAGCTTCAAAAAGTTTTATCAATAAATCGTCGTGTTGTGATTTGACCGTTTTTGTTTTTAACGCAAGTCCTACGATTCCTAAAACAGTTTCTTCAATACGTTTTAAATATTTGTCAGGAATAGCACCGTGTTCCAGATATTGTCTAAAGGCCAAAACATCAATAAATAACAAAGCATTTGTAACTAAATGCGAAAAGTTTTTACTGATAATACTGTCATTTGTCTGAACTCTTTGATCGATTATGTTTTCTAATGAAAGAGAAGGAGTATCTTTTGGAAGTAAAATTTTAAACAAGTTGAAGCCTTCCGGATTCATCTGATTGTAAAATTTTAATGCTTCTGAAATAAAGTTATTGGGTTCAGAGCTTCTTTTTTCCAAACAAAAAACATGATACAAGGTATTTAATAACGCAACTTTAGAAATTTCGGTCTTAAACCAGCCTTTTATCGGAATTGGAATTTGCGAATCTATAGAAATGATGTGTCCATAGATAAAGCCAGTTTCTCTTACTTTATAGTAAAACGAATCTGTAGTTTCAAAAGGAATTGCTTCTGAAAACTTTTGTTCACTAAAAAACTTATCTATCCAGCCTGGTGCCGATGCGTTAATCATTAACTTTAATTTGAGGCTACAAAGCTAATTGTTTTTTCTTGTTTTAGAATTCATTTTAAATGAAATAACCACTAGATTTTGTGAAAAAATAGTGGTTATTATGATTTTTTATTATTTGATGATTCCTGCACAGGCAACTCTACCACCTGCATTTCCAGTAGGTTGTGTTGTAAAGTCATCTGTTCCCTGATGCACGATCAAACCTTTTCCTAAAACATCTTTGTTTGCATCTCCACAGCCAACGCACCATTCGTCAGTAGTTAATGTAATAGTTCCGTTTCCTTTTGCATCGGCAGTAAAGTTCCCGATATCACCTTTATGATATTCGCCAACTCCCCATTTTCCGTGTTTTTTGAAAGTTGGATTCCAGTGTCCACCTGCAGAACTTCCGTCTGCTGCAGAACAATCTGATTTTTCATGAATGTGGATAGCATGAACTCCAGGTTGTAATCCGACAACTTTTGCAACAAAGGTTACTTTTCCGTTTTTTTCGGTAAAAGTTGCAGTACCGCTAACAGTACTGTTACTTTTTGGTTCCAAATTTACAGTCAGAGTTTTGGCATCATTTGATTTTGTATTAGTCTTACAGCCAATAATTAAGGCTGTAATTATAGCGAAAGAAACAAGTGCTTTTTTCATATGTGAGGCATTTAAATTAAAGATTAAGTAAATTTAACATAAAAAAGCCGATATAATTAACTCTAAAAGTTAAATAAATCTAAAACTATTAAGCGTAAATTAATGACACTTTGAGCTCAGAACAAAAAAATATTGCTTAAATTCGTATAGCTTTTTAACGAAAAATTTCCCAAATCGCGTTTTATAATTCATTAATTTTTAATGCTTAACGTTATGATGAAGAGTTTTTTTACCCTTGTTTTCTTTTCTGCAGTGCTAATTTCATGCAAATGCCAAAAAACGGATTCAGTTTCTAAATTAGATGGAAATTGGGAGCTAAATTATATTACCGGCCCAAGAATAGCTTTTGATGGTTTGTATCCCAATAAAAAACCAACAATCAATTTCAATACAAAGGAAAATCAGGTTTCAGGAAACAATAGCTGTAATTCATTTACCGGAAAACTTAACATTACAGGAAGTAAAATTGATTTTACCCAGCCAATGGCAGTTACGAAAATGATGTGTATGGACGGGCAAGGCGAACAGGTTTTTATGAGCACGCTTCAGAAAATAACTTCTTATGACGTTACCGATGACGGAAAAACTTTAAATTTTATTTCAGGCGATATTGCTATGATGCGATTTACCAAAAAATAAAAGCATTCTATTTTAACTCTTAAATTTTATTTTATGTCAGTTAAATTATCCATTTTATTAGTGTTCGTTAGCTTTTTTAGTTTTCCGGCATTTGCTCAGGAAAAAACTAAAAAAGAACTTAAAGCTGAACAAGAATTGAAAAAACAAAAAGAAATCGAAGCTTTAATAGATTCTAAAAATTTTGTTTTTGAAGCGCAAAAAGCTACGCCACAAGGCGGAAGACTTTTGAATCTTGATTACAATACCTATTTTCTAAAATTTAATGAAACTAATACGACTTGCGACCTTCCCTTTTTTGGACGAGCTTATAATGTAGCGTATGGAGGCGATGGCGGAATCAAATTTGAAGGTGTTCCTGAAAATATTAGAATTGAAAAAGCAAAGAAAAAATATACTGTAAGAGCGACAGTGAAAGGCAAAAATGATGTGTATGATCTTTTGTTGAATGTTTTTTTTAATGGAGGTGCTTCTCTGTCAGTAACCAGCAATAACAGAGCGCCAATTTCTTATGATGGTGAAGTAGAAGCACCTAAGACAAAAGAAGTTAAAAATTAATATGTTTAATTGTTTTATTGCCAATTCTTTTATTTATGCCAAAAAAATACTTCTGTGTGACTTTATTTTTGTTTTCGATTTTATGTTATGGACAGGACTTAGAGCCAAGAGCTTATGCCAATGTTCCCAAAAAACTAAATGTAGCGGCGTTCGGATATGTATTTATGGACGGAAATGTAGTAACTGAGCCGTCTCTGCCTATTTCTGATTTTAAAATTCAGAGTCATAATATTGCGGCGAGTTATATCAGGACTTTTGGTTTGGCAAATAAACTGGCACGAATACAGGTTTCCCTCCCGTTTACTTTTATGGATGGTTCTGCATTAGTAGCGGGTGATTTAGTGACAGGTTCAAGAACTGGTTTTGCCGACACAAAAGTGCGCTTTGGTGTTAACTTGCTAGGTTCTCCTGCTCTTGATAAAAGTGAGTTTAGGGCTTTTCAGCAAAAAACAATTTTAGGGGTGAGTCTGGTAACTTCAATTCCGACAGGAAGATATTATGACGATAAGAGAGTTAATATCGGTACAAACCGATGGGGAATAAAACCTGAAATTGGTATTTCAAAACGGTTCGCTCATGTATATGCAGAGGCTTATGGAGGCGTTTGGTTTTATACCGACAATAATGATTTTTTAGGAAAAAAAATGGAGCAAAAACCAACTTATAGTTTACAGGCACATGCTAGTTATTATTTTAAAAATCAGATGTGGGTTGGTTTTAATACGACTTGGTTCTTTGGCGGAAAAACAATAATCGATGGAGTTCCTGAAGCCAGCCAAATTGATAACTGGAGAGTAGGAGGTACATTTTCGACACCTATAGCAAAAGGACAATCTATTAGGTTTCAATATCATGTTGGGGCTTTTACCAATAATGGTTTGGATTATTATGCTTTATCAGCCGTCTATCAGTATTCTTTTTTCTAAAATAGAAATTAAATGTAAAAATATTTAAAATCAGTATATTTAATAGTGCATAATTATTTAAGAACAAATTAAAAATCAAAACTATGAAAAAGTTAAGTCTTATTTTTATTATGGCAATTGCCACGTTTTCAGTTAATGCGCAATCTTCCTTCAAAGAAGATGTGGAAGTTTTACAAAGTGTGTACGGAAAATCGAAAAGTGATTTGGTGAAACAATACATGAATTTATCTGATGAACAGTCAGTTGCTTTTACGAAAGTTTACGACAATTACGAAACACAACGCAAAGCTTTAGGACAGAATAAATTTCAGCTTATCAATGATTATGCAGCTAATTATGCAACTTTAACTGATGCCAAAGCAGATGAATTGGCAAAAGGGACATTGAAAAATCATATTGCATACGAAAAACTATATGAGAAAACCTATGGTCAGGCTAAAAAAGCAATTGGTGCTATAAATGCAGCGAAATTTATTCAGCTTGAGGTTTATCTTCAAACGATTATAAGAAGTGAGATTTTAGAAGCAATTCCGTTTATTGGAGAATTAGATAAGACAAAAGTTCAGTAAACTTTTTTATAATTTATAAAATAGAAAAACGGCAACAGTTAATAAACGGTTGCCGTTTTTTTATTCTTTTTCGGATTCTTTATTCTCTTTTTTTATAATGTGAATATCCTGTTGCGGAAAAGGAATTTCAATATTGTTTTCCCTAAAGTTTTTATCGATAGAAATAATCAAATCGCTCTTTACATCATTTGCGAAGTTGATATGACTTACCCAAAACTTGATCACAATGTCAATTGCACTTGTATTAAAATCTTTAAACCAAATTATTGGTGCAGGATTTTCTAATACTAAATCATGACTTTTTAGGATCTCTTCTAATATTGTTTTTGCTTCTTCCAGATTTGTTCCGTATGCAACACCAATCGTAATATCAGTTCTTTTTTTATTATTTGATAAGGTCCAGTTTGTTAAATGTTGGTTTAATAAATCGCCATTCGGAATAATTACATCGGCACCATCAAAAGTAGCCACAACGCTGCTCCGAATTCCGATAGATTTCATTGTTACGGTTTGTCCTCCAATTTCAATTGTATCATTTATATTTACAGGTTTTTCAAAAGCAATAATAAGTCCGCTTACCAAATTGTTGACTAAAGTCTGGAGTCCAAATCCAATTCCAACTCCTAAGGCACTAATAATGATAGTCAAACGATCAACAGGAATTCCCGAAGATATAAATGCTAAGCTGATGCCAATACTGAAAATTGCAATTTGAATAAGAAGAATCCAGCTTCCAAACCGATTTTTTCGATTAGTACTAAATGAATTTGAAGAACTGCTCGTTAAAAAGGAAACAATTTTAGCAATAAGCACAGAAGTTGTAATAATGAAAAAGAAAACGATTATACTCTGATACGAGTAATTAATGTCTCCGATCGTTCTTGGTTCGTTAAAAAAACTAATAATTGGATCCAGGATTGCATGAAAAAAGTAAGAGTTTTTTACAATTGAAATGAACCAGCCAATTATAAATAAAGTATTGATTAAAGGGCTGTAATGAATGGTTTCAAGTTCGTTTGCTTCCAATGTTTTTCCTTCATTTGTCTCCTTCAAAAAATTAGAATACTTAATAATGTCAAGAATTAAACGATAGGTATTCGTAAAGAGATAGTACATTAGAATCGTAATAATTCCGTTGATCATTAATAATTTCCCCAAATTATAATTGCTGTCAAATAGAATGAAAAATATAGAGCCTAATTCGCAAATAATCATAACAATAAGGCTGTACTTGAAAAAAGGATTTAGAATTTCTTTATTCTTTTTTAGATTGTAAGTGCTGAATAGTGCAGAAGCAGCTGCAATAAACAGAATGAAATAAACTTCAGTTACAGAGTGAATTAAAATATTGTTGTCGTATAAACCAAGAAGAATTAGAAGAACATAAATTTTCCAAACAAATTTTTCTTTTTTGCAAAAATGTTCTCTGTTTACCACGGTTAGTGCGATAGCCGAAATTAGCCAAATTATTGATGTAAAGGCAAATGGCGGAAAAATAAATAGAAAATTAAATACGGTAAACGAAACTAATATAGCACAGCTGACGGGATGTACGAAAATTTGTTTTGATAAATTTATAGTATCATATAAACCTTCTTTTATATATTTATTTTTTAAAAACAGTAAATAGATTATTAAACAGAAAGTTGCCAAAAGCATTAAAATAATTGCATTAAAATGGTTTGTAATGAAAAACAACAGAATGATTAATACCTTGGTCAATGAATAAAAGAAGGCTCCGATAAAAGAATTATTGCCTTCATTTGTATTAAAAATTTCTCCATCAGAATTCAACAGGTTTTGGAATTCATTTTTTCTGATATTATCTGTTTCTATAATATCATTTTGAAGGTCATATTTAAATCGGCTTCCAATAATTTGAAGTTTACTGATGCTGTCTAATGCGTCCTTAAATCGTTTGTTGAGTTGTCCAACATCCGAATTCATCTGTGAATATCTTTCATAATACAATGTTTTTCTAAGGGAATCTTTTGGAAGCGTAAAAAGAGATTTTTTTATGTTTAAAGAGTCAATTATACTTTGCATTTCACTCAATTCTAATCTATTCTTATTGATTTTTGCAAGCTGAATTTCTACTCTTGTCTGAAGTTCTTTCAGCATTATTGATGTAACGGTAATGTTTCTAAGTGTCTGAAAATCATTTTTGTTTTTGATAATACCATCAATTGCTGTTTTTTTGAGCTTAATGACATAATCTAATTCTGAAGTAAAACCTTTATAATCAATTCCGGTTTTTAAGGTAAGATCTGCTTTTTGGATGTTTTTAGAAATGGCATCAAATAATTCTGCGCGCTCTCTGCTTATTTGATTTTCCTTGAAAAGTGTATTGCTTTTTTCTTCATCTAGTTTTAATAAGTTTTCAATTTTATTGTATTTGGAATTTTTATCTTCTGATTTTGCAGAATCAGCAGATGTTTGATTTTGAGAATACGATACATAAAATTGAAAAAGAAAGAAAAATAGAGTCGTAAATGTTTTTGAAATTAAGAACTGTCGTTTTTCAATTTTATAAATAAGACTATTTGCTATAATAGTATAAAATTTCATAACAGTTTGTTTTTGAGAGTTATATCAAAAATACTACAAAAAAAAATAACCTGAAAAAATCTTTTTTCAGGTTACTCTTTTATGATTTAATTATTTGCTTTTAACTTCATAAATGGCATTTACCATTCCGTCACGGGTTTTGTCCAGAGGAAGTTCCCAAAACATAATTCCGCCTAATTTTTTAGTTTTTACATATTCCGTTTTAGCTTTTATTGAAGCTAAATCATCTCCGGTTGCAAAAACTTTTTCTTTTTCATTATACCAATATGGCGCTTTTGCTTTATCATCCCAAAAATATTTCCAGCCATTTGCTTCAGTATAGAAAGTTGAGGAATTTTTAAATTGAACTCCTTCGGTATGTTCACCAGATTGATACAAGCCATTATTTACGTTTTCTACATTTTTCCAAGTTCTGGTATAAAATGCGCCTCCAATAATTAATTTTTCAGCAGGAATTCCTTGATTTAATAAATAAGTAACTGCTCTGTCCGTAGATTCTTCTTTTGGATTTGTGCTATACAGAGGTGTGTGATGTCCAGTAACTTTAGAATAGCCATTTACTAAATCATAACTCATAATATTAATGCGATTTACTAATGGAGTTACGGCTTTCCAATCAATAGATTCATCTAAGTATTTTTGAAAACCGCCTGCAGCAAAACTCAATTCATATTTTTTTCCTAAAGTAGAACGAAGAATTTTAAGTAATTCAGTAAAATTTGGTTTGTCTACTGCTTGATACAAATGTCCCGGAAGTCCTTCTATTGCTGGATATTCCCAGTCTAAATCTAATCCGTCAACTTTAAAATAATCGCTAACTTCTTTTACTGATTTTGCAAATTTTAATCTCCCTTCAGCTGTAGAAAAAGCAGCAGAACAAGGCTCACAACCGCCCCAGCCACCAAGTGAAAGAATAATTTTTAGTTGTGGATTTTTTGCTTTAAGCGTAACCAAATGTTTGATTGTAATAGAATCTTTAGGAGAATCGACGCTCAATTTTCCATCTTTTAAATGACAGAAACTAAAGATAATCTGATTTAGTTTATTGACTTCGTATTCGTCAATTAATTTGGAATCGCCTGTATAATAAGCGATAATGTCCAATTTTTTATTTTTCTGAGCAAAAGTTGAAATAGAAAAAACGCAGAGAAATAAAAATGCAATTAGGTTAATTTGTTTCATTTTTTATTTTTTGAAGTTTTAGAATGTTAAATATAAAGCAATACATTCAATATTTAATCATTTTATAGGTCTGCAAAAGTTGATTTTAACGAATATTTTGCAAATAGTTGCAAAAATATTGCGACGCAATTTGTCTTTTGCAACTGTTATAAAAAAATTAAACCCGCACAGTTTCGGACTTGTGCGGGTTTAAACAAATTAAAAGCTAAAAACTATTTTTACATTAGAAGCAGTAAGTATCTTCTGCTACTAATTTTGCTGCGATTTTTTCTCTTAACGCTACAACATTTGGTAAGTTAGTGTATTTTGTAAAACGTTTTAATCCCATTAACATCATACGTTGTTCGTCACCTTCAGAGAAAGAAGCAATTCCTTCTTTTCCTCTTAAGTTTACGATATCTACCGCTTTGTATAAGTATAATTTTGCCATAGCAATTTGCTCCTGAACTTTATCTTCGCCTTGAGTTTTTGCTAATTTTTCAGTTCTCAAGATTGTGCTTTCAGCCATATAGATTTCGATTAAGATATCAGAAGCAGCCATCAATAATTGTTGGTGAGCATCTAATTCAGGACCATATTTTTGAACAGCGCTACCAGCAACCATCAAGAATACTTTTTTCAGGTTAGCAACGATTACTTTTTCTTCAGCAAATAATTCAGAGAAATCTGGAGTATCAAAAGATGGAATTCCCATTAATTCTTCCTGAACTTTCATTGCTGGTCCAAGTAAATCAACGTGACCTTTCATTGCTTTTTTGATCAACATACCTACAGAAAGCATTCTGTTGATTTCGTTCGTTCCTTCGTAGATACGAGCGATACGCGCATCTCTCCAAGCACTTTCCATTGGAGTATCTTCAGAGAATCCCATTCCACCAAAAATTTGGATACCTTCATCAGAACAAGATTGAACGTCTTCAGAAACTGCTACTTTCAAGATAGAACACTCAATAGCATATTCTTCAACACCTTTCAATTCTGCTTCTTGATGGCTTGTTCCTTCAGCTTCACGAGCAGCGATTCTGTCTTCGATGTCTTTTGCAGCACGGTAAGAAGCACTTTCTCCAGCGTAAGCGTTAGTTGCCATTTCAGCTAATTTAGAACGGATAGCCCCAAAAGATGAAATAGAAGTATTGAACTGAATTCTTTCGTTAGCATATTTAACAGCTCCAGAAGTAACTCTTCTTTGAGCATCTAAACATGCAGCAGCCAATTTAATACGACCAACGTTTAAAGCGTTCATTGCGATTTTGAAACCGTTTCCTCTTTCAGACAACATGTTTTCAACAGGAACTTTTGTGTCGTTGAAGAAAACCTGACGAGTAGAAGAAGCACGGATTCCTAATTTATGCTCTTCCTCATTCATAGAAATTCCGTTTGAAGGATCGTTTTCTACGATGAAACCTGTAATGTTTTTATCATCTCCAATACGAGCAAAAACGATGAAAACGCTGCAGAAACCTGCATTCGAAATCCACATTTTTTGTCCTGTAATTAAATAATGAGTTCCGTCTTCAGATAAAACAGCTTTTGTTTTTCCTGAGTTAGCATCAGATCCTGCGCCTGGCTCAGTTAAACAATAAGCTCCAAACCATTCTCCAGAAGCCAATTTCGGAACGTATTTTTTCTTTTGTTCTTCAGATCCGTAAAGTGTAATTGGCATAGTTCCAATTCCTGTATGCGCACCAAAAGCAGTTGAGAAAGAGCCAGTTGCTCCAGAAATGTAGTCACAAACTAACATTGTAGAAACAAATCCCATTCCTAATCCGCCGTATTCTTCTGGAACTGCAACTCCAAGAAGTCCAAGTTCACCTGCTTTACGCATAGATGATTCTGTATAAGCGTAATCTTTTTTCTCAAAACGATCTTTGTGCGCCCATAATTCTTTGTCAACGAACTCTTTTACAGAGTCACGCATCATTAACTGCTCTTCAGAGAAATCTTCTGGTGTAAAGATATCTTCGCATTTTGTTTCTTTAACTAAAAACTGACCACCACGAGTCACGTTTTTTTCGATTGTATCTGCCATTTTGTTTTTGTTTTTTATGAAAGAAAATAGAAAATAGAGTATAGAAAATAGACTTTTACTTTAGCCCGTTTTGGAAACTCATTGTCATTCTTTGGAATTCTTCTATTTTAATTTCTAATTGGTTAAATTGTATCTCGTTTATATATTTTCTATGTTTAGCAATCAATAATTGTGTAACTAGTTCAAATGAAGAACCAAGAGAAATGTCTATAAAATGACTAAAAGACTTATCGGTTCTTGAAGATCCTTCCGCAATATTACTAGGCATCGAAACTGAACATCTGCTTATTTGAGAGCTCAAATCGTATCGTTCGTGTTTAGGAAATTCTATTAATACATCTGAAATTTCATTAGCAATTGAAATTCCGATCTTCCAAATCTTTAAGTTCTTATAATTATGTCTCATATTTTTTTGAGTCAATTTAAGAAATTAAAATAAAAAAGTAGGATTATTACTATTTTATTTGTTTTTAGAACATTTTATTATTCTAAAAAAGTATATCTCTTTATTCTCAAAGAAAACATCTATTCTCTATATTCTATGTTCTATTCTCTTTTTAAAGAACCTCGTAAATACCAGCACTTCCTTGTCCAGTTCCCACACACATCGAAACGATTCCGTATTTGTTACCTCTGCGTTTCATTTCGTCGAATAACTGAACAGAAAGTTTAGCACCTGTACAACCCAGAGGGTGTCCTAAAGAGATAGCTCCACCGTTTACGTTTACGATTTCCGGATTAATGTTTAACTCACGAGTAACTGCTAAAGCCTGTGAAGCAAAAGCCTCGTTTAATTCGATTAATTCGATATCGTTTAATGTTAATCCCGCTTGTTTCAAAGCTTTCGGAATTGCTTTTACAGGACCAATACCCATGATTCTTGGCTCAACACCGGAAGAAGCAAAGTTTACTAAACGTGCGATTGGCTCAAGGTTTAATTCTTTTACCATTTCTTCGCTCATGATTAAAACGAATGCAGCACCGTCACTCATTTGAGAAGAGTTACCAGCAGTTACACTTCCGTCAGCAGCGAAAACTGGTTTTAAACCTGCTAAAGCTTCTTTAGAAGTTCCAGCTCTTGGACCTTCGTCTTTATTTACAACGTATGATTTAGTTTCTTTTTTACCATTTTCATTGATGAAAGTCTGCTCAACAGTAATTGGAACGATTTGTTTGTCAAATTTTCCTTCTGCTTGCGCTTTCAACGCTTTCATATGAGAGTTATAAGCAAACTCATCCTGATCTTCTCTTGAGATTTTGTATTGGTTAGCCACCGCTTCAGCAGTTAAACCCATTCCCCAATAGTAATCTTCGTGACCTGCAGCGGCAACTTTATAATCCGGAGTTGGTTTGTAACCTCCCATCGGAATAAAACTCATACTTTCTGCACCACCAGCGATGATACAATCTGCCATTCCTGATTGGATTTTAGCAGTCGCCATTCCGATAGTTTCTAATCCAGATGCGCAGTAACGGTTAACCGTAACTCCAGGAACATCTTCCACTTTTAGTCCCATTAAAGAGATCAAACGTCCAACGTTTAAACCTTGTTCTGCTTCCGGCATGGCATTTCCTACCATAACGTCGTCGATGCGTTTTTTATCAAAATCAGGCAGTTCATCCATCATAAATTGGATCGTTTCTGCAGCTAATTCATCAGGTCTTTTAAATCTAAAAACACCTTTTGGAGCTTTTCCAACTGCTGTTCTATATGCTTTTACTATATATGCTGTTTTCATTTGTTTTTGTTTTTTAAGAGTATAGAAGATAGAGTATAGAAAATAGACTTTACAAAGTCTTAAATCTATATTCTATTCTCTTTGTTCTATTTTCTAGTTACGAAGCGGTTTTCCTTTAGTTAACATATATTGAATACGCTCCAGAGTTTTTCTTTCTGTACATAAACTCAAGAAAGCTTCACGTTCGATATCTAATAAATATTGTTCAGATACTAAAGTTGCTTCAGATAAATCACCTCCAGCCATTACATAAGCCAGTTTGTTAGCGATTTTCTTGTCGTGCTCAGAAATGTATTTTCCAGCTTCCATTTGATCTGTTCCAACTAAGAACATACCTAAAGCTTGTTTTCCTAATACTTTCACATCAGTTCTTCTGATTGGTTGTGTGTAACCAGCTTCCGCCATTAACAATGCATGTTTTTTAGCTTCAGCAATCTGACGATCTTTGTTTACTACAATAACGTCTTTTCCGTGCTGTAAAAGTCCAGTGTCAAAAGCTTCATAACCAGAAGTCGAAACTTTAGCCATTGCGATTGTCAAGAAATACTCTTGAAGAACATTCAATTCCACATCGTTTTTGCGGAATAAATCTGAAGCTCTTAAAGTCATTTCTTTAGAACCACCACCACCAGGAATTACACCAACACCAAATTCAACTAATCCCATGTACGTTTCTGCAGCAGCAACCACTTTATCAGCGTGTAAGCTCATTTCGCATCCACCACCAAAAGTCATTCCGTGAGGTGCAACTACTACTGGAATAGAAGAGTAACGAACACGCATCATGGTGTCTTGGAACAATTTAATTGCCATGTTCAATTCATCGTATTCCTGTTCAACCGCCATCATGAAAATCATTCCGATATTAGCCCCAACAGAGAAATTCGCTGCCTGGTTTCCAATAACTAAACCTTGATATTCTTTTTCAGATAAGTCGATTGCTTTATTGATTGCAGCAAGAACGTCACCACCAATTGTATTCATTTTAGATTGGAATTCTAAGTTTAAGATTCCGTCTCCTAAATCCTGAATAATTGCACCACTATTGCTCCAAACTTTTTTGCTTTCGCGAATGTTGTTTAGAATAATGAATGAATCTTGTCCAGGAACTTTTACTTGAGATTTTGTTGGAATATTATAGAAATAAGTAGCTCCTTCTTTTACAGTATAGAAACTGTCACTTCCAGAAGCCAACATTTCAGTAACCCATGCAGCAGGCGCTAAACCTTCAGCTTTCATGATTTCAATTCCTTTGGCAACACCAATAGCATCCCAGATTTCGAATGGACCATTTTCCCATCCAAAACCAGCTTTCATGGCATCATCAATTTTGTATAATTCGTCTGAGATTTCAGGAACTCTGTTTGACACATAAGCAAACATTCCAGCGAAACTCTTACGGTAGAATTCTCCCGCTTTATCTGTTCCTTTTACTAAAACTTTAAAACGATTGATTGGTTTATCGATAGTTTTTGTCAACTCAAGAGTTGCAAAATTTGCTTTTTTTGCAGCACGGTATTCTAATGTATTTAAGTCAAGAGAAAGAATATCTTTATCTACTTTTTTGTAGAAACCTTGTCCGGTTTTGCTTCCTAACCAATTATTCTCCATCATTTTGTTGATGAAATCTGGAAGTTTGAACAATTCGTGTTGTTCGTCGTTCGGGCAGTTTTCGTAAATACCGTTAGCAACGTGTACCAAAGTATCCAAACCAACAACGTCAACAGTACGGAAAGTAGCCGATTTTGGACGACCAATAACCGGACCAGTCAATTTATCAACTTCTTCGATAGTTAATCCCATTTCTTTAACTAAATGGAATAAACTCTGGATTCCGTAAATACCAATTCTGTTTCCAATAAACGCCGGAGTATCTTTAGCAACAACAGATGTTTTTCCTAAGAATTTAGATCCGTATTCGTTTAAGAAATCCAATACTTCAGTTGAAGTTTTTGGACCAGGAATAATTTCAAATAATTTTAAGTAACGCGCAGGGTTAAAAAAGTGTGTTCCGCAAAAGTGTTGTTGAAAATCTTCGCTTCTTCCTTCACTCATAAAATGAATTGGAATACCAGAAGTATTAGATGTAACTAAAGTTCCCGGTTTACGGAATTTCTCGATTTGTTCAAAAACTAATTTCTTAATGTCTAAACGCTCTACAACAACCTCGATAATCCAGTCAACATTAGCAATTTTTGCCATATCGTCTGTCGTATTTCCAGTTGTGATTCGGTTTGCAAATTTTTGACTGTAAATAGGAGATGGTTTCGATTTTAATGAATTCGCCAAGTGCTCATTTACCACTCGGTTGCGAACAGCTTTACTTTCAAGAGTTAATCCTTTTTTAGCTTCAGCCTCGGTCAATTCGCGCGGTACGATGTCAAGAAGTAAAACTTCAACACCAATATTGGCAAAATGGCAAGCTATTCCTGAACCCATAATTCCGGATCCAATTACAGCAACTTTTTTAATTGTGCGTTTCATAGTTTGTTAATTTGTTTTGTAAGCTAGAATCTGAATTATCTCCTGAAAAGAAATACTATTCATTTTCTGTATTTTCTGTTTGATTAAATATGTTTTTATCGTGAATCAGTTCGTTTATAATTTCAGAAACTTCGATAAAATGTTTCAGCTTTTCGTCTGATACATGTTTTCTAACGGTCTCATTAAATTTTAGAACGGTATTTTTAGATAAATCTCTTTTTTCTTTTCCAAATTCGGTCAGGTAAATTAAAACACCTCGGCCGTCACTTGGGTTTTTCTTGCGAACAATTAAACCTTTTTCTTCCATAGATTTGAGCGTTCTGGTTAAGCTTGTGGCTTCCATTCCCATTCTTGGGCCTAAAGCGGTCGATGGTGTTCCTTCTTCCTTGTCCATGCTTAAAAGTGCAAATCCTGTCGCCATTGTGGCATCGTATTTTGCAGCTTCTTCATTATACATTCTTGAAACAGCTTGCCATGTCGCTCTCAAAATATAATCTATCGTTTTATCTTTCATAGGTAACTATATCGATTTCAAATATAATTAAAAAATACTATGCATGCATATTATTTTTAAATAAATTTTTGGTTAATTAAAAAATGCCTTTGGTTTCTAGGGTTTTATGGTTAAATTTTAACTGAAATATACTATTCTTTTTTGAAATTTTAACAAAATTCATGCGGTAAAAAAACTTTTTTGATTTTAAAACGCGTTTTAATTCGGTATTATTTAAAAAATTATGCGTTTAAATCTGTTTTATGCTCTGTTTCGTATTTGCACAATGCATTCTGCAGAATCTTTTTCATTCTGTTTCGCAAGTTTTCAGGTCGGAGAATTTCAATAGAATCTCCAAAACCTAATAAAAGGCGTTCCATTTCATAATTGGGCGAAATAAATAAATGCACAATGATGCTTTTATCTTCATTTTCCATAATCAGTCGTTGTGATGGATGCAAGGGTTTTGTGAGCACATAAGGCGCATTACTGGCATCAATCAAAAGTTCAATGGGTCTGGGTTTTAAACCTGCATTAACGGTCACACCAATGATGTCTTTATAATAGGACTCGGCATCAAAATCTTCTTCGAGATATTGAACATTAAAATCATAATCAATACCCATTATACGATCAAGTGCTAAATTGGTAATGGGTTGTGAACTTTTGGTTTTACCAATCAAGAACCAGCGATTATTAAATTCCTTTAATATAAAAGGATGAAAATGGAATTTGGTTTCTTCTCGCGATTTAAAAGATTTATAGGTAATTATAAGTACAACCTTTTTAATAATCGCCTGATAAATTTCATCTAAATAATGTAAGCCTTTTAAATTTTCGTTTTTATCCAAATAGATTACTGGCTTTGTGTGCGATTTTTCGGCGTAGATTTTGTCCTCCAATCGCTGTAGAATATCGGATACATCATTAAAAAGAGAAAAGTCTTTAAACTGTTTCAACATCGAAACCGTTTCGGTCAAAACATTCATATCTGTTTCCGTCAATGGAATATCCGTTATCGAAAAATCTTCGTCTTCATACTTATAATACTTTTTGTCGTAAACAACGATCGGCGCATTATAACCAAGTTTTTCACTTCGCATCAACTGAATATCCATCTGAATCGTTCGCTTGCTAATTGGATTTTGTCGTCCTTCATATTCAAATAAAGCTTCAGAACAACATTCAATTAAATCTTCAAGAGTCCATTGCCGGTATTTATTCTGCAGACATTTATCGATTGTCTTGTACCGAATTAAGGCATTTTTATTTTGTGACATAAGAATGTTTTTTTGGGCGTGTCCCTCCGGGCCGGGCTTTACGTTCCCGCTTTTTTTTAAGGCGAAGAAAAATCGCCTTAAAAAAGAGCTCCACTTCAATCCCTCACGCATTTACGTTAATAATGAAATCTTGTTTTCAATGATTTTTATTTTCGTTACAATTTCCCGTAGAGACGCACTGCAGTGCGTCTCTACAGATATACTTTATATTAAAAATGAAATTTCTTTTTCAATATTAATTCTCGCTTTCTCCTCATATAAACTCCTAAATTCCTCGGTTTGAAAAATAAATTCATTTTCCAGAAAGTGTTTTAAAGCTTTTGCTCTTCCAGGTTTGTATAGAAAATCAGGATAAATGCGATACTCTTTTCGAATTTGTTCGAAATAGATTTTATAATCTTCCCAATCTTTAGCAAGGATTTTCAAATCAAAATCGATTAACCAATTAATATCTTCTATTACATTTTGCTGATGTTGCTGTGTGGCACAGATTGCATCAAAAACCAATTGTTTATTTAGATCAATATTCTCAGTTAAAATAGTCAAAGCATATTCGGCACTTTTGAGTTCATTATCTTTTTTAGAAGCCGAATAAACAAAATCATGATAAAAAATAGAAAATAATATTTCGTTTGGGTTTTCAAGTTTGTCCCGATAGATTTCAAAGCTCTCAATCATTTCTTTTAAATGGTTAAGATTATGATAATGCCTTGATTTTCCTGAATATGCCTTTTCTAAATCTTTCCATTTTTGCTGAATTTCATTTGCTGAAAAGCCAATTTTTGAGAGTAATTCAGAATAGATTTCTTTTAAATTCATCTTGTTTTTTACTCAAATTTAAAATTCTTTTTTTACTGCGCAAAATAATTGCGCAGTAGTTCCGAAATCTTTGCTCAAGAAATAAAACAATAACCATTGTCTAATTTTAAAAACCAGAAATTATGAAATTCAATTTTTTAGCAAAAGAGAAAAACAATATAGTTAATCATGAAAATGCTCCAGCTTTTTCTTTAACATCAGAATATGAATTGTATGCAGCAGTTGTAACTACAAGTTTGAATGCTTCGTTTTATGAAAAGGATAAAGCTCGTTTAGAAAGAATACAAAGCTTAATCAAAAAATGTAATCCGGAATTTGTGGCAAAGCTGGCGGTTTATGCCCGTAACGAAATGCATATGCGTTCTGTGCCATTGGTTTTGGTTGTAGAATTGGCTAAGATTTATTCTGGCGATTCATTAATCAGTAAAATGATAACACACGTAATTCAGCGTGCAGACGAGATAACAGAATTGTTAGCGTATTACCAAATGGCAAACGAACGTAATGGTATTAAAAAATTAAACCGTTTGTCAAAACAAATACAAAAAGGTTTGGCAGTTTCCTTCAATAAATTTGATGAATACCAATTGGCAAAATACAATCGCGATGGCGCGGTTAAATTAAAAGACGCATTGTTTTTGGTTCACCCGAAAGCAAAAGACGAAGCACAGCAAGCAATCTTTAATAAAGTTGCGAGTAACACTTTGCAAACGCCATATACTTGGGAAACGGAGTTGTCGCAATTAGGTCAAATAAAGTTTGGTAATGAATTTGAAAAACAAAAAGCATTCACTCAAAAATGGGAAGAATTAATCGACAGCGGTAAAATAGGTTACATGGCTTTGTTGCGTAACTTACGAAATATCTTAGAAGCGAATGTTTCAGGTTTTCATATGTTGAAAGTATGCGATTATCTTTCTAACGAAAAAGCAGTCGTAAACTCCAAACAATTGCCATTCCGATTTTTATCTGCTTATCGTGAACTGAAAGATTTGAATTTTAAATTCACTTCAATGGTTTTAGATGCTTTGGAAGATGCCGTTACAATCAGTTCACAAAACATAAAAGGTTTTGATGTAAACACATCAGTTGTAATCGCTTGTGACGTTTCAGGTTCAATGCAACAGCCAATTTCGCTAAAAAGTAAAGTATTGCTTTATGATATCGGTTTAATGTTGGGTATGTTGATGCAAAGCCGTTGTAAAAATGTGGTAAGCGGTATGTTTGGTGATCGTTGGAAAATAATCAATATGCCAAAACGAAGTATATTGGCAAATGTCAATGAATATTACAAACGTGAAGGTGAAGTGGGTTACGCTACAAATGGTCATTTGGTTTTGGAAGATTTAATAAGTCGAAAAGAAATTGTAGACAAAGTAATGTTGTTTACAGATGTTCAAATGTGGAACAATGCTTACACAAAAGACTCATTTGCAAACTCCTGGAACCGATACAAAAAGATCGCTCCAAATGCAAAATTGTATTTGTTCGATTTGGCAGGTTACGGTCAGTCGCCAATAAACATCGAAAAAAACGATGTATATTTAATAGCCGGCTGGTCTGATAAAGTATTTGATGTTTTAAATGTTTTAGAGGATAAAAACAGCGCTTTGAATTACATTAACCGAATAGAATTGTAAAAAAAGAATCTTCTGCGCAAAATAATTGCGCAGTATGATTTGAATATTTGTAAAAGAAATAAGTTCATTGAAAATAGAATAAAAAACAAGTGTCGTAGATAAGTGTTACTTCGCATTGATAACGCCCGGGACGTGGGTTCGATCCCCACCAATTCTGTTTAATTACAGAAATGTAGCTCAGTGGTTAGAGCAGGATATGTCACTTATTGCCAGTTGCCTTGTTTTAAAAATAAAAAAAGAATGTCGTAAATAAGAGTTACTTCGTCACCATTTAGGGGAGGAATAGCGAAGTTGTAAAATCAGCAAGGTTATCCAGTTCGACTCTGGCAAGACAAGCCCCGTTTCTCTTATTGCTTTTTACTTCTTTTTAAAACTGAAAAATGTCGTGTATAAGAGCTACTTCGTTTAGATTGAATATTAACTCTTATAAAGTATTGCTTTTTCAAAAAATAAGATGCCGTCTATAAAGCGCTACTTCGTGGCATGATAATATTAGGTTCGAATCCTAAAAGTCGCTTATAGAATATTACTCTTAAAAAAAGAGTGTCGTCAGGAAATGGTTCCTTCGTTCCAAAGAAATTTAAACCATTCCTAAATGTTACCTCTTTTAAAATTATTAATTAAAAAAGAAATTAGAGTATAGAAATTAGATTATAGAATAAAGAGAATAGAATATAGATTTTGAGGCTTTGGATAAGTCTATTTTCTATTCTCTTTATTCTATAATCTTAAAAAAAGAAAAAAAATGAAAACACAAATAAACGGTACAGATATATTAGAATTAGGATTCCCAGAAGGAAAAATAATTGGAATCGCATTAAAAATAAACAGCAAAAGAAACGGATTCACAAGAGACGAAATGATTACCAATTTCAAAAATGTCTTAGAAACTCCAGAAAACTATATAGAAGATAAAATCTTCAGCAAACTGGCTGTGGCTTTGATCGAAAAATCGAATGAAAAGCCAGAAGATTTCATTGCTTTAAATGAAAAACCAAATGCGTATTCGGCTTATGGATTAGATCATATCGAAGACGGAGCCAGAAAACAAATGGAAGTCGCCATGAAACTTCCTGTTACGGTTGCCGGAGCTTTAATGCCAGACGCGCACCAAGGTTACGGATTACCGATTGGCGGAGTTCTTGCTACAAAAAATGCTATTATTCCGTATGGTGTTGGAGTTGATATTGGATGTAGAATGGCATTATCAGTTTATGATATTCCAGAAGATTTTTACTTTGAAAACGAAGCCAAATTCAAAAAAGAATTAATTGCGAATTCCATTTTTGGAGCAGGTCACGGATTTCACGGTCAATACAAATCAGATCATGCGGTTTTGGAGAATGAGACTTTCAATATGAATCCGTTTGTGAAGAATTTGAAAGATAAAGCCTGGTCGCAATTAGGATCTTCGGGTGGTGGAAATCACTTTGTGGAATTCGGAATCATGGAATTTGCGCAAGACGATGCCGTTTTGAATATCCCAAAAGGAAAATACGTCGCTTTGTTAACGCATTCCGGTTCACGCGGAATGGGAGCCACAATTGCGGGACATTATACTAAAATCGCCAAAGACGAATGTAAACTTCCAGAAGTGGCAAAAAACTTAGCGTATTTAGATATGAATTCGCAATTGGGTCAGGAATACTGGATGGCGATGAATTTGGCGGGAGATTATGCTTCGGCTTGTCACGAGATTATCCATAACAAAATGGAACGCGCTTTGGGTGCGACGATTTTAGCCAAAGTCGAAAACCATCATAATTTTGCCTGGAAAGAAATCTGGAATGGCGAAGAAGTGATCGTACATAGAAAAGGAGCAACCCCAGCCGGAAAAGGCGTTATGGGAATCATTCCGGGAAGTATGACCGCACCGGGATTTTTGGTGAGAGGAAAAGGCGAGGAGAACGCCATTAATTCGGCTTCGCATGGAGCAGGAAGACAAATGAGCAGAACCCAAGCGATAAAAAACATCACACCAACCGAGATGAAATCGATCCTGAAAGATCATGGCGTTACGCTTATCGGAGCAGGTCTGGACGAAGCTCCAATGGCGTATAAAGATATCCATCAGGTGATGGAAGCACAACAGGATTTGGTTGATGTTGTAGCGAAGTTTACTCCAAAATTGGTTAGAATGGCAGATGACGGAAGCCGAGAGGACTAAGAAGAAACAAGAAGCAAGAGGCAAGAAGCAAGATTTTTGAGATTTCTTTCTTGCTTCTTTGAATATTTAGAAAAGAAGATACAAGAGCCAAGAAGAAAGATTGAAAAGTCTTGTCTCTTGCTTCTTTCTTCTAAAAATCTTAAAAAAATAACAAAAAGACTCAAAGAGAAGAAACCTTTGTCCCTCTGTCCCTTTGAGCCTTTGTAACTTTAAAAATATGACTTATATAGATATCGGAATTAATTTGACCAACAAACAATTCCAAAACGACATAGACGATGTCGTACAAGACGCGCTCGATGCCGATGTATCGCAAATGATACTCACAGGCACCAGCGTACGAAATAGCGAAGAATCGGCGAAGATTGCGAGACAGTATCCGGGCGTGTTGTACGTTACGGCGGGAATACATCCGCATGATGCGAAAAGTTTTGATGCGCAGAGTATTTCGAAACTCAGGAAATTATTAGAACTGAAATACGTAGTTTCGGTTGGCGAATGCGGACTCGATTTTGATCGTGACTTTTCGCCCCGAAACAAACAGGAAGAATGTTATAAAGCCCAATTAGAATTGGCGATTGAAGTTCAGAAACCTTTGTTTTTGCACGAAAGAAGCGCTTTCAATTCTTTTATGAATATTACCAAAGACTATTTACCGCAATTGCCCAAAGCCGTTGTGCATTGTTTTACGGGCACGATGCAGGAAGCCAAAACCTATCTCGATAACGGATTTTATTTGGGTTTTACGGGAGCGATTTCAGATGCCAAACGTTTCAGTCCTTTAAAAGAAGTCATTCAGTACGTACCGCTAGACCGAATGATGATTGAAACTGATGCGCCGTTTATGCTTCCTAAAAATGTCCCGAACAGTCTCTTAAAGAAATATCACGAACGTCGTTGCGAACCTGCTTTTCTGCCGTATGTAGCCGGAACAATTGCACAGTTTAAAGGGATTACTTTAGCTAAAGTGGCAGAGGAAACGACTAGGAATTCTAAAAGCTTTTTTGGGATTTAGGTTTTAATTAGAAAGATTATTTGTTGGCTTTAAAATCAGGTGTTTGTACTTGGTTTGAAGGCTTTTTGTTTGTATATATTTGGAGAGTAGCAATAACTTAAATGATTGTTTTTATTATGGAAAATCGTAAGGTGTTTATGAATTTTTGTGCATCTTTAATCTTTATTAATGAATAAAGAAAATACAAAAATGAAATGAAACAGAGAGGCTAAATTTTAAACAAAAAATATTATTACTTTTTAAAAGTTTTTGGGATTATAAAGTAAAAAATCAAATGTACTTATGATAGATCAAAACGTAAATCAAAATATTGAAGAAGATGAAAATTCTTCTGAAATAATGAATGATGATCAAAAGAAAGAAATTGAATTAGAAATTCTTTCTCCTTTAGATAAAAAGGATGATCCGAAAGTTAAAAAATATTTGAGGCATTTAAAAAATGCAATTGATAATGAAGATGTTAAAAATCTTGCATTATCAGGTGTATATGGTTCTGGTAAAAGTACAATAATAAAATCTTTCAAATCTCAGTATCCTGATTTGGAAATTTTAAATATTTCACTTGCATCATTTAATGAAACCAATGAATATGATACATTTAAAGATCAAATTCAACTAAATATCCTGCAACAAATTATTTACAGCCAAAAAGCAGAAAAATTACCAGAATCGAGAATAAGTCGAATTAGTGAATTAAATGTATTGGATCCTAAAAACTGGATTAAAGTAACTGCATTTTTATTACTTATAATATCATCGTACTTGTTATTGAGTTTTTACAGTTATCAATTGAATCCTAATAATTGGAAGTTAACAGATGATTTTAATTTTAGTTGTTTTATTTTAATAGTTCTATCTCTTGCATCAATGTCTGTTATAGGTCAAATTTTTATTGAGCTATTAAAAAATTTGAGAATAAATAAAATTAGTCTAAAAGATGCTGAATTTGGAAATAAGGCAGAAAGTAAAGATTTACTAAACAAGCATATTGATGAAATTTTATATTTTTTTGAAAAAATTTCAATTGATATTGTTGTTATAGAAGATTTAGATAGATTTAATACTACAGAAATATATAGGACACTAAGGGAGATTAATTTTATTCTTAATTCCTATTTGTGCAATATTAAACCTAATGATCCTCGTAAAGTTACCTTTTTGTACGCTATAAAAGATGATCTTTTTTTAAATGAATTAGATAGAACAAAATTTTTTGATTTAATTATTCCAGCTATACCGTTTGTTAATTATAGTAATTCAAAAAATGTTTTGAATGAGAAATTAGATAAAATTTTTGTGGGGAAGGATATTTTTAACAAACCTACGAAAGAATTTATAAATACAGTTTCTTCCTTTATAACTGATAATAGAACTCTCAAAAACATTATTAATGAATTCATAGTATATAAAGAACAGCAAAAACTAGAAAAAGAAGAATTAAGCCCCGAAAAGTTATTAGCTCTCATAATTTATAAAAATTTAAGACCGAAAGATTTTTCAAGATTACATGTTAGTAAAAGTAATATTGATTTAATGTTTTTTAATAAGGAACTATTAATTAAAAACTCTTTAGTTGATTTAAAGGAAAAAGTAAATTTAATTAAAGAAGAAATAAAAAATATAAAGAATGATAATATTAAGAAAATAAGTGATTTGAATACAATTTATTTGTATCATATTAAAGAACATATCAATGATTCATCTATTAGAGGATTGATGTATAATTCTGAACGTAAAACTTTTAAAATTATCATTAATAATGGTTTAGATTTAAATAAATTCTATGATAACGAAATAAGATACTTTAACAATGCTTCCGATCATCCAACAGGTTTAAAACTTAATGATATTGATGTCAATACTGGTTATTTGTACTCTGAAAAGCATGATTTGATATTAAATCTCGATAAAAGAATTCTTGAAAAAGAAGATGAAATCAAGGAGAATCGAGATAATCAAAATGATTTAAATAATTGGACATTAAAGGAAATACTTGAAAATAAAGATTTATCAAAAGAAAAATTAAAAAAAGAACTTGATAGTTTTTATGAGGAAATCTCTATAGAAGAAAAAGACAGAATCTACAATGATCCACTATTGATTTTTTTATTATTAAATGGATATATTGACGAACATTATAAAGAATATATTTCGATCTTTCAAAAGGGAGGAATAAACGAAACAGATCAAAAATTTAAAATTAATATTATTTCGAGAATAAGCGAGCCTAAATCTTTTGATTATGAATTATCAAATCTTGATGACATAATAGAAGAATTGCCTCTCAATAATTTTAAGAATGATCGAATTTTAAACGTTGATTTAGTAAGTCATATAACAGCCTTTAAATTAAATTATCAAGAGAAATTTCAAGCTCTATTAGATACAATTGCAAATTGGAATAGTAGAAGAATTTGGGATTTTTTGAGTTATTTTATATATGAAGGAAATCAAAGTAAAGTATTTATAACTGAGTTAGCCAAAAGTTGGGATAAGTTTTGGAACACTATAGAAAAAGATCCTAATTTTATTGATGAGGACAAAAAGCGGATATTATATATATTATTAAGTGTTGCTGATGACGCCACTTTATTATATACAAATAAAAATAAAGAATTAAGTTCATACATAGCTAATGATTTTAGTATTTTGCATGATTTTCATGAACAAAACTCTTTTGATAGAGTTCAAAATATTTTAGGTAAGGAAGTTCTTGATGTTAAATTTAGAGAACTATTATCTTTTAATAATGAATTCAATAAACTGTTTGATATTGTTTATGAAAATAATAGATATGAGATTACATATAACAATCTAAAAACAGTAATGGAATATAAGTTGGGTGCCTCATTTGATTTAGAAAGATTTAATAAATCGAATCTGACTTATATTTACGAAAACAATCTTGATGAAATTATAAAATATTTACAATTAGATAATTATAATTTATATGCTAGGAATATTTATTCACAATTAGAATATGATCAAAATGAAACTGCCCTTTATGTTTTATATATTCTTAATAATATAAATGTAGAAGAAGATACAAAGCTTATATTTTTACAAAAGCAAGTAAATAAGTTGTTAGATTTTAATGAAATTGACAAATTAATTGACTGTGATTTGTTAGTTAAAGAAAATAAAATAAAAGCAAGCTGGATAAATGTATATGATTATTACTGGAATTATGATAATTCTTTTAATGAAATTCTTAATACTTTTCTGAATGAAAATTACCTAATTTTAGCTTCAACAGTTATTAAAGTTGATAAAGAAAAAGAATTACAAAATGAATTTATTTTAAAATTAATAAGTAATGATAGTTTAACAATAGAAGCATATAGTGTTTTTGTGAAAAAAAGCATTCCAAAGCAGTATAAATTAGCTGATGAATTTGATTACAAATTAATTAGTAAAGATAAAGTTGAAAAACTTATTCAATACGATATAATTCCACTCAATGTTTACAGCTTTAAGGAAATAAAATCAGTTTATCCAGGAGTACAAATAAAATTGTTAATAAGAAATTGGGCTAGTTATCTAGACTTTTATAAAAAATATAAAAAAGAATTAGAAGTTGAGGATTTTATTCTGCTTTTAAAAGATTTTACTCTTAAAGAAGAATTGAAGAATTATATTATCAAAGATCAAATTTTGGATGACTATTTATTAAATGAAGAATTAGCAATCGAAGTTTCTCAGTTATTAATTAATAGTAAAAACAAGATTAAAAATTTCGATTTATGGTTGAATTTTAATAGATTAAAAAATATTTTCTCTAATAAATTGGAAACTAGTATGAAAGTTAAGCTAATAAATTCAGTTGGCAATAAACTGACTAAAGAAGAGATTCTAATTTTAAAAGATTTAATGGAAAAACCATATAAAGATATTCGTTCTAAATCTCAAATACTTTTTGAAGAGAATGAAATCAATTGGCAATTTATTGAAATTTTACAAGCAAAAAAGATTGCAGGAGAGGCTAAATCAAATAATAAAAATAAAATAAGAGTTTGGCTAAATAACTTTTAATTGAAATTTATAGAGCTAAAATACCCTGCTGGGCTGAGCGTCCCGCTCGTACACATGATGAAAATTATTCAAACCTTAATAATCAGAGAACAATTACATCAATAAATCCTGCAAATATCAACTCGTAGTATTTGTTATAAAAATTTTATTTTTATTAATATTTGTTAAATTATCACAAAATATACTACATTTGTATCTGTAATTAAAAACATAAAAAAACACAATGATACTATCAATAAGCAAAAATTTTGAAACTTTAGCCGGAGATTCTCCAGCTGTAAGCTCAGGATGCGTATGTATTTTTTGTGAAATTGAAATGTAAGATTTAGAATCAAACTCATCATAAAATAGAAAAGCGTCCACATTGTAGGACGCTTTTTTTGTTTTAGAGCAATTTGAATTTGTTCAACATGACAAGAAAGAGGCTTAAAATGATAGAAAAACAAACCAGAACTAAAAAAAACTAAAAAAATAATTGACCAAAATGTTTAATGATTAATAAAAATAGGAAGATATAGTCTTGGAAAGTAATCTGATGAGTAACAGTCATTTGATGTAAAGGTAAGATCTGCACCAGTTTGCGGACAGGAATTTCTTTGTTTAAATTTTGAATATAACTAATTGATAATCAGAAAATTAATCTTAAAAAAGATTTGGAAATATGATTTTTTCTATCCTATCTTTGCCAAACAAAATTGAAACATAGCGTTTCATAAAACAACAACAACAATTATAAAAAATAAATAAAATGAGTTTTAAATTATACATACACAACCCAGGATTAGCAGCCTCGATTTCGGATCGTGAAAGCTTTTACATGTCGGTGCATCAATATAAGCAATAGGATAGTTATATCGTATTTGTTATGAAGCACCTTTAATTGGGTGCTTTTTTTATGCCTTAAAGGCAAGGAACAAAGGAACAAAGAAACAAAGTGACAAAGGTTCGGAGTACTAAAAGAAAAAACTTAGTATCTCAGCATCTTAGTCTCTCAGAAACTAAAAAAAAATTTAAGGATGAATCAAAAAATAGGACTTAGGTCAGACTATAGTGGTCAAACAGATAAAGTGGAATTTAGTGAGTCGCCATTTGCCTCGAGTAGAGAGATGGATTTAGAACTTATTAACCTATGGAAGGAAAAGGTGAATTTTAGGAAAATTATATATATCATGTAGAGATATTTCTCTGGTAAAGCAATGGTGCTTTTGAACTTATGTGATATTGGATTTCTTAGAAAAGCCTTCGATTTCCTGAGATTCCCAAGAATTACAAAATCAAAATACCATGCAAAACAATACATTACAACAATATAAAAACGCAATTAGAAAAAAATACGAAATCGAAAAAGAAGGGAAATACTTTGATTATTTGTACCAACCTTCTCGTGGAAAACTTCGTGATTTGTGCTGGTTGATTTTCGAAAATAACCCAACAAAAGAAGATTTGAATGTTTTCAGTAACCTTTTGGGTTTAGATTTCGATCACACCAAAAAGAATAAGTTTAAGGAGAAGAAAGATAAGTTCAGACCGATCGAAACGTTCTTTAAAGGTGAAACAGATCCGTCAAACATTGACGCTATCAATATGGCTGCGATTTTGGTTGATTTTGAATTGCGTCCTTTCAAAAAGTTTTACGAAAATTCTAAAACGGAGAAAGCAAAACCAATCGAAAAAATTGAGAAAGCGAAAGCAATTTTTGAAAAGAAGAGCGCTGAAAAAAAGTCTAAGAAAAGAAGTTTCTTCCGAGATTTTAAAAGTTTCTTTTTCTAGGGCTTTTGCCACTATCCCGATAGCTATCGGGACTAGTAGACAAAGTTTTTTTGCCACAGATTATAAAGATTAAAAGGATTTTTAAAATCTGCTCAAATTTGCTGAATCTGCGTGAAACAAATCTTAGCGCTCCTTTGCGTAAACCTTTGCGTTCTTTGCGGTTAAATACACACAATTATTAAAATTAAAAAAAAATGAAAACAACAGATAAAATTATTATTATCGATTTAGAAGCCACATGTTGGCAAGGCGCAGTTCCGAGCGGACAGGAAAATGAAATTATTGAAATCGGATTAGCGGTCTTAGATACTGCGACAGGCGAAATTTCCAAGAATAAAGGAATTTTGATAAAACCGCAACGTTCTAGCGTTAGTCCGTTTTGTACAGAATTGACAACGATAACTCAGGATTTACTGGATGAAAATGGTGTCAGTTTTGAAGAAGCGATTAATGAGTTGATAGACGAATACAATCCCGATTTATATACTTGGGCAAGTTACGGCCAATACGATTTGAATATGCTTAAAAAGCAGTGTAAATCGTTCGATATTTCTTATCCAATGGCAGATGAACATATTAATGTTAAAGAGCATTTTGCCGAAAAATTTGGTTTGGTAAAACCAACCGGAATGAATGGTGCTTTGGCACTGCTTAATATTCCGTTAGAAGGAACGCATCACCGTGGGATTGATGATGCTAAAAACATCGCAAAGATTTTGCATTGGTGTCTGCAAAATTAAAAAAGGCTGTCTCAATAAAGACAGCCTTTTTCTTTGGTTAACTATTTTGGAATTTTAATTATGACCATAGATTTTAGCGTAAAGATCTTTGTAAATTTCTTTAATGATTTTACGTTTTAATTTTAGAGTAGGAGTAAGTTGTCCGCCGTCGATAGACCAAACATCTGGAGTTAACTCAAAACGTTTGATTTTTTCCCAGTTTCCAAATTTCTCATTGATGCTTTCAACTTCTTCGTCGATGCGTTTGATTACATCTGGATTTTCACTGATTTCTTTATCTGTTTTTCCTAAAGTAATTTTATGGATTTTTGCCCATTCTTTTACGAATTCAAAATTTGGCTGAATAAAAGCGCCTGGCATTTTTTCGCCATCACCAATCACCATAATCTGCTCAATAAAACGAGATTGTTTCATGGCATTTTCAATGATTTGTGGTGCAATATATTTACCTCCCGAAGTTTTGAACATTTCTTTTTTACGATCGGTGATTTTCAAGAAGCCTTCACTGTCGATTTCTCCAATATCTCCGGTGTGGAAATAACCATCTTGTAAAGCTTCAGCCGTTTTTTCAGGATCTTTAAAATAACCTAACATAACGTTTGGTCCTTTGCAAAGAATTTCTCCGTCTTCTGCAATTTTAACTTCTACATTGCGAATTACTTTTCCAACAGTTCCAATCTTGAAACCTTTGTTTCTTTGATCGTTAACCGCAATTACCGGAGAAGTTTCAGATAATCCGTAACCTTCCATAACTGGAATTTCTGCAGCTGCAAAAACTCTAGTCAAACGTGGCTGTAAAGCGGCACTTCCAGAAACCATTAAATCTAAATTTCCACCCAAACCTTCTTTCCATTTGCTGAAAATCAATTTGCGGGCAATTTTTAATTGAAATTCATACCAAGCACCATTTGCTCCGTATGGTTCGTATTTTAAACCTAAATCAATCGCCCAGAAAAACAGTTTTTTCTTGATGCCAGTTAATTCAGTTCCTTTTGCATAAATTTTATCGTAAACTTTCTCTAAAAGTCTTGGTACAGCTGTAATTACAGTAGGACGAACTTCTTTTAAGTTATCACTGATTTTGTCAATTGATTCTCCAAAATAAACCGAAACTCCATAATATTGATAAATGTACAAGATCATTCTTTCAAAAATATGACAGATAGGCAAGAAGCTCAATGCAGTGCTTTTTCCCGGATCAAACGGAATTCTAGGCGCACTGTCTAAAACATTTGAAACAATGTTTTTGTGCGAAAGCATAACGCCTTTTGGTCTTCCTGTTGTTCCGGAAGTATAAATAATAGTCGCTAAATCAACTGTTTGAATGCTGTCTTTTCTGGCTTCAACTTCGCTTTGATTGCTTTCGTCTTCGCCTGACAACAATAAATCGCTCCAGTGTTTACAACCTGGAATTTCATTGAAAGAATAAACCTCTTTTAAAGTCGGTACATTTGCTTTGATAAGATTTACTTTATGAAGCACTTCTTCATCAGACACAAAGCAGTACATACTGCCACTGTGATTCAATATATATTCGTAATCTTCTTCAGATATTGTTGGATAAATTGGAACCGTCTGCGCACCTGTTTGCAGAATACCAATATCCATGATATTCCATTCGGTACGGTTATTTGATGTAATCAGGGCAATTTTGTCATCTTTTTGAATGCCCATTCGTAATAATGCTCTCGAAATTGCATTTGCTTTTGCAATATATTCCTGGCTAGATGTTTTTTCCCAGACTCCGTTTTTTTTTGTTGCTAAAGCAACCGGAAGGTTATAAGTTTCTTGTTGATAATAGGGAAAATCAAAAAGGCGTGTGATTGAAACCATGTTTAATATATTGAATTTTATCGCAAATTAAATAAAAAATAGGTATAATTTTTAATTTTGTGGAATTTTATGGGAAAATTTATAGGGACTCTTAAAAATCAACGAAAACGTTTTCTTTTTTGTAGTAAATTTTCGAAAAAACAAGAAATTATCAAATTAAAAAAAATAGTATTTTTTTAGAGATTATTGCACATTAAAATCTTCATATTCTTTGACTCTTTCTCCCATCAGAAACATTTTTTTCTTCGCAAAATGGATAGAAAATTGAGAATACGACCATTCGTCGCTGTCATTTGGTCTGTACCAAAAAGTGTACGATTTACTATTGAACCCTTCCTTGAAAACAGGAATTCCCTCTTCTGTACATTCAATTCCCCAGTTAATTTTCTTTTTGCTCATATCAACAGATTGAATAAATCCTGTTCCATCTGGATTTAATTGGCTAATTGGCTCTTTTTGGCCAATTGGCGCATAAGTTCCGGAAACTGGAAAACCAATCGTGGTTGTAATATAGCGTTCTTTAGAATTATGAGTGATTTGATTTACTTCAACTTGCGAATAAGATTTCGCAACAACAAAAAATAGAGCAATAAGCAATACGTGTACAGATTTCATTCTATAGTAGGTTTAAGTGTTTTTAGTCTTTTATAAAAATCAGTGGCTGATTTTCAAGGCGAATATACTTTAAATTTCCATAGAAAAAATAAATCCCAATTACAAGAATGAAAAAATTATCAGATTTTTATTTTGCGAATTATTATTCTGTCGAAAACTGATTTTCTAGTAGTTTTTCTTTAAAATCAGATTTAAAGGTATACGCAAACGTAAGCATCAAAGCGCGAGTGTCTGATTTGTTGGTTCTGTTATTACTGAACAATGCGGTATTGTTTTTATAACCACTTTCAAGCGTATTAAACATATCGGTGACAACCAAACCTAAACGAGCATTTCCTTTTCCGAGTTTTTGCTGAAATCCCATATCGACATTATAAATCGGAATTCTTTTTCCCTGTGCAGTTGCTAAAGCCGAATTATAATTTCCAATAATCTGCAGCTTTCCGCCTTTCCAAGGAACAAAATTATTGATGATTTTTCCATACCAGCTAAAAGCATTATTTACAACATCTTCGCCTAAATTCGATGCATTAATATTTTGCTGAAAAGCAGTCAAGCTGATGTTCGCATCATAAAAACCAATTGGTTTCAGACTGAAAATAGTTTCTAAACCATAAGTAACAGTGCTTCCAATGTTTCTTGGTTGGAGAAAAATTACACCATTATCTAGTAATTCAGCATATTGTCTGATTGCGTCTGTTGTATTTCTGTAAAATGCATTGGCTGATAACGAATAATTTTGCCAGTCTTTATTGTAACTCATTTCGGCAATATGAATAATCTCAGGTTTCAAATACGGATTTCCACCATGTGGATTTAACGCATCTGTAATATCAATAAACGGATTTAAATCGTCTAAATCTGGGCGATTGATACGTTTGCTATAGCCGATTTTGAAAAATTCATCTGCTTTTAAATTCAATTGCAACGAAGCCGATGGAAAAAGTTTCAAATAATTATTACTAAAGCGATCGCTATTATTTTGCGTTGCTCCAGTGTTTGAAACATTTTCTGCACGCAAACCTAAATTGTATTTCCATTTTGGATTTTCGCTTTCGCCAATAAATGAATTCAGCATTCCGTAAACAGCGTTTATTTGTTCATTAAATTCGAAAGTATTGCTAGCAATAGGATTTACAACATAATCACCATTAACTAAATCAGCGCTTTCAAAATCAGAATTAAAAAAGCGAAATGTTCCTTTGTAACCTGTTTCTACAGTTGTTTTTTCTGAAACTGGAAAAGCATAATTTACAATTGCATTAGAGATATTTTGGTTTTCATAATTGTGCGTGCGCTGTAATTTAGCTTCGCCAATTTGTTGTTGATATTCATCGTAATTATAAGTGTCGATATCAGTGTTTTCTCTGTGTTTCCCGAATGACGAAGTGATTGAAGTATTTAAACTTTTTCGTTCATCAGAAAATTTCCGTTCATAATTAAAAGACAATTCCCCAACTTTTGAGCGTTCCAATTCTAAAGAATGCCTTCTGTTACTTGAGAAGAATGCATTTGTACTTGTATTTACCTGCGTGTACAAAGTTTCGTCGTTATCCTGAGTTTCAATGTTTCCTAAAGCTTCAAATGAAAATGAATTTTTGTCGTTTGGAGTAAAATCAACATTGAATTTTAGATTTTGTAAACCTTCCGTGCGGGCGTCATCTCTGTGCTGATGAATGTAATGTTCATCATCAATAAAATAGTTTGTTCGGTCAGCGTTAATCTTTTTAGTTCTTCCGGCAAAACGATTGTCGTATCCTAAACCAATGTTCCATTTTTCTGTTTTATTATTTAAAAGAACCGAGCTATTCACTCTGCCTTTTGCGCCAAAACCGCCTCCTAAAACCACAGCGCCATTAAGACCGTTTTGATTGTTTTTCTTCAATTTAATATTAATAATACCGCTTTCGGCATTAGCATCATATTTCGCGGTTGGATTACTTATTATTTCGATGCTTTCAATACTGCTTGCCGCAATCTGATCCATATTGGTAATGGCCGAATTTTTTCCGTTAATCAAAATCATGGGCGATTTTCCTCTTAATGTAATTCCGCCTTCCGCATCTACAGCAACTGTCGGAATGCTTTTCAGCATATCTGTCGCAGTTCCGCCGGATTGTGAAATATTCGAAACAGCATTAAAAATAAAACCTTCGTTCGTTTTCTGAATTTGTTTTTTCTGAGATTGTACAACAACGTCATTCAGTAAATTAGCATCGTTTTGCAATTTGATTGTTCCAATGGAAATTGGACTCTCAGCAACTTTTATCTTTTGAGAAATAGTTTTAAAACCAATTAATTTAAATTGAAGCTGATAATCGCCAGAAGGAACATTCTCTAAAGCAAAATTTCCCATAACATCGGTTACAGCATAATTGGCTATTTTGGTAGAATCGCTGGCTTTTTTTAAAACAACATCAACAAATTCGACAGGAAGTTTTCCGTCAGTGATATTTCCTTTTATGGCAGTCGTTTTTTGAGCAAAGGAAAATTGGCTTATAGTGAATAAGAGAATTGGAAGGTATATTTTGCGTATCATATTTTTCATGAGACAAAGATATTTACCAGAATGTTTACGCTTGCTTAAGCTGTCTTAAGATACTATTAAATTAATCTTAGAATAGTTTTAAATAGTTTTTATAGCCACGAATTCACGAATTTTCTTGATTCTATTTTTGAAAATAAAAATTCGTGAATTCGTGGCTATAAAAAAACGCCCGATAAAATTCGGGCGTTTTAATAAAATATATTTCTTAGTTTTTCTCAATCCATTTTCTGGCATTAACAAAAGCTTCGTGCCAAGGCGAAACCTCGTCATTTCTGTCTTTTGGATAATGAGCCCAGTTCCATTGGAAAGTCGAACGCTCAATATGAGGCATCATAACCAAATGTCTTCCAGTTTTATCACACATCATTGCTGTGTTATAATCAGAGCCGTTAGGGTTTGCAGGATAACCTTCGTAAGCATATTTAGAAACAATGTTGTATTGGTCTTCTGAATATGGCAATTTGAATTTACCTTCTCCGTGAGAAACCCAAACTCCTAAAGTACTTCCAGCCAAAGTCGATAACATAACCGAGTTATTCTCTTGTACTTTTACAGAAGTAAAGATACTTTCGTGTTTGTTACTTTCGTTATGGTGCATTTTTCCGTGAACTTCGTGTTCTGGATTAATCACTTCCAATTCCATAAACAACTGGCATCCATTACAAATTCCAACAGATAAAGTATCTTCTCTTTTGAAGAATTTATCTAAAGCTGTTTTTGCTTTTTCGTTGTATAAGAAAGCTCCCGCCCAACCTTTAGCAGAACCTAAAACATCTGAATTAGAGAATCCACCAACAGCTCCAATAAATTGAATGTCTTCAAGCGTTTCACGACCAGAAATTAAATCGGTCATGTGAACGTCTTTTACATCAAATCCAGCTAAGTACATTGCATTTGCCATTTCACGCTCAGAATTACTTCCTTTTTCACGAATAATAGCCGCTTTTGGTCTTGGTTTAGAATTGTCGATTTCTGGTTTCTTTCCTGTAAAATGTTCAGGGAAAGTATAATTTAAAACTTGGTTTTTATAATTTTCAAAACGTGCTTGAGCTCTTCCGTTTTTAGATTGTTTTTGGTCTAATAAATAAGAAGTTTCGAACCAAACGTCTCTGTAAGTTGGAATGTCTAAATTCCAATTTCCAATTTCCAAAGTAGCTGTAGAAGTTACAGAACCAATTTTGAAGAATTCGATATTATTAGCTTTCAATTTAGCTTCAACAGCTGCGTCAGATTTTGCTTGGAAAACGATTCCGATGTTTTCAGCGAAAAGGATTTTCAATAAGTCTTTTTCCGCGAAAGCAGAGAAATCAATTTTAGCTCCCAAATTCACATCAGCAAAACACAATTCTAATAAAGTAGTAATTAAACCACCGCTTCCGATATCGTGTCCGGCTAAAATTTGGCTTTCGCCGATTAATTCCTGGATTGTGTTAAATACATTTTTGAAGAAAGAAGCGTCTTTAATTGTAGACGTTTCGTTTCCGATTGTATTTCTGATTTGTGCAAAAGAAGAACCTCCTAATTTGAAATCATCCTGAGACAAATTGATATAATAAATAGAATCTCCGTTTTTCTGTAAAACAGGTTCAACTACTTTTCTAATATCTGTACAGTTTCCTCCAGCCGAAATAATAACCGTTCCCGGTGCAATTACTTCGTCGTTTGGATATTTTTGTTTCATCGAAAGTGAATCTTTTCCTGTCGGAATATTGATTCCCAATTCGATTGCAAATTCTGAACAACCTTCAACAGCAGCGTACAAACGAGCATCTTCACCTTCGTTTTTACAAGCCCACATCCAGTTTGCAGATAATGAAATACCTTTTAATTGATCTTTAATTGGAGCCCAGATAATGTTTGATAATGATTCTGCAATAGCATTTCGAGATCCTGCAACAGGATCAATCAAAGCAGCAATAGGAGCGTGGCCAATAGAAGTTGCAATACCTTCTTTTCCTAAATAATCCAGAGCCATAACCCCAACATTATTTAAAGGCAATTGTAACGGACCTGCATTTTGCTGTTTAGCTACTTTTCCACCAACACAACGGTCCACTTTATTAGTCAACCAGTCTTTTGAAGCAACAGCTTCTAAACGTAAAACGTCTTTTAAATAACTTTCGAAATCATTTGCAGAATACGAAACTTCAGCATATTTTCTGTCAACAGTTTTATCTGTCATAACCGTTTTTGGAGAACTTCCGAAGAAATCTTCTAAAGCGTAATCCATCGGTTTTGAACCATTTGATTTTGATTCGAATGTAAAACGATGATCTCCCGTTACATCTCCAACCTGATACATTGGCGAACGCTCTCTGTCAGCAATTCTTTGTAAGGTATCAATATCTTTTTGACCAATAACCAATCCCATTCTTTCCTGAGATTCGTTACCAATAATTTCTTTTGCAGAAAGCGTTGGGTCTCCAACAGGTAATTTATCCAAATCGATTAAACCTCCAGTTTCTTCCACCAATTCCGAAAGACAGTTTAAGTGTCCTCCAGCTCCGTGATCGTGAATTGAAACAATTGGATTGTTGTCGCTTTCTACCAAACCACGAATGGCGTTAGCAGCACGTTTTTGCATTTCAGGATTTGAACGCTGAATCGCATTTAACTCGATTCCTGATCCGAAAGCTCCAGTATCTGCAGAAGAAACTGCAGCACCACCCATTCCGATTCTATAATTTTCTCCTCCAAGAATTACGATTTTATCGCCTTCTTGTGGTTTCTTTTTAATTGATTGATCTAGTTTTCCGTATCCAATTCCTCCCGCTTGCATGATTACTTTATCATAACCAATTTTACGGTCGTTTTCTGAATGTTCGAAAGTTAAAACAGAACCTGTAATAAGCGGCTGACCAAATTTATTTCCGAAATCAGAAGCTCCGTTTGAAGCTTTGATTAAAATATCCATTGGAGTTTGGTACAACCATTTTCTTTCTTCAACGGCATTTTCCCATTTTCTGTCGTTGTTCAAACGAGAATACGAAGTCATGTAAACCGCAGTTCCTGCTAATGGTAACGAACCTTGACCTCCAGCTAAACGGTCACGAATTTCTCCTCCAGAACCTGTTGCGGCTCCGTTGAAAGGTTCCACTGTTGTTGGGAAATTGTGTGTTTCGGCTTTTAATGAGATAACCGAATCAAATTCTTTTATTTCGTAAAAATCAGGTTTGTCAGCCGATTTTGGTGCAAATTGCTGCACTTTTGGTCCTTTTACAAAAGCAACGTTGTCTTTGTAAGCAGAAACAATATCGTTAGGATTTTCCTGAGATGTTTTTTTGATTAATTTAAAAAGAGAGGTTTCTTTTTCTTCACCATCAATTACAAATGTTCCATTGAAAATTTTGTGACGACAGTGTTCTGAATTCGCTTGCGAGAAAGCAAAAATTTCAGAATCAGTTAATTTTCTTCCAAGTTTAGTCGAAAGATTATTTAAGTATTCTACTTCTTCTTCGCTTAAAGCTAAACCTTCAACTTTATTGTAAGTGGCAATATCATCAATTTCCAGAATTGGTTCCGGCTGAATGTTGATAGTAAAAATCTCCTGATCTAATTCATTGAATTTTTGGAAAAGCATCGGATCAAAATCAGTAAAATCTTCCGTTGCTGGATGAAATTCTTCAATTCTGATAATGCCCGGAACACCCATGTTTTGAGTGATTTCTACAGCATTTGTACTCCAAGGTGTGATCATAGTGGCACGGGGACCAACAAAAAAACCCGTCAGTGCGGATTTTTCGATCTTATTAGAGTCGGCAAAAAGCCAGTTTAATTTTGAAATGTCTTGAGCTGAAATTTCGTTTTGCGTCTGTACGGCAAAAACAGTTTTGCTTTGGTTTTCAAAGAAATGGATCATTGTGATGTGTAGTTTGTTGTATTGAGCTGCAAATTTAGTTTAAATAAATAGTAAGCGCAAATTTGATAACAAACTCTTTACAAAAAAATGTAATGACCTTTTTTGCCATCTGTAGAGGCGCACAGCAGTGCGTCTTCTCATATTGAAGGTTTTCTCGCAAAAAAGGTATTTAATCTCGCAAAGTCGCAAAGTTTTTTTGTTTCTCGCAGATTTAGCAGATTGTGCAGATTTAATTTATTTGAATATCAATAAATCTGTGTCGATAATTATTTAAGATTTCTTAATCTGCTAAATCTGCGAGAAAAAAAATTACTTGATTACTATTTTTTTAATTGTAGTTTTTGAATCTTTCACGATTTTAACAACATAAATTCCTCTTGAAAGATGACTTACAGCTATTACAGGATCTGTTGTGTTTTGTTTTTCGAAAACTTTTTGTCCGGTAAAAGAAAGAATTTCTATCGAATAAGGAGAATCTGAATTGCCTAAAACAATATTGAAAACTCCGTTTGAAGGATTTGGGAAAACCACAATTTCATCTGAAAGTTCTACAATTTCTTCTTTTTCTTCTTCAATTGGTTTAGCCATTTTGCTTGCTAAATTGTTGCAGGTATCTTGTGTAAATGAATCCCATTGCGAACTTAAATTAAAAGTAGCACTTGGAGAAGTTACAGTTGATTTTCTTCTTAAAGTAACATCGACAGCAAAATTTGCAGTTCCGCCGTTAAAAGTTCCGATGATGTCTATTAAAACTCCATTTTTGAATAAACCTACAGCATCATTTCCGTTGAAAGTTAATTCAGTTGCCGTTGTTGAAATGTTGGCTGAACTTGGAGAAAAACATGTTGAAGAAATCGAGCTGTTTACAATAACAAATTTGCTTCCTGTAGTTAATGTTCCGCTTAAAGCTAAACCTGTGCTCCATGCGCCAGCACCATTAGTTTGTTTTTTAATTGTATAAGCAGCTAAGCTTACTGAACTTCCGGTATTGTTGGCAATTTCCAATGCTTTGTTATTTCCTGAACCTTCAATATATTCAGAGAAAAGCAAATCTGTTGCAGTTCCCGTTCCGCTGCTGTTCGTTGTAACCGAAATAGTATTGCTTGATGCAGAAGCATTTCCAGCTGCATCTTTTGCTTTTACATAAATAGAATAAGCTATAGAAGCAGTTAAACCTGTAATTGTTGTTGTAACTCCAGAAACGGTAGTTTTTAAAACACTATTCGCATAAACATCATAACCCGTTACGGCTACATTATCTGTAGATGCTGTCCATGAAAGTGAAATTGAAGTTGCTGTTTTTGAAGTCGAAGCCAAACTTGTTGGAGTAGTTGGCGCCTGAGTATCTCCAGAAGGAGTTCCGCCCCAAATTTGATTTACATATTCCGGATGATCAATAAATGGATTACGATTATTTTGACGCGCATAAATTGCATTGTTTCTTGCAATTTCTCTTGCGCTTACAGGATCTTGTGCGTGCCAAGCCAAAAGCATATTTAAGAAAGCTGTTGTGAAAACTTGATTGCTTGAACCATTAAACATGGCGTAAGAATAACCCGCAACCGTATTTTCATATCGTGTTGCGAAGTAAAAATACATTCTGGCAATATCACCTTTAAAGTCGTTGATAGGTTCGAAAACAGTTCCTGAATATCCAGAAACAGAACTTGATCCTAATTTACCTCCATTTTGAGAAGTATAGGTTGCAGAAGCTACAGTTCCATGTGGATAATTAGAACGCATTCCGTTTACTTTTCCATCGGTTGGTGTTATGAAATGCGCATCGGCAACCATTGGAGATTGTTCATTAAAAACAGATTGCGGGATAATATGTTCTCTGTTGTAGCAATCGCCTTCAACAGAGTAATTTCCGCATCGTTGTGTGCTTCCTGTGCTATAATTGTAAGGATCTGTTCCGGATGGATTTTCGGAATACATGTCTAAAACGGTTCCGTCATTTTCATAAAAATTATCGACATCTGAAGTTTGATAGGTTGTGTACAAACCTGCATAACCATTGTCTGTATGGCCTTTAATAATGTTGTACAATTGTGTTTTTAAAGTATAACCAGTTCCGGTAGCAGTGCTGTAATATCCAGATGGAATTTGGGCAAAACCAATTGTGGTAAGAAGCAATAACAGTAAAAAGTAGTTTTTTTTCATAAAAGTAGTTTAAGATTTGGTTTGAAATACTAAAAATTTACTAATTTAAAATATTGATTTTAAATGTTTTAAATTTTAATATGTAACAAAACTACTACTTTTTAAGATGCAAAACGTTACGGTAAGTTTAAATTTAGATAGATTTTCTTACGAGTGATTTTTTAACTACCGCGAAGGCACTAAGGCTTGAAGTTTATTTTATTGAAGTTATTTTTTTAATGGCTTTTCTATATTCTTTTTCAGATTTAGAACTACCGTCATCAGTTATGACGATATTAAAATCAATTACTTTATTGTTTTTTATTTTATAAAAGGAAGCCCAATTGGTCCCGGAAACTACGTGACTTTCAATAATATTATATTTAGTATTTAATATTGGGTTTTTGATTTCTTCAAAACCAACTACTTTTTTGAAATTATTTGTTTTGGAATTATATAGATATAAGCTATAAGTCCAATTGCTTCGAACATCTGAATAATTTTGAACTAAAAGATCTTTTATTTTATCGTTATTAAAATCTCTAAATTCAATTTCCTGATTACTACTATGAAGATTTTCTTTTAATAATATTGTTTTTTTGCCGTTTAATTGCTGAGTGATTGTCAGAGTCGCATTTTTTTCGTCATCTTCGATATCTTCTCTGTCGTTGAAAGTTGCAAGTTTTATCGCAATTCCTTTATTTTTATAAATAGAATCACACTTAATTATAGTTGTATTTTGAGAAAATGCATTGCTAAAGAATAAATGACAAATGACAAGCGAAAAAAATAATTTCATAAATCTTTAAATTTATTTCGGAAAATCTTGACTCTGATAAGCGCCTAAATCCGGAGGTAAAGTTCTTGTAATTCCTAAAATATCTTTCGGAATTATAAACGCCTGATTCCCTTTCGCGAAAGCGGATGAAGTTTTATCAATGTTGAATTTGTTCTGACTAACATTATAAAACTTCGGATTTTCATTCAAAATGATGTTGTTATAATGTTGTGTATCTGTTTTAAATTGATAATCAGGATTTGTAGACGAACTACTGAATTTTAGAAGACAGTTATTTAATTGATAAACAAATGCGGTATTGGTATTTTTACTTAAATTAAACTCGTTTGTGCCTGAGCCATAAATAATACAGTTATTGAAAGTCGCTTGTGTAAGCGGATTTGTTTCCGGCGTTGCGCCTGCCAAACTATTACTCAAGTTAACTGCAAAATGAGAACTGTTTTGCCAATTGTTATTGAATGTACAATGCACAAAACTGTAATTACCGCCATAAAGACAAGATAAACTCGCAATTCCGGCATAATTTATAACTAAATTTTCTGCATTTATTCGGGCATTTTTAGTTAGAATTCCATATTCCACAAAATTATAAAACTGACTACTTTTAATCGGAATAATATTCGTTGTATTTCTTATTTCTAAACCAGTTACGGCATTTTTTAAGGTAAGATGATTGATGGAATGATTGGCGTTTCCGTTTTCAAGAATAACCGAATTCCATTGTCCTGGAATATCAGAATAAAGTGATTCTAAACGATCGCCTTCAAAAATAACTTCGTTTTCTAGTTTTTCGGTTGTTGAAACAGTTCCGTTAATTTGAAGAGAAGCATTTTTTGCAATATACAAACCAGAATTAGCATGAAAGTGAACTCTTGCACCTGCTTCAAAAGTTATGGTTTTATTTTCTGGAACACCCGCGTATCCATAAATAACATAAGGTTTTTGTTTGGTAAAAAGAAGTTCGTTTCCGTTTACGGCATCATTTTCATTCAGATAAAATCCATCAACTTCTTTGCCGTCAATTTTGATTTTCTCTTTTGTGCCGTCAGGATTTTGATTCGGATAAAGAAATATGGCATCCTGAATTAAGGTAACTAGTGCTACTTTTTGAAGATTGGCTCCGCTGTCAAACTGAATTTCATCGGTATATAAAAAATCAGTTGGATTAGCATCGGTAACGTCTGCAGTAGTTTCTATAAAAATGTAAAGACTATCTTTTGCTAAAAGCGTAACATCTTTAAAAATCTTTCCATTTGTTCCGCTCATTCCGTCAACGGTCATTCTGTATTTTGAATTCAATCCATTTTTCAACTGAATAATCGGAATTGAAATATCATTTTTACTGCGGTTATACACTTTCAATTGATAAGTGCTTGAACCAATGTTTTTAAAAACAGTATCCAAATAAACAGTGTCTTTTGAGAACTTTAAATCTCCAGTGCTGGCAACAGTGTCAAAATCAGTACGGCAGGAACTGAAAGCTAAAATTAAACCAATGATGAAAAGTGTAAAGTATTGACGCATTTGAATTCTTTTTGTAAAAATAGCAAAAAACCTACAGGTTTGAAGTTGAATTTTAAATTTTAGAATCGGTTTTTAGATTTATGTCTTATCTTTCTTTAATTTTACGATTTTAAAGTCCATTTTAATGAATTATACAAAAGAGCAGATTTTGGCGCGCTGTAATGAGTTTTCTAAAAACACATTAATGGAAACGCTGAAAATTGAATATATCGACGCGGGAGAAGATTTTTTAACTGCAAAAATGCCAGTAAATCCAAGCGTTCATCAGCCAATGGGATTATTGCACGGCGGCGCTTCTGTTGCTTTGGCGGAAAGTGTCGGAAGTGCAGCTTCTTTCTTTTTTATTAATCCGAAAGAGCAGGAGGTAAGAGGCATTGAAATTTCGGCAAATCATTTAAAAAGCATCCGTGAAGGTTATGTTTTTGGTACTGCAAGAATTATTCACAAAGGAAGAACTGTTCATTTGTGGGAAATCAAAATTACAGATGAAGCTGGAAATTTAGTTTCGCTCTGCAAATTGACGAATATGGTTTTGGATAGAAAGAAAAGTGAATAAACTATGAATCCATTTTTCTCAAAAATTAAAAATCATAAAGAACAGAATTTACCTTTTGTACTTTATTCAAAACCCAACACAGCAAACCTAGTTGGAATTTTACAACAAAATAACACATTATTCACCGTTTCAGATTACAGCGAAAAAGGATTTGTTTTTGCTTCGTTTGATGAGAAACAATTAATCTTAATTCCCGAAAATGAATCGGAAATTATTATTGCAGAAAAAGAAACAACTTCATTTGAACCAATAGAAATTGACGATTTGAGTTTTGATTCTGAAGCTAAATTTCAATACGAATATTTGGTAGCGCAGGGAATTCAGGCGATAAAAAACGAAGAATTCAAAAAAGTAGTTTTATCAAGAAGCGAAGAAGTGTCTTTGTCTGAATTTGATTTTATCGAAACTTTTCAGCATTTGGTTCAATTGTATCCTGCGACTTTTTGTTATTGTTTTTTTCATCCAAAAATTGGACTTTGGATGGGAGCAACGCCTGAAAAATTGTTAAAAGCAAACGGAAATGCTTTTGAAACTATGGCTTTGGCGGGAACGCAAAAAGATAATCTACAAACAGAAATCGTTTGGCAGCAAAAAGAGAAAGACGAACAGCAATTTGTAACTGATTTTATTGTAAAAAGGTTGAGAGAATTTACGGCTTCGGTTGTGGTTTCTGAACCTTACAGTTTAAAAGCGGGTTCAATCTGGCATATTAAAACGGATATTTCTGGAGTTTTAAAAGATAATTCAACGCTGGGAGAAGTTGTTGATACATTGCATCCAACGCCTGCGGTCTGCGGACTTCCAAAAAAGAAATCAAAAGCTTTTATTTTAGAAAATGAGAAGTATGACAGAACTTTTTATACGGGTTTTTTAGGTGAATTAAACAGCAGTTTTACCGGGAATAAGGCAAGTTCTGATTTATTCGTAAATTTACGCTGCATGCAGATTCAGGATAATAAAGCCATTTTATATATGGGCTGCGGTATTACAAAAGAAAGCAATCCCGAAAAAGAATGGGAGGAAAGCGTCAATAAATCAATGACGATGAAGAGAGTTTTGAGAAAATAAGTTTCAAGTTTAAAGTTTCAAGTTTTAGCATGTATATTTAACCGCAAAGTTCGCAAAGATTTACGCTATGAACGCTAATTTTTTTTGCGAACCTTGCGCTAAACCTTTGCGAACTTTGCGGTTAAAATTATGTTCAAAGTCAAGCAACTTGAAACCTGAAACAAAACAAACAAAAAACAAAAAACAAATGAAATTAGACATATTAGCCTTTGGCGCACATCCAGACGATGTAGAATTGGGTTGTGCTGGAACCATTTTAAAAGAAGTTTCCTTAGGGAAAAAAGTAGGTATTGTTGATTTGACTCGTGGTGAATTAGGAACGCGCGGAACTGCAGAAATTAGAGATCAGGAGGCAAAAGATGCAGCAAAGATTTTAGGCGTTCTTGTGAGAGAAAATTTAGCAATGCGTGATGGTTTTTTTACGAATGATGAAAAGCATCAATTAGAAGTTATTAAAATGATCCGAAAATATAAACCTGAGATTGTATTGTGCAATGCAATTGACGATCGTCATATTGACCACGGAAAAGGAAGCAAATTAGTTTCAGACGCTTGTTTTTTATCGGGCTTGATGAAAATTGAAACTATTGTTGACGGAGCGAAACAAGAAGCATGGAGACCAAAGGTCGTGTATCATTATATTCAGTGGAAAAACATCGTTCCCGATTTTGTAGTTGATATTACCGGCTTCGAAAAAAAGAAAGTGGAAGCAATTTCTGCCTATAAAACGCAATTTTACGATCCAAATTCAGAGGAACCTGCAACGCCTATTACAAGTAAAAACTTCTTTGAAAGCTTAAATTACCGTGCGCAGGACTTAGGAAGATTGGTTGGGAAAGATTTTGCTGAAGGTTTTACCGTTGAAAGGTGTTTGGCAGTCAATAGCTTAGAAAATTTGATTTAATTTTTATAAAAATTTTTCATTTTTTTCTTTGTAGAACTGAACCTTTGTTCTATATTTGCACTCGCTAAGCAAAAATGGTGGTTGTAGCTCAGCTGGTTAGAGTAGCGGTTTGTGGTGCCGCGGGTCGCCGGTTCGAACCCGGTCAGCCACCCAGATTTAAAGCCTTGAAGAAATTCAAGGCTTTTTTTGTTTTCAGTCGAAAACAAATTTCAATTTAGAAATTCCAAATTCCAACTCACAAGATTTGGAATTTGGAATTTTTATTTTGGAAATTAAAAAAGCACAACTGCTAAGTTGTGCTTTTCTAGTGGTTATTATATTTGGTTTCTGTATTATTCAATTTCTTCAAAGGTTGTACCTTGTTTGATGTCTCCGGTTTTAAAACCTTTTTTAAACCAGTACATTCTTTGTTCAGATGATCCGTGAGTAAAGGAATCAGGAACAACATGACCTTGCATTTTGCTTTGAATTGCGTCATCACCAACTGCATTTGCAGCACTCAACGCTTCATCAATATCGCCAATATCTAAGTTTTGCTGATTGTAATGTGCCCAAACTCCTGCATAAAAATCGGCCTGAAGTTCTAAAGCAACGGAAAGTTTATTGGCTTCTGCTTCACTTTTTCCTTCCTGTGCCTGACGCATTTTTACCGATGTGCCTAGTAAAGTCTGAATGTGGTGACCAATTTCGTGCGCTATAACATATGCAATTGCAAAATCTCCTCCTTTGGCCCCAAATTTACTTTGAAGCTCCTCAAAGAAACCTAAATCCATATAGACTTTTTGATCTCCCGGACAATAAAAAGGCCCAGATGCTGAAGATGCTCCACCACAAGCTGTTTGTACAGATCCTCTAAAAAGAACTAATTTTGGCTTTTTATAAGTCATTCCATTTTCTTCGAATATTTTGCTCCAAATATCTTCGGTATCTGCCAAAGTAACTCTCACAAAATTCCCCATTTCTTCATCTTCTTTGCTTAATGGAGCTGCTGCTTCAGTTTGTTGCTGTCCGCCTTGCATTTGTTCTAAAACTGGTGCTATTTGTTTGCCAGTTTCTCCGCCAAAAACATTCAGCAGCAAAACAATGATTCCAATAACACCTCCACCAATAGCGACTTTCCCGCCTGAGATGCCTCTTCGGTCTTCAACATTATCGCTTTGTCTTCTGCCTTGCCATTTCATAGTGTGCTAGATTTAAACTTATTATGTTTTTATTAATACGAATTTATATATTTTTCAGGAATATTGTGACAATATGAATCAATTAGTTTTGAACTATTTTAACCATTTTCGCAATGCTTCTTCTACAGTGCCTCTAATAATAGGTTTTGAGATATAATCGTTCATTCCAGCCGCAATACATTTGTTCTTTTCTTCTTTTTCTGCTCCGGCCGTTACTGCGATAATAGGGATGTTTTTGCCAATTTCTGTAACCCTTATGGCTTTTGTAGCTTCGTAACCATTCATGATTGGCATTTGTATGTCCATAAACACAAGATCGGGATTTATATTTTCGATTTGTTTTACGGCTTCATAACCATTTTCACATTCAAAAATAATCGAATTCATGTTGATATTTTTGACAATCGTTTTCAAAAGAAGCATATTTACTTTATTGTCTTCTACAATCAGAATATTTATTTTTTCCATATTCGAATTGTAGCTTAATGCATATTCTGGCTCAACTCCGTTTGAAAGCGCTTTTAGTTTTTCACTTACTGTGTTTTGGCTAGTTTTAAGACTCAGATCAAAATAAAAAGTACTTCCAACGTCAATTTTGCTTTTAAGCTGAAGACGACTTTCCATTAAAGCCAATAACTGATTTGAGATAGTCAAACCTAAACCGGTTCCTCCAAATTTTCGGGTTGTTGAACTATCTTCTTGCGAAAAAGCTTTGAAAATTTTCTTCTGATTTTTTTCTAATATTCCGATTCCGGTATCAATAACTGAAAAACGAATAACATGAAAGTCGTCGCATTTTTTATCTAGTACAGAAACATTCAATTTTATGGAGCCTTCATTGGTAAATTTGATGGCATTTGATAAAAGATTGATCAAGATTTGCTTTAAACGTACAATATCTGTCCAGATGTATTTTGGAACATTTGGATCTACATTCAATTCAAGCAAAAGATTTTTTTGATTTGATTCATATATAATCAAGTCAAATATTTGTCCGAGTATTTTTTGAAGATCGTATAAGTCAATATAAAGTTCGAGTTTTCCTGCTTCAATTTTTGAAAAATCAAGGATGTCATTAATAATTTCAAGCAACGAATGTGCCGACTGATTAATGGTTGTCATGTATTTTTCCTGAATTTCTTCAAGATTTGTTTTCATTAATAAGTGCGTAAATCCGATGATTCCATTCAATGGAGTCCTGATTTCATGTGACATATTGGCTAAGAAATCAGATTTTGATTTATTTGCCGCTTCCGCAAGTTCTTTTGCTTTAATAGCATCTTCACTTTCTTTAATTTTCGCCTGATTTCTATGTCGGTCTAAAGCTGAAGATATATTGTTGGCCAATGTCTGATAGATGTAAATTTCATCATCTGTCCATTTTCTTTCTTTTGTACAATCATCAAAACCAATAAAACCGGAGAAAACATTATTTGAAAATAAAGGAAGAATCAAAATGGATTTAATATCATTTGCAATAAGCAAATTTTTGAAAAATGTATCTTCAAGGTTTTTTGTCAGGGTGCTTAAAACTCTTTTGTTTTGTGAGTGAAAAATAATTTCCTTCAAATCTTCATCAGTAAATTTTTGAAGTTCTGTTATTTGGTGAACAACTCCTTCTCTTGACCATTTATATTGCTGACTAATTGTATTGGTTTCAAAATCTTTTTCATAATAAAAAATATGATCCGCTTTTGAAGCTTTTCCAATAATATCATACGTTTCCTCAAACATTTTTTGAGGTCCTTTGCTTGATAGAAACTTTTCTGTACAAAGTGCCATTGCTGAAAGCAAATCTGTTTTTAGTTCCAGTTTTTTCTCGGCTTTAAGTCTCATTTGTGAAGAAATAGCGAGCGAAATAACATCGGCTATCGTTCTGGCGTAGTTTATATCTTCATTATCCCATTCTCTTTTTTCGCCTGTACTTTCAAAACAGGCAACTCCGGCCAATTGTCCATTTAAGAAAATCGGAACATCAAGCATTGACTTGATTTTGTTTTTGGTAAAATAAATTTTTTGGAATTCAGATGTTTCTAATTTATCAAAAACATCAGGCGCGTTTATTATGGCTTTGTTTTTCAGCGTTTCAAAATAAATAGGATAGGATTCTTTATCGAGGACATTTTTATCACTTAAGGATTGATTGTCCCGGCTAAATAAATTCTTGCAGGTAATGACATCATTTGAAAATTTCCAGAAACTTACACGGTTCGCTTTTGATACAATTGCTCCTTCTTTGATGATATAATCAATCACAGTTTGCATATTGTCGTAATCACTAAAATTTGTTGTCGAAAGCTTTTTAGTTGAGTTGTTGTACGATTCGATTTTTTCTAAACGTCTCTTTTTCTCGTTTTCAACATTTTTTAGTTCGGTTATATCTCTTGCAATTCCTGCAAAACCAGTAGTGATTCCTAAGTCGTTTTTGCGAACGATTACTTTTTGGGAAATCCACAATTCTTCACCGTTTTTCTTTAAAATCGGAATTTCGATTGTTGGATAATTGAGTTCGTTTTGTTCCAGATTTTCATAAAAATCAACAGCATTCTGGATATAATCTTCATGAATAAAATTTGAATAATGCTGTAAAAGCACTTCATTTTCAGTATATCCTAAAATGGAATAACCAAATTCATTGATAAAGGTAAAATGACCTTCAATACTTATTTCAAAAATAATATCGGTGGCAGTCTGTATAAGGTTTTTATATTGATCCTGAACTATAATTTGCTCTGTGACATCTTGACCAATACTAATAATTAGGTCTTCTGAAAACTTTTTATCTTTCCATTGAATGTATTTGTATTCTCCGTTTTTACTTTTTAATTTTCTGATATACAGTTTATTGTCAATATAATTTTTATAATAATTGTCTTTGTTGAATTCTGAATCTTCGGTAAGTTTCCAAAATTGAAACGCCATAACTTCGTCTGGATGATAACCTAAAATCGAAGTAATTGTTTCGCTGCAGAATAATAGTTCGCCATTATCATTTGTTGCAATGGTAAGCGAATTTCCTTTGTGTACAATTTCATTCGTAAACCTATAATTGTCTTTGTTGTTTTGCAAAACAGCAAATTTTACCTGATTTATGATAAAAATGACGATCGTAAAATCGATTAAAAGGACTGAAGATTTTATGGGAATTAATTGAAAAGCAACAGTGGTAAGCAGGAAAATAAAGGTAATTGCAACAAAAGACCAATATATTTTTATAGGTCTTAGAACGCTATAAGAAAAGAAAAAAGAAATCAGAAAAGTAATTATTGGCAAAACATCACCTTCTAGATAAATAATATTTCGCGCTACATATGAAATGTAAAAAAAGAAAGAAACAATAAATATAGTCTGAATTCTATCGCGCAGGTATTTTATTTTGTCCGTAAGAAAATAGATAACTAAAACGCTGGAGCCTATAATCAGGTTTATGACAAGAAGACTTACCGGCCTTATTTTAAAAATTTCATTAATAATCTCGATGACAATAACAGCGATACCAAAAAACAGAATATAAAGCTGGTATTCTTTGGTAATTGTTTCATTTTCTTTCTTCTTCTGAATAAAGTAACCGATTTTCTTTTTAATTCTGAAAAACTGATACACCAAAATACCCAAAAAACCAAAGAGAGAAAGTCCTAAAATAATGAGTTTAGGATTGTTGTAGAAAATGACATCGGAGCTAAAAACAAACCAATTTGTTATAGTTGATTTCAAAGAATTGCCAATAAAAGCAATTCCTGAAAATAATGTACTATAAAAACTGTAGTTTTCTACCATATGATTTGGGAATGTACGGTTTAATCAATAGCATTTTATGAATTTCTAAAAGAGTTGGCCAGACTCTGTTTTAATTAGAAAGACGGTTTTATTATAAATCCGATTGACCAATTGTGTCAATTGAATCTTCTTCTTGTTCCTTACTGAAAATTCCAAAATAAGCTGCATAAATCAAAGATGTATTGAAAACCATTGTAAAAAGAAGGCCCACAACACAAGCAAAAACACCAATAACAGAACCTAAAATTCCAATAATAAATAATCCAAAAATGATTAACGGATTTTTAGTAACAAGTGTAATGCTTCCTTTAATTGCATCTAATGCTTTTAAGTTTCCAAATATGATTAACGGAACTGTGAAATACATGAAAAAGTTAATAAAGATGGATATGGTCACTCCAATTAATACAAAACCAGCACTCTCAAGTGTGTTTGCAATTGCATTATTAACTATAGTTATAATTAAAGTTGCAGTAAATAACTGCGCAAAATAAGGTGCTTTATAGTAACTAAACATATTTGATACCTTAAATTCCTCATCTCTATCGGCAGAATCAGCCATTTTGAAGAAACCAGCGCCAAAAGGAGCGAAAAGAGCAGTCAAAAGAGAAATGCCAATTGTTGAAATTAAAGCATCTTCTAAAGTTAATTTTGAAGGTTTTAGGCTTTCTTCGATTACTTTGGGTGCGTTTTCAAGACCATAAATATAGCCCAGAACTCCAAGTGCCGCAATTCCGATTATAAATGAAAAAACCAGAATAATCAAAGCGGAATAAAGTGTTATTTTTTTAAAATTTTCTATGGCATGGTCAAAAACCCTCGAAAAATCTATAGTGTAGCCATTATTTTTTATGTTTTCGATTTGGGCAAGAGTAGATTTCATTTTTATTATGGAATTGTTTGTACTTTTAGAATTTACGTTGATTATTGAAACGTAAATATAGTATTTTTAATCAATTACATATTATAATCTACAAAATTAACCAAGACATTTTTTATTTGCTTAAAGCCAGTCTAATAGTCGTTTAAGGGAAGTTAATTTATCTTTATATGGAGCATATCGCATTGGCAGATCGAGCCAATTGGCTTTTTTTACGATAGCTTTATGATGTGAGAAAATATCAAAGCTTAGTTGTCCGTGATAAGCACCTATACCGCTGTGCCCAACACCGCCAAAAGGAAGTCTTTTATTCGAAAAATGAACAACTGTATCGTTGATACATCCACCGCCGAAAGAATATGTTGTAATTAGTTTTTTAGCAAAATTTTTGTTTTCGCTAAAAACATAAAATGCTAAAGGTTTTTCATATTGATTGATCACATTTTCAATATCAGCTTCGTTTTCATAAACAAGAATAGGTAAAATAGGTCCAAAGATTTCTTCTCTCATTACAGGACTATCTAACGCTGGTTCTTCAATTAAAGTAGGTGAGATGTATAATTTTTCAGCATCGGTTTCTCCACCAAAAATTACTTTTTCGCGTTCAATCATACTATCAAGACGTAACCAGTTTTTTGTATTAATGATGCGTGCAAAATCGGGAGACTTGTCTATTTTTTTTCCATATGCTTTTAATATTTCATCAATTAAAAAAGTGATGAAATTGACTTTCATGTTTTTCTGAATCAAAATATAATCAGGCGCAATGCAAGTTTGCCCAGCATTCATGAATTTCCCCCAGACGATTCGTTTTGCGGCCAGTTTTAAATTAGCAGTTTCATCAATAATACACGGATTTTTGCCTCCTAATTCTAAAGTAACCGGTGTTAGATTCTCCGCTGCTGCTTTAGCAACAATTTTTCCGACCGAAACACTTCCTGTGAAAAATATATAATCCCAGCGTTTTGCCAGTAATTTGTTTGAAATTTCGACACCTCCTTCAATAACTTCTACATGTTTGACATGAAAAGTTTTAGCAATGATTTTAGCAATTATAGCTGAAGTGTGCGGTGTAAGTTCCGATGGTTTTAAAACAACTCTGTTTCCGGCAGCAACAGCGGCAATTAAGGGACAAAGTGCAAGTTGAAAAGGATAATTCCAAGGTGCAATAACTAAAACTTTTCCGTAAGGTTCTTTGTAGATATAATCGGTAGAAGGGAAATTGAGAAGTGACGGAAAAATGTTTTTAGGTTTAGCCCAGGAATTAATGTTTTTGATGGTATCTTTTAATTCCGAAATGACATAATTTGTTTCGGTTAAAACAGCTTCAAATTCTGGCTTTTTAAAATCATCGTACAAAGCTTTTACAATTAAATCTTCGCTTTTTTGAATGTTATACAACAATTTTTTCAGCGTTTCTTTTCTGTATCCGATGTCGTTTTTGTAGTCCATTTTATGATTAGCTTGTTTTCTTTGACTATGCAAGTTAATCGATAATAATTAAAAAATTAACAATTATATCATAAAAAATCAAACGGCATTCCAAATTGTCTCGTCTGGAACTGGCGCTATAATTGTGATGTTTTCTTTAGAAACGGGATGAACAAAAACCAGCTTTCTAGCGTGAAGATGAATTCCGCCGTCAGGATTGCTGCGATCAGCGCCGTATTTTAAATCTCCTTTGATTGGAGAACCAATTGCCGACAACTGCGCTCTAATTTGATGATGACGACCTGTATGAAGATTAATTTCTAAAGCTGTATAATTTTGAAGTTCTTTGATGATTTTGTAGTCCAGACTTGCGAGTTTGCTGTCGGGAACTTCTTTTAAATGCGCTTTTGAAGTATTGTTTTTTTCGTTTCTTTTTAAATAGTGAACTAATTTGGCGCTAGCTTCCAATGGTTTGTTTTTTACAACCGCCCAATATGTTTTTTTAGTTTCACGATTGCTAAAAAGTTCGTTCATTCGAGATAAAGCTTTACTTGTTCTCGCAAAAACTACAATTCCGGTTGTAGGTCGATCCAAACGATGAATTACACCCAAAAAAACATCACCTGGTTTATTATATTTGGCTTTAATATATTCCTTCACAACATCAGATAAAGGTTTGTCTCCCGTTTTATCTCCCTGCACAATATCGCCCACACGCTTGTTGACCACAATAATGTGATTGTCTTCATGCAAGATTTGGAGATTGTTTTTATCTGAAATAATTTTCATTTTAGACTTGCTTAGATTTTAGACTGACTTAGACTTCTTAGAATTTTTAGATTTATAATAGAGTTGCTCTAAATCTTGATGTCATTTTAGTTATTTCTTCCAACATGTTGATTAATTCAGATGTGTTTTCTTCATTCATAAAACCTAGATCTGATGAAATTAGAAGTTGTGTTTCAACTTCATAAGCTGATCCAATTGCAATTTCTAAAAATCTTGCAAAATCTTTATTTGAGTTTCTTGAAGAGCCTTCAGCTATATTTGAAGGAATTGAAACAGCCGCTCTCCTTAACTGATTGGTTATTCCAAATTTTTCTTCATTAGGAAAACCAGCTGTTATAGAATAAATTTTAGAACAAAATAATCTGCTTTTTTTCCAAATTAAAAGCTCTTTAAATTGATGCATTTTTTAAGATTATTTAGGTTTTTTGACTGACTTAGAGTTCTTAGATTTTTCATTTAGACTTGACATCGACTTAAGGTTTTTAGATTTAAAAAATAAAGCACAAGTCTAAGGAGTCTAATATCTAAGAAGTCTAAGAAAGTCTAAAAATTAATATTGTTCCCCAGCGTTAGGAAAATCTTTCGACTTAACATCAGTAGCATATTGACCGATTGCTTTTGTCATTAATTCGTATAAATTTAAGTAACGACGCAAGAAACGCGGACTAAATTCATTGTTCATACCTAACATATCGTGAATTACTAAAACCTGACCATCAACACCACCTCCGGCACCAATTCCGATAACAGGAATCGAAATACTGTCAGCCACTTTTTTAGCAAGATCAGCAGGAATTTTTTCTAAAACTACAGCAAAACAACCAATTTTTTCAAGCAGTTTAGCATCTTCAATTAATTTTTCTGCTTCTTCCTCTTCTTTAGCTCTCACACTGTAAGTTCCAAATTTATAGATCGACTGAGGCGTTAAACCCAAATGTCCCATAACTGGAATTCCAGCGTTTAATATTTTTTTGATAGATTCTTTAATTTCTTTTCCGCCTTCTAATTTTACAGCATGTCCGCCGCTTTCTTTCATGATTCTGATCGAAGAACGCAAAGCTTCCTTTGGATCTGACTGGTAACTTCCAAAAGGTAAATCAACTACAACTAAAGCTCTTTCGACAGCGCGAACTACAGATGAAGCATGATAAATCATCTGATCTAAAGTAATTGGCAAAGTTGTTTCGTGACCCGCCATTACATTTGAAGCAGAATCACCCACTAAAATAACATCAACACCAGCAGTATCAACAATTTTAGCCATTGTATAATCGTACGCAGTAAGCATAGAGATTTTTTCTCCATTGCTTTTCATTTCAATTAATGATTTGGTAGTGATTCTTTTATAATCTTTTTTAGCAACTGACATTATGAGTAAGTTTTAGTTTTTGTAATGATTTTAAAAGCAATTTATACTTTTAAAAAGTGATTTTTAGTTTGCAAAATTAAGTAATATATTCTAACAATCAGCCATATTTACGGCAATTGCCAATCCGCCTTCAGAGGTTTCTTTGTATTTAGAATTCATGTCTTTAGCAGTTTGCCACATGGTATTGATTACTTTGTCTAAAGGCACTTTTGCATTTTTTGAGTCGGTTTCAAGAGCTAATTCGGCAGCATTTATGGCCTTTATGGCGCCCATTGTATTTCTTTCGATACACGGAATCTGAACCAAACCACCAATTGGGTCGCAGGTTAAACCTAAATGATGTTCCATTGCGATTTCAGCCGCCATCAAAACCTGAGCAGGAGTTCCGCCCATTAATTCGCAAAGTGCGGCCGCCGCCATTGATGATGAAACGCCAATTTCAGCCTGACAGCCTCCCATTGCAGCCGAAATTGTTGATCCTTTTTTAAAGATACTTCCAATTTCTCCGGCAACCATCAAAAATTGTTTGATTTCTTTTTCGCCTGCATTATGGTTTTCGATTACCATATAATACATTAAAACAGCAGGAATTACACCAGCACTTCCGTTTGTTGGTGCAGTAACGACGCGTCCTAAAGAAGCATTTACTTCGTTAACGGCAAGTGCAAAGCAGCTTACCCATTTCAAAATTTGACGAAATTTAACTTCGGTTTTTCTGATTTCTTCCAACCAAGATTGTGGATCAGTATAATTTGAAAGACCAATTAAATTTTGATGCATATCAAAAGCTCTTCTACGAACATGAAGTCCGCCAGGAAGAATTCCTTCAGAATGACAGCCAATGTACATGCATTCCAGCATTGTGTTCCAAATACGCATTAATTCGGAATGGATTTCATCTTCAGAACGCATTGACTTTTCATTTTCATAAACAATTTCAGAAATTGATTTATTTTCTGAAACGGTATAATTCAAAAGCTCGACAGCGTTTTGAATCGGGAAAGGAAAAGCACACTTTATAACTTCTTTTATTTTGGCATTTTCTCGTTCTTCTTTGACAACAAAACCACCACCAATTGAATAAAAAGTCGATTCATATTCTGAATCATCATTTTTATAAGCAGTAAATTTCAAGCCATTAGCATGAAAAGGAAGAAAGTCTTTATTGAAAACAATATCCTGAAGAAAGTAAAATGGAATCGTATATTGATTTGCCAAAACGATTTCATTTTTGTTTTCGATCGTTTTAATAATTCCGGCAATATTATCAACCGGAATATATTCAGGATCTTGCCCGCTCAAGCCCAACATTACAGCCAAATCTGTAGCGTGCCCTTTTCCAGTTAACGAAAGTGAGCCATATAAATCAACTTTTACGCGCTTGATCTGATCTAAAATAGATTCGTTTTTTAGCTCTTCTAAAAAACGTTCTGCGGCTCTCCAAGGACCCAAAGTATGTGAGGATGAAGGTCCAACACCAATTTTAAGCATATCAAAAACAGAGATACATTCTTCCATTGTTTCAATTTTGTTATTACAAAGATAATTGAATAATGCAATGATGATTCGCTTTTGATTGTTAATGTTGCATTTTTGTTAAAAAAGGTATTAAAAATTAATAATTTGGCAACAAAATAAATTTAATTGTTTAATATGCAGTTTGCGTAGAAAGTTAGCGTTTTTTCGGTATTTTTGTAAAGAGCCTTACACTAAAACAGCTTAAATTGTTTGGTATAATTAAAAATTACTTCAAAGAATTTTTTTGAATTCTGAAAATGTCTTTTTGCGATTAGAATACCACAAAGCATAAAATTACAATATGATAGAATTTTTCAGGCATTTCATACACGAATTCGAATTACCACTCACTAATCCAGTATTGATTTTTTCTTTAATACTTTTCATAATCCTGCTTTCGCCGATTTTATTAAAAAAAATCAATATTCCGGGAATTATCGGACTTATTATTTCGGGAGTCATTATTGGACCTCACGGTCTTCATCTTTTGGAGAAGAACTCGGCTGTAAATTTATTTTCAACCATCGGACTTTTATATATCATGTTTATTGCAGGTTTAGAGCTGGACATGAATGAGTTTAAAGCCAATAGAAACAAAAGCTTATTATTTGGATTTTTCACTTTTATAATTCCGCTTTCGATCGGTTTTCCTGTGTGTTATTATTTGCTTCAATATGGGTTCAATGCTAGTTTTTTAACAGCGAGCATGTTTGCAACGCATACTTTGGTAGCATATCCAATTGTGAGTAAATTGGGAATTGCTAAAAATCAAGCAGTTGCAATTACTGTTGGAGGAACCATTTTGACAGACACTGCAGTTTTGATTATTCTGGCTGTAATTATGGGAAGTAGCCAGGGGAGCTTAAATCAGGCTTTTTGGATAAAATTGACTGTTTCATTAGCGATTTTCTCAGCGATTATGTTTTTAGTAATTCCGAGAATAGCCAAATGGTTTTTTAAGAAATTGGAAAGTGAAAAACATGCGCATTATATTTTTGTACTTTCAGTTGTTTTCTTTGCGGCTTTCTTAGCCGAAGTAGCAGGAGTAGAGCCTATTATTGGCGCTTTCGTTGCTGGTTTAGCATTAAATCCTTTGATTCCGCATTCTTCTGCTTTGATGAACCGAATTGAATTTATTGGGAATTCATTATTTATTCCGTTTTTCCTGATTTCTGTTGGGATGCTGGTTGACGTAAGTGTAATTTTAAGCGGACCAACAGCATTAATTGTAGCAGCAACATTGAGTGTTGTGGCTATTTTTGGAAAATGGACAGCAGCCTTTTTTACGCAGATTGTTTTTAGATATACTAAAACCGAAAGACAATTAATTTTCGGATTGAGCAGTGCGCACGCCGCAGCAACTTTGGCCGTAATTTTAGTTGGTTTTAAAGCTAAAATTCTGGATGAAAATATCTTAAACGGAACTATTATTCTGATTTTGATTACTTGTATTGTGGCTTCGTTTGCTACGGAAAAAGCAGCAAAAAAAATCGCTATTTGTGAAGAAGAAATTTCGCATGAAGATGCCAGCCATGATCAAATTTTAGATGAACATATTTTAATTCCGCTGGCAAAAACTTCTGCAACAGCAAGTTTATTGGATTTTGCACTTTTGATTAAAGATAAAAAATCACCAAATCCGGTTACATTATTGACGATTGTTCCGAATAATGATCAGGCCGAAAAGAATATTTTAAAATATCGAAAAGCCGTAGATAAATTTGTTATTCAAGGTTCAGCTTCAGAAGTGAAAATAAATACAATTGCGAGAATTGATCATAATCCAGCGAGTGGAATTGCCAGAACTTCTAAAGAAATCATGTCGGATATCGTGATTATTGGCTGGCCTAAAAAGACAGGATTTTTAGATAAAATTTTTGGAGAAAATGTAGATTCTATAATCAACAATGTTGATAAAAGTTTATTCATCTGCCGATTTCCAACTAACTTTATAGAAGAAAAAAGACTCGTTTTTGTTTGTCCGCCATTTTCTGAAAGAGGAATTGGTTTTCATCTTTTATTGCAGAAAATCTGTAGATTATCTCAGGAATTAAGCATCTCAATCGTAATTTATGCCGATTACAAAACGCATCAAGCCATTCAAGGAATTGCAAATAACTTAAGATTAAATGCAAAATTCGGATTTAAAAGTGTTATTGAATGGGATAATTTCGAATCGATTTCAGATGAAATGAAACCAACTGATTTGATTGTTTTCAATTTATCGAGAAAAGGCTCCGTTTCCTATCAATCTATTTTTGAAAGACTTCCGCAGAAATTTGAGAAGTCCTTTGGAGAGAATAATATTATTTTGGTTTATCCGCAAGACGATCGAAAAGAAAGTGCTATGGATGCCTATGAAGATTTCACCGCAACGCCTTTAACAAAAGGTCTTGAAGCGATTGAACAGATTGGTAGAGGTTTGGGAAGTATTTTGAAAAAAGGATAAAGTTTCATGAAGAAAACGAAAAAGACTAAAATAGAAGAGATTTCAAAAGAAAAAAAGAAATGGAAAATATTCTATTATTTCATTTTTATTTTAGGTATTACGTTGTTATTTTTTGAGATATTAATTTTCAGAAAAACACTTGTAAGTGTATATGTACCAATTTTCATTATTTTAATTGTTGGGTTTCTAGCTTTTTATTTAAGTAAGAAACATTTAAAAGAGATATATCCAATTTCAAGTAATTTTATTCTTATTGTTCAAAATTTAGGTTCTTGGGGTTTTATTTCCTGTTATCTATTTATGGCCGCTAATTATTATTTATCAGATACTATTACGAAAGAATTTAAGACAGTGATAAAAGAAAAAAGTTCAATGCCAGGGCCAAAAGGCAGCCGAGATAAAAGAGATCCTTTAGTTAGATTTAATTATTTTGGTTCTGAAAAAGAACTAGTTTTTAAATTTAAAGAAACAGAAAAAGTTAACTCAGCGGATAGTGTAAAAGTCATTATAAAAAAAGGTGGAGTTGGTTTTGATGTTTTAGAAAGTTATGATGTGTTCTAATATTTAATTTAAGTTGTTATGAATCACAATATCAAATCAATTCGTCCCTTTATCGGCGCCAAAAATTTCGAAATATCGAGAAGTTTTTATCGCGATTTAGGATTTGAGGAAGGCGTTTTAGAATCCAATTTTTCTGTTTTTAAAAGCGGAGAAACTGCCTTTTATCTTCAGGATTATTATGCCAAAGAATGGATTGAAAATACCATGATTTTTCTCGAAGTTGATGATACTGAAAGATATTACAACGAGCTTTTAGCATTAAATCTTCCCGAAAAATACGAAGGTGTAAAACTAACTCCGGTAAGATATTTAGATTGGGGAAGTGAATGTTTTCTTCACGATCCATCTGGAGTTTTATGGCATTTTGGGAAATTTAAATAATTATCTCAAACCAAAGTTCCCCAAAACTCGCGTAGTATTTTTGCGCTGATACCAATCATTATAAACCAATTCCAGATTTTTCACATCAAATTCCCCAAAATCATAATCACGAAATTTATCGGCGATTTCGATTAATTTCTTAGGATCATGAAGCGGTTCCTGAAAACGCATAACCGTTGCATGTGCTGTCGAAATCGTATAACGACTGTCAATTGTTTGTAACAAATCCGAACTTTTAAAGTTTTCACGAAGTTTATTTCTGAAATTATTCAAAGTTTCATCAGTTGGAAAACCCTGAATCATTAGGGCAGAAGATGAAGCTGTAATACCTTTAAAATGAATTTTAATTTTATCGGCATCAACCATGCTTTTGCATATTAATTGAATATAGTCATTTGGCGCAATCTGGTTTAGTTGAAATTCCTCTGAACAGGAAATAATCGACATAACCGTAATGTGAATATCTGAATCAGGATAATAATATTGCTCTGGTTCAGCTTTTTTAAATTCGTTTATAAAAAGCTGAATATTTGCTTTTATTTCGTCGCTCGGACGAATTAAAAGCGTTATTCCAAACCTTGAATCAGCTTCTTTTTTTAGGTCTGAATCAATCGCATATTTTCCTGCTGAAATAGCTTCAGAAGAGGTTTTATAAAGTTGGTTGTAGTGTTCGGTTAAATTCATTTAAAATTTTATTTCTTTTTGGCCTTTTCAAGATTTTCTTTCACTCGAAATTTCACAATTTTAGTGATTAAATCATAGGGCATTTTATCTTTTAAGGGAAACTGAACTGAACCTTTTCCCGATTTGTATTTTGAAAGCTCGTCTGCAAATTCTTTATGTCCGCTTGGCAAAGCATAAAGTCCGATATGGTTTTTAAAAGCAGCAAAATATACTACGATTCCGTTTTGCTCAAAAGCCGGCATTGAATAACTGATTTTTTCCTTCGCATCAGGCGCAGCTTTCTGAATCGTCATTCTTACTTTCTCCAAAACTTCCTGTACATCATTTGGAAATCCTCCGATGTATTCGTCAATGTTTTCGGGCTTTTTAACTTCCATAACTTTATTGTTTTTTTGTTTCAAGTTTCAGGTTTCAAGTTTCGAGCGGAACATGAAACCTGAAACTAAAATAACTTGAAACTAAAATTAAGCCAATCCTTTCGGGAATCGGTCTAAAACTAAATTCAGTTGTAATTTATGTTCCAAATACGCTTTTGCACCGGCTAAAACTAAAGTAAAACCTTCAGTTGAATTACGAACCTGATCAATTATTTTATCTGAATCTCCTTTTAAACCTGAATTTGTTATACTCACAAAAGTTTCATTTTCATTTAAAGGGGTGAAAATCCATTCCACTAAAGTCGTTTCGTCGGGATTTCCCCATTCGATAACAATCTTTTTATTTTGCTGCAAAACGTGCGTTGTAACCGAAAGCGAAAAACCATACATTTCCCAAGTCCATTCCGTTTTCTCGCCTTCTTCTAATTTTCCGGAACCCTTTGTAAACCAAAATTTATTTGTAATCTCCGGGTCAATAAAAGCCTGAAAAACTTCTGAAACAGGTTTTCTAATCAGCATTTCGGCTTTTGCAAATTTGTTGTTTTCTGTTTTCATGGTTTATGTCTAAAATGTGCGTTGTAAAATAGAGGCAAATACTTCAAAAAAAAAACGGAAAATCAAAACATTTTTTTTTGAAGCCCTAATTTAAGAAAGAAATTCCAATTACCAGAAATAAAAAATCCACACAAGTTTTAACTTGTATGGATTTCAAATTCTAAATTGATTATTCTCTTATTGTAGTCTTGTCGTGAAGTGCAATTTCGGCGATTTCATCTTTACGTTTGAAACTCACACCCTGATGTTGTTGCATGTATTTTATTAAATCATTTGTGGCTTTTACCATTTGTGGAGTTCCTCCAATGCGGTCGTGAAAACTAATTGACATTTGGCGTCGTTGTGTTTCACTTTCGGCGTATAATTGGTCAAATTCCATTTTAGCTTGTTGGAAAAATTGATCTGATGAAAAGTTTTTCCCTTCAATCAGAACTATGTCGTTGCATCTGATTGTGTATGGAACTACTGCAAAATCTTTATTTTTTACCTGAATGATAAAAGGTTCATCATGGCTAAGATCATCGATATGATATTTGAAACCAAGTTCTTGTAAAATATTGAGTGTGTTTTGTCCTCGGCGCAGCCAGTTGGCATTATAACCAACAGGAGAAAAACCAGTGACTTTTTTTATAGCATCAATACCATCTTTTATGAACTTTTTTTCTTCTTCATACGGCATTGTATATTGCGTGCTCCAGCTCATTCCGTGGGCGGCGGCTTCGTGGCCTCTTTGTACAATTTCTTTCGCCAGTTCCGGATTTTTTAAAACAGCGGTTCCAACCATGTGTGAAGTTACTTTTACGCCAAGTTTATCCCAATTGTCCAGCATACGTGGAATTCCTTCTTTATATCCATATTCATACCAGGTAGAAGCAGGTAGATCAATAAACCCTTTTTGCATGTTTTGAGGAAAAGGACTTTCGGCATTTTGCGGTTGTCCTCCGGCTTCAAACTGCATAGAGATTGAAACCACTAATCTTGAACCGTCTGCCCATTTAGCTTTTTTAGAAGAAAAAGCAGGAGCGTTTTTTGAAACTGCAGAAAATGTTTCAATAGGATTCATCATGCCAACCATTCCTATTATTCCGGTTTGTTTAATAAAATTTCTTCTTGAACTCATAATGCTTATTTTTTAATTAATGTATCAATGGCCCAACTGTTATCATTTATAAAATGTAATAGTAAAGCAAAAAAAGCAATGTGAATTAGTTGTGACGGAATGGCTTCCCAGTTTTCAATCATTGAGGTGCCAAATAATAAAATTAGCATAATAACAGCTCCGGCAATTAAAGATGGTTTTGTAAATAAACCCAGTAATAATAAAACGCCAATTGAAAATTCTGCTACGGGTAAGATGTAACTAAAAGGAGTCACAAGAATTTTTGGCAGCATAGAATTTTCAAAACTGTTGGTCATCCAGTTACTAAAAGTTTCCAGTTTTGGCAGTCGTACTAATCCATGTCCAAACATGCTGATTGCTATTGCAATGCGTAATAATAAAAAAGAAGTTGTTTCCATATTGTTGTAATTTTATACTACAAAGTTGAGAAGATCTGCTTTTTTAAATTTGTACAATCATTGGAATATTTTGTATTTTTGAAAGATGGAAATTAGAAATTTATATCATCCATTTGAACTTCAGTTTTTAGAAGTTTTAGAATATGAAGCGAAAGAGCGCAAAAACACTTTTTTTGAAATGGTTTTTGTATTGGAAGGAAAAGGAATTCAGATCATAAATGATCATCGATTACCTTACAGTAGTGATAAGTTATTTTTGATTTTTCCTGAAGATACTCACAGTTTTGAAGTTACTGAGAAAACGAAATTTTTCTTTATTAGATTTCATAACAGTTATCTTAAAACTCAAAGCAGCGAATGGATTCAAAAACTTGAATTTATTTTTCACAATCATAATCATTTGCCGGGATGTATATTAAAGACAGTGACAGACAAGCCATTAATAAGAGCAATGATCGAAGCTCTTATTAGGGAAGAAAAAAGTCGTGATCCGCAGCAACAAGAAGTAATAAAACAAATTCTAAATACTATAATAACCATTGCTGCCAGAAATATTTCGCTTGTGGCGAATATAAATTTTGAGCAGACCAGCACGATGCCAAATTTAGATTTATTACATTATGTTCATCAGAATATCTATCGACCAGATCAACTGAAATCTTCGAAAATGGCAACAGCTTTTAATGTTTCACCAACGTATATAAGCGAGTATTTTAAAACCAAAACAGGACAGAATATACAAGAATATAGTATCGCATATAAAATTAAACTGATTGAAACCCGATTAAAATTTACCAATATGCGTATTAATGAAATCGTGTACGAATTTGGTTTTAGTGATGCAAGCCATCTGAATCGATTATTTAAGAAATATACAGGACTAAACCCGAGTGCATATAAAAAGCAGTTTAAAAACTTATAATCTGAAACACATTAAACTTCTTCTTTATTTATCCATTTTCCAACTGTTGGCGGAACATAATTTTTCATTTTATTCAATAAATCCTCTATATTGTCGCTCACTAAAAGCATTTGCTGATTAACATCTTTAAGAAGGCCTTTTTCGACCATATTTTCTGTTAACTCAATTAATGAATCGTAGAAACCATTGATGTTTAGAATTGCGATTGGTTTTTTATGAAGTCCTAGTTGCGACCAGGTCAGCATTTCAAAAAGCTCTTCCAGCGTTCCAAAACCGCCGGGAAGTGCAATTACGCCATCGCATAAATCATTCATTTTGGTTTTGCGTTCGTGCATGCTTTCGACCACAAAAAGTTCGGTTAAACCTAAATGTGCAATTTCTTTTGATCGTAGAAAATTTGGAAGAACGCCAATTACAGTTCCGTTTTCGCTCAGTGCACCATCTGCGACAGCGCCCATTAAGCCGACATTTGCACCGCCATAGACCAATCCAATGTTTTCTTTTGCTAAAGTCTTTCCTAGTAATTCTGCCTGTTCTCTAAATATTTCATCGGTTCCAAAACTGGATCCGCAGAAAACGGTTATATTTTTCATTTTTATTTTTTTATTCTGTAAACAAAATTATGACGCGAAGGTTCGTTATAATATGCAACATTGATTTCATCTATTTTTTCGGCACCTAATTTTTCTATTGCTCTTTGTGAACGGTAATTTTCTGCCCCAATATGAAACTGAACGTTATCAACAAACTGAAAAGCATAATCGAGCATTATTTTTTTTACTTGTGCATTAAAACCAGTTCCCCAGAAATTTCTGCCGTAAAAAGTATAACCTATAAAAACGCTTTTATTTTCAGGTTCGTAATCGTAAAATCGTGTACTTCCGGCAATTTCATTTGAGGTTTTGTCCAAAATGACAAAAGCGCCTTTGCTTTCCATCGCGCCTTCAAAAAAGTTTTGGAACACTTCTCTTTCATAGCGATTTTTATTCGGATGTTGTTCCCAAACTAAAGGATCTGAAGCGACTTTATAAAGTGCTTCGAAATGATTTTCTTGCAACGGAATCAATTTTAAGATTTCGTTTTCGAGAAAATCAGGCTGTAAATTAAAGTTGTTCGGAGTCATTTTTTTTGTAACAGATTAAAATTCTATTTTTAAATTTTTCGGATTTGAACGCAGGAAACACTTTCCATTTTGATTTCTTTTCCGACCTTTTTTAGAAGACCAGTCTTTGGATTTCTTTTAAAAACAACTACATTTCCAGTATTAACATTCGAAGCAATTAAAAATTTTCCGCTTTCATCAATGGCAAAAACTCTTGGATGTTTTCCTAAAGTAGATTGATAACCAATATTTTTCAGAAGCCCATTTTCATCAATAGAAAAAATGGCAATATTGTTTTCTTTTCCTCTGTTGGTCGCATACAGAAATTTTCCGTCTGGAGAAATATGAATGTCTGAACTTTCAAATCCTTCTTTTATTTTATCAGGATGCGTAGCGATGCGCTGAATTTTATTTAAAACGCGATTTTCATAATGATAAACGCTTATTTGGCCCGCCATTTCTTCAATGCAATAACCAAATTTTTGATTTGGATGAAAGGTGAAATGTCTTGGTCCGGCTTCTAAATCTGTCTTAGTGAAAGGATTTTTGGTTTCAATCAATGGTTTTTTCTGATTTTCATCAAAGGCATAACAACGGATTTTATCGGCACCTAAATCGGGTAAAAACAAATAATCAAACTGAGGTGAAAATACAGCCGAATGTACATGCGAACGAGTCTGCCTTTCTTTATGCGTGCTTCCGTCCATATATTGAAAATTTTGTGCAATCGAGTCGATTTTTCCGTTTTCTAAAATCGGAAAAACAGAAACACTTCCTTCAGTATAATTGGCATTGGCAATCCATTTTCCGCTTTTATGAACCGTAACATAAACCGGATTTTCGCCACCACTTCTTTGGCTGTTCAGGAAAGTCAGACTTTTATTTTCGGGATTAAATTCAAAACTGCTGATGCTTCCTGCATTTGGCGTTTTTGTATCGGTGCAGGCGTAAACATATTTTCCATTTGGCGAAACAGTCAAATAGGAAGGATTTATAATGTTTTTTGCTGATGTTATTTTTGACAATTTCCCGTTTATGGTGTCTAATTGATAAATCTGTATCGCTTCAGCTGATTTATCACGATTATAAGAACCCAGAAAAACATAGGTATTTTGTGCAAATAGGTTAAAAGTTGCCAGAAAAATAATGGCAAAAAGGTTAGTTTTTAGTTTCAAGGTTTTTGTTTTGTTTCAAGTTTAATGTTTCAAGTTTTTTTGTTTTGTCAGGCTGAGCGAAGTCGAAGTCCAAGTTCCAATTGGAGCGCCCTTCGACTTCGCTCAGGGTGACATAGGAAATGTTTAAATTTTTATTTTTTATGAAATAAATTGGTATCTGAATCCAAATACAGGAAGTTCTCCCTGCATAAAATCCAAAATTTCATCTCTTTTAAATCCAATATTTTCATACATCCCCCAAGCCGTTTTCATTGCCAAAGTAGAATGAATAATGATTTGTTTTCGTTTATTTTCAGTTGCTTTTTTAATACATTCTAAAGTTAAAAGCTTTCCAATTCCTTTTCCTCTCGCTTGAGAATCAACTCCAAGAAGACGAAATCCAGCCGAATCTTTTTCCTGAGTGGCAATTCCGCCCGAACCATAATATTGCATGTCATTAAAATAGACAACCGCTCCCGCAATGACATTATTTTCATCAAGAGCAACTAAGAGTTCTGTTTCAGGATATTCAGTAAAAGTGCCAATATTGGCTAGCATTTTATAATAATTAGGCTGTTCATCTTCTTTCGGAAAACCTTCCAAAGCCGAATAAACACGGATTAAAAGTTTTCCAATTTCCTCAAATTCTGAAGGATTTGCATTTCGGATGGTATAATTTGATGTGGTCATTTTTTTGTTTCAAGTTTCAAGTTTCAAGTTTCAAGTTTCAAGTTTCAAGTTTCAAGTTTCAAATTTGAGTTAACAATTAACAATTAACAATTAACAATTTATAATTAATTAACCCCTTTCCACCATTGCTGAAATTCCTGATTTTCATTTTTTAATTGTACTAACTCGCCAATTTTAGGAGTAATTAACGGAATAGGATTTTCAGACATTTTATTCAATTCGGTTATTTTGATCAAAGGTTCGTCCCATGGATGAAGTGCCAATGCAAATTTAGACGAATGAACAGGGAAGACTCTTTTTGCTTTTAAATCTTTAATTGCTTTTATAACATCTTCCGGCAAATTATGAATGTATTTCCATGCCGGATTGTATTGTCCATTGTCAATAAGGACAATATCAAAAGGGCCAAATTTTTCGCCAATTGCCGCATAATGGGAATCGTAACCACTGTCGCCTCCCAGATACATTTTAAAATCTTTGGTTTCTAAAACAAAAGAAGTCCAAAGTGTGTTACAGCGTTTAATACTTCTGCCCGAAAAATGTCTTGACGGAGTGGTATAAAGCGTTAAATTTTGATCCAATTCTATCTTTTCATGCCAATCTTTTTCGATAATAATTTCAGCGGGGAATTTCCAAAACTCAAAATGCGAACCAACACCAAGCGCTGTAATTATCTTTTTGATTTTAGGTTTCAACGCCATAATTGTAGCATAATCCAAATGATCATAATGATCGTGCGTCATCAATAAATAATCAATTTCCGGAATATCATCGGTGGTATAAACTTCCGTTCCTTTAAAAGCTTTTGTAGTGCCGTAAATAGGAGAGGCGTTGCCGCTGAAAACAGGATCAATTAAAAAACGTTTTCCTTCCAGCTGAATATAATAAGACGAATGCCCAAACCAAACCAGAATGTCCTGATCTAAAGGAATTTCGTGTAAATTAGTTTTTACTGACGGAATCACATCAGTTGGAATTTTGCGGTCTACTTTCTTGAAGAAAAATTCTTTTAAAACATCAAAATAGCCGTAACCTTCTGCGAGTTCAGGTGTGAAACTTTGGTTTTCGAATTTTCCGTTTTTGTATTGAGGCGATTTTTGTATTAAAGCAAGTCTTTCGCCAGCGGGTCTTTTTCCGAATCTTGGATGATAGGCAAAATAGATTGCAACGGCTATTAAAAGAAGAAATAAAGTAAGGATCATATTTTTTTAATTTGAAGGGTATAAATTTTGGGTATATTCCATAGAAAGTAAAATGATATTTTTTAATATTTCTATATCAATATCAGCCAGTTTTTTGACATAAATACATGCTTTTGAAGAGGTGTGTTTGCCAAGTTTTGATAAAAGTTCTTCTCTCTTGCCTTCGGGCAGATAAAAATATACGGTCATTGCTGCTTTTCTTGGCGAGAAACCTGCTAATGGTGCATCGCCTTCGTGACCGCTGTCATATTTATAATGATAGCTTCCAAAACCAATAATACTCGGACCCCACATTTTTGGTTCAAAACCTGTTAATTCCTGTACTATTGAAAGAAGTTGAAAAGCATCTTTTCTTTTCTGTTCATTTTCGACAGTATTTATAAAATCAATGACACTGCTTTCGGTTTCGTTTGTTTTATTTTTAGCCATTGGAGAATTATTTTTTAATGAATAAATCGCTTTTCAAAAGAATATTTTTGATTTTGAATTCTGATGCATAAAACAATTCAGAATCCTCGTTCATCTGATTTTCTAAAACAATCAAACTGATATCGCTTTCTGGGAAATACAAATTTACAGAAGAAAATCCGTCGCCTAAACCAGTGTGACCTACATATTTTACAGCTTCTTTTTCAGTAATTCTGATTCCGTAACCATAACCTTCATTTTCTTTCCCAAAGAAATTATGTTGTGCCGTTATCGTGTAGCGAAGCATTGATTGATAAGTCTCTGGTTTCAGAATTTTTCCTTTATGCAGATTATTGTTCCAAATTGCGAGATCCGTTACTGTTGAAACAACTCCATCGGCACCTAAGTTTTGTGGTGTAATTTGAGTTTTTTGTACTTTTTCAAAAGTGCCTTTGGAATTAAAATAGCCGGTAACTAAATTTTGAATTTTATCTTTCGAATAACAATATGTATTTGTCATTTTAAGTTTTTTGAATAACGTTTCGGCTACTTCTGTATAACTTTTTTTCGTAGTGTTTTCTATAATTTTGGTAAGAAGCGTATAACTTAAATCACCGTATTTAAACTGAGTTCCCGATTTAAATACCAATGGTTTCTTTAAATCAACAATTCCATGTGTGTGATTTAAAAGCTGATGAACCGTAACAGAATCGGCCCAAGTTTGAGTCAATTCTGGCAAATATTTTTTTATTGGCGAATTCAATTTTACTTTTCCTTTTTCAACTTCGAGTAAAATCAAAACTGCAGTTATCAGTTTACTGTTAGACATGATTTCGAATTGACTGTCGAATTTCAAAGGTTTTTTAGATTCAAAATTAGAAACGCCTTTTGTTTTAGAATATAATGTTTTTCCGTTTTTTGAAATCAGAATTACACCATTAAAAATTGGCGATGTATTTTTGATAAGACTGTCGATTTTAGTTGAATAATTGTTTTCTTTTTGAGCAAATGAATTACAGCTCGAAAAGATTAAGATGATAGATAATAAAGAAGAAATTTTAAAAATGGAATTCATTGTTTTTGTTTCAGGTTTCAGGTTGAAATGAGAAAAAAAATTAACCGCAAAGAGCGCTAAGATTTTTCTTCTGTTTAAAAGTTTGAACGTTTTAAGTTCGCAAAGCTGATTCAATACAAAGCTTTGCGAACTTTGCGGTTTTATAAAAGAACGTAAATAAAAAATAGCGTGCTTTGCGGTTAAAAAAATCAAAACATTCCGTTTTCGTTAATTGTTTCTTTTGGGACGGGCTGACCTAAATCCCAAAGTTCTACAATTTTATCTCCTTTAAATTTTAGAATATGAACAACTGCAAAACCTATATCTGTTGAGTTTTGCTTTAAATGAGAATGCACAGCGACCAAATTGTCATCTTCTAAAATATGATGGATTTTAAAAATCTTATTCGGATTTGTTCGCGCTGATTCTTCCATTGCGAGCATCAAAGTTTCCGCATCGCCTTTAAAATAAGCGTTATGATGTTTGAATTTTTTGCTGACATGAAGTCGAAATGCCTCATGCGAATGTCCGTTTGCAGCAAGTTTCAGGAAGTCTCTGGCAATTTCTTTCTTAGTCATGATGTTCAAATATAAAAGACAACTAAGTTAAGAAATTTGAAGCTACATTTGGGGTAAATAAAGTCCGGATTTTATTTATTTTTTTATAAATCTTCCGGTTTGATTTGAGAAATATCAACACCTAATTTTTCTAATTCGGTTTGGCCAATTTCTGTTATGTAGAAATGTTTATCTGTTGGAGTTTTCTTAGCAATCCATCCTTTTTCGGCAAAAGTTTCAACTAGCAACTGGCCGAGTTTTCCTCCAATATGCGAGTAACACATTTTTGCAGGTTTTACTTTCACAGATTCGTTGTTCATTTTAGTGGAGTTGAGGTTTTCTTCTACAAGTTAATTTCAAAGCCAAATAGGCCATCGGAATGTAGGCAAAAACTAAATCTACAACTGTAAACCACATTGGCGAAGGCAGTGAACACAGACTTACGATACCGCCAAACAAAAAGAAAGCACCTATAAGCAAAGCCAGTTTCTTTTTATGGTTAAAAGCAATCAGAGCCGTTGTAATTGCTCCGGCAAAAGTTCCTATTGCATGTGCTAAAAACGGAAAAAGAAAATGTTTGGCTTCAAATAGATGCATTGTTGCTTTTAAGCCTTCCATAGTGGTGTTATCTGCACCTTTTGGAGGAGGAATAATTGAACCGCTTATTAAAATTATACTCATATTGACAATACTTCCAATAATAATTCCGGCAATAACCGCCAGAGTATTTCTTAAAATAGGGTTCATAAATTAAAGTTTTAGTTTTACGAATTTATGAAAATTATAAATTATATGTATCGAAAAAAGTTTTAATTAAATGATTGTCTGAATTCTAAAGGCGAAACATTTGTTTTGGTTTTGAATAATTTGCTGAAGGATTGCTGATGCTCAAAACCTAATTCGAATGCAATTTCACTTATTGATAAACTAGTTGTTGAAAGTTTTTCTTTTGCCTTTTCGATTAATTTATTGTGGATGTGTTGCTGCGTGCTCTGGCCTGTAAGTAATTTCAATAAACCACTTAGATAATTAGGCGAAACATTGAGGTTTTCTGCAATAAACTGAACTGTTGGCAAACCTTTTTTTGACAAAGAATGATCGTTGAAATAATCTTCAAGCAATTTTTCTAAACGAGCTAATATTTGATGGTTGCTTATTTTTCTGGTAATAAATTGTCGGTTGTAGAAACGTTCAGAATACGTTAGAAATAATTCAATTTGAGCAATAATGACATCCTGACTAAATTTATCAATGTTCGATTGGTATTCCTGCTGAATATTTTTGATAATTCCCACAAGCATATTTTCTTCTTTATCAGAAAGATGTAATGCTTCGTGAACCGCATAACCAAAATACTCATATTGTTTGATTTTTTGTGCCAATGGTGTATTCCACAAAAAATCAGGATGGATCAATAATGACCATCCTGTATGTTGTAGTTCTGAATTTCCTTCGATTGAAAAAACTTGCCCTGGCGAAATAAACATTAAAACCCCTTCTTTAAAGTCGTACTCCTGCTGACCGTATCTCATTTTAGCATTCGAATTCCTTTTAAGTGCAATCGAATAAAAATCCAACATTAAGCTTTTCGGTTCGGCTTCATTGAGATATTTAAGATCTTCAAAATTGTAAACACTGATTAACGGATGTTGGGGTTTTGGCAAATCTCTAAATTCATGAAATTCGCTTATAGTTTTTATTCGGTGTGGTTGAAAATTTGCCATAGTCTAAGGTACTTATTTCTGATTGTAAATCGAAGCAAATTCTTTTGCGTATGTTGTAAGTTTTGTTTTTCCCAATTCTGCAGGTCGGTTTTGGTAATAATCTTCGCCTAATAAACCATTATGTAATGCGGAGTACATTTCGACTAAACCTTCTGCAATTTTAGGTTGCATTCCGACAGCAATTAAACCATTCAAAGTTTCTTCATCTGTGGTTAAAATCCATTTTAAATCAGGTTTTCCAATCGCTTCTCCTAAAATGCTTGCCGTTTCATGTCCAGTAAGTTCTTCACTTGCAACATAACGAACTTTTTTTCCGTCAAGTGGAGTTGTAAGTTCGGCTGAAATTGCATCTGCAATATCATTTGGAGAAACCCACGGAATAATGGAATCAGCACCATAATTGGCAGCGATAAAACCTTGATTTTTAATTACAGGAATATAAGCCAGCAAATTATAATAGAAAGAAGTTGGACGCATAAAGGTTATCGAAACGTCTGAAAGTTTATTCAATACACTTTCAATCTCATTATAACGCTGAATAATTCCTGAATTTTTTTCTAAATGTGCTCCAATACTGCTCAGGAAAACCACACGTTTTACGCCTGATTTTGCAATTGCTTCGGCATAATTATTTCCGATTTTTCGCGTAAAAGCATCTAAATCAAGATTTGGATCAAAATAATTTGCACGCGGAATCATGCAATAAACAGCATCTGCATCCTTAAAACTTTTGGTCAAAAAATCTAAATCTTCAACCGATCCGATTAATGCTTTTGCACCTAATTTTTCAATTTCAGACTGATTTTCAGCGTTACTACTGATAATCGAAATGTCATGTCCTTTTTGTACTAATTTAATAGCTAAAGGTTTGCTGATGTTCCCTAAAGAACCTGTAAGTATGATTTTCATTTGTTCTAATTTTAGATATTGCAAAGTTGCGCAACATCTAAAAAAGTGCTGTAGCCAAATCTACTATTGTTGTAGCCGAAAAAGATGCTAAGGTTCTAAGATACTAAGATTCTGAGGTTTTTGGGATTCTATTTTTCAGATAGTCTTTTTTCGTTTTCAGTTTGTGGTTTTCCAGTTGCATTTGGCTCACCTTTTCCTGTTTCAATTAGTTTTTTAAGACTGTTTTGAATGTAATTTGTCCAGGCGCCTCTGCAAATTTCAAAGCATTCGTATTCTGAGGTTAAGCCAAAATGTGTAAAACGAAGTTCGGTTTTTCCGTCTTTTTCTGAAATTTCAAAAGTTGGTTTGGTTCCCGTCCATTCTGTTTTGTCTTCGGTGAATTTAAAATAGTTTTCTTCAACCAACCAGACAATTTTTTTATTCGGAACAACTTCAATTAATTTTATTTTGCAGCGGTGAACATCTTCATAATGATAATCGAATTTATCGTCTTGTTTTGCAGTATTTCCTTTTATTTCTTCTGACCACCATCCTCGGACATTTGTAAGAGCATTAAAAACTTCTTGAGGAGATTGGTCTACTTTTATTGTGGTTGTAAAATCTGAAGTACTCATTTTTAAATAATTTAAAGGTTTGTATTACAAATTTACTATCTTATAACCAATATGTTAGGGTGTTTAAAAGACAAAAGAAAGGGGAATTTCAGACAAGTTGTGTTATTTGATATGTTTTTATTTAAACTGGACTGAAGTCCAGCTCTACAAAATAATTCGTTCCTTCGGAACTTTAGAAGAGCCTTAGGCTCGGTACATATTGTAGAGCCGGACTTTAGTCCGGTTTGTTTGTAAGATTATTTTATTTAATTGAGATTGTTTTAATTTTTTTAGCAAGTTCCTCAATCTCCAAAAAATGTCCTTCCATCACTTTTTCCAGTTCCAAAGTTCCGCCTAAAATCAGCATTTCTTTATTTTCAAAACGTTTTCCGAGTCGGTCTTCCAGCATGATTTTTTCCATGCTTTGTGCCATTCCGATTTCATTTAAAAAATCATTCGGATGACCAGCAGTACAAATTACAAGCCCAAACGGAATTGTTTTCATTTTCGGAAAAGATTCAGTTTGTCCATAAGCATATCCAACAGAATAAACACGGTCAAACCAGCCTTTCAGTTTTGCAGGACAATCGCTCCACCAAACTGGATAAAGAAAAATGATACAATCAGCATTTTCGATCTTTTTTTGTTCTTCCAAAACATCTTTAGGAATCGGCAAATCAAGTTTTGCGAAACCTTCTCTTTCATATTCTTCTGCAGACATATCGCTTTTAAAATCGGAAGCATACAAATCTGATATTTCAAGATTCCAGTTTTGTTTCTTGACAATAGATTTAAGCCTTTCTAACACCTGAAAAGTATACGATTTTTTGCTGGGATGCACGTAAACAATTAAAATATTCATGGAATTTGATTTATTTGGAATTTAATAGTTCAATTAAAATTCTGACAATTTTTAATTATATAAAGTTAATTCTTATTTTTAACCATCTGCAAACCATTTCTAATTATGACAAAAAACCTTTACGTAGCATTATTTTTTATAACTGCTTCAATTTCTGCTTTGGCTCAGTTGAAGTCGCCTTCAGAATTTATTCCGAATTACGGAAAGCAAATTAGCTATTATCATCAGGTCGAAGATTATTTTAAATATCTAACCGAGAATTCAGCTTTAATCAAAAAACAGCAGTATGGTTTGACAAACGAACAGCGCGATTTGAATTTATATTTTATTTCGGATGTTGAAAACCTGAAAAATCTGGAGCAAATTCGTTTAAATAATTTGGCTTCGATTGGGCTTTCTGATTCAAAATCGACTACTTCACAAGACAAAATTATTGTGTGGCTGAGTTTCAATGTACATGGAAATGAATTTGCAGGAACAGAAAGCGCTTTAACTGTTGCCTACGAACTTTTGAATCCATCAAACGAAGAAACCAAAAAATGGCTTAAAAATACCATTGTAATTTTGGATCCATGTATTAATCCTGATGGTTATTCCCGTTATGGAAACTGGCTGAGAGAGATTTCAGGTAAAAAGAATCATCCAGGTTTGTACGACAGAGAGCATATGGAAGAATGGCCAGGCGGAAGATACAATCATTATTTGTTTGATTTGAATCGCGATTGGGCATGGCAAACTCAAGTTGAATCACAGCAACGTATAAAAGTGTACAATCAATGGATGCCTCAGGTTCATACAGATGTGCATGAAATGAGTTATAATTCACCTTACTTTTTTCCTCCTGCAGCCGAACCTTTGCATGAGTTTATCGAGCAATATCAAAAGGATTTTCATAATGTTTTAGGAAAAAATATTTCGCAAAAATTCGACAAACAGAACTGGATGTACAACACCAGAGAACGTTTTGATTTGTTTTATCCGAGTTATGGCGATACATATCCAACCTACAATGGCGCAGTTGGTTTGACATTAGAGCAGGGTGGAATTGGAGCAGGACGCGAAGTAACAATGGAAAACGGCACAAACGTTACCATAAAAGACCGTTTAACACATCATGCAACGGCTGTATTGACAGTGGTTGAAAGTGCGGCTTCACAAAAAGATGTACTTTTGAAAGGTTTTAGAGATTTTCATACCAACGCCCGAAAAAAAGCAAAAGGTGTTTACAATACCTATGTTTTAAAAAGCAATGCAAAACTGGAACAACTGACTGAAGTGCTGAAAAAGAATGATATAGAATTCAGTTACGCCGATGCATCTGCTAACGCTTCAGGTTTTCATTATCAAAACAAGAAAATTGAAAGTTTCAAGATTGAACCAAATGATTTAATCATAAAAGCAGATCAGCCGAGATCTGTTTTGACGCAGGTTTTATTCGAACCAAATCAAAAATTGAATGACAGTTTATCCTATGATATCACGGCTTGGGTATTGCCATTGGCTTATGGAGTTGAAGGTTATGCAGTAAAAAATGCACTTTCTGTAAAAACGAAAACTGCAATTGAAATTGCTCCAAAAAATATTCCGGCAAGTGTTTACGCATTTTATGTGCCTTGGAACAGTAGAATTTCGGCACAAATTCTTTCAATATTGCATCAAGGCGGAATTAAAGTGCGTTCGGCAATGAAAAAGGCAGTTTTCGGAACAATTACAATTGAGCCGGGCGGTTTAATTATAAGTCGCGCCGATAATCCAAAAATTGCCGATTTTGAGAAAACTGTCAGCGAAATCATTAAAATCAAATCGGATTACAGTTTTATTACGACGGGATTTTCCACCAATTCAAAAGATATTGGTGGAGAAAATTTTGTTCTTTTAAAAGCACCAAAAATATTGATGCTTTCTGGAAAAGGAATTGTCTCGACCGAGTTTGGAGCCAATTGGCATTATTTGGACGAAGTGATAAAATATCCGGTAAGTATTGTTGAAACTTCCAATTTCAACCGAGTTAAATTGTACAATTACAATACTTTAATTCTTTCAGATGGCTCTTATGATTTTTCAGACGATCAGAAAAAACACATTGACGAATGGATTAAAAATGGCGGAAAAGTAATTGCTATGAGCAGTGCAATTTCGCTATTTCAGGATCGCGAAGGTTATGCTTTAAGTATGTTCGCAAGTAAAGAAGACAAAGAGAAGTCGGAGAAAGAAGAAAAAGAAATTGAGCTTAAAAAACGCTTTCTAGACTTTGAAGGTTCAGAAAGAAGAGAAATTTCAGGTACAATTCCAGGCGCGATTATCGAAAATAAATTAGATAAAACGTATCCAATGGCGTTTGGATTAGGAAATACTTATTATAGTTTAAAAACAAACGAAAGATCGTTCTCGCTTTTAAAGAATGCGATTAACGTGGCTTATATACCAAAAAACTTTTTGAGTTATGGTTTCGTTGGAAACGATATCAAGAAAAAACTCCCTGAAACTGTGACTTTTGCAGTCGATAAAAGAGGCGACGGAAGTGTAATTTATATGATGGACAACCCTCTTTTTAGAGGTTTTTGGGAAAACGGAATCCTCTTATTCAGTAATTCATTGTTTTTAGTCAATTAATAAAAAATGCTCTTCTGGAAATTATTCAGAAGAGCATTTTTTTATTTTTTATTGTCGCACAAAATATAAATCAGAACCATCAACATACGATTTTCCCAAAATCATTTCCCCTTTATCGGAAATTCCATAAGTCCATTTTGAATTATCAATAAGAACTAATTGGGTTTTTGGTTCTCCGGAAGAAGGACCTCCAGATAAATAGTCGAGTTTATATTCATATTCGTGCTCTTCTTTTTCCCCATCGATACTAATTGTTAAATTAGATCTTCCATCAAAGGTGTAGACAATATTTTTGTCTGAGTAATCAGTGAAAGTTTCCTTATTTGGATAATCAGCAGCGCCATAAACAAAATTTCGGGTTTTTACCAATTTCCAACTTCCAATCAACGGATTAGTATTGTCGTCATCATCCGAACAGCTTGTAAAAGCTAAAAGAATAAAAATAATCGGAATAATTTTCTTCATCATAATTTATTTTACTTTTTCATATTTCGATATAAAACAGTCATTGCATTCTTCGCTTAAAGTCAGTTTATCGCCAGCAATAATAAAAGATCGATCAGCATAATATACTTGAGTTATGTCCTCTTTATCAATTACAATCAATTTTTTATTTCCTCCAAAAATTGATTTTTTTGTGGCAATATGAAACTTTAGTTTTTTCATTAATTGGCCATCTATGTACGTTTTTACATAATTATCAGAGAATTCAAGTTCTTCTTTTCGATTCAAAGCAGCAGGAGTAACACCTTGAAAACCTCCAGTCGATGAAACCCAAAGCCATCGGCCTTGCAACGAAGCTACGCTATTAGAATTTTTATCGTCATTGCTGCACGAACTCAAAATGATTAATACAAAAAGTAAAAGATATTTTTTCATTTGCAATAATTTTAGTTTAAACGAACATATTCAGAAGAATTGCATTTGTTGCATATCATATTCAGATTTAACTTAGAACCACTTATTTTAATGCCTTCAAAGCTATGAGTAGGGACTATCGTGGCTTTTTTGTTTGTAATGCGATAAAAACCAGCTATAACTAGGGTTTGAGTAGGGGTTTCTCCAATCACTTGTTGGGTCACGATTTCAAATGTGGTATTTATTGTTAAAATTCCATCGATATATTTTTTAAAACTGTTACCTGAAAATTCAAGTAGAATTGTTTTCTTTTCAGTTTCGGGTGTAGTAATAGTGCCGTCGACTCCGTTAGTAGTACTGGTCCAGCTCCATTTTCCTTGTAGTTTCTTTTCGACTTCGGCATCGTCATTTTTGGGAGTATCGTCACTATTGCATGAACTCAAAATGATCAAAGCAAAAAATAAAAAATATTTTTTCATAAGAATTGATTTAGCTTTTAATATTCTTTTATACGATCATATTCTGATATTATACCATTCGTGAATTCTTCCCTGATATACAGTTTATTTTCAATGATTTCAAAGGAAAGATCACCGGTAGGTCGAGTTTGCGAAGATTTGCCTGTAAGAGAATAAGCATTGACAAATACAAACATATTTTTTTCACCACCATAAATTGATGGCTTTTTTACAACAAAAAAGGTTCTGTTAGAATCCAAAGCTCCATTTTGATATTGTTTGAAAGAAGTGCCAGAAAATTCTAAAACAATTGTAGTATTGTGTGAGGCAGGCGTAATTGGTGTATTATTAGATTGCGTGGTAGATTGTACCCAGTTCCAGCGTCCGCTTAAAGATTCTTGAGCTGTAGTGTCGTTTGGTTCACTATCGTTGCTGCTACAGGAGCCAAGAACTGCTATAAGTAATAGTAAGTAATATTTTTTCATCGGTTTAAATTAATTGGTTTTATTTAAAGATGAATTTTTAGTTAAAAGGTTGCGTTAATTGTAGGTAATTTATTAAAATATTGTTTAATTTTCTAAATTAGCTTTTGATTAAGAGCAATTTTTGGCCTTCAAGAATCATTCTGAACCCATAAGAAATAGTTGCAAATGCACAGCCTAAACTAACAATTACATTAGTAATATTTACTGGTGTAATTTTTTGTGTTATCAAATAAATACCAAGAATTGCAAATAAAGAAGTCCAGGTTCCTATGTAAAGATCAAAAGTACGTTTGAATATTTTAGCAAGCGGAAAAAAATGCAGGCCCACAATTAGAACAAAAAAGCAAATAAACAGTTCGTCGTGATTAATATTCATCAAAATATTTTTGGCAAGTAATATTCCGAGGCCTTCCAGACCAAAAATGATCAAAAACCATTTTTCGTTTTTCTTTTCTTCTTCTGTTTTTTCAATTGTGCTTTCCGGAAGATTTTTTTGAGCTTTTGTAAATTTCAGATAAAAGAATAAAAAACTCATAATGATAAGTCCTAAAAAAATGCCTGCAAGACGGGAGTCTTTATTTTCAAGATAATATTCGGCTATAAAAGCCCAAATCGAAGTGTTAATAATCATGAAAAATAAGCCTCCAATTGGTTTTTCAATGTCTTTTTTAGTTAATGTTTTCATTTGTAGTTTTAATGCTTTTTTTAAAGTAAAATTATTTCAGGCGAATCAAAACACCTTTTCGTTTGACAATATTTTTATAATCCCACTGAATGTTTCTTGCCTTTTCAAGCCATCTTTTCAAATCGTCAATATTGATTTGTTCAGCATTTGTATAACGCTTTTCAGCGGCTTTAAAACTTCCTTCATTCTGAAGTTCGGATTCCTCAAAAGTCTGCCCGCTCCAAAAAAGAAGTCTCACGGAATCTTTTAATTTGCTATAGCCCGCAACAGGATTTCCGTCTAAAAACCAAACCGGATGTCTGTGCCAGATTTTGCTTTCCGCTTCATGCAGAAATGAATTTATCTCAGAACTTAACAAATCACATATTTTTTTGTCTTCGGAAGTTTGAGAATCGTTATAATCGTTAATTTCCTGATTCATAATCTTTTTAGTTTAAAACAACGGCTGGAGTTGGATCATTTTCCTTGATTCTCACTCTGCATTTTTTTTCAATTTCATATACATTTTCAATTCCTGAAACATAAATAATATCCGGAACGAATTTATCTGGGTTGTTTTTTCTGCTTTCCATTTTTCCGGTTCTTAGTTCAAACTCGAGATTTCCAAAATTATTCCTAGCCTTTATTTTGACATTTCCTGTAAATTGTTCCCAATCGGTGCTGGTTGTTTTTCCATTTTGAAATTGAATCAGTCTGGTTTCTGTTCCAACAAAATATCCTCCTTTTTGAAATAAGGAATAAATTGAATTTATAATCACGTAAATTCCCGCCAGCGTTAGTAAACAGATAATTCCGCCCGGAACGATTAATTCACCTAAATCATCTAAACTAGCAGTTACTGGAACTCCATTTGACTCAAAGTGAGTTTCTTCATTTTTAAATAAAGGCCCAAGAAAGCCATATATAAAAAGACTCATAAAAGCGCACATCAAAATCCCGATAAGCAACCCGCCTAATGACTTGCTGAGTGGCTGTTTTCGTTGTGCTTTTATAGAGAAATCTGTTTTTTCATTTTCAATTTGTTTTTTAAGATCAGCAGGTAATACTGTTAAATTCATTTTGAGGTATATAGTTTTGGTTAATTTATGTTTTCTAATAATTCGAATAAAATATAAGTGCCATGTTCAGAATTTCCTTTTTCCTTTTCAATAAATCCCTTGCTTTTATAAAAATCGACGGCTTTCATGTTTTTTTCTAAACATTTCAATGTAATAGGAAATGCAGCTTTTTTTGTGGCAGCTTTCAGTAATTCAGTTCCAATGTTTTGGCCCTGATATTTTTTGCTGATGTATAAGTGGTGAATGAAATTATTGGGCATCCAAATCGATATAAATCCAACCGGAATGTTATCAATAAGTGCCGTTAGAATAAACTCGCCTTGAGTCAGTTTCTCGAAATCATCTAACTGAAATTCAGATTGGTCGAGCCACGAAAAAGTACTTTTTCTTTCCTCTAAAAATAATTTTTTCAAAGGCTCATAATCCTTTTCTCTTATTGTTGTTATAGTCATTCAATTTATAAGCTTATTTAATTCCCTTGGCTTCATTTTCAAGCATTTTTTCGATGTTGAAATACACGCCATCAACATTATATTTTCCTTTTTCAAAGCTAAGATAATCACAATTTCCAACCAATGATTGTCCTTTTGATTCAAGCTCAAAAAGATTCAGCATAACATATTCATGTTCGACTAATAAGACATGAAATCCTGTTTCGCATTTTTTGCCGTCGCCAGAAGACAAAATGGCGTTCATAATGTTGTGAAATTTGTATGAAGTTATTTTTGCTGATTCATCATCACCTTTTAAATGATAAATATAAGCCAGATAATTGAGCTGTTTTAAATCAAAAGGAAAATCAGTCAGCGTATGATTGGCAAGTTTGATGATTTCATTATAATCAGCAGTTTCCAGTTTTTCTTTGTTGTAATATTCGCGAAGCTTTATTTCATCAGGAGATCTCCAGAAAGCGTTGTATTTAGGCTGAAAAACATATCCAAAATACAAATAGCGAAAATCATCTTGCGTCATGAGCGTATCATTTTTGGCTAACCGATCCATCAGCTTCGGATAATAAAATACCGATTTTTTATCCTGAATTTCTTTTTCAATTTGTTTATAATCCGGTGCTTTGAAATCAAGTTCCTGAGCAAAAGCATTCATTCCGAAACTGAAAAGCAAGATGAAAAGAAAATGTTTTAGCATGATATAGATAGTTTAGGTTATAACTGTGATTTTGAGTGATATTTATTTTTCTGAAGTATCAATAATCCATTTTCCTTGTTCTTTGGCAATATCAATTAATCTTTGGCCCTGTTCTGTCATTAAATTCTGTGCAATAAGTCTTTCGGCTCTTTCAATGTTAGTTTTGCTCCATTTGCTGGTTTTCGGATTTCGATGTGAAAAAGTCAAATAATAGCTTTCTGTATCACGTTTTTTGCAAAGACTGTCAATCCATCCAAAGCAAAGCGCTTCTTCAGTAGCTTCAATTAAATTGACACTTTTTGTCTGGCTTTTTTTGTGATATAAAATTAGCCAAACTGATTTTTCATTTGCACCATTTTCTGAAAGCCATTTTCTCCAGTCTGCGCGAGTTTCGGCATAAACAGCTAGTTTTCCGTCTTTTGTTTCCATAAAACTTATTTTTAATTGTTTCAGTAAAAGTAAAATGGCATTGTGACAACGGATTGTCAGTAGTAAAAATAGTATAAAATATTGAATTTGAGTGTTGTAATTTTTTAAAAGAGCAACTTGTCTTGTACTTTGTTTTATTAAAATTTATTTCTGAACTCGTTAAAAGTACTTGTAATATTGGCAACAAAATCCTTTGAGTATTGCCCACTAAGATCTAGATCTGGGTCGAGAATCGTTATTTCGAGTCCAGTTAATTTTTCACTTTGAAATAAATAGGAGGTAAGTTCATTAAATTCAGCATATGAAAGCCCGTCTGGCGTTCTGCTGTCAACACACGGCATAATTTCGTCGTTTAGAACATCAACATCAATATGAAGAAAAAAACCGTCAAGATTTTTGTTTTTTACTTCAGAAAGAAATGCGGAAACACAATTCGAAATTCCTTGCTTTCGGATATCATTTAAACTAAGATATGTTGCTTTGGAATTTCGGATTTCATTTTCATATTCTTCATCATATTCACGATTACCCACGCACCAAAGATTTTCTTCTTTGATATACGGAGAAAGATTAAGAATATCGGTCAGTTTTTGATGTCCATTTCCCGTTACAATTGAAGCAGCCATTCCGCCGACGCCACCAGTTTCAGATAAAGAAACATCCATGAAATCGGTATGTCCGTCGAGGTAAAATAAACCATAATTTCCTTTTTGTTTTAAAGCAATTGCCGTTCCTAGAAGGATACTGCAGTCACCACCAATTATAAATGGAAATTTATTTTGTGAAAGTAAATTATTGATTAAATATGCTTGTTCTCTGGCGTATTCTACAAGCGAATTTGTATTGAGAATTTGCGTTTCAGGATCTTTAATATTGGTATATTTTGGAGCGTCAAGCGTCAAGACATCTTTCGGATTAATTTCTTTATGCAGATTGTGTCGCCATAGCCATTCGGGCAATTTTTTTACTCCGGGTTCTTTTCCTGGCTGAGGTTCTTTTAAACCTAAATTTGATGGAAATTCAACAATACAAATCTCTTTCATAACTTATTATGTTTAGGTAAAGTTATGAAAATAAAAAAATCCGACTTGCTTTCACAAATCGGATTTTTAAATTGAAAATTATATGTAACCGTAAAACGGTTTATTTTTACAAGTGAATTACTTCGCCGTAAGCATCAGCAACAGCTTCCATAACAGCCTCGCTCATTGTTGGGTGAGGGTGGATAGATTTAAGGATTTCATGACCTGTAGTCTCTAGTTTACGAGCAACAACTGCCTCAGCAATCATATCTGTAACACCAGCACCAATCATGTGGCATCCTAACCATTCTCCGTATTTAGCATCGAAAATTACTTTTACGAATCCATCTGGAGTTCCGGCAGCTTTAGCTTTTCCTGAAGCAGAGAATGGGAATTTACCAATTTTTAATTCGTATCCTTTTTCTTTAGCTTGTTTTTCAGTTAAACCTACAGAAGCGATTTCTGGAGTTGCATAAGTACAACCAGGAACGTTTCCGTAATCGATTGGATCTACGTGTAAACCAGCGATTTTTTCAACACAGTTAATTCCTTCAGCAGAAGCTACGTGAGCTAAAGCCTGACCTGGAGTAACGTCTCCAATTGCGTAGTATCCTGGAATGTTAGTTGCGTTGTAAGCGTTAACTAAGATTTTATCTCTGTCAACAGCAATACCAACTTCTTCTAAACCAATATTTTCAATGTTAGTTTTGATTCCAACCGCAGAAAGTACGATATCAGCTTCAAGAACTTCTTCTCCTTTTGCAGTTTTTACAGTTGCTTTAACTCCGTTTCCTGTAGTATCAACTTTTTCTACAGAAGAGTTAGTCATTACTTTAATTCCAGCTTTTTTCAAAGAACGCTCAAATTGTTTTGAGATATCTTCGTCCTCTACAGGAACTACGTTTGGCATAAATTCTACAATAGTAACATCAGTTCCCATTGAGTTGTAGAAGTGAGCGAACTCAACTCCAATTGCTCCAGAACCAACAATAATCATAGATTTTGGTTGTGTTGGTAAAGTCATTGCCTGACGGTAACCAATTACTTTTACGCCATCTTGAGGTAAGTTTGGCAACTCACGAGAACGAGCACCAGTTGCAATGATGATGTGATCAGCGCTGTATTCAGTAACTTTATTGTCTTTATCAGTAACGTCAAGTTTTTTTCCTGGTTTTAGTTTTCCAAAACCTTCAATAACGTCAATTTTGTTTTTTTTCATCAGGAACTGAACACCTTTACTCATTCCTTCAGCAACACCACGGCTGCGTTGTACAACAGCAGGGAAATCTTTATCAAATTCAGAAACTTTTAATCCGTAGTCAGAAGCGTGTTTTAAATAATCAAAAACCTGTGCTGATTTTAATAATGCTTTTGTTGGGATACATCCCCAGTTTAAACATACACCACCAAGGTTTTCTTTTTCAACTACAGCTGTTTTAAAGCCTAATTGTGAAGCTCTAATAGCTGTTACATATCCGCCAGGACCACTTCCTAAAACAATAACGTCGTATTTCATTTTTTTGGTTTTTAGTATTTACTACCGAAAATGAGGTTTATAGTTCCGAAACTCATTTTCAGATTATTCTTTTGTTATTTGTGATGGCGAATTTAAGGATTTATTTAATGAATGGAAAATTTAGTGCAGACAAAGTTTAAAAAGCAATTGATCGTTAAATGTTTAATTACTATAATTTTAAGAAAAATGTTTCTGAGAATTTTTTAATTTCGAAATTGGACATAAAAAAATGCGTTTTTAAAGTAATAAAAACGCATTTTTTTTAATGTATTGTTCTTGTCAGTAAATTATTGCAAGACAATTTTTTTGACAATATGAGTGCCATTGGCTTCTAAGAAGATGTAATAAACACCGCGTGGCAATTCATTTAAATCAATTGAATGATTGGTAATTCCTGTTTTAAATGTAGCGGTTTTTACCAATTTACCTAAGGTGTCGTATACTGTAATTTTTTCAAGATCTATATTATCAATGTTTACGGTTCCGCTTGACGGATTTGGATAAATAGTGATGCTGCTAAAAATAGATTCTTCGACAGTTAATGTGCCACAAGTAGCTGAATATTTAGCCGAGATATCTTTTGCTGCAGACCAGTTTAAAGTCGAATAACTTTCATTGTCTACTTTGATACAAGTTAGTGACGCATTAGATTTGAAGTTAAGATTTATTAATTTGCTGTTATTTCCATTATTTAAATTAAGGTTTGTCAAATTATTACTAGAACAATTTACCTCAGTAAGATTAATGTTTTTTGATAAATCAAGACTTTTCAGCTGATTGTTGGCACAACTAAGTTTTGTCAATAAAGTATTGCTCGATACGTCCAGAGATGTTAGTTTGCTTGGGCCTTCATTTGATTTCTTGGTAACAGTTACACTTCCGTCGCAATATAATTCTTTCAATAAACTATTATTAGAAACGTTAAGTGTCGTAAGCGGATTATTTGAACAATTTAAATAACTCAACATCAGATTTGAAGATAAGTTGATGTTAGAAATTGAATTCCCGTTGCAAGATAATTTTTGAAGTGCTTTAAATCCTTCTATTCCTTTCAAATCTGTAATTCCAAGATTTGAAATATCTAAAGTAGTGATGTTCGCTAAATTTACATTCAGAACCTGACCGTTTTTTCCATCCTTGTCAATTCCGGCGTTAATTAGATACTCTTCAAATTTAGGATCAGCGATTGTTGTAATTGAAATACAATCGGTAGAATATTGGGCAGTTGTATCTTTTTTTAGAGGCCAATTTGGAGCATAAGTCATGTTGTTAACTTTAATACAAGTTAATGACGGATTATTTGTTATATCACCAGTTGTTGCACCATCATCAAATTGATAAGCTAAGCTAAGACTTTGCAACTTGTTGTTATAAGCATAAAGTGCATTCATACCTAATAGCGGGCTAAAATCAAGATTGGTTAAATTGTTGTTCTGGCAATAAACCCAATAAAGTGCAGCGTCCTGATAAAAATCAATAGTTGTTAGTTTATTGTTGGCACAATGTAACGTTTTTAAGCTTTTGTTTTTAGTTATGTCAAGGCTTACTAGCTCATTATCATTACAATTTAACTCCGTTAATGATGCATTATTGGATGCTTTTAAAGTAATCAATTTATTACCATAACATTGAAGGTCTTCTAATAAACTATAATTCGAAATATCCAGATTGGTTAATAGATTGTAGTTTAAATCAACTACTTTAAGTGGTGCTGTTTTAGGAATAATTAAGGCATCAGATGTAATTTTATTATTTGAGACTCTTATTTGATTCACTTTTGGACATTGTGATAAATCTAAGCTTTTCAGCTCATTGCCTGAGGCTGATATACCTACAAATAATGGGTTTTTTGTCAGGTCTATTGAAGTTAGATGATTTCCATCACACGCTATTCCGCCAAGAATAGCATTTTTAGTAACATCCAATTGCGTTAATTCATTATAACTGCAACTTAAACGATCCAAAACAGTATTAGATTCCAAATTTAATGCTGTCAGTTTATTGTTGCTGCAATCTAAATTACTTAGCTTTTTTTGTGAGCTTAGATTTAAACTCGTTAAGTTGTTTTTGCTACATGATAAAATCGTCAGCTCCGTATTTTTAGAAAGATCAATATTTGTTACCACGTTTTCGTCGAAATATAACGTTTTTAAAGCTTTGAAATCCTGAATACCTGTCAGGTCTGAGATTTGTGAACTTTTAACATCTAACAAAGTAAGATTTGAAATGTTCGAAGTTAAAACTCTGTTGTTTTTACCATCTGTGTCAATTTTTAAAGCAATAAGCTTGTATTCAAAATTATCATCAGGAATGGCAGTGTAAATTCCACAAGAAACTGAAAAATTTGCAGACGGATCTTTATAAGCTGACCAATTGCTATTGGCATAATTCAAATCATCAACTTCAATACAAGTAAGTCCTGTGTTGTTTTTTAAATTTAAAGATTGAATTTTGTTGTTATTTCCGTTTTTTAAAGAGATATACGTTAACTTGGTATTACCAGTATTTAGAGAAGTTAATGCTTTGTTTTTAGAAATATCCAAACTCGTAATTTTTGTGTTTGAACAATCTAAAGAAGTCAGCAATACATTTTTATTCAGATTAAGATTTGTGATATCGTTACTGCTCAGATTTAATGTTTTTAAAGCGGTAAAATATTCTAATGTGCTTACATTTACGATAGCGCTTCCTGAAATATCCAAATTAGTAACCGCTTCTGCATCAGATTTTAGGATTTTGCCATTTAAGCCGTCTTTGTCAATACCTAATAAAATTAATTTTGCTTCAAGATTTGCGTCAGGAATATCAGCATACAAACCACAAGATCTGCTGTAACTAGCTGTAGGATCTTTAAGTCCAAACCAGTTAGAATTAGAGTAATCTACATTATCTACATAAATACAAGTCAGATTTGGGTTTTTACGGAAATCACTTTCATTATACAATTTGGCCATATTTTTATTATTGCCATTTGCCACATTCAAATTGGTTAATTGGTTATCTGAACAGTTTATTCGTGTTAGTGCTTTAGAATTTGAAATGTCTATCGCAGTAATTTTATTTTTTTGACAATCTACTTCTGTTAAAAGTGTATTTTTTGACAAATCTAAATTGGTTATAGCATTAGAATTACATTTAAGACTTGTTAGTAATAAATTTTGCGAAAGATTTAAAGCGGTCAATTCGTTATAAGAACAGTCCAACGACTGTAGTCCTTTGAAGTCCTGAATTCCTGTCAGGTCTTTAACTTTATAAGCGCTCACATAAAGCGATGGCCTTTGTTTGATTCTAAAAGTCTGCACTTTTCCATTTTTTCCATCTATGTCAATATAATTGGCAATTAAAACATCTTCAAATGCAGGATCCGGAATCAAGGTAACTTGATCACAATTTTCAGAATAAACAGCTTGTTGATCTTTATAATTTTTAAATCGGGTATTAAAATCGTCTTCATTATCTACTTGTATGCAATACATTTCGTAGTTAACTGATACTCTTACCTGATTAAACAGAGCATTATTCCCGTTTTTCAGGTTTAAACTACGTAGTGAATTGACACCACAATTTATATTTTTAAGACTAGTGTTTTTTGATAAATCCAGGTTTGTTATTTTATTTCCACTACAATCAAAATCTGTAATTGAAAGGTTTTTTGATACGTCTAAAGAGGTAAGTGCATTACTGCTGCAGTTTAAGTTTGTTAAACCCTTTTGCAATGTCAGATCCAGATTGGTAATTTTATTTCCATAGCAATTTAGAACACTTATTGAAGTGTTTTTCGATATATCTAAAGCAGTTAGTTTGTTGGTATTACACGTTAAGCTTGTTAATGCCGTATTTTGTGAAATATCTAAAGCCGTAAATAAATTTGAAGAACAATCTAAACTTTGCAGCAAAATATTTTGAGACAAATCGATATTGACTATAGAATTTGTATTAAAATTTAATGACAGCAATTTTTTATTATTCGTAACATTTAAAGTCGTCAGTAAATTGCCAGAACAATTTAAAGTCTCTAATTGAGTATTTTGAGATAAATCTAAAGCTGTAATTTTGCTGTTATAACAACTTAAATTAATCAAACTTTTGAAGTCTTGAATTCCTTTTAGATTTGAAATTGAAGTATTAGATACATCAAGCTTTGTTAATCCGGATATACTTGAGGTAAGCACTTTACCGTTTCTTCCGTCAATATCGATTCCTTTGTTTATCAGAGAAGTTTCAAAAGCATAATCCGGAATCAGAGTATAATCTCCGCAAAAAATTTCAAAAGTTGTTGCCGGATCTTTTTTTGCAGACCAATTTGTTGTAGCGTACGAAACAACATCGACTTCAATACAAGTTAAATTTGGATTATTTCTGAAATCAAAATTTACAAGTTTTGTGTTTTTGCCATTCTTTATATTTAAAGTTTTTAAAAGATTATTGTTACAATAAAAGTCCGTAAGCAAAGTGTTTTTAGATACATCTAAAGAAGCCAGTTGATTGTTGGAACAATTTAAAACTTTAAGGTTTTTATTATTTGAAAGATCAAGATTCACTAATTGATTGCCCGAAACAGTAAGAGTGGTCAAAGCAGTAAAATCCTTAATTCCGGTAAGATCAGTAATCGAACTGTTAGAAAGATCCAGAGAGGTAAGATTCGAAATAAAAGCTGTTACTATTTTTCCGTTTTTTCCGTCTTTATCAATTCCCAAGGCAATTAATTTATCTTCAAAAGCAGAATCGGGAATAGTGGTAAACGGTCCGCAATATACATTGTATGTCGTTGCGGCATCTTTTTTGGATGACCAATTTGAGGTAGAATAGGCAGCATTATCAACTTCTATACAAGCTAACGCTGGATTATTTCTAAAATCGTATGTTTTGAAATTAGTATTATTTCCGTTTTTAAGATTTAAAGAAGCAAGTAAATTATTCTCGCAAGATATTTCGGTTAAAAGCGGATTAAGAGAAATATCAAAAGTGGTTAATTTATTAGAACCGAAATAGATCGAATTCAGATTTATATTTTTAGAGGTATTTAGAGCCGTGATCTTGTTATTGCTGCACTTCAATTGTGTCAATAACACATTTTGGCTAAGGTTTAAAGAAGTCAATTGATTGTCGCTGACATCAATTGTCTGCAAAACTTTCAATCCGTCAATATCCAGTGTTGTAAATAAATTGCCGTTCGCTTTAACAGAAATTAGCAATGTATTATTCCATAAATTGGTTGTAGTGATTTTATTATTAGAGCAATTCAGCGTTTCTAAATTGATGTTTTTAGCAAGATTCAAGGCTGTTAATTGACTGTTACTGCAATCTAAAGTTTTTAATTTTTTCTGCCAGGTCAAATCCAATTTTGAGGGAGAATTGCCTGAAATATTCAAATTGGTCAAACCGAAAAAATCTTCAAGTCCTGTCAGATCTTTAATCGCATTATTTGAGATGTCAAGCGTAGTTACAGAAACAATGTCTGAAGTCAGAACTTTACCGTTAAGACCATCTTTATCTATTCCTAGATTGATTAATTTGTTTTCAAAATTGGAATCTGTAATAGTGGTGTATTTTGGCCCGCACGAATTGGAGAAAACGGCTGCAGCATCTTTATAAGTGCTCCATTTTGAATTTGAATAGGTAATATTATCAACCTGAATACAATCTAAATGGGGATTGTTTTTAAAGTCTATGAAATAATCATTAAATTTAGAATTGTAGCCATTTTTCAAGTTTAGGCTTATCAAATTGTTGTTTCCGCATCGAATACCATTTAGGATTGGATTTGAAGAGATATCTAGGCTAGTTAATTCATTATCAGAACAAGTAAGTCCGTTTAATAAAAGAAGGTTTGAAATGTTTAAATATGTCAGCTTATTGAAACTACAATCTACAACAGTTAACTTGGTATTTTTAGTTACATCCAATGTTGTCAGATAGTTTGACGAACAACGTAAAACCTGCAGTTCCGTAAAATCTTCAATACCATTGAGGTTTGAAATTTTGCTAAAACCAACGTCCAGAGTCTGAACTGTTTTGATATTGGCGGTTAATACTTTTCCGTCTGGCAAACCAGAATCAATCTTAAGCTGTATTAACCTATTTTCAAAATTTACATCAGGAATTGTAGTATACTGTGCGTAGGTAAAAGAACTGATAAACAATACAGATAACAGGACAAGTAGTTTTCTCTTCATGTAGGAAGTTTTTTGGTTTTGGATACTGCAAGTTTACAATTAATAATTGTAATTAATCCTATTATTCTTCCTTTTTTATTTGTCAAAACAGCCTGTTTTTAAACAAAAAAAAGAGGCTCAATTGCCTCTTTCTTTTTGAATTCTAAGATTTTAAAATTTAAATTTTCACGTGTCCCCAGTTTTCACCGCTGGCAATACGTCTAATTTGCATTTCGCTTACACCAAATTGTTTAGCGATCATTTTCAAACGTGTTTTTTGTTCTGGTCTAGCCAAGATTTTCTTGATCAACATCACTTTTGTAGTGGTCAATTTTCTTCCGTCAGCTTTTAAGTTGTGCTCGATGAGATTCTTTTTTGCCTGAATAACACGCGGACTTTTACGGCTGTGTGCCATCATTTCCTGTTTTGTAGCCCAACGCAAATTACTTGCGTCATCATTGCTTCTGTTGTAATCCAAGTGAAGTACATAGGTTTGATCTTCAGATTGTTTCGGGATAAAATATTGGGCAACTAATTTGTAAAGAAAAAGATATTTGTTGACAATTTTGTCGTCTTTTTTAACTTTGAATCTAAAGGTTGGATAACCATCGCTCAATCCGCCTTTAAGGATTCGGCCGTTTTCAATTTCGTCAGTAAAACTTATTAATCGGCCTCTGTTTGAAATGGCATATCTAAGTTGTAATGAAGCATTTATTTCTATTTCTTTGAATTGTTCTTCTGGGTAAAATCTATTTTGTGGCATTTTCATTTACATTTGATTTCTATAATCTCAAAGATAAATAATAAACCAAAAATGAAATGTTAAAGCACTAGCAGTCAAGAGCAGTTTTATGATTTCTATAACGCTGATTTAACGTTTAGAAATGATTTTTTAGCATTTTAAACCTAATTTTAGTACATAAAATTATGAATTCTCTTTTATTTTTTGTTTTTAATAAAAAAGAGGTCGATTTCTTGCTTGATTTTAATGGAATAAGTTAAGGTTTTAATGAAATCATTTGTAAATGATTAAATTGTTTGTGTTATTCTAAGTTTAATTAGCTACAGAAAACTGCGAATCGTATAAGTTTTTGTAATAGCCATCCGCTTTATTAAGCAGTTCCTGATGTGTTCCTTGCTCCACGATAAGTCCTTTATCCATTACAACAATCTTATCTGCGTTTACGATTGTTGCTAATCGGTGGGCAATAATTATCGAAGTTCTGCCTTTAGTAATAGTTTCAGTAGCACGTTGAATTAATTCTTCAGAATAAGTATCAATCGATGAGGTTGCTTCATCCAAAATCAAAATACTCGGATTACTTACATACGAACGTAAAAACGCGATCAATTGTCTTTGTCCAGACGACAGCATCACACCACGTTCTTTTACATCAAAATCATAATTATCAGGAAGACTCATAATGAAATCATGAACGCCAATTTTTTTAGCGGCTTCCAATACTTTTTCGCGTGTAATATCAGGATTATGTAAAGTTATATTATTGTAAATCGTATCAGCAAACAAAAATACATCCTGCAAAACCACAGCAATTTGTTTTCTTAAAGAAGCCAATGTATAGTTTTCGATATTATGTCCGTCAATATAAATGCTTCCGCTGTTGATTTCATAAAAGCGATTCAGCAAATTAATAATAGTAGATTTTCCGGCACCTGTAGAACCTACAATTGCAATAGTTTGTCCAGAATTGACAGACAAATCAATTCCTTTTATTACTTCTTCCTCAGGAATATAACTAAAACGAACATCCTTAAATTCAATACTTCCTTCAAATACAGGAGCTTCAATAGTTCCAGTGTCCTGAATATGATCTTGTGTGTCAATAATATCAAAAACACGATTCGCCGCAATCATTCCTAATTGCATCTCGTTGAATTTATCTGCAATCTGTCGTAACGGGTTAAAAAGCATTCCGATAAACATCGTATAAGAGAATAAATCTCCGAAAGTCGTAAAATGGTCTCCGTTCAAAATTTTGAATCCGCCAAAAACAACCACTAATCCTAAAGTAATTGACGAAATAATATCAGCAATCGGGAAGAAAATCGAGTTATATAAAATGGTCTTTATCCATGCAACTCGGTGTTTGTCATTTATAACTTTAAAATTTTCAGCTTCGATTTTTTCTCTGTTAAAAAGCTGTACGATTTTCATTCCTGTAACACGTTCCTGAACGAATGAATTCATATTTGCAATTTGAGTTCTTACTTCTTCAAAAGCAACTTGCATTTTGCGCTGAAAAATTCGGGTGATGTAAACCAAAATCGGCATGGCAACTACAACAATCCAAGTTAGTTTCCAGTTCATATAAAACATAAAAAGTAAAACCACCAGCATTTTCATCAAATCACTGATAATCATAAAAAGTCCTTGACTGAAAATACGGGCAATTGATTCAATATCCGAAACTGATCGGGTAACCAGTTGTCCAACCGGTACCAAATCAAAATACTTCATTCTAAAACTTAAAATATGTTTGAAAAGTTTGGTACGAATATCTTTTACAATGTCTTGCCCGAGCCAATTCGCCCAATAAACAAAATAGAATTGTGAAAAAACCTCCATTAAAAGTACGCCGCCCATTAAGACAATATATAGGAGTAAACCATATTTATCATGCGTCTTGATATAACCGTCAACCGTTTGTTTTAGTAAATAAGGACGAAGAGCAGCAAAAATCGATAGCGAAATTGCAAAAACAATAACGCCATAATAACGCCATTTATAAGGTTTTGTATATTTTAAAATTCGTTTGAATAATCCGGTATCGAATGCTTTTGCTTTCATGTATTTTAAGGAGCTATTCCTGCTTTTCGTTACAAGTTTTTCTCAAAAATATGTTTTTGTATTATTTTTATAAAGCTTCCGTTGGTCGCTCCATAAAAATTACAAAAACAATATTTTTTTCAAAAAAGCTTTTCACTGCAATCAGGGCTATTTTATGATGTAATCGTATTTTATTTCGGTTAAATATAAACCATGTGCAGGAACCGAAAATCCTGCTTTTTCTCTGCTTTTACTTGCAATAATGTTTTCAAAATCAGACAAAGAGATTTTATGCAGTCCTATGTTTACTAAAGTTCCCACAATAGAACGAACCATATTTCGTAAAAATCGGTTTGCCGAAATCGTAAAAATCAATTTGTTGTTTTCTTGTTTCCAATATGCCTCAAAAATCGTGCAATCAAATGTATTTACATCTGTATTTACTTTAGAAAAACATTGAAAGTCGGTATGATTCAATAAAATTTTTGCGGCTTCATTCATCAAAGCTACATCTAATTTTTGATTAAAATACCAGCTGAGTTCCTGTGAAAACGGATTTTTAACAGTGTTGATATGATATTCGTATGTTCGTTTTGTAGCATCAAATCGGCAATGCGCTTCATCATGAACCAAAATAATGTCATAAATGGCAATATCTTTAGGTAAATACGAATTCAGTTTATGCACTAAATTCGGAATGTCTAATTGAGTTTCAAAATCAAAATGTCCATACATTTCTTCGGCATGAACGCCAGTGTCTGTTCGCCCAGCGCCCATAACATTTATAGGCGAATTTAGTAAAACCGAAAGTGCTTTGTTTAAAGTTTCCTGAACAGAAGATGCATTGGGCTGAAATTGCCAGCCATGATAATGTGTTCCGTTATAAGCAAATTGAATAAAATATCTCACAGTAGAGGTTCAAAGGTTCAGAATGGCAAAGGTACGAAAAAAAGTGGCTAAGGTTCTAAGTTGCTAAGATGCTAAGTTTTTTTATACGTATAGATTGTAGAGACGCACAGCAGTGCGTCTAACTTCAGATTGGAAAATTTTTACTTATATATAAGGTATGACATTTCGATATAAATGTAAAATCGATTAACACCTTTATAATAAAATTCAGAAATAAAAATTTGCCATAATAATATCTCAGAATGTCAGAACCTTTGTTAAAATCGCTTAAAAGCCAAAATGCGAATCATAGTTTGTTCAGCTAAAAATCGTGTCAAAAATTGACAATTCCAACGATATAATTAAAGTCAAATTTTAACATTTTTAGGAAGAAATTTCCAAATGTTAATTTTTAAAAAATTTCATTTTAACATATCATATTTCTCCTATGTTTGTACAACTAAATATCAAAAACTATGAATGAAATTACTTCTTATTGGTGGATACTTTTAATTTTATTTGCCTTTCTTTTTTACAAATTTATTTTACGTGTTTTCTTCGGAATGGTGATCGTTCCTGAGGATAAAATTGGTTTAGTGACCAAAAAATTCGTTTTGTTTGGAGCCGACAAATCTTTGCCAGATGGCCGTATTATTGCGACTAAAGGCGAAGCGGGTTATCAGGCGCAAACACTTGCTCCAGGTTTATACTGGGGAATGTGGATCTGGCAATATTCAATCGATATGACTGGATTTACGATTATTCCGGAAGGAAAAATTGGATTGGTTTTAAGTAAAGACGGAAAGGAAATCCCAACCGGACGTATCTTAGCTAGAAGAGTAGACAGTGATAATTTTCAGGACGCTACCGCATTCTTGAATAACGGAGGTCAAAAAGGTCGTCAGACTGCTTTTATTACTACAGGATCTTATCGTATTAATACGTTTTTATTTGAAATTGTAGTTGCCGAGCAGATTAAGATTTATGAAAATATGATTGGTATCGTGACGGCTCTTGATGGTGAACCAATTCCGCAAGGTCAGATTGCTGGTAAGTTTGTTGAAGCGCATAATAACTTTCAAGATTTTGACAAGTTTTTGGAAAGTGGCGGAAATCGTGGTTTACAGCCTCAGGTAATGTTGGCAGGTTCGTATTATATCAATACATGGGGAATTCAAATTGAACAAAACCCAATGACAGATGTTCCAATTGGTTATGTTGGCGTTGTAATCTCCTATATTGGAGAAGATGGTCAGGATGTTACCGGAGATACTTTCAAACACGGAAATATTGTTTCTAAAGGACAGCGTGGTGTTTGGATGGAGCCACTTGGACCTGGAAAATATGCACTAAATAAATATACGACAAAGCTAGAAGCAGTGCCAACAACAAACTTGGTTTTAAACTGGGCAAATGCCAGAAGTGAATCGCATGATTTAGATAAAAATTTGTCTACAATTACAGTTCGTTCAAAAGATGGTTTCCCTTTTAATCTAGACGTTGCACAAATCATTCACGTTCCGGCTGCTGAAGCGCCAAAAGTAATTGCACGTTTTGGAAGTATGAATAACTTGGTTTCTCAGGTTTTAGAACCAACAATTGGTAACTATTTTAGAAACTCGGCTCAGGACAGTGATGTAATTTCGTTCTTGACAACAAGAAAAGAGCGTCAGGAATCGGCTAAAAATCATATTAAATTGGTGCTTGACGAATATAACGTAAATGCTGTTGATACCTTAATTGGAGATATCGTTCCACCAGATTCGTTGATGAAAACTTTGACTGACAGAAAATTAGCAGAAGAAGAGCAAAAAACATATCAAACGCAAAGAATGGCTCAGGAACAGCGTCAGGGAATGGAAAAAGAAACTGCTATTGCTGATATGCAGAAAGAAATTGTTCGTGCTTCACAAAGTGTTGAAATCGCACAAAGAACGGCAGATGCAACGGTAAAAAAAGCAGAAGGAGACGCAACAAGTTTGAAACTGAACGTAAATGCCGAAGCTGAAGCAACAAAAATGCGTGCAAGCGCTGAAGCCGAAGCGACTAAAGCAAGAGCAGGAGCACAGGCAGAAGCAACAAGATTAAATGCTAGCGCCGAAGCTGAAAAAATCTCAAAAACAGGTTTGGCCGAAGCGGAGAAAATTATGGCGATTGGTAAATCAACTGCTGAAGCTTATCAACTTCAGGTTAGTGCAATGGGAGGTGATAACTTTACCCGTTATAAAGTAACAGAAGAAATTGGTAAAGGAAATATCAAAGTAATTCCAGATGTATTGATTTCCGGAAATGGTGGTTCTGATGGTTCAATTAGTGGATTATTAGGATTGAAATTAATGGAAATGATGGATACTAAAGATTTAAAAGAAGGAAAAAACCCTAAAAAACAATAATTGTTTATCAATTTGATATCATAAATCCGATTTGCGAAAGCAAATCGGATTTTTTAATTAAAAAAGCCTTAGAACCTTAGCATCTTAGAACCTTAGCACCTTAGCACCTTTAAAAAAACCTTAGTATCTTAGCAACTTAGAATCTTAGCCTCTTAAAAAATGACAAAAATCCTTCTTCTTTCTGATACTCACAGTCACATTGACGATATTATTTTAAAATATGTAGTACAAGCAGACGAAGTTTGGCATGCCGGAGATATTGGAGATTTGAATGTTACCGATACAATTAAAAAAATAAAACCTTTGAGAGCGGTTTACGGAAATATCGACGATGCTAAAGCACGGTTGGAATTTCCGTTAAATAATCGTTTTATGTGCGAAAATGTATCAGTTTGGATTACACATATTGGAGGTTATCCGGGAAAATACAATCCGAACATCAGAGAAGAAATGGCTGCAAATCCTCCTAAATTATTTATTTGTGGACATTCTCACATTTTGAAAGTGATGTTCGATAAAAAGAATAACTTACTGCATATGAATCCAGGTGCGGCAGGAAAAAGCGGTTTTCATCAAATGCGAACGATGCTTCGATTTGTAATTGATGATGATAAAATCAAAGATTTGGAAATTATCGAAATAGGGAAAAAATAATGATTTTTAATGTGGAATCGGGATTTTTATTTTTACAGTAGTACCCTGATTCACTTTTGAAACAATATCAAAACTTCCTTTGAATTTTTTGATTCGGGCTCTTATTCTGTTTAAGCCAAAACCTTCATATTCATTCGTTTTTCTGGCATTAAACCCTAGTCCGTTATCTTGTACTTTAATGATGAAATTGTTTTCTGTTTCGTTTAGAATTAATTGCGCATTTGTTGCTTTACTGTGTTTTATAATGTTGTTAAATAATTCTGATATAATAAAATAGATTTTCATTTCAAATTTTTCGGTATATCGTTTATTGGATGAAATTGAACTGGTAAAATCAAAATTTAGAGTGTGATTTGAGTTTTTTTCGCATAAATCTTCCAATGCATAAATTAACCCAAAACGAACCAAAAGACTAGGAACAAGGTCATGTGACATATCTCGTAGAAGATCGTGTGCTTCGGCTAAAATGGCTTTTGCTTTTCGGATTTCTTCTGATTGTATATTGTTTTGTGTGGTAAAAGTATTGAGATGAAGCCCAACAGACGATAGCAACGAATTGATATTATCGTGCAAAAAAGAAGCTATTTTTTTACGTTCAATTTCTTGAGTATCAATTCCGGAATTAATGACATTTAAAAGAATCTTTTGCTTGAGATCTTTTCGTTTTATTTTTTGTTTTAATTTATTGTTTTGATAAAAGAAGTAAAATAAAAAAAAGAGGATAATAACAAGAACAATCCCTAAACTCACTACTTTTTTATTTCGAAGTTTTTCAAGCTTATTTAATTCGGCAATGCTTATCTTTTTTGATATAGATGTGTTTTGAACGTTTTCTTTTGGAATTTCTTTTTGCTGACTAAAAGCAGGATTTTCATTAAAAAAAATAATGACAAAGAATAAGATTGCAATTTTAAAAATGCGCATAATTAAAGCTGTTTTAAATCATTTTTCAGATTAAGGATTTATCAGATTATGTTTTAAAGCATATTTGACTAAGCCAATTGTATTTTTTGTCTGTAGTTTTTTCATGATATTTTTTCGATGCGTTTCAACAGTATTAAGACTGATAAAGAGCTGCTCGCTTATTTCTTTTCCACTATATTCGAGTGATATTAAAGTGACGATTTCAATTTCGCGCGGACTTAAAATGGGATTTTCAATATAGACGCTGTTGTTTAATTGTGGGTTATTTTGCGTAAAACTGTTGAATATTTTTTCTCTTATTAAATCTGAAAAATATTCTTGTCCTTTATAAACCGTTTTAATTGCTTCAATAATATTTTCACCTGCACATTTTTTTGTGAGATACCCTTTTGCCCCTAATTTCATGACTTCTTTAATGATTTTTAAATCATCATAACTGGAAAGAATAATGACTTTCAATGGATTTTTCTGAGCATAAAATTCCTGTAAAACTTTAATTCCATCTTTTTCAGTCATGCTGATATCCAGAACTAAGATATCGGCATTATTTTGCATAACATCATTATATACTGTAGTTCCATCCAGGGAGCTGCCAACAACTTCAAAGTTTTCAACTGTTTGTAATAAATTGGTTAGACCATCAATAAGTACTTGATGATCATCTGCAAGATGAATCCTTATTTTTGATGTCATGATAAATTTGATTAAGAAAATGCAAATTTACCATGGAAATGATCTTTAGAAGTGCTCTTTAAGTTTGATTTGTAATAATATAGGGCACAAAAAAAACCCGAATAAATTCGGGTTTTTCTTCGCACAAAAAATTAAGTTTATAGGTTTATCTCAAACGATCTACAGATTTTACAAGATCTTCGTCCTTTTTGATGGCCTTATTAGCTAAAACTAATAATACGATAGCAACAATCGGAAGAAACATCCCAATACCTTTCTCAGAAACAGCTGTAGCCGTTTCTCCAGATAAATTTAGTGATCGATATACAAATAATCCTAATAAAATTAAATTTAATATTATGTTCAGTCTGTTCATCACAAACTGATTTTGTCTTTTTTTGTATGATATAATACTGATAATAGTCAGCATTGTACTTAGCCCTAATAATACAGTGTAAACCTGATCCTGCATAAAGTAAAAAGGTTTACCGCCATTTAATGACCAAAGTGGTATAAAAAATAATAAAACCCCTGTAATTACAAAGGTAAGAATTAAATATACGGTTTGAATTCTTTGTAACATAACTTGAAATTGTTTTACAAAAATATATTTTCTTTTTTATAAATACTATTGTATGATTAAAATTTATTCGTATTATTGCATCATAATACCGTAAGCACTTCATACTGCGGTCAATTGAAATCATTTATCTACCTACTTTTTACAGTATTTCCTTTAAAATAATTAAATTCATAGAACATTCATGTTTGATATTTCTGCATTAAAAGAAATGAAGCTTTCTGAGCTTCAAGAAATAGCTAAGTTGGCTAAAACTATAAAGTTTAATGGTGTTAAAAAAGAGACTCTGATTACTCAGATTTTAGCGCATCAAGAAGCGACTATTGCGCCGCCGGCACCTGCTGTGGCTGATAAGGAAATAGCAGACGAAAAACCAAAAAGAGCAAGAATAGCTCCTGTAAAAAAAGCAGCAGCACCAAAAAATGCTCCAGTTTTAGAATTTGATAAAGTCGAAGAAGCTGCTCCTGAAAAAAAGGAAGCTGCACCAACGACTAAACCAAAAATTCAGTCGGCACCAAAAATTCAGGCTGAACCAAAAGTTCAGGAAAGTACTGAAAGCCCTGTGGAAGTGAAGAAAGAGCCAAAAATTGTTAAGTTCAACAAATCGGCTTATGAAAAAAAGGTAGCGCTGCAAAAAGAAAAAGAGGCAACAAAAGATACTGTAAAAGAAGTGATTGCCGAAGAAAGTACTGAAAATACTGCTCCAATTGCAGAAAAAACGGAAAATGCCCCTCAGGTAAAAAAGATAAATCCGAATCAAAATAAAAATCAAAACCCTAATCAAAACCAAAATCCGAATCAGAATCCAAACCAAAATGGAAACGGTAATGGAAATGGGAATAACGGAAATCAAAACCCAAATCATAAAAATAAAAAAAATAATAATTTCAGAGATTCAGATTTCGAATTTGACGGAATTATCGAAAGTGAAGGTGTTCTTGAAATGATGCCAGACGGTTACGGATTTTTACGTTCATCAGATTATAATTATTTAGCTTCTCCAGATGATATTTATTTATCAACTTCACAAATCAGATTGTTTGGTTTAAAAACTGGAGATACAGTAAAAGGAGTGGTTCGTCCTCCTAAAGAAGGTGAGAAGTTTTTCCCTTTAGTTCGTGTACTTAAAATCAATGGTCACGACCCGCAAGTAGTTCGCGATAGAGTTTCTTTTGAGCACTTGACACCTGTTTTTCCTTCTGAAAAATTCAAATTAGCCGAAAAAGGCAGTTCTATATCAACTCGTATTATCGATTTATTTTCTCCGATAGGAAAAGGACAACGTGGAATGATCGTTGCACAGCCTAAAACGGGTAAAACAATGCTTTTAAAGGATATTGCAAATGCAATTGCTGCCAATCATCCTGAAGTTTATTTAATTGTTCTTTTGATTGATGAGCGTCCTGAAGAGGTTACCGATATGCAAAGAAGTGTTCGTGGTGAAGTTATTGCGTCAACTTTCGACAGAGAACCACAAGAACACGTGAAAATTGCTAATATTGTTCTTGAAAAAGCAAAACGTTTAGTTGAATGCGGACATGATGTTGTAATCTTATTAGATTCGATTACACGTTTAGCGAGAGCTTACAACACGGTTCAGCCGGCTTCTGGAAAAGTATTAAGTGGAGGTGTTGATGCGAATGCATTACAAAAACCAAAACGTTTCTTTGGAGCTGCAAGAAATGTAGAAAATGGAGGTTCGCTAAGTATCATCGCAACAGCATTGACTGAAACAGGTTCTAAAATGGATGAGGTTATCTTTGAAGAATTTAAAGGAACTGGAAACATGGAACTTCAGTTGGATCGTAAAATTGCAAACAAACGTATTTTCCCTGCAATCGATCTTACTTCGTCAAGTACACGTCGTGATGATTTATTATTAGACGAAAAAACGTTACAAAGAATGTGGATTATGCGTAAATATCTATCAGATATGAACCCAGTAGAATCAATGGATTTTGTAAACGACCGTTTCAAGAAAACTAGAAACAACGAAGAGTTTTTGATTTCGATGAATGACTAAGGAAAGGTTCTAAGGTACTGAGGGACTAAGGTTCTAAGGTTTTTATACTTTGAGATTAATTTAAAATATAAAAAAGGGATGAGTTTTTAAACTCATCCCTTTTTTGTTTGTCTTAGAACCTCAGTCCCTCAGTCCCTCAGTACCTTATTTCTTATCAACTACAGGTCTATTTTCTCTGTTTGCTAAATCCCACGCAAGTACAAAAGCAAGTTGTGCTCTTTTTGCTAAGGCATCGTATTCTATTTTTTCAGGTGTATCATCTTTTCCGTGGTAGTCTTCGTGAACTCCATTGAAGAAAAAGATTGACGGAATACCATGTTTTGCAAAGTTATAATGATCAGAACGCTCGTAAAAATGATTTGGATCTTTTGGATCATTAAATTTGAAATCCAAGTTCATTTTGATGTATTTGTCATTTTGAGCTACAACTGCGTTGTGTAATTCACTAGATAATCTGTCTGCTCCAATTACATATACATAATTATTTGTATTTGCGTGCTCAACATCGCGGCGTCCAATCATGTCAATGTTGATATCTGTAATTGTATTGGCAATTGGAAATAATGGATTTTCAGAATAAAAACGAGAACCATGTAAGCCATGTTCTTCGCCAGTTACGTGAAGAAACAAAATAGAACGTTTTGGTCCATGTCCTTCTTTTTTAGCTTTCGCAAATGCTTTTGCAATTTCCATAACGGCTACAGTTCCAGAACCATCATCATCGGCTCCGTTGTAAACTTCACCATCTTTAATTCCAACGTGATCGTAATGCGCAGAAATTACTAAAACTTCATTTGGTTTTTCAGAACCTTCGATATACGCCCAGATATTTTCTGAATCCGGTAAATTTTCATTGCGTCTTGCATTTAAAAATGATGCTGGAATATGCTGATAGTAATCTGCAGCTCCTTTAGGGAATGAGATTTTATTTTTTTTGTATTGTTCGATCATGTAAAGTCCCGCTTTCTTTTGTCCTTTTGAACCAGTTTCACGGCCTTCCATTTCATCAGAAGCAACAACATAAAGCATTTTTTTCAAGTCTTTTGCCGTGATCGAGTTCATGTATTTCGTTGGGTCTGAATTGTCTTTTGAAGCAACAGACTGCGCATTTTTACATGAAAACGCCGAAGCAATTAATAAAAGAAGTACAATTTTTTTCATTTTGGGTTAGTGTAAATTAATGAATATGTATAACATATAGAATGTCAGTAAAAATAGGATAAAAAAGAAGTTTATGAAAAATAATGTTACACTTTTAACAAATGACACGAATCTCGTTTCTCCATAAAAACGATGATGCGCCGGATAAAAGTAGTAGCACATCCAGATGATACCTACAAAATTTGTAATACCTGCTATTGCTTCTGCAATACCATTTCCTCCAAATAACGCGGCTACTTTATTGACAATAAATAAGATCAGAAAGATTAAGAGCAAAAACGAAAAATAATGCAGTGTAAAAATTCCGTGATCAAAATAATACCATCTTTTTTTATTATGAAAAATCCATAAGAAAAAGGCGAAGAAAGGCATTATAATAAAGAGAATTTTCGGAATGTTGTGAATAAACGATTCGATGAATTTTTCTATAATTTCCTTTTTAGTGTTAGTTTCAGTCACGTGAACAACTTTTTCATAAATCCAATATTGAAAATCAGAAAGTTTATCATCTTCTTTTCCGTATTTCTGAATTGAATCGATTTCTTTCATCGTCTTTAATTCAAAATGACTTTTGTCGTTAAAAGTTTTAACTACTTTTTTACCTTTTTCATCCTTTGTAGTTTGCGAAAAAAGCTGATTTTCTCCTTTATTGAGTTCTTCCGTTACCTTATTAGGAAACAGAGCAATCAATAAAAAAGTGATAAAACTTATGAAAATATAAAGGCGAACCGGAGCCAGATAAGACAGCCTTTTTCCAGAAAGATATTCTTTTGTTAATGTTGAAGGCTTTAGAAGCAAGTTTCTGATTGTTTTCCAAAATGCATTTTCATAATGCGTTAAATCTTCAAAAAAATGAACAAATAAATGATGGAAAGTTTTTCGTGTATCGCTGTTTTCCTGTCCGCAGTTGGGACAAAATTTTTGCTCGACTACATGCCTGCAGTTCAGGCAGGTTTTGTCTTCTCTGATTTTATTGTGTGACATTGGTTTATTTAGTTGATTTGGTGTTTTGGGTTAGTTTTTGGGTTTTACTTCTTAAGTACTTCGTTTAAGAAAAGTAATAAATGATCAAAAGATCGTTTTGCAGCTACAGGATTATAGGCAGCGCCTTTAGAATTGTCGCTTCCAGCTTCCGGATTTGTGAAAGAATGAACTGAATCTGCATAATAAATCATTTGCCAGTCGGCTTTTGAGTCACGCATTTCTTGCTGAAAAGCGGCAACTTCTTCTTTTGAAACAAAAGGATCATCTGCACCATGACAAATCAAAACTTTAGCTGTAATTGGTTCTGTTTTTCGGGATGCGTCTTTGCCTAAACCGCCATGAAATGAAGCCACTCCTTTTACATTCAAATGTCCGCGTGCCGCTTCAAGAACGCCTGTTCCTCCAAAACAATATCCAATTACCACAATATTATCAGCATTTGCACCTGATTTAATTAATTCCTGTAATGCTGCATTGATTCTTTTTTGATAAGCTTCGTAATTGGTTTTATAAAAACCAGCTTGTTTTCCTGCTTCAGAAGTGTTTTTTGGATAATTTCCTTCGCCATAAATATCGGCTATGAAAACATGGTAGCCCAATTTTGACAAATCTTCGGCATATTTTTTAGAAGCATTGTCAATTCCGAGCCAAGCCGGCAAAAGCAAAATCCCAGGATTCTGACTGCTTTTTTTAGCAGATTTTATAGATAAACCGTTTAATGCCTGATTTCCATCGGCATATTTTACGGGCTTTAATTGTGCGTTTATAGTGTTAGAAAACAGTATGGTAGCAAAAATAAGAAGAGCTGAATTTTTCATGATTTTACAATTTTAAACAAATATCAGAAATATTCTCTTATAAAAAAACCTCGAAAGAAAGTTCTTCCAAGGTTTGTTTGTAATGTTTTTTCTGATCAAAATTATTCGCCGGGATGATACGTTTTTTCGGCATTTTTAGTAACATCTTCTTTATAAAAAAGAACATCTTTAAATTGTCCTTTTCGATACATTTCGGCCTGATCAGTGAAATGTTTTGAGTTTTCGTCTCCACTGTTTCCGCCAGCCAATAATGATTTTGCTTTTATTTTTGGTCCAAATTCAACCGCACAGATAAAACTGTTTCCATTATAACCATAACGTTTTTTAGAATTATTCTGATAACTGCTTTTGAAAGAAGGCAAACTTCCCCATGAACCCGGTCCATAACCAATTGGAATACTTGGTTTTGAATCGTCATATTTTAAATCAATTGCGCCGCTTGAACGCTGAAAACGGTTTATTTCGCCCCAAGCGACTTGCCATCTTCCAAATTTTGACTCTAAATCTTTCAATACTGCTTGTAATTGCGGAATCATTTGTGCTGTCGTAGCATTTTTTGCAAAATTCTTCGTGTTTTCAACTTGATCTAATTCGCCTTCATCAATGTAAGCTTTTAGAATAATTGGGTCTAATTTATAAGCCCATTCAACGGCCAGAGTAGTTGCAACCGAATTTTCTTTGGCATAATAATCCCAATATTTCAGTATTGAAATTGGCTCTTTTAAAGCAGCATATTCTGGTGATTGTACGTTTATGTTTTTCTCGAAAACATTTACTAAACTCGGAATCAATATTTCGAAAATTGATAATTTAGAATCATAACCATCAGCAATTACTTTGTCTAAAGTGTATTTGTTGCCTTTGCTGAAAATTCGGACTGCATTAATTCCTCTAAAATTTTCTCCATCTGGCGCCATATAAGGAATATAATCAGCTTTTTTTGGACTGTTTATCCCAGCAACAGAAAAAGGAGTAGAGTTGCAGTTTTGCAGCCAGCCATTTACAGGATTATATAAATGAACAGTTTCGTTTACTTCATGCAAACCTTTCCATTGTGTTGCAGAAATTGAACCATCAATTACTTTTGACCAATTTAAATTTTTGTCCCGAATTGGAATAAAATTGCCATGCCAATACGCTATATTTCCTTTATTATCGGCATAAACAGTATTGTTTGATGTATTGGCTTTCAAATCCATTGCTTTTTTGTAATCGTCAAAACTGGTCGATTTTGTTCGTACCCAACTTTGAATCAAACTTGTCATTGATCTGTTATTTGATTTTAAGCTGATCCATTTCCCGTCGCGTTTAGCCATAATTGGGCCATTGTTGGTAAAATAGGTTTTGAATTTTTTTGGAATCAATTTTCCATTTTCGGTATAATTGATAGTGATTTCTTTTTCAATTACAGGCAACAGTTTGTTATCAAATTCGTAAAATAATTTCCCTTTTTGATTGACGATTTTTTCTGCGTACATATCTGCAACATCCACATTTGATGATGTATGCATCCAACCGCAGTTTTCGTTGAAACCTTGATAAATAAAGAATTGTCCCCAAGTTACTGCGCCGTAAACATTCAAACCTTCTTCGCTCGTAATTTGAACCTCGGGTCTGAAATAAAAAGTTGTATGCGGATTTATATATAAAATGGCATTTCCGTCAGCGGTTTTAGATGGCGCAAATGCAAATCCGTTTGATCCGGTTTGAACGTATTTTTCTCTTTCTACGTAAGCCACTTTATCATTATTTCCAGAGTAAAAAGCTTTCAAATCGGCTGTTGAAAGGTCGGCGGTACTAATCGCGCCAATACTTCCGTCAGTCCAAAGTAACGGAAACCACGGTTCAAAATGTGTTAAAAGTGCCGGTTTTACTTCTGGATGTTTGTATAAATAAAAATTGATGGCATCGGCATAACTATTCAAAAGCTTTTTTAGCCATACAGGCGCTTTTGTATAATCAGCTTTTGCTTCGTTGACGTCAATCAGTAGTTTGATTTCTAAATCATTGTACAAAACCGATTGCCCTTTTATTTCTGAAAGACGTCCCAGTTTTTCAATATAATTCATTTCAATTCTTTTGAAATCGTCTTCACATTGCGCGTACAATAATCCAAAAACAGCATCGGCATCTGTTTTTCCATAAACATGCGGAATTCCCCAATTGTCTCTAATTATAGTAACTTGTTTGGCAAGATTTTCTAATCGGGCGACTTCTTTTGTGTTGATTTTTTGTGCCGAAATTTGAAAACTCACACAAATGAAAAAGAAGGATTTTATTATTTTAGAATAGAAATGCATGATTATTTGATATTAAATTTTTGACCGGGAGTGTAAATGCTCATTTGTAAATTCTCGATCGATATAAGATTGTTTTTGTTTGATTTTTTGATGCCTTTTGGCTTGCGAACTACAATAACCTCGCTTTCTCCAGCAACTTCAACCTGATTATTTCGAACAATTATTGCAGTTGCCTCATCGATACCAATTCCTGTTAGCTCTGGAAATTCAACTAAAGCAGAAAGTAATCTGTTGTAACGGTTTCTTTTTAAGAAATGCTGATCAATAACCGCAGTTTTCAATAATCCCAAACCTTCCGAAGTTTCTAAATTATCGTATCGAATATTGTCAAAAGTTCCCGAATATTCTTTTTCTAATTTCTGATTTCCCGTAATCATTTTTTCAGACATTACGGCTGCTCCGGCGCTCGTTCCAGAAATGGTACTTCCGTTTTCATATGCTTTTTGAATTGCTGTTTTGATTGGCGTATTATGAACAACGGACATAAAACGGCTTTGATCGCCTCCGCTAATAAAAATCAATTTTGCTTTTTGAACGGAGTCTGTAAGTTTTTTGTTTTGTGCAGTTGCTGCAGTGAAATTCAGCATCACAATTGGGTTTTCGGTTAGTTTTACCATTTGCGTTTTAAAGAAAATAAACGAACTATCTGGTTCTTCACTCGACATTGGCAAAACCACTATATAATCTTTTTTCCCTAATTCGGCTACAGCCAAAACCTGTTTCATTAAAGCATCTGAACGATCGCCTCCGCCAATGATGAATAATTTCCCTTTTGGATTTTGTGCCTGCATTAAAAAGCTTGTCAATAACAATAACACCGAAATTGATTTTTGGAAAGAAAATTTAAAAAGAAACTGATTTTTCATAGTTATTCGGTTTAATTATTTGGATTTTCTAAAAATTTTGAAAGAGAAGAATTGACAATAAAAAGCACATCTTTTATTTTGTCAAAATCTACTTTCGAAGCTTTGTCGTTCGGTGTATGATAATCATCGTGAAAACCGCTGAAAAAAGTCATAATAGGAATTCCTTTTGCGGTAAATGATGCGTAATCGCTTCCTGAATGCCCGTTCGTTTCCCATAAATCTAAACTAAACGGATTTTGAAGTTTCGCATTGATTTCGGTGGACATTTTTCTCAAATTTCCATCTTCTTTTTGAGTTCCAATACTTAAAATTCGTTGTAATTTATCTTCTGGTGCACTTCTGGAAATCATATCCATATTGATTGCCAACAGTATTTTTTGTTTGCTGAAATCAAAATTCTGAACAAAATACTCGCTTCCTAAAAGTCCCATTTCTTCGGCAGTCCATGAAGCAAAAAGAATATTGTAGGGAGGTTTTATTTTAGATTCCGACCAATTTTTTGCTAAAGCCAGCATTCCTGAAGTTCCCGATGCATTATCATCGGCACCGTTGTAAATTGAATCTTTTATAATTCCTAAATGATCGTAATGTGCACCAACAATAATAGTTTTTGTAGAATCTTTTCCCTGAATCATTCCTAAAACATTTCGAACAGGAAAAGTTTCAGTCTGTAATTCAATGGAGAAATTAATTTCTGTGTTTTTTAATAGGGAAGAAGAAGTTTGAAGTTTCAGAGCTTTCTTTTCAAATGTTTCCAATGAAATTTTAGTTTCAGATAAAAGTTTTTCGCCCGCCGATTTATTCAGCCTAAAAATTGGAATCGAAACATTTGATGTGGTTTCCAAAGAATGAAAAACATCATTTTCTTTTGATTCTTTTGTTTTGAAATTTGCTTTAGAATCGACAATAATTAAAGTAATTGCGCCTTTGTTTATAGCATTCTGCAATTTTATTTCTTCTAAATTATTTTCTTCAGGAAATAACTTTTTGAATTTCTGATAAACTTTAGATGTTGTGTCCTGATGGCTTGGAAATCCTTTTACTATCACAACGATTTTATTTTTTACATCTAGATTTTTATAATCGTTATAACTTCCGTTAGGAGCACTTAATCCATAACCTGCAAAAACTACTTGTGCATTTTTTTGTAAAGATGTTGAAATTGGTTTAACTCTAAAATCTGTTTCTGGTGAAAGTGTAATGGTTTCTTTTCCTTTTTTGATTTCGAAAGCTGTTTTGGTAATCGTATGTTCTAAAACTTTAAAATCCTGAAAATAGTCTTCAGATCTGTAAGGCTTCAGCTGATACAAACTCATCATTGAGGCAACATATTCTGAAGCCATAAAACCGCCTTTTTGCGTGGCACCGCGTCCTTCCATCCAATCTGAAGCCAAAAAAGAAAGTGTTCCTGTAAAATCACTTTTAGAAGGATTTGGAATTGAAATCTGCGAAAACAGCATTGATTTACAGCAAAAAAGAGTAAATAAAAGCAGGATTCGTAAACGCATTTTTTTAGTTTAAAAGTTGATTATAATGAAATGTTTCTTTTAAAAGCACAACCTAATTCTATAATAGAATCAGTTTTGGCAATTCCGGGAATGTTATCGATTTTCTCGTAAAGAATTTTTCGCATGTGTTCGTGATTCTTCGCTACAATTTTTATGTAAAGCGTAAAAGAACCTGTAACATAATAACACTCTGTGATTTCGGGAATTTTTTTCATTTCTTCGATAATTCGATCAGAATCAGAATCTTTATTTAATGTGATTCCGGTGAAAGAAGCCCAATCATAACCAATATTTTTTTCTTGTATAATAGGTTTAATTCCGCCAATTACACCTTGCTCAATCATTCTGTTGATTCGCTGATGTACCATGGTGTTGGAGATTTTTAAATTGGTTGCAATTGCAGAAAAAGCCATTCTTCCGTCTTTTTCTAATTCCTTCAGTATATTAATATCGAATTCGTCTAAAATATCCATTCGTTCAAATTGAGTTTGTTTTCTTTTTTTTTGATTTATAAAAGTAACTATTTTTTTCAATAATCAGGAATAAAATCAAAACATTGAATAGGTGAATTTGATTTTAATTTCGTTTTAAAAATTAAATTTGACTTATTTTAATAGAATATAAGTTTAATTTTTGCTTTTTTATAGCTTGTTTGAGAATTTTTGATATTTTTGTGTTTGAAAAATAACATATTATGACACATACAGAAAACATACTTTCGTCAAAATCTGAAGTTTTGATTGAAAAAGAGAATAAATACGGAGCTCATAATTATCATCCGCTTCCTGTGGTTTTAGAAAAAGGAGAAGGAGTTTATGTATGGGATGTTGACGGAAAAAAATATTTTGATTTCCTATCAGCTTATTCGGCAGTAAATCAAGGACATTGCCATCCTAAAATTGTACAGGCAATGATCGATCAGGCGCAAAAACTGACTCTTACTTCTCGTGCTTTTTACAATGATAAATTAGGAAACTACGAAGAATATATTACCAATTATTTTGGGTTTGATAAAGTTTTGCCAATGAATACTGGTGCTGAAGCCGTAGAAACAGCACTAAAAATATGCAGAAAATGGGCTTATGAGGTAAAAGGAATTCCTGAGAATCAAGCGCAGGTAATAGTGTGCGAAAACAATTTTCATGGAAGAACAACTACAATCATTTCATTTTCTAATGATGAATCGGCTCGTAAAAACTTCGGACCATTCACAGATGGATTCATAAAAATTGAATATGATAATCTTGAAGCTCTTGAAAAAGCTTTAGAATCATCAAAAAATATTGCAGGATTTTTAGTTGAACCAATTCAGGGTGAAGCGGGGGTTTACGTTCCGTCAGAAGGATATTTGGCGAAAGCAAAAGCGTTATGCGAAAAACATAATGTTTTATTTATTGCCGATGAAGTTCAGACAGGAATTGCACGTACTGGAAAATTATTGGCAGTTCACCACGAAAATGTACAGCCTGACATTCTGATTTTAGGAAAAGCAATTTCGGGAGGTGTTTATCCGGTTTCGGCTGTTTTAGCAAATAACGAAATCATGAATGTGATTAAACCAGGTCAGCACGGATCTACTTTTGGTGGAAATCCTGTTGCGGCAGCGGTTGCGATTGCAGCATTGGAAGTTGTAAAAGAGGAAAAACTAGCTGAAAATGCAGAACGTCTTGGTATTATTTTGAGAAAAGGATTAAATGAAATCGCAGAAAGAAATCATTTGATTACACTAGTTCGCGGAAAAGGACTTTTGAATGCAATTGTAATTAATAGTGGCGAAGATTCTGATTTGGCTTGGGAAATCTGTCTGAAATTCAGAGACAATGGTTTATTGGCAAAACCTACGCACGGAAACAAAATTAGATTTGCTCCGCCATTAGTAATGACAGAAGATCAAATTAAAGAATGTCTTGAAATTATTGAGAAATCTTTGAATGAGTTTAGATAAGGTTCTAAGTTGCTAAGACTCTAAGATTTTTATTAAGAAAGGTTCAAAGTTTTATAGAATAACTATAAAACTTTGAACCTTTCTTATGTTCAAAAAACTCAGAACCTTAGCGCCTTAGTATCTTAGAATCTTAAAAAAAATTAGCTTCCATAGCCTGGATTTTGAGTGATTTTTTTGTTGGTATCCATTTCTTTTAATGGAATAGGGAAGACCAATCTGTTTGAATCGTAAGGAAGAACTTCGGAACCGTCTCCATCTGTACTGATATCAATAGATTGTTTTGTTCTGCGGATATCGTGAATTAAAAACCCTTCCATTCCTAATTCTAATTGACGTTCTAACAAAATATCATCAATAGTTACAGCAGATAATTCATCGGCGTTTGCTCTTGAACGGATAATATTAATATCGTCTAAAGGTGTATTTCCTACTGAAGTTCCGGTACGTAAATTACTTTCAGCTCTAATTAAATACATTTCGGCTAAACGAATAATTGGTAAATCTCCAAATTGATCTGTGAATTTAGAAGTTAAAAGTCTTCCGTTATCATCGTTTATATAATTAAAATCGGCTCTGTCATCAGGACCACTAAATTTATCTAAATAAGCATCTCTAATAGAAAAATCACCACCGCGTCCTCCATTTCCTTCAGAAGCATAAAAAGTTACTGCGTCATTTACACCAGTTTGTTTTGTAATTTGAATAGCAAAAACATCTTCGGTTTTATCTGAGTCATGATTAAAAGCATCTGCATATTTTAGAGATAAACCATGTCCACTGTTTTCGATAACATCATTTGCAGCATCTCTCGCAGCTGCATAATTTTGCTGTTGCAAATAAACTCTGGCTAATAAAGCTTTGGCAGAATATTTATCGGCATAAAAACTATTTTCTTCAGGAAGATTAGTATAAGCCAAATTTAATCCATCAATGATCACTTTGTAAACTTCATCGACAGTGCTTCTCTCTTTTGAAAGATCTGCGCTGAAATCATAAATTGCATTAGGTCTGATTACAACTCCTAATTGAGTATTAGCTTGTCCGGCAACATAAGGTTTTGCAAAAAAGCGCACCAAATCAAAGTAAGCTAATGATCTTAAAAAGTTAGCTTCACCAATCATAACCGCTCGTCTGTCCGGATCTTTTACTTTGTCAATATTTTCGATAACGGTATTTGCAGCATTGATCATTGAATAAAGTCTGGAATAAGTACCTTCAATAATCACGTTGTTAGATATCATTGTCTTGATGTACATTTGTCGTAGCTCTCCAAAAGTTCCCCTCCATCTTAAGTCGGTAGTACTCAGTGATCCTGTTACACCAAGCAAATCTGCATATAATAAAACACGGCCGCCATAAGCATTTCCATTTGCTGCAAGTGAATATGTACCTGTAAGGACATTTGTGACACCGCTTTCAGTACTTAAAGTCACTGATGCATCTTCAGACTGTTTTGGATCTAAGTTTAGCTGATCTTCACAACTCGTAAAAAAGACTGCGAAAATTATAAGTAAGATTAATTTATTTGCTTTCATTTTGTTCTTTTTAAAAATTAATATTTACTCCTATTGCCATAGTTCTTGCAGGCGGTGCAGAGTAAAAATCTTCTCCAATTCCTGTGTCATCTCTTCTTGCTTCTGGATCTGTTCCTTCATAATTTGTAAAAGTGAGCAAGTTTACAGCTGTAAAATAAATTCTTAAGCTACTCATTCCTGCTTTATTTACAGTTTCTTTAGGTAAAGAATAACCTAATGTAACGTTACGTAAACGAATAAAATCGGCTTTGTCTAAATAACGTGTAGATTCTTGTGTTCCATTTGAACCTCCAAATCTTGCCTGAGGCACATTTGTAATATCGCCTGGATTTTGCCAACGATTTAACTGATCTGCGGTTTGGTTGTCAAAATAATCTGCCGCTGTCGACATATATATTCCTGCCGAGTTATAAATACTCGCACCCCATTCACCTTGAAATGTAAAGTTAAAATCAAAATTTTTATAATTCATTGTATTAGTCAATCCAGACATTAAAGTTGGGAAAGGATTTCCGGCCACAATTCTTTTAGCTTCACTGTAATCGTTAGTCGTGCTTTTGTCAAGACTTCCATCAGCATTTACTGTGTTTTTTACAAAAAGTGCATCTCCGTTTGCAGGATCAACACCAGCGTATTCAACTAAATAAAATGATGAAATGTTTTCTCCAACACGATTGATGTTATAACTTGAAATAACATCAGTATTGTTATTTGGCAGTGATTTTACTTTTGACTCGTTTGTTGTAAGGTTGAAACTTGTCGTCCATTTGAATTTTTCGGTTTCAACATTTTTTGTATTCAAAGTAAATTCAAATCCACTGCTTTTTATTTCTCCAAGATTTGTATTGATCGATGTAGCGCCAGAGCTCGGAGGTAAAGGTTTTTCAAAAAGAAGGCCGTCAGTACGTTTGTCATAATAATCGACTTCTAAATTGATTTTATTAAGGAACCCAACTTCAACACCAACATCTGTTTGAGATGATTTTTCCCAAGTAAGATTATCATTTCCGGCTTGGTTAAAAGTTAATCCTGATTTTAAGTTATAAGAATTAGGACTATATAATTGGCGAGATGCAAAGTTTCCAACTTCAGCATTTCCTACCTTACCCCAGCTTCCTTTTAATTTTAAATAACTTAAAACGGTATTGTCTTTTAAGAATTCCTCTTGCGACATAACCCATCCGGCTGAAAACGCTGGAAAAACTGCGAAGCGTTCATTTTTTCCAAAACGAGACGATCCATCACGACGAATACTTGCTTTGAAAAGATATTTGTTTTTGAAGCTATAATTGAATCGGCCGAACTGAGAAACAAAGACATAATCGGTTTCGCTACCATGTCCTTCATTTACTTCCGCACCACCATCAACAGTATGAAAACCATCATTTGGGAAATAAATACTGTTTACATCTTGGTAACGTCTATTGTATTTATTGAATTCCATACCAGCAACAGCATTTATCGTATGATTTTCAGCAAAAGTTAGATCGTATGTAAAATAATTACTGAAAATATAGCTTTCAGTATTTACAGAAGTTGCAAAAACTGCCCCGTCAGTGGCCATAAAAGGAGCATTTTTGCCTTGCCAATAATCTTCGGTTTGAGTCAATAAATCATAAGCAAAATCTGAATTGAATTTCAATCCTTTTACCAGTTTTAATTCACCGAATATTTTTCCTGTAACTCTTCTCATTATGGTTTTCCAGGAAGTATTGTCTTTTGCTAATAAATAATTGACATACTCTGTGTTTGGATTTGGAGTTCCATCTTCTAATCTCGCTTGTGAAATTGGAGCTTGAGCAAGAGATTGCATAGGAGTAGAGAATGAATTGTCATCTTGAACTCTATTGATAACTGATCTTGAGAAACCGATATTCATTCCGGCCGTAAAATGGTCTGTAATTTTATGAGATACGTTTGATCTCGCTGTTATTCTTTCTAAATCATTGCTGTCAACAATTCCTGTAGTATTGTTGTAAGCTCCTGCAAAGAAATATTTTGTTTTGTCGTCACCTCCAGATACAGAAAAATCGGCATCAGTAGTATAACCTGTGCGCAAAGCTATATCTTGCCAATTTGTATCGATTTCTCCGTTTCTCCAATCTGTTCCTTGAGACAAATATTCCAATTCATCTTCTACAGATTCTAAATCATCAACATTTCGTCCAGCTTCCTGTAGCAATTCTACATATTGTTTTGCATTCAGAAATTTTTTCGTGTGAGTGGCTTCACTGATACCTTGAGAGAAGTTTAAAGAGAAATTTCCTTTGCCTTCTTTACCTTTTTTAGTTGTAATGATGACAACTCCATTAGCTCCACGAGCTCCATAAATTGCTGCAGAAGAAGCATCTTTTAAAACATCAATTGATTCTATTTCATTTGGGCTTAATGTCAACAATGGATTGGTTGGGGCTCCATTGCTAGACTCGTCATCTGTGATAAGAGGAATTCCATCTAAAACATACAAAGGCTGTGTACTTGCGCTTATACTCGCAGCTCCACGAACTCTAATATTCATTCCTCCTTCGACTTTACCATTTGTCTGTGTAATCTGTACTCCGGCTAATTTACCAACTAAGGCATTTTGCACGTTAGCAACAGGTACTTGCTGAATATCTTTTGCTGTTACACGAGCAATATTATCGGTTAAATTCTTTTTTGATTGTGTACCATAACCCACAACAAGAACGGCTTCAAGCTCATTTTGAGTTTCAACCATTTTAATTGTCATTGAATTAGAAGCTTTTACTTCGACGGTCGCAAAACTAACATAACTAGCTACTAAAACATCGCCAGTTTTGGCCTGAATTTTAAAATTTCCATCAAAATCAGTTTGTGTACTGACACTTGTTCCTTTAAGAACAATATTTACCCCCGGAATGGGAACACCTTTATTGTCAGTAACTGTACCAGAAATTGCCCCTCCTTGAGCCACAGCTATTTGCACGCTTAAAACGAGCAATAGCCACAAAAAATGTTTTAAATTAATTTTCATTTTTTATTGTGTTTAAATTAGTTCTTTCAAATATCTTAAATTAATGTTAACTATAAACCTCTTTTTAACATTAAAAATAACACATAACTTCATTTTTGTAATATTTGTAACAATTGGTACTCAAATACTTTTATTTTGTAAAAATTTAAGGGGTAATGTGATTAATATTTAATTGATTGGTTCTGTTTGAGTTGTATGCGTGAAGAATTAACATAAAAACAGAGAAAGTACTAGTTGTTGTAGATGTTTATAAAAGAATCTGATTTATTTGTTAATAAAAAAAGCGACTGTTCAGGAAAACAATCGCTTTTGGGTATAATTACTTAAAATATCAAAAAAAGTAATTATTCAATTAGAGAATTTAATCTCAATATTTTTAAAATTTGGCTTTTTTCAGTTCCCACAAAGTCTTGATAAAAGTATCAACATCTTTAGTGGTATTGTAAAATGCTAATGAAGGACGAACTGTAGTTTCAACTCCCATTCTTCTCAAAATAGGCTGTGCACAATGATGTCCAGTTCGTACAGCAACTCCTTCTTTGTTTAAAGCTTGACCAACTTGATCATTTGTATATCCTTGTAAATTAAAAGATAACACGCTTGCTTTGTCTTTTGCAGTTCCAATTAAACGTACGCCTGGAATTTCCTTAAGAAGTCTTGTAGCATATTCTAATAAATAATGCTCATACTGGCCAATTTGTTCAATTCCGAGTTTCGTCACATAGTCAATTGCAGCGCCAAGACCAATTGCATCGGCGATATTTCCGGTTCCGGCTTCAAAACGATTGGGTGCTTTGTGGTATTTTATTTCCTCAAAAGTCACATCCTGAATCATGTTTCCACCAGATTGATACGGCTGCATTTCGTTCAATAATTCTTCTTTTCCGTATAAAGCGCCAATTCCTGTTGGGCCAAAAAGTTTATGTCCGGAAAAAACCAACCAATCCGGATTTAAATCCTGTACATCAACTTTCATGTGCGAAACAGATTGTGCGCCGTCAATCAAGACTTTTGCTCCGGCTGCGTGCGCCATTTCAGTTATTTTTTTGGCAGGAGTTACCGTTCCTAATGCGTTTGAAACTTGTGTAAATGCTACTAAACGTGTTTTTGAATTCAGCAATTTTGCATATTCGTCAAGCAGAATTTGACCATCATCATCAACTGGAATTACACGAAGTTTTAAACCTTTTTTATCAGCCAATCTTTTCCACGGAACTATATTCGCATGATGCTCAAGATTACTCACAATGATTTCATCTCCTGAATTTAAATTTTGATCGCCCCAAGTTGAAGCTACTAAATTTATTCCTTCGGTTGCACCGCGAACAAATACAATTTCGTTTACAGAAGATGCATTTAAAAACGTTTTTACTTTTTCGCGTGCCGCTTCATAAGCGTCAGATGCACGTGCCGCCAATTCGTGCGCCGCACGGTGAATGTTCGAATTTTCATGCTCGTAGAAATACGCAATGCGATCAATAACCGATTTTGGTTTTTGAGTCGTTGCCGCATTATCAAACCACACTAAAGGTCTTCCGTTTACAGTTTCACTTAAAATTGGAAAATCTTTTTTGATTAATTCGGCATTAAAATGTGAATTTGTACTGCCGCTTAATGGATTTGTTCCGAAAGAACTTCCAACAATTGCATTGGTATTTTTTGGATCAAAAGCAAAAGGATTCTGATCTAAAAAATAATACGAGTTTTGAAGATCACTTCCGCTTGACGGAAAATCATTTCGCTTTCTAAAAAAAGTATCAACCGTTTCTAAAGCTATTTTTAGTTCGTTTTCAAAAGAAGAATTTTCGCTTTGAAATGGCAAATATTGATCATTTAAAAAGAGCGATGAAAAAATTGATTCCTCATTAAGTTGCGGAGTGTTATTGGTTTTTAAATTAATATCGTTAAAACCTGTCTGCGGATTATTAATATTTAATCCGTTATCTTCTGGAATTCCCGACGAAGGAATGCCATATTTAGGATCAAAACCTGCACCTGCATTTGGATATAAAGCTGCAGCACTCGAACTCTGAGTAGCACTTGCAGGCGATCCTCCAAAACCGCTGAATGAAGGCGGAACCAAATTAACATTTAACGGATTTTGCGCTGGAAATGGAGCAATAATATTGGCACCGCCAGCATGCAAAAGTGTTTCTGCAATTTTTGTCGCACGAGGATGTTCCGCTTTGTCTGGGCTCAATGAAATTTCTTTTGGAAATTCATTTGGAAGCGCACTGAACAGTTCGTTTGCCAGAAACTGCAAATCGTCAATGTTTGGTAATCCGTCTGGGTTAGTATTTGTACTCATGATACTTTCCTATTTCGACATCTTCTAAAACAGCGATGGCATCATCAACCAAAATAGCTAAAGAACAATAAAGCGAAACCAAGTAAGAAGCAATCGCTTTTTCATTAATTCCCATAAAACGAACTGATAATCCAGGAGATTGTTCGCCTTGTAATCCCGGCTGAATCAATCCAATTACTCCTTGACGGCTTTCTCCAGTTCTCAATAAAATGATTTTTGATTTTCCTTTTACGATTGGCAGTTTATCTGATGGAATAAGCGGAATTCCTCTCCAAGTTAAAAACTGAGATCCAAACAAAGATATTGTCGGAGGCGGAACACCTCTGCGTGTACATTCGCGTCCAAAAGCAGCAATTGCCAACGGATGCAGTAAAAAGAAACCTGGTTCTTTCCAAACTTTAGTCAGCAATTCGTCTAAATCATCTGGAGTTGGCGCTCCTGTGCGTGTTTTTATAATCTGCGAAGGCGCAACGTTGCTCAATAATCCGTAATCTTTGTTGTTGATTAACTCACTTTCCTGACGCTCTTTAATGGTTTCTATTGCCAGTCGAAGTTGCTCTGTAATCTGATTATATGGCTTGCTGTATAAGTCAGAAACACGCGTGTGAACTTCTACAATAGTCTGAACGGCAGCAAGATTATATTCTCTTGGATTTTCAACATAATCAACAAAAGTGTTTGGTAAAACTCTTTCGTCGCGTGCAGAACAATCGACTTCAATGTGGTTTGCATTTTTAACTTTGTTCAAACGAAACACACCCGATTCTACTGGCGTCCAATGTAAAAGATGTGTCAGCCAGCGTGGAGAAGTTGTTCCAATTTGAGGTACGGTACGCGTTGCAATTGCGAGTTGTCTTGCTGCAACATCGCCTAATGCGGTCTGTTGTTGTTTTGATTCTGCCATTTTTCTGGTATTTTAATAGGTTTGTAAATTATTTTTTGCTTGCTTAAAGTTATTCATAATTTCAATCAAATAACTCATCTACAGATAAATATCTTTCTCCGGTGTCATAATTAAAAGTCAGGATTACAGCATCTTCAGGAATATCTTTGAGTTTTCTTGATAATGCTGCAAGTGCTGCTCCGGTAGATATTCCGGCAAATATTCCTTCTTCTTTGGCTATTCTTTTAGTGAAATTGTACGATTCGTTTTTATCAACTGTTAGAATCTGATCGACATATTCGCGATTAAAAACTTCGGGAATAAAACCAGCTCCGATTCCCTGAAACGGATGCGGAGACGGAAGTCCACCACTCAAAACTGGCGACAAAGCGGGCTCGACAGCATAAGTTTGAAGATTCGGGAAATGCTGCTTTAATATTTTTGAAACTCCGGTAATATGACCTCCAGTTCCAACTCCGGTTATTAAATAATCGATTCCATCGGGAAAATCGGCTAAAATTTCTAGAGCGGTTGTTTTTTCGTGAATTTCAACATTTGCTTTATTGGTAAATTGAGACGGAAGAAACGAGTTTTTAATCGTCGAAGCCAGTTCTTTTGCTCTTTCAACTGCTCCTGAAGTTCCTTTTTCTCTTGGTGTCAAAACATATTCGGCGCCATAGGCATTCAAAATTCTCCTGCGTTCAACACTCATCGATTCTGGCATTACAACAATAACTTTATAACCTTTAACGGCTGCAACTAGTGAAAGTCCAATTCCGGTATTTCCTGAAGTTGGTTCAATAATTACAGTATCCTGATTTATAAGCCCTTTTCGTTCTGCATCTTCAATCATTGCAAGAGCGATTCGGTCTTTAATACTTGAACCCGGATTTGATTTTTCCAATTTAATCCACACTTCATGTGATTTAAAAAGTTTGTTTAATCGAATGTGAGGAGTGTTTCCTATGGTTTCTAGAATGTTTTGATATTTCATTGGTTTTGATATTTTTAAATAGAATAAAAAATGGGTGCAGGGAAAGGATTATTATCCCTGATTTTAATTTCGTTTTTATGATACACAACAGAATTGGATGGAATTGTGTACGTCAGCCAGACATTTCCGCCAATTATAGAATCTTTTCCTATAGTAGTTTGACCGCCAAGAATAGTGCTGTTGGCATAAATAATGACATTATCTTCAATGGTTGGATGTCTTTTTATAAAGGCCTCGTCTTTTTTTACACTCAAAGCTCCGAGAGTAACGCCTTGATAAATTTGAACGTTATCGCCAATAATTGTTGTTTCTCCAATCACGATTCCTGTTCCGTGATCGATAGCAAAATCTTTTCCGATTTGGGCGCCGGGATGAATTTCGATACTCGTTTTAATATGAGCATATTCTGAAATGGTTCGGGCTAATAATTTTAAATCCTGCTCCCAAAGCTGATGAGAAAATCGGTAAACGGCAATAGCGAAAAAACCAGGATACGAGTATAGCACTTCTTCCAGTGATTTGGCCGCAGGATCTTTTGTAAATATGGTTACAGCGTCGTTTAATGCTTTTTTGTGCAACTTCGGAATCGCTTCAAAAAAGTTTTTGGTTTGCTGTTTTTGGTCACTTTTTGGCGAAAAATCCAAAACCAATTCATCAAACTGCTTTTCCAGCTGATTGAATTTGTATTTGATTGTTGCCTCAGATTCTAATGATTTTGAGGTATTAGAAAATAAGATGACAAACAAATCATCTATAAACTGATGAATTAATTTTTTCTCAGGCAGAATCACTAAATCATGATGCTGTTTTGCTATTTCTTGATAAAATGAACTCATAATGATTATTTTATGGTTAGAAAAAGATTTTTATTTCTTTAGAGAGGCACCGCCCGGCATTACTTCAGGTTTTAGTTTGAATTTGCTGTATTCTACAACACCAGTTCGATCTACCCATTCAAAATAAGATGCCGAAAGTTTGTTTACAATTCCCGGATTTTGCTGTGCCACATTTGTAGTTTCACCACGGTCTGTTTCGAGATTGTACAATTCCCATTCATAAGAAGGATAAATCGAAACCAATTTCCATTTTCCGTCACGAACTGCTCTGTTTCCTGCTCTTTCCCAGAATAATGGCTCGCCTCGGTTAACTTCTGAAACATTGTCAAATAAAACAGGAAGTAAACTTTTTCCCGGAAGCGGATTGGTATTTACATTATTATAATTTTTAGGATATTCGATTCCAGCCAATTCGTAGAAAGTAGGAGCGAGGTCAATAATGTGTCCGGTTCCTTTATCAATTCTTCCCGCTTTTATTTTTGACGGAAACCAAGCAATAAAAGGCGAACTGAAACCACCTTCATGCATATTATTTTTATATTGCTGTAGCGGAGTATTCGATAAATACGCCCAGTTTTGTTCCTGATAATCAAAAGATCCTGAAGTTCCAACTGGTCCGTCATTTCGAACCAAACCTCTTCCAAGTGGATTATAAGTATTAAATCCGCCTTGAGCGCCATTATCTGAAATGAAAATAATTAATGTGTTTTTATCTTTTTTAAGCGCTTTTAGTTTATCCAAAACCTTCCCCACATTCTGATCCATGTTGTCGACCATTGCAGCATAAACTTCCATTTTGGCTTTCCAAAATTGTTTTTCGTCGTAAGTCAGCTTGCTCCATTCTGGAACTTCAGGATCTCTTGGCGAAATGGTTTGATTGGCTGGTAAAATTCCGTTTGCTTTCAATTTCTCAATTCTTTTTTCTCTCAAAATATCCCAGCCTTCATCAAATTTTCCTCTGTATTTTGCAATGTCAACTGGTTTTGCTTGCAACGGCCAGTGCGGAGCCGTAAAAGCTAAATACAAAAAGAAAGGTTTGTTTTCTTTGTTTTGCTCGTCTAAGAAAGTGACAGCATTGTTTCCAATTTCATCTGTAAAATAATACGAATCGTCTTTTGGATGCAGTTCTTCATTATTACGAATCAACTTTACCGGATAAGGCGTTTTTCCGAAAGGCAAAGGTTTAGTGTCAAAATAATTAGAAGCACCTTTTAAGATTCCGTAAAATTTATCAAAACCTCTTTGGTTCGGCCATTGTGCCTGATCTTCAGAACCAACGTGCCATTTTCCGGATAAAATTGTGCTATAACCGCCAGAGCGGAAAACTTCTCCCAGAGTCAAAGATTCTTTGTTTAAATAGCCTTGATAAGCTGGCAATCCTAAATTAACATCAAAAAAACCGACGCCCGCTTTATGCTGATATTGACCAGTTAGGAGCGAAGCTCTTGTTGGCGCACAAATAGAGTTATTGTAGAATTCACGCAAACGCAAACCCTCGTTCGCCAGTTTATCTAAATTGGGTGTTTTAATTTCTGAACCATAATTTCCTAAATCAGAATATCCCATATCATCTACCATAATCAGAATGATATTTGGTTTTGAAGCGTTCTGAGCGTTTATTTTGGTAAAACTAACAGCTCCAGTTACAAGAGCAGAAAGTAATATTGTGGTGATTTTAGTGTTCATTTTAATGTGCTTTATGTTAGTTGTTTTTTGTTTTGAAATGATAAATGTTCTTTAATTGGTTTTTTTCTGTTGCCGCAGAAATGATTTTTTTATAATGGTATAACATATTGGTATACAGATTCGTTTGTGACGAATTGCATTATATTTTGTAATGAAATTTAAGTAAAAAAAGTGGTTTATTCCGATTTTTAAAGTAGGCAAAATCGTAGTAAACAAATGTGAGAATTAACAACAGCTACACATATAACAAAAAGTGTTATAGGCGTAATTTTTAGGAAGAATAAAAGACGTTCTGTGTGCTATTGTTTTCAAAATGTAAGTTTTAAATATTAAACTCTACTAATTACATAGACAAAGTTATATTTAATATTGTAAAAACCAAATTAATCTTGATTTTTTTTGAAAAAAGAAATGGATAGAAGTTTTTATTGGTATTTATAGGAAATGAAAACAGTAATTTTTCCGCCACGAATTCACGAATTATTCATATTAATTCGTGAATTCGTGGCGGAAAAAATTAATTAAACAATAAAAACGCGATAATCAAAGTCACAATCACATTGAATAATTGCGCAATTAAAAAAGCGTATAAAGGTTTACGACTATTATTAGCAAGTAAATCTTTAAAATTAGTTTCTAAACCAATACTTGTAAAAGCTAAGGCAAACCAAATTCCCTGCAAATTTTTCAAACTGTCTTTTACTGAATCTCGAGTTTCGGAACTAATGAAAAAAGAAAATAGGAGAGAAGCCAGAATAAAGCCAATTACAAACTTTGGAAAACGTTCCCAAATCACACTCAAAGTGGGTTTTGATTCTACAGCTTCCGCCGATTTATTGTTCGTGTAAGTCCAATAAACGGATATTGCAAAAGCCGCTAATCCTAATAATACATTTTGAGAAAATTTTACAATCGTACTAATTTTTAAAGCAGTTTCGCCCACCAAACTTCCTGAAGCTACAACCGCTCCGGAAGTATCAATACTTCCGCCAAGCCATGCGCCGGTAACTTCTTCAGGGAAATTAAAATATTTAGCAATTATAGGCATGAAAATCATCATTGGAATGGCTGTTACCAAAACAATTGAAATAACATAAGACAGCTTTTTAGAATCGCCTTTAATAGCACCCGAAGTTGCAATTGCTGCAGAAACACCGCAAATGGATACGGCACTCGAAATCATCATGGTCAATTCTTCGTCAACTTTTAATTTTCGGCAAAGCCAAAAGGCAAAATACCAGACAGACAAAACAACAACCAAAGCCTGAATTAATCCTAATGAACCCGCCTTTAAAATATCAGAAAAAATCACACTTGTTCCTAATAAAACCAATCCGATTTTGACAAAAACTTCTGTAGAAAGTGCCGAACGGAACCATTCTGGAAGTTTGATGAAATTTCCAATCAATAAACCAATTATCAAACTGAAAATCACGGCTTCTAAATTGAGTGCTTTTATTTCCGTATTTCCTGCAATAATTAATGCTAAAACCGTTAAAAAATAAACGATTGGAAAAACAATTAAAGAATATTTAATCGATTTCCCGATTAAAAAAGTGCCGAGAGTTCCAATTACAATTAGATATAAAAATTGCAATCCGAGGATTTTTAAATTTTCAAAATTAAAAACATCTGTGAGTAAATCTGTACCGTTTGACCACTTGAAAACCGGAACTTCAGGAAGAAAAATAAAAAGAGAAATTACGATAATTAGAAATCCTAGAATTACTACGGTCCAGTCTTCGTGAATGTTGAATTGTTTTGTTTGAGATGACATTTGTTTTTGATTTCCTGCAAGGTTTTTAAAACCTTATAGGTATTAATTATTTAAAAAAGTAGAAAATGAGACCTACAAGGTTTTGAAAACCTTGCAGGACTTCGATCAAGATTACAAATCCACAAAGTATTTTTGTTTTCCAAAATCGAATTCATAATAAGTCAAATTAGGCCAAAGTGGCTTAATCAATCCTTTTTCCCAATTTTGCAAAGCGGTTTTCAGTTCTTTTACTTTTTCAGGATTTTTTGCCGCTAAATCTGTTGTTTCAGACTTGTCTTTTGCTAAATCATAAAGCCAGGTTTCGTGTGTTTTACCGCTTACGATTAATTTCCAGTTACCGCTTCTAATTGCTTTTGCATCGCCGGAACGCCAGAATAAATCTTTATGAGCTTCTTTATTATTGTTGACCACATCAATTAAATCAACGCCATCATAAACTCGGTCTTTTGGCAAGCCAGAACCCGTAACAGAAGCAATCGTGCTAAAAATATCAAGAGAGCTTACAGGCGTTTTATAAACGGTATTCGGTTTTATTTTTCCTTTCCACGAAAGTGCAAACGGAACATTTATACCGCCTTCAAAATGCGAAAATTTACCGCCTTTTAAAGGTGCATTTGTGGTTGCAAAAGTATAATCGGCGCCACCATTGTCGCTGGCAAAAATGATCAAAGTATTTTCTTCTAAACCTTCTTTTTTGACTTTAGCTCGGATTCTTCCAATGGCATCATCAAGCGCGCTGATCATAGCATAGTACACACGTTTGTTTTCATCTTTTACATTCGGAAAACGGTCGTAATATTTTTTACGAACCTGAAATGGTGTGTGCGGCGCATTAAACGGAACGTAAAGCAAAAACGGTTTGTTTTTATTCTTGTCAATAAAAGCTTCTGCTTCATCAGCAAAAGTTTCAGTTAAATACGCTTTATCATGAATAATGGTAGTATCGCGACGAATTTGCCCAATTCCGACACGGCCATTTCCCCAAATCATTTTATCGGTAAAATCTTTATGATGATGATTGATAATATCCGGATTATCATCTTCTGGCGTGTAAAGCGAAAATGCCTGATAAAAGCCATAATGATAATCGAAACCTCTGTCTAAAGGAAAAAATCCTTTGTTGTGACCCAAATGCCATTTCCCGATAATTGCGGTGCTGTAACCTTGCTTTTTGGCTAAATCGGCAAAAGTAATTTCAGATTGTGGCAAACCTTGTGTGGCTATCGACGCTTCATTTGGATAATTAATTTTTGCATTTAATCTCCAATTATTGGTATTGATTAAATATTTGAAAGCATAATATTCCAAGTTATTTTTTGGATAACGATCACCCGGCTGATATTCATGTCCAAAACGTTCTTGATAACGTCCTGTAAGTAACCCCGCGCGCGATGGCGAACAAATAGATGCTGATACGTAACCATCTGTAAAAGTAACTCCCGAAGCGGCCAAAGAATCAATTTGAGGCGTTGGCGCTGCTTTTCCTCCGTATAACGAAATATCATATTTGCCTAAATCATCGGCAAGGAGAATAATAATATTGGTTTTTTTTACTGAAGTCGAAGTATCTTTTTGTGCTAAGAATGTAGCTTTTCCTTCGACTAATTTTTCATCTGGTTTTATTAAAGTTCCGTCTGTGTTTATTGGCCAGAAAAGGAATACTGCTAATAAAAAGAGTATGATTAAAATGGGTATAACAATCTTTTTTATTTTTTTATAGTTTGCCATGTTTTGGTAAGTTGGTTTTAGACAAAGGTTTTATTGTAGAGACGCACAGCAGTGCGTCTTTCTCATTTTGTGCACGTATTATTTGTCATTTCGAGGAACGAGAAATCACACACGAAACTCTACACAGATAGTCGCCATTCTTTGTCGAATTACTAGTGTGATTTGCTTCGCCTGTTCGCTATCGCTCGGGTCTCGTTCCTCGAAATGACAAAAATGCGGTTAAATCTTCTTGTGAAAATTAAATTATCATTTAGAGGCCAAAGCCACATCAACATCATTTTTCAAATTTTCAAAACCTTCTTTTTTAAGAATGATTTTTCCATTTTGATAAACAATTAAAGTTGGGAAAACTTTAATTGTTTTCAAATCGGCAATGACTTGTGTGTTGTCTTCCAGATCAATTTCGACTACTTTTAGTTTGGTTCCGTATTGTGCTTTTATAGTTTCTAAAACAGGTTTTACTTTTTTACACGCACCGCAATAAACGGAACCAATATCAACTAAAACCGTTTTATTATCAGCAATAATTTTGTTGTATTCGGTTAAGGTCAATTTGCTTTTAGAATTGGCAAAAAATGGTTTTCCGCTTCCAATCCAGTTCGCGATTCCGCCTTCCAGACTGTAAGCTTCTTTAAAACCTTTTTTAAGTAAATCGTCTGCCAGCCAAACGCTTCTTCCTGCGCCGATAGAATAAGTAAAAACAGGTTTTGATTTATCTAATTTAGCAATTTTTTCAGCATAATCTTTTGATTCCAAATTGAAATTTACAGCACCCAGAATATGATTTAATGCAAATTCTTCAGCTCCTCTGGCATCAATTATCTGCGGATTTTTTTCCGCTTGAATTTTGTTGTAAAAAACATCTAATGAAACGGTGTTTGAGCTTTTAGTTTGTGAAAAACCAATGATTGTAAAAAGCAATATAAATGTTGAAATGCTATTTCTAAATATTTTATTTTTCATGATTTTTAGTTTAAGGAGTTACAATATTCCAATACGGATTTGCCGGTTCAAAAACACTAGCTAATTCTCTGAATTTAAACGGATTACCTTCAAAAATCACACCTTCAGAAGTTAAAATTGTTCTGGCACTTTCCGGATTGGTCAATAATTCTACAAATTTGGCTTTTGAAATCGCCAGAGTAAATTCGGCTTTATCATCAACACGTGTTTGACTTTGATGCAAAACGCCATTTTTAAGATAAACCAGAATATTTTTGTTTAGTTCAGGAAAAACAAAACGCAACGAAATTTCTTTTCCAGCCGCTTTATTTCCGTCAACCGTAACCGATAAATAATCGAAAATAGCTTCGGGAGTTAAATTGGCTAAAAATCCGGCAGCGCGATTCACAGGATTTTTGGGAACAATTACGCCTTCGCGGAGTTCTTTTGCGCCAGATAAATACAAATCTCTCCAAATTCCTGATTCGCTTTGATACGCAATTTGCTCAAAAGTATCAGCTTGTAAATTTTTTGCTGTAGTATTTTCTGGATTTGCAAATATGACATGTTTTAAAACTTCGGCAACCCAGCGGTATTCGCCTTTTTGAAAGCTTTCATTGGCTTTTTTCAATGCCGTTTCTTCACCGCCAAACCATTCTACATATTTTTTAGCTGCTTCAACTTGAGGAAGTTTATCGTATTCAGCAGGATTTCCGTCCCACCAGCCTAGATAAAATTGATAAGTTGCTTTTGCATTGTGTTTTACCGTTCCGTAAAAGTCACGATTGTACCATTCTTTTGCTAATTCGGCTGGAAGTTTTATTTCTTCGGCAATCTCATCTTTGTTCAAACCTTTATTGGCCAAATGAACCGTTTGATCGTGCACATATTTGTATAAATCTCTCTGTTTTTCTAGAAAAGTAATTCCTTTATCATGTCCATAAACCGGCCAAGTGTGCGACGGAACAATAATCTCAGTTTTTGCTCCAAATAAATCGATGGATTCGTCAAGATATCCCGCCCAAGCCTTGGCATCTCTGGTTTTGGCACCTCGAGGCGTTAAAACATTATGATAGGTATGACTTGCAATTTCGGCAGAGAAAAATACTTTTTTAGAAGGAGCAAAGAGAGTTAATTCGGCTGGAGCTTCAGAATTCGGCGTAAGCTGAAAAATCAAATCCAAGCCATCAATAGTAACGGTTTGTCCGGTTTTTTCAATTTCGAAATTTGGAGGTAAAAGCGATGAACTTCCTCCGCCAAGAAATGGTTTTCCTAAACCAACATCCACTTGACCAGTCGCATTTCTTTCTAAACTTAATCCGAATTGATATCCCGCTCTTCTTCGCATAACATTTCCGAGAAGTACATTTTCGCTTACAGCTTCTTCATAAAAGCCTTTTGGTGTAATGAATTTTACTTTTCCGGATTTTATGTCTTCGGCCGAAACCAAACCTTGCAGTCCGCCATAATGATCGCCGTGACTGTGCGTAACAATTACGGCCAAAATAGGCTTGTCGGCAACATGTTTTTTGACAAATTCATACGCTTTCGCGGAAGCTTCTTCAATCGTTAATGCATCAATTACGACGTAGCCATTTTTAGTTTCTATGAAAGAAATATTGGCAGCATCAAAAGAACGAACCTGATAAACACCATCTGTAATTTTGAACAATCCGTTGATGTTATTCAATTGCGCCTGACGCCATAGAGCAGGATTTACCGTTGCCGGAGCTTTTCCTTTTATGAAATCAAAATCGGTTAGATTTACGGCTACATTTCCTGATTTTGAAAGAATTTTTCCGTCTGGTAAAGTGGCGATGAAACCTCTTTTTGCATCAGTAAAATCGGCAGTATCATCAAAATTTAATTTTGAATATACTGCCTCATTTGACTTTTGGGTAAAAGTTGATGCCTGTTTTGGAGCTTGCGCGTTTGCAACAAATGTAAATCCAATTAGTAAAGCACTTATTTTATTTTTCTTCATAATTAATTTAAAAGATTACGCCTGCTCTAATACTGGACTTTGTTCAGTAGTTTCTACTACCGGTTTTGCTTTTAACGGAAGTGATAATACGCCATCAGCAAGCGGACTTCCTTCTTTTTTGGATTTGAATATTGGCCATAAAAATTGTGCGTACCATTCTTCTTGTTTATATGATTTTGTCCCGTATGACTCTGGGAATTTACGTGTGATTAAACCTGTTCCGAAAATTACATCCCAAATGAAAAACATGTTTCCGAAGTTTCCTTTAAAATGTCCAACACCATCTCCGCTTGTATCTGCGTGATGCGCATGGTGCGTAGCCGGAGTCGAAATCAATCTTTCTAAAACCCATGCAATTGGATGTAAAACTCTGTATTTGTAAAATGGTTTGTCCCAAGCAATACTTGAGTGTGCGCCAAGAGTGATGAAACTTTTAATAACCAAAACGAATAAAGCCGGTAAACCCAAACCTAAATATGTTAAAGTTGCAGTCAAATAAATTTGCGAAAAGAAAACCGTGTAAATAAAGTTTTGTCTAGAAGCCATCGCCATTCCCATATAAGGAGCAGAGTGATGTGTTCTGTGGAAACGCCATAAAAACGGAACTTGATGGTGCAGTCTGTGGTACCAATATTGTGTCAAATCATCAGCAATTGCGATTAGAAAAAATCCTCCCCAGAAAGGAACCCACGAAAGTGTGTTAGCTAAATCCGGAATTAGATATGGTAAAGCAGTCAAGCTGAAAAAAGCAATTACTGGAGGCAAAAGCAATTTTGGTGCTAAGAAACAAATAATATCAACTTTGCGTTCTTGGCCTGTCCATTCGTCATCGTATAACCCTGCTGTAAATTCGATTACGCCTAAAACCAGCATAAAAACGGTTAATCCCCAAGTTCTGATATGCTCAAAAGCGGGCTTTGAAAATTCTAAAAAAGCGGGTAATGAAATGTGCGATTCGCTTACTAAATTATTGCTTAATTTGAAATAAAGGAAAATTGCCACTACCGGCAAAGAATAAATAAAAAGACTTATTAGTAAATCTCTTGTTAGTTTTTCTCTTTGTACTATTGCCATGATTTCTTATTTTAAAAATTGATTAATTAATGCTAAACCTCCCGCCAATATGACTAGCGGAACTAAAAAAACAATCGCGCCCACGATGATTTTTTTTCCTATAATTTCATAGTCTACTCGTTTCATGATTTCTTATTTTTTTATTGTGTATTGGTGAAAATCAAAAAGTTATAAAGTGTAAATTTAAATTAAAAACTTTTAATTCTATAGAATTAGTAGTGTTTTAATTGTTTCTTTTTTATTATTTATTGTGATTTTAGTGAATTCTAAATCAAAATGTGTTTTTGTGTTTTATAGTGAAACCTACAAGGTTTTAGAAACCTTGCAGGTTTTGAAAATCACTATCTTAATGGCTACCCCCAGCAGTTGTTGTGCCTTCTCCTGGTTTTGTAACTTGTTTAATTAAATCCTGAAGACTTTTGCCTTTATCAGGACCCGTATTATGTATTTTTCTTGTGATTACATCCTGCCAGTCAATTAACGGATAAACGTTGTTTTCTTTAGCTTGCTCGTCAAACAATTTTTTAAGCTCAGCTAATTTTTCAGGATATTTTGCTGCTAAATTGTTACGCTCGTTGAAATCTTCGTTTAAGTTGTATAATTCCCAAACATCAGTATCAAAATTGCTTGGTGCAGGTGCTTGATTACCGGCAGTTTTTGCTGAAGTAAACGGATTCGCATGCGCTGCGCCGGCTTTCCAACCATCTTTATAAATAGCTCTATTTCCAAAAATGTAATAGTATTGCACTTTGTGTAATGATTCGGCTTTAGCGTTATCTAAAGAAGCATATAAAGAAGAACCTTGAATTTTGTCCTGTTTAATGCCTTTAATGTATTCAGGAGCTTTAACTCCTACAATGTCTAAAGTTGTTGGAAGCAAATCGGTTACGTGGCTGTATTGATTTCTGATACCGCCTTTGTCTTTAATTCCGTTAGGATAAAAAACAATCAGTGGATTATGAGTTCCACCTTCAGACTGTGCATCTTGTTTCCAGTTTTTGAACGGAACATTTGTAGCCTGAGCCCATCCTAAAGGGTAGTTTGTGTTAAGACCTTTTGCTGTACCAATTTCGTCGATATTCGCTAAGTTGGTCTTTAAATTTTGTTCGTCAGTTACGCCTTGAGCAAATAAACTTTGGTTGATTGTTCCTTCAGTTGTTCCTTCTTTACTTGCTCCGTTATCGCCAATGGCAACAAAAATTACAGTGTTGTCAAGTTGATTCGTTTCTTTCAAATAATTTACAACTCTTCCCACTTCATAATCTGTATATGTCAGGAATCCAGCGTAAACTTCCATGAATCTTGTATAAACTTTCTTTTGATCTGGCGTTAATTTTTTCCAATCTGTAATTAATGGATTGCGTTCCGGTAATACTGCATTAGCCGGAATTACGCCCAATTTCTTTTGGTTCGCAATAACTTCTTCGCGGTAAGCATCCCAGCCTTTGTCAAATTTTCCTTTGTAAGGATCGCTCCATTTTGTAGCAACTTGATGAGGTGCGTGTGCTGCTCCCGGTGCATAATACAAGAAGAATGGTTTTCCCGGAGCTGCTTTTTGTTGTTTCTGAATATAGCTTATTGCTTTATCTGTAATTAATTCACTTAAGTGACGTCCGTCAGGCGTAACGTGTACTTGATCTTCAACTAGATCTGGATTGTATTGATCGGTTTGAGAACCTAAGAATCCGAAGAAATGATCGAAACCTTTTCCGGTTGGCCATCTGTCGAAAGGTCCTGCATCTGTAGCATCTTCATCTGGAGTTACGCCGTATTTTCCAACAGCAAAAGTGTTGTATCCGTTTTCACGTAAAATTTCAGCAATTGTTCCTTTATCAGAAGGAATTCTTCCGTCCCAACCAGGGAAACCAGCAGATAAAATCGTGTGTGAAAATCCGCTAACATGCACTCTTCCAGAATTTCTTCCAGTCAATAAAGCCGCACGAGTTGGCGCACAAATCGCCGTTGTATGAAAGTTGGTATAACGTAGACCATTATTAGCCAACTGATCAAAAGTTGGCGTACTGATTAAACCTCCAAAAGCACTTGAAGCTCCAAATCCTACGTCATCTAATAAAATCCAAATTACGTTTGGTGCACCTTTAGGGGCTTTTACTGGCTCTGGCCAATATTCTTTAGAATCGGCTAAAGTTTTCCCGATAACACCTTTAAATTCTTCTGGTTTATCTTGTGCTACTCCTAATTGTGCAACCAGGAGCGCTGTAATCAAAAGCCCTTTTTTAGGACTTTTGATTAAACTGTTGTATTTAAAATTTTTCATAGTTTTATTTTTTACTTGTTTGCTTTGGTCAATAGTTCTTGGGCTGATTTTCCTTCTGTACCTGGTGTCTGGTGTATTTTTCTCTGATAAACATCCGACCAATCTATTAAAGGATATAAGTTGTTTTTCTTGGCTTGTTGATCAAATAGTTTTTTTAATTCAGCGAGTTTTTCAGGATATTTTTTAGCCAAATCTTTTTGTTCATTAAAATCTTCGTTGATGTTGTACAATTCCCAAACATCTTTGTCAAAATCAGCTTTTAATAAACCTGCTTTTTTTGGATCGCTTAAAGCTTCTTTAGCTTCAATTGAATTTGGATGATGCGCGGCCGCCGCTTTCCAACCATCGCTGTAAATCGCTCTGGCTCCAAAAATGTAATAATGCTGTACTTTATGATTTGAAATTGCTTTTGCGTCATTCAAAGAATTGTAGAAAGAATATCCCTGAATAGTATCTTGCTTAATTTCTCTGATCGATTCAGGCGCTTTAACTCCTAAAATATCTAACGTTGTTGGCAAAATGTCAATTACGTGGCTGTATTGTGTTCTGATTCCTGGCGTTTTAATTCCTTTTGGATAATAAACAATCAGCGGATTGTGAGTACCGCCTTCAGAGTTGGCATCTTGTTTCCAGTCTTTAAAAGGAACATTTGTTGCCTGTGCCCAGCCTAAAGGATAATTGGTGTACGTTTCAGGTGTTCCAATTTCGCCAATTCGCTTTAAATTATTTTGAAAAACCGTTTCGTCTGTTTCGCCAACAACATACGTTTGTCTGTTGACAGCACCTTGCAATGTTCCTTCTTTGCTTGCTCCGTTATCCCCAATTAAAACAAAGACAACCGTATTTTCTAATTGATTAATTTCTTTCAAATAATTAACCAATCTTCCAATTTCATAATCCGTATAAGTAAGATATCCGGCGTATACTTCCATAAATTTGGAATACACTTTCTTTTGATCCGGTGTTAATTTTTTCCAGTCTGCAATAAGCGGATTACGTTCCGGCAAAACAGCATTCGAAGGAATAACGCCTAATTTTTTCTGATTGGCAATGGTTTTTTCGCGGTAAGCGTCCCAGCCATCGTCAAATTTTCCTTTATACGGATCGCTCCATTTTTGAGCAACCTGATGAGGTGCATGAACCGCTGCCGGAGAATAATATAAAAAGAAAGGTTTTCCCGGTGCTGCTTTTTGTTGTCTGGCAATATAACTGATTGCTTTATCTGTAATTTGTTCGCTCAGGTGACGTCCGTCAGGAGTAACGTGCGCTTGATCTTCGATTAAATCGGGTTTATATTGATCGGTTGCTGAACCTAAGAATCCGAAGAAATGCTCAAATCCTTTTCCAGTCGGCCAGCGGTCAAAAGGTCCGGCATCTGTAGCGTCTTCGTCTTGAGTAATTCCATATTTACCTACGCCAAAAGTGTTGTATCCTTTATCACGTAAAATCTCGGCAACAGTTCCGTTTTTTGAAGGCAATCTTCCGTCCCAGCCTGGAAATCCTGCAGACATAATCGTGTGCGAAAATCCGCCAACATGAACTTTATGAGAATTGCTACCTGTTAATAAAGCCGAACGAGTAGGAGCACAGATCGCTGTTGTATGAAAATTGGTATATCGTAATCCGTTGTTAGCAAGACTTTCTAAAACCGGAGTTTGGATTAAGCCTCCAAAAGCACTTGAAGCTCCATATCCTACATCATCCAAAATAATCCAAACAACATTTGGAGCGCCTTTTGGAGCCGTAACAGGTTCTGGCCAATATTCTTTAGAATCGGCTAAGGTTTTTCCGATTACACCTTTAAATTCATCTGGTTTAGTTTGTGCAAAACCAAATTGTGCAAGTAAAACTGCAGTAATTAAAAGCCCTTTTTTAGGACTTTTGATTGAAATGCTATTTTTATAATCTTTCATAATTTATGGTTTAATAGTGGTTGATTGGTTAATATCCAGGATTCTGAGGTAAACCGACAGGATCGATATTTCTTTCACTTTGTGGAATCGGATACAGATTATTTCTTTCAGAAACAGAGTTTTTAGCCGTTACTTTTTTCACTTCAGTAACTAGAGTTCCCCAACGAACTAAATCAAACCATCTTTGTCCTTCCTGAACGAATTCTTTTTTGCGCTCTTCCTGAATGGCAGCTCTAAAAGTCGTTTGCGTTAAGCCTACTAAATCTACAGTTGCATCTGGCGTTGTAATTGGCTTTGCAAAGGCTCTTCTTCTTACCTGATTGATTAGTTCGTAAGCTTCTGCAGTTGGTCCGCCTTGTTCATTTATGGCTTCCGCCAAAGACAATAAAATGTCGGCATAACGAATAACCGGAAAGTTGATTGCCACGTTAGAAGGAGTAGCCAGATTTGTTAGATCTAAGTATTTTTTGAAAATTGGCTTTGGAAAAGTATAAATGTTCGCAGTACCAGGAATTGGCAATGTTTTAGCATAACTTACATCTCTTCGAGTATCTCCGGGAGCATAAATGTCATAAAACAAGGCTACATCTGAAATAATATCAGCAGGTTCTGTAGCAGTGAATCCTGTAAATGACGTCGCTTGAAAAGTGCTTCCGCTTGATCCGTTTCCGGCTTGATTTGGCTCAAATTGTACAGAGAAAATATGCTCTTTTCCGTTCTTTTTTGTTTTAGTAAAAATATCTTGGAAACTTTCGAATAACGCATAACCATATCCGCCGTTAATAACCTCTTTTGCTTTTGTAATTGCATTTGGCCAATCTTTTCTTGTCAGATATACTTTTGCCAAAATAGCTTTTGCAGCACCAGATGTTGCACGTCCAGCGTCTGTTGCAGGATAAGTTGCAGGGAGACTTTCAGCATCTTTTAAATCTGAAATTATCTGTGCGTAAACTTCTTCAACAGTTGCTCTTTTTGATTTTAAGCTTTCTAACTGAATAGAAGTTGGCTCGTGCAAAACAATTGGAACGCCTCCCCAAAGACGAACTGCCTGAAAGTAAAGTAATCCACGGATAAATTTTGCTTCTAAAATCAATCTGTTTTTTACAGCTTCTGTTCCGGTAACTTTCGGAATATTATCAATTGAAACATTCGCTCTGTTGATTCCAGCATAAATTTGTCTCCACGCCACCTGAACACGATCTGAAGTTGCATCGTGCGTTAAACTGCTTAATGCTCTAACTTGTGGATTTGTCGCTGAAACCCCAGCTGCAGCATAATCTGAAGCCATATCAGTTAAGAAATAAAGGTTTCTTCCAAATAAACTCTGCTCTCCGGGATCTAAGCTTAACGAAGCATAAACAGCCGTTACGCTTGCTACAGCATCATCCTGGGTTTTAAAGTAATTATCTTCGGTTACAAAAGAGGTTGGTGTTACCTCTAACTCTGTGCACGATACAAATAAACCGGCACTTAATAGGAATGTTATAATAATCTTTTTCATTTTATATTTTTTTTACTTAGAAAGTTACGTTCAAGCCCGAGATGAATGTTTTTGAGTTTGGATAAGATCCAAAATCAATTCCCGGATATAAGTTGTTTTGTTCGTATGAACTTACTTCTGGATCATAACCAGTGTATTTTGTCCATGTAATTAAGTTTTCTGCAGAAACATAGAATTTCACGCTTTTTGTTCCCAGTTTTTTAGAAACACTTTTTGGCAAAGTATAACCTAGCGTAATTAATTTCAATCTCAAGAAAGAAGCATCTTCAACATAACGTTCTGAAACTATTCCTAAAGGTGAACTTGTTGCTCTCGGAATTTCATTGCTTGGATTTGTTGGTGTCCAACGATCATCTAACGTCACGTTAGCATTTGTTCCAAGTGTAGAAATTTCTAATTGCTGATTCAAAGCATTGAATATTTTTCCGCCATAAGCACCTTGGAAAGAGAAATTCAAATCAAAATCATGATACGAAATTGTATTGCTGAAACTTCCAACAAATTTTGGCTGAGAAGTACTTAAGTTTCCTTTGTCTAGAGCAGTAATTACACCGTCTCCATTTGTGTCAACATATTTTCTGTCACCTATTTTTGTGTTAGCCAAACTGTTGATTTTTGGTTGTGTATTTACCTCTTCCTGAGTTTGGAAAATTCCGTTTGTTCTGTATCCCCAGAAAGTTCCTAGAGGCAATCCAACTTTTACAATTACAGGTTGTTGCTGTAATAATGAGCCATTTGGCACAACTGGAAAAAACTGATCGACACCATTTCCTATCGCCGTTACCTTATTTTTATTTGTAGAAAAAACGAAGTTAGAATTCCAAGAGAAATTATCTGTTTTTATGTTTTCAGTAATCAAACCAATTTCAAGACCTTTGTTTTCAACACCTCCAATATTTTGAAGTACAGTTGCATATCCTGAAGTCAACGGCACTGGAACGTTGATTAACAAATCTTTTGTTTTTTTGTAATAAACATCAAAAACAAAATTGATTTTTCGGTCTAATAATGATAAGTCCAAACCAACGTTGTATTGATTTGTTTTTTCCCATTTCAAATCAGGATTTGCTAATCGGGTAGGAGCAAGTCCTGTTGCTAAAGTTCCTCCAAAAGCATAATTTACAGAACCCATTGAAGCAAGTGAAAGGTAGTTTCCAATTTCTTGGTTTCCTGTTGTTCCTGCTGTAAGTCTAAGTTTAGCTTCTGTTACGCCTTTAATATTTTTAGCGAAATCTTCGTCGGTAATATTCCAAGAAAATCCTGCTGATGGAAAATAGCCCCAAAGTGATTCTGAACCAAATCTTGAAGAACCATCGGCGCGGCCTGAAAGTGTAAAGTTATATTTCCCTTGATAAGAGTAATTTACTCTCGCTAACCATGATTTTAATACGCTTTCGAATGCATCACTGTAAGGTTTTACAGGAACACCATCTTGCAGTGCATTATAAGTATTCGCGTCATTTACAAATGTCTGCGCTCCTGCATTTACAACCTCACCTTTTGTGTATTGAAGTGTATAACCTCCTAAAGCTGAGAATTTATGGCTTTCGCCGAAAGTAGTATTGTAATTAATTGTGTTTTCATTTAAAACAGAACTTACTCGGCGAGTACCAACAGAAGCCAAACCTTTAACTCCCGCTCCGCTTGTAGTGGTTGCTGGTGCATAATAGTTTTGTTTAGTATCAATTACGTCACCGCTTACCGCAACTTTTGCAACAACTTCTTTAGTAATTTTATATTCACCAAATAAGCTGGTTAAAATCCTGTTGATTTTAGTCTCATTAGTTGTGTTTTCCAAATCATTAATTGGATTCGGAATAATACCATTAGTTGCTGTTGCGTACGGATTATTAGTTAAATTAAAACTTCCATCTGGATTTCTGATTGGTACAACAGGCGGTTGATAAAGTGCAACCACTAATGGATTTGGCTGTCTTCCGGCTGCAGCACCGCCATTTGTTCCAACTCCGTTTGAAGCCGAATTTGTATAATTGGCATTTACGCCAAATTTGAAATTCTGAGAATAATTTCTTTCGTAATTAGCTCGAAGTGAAATACGTTTAAAATCAGTTGCAATTACAATTCCGTCCTGATCAAAATATCCTGCCGAAATCGTATATCTTGAACGATCATCTCCACCAGAAAAAGTCAATTGATGATTTTGAATTGGAGCAGCAGTTCTAAAAACAGCATCTTGCCAGTCATAGCTTCCCGAAGTTTTAAAAGCTTCAATTTGAGCAGCAGTAAAAGAAGGCGCCTGACCGATACTTGCCTGAACATCGTTACGTAAACTTGCCCATTGGCTGGCATCCATTAAATGTAATTTTTTTGAAACATTTTGAAAACCAAAATAACCTTGGTATGAAATATTATCTTGTCCTTTTGTTCCTTTTTTGGTTGTAATAATAACAACTCCATTTGCACCTCGAGATCCATAAATGGCAGTTGCTGAAGCATCTTTCAGAACTTCAATAGATTCGATATCAGCTGGATTAATTGTCGAAAGTACATTGACAGTTGCTCCTGCATTTGCTACACCTGCTGTACCATTATTATTGTCATTGTAAATTAAAATGCCATCTAATACATAAAGCGGTTCGTTACCAGCTGTAATGGAGTTTCCACCTCTAATACGTACACTTGACGAAGCTCCCGGGCGTCCAGAACTTTGTGTAACTACCACACCAGGAATCGCACCGCGAAGCAAGTTATCTGCAGATGAAGTTACTTGAGATAAATTTGCTTTTGGAACAGAAGCAACTGAACCTGTAATGTCTTTTCTCTTTTGAGATCCATACCCAACAACTACCAGTTCGTCTAATTCCTGACGCTCTTCTTTTAAGTTGATTGTTACCGGATTTTTATCCACTACGATTTCAAGTTTTTTATATCCAATGTAGCTTACGATTAAAGTATAAGGTAATTTTTGGCCAGTTTGAAAATAAAATTTTCCTTCAGCATCTGTTATAACACCGTGTGTCGTTCCTTTAATGGTTACTGAAGCGCCAATAATGGGCTGATTTGTAATGTCATCCACAACAGTTCCATCAAGTTTTGACTGAATAAGCGGGGGCGTATTCTGGGCATTTAGTCCTGCCGTCAGAAGCAAGAGAAATAATATTGAGTATATCTTTAAAATTTTTTTCATTTCTTTGTAATGGTTTAAGTAATTAACAAGGCGCCCTGAGCGTTGAATTTTCAACCCTCTAATTGTTTCCTTGATTTAGTGATAAATGTTCTTTAAGCCTCGCCATTTCTGTTGCCGCAGAAATGGCTTTTTTTATTTACAGCAACACGTTTGCATATTTTTCATTTTAGTTTTTTTTAGTTGTTAATTAGTTTCTTTTTAAAATAGGGGTATATTCAAAAAATCATCACAATGCAAAATATGCATCAGCCAGATATTTGTATTTTCAATAAAGGTAATTTGCGGGTGAATTTGAATTTCGTTTTTGACTTACAGTAATGGATCAAATGACGAATGTATTGCATGATGAATTAGCAACAGAAGCACATATAACAACAATTGTTATAAGTATATTTTTTTTGAAGATTTAAATACGATATGCTCTCGGTTGTTTTCAAAATATAGTTTTTTTGGTTTTCAATAAAAATCTAAACTCTACTAATCCTATAGACAAAGTTAATTTTAATATAATAAAAACCAAAAATTTAAATGATTTTTTTTGAAAAAGTCTTTATGTATATTGTTTTACGATCTAAAAATAGATGTTAATTTATTGATAATCAATTTTTTGTGATTTCGCTTTGCTTAAAAAAATGTTAAAAGTTTTTTTATTTCCAATCTAAAATTGTAGTATTTTACATTTAAATTGCTTGTTTTTAATGCTTTGTAAAATAAGTTAAAGTATCAAAAACAGCTTAGAAACGTCACAGAACATGTTTTTGTAAAATTTAATCGATAAAATGACAGATTAAGTATATAATTACTTTAATCGGTTATCTTGTTTATTATTAGTGTTTTAGATGATTTTTTTCTAATTTTAATCTATTCTTATTTTTTGCAGGAAAAACCATTCTTATACTTTCTGTAATATTGATTTATAGGTTAAATATTAAAGTAATAATTCTAACACTATTTTTCTATGGCTGATCTTTCACAATCTCATCGCATTCTGTTTTTTAATACGTTAGCTTTTATAATTTGTTTTGCCTGTTGGACGCTAAACGGAGTTTTGGTAACTTTTCTAAATGATCGTGGTATTTTTGAATGGAGTGTCGTCGAGATTGGATGGCTCTTGGGAATTCCAATTTTAACGGGTTCTGTTATGCGTTTGCCAATGGGAATTCTCACAGATAAATTTGGAGGAAAACCCGTTTATTCTTGTTTATTGGTTTTAAGTTCTATTCCGTTGTTTCTCTTGCCTTTTGCTTACAATTTCTGGACGTTTGCTATTTTGAGCTTTTTGTTTGGAATGGTAGGAACCAGTTTCGCAATTGGAGTAGGATATACTTCAGTATATTACCCAAAAGAATGGCAGGGAAGAGCTTTGGGTATTTTTGGAATGGGAAATTCAGGTGCTGCTTTGACAACATTTCTAGCACCAACATTATTGACAAAATTCTCCGAAAGCGATCCTGAAAATGGTTGGAAATGGCTTCCTGTTATCTACGCAAGTGTTCTGCTTACAATGGGAATTGTCTTTCTGATTTTTACAAAAAACAAAAAAATTGAAGCCGCTCCAAAAACCGTAAGTCAGGTTTTTAAACCACTTAAGAGTGTCAGAGTTTGGCGCTTTGGGTTATATTATTTTCTTGTTTTTGGTTCGTTTGTAACTTTTTCACAATGGCTGCTTCCTAATTTTTTAAACGTATATCACACAACTTTAGTTATGGGCGGAATTTTCGCTGCCATATTTAGTTTGCCATCTGGAGTTATCAGAGCTTATGGAGGTTTTTTATCTGATCGTTTTGGCGCCAGAAAAGTAATGTATTGGGTTTTGAGTTCGTCAGTTGTTTTAAGTTTTCTTTTGATGTTTCCAAAAATGGATATTACAACTTCAGGTTCAGGTATTACCGCCGCAAAAGCAGGAACTGTTACTGAAGTTGCGAAAGATAAAATTGTTATTGGAGATAAAACATATCCTATAACACAAGAAGATAAAAATGCAAAACACAGCAAATTTTTGCCTTCAAAAACATCGTGGCAGGAAGTAGTTGTAGAACAAAATCAGCAAGTTCAAAAGAAAGATTTATTAGCCGAAGGAATTACTCAAATTCATTTTGAAGCCAATATGTGGATTTATTTGGTTTTAGTAATTCTGATTGGTTCTGCTTGGGGAATTGGTTCTGCAGCAGTTTACAAACATATTCCGGATTATTTTCCAAATGAAGTTGGAGTTGTTGGCGGAATGGTTGGAATGCTCGGCGGTTTAGGCGGATTTGTTGGCCCAATTATCTTCGGTTATCTTTTAAGTACAACGGGTTTCTGGACAAGTTCGTGGATGTTCATTTTGGCAGTTTCACTTATTTGTTTAATCTGGATGCATCGCGTTGTAGTGAAATTGATGAAAGAGAAATCGCCAGAGTATGCTAAAGATATGGATAGAAAACATTAAAGTTCTTTTAAAATTAAACATAAAAAAAGCCTTTTTCTTAAAATAGAAAAGGCTTTTTTTGTACTATTATTTTTGTTATTTAGGATGTTTTAAAATAAGACATAATTATCTTTTATATGATATATGTCATATTAAATACGCATCTCAGACTATAATTTTGCTTGTATAATTGAGGAGAATTACTCAATTATATTCAAGTAATCTAGATAGTTTATGAGTAATTTATCTCAATCGCACCGAATTTTATTTCTTAATACACTTGCTTTTACAGTGTGTTTTGCCTGCTGGACTTTAAATGGCGTTTTGATCACTTTTTTGGCCGATAAAGGAATATTCAATTTTACAGTTGTTGAAATCGGATGGCTTTTAGGAATTCCGATTCTTTCAGGCTCAATTTTCAGACTTCCAATAGGGATTTTAACAGACAAATATGGCGGTAAAATTATTTTTTCTGTTTTGCTCCTGTTATGTTCAGTGCCACTTTTCTTAATGCCTTTTGCAGATTCGTTTTGGAGTTTTGTAATTCTGAGTTTTTTCTTCGGATTAGTTGGAACCAGTTTTGCTGTCGGAATCGGATACACTTCAATTTGGTATCCAAAAGAATGGCAGGGAAGAGCCTTAGGAATCTTCGGAATGGGAAATACCGGAGCTGCAATTACCACTTTTATTGCACCTACATTATTAAATAATTTATCTGAAAGTAATCCGCTTAACGGCTGGAAAATGCTTCCGGTTATATATGCATCCATATTAGTAATTATCGGAATTCTTTTTATTGTTTTTGCTAAAAACAAAACGAATCCGGGTGTTTCAAAAACAATGGGAGAGCTTATGTCTCCGCTCAAAAAAGCCAGAGTATGGCGTTTTGGAACCTATTACTTTTTAGTTTTCGGATTTTTTGTAGCCTATTCGCAGTGGCTTCTTCCAAACTTTATGAATGTCTACAATACCACTTTAGTAATGGGTGGTATGTTTGCTACAATGTTCAGTCTTCCGTCAGGAGTTATTAGAGCTTTTGGAGGTTATCTATCGGATAAATTTGGAGCCAGAAAAGTGATGTATTGGGTTTTAGGCTCTTCAATCGTAATCAGTTTTTTATTGATGTTTCCAAAAATGGAAATCTTTACTGCAGGACCCGGAGTTATGTCTTTAAGTAACGGAACGGTAACAGAAATTTCGGCAGATAAAATAATTGTCAACGGAAAAACACATCAAATCAACAATAAAAAAGATCTCGAAATAAATAGCGAATCTTCTGTTTTTCCTGTAAAAAAATCTTGGCAGGAAATCATTGTACAACAAAATCAGGAAGTAAAAAAGAAAGAATTATTGGCAAAAGGAATTACCCAAATCAACTTCAGCGCCAATCTTTGGGTGTATGTGATTTTGGTAACGCTGATAGGAATTTCATGGGGAATTGGTAAAGCGGCTGTTTACAAACATATTCCGGAATATTTTCCAAATGAAGTTGGAGTTGTGGGCGGAATGGTTGGTTTGATTGGTGGCCTGGGAGGTTTTTTAGGTCCAATAATCTTTGGCTATCTCCTCAATTATACCGGACTCTGGACAAGCTCATGGATATTCATATTTCTGGTTTCTGTTCTTTGTTTGGTATGGATGCACAGAACAATCATAAATGCGATGCGAAGTAAATCACCCGATTTTACAAGAGAAATAGAAGACAATCATTAAAAATTAAATTAAAATAGAAATGAAAACTTGGTTAGACAAATGGAACCCCGAAGATGAAGCGTATTGGAATGCTGGCGGAAGTAAAATTGCATGGAGGACTTTAACAATTACAACAATTACATTAGTGTTATCATTTGCCTCTTGGTTTATGATGAGTGTTATAGCAGTAAAATTACCCGGATTAGGATTTAATTTTTCAAAAGATCAGCTTTTTTGGTTAACCGCAATTCCCGGATTAGCTGCCGGATTATTGCGAATTATTCACACATTTCTGCTTCCAATTTTTGGAACGCGACATATTATTTCTTTGGCGACAGCAATTAAATTAATTCCCGTAATCGGAATTGGTTTTGCGATTATGAATGTAAATACGCCTTTCTGGGTTTTTGCAGTTTTGGCTTTTACAACTGGTTTTGGCGGTGGAGATTTTTCTTCTTATATGCCAAGTACAAGTTTATTTTTTCCTCAGAGATTAAAAGGAACTGCATTAGGAATTCAGGCAGGAATTGGAAATTTTGGTGTTTCAATAGCGCAATTTGTTACGCCATTGGTAATTAGTGTTGGAATTTTTGGAGCTTCAACCGTTTTTACAAGTATCGATCCGAAAGAAACGTTAACGGTTTTTCAAAACTCATCAATAGAAAAACAAAAAGAAGTTTTTGCTGCTCTTGATTCAGAAGTTCAAACAAAAATTTTATCTAACGTAAAGAAAAATATTGTTGACTCTGTGAGTACGGCCGTGAACTCTCATGATAATGCAACTGTTTTTGTTTCACTTCCTGTTAAGGCAAAAGCAAAAGCGATTGCAAATGCAAATCCCAAATTGGCTGAGAAAATAATAAACAACATTAGCGCCGAAAATACAGCGGTAAAAAACAAACCAATTTATTTGCAATCTGCAGCATTTTGGTATGCACCTTTTCTAATAATTATGGCATTTGTGAGCTGGTTTTATTTAAGAAGTATTCCAATGAAAGCTTCAGTAAAAGAGCAATTGGATATTTTCTCAAACAAACATACTTGGTATTGCACAATTACTTACGTAATGACTTTCGGAACTTTTGCAGGATTGTCAGCTGCTTTTCCATTAATGATTAAATTTTTATACGGAGATTTTCCAAATGCGCCAGATCCTTTAGTGTATGCTTTTTATGGTCCATTAATAGGTTCTGCCAGCCGAATTGCTTTTGGTTTTGTTGCAGATAAAGTAGGAGGTGCCATATTAACAACTATAACAGGTTTAGGAATTTTGGCTGGAGCAGTAATTTTAGTAACTCAGGGATTAGTTGCACCAACAAGTATGGACCAGTTTCCGCTTTTTGTGACTGTAATATTAGGAATGTTCTTTTTCACCGGAATTGGAAATGCCGGTACTTTTAGACAATATCCAATCATTTTTAAAGAAAATCCACGTCAGGCAGCCGGAGTTATTGGTTGGACTGCTGCAATAGCTGCATTTGGTCCTTTTATCTTTTCTAAATTAATAGGTAATAATATTTCTGCTAATGGTACTGTAAATCAATTCTTTATTGGTGTTTCTTTTTTCACTATATTAGCTACAGGTATCAATTGGTGGTTTTACAATCGTAAGAATTGCGAGAAACCAAGTTAAAGAAGTAATCATTAAAATAAAAAATTAAGGATGAAAAATAAAACGTTTAATACCAAAGCTTTACTTGTTGCTACACTAGTTTCAATACTTACTATTGTACTCGTGTTCTACGGCTCAAGACAATTGCAAAATTTTGATGCTGCTCTCGTAACGTACCTCTTCGGAACTGTATTTGCATTCTTTGGAATCGTTTATCGATACACCGTTTGGCTACAAAGACCTCCAACCTGGATGTATTTTAAAAGAAGTCTAAAATTCCTGTTTACTGGAAAAGTGTTTTCACATTTATGGTTTTTGGGAAAAGAATCAGTACAGAATATTTTAGTTCAAAGATTTATTTATCCGAGAAGCAAATGGCGCTGGTTTGCCCATTTTTGCATTGCTATAGGATGTTTATCAGCTTTTGCAATTACAATTCCACTTACGTTTGGATGGATTCACTTTACATTGGCACCTAATTCCATTTCAATTTACGAAGCACATTTCTTCGGATTCAAAATGATGGATTTTCAAATAAATTCATTTTTGGCTTTCTTAATATTTCATGCGTTAAATTGGTCTTCATGGCTTGTAATTATTGGATCTGTTTATTATTTAAGAAGAAGATTAACCAATCCGGGATTAATTGCAACCCAAACTTTTGAAGGCGATTTATTGCCACTTATTTTATTAATAGCGATTTCAGTTACAGGATTGTGTTTGACTTATTCGTATCAATTCATGAAGGGTTTCGCATATGATTTCCTTGCTGTAATTCATTGTGTAACAGTAATTATGTTTTTGCTTTGGATTCCCTTTGGAAAATTCTTTCACATCATTCAGCGTCCGGCACAAATTGGAGCACATATTTACAAACAAGAAGGAATTAAAAAAGGAATGGCGGTTTGTCCGCATACCGGAGAAGAATTCGCTACAAAACTTCATATTGACGATTTAAAAATTGTAACCAAACAATTAGGTTTTGATTTTACCCACGAAGATGGAACTTCTCATCTTGATTTAAGCCCAGAAGGAAAAAGATCACGCTTAGCACAAGCACATTTAAAAGCCAGATTAGAAGGCGGAAATTTATTTGGATAATTTAAAAAGTTTCAGGTTTAAAGTTTCAAGTTTCGTACTGAACATGTAACCTGAAGACAAAATTTATAAAAGGTTCAAATTTAAGTTTTCAAGTTCCGCACAGAACCTGAAACCTGAAACTTGAAACAAAACAAACAAAAAAAGCATGGCAAAACTACCAGTATCAATAGAGAAAATAATAGATGACTTTGGACCACATTTAAACTACGCTCCAGTAGATGGCTATAATGGAAGAGACGAACCGGATGACGTTGTAAAAACGCACTGCTGTTTTTGCGGAATGCAATGCGGAATTCAGTTATTAGTAAAAGAAAATAAAGTAGTTGGTTTTGAACCTTGGATGGAATTCCCTTTTAATGAAGGTCGTTTGTGTCCAAAAGGTGTTCAGCGTTATTTACAAAATAATCACCCCGATCGACTTTTGCATCCAATACAAAGAGTAGAAGGAAAAGGTTTTGAAAAAATTTCCTGGGATGATGCGATGGACAAAACGGTTTCTGAAATAAAAAGAATTCAGGAAAAATACGGAAAACATGCATTCTCAATGTTATCCGGAGTTTCATTGACAAATGAGAAAAGTTATTTAGTTGGAAAATTTGCCCGAGTTGCTTTAAAAACAAGAAATCTGGATTATAACGGCAGACTTTGCATGGTAAGCGCCGGAGCTGGAAATAAAAAGGCATTTGGTTTAGATCGTGCTTCAAACAATTATTCTGATTTAGAATATGCTGAAGTTATTATTGTGACTGGAGCAAACATCAGTGAGACTTTTCCAACCTTGACGCATTGGATTTGGAAAGCCAGAGATCGCGGAGCAAAATTAATTGTAATTGACCCAAGGATGATTCCGCTGGCAAGAACTGCCGATATTCACTTAGATGTAAAGCCCGGAACAGATTCGGCTTTATATGGCGCAATGTTGAAATATTTGGTTGATCACGATATGTTAGATCATGATTTTATTGATAATTATACTTCAGGATTTCAGGAAACGATCGACGCTGTAAAAGAGTATACTTTAGAATGGGCAGAAGAAGTTACCGGAATTGACAAAGAAAAAATAAAAGCGGCAGCCGAATTATGGGGAAAAGCAAAAACAAGTTTTTTACTGCACGCAAGAGGAATTGAACACCATTCAAAAGGCGTTGATAATGTTTTAGGATGTATTAACCTCGTTTTAGCAACAGGAAGAATCGGCAGACCTTATTGCGGTTATGGAACTATTACCGGACAAGGAAATGGCCAAGGCGGAAGAGAACACGGACACAAATGCGATCAATTGCCGGGAAACAGAGATATTGAAAATCCGGAACACAGAAAATACATTTCAGAGGTTTGGGGAATCGATGAAAAAGATTTACCAGGAAAAGGACTTACAGCTTATGAAATAATTGAAGCGATTCATAGAGATGAAATCAAAGGATTAATTTCCATTTGTTTTAATCCGTTGGTATCCCTTCCAAACAATAATTATGTGCGTTCTGCTCTTGAAAAATTAGAGTTTTACGTTTGTATTGATTTCTTTTTGAATGAAACAGCACGTCATGCTGATATTGTTTTGGCAGGTTCTTTACAGGAAGAAGAAGAAGGGACAACAACTTCTGCAGAAGGAAGAGTAATTAGAATCAGACAAGCCGTTACGCCTCCGGGAGAAGCCAGAACCGATACTTCAATTTTACTTGAAATTGCGAAAAGATTAGGCGAAGAAGATAAATTCACTTATGAAAATAGTGAAGAAATTTTCAACGAATTGCGTGTCGCTTCAAAAGGCGGAACGGCAGATTATTTCGGAATTACTTATAAAAAAGTTGAAGATAATATGGGCGTTTTCTGGCCATGTCCAACAGAAGATCATCCGGGAACACCAAGACTTTGGGAAGATAGAAAATTTAAAACTCCAGACGGAAAAGCGCATTTTAATCCTGCACCATATAAACTTCCGGGAGAAGTTACAGATGAAGAATATCCAATAACATTGACAACAGGACGCGTTGTTTCGCAATATTTAAGCGGCACACAAACCCGAAGAATAGGAAAATTAGTAGATCAGTTTCCGGAACCAATGGTAGAAATCCATCCAGAAATGGCAGTACATTATAATATCAAACAGCGTGAATTGGTTAGAGTCGTTACCAGAAGAGGCGAAGGAGTTTTTCCTGCCAATATTGTAGAAACCATTAGAAAAGATACAGTTTTTATTCCATACCACTGGCCGGGACATAAATCGGCGAATCAATTAACACCGGGAACTTTAGATCCAATTTCTAAAATTCCAGAGTTTAAAGTTTGCGCCTGTCAATTATTTCCGCAAGGAACAATTGCTCCGCCAGCGAAAGAATCTGAAGCTTATGCAAGTGTTTAATCTATAAAAATGAAATTGTATGAATTTAACGAATTTTAATACCAACGAAGAATTTTTTGTAGACATGCAGCGCTGCATTGGCTGCAAAGCCTGCGAAATGGCTTGCGCAGAATGTGAAACCAATGGTCAACAAACCTTAATAAGCGTAAATTATGTAGATCGTGCTTCAACAATCCAGACAACAGTTCAGGTTTGTATGCATTGCGAAGATCCGGTTTGTGCTAATGTTTGTCCGGCAGATGCAATTTCGCAAGATGAATTTGGCGTTGTACATACAGCAAGTACAGAAAGATGTATTGGGTGTTCGAACTGCGTTATGGCTTGTCCTTTTGGAGTGCCTAAAAAAGTCGAAGAATACGATTTGATGATGAAATGCACGATGTGTTATGACAGAACAAGCGTGGGTAAAAAACCAATGTGTGCAACAGTTTGCCCGAGCGGTGCATTGTTTTACGGTACCAGAGAACAAATAGAAGAAATGAGACCAAACAGTTCGCCAGTCAATAATTTTATTTTCGGAAACGAAAAAGTGACGACAAAGGTCAATATTATGATGCCAAAAGGCAGTACAGAATTACGAATTTATTAAATGACAAGTCATGTCTAAAGAAGATAATTTAAATGAAAACTGGAAAAAAGATTTTCCAATAAAAAAACAAGAATCAACTCAAGTCAGCCGACGCGATTTTGCTAAATTCCTAACTTTTGTTTCCGGCGGATTAATGGTAGGAACCGGTTTTGTTACTGCAAAAGCACTTTTTTTACCAAAAGAAGAAGTACAAGGCGAACATTTTATCTGCAATAAAGAAGATGTTCCCGTGGGAGGAACAAGAGGATTTGTGATTGAAGGAAGTTCAATTCCCTATATTTTAGTTCACCTGGAAAATGGAGAATTTAGAGCTTATGAGCAAAAATGTACGCATCTTTCTTGCTCTGTTTTTTATAAACCCGGAACCGGAATTATACATTGTCCTTGCCATGAAGGTTCTTTTGATGCTATGACAGGTGATGTAATTGCTGGGCCTCCGCCAAGAGCATTGCCGCAATTGGAAGTTGTTTTTAAAGAAAATGCTGTTTTTGTAAAAGCACTAATCGAAAAAAAAGAAAGCTAATTTAAATTTTGAATCATGAGTACTTTTAGAAGAAGCCAGAACCGTGCAAACCCTAATAAACTTAATAATATCCTTTCTACACTTATATTTATTTTAATTCTAAATGTAAGCATTCAGATTTGGCTTTTGTATGCCTCTTTGAATAATGCATTAGACAATAATAAAGAAATTTTAATTCCAGCTTTTATAGCTTCTTCCATCTTATTTTTAATTGGTTTTGCTTGGCTTTATTATCTTCCTAAAGGAAATTTTAGGAATAAATAAAATGAAATTCTTAATTTCAAAAAGCTATTTTGGTTTTTTATGAATCTATTTACATTAAATGCGCTAAATTTATATTTTTTAAGGAATTAAGATATTTAATGATCTTAACTAAGTAAAAATACTTATATTTGTAATAAGTATTTTTTGCTTTTAAATATATACCGGTAATGATTAAAGTTGAAGAAGCCATAGCGATTATTGAAGCAAATAGTACTAAAATGCCAACCAAACATATTTCAGTAAGTAAAGCTTTAGGATATGTTTTAGCAGAAAAAGTGATTTCGCCAATCAATATGCCTCCATTTCGCCAATCAGCGATGGATGGATATGCGTTTGCACACAGTATTCGACATCAATATGACGTTGTTGGGATTTCGCAAGCCGGAGATCATTCAAATATAAAATTAAAATCGACCGAAGCTGTTCGAATATTCACAGGCGCTCACGTTCCTGATGATGCCGATACAGTAGTGATGCAGGAGCATGTAATGGCAAACAGCAATTCAATTTTGATTGCTGAAATGCCTCAAAAATTTTCTAATGTGCGTCCAAAAGGAGAACAAATAGCTAAAGATGATGTCGTTTTTGAAGCCAATGCTTTGATTACACCTGCTGCAATTGGTTTTTTAGCATGCTTAGGAATCACAGAAGTTGAGGTTTATAAGAAACCGAAAGTTGCGATTTTAGTGACTGGAAACGAATTAGTACAGCCAGGAAAGAAATTAAAAAAAGGTAAAATTTACGAAAGCAATTCGGTTATGCTTGAAGCGGGACTTCAAACAATCGGAATTGAAAAAACGAAAGTTTACAGAGTAAAAGACAATCTGAAAGCAACAAAAAAAGCGCTGAAAAGCATTTTAAATAAATACGATATTGTTCTTATTTCGGGCGGTATTTCAGTTGGGGATTATGATTTTGTAAAAGAAGCATTATTGCAAAACGACGTAAAAGAGCTTTTCTATAAAATCAATCAGAAACCAGGAAAACCAATGTTTTTTGGTTCTAAAAATGAAACTTTAGTTTTTGCACTTCCGGGAAACCCGGCTTCGTCACTGACTAATTTTTACATTTATGTAGCACCAGCAGTAAAAAACAGAATAGGATTTTCGGAAATTCATAAGCCGAAAGTAGTTCGAAAATTAAATTCGGAAATTAAGAACAACACAGGAAAAACATTGTTTTTAAAAGCTAAATACGACGAAACAAGCGTAACGGTTTTAGACGGACAAAGCTCTGCAATGCTAAATACATTTGCTGTTGCAAACAGTTTATTAATCGTTCCGGAAGAAATTGAGAATTATAAAAAAGGTCAGTTAGTAACATTATTGCCAATTGACTAAATTTTAGATTTTAAGAAAATAGAATAAAGAGCCAAGAAGAAAGATTTTAGTTATTGAAGATGAAAAGCAGTATATAAATAAAAACATATAGCCAAGTCAACTTGAAACTTTAAACCTGAAACAAACAAATACCAAATGAGCATTTTAAGTTCCGAAAACATATTATTATTCAGTTTTGCCTTAATTATAATTGCATTTTTATATTCTAGTGTTGGGCACGGTGGAGCATCGGGATATTTGGCATTGATGAGCATTTTTGCTTTTCCGATTTCGGTGATGAAACCATCGGCATTGCTGCTGAATTTATTTGTTTCGAGTATTTCGTTCTTATTTTATTATCGAAATAATTATTTCAAACCAAAGCTTTTTTATCCGTTTGCGATTGCCTCAATTCCGGCGGCATTTATCGGAGGTTTTATAACTTTAGATAATGCGATTTATAAAATTGTTTTGGGAATCGTACTAGTTTTTGCGGCATTAAGATTGTTCGGAATCTTTAATTTTAAAGAGAAAGAAGAAGTAAAAATCAATCTTCCGTTTGCATTACTAATTGGTTTTGCAATTGGTTTATTATCAGGAATGCTTGGAATTGGCGGAGGAATAATTTTGAGCCCGATTTTATTGTTTTTAGGATGGGCTTCAGTAAAAGAATCGGCAGCGGTTTCGAGTTTATTCATTTTTGTGAATTCATTTGCAGGAATGCTGGGATTCTTTTTAGCAGGAAAAGCAATTCCGATGGAAAGTTTTTATTTGGTTCCAATTGCAGTAGTGGGAGGAATGTTAGGGGGATTTTACGGAAGCGGAAAGTTTTCGAATAGAACTTTAAAAATGGTTTTAGGAACTGTGATTTTGATGGCAAGTGTTAAGTTGATTTTTCCTTAAAAAAGAGAAAATTGAGGTAATTAGACATTTAGATAATTAGATAATGAATCTAAAACCACGAAAAACATAATGATATTATTATAACAAAAGTGCGAAAACACAAAGCACACAAAGCTTTGTATTGATTTAACTTTGAGAACTTTGTGTTTATAAGTTAACAAATGATAAAAATTTTAGCACTCTTTGTGGTAAATAAATCGCAATTTAACCTGACCCAAGGCTGAAAGCCGAACGGACGAAGTAAACAGAAAACAATGGAAACACTAACAGTATTTATTCTTTGCGGAGGAAAAAGTTCCAGAATGCAGTCTGAAAAAGGATTAGTACTGTTTCAGGAAAAACCATTTATTGAACATATAATTAAGGCGATTTTGCCTATTACAAATAATATAAAACTGATTACAGCATCAAAAGAATATGATTATTTGGAGTATGAAAAAATACCCGATTTAATTGCAGATAAAGGACCATTAGGCGGAATTTACACGGCATTATCTCATTCTGAAACCGAATTTAATTTGATTTTAAGCTGCGATATTCCATTGATTTCAACCGAATTATTACAGGAATTAATTTCTAAACATAATACAGAAGCAGAAATTACAGTTTTTGCTTCAGAAAGCAGATTACATCCGTTGATCGGAATTTATTCTAAAAAAATATTGCCTGTTATCAAAGGCGCAATTGATAACGACGATTTGAAAATGATGAATTTGTTTGCTAATATTCCGCATCAAATCATCAATATTGAAGAAAGTGAAAACTTTCCTCTGACTAATATTAATTCGGCTGACGAATTAAATGATCTGAATATCAATTTAAGCTAAAAGATTATGCAAAGTTTTAAAACCCCAAAATTGACGATCGTAGGCGCAGGTCCGGGTGACGTTGAATTGATTACATTAAAAGCAATTAAAGCTTTAGAAAGCGCCGATGTAGTTTTGTATGATGCGTTGGTAAACGAAGAATTATTAGAATATGCATCAAATGCTGAAATTGTTTTTGTTGGAAAACGTTTAGGCTGCCATGCTTACACGCAAGATCAGATCAACGATTTGATAGTCTCAATGGCGAATGTTCATGGACATGTAGTTCGTTTAAAAGGCGGTGATTCTTTTGTTTTTGGAAGAGGAAGCGAAGAGATTGATTATGCCGTAAAATTTGGTTTGGAAACGGCTGTTGTTCCAGGAATTTCGTCTGCTTTGGGTGTTCCGGCTTCGGCAGGAATTAGTCTGACACAGCGTAAAATTGCGGAAAGTTTTTGGGTAATTACAGGAACGACGTCTAATCACGAATTGTCTAAAGACGTTCATTTGGCTGCAAAATCGGCGGCGACTGTTGTTATTTTGATGGGAATGCATAAGTTAGACGAAATCATTTCGATTTATCAGGAAAACAGAAATGATGATCTTCCTATTGCAATAATTCAAAACGGAACGAAAAATTCTGAGCAAAAAGTAATCGGAACTATAAGTACAATTACTAAATTGGTATCCGAAAAAAATATTTCATCGCCGGCGATTATTGTGATTGGCGAAGTAGTGAAAAATACATCAAAACTGACAGAATATTTTCAGGAACATTTTGATGATGAATTCATTTTTCAAAATTTAAATTTATAAAAATGATCGAGGTTAAATATTTTGGAGCTGTTGCTGAAAAAACAAAATGTGAATTCGAAAAATTATCTTTTTCAGAAGAATTGTCATTGCAAAAATTGTTGCAGGATTTAAACGGAAAATATGATTTCGAATCACTGACTTTCACCGTTGCAGTAAATCAAAAAATAGTTTCAAAAGCTTCAAATTACACTTTGCAAACAAGTGATGTTGTAGCTTTGTTACCTCCATTTGCAGGAGGATAATTAAAAATCATGAAAGAATCAGCGAGATACAACCGACAAACAATTCTTCCAGAAATAGGAGAGGAAGGCCAGCAAAAATTATCAAAATCGAAAGTTTTGGTGATTGGTGCAGGTGGTCTGGGTGCCGCAATCTTGCCTTATTTGGCTGGCGCGGGAGTTGGTAAAATCGGAATTGTTGATGATGATATAATTGACGTTTCGAATCTCCATCGCCAGGTTATTTACAAAACTTCGGCTGTTGGAAAATCTAAAGCTGAAGAAGCTAAATTGATGATTTCAGAATTAAATCCGGAAATAAAAGTTAATGCTTTTTCTGAGAAATTATCTGGAAAAAATGCCATTTCATTATTTGAAAAATATGATATTATAGTCGATGCAACAGATAATATTTCGATTAAATATTTAATAAATGATGCTTGCCTGGTAACTAATAAACCAATGGTTTACGGATCTATTTTTAGATTTCAAGGACAAGTTTCGGTATTCAATTATCAAAACGGGCCAACATACAGGTGTTTGTATCCAGATGAAAATTCGAATGCTTTAAATTGTGAAGATGCAGGCGTAATCGGAATTTCGGTTGGAATTATCGGTCTGTTCCAAGCGAATGAAGTCATAAAAATGATTCTTGGAATTGGAAATGTTTTAAGCGGAAAAATATTGGTTTACAATATTTTGAACAACGAACAGCAGAAATATGATTTCGATAAGAGTGATGTTCAAAACATAAGCAGAGAATCATTCGAAGAAAAATACAATAAAGCTGAAATTGAAGAAATAAGTTTTGAATCCGTTTTAGAAGAAATAGATGATGATAACGTTTTATTTTTAGACGTTAGAAATGAAGACGAATTGCCAAAAATCAGTTTAAAAAATCAAATCCAGATTCCGTTAATGCATTTAGAAAGTGAAATTGAAAAATTGGATAAAAACAAAATAATTTATATTTTCTGCCAATCTGGAATTAGAAGTAAAATGGCTGTTGAATTGCTTCAAAATCATCAATTTAAAAATGCAAAAAGCATTGCAGGCGGAGCTTTGGCAATGAAGAATATATTGAAAGAAGAAAAGATATAGCCACGACCCGAGCGATAGCGAACGGGCGAAGCAATTCACGAATTATCACGTAATAATTTGTGTAATCTAAATTTCACGAATTTATTTTTTAAAATCTATTCGTAAAGTATTGGATTAATTCGTGAATTCGTGGCGAAAAAAAAAAATAAATATAATGAGTAAAAATGTATTTGTAGAAGGGCCAATTGCTCCTGAATTTATAGCCGAGTCGATTGCGAAACACCAATCGAAACACACAATTGGTGCGCACAATATTTTTTTAGGACAAGTTCGTGCCGATGTTATTCATGATAATACAGTCGTTGCGATTGATTATTCTGCTTACACCGATATGGCAAATGAAGCGCTGTATGCAATTCGTGAAAAAGCATTTGCCAAATTCGATTTAACCTGCATGCACATTTACCACAGTTTAGGTGTTGTAAAAGCGGGCGAAATCTGTTTGTTTGTTTTTGTTTCGGCAACGCGACGCAAACAAGTTTATGAAGCAACAGAAGCCATCGTAAACTGGATTAAAACTGATGTACCAATTTTTGGCAAAGAAATGTTTGAAAACGATACATTCACTTGGAAACAAAATACCTAAGAAATAAAAATGGTAGATATTACGCATAAAATAAGCACTTTAAGAGTCGCAACCGCAACTGCAATTGTAAAAGTAAGTAAACAAGAAACAATTGATGCTGTTGTCAATAATTTAGTGCCAAAAGGAAACGTGTTTGAAATGGCAAAAACAGCAGGATTATTTGCGGTAAAAAACACGCATTTATCTATTCCGGATTGTCATCCGCTTCCAATTGAATTTACTGCTGTTGAGTATATTATAGAAGGTTTAGAAATTCATATTATTTTCAAAGTAAAAACTGTTTATAAAACCGGAGTTGAGGTTGAAGCGATGCACGGTGCGTCAATTGTTGCATTGACCATGTACGATATGCTGAAACCAATTGATAAGGGAATCGAAATTTCAACAATCAAATTAATCAATAAAGAAGGCGGAAAATCGTCTTTCAAAAATAAATTCCCGAATGTAATCAAAGCAGCCGTTTTTGTTTGTTCCGATTCCATTTTTGCAGGAGATAAAGAAGATCGTTCCGGTAAAACAATTGTAGAAAAACTTGATTCGTACGGAGTTGAAACTTCTCATTACGAAATCATTCCAGATGAATTGGATATTATTCAGGAAAAAACAAAAGCTTTCGCTAAAGAAAATCAGTTGGTGATTTTTACAGGTGGAACTGGATTATCGCCAAGAGATGTTACACCAGAAGCTTTAGAACCATTATTAGAAAGCCGAATTCCAGGAATTGAAGAAGCTATTCGTAGTTACGGTCAACAAAGAATGCCGTATGCGATGCTTTCTAGAAGTGTTGCAGGAACTTTAGGAAAAAGTCTGGTTTTGGCTTTGCCGGGTTCAACAAACGGGGTAAGAGAATCTATGGACGCTGTTTTTCCGCATGTAATGCACGTTTTTCATATTTTAAAAGGTAAAAACCATGACAGCCTCTAACACAATTTTGACGGACGGTTTTGGGCGCAGACATAATTATCTACGCATTTCGTTGCTGGAAAAATGCAATCTGCGTTGTACGTATTGTATGCCGGCGGATGGAATTGCACTTTCTCCAAAAGCCAGTTTAATGACGGCTGAGGAGATTTTTGCCATTGCCCAGACTTTCGTAAAAAATGGTGTTGACAAAATAAGATTGACAGGCGGAGAACCTTTACTAAGAAAAGATTTTCCTGAAATTGTTTCGAAATTATATGATTTAAATGTCTCACTTTCCATAACAACAAACGGGATTTTAATTGATCGTCATATAGATGTTTTAAAACAGTTTAATGTCAAAAAAATCAATTTGAGTTTAGATACTTTGGTTTCGTCAAAATTTCATTCTGTAACGCTTAGAAATCAATTTGAGAAAGTTGTTGATAATTTGCATTTGCTTTTGAATAATGATTTTCAGGTAAAAGTGAATGTAGTTTTGATGAAAGGTTTCAATGATAACGAAATTGTTGATTTTGTAAAACTGACACAGTTCTTGCCAATTTCGGTACGTTTCATTGAATTTATGCCGTTTGCCGGAAATGAGTGGGATAGAAGTAAAATGGTTTCGCAGAAAGAGATTTTATCTTTAGTTGAAACACAATTTTCAGAAGATGAAATTGAAAAGTTAGAAGACGAAAAAAACTTCACTTCAAGAAATTATAAAATTAAAGGTTTTCAAGGCGATTTTGGAATTATAAGTTCGATTACAAATCCGTTTTGTGATAGTTGCAACCGCATCCGCTTAACGGCCGATGGAAAAATAAAAAACTGTCTTTTCTCAAATTCTGAAACCGATTTACTAACTGCTTTTAGAAATGGAGAATCAATCACTGAATTGATTTCAGCATCTATTCAAAATAAAAAGAAAGTTCGCGCCGGAATGGTTACAATTGATGAAATGGATGATCCTGCCAAGCATTTTGATAATCGTAGTATGATTGCGATTGGGGGGTGAAAATTAATTGTTAATTATTAATTGTTAATTGTGAGGCTGAGTGAAGTCGAAGTCTTAACCGCATAGTTTGTCATTCCGAGGAACGAGGAATCTCCGCAAGTAACTCCGTTGCTTAAGGCGCCAATCTTTGTCGAACTACTTGCGGAGATTCCTCGTTCCTCGGAATGACAAAACAACTCGGATAAATGAAAAAAAAGGTTCAACTTTTTTAAAGTCAAACCTTTATTAAATATTATTTTTTCTTTTTAGCTTTTGCCTTTTTTTGAGCTTTGGCTTTCTTTTTAGCAATTTTTTTAGCTTTTGCTTTTTCTTTCGCTTTTTTAGCTTTTTCTTTTTTCTTAGCGGCTGCTTTTTGTTTTGCTTTCTTCGCTTTTTCTTTCTTTTTATCTTTTTTTGCTTTTTCTTTTAGCTTTGCTGCTTTCTTTTTCGCTTTTTCCTTTTCTTTATCTTTCACTTTTTTGGCTTTTTTAGCAGCTTTGTCTTTTTCAGTTTTAACTGCTGGGTTAGTATTTTCTTCTGTTGATTCAGTAACTGCTGCTTTTTCCTCTGGCTTTGCAGCTGGAGTTAATACTTTTTTTGCTGGAGCTCTTCTTGCCGCAGGTTTTGGAGAAATTGCTGCAGCGGTTTTTATAACGGCTTTTGCAGGTGTTTTTGCAGTCGAAGTTGTTGCGGTTTTTGTTACAGTTGCGGCAGGAGCTTTAGCTGCAGCTGGTTTCGCAGCTGTTGTTTTTGGAGCTGCAGGTTTTGTAGCAGCGGTTCTAGCTGGTGCAGTCTTACGTACTGGTGCTTTTGCTGGTGGCGTGCTTGCAGTATTTTCTGTAGCTGGTTTTGGGGTTTCTACTGCTGGAGAATCGATTTTCTCAGGAGTCGTTTCTTCGGTTTTGTTTTCCATATAAATGTACTTTTAGATGAGTATGTTAATAACAATGTAACTAAATTGTTAAGTTTCAGTTAAGTAAAGATAATTATAAAACAAGCATCTCAATGTTAAGCTTTTCTATAAATTCCATATTTAAATGACTGAATATTAAATAATTAGTTTTTTGTCCGAAATTTTAAAGCGAAATCTCTTAACAATTCTACATGAAAAAATAGAAGAAAATGCCTTATAAATAAAGCTTTTTTAGCAATTATTTCTTTTGAAAACGAGTGCCCTAGCCCCGATGGGAGCGGCATCCTTTTGTCGCGCCGCGGCGGACAAAAGATATAGCGGACAGCGGGATTAGCTCCTAATAAATATTCTGTTTCCCTGATTAGTTTTTTACTAATTCCAAAATTCTGAAATTACTTTTTGGGGCTTCGCATAAGGAACAGCAATAGGTATCTGATAAATCGGTAAATAAAATGCCTTTCGGAATTCCCTGGCTTTCATCTCCGTATTCCGGATTATAGAGGGTTAAACATTCCTGGCATTGGTAGATATCCAATTGTGGTTTTTCTTTTTTCTGAGGATTTTCAGTTGTTTCTGATGTTGAATTTCCAAGTTCGTCGAAATATTTTCGGCTTAATTCAATTAAAATTGTTGGTAATTCGAGTTTGTCAATATCTTGCGAGTGCACAATATATTCGCGTGTATTTGGGTCGAAATTGCGGGCGAACAAAACATTATAAGTATCTCTGATTTTAATGGATTCTAAAGCTTGCGGAAGTTCATTTTTTTCGATAACAATCGAAGTGAAATAATGTCCGTCGCGGTTGTATTCAGAAATTCCGAAATTTAATCCGTATGTACTGATGTCAAATTGATCCAATGTTCGAACCAAAAAAGTTTTCAGGTTCAAAGCCCATTCCATTGCAACGGGCAAATGCCAATTCAATTCTAATAAAGAATGGCGAACGTTGATGCCGCGTTTTCCTAAGAATTTTTCCCATTCCAATTTTCGGTCTTTCGGAATTCCTTTGACAATAAATGATTTCCAAGGCGTGATACAGATTTTCCCGATTTTGCATTCAAAACACAAATCGCACATTTCTTTTAGAAAATCTAAATCGTATAAATTATTTCGCCAATACAAGCCTAACCAATATTGATCGATTCCCATCCGGTTCATTCCTTCGTAATACGGAAATGGGTAAAAAGGAATATTCAGCGGTTTGTCGATTGTTCTGTTATTGGTGTCCAAAGCTTCGCTCACTAAGGTGAAAAGCATTTCAATATCAATAGAATCTTCTTCGGATATTTTTTCGATTTCGTAATAAATCTTAGCTAAATCCCAACTGTAAATCAGAACTGGATAGACTTCCATTTTTTCCCATTTTGGAAGACGAATATATAAGTACCAATAATCTTCGTGTTCTGAAGCAATAAAGTTTAAATGTCCTGTAAACAAAGGAACTAATTGCTGTTTCGGATCGGTTAAGTTGACTTTGAGTTTTGGCTGTTCTTTAAATTCTTCCAAAACATACAAAAAACGGTTTCCGGTAAGCCAGTTGGTATTTCTGAAAATATCAGTCGAAACGTATGAAGAAACAATATTATTGCCACTTTTTTGATCAGGATAAACAAAATGATGTTTTCCTAAAGTGGTTTTGTCTAAAGATTTAAAACCTTGCGGAAAAATAATATCCTGTCTTGAACCAAATGAAATGGAATCCAGACCTTCTTCCAAAGCGATGTTTACAACTTCTCTAAGTTCTCCTGGAGAAATAACGCCTCCTTTTACTATTAATCTTGTTAGTTCCATTTTTTCTTTTTGTTTCAAGTTTCACGTTTCACGTTCCAACAAACTTGAAACCTGAAACGTGAAACAAAATAAACTATTTACATTTCGCGAGAATCTCTTTAACTTCTGTTTTACAACTTCCGCAGCCTAAACCTGCGCCTGTGTTTTTGCATAAATCGGTGAAATCGTTGATACCGCTTTTAATCGTTTCTTCGATATTTCCGGCTCCGACTTGACTGCACGAACAGACCAATTTCCCTAAAACAGGTTTTGCGGTTGAGCTTCCTCGGAGTAATAAATTTCGTTTATCTGATAATTCGATTTTGGTTTCGATCATGGTTTTGAATTCGGCAAATTCATTTTTATCGCCCATCAAAATTGCTCCAACCAAAAGATCGTCTTTTACGATGCATTTCTTATAATAACGTTTTTTCAAATCTGAGAAAACAATTTCTTCGTACGAATCATCGTTTTCCGGAATTTCAATATCGCCAATGCTGCAAAGGTTAATGTCTTCTAATTTTAGAATATTCATCAAAATCGAACCTTTATAATAACTGCTGATATCTCCCGCTAAAAAGTTGGCCAAAATATCGGCCTGTTCTTCGGCGGCAGAAGTGATTCCGAATAATTTATTGTTGAATTCGGCTATTTCTCCAATCGCAAAAATATTCGGATTTGAAGTTTGTAAATACTGATTTACTTTTACACCTCGACCGCATGAAAGTCCGCTTTCGCGAGCAATTTCAATATTCGGAATAGTTCCAATCGTGTAAACAATTGCGTTTGCCGTTATGATTTTACCACTCTTTAAAGCGATTTCAATTTCATTTGGATTATCGGTTTCGAAAACCGTGCTAACTTCATTATCAAAATAAATCTGAATATCACGAAGCTGTACTTCCTCGGCTAATAATTTGCTTGAAATTCGGTCTAACTGACGCTCCATCAAACGGGAAGCTCTTTGAACGATAGTCGTTTTTACTTTTTTATGTTTTAAGGCTGCCGCCAATTCTAATCCTAATAATCCACCGCCAATTATGACAACATGTTGTTCTTCTGGCGGAAGATTGGTGCTGTCAAGATGTTTTTTTAAACGATCAGCATCTTCTTTTTTTCTGACTGTAAATCGGCCCGGAAGATGAAGTTGTGCATTTTCCGGAACAAAAGGACGGCTTCCTGTTGCTATAATCAAAGAATCAAAAGTGTGAATTTCGCCTTGACTGTCCAGAATAGTTTTTTTGTTTGGATTTAGTTTTTCAATTGCAACTCCGGCTTTCATGGTGATTTTTAGTTTGCTGAAAGCCTCGCCATCTTTGACCTTTAAAAGTTGTTCCCAGCTAAATTCTCCCGTCATATATTCTGGAAGTAAAACGCGATTGTAAAACGGATTTACTTCATTCGAAAAAACAATAATTTCATCAGTAGTATTGAATTCACGATAGTTTTGAATGAATCGGAAAGAAGCTGCTCCAGCGCCTACAATGGCAATTTTCTGGAATGGTTTTACGTATTTCGTAATCGAAACCGTAGTGTATTTAAAATCAGGTTCTTTCGAAATTGGATCAATAACGTTGTTGGTTAAATTGTTGGTTCTGTTTAAATCATTTTCAAGTTGTTTTCCCCAATGCATCGGTAGGAAAACCACTTTTTCTTTAATCGAATCGGTAACTTTTGCTTTTACACGAACTTCGCCGTTTTTACTAGAAACTACGACTATATCGCCATTTTTAATATCATTTTTAAAAGCATCAATCGGATTGATTTCGAGAACCGGACTCGGAATATGCGTCAATAATCTTGACACTTTTCCGGTTTTTGTCATCGTATGCCATTGGTCGCGAATTCTTCCTGTCGTTAAAATGAAAGGAAATTCGGCATTTGGCTGAACGGAAGTATTTTCGATGGAAACGGGTAAATTAAAAATCGCTTTTCCTGAAGGCGTATAGAATTTTTTATCCGTAAATAATCTGGGAGTTCCCGGATGATTATAATCAGGGACCGGCCATTGAAAAGTGCCTTCGTTTTTTAAACGATTATAGTTTAAGAATGAAATATCAATATTGGTATTTTTGGTAAGCGCGCAATGTTCTTTGTAAATTTCCTCGGCACTGTTGAAATTGAATCCGTTGAAATTCATTTTTTTAGCAAAACGAATTAAGATTTCAATATCCGGAAGCGCTTCGCCCGGCGCGTTGATTCCTTTTGGCAAATAAGAAATACGACGCTCCGAATTGGTCATCGTTCCTTCTTTTTCCAACCAGCCTGCTGCAGGTAATAATAAATCGGCAAATTTGGCTGTATCGGCATTGTGTGAAATATCCTGAACGACAACGAATTTGGCATTTTGAAGTGCTTTTTCTGCTCTTCTAGAATCGGGTAAACTCACTAACGGATTGGTGCAGATTATCCAAACGGCTTTCATTTTTCCAGATTCTAAAGCTTCAAACATTTCTGTCGCCGTTAACCCCGGTTTATCTGAAATCTCGTCAACACCCCAAAAGTCAGCAACTTCTTTTCGATGCGTTGGGTTTGCAATGTCTTTATGTGCGGCTAAAAGTGTCGCCATTCCGCCGACTTCGCGTCCGCCCATTGCGTTAGGTTGACCCGTTAATGAAAATGGTCCAGAACCCGGTTTTCCAACTTGTCCGGTTAATAAAGATAAATTCAGCAAAGCCGTATTTTTATCAACGCCAACAGCACTTTGGTTCAATCCCATTGCCCAAAGCGAAATAAATCCTTTTGCTTTTCCGATAATATCGGCAGCCAGTTTAATATCGTTTACAGAAATTCCGCAAAGTTTAGAAGCTTTTTCAAGAGAGGTACCTAAAACTAAGTCTTTATATTGTTTAAAATTCTCGGCGTGGTTTTTTACAAAATCATGATCTACGTAGCCTTTCTCGATAATTCGTCTCGCAATCGCGTGATATAAAATAATATCCGAACCAGGAATAATTTGCAAGTGTAAATCGGCGAAAGCGGCTGTGTCCGTTCGCCTTGGATCAATACAAATTACTTTTGTTTTCGGATTTTTCTCTTTGTGTTTTTCTAATCGTCTGAATAGAATAGGATGGCACCAAGCCGGATTTGCGCCGGTAATTAAAAAAGTATCGGCCAATTCGATATCATCATAAGCAATTGGCACAGAATCTTCACCAAATGTTTTTTTATAACCCACGACCGCCGAACTCATACAAAGTCTGGAATTGGTATCAATATTATTGGTTTTCAAAAAACCTTTTACCAATTTATTTACTAAGTAATATTCCTCAGTTAAACATTGTCCCGAAATATAAAATCCAACGCTATCTGGGCCATGTTTTTTTATGATAGAAGAAAAAACTGCTGCCGCGCGATCAAGAGCGGTATCCCAACTAACGCGTTCTAACGGATAATTCTTGCTTCCGCGCATTTCCGGATATAAAATTCGGTCTGAAGTATCATTAACTACGTAGTGCAAGTTCATTCCTTTAGAACATAACATTCCTTTATTTACAGGATGATCTTTGTCACCTTCGACCATTACACCATTTTTAGCATCGTTGGTCACGATTATTCCGCAGCCAACGCCACAGTAGGAACAGGTAGTTTTGATCTTGGTATTTTGCATTACAGTTCGGTTTTAAATAAATCACTTACTTAACTTGAAACAAAAATAAGTATTTTTTAAGTATTAATACGTATTTTTTAATTTTATTTTTATTATTTTTGATGAAAAGAAATGAGGAACAACAAATACGTTTAATGCCGAAAAAATGGAACTCATGAAAGAAGAACAATCTATTTGTTATAATTGTGCCAATGAAAATTGTTTCATTAAAAAACATTTGCATTTAGAGCAAATGAAGCAATATGTCTCTAAGAAACATAGTTTTGTCTGCAAAAAATCGCAACAATTTATTACGGAAGGCGCGCCGTTGCAAGGACTTTATTTTGTTTGTTCAGGAAAAGTAAAAACAGTTAAAACCGGAATTAACGGACGTGAACAAATTGTGCGTTTGACTACAAATGGCGACACTATTGGTTTCCGTGGATTCGGAACGAGCAAACGTTATTTGATTGGTGCTTATGCTTTGGAAGATACGGTTTTGTGCAATTTCAGCAACGAAACTATGATGGAAATTTTACAGCATGTTCCGGAATTTACTTATGCTTTAATGCTTTTTTATGCAGAAGAATTAAACAAAAGCGAAAACAATATCCGAAAAATTGCGCACATGAATGTCCGCGAACGTGTAATTGATTTACTGCTTTATATCTATCGTAAATTCGGACAGGTAAATGGTTTGATTGATATTGAGCTTTCGCGAAAGGAAATTGCAGATTTTGCCGGAACGACGGAAGAACAGGCGATTCGTATTTTGTCTAGTCTTAAAAAAGAAGCTCTGATTAAAACAGAAGGAAAACGTGTTGGGATTTTGGAAGTTTCAGAATTACGTTCTGAGATTATGGAGCATAAATATTTTTAAAAGAGGGACAAAGTTACAAAGAGACAAAGTTGTAAAGGTTTTGATTTGTAGAGATGCATTGCTGTGCGGTAATGACTTATAGGAAAGCTTATTTTGTACGCTTAAGTTTTACAGGGTTTTGTCTTGTATCAAAAACATCAGCAATTTTGATTTGCTTATTTTTGTTATCTACACTATAAATAATTTTGTAATTTTTACAAACTAAGTAATGATATTCGTTTTCTCTATCAAGCAAAAGTCCCTCAATTTGAGTTGAAAGGTTATTTGAAATGAGTTTATTTGGTTCAGAAATTATTTCTTTAATAATTTTTTTGGCAACCCTAATTCCTACTTTTTGAAGATAATAGGCATAAATTTTGTCAACTTCAGTTTCAGCAAACTGCGACCAGATAATTTTTAATTTCATTACTTATATTTTTCTAAAAGCTGAGAAGTTGTTTTGTATCTTCCGTTTTTAAAATCATCTTCAGATTGGTCTATTCTATTATTAAACTCTTCAATAGACATTGGATTAAAAAAATCATTATCATCGGAATTGCTTTTGTTTTTTAATAAATTTTCCAGCTGAGAAATCAGTTCTTCGCTTTGAATTTTTAAAAACTCCTGTACAAATTCTATTTTTCTTGTTTGTAAATCCATGACATTGATTATTTTTTCAAATTTACGAATTATCTTTCAAGGGAATATTTTTTTTAAGATGTTTTTTGTAGAGACGCATGCTGTGCGTCTCTACGTCGTGTTTTTATTTTTTTCTTCCCACAAATCGGATTACTGAACCCGTTCCGTTATGGAATAAACCTTCGTTTAGTTCGATTTCTTTTTCTTCTAATTCGATGATTTCATAATTTGGAAAATCAGTTTTGATTTCTTCGATTGAAAATAAAGATTCAATGTCTTTTGGGCCGCCAACTTTTTCATTTTTTGTTACGTATTCTAAATGCTTTTTACTGAAAGCTTCAAAAATAATAATGCCGCCTTTTTTCAAAAGTTGGTCGAGTTGTCTATGAATTTCAGATTTTATCGTTGCCGGAAAATGGGCATAAATTAAAGCAATTGCATCAAATTGTTCGGTATGAAAGTCTAAAGTTTCTAATTCTCCAACTTGATAATCAATTGAAACATCATTGTTTTTTGCTAAACGAAGCGCTTTGTTTCTTCCTTCTTCACTAATATCAAAAGCTGAAACTTCCCAGCCTAATTGGGCTGCGAAAACAGCATTTCGTCCTTCGCCTTCGGCAGGAAAAAGAATAGCGCCGGGATTTAATTTTCCGATTTGTTCTTGTAAATAATTGTTTGGTGCTGTGCCGTATGCAAAATCTTCAGTTTTGTAACGATCGTCCCATCTTTGAGTCCAGTTGTTCATTTGGTTTATATATTAAAATTAATTATTAAAGGTTTGTGATCGCTATACATTGTCCAATCTTTATAATTTCCGATTTCGACACTTTCTAAAACTTCCATAAAATCATTTGAGGCAAAACAATAATCCATATGATAAGGTTTGTTTTCGTGTCTATAAAGATATAAAGTTGGATGTTCTTCTTTGCCTTGAATTTGATTGAAATATTTATGATAAGTACTGAAGATGTTCTTTTCGGCTAATTTATTTACCACGGTTGTATGATTGCCTTCACGACGGGGTTTGTCCCAAATTGTATTGCTGTTGAAATCGCCAATTAAAATGGTTTTGGTTTCTTTGATTAAATCTTCGTAGTAATTAATCGCTTTCCAAATCTGCGTTACGTAAGCGCCATCTTTATCACTAGGATTATTTGCCCAAATTGCAAACAAAATAAAATCAACTTTTCCGCCAGTAACGGCAATTGGCAAAATATTTTTGAAATCCGGATTATGACAATCGAGCAGTTGAAAGCGATAATCGCTATAAGAAAAAACACCAACTCCTTTATGCGGATTTGTGCCATACCAAAGAATGTCGTTTGGTGCTTTTATTTCGTCTGGGAATTTTAGTTTTTCAGGATTTTCACATTCTGAAATTACAGCAATATCAGGACGATAAGCGAGAATGAATTCTGCTTTTTTTCTGAATGCCATGTTGCAATTCCAGGCTATGAGTTTCATTTGTAGAAGATTTTGAATAAACTATTTTATTTTTAATTTATGAAACCCAAGTATTTTCAATTTTATCAATTATCCATTTATTATTGACTTTCTTGATGTAAATTCGATAACCTTGTCCGCAAAGTCTACCACAAGCAAAGCCACCATCTAGAATCCCAAATTTTTTATCCTTATCAAATTGTATTCTAGAAAAGAAAACTGCTCCAGAAAAAACAAAATCGTATTTGGTTAACCAAATTAGACCTCTTTCTTTTGGAAATTGAGAAATATTTCTGAGTTCAAATTTATTGTTGAGTTTTATGTTTTTAAAATCAAAAGTATATTCTGTTTCTTTTTTTTCTTTTGATATATAGATTTTAGCATTTTTAAAATGTTTTTCGAAATCTTTATTTAAATCTTGTTGGTTATCTTTCAATATTGAATCAAAAGCAACAATAATCTTAGAAGTGTCTTTTTTGATTTTTTCCGTATTGATTTTCCATTCTAATAGCTTTTGTTTTTGCTCTGGTGTAGCTTTAGTACTATCAACACCAATGTAATGTCCTGTTTTATCGAATATAGATTCTCCATATTCTGGAGGGAAATTTGTAAATAATCTTATATCAATACAAGTTGAATCTATTAGACTAGGGAAAATTTCGGTCATTACATTTTTCTCAAACTCTAAATCGGTGATTTTCTTCTCACAACTAGAAAAGAGAATAATTACTGATATAATTGCTAAACTTTTAAGTTTCTTCATGATATCAAATATATTAATTAAAAAATTAGAATAATTTACCTTTAAAACAAAAAAAATACCCTTTTCCAAATAAGAAAAGGGTAGATTATATATTTTAGATTATTAAAAATCTTTTTTGCAATCTTAACCAACAAGTGTTGTAACACCACTATTAACATCAATTTCAGCAAAATTATGTTTTCCCATAACGATAAGTAGTTTATCTGAATTATAACCTACATATCTAATTTCAGGTTGTCCTTTTTTTGGTTTTCCGCACACCGAAATTACATTTGTTTGCCATTTCAATTTGCTTCTTTTGTAGGCAGAGATTGTTTGTAAGTCATTCTCGACATAATAAACAATACTGTTTTTTTTGATTCCTCTTTTTTGCGTTTTGGCAAAATTTATTTCGGAATTATTAGAAATTAAGGCATCATTGTACTTTTGAGCGATGCCTGTTTGCGTGACAATAAATGTCAGCATTGACAGTTTTAGGAAAGGTTTCATTTTGATAGAATTTGGGGTTCGTAATCACTTCAAATATAAATAATTAAATCATATAACAAAATTTTAGTAAGACAAAAAAAAATCCCTTTTTCCGAAATAGGAAAAGGGGATTTTTTAGGAGTTAATTTTGAAGAAAATCTATTTTTTCCAGCTAAAAATTCTCGGATCTACAGAAATCATCAACCAAGCCCAATTGTTGGTATGATTTGCATCTCCGTTTTTGATAAATTCTAAAGTTTTAGATCCAAACATTTGAGAATAACCTCCGGTAACGGTAATATTTTTTTTGAAATTATAGCCAAAAGTTGCATCAACCTCCGTTCCTAAATACGAATCTAATTTTTCATTTACTGGCGTAACCACATCAGCGGCTGATAAAAATACATGCGGAATCAAAGCAAATTGCCATTTATTGACATTATAATTCAATTTGATAAAAGCATCTTGTAAACCAACATTATTTAAGTGATTTCCAACATAAAAATAATCCATATAACCATTGAAACCGTGATTCGTTCCAAAAATCGGATTGAATGATTTGATTACGGTGCTTCCATCGTTTGAAGCTTTTCCGGATAAAAATTCGTAACCTAAACCAGCTTTGAAAGCATCTGTAATATTGTATCCAAAATTAGCTGCAGCATTCCATGCGCTTACTTGCAAATCGGTACTTTTTCCAGTTTGTCCGTAAAACCAAAAGTTAGTATCGATTTTGCCTTTTTTATAAGTCAAATAAGGTCCAAAAGTTTGTTTGTAATCTACTAATAATTTATTTGCAGGATTAGGATTAGGCGCATATTCATAACCTGTGTTTAGCAATAAAAAGCTTAAACCAAAAGCTTCGTTAAATTGGTTATGATACCATGCATATTGTAACGCTTTGTAACTAGCAACGGTATAAGGTGTTTGAAATGTATTTTCGGCAGTTGAATTGTAAGCGCCTCCAAAGTCTAACTTTTGAGTTTCGTTATGAAAGGAAACGGTCAACGCATCATGACTTTGTGCTTGTTGTCCCCAATCTTGTTCTCCTAAAATACGCTGATTGTCATAAGATAGCACTTGACGACCTAATCTTGCGCTCCATTTTTCTGTAAAATTATATTGTGCCCAAGCTTCAAAAACTGCAACTCCATTTTTATCAGCAACAGCAGTTGGCGCTACATCTCCCCAGGTTCTTGTGTTTTGTAAAGTCAGTTTTACAATTAAATCTTCTTGTTTATAATTGAAATTTAATCGGGAACGCTGTGAAATTTGAGATGTGCCTTCCTGTCCGTAAGGTAATAAAGTTTTGTAACCGTTTCTGTATTCAAAGCGAGGCCTGATTTGCAAATTCACATCTAATTCCTGTGACTGCATTTCAAAGCTGATTCCCACAAGCAATAAAATGGCCAATTTTAGTTTATTCATGATTCATGGTTTTAATTGTGAGGCAAATTTATAAGATTATTTCCTTAGAAAATGTGATTAAAATCATATTGTTGTGATTTATTGTGCATCTAATGCTAAAACTAATTCTGGTTGTTTCTTAGGTGCCATTTTAAGAATAGTGTAATGCATCCAAACAAGACAAACGGTTGAGAATATTAGAATAAAAATCCATGAGCTAGACCAGATTCCGGTTGCAGTTAATAAATATCCGAAGATAATTGGGCCAAAGAATCCGCCTAAACCACCTATCATTCCGACCATTCCTCCCACAACTCCAACTTCTTTTGGGAAATATTCAGGAATATGTTTGTAAACAGCCGCTTTTCCAATTCCCCAAGAAATTCCGATTAGAATAACCAAAACCAAGAACACCCACATATTAGCATCAAATTTAATAACAGTCACACCTTTTGCGATTAGTTCTTTTTTAGCAACACTTTGATTGTGTGCTACAACTACATCCTGCCAGCTTGAAGTAGTTGGGAAAATGGCATTTTCAGCTGTATTGGCTGTTTTTTGTGCAATTGGATATTCTTTATCTCCAACTTTTACGGTTTTATCGCTGATTTCATTTACAACACCTTTTTTAGCGGCTAATATTCCTGGACCCGAAGTCATAATTTCCATTTTAGGAATCGATAATAATGCACTTAAAATTACTGAAGAACTCAAAACCCAGTACATCACTTTTCGGGCACCAAATTTATCAGACAAATAACCTCCAAAAGCTCTAATAACGCCAGAAGGAAGACTAAACATGGTAGCAAACAAACCACCCATAACTAAACTTGTTTGATATACGTTCATGAAATTTGGCAAAAGCCATTGTGAATAAGCTACAAAACATCCAAAAACTAAGAAATAATACGCTCCAAAACGCCAAACTCTTTCTGATTTTAAAGGAGTAAGCATTTGTGATATAGTTTTGCCGTTGCTTTCTAATTTTTTGTTTTGAGCGAAAATTAAAAAGGCAACACCAATTACGACTAACGAAATAGCGTAAATAACAGGAAGTATTTTCCAGCCGTTTTGCGGATCATCGATTGAGAAATGATTTAATAAAGAAGGCGCTAAAAAAGTGGTAATAGCAGCTCCGGCATTTCCCATTCCGAAGATTCCTAAAGCGCGTCCTTGCCATTCTTTTGGATACCAGATCGAAGTATAACCGATTCCGACTGCAAAACTGGTTCCGACCATTCCGAAGAAGAAACTAAGTACAGCAAACATGAAAAAACTGTCGGCATAAGGAAGGAGAAACAATGGAATTGAACTTAGTAATAATAAAAGTGAAAAAACATATTTCCCGCCAAATTTGTCTGTCAAAATTCCGATTGGAAGACGCATTATTGATCCCGTTAAAATTGGAATTCCAAGAAGCCATCCAACTTGAATAACATCCCAATGGAAAATTCCGTTATCGACTAAAAAGGTTACCAGAACGCCGTTTAGTGTCCAGCAGGCAAAACACACTGTAAAAGCCAATGTGTTCAAAAATAAAATTTTGTGTGATTGCGATAGTGAGTTTGTATTTTTCATAGTACTTATATTTTTATGTAAAAGTAAGTACTAAAACTTAGTCAAAACCTGCTAAAACGCAGTTTTTGAAAAATAATTACGTATTTATACGTATTTTTTAAATTAACGAATACTCAGCTGCTTTATTAGAAAGTTCCATTAAGTTTTTCACTTTCAATTTTTTCATTAAGTTAAAACGGTGTACTTCTGCTGTACGTTTGCTGATATCTAAAGCTTCGGCGATTTCTTTGTTTCCTTTTCCTGATAATAAAAGTGTAAGGATTTCTTTTTCTCTTTTGGTAATCATCATTTCTTCACCCAAAGTTTGTTTAGGTTCTAATGATGCAGAAGAATTAGTCAATTGACCTATTAAAATAGAAGAAATATCACCACTGAAATATTTCCCTCCAGCAGAAACGCTATGTAATGCTTTTAAGAATTCTTCTTTTGACGAACCTTTTAATAAATAACCATCGGCTCCGGCTTTTATGGATTTTAAAACATATTCTTCTGATTCATGCATAGAAAGCATGATGATTTTTACGTTGTTATTCTCGCTTCTAAGTTTTTCTACTACCTCGATGCCAGTTAAGTTTGGCATACGAATATCTACTATAAGTAAATCTGGTTTTGTTTCTGTAACTACTTCCAGAGCATCTGCACCATCAATAGCTTCGCCCACAACCTCAATGTTTGCTTCGTTTTCCAGTAAAGATTTGATTCCGTCTCTAACAAAAACATGGTCATCTGCCAGCACTACACGAATGATATTACTCATAGTTTACTTAATTTTGATTCTCGATTTTTACGTATATTCATCTATAAAGAAGACGCTAATATACGTAATTTTTAAATTAGATAATTAGAAAATGTGGCAATTAGATAATTTTTTGAGGCGCTTTAAGTAATTATCTAATTATCAAATTGGCACATTATCTCATTTAAGAATCGGAATATTAAAAGTAATTCTCGTGCCTTCGCCTGGAATGGAGTTCATGAAAACGCGTCCGTTAATGTATTGGATTCTTTCTTTCATAAATAAAAGTCCCATTCCGGATTCGCTGTTGCGTTTTTTGTCGACTGAATTGACGTCAAAACCTTTTCCGTTATCGTCAACAATAATACTTAGTAAAGTTTCGCTGTGAGAAAGCTGAACAATTATATGCGACGATTCGGCATATTTAATGGCGTTGTTGATGGCTTCTTGAGTTAATCGATAAATATTGATTTCGATTAAGGAATCCAAACGCTGATCAAAATCGGTTTTGTTGTAAAAAAGGATTTCTTTTCCGGTAAGCTTTGAAAGTTCCTGCGTGAGTTTTGCCAATGAAGAAACGATTCCGTGATCGCTTAATTCCGGAGGCATTAGATTGAAAGTTGCCGTGCGGACACCTTTTATAATATCCAAAGAAAGTTTCTTTAAATACTCGATTTTTTGCTCTGATTTTTCGCGGTCATCAAGATTGATGCTTTCTAAACTGAATTTTAAACCCGTAAGCATTTGCCCGATTCCGTCGTGAATTTCTTTGGCGATTCGGTTTTGCTCGTTTTCCTGATTTTCGACGATTTTGCTTGAAATAATCTTTTGCTGATTGATTTTTTCGGTTGTGTTTTCAAGGTTTAAACGTTCAACCTCGCGTTGCGCTTTTTTGCGTTCGGTGATGTTGAAACAAACAATCAAAAGCTCCAGTTCATCTTTTTTGATCATTACAGGAACCATCGATAAATCGAGCCAGATTTCTTTTTCGTCTTTATTTATAATTTTGATTTCGCCCTGCCAGCCACTGCGTTGTTTTTCGAAAATCAGACGATCAAAATTAACTTGTTCTTTTTCGTCTTCAGTAAGTACTTCGGAGAATTTTTTGTTAGATGAAAATTTGGTGTAATTTAAAAGCTTGGCAAATTTTTCTCCAATGTGAATGATGGAACCGTCTGGTGAAATTCGGCAATAAAGCAAAGTGTTTTCCATCGCATAATTAAGCGATTTTAATTCTTTTACCGAGTTTTCTTTGATTTCGCTGATAATTTCTGTGTCGTATGCCAGTTTTAGTGCTTTCTTTTCAGAAGATAAAAGCTGGGCAATTAACTTTTCGATTTTCTTGTTTGTTGGTTTGAAAATGAAGAAGAATTCCAGAAGAAGAACCAAAAGTGTAAAACCAAAAATCCAATATTCGATTTTGCGTTGTTCAGTAACTTTTTCGTGTGCTTCAAGATCGTATTGCGTTACAATCTGATTCATTTTCGAAAGGAAAAACCCTTCGTTTTCCAAAATAATCTGAACTAGTTTTTGATTTTCAGAAGTCGATTTTTTCTGTTGAAGATTCAACAAAAAAGAATCTGTAGTTTGTGCAATTTTATTGAAAATCGGATTGATTTCCAGATATAATTTATTCAGTGTTTCGCTTTTTTCTTTTGGAAAAGCTAAGCTATCACTGCCATTTTCCAGTGCATTTTGATTCTTTTTCCAAAGCTCTAAAACTTCTTTTAAATGCGAAGTTTTTTTGGCTGTAGCCGAATCAGAAACGTAATGTAAAATCAGAACTTCTTTGACAATTTTCTGACTCAGCATTCTTTGCTTGCCCGAAAAATTAATGATTTTAGAATCGCTTAACTGTTGATTCAGATTGTATTGTACTAAAAACTGACTGACAATTATAGTTAAGGCAATAGTAAGAAGTGCAAAAAAATACAGACGGCGTAAATTTTTGAAAGTGATTTTTTCTGCAGCTTCCTGATTGCTTTTCTTCATATCTTTTTTACAATCCCAAAGAAGCTTTTATTAGGTTTAAATTTTCTTCAGAATAATTGATTTTTAAAGCTTCCTGATGTCCTTTGTCCGACATTTTATCCCAGGTTTTTTTGATGATGTTTTTTAGTTTTTCTTCGTCGTGTTTATGAACGAATGGTTCTAAGTAATATTCTAAAAATACTAAACAAATAACATCTTCCAATAATTGGGTTTCAGCATCTTTTTTAAGTAATTTCTTTTCAATTAAAAAAGAAACGCGATCGATAAAAGTCTGATCATAACCTGCTTTTACCAGAATTTCGGATGTAGTTTTAGCGTGGAATTTTTTCAATTCTTCTCTCCATTTCAAATAACCAACACGATCCATTGGGTATGATTCGCGAGCGACTTTCCATCGGCAAATATGTTGTGCTTTTGAAGCGATCTGAATTTCTTCTGATGCATTCGGTTCAAATTGCATCAGTTTTTCGTACATCCTGTTTGAATACAATAATTCTTTCGGATATTCGGTGTTTTGGTCTAATTCGATGTTTGGATCCTGAGCGTTTTCAGCATCAATCCATTCGCTTGCTTTTTGAAAAGGTGTAGTCATTTTTTGGTTTGATAATAGAATTTCAAAGATACGGAATTAAGTTTTTTTTTCGCCACGAATTCACGAATGAAAACGAATTATATTAGTGAAATTAATGACACAAATTGAACACAATGATTCGTGAATTCGTGGCGGAAGAAAATATTCATTTAATCTATAAAACCAACAAATACTTCATTTTCAACAATCTTAACAGGATACGTTGCAATGTTATAATCGTCTCCGTTTAAGTTCGAGCCATCTACTAAAGAAAAAGTCTTTTTATGCATCGGGCAGGCGATTTTCGGAATATCGTCGGCAGAACCTGTCATTCCTCTTGAAAGCACCATTTCCATTTTGTGCGGACAAGCATTTTGGCAAGCGTACCATTGGTTACGGCGTGTGAAATTAAAAATAGCAATTTGTTTGTTTTTGTATTTGATGCATCCGCCTCGGTTGGTCGGGAAATCTTCAACTTTACCCGCTTTGAACCAAATTGTAGCATCGCTTGCGTGAACCGTTTCGTATTGATTTAAGATTTCTTCCATTTTGATTAAGTTTTGATTTCCTGTTTCTTAGCCCTCTTTTTACAATCAAGAGAGTTTTGATGGCGCAGTAAAAAAGAGGGTAAGAAGGACAGCAAACGTTTAATGATTTTTTTTTCTTTTTTTTTGGAGCTTTATGATTGAAATTGCTCGCAAAGTCGCGAAGGCGCAAAGTTTTTTTTAAGTTTTAGAATTTGATTTTGCGACTTTGCGTCTTTGCGAGATTAAAACATTTTTTACGACCAAGCTTTAGGCATTTTTTGATCTCTTAATGGCACAAAAGCAATGTTGTCATCTTTCTCGTCTGAGTTCACAAAATGATTGAAACGTTTCAATAATCTTGGTTTTTCTAAAACTTGTTTCCATTCGCATTCGAAAGTATTTACCAACGTTTGCATTTCAGCTTCTAATGTTTCGCAGATTCCTAAACTGTCTTCGATAATTACTTGTTTTAAGTATTCTAAACCACCGTCTAATTTTTCTAGCCAAGTTGAAGTTCTAATTAACGGGCCAGCGGTGCGGATGTAATACATTAAGAATCTGTCCATATATTTGATTACTGTTTCTTTATCGATTTTTTCGGCTAATAAAACCGCGTGTTTTGGATTTGCACCACCATTTCCTGCAATGTATAAATTCCATCCACCTTCAACGGCAATTAATCCGAAATCTTTTCCGCGGGCTTCGGCGCATTCGCGAATGCAAGCTGAAACGCCACCTTTTAGTTTATGCGGAGAACGAATTCCTTTATATCTGTTTTCTAATTCTATTGCAAATCCAGCGCTGTCGTCCATTCCGTAACGACACCAAGCATTTCCAACACAGCTTTTTACAGCACGAAGTGATTTTCCGTAAGCGTGACCACTTTCAAAACCATTTTCGATTAATATTTTCCAGATTTTTGGCAAGTCACTTAAATGCGCTCCGAATAAATCAACTCTTTGTGCTCCAGTAATTTTAGTGTACAAATCGAATTGTTTTGCCACTTCGCCAATTACGATTAATTTTTCGGCAGTAATTTCACCTCCGGCAACTCTTGGAACAACAGAATAAGTTCCGTTTCGCTGAATATTGGCTAAAAATCTATCGTTTGTATCTTGTGTAGTTACGTGTTTGTTTGCCGTATCGTTGTAAATACTTGAGAAAATAGAAGCTACAACAGGTTTACAAATTTCGCAGCCATCGCCTTTTCCGTGATGATCGAGAACATCATAGAAATTCTCGTATTTATTGATTTTCACCAAATCAAATAATTCCTGACGCGTGTAGTTGAAATGCTCGCAGATTACTTCTTTTACTTCTTTTCCTAGAGATTTTTGAGTCGCTTTTACCAAATCAGAAACCATTGGTTTACAGCCTCCACAACCAGAAGTTGCTTTTGTTGCCTTTACAACATCTGAAAGTGTAGCACAAGATTCGTCTAGAATTTTACAGCAGATAGTACCTTTCGTTACGTTTTCGCAAGAACAGATTACGGCTGTATCTGGCAAATCCATTACACTTCCTAAAGAAGAACCTTCAGAACCATCGCGGGAACCTAAAATCAAATCTTCAGGATTTTTTGGCAATGCCATTTCGTTGATGTAAATCTGGAAAAGCGAATTATAATCGCTTGAATCTCCGACTAAAATTCCGCCTAAAAGCGTTTTAGAATCTTTGGTAACGTTGATTCTTTTATAAACACCGCTTAATTTATTCTCATAAATAATAGCAGTAACGTCATTATTTTCAATAAAAGGATCACCAAAACTCGCAACTTCAACACCAATTAATTTCAATTGTGTTGACATATCGATGGTTTCTCTCATGGTTTTATCACCATTTAAGATTTGTTCAGCGGCTACATCGGCCATTTCGTAACCTGGCGCAACAAGTCCGTAAATGTTATGATTATATAATGCCGCTTCGCCAATCGCAAAAATAGAAGGATCTGATGTTCGCATTTGATTGTTTACCACAATTCCACCTCGTACACCAACTTCAAGCCCTGAAACTCTTGCCAGTTCGTCGCGAGGTTTAATACCGGCAGATATAACCAACATGTCTACTTTTAACAATTCGTCGTTTGCAAACATCATTCCTGTTATACTTTCCTTTCCGTCAATATATTGCGTTGCTTTGTTAAGGTGAATTCCGATGTTTAATTCTTCAATTTTTGACTGAAGCATATCGCTTGCGCCTTGATCCAATTGTCTCGGCATCAATCGTGGAGCAAATTCCACCACATGCGGATTCAATCCTAAATCTCTAACCGCTTTTGCAGCTTCAAGTCCTAATAAACCGCCACCTAAAACTGCCGCTTCGGTTGCGCCTTTTATTTTTATCTTTTTAGCGTAAGCCATAATTGCATCAAGATCTTCGATAGTTCTGTACACAAAAACACCTTCTTTTTCGACACCTTCAATTGGCGGAACAAAAGCTGATGAACCTGTTGCCAAAACTAAGTAGTCGTACGTATGTGTTTTGCCTAAATGTGTATGTATCGTTTTTACATCACGATTAATATCTGTAATTAGTTCAGATGTGTTAAGAATAATATTGTTTTCAGCGTACCATTGGCTTGTTGAAAGTGATAGATCGTCTGCCGTTTTTCCTCCAAAGTACTCACTTAAGTGAACGCGATCATAAGCACGTCTCGGTTCTTCTCCAAATACTGTGATTTGATACTTTTCTTGTCCTGATTTTGCAACAAACTTTTCGCAAAATTTATAACCAACCATGCCGTTTCCAACTACTATTACTCTAATCATGATTTCTTTAATTAAGTATTACTACGCAAATATAAGTATTTATACTTATAAAAATACGTAATAAATTTATTTTTTTAAGTGGATAGGAGTTTTTGTTACTACGTATTTTGTCGTAATCATTTACGTAGTGCGGGTTTTAGATGATTTTGAGTGATTTAGTTTTTTAAAATTTGAAAGGATTCTAAATAAGCGTTTCAAAAAAATATCGTAAATTCATAAGAATTTTACTGATGTTTTATAAAAGAATATTTTTTAAACTAAAATCTCATGAAAAAAATACTTTCAATATTATTGTTATCAGCTTTAATAATCGGCTGTAAAACGACTGCAAACAAAGAATCTGGCACAACATCTTCTGTAAGTTCCACAGAAGAAGATTTTAAATATTACTTTAAAGGAACAGGAAACGAACCGTTTTGGGGAATTAAAATAGGGAATGAGGAAATCGTTTTTACATCATTAATACCTGGAAAAGAAAAATTAGTTTTTCCTGCTGTTGAAGCGATAAAAGCGATGGATGCTAATGTAAAGATGTATAAAGTTAGTAATGAATCTGCTTCGGCGACAATTACGATTCAACAGTTGGATTGTCAGGATTCGATGTCTGGTGCGATTTCGCCTTATAGCGTAAAAGTTGAAATCAAAAATAATTCGGAATTAGAAACGAAAAAGCTGAGCGGATGCGGAAAATATTTAACCGATTATCGACTTCATGATATTTGGGTTTTGGAAGAATTGAATGGATACAAAGTTTTTGCGACTGATTTTCAGAGGGAGTTTCCAAGACTTGAAATTAATTCAACAGAAAACAGATTTTCTGGTTTTGGTGGCTGTAATTCGATAACGGGACAAATCTTTTTTGAAAAAGATGTTTTGCGTTTCACAAAGGTAATTTCAACTTTAATGGCTTGCGCTCCTGGAAATAAAGAAGGAGATTTTTTGAAAGCGTTGCAAAGTACAACAACTTATTCTATAGGAAATAATCAGCTGACTTTGTCTAATCCTTCAGGGAAATTAGCTATTTTTAAGAAGGTAGATTAGAATTTAATATGTCGTATTGTAGTTAAAAAAAAGCCTATTCGGATCTAGGTTGTTTTAGCGTTAAAATATTTTTGTAAAATAAAACTTATAATATTTATTTTACATGAAAAGGATTTTAATGCTATTAATTGCAGTGTCGTTAGTTTGCAGTTGTAAATCGACTAAAGAAACAAAAGCAACAGCTTCTGCTAATGAAAACTCGGTTGAAAAGAAACTACAGCAAACTTGGATTTTAGAGAATTTAAACGGAAAAGTCATTACTGAGAAGGATTTTTCAAGTTTTCCGAAAATTGTAATTACGTCATCTGCATTTTCTGGTTCGACTGGATGTAATGCGATTAAAGGTAATTTGATTTCAAAAGAGGATGGGAAAATTCAAGTTTCAAATTTCACATCAGAAACTAAAAAGTGCGATGCAAAAAAAGAAGGTGAGTTTACGCAGTTGTTAAAAACAACTTCAGGTTATTCAATTAAGGATAATAAACTTTTCCTTTCAAACCAATTTGGACTTACAATGTCTTTCAAAAAAGGTTAATTAACACAAAAGGCTTTGATTTTATTTTCAAAGCCTTTTTTTATTTTGATCAAAATATTGTTATTCCAATAATTCTTTAGAATCTTCATCTTCCGATTCGTCTTCAATAAAATCCAATTCTAATGCTCTCACAGTTTGTACAGCATTTCCAGCAATGCCACGAATTGAGCCATACATTCCTAAAGTATTGTGAACCACTTTTTCAATTTGTTTTTCGCGTTGTTTCCAGATTCTTTGCATCGCTCTTTTTTCAGAATCCAAATCGCTTTGCATTTGGGTGAAGCCTTCTACGATTCCTTCTACTTGCAAACGGAATTCATTACTTGTAAGGAAATCATATAACATCGACATTTTATCGCCTTTGTTTTCCTGCGCCTGAACTGCCTGACTAACCTGAATCAATGATTGGCGAAGAACAGCACTTAAGCCTTTAAATTCTTCATACGTACAAATCCAGATTCCGTCTCGCATTCCCATTCGTTCCATTCCGTTTGGCATAACTTCAGTTACCAAAACTCCAATATTTGCTCTTTTGGTTCTGATATCGTTTTTGAATTTTTCAATCCATGAAGGTTGAAATGCTTTTGTTCTCTTGCTTTCGTAATAAATAGAACCACAGTTTTGATGTTCTCTTGTGTTGACAACTTGCAAACAGTCGGCGCCGTTTGCACCTTTTTTTATTTCATCAATACTGTCAAGAGGAAAATTGTTGGCCAGCCATTCCTCAATCGCTAATTCCATTACTTCACCTTGCAATTGCATTGAGCCTTGTTCTTGCTTGCGTTTCATTTCTTCAGTCAGCTTTTTTTGTTCTTCCAGCTGTTTCTGAAGTTCTTTGAATTTCAGTTCGTTTTTATCGTCTTCTTGTTTTCTGATTTTTTCACGTTCCAAACCTAATTGTACATTCAATTGCTTTTCTGCTTCAGCCTGAATCGCGTCTTTCATTTCCAGTTTTTCACGCTGTAATTTTGCGATTTCACCTTCCATTTTATTTAATTCCCTGATTTTTTCAGATTTTTCAGAGAGTTCTTTTTCCATCAATAACAAACGATCTTTGTTTTCTTCCTCAAGTTTCGCTTTTAGTTTTTCCGAAATTTCTTTTTCAGCTATTTTTCTTTCACGTTCCAAACGTTCGGCAAAAAGCTCATTTTCCTGTTTCTTTTTAGCTTCAAATTCGGCTTTAGCTTTTTCGAATTGCTCGTTTTTAAGTTCTATTTCTTTATTTTGGATCGTTGCTTTTTGTTGAAATTCTTTACGGATACTATCTTCCAATTGATGTTTTAAAACATCATTTACGTCGATAGGAGTTCCGCAGTTTGGACACTGAATTGAAGATTGCTCAGCCATTTTATATTGAATTTTTATTGTAGAATTTGAATTTGCTAAGGTATTTAAAAGTTCTCTTTTTATAATGTGGATTTCTGTACTAAATTGTAACGAATTTTTGTTATGGCCACGAAGGCGCTAAGGCGGAAAGTTTTTTTTTAGCCACAGATTAAAAGATTAAAAGGATTTTTTTAATTGCCTCCAGCTTTAGCTGGAGGTATAAAAGTTGAATTGAAAAAGGCTTTAGCCAAATCCGTAGTTGTTTGGCTAAAGCCTTTTAAACTTAATTATTTGCCCATCCAGCTAAAGCTGGACGCAACTTATAAATAAAAACTTTGCGCCTCTGCGCCTTTGCGAGATTAATTTCATTACAAAACTTAGCGTGAACTACTTTTATTCAATAAAAAATCAACAGCAGTTTTTGTAATTTCAGAATCATCTTCTTTTGAAATTATAATCGAAACATTTGTAAAAAGATTCACTTTCTTCAATTCAATAAAACCAATTTCAGAATCCTGATTGTTTTTTGCAATGTTTGAAGGAACAATCGAAATTCCTAGTCCATTTTTGACTAATTGTACGATTGAATTGATATTATTCGCTTCGTGAATGATTTTCGGGGTAAAGCCATAAAAAGCACAAAGTTCTAATAAAACCTCATGATAATGCGGTGCATAATCTTTATTGAAGAAAACAAACGTTTCGTCTTTCAATTTTAAAATATCGTTTTCCGATTTTATTTGGAAAGATTTTTTATTGTAAACCAATGAAAATCCGTCTTTAAACCATAGATGCGATTTTATTTTAGGAGATTGAATTGGTGATCGAATAATCCCCATTTCAATTTTTCCTTGTTCTAAAGCATCGATTTGTTTCGTAGTTGAAATCTCGAAAAGTTTGAAATTGACATACGGAAATTGCGCTTTCAGATGTTTTATTAATTCTGAAATTACAGAAGAATAAATCGAACTGATATAAGCGATTCTGAATTCTCCCGAAATGTTTTCTGCTATCTTTCTTGTTTTTAGGGAAATGTGTTCCAAATTCTGAAAGAGAGCTTTAACTTCTTTTTCAAAATATTTTCCAGCTTCGGTCAATTCTACTTTTTTATTGTTTCTGATGAAAAGCTTTGCCTGAAGTTCTTCTTCCAATTCTGCTATTTGTCGGCTCAACGGAGGCTGCGAAATAAAGAGTTTTTCTGAAGCTTTGGTAAAGTTAAGTTCTTCGGCTACAGCCAGAAAATATTTTAGGTGACGTAATTTCATGATACTTTTAAAGTATTATTAATTGATAAAAATAGTATTTTTAAAGTATTTATGAAAAAGATAGTTTTGAAAAACAAAAAATAAGTCTCTCGCAGATTTAGCAGATAAAGCAGATTATTAATTTTAGATAAATCATCTTAATCATAGTAATATCCCAATCATAATAATAGCAAAAAGATTAGCTTATTCTGCTTGATCTGCGAGAGATTAAAAAAACAAAGACTATGAAAAAATCAACTATTGCAGAAATTAAAGAACGATTTGATAATGATGTCGAACGATTTTCAAATTTAGAAACGGGACAAGTGGCCACAATTGACGCTACAATTTCTTTGGAATTAATAACTGAGGCTTCTAAAAGAATTGTTCCGAATGCTACAACTATTTTGGATGTGGGCTGCGGAGCAGGAAATTATACATTAAAGATGTTATCTAAAGTGCCGAACTTAAATTGCACTTTAGTCGATTTGAGTTTGCCAATGTTAAATCGTGCTTTTGAAAGAGTTTCAGCAGAAACAAATGGAAAAGTCGAAATAAAACAAGGCGATATTCGTGAAGTTGATTTAGAAGAAAATAGTTTTGATATTATCTTGGCAGGTGCAGTTTTACATCATTTGAGAGATGATAATGATTGGGAAACAACTTTTGTCAAATTGTTTAAATTATTAAAACCCGGAGGTTGTTTAATGATTTCTGATTTAATTACTCAAGACACGGAGTTGTTGAATGAATATACTTGGCAACGTTACGGAGAATATTTGGAAGGAATAGGAGGGGCGGAGTATCGCCAAAAAGTTTTGGATTATATCGAAAAAGAGGATTCGCCAAGATCGATGAATTATCAATTGGATTTGATGAAAAAAGTAGGTTTTTCAAAAGTCGAAATTTTACACAAGAATATGTGTTTCGGAGCTTTTGGAGGAATTAAATAAGTTTTATAGCCACGAATTCACGAATTTATTTTTAAAAATCTATGTATAAAGATTTTAAATTAATTCGTGAATTCGTGGCGAATAAAAAACTATGCAGTTTGTTTTGGCGCAGGAAATTTGCTTCTTAAATCAAAAACAAGTTCTGAAGCTCCGTTTTGCTGAAGATAATCTAATTTTTCAACAGCTTCTTCCATAGTTGGAATATGTCCTTTTGGAATCCACCACATGGCTGTGTGCGCTTTTCCGAATTTCTGAAACCATTCTTTACGACGTTTTAGAAATTCGCTGTGAAAAGTTTTGTACATATAATGCTCCAAAGTTTCAATGCTTTCCCAAACCGATACATTGATGATAATTTGCTCATCATTATATGGATTCAGGCTTGTGGCATTATAACTGTCGTCTTTTAATCTCCAGACAAAACCTTCGCTGTTTTCGGCTAAAGTATTTACTAAATCTAAATTGTCTACAAATTCTTTCATGATGGGATCGTTGATATCGACTCCTTTCATTTTTGCAATATTAATTTCGGCAAGATGGTAATTGCTCATTTTTCTATATTTCTGAATATGAAGCAATTTAGCTTTTTTCTGAGTAATTATTTTAGACAATTAAGTTATATCTATAACAATTTTTCCAATTGCAGAATTGTCACTAACAGCTTTGTGCGCTTCCATTGCATTATCTAAAGTGAATTTTCTAGGATCAATAAGTGGTTTTAGTTTTCCTTCTTCAATAAATTTTGTTGTTTCTTTTAAAATATCACCATGATGTTTTCTTCCTTCGTTGCCAATCATTGGACGCAAAACAAAAACATCATGAATACTCGCATTACGAAGTGAACTTGTTGCTAAAGTATGAGTTCCAAAAGCATAACAGCTGCTAATTTGCCCGTAATGACGAATTGCTTTTAATGAATCATCGAATGCTTGACCGCCAATAGTATCGTAAATAATATCAAATCCTTTTTCGTTTGTGTATTGATTTACATAATCATCAACTGTTGTGTTTTTATCAATTGGAGTTGCTCCATAAGATTTTACGATTTCTGCTTTTTGAGAAGAAACTGTTGCATAAACATCAGCACCAAAAATTTTGGCAAGTTGCACTACCATGTGTCCAACGCCTCCTGCGCCCGCGTGAACCAAAACTTTGTCGCCTTTTTGAACTTTTGCTCTGTCAATTAAACCTTCCCAAGCTGTAAGTAATACTAACGGAATTCCTGCAGCTTCTTTCATACTTAGGTTTTTTGGTTTTATGGCCAATAAGTCGGCATCGACAGCAGTATATTCAGCTAAAGTTCCCTGAAGACCTAAAACACCTCCGGCAAGTCCGTAAACTTCATCGCCAACTTTAAAATCGGTTACGCCTTCGCCAATTTCTTCAATTACTCCGGCAAGGTCAGTTCCTAATATTGCTGGTAAAATAGGTGAAGCATAAGGAGAAAGTCCTAATCTGATTTTATTGTCAATTGGGTTTACGCCGCTTGCATGTATTTTAACTAAAACTTCTCCTTTTTTAGGAGTAGGTTTTGCTATTTCGTTTTTTACGAACTCAGATTCGTATGTATTTGTGAATAATGCTTTCATGTGGTTTAATTATAAAATTTGTGCTGTTTTGTAAACCTGAATAGGAGCAGAAACAAAATTTTCGCTTTTGTTGATGAAATCCTGTAAATGCGATTGATTGTTGTGAAGATCTAAGCCAGTTTGGTCTTTCCATTCTTCCCAGATTATAAAAACGTTTTCAGAATGATGAAGATCATAACGCACACAGGCTGCTTCTTTTCTGGTTTCGACAACCAAGTCGTTCAATAAACTTTGAAGTTGTTGAATATTCTCTTTTTTACTTTTAATGATTGCGGTAATTGATATCATAATTATAAAGTTTTAAAGGTTTCTTCTAAGTGTTTGGTATACTGTTCTTTAAAGGTAATAATATTTTCTGGTGTAGCACCTTTTTCAACATCGTGAAAATGAAATCCATTTACTTTTTCCATTCCGGTAAATTTGTTCATTTTATGGAAACCAAACATTACGCCGTCATCAACCGAAGTTTCTTCGAAGAATTCTCCCGGAAGCGTAAAAGCGGTTGCAGGTGCGTTCCAGCTTGTTGTAAGCATATATTTTCGTCCATGTAAAAGTCCGCCAGTTCCGTAGTTAATATCTGGATTTACTCGACTTCTTCCGTCGCTTTTGTAGATTCCGTTGTTATGTCCTTGCGTAAAAACATCATCAATGTATTTTTTGAAAAGATTTGGGATTTGAAACCACCAAACTGGTGTATGATAAATGATTAAATCTGCCCAAACGAATTTTTCAACTTCTTCCTGAAGGTCGATTTTGTTTTCGATATGCGTTGTTTTGATTTCGTAATTTGTGTTTTTTGAAAGAAATTCAACTGTCCAATCCTGAACCGTTTGATTGAATTTTCCGCCTGAATGAGCAAATTTTTGTCCGCCGTTAATTATAAATATCTTTTTCATTTTAATTATTGTTCTGATGAATTCAGGATGCGTGAGGGATAGGAGCGATATCCTTTTTCTTTTTTCTTTAAAAAGAAAAAGATTTAGCGGATAGCCCGGTTCGCCGCGGCGAAACACGCCCAAATTCTAATTATTTAATTTTTTGAGATTTTTTTGAAACACATAGAAACATAGTTCTCATAGTTTGTCATTCCGAGGAACGAGGAATCTCCGCGAGAAACTCCGCACAGTGAGTTGCCAATCTTTGTAGAGTTTCTCGCGGAGATTCCTCGTTCCTCGGAATGACAAGATTGTGCTGACTATGTTTGGTAATGCAGGTGAAACGCTTTTATGCGTAATGAAAACTATGTTTCTATGTGTTTAAAAAGAGAATTATTTTATTTTTGAAATCGCCTGATTAATAAATTCCAATTCTGAAGTAGATAAATCGAAATCCATTGTTTTAGCGTTTGAAATAGCTTGTTCTGCGTTTCTTGCGCCGGCTAAAACTATTGCAATTCCTTTTTGTAATGTTGTCCAGCGAAGAACTAATTGCGAAATTGAAATGTGTTTTGCGTTTGCCAAAGAACTTAATTCTTCGATTAAAGTTTTTACTTTTTGAAGATCGAATTGTCCGAAATAACCATTTCTGTGATCGTTTTCTTTTAGTTTGCTGTCGGTAAAATATTTTCCGGTTAATAAACCTCTTTCCATTGGACTATAAGCAATTATTCCGATGTTTTCTGCAACTGTAAATGGAATTAAATCGGTCTCAATTTTACGGTTCAACATGCTATATGCAACTTGATTTGAAGCAATTTGAACTGTTTTTTGTGCCTCTTGAATTTGTGGAATGCTATAATTACTTACACCAAAAGCTCTGATTTTTCCTTGTTGGATTAAAGTTTCAACGGCTTCCATAGTTTCAGAAATTGGAGTAGTGGAATCTGGCCAGTGAATTTGCAGTAAATCAATATAATCGGTTTGAAGGCGTTTTAAGCTTTTTTCAACTTCTTTAATTACGTTTGCTTTTGAAGAATATTTGTAAATCGGAAGTTTTTTTCCGTTATCATCGGCATCGAAAAAGAAATCGCCTTTTCCGTTGTTGCTGCCATCCCAAACTAAACCAAATTTAGTAAGTAATTGAATTTTTGAACGATCCTGACTTTTAATTGCTTCACCAATCATTTCTTCGCTTAAACCAAAACCATAAAAAGGAGCGGTATCAATTGTAGTAACGCCGTGGTCGATTGATGCGTGAACTGAAGCGATTGAGTCTGCTTTTTCATTTCCGCCCCACATATTTCCTCCAATGGCAAAAGCACCGTAAGTTATGGTTGATAATTGAAGTTCTGAATTGCCTAATTTTCTATATTCCATAATGTTGTATTTTTAAATCTTAAATTTCACTTGGCAAAATTATACCATTTTTAAGAGTGTAAACTTGTATATATTTGTCTTTTTTATGTAAATTTGCAACTTCAAATAATTTACGACTCATGAAAAAAGAAAATTTATACGAACCGTTTACCGTTTCTTTTGAAACTTTAGATGAATATCCGGATGTTGGAGATCGTCATAATTTCTTTGAATTGGTTTATATTTTAAATGGAACAGGAACGCAATGCATCAATAAAAATATTTTTGAATATGATGCCGGACACATGTTTTTATTAACTCCGGAGGATTGTCACAATTTTACGATTGAGACCAAAACGAAGTTTTTCTTTTTAAGGTTTAATGATATTTATTTGAAGAATTCCAGTTTACAGAATGAGAATATTCAACGTTTAGAATATATTTTGCAGAATGCGAATCATCAGCCAGGCTGTATTTTAAAAAACGATGCCGATAAATGTTTGGTGAAAGTGATGGTGGAAGCGATTTGTCGTGAGCATCAGGATAAAGATGTCTACAATCAGGAATTGATTCAGCAATTGGTAAATACACTGATTATTATTGTTGCACGAAATATTGCTAAATATTTACCAGAGCAGGTAAATGTGGGAACTGAAGCTAAAGCAATGGATATTTTGCAATATATTCAAACGAATATTTATTATCCAGAGAAGATTAAAGCAGAATCTATAAGTGATTATTTCGGAATTTCGAATACGTATTTAGGACGTTATTTCAAGAAGCACGCAGACGAGACAATGCAGCAATATATCAGCAATTATAAAACGAAACTGATTGAACATCGTTTGCAGTTTAGTGATAAACGCATTAATGAAATTGCCTATGAATTTGGTTTTACAGATGAAAGCCATTTTAATAAGTTCTTTAAGAAGCAAAAGGGAAATAGCCCTTCTGAGTTTAGAAAGACGATTCGTGTTAGTGCATAAATAATTAGGCGATTTTTTTGCCACAGATTATTGGATTAGAAATGATTTTTAATCTGTATTAATCTGTATTAATCTGTGAAATCAGTGGCCAAAAAATTATATAATCTTCTTAATCACACGAAGTTTGTGCGTGTGTTTATTTATTTCAGGATTATAAATTCCAGTGTGGTCTAAACGGTCAATACGAACTTTTCCACTTGCGTGAATAATGTAATTATTTTCCATTATGATGCCGACATGGGTAATGTTTCCTTCGTCATTATCAAAAAAGGCTAAATCTCCCGCTTCACTTTCTTCAATAAAACTTAATGGATCTCCTTCAAGTGCTTGTTGGGACGCATCACGGTGAATTTTATATCCGTTTAATTTATAAACCATTTGTGTAAAACCGGAACAATCGATGCCAAAAGGTGTTTTTCCTCCCCATAAATAAGGCGCATTCAGGTACATAAAGGCAGTGTTTATAATTGCGCTTTTTGGTTTGATACCGCTGGTTTTGGTTCCTTCAAAATCGAAATTTGAAGTATTGATTTCGCTATTATTTAAAAATGATAAAGAAGCTCCAAGCGGAATTGGAAGCAACAAATTATCTGGTGCCGTGATGTAATCAATTAAGTCAGCATTTAAAATTATAGCTTCTTTGCTTAATTGGTTAAAATTGGCTTCAGAAATTACCTGATATTGCTTAGAATCGACCCAGCCAATATAGTCGTCAAATTGAATTTTAATTTTAGCCCATTGATTTTGGCGTTCTAAAATTTCGATATGTTCGCCAAACAAAAGTTGTGTAACGATTTCACTTCTGTCACTTGGTTCAGATCGAACGGGTACTATAGCTAAATTGCAAATTCCGAACATTTAGGGTAATTTATAAGTTTAAAATTAGGAGCCATAAAGTTTATAGCTCCTAATTTTGTATGATATTATTTTAAGCTCTTTCGATAACAATTGCAGATGCACCACCACCACCATTACAAATTGCAGCAGCTCCGGTTTTTGCATTGTTTTGTTCTAAAACATTGATTAAAGTTACGATAATTCTGGCGCCTGAAGCTCCAAGAGGATGTCCTAATGAAACAGCTCCACCATTTACGTTTACTTTATCATTGTCAAGATTTAAGATTTTAGAGTTGGCTAAACCAACTACAGAGAAAGCTTCGTTAAATTCGAAATAATCAACATCTGAAATTGAAATTCCTGCTTTGTCTAACGCTTTTGGTAATGCTTTCGCCGGACTTGTTGTAAACCATTTTGGTTCTTGCGCAGCATCAGCATAACCTTTTATGTAAGCCAAAGGTTTTAATCCTAATGCATTTGCTTTTTCTTCAGACATTAAAACCAAAGCAGCGGCTCCGTCATTAATTGTTGAAGCATTGGCAGCGGTAACAGTTCCGTCTTTTGTGAAAACTGGAGCTAAAGATGGAATTTTGTCTAATTTAACGTTAGTATATTCTTCGTCTTTTGAAAATATAATGGGTTCGCCACGTCTTTGTGGAACTTCAACAGGAACAACTTCATTGTCGAATTTTCCAGCATCCCAGGCTTTAGCACTTCTTTCATAAGATTGAATTGCGAAAGCATCTTGTTCTTCACGGCTAATGTTGTATTCAGTTGCACATAAATCAGCGCAAACTCCCATTGCGTTGTTATCGTAAGCATCTGTCAAACCATCTTTTTGCATTCCGTCAAGCATAGTTGCTGGGCCAAATTTATTTCCGGCACGCATTTGTACATAGTGAGGAATCAAGCTCATACTTTCCATTCCACCAGCCACTACAATTTCAGCGTCTCCGCAAGCAATTGATTGCGCAGCGAACATTACAGCTTTCATTCCTGAAGCACAAACTTTGTTTACTGTTGTTGCAGCAACTTCTTCAGACAAACCGGCAAAAAGTGCCGCCTGGCGCGCTGGAGCTTGTCCAACACCTGCCTGAATTACATTACCCATAAAAACTTCATCAACTAATTTTGGGTCTAGGTTAATTTTTTGAAGGGCTCCCTTTATAGCGGCAGCGCCCAATTTTGGTGCGGGTACGGTAGATAACCCTCCCATGAAACTTCCGATAGGTGTTCTAACGGCAGAAACGATAACAACTCTTTTGTTCATTTTCTGTTAATATTAGTTATCTAGCAAATTTACTCTTTATTTGAATAAATTCAAATTTTGTATGAAATAGGGTGATTTTAAATTTAAGATGAAATTTTTGTTAATTCTATTCGTTTGATTGTGAAGTGTTTTAGAAAAAAGATGAAAAAAACTTTAAAAAAAGCGCAAAAATAGTTGTGAGATATGGAATGTTGTCTTACATTTGCAACCGCAAAACAGAACACGTTTCTTGAGCTTGGAGAGGTGCCAGAGCGGTAATGGAGCAGATTGCTAATCTGTCGACGGGTAACCGTCGCCAGGGTTCGAGTCCCTGTCTCTCCGCTTAATTTTGCCTTCGGGGTGTAGCGTAGCCCGGTTATCGCGCCTGCTTTGGGAGCAGGAGGCCGCAGGTTCGAATCCTGCCACCCCGACAAAAACTTTAAGCGATAAAGTTTTAAAACAAATGGTTCCATAGCTCAGCTGGATAGAGCAACGCACTTCTAATGCGTAGGTCGAAGGTTCGAATCCTTCTGGGATCACAACAAAAGCCACTCAATCGAGTGGCTTTTTTGTTTTGTGCTATATTGGGTTTCCTGGTTTTCAATCCTGAGGTCAAAGGTTCGACCCCCTCCGGGGTCACAATAATAAATATTAAAAAAGCCTGTAAAGCATAGTTTTACAGGCTTTTTTTATGGTGACAATAATTATTGTTTTTTATACTAAAACAAAAAAACAGACATAATTTCATTACTTGTCACAAGACAAGTGCCACAGGTTTTATTCGCTCTTTCTTTGCATAGTATTAAACAAACAAATATTATGGAAATCGAAAAAACAAACACACAGAACGAATTAAATTCATTATCAAACAGTAAAAAGACAATTGTAATTGTTCATGGAGCATGGTCATCTGCTAATGACTGGCATCATGTTGCGGGTTATCTTAACTCTCCAGAAAACAATCTAATTATTGTAAATCTTCCAGGTCACGGAACTGATGAAACACCTATTTCGAAGATTAGTTTGCAACTTTATGTTTATGAAGTTTTAAAAGCTATTGGTAGCGCAACAGACGTTACTCTTGTAGGCCACAGTTTTGGCGGAATAGTGGTAAGTGAAGTAGCAGAACTTATTGCTCCGCAGATCAAAAAACTAATTTACATTGCTGCTTTTGTTCCTAAAAATGGAGAAAGTTTATTGTCACTTGCACAAACTGATTCTGAAAGCCATGTAGGCCATAATCTTATTGTAGATGAGCAAGCAGGAGTTGCTACAATAACTAAAGACGCAATTGCAGACGTTTTTTTAGCTGATGCGCCAAAACCGGTAGCGGAATATGTAACCAATAATCTTAGACCTGAACCTCTGGCTCCACTATCTACTCCTGTCACATTAACGCATGCGAATTTTGGTAAAGTCGTTAAAGTATATGTTCACAGTCAAAATGACCATACGATTGGATATTCACTTCAGCAAAAAATGGTTGAAAATGCTGGAATCTCAAAAACTTACTCGCTTCCTTCAAGCCATACTCCATTTATAGTATTTCCTCAAATACTTTCTTCAATTATAGCTTTAGAGGCTAAGTAAAAACATATTTCACAAATAACATTTTAAAATTACAATCATGAAAAAATTCAAATTGATTCAATTTGTCATAGCAGCTTGCGCCCTGATTTTATCATCTTGTTCAAATGATGATGCACAGCCTGAAACTAAAAATTATGTACTCGTTCATGGTGCATGGCAAGCTCCATATGTATGGCAGTCAGTTAAAACTAATCTTGAAAAAGAAGGCAATAAAGTAATTATTGTCGAATTACCGGGACATGGCGGCGATCAGACTTCTCCGGAAAAAATAACATTGGATGCTTATAAACAAAAGGTAATAGATGCACTTTCAACAATAGACGGGAAAGTCATTTTAGTAGGCCATAGTTTGGGCGGTATGATAATTTCTTCGGTTGCAGAAGTTGTGCCTGCTAAAATTGAAAAACTGGTTTACGTTGCTGCCTATCTACCGGTTTCAGGTCAAACATTAGATGAGTTGGCACACATGGATCCTGATTCTCAGCTTGGTGTCACAGGTAACCTAATTTTCAATTATGATGGTGGTACTGTCGATGTAAAGCAGGATCAAATCGTGAACTTGTTTATTCCTGATGGGACTCCAGAAATTCAGACTCTTGTATTAAAAAACTATAGAACAGAACCTTTAACTCCATTTATCAATTCTGTAAAACTGACCGACAAAAATTTCGGATCAGTTAAAAAAGCCTACATCAAAACTTTACAGGATCGTGTTGTGTCACCGTATTTACAAAACAAAATGATTTCAGCAGGAAAAGTTGAATCGGTGTACGAAATAAATACAGGACATAGCCCATTTCTTTCTAAACCGGATGATTTATCATCAATATTAACAAAAATAGCAACAAACTAATTAGCAACAAATAACAAATATATATCATGAAAAATTCAATTTTATTAATAGCAGTGCTATTCCTTACAACTATTACAGTTTTCTCACAAACGAATAAAGCTAAAAACGAAAACACAATTGTAATAATCCATGGTGCATGGTCATCATCAAATGATTGGCAGCATGTTGCAGAAGATTTAACTGCTGGTGGGAACTCGGTTATTTCTATTAATCTTCCGGGACATGGAAGCGATAATACAGCAATTTCAACTATCAGCTTAAAACTTTATGTTGAAGATGTTAAAAAAGCAATTGGAAACAAACAAAATGTAGTGCTTGTTGCGCATAGTTTTGGCGGAATTGTAGCGAGTCAGGTTGCAGAAGACATTGCGCCTCAGATAAAAAAGGTAGTTTACATTGCGGCTTACGTACCAAAAAATGGAGAAAGCTTATTGTCTCTTGCACAAACTGATGGAGAAAGTCACGTTGGAAAAAATCTTATTGTAGATGAGAAAGCAGGAATTGCAAGCATAAAAAAAGAAGGTATTGCTGATGTTTTCCTTGCTGATGCTCCAAAACAAGTAGCAGATTATGTAAGCAATAATTTAAAACCAGAACCATTAGCTCCTTTAGCGACTCCGGTAACTTTGACTGAGGCTAAATTTGGAAAAATTAATAAAGTATTCGTTTACACTCTAAATGATCATACAATAGGTTATTCGCTTCAGCAAAAAATGACTAAAGATGCGGGAATTGAAAGATTATATGCTCTTCCGTCTAGTCACACACCTTTTATCATGTTCCCACATGTTTTGACTCAAATCATTGCTGTAGAAGCTAAGTAATTACAATTTAAATTAAATATCACAGGTAAGAATCATTGTTAGTCAGTAACAATCTTGGATAGAGCTTTCAGCGACAAATAGTGATTCTTATTTTAAATCATTAAATAATATTGAAGAACAAATGGAAATACAAGAAAATATTTTAGAGGGTGAATTTACCCATAAAACAGCGCTGACAAAATCTATAAACGTAAATGGAGCTGATTTTACTTACCGTTCTTTCGGACAGAAAGAAGGTATACCGGTTATCTTTTTACAACACTTTACCGGAAACATGGATAATTGGGATCCTGAAGTAACAAATGCAATTGCCAGTAATTACCCGGTAATATTATTTAACAACAGAGGCGTTGGTAGTTCAAACGGAACTACTCCTGAGAACGTAACCGAGATGGCACAAGATGCTGTAGATTTTATTCGTGCTTTAGGCTACAATAAGGTTAATATTTTAGGTTTTTCTCTTGGTGGTTTTATAGGGCAAGAAATCGCTGCAAATTATCCGGAACTTGTAAATAAACTTATATTGGCAGGTACAGGATCAATAGGAGGAAAAGCGATTGCGCAACTGGAGTCGCATTTAGAAAAAGCTTTTGTGGATGGACCTGAGAGAGTATTGATTAACCTTTTTTTTAGTAAAACGCCAAGCAGTATTAAAGCGGGTGAAGCTTTCTTAGAAAGATTATCTGAAAGAAAAGTAGACAGAGATTCCCCAACAAGTCAGGACACAATTGCAAGTCAGGCTAAAGCGATTATAAACTATGGTTTATCGACAGATGAAAACAACACACAGCTTAAAGCTATTAAACAGCCTGTGCTTATTGTTAATGGAAGTCAAGATAATATGGTCGATTCAATCAATTCTTATATCATGCTTCAGAATATTCAAAATGCGAAACTAGTACTTTGGAGTGACTCAGGTCATGGCGGGATTTTTCAATATTCTAAAGATTTTTCTCAGGAAGTAAATTCATTCTTATTGAATTAAAATTAAATATATAATTTATAAAAGAAAACCGGTTGCTGGGCTATTGTTTGAGATGATGATAGAAGAAATGGCAGCAGTAATCGGTTTTGAAAAAAAACAATAAACGATTAGTTTATGCAATTGCAAAAAGAACATAAATTTTGTTATTCAATAAATATAATATTCCTGCTCATTTTTACGCTTCTGATCTTGATACAAAGGCAAAAAAAACTAATAGCCCAAAGGAGAAATCTGGAACTGGAAAAGCAAATTCATGAAATGAACAGGGAACGGGAATTACTTCAGAAAGAAATTGAATTGAGAAACAGGAAACTTTCTGGGAGAGCATTATATCTTTCGGGCAGAAATCAGCTTATCAATAATTTGATTATGTCCATCGAAAATATACCAAAGCTTTCGAAAATCTCTTCTTTAGATATACATATTAAACATTTAAAAGATTATTTAAAAAGTGATAATGAATGGGAAACATTTGTTTTTCATTTTGAAGAAGTAAATCCAGGTTTTTTGGCAAGACTTCGAAAATTACATCCTGCATTAACATCAAATGATATGCGTTATATTGCTTATATCTACATGAATTTAACGACAAAAGAGATTTCAAACCTTTTGAATATAACAATATATGCAAGTAAAAAAAGAAAAGAGCGAATCATTTCGAAGATAAAACTTCCTAATGATATAACTTTATACTCTTATCTCTCAAATATTTAGAAAAAATGTCTCTCATTTGTCTCTTAATAGTCTCCTTTTTTTCAAGTGATTTGAGATTGCGTTTTATCTAACTATTAGGTAATTGATTATTTTTGACCTGCAACGGTCTTGTAAAGAAGCTGTTGCGTATAATATTAACAAAGAAACCAATGGACAAACAAGGACTAAAAAATTACATCATAAAAAATTTACCATTTCCAGACCGTATTTTAGATGAGGTGGTAGAGTTTTTTGAAGAAATTACTATTGAAAAAAATGAATTTTTTCTTAGAGAAGGAAAAATAAATGAACATTATTTCTTTTTGCAGACCGGTTTTATGAGAGCGTTTACGCATGATATTGATGGAAATGAAATTACTACAAATTTTTATCAAAAAGATAGTGTGGTATTTGAAGTTTCATCCTTTTATTTAAAAACCAAATCATCTGAGAATATACAAGCGGTTACAGATTGCAAGGGTTTTGCCATAAGTTATGATCAATTAAACTCGTTGTTGCATACTGTTCCGGAGTTTAGGGCTTATGGGGTGAAAATGCTGGCTAAAGAATATATGATGTTTAAAAAACGTGCTCTGGAATTAATTAATCTTAGTGGCGAAGCCCGATATGAAAATCTGATTACCACCAATAAAGAAATATTTCAATTTGCCCAGCTCAAACAAATCGCATCTTACCTAAATGTTACGGATACGTCATTAAGCAGAATCAGACGGGAATTTTCAAAAAAATAGATTGAATTTTGCTATTCATTTAAACAAATTATTTCATGCTAAATATTGCAAGATTTTTTCTAATTACTGTTTTTTCGTTTGTGTCATTATCCCTTTTTAGTCAGGAAAATGTAAAGGAAGAATTGAAAAAAACGCTTTTCTTCAATACAAAACATACTATTGATATTAAGGGAAAGCCTTTAAATTTTACGGCAATAGCAGATGAAATATTTCTTAAAAATGATGATAATAAAATTATAGCCAGTGTATTTAGTTTTTCTTATATAAAACAAAATAAAAAGAATGAAGTAAGACCTGTTGTTTTTGTATTTAATGGCGGTCCGGGCTCGTCCTCTATTTGGCTGCATTTGAGTAGTATTGCACCGTGGAAAGTAAAATTAACTCCGGAAATTAATTCTTCTAACGTACCACCATTTGGATTAGAAGACAATTCTGATTGTTTGCTTGATATAGCCGATTTGGTTTTTGTTGATCCTGTTGGTACTGGTTTTAGTCGTATCATTTCCCCAGGTACACCACAAGATTTTTACGGAGTAGATCAGGATGCTGAATCGATGGCGCAATTTATAGAAAAGTGGTTGATAAAGAATAACAGATGGAATTCGCCAAAGTTTCTTATTGGAGAAAGTTATGGAAGCCAGCGCGTTTCAGTTCTTCCCAGAGCACTTATGGGCGGAGTTATGTACTCGGGTGTAATGAGAGGTATTACATTAAATGGTATTATTATGTTGGGAACTACTTTGGAATCTCCTTTAAAAAAGTTAACAACAGATGCAAAATTAGAAAGAGCAGCATCATTACTTCCTACTTTAGCAAAAACAGCCTGGTATTATAATAAAATAGATAAAACGTTATCTTACGAAGAGTTTCAAAAAGAAGTTTCAGCATTTGCAGAAAAAGAGTATTTGAATGCGCTTTTACAGGATAATCAGCAAAAACTTTCGGTAACAGAAAAAGATGTTATAATTGATAAACTTTGCAAATACACAGGATTGTCAAGAGATTTTTTCTCATCGACTCTTGAAATAGCTCCAAAAATTTTCGCAGACAGTCTTTTGTCGAAAGAAAATCTACAAATTGGATTATACGATACAAGATACAATCTTCCGCTGGAACATTCGGGTAATGATCCTGTTGCTGATGATCCGGCAATGGGAAGATACGTTCCAGGATTTACGGCTGCATTTAGAGAATTATTAGCTTCAAAATTAAACATTGATATTCAGGATTCGTATAAAACTATTGACTGGAAAAATATTTCGTTTCAATGGCAATGGTCCCGAAAAGAAACCAAAGAAGGTCCTGATTTTACAGATGATTTAAATGTCGTTTTACGCAGAACGCCAAAACTAAAAGTATTTATAGCGGGAGGAAGTTATGATTTAGCTACGCCCGTGGGTTATGCTAAAAAAACAACCGAAAAAGCAAATTTTTATCCAGACAGAGTCATTTTTAAAGAATACGAATCGGGTCATATGTTGTATTTAGGAAATACAGGAAAATTATTTAGTGATGATTTACGATCGTTTATTTTGAGTTGTTCAGAATAAATTAAGATCTATAAAAACTTCAGTTATTATTCGCTGCCCAAAAAATAGAATTCCTAAGAAGAGTAGTGTAAGCCTCATTTTTAAATAATTCGGGTGCATGTCCCATGAAAATATAGATATTTCGGGAAGTAAAATGAGCGTTTGTCCAAATTACGGGATGATCGCCCATTTTTATTTTCGAATCAGGTTCGTAAGTTGATTCGTCAACTGAAGCTAAAACATGAACATTTTCGCGCGGACTTTTATCATAAGTGTACCATTCTTCTTTTTTTACAAAAAAATCAGATGGAACTCCTTTCATGACAGGATGAGATTTATCTTCAACATTCACTTTCGCATTAGCAAAATCCGGAATATAATTGACAAATTTTATGCCTCCCATAAAATCAGAAAACCATTTCCACATTGGATATCCGTCAAATTCTCCAAGTAAAGTAGCGTGATGCAAACCAATCCATCCACCTTTTTCGCTCGCCATATAATTTTGAAATGCTTTCATAGATTCTTCGCTCCAAGTATAAGGCGGATAATCAAGTTGAATAAAAACCTGATATTTGCTTAAAAGTGCCTCATTTATTGTTTTGGTATTTTCGATATAATCAATTGTAAAACTGCTATCAATTGCGAGTTTATTTAACCATGGTTTTGCTGCTTTGGTAAATTCCAGATGATGCCCGCCGTTTTCATATAAAACCAAAGCTTTGAATTTTAATTTTTTTGATTTTTGTGCGAAACAATCCCCTTGAAAGAAACATATTGTTAGCAAAGTAATTATGATAAGTGACTTTTTCATTTGATCTTTAAAGTTGTTTTCAGCATTATTTTATTTTATTTATTAACGGTAGCGGTTATCGCTTGTAGAAACCATGCTGAATGTGGAATCCATTGTTCGGTCCAGCGCCATTCATTATTTCCGTCAACATCCATTTTAAAATCAATTCCTGATCCATCGCCATTTTCTTCTTTTCCGGTAATACCATTTGAGATTCCGCCTTTTTCTGAACCATGTCCATAATTGGAATGCATATAAGGGACATTCTTTTCTCCAAATTGGTATAAAAAACATACCGAATAAGGATTGCAACCTAAAATCCATGATAATTGCTGAGATGCATATAAATCAAGCGATTTTTTTGTGGCATCATTTTTTTGAAGAGATATAGCTTTTCCACCTTCGGTAGCAGCTGTTGCAAGTGATGCCAATCGGGCATTTTCACCTTGCCACCACCAGCCAGTTTCATTATCATGCGGAATGAAAAAACCGTCTTTTATTTTGTCATTAAATAGAAAACTCTGTCTGGCATAACCAAATGGATTGCTTACATTATTGGTTACCGCTAAATTATAATTTAAAGCTTTTTTTATCACCTCTTTTGCTTTAATTCTTTCATTCTCATCGTTTTCCTTTTTTAAATAACGGGTTAAAGCTACAATTGGCAAACCAGCATCCGCAGCATGCCAAAACGGGCGATTACCATCATTGCTTCTAAACCATCCTTGATCTGTAATTCGGTTTTCTAATTTATGAGCCCATTTTCTGGCTTCTTCTTTATAGAAATTCTCATTCGTGGCAATCCATAACTCTGTTGCGCCCATTAATGCACAATAATCATCGATGATGTTTTCTTTTCCGTCATCGTCATATTTTGTGTTGTTGATTAAAAGATGAGCATAAGCGCGTTTTGCTCCGTCGAGATATTGTTTTGAGGTAAAATCACCACTTTTTTTCCATTGCGAAATTCGGGCGAGTGATGCGATAGCCATTCCAGCGCCTTCGCGAAAAGCGGACTGATATTCATCTGTAGTTACGCTATTGGCTTTAAGTCCGACAATTCTTCTGGCTGCGGGATTTTTATCAAAATAGCTGAAAACAATCATGTAGAAATAATCTTCGTCAGATAAGCAGCGCATCATGTAATCAGCGCCCCAAATAGCTTCATTGTCTAATGAATCTTTTATTTTCCATTGAACGAGTTGTTTTGAAATTTCTTCAGATGTATTGATGAGCGACCAAGTTACCAATGGCGTTTGTTGTGGCGAAACAAAATTGGCATAAGCCAAATGCGAAAAATATTTACTTACATCACCAGATGCATCGCACCATCCGCCATGAACATCGACTTTTTTGTCGCTTCCAAATAAAAGCATTTTTTTGTCGGCTTCTAATTCTTCGGGTGTATTAGCTCTTTGTTTGTTGTAATAATGTACGATTGATGAAATAGTCCTTTTTGCCAAGATATTTTCTTCAATTGAAAAGTTGGCTGAATTGTAGATTTGATCCGCAATTTTTATCGTGATTTTATAATTTCCGGGCTTTTTGAAAGACGAAAAATCAGCTTTGTAGTAGGATTTATCAAGCATCCATTCTTCAACATTTTCTGCTTTTCCAATTGTAGATGTGAAAACTGTTTTTTGAGTTTTTGTATCAATAATATCGAAAGTCGTATTTGAAAAGCTTCCGTCAAAACCAATAATGGCCATTTTTGGGCTTTCTGGGTCAAATCCAACCTGATTTACATAGATAATTGGGCCACTATACGCCATAACAGAAAAAAGCAAAGTGATTACGATGTATCTTAATTTCAGCATAATTGAAAGGTTTAAAATGTATTGAAGAAGCAAAATACGAAAAAGTGAAATTTAATAGCATCTTCATAAATTCAGTAATTAATAGATGAATAACAAGCTGTGGCAAGTATTTGCTGTATTTGCATGGAAATGGAAATAAAAAATGATGTGTTTTTGTTGTGCTATTTATGAGTACTTCTGTATTATTCTATACTTTTTTCAATGTTAAGTTTTTCTTACTTTTTTTAATCTCTAAAGCTTTGTTTTACCGTGTTTTAACTTTTTTTTATTAAATTTGGTATGACAATTTCAGCAAAATCAAATCTTATGGAAAAATTAAAACGCCCAGTTTATGTCAAAGCGGGTAATGATGATTTTTTTAAAAAGCTGCGCTCGGAAGTGAACGAAACTGTTTTACAAAATTCATCATTGTATCGTTTAAACATTGTTAAGTCTGTCGGACTTGTATTTCTTTTCTTTTTATTTTACGCTTGTATTTTGTTGTTCGGGAATAGAACACCGTTATTATTTCTCTTTTATATTTTGTGCGGTTTCACTATGATCGTACTTTTTATAAATGCTTTTCATGATGCTGCGCACGGAGCACTTTTCAAGAAACAAATACAGAATGAGCGTTTCATGTACATTTTGGAACTTTTTGGAAGTAATCACTGGCTGTGGACACGTCGCCATATTAATCTTCATCATGCTTATCCAAATGTTCCAGATTGGGATATTGATATCAAACAAAGCGATATCATTAGGATTTTTCCAAACAGTCCATTGTTTAATTATCACAAATACCAGCATATTTATATGTGGTTTATTTATCCGCTTTATAGTTTGAATTGGATTTACATTCGTGATTTTAAGGATTTCTTTGGAACAAAAAATAATTATGTGAAGAAAGTAGTTGAGAAGATTCCAACACGTGAAATCTATCGATTATTTGCTGCAAAAATCATAAATCTGATTTACATGCTTTTCATTCCGATGTTTCTCTTAAATCAGCCTTGGTATATAGTTTTAGGCGGTTGGTTTGCCATGCATTTATGCGGAAGCGCTCTGGGGGTTGTTGCGCTTGTATCAACGCATGTTGACGAAGATGCACATTTTCCAGGAACTGACGAAGAAGGAAATCTTTCGGCGACTTGGGCCATGCACCAAATGATTGTGACCAAAGACTTTAGTACAAATAGCAAATTGGCTAATTTTCTATACGGAGGTTTTACGCATCATATAGCACATCATCTTTTTCCGGGTGTTGCTCATACCTATTATCCTTATATCACGCCAATTATAATGCGTTATGCAGCCGAATATGATCTGCCTTATACTTCATATCCATTTTATCATGCCGTTCGGTCACATTTCAGAATGCTGAGAGATAAAGGTATTCAGGAAAATATTCTGATGACTGGGGAGATTTAGTAGTCGAAAGTTGAAAGTTCAAATAAAAATAGCGGCCTAAAAACCGCTATTTTTATTTGAAAAAATCTTATTCCTTTTTACTGAATTTTAGAATTGCTTTTTTTGATATTCAAATCATGCAATAAAGAATCTTTTAAAACAATTCTGAAATTATCTTCGGCAAAAATGTTCAGTTTTGACTCGCTGAATTTGTACACATTTAATTTGTTGTTTTTTATATCTATATATAAATCATACGAGTAAGTATTGCAATCGTGTTGTTTACATCCGCTGGCATGTAAAATTTCGCCTTCTTTTGTAAATGGAGTTTCTGTATTCCAATATTTCACCATTTGATCATAATCGCTGCCTAAAAGCGTTTTTAATCTTGGTGCTAAACTACTTTGTGCTAGTAAATGAGTGCCAATAACGCTTTTTCCAACCAAATTATTCAGTGTATCAATCGGATTAATTACTGCCGAATCTGCTTTCAAAGCTTCAGTTCTTATTGAAGTCGAGTCGGTTGTTGGAACATTTTTGATGCTTTCTTTTTTACATGACACTATTGTAAAACAAGTCAATGCGGCTATAAATAAATATTTCGTTCTTTTTTTCATAGTATAACTTTTTAAAATAACTAATTGATTTATAATGGCTTGTTTCGCTAATTTAATAAAAAAATCTCAAATTATTATTTTAAAGCAAGCACCAAATGGATTTTTAAAATTGTAAAATATTAAACCAGAGATTCCGTTTTTTTGTTTAATTTCAATTTTTAAATCCTATAGATTATGTCACAGTTTCTAAAATCCTTCTTTTTTGCCGGTTTTCTTTTTTGGAATATTTCTTCAAATGCTCAAAATGAAATGTATTCAAGTCCTGTAAAACACGAAATTTCAGATACTACTTTTGTTAATTTAAAAGATTTTAGCAAAGATTTTGTCTACGACATGAAATATGCAACAGAGGATAATTTTTTGAAAGCAAAAGTATATGATTGCGCTGAATGTGTTTTGCGAATGAAAACGGTTCAGGCTTTAATTGCGGCTAATAATGATTTTAAGAAGAAAGGTTTCAAAATCAAACTTTACGATTGCTACAGACCTTTATCAATTCAAAAAAGAATGTGGGAAATTGTTTCGAATCCAAAGTATGTGGCTGATCCAAAAAAAGGCTCCATCCACAATAGAGGAGGAGCCGTTGATATTTCAATAGTTGATTCTAATGGAAAAGAAGTGGATATGGGAACTCCTTTTGATTTTTTTGGAATCGAAGCCAGTCATAATTATGAGAATCTTTCAAAAGAAGTAAAATCAAACCGAAAGTTTCTGAAAAAAATCATGACCAAAAATGGATTCAATTCTTTTGATTCAGAATGGTGGCATTATAATTTAAAAGCGGGTTTAAAAGACAAAGTTTCTGATCAAAATTGGAAATGCGAATAATTATTCAACACATCGAATGTTCTGAATGAAATAAGTATCAGGATTATACACTTTTTTATTCATTTCAGATGTTATTTCGCTTTTTACGATATAATCTTCCGTATCGGTCAAATATTTAATTCGCATCATGGTTACAGGCGATTTTTTTAGTTCTTCGTAGTTATCTTTCATGAACATAAAAATTCCTGTATTTACTCGGTTATCAAATCCGTTGTCGTGAATAAGAGTACCACAATTTTCCTGATTGATATGCATTAAGCTAACAACTTTCCCGTTTTGAAGTTGCAAAAATACACGTGAGTTTTTGTCAAAACAGTTTGCCTTAATGAAATCCTTGCTTTTTTGAATAAGCTGTAAATTAAGTGTTGGCAATCCATCGGTTTGTGCCAGTGAAAAGAAAACATAACTAGAGCTTCCTCCAAAGTTTTTTTCACTGATAAGATATTCGTTTGTTACTTTATAAGAGCCAATAGAGTCATTGACATTTACGCTGTATTCGCATGGTTTTTGTGCAAATGCAGTAAAGGTTAATAAAAAAAGAGTTAGTGTAATTAGTTGTTTCATTGCTTAGATTATTTTGGTGCAAATTAAAACTATTTTGTTATCTTTTACATCAGTTGTAAAAAAACAATACAAATTGCCACCATTTTTTATTTTCCATTTTTTTCGGATGTTTTCGACTGTTTCAGGAAAATTACGAGTTGTTATGTTTGCTTGCTGATTTGCCAGCTCGGTTTTCATTTCGGTTTTGTTATACGGAATCACTTTTTGGATTTCAAAAGCCCGTCCTGGAAAATCAATTAATTCTTCCGAAGTGTATAAATGCGAATGCTTGTGAAGTTTGTTTATTTTAAAAAACGAACTAACTTCATCAAAACCACCTGATTTCATTATAGATGAATTTGGTTCGAACAAATATTTTTGAGGCAAATGATAAGACGGAAATTCAGTTTCATTGCCTAAAATGAATTCAAATGTTTCTGTTTTATCTTTCAGAATGTTGGCGGTTTTGATTGTAATATCGCCTGTATAATTTTTATGAATTTCAAAAAGCAATTCTTTTACTTCGTTTTCAAGCGCGATTATATGAATATTTTTGACAAACTTCAATTCAGATAAACCTGCTGAAATATCTAAAAGAGGTGCTGTTTTTATTAAAATAGAATCTGTTTTTTCAAAATAAAAATCTAACGATTCAGGAACATTCGGCAAACAATCTTTCAGCATAAAAACTTTGCCTTTTGAATCATTTCTTCGGGAAGGATCAATATAAATCCAATCCCATTTTTGGTCGGATTCTTTTAAAATATCGGCAGAATCACCTGCATGACAAGTCAGGTTTTTTACTTGTAACTGTTCTACATTATGTTTTACAATTGCAGATAAATCTGTATTGATTTCACAATGTGTTACAGATTTAAATTTTTGTGAGAAATAATAATCATCAACGCCAAAACCTCCCGTTAGATCAATTAAAGTTTCTCCTGAAATTAAAGATGCTTTATATTCGGCTGTTTTTTCAGAAGAAGTTTGTTCAACCGAAATTTTGCTCGGATAAATTATGTTTTCGGTTTTAAACCACGTTGGTAGTTTTTCTTTAGCTTTGGTTTTGGCTTCAATTTGATTTAAAATCAAAATCCAATCAATTTCTGGAAAAGGATTTTTTTGAAGTGCCAGTTTTGAAATTGAAGCACCAATATTTTGAGATATAAAATCTTGAATGTCTTGGTGCAAAATAATTGTGTTCAAAGCTAAATTCTTTCAGTTAATACGGAGACGATTTTATTGTCGGGGAAAAATTCTTTTAAAATAACTTTCAGCATTGTATAAACCGGAATTGCGATAATCATTCCGACAATTCCAAACGTAATACCACTGATTAAAGTAATCAAGAATATTTCAAGCGGGTGCGAATTTACACTTTTTGATGAAATTATCGGCTGGCTGATGTTATTATCAATTGCCTGAACTAATAAGAATCCAATTACGACATAAATGGTTGTAGGCAGAATTTCTGACTGAAAATCTTTTCCAATTAAGCTTATCATGGTTAATAACGCTGCTAAAATGGTTCCAATGATTGGTCCTATGTATGGAATAATATTTAAAATGGCACATAAAAAAGCAATGACAAAAGCATTTTTGTTTCCAAAAATAACCAAGACAATGATATATAAAATGAAAACTACAGTAAGTTGCAATAACAAACCAACAAAATAGCGCGTCAGCAAATGGTTTATTTTAGTTATTGAATTTAAGATTTTGTCTTCATTTGTGTCTGGAAGAATTCTGCGGGCTTGGCTTTTAAAAGTTTCCTGATCTTTAATGAAGAAAAAAGTAATGAAAAATACCGAAACTAATCCCATTCCCATATCGGCCATAAAATTCATAATTGAGTTGATAAAGCTTGTAAAATAGTTAAAGTCCAATGCCGAAGTTATTTTTGAATCATTCAGCATTTTACTTAAGTCAACATGCTGAATATTGAAATACGTTTCTACACTTTTTTCTGTTTCTATAAATTGTGCTTGAAGATGATTAGTATCTAAAAGTGCTAAATTATTTGCCTGCGAAATTATTAACGGCACAAATAAAAGGATAAAACCAACCATCAATAATATAAAAAGAATTATAGTTGTCGTTGCCGCCAATGAATTGCCAAATTTTAATTTATTTTTTAAAAACTGCACTAACGGATTTGCTATCAAACATAAAATTAGAGAAATACAGAGATAAACAATTACAGTTTGTATTTCATATAAAAAATACAAAACGGCACAAATGACAAGTATAGTTGCTAATGCTCTTAAAATTCCGTTAGAAATGATTTTTGATGTTATCATATTTAGGTTTTAGACTATAAATATAGGAAAAAGCTTTTAAAATTTTAGGACAAAAAAAAAGCGAGATGGTTAAATCTCGCTTTTAAAACATTGACTTGGTTTTATAATGTTTTTTATTGTGCAAATGCAGCTCTTGGTCCGCCAGCAGCGAATATTGCAGTCATTCTGCTTTTTTGACCTGTAGAGAACATATACATTGCATTATCATCAACATAATCCATGTAGTTCATAGTCATTTCAACTGGAGTTCCAGAGCAAGTACTATAATGAGGATAAGCTGGTACACCATAATTTGCTGTGTTGTGTGTTGGAGTATCAGACACTAAATCGCTTCCGCAAGTTGCATCTCCCCAAATGTGACGTAAATTCATCCAGTGACCTACTTCGTGAGTGGCTGTTCTTCCTAAATTAAAAGGAGCATTTGCTGAACCTGATAATCCAAAGTAACGAGAATCAATTACAACTCCGTCTGTTGAAGATGCTCCACCAGGAAATTGTGCATAACCTAGAATTCCGCCGCCAATAGCGCAAGACCATAAGTTAAGTTTTGTAGTTGGAGATGTTGGTGCAATACCGCCCTGAGCCGTTTTTTTCATGGCATCATTTGTTCCCCAAGATGTTTTGGTAGTCGATTTGCGGATAACCTGATCCAATACAAATGTGATTCCAATGTTCGCTTTTACTCCGGCAAACAAAGCAGGAACACTATTGTAATCTGAGTTTAAAGCATTGAAATCTTTGTTTAAAACATCAATTTGCGTTTGGATTTGTGCATTCGAAATGTTTTGTGCAGTTGTTTTGTATAAAACGTTAACTACTACAGGAATTTCAATTTTGCCATTAACTAAACGGCCAGAAAAACCTTTAAGTAATTGTTCGTTTGTAAAAGCTTCAATTTGATTCATTCTGATGGCCTGCATCGGATCTGCTTTCAATTGTGCTTCTAATACATCTTGAGATGCACAAGAACGACGTGCTGCAGCACTAGTTTCTGAATTAGCTGAATCAGTTTGGTCATTTTGACAAGCAAACAGCATTAACGCTGCAACTGCGGTAATAAAAACTTTTTTCATAATAGTTTGGATTTTTGTTATAAAAAATTACTTTTGGTTAATTATAACGCAATTTTATAACAAAAATATATTGTAGAAAAATATTACAAAGATTATTTTGTGAGAAATTTTACAATCCCTTACAAATACTGATTCCTACAAAAGTTTAGTAAAAATTTTTAGTAATCTTTTTCTTTCTTTTTATTTTTTTAAGTGCATTTTATCGTGATTATCTGTTGTTTATCGAAATAAATGAACAATTAAATCGGCAAAAAAAAGATAGAATGTTTCAAAAAAAGAATTTTTTATAAAGAAGTAATCTCGTAAAGTGCAATACTTGCAGCTTGCACAACATTCATGCTGGAGTTTTTCCCAAACATATTTATGTGCACAATTTGATGTGAAATTTTTAAAAGCTCGTCTGAAATTCCGTTTATCTCACTTCCAATTATAAGCGCAATTTTTTGATTTTCAGGAATAATAACTTCTTTAAGAGGTTTGCTGTTAGATGCAATTTCTAATGAAATAATTTTAAAATTATTATCGGAAAGGAAAGAATGAAGTTCAGAAAACTCTTCAATGACATTATGAGGCACATGAAGATGTGTACTTCGTGAAGTTTTATTGATTTTACGAGGTGTCAGCGGAATATCTTTTCCAAAAAAGATAATATTTTCAACCCCAAAAGCCTCGCTTATTCTGAAAAGAGAACCAATATTCTGCTGAAAATAAATATGATCGCAAATTAATGTTATTGGAAACGTCTTTCTTTCAAATTGATTTTCTTCGTGAGTAAGCTGCACTTTAGTTGTAATTAATTGGTAAAAATATAATTGATAATGTTGGCGCCCATTTTCAAAGCTTTATCGCGAACATTTGCTGGATCATTGTGAACTTCGGGATCTTCCCAGCCGTCACCTAAATCGCATTCGTAAGTATATAAAAGCACTAATTTGTTTTCGACAAAAATCCCAAATGCTTGTGCGCGTGTACCATCGTGCTCATGGATTTTTGGTAATCCATTCGGGAAAGGAAAAGGTTTTTGAAAAATAGGATGATTGGCCGGAATTTCCAATAAATCATTATTTGGAAATATTTTTTTGATTTCTTTTCGAATATATTGATCCATTCCATAATTGTCATCAATATGAAGAAAACCACCTGAAGTCAAATAATTTCTCAGATTAGTTACATCAGAATCACTAAAAACCACATTTCCGTGTCCTGTCATATGCACAAAAGGGTAGGACAGAAGATCAGGATTACTTGGTTCAACAGTTGAAGGTTTTGCTTTAATACGTGTATTGATGTTCGAATTACAAAAACGAATCAAATTAGGTAATGATGTTGGATTTGCATACCAGTCGCCGCCGCCACTGTATTTCAACAAAGCGATTTCTTGTGAAAATGAGGAAACAGAAACCAATAAAATCAAGTAAAATATTTTCTTCATATTAAATAAAGCTTCTGTTAGTTTGAAATTTCATTAAAAAAAACAACACTGTGACAAGCCACAACTGCAGCTGTTTCAGTTCTTAATCGTGTATTTCCTAAAGTAACTGGCTGAAAGTTGTTTTCTAAAGCTAAAGCTATTTCTTTTTCAGAGAAATCACCTTCCGGGCCAATTAATAAAGTTACATTCTCATTTGGTTTAAGCGCTTCTTTCAGTGATCTTTTGTCGGTTTCTTCACAATGCGCTATGAATTGCAAACCTGTATTTTTTTGTTTGACAAATTCTTTAAACGAAATCGCTGGATTTAATTTTGGCAAAAACGTTTCATTTGATTGTTTCATTGCTGATAGAATGATTTTTTCAAAACGTTCAGCATTTATTGCTTTTCTTTCGGAACGGTCACAAAATATAGGCGTAATTTCCTGAATACCAATTTCTGTGGCTTTTTCTAAAAACCATTCAAAACGATCGTTCATTTTGGTTGGCGCAACGGCCAAATGCAAACGAAATTTTGGTTCTGGAAATTTCTGGATCGATCGTACATCTACAATACATTTATTGTCTGAAGCCAATGTGATTTCAGTTTCAAACAATATTCCCTGACCATTGGTAACATGCAGAATATCTGAATCTTTTTTGCGTAAAACCTTTATTATATGGCGACTTTCTTCTTTGTCAAATGAAAAAGATTCGGTAGTTTCGTCTATATCAGGATTATAAAATAACTGCATAATTTAAAATTGAATTCGGGCTTTCGAAACTACAGATGCATCTTCAAAACGTTGTGATAAATATTTTTGATAACCTACAATTCCAATCATTGCAGCATTATCTGTGGTATATTCAAATTTCGGAATAAAAGTTTTCCAGCCATATTTGCCTTCTGCTTCTTTCAATGTCGTTCTAATTCCTGAATTTGCCGAAACTCCTCCGCCAATTGCAATTTGCTTAATTCCGGTTTCTTTTACAGCGAGTTTCAATTTGTCCATTAAAATTTCGATAATAGTATGTTGGATCGAAGCGCAAATATCATTCAGATTTTCTTCAATGAAATTTGGATTTTCCTGTTTGTTTTTCTGAATAAAATACAAAATCGCTGTTTTTAATCCAGAGAAACTAAAATCCAATCCAGGAACTTTTGGTTTTGTAAAAGGAAAAGCTTTCGGATTTCCTTCTTTTGCATATTTGTCGATCAAAGGACCGCCAGGATAAGGAAGTCCAAGAATTTTGGCACTTTTGTCAAAAGCTTCTCCAACGGCATCATCAGTAGTTTCACCGATGATTTCCATATCAAAAAAGCTGTTTACTTTTACGATTTGCGTATGTCCGCCACTAATTGTTAGTGCTAAAAATGGAAATTCAGGCTTATCAAAGCCATCTTCGTCAATAAAATGCGCTAAAATATGAGCATGCATATGATTCACGGCAATAAGAGGAACTTTTAATGCCAATGATAATGATTTACTGAAAGAACCTCCAACTAATAGAGATCCCATTAAGCCAGGTCCTTGCGTAAAAGCAATGGCGCTTAGCTGTTCTTTTTGTATATTTGCTTTACGAAGCGCTGCATCAATTACCGGAACTATGTTTTGTTGATGAGCTCTTGAAGCCAATTCAGGAACAACACCACCATATTGGTTGTGAATTAGCTGATTGGCTACAACATTTGAGAGTACTTTATCGTTATGTAAAACTGCAGCGGCAGTATCATCGCAGGAACTTTCAATGGCAAGAATAAAAACCTCTGAATTTTGCATATAAAGGCACAAATTTTGAATTATATTTGACAAATCAAATTTTTAATTTTCTTTGACTGTAAGGAGAAGCCAAAATTAAAGAATTTTTATCAAAAACAGCCGTTCTTTGTCTGTTCAAAATAAATTTAAAGTAAACTAAAATTAATACAGCTATCAAAAAAGTAAAGAAAATAGTATCCAGAACCCTAATTGGGTTGATTCTACTTTTGTTGGCAGTTGCTATCACATTGTCTTTGCCTGTCGTGCAAACTAAAATTGCAAGATACGCAACAGATTCTCTACGAGAAGATTTTAAGGCTAATATCACCGTAGGAAAGGTGGCTATCAATATTTTTGGTGGTGTGAAATTAAAAGATGTTTTGATTTTAGACCATCATAAAAAAGTAATGATTGCTTCGGATATTATTACGACCGATATTTTGAGCTTCAAAAGATTGATGGACGGTGATTTGATTTTTGGTGATCTTCGTTTAACTGGTTTGATTTTTAATTTGAAAACATACAAAAACGAAGACGAAAACAATATCAACAAGTTTGTGAAATTGTTTGAAACCGGAAAACCTTCAAAATCAAAAAAACATTTTTTACTTACTGCGCGAAATGCATACATTACAAATGGATTCTTTTCTGTTGTTGATGAAAATAAAAGAACGCCAAAATTTCTTGAGTTTACAAAGCTGAACGCTTATATCAGCGAATTCAAATTATATGGCCCAGATGTAAATACAAACATTCATAGATTTTCATTTCAGGATCATCGTGGATTGTATGTTTCTAATTTTGCCGGGAAATTTAGTTATACCAAAAAACAAATTAGAGTTGAAAATCTTGCCATTAAAACTAAAAGATCTTCTATTTATGGCTATGCTATTTTAAATTATAAAGTTGAAGATTTTCTTCATTTTACGGATAAAGTTAGATTTGATGTTGCAATTGATTCGGCTTCGATTGCGTCAAATGATATTCGTTATTTTTATGATGGATTGGGAAGAAACCAGCATTTTAAAGTCCGCACAAAATTAAACGGACCTCTGAATAATTTAAATCTGCGTCGATTAAGATTGAGCGATACCAATGGTTCGAGAATTGTCGGAAATATTAATTTCAAGAATCTTTTAGGTGATAAAATGCAAAAGTTCTCAATGGAAGGAAAGTTTGATAAACTGATTTCCAGCTATGATAATCTTGTTGTTTTGTTGCCAAATGTGCTTGGAAAAAAACTTCCAATAGAACTTAAGCGAATAGGAAAAGTCAATATTGTTGGTAAAGCAAAAGTTTCAACGACTGATTTGGAAGCCAAATTTAAAATGGCAACAGATTTAGGAAATGGCGAAGCCGATATTCATATGAATAATATGGATTTTATCGATAAAGCATCTTATTCGGGAAATATTATTTTGGATAATTTTAATATTGGTGCATTTTTAGACAGAAAAGATATTGGTAAAACAACTTTGAATGTTGATGTTGATGGTGTTGGCTTTACTGAGAAATATTTGAATACTATTATAAAAGGTGATATTACAAAATTAGATTACAATAAATACACCTATAATAATATAACGGTTAATGGGAATTTTAAGTTGCCTTATTATAAAGGTGAAGTTACTGTAAATGATCCAAATTTGAATTTGACTTTTGACGGTTTAGTGGATTTGAGTAAACGAGAAAATAGATATGATTTCCATATTAATGTAGAAAATGCCGATTTGCGAAAATTAAGATTTGTGTCGGATTCTATTTCGCATTTCAATGGAGATGCAGTTGTTCAGGTTTCTGGAAATTCAATCGAAAATCTACAGGGAAATATTTTTATCAAAGATGCCGTCTATAAAAATCCTAAAAACACGTATGCTTTTGATGATGTAACAATCAATTCTAGTTTTGATGCTGATAAACTACGTACTATAACAGTTAATTCAACAGATGTTGTAAACGGAAAAATTGTTGGAAAATTCCGTTTTGATCAGTTGGATAAATTGGTAATGAATTCAGTAGGAAGTTTGTATACCAATTATAAGCCTTATAAAGTTCGAAAAGGACAATTTCTTCGTTTCAACTTCCATGTTTATGACAAAGTTGTCGAGATGCTTTATCCGGATGTGAATATTGATTCGTCTACAGTTGTTCGTGGTAAAATTGATGCAGATTTACAGGAATTTAAATTTAGATTTAAATCTCAGAAAATAACCGCAGCTAAAAATACATTTGATAATATCAGAATCAACATAGATAATAAAAATACACTTTATAATGCGTATGTTGAGTTAGATAGTATCAAAACGCCCTATTATAAAATACGTGATTTCAATTTGATCAATGTAACAGCAAAAGATACATTATTTGTTCGTTCAGAGTTTAAGGGAGGTGATAAAGGACAGGATTATTTCAATCTGGATTTGTTTCATACTATCGATAAAAACAAAAATAATATAGTAGGAATTAAAAAATCTGAAATGAAGTTCAAAGACTATATATGGTATTTGAATGAAGATGCAGAGAAGGATAATCAGATTATTATAGATCAATATTTTAAAAATTTCAATTTTAATAATATTGTCTTATCACACGAAAATCAAAAGATTGATTTAAACGGAGTTATTAAAGGAACAGATTATAAAGATCTCGTCCTCAACTTTGAAGATGTTGATATAAATAAAATTACGCCATTTAATTCCAAGTTTGTCTTTAATGGAAATTTGAATGGAAGTGTAAATTATAAGCAGAACAAGAATGTTTATCAGCCGACTGCTTCCATCAAAATTGATCATCTTAATTTGAATAAAACCGAATTAGGAACGTTGAATTTTGATATTTCGGGAGATGAAAGTTTTAAAAAATTCACGATAAATTCTTCAATTCAGAATGGATTTACCGAATCGTTTAAAGCAAACGGAACTTTTGCGATTGAAAATAAAGAAACATTTTTAGATTTGAATCTAAAGCTCGAAGGATTTAATCTGGCGACTTTAGGAACAGTTGGTGTTGATGTTATTTCAAATGTGCGTGGTTCAGTTTCAGGAAATGCGGCTGTTGTTGGGAATCTTAAAAAACCTGAAATCAACGGAAGATTGTATGTTGAAAAAGCCGGAATGACAATTCCGTATTTAAATACAGATTATGAGCTGAGCGATCGAACAGTAATTGATTTGACGGATGAGAAGTTCTTATTTAGAAATAATCAGCTGACCGATACGAAATACAAAACAAAAGGATTGCTGAATGGAACGATTGAACATCATAATTTTGGTGACTGGAAACTGGATTTAACCGTTACTTCAAAAAGATTATTGGCACTTGATACTAAAGATAGTGAAGATGCGGCGTACTTTGGAACTGCATTTATTAATGGAACTGCAAGTATAAAAGGTCCAACAGAAGGTTTATTTATTAAAGTAGATGCCAAATCTGAAAAAGGAACAGAAATTAAAATTCCGATTAGTAATGCACAAAGCGTTGCCGAAAGTAGCTGGATACATTTTGTAACGCCAAAGGAAAAATACAATTTAGCCAATGGAATTGTAGAAAAAACAAGAAATTACAACGGACTTGAATTAGAATTTGATTTTGATATTACACCAGATGCAGAGGTTGAAGTAATCTTGGATAGAAATTCTGGTCACGGTATGAAAGGTAAAGGTTATGGATCTTTGTTGTTTAAAATCAATACACTGGGTAAATTTAATATGTGGGGGGATTTCCAGGCATACGAAGGAACTTATAATTTTAAATATGGCGGTTTGATTGATAAAAAATTCGCTGTAAAAAAAGGTGGATCTATCATTTGGGAAGGAAACCCAATGAAAGCGCAATTGAATCTGGAAGCTGTGTACAAAACATCTGCAAATCCAGCGGTATTATTAGAGAATTCATCTTTCAATAAAAAAGTGCCGGTTGAAGTTGTTATTGGATTAAGAGGAGATTTAACGAGTCCTGATCCTAATTTTGATATTCAGTTTCCATCTGTAAGCAGTGTTTTAAAGTCGGAAATACAATATAAGCTGGACGATAAAGATGTTCGTCAGACACAGGCTTTGTATTTGCTTTCGACAGGTTCGTTTATGAGTCCGGATGGATTTAATCAAAGTGACTTGTCTGGAACATTTGCAGAAACTGCAGCAAGTTTATTAGGTGGTATTATCAAATCTGACAATGATAAAGTAAATATTGATTTGAACTTTATTTCTGCAGACAAACGAATTGGTCAGGAAGCAGATGGTCAGTTTGTGGCTAATATATCATCTCAGATTAATGAAAAAATTTCGATCAACGGAAAAGTCGGAGTTCCAGTAGGAGGAGTCAATGAATCGGCTATTGTCGGAGATATTGAAATCCTTTATCGAGTTAATGAAGATGGTTCAATGAATCTTAGGTTGTTTAACAAAGAAAACGACATTAATTATATAGGACAAGGAATTGGTTATACACAAGGTGTCGGTATTTCATATGAAGTCGATTTTGATACGTTCAGTGAATTGGTAAACAAGCTTTTTAAAAGCCATAAATTAGAGCGTACAATAAAAGGTTCTTCAGATGATGTTCAGGATTCGTATTTAAATCCAGATTACATCAATTTTACCAATAAAAAGGATGCGGATAAGAATAAAAAGAAACCTGAGAAAAAAGAAGAAGAGAAGAAACCTCCACCCGTAAATAATAATCAAGGATTAATTCCTGACAACGATGATTTTTAAGATATTGTTAAAAAAAGCCATTATTCTCGTAATGGTTTTTTTTATGCTTAAATTTAAAGATTTAAACATTTTTTTTCAAATGAAGGCACTTCGTAATTTTATAACACTTCATTTATGTATTGTTAATTTTAAGGATTTAATTAAAATAAGCGCCTTTTATTATTTTAAATGAATTTTTTGCCACCAAAAAACTTATTAACGAAAACGTTTGAATTTAACATATTTTATTAATTTATGATAAACATAGCCTGAAAAGTGCCGAATGTTTGCTAATTTTACAACTTAATACTTAAATAATGCCAAAAACAATAAAAAAAGTTGGTGTTCTTACTTCGGGAGGAGACTCACCAGGAATGAATGCTGCAATACGATCAGTTGTTCGAACATGCGCTTATCATAATATAGAATGCATAGGAATTTATAGAGGGTATCAAGGAATGATCGAAGGTGATTTTAAAGAAATGGGCCCTCGAAGCGTTAATAATATTGTAAACAAAGGTGGAACGATCTTGAAATCAGCTCGTTCAGTTGAGTTTAGAACCCCAGAAGGTAGAAAAAAAGCTCACGAGAATCTTTTAAAAGCTGGAGTTGATGCTCTAGTAGTTATTGGAGGAGACGGAAGTTTTACCGGAGGTTTAATTTTTAATTCAGAGTACGATTTTCCAGTAATAGGAATTCCCGGTACCATTGACAATGATATTTATGGTACAAGTTATACATTAGGATATGACACAGCTTTAAATACTGTTGTTGATTCTATTGATAAAATTAGAGATACAGCAAGTTCACATAACCGTTTGTTTTTTGTTGAGGTTATGGGTAGAGATGCTGGGCATATTGCGCTTAATGCCGGAATTGGAGCAGGTGCTGAAGAAATCCTTATTCCTGAAGAAGACTTAGGTTTAGACAGATTGCTAGACTCACTTCAAAAAAGTAAAGCTTCAGGAAAATCATCAAGTATAGTAGTTATTGCAGAAGGCGATAAAATTGGTAAAAATGTATTCGAATTAAAAGATTACGTTGAAGCTAATTTGCCTGAATATGACGTACGAGTTTCTGTTTTAGGACACATGCAGCGTGGTGGTTCTCCATCTTGTTTTGACCGTGTTTTAGCAAGCCGTTTAGGAGTAAAAGCTGTAGAATCTTTATTAGAAGGAAAATCAAATTATATGGTTGGACTAAAAGAGGATAAAGTTGTTTTGACTCCGCTTGAACAGGCTATTAAAGGAAAATCAGAAATTGATAGAGAATTGTTAAGAGTGTCAGACATCATGTCGACCTAATAAATAAAAGTTTAAAAGGAAAGAAAGTTTATTGTGAGGAAATTAGACTTTTAAATTAGTGTAATAAAAACAAAAGCAAAAAATTTAGTAAAATGTCAAAAGTAAAATTAGGAATAAACGGATTTGGACGTATCGGAAGAATCGTTTTTAGAGAGTCTTTCAATAGAGATAATGTAGAGGTTGTAGCAATCAATGATTTATTAGATGTAGATCACTTAGCTTACTTATTAAAATATGATTCAGTTCACGGTCGTTTTAACGGAACTGTTGAAGTTAAAGAAGGAAAATTATATGTAAACGGAAGAAATATCCGTATTACAGCTGAAAGAAATCCAGCTGACTTAAAATGGAATGAAGTAGATGTTGATGTAGTTGCAGAATGTACTGGTATCTTCACAACTATCGAAACTGCAAGCGAGCACTTAAAAGGAGGAGCTAAAAAAGTTATCATTTCTGCTCCATCTGCTGATGCTCCAATGTTTGTAATGGGAGTAAACCACGAATCAGCAAAAGCTTCTGATTTAGTTGTTTCTAACGCTTCTTGTACTACAAACTGTTTAGCTCCATTAGCTAAAGTTATCAATGATAATTTCGGAATCGTTGAAGGTTTAATGACAACTGTTCACGCAACAACTTCAACTCAAATGACAGCTGACGGACCTTCTAGAAAAGACTGGAGAGGTGGGCGTGCTGCTGCAATCAATATCATTCCTTCTTCAACAGGTGCTGCTAAAGCGGTTGGAAAAGTTATTCCAGAATTAAACGGAAAATTAACAGGTATGGCTTTCCGTGTTCCTACTGCTGACGTTTCTACAGTAGATTTAACTGTAAAAGTTGCTAAAGAAACTTCATATGAGGAAATTATGGCAGTTTTGAAAAAAGCTTCTGAAAACGAATTAAAAGGTATCTTAGGATATACTGAAGATGCTGTTGTTTCTCAAGACTTTATTTCTGATAAAAGAACATCTATCATTGATGCTGGTGCAGGAATTGGTTTAAATTCAACTTTCTTCAAATTAGTATCTTGGTACGATAATGAGTACGGATACTCAAGCAAATTGATTGATTTATCTGTGCATATCGCAGGTTTAAAATAATATTATATATTTTTGCAAAATCCCGTTATCTCCAAGTAACGGGATTTTCTTATTTTGTTACGTCTTTAATTAATGTAAAAAATACACTTTTTATTTAAATGAAGAAAAACTAACTCAAAAAACAAAAAAATAAAATGAAATTAATAGTTGATAGTGGATCTACTAAGGCAGATTGGATTGCAATTGATGATAATGGAAAAGTATTATTCACGACACAAACTTTAGGTTTGAACCCTGAAATTCTTGATGGTCCGGAAATCATCGAAAGATTAAACGACCGTTTTGATATTTTGCAAAATAAAAAAAATGCTTCACATTTGTTCTTCTACGGAGCAGGATGCGGAACAGACAGAATGAAAGAATGGTTAAAACAAATCTTTCAGGAGTATTTCTCTAATGCCATCGTAGATGTTCAGGAAGATACTTATGCGGCTGTTTACGCAACAACTCCTAAAGGCGAAGAAGCTATTGTTTCAATCCTTGGAACAGGATCTAATTGCAGTTATTTTGATGGAAAAGTATTGCATCAAAAAGTACAATCATTAGGATATATCGTAATGGATGACTGCAGCGGAAATGTTTTTGGAAAAGAATTAATCAGAAAGTATTATTTTAATAAAATGCCTAAAGAATTAGCAGTTGAACTTGAAAAAGAGTACGACGTTGATCCTGATTTTATTAAAAATAAATTATACAAAGAGCCAAATCCAAATGCTTATTTAGCGACTTATGCAAAGTTTTTAATTAAACATAAAGACACTGAATTCTGTAGAAAAATTATTTTCAAAGGAATGAAATCTTTCGTTAAAAACTATATTAAGCAGTTTGATAACTGTAAAGAAGTTCCTGTGCATTTCGTAGGTTCTATTGCATTTTATTTAAAAGATGAATTACAAGAAACTTTCGATAAATATGAGCTTAAATTAGGAAATGTTTTAAGAAGACCTATTGACGGTTTAATTGCTTACCATGTTGCTAATCAATAGTTCTGGATTTATGGAAATTGCAATTATTGCTCATGACGGAAAAAAAGCGGATTTAATTGATTTTTTAATCAAAAATGAAGCTGTTTTACACAATGAAAAAATAAGGCTGATTGGTACCGGAACGACCGGAGGAAAAGCTGAAGCTGCTGGATTTAAGACACAGAAAATGCTTTCTGGTCCGTTAGGTGGTGATGCCCAAATTGCGGGAAGAGTTGCGGAAGGAATAACTAAGATGGTTTTCTTTTTTAAAGACCCTTTGTCAAGTCATCCACATGAAGCAGATATCAATATGCTAATTCGTGTTTGCGATGTGCATAATGTGCCGCTGGCAACAAATGAAGCAACGGCACAATTGTTATTAGATGCTATTGCACAGCAATTATAGAAATTTCTACATTAACATTTTTTGGCAGACAAGCCACTTGAACCGTTTCACGAGCTGGAGCGGTTTTTTCGTTAAAATAAGAACCGTAAACAGTGTTTATTGCTCCAAAGTTGTTCATGTCCATGATGAAAATAGTTGCTTTGACAACATTTTCAAAAGTCATATCTGCAGCTTCTAAAATAGCTGCAATATTCTCCATAACTTGTTTTGTTTCGTCGTTGATATTATCGGTTACAAGTTCTCCTGAAGCTGGATTGATAGCAATTTGGCCAGAAGCATAAAGTGTGTTTCCTGATAATACAGCCTGATTATACGGACCGATTGGAGCCGGAGCTTTTTCGGTAAAGATGATTTTTTTCATAATGAAAGTATTTTGATTCGAAAATTGTTTATCTATTTGAAACGCTTCGTTTGTTCCATTTGATATCGCTAAGCATACCAGATTTAATTCCGATAAAGAAATTCCAGTTCGAATTTGTTCCTAATGGTTGCCAGTTAAAAGCCATTCTCCAGCTTAATAAATCTCTTTCAAAACGGAATTGAGTAAAAGTAATCCCTTTTTGTACAAAGTCATATCCTGTCGAAACTCCGCCTTTCCATTTTGGTGTAATATCGGTATTGATAGAAATCATTATGGAGTTTCCGCTTATTTTGTTTTCTCTATTTACATTTGAGTATGTTAATGAGTAAGCCATTGTCATATCCCACGGAATTTTTGCATTGAAAAATTCTGATATAACATCTTTATCATCGTCTTTTTCATTGGCAAACTGACTGTTTCTACTATCGGTTAAGTCGGTATTGGTTCCAAACAAATCATCATTACGACCTCCGTTCCGCTGGCTCTGTGTATTCGTTTTTTCTTTGTCTCCGCCTTTATTAGAAAACGAATAATTTAAAGTAACATTGGCACTTGTCATTCTAAATAAACTTCCTCCGTTATCAATATTATATTTATCAATTCTTGTTCCTGAATTGTCAATTGCATAAGGATCTAAAGTAGCACCAAAATTCATATTCAATTTATTGTCAAAAAACTGTGTTCCTCCTGATACAAGGACAGGCTGCCAGGCAAGAACTTGTTTTCCGTCGGCATTAAAATTGTAGCTCGTGCTGAAGTTTAAGTTGTTTAACAACATTATTTTTTTAGGTTCCGTTTTTGTGCTGTCGCGGTCTCTTACTTTTGCTTCAAAAGTATTGCTTAATGCAAAGCCTACAACATTTGAATTTTCTTTTCCTGGAGCTCCGTAAACACCATTTTCAAAACGGGTGTATTCAGTTGTAATTCGACCAGAAGCATCTACGGCATAAGTATCGTAGTATTTTTCAAAACTTGGCGTGTATGCGTATGTAATAGACGGACGCATGACGTGACGAATCGATTGAATCTTTTTGTCTGCACCAAAATTGAATGTCCCGTAAATTGTTGTTCCTAAATTTGAGCTGAAATTATAAGTTCTAAAAGCATCAAAACCATTTACAGGTGTGTCCACAACTTTGCTTTGGTCTACGTTGTAGCTTCGGCTGATTGTTTTAGTTACCCATGTTTCCTGATAATTGGTTGACATTCCGGCACTAAAATATTTGAAAAGCTTAAAGTTAGTGCTTAGCGGAATTGTATGCTGCATTCCAATTTGGGCATCTCTAAACATTTGTGGCTTAAAGAATAAAGAATCAGTAGTTACAAAACTATTTTTCCCGCTTAAGTTATATTGTAAATTGATGTTTTTTATGAAACCTTTTTTTACTCCGTCTTTTCCAACAAAAGGATAAATACGGTCAATACTCGCCTGAAGTGATGGCAAAGTCATGTTAATGACTTCGGTTTGGGTATTTTGCGAATGTGTGGCTGTTAATGCTATTCTGGCTTGCGGAATAGTATTAAAAGTCTTATTCCATGAAATAGATGAACTTAATGTATTGTTCAAATTAGAACCAATATTTGCCTGATTGATCGATTGCTTAAAATACTTACTACTACCCATGTTTACCGATGCAGAAAAGGTTGAATTTGGATTGGATTTAGTATCTTTTGAGTGCGACCACTGAATGTTGTAGATTTTTTGTTTCGAATAATCAGGATAGCCTCGTTCGCTGCTGATTAAATTCTCAAAACGTACATTGATATTTCCTCTGTATTTATATCTCGTGGCATACGCCGATTCAAAACGCAAAGCGTAACTTCCGTTGGTATAATAATCTCCTAAAACAGTCAAGTCGTAATTATCGCTCAAAGCAAAATAATATCCTCCGTTTTGAAGGGAGAAACCTCTTGTGTTTGAGTCGTTATAACTTGGTAAGATAATCCCTGAAACACTTTTTTCTTGGCTCATTGGAAAATAAGCAAACGGCAAAGCTAGTGGAGTAGGGACATCTGCAATAACCATATTGGTTAAGCCGGTTACTACCTTTTTTCCGGGAACAAATTTTACTTTATTAGTCTGGAAGTAATATTCTGGGTTGTCTACATCTGTTGATGTGGTGAAACGTGCGCCTCTTAAAAAGTAAACCGAATCGTTTTCTTTTTTAGTAACCGCAGCTTTAATTTTGAATTCACCTTGCTCTGTTCTAGAATTGAAAATTAAGGCTTTTTTAGTCTTGAAATTAAAACGAATCGAATCTGGTTGTACTTCATTTGATCCTTGTTTGAAATTTGGATACTGAGTTAAAACTCCTGCCGAATCTTTTATTCTTCCGGCATAAACTTCATCTTTTCCATAATCCAAAACAATGATTCCAGATTTTAATTCTACATCTTTATAGTAGAGTTCAGCTTCATTATATAAGGTAAGCTGTTTCTTTTTTTTGTCAATTGTGGCATAATCTTTTGCCTTATACTTTACTTTACCATCAAGAAAAGTCTTTACAGGCTTGATACTGTCAATTTTTACAGTATCAACTTTTGTAGCTACAGATTGATCTTTTTGTTTTGCTGCATCAGTTTTTGCAGTTGAGCCTTTATCTGTTTGTTTTACAGTTGGTAACGGTTTTTTTGGGCTTTTTATATCTTGTGAATATACTTTACCACATCCTAGTGTTAGGAAAAATGATATTAAAACGATATTAAATAAGTTTGTGTGCAAAGGTTTAAATGCTATTTTTGTAAAAGTATGGCTTGTTTTTTGACATGTCAAAACTACATATAATTTTTTGGCAAAAATAATCAATTGCGAAAATTATAACAGTTGCAAATTATTAAAATTAACTTTTAGATTTATGAATATATTTAACAAAACTAGGCTATTATTTAGTTTTTTTCTAACTATAATTTCGTTTTGTGCTTACAGTCAGGCAAATGTTTTTAAAGTAACACTTGATGCCGGACATGGTGATCATGACTTTGGAGCTGTTTACAGTGGCCGAATAGAAAAAAATATTGCCTTGGCAATTGTGCTAAAAGTTGGGAAAATATTAGAATCAAGTCCAAATGTTGATGTGATTTATACGCGTAAAACGGATGTTTTCATTGATTTGGTTGAAAGAGCTAACATTGCAAACAGAGCTAATTCCAATATTTTTGTGTCAATTCACTGTAATGCCAATAAAAATACGGCAGCTGACGGAACAGAAACGTATGTAATGGGTTTGAGTAAAGTTGCATCGAATCTTGAGGCGGCGAAAAAAGAGAACTCGGTAATTACATTAGAAAAAGATTATAAGCGTAAATATGAAGGTTACGATCCGAATTCGCCAGAATCAATGATCGGAATGACTTTGATGCAAGAAGAATATTTAGATAACAGTATTTCTTTGGCTACAAAAATCGAAGATAATTTTGATCGACTTGGAAAAAAACTAAGACAAGGTGGTGTAAAACAAGCCCCGTTTATGGTACTTCATAAAGCATATATGCCGAGAGTTTTAGTGGAAACAGGTTTCGTTTCAAACCCTACAGAAGGAAATATTCTGAATTCAGAAGAAGGGCAAAATGATATTGCAAAAGCAATTGCAGACGCTATTTTGAGTTATAAAAGCGAATATTTTGGTTCTGGAATTCCTGAAATGTCAGACGTTAGACCTGCAAAAGATACTTCAACTCCAAAAAAAGCTAAACCTGCTGAGCCATCTACAGCAGCAAAAAATGCAGTAAAAGGAACATTTTATAAAGTACAGCTTATTGCTAGTATCAAAAAGACCACATTAGAGCCTAAAAATTTTAAAGGTCTAAAAAATGTAACGATGCTTTACGAAAATAATGTTTATAAATATTTCTATCAGGAAACTTCGGATTATGAAGCAGCGAAGAAATTTTTGCAAGAAGCTAAGAGTAAAGGATATGGCGCTGCATTTTTGACTGCAACCAAAGATGGAGAAAAAATCAGTATTCAAGACGCTACTAAATAATAGTCACAAGTTCGAATATTTATATTAATTTTGTACAAACACTTAGAATTTTGAAACTAACAAGAGAAATTAAAACGGCTATTTTAGTCATCGCGTCAATTTTATTATTTATTTGGGGCTACAGTTTTTTAAAAGGCAGAGATCTTTTTACAAATTACAAAACATTATTTGTTGAGTATGATAATGTTGAGGATTTGGCGCCATCAGCACCAGTTACCATAAACGGACTTGCAATTGGTAAAGTAAATAAAATTACACTCAATGAAACAACAGGAAAATTATTAGTAGAGCTTCAGCTTAAAACTGATTTTCCAATTTCTAAAACAAGTACAGCAGCTTTGTATTCTCCAAGTTTGATTGGCGGAAAACAAATTAAAATTGTACCAAATTTAACTGATAAAGATCCAGCAGCGGAAGGTCAGACATTGAATGGAACTGTTGAGCTTGGTTTGACAGAATCTTTAGGAGGAAAACTTGAACCAATTCAGGCGAAATTAGACAAAATGCTTGTGAATATTGATAATCTGGTTACTGGATTAAATAATACTTTAGATAAAAATACACAAGAAAATTTAAAGAAAACAATTGCTGAATTAAGCCAGACAATGGAGCAGTTTCACAAAGCTTCAGGAACTCTTAACTCTATCCTGGATACTAATAAAGGTCAAATTAATGGTGTTGTGACTAATTTCAATAAAATGTCAAGCAACTTTAATAAAATATCTGATTCATTAAACAAAGCCGATTTAGGAAAAACAGTTAGAAGCTTAAATCAGACTTTAGCTAAAGTAGATGGTTTAATGACGAATTTAAATTCAGGAAAAGGCACAGCTGGTAAATTATTAAATGACGATGCATTATATAATAATTTAGCTAAAACTTCAAAAGAATTAGAATTACTGTTGCAAGACGTTCGTCTTTACCCAACTCGTTATGTAAATGTTTCCCTTTTTGGAAAGAAAAACAAACCTTACGTAGCACCAACAGAACAAACAAACTCAACCGATAAAAAATAATTATAAATGAGTTATTTAGATAATATTTTATTTGCCATACTTCTTATAGTTGGTTTTGGTTTTTTTACAGCGAGCGTAAAAAAAATCATCCGCAACATTAATTTGGGAGTTGATGTAGATCGAAAAGATAATCCTAAAGCTCGTTGGAAAAACATGGCATTGATTGCTCTTGGGCAATCAAAAATGGTGAGACGCCCTGTTGCCGGAATACTTCATATTTTTGTATATGTTGGTTTTGTAATTATTAACATCGAATTGCTTGAAATTATTATTGATGGGCTTTTCGGTACGCATAGAATTTTTGCTCCTTATTTAGGAGTTGTTTATGATGTTTTAATTGCTTCATTTGAAATATTGGCAATACTTGTAATTATTGCAGTTGTCACTTTTTGGATCAGAAGAAATGTAATTCGCTTAAAGCGTTTTATAAGTAATGATTTGAACGGATTTCCTAAAAGCGATGCGAATTATATTTTGTATTTCGAAACCGTTTTAATGATTCTGTTTTTATTGATGAATGCTTCTGATTTGCATTTGCAGAATGTTCCAGGCGGATATTCTCATTTTCATAAAGCAGGAAGTTATCCAATAAGTCAATTTATAGCGCCAATTTTTAATGGTACATCTAATGAATTAGTTGGACTTTTATTTGAGGTATTTTGGTGGCTTCACATCGTTGGTATTTTAGTTTTCATGAACTATTTGTACTTCTCGAAACATTTGCATATTCTTTTGGCATTCCCAAATACTTATTTTGCAAACTTGAAACCAGAAGGTCAGTTTGATAATTTAGAATCGGTTACAAAAGAAGTGAAGTTAATGATGGATCCAAATGCTGATCCGTTTGCAGCAGCTCCAGTTGATGAAAATGCTACTCCGGCTAAATTTGGAGCAAGCGACGTTCAGGATTTAAACTGGGTACAGCTTTTAAATGCTTATACGTGTACAGAATGTGGACGTTGTACTTCTTCATGTCCTGCAAATCAAACAGGTAAAAAATTGTCTCCTCGTAAAATTATGATGGATACAAGAGACCGTTTGACGGAAGTTGGAAAAAATATAGATGCAAATAAAGGTGTTTTTGTTCCGGACAATAAGACATTATTAAACGATTATATTACACCAGAAGAATTGTGGGCTTGTACATCATGCAACGCTTGTGTTGAAGAATGTCCTGTTAATATTAGTCCGCTTTCTATTATTATGGATATGCGTCGTTATTTAGTGATGGAGCAAAGTGCTGCACCAATGTCGCTAAACGCAATGATGACTAATATTGAAAACAATGGTGCGCCATGGCAATACAGCCAGCAGGACCGATTGAATTGGAAAAACGAGAATTAAAAAAGTTTAATCGGTTATTTGTGTAACCGTTTAATCGATTTGAAAATATTTAAGGTTTTTGGTAAGGTTATTGCAAAGAGTGCGATTAACCAAATAAACGATTAACCGATTTAACAAAAGTGAGAGAAATGTCAGAAAGTTTAGTAGTGCCAACAATGGCTGAGATGCTAGCCCAAGGAACACAGCCAGAAGTTTTATTTTGGGTTGGTTGCGCAGGAAGTTTTGATGATAGAGCAAAAAAAATTACAAAAGCATTTGTACGTATTTTGAATCGTACTAATGTTTCATTTGCAGTTTTAGGTACTGAAGAGAGTTGTACCGGAGATCCTGCAAAACGCGCCGGAAACGAATTTTTGTTTCAAATGCAAGCCATGATGAATATCGAGGTTTTAAATGCATACGAAGCAAAAAAGATTGTTACGGCTTGTCCGCATTGTTTTAATACTTTGAAAAATGAATATCCTGAATTAGGTGGAAACTATGAAGTTATTCATCATACAGAATTTTTAAAGTCATTAATCGATGATGGAAGATTGACTGTTGAAGGCGGTCAGTTTAAAGGGAAGAAGATCACTTTTCACGATCCTTGTTATTTAGGAAGAGCAAATAAAATATATGAAGCGCCTAGAGAATTAATTCAGAAATTAGATGTTGAATTAGTTGAAATGAAGCGTTCTAAAGCAAACGGATTATGTTGCGGAGCTGGTGGAGCACAAATGTTTAAAGATGCTGAGCCTGGTAACAAAGAAGTGAACGTTTTGCGTACTGAAGATGCATTGGAAACTAAACCAGATATTATTGCGGCAGGTTGTCCTTTCTGTAATACAATGTTGACGGATGGTATCAAACATCAAGAAAAAGAAGGTCAGGTTAAAGTGCTTGATATTGCAGAATTAATTGCAAATGCGCAAGATTTATAATATGAAGAAAATATTCTTATTAGTTGTTTTATTGTGCAATGTTGCAGGATATTCACAAGAAGTTTTAACTGTAATAGCAAAAGAAACTTGTGATTGTTTGCAGGCTAAAAAAGATAAACTACCTAATTTATCTGGTGAGGATTTAAAAAAAGAAGTTGGCGTTTGTATGATCAAAAGTTACTCAAATCATTTATCTGAATTTAAAAATGGCGATAAAGTAGATTTTGGTGATAGCGAAGGAATGAGAAAGTTAGGAGAAAATGTTGCAATTAAAATGATGCAGTATTGTCCTAATGTAATTATGGAATTAGGCCAAGCTGCTCAAAAAGATGAGGAAGAGGTTCAAAAAGAAGATGCATTTGTTGAAGGTGTAGTTGTTGATATTTTATCAGAACAATTTGTGACTTTGCAATTGAAAGATCAAAATGGAAGGAGTTACAATCTTCTTTTATTGGATTATTTTGATACCGCATCTTTGTTGACAAATAATGAAATAAAGAAAAAAGATAAGGTTAAAGTAAGTTACTCTGAGATTGAATTATTTGATTCTAAAGCAAAAGAATTTAGATATTATAAGATTATGACCAAAATTGAAAAAAAGTAGTTTTTAAAACCTGATTTTTGAAGTTTTGAGCTTGTAATTTTTATGACTTGAGACAAAATAAATTTAAAGAAAAAATAAAATGTATATACCTTTTGAAAATTTACCTGGTGAATCTAGAGTTTGGATTTACCAATCGAACAGAAAATTTTCTGAGGAAGAGTTTTCTGAAATTGAGACGGATTTAAAAGCTTTTGTTGAACAATGGGCGGCACACGGAACAAGTCTTGAGGCTTCGTTTTTGTTGAAGTATAATCGTTTCATTATTTTAGCTGTGAATCAGGATGTGCAGGCGGCGACAGGTTGCTCAATTGACAGTTCTGTTGAATTTATTCAGGGTTTGGAGAAAAAGTATAATGTTGATTTATTAGATAAAATGAACGTTACTTTTAAGCTTGGAGAGCATATTGCTCACAAACCTTTAATTGATTTTAAAAAGATGGTTAAAGATAAATCGGTTTCTGAGAATACGATTGTTTTTAATAATCTGGTAAACAATATCGAAGAATTTAATGAATCGTGGGAAGTTCCTGCTGCCGATAGCTGGCACAGCAGATTTTTCTAAGAGAAATTTATAAAATATTTGAAAGGCATGAAATTTTGATTTTATGCCTTTTTTTTGGTTTAAAGTTTCAGGTTTCAAGTTTCTCAAAAGTTTGTCATTCCGAGGAACGAGGAATCTCCTTAAGAAACTCCGTAGCGTATGTCGCCAATCTTTGTAGAGCTACTTGTGGAGATTCCTCGTTCCTCGGAATGACAAACTTAGCACAATATAACTTTGTCAAAGTTTTAAACTTTGACAAAGTTGATCAAGACAAGTTCTTATAGAAACAAAACAATCTCATATAGCCCCGATGGAAGCGGCATCCTTTTGTGCCGGGGTTCGGCGCAAAAGATATAGCGGACAGCGGGACTGGACTTTCTTATGAAAATGGATTTTTCTGCTCCTGATAAAAATTAGAATATTTTATGTTGTGAATTCTAATCGCTTAATACTCTGGCGAATCTAAGATTTACAAAAATCTAACAAACGAAACGGTCAATTAAACGCTATTTTTGAGTATTTTCGTAGAATTAAATTTAATACATGAAAATAGCAATAGTTTGTTATCCAACGTTTGGCGGTAGTGGGGTAGTAGCCACTGAGTTAGGTCTCGAATTAGCCAGACGTGGACACGAAATACATTTTATAACTTACAGTCAGCCGGTGAGACTGGCACTTTTGAACGCCAATGTTCATTATCACGAAGTTAACGTTCCTGAATATCCTCTTTTTCATTATCAGCCTTATGAATTGGCTTTATCGAGCAAATTGGTTGATATGGTGAAACTCTATAAAATTGAGGTTTTACATGTGCATTATGCAATTCCACACGCATATGCGGGTTATATGGCAAAGCAAATGCTAAAAAATGAAGGAATTAATCTGCCAATGATTACTACGCTTCACGGAACGGATATTACCTTGGTTGGAAATCATCCTTTTTATAAACCTGCGGTGACATTTAGTATCAATAAATCAGATTATGTGACTTCGGTTTCTCAGAGTTTGAAAGATGACACTTTGAAATTGTTTAAGATCAAGAACAAAATTAAGGTGATTCCGAATTTTATCGAATTGGATAAAGTGGTAAAAGATCCAGATGCGCCTTGTCATCGTTATGTTATGGCGAAGGAAAATGAGCGCATTGTGACACATATTAGTAATTTTAGAAAGGTAAAACGTATTCCGGATATTATTAAGATTTTTTATAATATCCAGAAAGAAATGCCTGCCAAATTGATGATGGTGGGTGATGGTCCTGAAAAAGAAAAAGCGGAAGTTCTGTGCATGGAATTGGGTATTTACGACAAAGTGATTTTCTTTGGAAACAGTAATGAAATTGATAAGATTTTATGTATGACCGATTTATTTTTGCTTCCTTCGGAAACAGAAAGCTTTGGTTTGGCTGCTTTGGAGGCAATGGCGCTTGGAGTTCCGGTTATTTCGAGTAACTCTGGTGGTTTGCCTGAAGTGAATTTTGATGGTGTTTCGGGTTATTTGAGCAATGTTGGAAATGTTGATGAAATGGCTGCAAATGCAATTAAGATTTTAAAAGATGATGCAACGCTGAAAGAATTTAAAAAGAATGCACTGGAAGTTGCTAAGAAATTTGATATTAAAAATATACTTCCAAAGTATGAAGCGTTATATCAAAAAGCAATTGACGATTATAAAGAATAAACATCAATTTAATAATTTAATGCATGAAAAAGATAATTTCAGTTTTAGTGGTTTTTGTTTTGATCTCGTGTGGAGCGAAAAAATCTTCGAATTCAACAGCGCTATATGAGGTTTTGACAGAACAGTCAGATGGCGGCGGCAATATCAAGTTTTTTGAAATTTTGACGGAACCTAACGAAATTAAAATGCTTGAAAATGACCCGCTTTTAGCTAGTAAGATGAAACAGACTGATATTAGCAATTCGAACTATATTATTTTAAATATGGGAGAAAAAAACACCAGCGGTTATTCTATTGGCGTTGAGAAAGTAGAAGAAACTGATAAAAATATTATCATTACGGTGAAGGAAAACAGTCCAGCGCCAGATGCTATGGTGATGCAGGTTATTTCATATCCTTATACTGTGGTAAAAGTGCACTCTAAGAAAGAAATTATTATTAAGTAATTAGCTCTTAGTAATTAGCTCTTAGTAATTAGTAAAAAGTTATGAGCAAATGTCTGGCTGAGCGAAGTCGAAGTCCTTTGGTTATTTTAAGCCCTTTGACTTCGCTCAGGAAGACATAATAAAATAAAAAAAACCTGTCGCAATTAAAATGACAGGTTTTCTTTTACAATTATTTTTTAATTTAATTTTAGAATTTGAATTTGATCCCTAAACCAACATCAAATCCAAAGTTGTCATCGTCATAATATCCAGAACCAATTTCTGGTCTAGCATCTAATGATAAAAGAATTGGCACTTCTTTAAAGCCATATTCTATTCCGATATCTCCTGCTGCAAAAACATACGTTCCGCTGTCATTATATTTTGTGTTTCCGTTGTAATAATCGTGATCCCAAGCGGCAAGTCCACCACCAACACCAGCGTACCAGTTGAAACCTCCGTCTATATTCCAAACCCATTGATAAAGTGCTACACCTTTGATAGCGTCAACATCACTGCTGTTTCTCCAGCCTAAATCAAATTCTAGTCTGTTTTTTTGATTTAATCCTCTTTGATAAGATACTTCTCCTCCAAAACCGTTATTGTCGCCTAGACGCAAACCTAACGCATTTTTAGCAATGTCTTGTGAATGAGCCGTAAATGCTAAACCTAATAGCATAAGGGCTGATAAAATGATTTTTTTCATAAAAATGATTCAATTAATTTTTTCAAATGTATAATTACAACTACCTATAGAACGTATAAGATTTTTGAAAATTGTTATATAATTTACATTTTTATGAAAACCGAATTTTGTAAATCAGTTGTAAAGTCTATTGAATATTGCCTTTTTTTAATTTAGAGGCTTGTTTTTCAACTATTGAAGTCAGTAATTGAGAGGTAAGATTGTCTTCCATTTCAAATAAATTTTCTTCTTCGGTAAAATTATTTTTTTCGTAAGTGTATAATTTCCAGCGCTTTTTATGATATTCTAAAGCTGTCAGATTTTCAACCCAATCTCCAGAATTTAAATATAAAGTAGATCCGTGCTTGTTTTCTATGGCTGCTATTTTTGGTTCATGAATGTGACCGCAGATAACATAGTCGTATTTTTTTTCAATAGCTAAATCGGTTGCCGTGGTTTCAAAGTCTGAAATGAATTTTACCGCTTTTTTTACGCTGGCTTTTATTTTTTTTGAGAATGAGTAAGGTTCTCTTCCTAGTTTTGTCAGACACCAGTTTGCAAAACGATTTGTAAGAATCAAATAATCGTAACCTAATCCGCCTAATTTTGCAATCCATTTGGAGTGTTGTACCGAAGCATCAAAAACGTCACCGTGAAAAATCCACGCTTTTTTATCATCTAACTCCAGAACTAATTTATCGACTAGAGAAAAATTCCCCATATTCATATCGCTGAATTTTCGAAGAATTTCGTCATGGTTTCCGGTGATATAATAGACTTTTGTGCCTTTTGAAGCCATCCCGATGATACGCTGAATTACTCTTAAATGTGCTTTTGGGAAGTACGATTTTCGAAATTGCCAGGCATCAATAATATCTCCATTTAAAACTAATGTTTTAGGTTTAATGCTTGATAAATAGTTGTTTAATTCCTTGGCGTGGCTTCCGTAAGTTCCCAAATGGACATCAGAAATAATGACCAGTTCGACATTTCTTTTTTTCAATTTTTCGTGATTTGAAGTTTAGCAAATAAAAGAAACAAACGCTGGATTTATTTTATCAAAAGGTTATCAATTTGAGGTCAATTTTAATAAATTATGATTTTTAAACGACTTAACCTTTATTTAATAATCACAATTTTATATTTTTTAATTTAATTCATAAAACTTACATTTGCTAAAACAAATAACATGGCAGGAAATAGCTACGGCACATTATATAGAGTTACAACATTTGGCGAATCACACGGCGAGGCTTTAGGCGGTATTATTGATGGATGCCCATCAGGAATTGAGCTTGATTTTGAAGCAATCGAAGTTGAAATGTCTCGAAGAAAACCCGGACAATCGGCAATTGTAACACAAAGAAAAGAACCAGATGCAGTTCAGTTTTTATCTGGAATTTTTGAAGGAAAAACGACCGGAACTCCAATAGGTTTTATTATTCCGAATACCAATCAAAAATCTGACGATTACTCACATATAAAAGATAATTACAGACCAAGCCACGCTGATTATGTATATGATCAAAAGTATGGTTTTCGCGATTATCGTGGCGGCGGAAGAAGCTCTGCTCGTGAAACAGCAAGTAGAGTAGTAGCTGGTGCAATTGCTAAGCAAATGTTACCAGAAATTAAAATTAACGCCTATGTTTCTTCAGTAGGCCCAATTCATTTAGATACTCCTTATCAAGATTTAGATTTTTCGAAAATAGAAAGCAATCCAGTTCGTTGTCCTGATGAAAAATCGGCTGCGATTATGGAGGAATATATTCGTGATATCCGTAAACAAGGTGATACTGTTGGAGGTGTTGTTTCGTGCGTGATTCAGAATGTACCAGTTGGTCTTGGCGAACCGGTTTTTGACAAACTGCATGCCGAATTAGGAAAAGCAATGCTTTCGATAAATGCTGTAAAAGGCTTTGAATACGGCAGCGGATTTTCAGGTTCTGAAATGAAAGGAAGCGAGCACAACGATTTGTACAACCCTGACGGAACTACAAAAACGAATCTTTCGGGAGGAATTCAGGGAGGAATAAGCAACGGAATGGATATTTACTTTAGAGTAGCTTTCAAACCTGTTGCAACGATTATGCAAACACAAGATTCATTAGATAATAAAGGAAATATTACACCAATGACAGGTAAAGGCCGTCATGATCCTTGTGTAGTACCTCGTGCGGTGCCAATTGTTGAAGCAATGGCCGCAATTGTTTTGGCTGATTTTTATTTAATCAACAAAACATATTAATAAAAGTTAAGACAGTGAGGGTCTTAATATTTTAATTTAAAACAAACAATTAATGCAACAAGTTACAGAAACTAAAAAAAAATCATTTCTTTCAGGATTAACAGGTCAGATTATAATTGCAATGGTCTTAGGGGCAACTTTAGGAATTATATTGCACGCTACAATTTCTCCTGAAGCAGCGCAATCTTTCAGCAGCAAAATTAAAATGCTGGCGACCATTTTTATTCGATTGGTTCAAATGATTATTTCGCCTTTAGTATTTACCACTCTAGTAGTTGGAATTGCAAAACTTGGCGATATTAAAACAGTTGGAAGAATTGGTGGAAAAGCACTTGGATGGTTTTTTACTGCGTCATTCATATCGTTACTTATTGGTTTATTTTATGTAAATATTCTTGAACCAGGAGTAGGTTTGAAATTAGGCCACGTTGATATGGCCGCAGCGACAGAAGTAACTGGAAAAACAAAAACACTTTCTGTAGAGAATTTTGTTGAACATATTGTTCCGAAAAGTATTTTTGAAGCAATGGCTACCAATGAAATTTTACAAATCGTAATATTTTCAATCTTTTTCGGATTAGCTGCAGCTTCTATTGGAAGCCCTGTAAAACCTGTAATTAATGCACTAGATAAAGCTTCGCACATCGTTTTGAAAATGGTGAATTATGTGATGAATTTTGCTCCAATTGGAGTTTTTGGCGCCATTGCAGGAGTATTTGCAATTAGAGATGCAGAAGAATTAGTAATTACTTATTTCAAATTCTTCGGATCATTTTTAGTGGGAATAACTACACTTTGGGTAGTTTTAATTGCGGTTGGTTATATTTTCTTAAAAGGAAGAATGACAGAGTTGTTAAAACGTATCATTGGGCCATTAGCAATTGCTTTTGGAACAACAAGTAGTGAGGCGGTTTTTCCAAAATTGACAGAAGAATTAGAAGATTTTGGTGTAAAAGATAAAATTGTTTCTTTTATGTTACCGCTTGGATATTCGTTCAATCTGGATGGAAGTATGATGTACATGACATTTGCCAGCATCTTTATTGCTCAGTTTTATGGCGTTCATTTAGATGTAGGAACACAAATGGTTATGCTTTTAGTTTTAATGCTAACCAGTAAAGGAATTGCAGGCGTACCTAGAGCAAGTTTAGTTGTAGTAGCTGCTACTTGCGGGATGTTTGATATTCCTGTAGAAGGAATTGCGTTAATTTTGCCTATCGATCATTTCTGTGATATGTTCAGAAGTGCAACAAATGTTTTAGGAAATGCCTTGGCTACTTCTGTTGTAGGACAATGGGAAAATAATAAAGAAGAGAGTTTGAATATTGAGTAAATATTTAATTTGCTTCCTGTAAAATAAGAAAGCCGTGAAAAATATTTTTTCACGGCTTTCTTATTTTATTCGCTTTTTTGAATGAAAAAAAAATAGCAATCAATAATTTATTTTGCTGCTACTTTTCCTTTTCTGCTTTCTTCACTTTCAGGTTCTGGAACGTCACCACCTGTTATTGATTTTTGTTGTGCTTTAGTCAATTTTTCTGTTTCTGCGAATTTTTTAAAATTTTCTAACATAATTTTGATTTTAATGCTCCAATCTCTTAAACACTTGGGGCTTGTGCCTTTTATTTTGTTAAAAATAGCATTATTTTTTATTTATTGTAATATTTTGCTGAAAAAATAAAAGAAAAATTTTGACAATACGATGTAATAAGAGCTTAAATTTTATAATAAGGAAATTATTATGATCTTCTTTTAAAGACTTTCGGAATATTATTAACGTTAAAATATAAAAAACTGATTATAGAATCTTTAGCAATTAATTAATTGCTTTTATTTCGTATTATTGTAATGATAAATATTTGAATAAAGATTTCCCCAATTATGCTTTATTATAGATTTTGTTCTCTTTTTTTAATTTTCCTAAGTATATTTTGCTATGAGTCAACAGCTCAGAGCAATACGGCATCATTGGCGAAAATTAATGATTTAACTAAGCAGGCCTGTGACTACTTGGATAATGCCAACTACGAAAAATCATTAGAGAAATCTGGAATTGCTTTGAAATATGCATTCGATCTCAAAAATGATACTTTAATTTCAAGAAATTACAACATAATTGCTATTAATTTTCACGAATTAGGTGAAGTTGATAAAGCGGCTTTCTTTTACAAAAAAGCCTTGTTCTATGCAAAACACTCCAATATTATTAGTATGAGAATGATGATTACCAGTAACTTGGGTAATCTTTATTTTTTTGAAAAGAAAATGTATACTGATGGAATTAGGTACTACAAAGAATCGTTGAAATTTGGCAAGGATAAAAAGTTTGCTAGAGAAGTTGCCATTACAAATCTGAATATAGTTTGGTCTTATTTCAAAATTGGAAATTATAGTGAAGGTTTGCCTTATCTGCGCTATATTAATGATCATCAAAATGATTTAAAGGGGAAATCTGATGACATTGCGCTAAATTTTCTTAATGGAATGTACTGGGGCCATGCAAAAGATAATGAAAAGGCAAAAAAATATTTTTTAAAAGCAGTTTCCTCTTATGATAAATCTAGTGATGAAATTACAGATTTGCTGTATGCGCACTTAGAATATTCAAAATTTTTAAATAGTATTGGAGAATTTGAAAATGCTTACAAAAACCTGGTTATTTACAACAGCATTAAAGATGAAATAACAAATAAAGAAAAAGTAAAGAAGGCTTCTACTGCAGGTTTTAATCGCGAGTTGGATGAGTATAAAAGACAAATAGACAAAATTGAAAGCGAAAAAATAGAACAATATCATAGTTTAAGGAAATCGAGAATAATTGTGATATTGTTTGTCATAATTTCATTGATTTTATTACTCTTAATTATCACTTTAATTAAAAATATTCGTTTAAAGAAAAAGGCTAATATAGAGCTTTTACAGGCTAAAGAAATTGCAGAAGAAGCGTCATTGCTCAAAACCCAATTTATCTCGACTATAAGCCACGAATTGCGCACACCATTGTACGGCGTGGTAGGAATTACAAACATGCTTTTAGAAGAGCACAAGGAATTATCAAGAAGTCAGCATTTGAGTTCTCTTAAGTTTTCTGCAAGATATTTATTATCGCTTGTAAATGATATTTTGCAGATCAATAAAATTGAAGAAAATAAAGTAGTTCTAGAAAATCTAACTTTTAATATTTCAGATGAAATAACGGTAATAAAGAACTCACTTTCCTTTTTATCTCAAAAGAACAACAATAAAATTAACGTATATGTAGACCCGGATATACCAGAATATTTAATTGGAGATAAATTAAGATTGGCACAAATTTTAATGAATTTAGTCAGTAACGCTTTGAAGTTTACAAAAGATGGAGAAGTTGAAGTTAAAGTTGATCTCTCTAAAATTGAAGGCAAAAATTATTTCCTGGATTTTTTGATTAAAGATAATGGCGTTGGGATTGCAATTGTAGATCAAGGAAAGATTTTTGAAAAATTTGTTCAGGTTGGCCGAAAAGAAGAGGATTATCAAGGAACTGGACTTGGATTGAGTATTGTAAAACGATTATTAGGGCTTTTTGGCAGCAATATTACAGTTGAAAGTGATATTGGTCAAGGGACTTCTTTTTCATTTGTAATTCCCTTTGAGCATGATCCACAAAAGACACAGAAAATCATAGAGGATATTGAAGTTGATTTAACGTCAAATGATGTTTTTAAAATTTTAGTTGTTGAAGATAATCTAATCAATCAGATGGTTACTAAAAAGATTATTGAAAAGAATAATTACACTTGTAAAGTTGTAGATGATGGTTTTGCCGCTTTGGAAATATTAGAAAAAGAAGATTTTGATCTTATTTTGATGGATATAAATATGCCTTTGATGAATGGCTTTGAAACAACGAAAAGAATTCGTTTAAAAGGAATTAAAACACCAATCGTGGCTTTAACTGCTTTTGATAAAGATGAAATTACAGACGAAGCACTTTCGTCAGGAATGAATGATATTATTATTAAGCCTTTTGAGCCTGTTAAACTCTTTAAGATTGTAAATTACTTAATACATGAAACAATAAACGCTGGTTAGTACCAGCGTTTTTTATTTTTCTTAGAAGTATTTGATTTGCGCGATTTATGAGCACCTCCGCTTCTGTTTGAATTTTTTGGTTTTTCGCCAGCTTCAGGACTTCCTGAATGCCATTGATAAGGATGTTCAGTAATTATTTTGACATCAACTTTTATCAGTTTCTTAATATCTTTCCAGTAAGGTTCTTCATCTTTTCCACAGAAAGAAATTGCAATTCCGCCATTTCCAGCACGTCCGGTACGACCAATTCGGTGTACGTAAGTTTCGGGAATATTCGGTAAGTCAAAATTGATTACGTAAGGAAGTTGTTCAATGTCAATTCCTCTCGCAGCAATATCAGTCGCAACAAGAACACCAACTTCTTTATTTTTAAAAGCGTCTAAAACGCGCTGTCTGGCATTTTGTGATTTATCTCCGTGAATTGCTTCAGCCGGAATATCTTTTTTACGAAGCGCTTTTACAACATTATCGGCACCATGTTTTGTTCTTGAAAAAACCAGTACGTTTGATAGATTTTCTTCTTTAATTAAATGGTAAAGCAAGTTTCTTTTTTCTGTTTTGTCAACAAAATAAATACGTTGTTCTACATTTTCTGCAGTAGACGAAACTGGTGAAACTTCAACTTTTTCAGGATCTTTTAAAAACATTTCTGCTAATTCGCGAATAGCAATTGGCATTGTTGCAGAAAAAAGTAAAGTTTGACGATTTTTAGGAGTCAATTTTACGATCTTTTTTACATCGTTTATAAAGCCCATATCCAGCATTTGATCGGCTTCGTCCAAAACCAATGTATGCAAATGGTCGAAATCAAGAAATCCTTGTTTGTGCAAATCCAATAATCTTCCTGGAGTTGCCACAAGAATATCTACTCCTTTTTTTAAGGTTTCAACTTGCGGATTTTGAGAAACACCGCCAAAGATTGTTAATTGTGTTAAATTGGTATATTTGCCATAAGTGTCAAAACTTTCTCCAATTTGTACGGCAAGTTCACGTGTTGGCGTTACAATAAGAGCGCGAATTTGTTTCGCTTTTTTTGATGAACCTACAATTCGATGTAATTGATGTATAATTGGGATGGCAAATGCTGCTGTTTTTCCTGTTCCTGTCTGCGCGCACCCAATTAAATCTCTTCCTGATAGAATGATTGGAATAGATTGTTCCTGAATTGGAGTGGGGTTTAGGTAGCCTTCTTCAAATACGGCTTTTTGTATACTTTTTGAAAGTGATAAATCTTCGAATAACATATCTTAGGTATTAAGAATTTAGTTTGTATAACTAAAATTCTGTGCAAAGATAGGCTTATTCGGTCAATCCTTTATTTGAATCTTGTATTATTTGGAAAATGTGTGGTTTTAAACCAGTTGAAGTTCAGTTGGATTTCTCTTTTTCATTATTTGCTTTTATAAAATCGGTAACCAGATAACCAATTAATTTTCCAATTAAATTATTATTTGGAGAATCGGCTAAATCTGGTGCTCCTTCGCAAATATGCAAATAAGTAGCGTTTTTATGCTGACCAAAAAAGGAAACAAACTGACGTAGTTCTTCTACCGAAAATCCACTAATTGTCATTGCGCTGCTGGCAATGTTTGGAATGGCATCCAAATCAATTTCAATTCCAAAAGAGTCGGTTCTAATAAATTCTAAAGCAAGAGCCATTTCTCGGTTAAAATCTTTTTCTTTACGAATATTGACACTGTCGTAAGTATTATAACGAACACGATCTTCAAGTTTTTTTATAATATCCAAAACGCTTTTTGAAGTATAATTTTCGTGTAATCCAAAGATGAAATATTTCTTTAAAAAACCTTCTTCATAAGCATAAGAAAATCCATTTCCACTATGTCGGCCTTCTAAAATTCTAAAATCAGAATGTGCATCAAAGTTGATGGCATTTATCGGTTTTCCTTTGGCAAGAGCCGAACCTTTAATATTTCCGTAAGCGTTATTATGGCCTCCGCCAATGATAATTGGAGTTTTTCCGGCTTTTATAATAGTGAATATAATATGAGAAACTTCTTTGTCTATTTTTTCAACCAATTGACTTAGTTTCGAACGATCGTCGATATCATTAAAATCTAGATTTTCGACATCACGCATTTCTTGAGAAACGTTAATCTGACCCAAAACAATGATCTGACTTCCTTTTGAGAAACGATTGTGCTGAATATTGGCAATACTTTTTATGGCGCATTCCCACGCCGATGCAGCGCCCGGGCGACCATAGTTTGCACGCACGCCAATATCTTCCGGAATTCCTAGAAGTACATATTTAGCCTCACTTTCAGTCAAGAATTTTATTTTGTCAGCTTCTTTAGGAATGACAATCATCTTTTCGCCGAATTTAATTTCGCCGCTTCGGTGATTTGTGATTTTTGCTAAATCATTAACAGTAAAAGGAATTAATTTCTCCATATAAAAAAAATATTGTCCAAAAATAATATAATTGCGTCAACTTACGTTATTACGATATATTAATTCTTAAATTTGTTAATAAAGAAAATTATTAAATATGGAAAACCCAAAGAACAACAACTCAAGTCTAAAAGCGGTAATCGCTGTTTTAGCAGTCCTACTGATTGGTAGTTTAGTGTATATTTTTAAATTGTCTTCTGATACAGAAGTAGTTAAAACTGAGCTTACCACAACAATGACAGAAAAAGAATCTGTTATGAAGGATTTACAAGAATTAAAAGCAACTTATGATGCTGCAATTGCTGAAAATACTTCAATGTCTGATGAACTAATTCAGGAAAGAGATAAAGTAGTAGCGCTTATGGATGATTTGAATAAATCAAAAGGAGACGTTTCTAAATATAGATCTCAAGTTCAGGCAATGCAGACCAAAATGAAAACTTTAGTTGCTGAAAATGATGAGCTGAAAAAACAAAATGGTGTTTTAACAACTCAAAGAGATAGTACTATTGTAGTTTTAGGAGAGTCTAAAAAATACAATGAAGTATTAGTTGGGCAAAACGAAGAACTGGCTAAAACTGTTGAAAAAGGTTCTAAATTATCTATTTTAAACACAAAAACAGCAGCTTACAAATTGAAAAGCTCTGGAAAACAAATTGAAACAGATAAAGCAAGTCGTGCTGATGTTTTGAAAGTAAGTTTTACAATTGCTGAAAACCAAATCGCTAAATCTGGAGATAAAACATATTATGTTCAGGTAATTGATGCTAAAAATAATGTTTTAGGAGAAAAGAAAACAGAAAGTTTTGGTGATAACTCTTTAACTTACAGCTTTAAAACTACTGTTCAGTATGAGAATAAGAGTGTAAATGTAAGTGAAGATCTTCCTGGAAAAGACTTCGTTAAAGGAACTTATTTTATCAATGTTTTTGATAATGGTGAATTAGTTTCTAAAACAAGTTTTAGTTTAAGATAATTGTCGTTAAGGATAATACCACTTTGATATTAAAGGTCTGTGAGTTTTCACAGACCTTTTTTTATTTTTTATTCTAAAATTTTTCCTTTGAGAAAAACACTTTCTATTAAGTTGCTTCCAAAAGCGTAAGGAATTTGATAATAAGAAGAAATTGGTTTTGTCAGGATTAAATTTGCTTTTTTTCCTTTTGTGATACTTCCGTGAGTTTCTGAAAGTCCCATTGCGTAAGCACCATTAATAGTTGCGGCGTTTATAGCTTCTTCAGGCGTCATTTTCATTTTGATGCAGGCTGTTGCTACTACAAAATTCATATTTCCGGATGGAGTAGAGCCTGGATTGAAATCTGTGGCTAATGCTATTGGCAGACCTGCTTTTATCATTTCTCGAGCTGGTGTATAAGGAATGCTTAAAAAATAAGAACATGAAGGCAATGCAACTGGCATCGTTTCTGTGTTTTTTAAAGCTTCAATGTCTTCTGTATTCATTACTTCAAGATGATCTACAGAAAGCGCATTAAATTTAACGCCAGACTGAATGCCGCCAATGGAATTAAATTGGTTAACATGAATTTTTGGCTTTAAGCCGAAACCAATTCCTGCCTGCATTATTTTTTCAGTTTCTGCAACAGAAAAATAGCCAGTTTCGCAGAAAACATCGATATAATCGGCTAGTTTATTTTGAGCAATTTCAGGAAGCATTTTAGTTATGATTTCGTCAATATAACCTGCTTTGTTTTCTTTATAATGCGTTGGGAAAGCATGAGCGCCTAAAAATGTAGCTTTGATTGAAATAGGATAATTTTCGGCCAATTTTTTAATAACACGAAGCATTTTTAATTCCCCTTCAATTGTTAGGCCGTAACCTGATTTTATTTCAACGGCGCCGGTTCCTAAATGCATTACTTCTTCTAATCGATGTTTTGATTGTTCGTAGATTTCATCTTCGGAAGTTTCATTAAGTTTTTTAGCCGAATTTAAAATTCCGCCACCGCGATTAGCAATTTCTTCATAAGTGAATCCGTTGATGCGATCTACAAATTCCTGTTCACGGTTTCCTGCATATACAATATGTGTATGACTGTCGCACCAAGTTGGAAGAACTACTTTTCCTGTAGCATCGATAATTTTATCGGCACTGATTTCAGGCAAATTTTCCATCGAACCAAAATTTTCAATAAGATCATCTTTGAGAATTAAAAAAGCGTTTTTTATTGAAGGAAGTATCGCCATCTCTGAACCTGAAACTTTAGCTATTGAAGTTTCACGAACCTGAAGTAGCTCTTGTATGTTTTTGATTAATGTGATCATGTTTGTAAGGTTGTTAAAAAACAAATTTCACAAATTTCCACGTATTAAACGTTGAAAACTTGTGAAATTCGTAAAAATATTTTGTTTTGATTTACTCGGAAACTGTTATTTCAAACATTTTGCTCCAGTTTTTACCCGTTACAAAAATGGTTTTAGTTTTAGGATTGTAAGCAATTCCGTTTAAAACATCATCTTTAGTAATGTCACTCATAAACTTACGCAAACCAGACATGTCTAAGATTCCTTCAACTGCTCCAGAAGTTGGGTTTACAACTGCAATTGCATCTTTTAGCCAAACGTTTGTATAGATTTTTCCGTTAATCCATTCCAATTCATTGATAGCTTTTATTTTAGATTCACCAGAATATACATTGATGTAATCAATCATTTTTTGCGTTGCCGGATCCATTTTCCAGATTTTTTCTGTTTTATCAGTTTGGTAAATGTATTTTCCGTCATTTGTCATTCCCCAGCCTTCAATATCTTTATCGTAAGCAAAAGTTTTTTCAAGTTTTAAAGTATTGGCGTTATAAATAAAACCTGTTTTTTCCTGCCAGGTTAATTGATATAATTTGCCATTAATAAAAGTAATTCCTTCTCCAAAATATTTTGAATCAAGATCGATTTGCTTAAAAATCTTTCCTGTTTTATAATCGTACTTTCTTACGTAGGAAGTTCCGTTTTGTCCTGTACTTTCATATAGAGTATCTTTATAAAACTCTAAACCTTCTGTAAAAGATTTTTTATCATGTGGGTAAGAATTGACAACTTTATACTTTAATAATTTAGGCTGAATATCCGAAACTAATTCAATTCGTTTAGTCGCATCCGAAGAATCTGAACCAAAATAAACGGTAGCTTTTAAATATTGGTAACCTAATTTTTGATCTAGTAATTCAATTCTAAAATCTGTAGCACCTTTTGTGCTTCCAACTCTTTGATCGTTTATGAAGTAAGCAACGCTGTCGATTTCTTTCGATTTTGGGTTTAAAATTCCGATTGTAAGCGGTTCTTTTTGCGTAAAATGAGCCGGAAATGCAGAATCGTCGATAGTAAATAAAGAATTTTCACCTTTATTTTTTTCTCCACATCCAATTAATGTGATTCCTAATAAAATGACAGCTAGGAAGTTATATTTTTTCATAGTTTAAAATTTGAATAAGCCAATATACAACGATATTTTTATAGCAACAAAGCTCTTGCAAAAATATAAAAAGATTGTATATTTGCACCGGCAAGTCCTACACGACCAGCTCCTGCAGACTCCCCCAGGATGGGAACATAGCAAGGGTACGTGGTTGAGCGGTGCGATGTAGGTCGCTTGCCATTTTTTTTTTTTTTTTTTTTTTTTTTTTTTTTTTCGTTATTAAGATTCTTTTTTAGAATTCATATAAATCTAATCTTCCTTCGGGGAGATTTTTTTATTTTTGATCTTTTTGAAAGTTAAAAATTATTGGTAGAAAGTTAGAGTATCTAACTGTATCTTTGAATTTTGACTCCCAATAATTTTTTATCAGCATATATAATACTAACATCTAACTTATAAAAATGAATAAAGTCGTTTTAATTACAGGAGGTTCCTCAGGGATTGGAAAATCAATTGGTGAGTTTTTGCATAAAAAAGGTCATATAGTTTATGGAACAAGCCGAAATCCAGAAAAAGTACTTAATTCTATTTTTCCGCTTTTAGCATTAGATGTTAGAAATACAGCTTCAATTCATTCTGCGGTTGCTAAAGTTATTGAGATTTCTGGGCGTTTAGATGTTGTGATTAATAATGCAGGAGTTGGAATTACCGGGCCTTTGGAAGAAATTCCGATGGAGGAAATCAAAAATAATTTTGAAACTAATTTTTTTGGCCCGATTGAGGTGATGAAAGCAGTTTTACCGCAAATGCGTGAGCAAAAATCAGGTTTGATTATCAATATTACTTCAATTGCTGCTTATATGGGATTGCCGTATAGAAGTGTTTATTCGGCTTCAAAAGGCGCTTTGGAGTTGATTACAGAAGGTTTGAGAATGGAAGTAAAGCAATTTGGAATTGAGATTACAAATGTAGCTCCAGGCGATTTTGCGACAAATATTGCTGCAGGACGTTTTCATGCACCGGTTATAAAAGGTTCTGCTTATGAAAAAGTGTATGGTGAAACACTGGCAACAATGAATGAGCATGTTGATGCAGGAAGTAATCCGAATGAAATGGCTGAGGCAATCTATAAAATCATGCAGACTAAGAAGCCAAACGTACATTATAAAGTAGGTGTTTTTATGCAGAAATTTTCAATTGTTTTAAAACGTGCTCTGCCAGATAAAATGTACGAGAAAATGTTAATGAATCATTATAAACTATAAAAATAAGGTTAATAGCAAGATTTCAAACATAATTGTTAAATTGATTTAAATTTTAAAACTGTTATTGGTATTGATTTTGTAATTTTGCACCGAATTTTTCAACACACAATTATAAATAGATAGATTATGAAATTTTTTATTGATACAGCTAATTTAGCTCAAATTAAAGAAGCGCAGGCTTTAGGTGTTTTAGATGGTGTAACCACTAATCCATCATTGATGGCAAAAGAAGGAATTACCGGAAAAAACAACATTTTGAAGCATTATGTTGATATCTGTAATCTTGTTGAAGGTGATGTAAGTGCTGAAGTAAATGCACTTGACTTTGAAGGAATGGTTAAAGAAGGTGAAGAGTTAGCTGAATTGCACGATCAAATCGTTGTAAAATTGCCTATGACTAAAGAAGGTGTTATGGCGGCAAAATATTTTTCTGATAAAGGAATCAAAACAAACGTAACGCTTGTTTTTTCTGCAGGTCAGGCTTTATTGGCTGCAAAAGCTGGTGCAACTTATGTTTCTCCGTTTGTTGGTCGTTTAGATGATATTTCAACTGATGGTTTAAACTTGATTCAGGAAATTAGAGAGATTTATGACAACTACGGTTATGAGACTCAAATTTTGGCTGCTTCTGTGCGTCACACAATGCATATTGTAAACTGTGCAAAAATTGGTGCTGATGTTATGACTGGACCTTTATCTGCAATCACTGGTTTATTGAAACATCCTTTAACTGATATTGGTTTAGCACAGTTTGTTGCTGACTTTGAAAAAGGAAATAAGTAATAATCAGGTTTTTATAAAATATTTAAATCGTCTTTTTCATTGAAAAAGGCGATTTTTTTTTACTTTTATGTAAACGTAAAAAAAAATATTTATGAAAACCATCTTAGTTTTAGTTTCGTTTTTTGTTGCGACAGTATCGATAAATGCGCAAGCCAAAGTTTTAACTAGTGTTAATGATGCAGGCGATGTAGCTACTTATGAGCTGGATTGTACAACCAAGTTTCAGTCTTTGGCAAAAGGTCTTCGTTATAATATTACCCGACATGAATTTAAAGGACCAGAACTTAAAAATTCATATAGGTTGATGTTAGTAATGGATGGGTTTTATTCTAAAACGCCAAATAAGGAAATGACTATTTCGGCCATATTAACAGATGGTACGGTAATCGAAGCCCGAAAAATAATCGAAGATGATGGTTTTTTTGATGGTGCTTGTACATTAAAAATAAAAGACCCAAATGCTCTTTTAGCGGCTAATATTGATAAAGTTGTTGTTCATGCCGATAAAGAAGTTGTTTATAAAGTATCTGAGCAAAGCAGGGCTATTTTTAAAAAGAATTTGAGTAATATTATCAATGCTAAGTAAAAGTCACTAAGAGACTGAGTTGCTAAGATTCTGAGATTTCTTTTTGTGATATAAAAAAAAACTCCCATTTAATCAATGGGAGTTTTTTTTGTTTTTTAGTGTCCACCACCACCGCCTTCAACGTGGTTGATTCCTTGTCTTTTTAAAATTTTAGGGCAATAGAACCCGTAAAATGCTAAATAAGCAAAACCAATAAGTGGTACAACATATGAGAAATGTGTATATGAAATTCCGAAAATTCCACCTGGGTTTGTAGCGTCTAAATCACAGATACTTCCTTGAATCAATGGAATAACTCCTCCTCCAAGGATCATCATAATCAAGAAAGATGAAGCTTTTCCAGTGTTTTTTCCTAAACCTGCAATCGCTAAATCGAAGATAGAAGGCCACATGATAGATAAGAATAAACCTCCTGAGATAAAGAAAAATTTAGCAATTGATGGATCTGGCCAAACTAATCCGGCAACCATCATTGTGATTCCTGAAAGACCGAAAAGCATTAAAGTTTTTCCAGCATTTTTACCTCCTACAAAACTTACCGCAATAAACAATAAAATCCAGATTGGGTAAATATAAAATGAAGAAACATCATGAGCAGCAAAAATATTAGCTCCAATGATTACTCCAAATGCTAAAGCAGGAACGATGAATTTTAAAGCTGTATTTACAAGGTTAGAAGTATTGAAAACGTTTACACCACCATTCCAGCGTCCGATCATTAAACTTCCCCAATATAAGGCGATAAATGGTGCAATGGCATCTTCTAGTACGCTTCCGAACTCACTTGTTTTTAATAATGCAGGAAGATTACTAATGATGGTCACCTCAGTTCCAACATAAATAAAGATTCCTAACATTCCAAGGTATAATTGAGGATAATCAAAAATGCTGAATTTAGCATGTTTGTGTTCGATTACCGCTTCTTCTTCACTAATTTTTGCAGGATCTTCAATTTTAGAGAAATACATGAAAATAGCTACAACAATAAAAGCAAATCCTAAGATTGTAAAAGGAAATTTAACTAAATGTAATTTCGATTTTACAACTTCAAGTGGTAATTTGATTTTTGCAACCTCTTTTTCAATTACTTCATATTGAGCAACAAAAGGTTTTACAGAAACTGAAGGATTATTCAAGTTTTTTGAAATTTCAGCTAATTGAACATCAATTTGACTTACTTTTTCAGTCAACGCAGCCGTAGCGGCTTGTGTTTCTTCTTTTGAATCTATGTTGTCAACTGAAATTTCTTTTATGTTTTCAGATAATTCATTTCTTAATTTAGTGAAATCATTTTGTACGATTTCAATTGATTGAAGGTCTTTTTTCTTACCATCGTCATTTCCCATTCCAAATAAAGCGATTCCAAGTAAAATAGCACCAATTGTTGTTCCAAATGAGTTGATACCTCCAGCTAAAGTCAAACGGTGTGCTCCAGTTGCTGGATCTCCCATTTTAATAGCTAATGGATTGGCAACAATTTGTTGAATTGAAAAACCAAGACCCACGATAAATAATGCTGTTAAAAAGAAAGGGAAACTACCAAACGAAGCAGCTGGAATAAACAAAAATGAACCAACTGCAGAAAGAAGTAATCCTGCTGCTAAAGTTTTTTTGTATCCAAATTGCTGTAAAACATCTCTTTTTAGAGATACAAGGAAAAAGATTACTGCACCAACAAAATAAGCAGCATAAAAAGCCCATGCTACTAACTGTGATTGTACTTGTGATAAAGTAAATACTTTTTTGAATACTGGTATCAGGATGTCATTGGCAGAACCAACAAAACCCCAAAAGAAGAACACGATTATCAATGAGATAAATTGTCCCCACTTGGTTTGTACATTTTCTGAACTCATAATTGTAATAAGGTTAATTTTTTATTATAGTGTTTTTTGAAGACCGTAAATATATTTGTTACGAATAGCAAAAAAAAATAAAAAGGCACAAATAATGTTAAATTTAAACAAACAACATCATTTTTTCAACAATGTGTTAGTTTTAACTTAGTTAGAAAATGGAATATGAAGTGGATTTTATTCTAATATTTTGTTTTTTACATCCTTACTGTAGTTTCTACCAATAGGAATTGTATAAGATTGTATCTGAATACGGTTTCCTTCGATGGATTTTACCTTATTCAGTGCAATAACGTACGATTTATGTATGCGTAAAAATCTATCGATTGGCAATTCCTCAGATAGAGATGTTAAAGATTTGTGTGTAATATAAGTTTTGTCTGGAGTAACTACTTTTATGTATTCCTTCATTCCTTCAACAAATAGGATTTCTTCAATATTAATTTTCATCATCTTTTTATCGACTTTGATAAAAATATGAGAATCGCCTTTTGTTGTTTCAACCTTAATATTGTTTTTAAGATTGTATTCGGTAGTTATTTTGTTGATGCATTTTATAAATCTTGGTAAGGGAATTGGTTTTACCAAATAATCTAAAACATCAAGATCATAGCTTTCGGCAGCAAATTCCCTAAAGGCTGTGGTTATAATTACTTTGGTTTTATTCTCAATCAGGCTGATTAATTCAAATCCGGTCATCATTGGCATATTGATGTCTAGAAATACGGCATCAACAGGAGTGCTGTTTATAAAATCAAGTGCTTCCAAAGAATTATTGAATGTCGCAACTACTTCAAAATCTGTAAAATTAGCAAAGTAATTCTGCAGGACTTTGATAGCCAAAGGTTCATCATCAATCAAAACACATTTAATCTTCATTTTGAATAGGTATTTGCAAACGGATTATATAGTAGTTAAGTTTTATTGCCTGTTTTAAAGTAAAATTATTCTTGTAAATCAACTTTAATCTTTTTTTAGTATTGACTAATCCAATTCCTCCTTTTTGATTAAGATTTTGTGAAATTACAAAATTATTTAGGATTTCAAAATCTAACAATTTATTGTCGATAACTTTACAATTGATTTTGATTTTTAGGTTTCGATTGTTTAAACCTCCATGTTTAAAGGCATTTTCTACCAATGAAATGAAAATTAGGGGCGGTACGACAATGTCCTCAATATTAGACTCTAAATTGATGGTAACTTCCACGTTTTCAAAACGAAGTTTTTCGATTTCAATATAATTTTGAATGTAATCAATTTCTTTAATCAAAGGAACAAATTTTGTTCCTTTTACATCATACAACACATATTCCATCAAGTTGGATAATTTAATGATAACGTCAGGAACCTTATTTGAAGATTCAAGCGACAAGGCATATAAATTATTTAAGGTATTGAAGAAAAAATGTGGCTGTATTTGATTTTCAAGATACTTTAATTTGATTTTGAATTGATTTTCTCTCAATGATCTGTTTCGTTCACGTTCGCGAAGCCAGGTTAAAGTCAAATAAACTGAGGAAGCCATTGCAAGAACATAAAGTTCACCAATACAAACGGCTACAATATGATTGATTTCAAAAGGATGATATTCCCGATTGGCTTCGGGCCAGATATTTTCAGATATAATATAATAGGTAAGAGCGGTTTTACATAAATACATTACAAATAAGCTTATTAAAAGCGAAAATGTATAGAGAATATATCTTTGTTTGAGGACAAATCGCGGCACCAAAACAAACAAATTGAAATATACTAAAGGTATAACTAATGCAAATTCAATCGAATTTGATTTGAAAGCATAAGGATAGTCATTAAAATAAGCTCCCCATCTTAAAAAATTTAAAGTAAAATAAATGCTCCAGAACCAAATATGGTTTTGAAGTTTGATGTCGAATTTTAACTTTTGAATTTCGTTCAACTTAATTTCTTGGGATTTAGCTTTTCTTAAGTAAATGTTTAAATATTGTGCAACTTTAAACAATTAGAACCTAAAACGCAATTCTTTTGAAGAAAAAAATGTAAAAAAAGTGAAATGATGCTTTATTTCAACGATATAACGTTTTCGTAAAACATAATGTTGAATGATTTATGTCGTTTGTTTAAAGTTTTCTGCTGTTTGTATAAATTGTTTTATTTATGTTAAAATTAACAATAAATTTATCGCATAACTAAAAAAAAACCATGAAAAAATGAAACAATTTGTATTAATCTTTGTGATTTTTCTCACCACGCAATTTATGAGCGGACAGGTGAAAACTATCAAAGGTTTGGTAAGCGATGAGAGCGGATTACCGTTGCCTGGAGTAACTGTATTAGTTCAAGGCACAAAAACCGTAACTCAATCGGATTTTGACGGAATCTATACGATTCAGGCATCTACAGGAGATGTCCTTGTATTTTCGTATATCGGAATTAAAACTAAAGCTGTTACAGTTGCAGGTGCTACAACAGTGAATGTAGTATTGAGTCCTGATGCACAAAACTTAAATGAAGTAGTTGTTACGGCATTAGGTATCAAAAGACAAAAGAAAGAATTGGGTTATGCCGTTCAGGATGTTAAAGGAGATCAATTAAATAAAGTAATTACAACTAACGTTGCAACAGCTCTTTCTGGAAAAGTAGCCGGTGTTGATGTATCGATTCCTGCAACAGGTGTGGGTGGAAGCACGAGAGTTATTATTAGAGGTATATCAAGCATAGGTGAGAGTAACCAGCCACTTTATGTTGTAGATGGTGTTCCTATTGATAACTCAGGTTTAAATAATGATCAGGCTGCAACAAGTAAATGGTTTGATGGAAGAGATAGTGGAGACGGTATTTCGAGCATCAACCCAAATGATATTGAGAGCTTAACTGTTCTTAAAGGAGCGGCAGCAGCAGCACTTTATGGTTCTAGAGCGTTAAATGGTGTAATTTTAATTACAACTAAAAAAGGAAGCAAAGGAAAACTACAGGTTGAATTAACAAGTGGTGTAAGTTTCGATAGAGTAAATGCTAAATATAATGACTATCAAACGGAATATGGTACTGGTTCAAACGGAATTTTGCCTGATCCAAATAAAGCTCCTACCGAAATTTATGGATACACTACAAATGCGTGGGGGCCTAAATTCTCTGAAACAGTAGGACAACAGGTAAAAATATTTGATGGCTCAATGAGACCTTATGCTAAAGTAGATAATAATATTCAGGATTTCTTTAAAACGGGAGTTACAATATCAAATGGAGTTGCGCTTTCGGCAGGAAGTGATAATGCTTTTGTTCGTTTTGGATTCAATAGTCTTAAAAACGACGACGTGATTCCAGAATCTGGTCTTGAGAGAAACAATGCTACTTTGAATGGTACTATTAAATCAGATAAATTTACTTTGGATGCCAATGTAAATTATATCGCTGAAAATACAAACAACAGACCAGGTTTAGGAGATTCACCAAATAACGTTGGATATTCATTAAGTGGATTAGCACCAAATATTGATCAGGCTTGGCTTAAAAATTCTGTAAATCCAGCAGACGGTTCAATGTATCAGTGGAATAACAATGTATATTTATTGAATCCGTATTGGGTTGTAAATGAAAATCATAATGCAACTGTAAAAAACCGTTTTATTGGGAATGTTACTGGAACTTATCAAGTTAAAAATTGGTTAGGATTAACATTCAGAACAGGTTTAGATACTTATACTTTTAATTCTAAAGATTTTATGGCTAAAGGAAGTACCTGGCCTGGAAGAGACCTTGGTTACTTAGGATTAGAAACTATTACAGTTTCTGAACAGAATACCGATTTTATTGCTACTTTCAGCAACATAAAATTAGCTACAGATTTAACACTTTCTGGAATTTTAGGAACAGGAAGAAGAGATTTTAGAAGACAGCAAAATTCTAGATTCGGAACAAACATTATTGAGCCGGGTACAGAGTATATCAGCAATTTCTCTAATCAGACAGAAAATGCACCACAGGATACAAAAACAAGAACAAATTCAATTTACGGTTCTGCTAAATTCGATTATAAAGGCTATTTGTATGCTGAGTTTACAGGAAGAAATGACTGGTTTAGTGTAATCAATAAAGATGCTTTTTATCCAGCAGCTTCGTTAGGTTTTGTATTCTCTGACGCATTCGATATTCAAAGCGATGCTTTTTCTTATGGAAAATTCAGAGCATCTTGGGCGCAGGTTTCAAATGCACCTGGAGCTTACAAAAATGCTTTAAATTATACTACATATTCTTCTTATAACGGAGGAAGTGTTGTAAACATTAAAAATACTTCAGCACCAAATCCTAATTTAACTTATCAGTCTAAAACAGGAATTGAGTTCGGACTTGAAACTGCTTTCTTCAAAAACAGATTAAAAGCAGATATTACAGTTTACCGTGAAGATACTTCAGATCAAACAATTGATTTACCATCTTCAGCAACTTCGGGATATGAGTATATTTCAGTAAATGCTGGTAAACTTCGTAATGAAGGTATTGAGATTTTCTTGTCAGGAACACCAATTAAAACTCAAGATTTTGAATGGGGAATTGATTTGAACTTTTCAAAAAACAAAAACTCGATTATCTCTTTGCATCCAGATATTGATACTTATACTATTTCTGAAGCTCGTTGGGCTGGTGCTGCAATTGTTGCACAAGTTGGTGGACAATACGGAACTATTATTGGTAAAGATTTCCAAAAAACACCTGATGGAGAAATGATCGTTGGAGCAAATGGTTTACCTTTATATACAGATACGAAAGTTGCTTTAGGAAAAGGTCTTCCTGATTGGGCAGCAGGTTTAACAAACCGTTTTTCTTATAAAGGATTTACATTCCAGTTTTTAATTGACATGAAATTCGGAATGGATGTTTACTCAATGACAAACTCATTGGCAGCACAAAAAGGACTTCTTGATGTTACAACTGAAGGAAGAGATGCTTACAATGCAGCAAGAGCTCAGGCAGTTGCAAATGATCCAAACTTTAGCCAGGCAACTTGGATTCCTACTGCGGGTTATGTAGCAAATGGTGTTCAAAATACAGGAACTGAGGCTAATCCAGTTTATGTGAAAAATACAACTCCTGTTAACCCTCAAGATTACTGGACTTCAGTTTTCAACAATACACCAGCACCATTTATTTATGATGCTTCTTACGTGAAATTGAGAGAGGTAAGTTTAGGATATCAGATACCGAAAAGTGTTTTCGGCGGAGCAAAAATCAACTCGATCTATGTTTCGGCTTTCGCAAGAAACTTATTCACTTTCAATAAAGATTTGCCAAACATTGATCCAGAGTCTATGTACACTTCAGGAAATGGACAAGGTTTTGAATATGGTTCGTTGCCATTTAGAAGATCATATGGTTTTAATCTTAAAATTACATTCTAAAAAAAGAAATTATGAAATTTAAACAAATAATAGCTTTATTGGCAATATTTACGCTGGTTGGCTGTACAGAAAATTTTGACGAACTGGAAAAAGATCCGGTGGCGTTATCTGCAAATCCTGCAGGACAACTTACGTTTGCACAATTGTGTATGTCTGGTGACGGTTATTACCAATGGAGAGCCAACTTGATTTACTCAGGAGGATTTGTACAGCACTATGCAGGTGCATGGAACGTAACTGAGTTTGGAAGTAAATTCAAGAAAAATGATGATTATGCGACAGCATTATGGAGAAATGGTTATGCGAATGAATTAAAAGGTGTTGTAGATATTATTGAGAAAACTTCTGGTGATCCAACTTTAGTAAATATGAATGCAGTAGCAAAAATTATGAGAGTAATGATTGTGCAGCGTATTACAGATCTTTATGGTGATTGTCCTTATTCAGAAGCTGGTTTGGGTTTCTCTAAAGGAATTGTAACACCTAAATATGATAAACAAGAGGATATTTATAATGCCTTTTTTAAACAATTAGAAGAAGCGTTTGTACAGTTGAATGATGGAGGAGGTGCTATAAAAGGAGATCAGTTTTATAATGGTGATGTTTCAAAATGGAAAAAATTGGCAAACACTATGCGTTTGCGTCTAGCAATGAGAATTTCTGAAGTTAGTCCGGCAGAAGCAGAAAAACAAGCTAAAGCAGCATTTCAAAATGGAATTTTTCAAAGTAATGCAGACAACTGTTTTATGAAATGTTTGGATTATCCATTTAATGATACGCCGGGTGCACTTGATTTTAGAGGAAACGGTTTGTCATATGCTTTCATTGGAAACGAAAATGGGGATCACTTCAGTTCTTTAATGATTGATTTTTTAAGAAACAATGGCGATCCTAGATTAACAATGTTGGCTACTCCAAAAACTGGAAGTTCAAATTGGGGGCCTCCAGCACCGGGAGAAGAATTGTATGTTGGAAATACTCCTGGAGTTTTTCAATGGGAAATGCCAGGTGGATCAAATGCTATCTCAGGTATTCAGCCTTATTTAAAATTAAAAACAACTCCATTTTTGCACGTAAGTTATTCAGAATCACAGCTGTTATTAGCTGAAGCTGCATTTAGAGGATGGGTTACAGGTTCTGCAGCTGATTATTATAAAAAAGGTGTTGAAGCAGGTATCAGACATCTTGCAATGTATGGTGCAGCGTTGCCAACTCAAGGTGCGATAGATACTTATTTGAATAACAAACCGTTGGTTGCAGGAAAAGAGAAAGAACAAATTGCAACACAACTTTGGGTTACTTATTTATTAAATAGTATTGAAGCCTATTCAAACTGGAGAAGAACAGGGTTTCCTAAATTATTGCCAATTACAAATCCAGATTCTGAAACTGGCGGTGTTGTACCAACACGTTTGTATTATCCAAATGATGAAGCACAGAAAAATGGACCAAATTTCCAGGAAGCTTTATCAAGAATGGGTGGTAAAAATGAATGGACAAATAAAGTTTGGTGGGATAAAAACTAAAAATAAAATCCTAAAAATATAGAGTTATGCCTAATAAGGTATTATTTCAATCTAATTAAAATTAAAAACAATTTGTTTAAAATTAAAAATTATGATCAATAATAAAGCCTTATTAGGCATTCTTTTCTTTATAACTTCGCTTGCATCGGTTTACAGCTGCACTTCAAATAAAGATTCAAATATTGATGATCGCCAGCCTAAAACGGCCAGAGTTGTAGGTTATCTGGCATCGGATAATTTTAATAAAATGACTTCGATTCAGTTTTGCAAATTAACCCATCTGAATATTGCTTTTGCAAATCCCGATAAAAATGGAAATATCATTTTTACAGGAGATATTGATGCACTTGTTAAATATGCCAAATCGGTCAATCCTAATATTATAATAAGTATTTCTCTTGCAGGAGGCGTAATTTCAGATGAACAGGCCTTAAATTGGTCTTCGTTAATTGACAAACCAGAAAACAGACCTGTTTTAATTCAGAATATAATCAATTTTGTAGAACTTCATCATTTAGACGGTGTTGATATTGATCTCGAATGGAACGCAGTAACAATTGGCTATAGCGGATTTGTAATCGAATTAAAAAAGAGTCTTTTTGAACATAAAAAAATTATGACGGCAGCATTGCCTAATAATACTCGTTTTGAAAATATCAGTGCCGAAGCTTTGAATGCATTTGATTTTTTAAATATTATGGCTTATGACAGCACAGGGCCGTGGACTCCAAATAATCCAGGTCAGCACAGCTCTTTTGAATTTGCAAAAAATGGAATCGATTTTTGGCACAAACTTCAAAATGTTCCAAGTGAAAAACTGACACTCGGAGTACCTTTTTATGGATATAATTTTACTTATCCAAATGTTACAAGTTCAACTTACGGACAAATTGTTGAGGCAGGAAAACAATTTGCAGAACTTGATGAATTAGGGAAGATATATTATAACGGAAGATCGACCATTTCAAAAAAGGTAGAATATGCAGCTCAAAACACGGGAGGAATTATGATTTGGGAACTTGCACAAGATTCTTTTGATGAGTATTCATTATTGGAAGTTATTCATCAAAAATATAAATCATTAAAAATCAAGACCACTAATCTCTGTGGAAATTAAAAAAAATACGAACGACATTATTTTTAATATAATCTGTTAAATAGAAAGTTGACATAATTCTTAATATTTTGTTAAAACTAGACCTGCTGAAAGACTTTTGAAGCAATTGTTGAATTTAATGTCTTGTATTTTAAATAGTTGTAATATTTTGTTTTATTTACTAAATCTGCAAATTTTTTGCATATAATGCGAAAAATTATTGAAAACGTGTTAGTATTTTCATTTGAAAACGTTTTCGCAAAACGCATTATTGAATGTTTTATGTCGTTTGTTTAAAGTTTAAGGCTGTTTGTATAATTTATTTTTTTTAACAATGCCTTAAGAATAATTTTACGTCATAACTAACAAAATAAATAAACATGAAAAAAATTTTCTTAATCTTTATGATTGTTTTTACGGCGCAAGTTTCGCTTGCACAGGTGAAAAATGTCAAAGGTGTGATTACAGGTTCTGATGGAATGCCGTTGCCAGGGGCATCCGTTTTGGTACAAGGAAGTCAAAAAGGAGCTACTACCGATTTTGACGGATTGTATACAATCGAAGCACAAAAAGGACAGACATTAGTTTTTAGCTATGTAGGCCTTGAAACACAAAGTATTGTGGTTGGTGATGCTACAACTGTTAACGTAAAAATGGTTAATGCATCTTCAAATGCTTTAAGTGAAGTTGTTGTTACTTCATTAGGTTTAAAAAGATCAAAAAAGACGCTTACTTATGCAGCGCAAGAGGTAAAAGGTGATGAGGTGACAAGAGTTAAAGATGCCAACTTAATGAACAGCTTATCTGGAAAAGTTGCAGGTTTAATTGTTGGAAAAAGTTCTGCTGGAGCTGGTGGAGCAGTAAAAGTAACTATTCGTGGTAACTCATCTGCAACAAACAATCAGCCTTTATATGTTATTGATGGAATTCCGATGTTGAACTCTAATTCTGCTCAGGCAAATCAGGTTTTTGGAGATACAGCAGGAGGAAACAGAGATGGTGGTGATGCAATTTCGATGATGAACCCTGATGACATTGAATCTATGACAGTTCTTAAAGGAGCTTCTGCAGCTGCTTTATATGGTTCTCAAGGTGCAAATGGTGTAATCTTAGTAACTACTAAAAAAGGAAAAGAAGGAAAAGTAACAGCAAATTATAATGCGAGTTTATTTGTAGACAATGTTGTCTCATTACCTGAATTTCAAACTAATTATGGAGCAGCTCCATCATCTGACAAAACTTGGGGTGCAGCTAAAAATTCTCCTGACCACGTTAAGGATTTCTACAATACAGGTGTTACTATGATTAACTCAGTATCTGTAAATGGTGGATCTGATAAAATGTCGACTAGTCTTACTTATGCAAATACTAAAGTTGACGGAGTAATCCCAACTAATGAGTTTAAGAAAAACAATATTGCACTTCGTCAAAGTGTTAAATTATTTGATGATAAAGTAACTATTGACGGTTCGATATCTTATGCTGAGCAAAAAATTATAAATAAACCAACAAACGGATTATATTTCAACCCATTAACTGGAGCTTATTTATTCCCAAGAGGAAATGATTTTAATGATTATTACAACAATTTTGAAGTATTTGATCCGGCTAGAAACTTAATGACCCAAAGATGGCCATCTGCAACATCGGATATTATTCAAAATCCAGGGTGGATCTTAAACAGAAATCAATCAATCGATAAAAACCAATCTTTAATTACATCTGCAGCTATTACATATAAAGCTAATGAATGGTTAAGTATTAAAGCAAGAGGAGGTTATAATAAATTTGATAATATCTTTGATAAAAGAATGTATGCTGGTACAAATGAAACATTGGCGCCATCTACAGGTAGATACATTTACTCAGATAGTGAAAGTAATCAGTTATACGGGGATTTAATTGCTACTATCAATACAAAATTCAGTGATGATTTCTCATTCAGTGCGAATGTTGGTACAAGTATTACAAAATCAACAATTAATGATGCTTACATCAGTGATTCAGGTCAAAAAAATGGATTAATTAATGCGAACTGGTTTAATACAGGAAACTTCGTATCTGCTGAAAGAAATGCACATACTATTGGAGGTAAAAAAGAAGTGCAGTCACTTTTTGCAAGTGCTACTATTGGTTACAAAGATATGCTTTACCTTGATTTGACAGGAAGAAATGACTGGTCATCAACTTTAGTTAATACAAATAATTTAAGCTTCTTTTATCCATCTGTAGGTTTATCAGCTATATTGAGCCAAATGGTAACATTACCGGAGTCAATTAGTTATGCAAAAGTTAGAGCTTCATATGCTCAAGTAGGTAATGATATATCTCCTTTCTTAACTTCACCAGTAAATACTATAGTTGGTGGTCAAGTTACAGCACCAATAGTTGGTCCACAACCTGGAACTTCTTTGAAACCAGAAATGCAAAATTCATATGAATTTGGTACAGAATGGAGATTCTTAAATAACAGAATTGGATTTGATTTTACATACTACAGAAATGAAACAAAAAATCAATTAATTACTTCTCCGGCTCCAATTCCAAATACTACCGGATATACTAATTACGCATTCAATGCTGGTAGTATCGAAAATAAAGGTTTTGAGATTACAGTAACAGGTAAAGCAATTCAAACAGATAAATTCTCTTGGGATCTTGGACTGAATTATGCTTCAAATAAAAATACGGTTCTTAGCTTAGGTACAGGTGCAAATGGCGAAGTTAATACAGTTATCTTGACTAATGGAGATCCAAATAGTTATAGATATGTAATGAAAGTAGGACAACCATTCGGGACAATTCAGGGGAAAGATATTTTGAGAAACGCACAAGGTCAAATGCTGCTTGCTGGTGTTGGAGATCAGGCTTTAGTTCAAAAAACGGACTGGGTAGACATGGGAAGCTCAAACCCTGATTTTATGTTAGGTTTTTCAAACTCATTCAAATACAAAAAAATATTCTTAAATATTCTTATTGACGGTAGATTTGGAGGTAATGTAATGAGTATGACTGAGGCAATGCTTGATTCTTATGGTGTTTCTAAGGCTTCAGGTGCTGCAAGAGATGCTGGTGGAGTTAAAGTAAACGGTATAGATGACAACGGAAATCCAGTGACAACAATGTCTGCACAAAATTACTATAGTTCAGTTGGAGATAGAGCTGGTGCTACTGGAGAGTATATGTACAAAGCAACAAATGTTAAGTTAGGTGAGCTTTCTCTAGGATATACATTTGACTTTAGCAAAAGCACAATTTTTAATGCAGTGAATGTTTCTCTTGTTGGTAAAAACTTATTTTTCTTCTATAAAGATGCTCCGTTTGATCCAAACGTAACATTAAGTTCAGGAGAAGGATTGCAAGGTGTTGATATTTTTGGAATGCCTTCAACAAGAAGTATAGGTGTTAATTTAAATTTAACTTTCTAACATAATATAATAAAAGGACAAAACCTTTTTTGGTTAACGCGAAACATTTTGTTTGTATGAATGTAGAATAATGAAAAAATAACAGACAATAAACCTTTATAAAGGTAGCTTACAAATCAAAAACAAATGATTTTAATTAACGATAAAAATTCACAGATGAAAAATAAATTATTAATATTTGGTTCAGTTTTAGCCCTTTCATTAGCTAGCTGTACGGGTGATTTTGAGGATATAAATACCAACGAAACTGGTTTTAGTAATACTCAATTAGAGCAAGATTTTAACCAGGTAAAAGCTCCTCTTAAGACTATGCAAAGAGGAATGTATATCTTGGTTGCTGATGATTGGCAGGGAGATATTCAATTTAACTTAAATGCAGATATCTTTTCAGGATATATGGGAACTCCTCATGATTTTGCAGGTAACAGCAATAACTCTACTTATGCTCTTGTTGATGGTTGGAATGGTGCTGAATGGGTTCAGAAGTATCAAAAAGAAATGGTTAATGCTTATAATCTTGAGAAACTAACAAAAGAGAAATATCCTCAATTTTATGCATGGTCTTTAATTTTAAAAGTTTATGCAATGCATAAAACAACAGATTATTACGGGCCAATCGTATATTCAGGTTTTGGAAATGCTGACGGAACAACTCCTTATGATTCTCAAAAAGCAGTTTATGATAAATTTTTCACAGAGTTAAAAACTGCAATTGATATTTTAACTCCTATAGCTACAGCAAATAAGGCTGCTACTTTCTTTCCCGATAGTGCTGATAAAACTGATGGAACTACAGCTCACGGAAGCGTAGCAACTTGGGTAAAGTTTGCTAACTCTTTAAGATTACGTTTAGCATTACGTATCTCTAATATTGATCCTGCAAAAGCGAAAACAGAAGGTGAAGCGGCGTTAGCTGGTTTAGGTGTAATTACATCTAATGCTGAAAACATGGCTTACATAGCTGAGCATCCTGTTAAAACCTATACAGGTCCTTGGGCAGATATTAACGCAGGTGGAGCAATTACTTCTATCATGAATGGGTATAATGATCCAAGAAGAGCGACATTCTTTTATACTGGTACAGGAGGTATTTATCAAGGTATTAGAATGGGAACTTTAGTTGATGCTGATTATAGAACAGCAAAGGCAGATTTATTCTCTAAAGTTGGACCTATTGTAGAAAATAACTTAATTCCTTGGTTCAATGCATCTGAATCTTATTTCTTAAAAGCTGAAGCAGCATTAAAAGGCTGGAATGTTGGTGGATCTGCTCAGTCATTTTATGAAGCAGGAATTGCAACTTCTTTTGCTCAATTAGGTGCAGGAAGTGCAGCTACTTACATTGCTGATGATGTTTCAATGCCAGCTAATTTTACAGATCCGTTAAATGCAGCTAATAACATTGCAGCGCAAAATTTGGTAACTGTAAAATGGTCTGATGCAGCGACTAATGAAGTGAAACTTCAAAAAATTATTACTCAAAAATGGATTGCTGGTTTCCCTGATGGTCAAGAAGCTTGGGCAGAAACAAGAAGAACTGGATATCCAAAATTATTCTTGCCAGCAAATAACTTGTCAGGAGGGAAAATCCCTAACGGAACATTTGTTAGAAGATTGAATTTCTATGTAAATGAGAAAACTTCTAATCCAGCTGGTTATGCTCAAGGTGTTCAGCTTTTAGGCGGACCTGATACTGGAGCAACAAGACTTTGGTGGGATACTGGAGTTAACAAATTCTAAGAAAACATAAAGAATAAAAGGATTTAAGTTTGGTTAGTAATTGAAAATGGTATAAGTAATGAGAGTTACTTATACCATTTAAAAAACCAAAATTGTACATACCAAAAAAAGAAAAAAATGAAAAGTGCTTTAGAAATTAAACCTGATATCAGCTATAAAAGCGCCGGTAAATTTGAAGAGACAAGATTCGAGAAAATTCATAACGAAATTTTCAAAAATTCTGCCGAAGCATCTATAATTGTTGCGCAGGAAATTGCTCAGTTAATCAGATTGAAGCAAGAAAAAAACAAATCTTGCGTATTAGGTTTGGCAACAGGTTCTTCTCCTATAAAGGTTTATGAGGAACTAGTGAGAATGCACAGAGAAGAAGGATTAAGCTTTAGCAATGTAATTACTTTCAACTTGGATGAATACTATCCAATGTCAAAAGAGAATAATCAGAGCTATCATTATTTCATGCATCAGCATCTTTTTAATCACATTGATATTAAGCCTGAAAATGTTAATATTCCTGACGGTACAGTTGCAATTGATGAATTGAATCAATATTGCATAGATTATGAAATGAATATAAAACAAGCTGGTGGACTTGATTTTCAGTTGTTAGGAATTGGACGTACAGGCCACGTTGGTTTCAACGAACCAGGTTCACATATCAATTCAGGAACACGAATCATTACATTGGATCATATTACAAGAGTTGATGCCTCTTCTGATTTCAACGGAATTGACAACGTTCCAAAACGTGCAATTACGATGGGAGTTTCAACCATTATGAGATCAAAACGAATTGTATTAATGGCTTGGGGGCAAAATAAAGCCGATATCATCAAAAGAACAATTCAAGGAGATATCAGTTCTGAAGTTCCTGCCACATTTTTACAAAATCATCCAAATGCAACTTTCGTATTGGATCAGTCTGCAGCTTCTGAGTTGACACGTTTCAAAACGCCTTGGCTTGTTGGAGAATGCATCTGGACTCAGGAATTAAAAAGCAAAGCGATTGTTTGGTTGTGCCAAAAAACAAAACAATCGATATTAAAACTGACAGACCGTGATTACAATAATAACGGAATGTCTGATCTTTTGGCGCAGGAAGGTTCTGCTTACGATTTGAACATCAATATGTTCAATGTATTGCAGCACACGATTACAGGATGGCCAGGAGGAAAACCAAATACAGACGATTCACATCGTCCAGAAAGAGCCAATCCAGCCAAAAAAAGAGTGATTCTTTTCAGTCCGCACCCGGATGATGACGTGATTTCGATGGGAGGAACTTTTTCAAAATTGATCAAACAAGGCCATGATGTACACGTCGTATATCAGACTTCTGGAAATATAGCGGTTACTGATGACGAAGCATTGAAGTTTGCCGAAGTTTGCAATGATTTTGCAGGAGAAAATCTTCCAAAAGATATCAATTTCAAATCGGTTATTGAGTTTTTGAACAACAAATCAGAAAATCAGATTGATTCTCTAGAAGTTAGAAAACTAAAAGGATTAATCAGAAGAAGAGAATCTTACGCAGCAACAAGATACATTGGCCTAAAAGATGAAAATACACACTTTTTAGATCTTCCGTTTTATGAAACTGGACAGGTAAAAAAGAATCCGTTAGGACCAGAAGATATTGCTATTGTAAAAGAAATCATCGCAAGAATAAAACCGCATCAGGTTTTTGCAGCCGGAGATTTGGCAGATCCGCACGGAACGCATGAAGTATGTTTGAATGCGATTTTTGCAGCAATGAAAGAATTGAAACCAGAAAAATACATGGATGACTGCTGGCTTTGGCTTTACAGAGGCGCTTGGCACGAATGGGATATCCACGAAATTGACATGGCAGTTCCACTTTCTCCTTCAGAAGTATTGTTGAAACGTCATGCGATTTTATACCATCAATCTCAAAAAGATAGAGTTATGTTCCAAGGAAATGATTCAAGAGAATTCTGGGTTAGAGCCGAAGACAGAAATAAAAACACAGCAATTCTGTATGATGAATTAGGTTTAGCAGAATATGAAGCAATCGAAGCCTTTAAACGCTTTGATTACTAGAATAAAAATTTAAGATTCGTATTTAGAGCGAGTCGAATTACAAAATTCAGATTGGTTTCATAGCGATTAGTGAGGTTCAATAGAGATCCTTCTGAGTTTTGTTTCTTTTATCTATTTATTACTGTTTCTTCAGGGAAACATCATTTCAAAAAAATTAAAATGAAGTATTTATTAGTCCTACTATTTGCAGGTTTAACATCTAGTGCTCAGGTTCAAAAAGAGCAGCTAAATCTTATGCCTTGGCCTCAGAGTGTTGTTATAAACGACGGAAATTTTGCTTTAACTAAAAGTTTTAAAGTAAATATTACCGGAAACCCAAATCCAAGAATTTTTGGAGGGGTAACGCGTTTTTTGCGCCGTTTAGATGGACGGACTGGTATGTTTTTCTCTCAAGGTTTTGTTACAAAATTAAATGAAGTCCCAACTGCAGAACTTCAGATAAACTGTACCAAAAGCGGAAAAATTGGTTTGTACGAAGATGAAAGTTATCATTTAGATGTCAAACAAAATAAAATTACAATAAACGCAACAAGTGATTTAGGTGCTTTGCATGGTCTTGAAACCTTATTGCAGTTATTGCAAAATAATAATACCTCATTTTATTTTCCGAACACTCAAATTGCAGATTTTCCGAGATTTACTTGGAGAGGATTGATGATTGATGCTTCAAGACATTTTCAGCCTGTTGATGTTATCAAAAGAAATATTGACGGATTGGCAGCAATGAAAATGAATGTTTTTCATTGGCATTTGGTTGACGATCAAGGATGGAGAATCGAAATGAAAAAACATCCAAAACTAATTGAGGTTGCTTCGGATGGATTATATTACACACAAGAGGAAATTAAAAATATCGTAAAATATGCTGATGAGCGCGGTATTTTAATAGTTCCGGAAATAGATGTTCCAGGTCACGGATCTTCGATTTTAACAGCTTATCCAGAAATTGGAAGCAAAGTGATTACGTTGACAGGAGGAACTTCTGAAAAAAATATTCAGGGAACAGCAATTGCTACCTATGGAATTGAAAGAAATGCCGGTATTTTTTCGCCAACATTAGATCCTTCAAATCCTAAAACATATCAAATTTTAAGTGAACTTTTTGATGAGGTTTGCCCATTATTTCCTGGAGCTTATTTTCATATTGGGGGAGACGAAAATGAGGGGAAAGATTGGGATGCAAATCCGAAAATTCAAGAGTTTAAAAAGAAGCATAATTTAAAAACAAACCACGAGTTACAAACGTATTTCACCATGCAATTGGCTCCAATGCTTAAAAAGCACGGAAAACAATTAATGGGATGGGAAGAAATTTTAACCAAAGACCTTTCAAAAGAAGCGATTGTTCATTCGTGGAGAGGTGCAAATGAAGGAATGGCTGCTGGACAATCTTTAGTTGATGCAGTAAAAAAAGGGTGTAAAACCGTATTATCAAACGGTTATTATATCGACTTGATGTATCCGGTTGAAAGTCATTATTTAAATGATCCAATGCCAAAAGGATCAAATTTAACTTCAGAAGAAAAAGCAAGAATTTTAGGAGGAGAAGCTACAATGTGGACAGAGCTTGCATCTGAAACGACAATAGATTCAAGAGTTTGGCCAAGAACAGCTGCAATTGCAGAAAGACTTTGGTCGGCAGAAGACATTACAGATGTGTCCAATATGCGCAAACGTTTAGATGTAGTTTCATTTAGACTTGAAGAATTAGGATTGACGCATATTCGTAACAAAGCTGTAATCTTAAGAAATATTGCAAACAATCAGGATATCAGTTTGTTAAATGAGTTTTCGAATGTTTGCGAACCATTAAAAGGATATACGCGAAACAAGGGTGGAACGGAATATCAAATGTATTCGCCATTGACACTTTTTGCAGATGCATGCACGCCTGATGCAAAAGATGCGCTAACTTTTAATGAAGCAGTAACGCAATATGTAGCGAATAAAACGCCTGAAAATAAAGCTAAAGTGGCATCATTTTTAACGAAATGGATTTCTGTGAATAAAGGATTAAATGAATTAAGCGCAAATGCACCACTAGTACAGTCATTTCTTCCTTTGTCAAAAAAATTAAGTGACGCCTCAGAACAGGTTTTATTGGTTTTGGACAACAAATCAACTTTAAAATCAGAAGATTTGAAGAAATTAATCGAAGACTGCAATACAAAAGAGTATGCCGATGTTGAGCTTGCAGTTTACGCAGGTTTAAAGAAATTAATATAAAGATTTGGTTTGAATTAGTATTTAGTAAGTTTAAGTATTGTTTTAAGAGTGCTAATTATCTCTGCCAAAAAAACATTTGGCAGAGGTAATTATAATTAAACTTTTAGATTCTTTTTAATTCCACATCTCAAACAGAATAATTGCAAAATAACCACTAACGGAGTATTAACATTTAAAAACCAAATAGAGAGAGTACAATTTAAAACATGACAAAACAAAGTTAATTGATGAGTAGTCCCAAATTTATCAGTTGTATTTAATAGTAATTTTTTAAAAATTATAAATAAATATCAATCACTACTATTTGCTAATGATTATCAAGAATCAGTAATAGTAATATTTATCTATAGAATTTAATTTGAGTTTATTTCCAATCGGCGCAGCCTTCCAACCTGTGTTGAGCGAAACCAGGCATTAACAATGCTTCGGCCCAATTATTTATTTTCTATTAACCAATATTAATAACTATGAAACATTATTACAGATTACTTTTTTTGTTTTTGTTGTTTCCCTTACTTGCGTTAGCCCAACCAGCTCACGGTAAAAAAGTAGTAGGGTATTATGCACAATGGTCTATTTATGCCCGGGATTTCAACGTTCCGAAAATTGATGGAAGCAAATTGACGCATTTAAATTATTCTTTTTATGGCACAACGTATGATCCGGCACATCCGGAGAATACAAAATTGAAATGTTTGGATACCTATGCTGATTATGAGCATATGGAAGGTGGAATCCCTTGGGATGCTCCGGTAAAAGGAAACTTTTATGACTTAATGAAACTTAAGCAAAAGTATCCTCATTTAAAAGTTTTAATTTCTGTTGGAGGATGGACAAAAGGTCAGGATCTTTCGCCAATTGCCGCCAGTCCGGTAGCAAGAGCAGCATTAGCAGCTGATATGGCAAATTTCATTGTTACTTATCCGTTTATTGATGGTTTCGATATCGATTGGGAATATCCTCTTTCAGGCGGAACTGATGGTACAGAAATAGTGAATGGAGCGCCTGTTCCTGCACAAAAATACAGTCCTGATGATAATAAAAATTTAGTGCTTTTATTAAAAGCAATGCGTCAGGCAATGCCAAATAAGCTGATTACAATCGCCGCTGGAAACAACGTTCGAAATGTAGCAAAGCAATATTTAGGCCCAAACAACAGATTACAATACGGAATGACTGAAGATATTTCTACATATTGCGATTATATCACTTATTTTGGATATGATTTTGGAGGAAACTGGTATGACAAAACATGCTACAATGCTCCTTTATACGCAAGTGGAAACCCAAATGATCCATTATATGGCGCGACTCAATCTGAATCATTGGATGAATTGACTAATCAATATTTAAACGTAATTGGTTTCCCTGCAAATAAATTAATCATGGGATTGCCTTTCTATGGGAAAAAATTCGATCACGTTGCCACTAACTCAACAAATGGATTATTCGTTTCGGCTCCAAGAGATATAGTTGGAGGATGTACCAATCCACAAAACCCAATCGGAACTTGGGATGGTTCTGGAGCATGCGAGCGTTCAGGAAGCATCGAAATTTGTGATTTGGTCGGAAATCCCGTTACGAATTCGCATGCTTATTTAGATCCAAATACAATGCAGGTAACAGCATCTGCAGCAGCAGCAGGATGGGTAAGATATTTTGATAATACTACTAAAGTTCCTTATTTATATAATGCTACTACAAAAGAGTTTATTTCTTATGAAGATAAACAATCAATGGATTTAAAGGTTCAGTATATAAAATCGAGAAATTTGGCCGGAGGTATGATTTGGGAATTATCTCAGGATACTAGAGGTTCAATTTCAAATTCATTATTAACTCAGGTTGATACTTCTTTCGGAAGCGTTGTTCCGGGAACGGTAAGTATTTCGGGTTCTGTAAAAAACGGATCAACTTTAGTTACAGATGTTACAGTTGAATTACGTGATGCAGGCAATGCTGTATTGCAAACTGTAGTTTCTACAGCGGGTAATTTTACATTCAATAATTTGCCTTCCGGACAAAATTATACGCTTACCGCTTTAAAAGCCACTTATACTTTTACGCCAGTAACACTAACAAATGTTACTGTCAATCAAACGGGTGTTGTTATTAATGGAACACAGCCAACTTATACAGTAAGCGGAACAGTTTTAGACGGATCAACTCCTATATCTGGAGTTACGGTTACCGCAACTTCAGGAGCCACAGTTTTGACTGCCGTTTCGAATGCAAGCGGAGTTTACAATGTTGCAGGATTAACTGCTGGGCTTAATTTTACAGTTACAGCTGCAAAAACCGGATTTTCGTATACGCCAGTTTCAACGGTTTATAATGCTATTGATGCAAACAAAACGTTGAATTTTACACAAAGCGCCCCAATTGTTTATTATACCGTAAGCGGAACGATTTTAAACAATACAACTCCGGTTTCAGGTGTAACCGTTACAGCAACTTCAACAGGTGGAAATTTTACTGCAGTTACAAATGCTAGCGGTGTATATTCACTTAGTTTGCCTTCTGCAGGAAATTATACCGTTACGGCTGCTTTGACAGGACAAACATATACGCCAGCTTCAACTGTTTATACTAATTTAACAGCCAATAAAACATTGAATTTTTCTCAAGATGTTATTGTTGTTGGAACAAGTAAAATTAGCGGAACAGTCAAAAATGGTACAATTCCGGTTTCAGGTGCAAAAGTAGAATTGATTTTGCCTTGGACTGATAACACACATCCTTATTTAAGCAAACTTGCAGTTACAGATGCACAAGGTAAATATAGCTTTGATAATGCCATATTGACTGGATACACTACTATTTCAAGTTTAAAATTAAATACTTGGGAAAACGGAGAAATTGTTTATTTACCAAACAATTTGACAAACTTTGCAGTTCCTGCAAATCCAACAGTTTATGATTTTAATACAGGTGCAGTAACGACAACTTACACTGTAAGTGGAACTGTTCTTAACGGAGCAACTCCGGTTTCAGGCGCAACAATTTCAGCAGTTACAGGAACTACAACGCTAACAGCAACTTCTGATGCTTCTGGAAATTACAGTATTGCTAATTTGGTTTCAGGATCAAATTATACAGTAACAATTGCTAAAACGGGATTGACATTTACACCGGCTTCAACAGTTTATAATGCTATTAACGCTAATAAAACATTGAATTTTACGCAAGTAGTAACTCCGGTTTATTATACTGTTAGCGGAAGCGTTTTTAATGGAGCAACTCCAGTTTCAGGTGCAACAATTTCAGCAGTTACGGGAACTACAACTTTAACAGCAACTTCAGATGCTTCTGGAAATTATAGTATTGCTAATTTGGTTGCAGGTTCAGATTACACAGTGACAATTGCTAAAACAGGATTAACTTTTACGCCTGCGTCAACAGTTTATTCAGCTATTAATGCAAATAAAACATTGAATTTTACGCAAGTAGTAACTCCGGTTTATTACACCGTTAGCGGAAGCGTTCTAAATGGAGCAACTGGTGTTTCTGGTGCAACAATTTCAGCAGTTACAGGAACTACAACTTTAACAGCAACTTCTGATGCGTCAGGAAATTATAGTGTTGCTAATTTGGTTGCGGGTTCAGATTATACAGTAACAATTGCTAAAACGGGATTAGCTTTTACGCCTGCGTCAACAGTTTATTCAGCTATTAATGCAAATAAAACATTGAATTTTACACAAGTAGTAACTCCGGTTTATTATACAGTAAGCGGAACAGTGAAAAATGGATCAACTGGAATTTCTGGCGTAACAATTTCAGCTGTATCAGGAAGTACAACTTTAACAGCAACTTCTGATGCTTCAGGAAATTATAGTGTTGCCAATTTAGTTTCAGGTTCAAATTATACAGTTACAGCTGCAAAAACAGGTTTAAGTTTTAGTCCGGCTTCAACAGTTTATTCTGCAATTAATGCAAATAAAACGTTGAACTTTACTCAAAATGTCACAAGCGGAAACTTAATCAGCGGAACAGTTAAAAATGGTTCAACTCCAGTTTCTGGTGCCAAAGTAGAATTAATTTTACCTTGGACAGATAGTACTCATGGTTATGTAAGTATTATTGCAATTACAGATGCTTCAGGAAATTTCAGCTATAACAATTCGGCTTTAGCAGGATATTCAATCATCACAAGTTTAAAATTGAATTCATGGGAAAATGGTGAAATTGCCTATTTTCCAAATAATTTGACAAACTTCGCGATGCCAACAACGCCTCAGGTTTATAACTTCAATACCAACACAGTTACACCTCCGCAGGTTACTATTACGGCTCCTTCAGCGGCAACTGTAGCGATTGCTCCAGGAACGGCGATTCAGCTAAAAGCAACTGCAAGTGTAGATGCCAGCTTAACAATTTCGTCAGTTGTATTCAATATCAACGGACAGAATATTACAGCAACACTTTCAGGAGCAGAATATGTTGCAAACTGGACACCAGTTGCAGCAGATTTCAACAAAAATTATACGTTGAAAGCAACAGTAACCTCTTCAAGTGGTACAACTGCCGAAAACACAAAAGCGTTCGCTTTACAATGTTCAGGAACAACTTGCCCTAATGCATTGCCGGCAATTACTTGGAACACACCATCAAATACTACTGTATACCAAAATTCTTTCCAGGTTGTGCCAATTTCGGTTACAGCTGTTGATAGTGACGGATCAGTTTCAGGTGTTAGTATTACAATAAATGGAGGTACATTTAACATGACAGCAGGTACAAATAATACTTACACGTATAATTTTACACCATCTGCTTATCAGGATTATCCAGTTGTAATCAAAGCAACCGACAATCAATCTGGTGTAACTACATTAAACAATACAATTAAAATTGCTCAAGTAGGTACTAATAGATTCCTTCCGCTTCCTTCTAAAATTATTTTAGGATACGCACATTCTTGGGAAAATACTTCTGCGCCATTTTTATATTTTTCTCAAATGGTGGGAAAAAAGTTTAACGTAGTCGACTATTCTTTTGTAGAAACCGTTAATCGTGATGGTTATACACCCGTATTAACTACAAATGACACTAGATATTTGACCAATGGTGTTTTCGATAAACAATTGTTGAAGAATGATATAAAATCCTTAAGAGATAGCGGCGTTCCTGTTATTGTTTCTATTGGAGGTCAAAATGGTCATGTTGTTTTAGACAATGTAACTCAAAAAAATATTTTTGTTAATGGTCTAAAAGCAATTATTGATGAGTATCAATTTGATGGAGTTGATTTGGATTTTGAAGGCGGATCAATGAATTTTAATGCAGGAGGTTTAAGAGATATTTCTTATGCGGGTATTTCTGCTTATCCAAGATTAAAAAACATAGTAGATGCCTGCAAAGAATTAAAAGCGTACTATGGCCCTGGATTTTTATTAACTGCCGCTCCGGAAACACAATACGTACAAGGAGGATATTCTACTTATACGGATACTTTTGGTTCTTTCTTGCCAATCATTCAAAACTTGCGTAATGAATTGGATTTGTTAGCAGTACAATTGTATAATACAGGAGGAGAAAACGGATTAGATGGTCAATATTATGGTACAGCTAAGAAAGCAAACATGGTAACAGCCCTAACGGATATGGTGATAAAAGGCTATAACATTGGTACAACAGGAATGCATTTTGATGGTTTACCGGCTTCAAAAGTTCTTATTGCATTACCAGCTTGTCCAAGTGCAGCAGGTAGCGGTTATTTAACACCGGCAGAAGGAATTAGTGCTATGAACTATTTAAGAACCGGAACTACGTTTTCAGGAAGAACATACACTATGCAGCCAGGTGGACCATATCCTTCTTTAAGAGGTTTAATGACTTGGTCTGTAAACTGGGATGCCTCTTCTTGTGGTAATTCATCTGAATTGTCTAATGCTTATGCCGCTTATTTTGCATCGCAATCGGCAGCAAAAACATTAGTGCTTGAAGATATTTCTCCAAAAAACGATGAAACAATAGCCTATTTTAGAAATGATGCCTTACTAGTTTCAAATGATAATGAAGATATTGCACAAGTTGATGTTTTCAATGTTTATGGACAAAATTTAATAAGTAAGAGAAACGCTCTGAATAATAAGGAAGTACTGCTTCAGAATCATAATTTTTCATATAAACAAGTATTTTTAGTGATAGTGACAGACAAAGCAGGAAACAAAAAAACACTCAAAGTAATGAATTTTTTAAACTAGAGTAAAGAATTGAAAATTTCGAAATAAAAAATTGGGACGGTTAAAATTGAGTTTGGTTATTTATTTTTTAATCTAATTTTTATTTCAAACAAATGCGATGAATTAAGGAGATTTGTTATTTGGTTTTCTCTTTGACAAGTGCATTATGAACCTGGCAAATCTCTATTGCCAGGTTTTTTTATGTCTAAATTTAAACACAATATTGTCATCTCGACGAAGGAGAGATCACAAATACCAGACGATACCTTTGTGTCCCCAGTGAAAACCTTTTGCTTTCATTGCAGTTAAAAAGAAATCAGTATTTTTGACCTTAGAATTATCGCATAAAACTTCATGAAAAAATCATTGACTATTATAATTATATTTTTATTTTTCACTTCAAGCTTCAGCCAAAATAAACTTGGAAATCCAGAAGTTGATCCCATTCAAATTCAAAAAACTTTTAGTGATTGGTCAATTTATCAAAGCAAAAACATTATGCTTTCAAGAGATTTTGTAGCGTTTGATTCTTCTTCAAAAGAAATATCAAAAGAAACTTTTTTAGATCAATTAGCAAACGGAAATTTTATTCCAATCCAATTAAAATCAGAAGCTAATGAATATGTCTATAAACTATTCAAAATCCTGCCAAAAACCGATACAAGTATAAAAGCAACAATAAACCAAATTGGTTTTGATGCTTATAAAAACTTCAAAATGGAAGGTACTGCTTTTCCAAAATTTTCATTTAAAGATTTAAACGGAAATTTGGTTACGAATGAATCCATGAAAGGAAAAATCATCGTAATAAAATGTTGGTACATTCATTGTACGCCTTGTATCAGAGAGTTTCCACAAGTCAACAAATTAGTAGAAGAATACAAAGACCGAAAAGATATTGTTTTTATAAGTTTAGCCGAAGATTCTCCAGAACAATTAAAAACATTTTTGGCAAGAAAACCACTTTCGTATTCCGTAATTCCAGACATGAAAGAATATATGAATGAAGCTTTGCAGTTAAATTCATTTCCAACTCATTTTATTCTAAATAAAGAAGGAATGATTTCGAAAGTTCTGCCGAATTTTGAAAGTCTGGAAGTTGCGTTGGCTAAGGAAAGTAAGCTTTAGATGAATTTAAGAAACAGTTTGTCATTTCGACTGAAGGGAGAAATCTCACAAGAAACTCTACAAAGTATATCTTCAATCTTTGTCGATCAACTAGTGTGATTTCTCCCTTCAGTCGAAATGACAAGATTGGGTATAATTATCAACCTAAAAACAAAACTTAGCGTCTTTGCACCTCTGCGAGAAAAATACTCGTGTGCATAAAAAACCTTAGCACCTTAGTATCTTTGCAACTTAGAACCTTTTTCACTACTTTTGCACCAAATTAATTAAAAAGACATTCATGTTAACAGTCAATAATTTATCAGTTCAATTTGGCAAACGAATTTTGTTTGACGAAGTAAATACCACATTCACTCACGGAAATATTTACGGCGTTATTGGAGCCAACGGTGCTGGAAAATCTACATTTCTTAAAATTATCTCAGGCGATATGGACCCAACTTCGGGACATATTCATTTAGAGCCAGGAAAACGTATGTCGGTTTTAAACCAAAATCACAACATGTTCGATGAGCATACAGTTTTGGAAACCGTTTTAATGGGAAATAAAGTTCTGTACGCTGTTAAAAAAGAAATGGATGAACTTTATTTAGATTATAATGATAAAAATGCAGACAGAATAGGGGAGCTTCAGGTTCAATTCGAAGAAATGAACGGATGGAACGCCGATTCAGATGCTGCTGCGATGTTGTCTAACTTAGGAATTTCAGAAGCAGATCATTATACTTTAATGGCTGATATGGAAGGAAAAATGAAAGTTCGTGTGCTTTTGGCGCAGGCACTTTTCGGAAATCCGGATGTATTGATTATGGATGAGCCTACCAACGATTTGGATTTCGAGACAATCGCTTGGTTAGAAAACTTCTTAGCAAACTATGAAAATACTGTAATCGTTGTATCTCACGACCGTCACTTTTTAGATGCCGTTTGTACACATATTTCTGATATTGATTTCGGAAAAATCAATCACTATTCAGGAAACTATACGTTCTGGTACGAGTCTAGCCAATTAGCGGCAAAACAACGTGCACAACAGAATAAAAAAGCAGAAGAGAAGAAACAAGAGCTTGAAGAATTTATTCGTCGTTTTAGTGCAAACGTTGCGAAATCGAAACAAGCAACTTCTCGTAAAAAAATGATTTCGAAATTGAATATTTCTGAAATCAAACCTTCAAGCCGTCGTTATCCTGCGATTATTTTCGATCAGGATCGTGAAGCCGGAGATCAGATTTTGAATGTTGAAAACTTATCTGCTTCTGTAGATGGTGAAGTTTTATTTAAAGATGTTGATTTGAATATGGCAAAAGGCGATAAAATCGTTCTTTTCTCTAAAGATTCACGTGCTACAACAGCTTTCTACGAAATCTTAAACGGTGAACAAAAAGCAGATTCAGGATCTTTTGATTGGGGAATTACTACAAACCAAGCATATTTACCAGCTGAAAACCACGATTTCTTCGAAAATGATTTAACTTTAGTTGACTGGTTACGTCAGTACGCTAAAACAGAAGAAGAGCGTGATGAGGTATTTATTAGAGGTTTCTTAGGGAAAATGATTTTCTCTGGAGAAGAAGCTTTAAAAACTTCAAGAGTTTTATCTGGAGGAGAAAAAGTACGTTGTATGTTGTCTAGAATGATGATGGAACGTGCTAACGTTTTAATGCTTGATGAACCAACAAACCACTTAGATTTGGAGTCTATTACAGCTTTCAACAACTCATTGAAAAACTTTAAAGGTTCTGTAATTTTCACAACGCATGACCACGAGTTCGCGCAAACTGTAGGTAACAGAATCGTAGAATTGACACCAAACGGAGTAATCGACCGTTATATGACATTTGATGAATATCTTGATGATGAAAAGATTCAGGAACAAAGAAAAAAGATGTACAATCTTTAATAAAAGCAAAAATCCCGTTATGAGAATAACGGGATTTTTTTATGTCTTATTTGCTTCCGAACATTTTTGCAAAAATCCAGATAATAATCGCAACAACAAAAATTACGATAAAGATCCCGAATCCCATTCCGGCTTTAAAAATGTCTCCAATAACTTCGCAGCTTGTAAATGAAAACAGTATTACAAATACCATTAACAATCTTAGTATTTTATTTTGCATGACTTCTGATGTTTTAAATTGATATTTAAAATTACTTCAGTAATCAGGAAAATGTGTTATAGAATTTTTGGGAAATGTTTTAGGATTTGGAGATAATTTTTGAATAGACTATTCTTTTTTTTTCGCAATTATTATAGTATGAATTTCTATATTTTCAGCTTTTGGATAATTTATATTGAATAGTTTAATTACGTCAAAATGATGTTTTAAAAGTTGATTGCTGATATCTTCTAAAGAATGATAATAAAAATAAGTGCGATCACCAGTGCTTCCAGAAATAAAACCAGATTCGGAAGGTTTTCCCTGAACAAAACTTAAATATAAAATTCCATCGTTTAAAAGTATTCTTTCCGAGTCATTTATTAGTTTAGAACAATCTTTTTCGGATAAATAAGGCAAGCAAAAGCCACACATAATGGCATCAAATTTTTGATTTACCGTGCTAAGTTCTCTTGTATCCATTACTTCAAAGTTGGCAGAAGGATTATTTGCTTTTGCCAATTCAATCATTTTTGGAGCAATGTCAATACCTGTAATTTTTAGATTAGGATTTTTGGATAATAAATATTTTGTAATGTTTCCTGGCCCGCAACCAATTTCAAATATGTTTACTTGTTCTTGTTTTAGAGTGTTACAAAAAAAGTCATAAGTTTCATCGTACAAGCTTAAATTCATAAACTTATCTTCATAGAGATTGGCAATTTTATTCCACGTTTCAAAAGTTTCTTGGTATTTATCCATTGATTTTTATTTCTACAATCAATTATTGTTAGGATGAATTTAATTCTTAATTATTTTATAGTTTCTTAATTTTAGACATCTAAATTGTCTTCTTGTTGAGGAATAAAAAAGAAAAAAATAATTGAAATTGAGATCCAAAGTGATATCGAAAAAGATATTATTCCTGGTGTAGATTCAATTTGAGTTTCCCATAAATTAGATAACATTAAAAATATTATCAAAAAAGGGACTAGTCCTATTATGAAAAAAGGTATCAATAATATAAATCCAATGATGATTAGGGTAATAGGTTTTCTAGCTGTAATTGAAGATGCGAAATTAGCAATTGAATTTGGAAGATATATTCTATAAAGAGTGTTGTTTAATAATTCATCTTTTGATTCAGAATTAATTAAATTATTTGTTAATTGTGATGTGATTTTTTTTAAACTTTCATGTAAATCTTGTCTATCTCTTCCTATGCGATAAAGATTGAATAATAATGTACAAAAGGCAATTGGTATTAATTGAATAACTAAATTTTTTGAATTTGTTATTGTAATTATACCAAGGGAAATGTCAGATAACGATTTATAATCTACGAAAAAATAAAGAATAACTAATATCAATAAAATAAGTGTTTGCTTTTCTTCTTTTTTTATAAGTTCTTGTAAATTGTTGTAAAGTTTGTCTCTGTAATCAATAAGAGTTTCTTCTTTATTATTTTCTATAAATTCTTTTAGATGATTTTGATTGATCATATTGAAATATGTTGAATTTTTGGTATTGCTAAATGTAATTTTATTGACTTTAAAATTAAATAATGAAAGATACCAAAAATCCATTTCCAGATCTCAAATTTCCTTACGAAACTCAAAAAAAATATTTCCAACCCCAACACCCCAACAAATAAAATCAGATTCCGTATATTTGCCCAACCAAACATTACAATCACTTATGAGTCAAAAAGTATTACTTAATTCTAAAGAAGTTACTATCATACTCCATCGTTTGGCTTGTCAGTTAATCGAAAAACATCTTGATTTCTCTGAAACTATTTTAGTTGGAATTCAACCAAGAGGCGTTTTTTTAGCTGAACGTTTAAAACAAATATTAGAAAACGAATACAAGGTTCCTGAAATTTCTTTAGGATACTTGGATATCACTTTTTTTAGAGATGATTTCCGTCGTACTGATAAACCGCTTGAAGCCAATAAAACCCAAATCAATTTTATAGTCGAAGACAAAAAAGTCATTTTTATCGATGACGTTTTGTTTACCGGAAGAAGCATTCGTTCGGCACTAACCGCAATTCAATCTTTCGGAAGACCTTCAGAAATTGAATTATTGGTTTTAATTGACAGACGTTTCAGCCGTCATTTACCAATTCAACCCGATTATAGAGGCCGTCAGGTAGATGCTATTAATGGTGAAAAAGTAATTGTAAGCTGGAAAGAAAATGATGGTGAAGATGTTGTTCACCTAGTGACAAATTAGTTTAATCGGTTAACCGGTTAATTGTTTAATCGGAAAAGCCAACGATTAAACGATTTAACAAATAAGAGATTAAACAAACAAAACATATAAACACACACAATGAAAGAATTAAGCGTAAATCATTTATTAGGAATTAAATATATCAACGAGAATGATATTAACCTGATTTTTGAAACGGCAGATCATTTTAAAGAAGTCATTAACCGACCAATTAAAAAAGTTCCTTCATTACGAGATATTACGATTGCCAATATTTTCTTCGAAAACAGTACCAGAACCAAACTCTCTTTTGAATTAGCGCAGAAACGTTTATCTGCTGATGTGATCAGTTTTTCTGCAGCGCAGTCATCGGTTAAAAAAGGAGAGACCTTGATTGATACTGTAAACAATATCCTTTCGATGAAAGTGGATATGGTTGTAATGCGCCACTCCAATCCCGGAGCGGCTTATTTTTTATCTAAAAATGTCAAAGCCAGTATCGTAAACGCCGGAGACGGAGCGCACGAACACCCAACTCAGGCTTTATTAGATAGTTATTCTATAAGAGAAAAACTGGGCGATGTTGCCGGAAAAAAAGTAGTTATTGTAGGTGATATTCTGCATTCAAGAGTTGCCTTATCCAACATATATGCTTTGAAAATGCAAGGCGCTGAAGTAAAAGTTTGCGGACCAAAAACATTGATTCCTAGATATATTGAATCACTTGGTGTTACGGTTGAACCGAATTTAAGAAAAGCATTAGAATGGTGCGACGTTGCCAATATGCTTCGTGTACAAAACGAACGTATGGATGTGAATTTCTTTCCATCAACTCGTGAATATGCACAACAATACGGAGTAGACAAACCGCTTTTGGATTCTCTTGGAAAAGAAATTGTAATCATGCACCCAGGTCCAATCAATAGAGGAGTAGAAATTACTTCTGAAGTTGCTGATTCTGATCATTCTGTGATTTTGAATCAGGTGGAGAATGGTGTTGCGATTAGAATGGCCGTTATTTATTTATTGGCTTCTAAGATTCAGCAATAATTTTATTTTTGTTTCAAGTTTAATGTTTCAAGTTGTTGAAATGTAGATATTGGATCGCTTAGCGTAACAAACTTGAAACCTGAAACTTGAAACTGAAAAAAACTTAGTAAATTAGCGTAATAAAATATAAGCCCCACTAATTATAAAATGAAAGTAGATCAAAAAGGACATACCGTTACAATTAAGGATACACAAGGAGATGTAAATTCTTTCTTGGAAAAAGTGACGCAACAAATTAAAACTTTTGAAAAACATAATATTATAATCGATCTTTCATCTGATACTGCTCTGACTGAAAATGATTTGAAACTTTTTTTACCGCTTTCAAAACAACAGAAAAAAGCCAAAAAATCATTTGTAATTGTGGCTTCAGATCTTGATTTTAACGCTATTTCAGATAAGCTACTTGTGGTTCCGTCACTTTTGGAAGCACACGATATTATCGAAATGGAAGAAATCGAAAGAGACTTGGGATTTTAAAAATAAGGTTTAATTGTTTATTCGTTTAACTGTTTAATCGTTTTGATTTGATTTTAGCCGATTAAACGATTTACCGATTAAACAAATAAACAAATTGAAACTAACGATACTTGGCTGTTATGCAGCTACTCCGAGAACAATTACTAACCCAACTGCGCAGGTTTTAGAAATTAAAAACCGCTTGTTTTTGATTGACTGCGGAGAAGGAACTCAGGTGCAACTCAGGAAAAACAAGATTAAATTCTCAAAAATTAATCACATTTTTATTTCTCATCTTCATGGCGATCATTTGTTTGGACTGATCGGAACTATTTCGACTTTTTCTCTTTTAGGAAGAACAACCGATTTGCATATTTACGGACCAAAAGGAATTAAAGAGCTTATTCTGCTTCAATTAAAACTGACGGAATCCTGGACAACTTACAATTTGTTTTTCCACGAATTAGAATCAAAAGAAAGTGAAGTTATTTTTGAAGATAAGAAAGTTATAGTAAAGACAATTCCGCTGAAACATCGTGTTTATACGAATGGTTATCTTTTTCAGGAAAAACCGGATGAAAGAAAACTGAATGTTGAAGCTGTTCAGAACTATGATATTCACGTTGCTTATTATCAGAAAATAAAAAACGGTGGAGATATTACATTGGATAACGGAGCTGTAATTGAAAATGAAAAACTGACTTTTGATCCCGCACCAACGAAAAGTTATGCTTTTTGTTCGGACACTGTTTATCACGAAGTCATAATCCCGATTATTGAAAATGTAGATGTTTTGTATCATGAGTCTACCTTTTTGGAATCAGAAGCGGCTTTGGCACAAAAAACATTGCATTCAACAGCAAAAGAAGCTGCACGAATTGCTTTAAAAGCCAATGTAAAACAATTGGTTTTAGGTCATTATTCGACACGATATGATGGTTTGGAACGTTTTAAAGCAGAAGCTGAAGAAGTTTTTCCTAATGTGCTTTTGGCAGATGACGGGCTGAGTTTTGAATTTTAATCTAAGATGCTAAGATACTAAGGAGCTAAGGCTCTAAGTTTTTCTTTTCAAAAACTTGAAACCTGAAACAAAAAACAAAAACTATGAATGATTTAAGTAATTATAGAAGATCTTACGAAAAGAGTGAATTACTGGAAACCAATATTCCGGAAGATCCGATTAATCTTTTTAATCGCTGGTTTCATGAAGTGGAAGATTTTGGCGGAAGCGGAGAAGTGAATGCGATGACGGTTTCAACAATTGGACTGGATGGTTTCCCGAAATCGCGTGTTGTTTTATTGAAAAAATTCTCTGAAGAAGGATTTATATTTTATACCAATTATAATTCTGAAAAAGGAAAAGCGATTGCCAATAACCCAAATGTTTGTCTTTCTTTCTTTTGGCAGGAAATGGAGCGCCAGGTTATTATTAAAGGAATTGCTCAAAAGACTTCTGAAAATATTTCAGATGGTTATTTTGATTCTCGCCCGGATGGAAGTAAGCTTGGTGCTATTGTTTCAAATCAAAGCGAAGTTATTCCGTCGAGAACTTTTTTGGAAGAAAACCTGAAAAAACTGGAAGCAGAATTTGAAGGAAAAGAAATTCCGAGACCTGAAAATTGGGGTGGTTATTTAGTAACTCCCTTACAAGTAGAATTTTGGCAAGGAAGACCAAATAGACTTCACGACAGAATTCGTTATACAAGCCAATCTGATTTTTCATGGAAGATTGAGCGGTTATCGTCTTAATTGTAAGAAAATTATATGTTAAATTAAAATTTTAATGTATTTCATCGATTATTTTTGTAGTTTACCGACAATTTGAATACGTTTGACGTAAGAAAAGTGAAACAATTTATTCAAATATAAAAATTTAAAGGATTTGCCCCAACATTTACTTTAAGCATTAAACTACTGTATGATTATGAAGAAGATAATGCGCATCATGACGTTCATTGCAATACTTTTTGCAATGAACGCATGTTCTGCCGACACTGCCGAGGGAACCGAAAACAGTACTTCAACTGAAATTCTGATTACGAACTACACGTACAATGATTCAGAATTAGAAACCTTGAAATTGATTAACGATTACCGTGTGAGTATTGGTCTAAATGCTTTAGAACCAATCAATCATATTTCTGCTAAATGCGAAGAACACAATAAATATATGATCGAAAAAAATGTTGTTGATCATAATGATTTTGTAGCACGTTCTGAAAATCTTGAAAAAGTGCTTGGTGCAAAAAAAGTAGGTGAGAATGTCGCGTACAATTACAAAACTTCGGAAGCTGTTGTGAAAGCTTGGTTAGAAAGCCCTGGACATAAGGAAAATATTGAAGGTAATTTTACTCATTTTGGTATAGCGATAACTACCGATGCTAAAACAGGTAAAAAATATTATACTAACATTTTTGTTAGATTATAAGCTTAATTGAAAACTGGTTGGTTTTTAGTGATCGTTGCAGGTTTTTTTTAAGCTGTGACGATTTTTTTTTTTTTTTGAAAAAAAAAGCTGCCCATTTCAGGCAGCTTTTTTCTTTCCAAGTATGATAATCTAATAACTAAAGTGCTGTAATTATAAATTCGCTTCGTCTGTTCATTTGATGCTCTTCTTCCGTACAAGGAACACCATCAGAACATTTGTTTACAAGTTGGGTTTCACCATATCCTTTTCCGGTTAATCGATCGGCTTTTATGCCGTTTTTGATCAACCATTGAATAGTAGATTTTGCTCTTCGGTCAGATAAACCTTCATTGTATTGATGTGATGCACGGCTATCAGTATGTGAACGAATATCCAATTTCATTGCTGGATAGTCGTTTAACACGGCCAGAATTTTTTCTAAATCCAATGCGGCTTCAGATCGAATGTTTGATTTGTCTAAATCGAAATAAATCATTTTGATACCAAAACATTTTCCTAAATCGTCACCAACAGTTACACGGCACATGCGTTTGGTTAAAGCAATTGGCAAGTCGGTTTTCCCACTTACTTTATCAATCGTTACACTAACCTCTTTGGTTTCATAATCTTGTTTTTCGGCACGTACATTATATGTTTTTTTACAATCAACAGGAAGTTTATACAATCCTGTATCGTCTGCAGTTGTAGTAGCTTTGATTACTTGATTTTCGTATAAAGTAACTTTTGCGCCTGGCAAAATTTCATTTGTAGCAATATCAGTTATAATACCACTCAACTCTTGAATGCATTTCAGCCTTCGGGTTTCTAGGAATTTATAGATATCATCAGAGCCAAGTCCGCCGTCTTTATTAGAACTGAAATAACCCAATCTACTGACCGGATCAATAAAATAGGCAAAATCATCCTTTGGAGAATTGATATCTGCACCTAAATTCTGAATATTGCTGATTGTTCCGTCGCTGTCAATATCGCCCACAAAAACATCTAATCCGCCGAGTCCGGGATGACCATCTGAAGCAAAGTAAATTTCGTTGTCATCTGTTACAAACGGAAATGTTTCTTTTCCTTCCGTATTAATAGTTTTTCCTAAATTTTCCGGAGTTCCATAACTTCCATCTGCGTTGACACTCACTTTATATATATCCGACTGTCCGACAGTACCTGGCATATCAGAAGCAAAATAAAGTGTTTTCCCATCTGCACTAAGTGCTGGATGCGCGGTACTGTAATTGTCACTTGTAAAAGAAAGTGGCGCTATATTTGTCCACTGTCCTTTGCTGTCAAGTGTGGCTTTGTATAATTTTACTAAAGTAATTTTATTAGCATCTTTCCCTTTTTTTCCGTCAACAAAATTATTTCTTGTGAAGTAAGCTGTTTTTCCATCTTTTGAAAATACTGGAGTTGCTTCGTTGAATTTACTGTTTAAAGCATTCTTGAATTTGTTTACTTTACTTGCAGTATAAGTAGCGGGATCAACATCAGCATCATAAATATTGGTAAAATATTCGCCGGTCCATTTGTGTTTTCGTTGTGAAAAATTTCCAGTATCTCGCGCAGAAGCAAAGTATAATTTATTGTTGTAAACAAAGGAACCGTAATCTGAATATTTGCTGTTTATTCCGGCGTTTTCAATATTATATCGTCCCGAATTTGCTTTAATCTGTTCTAGATAATTTACATCTTCTTTATACAGTTTTGCTCTGTTGTCGTTTGAGTTTTTAGCATCAAATTCATCCAAAATTTTATTTGCTTTTGCTGTATCTCCTATTGATTTTAACGACTGAGCATATCTGTAATAATATTCAGGTTCTATGTTCGAACTCATTGCAAACAACTCACCATACCATTTAGCAGCTCCTTCAAAATCTGAATTGAAGTAATAAGAATTTCCAAGTTTCTTAAACATTTCTTCAGATTTATATCCTTTATTTGCTACTTTTTCATACGTCTTTATTGCATCAACGTAAGCGTAATTATTGTATTTTTTATCGCCAGAATTTACTTTTGACTGCTGTGAATAACTGTCCAATGAAAAAACGCTTACAAATGTTAGGCAAAGGAAAATATAATTTTTCATAGTACTTATTTTTAGAAGAAACGAGGAGTTGTTATTTTACCATTTTTAGTAAAGAATTCATAACGCAGGAATATCTCGTGTGATCCTGAATTATAATTATTCAGGTTTGTGGTTTCATGGTCGTAACCGTAACCTAAATAAAGACCGTCAGTGATTTGGAACCCAACCATAGCACTTAATGAAGCACTCCATCTATAAGCGACACCGGCAACAAACTTGTCAAAGAACATAAAGTTCGCTGAAAGATCTACTTGAAGCGGCGCACCTTCAACCATTTTAGTAAGTACAGCTGGTTTGAATCTGATGTACTGATATTTATCAAGATCAAATACATAACCTGCCATTAAATAATAATTGATTTTGTCTTTGAAAATGGCAATATCATTATCATCGTAGCGATTTGTTTCGATGAAATTTGGGATAGAAAAACCCACATAAGCTTTGTCTGAATGCCAATAAACTCCTGCTCCAACGTTAGGGGTAAATTTATTATCCAAATCCTGAAACTGTGGATCTCCTGAAATATCAGGATTCAGTTTGCTCACATCCAAATTGAATATATTGGCTGTTCCTTTGATACCAAATGAAAGTTTGAAATTTGCTGAGGTTTGTACTGTATATGAAACGTCAACAGAAATATTGTTTTCATTTGTTGGACCAATTTTATCATTAACAAGTGAAGCTCCAATTCCGAGATTACTGTTATTTATAGGTGTGTTTACGGAGAAACTGCTTGTTTCAGGCGCACCATCCAAACCAACCCATTGCGTACGGTATAATCCGAAAAGGCTTAAGGCTCCACGAGAACCTGCATAGGCAGGATTTATGTTTATTGTGTTGTACATGTATTGCGTATATTGAGCATCTTGCTGCGCGTGACCTGCAATAGTTACAAACAGAATGACGAAGTAAAATAATTTTGTTCTCATAGTAGATATTTATTATTTCAATTTTACTATTGAATTATTAATGAAATCCTCTAAAAAATCCACGATATTATACTTTCAATTCCCGGATTTTTTGTTCTCTGCTGTATCAGGCTGATATAGTTAATTATATCAGCCTTTGCAGCCTGGGTTTATTTTGAAAGATAGAGGTATCCGTCTTTTTTGTTATACTGAATTACATTATTACCGTCTAAAGATTTGTAAGTCACAATGTAGAAGTAAGTTCCTGTTGGCAATCCTTCAGATTGTTTAACAGTTGTTCTTCCTCGTGATGTTCCATCAAACGCATTCGTTGTATTATTATAGTCTGTTGTTTCAAAGACTAATATTCCCCAACGATTATAGATCTCGACTGTATTTCCTGGGTAGCAGGTCAAGTCGCCAATTCCATCAATTACAAATACATCATTTATACCATCTCCGTTTGGAGAGAAAGCATTATGTACTAATATGTTTTCACAAGGCAATACTTTACAATCATCATTGATTTCCATATTAAGTACAATGCTTCGAGGGCAGTTTTGATCAGCAATTCTGTACTCAAATGCATAGTTGCCAATTGCTAATCCAAGTGCATTTAAGATGCCGTCTCTCAATGCATTAGTGTTATTTGTGTCAACCCAAGTTCCATTTCTAGGAGTATCTGCCGGAAGAAGAGCAAGCAAGTCGACTAAAGTTGAGTCATCATTACAAGCTGAACTGCTTACCGTTGTTACACCATTTGGAATAACTGTTATAGTAATGGTACCAGTATCACAATTATTTGGATTCAGTTTTTCACAAATCTGATAAGTATAAGTGTAAGTACCAGAAGCTGTTGCACTTCCTACAGTCAAATTACCTGCAGTATCTACAGTTATATTTGGATCAGATTTTACATCTGTGCTCTGCGGTACTAAACTGAAGTTTACCAATTGCAATGTCACCGGAAGACCATTTAATAAATCATTACTTAGTAAATTTCCAACTACTCCAAATCGGTTACAGCCAATATTAGTATAACTGTCATCATTAGCAACTATTGGAGAAGAAGAAACTGTCACGGTTACAATTGCTGTATCGCAGTTTCCAAAATCAGCATTTTCACAAATCTGATAAGTCAGAGTGTAAGTTCCTGCTGGCGTGTTTGGCGCTACAGTAATTGATCCGTCTGGATTTAATGTCAATGCTCCTTTAGGGTCTGGCGTTACTGTTGTCAAAGTAACATCACTTGGATTTACTGGTGAACCATTTAATGTATCATTTGTATAAACGTTGATTACATTTATTCCTCCTGTTGTTCCGTTTATTGGTCCTGCAGTATCATCATTGGCAACAATTGCAAATGTTGGTCTTGCGATACAGTAAGGATCAGCTGGCGGATAATTTACAACGATCGTTTCACTTGGGTTAACTGAGATAGTAACGGTAGCTGTTGGACGAAGATTTTCAAATCCGTCTGGAGCTTGAATCCATTTATTATCCTGGAATACCCATCCTGGCCAATCGATACCATTTCCATTCTGATCTACTACAGCACCTGGCCACAATACTCTTCCGCTAAGCGGTAAGTTGGTCATCGTAGTGACTACATTATTATTGCTGTCAGCCCATGTAATAGTTACGCCGTTTACAGGTGTAAAGTTTACAGGTGTTGCTGAATAGTCAAGATACGGAACATCGTTCACACAAATTGCAGTTGCTGTAACTGTCATAACCGGAGCTTCAATTGTAATGGTTACAGTTGCTGTGTCACAATTCGAAGTTTGGTCTGCTTCACAAATTTGATATACCATTGTTAATGTACCAGCTGGCGCATTTGGCAGAATATCTACAGAACCATCAGGATTCAATTGCAAGAATTCGTTTGGCGTTACAGTTGTTATTATAACTTCTGAAGCAGTTACTGGCTGACCTTCAAGTGTATCATTTGTTAATACATTCAATACATTAGGTGTTGTGGTATTAACTCCAGGGAACGGACCTCCATTATCATCATTCGCAACAATGTCTTGGAACTCTTTACAATTAACTCCAAAGTCAATATCTAAATGAACTAAATCTTCTGGAGTTACATTTACAATGTATCCATCTGCACTTGTAGTTGTACATACGGTATGCATTTGTATTTTGCCAGTTTTAGATGTTGCCTTTTTAGCGGTACTTGTTGATGGAAGAACTTTCACTAATCCAGTTGCTCCTAAAGCAGCCGCAACAGCATCTAAGTTTGCATCTCTAACAAGTTTAACTTTGTATTCTCCATAAGGATTTTCACTTTCTGGTCTGTTTCTCCAGAAACCTTGAATTCCAACAATTACTTCATCGTGATATCCATTTGGACCATCTACAATAACATTGGCACTCTTATCGTTTCCGAATCCACCGGCATTTAACTCACCAGCATTTTGTGGACCAGTATAGCTTCCATCACCATTCAAGTCAAGCCATTCCCATTGGCTATAGTCAATAGCGCCGTTGCTGTCAGGAATGTTTTTGGTTACAACGCCATCATTATTGGCATCATACCATTCATTTTGAATTCCGTCACTATTGACGTCATACCAAACATAATCTCCTAAAACTGGAAGTTTTGATTTTCCATATAAGAAGTCATGTACTTGGAATTTACATTCTTCAAGAGTTGTAAAGAACAAGCTTGAATTTACAGGATATAATTGATATGCACTATTCAAATTAGCATCTTGAACCTGAACTAAATAACTTCCTGCAACCATGCCAGAGAATGAATATTCTCCATTAGCATTAGTAATACGAATTAAAATTGGACCAGGTGTAGTACCTTGAGGAATCAATGTTACAGGTACATTCGCAATCGGAGTGTTAGTGTCAACATTAATTACCTGTCCAGAAACTTTCACTTTATAATTTGGTTGCGTAATGGTAACAGTTGCTGTTGCTGTACAAACTTGGCCTTCACCGTTAACAGGTGCAGTTGCAGTAAGTGTATAAGTTCCAGCTGGCAAATTAGTATTTCCAACAACTTCATTATTAGCATTTGTAATTACAACCGTTGCGCCTGGACTGCTAGTTACAGCAATCGAACCATCAGTTCCGTCAAGACAGCTTACGTTTGTTGGAATTCCAGAAACAGATACTTTGTTGTCAACAGTAAATGTCTGAACTAATTCTGTTTTGTTTCCTGCACAATCTGTCAATGTATAAGTTCTAGTTAATACATAAGCATTTCCGTCGCAACCATTAGCTCCATTGTTAGAATCGCTTACAGTAACGGTTACATTTCCGCCACAATTATCAGCTTCATCTGTAATATCATCTGGGCTACCAGTTGGGATTTCAGCAGTGCTTTGTAATCCCGCAACATTTGCTGGAGCAGTTCCTGTTGGTGGCGTTGTATCTCTAACTGTTATGATTTGAGTAAATGAAGCTGTGTTTCCAGAACAATCACTTGTTGTCCATTTGCGTGTCAGCGTATATTCAGTTCCGCATTCATTTTTGATATCGCTTTTAACTTCAGATAATACAATTGGTAAATCTCCACCGCAATTATCAGAAGCCTGAACATTAGCTGGTTCCGGAACTGCATCACAAGAAACTGTTATATCAGATGGAAGTTCATCATTAAATACTGGTTTCGTAGTATCTTGAATTGTGATTACTTGAGTGAAAGTTTCAGAAGTATTTCCACAATCATCTTTTACAGTCCAAGTATTAGTATAAGTTCCAGCATTTGAACATCCTTCAGAAGCTACAAATTGGCCGCTTACTTTTACAACATTAGAAACATCAGTATCACATGCGTCAGTTGCTGTTGGGAATAAGGCTTGCGCCGATGCCAAAGCTTCCTGATCACTGCATTCTATAGTTTTGTTTAAAGAAGCAGTTTGTGTTGTCCAAGTTGGTGCTGTTGTGTCTTCAATTGTAATTACCTGAGTAAAAGTAGCCGAAGTATTTCCACAATCGTCTTTCACAGTCCAAGTATTAGTATAAGTTCCAGAATTAGCACATCCTTCAGAAGCTACAAATTGGCCGCTTACTTTTACAATGTTTGAAACATCAGTATCACATGCGTCAGTTGCTGTTGGGAATAAGGCTTGCGCCGATGCCAAAGCTTCCTGATCACTGCATTCTATAGTTTTGTTTAAAGAAGCAGTTTGTGTTGTCCAAGTTGGCGCTGTAGTATCTTGAATTGTAATTACCTGAGTGAAAGTAGCCGAAGTATTTCCACAATCATCTTTTACAGTCCAAGTATTGGTGTAAGTTCCAGAATTAGCACATCCTTCAGAAGCTACAAACTGACCGCTTACTTTTACAATGTTTGAAACATCAGTATCACATGCGTCAGTTGCTGTTGGGAATAAGGCTTGCGCCGATGCCAAAGCTTCCTGATCACTGCATTCAATAGTTTTGTTTAAAGAAGCAGTTTGTGTTGTCCAAGTTGGTGCTGTAGTATCTTGAATTGTAATTACTTGAGTGAAAGTTTCGGAAGTGTTTCCACAATCATCTTTTACAGTCCAGGTATTAGTGTAAGTTCCAGCATTTGAGCATCCTTCAGAAGCCATAAACTGACCGCTTACTTTTACAATATTAGAAACATCCGTGTCGCACGCATCAGTTGCAGTTGGGAATAAGGCTTGCGCCGATGCCAAAGCTTGCTGATTACTGCATTCTACAGTTCGGTTTAAAGAAGCAATTTCAGTTTTCCAGGTTGGAGCTGTAATATCCTGAACAATTATAGTTTGACTAACCGGAAGTGAAATATTTCCACAAGCATCTTTAGCTGTCCAAGTTCTTGTTTTAGTGTATGATCCAGCACAATCACCTGGAGTAACAGTATCTTCATAAGTTAAAGAAGAAATTGTACCATTCAAATCTGTTGCAGTTGCCTGAGCAAATACAGGTTCTGCTGGACAGTTGATTGTTGAAGTTGCTGGAAGCGGATCAATTACTGGCAAGATAGAATCTCCGTCGATAATTTCGAATGATTCGCTATGTGTACATCCTTTAGCATCAGTTATTATTACTGTATAACTTCCTGAAGCAAGATTACTTGCTGTAGCTGTAGTTTGTACCGGATTTGTATTCCAAGAGTAAGTATATGGAGCAGTTCCGCCAGAAGCAACAACAGTAGCCGATCCAGTAGCAGCACCGCCACAACCAGGATTTATTTGTGATTTAGTCGCAGTCAATGGCGCTTGTGGCTCAGATATAATTACTTGTTCAGTATCAGTACATCCTTTTTCATCTGTTACAGTTACAATGTAAGTTCCTGCAGTAAGATTAGTTGCTGTAGCTGAAGTCTGTACCGGAACAGTATTCCAAGAATAAGAGTAAGTTCCAGTTCCGCCAGTTGCAGAAGCTGTTGCAGAACCAGTTGCATCTCCTTTACAGTTCACATCAGTTTTAGAAGTAATAGAAGCTGTCAACGGATTTGCTGGTTCAGATATGATTACTTGTTCAGTATCTGTACAACCTTTTTCATCAGTTACAGTCACAATGTAAGTTCCTGCAATAAGATTAGTTGCTGTAGCTGAGGTTTGAACTGGGTTTGTATTCCAAGAATAAGAATAAGTTCCAGTTCCACCAGTTGCAGAAGCGGTTGCCGAACCAGTTGCATCTCCTTTACAGTTTACATCAGTTTTAGAAGTAATAGAAGCTGTCAATGGATTAGCTGGTTCAGATATGATTACTTGTTCAGTATCCGTACATCCTTTTGCATCTGTCACCGTTACTATGTAAGTTCCAGCGATAAGACCGGTTGCTGTTGCAGTATTTTGAGCCGGAACAGTATTCCAGGAATAAGAGTAAGTTCCATTTCCGCCAGTTGCAGAAGCTGTTGCAGAACCAGTTGCGTCTCCTTTACAGTTCACATCAGTTTTAGAAGTGATAGAAGCTGTCAAAGGTGATTGTGGTTGGCCGATCACAACTGAGCATTTTGTTTTGTAGCCTAATTTGTCAGTAACGGTTACTTCGTGAGTGCCGGCAGTCAATCCGATAGCCTGAGCAGTTGTTTCGCCATTATCCCATAAGTAGGTATACTCGCCATTTCCGCCTATTGCCACTACAGTCGCTTTACCGTTGCTGTCACCATAGCATTTTGCTGGATCATCTTGAGTAATACTGCAAGAAAGAACATTTGGTTCAGTGATGGTTACAGTACAAGTTGTTTTGCAACCTTTAGAATCTGTTACAGTTACTGAATGAAGACCTGCACTAAGAGCAAGCGCTTTTTGAGTAGTTTCATTGTTGTCCCACAAGTAAGTATAGCCTCCGTTTCCGCCAAGTGGAGTAACAGTCGCTTCTCCGTCACTTAATCCGTTAGCAGTAACAGCTTTGTTTTGTACAACTGAGCAGCTTAAAACTGCACTTGGCTCGCCGATTGTCACTGTTTCAGTATCGGTACAACCTTTAGAATCGGTTACTGTCACGATATAAGTTCCAGCAACAAGATTTGTTGCAGTTGCTCCAGTCTGTACCGGAACAGTATTCCAAGAGTAAGAGTATCCTGCTGTTCCGCCAGTAGCCGAAGCTATTGCAGAACCAGTCGCGTCGCCTTTGCAGCTTACATCTGTTTTAGAATCTATTGCAGCAAGTAAAGCATTAGAAGGTTCTCCTATTGTCACTGTTTCAGTATCAGTACATCCTTTTGAATCGGTCACAGTCACGATGTAAGTTCCCGCAACAAGATTTGATGCAGTAGCTCCAGTCTGTACAGGAATAGTATTCCAAGAGTAAGAGTATCCTGCTGTTCCGCCAGTAGCCGAAGCTGTTGCAGAACCAGTCGCGTCGCCTTTACAGCTTACATCTGTTTTAGAGTCTATTGCAGCAAGTAAAGCATTAGAAGGCTCTCCGATTGTCACTGTTTCAATATCAGTACAACCTTTAGAATCAGTCACAGTTACGATATAAGTTCCGGCAACTAGATTTGTTGCAGTAGCTGTATTTTGGACTGGAACAGTGTTCCAAGTATAAGAGTAAGTTCCATTTCCTCCAGTTGCAGAAGCTGTTGCAGAACCAGTTGCGTCTCCTTTGCAGTTCACATCTGTTTTAGAGTCTATTGCAGCCGCCAAAGGTGCTTGTGGTTGGCCGATCACAACTGAACATTTTGTTTTGTAGCCTAATTTGTCAGTAACGGTTACTTCGTGAGTGCCCGCAGTCAATCCGATAGCCTGAGCAGTTGTTTCGCCGTTGTCCCATAAGTAGGTGTATTCGCCATTTCCGCCTATTGGCACTACAGTCGCTTTACCGTTGCTGTCTCCGTAGCATTTGGCAGGATCGTCCTGAGTAATGCTGCATGATAAGACATTTGGTTCAGTGATGGTTACGGTACAAGTTGTTTTGCAACCTTTAGAATCCGTTACAGTTACTGAATGAAGACCTGCACTAAGTGCAAGCGCTTTTTGAGTAGTTTCGTTGTTGTCCCACAAGTAAGTATAGCCTCCGTTTCCTCCAAGTGGAGTAACAGTTGCCTCTCCGTCACTTAATCCATTAGAAGTAACAGCTTTGTTTTGTACAACTGAGCAGCTTAAAACTGCACTTGGCTCGCCGATTGTCACTGTTTCAGTATCGGTACAACCTTTAGAATCGGTAACTGTTACGATGTAAGTTCCGGCAGCAAGATTTGTTGCAGTAGCTCCAGTCTGAACAGGAACGGTATTCCAAGAATAGGAGTATCCTGCTGTTCCGCCAGTAGCCGAAGCTGTTGCAGAACCAGTCGCATCGCCTTTACAGCTAACGTCAGTTTTAGAGTCTATTGCGGCAAGTAAAGCATTAGAAGGTTCTCCGATTGTTACTGTTTCAGTATCAGCACAACCTTTTGAATCAGTCACAGTCACGATATAAGTTCCGGCAACAAGATTTGTTGCAGTTGCTCCAGTCTGTACAGGAATAGTATTCCAAGAGTAAGAGTATCCTGCTGTTCCGCCAGTAGCCGAAGCTGTTGCAGACCCAGTAGCGTCTCCTTTGCAGCTTACATCAGTTTTAGAATCTATTGCAGCAAGTAAAGCATTGGTAGGCTCTCCGATTGTCACTGTTTCAGTATCAGTACATCCTTTAGAATCAGTCACGGTTACAATATAAGTTCCAGCAACAAGATTTGTTGCAGTAGCTGTATTTTGGGCTGGAACAGTGTTCCAAGTATAAGAGTAAGTTCCGTTTCCTCCTGTAGCCGAAGCTGTTGCAGAACCAGTTGCGTCTCCTTTGCAGTTCACATCTGTTTTAGAGTCTATTGCAGCCGCCAAAGGTGCTTGTGGTTGGCCGATTACAACTGAACATTTTGTTTTGTAGCCTAATTTGTCAGTAACGGTTACTTCGTGAGTGCCGGCAGTCAATCCTATAGCCTGAGCTGTTGTTTCGCCGTTGTCCCATAAGTAGGTGTACTCGCCATTTCCGCCAATTGGCATTACATTAGCTTTACCGTTGCTGTCTCCGTAGCATTTGGCAGGATCGTCCTGAGTAATGCTGCATGATAAGACATTTGGTTCAGTGATGGTTACAGTACAAGTTGTTTTACAACCTTTAGAATCCGTTACGGTTACTGAATGAAGACCTGCACTAAGTGCAAGCGCTTTTTGAGTAGTTTCGTTGTTGTCCCACAAGTAAGTATAGCCTCCGTTTCCTCCAAGTGGAGTAACAGTTGCCTCTCCGTCACTTAATCCATTAGAAGTAACAGCTTTGTTTTGTACAACTGAGCAGCTTAAAACTGCACTTGGCTCGCCGATTGTCACTGTTTCAGTATCAGTACATCCTTTTGAATCAGTCACAGTCACGATATAAGTTCCGGCAACAAGATTTGTTGCAGTAGCTCCAGTCTGTACCGGAACAGTATTCCAAGAATAAGAATATCCTGCTGTTCCACCAGTAGCCGAAGCTGTTGCAGAACCAGTTGCATCGCCTTTACAGCTAACGTCAGTTTTAGAGTCTATTGCGGCAAGTAAAGCATTAGAAGGTTCTCCGATTGTCACTGTTTCAGTATCAGTACATCCTTTAGAATCAGTCACTGTCACGATATAAGTTCCAGCAACAAGATTTGTTGCAGTAGCTCCAGTCTGAACAGGAACAGTATTCCAAGAATAAGAGTATCCTGCTGTTCCGCCAGTAGCCGAAGCTGTTGCAGAACCAGTCGCGTCGCCTTTGCAGCTAACGTCAGTTTTAGAATCTATTGCGGCAACCAAAGTGTTAGAAGGTTCGCCGATTGTTACTGTTTCAGTATCGGTACAACCTTTAGAGTCAGTCACTGTTACGATATAAGTTCCAGCAACAAGATTTGTTGCAGTAGCTCCAGTCTGTACAGGAACAGTATTCCAAGAATAAGAGTATCCTGCTGTTCCGCCAGTAGCCGAAGCTGTTGCAGAACCAGTCGCATCGCCTTTGCAGCTAACATCTGTTTTAGAGTCTATTGCAGTAAGTAAAGCATTAGAAGGTTCACCGATTGTAACTGTTTCAGTATCGGTACATCCTTTTGAATCAGTCACTGTCACGATATAAGTTCCGGCAACAAGATTTGTTGCAGTTGCTCCAGTTTGCACAGGAACAGTATTCCAAGAATAAGAATATCCTGCTGTTCCGCCAGTAGCCGAAGCCGTTGCAGAACCAGTCGCGTCGCCTTTGCAGCTTACGTCAGTTTTAGAATCTATTGCGGCAACCAAAGTGTTAGAAGGCTCTCCGATTGTTACTGTTTCAGTATCGGTACAACCTTTAGAGTCAGTCACTGTTACGATATAAGTTCCAGCAACAAGATTTGATGCAGTAGCTCCAGTCTGAACAGGAACGGTATTCCAAGAATAAGAATATCCAGCTGTTCCGCCAGTAGCCGAAGCTGTTGCAGAACCAGTCGCGTCTCCTTTGCAGCTTACATCTGTTTTAGAGTCTATTGCAGCAAGTAAAGCATTAGAAGGCTCGCCGATTGTCACTGTTTCAGTATCAGTACATCCTTTTGAATCAGTCACTGTCACGATGTAAGTTCCCGCAACAAGATTTGTTGCAGTAGCTCCAGTCTGTACCGGAACAGTATTCCAAGAATAAGAGTATCCTGCTGTCCCACCAGTAGCCGAAGCTGTTGCAGAACCAGTCGCGTCGCCTTTGCAGCTTACGTCAGTTTTAGAGTCTATTGCTGCAAGTAAAGCATTAGAAGGCTCACCGATTGTCACTGTTTCAGTATCGGTACATCCTTTAGAGTCAGTCACAGTCACGATGTAAGTTCCCTCAACAAGATTTGATGCAGTAGCTCCAGTCTGAACAGGAATGGTATTCCAAGAATAAGAGTATCCTGCTGTCCCACCAGTAGCCGAAGCTGTTGCAGAACCAGTCGC
>NZ_JQJY01000002.1 GCF_000745775.1 Flavobacterium sp. ASV13 | reverse complement strand
TTAACACCATTTGTGATAGTGAATGTACAACCATTTGCATCCTTAACGATTACATCAAATGTAATTCCAGCAAACGTCTCATACGTATTCGTTCCTGAGAAGCTTGTGCCATTGTCATAGCTGTACTGATACGGAGATGTTCCTCCTGATGGAGTTACCGTAACAACCGCTTTTGATGGAGCATTGCCTGCTGTACATAATAAAGCTGTCGTAATCGTTGAACTCGCCGTCAATGGAGTCGGCTGGCCAATAGTCGCAGGTTTAGTATCTGTACAATCTCTTGCATCTTTAACACGTACTACATACGTAGTTTTAGCTGGCAAGTTTTTAAATTCATTAGAATCTTGGTAAGCAGCAACTATTGTAGCACCATCTTCTAATTGATATTTAAATGGACCTACACCTGCTGATACAACAGCTGTAATAGTTCCGTCAGATGCTAAGTTACAACTAGCATCTACAGAAGAAACTGTAAAGTTTATTGTTGGAATAGCATCTAAATTAATAGTATAAGTTGCCTGACAGTTTTGAGCATCAGTAACTGTAAATACATAAGTACCTACACCTCCTGCCGTTAGAACATTTGATGGCATAGTAGTACTAGTACCACCATTATAAGTATATGAATAAGCATAAGTACCATAACCATCTGTAGCTGTCAAAGTAAACTGAGCATCTTCACTTCCAACGATACAGCTTAAATCTCTTGTTTGTTTAACATCAAGTTTAAGTTGTGGTTTAACCTCGAAAGGTGTACTTGCGATACAACCATTTCCATCTTTAATCGATAACGTATAAACTTTAGCTGCGCTAAAAGTAAACGTTGGTGAACTTTGGAATGTACTTCCGTCAACACTATAAGTTGCTCCACCTACGATAGTTGGATCAACTGAACCTGTTATTGTAAATGTGAAAGGACTTCCAGTATAGCATATCGCAGCTGGTACATTGATAGTTGGATCAGTATATTTATCAAGTGTAATTGGGAATGCTTTAATACAGTTGTAAGCATCTTTTGCATAAACTACATAGTCGCCTGCATTTGCATTAAAAGTATTAGGAGTATTCCAACCTGAAGTACCGCTTGTAGGAGCTACAGCTGTATCAGGTAATAATTGATAAGTATATGGAGCTGTTCCAAACGATGCAGTAGCTGTAATAATTCCAGAATTATTTGCACAATTTGCTTTCTTGATTACTGAAGCTGTAAGAACAAGTAATTGTGGAGATTCCAAAATATTAAAGTTAGCTGACGCAACACTACAACCAGCATTTGGCCCTACAAGTTCTTTTATCAAAACATAATAAGTACCTTTTGGCAAAGGCCCAACATTCGACATTGCAAAATTTGAAGTCGTACTTGGAGATGTACCCGTTATTCCCGTGCTTAAATTATTAAAAGCATTGATTACATCATAACCAATTGTAATTGGTGTAGCTGAACCATAAGGATTTGTAACAACAAAATCAACTGCACCATCAGCTGCACCAGTACAAGTAATATTATGTCCAGTAGCGGCAACGGTTAACTGAGTATTAGTTGGTATTTTATCCCCTGCAACTTGATAATAATAACATTTTGTGTTTTCATCGTAAACGATAAAAGTATATTGTACTCCAGGAGTAAGACCTGTGAACGTAGTTTGTTTACTTCCTGCTGGATCTTCGCCCTGCCATCCATCTGTGCCATCTGCAGTAAAGATTTGAGGTGGTGTAGCTCCTCTATAAATATTAAAATGGAATGGCAATGGACCTATATATGTTGATCCAATTTTTACCACCGCAGTACCACCTGCAGGAATTGGACCTACAGCTGTACAATAAACCGTTGAAAGATCTACCTGAATATCAAGAGCAGAAGGTGGAGAAGCCACCAAAACGTCTGATTTAACTACTGTACATCCTTTAGCATCTACGACACGAATTTGATATAAACCAAAATCAACTACATCAAAAGTAACAGAAGTTGTTCCAGAAAGATTATTTTCTGATGCAAAATAATTATTAATTCCTGTTACATAATATGTATAAGGTGCAGTTCCTCCAGTTACATTGTCAACAATAACTGATCCTTTTGAAGTTCCAACTCCTGGCACACAAGTAATGTTAACTGCATGACTTGTAACGACAATTTTTAAAGGTTCATTAATATGAATTGTTTCTGTATCTGTACAACCTTTTGAATCTGTAACCGTGATTGTGTAATCACCAGCTGTTAATCCAGAAGTTTGTGTACCATAATCTTTAACTGTTGGAGCTGTTCTTCTTACATTGAATACAAATGGAGAAACTCCTTTAGTATTGTCTACTGCAATACTAATAGCAGCAGTTTCTTCTCCGAAACAGTTAATAAATTGTGTTTGAGTTACACCTGTAATCTCAGGATAAACCGGCAAAGTAATGCTAACAGGCACTGTAGTTGTAAATGTACAACCACGTCCATCAGTCACAGTGAAAGTATAATTTCCAGCATCACTTGTTGTCAACACATTTCCAGATAAAACTGCTGTTGGAGCAGCTGCTGAACTTGTGAATGAATAAGTGTATACTCCATTTCCACCACCTGCTGTTAAAGTAATTTGAGCTGCCTCGCTTCCTACAACACAAGTAATGTTTTTATTTAATTGAGCAGATAAAGTCAATTTATCATTAACAATAACTGGAACAGTAGTCTGAGCTGTACAACCATTTGCGTCTTTACCCCAAATGTTATAAGTACCCGCCGCAGTAACTGTAAATGTATTACCTGCTTGGTAAGAAGTACCATTGATACTATATTGTAAAGTACCGGTTCCTGTACCAACAGCAGTAATTGTATAAGTACCAACACCTAAACATTGACCTACAGCAGAAGCTGTAACTGTTGGTGCATTATCTTTCGCAATTGTCACATCTAATTTAACCTGACAATTATTTGCATCTCTAACATAAACATCCCAATCCGTGGTTGCCGGATCAAGGTAAGCAACATTGCTTGGTCCAAAATCAGAAGCATTAAGTGTTGCTCCATCATGGATGAAAGCATATTTGTAAGCGATTGTTCCGCCTGCAGCAGTAACTGTTACTTTTGAAGTACCAACAAGACAGTTAGCGTTAACTGTTGCGAAAGTTGCTGATAAAGCATTTGCAGGTTCTGCAATAGTAATTGTCGCATTTGCTGGACAACCTGTTGTATTGTCAACTACAGCTAGAGTATAATTACCATTACTCATACCTGTTAATGTAATTACATCTCCACTAGTACTTGTTGTATAAGGTAACCCCGTAGGTGAAGTTGTAACCACAACTGAATAATTACCTGTAGAACTAAATCCAGTTACGGTATATCTTGCTGATCCTGTTGTGTCTCCTTTACATTTAACATCACTTAATTTACTAACTCCAACTGCAATCGGTGTAACCGGATTAACCGTAATTGATTTAGTATCGTAACATCCGTTTGCATCGGTAACCTTGAATGTATAAGTATCCGGTGCCAAACCTGTAAATACTCCTGATGTAGCTCCTGTAGTATTACCTGTAGCGGTAGCCGGAGAAATGATACTGTATACCAATGTACCAACTCCTGTTCCCACTGTTGTTGTAACTGTAACTGTACTTGATGTCGCCAAACAAGTAACTGCAGATGCAACAACGGTATTGATTTTTGGTGAATTTAATTTATTTAAAACAACTGATCCGTTTGTGATACATCCTTTTGCATCTCTAACAGAGTAGTTGATTGTCTGATCTGTTCCGTTGTCATTTACGGTAAGAACTCTTGTTGAGCCATATCCGCCTCCATTGAAGCTATATTCGTATGGAGATGTTCCTGTTGTTGGAACTGCAATCGTTACCGAACCTGCAACTTTTGTGTTTGTTGTGCTACATGTGAAACCTGTCGATGTAGCTGAAACTACTAAAGCAGTCGGTTCTAAAATAGTAACTGTAACACTTCCTGAACATAATTTGCTGTCTTTCACATAGAAAGTATGCGATCCAGGAGTTAATCCTGTAAAACTAGCTGTTGTTGAATAAGTACCAGCTAAAGCATCACTGTAAGTATAATTGCCTGATCCTCCAGATCCTGTTAATACTACTGATCCGTTATTTGCTCCAAAACAAGTTATGTTAACCTGAGTAGCAGTTACTGTTGGATTACTGATCGCATTAACTGTAGCAGAAACAATAACCTTACATGCTGTTGGGTTATTAGAATCTGTAATTTCAAAATTATATGTACCTGCTGCTGCAGCTCCAGTATACACAAATTGTGTTCCTGTAACCGGAATACTTGCTCCGTAAGTTCCTGTACCAGGATCTACTTTGTAAGTGTAAGTCGATTTACCTCCTGTAATGTCAACTGTAATAGCTGCATTTGGAGTAGGTGTACAATCCAATTGCTTAGTTACTTTGGCAATTGCTGTTAATTGTGGATTAACTGTAATTGGTGTTGCTGAAGCCGGACAGTTATTCGCATCTTTTACCCAAACAGTATAAGTTCCAGCAGCAACATTAAATACATTGCTTGTTGAAAACGCTCCGTTTACGCCATTGATACCATACTGTAAAGTTCCAGTTCCTCCAGTTCCTGTAGCCGTAATTGTAAATCCGCTTCCTGTTCCTGTACATTGGTTGCTTAAAACTGCTGTAACTGATGGGGTTGGGTCTGTTGCCAATGGAACAGCAACCGTATCTGTACAACCGTTAGCATCCATTACATAAACAACCCAGTTCATATCAGCTCCACTGTTAGTGTCTACTGTAAGAACGTTGTTTGTTCCATAAGCTGTCGTTGCCGGAGCTGAAGCTCCTTGTTTTACAACTGCGTAGCTATAATTTGTAGTTCCGCCTGTTGCTGTTGCTGTAATTACAGCATTATCATTATTACAATTAATGTTTGTTGCCAAAGCTGTAACATCCAATGCCAATGCTGGCTCACCTATTGTAATTGAAGTTGAGTTAGTACAACCTGTAGCTGTATCAGTAACTGAAACTGTATATGTTCCTGCTGCAACATTAGTCAATGACAATGTGTTGCCAGATTTTGTCAATGTGCCTGTTCCTAAAGTTCCTGCTGTTAATGTGAAACTGTAGTTTCCAACTGTAGCGATACCAGAAATAGTGAATGTTCCGTTTCCTGTTGATGTGCCTTTACATTTTGCATCATTATTCTTGTTGCCTGCAATTGCAATTGGTGTAACCGGATTAACTGTAACTGATTTAGTATCGTAACATCCGTTTGCATCGGTAACCTTGAATGTATAAGTATCCGGTGCCAAGCCTGTAAATACTCCAGACGTAGCTCCAGTAACATTGCTCGTAGCTGATGCTGGGGCAATGATAGTATATGCCAATGGTGCAACTCCCGTTCCTGCAGTTGTTGTAACTGTAACTGAACTTGATGTTGCCAAACAAGTAACTGCTGTAGGTGTAACGCTAGCAATAACCGGTGGGTTTAATTTATTTAAAGTTAATGATCCTGAAGCAGTACATCCTTTAGCATCTTTAACAGAATAATTAATAACCTGATCTGTTCCGTTATCATTTACCGTTAAAGTTCTTCCAGCTGCATATCCTCCACCATTAAAGCTATATTCGTATGGCGATGTTCCTGTTGTTGGAACTGCGATCGTTACTACAGCTGCTTGTTTAGTATTTGTAGTGCTACATGTGAATTTTGTAGCGCTCGCACTAACAACTAATTTAGAAGGTTCTGTTATTGTAACTGTTATTTTACCAACACAACCTTTACTGTCTTTAACAAAGAAATCGTAATCTCCAGCTGCTAATCCTGTGAAAGAAGAAGCAGATCCGTAAATGATTCCGTATTTGCTATATTGATAATTCTGACCTCCTGTTAATGAACCTCCTGCTCCAATTAATTGTACTGAACCATCTGCTCCTCCATTACAGCTTACATTAATTTGGTTTGCTGTTACTGTTGGATTAGAAATAGAAAGTATTGGAGTTGTAGTTACGAATGTACAACCATTCGCATCTGTAACTTTAATTAAGAATGTTCCAGCTGTTGAAGTTGTATAAACATTCGAAGCCATAGCGCTATAAGAAGTTCCGTTATTTGTCGAAACTTGATACGTATATGGACTTTTTCCTCCATTAGGAGTAACTGTAATTGTAGCATCTGGATTTGTAGTAGAACAATCCAATTCTTTAATTGCAGTCGTTGCTGTTAATTGTGGATAAACTGTAATAGCTGCCGCTTGAGCAGTACAACCGTTAGCATCTTTTACCCAAACGATATATGGAGTTGCGCTAGCAACAACATCAAAGAAATTATCTGGACCAAAAGCACCTGTAGCACCATTGATTCCATAAGTTAATGGAGCAATTCCTCCAGTTCCATTTGCTGTAATTCTGAATTTATTTCCAGAACCTGTACATTGGTTATCTAAAGTAGCTGTAACGCTTGGAGTTTGATCTTGTAAAACTTTAACAGAAACAAAATCAGTACAACCGTTAGCATCTTTAATATAAACATCCCAATCTACTTTTGTACCATTAACTGTATTAACAGATAATTTAGGATCAGTTCCATATGCACCGGCAGTAGGTACCGCACCTTTTATTACAACTGCATAAGTATAACTAGTTGTTCCGCCTGAACCAACAGCTGTAATAATTGCCTGACCATTATTACAATTGATGTTTGGAACCGTTGCTGTAACATCTAATGCATTAGCTGGTTGTGTTAATGTTACTGTATAAGCAGACTGACATTTTGTTGTTCTGTCTGTTGCAGTTATAGTATAAGCACCAGCAGCTAAAGCTGTTCCTACGGTAATTGTAGTATTTGTTGATCCGACTAGGTTATTTGCACTCTGGATAATAGTTCCTGAGCCATTTTTAATAACATAATCAAATCTGCTCTTTATTCCATTAACAGTAAACTGAATTGTTCCTGTACCACCAAAACATTTAATAGTCGTAAGGATTGATCCTCCAGTTACAATATCTGGTGAACCATTAACTGTATATTGTTTAGTAAATGAACAACCTGTTTTAATATCAGTAGCTTGAAAAATATAGCTTCCTGGAGCTAATGATTTAAACTCACCATCAGAATTAGTTGCTGTATCATATCCTGCAGGACCTGAAATAATTTGATAACGAATTGGCGCCGAAACACCACCTTTTACAGCTGCAATATTAACATGACCTCCTGGAGGAGTTGTCGAACAATCATAACCATTATCGGTAATTGTGATATCAGTAATTTGATATAAAGTCGCAATTGTAATACTTAACGGTCCAATTTGACAGTTATTGCTATCTTTAATATAAGCTGTTACTGTACCAGCAGCAGAAGTTGAATAAGTATTAGTAGTAGTGAAATTTGAAGTTCCGTTGAAACTATATTGATAAGGTCCTGTTCCTCCAGATCCTGTTACAGTAACAACAGCCGGAACAGTTCCAGTACTACTACATGTAAGTTCTGTTGCATTAATAGTTCCTTGAACTGCTGTCGGTTCTGTTAATGTAATAGAACCTATCGCAGATTTACAACCTTTATCATCCATTACTTGGAATGGATAAGCAATTCCGGCTTTTAAACCTGTATATTTTATCGTAGTTGTAAATCCGCTATTATTAAAACTATAGCTGTATCCTCCAGAACCGCCCGAAGCTACTAATGTTACTTCTCCAGTTGAACCACCATTACACGTTACTTGCACTGGTTGTGCAGTTACTGTTGGATTTGTAATCGCATCTACAGTAGCTGAAACCTCTACTTTACAAGAAGTCGGACTATTAGCATCTGAAATTTCGAAATAGTATGTACCAGCGCCTGCAGCTGCATAATTAAATGAAGTTCCAGTAACAGGAATGCTTGAACTATAAGTTCCTGAAGCACCAAGTTTATATTTATATGTAAAAGGAGCAGTACCTCCTTCGATATCCACTTTAATAGTTGCACCAGCTGTATTACAGTCTAATGTTTTTGTTACTTGTGGCTTACCTTTTAATTCTGGAGCAACAATAATATTACTAACTGTTACAGTACAATTATTAGCATCTGTTACTAAAACACTATGAGTTCCTACTCCCACATTTGTAAAAGTATTTGTAGTCACAGCAGCAGCACCATCTAAACTATAAGATAATGTTCCCGTTCCTGAAGCAGTAACGACAATTGTAGCTTTATTAGCATCAAAACATAAATCTGATGAACTTGCTAAACTTGCTGTAACTGGTGGCGCGTCATTTATAATAACCGCAGTTGAAACTGCAGAAGAACAACCTCTTAAATCTTTAGCAGCAACTGTATAAGTGCCTTTTCCTAAACCAGTAAATACCGCTGAATCTTGAAATGCGGTGATAACTGTAACACCGTCTGCAGCTCTAAGTTCATATTTATATGGAGAAGTTCCTCCTACAGCAACAGCTGTAATAGCAGCAGAATTTGGATTACATGTTAATGGTGTAGTAACACTTGCTGTAACTGTCACAGCACTTGGAGATCCAATTGTTTTACTATATGATTTCGAACAAGTTCCTGCTGCATCGCTTTGTACAACCACAGAATAATTTCCTGCTGTTAATCCGCTAATAGTAACTGGAGATGTTGTAGAACTTTGAAGAGTTCCACCATTTATAGAATAATAGAACCTTGCACCAAAATTTTGAGCTGTAATTGTAATTGCACCTGTGTTTCCTCCGTTACAAGCAACATCTTGAATAACTGGCTCTAAAACAGTAAATGCTTTATCTGTTCCAACATCAAATAAGATTTTTTGTTCTTGTAAACAAGACTTCGGTAATTGATATACTGAAATATCATCAATCAATAAATCGTTTCCATTATATTCTAAACTTCCTGAACGAATAACAAATGTCAGGTTAGTGTTGTTTCCTGGATTCAAAGAAATTGTTGGAATCTCTATCCATTTTGTTCTGTTTGGGTCATTTGGATCCTCAGCAATTTTTCCTGTATCAACTCGGGCAACCACAACACCTGCTGGATTTACTAATTCAAATCGAACAATTGGAGCGGCTCCACCTTTACCTGCATTTAATAAATTGGCAACTGCCAAATCTACTTTTACTGGCTGATTAGGAATAACATCTGCAATTGGTTTACTATAAAGAATTCCATAATCACCTGCTGCAGAACCGATATTTACTAATAAATATCTTCCGTCGGCAACTGCTCCATTTGAAGTGTGATCTTTAAAGTGATACCACGCATTATCATTTCTCCAAAAGAAACTAGCTACAGAATATTGATTATCTTCTACAGATTGTGTTCCGCATACATAAGGTGCCGTTACTCTCTGATCATTAAAACAATAAGCTGCTGCAATACCAGGACTTGTTGTAGGATCACCGTGTCCAAAATCTTCTTTTAGTAAGTTACTATAAGTACTAGCGTCTTCTAATTTATATTTAACTTTAATATTATGACTTCCTGATATAACATTCGTAAATACATTATTATCAATTGGTGTATTTGGAACGTCATCTAAATAATATTCATAAGAATAATTTCCATTTGCAGGATTATTAACCGTTACAGTAGCTATTCCAGTACCAGTACAGTTATAAACTACATTAATTGGGTCAATTTGTGGATCTGCTGGTTTTGGATCTAAAATTACATCATAAGGTAATTTATAAGTACAACCTTTAGAATCTCTTACGATAAGCACATATGTACCATCCATAACATCTTTCTCTGGTGAAGTCTGCCAGCTTGCTCCTCCATCAAACGAATATTCATAAGGAATTGTACCACCTGTAACGTTTGTAAATCTTAATCTTCCTCCAAGACCTCCAAGTCTACATCCTGCTAATTCTGAAACTCCTCCAGAAGCAGTTAAGGCATTTGCCGGAGGTAAAATTGCAACAGCTTGAGCAGGGTCTGTACATGTTTGTCCTGATAATGTATATCGAACAACAACATTATATGTTCCTTCTTTTAAGTTTAAGAATGTTGGATTTGAACCAAATGTAGCGCCATTATCAATACTATATTCTAAAGCATAGCCATTTGCGTTTGTTACATTTACAGTAATTGATCCTTTTTCTCCATAACAGTTAATAGTTGATGGAACAACGGTATATACTGGTTTAGGGTTTGCTGCAACTGTAAATTTGTACGTAGTTTCACAACGATTAAAATCGCGTACTAATATAGTATACTCTTTTGCCGTAGGAGTATTTAATATTATTGAATTCAAATCAGTATTACCATTTTCATCTAATGCATACTCCGTTGCTGAACCGTCTACAAAAAATGCATAAGGAAATTTACCACCACTAGCCGTAATTCTATATTGTCCATCGGCACAAGCAGTAAGAGGTTTTATAACTGAAGATGTTAGAGTTAAAGCAGCTGCTGGATTAGGTATAAGTTTACTTACTTCGTCAGTACACTCAATAGACCCATCCGCTTTTTTAGTGAAAACTACAATTCTATATGTCTTTCCTGGTGTTAAATCTTTAAAATCTTGAGTACGATTTGGTAGTGGTCCTAAATCTTGATATAAAACACCATCTTCATAAACTGTATAATAATATCCTGTAAATCCGCTTGTCGCACTTACCTGAATTCTTCCTTTATCTCCAAAACAAAGTGGATTTTCATTTGGATTATCAATTCCTACAGTAAAACCATCTTTAGCAATGATAATTTGATTGGTTTTGTATGCACAAGTTGGGTTTACATTTTTAAGTCGATAATTTACTACATAATTACCCTCTTGTGTAATGCTAAAAACATTACTGTCTCCCCATGCAGTGGTAGTAGAGCTTGAAGCCGGAATCAGAACATGTGTCAAGCTAAATTCATATCCTGTAAGTTTATCTACAGTAATGCTTCCTGGAGTTGTACATAAAATATTTTTATGCGTTTCATTTATAGCAACATCACTTTTGTAGACATTAAAATAAAATTTGTTTACACAGCCTCCTGAACTAATGGTTACTCTATAATAACCTGCTTCACTAGCTGTAAAAAGAGAACCGTTTGGTCCTGCTGAAACCCAGGTACAAGATGCTCTTTCGTCAGCACATAAATCAGATAACTCTGAAAGTGGGGGACGAACACAAGTCGTTTTTTCCCATACAACTGTTGCCGATGGAAGTGCTAAATCAAAAAGTCTTGAATCATTGGCACCGCAAAGAAATATTTTTGGTAATGGCTTTCCATCAATATCACAAGGAGCAATAACACCATTAGAATCTTTATTATCTGCATATTTAATAATAGGATTGGTTTTTACTCCACCTCCATCTGTTACAGTAATAATTTGTTCGAAATCAGGACAACCTGTTTTTGTACTATAAACATAATATGTTCCTGGTCCTGTAATTTTAAGTTTTTGATTTGTTCCTAAAACAGGATTATAAGCTGTGCTTGTTGCCCATTTGTAAGTAGTGTAACCACCAGCTGCAGAAAGTTCCATGTCTGTCAAACAGATTTCTGCTTTACTATTTTTACAAGCATCTAAACCTACAAGGAAATTGGTAGACTGAGGTGTAGCATTACAAGAATTTGCAGAAGCATAACTCGTATCTCCAAATAGAGTACCATTACCACCTCCACCTGCCGCAGGGTTACCGCGATAGCTTGTAAGCGCAGAGTTTCTAATAACATTATTACAAGCATCTATCAATGAAGCGCAATCATCTACCACTTTGACTTTAAAACGGATTGTCTCTTCCGGATCATTCTTTTCAACCAAACTATTTGGTACCTTGAATGTTATAGTTCGAGTTGCAGCATTATAGGTAACATTGTTAGCTATGGTCATTCCAGTAGGCAACTTAAAAATATCTGCTGGAAAATTAAAATTGGTGTTAGTTGGCAACTGATCCGTTATCGTAAATTCGGTTGCACTGTCATTTCCACTATTTTTAAATGATAAAGTATATCGCAACTCCTGACCTAATGTTACATTTTTATTTTCTGCGTCAACTTCAGCTGCATCATGTACCTTCTTTATCAATTTAACATTAGGCGCAATAACATCTACCGAAAAAGCCAAAAAATAATTGATATAAACATCCACATTTGTACCTATGGTGATTTGTGCAGATGTTGCTTTATTTGGAATAATTCCACTTTGGGGCGTAATATCAAGAACTCCGGCATCAAAACCTAAAGTATTGGTACCATTAGGATTTCTATCTGTAAATACACCATTTGAGGTTGTTATCGAACTTTTAAAGAAATTATTTATTGGTCTCACCGAACTTGGTGATGTCGTAATAGACTTACTGTTAATGTAAAGGTAATCACCTGAATAATTTTGATCCCCTTCAAGAGCTGAAAAAGCGACTCTTGCATTAACGTCACCTAGATCTGGAGTCGTAAAACCATTAACCGTTGTGCTAATAGGGCCTGCATTACTACCTATCCCAAAAAATCCATTAAAAGTAGAAATTGACTTGGTTGGTAATGAATTATCTTCATAAATAATAAAAAGAGACCATCCAGCGGCCAAACCAGTTGAACCATTAGTATTCTTTACACCTTCAGTAGCTAGTACATTTGCTACGGTGTAAACTCCATTTGGATTAGTTGCATTTAATAATGATGTAATAGGAGCAAAACAGGCATAAGCTTGTGTTTTATTACCTCCTGAATCAGAAATACCATCAGCATTTTTATCAATATCCCAAATAACGGTTCCTACCACATCCTGATAATTACTATTAGTGGTATTGGGAACCTTAATTTTTACATTTTTAATTTTTGTTCTATCTGCTGGTGATCTTAAAATACCTGACCAATACAAAGCAGCATAAGCAACTTTATAACAAGGAGCTGCAGGAGCAATATTATTTGGTACTGTAAGAGTGGCACTACTCGAACTAAATATTGGAGTACTATTATTCGAGACAGGGTCAACATTGATATAGTACATATCAAAATTACCATTTGTATCATTACTAGTAGTACCGCTAAAAGGTGTGTTAGGACTTACACTATACGTACCGTCAGATTTCTTAGTACCTCTGTTAAGTATACTATTTCCAATGTTAATAATATCTCCTCTAACCTGTGTGGTATATTCTTTATTAAAAGCCTTATAAGTTTGAGAAAATACTACATCTGCTTGTAAAATCAACAGAAGCAATATTGCAATTTTAAGAATAGTAGGTTTTTTCATGGTATTTAATTTTTGTGGCCTTCTTAATCTCTAAGGGGCATTAGCGATTAAAATTTTGGCCGCTTTAAACTATTTATTTTTAACGAGCACCTTAAAAAAATAAGGTGCTTAACTCTTATTGTCTATTATTAATTCTCCACTTTTACGATGGCCATTTTTCCGTTATAAGGTTTATTTCCTTTAGCTTCTAATGCTTTAGTCGCTTCTTGTAATCCCTCATATTTCTCGTAATAGATGTAATATTTACTTGTTGCTATATTATAGAAGAAATTAATGTCTGAACGTCCTGCAGCAACTGCTTTGGTTAAGAATTCATCTCTTTTTTCAACACTGCTATGAACTGCAACAATCATATAATAACCACTATCAGAATTTTTAATATTCTTGATGATCTGCATATTTGATTGGTCTTCACCAAAATCAAAATCACTTGCTGTTAAAGGCGTACTGCTAACTTTAGTAGTTTCCTTAATACGTTTAAGAGCTGCCAGATCCTGATTATATCTTCCTTGATCGTTTTCATAAGCTGCACGCTTAATTCTACGTTTTTTCTCGATTTCAGTTTCTGCTTTAATACGCTCTAAATTCGCAAGTAAAGCTGCACTATCTTGTTCCATTTTCAATTGTGCTGCTTTCAACTGATTTATCTTTTCTAGATAAGCTCTGTTTAAAGCGTCATTTTTATTCGGAACTTTTTTAAGTCTTTCGTTATATAAATTCGTCAACTTGGCAATCTCATCTTTTTGAATTCTGTTTGCCTCAGCAATATTTGTTTTCAAAGCTTCTAACTGGCTGTTCTCTGCTGCAACACTTTTGAATGGTTTCGGTTCTTTGTAAATTCCTTTTTCACTTAAGTCATTTTCCTCTCTTAAATCATTCAGGTCTTTTTGTTTATTTGCAACTGTAGCATTAAACTGAGCCAATAAATCAGTTTGATTTTTATTTGACGCATCTAATGATTGCGTTAAATTATCAATAGCTTTTGCTGTTTCATCTTTTTGAGCTTCTGCCGCTTTTGCTGCTGCATCCGCCGCTTGTTTAGCTCTTAATTCCGCTTCTTCAGCTTGTTTTGCCTGTAACGCTTCTGCGTCTGCTTTTGCTTTTGCGTCAGCAGCTAATTTTGCTTGTAATGCTTCTGCATCGGCTTTTGCTTTAGCATCAGCAGCAAGTTTCGCCTGTAATGCTTCTGCGTCTGCTTTGGCTTTAGCATCAGCAGCAAGTTTCGCTTGAAGCGCTTCTGCATCTGCTTTAGCTTTAGCATCAGCAGCTAGTTTTACTTTTAATGCTTCTGCATCCGCTTTCGCTTTTGCATCTGCAGCTAGTTTCGCTTGTAATGCTTCTGCATCAGCTTTGGCTTTTGCATCTGCAGCTAATTTTGCTTGTAAAGCTTCTGCATCCGCTTTTGCTTTTGCATCTGCAGCTAGTTTAACTTTTAATGCTTCTGCATCCGCTTTTGCTTTTGCGTCAGCAGCTAATTTTGCCTGACGAGCTTCTTCATCTGCTTTAGCTTTTGCGTCAGCTGCTTGTTTTGCTTGTAAAGCTTCAGCATCTGCTTTGGCTTTTGCATCAGCAGCAAGTTTTACTTTTAATGCTTCGGCATCCGCTTTCGCTTTTGCATCAGCAGCTAATTTCACTTGTAATGCCTCTGCATCAGCTTTTGCTTTTGCATCTGCAGCAAGTTTTGCTTGTAAAGCTTCAGCATCTGCTTTGGCTTTTGCATCAGCAGCTAGTTTTACTTTTAATGCTTCGGCATCAGCTTTCGCTTTTGCGTCAGCAGCTAGTTTTGCCTGACGAGCTTCTTCATCCACTTTTGCTTTCTCTTCAGCAGCTTGTTTTGCTACTAAAGCTTCAGCATCAGCTTTTGCTTTCGCATCTGCAGCAAGTTTTACTTTTAATGCTTCGGCATCCGCTTTCGCTTTTGCATCGGCAGCTAATTTCGCTTGTAATGCCTCTGCATCTGCTTTCGCTTTTGCATCTGCAGCAAGTTTTGCTTGTAAAGCTTCTGCATCAGCTTTGGCTTTTGCATCAGCAGCTAGTTTTACTTTCAATGCTTCAGCATCAGCTTTCGCCTTATTATCTGCTTCTAATTTTGCCAAACGAGCTTCTTCAGCTTCTTGTAATTTTTTTGCGGTTGCTTCAGCATCTGCTTTTACTTTTGCATCAGCAATTAATTTTGCTTGTAAAGCTTCCATATCTGCTTTTGCTTTTGCATCAGCAGCAAGTTTTGCTTGTAAAGCTTCTGCATCAGCTTTTGCTTTTGCGTCAGCAGCTAATTTTGCTTGACGAGCTTCTTCTTCCACTTTTGCTTTCTCTTCAGCAGCTTGTTTTATCTTAAGTGCTTCAGCATCGGCTTTTGCTTTTGCATCAGCAACTAATTTAGCTTGTAATGCTTCTGCATCAGCTTTTGCTTTTGCGTCAGCAGCTAATTTTGCTTGACGAGCTTCTTCATCAGCCTTCTCTTTTGCATCAGCAACTTGTTTCGCTTTAAGAGCTTCAGCATCCGCTTTTGCTTTCGCATCAGCAGCTAATTTCGCCTGACGAGCTTCTTCTGCTTCTTGTAATTTTTTTGCTTCTGCATCGGCTTTTGCTTTTGCCGTAGCTTCAGCATCTGCTTTTACTCTTGCGTCAGCAATTAATTTTGCTTGTAAAGCTTCCATATCTGCTTTTGCTTTTGCATCAGCAGCTAATTTAGCTTGTAACGCTTCTGCATCCGCTTTTGCTTTTGCATCTGCAGCTAATTTTGCTTGTAATGCCTCTGCGTCAGCTTTTGCTTTCGCATCAGCAGCTAGTTTCGCCTGAATTGCCTCTGCATCCGCTTTTGCTTTTGCATCAGCAGCTAATTTCGCTTGTCTTGCATCTTCTTCTACTTTCTCTTTAGCGTCAGCAGCTTGTTTTATTTTCAATGCTTCTGCATCAGCTTTCGCTTTTGCTTCAGCAGCAATTAATGCTTGTCTCGCCTCTGCGTCTGCTTTTGCTTTTGCGTCAGCAGCTAATTTTTCTTTTAAGGCAGCATCTGCGGCAGCTTTTTCTTTCAATGCTACGGCAGCTTTCGCTTTGTTTGCAGCATCAATTGCAGCTTTCGTTTTAGCTTCAGAAGCTGCTTTAGCTTTTGCTTCAGCCGCTAATCTAGCCTGATAAGCATCTGAATCTGCTTTTGCTTTTGCATCAGCAGCTAAAATTGATTGTAAATCGGCAGCCTCAGCTTTTGCTTTTGCATCAGCTTTTCTCTTCGCTTCAGCAGCATCTGCTTTTGCTTTTGCATCGGCAGCTAATTTAACTTTCAATGCTTCCGCATCTGCTTTCGCTTTTGCATCAGCAGCTAATTTTGCTTTAGCAGCAGTTTCGGCATCGGCTTTAGCTTTGTCTGCAGCTAATTCTGCTTGTGTTTTTTGAGGTGCTCCAGTCGCTTTAGCTTTTGCAGCTTCAGCATCGGCTTTTGCTTTCGCTTCAGCAGCTAGTTTTAATTTCATTGCCTCTGCATCAGCTTTCGCTTTATCAGCAGCTAACTGTGCCGGTGTTTTTGCTGCTACTGCTGCTGGTTTGTTTGCAGCAGCTTGAGCTCTTGCTGCAGCGGCAGCATCTACTCTGGCTTTGTTATCAGCAACCAATTTCAATCTGCGTTCCTCTGCATCTGCTCTGGCTTTATCTGCTGCCAGTTGCGCTTGTGTTTTTTGTGTTGCAGCAACCGCTCTGTTTGCAGTTGCAGTTTGTGTTCTTGTTGCAGCTGCAGCATCTGCTTTAGCTTTTGCATCTGCAGCAAGTTTTATTTTCAATGCTTCTGCATCGGCTTTTGCTTTATTATCTGCTTCTAATTTTGCTTTTGCTGCAGCTTCGGCGTCAGCCTTCACTTTTTCAGCAGCAGCAAGTCTTGCTTGTTTCGCTTCTGCATCAGCAATTGCTTTTGCTTCAGCAGCCAATCTTGCTTTTTCAGCACCATCTACTCTTGTAACCGGAGCCGATGTTGTTTTTTTAGCCATTACAGGTTTTGGTTTTGAAGGATCAATAAGTGAACCTTCATCATCATCACCGTAATAGTAATTTCTGCTTTTGAATTTATAAGCAATTGCAAATTCGTGAGAACCTCCTAAATTTGTAAAATTGCCAAAACCTCTTTCATAATTATATTCAATCGCGATACTAGGCGAGATATTTACACCTAAACCTGCCGAAACACCATATAAAGTATTATATCCAGCTTGAGCCCAAACTCCTTGTGGAATCGTTAGCATGGCTAACCCAGATAAAACAGTTTTATCTTTTTTAATCTCTGTTTTTACAATTCCTGAAAATTTACTTCTGTCGAAAAATCCGTAGCTGTCGATATAGCCTGTGTACATTCCATGCAATTCGATTGCTCTTTCCGGATCTTCCTTTACCATTCCTGAACCAAAATTGTAAAGAACCAAATTGTTGATCGATAACCCAAAATCTAGAAATGCTGTACCGTAGTTAATACCCGGATTTACGGTAAGTAATGTATTTGACTGAATGTTATCAATTGGAAGATTTGGATCATTTGTAACAATTTTACCTTTGTTTAAACCACTTTGGTAGGCACCCACATTAAGTCCAAATGTCAAATTGCTGTCTTCTTGCAAAACGATATTATGAGCAAAGTTGGCTACTCCTCCAAAGACTGTAAAAACACCATAATTTTGTTGAAATAATCCAAAAGCAAAAGCTTCATTCTCTCTAAAACGGCCAGAATAACCAAATAAATAAGTATTTGGAGCATCGTCAAATGAAACCCATTGTCTTTTATTATAAAAACTTACATACGGATTTGATTCACGTACAAAACTGAACGTTGGATTAATTATGTATCTATTAAACTTTAAAGAATTTCTGATAGGTAAAGAAAACGAAACAACTCCATCCTCAGATTTGGTATCTTGAGCATAGAGTACATTTGATAAACCGTAAAATAAAGTTATGAATAGTAGGATTTTCTTCATCTTATTTTATCAGGGTTATTGATCCTTTTCTTTCACCTGTCCCGGATTGAATGACATAGTAATATACTGGATTTACATTTTTAATATCAATTGATCCAGACGGGGGCCAATCGCCTTGATAGTTGACAACATCAAGAACCATGTCTCCGTTTGAACTAATTATTTTAACACTAGTTTCTGGGTTTTTGTATTCACTCGGAATATCCCATACATCATACGGATAACTGCTCAAGCTTATAATATTTGCAATCTTTTCTACAGAAGTAACCGGGTTACCATCGTAGCTTACTGTAAAAGGTAATTCTTGTTCAACAACACATCCTGCTGCCTGACTTACTTTTACTTTGTAATTTCCACGTGCAGACACCACATAAGTGTTGGTATTAGCGCCTGAAATCACATTATTTCCAAGAAACCATTGGAAAGTTGGATTAACCGCATTTGTAGTCACAGTAACGCTTAAAGTTTCGTTTGGAGCAATAACGTTCGCCGCTGGGACATTTAATGAAGCTGTAAAATTATTTCCTTTTAAATCGATTGTTCCTGTAGCTGTACATCCTCCAAAATCAACGTCAACAGTATAAACTGCAGCTTCATTTGTAGTATAACTGCGATTTGTGGCTCCGGTAATTACTGCACCGTTTTTTTTCCATTGGTATTTATTACCAGCTGTTGCTGTTAAAGTTGTACCTGTTCCGCTTGAACAAAATGGATTTCCTAAGCTTGAATCTACAGTTACAGATGATCCCGATGTTGATGAAGTTACAGTAACTCTGTTTGAGCTAAAGTTTTCATCATTACAGCCTCCGTAATCAATTTGTGCATAATAAACACCTGGAGCATTTACCAATAACGTTTTACCACTTTGTCCTGCAATTGCAACATCATCTTTAAACCATTTATATTTAAGATTTGAATAGTTTGCAGGAGATGATGGTATATCTGCTGGTGTAGGATTATAAATAGAAAGGCTTAAACTTCCGCCTGTACAATAAGTTGCAGTTGCCAGTTTATCATTGATAAAAAAGGATTCTACATAAGTTCTGTAATAAATAGGGAAACTTGTTACAGCTTGAGAATTTCTAAATCTTAAACTATAAACAGGCGTTGCAGTATTACTTTTAATGCGCATGCTATACGTATCAGATCCCTTCAAATTTGTTGGAACCGCAAACTTTATAGTTTGTTGCTGTAAAGCTGCATTATCGGTAATTGAAATTTTTGTAGTTGCAGTTGGTGTAGTAAAATTTCCTAAGTCATCTGAAAGTTCTACTTCGAAAGTAGTACCAGCAGGGAAATCTACATAGCTGAAAGTCGCGTTATACTCATTAAAAGGCTTCCCATCGACAATAAGCCCAGCACAAATTCTTGGATATCCAAGTTGCTGAGGCACTATTGTCTGGGCATAGCTATTTGTTTTAGTACATAAAAAAATACTAAAAAAAAGAATAAATCGGATTACAGATAGCGTAGTTTTCTGAATCATATAGTTCTAGTTCTTGCTAAGTCTATATTTTCAAAAAACAAAATATCTATGAATGTTTCAGAAAAATCATATTTATAGTTCTCAATAATGTCCTTCGCAAGAACAGAATAAGAAGCTGTAATTGATGCGTTTTCCTTGCATTCTGAAGTTGTCTGATCATTACAATCAGTAGCTATAGCAAAGCTATCCTTGGGGATGGATAGCTCTACTGCTAACTGATTAGAATTATCTAATTTGCTGATCACTGATGTACCAGCTATTACTGTTTTTTGGTTGTTGTTACACGCCGCTGCGATGCATTTTGTGTCATTAGAAACAGTGTTTCCTGACTTGCATTGTGCATTTATTGCTACTGCAGGCGAAACCAAAAATATAATATAAATAAAATATTTTTTTATAGATGGGGCCATTATGTTCTGATCTTTATTTGGTCACGAGACTGACATAAATTGTGTCTGGGGACTTAATTAATAAAATTTACGCTCTTGAAATAAAAATCGAAACTTATCTATTTTCCGCTAGATGCTGTAATTTTTCCTAATTGCAATCTGAAATCTGGTTTTTTAGCATTGTAGATATCAATGAAAGTTTCTTTGTTATCACTTTGTGACATCACATTAAAGAACACAGGGTTTCCATACCAGCCCTCTAAATCTTCATTGTTAGAATTGTACTCTGTAAAGATGTTTCCGCTACATAAGTTAAGATACATTTCTTCAATTTTGATTTTTTTAAGGTTGGCATCATTAATCTCAGTTTTGCTGTCCAATAGAACGGCCGGGTTAAATCCAGAGATTACACTACGCTTCATTTCAAGAGAAGCAGTTTCAGCAACATAAACTGCCTCTTTTACTAAACCTGCCTGAATATCAGCTTTAATGTTATCACTATCATTTAACATTGTAATATTTGTTGCAACAACAAATGTTTGTTTTTTAGTAAAATCTGTTTCGCTTTTCTTTTCGAAAGTTTTTACCTCCATACAACGAGATCCGTCTTTGTTACTTGATAAGTAAGATGATCTAACTGCCAATGAATTAAATAAACGACATTGAACACCTTGAGTAAATTTATAATCGTCGTTGATTGATTTGTAAGAAACTAGTTTCGTAGCGTTTAAATCTCCTCCAAAGAAAGCAAATGAATCACCTCCAGAGTAGCTTACCATTACATTTTCTAGTATCGTTTTAGCTCCAACACCAGCAACAGTCAAACCATTGAAAGTATCTGCACCTTTAACTTTTTTTCCAGCAAATTCGATTCTAACAAATCTCAAGATACCTGAATTTCCGTTTACGTTGTCACCACCATAAGAAGTAAGCGTAGGATCTAGATCTAAGTTGTAAGAACCAACTCCTCCAAATTTGTTGATTGGAGCATCGCCAAGAAGTACAACTCCACCCCAGTCTCCAGCTTTTTTCTGGCTGCGGTTTGAAGTAAATACGATTGGATCAGTCTCTAAACCATCTGCAACAAGTTGTGCACCTTTTGTAACTACCAATGTTCCTTTAGTTTCGAAATCACCAATAATTAAAGTTCCTGGTTCGATTGTTAATACTGCATTGTTTGTAACATAAACGTTGCCTTGCAAAACATAAACATTCCTTTTCAGCAATTTAGTGTTAACAGAAATATTTCCTGCTAAAATTTGGTTTGCTTCTCCATACTCTACTTTGTTAGGCTTAAATTCGGTCCAGTTATTTAACCAATTGTTGTAGCCCATAATTCCTTTCTCTTGCTGAGCACTCATACTAGTAACTGTCAAAAGAACGCAGATCATTTGAGTAATTTTTTTCATGATAAGGGGGTATTAGGGTTAATAATAAATTTGGGTATGCGTAAATGAAAAAACTCATCTCGATTTTTCCGAAATAATCAGAACACATCGAGAACGAGTTATTTTTTATCGCTCTTTTAAAATGTTTTTCGAAAATCTAAATCATCTACGTAAACAAGTCAAAAAAGGTTTTAAAAATATTTTATTAATTACATTTCGTTCAAATCGTTGAACTCGTGTAATGATTTCAATGTGCTTTCGTAAAATAAAATTGCCGCGATCAAGTTTCCTTTATCTGAATAAGGCATCATTTTTCTTTGGAAGTCTACCGTAGTATCCAGGAAAGTTGTAGTACCAACCGCTTGGTTGTCTAATACTTTTTTGTGTTCACTATCGTCAGGAATACCTAAGTCGGCCATAGTAACACCTGGTTTAGTAACCAAAGCAATGTAAGGGAGAGTTTTCACTAAAACTTTAATACGCTCAATGTATAATTCCAAAAGTTCTCCTTTTTGCATACCACTCAATTCTTTTTGATCATGGTATTTTCTGATAAGAGCTGTTGTACTAATGATACTTCTTGGAGCATTTTTTGCCTGCGCTGAAACAGCTGCAGTTGTCAAGAAAAAAAGTGTACTTAATAAAATAATTTTCCCTTTCATAGATTCTATTTATAAATGGTTGTTGATGCAAACAAAAATATATAATTTAACTTAAATTGCAACTTTATTGATTTCTTTTTTCAAAAAAAATCCTTAAAAAAAACTTAAAAAACAGTCGTATGTCGAGAAAATCTGCGTTTTAACGAGGGTTTTGTTAAATTTGTTAAAACCAAAACCGTAAGACATTACCTATAAAAAAGTGGTTGATTTTAACATTAAATAGCTAAAATTTCCTTACGTTTATCGTTTTTGGCAAAAAAATATTAACAAAAAAGTCTTCATATCTACTCGCGTGAAGTAATTTATTAACAAAATTATGCTTATACATCTCCGTTTTTTTTCAAAAAAAATTTCTCAAATTTTTCAATTTTAAGACAACCCATAATCTTTTAATCTAAAGTTTTTGACTCCACCATTTTCTTCTATCTTTGCTTCATGCAATTTTCTCAAATTTTAGGTCAGGATTATATCAAAAGTCACTTGATAAAAAGTGCATCTTCAGGACGAATTCCGCATGCACAATTGTTTATTGGGCCCGAAGGAAGCGGCACATTATCAACTGCTATAGCCTATGCGCAATACATTTTGTGCAACAATACAGGCAATGAAAATGAAAACGGAAACGAGTCCTGCAATTTAAAATTTCAAAATATCTCCCATCCTGATTTGCATTTTATTTACCCAACTGTTACCACCGAAGATGTCAAAACCAAACCAAAAAGTTTGGATTTCATTCAGGATTGGAGAACTTTTATCCAGGAAATGCCTTACGGAGGATTATTTGACTGGTATAAAATCCTGGGCGTTCAAAACAAGCAAGGAGAAATCAGAGTCGAAGATGCACAGGAAGTTTTAAAATCGCTTTCGCTGAAATCCTACGAAGGTGGCTATAAAATCATGATAATCTGGATGGCCGATAAAATGAATATTGCTGCATCCAACAAACTTTTGAAACTTCTTGAAGAACCTTCAGATAAAACTATTTTTATTCTGATTTCTGAAAATGAAGAAGATATTATTCAAACCATTCGCTCTCGTTGTCAGGTAATTCACTTTAATGGTCTTCCTGAAAAAGTAATCGCCGACACTTTAGTTTCACGAGAAAATATTGATCAAAATTTAGCTAAAAAAATTGCGCATCAGGCTCAGGGAAATTTTAATAAAGCGATGCATTTATTGAAAGAAGATGATTCTGAATATCCATTCGAACAATGGTTTGTAAACTGGGTTCGTGCCGCATTTAGAGCTAAAGGAAATGCTGCAGCAATTCAGGATTTGATTTCCTGGAGTGAAGAAATTGCCGGACTTGGACGCGAAAGCCAGAAAAAATTCATTCAGTTTTGCATCGAAATGTTTCGTCAGGCATTAATGCTTAATTATCAGGCACCAAGTTTGGTTTACATTGAACCGAAAGTCGATAAATTCAAACTCGAAAATTTTGCACCTTTTGTCAATGGAAATAATATTCATGAAATTTTCAAAGAACTTTCAGATGCGATGTATCACATTGAAAGAAACGGAAATGCAAAAATAATTTTAACCGATTTATCAATAAAACTTACTCGTTTAATTCATAAAAAATAGACTTCAAATGAATAATCCTGCCTCTATCTTAATTCTGGCTTTTTTAGCTTTAACATTCTTACAATCAGGATATGAAAAAATATTTTATTGGAAAGACAATGTTGAATGGCTAAAAGGTCATTTTGCCAACACGCCGTTAAAAAATCAAGTGCCGCTTGCATTATTGCATCTTTTAATTTTAGAATTAATTTCTGGAATTTTATCCGTTGTTGGAGCAATTCAGCTTTTATTAAACAGTGGCAGAGAATTTGGTTTTTACGGTGCAATTTTCTCTTGCATCAGTTTATTAATGATGCTTTTCGGACAAAGATTAGCAAAAGATTACGATGGCGCGAGAACCATAGTAATCTATTTTATCCCAGCTGTAATGGCGGTTTACTGGCTGAATTAATCAGCTTTTTATTTATAATTTTTACAATAAAAAAATGAATCCAAAACACCCTTCAGAATCCATAACTATTTTAACAGATTTAGTTTTACCGAGCGAAACAAATCCTTTAAACAATCTTTTTGGCGGCGAATTATTAGCCCGAATGGACCGTGCCGCAAGTATTGCCGCGCGCAGACATTCTCGCCGAATTGTGGTTACGGCATCTGTAAATCACGTGGCATTCAACAGAGCAATTTCACTAGGAAGTGTTGTTACTGTTGAAGCAAAAGTTTCAAGATCTTTCAAAAGTTCAATGGAGGTTTTCATTGACGTTTGGGTAGAAGACCGCGAATCTGGAAGCAGAACAAAAGCCAACGAAGCAATTTATACTTTTGTTGCTGTTGATGACACTGGAAGACCTGTTGAAGTTCCGGCAATTATTCCGGAAACCGAACTTGAAATCCAGCGTTTTGATGCTGCTTTACGTCGTAAACAGTTGAGTTTAGTGCTTGCAGGCAAAATGAAACCTTCCGATGCGACCGAATTAAAGGCATTATTTATAGAGTAAAATTGTAGCAATTTGTAACAATTTGTGACAACCAAACTCCAAAAAAAAGAAGTAGTTTTGCAATTTACAAGTCAGCTAAATAACAACACGAAAGTTATTTCTTACTTTTGATTTATGTTTTAAATGCAAAAAAAATAACAATTAAGATAATTTAAAAAGATATGAGTTCAGACAAAGAAGCCAAATTAAAAGCGTTACAATTAACGCTTGATAAACTTGACAAAACTTACGGAAAAGGAACCGTAATGAAAATGGGCGACAGAGCCATTGTGGAGGTAGAAACGATTTCTTCTGGCTCACTTGGAGTTGATTTAGCTCTTGGAGTAAATGGATACCCAAAAGGAAGAATCATTGAAATTTACGGACCAGAATCATCTGGTAAGACCACATTAACTTTACATGCAATTGCCGAAGCTCAAAAAGCTGGCGGAATTGCTGCTTTTATAGATGCTGAGCATGCTTTTGATAGAAATTATGCTGAGAAATTAGGCGTTGATATCGAAAATTTAATCATTTCTCAACCAGATAATGGGGAGCAAGCTTTAGAAATTGCTGAAAACCTAATTCGTTCTGGAGCTATAGACATTGTTGTAATTGACTCTGTTGCTGCTTTGACTCCAAAAAGCGAAATTGAAGGTGAAATGGGAGATTCAAAAATGGGTCTTCACGCACGTTTGATGTCACAGGCATTGAGAAAATTAACGGGAACAATTAGCAAAACAAATTGTACTGTTTTCTTTATCAACCAGCTGAGAGAGAAAATCGGTGTAATGTTTGGAAATCCTGAAACTACAACCGGTGGTAACGCATTAAAATTCTATGCTTCAGTACGTTTAGATATTCGTCGTTCTTCACAAATTAAAGATGGTGAGAATGTTATCGGAAACAGAACTAAAGTTAAAATTGTTAAAAACAAAGTGGCTCCGCCATTTAAAACTGCCGAATTCGACATTATGTACGGAGAAGGAGTTTCAAAAACCGGAGAAATTCTTGATCTTGCAGTTGAATTTGAAATCGTTAAAAAAGCAGGATCTTGGTTTAGCTATGGCGACACAAAATTAGGTCAGGGACGTGATGCTGTTAAATCTTTAATTAAAGATAATCCGGAATTAGCTGATGAATTAGAAGCTAAAATTAAAGAACATATGAAAGAATTAGCAAACGCTTAAACCTTTCAAAATCTGTAAATTGCAGGTTCATATATTATAACCCAACAAGGCAAAATCTTGTTGGGTTTTTTATTTTAAAAAAAAATCAAAAATCAACGCAACCTTTTCAAAATTATATCATCTAGTAAGTAGATATAAAATTTTAATTGGCATCGCCATAAATGCCTTTTAAAAAATTTTAGAACGAATTTGGTTGATTTGTTTTTTAATAAAAATCCGTCGGTTTGTTTGGTACTGACGGGTTTTTATTCCTTTTAGGAGAAAAAATTTCATATCTCACGCAACCTTTTTCATTTTTTACTCTCTATTAAATTGTGACGTCAACTTGAGTTTTAACCAAACTCTTTATTATCAATCCTTAATGTTTTTAAATTATGAAAGAGAAAATAGAAGTGTTGTACAATAAAAACCGAAGAAAAACCAAATTGAAGTTTAAAAAGGTATTACGATTTATTTCTGAAAAAATCATTCACAGATAAGATTTTGAATATAAATAAGGGGTTATTTTAGTTCAAAAGAAAACCCGATAATCCTGATGCTTAAGGATTATCGGGTTCTGTTTTTAAAATCGTTTTTTTCGAAATTTTTTTCTGAAATTCAACTAATGCGTCAAATATCAATTGTCGGACTTGCTCTCTGAGTTCTTTTCGATGCTCGCCTGTTACGCCTTTTGTTTCAACAAATGGGAGAATTTTAGCTCGCATTTTTCCTGGGCTACCGCTTAAAAAAGTATACGAGAAGCGTTCTTTATTATCAGCAAAAACAATTGGAACTATTGGGATTTGATGCTCTATTGCTAGTCGGAAAGCGCCGTCTTTAAATTCATCCAGCAAAATACTTTCATCATCTGGAACACCGCCTTCGGGGAAAATACAAATACTAAGTCCTTGATTAAGCCTGTTTTGAGCTCTTTTGAAAACCTCATTTTTACTTTTTGAAGAATTTCTATCAACCAAAATACAAGTTCTTTTATAGAAAAATCCAAACAATGGAATCTTCACCAACTCTTTCTTTCCAACAAAAACAAAAGGGTTTTTAATAATCGCCAACATCAGCATAATATCTGTCATAGAAGTATGATTTGCGACAATCATATAGCTTGTATTTTTAATAAGCTTTTGCTCACGCTTTACTTTGTAATAAAAACCCATCCCGAAAAGGATAAATTTAGCCCAAATGCGGGCCATTTTAAAGAAATAGGGGTAACCACGTTCTGATATGATAGAAATCAGTAAAAACGGCAACATAATCAATATCGGAATGGCCATTAAAACATAAAACCAAATGCGCCAAAGAATCCAAAAAGTAATTTTTAATATTTTCATAACTTCAAAAGTAAGAAAACAGAAATGAATTTGGTTTTCCAGATCTTTAGAAATTTTGAATATTTCGTTTTTTCCACTTCATAAATTTAAAAAACAGCTAAACCTTTGATAAACTTTGCCATCTTTGCGAAAAACTTTGCGAACTTTGCGGTTTAAAAAAATAAACTTGCAATCTTTGCGGTTAAGAAACAAAAATAATGGCAAAAATACTTACTGGTGTTCAGAGTACAGGAACGCCGCATTTAGGAAACTTACTGGGAGCAATTATTCCGGCAATTGAATTATCGAATAATCCTGCAAATGAATCTTATTTGTTTATCGCTGATTTACATTCGATTACACAAATTAAAGACGGCAAAACATTAAGAGAAAATACATATAGCACAGCGGCAGCTTGGCTTGCATGTGGGCTTAATCCTGATAAAGTTACTTTTTACAGACAATCAGATGTTACTCAAACTGCTGAGTTGACTTGGTATTTAAGCTGTTTTTTTCCGTTTCAAAGATTGACTTTAGCACATTCTTTCAAAGATAAATCAGATCGTTTGGATGATGTAAATGCCGGATTATTTACTTATCCGATGTTGATGGCGGCAGATATTTTGTTATATGATGCTGAATTCGTTCCAGTTGGAAAAGATCAACTTCAGCATTTAGAAATTACGCGTGATGTTGCATCGCGATTTAATCATCAAATGGGTGAAACTTTTGTAATTCCGGAAGCTAAAATTCAAGAAGACAGCATGTTGATTCCAGGAACAAACGGCGGAAAAATGAGTAAATCTGCTAATAATATCATCAACATTTTCCTTGACGATAAAACGCTTCGCAAACAAGTAATGAGCATCGAAACTGATAGCACACCTCTTGAAGCACCAAAAAATCCTGATACCTGCAACGCTTTCGCAATTTATTCTTTGTTAGCAAATGAAACTCAGATTGCTGAAATGAGAGCCAATTATTTAGGCGGAAATTATGGTTACGGACACGCAAAACAAGCTCTTTTTGAATTGATTACTGAAAAATTTAAAACGGAAAGAGAAAAATATAATTATTATATCAACAATCTTGAAGAGGTTGATGCACTTCTTAAAAAAGGCGCTGCAAAAGCTTCGGTAGTTGCAGATGGCGTTTTAGAAAAAGTTCGCAACGTTTTGGGATTTGAAAAATAAAGCCAAAATTAAAAAGCCTAATAGAAACTAAATCTATTAGGCTTTTTTTCTTATTTAATATTCTGTTTATTAAGCTCTTCCAAGCCTAGCTATTAGCAGAATTACTCTAATAATTACAATTATAATCACGACTATTGACCAACCTGAAAAGCCTGATGAACTGCTGGCATTGTCTACTCTTTCCTGTGCAGCATCAAGTTGATTTTTGTTTTTTCTGAATAAATTATTCAGATCAGAATCAACCGCATTATAGTTTATTAAAGAAGAAATCATTGGGTTTAACAATTCATGTCTAACAACTGAATTACTGTGCAAATTGTACACTTTGTTATAAACTGCTCTGATTTTTTCGTCTTTTTCAGCAGATCTAAAATGAGAAACCAAAATATAAAAACTTCGGTATTTTAAAAACTCAACTGTCTCACTTATAGCAGCTGGCTGTAAATTTCCATTAACCGTTTGAATAGCATAATCTAATTTTTCCGACACCTTATTGCTTAATTTATCAAGCGAACTTTCAGGCAAATATTCCTTAACTTCAAATAAATCATCAATATTATCAAATCTGTTATTTGATATATAATATTCTAAAATTGCATCTAGATCTTTAGACAAAAATTTATCGATAAAAACTCTAACATCCTCTTTACTAGAGGAAATCGGGTGATCTGTAATGAATCGGTTTCGCGAATAATTCTTTTTAGAAAAGAAGTTATATAATATTCGGTTATTGCTAATAAACAACAGCTGATTGGCATAATTCTCAATTGCTAAAACCAAATTGCTACCTAAATCAGGCTGTACATTTGTATTTCCAGATCGCTCAATTTCAAACTGTCTTCTTGCTTTTTCAATATCTTCAGCGCTGAAAGATTGTATGTTTGCTTTATAAATTCCAGCATTTTCAAATAATTCAATTATGTTCATTTTAACTTTAGTTTTTTGGTTAAACAAATATATTCTTTATATCATTTAATCCAAGTTTCTGTGTTAAAAAAACACTTAAATTGCTTCGAACATTTTGCCGGGCAAAGGTCGAATTAAGCCTTTAAGTTCCATGTTTAAGAGAATTCCAGATATTTTAAAAATTGGAAAATTGCACTCTAAAGCAATGATATCTAATAACTCTTTTCCGTTTTTAATCAAGAAATTATAGATACATTCTTCATCAGGATTTAACTCCACAAAAAGCTGTCTTTGCACCGATTTAGGTTTATTTTCAAGATCCCAGTTTAGTACGTAAATCAAATCGGCGGCACTGGTTAAAACATTTGCCTTTTGCGTTTTAATAAGATTATTGCAACCTTGACTATATCGGTCTGTAACACGGCCTGGAACGGCAAAAACTTCCCGATTATAATCATTCGCTAAATTGGCTGTAATCAATGAACCGCCTTTGTCTGCAGATTCAATCACGATCGTAGCTTCGGTCATGCCCGCAACAATTCGATTTCGGCGTACAAACTTTTCTTTGTCAGGACTTGAAGAACTCCAGAATTCAGTAATAAACCCGCCATTTTCTTCCATTTTTACCATGTATTTTTTATGCGCTCGTGGATAAATCTGATTTAATCCGTGTGCCAAAACACCTATTGTTTGTAGATTATTTTCCAAGGCCAATTGATGTGCTACGATATCGACTCCATAGGCGAAACCACTTATAATAACGGGATCCAGAGGCGCGAGATCTTCAATAAGTTTTCGACAAAATTCTGTTCCATAAGAAGTTATCTGACGAGTTCCAACAATACTTATAATCTTTTTGCTACTTAAATCTATATTACCAGAAGTAAATATGAGCACCGGACCGTCGATACAATGTTTAAGTTTATCCGGATAATTTCCATCCTGAAAATAGGAAACTTTTATATTATCCGATTTTATAAATTCTAATTCTTTTGCGGCTTTTTCGAATACCGTTTTATCTTTAAGGTTTTTTAATAAAACCGCACCAATTCCATCAATTGCAGCTATTTCCTTTGATTTTGCTTTAAAAATAGCTTCAGCATTTCCAAAATTCGACAACAATTTTTTAGCCATAATATCTCCAACTCCATCCACTTTCATTAGGGCTAATAAATAAAATAAATCTTGATCTGACATGGATATTGAATACATTAAATGGCGGTGAAAAAATAGGTTTTTAAAACAAATATTGGATTTATTTCAAAAATTGCAAAGATATAAAATATAAGTAAATTCTTTCGAAAATAAAAAACAGCTACATAATTTTTTTATGCAGCTGTTTAGTAGGCTAACTTTAAATGTCATTCTAAAGATTATTTCTAATTCATTAAAAAATAAAACATCTGTTTTATTTCATTCTTTTTTATTTTGCTGAAAATTTAACTTCAAAAACTTTTTCTAACTGTCTAAAATTAAACTCAATATAATTGTTTTTAAAACTGGAACTCGCTGATTTAAAAACTGAACCATCGTAATACTTAGCCTCAGTTCTAACTAAACTAATAAGATTGTCAGGAAGCGAAACAATTTCTTGCTGATTAAAATCAATTTTTACTTCTGACGTTTCAATAGAATCTTTTGGAACAATTCTATATTCATTCCACTTACAACGACAAGTTGCATGTCCATCTTTTGCATAAGCCTTTGCAACGAATGAAACATCTGTCATTGTGTGTCTATAAGGTCCACCAAAACCATGTTTATCACCATTCCCACTTTCCTTCCAGCATACCACTGAATTTTTATCAATTTTCCATCCTTCAGCTGCAGAGTTATAGATATTAAATTGTTTCTCTACATCCTTTGTTTTGTTACTCCCTGATGTTGCATGAACTATATCGGTCTGTCCGTTACTTTCTTCTCTAACTTTATATTGTACTTTATAAAAGGTTTTAACTGTGGCTAAATTTTTTGGAACAACAATAAATCTTGGAGTATATATATACTCTTTATCTTTACCAATAAGTCTTTTCTGAAATAAAAATAATTTAAAGGTGTTTATTGAATCTGGAGAGAATAAATCTGCTTGAGTTAACGGTATTGTAAACGAAATTAATTTCTCACTACTAATTGAGGTTACAGGGATAGTTTTTCCCGCAAAAACAATATAATTCTTATTATTATTAAGTCTTACCCCTTTTATATCAATCACAATATTTTTATTTTGCGCTGCCGTAAGCATTGGTATTTTAAAAAATGTTGGACTAGGAGATTTATCAGAACCAATAATTCTAGCAGCAGCATTTTCAATAGTTGTTGAGCCATCTTCAAGTCCATTAAGTAAGTCCCCTATCGAACTTTCCAATTTTCCATTTATTGCATTCACATCATTAAGAATAGCCAATTCTTTCTGAGTTAAACTCCTGTCTGCATCATCACCAAGTGATTTAACTACTCCGTTTAAATATGATGTATAGTTAAGCAAATTAATATACAAGGTTCTTTGCTGATCAGATAAAACATTATCAGCCTTTTCAATAGCTGTATTAACGGTATTGTCAAGTGTTTTTGCCCCAGCAACGAGCGTTCCTACTGTTTGTGCGCTTAATGAATAGCCACAAATTAATATTAGCATTAGCATAATTTTCGGTTTCATAATTTATGTTTTTTAGGTTTGCCTACTCTATTTACCCTTTTCGGCTAACTGGTTGATTATTAAACCAAAATTCTAAATTATGAGGCAAAAAAAAATCCCTACAAATAGGGATTTTTTGGTTAAAATTTATTTCAATTAATTTATATCTTCATTAAGTCTGTTATAGGGAAATTTAAAAATCATATTTCCGTTCTACAGCAAAACGTATTAAATCGGTTTTGCCATAGAGATTCATTTTTTTGAGGATATTTTTACGATGGGTATCTACGGTGCTTTTACTTATAAAAAGTTCTTCAGCGATTTCGTTAGATGTTTTTCCTTCTCCAATAAGTCTTAAAATTGCCTTCTCTCTAGTGCTTAAAAGAATGTTTTCTTTCGTTAATTCGTCTTTTACAACAATTGCGTCGTCAAAAAAAGTTTCGTTGCTTATAACGGCTCTAATTGCTTGAATTAATTTTTTAAGTGGGGAGTTTTTCATAATATATCCTGAGGCTCCGGCTTCTTTCATTTGCTGAACAGCTTCGGACTGATCAAACATGCTAAAAGCAATAATTTTGATCTCAGGAAATTCACGCTTAATTATCCTAGTAGCACTAATTCCGTCACATTTTGGCATTCGGATATCTGTAATTACAATCTGTGGTCTTTTATTTCGAACCAATTGTATTAATTCATCTCCATCATTGGCTTCACCAACAACGGTAATATCCTCTTCAAATTCTAAAGAAAGTTTAATACCGTCTATAAGCGACTGATGGTCTTCGGAAATTATTATTGTGATCATAATGGCAAATCTATAATGATGGAAGTTCCTTTAGTCAAAATCGAATCTATCGTAAATGTTCCGCCCATCTGTTCTACTTTTTTCTCCATGTTTTTAAGGCCAATGCCGGATTTTCCGACTATCGTTTTCGGATTGAATCCTTTGCCATTATCTTCAATAATGACATTAATTTCCTTTGGTGATCCTTGTGTTAAATAGATATTTACTTCTGTTGCTTCAGAATGTTTTATAATGTTTGTACAAAGTTCCTGGATCATTCGAAATAAGGCAACTTCTATCGTATTTTCCAATCTTTCTGTAAGTTCAAACGGAATAACATTGATAATTAAATGTTCTAAAACACTCATTTTATCTGCCATTTTATTAACTGCAACCAACAATCCTTCGCTACCGATAACTCCTAAATTTTTGAGATGTGCAATATTTCGAACCTTTTGATAAGCTTCTTCTAATAATACATCGGTTTTGTCGTAAAGCTTATTTTCTGGTTGGTTTGCAACTTCACTTTGGCGCTTCAGATTTTGGAAATTTAATTTTAAAGTAGCCAAAATGCTGCCCAAATCATCATGCAATTCGTTGGCAATATTTTGACGTTCTTTTTCCTGACTTTCGAGCATTAAATCAATATCATTTAGCTCTTGGTCTCTGAGTATTTTTTCGGTTTTTTGTATTTCAATTAGTTTCTCTTGTTCTGCAATTTTTTTCTTTTTAGTGATGTTTTTATATCCTAAAACACTAATTAACAAAACAATAATTAAAATACTCGCTATCAGATATAAAATTACATTGTTTATTTTAATGTCTGTTTTTAACTGAAGATTTTCAAGTTCTTTTTCCTTGGTTTTGTATTTGGTATCAAAATTATTAATGGCAATATTTTGCTGCTCTGTATTTAAAGAATCATGATATTTATTTGAAATTTCTAAGTGATATAATGCTTTATTAAGATTATTGGCGTCTTTGTAATTCAAATAAAGAAATTTATTAATGTTTTCCTTGTTAACTTTAACATATTCAATCAGCTTTATTTTATCTGCCTGATGTAATAAATCAATTGCTTTTTGGTACTGACGAAGCTGAGAATAATTTGATGCCTGATTCATCAAGTTATAACAAATGTAGTTGGGATTTGGTCTTTTTTCCTGATGTAAAAGCAAATTATCTTTACGCAGATAATACAAACTGGAATCTGGTTTGTATAAAACATCACTAAAAAGCACAGCCAGATTATTATATATCTTACTCTCAAGCTTTTTGTCCTTTACTTTTTTGTTTAGAATTAATGCTTTTCTAAAATAAGAAAGACTCTCCTGAGCTTCTTTGCTGTTTATTTTTAAAGAAGCTAATTGAACATAACCTTTAAGAATTTTAAAATCATCTTTTGTAGAAAAAGCATAATCCATATATTCTTTGAGATAGAATTGATGCTTTTGAGTATTGTCTTTGTAAGTCACTAATAACGAAGCAATGTTGAGATTTATTTCCATAGCTTTCTCGACAATATTGGCTTTCAGATATTGTTTTTTTGCCATTAGATAATTTTCAATGGCTTTTACATCGTTGTTTTGTTTACTATAACTTTTCGCTGTCAAAAAATAATAATATCCTAAATCTTCGGGCGAAAAAGTAGTAGTATTTATGAGAGAAAGTTCCTTTAATGCTTCTTTAGACTTCCCTTTTTCAATGGATTTTTCGATGGAACTCAAAACTTTATTTTGCCCCATGCAAATGCTCACTGTACAAAGTAAAGTGAGCATAAAACAAAAAGTTATATGTAATCGATTATAAACCATCTTCCTCACCTTCTCGAATTGTTCCTTTTCCAGTTGAGTCAGGAATGGCTCCATGAGGTAATTGAGTTTTTTCAAATATTTTTTCTAATGGTTCCAATGATTCGTTTATATCTTCATTTTTATGATAAAGACCTACGATAATTCGTTTACGAAATTTAATTGAATCAAATTCCTTCCCTGTTAAATCAATAACAAATGAAACTAAATTATCGTCCGCTTCCAAAGGCTTTCCTAAGCGATCTTTAAAATGAATAAGAATTTTGTTTTTTTGTGTGTCTGTGAGATTATAGACCTTATAAATCTCATACTTATTATCTTCTGAAGGCGCAGGTAATGTTACTGCAATAACTGCTTTTCTTTCTTTTAAAATAGTACCTCGTACGTAATAATCTTCCATAGTTTAATTTTTTAAGTTAATAATAATCAAATCTATGTATTTATAAAAGAAAAAAAATACCTACAAATAGGTATTTAGTAAAATAATCCAAAACCTTAAAACACTTTAATTTTAAGAAAATCAATAGTTTACTTTTTTATCTTTTCCATTACTAACTTCATCTACCTTTATTGAGGCTAATAAATAAAACATGTTTGCAATTTGGCATTGCTTAAAAAATATTATGTAAAATAGAAATAAAAATTAAATGGATTTTAGATTAAAATAAACGTAATTTCTTAATAAAATACAAAAATTAAGCATTAGCTAAAGTACAAATTTTAATAAGATTTTAATTAAAAATCTAAAAATCAATTGTCTATAAAAAAATCAGAATTGTTAATAAAAATTGTGAATAAAATTTTGATAACTATATTCGTTCCCTAACTTTGTTACTATGAAAATCGAAACTTACATAGGACAGTTATTGTATCGTTATCAGTGTGTAACGGTTCCGGGATTTGGTGCATTTTTAACTGAAATTCAATCAGCACAGCTGAATGAAAACACGAATTCGTTTAATCCTCCTAAAAAATTGATTTCTTTCAACAGCCATTTAAAAAACAATGATGGTTTGCTTGCAAATCATATAGCAAATGCTGAAAAAACATCTTATGGTTTTGCCGTAAGTGCAATCGCATTTGAGGTTTTAAGCTGGCAAAAAACGCTCGAAGAAGATGGCACGATTAGCTTAAAAAATATTGGTGAAATTCGTTTGAATTCTGAAAAAAACATCATTTTCACACCAAATGACCAAACCAATTATTTAGCAAGTTCTTTTGGATTAAGTCCGTTTATTTCTCCTCTTATCAAGAAAGAAGTTTTAGAAAGAAAATTAGACGAAGTTTCACAAAAAGAAACCATAGCACTTTATGAAGATGAAGAAACAAGATCTTCAAATCCTTTCTTGAAATATGCTGCTATTTTTATTTTAGGACTTGGTATTACAGGAAGCATTGGATATCCTTTGTATCAAAATCAAATTGATTCAAAAACTTTAGTTGTTGAAAGTGCTGTTCAGAAAAAAGTTGAAAACAAGATTCAGGAGGCTACATTCTTCATTCAGAATCCATTGCCAGCGGTTACACTTTCTGTTGACTCTGCAAAAGTTGAATCTCCAGAAGCTAAACTGATGCCTTATCATATTATGGCCGGAGCATTCAGAAGTGAAGCAAATGCTAAAAAAGCTTACGATCAGTTAATCAAAGATGGTTATCAGGCTCGTATGCTCGGCGAAAACAAACACGGCTTATTCCCTGTTTTATATGGAAGTTACGCTACTATGGCCGAAGCTACAAAAGCGCAAAAAGAAATTCAAAAAGGCGAAAATCCAGATGCCTGGATATTAGTCGAAAACTTATAAAACTTAAAAATCCGATTCAATTGAATCGGATTTTTTTTTTGGCTTATTCTAGTGTTTTAAAACTCTCAAGTGATATTCCCTATTTAGTTCATCTCATAATTTAGCTTCCTCACTAAATTTAGAAAAAGATGAAAAAATTTAAAATTATAGTATTGACAATTCTTCTGATGAATAGCTCTTATTTCTTTGCGCAAGAGACAAATACATATAAAAAAACACAGGAAGCGGAACAAAGAAAATTAGAAAACGATTTTAAAAATACTAGCGCTAAAAATCACAAAGCATTAGATACAAAAATTACAGAATTAAAAAGCAAATTAAAAGAAATCGAATTAAAAAAGAAAAATCTGGTTAAATCTGAAGATAATTTGAAATCAACAACAAATAAAATCGAAAAGCTTCAGGCAACAAATCAAAAACTAGAAAATAAAATTACCACGACAAGCATATCTGAAGAAGAAACGCAAAAAATGCGCATAAAAACGAAAGAAAACGAGGTTACTATTCAAAAACTAAAATTAACGCAAATAACACAGCAAAAAGACCTCGAAAAAGTCATGTCAACGCTATAAACAGAAAGCCTATTCGATTTGAATAGGCTTTCTGTTTATCGTGAAACAATTTTAGCATCTTGAAGAAGTATTTTTTTGCTGCCCTGATATATCGTAAATCTGGCCGGAGGCGAATTTTTTTCGCCCAAAATTATAATTGCACATTCGTAAGTATACTTATCATTTGCAAATTCATATTGATGATTGCCACCAATACCTTCGACAATAAGTTTGCCCTTATAAAGAATCATATCAGGCTTTTCACTCATCTTTTTTCCAATTGCCCACGATGCAAAACGATAGTTATTTTTTCCGAGATCATCGATTCTGATGATAAATTTAGCCGTTTCTAAGATGCATATCGGAGTCTGGAAATAATTAATACTTGCATCTAAATCATTTTTCTGCTCGGCAATAAGTTTCTTTCTGAGATCGATTTCAAATTTCGACAAATAATTAACTGCCGTCAGGCGTCCATCTACGTCGAGCCAAATACTTCCCTTATTAAGCATTATGCCTCGCAAACCCATATCATACCAATTTTTTTCAGGATTCGATTTTATGATTTCATCTTTGAAATTAGCATCAAAAACTTCATCATATCGCTTTATGAAATCTGCTTTATCGATTATATCAGGTATTGGATATTCCCTATTCAGTGGGTAAACAACCTGATCCGCCAATGCTTCTTTTTTGTTGTCTTTTATGTTTTCAATAAAACGCTTTGCAAATATCTGGTACTCTGAACTTGCCTCTTGGGCAGATACATTATTACAGATCAGAATCGATAGAATTACAAATAAATAGCTTCTTTTCATCTTAAAAATATTTTTAATTAAAAACTAACTATCACAAAAACAATCAAATATAATCAAATTAAATTTAGTTCGTATTGAGGCTTAAAGCCATCGCTAATTTGTTTATCGTGAAATACTTCTCTAGGGGTAAATTTTAAGAATTGCTTTTATTTTAAATTCTATTTTACATAATGTTTTTTGTGGAAATTCTAAATTTCTCTATTGAAATCAGTTTATACTAGCTTTGAACATTTTAAGTTCATCCCAGGTAAATTCATCGCCATATTTTTCTTTTAGAGGCGCCAAAGATTCTTCTTGATAAAATTCAAAAGCATCACGAAGCGCCAAAATTTTATCATCTGAAAGTACATCAACAATATCAACTTTTTTCGCCTGAATCAGTTTTATCAAATGGGTTTCGACCGTTTGTACCGTCAATTTTCTGATACGCGCAATATCTTCAACAGAATTTTTCTCAATCCAGAGATCGAACGTTTCTTCAACAGTTGTCTTTTTTACAGCTTTTTCAGCCGTTTTATCCGCTTTTTTATAAGAATAACGCGTAACAGGCTCATCAACCTGAAACATGTCCGTATTTGCTATTTTAAACTCTTCTCTAATTTTAGAAATTTTATCCGTTTTATAATTCTTAATCGTCGGAGAAGTCAAACTTTCTTTGCTGATTGTTTCACGGGAAACCACAATTTCGACAAGCAATTTTGCTTTCATTAAACGCAAAACCGCTTTAGTTTGTAAATCGTCCAAAACAGACAATTCTTCGTAAAATTCCTTTACTTTTTTAAATTTCTGAATTTCAGCCATTTTACTCAAAAGATCCGTAACCAGTTTATCCATCGGTTTAAAAAAGTAATCGTATGCCGCTTCTACCCTTTCTTTCACAAAAACTAAATCAACAGTTTCATTGCTGAAAATTTTATTAAGCTGATTAATGAATTTCTGGGAAGGATCTACAAGCGCTTCAATCGAATCCAAACGTTTATGTGCCCACACTGAATGCTTCGATTTTTCTGATCCTGTCGCATTTTCGTTATAACTAAAACGATGATTGCGCCATTCCTGCGCTAAATCTGTCCAGTTAAAACTGTTAATCAAATAGTTATGAATAAAATTCTTAGTTTCAAAATGCAGTGAATTTTTCAAATCATCTTCAGTCGCTTTATTCAAAGCATAATCCATAACATCCTGATCATTCGAAAGACCATTCATCTGCATCGAAGAAAGTAAAATTAGCCCATTTAAGGACGTTAAACGCGAAAGTGCAACATATGCTTGTCCGGGCAGAAAAACTTGCGATACATCAAGTGCTGCTTTCTCAAAAGTTAAACCTTGGCTTTTGTGAACCGTAATTGCCCAAGCTAACTTCAACGGATAATGCGCAAACGTACCCAAAACTTCTTCTTCAATCTCTTTGGTGAGCTCGTTTACTTTGTAGCGGATGTTTTTCCACTCGTATTTTTCGACTTCAATGGTTTTGTTTTCTTCTGGAAAATGCACAAAGATTTCTTCTGGAGAAAGCGATTTTATCACGCCCATTTTTCCATTAAAATATCGCTTTTCAAAAGATAAATCATTCTTCACAAACATAACCTGAGCGCCTACCTTCAACTTCAAATTTTCTTCAACCGGAAAAATTTTCTCTGGAAAATCGTGAACTACAAATGGCTGATACGAAAATTCATTTCCCGGCAAATCATTGATTGCCTGTTCATTGATTGCATCGGCTTTTGCATTATGTGTGGTTAAAGTTATATAACCCGGATTCATTTTTAAATCGAAATCGGGTTTCACATATTGGTTTAAAACTTCAATATCTTCTTTTGTGATTTGATTGTTTCGAAGATTATTCAAAACCGAAATAAAAACATCGTCACTCTGACGGTAAATCTTAGATAATTCGATATATATCGGTGGATTCTGCTGAATTACATGCGAATGAAAAAAGAATTTTCCCTTATAATAATTTCGCAATGTGCGCCATTCTTCATCTCGAATTACGGGCGGAAGTTGTAATAAATCTCCAATAAAAAGCACTTGAACACCGCCAAAAGCACGCGTATTTCTTCGAACTGTCTGCATCATAAAATCGATAGCATCCAGCAAATCGGCACGAAGCATACTTACTTCATCAATAACCAGCAGCTCCATATTTCGAATAACGTTACGCTTGACATTGTTCATTTTGAAATGTCTTCGCAACGATTCTTTGTTCTCAAATTTCACTGTTTCTGTAAACTGTGAACTCTCTTCATAAGTGGGGATAAAAGCAGAAAAAGGCAACTGAAACATCGAATGAATCGTAACGCCACCTGCATTTAAAGCTGCGATACCAGTTGGCGCCACAACGACAGTATTTTTGTGTGTTGTTGCAATGATTTCACGCAATAAAGTAGTTTTCCCTGTACCGGCTTTACCAGTAAGAAATATTGATTTTTGCGTTTGATTTATGAATTGTAAGGTGTAAGCTGCAGCTTCTGAAACGTTTTGCATTAAGCGGGTATTAAACGTCAAAAATATCGCATTTTTATAAAAGAAAAAAACCTAAATCAATTACTGATTTAGGTTTTTCATAAAATTTAGTTAGTTTGGTAGTTTATTTTTTTGCCTCTTCACCATCTTTTGCAGCAGCTTTTCCATCAGTTTTTGGAGTCGCTTTGTACTTCTCATTCAATTCTTTAATGATATCTTTTGTGATATCAAATTTATCTTCTGCATATAAAATTGATGCAGCATCACCTGTACCATAAATGTATGCGTAACCATTCTTTTTACCGTAATCTTTGATGAATTTTTTAACACCACTGATTAAAGAATCCATTTCTACACCGCTTTCTTGCTGTAATTGCTGTGATAAAGCTTGTTGAGCATAACCCAATTGTTGCTCTCTTTTTTGCAATTCAGCTCCTCTCTGTTGTGCCCATTGCTGACCATTTGCCTGCGCCTGGCTTTGAAAATTAGCAGCGTCTTGTTTAAAACGAGTAATTTCAGCTTGTAGTTGTCTCCCTTTTTCTTCTGCCTGAGCTTTGTATTTAGCTTCAAGGTCTTTTGCTTCAGTGTATTCTTTCATTAAAACTGAAGTATCTACGTAAGCTGTTTTTACTTCCTTAACTTCCGCTGTTTTATTACAAGAAACAGCCAAAATTGAAAGTCCGATAATTACTAATGCTTTTTTCATTTCTAAATTTCTATTTTTTTTATTGGTATGAAAGACAAAAATATAAAAAAATAAATAGCACCAACATAAAGTTTAAAAAATGCTAAAAATTTATGATATTAGTTTTCTTTATGGCATAAAAGGGTTTCATAAAATATCATTATTAAAAGTGACTTCCATAGCTTTAGTCTAAGATATACTTTCAAAAAAGACAACACAAAGCCTCGTTTTACCTATAAAAACGCCTTAAATGCGCTTATTTTAAGTTTTACTCCTTTTTAAGCGTATAATCCATCTCTAAACTTTTTTAAATTTTCTGTTTCTAAAAATCGATGAAAAAATGGCGCAATAAATGTTTATTTTAAAATTTCGTTTTTTTTGAAAATTGAAACGAAATTTTTTTTGAAACTTTTTTGGATTTTCATTTTTTTAGAAAAAATCACAAAGCAAAAAAAATCCGAAATTTTTTGCCTGATTAAATCCAAAATTTAAAATTGAAAAAAAAAAGAAAAAATCCCAAAAATTGTAGTGATTTTAAGGTATTAGTTTTCTTTATGGACGAAAAAAAAGCTATAAAATATCACTATCAAAAGTGACTTTCATAGCTTTTATTAGAGCCGTTTTCTCAAAAAAGACAATACAAACCCTCGTTTTACCTAAGAAAACGCTTTAAACGCGCTTATTTTGCGTTTTAGTTATTTTTTAGGACGTAAATGTGCGATGAATACTCTTTTGTTGAGGACGCTTTTAAATTTGATCGTAAACCGATAAAAAATGCTTTTATAAAATTCATTTTTCCGGTTTTGTATTTTTCAGAAAGAAGACTCACATAAAATGAATCAAATTTCATTGGAAGTACTTTTTTTAATTTCATGTCCACTTTTTCAAAAAGCATTTTGATGGCTTTTTTTGAAAAATGCCAAAAATGAATTGGCACATCAAAAGCTGCCCAAAATTCTCCATAATGTTTTGCGTCGAACGATTTGAAATTTGGAACCGCAATAATTAATGTTCCAGTTGGTTTTAATAAACGTTTCAATTCCTGAATTTGAAGTTCTAAATTTGGAACGTGTTCCAAAACGTGCCACATCGTAATTACGTCAAAAGAATTATTTTCAAGTTCACTTATTTCTTCAACAAATGAAATTCCTTTTTGCTTTGCGATATTTTTTGCTCGGTCGCTTGGTTCAACTCCAATTACATTCCAACCGTCATTTTTTGCCGTTAACAAAAAATCACCAGTTCCGGCACCGATGTCTAAAATTTTTCCTTTTTGAGATTGTTCCGAATTAATTAAATTCAGTTTGTTTTTTAAAGCGATGCTTTTTACGAAATGATATGCTTTTTCAAAAACAGAACGTTTGTTATCTGTATGCGAAATATAATCTTCGCTTTCGTAATATCTTCCTAAATTTTCTAAATCTGGTTGCGGGGATGTAATCAGCATATCCAAATTTTCATCATGATATAATTCGAAAATTTCTTTCGAAACAGAATGGTCTTTTACGGTAAGAAAATGTTTTTTGTTTAAAACGTCCATTTTTTAATTAATAGTTATTTAATAGAATTCGGGTTTGAATTTATTCAGAATTGAACAAAAATTCATCTGAACATTTATTTTATTATTTTCAATCAAATCGTAAAAAGATGGACAACTGTCCATCTCTACGATTTTAAATATTTTATTTCGAAATAATCCAACGCACTACTTTTTAAAAAGTTTCACGTGGAACAATTTATTTTTGTTTCAGGTATCAAGTTTCACGTGGAACGAAAAACAAATAAAAACAAGTTTCAGATTCCAACAAAACTTGAAACCTGAAACTTGAAACATTTATTTTATCTTCCCATATAAATCAAAAGCACGGAAATATCACTTGGTGAAACTCCGCTAATTCTTGAAGCTTGAGAAATTGTCACAGGACGAATTTTGCTTAATTTTTGTTTCGCTTCAATTGACATGGATTTGATTTTATTGTAATCGAAATTCTCTGGAATTTTTACTTCTTCTAAACGATTTAGTTTATCAGCATTATTTCTTTCCTTTTCGATATAGCCAGAATATTTAACTTGGATTACCGCTTGTTCAACAATTTCTTCATCCAAATTATTTTCTTTGATATATGCTTCCACTTTTTCAAATTTCAACATATCTTCCAATTCGATCTGCGGACGAGAAAAAACTTTAAACATTTTATCTCCTTGAGAAATTGGTGCCGATTCTTTCGCTTCCAAAATTGGATTTGTTTCAGCAACCGTTACACTAGTTTCTCTAAAAAAAGAAACCATCTTTTCAGACTCATTTAATTTGTGTTCCATTCTTCTCATTCTTGCTTCAGAAGCCAAACCAATTTCGAATGACATTGGCGTCAATCTAAAGTCGGCATTATCTTGTCGCAACAATGTTCTATATTCTGCTCTTGATGTAAACATACGATATGGTTCTTCCGTTCCTTTCGTAATCAAGTCGTCAATCAAAACTCCAATATACGCTTCATCACGTTTCAAAATTAACGGCGCTTTTTCGTGCACTTTAAAATGCGCATTTATTCCGGCCATCAAACCTTGCGAAGCTGCTTCTTCATATCCTGTCGTTCCATTAATTTGTCCGGCAAAATATAATCCTTCAACTAACTTCGTTTCCAAAGTATGTTTCAATTGCGTTGGCGGAAAATAATCATATTCGATTGCGTAACCTGGACGAAGAAATTTTACATTTTCAAAACCTGCAACTGTACGCAAAGCTTTAAATTGAATATCCTCTGGAAGTGAAGTCGAAAATCCATTCACATAAACTTCACAAGTTTTCCATCCTTCCGGCTCAACAAAAAGTTGGTGACGTTCTTTATCTGCAAAACGATTAATCTTATCTTCAATTGATGGACAATATCTCGGACCTATACTTTTAATTCTACCGTTGAACATTGGCGAACGATCAAAACCAGATCTCAAAATATCATGAACATCCAACGACGTGTATGTCATGTGACAAGATCTTTGATGCGTTAACGGAACCGTCAAATCCGAATAAGAAAACTTATCCGGTTTTGCATCTCCTTTTTCTTCATTCATTTTCGAATAATCCAAAGAGCGTCCATCAACTCGTGGTGGCGTTCCTGTTTTCATTCTTCCAGCTTCGAATCCGGCTTTCACTAAATCTTCGGTAATTCCAGTTGCAGCACTTTCGCCTGCTCTTCCTCCACCGAATTGTTTTTCTCCGATATGAATTAATCCATTCAAAAAAGTTCCGTTTGTCAACACAACCGATTTAGATCGAATTTCAATTCCAAGCGAAGTTCTAATTCCTTTTATCTTTCCGTTCTCGATAATCAGACCCTTTACCATTTCTTGGTAAAAATCTAAATTTGGAGTTCCCTCCAACATCATCCTCCATTCTTCTGCAAAACGCATTCGATCACTTTGAACTCTCGGCGACCACATTGCTGGTCCTTTTGATTTGTTCAACATCTTAAACTGGATTGCAGTTCGATCTGAAACAATTCCAGAGTAACCTCCAAGCGCATCGATCTCACGAACAATTTGTCCTTTTGCAATTCCTCCCATGGCAGGATTACAAGACATCTGAGCTATGTTCTGCAAACTCATTGTAACCAATAAAGTTTTGGATCCTAAATTTGCGGCCGCTGCCGCGGCTTCAGATCCTGCATGACCAGCACCAACTACAATAACATCGTATTCTTCTAAAAACATTTTGTTTTACTATTCTCTGGAAACCGTTTAAGGCAGTTCTCAGAATTAACTTTATTTTTCTTTTGTTCCACGTGGAACGGTTTTATTTTGATTTCAGGTTTCAGGTTTCAAGTTCTAAAACCAAACTTAAAAGTTCCACATGGAACACTTACAACTTCTTCCAAAATCAAATATTCAATGTTTCACGTGAAACATTTTATTTCATCTTTCCCTTTTAAATAAACTTCACGTATTCCACGTGAAACAACTTATTAAATTTAAATCATCTTTCATGTTCCACGTGGAACGAAATCTTAAAATTCAAATTCAAAAATTATAAACGTTTCACGTGGAACACAAAATACTTTTCTTTAAAAAACATGTTCCACGTGAAACATGTTACGCTATTTATTTAGATGTTTAATTACTGTTTCACGTGAAACATCGCGATCTTTTCATCTTCTTTTGAACGCATCATTTCTGCATCTACATCACTTTTGTCTTTGTATCCGCAGTAGTGTAATATACCGTGAGCAAGTACACGTTTCAATTCTTCTTCAAAAGAAACATTAAAATCTTTTGCGTTGTCTTCTACTCTTTCTACAGAAACAAAAATATCTCCGTTCAATTCGTTGCCAACAGTATAATCAAAACTGATAATATCTGTTAGTGTATCGTGGTTTAAATACTCTACATTTATTTTATGCAAGTATTCATCATCACAAAAAATATAATTTATTTCTCCCTCATTCTTCTTTTCAGAAACAATAACTGCGCTTAACCAATCTGTAAAAGCTTGTTCGTTGTCTAAAGAAAATTCAGTTTCGTAATTAAAGTTTATCATTTTGTATTAAAATATTCTTGAACCTTTTGATTAAAATTCGAGCGCAAAGGTAGCGATTGTCTATTTAAAATTTCTACACTATTTAAATAATCAGTTAATGAGCTTGGTAAAGCATTTGAACGATTAGGAAATTCTGTCTTATTTGTTTCAGATTGACGCTTCGTATCTTGACCTTGTTGCTGAACTGCATTGTTTAATTTTAGCAATTCTTGTTGAATATTTAAAATTCTTTGAAGGTTCTCATTCTTAAAACCTTTATTTAAAATCTGTTTTTCTGAAGCTTTCATTTGTTCGATTGCAGATCTTCCTTGTGCGTCTAAACCTTTTTTAGCTAATTCATTTTGCAATGCTTCACGTAGTTTGACTTGCTCTTTATATATCTCCATTATTTTTTCAGCATCGCCTTCTCCATCTTCACCTTCATTTCCGTCTTTTCCTTTTCCTCCTTCTTTTCCACCTTGACCATTTTTACCCTGTCCATTCTTTCCATCTTTTCCATTTCCATCTTTCCCTTGCTGACCATCTTGACTTGGTTTGCTCTCTCCACTTTTTCCTTGTTGGCCACTTCCTTGCTTATCACCAGGCTTCATTCCCTCCTTCATTTTATCAGCCAGACCTTTTTGTTTTTGGATAATATCTGGTAATTGCATTCCTTGTCCGTCACCTGGTTTTGGTTTTCCAGCTCCAGGATTAGCCATTGACATTTGCATATTATTTAAAAGATCACTTAGAAAGTCTGCTAATTTATTTGCTGATGAAACTGCATATTGCTGATGTGATACTCCTTTTGGGATTTGAACATCGGTTAAAACTTCGATTGCTTTATCCATATTATATTGTACGTTTCCAATTTCCTTGGTTACATCTTCTGCAATTTTTGGATTTCTAAGAGACATTGCAAACAAACTATCATCGACATGACGGAACTGTTGTTTTAAATTCTGCTGAATTTTTATGTTCTTCGTATAAGCAGAAGAACCTAATTTCATCGATTTAAATTGTTTCATAACATCTTCTTGAGACAATGAAAAAGCTAAAAGGTTATCCAAAATTTGACGAAGCATTGCAACATCTTCTTCCAATTGTTCCTGGTCGCCGGCTTCCATATTAGATTCCATTTGTTGTGCCATGCTCTTCATTTTCTTAGAAGCACTTTTCTGTTTTGGCTTAGCCGAAGAAGTATTCTTTTTACTCAATTCTTCAGAAGCTTTATTCAAATCGTTCTCTACATCTTTTTCTTTTGAAGCATCTTTCGGAATATCTAAAGGAGATTTTAAAGTATTGTTTTCCTCTTTCAAATCTTTAAGATCTTCCTGAATTTTATCAAATGTTTTATTGATTTCGTCTTGCTTCTCTTTTGTATTTTCTTTGTCTTTATCTGATAACTGTTCTTGTTGTTCTGACAGTTTATTTAATTTTTCAGCAACTTGTCCTGCTTTCTTTTCTACATAAAAACGTTTCGTTAATTCAACTAATTGTTCTAAATTACGAGATTGGTTTTTACTGATTTGTTTGAATTTTTCCATCTTATCAAACAACTCATCGCTGTTTAATTTATCATTTAAATTCTTTAATTCGTCTAGTAACTTCTGATTCTTTTCTAAATCTTTCTCGGCATTGTCTAAACGCTTTTGTAAATCTTCGGCAGTTTTATCTTTTTTCTCAGCGCTGTATTTATCTAAATTCTTATTCATCTTTTCAGTAAACTGTTTCATCAATTCGTCTTGTTGTTTCTGACGTTTGATAAAATCATTTACTTTTTGCTGGTCTTTAAATTCTAAATTATCTTTTTCTTTTCCGGTATTTTTCAGTTTATCCATTTCAGAAAATTGCTTTTCCTGATTCTTTAATGACTTCGACAAACTATTAATATTCGCATTTTGTTGTTGCAATTCTGCATCATGAATTTCATCTGTTGTCGCAACACGATCTGAAAATGTAGAAGACTTTGTACTCTTAAATCCGTGTGGTGCATCATTATCAAAAACCTCAAAATAGTATTCATAAGATACTCCTTCTTCTACTGGAAGATTACTCGGAAAGTTAAAAACAAACTGGTCGAATACTGCTTGCTTAACAGGAATGGTTCCGCGCTTTGCAGTTTGTAGTTTGTTTTTTTCATAATAAACAACTTGTAATTTTGACAAACCGTAGTCATCTCCTAACCTTCCAAGAACATAATTCTTATCTAATTTCAAACTATCCGGAGCAGGCGAAACTGAAATTGTTGGATGCTGATCTTTGATAACCGAAAGCTGATAATCTAATTTTTCGTAGTTCTTAACTTTATTGTTTGAAGTTAAAATTTGATATTCTGTATTTTGATTAATGCTTTTTGATAACTTAAATTCATCTTCTATTTTATTAAATTTAGATGCTGAGTTCTCATCTTTCCAAACAATTTCCTGAGTTGACTTTGTAGACATTTTCCATGTTACAGATGTACCTTCAGGAACGATTGCATTTCCAGTTCCCTGAATGGTTTCTGATTTCTTTTTTAGATAAGAAGGAAAATTCAAAACCATTTCGAAGTTGGCAATTGATGGAACTGTAATAACTTTTAATTCATATTCATTTGATGAAACTGAATTTCCTTCTAAAGAAAACTGAACATCTGAAGTTGGTTTTTCAATCTTGAATTCGAACTTTCCTGTTTGAGAAGATTCCATAAAATAACTTTCGTTACCAATATGGATCATCACATTTTCTGGAACAACCTTTCCTTCAGTTTCAACTTTTACAATAAAATCTTTGTTTTGTTCTGTCTGTAAATTGTCATTTAAAACCACAAATTTGAAAGGTGCCGGTGGTAAAAACGAAGCATTAAAATGCACTACTCTATTAAAACTTTGAGAAATGATATTGCTGTTTCCAGAAACAAAAAAGACTGCAAACAATAAAACCGGAATTAAAGCTAATGGCAAATACTTTTTATTTGATTTATAATTGATGGCATTTCCAAACGGAATTGGTTGCAATGAATTTGCCTTTTGTTCAATTGAAGCCAACATTAATTCTGAACTTTCTGCTGAATTTTCGTTTGAAGAAAGCTGTAAAAAGTTCGTTAGTTTATCACTTACTTCTGTAAAATGATTTCCAATAATAGCCGAAGCCTGATTATAATCGATTCCTTTTTGAAGTTTGAACAACTTGAAAATTGGAAATAAGATAAATCGAAACAACAGAAAAACTTCTACTCCAATAAATATCCAGAATAAAAGTGTTCTTCCTAATGGTTTTAGCCAAAGAAAATACTCAATGAAAAGTGTAAAAAGAAAATACAAAAGTCCGAAACCAATAAAAAGAAGCCCTCCTTTTATCAATTCATTCATGTAATATTTCTTTATAAATCCTTCTAACTTCTGATATATTGCAGATGATGTTTTCAAAATAAAATCTCTTTTAATTATAACCTATAAAAGTAGTAATTTTAATTAGATAATGATCAATGAGAAAATTAGTCAATTAAGCTACAAACAAGGCATTATCTAATTAAACTCATTTTCTAATTCTCTAATTAGAATCGTATCTTTGCATCAAAATTATAAACAAATGTCAAAGCAAGTTCGAGTGCGTTTTGCACCAAGTCCGACTGGACCATTACATATTGGCGGAGTTCGTACTGCCCTATTTAATTATTTATTTGCAAAAAAACATAACGGTGTTTTTTATCTGAGAATTGAAGATACAGATCAAACACGTTTTGTTCCAGGTGCCGAAGAATATATTATGGAAGCTTTGGAATGGTTAGGAATTTCTCCTGAAGAAACAGTTGGAAAAAATGAAAAATTTGGTCCGTACAGACAAAGTGATCGTAAGGAATTATATCAATCTTATGCTGATCAACTAATCAATTCTGGTTGGGCATATTATGCTTTTGATACTCCGGAAGCTCTTGATGCACATAGAAAACAACACGAAGCTGAAGGAAAAACTTTTATATACAATCATCATAACCGTGAAAAATTAGATACATCTTTAGTAATTTCTGCTGACGAAGTTTCTAAAAGAATTGCAAATGGAGAACATTATGTGATTCGTTTTAAAACTCCAGTTGATGAAACTTTACATTTAAAAGATATCATTCGTGGTGATGTAAAATTTGAAACGAATCTACTTGATGATAAAGTTCTTTTCAAAAGTGACGGAATGCCAACTTACCATTTAGCTAATATTGTTGATGATCATTTAATGGAAACTTCACACGTAATTCGTGGTGAAGAATGGTTGCCATCAATGCCACTTCACGTTTTATTATACAGAGCTTTTGGTTGGGATGCGCCAGAATTTGCACATTTACCTTTGATTTTGAAACCAATTGGAAATGGAAAATTATCTAAAAGAGATGGTGATAAATTAGGATTTCCTGTGTTTCCATTAGAATGGAAAACTGAAGAAGGTATTTCATCTGGTTACAGAGAGAAAGGATTTTTCCCGGAAGCGGTTGTAAACTTCCTTGCTTTGTTAGGTTGGAATGATGGAACTGATAAAGAATTATTTTCTTTAGAAGAATTAGTTGAAGCTTTTGACTTAAACAGAGTTCATAAAGCGGGAGCAAAATTTGATCCGGAGAAAAACAAATGGTTCAATCACCAATACTTAATCAAACAAAATGATGCAGATTTAGCGAAAGACTTCTCTACTATTTTGGCTGAAAAAGGCATTGATGTTTCTAAATATGACATTACAAGAATCGTTTCATTGATTAAAGAAAGAGCAAATTTCGTTTCAGATTTTTGGGATTTAACTGATTTCTTTTTCCAGGCACCAACATCTTATGATGAAAAAGCAAGCAAAAACTGGAAGGAAGAAACTCCGGCTTTGATGCAGGAATTGATTTCAACTCTTGAATATATTGATGGTTTTGATTCGGCAAATATCGAAGCAATCGTAAAAGATTGGTTGACTAAAAATGAAATTGGAATGGGTAAAGTAATGCAACCTTTCCGTCTAAGTTTGGTTGGAGCTTTGAAAGGTCCTCACCTATTTGACATTGTTGAAATCATTGGAAAACAAGAAACTATTTCGAGAATTCAGAAAGCAATAGCAACTTTATAAAAAAATTTACCATTAAGATATTAAGTTAATTAAGCTTTACTTAATGGTAAAAAATATAATATTTTAAGTTCATAAAGCCAAACTTAATTCTCTTGACAAAGCTTGAACTTAATTAACTTAATACCTTAATGGTAAAAAAAGCAAACGCTAAGAAACATCTAATAAATGTTCTTAGCGTTTTTTTAATGTTTTAAAATTTTCTTTTAGAAGAATTTTCGTAATTTACCAAGATCAAAAATCTAAATTAATTATCACCATGGGTACAGCATTTATTATTCTAATAGTCTTCGGATTATTTATTTTACTGTCGTCTTTCTTTACTGTAAAACAACAAACAAGTGTTATCGTAGAACGCTTTGGAAAATTTACAAGTGTTAGAAATTCGGGTTTACAATTAAAAATTCCAATAATTGATAGAATTGCAGGTCGTGTAAATCTGAAAATTCAACAATTAGATGTTCTTATTGAAACACAAACTAAAGACAATGTCTTTATCAAAATGAAAGTTTCTGTTCAGTTTAAAGTAATACAGGAACATGTATATGAAGCTTTTTACAAACTAGAATATCCACATGATCAAATTACTGCTTATGTATTTGACGTTGTTCGTGCCGAAGTTCCTAAATTAATCCTGGATGATGTGTTTGTTCGTAAAGATGATATTGCAATTGCAGTAAAACGAGAATTGAACGAAGCGATGACAACTTATGGTTATGACATCATCAATACACTTGTAACAGATATTGATCCAGATATTCAGGTAAAAAATGCAATGAACAGAATCAATGCAGCCGAAAGAGAAAAAACAGCAGCAATGTTTGAATCTGAAGCACAACGAATTAGAATTGTAGCCAAAGCAAAAGCTGAAGCCGAAAGTAAAAAACTTCAAGGTCAAGGTATTGCCGATCAACGTAGAGAAATCGCACGTGGATTAGTAGAAAGTGTTGAAGTTTTAAACCATGTTGGAATCAATTCACAGGAAGCATCTGCATTGATCGTAATTACACAACATTATGATACACTACAAGCTATTGGAGCTGATACAAATTCAAATTTGATATTATTACCAAACTCTCCACAAGCTGCAAGTGATATGTTAAATAGTATGGTAACTAGTTTTTCAGCTTCAAATATAATTGGAGAAGAGATGAAAAGACAACCTAGAAAAGTTAAAAAAACAAACAATTCTGATATAAACTACAATCCATCAGATACTTCAGAGCCAACAGAAACAGCTCAATAAATAATGTTAAAATAAAAAAAGAGGCTTAATTGCCTCTTTTTTTATTCATAAACCAATTGATAACAAAAGGTATTATTGACTGTAAAATTTTCGGATACGATTTTTTAAAGTAATCTGTGTAAGAAGAAACAAAACCATTTACAATTTTTTGCGGTGTTATGCTCTCTTTTGTTTTTTGAATACTTAAAACTAATTTCTGATAATTGATCTCTTTTTCTAATTTTAAAATTTCCAGATCTCTGTCAAGTTCTGCGTACGATGAGTATTTTTTCCTTTCCATAATTCTTAATCATTAAAAAAGATTTCTGAAAATTTCTCCAAAATTGGTCCTTCCACAAACTTGTCTTTTACAAAGAAAAGTAAAATTGTAAAAAATAAATAGATCCCTCCTACTGTCAAAAATCCCAGGGCATTACTTTCAAACAAACTTCCAAAAGCATACGCTGCAGCAAAAGATCCAAAAATTAAAACCATTGTAAAACAAACCAAAATCAAAGTAAACTTAAAAATTAAAGTGGTTGATTTCATTGCCACTTTAAAACCCCAAAGTTTATAATAAGCCAAATGACTTTCAATATATTCTTTAGCCTGATCCTGAATATTTTCAGTATTTTCTTTTAATTCTTCAAAAGCCATAATTCTGATTTTAAATAAAAAAACACATTACTGTTGATCAAATATAAACAAGTAATGTGTTTTTAGAATAATATTATTTTTGAAGTTTAGCGTTCTGAGCTTTTAAATCAGCCAATTTAGATTCTAAAAAAGAAATTACTTCTTCTGTTTTGTAACTCATATTTGAAAGTAACTCGTCGTAAGTTCCATCAAGATTCTTTTTTGCATGCGTAAATTTTTCACGAAGTACTTCAGAACTTGCAGAAAGTGAATCCTTTAAATTATGTGTAGCATCATCAATACCTTCTTTTAATTTTGCACGAGTTTTTGATCCTTTGTCTGGAGCAAATAAAATTCCGATTGCTGCACCAGCAGCAGCAGCAGCTAAAATTGCGGCTGCAGTATTTAAGTTCTTTGACATAATATTAAAATTTAAATGAGTAATAAAGGTAAACTTTTTTAAAATATAAATTACTGAATAAATGGTATTTACATAAATTTAACAATATAATTAATACATATAAGCAACAGCTTCGTATTTACCATCTGACTTTTGAATATAACTCACAAAAGGATAACCATTTGTAGCAGATTGAGTTTTGATTCTCATTGCTGTATGATTTTGATTTGCAATTGGCGGTTCACCTTTTGTCCTTGTCGAAACTCCAGAAAAATTAGCAGCTTGTTTTAATCCTATTGTCTTTTCTTGAGGCAAAACAGTTACCATTTTGTAATCATCTTTTGAATCAACAACTATTTTATCAGAGATTTTTTGAGTTTGATTGGTTTGTTTATTCGTAATTTTTGCAACTGCATATTTACTGATCTTCACCTCTTCTGTACTTCCGTTCAGTGAATAATAAATTAAACCATTTTCATTTTTAATGAAATTAACATCAAGTTGTTCACCATTGTGTTTTGTAATTTGATGTGTTTGAGAAATTGCAATATTTGCAAATAACATTGCTAGCGTAAAATATAAAATTTTCATGATTATTAGATTTAAATTAAAAATGATCAGATTTGAAATTTAAAAACTAAAGCTTCACACAAATTCAATGTTATGGAATTTTGTACATTATGAAATAATTTGAAAAATACCTTTTACGCGAAATATTATCAAAATTACATCACAATAAAAATGAGAACATAAAATTGTCTTTTCAAGAAATCAATATTGAAAATCTACTGCAGTAAAAATTATAAATTTTTAAAACCAATAAATTTCAGTTTCGTTTCTATAACGGCAAATTTTAATTTTTATAAAAATCATCTCTGATTTTTAGTATTGAGATAAAAATACCAACTTTATAAACAATTGTATGTTAACAACCCGTTAAACTGACAAAAATGATAGTAAAAACTTAAATTAAAGCCAAAAATAAACAATAATTTAAAAAACGAGTTATCTATCCAACCTTTAAAAATATTCGCTTAAAATCAATTTATGAAGGTTGATTTCAATCTAAATAAATTATTAAAATATATTTTTTAATAGTTTTTATAAATAATAATAAAAATCAATTAAATATATAATTATATAGAAATAATTAATAATAATAAAAACGATGCATTTTCATTTTTTAATCTTAAAAATCTAGAAAAATGGGTCAAAAAAAGCAAAACTTAAAATAAAGAGTTTTAAAAAAACATTTCTAAAAAAAGGATTCAAGAGATGGACAAAATTAAAAAATGCCTTAAAATTAATTTATGAAAGTCAATTTTAATCTATAAAAATTATTAAAATTTAGATTTCAATAGTTAATCTATATAATAAAAAAAAGCGCTTATAAAAGCGCTTTTAATAAATTTAGTTGATATTATTTCTTCACCATCTCAGAAAGAATTTCTATTTCTCTTTCCGAAGCATTTTTTGGTGGATTTGAATTTAATTTTAAAATTTCGTCAGAAAATTGATTTCTCAAACTTTCACTTTCAATATCTCTTAAATTCAAAAGTGCTTTTGATCGAACATAAGTTGATTCACTTTTTAACGACATTGAATATAATTTCTTAATATCCTCTTCTTCAAAATCTGTAGATTTCCAGTTTGAATACTTCAAAATAAACTGAGAAAACAACAACGAAGCCTTATTATTGTTGATATTCTTCTTCAAAGAATTCTGTAAAAGTGAAAAACTAGAGATATTTTTGATGTTCTCCCCTATTGCACTTTCAATTGCAATACGTTCTGGTTTTGTCTCAACTTTAAAATATTTGTTGATATCTTTCAAAGAATTATTGATGCTGTTTTCTTCTTTTTTACCTTTTTCTTCCCAGGCATCTTTCAATCCAACAGTTTTATTAAATACTAATTTTGAAGCAGTTGAGTCTTTATCAACAGTAAAATAACCTAAACGTTGAAACTGGAATTTATCCTCATTTTGAGCTGTTGATAAACTTGGTTCAACATATCCAGTCACAATTTCTAACGAATTTGGATTCACAAAATCTAAGAAATTTTTCTCTTTATAACTGTCCGGAGCTTCATCTGTAAACAAACGATCGTATAAACGAACTTCTGCTTCCAAGGCATGTTTAATAGAAACCCAGTGTAATGTTCCAGACACTTTTCTTTGGCTTGCTTCTGTCCCACTTCCACTCAAAGAATCTGTATCATATGTCACATGAATTTCTGTAATATTTCCTTCAGAATCTTTTATAACCGATTCACCTTTAATGATATAAGCATTTTTAAGACGAACTTCTTTTCCTAGAGTCAAACGAAAATATTTTGCCGGAGCATCTTCCAAAAAGTCCTCTCTTTCAATGTATAATTCACGAGAAAATGGTACTTTTCTGAAACCAGCACTTTCATCTTCCTGGTTATTTTCAGCTTCTAACCACTCCTCTTTTCCTTCTGGATAATTTGTAATTACCAATTTTACAGGATCTAAAACAGCCATTACACGAGGTGCAATTTTGTTCAAATCTTCACGAATACAGAATTCTAAAACGGATACATTGATTAAATTATCACGTTTTGCAATACCAATTGTATTAGCAAAATTACGCAAAGATGCAGCTGTATAACCACGTCTTCTTAATCCGGAAATGGTAGACATTCTTGGATCATCCCAACCGTTAACATGCTTTTCCTTAACAAGTTGCTGTAATTTTCTTTTACTAACAACAGTATGTGATAAGTTACGTCTCGCAAATTCTCTTTGCTTTGGACGTAGTTTATTTTCATCTAAAATTTGATCTAAAAACCAATCGTATAATTCACGGTGAGGCAAAAATTCAAGTGTACAAAATGAATGTGAAATCGCTTCTAAATAATCACTTTGTCCATGTGCCCAATCATACATTGGATAAATTTTCCAGCTATCTCCAGTTCTATGGTGATGTTTGTGTAAAATTCTGTACATAATTGGATCACGCATCAACATATTTGTTGATTTCATGTCAATTTTAGCACGAAGAATATGCGTACCAGCCTCAAATTCACCATTTTTCATTCTTTCGAATAAATCTAGATTTTCTTCAACTGAACGATTTCTATATGGACTGTCAGTTCCTGTAGTTGTTGGCGTTCCTTTTTGAGTTGCCATTTCTTCAGAAGATTGACTGTCAACATACGCTTTATCTTTTTTAATTAATAAAACAGCCCAATCATATAATTGTTGAAAATAATCTGATGCATAACGTTCTTCTGCCCAAGTATAACCTAGCCATTCAACATCTTTTTTAATAGCATCAACAAATTCCTGTTCTTCTTTTTCAGGATTAGTATCGTCAAAACGTAAATTTACAGGTGACTGATAGTCAATTCCTAAACCAAAATTTAAAGCAATAGAACTTGCATGACCAATATGTAAATAACCATTTGGTTCTGGTGGAAAACGAAAATGAAGTTTAGTTTGTGAAAGACCTGATTTTAAATCTTCCTCTATGATTTGTTCAATAAAATTGAGTGATTTCTCTTCTGATGCCATTATTTTATAGTAATTTTAGCAAAGATAAAAAAAAGGTTTCAGGTTTCAGGTTTAAAGTTATTTAACTAGCGTAAAACCTGAAACTTTAAACGTGAAACAATATAAAAATGGGAGTTATAAAACTAAAAAACATTCGTACTTTTTCTTACCACGGATGTTTAATTGAAGAAGGAAAAATTGGATCTGATTATACTGTCGATCTAAAAATTAAAACAAATCTTCAGAAATCAGCCGAAACAGATCATCTTTTAGACACTGTTGATTATGTTCATTTGAATAAAATTGTTGCCGAAGAAATGGCAATTCGTTCCCATTTATTGGAACATGTGGCCAAAAGAATCAATATTCGCGTACTTGCAGAGATAGAAACGGTAGAAAAAACAACAGTTTGGGTTTCAAAAGTAAATCCACCTATTGGCGGTGATGTTGAATCAGTTACAATAAAAATGACGGAAATTAGAAAGTAATTTTTCAAATTAAAAATCTAAAATTTTAAAATACTTCATTCGAAACTTTTGAAATTTAAAGATTTTAGTTACTTTTGCCATCCGTTCAAGCAATGGCGTCGTGGCCGAGCGGCTAGGCTGGGCTCTGCAAAAGCTCCTACTCCGGTTCGAATCCGGACGATGCCTCAAAACCTTCAAAGCAATTTGAAGGTTTTTTTTATGTTTAATTTTTAGAAAAAATTAGATACAGATTTACGTTCGAATCCGGATGATGCCTCTAAAACTTTCAAAGCAATTTGAAGGTTTTTTTATGTTTAATTTTTAGAAAAAATTAGATACAGATTTACGTTCGAATCCGGACGATGTCTCTAAAACTTCAAAGCAATTTGAAGTTTTTTTTATGTTTAAACTTTCCACGATCTTGTCATTTCGAGGAACGAGAAATCTTCACGAGAAGCTCTACAAAGATTGGATAATTATTACGGAGTTACTTGCTAAGATTTCTCATTCCTCGAAATGACAAACTGTATATAATAACTTTGCAAAAATTTAAAAACCAACAATTATAAACACAAAAAAACCTCTGAAATTCAGAGGTTTAATTTTATATTTTTGAGTTATCAACAACTACTTCTTTTCTATTCTTTCAAAAGCGTTTTTAACCATTTCTTTTTCTTTCGGAAACCAACCTTGAATTACTAAAGCAAATCCGAAAACCATTAAAACAATACTAATTCCCTTTTTGATTTTAAGGATATTCGTTGGAGTCATTTTTGATTTTAACTGTTTGGCTAATAAAATTTTACCACAATCAATTAATAAATAAGTAATGATTACAGAAGTAAAAAATGTCATCATTCTTGAAGTTTGCATATCTAATTTTGGTCCGACAGAAATAATAACGGCAAGCCAAAAACCAAGAACACCAATGTTGATAACATTGAGTAAAAAGCCTTTTACAAACAAACTTCCATAATTTCTTTTCAAGATATCGCGATCAATTTCTTCATCGTTGATTTTTTCTTCTTTTTTTAATTTTACAAAAGAAATTATACCATAGGCAAGCATTATTATACCACCAAAAATAAACAATGCAGGATCATCTTTTAAACTGGAAATCAGTCTGTAACTTCCTAAATAAGCAATAGCTATAAAAAAAACATCACCTAAAACAACTCCAAAATCAAAAGCTATTGCAGCTCTAAATCCTTTTGTAATGCTGGTTTCTAATAAAACAAAAAATACCGGACCTACCATAAAGCTCAGAACAAGTCCCCATGGCAGTCCAGCCAGAATATCATTTATCATCAAAAATTATTTTACTTCTTCAATTTTACCACCAAAAACTGTTTTTTGGTTTATTTGTCTAGGTTTTCCATAAATGTAAATAGAGCCTCCTGCGCTTACTTTTGCGTCAACAAGGGTTGATGCATTCACATCAGCTTTTCCTCCCGCAGAAACGCTTACAGTAGTCTGAGACGTTTCTAATTTACTTGCTAACAAATAACCTCCGGCTCCTAAACTTGCATCTTGATTTGCGGCCTTACCAGTTAATGTAATTTTACCTCCAGAAACTGAACTTACTTTTAGTTTATCAACATCTAATGCTGCATCAATTATTCCGCCTTCCTGAGCGCTTACTTTAAACGAAGTTGCTTTGATAGCTTCACTGCTTTTTACCTCTGCTCCTTCGTTTACATCTATAAGTTCTATATGTTTGTAATATAGCGTAATATCAAGATCATTTCCTGATAAAAGCTTTGGAAAGGGCATTCTTAATTTCAAAGTTCCGTTTTTATTTACGGCTTCTACTTCAGATTCTCTTGCTCCTTTTATAACAATTTTATTTTCAGATGACTGAACTAATTTAACACTTAACTTATCAAATACTTTTACGGTATCAAAATCACCTAAGTCTTTAGTAACCTGGCCAAAAGACATTTGAACAAATAAAATTACTGCTCCAATAATTAGCTTTTTCATACTTTTATTTTTTTAATTAATACTTATTCGGCTCTTCGTAAAAAATGAAAATCAAGTTGTTTTTTAACTAAATCAGCATTTTTTACTTTAACATAAATTTCGTCTCCCAATTGCAAAATGCTGTTTGAAGTTGCTCCAACCAATGCATATTGTTTTTCATCGAAAGTATAGTAATCATCTTTTATTTCTCTGATTCTTACCATTCCTTCGCATTTATTCGAAACGATTTCAACATAAATTCCCCATTCTGTAACACCAGAAATAACTCCCAAGAATTCTTCATCCTGATGATCCTGCATGTATTTAACCTGCATGTATTTGATACTGTCACGTTCAGCATTAGTCGCTAAACTTTCCATATTTGAACAATGCAGACATTTTGTTTCGTACGTTTCTTCATCTACAGAAGCTCCTCCATCCAGATAATATTGCAGCAATCTGTGTACCATAACGTCTGGATAACGACGAATTGGCGATGTAAAATGACTATAATAATCAAAAGCTAAACCATAATGACCAATATTTTCTGTCGAATATTTGGCTTTACTCATACTTCTAATCGCAAGAGTATCAATTAAATTTTGCTCTTTTTTTCCATTTACTTCTTCCATCAAGGCATTCAATGATTTTGAAATATCGCCTTTATTTCTGAAATCTATTTTATAACCAAATTTAGCAATTACTGTTGCCATTGCAATTAATTTATCTTCATTTGGTTCATCATGAATACGGTAAACAAATGTTTTCTTTTGTTTACCAATGTATTCTGCCACTTTTCTGTTGGCCAAAAGCATGAATTCTTCAATCAAATGATTGGCATCTTTTGAAATTTTGAAATACACTCCTTCTGGTTCTCCTTCAGCATCTAAATTGAATTTCACTTCTACTTTATCAAAAGAAATAGCACCATTCTGCATTCTTTTCTTTCTTAAAATTTTAGCTAATTCATCTAATTTTAAAGTAGCTTCCACAATTTCATCTGAAACAACATACGATTCTCCGGTAATTGAAATATCAACCGGAATTGTATTGTCTTTTGTTTCAATGATATATTGTGCTTCTTCGTAAGCAAAACGCTGATCGGAATAAATTACTGTTCTTCCAAACCATTGGTTAATAACTTGCGAAGTTGGCGAAACTTCAAATACTGCAGAGAATGTATATTTCTCTTCATTCGGACGAAGCGAACACGCAAAATTAGACAAAACTTCCGGAAGCATTGGCACCACTCTATCAACCAAATAAACTGAAGTTGCTCTTTGATAGGCTTCATCATCTAAGATTGTTCCTTCTTCCAAATAATACGAAACATCAGCAATATGAATTCCTATTTCGAAGTTTCCGTTTTCTAACTTTTTGAAAGACAAGGCATCATCAAAATCTTTTGCATCTTTTGGATCAATCGTAAATGTAAGCGTATCACGCATATCACGACGTTTTGCAATCTCAGATTCCTGAATCGAAGTATCTATTTTTTGTGCAAAAACCTCTACTTCTACTGGAAAATCTGCCGGTAAACCATACTCGGCTAAAATAGCATGAATTTCTGTATTGTGTTCTCCTGGTTTTCCTAAAACTCTGATTACAGATCCAAACGGACTATCCGCTCTTTTTGGCCAATCTTCAATCTTAACTAAAACAACATCTCCGTTTTCTGCTTCACCCATTTTATCCTTTGGAATAAAAATATCGGTATACATTTTAGGATTTGCAGTCGAAACAAAAGCAAAATTTGCCTGAATATCAATAACTCCAACAAACTCTGTTTTATCTCTTTCTATAACTTCAATTACTTCACCTTCAGGTCTTTTTCCTTTTCTTCGGTTATAAACGTAAACTTTTACTTTGTCTTTATCTAATGCTCGATTCAAATTATTTGTCGGAATAAAAACATCTTCTGCAAAGTCGGGACAAATAAAATACGCCGTTTTTCTGCTCGTCATATCTATCGTTCCTTCGTAATAATCCTGACTAATTGCTTTGATCAAATACTTTCCAGGTTCAGTTTCAATAATCTTCTTTTGAGCTGCAAGAATTTTCAAATCTTTAATAATCTGATTTCTGCTATTTGTATCATCAAGTTCAAGCTTTGCAGCTATTTGTTTATAATTGAATGGTTTATTAGCACTTTGCGATAAAATTTTTACTATCTTACTAGAGAAATCTTTCTCTTTTTTTATCGGCTTTCTAATTTTCTTACTCATATATCTTTTCTTATAAGGTTTAAAATTACAAATAAGATATCAGAATATAGATTTTAACAATTAGAATTATTAAAAATATAACTTTTCGTACATTTACAAAAAGACCTTTATGGAAAGCTTTAAAACCATCGCCATATTCAATTATCAGCACGAAACTGTGGTTCTGAAACACTTACTTGAACAGGAAGAAATTCCGTATTTCTTTGAAAACGAAATGACACTTTCAGTCGCGCCAATGTATTCTGCAGCGCTGGGAGGCATTCGCCTGAAAGTTCATCCGGACGATTTCGAACAAGTTCAGGAAATTCTGGACAATCTCAACAATCCTCTAAAAATCGTCTGAAACAAAATTCAAAACAAACTCAAATCAAGGTAAAATTCAATTCAAAAAAAATTTTTTTTCCTTTTCAACTTTTTTAGTTTTCAACATATATTAAATACAACAAAAAAGATTTTTAAAAATTTAAAAAAAATTTATGGTTATTATAGCTTGTTAATATGTCGAATAAATTTATTTTTAAAAGTATTGAAATGAAGTTTCTCTTAGTTATATTGAGTTATCAACATAGTTATATTTAGTTAAATGATTAATTTATAAGACTTTTTGTATTTTAATTAACAACGGTTGACAACCAAAAATGAATTCATTTTGTAGATAAGTTGATATGTTGATTTCTGTTGAAAATGTCATTTTTGATATTGATAACTTTTCCAAAAATTCATGAAACTTTTCTTGCATATTTCATTCCGGTTTTGGATTAGGTTTTTTTTCGACACAACCAAAAAAAACTTCTAATTTTCTTTTCGAACTTATTAACATTTTCTGTTAACTTAAAGTTAATTGAATATCAAGCAATTACAAAGTCCTATTAACACCTCAAAATTTTAACAAATATTATGTTTATTTTTCATTGATTGTGAGATAGTTATAGAGTTATCAAAATTGTTAATAACTGATAAGGTTTTGAAAGTAAGATAGTTGTAAAATAAAGTGTTTTGCCACGAATTGCAAGAATGTACACGAATTTATATGTAATGTTTATAAAGTATTTAAAAAGAAAAAAATTTGTGAAAATTGGTGCAATTCGTGGCAACCATTTATTAATTAAGTAAATTTGCAAGACACAACTAAATAGTATAGAAAAATGAAAATTTCAATAGGAAACGATCACGCAGGTCCAGAATATAAAAAAGCAATAGTTGAAATGCTGAAAGCTAGAGGATATGAAGTAACTAATTATGGTACAGATACTGATGCTTCTGTAGATTATCCAGATTTTGGGCATCCGGTTGCAAATGATGTGTCTGAAGGAAAAGCTGATTTTGGAATCGTAATCTGCGGAAGCGGAAATGGAATTGCAATGACTGTTAATAAACACCCGAAAGTAAGAGCTGGCTTATGTTGGACTAAAGAAATCGCTTATTTAACACGTTTACACAACGATGCAAATATTGTGAGTATTCCAGCGCGTTTTACTTCTATTCATCAGGCTGTTGAAATCGTTGAAACTTTCCTTGATACAGCTTTTGAAGGTGGAAGACATCAAAATAGAGTGAATAAAATCGCTTGTGCATAATAAGTCAAAAAAAAATTCGGTGCTTCGCACCAATAGATAAATATACACCGGGCGGATTTTTAAATCCGCCCGGTTTTTTATTATAAATAATTGATTTTAAGTTAATTAAATATTAAGTTTTAAGGTTATTAACAATGTTAATATCTATATTTTAGAACTTAATTTAAGGTAAATGAAGAAAGCTTGAATTAAAAAAATCAGCGTGAATTTGACAATAAATGAAGTTTTACTCGTTTTATGTCTGAAGATTAACATCGCTGTTAATAAACCTGGAGTTCCTCCAATTAATTGTAGAAAGAACAGCGTGTTTTCAGGGATTCTTCGTTTATTTTTTCGAGCTTGATGTTTATCATATCCAGCAAGAATAAAAACGATGATATTTATAAATAAAAAATAGAGTAAAAAAATTTCCATTGGCATAATATTAAAAACAAAGATATTATTTTAGCCGAATCGTTAGTGATTTTCCTTGTATGTTTTAACAAGTAAATTATGCTAATTTATAATTAAGAATTTATTTCATTAAAAGTATGACTAATATTCAATTCATTGCCAAGTCTGTTCAGGCGCCGGCAGTAAGTATTCAAAACACAGTAAAATTATTAGAAGAAGATTGTACGATTCCGTTTATTTCGCGTTACCGAAAAGACTCAACTGGAAATCTTGATGAAACTGTAATTGAGCTGATTGCAAAATTGCAAAAGGATTATGATACACTTGTAAAGCGTAAAGAAGCCGTTCTTAAATCTATTGAGGAACAAAAAGCACTTACAGCAGAATTGAAGAAAAAAATTGAAGATAGTTTTGATTTACAGGAAATAGAAGATTTCTACCTTCCATACAAAAAGAAGAAAAAAACAAAAGCCGATGTTGCGCGCGAATTTGGTTTAGAACCTTTAGCAAAATTGATTATCTCAGAAAGTGATGTTGATATTGATTTCCTTTCTACACAATACATTAATGAAAATGTAATTAATGAAGAAGCGGCAATTCAGGGTGCAAGAGATATTGTAGCGGAATGGATTAACGAAAACATTTATGTTCGTAAACAGCTTCGTAGATTATATCAGCGAAAAGCAACTATTGCGACAAAAGTTGTTAAAAAGAAAGCCGAAGAAGAAGGAGCCCAAAAATTCAGTCAGTATTTTGATTGGGAAGAATCGTTGACAAAAGCGCCAGCGCACCGTTTATTGGCCATGCTTCGTGCAGAAAATGAAGGTTTTATCAAAATGAAAATCGATGTTGATATCGATGACGCTTACGATGTTATTGATGAAATCATCATAAAAAAACAAAATAATACAACAGCTCATTTGCAATTAGCGATTGAGGATAGTTATAAACGTTTATTGAATCCGGCAATTGGAAATGAAACTTTGCAGGAAGCAAAAGCAAAAGCTGATGCTAATTCAATCCAAGTTTTTGCAAACAATTTAGGACAGTTATTATTGGCTCCGCCTTTGGGAGAAAAACGAATTTTGGCAATCGATCCAGGATTTAGAAGCGGTTGTAAAGTAGTTTGTTTGGATGAAAAAGGCGATTTATTATACAATGAAACTATTTATCCACACGCGCCTCAAAATGAGGAATCAATGGCGATCAAGAAAATCCGTTCAATGGTAAATGCGTATCAAATTGATGCTATTTCTATTGGAAACGGAACAGCTTCAAGAGAAACGGAATTTTTCATTAAGAAAATCGCATTCGACAAACCGATTCAGGTTTTTATTGTTTCTGAAGCTGGAGCTTCGGTTTATTCGGCTTCAAAAATCGCTAGAGAAGAATTTCCTAATTATGATGTAACGGTTCGTGGTTCGGTTTCTATTGGAAGACGACTTTCAGATCCTTTGGCCGAATTGGTAAAAATTGATCCAAAAGCCATTGGAGTTGGACAATATCAACATGATGTTGATCAAACGAAACTAAAAGAAGAACTTGACAGTACTGTAATTCGCTGCGTAAACTCGGTTGGAATTAATATCAACACCGCAAGTAAACATTTACTAAGTTATGTGAGTGGAATAGGAGAGAAGCTTGCTGAAAATATTGTACAATACCGTTCTGAAAACGGACCTTTCGAAGACAGAAAACAGTTAAAAAAAGTACCGCGTTTGGGCGATAAAGCCTATCAGCAAGGCGCAGCGTTTATCAGAATTACAAATGCTAAAAATCCGTTGGATAATTCGGCAGTGCATCCAGAAGCTTATCCGGTTGTTGAAAAGATGGCGAAAGATTTGAACATTTCTCTAAACGACTTAATTGCAAACAAAGAGAAAACTGCGCTTATTAAGCCTGAAAAGTATATTACACCTGAAATTGGTTTACTAACATTAAAAGACATCATTAAAGAGCTTGAAAAGCCTGGATTAGACCCAAGAAAGTCGGCTAAGGTTTTTGAATTTGATGCAAACGTAAAATCGATTAAAGATGTAAAAATCGGAATGATTTTACCAGGAATTGTTAATAACATCACCAACTTCGGTTGTTTTGTTGACATTGGAATCAAAGAAAGTGGTTTGGTTCACATTTCTCAGTTAAAAGCCGGATTTGTGAGTGATGTAAACGAAGTGGTGAAATTACATCAGCATGTTGACGTGAAGGTTACTGAAGTTGATGAGGATAGAAAGAGAATTCAGTTAACGATGGTTTTGTAAAAAATCAAATAGAAATAAAATAAAAAAATCCCAGACTACAGTTTGTAATCTGGGATTTTTAATACGTTTTAATTTCTTATTTTGTTTCTTCTTCTTTTTTAGAAGCAGCAGGTTGATCGTCTTTAGCAGCGTTTTTAAATTCCTTAATTCCACTTCCTAAACCTTTCATTAATTCTGGAATTTTTTTACCTCCAAAAAGTAATATCACAATACCTACGATAACAAGGATTTCTGTAAGACCTAATCTTCCCATGACTATTATATTTAATGCCGAAGCAAATTTATTTTTTATTTTCACCGCAAAGGTATATAGAATATACGAACAACAAGAGATTTTGGATTAAAATATTTGTTTCTTACCGCGTTAAATATTTTATAAAATAATAAAATTACATTATTTGTCGTTTTTTCTTCACCGCCATCAATACTATTAATTGCTATATTTGCTCATATAATCATCTAAAATGACGAAGAAAAAATTTGATTTCAGAAAAAAATTATTCATCAAAAACCGATTGGTAATTTTGAATGAAAACACATTTGAAGAGATTTTTTCATTTCGGCTAACGTTAATGAATGTCTTTGTTACGTTTACTTTAGGTGGAATATTTTTAATTTTAGTAACCACTTTTATTATCGCATTTACACCATTGCGCGAATTTATTCCGGGTTATTCTTCGACTGAATTGAAACGAAATGCGACTAAATTGGCCATAAAATCAGATTCATTAGAAACTGCGCTAAAGAAAAATGAAGCCTATTTACAAGGTGTTCAGAAAGTTTTGAGAGGCGAACTGGATTATGCAAAATTCAATAAAGATTCCATTTTGGCAGAAGTTGACGAACCAGGTGAACTCAATATGAAAGCTTCTGAAGAAGAAATAAAACTCAGAGAAGATGTTGCCAAAATAGAGAAAGAATCGGGCGAAAACAAAACCAAGAAAAAGAAAAGCGACAAAAAATAATACCATATCAAATGTCAATTAAATCGATAGCAGCAAAAATTTTTGCGCGAAAAATATACAATCAAACACAAACTTGGTCAAATAAACCAGTTGCAACACAATTGGAAGTTTTTAAAAGTTTGATTCAAAATGCCAAAGAAACTGAATTTGGAAAAGATCATGATTTTGGAAACATAAAAACGATTGAAGATTTTCAAAAAAACGTTCCGATTCGAGATTACGAAGACTTGAAAGCATATATCGAAAAAGTCAAAATTGGCGAAGCAGATATTCTTTGGAAAGGAAAACCGATTTATTTTGCCAAAACTTCGGGAACAACTTCTGGAGCAAAATATATTCCGCTGACGAAAGAATCAATGCCTTTTCACGTTGAAGCTGCGCGAAATGCGATTCTGCATTATATTCACGAAACCGGAAATGCTGATTTTGTTGATGGAAAAATGATTTTCCTGCAAGGAAGCCCAATTTTAACTGAAAAACATGGAATTAAATTTGGAAGACTTTCTGGAATCGTCGCACATTTTGTTCCTAAATATTTGCAAAAAAACCGAATGCCGTCGTGGGAAACCAATTGTATAGATGATTGGGAAACAAAAGTAAACGCTATTGTTGACGAAACGATCAAAGAAGATATGTCGGTAATTTCAGGAATTCCATCTTGGGTACAAATGTATTTTGAGCGTTTACAACAAAAAAGCGGCGGAAAAAAAATCAGTGAGATTTTCAAAAACTTTAATTTGTTCATTTACGGAGGCGTAAATTACGAACCGTATCGTGCCAAATTTGAGCAAATGATTGGCAAAAAAGTAGATAGTATTGAATTGTTTCCAGCTTCGGAAGGATTTTTTGCGTATCAGGATTCTCAGAAAGAAAAAGGAATGCTTTTACTTTTGAATTCTGGAATTTTCTACGAATTCATAAAAGCCGATGAATTTTTTACCGAAAACCCAAAACGATATACTATTGGAGAAGTTGAATTGGGGGTAAATTATGCTCTTATCGTTTCTACAAATGCCGGACTTTGGGGTTATAATATTGGTGATACTATTCAGTTTACATCTTTAGCTCCGTATCGTGTCATAGTTTCAGGACGTATCAAACATTATATTTCGGCTTTTGGTGAACACGTTATAGCCAATGAAGTTGAAAATGCGATGAAAGAAGCCACTGCCGGAACAAATATCGTAATTAACGAATTTACCGTTGCGCCTCAAATTACACCGTCAAGCGGATTACCATATCACGAATGGTTAATAGAGTTTGAAAGAGAACCGGATAGCATCGAAATTTTCGCGGAAGCAATTGACGATTCGATGCGAAAACAAAATATATATTACGACGATTTAATTACCGGAAATGTTTTGCAAAAAGTAGTTATAACCAAAGTTTCAAAAAACGGATTTCAAGAATACATGAAATCACAAGGAAAATTGGGTGGGCAAAATAAAATTCCGAGATTGTCGAATGATAGAAAGATTGCGGATAATTTAAAGTAGGAAAATATTTATATTTGTAAGTTAATGCCTCTTTTTTAATGAATAAAAAAGATAGAAGCATTAAGTTATTATGAATAAAGAAAAATTTCAAAATAAATATCGCATTTCTTCAATAAGAGCGCAATGGTGGGATTATGGTTGGAACGGTGCTTATTTTATAACAATTTGTACACAAGACAGAGAACATTATTTTGGAAAAATTCAAAATAATAAAATGGTTTTGTCAGAGGTTGGTATTATTGCTGATCTATTGTGGCATCAAATTCCAATACATCATAAAAATGTTGAATTAGGTGATTTTGTGGTCATGCCAAATCATATTCACGGGATTTTGATTATCGATAAACAATCGACCAATATTGATATAGATAACGTAGAGACAGGGCGTGTAGAGACAGGGCATGCCCTGTCTCTACCATCGGTGGGGTCGGTACCGTCGATATCATCGTCACAATCACCACCCGACCCATTTCAAAAACCAGGTTTGCAACGATTTCAAAATATTGGAAAAAACACCATTTCGTCAATTGTTGGATCCTATAAATCTGCCGTAACCAAACATGCCAACAGATTAGGATATCCACATCAATGGCAAAAATTATTTTACGACAATATCATTAGAAGCAATAATGACTATCAAAGAATTTCTGATTACATTGTTTCAAATCCGGAAAATTGGACAAAGGATAAATTTAAAACAGAAGATAAATCAAAATCAATATGATTTTAAAAAAAAATCATATTGTAGATACAAGGCATGCCTTGTATTTCCCTACATTTGAGTTTACAAAATAAAATAGCATGAAAGAAACCAAACATATATCAAGATCAAGAGCGCAGGAATCATCTGCGGCTATTGAAAAAATGTACATTACAATGCGCCATTTATTCAACCGTGGTTTTTATAAACCAATGGGAGTTTCTGGTGATAGTTTAAGAGAATCATTATTGGCATTGCGTCCGGAAATTTACGGAAATATCGCCGAAGAAAAAGTAGAATTAAACGGACTTTTATACGTTATAGAACGTCTTCCAATAGGAATTGAACAATGCCGATTCATCAATTTAACTTCAGACGAAGGATATTCAAAATCGCATTTTCAGCCGATTGTTCCTCCAAAAAGAAGAAGAAATTGCTACCGAATCGACGAAGAACAAATGAATGTCGAAATCACGCGCGGACGTTCAGACATTTATGATATTCTGACGCATTTGACTTTTATTTTCATAGAATCACATAAAATCAAAAACAGAGTTTTAATTGACGACGGAGGAGAAGTTTCTCGCGATTGGCTAAAATTAGAACAAGCCGTTACGCAAACAAAAAAGCTTTCGCAGATTGAAAAAGAAAAAGCAATTTCGCATGTTGCCAATATTTTAGCGAGAACATTTGAAGAAGTTTTGGATATTTATGATGCTTTTGGTTCTGAAAATGCGCCAGATCGTTTCTTGCACGTAATTTATTGGTTAGGAAAATTAGCAATTGAAGAGATTGTTGAAAACAATAAACGAACAATTACGTTCAGTCCTGTTTTGCGCGAGCGCTTAGGACACCATATTCACGGAGAAATCTGGGCAACAAACATCAAGGAAGTTTTAAAAGCAAACGATCTTTTAAAACGTCCAATTCACGTTATCAGTGCTAATATGCACAGTGTGATGAACTCGATTTTTGCGACGCCATTATTGACGTCAAAATATAAAGGGAAAAGTGATTTCCACATTTATGAAGAATTGAGCAGTTCAGGTTCAAAAGAAATTAGAAGTCATGTTGAAGAATTAGCACTTAAAAACGGAATGATTTCTTTGCCAGATACATCAGGAACCAATATCGATGTTCAGATTTTTGATACAGCCAAAATTGATTGGTCAAAAACAGCATTTTCAAATGCAAATGTGGGTGAAGAAAAACCGGTAATTATCGTAATGGATTATGCATTCGGCGAGCAGGCTTATGAAACCATCGATGAACTTTTAAAACCATTTAAAAAAGAAACTTTATTAAATGTAAAATCGGTTTCGATTATGGGTAAAGCCGGAATTCTGGAAGGTGGTAAAGGCGATATCATGATTCCTACAGCACATATCAATGAAGGAACGGCTGATAATTATTTCTTCGAAAATGAATTAACAGGTGCTATGTTTGAAGGAAATGACATTGCAATTTTTGAAGGCGCAATGGTGACTGTTTTAGGAACATCTTTGCAAAACAGAGATTTATTGAAGTTTTTCCACGAATCGACTTGGGGCGTAATTGGTCTTGAAATGGAAGGATCATATTACCAAAAAGCAATTCAGTCGGCATCTAAAATTAGAAAAAGCGTGCCGCACGACATTAAAGTGCGTTATGCTTATTATGCATCAGATAATCCTTTGGAAACCGGAAGTACATTGGCTTCAGGCGGATTAGGAACAACCGGCGTAAAACCAACGTATTTGATTACTATTAAAATTTTGGAACAAATTTTCAACGTAAAATAAACGAATAAATGAGTACAAAAGTACCCCAGAATACAGATCAGGAAATTGATATTTTTCAGCTTTCAAAAAGCATTGGCGGTTTTTTTGATCGTGTTAGCAGATCAATTTTTAGAACAATTCAGTTTTTTATCCGAAACTGGATTACAGTTCTGATTTTGATTGTACTTGGGGTTGCTCTTGGATTTTATTTAGATTCGAATAAAAAAACATTTAAGAATGAGGTTGTTGTTGCACCAAATTTTGAAAGTGTCGATTATTTGTATGCCAAAATTGATTTGATTCAGGCTAAAATTGCAGCAGGCGATGTTGATTTTTTATCACAGATGGGAATTCCTGACCGAAATGCAATCAAAAGAATTGAAATTAAACCTGTTGCCGATGTTTACAAATTTATTGAAGACAAGGAACAAAATCTGGAACTGATTAAATTAATGGCTGAGGTTGGCGACGTAAAAAAGGTTTTAGAAGACAATGTAACCAGCAAAAATTATACGTATCATACAATTACTTTTATTTCAAATGAAGAAATAAGCGAAAAACAAGTGATTGAACCGTTGTTGAAATATTTGAACAATTCGGCTTATTTTGACGCGATTCAAAAAATTGGATATAAAAATCTTGAAAAAGAAATTGCCCAAAATGATACTATAATTGCGCAAATAGATCAGGTTTTAAAAGGCCTTTCGAGCAAATCAAAAAGTGATAAAGTGGTTTATTATAATGAAAATCTGCAATTGAACGACATTCTTAAAACCAAACAAAAACTGATTCTCGAGCAGGGAAAAAACAGATTTAAATTAATCACTTTTGATAAAACAATCAAAGAGATCAACTCGACGCTGAATATAAATGAAAATAAAATAGTGAATGGAAATCTAAAAGTGATTCTTCCATTTGTCTTTATTTTTGTTTTTGCTCTGGTAAGTCTGTTTTTGAATTTTTATCGCAAACAGCTTGCGCTTTCAAAGGAAAACCAACTTTAAAAAATTGAAAACCAACGCTATATTAGAAAGGATTTCGAAAAATCTGTTTTTAAAACAAATTTTCAGCACTTTATCGCTACGTGTTTTTGGAGCATTATTGTTGTTTGGATTTACCGTTTTTCTTACCAAAACCTATAGCCCAAAATTAGTTGGACAGTACGATTTTGTGCGTTCATTTCTATTATCGATCGGAAGTATTTGCTTGCTCGGCTTTGATCAGTCGATTTTGTATTTTAAAGGAAAATTAGCAAGCCAAAATGCGCTCGAAGAATTAACAAAGATATATGCAAAAATGGTTCTAATGCTTTTTTGCACCTCGTTGCTGGTTTTGCTGATTATTGCAATTATCAGCAAAGAAACGATTAACAACTATTTTGCTGATTCTGATGTATATTCGATACTTTTAAAAGCAGCGGCAACGTTGTTTTTCTCCGGAATTTCGACATTAAATACTGAGGTTTTCAGAGCTTTAGATAAATTATATGTAGCCGAATTATTTCGGAATATTATCAAATATGTTCCATTGATTATCGGTTCTGTTATTTTGTTTTATTGGCACGAAGAAGAGTATTTGGTTGATATTTTTCTATTTGGATTTGTTTTTCTAGCAGTATTGAGCTCGCTTTTTGTTTTTATCTATTTTAGAAAAACAGAATGTTTAAAAACAGCTGAAAAATTTTCGCATAAGGAAGTGTTTTTAAAATCATATCCAATTGCAATCAGTGCAATGGCGTTGTTTTTATTAATGTGTTTTGATATTATGTTTTTGAAGAAATATCGAAACGATGAAACCGTTGCTTTTTATTCGGTTGGAGTTAAAATAATGACGATAATTTCCATTATAATCGTTTCTATAAATATTACGGTTTCAGCCAAAATTGCAGAATATTTTTCGGGCCATAAAATGATAGAATTAAAAGCAGTTTCCAGACATAGCGCTCGCATAATTTTCGGAATTACGCTTCCGGTTATTGTGCTGATTAGTTATTTTTCAGAACATATATTATCCATTTTTGGACATCAATATGTTGTGGCTCAGCAGGCTTTTTTAATTTTAATTATTGGTCAGGGAATTTGTTCGGCATTTGGAACAGCTTCGGTTTATTTGAATATGACTGGAAGACAGCATATTTTTCAGGTTATTTTAATGATTGCGGTTGTAATTAATTTTACTTTGAACCGATTTTTAATTCCGATTTACGGAATGACCGGCGCCGCGATTGCTTTTGTTTCAAGTTCTTTTTTCTGGAATCTTGTTTCGGCAATCGTTATTTATCGAAAAGATAAAATAAAAGTGTTTCTGCATTAAAAAACTGTGCTATGAACATCCAGAAAGAGACTTTGCTTTTTAGCATTATTATTCCTGTTTATAACGTTGAGGATTATTTGCCACAATGTTTAGAAAGTATTTTGTGCCAAAGTTTTTCTGACTTTGAACTAATTTTAATCAATGATGGATCAACAGATTCTTCGTTGGAAATTTGCCAGAAATACAAGGAAAAATTTCCACAGATAATCCTGATTAACAAAGAAAATGGCGGATTGTCTGATGCGAGAAATATAGGATTATTATCAGCAAAAGGCGATTATATTATTTTTACTGACAGCGATGATTATTGGCAGGGAAAACAGGTTTTGGAAGATTTGAACAATTTAATTTCTCAGACAAATCCCGATATTATTATTCATGAGGAAAGTCGCTTTTTTTCAAAAAATGATGTGCACTGCAAATACAATCAGCGATTTATAAAAAACAAAAATGGGAAATTTGAAGACGAAATTGTAAACTTAGTTTATCACGATTTATACGTTGCTTCGGCTTGGGATAAAGTAATTAAAAGGTCCATTTTAATTGAAAATCAATTGTTTTTTCCTGTCGGAAGAAAATCAGAAGATATAGAATGGTGCGGAAAATTGATGCATTGTATCAAGACATTCAGTATTTATTCGAAATCATTTTATGTGTATCGCCAAGCACGCCAAGGTTCGATTACAACTACGGTAAGTGCAAAACATATCGAAGATGTTTATGAAATGGTAAAAGCGGGTTTGTATTCACAGAAAACACAATCAGAACCATTAAATAAAGCAATCGAAAATTATTGGGCGTGCAATTATGTGGTAATTCTAAAAGATTTTTATGTTTTATCGGCTGAAACGCAAAAAAAGATTTGGCACGATTTAATTTCTTGGAAATATCTTCTTAAAAAAGGACGCAATGTAAAAGTGGACAAAGTCATGAAATTTTATAAATTTTTGTCCTTTAAAACATTGATTTTCTTTTTGAATGGGTACCGATTAAAAAGAAGCCTGAATAAAAAACGCAGAGCATCAAAGTAAATAAGAAATATGCAATTATTAATCAAAAAAAGTACAGCGGCATTTTTGCTGATTGCTTCAGCTAATTTAGTTGTGGCATTTCTGGCTTATTTTGTTTTGCCTCCAAAATTCTTCTTTGATACAGCTATTATTATTTATGATAAGTACAATGAAATAGGGTATTTCGGGAGTTATCCGTTGACTATTTTGTTTTATAAAATAATAGGTTTCAGGCATCTTCCTTTTCCAATAATTGCCTTAATTCAGTTCCCGATATTGATCTATATTTTATACAAAATCGGGATTCCGGATAACTTCGAAAAACTGAATGTCAAAAACATTTTAGTCTATTTGGGTATTTTTATGATAGCGATTTTCATATCGATGCCATCAAAGGAATTTATAACATATCTATTTATTGCGGTAATTGTTTTGTTGTGCCAAAATGAGCGGTTTTCGTTCCCGAAAACCATTTTTATAGCATCAGTGCTCTTAATTGTTTTTGGAGCTTTATATCGCCCTTATTTTGCTTTGATTCCCGTTGTTGGGGGCGGAATGTATTTAGTGAGTTTTATCAATTTTAAAAATAAAACCGTAAGCACAATTTTCTACGGATTGCTGATTGCCGTTTTTCTATCGTTGAGCTACGGAATTTTAAAAGGAAAATATTTTTCTGAAATCAGCAGGGAAGTGGTGAACAGCACCCGAATGGTTTCCGGAGACGCCAATTCGATGATTACTTCGCCTGTAAAAACAGATACTTGGTACGGAGAAGCTATCGGAATTTTTTATGGTTTTTTTACTGTAAATCTTCCTGTAAACGGTTTAAAACACATTCTTTCGCCTCAAATTATTGTTTTTGTAATTTGGCAACTTTTGGTGTTTTACATTTTATTGGTTCGTTTTTCAAAATGTTTAAAAGAAAGAAAAAAATATGGTTATGAGCTTTTGACTATGTTCATTTTATTTTCTTTTTTCATCCTCCAAGGCGTTTTCGAGCCCGATTTAGGTTCGGCTGTCCGACATAAAATTGGGATTTTTCCTTTAATCTATTTTGCATTATATTATGAACATTTCCGAAAAGAACTTCAATAAAATATTTCATATTTTTCTTTGTGCGATTGCGGCTATGATGATTTTCAGGAAACCATGTTCTTTGCTGATTATTTTGTTTGTAGTATTTAATTTGGTGTTTTTCAAAAAGCTGAAATACTCTAAAAAACAGTTTATTTTAATGGCCTGTATTGCTTCGCCAATTTTATTAGAATTGCTACTTTTTTGGAACAATGACTCTTTTGCTCAAGGATTAAAGGCTATTGAAAAAAGAACATCGTTATTGATTTTTCCTTTGTTTATTATTGGAAATTATCATCGCGTCAATTTTCTTAAAATAGTTCGGACTTATGTTATTGGAACAACGGTAATTATGTTTTTTTTCTTAATCCGTTTTGTGATTCTGTTTCCAGATTTGGTGGAGAAATATCTTAACCGAATTGATTTATGGGAAATGGGTTATCAATTTGCAAACAGTATCGGAATTCATGCCCCGGCTTTGAATATGCACTTGGCTTTTGTATCGGTTTGTGCGTTGTATTTTCTTTTTGAAAGTTTTAAAAACCAGAAGAAATTGGTATTTAAAATCAGTACGCTATTCGTTTTTTTATCTTCCTTTTTCTTTGTGCTTTTGGTAAATACGAGAATGGCTTTGATAAATGTTTTACTGGGATTTTTGATTGTTTTCTTTTATGAAATCCAATCAAAATTCAATTTGAAAAAGATTGTTTTAACGGGTTTTGCGATTGTTATTTTATTGGGCGGAATTCTGTTTTTATTCGTTCAGAAGAATCCTTATATGAAAGAAAAATATTCATCGGTAACTTTTGCCTATATGGATAAAGTGGGGAAATTGGACGAAATAGATCATCCTGAAATTAAGGTTTTTAATTCATTGGTTACAAGGATTTCGATATGGAAATCGGCTTGGGAATTGTCTGTAAAAAACCTTCCTTTTGGAGTTGGAGCATCAGATGGAAAACCCGAATTAAATAAATATTATAAAGCCACAAATCAGCAATTTTTAGCCAAATATGAATTTCCGACACATAATCAGTTTTTGGATTTTTTATTAAAATTCGGAATTCTTGGACCTTTGGTCGTAGCGCTTTATATTTTTACGATTGGTTATTTAGGTTACGATTTGAAAAATGCGATGATACTCTCGTTTTTTCTGATTTTTTTCACTTCAAATCTAACTGATGATTTTTTGCTCCGCTTTGACGGAATTGCCTTCAGCGGATTATGGTCATCAATCTTTGCAAGTTATTGGCTTCAACAGAAATTTACTCTTGATAAAGCGTCAAAAGCTGTTTAAAATTTTGATTTTTGTCGAATAAATCGTGACATCTTGCCAAAGCATTTTCACCAAATTCTGTTCTGGTTTCAGGATTTTTTAAAGTTTCAAAAAAGCCATCCAATTCTGAAATATCAGTAAAAAGAAATCCGGTTTTGTTGTGCAAAATAGCATCTTTATTACCAATTATATTAGTGGCAATTACAGGTTTTTGCAATGCCATAGCTTCAAGAACGGCAATTGGCAATCCTTCCCAAAGAGAAGTCTGCATATAAATATCAATATTATTTAGTTCTTTTAAAACCGTTTTTCGATCTAAAATCCAGCCCGTTATTCTGATGTTTGGAGCTGTAATTAAATGTCTCAATTCGCCGTCACCAATCCATACAAAATTAAAATCAGGGAATTTTAAAGCAATTTGGTTGAACATTTCGGGATTTCTGGCTGCTGTAATTCGGGCCATAATTCCAATCGTTAATTTCTCGTTTTGATGAGGTTTATAATGTTCTTGTACACTAACGATATCAATTCCGTTTCGGACTAATTTAGCGGGACCTAATTTTTGAGCGATTTTCTGTTCTGTATCGCCGCAAGCTACAATTGTTCCGCCAAAGAAACGCTGAAAATTCTTTTCAATTGTCCAATAAATCGTTCGGAAAGTACTTGAAATATCAGTTCTTAAAAACGAATATCCGTGAGGCGTATAATAGAGTTTCTTTTTTTTAAATAAGAAAAAATAGGCAACGCGACCTAAAACACCCGCTTTTGATGAATGAAGATGGATGATATCCGGATTGATTTTTTTCAGTTCTTTAGTTAAGTTGTAAGCCGATTTTAAATCCTGAAATGGAGAAAGCTCCCGAACCATATTAACCTGGATCAGTTTAATGCCATCTGAGAATTCAGATTTGATTTTTTGAGCATCAATTTCTTTTCGATTACCGCTATAAATAATAGTGGTTTCTATGTTTTGGTTTATTTCATCATCTCCAAAGAAAGTCGATAAATCTCTAAAATAGGTATAAACGCCGCCGCCCAGCGCCTCAATTACATGTACAACTTTCAAAATAGTGGTTTTATTTGCGGGTAAAAATAGATAAATGAGTTTAATAATTATCTGAAATCACAAAACTTCTTTCAAGATATGGTTTGAAGTGTAATTTGAAAGGAAAGATATTTTATTACATTTGTGCGTCTATCTTGAGTTTTGCTGTACAATTAAACTCAGAAATGTTCAATAAAATCAATTATGAAAAGAATACTTATTACCGGAGCTGCAGGATTTTTAGGATCGCATTTGTGTGATCGATTCATTAAAGAAGGCTATTTTGTTATTGGAATGGATAACCTGATTACGGGAGATCTTAAAAATATTGAACATTTATTCAAGCTAGAAAACTTCGAATTTTATCATCATGATATTACCAAGTTTGTTCACATTCCGGGTGAGTTAGATTATATTTTGCATTTTGCATCGCCTGCAAGTCCAATAGATTATTTAAAAATCCCGATTCAGACGTTGAAAGTTGGATCTTTGGGAACGCATAATTTATTAGGTTTAGCGAGAGTTAAAAAAGCCAGAATTTTGATTGCATCAACTTCTGAAGTTTATGGAGATCCATTAGTTCATCCTCAAACAGAGGAATATTATGGAAACGTAAATACAATTGGTCCACGTGGCGTTTATGATGAAGCAAAACGTTTTCAGGAATCAATTACAATGGCGTATCATACTTTTCATGGTGTAGAAACCAGAATCGTACGTATTTTTAATACTTACGGACCAAGAATGCGATTAAATGACGGACGTGTAATTCCGGCTTTTATTGGTCAGGCTTTACGCGGCGAAGATTTAACGATTTTTGGTGACGGAATGCAAACACGTTCTTTCTGTTACGTTGATGATCAGGTTGAAGGTATTTTCCGTTTACTGCATTCAGATTATGTTTATCCAGTAAACATTGGAAATCCAGACGAAATTACAATCAAAGATTTTGCAGAAGAAATCATTAAATTGACAGGAACAAACCAGAAAGTGGTTTATCACCCGTTGCCAATAAACGATCCTTTACAGCGTCAGCCAGATACTACAAAAGCAAAAGAATTGCTTGGTTGGGAAGCAAAAGTAAACAGAGCAGAAGGAATGAAAATTACCTATGAATATTTCAAATCATTATCTCCTGAAGAACTTGCTAAAGAAGAACACAAAGACTTTTCAAGCTATATAAAATAACACTTCACACAGCTCGAATTTTCAATTGAATTCGGGCTGTTTTTTAATTCAATTCCAAAAAAAATCAGCATCAATGAGCGAATTAGTTTCTATTATTGTACCAACATATAATACTGAAAAGTTCATTCGATTAACAATTGAATCAGTTCAAAATCAAACCTATACAAACTGGGAAATGATTTTGGCGGATGATGCATCAACGGATAATACGGTTGCAATTATTGAAGAATTTGCGCAAAAAGACAGCCGAATAAAACTCTTTAAATCACCTGAAAATAGAGGAAATGGTTTTGCCAGAAATACCGCTTTAGAAAAAGCTACAGGAAAATATATTGCTTATTTAGACGCCGATGATTTATGGTTTCCTGAGAAATTGGAAAAACAAATTGAATTTTTAAAAACGAATAACCTGCATTTTACTTTTAGTTTTTATGATTCAATTGATGAAGAAGGAAATGATTTAAATAGAAGGGTTGAATCACCAAATCCGTTAACATATAAAGAATTATTTTTCTGTAATTATGTTGGAAATTTAACCGCCATTTATGATGCCGATTATTTCGGAAAAATTATTCTTGAAACTACACAAAAACGTCAAGATTGGAGAATTTGGTTAACGATTTTAAAACAAATTAAAATAGCCAAACCAGTTCCAGAACCTTTGGCATTTTACAGAATTAGAAAAGACTCTGTTTCTTCTTCAAAATTTAAATTAATCAAACACAATTTTGGTGTTTACAGAGAATTCCACGGATATAATCTTGTTTATTCTGTTTTATTGATGATTAGGTTTTTGTTTACTCAATTGATAATTAAACCAAAGTATATAAAGAAAGTTTAATGTTTTTTCAAGGTCGCAATTTGCGACCTTGAAGAATTTCACTTAAAATTGGAGGTCACAAATTGTGACCTCCAATTTTTTTTAATAATACGTTTCGATTTCTAAGGTCACAATCTGTGACCTTAAAGAGTTATTTTTTATAGCCAATCTTTACTCGTTCAGACTCATTTTCTTTCTTTTCAGTCAATTCATCCAAATAAGAAAATACCAATTCAATATTTTTATCATGATTTTCTAACTTCTTCTGAATCTGCAGAATATCAACTTTAATTTCTGTTGTATCTAGAAGCATTTGTCTCACTTTCGTGAAAATCCTCATAATTTGAATATTGGTTTGGATGGCTTTGTCGCTTTTTAGGATACTAGATAACATTAATACACCATGTTCAGTAAAGGCAAAAGGTAGTTTTCTAATTCCTCCCCAACTTGATGTCGCAATTTGCGACATCAAGTTTTGTAATTCGGCTTCAGTGAGCTGAAACATAAAATCAGAGGGAAAGCGAGATATGTTTCTTTTTACTTGCTCGTTTAATCTTCTTGTTTCAACTTCATATAAATTTGCAAGGTCAAAATCAAGCATCACTTTTTGGCCACGAATAAAATATATTTTATTAGAAATTGTTTCTTCAGATAGTAAAGATTGATCTTCCATAAGTTTTTAATTGAGAAAACAAATGTAAGATTTTATTTATATTTATAAATACGATTTAAACTGTTTTAGTTTCCCGCGATTGGTTCTTTCTAAGACAGTTTTTCTTGTAAAAGTGAAGTTTAAATTGGGTTCTAAATATAAATTGATAGCTTCTTTTATTTTTTGAATTTGTTCTGAAACTAATTCTGTATCAGCAATATATTCAATTTCAAAAGTATCAATTTTGGTTTGTTTGATGATAAATTCTTTTACGTTTCCGTCATCTTCAATGATGCTTTTGGTTACATAATAGAACGTCAAACCTGGCGATTTTTTTCCGCTTGGAAGAATCGCAACGTCGTTGGTTCTTCCAATTAGTTTTTTTAGAATTGGTTTTTGAGGCGTACTTTTTTCGTCTAAAATTCCAATATCGCCAATCTCATATCTGATGAAAGGATTTGCTTTGTTGAATAAAGATGTAATCACAATTTTTCCTTCTGTTCCATGTGGAACAGGATTATTATTTTCATCTAAAATTTCCACGAACAGCGTTTCTGAATTTACCTGCCATTCGCCTTGAGGATTTTCAAAAGCAATTAAATCCAATTCTGAAGCACCGTATTCACTTATAATTGGAATTCCGAATTGTTTTTCTAAAAGCTTTTTATCCATTTCAAAAAGCATTTCCGAAGTGACAAAACAAGCTTTTAAAGTCGGGCAAATTTCATTTAAAATAATATTTTTCTGTTCTAAAAATTTAGCGAACAAAACAATAGAACTTGTATATCCGTTGATGTAATCGAATTTTTTTGTTTTGAATTTCTTCAGAAATTTTTCCAGAATTTCATCAGATAAATCAAAAACCGGAAAACGAAAACGGTGTGTTAAAAAATCTTTGAAACGTTCTTTTTGGTATCCAATAAAATCCATCGGAATGCCGTAAAAACGTGCCTGATACGAATGATTAAAATCAATCTCAAACCAGCCAAAACGCATAATATTTGATGCCCAGGTTAAGGCGTGCGAATATTTGTCTTTTGCAAAAACAAAAGGAGTTCCACTTGATCCAGAGGTTTTGTTGAGGTAAATGTTTTTTTTTGAAAATCCGTTTGAAAGCCTTTCTTCGAGAGGTTTTTGAAGATTTTGCTTGTTTAAAATCGGAAGGTTTTCCCAATTTTCAGAAGTTGCATTTCCGGCCAATTCTTTATAAAAAGAATTATTTTTAAGATGAAAATCAACAATTTCCTTCTTTTTACTTTCGAGAAACAGAGTAAATTCTTCTTCAGAAAAATGAACAATTTGATCCAATTCGGCTTTGGCCTTCTTTACCGGAAAACCATTTAACTGAAGCGAAAGATCAAAAAGACGAATCATTTTTCGGGATAATTTTCGTCAAAAATAATGTTTAGGAATTACTAACAGGGCAGAACCAACAATTTTTTGAAGATTTAATTATTTTTTACGTGCAAAAGCAAGTATTTTTGCACCACAACTAAATACAACAACACCATGACAATTTTATTATTGGGATCAGGCGGAAGAGAGCATGCATTTGCGTGGAAAATGACTCAGAGTCCGCTTTGCGAAAAACTTTTTGTAGTGCCTGGAAATGCAGGAACTGCTGCAATCGCTGAAAATGTTGCAATATCTGCAACTGATTTTGAAGCTGTAAAAGCATTAGTACTTAAAGAAAATATAAGTTTAGTAGTCGTAGGACCAGAAGATCCATTGGTAAAAGGTATTTATGATTATTTTAAAAACGACGAAAGTTTAAAACATATTCCAGTTATTGGGCCTTCAAAATTAGGAGCTCAATTAGAAGGAAGTAAGGAATTTGCAAAAGAATTCTTGATGAAACACAATATTCCAACAGCTGCTTATGATAGTTTTACTGCTGAAACAGTTGAAAATGGATGTGCGTTTCTAGAAACATTACAGCCACCATATGTTTTAAAGGCAGATGGTTTAGCAGCAGGAAAAGGTGTTTTGATTATTCAGGATCTTGAAGAAGCAAAAACGGAATTAAGAAATATGCTGGTTCATGCAAAATTCGGAACAGCAAGTGCAAAAGTTGTTATCGAGGAATTTTTGGACGGAATCGAATTAAGCTGTTTCGTTTTGACTGACGGAAAAAACTATAAAATTCTTCCAACTGCAAAAGATTATAAACGTATTGGTGAAGGCGATACAGGTTTAAACACAGGTGGAATGGGAGCAGTTTCTCCAGTTCCGTACGTAGACGCTGTTTTGATGGAAAAAATTGAAACTCGTATTGTAAAGCCAACAATTGAAGGTTTCCAAAAAGACGGAATCGAATATAAAGGTTTTGTATTTATTGGTTTAATAAATGTAAAAGGAGAACCAATCGTTATTGAATACAACGTAAGAATGGGAGATCCGGAAACTGAAGTTGTGGTTCCAAGATTAAAATCTGATTTAGTTGAATTGTTTTTATCTGTCGCAGATCAGAAATTAGGAGACTTTAATTTAGAAGTTGATCCAAGAAGCGCAACGACTGTAATGGTTGTTTCTGGCGGATATCCTGAAGATTTTGAAAAAGGAAAAGTAATTTCTGGATTAGAAAATGTTACAGATTCGATAGTTTTTCATGCAGGAACAAAATTAGATGGCGAAAATGTCGTTACTAATGGAGGACGTGTAATTGCTGTGACTTCTTATGGAGATAATTTCCAGGAGGCCATAAAAAAATCTTACCAAAACATAGATAAACTAAGCTTTGATAAGATGTATTTTAGGAAAGATATCGGCTTCGATTTAATTTAAAAAATATCGCCAGCCCTTTTTAAGTAAAGGGTTTGGTTTATTATTTTAAAAATGAATGAGCTGTTGTATCTTGGTTTTCTGTACCAGCGTCATCAAAAATGCGTAATTGTTTAATCCAATAAACGATTGCACATGAACAGATGATCATGAAAATCCAGTTAATAGTGTTTGCACCAAACCATGTAATTAATTCCAAACGACGTAAAAAGTCAAGAGGAGCAAACAAAATGTTAACGAATAAGTATTGTATTCCTTCAAAAAAAGCTGTCATAATTTTTTAAAATTATATGTTATTTATTGTTGTGTAATGCTTTGAAGACAAAATTCGATTAATCGAATCTTTTTTTCAACTTGTTCGGTTTTTCATTTTAAACAAGTATTATCTTTACAATCACAAAAGTATAAAATATCCTTATGATAACAAGTGTTTTTAAAAAATCTACACCATTAAATTATTCTTTGGTTGTAATTTTAATACTGGTTTTCTTTTTTCTGTTTCAAATTCAGGATCCATCTTGGATTACTAATTATTTTTTGGGATTCCAAAAAGTAAGTTTGCTGTGCTTTGTTTTGGCTTCTTTTTTCCTGATTAATTTCATTGCAAAAAAGAACGGACTCAGCAAAGACAACGGATACGCGATTTTTTTCTACTTGCTGTTTATCTTATTTTTCCCGACGATATTTAACGATTCGAATGTTATTTATGCCAATTTTTTTCTGCTTCTGGCACTTCGAAGATTAATTTCGTTGCAGTCTTTAAAATCTTCTAAAGAAAAAATATTTGATGCTTCTTTTTGGATTTTAATAGCATCTTTGTTTCAATTTTGGTGTATTCTTTTCCTGATTTTGGTTTTTATATCCATTATTTTTCACGTTTCACGCGATTATAGAAACTGGGTTTTGCCTTTTGTAGCACTTTTAGCAGTTTCGCTAATCTTTTTAATGGTCTCGCTTTTATTTCATTTTGATGCCATTGCATTTGTTGAAAAAAGAGCTGTAATCGATTTAAGTATCGACTATTTTAAAAATAATTACGAAAATGGAGCACTTTCAATTTATGTTGCGGTAGCTTTATTTTTTGTGGTTTCAATGTTAATGACTTTATCAAATAGACCCCAGATTGTGCATACTTCGTATAAAAAAATCGTGGCTTGTTTTTTTATTGCCGCTTTTGTTTTTATTCTTTCACCTAACAAAAGCAATGATTTACTGTTGTTTAGCATTACGCCATTAACTCTTATGGCATCGAGCCATGTAGAATATATGCAGCAAAAATTAAACAACGAAATTGTATTTTATGTTCTTATTTGCTGCAGTTTATTTACTTTTTTCTCTCAATTATAATTTGCTTCCATAGGCAAGATCTCCGGCGTCGCCAAGTCCGGGAACAATGTAGTTTTTCTCATTTAGTTTTTCGTCAAGAGCTGCAACCCATAAATGGCAATTGTCAGGAAGATTTTTTTCTAAGTGTGCAACACCTTCCGGAGCAGCGATAACAACAACAATATGAAACTCGGCCGGAGTGGCATTCTGCATTAATTTTTCGTGAACGGCAACGATTGATTGTCCGGTTGCCAACATGGGATCAAGCAGTAATACAGTTTTATTGTTGAGATTTGAAATTGCTTGATATTCAACTAAAATTTCAAATTCATCATCATTATTTGGATGAAATCTACAGGCCGAAACGAAGCTGTTTTCAGCATGATCAAAATAATTCAAAAAGCCATTATGTAGTGGTAATCCAGCTCTTAAAATCGGACATAAAACAATATCAGATGCAATTTCGGTTGTTTTTTTAATGCCTAACGGTGTTTGAATATCGACGTTTTTGTACGGTAAAGTTTTGCTCAGTTCATACGCCATAATTTCTCCAATTCGCTCAATATTTCTTCGAAAACGCATGCTGTCGTTCTGAACATTTACATTTCTGATCTGGCCTAAAAAATGATTCAGTACGCTGTTATTTTCAGATATATAATGAATTTTCATATGTAATTTTTAAAATTATTGATTGTTTTTAACGCAAAAATGAAAAAATAATAGTTTTTTTCACACCATAAAAGTATAAAAAGTATCTTTGTGTCTCTAATAATTAAAGACATGTTTTCAAAATTAGCATATTCTGTTTTCGAACAAAGTATCAAAGATTATCACCAATTTGATAATGTTGATCAGCCCATTAACAATCCTTATCCAAAGGATAAATTTGAGCATTTATTATATTTAAAAAATTGGATTGACACTGTTCAATGGCATTTTGAGGACATTATTCGTGATCCGCAAATTGATCCGGTTGCAGCATTGACTTTGAAAAGAAGAATCGATGCTTCAAATCAGGAAAGAACGGATATGGTTGAATATATCGACAGCTACTTTTTGCAAAAATACAGTTCTGTACAAGCAAAAGATGGTGCAAAAATCAACTCTGAAAGTCCGGCTTGGGCATTTGACAGATTGTCTATTTTGGCTTTAAAAATTTATCACATGCATGAAGAAGCTACTCGTGCAGAGGCTTCGCAAGAACATAGAGATAAATGTCAGGAAAAATTAAACATTCTTTTAGAACAAAGAACAGATTTATCTACAGCAATTGAAGAATTATTGACCGATATCGAAAATGGCGATAAATTCATGAAAGTGTACAAACAAATGAAAATGTACAACGACGATGATTTGAATCCTGTTTTATATCAAAATAAAAAATAATTTGGCCGACTTGTCTACCAAAATTAAACACATAGCCGTCATGAGACTATCCGCAATGGGAGATGTCGCCATGACGGTTCCTGTTTTACGCGCTTTTGTAAAACAATATCCTGAGATAAAAATGACGGTTATTTCTCGTCCATTTTTCAAACCTTTTTTTGACGGAATTCCGAATCTTGAATTTTTTGCTTTTGATGAAAAAGAAAGACATAAAGGTTTTCCTGGGCTTTTGCGATTGTTTAAAGATTTAAAAAAGCTTGAAATTGATGCTTTTGCAGATCTTCATAATGTTTTAAGATCCAAAGTTGTGAGTTTGCTTTTCGCTTTAAGCGGAAAAAAAAGAGCAACTGTTGATAAAGGCCGAGAAGGAAAAAAAGAATTAACTCGTGCTGAAAATAAGATTTTCAAGCAATTGCCAACGATGTTTGAAAGACACGCCAAAGTGTTTGAAGAATTGGGTTTTCCGGTAGATTTATCAAATTCCGAATTTCCTAAAAAAGCAGTTTTAAGTGCTGAAATCACGGATTTAATCGGCGAGAATTATCAAAAATTAATCGGGATTGCGCCTTTTGCTCAATATGATTCTAAGGTTTATCCTTTAGATTTAATGAAGGAAGTAATTGAAAAATTAGCCGAAAACAAAGACCAAACTATTTTGCTTTTTGGGGGCGGAAAAAAAGAAATCGAAATTTTAGATTCGCTTTCTGAGCCTTTTAAAAATGTAATAAATGTTGCCGGGAAAATTAAATTTCAGCAGGAATTAAAATTGATAAGTAATCTGGATGTAATGCTTTCAATGGATTCCGGAAACGCACATATTGCTGCAATGTTGGGCGTAAAAGTAATTACGCTTTGGGGAGCAACACATCCATATGCTGGATTTTTGCCTTTTAATCAGAGTTTGGAAAACGCTTTAACTTCTGATAGAAATAAATATCCAAAACTACCAACATCTGTTTATGGAAATAAAATTGTTGAAGGTTATGAAGATGCGATGCGAACGATTTCTCCAAAGAAAATAGTTAATACTATTCAGTCTCAGTTATAGTAGAAATTCCAATAAATAGAAAATCCAAATTCCAATTACAAAGTTGAAATTTGGATTTTTTTATTTTGATAAAGGTTATGGATGTCTTATAAATTCAGAAAAAGATAGCCCATTGCTTTCTTTTTCTTTCTGTCAACTACAATTTCAACAAAGCGGTTTTCTTGTTCAGTAACAAGTAAAACGTGTTCCAAATTGTTAGTTGAATTTCTATAAACTTTATGAATTAATTCAGATTCTTTAATTTTATTTGATAAAATCTTGGCAGCTTTTAGTTCACTTACATACGGCCAAATATTAAAAAAGTTATCATTTTCGACTGATATTTCTTTCATTTCTTCAAGCGTTGAAGGATAGTTTTCTTTTGAAAGAAGTTTAGGAGCTTTTCTGTTTCTTCTTTTTTTAATTACAAAGTAGACCACGACAAAAGATGATATTACAAAAAGTAATATAAAAGTCAAACGGAGGTAGTGATGCATTGCCATAATATTGAATGTTTTAAAAACGTGTTGACAATTAAATATAGCCTTATAAAATCTATCTTTAAGATAAAGAAGGATTTATCAGGTTCAAGCGCACTACTAATATAGTAAATTTTCAGGACATTTTTTAAAAAATATTTAAATAGGTATAGTCTTTTTTATGTATTATTTAAAATCGCTTTTTGAAAAGGAATCGATATTTTAAACTCTGATAAAAAAGAACGGCATAAAAAAATCCAAATTCCTTATAGTAAATTGGAATTTGGATTTTTTTTATTGGAATTTTAAATGTCTACACGTCGTCGTAATCAACATAAATAGTATCTGATGTTGGGTGCGCCTGGCAAGTTAAAATTAAACCTTCTGCGATTTCGCCATCTGTTAAAATTGAATTTTTTGTCATTTCAGCAGTACCAGCTGTAACACGTCCTAAACAGCTGCTGCAAATTCCGCCCTGGCAAGAATAAGGAGCGTCAACACCTTGTTTTAAAGCAGCGTCAAGAATAGTTTGTTTTTTAGACATTTCGAAAGTAACTTCTTCATCGTCAACTAAAACTGTAATTTTAGTATGACCTTCCTGAGAACCCTGAATTGCATGCTCTTCAGAAGAAGATGTAAAAAGTTCAAACTTAATTGCCGAATCTTTTACATTCTTTTCTTTTAAAATATCTGAAACAGTATTAATCATTTCTTCAGGTCCGCATAAGAAAAATTTATCAAATTGAAGTTCTTTGTGTTTGTTGTTCAAAACAAAATTTACAGCAGATTTTTCAATTCTTCCAAATAAAGCATTTTCCGCTTTAGCCTGACTAAATACATAATGTACGAAAAAACGCCCTACATATTGCAATTGTAAATCATGCAGTTCTTGATGAAAAATAGTTTGTTCCGGAGTTTTATTTCCGTAAACCAATACAAATGAACTTTTTGGTTCGCTTTTTAAAACTGATTTTATGATAGAAAGAACTGGAGTAATTCCGCTTCCTGCAGCAAACGCCGCATAATTTTTTTGTCTGTCAGCTTCTGGTTCAAAAGTAAATTTACCTTCAGGATGTCCTACTTCAAGAACATCGCCAGCTTTAAGCTTTGTGTTGGCAAACTGAGAGAAAAGACCATTTTTTACCGCTTTAACTGCAATTCGCAATTCGCCGCTTTCTGGCGCAGAGCAAATAGAATAAGCACGTCTTATTTCTTGATTATCAAGTGTTAATTTTAAATTTATGTATTGTCCGGCTATAAATTTATAGTCTGATTTTAGTTCTTCAGGAACATTAAAAAGTACTGAAACAGCTTCTGCAGTTTCACGTTTTACCTCTTTAATTATAAGTTTTAAGAATGAAGGCATGATTTATTTTTTTTGCAAAAGTAGCAAACACTAAGTAATTGACACTTACTAAAATAATTTTTTTAACTTTTTTTGTAACGTTTTCCTACATTTGGTCTCTTACTGAAAAACTAAAACTGAATAACCATGATTAAAAAGTTTATTTATCTCGAATGGAAAGCCTTTGTAAGATCAGCTTCATTTGGAGCAAATCTGGCCATGAAAATTTTAATTGGGTTTTTGATGGTTTACTTTTCGGTAATTTTTATTGCAATGGGAGTAGGCGCATTTTATGTACTTAAAAAAATGAATCTCGAACCGTTAGTAACCATTAATAAATTCCTGATTTATTATTTTTTGCTTGATCTTGTGGTTCGTTTGTTAATGCAGGCGATTCCGGTTCTTAATATCAAACCATTATTGGTTTTGCCTTTTAAAAAACCAACTATTGTTCATTTTTCTTTAGGTAAAACGGCATTGTCCTTTTTTAACTGGGTTCATGCGCTTTTCTTTGTGCCTTTTTCAATTGTTCTTATTATTGAAGGATATGATATTTTGGGAATTTTATTTTGGCTTTTGGCGATTTTCTCATTAATCTATATCAACAATTTTTTGAATATTATTTTAAGCAATATCGACAAATTATTTGTTGTTTTTATTGGGCTTGCTTTAGCTTTTGGAGCTGCACAATATTATAAGCTTTTTGATATTACCATTTTCACAACTCCTTTTTTCCAGGGACTTTACACCATAAAAGGACTGTTTTTGATTCCTGTTTTGTTATTAGGAGGGTTGTATGCATTTACATTTAAATATTTCAAAAACAATTTATATTTAGATGCCGGACTTTCTAAGAAAGAAGACATAGCGACGACTGAAAATCTTTCTTGGCTGAATCAATTTGGAACTTTGGGAACCTTTCTTAAAAATGACATTAAGTTGATTAAAAGAAACAAGAGGTCAAAAACGACTATTATCATGAGTTTCTTCTTTTTGTTTTACGGATTGATCTTTTTTGGCAATACACACCAGCCTGCGGTTATGTATATTTTTGCGGGAATATTTGTTTCAGGTGGATTTTTATTTGTCTTTGGACAATTCGTACCAAGCTGGGACAGTTCATATTATCAATTGATGATGACACAAAATATTCCGTATCGCGGTTATATTACTTCAAAATGGTGGTTAATTGTTATTGCCACTTTTGTATCGACAATTTTGGCTTCATTTTATCTTTTTTACGGATGGCAGGTTTATTTGACTATTGTGGTTGGTGCCATTTACAATATTGGAGTAAATTCTCATTTGGTTCTTTTAGGAGGAGCATTTACAAAAACTCCAATTGATTTGAGTAACGCCGGCGGTGCTTTTGGAGATAAAAAAGCATTTAATGTAAATGCAATGTTATTGACTTTGCCAAAATTATTATTGCCTTTGGGACTTTATGGAATCGGACTTTATCTCGGAGATAAAACACTTGGCTTAATGCTGGTTGCAGGAGCAGGAGTTTTAGGATTTGTATTTAGAAATAAAGTTTTTTCAATAATTGAAAAAAGATATAAAGTCGAAAAATACAGTACAATAAGTGCTTATAAACAAAAGAGTTAATTAGAAAATTTGCCACTTTGATAATGAGATAATTTTATTCCATTAAAATTTAAAATCAACAATCTAAAATCTAATATTACCATGATACAAGTAAATCAACTTTCAAAAAAATATAACAATACTACAGTTTTAAATATTAATAATCTTGAAATTCCGAAAGGACAAAGTTTTGGACTTGTCGGAAATAATGGCGCAGGAAAAACTACTTTTTTCAGTTTGCTTCTGGATCTTATTCAGCCTTCGACTGGAAATATAAAAACAAATGATATTCAGGTAAATACTAGCGAAAACTGGAAATCTTTTACAGGTTCATTTTTAGACGAAAGTTTCCTAATTGGCTATTTGACACCAGAGGAATATTTTTATTTTATTGGCGATTTGCGTCATCAGAATAAAGCAGATATTGATGCACTTTTGAAAAAACATGAAGAATTTTTCAATGGAGAAATTTTAAACAACAAAAAATACCTTCGCGATTTATCAAAAGGGAATCAGAAAAAAGTAGGCATTATTGCAACACTTATTGGCAATCCGGAAGTGATAATTTTAGACGAACCTTTTGCAAATTTAGACCCAACTACAGTGAGTCGTTTGAAGAAAATAATTAAAGAATTAGCTGACGATCCGAATGTTACCGTTTTGGTTTCAAGCCATGATTTGCAACACACGGTTGAAGTTTGTGACCGAATTGTTGCGCTTAATAAAGGTGAAATTGTAAAAGATATTCAAACCTCAGAAGAAACCTTACAAGAGCTCGAATCGTTTTTTGCAGTTTAAGTTTCTATATTTCAAAAAGAAGCGTATTTTTACAAGTCATATACTAAAAGTGCTTTTTATAAGTTTATGCTTTAAAAATTAGTTCTATTGAAAAAGAATACTCTTAAATATTGTTTTTTTCTCGGTTTTTTATTCTTTTTGATAGCTTGCTCTACCAAGAATAATACCTTCGTGAACAGAAATTCGCACGCTTTAAGTACAAAATATAACATTTTGTATAATGGTGGAATTGGTCTTGAAAAAGGATTAAAATCAATTCAGAACAATAATCAGGATAATTTTTGGAAAATACTGCCAATTGAAAAAATGCAGTTTGATGAAAATTTTTCGGAAGGAGAAAAAACAAAAAATCCCGATTTTGAACTAGCGGAAACGAAAGCGACAAAAGCCATTCAGAAACACTCCATGAATATTGGAGGAAGAGAAAAAAATTATCAGATTGATGAAGCGTATCTAATGCTGGGGAAAGCAAGATACTATGATCAGCGTTTTATTCCTGCATTAGAAGCATTCAATTATATTCTTTATAAATATCCAAATAGCAGTAATATTTATACCGCAAAAATTTGGCGTGAAAAAACCAATATGCGTCTCGGAAACGATGCTATTGTTATTAAAAACATTAATCTTTTATTAAAGAAAACAGACTTAGACAAACAGACTTTCTCGGATGCAAATGCATTATTGGCGGAAGCTTTTTTAAATACAGAAGAAAAAGATAGCGCTGTTGCCAAATTGAAAATTGCAGAAAATTTTACCAGAATAAACGAAGACAGAGCGCGTTACCGTTTTATTCTTGGACAATTATATCAGGAAGCCGGAAAAAGAGATAGTGCTATTTACTTTTATAACGGCGTAATCGACATGAACCGAAAAGCAGATCGTAAATATATGATGCATGCTTATGCGAAGAAAGCACAGATGTTCGATTATGAAAAAGACGATCATAATTTGTTTGTGGAAGCCTATAATAAATTAGTTGAGGATAGAGAAAACAGACCATATTATGATATTCTTTTTTATGAAATGGGTGTTTTTTTCGATAAAAATAATGAGCAAAAAGATGCATTGGAATTTTATAACCATTCCTTGGCAAGAAAATCTAAAGACCCTTATTTAGTTGCTTCTACCTATCGAAACATTGGAAATATGTATTTTAGAAATACAGATTATACAATGGCGGCAAAATACTATGACAGTACTTTGGTAAAATTAAATCCAAAAACGAGAGAGTTTGCCTTAATTGAAAAAAACAGAAAAAATCTCGATAACGTAATTAAATACGAAGGAATTGCAAAACGCAACGACAGTATTATAAAGGTTTACAATTTACCAGCAGAAGAACGAAAAACATACTTTGAGATTTACATCGCAGAACTTAAAAAGAATGACGATGCCAAAAAATTAGCCGAAGAAAAAGAAAAAGAAAAATTGGCAAACGTTCAGCGTAATACGGATGCAAATAATATCTCTTCAGCAATTAATCCGCAACAGCCTAACAAAACAGATTTGGTTTCGGGAGCATTTAATCCGCCATCTGGAAATGATGTTGCAAGCACTTTTTATTTTTACAACCCAACAACGGTTGCCTACGGAAAACTGCAATTTAGAAAACAGTGGGGAAATCGTGTTATAGGCGGAAATTGGAGATTAGCTTCATCAAAATCAATTGTTAATACTGCTTTAAAAGATTCATTAAATATCAATCAGGATTCTATAAATGCGTTGCAACCGGAAATTCCGGAAAAATATACGACGGCATTTTATGAAAATCAGATTCCGACAAGTCCGACAGTTATGGACAGCATTGGAAAAGAACGAAACTTTGCGTATTATCAATTGGGACTTATTTATAAAGAAAAGTTCAAAGAATATAAATTAGCCAGCGATAAGCTTGAGCAATTATTACAAAATAAACCTGAAGAAAAACTGATTTTGCCATCGATGTATAATTTATATAAAATTTATCAAATTACAAATCCGGCAAGGGCTGAAAGAATAAAGTCTGATATAATAGGTAATTATCCAACTTCAAGATATGCACAGATTTTAAATAATGCAAATTCAGATGATTTGGTTTCTGCCGATAAGGAATATAAAAAATGGTTTAAATTATATGAAGAGGAGCAGTTTATAGAAGTTTTAAACAACATCGATAATCTGATCAATCAATATGCTGGTGAAGATATTGTTTCCAAATTTGAATTGCTGAAAGCAAATGCTTTAGGAAAAGTAGAAGGTTTGGCCGCTTATAAAAAAGGATTGGAAACAGTTGCAGATAATTATCCAAACAGCGAAGAAGGAAAAAGTGCCAGAGAAATTTTGGAAAAACAAATTCCGGATTTAGAAAAACTTGATTTCACGGTAGTTGACGGAAAGAATTGGAAAATTTTATATCCAGTTTCGAATAATGATGCTAAAACGGTTAAAAAAATTGAGGAAGCAATTAAGGTATACATGTTGGTTGAAAATTACGAACGACTAACAACTTCATTTGACAAATACAATAAAACCGAAAGTTTTGTAGTTATTCATGGTTTAAAATCAGAGGCATATGCCAAAGATGTTTCAGGGGTTTTGAGAGAGGATAAAAAATATAAAATCTCGAATATGCCAATTATTATTTCAAGTGATAATTATAAGGTAGTTCAAATCAAAAAAAATCTTGAAACGTATTTAGCCCCAAAAACCCCATAAAACCATGTTTGAAAAAGTCAAAAAAGTCAGTACAGAGAATTTAGGAAAAACCAACAGAATTGTAGAAGGAACGTCCATTGTTGGTGATATTGTTTCAAAAGCTGATTTTAGACTGGACGGCGAACTTATTGGAAATTTTACTTCGCAAGGAAAACTTGTTATTGGCGCATCAGGAATTGTGAAAGGAGAAATTATCTGTCACAATGCTGATATTGAAGGAGAATTTCAAGGAAAATTAAAAGTTTTAGAAGTCCTTAATATTAAAGGAACCGCGCGAATTCATGGAGAAATCGCCGTTGGAAAATTATCGATTGAACCTGGAGCAGACTTTACCGCTTCTTGTACCATGTTAAATTCCAATCAGGTAATATTATTAGAAGATGGAAAAGGAACCGAATAATAATAGGAGAAATAAATGGCTTGCATTAATTAATATTCCATTTCAAATGGGAGTCATTATTTTTTTGTTCTCTTATTTCGGAACCTGGCTTGATGAAAACCATCCGAGCCCAAAAGTTTATTATAATACGATTTTTGTCATGGCCGGTGTAGGCCTTGCATTATATAACGTTATCCGCCAAGTTAACGACATTAATAAATAAAGTAATTTTTTCATTTATAGCAGCTTTAGATAAAAGTTGCATCTTTGCAAAAAATTACCTGAAATGTCATTAAAAAATTACAAACCTGTTTTTCATTTATTTTGTTTTGCTGTTGTTGCCTTTATAGTGCATATAGCCGCTTTCTTTTTGCTGGAAATTAATTTTCAAAAGTTTCATTACAGTATAGAATTACTGTATTTAATTTTCTTCGGATTGTCAGCTTTGCTATACCTTATATTATTAAAGGTAAAAAATAAGAATTTTGAAATCGTAGGGATGGTTTTCTTATTCGGAACTTTTACTCAAATGTTGTTGGGATATTTAATTTTGCAGCCAATTTTAGAAAACAAAACTGAAACGGTCAATGTTGAAAAAGTCAGTTTTTTTATAACATTTATTTTGTTTTTGTTATTTCAGACGCTTTTAACTGTCCGATTATTAAATGAAAAGCGTTAAAATCGCGAATATGTAAAACAAGGTTCAAAAATAATTTTTCATATCCTTTTGAATATTAATAAAAAATGTACCTTTGCACCAAATTTTAGAAACGTAAAAAAATAAGATTTTCCACGATATGGTGATTTCAAACAAACCACTCAGCTTTATTCTAGCAGCTTTTGTAGCTTCTCTACCAATTATGGGTTTTGCAAACTCAGAGAATGATTCAACGCATGTACAAACTGAAACGGCTCACGAAGAGAAAGTAATTTCACATGATGCTCCAGCGGAAGGAGAGCACGCAGTTGCTCTTGACCCAAAAGCAAAAGTAGATGCTTTCATTGATCACCACTTACAAGATTCTCACGATTTTGTTTTCTTCCAAGATGAAAAAGAAAACAAACACTTTGGTTTTCCATTACCAGTTATACTTATTGACGGAGGTTTAAAAGTTTTCTCTTCTTCAAAATTTCATTTCGGTGAAACAGTTGCAGAAGTTGACGGAAACTTCTACAAATTAGTTCACGGTAAAATTTATAAAACTGATGCAGCCGGAACAATTACTTTTAATGAGCACGGTCATCCAGAAAACGAAAAACCTTTAGATTTTTCTATGACAAAGAATGTTGTTTCAATGCTTTTTGTTGCGGTGCTATTATTCTTAATGTTTACTGGTTTAGCAAAATCATATAAAAAAGGACCAATTCCAACAGGATTTGGAAGAGTTTTAGAGCCTCTTATAATTTTCATTAGAGATGAAATCGCAGTTCCTAACATTGGAGAGAAAAAATACCGTAAATATATGGGTTACCTATTAACTGTATTTTTCTTTGTTTGGGTTTTAAACTTATTAGGAATGACTCCGCTAGGAATTAACGTTACAGGAAATATTGCTATTACAGTTTGTTTAGCAGCTTTTACTTTTATCATTACACAATTCAGTGCAAACAAAGATTATTGGGGACACATCTTTTGGATGCCAGGAGTACCAGTTCCAATGAAGATTATCTTAGCACCAATTGAGGTTTTAGGAACATTAACAAAACCATTCGCATTATTAATTCGTTTGTACGCAAACATTACTGCTGGTCACGTAGTAATTATGAGTTTGATCGGAATGATTTTCGTTGGAAAAAATTTAGCAGCAGATTTGCCAATCTCTTTAGGATTAACATTATTTATCTCTGTTATTGAAATTTTAGTTGCATTTTTACAGGCTTTCATTTTTACAATGTTATCATCATTGTTTATTGGTATGGCGGTTCAGGATCATGACCACGCTCACCACCATGAAGATGAAACAGCAATTATTTAATTTAGAAGTTTAATTTTATATATATAAATAGTTATGGGAACAATTCCAACTTTAGTAGGTGCTGGTTTAGTAGTAATCGGTGCAGGTTTAGGTTTAGGTAAAATCGGTGGATCTGCTATGGACGCTATTGCTCGTCAGCCAGAAGCTGCTGGTAAAATTCAAACTGCGATGATTATTATCGCGGCTTTATTAGAAGGTTTAGCATTTGCTGCTTTAATCTTAGGAAAATAATAAAGAGAAAACTAACAACATCTTTAACGGTTGGTTAAAGGTGTTGTTACTTTAAAAAAAGAAATTAAATATTTAATATAGTTATAAAATGGATAAGTTAATTAACGATTTTTCATTCGGATTATTCTTCTGGCAAGCTTTAATCTTGTTAGTATTGATTTTACTTTTAGTGAAATTTGCATGGAAACCAATTATGGAATCTATTACTGCAAGAGAAGAAGGTATTAAAAACGCATTGCTTTCTGCTGAAAACGCAAAGAGAGAAATGGAAAACTTACAAGCTGACAATCAAAGAATTTTGAATGAAGCTCGTGCAGAACGTGACGCGATGTTGAAAGAAGCTCGCGAAATGAAAGAGAAAATGATAGCTGATTCTAAAAACGAAGCACAAGAGGCAGGTCAAAAAATGATCGAGCAAGCTAAAGCTGCTATCGAAAGTGAAAAAAATGCTGCAATGGCTGAATTGAAATCTCAAGTTTCAACTTTATCATTAAGCATCGCTGAAAAATTATTGAAAGAGGAATTATCTAACAAAGAATCTCAAACTAAATTAGTTGAGAAAATGTTAGGTGACGTAAAGTTAAACTAAGACTATGGCAGGTACAAGAGCAGCAATTCGTTATGCAAAAGCAATTCTGGACTTAGCAAACTCTAAAGGTGTTGCCGAAGCTGTAAATAACGATATGAAATCAATTGCAAATGCAATTGAGACAAATACAGAATTGAGTACGTTTATTTTAAATCCAACTACAAAAGTTGAAGTTAAAGAAAGTGCTCTTTTAGAAGTTTTTGCAAATGTAAACGGTGTAACTAAAGGTTTATTCCATTTATTATTTGAAAACAAAAGATTTGAAATTCTAGGTGCAATTGCATCAGAATACAATAAATTATTTGATGAGAGTAATGGTGTTGAAGTAGCAAAAGTTACGACAGCAATTCCTATGGATGCTGCTTTAGAAGCTAAAGTTTTAGCTAAAGTTGCAACTTTATCAGATAAAAAAATTACAATTGAAAATATAGTAGATCCCTCAATTATTGGTGGATTTATTTTGAGAATAGGCGATAATCAATACAATGCCTCTGTTGCAAACAGATTACAAGTATTAAAAAGAGAGTTAAGTAATTAGTTTTATTACACATAAAAGTGTCTAAATTATAAATTAAGATGGCGGAAATCAAACCTGCTGAAATTTCAGCAATATTAAGAAAGCAAGTAGAAGGTTTTGAATCTGGTGCTACGCTAGAGGAAGTAGGAACAGTACTTCAAGTTGGAGATGGTATTGCTCGTGTTTACGGGCTATCTAATGTTCAATATGGTGAGTTAGTAGAATTTGATAACGGTATGGAAGGTATCGTATTGAATCTTGAAGAAGATAATGTTGGTGTGGTACTTTTAGGACCATCAACAGGAATTAAAGAAGGATCTACTGCAAAAAGAACTCAACGTATTGCTTCTCTTAAAGTAGGTGAGCAAATGGTAGGACGTGTTGTTAACACTCTTGGTTTTCCAATTGATGGAAAAGGACCAATCGGTGGAGATTTATACGAAATGCCATTAGAAAGAAAAGCGCCAGGAGTTATTTTCCGTCAGCCAGTAACTGAACCATTACAAACAGGAGTAAAAGCAGTAGATGCTATGATCCCAGTTGGACGTGGTCAGCGTGAGCTTGTTATCGGTGACCGTCAAACAGGTAAATCAACTGTTTGTATCGATACAATCTTGAACCAAAAAGAATTTTATGATGCAGGAAAACCTGTATTCTGTATATATGTTGCAATTGGACAAAAAGCTTCAACTGTAGCAGGAATCGCTAAAATGTTAGAAGAAAAAGGAGCAATGGCTTATACAGTTATTGTTGCAGCTAATGCTTCTGACCCAGCTCCAATGCAAGTTTATGCTCCATTCGCTGGTGCTGCAATTGGAGAATACTTTAGAGATTCAGGTCGTCCAGCACTTATCGTGTATGATGATTTATCTAAACAAGCTGTTGCTTACCGTGAGGTTTCTCTTTTATTAAGAAGACCACCGGGACGTGAGGCTTACCCTGGAGACGTTTTCTACTTACACTCTCGTTTATTAGAGCGCGCTTGTAAAGTAATCGCAGATGATGGTATCGCTAAAAACATGAACGATTTACCAGATTCTATTAAGTCTATCGTAAAAGGTGGTGGTTCATTGACTGCTTTACCAATTATCGAAACTCAAGCTGGTGACGTTTCTGCATATATCCCAACAAACGTAATCTCTATTACAGATGGTCAGATTTTCCTTGACGGAGATTTGTTCAACTCTGGTGTTCGTCCTGCGATCAACGTAGGTATCTCTGTATCTCGTGTTGGAGGTAATGCTCAAATTAAATCAATGAAAAAAGTTTCAGGAACTTTAAAATTAGACCAAGCTCAATTCCGTGAATTAGAAGCTTTCGCTAAATTTGGTTCTGACTTGGATTCTGTTACTTTAAACGTAATTGAAAAAGGAAAAAGAAACGTTGAAATCTTGAAACAAGGTTTAAATGATCCTTATCCTGTTGAAAACCAAGTTGCAATTATTTACGCTGGATCTAAAAACTTATTGAAAAACGTTCCTGTAAATAAAGTTAAAGAATTTGAGGCTGATTTCTTGTCTTACTTAAACAGTAAACATAAAGATACGCTTAACGCGTTGAAAGCTGGTAAATTTGACGATAACATTACAGATGTTATTGAAAAAGCAGCAAAAGAAGTTTCAGCAAAATATAACTAATAAGACAATTAGAAAATTAGATAATTGAAATGAATTTTTCAATTATCTAATTGACTAATTATCAAATTTTCTAATTAGAAAAAATGGCAAATTTAAAGGAAATCCGTAATAGAATTACTTCCGTTTCATCGACGATGCAGATTACATCGGCTATGAAAATGGTTTCTGCAGCAAAGCTTAAGAAAGCACAAGATGCAATCACTGCAATGCGACCTTATGCCGAGAAATTAACAGAGTTGCTACAAAATCTTTCTGCTACACTTGATGGTGAAGTTGGAGGAGATTATACAACTCAGCGTGAAGTAAAAAAAGTATTACTTGTAGCTATAACTTCTAACAGAGGTTTATGTGGTGCATTTAATTCAAATGTAATTAAGGAGATTAAAAACCGTACTGATTTTTATGCAGGAAAGCAAGTAGATGTTTTTGCCATTGGTAAAAAGGGAGGCGACGCTTTAGTTAAGACGCATAAAATTCACGGACATCATAATGCAATTTTTGATCATTTAACTTTTGAAAATGTTGCTGGAATTGCAGACAATTTGACTCAAAAATTCTTATCTGGGGAATATGACAGAATCGAATTAATCTATAATCAGTTTAAAAATGCTGCAACACAAATTGTTCAGACTGAGCAATTTTTACCGTTAGCTCCAATTAAATCTGATACAGCAGCTTCTACAGGAGATTATATTTTCGAGCCTTCAAAAGAAGAAATTGTATTGACTTTGATTCCTAAATCGTTAAAAACACAATTATATAAAGGTATTCGTGATTCATTTGCTTCAGAACACGGAGCGCGTATGACAGCTATGCACAAAGCAACTGACAACGCAACGGAATTAAGAAACCAGTTGAAATTGACTTATAACAAAGCACGTCAGGCTGCTATTACAAACGAAATCTTAGAGATCGTTGGTGGAGCAGAAGCGTTGAACGGATAATAGATATCTAAAAATAAAAAAGAGCCAGCAAATATTTTGCTGGCTCTTTTTTTGTGCAAAAAAGAAGCCGATACCCCCAAACATCGACTTTAACTCTTTTATAGAGAAATTGATTTTTTTTGTCTGTTATAAAATGGTGATTCTCAAATTACCCAAAAAATGAGAATCAATACCATTTTATAAAATTATTGCACAGATTTATCACCTCTGTTTTGCTTTGTCTTTTATGGGAACAAACTAGCTTTATCAATCCCAATGCTCTGTTTTTTTGAGGGTTACATTTCAGCAGAATCAATCCCTAGTGCTTTGTCTTTTGTGGGAACAAACTAGCTTTATCCGTCCCGATGCTTTGCTTTTTTAAAGGGTTGTATTTTAGCTTTTCTCATTCCCTGTGTTACAAAGTTAATACAGAAGCAATTGTAAAAATTTATATAATTTTTTTTGAATTTTATAGATTTCACATATACAGTTGTTTCAGAATTATATAGAAGGCGTAATAAAAATTGAGTAATTTTGAGGTTTATCTTTTATTACAATGGAATTTCAAATACGAGAACTTACTACAATTAACGAAATGCTGGAACAAATTGATACCATGCGATTTCTATATCCTAAAATTTCAATTGAGAAATATGAATCGTTTCTTTTAGAAATGGTGCCTCACAATTATATTCAGATAGGCGTTTTTGATAATGATATTTGTTTAGGAATTACGGGATGTTGGTCGGCAACAAAACTTTGGACAGGAAAATATCTTGAGATTGATAATTTTGTTGTCAATCCAGAGCACAGGTCAAAAGGAATTGGAAAATTATTGACAGACTATATTGATCAGAAAGCTTTAGATTTAGGATGTAGCAGTATTGTTTTAGACGCATTTACCGGAAATTTTGGCGCTCATCGTTTTTACTACAATCAAGGTTATGGACCAAAAGGATTTCATTTTGTAAAAGTTTTGGATGAGAACAAACTGACGCAATAAAAAAACGTACAACTTCTTTTATTGAGCCTGCAAAATCATTAATAAACCAAAGAATTGGTTATTTTTGTTTTACGAACTTTATTAAAAATTATTTTGGGATTATATAAAAATCTATTCAAACAAACTGCGATTTACGGACTAGCAACGGTTTTACCAAGGATGCTTAGTTTTTTATTGGTCAGATTATATACAGGTATTTTACCAACAGCAGAATATGGCGAAGTTTCGATCGTTTTGTCTTGGATGGTTTTCTTTAATGTTGTTCTTTCTTATGGAATGGAAACGGCATTTTTTAGATTCTACAGTGCCGAAGAAGATAAAAAAAATGTAATCGCAACTTCTACAATTTCAATTTTCTGGTCGTCAATTGGGTTTTTATTCGCCGCCTTAATTTTTAGAAATACACTTGCAAGCTGGGCCGAAGTTGATGCTCAATATGTTACTTATTCGGTTTGGATTTTAGTTCTGGATGCTTTGGTTTTAGTGCCTTTTTCTAAATTAAGAGCCAATCAGCGCCCGATGGTTTACGCAGCAATTAAGATTGGAAATGTTATAATTAATTTATTGCTGAATATTTTCTTTTTGATGTATTTGCCAAAACTTGCAGCTTCAAATCCTAATTCGGTTTGGGATAATTTATATATTGAGAATTTCCAGATTGCTTATATTTTCATTGCAAATCTTTTGGCAAGTTTAGCTACTTTTATTGTGCTTTCGCCAAATTATCTTTCGCTTGGACGAAAATTCGATCCGGAACTTTGGAAAAGAATGATGAAATACGGACTTCCAATTTTGGTTGCCGGATTAGCATTTGCAGTAAATGAACATTTTGACAAAATTCTTTTGGGATATTTACTTCCTGAAAATTTAGCAAAATCTGAAGTTGGAGCATATTCAGCCTGTTACAAATTAGGTTTGTTTATGGTTTTATTTGCAACGGCTTTCAGATTAGGAATCGAGCCTTTCTTTTTCAGTCATGCAAAAAATGAAAATGCTCCGCAGACTTATGCTGTAATCACGAAATATTTTGTGATTTTAGGATCATTAATTTTATTGGGTGTTATTGTTTTTGCCGATGTTTTAAAATTTTTATTGTTAGATAACAAATCGTATTGGGAAGCCATGAAAGTAGTGCCGCTGATTATTTTGGCAAATTTCTTTCTAGGTATTTACAATAACTTATCGGTTTGGTACAAACTGACAGACAAAACAAAAATTGGTGCTTATATTTCTATTGTTGGCGCTATCGTTACGTTAGTTTTAAATTATCTTTTAATTCCGAAATACAGCTATTATGGTTCTGCAATTGCGACCATTTCTGCCTATGGAAGCATGATGCTTATTTCCTATATCCTTGGAAATAAATATTATCCAATTCCTTATGATATGAACAAAATTGGTGCTTATTTAGGTGTTTCAATAGTATTCTCAATAATTTCATTTTACGGATTCAGAGAGAAATATTATGTTGGAATTCCGCTTCTTTTAATTTTTATGTATATGGTTTATCATTATGAAAAAGACACTATAAAAGGAATACTAAAGAAAAAATAAGCTCGTTTAAAATTTTAAATTACAAATGAAAATACAAATCATAAATAAATCACAGCACGACTTGCCAAACTACGAAACAATTGCTTCGGCAGGAATGGATCTTCGTGCCAATTTAACAGAATCGATTACGTTAAAACCTTTAGAAAGAACTATTGTAAAAACAGGACTTTTTATTGAATTGCCAATTGGTTATGAAGCGCAGGTTAGACCAAGAAGCGGACTTGCAGCAAAAAAAGGTGTAACAGTTTTGAATTCTCCAGGAACAGTAGATGCCGATTATAGAGGTGAAATAGGAGTGATTTTAGTAAACTTATCAAATGAAGAATTCGTAGTTGAAAATGGAGAACGAATCGCACAATTGATAATTGCAAAACACGAAAGAGCAGAGTGGATTGAAGTTGAAGAACTTTCAGAAACTTCAAGAGGAGCCGGTGGTTTTGGAAGTACTGGAGTGAAATAAGTTTTTAGTCTCAGCTTGCAATATCCAAAAAAAAAAAGAACCAACTCAAGAAGATTTTTAAATCTTCCCCTAAAAAATAAATACAAAAATGAAAATAATCGTTCCAATGGCGGGCCGTGGCTCAAGACTTAGACCACATACCTTAACAGTTCCAAAACCATTAATTCCTGTTGCAGGAAAATCAATCGTTCACCGTTTAGTTGAAGATATTGCCAAAATATTAAAAGAACCAATCGAAGAAGTGGCTTTTATTTTGGGTGATGAAGCTTTTTTTGGCGAAGATGTTGTAACAAGTTTACAAGATTTGGCAGAGGGACTTGGAGCAAAAGCGTCTATTTACCGTCAGGATTTACCTTTAGGAACGGGTCATGCCATTATGTGTGCCAAAGAATCTTTATCTGGTCCTGCAGTTATCGCTTATGCGGATACTTTGATCAGAGCTGATTTCGAATTAGATCCTCAGGCCGATGCTGTAATCTGGGTAAAACAAGTAGATCAGCCAGAAGCTTTTGGGGTTGTAAAACTAAATCAGAACAATGAAATTATCGAATTGGTAGAAAAACCAAAAGAGTTTGTAAGTGATTTAGCCGTTATTGGAATTTACTATTTCAAAGAAGTTGGAGATTTGAAAAAAGAACTTCAAGGCGTTTTGGATAATAATATTCAAAATGGTGGTGAGTACCAAATCAACGACGGAATTAAAGCCATGATGGCTAACGGAAAAGTTTTCAAAACCGGAAGTGTCGACGAATGGATGGACTGCGGAAACAAAGATGTAACGGTTGAAACAAACAGCAGAATGTTAGGATTTTTGCACAACGACGGCGAGCATTTAGTAGATTATAATGTGACGTTAGAAAACGCAACAATTATTCCGCCATGTTATATTGGTGAAAATGTAGTACTGAAAAATACAACAGTTGGGCCAAATGTTTCAGTTGGAAAAGGATGCCGAATTACTGACAGTTCTATTAAAAATAGCTTAATACAAACTTATTCTCAAATAAAAAACGCTAACTTAGACAATGCGATGATTGGAAATCACGTTAGTTATGATGGTAAGTTTACTAGTATTAGTATTGGAGATTACTCAGTTTTAGAATAAAAAAGAGTTTTTCAGAAGATTCTTTTTGGTTTAAAATAAATTATAAAAAGAATGAAAAAAGGCGTTTGGATAATTTTATTTTTCGTTTTGCTTGGCAATTCAAACTCGGTTTTAGCTCAGACTGAACCGGAAGATATTGCTATGGCTCCAGATGAATACCAAGATGCTTTTTACGAATCTTTAAAACAAAAAGGAATTGAAAATTATGATAAAGCCATAGTATCATTAGAAAAATGTGTAAAACTAAAACCTAATGATGCTGTTGCTTATTTTGAATTAGGAAAAAATTACTTTGCTTTAAAAGACTATCAAAATGCAAATACGGCTTTTGAGAAAGCAACGCAGTTAAATCCTAAAAACAAATGGTATTGGCTTGGAATTTATGACGTAAGTTATGAAACCAAGAATTATCCGCTGGCGATAGAAACGATTCAGAAAATTATTGTTTTTGATGAAGAGTACAAAGATGATTTGATTTCATTATATATGATTACAAATCAATTTGATAAAGCACTTATAGCGATAAACGAAATGAATGATAAATTCGGAAAATCGGAAGATCGCGATCGTTATAAAATGCAGATTTTATCACAGGGAAAATATCAAAATGCTGAAATTTCGAATTTGATCGATCAGATAAAAAAGAATCCGAAAGAAGAATCTAATTATCTTAATCTTATCATCTTATATTCAAAATCAGATGATAATGACAAGGCTTTAGAAGTTGCGACAAAATTGGCAAAAGAAGTTCCAAATTCTGAATGGGCGCAGGTAAGTTTGTTCAAAACATATTTAGATGCAAATCAGGCTGATAAAGCAATTAAGGCGATGAATATTATTTTGGCAAGTTCAAAAATTGATTCGAAAATCAAGCATAGAACTTTGAATGAATTTTTGATTTATACCAATAAAAATCCGCAATACGCTCCAGATTTAGAAAAAGCAATTTCTTATTTTGATAATGATCCAAATGTGGATGTTGCAAAAGAAATTGGGAAATTTTATCACAGCAAAGGCCAGTTTGAAAATGCAATTAAATATTATGAAAAAGATTTAAAAGCAAATTCTGATACAGATCGTGAAACCAATTTGCTTTTGCTTGAAGCTTATACACAGGCAAAACAATTTGAACCGATGACCAAAAGAGCCATGAATATGATTGAGGTTTACCCAAGTCAGCCACAATTTTATTATTATGCCGGACTGGGGAGCAATCAGTTAAAACAATTTAAGAACGCAAAAACCGTTTTAGAAATGGGGCTTGATTATGTTGTTGATGATAAAAAATTGGAATCAAATTTTAATATTCAGTTAGGAGAGGCTTATAATGGATTGGGAGACGCCAAGAAAAAAGAGGAATACTTTTTGAAGGCCAATGAGTTATTAAAACAAAAGAAATAGGAAAAGATGAAAAAATATATAGTAATTGTGTTGCTGTCGGTATTTGTGATTTCATGTAAATCAAAAGCCGTGGCTGTACAAAACAATAACAACAAAACAGAAGAAGCGCCAAAAGAAGATAAAAAAGCAATTGAAAAACATTATAACAATAAGTTAGATTTCTCAACTTTAAGTATAAAAGCAAGTGCGAGATATGAAGATGAGAAACAAAGTCAAAATGTTACTGCTGATATAAAAATTGAAAAAGACAAACAGATTTTAATAAGCGTTCGTTTTCTTGGAATCACAATGGCAAAAGCTTTGATTACGCCAACCACAGTTAGCTATTATGAAAAAATAAAAGGTACTTATTACGAAGGTGATTTTACAAGTTTAAGCAAATGGCTGGGAACAGATCTAGATTATAGTAAAGTTCAGAATTTATTGGTTGGAGAAGCTTTAGACGATTTAAGAAAAGGAAAATATACACAGACAATCGTAGAAAACCTTTTTCGTTTAGAAGATGAAAAAGAAGAAAAAGTAAAAAAGATATTTTATTTAGATTCGGAAAAATATTTAATTCAGAAAGAAGAAATTTCACAAGCTTCAGAAAACGTACATCTTGAAATTATTTATTCTGATAGTAAAACCTTTAATCAGGGAACGCTTCCAACAACCATTGAAATTAATGCAGTTCAACCAAAAGGGAAAACAAATATTAATTTAAATTATAATAATATTTCATTTAATGAAGAACTTTCTTTCCCATATAGTGTTCCAAGTGGGTATAAAAAAGTTATAATTAAGTAAATTTGCAAAAAGAAAACAGAAACATGCCAAAATTTCTCCTAAGCCTAATTTTTATTTGTGCCACAACTTTTATGTGGGCACAGGATTCGCAGCAAGAAAAACTTGAACAGCGCAAAGCACAAATTCAGCAGGAAATTAGAGATAATGAAAAAATGCTGCAGTCTGTAAAGAAGCAAGAAAAATCGGCAGTAAATATATATTTAATTCAGGCGAATAAAATTAAGCTGAAAGAAAAACTGATCAATACGACTGCAAAACAGGAAAGGGTTTTGAGCAATGATATGTATATTAATCAGGTTCAGGTTAATAAATTGAAAAAAGAATTGACAGTTTTGAAAGCAGACTATTCAAAAATGATTTTAAAATCATACAAAAGTAGATCTGAGCAAAGTAGGGCAATGTTTATTTTATCTTCAGAGAGCTTTTTGCAAGCTTATAAAAGAGCACAATATTTAAAACAATATACGAATTACAGAAAAAATCAAGGTTTAGAAATTGAGTCTAAATCGGCACAATTAGTTGATTTTAATGCAAAACTGGATGGCCAGAGACAGGTTAAGAAAAAGATTATTGCTGAAAACCAAAAGGAAAAAGTAAGCTTGGAAGTTGAAAAGAAAGAACAGCAAAAACTAGTAAACGCTCTTAAAAAGGATAAAAATAAAATCATTGCCGACACTAGAAATAAACAAGCAGAAGCAAAAAGAATCGACAGACAAATTGATCGTTTGATTCGTGAAGCAATTGCTGAAGCAAATAGAAAAGCAGCTCTGGAACGAGCTAAAGATAATCCTGGATCTACAGCTTCAACAGCGCCAGTTTCTTCTTCAAAAATTGCTTTGACACCAGAAGGAAAAATATTAGCTGCTGATTTTAAAGCAAACAGAGGAAAATTGCCATGGCCGGTTGAAAAAGGATTTGTTTCATTAGGTTATGGAGATCAGCCACACCCGCTGCATCCGTCGATTACAGTTCATAACTCTGGAGTTGAGATTACAACAGAACAAGGCGCAACAGCCCGCGCAGTATTTGAAGGAGAGGTTTCGAGTGTAATTGTTTTATCACCAATCAACAGAGCAGTTATGATTCAGCATGGAGATTATTTTACGGTATATCAAAATTTAAGTTCAGTATCAGTTGTAAAAGGTGATAAAGTAAATACTAAGCAAAGCATTGGAAAAGTAAGAACCAGCGGAGATACAGGAAAAACAACCATTAAGTTTTTGATACTTCAAAATACGACAAATATGAATCCGGAAGGATGGTTGCAAAACAGATAAAAAAAGGGAGCTATTGAGCTCCCTTTTTTATTAAGTTTAAGTTTTATTAATCGTATTGTTCAAGTAAATATTTAATGACATCAGTTGTAGTTACGATTCCTTTAAGTTCGTCATGATCAACAACAGGTAAGGCGTGAAAATCTTCTTTAGCAAAAATTTCAGCTAAATCTTTAATAACCATGTCAGATGAAACTGTTTTTGGTTTTGAAGTCATAACCTGAGAAATATTCAACATATCAAGTATAGCTTCATCGGCACCTTCTTGTCCTTCAAACAAAGCGCCAAAAGTTAACCGGTTTATGTCGGTTCGGCTAATAATACCGACCACTTCTTTTCCTTTAACAATCGGAATGTGACGGATCGTATTTTTCTTTAATTTTTCAACTACTGTTTTTAAATCATCTTTTTCATTTGCAGTCACCACAGTTTTTGTCATAATGTGACTTATTGGTTCTCTCTTTTTCATGATAAATAAGTTGTAATGTTTCGATCAAAGGTCGGAAAAGAAGAGTATAAAAAACATGATTTTTATCAGGTTTACTATTTGAAAATAAGTAAGTTAAGTTTTAAATACAGAAAAAGAAAAAGGATAAAATGATAATAAAATAAGGTTTCATTTGAAAAATCAATCTATATCTTGAGCTGAAGTTAACCGATTGAATTTAAAAATAGTATTTTTGCAGTATGGAAACAAATAGACAGAAAAAAATAGGCGGTGTCATCCAGAAAGATCTGGTTGATATTTTGCAAGGTGAAGTGCGAAAAAACGGAATTACTAATTTAGTAATTTCGGTATCCAAAGTTAGTGTTACTACAGATTTATCTGTGGCAACGGTATATTTAAGCATTTTCCCTCAGGAGAAAGCCAAAGAAACTTTAGAAGGAATTAAATCAAATACAACTTTAATTAAACACGATTTATCACAACGCGTGCGTTTGCAATTGCGCCGTGTACCAAACTTGGTGTTTTTTATCGATGACTCATTAGATTATATCGAAAAAATCGACAATGCTTTAGCAGGAAAAGAAAACCCAATTGAAAACCGTGATCTTTTAGAAAAAAGAAGAAAATCATAAATTGAATTTCCCCCTTTACATAGCCAAACGTTACATTTTTAGCCGAAGCAAAAATAACGCTATCAATATTATTAATCGTATTGCGAGCTTAGGAATTGTTGCCGGCACGATGGCTTTGTTTGTGGTTTTATCTGTTTTTAGCGGATTAAAAGTTTTTAGTTTATCGTTTACAAACGAAATTGATCCCGATTTAAAAATGACAAGTACGTATGGAAAATCATTTTTGATTACACCAGAACAGGAAAGTCAAATCAAGAAAATTGATGGTGTAGTTTCATACACCAAAATTATTGAAGAACGTGTTTTGTTTTTGTTTAAGGACAAACAGAAAGTTACTTATTTAAAAGGAGTTGACCGTAATTATCCAGTGGTCAACGATATCAAAAAAAAGCTTTTCACCGGACAATGGTTAAAACCAGATACATATCAGGTTGTAATAGGCTATGGAATTTCTCGTGACTTTTCGTTAGGAGTTTTGGATTTCGAAAATCCGTTGCAGATTTTTGCGCCAAAACCAGGAAAAGGAGCGATTGAAAATCCGGATGACGCTTTTACAAAAACAGATGTTCTTCCGGTTGGGATTTACTCCATCAGCGAAGATTTAGATTCAAAATATGTTTTTGCCGATTTAGGTTTGGTACAGGAATTATTGGAATATAAAACCAATCAAATTTCGGGACTTGAATTTAATCTGGAAGAAAATGCAAATGAAAGCGCCATCAGATCGCAGCTGGAAAGTATTTTCAAAAATAAGGTCACGCTTAGAAATCGGGCGCAGTTGAATGAATCTTTGTATAGAATGTTAAATACCGAGAACATAGCGGTATATCTGATTTTTACATTGGTTATTATTGTAGCACTTTTTAACTTGATTGGTGCTTTGATTATGATGATTTTAGAGAAAAAAGGAAATCTTAAAACCCTTTTTAATCTAGGAACAGAAATTAGCCATCTGCGCAAAATATTCCTTCTTCAGGGAACTTTATTAAGTGTTTTCGGAGGCATAATCGGACTTATATTAGGTGTCATTTTAGTGTTACTGCAACAGAAATATGAGCTGATTATGATTACGCCAACTTTGGCATTTCCGGTTGTTTTTACAATTGAAAACATCTTGATTGTTTTAGGAACCATTATTTCTTTAGGTTTTTTGGCTTCTTTAATTGCTTGCAGTCGTGTAAGTAAAAAGCTTTTAGATTAATATTTCGGGCTAAAAAATATTTCCTATATTTATCGTCTCAAAAAATTACCGCATATGATAGTTTCTGCCTAATCCTGATTTATTTTTTTAAATAATTAGGATACTTACGTTTTTTCGAGTTCAGATTAGTACATCTGAACCAATTTTTTCATTTATCCTAACTTATCATGACAGAAACTACTATACAGAAAAGTCTATTTTCTAAAATTTTCACTACTTTAAAACAAGCTTTAAAAGGCGACGAATCATTTGATTATACTTCTGGAAGTATAAAAAAAGCTGTAATTCTATTAGCCATTCCAATGGTTTTGGAAATGATGATGGAATCGGTTTTTGCTTTAGTCGACTTATATTTCGTTGGGCATTTGAAACACAGCAGTTTTGCGATTCAAACAGTTGGTTTAACCGAATCAGTTTTAACGATTATTTATTCGCTTGCAATAGGAATGAGTATGGCAGCAACCGCAGTTGTAGCAAGACGAATTGGAGAAAAAGATCCAGTTGCAGCTGCCAAAGCCGGAATGCAAGCTATTATTGTTGCAATTGCCGTAAACGCTTTAATGAGTGTTTTGGGAATTATTTATGCAAAAGATATTTTGATTTTAATGGGTTCTTCAATAGAATCAGCCGAACACGGTTTCCGATTTACACAAATCATGATTGGATCCAGTTTGTGCATTATGCTTTTGTTCCTGATAAACGGAATTTTCCGTGGAGCTGGGAACGCCGCAATTGCAATGAAAAGTCTTTGGATTGCCAATATCTGCAATATCATTTTATGTCCAATTTTAATTAATGGTCTTGGACCAATTCCTGCTTTCGGATTGATTGGAGCTGCTTTGGCAACTACAATTGGAAGAAGCATTGGCGTTTTGTATCAGGTTTATCATTTGTTTTTCGGAAACGGAATTTTAAAAATCAAGATTCCATATTTCGCTCCCGATTTCACACAAATAAAAGCTTTAGTAAAAATCGCAGCTCCGGGAATTTTGCAGTTTGTAATCGCTTCCTGCAGTTGGATTTTCTTGGCACAATTAGTAGCAACAACAGGTGGCGATCATGGTTCTGCAGGTTATCAAACGGCTCTCAGAATAATGATGTTTTTTATTCTTCCAGCTTGGGGATTGAGTAATGCCGCCGCAACTTTGGTCGGACAAAATTTAGGTGCAAAACAAATAGAACGTGCCGAAAAATCGGTCTATACAACTGCACGATATAATGTAATTTTTATGGCTTCGATTATGATTATTACGTTGGTTTTTGGACAATATATTATTTCGTTTTTTACGAATGACAATCAGGTAAAAACTATTGCGATTGAAGCTTTACAGATCATGAGCATCGGATTTATTTTCTACGGAATAGGAATGGTTTTAATTAATACTTTCAATGGAGCAGGTGATACTTGGACGCCAACTGGAATTAATTTTTTCGGGTTTTGGTTGTTCCAAATTCCGCTGGCGTTTGTATTGGCAAAACATTTCAACATGGGGCCAACAGGAGTTTTTATTGCAATTCCGGTTGCTGAAACTGCTATTACTTTGGCTGGAATCTTTTTCTACAAAAGAGGAAAGTGGAAACGTGTTCAAGTATAATAAACAAAAAGGCCTTCAATTTTGAAGGCCTTTTTTATGTTTTTAAACAAACTCATATCCCGCATAAACCTGTTCAATTTCTTTCATAATTGCGAATAAATCTTCAGGAGCATCAGTAGTAACTAATTTTTGTTTGAATTCTTTGAACGAATGAATTCCTTTGAAATAGTTCGTATAATGACGACGCATTTCTACAATTCCTAAACGTTCACCTTTCCAATCCATCGACCATTGCAAATGATTTCTGGCAGCTTCAACACGATCAATAACTGTTGGAGCAGGTAAGTGTTCACCCGTTTTGAAATAATGTTTGATTTCATTAAAAATCCACGGATAACCAATCGCAGCGCGACCAATCATGATGCCGTCAATTCCGTATTCGTTTTTATATTTTAATGCTTTTTCCGGACTGTCAATATCGCCATTTCCGAAAATAGGCATTGTAATTCTTGGGTTGTTTTTTACACGTGCAATATGCGACCAATCTGAATGGCCTTTGTACATTTGGGCGCGGGTTCTGGCGTGAATTGTCAAAGCCTGAACGCCAATATCTTGAAGCCTTTCAGCAACTTCATCAATATTAATAGAATTGTCGTCCCAACCTAAACGTGTTTTCACGGTTACAGGTAAATCAGTTCCTTTGATAACCGCTTTGGTCAAACGAACCATCAAATCAACATCTTTTAAAACTCCTGCACCGGCACCTCTGCATACAACTTTTTTTACCGGACATCCAAAGTTAATATCTACTAAATCTGGTTTTACAGTTGAAACGATTTTAGATGACATTTCCATCGCTTCTTCATCACCACCAAAAATCTGAATTCCAACCGGACGTTCGTAATCAAAAATATCCAGCTTCATTCGACTTTTTATAGCATCACGAATTAATCCTTCCGATGAAATAAATTCAGAGTACATCATGTCAGCACCGTGTGTTTTGCATAATCTGCGAAACGGCGGATCGCTCACATCTTCCATCGGAGCAAGTAGTAAAGGAAATTCGGGTAATTCTATGTTGCCAATCTTGACCATCTTCATAATTTTTTGCAAAATTACAACATTTTAATCGAATTTGTACAATTCGAGGGACAAAGGCTCAAAGTGGCAAAGGTTCAAAGGCTTTTTTATCAGACAATTAAGAAACCTTTGTGCCTTTGAACCTTTGCCACTTTGTACCTAATACTAAGATCTATAATCAAAAAACCGAATTGGTTTTCTACTCATTGGATTAAAAACCAAAGGATTTAAAACTTCTTTTGAAGCGAATTCTATTTTTGGAGTAACTCTTAATTTGGCTCTAAAATGATCTTTTATTTCTTGTAGAAATTCTGGAGTTTGGTTTTTTACGGCAATTTTAATCAGGATTTCATCTGTGCCTAAATCGTTTGTAGAGATTTCGATTAAATGATTTTCGATATTGTCAAAACTGCTCAAAACATCATTCATCGCTGGCGGATAAAGTGTTGTGCCTTTGTATTTTATCATTTGTTTTTTACGGCCAACAACTGGGCCAACACGCAACGTATTTCGTCCGCAAGCGCAAGGTTCGTCGTGAAGCTGAACAATATCTCCGGTTTTAAAACGCAATAACGGCATGGCTTCAATTCCTAAAGTAGTAAAAGTAAGTTCGCCAGTTTCGCCATTTTTCACCGGAATATTATTTTCGTCGAGAACTTCAACAATGATCAATTCCGGATGATGATGCCCACCTTTTCCATGTTCGCATTCTGTAAAAGCGGTGCTCATTTCGGTAGAAGCATAAGTCGAAAACAACTTAATATTCCATTTGTCCGTGATTTTTTTGGATAAAATATTCATTGAAAAATCTTGTTCTCTCAACGATTCTCCAATACAGATGGCACCTTTTATGCTTGAATTATTATAATCGATTCCGTGAATTTCGGCGTATTCAATTAATTTCAAAAGAAAAGAAGGAACCGTAATTAAATAACTCGGATTGTATTTTAAAATCGAATCCCATTGCATTTCCGGAATTCCGGCACCAACTCGGATCACGCCAACTTTCAATTTTCTTAAACCAAGAAAATAAGCCAATCCGGCCATAAATTTTCGGTCAATTGTGGTCATTAATTGTACAACATCGCCTTCTGCAATTCCCGCGCAGGCGAAAGAAATCGCTTCGTTATAAGCCAATCGGTCTAAGTCAGAATCGGTTAAACCAAAAGTCACCGGATCGCCCAAAGTTCCTGATGTCGAAGCGTAATCAATAATTTTATGTTGCGGAACACACAAAAAATCATCATTATATTGTTGCAAATCTTCTTTTGTAGTAACAGGCAAAAATTGTAAATCTTCTAAAGTTTTTACTTTCGAAATGTCAATATTTTGTCCGGCAAAAAGTCTTTTATAAAAAGGAGAATTCTCGCTGATGTAAGCTAAAAGTTCGACTAATTTTTGTTCCTGAAAAACTTTAATTTCTTCTAAAGAATCTTTTTCTATTGCTGGAATCATTGTAATTTTCTTTTGAGTTTTTTTAAATATTTTTCAATTTTTGCTTTTTCAGGAGCGGTAGTAATTTCTTTTGTAAGTGCTTTTTCAAAATTAATCTGAGCAGCGCGGAATTGTTTTTTTTGATAAAAGTACAACCCTGCTTTGTAATATACAACCCAATAATCAGGGTTTAACGATTGATATTGCTGAATAAATTCGGGCGAAATTGTTTCTTTGTTTTTCAGATACAAATCCATTTGATGATTTTCGGCTTTAAACTTTTTAAAGTTCTGGAAAGCTTCGGTTTTTATAAAAGGATCTTTGGCAATATTTAGATTTTCCTGCTCAAATGAAATTGTGGTATTTGTCTTTTTTCCGTTAAAAATCGAATCCAGATTAAAACAAACAAATTCACCCAATTGAAACGGATTTGCCGAAACCCAAACCAATTTTTCTTTCGGTTTAAAAATAATTCCGTGATGCGCCAATAATTGATTCAGCGCTTTTTCGTTGCCAAAACCAAGCGGAATGTCATTCAAACCATTTTTGTTTCTAAGAATTTCAGAAGCAATTTCAGGATTTATTTTTTTGTTTTCAGAAAGAAGTTCCTGCATTCTTTCAAAACGATATTCCGAATGACTGTCTGCAATTTGCCCTAAATTTCGTTTTTCATTTTTAAAAGTCTCACTCTGAAAATGATTTGAACATACTAATTGATTGCTGTTTGGAACTTCATAAACGTCCATTTTTTTTGGAGAAACTTCAATTAAAACCGCTTTATTATCCTGTGCACTTCCCACCATAATTGATTCGGAAACAAATACTAATCGTTTTTTTGCAATGGCAATTGCTTCGTCAATATTTTGTGCGTGCTGTAAAATTTCGCGAGTTAAAATTGAAATTGGTGTTTTTGCAGTCAACGGAATTTCCGATTTTGCAGCATTTATAGTAACCGTCAAACCTTGCTGATTCATGCCAGAAACAGCGCCAATCATTCCGGGCCAGGAAACCATCATAAAATTATGTCCTTGTTGGGGTTTTATAAACGCAATGATTTTATTTTCCGCGAAAGCGTCATTTACATAAAAATCAAAATTACGTCCGAGGATTAAATTCCCGTCTTCCGATTTTTCTCCCCAAGCGGCAAATGAGGAACAACCAACTAAAGCCAAATCCTGTAAAGCGTGACCAATATCGTGCGCTGCATGCAGGTACAAACCACGTTGATATTGTGGCGCGATGTTGTCAAATTCATGCGAAGTATATTGTGAAACGCCAAAAATTTCCGTTTGATATTCTTCGGGAACATTGGCATATAATTTCCGATTGTACCATTTTAAGAAATGACGCAGCATCTTCTGTTCGAATTTCGATGGAACTAAATCTTTTATTTTAGAGAAAAATATTTGCTGTTGTTTTTGCAAAAGTGAATCAGACAAAGCGCCAGTATTGAGTCCAATTTCTAATGGATCACCTTCAACATATAATTCCCAAAGTCCTTGTTTGTTTTTTAAAAGCGAATTGTTTCCAGCTATAAAAATGCTGTCAGAAAGTTTCGTAACAACAGGTTTTGTAGCATTAAATTTTGAAACATCGGGCTGATGATTTTTTGATTTTGCCGTTCCGCAAGAAATCAGAATTCCTAAAAAACCAATGCAGAAAAGATATATGATTCGGTTTTTCATAATTCAATTATTCTGCCTGATTAATTTTGGTAATCAAATATTCTTTTCCTAAGATTTCGGAGCAAGTTACAACTGCGCCAATTGTAACGCCCAAAACACCATGCATATTGATGCTTTGACCCGTAAGATATAAATTGTCTATTTTGGTTTTTGACGGAATAAGTGTTTTCAAAGGATTGTTAGAATCTTTGACATAACCATACATATTTCCATTATCACCACCAATATAATCGCGATACGAAAGCGGACTTGAAGTATGAATCGACTTAATACAATCTCTGATTCCGGGAAATTTTATTTCTATTTCATCCAAAAATTTCGCTGCTTTTCTAGCTTTGAACTCTTCGTAGCTTTCGCCGCGGTCGTTTTTTTCTACAGTTGTATTGAATGTTTCCGCCCAAGGCAAAACATCGTCAAAATTCATGTAGGTTATAAACGTCATTCCGTCTGCCCAAATTTCATCTTCTTTAGAAGCATTCATAGAAGCCATATAAGTTTTTGGCCAGGAATTTTCGTCGTATTCGTGTGCCGTCCAGACTTCATTGCTATTTTTAAAATGATAATAATTATGGTTGATATATTTGAAAGTTTCCGGTTTAAAAACCAAATACAAACTGAAAGCAGAAAGTACACCTTCAAGACTTTGAATTCGGTTGAAAAATGGTTTTCTGAAGTTTTCTTCACCAGCCATTTTCAAAGTCGTTTTAGGTTCGATATTCGAAATAAAATAAGTTCCGGAAACTCGAGTTCCGTCTTTCATTTCAACCGAATTTACTTTATGATTTTCAACATCAAAACGCGTAACTTCTTTGTGTTTGTAAAATTCGCCGCCGTATTTTTTTAATTGTTTTAAAAGCTGTTTTGTAATCTGGCTTCCGCCGTTGATACAGCGCCACGAACTCTGAATATAAGAATTCACAATTAAGGCATGAACGTAAAAAGGTGATTTATCTGGAATGCCCGCATAGAGAAAATTAGAACCCGCCAAAACAGCTTTTAGTTTTTCATTTTCAGTAAACGAATCGATGGTTTCTTTCGCGTTGAGCGTTAAAATTTCGGGATCGTATTTTCCTTCCCATTCTAAATTATAAAGCGGAAAAGAGTCGCAAATGGTTTGTAAATTTTGGCAGTAATTCTCAATGTTTGTTTTTTCTTCCGGGAAATATTTTGTCAGTTGCGCAACAAAATTCTCATAACCTTGTGCATGCGGATATTCGGTTTTATCATCTTCAAAAGAGATAATATCGAAAGCATTTTGATCTAATTGCTTCAGATTTAATTTATCGATAATACCCAAATATTTAAAATATTGATGCAGATTTTGGCCTTCGCCTAAACCTCCGATATAATGAATTCCGGTATCAAAAATAGTTTTATCGCGAACAAAAGTCTGAAGATTTCCGCCGTACTGATTGTTTTTTTCGAGCACACAAACGCTGTAGCCTTCTTTAGCCAGAATTATGGAAGCCACTAAGCCACCCAAACCGCTGCCGACAATTACTACATCGTAATGCTCTTTCATTTTATTTTTTCTTAAAAATAATAAGTTCGTTTTCTTCTAAAATACAATCAAAACCAAATTTAAGGATAGTGTTTTTTAAACTCGGACAATTCATTAAAATTACACACGAAGTGAGAACGATTAATTTCTGAATTTCATTTTCTGAATTTTCCTCCGAAATTAAAAGCGTATCATAATTGTTTTCAGGCAGAATTTCTAAATTTTCGAGATACGATATTTTTCTCTTATTAACGATATAATTGATTTTGGCAACATCGCGTTTTTCTTCATCAGCAATGTACGAATGAATTTTTCGCTGCGGTTCCTGCAGTGTCAATAAAACATCTAATTGCCCGTAATCATTGGCCAAATGCAATATTTTGGCTTTCGCCGATAGTTGTTTTCCAAGAAGAAAATAAGTTTCTAGATGGTTTTTCAGATCTTTTTTTACACTGTTTACAACTTCAATTTCTTTATAATCATAACTGTGAAGCAGCATTGGCTTAAAATAATCTGCGCCTTCTAATTCCTGGCGAATTTTACGATATTCTGCTTTAAAGAAAGTACTTATTTGTTTCGTTCTTTCGGCATAATTTTTCCCGAATGCAAGATTTTCAGGTTTGATTCTTTCTAAAATCGTAACCGTTAATTTTCCGTTATGAATAACAAAATCGCCTTTCGGAATTAATTCAGAAGCGCCATGAATAACGACTGGAATGATATCCAGATTAAATTGTTCTGCAAGAAAAAATGCACCTTTATGGAATCGTTTTACAACATTACTTTCTGAGCGTGTTCCTTCCGGAAAAACCATTAAAGAATAACCTTCTTCAACTTTTTTACGCAAATGTTCAACACCGCTTTCCAAACCTTCAGAAACAGGATAAAAACCGGCTTTTCTAACAACGCCGCCAAAAATAGGTGAGTTGTAAACCCAGTCGCTTACCAGAAAAATAATTTTTGGACTCAGCATTCCGATCGATAAAATGTCTAGAAATGAAGAATGATTGGCAATTATTATGGCTGGTTTTTCGAAATTTTCGTTGAAATTATTAACGACTCTTTTTCGAATAAACGGATTCGAATACAATACCGATTTCATGAATTTTGAAACTACATATCGAAAAGCTTTCATTTTCGTTTTTGCACTCAATGGCAAAATTGGCATTAGCGTAAAACTGAAAATCGACATTACAATTCCGCCCAAACCATAATAGGCAAACGAAATAATTCCGTGGATAAAAGTTCGTAAATGAAATGGTGGATTTCCATTTTTTGAACGATTTGATATAAAAAGTTTGAAAAGAATCGGGTAGAAGATAAACGTGATAATCAGCGCTGCGAAAACCCCAATCAAAGAAACCGATGAAATTGAAGTCAATGCTGGATGTTTGGCAAAAATCATGGCGCCAATTCCTAAAATTGTTGTGATTACTGCCAGAATTATTGAAGTTCGATAAATGGCAATCTCGTTCTTTCCGGTTGTATATTCTTTTTGAAGTGCGCTTGTCATGAAAATGCTAAAATCAACACCGTGACCAAAAATCAAGGTGCAGACAATCATGCTGAAAATATTCATTTGAATGCCAAAAATGCCCATAATTCCGGCTGTTACAATTCCGGTCAATGCAATTGGAATACAGCTTACGATTACCAATTCGATTCTTCGGAAAAAGAAAAACAGAATTAAAATCACAGCCACAAATGAATAATTGACAAGCGAATTAAAATCGGTTTTCAAAGTACTGAAAAACGTTTCGTTCATTTGCTGGCGGTCAATGGCAATTAAATTATTTTTGGCTGAAGCTGATTTTACAAATGCATCGCGCTGTTCTGGCGAAACCTTTACTAAAGTCGAAATCGTGTAAAAACCATTTTTTTCGGTTACAAATTCTTTTAATTGTAGCGCCTGAATTTTTAAATAATCATTAGAAGAAATTGGTTTGAAATCAAAATTCAAATGATCAAAAAAGGCCGAATAAGTAGTTGGCTTAAAGCCGAGTTTTGAACCTTCGGCAATTAATTGCGATTGTAAAACTTGCTTTTTATTGGCGTCCCAAAACGAATTCCATTTTTCAATTTTTTCAATTTGCTCTTTTTGTGAAAGCATAATTCCTCCGACAGAACTGAAATTCAGAATTTTGTTTTGTGTTTTTTCTTTGGATAAATCAGTAAAAAGTTTGCTGTTGGTTTGCAAAACTTCGTCCATACTTTTTCCGTACGAAGCCACATAAATGGTTTTTGACGTTAAGCTTGTGCTTTCTTCGAGTTGTTTTTCGGCTGCTTTGATTTCCTTCGGAACAAAATTTAATTGCGATAAATCGTTATTGAAACCAACATTATTATAAGTAAAACAGCAAATAATCGTAATTAAAATGCAAAATCCAATCAGGAATTTATTGTTGTGAAAGGAGAAATGCGCCATTTTATCAATGACATTTTTCTTGTGTTCCGCTGGATTTTCTTTTGGCTTATATAAATGCGGAACAATCAAAAGCGAGAAAAATGCAGACGCCATCACAATAACTGCAGCGAAAATTCCGAGATCATTTAAGGCATCCGATTTTACAAAAAGAAGACATAAAAAAGCAACCGCCGTAGTCGAACTGCTCATAATTACGGGCATTGTAATGTCTTTGTACAACGTTTTTACATCGCTGTTGTGTTTGTAATGTGTGAGAATATGAATGGAATAATCAATCGTAATTCCGAGTAAAATAGATCCAATTCCGAGAGAAATTGCTGAAATCTGTTCTTTCACAAAATATAAAAACGCAACGGCGAATAAAGCTCCAAAAACCGTTGGAAGAAAAATAATCAGCGGAATCAATATTTTTCGGTAAAATAAAATCAGAATCAGCATTAATGTGAACATTGCAATTGATGTCGTTAGGACAATATCGCTTTTGATTTGATTGGCATTAGCAACTGCGATTAAAGCCGAACCAAAATAACTGATCGAAGTTTTGCCTTTGTATTTCTGATTTAAATTTTCCTGAATTGATTTTAGCTTTGCGGCAAAAACAGTATTTTTTTCGGTTTCGCTTGACGGAAGATTTGAGGTTATAAAAAGCAAAAGTTTCTTTTTGTCTTTCGTCATTACAAAACCATTGTCGAGCGTAAAATCGTCACCAATATTTAATTGCTGTAATTTTTTTAAGGCGATAAACGAAATCCCAAGCGGATCTTGCAGAATAAAATCTTTTGTAATAAATCCCGAAGGAGAAATAATCGATTTGTAATTTCCCTGAACAGTTGCTGTAATACTGTCTTTTTGCAATTTATTCTGAATCGCTGCATAATCTTTATTTTCAAGAAAAAGCGGTAAATTATTGTTAACAAAATCGATTGTTTCCTGAATATTTTCTTCGTCAATTTTTCCCTGAATTCCGGTTACATAGGGTTTGCAGGATTTTGAAACACTGTCTGAAAAAGTGCTTGCCATTTCTTTTAAATCTTCTGCAGAACCGTTTTTTTCGAGTTTGAAAATGACGGTTATTTTATCGGCAAAATTTAATTGTTTTAAGACTTTTGCTGTAACATCAGCTTTGTCATTGGCGGGAATTAATTTGGTAATATCTTCTTCAAATTTGATTTGAGAAGCAAAAAATCCAAAAATAAAAAGCATCAAAAAAGCCAATAAAACCGACAAAGATTTTCTTCGGTTAACAAATAAATGAATGGCGTAAAAATATTGATGCATAGTTATGATTTAAGTTTTTTTCGCCACGAATTCACGAATTAATACAATCAGATTAAAAATAAATTCGTGAATTCTTGGCGAAAAATTATTCGATGGGTTTCTTGCTAAAAGCGGTTAAAAGCAAATAACTTATAAAACCAACTGTTAGCGCGGAAACGGATGCTAAAATAAGACTTCCTACGATATATTGTGTAGCATTTTTTTGAATATCGTCGAGTGTAATCGAACTGTCTAAAACTAAAGGCGCGTCACTCGACACAAAAATGCTTCCAACTTGAAGTGAAGCGTAAATAATAAACGGAATAAATGGAGGAAAACTCACATTTGAAGTCAAATATGCAATGACTTTGTTAAGTCTGAAAATAGCAGCAAAAGTAAAAAGTAAAATAGTTTGAAATCCCCAAAAAGGTGAAAATCCAATAAAAATACCAAGTGCGATTGCGGCTGATTTTTTGAAATTAGAATCGTTGCTTTCTAGAATATCTTCAAGAAAGAATTTTTTAAAACCTTTTTTTTTTGCTCTTCTAAAAAAATCTCTCGGTTTGATATACAACAAAGCATTCGTAACCAAAACCGTATTTAAAATACTGATTCGGGTAAAATCACGAAACGGACGAAAATGCGAAACGCGTTCTGCGGGATCGTACAAAACCTGAATCGGAATGTTTTTTACCACAATTCCTTTCCACGCCGCACGCACAATAACTTCAATTTCAAACTCAAATTTATTGGTATAAAATTGTTTCGGAAGCAATTGTAAAGGATATAATCTGAAACCAGATTGTGTATCATCAAGTTTGATTCCGGTTTCGAACTTGAACCAAAAATTTGAAAATTTGTTTCCGAAACTGCTTTTCTTCGGAACATTTTCCTGCGTCATATTTCGGCTTCCAATCAAAAGTGCATTTGGTTCTTTTTGAATTGCTGAAATAAAACTTGGAATGTCAGATGCAAAATGCTGCCCGTCAGAATCGATTGTGATGGCGTATTCAAATTTCATTTCGATTGCTTTTCTGAAACCATTTCTTAGCGCACGACCTTTTCCTATATTTTTAGGATGATGAATTTGCGTAAGCTCGGAATATTGTTTTAAAATTTCAGAAGTAGAATCTGTAGAACCGTCGTTGACAATAATAATATTTGTAGTGAAATCTAAAATAGAATCCAGCACTTTTTTTAGCGTTTTCTGATTATTGTACGTTGGGACAATAACACAAAATGAGGTGGTATTTAATAAATCGTGCTGATGTAAATTAGGTTCCATGGAAAATGATGCTTTCGCTTACTTCACAAATTGTTTCTCCTTTTCAGAAAAACTTTTTGATTGTAAAATAAAGTCTTTTAGATATTCTTTTAAAGCACCGCTTTGATCACCATAGTGCTCGGTTAGATATTTTTTGTCTTCTTTTATATTCTTTTTGTAACCCGTAATTCCTGGAACATTTTCCTGAATGCTCAAGCGAATCATTCTGATTTCGATATTATTAGGCTCGCTTTTTATAGTTGATTCAAGCAATTTTGCACCTTCTTTAAAACGGTCAATTTTATCTTTTAATTTCTTTTTAAAATTAGAATCCAAAAGAATAGAAGCTGCTTTGTAAGCAACTAAAGTTTTATTACCTTCTTCAGAAATGTCAGCTAGTTTTTCTGAAAATTCTTTTGCATTACTTTCCGATTTAGTAACAGTTGTGTACATTTTTCTTATGGACGCCAAATCTGGAGTGCCCACAAAATTTACCCATAAAAGCAATGTCAATAGCAGTTTCATAATTACATTTTTTTGTACACATTGCTTAATTTCAAGGCAACTGTGTCATTAAAATAAGTTGTGTTTTTTACTTTAACCAAATTATCTTCGGTTGTTGTAATGTCAAGTTCTAAACGCAATTCAGGGTTAACTTCCGGATTAATGAGTGCCATAAATTTTACATTGGCAAGCGTTTGAATCATTAAAGTTTCCTGCGTAATTTTCTCTGTTAATTCTTTAATAATTTGTATCATGCAAACACCCGGCATAATTGGGTTTCCCGGAAAATGACCTTTGAAAACTTCATGTTTTTCATTGACCAAAATCGTAATCGTATATTTAGAATCTGATATTTTTTCTTCCGAAAGTATTTTGTAAAAATCTTTTAAAACCATTTTTTATTTTACTTTAAAAGTATAACTAATACCAAACTGCAATACCTGATTTAAAATAATTTGGTCATAATAATAGTCATCATAATCAATACCGTCATAACCGTAAATATCGATTAAACCTTGTTTAAATCTTGCTTCAAAAGTCAATCCGTTTGGTAACGTATAGCCAATACCGCCAACAAATGAAAAATCTGTACCAATTGGATCATATCCGTAACGCCCAAAATTGTCACTTGTCTTCAAATCAAGTGATGGTCCTGCCAATACATGAAAACCTTTTCCTCCAAAGTTAAATTTTGCAACAGCTCCAAGCGTTACATAATTCAACTCATATTTTGCATCCTGAAAAGCATTTGATCCGTTATAATATTCTCTTCCTTCGGCACCTTGTCTTGAATATGTGATTTCAGGCTGAAGTGTAAAATACCTATTGAATTTTATTGCCACTAATCCTCCAATATAATAATCAGCTTTCATACTGTTGTTATCAATATTGGTTAAACTTGTAAGGTTTAAACCACCTCTAATACCTGGATTTACTGATACTTGTGCTTGCATTGAAGCAACACCAATAAATAGTACAAATGCAAATAAGGTTATTTTTTTCATAGTTGGTTTGGTTTATATTTTTACTCTGATTTAAAATAATTCAGTTCAATTTTCAACTTGATATTCTGATGTAAAATGACGACTTTTTTAGCAAAATTATCGTTTTCTAAAGTAAAAGTAATTGTTATTTTATCTTTTGTTTTAGAAGAACGTACTACTTTTTCTAATTTTTGGTCTTTTTTTGAAAAGAAAAGATAATTGTCACGAGCGCCATCTGCCGATTTATAAATGTTAAAATCTACATTTTCAAACTCTTCCTGAATCAGAAAATCTTTTTTAAGAAGAATTCTGAAATCTTCAGTTAATGTATTAATTAGGATTTTTCGATCCAATTCAGAAACTATCGAATTGACTTTAAAAGTCTTTTCAGCAATTTCGAAATCCAATAATTTGTTTCCAAATTCAGTGGTAAAAACTACTCGATGCGTTGTGTCATTTACTTTCTTGGCAATAAAAATTCCGGACAATTCATGACCGTAAACTGTGATATTTGTTTTATAAACATAATCAGCATTTGGGTCAGAGAAATAAGGAACTTCTATCTTCGTTTTGTCTAATTTTTTAGGCGTATAATTTTTTGTGACCGAGCCACAAGAAACTAAAAAAATTGCCAGAAAACAATTAATTAGTAAAAACTGAATCGTCGATTTTTGCATTGATCACTTTATTTTTAAGTACAATTCGGGTATAATCTTCAGATGATTCTAATAATTTTACCTGAACCACTGTTGCTTCTTCTTTGTCGAAAGTCAGTTCGATTTGTTTGATGTATTTTTTCAGCGTCGCATCTTTTGGAACAAATTTCGCTAAGTTTTGACCTTTCAATTTAAAATATGAAATCGTAAATTCTTTATCGTCAAACATATTTCCGCTCACACTTCCAATAATTAATTTGTTGATTCTTGCGAAGATTTTGCTGTTGCCAATATCAACCGCACTTTTCTTTCCTTCGTCGTTAATCAGGATTTTTCCGTTTTTGAAAACAATGCTATAATTGTATGGTTTTTTATATTGCCAAGATAATAACGCCGGTTCTTTAAAAATCATTTTTCCAGAAGTTTCAATGTCTTTCGATAAAAAATCCAAATGTTTGTATTGAACAAAATCAGTACTTAAAGTTTTGATTTTTTTCGAAACTACATTTACATCTTGTTTGAAAGATGCAATTTCAGCATCAGTCATTTTTTGTTCCTGAGCGAAAACAGAAATGCTGAAAATATTTAGGAAAAGGAAAATATATAATTTAGTCTTCATAAGCTTTAAGGTTCAAAAGTTCTTCTATCGAAATAACTTCGTAATTATTTTGCTGTAAAAATTGCAAAAACTGTTCCAATACCAAAACAGAGTGTGGCGCAGTATCGTGCAAAAGTACAATTCCGCCGGGAGAAATGTGTTTTTTAATTCGGTTCAAAATCAAATCCTGATTTTTTGTTCCTCCGTCAAGTGAACGAATATTCCAGCCAATAACTTTGTGTCCGGTAACTTTTAATGCTCTGCGAATTGAAGGTGTCGTAACTCCATAAGGCGGACGGAAAAAGTTGATTTTTTTTGAAGTGAATTTTTCCAGCAATTTATCTGTCTTGCGAAGTTCATCTGTTATTTTGTCTTCATGATAAAAATCGAAAAACTTAGAATGAGAATAAGAATGATTTCCAACCAAATGACCTTCGTCAATAACTTGTTTTAAAATTTCCGGATGTGCTTCAATGTTTTTTCCAATACAGAAAAAAGTCGCTTTGGCATTGTATTTTTTCAGAAGTTCCAAAACTTCCAAAGTAAATTCACTTGGTCCGTCATCAAAAGTTAAGGCAATTTTTTTTTCTGTTTCCGAAGGATTATTACAGAACGCTTTTACATGATAATTAGAAGAAATTTGGACAGAACCAAAAGCATTTATTCCAAGCCAAATCAAAACAATTAAAACAAACCACCAAAAATTAATTGCTGTATAAAAATTCAAAAGAAATAATACGAGCAATAAAAAGATAAAAAAAACAGATATGTTTTTATGCGTTATCATTTTGAAAGCAACGTAAAACTATGATTTTTTCCATTTACCTGATTGTACAATAAAATGGTATTATAAGCAGGTTTTTCAATTGAATTCACTTTTATAATTTCAGGAATTTCCTGAGTTTTTATGATTTTTGAAGCCATCCACAAAGCAAAAGCAGAAGCCGTGTCATATTCTCCACTTAAATGTTTGTAATACAATTGAGGTGTTTTTGCGAAAGCATTTTCACTTAAATTTCGATAATAAGAATCAGAATCTGAGTTTCCATCAAAGCCAAAAACGACAGCATCAAGATCTGAAATTTGTAAATTATTATGTTTTAAGAAAGTGATAATAGTATTTTCAATTTCATTTTCTTCCAAAGTATTTACGATTTCAACATCAAGAATTTCGGCATACGTATTTTCTTTTCTTTCATTTTCCAAAACAAAAAAACTCGCGCCTTCACCATAAATAACACCGCTGGAATTAGCATTTAAAACTTCAGAAGGAAGATCGTTTTCTTTTTTAATTCTTCCGGCCAATTTAAAAAGCGATAAAGTATAATCTCCGTTTTCATCAACTCCACCAACCAAAATTGAATTTGCTTCGTCTTCTTCAATCTGCATTTTAGCATCCAAAAGTGCCGATTCAAAAGAAACCGCGCCATTTACATACGTAAAATTATAACCTTTACATTGTAAAGAAAGTGCAATTTGTGCACCAACGGTATTGTGTGTCGATTGAATAAACGAAGTTGGCGTTAAAAATTCTTCGTTATTATCGAGAATGTTTTTCAGGAATTTTTCAGAATCTTCGATGCAGCCTAATCCAGTTCCGGTAATAATTGCATCAACATTTTCAACATTCGCATCTTTCATTGCCAAAGCCGAAGCTACAATTCCGTTTTTCACTCCTTTTGCCATTCTTCTGATCATCGCAGGAGAAATATAATCTTTGTAAACTGGAGAAACGATTGAAAGAACCGTTTCATTTTGATTGTAAACAGCTTCTTCTAAAAAAACAGTATCAAATGTTTTTTGAGTCGAAATACAGCCTACTCCATTTATATATGTCTTTTTTGTCATTAGCTTTTAGAAAATATAAGGGTTGAACAATTTCCGCCAAAACCAAAAGAATTGGATAAAACGTGTTCGATATTTTTCATTTTTAAAGTTTTTTGAGGCTTCAATTCAAATTCTTCCATTGGCACTTCAAAATTCAAATTTGGATAAACCACACTATTCTGAATTGCCAAAACAGAATAAACGGCTTCAATTGCCGCCGCCGCCGCTAAAGTGTGTCCTGTAAAAGGTTTTGTAGAACTGAAATCCGGCACTTTTTCATCTTCATAAATTCGCAATAATGCTCTTCCTTCAGATAAATCATTGTTTGGTGTTGCGGTTCCGTGAACGTTGATATAATCAATTTCAGAAGGTTTTAAACCCGAAACTTCAAAGGCTTTTTTCATGGCCAAATAAGCGCCGTCGCCGTTTTCTGAAGAAGCAGTTTGGTGAAAAGCATCATTTGCATTTCCATAACCAGAAACTCTTGCCAGGACTTTTTTGTTTTGTTTGGCAACAATTTCATCTGATTCTAAAACTAAAAAAGCAGCCGCTTCACCAAGATTTAGCCCTTTTCGATTATTGTCAAATGGTTTGTTATAATCGTCAGATAAAATCATCAAAGTCTTGAATCCGTTGATGGTGAATTTTGCCAAAGCATCAGTTCCCCCAACAATTACGCGATCCAGTTTTCCAGATTTAATTAGTCGTGCGCCTAACATGATTGAATTTGCCGCCGAGGAACAAGCCGTACTGATTGTCGTAACCATTCCTTTTAAACCTAGTTCAGAAGCAATTTTTTCAGCCACATCGCCGCCGTCATGACAAGTTATGTATTTGACCAATTCCGGTTTTTCGAAATAATCGAAATAATGTTTTTCCGTCATGTCCATTCCGCCCACACTTGTAGCCGAAATAAGTCCCGTCCTGAATTCGTTTATAGAAGTAATTCCAGCATTTTCAACAGCTTGTTTGGCTGCCAGAGCACCAATCATTGCTGTTCTCGAAAAGTTATTATTTTCTGAAAGCTGCAATTCCGAAATCAATTCTTCATTTGTTTTTTTGATTTCACCAACTTTGATTACATCAGCATGAACCGTCGGAATATTTTCAATTCTGGAAATACCAATTTTATTTTCGATTAGGGAAATATAATTTTCTTCGACTGAATTTCCAATCGAAGAGATAATTCCCATTCCGGTTATTGCGACACCTTTTGCCATTTTAGATTTTAGATTTATGATTTTAGATTTGTAGAACATTAATTAGATTTTAATATTTCTGCCAAAGAAATCTAAAATCTGAAGTCTAAAATCTAAAATTTATTTCGTTCTGTTCGCGCTAATATATGCCGCCATAGTTTCGATTGACTGGAAAATTGATTTTCCTTCTTTCGGGTCAACCAGTTTAATTCCATAATCTTTATCTAAAATCACGATTAATTCAAGTGCATCAATCGAGTCTAAACCTAAACCGTCTCCAAACAAAGGATCGTTATCAGCAATGTCTTCGATATTGATATCTTCCAGGTTTAAAGTCGTAATGATTTTATTTTTTAATTCTTCTTTTAATGCTTCCATGATTATTTATTGTATAATGTATTGATATTTTCGTTTGTATATTTTTCGTTTTCTTCTTTACTAAAGATGCAAAGAAACGCTTTATAATTGTCATTGTAAAATTCTACCCAACCGCACAGAACTGAATCTGCTTTATTTGTGTTTAATAAAATCTCAGAATAGTTCAACAAAAATTCAGAATTGAAAGCATCAAATATAAAAAAAGAATTTTCACTTTTCAGCTGATGACGAATACTTATTTCGCCCAAACAAATATTTGGCAACGTATAAACAAAAACCGCCGGACTCGGATAATAGTTTTCTTTATCAGAAATCGATTCCTGATATTTTACATCGGTATCTAAACTTGATGATTTATTCGCCAAAACCAAAGCGATATTATTTTCTTCTTCAGCAGAAACAATCGGACTCAAAAGCAATTCTGATCCTAAAAAAGCCAGTTTGCTCAAAGCATCCATTTTGAAAAACTTTGGATATTGAATTTCAAAATTGCGTAATGCTTGTTTCGAGAAATCTGCAAAATCGGTTGGTTCAATTTTGAATACCGAAGTTCCGTTCAAAACAATTTCGTTGTTTTGGATGGTGATGTAGGACTGTATGTAGGTTTTAGTTTGAGTCATTTTGTTTTTAAGAACATAATTTTTTAATATCCCACTTTAAAATTATTTGTGAAATAAGAACAGGAAAATTTGTTTTATGACCTTCTTTAATCATTGTTATATAAATATCATTTTTGTCCAAAATAAATATCCTGCTTGATTGATACAAATTATTAATAGCAAGATTGTCAGATTTATTATAAATTACTAAATTTTTTGAACTTACGGCCTTTTGAAATCCAAATTTCTTACAATATTCAATAATAATTGTTCTGTTTTTTTCAAGGTCATATTTACTTATAATTTTCGTAAGATGCTTTTCGGTCAATTTTCGATAAATTGCATAAGCAAAAAAGAAACTCATAAAAAAAAGTAGATAATCTTCGCCTCCGGTATTTGAATAATCTCGATATGGATCGAAATAAACCAAAAAAGGACAAATAAATCCAAAGCTAAAAAACATTAGAAGAAGTATGGTGTCAAATATATCAGACCAGCTTTCAGTATAAACTAGCTTGCTCTTTTCTATACTTTTCTCAATATCTAAGTCTTTTAAACTTCTCATTTTATTTTCTCAAATATAACCGCCGTATTACAACCTCCAAATCCAGAAGCCGTTTTCAAAAAATACTCAATATTTGCCTCTTTATTTTTCTCAATAACATTTACAACTTCACTAACTCCAATTTGATCAAAACCTTTCGATTCAAAAAGCATATTTCGATTTGCTGATTCAATTGCGATTACCGTTTCCAATAATCCTGAAGCGCCTAAAGTATGACCATAAAATCCTTTTAAACTATTGACTGGAACATTTTGTAAATCCAATCGGTTTAAAGCAATTGCTTCCATTTCGTCGTTGAAAGGCGTTGCGGTTCCGTGTGCTGAAATATAATCTAATGTATTGGCTTCAATATTTGCTTCTTTCAAGGCATTTTGGATACTTCTGAACAAACCTTCGCCTGTTCTTGAAGGACCCGAAATATGATTGGCATCGTTTATTGAGCTATCTCCAATTACTTTTATTTTGGCGTTTTTGGCTTCCGCCGAAACTAAAACTGCAGAAGTTGCTTCGCCCAAACTTACTCCGGTTCTGTTTTTAGAATAGGGTTTGCAAGGCAATTCACTCATCGCCTGAAAAGCATTAAATCCAGACAAAACAAATTCTGAAACTTCGTCGCCAGCCACGACAAAAATATTGTCATAAAGCTCCGATTGAATCATTCTTTTAGCAACAGAAACAGCTAAAATTCCGGAAACGCAGGCATTTGAAACTACAATTGGCTGTGTCGTAAATCCGAAGAAATTGGCAACATTTTTAGCTAAAACATCTAAATGTGCATTGTTGAAATTTTCTTCTGAATTTTCTTTTAAAGCCGTCACATTTCCTTTTGTAGTAGAAAGTATAAAAGCAGTTTTCGAATTCAATTCAACTCCCGAATTTTTGATAATCTGCTCTAAAGCCAAAATCATCATTTTCTCTAAACGGGAATATTTTATTTCAGAACTGATTTTTGAAAAAGCACTGTTTATTTTTTCATCAGAAATAATCGAAGCATAAAAGGAATTGGGCATCAAAGAAATATCATTGTGAAGCTGAATTCCCGAATCACCGCGCAAAATCGCTTCGATGTTCGATTCAACATCAAAACCCAAAGGCGTGATACAATTCGTTTGTGTGATGTATATTTCTTTTAACATTTTATGATTTATTTCTTTGCGATTTTATGGCACGCAGATGACGCAGATTTAAGCAGATTTACACGGATTATTAATTTGTGTTAATCCGTGAAATTCGTGTTCTATTTCAATAGCCCCACTTTCCTTTTCCATTCTTCATAAAAAGGAGGATTGGTCAGCATTAAATTTCCTTCTTTATCTAAAAAGACCTGAACAGTTTCGCCCGTGCAGGCAACTTCGCCTTGAGCGTCAATAATTTTAAAACGGTAAATTATTTTCGCAGCCGGAGTTTCGACAACTGTGGTTTCGATTGTTACAACATCGCCGTAGCGCAAAGACAATTTATGTTCGCATTTTGATTTTACAATTGGAGTAGTGTAACCCGTTTTTGCAATGTCCAAATACGTAAGTCCGTGTTGGCGTCCAAAGGCTTCCCGGCCGTCTTCAAAATAGGTAATATAATGGCCGTGCCAAACAATTCCAAGCGGATCAGTTTCGTTAAAACGAATTCTGATTTCGTGTGAAACGGTTAAGTCTGAAGCTTCGTTATACTGTTCTTTTCTTTTTGTCATAAAATAAGGCAATGGAAGTGGTGATTATAAAGAACAAAAATAACAAACTTATTTTTGGAATGATTTCAACAAACGAAACGTTGCGCAATAAAACATCATAAAACGCTTCTAGACCCCAATTCATAGGTGATGATTTTGCAATGATCTGCATCATTTTTGGCATCACAAAAACAGGAACCCAAACGCCTCCAATAGCAGCTAAAATAATAACACTTGTCGCGCCAAACGGTGCAGATTGTTCCTGAGTATTCGCAACAGTTCCTAATAAAATTCCGAATCCGATGGCGGCAAAACCTGAAAATAAAGCGACAACACTCATTAAAAATAAATGTCCTTCGATATTTAAAGGAGGCAGACCAATATGCGGAAACAGGAAAATCGCAACGGCAACCATCATATAAAACTGAATCATGCAAATGACAGAATACGTAATGGTTTTGCCAATAATGACAATTAAATTAGAAGTTGGATTCGTCAACAAACGAACAAAAGTTCCCTGCGATTTTTCTTTTACGATATTAATCGAAAGCGGAATCACGATAAAAAATATCGCAAAAAGCGTCCAGGCCGGAACGTTGTGCTGAACTGAATTGGGCAAAATTTCTTTATTATTTATTTTTGGAATTATTTCTTTGAACGTAATAAAACTCGTTTGATCGAATTTGGTATTTTCTTCGCCTAACTGATTTTGAAAAGTAGTGTAAATCGATTTGGTTTCGATTTGCGAAATCATTTTGTCAATCGCATTTATGACCGAATTTTTGAAACTCAGCTGAACCGCCGGATCAAAATATAATTTTACTTCTTTTTGCGTGATAACTTTTGGTTTCTCCGGTTTGGCAACGCTGTCTGTAAAACCCATTTTGCTCACAATGTTTTCGACATTCTGATCGACTTTGGCTTGCAAATCAACGCTTAGATTTTTCGGAATTACGATGGCCAATTGAAATTTTCCTTTGTATACATTTTCTCGGGCAACTTCTTCAGTAATCGGTTTATTGTCAATTTGAGTGACAACGGTGAATAATTGGTTTTTTTCTAAATTATCAAAAACCGTTTTCGAAACAGTACCTTTGTCATAATCAACCAATAAAATCGGAATTTTAGTATTGCTTGCCGTTTTAAAACTGCTGTCCTGAATTACGGTCACCGTGATGACCAAAACCAACGGCATGATAAATAAAATAATCAAACCGCCTAAATCTCGTTTCAGCAACAAGAATTCTTTTACTATCGACATCCAAATTTTATATAGCATCTCTCAAGTCTTTACCGGTTAATGAAATAAAAACATCTTCGAGATTTCGAGCATTTTCTGTCGTTTCAATTAAGGTTGAAGGCGTTCCTTTTGCATAAATCTTGCCTCGGTCTAAAATGGCAATATTCGTGCAGAAGTCTTCGGCTTCAGCCAAATGATGCGAGGTATAAATAATTGTAGTTCCGTTTTGATTTAAGATTTTCAGATAATCTAAAATGGCATTTTTAGACTGAACATCAACACCAACCGTTGGTTCATCCAAAAATAAAACTTTAGGGTTGTGCAGAATTCCGGCAATCAAATTCACACGGCGTTTCATTCCGCCAGAAAAAGTATGAATTTGTTTATCGGCGAATTTCAATAAACCCAAAAGATCTAAAGTTTCGATGACTTTATCTTTCAAATCAGCACCTTTCAAACCGTACATACTTCCAAAATAATGTAGATTTTCTCTCGCGGTCAAAGTCGGGTACAAAGCATATTCCTGAGGAACAACGCCAATGATTTTTTTGATTTTGGATGAATGATGATGATAGTCTAAATCATCAATTGAAAAATGACCTGAAGTGGGTTTTATCAATCCACAGAGCATTGAAATTAAGGTTGTTTTTCCGGCACCATTCGGACCTAATAATCCAAAAATTTGGCCTTCATTTATCTCCAACGAAACATCGTTCAAAGAAAACTGATCGGCATCTTTGTATTTTTTCGAAAGGGATTCTATTTTTATAATGGGATTCAAAATAATTAGCTGATTGCTTTTTTTAGTTTTTTGAAAAAGATTTCTTCGCGATTGGCAATGTCCAAAAGTTCATCGGCAATGGCGTTGTAAGCGTCTTCTTTAGCACTTCTGTTTTTATAAATTCTGGAAGCTTCAACGGCAAAATCTCGCCATGAATCTCCAATTTGTGTCATTTCTTTCGAAAGTGTTTTCAATTCTTCATTTCCTAAAACAACTGAAGCTTCCTGTAAAAATGCCGCATAAATAAAACGGAAACCTCCGCCTCCGGTTCCAATTTCTTCCTGCATACGAACCATTTGCGCCAGATAATGATTGGCTTTTCTGACACCGTGTTTTTTCGGCCATTTTCGAATTTGGCGGGAAACCATTTTAATTCCGCGAACGCCTACAATTGGCATTGGCGCCAGCATATCGCGACAGGTATTTTTGATTCCTTTTATAATGGCACTTTTTAAATCAACATTCGACGGAATCTGAATGGGATAATACATTTGTCCTCGTGGAGCAAAAGCACCTTTGGCAAAACGAACTTTGTCCATTTCCTCATGCGTCAAAGTGGTAACGGTTTCCATCACGGGATCGCTGATCAAATAATCGGTTTCGGTTTTGCCGTAAACAACTAAATTATGGGCATTGAAATGAAAGCGATATTCATCAGGAAAATAACTCAAATGATAAACACCAACTTGCAATCCAGTCGGAATATTATTTTTTAAATTTTCTTCTAAAGCTTTGTTTGCATTACTTACAGAAGAAAATTTTTGTCTTTTTATTTTAAGATTTAAACGATTGGCAACTTTATTAAAAATATGTCCAGGCAAAGTTCTATAGCTGATTGCCGGCGCATGATTTACTTTTAAAAAAGGCAAATACACGAAAAAAAGCCCCGAACCAATTCCGAAAACCATCGGTTCGCTGATATTGAGTCCGCTGTTTTTTAAGAGGTTTGAAGCTACTCCATTTTCACAATGAGCAGATTGATGATGTGTAAAAGTAACTTGCATTAATCTGTTTTAAAGTTTTTTAATTCGGCTAATGAAATGTCAAAAGCGTCGGCATATTTTTGTAAAGTTTTGTCGTTTAGTTTGGCAAAAACGGAAGGTTTAAAATGTCTTTTTACGCGCCATTTCCACATTTCCACATATCCGGCAAGAATCGAAAGATCCATTTTGTTGAGTTCCATAAAATAACAAATCGGACTCAATTCTCCGCTTTGAACTTTCATTTTTGCTTCTTCGGCACGTTCTTTTATATCGTCGATCGCGTTCGAAAGTGCAATCGCTTTTGGTTCCCAGCCCGTGCTCAAAGCGGTTGTATAATTGCCGTTTTCATCGGTCGCATAAACCAATTCTTTGAGATTTTTTTTGCTTAAATTTCCATCGTGCTGAGGTACATTTTCTTTTTCCATGACGGTTTTATTTATCTGGAAATTAATATTAATAAAATTATAATCAAAGCAACGTAAACCAAATAGGTCCAAGTGGTATATTTTTTATAAATTTCTTTCACTTCATCTGTCATAGAATCACGAGAAGGAATTTTGGAGTAATTAAAAATAGCACCAACGCATCCTTTAACACAATTAATACAAATAGTTTTTTCTTCATCTCTTATATAAGATGTACTTGGATCGTTAGTTTCGCAAAACATACATTTTACATTTTCCATTACATTATTAATTTTAGAAAGTAAGAAAATATTAGAATAAGGCTAATTATAATGATGTGGGAAAATAAAATTTTCTTGTTTTGGATTTCGACAACTTTTAGTAATTCCGGATCAAATTGCATCAAATCTTGCTCAATACTGACTTTGTGTAATCTTAGTACACAACTTGAACAAATAATTATTTTTGTGTCGTTGACATGTACTTCATTAGGTTTTATCTCTTTTTGGCACCATTTACAGTTTTCCATAGAATTATAATATAATAAGTGAGGCAGTTTTTATTTGAATTTTCTATCAAAAGGTTTAAAAAATGGTATTATTCTATTACAGAAATTGTCTTTTGAATAAACAGATTAATTTCGCATTCTAACAGTTTTTTGTCTTCGAATAAACTTTCACAACTCATGGTGCATAAAGTATAATCGTCGCCAACAAATTTGGAAACCAAAGTTGCTTTGGTCGTTATGACATCGCCAACTTTTGGTAATGCATGTATTTTTAGATTTTTTAAAGCGCTGATAAAACCAATCACATTTACGTTTTCATTTTCAGTTCCGTCCTCTTCAAAAAAATACTTTTTTCCAACAATTGAAGAACAAGTTTGTGCTGTGTTTTCGATTAAACCGGCTTCTATTAAAATGCCGTTATCAACAAAAATATTGTCTTCTTTGATTAAAAATTCGGTTTCAACTGAAGTGGCATCAATTTCCAAAATCAAATCAACCATCAGCATTGGTGCTCGGTGCGGTAAATAATTTTGTATGTCGATTCCAACTTTCATCATTCTATTATTTTGCTAAAACGGTTTTCATTTGTCCGCTTGCAATTTCTTCATCATTTAAAAAAGTTATAATATCAACTAGAGTTACGCCTGCAAATTCCTGCAAAATGGTAACATTCGACTGAATTGTATCGTTGGCTTTAGGCAATTTTTTAATTTGAATGTCTTTAATAGAACCAATATAACCTGTTGGAGCAGTTTCGTTTTTTAAGAAAAACTGATAACCGGTATGCAAAGCAACAGATTGCGCCATATGTTCAATTAAACCGGCTTCTAGAAAAGTATTTTCTTCTAAAAATATATTATCATTTTGAATGTTTAATCCAGAAGTCAATTCGGTTTCAGAATAAGAAAACATACGATCCACCATTACAAAAGGAAACTTTTGCGGAAGCAGATTTTCTACAGCTTCTTTCTCTAAAAGTATAGAAGCATTCATTTAGCAGACAGTTAAATACGCGTAAGCAAATGAAAATCTTCCGCTTTCCGGAACTGAAAGGAAAATTTTATCTCCTTTTTTCAATTTTCCAGAATTTATTAATTCTTCAACAGCAATGTAAATAGAAGCTGATCCAACATTTCCAACTCTCAAAAGATTCATAAACCATTTTTCATCAGCAATGTCAATTCCTTTTTCTAATAACCCTTTCTTAAGGCCATCAACAAAAAAGTGAGAAGAAACGTGCGGTAAAAAATAATCAATATCGTCTGCTGTAACATTGTGTTTTGCCATGGCATCGCTCATACTTTCGACACCTTTTGGCAAAATAAATTCGTCAAGTAGTTTTACATCCTGTTTTACTGCCAGAATAGATTCGTTTAGTAATTGCTCAGGTTTGTACTCACTCCAGGGTTTTATTTCTCCGTTTTCTAATTTATCTCCACCGGCATACATGCAGGTTTCTAATTCGAATGCATATGAATAGGCTTCCATCCATTCGATTTTTAATGAGACTTCTCCGGTTGGCTTATTTTCTAATAAAAAAGCACCAGCTCCGTCCGATAACATCCAGCGCAAGAAATCTTTTTTGAACGCAATAATAGGCTGTTCTTCCAGATTTTTTAAGTTGATGATTTCCTGATTATATTGTTGTGCCGAAAGCCAGGTTGAAACTTTTTCAGAACCTGTGCAAATAGCGTTTTTTGAATTTCCAGATTTTACAGAAAGAAAACCATATTTTAACGCATTCATTCCAGAACAACAAATTCCGGAAGAAGAGTTTAACTCAACCGATTTATTTTTCAATAATCCGTGAACCATTGCAGCGTGTGAAGGCGCAAAAACATCAGGTGAAGAAGTCCCGCAGGAAAGAACTTCTAAATCCTGATCGGTGAAATTTTCATCAAACAACTGTGAAATCGCATTTTTTGCCAGTTCAGCGTTGCTGTGCGTGCTTTTGCCATTTTTGTCAACGGCATAATATCGGGTTGTAATTTTATTATTGCGCAAAATAATACGTCTTGCTTTTGAAGCAGTATCGTTTATCAGTCCTAAATAATTCTCCATTTCATCGTTTGAAACAGCTTCATTAGGCAAGTATTTTGCGGCTTTGGTAATATATACGTCAAACATAATATAATTTTCTCCTCTTCTAAACTCCTTGATAGTATTGAGTTTCTTTTTTTATAGTTTTAATCTTAAACGGATAGCTAATAACATGCAATATATATACTATTGGCGAGATTACCCATATTGCAAGGAATAAATAAACATAAAATAATTTAAGAAGCAGTTTTCTGTTTTTTTGGTTCTTATGAATGAAATTAGACCATTTATTAAAGATTTTGTTAGCCGTTTTGTCTACAGTTACTAAATACGGACTGATTTTTACGGCCCCAATTTCGGCTAATTTTGGCTGTAAATCTTCTAATTTATTTTGCTTGAATTCTGAAAGCATGATTTCGCCGAATTTATCCGATTCCTGAATGTCTTTATCGGAAACTCCAGGCAACGGAAAAAATCCTAAATAGCGTTTTTTAACTCCCGAAAACATCCAGTTTACAATAGTGATCACACTGATTAAATTCCCAACACGATCAACTAAAGCAACATTTCCAACCAATTTTGCATTGGCTTCCTGCAATAAAACTTTGACTTTTTCCTGTGCCATTATCCACATATTTCGGGAACCATTTATAGTAATAACGGGAGTATTGTTTAGAATATTTTTACCGTCAGCACTTTTTAGAAAAGAGTTCATCGGAATTGAAGGTGTCAAATACCAAACCTGATAATGCAGTAAAATAAGATCGAATTTTGTGTTTAAAATTTCTTCCGGAACTGGTTTTAAAGCCGTTGGAATTTGTAGAAATGATTCTGGGAAAGCATCAAAAAAAGTAGTTTTATTCCACGGAAATGGAAAAGGTTTTTCCAATTGAATTTCATGAAAAGTTACTTTTATTTCATCTGAATTTAAAAAGGGTTTGGCAATATTACGCGCAATGGATTCTAGTTGTCCGGATTGAGAATAAAAAATAACGAGAACATTTTTCATTTTAGGTTTACTTTCTTTGGTTGCGAACAAAAATAAGTAAATTATTTTAAACGAATTTTCTTGTTTAATGTTTCGTTTTTTGGCCACAGATTTTACGGATTAAACTGATTTAATTTGAAATGAATTTAATTCGGTGTAAATCAGTTTAATCCGTAAAATCTGTGTGCAATCTATTTAAGCTGATTCCAAAAATCGAAATAATTGAACCACTGCAAAGGATATTTCTGCAAAATGCTTTCAACGCTTTTTACGTATTCTTTTAATAAACCTTTTTCGTCGCGATGTTTTACTGTGGCTTCGCGTGCGTATAAATGATAATGAAGATTTGGTTCTTTCATAACATAAACAAAAACAACAGGAACTTTTAATCTTGAAGCGATTAAAAATGGGCCCGCAGGGAAATTAGCTTCTTTACCAAGAATTTCTTCAGAAAGGGATTTTGTTCCTTCAAAATAACGGTCGCCGGTAAAACAAACCAATTCGTTATTGGCCAAAGCAGCATTGATCTCAAAAACATGAGATAAATCGTCTTTTATGATAATAAATTTTACGGCAGATTTTTGTGTAACGCTTTCCAGATAATGCTTAATTGCCGAATGTTCCAAATCTGTTGTTACAAGATTGATTTGGAAATCAAGATCGATGTCGCCAAAAAAATGTTCGGCGATTTCAAAATTTCCAACGTGAGCACTTATTAAAACTCCGCCTTTTTTCTCGGCTAAAAGTTTTTTCAGAATTTCGATTCCGTCAAATTCATAGGTGAATTTATTTCGCATTCCAGCTGAAATCGAAACTTTGTCAATAATAGTTTGTCCAAAAGTGTAATAACTTTTGAAAACCATTTTTTTTGACTGAAAATAAGAATACTGAAGTCTTTCTTTGAAATAGTAAGAAATCGCCTTATTACTTTTCTTTAGAAATAAGAAATAATAAGAAGCAACAAAATAAAGTAAGACATAAGCAGATTTGACACCCGCTTTTTGTATCAAAAAAACGAATATTCTATAACCTAAAACAGTACCTTTTGATTTGCCATCCCATTGACTCATTAAGCAGCTTTAGCTTTTAGTTTGGCTTCAATAAGGTCATAGAAGTTTTGAAAAGTTGCAATTCCAACGAAATCAGCTTCAACCAATTTTACACCAAAGTTAGCTTCAATAGAAACTACTAAATCAACATAATCTAAGCTGTCTAACCCAAGTGTATCTTTTAAATTAGCATCTGGTTCAATTTCATCATTATCTACTTCAAACTCATCAACCAAAAAACCATTAATTCTCGCTATAATCTCTTCTTTATTCATTGTCCAATTTAAACTTTTTAACCACCAACGCAGAGTTGGTTCCTCCGAAACCGAAAGAATTGGACAAAAATATGTCAAATTTTTTGTTTAACGTAGTTTTAACTAAATTTAATTTCATCGCATCTTCATCTGGATTCTCCAAATTGATGTTTGGTGCAATGAAATCGTTCTGCATCATTATAATAGAATAAATGATTTCGCTTGCTCCGGCCATCCAGCATTCGTGGCCTGTCATTGATTTTGTAGAACTTACAGGAGGATTTTTCTCACCAAAAACTTCAAAGATAGCTTTGGCTTCGTTTGCATCACCAACCGGAGTTGAGGTTGCGTGTGCATTTATATATTCAATATCTGATGCATTTAATTTAGCATCATCAAGTGCGCGTTGCATTGCTGTGGCTGGTCCTTCAACATTTGGAGTTGAGATATGCCCGCCGTTTGATGAAAATCCGTAACCGGAAACTTCGGCGATAATAGTAGCTCCTCTTGCAATTGCCGATTCGTAGTTTTCTAAAATTAAAGTCGCGCCACCGCCACTCGGAATCAATCCGTCGCGTCCGGCGTCAAAAGGTCTTGAGGCTTTTTCTGGCTCGTTTTCTCTATTCGAAAAAACACCTAAACCATCAAAACTGCTCATCGCATATTTGTTGATTTCCTGAGCTCCGCCAGTAATTATAATATCCTGAAAACCGCTTTTTATTAAAAAATAAGCCAATCCGATAGAATGAGATCCGCTTGCGCAGGCTGCACTTACAGTTAAATTGATTCCACGAAGTTTAAAAATCGTTGAAAGATTCATCGTTACCGTTGAATTCATTGATTTGAAAATCGCTCCAGAACCGATTAATGCAGTATCTTTTTTCTCGCGGACAATATCTGTAGCATCAATAATTGCTTTAGAAACGCTGTCGTTTCCGTACATAATTCCAACTTCTCTTTCTTCAAAAAAAGCATCGTCTATATTGGCATTTTTCAATGCTTCGATAGTAGCCATATAAGCGTACTCGGTTTCTTCACCAATGCTCATACGCTGTCTGCGTGTCAATAAATTTTTCAAATCAGCTTTTGGAACCATTCCGGTCAAAGCCGACTGGAAACCAAATTCTTTTCTTTCTGGATCAAATTTAATTCCGGATTTTCCTTCGTATAAAGATTCCTTTACTTCATTTAAAGAAGTTCCGATACAAGAATAAATTCCCATTCCAGTAATTACAACTCTCTTATTCATTGTCTTTCAAAGTAATTTTTTATCCTTAAAGTGTAATTTTCTATGTTTAAAAAAACTTAAAATATTATGCAAACATAGTATTCTTAAGAATATATTCCTCCGTTTATATTAATAATTTCTCCGGTAATATAACTTGATTTTTTAGAAATCAAAAAGCTTACCAAATCGGCAACTTCTTCGGCTTCTCCAAAACGATTTACGGGAATTAGTTTTAATAATTCTTTTTCGTCGAGTTGGCTTGTCATATCAGTCTTGATAAAACCTGGTGCAACAGCATTTACTGTAATGTTTCGTTTTGCTACTTCCTGAGCCAAAGCTTTTGTAGCGGCAACAATAGCGCCTTTTGCAGCCGAATAATTAGTTTGTCCAGCAGTTCCTTTAACTCCCGAAACCGAAACCATATTTACGATTCGGCCATATTTATTACGCAGCATTTTTTGAATGAAAAACTGCGTTACATTAAAAAATCCGTTTGTACTTGTATTCATTACACGATTCCAGTCTTGTGGCGTCATCCACATAAAAAGACCATCTTTTGTAATTCCTGCATTGTTTACAATCGCTTCAACAAGTGCTTCAGGATTGGCGTCCTGCCATTTTGTTAAAACATCTTGTACTTGCTCAAAATTAGAGACGTCAAAACCCAGAATTTCTCCGGTTGCTCCTAATTTTTGAATTTCCTGAAGTGTTTCTTCAGCAGCGATTTGGTTGGAATGATAATTAATCAGAATATGATAATCAGATTCAACGGCTAATTTTTTACAAATTGCACTTCCAATTCCTCTTGAACCGCCTGTTACTAATACACATTTCATTATGTAAGATTTTATATTTTATTGGGACTAAATAGTATTATTTTTTCTTGCTGACCGGCTTTTTTGCTGGTTTTGCAGCAGTTTTTGCCGGCTTGGTTTCTTCTTTAGGTTTTTCCGCTACAGCTTCAACTGCTTGATTTTTTTCTGATTTTGAAAATAATTCAGCATTTTCAAACCATTGATTGCTTAAAACTGTTCCGTCTGGTTTAAGAAAACCCCATTTTCCTTCGTTTTTTACTCTTGCAACGCCATCGATAAATCCTTTGTCTTGTTGCGTAAACATGGCGATAATGGCATTTGTTGTAATTCCGTATTGTGTTGGAATTACTATTTTTCCTGTTTCATTTATGAATCCCCAATTGCTTTCTTTTACTGGAGCCAATCCGTTTGAACTGAAAACTTCGGCATCATTGTAAGTAGGTTCAATTACAAATTTTCCTTCCGTATTGATAAATCCCCACTTTTTTCCAACTAAAACCGGAGCCAGGTTTTTTGAGAAAGCTTTTCCTTTATCATATATAGGTAGAATTGCCCAATTTCCTTTTAAATCAATATAACCGATTTTTCCGTTCTTTTTAGCAAATGTCAAATCCTGAGTTTCGAAATCCCAGATTTTTTCAGCACCATCAACAGGAATAAATTTCCCTGCGCTTACAAGGCCGAAAGTTTTATCTTTTCTTGCCCAGGTTGTGTTTTTGAAATAATTTCCAATTTCAGAATAAACAGGCTCAACAAGTTCTTTTCCGGTAGTGTTTATAATTCCCCAGTTTTTGTTCAGTTCAACTCTGGCAAAACCATTTTCAAAAGGTTTGATCTGATCGTATTTTGGTTCTAAAACAACAGTCATTTTGTTGTTGATCAATCCAACTTTGTTGTTTTGTCTGATAAAAGCAACGCCGTTGTCAAAATCAAATAATTTTTCTGAAGCCGGAGCTTTCTGAATTTCGCCTTTTGTATTAATGTAAACCCACTCTTTATCTTTTTGTACAATTGCAATTCCGCTGTTAAAATCTTTGGCATTACTAAAATCGGCTGGAATTACCCAAGTTCCTTTTGCATCAATAAATCCCCATTTTCCGCCATTTTCTACAGCAGCTAATCCTTCAGAAAAACTTCTGGCAGATTTGTATTGAGGTTCGATTTTAAAAGATCCGTCTTTGGAAATATATCCGATTTTTGAATTCTTTTTAACTAATGCCAGTTCTTGACTATTAACAAATTGAATGAAAACTAGCAACAAAAAAATAAGCGGTTTTTTCATGATTTTAAGATTCAATAATTAATATGTAAAATTTTATTCTTACTATTTCTGAAAGAGCTCGGCATTCTGAGACCAATCAATCAAAAGATCTCCATTTGGTTTAAGAAAGCTCCATTTTCCTTTACGTTTAACTCTTGCTAATCCGTTGATAAACCCTTTTTCGTTACGTGTATAGCCTCCAAAAGCTGCAGAAATTTCATAATCTGCCGGAATAACTAAATTTCCTGTTTTGTCTATAAATCCCCAGTTACCAAGAATTTTAACAGCTGCCAGACCATTTTCGCTGAAAGGGTCTGCATCATTATACATTGGTTGAACAATACATTCTCCTTTTAAATTGGTATAACCCCATTTTTCTCTCAACAAAACTGGTGCTAAATCATTAGAAAATCCTTTTGCTTTTTGAAACATCGGTTTAAGAACCCATTGTCCTTCGAAATCTACAAATCCAAATTTTCCGCCTTTTTTAGCCGCTATAAAATCTTGAGTGCCAAAAGGTCCGAATTCTGTAACATCTGGTATTTCAATAAAAACTCCATTGTGTACTAGTCCATATACTTTTTCTTTTTTTGCCCATGTTGTATTATTAAAATAATCACCAACTTCATCGTAAACAACTTCTGCAACTTCTTTTCCTGATGTATCAATAATTCCCCACTTGTCATTTAGTGCTGCTCTCGCATAGCCTTTGTAAAAAGCTCTGATGACATCATATTTTGGAGCAAGAACAATTTCAAATTTATTATTGATTAATCCAACTTTGTCATTTTGTCTAAAAAATGCGACACCATAATGAAAATCAAATAATTTATCAGATTTCGGATTACCTTCTAATATTTCACCTTTTTTATTGATGTAATGCCAAACAGCATCTTTCTCTATTACGCATATTCCGCTGTCAAAATCTTTAGCATTGTCAAAAGTTGGCGGAATTACAAAGGCTCCTGTATTGTCTACAAATCCCCATTTTCCATTTTCTTTAACAGCTGCTAAACCATCTGAAAAATCTCTTGCGCTGTCAAATTTTGGAGCAATAGCAAAAGTTCCGTCGTTTTTGATAAGTCCAAATTTGCCTTCTTTTTTTATTAAGGCAAGTTCTTGAGCATTGATTAATTGGATAGATATTAAGAGTAAAAAAAATATTTTTTTCATAGTTGTTTAAAGCTGTATTAAGGTCTTAAATTAACTGTTGATCAGATAATCTTTTACTTTTTGAACAAAAGGATACATAACCTGATCTTCCTTAAATTCCGGAATAATATGACGAACATCATCGTACCATTTTTTAGTAATCGATGAAATTTTATCTTTCTGACCTAAATAATCAATTGCCTGAACGATGGTAATCATTTCGATAGCCAAAACTTCAAAAGCATTTTCGATCACTTTTGAGGTAATTACTGCGGCATTTGTTCCCATACTTACAATATCCTGATTGTCGTTGTTGTTTGGAATTGAATGCACGTACATCGGGTTCGACAACATTTGACTTTCGGCAGTTGTTGAGGTTGCTGTAAACTGAACGCCCTGCATTCCGAAATTAAATCCTAATGTTCCTAAGTTTACGAATGGAGGAAGAATTTCGTTGATTTTTGAATTCAATAAATAATTCAATTGACGTTCTGCCAACATCGTTAATTTTGTAATAACGATTTTCAGTTTATCCATTTCAAGCGAAATATAATCGCCGTGGAAATTTCCTCCGTGATAAACGTGTTGGTTTTTTACATCGATAATTGGGTTGTCATTTGCCGAGTTGAATTCGTCTTCTAAAATTGAAGCGACATTATTTATAGTTTCTAAAACCGGTCCCAAAATTTGAGGAACACATCTTAAAGAATAATATTCCTGAACTTTTTCTTTGAAGATTTCTTCTGTGTTTTCGCCAGAATATAAATGGTCTTCTCTTTTGCGGATTAAAGTACTGTCAGAAAGATTTTGTCTCATTCTTTCTGCGATTTCCTGTTGTCCTTTATGACGTTTGGTTTGATTTAATTCTGCCGAAAAATGATCGTCATATGCCTGAACCAATTCGTTTATAGCACAAGAAGATTTTAATGACCAGTCTAATAATTTTTTAGCATGATGAACATTCACAACACCAATTCCTGTCATTACTGAAGTTCCGTTGATTAACGCCAAACCTTCTCTAATTTCAACCTGAATTGGTTTTAAACCTTCAATATCAAAAACATCTTTGGTTGGTCTTCTTCCGCCTTTGTAAAAAACTTCGCCTTCACCGATTAGTACTAAAGCCAAATGCGACAATTGAACTAAATCACCGCTAGCACCAACTCCTCCATGTTCAAAAATTAACGGAGTAATATCTCTATTAATTAATTCCGCCATTAAATGAATTACTGACGGATGAACTCCAGAATTCCCTAAAGAAAGTGTGTTCAAACGTGCCAGAATTGCCGCTTTTGCACAAACAGGACTTAATGGTTTTCCGGTTCCTGAAGAGTGGCTTCTGATTAAATTATATTGCAGCTGAATTTGGTCTGACTCTTTAATTCTATATTGAGCCATTGGTCCAAAACCAGTGTTTACACCATATATTATTTTGTTTCCCGAAAATTCTTTCAGGAAATTAAAGCTTTCATTTACTCGATTTAAAACTACATCACTGATTGCAACTTTGTTATTTCCAAAAATGATTGACTCGAATTCTGCTAAACTTAAATATTCATTAATTGTGTTCATTAAACCGTATTTGATTGTGCTAATTTAATTTTAATTATCAAAATAATTGTAGTTATTTTGATGAACGCAAATGTAAGTTAATAATTCATAACATTTTTATTATGACAAAGGAGTTTGTTGATGTTTTAGTGATTGGTGCAGGACCTTCAGGATGCGTTTCAGCATCGTATCTTCATAAAAATAATGTCAAGGTCAAAGTTGTAGAAAAAACAAAATTTCCGAGACTTGTGGTCGGCGAAAGCCTTATTCCGCGAGTGATGGACCATTTTGCAGAGGCAGAGCTGTATGATGCGCTGAATGCAATGAACTTTGAAAAAAAATTGGGAGCCCGTTTTATCAGAGGCGAAGAAATTTGTGTTTTTGATTTCAGTCAGAAATTTGGAGAAGGCTGGGATTGGACCTGGCAAGTGCCGCGCGCCGATTTTGATAACACAATGGCGCAGGAAGTAGTTCGAAAAGGAATTGACTTAGAATTTGAAACAGAGGTTTTAGAAGTTTCTTTTGAAGGAAAAAATTCGAAAACAATTGTAAAAGATAAGGACGGAAATTTAAAAGAAATCCACGCCAAATTTATTGTTGATTCCAGCGGATACGGTCGTGTTTTGCCACGACTTTTAGATTTGGATACACCGTCAAAACTAGATCCGCATTCTTCTATTTTTACACATGTTAAAGATATAAACAGAGAAGAAGGCGAGGAGGGAACTCAGATTTCTTTTGATATTTTGGAAACTGAAGTTTGGCTTTGGGTAATTCCGTTTTCGAATGGAAATACAAGTTTAGGTGTTGTTGGTCCGACAGATTTTATTAATTCGCTTTCAGAAAATAAAGATAACGCTGAAGCTTTGCGAAATGCGATTCAGAAATCAGATTATTATATTAAAAGATTCAAAGGAACAGAATTTTTGTTCGAACCCGTTAAATTAGAAAATTATTCAAGAGCCGTAAAAAGAATGTACGGTGACGGTTTTGCTCTAACAGGAAATAGCTCTGAATTTTTGGATCCTGTTTTTTCATCAGGAGTTGCTTTTGCGACTGAATCCGGAATGTTAGCAGCGAAATTATATTTGAAAGAATCACAAGGAATTGAAGTAGATTGGGAAGTTGAATTTACGCAATATATGAAACGCGGAATTGCAGTTTTCACAACATATGTTCAGGAATGGTACACAGGAAATCTTCAAACATTGTTTTTTCATCAGCCTGAAAACCCTGAAGTAAAAGAGAAAATATGTTCGGTTTTAGCAGGATATGTTTGGAATGAAGAAAATCCGTTTGTGAAGAAACATGATCATGTAATTGCAAATATGGCGTATTTATTGAATATGCAAAAAGAACAAAGCCCTGAATAATCAGGGCTTTTTTTATGATTTTATTTGAATGCTTTTTTCAATAAAAGTTTAGATAATGATTTTGCTGTTTTAGCATATCCTTCTCCAATTCTGGTTTCGTTATTAAAATTATTTCCCCATTGATCTCCCGGAGCTTCCATACTTGAAATTTCTAATAAAACATTAGACTTGTTGGTTGTTTCTACAAAAGACAAAACAGTCGTAACTTTTGCTGGTTGCTTCATGATTCCAGCATCCCAACCTGGGTAAATCCAAACTGTTTTTACAATCAAAGTATAAGGAGTGTTTAAGCCTTCCTGAAAATTTACTTCTTTACCTGCTTTGGCTAATACAACATTTCCGATTTCTAAAAATTTTGGAGTCCAGATTTGGTCTTTAGCAACGACCCATCTTTTGTGCCAAAGATTTCCGTTTCCTTTTGCTTTTTTATCTAAATCAGCTTTATGTTCTTCAACATATTGTGCTTCCGGTTTATTTTCTTTCATCATAGTAAAATTGCTATAATCAAATTCTACGTTGATTTCTTTTTGATCTTTTAAAAAGTCAAAGCTTCCATTTAAAACTTCCATATCCTGGCAGAAGGCAGTTGCTGAAATAAAGAAGCAGGCAATAATTAGTTTTTTCATTTGTTAGGTTTGTTAGTTTATTTTTTTGGCCAAAAATAACCAAATCGGTCAGATTATGGTTTTTTCTTTTAAAATTTTATCAAATAAAAAAAGGCTGTTTAATCATCAAACAGCCTTTTAATCTTCAAAAAATAATATAGTAAAAAATTATACTACCAGAATTTAACGTACAGTGCAACAATAATCAATAATGTAATTACGATTAAAACTGTAGTTTGTGGTTTTACTTTAAACATTTCAGAGTCAATTTCAAACGCTTTTGGATTTACTTTTGGACCAGCAAAACTGATTCCGATCATCGCTAACATTGTAAAGAAGAATGATAATCCCATACAAATGTGGAAAGGAATTTCAAAAGCTCCTTTTCCGTTAGGATAAGCAGTATAAAGTAACGTGTCGTTTCCGAATAAAGCAGGTGCATATTCGTTGAATAAAACAGATAAAACAAATCCTAAAATTACACCTACGATAGCTGCAGTTCCAGTTGTTCTTTTCCAGAACATACCTAAGAAGAACATAGCAAAAACTCCAGGGCTAATGAATCCAGTGTATTTTTGGATGTAAGTGAATCCACCAACTCCGCCAATTCCTAAAATATCATTCCATGTAAATAATACAGCTAAAAGCATTGCAGCAAAAACCGCAATTCTACCAATGTTTACTTGTTGTTTTTCACCCGCTTCTTTTTGGATGTATTTTTTATGAACGTCTAATGTATAAATAGTCGAGATACTGTTTACTTTTCCAGCTAACGAAGCTACAATTGCAGCAGTTAAAGCGGCTACAGAAAGTCCTTTTAAACCTGTTGGCAAGAAAGTCAATACAGCTGAGTAAGCTCCATCTTTTCCTCCAACTAGTTGAGGTAAATGTCCGTTTTGGTATAAAACGTAAGCCGCAATACCAGGTAGCATTACAATTAAAGGCATTAATAATTTTAGCATACCAGCAAATAAAATACCTGTACGTGCTGTTTGTAAATCAGCACCTAAAGCTCTTTGTGTAATGTATTGGTTACATCCCCAATAGTTTAAGTTGATGATCCAGATACCAGCAAGGTAAGACATCAAACCTGGGAAAGTTAAATATTTATCGATCTCCAATTGAGATGAAGTTGCAGTTGGTTTTGGGATAATCATTTTGAAATGCTCAGGAGCTTCTTTCATTAAAACTTTAAAACCTGCAATTGCATTTTCTCCAACTCCAAAATATTGTCCAACAGTAGTCAAAGCAATATAAGAAGTTACCAAACCTCCAATAATTAAAACCGCAACCTGAATAACGTCTGTATAAGCTACAACTTTCATACCTCCTAAAGAGATGAATAAAGCAAAAACAGCCAATCCAATCATGATTACGTGCAGATATTGACCACCTGCAAGTCCGTTAATAGCAACAGCTCCTAAATAAAGAATAGAAGTTAAGTTTACAAAAACATATAAAAACAACCAGAAAACTGCCATAATCAAAGCAGTCGATTCGTTGTAACGTGTTTTTAAGAATTGGGGCATCGTGTAAATCTTATTTTTAAGATAAACAGGAATAAACCAAACTGCTACTATAATTAAGGCAACAGCAGCAAGCCACTCATAAGCAGCAACAGCGATTCCTAAAAAGAAACCTTCACCGCTCATTCCGATGAATTGTTCAGCTGAAATATTTGAGGCAATTAATGATGCTCCAATAGCCCACCAAGTTAAGTTTCCTTCAGCCAAGAAATAAGCTTTAGCATCATGTTCGTCTTGTTTACGCTTGCGGTAAACACTGTAACCGTAGGCAGAAACTACGATGAAATAAATAATAAAAACCGCATAATCGGCGAAAGCGAGGTTCTGGTTCATTGTTAATAGTATTTTAAAAAATTAGTATAGGTGATTGTTTGTAAAGTGGTTTTATGAATTCATTTTTAATTATAATTTCCGAAACCTATTATTTTGTTGTTTTATCTTGTTAAAACTAAGATATCTGTTTTTATTCTGTTATTTTTTTATGAAAATAAGAACGAAAGCCAAAAGTATAATAAAATTCCATATCTACACCATTTACAAATGTGTTTTTTACATTTATAATCGATTTATTATGTTAAATTTTAAAACAGTTTCGATTTTGACACAATTTCAAGTCTATTTTTAAAGACTTTTATAGTGTACATCTGACTGCTGTCTTAAAATTTCGGCACTTTTTTCAGGAGTTATGTCTCTTTGTGATTCGCCCATCATTTCATAACCAACCATGAATTTTTTAACCGTTGCCGATCTCAATAATGGTGGATAAAAATGCATATGGAAATGCCATTCAGGATGTTTCAAGCCATCTGTCGGCGCTTGGTGAATTCCTGATGAATATGGAAAAGAAGTACTGAATAAATTATCGTATTTAATTGTAAGCTGTTTTAAGATTTTAGCAAAAGCAGTTGTTTCTTCTGAAGTAAAATCAGTAATTTTTCCAAAAGCTCTTTTGCTTAAAATCATGGTTTCATAAGGCCAGATTGCCCAAAACGGAACTAATGCCACAAAATGATCGTTTTCGATTACAATACGTTCACCTGATTTTAATTCAGCCTGAAGATAATCTTCAAGAAGCGTTCTGTTGTTTTTATCGAAATAAGATTTTAAGCTGTTTTGTGTTTTTTCAACTTGCGTTGGCAAAGAGGATTGCGCCCAAATTTGTCCGTGCGGATGCGGGTTAGAGCAACCCATAACGCTTCCTTTATTTTCAAAAATCTGAACGTGGTTGATATATTTAATATTTCCTAAATCAGTATATTCTTTTTGCCATGTTCTGATGATATTTTCAATTCCATCAACTTCCATTTCTGGCAAAGTCAGATCGTGTCTTGGCGAAAAACAAACTACTCTTGAAATTCCTTGTTCTGGTTTTGCTTTAAAGAAAGTGTGTTTGATATCTTCTTCAAAAATAATTTCATCCTGTTTCATGGCAGCAAAATCATTTTCGAAAACAAAACTGCTTTCATATTTCGGATTGTTCATTCCGTTGGCACGAACATTTCCAGGGCATAAGTAACAAGTTGGATCATACTTTGGCAAAGCTTCAGTAGCGATAGTTTCGTTTTGCCCTTGCCAAGGACGTTTTGCGCGATGAGGTGAAACTAAAACCCACTCGTTAATTAAAGGGTTAAAACGTCTGTGAGGATCTTCGTTAATGTCAAAATTTTTCATTGTAATGTGTTGTGGTATTAAAGTAGTTGTGTTCCGTTTGATATTTTTACATCATAGAATTTTAATTCAATTCCAAATGTATCTAAATAAAGATTTGAAAACTTACGTTTTATCTCATTTTCATATCCTTTTTTAATTAAATTTATCGTACAGCCACCAAAACCACCGCCCATTAAACGAGAACCAATTACCGCATCATCAGCTTTTGCAGTATCTACAAGCATATCCAATTCTTCGCAGCTTACTGCATATTCCTGTGATAAACCATAATGTGTTTCAAAAAGCAATTGTCCTAAAAGTTCTATATTTCCTTTGTCAAGCGCCTCACATGCTTTGATTACTCGGTTGATTTCTTTTACAACAAAATGCACTCTTTTAAAAACAGTTGAATCAAATTTATCCTGAATGCTTAAAAGCTGTTCTTCTTTACAGTCTCTAAAAGTTTTTACTTCTGGAAAATGTTGTTTTATAATCGCTAAACCTTGTTCGCACTCGATTCTTCTTGTATTATATTCTGAAGTGAAAAGAGAATGTTTCACGTTGCTGTCCATTAAAATCAAAGAATAATCTTTGAAATCGGCATTGTGATATTCAAATTCCAAAGTGTTGCAATCTAATTTAATTACTTTGTTGTCAAGTCCGTGAACACTTGAGAACTGATCCATAATTCCACAGTTGATTCCAACCCAGTGTTCAGCTTTTTGTCCTAATAATGCTATGTCTTTCTTTTCAGTTTTTAAGTCGAAAAGTGCTGCAATTCCGAAAATCATTCCGCATTCTAAAGCTGCCGAAGAAGACAATCCAGAACCAACCGGAATATTACTACTGAAAACACAGTTGAAACCTTCAAAAGCAAAACCATTATCCTGAAGTTGTTTGATAACGCCACGAATATAATTTGTCCAAACGGCATCATTCAATTCAACTTTCTCTGTCAAATCAATTTCAAATTCTTCATTTAAATCGATGGCGATTATTTTAGATTTTTGAGTATTGTTTTTCTCAAAAGCAAAACAAATTACTTTGTCAATTGCGGCTGGCAAAACGTAACCGTCGTTATAATCAATATGTTCTCCAATGATGTTGATTCGTCCTGGAGAAAGTACAATTTTTTGAGGAGCAGACCCGAAAGTTTTCTCAAAAAATGCAGTGGTGTTTTGAATTAAAATCTCATTCATTATTTAGTAATTGTAATAGTGTTGTCTTGTAGATTATTTGATGTTGCTTTTAGCACAATTTTCTTTTTCAGGTCTTTGGTTTTAAGAATAATGGTTGCAATTCCGGCTTCGGCCTGAACAGGATTTTGACCAATAATCTCTGCATTTCCTTCGCTTAAAGTAAAAGTTACTTCATTTGTAGCAGTTGGAATTATTGTTCCGTTTGCGTCAGTAATTTTGGCATAAACGAAAACCATATCTGGAAATTCCGGATTGATTTTTACCGAAGAAAGATCATAACTCAATTCAATTTTTGAAGCTTTTTCTGGCGTTTTCACACTGTTTGAAGCCACTTTTTTTCCTTTGATAAATCCTTCAGCGCGCAAAGTCCCCGCTTGAAATGCGCTCACTTTAAAAATGAACGGAGCATGTTCCAGTTTGTCGCTGTTGTTATTTAAAGTTGGTTTTTCCTTAGAAATTAAAATATCATTTACATATAAAGCCACTTCATCACAATTGCTGTAAACGGTAACATTTAATGGCGATTCTGGCGTCCAGAAATTGGCAATATTGACCATTGGTCCAGAGAATAATTTTTTATCCAAAACCACATTAGCATCGCGCTGACTTTGATAAAAATAGTAAGCGAACTTCGGAATTCTGAAAATATCACTGATTCCAGAACTTTCTAAATCTGGGCTGTAACCTCGGTTGTAATCAAACATAACCCAGTTTGCTTCTCCAATTGTTGATGCTCCTTTTCGGTTAGAATTTGAAGCTTCCTGAAAATTATAAGCTTGTTGTAAAAGTCTTTTTTCTCCGGCTCCGCGCAATTGTCTTGATGTTCTTTCTTCTTCTTTTAAGTTGGCAAATTCGGTTTGATTGAAACCTGCGTTTTGAGCATAATATTCCCAATCACCATATTCGGCAATGAAAATTTTACGATTTCCTTTGTTGTATTTTGTCCAATAATCTGGCGCTTTTGCATGCTGGCGCGCCGGAATAAAGATGTCGTAATTGTCGTTGTCAATCCAGCTTGCACTGTAATTATGATCAAAAGGCAATTCTTCTTTAAGTGTTTTTGTCGCTTCTTTCATAAATTCTGGCGACATATTGGTTTCGTTTAATGAAGCTTCCCAGAAAATAATACTCGGATGATTTCGGTCTCTTCTTGCCATATCGCGAATGTCCTGATACGCGCTTTTTTGAAATTGTTCTCCGCCAAAAAACTGCCAGCCCGTTAAACTGTTCATAACCAAAATTCCCAATTCGTCGCAAGCATTTAAGAAAGCTTCGGCGTGCGGATAATGTGACATACGTACAAAATCGAAACCGGCATTTTTGATTTTTACTGCATCACGATATTGTGCTTCATCAGAAATGGCATATCCTAAATAAGGATATTCCTGATGCTCGTTTGTTCCAGTTATGTAGATTTTTTCGTCATTCAAATAATAACCATCGGCTTTTATTTCTGATTTTCTGATTCCGATTTTTTCAGAATGAGAATCTACAACTTTATTATTCGAAATAATCTGAACTTCTAATTTGTATAAATTCGGATTGTGAATCGACCATAATTTTGGATTTGCAACCGAAATATTTTGAGTCAAGACAAAATCAGCATTCGGTTTAACCGAAAAATTATCCGATTTGATTTCGGTTTTTTTGCCTTTATTATCCGTTAAAATAAATTTTAAAGATGCTTTTTGTTCTGCTTCAAAATCATTTTGCAAATGCACCTGAACCGTTCCTGAAGCTTCGGTTTTTGTAATGTTTTTGAAGTTTACATAAAGACCGCCGCTCGCCACTTTATTAGCATTTACAGCATCTGTAATGTGTAATTTTGAAGTGGTAACGAAATAAACATTTCTATAAATTCCACCATAATAATTAAAGTCTAAATCCTTGATTGGTTTTCCAGGTAAAAAATCAGGATTGTCTTCGTTGTTGACTTTTACTTTAATTGTGTTTTCATTGTTGGCATTCAAATATGGCGTAACATCAACAGTAAAAGGCAAATAACCGCCTTTGTGATTGGTTACTTTTTTATCGTTGATCCAAACGTCTGCTTCTTGCATCACGCCTTCAAAATAGATAAAGGCTTTTTGATCTTTTGAAATTGTTGTTTTGAATTTTTTCTGATACCAAGACGTTCCCTGAAATTGTTTAATTACAACTAGTTTTTCAAGTCTGGCTGTATGCGGAATCGTTACTTTTTCCCAATCCTGAGCTGGAGTTTCTTCTCTTTTAAATTCCCAGTCGGCACCAAAATTTACTTTTGTGCGTGACTGTGCCTGAACTTTCCCGAAAGAAAAATTCAGTAGAAATAGGAAGAATATGGATTTAAAAATTAATTTCATTTTCTGTTTTTTTTAACCATTAAGATATTAAGAAAATTAAGTCTAAGCTTTGTCAAGAGAATTAAGCCAAGCTATAAATGTATTTTAAGTAAACACAAAACTTAATGATCTTTCATTCAACACAAAGCTTAATGAGCCTTAATGCCTTAATGGTAAATTTTTAATTGTTTATTATTTAAAAGCATCCAAAGCCGGTGAAGGTTTTCCATCAGAAAGCCAAGCACTTAATTGATAACCGCTCCAGCTTTTTTCGCCTTCTGGTTCCCAATAAATTACGCCTAAACCTTTGTTATTCGGAACACTTTTAACCGCTTTTATAGTAGCTTCAAGCATTTCCTTTGTGTTTTGTACCAAAGTATAATCACCACCAACTTCAACTACCATCACTTCTTTATTGTAACGTGAAGCCATATCTTTCAGATTGTTTTCTAAATCTAAAATGGTGCTTTTGTAATCGGTTTTAATCCAGTATGGATAATATGACATTCCAATTACATCGTATTTCACGTTATTAGTAGTTGCTTTGTCAAAAAACCATCTGAATTTTTCGCTTTTATTTCCTTCGTCAAGATGCACGACCACTTTTATTTTTGAATCGATTGCTTTTGTTGCATCATAACCTTTATTAAGTAATTGTGCCAATTGTCCAAAATTGTCTGAACTTCCTTCCGGCCAAAGCATTCCACCCGGAATTTCATTTCCAACCTGAACCCATTCTGGAGTAACGCCGGCCTTTTTTAATAAAGTCAATACATCAAAAGTGTGATTGTAAACATCATTTAAAAGCTCAGCAAATGAATGTTTTGCCCAAGCGGCAGGTTTGTTTTGTTTCCCAGGATCTGCCCAAGAATCGCTGTAATGAAAATCGATCATAATGCGCATTCCCATTTTTTGAGCACGAACTGCCATCACAACTGTTTCTTCCGGACTGCAATGTCCGCTTGCTTTATCATTATTCGGATTTACCCAAACGCGCAAACGAATCGTGTTGATTCCTCTGTCTTTCAATAATTGCAGACAGTCTTTTTCTTTTCCGTCTATATCATAAAATTTATAACCTGTTGCTTCCATTTGCGGAAGCCAGCCAACATCGGCTCCTTTTGCAAAACCTTTTTCTTGAGATTTTGTTTCCTTGCTGTCTTTTGTTGTAGTGCACGAAGCAAAAACAGCAACAGCAAAAAGGCTTAATAATAATTTGATCTTCTTCATAAATCTTAAATTACATTTTCAAATTTGTATATTGTTTTTTGGTGATATTCTTCTCCTTTTTTCAAAACTGAATTTGGAAAATGTTCCTGATTTGGCGCATCGGGAAAATTTTGTGTTTCAAAACAAATTCCGCTTGACGGATGATAATTTGCATTTTCTTTTCCTTTCAAAGTGTCAAAACAATTTCCGCCTACATATATATGCACACTTGGCTGATCAGTGTAAACACTCATTTTTAATTTTGTTTTCGGACTGTATAATGTTGCTACAACCTCATTTGAAGGTTCAATTACAAATGAATTGTCAATTGATGCCGGACAGTTTTTTACTGTTCTAAAATCAAAACTATGACCAGAAACAGCTGTGAATTTTCCTGTCGGAATATTATCTGAATCTGTTTCTAAAAATTTATCCGAAACAATTGTCATTTCCTGATCCAAAACAGTCGAATCGTGACCATTTAGGTTGAAATAACTGTGATGCGTTAAATTAATTACTGTATCTTCAGTAGTTGTTGCTTTGTATTCCAATTGAAGTTCGTTTGCTTCTGTCAACATATATTTTAAATCAACGTGCAAAGCACCCGGATAATTTTGGTCCAAATCTTCACTTAAAAGACTAAAAGTAATTGATGGATTTTCACCAGAAGTTATATCAGTTACATTCCATGCTTTTTTTCCAAAACCAACATTTCCGCCATGTAAAGCATTTCCATTATTATTTCCTGCCAATTGAAATGTTTTTCCATTTAATGTGAAAACACCTTTATTAATTCTTCCTGCATAACGGCCAACAGTTGTTCCGAAATATGGAGCGCTCGGCAAATTGTATGAAGCGATATAAGATTCTAATGTATCAAAACCTAAAACCACATCAACCAGTTTTCCATCAACAGGAATTTGCAGCGAAGTAACAGTCGCTCCGTAATTGATCAACTGTACTTTCATTCCGTTTTTATTTGATAATTCAAAAGAGAGAATTTCTTCGTTATCAAGGGTTAAACCAAACGATTTGAAAGCAGATGAATCTTGAAAATGCGATATATGTTTTATTTCCATGGTATTTTTGACAAAAGTGAAATTCAAAATTAGAAACATTTTCTACTTTTGCATACCAGTACCTACCAGTTTTTCGTATATTGCGCCAAAATTTCAATTTCCATGAATATTATTTCTATCCAGAATAACATTGGCTTGCCAAAATATAAGCAGATAATTCTTTCAATTGAAAAGGCGATTGATGAAGAAAAATTGGTGAAAGGCGATCGTCTTCCGTCGGTCAATAAAGTTTGTCTGGCTTTTTCATTGTCACGCGATACGGTTTTATTAGCCTATGACGAATTGAAAAAAAGAGGAATTATTTACGCCATTCCTGGCAAAGGTTATTATGTTAAAAGCGTTGAAACCACTATAAAACAGAAGGTTTTTTTACTTTTTGATGAATTGAATATTTTCAAGGAAGACATTTATAATTCGTTTTTAAAAAGTATCGGAAAAAATGTTCAGGTCGATATTTTCTTTCATCATTTCAATATTCAGGTTTTTCAAAAGCTCATAAATGACAGTAATGGCAATTACACAAAATATATTATCATGCCAACAAATTTGCTTGATACAGCGGCTTCAATAAAAACCCTACCAGTAGGTGATGTTATTATACTGGATCAGACCAATCCCGATTTGAAAGCGTATCCTGCTATTTATCAAAATCACGAAAAAGATATTTTTGAAGGTTTGTATAACGCAAAAGGAAGATTGAAAAACTACAAAAAACTGATTTTAATTTTCCCCGGATTTAGAGAGCCGCTTGGTATGAAATTGGGTTTTGAGGCTTTTTGTTACGAATACAATTTTGAATATGAAATTATAAACGAATTTACAGATCGAAAAATCAATATTGGCGATGTTTATATTATTCCAACTGATCGTGAATTGGTTCATGTAATTGAGAATGCAAGAAATCAGAATTTGAAATTAGGAATTGATTTCGGAATAATTTCTTATAACGAAACACGATTAAAAAAGATCGTAGCAAACGGAATTACAACAATTTCGACTCATTTTGAAACGATGGGAAAAATTTTAGCCGAAATGGTTTTGAAAGGAAAAAAAGAACAAATCGAGAACAAATCGTCTTTGATTATGCGTAATTCTTTGTAATCTTCAAAAAAGAGTATTTTCTTTTTCTTCTAAATTATATTTCAAGCAAATTTCTTTTTGCTTGATAAATCAGCATCTTTTTAATTAAAAAAATAAGGAAACAATTTTTTTGTTTTTGTGGAATTATTTTGCATACATTTGTAAATGTAAATTTTACACTTATTATTTATTTCGTTTTGACAGAATGATTTTCTTTCGAAATTCTGTAAAAAGAAACATTTTAAGGCCATTTTTTTATTTGAAATTCCGGATTTTCTATTAAAAATAGCGGCACAGAAAACATTATAACCAATCAAAAAAAAGACAAATGAAATTTTTTATAGATACAGCAAATTTAAAAGATATTAAAGAAGCCAATGATTTAGGGGTTTTAGATGGAGTAACTACAAATCCGTCATTAATGGCGAAAGAAGGAATAACAGGAGCGCAGAACATTTTAGACCATTACATAAAAATTTGTGAATTGGTAGAAGGCGATGTAAGTGCCGAAGTAATTTCGACCGATTTTGAAGGTATGATTGCCGAAGGCGAAAAATTAGCAGCGTTGCATCCTCAGATTGTAGTTAAAATCCCGATGATAAAAGACGGTGTAAAAGCAATCCGATATTTTGCCAATAAAGGAATTAGAACCAATTGTACTTTGGTGTTTTCTTCAGGTCAGGCGTTATTGGCTGCAAAAGCTGGAGCAACTTATGTTTCTCCGTTTATCGGGCGTTTGGATGATGTTTCGACTGACGGGATGAATTTGATTGAAGAAATCAGATTGATTTATGACAATTTTGGATATGAAACTCAAATTTTGGCAGCTTCAGTTCGTAACGTAATGCACATTATCAATTGTGCAAAAATTGGATCTGATGTTATTACCGGACCATTAAGTGCAATTGAAGGGTTGTTGAAACATCCGTTGACAGACATTGGTTTAGCACAATTTTTAGCAGATTACCAAAAAGGGAATAGTTAATTTTTATGGCCCACGGGTTCTACGGATGAAACAGGTTTTCACGGTTTTTCTATAAAAACTTAATCTGTGGTAATCCGTTTAATCGGTGTAATCTGCGGGCAATTTTAAAAAGAAAATTTGTTTAGTTTTTTAATAAGTAGTTTTATTGAAGTAAAAACCCTGAAAGTTTGTGGCTTTCAGGGTTTTGTTTTTTTTAAAATATAAAAAATAATCTGTGTAAATCAGTTTGATCCGCTCGATCTGCGGGCCAATCATTTATAAATTCAGCACAAAATCGTTAAGTAATTTTTCTTCATATTTCTCTTTATTGAAAGTATAGAGGTAAGATCCTTTACGAGAAGATCCCATATCTTTTTCATCCAGTTTATTCAGGATTTCTAAAGAATTGATTTTGCTTATAAAGTTTCGTTTGTCTAATTCTTTGCTCAAAATAGCTTCATACAATTCTAATAATTGACGCATGGTGAATTTCTCCGGCAACAATTCAAATCCGATTGGTTTTATCGAAGTTCTGTATCGAAGTCTTCTAATGGCATGTTCCACCATTTCGTTGTGGTCAAAAATCAGATTTGGCGCATCGGTAATACTAAACCATTGCGCATGATAATTTTTAATCAATTCAGCATTATGATTTTCGATATTAATCAAAGCATAATAGGAAACCGAAATGGTTCTTTCAACAGGGTCTCGATCAATTTCAGAGTATGCATAAAGCTGCTCCATATAAATATCGTTTAAACCTGTGTATGTATTTAAAATTCTTGTCGCGGCATTATCCAGTACTTCATCACGCTTTAAAAACCCCCCAATCAAAGACCATTTGCCCTTTTCTGGCTCAAAGTCCCTTTTGATCAAAAGTATTTTTAAACCCTGATTGTCGAAACCAAAAATGATACAATCTACCGCTAATAACGCTTTATCAGCAGAGCTATAACTGTTTAGCATAAATCTATATTTTGTGGTAAATATATAAACTTCCTAATACGTTTCATAATTTATTAATGTAGATTTCACACTTAAAACCAAAAATTATCAAAAAAAGAAGTTAAAACAAATCATAATAAAACAGCAAATAGAAGCTTATTTTATCATTTTCAAACGTTTTCGAAACAAAAATAAGGTGTTTTTTTAATATTCGAAGCAATTCTTGCAGAAAATTAAACTTCATAAACAAGATTTTATTTACAAATAAAATATGTTTTAAACCGCAAATTATTCTAAAACAGCCTATTTATAATTTTTTTTTCAGAAGTCGTTTTTTTGATTAAAAAGTGGCTTTTTGATAAAAAGTGTAAATTTTACACAAATAACTCTTTAAAAAGGTCTTTTTTTTGAAAAAAACATCAATTTATTAATGTGTATTTCACACTTAATTTATGATATGTATTTTTTTTAAGCGGTTTTTTTGCCATATTAATTTGTTTTTGAGGTTTTTTTTTAGTTAAATTTACAAATGTAAAATTAACACTTATAATTATACACTAACCAACTTAATTAAACCTTATGATAACAAACCAACGATTATTTTTTTATTGCAACTTTTTGTTGCCAAAAAAAGAATGGCTTTTAGCATTAATGATGCTATTATTCTCTGCTAATCAAATGTCGGCTCAAGGCAAAGCGATTAGCGGAGTTGTTACCTCGGCTCAGGACAAATTACCATTGCCGGGAGTGAATATTATGATAAAAGGAACCAAAACCGTTACAACAACTGGTTTTGATGGAGAGTATTCGATTAAGGCATCACCAAACGATGTTTTAGTTTTTTCATTTATAGGATTTCAGAACCAAGAAATCACAGTAGGAAATCAATCAAAAATTGACCTTGCCTTAAGAGAAGACACAAATAAACTTAATGAAGTAGTAGTGGTAGGTTACGGTACACAAAAGAAAGCCGATCTTACCGGTTCAATTGGTGTAGTTGATATGGAAGCGGCTAAGAAAACCGTAACGTATGATCCTGCAAAAATGCTTCAGGGACAGGTTGCGGGTGTAACCGTGCAATCATCAGGAGAGCCTGGAGGATTTGTGAATGTTAAGATTAGAGGTATCAACTCGTTTACAAATAACAACCCTCTTTTTGTTATTGACGGAATGATCGTATCAAATCCGAATGACTTTGCACCAGGAGATATCGAATCGATGCAGGTTTTAAAAGATGCATCTGCAGCCGCTATTTATGGAGTTCAGGGAGCAAATGGAGTTATAATTATTACGACTAAAAAAGGTAAGTCAGGCAAACTGGACATTAAATACAAATCGCTTGTAGGTTTTCAGAATGTAGCTAAAACATGGGATGTAACGGATCGTGTAGGGTATCAAAAAATCACATCGGCTGCTGAACAAAATGCTGGATTAGGAATTGCGCCAGGAAATGATCCAAACAGCCCTTCATACATTAAAAATGTAGATACAAATTGGCAAAAAGAAGCTTTTAAGACAGGTCTTGTTCAAAATCACTCGCTTACTTTTAGTGGAGGAGCTGAAACGTTGGGCTACAACTTAAATACAGATTATTTCAAAAATACAAGTTATTTGAATTCGCCTCAAGATTACGAAAGATATTCTATGAATTTGAATTTATATGGTAAAAAAGGAAAATTCAAATACGGTTCAAAAATTGGATATACAAAATCAGGTAAAGAAAACTTTAATGAATACAATGGTGGACAATCTGCAATTGTTGATTTATTAGGAGCGGTTCCAACAATGCCAGTTTACGATTCAAAAAGACTTGGTGGTTACGGTGGAACTGACAACTTAACACAGAGAGCAATCTCTATGAACGTTATTGGATATAATAATCTGATTACAAACAATGGACAAAGAAGCCGTTTTATTGGGGATCTTTGGGGAGAATTGGAAATTATCAAAGGCTTAAAATACAAATTAGATTTAAGCTACGATAGATTAGATTTTCAAAATAGAAAATTCATTCCGCCAAGTGATTTGGGATGGTATTATATTACAACAAATGATGAAGCTTCTTTAGATGTTGATAATGGAAACCAACAAAGAACTTTCGTAAACAATTTATTGACTTACGAAATTACTTTGGACAAACATAAAATCGATGCTTTAGGCGGATGGATTCAAGAAAGAAATGATTACTACAGACATTGGTCAAGAGGTGTTGGATACACGCCAGGCGAAATCAGCCAAATTCAATATGCTGATGCTACAAGTGCTGGTGAATACAAAAACACACTTACAAATATCTCTTACTTAAGCCGTTTGAATTATTCTTACGATGATCGTTATTTCATTACAGGAAACTTCAGACAAGACAAAACGTCTCTTTTTAGTGAAGACAATAATACAGCAAATTTCTACTCTTTCTCTGGAGCTTGGAAATTAAGCAACGAGAAATTCATCCATTTGCCAGATTGGTTTAACACAATTAAATTAAGAGGAGGTTACGGAGAATTAGGAAACAATACACTTGGTGTTTATGCATATTCGCCAACGATCAATGCTTTTGCAGGATACGATTTCAATAATACTTTAGCGCCTGGAACTACAGTTGTAAGTGCTATTGACCCAAATGTTCACTGGGAAAAAACAGCTACTTCAAACGTTGCTGTTGAGCTTGGATTCTTAGATAACGATTTACAGATTACAGCTGAGTACTATCAGAAAAAATCAACAGATTTATTGATTGGAGTTCCGTTGCCTTATTCAACTGGAGCATTCCCAGCAAGTATTACAACAAATGCAGGAGCGGTTAAAAACAGTGGTTTTGAGTTTACAGCAACGTACAACAACAATCACCACGAATTTAAATACAATATTTCGGCAAACTTAGGAACCTTGAAAAATGAGGTTTTACAAATTGGTCTTGACGGAAATCCAATTTATGGAGCAGCTTCAAAAACAGAAGTTGGAAGATCTATCGGAGAACTTTATACGTATCAAGTTGCTGGAATTTTCCAAAATGCTGCGGACTTAGCTTCTTCACCAACTCAGACTAATGCAGGTGTTGGAGATCTTAAATTCGCTGATTTAAATGGTGACGGCCAGATTACAGATGCTGATAGAAAGTTTATGGGAGTTACAATTCCGAAATACAGCTACGGAATCAATTTTGGTGCAAATTATAAAAATTGGGATTTCTCTATGTTCTGGCAAGGTTCAGGAGGAAACAAAGTATTCAACGGATTGTATCGTAATTTAATGACAGAGCAATATGGAAATCATAGTGTGGACGCATTGAACTACTGGACGCCAACAAATACAAATACAAATGTTCCTCGTCCGATTATTGGAGATCCAAACGGAAACGCAAGAGATTCTGACAGATTTATTGAAAGTGGTGATTATATCAAATTGCAGACATTGGAAATAGGATATTCAATTCCAATGCCAAAAGATTTGTTTATTCAAAGAGCGAAAGTATATGTAAATGGTCAAAACTTATGGATCATTAGCAAATACAGAGGTTACGATCCAGATTTTAATTACAATGATGGATTATTCTCTAGAGGATATGATGCTGGATCATTCCCAAATCCAAGAACAATTTCTTTGGGTGTTGAAGTAACTTTTTAAACTAGCCTAACCAATTTAAAACGAATTAAAATGAAATATAAAGTATTTAACTATATAACAGTTTTCTTTTCATTAGCACTTGTTACCACAAGCTGTGTTGATAATGAAGACTTGAACCAGGTGGACCCAAACGTTGAAACTGCAGGTTCATTTTGGAAAACAGATCAAGATGCTATCGAAGGAGTAAATGCCGCTTACGGAAGTTTGCTTACAGATGGAACTTATATGAGAAGCACGCCATTGCTTTTAGATTTAAAAGGTGATGATACGCGCAGTAATAGCCCTTGGGGAGCGATGTACAATGTAGGTCGTTTCAACTCAAACCCAACAGATCCTGCAATTTACGGTTGGGCTTTTGAAACCTATTATCAGGGAATTTACCGTGCAAATCAAGTTTTGACAAATGTTCCAGAAATACAATTTGAAGATGCAGCTCTTAAAAACAGAATTTTAGGACAAGCTTATTTTTTAAGAGGTCTATATTTCTTCCATGCAGTAAACATGTTTAAAAATGTTCCGTTGCCAACAGAAATAAAACTTTACACTCCACAAAAAACAGAAGCAGAAGGTTGGGCTCAGGTTATTGCCGATTTTAAGGCTGCTGCCGAATTGCTTCCAACATCTTATGACGCAATTACAGGAATAGATAAAGGGCAAAAAGGACGCGCAACAAAAGGAGCCGCCTTAGGATATTTAGGAAAAGCCTATTTGTTTACTAAAGATTTTGCAAACGCAAAAACAACTTTCAAACAAGTAATTGATTTAGGAGTTTACTCATTAGTTTCAAACTACAGAGACAACTTTACTACTACAAATGAAAACAATTCTGAATCTCTTTTTGAAGTGCAATTCAGTAGAGATGCAGGTGGAGTTGATTTAGGATGGGGCGGTGCACCTGCTTCAGGTTGGGGAAAAACTTCTGCCCGCGCTATTACATATGCACCAAGAGCTTTTGGATGGACAGACGTTCAGCCTTCATGGACATTATTTAATGAATATCAGCAGGAAAAAACAAAAACAAATGCTGTAGATCCTCGTTTAGACGCGACAATATTTTATAATAAACCAGGCGGAATGCAATTGTACGGAAAAGATTTTGCCACTTTTTATGCAACAAGTCCAGCCGATTTAAATGATATCTTCTGCAGAAAATACCAAAATTCAGATGGTCAATTTGCCGATGAATACGATTGGAGATCAGGAATTAACGAACGTTTGTTAAGATATGCTGATATCTTATTAATGTATGCTGAAACTTTAAATGAAACCGGAGATACTCCTGGAGCTTACACGTATATTCAAATGGTAAGAAACAGAGTGAACTTGCCAGATTTAGCAACAGCAAAACCAGGAATGAATCAGGCTCAAATGAGAGATCAAATTGGACACGAAAGATTCTTAGAATTCCCTCTTGAAGGACACCGTTTTGACGATATCCGTCGTTGGGGATGGTTGCAGGATGCTACAAAACTAGCTTGGTTAAAAACAAGAGATGTTGAGTTTAACTCATATGCGCCAGGAAGAGAATTTTTCCCTATTCCACAATTGGAAATGGATAACAACCCGGGAACAAAACAAAATGATAGTTATTAATATTTATTTGAATTAGTTAGAATACCTAATATCATATGGCAGATTTATAAAGTTTGCCATGTGATATTATCTTTAAAAGAGCATGAGATTATAGAGAGTTTAATTTATTAACATTTACTAAAATTATAACAAATGAAAACAATTGCAAGTTTGGTTTTATTCGCAATATTATTAGGAAGTTGTCAAAATGAAGATACTATAATCCCTTCGAATGATGAGGCGTCTGCAACAGTAGAAACTCAAAATTCTCAGGTAAAAAATTTAACAGCAAAAACGGTCAGCGGAAATGTCCCTTCGCATGATCCCAGCACAATAGTAAAAAGCGGTGTGAATTATTATGTTTTCACAACAGGAGATAATATTCCAATGACATATTCAACAAATTTGACAAGCTGGACTTGGGGGACATCAGTCTTCTCGTCAACGCCAAGTTGGATTGCAGGATATGTACCGGGTTTTACCAAAACATTTTGGGCGCCAGATGTAGCTTGGTTTAACAATCGATGGAACATGTATTACTCTTGTTCCACTTTTGGATCAGCGACTTCTGCAATTGGATTGGTTACTACACCTGCAATTTCACAAAGCGCAGGAACAACCTGGACAGACAGAGGCGTTGTAGTTTCTTCTTCAACTGCTTCAGATGTAAATGCAATCGACCCTTCAATTTTAGTTGATGGTTCAAATGTTTACATGGCTTATGGTTCTTGGCATGCCGGAATTGGAGTTGTTCCAATAAACGTTTCAACAGGAAAACCTAGCGCAACAAGAACAATAGTTGCTGGCGGAAACAGCGCATCTTGGGAAGCTCCTTGTTTAATAAAAGAAGGAAGTTACTATTATATGTTTGTAAACAGAGGAACTTGCTGTAACGGTGTTAATAGCACTTATTATATTGTAGTTGGACGCTCAACAAATGTATATGGACCTTATCTGGATAAAAACGGAGTAGCTTTAACAAATGGCGGAGGCACAACTGTTTTAGCAACTCAAGGAAACTATATTGGCCCTGGACATTTGTCAAGAATAGTAGGAACCCAAAAAGGAGCTGTTCATTATTATGACGGAGCCGATAGCGGAAATCCAAAACTAGAAATTGTATATTTTACTTGGTCATCAGGATGGCCTACACTTTCTTATTAATTTTAATATTTAGAGGAAAGTTCTCAAAAGCTTTCCTCTTTATAAACTTTATAAAACCATTATGAAAAAAGCACTTTTAATCACATTTCTTATTACCCTTTGTAATCAGGTTAGTTTTGCCCAAAATCAAACCACAGTTGTAACCATAAAAAATAATGCTGATGCTCCGGTAATCAACAAAAACATTTACGGACATTTTGCCGAACATTTAGGACGTTGTATTTACGGCGGATTTTTTGTTGGAGATACTTCAAAAATACCAAATACAAAAGGAGTTAGAAATGACATTATCGCTGCTTTAAAAGATTTAAAAATTCCGAATTTAAGATGGCCTGGCGGATGTTTTGCCGATACTTACCATTGGAAAGATGGAATTGGCCCGCAAGAACAAAGACCAACTATTGTAAACAAATGGTGGGGCGGTGTAACAGAAGACAACAGTTTTGGAACTCACGATTTCCTAAACATGTGTGAACTTCTAGGAGCAGAACCTTATTTATCAGGAAATGTTGGAAGCGGAACCGTTCAGGAATTAGCGGATTGGGTTCAGTACACGAATTTTGGAGGCAAAAGTCCGATGAGCGATTTGCGTGTAAAAAATGGAAGAAAAGAACCTTGGAAAGTTAAATTTTGGGGAATTGGAAATGAAGCCTGGGGATGCGGAGGAAATATGACAGCAGAATATTATGCTGGAGAATATAGAAAATTTGCAACATTCATGTCGGATTGGGAAAATACTGGTGGATTAACGCGTATTGCGTCAGGTTCAAACAGTGCCGATTATAATTGGACAGAAGTTTTAATGAAAAACATTCCAAATAATATGTTAGGCGGACTTGGTGTTCACCATTATGCTGTAATTGAATGGGCTAAAAAAGGTGATGACAGAGATTTTACAGAAGAAGGTTATTTCAAAACAATGAAATCGGCTTTAAAAATGGAAGAATTGGTTACCAAACATGCCGCTATCATGGATAAATACGATCCACAGAAAAAAGTTGCCATGATTGTAGACGAATGGGGAGGCTGGTACGAAGTTGAAAAAGGAACAAATCCAGGTTTCTTATATCAGCAAAATACAATGCGTGATGCAGTTTTAGCTGGAGCAACATTGAATATTTTCAATAACCATGCTGACAGAGTTAAAATGGCAAACTTAGCACAATGTGTAAATGTTTTACAAGCTGTAATCTTAACAGATAAAGCAAAAATGATTACAACGCCAACCTATCATGTAATGAAAATGTATAGCGTTCATCAAGATGCAAAATTATTGCCGGTAAGTTTTACTTCACCAAATTATACATTTAATGGAGAAACACTTCCTGCCGTTTCAGCAGCAGCATCAAAAGATAAAAATGGAGCAGTTCATATTTCTTTAGTAAATGTTGATGCAAAAAACAAAAACAAAATAGAAATTGATGTAAACGAACTTGGCGTTAAAAACTTCACAGGAATAGTTTTAACATCGGCTAAATTACAAGATTACAATTCATTCGATACACCAAATAAAATTGTTCCAACAGTTTTTAAAGGTTTCGAAAACAAAAAAGGAAAACTTGAAATCACAATTCCTCCTTTCTCAGTTGTTGTTTTAGAAGGAAAATAAAAAGATAAAAACATGAAAAAATCAAATTCCATTCTAAAAATAGCGCCATATATCGGATTGTTTTTAGGTGCGTTATTGGTATTTGGCTGTTCAAGTGACAGTCCGGATACACCAGTAACTCCAGATCCGCCGGTAGTGGTCGATCCGCCAGTGGTTACACCAGCTTTTCCGGGGCCAACTTATGCTGATAATTATACTTCAATTTCAAGTTGGGGAAACAGATCGCAATGGAATTTGGCTAACGTGCACGATCCATCTGTAGAAAAATCTGGAGAATATTATTATATGTACCAAACTGATGCTTCTTACGGAAATGCACACGAAGGCAACGGACATTTTTTCTACAGAAGATCAAAAGATTTAATCAATTGGGAATTTATGGGATCTTCGATGACTACAGCTCCAGCTTGGGTAAAAGATTCTTTGAATAACAAAAGAGCCAGAATGAATCCGGCACTTCCTCCAATCACAAATCCGAGTTACGGATATTGGGCGCCATGCGTTCGAAAAGTCGGAAACAAATTCAGAATGTATTACAGCATTGTCGTAACGAATCCAATTACAGGAACAGATACCAATACTTCTTGGTCAGAGCGTGCTTTTATTGGTTTGGCCGAAACAGATGATTTGGCTTCAAATAATTGGGTTGATAAAGGAATGGTAGTTTGTTCTGAGCCAGACGGAGTAAAAAGTTACGTTCGAAACGGCGGAAACGATTGGGATGCTTATTTTAAATTCAACGCCATCGACCCGAGTTTTATTCAGACTCCAGAAGGCGATCAGTATTTAATTTATGGTTCTTGGCATTCAGGAATCGCAGCTTTAAAACTAGATCCAGCAACCGGAAAACCAGCAAAATTAAAAACAATTGACGATTACGGAGTTCGAATTGCAGGTCGCGGAAACGTGAGCACAAATCGCTGGCAAGCCCTTGAAGGACCAGAAATTATCTATAATCCAGACACACAATATTACTATTTGTTTTTGGCATATGATGAATTGTCGGTTGCTTATAATACCCGTGTTGCACGTTCAAAAAGTATTTTAGGTCCTTACTTGACAATCAGCGGAAGCAGTATCACAACTGGATCAGAATGTTATCCAATGGTAACGCATCCATACCAATTTAAAAATCATACAGGTTGGGTTGGATTCTCGCATTGTGCTGTTTTTCAGAATCCAGATACGAAGCAATGGTATTATGCTTCTCAAGCACGTTTGCCTGAAGGTGTTGCTGGAATTGCAGTTTCAAATGCGGTAATGATGGGACACGTTCGCGCCATTCAATGGACAGAAGATGGCTGGCCAGTTGTCGAAGCGGAGCGTTATGCAGGAGTTCCGACAACCACAATTACCGATGCAAATTTCGTAGGAACTTGGGAACAAATCACAATGAATTACCAATACAAAACCATGCAAAAAGCAGGAACAATTTATTTGACTGCCGATAAAAAAGTAAGTGGTGACGCAACAGGAACTTGGTCGTATGACAGCACTAAAAAAATCTTAACGGTAAACGGAGTAAAATGTAATGTATCCGATGCTTGGGATTGGGAACTAGCAACCAGAAAAGTGACTTTGAGTTATTCCGGATATACAGCAGCTGGATTGCCTGTTTGGGGTAAAAAGATTAATTAGAAAATTAGAAAATTAGAAAATTAGAAAATTAGAAAATTAGAAAATTACAATTTTTAAAATTCTAAAATAAAAATCTGCTCAATCTGCGAGAGAAAAAATAAGCCACGAATTGTACAAATTCCAACAAATTAAAATTTGAGAAAATTTGTGCAATTCGTGGTAAAAACAAAATCATAATGAAGAACCTATTTACAAGCCTTTTCATTTTAGTTTTATCGATAGCGGGAAATGCACAATCGGTAAAATTCAATAATCCAATTATAAAAGATCAATATACAGGCGATCCTGCGGCATTGGTTTACAAAGACAAAGTGTATTTGTATGCTGGTCATGATGAAGCGCCAAACGACTTTAATTTTTATAAGATGAATGAATGGGTTGTTTATTCTTCTTCGGATATGAAAAAATGGGAATCGCATCCAGTTCCCTTAAAAGTAACTGATTTTAAATGGGCAAAAAGTGATGCTTGGGCTTCGCAAGTAATTGAAAGAAATGGAAAATTTTATTGGTATGTAACGGTTGAACACGGAACAATTCCTGGAAAATCTATTGGTGTTGCGGTTTCAGATAGCCCGATTGGTCCTTTTAAAGATGCTTTAGGAAAAGCCTTAATTACAAATGACATGACCAAATATACCAATATAAGCTGGGACGACATTGACCCGACGGTTTATATCGATACTGATGGACAAGCGTATTTGTTTTGGGGAAATACTGCCTGTCATTACGCCAAATTAAAAGAGAATATGACGGAAATAGACGGAGAAATTCATCACATAAAACTTCCAAATTATACAGAAGCACCGTGGATTCATAAACATAAAGACTGGTATTATTTGTCATACGCTTACGAATTTCCAGAGAAAATCGCCTACGCCATGAGCAAATCAATAAATGGTCCATGGGAATTCAAAGGAATTTTGAATGAATTGGCAGGGAACAGTAATACCAATCATCAGTCAATAATTGATTTTAAAGGACAATCGTATTTTATTTATCACAACGGAGCGTCAATTCCGCATGGAGGAAGTTTCAGAAGATCGGTCTGCGTTGATAAATTATTTTATAACAAAGACGGAACAATGAAAAGAGTAGTTATGACATCTGAAGGAATTACAGAATAATCAGGAAAAGGTTGAGAAAAAACACAAACATTTTAACAATTATATTTTAAACACATGGTTTTCTCCTATATGAAAGTGAGTTTGAAAAAAATAACGATTAAATCATTTTATTTAATCGCAACTCTCTTAATTACTATTCCTTCAATCGCACAGATGCAGGAATTTAAATTGCAAGAGATAAAACTAACTAGTGGTCCTTTCAAAAATGCTCAAAATGTTGATCTTAAATATTTATTAGACCTAAATCCAGATCGACTACTAGCACCTTATTTGATAGCTGCCGGCTTACCTACAAAAGCAGATAGATATGGCAACTGGGAAAATATAGGTCTTGATGGACATATAGGAGGTCATTATTTAGCAGCATTATCAATGATGTATGCTTCTACGGGAAATAAAGAAATTAAAGACCGTTTGGATTATATGATTTCTGAATTGGATCGTTGCCAGCAAAAGGACGGAACTGGTTATGTTGGAGGTATTCCTGAAGGAAAAGTCTTTTGGGATAGAATTCATAAAGGAGATATAGACGGTAGTGGTTTTGGTTTAAATAATACCTGGGTTCCAATCTATAATATTCATAAACTTTTTGCAGGTTTAATTGATGCCTACCATTATACGGGTAATGAAAAGGCAAAAGAAATTGTAATAAAATTAGGAGATTGGTTTATCGAATTGATCCGACCTCTTTCTGATGAGCAAATTCAAAGAATCTTAAAAACAGAACATGGTGGTATAAACGAATCTTTTGCTGATTTATATAGCATCACAAAAAACAAAAAATATCTTGAAACGGCTGAGAAGCTTTCGCAAAAAGCCATTCTCGATCCATTAATTAAAAAGGAAGACAAACTAACGGGTTTACATGCTAATACACAAATACCAAAAGTTATTGGTTTTGAGAAAATTGGAAAGCTATCGGATAATAAACAATGGTCCGATGCCACGCAGTTTTTTTGGAAAAATGTAACCGAAAAAAGAACTGTCGCTTTTGGAGGAAATAGCGTTGCTGAACATTTCAATCCTATAAATGATTTTAGCGGCATGCTAAAATCAAATCAAGGCCCTGAAACTTGTAATTCCTACAATATGGAACGTTTAAGTAAAGCGTTGTTTTTAGACAAAAATGATGTGAGTTACCTTGATTTTTATGAGCGTACACTTTACAATCACATTCTTTCTAGCCAAGAGCCTAATAAAGGTGGTTTTGTGTATTTTACTCCAATTCGACCAAATCATTATCGCGTATACTCGCAGCCAGAAACCAGCATGTGGTGTTGCGTTGGGACGGGACTTGAAAATCATTCTAAATATGGAGAATTAATTTATAGCCATTCAGAGCATGATATTTTTGTAAATCTTTTTATTCCATCCACTTTAAATTGGAAGGAAAAAGGAATAGAATTAGAGCAAACCACAAAATTTCCTTATGAAAATAATACTGAGATTGTTCTAAAACTTAAAAATCCTAAATCTTTTGTTTTGAATATTCGTTATCCAAAATGGGCAACGAATTTCGAAATTTTAGTCAACGGAAAATTGCAAAAAACAGATACCAAACCAGCTAACTATGCTAGTCTGGCAAGAAAATGGAAATCAGGAGATAAAATAATTATTGCATTCCAGACTTCAACTCATTTGGAAAAGTTGCCCGATGGATCTAATTGGGCCGCATTTGTAAATGGTCCTATTGTATTAGCTGCTAAAACCTCTACTGAAAATTTAGATGGTTTGTTTGCCGATGATAGCCGAATGGGACATGTTGCTCAAGGAAAATATGTTTCGTTAGACAAAGCTTATGCACTAGTAGGACAAGAGGGAAGTTATGTTTCAAAACTTAAAGATTTAGGTAATATGCGCTTTAAGTTAGATTCATTAGAATTACAACCCTTCTTTGAAATACACGATGCCCGTTATCAGATGTATTTTCAAACCTATAAACCAGAAGAGTATAAAGAAAAACAAGCATTGTTAAAACAACAGGAAATCGAAGCTATGGCTATTGAAGCTAACACGGTCGATAAAATAAATTGTGGAGAACAACAGCCTGAAGTAGATCACCATTATAAAGGAGAAAAAAGTGAATCGGGCTATGAGGAAGATGGTTTTTGGAGAAATACCAGCTCTTATATTTCCTATCAAATGGTAAATAAAAATCTGGAGGGTAAATTTATTGAAATTAGTTTTTTAGGAGACTTTAAAACGGATAACCTTGATGTTTTTATTAATGAAAAACCTGCTGCAATTGTGGTTAAAAAAGACAAAATAATTCAATTCAAATTAGACAATACTCAAATTATTGATTTAAAAATTAAGTCTAAAGACGGCAAAAAAACGTCTAAAATTTCTCAAATAAGAATTGTAAAATAAAAAATAATTATGGAAGTGTACACCAAAATAAAATCAATATTTTCACTCCTATTCATTCTAACGGGATCCGCAGCAATAGCACAAGACATTGTTGTTCACGATCCGGTTGTGATCAAACAAAAAGATACTTATTATTTATATTGTACCGGAAACGGAATTAGTGTCTTTAGTTCAAAAGATTTAAAAAAATGGGACAAACAGCCACAGGTTTTCCAAGATAAACCGGTTTGGGCAGATGGCGTTGCCGCCGATTTCAAAAATCATATTTGGGCACCAGATATTTCATTGCACAACAATGTTTATTATCTGTATTATTCAGTTTCGGCTTTCGCCAAAAATACTTCGGCAATTGGAGTTGCTACAAATACGACTTTAGATCCATCTGATAAAAATTACAAATGGGTCGATCAGGGAATTGTAATTCAATCACAGCCTAATCGTGACATGTGGAACGCCATTGATCCGAATTTGGTTTTTGATGAAAACAATACACCTTGGCTTTCATTTGGTTCTTTTTGGGAAGGCTTGAAAATGGTAAAATTAAATCCCGATCTAAAATCGATCGCCCAGCCTCAAGAATGGCACACGATCTCAAAACGAAAAAGAACTTTTGAATTAGCCGATTCAGATCCGGGCGACGGCGCACTTGAAGCTCCATTTATTTTTAAGAAAAACGGATATTATTATCAATTTCTTTCTTGGGATTTATGCTGTCGCGGAGAAAAAAGCACCTATAAAGTTGTGGTTGGAAGATCTAAAAATGTAATCGGACCTTATGTTGATAAAGACGGAAAATTATTAACCGAAGGCGGTGGAACCATCGTAGTTCAAGGCGATGAAAATTATTTTGGAGTAGGACATAACAGCGCTTATACATTTGATGGAAAAGATTATATTTTTTATCACGCTTATGAAAAGAAAACGAACGGAACACCAAGATTAGTAGTAAAAGAAATGAAATGGGATACTGATTTATGGCCTGTTTTGAAATAGAATATAGATTATAGAAAATAGAACAAAGAAGCAAGATTTTAGACTATTTAGATAAAAGATTAAAATAGATCTGCCTAATCTGCGAGAGAAAATTTAAACACACAACTATGTGTATTTTAAATAAATGAAATGCCTTTTTTAGACAATGTACAACTATGATTCTATGTGTTTAAGTTAAAGCCACAATAGAAAACAAAATTAAAAACCCGTTTTATCCGCGTCATCCGTGTGCTATAAAACACATTTAAATAAATAAAAAATGAAGTCCAATTTAATTACAAAAATTACCCTTTGCGGTTTAATGCTGAGTGGCGTTTATGCATCGGCACAAAAAAATAATCTTCAAGTTGATGTTGCGAAAACAGTAACAAAAATTCAGCCTACCATGTACGGAGTGTTTTTTGAAGACATCAATTTTGCTGCCGATGGAGGTTTATATGCCGAAATGATTAAAAACAGATCGTTTGAATTTTTGTTTCCAATGATGGGTTGGCAAGAACCAAACAGCGACCGACATAAATTGAACGAAAAATCCGGAATTGCAAATGTGATTCAGTATTCTCAAAAAGGAACAAATCATAATTATTGCAGAGTTACAATCAACGATGCTTCAGGTTATGAATTGATAAATGAAGGTTTCAGAGGAATGGGAATCAAGAAAGATTTAAAGTACAATCTGACTTTAAAAGCTGCAAAAATTTCAGGAAATATTTCTAAAATTAAATTCCAATTTATTGACAAAAACAATAAAGTTTTAGGCGAAACTTCGGTTGTGCCAACATCAAATGATTGGTCCAATTATTCGGCTCAATTAACCTCTTCAGCAACAGAAGCCAAAGCAAAATTAAAAATCACTTTTGAAGGAAACGGTGTAATTGATTTAGATAATATTTCATTGTTTCCAGAAGATACTTGGGCAGGAAGAAAAAACGGACTTCGTAAAGATTTAGTACAATTATTATACGATTTGAAACCAGGATTTTTGCGTTTCCCTGGAGGCTGTATTGTTGAAGGAAGAACCTTGGCAGAACGTTACCAATGGAAAAAATCGGTAGGAAATGTTGAAGACAGAGAAACTGCAGTAAACCGTTGGAACATGGAATTTTCACACCGTCCAGCACCAGATTATTTCCAAAGTTTTGGTTTAGGATTTTTTGAATATTTCCAGCTTTCAGAAGATATTGGAGCTTCTCCGCTTCCAATTTTGAGTTGCGGAATGGCGTGTCAATTTAATACAGGAGAATTAGTTCCGATGGATCAAATCGATCCATATGTTCAGGACGCTTTAGATTTAATTGAATTTGCAAACGGCGATGCAACTACAGCTTGGGGAAAACTTAGAGCCGATATGGGACATCCAAAACCATTCAATTTAAAATTCATTGGAGTTGGAAATGAGCAATGGGGACCCGATTATATTGAGCGTTTCAAAGTGTTTCAAAAAGCGATTAAAGCTAAATATCCAAACATCACAATCGTATCTGGAACAGGACCTTTCCCTGACGGAGATTTTTACGATTACGGCATGAAAGAACTTAAAAAACTGAATGCTGAAATTGTTGACGAACATTATTATAAAGATCCAGCTTGGTTCCGTAAAAATGTAACGCGTTACGACAATTACGATCGAAAAGGACCAAAGATTTTTGCTGGAGAATATGCTGCACAAAGTGTTGCAATTGCAAGTCCAGACAATAAAAACAACTGGGAATGTGCTTTCTCTGAAGCGGCTTTCATGACGGGAATGGAACGTAATGCTGAGGTAGTTCAATTAACTTCTTATGCGCCATTATTAGCGCACGTTGAAGGCTGGCAGTGGACACCAGATATGATTTGGTTTAATAATCTTCAGTCTTACGGAACACCAAATTATTATGTTCAGAAATTATTCTCTAATAATAAAGGAACCGATTTAATCAACATTACAAAAGACGGAAAAGCAGTTACAGGCCAAAATGATTTGTTTGCATCGGCAGTAAAAGATGTGAATTCTAAAGAAGTGATTTTGAAAATTGTGAATGCAAATGCGACTTCTCAAAATGTTTCAATTGATTTAAAAGGAGCAAAATTAGAGGCTAAAGGAACAGCAATAATTTTAAAAGGAGACGGAATAAATGATGAAAATTCTTTTGAAGCTCCAACTAAAATCAGTCCGAAAGAAAGCGAATTTAAAGTAAGCGGAAACAAAGTTCAGTACGATTTTCCAGCTTATTCAGTAACGGTTTTGAAAATTAAGATGAAATAATCGCAATAGAATAAATGTTAAACCAACATTTATTTTCTGTTTTTGTCATAATTGCTTGTTTTGATGCATTATTTGTAAAAATTCAAAGCTCAATTTTTATTAAGTGTTTATTGTACACTTATAAATGAATTATAATTATATTTGTCATTATTAAAAATGAATTTCGAATGAAAAATTACGTTATAGGATTGGACTACGGAACAGATTCTGTTCGAGCGGTGCTTATCGATACTGAAAATGGGCAGGAATTGGCATCGAATGTTTCTCATTACAAAAGATGGAAAAACAAACAATATTGTGACGCATCAATAAATCAGTTTCGTCAGCATCCTTTAGATCATATCGAAGGATTAGAAATCACGATTCAAAATGTTATAAAAGAAAGCAAGGTTGATCCGTCGTTAGTTCGCGGAATTTGTATTGATACCACTGGATCTTCTCCAGTTCCAGTTACAAAAGATGGAACGCCATTAGCATTAACAAAAGGTTTTGAAGAAAATCCAAATGCAATGATGGTTTTGTGGAAAGATCATACTTCTATTAATGAAGCAAACGAAATCAACGAACTGGCAGTAAGCTGGGGAGGAGAAGACGTAACAAAATACGTTGGAGGAATTTATTCATCAGAATGGTTTTGGGCAAAAATCCTTCACATTGCAAGACAAGATGAAGCGGTTCGAAATGCAGCGCATACTTGGATGGAACACTGCGATTTAATGACGTATTTATTAATTGAAGATAAAGATTTAAAAACATTCAAAAGAAGCCGTTGCGCTGCAGGTCACAAAGCAATGTGGCACACAGACTGGAACGGATTGCCACCAGTTGAATTCTTAGAAAAATTACATCCATATTTAGCACAGCTTCGCGGTAATTTATATGATGAAACCTATACATCAGATTTAGTTGCTGGAAATTTAAGCAAAGAATGGGCAGACCGTTTGGGGCTTTCAACAGATACTGTTGTTGCCGTTGGAACTTTCGACGCACACTCTGGAGCGGTTGGAGCTAAAATTGGCGAAAACACTTTAGTTCGCGTTATGGGAACTTCAACTTGTGATATTCTAGTGGGTTCGTATGATGAAGTGGGAACAAAAACCGTTCGCGGTATCTGCGGACAAGTTGATGGTTCGGTTATTCCAGGATTTATTGGTCTTGAAGCAGGACAATCTGCTTTTGGCGATTTATTGGCTTGGTACAAAGAATTATTAATGTGGCCAACGGAACATTTACTAGAAACTTCTTCTGTTTTAAATGATGCTCAAAAAGAGCAGTTAAGAGAAGAATTCAGTGATAAATTAATTGTAGAGTTGACGAAAGAAGCAGAGAAGATTCCGGTTTCAGAAAGTCTTCCAATTGCTTTGGACTGGATCAACGGACGTAGAACTCCGGATGCCAATCAGGAAGTAAAAAGTGCGATTTCGAATTTATCTTTAGGAACAAAAGCGCCTCATATTTTTAAAGCTTTAGTAAACGCAATCTGTTTTGGAGCGAAGAAAATTGTAGACCGTTTTGAAGAAGAAGGTATAAAAATTGATAGCGTGATCGGAATTGGTGGTGTTGCTCGTAAATCTCCTTTTATCATGCAGACTTTGGCTAACGTTTTAAACAAGCCAATTAAAATTGCTTCTTCTGATCAAACTCCAGCTTTAGGTGCAGCAATTTACGCAGCCGTTGCAGCCGGAATTTATCCAACCGTAATCGAAGCAAGCCAAAAAATCGGAAGTGATTTTGACGGAGAATATTTCCCTCAATTAGACAAAGTTGCGGCTTATAATAAACTGCTAATTGCTTACGAACAATTAAGTGTTTTTGCAGATCCAACCATTAAAATATCTCAAAATGAGTTCTCAGTATAAAGATTTAAAACAAGAATGTTACGAGGCCAATATGCAGTTGAATGCATTGAATTTGGTTGTTTATACATTCGGAAACGTGAGTGCCGTGGACAGAAAAAATGGTGTTTTTGCCATTAAACCAAGCGGTGTTCCTTACGAAGATTTAAAACCTGAAGATATCGTAATTGTCGATTTTGATAATAATGTTATTGAAGGAACTATGCGTCCGTCGTCTGACACAAAAACGCATGCTTATTTATATAAAAATTGGCCAAATATTGGAGGAGTTGCGCATACACATGCAACATATTCTGTGGCTTGGGCGCAATCGCAAAGAGATATTCCAATTTTCGGAACCACACATGCTGATCATTTAACAGCAGATATTCCGTGTGCTCCGCCAATGGCAGATCATTTAATTGAAGGTAACTACGAACACAATACCGGAATTCAGATTTTGGATTGTTTCAAAGAAAAAAATCTTTCATACGAAGAAGTAGAAATGATTTTGATAGGAAATCACGGTCCGTTTGCCTGGGGAAAAAATGCTGCAAAAGCGGTTTACAACAGTAAAGTGTTAGAAGTAGTGGCAGAAATGGCGTACTTGACTTTACAAATAAACCCAAATGCACCAAGATTAAAAGATTCATTAATAAAGAAACATTACAATCGTAAACACGGAAAAGATTCGTATTACGGACAATGATAAAATTTGTTTAAGGTTTCAGGTTTTTTTTGTTTCAAGTTTCAAGTTGTTGGAACGTGAAACTTGGAACGTGAAACAGACATAAACAAAACAATAAAATAACAATTCAAGTTTTTTAGATTCCAACAACGTGAAACCTGAAACTTGAAACAAAATAAACAAAAATGATAGACATTTCTCAAAAAGAAGTATGGTTTGTAGTAGGAAGCCAGGAATTATACGGTGAAGAAACACTTAGAAAAGTAGCGGAACATTCTCAGATTATTGCAAAGGGATTAGATGCTTCATCAAGTATTCCAGTAAAAGTGGTTTATAAAGATGTGGTGAAATCGCCTTCGCAGATTTTAGATGTTTGTTTGGCTGCGAATTCAGAGAAAAACTGTATCGGAATTATTGCCTGGATGCATACTTTTTCACCAGCAAAAATGTGGATTGGCGGTTTGAGCATTTTGAAAAAACCATTATGTCATTTACATACACAATATAATGCTGAAATTCCATGGGGAAGTATCGACATGGATTTCATGAACTTGAATCAATCGGCTCACGGAGATCGTGAATTCGGGTTCATTATGTCAAGAATGCGTAAAAAACGTAAAGTTGTTGTGGGACATTGGGAAGACGAAAGAGTTCAGAAAAAATTAGGCATCTGGTCAAGAGTTGTTCTTGGATGGGATGAACTTCAAAACTTAAAAGTAGCTCGTATTGGTGACAATATGCGTGAAGTTGCCGTAACAGAAGGCGATAAAGTAGAAGCTCAAATTCGTTTTGGAGTTTCAGTAAACGGATTCGATTCATCAGATGTTACCAAACATATTGAGAAAGTTACAGACAAACAATTAGCTGATTTATTAGCAGTTTATGAGTCTTCTTATACTTTAACTGATTCTTTAAAAGAAGGCGGAGCGCAAAGAAGTTCTTTAGCGGAAGCGGCAAAAATTGAATTAGGTTTAAGAGCTTTCCTTGAAGAAGGAGGTTTCGGAGCTTTTACAGATACATTTGAAAACCTTGGAGTTTGGAAACAATTACCAGGAATCGCAACACAAAGATTAATGGCCGATGGTTATGGTTTTGGTGGAGAAGGAGACTGGAAAACCGCTGCAATGGTAAGAGCTTTAAAAGTAATGAACATTGGATTGGAAGGCGGAACTTCTTTCATGGAAGATTATACGTACCATTTCACACCACAAAAATCATATGTTTTAGGTTCTCACATGTTGGAAATTTGCCCTTCTATTGCTGATGGAAAACCTTCTTGCGAAGTACATCCGCTAGGAATTGGCGGAAAAGAAGATCCAGCTCGTTTGGTGTTCAACTCTCCTGCAGGTGACGCTATCAATGTTTCTTTGGTTGATATGGGAACACGTTTCCGTTTAATTGTAAACGAAGTTGAAGCGATTAAACCATTGGCTGAATTGCCAAAATTACCAGTTGCAAGAGTTTTATGGGATTGTAAACCAAACCTTGATATTGCAGCTACAGCTTGGATTCTTGCTGGAGGAGCGCATCACACGGTTTACAGCCAATCATTGACAACTGAGTATATGGAAGATTTTGCTGATATTGCAGGAATCGAATTGTTGGTTATTGATGAAAAAACTACGGTAAGAGATTTCAAAGATAAAATCAACGCTAACGAAGCGTATTATCATTTGTTTCAACACGGACTTTAATCTAAGATACTAAGGTTCTAAGTTGCTAAGATTCTAAGTTTTTTGTTACTTTTAAGTTTTTAACACCTAACATTTTACTTTTTACAAATCAAAAAAATATCATCTATGAATGTATTAAAACGTTGTGTTTTCGGATTAAGCCTTTTGAGTTTGGCTGCAGTTTCAGTTCAATGTAAAAGCGATAAAAAAGCCGATACAGAAAAAGTTGCTGCTGAAGGAAAAGATTTAGTTTCAATTGAAAAATCAGAATACGGAACTACTGCAAAAGGAGAAAAAGTCGAAAGTTATAAACTGAAAAACCAAAATGGGATGGAAGTTGACATCATCACTTTTGGCGGAAGAATTACAGATTTGAAAGTGCCAAATAAAGAAGGAGTTTCTGAAAATGTAGTAATCGGATTTACTTCTTTGGCACAATATGAAAAAGAAAATCCTTTCTTCGGAGCTTTGATCGGAAGATATGGAAACCGAATTGCAAAAGGTAAATTTTCATTAGATGGAAAAGAATATCAATTGGCAATAAACAACGCACCAAATGCTTTGCATGGTGGTCCGCAAGGATATTTTAACGTCGTTTGGAAAGCCGATGAGGTTAAGTCTGGCGAAAACGCTTCTCTAAAATTATCTTACGTAAGTAAAGATATGGAAGAAGGTTATCCTGGAACCTTGAAAGTTTTTGTGACTTATACTTTAACAAATGATAATCAGTTAGAAGTTTTATATGAAGCTACTACAGACAAGAAAACAGTTGTGAATTTGACGCAACATTCATATTTCAATTTATCTGGAGATTTTACAAAAACCATCTTAGATCACGAATTGACTTTAAATGCAGATAAATTAGTTCCGGTTGATGCGACTTTAATTCCGACAGGAAAATTGGATGATGTTGCTGGTACTCCTTTTGATTTCAGAACGCCAAAATTAATTGGAAAAGACATCAATGCTAAAAACGAGCAATTAGAAAGAGGAAAAGGTTACGATCACTGCTGGGTGTTGAACAATCCTGAAAAAGGAAAAACAATTATTGCAAAAGTATACCACGCACCAAGCGGAAGAGTTATGGAAATGACAACTGATGAACCTGGAATTCAATTCTACTCAGGAAATTTCCTTGACGGAACTTTACCAACGCGCGACGGAAAAACATACGCACACAGAACTGGACTTTGTTTAGAAACAGAACATTATCCAGATTCTCCAAACCAGAAAAACTTCCCAACAACGGTTTTAAACCCGGGAGAAAACTATAAAACGAAAACTACATTTAAGTTTTCTGTTCAAAAATAATCTTAGAATTTGTTTAGTTAGTTCTAATTCTCTGAAAAACCTCGAAAGTATTAAGCTTTCGAGGTTTTTTTATTGGAGATTTTTTGCCACGAATTCACGAATTTCTGATTAGAAAACACGGATTTTAATTAGTGAAATTCAAAGTATAAGATTTTAGATGCGATTCAATTTGCGTAAATTCGTGAATTCGTGGCGAAAAAAAAATAGTTATGGCATTCAAACATTTATTCAAAGCCCAATTAAATTGGACATCAAAAAAAGAAGAATCAGCTTCAAAGTTTTACAGCAAAACCCATCAAATTAAAATTGAAGGAAAATCAGTTTTGGATATTTCAGCTGCCAAAGCTTTCAAAGGCGATCCATCATTATATAATCCAGAAGATTTATTATTGAGCAGTTTGGTTTCCTGTCATATGATGTCCTATTTATATGTTTGCTCTCAAAACGGAATCGAAGTTCTCGAATATTCAGACAACGCTGAAGCAACACTTGAAGTTGCTCCAGACGGAAGTGGAAAATTTACCGAAGTTATATTAAACCCGAAAGTAAAAATCTCAAATCCAGATCAAATTGAATTGGCTTTAGATCTGCATTTTAAAGCAAATCAATTGTGTTTTATTGCCAATTCTTGCAATTTTCCGGTTTTGCATAATGCTAGTTGTGAAATAGTATAAAATGAAAAAACCTCTTCTTAAAGGAAGAGGTTTTTTATGCAGTTATTAAACTAAATTTTCGTCAACAAAATTTTTACAATATTCTTTTATCAATTGTCTGACACTTCTAAATTGCTCCGTTATTTCTAAATCTGTTCCAGATGCTTTTGCAGGATCAGGAAAATTATAGTGAAACTTAAGTGCTTTTGTTGGAAAAAACGGGCATCTTTCTTTAGCATTATCACACACCGTTATTACATAATCAAAGTCAATATTGGTGTACTCATCAATATTGTTGGATGTGTGATTTGAAATATCTACGCCATCTTCTTTCATGATCGAAATGGCTTTCGGATTGACTCCATGAGTTTCTACTCCGGCACTGTAAACTACCGCTTTGTTGCCTGCAAAATATCTCATATATCCTTCTGCAATTTGGCTTCTGCAGCTATTTCCCGTACAAAGTATTAATATTTTCTTTTCCATAATTTTAAACAAACAGCCAAATGATGTTTATGATGCAGAATTTTGGGTCAAAGCCAAAAATAAGCTGTAACACAACAACGGCTGTCGTGATAATAATTGGTTTTTTATATTTAATAAATTTTTCTTTCATATTAGCAACATCCAGAATTTGGAGTACAGCATGAAGAAGCTTCATTGTTTAGTTCAATTAAATTAATCTTTTGTTTTTCGGCAGGAATTCCACACGAATCTTGTGCTAAACAAGCCGTTGATTTGTTTTGAAGAATAAAAGTTTTTCCGTTGAAAGCCAAATCATATTTTCCAATGGTGTCGCTTTGATATTCAACTTCGATTTCAAGATCTTCAATATTTAGTTTGTCTTCTGAAAGTTGAATGATATGCAATAATTTAGTTGGTTTTAAGCGATGTTCAAAATCGTTTGCATTCCAAAGCTGAAAATTGACAACTTTTTCATTTCTAATAACACCACCACAATCGATGAAGTGTTTTGTGATGCTTCCAACTTCAGTTACATGAAAATGTTCTGGTACAAAAGCTCCGTTTTCTAATTGAAATTCAACATTGTCTAATGTTGGTAAAATCTGTTTTATTTCTGATAATTTCATTTTTATATAGTTTATTGTTTTAATGCAATATTGCGATAATAAATAGTAAAAAAAATGCCTAACAGCATTTAGATTTCGAAATAGTGGCTGAGATATTTAAAATATAACCACTTAAAATATCGATTGTTTTTTCGTCAAGACAATAACAGATTGCATTTCCTGAAATGTTTCCTTTAATAATACCAGCATTTTTTAATTCTTTCAAATGTTGGGAAACAGTTGGTTGCGCAAGAGGGAGTTCGTTGACAATATCGCCACAAATACATTCGTTAACTTTTAGCAAATATTCGATTATCGCAATTCGTGCAGGATGCCCCAATGCTTTTGCAATCGTTGCTATTTGATTTTGTGCATCTGTAAAATGTTCGGTTTTTGTAGCTCCCATTTTGTTTAGTTTAATATTGCAATATTACGATTAAAATATGAGCAAGCCAAATTTATTTGCAAAAAGCAGATATACAGCAGATTAAATTAGAAGTGTTTTGTTGAAGAAGTGAATAAATGAAAAAACCTCTTCCGTTAAGAAGAGGTTTTTCGTACCCGGAGCCGGAGTCGAACCGGCACGGTTTCCCACAGGTGTTTGAGACCAGCGCGTCTACCAATTCCGCCATCCGGGCGTAGCAGACGAAAAAATAAATCATAAATAATCTATTTTAACGCAATAGAATGAAGTCATAAATGGCGTCATTCCTTTAACACGGTGCAAATGTAAAAAATAAAATTAAACATTCTAATAAAAATACTTAAATTTTTGCTTTCAGTGTTCAATAAATTTTATAAATTTGCACCTCGTTAAAACGACGCACACACAACTAACTACACCCGAGACATTTATGAATGTTTTGCTTTACCTAAAATGATAAAGCCGAATTATACTAAGCGTAGCGGAGCAAAAACAACAAATTATAATGTCGCACCTAGAACCAGAAGCTAAAATTTTTGCTTGTTCACAAAGTGTTTATCTTGCAGAAAAAATTGCAGAGCAGTACGGAATTCCGTTAGGAAAAGTAACGATGTCAACGTATAGTGATGGAGAATTTCAGCCATCTTACGAAGAATCAATAAGAGGTTTACGAGTATTTATCGTATGTTCAACTTTCCCATCGGCAGATAATTTGATGGAATTGTTATTAATGATTGATGCTGCAAAACGCGCATCAGCTAGACATATTACAGCTGTTATGCCTTATTTTGGTTGGGCAAGACAGGATAGAAAAGATAAACCAAGAGTTCCAATTGGAGCAAAGTTAGTAGCAAATCTATTGACAGCTGCAGGAGCAACAAGAATCATGACAATGGATTTGCACGCAGATCAAATTCAGGGATTCTTTGAAAAACCAGTAGATCATTTATTTGCATCTACAATCTTTTTGCCTTACGTGCAAAGTTTAAAGTTAGAAAATCTAACAATTGCATCTCCTGATATGGGAGGTTCAAAAAGAGCATATGCTTACTCTAAGTTTTTAGAATCAGATGTAGTAATCTGTTACAAACAAAGAAAAGCAGCCAACGTTATCGATACTATGGAACTAATTGGTGAAGTAAAAGGTCGTAACGTAATCTTAGTAGACGATATGATCGATACAGGAGGAACTTTAGCGAAAGCAGCAGACCTAATGATCGAAAAAGGAGCGCTAAGTGTAAGAGCAATTTGTACACACGCTATATTATCTGGCGGGGCGTATGAGAAAATTGAAAATTCAAAATTAACAGAATTGATCGTAACCGATTCTATTCCGTTAAAGAAACATTCAGACAAAATTAGAGTAGTGAGTTGTGCACCTCTTTTTGCAGAAGTTATGCACATGGTGCACCACAACAATTCAATTAGCGGAAAATTCATTATGTAATTTTCGCTATAGCAAAATAGAATATTTATTTAATAACTATATTTTTTTACAATGAAATCGATTACAATTAAAGGATCAGAAAGAGAAAGCGTGGGCAAAGTGTCAACTAAAGCCTTACGTAATGCTGGAGCGGTTCCTTGCGTGTTATACGGAGGAAATCAAGCAGTACACTTCTCAGCAGACGCTGCAGCGTTCAAAAACTTGGTTTACACTCCAAATGCACACACAGTTGTGATTGAGCTTGGAAAAGGAAAATCATTCAATGCAATTTTGCAAGATATCCAGGTTCACCCAGTTTCTGACAAAATTTTACACATTGACTTCTTCCAATTATTTGATGATAAAGAAATCACAATGGAAGTTCCTGTGAAAATCGTTGGTACATCTAAAGGTGTTCTTGCGGGAGGTGTTTTACGTTTAAACCAACGTAAATTAAAAGTTAAAGCTTTACCAGCAAATCTTCCTGATTTTGTTGAAGCTGACATCACTCCACTTGAAATGGGTAACAAATTATACGTTACTAAAGTTGGAAAACCAGAGTACAAAATTATGCACCCAGACAACACAGTTGTTTGTCAAGTAAGAATCTCTCGTGCTGCTATGAAAGCTGCTCAAGAAGCTGCAAAAGCTGCAAAAGCTCCTGCAAAAGGAAAGAAAAAATAATTTTTTTCAAACTATACAAAAAGCCTCAATCTTACGATTGGGGCTTTTTTTTTAAGATGCTAAGTTGTTAAGGTGCTGAGATGCTAAGTTTTTTTAGAAGCAGAAAATCCTGTTTTCATAACAAGTGATGTTCCTGCCATCCGCTAAATCTTTTCCTGGCTAAAGAAGCCAGAAAAAGGATATCGCTCCTGTCAGGGCTAAAGAGAAAGTATCTTTTTCATGAGTTTCTATCCCGATAGCTATCGGGACTGAGATGCTAAGGAAAAATCAGCTAAATCTGCGAAAGGTATTTTCTTTGTGTTCTTAGGGGTTCTTGCGTAAACTCTTTGCGCCCTTTGCGGTTAAACTACAACCAACAGAAATTATCTAATTTTCACATTTTCAAATTATCTAATTGTTACATTCTCTAATTAATCTTACTTTTGCAAACATGATAAAATGGATAACAAAACTGTTTTCATCAACACCAAAAGAAGAGAACGCAGAAGACATTATGAAAAAATACTTAATCGTAGGTTTAGGAAATATCGGAGCCGAATATGTAAATACACGACACAATATCGGATTTAAAGTACTTGATTTTTTAGCCAAAAAAGAAAGTCTTTCATTCGAAACAGTAAAATTAGGCTCACTTGCAGAATATAAATTTAAAGGAAGAACTTTTTTTCTTTTAAAACCAAACACTTATATGAACTTGAGCGGAAAAGCAGTAAAATACTGGATGGACAAAGAAAATATTCCGTTAGAAAATATTCTTGTGATAACGGACGACTTGAATTTGTCATTCGGAACCATCCGCATTAAGCCAAAAGGCAGCGATGGAGGGCATAACGGACTTAAAAACATCAATCTTGTCCTAAATACACAAAACTACACTCGTTTTAGATTCGGTATCAGCGATCAGTTCAAAAAAGGACAACAAGTAGATTATGTTTTAGGTGAATGGAACGATGAAGAAAACGCAAAATTGACAGAACGTCTTGAAACTTCAGCTGAAATTATAAAATCTTTTGGAACTGCCGGATTGGAAAATACGATGACGACTTTCAATGGAAAGTAAAGATTTTTAGGTCTTTAACTTTTTAAAAATCGATTTATCGATTAATTTAATTGAATTATAACGAAATAGTATTTTCAATTCCAAAGTTAAATGTCTAAATTTGGGATAAATTATTATAAACCATAAAAATTAGAAATATCATGGCTTTTGAATTACCACAATTACCTTATGCATATGATGCATTAGAACCACATATTGATGCTCGTACAATGGAAATCCACCATACTAAGCACCACAATGCATATACAACAAATCTAAACGCTGCAATTGCAGGAACAGATTTAGAAGGAAAAACAATCGAAAACATCTTAATCAACTTAGATAAATCTAACGCTGCAGTTCGTAACAATGGTGGAGGTTTCTACAATCACAACTTATTCTGGACTGTAATGTCTCCAAATGGTGGAGGATTACCAACAGGTGATTTATTAGCTGCAATCGAGGCTTCTTTTGGAACTTTCGAAGAGTTTAAAGCAAAATTTGCTAAAGCTGGTGCAACTCAGTTTGGTTCAGGATGGGCTTGGTTAACAGTTCAAAAAGGAGGAAAATTAGAGGTTGTAGGTACTCCAAATCAAGATAATCCATTAATGCCAGAAGTTGCTGGTAACGGTGGAACTCCAATCTTAGGAATGGATGTTTGGGAGCACGCTTATTATTTAAACTACCAAAACAGAAGACCAGATTATATTGAAGCTTTCTTCAGTGTAATTAACTGGACAGAAGTTGCAAGAAGATTTGCTTTAGACAAATAAGAAAATAGAGTAAAGAATAAAGAGAAAAGACGGATAGCGTATTGTTATCCGTTTTTTTTGTGATTCATATTTTTGTCTTTGTTCTATAATCTTGCTTCTTTTCTCTCTAAATAAAAGAAAATAAAAAAGGCGGAATCTCTTCCGCCTTTTTTGCCCCAAATCTACCATAAACTTAACCTACTAATGTTATGGTTCGGTAAATGTATAACGAGTATATTTTAAAAAAAACTTTTTTAGACGAATGGCAAATATATCCGATTAAGTAAACTGAAAAAAGAAAATAGAGCAAAGAATAAAGAGAAAAGACGAGCTGCTTATGGTACTCGTCTTTTTTTATTATCTATACATTTTGTCTATAATCTTTTTTCTTTGCTCTTTCTTCTATTTTTCTTGTTTCTTTTCTCTAAATAAAAGAAAATAAAAAAGGCGGAATCTCTTCCGCCTTTTTTGCCCCAAATCTACCATAAACTTAACCTACTAATGTTATGGTTCAGTAAATGTATGGCGACTATATTTTAAAAAAAAACTTTTTAGATGAATGGTCGATATTTTCGACGAAGTGATTGTAGGAGTCTGTTTTGTAAATACTTATCTGAATAAAATAAAAAAGGTGGAATTTCTTCCACCCTTTTTGCCCCAAATCTACCATAAACTTAACCTACTAATGTTATGGTTTCCCAAAAGTATTGTAGCTTTTCATTTTTACCAAACAAACAGGATGAACGGCAAAAATAATCGATGAAATGCACAAATTAACTTTTTCTTAGCGTTTTCTTAGTATGCTCGAGCATCTTTTCCTTCGTAAAAATTCATAAATGCACGATTTACAACACGATTTCCTCCCGGAGTTGGATAGTCTCCTGTAAAGTACCAATCGCCTAAATTTTTAGGACATGCAATATGTAAATCTTCTACTTTTTGGAAAATGATTTTTACTTCGGCATTAATTTCCGGAGAACTTAACATTTCTGCTATTTTATCTGAAATTTCTTCTGGAGTAAATTGATCGTAGATTGCAGTAACATAATTTACAACATCTTTATCAGCGAAGTTTTCCTGCGCTTTACATTTCGCATACACTTCGTCAACAATATGATATAAGTTTCTTTCTTTTAATAAAGTCAAAGCAGCTCTAAAAGCAACAAGTCCTTCTAGTTTTGCCATGTCAATTCCATAACAATCTGGATAACGAATTTGTGGTGCCGATGAAACAATTACGATACGTTTTGGATTTAAACGATCCATCATTTTAATGATGCTCATTTTTAATGTCGTACCACGAACAATACTGTCGTCGATAATAACCAAATTGTCCTCTGGTTTAATTACGCCATAAGTAACGTCGTAAACGTGAGCTACTAAATCATCACGGCTGCTGTCTTCAGTAATAAAGGTTCTGAGTTTAGCATCTTTGATAGCCACTTTCTCAGTACGAATTTTTACAGCTAAAAGCTCCTGAAGTGTCTCGGCAGTAAGTGTGTTTCTGTTTTCCAGAATATAATTATTTTTTCTCTGATTTAAGAAATCCTGAGCAGCTTCAACTAAACCATAAAATGAAGTTTCAGCTGTATTCGGAATATAAGAGAAAACTGTGTTGTCTGTATCGCTATCAATTGCGTCAAGAACTGCAGGCAAAATTAATTTCCCTAAGTTTTTACGTTCTTGATAAATTTCGGCATCACTTCCTCTTGAGAAATAAATTCTTTCAAACGAACATGCTTTTTTAACGGTTGGTTCCAAGATTTGATTCATGGTAACTTTTCCGTTTTTCTTGATGATCAAAGCATTTCCTGGATCAATTTCCTGAACGCTTTCAAAAGGTACATTAAATACAGTTTGAATAACAGGTCTTTCAGAAGCTACGACAACTACTTCGTCATCTTGATAGAAATATGCTGGACGAATTCCTGCTGGATCTCTAAAAACAAATGCGTCACCGTGACCTAATAATCCGGCCATTGCGTAACCTCCATCTAAGTTTTTAGCAGAACGAGCTAATATTTTTGCAATATCCAAACGCTCAGCAATTACTGGAGAAGCTTCTCTTTTAGAATAACCTTCAGCTTTACAATCTTGGTACAATTGCATTACTTCTTTATCTAAAAAGTGGCCAATTTTTTCCATTACCGTAACCGTATCGGCCATTTCTTTAGGATGCTGTCCAAGTTCAACCAGATTTTCGAAAAGCTCTTTAACATTTGTCATGTTAAAGTTTCCTGCCAAAATCAAGTTACGGTGCATCCAGTTGCTTTGGCGCAAAAATGGGTGAACGCTTTCGATACTGTTTTTCCCAAAAGTTCCATAACGAACGTGTCCTAAAAACAATTCGCCAACATATGGAATTTCTGATTTTATTTTATGAATATCATCAGCAATTTCTGGTTTTGCTTTTAATTCCTCGCTGATTCGCTCATTGATTTGTTTAAAAACATCTTGAATTGGTTGTGCATGATTCGAACGAACTCTGCTGATGTAGCGTTGTCCAGGTTCAACATCTAATTTAATGCTTGCAAAACCAGCTCCGTCTTGTCCGCGGTTGTGCTGTTTTTCCATCATTAAATACATTTTCTGAATCCCGTAAAAAGCAGTTCCGTATTTTTCTTTATAATATTCAAGCGGTTTAAGAAGTCTAACTAAAGCTATACCACATTCGTGTTTTAAAGCGTCGCTCATTTTTTTTGTTTTTTTGTGTGTTGTAAGTTGTGTGTATTAACGTAATAAAAAAGCCCCGTTTTACCGAGGCTCTTAGGCATTATATTTCTATGTCAAACTGAGTTAACGACTTAAATTGTTGTAATCGAATCGCTACTTCTGCTTTGCTTAATGTTTCCATCCTTTCAGTTCCAAATTTCTCTACGCAGAACGAAGCTAAATTTGAACCGTAAATAATTGCATTCTTCATGTTTCCAAAAGAAATGTTTTCGCTTTGCGCAATAAATCCAGAGAATCCACCTGCAAAAGTGTCTCCGGCTCCAGTTGGATCGAAAACTTCTTCTAATGGTAAAGCTGGTGCAAAGAATACTTCTCTATTGTGGAATAAAAGTGCTCCGTGCTCTCCTTTTTTGATCACCACATATTTTGGTCCCATGTCCTGGATTTTCGCAGCTGCTTTTACTAATGAATATTCACCAGAAAGTTGTCTTGCTTCTTCGTCATTGATTGTAATAACATCTACACGTTTAATAACGTCTAATAATTCAGGAAGAGCGCAGTCCATCCAAAAGTTCATTGTATCTAAAACAACTAATTTTGGTTTTTTCTCCATTTGATCTAAAACACTGCTTTGAACTAATGGATGTAAGTTTCCTAACATCACAACATCAGCATCTTTATAGTTTTGAGGAACTTTTGGCTGAAAATCTGCCAAAACGTTTAATTCAGTAACAAGAGTGTCTCTAGAATTTAGATCGTTGTGGTATAAACCGCTCCAGAAAAAGGTTTTTCCGCCTTTTACAATTTCGATACCAGAGATATCAATATTTTTTGAAGTCAATAAATCTAAATGTTCTTGAGGAAAATCATCACCAACTACAGAAACAATAGCTGATTGCAAGTTAAAAAATGACGCTGATAATCCGATGTAGGTTGCAGCACCACCTAAAATTTTATCTGTTTTTCCGAAAGGAGTTTCAATCGCGTCGAAAGCAACTGTTCCAACAATCAATAGTTTATTCATTTTATGAATTTCGAATTAGGGTGCAAAGATACTCTATAAGTTACAATATTGCAACGGTTTAGGTTCTCAAAATTTTCTTAAAAAAAGAATATCGATTTCGGGGTTAAAACTATTGTAAATGAGTAAATTATCTGAGATTCTTTTGAGTGCTCAAAATATCATTTTCAGAATTAAATTGCAATATTTATTTTGAAAAAAAGCTTCAAGATTTTATTTAAGTTTTCTAAAAGACGAAGCTTTTCTTTTCTGTACAAAACAACGTCCACATAGAAACTCGGTTGTTCAAAGTGTTTCTAGTTTTTTTGTTTATGATTCTTTGATTTAGCGATATTTTTAATCCAATTGATTGCATCGTTCATGGGTTCTTCATCGTCTGAAAATGCTGTATTGTGTCCCAAGTCTGGAAACAATTTATATTCAAAATGTTTTCCTTTAGATTTTAATTTGTTAAGATATTCGATTGATAGATTCGCAGGAACTTGAATATCTTTACTTCCAAAAATCCAGATTCCTGGAATTGATAATTTAGAAAGAACATCATTGGGATTTGTATCAATAAACTCATATTTGTCTGGGTCATTGAATATGTGTTTTCTTGCCTCTTCTTCTGAATGTGTATCCCAAAAATTTTTATCTCCATTGGTATAAAATTGGAATCTCAATTGTTCTTTAACCGTTATAAGAGCTCCGCTAAATATTGTCATAAATTTAACTTTCTTGTTTTTCGCTGCAGCCAATGGAATTATCCATCCGGCTTGGCTACCGCCTATTAAGCCTATTGGAGTTTTATCATTTGATAAAAAATTAGATAAAGTATTTACAGCAGCACTCGCATCTAAAGACAAAAGATTTAGATTTGAAAAATCAACATTGTTAGTTCCTACTTCTGGTCCAGCATATACACCAGCTGATTCTCCGACTCCACGTTTATCATACGTTAAAACTGCAATTCCATTATTGGCAAGGATTGTAGCAAAGTCTGTCATTCTTTTTTCTTGTCCAGATCCATGAATAATCACAACGGCTGCCTGTGCATTGTTGGGCGTAAAAATAGTTCCAGCGAGTGTAACTCCTTCGCTAGTAAATTTTATTTCTTTAGTAGTAAAGTTTGAGGGAAGGGCAGATGCATAACTAATGACAAAAAGCAATAACATTGAGAGGAAATACGTCTGTGTTTTAATTTTCTTTAGAGATAAATTATTTTTGATTTTACTACTTTTCATTTCTTTTAAACAGGATTACAACTGATACTTCTTATCAAAATAATTCTTCAGAACTCCAACCTGAATCAAAATCATAAAAGGAACAATTAAAATAGAATACAATAAAGTTTTTGAAATATGAATTCCGGAAACAATTGCTGAAATTTTATCTGTGTATGATTTTCCGATTTCTAAATTATTTTCTGCTCCAGCAAAAAATATATTGTAAATAACCAAAAGGATCAAAGCAATTCCAATAAAAATCCATGTTGAAATCGAAATCAAAGGTTTGTAAGGTTTGATTTTTGTTTTTTCGGCAACAAGAATTTGCGACATTAAGTTTGAAGTAAAGTCGGCAGATGGCGATTGTAAAGTGTCTTCGGCCATCATTCTTTCAATAAGATTTTCTAAATTTTTATCTTCCTCTTTCATAATACTCAACTATTTCAGGTTCTAATTGCTTCTTTAAAATGGTAGCTAATTTTTGTCGGCTTCTAAATAGTTTTACTTTGACATTATTAGCGTTAATGTTCATGATTTTTCCAATTTCTTCTAAACTTTGATCTTCAAAATAAAAGAGCGTCAAAAGGAAATTATCATCACTTGGTAACAAATTTAAACAATTTTGAATGGCCTGCTTTCGTTCTGTGTCAACTAAAGCGCTCAAAGCATTGTCCATTGTTTTAACTAAATGAGAAGAAAATTCATCTATTGAAATATTATTTTCTTCTTTTTTGTTTTTCTTTAAACGGTCTAAACAATTATTGTAAGAGATTTTGTAAATCCATGTTGAGAATTTAGAATCGCCTTTAAATTTGCTCAAAGAATTAAATACTTTAATAAAAGTATCTTGTGCTGCTTCTTCAGCTTCTTCTCTGTTTTTGACCATCTTGAGTGACAAAGTAAAGATCATATCTTTATAACGATCTACCAGCACGGCAAACGCATTTGTCTCGCCCTGCAGAATTTTATCGATATAATGTTGATCTGGAATTGTACTCATATTATATAGGACGACGGTTTATTATTGTAGGTTACAAGAATTTTGAAATAATTTTTAATTTTTTAAAATTCCATATTCCAACTTTTAATTTTGAAATTCTACATATATATAAAGGATTAAACTTTGTCAAAGCTTAATCATAATATTGTCCTTTCGACTCGTATTTGTTGCTAAATACTTTTAATAAAACTCAAAATTAGTTCATAATCAGCAAGTTTTAGAATTTGGGATTTATTTTTTAAAAAATTTTACCGAAAGTTGTAACCTCAATTTAAAAGGCGTCGTCATATGGAGTATCAATCAATTATAAAAACATAAAAATTATGGGACCACAAGTTTTAGTACCACTTAGTCTTTTTGCGATGATCTTTGGGATTGTCTATCTTTTTTACTCAACAAGAAATAGAGAGCGTTTGGCTCTTATAGAAAAAGGTGCAGATGCCAGCATATTTTTAAAAGGTAAAACAAATGGAGTTCCAGCATGGAAAATCTTTATTTTGAATTCAGCTTTTCTTTTAATTGGAATAGGACTTGGCTTTTTTATTGCTTTACTGCTTTCAACGTACACAGATATGAATTCTGATGTCATTTATCCGGCAACAATTATTACAATGTCTGGAGTTGGATTGTTAGTAGGATTTCATAGAGCAAAAGATTTAGACAAAGAATAAATCGTAAGTAAGAATTTAAGTTAGTAAAAAAAACGCATCAAGTAATTGATGCGTTTTTTTTATTCTTTTGAACCGATGGTTTCGTAATATTCGTCAATGGAAAGTTTAGGTTGCATTGACGCCATAACAGCTAGTTGATCACAACGTTCGTTCTGTGGATGATTGTTGTGGCCTTTTATCCATTTGAAATCTACCTGATGTTTTCGGTATGAAATTAGAAAGCGTTTCCACAAATCTGGATTTTTTCTGCCTGCAAATTTCTTTTTTTCCCAGCCTAAGACCCATTTTTTTTCAACAGAATCTACAACGTATTTAGAATCTGAAATAACAAGAACTTTCATGTTTTCTTTTTTCAGTTTTTCCAAGCCAACAATTACCGCCAAAAGTTCCATTCTGTTATTAGTTGTCAAACGAAAACCTTCGTAGAATTCTTTTTTATGCGGAGTTCCTACCAATTCCATCACAACGCCATATCCGCCATTTCCTGGATTTCCTTTTGCGGCGCCATCTGTATATATATGTACTTCGTGATTCATTTAATTTTAGACTTCTTAGATGTTAGATTTTTAGACTTCTTAGATTTTTTTTTGGACTTCTTAAATTTTAGATTCCAGACTTCTTAGATTTTTAAAATGTTTTAGATAAAAAATCTAATAATCTAAGAGGTCTTATGTCTAAGAAGTCTAAAATCTAATCGTTTAATATTCTATGAATAATCTCAGGAAAATGTTTTTGTTCCAATTCATGAATTTTTTCGGCTACTGTTTCCGGCGTGTCTTCGTCTGTTAATGCTACATTGGCTTGGAAGATAATGCCGCCTTCATCATAATTTTCATTTACATAATGAATAGAGATTCCGGTTTCTTTTTCCTTATTATTAACTATAGCCCTGTGTATATGCATTCCGTACATTCCTTTTCCTCCATAATTAGGTAAAAGCGCTGGATGAATGTTGATTATTTTATTAGGATATTTCTCGATTATATTTTCAGGAAATTTTAGCAAAAATCCGGCAAGAACGATTAGATCTGGGTCGATTTCTTGTATTTTTTGTAGTACATTTCGTTCTAAAAGTTCGTTTTTTGAGAAGATTTCGACCGGAATTTGATGATTTTTTGCTCTTTCGATGACTTTTGCTGAAGCATTATTTGTAAATACAGAAACGACCTTTGCAATTTCAGTATTCGAAAAATATTTTATAATGTTCTCTGCGTTAGTTCCTGATCCTGAGGCAAAAACGATAATTTTTTTCATAATTCGCTGTGTTTTGAGAATGCAAAAAACGGAATAAAAAACGAAAATAAATAGCTTTAAAACGGCTTTCTTGAAATTAATTTTATAAATTAGTGTTACATTTATAAACTAAATCGTGGTTTTAAAATAAAGTTTTTTATTTTTGCCAACAAATTAAATTCTAAAATTAAAGATTATGTCAGACATTGCATCAAGAGTAAAAGCGATTATCGTAGACAAATTAGGTGTTGACGAAAACGAAGTTGTAACAGAAGCAAGCTTCACTAATGATTTAGGAGCTGACTCATTAGACACTGTTGAGCTTATTATGGAATTCGAAAAAGAATTTGATATTCAAATTCCAGACGATCAAGCAGAAAACATTGCTACTGTAGGTCAAGCTATTTCTTATATCGAGGAAGCTAAAAAATAATAATACCACACCCGATTTCTAGATTTATTTTTAGACATCGGGTGTTATTATTTTTTTTAAAATTTAAATTTCGATTGATTTTCAATCAAAAAGATATATTTATATTGTAATGCCCATGGCTCTTAAGTAACATTACTGTTAAGAAAGCGTGGGTTTTATTTGTTTAAAGTACAAAATACATATTTATGGCATTAAGGCGAGTTGTTGTAACAGGATTAGGTGCACTTACCCCTATCGGGAATAATATCCAGGATTATTGGAATGCACTTGTGAATGGAGTAAGCGGAGCCGCTCCTATCACATACTATGATACAGAGAAGCATAAAACGAAATTTGCCTGCGAAGTAAAAAACTTCAATATTGAAGATTACATGGATCGCAAGGAATCTCGTAGACTAGATAAATTTGCTCAATACGCAATTGCTGCCAGTGATGAAGCTATCAAAGATGCTGGAATTACTAATGATAATATTAACAAACAAAGAGTTGGTGTTATTTGGGGAGCAGGTATTGGAGGTTTAGAGACTTTTCAAGAAGAAGTAATGTATTATGCGAAAGGCGATGGAACTCCAAAGTTCAATCCGTTTTTTATCCCAAAAATGATCGCTGATATTGCTCCTGCACATATTTCTATGCGTAATGGTTATATGGGACCAAACTATACAACAGTTTCTGCATGTGCATCTTCTGCAAATGCATTAATTGATGCTTTCAATTACATTCGTTTAGGAATGTGCGACGTTATTGTATCAGGCGGATCTGAAGCTGCAGTTACAATTGCTGGTATGGGAGGTTTTAGTTCAATGCATGCTTTATCAACAAGAAATGAAAGTCCGGAAACAGCTTCTAGACCTTTTGATGCAACCAGAGATGGTTTCGTTTTAGGTGAAGGAGCAGGAGCTTTGGTTCTTGAAGATTACGAACATGCAAAAGCAAGAGGTGCAAAAATTTACTGCGAAGTTGGTGGTGGAGGAATGTCATCTGATGCTTACCATTTAACTGCACCACATCCGGAAGGAATTGGAGTTATTGCTGTAATGGAAAACACTTTGAGAGATGCAGGAATGAAACCTGAAGATGTTGATCATATCAATACTCATGGTACTTCTACACCACTTGGAGATGTTGCCGAATTAAAAGCAATCAGTGCTGTTTTTGGAAGCCATGCAAAAAATATCAATATCAATTCAACAAAATCAATGACAGGACATTTACTTGGTGCGGCTGGAGCTATTGAGGCAATTGCTTCTATTTTGGCTATGCAACACGGAATTGTTCCTCCAACGATTAATCATAGTGTTGTGGATGAAAAAATTGATCCATCATTAAATCTTACCTTAAACAAACCTCAAAAAAGAGAGGTTAATGTTGCCATGAGTAATACTTTTGGTTTTGGTGGACACAATGCTTGTGTATTGTTTAAAAAATTGGTTGACTAATTTTCGTATATGAATATTATCAAAAAAATATTTTCTAAATCCCGTTCTCTAGAAGACGGGATTTTTTTTGACACTATTCAGAAAATTCTTGGTTTTCCGCCGGTTAATGTGGAATTTTACAGGAAAGCCTTTACACATAGATCATCAAATAAGTTAGATGAAAATGGACAGCCAATCAATTATGAAAGGTTGGAATTTTTAGGCGATGCGATGTTAAGTGCCGTAATTGCTGCACATTTGTTTAATAAAGCACCAAACGGAGACGAAGGTTATTTGACTAAAATGCGATCAAAAATTGTAAGTCGTGAACATTTGAATGAATTGGGTAAAGATTTAAATCTGGTTCGCTTTGTGGAGAGCAAAGTGCCAATTCAACATTTTGGCGAGAACATACACGGTAACATTTTTGAATCTTTAGTTGGAGCAATTTATTTGGATAAAGGCTATCCTTTCTGCGAGCGTTTTATTCAAAAGAGGGTAATTACTCCTTATGTTGATATTGCCCGACTTGAAGGAAAAGTTATTAGTTACAAAAGTTTAGTTATCGAATGGTGTCAGAAAGAAAAGAGAATCTTTCATTATGACATTTTTGAGGATAACGGTATTGACGGTCAGCGCTTATTTGGCGTAAAATTGAGCATAGACAATAAAGTAATCGCAAGAGCGCGAGCAACTTCAAAAAAGAAGGCAGAAGAAAAAGCATCGCAAAGAGCTTATTTTGCATTTCAGGAGAAAATAGACAAGAAATAGCTACAAAAATGCTGTAACTATCTTAAAGCTATAACGTTTTCGTTTATAAATTAACAAAAACAACCACGTCATAACTATTGATGCTCCGTTAGAAATAGTATATTTACAACTTGATTTTTCATGACATGGCTATTCATAGATTGGATTTAGACGAATTTGACGAAATTGATTATTATTTAATGGCAATTCATACTTCATTAGAAGATTATAGACTGGCCTATTTTATCAATAAGATCCTTCCGATAAACTTAAGTAAGAGCAAAAACGAGATACATGCTCAGACTAAAGAAGGAGAGGCAAATTTTTCTAGATTTTATTATTATGATTCCGAAAAAGCAGTTTCATGGAATTTAATTCAGAATAAAAATGAAATCATTTCAGTGAGTACAAATGATTTCCAGAATTTGTTTTCTAATGAAACAAGTGAGGTTTCAACAACAATTCATTTACTTCCTGAATTCAAAAAAGTAGATTTTTTCCTGAAAATAGAGAATAGCGAGGAGACTCTAAATTTTTCAGAAATTCAACAACAATTAAATACCATAGAGAGTGTTGCGGCTATTTATGCCGTCGATACAAATAAAATAAAATCAAAAAACAATCTAATTTTTTAAAAAAAATGTTAACAAACAAGAAAACCAAAATTGTTGCTACACTTGGTCCCGCATGTAGTACAAGAGAGATTATCAAGGATATGATCGAGGCAGGGGTTAATGTGTTTAGAATCAATTTTTCGCATGCAGATTACGAAGGAGTAAAAGAAAAAATCGATATCATTAGAGGTCTAAATGAAGAGTTTGGTTACACTACAGCAATTTTAGGAGATTTGCAAGGACCAAAACTTAGAGTTGGTGTAATGGAAGAAGGAACTGTTGTACATGATGGTGATGAAATTACTTTCACAACAGCAGAAGATATTATCGGAAATGCGAAAAAAGCATTTATGAAATATCAAAATTTCCCAAATGATGTAAATGTTGGAGAGCGTATTTTGCTTGACGATGGTAAACTTATTTTTGAAATCGTTTCTACAGATAAAAAGACAGAAGTTGTTGCTAAAGTTATTCAGGGTGGAGAATTAAAATCTAAAAAAGGAGTTAATCTTCCAAACACAAAAATCTCTTTACCGGCTTTAACTGAAAAAGATATTGCAGATGCGATTTTTGCAATTGAGCAAAAAGTAGATTGGATCGCACTTTCATTTGTGAAAACTCCTCGCGATTTACAAGATTTACAAGAACTTATCGCTAAGCATTCAGAAGTTAAAATCCCAATTATTGCTAAAATTGAAATGCCAGAAGCTTTAGAGAACATGGACAAAATTGTAGCATATTGTGATGGATTAATGGTTGCTCGTGGAGATCTAGGTGTTGAGCTTCCTGCTCACGAAGTTCCATTGGTACAAAAAGATTTGATCCGTAGAGCTAAAACGGCTAGAATTCCAGTTATCGTTGCTACACAAATGATGGAAACAATGATTACAAGTTTAACTCCAACAAGAGCTGAAGTAAACGACGTTGCAAATTCAGTAATGGACGGTGCAGATGCTGTAATGTTGTCTGGAGAAACTGCAACAGGAAATTACCCTGTACAAGTAATTCAAAGAATGGCGCAAATTTGCGAGGCTGTTGAGGATTCTCCGCTAATTCAAGTACCACAAAATACACCACAAATCAAAACAAAACGTTTTGTTACTAAAACAGTTTGTCACCAAGCAGCTTTATTAGCTAATGAAATCAGTGCAAAAGCAATTTGTACGTTAACAAACAGCGGTTATACTGCTTTCCAGATTTCAGCTTGGAGACCATCTTCTGCTCATATTTTAGTGTTTACTTCAAACAGAAGAATTTTAACACAATTGAATTTATTATGGGGAGTTAAATCTTTCTTCTATGATAATGAAGAAAGTACAGATGATACTGTAACAGATGTAAATAAAATTGCAGTTGAAAAAGGATATGCGACTAAAGGTGATTATTTAATTAACCTTGCAGCTATGCCTATTAAAGATAAAGGAATGGTAAATACCATGAGAGTTTCTGAAATAGAATAGTTTTCTTTTTAAGATATACTAAAAGCCATTCGAAAGAATGGCTTTTTTTTTGCCCTTTTTTGAAAACTTAATTCAAGTTGTAGAATCGGAACAAAAACTTCTTCTTTAAGAGTAATAATTTAAGATAATCAAAATCTCCTCTTTTGTTTAAGAAATTTTGCAAAACGCTATAACAATTTCTTATAAAGTTCCTTTTTTAACGTTTCATTTTATAAAATGAAACCACGTCGTGGCTCAAAAATACTGTAGTCAGGTTTTTTATTAGCTAATTTTGAGTTCTTTAAAAAAAAAATTAAGAAAATTCTTGATTTCATTTTTATCGGTTTTTACTGCCAATAAAATTTTGAAACAGTGATTTTCTCGAAATGATTTTTAAAGAAAAGCCCTGACATTTTTGCTTTTATAAGCACATCTCTTTATAACACTAATTATTAACAAATTTTATTACCATGAAACAAATTAAGTTTTACTGCAGATTTAATAATGCGATGATAATATTTGCATTAATATGTTCAAGCCTGTCACTTTCGGCCCAAAACAAAAAGCCTAACATTTTGATACTTTGGGGTGATGATATTGGAACTACTAATATTAGTGCTTATAGTGATGGAGTTATGGGTTATACAACACCCAACATTGACCGTTTAGCAAATGAAGGATTACGTTTTCTTCATTATTATGGAGAACAAAGCTGTACAGCAGGTCGTGCCGCTTTTTTAACAGGACAGCACGGTCTTAGAACCGGACTTACAAAAGTTGGTTTTCCGGGAGCGCCAATGGGTATGAGTCAGTTAGATCCTTCTATTGGTGGAATAATGAAAAACTTGGGTTATGCAACAGGACAATTTGGTAAAAACCACGTTGGAGACCGAAACGAAAGTTTGCCAACTGTGAATGGTTTTGACGAATTCTTCGGAAATCTGTATCACTTAAATGCAGAAGAAGAACCAGAATTGCCAGATTATCCTAAAGATCCCGAATATTTGAAAAAATTTGGACCAAGAGGCGTTTTAAAATGTACGGCAACAAATGTTGATGACGCAACAACTGATCCACGTTTTGGAAGAGTTGGAAAACAAAAAATCGAAGATACCGGAGCGCTTACTAAAAAAAGAATGGAAACAGTTGATGATGAAACATCAGCAGCAGCTATTGATTTTATTAAAAGACAAAACGCTGCTGGAAAACCATTTTTCTGTTGGTTCAACGCAACACGTATGCACCTTCGTACACACGTTAGAGCAGAACACAGAGGAAGATACACACACGGAGACAGTGAATATATTGATGGTATGATTGAACATGACGAAACTATCGGAAGTATCTTAAAAGCATTAGACGATTTAGGAATTGCTGATAATACAATTGTTGTTTATTCTACAGATAATGGTCCTCACATGAATACCTGGCCTGATGGTGCAATGACACCATATCGTTCAGAAAAAAACACAAACTGGGAAGGAGCTTTCCGTGTACCTTGTATTGTGCGTTGGCCAGGTCATATTAAACCAGGAACTGTAACTACTGAATTAATGAGCCATAATGACTGGATGCCAACTTTGGCTTCAATTGCTGGTGAGCCAGATTTAACTAACAAACTTTTAAAAGGTTACACTGCAAACGGAAAATCATACAAAGTCCATTTAGACGGTTTTGATCAAAGTAAATTTTTAGAAGGCAAAACACAAAAAAGTGCGAGAGATAAATTCTTCTATACAGATGATGATGGTCTTTTAGTTGCTTTAAGAGAAGGGGATTATAAATATGTTTTTGCGGAACAGCGTTTGGAAGGTACACTTGGAGTTTGGGCTGAGCCGTTTACTAAACTTCGTTTGCAAAAAACATTCAATTTATTTCAAGATCCTTTTGAAAGAGCTGATATTACTTCAAATACATTTTGGGACTGGCAGATGAATCATGTTGGTTCAATGTATGGTGCAATACAAGATGTAGTGGTATTTGCAGAAACATTTAAAGAATATCCACCAAGATCAATTCCGCCAAGTTTCTCTGCTTATACTATCATGGAAGAAGCAATGAAAGATATTAAGGCAAAACAATATATAGAAAAAAATGTAATGCCTAAATTAAAAGAAGATGCAGAAGATACTTCAAAAAAGAAAAAATAAAGTATAGATAATTAAAGGAAACAGGGCTTTTATGTCCTGTTTTCTTTCACTTAATATTTTTGTTATGTATAAAAAAATAGTACTAATACCTGTGCTTCTTTTTTTATTTGTTTCATGTAAAAAATCAGAAGAAAGTACAGCTGTTAATCCAAAAGATAGCACAGCAACTGCTGTAACCAGCGGTGATCCTTTGCCAAGCTGGAATGACAGAGCTCTAAAAAAAGACATTATTGCTTATGTTGAAAAAGTAACCAAAGAAGGAAGCCCGGATTTTATTCCGGTAGAAAACAGAATCGCAACCTTTGATAATGACGGAACACTTTGGGCTGAAAAGCCTTATGTTCAGGAATTATTTGCTTTTTACAGAGTTAAAAAAATGGTTGAAGCTAATCCAGCTTTGGCACAAAAACAGCCTTTTAAAGCCGTTGTAGAAAAAGACAAGACTTATTTTGAAAAAGGCGGAGATAAAGCACTTATAGAATTGGTTGCCGCAACGCATACAGGAATGACCGAAGATGAATTTGAAGCTTCAACAAAAGAGTTCTTTTCTGGAGCCCAATATCCGGGTAAAAATGTTCCGATAAAACAAATTAGATATCAGCCACAATTGGAGTTACTGAATTATCTCCGTGCAAACGGATTCAAAACTTTTATTGTAACTGGTGGAACAGTTGAAGTTGTTAGAGCAATATCACAGGATTTTTATGGGATTCCGAAAGATCAGGTTGTTGGTACTTCTTTTAAATATAAATTTGATGATGCTAAAAATGCAGTTTTAAGAGAACCTGCTTTAGATCATTTTAATGATAAAGAAGGAAAACCTGTCGGTATACAATTACACATTGGACAACGACCAGTTTTTGCCTGCGGAAATGAAGGCGGAGCTGGAGATCTTGCCATGTTACGATATTCTTCAGGAAGCAAATATCCTTCGTTTCAATTAATTGTAAATCATAACGATTCGATTAGAGAATACAATTATCAGGAAAAAGATAATCTATCATTAAATACTGCTGCAAAATACAAATATCATGTTGTGAGTATTAAAGACGATTGGAAAAAGGTTTTCGCAGATAAATAATTATGAGTTCCATCAGAAGTCGAAAATTGTTATAAATCTTAAAAAGAATTATTATGAACCGATTTAGAATATATGCCACTGCAAAATTTTTGTTCAGTATGTTTTTAATTCTTTTAAATTTTTCAGCATTCGCGCAAGAAGAAAAAGCCGGAGCAAGCGCACAAGAACTTGCCGATAAAATGGCAAATCCAGTGGCGAGTTTAATTAGTGTCCCGTTGCAAAATAATATTACTTACGGTATTGGTCCTTATAATGGAATAAAATATCAGATTAATATTCAGCCTGTTGTGCCTTTTAAATTAAGTGAAAATCTAAATTTAATTACTCGTTATATTCTTCCAGTTGTAGATCAGCAAGATGTTACGGGACAAAACACACATGAGTTTGGTTTAAGCGATGCAACAGTTACCGCATTTTTTGCTCCTAAAACCAAGGGAATCATCTTTGGTGCAGGTCCTGCTTTTTTAGTGCCAACCGCTACAGAAAAATTGTTAGGAACAGAAAAATTCGGAATTGGACCAAGCGTTTTGGTAATGCATCAGGGAAAAGGACTTTCTATAGGTTTTTTAGCCAATCAGATTTGGTCCGTAGCAGGAAATACTGACAGAGCAGATTTTAATCAGTTTTACACACAATTATTTCTGACACATAGTTATAAAAGTGGCGCAAGTTTAGGTATTACTTCAGAAATTACGCAAAACTGGCAAGGAAATACAACTCTTATTACACTTAGCCCAAATGTTGGCGCGATTACAAAATTAGGTGGCCAAACTATGCAATTTGCTGTAATGCCATTAATTCCAATTGTTGGACACCAATCGATAAAACCTGATTGGGGATTAAGAGCCGTTGTTGCATTTATATTTCCTGGTAAATAATATTTCTAAGTTTCTTTCAACAAGCTGAAACTTCAAAAGAAAAAAATAGAATTGAGTTTAGATAAATCATCTGCATGACAGAAAAAGCAACAGATAGTGCCGAAAGTTTTTTTGATCGATTAGCATCAAAAGCAGAACGCTATGATAATGGTGCAGCGATCAGAAAAGATGTGCCTCGTTCTTCTCATCAGGAATGGACACCGCCTGAAGATCGTAAAGATCCTGTAGATATTTTGATTCAGACAAGTATAGGAAGGCTTGAGCGTTTATTGCCTATCCGATATCGAAGAATGATCGAATCGCCTTTTGCTTTTTATCGAGGTGCTGCCGCAATTATGGCTGCAGATTTAGCAAATACACCAAACACAGGAATACAGCTGCAGCTTTGTGGAGATTGTCATTTAATGAATTTTGGTGGTTTTGCAACTCCTGAACGTAAATTGGTTTTTGACATTAATGATTTTGATGAAACATTTCCCGGCGCATGGGAATGGGATGTAAAAAGGCTCGCAACAAGTTTTGCAATTGCAGGAAAGTGGCGAAAATTTTCGGTTAAAGACTGCAAAGCTTTTGCATGGCATGTTGCAGATAGTTATAAAAGACATATGCTTGATTACAGTAAATTATCGGCACTTCAAATTTGGTATGCTGATATTGATTTGGCAGAACTTATTGATTTGGGAAAAGATGAAGAATTAAAAGAATTTCAGCAGAAACGAATAAAAAAAGCCGTCGAATCTATTGCTCACGAAAAAGAATTTGCAAAAATGACTTATTTAGATGGAGTTCGGGCCAGAATAAAAGATGACCCTCCATTGATTTATCATCCTTCGGGAGATGAAGAAAGTTATACGTTAAGAGAAGCTAAACAGGCTCATAAACGATATATAGAATCACTTCCAGAAGATAAACAAGTTTTGTTGAGCAGATATACTATGCATGATTTTGCTATAAAAGTAGTAGGCGTGGGAAGTGTTGGAACACTCTGTGGCATAAGTTTATTAATGTCGGCTACCGGAGAACCAATTTTTTTGCAGTTTAAAGAAGCCAGAAAAAGCGTATTAGAAGCAAACGTAAAAAATAAAGGGAAATATCCTCATCAGGGAGAACGAATTGTAATGGGACAAAAATTAATGCAATCAGCGCCAGATATGTTTTTAGGATGGACAAATGATGATAAAGGCAAATATTTTTATATCCGTCAGCTTCGTGATGCCAAGATAAAACCAGTTATAGAAATAATGAAATCTGAAAATATGACAGATTATGCCAAAGCCTGTGGATGGGCACTCGCAAGAGCACATGCACGATCTGGTGATCCATCGCTTTTGTCTGGATATATTGGCAATAACAATGAATTTGCGAATGCTATTTCTAAATTTTCAATGTCATATGCACATCAAAATGAATTGGATTACAATAAAATGGTCGAAGCCATAAAAGAAGGAAGATTGCCCATTTCGGCAGAAATGTAATTCGCACTCATGTAGTCGCTCAGATTTAAAAAAGATTTGTAAGAATCAAAACTTACATTTTAGATAAAATCATCAAATGCAATAAGTAAGATTTTTTGCAATAAACTATGTTAATTAAAGAAAATGATATATCTTTAGGCTATGTTAAGGTGTTGTTTAATAGTTGTTTGTGTTAATTTAACAGGTATTTTACATTACATTAACGCCCCAAAGATTTTACATGATTTTAATAAAGCATTCGAGTTAAACTAATTTAATTATTAATTTAAATATCAGAACAATGAATATTAAAAGAACAAATCTTCGCCTAATTCCGTTAATTTTATTGGGATTGTTTTACAGTTGTTCACCAACTGTAAAAGTTACCACAGATTACGATCACTCTGCTAATTTTAGCCAATACAAAACTTTTACGGTCTATGACTTAAAAGCCCAGGAAGGCCAGGTAAATCAGCTTAATGCAGATCGTGTTGCAAAAGCAATTCGCGCCGAAATGACCGCTAAAGGATTTGTAGAATCAACTGATAATCCTGATTTAAAAGTCAATGCGGTTTCTATATTAAAAAACAAAACTCAAGTGACTGCCGATACTAATTTTTATGGTTATGGAGGAATGTATCGTCCATACGGATATTGGGGCGGCGGCGCTATGATGGGTGGCGGTACAACAACATTTAATTCATATGATTATGTTGATGGTTCGCTTGTTATTGATATTGTTTCTTCAAAAACACAAAAACTGCTTTGGCAAGGAATAGGTAATGCTCAAATCGACAGTAAACCAGATAATCCGGAAGAATTTATTGCAGGTGCAATTAAAAAAATACTAGAAGGCTTTCCCCCAGGTCTCGCTAAAAAATAAGCTTTTAAATTTATTTTATAAAGACATTTATACTTATCTGGCAACAGATAAGTGTAGTCTTTATGAGTTATGGTACATAACTTTCTTTTAAAATTTATTTTTTAAGAAGGAGCAATTATTAATTATAAAAAACTAATATATGCTGGATATAGTACTTTCTCTTTTCTTTTTTATGGCAACGATGGTCGGCTTTGCGACATCATTTATGGTGCTGTTTTCTAAAAGAAATTACTCAAAGAGTTTCTTTTTAGGACTGTTCTTATTTAGCCTTGCTGTTGTCAGTGTATATAATTTTTATTTGTCGGCAAATGTTCTTAATTTTTTCCCTGATCTGTTTATGATCACGAAATCTTTTATGTTTTTAGTGGCGCCATGTGCTTTTTTGTATGTCCGAAATCTATTGTTTACAGATCGTATATTTCAAAAATATGACTGGCTTCATTTCTTGCCTTTTCTGATTTATTTTAGTTTAACATTTTGTGTTTGGATTGGTAATTTGGTTGATTTCCCATTGGCACAAAAATTTTCCCCTAAAATTCAAAGCCCATTTTCAATGTTGAGTTTGTCTATTTGGCTGCTTTATGCATTTTGCCAGACGATGATGGTTTTGAATTATGATTTAGAAAAATTCAAAAAAAATCATTTCAACAGAATAAAAGTTTTAAGCTGGATACGAGTTTATAATTTGGTGATTTTGTTTTTGTTTTCGGCACTTTTTGTGCATTATTTTTTAGTTAGTAGTGTTTATACAGTCGATTTGTCTTGTTACATACTGATTTCATTTGTACTTGTTTTTACAGTGAGCTGGCTTTATTTTAAGCCACAAATATTCTATGATATAAATACAAATGAAGTCAATGATGATTTTCAAATCGTTGAAGAGAAACTGCTCGTGATACAAGAAAACGAATCAAAAAACACATTGCCAATTGTTAAAGATCTTACGGTTGAAAAGAAACAGCAGTATTTGATGCAATTAGAGGAAATTTTTGCCTCACGAGAACTTTTTCTGAAAAAGGATTTGGTAATAAGAGATATTGCCGATGAAACCGGAATATCTGTACATCATCTTTCCAATTTAATTAATTCTGAATTTAATCTGCATTTTCAAGATTATGTAAACTTGAAAAGAATAGAATATTTTAAAGAAAAAATTAATGACCCAGAATGGAAAGATCTTTCTCTGGAAGGAATGGCTTGGGGTTCTGGTTTCAAATCAAGAACAACCTGTTTTAGAGCTTTTCTTAAGCACACCGGAAAATCGCCTTCAGAATATTTTAAAGTTGTCAGAATGAATCCGGAAAAGCGCATACATATTATCTAAAATAATATTCAAACTGATGACAAGTCGTTGATAAATAGGATTATTAAGTCTCATTAATTTTAAATGCAAGAACAATGAAAACGGAATTAAATCAACATAATCAAATCAAAAAATCAGTTGTTTTATCTTTAATAATATTGATGCATTTATCAGGTTATGCGCAGCTTAAAGGAGGTCATATTCTTGGATCTTCCGGACTACAATCGGGAACTCAGGCTCCAGAAAATATGCTCACAGTTTATGTGCCTGGATATTTTTATGAAGCAGGTTCTTTAAGAAATTCCGATGGAGACAAATCCATTGCAAATCCAGATATTAATATGTTTTTAACTGGTATAGGTGCAAATTATGTGAGCGATTTTAAAATTCTTGGCGCAAATTATGGCGCAACTCTTTTAGTTGCTTTTGCATCAAATGCGATTCAGGGAAGTTATGTAGATTCAAAAAGTTCTTTTGCTTTTACTGATATGCTCGTACAGCCTATTCAATTAGGCTGGCATCATAAAAGAGCAGATTTTGTTTTTAGTTATCAATTGTATCTTCCTACAGGGGAATATGAGTTGGGAGGAAGTAACAACAGCGGATTAGGAATGTTTATGAACGAATTTTCGGGAGGAACAACTTTGTTTTTTAATGACAAAAAAACAACTCATTTCTCGATTTTGGCCGCTTACGAAATCAACGGCAAAAAGAAAGATACCGATATAAAAACAGGTGATATTTTAAGTATCGAAGGAGGTTTGGGCAAAACTTTTTATATGATGAATGCCGAAAAAACTGCTCCAACTGGAATTTTGAATGCAGGATTAATCTATTATCTACAATATAAAGTATCTAATGATGAAATACCGGTTGGGACGTTGCTTCTGGAACCAGACAAAGACAGAGTTGGAGCTTTAGGTGCTGAGGTGAATTATTTTCATATTGGATGCAAAACTACAGCTGGATTGCGCTGGGTTTCTGAAATTGGAGCTGTAAACAGGTTTCAGGGAAATACATTTTTTTTAACACTGGCACATGTATTCAGTTTTCAGAAAGAGCAACCTAAATAATCAATTTCCTATTTACAGGAAGAAACATATTTTGCAATGAAAAAAAAATGCCTTTTTGATCGAAAAAGTATTTGGAAGACCAGATTAATTATTGTCATGTTTCTCTTGTCTTACACAGGAATGACTTCGCAAACAACAACAGCAACAACAACATCGGAACCTAAAAATATGCGTTATAGAGATTCTCTTGATGGAGCTATCGATTTAAGTAATTTTTTAATTTATGCAAATGGTTTTCTGGTAGTTCCAGCCATTATATCTGAACCGGCTTTAGGAGGATTTGGAGGTGCTTTGGCTCCAGTTTTTCTTAAAAAACGAAATCCTGTGATCGATGAAGATGGAAAAAAACGGTTTATAAACCCGGATATAACCGGAGGATTCGGAATGTACACGGCAAATAACAGCTGGATGGTAGGAGCATTTCGTTCTGCAACTTTAGTAAAACCAAAAATACTATATCGTGTTGGAGCAGCGTACGGAGATATAAATCTGTCTTTTTATGCCAATAATCTTCCCGGAGATGATCAGGAATTTAAATTGAATTTTAGATCTTCGGTTTTTTATACACAATGGCTAAAACAATTTAACAATGAAAAATGGAGTGCCGGACCACAATATTTGTTTTTAAATTCAAAAATAAATCTGCCCGACTTTAATCTACCGCCTCCGTTTGTTAAACCAGGTGATATTGAAAGTACAGTAAGTCAGTTAGGGGCAGCGCTTCAATTTGACGGGCGTGACAATATATTTACACCAGATAAAGGAATACGAATTCAGTCAGATTTTTTCTGGTCAGATAAAGGACTAGGAAGTGATTATAATTTCTGGCGTATTAATTTGTCTGCAATAGGTTATTATCCAATAACGGATAAATTAATTGGCGGACTAAGGATTGAAGGGGAGCAGGCGTTGGGAAGTCCGCCTTTTTATCTTAAACCGGGAATCAATTTAAGAGGAATTCCGGCGGCCAGATATATGGGAAACACCAGTATTGTAAACGAACTTGAGTTTCGTTGGGATTTGTATCGAAGATGGAGTTTGATGGGATTTGGTGGTCTTGCAAGTGCATTTGATGATTGGGATAAAGCATTTCAGAAGCCTGTCGTTTACAGTTACGGAACAGGTTTTAGATATTTAATCGCCCGAAAATTTAAACTTCGAATGGGAATTGATGTTGCAAAAGGTAATGAAGATTGGGCGTATTACATTGTTTTTGGAAGTAATTGGATGAGGTAGTTTTTTTAGTGAAAAGTGATTAGTAATTAGTAAGAAGTGAATAGCGAAACGTGAATATTGAAAAATAAAAAAACACCCGACAATTTTTGTCGGGTGTTTTTTTATAATTGCGAGTAAATTTTTTTTATTTTTTCCAATAAGGCTTAATTATTTTGTTTTCTTTTCGGCTTAAAGCTAATAGTACAATGGCTCCTACTGCACAGAATAAAATAGCCTGAATAGATCCTTCAGGACCAAATTCTCCCCCGGTAATGAATTCTGGACCTTGTATTTTAGCATTTAATAAACTATTCGTTTTTTCGTTTCCAGATGTTATTGCACCATAAATTCCAGATTGTGTAAAATTCCAGGCAAAATGCAAGGCTATCGGAAACCATAAATTACGGCTGTAAATGAAAGCAGCTCCAAGCATAAAACCTGCCATAGTTATGCATATTGCCGAAATCAAAGTACCATGAGGATTTGCTAAATGAAAAATACCAAACAGTACTGAAGATAAGGTAAGAGAAATATAACTTCCCAGTTTTTCTTCTACAATTCTAAATATAATTCCACGCACTAATATTTCTTCAATAATAGCAACCGTAAACATAATAGTAAAAGGAATCAGAATGAATGAAATTGGGTTAATGTTCACAACACTGTAGCTTCCGTTTAGGTAGATTACTAAAATAGTAAGAGATTGTAAGGTAAAACCAATGAGAGTGCCAAGAATAAGATTTTTTGCAAGTCCTTTTTTAGAAAATTCTTCGATTGTTCTTTTGTCATATTTTTTAAAGAAAAGAATGTAACTGAAAATGCATAAAGCAGAAACAAAAAGCCCTTTTAAAAGGTTTCGGAAATCTTTTTCAAGTGGTGTTAAGGCTAGTAATTTTACAGCAATTTGTTGACTAATAATAACAACTGCCATAAAAGTGAGTAAAGCAAGAATGATTTTTGTTATTGGGGAATTAAACGTTTTTTGTTTTAAAGTAAGCGTTTCCATTTGATTGTATTTAATGATTTATGATGAGACAAAAATATCCCGAATCAAAACCAAAAAATAGAATGAAATTTGCCTCTCTATAATTTTTGAAATTGTTTAGGCAGAAATCCGGTTTGTGTTTTAAAAGTCCGGATAAAATGGCTTTGATCTGAAAATCCGCATTCTAAAGCGATTTCAGTCAAATTAATTTCATTAGATTGTATCAGCGAAAGCGAACGATTGATTTTAATACGACGCATATATTCGCCCAAAGTGCATCCAAAATATTTAGGAAAATGTTTTGAAATGGTAATAGGGTTGAGGTTTAAAACCAATGCCAAATCCTGCAGATTTGGGTTTTCATTCCAACAATCGTTTAATAATTCATTTAAACTTTTTACCCAAAACGGACTTTTTTCAAATCGATCCAAATGAGTATTAGCAACAGTTAATTGAGAAAACAACATCTTAATTGTATCGGCAGAAAAAGCATCGGCAGTAAGTGTTTCTTTAAAAATCTTTAAAATTAAAAACTTGGTAAAAGTTTCATTTTGAATTGATTTTTCGATTACAGCTTCAGAGATTTGAAGTTCTTTGAGCAGATTTTCTTCAATTTCGATATTGATGTTTCGGGAAGGAAAAAGTGTATTCTGATTTAAATGTAATTCGTCGCTGTGATAAAATAATAGTGAACCCGGACCGACCGTTTCGCTGAAATTTTTTCTTTTCTCCGTCGTGCCTCCTTTTAAAAAAAGCGTTATATGGGCGTTATTGTGCGAATGCCAGCCTTCGTAAACCTTGTTTTGATACTCCGTTTCAACAACTGCAATTCCCTCTTGAGTATTGAAGATGTTTTTGGTATTGCCTAAATAAGTTTCTTTTTCCAGTTCGTACATGTCCGGTTTTGATGTGGCATTTTCAAGAACTAAAGTACTATTTATTTGCAAATAATAGCGAGTATTTTGAAAGTACTATTTTGAAGAAAAATTTTCTAATTATCTAATTGGCAAATTTTCTAATTAAAAAACTCAGATTGTATAATTTGTAAGATTTAAACGCATAATAAAAAGATTGTATAAACATTAACTGTTAAATAATAGTTTTTTTACCGATTATTTAATTGTTTTGTAACAAAAATATAATACGGGCTACTAATTAGTCAACTATTTAAATCCTTTGATTATGTATAAAAATACAATGAAATCAGTTTTTGCTGCATCTGCATTTTTTGTTGCTGTAGGCGGCTGTTTTGCGCAAGACATTTTGGTAAACTCATTAAAGTTGAATGCAAGTGATAAAAGTAAAGAGAACTTTAAATTCACTGAAGTAGTTAACTTAGGAACAACATCAGTAAAATCTCAGGGATCTTCTGGAACTTGCTGGAGTTATTCAACAAACTCATTCTTAGAATCAGAAATGATTCGTTTAGGAAAACAGCCAGTAGAATTGTCTCAGGTTTTTTCAGCAAGAAATGTGTATGTTGACAAAGGCGTAAATTATGTTCGTATGCACGGAGCAATCACTTTAGGTGATGGAGGAGCTTTGCACGATGTAATTAATATGTATAAAAAATACGGAACTGTTCCGAGAGAAGTTTACACAGGATTAAACTACGGAACAGACAAAAATAAATTTGCTGAAATGGCAGCTCTTATAGAAGGAGTTCTTGCAGCGGTTGTGAAAAATCCAAATGGAGAATTGACTCCAAACTGGCAAAAAGCATACGCAGCAGTTATTGATTCTTATTTAGGAAAAGCGCCGGATAACTTCACTTATAAAGGGAAAAACTATACACCACAGTCTTTTGCTAAAGAAGTAGTAGGAATTAATCCAGATGAATATATTGAAATGTCTTCATTTACAACTTCTCCTTATTACCAAAAAACAACAATGATGGTGCCAGACAACTGGTCATTAGATCAGGTTTACAATGTAAAAGTTAATGATATGACGGATGTTATTGACAATGCATTGAAAAAAGGATATACAGTAGCCTGGGCAACTGACGTAAGTGAGAAAAGCTTTAGCTGGAAAAATGGTGTGGCGTATGTACCAACAAAGAAATTTGACGACATGACAGCTGAAGAAAAAGCAGACATGTTCAACGGACCAAAAGCGGAACCAGAAATTACACCAGAAATGCGTCAGGCTGCGTTTGATAATTACACAACAACAGACGACCACGGAATGCATATTATTGGTCTTGCAAAAGATCAAACCGGAAAAGAATATTATATCGTAAAAAATTCTTGGGGAGAAACAAACGACTACAAAGGTTTCTTGTTTGTAACTAAAAATTTCGTGAAATATAAAACGACTGCATTGTTAGTAAACAAAGGCGGAATTCCTGCTGAGATTGCTAAGAAATTAGGGGTTTAATTTTATTCCGATTTAAAAATAGAAAAAGCGCTGCAAGAAATTGCGGCGCTTTTTTTGTTGATATTTTACTATGTCTAGTGCTTAAAAACCGTATTTAAACGTCTTTTAAGGTTGTTTACGGGTTAAATAAACATAAAAAAAGAAGTATAACTACCTTTACTATAGTTTTTTGAAATAAACAACTTAATCAAAATTATCATGAAAAATTATGCAGAAATTTTTGTGGCAATTGTGTGTGTTGTTCCTTTTAGCTGTTTTGCGCAAAAAGCAGTTTCAAAAGCCCCTGTTATAGCATCGGCTGGAAGTACACATTTACAATCAGACAAGAAGTCAGATAATGATCTTGTTATAGAAGCTTACTATGTTGAAGAAACAATAAATATGACCTTTGGAAGAAGAGTTACAAAATACGAAGTTTCAAAACTAGATATGGTTAATACTTATGATCTTGGTCCAAATAACACTAGAACTGTAACTCCAATTTACAGAAAACCCAAATTGAAACAAACGGAAGTACCGCTAATGTCAAAAGTAGTCATCGATATTCCTGATGAAAAGGTAGAGCCAGTAAAAGTGGCAGTAGCACGCCCTACGGAAGCGCCAAAATATATAGATATTGATATTTCAAAAACTTACACAAAAGTGGTCGATAAAGGCTATAAAAATACCGATATGCTTAAAAAAGTAGCAGACAAATCGTATTTTGAAGGTGACATGGAATCTGCAGCTAAATATTACGGTGAATTGATAGAAGTAGGCAAAAATCTAGATCCAATTTATTACTATCGTTGCGCCGAATCATTAAAAGCCATTAACAAGCCAGAAAAAGCAAATGAGATGATGGTTTTGTTTGAAAGTAAAAATCTAGCTAATAAAGTAGCAAAACAATAAAAATGCAGAGAGAATGAAGGAATGAACTTTACTTTGATATAAAACAAAAAAAAGACTATCGTAAATGATAGTCTTTTTTTTTTAAGCTCCCCCTCTTGGGCTCGAACCAAGGACCCTCTGATTAACAGTCAGATGCTCTAACCAACTGAGCTAAGGAGGAATCACCTTAAAGGTAAATATGTTTGCTAAAAAAAGTTGCTCCCCCTCTTGGGCTCGAACCAAGGACCCTCTGATTAACAGTCAGATGCTCTAACCAACTGAGCTAAGGAGGAAAGTGTTGCTCTTTTTAGCGAGTGCAAATATAATCGAATTTTTAGTTTCTCAAAAATATTTTAACTCTTTTTATTCATTTTTTTTTCTACTTCATAATTGCCTTATAAATATCGTTTCCGTTTGCGAACAAAAGCAACGCTATAAGTAGTACGAAGCCAACCATTTGGGCGTTTTCAAGGAATTTATCGCTTGGTTTTTTGCCACTAACAATTTCATATAATAAAAACATCACATGACCTCCATCAAGAGCCGGAATTGGTAATAAATTCATCACTCCAAGCATAATTGACAAAATAGCGGTAATATTCCAGAAAGCTTCCCAGCTCCAAGAACTCGGAAAAATGTTATAAATCGCAGCAAAACCACCCACTTGTTTATAAGCTTTAGTTTCTGGATTAAAAATCATTTTTAATTGTTTTCCGTAACCTATCAGACGATCTTTTCCTTTCGCAAGTCCAACAGGAATAGATTCCAGAAAAGTATATTCTTTCGTACTTACTTTGTAGTATCCTAATTTTTCTAATGATTTGATATCTAAACCACCTGGAACAACACCTATAGTTCCTTTTGCAGAAACCTTAAGCGTAATAGGAGTTTGTTTTAAATCACGTAAAACAACAGCTTGAATTGTTTTTCCTTTATTTGCACTTAAAATTACTTTAACCTGATCATAATATTTAGCTTCTTGTCCATTTAATGTAACAAGTAGATCTTTTGGTTTAAGCGAAGTATTTGGCGAATCATCTTGAACGCTTCCGACAACAAAAGGCATTCGGGTATCAATTAAAAAACCTTTCTCGTGTTTAGATAACTGATCAACAAAATCAGTCGGCATTTTGATGGTTTTCTGTTGTCCGTTGCTCTCAATTAAAATTTCTTTTGCCATGATGACCTTCATGTTGGTGTCATCATCAAAGTTTTCAATTTTTTGACCATCAATAGAGATAATTTTATCTCCTGTTTTTATTCCAATTTTTTCCATTACAGGATTGGTTATCCATACACCATCTTTCAAATCAGAATTTGCAATATAAGTATCGCCATAAACAAAAGCCATTCCTATATATATAATAAAAGCCAGGATAAAGTTTACCGTAACACCTCCAAGCATAATAATCAAACGTTGCCAAGCTGGTTTAGAACGAAATTCCCATGGCTGAGGTGGCAAAGCCATTTGTTCTTTGTCCATACTTTCGTCGATCATTCCAGAGATTTTTACATAACCTCCAAGCGGAAGCCATCCAATTCCGTATTCTGTTTCGCCGATTTTCTTTTTTAATAGAGAATATTTAACATCAAAAAATAAGTAAAATTTTTCGACTCTGGTTTTGAATAATTTAGCAGGGATAAAATGCCCTAATTCATGAAGAATAATAAGTAAAGATAAACTCAATAGAAATTGAGAGAGTTTGATAACTATATCCATTTTATAATTTTAGTTCGTATTTAACGCACAAAAGTAACGTTTTAAAATTTAATTTAAGCCCGCAATATAATACTTAAGGTTTTAAATGTTTGTTAATAATTGTGCTTAGTTCTACTTATTAGTAAATCATTTGTATAAATCGTTACAATTGTCTTATACTGATATTTTTAAAACTTTTTTATCTCTTTAATCTTGATACTTTCTTTTTAATTTCATGTTTGTTGTAAAACGATGTTTTTATAAGGAATTAATATAAGTTGTTGCAAATCCTTTAAAACTATCACATTCCATTAACTTTTATGATGAAACTATGAATTTTGTTAAACAAATTGAAAGGATGAAAAGAATGCATAAATTAATTGTTTCTGAAAACACAGGAGCTCCAAGTGTTTTTGCAAGAAAATTAAGTTTGAGTCGAAGCCAACTTTATAATGAACTGGAAGTTATTAAGGAATTGGATGCTCCTGTAAAATATTGCAAAAAAAAGAGAAACCTTTTTCTATGAAACTTCTTTTGAGTTAATATTAAATTATTCGCTTAAAACGATTAAAGATGATGAATCTAAAGAAATTTTTGGAGGCTCAAACTTCTGTCCAATTTTATTAGACGGAAGTATGATAAGTTTGCTATAACGAAAACGTTCTCGAGAAAATGATTTTGTTGAAAATTTATTAATTAACCATTTAAATTTTAAAGTTATGAATTTACAAGAATTGAATTTAGCAGAGCTTAATATTCATGAAGTCCAAGAAGTTGAAGGGGGCTGTCCAGTTTGTTTGTATTTACAGTGTGAATCACATGTAAAAGATTTTTTAAGAGGATTGTTTGACTTATAAATTTGAATAAATTATGCTAGTAGAATTAAAAAACACAGAATTGGTTGAGATTAATGGAGGTTGTCAAGATTGTTACGATAATGGCGCTAAATTAAGAAAATTAATAGGCATTGCTTGGGATGTTCTCATGGCTATTTAATAAATATAGAGGTTGTCTTAACAACCTCTTTTTATTTGCTAAACTTAAATAAGAAAAATGAACTATAGAAGTACAATTAATTACAGCTTAAAAGAGAAAGTACTAAAAGTAATAACTTCATATTTACTAGGTTTAAGTTTAATTATTATTACAGTATTAGTAATAATCTTGCCTCTAGATTTTGTTATTACTAAATATCTTCATTTTGAATCTGTCAAAGAATTAATACATCAAACACAAAACAAATATGTTAAGTATCCTTTTTATATAACTGTCTTTGTAGGTCCTATTATTGAGGAATTATTGTTTCGATTATGCTTAATAGTTAACAGAAAAAATATTTCAATTTTTACAGGTTTTTTTTTGCATGAAATATTACGAAGACGTTTTATAAAATTAAATTTTCATGATGAATTGTATTTCTATATAATTTTAATTGGTGTTTTTACTTTTTTACTTACATGGAAATTTTTGACTCCAACGATTATTAATTCTATTGACAAGAGGCAAAATTGGTTAGTTTGGATTTCAATAATATTTTTTGGATTAATACATATTACTAATATTAAAATTCTGCATTGGGAATTAGCTTTATTTTATCCTTTTTATGTAATACCCCAAATGATCATGGGTTATTTTATTACTAATTTAAGATTAAAATACGGTTTTTTTTGGGGTCTGTCTTTGCATTCACTATTTAATTTTGTTGCAATTATTATATAATCAGAAATAAATTAGAAGCAACATTATTTTATTTAAATGAAAAAAAGAGTTTCATATTAACTTTAAAAATATATATGTCAAAATATAAACTAACTAAAAATGAAAGTCAAAGGATTGGGAAAGGGATAAATGAAAATATAATTTTTAATATTATTCTTTTCATTTTTCTATTAGTTGTTTTTTTTAAATGGAATTTAATTGACGACTTTTTTAATCATTCCTTTTTTATTGGCGACTTAAAAATAAAAATTATCACATTCGTTATGATATAGTATTTATTAATGTTTAAAAAATAGCAGACTATACTAAAGAATATTTTTTTAAAGTAATATTAAGTTTTTTCTAAAAACGATAAAAGATGATGAATCTAAAGAAATTTTTGGAGGCTCTAACTTCTGTCCAATTTTATTAGACGGAACTATGATAAGTTTGTTGTAACGAAAACGTTCTCGAGAAAATGATTTTGTTGAAATTTATTAATTAACAATTTAAATTTTAAAATTATGAATTTACAAGAATTGAATTTAGTTGAGCTTAATGCTCAGGAAGTGCAGGAAGTTCAAGGAGGGGGAGGATGTCCTCCTTATAATGATTATAATCCAGCCCCTTATTTATCACATCAATTAATAGATTTTTGCAGAGGCTTTTTAGATGCATTTTAATAGTTAAATTTTTAATAACATGGAAAATATTGTTGGAATTACGGAGCTTAATTTTAATGAATTAATTGAAATTGAGGGAGGACATGACGGAGTTGCTTATGAAGTTGGGCATTATGCGGCTAAAGCTCTCTTAGCAGCTGGTGCTGTAATCGTTATAATTGCTTTTATTTAAATTACTATGTGGTTGTTTTCAGCAACCACATAGTTTAAATATTTTTATTATTAATCAATAAAATGTCATTTTTATGAAATCATTGAGCTACATTTTTCTAGTCATTGGTATATTTTTTATACTGGGTTTTATTAATACTTTTTTTTCAAAAAACACAGTGCATCAAATATTTTCTTTCGATGTTAATATTTGGGTCTATAGAATTTGGGAGCTAATTATGGCAAGTGTTTTTATTATGTTTTTTTTTCAAAAAAGAGAAAAGTAATAAAAAACCGATATCATAATTTTTTATAAGACAACTAAAATTTAGAAATGCAGATTTTTAAAATTAGGATTATATGAAAAGCACAAGTAAAACACTTTGGTTGATAATGACTTTAATTGCTATAGTTCTAATACTTTCAATTTGGTCGTTTGAAAAGGGAGAAGCAATTGGAGCCATAATTGCAAAATAAGATTTAAAGTCTTGAAAACTATAAGTTTTATTGAAAGGCGTGATCAAAAAATAAAATTTAAATGAAAAATAAATTTATTGATGGAGAAAAATTTCAAATTGTTATGATAAAAATGGCTCTTTTCATTAGCCTTTTATATGTTTTGTTTTTTCGAATCGAAATAAAATAGAATTTTGGAATGATTTTGAAAGAGGACTTTTCGGTTTGCCACCCACAGCAAAATAGTTTAGTAAAAATCAGACGATGGAAAAAAGAAAAACCTAAGTAATTCAATATATTATCTATATAGTATTTGCATTGTATATTAATTGTAAGCAATTTGGTCGTCTTCTTGGCGATCCACTTCCATTTTAATTATGATTGATTTTTTATTTTTTAAAAGCCCTTCATTATTGATTAGAAAAGACAATTCTTTTGCTCAAAAAGCAAAAGAATTGTTGTTTAATCTTTTTTATATGTACTTGCTTCTTTTTGTTGCTACTATCGTTTTAAAACTAGTTGATTATTATGTGCAAAATCAGTTTAATTTTTCGTTTTATGAAACTATTTTTAATAAACAAAAAATGAAGCTTAGTAACAGTTCAATTTTTCGCATACTTTTTATTGTCCCGCTTCTAGAAGAGTTAATTTTTAGGTTACCGCTGAGCCTTAAAAAAATGCACATGCCTTTTATAAGTCTTTTGTTTGTTATTTTTTTAATTCATAAGCCTTCTGATGTATATAATTTTCGTCTTCTAATAAAATTAATATTAATTATTTTGCTGTTAGGAAGTTTAATTTACAAGTTTTTTGATCAACAAATTTTAGTAATAATCTCAACCAAATTTTACCCCTATTATTTTTACACATTTTGTATTTCATTTGGATTAATGCATTTGTTAAACTTTTACAGATCTGTTCCGGTTAGTCTAATTGTTATTGCTCCTTTATTTGTAGTTCCTCAAATAATTACAGGTTATTTTATAAGTTATATAAGATTAAGAAATGGTTTTTTTTGGGGATTGGTATTTCATTGTATATGTAATATGCTTGCTGTTTATTTATTTGATTCATAAAAGATGATGAATCAAAAGAAATTTTGGAGGCTCAAACTTCTGTCCAATTTTATTAGACGGAACTATGATAAGTTTGCTATAACGAAACATTCTAGAGGAAATGATTTTTGTTGAAATTTATTAATTAACCATTTAAATTTTAAAATTATGAATTTAGAAGAATTGAATTTAGCTTAATGTTCTGGAAGTGAACGAAACCAAAGGATGAATTGCAATTGCTGGTGCAATATATGGTGCAGGTTATGCAATAGGTCAAGCTTATTATCATTATTCACATTAATAAATCAAGGCTCTAAAACATTATAATGCTATAGAGCCGTGTTGTTTTTTTATTTAATAAAAAAAGATATTTGTTATGCAGAAAGTTATAATAAAAAAATAAGCAAAGTTTTTTTTATAGCAGTTTTTATATATTTTTTGGGCTACGCACTAGGAAAAGCTTTTTATTTTTTTACAAAAAATTAAAAATGTTTTTACTATAAAGTCTTAAAATTAAAATATTATGTACAAAAATAAAGATCAAAAAATTTGCTGGAAAAGACTTCAAAGTTTTATGTTGAAAATTATTTTTTTCATTTGTCTATGGTATGTTTTTTCGAATCCGAATTCAATTAAATTTTGGGATGATTTTGAAAGAGGCCTTTTCGGTTTGCCACCCAGAACAAAATAATTTAGTAAAATCAGACTATGGAAAAAGAAAAACCTATGCAATTCAATATATTATCTATTTAGCATTTGCATTATGTAATTGGTAAAATAAGCTCATAGCCTTTTAAATAAATCATCATTAAATAATTGATACATAATGTAGCAATTTTAAATGCTATTATATTGTTGTTTTTTAAAAGGAAAAGAATAGGATAAATATTTATGAATTTCACCTCAGATCCAATAAACACATTAGAAAATCTTATCGCAAAAAATAAAGCAAAAAGCTTTTCCATTTATCTAGTTAGTCTTTTAGGAATCATTATTTTTTTTAGCTTATTGCCTATAATTAAAGTTGATATCAGCAGTCAGAGCCGTGGCATAATTCGCAGTAAAACGGATAATGTCCCTATTGCAACTATCGTAAGCGGAAAGGTTGAATGGATAGCTGTAAAAAATAATGCTTATGTAAAAAAAGGAGATACGCTTTTAAAAATCTCAAAAGAAAATCTTGAAAGCGATAAAACAACTCAGGATATGTTATCGAGTTCAACTTCTTCGTTATTAGAAGATATTTCAAATCTGTTGCAAAATCAAACGACAGATTTAGTCACTTCTGTGGCACGTGAAGATTTATTTAAATTTCAATCAGGAAAAAACGAACTACAAAGTAAAATTTCGCAAGCGCAAATAAATTATGAACGAAACAAAATTCTTTATGATAAAGATATAATTGCACAAGCAGATTTTGAAAAATATGAATACGAATTACGCTTAAACAAACAAGCACTACAAAGTTTTGTAAGTCAGCAAAAGTCAACTTGGGAAAATCAGAAAAGAGATTTAGAAGAGCGTTTGAAAAATCTTAATGGAACAATTGCTAAAATAAAGGTTGAAGCGAATAATTATTTTGTTGTAGCGCCTATTTCTGGAACTATAGAAAACTTTTTGGGAATTCAAAAAGGATCTTATGTAAATGCCTCACAATCTATTGCAATTATTTCTTCAGCTGATAATCTTATTGTAGAAAATATTGTTTCACCAAATGATATTGGTTTGATCAAGAAAAATCAAAAAGTAAAATTTCAGCTTGATGCTTTTAATTATAATCAATGGGGTTTTTTGGAAGGAAAAGTAATTGATATTGACCGAAATATTACAATTCAAGCTGAACAGACTTTTTTTAAAGTTCGATGTTCACTAGATTCTAAAACTTTAAAACTGAAATCGGGTTATAAAACTGATGTTTCAAAAGGTATGACCTTAACGACAAGGTATATAATTACGCGTAGGAGTTTATTCGATTTGTTATTTGATAAAATGGATAATTGGTTAAACCCAAAACAAAAGAACAGATAAAAAACCAATGGCTTCAGTAAAAATAAAACAACATGATATTAAAGATTGTGGTGCTGCTTGTTTGGCATCTATTGGAAATCATTTCAAAGTTAATTTGCCTATTGCCAGAATACGTCAATATGCAAATACAGATAAACGCGGTACAAATGTCTTGGGGATAATTGAAGCAGCTGATAAAATGGGCTTTACGGCAAAAGGTGTAAAAGGCGGTTTAGATTCTTTAGATAAAATCCCGTTACCTGCTATTGCTCATATTATTACACGAGAACAGCTTCATCATTATGTGGTAATTTATAAAATCGAGAAATCTAAAATCACGGTCATGGATCCTGGTTTTGGTAAAATGCAAACATATACTTTTGAAGATTTTCAAAAAATATGGTCAGGAGTATTAATTCTTTTTGCGCCAAATAATGATTTTAAAACTCTTAATGAGAAAACTTCACCCATAAAAAGATTTTGGAATTTAATTCAGCCACACAAAACTATTTTAATTCAGGCTTTAGTTGGGGCAATATTGTTTACAGTTTTAGGACTGGCAATGTCAATCTACATACAAAAAATAACTGATTATGTTTTGGTTGATGGAAATAGAAATCTGCTCAATTTATTGAGTGTTTCTATGATTGCAGTAATTTTTCTGCAAGCTTTTATTGGCTCGCAGAAAAGTATTTTTGTTATGAAAACGGGTCAATTAATTGATGCTAAATTAATTTTAGGCTATTATAAACATTTGCTCCATCTGCCTCAGCGCTTTTTTGATACCATGCAAATAGGCGAAATCACCTCTCGAATTAATGATGCTGTAAAAATACGTTCGTTTATAAATGAAGTTGCAATAGAAATGATTGTAAATGTTTTTATTGTCATTTTTTCATTTTCATTAATGTTCACTTATTATTGGAAATTGGCTCTGGTTATTGTTTTAGTCATTCCTTTTTATGTTTTAATTTATTTTCTGCTAAACAAATTCAATAAAAAAGTTGAAAGAAACATAATGGAAAATGCTGCAGAACTGCAAACACAATTAGTTGAAAGCATTACGCATGTTAGAACTGTAAAAGAATTTGGAATTGAAGAATTTTCAAATTTAAAAACCGAAAATAAATTCGTAAAGCTTTTATTTACAACTTATAAATCAGGATTAAATGGGATTTTCGCAACAACATCAACGCAATTTCTAGCGTCTCTCTTTACTATTATTTTAATGTGGATTGGTTCTGGTTATGTGATTGACAGAGCTATAACTCCAGGAGAATTATTTTCGTTTTATGCTTTAATAGGATATTTTACTTCACCAGTCGCTTCTTTAATAAATATGAATAAAACAGCGCAAAATGCACTAATTGCAGCTGACAGGTTATTTGAAATAATGGACTTGGAAAGAGAGGAAACAGAAAATAAGGTCGAATTGCAAAAAGAGAATTTAGGAGATATAAAATTCGAGAATGTTTCCTTTCGTTACGGTTCTCGTGTAGAGGTTTTTAAAAGTTTTAGTGCAGTATTTAAAAAGAATGAAATGACAGCAATAGTTGGAGAAAGCGGTAGTGGGAAAACAACATTAATTTCACTTCTTCAAAACTTGTACCCAATAAAAGAAGGAAAAATTTTAATTGGTAAATATGACACGAAATTTATTCATTATCAAAGTTTGCGGAAAATGGTAGGAGTTATTCCGCAACAATTAAATTTATTTTCCGGAAATATTATAGACAACATTGCTTTGGGAGATTCTTTTCCAAATATTCAAAGAATTTTAGACTTATCAAAACAATTAGGTATTAATGAATTTGTAGAAAAACTGCCAAATGGTTTTGAAACTCAAATTGGAGAAAACGGAGCAATGCTTTCTGGAGGACAAAAGCAAAGAATTGCTATCGCAAGAGCATTGTATAAAAATCCTGAAATTTTATTAATGGACGAAGCGACTTCATCATTGGATAGTAATTCAGAAAAAATTGTAAAACAAGTAATAGATAATTTTAAATCACAAGGAAAAACGATAATTGTTATTGCACATCGATTGAGTACAATTGCAAATGCTGATACAATTTTGGTAATGAAAGAAGGAAATATTGTTGAATCTGGAAATCATTTGAATTTATTGGAACAAAAATCAGAATATTATAACCTTTGGAATAAACAGAATTTGCTTTAAATGTTTGTTAATTAATAAACATTTAGATTTCCTCTTTTATAAGGATACCGTAACTTTACTTTTTAAACGGCTATTGTCTTCAATTGGTAGTCTAAATTCATTAAAAGTTACAATTATGGCTTCACAATTATTTTCTTCTTTAACAATAAAAAACACCACTTTAAAAAATAGAATTGTCATTTCGCCAATGTGCCAATATTCGGCTGAAGACGGATTTGCAAACGACTGGCATTTGGTTCATTTAGGAAGCCGTGCAAGCGGAGGCGCCGGATTGATTATTCAGGAAGCAACTGCAGTTTCTCCAGAAGCGAGAATTTCTCCTGCTGATCTTGGAATCTGGAAAGACGAACATATCGAAAAACTGAAACAAATCAATGCTTTTATTGTTTCTCAAAATTCGATTCCCGGAATTCAACTAGCGCATGCGGGACGAAAAGCAAGTGTTTCGGCTCCTTGGCTTGGCAATAAAAAATTAGATTTCGCTCAAGGCAGATGGCAAACTGTTGCGCCAAGTGCCATTCCGTATCACGAGGGCGAACCTTTTCTTCCGGAAGCTTTAGATAAAAACGGAATTCAAAAAATAATATCAGATTTTAAATCGGCTACAAAAAGAGTAGTTGAAGCGGGATATCAGGTTGTAGAAATTCATGCGGCGCACGGCTATTTGTTGCATCAGTTTTTGTCACCTTTGACAAATATCAGAACCGATGAATATGGAGGAAGTTTCGAAAACAGAATCCGATTTACATTAGAAATCGTGGAAGCAGTTCAAACCGAATGGCCTTCAGATTTACCATTATTTGTTCGAATTTCAGCAACAGATTGGGCAGAAAATGGATGGAATGCTGAAGAATCTGTACAGCTTTCAAAAATATTAAAAGAAAAAGGAGTAGATTTAATCGATGTTTCGTCTGGCGGATTGGTTTCGCATCAAAAAATTAATATTGGACCAGGTTATCAGGTTCCTTTTGCAGAAAAAGTTAAAAAAGAAGCCCATATTTTGACGGGAGCCGTTGGTTTAATTACGGAAGCAAAACAAGCAGAAGAAATTTTGAATAATGGTCAGGCCGATTTAATTTTGTTTGCCAGAGAATCATTAAGAAATCCGAATTTGCCTTTGGATTTTGCAGCAACATTAAACGACGATATTCAATGGCCAAAACAATACGAAAGAGCTAAACTTTAATATTTTTCCGCCACGAATTCACGAATTACAAGTTTTGTTTAAAAAATAAATTCGTGAATTGCTTCGCCTGTTCGCTATCGCTCGGGTCGTGGCGGAAAAAAAAATCATAACAACATGCAAAAAATAAAAACAGCACTATTATCATACGGAATGTCGGGGAAAGTTTTTCACGCTCCGTTTTTAGATATTCATCCCGGATTTGAATTATTAGGATCTTGGGAACGAAGCAAAAAACTTATTCAGGAAGATTATCCTGACGTAAAAAGTTATCCCTCAATTGATGATGTATTGGCAGATGATGTCGATTTGGTAATCGTAAACACGCCAGTTGGCACACATTACGAATATGCGAAAAAAGTACTTTTGGCAGGAAAACATGCTGTTGTCGAAAAAGCTTTCACAACAACTGTTGCAGAGGCCGAAGAGCTGACTCAAATAGCAAAAGAAAAAGGATTAAAATTAGCCGTTTTTCAAAACAGAAGATGGGACAGCGATTTTAAAACGATTCAGAAAATAATTAATGACGGCGTTTTAGGAGAATTGGTGGAAGCCGAATTCCATTTTGACAGATATAACCCATTGCTGAGTCCGAAAGCGCATAAGGAAACAGCCAATGATGGAGCCGGAATCCTGAAAGATTTAGGTCCGCATTTGATTGATCAGGCGATTTGTTTATTTGGTTCGCCAAAATCGGTTTTTGCAGATATTCGATATACCAGAGAAAATTCATTAGTCGACGATTATATTGACTTATTACTAATTTATGAAGTTTTCAGAGTGCGCTTAAAAGCTGGATTTTTTGTTAGAGAAGCCAATCCAGCGTTTACGATTCATGGCAGAAAAGGTTCTTTCTTAAAACCGAGAGGCGATGTTCAGGAAGATGAATTGAAAATTGGTGAAAAACCAAATTTAGAATCTTGGGGAACAGAACCTGAAAATCTGCAAGGTCTTTTGCATACCGAAATTGATGGAAAAATAATTCGTGAAAAAGTCCCGACATTACAAGGAAATTATTTCTCCTTTTTTGACGGCGTTTACAATTCAATTATAAACGATACGACAGAACCAGTTACAGGTCAAGATGGCGTAAAAGTAATGCAGATTATCGAAGCTGCAATTGCGAGCAACGCACAACGCACTGTAATTAATTTGTAATTTTTTTAAACACATAGAGACATAGCTTATCCAATTTAATAGAAGGCGTTTCACTTGTTAAAATTCACATAGCTATGTGTTTTTATTCAAAGTGAAACGCCTTTTACGCATGAAAAAAATCTATGTTTCTATGTGTTAAAATTAATTTGGTTTGCCAATTTATAAACAATAACGTTGTAAATAAAGGAACATTTTTCATCATAAAAGAAATACGCAGCTTTTTTGTACTTTTATAGTATAATCCCAAAATGCATCGATTTTGATAAATTTCAATCCACTAGAACTTTTTCAGACAAAAGGAAAAATCAAGAAAGTTTTTAGAGAAGCAAAAGCTTCTTATTTAAACCGAATTCGTTTTGCAGTTGGAATGTTTTATTTCGGAATGGGATTAAGTTTTGCAACTTGGGCAAGCCGAATTCCAGATATTAAAACCGCTTTGAATTTAACCGAAGGTGATTTGGGTTCGATACTTTTTGCCCTGCCAATGGGACAATTAATCATTATGCCTTTTTCAGGAAAAATGGTCACTAAATTTGGAAGCCACCGCGTTTTAATTTTCTCTTTAATAATGTATGTGTTGTGTTTGGTCAATTTAGGCCTTTCAACCACGGCACTACAATTATCATTAGGATTATTTTTGTTTGGTTTATTTGGAAATTTAGCCAATATCGCCGTAAATACTCAAGGCGTTTATACCGAAGTACTTTTCAGAAAAACAATCATGTCATCGTTTCACGGAATGTGGAGTTTTGCTGGTTTTACAGGAGCTTTGGTTGGTTTAGGAATGCTAGCTTTAAATTTATCTCCTTTGCATCATTTTTTAATTGTTGCCGGAATAGTGTTGGTTATGATTGCTTTTAATTTTAAATTTTTGGTCAAAGCCAAAGAAAAAATCAAACACAAAGGCGAAAAGAAAAAATTATTTACAAAACCAGACAGCGTTTTAATTTGGCTTGGTGTCATTGGATTTTGTAGTATGGCTAGTGAAGGCGTAATGTTCGACTGGAGTGGTGTTTATTTTAAAGATATTGTAAAAGCCCCAGGACCTTTGGTGATTTTAGGATATACTTCATTCATGATTATGATGGCGAGCGGAAGATTTTTAGGCGATGGCCTAATCAATAAATTTGGACGCGAACGTGTCATGCAGATTAGCGGTGTCATGATCTCGGGCGGACTTTTTACTGCGGTTTTTTTACCTTATTTAATTCCTTGTACCATTGCTTTTATGGCAGTTGGTTTAGGCGTTGCAACTATTGTTCCTACGGTTTATAGTATGGCAGGAAAAAACCCGACTGTTCCGCCAGGTGAAGCTTTAACTATTGTTTCAAGTGTTAGTTTTCTTGGCTTTTTGATGGGACCTCCCGTTATTGGTCACATTGCTCAGAATTTTGGACTTCAATTCTCTTTTGCCTTTATCGGTATTTTTGGCGTGCTAATCGCTTTTATGGTTTCTAAAATCAGAACTTCAGCTTAAGTTTTTCTAAAAAAATTGATGAGTAAAGAGCTTTTTTACAGCATTTCTATTATTTATTTAAAATTTGTAAGAATTTTATTTTACTTTTGAATTTTAAAACCTCTGCCAATACGGCTAAATTCTCTTTTCCAAAAACCAATTTTATCTTTTGAATAAGGATTGCGATCCTGAAATTATTTTCAAAAATAAATTGGAATTTTAATGGTTAAAAAATACTTCGTGTTATTTACTTTACTGGTTTTTAATTTTGCTTTTGCGCAAGAAACAGTTTTTAGAGGAATTGTTGTTGATGCCAAAACGCAAAATCCGCTTGCGAATGTTGTCGTTAGTATTCAAAATACGGCAATAACAAAACTTACTTCAAAGACGGGTCAATTTGAATTGCATTCAGATATACAAGGAGAACAATTGCTTTTAATTCGCAGTCAAGGATGCAAAGATTTGCTTCTGAAAATTCACTCAAAATTTGGGCAAATTGTATATCTCGGTATGCTTCAATTGGAAGATTTGTATTCAGATGAAACTCCAGCTGCATTAATCACTTTATTAGATACTGATTTGTCTGATGACAGTAGTTCTTCAGATATGACATCTGGACTTTTGCAGTCTTCAAAAGATGCTTTTATGCAAGCTTCTGCTTTTAATTGGGGTCAGGCCCGATTCAAGGTTCGCGGTTTAGACAGTGAAAACGGAACCATGATGCTCAACGGAATGACAATGAATAAGATTTATGATGGAAGACCACAATGGAACAATTGGGGAGGTTTGAATAATGTACTCCGAAATCAGGAATTTTCAGTTGGTGCCGCGGTTTCAAGTTATACTTTTGGAGGCGTTTTAGGAACGCAGCAAATTGCGACACGAGCTTCTTTGTATCGAAAGGGAACACAGCTCACTTTTTCAGGTAGCAATACAACTTATTTGTGGCGCGCTATAGGAACTTATGCTTCAGGAATGGACGCTTCTGGATGGGCTTATGTAATATCAGCCGGAAAAAGATGGGCAGAAGAAGGTTATTTTGACGGAACAAATTTTAACGCAGATTCCTTTTTTATTAGTGTTGAGAAAAAACTAAACAACAAACATTCACTCAATTTTACGGGATTTTATACGCCGAATTCTCGAGGGAAAAATTCACCAAATACGAATGAGACAACAAACTTAATGGGTGAAAAATACAATTCGTATTGGGGATTTCAAAATGACGAAAAACGGAATGCAAGGGTAAAAAACATCGAAGAACCACTGTTCATGTTGAATCATTATTTTAAAATTGATGAAAAAACGAATCTGAATTCAGGTATAATGTATCAGTTTGGAAAAGTTGGAAACAGCAATATTGATTATCAAAATGCGAATAGCCCAGATCCAGTTTATTACCGAAAAATGCCAAGTTATTTTAGTTCGCTTTATACAAAAGATCATGGCGAATTTTCAGGAGAGTTTACTCCCGATTATGAAAATGCTGAAAAAAGCAAAACGGTATTTCTGGCAAATCCTCAAATTGACTGGAACGCAATGTATTTGGCAAATCAGAAACCAACTGAAAATGGTCACGAACCTGCTCAAAGTCATTATGTGCTTTATGAAGACCGGACAGATGATAAAACTTTTGCAGTAAATTCGACTGTAAATACTCAGATAAATTCAAACCTTTATTTTGACGGAGGCCTTGTTTACCGAAATTTAAAATCACATAATTTTCAGTATTTACTGGACCTTCTTGGCGGTGAATACTTTTTAGATATTGATCCTTTTTATAAAGGGAATTTGTCGCAATCTGATTTGCAGCATCCAGATCGCTTGGTCAAAGAAGGAGATGTTTATGGTTACAATTATAATCTTTTGGCTAATAGTTTAGATGCTTTTACGCAGTTTAAATTTTCTTATAATAAAACGGAATTTTATCTAGGTCAATCTTATTCGGTGTCCAATTATCAGCGGGAAGGATTATATCAAAATGGGATTTATTCCAAAAATTCTTTAGGAAAAAGTGATAGAGTAAATTTTGAGAATTTTGGTTTTAAAGCTGGTTTTACGTATAAAATTTCAGGTAAACAATGGCTTTTTTTCAATGGTGAACATCTTACCAGAGCGCCATCTCTAAGAAATACATTTTCAAATTCACGCTTAAATAATTCGGTTGTAGATGGAATTGAAAGTGAAAATATAAGCAGTGCCGAAGCAAATTATGTATATCGTTCGCCAAAACTTAAAATGCGTTTTACCGTTTATTATACAGCAATAAAAAACACTTCAAAAACTTCTTTTTTTTATGCGGAAGGAGTTTTTGAAAATGGTGGCGGTCATGATGCAACTGATGGATTTGTCAGCCAGACTTTAACAAAATTAGACAAGAAAAATACAGGAACAGAACTAAGTTTTGAATACCAAATATCACCAACGTTAAAAACCATTTTTGCAGCTTCCTACGGTAATTTTATTTACAGCAGCAATCCAAATGTTGTTATTACAAATGATGCTAATGCTGAAAAAAACGGTGCGCAGACTATTTTTGATTTTGGCTCCGCTTATCTTAAAAATTACAAGCAGGCAGGAACGTCTCAACAGGCATATTCCTTTGGATTAGAATATCGCGATCCCAAGTTTTGGTGGCTCAGTGCTAATATAAATTACTTGACGGACAATTATATTGATGTTTCACCAATCTCTAGAACATCTCAATTTTATATTAATCCAGTGAGCGGATTTCCTTATCCCGAAGCTACTTCTGAACGAGGTAATGAATTGCTAAAGCAAGAAAAATTTAATCCAATTACATTGCTTAATATCAGTGGAGGCAAGTCCTGGCGCATTCACAAAAAGTATGTTGGCCTTTTTGCCAGTGTTAATAATGTATTGAATTTAATGTACAAAACAGGCGGTTTTGAACAGGCTCGAAATGCTAATTTCAGATCGTTGAATCAAGATATTTCGAGCGGGACACCTTCATTTGGCTCAAAATATTATTACGGCTACGGCCGAACTTATTTCTTAAATCTTACAATCGGTTTATAAACTGAAAATTTATTTCTTATGAAAAAAATAGTTCTATTTTCAACTTTATCATTGGTTTTTATTAGCTGCAGTACTGAAATTGAAACTCCAAAATTAGAGTGTACACAACCTGATTTTACGGTAAATAAAACAGTCGAAAAAGTATATGAACTTTCAAGTCCAACGGCCAGACAATATACATATGATGATATTATAGAAGCCTATGTCGTTTCAAGTGATGAAGAAGGAAATTTTTTTAAAACCATTTCGTTTCAAACAAAATCTGCTGGAAAAAATAAGGCAATTGGATTTAGTGTTCCGCTCGATGCTTCAAATTCGTACATCGATTATAGAGTAGGAAATAAGGTTTACGTAAAACTTAAAAATCAATTTACAGATTTGTATTATGGCGGGTTACGAGTTGGAAGTTTGTATGTGAGTGGTTCGGGCGATCCTACGATTGGGAGAATTTCGCAAAATGAATTTAAAAATGTTTTGAATGCATCATGCGCAACAATCGATGAAAATGAATTAGTAGAATCGATTTCTATTGAAGAAGCTTTGAACGATTCGAAATTAAATACTTTGATTGAACTTAATAATGTTGAATTTACAGAAGAAGCTTTAGGACGCCATTATTTTGAAGAAACCAATAATGTGGGCGGTTCAACGAATTGGAATTTAAGAGATAATACAGGAAATCAGATTATTTTTAGAACCAGCGGTTATGCAAAATTTGCTGATCATTCTGTTTCGGAAGGAAGTGGTAAAGTTCGTGGAATTTTGACAAAGTTTGGATCAGATTATCAATTTATGGTTCGGTTTGAAAGTGATATCAAAATGAACGGAAAAAGAAATACTCCATTTTTTGCAGAAGATTTTCAGTCGGTTAAAAACAATGTCAATTTTGTGCTTCCGGGTTGGAGTAACATTGTCGAAAAAGCGGCAAAACTATGGAAAAGCATGGTGTATTCAGGAAACGGATATGCCGAATTTAATACCACAAGTACAACTGCTGCTGAAAATATTGCCTGGCTGATTTCTCCAAAAATTAATTTAACAGGTTATAAAAATCCGGTATTGTCTTTTAGAAGCGCACAGCACGATTTAAAGACAGATTCGCTTTTGAATACACTAGAAGTTTATGTTTCGTCAAACTTTGACGGTTCTAATATTACTAAAGCAAAATGGACAAAATTAGAAGCAAAAATACCTTCACTTGCCACACCTGCCCGACAATTTATAAGTTCAGGCGGAATTGATTTGTCAGCTTACTCAGGAAATATCAATATTGCATTTAGATATGTTGGATCTGGAAAAGACAAGACTCTCAATGGTGCCTTTATGGTTGATGACGTGAAGATTTTTGGCGAAAAGTAGGTAATTATTTTTTTTGATTTTTAAGAAAAAAACTAATGGTAATTGTTTTTGAGATTTAAACTATTAGAATTTGTCAGAATTTTGTATTTTGGTCATCCCAAATTAATACAAGAACAAAATGAAAACCTACTTTATCGCCATCTTGATGATGGTATTCCCATGTTTGATGCACAGCCAGGATCAGGCCGATGCCGTTAAATTAAAGCAGATCAACATTGTAAAGACAAATTACCAAAACTCAAAAGATGGTGAAATTGTAAACAAAACGGTTGTTTTTAAAGACGGAAAAATTCAGACTATTACAACTTCGGATGTTGTTCAGCACTTCTCTTACAACAAAAATGGTTTGTTGGATATGACGGTAAAAGATAAAGTTGGAAGCGACTGGAAAGAGGTCGTGAATTATACTTATGATGCAGACAACAACATTATCAAATTTGTAAAAAAATATCAGGAAGGACCTGATTATATTACAAAAGTTGTCACTTTTTTTTATGAAGGAGCACGAGTAAAAGTAACGACTAAAAAAAGTACGAATCACCAAAATTTAGTTGAAGATATTGAATACATCGTAGAAAACGGAATCATTGTAAGACGTACTTCGCGCGATAGAAACAAACAGATTATTGGCAAAATCGAATATGTGTATGTAAATGATAATGTCTCAAAACACAAAGGTTTGGTTGGAGATAAAATCTCGAAATCATTTACTTATGATGATAAAAAATCGGTCGATCAAATAATTGTTCAAAGCCTTTTCGGTGATAATTACAGGATAATTGTACCAATGATTTCGTATCATGAAGAAGAATTTGCATTTGAATCGATTTCATACAATAATGAAATGAATTTCAGTCCGTCATCAACTGCATTAGTTGCTGTAAGCAGAAAATATAAATACAACAAACTGAATTTTCCAATTTCATGTTCTCAGATTGAAGAAAACGGAATCGTAAAAACAGAAAAAACGTTTATTTACGAATAAACAGTTTCAGATAAAATTTGGATACCATTTATAAATTAGGTTTTATTGCCTGATTTATAAATGGTTTATTTTTTTAATTAGAATTTAAAATTGAAATTCTATAATTGTAAGTAGTGTACAAATGATTAAATTTGTAGCTTATTTTAAGATATGTTAGAGAAAGAAGTTATAAATTTTGAGAGAACAGCCATTGTTGGTATTATTACTCAAAATCAAAGTGAGGAAAAACTTAACGAATATTTAGACGAATTAGAGTTTTTGACTTTTACCGCAGGTGGTGAAGTTATAAAACGCTTTTCGCAAAAAATGGAACGCCCGAATCCGAAGACTTTTGTGGGTACGGGAAAAATAGACGAAATCAATCTTTTTGTAAAAGAAAACGGAATATCGACGGTTATTTTTGATGATGAGTTGACTCCATCTCAGCAAAAAAATATCTCAAGAATTATTGATGCCAAAATTCTGGACAGGACAAACTTGATCTTGGATATTTTTGCCCAAAGAGCCGAAACATCATATGCAAGAACTCAGGTTGAACTTGCACAATGTATCTATTTATTACCAAGACTTTCGGGCTTATGGACACACCTTGAGCGTCAAAAAGGAGGTATTGGTATGCGTGGACCTGGTGAAACGGAGATTGAAACGGACAGACGTATCGTTCGTGACCGAATTTCGCTTTTGAAAGATAAAATCAAAACGATAGATAAACAAATGAGTATTCAGCGAAGCAATCGCGGAGCAATGGTTCGTGTGGCATTGGTTGGTTATACAAACGTTGGGAAATCGACTTTGATGAATGCAGTTGGTAAAAGTGAAGTTTTTGTTGAGAATAAATTGTTTGCTACTTTAGATACAACAGTTCGAAAAGTGGTAATTAAAAATTTGCCATTTTTGCTTTCGGATACTGTTGGATTTATTAGAAAATTGCCAACACAATTAGTAGATTCTTTTAAAAGTACATTGGATGAGGTTCGCGAAGCCGATTTATTATTGCATGTTGTAGATATTTCGCATCCGGATTTTGAAGATCATATTGAATCTGTAAATCAGATTTTGCAGGACATTAAAGCGCATGAAAAACCGGTTATTATGGTTTTTAATAAAATTGATGCCTACAAACATTTGACAATAGAGGAAGATGATTTGATTACAGAGAAAACCAGAAAACACTGGACACTCGATGAATGGAAGCAAACCTGGATGAGTAATGTTGGTCATGATAAAACATTGTTTATTTCGGCAACACAAAAACAAAATTTTGAGGAATTTAGAGAAATGGTTTATGAAGCTGTTCGTCAAATTCATATCACGAGATTTCCTTATAATAAGTTCTTGTATCCGGATTATAAGGATGCAATTGAAAAAGAAGAGGAATAAAATAGAAACGGCTTTTGATACATTCAAAAGCCGTTTTTTTAATGTTTAAAAGAAGCCAATTGTTTGAATCTAGCCCCGATGGAGGCGGTATCCTTGCTGGCCCGATAGGGCAACAGCGAGATATAGCCGAGAGCGGGAAACCATGTTTGTTAAAATGCCTTTTGCGATGCTCCTAACAATTAAAATCCGAAATTGATTCCTAAACCAAAAACTTCTCTGGTTTGTAAGCCTTGAAAAGCATTATCGTCATAAATGGCCTGGAAGGAAAAATTGGCTGATAAAAATTTGTTGACTTTCATGATAATATTCAGCGAATAATTGATGTCGACGTTTTGTGGATCTTCCAGATAGTTGGAATAAAGATTCAAGGTGTTTTCGGCTGTTACGTTGGTCATAATGGCCAGTTTATAATAAACTGAAGCGTAAAAACCCAACTCATATCGCATACTTTTACCTTCATCAACACCAAAATAAGAGCCGTCAACATAAGGCAGACCTGTGAATCTATCGATTCCGGTTGTATAAGCATTGTCTACAAAAGTGAATTTTGAAGTCAGTGGTGCGAAATTTATTTTAAGATTATCATCTTTTGTCCAATAAATTCCGGGACCAGTAGTAAGGTATCCAGGAGACATGAATTTGGTTTGTTCTGTCCTGATTTGTTTTCCGTTGACGTCCTGACCGTAAATGTAACCGGTTGAAAATTGTGTTCTAAAATTCAGGAAGTAAGAGTAGTACCATTGCCCAAAAGCTTTTTTTCCGACAATGGAATTGAATTCTAAGCGGTCATCTGTTTTTTTTGTAAAGTCGTCATTTTTAGTTTGTAGAAGACCGTATGATGCTAAAACTTTATTGTCCCAAGTTAGATCGTCCTTTTTGTAATTGAAATCGTAGTTGATTCCTAAAGTTCCTGAAAAGCTGTCCTCTCCACCGGCAATCCAGTTGTTAAAACTCGACTGATTTAATAAAAGTGAGACAGTTCCTTTTGTTTTCCAGCCTTCTCCTTCGATGGTATCGTTAATTTTTTTTACTGCTTTTTCAGTGTTCTGAATTAACTCTTTTTCTGAATTTTGGGCTTGTACAAATGTGAAGTTTACTAAAACGAAAAGTAATAGGGTTAGCTTTTTCATGGTTTTTAGTTTAGAAGTGTATAAACAAATATACTAAAAACCGATAAAAGCTTAAGTGTTAATTGATTGTAAAAGCAGGTTATTTCTTAGATTCTTTGTATAAAGGTACTGCAGAGCAAGCTTCCCCATACATAATGCTTCTTGCAAATGGCTGCAAATAGGTTGTAGCTAAAATATACGCACGCATTGGAACGGGTTTTTTGGAACAGCCTTTTACAATTACGGGTTTATTTTTGTAAGCAGAATAATCTATGTTTTTTAAGATTTCTTCGTATAAACTTGAGTCTAAATCCTCAATGGTTCCGTTAACTACTTTTTTGGCAAAAGGAGCCAAATGAACACTCACTAATATTAAAGCCCAAGCAGGAACAATAGCGTCTGTACTACAATGTACAGCGACATATTGATCTTGGTATTGTGACCAGTCGTGATTTTTAAGATGTTCTCTAAAGTCTTTTTCTTTCAATAGGAATCCTTCCAAAAGCCATTGCGAAATGTCAATTTGCACACGCATTCCTTTTGGATAATAATCCTCTAAATCAAAAACTTCTAAAGCACTATTGGCAACTTTATTGATGATTTCTTCCATGTGAAAAATGGTTTCAAGTTTAAAGTTTCAGGTTCCACGTTATGCAAAACTTGAAACTTTAAACCTGAAACAAATATTTTTAAAGCATTCCTAATTCTAATTTTGCTTCTTCGCTCATTAAATCTTTGCTCCAAGGTGGATCGAAAGTGATTTCAACGTCAACATCTTTGATGTTTTCGATCGTTTTTACTTTTTCTTCTACCTCTCTTGGTAAACTCTCAGCTACTGGGCAGTTTGGAGATGTTAATGTCATTAAGATTTTTACTTCGTAATCTGTGTTTACCATTACATCGTAAATTAATCCTAATTCGTAAATATCTACAGGAATCTCAGGATCGTAAATTCCTTTTAAAACTTTTACGATTGATTCTCCTAATTCGTTTGTGTCTATTTCTTGTTCCATTTTTGTTTTTTGTTTTTACCATTAAGATATTAAGAAAATTAAGTTTTGCAGTACGCTTAATCCTCTTCTAACTACCAAGAAAATTAAGCTTAGTACTTTATGAACCTTAATGCCTTAATGGTTTAAAATTTTTTAATTTTTGTTTTTTGCATCAAAAGCTAAAGCATACATTTTGATGTTTTTTATCATTGAAACCAAACCGTTGGCACGTGTTGCTGATAAATGTTCTTTTAATCCGATTTCGTCAATAAATTCAGTATCAGCATTTATAATATCTGAAGCTTTTTGATTGGAGAAAGCACGAATTAAAATCGCTATTATTCCTTTTGTCAAAATAGCATCGCTATCAGCAGTAAAAACAATTTTATCATCGTTTTGTTCACCTTGCAACCAAACTTTCGACTGGCAACCTTTAATTAAATTTTCGTCGACTTTGTATTCTTCTTTAATTAACGGAAGACTTTTTCCTAGTTCGATGATGTATTCGTAACGTTGCATCCAATCGTCGAACATTGAAAATTCGTCTATTATTTCGTCTTGTATTTCTTTTATTGTCATAATTATTCTTTAGCAAAATCAACCAGCAAATTTACCAGTTTTTCTATTTCCTTTGGAGGAAACCCATTATCGAAACCTTTTGTTTCGTAGGTTTTTTGATTTTGAGTTATTTTTAAATTTCCTATTGCTGCACCGTCATAAAAACGTTTTTCGGTTGGAGCTTTTAAATTTGGAATATTATCTAAATTCACTTTCGAAAATTCAGTTACAATTTGTTTCCATTTTGCATCATCAATTTTCTTTTCAACAGGTTCAGCATTTCTTCCGTTTGTGACTGTTGCCGTTTTATTTTGAACAATTATCTTTTTAAAAACTCCTCTGGAAACTGCTGAATATTCAATTTGAGTAGCATTCATATCTGCTTTTTTTTGGCTCGAACAGCTTGTTCCAATGAAGATTGTTAAGAGCAATAAAGATAATATTCTCATAAAAGTGTTTTTTAGCTTAACATTGTCTGCGCTTTCTTAACGGCATCAACCATCGCATCGATTTCTTCTTTTGTATTGTAGAAAGAGAATGAAGCTCTAATAGTTCCCGGAATACAGAAGAAATTCATAATTGGCTGAGCACAATGATGTCCGGTTCTTACTGCAATTCCTAATTTGTCGATAATCGAACCAATGTCATAAGGATGAATTCCATCAATATTAAACGAAACTACCGATGCTTTATTTTTAGTGTTTCCGTAAATTCGGATACCTTCAATTTCGTTAAGACGTTTTGTGGCGTATTCTAACAATTCATTTTCATATTCATGAATTTTATCAAAACCGATCTCGTTTAAATAATCAATTGCAGTTCCTAAAACAATTCCGCCAGCGATATTTGGTGTTCCGGCTTCAAATTTATGAGGAAGATCAGCATAAGTTGTTTTTTCGAAAGTCACCTCTTTGATCATTTCGCCTCCGCCTTGATAAGGAGGAAGTTTGTTCAGCCATTCTTCTTTTCCGTATAAAATTCCGGTTCCAGTTGGACCACACATTTTATGTCCTGAAAAAGCATAAAAATCACAATCTAATTCTTGAACATTTGGTTTTAAATGCGGAACCGCCTGCGCACCGTCAATCAAAACTGCAGCACCTACAGCGTGTGCTTTATCAATAATATATTTAATTGGATTGATTACACCCAATGCATTTGAAATATGATTTACAGTAACAATTTTCGTTTTATCTGAAAGCAGTTTGTCAAATTCCTCAATGATTAATTCTCCATTGTCATTGATTGGAATAACTTTTAAAACAGTCCCCGTTTTTTCGCATAACATCTGCCAAGGCACAATGTTACTATGATGTTCCAAAGAAGAAACAACCACTTCATCACCAGGTTTTAAAATAGAAGCAAATCCGTTTGCAACTAAGTTAATTCCGTGCGTTGTTCCTGAAGTAAAAAGAACTTCATGCGCATGTTTTGCGTTGATATGGTCTTTTACTTTTCCGCGAGCAATCTCGTAAGCATCAGTTGCTAACTGGCTTAAAGTGTGAACGCCACGGTGAATATTGGCGTTGATTTCCTGATAATATTTTACTTCAGCATCAATCACGATTTGTGGTTTTTGCGAAGTGGCTCCGTTGTCGAAATATACTAAAGGTTTCCCGTTTACTTTTTGCGAAAGTATCGGAAAATCAGCTCTTATTTTTTGAATATCTAGCATGTCTTATTTAGAAAATAATCTATTTACAAAAGTACTAAAACTAAATTTGTTTCCACGGCAATTCTATAATTTCCTTTTATGATGCCATTGTCATATGGCGTAAATGCTGAATCCTTAAAAATTGATAAGGTTTTCTGCGGTATCCGAATTGTATTTGTAATTTGAGTTCTAAAATCGTGAACATAAATTATTTATATTGCATTAAAAATATCTAACATCATTATGAAAAAATTTCTAAAAGTACTTGTACTTGCTTTGGTTCTTGCTTTTTTGTATTTCGGATTTACAACGTATCCGAAATTGGATTTGATTTCCGGTTTTTCTGCTAAAAGCGTTGCATCCGGACATTTTATGGATCATCGCTCTTTAGATTTAATTCAGAAAACAGATAATGATATTCATTTATTGGATCTCGCAACAAATACAATTGATGATGTGGGAAAATTTGCAACATCGGCAGTTTATGGTTTGAAAGAAAGAAAAGCTATTTACAGAGATGGTTTGGGTGCTTTATTAATTAATGATGATTATGATATTTCAAAACCCTATTTGCTTCCAAAAAGAACAAAATTGGTTAATAATCTTCCTTTTCCTTACGGGAATAACGAACCAAAAGATACTGCTTTCGCAAATGTCGATTACACAAAATTGAAAAAAGCAATTGACGATTCATTCGATAAAAATGGCGGGAAAGCGAAACGCACACGTGCCGTTGTAGTTTTATATAAAGACAAATTAATCGGCGAAAAATACGATACAGGTTTCAATAAAGACAGCAAAATTTTAGGCTGGTCGATGACAAAAAGTATTACCAGTTCTGCTTTTGGGGTTTTGGCTAAACAAGGAAAAATTGATATTTACAAACCAGCGCCAATCAAAGAATGGCAAAATGATGAACGTAAAAATATTACGGTTAACGATTTGCTTCATATGAATTCTGGTTTAGAATGGGAAGAAAATTACAGTACAATCTGCGATGCAACACAAATGCTTTTCCAATCTGAAGATATGGGAAAAGTGCAAATGGATAAACCAGCGAAGTTTAAACCGAATACACATTGGTATTATTCATCAGGAACAACCAATTTATTATCCCGAATTTTAAGAGGCCAGTTTAAAACACAACAAGAATATCTTGATTTCTGGTACAGCGCCGTAATCGACAAAATCGGAATGAACTCGATGATTGTGGAACAAGATATGTCTGGAACTTTCGTTGGTTCATCTTACGGATGGGCAACGCCAAGAGACTGGTCAAAATTCGGATTATTATATCTCCACAAAGGAAACTGGAACGGTGAGCAAATTTTGGATGAAAGCTGGGTAAAATACACAGCAACTCCAACGAATACTTCTGAAGGAAAATATGGAGCTCAATTTTGGCTAAACGCCGGAGGGAAATTCCCAGATGTTCCTAAAGATATGTTTTATTGCAGTGGATATCAAGGGCAAATGGTGGCGATTATTCCGTCTTTGGATATGGTTATCGTAAGAATGGGAGTGAAGGAAGAAAAACCTGGATTTGATTTTAATGGGTTTTTGAAAGGGATAATTTCTTCAGTAAAAAAATAAAATTTAACCGCAAAGACGCTAAGTAAAAAGCGCAAAGTTCGCAAAGTTTAAAACTAAACCTTGCGAACTTTGCGTAAATCTTTGCGAACCTTGCGGTTAAACAATACTACAAATCAAATCCTAAATTCACGCCTAACTTCATGGCGATGATTTTAGTAATTCTTTGTTTTAATTCTGGTATTTTGATGCTTTCGATTACGGCATTTGAGAATGCGTACATCAATAAAGCTTTAGCTTCTTTTTGTGGAATACCACGAGATTGCATATAGAACATTGCAGTTTCGTCAAGCTGTCCAACTGTACAACCGTGAGAACATTTTACGTCGTCCGCAAAAATCTCTAATTGTGGTTTTGCGTTGATAGTCGCTTTATCACTCAATAAAATATTATTGCTTTTTTGGAAAGCATTTGTTTTTTGAGCTTCTTTTTCTACCAAAACTTTTCCGTTGAAAACTCCTGTTGAACGATCAGAGAAGATTCCTTTATAATCCTGGAAACTTTCGCAATTTGGCGTTGCGTGGTTTACCAAAGTATAATGATCAACGTGTTGTTTGTCGTTTAAGATCGAAATTCCGTTTAACGTACTTGTCAATCTTTCACCAAAGTGATAGAAGTTTAAGTTGTTACGAGTTAAATTTCCACCAAAAGAGAAAGTATGAACATAAGCATGACTTTCCTGTTGTTGCGAAACGAAAGTGTTGTCAATTAAATTGGCTTCACTATTGTCGTTTTGAATTTTGTAATAGTCAACAATTGCACGTTTTTGGGCAAAAATCTCGGTAACCGAATTGGTTAAAACCGGGTTTTCATTCAAACTTTGGTGACGCTCGATAATTTGAACATGTGAATTTTCACCAACAATAACCAAATTTCTTGGTTGAACCATTAAAGCCGATTCGTTTCCTGTTGAGAAATACATAATCTCAATTGGTTTATCAGCTACTTTTTTCTTTGGGATATTGATAAAAGCACCTTCAATTGCAAAAGCCGTATTCAATGAAGTCAAGCTGTCATCTTTACTTGCGATTTGGTTGAAATACGTATCAATAACCATTTTATATTTTGGTTTGGTCAATGCCGATGACATCAAACAAACATCGATTCCGTCATGCGTTGTAGAAGACAAATGCGAACTGAAAACGCCATCTATAAATACTAATTTGTAAGTATCAATTTCGTGTAAAAAGTACTTTTTTACCTGATTGAATTCGATTGCATTTTCCTGTTTTGGAAAAACCGTAAAGTCATTTTTTAAGATGGCATTTAGCGATGTATATTTCCAAGCTTCTTCTTTTTTGGTTGGGAAACCTTTATTTTCGAAGTTTTTTAAAGCATTTGTGCGTATGTCATGTAAATCTGAATGTACATCGACACGCTCTTCAAAAGCCATAAAAGACGATACTAATTTTTCTTTTAAATCCATTGTTCTTTTGTTTCCTTCGGTGTTTCAGGTTTCAAGTTTCAGGTTACCTATTGAAACTTATTCCCCTTGAAATCTTTTTTATTTAGGTAAGTGATAAAGTTTTTTATTTTACCGCTTAAATTTTCATAATCCTTTTTTAAAGCTTCGAATTTTTGTTCCGAAATATATTCAAAATCAAAAACGCGATATAATTGAGATCTTGTTTCTCCGGCTGAACCTTTTGCGATAGATAAAAATTGTCGAAATTCTAAATTTCCATCTCTTTCAAATCCCTCAGCAATGTTATCCATCACTGAACCCGAAGAATCTTTTATTTGATTTTTAAATCTGAGATCTGATCTTAACTCTGTTTGAACTGCAATAAGATGAATTTCCTTTGCTAATCGTCGAGCCTCTTTCCAGATTTCTAAATCCTCAAATCGAGTTATTGTTGCCATAATTTCTATTTTAATAATTTTAAGTTTAAACCTACAAAATGTAATTTAACTTGAAACTAAAAAAACATGAAACCTGAAACAAATTTTAGTTTTCTGCTTTGATCCAGTCGTATCCTTTTTCTTCCAGTTCGTAAGCCAATTCTTTTCCTCCAGATTTTACAATTCTTCCGTTGTAAAGAACGTGAACGAAATCCGGAACGATATAATCTAACAAACGTTGGTAGTGTGTGATAACAATAATAGCGTTTTTATCGCTTTTTAATTTGTTTACACCATTAGCCACAATTCTTAATGCGTCGATATCAAGACCAGAATCGGTTTCGTCAAGGATAGCTAATTTTGGCTCCAACATTGCCATTTGGAAGATTTCGTTTCTTTTTTTCTCTCCTCCGGAAAAACCTTCATTTAAAGAACGAGATAAAAATTTACGATCAATTTCTAATAATTCAGATTTCTCACGAATAACTTTCAACATTTCGTTAGCCGGCATTTCTTCCTGACCGTTTGCTTTACGCGTTTCGTTGATAGCCGTTTTCATAAAGTTAGTTACGCTAACTCCAGGAATTTCTACCGGATATTGAAACGAAAGGAAAACCCCTTTGTGCGCTCTTTCTTCAGGAGCTAAATCAGCAAGATCTTCTCCGTCAAGAATAACTTCTCCGTCTGTAACTTCATAGTTTTCGTTTCCTGCAATAACTGCAGAAAGTGTACTTTTTCCAGAACCGTTTGGTCCCATGATAGCGTGAACTTCTCCAGCTTTAACTTCTATATTAATTCCTTTCAGGATTTCTTTATCACCAATCGCGGCGTGAAGGTTTTTTATTGATAACATTGTTTTTTATTTTATATAAATGTCAATTCTATTTTTGTTTGTTGGTTTAGGATGTTGGCGTTAAAATGCGCGTGTCCTAAATATTCCATGCCTAAATAATCGGCTGATTTTTGAAACGGGATGTAAAAACTATCTTCGATTTCATTATCGTGTGAGTTTGTAATCACTCCAATTTTCTTTCCTCTTAGTTTTCTTCCGGTTTCTTTTTCAATTCGGATTAAATCTGAAATCCTGTCGAAAAAGACCTTCATAATTCCGCTCATATTGTACCAATAAACCGGCGTTGCAAAAAGTAAAGTGTCGTATTCTTCCAGTATTCTTCTTATTAAGGGAAGAAAATCATCGTCTATATTTTTGCTTTCGTAATCGTAATACGAAATATTGTAATCACTTAAATTCACCACATCAATGTGATGCTCCTTAGAAATTTCATCCACAATTTTTGTTGTGTTTCCATTTTTTCGGGAAGAACCTAAAATGATGACTTTTTTATTTTCCATCTTCAAATTACCCTACAGAACCTTCTAAAGAAATCTCTAATAATTTTTGAGCTTCAACCGCAAATTCCATCGGAAGTTTGTTCAATACATCTTTACTGAAACCATTTACAATTAAGGCAATCGCTTTTTCAGTCGGGATACCTCTTTGGTTGCAATAGAAAACCTGATCTTCTCCAATTTTACTTGTCGTTGCTTCGTGCTCAATTTTAGCTGATGGATTTTTACTTTCGATATATGGGAAAGTATGCGCACCACAATTGTTACCCATTAACAATGAATCACATTGCGAAAAGTTTCTTGCATTCTCCGCTCTTGGCGAAATTTGTACTAAACCACGGTAACTATTTTGTGATTTTCCAGCCGAAATACCTTTAGAAATAATAGTCGATTTAGTATTTTTTCCTAAATGGATCATTTTAGTTCCGGTATCAGCTTGTTGGTAATTATTAGTAACGGCGATAGAATAAAATTCTCCTACCGAATTATCTCCTTTTAATACACAAGAAGGATATTTCCAGGTTACAGCAGAACCTGTTTCAACTTGTGTCCAAGAAATCTTAGCGTTAGTTTCGCATAAACCTCTTTTTGTAACGAAGTTGTAAACTCCACCTTTTCCTTCTTTGTTTCCAGGGAACCAGTTTTGAACTGTAGAATATTTGATTTCAGCATCATCCAACGCGATTAATTCAACCACAGCAGCGTGTAATTGATTTTCGTCACGGCTTGGAGCAGTACATCCTTCAAGGTAAGAAACGTAACTTCCTTCATCTGCAATAACTAGAGTTCTTTCGAATTGTCCAGTTCCTGCCTGATTGATTCTGAAATAAGTTGAAAGTTCCATTGGGCATTTAACGCCTTTTGGAATATAACAGAAACTTCCGTCAGAGAAAACCGCTGAGTTTAATGCTGCGTAGAAGTTGTCTTTTTGAGGTACAACAGTTCCTAAATATTTTTTTACTAATTCAGGATGTTCTTTAATAGCTTCAGAAATTGGACAGAAAATAATTCCTTTTTCGGCCAAAGTTTTTTTGAAAGTTGTTGCAACAGAAACAGAATCGACAACAATATCCATAGCGACATTGTTCATCATTTTTTGTTCGTCAACAGAAATCCCCAATTTTTTGTACATCTCTAATAATTCCGGATCAACATCATCCAAAGTTTTGTTAGGATCTACTTGTTTTGGAGCTGAATAATAAGAAATCGCCTGAAAGTCTGGTTTTTCGTAACGAACATTTGCCCATTCTGGCTCGATCATTTCTTTCCAGGCACGGAAAGCCTCGATGCGCCATTCGGTCATCCATTCAGGTTCTTCTTTTTTAAGAGAAATAGCTCTCACGATGTCTTCGTTTAAGCCAATAGGAAACGTCTCAGATTCTATATTGGTATAAAATCCGTATTCGTATTCTTTAGTTTCGAGTTCGATTTTTAAATCGTCTTCTGTGTATTTGCTCATTATTTTGTTATTGTCTAAGTAGTTTTGAAGTCTAAAGTTTGAAGTCAATTAAGTCTTTAATGACTTTACGACTTTCGGCTTTTGACTAAAGAGAAAATGATTCTCCGCATCCGCAAGTTCTGCTGGCATTTGGGTTGTTAAAAACAAATCCTTTTCCGTTTAATCCGCCTGAAAATTCAAGAATTGTTCCGGCTAAATACAAAAATGATTTTTTTTCAACTGCAATTTGTATATCGTTATCTACGAATATCTTATCATCATCGCCTTTGGTTTTGTCAAATTTCAAATCGTATGACAATCCAGAGCATCCGCCACTTTTCACTCCCACACGTACGTAGTCATGTGCGGCGTCAAAACCATCATCGGTCATCAAATCGATGATTTTCTTTTTGGCTGTATCAGAAACTTTTATCATTGTGTTTATGGTTTTTAATTTTCTTTTATTGTTAGAAATGTTTAAAAAAGTAATCAAATTATTACAATTTAAACAGCTGTCTATCAATGTTCAAATGAAATTGTCTGCAAAGATACGACTTAAAAACCTTTTTCCATAACGGTTCACATTATTATAACAAATGTTAAAATAGATAGAAGTTATTTTGTGTTCAAAAATTCTTTTAAAAACGCCAAATTCTTAAGTAAATAAAAAGAAACTTACAAAAACATAGTTTGTATGTTTCTAAATTATTAATTGTTGTATTAAAGCGTTAAAATACCGTATTTTTACCTGTGCTTAGTTTTAAATTTTTGGTACTTTTGCAGAAAATTATGAGTTATCATGAAGAAAAACCACAAAGATAGCTGGATTAAAGCCCTTTTTGCAATAATTTTTATTTTTGGAATAGGTGCGACGTATTTAATCTTTAGCAACGAACCAAATGATATCATAGAAAAGCCTTCTGTCACTACATTAGAGATTACGGGAGCAAGCTCAGAAACACTCGACCAGGAAAATATATTGGATTCTTTGAATAATTTGAAACTGGCTTATGATGTTGCCATTTTTGAAAAAACGGCACTTTCTGAAGAATTGGAGCTCCAAAAAAAGAATATTGAGAATTTGATGGAAATCATAAAAGCTTCTAAAAATCCTTCAGTTGAACAGATTAAAATTTACCGTAAACAACTATCGGATCTAAAAATTTCATTGGATCTAAAAGTTGCGGAAATTAAAAAACTGAAATCTCAAAATAAAAATCTGCTTACTGAAATTGAAAGTCAGAATGTAGTAATGTACAAGCAAAAAGCAGAAAATGATACGCTGATTTTAAAACAAAAAAAGTTGGAATCTACCTTAAAAGATGCTTCAAGACTTTCGTTGGGTAATTTTAAAGTCACTGCTTTTAATGAAAAAAGTTCGGGAAAAGAACAGGAAACTACTAAAGCAAAAAACACAGATAAGCTTAAAATTAGTTTTTCTGTTAACGGAAATTCTGTTGCAAAAACAGGAAAAAGAGTTTACTATATTCAGGTTTTAGATCAAAAAAATACTGTTTTAGGCGAAAATAAATTAATCGAATTTGGAAATGATAAAGCCTTGGTTTATAGTTTTTTAGTTGGTGTTGATTACCAAGGAAAAATGGCCAATGTTTATGGTGTTTTGAATAATGATTTAGCCAAGTTTAAAAAAGGAACTTATTTTGTCAATTTCTTCGACAAACAAGAAATAATGGGTAGTTCTTCGATTACTTTAGAATAGTTCTTCAAAAAGTTTTACAACGAATTTTTAGTTTAAAGCAGCAGGATTTGCTAGCTTTGTTTGCTTACTAGAAATTATTTTTATGAAACTTTATCCAATCGAATCTGGAAATTTTAAGTTAGACGGAGGTGCCATGTTTGGCGTTGTTCCTAAAACAATCTGGAACAAAACCAATCCTGCTGATCCTAATAATCTGATTGATATTGCAGCGCGTTGTTTGCTTATTGAAGACGGAAATCGCCTGATTTTGATTGATACCGGAATGGGCGACAAGCAATCAGAGAAGTTTTTTGGATATTACTCGCTTTGGGGTTCACATTCCATAGATAAATCACTTGCAAAATACGGTTTTCACCGAGATGATATTACCGATGTTTTTATGACGCATCTGCATTTTGATCATTGCGGCGGAAGCGTTCAATGGAATTCTGATAAAACGGGATATGAACCGGCTTTTAAAAATGCAAAATTCTGGACAAATGAAAATCATTGGGAATGGGCCACAAAACCAAATGCTCGTGAAAAAGCCTCTTTTTTGGCAGAAAATATTTTGCCGATGCAGGAAAGCGGAAAATTGAATTTTGTTGAAAGACCGGAAAGTGATTTTTGTTTTTCAAAAGAATTGGGTTTTGATATTTTTTACGTTGACGGACATACCGAAAAACAAATGATTCCGCATATAAAATATCAAGATAAAACAATTGTCTTTTGTGCCGATTTATTGGCGACAGCCGGACATATTCCGCTTCCGTATGTAATGGGATATGACACAAGGCCATTACTTACGATGCCTGAAAAAGCCAAATTGTTAAATGCAGCTGCTGATCAAAATTATTATTTATTCTTAGAGCACGATGCTCATAACCAAATTATAACGGTTGAACACACTGAAAAAGGAGTTCGACTAAAAGAAGTATTTACTTGCGAAGATATTCTTTAGGCTTTTTATAAAAAAATAAAAACTCCTGCTTTTTGAACAGAAAGAGCAGGAGTTTTTCTATTATTTTTAATTAAGAAAAGTCTGTAGTCATATAACTACATAGTAAGTTATTTTTGGTTAATTTCATTGTGTGTTTTGGTTGAGGTAAATTCTTACAACCGTCATTGTGCCAAAGTTTTAGAATGTGTGAAATTTAACACAATCTTCTTCAATTGATAGTCATATAAAGTTGTTTTTTAGAAATATTATAAATAGGTTTGTGCATCAAAATTTATTAATACTTAACCTATGAAAAAAGCAATACTTTTCGTTTTGTTCATGTCTTTTTTTGGTGTAAAAGCACAAAAAGTAGATTTGGATCGTTTTTATTTTAATGTGAATTATCAAATCCTTCCAAAAGAAGGAGTTCCTTATGAAAAAAGAACTTATTCTTCAACAGTAAAATGTGGAGGGGCGATACAATCTTACGTTGATCCGGCTACTCTTAATGATAAAATTCATATCGCTGGCTGGAAAAAAGTAGAAAGTGGCGGTACTGTACAAATTGAACTTAACCTAGAAGATTTTGTTGAAAAAGGAGCTACTCCAGGAGTAAGAACTGAGGAGAAAAAAGACAAAGATGGTAAAGTAATCAGCAGAAAAGATTACCATTTTGTTACAGCAAAATATGCAACAAGAGGTTATGCTAAGGTAAAAGGTCCAGTTACTCCAGTAGTTGTAGCTGCAAAACCAGTTGAGCAGGCAAAACCAGCAGAAGCGCCACCAACAACAAACAGGTTTTTGAAAAATGCAGTAATCAAAAAAGATACAACTTCTGCATCAGCAGTTGCGGCAGCAACAGAAGGTTTTAATTTAAGCTTCAATGGAGAATTGGAATATAAATCTTCAGAATATGATAATTCATCAGCTGCATTAAAAGATTTTTATATCAATAAAGGCGCTATTCGTGATCAAATGCTGAGAAGTTTTTCAGATAATTCATTGAGCACTTTCAGTTATAATGTTAATTCAACTTATGGATATAGAGCTAAAAGCGACAATGAAATTCTTTGGATTTTGGATGCTAAAAGTGATGAAGGAAAAACACAAATTGAAGCAATTCAGGCTGTAAAAGCTTTATTTGCGACTATGAAAGCTGATGAGCCAATAGATGATTTGAAATCTAATATGCAACCTTTAATTGAGTATTTTGATTCATTGAAAACAAAATATACTGAGGACAATAAACCATCTCGAAAAATGAGATATTCAGCTTACTTTAATTTAGCTGTTATTTACTTAATGTTAGATCAGCCAGAAAAAGCTATTACTGAATCTGAAAAATTAATCGAGAATGATTATGACAAAAGTGATGGAAAAGCAATAATTGAAAAAGCGAATAAATTAATTGCAAGTTTTAAAGCTGCAAAAACAAATACTACGCATAATCCAGTTCTTAAATAAAATACTATGAAAAAAATTACACAAGTTGTTTTGTTGTTAATGCTTACAGGTATCAATCAAATTGTTAGTGGTCAATCTACTGGCTGGTTTGGTAAAGCTACTATAAGTAACCCATTAAATTTAAGAGGTCCTGTACCTCCAACAAATCCTGAATACGGAAATTACAAATCATATGAAATGATTTTGAATCTTGCGCCAGGTTTGGAAAGTAGTATGAATAACAAAAAAGCGCCTTACTCTTCAGAGAAGTTTTATGAAGCTTTTTCGATTTCAGGTTTGAAAAAACAAAAAGAAGGTGAGTTTAAAGTAAAATACAATTTGACTCGTTTTGAACTTGTAAACGATGAAGAATATGTACAGACTTACTACCAAAAAGCACCAGCTTATTATATTGGATTAGAGTCTAATTTGGAAATTACAGATAAAGCTGGAAAAGTAATCTATAAAAGATATACAACTCCTAAAGTTTGCATGTATGTTACAAACCCGACAGAGACTTATGAAAATTTGACGTATAAAATCTTGACTGACAATTTCTACAGCATGATTGAGGAATTTGAAGGTTTCTATTTGTACGGACCAAAAATCACAAAAATGAGGTATTCTGATATTGAGAAAAAGAAAAAATCAAAATCAACATTCAATATAGATGAATACAATCAATCGCTTCAAGTAATGCCAACATTAGTTGATGTAGACAGAGAAAATTGGGCAGATTTGTTTGGAGAAGCTCAAAAATTCTGGAAAGACCTTGTGAATTTTCAAGATAAAGATGATGAAGATTTAGCAAAACAAATTAGATTCAGTGCTAACTACAACTTGGCAGCTACCTATATCCTTTTAGGAAATGTTGAAGAAGCTTCAAAATATCTACCTGGAATAAAAGAAAATGAAAAAAGCTTTTTGGGTATGAGAAATGATTATCCATACATGTCAACTTTAGTTGAGGATATTGAAAAATACAAAAAACTTACTGAAAAGACATTTACTATCGAGGCAATTCCTCAAGAGCCAGTTTTGGCATCATACAAAAAAGCGCCAACAGCATTTAGATATGCAGAATTTCCAGGTGAAGTTTTAGATACAGATTCTAAAGTTTGGAAAGGTAAAGTTAGAATTATCAGTGATTATCCAGAGTTGGTAGATTTGAGAACAGAACAAACAGTATCTGGATTGAGATCGATGATGGACGGTATTGGTTCTGAAAAAAGTAGTGTTTATATCTATGTTGAAGGACAGAAAAAACCAGAAAGAACTAACTTGAAAAAAGTAGTTAACATCAAGGATGAAGAAGGAAGAATGTACATTGTAGGTAAAACAGGAAGAGGAGTTTCTTTGGTTTCATTTGACATGAACAAGCAAGAAACAAGCTCAAAAAGATATTCAATGTTTGAAGAAGTTAAAAAAGGAGGAAAAGTTTCTTTATATCATGAGTTCTTCCCACAAGATGCTTATGTTTTGAAAAAACATGTTCAGGAAGAATTTTTTATTCCGCCAGTTTTCTTAGGAAGAAGAAAAGCATTAAAAGAATATTTCTCTGATTGTCCAAAAATGATCGAGAACATCGAAAAAGGAGTTTACGATCACGAAAACAAAGAGACTTACATCAAAATGTTTGACGATTATACTGCATTGTGCGGTAACTCATAATTTACTTTTTAATTACAATTGAAGAAAGAGCTGTCAGTTTTTGACAGCTCTTTTTTTTGTACTTAAGTTTTAGTTTAATTTCCATCCAAAGGTGGTCTGGAAAACATAATCATCTTTTGATGCTCCTGGTTTTGGTTTATTGTCGTAGTTATAAACAAACGAAAGTTTGATGAAAAAGTCCAATGGTAGGTCGTATTTCGTGTCTAAAGAAAAATCGGTACGAACCCTTTTGCTTTCGGTAATACTTGGAAAAACAGTTGCTTTTGTCTGAATACTGAAATCACCAATATCGTACAGATTAAAATCGGTTCCAATGAAAAGCTCCAAACTTTTATTTGGTTCGCTTGTATCTTTAAATTTTTCGTGGTTAAAGGATAATCCAGAGGCAACTCCCCAATATTTTTTATTGCTGTGTATAAGAAATTTTCCATATCCTGCTTTAGATATGACACGCAAATCGATATCCTGTTCGGTATTAGATAAAGTAGTAATCGATAATGGAATGAAATAATCTTTCGGGAGCAAATGAACATAGCTTAGTTCAGAATCAATTCTTCGAATTGGGTCGCTGTCATCTTGAATCGATTGCAGATGTTTGTACATTGCCGTGCCGTACCATCTTTTTGACGTGTAGCCTAAGTTTACGTTTGCCGTTAATTGCTGTAAGTTTTGCGCTTTAGTTAATTTTATTCCGACATCAAAACTAGCATCAAGTCTGTCCCAGAAACTTTCGTCAACGGGTTTTATATATACAATATCGGCAAGGTCGATTATGGATTTAGTCTGCGTTTCGACATTTGTAATTTCGCATTTATAAGGAGCATTGGTTTTTGTAATTTTTCCATTTAAGAGAACTCCATTGGTCAAATTGATAATATGAATTCTTTCTGAGCCAATGCTTTTTACATGTTTCCATTCCAGTTTAAAATCATCTTTGCTATAATCGGTTTCAATTTGAACAACGCCTTTGTTCATTATTTTTATTTCGCCAACAAGAATGTCATTGTTTTTCAATACTAATGTATCAGAGGTCTGCGCACTGGCTTTGAAGAAAAATAAAAGAAAAAATAAAAGTATGATTTTCTTCATATTGATTTTTATTTCTTTGGTTGTCAGCTTGTAAGACTAAAGTTAGAAATAAAAATGCAATGTGATGCGCTATTATAAAAAAATCCCATTTTCAACTGAATGAAAACGGGATCTTTTAGGTTAATTAAATTGTGGTTAAAAAATGTTAATTGGCTTTAAATTTCCAGACTTGACCAATAGTTTCGCCTCCTTTATTGTCTTTTACAACAACTTTCCAGAAATATTGTTTTCCAGATTCAATTGTGGTATCAAATGTTTTTTCTGATTTGTTTTCAGCAATTTTAGCTGTTGGCGGATTTACAGTTCCAAAGTAAACATCATAAGTTAAAGCATCTGCGGTATCAACGTCAGAAGCATTCCATTTTAAAGAAACAGTTCCTGCATTTAAAGCCGAATTTAAAACTGGAGCAACCAATTCTGGAGCAAATGGCAAATGATTTACAACCGCATCTCCAGCAGTATAAAATTTAAAAACTGACGAATAAGTACTAGCAAGCCCTTTTCCATCAGTCGCTTTTATTCTCCAATAATAAGCAGTGTTTTTGCTTAAAACAAAAGAAACCATGTTGTCAGCGCCATCAAAAGTTTTTTCAATTTGCGAGAAAGCATTGTCTTTTGCCACCTGGATTTGATACGTTATTACGTCATTTTCCGTATCTGTTGCTCTGTTCCATTGAAAAGAAACAGTATTGTCTAGACATAATTTATTATCAACTGGACCAACTAATGTTGGAACAGATGGAGCTGTGTTTGTTATTGGTGGTGTAACCGGATCATCAGAACCACCTCCGCAAGAAATAAAAACTAAGCTGATAATTGAGAGATATATAAAATTCTTCATCTTTATTTTTTTATGATTTTAATGTATTCTGGAGTTTCAAAATAGATTTTAGCAGCGTAAATTCCTGAAGGTTGATTTTCAAGATTCAACTGTACTTTTCCATTTTCGATAGTGTAGTTTTTAGCCGAAACCAATTGACCCGCGAAGTTGTACAATTCTATTGTAACTTCTTTGTCCTTTGTTGGGATTTCGATTTCAAAACTTCCAGATGTTGGATTTGGATAGGCCTCTAAAGTTCCATAAAGATCTAATGTTGCAATTTTTTTAGAGTAAACTCCTTCACAGGCTTTTGATGTTGCCACTTCTAATAAACCTCCTTTTTCGAAGTCTAAAGAGAAATTAGAATCATTTGTTTCAAACTGTGCCTGACCGTCAATAAATACGGTAAATGGTGCAGTTCCTTCTGTAATTTCAACATCAACTTTTTTCGCGCTTATGCTAGATTTCCCAGAAATAGTGGCACCTTTTTGAATAGTTACATTAAAATTTTGTTCGAAAATTATTTCAGGAATTGTAATCTTGATATTGTAAATCCCTGGAGCTAATGCAGTAACTTTTAAAGAATTGTTTGTAAAAGTATATGTTTTGTCGCCTATTGTTGCAGTATAAGCAAATACAGCTGTTCCAATTATACTAATTTCTCCGTTATTTTCTCCTAAACAAGATTCTCCTTTAGTTGTTATATTAAAGTTGTTTGCAGGTAAAGTCAATTCGCCAGTACATTCTGTATTATAAGTTGCATAAGCTGATTTTCTTGAAGACCAGTTTTGATTGGCATAAGCTATATTATCAACAAGAATACAATACAATTTAGGATTTTGTAAAAACGAAACATAGTTATTATTAAGCAAAGTGTTTTTGCCATTTTTAAGATTTAAACTCGTCAGCTGATTTGAATTTACTAGTAAAGTTGTCAACTTAGGATTTAGTGAAACATTGATTGTTTCGATTTTGTTTTCAGAAACATCCAAGCCGTACAGAAGCGTGTTTTTAGAAACATCAATTGCAGTTAATTGACATTTTTTGACATTTAAATAAGTTAAAGCCAAGTTCTGAGTTACGTCTATACTCGTTAATGCTTCATTTGAAAAAGCACTTAAACTTGTTAATGCAGTATTTTTTGTAACATTTATAGTTGGTATTTTATTTCCGTAAGTACTAAGTTGTTTTAAAGCTAAATTAGAAGTTACATCAATATTTGTAAGTTGATTTGATCCTGCTTCTAAATCTTCAAGTAATTTTATTTTAGAAACATCAATAGTTTTAATTTGATTGTTGTTTATATATAATTTTGTTAAAAGAGTATTGTTAGATACATTCAATTCTGTCAAATTATTAAAACTGCAATCTATATTCTGCAAAGCAGTGTTTTTAGAAATATCTAATGTAGTTAGACTGTTTTTAGAAATTTGAATAGCTTTTAACTTTGTATTTTTAGATAAATCAATAGTTGTAACACCTTGGTTTGTACAAGTAAAAGTTTCTAATGCAACAAAGTCTTGGATTCCTGTTAAATCAGTTATTTTATCTGGAGTTCCAGAAGTTGTTAATGATTTTATTTTTGAAATATTTGATGTCAGCACTTTTCCATCAACTGTACCTGAATCTAATCCTAGACTGATTAAACTTCTTTCAAAATTTTGATCAGGAATAGCTGTGTATTGATAATTTGGAGCGCAAGCATCTGATGAATACGTTACAAAATCATCTTTTGCAATCCATTTGTCCTTAGAGAACGTTGCATCGTCGACTTGAATACAAAGCAAGTTTGGATTTTTTGTAAAATTTCCAGCACTCATATTTTGCATATTGACATTATTGCCGTTCTTTACATTTAAATTATATAAGTTATTATTAGAGCAATTGATTTCTGTTAAAGATGTGTTTTTGGAAGCATCTAAGTTTAATATTTTATTAAAACTTGTATTTAAAAAAGTGAGCGCTGCATTTTCAGATACATTTAATTCTTTTAATTGGTTCGTGCTGCAATCCAGTTTTTTCAATAAAGTGTTTGAAGAAATCTCTAATTGTTCAATTTGATTTTCACTACAATTTAAATTGGTCAATAAAGGATTTCCAGAAATGTCTAATGAAGTCAATTGATTTTTATTGCACAAAAGCGTATTCAATAATGTAAAATCGGCAATTCCTGTTAAGTCAGTGATTCCACTTCCAGACACATCCAAAGTTGTAATTTTATTAATGCTTTCAGTAGCTACTTTGCCATTTTTTCCGTCATTATCAATTTTAAGTTCAATTAATTTATCTTCAAATTTTGGATCAGGAATATTGGTATAAACGACAACAACAGGACATGCAGTTGAAGAGAAAGTTGTAGTTAGATCTTTGTTGGTAGCCCAATTTGTATTAGCATAATTTACATCGTCAACTTCGACACAGGCTAAATTTGGATTGGCTAAAATGTTTATCGTTAAACCTAAATTAGATCCGTTTTTTAAGTTCAGATTCACTAATTTATTGCCCTGTAATAAGACTTCGCTTAATTTTTTATTTTTAGAAAGGTCTAGTGTTTTTAATTGGTTTATATAGCAGGACGCTCCCACTAATTCTAGATTATTAGAAAGGTCTAAAGTGGTAAATTCATTTATACTTGCATTCAGGTATTTTAATTTTGTGTTTTTAGAAAGATCAATTGTCTTTAGATTATTCATAGAAAAATCTAGATTTATTAACTCCGTGTTGTTTGAAATATCTAAATAAGTCAATTTATTTGCACCACAATTTAAAAGAGTCAATGCAGTATTTTTGCTGACATCTATTTTTTTAAGAGGGTTGCTATATGTTTCTAAAGCAGTTAAATTAATATTCTTAGAAACATCTAAACTTGTCAATTGATTAGACCTACAATCTAAATAAGTTAAAGATGTATTTTTAGAAACATCAATTTTAGTTACTTTGGTGGACATAAAGCGCAAGTTCTTCAAGGCTTTAAAATCTTGAATTCCTGTTAAATCTGTAAGGGCTGGAACACTTAAATCGATGTCGACTACTTTATCAATACGAGAAGTTAGTACTTTCCCGTTTTTACCATCCGTATCGATTTGTAGTTCAATTAATTTATCCTCAAAAGCGGGATCAGGTATCAGCGTAAAAATTCTACAGTCTAAATTAAAACTAGCAATTGCATCCTTAGTTGTATTCCAATTAGAAGTTGCTTGTGCTACGTCAGCAACTTGAATACAAGTTAGCGATGGATTGTTTATTGTATTTAAAGTATTTAAAGCGCTGTTTTTGGAAAGATCCACTGTAGCGAGCAAATTGCTGGAAGCGTTTAAATTGGTTAAACTAGTAAACGCTTGAATCCCTGTTAAATCGGTAATTGAGCTGTTTGAAACATCTAATGCAGTAACTGCTTTAGCGCTAGAAGTTAGTATGACACCATTTTTTCCATCAGTATCAATTTTAAGTTCAATTAATTTATCTTCAAATTTTCCATCTGGAATTTGAGTCACCGTTGAACAATCAATAGATGAAAAATAGCTATAGGCATCTTTGTCTGTCCAATATTTGTTAGAATAATTTACATCATCAACAAGGATACAAGTTAATAACGGATTTTTATAAAATATACGAGTGCTAAGCGATGTGTTTTTGCCATTCTTTAAATTCAATGAAGTAAGGCTATTGCTATAACAGTAAAGAGTTGTAAGTTTTGAATTTTTAGACAGATCAAGAGTGCTTAATTTATTGCTTCCTACAGAAAAATATGTAAGATTGATATTGTTTGAAACATCAAGCGCATTTATTTGGTTTGTAGAAGCGCTAAAATATGTTAAAGCGACATTTTGAGAAATATCGATAGATTTTACAAGGTTACTATCAAAGGCAAGTCTTGTCAAAGCTTTATTTTTAGTAATGTCAAGAACAGCTATCTTATTATTAGAAACTTCTAAAGTAGTCAAATTTACATTGGCAGAAACATCAATGGAAATAAGGTTAGAATTATCAAGGTCTAACGTTTTTAAGGCTGTATTTTTTGAGATGTCTGGTGTTGAGGCTAAACGATTTCCTGAAGCATCTAATGTAATCAAGGCTTTAAAATCCTCTATCCCTGACAAATTAGTTATAGAACTATTGTAAATATTCAACGAAGTTATTTTGTTGATGTTATTTGTAGGTACTTGACCATCAACTGTTCCAGAATCTAGTCCAAGGGCAATTAATTTTTTTTCAAAATTGGCATCTGGAATCTTGGTGTATTGTACAGGAACTTCATTAATATCTACCATAGAGATATTGTCTACCAAAATCTCAGAATTAAGAGAACCAGTAGTCCAGATATCAACTTCAACATTTTCAGAAACAGTTGGAGTATAATCAAATTCAATTTTTCTCCATTCTGTAGTCGAAAAAGTAACATCTGATTTTTTGATTATTTCTTCTTTGAAAGTTCCGGGTTTATGATATAAACTGAAATCAATTGAAGAGAAAGTTCCTTTGGCCAATTTGTGGTATAAAGTTACTCGGTAAGTTTTGCCAGCTACAACTGGAAAATATTCGCTGTTCATGTAATTGAATGTGCCGCTGGCAACCATCATATTGGTGCTAGATGTGCCATTTTGTGCAGTTGAACTTTGAGAAACAAATCCGCTAAAATAACGATACCAATTATCAGGTTGTGATGATGAAGTCCAGATTTCAAAGTTTCCGTTTGGAACTAAGTTGGTTTGGGCATAAATTGAAAAATTTGCTAAAAACAGCAACAAGAGTAGTTTTGTTTTCATAGAGTAAATTTAAATTTGGTCGTGCAAGAATAGTTTAATTAAGCCGGGATTCCTTACGGGAAAGCGTAAAGACATGAATTTTTAATGGAAAAAATTGCGATAAAAAAAATGTCCCATTTTCTTAAAATTGAAAATGAGACATTCTAAATTATTGTTTTGAATTTGTTATTCAACTACAATTTTCTTTGCCGAAGCGGCATCTTGATTAATCAAGTATAAATAATAAACTCCTCTTGGCAATCCAGATAAATCGATTTGATTATTAAGATCTGACACATTCAAAGTAAACGATCTTACTAATTGACCGGCTGAATTATAAACCGTTACTTTTTCTACAGCAACATTTAGAATGTTAACTTCGCCTTTAGTTGGGTTTGGATAAATTGCAGCTTTGTCAAAAACTGAATCTTCAAGGCCTAAAGATTTACATGTTGAAGAATAAGTTGCCGTTTGATCTTTAATCCCAGTCCAATTAGTGTTTGAAAATTCAACATCATCTACCTGAATACAGCTAAGTTTTAAATTGTTTAGGAAACTTGTATAGATAGGAGTTGCTGTTTTTTTGCCGGTTTTAGTTGGCAGGATAAAGTTTTTATTATTACCGTTTTTAACGTTCAGCGACACTAAAGGATTAAATTCAACAAAAATAAGCTCTAGTAGAGGATTATGAGAAATATCCAAAGTTGTTAACTGATTATTGCTGACGTTCAATCTTTTCAATAATGGATTTTTACTTAAATCCAATGTTGTCAATTTAGCATTATTGAAATATAGATTTTCCAGTTTCGGATTTGATGTAACATCAAGTTGTGAAATATTGGTATAAATACAATTCAAATCTTTTAGGTTTGGCAAGTTTGATACGTTTAATGATGTCAGATTATTTTGGCCGCAATAAATTATTTCTAATTCAGGATTTGCAGAAAAATCAATGCTTGTCAATAAATTTTGGTCGGCAATTACATAATGAACTTTTTTATTCTGAGATAAATCAATTGATGAAATTTGATTATTACTGAATGCAAGATTGAATAATTCAGTATTTGCAGTCACGTCTAAACTTGTCAACTTATTATTGTTCAGAGAAAGTTTTGTTAGCAACGTATTTTTGCTGACATCAATTGAAGTCAAATTGTTATTATCGCAATCTAAATAAGTCAGAGCTGTAAAATTTTCTAAACCAGACAAATCGGTAATATTAGAATTTGATAAATCCAAAGATGTGATCTTGCTAATATCGGCTGTGGCTATTTTTCCATTAAGACCATCTTTATCAATTCCTAAATCAATTAATTTTTGTTCAAAATTAGTGTCGACAAGTGTTGTGTAAGATGTACAATCTACGTTGTAATTTGCAGTATTGTCTTTGAAACTTGTCCAGTTTTGGTTGGAATAAGCTTGATCATCAACTTGGATACAACTTAAATCTAAATTTTTAGTAAAGTTAGAATTGTTCGTAAAGTTTTTATTGTTCCCATTTTTCAGGTTAAGAGAAACTAATTTATTGCTACTACAATCAAGAGAAGTCAAACTTTTGTTTTGCGAAATATCCAGCGCTGATAATTGATTTCCGCTGCAATTAAGAGTTTGTAAACTTGTGAAACCTTTAATTCCTGTTAAGTCTTTGATGTTACTAGCCAAGACATTTAAAGAAGTTACACTTGAAATACTACTATTTAAAACAGTTCCGTTTTTACCATCGTTGTCTATTTTTAAAGCAATTAATTTGTCTTCAAAAGCTGGATCTGGTATTGCAGTTACGGCAGCGCAGTCTACAGTTGAATATGATGCTGTAGCATCTTTAAAAGCAGACCATTTTTCATTAGAATAAATTGCATTGTCAACAACAATACATTTAAGCAAAGGGTTTTTCGAAAAGTTAATTACATACGATTCCAATTGCATTGAGCCATTGTTTCCATTTTTTAAATTTACATTGGTCAACAATGGATTTTCGGAGCAAAGAATAGTAGACAGAGAAGTATTTTTAGAAACATCCAAGCTTGTTAACTGATTTCTTTCACACCATAATAATCGTAATTGTTTGTTATTTGAAACATCAATATCTGTTATTTGATTTGATGAACAAGTAAAATATTGCAAATTAAGATTCTTTGAAACATCGATAGCTTTTAAACTATTATTAGATATAACTAAGTTTTCAAGAGCGACATTTTTGGAAAGATCAATCTCTGTTAAATTATTATGATTGGCAAGAAGATATTTTAAACTCAAATTTTTGGAAACATCTAAGCGCGTCAATTTATTTGACATCACATTTAAAGAATCTAATGCTTTGAAATTTTCTATTCCTGTAAGATCAGAAATATTGCTATAGTAAAGATTCATTTCTTTTACAGCAGAAATATTCGATGTTAAAACTTTTCCATCTGTTGCGCCTGAATCTAAACCTAGAGAAATTAATTTTTGCTCAAAATTAACATCAGGAATTAAGGTGTATGTAGGTAAACAGTCTGTTGAAAATGAAGCTGTAGCATCTTTTGAACTCGACCAATTGTTGTCAGCATACTTAATATCGTCTACAAGTATACATTTTAGGTTTAAATTATTAGTTAAATCTAAACTTGATCTTTGGCCGGGAATTAAAGTGTTATTTCCATTTTTTAAATTAACACTTTCGAGTTGATTATCATTTATGTATACAACTTCTAATTTATTGTTTTGAGATAAATCCAGGTTTGTTAATTGATTTGCAGAAGCGTTTAAATATTTTAGTTGCTTATTATTAGTAAGATTTAATTCTGTGAGTTTGTTATTGCTAATCCCCAAATCTGAAAGACTTATGTTTTGAGATAAATCAATTGAACTTATTTGATTTTTTTGGCTGATAAGCATGCGAAGTTTAATATTCTTAGAAATATCCAGAGTTGTTATATTATTATCATCAAGCCACAAAGTTTCAAGCATGAGATTTTTGCTCAAATCAACAGAGCTTACTTTATTAGAGCTGAATATAAGGTATTGTAATTCTGTAAAATCTTCAATTCCTGTCAAATCTGTAATATCACTTTTTTCAACATTAAGAAATGTTAAAGTTGAAATTTTTGATTTTAAAACTTGGCCATCAGGATTTCCTGTATCAATTCCTAAATCAATTAGTTTCTTTTCAAAATTTGAATCTGGAATTTTAACAAATTCAGGAGTGCAATCAAGGCTATATTTTGCTGTTGCATCTTTTAAGTTTGACCAATTTGTGTTTGAATAAGTCATGTCATCAACAAGAATACAAGTTAAATTTGGGTTCTTGTTGAAATTTGTATACTTACGATCTAAAATAGTATTGTTTCCGTTTTTTAGATTCAATGAAATTAATTTATTTAGATCGACCTGTAAACGAGTTATTTTTGTGTTTTTAGAAATATCAACGCTTGTTAACAAATTAGAATAACAATAGAAAATACTCAATTCGGTATTTTTTGAAACATCAATACTGTCAAAGAATTATCAGCAACACTTAAGTTTACAAGCGATGTGTTTTTGGAAACATCTAATGCTGCCAATTTATTTTTATCAGCATAAAAGGTATACAATTTTGTATTTTTAGAAATATCAAGAGTAGCGATTTTGTTAAAAGAACAATCCATTGACCCTAAATTGATATTCTTTGTAACATCAAGACTTGTTAAATTGTTTCTGAAACAATAAAAATCTGATAAATTAATATTATTTGAAACATCTAATGAAGTCAATAAGTTATCCTGACAACTTAAAATATTTATGCTTGGGGAGTTTTTTATGTCTAAACTTGTTAATTTATTAGAAGCGCATTGAAGTGAAGCCAGTGCAGTCTGTTTAGATAAATCTAAAGAAGTTAACAGGTTATTGTAAGCCGCTAAATTAATTGCCTTAAGGTTTTTAGATAGATCTAATGAAGTTAATTGATTATAATCAACATATAGATCAGTTAAATTAATATTTTGACTGACATCTAAGGTAGTTAATTCGTTTTTACCCACGTTTATACCAGTTAATAAGACGTTTGTCTGAAGGTTTAGATTTTGCAGTTTGTTTTCGCGTAAGTTTATCGAAGTCAACTTTTTATTCGAAGAAAGATTCACTGTTGTTAATTGATTCTTACTTGCGTTTAGTACTGATAAATCTCTAAATCCTTCAATTCCTGTTAAGTCAGTGATGGAAGAACTGGTAATGCTTAAGCTAGTTAAAGAAGAAATACTTGTGGTTAAAACTTTTCCGTCCGGAGCTCCCGAATCGATTCCCAAACTAATTAATTTATTTTCGAAATTAATGTCAGGAATCAATGTAACAGCATTACAATCTGTTGTAAGACTTGCTGTGTTGTCTTTTGTAATACTCCAGTTTTTGGTAGCATAATCTACATCGGTAACCAGAATGCATGTCAGTTTATTGTAAATACAATTTAAAGTCTTTAATGCATTATTTTTGGTAAGATCTAAACTAGTTAACTCATTGCGATCGCAAGCCAATGAAGTTAAATTTACATTAGTAGACAAATTTAAATTTGTGAATTTATTGGTAGAAATCCATAAAGAATTTAAGGCTATATTTTTAGATACATCAATTGTTGTTATTTGATTTCCATTTAAATACAAGTTTTTTAATGCTAAATTACTTGATACATTCAAATTCGTCAATTTATTGTTGTAAAGCCATAAAGTAGTTAGTGCTAAATTTTTAGAGATATCAAAAGTTGTCAATTCATTGTATGAAAAATACAAATCTGTTAAATCTAAATTATTGGATATATCAAGAGAGGTTATTTTATTCTGACCAGCTCTCAAATTAGTTAATTTTGTATTCTTTGAAAGATTTAAAGAAGTAAGCTGGTTATCAGAACAATCTAAACTCTTTAAAGAAATAAAATCCTGAATTCCTGTCAAATCAGCAATTGAACTACTATATATATCTAGGGTAGTCAATGAGGAAATATTTGAAGTCAGCACTTTTCCATTGATACCATCTCTGTCAATTCCAAGTGCATATAGTTTTTTCTCAAAATTAACGTCTGGAATTAAAGTAAATGCATTACAGTCTGTGCTAAAACTCGCCTCCGGATCTTTTACCTGAGACCACATTCTATTGGCATCTTCTACATTATCTACCAGGATGCATTCCATATAGTTGCCATAAAAGGTTGCATAGGAAGCATTCGGATTAAATAAATAGTTTGCCCCGTTTTTTATATTCAGATAGGTTAACAAATTTGTGTTCGCAGTCATCACACTAAGTTTATTGTTTTTACTTAGATCCAGACTTTTTATCAAATTGTTACTAGCCCATAAACGATCTAGCTTTACATTAGAGGATACATCTAGACTTTTAAGACTATTATAAGAACAATTCAGGCCGTCCAACAGTAACTGTTTAGAAACATCTATACTTGTAAGCTGATTGTGGTTACAATCGATAGACTTAAGTGCTGTATTATTAGAAAGATCAAGCGCTACTAATTTATTATTTTGACATTGAAGAGTAATTAAAAATGGATTATTAGACAGATTCAATGTTGTTAGCAAATTATTACTGCAGTCTAAAACGGTTAATTTAGCGCTTTTAGATACATTTAATTGAGTTAGTCGATTGTTGGCACAATACAAATAATCTAAGGCAATAAAATCTTCAATCCCTGTAAGATCAGTAATCGAACTGTTTCCGACATTCAGAGATGTCAAAGAAGACACTTTAGACGTCAGAACCTGACCATCTGGAGTACCGGAATCGATTCCAAGACTTATCAGTTTGTTTTCGAAATTCACATCAGGAATGGCGGTATACTGTTGTGCATAAATAGAGAAATTTGCCAGAATTAGCAACAAAAGTAGTTTTGTCTTCATAGAATAGATTTATGTTTTTGGTCGCGCAAGTATAAATAATTTTCGCAGACATTCCTTACGGAAAACCGTAACCAGACTTTTGTTCAAATTTTAAAAAAATTCAAAAAGTAAAATACCTGTTGTATTTTATAAGAATATTTTTAAGTATTTGATACAAAGCTTCTTTTGTTAGCTTTCTGTTTCCTTAAAGTAAATTTAAATAATCATAAGACAGTGTTAATCGTTAGTTTTTTGTAACAAAAAGTCCTAATTTAGGCCCAACTTTTAACTTTGACATTAAATTAAGATTACATGAGTCACATAAAACCACTTAAATTATCTGCTTTTGCTTTGCTAGTTTTGGCAGGTTGCGGAACCACTTTACAGGCACAATCTGCTGCTCCTAAAGAGTTTATAAAAGCACCTTTGGCTGTTGTTAAAAAAGCTCCGGTTACTGAAAATGAACTGAAAAGATGGAGTCATCTTGATTTAGTAAAAGATTCTATTCCGGGAATGAGTGTTGATAGAGCTTATACTGAATTATTACAAGGTAAAACGGGCCAAAAAGTGATTGTAGGAATTGTAGATTCTGGTATCGATATCGAGCATGAAGATTTGAAAGGAATGATTTGGACAAATCAAAAGGAAATTCCAGGAAATGGAATCGACGATGATAAAAACGGATTTATCGATGATGTTCACGGATGGAATTTTCTTGGAAATGCCGTTCACGAAAATCTTGAATTGACACGTATTGTTAAAAAAGGTGATGATGGTTCTGCACAGTACAAAGCTGCATTAGCACAATATAATGAGAAATATGAAGAAGCTTTAAAGAATAAACAACAAGTTGATTTCTTATTGGAGGTTCATAAAACGATTCAAAAAGAGCTTAATAAAAAAACATATAAAATTGAGGATTTAAGCACTTTAACTTCGACAGATCCAAAAGTGGCGAGATCTAAAATGGTTATGACTCAGATTTTTTCAAATGCAGGCCCAACTTTTGATCCAGAGGTTGATTTTGAAGAATACAGAGAACAGGTTTATGACGAAATCGACTATAATTTAAACAAAGAATACGACGGAAGAAAAGTCGTAGGCGATAATCCTGATGATATCAAAAACAACCATTACGGAAATAATGTTGTTTTTGGCCCAGATAAAGAAAAAGCACTTCACGGAACTCACGTTGCCGGAATTATTGCGCAGGTTCGCGGGAATAATTTAGGTGGAGACGGAATAACAAACAATGTTGAAATCTTAACTGTAAGAGCAGTTCCTGATGGAGATGAATATGATAAAGATATTGCATTAGCAATTCGTTATGCAGTTGACAACGGAGCAAAAGTAATCAACGGAAGTTTTGGAAAAAGCTATTCTCCGCACAAAGACTGGGTTTACGACGCATTAAGCTATGCAGCAAAAAAAGATGTTTTAATCGTGCACGCAGCAGGTAATGACGGCTATAATATTGATGAAACTAAAAACATCAATTACCCAAATGATTCTAAAGACAACGTAAAAGAATTTACAAACAACGTTATTACAATTGGTGCAATCAATAAAGAATACGGTGAAAATGTAGTGGCAGGATTCTCAAATTTCGGAAAAATAAATGTCGATGTTTTTGCTCCGGGTGAAGAAATTTATGCAACAATTCCAAACAATAAATACAAATATTTGCAAGGAACTTCAATGGCAGCTCCAAATGTAGCTGGAGTAGCGGCATTGATTCGTTCGTATTATCCAAAATTAAAAGCGGTTCAGGTAAAACAAATTTTAATGGATTCTGGAGTGGCGCTTCCTGCAAAAGTAGTTTTGGGCGAAGGCGAAAATCCGGGTGAAAAACCAGCTGCAGTTTCTTCGGCAGAATCTTCAAAAACAGCAAAAATGGTAAATGCTTATAATGCTTTGCTAATGGCTGAAAAAATGTCAAAAAAATAATCAAATAAAATATACTAATCCGGTGGAAGGGTGGCAGCCCTTCCATTTTTATTGAAATAACCATGCGAAAAATAATACTATTATCCTTTCTGAGTTTGGGTTTAAATTCAGCTTTTGCGCAAAGTGCTCCTTACTGGCAACAACACGTAGATTACAAAATGGAAGTATCGATGGATGTAAAAAGCTATCAATACAAAGGAAAACAAGAATTAGTTTATACTAATAATTCTCCTGATACTCTACGAAAAGTTTTCTATCATTTGTATCCAAATGCATTTCAGCCAGGAAGCGAAATGGACGCTCGTCTGCATTCTATAAAAGATCCAGATGCAAGAATGGTGAATAAAGTAAAAGATGCTGAAGGAAAAGAAATCAAACAAAGCCGAATTGAAACTTTAAAACCGAATGAAATTGGTTTCTTAAAAGTTAGCAATTTTAAGCAAGATGGTGTTGCAGCTCAAACAAGATTGTCTTCAACGATTTTGGAAGTAACTTTGGCTAAACCAATTTTGCCAGGTTCAAAAACTACTTTTACATTAGATTTTGACGGTCAGGTTCCGGTTCAAATTCGTCGTTCAGGACGAAATAATAAAGAAGGGGTTGAACTTTCAATGTCACAATGGTATCCAAAATTAGCCGAATTCGATTTTGAAGGATGGCACGCAGATCCTTATGTAGCAAGAGAATTTCACGGTGTTTGGGGAGATTTCGATGTAAAAATTACAATCGATAAAGAGTATACAATTGGAGGTTCAGGATATTTACAGGATAAAAATTCAATTGGACACGGCTATGAAGATGCTGGCGTAACGGTTGTTTATCCGAAAAAAGCAAAAACGTTGACTTGGCATTTTATCGCACCAAATGTTCACGATTTTACATGGGCAGCTGATAAAGCATACACGCACGATATTGTAAAAGGACCAAACGATGTTGATTTGCATTTCTTCTACAAAAATGATGAAAAAACTACTGGAAACTGGAAACAGTTAGAGCCTTTAATGGTAAAAGTTATGGATTATTATAACCACAGAGTTGGACAATATCCGTACAAACAATATTCATTTATTCAAGGTGGCGACGGCGGAATGGAGTATGCAATGTGTACATTAATGTTAGGAAGCGGAACTCTTGAAGGAATTCTGGGAACTGCAACGCACGAATTAGGACACTCTTGGTTCCAGCACATTTTGGCTTCAAACGAATCAAAACACCCTTGGATGGACGAAGGTTTTACAACTTACATCGAAGACAGTGCTTTGAATGAATTAAAAGGAGACAAAAAAGAAGTAAATCCGTTTAAAGGAAATTATACGGCTTATTACAATTTAGTAAATTCTGGAAAAGAACAACCTCAAACTACACATGGTGACCGTTATGATGAAAACCGTCCGTACAGTATTTCATCTTATGTAAAAGGAAGTATTTTCCTTTCTCAGTTAGAATATGTAATTGGAAAAGAAAATGTTGATGCAACTTTAAAAAGATATTTCAACGATTTTAAATTCAAACATCCAACTCCAAACGATATCAAAAGAACGGCAGAAAGAGTTTCTGGTGCTGAATTAGATTGGTATTTGGTTGATTGGGCACAAACAGCAAATACAATTGATTACGGAATTAAAGATGTTGCTGATAATGCAGGAAAAACAACAGTTACTTTAGAAAGAATTGGAAGAATGCCAATGCCAATCGATTTGAAAGTAGATTATACTGACGGAACTTCTGAAACGTTCTACATTCCTTTAAGAATGATGAATTTCATCAAACCAAACCCAAATCCAAACGAAAAAAGAACAGTTCTAGAAGACTGGGCTTGGGCACAGTCAAACTATAGTTTTTCAATTGATAAAAACAAAACTGCAATCAAAAAAATCACTATCGATCCAAGTGGATTAATGGCTGATATTAAACCTGCAAATAATGTTTTTGAAGTGAAATAATTTTCAAAAAAGAATAAAAAGAAAGCCCCGTTTAAATTAATAAACGGGACTTTTTTATTTTAGAATAATTGAAGCTTAACTCAAATGTTCAATCATATCTTTTGTCATTGTTTCCAAATCAAAAGTATGTTTCCAGTTCCAATCTTCTCTGGCAGAACTGTCGTCAATACTTGCTGGCCAGCTGTCTGCAATTTTCTGACGGAAATCTGGATTATAAGTAATTTCAAATTCCGGAATATGTTTTTTGATTTCGGTTGCAATTTCAGTTGGTGTAAAACTCATTGCCGCTAAATTGTATGACGAATGAATTTTGATCTCTTCAACCGGAGCTTTCATGATGTTGATTGTTGCATCGATTGCATCATCCATATACATCATCGGCATTTTAGTTTCAGATGATAAAAAGCATTCGTATTTTTTATCGGCGATTGCTTTGTAAAAAATATCAACAGCATAATCTGTAGTTCCCCCACCTGGAGGCGTAGACCAGCTGATCAAGCCCGGATAACGAATACTGCGAACATCAACACCATAAATATTATGATAGTATTCGCACCATCTTTCTCCAGCTTGTTTACTAATTCCGTAAACCGTTGAAGGTTCCATTACCGTATATTGAGGTGTATTTTCTTTTGGAGTTGTTGGGCCAAAAACAGCGATACTTGAAGGCCAGAAAATCTTTTTAATTTTTTTTGCTTTCGCTAAATTCAAAACATGAAAAAGAGAATTCATATTCAAATCCCATGCAAAAGCTGGATTTTTTTCTGCCGTTGCTGATAAAAGAGCAGCCATCAAATAAATATCTGTAATTTGATGCACTTCAACCAAATGTTCGATTTGGTTAAAATCTAAAGCATTGACGACTTCAAAAGGCCCCGAGTTAACAACGTCAGTATTTAATTTTCGAATATCAGAAGCAATTACATTTTCTGTTCCGTATAACTTACGCAATTTCTGGGTTAATTCTGTCCCAATTTGACCGCAAGCACCAATGATCAAAATTTTTGGATTCATTTTGTAGTTTTTTAGAGATACAAATATAACGTTTTCGCAATTACGTATGTTTTTTAGAATCATAAATTATAAATTCAATAACGAAAAAGTTTTTTTGTTGGATAATTCTCTTTTTCAAGGGTGTGTCTTTGTGTCTGCAAGAGTGTGCTCGTGTGCCTTTGAAAAATTGTTCCTAAAAATCATTTTTATTGATAATAAGCGCAAAAAAAAGTATCTTAATTTATGATTCTCAGCGCTAATAGAATTATAGAATCTTTGGCGAAAAACAGCCTTCGTAATTGTAAATTTACTTTGTAACTTTGTAGCTTAATGTTTTATCAGATGAAATTTAAAATATCTCTTTTTTTACTTTTGGTTTTTGTGTTGCAATCTTGTCAGGATGAAAATGCAAAACGACTTGCAGAACAACAAAAAGTAGCCAAAAAGAATGAGAAAATCTTCAATAATATAAATAAAGCCTGGACTTTTATCGATGAGCCAATTAATGAAGCTGCAGAGAAAAATGCGAGCACATGGAATGAATGGCGCGAATTTTTAAAAGAAATTGGAGAAAAACCGCGAAGAACAATCGGAGCATTTCAAAAAAAGTCAAAAGCGATTTCAAAAAAAGCGTTGGCTTTAAACAATAATATTCCGACCGAACTTAATCAGCCTGCAATAAAAAGCCGAATTTCAATTTTGATTACCAAAGTCAAAATGATGGAATTGTTTATCAATCTGAGTACCGTTCCAGATGATAAAGTGACTTTTTTAATTGGTGAAATCAACAAAGAAATTATTTCATTGGAAAGACAAATGGATAAAATTGTTGAGAAAGCCAAAATTCCGAAAGAGCAGGGAGAAGAAGATTTCCTAAGAATGTTAGATACAACAAGAGCAATTCCGAATGCTAAAGTAGATCCAAATTTATCAATAAATTGAGTAAAAACGCCTTATATACTACCTACGACAATTTGCCAAAAGCAGAGCAGATTGCATCAAGTCTGCTAGAAGGAAATCAGATAAAAATGAACCTTAGCGGATTGCTAGGATCTTCGGTTTCTTTTATAATTCGTTCTGTTTTTAAGAAAACCGAATTGCCTTTTTTGGTTGTTTTAGACAATAAAGAAGAAGCAGCGTATTATTTGAACGATTTGGAGCAAATGATCGGCGAGCAGGATGTTTTGTTTTATCCCGCTTCATTTCGTCGTCCGTATCAAATTGATGAAACTGACAATGCCAACGTTTTGTTGCGCGCTGAGGTTTTAAACCGAATCAATTCCAGAAAAAAACCAGCGGTAATTGTTACGTATCCAGAAGCACTTTTTGAAAAAGTAGTAACGAGAAGAGAACTCGACAAAAACACTTTAAAAGTAGCTTTAAATGATAAAATTTCGATTGATTTTATTAACGAAGTTTTGTTTGAATACGAATTTAAAAGAGTTGATTTTATTACAGAACCCGGAGAATTTTCAGTTCGCGGTGGAATTGTCGATGTTTTTTCTTTTTCAAATGATCATCCTTACAGAATTGAGTTTTTCGGAAATGAAGTAGACAGCATCCGAACTTTTGATGTTGAAACCCAATTATCAGTTCAGACACATAAAAAAATCACGATTATCCCGAATGTTGAAAATAAACTTTTTCAGGAAAATCGCGAAAGCTTTTTAGATTATATTGCGGAAAGAACAGTTATTTTCATTCAAAATACCGAAGGACTTTTTAGTCAGCTGGACAAACAATTCGCAAGAGCAGAAGAAGCTTTTGAGAAATTATCGAAAGAAATAAAACACGCCACGCCAGAACAATTGTTTTTAAATCAGGCGTCATTTATAAAAAGATCTTTGGATTTTTCAGTTGTAGAATTGGCTTCAAGACCAGTTTATAAAACAACTAAGAAATTTGAGTTTCACATTCAGCCTCAACCGTCATTCAATAAACAATTTGATTTATTGTTGAATAATCTGAGCGAAAATCATTTTAACGGATATGTCAATTATCTGTTTTGTTCGAATGACACTCAGGCAAAACGTTTTCATGATATTTTTGAATCTTTGGATGAAGCCAATTCAGAGAATATCCGAAAACAATATCATACAATTGTATTGCCTTTATACCAAGGATTTATTGATGAAGAAAATCAGATAACGGCTTACACCGATCATCAGATTTTTGAGCGTTATCATAAATTCAACATCAAAAATGGCTATTCGAAGAAGCAAAATATTACGCTAAAAGAATTAACTGCGCTTTCTGTTGGTGATTATGTAACGCACATTGATCACGGAATTGGGAAATTTGGCGGATTGCAGAAAATTCAGGTTGAAGGCAAAACGCAGGAAGCTATAAAATTGGTTTATGCTGATAATGATATCGTTTATGTCAGCATTCACTCGCTTCATAAAATTTCCAAATACAACGGAAAAGACGGAACGCCTCCCAAAATCTATAAATTAGGTTCGAACGCTTGGAAAGTTTTAAAACAAAAAACCAAAGCGCGCGTCAAACATATTGCGTTCAATTTGATTCAGTTGTATGCGAAACGAAGATTAGAAAAAGGTTTTCAATTTGCGCCTGATAGTTATTTGCAAAACGAATTAGAAAGTTCGTTTATTTATGAAGATACTCCAGATCAAACCAAATCGACGGCAGAAGTAAAAGCCGATATGGAAAGCGATCGCCCGATGGATCGTTTGGTTTGTGGTGATGTTGGTTTCGGAAAAACAGAAGTTGCGATTCGTGCCGCTTTTAAAGCCGTGGATAATAGTAAACAAGTTGCTGTTTTAGTTCCGACGACTATTTTGGCGTACCAACATTACAGAACTTTTTCGGAACGTTTGAAAGATATGCCGGTTTCAATTGGTTATTTAAACCGATTCAGAACGGCAAAACAAAAAACGCAAACTTTAAAAGATTTAGCCGAAGGAAAACTAGATATCGTTATTGGAACACATCAATTGGTAAACAAAAATGTAGTTTTTAAAGACTTAGGTTTGTTGATTGTTGATGAGGAACAAAAGTTTGGAGTAAACGTAAAAGATAAATTGAAAACGATTGCTGCGAATGTTGATACATTGACGTTAACGGCAACGCCAATTCCGAGAACACTTCAGTTTTCGTTAATGGCGGCTCGAGATTTATCGGTAATTACAACGCCTCCGCCAAATCGTTATCCAATTGAAACAAATGTTGTTGGTTTTAATGAAGAAATTATTCGCGACGCGATTTCGTATGAAATTCAAAGAAACGGACAGGTTTTCTTTATCAATAACCGAATCGAAAATATAAAAGAAGTGGCAGGAATGATTCAGCGTTTGGTTCCAAATGCTAGAGTCGGAATTGGTCACGGACAAATGGACGGCGCCAAACTCGAAGAATTGATGTTAGGTTTTATGAACGGAGATTTTGATGTTTTGGTGGCAACAACCATTATTGAAAGTGGATTGGACGTTCCAAATGCCAACACGATTTTCATCAATAATGCCAACAATTTCGGATTATCAGATTTGCACCAAATGCGTGGTCGAGTAGGGCGAAGCAACAAAAAAGCATTCTGTTATTTCATTTGTCCGCCATATTCTTCTATGACCGAAGATGCTAGAAAACGTATTCAGGCTTTGGAACAATTCAGCGAATTAGGAAGCGGTTTCAACATTGCGATGAAAGATCTTGAAATTCGTGGTGCGGGAGATTTATTAGGCGGAGAACAAAGCGGTTTCATTAATGAAATTGGGTTTGATACGTACCAAAAAATCATGAACGAAGCGATTGAAGAATTGAAGGAAAACGAATTCAAAGATTTATATCCGGAAGAAAATGATATCGATACCAAAGAATACGTAAAAGACATTCAAATCGATGCTGATTTCGAATTATTGTTCCCAGATGAATATATCAATAACGTTTCAGAGCGTTTGGTTTTATATAACGAATTGGGCGCGATAAAAGATGAAGCCGGTTTACAGGAATTCGAAAAGAAACTTATTGACCGTTTCGGACCATTGCCAAAACAAGCAGTTTCGTTATTAAACAGCATCCGAATAAAATGGATTGCAACGAAAGTCGGAATCGAAAAATTAGTTCTGAAACAAGGAAAAATGATTGGTTATTTTGTTTCAGACCAACAATCGGATTATTATCAATCGGTGAAGTTTAGAAATGTCTTGAATTTTGTTCAAAAACAAAGTTCACTTTGTAAAATGAAAGAAAAACAAACCGTTAATGGATTACGTTTGTTATTGACTTTTGAAAATGTGAAGTCAATAAAACGTGCTTTGGAGTTGATGGAATTGTTTGAGGAGTAAAAAAAGATAGCCACGAATTCACGAATTATTTTAGAGATTAATTTGTGAATTCGTGGCGAAAAAAAATAAAACAAAAAATGGCGCACGAAAATTTCATGCGCCATTTTACTTACTACTAATTAACCAAAATTTTATAGTTTCTTCAATCCTTTTAATTCAGAAGGATTCCCTTCTTTAATACTTATAGCAACGCCTCCACCTGGAGCTAGATATTGCTTTAATTTGCTTTTTGAGGTTACGATAACTTTTGTAACCGTATATTTTTGTGGATTTTCTTTCCAATTTGCTTCTTTCGCATCAGCATAAATAGTAGCAATGTAGCTTTTTCCAGCCGGTAAATAATCAAATGAAATGTTAGCAGTTCTTGTATTTTCATCTGTAATACCGCCAATAAACCATTCGTTTTTGCCTTTTGCTTTGCGGGCAATTGTAATGTAATCTCCAGGTTCAGCTTCCAGAATATAACTGTTATCCCAATCAACCGCTACATCTTTTATAAATTGAAAAGCATCTGGAAAACGCTCATAATTCCCCGGAATATCAGCTGCCATTTGCAACGGACTATACATAGTAACATAATAAGCCAATTGTTTTACCAAAGTTGTGTTTACACGTTGTGTACTTCCTGTTCCGTAATACGAAAGATCGGTTTGGAAAATTCCTGGTGTATAATCCATTGGTCCGCCCATTAATCTTGTAAAAGGTAAAATAGTTGTATGATCTGGAGCTAATCCTCCCATTGATTCAAACTCAGTTCCACGTGCAGATTCCTGTGCAATCCAGTTTGGAAAAGTTCGGTTTAATCCTGTTGGTCGAACGGCTTCGTGGCTGTCAATCATAATTTTATAATCGGCGGCACGTTTGGCAACATTGATATAATGATTGACCATCCATTGTCCGTCATGATGTTCACCACGGGGAATGATTTTTCCAACATAACCTGTTTTAACAGCATCATAACCATTATCATTCATGTACTGAAAAGCACGATCCAAACGTCTTTCATAATTAGTTGCTGATCCAGAAGTTTCATGATGCATAATAATTTTCACTCCTTTTGAGGCCGCATATTCATGAACCGCTTTTACATCAAAATCCGGATAAGGCGTTACATAATCAAAAACTTCTTCTTTCCAGTTTCCAATCCAGTCTTCCCAACCAATGTTCCAACCTTCAATCAAAATTGCATCAAAACCATTTTTAGAAGCAAAATCAATGTATTCTTTTGCTCGTTCTGTTGTCGCTCCGTGTTTTCCATTCGGCGTAAGCTTGGTGAAATCATCAGTTAATTTTACATTGTTTTCTTTTCCAAAAGCCCAAGTGCTTCTTCCTGCAACAAAGTATTCCCACCAAATTCCGATAAATTTTACCGGTTTGATCCATGAAACATCTTTGTAACTTGTAGGTTCATTTAGGTTCAGAATTAATTTTGAAGCCAAAATATCGGTTGCTTTATCGCTTACTACAATAGTTCTCCAAGGCGATTGCGCATCGGTTTGCATATAACCTTTCGCACCAACGGCATCAGGAGCCAAATGACTCACCATTTTATTGTTTTGAGCATCAACTTCAAGATACATTGCCGGATAATTAATTAATCCAGCTTCGTGAATATTGATGTACAAACCATCGTCTGATTTCATCATAGAAGGCGTTTGAACCGATAATTCTTTGATTGGATATTGCGCATTAATCTCAATTGTCGCTTTTTTCATCAAAGAAGGAATTTCCGAAATCTTCGAAGTGGTGTACGCATATTCATTCGTATCATAATCTCCCGGAATCCAGAAAATTTTATGATTTCCAGCCAAATTAAATTCAGAACGTTCTTCTTTAATAACAAAATAACTCAGGTCATTTTGCTTTGGAAATTCATATCGAAATCCTAATCCGTCGTTGAATAAACGAAAACGGATTCGGATAAATCGGTTGTTGTTTTTCGCTTGCGCTAAAGTCACAACCAATTCGTTATAATGATTGCGAATCGTTTTTTCTTCTCCCAAAACAGGATTCCAGCTTTCATCAACCGAAGTTTGTGCTGAATTGGTAACCGTAAAACCATCCATGAAAGAAGCTCCATTTTGAATTTCTAATCCTAATGAACTTGGTTTGATAACAGGTTTTTGTTTGTATGATAATTGATACGAAGGAATTCCGCCTTCTTTCAATTCAAACTTTAAAGAAAGATTTTTGTCTGGCGAGGTTATTTCCTGCGCGCGAACCCATAATGAGTTCGCACACACGAAAAATAAAAGCATTATTGTTTTGCTCAAACGAATTTGAAGCAGCATTTTTTTGGATTGAAAATTCATGTTATTTGGTTTTGTACAAATTTAGATCTATTTAAATCTGTATTGGAATTAATTTTTCAATACTAAATATTGAAATGGCTGTAATGTTATATCAGAACCAAGTGTAACTGAAGCTCCTGTAAAGGCATCTTTCCAAGTTGCTTTTAAAGCAGGTGAAACAAGATATTTTACAGCGCTACTAGTCAAATTAGAAAGAACCAGAACCTTTTCACTTTCGTTAACCATTGTAAAAGCACTTACAGCATCATTGCTATATCCGGTATAAGTTCCTTTTTTAATAGCACTGCTGGAATTTCTGAAAGCAATGATTTTTTTGTATTCGGCTAAAACAGAAGCGTCAGCAGTAGACCAGTCGATTGGAGTTTTTGCAAAATAATTGATTCTTTTGTTGTATCCTACTTCTTGACCGTTGTAAATCATTGGAACCGATTTTAAATAAGCGGCAACAACAAATGTAGCGATTGAACCTTGTTTGCCTCCAAAAAGCTCGTAAGGCGTTCCTTCAGCAAGATTAACGTCGTGATTGCTGGTGTATCTTACAATTCTGTTTTCAGGTCTATAAATGGTTGCGTATTCGGTTGCGTTTGACTCCTGAATAGAAAGAGCTGATTTATTTTCTTTAAAGACTTTTTCTAAAGCTGAAAAAAAGTTAAATCCGAATGTGTAATCAAATCCAGAAACAAAATGACTCGCTTTTGAACCTTCAGCAAGCATCAAGATGTTTTGGCTTTTTTTGATTTTTCTCAATTTTGTTATAGCATCAGTCCAAAAGTTTTGAGGAACTAAATCGGCATAATCACATCTGAAACCATCAATGTTTGTATTGTAAACCCAGTAAGACATCGCGTCGATCATTGCGTCTTTCATTTCAGCATTATTGAAATCCAACTGTGCAACGTCATTATAATTTGTGCCCGGAGGAATAATAATTTCTCCTTTGTCATTTTTTTGATACCAATTTGGATGTTGTGTAATCCAGGAATTATCCCACGCTGTATGATTGGCTACCCAGTCAAGAATTACAGCCATGTTTTTTTTGTGTGCTTCTTCGACCAAAACCTGAAGATCTTGCAAAGTTCCAAAATCAGGATTTACTGCTTTGTAATCTTTAACTGCATAAGGCGAGCCAAGTTCACCTGAAGCTTTTACTTTTCCAACAGGATAAACGGGCATTAAATAAACCACATTTGCACCAAGTTCCTGAATTTGTGTTAATCTGTCCTGAACACCTTTTAATGTTCCAGCCTGACTAAAAGCACGAATGTTTACCTGATAAATTATGGCGTCTTCCTTTTTTGGCATTTTTTCGAAAGCTGTTCCATATTGCGTGTAAGGAGAAACTGGATCTGCTTCATTGTCATCAGATGAACTGCATGAAACAAATGCCAAAGCCAGCAGAAATGTATAAACGAGTTTTATATTAAATTTCATATTGTTTGATTTAGTTTAATAAATCCAGAGTTGAAAGATAGCCTGCCTTTCGCTCAAAAAAGGCAGGTATCACTCAAACTAATCTAGCTTTATTACAATGTTAGATTATTTTTTAACGATCGTACAAGTTGCTGTTTTTGGATAGCCATTGCTTGTAGGATCTATTTCATTAATCTTGAAAGTTACTTCGTAAAGTCCTGCTTCAGGAATATCATAAGCATTTCCGTTATCAAAATTAATTGTATTCGTTGAAGGATCTGCTGGTCCATAATTGATAGCCCAACTATTGTTTAGTCTAAATTTTAGTGCTCCTGTTACCAAATTGGTCGTAATTTTCCAAGTTTTAGTTTGGTGATCGTAACTCATAGGAGTACTATTGTCCCATCCGCCAGGTTGTGAAGTTCCAACAATTCCCCAAGAATAAGGCGTAGCGCTCCATTTTAAAGTATTTAAATTTGCTTTAATTTGGTACGAACCTGCTCCCGGAAGTGTGAAATCAGTGTCGCTCATGTTTTTCATATCAGCATTTGTGTCACCTGCACCAAAGAATTGAGCCCAGTTTCTTCCTCTATTTAATTTAAATACAGGACCTGCACCCTCAGGTAAAGTCATATAACCTTGATAAACTCCTATTTGGATTTCTGTTAAGGCTGCTGCTGTTTCTACAGCCCATCCCTGATAACTTCCAGGCATAAATATTTCGCCAATAACAACAGTTTTCAGGTAAGGTGTTACTTTAATTATGATTGGGTCTGAATAAATTCTATGATCCATTGTAGATTCGATACGAATTACTACATCTGCGGCCACGTTAGGTTTAAGTCCTAAATCGGTAACAATTTTATTTAATTCTGCTCCTGTAAACGATTTGCTTAAAACATCTTCTCCAGCTACAACACGTATGGCTTTTCCCCAAGCTTCGCTTCCTTTGATATCGCTAGGCATATCAAATTGTATAGCATAAGTAACCGGAGCCGAAATAGGATAGGTTACTTTTGGCCATGAAACCAATAAGGCCGGTTGATCTGAAACATCTTCTTTTAGTACAATCGTACTCGATGAAACTTCAATTGCAGAAGGAAAAGTTACCGTTGCTAATGTTGTTAATTGTCCTTCGGTTTCGCAGGAAGTAGCTAAAAAAAGCAAACTGCCTAATACGAATAATTTATTTATATATTTTTTCATAATAGTTTTTGTTTTTAATAACCTGGGTTTTGTTTAAGTCCACGATTTGCATCTAAAGCAGATGTTGGAATTGGGAACAATTTTCTGTAAGCAGGAGAAGCTGGTCTGAATTGATTTGCCAATAAAAATTTATCAAAACGAATCATATCTTGTCTTCTGTGACCTTCCCAGTTTAATTCAAAACCTCTTTCATTGTAAATATCATCAAGAGTTGGATTTGCAGCCAAAGGATCTAAACCTGCACGTTGTCTGATTTGATCTATAAAAGGTTTTGCCGCTGTAGGATTTCCTAAACGCACATTACACTCTGCCATCATTAAAATTACATCAGCATATCTGTAAATTGGAAAGTCATTTGAAGCTCCACCACCAGTTTGCGCCCCTGTGGGATAAAATTTAACATTACGAACTCCAGCCTGAGGAGCGGCACCCGGATTGTCTAAAGAACCCACTTCAAGCGTGTAATTAAATCCGCCTGGTTGTTCTCCAAATAAAAATTGTTTTCTTCGAATATCATTTGTAGCATATTTCAGGAAGAAATCTGTAGGCACAATAGTTCCGTTCCATCCAGCAAGTCCAAACATTTTTGTACCCTGTGGTCCATATACACTACGAACAGCGTAAACATTTCTGGAGACCACATCAAGAGTTGCGAAAATTGGCAAAATAGTTTCATCGTCCGGAAGTACATCTCCAAATAATTCATAATATTTATTTCCTAACGGGCTAGAAGGATTTTCTGCACCAGAATGCAATGAAAAACCACCTTCGCTTACTTTGTTACAAGCCGCTAAACATTCGGCCCATTTTGCTTCTCCGGTATAAACCTGAGCATTTAGATATACTTTTGCTAATAATGTGTATCCAGCCCATTTGTTGAATCTCCCGTAATAATTTCCGCCTTTTGTAACAGAAAGTGATTCCACATTTTCGGTTAATTCTTTTACAATGAAAGCAAAAACGGCTGCACGACTTGTTTGCGGGATTTTATCAACAGTAATATTGTTGTCTGTATAAAAAGGCACATCTCCAAAATCATCAATCAATAAATAGTAAAAGAAAGCACGTAATACTTTTGCTTCAGCAATTTTTGAAGCATCTGCTTTTGATTTTTCTAATAACTCTACGGCTAAATTGGCTTTGAAAATACTATTGTATAACCAGTTCCATGTATTGTTAATAATGAATTCAGAAGGAAGCCATTCATGTTTGTGTAAACGAGCAAAATCTTGTTGCCAGTTACCGTCATTTCTATGCGGAATTACTTGTTCGTCAGAAGACATACAGTTCATGTCATACCAACCGTTATCAGCACCTGCATATCCAACTCCCGGAACATTTTTACGTTCAAAGTCACCTGGAATTTCTGCATAAACACTTGCCAAAGCAATATTTGCTCCTTCCGGAGTTCCGTAAAAAGTGTCTGGCTGATATTTGTCGTAAATATTTTCGTTGATATCTGTACAGCTAAAAAGGGTAAGGAAACATGCGCTTCCTGCTAATACTATATTTTTAATTTTCATTTCTTTTACTATTTAAATTTTACAGTCAAGCCAAATGCAACACTTCTGGTGCGTGGATAAATTCCTTTATCGCCACCAAAATTATCATTAGGATCACCACTTCCGCTTATGTTTAATTCCGGATCAACACCTGTATAATCTGTAATTAGCAGTAAATTGTTTCCTGTAAGAGAAAGTCGAATAGAGTCTACATATTTGTCAGTGAAACGGAAACTATATCCGGCAGTAACATTTTCTAAACGAATGAAAGAACCATCTTCTAACCATAAATCAGATGCATATGGAGAAGAGAAAATTCCTTTATCAACAGCACTTTGCAGAACATTTGAGCTACCAGTGTTTTCCAACATACTTAACCTTTGATTAAGATTGTTGTAAATTTTATTTCCTCCAGAACCTCTCCATAACATAGAAACGTCAAAGTTTTTGTATCTGTAAGATGGATTAAATGCAAAAGTGTAAGTTGGCAATGCTGAACCGGCATAATAACGATCTGCGCTTCTTACTCCCTGATCAATTAATCCATTTCCATCGCGGTCTGCAACTGTTTCAACACTATTTCCATTTTTTCCTGTACTCTGTAAAATGTAGAATGAACCTACTGGTTTTCCTTGAACTAATAAAGAGTTTGGAGCTCCCCAACCAACAAAATCAGTATTTAAAGGAATACCATTAATACTACCGCTTAAGTTAAGTACCTCATTCTTCATAAAAGATACATTTCCGGCTAAGGTTAATGTGCTGTTGTCAGTTTTAATAACGTCATAAGCAAGAGCAACTTCTAAACCTTTGTTTGAAATACTTCCTACGTTAGCTTTGATTCTGTTATAAGGATAAGGCGGTTGAGGAACAGTGTAATCAAATAAAAGATTATCTGTTCTGGAATCGTAAACATCTACGCTACCTCTTAATCTATTATTGAAAAGACCAAAATCAAGTCCGATATTTGTTTGTTTTTTAGTTTCCCATTTCAAATCAGCATTTGCATTTTGAGCAATAGTAAAATTGGTGATAATAGAACCTCCAAAATAAATATTTCCCGCACTGTCAACTAATGGTAATGAAGTTTGTGGAAGAAGACCTTGCTGGTTACCCGTTACACCATATCCAACACGTAATTTTAATTCATTAAACAAATTTTGATTCAGCATGAATGACTCTTTGTTGATTTGCCAAGCCACAGATGCTGAAGGGAAATTTCCCCATTTGTGGTTTGCACCAAATACAGATGAACCATCTCGTCTGATACTTGCTGTCAATAAATAACGATCTAGCAAAGAGTAATTTAATCTTCCTAAATAAGAAACTAATGATCTGTCATTTTTGTAAGATCGTATGTCGTAGGCTCTTACTTTAGAGAAATCGCCAAATTGTAACGCATTGTAAGTTGCTTCATCACTAATAAAACCTCTTACCTGAGTGTAATTACCCTGATAAGTCTGGTTTTGCCATTCGTATAAAGCCAATGCATTAAAACTATGGATTCCAAAAGTCTTTTTATACGTAAGACTTACATTGGTTAGTTTTTCGTTTTGTCTCTTATTATCGATATTAGCAAAACCATGTTGCTCGATTGCATTATTATCTGTTGATTCTTCTGGCATGTAGTAGCCCGCTGTATAGTTTGTTTTTCTCCAGCTTCCAAACCAGTTTGCAGAAAAACCTTTTCCTAAATCTAAATCGGCTTTTAAACTTCCAAATAAATTATCTTCCTGTCTTTCATTTGTAACTTCCTGAGCAGCTGCATAAGGATTTAAATAATGAAATACTGCAGCATCAGTAAAATAAGTTCCATCAGTATTAAAAACAGGATCTGTTGGTCTGGCCAATAATGAATTTGTGATTAAGTTTGACTGATAAGCAACTGTTCCAATGTTACCAATACTGCTTGTAACATTATTTACGCCAGTATTTAAATTAAAAGTTAGTTTTAATTTATCATTAAGAGCTAACTGTGTCGCCTGAATTCGGCCAATGTATTTTTGATTACTTGAATTAATTACAACTCCATCCTGCATAATAGCTGTTATAGAAGCTCTGTAATTAAACTTATCTGTTCCTCCGCCAAAAGATAATGTATGGGTTTGCGTAATTCCGGTTTGAGTTAAAAGACCATACCAGTTTGTACTTGAACCATGATTCGCAGATGCAGGAACACCATAATTTTGAGCAGTTTCCCACCACTGATTAGCATCAAGCATATCTAATTTTTTTGGAATAAAATCCACAGATGTAGATCCAATGTATTCCATTGTTGTTTTTCCTGCTTTATTCTTTTTAGTAGAAACAATGATTACACCAGGAGCTCCTCTTGAACCGTAAATTGCAGTAGCAGAAGCATCTTTTAAAACATCGATAGTTTCAATTTCGCTTGGCGGAACTTGATTTAACAAATCCATGTTTCCCTGAATTCCGTCAACTACTACCAATGGGTCATTTCCCCCAATTAAAGAACCAATTCCTCTAATACGAACACTTGGTCCTGAACCCGGCTCACTACCAATTTGCGTGATATTAACACCGGCAGCTTTTCCTGCAATCAATTGCAAAGGATTTACGATTGCGCCTTGGTTCATATCTTTTGCAGCAATTGAAGAAACGGCTCCAGTTACATCTTTTTTAGCCGTAGTTCCATAACCAACTACTACAATTTCTTGAAGATCAGTAGCATCTGGAACAAGCTGAATATTTATTACGCTTTGATTAGCGACAACTTTTTTCTCTTTATATCCAACAAAAGACACAATAATTACAGACTGATTGCTTTCAACCGTAAGCTTGTATTTTCCGTCAAAATCGGTTACCATACCATTTTTAGTTCCCTCTTCAATAACTGAAGCTCCGGGTAAAGGCATACCATTTTCATCGGTAATTACGCCCGAAACGGTTTGCTTTTGAAACAGGATTGCTTCGGTTTTAAGTTCTGGTTTTTTCAGGATTATCTGTGTGTCGCGAATTTTAAATTCGGTTGGAGTTCCTTTAAAAAGCTTATCTAGAACGACATAAATCGACTGGTCTTTTACGGAAATTGAAATCGTTCGATCTAAATCGATATCATTCAGTTTGTAAATAAACCTGAAATCCGTTTTTTGTTCTATGGTCTCAATAACCTTTTCGATGGTAGAATTGTTTAATTCCAGCGTTACTTTTGTCTTTTGGGCATAAGAATTCGCTCTAATATTAAACATGGCGACCAAAATAAGTAGTGTAGTTAGTTTCAATTTTAGGTCATTTTGGAATACTCGGTATAGAAACCCAGTATTCTTTGATTTTTTTTTCATAATTTTGTTAATTGATTGTAGTTAATTCGTTATATTCAATCACTTAGTTAATCGGAAATTGTTCGCAGCTCTTTCCGATTTTTTTATTCCCGTAATTTAGTTCCTCATAGTTTGTAATTGGTTTTAAGTGGTTATTTAATTAGTATTTGATTGTCTTTTATGGTGTAATTAATACCATGAATATCATTGAAATAGCTCATAACATTTTCAATAGATTCTTCCTTAAAGCTGGCATTGAATTTTTCGTTGGCTAATTTTTCATTTTTGTTTACAATTGTAACATTATAGCGTCTTTCCAGTTTTGTGATAATGTTTTTGAAAGTCATATTTCGGAAAGTTAAACCGCCATTTATCCATGAAGTATAAATATCTGTAAGAACAGGTTTAGTTGAAATTCTAGCATTTTCTCTATTGAAACTTCCTTTAAAACCAGGTTTCAGAATAGTATTTTTTGATGCATCAAATTCTTCATTTGAGTTGTACATTCCAACAGAACCTTCTACTAAAACAACATCGGTTAAAGCATCTTCAGGATAATTTGAAACGTTGAAATGTGTCCCTAAAACACGAACATTCAGGTTGTCAGCATTTACGATAAAAGGATGTTCTTTGTCTTTGGCAACATCAAAAAAAGCTTCTCCGTCAAGAAACACTTGTCGGTTTTCTCCATTGATAAATTTTATCGGATATTTTAAAGTTGTTCCTGAGTTTAAATGAACAAATGTTCCATCAGATAACTGAAGGCGGAATTTTTTTCCGTACGGAATTTTGATGGTGTTGTAAACCAATTTTTCAGGATCAGAACTGTTTTCATAAACTAATTTGTCGCCAGTTTGGTTTCCCACAATATTTCCGTTTGCATCTTTTACCTGAGAAGAATTGTTTTCAGAAATTATCTGAATATCGCCGTTTTCTAATTGGAGAACGATATCAGTACTTTTGAAATCAAATTGTTTTTCGGCAGATTTATTTGAAAGATTTTGCTTGTAGAAAAATCCAATTCCTAATAAAATAACAACTGAAGCTGCAATTGAAATGTATTTTCTGTAATTCGATTTTCTTGCCGGCATTTCAATTACAGTTTCCTCTTTTTCTTCCTCTTTTGAAGCAGATAAAATATTCATGAAAATATCGTCGGCAGTTTGTTTATCCATTTTCGGCATTTCCGATAATAGATTTTGAATATCTTCTACGGTTGGAAAATCGTCAGTAAGCTGATTTTTTTTGTAATAAGCAATTACCTCGTTTGTTTCTTCGAGCGTACATTGGTTCAAAACAAACTTTTGTAAAAGACTTTTTATTTCAGAATTTGAATTCATTACGAATTGTTTTTAGGTCGGGATTTTATATAATACAATCGAAATCAAGTTGAGTACTACTCAATCGTTATAATTTTTTCAATTTTAACATTTAAAGCAGTTTTTAATTTGTTTAAAAGCAGCGTGAAGTATTGATTTTACTAGTTTTTTTTGAAAATATTTTTTTTCAAAAGAAGACAAAAAAAAATCACTCCGAAAGAAGTGATTTAATTGGTTAACATGTGGTTTGGTTAGATAATTTCATCATGAACCTGAAAAAAGACTCGCATGGATTCCAGTGCTTTGCTCATTTGGTTCCTGACAGTATTTATAGAGATGCCGAGTTCCTGACTTATTTCTTCGTAACTCATGCCTTTCTTTCGGGACATTTTAAAAATTTGCTTTCGCTTGGGTGGTAATTGTTTTATAGCTTGTTTGCGAAGTTTTTTGCAATCTTCTTCGCGAATCGAATAATCGCCGTATTCATGAGATTTTTGACTTTCATAAAAAACGGCTTCTTTTAAAACCTTGTCATTTGCAGCTTTGTTCAGCGTGTTAAAAGCCTGATTTCTTGCAATTGTAAAAATATAAGCTTTAAAAGACTGCTCCAAATTTAGGTTTTCCCGATGCTGCCATACCTTCATAAAAACATCCTGAACATTTTCTTCGGCAGCCTCTTTTGATTTCAAAAGACTTATGCTGTAGCCATAAATATCCTGGTAATACAAATCAAAAAGGGAACGAAATGCTTTTTCGTTGCCATTTTTTAGTTCGCTTATCAATAATTTGTCGTTATGATCTTTGGCTTCCAACATTAAATTAATTAGTTTGTATTTAAATCTAATTATATTACGATACTATCAAAATCGATACTCTAATGTGTTGAGTGGTTAGCAAATATATAAAAATATAATTCGCATTAAAAAGTCAAAAATTACACTTATTTGTGTTTTTTCAACTTCATGATTGTTTAAATCTCAGTAAATACGTGGTTAAAATGCTTTTTATCAAGTTGATAACTTTTTGGCTGAAATATTAAAAATTAACTATTCTGGATTTCTATTTTTGAGAATATTCTTATTGCTGGAAAGATAAAGTGCTAATTTTTCAATTGAAATAAATAAAAAAATCCTTTCATCTTTTAGTTAAAAAAGACAAAAGGATTGTAGAAATTGAAATATTAATAATTCTAAAATTAAACTTAGTTTTTCAGGTCTTTTATTACTTTGAAAGCAACGTCAACCTGATCTTCGCCGACTAAAATTGTAAATTCATTTGAAGTCGAAATTACCTCGTTGATAATAATTCCTTCCCAAGCCAAACGCTGGAAAATGAAATAGTAAATTCCAGGAACTACGATATTTTCTTTTGGAAGTTTTACTGTAATTGAAGCTAAATTGTCTAATTTCTGAATTAGTTTTTCTCTCATAAAGTGTTTTTCAACTAAGTGATTAACACTACTGCTCACAACAATATTAGTTTCATTTACACCACGAGATGAGGTATAAAAAATATCAGATAAAGCATTAATATCAGAAATTAAATCGGCTTGTTTGTTCAAAACAGTTTCAGATGCAGCAAAAGTGTAATCTGTAAGTTCAGAACGAACTGTAATTTCTCCGATATTCTTAATTACTTTATTGATTTTGTGGTTTAATTTAAAATCTAATTCTTCAGTCAGTCTTTTAAGAGACATTACAACAGCACCTTGTTTTACCTCTTTTCCAAATTCACTTTCCAGCTCCGTCATAATGTTTCGGGATAGGGAAGTCAAATTGATAATTCCGAGCGATAATGCATTCAATAAAAAAGGTTTTGTTTTGATGTAATTTTCGACGATTGATGAAACGGTTTTCATAATTTTTTTTCTTTTTTTTTGTAACTTAATTGTGTTGGTTTAGTTAATTTGATGTTATAAATCTTGACAAAGATAAATAAAAAAACAAATTGTTACAATTATAACAATAAAAAAATATGTTAAAAATGATAAAAAGCGTCAGTAAGATGCTCAATTGCAAATGTTTCCTCGGTTTTATGGACTGCAATTATGTCAAAACGAATATTTAAATCATCATTAAAATCCATTTCCCTATCGTTTATGTAGGCATTTACTGCTTTTATGAGCAGCTGAATTTTTTTTTGCTTGACAAAATCCTGCGGAGAACCAAAATCCAAACTCGATCTTGTCTTAACTTCAACAATGGCCAAAATGGAATCTTTTTGGGCAATAATATCAATTTCGGCTTTTTGAATAATAAAGTTTCTTTCTAAAATTTCATAACCATTTTCTTCGAGATAAGAGACAGCAAGATCTTCTCCGAGTTTTCCTAGTTCATTGTGTTCTGCCATTGTTTTTGTTTAAAGTTTAAAGTTTCAGGTTTGAAGTTTTTTTGCATATAAAAACACAAAGTCGCAAAGGTTAGAAACACTTTGCGACTTTGCTCCCGATAGCTATCGGGATTACGAGATTTTATGTGGTATTTTGAGTTTTCCTAAAAGGAATTAATTCGATATTATTTTTGGAAACTTAAGGTACTTCCAGAAGGATTCACATCTATTGTAACTGTATTTCCCATAATCAGAGTTCTATTGTCTCTAATGTGACCTGCCGGGAAGTTGAAAATTACAGGAATATTGTATTTTTTGGTTACATCGTCAATAATTTCGAGAGCATTTTTGCCCCAAGGAACTTCATTATCTTTCATTTTTGTCATTCCTCCAATAACGATTCCTTTAAGATTCTCGATACAGCCGTTTCGTCTCAAATTCATCATCATACGATCAATATGATAAAGGTATTCATCTAAATCTTCGATGAATAATATTTTATCTCTACAGTCAATAGCTGAAGGAGAACCTAATAAACTATATAAAATAGATAAATTTCCACCAACTAATTCTCCTGTTACTTTTCCAAAACGATTCATCGGATCTGGAGCAACTGAATAAGAAACAGGTTCTCCAAATAAACTTGCTTTTAAAGAACTGACAGCCTCTGGTGTTGCACGCGGAACCGTAACGGGCATTATTGCATGAAGCGATTTAAAGCCCATTGTATTCAAATGATTGTGCAAAACGGTAACATCACTAAATCCAATAACCCATTTTGGATGTTGTTTGAATTTGGCAAAATCTAATAAATCAAGCATTCGAACAGTTCCATATCCGCCACGAACACACCAAATTGCTTTGATGTTTGGATTGTCTAATTGCTTTTGAAAATCGGCTGCGCGCTGCTCGTCTGTTCCAGCCAATTGATGATAATCAAGACCAATTGTGCTTCCCACAACAGCTTCTAATCCCCAACTGTGTAATAAATCAATCGTTGGTTTTAAATTGTCATCGATGTTTTTTCTGGCTGTTGCCAAAAGAGCTACTGTATCTCCTTTTTGTAAATAAGGCGGTGTTATCATGATTTGTTGAGATTGACAAGTGAATGTATGTAAAGCAAAAGTAAGAAATGCTATTTTACAAAAGGAAAAACGTTTCTTGATATTAAAAGGGTTGTTCATGGTTTCTTTTGCTTAAAATTTTAAAGTTTGGCTTAAAAATCAGCCCTTATATTGTTTTTGTAATTCATCTAGCAGAAGCATTAATCCTTTATCTGCTTCTTCAGACTGAACATTTGCAAAGATTATAAAAGCTTTATTAATCGCTGGACAAATATAAACTTTAGTTAAAAATGTTCCTGGATTTCCATTATGAAAAGAATATTTTAAACCGGATTTTTCATTTATTTCAGATGACCATCCAAACGAAAACTCAGGTAAACCATTATGTATCATATTAAATTCTTGAGCAGATAAAATTTTTGATTTTCCTAATAAACCTTGCAATTGCATTTGAGTAAATTTACAATAATCTGGTAAACTACAATTTATATTTCCTGCAGATGAAAGCCAGTTTAACTTATAATTTAATGCTGGCTTTTCAGGATTTAAATTTTCGTCATGTCCCCATGGCTCATTTTCGTTAATTAGATTTGGCTGTCCAAAACCAAAATTGATACTTAGATTTTTGCCCAATTCGTTTACTAATGTTTCATAACTTTTCCCACTTGCTTTTTCAAGCATCAGGCCAGCAGCAACATAACTTGGATTTGACCAATATGCTTCCTGCTTCTCAGAAACAATTTGATTTTGTTTAAAAAACCAAGAAATAAATTCATAACGCTGTTTTTTATCATTGCCTTTTATTTCTTTTTGAGTAGGAGTTTCATTTCCATATGACCAAGTAGGAATTGGAGCTCTAAATGTCAAAAAATCTTTCAATGTAACATTGTAAAGAACCGGATTGCTGTTTGCTTTTAACTCTGGATATAAATCAAAGAATTTAGTCTCCAATTTTATTTTTCCTTCTTTTACCAAAATCATTGCAATGTAACTTGTAATAGTTTTAGTTAAAGATCCTAATCGAAATCTGTCATCAATTTTTGCTTTATAAGAAGAATTGATTCGTTGGTATCCTAAAGTTTGAATTTCAAATATAGAATCTGAAGAAATTACAGCATATGCTAGTTCTGGAATTTTATAGTTTATTCTGATATTCTCTGCCAAAGCGCTGTTTTTTTGTCCGTAAAAAGTAGTTAGTATGCTGAAGTAAAGCAAAAAAACAAGTTTTTTTTTCATTTGGGAGAATGTTAATTTCTGTAGCAAGGTACAAGAGATTTTATTGAGAAACAAAGATATAAATCAAATTTAAAACAAGTAAATTTCTTACAAAATAATAATTGTTTTAAATTTGATTTTAAATATTTAATTGAAATTTATGTGCCAGTTTATCAAGTTTTACTTTTTATTATTTTTTTCGATTTCTTCCTTATTTGCTCAACCCAAAAAGTACAATATTCATACGGTAGCTTTTTACAATTTTGAAAACCTGTTTGATACCATTAACGATCCAAGTACAAATGATGATGAATGGACGCCTGCAGGTGCACAGCATTGGACAAAAGAAAAATACGAGCAAAAATTAAAAAATCTTTCAAGAGTAATTTCTGAAATTGGAACTCCAGAAAATTTAAATGCACCGACTTTGCTTGGTTGTTCTGAAGTTGAAAATAGAGGTGTTCTCGAAGATTTGATTAAACAAGAAAAAATTATCGGTCTAGATTATGGAATTATTCATTTTGATTCACCCGATCAACGCGGAATTGATGTGGCGCTTTTGTATCAGAAAAAATATTTCAGGCCGACTTCTTTTTCGAATATTCCTTTACTAATTTATAAAAATAAATCTGTTCCTCAAGAAGAAAAAAATGAAGATTTAGGAGATGTTGAAATCAAAGTTGATAAAAATCGAGTGTTTACAAGAGATCAGCTTTTGGTAACAGGTTTTCTTGAAAATGAAGAAATTCATATTATTGTTAACCATTGGCCTTCGCGGTCGGGTGGAGAAAAAGTAAGCAGTCCGTATCGGGAAGCCGCAGGAAAATTAAACAGAAAAATTATCGATTCATTGCAACAAATAAATCCATTGGCAAAAATTATAACAATGGGCGATTTAAACGACGGACCATTTAATAAAAGTTTAAAAGTGGCTTTGGGAGCAAAATCCAAGAAAATCGAAGTTCCCGAATTCGGAGTTTATAATCCATTTGAAGAAATGGCCGAAAAAGGAATGGGAACTTTGGCTTTTAGAGATTCCTGGGATATTTTTGATCAAATTATAATGACTCAAACTATAATACAGCCAGATTTTTCAAGTTTTAAATTTTGGAAAGCTGGAATTTTCAATCGACCGTATTTAATTCAGAATTCTGGAAAATACAAAGGATATCCGTTAAGAAATTCCTTGACCGAAGTAGGTTTTAGTGATCATTTTCCGGTTTATATTTATTTGATACGAGAGAAATTGTAGAGGCACACTGCAGTTTGTCTACGTTTCTATAATCAAAACCTATAAGATGCACTGCGGTGCATCTCTACAAATTCGTTAACTTAGCATTTCATAAATTAAGCACTCTAAAAAATGGCTATAGCAAAACCTTTCAACCTTACCAAATGGATTGAAGAAAACCGACAATTATTGAAACCGCCAGTTGGAAACAAAAATCTTTATGTTGATTCTGGTGATTATATTGTGATGATTGTTGCCGGACCAAATGCCCGAAAAGATTATCATTACAACGAAACAGAAGAACTTTTTTACCAATTAGAAGGAAGTATAAAAGTGGTAATTCAGGAAGATGGAGAACGTAAGGAAATGGAATTAAACGCAGGAGATATGTATCTTCATCCTGCTAAAGTACCACATTCTCCAGTTCGTTCTGAAGGTTCAATAGGTTTGGTGATTGAAAGAAAACGCGCTGGACTTGGTTATACAGATGGATTGCTTTGGCATTGTGATAATTGCAATCATAAACTTTATGAAGTGTATTTCGAACTTCATAATATCGAAAAAGATTTTCTTCCTCATTTCGAGCATTTTTACAATTCAGAAGAATTAAGAACTTGTGATAAATGTGGAACTGTGATGGAAACAGATCCGAGATTTACAGCTAAGAAATAATTTTGATTAAAACATAAATAATAAACCCGACAGATTTTAAAAACCTGTCGGTTTTTTTTATGATGAATAAGAATTTTCATAACATATATGTTATATATTTGTATCATTATTGATACAAAAACAACTCAATTATGATACAAGAAATTATCGCATACAAAAATATATTAGAAAATATTGAGAGTTTAATTGATAAATCAACTTATAAGAGAAACTATATTATTGAAAAAGTTGGCATTTCGAGTCCAACGTTTTATAGAAAATTGAAAGCACATTCATTTACTCCTGATGAAATGCTTTCGATCGCAAAAATTCTTTCTCCTGAAGAAAATTTTAAATTGCAATTAAAGGCGGACATTGCACAAGGGAAACTTGATTATATAAATGGAGATTATATAACTCATGAAGAAATGCTTGCAGAATTAAAAAGTAAAAATCTTATCTAAAAATTTTGCAGATTGAAAAAACTCATAGGTTTTTGACGATTATTTGAGAAAGCTATTAATATTATGTCATTTTCGTTTATTTCATAATATAATTTAACCTGCTTTGAAAGGACAATTTCCCGGCATTCTAGTTCTGTATTATATTTGCCCAATTCAGGATTCTTTTCAAGTAAAATAATAATATGCAAAGTGTCTTTTATGAATTTTTGTAATATCGCTGAAGTCCAATGTTGTTCTAAATAATATTGAATATTATAAAAGGTATAATTCGCTTTTTTTGACCAAACAATTCTCATTATAAAGTTTAGAATATTTTGTAAAAATATAAAAAATAACTTACAAAATAATTTCTATAACTCAAACCTTTTGCCTTGTTCAGGATAGATAATCTTCAAACTTAAATCATTTTGTTTTTTTAATTGTTCTTTAAGTTTTGCAATATTTTTAGTTGGTGGCTTTAAATGTGTAATAATAATTTTGAAATTATTCAAAGAACCTTTTCCAGCTAAATCTTCCAAGACATGAAGCTCAGTCATTAAGTGATTTGGAGTTAAGTGTCCGAATAAAAACTTGTCGGGCTGTTCATTCGGGAAAGAAACTTCAATAAAAATGCCTTTTAATTTTTTGTTTTGAACTAAAGGCGCAACTGCAGTCCATAGATTTTTTAACTTATCACTTTTCTCAACAGAATCTGGGCCAGTATCACCTAAATATAAAGCATAAGAATCATCGGACTTAATTAAAAATGCAGTACTTTCAAACGGATTAACATGACTTAAAGGAAAAGCTTTTACGGTCATTTTTGTATTTGAAATAGGAGTTTCTTCACCTAAATTCAAGGTTTGAAAATGATATTTTTTTAGTGGAAATCCCACGCCTTTATCTCCAAAGTTTGCCCAAGTCTGGTCGTTAAAATAATGGTTTTCCATCATTTCCATACATTTTTCAGTAGCATAAACGGTTTTTGAAGAATCGGCAGGTGAGTTGATAATTAAACCAGAAACATGATCTAAGTGCGCATGAGAAATTAAATATCCTTTGATGTATTTGCGTAAAACTTCACTCGTTGAAACTTTAAAAACTTTATTTTCAATTGCTTTTTCAATTCCGGCATTTACAGTTCCGGCATCCAGACAAATAAAATCTTTTGTGTTGGAAGGTGCTATTAAATATGCTGAAAGATTTTTTTCATCAATTCCGCCTTTTATTCCTAAAGGAACTACTTGAAAAGAAGGTTTCTCTTTTTGAGAGAAAACATTCGTTGAAATTAAAAGCAAACAAAGTAAAAGCCTACTGAAAATGGTCATAATTGTTGTTTTGAGTAATGCAAATTTCACTAAATAAATCCAATAAATAAGGCTTCATTTCTGTTAATACTATTAAATAATCTTAAATTTACTTTTATTTATGAAGACACTTCAATTTGAAATTAATTCTAAAAGAATATCTTTACATTAAAAATATAACAATTTTAACTAAAAAAGTTACAATGACAACAATAGCATCACAATTTGGCATGAATGAAGCGCTGGAAAAATTAGGAATCAAACTAGTTAATGAAGGAACTTCAACAGGAGTAGAGAACTTTTCATCAGGAGAAATTTTAGATAGTTTTTCACCTGTAGATGGAAAATTAATTGCATCAGTAAAAACTTCAACTATTGAAGATTATGAAAAAGTAATGCGTTCGGCGACTGAGGCTTTTAAAACTTTTAGATTAATTCCTGCGCCACAACGTGGAGAAATTGTGCGTCAGTTTGGAGAAAAATTGCGTCAAAACAAAGAAGCTTTGGGTAAATTAGTTTCTTATGAAATGGGAAAATCGCTGCAGGAAGGTTATGGAGAAGTTCAGGAAATGATCGATATCTGTGATTTTGCCGTTGGATTATCGCGTCAATTGCATGGATTGACGATGCATTCTGAAAGACCAGGACATCGAATGTATGAACAATACCATCCGTTGGGAGTTGTCGGAATTATTTCAGCCTTTAATTTTCCAGTAGCGGTTTGGTCTTGGAATACAGCTTTAGCTTGGATTTCTGGTGATGTATGCGTTTGGAAACCATCTGAAAAAACACCTCTTTGTGGTATCGCTTGTCAAAATATAATTGCTCAGGTGATTAAGGAAAATAATTTACCAGAAGGAATTTCTTGTTTAATAAATGGAGATTATCAAATAGGAGAATTGTTGACAAAAGATACTCGTATTCCATTAATTTCTGCGACAGGTTCTACTAGAATGGGTAAAATTGTTGCTCAGGCAGTTGCAGGAAGATTGGGTAAATCTTTATTAGAATTAGGAGGAAATAATGCCATTATTGTTACTCCGGATGCTGATATTAAAATGACAGTTATTGGAGCTGTTTTTGGTGCAGTTGGAACGGCAGGGCAAAGATGTACTTCAACTAGAAGATTGATTATTCACGAAAGTATTTATGATAAAGTAAAAGACGCGCTGGTTGCGGCATACAAGCAATTGCGAATTGGAAATCCGCTTGATGAAAACAATCACGTTGGACCGCTTATCGACACACATGCTGTTGAACAATATGCTGTTGCATTAAATAAAGTTGTTGCTGAAGGTGGAAAAATTTTGGTTGAAGGCGGAGTACTTTCTGGTGATGGTTACGAAAGTGGTTGTTACGTAAAACCTGCAATTGCTGAAGCTGAAAATTCATTTGCAATTGTGCAACACGAAACTTTTGCTCCTGTTTTGTATTTGATAAAATATTCTGGTGATGTTGATATTGCTATCGAAATTCAGAATGGAGTTGCTCAGGGATTGTCTTCGGCAATTATGACGAATAATTTACGTGAAGCTGAAAGATTTTTATCGGTTACAGGTTCTGATTGTGGAATTGCAAACGTAAATATCGGAACGTCTGGAGCTGAAATTGGAGGCGCTTTTGGTGGTGAAAAAGAAACCGGAGGCGGACGTGAATCTGGATCTGATGCATGGAAAATTTATATGAGACGTCAGACAAATACAATTAATTATACTACAAATCTTCCATTAGCTCAAGGAATTAAATTTGATTTGTAATATTTAAAATAATTTTATTGAAAACCGCCTATTTCATTTATTTGAAATAGGCGGTTTTTTTATGTTGAATTTATAGTAGTTTACTTATTTTTGATTGAAAAACCTGTATCAGATGAATCGAAAAATATTTTTGTTACTTATTACAATTTCTATACTGAGTTGTAATAAAAAAATCAGATGTAAAAGCGACAGTATCAGTTAAAGATACGTTGAATAAAAACGCTTTTCAGGATGAATATGAAGAGTCTGAAGGAGAGGGATTTGTAGTGAGTTTAAAAGAACTTCAATTTCCAAAAACAGGAAAAAATGTTGAGGCTTTTGTTTTAGAACCGTGTGAAATAAAAATGAAAGCAGAAGGATTTTTAAATGATGACAAGCTTAAAGACATTGTAATTGTTTTGCAGAATAGAGATAACAGGGAAGACTCACGAGCAACTTTAGTTCTTTTGCAGCAAGAAGGAGGGGGATATAAATTGCAGGAACTTTCATGGGAAGCAGTAGGTCCGGAGTATCCGGATAACTATATACTCAGTGAGATTTCTATAGATACTGAAAGGAAATTGCATATTTTGCTTGAGGGATCAGGACCTGTTGGGAATAGACAAGCTACATATAAATTTATAAATGATAAATTCGTTCTTATTAATATAGGGACTTTTCATACTGGTGCAGGTTCTTGGCTATCAAGTGAATATGATCTAATTTCAGGAAAATATGATCATGAAGTGACTAATACATTGCATGATAGTGTGCCTAGTGAACATCAAATAGGAGCGTTTAAATTGAAACGACAAATGTTATTTACAAGTGATAATCCAGATACAATTGTAGAAACACTTCCGCATGCTAGTTGGTAAACTCTTAAAGTATATATTTGAGACTTTAAAATATAAAAGGCTTCCAAATTAGGAAGCCTTTTACTTTAAAATTAAGTTAGTTAAGTTAAGGATGTAGTTTTATTTTTTTAAAATTGTCTGATTGAATGTGCCATCGTTAGTATTAACTTTTACTAAATAAGTTCCAGAAATCAAGGCACTCAAATCTATGCTTTCGGTGTCTTTTTCTGCACTTTTTACTAATGTTCCAGACATATTATAAATCAAAACTTGCTCTACTGTTTGAGTTGATTTAGAAATATATAACATATCAGAAACTGGATTTGGATATAAAACAACTTTTGACGTTTCAGGTTCTGTTGCTACTTCAGCAGTTTTCGTCATTCGTAAAGTACTTCCGCTCGTATAAACTGTGCTGATATAGAAAAGATTTGCAACTGATCCTTTAGTAATTGTATGAGAACCTGAGGCAATTGAAGCCGTTACAATTCCAGCAGATGCTGTATAGGAAACATTATCAACTTTAATAGTTCCGGTAAAGTTAGAATCAAAAACTAAAGTTAATGTTGAAGCGCTTGTTGTTGTATAAGTTATAGTCGTACTCGTTTCAATTTTTAAACGTTTAGTTAAGGTTAGTCCATTGTATGTCACAGAACCATCTGTAGAGTTCATATTTCCTGTAATTGTATAGAAAGAACTTGTTTTTCCAGAAGTAGTAAAATTATGAATTTCATCTCTGCTTGATGTTCCGGTAGTAACAGTAATTGCTCCAGAACCTGTTGCAGGTGTTCCCGTTCCTGTTGTTGCAATTGAGTATGATACAGTTGCAGTTGGTGTTCCTGTAATTGTAATTGTTTTTGCAGTTGTGTTTTTTACAAAACTAATTCCGGATGCCGGCAAACCTGTTACTGTCGCATCTGTAGCAGTTCCTCCCCAAGTGAACACTATTGAAGTTATCGCTGTCCCGCTGGCAACAGTTTGATTGTTGTTTGTTGGAGAAGTCAAAGTTTGAGCTCCGGCTGCTGTAACTGTTATTGTTCCTGAAGCAGTTGCAGGAGTTCCTGTTCCACTTGTAGCGATAGAATAAGAAACTGTTGCGGTTGGAGTTCCCGTAATCGTAATTGTTTTTGCAGTTGTATTTTTTGCAAAACTAAGCCCTGATGCTGGCAAACCTGTTACAGTCGCATCAGTAGCATCTCCACCCCAAGTAAATACAATTGATGCAATTGCAGTTCCGCTTGAAACGGTTTGATTTTGATTTCCTGTCGAAGTCAGTGTTTGCGAACTCGCCGGAGGATTTCCTTCTCCTTGTACAGCAACTAATGTTCCAGTGTAGTTTGTCAAAGCTGATTTTAGTGCTGTAATAACAAGAGAGGATGTATCGTCGACACTATTATCGAATGTCCATTTTAAATCTCCTCCAGAAATACGTCCGGCGTATTGTGTTACTTTAGTTTTTGCTGTTGCAGGTTGATCAATCACTAGATTTTTAACATACAATGAAGCATCAGTATCAAAGTTATTATACGAATTTGCGCCCGATTTTGATTTGATAGAACTGCTTACAGTTTCGTCTCTCGTTGTTGCTACATAAGCGTCAAAATCTGTTGTAGAACTTATTTTTCCTGAAATATTATATAACGGATTAGGATCATTATAAGCGACAAAACGCATGTTGTTTGTTCCGTTTGAAGTATCAAAAGTATTGTTAAAAGCTTTAATAAATCCGCCGGCTTCACCAGAAAATGTTCCCATCGTTCCGGCATTATTAACTTGATTTGCTTCATCCCAAATATCAGTTCCTTGCAATGAAGTCAGCATTGGATGTTTCGCATTGCGGAAATAATTACCTTCTACAAAAAGAGATGACCCCATAGTTGATCCAGCGCCATATTTGGCATTTCCATCATAATAATTATTGTAGATATGTGCTGAATAGTAACGAACTCTTGGATGACGAGAATCGGAATGATCAAACCAATTATGATGATAAGTAATATATAAACCCGTTGTAGTTCCTTCGCTTAGCCCTAAAAGACTTGCTTTTCCGTTGTCCCAAAAGTGATTGTACGACAAAGTGATATAAGTCGAAGATTTGTTGTCCAAAGCACCATCTCCTTTAATTTGATCCGCATCACTTCCGGCATTTCCGTAAAATAAATCGCAATTGTGAACCCAGATATGATCGTTGTCTTGTTGCATTCCAACATTATCGCCAGCTGTACTATTACAGTTCATAAATCCAAGATTGCTCACTTCGATATTTGAAGCTGACTTCAAGCGAACGCCCCAGCCGTTAGCAACAGCATCGTTTCCAATTCCTTCTATCGTTACATAACTTGCCGCATTATTTGCGTTTTCGATTACGACATCACCACCTTCCATTACAGTCATGTCAGTAATATTTCCAATTAATCTTATGATAAAAGGACGAGTATCTTTTCCTTTTTTAATGGCGTACAAAATATTCTGAAGACCAACGCAAGGGTTTGCACTTGCTCCAGTTATATTCATCGAAATAGTATTTTTTGTATTCTGCGTAATGTATAGAATTACGGCATTATCTTTTGGAGTTCCATCAGCTTTGTAGCCACCAGGAACTCTTCCGCTTTCAAATGCAAATCCGTTTCGGTCTTGTGCCGCAACTGTTAATGCGCTTGTTGTAGATCCAGATCCTTCAGTTCCAGAAATAACTGGTTTTACTTTGATCGTATAAGATCCAGCTTTTAATCCAGGAATGTCAGCACGAAAATAACTTCCATAGCTTCTGATAAGCTGGTCATCAATTTTTTGGTCAGTTATTCCATTTCCAGAATAATAGACATTGTAAGTTTGTGCGCTACTTACAGGCTGCCATTTTACAAAAGCAGATTCAAGCCAGCCTGATGCTTCTGTAATTGAAACTTGTTGCGCCCAGATTTGCGCGCTCGCAAGTAAAACGAAAATAAAAAGTAGGTTTTTTTTCATAATTCTTTAGGTTAATAAAGTTAGTAATCGTTATTTGTGGTTTTGATTATCTTTTACATTGGTTAATTGTAATCGATTACACAAAAATATATAAATTTTTGATATTCATAAATATTTAGCTTATAAAAAACATATTACTTAAAAAATTAAAATATAATTTAGTTAATATGTAATAAATTGCATTAATTGTAATTTATTACATAATCAATAAGTTTTTCGTGAACTCCTATTTTTACTACGTTTTTTGTTTTTAGAGATTGAAGAGTAATTCAATATGCGCTAAATTTTTGCAGATTTATTAAAATTTAGGCCAATTCTAATAAAATAAGAAATAGATTACTTTTTATTGGTTCTTAATTTAAAATTCTGCTTTGAATAAATAGTTTTGGATGTGATTTTTTTATTTTAGAAGTATAAAAAGAGAAATTAAAATCAACAGGACTATTTTTTAATGAAGTTTTTGGAAGAGAAAGAAAAGAGGAAGGAGAGATTTTTTTAAGCTAGATAATAAGCATAAAAAAAAAGCCTTTTTGAATTTCAAAAAGGCTTTTTTTTTATGAAGTAGGAAAAATTATTTTTTTGATAATTTAGATAACAGTCTTAGGAATTCAATATATAACCAAACTAATGTTATTACTAATCCCATAGCGCCAAACCATTCCATATATTTTGGCATCCTTTGCTGTGCACCTTTTTCAATTTGATCGAAATCTAAGAATAAGTTCAAAGCTGCAATAATAATTACAAAAACACTAATTCCAATACTCATCATTCCGTTTCCGTAATGAACAGGAGTGAAATTGAATATCAGAGAAGCTAACCAAGAAAATAAATAATAAGTTGCAATCGCTAATGTAGCAGCAACTACTACTGATTTGAATGTTTCAGTAACTTTTACGATTCCAAATTTATATAAACCCAGACAAACTAAAAACGTTACTAACGTAGCAGCAACAGCATTAATTACAATTCCAGGGTACATTGCTTCAAAAATTGCAGATATACCTCCAATAAATAAACCTTCAAATAAGGCATAACCAGGTGCCAAATAAGGTGAATATTGTGGTTTGAACGCAGAAATTAATACTAAAATCAATCCAACGATTGCTCCTCCCATTGCCGGAAGCATGATGTTTATTCCATTAAAAGCCATCCACCAGGTTACCATGGCTGCTCCACATAGAATTAAAAATAAAATAGCTGTTTTATTAATTGTACCTGAAACGGTCATTTCCTGATCATAATCAATAATTTGCGCTTCGTGCACTTCTTCAGCTCTAGAAACAGCATTTGATGAAAAACGTTTGCTGTTTAAAAATGGATTTTTTGAATTGAAAGCCATAGTTTAAAATACATTTAGGTGAAATCAAATATAGGAAGTTTTTTTTAAGTCTGCAGATTTGCGTTAAATTTTTAACACGAGTTTTTCTTGCTAAAATTCGATATAAAATAAAAGCCCATCAAATATACTTTTGATGGGCTTTACATATTTTGAATAAGCTTTTTAGCTCAATAAATCTAAAACCAAAGAAGGGAATAAACCTAAAATAATGTTCAAACTAATTGAAACAATTGCAACTGCATAGATAAGGAATGGTTTCCCAGTACGCTCTTCGTTAGGTTCTTTTGAATACATTGCCAAGATTAATTTGAAATAATAGCCAACACTAATAATAGAGTTGATAACAGCCACAATAACTAAAGCAATATAACCAGATTGGATGGTTTGGCTGAACAAGAACAATTTAGCAAAAAATCCAGAAAAAATTGGAATTCCGGCCATTGATAACAATGAACCTGTTAAGATTGCAGCCAATAAAGGATTCGTTTTTCCTAAACCATGAAAATTTGTAACATCTTCATTATCCTGATTTTTGCATACATATAAAATAACACTAAATGCAGCAATTCCAGCTAATGCATAAGCCGCAGCATAATATAATAAAACGCCTGCCGATGTTGCAATAGTTAAAAATGTCATTAACATAAAACCTGCATGCGAAATCCCTGAGAATGCCAACATACGTTTTACATTTGTCTGACGAAGAGCCATAATATTACCAACTGTCATTGAAGCAATAGAAATGATAACGACAATATTTTCAAATGTTCCTAAAAGATCTTGATTTTCTAATGATGGAATTAAGTTTAATCCAGCTACTAATTTATAAAGTGTTGCAACTGCCACAACTTTAGCTAAAGTACTCATTAATGCTGTTGTCAATGCTGGTGAACCTTCGTAAACATCCGGAGCCCAGAAATGGAATGGAACTGCAGCAATTTTGAAAAACATTCCAATAGTCATTAAAATCATTCCGATTGGAAACCAGATTGGCAATTCAGCAGATAAAGAGCTTTCGAAAATTTCTGTAACATCAAAAGTTCCCATTGCTCCGTAAATTAAGCAAATACCAAATAAAATAATTCCAGATGCAAAAGATCCCATCAAGAAATATTTCATACCAGCTTCATTACTTTTTATGTTCAAACGATCACTCGCTGCAAGTATGTATAATGCAATTGACAAGATTTCGATTCCAAGAAAAAACATTGCTAAATTTCCAAAAGAAACCATAGCAACTGCACCCGCTAATAAAAATACTTTTATTGCAACAAAATCGGAGATTTTTGTTTGATGATTTTCGTAGAAATTATGGCTTAATGCTACAAGGAAAATAGTTAAAATAATAAACAATGATGAAAATGCAGTCGAGAATTTACTCATCACAATCATGTTATTGTAATAACTTGCTGTTGATCCAAATTCGTAGTAGTTAAGTGCCAAAACTCCTAATAAACCAACAATGGTAAACGGAACAATGGCTTTTCTAAAATTTAGAATTTCAAACAATAGGCAAAAAATACCCAATCCTGTTATAGCTATTAATGTATTCATTTTTGTTTTTTTGATTTAGGAAATCTAAAACGCCCTAATTTATTTTTATTTAAAATATTAATTTTTATTGATAACGTTTAAAATAGTTTCTAAACTTGGTGTGATCAAATCTGTAATTGGTTTTGGATAAAATCCGAAGAAAATCAATACAGCAATAATTGCTACCATAGAAATTCCTTCATTTACAGAAACATCTGCAAAAGTTTTAGAATTTGTTTCGCCTAACATTACATTTTGGAACATTTTCAACATATAATAAGCTCCTAAAATAATTGTTGTTCCGCCTAAAAGAGCGAACCAGATATTAATTTGAGAAAGGCTATACAAAACTGTAAATTCTCCAACAAAATTAAACGTAGTTGGTAAAGCAACAGAAGCTAAAACCAAAATTAAAAACATTGAAGTGAATTTCGGAGATTGAGTACGAATTCCGCCCAATTCTGAAATATTTCTTGTTTCAAATCTTCTATAGATAATTTCTGCAGCATAAAATAATCCAACTACAACAAAACCGTGAGCGATCATTTGTAAAACTGCTCCACGGAAACCGTCAACTGTTAAAGTATAAGTTCCTGCAGCGATTAATCCAACGTGAGCAAGTGAAGAATAAGCTAATAGTTTCTTTAAATCTTTTTGTCTCAATGCTACGATTGAACCGTAGATAACGCCAGCAATTCCTAAAGCAATAAATATATTCATGTATTCTTTCGCAGCAAGAGGTGCAATTGGCAATTGCCAACGAATAACACTGTACAATCCCATTTTTAACATGATACCAGATAAAAGCATTGTTCCAACAGTTGGTGCTTTTTGGTAAACATTAGCCTGCCATGTATGAAAAGGAATAATTGGAATTTTGATTGCGTAAGCCAAGAAGAAAGCAAGGAAAATCCAAAGCTGCTCATCAGCAGACAGATTTAATTTGTATAAATCTTCGATTAAGAAACTGTGTGCTTTTGTGTATAAATAAATAAAAGCAGTTAACATGAATAAAGAGCCTGCAAGTGTATAAATAAAGAATTTAACCACTGCTTTTCTTCTCTCTTCAGCATCTCCGTTACCCCAAATCAAAGCAATAAAGTAGATTGGAATAAGTGCTAATTCCCAGAAAATATAATATAAAAGACCATCTGCAGCAAGGAATGTTCCTGTCATTGCAAATGCCATAAATAAGATTAGTGCGTAAAAAGCTTTAGCATTTTTATATTCGTTTCCAAAAGAAGAGAATATAATAATTGGAGTCAAAGCTGTAGTCAATAAAAGCATTGCAAGTGCTAATCCATCAGCGTTTAAAGCAAATGAAATTTTAGGTTGTGTAATCCACGCATTAATCAAACTGATATTTTCACCAGCTGAAAAATGATTCAACAATACAACCGAACAGCCCAAAGCCGCCAAACTAAAGAACAAAGCTACTTTTGAAGCGAGTTTGTCACCAACAAAATAAGTGACAAATGCACCAACTAAAAGAATAATTAATATAAGAGAAACGTTCATAGTTATAAAATTATTGAGCTAAAAATATATAAGATACAATGGCACAAAGACCTAACACGAAAGCAAATAGATATAATCCGATACTTCCTGTTTGTAATTTTTTTCCTTGAAATGATAATTCATTTGCAGCTTTGCCTAATCCAAAAACAAATGAAGATATTCCTGTTTCGATATAGTCTCTAAAGAATTTCGACAATCCGTTTACAGAACGTACAAATATTGCATCATAAGCTTCGTCAACATAATATTTGTTATATAAAACTTTTGCTACACCTGTAATGTTTTCATCGCTTTCAGGAACATTGTCTTGTTTGAAATATTTGATGTAAGCAATTAAAATTCCTAATAAACCACCTAAAACAGCAACACCCATTAAAGTATATTCTGTTGTTCCTAAATGATGTTCTTCGCCAGCTGTTTTTGTGAAAAGAGGAGCAAGATATTCGTTTAACCAGCTGTTTCCAGGTAAACTAATCAATCCACCAAAAGTTGCTAAAATAGCCAAGATGATAAGCGGAATAGTAATTAAAGCACCGCTCTCATGTAAATGATGTTTTTGCTCTTCAGTTCCTCTAAATTCTTTAAAGAAAGTCAGGAACATTAATCTAAACATATAGAAAGCTGTCATGATTGAAGCAATAGAACCAACAACATATAATGGAATACTATGGTGGAAAGCGGTCATTAAAATTTCATCTTTAGAGAAGAAACCTGAGAAAAAAGGAACTCCTGAGATAGCTAACGAAGAAATTAACATTGTCCAGAAAGTTATTGGCATCGCTTTACGCAACCCACCCATTTTACGCATATCTTGTTCTCCGTGTAAACCGTGAATAACAGATCCAGATCCTAAGAATAAACAAGCTTTAAAGAAAGCGTGTGTGATTACGTGGAAAACAGCTACTTCATAAGCTCCAAATCCTAATGCTAAAAACATTAAACCTAATTGTGAAACTGTAGAGTAAGCCAATACTTTTTTAATATCGTTTTGTACTAATCCAATCGTAGCAGCAACTAATGAAGTTATTGCTCCAACAATTGCAATGACAGTTTGTACATCAACAGCTAAATCAAAAACAAAGTTTAATCTTGTAACCATGAAAATACCTGCTGTAACCATAGTAGCAGCGTGAATCAATGCAGAAACCGGAGTTGGTCCAGCCATTGCATCAGGTAACCAAGTGTATAACGGAATTTGAGCAGATTTACCACAAGCTCCAATAAACAAACATAAAGCCGCTAAAGAAAGCATTGATGAATCTAAGTTTGAAGCTCCAGTAATTGCAGTTTTTAAAGTTGCATAATCTAAAGTTGAGAACATTGAACCAATGATGAACATTCCAATCAAAAGACCTAAATCTCCAATTCTGTTCATGATGAAAGCTTTTTTCGCAGCATCATTGTAATCCTGGTTTTTATGCCAGAATCCAATTAATAGATAAGAACAAAGTCCAACTCCTTCCCATCCAATGAAAAGAACTAATAAGTTGCTTCCAATTACAAGCGTAATCATAAAGAATACGAACAGATTTAAATACGCAAAAAACTTGTGCATATTCTCATCATCATGCATATAACTGATAGAGTATAAATGAATCAAAGATCCAATTCCGGTTACGAAAAGCAGCCAAAGAACAGATAATTGATCTAATAAAAATCCAAGATTGATTTTTAAGTTGCTAATTTGAATCCAATCAAATAAAGTAACTTCAATTGCTTTTCCAGTTGAAGTAATTTGATTAAAAAGTACAAGAGTAACGATGAAAGAAATTGCAACTGCAACAGTTCCGATTGCTCCAGAGACTGTTTTTCCTAAGCTTTTTCCGAAGAAAACATTGATTAGAAATCCTAAGAAAGGAGTTAATACTAAAAGTAAAGCTAAATTAATATCCATTTCTTTTTATCCTTTTAAATTTTTTAAGTTATCGATACTAATTGAGCCAATGTTTCTGAAAATAGAAACTAGAATAGCTAACCCAACTGCAACTTCGGCAGCCGCTACAGCCATCGAAAAGAAAACAAATACTTGTCCCTGCGCATCCTGATGATATGTTGAAAAAGCCACAAATAAAAGGTTTACAGCATTCAGCATGATTTCGATCGACATAAAAACGATAATAGAATTTCGTCTGTATAACACACCAAAAACACCAATACAAAAAAGTACAACACTTAAAAAGATGTAATTTTCAATACCTATTTGATTTAATATATTACCCATTATTTATTTAATTTTTCTTTTTTAGACAATAATACAGTTCCAATCATCGCAACTAAAAGAAGGATTGAAGCAAATTCAAATGGTACCATATATTCGTTCAATAATATTTTACCCAATACTTTAATCGATTGGAAATCTTCACCAGTTGAATCGTATTCACCCACAATTGGTTTAGAGTTGATGAAAATTGTAATCAAAACAATAACAATCAAACAAAAAGAAACAATGGCACCCAAGCGTGTAATTCTTGGTCGGTGTACATCTTTTTGTTCGTTTAAGTTCATTAACATAATCGTAAACAGGAACAAAATCATAATGGCTCCGGCGTAGACTATTATGTGAACAATTGCTAAGAATTGAGAGTTTAATAATAAATAATGACCAGCGATAGAGAAGAAACAAATCACTAAGTAAATAGCGGAGTGAATTGGGTTTCTGCTAAAAATAGTCAAGAAAGCAGTGATTACTGTAATAAACGCTAAGATACAAAATATCACTCCCACAGGAGTTGCGTTTGCAAGATCAGGAATGTGTATCATTAGTTAGCGTTGTTAAGTTGTGAATTTTTGATAGCCATTTCTAAAGGCATCACTAATTTGTCTTTACCAAAAATGAAATCTTCTCTTTCATAACTGGCAGGAACTAATACTTTAGATTCTGTCAAGTAAATTGCATCTTTCGGACAAGCTTCTTCACATAAACCGCAGAAAATACAACGAAGCATGTTGATTTCATAGATCTCAGCATATTTTTCTTCTCTGTATAAATGTTTTTCATCTGCTTTACGTTCTGCAGCTTTCATTGTAATGGCTTCAGCAGGACAAGATAATGCACATAATCCACAAGCAGTACAGTTTTCACGGCCTTGCTCATCGCGTTTCAACATATGTTGACCACGATAAACAGGACTCATTGTACGTACCTGTTCAGGATAATGAATCGTAACTTTTTTTCTAAAAAGGTGTTTAAGCGTAATCGCCAAACCTTTTACAATCGCCACAAGATACAATCGTTCCAAAAAAGTCATGTCCTTATTTGACACCACTTTTTTTCTACCCGATAATGATATAGTTTCTATTGACATTTTTACTATTATAATTTATGATTCAAAATTTGATCATTCAAACTCAAATCTATTTTGTTTTTTATTTGAAGCTAATTACGGTTCTTAGAATCCTAAAGCTGCTGCGATATCGTGTCTTAAAATAACAGCCCCCGTAATCATAATATTAATAATCGAAAGCGGAATCAAAATTCTCCAGCCTAAGTTCATTAATTGGTCATATCTAAATCTTGGAATTGTCCAACGTACCCACATGTAAAAGAATATGAAGAAACATATTTTTACAAATAATACCGCAATTCCTAATAAGTTAGCCGTATTTACACCAACATTTTCTACCATCCATTGCATTCCAGGATAGTTGTAACCACCAAAGAATAATACAGAAATAATAGTAGCAGAAGTAAACATACTTGCATATTCAGCAAATAAATAGAATCCCATTTTCATAGAAGAATACTCTGTATGATAACCTCCAATTAATTCGCTTTCACATTCTGCTAAGTCAAAAGGCGTTCTGTTAGTTTCAGCAAATGAACAAATAAGGAAAATTAAAAATGATAATGGCTGATAGAAAACATTCCAGTTCATCCCTTGTTGCTGTAATGACATTTCTTTTAAACTCATTGTTCCGGTCATCATCAATAATGCAATCATTGATAATCCCATTGCAACCTCATAAGAAACCATTTGAGAAGCAGCACGAACAGCTCCCATTAATGAGAATTTATTGTTAGAAGCCCATCCACCAATCATGATACCGTAAACTCCAACAGAAAGAACTCCAAAAATGTATAATAAAGCAATATTTACATCGGTTGCCTGAAGAATAACTTCTCTTCCAAAAATTACTAAATGATCTCCCCACGGAATTACAGCACTTGTCATTAAAGCAGTACTCATAGCAATTGCTGGACCTACAACAAATAAAAATCTATTAGGAGTATTTGGAAAAAATTCTTCTTTAGAAAATAATTTCATACCATCAGCAAGAGGTTGTAATAATCCTCCCCATCCAGCGCGGTTTGGTCCAACACGATCTTGAAGGAAAGCTGCAACTTTACGCTCAGCCCATGTAGAATACATCGCCATAATCATTGTTACAGCAAAAACTACAACAATTACAACACTTTTTTCTATAATAAACGCACCATCTACCATCATTAAGAAATTTTGTTGTTAGTGTTTAATGGAATTTCAGCCATACTAATTTTTTTACGGTCAATATCTCTACCCATAAGAATATTCTTTTCAGTATCGATTTGTACTTTCTCTAATTTTTGAGTGTAGTTATTTTGGTTGATAACAGAATCTTTTTCAAATTCTCTTGGTCCTTCAATAACCCAGTCATTTACATCTTTGTGATCAAAACGGCAAGAGTTACAAATGAATTCTTCAACTTCATGATATTCATCTTTACGACCCGTTACACGTTGAATTTCTCCACCAAACATCCAAACAGTTGTTTTACCACAACATCCTGGAGTCGTACATTCTCTGTGTGCGTTATAAGGTTTGTTAAACCAAACTCTTGATTTAAAACGGAAAGTTTTGTCTGTTAAAGCTCCAACCGGGCAAACGTCAATCATGTTTCCAGAAAACTCATTGTCGATTGCTTTAGAAATTCCAGTTGAAATATTAGCGTGATCACCACGATCTAATACTCCGTGAACTCTGTTGTCTGTCAATTGATCTGCAACTTGTACACATCTTTGGCATAAAATACAACGGTTCATATGCAGTTGAATATTTGGACCAATATCTTCTGGTTCAAATGTTCTTTTTTCTTCAATAAAACGTGACTTCGGATTTCCGTGCTCAAAACTTAAATTTTGAAGATCACATTCACCAGCCTGATCACAAATTGGGCAGTCTAATGGGTGGTTGATCAATAAAAATTCTGTTACAGATTTACGGGCTTCCGTTACTCTGGCAGAAGATTTACTATTTACTTCCATTCCGTCCATACATCCTGTTACACAAGATGCCATTAATTTTGGCATTGGTCTTGGGTCAGCCTCACTACCTTTAGAAACTTCAACTAAACAACAACGACATTTTCCGCCGCTACCTTTTAATTTTGAGTAATAGCACATGGCTGGCGGAACCAAATCTCCACCAATCATACGTGCAGCCTGCAGGATTGTTGTTCCTGGCTCTACGTCTATACTTTGACCGTCTATGGTTACTTTCATCTCTTTATGATTTGAATGTTGAAAGTCGGAATATTTCAAAGAATTGCTGTCCTTTTTAATATTATGAACTTTATAACTTTCTGCTTTTTATTTTTATACGATTACCTTACCGCCTACTAAATGTTTTACTTGTGAAAACGGTTCAGCTACAAAGTGATCTCTATTTTTAATTTTTTCCGGGAAACGAACGTGATATTCAAATTCATCTCTAAAGTGACGAATCGCTGCTGCTACTGGCCAAGAAGCGGCGTCACCAAGTGGACAAATTGTGTTTCCTTCGATTTTACTTTGAATGCTCCACAATAATTCGATATCTTCTTCACGGCCTTGACCGTTTTCGATTCTCCATAAGATTTTTTCCAACCATCCTGTTCCTTCACGACAAGGCGTACATTGTCCGCAAGATTCGTGGTGGTAGAAACGAGCAAAGTTCCAAGTGTTTCTAACAACACAAGCAGTGTCATTGTAAACAATAAATCCTCCAGAACCTAACATAGATCCGGTAGCAAAACCACCATCACTTAAAGATTCGTAAGTCATTAAACGATCTTCTCCATTTGCTGTTTTGAAAATCAATTCAGCTGGTAAAATCGGCACAGATGAACCTCCTGGTACAAAAGCTTTTAATGGTCGGCTTGAAGACATTCCTCCTAAATATTCATCAGAATTCATGAATTCGTCTACGCTTAAACCTAATTCAATTTCGTAAACACCAGGATTTTTGATGTGTCCAGAAGCAGAAATTAATTTAGTTCCAGTAGAACGACCAATTCCAATTTTAGCATAATCGTCTCCAGAATTGTTTACAATCCATGGCACCGTTGCGATAGTTTCAACGTTGTTTACCACTGTTGGATTTGCCCAAAGTCCTGAAACCGCTGGGAAAGGTGGTTTAATACGAGGGTTTCCTCTTTTACCTTCCAAAGACTCAATAAGTGCAGTTTCTTCTCCACAGATATAAGCTCCAGCTCCACAGTGAACGTGAAGTTCAAGGTCGTAACCTGAACCTAATATATTTTTTCCTAACCAGCCTGCAGCTTTAGCCTCGGCGATTGCTCTTTCTAAAATTTTGAAAACCCACATATATTCTCCACGAATGTAGATATACGAAAGGTTTGCTCCCAAAGCGTAACTTGAAGTAATCATTCCCTCGATCAATAAGTGAGGAATAAATTCCATCAAATAACGATCTTTGAAAGTTCCTGGTTCAGATTCGTCAGCATTACAAACTAAGTGTCTTGGTTTTCCTGATTTTTTGTCAATAAAACTCCATTTCATTCCGGCAGGGAAACCCGCACCACCACGACCACGAAGACCTGATTTTTTTACTTCTTCAGTAACTTCATCCGGCGTAAGTGTTTTTAAAGCTTTTTCTACAGAAGCATAACCGCCATTTTGACGATAAACTTCGTAGGTTTTAATTCCAGGAATATTGATTTTATCTAATAATATTTTTTGTGACATCTTATTTATCGTGTAATATTATTTTATCATCTTTACAATCAGCGATTAACTGATCGATTTTTTCTTCTGTCAATTTCTCTTTGTAGAAATCGCCTAACTGCATCATTGGAGCATATCCGCAAGCACCTAAACATTCTACACCAGCAATAGTGAACATTCCGTCTGCGGTTGTTTCGCCCATTTTAATGCCTAATTTTTCAGAAGTATAATCCATTAAATTTTCGGCACCACTTAAGCAACAACAAGAAGTCTGGCAAAATTCAAACATGTATTTTCCAATTGGCTTTTGGTTGAACATGGTATAAAAAGTAACCACTTCATAAACTTCAATTGGTTTGATCTGAAGGATTTCAGCAACTTTATCTTGTAGTTCAATACTAAGCCAGTTGTTGTGAGCATCCTGAACTTCATGCAAAACAGGCAATAAAGCCGATTTTTGTTTGCCTTCAGGATAATGACTAATCAATTCATTGATACGAGCGATCAATGCCTCAGTCATATTTATTTCTTGTTTGTAATGTTTTCTTTCCATTTTATTCTTGTTTTGCCACAAAGGCGCAAAGGCACAAATTTTTTAGGCGTCTAATTCTCCTGCAATTACATTTAAACTTGATAAAATAACAATTGCATCAGAAAGCAACGATCCTTTAATCATATCCGGATATGCTTGATAATAAATAAAGCAAGGTCTTCTGAAATGTAATCTATATGGAGTTCTGCTTCCGTCAGTAACTAAATAAAAACCTAATTCTCCATTTCCACCTTCAACAGGGTGATAAATTTCTGCAACTGGTACAGGAACTTCTCCCATTACGATTTTAAAATGATAAATTAGAGATTCCATATTATTATAAACATCTTCTTTTGGAGGAAGGTAATAATCAGGAACTTCAGCGTGATATTCGTTTCCGGCTGGCATTTTTTCTAAAGCCTGACGAATAATGCTTAAACTTTCCCAAACTTCAGCATTACGAACACAGAAACGATCGTAAGTATCACCTGACTTTCCAACAGGAATATTAAAATCAAAATCTTCATAAGAAGAGTAAGGCTGTGCTACACGTACATCGTAATCAACTCCTGCAGCACGTAAGTTAGGACCTGTAAATCCGTAAGCCATTGCTTGTTCAGCTGTGATTGCACCTACGTTTACAGTTCTGTCAAGGAAAATTCTGTTTCTTTCGAATAAGTTTACGAACTCTTGCCAAGCAACAGGAAATTCTTCAAGGAAAGTATCTAGTTTTTTGAAAGCTTCTGGTGACCAGTCTCTTTCGAAACCACCAATTCTTCCCATATTGGTTGTTAAACGAGCTCCACAAATTTCTTCATAAATCTCGTAAACTTTTTCTCTAAATTGAAAAACGTATAAGAAACCAGTATACGCACCAGTATCTACTCCAAGAATTGAGTTACAAATTAAGTGATCCGTAATACGAGCAAGCTCCATTACAATAACTCTTAAATATTGTGCTCTTTTTGGAACTTCAACACCTAACAGTTTCTCTAATGTCATCCACCATCCCATATTGTTAATAGGAGAGGAACAATAGTTCATACGGTCTGTAAGGGGAGTAATTTGGTAAAAAGGACGATTTTCGGCAATTTTTTCGAAAGCCCTGTGGATGTAACCAATAGTTGGTTCAGCCTCTAGAATTCTTTCACCATCCATTAATAGGATATTTTGAAAAATACCGTGAGTCGCAGGGTGAGTTGGACCTAAATTCAGTACCGAAAGCTCGCTTCCGTCTTCGTTTAGTTTCTCCTTAATTATTTTAGCATAACGATGCTCTGGTGGTAATAATAGTTCTGACATTTTATAATGTTGAATTATTTATTTTTTAGCAATTTGTTGTTGTTCTTCCAAAGAATCTGTCGTCTTTATCAGTTCTTCCGCTGTCTTCCATTGGGAATTCTTTTCTCATTGGGAAAGACACCATTTCATCCATATTTAAAATACGTTTCAATTGCGGGTGACCAATAAAATTGATTCCGAAGAAATCGTATGTTTCTCTTTCCATCCAGTTTGAACTCAAGAAAATATTTGAAACAGTTTTAATTTCTGGTTTTTCGCCGTCTAAATAAACTTTAATTCTGATGCGTTTGTTTTCGATCCAATTGTGCATGTGGTACACTACTGCAAATTGACGATCTAGTTCGTTATCTGGATAGTGAACTCCGCATAAATCTGTTAAAAAGTTAAATTGCAGATCAGCATCATTTTTTAAAAACAGAATTAACGCTGTGATTTTGTCAGCAGTTGTTTCTATTGAAAAAATATCTCTTTCTTGTTGAAAGTTGAAAACATTCGTATCAAATGTTTCAATAAGTTTATCTTGAATCAGGGTATTTTCTAAAGCCATCTTATGAAATGTTATAGGAAGCTAATAATTCTTGGTATTCTGGAGAGCTTCTGCGTCTAACAGATTCGCTTTTTACCAATTCTTGTAATCTCATTACACCGTCTACGATTTGTTCTGGTCTTGGTGGACATCCTGGAACGTAAACATCAACCGGGATTACTTTATCAATTCCTTGTAAAACCGAGTAAGTGTCGAAAATACCTCCTGAAGAAGCACAAGCTCCAACAGCAATTACCCAGCGTGGTTCAGACATTTGTTCGTAAACTTGTCTTAAAATTGGAGCCATTTTCTTTGAAATAGTTCCCATTACTAATAACATATCTGCCTGACGAGGAGAGAAACTCACACGTTCAGAACCAAATCGTGCCAAATCGTAATGTGAAGCCATTGTTGCCATGAATTCGATACCACAGCATGAAGTCGCGAAAGGAAGCGGCCATAATGAGTTAGCTCTTGCTAAACCAACAACATCGTTAAGTTTTGTAGCGAAGAATCCTTCTCCTACAACTCCCTCTGGCGGTGCAACCATATTTACTTTTGAATCGCTCATTTTTATTTTAGATTTCTGATTTTAAATTTTAGATTTTTGAAATCTTGAAAAGTAAAATCAATTTTTTAAATCAACTTTTTATTCGAGGATTAGATTTTTAATTCTAATTCATTTTAAAGATTAGAAGTCTAAATCTAAAATCTCTAATTTATTCCCACTCTAAAGCTTTCTTTTTGATGATGTAAAAGAAACCAACTAAAAGCAAAGCCATGAAAACAATCATTTTAAGCATTCCTTCGATACCTAAATCTTTAAAGTTTACCGCCCAAGGATAAAGGAAAATTACTTCTACGTCAAACAAAACAAATAAAATAGCAACAAGAAAGTATTTTACCGAAAAAGGGATACGTGCATTTCCAACAGATTCGATTCCGCACTCAAAGTTTTTGTCTTTAACTTCAGAGGTTCTTTTTGGACCTAATTTTCCAGAAATAATAATTGTTCCTACTACAAAACCAACAGCCAGAATGAACTGCATTAAAATTGGAATGTAACTGTATTGATCAGATTGCATAAACTTAGGGTTTTTACTTAAAGAATAAGCCACAAAGATAACTTTCAACTATGTAAATCACAAACTAAAGAGGGATATAAGTATGTTGCGAAACGAGGTTTATATCTAATTTTTATTGATTATAAATAAGAAGGTCTTTTTTTAATATTTTTTTAAGAAATGGACAAAAAAAAACGTTTCGAAATTAATCGAAACGTTTTTAAAACCATTCAGAGGCAAAAAAAATAAATTGCTATATTTTTCTTAGATTACTGCTACTTTAGCAGCAACTTTCCCTTTTCTTCCTTCTTCTTCTTCATAGCTTACACGGTCACCTTCGCGTAATTCTTCCGCGTTAATTCCTGAAGCGTGAACGAAGATGTCCTTTCCTGTTTCTTCGTCTGTAATGAATCCATAACCTTTAGATTCATTGAAAAATTTTACTGTACCTGTACGCATTGTAATTGTAATAATAATTTATAATAAAGCAAATGTAACATATTAACTAATACAAAAGACATGTACGTGTTAATTTTTTGTAAAAATTATTGATTTACAGTGTTTTTACGTGGTTTATTGCATCTATTTTTATATGAAATACCCTTATTTGAGAATTGTTAATTGTAGGAATATACGAAAAACCGAATTGTAGGAATTTTTTATCTTGATAAGTGTAAAATTTGCAATTATTCTTAAAGATTTAGAAATAAAAAAAGCAGCTGAAATTTTCAACTGCTTTTTTAGTATGATTTAATTTTTTTAAGATTTAAATAGCATCAATTTTAATGTGTAATTCTTTTAATTGCGCATCATCAATTGCTGCTGGAGCATCGATCATTACATCACGTCCAGAATTGTTTTTTGGGAAAGCAATGAAATCTCTAATGGTTTCCTGACCTCCAAGAATTGCAACTAATCTATCCAAACCAAAAGCTAAACCTCCGTGTGGCGGTGCTCCAAATTGAAAAGCATCCATTAAGAATCCGAATTGCGCTTTTGCTTCTTCTTCGGTAAATCCTAAATATTTGAACATTAATTGCTGTGTTGCTTTATCGTGAATACGAATTGATCCTCCACCAATTTCATTTCCGTTTAAAACCATATCGTAAGCATTTGCACGAACTTTTCCTGGTTCTGTTTCTAACAAAGCCATATCTTCTGGTTTTGGAGATGTAAACGGGTGGTGCATTGCATGATAACGTCCGCTTTCTTCGTCAAGTTCCAATAATGGGAAATCTACAACCCATAATGGCGCAAATTCTTCAGGATTACGTAATCCTAAACGAGTTGCTAATTCCATACGAAGTGCTGAAAGTTGTGCTCTAGTTTTATTTGCCGGACCAGAAAGTACAAAAATCATGTCTCCAGGATTTGCTTCTGTTGCTTTTGCCCAATTTGCTAAATCATCATTATCGTAGAATTTGTCTACAGATGATTTGAAAGTTCCGTCTTCGTTGCATTTTACATAAACCATTCCAGACGCTCCAACTTGAGGACGTTTTACCCAGTCAATTAACCCGTCAATTTCTTTACGAGTGTAATTTCCTGCTCCCGGAACTGCAATTCCCACAATTAATTCCGCGGAATTAAATACCGGGAATTCTTTGTGTTGAGCAAATTCGTTTAACTCACCAAATTTCATCCCAAAACGGATGTCCGGTTTGTCATTTCCGTATGTTTTCATAGCATAGTCGTAGGTAATTCTTGGGAATTTCTCTACTTCAATGCCTTTAATCTCTTTCAATAAATGTCTTGTCAAACCTTCAAAAACATTCAAAATGTCTTCTTGTTCTACAAATGCCATTTCGCAGTCAATCTGAGTAAACTCTGGCTGACGGTCAGCACGTAAATCTTCGTCACGGAAACATTTCACAATTTGGAAATATTTATCCATTCCCCCCACCATCAATAATTGTTTGAAAGTTTGTGGAGATTGTGGCAATGCATAAAATTGCCCTTCGTTCATACGGCTTGGTACAACGAAATCTCTTGCTCCTTCTGGAGTTGATTTGATTAAATAAGGTGTTTCAACTTCGCAGAAATCCAAATCAGATAGATATTTACGAACTTCCATCGCTACTTTATGACGGAATAACAAACTGTTTTTTACCGGATTTCTTCTGATATCTAAATAACGGTATTTCATTCTGATATCTTCTCCACCGTCCGTTTCATCTTCAATTGTAAATGGAGGAGTTAATGCTGAATTCAGAATAGTCAATTCAGAAACTAAAATTTCAATTTCACCTGTTGGAATGTTTTTGTTTTTAGCTTCACGCTCAATAACAGTTCCTTTTACCTGAATTACAAATTCACGTCCAAGAGTTTTGGCCAATTCAAAAACGGTTTTATCGGTACGACTTTCGTCGAAAATAAGTTGTGTAATTCCATAACGGTCGCGTAGATCGACCCAATTCATAAATCCTTTATCGCGTGATTTTTGAACCCAGCCCGCAAGCGTAACTTCGGTATTAATATTTGAAGCGTTTAATTCGCCGCAATTATGACTTCTATACATGATCTCAATTTTAGACTGCAAAAGTAAACACAAAATTCAAATTAAAATAGCAAAGTGAGAAGCTGATGTGTATTAATTTTTAAATTTTTTGTTAATTCTGAAATTTTGAAGTACTTATTTCTTTAGATTTGAGATACTAAAAACAAACCTTAATAAACTATGAAACAACTTTTTATTGCTGGAATCGTCCTTTTGAGCACCTTTAATGCCGTTGGACAATCTAAAAAATATGTCACTTTTGAAGCAAATATTGCCAATAGAAATAGCGATGTTATTACCATTATTAATGACGGAAAGATTATCAAAAAGATTAATGTTAATGCAAAAGGAATTTTTAAAGATACTTTAGTACTGAATGGAGGAAGAGGCCAAATGTATGACGGTGTTGAATCGACTGAATTGTTTTTGAAAAACGGTTATGATATTAAGCTTAAAATGGATGCAAAACAATTTGATGAAACGATTGTTTATAAAGGTAAAGGAAGTTTAGAAAACAATATTTTGGCACAACGTATTCTGGCTGATGAAAAACTTTATGATAATAGTGTTGTAAATTTAGATGATGCAGCTTTTAGTAAATTAATTGATGACAAAAAAGCAGCCGATGCAGCTCGATTAAGTAATAAGAAATTAGATCCTGATTTTGTAAAAATTGAAACTGAAAATGGACAGCAAGCAATTGCTGAAATTACAGAACATCGTAACCATGTGTTGGAAATGGCTAAATTGAATAATACAGCATCGCCAGATTTCGAATTTGAAAATCATAAAGGAGGAAAAACAAAGCTTTCAGATTTAAAAGGTAAATATGTTTATATCGATATGTGGGCAACTTGGTGTGGTCCTTGTCGAGCTGAAATTCCTTTTCTTCAAAAAGTAGAAGAAAAATATCATGGCAAAAATATTGAGTTTGTTAGTATTTCAATAGATGCGCCAAAAGATCATGATAAATGGCAGAAATTCGTGGCTGACAAGCAACTTGGAGGAATTCAGCTTTTGGCTGATAATGAGTGGAAATCCGATTTTGCAAAAAGTTATAATGTGATTTCAATTCCAAGATTTATTTTAATCGATCCGCAAGGTAAAGTTGTCAATTCAAATGCTACAAGACCATCTGATCAAACGCTTCAAACACAGTTAGATTCATTATTGAACTAATTTATTTACGAAATCGATAACGTTATCGTAACATTTTGATTTTCATAAATTGCCAATAAAACCAGTGCCTAAGCGCTGGTTTTATTGTTTTATGGAAATTTCCAATGTTAAGTTTTTACTCAATGTTACCAAATTGTTAAGCAAAAGTTTTTTTAATGTAAACATTTGATTATATTTGATAAAGATTTCTTAACATTAAATACCTACAGATATGAAAAAGAGTGTAATTTTAGCTGCGTTGTTGTTCTCTGGAATGTTAATTGCGCAGGAAACTAAACCTGAATTAGAAGCCGTTGGAAATACAGTAAAAGCTACTTATTACTATGAAAATGGTAAAGTACAACAAGAAGGTTTTTTTAAGGATGGTAAGTTGGATGGTGTTTGGGTATCTTATGACGAAAAAGGAAATAAAAAAGCCGTTGGAGAATACACAAACGGAGTAAAAACTGGAAAATGGATTTTCTTTAATGAAGACAGTCTAAAAGAAGTAGCTTATGTTGACAGTAAAGTTAGCTCAGTGAAAAATTTACAGAAAAATGCTTTAGCAAACAGAAATTAATTGATTTCGACAAATTATAAAAAAACCGTCTTGTTAAAAACGAGACGGTTTTTTTATGCTCTTTTTTTAGATTTTTTGCGGCGTCCAAACCAAATTATAAAGCCAGTAACAGGAAGTGCCGACGCAAGCAAACTGACTGTAAAAGCTATTATTTTTCCCGGAAGATCTAAAACTTGTCCTGTGTGAATTCCGTAATTCATTTCGACTACTTGCAGTCCTAAAGTTTTTTTATCAAAAGTTTGACTTTGAATTAATTTTCCGTCAGAAGGATGAAAATAATAATTGCTTTGCTGATCGTATCGCAACGTATGCGGGTATGCGCCTGTACTCACAATATCACCCTTTTGTTGTGGAACCATAACAAAAAACATTTCAGCTTTTGGTTGCAATTTCATTGTTTCAATAAAAGCTTTATCAATTGCAGTAACTGAAGCGGTTTTGAATTTTGTGGTATCAATTACAGGTAATTTTGTTTCAACTGCCTTGTCTCCGCCAAAATTGAATGTTTTGTAAATGCCGTCGCCAACCCATTCGTAGGTAAAAGTTAAGCCAGTAATAGCGAGAATAAGTACAATCAGCGAAATATAAAACCCTGAAGTATTGTGCCAGTCGTAATTTACGCGGCGCCATCTTGCATTCCATTTAATGGTGAAACTTCTTTTGATGTCGCTTTTTCGTTTTGGCCACCATTGAATTATTCCTGAAATTAATAATAGAATAAAAATAATGGTTGCTCCTCCAATAATATGTTTTCCTATATAATCTGGCAAAAGCAAATACAAGTGAATATATTCGACAATAATGAAAAAATCAGTTTTAGGATTTTCGGTTTTTAAATATTGGCCAGTGTAGGGATTAAAATAAAGATATAAGTTCTCTGTATCTGAATAGGTGTAAACAATAGCCGAACGGTTTTTTCCGTAATAGGCAACCATGCTTGTTTTATTCTTAGGAACAATTTCGTTTGCTTTTTCTTTTAAAACAGAAGGTGGAAGGAAAGGTTTGTTTTGAGGTTCAACCAAACGCCATTCTTTGCGAGTAATATCTTTTATTTCATCATGAAAACAGAAAATACAACCCGTAATGCAAACTATAAAAACAATAAGCCCGGAAATTAATCCGAGCCATTTATGTAGAAAACGTATTTTCGTTTTAAATCCCATTTTTTGATTAAAAGCGTAAAATTATACCCAAAATCAATAGAGGACAAATTATTTGAGCTAATTTTTATGATACGACTTTTTTAGGCTTTAAATGATAGGCTACATATAGTGAAATTGAAGCCAGGAAAATCCAGAAAACATCGATAAAGAAAATCTGAACTTTGTTACGCATGAATGAAGTCCAAAACCAATCTCCAGAAACAATTCCGTTCGTAATTGGAATTAAGAATCCTAAAATGCTTCCTGAAATCAGGCAGAATTTATTGGTAAAAGAATCGTTCTTTTTGATGATGAAAAAGATGGTAAGCAATAACCATCCGCCAAAATAAAGTGTAAATAAATTAGATTGGCTTAATGGATAAAATATTTTGCTTCCAATAAAAGCCAAAGCTGTAATTGGATACATACTCAAACAAATTGCCAGATAAATTCGGACAACTGCTGCATTGAAACGTCTTTTCTTTTCTGGAAGATTATTTTTTTGTCTTGCAACCAACCAAATCATCACTCCCGAAATAATTACAAAGCAAGTTATAATTCCTAAAATAAAGCTGATAATTTTTAACGCATAACCGCCATAATCGCCAAAGTGAATTCGGTACAAAACATTTTTCACTATGTCAAGATAGCTTGTTTGTGCTATAGGATCTTTTCTAGCGATTATTTTTCCGTCAGAAACACGATAATCAATTTTTCCTATTCCTGTAAATTTTTTATGATTCAGCATTTCACCTTCAACCAAAACATGCATATTAACATCGCCATAATTTTGGATATATACGCGTGTAACTTCAAAATCGGTCCAATTGCTTTTTGCTTTTGCTACCAGCTGATTTATGTTAAATGGATTTGCTAATTTCTTTTTTTCAAACTTATAATCAGTGTCTGTATATTCCAGTTCTTTATATAATTTATTTTGATCGCCATTATATAAAACCTTTACAGCTGGAGCAACAATTAAGAGTTTAATCATGAAAAATGCCCCCGTTACAGCATAAACAAACTGAAAAGGCAGACCAATCATTCCTAAAGCTGTATGCGCATCTGTCCACAGTGTTTTTAATTTTTCTTTTGGACGGAAAATATAAAAGTTCGATACAATTTTTTTCCAATGCAATAAAACTCCCGTTATAATGGCAAACAGGAAAAATAAAGCCGTAAATCCAGAAAGATAATATCCGGCCGGATAAGGGATTTGAGCCAGAAAATGCAGACGATACAATAATTCTCCCAAAGAATAAGCTTCTTCATAAGTATAGGATTTATAGCTTTTGTTGTCCAGATAAAAGAAATCTCCAAGACGTTGTTTTTTTGGAGCCAATGAGTCTTTTGTTCCTTCAAGTGAAACAGCAACTCGATTTTCTAATGAAGGTTTAGAAATAGTAATATTTCTTGCGTGCAAAACATATTTTTTGTCAAGATGCTGCAGGGCGTTGTTGTAGTCTAACTGAATTTCTTTTGTTTGTGCTGTAGATTCACTTCTTTCCCAATTGACAATTTCATCTCTAAAAAAAGAAAAAGATCCAGCGAAGAAAATTACAAATAGCACTACGCTGATTACAATTCCGCTGACAGTATGTGTATGAAAATAGATATTATAATGACGGTTGTTCATAGATTAATGCGCCGTTTGATTATAGGTTTGACCCAAGTAGATAAAAAGACAAAAAAGAAGACTTAAAAGAATATAAATGAGCCAGATTTTCCAGCCATTTTTGGCTAAAAAAGCAATTACCATTAATGCTACCCAAAGAATGAATCCGCTGAAAGCCATTGTAATCAATACATCTGCACGATTGAACCAAGTAGCTAAAGCCAGATGAAAAGTGACAGATACAAAGTAACCTCCTAAAATCGCCGCTGTAATTTTGAGAAAACGAGGCAAAAAAGCCGGAGTTAAATATTTTGGATTTGCTGGCATGTAATTAAGGTTTAGTTGTAGTAAAATTCCAAAATCGCAACAAACAGCAATATTGCTAAAAGCGCTTTACTGTTTACTTTTTTTAATGGAGTCAGAATAATGATTAGGCTTCCAACGGTCATCAACTGAATAAAAAACATCAAAGTGCCACAACACAGTGACTTTGCAAAAAGCCACATTGCATAAGCAGTCGCCAATAAAAATAAGCCGGTGATTTTAGTTTGTTTTGGATTTCGCTTCATCCATTTTTCAAAGCCTAAATCATATGATAAAACAGCTCTTTTTGAAGTGTAATAAAGTGTGTAAAAAGCTAAAAAAACGATAAGGCTGGCTAGTGTTATCATGATTAATAGAATTTAAAACACCTTTCTGGTTTAGCAGAAAGGTGTTTTTTATTAATTAGAATCTATAAGAGAAACTTGCTGCTACGCTTCTCATGTTTCTTGGGTGGATTGTAGACCATCCGTCATAAGTATCAACGTTAGCGATATTGTCAAGTTTTAGAGTCAAAACATATTTTTCTGTTCCGTAGAAAATAGAAGAATTTAAAACAGTGTAAGATGGAATTGTAAATTGACCAACAACATTTCTGTTCATGATTAAGTTTTTGTCAGCATAATTTCCTCCAAAACCTAAACCAAAACCGTTTAAGTCTCCTTTTGGAAATTTATAGCTAGCCCAAAAGTTTACTAAGTTTCTTGGTCCAGAGCTTTCAGGTCTATGTCCTACAAAAGATGGATCTCCAGCATTTAAGACAGCATCAACATAGCTGTATCCTGCAACAATGTTTAAGCCATCAATAGGATTTGCAATGAATTCAGCTTCGAAACCTTTGTTTCTTTGTGCTCCATCTTGAAACGCTGTTTGAGTTGTTGCAGTGTAAACGATATAAACCTGATCTTTTACCTGGATATCATAGTAGCTGAACGTAGCGTAAAGTTTGTCTTTAAAGATGTTTAATTTAGTTCCAACTTCAAATTGATTAGCATGTTCTGGTTTAAAGGTTCTTGGACGTCTGCTTCCATCAGATAAAATTTCTGTTACAGGAGCAGAGTTTGCAAAACCATCCATGTAGTTTGCAAAAATCGATACTTTGTCGATAATTGGTTGGTAAACTAATCCGAATTTAGGAGAAAATGCAGTTTGGTTAAAATCATCATCTTTAGTTGATACATCACCAGCAGTCATAAAACGGTCAACACGTAAACTTGCCATTGCAGATAAAGCAGGAGTAAAGTTGATCACATCAGAAAAATAAGCGCTGTAAACTTCTTGTTTTGTTTTAGCATTTGTCATAGTGGCATCAGCTAAAAGCGCATCAGATCCAGCTTTTGTTAATTTTCCGCTATCACCGTTTGTAACATATTTAGCAGGATCAGTAATTCCGAAAAATTCTTCGTTTACTGTTTTTGTGTCAAGGTTTCCAATGTAAATACCTCCATTTGAAACATAACTTGAACCGTTATCAATACCGCCTCTGTTGAAGTAGTCAAGACCAGCAACAATTCTGTTTCTCATACTTCCGATTACGAAATCACCAATGAAGTTTTGTTGAATATCAGTTGTAAGCGTAGTAGAGTTTTGGTAGTTCATATAACGACCTAAAACAATTCCTTCTGTAATTCCTGGATAGTATTGAGTTCCTTCATATAAGTAAGAGTAATAGCCGTCTGATTTTGATGAACCTCTAGATACAACAGTTTGTGATGTCCATTGATCATTGAATTTATACATCATTTGCCCTTGAAGGTTATATGATGGAGTTTTGATTGCCAATTCGTTGCTAGTGTAAGAACGTTTGTTGTCGTAACCTAATTCGTCGATATTGTGAACTCTAAGTGGCGCACCTCTGTCTAAAAACAACATAGTTGGGTTAGTTGCTTCATTGCTCATGAATTCTGTATTAATGAAAAACGAAAGTTTGTCATTTACTTGGTAAGATAATGATGGAGCAAAGAAAAATGATTTTCTGAATCCGGCATCTTGAAAACTGTTTTCAGTATGGTAAGCTGTGTTTAAACGGAAGTTTATTTTGTGTTCTTCATCTAATGGCGTGTTAACATCTACAGTAACTCTGTTTAAGCCGTAGCTTCCAGCAGTATAGTTTACTTCGCCACCAAAGTGATCGTAAGGTTTTTTAGTAGTCATGTTGATTAAACCTCCGTAAGAGATTAAACTACTTCCAAATAAAGTTCCTGATGGTCCTTTAATAACTTCAATTTTGTCAATGTTTGCTGGATCTAAACTTCCGTTTGTTAATCCTGGCAATCCGTTGATCATTGTTGGCTGAACAGCAAATCCTCTTAAAGAGAAATATCCTGCACCATCGCCACCACGTCCAGTTGAAGCCCAAAGCGGTGTCAATCCTGGCGCATTTTTAAGTGCATCATCAATATTTGTAACAACTTGCTCTTTTAAAAGTTCGCTTGTAATTGTAGTGTAAACTTGTGGATTTTCAAGATTTTTAAGTGGTAATCTTGATACCTGCTGTGTTTCTTTACGAGCTAAAGGATTTTTTTTGTTTCCTCCGTTGATTACAATTTCATCTAATTGCTCTGAATTTGAAGTGATTGTGAAATTCTCTATAATTTCATCTCCACTATTAAGAGTAATGCTTTTTTCTTTAGAGGTGAAACCTACAGCAGAAACGCGCAGAACATAATTACCTGGCTTAACGTTTTTGATTTCGTAGTTACCACTACTGTCTGTGTTGGTCCCAATTTTTGTACCTTTTAATACTATCGAAACATTATCTGCAGCTTGATTATTTGCTAAACTGATTTGACCTTTAATAGTTGCTTTTTGTTGCGCCCAAATTGATGTGCCTGAAAGCAAAACAAAACACAAAGTCAAAAGTGAAATTGTAAATTTATATTTCATTTTATTTTATTTTATTTAGAATTGATTTTAATAGCGCAAATTTATGTCTTGATCGCCAACCATACAAGCTATTTTTATTTATTCTAAATAAATTATTTTTTGAGTATTAATTTTTTGAATTATTCAAAAAATTAACATCTTAAGCCAATCTTAAGCTAATATTAAGCAAAAAAAAGCCTGTTCTAATGAAAGAACAGGCTTTTATATTGTCTAAAATTACTTAAAATTACAACTCTAAAGCACGTTTAGCGTCTCCATTCATCAATAATTCTAATGGGTTTTCTAAAGCTTCTTTAACAGCAACCAAGAAACCAACAGACTCACGTCCGTCAATAATTCTGTGATCGTAAGAAAGTGCAACGTACATCATTGGGTGAATTTCAACTTTTCCGTTTACAGCAATCGGACGCTCAATAATATTGTGCATTCCTAAGATACCTGATTGAGGAGGGTTAATGATTGGAGTAGATAACATACTTCCGAAAACACCACCGTTAGTGATTGTGAAAGTTCCTCCAGTCATATCGTCAACTGTAATTTGACCATCACGAGCTCTTAAAGCTAATCTTTTGATTTCAGCTTCAATTCCACGGAAAGTTAATAATTCAGCATTACGAACAACAGGAACCATTAATCCTTTTGGTCCAGAAACTGCGATTGAGATATCAGCAAAGTCATAAGCAACTTTGTAGTCACCATCCATCATTGAGTTAACATCTGGATATAATTCTAAAGCTCTTGTAACCGCTTTTGTAAAGAATGACATGAAACCTAAACCTAAACCACCATGTTTTGCTTTGAAAGCATCTTTGTATTCATTACGAATTTGGTTGATTGGCGTCATGTTTACTTCGTTGAAAGTAGTAAGCATAGCTGTTTCGTTTTTAGCTGAAACTAATCTTTCTGCTACTTTACGACGTAACATAGATAATTTTGTACGCTCAGTTCCACGGCTTCCACCAGTTGGAGTTCCCATAGAAGGTACTGCGTTTACAGCATCATCTTTAGTAATTCTTCCCCCTTTTCCAGTTCCTGAAACTGTTGCTGGAGCAATATTTTTTTCATCTAATATTTTTCTTGCTGCAGGAGATGGAGTTCCAGCTGCATAACTTGGTGCTGCTGCCGGAGCCGGAGCTGCTTTTGGAGCCTCAGCTTTTACTTCTGCTTTCGGTGCCTCAGCTTTTGGAGCTTCTGCTGCTGGTGCAGCTGGAGCGCTTCCTGCTGGTTTTGCAGCATCTGTATCAATTAAACAAACTACAGCACCAACTGCTACTGTATCACCTTCTTCAGCTTTTAGTGTAATTACACCACTCATTTCAGCAGGTAACTCAAGAGTAGCTTTGTCTGAATCAACTTCAGCAATAGCCTGATCTTTCTCTACATAATCTCCGTCTTTTACTAACCAAGTTGCAATTTCAACTTCTTTTATTGATTCCCCTGGTGATGGGACTTTCATTTCTAAAATCATCTTTGTTTTTGTTTAAGGTTGTAGCGTTTAAAGTTTCATGTCAATGATAAACCTGAAACTTTAAACTTGAAACATTTTTTTTATCTGAATAAATTTTTATCGAATACCATTCTAATTGCATCTGCGTGACGGCGTTTTGCACGTGTGTAACTTCCAGATGCAGGTGCAGCATAAGCTTTTAATGAAGCTAATCTCCATTTAACAAGATCAAAGTTCATTAACATAAAGCTGTAAGCTCCCATGTTTTTAGGTTCTTCCTGAGCCCAAACATAATCATCAGCATTTGGATATTTTGCAATGATTTCTTTGATTTGCTCAACTGGGAAAGGGAATAATTGCTCAATACGAACAACAGCAACATCATTTCTTCCGTTGTTTTCTCTTTCAGCAACGATGTCATAATAGAATTTACCAGTAACAAAAACCAAAGTTTTTACTTTCTTTTTATCTACTGTATTATCGTCAATTGTTTCCTGGAAACTTCCGTTTGCTAATTCATCCACAGTTGATACACATCTTGGATCACGTAATAAACTTTTTGGAGAGAAAACCACTAAAGGTTTACGGAAATTCGTTTTCATTTGTCTTCTCAACAAGTGGAAGAAGTTTGCTGGCGTAGTACAGTCAGCAACATACATATTTTGTCTTGCACAAAGTTGTAAGTAACGTTCCATTCTTGCAGAAGAGTGTTCTGCACCTTGTCCTTCATATCCGTGAGGCAATAATAAAACAATACCATTTTGGTTGTTCCATTTGTCTTCACCACATGAAATATATTGGTCAATCATAATTTGAGCTCCGTTAGAGAAATCTCCAAATTGTGCTTCCCAAATCGTTAAGGCTTTCGGGTTTGCTAATGCATATCCGTAATCAAAACCTAAAACTCCGTATTCTGATAAAAGTGAATTGAATACGCCGAATTTTCCTTTTTTGTTTTCGATACCATTCAAAAGAATTACTTCTTCTTCAGAATCTTCAACTTTAACTACCGCGTGACGGTGAGAGAAAGTTCCTCTTTCAACATCCTGACCAGAAATACGAACATCAAATCCTTCTGTTAAAAGCGAACCGTAAGCAAGTGCTTCTGCAGTTCCCCAATCAAGGGTATTATTGTCGTATCCTGTTTTTCTATCCGTAACAATTTTGCTTATTTTACTGATGAATTTTTTATCAGATGGTAAAGTTGAAATTGTATTGATGATAGAATCCAATCCTTTTTTGTCGAAAGTAGTATCAACTTTTTGAAGCATTTGTGTGTCAGTTACCTGAACAAATCCTTCCCATTCGTTTTTCATGAATGGAGTAATAATTGTCAAATCTTTTTTACGAGAAGCTTCTAAGTTTTCCTCTAAAGCAGATTTGTATTCTTTTTCTAAAGCATTTACATAAGAAGCATCGATTACGCCGTCAGAAAGTAATTTCTCTGCGTAGATGTCTCTTGGGTTTTTATGTTTAGCGATGATTTTGTATAAAACTGGTTGCGTGAAACGAGGTTCGTCACCTTCGTTATGACCGTATTTTCTGTATCCTAATAAATCGATAAATACGTCACGTCCAAATTGCATTCTGTAGTCTAATGCAAAAGATACAGCGTGTACAACAGCTTCAGCATCATCAGCATTTACGTGTAATACTGGAGATAAAGTTACTTTAGCAACGTCTGTACAATAAGTTGATGAACGAGCGTCTAAGTAGTTTGTTGTAAAACCAACCTGGTTATTGATTACAATGTGGATTGTTCCTCCAGTTTTGTAACCGTCAAGCTGAGCCATCTGAATGATTTCATATAAAATACCCTGACCTGCGATTGCAGCATCTCCGTGAACGGCGATAGGTAATACTTTAGAGAAATCGTCAGCATAATATTTATCTTGTTTTGCTCTTGTGATTCCTTCAATTACAGCTCCAACCGTTTCTAAGTGAGAAGGGTTTGGTGCTAAATTGATGTTGATGCTTTTTCCTGATCTTGTTTTTTTGTCGGCAGTAAGACCTAAGTGGTATTTTACGTCACCGTCAAAATATTCCTGATCGTAATCTTTTCCGTCAAACTCACCAAAAATATCCTGAGTAGATTTTCCAAAGATGTTTGCCAAAACGTTCAAACGACCACGGTGTGCCATTCCCATTACGAATTGTTCAACACCTTTTTCAGCAGCTTGCTCGATTAAAGCATCTAGAGCCGGGATGATAGATTCTCCACCTTCTAATGAGAAACGTTTTTGTCCAACATATTTAGTATGAAGGAAATTCTCAAAAGAAACAGCTTCGTTTAATTTATTTAAGATTGTTTTCTTTTCTTCTGTAGAGAAATTAGGCTGATTCGTATTTACAGCTAATTTGTCCTGAATCCATTTTACAACGCCAGGATTCCTGATGTACATATACTCAATACCGATATGCTGACAGTAAATAGTTTTTAGACGATTTACGATATCTTGCAAAGATGAAGGTACCATTCCGATTGTCTGCGCAGCATCAAAAACAGTTGAAAGGTCAGCTGCTGATAATCCGAAGTTCTCGATATCTAAAGTTGGAGAAGATTGTCTGCGGTCGCGAACAGGGTTTGTTTTAGTGAACAAATGCCCACGTGTACGGTATCCGTCAATTAATTTAAGAACGTTAAATTCTTTCTTTAGTTTTTCAGAAATCTGACTGTAATCTGTGTTATCGCTAGTCACGTACTCAACGATCGTTTGCACTGGATTTTCGTCGTTATAAGTTGTCATTCCAAAGTCAAAACCTTGAAAAAAACTTCTCCAGCTAGGCTCAACGCTGTCTGGGTTAACTAAATATTGATCGTATAATTGTGCAAAAAACTCGGTATGCGCTGCATTTAAAAATGAAAACCTATCCATAATATTAGTGAATATACTTTTTGTTAAATAGAAACGCAAAAGTACAACAATCACATTTATTTAAATCTTTTTTTTACGTACTTTTACGTAAAAATTTGTTAAAATAAACGTTAACTATGAGTAAAAATCAAAATTCAATCGTTTTCAATTCTTTTTTTGTGATTTTGGCTGTATTATTTTTCAACGTTGGAAATGCACAACAAAATTATGTCATTGACAATAGCAATCATTTTTGGGATAAGGTTCAGTTTGGTGGCGGACTTGGATTGGGTTTTGGTTCAGGTTACACCAATATTTCGGTTATGCCGAGTGCTATTTACAACATCAATCCAATAGTTTCAGTAGGTGCAGGACTGCAGTTTGGCTATTTATATCAAAAAAACTATTATGAATCTTTTGTTTGGGGTGGAAGCGCGATTGTACTCGTAAACCCTATTCCGCAAGTTCAATTATCTGCCGAATTAGAACAGGTAAGGGTAGATACAGATTATGAACAATATTACAACCAGCCAAGTTATTCTGATGCTTATTGGAATACCGCCTTGTATCTCGGAGCAGGTTACAGAACCGGAAATGTGACAATTGGTGGACGTTATGATGTTTTATATAATCCGAATAAAAGCCTTTACGGATCTGGATTTATGCCTTTTGTGAGGGTGTATTTTTAAGTTGCTGAGGTACTGAGATGCTAAGATTCTAAGTTTTTAAATCCTGAAATTTGAAAATATATTTTTTTATACTAGCTGCAATTGTATTTTCGAGTTGTAATGACTCTAAAAGAGCAGAAGCTAATAATGAGAAGGTTGTAAAAAAAGAATTACGACCTTTTTTTGATTCCGATAAAATTGATCATTATTATTTGAATTTTTCGGAGGAAGATTTTACAAAAATTATGATGAAAGAGAAGAATACTCCAAAAGAACTTGAGTTTATAGACTTGTTCGTTCATCATTTTCCAGACACTATTCCAAATGAAAATTTTGAAAAAGTCTTATTATATCACAACTATAAAAAATCAAATTTATCGCTCAAACAACAAAAAGAGATTGAAAACGTGTTTAGCGAAAAAGATTCATTGCAAAATACTTTCGCTGCCTGCGCAGCAGAATATCGGGATATTTTTATTTTTAAGAAGAAGGAAAAGACGATAGGAATTGCAAAGATTTGTTTTACATGCGGTCGTACTCAAATTGTTGGAAGTCCATTGGATACAAGCGGATTTGGGCTTTGGACTGAATTTGATAAATTAAAAAAGATTGTTCATCCCAATGAGAAAAAATATTAGTGCCTTAGCATCTCAGGACCTTAGCGCCTTTATTTATAATAATTCCTAAACCAAACCTTCTGCCATTCTCTTTTTAAAATCAAAAAAGAAACTTGTTCAGCCAGAATTACTAAATCAGAGCCATCAAGTTGTTTGATTTCGTTTTCAGGAACGTCGATTATGTATAAGAGATTTAAATATTCAGCAAATTTGTACTGAATCATTCGGTAGATTTTTTCGTGAAGCTGAATTTTCAATTCTTCCGGCGAAATACTCAAAGGGAAATCGATTCCTTCATTGGCCAAATTAAAATCTTTGTTAATCTGCTCAATTAATTTCAAGTACAAAGATTCCTTTTGGGCTTCTTCAAATAATAATTCTGTGTTTAATGGCGAAACATACATAATTTTCAAAATTAGAAATGGCAATTTTCTGAGTCAATAACAATTTCAATGCGTTTATTTGTTGTTTTTGATTTCCAATAATCAACAATTTTAGTCAGCAAAATATCGCCTCCTGCATAGAAAAAAACAGCTCCCATCGGCGGATTTGATGTCGGAATTAATCCGAAGGTTTTGGGTGCCCATTTCCAGCATTTAAAGTAGGTTCCGGCCAATTCAATAAATATAACACAAAGGGCTATGAAATAATATAAATTTTGCCATTTTTTTCTTTTTAAAAGCAAAAAGAAAAATATCCCAAAAATAAGCGAAAAAATATCTTTTAGAAAGAATCCGACAGCTAAAAATAATGTAGTAAAAGCCGCTGTAAAGCATTTTCTAAATAAATTATCATTTTTAACGGCTAATTGTGTGTGAGCAAAAACATAGCCTGAAGCAAAAACTATAGCGTGTCCAAAAGGAACATATATTGGAATAAATGCGGTTCGGTAATCGTACATTTCGAGCAAAGTGCAGAAAATAAATTCACCCAGATAGGATAAAAATACCATTACAAACATTAGTTTTCTCAAATAAGCATCTGAAGACCAGAAGAAAAAACAAAAATATAATATGGATAAGACGTTTGTAATCTGACGTCCATCAAAATAATGTTCGGTAAAAGATACACTGTCAATTCCTAAAGCCAAAATGGTAAAAAAAGGAAAACAGATTGCAAAAAACAACTGCATTTTTGCATTGTAATTTTTATCATTAAAGAAAAGAACATTTATTAATTGATTCATAAAGTCTTGTATGTTTTAAACTTTACGTCCCATTAAGTTTTCGCCAAATGACCTCAGGATATTTTTCTTTTCAGCATTAATATCCATTTTTTCTAAAGTCTCAAAAGCCTTAAAAGTGTACATTTCTATCGCATCTTGCGTTGCTTTTGAAGCGCCAGATTCGTTAAAAATGGCTTTTGCAGTTTCGATTTTTTCTGAATTTTCATCCAATTGCAAACGGAATAATTTTTCTAATTCGGTTGCTTTTTCAGGAGTTGAAAATTCTAAGGCTTTTAAATATAAATAGGTTTTTTTATTCTCAATAATATCGCCGCCAACTTGTTTTCCAAAAGTTTCAGGATCTCCAAAAGCATCTAAATAATCATCCTGCAATTGGAAAGCTAATCCTAAATTCAATCCGAAATCATAAATCAAATCGCCTTCTTTTTCTGAAGTTTTAGCCACAATTGCGCCCATTTTCATTGCTGCAGCAACTAAAACGGCTGTTTTATATTCAATCATTTTTAGATATTCCGGAATAGTAACATCTGTTCTTTCTTCAAAATCAACATCCCATTGCTGGCCTTCGCAGACTTCAAGCGCGGTTTTGCTGAATAATTTTGCCAAGTCTCTAAAAACTGCTGGCTCATATTGTTCAAAATACTGATAAGCCAGAATTAGCATGGCATCTCCAGACAAAATTCCGGTGTTGATATTCCATTTTTCATGAACGGTTTCTTCTCCTCTTCGCAGGGGAGCGTCATCCATAATATCGTCATGAACAAGTGAAAAATTATGAAAAACTTCAACCGCCATTGCAGCCGGAAGCGCTGTTGTATAATCGGCATCAAAAACTTCTGCAGCCATTAAGGTAAGCACCGGACGCATTCTTTTTCCGCCAAGTCCTAAAATATATTCAATAGGCTCATAAAGATTTTTAGGTTCTTTTTGTATGCTTTGTTTTTTTAGATAACTAATAAAAAAATCTTGGTACTGACTTATATCGTGCATAAAATGAAATTCTGATTTATGAGGCTCAAAGATACAATTCAATTATGAATTATTGCTTTGTAAATACGAAATGCTAAGAAAGATTTAATGATTGCTTTTAAAGGGGTATAAAATGTTTCCTTAAAATAATTATAAAAAAACTTGGAAACTTTTTTGGTATTCAGAGTTTCCTGTATATATTTGCATTCGAATTTGGAAACTAAGAACACTAAAAAAGTTTCCTGAAGATTTTGAGTAATTTATAAACTCAATTAAATCAGATAATTATGAAAACAACATGGACTTTAGATTCTACACAATCAGATGTTTTAATTAAAATGAGACATTCTATAATTGCTTATTTAGGAGGAACTACAAATAAATTTGGAGGTTATGTGAATATTGAAGATAATGAGATTGAAGATGCGTCAGTAGAATTTTCATTTGATATTAATAACAAAAATGAAAGCTTTCAGCAAATTGACACCAACTTGCAGCTTCAGGATTTTTTTGATGTAGATGAACATCCGATTATCAGTTTTAAGTCGACTTCTTTTCAAAAAGTAAATAATAATATTAATTTTTTCAAAGGTGATTTAACGATAAAAGATGTGACCAAAGTTGTAGAACTTGATGCAGAATTTATTGGTGTTAATAATTACAATGGCGAGAAAAAAGTTGCTTTTGAAATTAAAGGAGATATCAAGCGTCAGGATTTTGGATTGGATTACAATTCATTTAATCATAACGGAGGATTAGCGCTTGGAAGAGATATTAAACTTATTGCCAATTTAGAATTCAGCATATAAATCTTACATAATGAATAAATTAATGTAAAATTATTACAAATATAATGGAAACTATTTTTCTGATTTTAGTTTCCTAAGTATATTTGTAATGCAACTTGAAAGTTAAAATGAAAGAGAAAATTATATCAAAAGCTAGTGAGCTGTTTTTGAAACTCGGTTTTAAAAGCGTGACCATGGATGATATTGCCGGAGAAATGTGTATTTCAAAAAAAACGATTTACAAATATTTCTGCAATAAAGAAGTTTTAATTGAGGAGAGCACTTCGATGGTTCATAAGCAGGTACACGAAATCATGGATACCATTATTGCTAAGAATTATAATGCTATTCATGAAAATTTTGAGATTAGAGAAATGTTTCGTGACATGTTTAAAAATAGTATTGATACTTCGCCAATTTATCAGCTTAAAAAACATTATCCAGAGATTTACCAAAATATTCTTTCTATTGAAATAGATCAGTGCACTCAGTGTTTTAGAGATAATATCGATAAAGGAATTCGTGAAGGATTATATCGTGCAGATCTGAATATCGATATTTATGTGAAATTTTACTACACTTTGATCTTTCATATTAATGAAACTACAGTTTCAGAAAGAGAAGCTCAAAAAATAGAGTTGGAAGCTTTGGAATATCATACCAGAGCTATGGCAACAGAAAAAGGAATACAGGAATTGGAAAAACAACTTAAAAAAATCACTGCTTAATCGCCAATATATATAATTTATGAAAAAAATAATTGTAATACTACTGTGCACTCTTGGCTTGTCTGCCAATGCACAAGTCACATTAACCTTGAAAGACGCGCTTGTTTATGCGCTTCAGAATAAAGCTGATGCTAAAAAGGCAAAATTAGAGGTTGAAAATAGTGAGTACAAAATTCAGGAAATACGTTCTAGAGCGTTACCTCAGATTTCTGCAAACGGAAACTTAACTCATAATCCGATAATTCAGACAACCGTTATTGATGGAGCTGGTTTTGGTCAGCCGGGAACTACGATTCAGGCAGCATTTGGCCAAAAATGGACTTCAAACGCAGGACTTTCATTAACTCAGGCGATATTTGATCAATCTGTTTTTACAGGTTTAAGAGCAGCAAAATCTACTCGTGAATTTTATCAAATCAATGATCAATTGACAGAAGAACAAGTTATTGAAAGAGTAGCAAATAACTACTATTCTGTATATGTACAACGTGAAAGATTAAAATTACTAGACAGTACTTATTTTAATACTACAAAAGTTCATGATGTTGTAAAAGGGCAATTTGATAATGGTTTAGCTAAGAAAATAGATTTAGACCGTATTATCGTAAAATTATCAAACATTGATACAGATCGTCAGCAGGTTAAAAATCAAATTGAATTACAGGAAAATGCTTTGAAGTTTTATATGGGTATGCCAATTGAAACTCAAATTATTATCCCAAAAGAAGAATTTGAAGCTGTTCCAGCATCTTTAACTGAAGTTCCAAATGTAGAAAACAGAACAGAATACCTGCTTTTGAAAAAACAAGAAGAGCTTTTAGTATTCAATAAAAAAGCTGTCGAAGCTGGATATTATCCAACACTTTCGTTAACTGCTGGTTACAATTATATTGGTCAAGGTCCACAATTCCCTTGGTTTGCAAAACCTTCAGATGGTGTGTATTGGTCAGATTATGCTGCTATTGGATTAAATTTACACGTACCAATTTTTACAGGATTTGGAACTCGTGCTAAAGTAAGACAAGCCGATATAGAAATTAGATCACTTCAGGAAGATATCAAAGACACTAAACTTTCTCTTGATCTGGATTATAGAAATGCAATGGCGCAAATCGATAACAACATGGTAACCATCCAAAACCAACAAGAAAATATGCGTTTGGCTCGTGAAATTTTGAGCAATACAAAAAACAATTATCTGCAAGGTTTAGCATCTTTAACCGATTTATTGGATGCTGAAAATGCACATCAGGAAGCTCAAAATAATTACACAAGAGCTGTTTTAAATTATAAAATTGCCGAAGTGGCATTAATCAAATCAAAAGGCGAACTAAAAACTCTTATTAAATAACTAATTACAATGAAGAAAACTATTATAACAATCGTAATCATAATCGCAGCTTTGGGTGTGATTGGATATGTTTTAAATAACAATAAGAAAGAAAATAAGGCGAAAACAGATATCGTAGCGGAGAAAAATGCTGCAGTTTCAGTTAAGGTTACTCCAGTTAAAACTGAAGTTGTTTCATTAGACTTCGTTGCTAACGGAAACTTTGCTCCAACTCAGGAATTGACTTTCTCTGCTGAAAAATCTGGAAAAGTAATTAGTGTTTTGGCTAAAGAAGGAGATTACGTAAGAGTAGGTCAGACTTTATTGACAATGAGAGGTGATATCATTAATGTAAATGCGCAACAAGCTCAGGCAGTTTATAATAATGCAAAATCTGATTATGCGAGATATGAAAATGCTTTTAAAACTGGTGGTGTTACAAAACAACAATTAGATCAGGCAAAATTGGCTTTGACAAATGCTCAGTCAAACTTAACTCAGGCAAATATTAATGTTGGTGATACAAAAGTAAAAGCACCAATCAACGGATTTATCAATAAAAAATATATTGAGCCAGGTTCTATCTTAACAGGAATGCCTGCAACTGCATTATTTGATATTGTAAATACTGCAAAATTAAAATTGACAGTTACGGTAAACGAAAATCAAGTAGCAAGCTTGAAATTAGGAGATAATATCAACGTAACAGCAAGTGTTTATCCTGATAAAACTTTCCCAGGAAAAATCACTTTTATCGCTGCAAAAGCTGATGCAAGTTTGAACTTTCCAGTTGAAATTGAAATTACAAATAATTCAAACAACGACTTAAAAGCAGGTATGTACGGAACAGCAAATTTTGCATCTAAACAGCAAAAACAAAGCTTAACAGTCGTTCCTAGAAATGCATTTGTTGGAAGTGTAAGTAGTAACGAAATTTTTGTAGCTGAAAACGGTGTTGCAAAATTGAAAAAAGTTGTTGCTGGAAGAATCTTAGGAGATCAAGTAGAAATTTTAAGCGGATTATCTGACGGAGAAAAGGTAATTACTACAGGTCAAATTAACTTACAAGACGGTAATACAGTAGAAATTATTAAATAATTATTGGCTTTAAGCCCTAAGTAATAAGTTTTAAGCCCTAAAAAAGCCTAAAGCCTATAACTTATAGCCTATAGCATAAAGCAACAAATATGAAATTAGCCGAAATATCCATAAAACGTCCGTCGTTAGTAATTGTATTGTTTACAATTCTGACTCTTGGTGGATTGTTCAGTTACAGCCAATTAGGCTACGAGCTGATCCCAAAATTTGAACAAAACGTTATTACAATTTCTACTATTTATCCTGGAGCTTCTCCAAGTGAGGTAGAAAATACCGTAACTAAAAAAATAGAAGATGCGATTGCGTCTTTGGAGAACGTAAAAAAGATTGACTCAAAGTCGTATGAAAGTTTGTCGATCGTTTCGATTACATTAACATCAAATGCAAAAGTCGATTTCTCTTTGAATGATGCACAGCGAAAAATCAACGCGATTATTAGTGATTTGCCAGATGACGTTAAAACGCCGGCATTGACCAAATTCTCGCTGAGTGATTTACCAATCATGACGCTTGGTGCCAACGGAAAAATGGACGAAGCTGCCTTTTATGACTTAATTGACAAAAAAGTAGCACCTATTTTATCTCGTGTACAAGGTGTGGCGCAGGTAAACATTATTGGTGGTTCTGAGCGTGAAATTCAGGTAAACCTTGATGCTGTAAAAATGCAGGGTTACGGACTTTCTATTCCGCAAGTACAGCAAAATATTTTGACTTCAAACTTAGATTTCCCAACTGGAAATATCCAGACTCGTAATCAAAAAATATTAATTCGTTTAGCGGGTAAATATAAAAGTGTTGAAGAATTAAGAAACTTAGTGGTTTCTTCTCAAAACGGAATTCAGATTCGTTTAAGTGATATTGCCGATGTTCAGGATACACAGAAAATTGCTGAAAAAATATCACGTGTAGACCAAAAAAGTGCAATCGTACTGCAAATCATCAAACAATCAGATGCAAACGCGGTGGCAGTAAGTGAACAATTACTAAAAACAATTGCAACTCTTGAAAAAGATTATAAAGTAAATCAACTTAAATTAGAAGTAGCAAAAGACAGTACAATCTTTACCCTTGAAGCAGCAGATTCTGTTGTTCACGATTTATTGATTGCGGTAATTCTGGTAGCATTTGTAATGTTGTTTTTCCTTCACAGTATTAGAAACTCATTGATTGTAATGGTTTCGATTCCTGCATCGTTAATTGCAACTTTCATCGGAATTTATTTAATGGGATATACTTTGAACTTAATGAGTTTACTTGGTTTATCTCTTGTTGTAGGTATTCTTGTGGATGACGCGATTGTGGTACTGGAGAATATTTACAGGCACATGGAAATGGGTAAAAGCCGAATCCGTGCGTCGTATGATGGAACAGCTGAGATCGGTGGAACCGTAACTTCGATTACATTAGTAATTGTTGTAGTATTCTTGCCTATTGCGATGAGTTCTGGATTGGTTTCTAATATTATTACGCAGTTCTGTGTTACGGTAATTATCTCAACGATGTTATCATTGTTGGCTTCATTTACTATTATTCCTTGGTTGTCTTCTCGTTTCGGGAAATTAGAGCATATTGAAGGAAAGAATTTATTTGGAAGAATCATTCTTGGTTTCGAAAGCTATTTAACACGTTTCACTGACTGGGTTTCTCATTTATTGACTTGGTGTTTAGATCACTATATTAAAACTTTTGTTGTTGTAATTGTACTATTCTTTGCTTCAACCATTGGATTAATGGGCGGAGGTTTCATTGGAGGAGAGTTCTTTGCTTCTTCTGATAGTGGAGAGTTCTTGGTACAAATCGAAATGCCAAAAGATGCTTCGTTAGAACAAACGAACTTCATGACACAAAAAGCAGAAGCTTTCTTAAAAGCACAAGAATATGTTCACAGCCAAATTACAACTGTTGGACAAACTTCTGAAGGTTTTGGAGCATCTCAAGCGACAGCATACAAAGCAGAGATCGACGTAAAAATGATCGAGCAAAAAGATCGTACAGACGATGCTAACGTTTACGCTGCAAAAATTAAACGTAAACTTGAAAAAGTATTAGTTGGAGCAAAAGTAAAAACGGTTCCGGTTGGTATCTTGGGTACTGCTGAAGATGCAACTTTAGGATTAATTGTAACTGGTCCTTCAACAGAAGCTGCTATGGCTTTTGCAAAACAAGCTGAAGCTGAGTTACGCACAATTCCTGGAACAACAGAGATTAAATTAACGGTTGAAGACGGAAACCCTGAAATCAACGTAAAAGTAGATCGTGATAAAATGGCTGCTTTAGGTTTGACATTACAAACTGTTGGTTTGACCATGCAGACAGCTTTTAGTGGTAACACTGACGGTAAATACAGAGCTGGAGAATACGAGTACGATATCAATATCAGATATAATGCTTTTGACAGAAAAAGTATTACTGACGTTAGTAATTTGATTTTCATCAATAATGCAGGTCAGCAAATTAAATTGTCTCAATTTGCAGATATTACTGAAGGTTCTGGACCTAGCCAGTTAGAGCGTAGAGATAAATCTGCATCTGTAACTGTAAAAGGACAAAACGTTGGGGTTCCATCGGGAACAATCGTTCAGCAATGGCAGGTTAAATTAGATAAATTGAAAAAACCAGCTGGAGTAAACTACATTTGGGGTGGTGATCAGGAGAACCAATCTGAAGGATTTGGTACTTTAGGAATCGCTTTATTAGCCGCTATTATTTTGGTTTACCTTGTAATGGTGAGTTTGTATGACAGTTTCGCGCATCCATTCGTAGTATTGTTTGCAATTCCGCTTTCGTTTATTGGGGCGATGTTAGCGCTGGCATTAACAAACAATTCATTAAATATCTTTACCATTTTAGGTATCATCATGTTGATTGGTCTGGTGTGTAAGAACGCGATCATGCTTGTCGATTATACCAACCAAAGAAGAGCTGCAGGAGAATCAATCAGAACGGCATTAATTCAGGCAAACCACGCTCGTTTGCGTCCGATCTTGATGACAACAATTGCGATGGTATTTGGTATGTTCCCAATTGCATTGGCAAAAGGAGCAGGAGCTGAGTGGAAAAACGGTTTAGCTTGGGTAATTATTGGAGGTTTGATTTCTTCTTTATTCCTAACCTTGATTGTAGTTCCTGTAATTTATAATATCATGGAGAAATTAATTCAGAAATTCTCTAAAGGAGAAAAAATCGATTACGAAGCTGAAATGGTGGCTGATTATACGCCAACTGAATTAAGCGAAGACGGTTTTAATCCGAAACATACGCATTAATAGATTTAATTTTTGATTTGTAAATCCCAGGTTCCTTAATTGGAATTTGGGATTTTTTTATTGTTAATTGAAAAATATGTTTATTTGCATGACCTTACTAAAATTATTATGCTACAAAAAGATAAATCTGCGGCGATTGGTTTCATTTTCATAACCATGTTAATTGACATTACCGGATGGGGAATTATTATTCCTGTGATTCCAAAATTAATTGAAGAATTGATTCACGGCGACATTAGTGAAGCGGCTAAAATTGGTGGATGGCTGACTTTTGCGTATGCAATAACACAGTTTGTGTTTGCGCCTGTCATTGGAAATTTAAGCGATAAATTCGGAAGAAGACCCATTATCCTGATTTCCCTTTTCGGATTTTCATTGGATTATATTTTATTGGCTTTTTCACCAACAATTCTATGGCTTTTTATTGGAAGAATAATTGCCGGAGTAACTGGAGCAAGTATTACAACAGCTTCTGCTTATATTGCCGATGTAAGTACAGCCGAAAACAGAGCTAAAAACTTTGGTTTAATTGGAGCGGCTTTCGGATTAGGATTTATTATCGGACCTGTTATTGGTGGTTTGTTAGGTCAATACGGATCGAGAGTTCCTTTTTATGCTGCAGCAGTTTTGTGTATGGTGAATTTCCTTTACGGATTTTTCATTTTGCCTGAATCTCTTAAAAAAGAAAACCGTAGACCTTTCGACTGGAAACGTGCGAATCCTGTTGGAGCAATTTTAGGTTTAAAAAAACATCCGGAATTAATTGGATTGATTTCAGCGATATTTCTTTTGTATGTTGGTTCGCATGCAGTTCAGAGCAATTGGAGTTTTTTCACGATTTACCAATTCAATTGGGATGAAAGAATGATCGGAATTTCTTTAGGAATAATAGGTCTCTTAGTTGGAGTTGTACAAGGCGGATTAATTCGCTTTATTAATCCAAAATTAGGGAACGAAAAAAGCATTTATATTGGTTTAGGATTATACACTATCGGAATGTTATTATTTGCTTTTGCAACAGAAAGCTGGATGATGTTTGTATTCCTGATTCCATATTGTCTTGGTGGAATTGCCGGACCTGCTTTGCAATCTGTAGTGGCAAGTAAAGTATCGCCAAGTGAACAAGGAGAAATTCAGGGAACATTGACAAGTTTAATGAGTGCGTCTTCAATCATTGGTCCGCCAATGATGGCTAATACATTTTACTTTTTTACTCATAGTGATGCTCCTTTTAAATTCGCTGGAGCGCCATTTATTTTAGGCGGTTTCTTAATGTTATTGAGTACTCTTGTTGCTTATTTTTCATTGAAAAAACATTCCGTTCCAAAAGCAGAAATTCATCCTCAGGAAATAGAATAAATAAAAAAGCCTTCATTGTTTAAAATGAAGGCTTTTTTATTGCTTTGAAAAATTATTTTTTAATGAATTTTACGGTCTTCTGTTTATTTTCAGATTTTACTTTTAAGATATAAACTCCGCTAGAAAGGTTTGATAAATCAATTTCCGAATGAAGATCATTGATTTTCTTAAATACAACAGATTTTCCAGAGACATCAATAATTTCTACATCATCAATAACTGAATTGTTTTCAATATTTAAAATATCAATTACCGGATTAGGATAAAATTGGAACGAAGTCAAATTAAAATCAGGTGCCGAAAGTGAACCATTTACTTTAGCTGTTACTGCAAGACGTTCTTTACTCTCAACTCCGTTTATGGTTTGCGAAGCATAATAAGTAGTTCCGTCGACCAAAACAGTTGTTAGAGGTAAAGGAGTTTCAGCTGTTGATTTGCTTGTTTTTCCACTTGAAGAATTTCCAGGAGTGCTATACCATTTAATGTTTTGACCTTCAACAACAAGATCTGCCAAAGTCGATCCTGGTTTGACATCAACAACTAGAGCTTCTTGTTTGTCTTCAGCTAAAGGAGCTGGTGGACTAATAACAAAATTTAGCATTACATAGCATCCATTTGCATCCTGAACAATCGCTGCATATTCTCCAGCTTCTAAATTTGTAAATGTATTATTAGATGAAAACACATTCAAATTAGGAGAAATTGCATATTGAAAATTACCTGTACCACCAGAAGCCGTAATTGTTGCAGTTTGATTCTCAACATTTAAATCTGCAATTATAGGTTGAGGCTGTTCTAATTGTACAGCCACAACTGCTGTACAATCATTATTATCTCTGACAGTTATAATATGAGTGCCTGCATTTACGACAAATGAGTTACTACTTTGAAACGGACCTCCATTTAATGAATAAACAAAAGGGGCACTACCTCCACTAGCATTTGCTGTTATTGTACCGTTTTGTGAACAAGTTACAGGTGATGTAATAGTTGCTATTAATTGAACAGGGGTTATAGGGTCTATAGTAGCAAAAAGCGAAGTAATATTATTTTGAGCATCACGTACTATTATATTATAGCTTCCAGGGATAGCGGTAGTAAACACATTCGAAGCCATATAAGTTGTACCATTATTAAATGAATAAGAATAAGGTGAAGTTCCTCCCGTTGCAGTTACGGTTATAACTCCATTAGTGTTACATGTCAATGGATTTACAATAGCAGTAGCAACAAGTGCTGGTGGTGATATAATGCTAATTCCTTGTTGTAAAAATGTACACCCTAAGGCATCTCTTACTTCCACAACATAAGATCCTGATGCTAAATTTGCAAAAATGTTAGCAGTTTGTGACGGAACTAATACTATTCCATTACTCTTTCTAAGAGAATAAGTATAAGGTTGAACTCCACCCGAAGCATTAACAGCAATTCTTCCGTCGCTATAATTTAAAGATGAAGGATTTACAACGCTGATTGATGCTGATAAACGAGCAGGTTGTAATATTGTTATGCTGGAAACAGTAGTACATCCTGCAGCATCTTTAGCAGTTACATTATATTGTCCTGGGGATAAATTATTAAAAACATTAGATGAAGAAAATACGGTTCCTAAAGAATAAGTATAAGGCGTAGTTCCTCCGCTTGCAGTTGCCGTTATTGTACCATCTTGAGATCCGTTGCAATTAATGTTCGTTTTAGTCAAATTGATTGCTAGTGGAACATATGTTTTTACCTTATAAGAAATCCAACTTGTATTACCAATAGCATCTTTTGCATAAAAAACATAATTAAGACCCGATTTCAAATTTGCAACACCATTGATTGTTGTATAGGTCTGACCTAGATTAAACGAATAAAGATAAGGCGCTACTCCTCCGGATGCGTTAATAGTTAAACTTTCTCCAGGATCTTCACAAGTAATAGGAGTAACATTGCTTATAGTTATGAAAATAGGTGCAGGAAGCACAATTGTAGCATCTACGCTAGCAGACTCGCAACCATTAGCATCTTTAGCAGTTATAGAATAAGTTCCTTCAGGTAATCCTACATAACCTACTGAAGCAGAATAGTCAAATATTAGTTGATTTGTAGTAGCATTTTTAACTTTATAAGTATAAGGAGCGATACCGTTACTTGAACTCATGGTTATTACTCCGTCAAGATGACCGTTAGACGTTTCGTATGTAACGGTAGCAGTTGTTTTTACAGGAGTATATGCTTTTACAATGAAATGTGTTTGCGCTTCATTTCCAATAGCATCTTTCAATAATATGGAGTAATTACCGGGGGTCAAATTAGTTCGTCCGGGATTGTTGCTGCTATAAGTATTACCACCATCATAAGAATAAAGATATGGAGCTACACCTCCTGAAGCGCTTACAGAGAATGAAGCATTTGCGATACAAGATATTGGCGTTTTAACAGCACTTAATAGTATTGGATTATCAAGTGTAATGTTTATATTACTTTTTGTTACCTGGCATCCATTTGCATCAACAACACTAATTGTGTACAAACCGGCAAGCATGCCACTATATCTTTTATAAGGTACATTTTTTCCATACTCAACTCCCGTAATTTGATTTTTTACAGAGTATAAATAAGGTGCAGTTCCTCCTGTAGCATCCAATTGTATTAATGCTCCAACTGCCCCATCATTATTTAGAGTTTTAATATCTGTGATTAATTCTAAAGCATTCGGTTCAGTTACTGTAGTGCTTTTAGTTACAATACAGCCATTAGCATCTCTGACAGAAAAAGTATAAGTTCCTGCTGTTAGAGAAGTAAAATTAGGGTTAGATGAATATGTTGTTCCATCTTTTGAATAGCTGTATGGAGACTTGCCTCCAGTAACACTTAAAGCAACAGATCCAGTATTAGAATTTTTACAATTTACATTTTTGATCGTTGAGTTAATTATTAAATTACTTGGTTGTAAAACATTTGTTGTAAGATTAGAAATACATTTTCGATCATCTTTAATTCTGATTAAATAAGTTCTAGCAGTAAGATTATTAAAAATATTACTGGTTTGATAATTAGTACCATCTAGTGAGTAAGTATATGGCGGAGCTCCTCCGTTTGCAAGAACTTTTATTGAGCCATTTGCAGCTCCAAAACAAGTTGCACTTGTAACTACTGTTGTGGCACTAAGATTATATGGTTTTAAGGTTATTACTGTAGAGGCAATACAATTGAGGTTATCTTTAACATTTATTGTATAAGTACCTGCTTGTTTATAGAAAAGAGGCACGCTTGCGGTATAAGGTTCATTGTTAATTGAATATAGGTATGGACTTTTTCCGCCTGTAACATCGACTCTGAAAGATCCATTGATGCAATCGACTTCTTTTGTAATAGTAGCTGTTGCAACAAGTGGTACAAGAGGATCAACAGTTATGTTTTGCACATTAGAAATACATCCATAATTGTCTTTTACAATTATTGAATAAACTCCTGCCACAGCATTAGAAAAAGTATTATTGCTGGAGTAAGTATTTCCATTATCAAAAGAATATAAATACGGACCTTGTCCTCCAGTTGCAGAAACAGTTATTATACCATTACTAAGACAATCTATTGATTTTGTGAGAACAGCACTAGCAGTTAGCGTAACAACAGGAAGTATTGTAACTGAATTTGAATAAGATAAATCATCTGCATCTTTTACTGTCACAATATAATTGCCGGGATTTAGAGTATTAAAAACATTATTTGTTTGATAAGGTTCGTTATTTATTGAATACGTATACGGAGCTTTTCCTCCAATTGCATTAACACTAATTGTACCATAAGGATTGCTGCATGTAACTTGGGTAATATCAATTGTTGCTGAAAGCGAAGGAATACTATTAATAATAGAAATAGCAGTTTGTGTAGCAATACAACCGTTGGCATCTTTTACCTGAATGTCATATGATCCAGATTTTAAACCGCTAAAAGTATATGAAGCTTGAAAAGAAACAGCTGGCACTCCGCTTGTATCTGTCAATGCGTAAACATATGGAGCAACTCCACCCATCGCAGTAATGATTATCTGACCATCATTATCACCAACAGTTGTTGAATTTTTAACGCTCACAGTTGGTGTTATAGGAGTAGGCTCAGTTATAACTACATAAGAAGAACTTAAACAGCCATTCGCATCTTTTACAGTTACATTATAATAACCAGCAACTAAATTTGTGAAAACATTTGTTGGAAAAAAAGGAGAATTGTCTAATGCGTAAAGAAAAGGTGCTTTTCCACCAGCTGCACTTACAATTATAGTTCCGTCAGTGCCCTGAGAACAGCTTACGTTAGTTTGAGTAAAAGCTAGTATTGGAAAACTTATAGGTGCAATAGTTATACTGTTTGTGGTAGTTACAGCACCATTAGCATCTTTTACAGTAATCGAATAAACTCCCTCAGTTAAATTGCTAAAAACATTAGCCGACTGAAAACTTACTCCATTTATAGAATAAGTATATGGAGCTGTTCCTCCGGCTGCACTAGCAACTATTACTGCATTGCTCATACAATCAAGTTCCTTAGTAATTGTTGCGACAGCATTTAATGGATTTGGATTTTCAATATTGACATTAAATGGGTTTGATTCGCATCCATTTGCATCTCTTAACAATATAGTATGAAGACCTGGAGTTAAATTTGAAAAAATATTTGAAGACTGAAAAACAGCCATATCTAAAGAATATAGATAGGGAGCAATTCCTCCTTGTCCGACAATAGTTATGTTTTGTTTGTCGACATTAATATTGGCAATTAATGGTGTTGGTTGTGTAATATCATATGCAAGTTCTGATTGACAGCCAAGTGCATCTTTTACTTTAATATTGTAAGTTCCAACACTTAAACCATAGAAGGTATTACTAGCAGAAAAAGTACCATTGTTTATAGAATATTGATAAGGTGCTTGTCCTCCAGTCGCACTGATTGTTAAGTTTGACGTACCACCATAACAAAATATTGAAGTACTTGTAGCTGTCACAGCAACCTGAGCAGATTGTTGTATTGTTGCCGATATAACAGGAGAAATACAATCCCCACTATCTTTTACAAGAATAGTATAGTTACCGGCTGGTAAATTAGTAAAAGTACTGTTTGCTTTATAGGTTACTCCTCCATCAATAGAATAGTAAAGCGGTATTTGGCCTCCACTTCCAGAAACGTCTATTGTGCCATTGTTTAGACAACTTGCAGAATTTGTTACTATAGCGCTGCCAGTTACCGGAACAAATGCTTTCAATCCCATAGAAAGATTATTGACAATAGTGTTCTGAGCATCTTTTACAGCTACAGGATAAGTTCCAGCAACTAGATCATTAAAAGTATCACTTGTTTGAAAAGTCTGCGCCCCATCTATTGAATATAAATAGGGAGTTTGTCCTCCGTAGCCAATAACACGAAGTGCACCATTACCTCTGCAGTCTACTTGTTTAACAATCATTGCTCCCGAACTTAAAGGTTGTTCTGCAGCCGCAAGTTTAACCGAAAGTGTAAAACTGCATCCTTGAGCGTCTTTTATTACTACTGGATATGTGCCATCAACAACATCCAAGAAAACATTACTTTCTTGAAAATTAATTCCATCTAAAGAATATTGATAAGGTGCCATACCACCATTAGTAGTCATTACTATATTTTGACCAAACGTACTTGAAGTAGCAGTTAAGGCAGTTGGTTCTGTAATTGTGTACGGAAGTATTTTTACACAACCTGCAGCGTCAGTAACTTTAATAGTGTAATTTCCAGATACAAGACCTGCAAATACATTGCTATTTGTGCTCGCTCCTCCATTTATAGCATATTGATAAGGAGCTTGTCCTGCTGACACATTAATTGTTAAAGAAGCTGTTCCTCCATAACATAATACAGGTGTATTAGTGGCTACAAAATCAACAGGAACAGGTGCAACAAGTGTTACTGTGTTTGAATATGAAATCGTATTTGTTGCATCTTTTACTGTTACAATATAATTTCCGGCAGGCAAATCATTGAAAATATTTGCTGTAGAATATGGGCCTCCGTTTAGAGAATAGGTATATGGAGCCTGACCTCCCGCTTGATAAGCAATTAATACACCATTACTCATGCAATCTATCATTTTTACAATTGTCAAATTTGAAGTTAATGCATAGTTTACAGTTGTGCTTACTAACGCTATGCAGCTATTAGCATCTCTTACTCTAATATTATAAGATCCAGGAGATACATTTGCGAAAAAACTAGCGGATTGAAAACTGATTCCATCTAAAGAATATTGATATGGCGCAGTACCGCCAGTAGCAGTAATAATAACATTTTGACGATCAACCAGAGCTGTTGCTACTAAAGTAGAAGGCTCAGTAATGGTATAATTAATTGAAGTTTTACACCCATATGCTGCATTATCTAAAACACTTATAGTATAAAAACCAGCAGGCATAATAGGATAATAATCTTGATTTGTAAACGGACTGCCATTTATAGAATAGGAATATGAACCGCTTCCACCAGAAGCATTTATTGATAGTGTTCCAGTGTCACCTTTACATAAAATTGGTTTATTTGAAGCACTAACATTTGTAGATGGAAACGTAGTCAGATTAAAATAATTGGAAGTAATAGTACCATTATTATCAATTCTTCCATAAATTTTTATTGTTCCTGCAGGTCCATGATAAGTTGCTGGATTAGCAATTGCATTTGTATTATTTAATGCATCAGCCTCACTTAAAAAATAAGTTACAGTGGTTTCGGCTGGATCCAGATTGCTTATAAAATCTGCTTTTAGTGTATTTAAATCAAAAGACTCGCTTGGACAAATCGTAATTGAAGTTACTTGAGCATAAAAAAAGTTGGAAAACAATAAAAGAAAACAAAGTAGAGTTTTTTTCATAGTATTAAATTTGTTAAAATGGCTCACCAAATATAATACAATAAATATTGTTAAAATTGCGGTTTCCCGTAAAGGCGTAAAAAATTTGAACCTAAAGTAAAACGCTTATTTTAAATACAAATAATGGTTAAAATAATCAATTATTGCTTTTCCTTCTAATAAAACATCAGCGCCAATAATGCCATGAACTGGTTTTGCCTTATGTGATTCCAATGCTTCATTTACATGCGAAAGATCAAAAATAACAATACTGAAATCTTTGCTTTTCCAACTTCCCAACTGCAATTTATTTTCAGATGATATTTGAGTTTTCATTCCCGTTCCGCCCGCGCCCGAAGCCTTGGTTTTTGATTTTTTTGCTGTTAATTCAAAACGTTCTATACTTTCAAAACCAACGCAGGAATTTGAAGCTCCGGTGTCTAAAATAAAATTTCCCGAAATGCCATTGATTTTGGCTTTTATGCCAAGATGCTGGGTTTTGGTAAGTTTGAATTTTATTTTCTTGTAATTCTCTTTTTTGAGGTATTCGTGAAGATTTTCCATTTTTTAGTCCGATTGAATATCAAAAATAAACCAATTACAGCCAATAAACTAACAATATAATAGATATAATTTACTGATTTTTCTTCTGCCGAAAGCGAACCGTAATACACAAAAGAACTCCAATAATAAGGTGATTTCTTGGCATTCGGAATTGATTTGTCGTTTAAATATTCCAGTTTTGCATTTGAATTGGCTTCAAAATAAGAAACATTATTTTTAATGTTTTTATAAAAGTCAGCCATAAAAACCGAAGTCGTAAAATCATTTACTTTCCATAAAGAAAACAATAAATTTTGCGCGCCGGCAAACTGAAAACCTCTTGCAACGCTCATTGCGCCTTCTGCTTTATATAGTTTTCCAATTCCGGTTTCGCAGGCGCTTAAAACCACTAAATCCGGATTAATGTGCAGATTATACAATTCAGAATACAAAATTTCCTGATCATAAAATTTGATGCTTGCCGGAGTTTCAATATCACCAGAAGAAGCGTGTGTACTCAAATGTAAAATAGAATAATTTGGAGCATTATTTTTGAAATTAGAAAATGTTGCATCCGAATTTTCTAAATATTTTCCTTTGAAATTGCTTCTGATTGCTTCTAATTCTTTCTTAGAATAACTCAATTCAAAAGCAGTTTTTTCGAAAACCGGAAAAACCCCTAAAACCGTTTTTTCTGATTTTGAAACGAGTTTTGAATTCAGATAAATATTCGCTGAAATATTGTAGGCAATCTTAAAATCATTCAGTAAATAATGCATTTTTGCAAAATTTGTTGTGTTGGATATTTGCGTAATCAAAGCTTCAAAAGGCATAAAATTCAAAATCCCATCTGGAACAATGATGAGGTTTTTATAGTTTACATTTGAAGGTAATTTTAATAAATCATAAGCGCTTTTTCCGTAATAATTATATCCGACAATGTCATTTGTAATGGCATCTGCAGTCCTGAAATAATCGATAAATTTTAAAATTCTTGGAATTGCATTATCAGTAACATCAAAATGATTTAAGCTTATTTGGTTATTTTGAACGGTGAAATAATAGAGATGTTCAGCACCCATAAAATAATAAACCATTGTTGCGTTGTCTTTTTCTAATTTTGAAAATAATGCCTTTAAATCTAAATTCTCTGGAATCGAATTTGGATTTTCAGATTGAATTTTCTTTAGCGAAAGCATCAATTCATTTTGCTTTTTTATTGCCGAATTAATAGTTGAAATGTTGGCCAAATTACCTTTTTGCTGTTCTTTTAAAATGGAATTATTAGCATTTTGAAATTCCTTTAAAAGCTGTTTTTCTTTTGCAGAAGCCATTTTAATATTTGAAAGATGGCTCTTCAAAATTCCCGATTTTGTTTTTTCTGCCAATTGAAATGCTTCTTCTAAATATTCAATTTTATTTTCTTTTTTAAACAATTGATCATAAATAAACAGACATTTTTCAGTTCGATTTCTGGCACGGATTTGTGAAATGATTTTAGAGTTTTCATAGACTAATCCGCTCATCAATAAGTTTTCAATATGAAAAGAAAGTTTATAACCTTCAAGTGCTTTTTTAAGTTGATTTTGATTTGCAAAGATTGACGCTTGCAAGTCCAAAATATCCATTAAAACGGTTTCGGCATATAATTCATTTTTAGCGGGAAGAATGTTTTTTGCAACATAATTCGGAACTAAGATTTTAAAAGCCTCAGCAGTTTGCTTGGTACTTTCGGCGTATTTTTTTTCATCAAAAAGCAATAATGCTTTTTCGTAATACAGTTTTGCAATTTTTCTTGGCTGCTGATTTGGGATTTCCAAAAAGAGTTCAGTTGCTTTTTCTAAATAAGAATCGGCGATTTTAAAACGATGTGTTTGCCGACATACATTTGCAAGATTTCGATAAGAATTCGACAAGTTCTCGATATGATTTTTGTCGTTTTCCAAATATGTAACGGCTAACTTAAATGTATTTTCAGCTTTCTTATAAAGCTCCTGTGTCATCAAATCTCCTTTAAAACCTAAGAGATAATTATTGCCTAAATTATTCAGCAAAATTCCTTTCTCTGAATTTGATAATTTCTCTGTTTTTAAAGTGTTTTCCAGAAGCTCAATGGCTTCAATGACTCTACCCGTATTTTGATAAACATTTGATAAATTTAAAATTGCTGCAAACTTTTGCCTTTGCGCATCGGGATAATTTTTAGAAGTATTTACAATAAAAAAATACTGTTTTATGGTGTTTTCGGCATTGTCATAATCGCCCAAAACGGTATATAAATTGCCAAGCGGTTTTAAACAGAATTCAATTATATCGTAATTTGAAAATTTGTTTTTTTGATAAACCTGCCAGGCTTTTTCGTAACTTGAAATGGCTTTTTGAGTTTGTCCAAATTGGTTTTCATAGTAGGCTTTATTGCAATTTAAAACAACAATTGCCAGTAATTCGTCTTTGGTTTTTGGTTTCGGATTTCTCCAAAAATCATTTTCTATATTTTCTAAATTTTGCAACGCTTTCGCGGAAGGATGAGCAACAAAAACATCAACAGCATTATATATTTTATCTTCCTGATTTTGCCCAAAAATAGTTAGGCTCAGGAAAAAGAAAATTAAGCTATATAAGCGATGTAAGTTCATATTAAAAGCTGTGTATCTCTGCAGTGTAATCTTAAAACTTCCAAATTCCGTAAAGCTGAATATAATTGAAATTTTGTTCAAAATTAATTACATAACGCGCACCTAAACTCGGACCAATTCTGGCAAAACCTGCTGTTAAATCAAACAATAATCCGGTTTTAAAATCGGTAAAAGAGTTTTTGATTGTGTTTGACGTTGTTTTGGAATCAATTAAAAAATTTCCTTTGTCACCTTCGTAAAGATCAACTTGTATATTCTGATTTTGCTCCGAAGAAACATTTACATTGAATTGAACTCCGGCTCCAATTCCAATGTAATTATTAATATTATACCGAATCAAAACAGGAATTTCCCAATTAATATTTTTGTTTTCTGTTGACGTTGTTGTTCGTTGTAATTGTCGTACTCCGTTGGGGTTTGTCAAAAATTCTTCTTCGACTTTAACTTCGCTATTGTACTGATTCAAAGCGTTCAACCATTCAGCCTGCCAGTAAAAACGATATGATTTAAACGGAGAAATTGTAGCTCCCACAAAATAACTTGTCGATTTATCCAAATCAGGATAAATATTGTAACCTGCTTTTGCGCCAATCGAAATTCCAGGCAAGAATCGGGTAGTGGCATAATTGGTAATTATGGGTTCGTTTTTATCAAAAATAATCGCGGTTCGGCTTTTGGTTTTTACTTTATGAAAATCTTCAGTAAACTTCATCGAATATTTTACAAAACCTTTTGTAGAATCTTTTTCCTGAACATTTTTCTGTTCGCTTCCCGGCAAATAAATGTTTTTGAAAGTGAAAATAATCTGTTTTTGTTTGATGATGGTGTCCAGACAGCTAACAGTTGGTTCTTCGCCTTTTGGGCAAATCGGACATTCAGGATACATGCTTTCAATCTGAAAAGTCTTTTTGTCGAACATATCCGGAACATCAGTTTCTAAACGAATTTTTCGTGCCGGACCTTCGCCATTATTCTGAAAACGGGTTTTAAAATTTACTCGTTTAAAACGTACCAATCTGTAATTTATAAAACTTCCGTTCGATCCCATTTTATTCGGATCGTGAGAAGTTACAATTTCCATTTCAAGGTTTTTAATTTTATGGTTTTTATAACTTCGATTCGGAACAAAAATTCCACGCATCGTAATCGTCGCGCTGGTATCCTTAATCATTTCCGGAGTAGTTTTAAATGTATAAAAAACATTGCGTGTTTCACCCGGATTAGCGTCATCAAATTCTAAAATCGAAACATTATGATACGTTTTATTGGCGTCTAATAAAGATGCGTCTAAATCTTCTTCAGTAGTTGTATCTCGATACTTTTTACGTTTGATTGTATTTTCGGCGGAAGCCAAATAATTTTTAGAATCATCAATATCGTCAACTGAAGCTACGAGATTTTCTTTTACTTCGCGCTCATTCGCATAAGTTCTAAAATCACTTAATTCGAAATTATTGTTTTTGAATTGTTTCTCATTATAAAACAAATACAGTTTTCCGTTTGCAACATAATTCTCCAGATTTTGATAACTTACTACAACTATCATTTCCTGATCTGGAATAGGATCACAATTCTTAATTATTGCAAAACCGTTTTGATCAGCAATTGACGCAATGTCTTTATAATTGGTGTCGTTAATATCATTTACAGCCACTTTTTTAGGACGCGTTGCCGGAGGTTTTCCATTGTCATAATTGTTGGTTACTGCAAGGCGTGTGGTGTAAGTTCCTTTGTTTTTATAGACATGTTTAGGTTCTGCTTCTTTACTGTAATGGCCGTCGCCGAGTTCCCACAAATAAGAATAACTGGGTTTTGGCGCACCCGCAATCGGAATTAAAGGCGGTGTTTCAGGCTTGAAATTTACAGCATTTCCGTTTTGGATAAAACCAATATTGGCTCGTCGGGTTATGGTGTCTTTTACTTTGGTTTGACCTATTGAGAGAATAGAGAAGAGAATAAAGAAAATAGACAGTTGTGGTTTCATAACTAGATAGTTTTGGGTCTTAAAATCTTCAGAATCAATTTTAAAACAGGATTAAATGTAAAAAAAAGTGATGAGCAAATCACCACTTTTTCTTAAAAAAGCATTTCTAAGTTATTGGATCGCATTAATTGCAGCTACCAATTGCGCTTCTGTACCGACTATTGTTTCGGCAAGAGTAAAAGTGTAAATATCGTTGGCAGCAACAGTTACAGCTTTGATCGCATATCGCCATTGACCATTGTCTTCGGTAACAAAAATCACGTGGCATTTTAGACCAATCGGGATTTGGCCATAATGTTCGCTGAATAATCCTGCAGCGGTATAAGTATCTAATTTTGCAAGTGCATTGTTTCCTTCGCCGTCATACGACAAATAAATTGCACTGTTGTTGTTGTCGTAACCTTCTGGAGCATCGGCAAGAATTGTCGTTTTTGGGCGTGGATCGCTATAAAAACGGTCAACGTTTGTCCATCCAAAGTTTCCAAAAGTTACATAATAATTGTTTCCTTCACCTTGAACGCCGCCTTTTCCGTTAGCTCCGTCAGCGCCGGCTTTTGCTTCTCTCCAGGCTAATTCTCCAGCATCGTTAATTACGCCGGTCCATAAAGTCATTGCATTGTCTAAGCCATCAGTTAATGTAGTCGGAACAATCATACTCATCGAACAAGAAGTCTGAAGTTCAACACCGCCCTGAGTTGCTTTGATGAAGAATTCTCCGCCAGAAATTAAAAGGTTTTTCTTTCCGTCAGCTGTAATTCCCATTGTTGGTTTGTTGGTAATCAACATGTTTCCTTTGTCAAAAAGCTCGATATATTCAATGTCGATTTGTCCTGTTACAGCATTTCCGTTTTTGGTTAAACAGTTTCCGTTGATGTTTAGTTTAACTCCTTTTGCCGAAGTTATTGTTATCATTCCGCTTCCGGCTGTTGCAGTAAATTTTTGTGTATTTCCCTTAACTCCTTTTTCGCTGATGCTTTTAAAAGCGGCCGAAGTTGGCGGTGTAATTTTAATATCATCTCCGTCACTGTTGTCGCAGCTTACGAAAGAGAAAGAGATTAACAATAAAAATAATAGACTGATAGTTTTAAATTTTGTGTTCATGATTTCTAGTTTTTAAAAATCTGTCTTGAGTGTTTCAAGTGGTTTTCAGATTTTGGTTGTTATTTACATTCTTATATCAATTTGGGTTTGATATTGTTACCCTTGTTTTCAAAATATTTTTTCAGGCTTATATAACACTATATCAATTCGGTTTAAAATTTGTTACCCCTGTTTTTTATTTAGGCCGATAAACATTTGTCTTCAAAAAGATTTCCATCTTCATCAACAGCCAGCAGAATGTTTTGCTTCCGCGAAAGCGAAACAATTAAATACAGCCAGACAATTGCCCAAAGTCCGAATGTGATACAGGTTAAAAAGAGATGAAAAGAATGTTTGATGGCTTTTTTTTCTTTGGATAAAACAACATACGGCAGTTTTTCATTATGTTCGACAACAACAAAACCGTTTCGTTTTTTGGCCGAAATCATTTCGTAAAACTGATCCAGACTTTTTTCTTTAGTAAATTGATACGTTTCCATTCCTTTTAATTTTTTTTAGTTTAAAAGAGTATTACAGGTTTATATCAATTTGATTTTGTAATTGTTACCCTGTATTTTGAAATTATTTGAGATTCTTTTTTAACTTTAACTAATCAAAAGTTTTTTTATGGAGAAAATTAAAATACATCATGACCAAATGTATATTGACGGACTTGCAGCAAATGATTCGGTGATTATTGAATCTATTTATAAAAAGTTCGTTCCTAAAGTGGTTTTTTTCGTTCTGAATAATTCAGGCGATAGAGATCAGGCACAGGATATTGTTCAGGAAGTCATGATATTGCTTTACAATCAGGCGAAAGCTGGCACTTTAAAATTAACATGCCCTTTTGATGCCTACTTTTTTCTGTTATGTAAAAGAAAGTGGCTTAACGAATTCAAAAAAATTTCGAACAAAGGGGTAACAATTCATGAAGATGTGGTATCTATAAATGAATCTGCACTTGAATTAATAGCTCAAACTGAGGAATTTGATGAAAAACAGCAACTTTTTGACACCATGTTTCAAAAATTAGGAGACAAATGCCAAGAACTGCTGAAGCTGAGTTTTTCTGTTAAATCAATGGAAGAAGTTGCCGAAAAGCTAAATGTAACTTACGGATATGTACGCAAAAAAAAATCGTTATGTATTGGTCAGTTAACACAGTGGATTCAGGAAGCAAAAAATTTTAATTCTCTAAAAAAATAATTAGTCATGAACGAAGAACGCTACATATTATTCGACCAATATCTGGAAGGCGAACTGACTATCGATCAAAAAAATGATTTTGAAAAACAATTGGCCGAAGACGCTCAATTTGCTTCGGAATTTGAAACTTTCAAATCAGTGCAGCTTCAATTGCAGAATAAATTTGGTTTTGAAGAAGAAAGAGAAGCATTCAAAGAAAATCTGAATCAGATTGCTGAAGAATATTTCAATAAAAAACCAAAAGTCATTGGTCTTAAACCTTGGTATCTTGCCGTTGCAGCTTCAGTTGCAGTTTTGTTCGGACTGTTCTTTTTTAATTACAATCAATATCCGGCTTTCGCCGATTATAATCATCCGGAACAAGCTTCTTTTGCTGAAAGAGGAAGCGAAGATGGTCCTTTAAAAAATGCTGAAAAAGAATTTAATGCTAAAAGATATTCATTAGCAATTCCGCATTTTGAAGAAGTTTTAGCAAAAGGAAAAACACCAGAAATTCAATTTTATTATGGCGTTTCTCTTTTAGAAGAAAGCCATTATTTAAAAGCCGAAGCCGTTTTTGATGAATTGAAAGCAGGAAATTCGGTATATAAAGAAAAAGCGACTTGGTATCTTGCACTATCAAAATTGAAACAGCGAGATTATGAAGGATGCAAAAAAATATTGCAGACCATTTCAGAGGATTATGAAGATTATGACGAAGTTCAATTGCTTTTGGATGAATTAGATTAATAAAAAAAAACTGCTTTTACGTAAAGCCGTAACCGAATTTGGAATTTTAGTTCTAAATTCGGTTTTCTTTTTTAAAGAAAGTTCCCAAAACAATCTAAATCTTAACCTGTTTAATTGATGCAAAAAATTACATTATTATTTCTTGTTTTATTTTCTCAAACCATTTTCAGCTCGGCAAAAATCACCGAAACTGAAAAATTGGTCGCAACCTGCAAAGTTTGGGGTTTCTTAAAATATTATCATCCAGAAGTTGCGGGAGGAAAAACGAATTGGGATAATCAGCTTTTAGAAAAACTTCCTAAAATAGAAAAAGCACAAACTAAAGAAGAGTTTTCATTGATTCTCGAAAACTGGATTGACGAACTTGGTCCGGTAAAAGAAATTGCACCAATTCCTGTTTCAAAAGACATTAAATTCTTTGATAAAAACTTCGATTTAAGTTGGATAAACAGCAATAAATTGTTTTCAAAAAAGCTTTCGAAGAAATTAAGATTTATAGAAGAAAATAGATTTCAAGGAGAACAATTCTACGTTTATGGTGGAGAACATGTTGGAAATGTTTATCTGCAAAATGAAAGCTATGAGCATCCAGATTTTACCAATAAGAATTCAAAACTGAGAATGATATTTATGTATTGGAATTTAGTAGAATATTTTTTTCCGAATAAATATTTAATGGATCAGAAATGGGATTTAACTTTAGAAAAAATAATACCTCTTGCGATTCAGTCTCAGAATTACAATGATTTTTATATGACAATGAGAAAATTAGTTTCTAAAATTGATGACAGTCATACAGAGTTTTATTTATATCCTTCGTCTTTATCAGTTAGTAAACAGAAGTTGTTTTTTCCTGCGAAAGGAAAAATTATTGAAGAGAAATTAGTCATTACAGAAATTTTGGGAGATAGTCTCGCTCAAGCAGATGATATAAAAATTGGGACAATAATTACTAAAATTAATGATAAAACAATTGGGGAGATTATAGCAGAAAACAGAGATTTGATTTGTGCATCAAATGAATCTTCATATTTAGATAAATTGGCTGAGAAGATTTTAAGTGGGTATTCAGAAACTGTGAAAGTTGAGTTTTTTAAAGATGACAATTACATAACTAAAACCATGACATGGTTTGATTATCATGAATCGCATCGAAATGAATTTAAAAAAGGCGCTCAGAAAAAGAAAGAAAAGTTTAATCTTTTGGATAATAATATTGGCTATGTTAACATGGGAGTCATTAAGCCGAGACATATTCCGACGATGATAGAAACCTTAAAAAACACAAAAGCAATTGTTTTTGATATGCGAAATTATCCAAACGGAACTTTTGGTGAAATATCACAATTTTTAAATTCTCAGGAAAAAGAATTTGCCATTTATACACGTCCGTATTATGAGTATCCAGGCAGATTTATTTGGGATGGAGAAACAAAAAGCGGTTCTGATAATAAAGATCATTATAAAGGAAAAGTAATTGTTTTGCTAAACGAGAAGTCAGTAAGCCAATCTGAATGGACAGCAATGTGTTTTCAAACAGCAGGAAATACTACAATTATTGGAAGTCAGACCGCCGGAGCAGATGGAAATGTGAGCCAATTTGATTTTAAAGGTTTTCATACCTTATTCTCAGGAATTGGAGTTTATTATCCTGATGGAAGAGAAACCCAAAGAATTGGAATTGTGCCTGATATTGAAGTAAAACCTACCATAAAAGGAATTCAGGAAGGAAAAGATGAGGTTTTAGACCGCGCTTTGGCATTTATTGAAACCGGAAAATAAACATTAATCGTAACCTAAATCACAATGCAAAAGATTACTCTGTTTTTTCTTGTTTTATTTTCTCAAACCATTTTCAGCGCAACAAAAATCACCGAAACGGAAAAGTTGGTAGCAACCTGCAAAGTTTGGGGATTCTTAAAATATTATCATCCAAAGGTTGCAAGCGGACAATTGGATTGGGACAAACAGCTTTTAGAGAAATTACCAAAAATTGAAAAAGCCGAAACAAAAGAAGATTTTTCACTAATTATAGAAAACTGGATCGATGAACTTGGCCCGATAAAAGAAGTTGCTCCAATTGTGGCTTCAAAAGAGGTCGATTATTTTGATAAAAATTTCGATTTAAGTTGGTTTAACAACAGTCAAGTATTTTCTAAAAAACTTTCGCAGAAATTAAAATTTATAGAACAAAATAGATTTCAAGGAGATCAATTTTATGTTTATGGTTCAGAACATGTTGGCAATGTTGGAATGCGAAATGAAAGTTTTGATCATCCCAATTTTACCGATAAGAATTCAAAACTTCGAATGGTATTTATGTTCTGGAATTTGGTAGAATATTTTTTTCCGTATAAATATCTGATGGATCAAAAATGGGATACAACTTTAGAAAATATAATTCCTCTTGCAATTCAAGCTGAAAATCAGGCTGATTTTTACAAGGTTATGAAAAAGTTGGCTTGTAAAACCGATGACAGTCACACAGAGGTTTATACTTATCCTTCAGCTTCTTCTACAGCAAATTCTAAACCTTCAAATTATTTTCCTGCTACTGGAAAGATAATCGATGAAAAACTGGTTGTGACAGAAATTTTAGCGGATAGTTTAGCACAAGCAGATGACATAAAAGTAGGCGATGTAATTACAAAAGTAAATGGCGAAACGGTAAAAGAGTTTATTGCAAAGTATAGAGATCTTACTAGTGCCTCGAACGAAGCTAAATTTTTAGATAAGATTGCTCCCGGAATGTTAGTAAGCAAATCAGATACTATTAAAGTGGAATTTTTGAAAAATGGAAAATATATCACTAAAACAATGATATGGCATGATTATCATGATTCACACCGAAATGAATTTAAAAAAGGAGCCAGAAAAAAGAAGGAAAAATTTAAGTTGTTAGATAACAATATCGGCTATGTTGATATGGGAATTTTAACTGGCAAAAATGTTCCTGATATGATTGAAAAGCTAAAAGATACTAAAGCTATTGTTTTCGATCTTCGAAATTATCCAAAAGGAACTATCGAAGATATTGCGAAATTTATAAGTCCTAAAGAAAATAAATTTGCGATTTATACCGTTCCAGATCTAAATTATCCGGGAAGATTTAAATGGAACAATGAAGGAACTTCATGCGGTATTGAAAACAAGGATCATTATAAGGGAAAAGTAATTGTTTTAGTCAACGAAGAAACCCAAAGTCACGCAGAATGGACTGCAATGGCTTTTCAAAGTATGGGTAATGCTACTATAATAGGAAGTCAAACTTCAGGCGCAGATGGAAATATTTCGGTATTTGATTTCAAAGGATTTCGCACATTGTTTTCAGGAATTGGCGTTTATTATCCAGACAAAGGAGAAACACAAAGAATAGGAATTGTACCTAATATTGAAATAAAACCAACTATAAAAGGAATTCAGGAAGGAAGAGATGAAGTTTTAGATCGCGCTTTGTTTTTTATCGAAGCGGGAGACTTGAAGACGGGAGCAACTACAAATCCAAAAGTAAATTTGAAGGAAATTCCGAGTCTAAAAAACTAAAAAAAATAGTATTGGGGGTAAAAGCTTTTGGCAAAGGTTAAAAACTTTTACAAAGGTTTTTCAATTTTGTCATCCTGAGTGAAGCAGAAGAACAAATAAGTAATTAGAAAAGATTTGGGGATCTTTTTTAGTGGACTTCTACTTCGCTCAGCTTGACAAAAATGTTAATAAAATCCGTTTTAATCAGCGCTTTTGCAAAAGCTAAACCCGTTAAATCCTTGTGTCATCCCACATGGAATTGCTATTCTTTTAATATTGTCGTAATTTTGACAGCTTTAAAAAATTAGACAATTGAATTCGACACTCATTATTACCGATACACATACACATTTATATTCAGAAGAATTTGATCAGGATCGTGACGCAATGATTCAGCGCGCCATAGATGCAGGAATTACACGTTTTTTTATTCCTGCAATCGATGCTGCTGCAACACAGTCTATGTACGATTTGGAGAAAAACTATCCAGAAAATATCTTTTTAATGATGGGACTTCATCCTACATATGTAAAAGACAATTATCTGGACGAATTGCAGCACGTTGAAACTGAATTATCAAAAAGAAAATTCTATGCCGTTGGTGAAATCGGAATTGATTTGTATTGGGATAAAACACATTTGAAAGAGCAGCAAATTGCTTTTAAAAGACAAATTCAGTTAGCAAAACAATACAAACTTCCTATTGTAATTCACTGTAGAGAAGCCTTCGACGAAATCTTTGATGTTCTTGAGGAAGAAAAATCTGATGATTTATTTGGGATTTTTCATTGTTTTTCCGGAACTTTAGAGCAAGCGGAACGCGCGATTTCTTACAATATGAAGTTGGGAATCGGTGGAGTTGTCACTTTTAAGAACGGAAAAATCGACCAGTTTTTAAGCCAAATTGATTTAAAACATATCGTATTAGAGACAGATTCGCCGTATTTAGCGCCAATTCCGTATAGAGGAAAACGAAATGAAAGTAGTTATTTAGTCAATGTTATTGCCAAATTAAGCGATATTTATGGAGTTTCTGCCGAAGAAATTGCAGTAATTACGACTCAAAATTCAAAAGACGTTTTTGGGATTTAACCCACGCCTTACAAAACTTTAATTTTTTTTTTGTTCTTTTGCCCACTTAAACCCAAATAAATAATGCAGAGATTTGATGCCATTCGACCGTTTTATGATTCCGAAATAAATGAAGCCCTTCATGATGTTGTAAATCATCCTATGATGAAAACCATGATGAACTTTACTTTTCCGGAAGTAGAAGATGAGGTTTGGAAGGATCAATTAAGAAAAACACATTCTATTCGTGATTTTCAATGCAATTTTATTTACAATACAATCCAAAAGGTTTTAGAAAAAAGCTCTGAAGGTTTAACGACTTCAGGTTTTGAAAAATTGGAACCAAATACTTCTTATCTATTTATCTCGAATCACAGAGATATTCTTTTGGATACTACTTTACTAAATGTTTGCTTGTTCGAACATGGTTTGGTAATGACCGCTTCGGCAATTGGAGATAATTTAGTAAAGAAAGCTTTCTTAGCAACTTTAGCAAAATTAAACAGAAACTTTTTAGTTTTAAGAGGATTAACGCCTCGTGAAATGTTGCAAAGTTCTAAATTGCTTTCGGAATATATGGGACAGTTATTGCTTCGCGAAAATCGTTCGGTTTGGATTGCTCAAAGAGAAGGAAGAACAAAAGACGGAAATGACGAAACCAATCCAGGTGTTTTGAAAATGATCGGAATGGGGTCTGATGAAGAAAACTTAATGGATTATTTTAAGAAATTAAAAATCGTTCCGGTTTCTATTTCTTATGAATATGATCCGACAGATGTTTTGAAAATGCCGCAATTAATGGCAGAAGCAAACAACGAAGTTTACGTAAAAGATAAAAATGAAGATTTCATGACCATTTTGAGTGGTATCATGGGAACTAAAAAAAGAATACATATTTCTGTTGGTGATGTTTTAGATACAGAAATCGATCAGATTGTGGTCGAGAATGACAATGCAAACAAGCAAGTTCAGGCTTTGGCGCAAACTATTGATGATGTTATTTTGAAAAACTATCAATTATGGCCAACTAATTTTATTGCTTACGATATTTTAAACGAAACAGACAAATTTGCTCACAAATACAAAGAGAACGAAAAACAGCTTTTTGAACGTCGTTTAGAAATGAGAATCGGAAGCGATAATCCTGTGACAAGACAAGGATTTTTAGCGATGTATGCGAATCCTGTTGTCAATAAATTAAAATACCAAGATGTCATCTAAAGCTAAAATACTATTGATTTATACCGGAGGAACCATCGGTATGAGCAAAGATTTTGAAACTGGAGCGCTAAAAGCATTCAATTTTGGTAAATTAATTCAGAAAATTCCAGAAATTAAACAATTGGATTGCGAAATCGAATCGATTTCATTCGAACATCCAATTGACTCTTCGAATATGAATCCTCAAATGTGGACAAAAATTGCCACAATGATTGAGGAAAATTATGCTTCTTTCGACGGTTTTGTTGTTCTTCATGGATCAGATACAATGTCGTATTCGGCTTCGGCATTGAGTTTTATGCTGGAGAATTTAGCCAAACCAGTTGTGTTTACAGGTTCGCAATTGCCAATTGGAGATTTGCGTACCGATGCAAAAGAAAACCTGATTACAGCAATTCAGATAGCATCTCTTTTAGAGAATGGAAAACCGGTTATCACAGAAGTGTGTTTGTATTTTGAATACAAATTATACCGAGGTAATCGAACGTCTAAAGTAAATGCAGAACATTTCAGAGCTTTTACAGCGCCAAATTATCCTGAATTGGTAGAATCTGGAGTGCATTTAAAATTAAACAAACATTTATTTCTTCCAGTAAATAAAGATGCAAAACTGATCGTTCATAAAAACTTAGACAATCATGTTGCCATCATCAAAATGTTCCCGGGAATGAGCGAAATCGTTTTGGCTTCAATTTTGTCAACTCAAGGTTTACGCGGAATTGTTTTGGAAACTTACGGTTCAGGGAATGCACCGACTGAAGATTGGTTTTTAAATTTAATTGAAAAAGCGATCAAATCTGGAATGCATATCGTAAACGTAACACAATGTTCAGGCGGAAGCGTGAATATGGGACAATACGAAACCAGTACAGCCTTGAAATCTTTAGGAGTAATTTCGGGGAAAGACATTACTACAGAAGCCGCAATTACAAAATTGATGTATTTGCTTGGACATAATATTCCACAAAACGAGTTTAAAGATATTTTTGAGACTGCGCTTCGCGGAGAAATTTCGTAGAAAAAAATTCTAATTAAAAATCCCAGATTCAAAATTTCGATTTTTAGAATCTGGGATTTTTTAATTTTAATCTTTAGAATTTCTGTAAGGAACCGGACAAGTTTCTAAATCTTCAGAAGTAGTGTGTTTTTTATAATACACATAAACAATCACCGAAACAATACATATTATTCCCTGAATAGCAACCGTATTTCTTGTTCCTATAATGTGAGAAACGTAACCGATAATTAAACTTCCCACAGGAATCATTCCCTGATAAGCCATTAAATAATAACTGATACTTCTGGAACGCATATTTACAGAACTCTGTGTCTGAACATAAATGTTTATAGATGAGGTTTGCGCCATCATTCCTACGCCGCTCAGAGCCATACAAATAAGCGCTATAGTCAAACTATTTGAGTAGGCAAGTATAATAATGCTAAAGCCTAATAATAAACTCGCTGCGATCATTATTTTGTTCATATTGTCGGCTTTTTTAAGGTTAGCCAAATATATTGCTGATACAATTGAACCGATTCCGGCAGCGCTTTCAAACCAACTGAAGGTTTGTGCATTTCCGCTAAAAATATCTTTCGCAAAAACTGGCATCAAAGTATTGAATGAAATAACGAACAAACTACTACACATTAGCATTAAAAGCATTCTTGCCATTTCGGTTTCTTTTTTTACATAATCTAAACCTTCAAGAAAATCATCAAGCATTTTAAATTTATCTTCAGCTTTGATGTGCGGTGTGATTCTCATCATTAAAAGAGAAACTAAAACCGGAATATAGCTCAGGAAATTTCCAATAAAACAAATGTCTTCACCATAATTGTGCAAAATAATTCCAGCAAGCGCAGGACCTGCAATTCGGGCAAAATTGTTCAAAGTTGAGTTTAATGCGACGGCGTTTGGCAAATCTTCTTTATCGTCGACGATATCTATCATCATAGTTTGTCTGCAGGTCATGTCGAATGCATTTATGATTCCCTGAAAAAGACTTAATGCCAAAATAAAATTGATGTTGTAGATTTTTAGATAAAGCAATAAAGCCAAAGCCCCAGCCTGAAGCATGGCTAATGACTGCAATAAAATCATGGCTTTGTGTCGGTCATATCTTCCGATAACACTTCCAGCCAATGGTGCAAGAAATAAAGACGGAATCATGCTTAAAAATGTAGCCAAACCTAATAAAAATACGGAACCGGTTATACTATAAACCATCCAGCTGACAGCAGTTTTCTGCAACCAGGTTCCGACAATTGAAACGGATTGTCCGTAAAAGAAGAGCTTGAAGTTTCTAGATTTTAATGCTTTAAACATGATTTGTAATATTTAATACAAAGGTCGGGATTATGATTACATTAGAAAAATTAATAATTTTACTGATAATAAGTATTTAAACTTATCAATATGGAATTATATCAACTTGAATATTTTATTAAAACGGCTGAAGTATTGCATTTTACAAAAGCAGCCGAATTGTGTTTTGTAACGCAATCTGGCCTTTCGCAACAAATTAAAAAACTGGAAGAAGAGCTTGGTTTGCCTTTGTTTAAGCGAATTGGCAAAAAAGTGCAGTTGACAGAAGCGGGTTCTGTTTTTTTGATTCACGCCAAAAAAGTAGTCGAAAATGTAGAAAACGGAAAACAAGCAATCGAAGATTTAAATGAAATGATTGGAGGTGAACTGCGAATAGGCGTTACGTATATTTTTGGTTTATTGATTCTTCCGGTTGTCAATGCATTTGCTAAAAAATATCAGAATCTGAAAATTGTTGTTGAATATGGAACAACTGAAGCTTTAGAACAAAAACTTCTTGATAACCAGCTAGACGTCGTTTTGGTTATTTCATCGCATGAAATTGAGCTACCCATTCAGAAAATCCCTTTGTTTACCTCTCATATGGTTTTGGCGGTTTCGAGAACACATGTTTTAGCCGTTTTAGATAAAATAGCTTTTAAAAAGATAGAAGAAATTCCGCTGGTTTTGCCCGGAAAAGGCTCGAATTCAAGAGAATTTGTTGAAGAATTATTTCAAAAATTCAACATGAAACCTAAAATCTCAATAGAGTTGCATTCGATACACGCATTATTACAAATGGTAGAAAACAGTGATTGGGCGACAATTGTTGCAGAAATGGCGCTAAAAGGCTGGGATCAGCTAAAGGCGATACAAATTACAGGAGTGGCGACCAAAAGAGAAGCTTTTATGCTGACAATAGGCGGTTATCAAAAAAAAGCCGTAAAGTTGTTTATGGAAGAATTTAGAAAAAGCATTTAAGTTGCAGATTTTGTTTTTAAAAACCATTTTTTTTTGTGTTCTTTGCAGACCAACAAAGAAAGGTGTCCGAGTGGTTGAAGGAGCTAGCCTGGAAAGCTAGTATATGGGTAACTGTATCGAGGGTTCGAATCCCTTCCTTTCTGCTGAATTTCAAGTTAAAACCTGTAGATTAATTTTTACAGGTTTTTTAATGTCTAAACCTTAACGTAAATTGTAAATGAAAAAAATCTTCTTACTGGTAATTTTAGGAGTAAATTTAAATTTAAGCGCACAAAATGCGACCGCTGAAAAATCGATTTTTGGAGTACAGACAGGTTTTATTGGTCTTTGGGCTAACAATGAAAGCCGACTTGTAAATAACTTTGTATTAAGAAGCGAAATTGGAATTGAGCATGATATTGCAGTAGGAGATCAGTATGATGGAGCAGGTTTTATTTTTCAACCTGTGCTGACTTTAGAGCCGAAGTTGTATTACAATTTGAGTAAAAGAAGACGTACTGGGAAAAATATATCAAAAAACAGCGGTAATTACGTATCATTAAAAACAAGTTATCACCCTGATTGGTTTGTGTTGAATTTGGATGATAATATCACAAAAACAGCTGATTTAGCCATTGTTCCAACGTGGGGATTCAGACGTGTGGTTGGTGAACATTTTACTTACGAAGGAGGAGCAGGTCTTGGTTACCGAATCGTTTTCCTAAAATCGAATTATTATAACGGATATGCAACAAATGCAGATGGTAATTCGACAAACAGAAATCAATACACACCTTATTTTCATATAAGATTAGGATATACTTTTTAAAATAAAAAACCTCTTGCGATTTTTGCAGGAGGTTTTTTTATAGTACCGGAATATAAATATCAAACTTGGCGCCATGGTTTAATTTGCCTGTTGCCGTAATGATTCCTTGATGGTTTTCTACAATCTTCTTTGCTATAGTAAGACCAATTCCAGTTCCCTTATATTCTGCTCTGCTATGAAGTTGCTGAAACATTTCGAAAACACGACTTTCAAATTGCTGTTCAAACCCGATACCATTATCGCTGATTGTTATATGACAGTAATCAGATGATGACGGAAGATTCTTTGTTTTTTGTTTGGTATAAATGCTTTCTATTGTAATACGAGGTATTTCTCCTTGTTTTGAAAACTTGAGAGAGTTACTTATCAAATTGCATATAAGTTGATGAAATTGTGATGGTATTATATAGGCACTGCAATTTCCGGATACTTTTACAATGGCTTTTTTTAGATCGATTTCTTCACTTAAATCTTCTATTACTTTATTTATAACTTCATTAATACTAACGTTTTCAAATTTCTTTTCGGTTACATTTGTGCGCGAGTACGTTAATAGATCATTTATAAGTCCTTGCATATGAGAGGCGGCCACTTCGATACGTTCTAAATAGAATTTCCCCTTTTCAGTTAAATTTTGGTGCTCATCTGTATTTATTCTGTCTGTAAAAACCTGGATTTTTCGTAAAGGCTCTTGTAAATGATGACTTGAAATGTAGGTAAAAGCTTCAAGTTCATTATTTGTCAATATTAATTCAGTTGCTCGTTTTTCTTTTTCTTTATTTTGAAAAGTAAGTTCGGCATTGGCAATAACCAATTCTGCGGCACGTTTTTCTTTTTCCTGATTTTGATAGGCCAGTTCAGTATTGGCAATAACAAGTTCGGCAGCGCGTTTTTCTTTTTCTTTGTTTTGGTATGCAAGTTCAGTGTTTGCTATAACTAATTCTGCGGCGCGATTCTCTTTCTCTTTATTTTGGTAAGCTAATTCGATATTAGCAATAATTAGTTCTGCGGCACGTTTTTTCCGCTCTTCTATTTGCTGGGAAAGTTTTTTATTGACGAACAATAATTCGTCATTATGATTTGCTTTATTTTTTTCTGGAAGAGCAAAACCATCAGTAGGAATATTTTTTTTTTCGCTCATGTTTTCTATTGCATTTACTCAAATATAACCTAACTAAATTTAAAGTGTTTGTTTTAAATGTTATAAGTGTATTTATAATAAAAAAACTAGCGTTATTACTGAAAACGGAAACTTATTTATTATTAAGTTTTTTCTTTCTTTTTATGATTGAGAATTTTATTTTTAAGTGCTGAAAAATTTAGTTGTTTTTGATTTTATTCTTTTGCAACTGGTTTCAGCCAGACTACATTTTGTTCTGATTTGTGATTTCGACCAATAATATCTTTGTACAATTCTGGTCTTCTAGCTTTTATATAGCGATTTCCTCCAGCCTGAATGCATTTTTCCGGAGTAAGTACAGCCGTTGCGAAAGAATCGTCAAAAGTTCTGCATTCGGCTAAAATATCTCCAAAAGGATCAATAATCATAGAGCAGCCGTTTTTTAATTGGTCATCGTCCATTCCTATAGGATTTGAAAATATCGCATAAACTGCATTGTCGTAAGCTCTTGCCGGAAGCCATTTCATTAACCAATCGCGGCCTTTCATTCCGTCAAATTCTAATCGTAAAGAAGTTGGATCTGTTTCGCGGTTTTCCCAAAGTTGAGGTGCAACAAAACCAGCGCCAGGTCGGGTAGAAGGAGTACACATGGTTACGTGAGGCATAAAAATAATATCGGCTCCTAAAAGTTTTGTAGCACGTACATTTTCTATGATATTATTATCGTAACAAATTAGAATGCCACATTTCCAGCCTTCAATTTCAAAAATACAATAACGATCTCCAGGCGTTAAATACGGATTTATAAAAGGGTGTAATTTTCGGTATTTGGCAACTAAACCATTTTTATCCACACAAACATAAGCTTTGAATAGATTGTCATTTTTATCTTTTTCGAAGAGCCCGGCTAATATTACAATGTTATTATTTTTAGCAATTTCGACCAATTTTAGAATGCTTTCTCCACTCGGAATTAGTTCTGCCAAGTCCAACATTTGATCTTTTGATAAATTTCTTGCAAATGTATATCCGGTTATAGAACATTCATGAAATGAAATCACATCGCAGCCTTCCTGAGATGCCTTTTGAGAAAGTTTTTCTATTACAGATAAATTATAGTTTTTGTCACCGCTTTTGTTTTCGAATTGGGCTGTGGCTATTTTTAGATTTTTCATATTGCATGCTATTAATTTCAGTCAAAAATAGCATCGGCAATATTTTAAAAATTGTACAAAACCGACATTTTAGAATGTTATACGGAAAATCTTTTTATAAGGTTATTGGTTAATTTTCCGGTGTATAAGTATTCTTTCGGAGTTATTCCGGTATGTTTTTTAAATTCTTTTATTAAATGTGATTGATCTGAAAATCCGGCATCGTAACAAATTGTTGTTAGATTAGTATTGTCAGGTTTGTCTTTTAATAATTTTAGGAAGTGATGCAGTCTTACAACATTACCAAATTTCTTTGGATTTAATCCGATGCATTCTTTGAATTTTCTTTCAAGATGTCTTCCAGTATAACCTGTGTATTGAACCAATTGGTTTATAGAAAAATGACCTTTATTTGCGATGATAAAATTTAATGAATTATCTATTATAAACTGATTTAAAATCGGTTTTGCAGTAATCATTGATGTAAAAAAATGATTTAAAAGTTCAATTCGCAATTGATTGTTTTGTTGAGATAATTTTTCCTGAAGTACAGTAATTTTTTGGTCAAATACATCTTCAACAGGAATAATAGCATCGTGAAATTCATTGGCAGGAATTCCTAATAATTGATGGATTCCGTTGGGTTGAAAGACAACAATGATTAACGTTATTTCATTCTCAGAATAAAGATCTTTAAAACCATTTAGCTGTCCGTATAAAAAAGAAGTTGGTAGATAATCTTTTGCATTAAATTTATTAATTCCAGAAATCAGCTTGCTTTTTACGGAGAATACAAGGCCGGTATTACCATCAGAAAATAAACGAAATTTTTGCACAGCAGTTTCTGTATTATCTAAAAACAGATAATGTTTGATGTAAGGCGATAACTCTTTTGGAGGTGAAACTTGCATGAATTTAATCTATTCTAAGGCTAATCTGTTTTTGCTAAAGTAGGTATATTTTTCTTGAAAAAACAAAAAAATCTAGTCTAGCCCCGATAGAAGCGGTATCCTTTTATGGTCTCGTTTCTTTAACGAGACCATAAAAGATATAGCGGATAGCGGGACTAAACGTGTTTTGAAAACTGATTTTTCTGCTCCTAAAGATATAAATGCTAATCCTGCAAAACCATTTTGACTTTCGGCAGCATTCGCTCTACAAACATTTTATAAGCTTGTTCTGAAGGATGAAGACCATCTGAAGCCACTAAGCTTGGATTGTTAAGACCTTGTCTTGTAATATCAGTAATTGAAATAAATGCAACATTTTTTGTGATACAATAACGCTCCGCAAAAGAATTATAATTATTTAATTCGTTTGAAATTTTCATTCGGTTCTCATCCGTATAATTCTTCGTAAAGGGCGTATAGGCGTAATCTGGAATTGAAAGAACAATTACATTTTTATTGTCGCCTTTTGCAAGCGCTATTGCTTTGTTGAGTAATTGCGGAAATTCTTTTTCATAAACCGAGAAATCCTGATGTTGATATTGATTATTTACACCGATTAAAAGTGTAACCAAATCATAATTGGAATCGGGATTTTGAGTGTTTATTGCCGAAATTAAATCACTTGTTGACCAACCGGTTTGAGCAATAATTTTTAATGAAAAAGCAGTTTCGGGATAAATTGTTTGTAATTTGGTTTTGAGCTGTTCAGGATATCGGCAAGTTTCACAAACGCTTTGGCCAATAGTATAACTGTCCCCTAAAGCAAGATACTTTATAGATGATGAAATTGGCGTAGTTGGAACTTCTGTCGTTGGCGGAGTTGTTGCCGGCGGAACAGTGGTATTCTCTGAATCTGATTGATCAGCGCTGCAACTCACAAATATCGAGAAGATGACAATAACTATTTGTTTGAAATGCAGTTTCATAATTTGGATAAATTAGGTTTGTAAACATCTTAAACAAATAGTTACGTTAAATATTTGAATTCGGTTTTAGACCATTTCAGCTTTTAAAAGAATTTCTTCCTCAATGGCATTCCAAAGTCCGATTCGTTTTTCTAAGGCTAAAATGGAAACTTCTTCGACTTCTTTCCATTTTTGAGCATCGTCTTCGCACAATTCTGTAATCATTTGCATTGCCATTGGTCCGTGTTCGTCGGCATCAAGTTCAATATGTCTTTCGAAATAATAAAGCAATTTTGCTAAATCAACTTCTGGAAGATTTTTTTGAAAGTTTTTCAGGATTTCAGTAAACATACTCGGAATCAAATCTTCTCTTCCAAAAGTAAATGCTGCAGCGATTTGGTGTGGTTTTCCTTCTTCAATTACTCTAAAAGTAAAGTCTAAGAAAGCTTTTACATCAGGATGAAGCGAACTTTGTTTGATAGCAACAAAAATATTGTGAAGCGAATGTACTTCGGCTAAAAATTTATTGATTCCGGTTGTATCAGAGCCACAGTCTTCCATTGCTTCAAGATACATTTCGTAATGGCTTTGTCTTCTTCCGTCAATCGTTAAATCGGTTTCTTCTGCAAGAACAATTTCGTTGATTAAATATCTTGTTTCAGGGTTTTTAGTGGCGAACCAAGGTGTTGTTGTGCACGTAAGTTTGGCTTGTAAAGCTTTTAGCAATGACATAAAATCCCAAACAGCAAAAACATGATTTTCTAAAAAACTGTGCAAGTCATCAATATTTTGAATTTTGCCGTATAAAGAGTGGTTTAAAAGCTGGTCTTTTTGAGGTTGAATGCTATTGTTTATAGTTTCAATATTCATTTATGTAAATTTTGCTGCAAAGATAAAAAGCTTCTCGATTAAGAGAAGCTTTTTAAATTGATTTTGTATATACTTTAATAATTGTTTATGATTTAAATGCTGGAATTCCAGTTACATCCATTCCGGTAATCAATAAATGTATGTCGTGAGTTCCTTCGTAAGTGATTACGCTTTCAAGGTTCATCATGTGACGCATAATTGAATATTCACCTGTAATTCCCATTCCGCCTAGCATTTGTCTTGCTTCACGTGCGATTTCAATTGCCATATTAACATTATTACGTTTTGCCATTGAAATTTGAGCCGTTGTTGCTTTTCCTTCGTTTCTCAAAACACCTAAACGCCAAGTTAATAACTGTGCTTTTGTGATTTCGGTAATCATTTCGGCCAATTTTTTCTGTTGTAATTGTGTTCCTCCAATTGGTTTTCCAAACTGGATTCTTTCTTTAGCATAGCGTAAAGCTGTATCATAACAATCCATTGCTGCACCGATTGCTCCCCACGCAATTCCGTAACGAGCTGAATCTAAACAGCCAAGCGGTGCGCCTAATCCAGATTTATTTGGTAAAAGATTCTCTTTTGGAACTTTTACATTATCAAAAATTAATTCTCCCGTAGATGATGCACGAAGCGACCATTTGTTATGCGTTTCAGGAGTTGTAAAACCTTCCATACCGCGTTCAACAATTAAACCGTGAATTCTTCCTTCTTCATTTTTTGCCCAAACCACAGCAATATCTGCAAATGGAGCATTTGAAATCCACATTTTGGCACCATTTAAAAGATAATGATCTCCCATATCTTTAAAATTGGTAATCATACTTCCAGGATCAGAACCATGATCTGGCTCAGTTAAACCAAAACATCCCATGAATTCTCCGGTTGCCAGTTTTGGCAAATATTTCATGCGTTGTTCTTCGTTTCCGTATTTCCAAATTGGATACATTACTAAAGATGATTGTACTGATGAGGTTGATCGAACTCCAGAATCACCTCTTTCGATTTCCTGCATAATCAAACCGTATGAAATTTGGTCTAAACCAGCACCGCCATATTCAACTGGAATATAAGGCCCGAAACCTCCAATTTCTCCAAGTCCTTTAATAATCTGTTTTGGAAATTCTGCTCTTTGTGCATACTCCTCAATAATAGGAGAAACTTCTCTTTTAACCCACGCGCGTGCCGACTCACGAACTAGTTTATGTTCGTCAGTTAACAAATCGTCAAGGTTGTAGTAATCTGGTGCTTGAAATAAATCTGGTTTCATTTTTGATATGTTTTACAAAAACAAATTTACGCAATAAAAATATAACAAAACAAAGCTAAATTGTTATATTTTTTTAATTTTGTTGTAAAATTAACAAGACTATGGCAAATAAATTTTAGTATATTGAAAATATATGCGTTATTTTTGGAATCCAAAAACAAATTAATGAGGCTAATCATCTCTTTTTTATTTTTTCTTGTTCTTAATACGAGTTTTGCCCAACAAACTCAAATTAGCGAACAGGAATACTTAGTCCTACAAGACAAAATTCGATTCAGTTTTAATGACAATGTCGATCGAGGTCTTGCATATACTAGAGAATTGATGAAATCAAACGATAATAAGCACCTGGCATTTGCTAATGGTGCAGCTTGTTATTTGTACCAAATGAAGGGCAATATTCCTAAGTCTGACGAAAGTTATAAAAAAGCATTTCAGTATTTAGACAAAATGCCTGAATCTCCAGAAAAAACCAAACTCACAGCTTATCTTTATAATTTTCGAGGATTGACCGAATGGAAAAGAGGCAATTTAAGTGCTGCAATTGAAAATTATCAAAAAGGTATCAAGTTCTCTATTAAAGTTGAAGACGTTATTCAAATTGTTAAATTCAAAAGCAATATTGCAATTGTTAATGAACAGGTTGGAAATTATCAATTATCTATTAAAAATTTAAGGCAAAACAACGATTTCATTGATAAAAATGAAAGGGTTTACGCAAGGGATCAGTTTCAAAATAGTAAAAGCAACATTAATTTGGATTTAGGTGGCTCTTACGAGGGCTATTTTATGAAAAATCAAGATAAAAAGTATTTGCTTGACTCGGCTGAGTATTTTTATAAAAAAGCCGTTACTTATTCTCAAAATTTCACTAGTAATAAAATTGCCGCTAAAATGAGTTTAGGGAATATTTACCTAATGAAAAGTGACAATAAAAATGCTGAAAAAATCTATTATGATATTTTGTTTTTAGCAAAGCAAAATAATTCGGAAAGCTTTTATCATACTGCTAATTATAATTTAGGAGACTTGTATTTTTATATGGGAAAATACGAGAAGGCTTTAGTTTGCTTAAAAAAAGTAGATTCTATTTCGTTGAAAAATAACACTTTGGATGAAAGTTTTTTGAAATCAAATTACCTTCAGGCTAAGATCTACAGCGCACTCAACAAACCAGAAGAAGCTTATAAACATTCTAAAATTTACTTGAATGCTTATGAAAAATCTCAGACAAAATTTAGAGACGAAGCTCAAGAAGTAAATTATAAATTAGGTGTAGAAGATTTGAGCGCGGAAATGCTTACTATTCAGGAAAAATATAAATACGATGTTTTAATAAGTAAAGCACTAAAAGTGTTTTATGTACTTCTTGTTTTAGGAATTGTATTTTTTCTGATAAAAAACATTCGAGACAAGAATAAGGCACATAAAAAAATGAATGCTTTAATTGAGGAGTTTAAAGCTAATTTGGAGAAAAAAGAAAATCCTCCAATTTTAGTAGAAGCTACTGAAAACTTAGAGACTGAGGAAATTCAGCTTAAAAAGGAAAATGCTAATTTAAGTATCGACGAAGCCAAGGAAAATAAAATTGTCGAAAAATTATTGGCACTTGAAAATAAACTCGAATATCTTAATGCCGATTTTACGTTGCCTTATGTGGCTAAGAAAATCAAAACCAATACAACTTATTTGTCCTATGTAGTGAATAAACGATTTGGTAAATCATTTGGAGAATATTCAAATGAGCTTAAAATTAATTATGTAATCAATGAAATGATTACCAATCATATGTACCGCAAATATTCTACACAAGCTATTGCCGAAAGTGTTGGTTTTAAAAATGCAGTTTCATTTGCAAAATCATTCCGTAAACGAACAGGCGTTTCTCCAGCTCAGTTTGCAAGTAATATTTAGAAATACTATTTTGCTGGAAAAAAATAATTAATGTTATTTCCTGATTCTAAAAAAAAATACAGCTAAACTGGATATTTTAGTTTAGCTGTAAATATTTTATTTCGTTATAAAAAATGGTTTTATCCATTTCCTGTTGATCCTTTTCCCGGTTCGTTTTTGACATCTGTTTCACCATCTCCTCCGCGAACGGCTTTTTGTTGATTTGAAGATAATTTTAAAGTTTCAAAATCTTCAATTTTCATTTTTGTATTCTTCATGATATTTTTAATTTTTAAGTATAAATTGATTTTTAAAAAGTATTATCCGTTTCCTCCTTTTCCATCTTTTCCTGGTTCATGTGGAGGGTAATCTTCACCATCACCGCCGTGAACTAATTTTTGCTCATTTTTTGATAATTTTTCGGCTTCAAAATCTTCGAATTTTAATGTCTTATTTGCCATGATTTTACTTATTAGGATTATTGATATTCAAAGCTAGATAAAAAGGAAAACGCTTTGTCGAGATTTGGGTTTTGACAATTTTAGAACAAAAAAAATCGTTGTAAATATTTGATTTTCAATAAATTATAAGTTTATCTATGACTGGTATAATTTATAAATTGTATGTAGTATAATTGATAAAATGTCTACCAAAGGTCACTTTTTCTCGATAAAAACCACAATATTTGTACTGTAATTATGATTTAAAGCAATCGAAAACGATGTTAAAACTAGTCCAAAAATTTCTACAAATAAATAGATACTCAGACATCAAAAATGAGTTCAAGGATTTGTTTTTGTCTCATCCTAATTATCCAAGTTTATTTGCGATAACAGATTCGTTAGATTTATTATCGATAGAAAATGCAGCCATCAGAGTTCCGAAAGAACAAATAGTAGATTTGCCTTCAAATTTTTTAGCTTATTTTAAAGAAGAACTTGCATTAGTAGAAAAGGCTAAAAATTATGTTCGTATAACTACAATTAAAAAAGGAGCACAAAAAATAGCGTATGAAAAATTCCTTTTAGACTGGAATGGAGTAATTGTAGCTATTGAACCTAATAATGTTATAGCAAGAGATAGTTTAAAAGTAGAATTGAGCTGGTTGAAGTATTGTCTTCCGTTCGTATTCGTAATCGGATTGTCGTTGTTCTATAATTCATATGATGCTTTTAGCGTGTTTTTCCTAACAACATCAACATTAGGATTTATTGTGAGTGTTTTTATTGCACAGGAAAAATTGGGCTTTAAAAACGGCATTATATCAAAATTTTGCAGTTTAAGTTCAAATTCATCCTGCAACTCTGTAATTAATTCTAGTGAAGGAACAGAAAACAAGGTATTTAATTTCTCTGATTTGCCACTAATGTTCTTTACATCAAGTTTAATAGCAATATTAATTCAGCCTTTAAATTCAGCGATTTTCGTTGGTTTTTTAAGCTTGCTTGCAATACCAATTATAGTATCGTCTATTTGGATTCAAAAATTTGAACTTCAAAAATGGTGCGTAATGTGTTTAGTAGTTTCATTTTTGATTTTTATGCAGAGTTTTATCTGGTTTTCATCAGATTTATTCACTTTGAGTTTCAGTTTCGAAAGTATTTTTCCATTTGTTTTCTCTTTGGCACTCCTTATACCAATCTGGTTGGCAGTGAAACCAATGATTAAAAATGTTTTAAATAGCGAAAATTCACTAAAAGAACTGAAAAAATTCAAAAGAAATTATTCGCTATTAAACTTCCTGGCTAAAAAAGTGCCTTATCCAGATGGATTGGAAGAGCTAAGAGGTTTGAATTTTGGAAGCCGAAGCGCGGCAATCAAATTATCAATAATCATAAGTCCAAGTTGCGGACATTGTCATAAAACATTTCACGAAGCATTTGATCTAGTTTTAAGATTTCCAGATAAAATTTATCTGAATGTATTGTTCAATATTAATCCGGAAAACACTGAAAATCCATATAAAATAATTGTCGAAAGAATTTTGACAATCAACAGAGCAACACCTGGAAAAACAGTTGAAGCGATTTCAGATTGGCATATTAAAAAAATGAGTCTTAAAAAATGGCTTAAAAAATGGCATGTTGAACCTGTCAGCATTTTAATAAGTCAAGAAATCAACAAACAGTACGAGTGGTGTTCTAAAAATAATTTTAATTATACCCCAGTCAAAATTGTAAACGAAAAATTGTTTCCAAACGAATATGAACTGAGCGAACTAAAATACTTCTTGAACGATTTTGCTGAAGAAGTTGAAGTTTTGGAAAAAATAGCTTAGCGGCACCCATAAATTCCTGCGCAGGGATAGACATAAGCTTCAAGTGTCTTAAAATGATTGAAGGCCTATAATCAAGAAACAAAAACCACAAATGATGTTAGAAAAATTTTTAAAAAAAGAGGGTACTAAAAAATTATCGAAAGAGGAACAAAAAAATATTGCAGGCGGAACCTACCCTGAAGTTGGAATGTGTTGGGATGCTGTGAGAGGATATTATAAATGCCCATGAAAATAAACAGTGCGGAGAAGTTTAAAAGCTTCTCTGCATTTCACAAGAATGAAAGAATAAAAATAAGTTGTTGTTTTGAATAAATGTAGGAAAACTAAAAATTGAAGATTATGCTAAAGAATATTTTAAATCTAGAAGGAACACAGGAAATAACTGCCAGTGAACAAAAATTGATTCTTGGCAATTATGCAAAAGAGAATGTGTCTAAGTGTAACGCATGGGATTATGTGTCAGCAATGTCATATGAAGACTGTACAGACTATTTTGCGTTAGAAATGAGTTATTCTGACGCTTTGGTAATGGGCTAATGTTTTCAGGCCGTAAAAAGGCTAAAACGAAGTTGATTACTGAAAGCAGGATGTTTTAGAAATAGAAAATCAAAAATTAATTCAAAAATTTATGATAAGAAAAATTTTAAGTCTGGAACATGCTCAGAAAATCAGTAAAACGGAGCAAAAAACCATAAAAGGAGGTATTCCTGAATGTTGGATTAATGCAATAGAGGCAGGATGTGTTTTAATACCGGCCGGTGGAGTTTGTCCGATGGATACTTTACCAGGAATTTGCCAGACAAGCCGTTTATGTTGCTAAAAATGAAATTTATTAAGTAAACAATATAAAGCCTTATCAAAAATTTAGTCATGTTTTTTTTTGAATTTGTAGGCGCTCGATCGTGGAACATTGAGCAAATATCCCAATATTGATGATTGGTGTTGGGATTCTCAGGAAATTGGCCGCTGCGTTGATTTTATTTGGTTAGGTTAACCAGTGGCAGATCCTAGAGAAATTAAAATTATCGAATAATTGAAATACTTTGAGCAGTAAGAAAAACATTTCTAGCTGCTTTTTTTTTTAAAATTATCTTATCTGAAATACGATTTAAAAGAAAAGACAGAAGCTTCAAATGTCTTAAAAGGATTGAAGCATTAACAAAACCCAAAAAAGCCACATTATGTTAAAGAAAATTTTTGAATTACATGGAGCTACTGAATTAAGTAAAGAAGAGCAACTAGGACTTAAAGGTGGTAACGCACCGGTTTGCGAACCAAACACTACTGCTAAAAGATGTCCGAGAACAGCAACTTCGCCAGCTTATTGGATTTGCGTGACAGATCCTAACGAACCATGTGAATAAGCATTTTAGATAAAGTGAACTTGTTAAAATAAAGATGTCTTTTTGACATTGTTTTAAATTTTGGCAAATTTTTAAAAATCTAAGAAAAAGTAAATACAATTACATTGTTCAAAATGAATTAACCTATTAAAAATCAAACAAAAATCAATTATGAAAAAATTAAAAAGTTTAGCCGGGATTGAAATTTTAAGTATTAATGAAAGAAAAAATATAATTGGAGGAGGAGATCCAGGTATTGTAGTTTGTTATTGTCCAGGATCGCAGATTCCTTTAGCAATTATACATACTAGTGAAGGCCAAAATTGCGCTGATATTATTGATCAAAAATGCCCAGCAGACTCTTAGATTTTATACTAAATAATACTAGAAAGCTTTGCTATTTATTTAGCAAAGCTTTTTTGTTTTTATAATTTAAATCAATAAATAAATCTATTTTGTAAAAGAGTTTTAAGAAAATAAAAACTTTAATTATTTCGAAGCAAATCAATATAATTTAGTCGTTGCTTTTTATTTTTTTTTAAGAATTTTTGTATAATATTGCTATAAACAAACTCAAATACTAGAATTGAAAAAATTCCCCAATTATAAACAGGCCGACGTTAAAGATTGCGGTCCTACATGTTTAAAAATAATAGCTAAACATTACGGAAAAACAATCAATATTCAGGAGTTGCGCGACAGCAGCGAAACAACTCGTGAAGGAAGCAATTTGCTTTTTTTGAGTGATGCCGCCGAGAAAATTGGTTTTCGAACATTGGGCGTAAAATTAAGTGCTGAAAAATTAGATGAAGCGCCGTTGCCTGCTATTTTGCATTGGAATAAAAACCACTATGTTGTACTATATAAAATAAAAAAAGGAATTTATTATATTTCAGATCCTGCTTTTGGCGTGATTGAATACAACAAAGAGGATTTCTTAAAATTCTGGATCGGCAACAATGCTGATGATTCTACCAGTGAAGGAATTGCCTTATTGATGGAAGCAACTCCAAAATTCTTTCAATCTGAATTTGATAAAGAAGACAATAAAGGCTTAGGTTTTAGTTTGCTGTCGCAATATGTTTTGCGTTATAAATCGTATTTGATACAGTTGAGCATCGGATTGCTGGCAAGCAGTATGATAATGGCAATTGTGCCTTTTTTGACACAAAGTATTGTTGATGTCGGGATACAAAATCAAAATCTTCATTTTATTTACCTGATTCTTTTTGCGCAATTGTTTCTTTTTGCCGGAAGAACAGGTCTGGAACTCATTAGAAGCTGGATATTGTTGCATCTTTCCACTAGAATCAATATTTCGCTAATTTCAGATTTTTTCATCAAGTTGATGAATCTTCCAATTTCATTTTTTGACGTAAGAATGACGGGAGATATCATGCAACGCATTAATGATCATCGCCGAATCGAAAAAATTCTTACTACATCTTCTCTGAGTGTTTTATTTTCGGTTATAAATATGTTTGTTTTAGGTGCAGTTTTGGCGTATTTCAATTGGCAGATTTTTTTAGTCTTTTTTGCTGGAAGTATTCTTTATTTTGGCTGGATTACACTTTTCTTGAAAAGAAGAGAAATTTTAGATTACAAACGTTTTGCAGAAGTTTCTCAGGAACAAAGCAAAGTAATGGAACTTATTAATGGGATGCAGGAAATCAAACTTCACAATGCCGAGAAGCAAAAACGCTGGGGTTGGGAGTATGTGCAGGCAAGATTATTTAGGGTTTCGATAAAAGGATTGATTTTAGAGCAAACGCAAACTATTGGTTCATCGGTAATTAATGAATTGAAAAATATTTTTATCATCTTTCTTTCGGCTAAATTGGTGATCGACGGCTCAATAACATTAGGAATGATGCTAGCAATCAGTTCAATTGTTGGTAGTTTGAATGGACCAATTACACAGCTTATTGAATTTGTGAGAGAACTTCAGGATGCTAAAATATCTTTAGCAAGATTGTCTGAAATTCATGAAAAAGAAGATGAAACCCAACAGGAACATCATCAATCAAACGATGTTCCGTATGATGGTGATATTAACATCAAGGATCTCAATTATCGCTATTTAGGATCAGATGTTCCTGTTTTGAAAGATTTGAACCTGACAATTCCGGCCAATAAAGTAACGGCGATTGTGGGAACCAGTGGTAGTGGAAAGACAACTTTAATGAAGCTTCTTTTGAAATTTTATGAACCTGAAAAAGGAGAAATTACAATTGGTAATGCTCAATTGAGGAATATTTCTCAAAAAGCGTGGCGCTCAAATATAGGAGCAGTCATGCAAGAAGGCTTTATTTTTAGTGATACAATTGCCAATAATATTGCTATCGGTGTTGATAAAATTGATAAACAACGCTTGCTTTATGCTGCAGATGTAGCTAATATTAAAGAATATGTGAGCGAACTTCCTCTTGGATACAACACAAAAATTGGTGCAGAAGGGACAGGAATGAGCACGGGACAAAAACAGCGTTTGCTCATTGCGAGGGCGGTTTATAAAAATCCAGAAATACTGTTTTTCGATGAAGCAACTTCAGCTCTGGATGCTAATAATGAAAAAGAGATTATGGAAAAATTAGATATTTTCTTTAAAAATAAAACCGTTATTGTCATCGCACACCGATTAAGTACAGTGATGAACGCAGATCAGATTGTAGTTTTAGATAAAGGAAAAATCATTGAAATAGGAAATCACTCTGCGCTTGTCGAGCAAAAAGGAAATTATTTTGAATTAGTTAAAAACCAACTGCAATTAGGGAATTAAATTATGGCAGAAGATTATAATGCAATAGAATTAAGGAGCGAGGAAGTTCAGGACATTCTCACTAAAGTACCACACTGGATGATCAGATGGGGGACGGTTCTCATTTTTGCAATCATACTGATGTTGTTTTTTGTTTCCTGGTTTGTAAAATACCCAGATGTAGTAAATACCGAAATCATAATTACGACTAATATTCCGCCAGAGAAAATTGTTTCGAAGTCATCTGGTCGTATTGAAGCTATTTTGGTCAAAAATAAGGCCTTAGTTGCTAAAAACACAACTCTTGCCATTATTGAGAACACGGCAAATTACAAAGATGTTTTTTTACTAAAAGGCATTGTCGATAATTATAATATTAATGATTCAAATAAGGAATTTCCATTTGCTTTATTGAAAAATGTTCAGCTTGGCGAAATTGAAAGCGCTTTTGGTGTTTTTCAAAAGGATTACGAAGCAGAGAAGCTGAATGAAAACCTTAAGCCTTTTGAAGTCGAAAACAGAGCACAGGTTTCTGAAAAAATCCAAATCAAGGAAAGACTTGAGATTCTTCAACAGCAAAAAATAATTAATGAAAGCGAATTGCAGCTTCAAAAGAATGAAATAGCCCGTTTTGAAACCTTATTCAATAAAGGAATCATTTCGGCGCAGGAAATGGAAGCAAAAAAATTAGGTTACTTACAAGCCCAGAAAAGTTACAAGGGACTTTTATCTTCGATTTCGCAGTTGAAATCGGCTTTGATTGATAATACAAAATTGAGTCAGACGTCTCAGATAAGCGGAACTAAGGAAGAAGTGAACTTAGGACGTAATGTGGCACAATCTTTTTATCAGCTAAAAAAAGTCATCAAAGATTGGGAGCTGGCTTATACACTGAAATCATCTATAAGCGGTGTGGTTACTTTTTTGCAGGTTTGGAATGAAAGCCAAACAATTAATGTGGGCGATAATGTGTTTTCGATTATTCCTGATGCAAAAAATGGTTTTATCGGAAAAGTAAAAGCACCAGCCTTGAATTCGGGAAAAATAAAAGTTGGACAGCGCGTAAATATTCGTCTGGCAAATTATCCTGATCGCGAATTTGGAGTTTTAAAAGGAGAAATTAAAAATATTTCGCTTGTGCCGGACAAAGATGGAAATTTACTGCTTGATGTTGCTTTGCCAAACGGACTCGAAACTTCATATAAAAAGCAGATTATATTTCAGCAAGAAATGAAAGGAGGAGCTGAAATCGTAACAGAAGATTTAAGATTAATCGAAAGAATATTATATCAGTTCAAAAATATATTTGAGCAGGTTTAAAATTTTAAATAAAAATCTTTAGTCAACTCAATATATTCAGGTGTATAAACATGTCTGTCGATTTCGATAACTAATTCATCGATTTCAATTTCAGAAATTTCATTTCGGCTAAAAGCCAATAAACTGCGTTTGATTTCTGATTTTGGAGTTCCTTTTACGCGAGTAATTTTTATTGGAAACAATTCTGATTCTTTAGCTAGAGCGATAAATTTTTCTTCTTCTTTAAAAGGAATAATGATTGCTAAAATTCCATTTTCTGAAAGTAATAAATCAGCAGCTTCAACAATTTCTTCAAAAGGCATTGCGTCTTGAAATCTTGCTAAATCACGTTGTTCATTTTCTGTCTTATAATCTTCAGCATAAAATGGCGGATTGGAAACAATCAGGTCATATTCGTCTTCCGGTTCTTCAATAAATTCATCTAAACCAGCATGAAAACAAAATAAGCGATCACCCCAAGGAGAATTTTCGAAATTTTCAACGGCTTGTTCGTAAGCGTCTTCATCAATTTCAAGAGCATCAATTTGTTCAGCATTGCATCTTTGTGCAAGCATCAAAGCAATAATTCCAGTTCCTGAACCAATATCTAAAACACTAAACGGATTATGATGAATTGGAGACCAAGAACCTAATAAAACGCCATCAGTGCCAACTTTCATTGCACAACGATCTTGGTTAATAGAGAATTGTTTGAACTGAAACATTTGATTTATAATTTATAAAGAAAGATTTTAATAAGAAAGTTCATTTTTCGATTAAACAATTAACCGATTAAACAAATAAACTTTTTATAGGTACATTTCCACAAGACCTTCAGGAAGGTTCATGATTACTTTTTTGTTTTCTCGGTCAATTTTCACCAAGAAATGGTCAATCATTGGAACTAAAATTTCTACGTCACCGTTTAAAACTTCAAAAAGTGGTTGCGCAGATGAGTCATTTATAGAAGTTATTTTTCCAAAAACACCTAGGCGTTGGTCTTCGATTTCAAAACCAATAACTTCGTGGAAATAAAATTTGTTACCTGTAAGTTTTGGTAACATTGTTAAAGGAAGATAAACGGAGTTGCCAACTAAGGCGTCTGCATCTTCTTCAGAATTTACATCTTCAAAACGAACTCTTAAAAAGTCGCCTTTGTGTAAAGAGCTTGTTTCAATAAAAAAAGGAACCAAGTGTTTGTTGTGTTCAACAAACACTGATTCCAGATTTTCGTATAACTCAGGTTCGTCTGTGTCTAAATAGATCAGAACTTCACCTTTGAAACTAAATTTTTTAGCGATTTTACCTAAATAAAAACATTCTTCTTTACGCATTATCGCTAAGTAAAATTATGCTTCAGTTGTTTCGTTATTCTCTTCAGCAGCCGGAGCTTCTTCAGTTGCAGCTTCAACTTCAGCAACTTCTTCAGTAGCCTCAGCAGCAGATGCAGCAGCGATAGCATCAGCTTCAGCCTGAGCTGCAGCAGCTAAACGCTTAGCGTTAACTTCTTTTTCTGCTTTTAAAGCTTTTGCTTTAGCATCAGCTTGCGCTTTTGATAAACCATCTTTTTTAGCATCAACTTTTCCTGCTTTAGCCTCTAACCAAGCTGCTAATTTAGCATCTGCTTGCTCTTGAGTTAAAGCTCCTTTGCGGATACCTCCATCAAGGTGGTGTTTCAATAAAGCACCTTTGTAAGAAAGGATAGCTCTTGCAGTATCAGTTGGTTGAGCACCATTGTGTAACCATTTAACTGCGCTGTCAAGGTTTAACTCAACAGTTGCTGGGTTAGTGTTTGGATTGTAAGTACCGATTTTCTCTAAGTATTTACCATCTCTTTTTGAGCGTGCATCTGCAGCTACAACCCAGTAAAAAGGTTTTCCTTTTTTACCGTGTCTTTGTAATCTAATTTTTACTGACATAATCTTATGATTAAATTTTGAGGTACTCGACCTCTGTTAATTAAGGGCGCAAAGATATAATTTTTTTATGAATTAAACGTTTTAAAAGGCATTAATTCTTTTTAAGAAGAAATTCAGTCCTTTTTTTATTGTTTTTGAGTTGAAATTTTAGATATTTATTTCAAATGCAATACTTTTGCATCAAATCCACGAAATATGAAAAAATACTTTTATTTTTTATTGCTTCTTTTTGTTGTTACTTCTTGTACTGAAGATATAAAATTTAATAATCCCGCATTTCAAGGCTTAAAAGACAATGTTTTTTGGAGAGCTGTCGCTCATAAAGCTTATTTTTCTACAAATGGTAATTTAATTATTGAAGGTTCCTTAGGTTATGAAAAAGTTACATTACAAGTGCCTTCTAATTTAGAAAAAACGTATATTTTAGGTGTAAATGATGTTTCAAAAGCATCTTATGCAAATACTTTTCCAGAACGTGTAAGTGATTTTTCGACTGGAACAAAAAAAGGAAGCGGCCAAATTGTAATTACGGATTATGATGCTGAAAATAATACTGTTTCGGGTACATTTAAATTTACTGCCATAAATTCGAACACTACGGATGTTGATAATCCGAAAGTTAATTTTACAGAAGGTGTTTTTTATAAAGTTCCAATTGGCCCAAGTGTATTATTTTAAGTTTTCTGTTTAAAGTTTATTTGCTTTTGTTGTTATAGGTTTTGAAATCTAAATAAAAACATAAATAAACTAATATATAGTAGATTACAGAAAAATAAGACTACATTTGCTACATATTATAAATAAGTACATATGAACATTTTTGTTGGAAGCCTTCCATTCAGTATTGAGGAAGCAGATTTAAGAGAGTCTTTCGAGGCTTATGGAGCAGTAGATTCAGTTAAAATTATCACTGATAAATTTACTGGAAGAAGCAAAGGTTTTGGTTTCGTAGAGATGCCAAACGATGCGGAAGCTCAAAAAGCAATTGATGAATTGAACGGTGCTACTGTTCAAGGTCGTTCAATTGTTGTTAATAAATCTGAACCGAAACCTGAAGGTGAAAGAAGAAGCTTCAATAACAACCGTGGAGGTGATTCTCGCGGAGGTTACGGAAACAACCGTGGTGGAAATGACCGTGGTGGTAACAGAGGAGGATATTAATATTTTTTTCTAAATATATAAAAGGGATCAATGAAAATTGATCCCTTTTTTTTATGCGGTAATTTTTCTGTAGAGGCGCACAGCAGTGCGTCTAACATACTGAGAAGACGCACTGCTGTGCGCCTCTACGATTTCTTTTATTATTACAAATTAGCAACTAACCAGTCACCAACTTCGCTAGTTTTATACGCTTTTGCTCCTTTTGAAGCTAAATCTTCTGTAACAACACCTTCTGATAAAGATTTGTTTACAACAGCTCTGATAGCATCAGCTTCAGCTTTTAATCCGAAAGCATCTTCGAACATCATGGCTGCAGATAAAATTGTTGCCAATGGATTTGCAATATTTAATCCCGTTGCTTGTGGGTAAGATCCGTGGATTGGTTCGTATAATGATGTATGCTCTCCAACAGAAGCAGAAGGCATTAATCCCATTGAACCTGAAATTACAGAAGCTTCGTCAGTTAAAATATCTCCAAATAAATTCTCTGTAATTAATACATCATAAGAGTTTGGCCATTGAACTAAACGCATGGCAACAGCATCAACAAATTCGTAAGAAACCGTAACTTCTGGATAATCTTTTTCCATAGCCTGAACTGTTTCTCTCCATAAACGTGAAGTTTCCAAAACGTTGGCTTTATCAACGCAACATAATTTTTTAGAACGAGTCATAGCTAATTCAAAACCTTTTTTAGCTAAACGTTGTACTTCTGCACGCGTGTAAACACAATTGTCAAAAGCAGTTTCTCCACCGTCTTTTCTTCCTTTTTCTCCAAAGTAAATTCCGCCTGTTAGTTCTCTTAAGAAAACCAAATCAGTTCCTTCAATTCTTTCTCTTTTTAGTGGAGAATTGTCAATTAAAGAAGGGAAAGTAAATGTTGGGCGAACATTAGCAAACAATCCTAATTTTTTACGCATCAACAATAAACCTTGTTCTGGACGAACTGGCGCACTTGGATCGTTATCATATTTTGGATGTCCGATTGCTCCAAATAAAACCGCATCGGCTTTCATACAAATTTCGTGTGTTTCATCTGGATAAGGAACTCCAACTGCGTCGATTGCACAAGCTCCAGTCAAAGCAGGAGTCCATGTGATTTCGTGATTGAATTTTTTTGCAATAGCATCAGATACTTTTACAGCTTCATTTATTACTTCTGGTCCGATTCCGTCTCCGGCTAAAAGGGCTATGTTTAATTTCATTTTTATTTTTTAAAAAGGTTCTAAGATTCTAAGTTGCTAAGGTTCTAAGTTTTTCTTCTTAGTGGCTTAATTTTATTTTTTTTAAGATTCTGAGTTGCTTCGATTTTAAGTTCAAAGAAAAAAATCTTAGTAACTTAGAATCTTAGCATCTTAGAACCTTAGGCTATTACATTCAACATTTTTTGCGTTGCGATAATCGCTGCAACGGTTTGATCTGAGTCTAATCCGCGGGTTTTGAATTCTTTTCCGTTGTTGACCCATGTAATGATGGTTTCGCACAACGCATCAGAACTACTTCCTGGCGGGATTCTAACTGCGTAATCAATTAATTTTGGAAGTGTAAGCTTTTTGCTTTTGTAAATCTTGGTTAAGGCATTCATAAAAGCATCAAATTGACCATCTCCTTGTGCATTTTCTTCGATGATTTCATCTCCAAATTTTAAACACAAAGTCGTAGACGGACGCATTCCTTTTGAGTGTACTAATATATAGGACTCAATTTTTATTTTTTCTTCGTAAGTATGGCTGTCCAAAACATCAGAAATAATGTATGGAAGGTCTTCCTTTGTAACGGTTTCTTTTTTGTCGCCCAATTCAATAATTCTTTGGGTAACCAATTTCAAGTCTTCGTTGTTTAATTTTAAACCTAATTCCTGAAGATTTTTTTCGATATTGGCTTTTCCCGAAGTTTTTCCAAGGGCATATTTTCTTTTTCTTCCAAAACGTTCCGGAAGTAAATCATTAAAATATAAGTTGTTTTTGTTATCTCCGTCAGCATGAATTCCGGCGGTTTGTGTAAAAACATTATCGCCGACAATTGGTTTATTGGCTGGAATTCTATATCCGGTAAAAGTCTCTACTAATTTACTAACTGTATATAAAGAAGTTTCTTTTATATTGATGCTAACTTCTGGCAAATAATCATTTATAACGGCAACAGTACTTTCAAGTGGTGCATTTCCTGCTCGTTCTCCCATTCCGTTTACCGTCACGTGAAGTCCGTTGATACCGGCTTTTATAGCTTCCATAACATTAGCAACACTTAAATCGTAATCGTTATGTGCGTGGAAATCAAAATGAATGTTTGGATATTTTGCTCTGATTTTAGAAATAAATTCAAAAGCCAATGACGGAATCAAAACGCCTAAAGTATCTGGAAGTAAAATTCTTTTGATTGGCTGCGTTGACAAGAAATCTAGAAATTGAAACACATATTCAGGAGAATTTCGCATTCCGTTACTCCAATCTTCTAAGTAAACATTGGTTTCAATATTGTTTTCTTTTGCTAAAGCGATTATTTGAGCGATTTCAGAAAAATGCTGTTCAGGAGTTTTTTTTAATTGATGCGTTAAGTGATTCATTGAACCTTTAGTCAACAAATTTTGAACTTTTGCACCAGCTTTTTTCATCCAGTCGATTGAAACTCCTCCATCAACAAAAGATAAAACTTCAATTCGGTTAATGTAGCCTCTTTCTTCGGCCCAAGAAGTAATGCCTTTTACGGCCTGAAATTCTCCTTCGCTTACGCGTGCAGAAGCAATTTCGATTCTATCAATATTTAATTCCTCCAACAATAATTGCGCAATGGTTAGTTTTTCTGCAGCAGAAAAAGATACTCCTGAGGTTTGTTCACCATCACGGAGCGTCGTATCCATTATTTCAATTTTTCTTTTTTCCATTATTATATTGTTTGCTTTTTATAATAAGCATGTGTAATCTTAATGTCTTATATTTTTGTTATCAGAATTAAACCTGTTGACCAGCACATTTTTGTCAACTGAATGTCTTTTCTGTTTTCTAATTCCTAAACAAGTTTTTCAACATTTTTATCATGATTTGCCGGCCAGTTTTTTTGTGGCAACATATCATCAATTAAATAAATTCCGCCTGGATTTAATAGTTGTAATGTTTCTTCTAAAACAGCATATTTGCCAGGCCAGGCATCGGCAAAAATTAAATCGAATTTTTTGCCTTTGTAATTTAAAATCCATTTTTCTGCATCTTCACAAACCAATGAAATGTTTGGTTTTTGAAAATACTTTTTTGCAATGTTTTGATATTCTGAAGAATTGTCAATCGAAATTAAATTCGAATTTTCACTCATTCCTTCACTCATCCATGTAAGTGATAATCCGGTTCCGGTTCCTAATTCAAGAAAATGACCGTCTTTTTTTGTTGCTGATAATGTTCTAAGAAAGCTTCCTGTCTGTAAATCGGACGGCATTGAAAACGCAATTTTCTCAGAATCACTTTTGATTTCCGAATAAAATTTTGGTAAAACAATGCTGTTGTCATTCATCTTAGAGATTTTTATCAGAATTAAATTAAAAGCAGTTACGAAGTCCAACTATAAGGTTGAAACTTGCGTAACTGCGTTAGAGTTGGTTGTGTTTAGTAAGGAAGTTTATCAGCAAAAGCTTTAATATCTTCCTTCATATCTTGTAAATAATCAATGTCGTCAAAACCATTGATCATATTGTTCTTTTTGTATCCGTTGATAGCAAAAGATTCTTGCTGTCCAGTTGACAATAAAGTAATTGTTTGGTTTGGAAGATTGATTTCTAATTCTGTTTTTGGATCAGCTTCGATTGCTTTGAAAATAGTTTCAGCAAATTCAGGGCTGATTTGTACTGGCAAAACACCAATATTCAAACAGTTTCCTTTGAAAATATCAGCAAAGAAACTAGAAACTACAGCTCTAAATCCGTAATCGTAAACTGCCCACGCAGCGTGTTCTCTTGAAGATCCAGAACCGAAGTTTTTTCCTCCAACTAAGATTTGTCCAGAGTAAGTAGCATCGTTTAAAACGAAATCAGCTTTTGGAGTATCGTCTCCATTATATCTCCAGTCTCTGAAAAGGTTGTCTCCAAAACCTTCACGTTTTGTAGCTTTCAGGAAACGAGCTGGGATAATTTGATCTGTATCAACGTTTTCAATTGGCAGTGGCACTGCACTGCTGGTAAGTATAGTAAATTTATCGTATGCCATTTTTTTTTGCTTTAGGCTGTAGGCAATAAGCTTTAGGCTTTTCTACAGCATTGTTTTTGTATTGAATTTTTAGCTCAAAGAGAGAATTAAAATAATTCTCTTGGGTCTGTTAGTTTTCCTGTAACAGCGGCAGCAGCAGCCATAATTGGACTTGCTAGAAGCGTTCTTGAACCAGGACCTTGACGACCTTCAAAGTTTCTGTTTGAAGTACTTACTGCATATTTTCCAGCAGGAACTTTATCGTCGTTCATTGCTAAACAAGCAGAACAACCAGGCTGACGTAATACAAAACCAGCTTCAGTTAGAATATCTAAAATCCCTTCTTCTTTAATCTGTGCTTCAACAACGTGAGAACCCGGAACTAACCAAGCCGTAACATTATCTGCTTTTTTTCTTCCTTTTACAATTTCAGCGAAAGCTCTAAAATCTTCAATACGTCCGTTTGTACAACTTCCTAAGAAAACATAATCGATTTGTTTTCCGATCATTACATCATCTTCGTGGAAGCCCATGTAAGCTAAAGATTTTTTGTAAGTTTCCTCACCGCCTTCAACTTGGTTTGCACTTGGGATATGTTTTGTAATACCAATTCCCATTCCTGGGTTTGTACCGTAAGTAATCATTGGTTCGATATCTTCCGCTTTGATGTTTAATTCAGCATCAAACACAGCATCAGCATCTGTTTTTAAGGTTTTCCAGTATTCAACAGCTTTTGTCCAAGCTTCTCCTTTTGGAGCGTAAAGTCTTCCTTCAAGGAAATCGAAAGTAGTTTGGTCAGGAGCAATCATTCCTCCACGAGCACCCATTTCGATACTTAAATTACAAACTGTCATACGGCCTTCCATAGTCATGTTTTCGAAAACATCACCAGCGTATTCAACAAAATATCCTGTTCCTCCAGAAGTAGTCAACTGAGCAATAATATAAAGTGCAACGTCTTTTGGACCAACACCTTTGCTTAATTGACCGTTTACGTTAATACGCATTTTCTTTGGTTTAGGCTGCATAATACATTGTGTAGAAAGCACCATTTCAACCTCAGATGTTCCGATACCAAAAGCAATAGCTCCAAAAGCACCGTGAGTAGACGTATGTGAATCTCCACATACAATAGTAGCACCTGGCAAAGTAATTCCGTTTTCAGGACCAACTACGTGTACAATTCCATTTTTTTGGTGACCTAATCCCCAGTGTGAAATTCCGTATTCGTTTGCATTGTCTTCAAGAGCTTGTAACTGATTAGCAGAAAGTGGATCCTGAACTGGTAAATGTTGGTTTATGGTTGGTGTATTGTGGTCGGCAGTAGCAAAAGTACGTTGTGGGTATAAAACGTTAACGCCTCTTGATTTTAATCCTAAAAAAGCAACAGGACTCGTAACTTCATGAATGAAATGGCGGTCAATAAAAAACACATCTGGTCCATCTTCAATTTTACGCACTACATGTGAATCCCATACTTTGTCAAATAATGTCTTACTCATTTTTTATTTTTTTTAATTGTAATTTCTATAACCACAGCAATTTCCTGTTCATTATAATAGCAAAACAAAAGTAAAAAAAGATACAAAAGCGTCAATTTCGATATTTCATTATATACGATACCCAAACTGAATTACAAATTGCCAACAAGCTTTTGCAAGTTAAATTTTGGCAGAAAAATGATTTAGAAAATGACTTTGTTTTTCTTTTTCGGCTTTAATTTTCTTTGATTGTTTTTTGTTTTAATAGTTTGCAAATTTATCTCAAAATCACTATAAAATATAAGAATTTAATTGAAAAAATCTAACAAATTGAATAAAAATAGTAATAATTATCAGTTTTGATTTCTTTGCAGAAAGTGCGCTTTTTAAGTTTTTTAAAGCTTTTAAAGGAGTTTTTTGGACGTTATTTAGATTCAATAAACTATCTAAATACTACGACATCCAAGAAGTGTATTTTTATGAAATTTTATCTTTTTTTGAGGCAAAAACTGATTTTTTGAAGATAATAGTTTGGAAGATTAATTGAATGAATTTTTAAATTCCAATGGAGTAAGACTCGTTTTCTTTTTAAATAATTTACTGAACGACTGAGGATATTCAAAACCCAATTGATAGGCAATTTCTGCAACAGAAAGATTGGTAGTCATTAGGAAATCTTTTGATTTTTCAATTAGTTTGGAATGAATATGCTGCTGTGCATTTTGTCCCGTTAAATTACGAAGCATATCGCTTAAATAATGACTGGAAACATTAATTTGTGAAGCAAGAAAATCAACAGAAGGCAAACCTCTTTTTAACGTTTCGGCGTTATTGAAATAATCATTTAAAGTATTTTCAACTTTTAATAATAAGTCGTTGCTGATTGTTTTTCGGGTAATAAATTGACGTTTGTAGAAACGATTACTGTAATTAAGCAAAACATCTATATAAGAAACAATTACATCTTGGCTCATTTCGTCAATCGCCGTATGAAGTTCGTTTTCGATACTATTCAATAATCCTAAAATAGTGGTTTTTTCGCTGTCAGAAAGGTGTAGCGCTTCATTGGTATCGTACGAAAAGAAACCATACTTTTTGATGTTTTTCCCTAAAGGATAATTTCGAATAAAGTCTGGATGAAATAGAAGTGTGTAACCACCATATTCGGCACCTTCTTCGTTTTCAGTAAAGATTAACTGATTTGGAGAAGAAAACATCAATCCGCCTTCATTAAAATCATAATAACCTTGCCCATAACCCATTTTTCCATTGGTAGAAAACTTGTAGGATACTTTATAAAAATCAAGCAAAAAAGCATAGTTGGCTAAATCTTCATTTACGACCAATTGCGTATTATCTACCAAACTAACCATTGGATGAAGTGGTTTTGGCAGTCTAAGCAGATCATGAAATTGCGATATAGACGAAATTTTTGCAGGATTGTTTTTCTTGTTTTCCATGATATAAAAGTATGAAATTAAAAGATTTCTACCGTTCAGGTTTTTAAAAACTAAACGGTAGAAATCTAACTCATTATGCTCCTAAAAACTGTTTGCCAAATGCCGCACGAAAAACTTCGTCGCCTTGTTCCAGTCTTTGTTGATAAAGCGCTTTTGCATCTTCTCCGGCCACATATCTTAGTTTGGTTTTTCCATCTGTTGCAGCTTCGTAAACAACATCGGCAATTTGTTCTGGTGTTGATGCCATTTCAAACATAACATCTACATTTTCAAACATTTTATTTGCCATTGCTTCGTATTCTGGTTTGACTCCGGTGTCAAGGGAACCGTGAAGAAATTCTGTTTTAATTCCGCCCGGAGAAACCGTTTTAATGTTTATTCCAAATTGATTTAATTCAAATGCCATACTTTCGCTCCAGCCTTCTAATCCCCATTTTGTAGCATGATAAACAGATCCTAAAGGAAAAGAAATCAATCCGCCGATAGAAGTTGTTGAGATAAATAATCCGTTTCTTTTTTCTCTGAAATAAGGAATAAAAGCATTTGTAACACGGATAGTTCCCAATAAATTAGTGTTTAACTGTTTTGTAATCTGATCATCTGAAAAGCTTTCCAAAGGACCAATTAATCCATAACCAGCATTATTAAAAACGACATCAATATCGCTTAATGCAATCGCTTTTTGAACCGTACTTTGAATTTGGTCATAATTGGTAACATCTAAAGGTAAAAGTGTTACGTTTTTTAATTGAGAAAGTTCAGTTTCTTTTTTCGGAGTTCTCATTGTTGCAATTACATTCCATCCTTTTGCTTGAAATAATTTTGCTGTTGCTTTTCCTAAACCTGATGATGCGCCTGTGATAAAAATTGTTTTCATGATTATTATTTTTTAATTGTTATAATTTGATGAAGCAAAGTTCAGGATACACTGCAGCTTAAAAGTGTTCATTTTGGTCTAATGAGTATCCAAAATGAATAATCGGAGTTTTTTAAGAAAAAAAGAATCAAATTCGGCTGTTTTTGCATTTAGAATGCCGAGATGTTAATTCTGTTTTTGTTGATAACTTCGTTTTTCATTCACTTAAAAAAAAGCGTAAATTTGAATTCCTCCGATTTTTCATTTCACATTTTGTTATGTTTCATGTTGTCAATGTTTTGCAATGTGTAAGATTTGGAATTTGGAGCTTTAAAATTTGACTTTTTTACAACTCTATGTATTTAATATTCGATACCGAAACAACCGGATTACCAAAACGCTGGGATGCCCCGATAACCGATTCTGATAACTGGCCTCGCTGTATACAGATTGCGTGGCAGCTTCATGACGAAATGGGACAGCTTATTGAGCATCAGGATTATTTGGTAAAACCAGAAGGATTTAATATTCCGTATGATGCCGAGCGCATTCACGGAATTTCAACTGAATTGGCTGAAGCCGATGGAATCACTTTGGCCGAAGTTTTAGAGAAATTCAATATAGCTTTAAGCAAAACGAAATTCATTGTAGGTCAGAATTTAGGTTTCGACGTGAATATTATGGGAGCCGAATTCCATAGAATGGGCGTAGAGTCTCAAATGAGTTCAATGCCTGTTTTAGATACTTGTACTGAAGTTACTGCTTCGTTATTACAGCTTCCTGGAGGTCGTGGAGGAAAATTCAAACTTCCAACGCTTACGGAATTACACAGTTATCTTTTCGACCAGCCATTCGCGGAAGCGCACAACGCAACTGCCGATGTTGAGGCAACTACGCGTTGTTTTTTGGAATTGGTTAGAAGAGAGGTTTTTACCAAAGAAGAACTGGATGTTCCAAAAGAGTATTTCAAAGAGTTTCAGGAAAGAAATTTTGAGCCATTTAAGCTTATTGGCTTAAAGCATATTAATTTAAAAGCAGCTTCTGATAAAATCAGAGAACAACTTAAAGCTTTAGCTGGAGAAGGCAAAGAGACAGTTGTTTCTGAAGAAGATAAAGCTGATTTTAAAGCGGCAAAATTTGCACATTTACACAATCACACACAGTTTTCAGTACTTCAATCGACTATCGGAATTGGAAATATTGTGGCAGCTGCAGCCAAAAACGGAATGCCTGCCGTTGCCATGACCGATACTGGAAATATGATGGGAGCTTTCCATTTTGTGAGCGCCGTTATGAACCACAATAAAGCGGCATCTGGAAAAAACAAAGCTTTAGTTGAAGCAGGCGAAGAACCAACTGAAACGGAGGTAAAACCAATCGTTGGCTGTGAGTTTAATATCTGCGAAAATCATTTAGATAAAAGCAAAAAAGACAACGGTTATCAGGTTGTTTTGATGGCTAAAAATAAAGCCGGTTATCACAATTTGGCTAAAATGGCCTCGATTGCCTACACCGAAGGATTTTATTATGTACCGAGAATTGACAAAAATATAGTCGAAAAATACAAAGGCGATATTATGGTTTTGTCTGGAAATTTATACGGAGAGATTCCGAGTAAAATCCTGAATATTGGTGAAAACCAAGCCGAAGACGCTTTGATTTGGTGGAAAGAACAATTTGGCGAAGATTTCTATTTAGAAGTAATGCGCCACAATCAGGAAGATGAAAATCGTGTAAACAAAACCCTGATTGAATTTTCGCAAAAACACAATGTCAAATTAATTGCGACTAACAATACCTATTATTTAAATAAAGAAGATGCCAATGCACACGATATTTTACTTTGTGTAAAAGACGGTGAAAAGCAGGCAACACCTATTGGACGTGGACGTGGTTACCGCTACGGACTTCCAAATCAGGAATATTATTTCAAGTCGGAAGCAGAGATGAAAAAACTCTTTGCCGATTTACCAGAAGCCATTATCAATATTCAGGAAGTTATTGATAAGGTAGAAGGATATTCGCTTTATCGTGATGTATTGCTTCCGAAATTTGATATTCCGGAAGAATTTATAGTTGCTGAGGATGAAGCTGACGGAGGTGTTCGTGGTGAAAATAAATACCTGCGCCATCTTACTATGGAAGGTGCTAAAAGAAGATACGGCGAAATAACTGAATCTATTCAGGAACGTTTGGATTTTGAGTTATTGACGATTTCAAATTCAGGATATCCAGGTTACTTTTTGATTGTACAGGATTTCATTGCTGAGGCTAGAAAAATGGATGTATCCGTAGGTCCAGGCCGTGGATCTGCAGCAGGTTCAGCCGTTGCGTATTGCCTTGGAATTACGAATATTGACCCCATTAAATACGACTTACTTTTTGAGCGTTTCCTAAATCCGGATCGTGTATCGATGCCCGATATTGATATCGACTTTGATGACGAGGGTCGTGGACGTGTAATGGATTATGTAATCAATAAATACGGTCAAAAACAGGTGGCACAGATTATCACGTATGGTAAAATGGCTACCAAATCGGCGATTCGTGATACGGCGCGTGTACTGGATTTACCATTATTTGAAGCTGATAGAATTGCGAAATTGATTCCGGGTATGATGCCGTCAAAATGGAATTTGGCGCGTTTTATTTCGGAGAGCGAAGAGGAAGTCAAAAAAGCCCTTCGTTCGGACGAATTTGATAATGTAAAAGAATTAATCGCGATTGCCAATGAAGATGACTTGGCAGGAGAAACCATTCAGCAAGCAAAAATTCTGGAAGGATCGATGCGTAACACGGGAATTCACGCCTGCGGTGTAATTATTACGCCTTCAGACATTACGAATTATGTTCCCGTAACGACAGCAAAAGATTCCGATTTATATGTAACACAGTTCGACAACTCGGTTGCAGAAAGTGCCGGATTGCTGAAAATGGACTTCTTGGGTCTAAAGACCCTTACGCTGATAAAAGATACCGTAAAACTGGTAAAATACAGAACAGGAATTGATCTGGATCCCGATACTTTCCCGATTGATGACGAAGAAACGTATGCGCTTTTCCAAAGAGGTGAAACCGTTGGAATCTTCCAATACGAGTCGCCTGGGATGCAGAAATACATGAAAGACCTGAAGCCAACGGTTTTTGGAGATTTAATTGCTATGAATGCACTTTATCGTCCGGGACCTTTGGAGTATATTCCGTCTTTCGTTCGAAGAAAAAACGGTGACGAGGAAATCAAATACGATTTAGATGCCTGTGCGGAGTATTTATCTGAAACCTATGGAATTACCGTTTACCAAGAGCAGGTAATGCTTTTGTCTCAGTCTTTGGCAGGATTTACAAAGGGTGAGGCCGACGTCTTGCGTAAAGCGATGGGTAAGAAACAAAAAGACGTACTAGATAAAATGAAGCCGAAGTTCGTTGAACAAGCGGCGGCAAAAGGTCATGATGCCAAAGTTCTAGAGAAAATCTGGAAAGACTGGGAAGCTTTTGCGAGTTACGCCTTCAACAAATCGCACTCGACTTGCTATGCTTGGATTGCCTATCAAACGGCTTATTTGAAAGCGCATTATCCTGCCGAATATATGGCAGCGGTACTTTCGAATAACATGAACGATATCAAACAGGTTTCGTTTTTCATGGAAGAATGTAAACGTATGGGATTGCAAGTTTTGGGTCCAGATGTAAACGAATCATACTATAAATTTACGGTAAACGATGATTATGCCGTTCGTTTCGGAATGGGAGCAATTAAAGGAGTTGGTTCCGGAGCTGTAGAGACAATTGTAGAAAACAGAAAAGACGGAAGATATAAATCGATTTTTGATTTGGCGCAGCGAATTGATTTGCGTGCAGCCAATAAAAAAGCGATTGAAAATTTAGTACTTGCTGGTGGTTTCGACTCTTTTGAAGGAACAACCCGAGCACAATATTTTCATGATGATGGTGACGGAATTACATTTTATGAAAAAGCAATTCGGTATGGATCAAAGTTTCAGGAAAATGAAAATTCATCACAAGTAAGTTTGTTTGGAGAAACCAGCGAAGTACAAATTGCAGAGCCAATTATTCCTGCATGTGAAGATTGGAGTACAATGGAAAAACTAGCAAAAGAAAAAGAAGTTGTCGGAATTTATATTTCCGGACATCCATTGGACGATTTTAGGTTTGAGATGAAATACTTCTGCAATGCTCGTTTAGAAGCCTTGAAAAGTATGAACGAATATGTGGGTAAAAATCTAAATTTTGCCGGCATAATCAATAACGTACAACATAGAGTTGCTAAAAACGGAAAAGGCTGGGCGGTATTTAATTTAGAAGGATATGACGAAAGTTATGAGTTTAAGATTTTTGGAGAAGAATATTTAAAGTTCCGCCATTTCTTGATTCAGAATAATTTTGCGTACCTCAAAATTTTGATAAAAGATGGTTGGGTAAATCATGATACAGGAAAAAAATCAGATCCGAGAATGCAGTTTGTTGAGATTCGTCAATTGCAGGATATTTTGGAAGCTTTTGCTAAAAAACTGATTGTATTATTGAATATTAAAGATCTCCAATCAGAATTCATTCATAAATTAAGTCATTTATTTAATGAAAATAAAGGCGATAATACGGTGAGTTTTGAGATTATGGAAATTGAAAACATAAAACGTCTCGTTGAAGTTGAAACGACAAGTGAATTCGAAGATGACGAAAATGCTGTTTTTGAAGATGACAATGATGATAATGAAATAAGCGCAGGAGAAGCTAAAATGCAGGAAGTAAAAGAGGTCGAAGAAGTCAAAGTTGTGACTAAATTAAGCATGCCAAGCCGACGATTAAAAATCAAAATTTCTGCTGAGTTATTACAGGAATTGGAGAAAATGCAAATCAATTTTAAACTGAACTAAAAATTAACAGTTAAAATTTAATAGAATGTAAAATTTTAATGTTAAAAATATGCACGCATACTACTTTTTTAGTAATATTGCCCGAAATTACAACGATTTCGTTCCAAGTCTAACAATGCAGACCAAAAGAATATGTTAAAATATTCTAAGTTTGTATAAATTAATTAAATCAGAATTATGAAAAAGAACCTATTTTTATTAGGATTATTAGTTTGCTCTATGGCTACAATGGCGCAGACAGAAAAAGCAGACAAACCAGAAAGCTGGTATTTTAAATTAGGTGGATCTTATTTTATCCAGACTGCTGCTGCTGAATTCCCAACTGTATCTGGGGCATTGCCTAATACAGATGTTTATGGTGCAGATGGTACAACTTTAATTTCTAGAGAAACTAATCATGGTTCTTTCGGACAAGGATTCCGTACAGGTTTAACGGCTGGATATCGTTTTACACCACGTTTAGGTGTCGAGTTAGGATTTAATTATTTTAACAGTGCAGATAAAACGATGGTTGAAACAACTCACAGATTAGTAGCTGCGGGACCAACTTTTGTAAATGGTAAAGCAGTAGGAAAACTTGAAGCTTATGATATTGCGCCTGCGATCGTTTTGTTTTTAGGACAAACTCATGGTTTTGAACCTTATACTAAAGTTGGAGTTATCGTTCCTGTTCATGGAACATTGGATATCGAAACTACTAGAACGTATACAAATCCAGCAGGAACAACAGAAACTTATTCAAAAGATGTTATTAAACCAAACCCAACTGTTGGTTTTACAGCAGCATTAGGTACATCTTATAAATTAGGTACACATATCTCTCTTTTTGCTGAAGTAGAATACCGTAACTTTACAGTGCACGGAAAAACAAAAGAAACAGAAATATATACTGAAAATGGTGTAGATAAATTAAATACTCCTACAAGTTTCCGTCCAGATGCATCATATTCTGCAAGCCATACTAAATATGTAGAACAAATTAATACTACTTCAAATAGTAAAGTAACTAATGCAGCAAGTTTTGACAATACAAAAGCAACTGATGATATTAGCTCTTATGTTGGAATTTCTGGTTTAGGATTTACTTTTGGTCTTAAATACAGCCTATAATTTTCCAAAGTTTTTATAGTTTATAAAAGAGGATATTCGAAAGAATATCCTCTTTTTATTTGCTCATCTTTATGATAGTTTCGGTATTTATTAGCAATAACTATTTGGAAGAATTCCTAAATTCCTTCAAAACTTCATCAATAACCCAGGTTGTTCTAGCTCCGGAAATTCCTTTTGATGGTGAGGCATTTTCTTCTCCTAAAAGTTCAGCAATCACAGTTTCAATAAATGGCTGCTGAATATGAAGCGGATTTTCAATCAAAATACTTTCTTTTTCTCCATTTGTATATTGAATATGAATCGGGTCATTTCCAAAAGTCGAAAACGAGATTTTTCCTTTATCTCCGACAATTTCGGTATTATCATAACGCTCAAAACTCGCAAAATTCCATATTCCAGATCCGTGAATCCCGTTTTCGAATAAAAACGACATTGAAACTGAATCTTCGGCTGGATAAGCCAATAATTGTGAAGTCGCATGTCCGCGAACAGATTTTATCGGACCTAAAACAAAATCCAGAAAATCCAAAGTATGACAGGCTAAATCGACGAAAATTCCGCCTCCTGAAATATGAGGTAAAACAGTCCACGGAAGGTTGATTTCATCATCATAACGTTCTTCAAAAGGATGATATAAAACGCAATTTACGTGTCTAATGTTTCCTAATTTTCCTTGGTCAATTATTTCTTTTATTTTTAAAAAACGTGGTAAAGCTCTTCTATAATAAGCAACAAATAAAGGAACATTATGCTCTTTGCACGCAGAAATCATTTCATTACATTCTTCGAAAGTCAATGCCATAGGTTTCTCGACATAAACCGGTTTTCCTGCTTTGGCACACAAAATCGTGTATTCTTTATGAGAAGATGGAGGTGTAGCAATGTAAACCGCATCAACTTCCGGATCATTGATTAAATCTTCAGCATTTGAATACCATTTAGGAACATTATGGCGTTTAGCGTAATCTTCGGCAAGCGCAGCATCTCTACGCATGACAGCAATTAAAGCTGAATTTGAAGCCTTCTGAAAAGCGGGGCCGCTTTTTACTTCGGTTACATTACCGCAGCCAATGATTCCCCATTTTATAATTTTCATCGTTTGGTTTTTTAGTTATTCAAATTTAAAAGAAAAAAAGTTAGCCACGAATTCACGAATTTATTTTAATCTGTATGTTTAAAAATTCTGTATCGATTGCACGAATTCATTTCACGTTCCCGATAGCTATCGGGATAAAAAGATTTAAGCATATTAACATAGATTTTTATTTTAATCTGCTCAATCTGCAAAATCTGCGGGAGAAAAGAAAAGAAAATTTGTGTAATTTAAAACAAAGAAAAAGCCACGATATTCAGAAAATAATTCGTGAATTCGTGGCTATAAATTTTTAGTTTAAAAGTCTTATTTCGAAGGTAAAGCTTTAAAACCCATATTGTAAAGTGTGAAAGCCTGAATGTCTACATTTTCTTGAATTGTAGCAGCAACAGATTTTCCTGCACCGTGACCAGCTTTAACATCAATTCTAATCAAAACCGGATTTTCTCCAACTTGTTTTTCTTGTAATTCAGAAGCAAATTTAAAACTGTGCGCCGGAACAACACGATCATCATGATCTCCAGTTGTTACCATTGTCGCTGGATAATGAGTTCCTTGTTTTACATTATGAACAGGAGAATATCCTTTTAAATATTCGAACATTTCTTTGTTGTCCTGAGAAGTTCCGTAATCAAAAGCCCATCCTGCACCTGCAGTAAAAGCATTGTAACGAAGCATATCCATAACTCCAACTGCTGGCAAAGCTACTTTCATTAAATCAGGACGTTGTGTCATAGTTGCGCCAACTAATAAACCTCCGTTAGAACCTCCACGGATTGCCAAATAATCAGATGAGGTATATTTTTGAGCAATTAAATATTCTGCAGCAGCAATGAAATCGTCAAATACATTTTGTTTTTGTTGTTTTGTTCCTGCATCGTGCCATTTTTTTCCATATTCGCCACCACCTCTTAAATTGGCAACTGCGTAAACACCTCCGTTTTCCATCCAAACCGCATTTGCAATACTGAAACTTGGTGTCAAACTAATGTTGAATCCGCCGTAACCGTAAAGGATTGTTGGATTTTTACCGTCTAATTTTGTTCCTTTTTTATAAGTAATAATCATCGGAACTTTTGTGCCGTCTTTTGAAGTGTAAAAAACTTGTTTTGATTCATAATCTTCACTTTTGAAATCTACTTTTGGTTTCTGATAAATTTCAGATTTTCCAGATTTTGGTTCAAATGAGTAAATGCTGATTGGCGTTGTATAATTGGTAAAACTGTAATACAAGATTTTTTCGTTCTTTTTTCCGCCAAATCCGCTAGCAGTTCCAATTGCAGGAAGTTTGATTTCACGAACTAATTTTCCGTTGTAATCATATTGTTGTACAAAAGAGACTGCGTCTTTAGTATAATTAGCGAAAAAGTAACCTGCACCAGTTGAAGGCGATAGAATATCTTTGGTTTCTTTGATAAAATCTTTCCAGTTTTCCGGTTTCGGATTTGTGGCATCAACTGTTACAACACGTTTGTTTGGAGCGTTAAAATCGGTTTCGATGAACAGTTTACTTCCTTCGTTTTCAATAATACTGTTGTCGCTGTTGAAATTGTCAACAATAGTAACAATCGGGCTATTTGGTTTAGTTAAATCTTTGATGTACAATTCATTTCCGTAAGTAGAATTCGCAGCCGAGATTACTAAATAATGGTTGTCTTCGGTAACATAACCGCCCACATATCTTCTTTTTTGATCGGCACCAAAAATCACTTTGTCCTCTTTTTGAGAAGTTCCCAATTTGTGGAAATACAATTTGTGCTGATCTGTTTTTGCTGAAAGTTCGCTTCCTTTCGGTTTGTCATAACTAGAGTAGTAGAAACCTTCATTTCCGTGCCATGAAATACCGCTGAATTTTACATCAACCAAAGTATCTTCCAAAACTTTTTTAGAAACTGCGTCAATGATAATTACTTTTCTCCAGTCGCTTCCGCCTTCAGAAATTGCATAAGCAGCTTTTGAACCATCTTCAGAAAAATCTAGCCCGCCAAGTGAAGTTGTTCCGTCTTTAGAAAAAGTATTCGGATCTAAGAAAACTTCTTCCTTGCCATTTTGATCTTTTCTGTAAACAACAGATTGGTTTTGAAGTCCGTTGTTTTTTGAATAATATGTAAATTTTCCTTCTTTATAAGGAGCTTCTATTTTTTCATAATTCCAAAGCTTTTCCATGCGAGTTTTTAACTCATTTCTAAACGGAATTTTGTCTAAATAACCATAAGTAACTTCATTCTGAGCTTTTACCCAAGCTCCAGTTTCAGCCGATTTGTCGTCTTCAAGCCAGCGGTAAGGATCGCTTACTTTTGTATCAAAATAAACATCAACAGTTTCGCCTTTTTTGGTTTCAGGATATTGAATTTTATTTTGTCCAAATGAGATTCCTGCGGTTGTAATTGCCATTAGTAAAAATGTTTTTTTCATATTTAAGTTTGTGGTGTTAACAAAAATAGCACTTTTTGTGAGAGTAGTAAAAAATTAACCGCAAAGCACGCAAGGAGTTTTACGCAAGGCACGCAAAGTTTTTCATATGCTTTGCGAACTTTGCGTTTATCTTTGCGTCTTTGCGGTTAAAATAAAAATTATAAATTGAAATTAACTCCCAAAACGATGTTTCTTCCAATATTTGGAATACCGTCTGTTTTTAATCTTGAAAGGTGCGCAATGTATTTTTTGTCGAATAAATTGTTTCCGTTTAAGTTTATATCAAAAGCCGTTTTCCCAAGTTTAACAGTTCCTCCAAAACCTAAATTCACCAAAGTATAACCTTTAGAAGCTGTTTCAAAACCACTCACATTGTCCTGATTAAAAGTTGAAGAAACATTCAAAGAAGCAAAACCTTCACTTAACCAATTTTTGATATTGAATTCTGTTCTAAGCGTATTATTCCAGTTGTTTGCAGGAATCAAAGGCAAGTAATCATCATTGTCTTTTTTGCCGGTTACGGTTTCAAAACTCGTTTCAAAATGAAGCCAGTCTAAAGGGTGCGGGTGAATATGCAAACCTGCTTCACCACCAAATAATTTTGCATTATCCTGAACATAAGCAAATACATCATTATTATCTAAAATTTCTCCAGTTGGCGAAGTATAAATATAATTGTTCACGTGATTGTAGAAACCGTTGATGAAAAACTCAAAATGCGAATTTTTGTATTCCAGGTTTAAATCGGTTTGAACGTTTTGTTCTGTTTTCAAATCAGCATTTCCAATTTCGTAACGGTTTGTTCCTTCGTGAACACCGTTTGAAGTCAATTCAGCTAAGTTTGGCGCTCTAAATCCTGAAGCAACATTCAAACGAAGCGTCAATGGCTCAGCTAATTTTGTTTTGTATCCTAATGAAGCATTAAAACTGTCAAAAGAACGATCTAAAGCCTGAAAATAACCTTCTTCACCTTCTGTTCCGTGTGCAATTGAAGTAACATTTCTGTTGTCAAAACGCAATCCAGCTTGTAAAACGCTGTTATTCCATTCGTAATTTGCAGTTCCAAAAACACCAAAATCATTTGTTGTAGCATCCGGAATCAAATATTCTTCTCCTGAATTTGTATTTGTCTGATGCATTCCCTGAACGCCTAAAATAGTTTCAATTTTTCCGAATTTCGGGAAATGGTATTTCGCATTATAATTGAAAGTATTCAATTTCATGTGAAGAGAAGCTTCGTTACTGTCTTCAAATTCGCTTCTGTCATTGGCGATATAACCTAAATCAACATCCAGTTTTGAGTTTTCAAAAAACACGGTATTGTTCAAACTCAATAAATGATTAAAAATACCTTGTCTTGGAAATTCAGTGTCTTTGCTTGACGATTGTTCTGCAATTCCTTCTTCTGGAATTCCAATATCAAGTTTGTTGTAATTGTATCTTAAAACACTTGAAAAAGTTGAATTGTTGTAACCAATTCCGGTTTTAAAATCGGTTTCATTATAACGTGAATTCGTTACGCGATCGCCTCCTGAAATTTTATAATCGGAATGCGTGTTGTAACTTCCGCGTGCTAAAAATTTCCAGTTATCTGTTGAAGTTTTTAATCCGATAGAAGAATTGCTTCCCTGTGTATTAGTGAAATATTTCTGACTGAAATTAGCTTTGAAATCGCCAGCATCAGCAAATTTTTCTGGGTTGAAATATAAAACCCCACCTAAAGCATCTGAACCATATAATAAAGAAGCTGGCCCTTTTATAACTTCCACACTTTCGATTCCAGCATCATTTAAGCCCAAACCATGTTCGTCTCCAAACTGTTGGTTTTCGATACGAACGCCTTGCGAATACACTAAAACACGATTTCCGCTAAGTCCGCGAATTACAGGTTTTCCGATAGAAGTTCCAGTTGAAATCTGAGAAACTCCGGGAATTGTAGCTAAACCTTCGATCAAAGTAGATGTTCCTTTTTGCTGTAATGTTTTAATGCTTTCGTGCTCAATTTTCATTACGTTTTGCGATTGCAATTTGTTAAATGGAGTAGAAACGACTACTTCATCCATCTCCATAATTGATTGTAAAAGTGTAATGTTTAAAGTGTTTTCTTTTGCAAGTTTTGCAATAGTTTGATTTTGATTGGCATAACCAACGAAATTGAAAGCAAGGCGCAAACTTCCGTTAGGAAGATTGTTCATTTCATATTTTCCGTTTGCGTCTGTTGTTGTTCCTTTATGTAATTCGGGCGCATATACTGAAACGCCAGGCATTGGCTGATTTTGATTGTCGGTTACAATTCCTGAAACCGAATTTTGAGCAGAAAGCATGCTCGAAAAACCCAAGATTAGGGCTAATAGTATTTTTTTCATTTGGAAATGATGCTATAGTTAATTGATTTTTCTTTTTTAATAGAAAAAACAAAACAAACAGTAAAAGCATTCTAATCCTGATTATTTAAATAGGATTAGGAAACTCAATGTAATTTGAATTTTAAATTAAAAGAAATGTGATTTTTCGAATAATCGAAACTTAAGAAACTATAACAGCAGGAGGTCCCCGAAGTAAATAAGCCGTTTCTGAAAACGAGCTGATATTTTCTGAAAACGAAAAGAAATAAGGAATTTCTTTATGAAAGACACGAAATTGAAAAGAAAAAGTTTCAGCAATAGTATAACTTCCAAATGCAAAATTACAAACATAACATAAGTCGTAATTGTGATGCTGATGCGTTATTTCGCCACTTGGATCATTATAATCGTGGTGACATTGCTTTTCTGAAAGTTGTTTTACAATATGCTCAAAACTGTGTATGGACTGAAACAATATTGAGAACAATATTGTCAGCGTCATGGAAACACTTATTATGAGCTGTTTTCTTTTCATACAGGACAAAGGTATAAAAGCGGATTGAAAAAATGAGACCTTTTTTAGTTTCTGTTGCAGATTTATTGAAAAAAGTGCAACAAATGCTTTTGTTCAGCCTGAAAAAGAGAATAATTGTTTTCAAATCATATCTTCAGCTGGCATTATATTATATTTGTATGTGAAATAAATTTACAGCAAAAAACGTTTGAACTTGAAAACCTCCTTAAAACCAAAATTCGATATGCGATTATTCTTTACTTGTTTGTTTTTTGTTTCGTTTTTGAATGTTTTTTCACAAACTGAAGTAAAGCCGGAAATCAAACCCGTGATTAAAATCGATTCGTTATATCGTGAAGATCAGTTTTATTTTTCTATTGCATATAATCTTTTGGTAAATACACCGGAGCGATTGAAGCAAGATAAATTTTCTGCCGGACTTTCTGCCGGATTCTTGCGTGATATGCCAATAAATAAAAGCAGAACTATTGCCATTGCAGCCGGATTAGGATTAAGTTATCAGAACTTTTACCAGAATTTCACGGTTTCTGAAGACGCACAAGGGGCTCCAATTTACGGTGTAAATGATTATGGTGAATTTGTTTCAAACCGATACAGACAATATTCTGTCGATCTTCCTATTGAATTCAGATGGCGAAATTCAACTTATGAAAGCACTAAATTCTGGCGAATTTACGGAGGTGTAAAAATGAGTTATATTTTCTCCAGCAAATCGATTTTAGACGATGGAGAAAACACTTATAAAATATCTAATAATCCGGATGTCAATACATTTCAATATGGAATTTACCTCGCAACAGGTTATAATACATGGAATATTTACGCGTATTACGGCTTAAATCCTTTGTTTAATTCGGTTTCTACAGTTTCTGGTGAAAAGGTAAATATGAAAGCAATGAATGTTGGCTTGATTTTCTACATTTTATAGCCATAAAAATAGAAAGAGAATCTGCGGCGCAACGCCAACCAATAATCCAATCAAAATTTCTTTAGGAGTATGTGCCTGCATTTCCAGTCGGGAAGAAGCAACAACGCCAGTAAGTAAAATTAAAAGCGCCGACCAATACGGATTTTGCATCTGTAAATGCATATTAAGACCAATTACAAAAATCGCAACACCGCTGATTGCCGCTACATGAAGACTTGCTTTTATATTAAATAAAGAGCAAACCAAGGCTAAAATTGTGCTAAACAACGCACCAAGAAAGAAGAAATGTAATTCTGGATAACGAGTAATTATAATGCTTCGTTTTACTAATAAAATGTACAAAAAACACTGCAATATCAATGGGATTTTTCGCTGTGAAGTTTCATGAACCATAACAGAAGTCACATGTCCTGTTGATTTTAATAGTAAGTAAAATAAAATCGGAACCAAAACCGTAATAATCAGAATTTGAAATAAAACAAAATATTTTTCCTGATTGGTAAAAGCATCTTCTTTGCAAAAAAGATAAAATAAAGTGGCATACATCGAGATAAAAATCGGATGTAATATATAAGAGAATAAAGGCAGTATTTTTTTCAAAACGTGGTTAATTTGTGGTCTAAAAACAAATATAATCAAATATAAATACAGATTGTAAAGAGCCAGTTTTTTTAAGAAAATAACAACTTTTTTCTACCATTAATGTTTTAAATTTGACAAAAAGAATTTCAAAATGAGCATAAATTTAAAAAGTCTTATTCCGGTTTTTGATGCTGAATGGATTGGGTCAAATACAGATGTTTTTATCGATCATATTTCAATTGACAGCCGTTCACTGCAAAACGGATCTAAAACTTTGTTCATTGCTTTGTCTGGTGTAAACAATGATGCTCATTTGTATATCGAAGAACTTATCGAGAAAGGAGTTCAAAATTTTGCTGTTCAATACATTCCTGAAAATGTAAAAGGTAAAGCTAATTTTTTGGTGGTAAAAAACACTTTAAACGCTTTGCAGCAATTTGCCAGTTACTACAGAGATTTATTTGATTTTCCTGTCATTGGTTTAACCGGAAGCAACGGAAAAACAATCGTAAAAGAATGGCTTAATTTCCTGTTAAGTCCCGATTATAATATCATCCGAAGCCCTAAAAGTTACAATTCTCAGGTTGGTGTTCCTTTATCTGTAATTGCGATAAATGAAAAACACAATCTAGGCATTTTTGAAGCCGGAATTTCAACGGTGAATGAAATGGAAAAGCTTGAAAAAATCATCAAACCTAATATTGGTGTTTTAACAAGCATTGGTTCCGCGCACGATGAAGGTTTTGAGAATTTGGAGCAAAAAATAAAGGAGAAACTTTTGCTTTTCAAGAATACCAATGTCATTATATATCAAAAAAACGAACTTGTTGATAAATGCCTTGCCGATTTTTCTGCGGAAAATCCAATTCCCGACAGAACATTTTTTTCATGGAGTTTTAAAGATAATTCTGCCGATGTTTTTATTCTGAAAAAAGAAACTAAAAACGAATCAACAATTATTCAATATCAATATGAAAATAAAGTTTCCGATTTAGAAATTCCGTTTAATGATTCGGCTTCAATAGAAAATACGATTTCATGTTTATTGGTTTTGCTTTATTTTAAATATGATTCCAAAACCATTCAAAATCGCGTGCAAATGTTGTATCCGGTTCAAATGCGTCTTGAAGTCAAAAACGGAATCAATAATTGCAGTATAATTGATGATAGTTACAGTTCCGATTTTCAGTCGCTTAAAATTGCTTTGGATTTCCTGGAAAGCCAACAAAAAAAGAACGCTACAAAAACAGTAATTCTTTCAGATATTTTTCAAAGCGGATTTTCAAATGAAGAATTGTATTCGAAAGTTTCTCAATTGGTTTCAGCTAATAAAATCAATCGCGTAATTGGCATTGGCCCAACAATTTCTTCTTTTAAAGACAAGTTTTCAAATTGTATTGCCTTTCAGGATACGGCATCATTTATTGAAGCATTTGAAAGTTTGAATTTCAGCAATGAAACGATTTTGATTAAAGGCGCAAGATCTTTTCAGTTTGAAGAAATTGTTTCACTTCTTGAAGAAAAAACGCATGAAACGGTTTTGGAAATCAACTTAGATTCCATCAGTCATAACTTGAATTATTACAAATCTAAACTCGCCGATGATGTAAAAATCATGGTGATGGTAAAAGCTTTCGGTTATGGAAATGGAGGTTTGGAAATTGCCAAATTACTCGAACATCATAAAGTGGATTATTTAGGTGTGGCTTTCGCCGATGAAGGAATTTCGCTGAAAAACGGTGGAATTAAATTGCCAATTATGGTTCTGAATCCTGAATCTACAAGCTTTCCGTCGATAATTCAGTACAAATTAGAACCAGAAATTTATAGTTTAAAAGGTTTAAATGCCTTTTTGAAAATTGCCAAAGAAAAGAATTTAAAAGATTTCCCGATTCATATTAAAATGGACACAGGAATGCATCGTTTAGGTTTTGAAGAAAATACAATCGACGAATTGATTGAGACTTTGAAAAATAATTCAACCGTTCGGGTTCAAAGTATTTTGTCGCATTTGGCAACAAGCGATGATCCAAAACATTTTGGTTTTGTCGAAAAGCAAATTGGTTTATTTGAGAAGTTATCTTCCAAATTAATGTCGGAATTAAATATAAACCCGATTCGTCATATTCTGAATACTTCGGGAATCAGTAATTTTCCGAATGCACAATATAATATGGTGCGTTTGGGAATTGGTTTGTACGGAGTTTCCAACGATTCATCGGAACAAAAATATCTGGAAAATGTTGGAACATTAAAATCAATTATTTCTCAAATCCGAACAATTCCAAGTGGCGACAGCGTTGGTTACGGACGCCGTTTTATGGCCGAAAAAGAAACTAAAATTGCCACAATTCCAATAGGTTATGCCGACGGAATTTCGAGATTATGGGGAAATGAAGTTGGTTTTGTAACGATCAAAAATCAAAAAGCCAATATTGTCGGAAGTGTGTGTATGGATATGCTCATGGTCGATGTGAGTCATATCGATTGTAAAGAAGGTGATTCGGTGATTATTTTTGGCGAAAGCCCAACGGTTATTGAAATGGCAGAAGCTTTAAAAACAATTCCGTATGAGATTATGACCAGTATTTCGCAACGTGTGAAACGGGTATTTTTCAGATAATTTTAAGAACTTTCAAGAAAATTCCGTATTTTCGATATTCACTTATTATAAATGTAAATAGATACGATATGGGATTTTTTTCAGAATTTAAGGCATTTGCAATAAAAGGCAACGTGGTTGATCTTGCTGTTGCAGTAATTATTGGAGCGGCATTTGGTAAAATTGTAAGTTCATTTATTGAAGATGTAATTACGCCACTAGTATTAAAACCGGCTTTAGAAGCTGCGCATTTAGAAAAAATTCAAGATCTTACCGCTTTTGGTGGTGTAAAATACGGTCTCTTTCTTTCGGCAGTAATTAACTTTGTTATTGTTGCTTTTGTTTTATTCTTAGTTATTAAAGGAGTAAACAAACTTAAAAAAGAAGAAGCTCCAGCGCCACCTGCAGGCCCAACTCAAGAAGAATTGCTTACTCAGATTAGAGATTTATTGAAAAATAAATAAAAATATAATACCGCTACACTAAGTCTAACTTAACCGCCTTCTAAAGAGGCGGTTTTTTTACAAAATGTTTATTTTATAACATTTTGTTATTTTTTGTGAATAGCCTTGCCGAGACTTTTATTATACTTATTTTTGCATTACAAATTTGATTATAGAATTATTTAAAAATATAAAAATGAGAATTGCAGTTGTAGGTGCTACCGGAATGGTTGGCGAAGTAATGCTTAAAGTTTTAGCAGAAAGAAATTTTCCTGTTACAGAATTAATTCCTGTTGCATCAGAAAGATCAGTAGGAAAAGAAATTGAATATAAAGGAACAAAATATAAAGTTGTTGGTTTACAGACTGCTGTAGATATGAAGGCTGACATCGCAGTTTTTTCTGCTGGAGGAGATACTTCATTAGAATGGGCTCCAAAATTTGCTGCTGCCGGAACAACTGTTATCGACAACTCATCTGCATGGAGAATGGATCCGACTAAGAAATTAGTTGTTCCTGAAATCAACGCTTCTGTTTTAACTAAAGAAGATAAAATTATTGCAAACCCAAATTGCTCTACTATTCAAATGGTATTAGCTTTGGCGCCTTTGCATAAAAAATACAACGTTAAAAGAATTATTGTTTCTACTTACCAATCAATCACAGGAACTGGTGTAAAAGCGGTAAAACAATTAGAAAATGAATACGCAGGAATTCAAGGTGATATGGCTTACAAATATCCAATTCACAGAAACGCGATTCCACATTGCGACAGTTTTGAAGATAACGGATACACTAAAGAGGAAATGAAATTAGTTCGTGAAACTCAAAAAATTCTTGGTGACAACACAATTAGAGTTACGGCTACTGCAGTTCGTGTACCAGTTGTTGGCGGACACAGTGAGGCTGTAAACGTTGAGTTTACAAATGATTTCGATGTGAACGAAGTTCGTGAAATTTTGCACCATACAGATGGAGTAGTAGTACAGGATAATTTAGATACATTCACCTACCCAATGCCATTATATGCTGAAGGTAAAAATGATGTTTTTGTTGGAAGAATCCGTCGTGACGAAAGCCAGCCAAACACATTAAACATGTGGATCGTTGCTGATAACTTAAGAAAAGGTGCAGCAACAAATACAATCCAAATTGCTGAATATTTAATTCAGGCTGGATTGGTATAAATCTGAGAGATTAAAGAAAATTGTTATAAAGAAAAAGCCGTAATTGCAGCAATGCAGTTACGGCTTTTTTGATTGAATTTATAATTAAAAGAAAAAGGCGAAAATCAGTGATTTTCGCCTTTCTAATATTAATATTCCGGAGCAAGTTCTAATTCTAGTCCTTCTAAATCTGTAGTAATTGGTATCTGACAGCCTAAACGACTATTAGATTTAACGTAAAATGCTTCCGAAAGCATAGCTTCTTCTTCATCTCCCATTTCAGGTAATGCAATATCATTTAGAACATAACACTGGCAAGAAGCGCACATGGCCATTCCGCCACAGGTTCCTTCAACAGGAAGTTCGTATGCTTTGCATAACTCCATTATATTCATTGCCATATCAGTAGGAGCCTGTAATTCATGAATAACTCCTTCTCGATCTTTAATCTTTATTAATACATCCATTTTTATTATGGGAATTTTAATGTAGGATTTTATAACGTGAAAAAATCCTGGTTTGTTTTAACTTGTTGGTTTTATGCTAAATGCGTATTCTTTTTGTGCATTATCTTTAAGATGCATTTTTACCCCCAGCATAGTACCACCTTTTTCAAGCAGTGTTACTACTGCAATGACAGAATAATAATCTCTGTCACTTTGAAAGATCAATGTTCCTTCGTATGTAGAATTTACAACCCCTTGTTTGTCTGTTGTTACAGAGACCTTTCTTGGATGTGAAAATTCAGCTGTGCTGTAAGTTGCTTTATTAGCAAATTTCGCTTTTCCTTCGGCAAAATCGTATAAAAAATCATAGTTTCCAATTCTTAAACTGCCTTCTTCATTAGTCGCGCTAGTGTTGAAAACGATTTGTCCTGAAAATTTAAAATCCGACCATTCTTCTGCTTCATTTACCCAAGCCTTGTCAACAATTAAAGTTTGTGCTTGCTGAGCATAATTTACCGATACAAAAAACAACAATAAAAATAAAGTGTAATAATGTTTCATAAATTTAAGATTTAGGGTTATTTTACAAATTTAAGTTAAATAAGTAAAAACAAAGCAACTAAAACTCTTAAATCTTTATGTTGTTTTTTGTTAAATATGCAATATTCGATTTAGTTTTGAATGTTTTTATTAAGAAAACCAAGAAAAACACGCAAAAGAAATACTATTCTTGTTAATAATCAAAAATCGCAAATGCTAAGAAAAAAGGATTCACTACATGATATTCACCACAGTTTCAATTTGTGGTGCATATTTTTTAATTGTAGTTTCAACTCCTGCTTTCAAAGTCATTTGATTCACGCTGCAGCTAATGCATGCGCCTTCAAGACGAACTTTTACATGTTTATCTTCGTCAATCGAAACTAGCGTAATATCTCCGCCATCAGATTTTAAAAATGGCCTTATTTCGTCTAAAGCCAATAAAACATTATTTGTTAACTCTTCTGTTGTCATAATATTAATGTGTCAATTAGAGAATGTGTCAATTAGAAAATTTAATTCATTATCTAATTGGCACATTATCTCATTATCTAATTATTTTTTCACTGCTGAACATCCTGCCATAGTTGTAATTTTAATGGCTTCTGTTGCTGGTAAGCTTTCGTTTCTGTTTACTGTTTCCTGTACAACATTTCGTGTGATTTCTTCAAAAACAGTTTCAATTACTGAAGCTGTTTGCAAAGCCGCCGGACGACCGTAATCTCCTGCTTCACGAATAGATTGTACAATTGGAACTTCACCTAAAAATGGTACATCTAAGTCAGCAGCAAGATTTTTTGCTCCTTCTTGTCCAAAGATATAATATTTATTATTTGGTAATTCTTCTGGAGTAAAGTAGGCCATATTTTCAACAATTCCTAAAACCGGAACATTGATATTGTCCTGCATGAACATTGCAACTCCTTTTTTAGCATCAGCAAGTGCAACAGCTTGTGGTGTACTTACCACAACCGCACCTGTGATAGGAAGTGACTGCATGATAGAAAGGTGAATGTCTCCTGTTCCTGGAGGTAAATCAAGAAGCATGAAATCAAGTTCTCCCCAATCAGCATCAAAAAGCATTTGGTTTAAAGCTTTTGCTGCCATTGGTCCTCTCCAAATTACAGCCTGGCTTGGTGCAGTAAAAAATCCAATAGAAAGTATTTTGATTTCATAACTTTCAACTGGTTTCATTTTTGATTTTCCGTCAACTGTAACCGAAATTGGTTTTTCGTTTTCAACGTCAAACATAATTGGCATCGAAGGTCCGTAGATATCAGCATCTAAAATTCCAACCTTGAATCCCATTTTTGCAAGTGTTACAGCAAGATTTGCAGTAACAGTTGATTTTCCAACTCCTCCTTTTCCAGAAGCAACGGCAATAATATTTTTGATTCCAGGAATAGCACGACCTTTGATTTCGACTTTTTCAGGAACTTCAACTTTAATATTTACTTTGATTTTTGCATCGGCAGAGATCAATTCGTGAATTGTTTTTTTAACATCGTCTTCTGCTCTTTTTTTGATGTGCATTGCAGGTGTATGAAGTACTAAATCAACTACAACTTCATCGCCAAATGTAATAACGTTGGCAACAGCACCGCTTTCAACCATATTTTTTCCTTCTCCAGCTATAGTGATAGTTTCTAGAGCTTTAAGAATTTCTTTTCTATCTAATTTCATTTTTAATGTAGGTGTTTTCTAATGATGAAACTTATTTAAGCACTATGTTTATTTAAACTTGTTTCAGAGTGCAAAGATAACAGATTAAGTTCGGATTCTTACTTTTTTTGAATCGTATTTATTGATATTGAAATTATTCAAAATGATGGAGTTGTGATTTTTTGAAAGAGAGGGAGGAAAGGAGAAAATAATTAGAAACAATTTTTAGATTGGAGAAGCAAAGAATTTCATTTAAAAATAGAAAAAAGAAACCCACCAAGATTTGATTTGGTGGGTTTCTTAAAAAAAATGGTCTACAAGTTATTCGTATTTTAGGTATTTCAAAACATCGATTTTAGTTACTTGATATGCTTTTGTTAAAACAATCAGCAAAGTTAAAAACAGTAATGAAACTAATGCGATTGAAAATGGCAAAGTCGAAATATTGATTCTGAATGCGTAATCTTCAAGCCATTTTTGTAATAAAATATAAGCAGGACCGATTCCGATTCCAAATCCAAGCAAACAGAATAAGACATATTGTTTAGATAATTCTTTAAGCAAAATGTCAGTTTCTGCGCCTAGCGTTTTTCTAATTGCAATTTCTTTCAGTCTTCTCTCCATCGAAAATGATGCCAAAGCGAATAATCCGAACACGGCAATTATAATTACGACCAAATTTAGAATGAAAAACAGGTTTTTTTGCTTGATTTGTTCCTGATATGTTCTTGCAAATCCTTTGTTAACAAATTCATATTCAAAAGGATAATCAGGATTTACATTTTTAGCCCAGTATGATTTCAATTTTTCTAACGTTTCTGTTAAATTATTTGGCGATACTTTTACAAAAATATTATTGAAGTTGTTCCATCCCAAGGTTTTGATGTTTATAAAAACCATTGGAGGCACTTTATTTTGTAAACCTGTAATATGAAAATCTTTAACAACACCTACGATTTTAAATTTCAAATTCCCACTATCGTTTTTAGACCAGCCTGAAGTAATTATGGTGTTTATTGGGTTTTTTAAATTCAAAGTTTTGGCAAGTGTTTCATTAATCAACATACTGCTCACCGTGTCAGAAGCAAATTTTGGAGATAAATCACGCCCTTCAACAATTTTGATTTTCATCATTTCCAGAAACCCAAAATCTATTTCTGCATTTCGTGGCTGAACAAAAATTCCGTTATGCGTAAATCCAGAACTTGAATTTGTGCTTCCACCAAAACTTCCTGCAAATGTAGTAACGTCTAAAACTCCTGGTATTTTTTTGATTTCTGGTTTGTCAACGCCATATTGCTGCGTTCTTTTTTGTCTGTCTGGTTTGTTGTAAGGAATCGAAATTACTTGATCTCCGCTAAAACCAAGATCTTTGTTCATCATATAATTTACCTGTGAATTGACAATTAAAGCACCAATGATAAAAAACGCTGCGATTCCGAATTGAAAAATAAGCATTGAATTTCGAATCCAGATACCGCTTTTACTTCTAGAAAAATTCCCTTTAAGTACTTTTAAAGTCTCAAAATTTGAAATATAAATGGCTGGGAAAATACCTGCAAGAATGATTACTAATCCAAAAATCATAATAAGTTGCAGGTAAAATTCGCTCCCATTCATGGTTAAAGTCTTCTTCAAAAATGTATTATAATACGGCAACGAAAGCTCTACGATGGCAAGTGCAAACACTATGGCAAGTACGACAATTATTGCAGTTTCAAATATAAATTGAGTAATAATTTGGTTTTTGGTAGCGCCCACAATTTTGCGAACACCAACTTCTTTAGCACGTTTGATTGCCGATGCAGTCGCTAAATTGATGTAGTTTACCAATGATAAAACCAAAATCAAAATAGACAAACCGGCCATGATATAAAGCAATTTTAAATTCCCTACACCTTCAGGAAAATTTTGTCCTGCCGAACTTTTTGTTCCGTGCAAACGAGACATTTGTATTTGGTCTAAAATAACTGTGATTTCGCCATTTTCTTTTACATATTGTTCTGGAGTTTGGCCATTTTCTTTGGCATCTTTTAAAGTTCGGTTTACATAATTAACGTTTTGCATTTTCTTCAAAACAGCAACCGGATCAGCACCTTTTTTGATCTTTACTAATAAACCGTAATTGAAATTTCCCCAACTGTTAATATCATTTTCACGTTTTACACCGCTAAAAACATAATTTGGTTCTATAGATGAAGGTGAAATAATTCGATAAACCGCTTTTACAGTATATGTTCCGGTATTGTATGTGATCGCTTTTCCAATAGGATCTTCGTCTTTAAAAATCAATTTTGCTTGTTCTTCAGAGAGTGCAACGCTGTTTTTTTCTTTTAAAATATTGGTTTTAGCGCCTTTCAGGATTTCGAAAGGGAAAAAATCAAAGAAATTTTCGTCGCTTACGGTAATTTTTTTCGCCATCAATTTTTGACCTTGATATTTGATGATATCCTCGTCATACCAAGTATTAAAGAAGCAGATTTTTTCGATCTCAGGAATTGTCGCTTTACAGGTTTCCCCAAACGGAATCGAGTTTGAACCCCAAGTATCACCTGTTGCGCCAATTTTGTTCAAGACCATATAAGCGTTTTCTTTGTTCGGATTCCATTGATCATAAGCATGTTCATTGTTCCAATACAAAATCGCAAAGATTACGCTGGCAACGCCAATGCTTAATCCTAAAACATTCAAAAACGAAAACATTTTGTTTTGCTTCAAATGATAAATAAATATTTTAAACCAGTTAGAAATCATGGTAGTGTTTTTTGTAGTTATTTAGGTTTTGCAACCCAATTAGTTTTTTAAATCAAAGCCCATATTTTGCAGACGAATTCTACCAGAATTACAATTGCTGCTACGATAAATTTTACCATTTTTCTTTTATTTAGCGTCCATAAAAACATCTACATTTCTCTGGTTTAATTTTTCAGAGAATATCACACCATCTTTCATATGAATGGTTCTTTGCGAGAACGAAGCATCATAATCAGAGTGGGTTACCATCAAAATTGTTGCGCCTTTTGCGTGCAAATCGGTTAAAAGTTCCATTACTTCATTACCGTTTTTACTGTCTAAGTTTCCTGTTGGCTCATCGGCAAGAATTATTTTTGGATCGTTAACCAAAGCTCTTGCAACGGCAACTCTTTGTTGTTGACCTCCAGAAAGCTGTTGTGGAAAATGTTTCAAACGATGTGAAATATTCAATTTCTCAGCAATAGCTTCAATTTTTTGTTTTCTTTCCGAAGCTTTTACGTTGTTGTAAAGCAAAGGCAATTCGATATTGTCGTAAACAGAAAGTTCGTCGATCAAGTTGAAATTCTGAAAAATGAATCCGATATTTTCTTTGCGAACCTGCGCTCTTCCTTTTTCTTTAAGACCAATCATTTCTTGATCTAATAATTTATAACTTCCATCAGTAGCGCTGTCTAAAAGTCCGATGATATTTAATAAAGTCGATTTTCCACAACCTGAAGGCCCCATGATAGTTAAAAAATCACCTTTTTTAATTTCTAAAGAAATACCGCTCAATGCTGATGTTTCTACTTCTTCTGTTCTAAAAACTTTGGTTAAATTTTGAATTGTTATCATTTTTTGTAAAGGTGTTAAATGTTGTTAATTACGTTTTTTGATTGATGATTGAAATGATGATTTTTTTGTTTGTTTCAGGTTTCAAGTTTCAGGTTGTTTCGTTGCGCAAAACCTGAAACTTGAAACCTGAAACTTGAAACAAATTATTGACTACTAATAGAAAGCTCCTCAATATCTTTATAATCTGTATATGATGAAGTGATTACAGATTCGTCTTCTTTTAATCCTTCCAGAACTTCATAATAAGAAGGATTTTCTCTGCCTAATTTTATATTTCTTCTTTCGGCTTTATTTCCTTTTGTTACAAAAATCCATTTCCCTGCAGTTTCTTGATTGAAGCTTCCTTTTGGCAGCACTAATATTTTATTTCTTTCTGATAAAATTAGTTTTACACCAAAACTAAGTCCGTCTTGTAAAGTGATATTTTCTTTAGATGTAAAAGCTAATTCTACTGTAAAATGTCCGCCTTTTACTTCCGGAATTACTTTGGTCACAATAACTTCAAGATTTTTCCCTTTAAATTCTACCTGACCTTTCAAACCTTCGCGAACTTTCTCCAAATAAAATTCATCAACATCGGCAGCCAGTTTATAACCACGTTTTGAGTCGATTTTCCCGATGCTTTGACCTGCCTGAAAATTTTGTCCTAAGACAACTTCAAATGAAGTTAATCGGCCAGATTCTGGAGCGGTGATTAAGAAGTTTTTCTTGTTGTTTCTCAAAATATCCAAACTTTTTTCCATAGTCTGAATCGAGCGGTTAATTTGTGAAATCTGAACTTGATTCGATTGTTTTTCTTTTTGAATGCTTTGCTGAATAGTTCTTTTTCGTTCTTCCTGAAAACGAAGACTTTCTTTAAAAGTATTCCAGTCGTTTTTCGAAATCACATCTTTATCGTACAATTTCGAATTCATATCGTATAATCTTTTGGCGTCGTTATAATCGTGTTCGATCAAAACCAAATCTTTATTTAAATTCAATTCCTGATTTCTGATGTTTAATTTTCCTGTATTTAAATTATTGATTTGCTCAATAATTGCAGTTTCCTGAGTCAAGTAATTCAATTCAGTGTTTGGATTGTACAAACGTGCCAATGATTGTCCTTTAGTTACCATTGCGCCGTTTTCAACGAAAATCTCTTTTACAGATCCTCCTTCTGTAACGTTCACAAGCATTACGTTGAGCGGTTCAACTTTGGCCTGAAAAACCACAAAATCTTCAAAAAAAGCTTTTTCAACTTTTTGGATCGAAAGTTCTTCGGCTTTTACATTTAAACTTCTTTTTGTGTTAAACGAGAAAAACACGATTGCTACCAAAACTAAAAAAACTCCAATTGCTATTGTGAGATATCTAAATTTTCTATTTTTACGAGGAATTACCTTATCCATTTTTTAAATAATTTACTGATTACCAATAGGTAAATACTGTGCCACAAAATTTATTATTTGTAAAGCATTGATTTTAAAGAAGGTTCTGAAAACAGTCCAAAAAAAGAGTGTTCGATAATGAACAGTTGACCGTTCAAAATCGAACAAAAAAAGAAAGCATGAGAAAAAAACAAGCCCAAATATTAGTTGTTGACGATCAGGAAGAAATTCTTTTTTCGGCAAAAATGATTCTCAAAAAACATTTTGAAACGATTTTTACCGAAAATAGTCCCAAAAAAATCATTACGGCTTTAAGTGAAAATGATATAAATGTGGTTTTGTTAGACATGAATTACCGAATTGGGTTTGAAGATGGACGCGAAGGAATTCATTGGTTGAAAGAAATCAAAATCCTTTCTCCAAATACAATCGTGATTTTAATGACTGCTTTTGGGAAAATTGATACTGCTGTTGAAGGAATCAAAATGGGCGCTTTTGATTATGTTTTAAAACCTTGGAACAACGAAAAATTACTCGAAACAATTGATAAGGCTGTCGCCGAAAGCCGAAAAAACAATAAAAAACCAATTGTTGAAAAAGCCGAAAAAAGATATTTTACCGGAACTTCTCAAAAAATAAAACAAGCCTATTCAATTGCTGAAAAAGTAGCAAGAACCGACGCAAATGTGTTGATTTTAGGTGAAAACGGAACCGGAAAATATGTTTTTGCAGAGTTTATTCATCAGAATTCAGATCGAAAAAATGAGCCTTTTGTACATGTTGACTTGGGTTCTTTGAGTGATAATTTATTCGAAAGCGAACTTTTCGGATATGCAAAAGGCGCTTTTACTGATGCAAAAACAGATACAGCAGGACGATTTGAAAATGCTCAAAACGGAACTATTTTTCTGGACGAAATTGGGAATATTCCGCTTCATTTACAATCTAAATTATTGCACGTTTTGCAGACTAAAACTGTGACGCGTTTGGGCGAAAGTAAAGCAAGACCTTTGAATGTTCGAATAATTTCGGCAACCAATAATGATATTAAAGCCGAGGTAAAAAACAAGATTTTCAGAGAAGATTTGCTGTACCGAATCAATACAATGGAAATCAATTTGCCGCCTTTGCGCGAGCGAAAAGAAGATATTGTTCCGATGGCAAATTTTGTTCTCGACCAGATTGCTGAAAAGTACAATCAGGATAATTGGAGTTTTGCAGATAATGTTGCGCCTTATTTAGAAAAATATCCTTGGAAAGGAAATGTTCGTGAAATGCAAAATAAGATTGAACGCGCGCTGATTTTGGCCGACAATAATATAATTTCAGTTCAGGATCTTGATATCTTGGATTTTGAAGAAATTCAGGAAAATGACGAAAATCCGTTATCTGAATTAGAGAAAACGGCGATTGAAAAAGCACTTTTCAAACATCACGGAAATATCTCAAAAACAGCTGAAGAATTAGGATTGTCGAGAGCTGCTTTGTACAGAAGAATTGAAAAATACGATCTAAAGAATACTTAAAGAAAAGCGTTGATATAACCGCAAAGTACGCAAAGTAATTTTTTGTAACGTATGTAAATACTTTATTAAGTTCGCAAAGCTGTATGGCGTTCTTTGCGTAAAATCTTTGCGACCTTTGCGGTTAGATTTTCATCAGCATAAAAAAATAAAAACAATGAAAAACTGGAAATTTTATAACGCTTTATTCGTAAGAGTCTTGTTTGTAATGATACTCTTTTTTTTCTGCGTTTTTCTGATTTATAAAATGTTTTATTATAACGCAATTTTGGTTGGTGTTTTTGTTTTCATAATGCTTGCCGAAATGTATTTTTATGTCAAAAATCAATTGCAGTTTTACGACAGAACGTTGCTTTCGATTTTGCAAAATGATTTCACAACCAATTTCCCCGAAGAAAATAGAAAAGATAATTTTGAAAGTCTCTATCTTTTGTATGAAACTTTAAAAGTACAACAACAAGAACAAATTTCGAAAGAATTGATTTATCGTTCACTTTTGAACAATATTGAAAGCGCCGCTTTGATTTTGGAAAAAGAAAACGACGATTGGAATATTTTTTTGATGAACGACTGTTTTTCAGATTTGTTTAAAGTGCCAAAAGTGAGTCATTGGAAATACCTTAAAAATTATCTTCCGTCGCTTTGTTTCGAAATTGAGAAAACAGATTTCAGCGAATTAAAATCGGCTATTTCTATTAAAATTGAAGAACAGGATTTGCAGACTTTTATGCTTCAGACTTCGCGAACGCAAAGTTATAATCGAGAATATTTTATCATTTTATTGGACAGTATCCAGCGCGTTATTGAGAAAAAAGAAAAAGAAGCCTGGATCAATTTGATGAAAATTATTTCGCATGAATTAATGAATTCTTTGACGCCAATTCGTGCGCTTTCGCAGAATTTACTCCACATTGTCGATCAGGAAAAATTGGAAGAAGATGATTTTGAAGACATCAAAAGCAGTATTTCGACTATAATAAATCGAAGCGATCATTTGCAGGTTTTTGTTGAAAACTACCGAAAATTGGCCATGTTGCCAACGCCAACAAAACAAATGACGTCAATAAATGCGCTTTTTGAGGATTGCCTTCGCATCATGAGTCCGATTTTAAAAGCTGAAAATATTGAATTGATTAATGAAAGTCATAGTTCGCGCTCGATTATGATTGATAAAAATCAAATGGAACAAGTAATTATTAATTTGATTACCAACAGTATTCATGCATTAAAGGAAAAATCTGAAAAGAAAATGTATGTTTCGAGTTATACGGAAAACAATCGCTTTTTCATTTCGATTTCAGATAACGGAAAAGGAATTGCTCCAGAAATTCAGGATAAAGTTTTTCTTCCGTTTTTTACCACCAGAAAAGACGGCGCCGGAATTGGTTTAACACTTTCAAAAAATATTATTGAAGCGCATGGCGGCTATTTAAGCTACCAAACCGATGAAGATAGAACAAGTTTTGTGATTTGTTTGATTTAAAAAAATGAATCATATAAGTTCATTTTATGCGTTGCACATAAATCTCTCGCAAAGTCGCGAAGTCGCAAAGCTTATTTTTAAATTTTCTTTGCGACTTCGCGACTTTGCGAGATTAAATGGCAAGGTAAATCAAAACTTTAAATGGACTTATATCACTTATATGGTAGAGATTTCAGGTTGCCAAAAATGTTTTTCGAAATCTATAATTTGGTTATCAACAACTTCAATGCCTTCATTTTCTAAAAGTTGCTGCATTAAATTCGTTCCGTCAAAATGATGTTTTCCTGTCAAAAGTCCTTTTCGGTTTACGACTCTGTGTGCGGGAACATCATCCATATTATGACAAGCATTCATTGCCCAGCCAACCATTCGTGCAGATCGCGCTGTTCCTAAAGCTTTTGCAATTGCACCATAAGAAGTTACTTTTCCGTACGGAATTTGTCTTGCAACGGCATAAACTCTTTCGAAAAAATTTTCTTCGGCCATATTTTTTGGAACTAATTAAAAAGATTTTAAGGATTTTAAAATTAGTATTTATCTACTTAATTCAATAAAATCAGTGTAGAATTTTTATCTGAAATAATAATTCAGAATATTAAAAAGCGTTGCAATAGCCACTAAACCGGTAATACTTCCGATAATGGTATTCATATTGCGCATAAAGTAGTCGGTTTTCTTTTCTATTCTTCCAAAGAAAGCAATATAACTGTATAAAATTCCAAAAGCGCCAAGGACAGAACCTAATACAAAGGTGACAATTATGGTGTTTTCGAATACAAAAAGATTGTATGAAGCCAAAGTTACACTTACTACAACATAATATGGAATTGGAAAGAAATTCAGTCCGGAAAGTAACATTCCGAGAAAGAAACGGCTTTTTTTGCTGCTCTTTTTAATCTTCGTTTTTTTCTTTGTTATTGGCTCTTTGGCAATAAACAAAAAGTAAATGGTTAAGATCGCAAAAATGACAAAACCAACTTCACGCAATAACGTTATAACATCTGGCCGATTGTCTATGACACGAGCAAATAATACTGCGACATAAGCCTGAAAAAAAATGACGAAAACGGCACCGATTACAAACGATAAAGCATTCTTTTTCCCTTCTTTCATTTTTATTTTAGCAGCGGTCATGTTGAGTAATCCCGGCGGAATTGTCCCAATAGCAGCGGCGATAAAACCTGAAAGTAATGGAGTAAGGTAGGTCATTCAGTTATTAAATCGGTTAGATAAAGGTTTCAAAATTAAAGTTAGTCTTTAATTTTGAAACGAATATACGTAATTGCCTTGTTAATTTCTAAATATTGTTTTTCGTAAAATGTCTGAATTGAAGTCACAACTTCCGGGCTTCCTTCATTTTTGTACACGTTATGGTTGGCATACAAAACTTCGTGGCCTTCTCCGTGAAGCAGCCCAAGTGTATAGCCGTGCATGAATTCACTGTCGGTTTTTAAGTTTACGACACCGTCTTTTTTCAGGATTTTTTTATACAATTGAAGAAATTCAGAATTCGTCATTCTGTGTTTTGTTCTTTTGTATTTGATTTGCGGATCCGGAAAAGTAATCCAGATTTCATCCACTTCATTTTCAGCAAAAATATGATTGATTAATTCGATTTGAGTTCGAACAAAAGCCACATTATGAAGACCGTTTTCAACAGCCGTTTTAGCGCCTCTCCAGAAACGAGCTCCTTTAATATCAATTCCGATAAAATTTTTGTTAGGATATTTTTCAGCTAATCCAACAGAGTATTCTCCTTTTCCACATCCTAATTCTAAAACTAATGGATTATCATTTTTAAAGAAATCAGAATTCCATTTTCCTTTCAAAGGCATTAAATCGCCTACAACTTCTTCTCTGGTTGGTTGAAAAACGTTTTGAAATGTTTCGTTTTCTCTGAATCTTTTAAGTTTATTTTTACTTCCCACTTTTACAAAAATTTTCCGCAAAATTAAGGAATATAAACGAATGAAATGGCGTAAGTAAGTTTAAAAGTTTTTTGCCACAGATTTTACAGATTTTGAAGATTTTTTTAATCTGTTTAATCCGTAAAATCTGTGGCCTATTTTTTAACCGTAATGTGGTTCTGTAATTGGTTTTGATTTTGGATCTAAAGTTTCATCATGTTGTGATAAATCCAGACCAATATGTTCTGATTCTTCAGAAACTCTCAGTGGAATAATAAAGTTGGTTACTTTGAACAAGAAATAAGCTCCGAAGAAAGTAAAAATTGAAACTAAAACTAATGCCATCATATGGTGTCCGAAAACATTCCATCCGCCGTGAAGCAAACTTGCGTCTTCGCCATGAGCAAAAATAGCCGTTAAAATCATTCCCATAATTCCGCCAACACCGTGACAAGCAAAAACGTCAAGCGTATCGTCGAATTTTTTTGAGTATTTACAATTTACTGCTGTGTTAGAAACCAAAGCCGTTACAAATCCGAAGAACATACTTTCTGGGACAGAAACATATCCTGCGGCAGGCGTAATGGCAACCAAACCTACAACAGCACCAATACAGGCACCTAGAGCAGAGACTTTTCTTCCGTTCACTCGGTCAAAGAAAATCCAGGTTAACATGGCTGCGGCAGATGAAGTTGTTGTAGTTGCAAAAGCCATAGCAGCAGTTCCGTTGGCAGCAAGAGCAGATCCAGCGTTAAAACCAAACCATCCAAACCAAAGCATTCCGGTTCCTAATAATACAAAAGGAATATTAGTTGGAATATGCTGACTGTTTTTTCTTTTTCCTAAAACAATAACTCCGGCCAAAGCTGCGAAGCCAGAACTCATATGAACCACAGTTCCTCCGGCAAAATCTTTAACGCCAAAATAGCTTCCTAAAATTCCAGTTGGATACCAAACGGCGTGACATAAAGGAGCATATATAAAAAGCGTAAATAAACTGATGAAAATTAAATAAGATATAAAACGAACGCGCTCAGCAAATGAACCTGTGATAATAGCAGGAGCAATAATGGCAAATTTCATTTGGAACAAAGCAAAAAGCATAAACGGAATTGTACTCGCCAATTTTTTGTGAGGCAAAACGCCCACATAATCCATAAATGCAAAAGTGGTTGGATTTCCGAAGAAACTATAAAAATGATCGCCAGAACCAAAACCAACCGGCTCTCCAAAAGCAAGACTAAAAGCCACAACTACCCATAAAAGTGTCACGACTCCAAGACAGATAAAACTTTGAAGCATAGTCGAGATTACGTTTTTCTTGCCTACCATTCCGCCATAAAAGAAAGATAATCCAGGCGTCATGATCAAAACCAAACAAGAAGAAGTCAGCATCCAGGCAACATCGGCAGGAACAATATGATCAGTAGTGCCAAATTCAGACAACACATAACTATTTTCGGTCATTGTAGGCCAAAACGCACCCGTGATGCAAACAATGCTTATCATGATAAAGGAAATAATCCAGCGTTTTTCTATTTTCATTTTTAAAATACTTTGTTTAACCCTATTTTTTTTGGGGTCAAAGTTAAAAAAAAATAAAGATTCTTGTTTTGAAGGCTGTTAAAATAGAGGTTGTTGTTTTATTTTGGCTAATTTTTTAAAATTCGTTCTGTTTTTTTAAGAGTATTCCATTTTTTGCTTTCTAAAAGAGGCCGTTTTTGTCAAATATGTTATAATTAAATTGACATCGATTGTTGTAAACTGCTCTAAAAGTTAGGATTATAATAATAAAGCTGAAAAAAGTTTATTTTTTTTGGAGCTTAGCAATCAAGGCATCTTCAATTGGCGCTTTTATTTTTGTAACCGAATCAACATCTTCATTCGGGATCGTCATCGATAATACATAATGCTGGATTTTCCATTCTTTCCCAATTTTGACCAAAACACCAGAACCACGGCAAATTTTCATTTGAGTATTCAGTAATTCATCAAACCAGGCAATTTTTCCTGTTTTATCAAAAAATATGTGACGTTCTAAAGCAGTAAAATTCCAGGTTTTTCCTTTATCGAAATGCGGTTTTGCCCAAATTTTGAAATCCTTTTTAGTCCAATTTTCGGTAGCGTCTGTTCCAATGAAAATAGCATCATCAGACATTAAAGCAAAATAGGGTTCAAATTTAACATCGGCGGCAGCTTTGTGCCAAGTATCTAAAGTTTGATTGATTTTGTCTTTGTCAGTTTGAGCATTTGCAAAAGAAACAACGAATAAAAGGAGTAGAATAGTTTTTTTCATGAGATAGATTATTTAAGTTTAAAGGTAAGAATCATTTTGGACAAGTAAAATTTGCCTGAAAAAAACTTTTAGATTGTTGTCTTTGTGAGGTAAAATGTCTGTAAAACTTAAATTATCTTAGATTACTTATATGGTTTAAAATTTTTATATTTGAGAGCTTTAAAATACCACAATTATGAATCCGAAAATCATTATAAGTTCGCTGGCTTTTTCGTCTTTGCTTTTTATTTCTTGTAAAAAGGAATTAGAGCCACAACAAAATACAGCAACATCAGAATTGGTTCGACTAGGACTTGCAAAAGATACTACAAAACCTGCCGCAGCTGCGCCAGTTGTACAAACGCAAACGGCAAATCCAAATACAGTTTTAGGAGAAACAAAAGGATTAAATCCTGCTCACGGTCAGCCCGGACATCGTTGTGATATTGCTGTTGGAGCGCCACTGAATTCGGCTCCACCACAGCAAGGTCAGGTTGTAGCGCAAGCGCCTCAAGCGGTACAGGTAAATCCGAATCAGAAGAATGTGGTAACGACAACAACAACTACTCCTGTAAAAGTAGCAAAAGGCATGAATCCGCCACACGGACAGCCAAATCACAGATGTGATATTCCAGTCGGAGCTCCTTTAAATTCTCAAGTTGCAAAACCTGCTGCAACAAATACAGCACAAAGCGGAACCGCTTCAAAATCGTTTACTGTAACGCCGCCAGCAAATAATCCAACTCCGGCTTTGTTAAGCACAGAAACAACACCAACAGTAGCAGAAGGAATGAATCCGCCACATGGGCAGGCAGGACACAGATGCGATATCGCCGTTGGAGCGCCTTTACCGAAATCGTAAAGAAAGAGGGACAAAGGTGCAAAGGTTCAAAGCGACAAAGCTTAAAACCTTTGTCGCTTTGTGCCTTTGTCACTTTGAACCTTTTCAGAATAAATAAAAAAAAGACGCTTCAATTCGAAGCGTCTTTTTTTTATTTATTCTGAAACCTAATATTCTTTTATTTTTTCGAAGGTTGTAGTTAGTGATTTTTTGATTTTGCTTAAAGCACCGCTAAAAGCTTTTTCTAATGTGTCGGCGTGTTCTGTTACAGTGATTGGCTGTAATTTTTGAGGACGAACTTCGATTACGCATTTTTTGTCCTGCAAACTAAATTTCTCTCCATTTTCATCCCCAAAGTGAACTTCAATGCGGGTAATTTTGTCTTCAAAACGTGCTAAACCTTTTTCTAATTCTGCTGAAAAGTAGCTTTCTAATCTTGCGTGTCCATCGATGTTTTTGTCGGTGTTGATTTGAATCTTCATAATGGTTTAAATTTTATGATTGTCTCTCAAAGCTATCTTTTTTGACGGAAATAGGCAAGGGAGTTAAGGAAAGATTATGAAAAGTTTAGAGTGATTTTAAGGTTCATAAATGAAACAATTAATCTATAGACATTTTAGCAGATTCTTTCCAAAGATAATTGGGCATAGGCTCATTTAATTCCCATTTTATATTCATCGGTTTTGAACCATCGGTTTCTTTAAATTTACCTTCTCCAATAAAAACATATCCTAATGTATTTCCATTTTCATCTGAACTTTTTTTCTCTTACAAAAAGCAATATTTTTTTATTGATTTCAAGATGCTTTATGTATGAAATTCCTTTTATTGTTTCTGGACCATAAGCATTATGTGATTGCCAATGAAATAATGTTTCGCTTATTGCATAATCATCATACATAGTTGTAGGCGAAAAATTTTCTTCGGATTTAATTAGATTAATAAAGAGGATTTCGGTATTTAAATTTTTATTTTCTGCTGCGCCTTCTCGATTAGATGACTTTTTCTCAAATGTACTTAAACGGAAAGCTACTAGTATTTGATCTCTTGTATATCGTGCATGTAATTTTAGAGGTTGTTCATATGGTAATTGAATGTCAATTTCTTTAAAACCAATTTTGTCAAGTAATATTTCTAAAACTTCTATAATCTCATTTACAAGAGTTTTACTTTTTCCTATTTCAATTATACTTTTTTCTAGAGAATCAAATCCTCCTGCACTTTGCCAAACATCATAATGAAGCATTAAAAGCATGGTTTTTTGATTTTCGTCAAAATCAGTGATTTTAATATTAAAACCTTTTTTTGCGATCATTAAAATGAAATTGAAATAACTAGTAGAATTGGTTGACAACCATTTATTTTTAATAGCCGAATATATTTGCTTCTCATTTATTTTTTCATAGTCAATAATTACTCCAGCTTTTTGACACAAACTTGACCAAGTTTCTTTTTTGGAATAAATTGTTTCAATTGAAATATGAGTTAATTCTATAAAATTGGCAATTGTTAATGGTAAATTAGTTTGATGTTGAAAATTTAGAATTTTATTAATCAATTGATTTACATTTAATGATGTAGCTTTTTTAATGTTTTCAAGAATCGTTTGTTTTGCTTTTTTTTCCAAAACAATGGAACAACCTAAAGGCAAATGCGGAAAATCATCTTCAATCTCTTTTTGAACTGATGTTGTTGTTTTGCCAATTAAGGCTCTAAATTTATTCTCGAAGTCATATTCTGGTCTTGAATTTCCAACAAAATCAAGTACTGTCAAACAATCTTTCCCTTCAGCTAGACGTAATCCACGACCGAGTTGTTGAAGAAAAACCGTTAAGCTTTCGGTCGGTCTTAAAAACAAAACGGTATCAATTTCAGGAATATCTACACCTTCATTGAAAATATCAACAACAAACAAATAATTAAATTCTTTTTTCTTGAATTGATCTCTAATTCGATCACGATTGCTAGAATTTTGAGCAGTTAAATATTCTGCCTTTAAACCTGCTAAATTGAATTTTTCAGCCATAAATATTGCGTGGTCAATTGTTACACAAAAACCAATCGCACGGACATCATTTATATCACTTGTATATTTATTAAGGTTGGAGATTATCTCTCCAACTCGAACATTGTTTTTTGTATACAAACTTGTTAATTCGCTTGCTGAATATTTGCCTTTTTCCCATTTTACATTGGTTAAATCAATGCTATCGGTAATTCCAAAATATTGAAAAGGGCATAATAATTTTTTATTTAATGCCTCTGGTAATCTAATTTCAGCAGCAATACGATTACAAAAATCTGCCAGAATATCTGCATTATCCATTCTTTCAGGCGTTGCTGTCAGTCCCAAAAGTACTTTTGGTTTAAAATAATTTATTATTGGTCTATATGTTGCAGCAGAAATATGATGTACTTCATCAACAATAATAAAATCATAATATTCAGGAGAAAGTTTAATTTCTTTAAGTCTATTGTTTAAAGTTTGAACTGAAGCAAAAACATATTCATTTGAATTTGGTTCTATACCATCAACCCATAAATCTCCAAAATTATTATCTTTTAAAATGCCTTGAAAAGTGGCTCTTGCTTGTTGTAAAATCTCTTTTCTATGAGCAACAAAAAGCAGTTTTGATGATTCATTATTGCTTTTGAAATTTTTATAATCAAATGCAGAAATAACTGTTTTTCCTGTTCCTGTTGCAGCAACTAATAGGTTTTTATTTCTATCATGAACAGATCTTTCGACTTCTAATTTTTCAAGAATTTCACTTTGATAATGAAAAGGTTTAATGTCGAAATATGCTGTTGAAAAAGTATATTCTTTTGATAGCTTACCTTGTTTAAGAGCTTCAACTAATTTTTCAGAATGAATATTTATGTCGTATAATTCAAAGTCTGCATTTTGCCAATATGCTTCAAATGTTTTTTTAAATTTATCAATGATGTGCCCAACTTCTTTAGTTGTTATTTTTAAATTCCATTCTAAGCCATCGGTTAAAGCTGAGCGAGAAAAATTTGACGAGCCTATATAACCAGTATGAAATCCTGTATTTCGTTGAAATAAATAAGCTTTTGCATGCAAACGTTCATTTCCTGTATTATAGGAAACTTTTACTTCTGTATTTTTTAATGACGCTAAGAATTCAATTGCTTTTGAATCTGTTGCTCCAATATAAGTAGTAGTAATTACTCTAAGTTTTCCTCCTCTTTCTGTAAATTCTCGTAATTCACGTTCAAGAATTCTTATTCCTTTCCACTTTATAAAAGAAACTAATAAATCAATTTTATCTGAAGATAATATCTCTTTTCGTAATTCACTCTCTAAAGTTGTTCCAGAATTTCCTCCCGTAAAAAGTTCGCTGTGAATAAGTCTTGTGTACGGAGTAATTTCTTTTAGATGTAGGTTTAAATCAGTAAAATGAGCATCGATTTTGGTAAAAACGGCATTTAATATTTTACCTTCTGTTTCAATCAAATCATCTTCAAATTCCTCTTTTTTTAATTCGTCTCGTAAAAATAGAATTATTTTATTTGCAACTTCAATTTGAGTTTCTAAAGCATCTTCCCCTTTTATTAATGTAAAAGCATACTTTATAGTTTTACCAATATGTTGTGATAGTATTTGAGCTGCTTCGGCTTTATCAATTGTCGTTTTTTTTACCTGAAATTGGTCTTTATCAAGTTCGTTTATTTTATAATTGATTAGTTTAGTTACTAATTCTTCATACAATCCTTGATTCATAATTCAAGTTTTAAAAATTCTTCAACAATTGGCAAATCAGCTTCTGCCCAATCTAAATTTAATAGTTGTGATTTGTCTAAGAACTTATAATCTTTATGTTCAGCCAATAGAATTTTACCTGATATATAATTTGCCATAAAAGGAATTAGATTTATTTTAAAAGTTCCATAATCATAAATGCTATTTGAAAGTTTTTTCAAAACATCAATTTCAATATTTATTTCTTCTTTAATTTCTCTTTTAATGCAATCAATTTCATTTTCACCTTTTTCAACTTTGCCTCCTGGGAATTCCCATTTTAAGGGTAATTTCATTTTTTCACTGCGTTGAGTTACTAAGATTTTTTTATCTTTTAAGATAATGGCACAAGTAACGTTTAGAGGAATAGGCATTTTTTATAGATATGGTTAGCTTGATAAATTAGAATTAGAAATAATTTTTAATATTAAGAAAATTTAATGAGATCTGTTCTCTAAAATGAGTAGTTTTTTAAACGAAATAATCTTATTAAAACGAATTACTCTAGCCCTGATGGAAACGGCATCCTTTTGTGCCGGGGTTCGGCACAAAAGATATAGTGGACAGCAGGAATTAGCTCCAAATAATACTTCTACTTCTCCTTTTCCTTTTTCCCCTTTTTAATCTTCATCTTCCCATTATCATCATAAGCCACTAAACGAAGAATAATCCCTTTTTCTCTAACCGCATCACGTTCCGCCTTGGTAGCAAGTTGAGCATCGTTCTTAGAATTTCGAAGCGGAATAGTAAGCGCTAAATTCGTGCCTCGGCCAAAGGAATAAACACCTTTTGCATCAAGATTTAAAACACTCGAACTGATCGTTAGTTTATTGACATCAACCATTTCGCCGCGCAGTTTAAAATCGCCAGATAAATCGCTGAACGTAATATTCTTAACATCGCGAAACGGAAAAGCATATTTTCCCACTTTCATAATAGGCTCAAAGTTGACCAAAGCGCCCTGAGTAACATTAAACACTAAACTTCCGTGTGTAGAATTTGTTATGAGTTCGCCATTGCTGTTCATTAAACCTGTAACATTAGCATTGCTGGTTAATCTTCCGTGAATATTATTTGGTGAAAAAGATTTGATTCCGAAGTTGTTGAAAGACCTTAAAAAACTCGCAATATCAACTCGGCTTACCTGAGCATTTGAACCGAATATGAAATTTTTTCCGCTTGGTGAAACTTCCGCATTAAAAGCAATGCTGCCTCCTGAAGTTTGAAGCGAACCATTTTTTATGACCAATTTAGAGTTCAGCATTTGGATTCTTGCTGTGGTATTTGTGGCCGTCAGTTTATTGTAGGTTATTTGATCAGCTTTGATGTCAATTACTACCGAACATTTTTCGATTACGGTTCGCAAATGAGTCGAAATAGTTGGTTTTTTATTTGTTTTTGCAACAGTTTGTTTTTTGGAAGAAGCCAAAACACCCAAAAATTGTTTGACATCGATATTCGGGCAATAAATTTTCCAATTTACCACCATTTGTTCCGGCGCATCGTAATAAAGATTGAGGAAATTATCAATTTTACCTTCAATATAAATCGTGTTTTTCTTGTGTTTGTAGGCGATTTTTTTAATCAGCAAAGCTTGTTGTGTAAACTCAAGCTGTATATTTACTTTTTCGGCATGAACATTCTTCGGAATAAAATCAAATGAAGTATTGGTTACGTTTACATTTCCAATAAATTTTGGCTTATTGATATACAAATCCACAATATCAAACTGAAATTGCAAGTTGGCTGTAGCGTGTCCTTCAGTAAATTGAATCCATTTGTCATTGCTGATTTCGTTGAGTTTGCTGACATCAAAATCAGAACTTACAGTTCCTGTCGCAAGCGGTTTTTCGAGATTATTGATCGACAATTGCGGAATCTTCAACGGAATATTTTGATAAGTTGCTGAAAATCGGGTCAAAATTACAGCCGAATTGGCATCGGTGAAACCTTCTTTCGGTTTGAAATTATTGGTAAAAATCCCTTTAAAATTGCAATCATTCAGCTGTCCGTCGGGAATGCTCAATTCGTTGTCTTTAATAATCGCCTGAACGACAATTTTCGGATCACCTTCGGCATTCAAATCGCCTTTTATGTCACAATTTACGTCAATTGGCTTTTTTAGATTAAAGCGATTGAGTTTTGAACTGATGTTTCCCGACAATAAATTAGAGGCATTTTGCCATAAAATGGTTGTTCCAATATTAATTCCGAACAAAGAATTGTTTTTTCCCAAATTGAAGAAAGCCACAATATCAAAAGAATCAGTTCCAATTTTCAAGCCATCTGTTTTAACATCGATTTTTTCTTTTTCAGCATTAAAAGAAACAGCCAATGTTCCTTTGAGGCGTTTTTGTTTGGCAAAACTTCCGTGAACGGTATTAAAAGCGAGACTGTTGATTTGCGTGTCCAGAAAAAGATCGGTTTGCCAATTATCACCATCATAATCTACTTTTGATTTTAAGCTGGCAACTTCAAAATCAAATAATTTGTGTCCAACGTGATTGTCGATCGTAAACCGAACATTGTTGAGGTCAATTTGTCCGATTGTGGTTTCGGGTTTCTCTTTGTTTTCGGGTGTTTTTTTCTTTTTTGGTTTAAAAATATTGGAATTTGAATAACCATCTGGCGCTTTGTAAATATAAATTTGAGCGTCGTTAATAAGAACTTTATGAATGTTGATTTCTTTCTGAAGCAAACTCACAACGTTTAAGCGCACTTCGATTTCCTGCGCTTTCAGCAGAGTATGTTTATGCATATCCCATTTATTGTCTTTTAGCTCGACATCTTTTAAAGCCAAAGTAAAATTCGGAAAACCAGTTAAAAATTTATACTGAAAATCACCAATATGAAACTTTCCATTTATGTTTTCGTTGATTTTGGTGTTGATTTTAGCAATGATTTCGGTTTTGTTTCTGTTGAAATAAATCGACAAACCTCCGCACGCAATCAGCAAAAGCGCAATTACTCCTAAAATAAAAAATCCAAAACGCTTGGCATATTTTTTAAAACCAGCCGATTGCAAAAAGACTTTTATGCGATGTAAAGTTTCTTTCATCTGGAAAATTTTAATGGTTGATTAAAGATACTACAAAAAACAATCATATTTAAATTTCTGATTTTCAAATTACTGCAATGTTGAATCTACGATATCAAACTTAAATTTATGATATAATTATTTACAATACTTTTATAATCAAAACTAATTTATGAATGGTGTTTGATTAGTTTTTAATTTTTAACTTTGTACCTCAGTTTAGGAAATAACAAAAAACGGGTCTCTAGGGACTAAAGCTGAAATAACATTTAAAGACAAATTATTATGGCATTAGCAATAACAGATGCTACTTTTGACGAAGTAGTTTTAAAGTCAGATAAACCAGTAATGGTAGATTTTTGGGCAGCATGGTGCGGTCCTTGTAGAATGGTTGGTCCAATCATTGACCAATTAAGCGACGAGTACGCTGGTAAAGTAGTTGTTGGTAAAGTAGATGTAGATGCTAACCAAGAATTCGCTGCAAAATATGGTGTGCGTAACATACCAACCGTTTTGGTTTTTCATAACGGTGAAGTAGTAGGAAAACAAGTTGGAGTTGCTCCAAAACAAACCTACGCAGATAGTTTAGACGCTTTGTTGTAATCGTAAGATTATGATTTATATAAAGAAGGTTTGACGAAAGTCAAGCCTTTTTTATTTCTTTCCGCCACGAATTCACGAATTATTTAATGCAAAAATTCGTGAATTCGTGGCGGAATCTTTATTTTTAACGAATCTTATATTCCTTGAAAATGAAAATTCTTCACCGCTTTTTTGCCTTTTTTATAATCACGACAATTGGTTTTTCTCAATCGAAACCCAAAGAAAGTTTTAGTATAGAAAATGGCGTTTCAGAGCAATTGGCTCAATTTCGCAAAAAACAAATTTCAGATGTTCAATACGAATTGTCTTTTGAAATTCCGAATAAGAAAATCGAAGAGATCAATTCAGCTTTAACGGTAAATCTGAATTTATCAGACGTGCGCCAACCTCTTGTTTTTGATTTTAAAGAGAAATCTCAAAATATAAAATCAGTTTCGGCAAACGGGAAAAATATTGCAATCATTCATGAAAACGGGCATATTGTAATTCCTGCTGAAAATTTAATTTTAGGAAAAAATGCCATTACAATTTCCTTTATCGCGGGAAATTTGTCTTTAAACCGAAATGATGATTTTCTGTACACTTTATTAGTTCCGGATCGCGCAAGCACTTTATTTCCATGTTTTGATCAGCCGGATTTAAAAGCAACTTATAAACTGAGTCTTTCTGTTCCAAAAGATTGGACGGTTTTGGCTGGCGCCGATGTAAAAGAGAAAGTCGAAAAAGGCGATTTTACTTCGTACACTTTTGGAGAATCGGATAAAATGAGTACCTATTTATTTTCATTTGTGGCAGGAAAATTCAAAAGCGTTACGGAAAAGCCAGGTTTAGAAATGACAATGCTGTATCGAGAAAATAATGAAGAGAAAATAAAAATAAGCACTGATACAATTTTCAATTTGCATCAGCAATCTTTAGACTTTTTAGAAAAATATACCAATTATAAATTCCCTTTTCAGAAGTTGGATTTCGCTTCAATTCCCGTTTTTCAATATGGCGGAATGGAGCATGTTGGAGCAATTCAGTACAGAGAATCGACTTTATTCTTGGATAACAGCGCAACCGACAGTGAAAAATTAAACCGTGCAAAATTAATCGCGCATGAAACTTCACATATGTGGTTTGGCGATTTGGTAACGATGAAATGGTTTGATGATGTCTGGATGAAAGAGGTTTTTGCCAACTTTATGGCCGATAAAATCATGAACCCGATTTTTCCGAAAATCAATCATAATCTGCAGTTTTTTAGTACGCATTATGCCAGCGCTTACGCGGAAGATCGATCTTTGGGAACACATCCGATAAGACAACATTTAGCGAATTTGAAGGATGCTGGATCACTTTATGGCGCGATGATTTACAACAAAGCGCCGATTATGATGCGTCAATTAGAAGCTTCAATGGGAAAAGAACCTTTCCAAAAAGGAATTCAAAAATACATTCAGAAATACGCCAACGACAATGCGGATTGGAATAATCTTGTAGAAATTCTGGATGCTGAAACGCCTTTGGATATGAAGAAATGGAGCGAGGTTTGGGTAAACAAATCGGGAAGAGCTATTTTCTCAGATAAAATTGAATATGATGCTAAAAACAGAATCAAGAAGTTTGAAATTACGCAGCAAGCAGAAGACAAATCAGATAATATTTGGCCTCAGATTTTTCAGATTGGTTTAGTTTATTCTAATAATGTAAAAGTTCTAACAGCAAATATTAAAGATAAAAACTTGATTCTAAAAGAAGCTATCGGACTCGAAAAACCGCTTACTATTATTTACAATTATAATGGTTTTGGATACGGTGTTTTTCCGCTTGACGGGAATAATTTAAATTATATTTCTTCTTTAAAAGATGAGGTTGCTAGAGCTTCTGCTTATAGTAATCTTTATGAAAATACGCTTATCGGAAATGTTTCTCCAGAAAAAGCTTTTGATTGTTTTGTAAAAGGAATTCAGAGTGAAGAAAACGAATTGGTTTTACGAATAGTTTCTAATAATTTGAATACGATTTATTGGAGATTCTTCACAGAAAAACAGCAAAACAAAGTTCAGAAACAGCTTGAAGATATTCTGTACAGTCGTTTGCAGGCTAATTTATCAGCTAATATCAAAAAGACATTATTTGGATTGTTTAGTTCGATTGCGTATTCAGATTCGGCGAAAGCCAAATTATATCAGATTTGGAATAAAGAAGTTGTGATTCAGAATTTGAAATTGAACGAAGACGATTTTACCAATATGGCAATGAATCTGGCGATTTTCAAACATGAAAAAGCCGATGAAATTTTAGAGAAAACAAGAACAACAATCACAAATCCGGATAAAAAGAAGCGATTTGAATTTTTGCTTCCATCATTATCAAAAGACGAATCCGTTCGAAATGCCTTTATAGAATCGTTAAAAGATGATGCCAATCGTGAAAAAGAAGCATGGGTTTCTGTGGGATTAGCGAATGTTAATCATCCGCTTCGTCAGGAAAGTGCGCAAAAATATATTAGATTTTCACTAGATTTGGTAGAAGAAATCCAACGCACGGGAGATATTTTCTTTCCGAAAGACTGGTTGGATAATACAGTTGGAAGATATTCGTCGAAATATGCTTTTGATGAAGTGCAGCGATTCTTGAAAGAAAACCCTAATTTTAGTCCGATCTTGAAACGTAAATTATTTATGGCGACAGATTTGCTTTATAAAGCGCAAAATATTAAAAAAGAAACCGAATGAAAATTGAATCGGAAATAGAGAAAGTCTCCAGTTTTCAGCATCTTGAAATGCTGGCAAATCAGGTTGTGGAAGGTTTTATATCCGGAATGCACAAGAGTCCGTTTCATGGATTTTCGGCCGAATTTGCCGAGCATAAAGTCTATAACGCAGGCGAAAGCACCAAACATATCGATTGGAAATTATTCGCCAAAACGGATCGTTTGTACACAAAACGTTTTGAGGAAGAAACCAATTTACGTTGTCATTTGATTGTCGATAATTCGTCATCGATGCATTATCCTGAACTCAAATCAAATCAGCCTTTTTATGAAAAGAAGATTGGTTTTGCGGTTTTGGCTTCGGCGGTTTTAATGAATATCTTAAAGAAACAGCGCGATGCCGTTGGTTTGAGCGTTTTCTCCGATAAATACGAATATTACGCGCCAGAAAAAGGAAGCGATCGTCACCATAGAATGCTTTTGAACAAACTGGAAGAATTATTAGTTCAGCCAAAAGTCAAAAAAACGACCGACACGATTACTTATCTGCACCAAATAGCAGAGAAAATGCACCGTCGTTCGATGATTATTTTGTTTACCGATATGTTTCAAACGGAAGATGAAGAGAAATTATTCAACGCTTTACAACATTTAAAGCACAATAAACATAAAGTGGTTTTGTTTCATGTGGTTGATAGTCAAACCGAAATGAAGTTTGATTTTGATAATGCACCAAGAAAATTTATCGATTTAGAATCGGGAGAAGAGGTTTCAATTTTTGCAGATAATGTAAAAGCAGAATATGAAAAAAGGGTAGAAGCTTATTTTAAAAACCTGGCTTTAACCTGTGCGAAGAACCAAATTAAGTACGTTTCGGTAAATGTGGGCGATAATTTTGAAAAAATATTGACTACTTATTTGGTTGAAAAACAAAACTTTGGATAATATTTTAAAGAAATATTTAATTTTTTTTACAAAAACACTTGCAGAAACGAAATTCTGTTATATCTTTGCAACCGCAATAACGCAGAGGTTTGGTAGTTCAGTTGGTTAGAATACATGCCTGTCACGCATGGGGTCGCGGGTTCGAGTCCCGTCCAGACCGCAATATTGGGAAAAGCCTTTCTATTAAGAAAGGCTTTTTTGCCCAAAAACGGTATCTAAGATTAGTTGTGTTGTTTTGCTACGACTTTGTAACTCGTAGCTGGTTTAGTAGTTAGACCAATGAAAAGCTTTCCACTTTTGTGGATGGCTTTTTTGATTTAAGACACTTTTGTATTTAACCGCAAAGGACACTAAGATTTACGCAAAGTCCGCAAAGTTTTTTTAAGCTTTGCGGACTTTGTGTTTTTAACCTTGCTCCCGATAGCTATCGGGATTGCGGTTAAAAAGAAAGAAAATACTTCTTTTTTAAATTTAGTATCAATTTTTAAAATATTGGAATTTAACCAATTAAAAATTTCTCAATTTTTATTCGCAAAAACGCTTGCAGAAACGAAATTCTATTGTATTTTTGCACTCGCAATAACGCAGGGTTTGGTAGTTCAGTTGGTTAGAATACATGCCTGTCACGCATGGGGTCGCGGGTTCGAGTCCCGTCCAGACCGCCTAAGTTGTTAAAAATGCCTATCATTATGATAGGCATTTTTTTTTTACATTAAATTTTGATTTATGTTTTACGTTTATATAATTTATTCTAAAACTTTTGATGTTTATTACAAAGGTTTTAGCGAAGATGTTTCTCAGAGATTATTATATCATAATGAAAATAGAAGTAGGTATACTTCAAATAAAGGACCATGGGAGTTGGTTTACTTGAAAGCATTTGAAACTAAAAAAGAAGCTTTGGTTGAAGAATTGAGATTGAAAAAGTTAAATAGAAAATCACTCGAAGCTTTAATTAAGGAGTATAAATAAAAAAGGTAAAGTAGGTTAGAAGACATGTCTGTCATCTCGTCTAGGGACGAGACGGGTTCGAGTCCTCTCGTTTTCAAAAACGAGACCAAGTTGTTTAAAATGCCTCTCATTACGAGAGGCATTTTTTTTATATAAACTTTGCGAGGTTTAACCGCAAAGAGCGCAATCCCGATAGCTATCGGGATACGCAAAGTTCGCAAAGGTTTATTCATATAGCTTTGCGAACTTTGCGTTTATGAGCGTGATGTTAGAAAAAAGACCTTGCGTGCTTTGCGGTTAAATTTCTCCTATCTTTATATTATGGAACAATCAACATTCAAAGTAGACAAATATTACATCAAAAAAGTAGATGCCGATAAAAAAAGCATTTACTGTCATCATGATATAATGGGCGAATTGTTTGTTCCATGGCATAAACACGATAAAGCTCAAATGCTATACGCAGAAGGCGATGTGGTTTTTGTGACAACTGAAACAAAATCGTACTTTTTGCCTGCAAGACATTTTATCTGGATTCCGGCTGGACTGGAACACAGCATTGAGCCAAAGTCAGAACATGTGATGATGCGAAATTTATATTTTCCGGTTGAAAAAGATGAAGATCAATTCTACAAAAGAGAAGGGATTTATCCGGTTAATAATTTGCTGCTCCAAATGATGATGTTTACCAATCAATGGAACGGAGATTTGAAAAAAGGCTCTCCGAGTTTTACAATTGCAAAAGCCATAAAAGCGATTCTTCCTCAAATTTGCACTAATAATTTACCTTTAGAATTACCACAGCCAAAAGACAAGCGACTCGGAAAAATTCTGCGTTATGTGGAGAATAATCTTGGCGAAACAATTCTGTTTGCCGATGTTGCACATGAATTTGGTTTCAGCGAACGCTCTTTGTATCGCTTGTTTCAAAAAGATCTCAAAATGTCATTTATTCAATATTATACTATTCGAAGAATCCTCAAAGCAATCGAACTTCTGTTAGAGAGAAAGCTTTCGGTAAAAGAGGTAGCTCAAGAAGTTGGTTATAATAGTGTTCCGACTTTCAGTAATACTTTTTTCAAGATTTTAGGACAAAGACCTTCCGATTACTTAAATGGGGAAGAGATTTTAGAACGAAAATAATTTTTGTATTTCATAATTTATTTAATTTTTCAACAAACTGTTTTTCAGTGTTTTGATATAACGTTTTCGGAAAATTCAATTTTAACATTTGTCCGAAATGAATATGTTATTGACTTTTTAGAATCATCCGCCAAGAAAAAAATGAAGGAACTTTGCACCATAAAATATTTATGTATTCATGTTCCTTACAAATTTAAAAGAAGATTGTTTCCCCAGAAGCTTTTGGTTGCTGATAATTGTTTTGACATTCAGTAGTTTACAAGCGCAAGAGATTCGTACGGTTTCTTTACAAGAAGCGATGAAACTGGCGAAGGAAAACAACAAGAAAGTACTTAAATCTCAACTAGAGATTACGCTCGCTGAGCAAAACATCAAAGAAAGAAAAGAACTTAGATTGCCAGATGTAGAATTAAAAGGCATGTATTCGAGAATTACCAACATTACCGAATTTAAAGGAAATGGTTTCTTGAATGGAAAAGAAGTTACGAAAGCAATTCCTGAAATCTACGAGGTGAATTCGACTTTTAAAATGCCAATTTACGCTGGAAACAAGATCAACAACGCGATTAAAATTGCCAATCAGGAAAACGAAATTGCAAAAATTAAATCGGAAAAAACAGAAAATGATATTGAATTGGAAGTAGTGGCAAACTATCTGGCGATTTATAAAATGATGGAACTTCAAAAAATATTTGAAGAAAACATCAAAGAAGAAAAAAACCGATTAAAAGAAGTGCAATCGTTACAGAAACACGGAACAGTAACCAAAAACGAAGTTATTCGTGCCGAATTACAGCTTTCTGATCGAGAGTTGAATGCGCTTACAAATTCCAAAAACATAAAAATAGCGCTTCACGATTTGAAGACTTTGATTCAGATTCCGGAAAATGAAGAAATCGCGATTGATACAACGTCAAGTTTAGACGAAATGAATGGTTTGGATCCGTATGATTTTTATATGAATAAAGCCTTGCAAAACGAAGAAATGAGAATTGCTAGCCAGGAATTAAACATCAGCAAAACGGAACTGAAATTGGTAAAAGGAAACTATCTGCCAAGTGTTCACTTCTTCGGGAACTATGGTTTTTATTATCCAAACTATAAATTCTTTCCGCCAAATCCGTATTTGTACACTTTAGGCCAGGTTGGAATTGAAGCTTCTTTTGATCTTTCTTCTTTGTATAAAAACAAAACCAAGACAGATCAGGCAAATACTAAAATTAAATGGCAGGAAATGCAGTCTGAAATCATAAAAGATGAAATTCAGGATCAGCTGTATAAAGAACATACACAATATCAGGAAATCCTTGAAAAGTTTGTGGTCGTTGACAAAGCTTTGGATTTAGCCGAAGAAAACTACCGAATAGTAAAGTTGAAATACTTAAACCAATTGGTTTTAATTACAGAAATGGTAGATGCTGATAATGCTTTGCTTCAGGCGAAATACAACAAAATCTCTACTCATTTGGATGCGGTTTTGAAACATTATGAGTTGCTCCATACGGCTGGGATAATGCCTCAGAGTTAGAAGTCAGAAGAAAGAGGCAAGAAGCAAGAGACAAGATTTAAAGAATTAAGATAAAAGAGAATAGGAAAGATGGTTAAGATAAAAAATGAAACTAGAAGAAATAGAACGTTTCATATACTAATAACAATTATTGCATGTACGCTGGTAATAAGCGGTATTATTTTGGGAATTTGGTTTTATGTGTTTAACCGAAATCACGAAGAAACCAATGATGCTCAGGTTGAACAATACGTTACGCCAATTATGTCGAGAATTACGGGTTATGTTCAGGAAGTTCGTTTTGACGAAAACCAGTTTGTGCATAAAGGCGATACTTTGGTCGTGATCGATAATAGAGAATATAAATCCAAATTGAATGTGGCTTTGGCCGATGTTCAGAACGCAAAACAAAATAGTGTTGTGGCAGAGAAAAATGCAATTAATACAGCAAGCGCAACGGCAATTAACGAATCGCAATTGGACGCTGCAAAGTCGAATCTTTGGAAAACAAAATTAGAATACGACAGGTATAAAGCTTTGGTTAAAGAAGAAGCTGCAACTTTTCAACAATTAGAAAAAGTCCGCGCCGATTATGAATCGGCACAAGCGCATTTTTCGGAAATGAAAAACAGAATTCATTCGGCTACTTTGAGTACTTCTGTTGCCGAAGCGAATGTTCCGACAACACAGACCAATATTGCTTCGAAACAAGCTGTTGCTGATAATGCTGCATTGTTTCTTTCGTATACGGTAATTACGGCGCCTTATGATGGCTGGGTTGGAAAACGAACTTTACAGCCAGGACAAATGGTGAAAGAAGGTCAGTCTCTGCTTTCTATCGTGAGTAGAGAAAAATGGATCACAGCTAATTTCAAAGAAACGCAATTACAATATTTAACGGTTGGTCAAGAAGTTGAAATCAAAGCCGATGCGGTAAACGACAAAGTTTTTGTGGGAACAATTGCTTCTTTATCGCCTGCAAGTGGCGCGAGATTTTCGTTGCTTCCTCCAGATAATGCGACAGGAAACTTCGTGAAAATTGAACAAAGAATTCCGGTTCGAATTCAGTTAAAAGAACAAGACAAACAAATCGATTTTTTAAGAGCAGGAATGAATATTACAATAGTTGCTGCACACAAATAAAATGGAAGATAAAAGTATATTTAAATCCTGGGTTCCAAAGTGGGCGATCATTATTATTTTGTTCGTTTGTCTTTTGCATTCCATGATTTTATTGGGAGTTTATACGTCGAACGTAACGTATGCGGCAAGTTTTCTGGATATTGAACCTGAAGATTTGCAGTTTGCGATGTGCGTAACGTACGGAACTTTACTGGCTACAATTTTGATAGAAAGTCGATTTTCGAGTTTTTTCCCTGCAAAAAATTACCTGATGGCGGTTTATTCCTTAATCGGAATTACGATTGTTTCGTCGGCGTATATTACCAGTTTTCCTGTTTTTTTATTGATGAGAGTTGCCGAAGGAATTCTGATGGCACTTCCGGTAATCACAATCAGACAATTGCTTATTGAGCAATTCAATACTAAAAATGCCATTATTATTGGATTTTCATTTTACTACGGCGCGCTGTTGTTGTCTACGCCGTTTATTATGAATATTGCCGTTTGGTTTCTCGATCATTACGACTGGAAATACATGTTGTATGTTTCGGGCGGACTTCAGGTTTTAAACGTCTTTTTAATCTTAGTTACTTTCAGAGGGCACCGAATCACAAAGAAAATTCCGTTGTATCAAATTGATTGGATGAGTTATTTTTTGGTTTTAATTTCAATTCTTTGCGGTGCCTACTTTTTTGTTTATGCGGAGAAAAAATATTGGTTACAGTCTTCAGAAATGGTTTTAATACTGATGATTTCGCTCATTACAGGCGGATTGTTCATCTTTAAAGAACGTTTGGTAAAAAGACCGAGTTTCAATTTTGAAGTTCTGAAATATGCCAATCTTAGAATTGGGTTTTTATTGTTTTTTCTTTTTTATATCAGCAGGGCAACGCTGAGTCTTTGTCATTCGGCGATGTTTTCGATTTGGAATTGGGATCCGTCGCGTGTTGCGGGCGTGCAGTACATAAACGGATTAGGAAATGTAATCGGACTTGTTTTGGCTGCTTTTTTTCTGATGAAATCCGTTTCGACTAAAATTATTTTCATGATTGGTTTTACGCTTATTGCTATTTTCCACTTCTGGTTTACGTTTCTTTTTGTGCCAGATGTTGCGCTAAGCGATATTATCATTCCCTATATTTTGCAAGGAATCGGTGTTGGGTTTTTATTTGTTCCGCTCATCTTATTTACCACATCATCGGTTCCGGCAAATATGGCGGTTTCTTCTGGAATTGTTGGGGTTTCGGGACGTTTTTGGGGAAGTACGATTGGTTTCTGTGTAATGCAGAATGCGATGGTTTTCTTGAATAAAAAACACTTCTTGAAACTAAGTCAATTCGTAACAGGAGAAAATACAGAAGCGCAGCAAACTATTGCTTCCACAACACAAAGTTTTGTTGCCAAAGGATATTCCGCAGATAATGCGAATGTTTTAGCCATGAAAAAGATTTTCGGAACCGTTGCGAAACAATCAACTTTATTGGCTGATATGGAAATTTATACGATTGTGGGTTATGGTTTGTTGGTTTTGATTATTCTGATTGCCTGTAACCAACATTTAAGGCAAACTATGACTTTGGTGAAAAGTAAGATTTGGATTGGCTAATGATTTAACGAATCTTGTTTTATTTCTCGTTTAGTAAATTGTCAATTTTCAGGGATAGTTTTTTAGCTCCGATTTTGTTTAAATGATCGGCGTCATAAAAATCAGTGTCTTCAAATGATTTATCACTTAAAAAGTTATAGTAAGATGCATTTGGACTGCTTTTAACTAATCGATTTATGAAATTAATGGTTGCATAAAGTTGTGCAGCATTTAAATTTTCAACATATGTTTTATTAGCCGGGCAGGTGATGAAAATTACTTTTGCATTCTTTGAATTGGCTAATTGCACAATGTTTTTAAGGATTTTGGTATTTTCTTTAAAATATAAATTGTCATGTATATTTTGGGTGTGCCTTTTAGCTGCCGACTTTCCTGTTTCAACTAAATCTTTTTTCTTGGTTGAGCTGTAAATTACGCCCGATCCATATTTATTGCATGTAATATTTTTAACCTTGTGATGGATGTAGTATTCTTTGATGCGTTCAATGTTGTCGCTAATCTTTCCATTAAATAATTCGAAATGATTTGAACGGTTATAATTGTTGCCTGTATTTATATGATAGTAAATAATATAGTTTTTGATTCTCCAACTTTCAATTCCGGTTTCCAGTTTAGAGAAAAGAGAAAAATAATCGATAGGAATTATAATGTATTTTAGTTTTTTAAGCCTTAATTCATATTTTTTTAAAATCTCATAATCGTAATCCAAAGATTGTGAAATAGCAGCACTATTAAAGGCTTTGTGGTTCATAAATTGCGGATCAACGCCATAATAAGTATGTGAACTTCCTAGAATCAAAGTTTCAATTTCGCCTGAATTTTCGTCCAGATATTTATTTTTGAATAAATAGTCATTTGGAATATTGGTAAGCATTAATTCCATAAACGCCAGGCCCAGAAATACAGGGAATAAGAAAAAGATGCTGTTTACAATGAATTTTCGCATAACTAAAATTGGAAGTAAATAAATTGTTGTTCTGAACCCGAAAAATACAATATTGTAATTACTAAAATGTAATAAAATCCCCAGCGGACTGCTTTGCTCTTGATTGGTAATTTAGATAGTGCAAACTCATTTTCTCTGCCTAACCATTCGATAATCATGAATAGAAGTATGATCAGCATCAATTTTTTTGGCAGTATTTCCGGTTTGGTAAAAAGTGTTTGCGAGAATATTTTAGCGATAAAATGATACGCATGTCGTATACTTTCTGATCTAAAGAAAATCCATGCGAAAACTGTCAATCCAAAAGTGATGAGAATGGAGAAGAATTCTTTAAAACTCGGCAGTATTTTACCTTGTGCGGCTATATCGAGATTGTTTCTGTTTGTTTTAAAAATAATCGAAGGCATTATAAATAAAGCATTTAAAAATCCCCAGGCGATAAACGTCCAGTTTGCGCCATGCCAAAAACCGCTTACAATAAAAATAATAAAGGTATTTCGAATTGTTTTCCAAATTCCGCCTTTACTTCCTCCCAAGGGAATATACAAATAGTCTTTAAACCAACTTGAAAGCGATATGTGCCAGCGTCTCCAAAATTCTGCAATATCTCTTGAGAAATAAGGAAACGCAAAGTTTTTTAGTAAATCAATCCCTAAAAGGCGAGCAACTCCTAATGCTATATCAGAATAGCCTGAGAAATCTCCATAGATTTGAAAAGCAAAGAATACGGCTCCTAATAAAAGTGTACTTCCCGAATAGCCATCAGAATTATTAAAAATAGAATTTGCATAAACTGCACAAGAATCTGCAATGACAACTTTCTTAAATAATCCCCATAAAATTTGTCTTAATCCGTCAATTGCTTGTAGATAATCAAATTTTCTTTTTTGTTTAATTTGAGGCAGAAGATGCGTTGCTCTTTCAATTGGTCCAGCAACCAATAATGGAAAAAAAGAAACGAAAACCGAATAATTGATAAAGCTTTCTTCGGCTTTGATTCGGTTTTTATAAATATCAATTACATAAGATAAGCCGTGAAAAGTATAAAACGAAATCCCAACAGGAAGAATAACTTTTAAAGTCCATGGATTGACCTGAAGCCCAAAATGTGAAATTGCTTTGGCGAAGGAATCAGCAAAAAAGTTATAATATTTAAAGACGCCCAAAAAGCCTAAATTGATCGTAACACTGATCCAAAACCAATTTCTTTTTGCGACGGGATTCAATGTATTTTGCATTTTTAATCCTGTAAAATAATCCAGCAGCGTCGAAAATACTAAAAGAAATAAAAAACGCCAATCCCAGAAAGCATAAAAGAAATAACTGGAAACCAATAGTAAAATGTTTTGATACTGAAGTGATTTTTTGCCAATAAGCCAATAAAGGATAAATATTATAGGCAAGAATATCGCGAAATCAATCGAGTTAAAAAGCATTGTACTGTTTTATTTGGGGTTACTCTTCTGAGTTGTTTTACGATTTAAAATATGGGTGCAAATAACGACTTTTTCTGTTATCTGTCATAACTTTTATGTTTATTGAATGAGTCAAAAAAATCAGCCATAGATTATAAGATTTAAGAAATAAAAAATCTGAGCAAATCTGCTTAAATCTTTTTATCCCGATAGCAATCGGGATTGCGAGATTCAAAAAAAACTCCAGGAGAAACCTGCCGTGACCCCGCAGAAAATAAGTATCTTGCAGCCGTTAAAAAAATAAAATAAATATATGAGCCAGCAATGTGTAATTTTTGATATGGACGGCGTTATTTGCCATACCAATCCCGATCATGCAAAAGCTTTTCAAGCATTCTTTGACAAATACCAGATTCCTCATTCAGAGAAAGAATTTGAAGAACATATGTACGGAAAACATAACGGATATATCATGACACATTTCTTCAAACGTCCCATTACAGGAGAAGAATTGACCAAACTTGAAGATGAAAAAGAAGCGATGTTTCGTGAGATTTATAAAGACAAAGTCGAAACGATTCCACATTATTTAGCGTTTTTAAACGAGCTAAAATCCCGCGGATTTAAAACAGCCGTTGGAACATCTGCTCCACGTGCCAATTTGGATTTGATTGCGAATGCTTTGAAACTAGGCGAAAAAATGGATTCGATGATGTCAAGTGAAGACGTTACGTTTCATAAACCAAATCCGGAAGTTTATCTAAAATCGGCTGAGCGTGTTGGAGTTTCACCGTCGGATTGTGTGGTTTTTGAAGATTCTTTTTCGGGCGTTACGGCAGGATTAAATGCAGGAATGAAAGTGGTTGGAGTTTTGAGTTCGCATACAAAAGAACAGCTTCCGCCATGCGATTTTTATATTAATGATTATAGTGAAATTAACGTTGACAAAATTCTAGAGCTTTTGGGTAAAAAGTAATTAATATTTTAAACTTTGCGACTCTGCGACTTTGCGAGAGATTTATAAGTACAAAAATACATGCTTTAAAAATTAATCTCGCAAAGTTGTAAAGTCGCAGAGTCGCAAAGTTTTTCAATAATTTTCCTCCAAAAAAGCAATCCAGCCTTTTTCAAATTCTTCGGGTTTTATATTCAATGTTTTTTCGATATTCCCAAATGAAGCAATCAATTTTGGCAGTATATCTTTTCCCCATTTTTTGGTAAGATATTCAATTATGGTATAGCCAATATTGTAAATCTGATTGCTGTGATTTAGTTCTTCTAAAGTCAGATTTTTGCTTTTGGTATATTTTACGCTTAGTGAATTCACTTCTCCTGCTTCAAAAATACTGATCGATTCCCAAAGCCAACGCGGATATTCGGCTCCAAACTTTTTATCAAATTCCTTGTCAAAAGTAAGTCGGTCTTGTGTGATAATCGTTTCTTTTGCCTTGTCGATTAATATATTTAATTGAACACAATGCGTAAATTCATGAACGGCGGTTTTAAGCGGATCATCTGGAAAAACAGAATTAAACCAGTTTGTCCAAACAAAATGAAATTCATTTGGTCCGCGGCTTGTACCGTTTACGTTTCCGTTTAAACCAGTCGCAAGACTGAATTTTTGATGAGAACCGTAAACAAAAACCTTTATCAGTTCGTGTTTTATATCTTTTAAATCAGTTCTGATTTTCGAATAATTGTTCTCAAGATTTTTGCTGATTTTTTCAGCATCATTTTTATAAATTCCACTATAAGAAACAATAAAATGTTCCGATTTAAGAGTTTGAATTTCTTGCTCAACGGTAAAGTTTCGTATCATTTTTGAAATGAAAAAAACAGCAATAATTCCTAAAATTAAAACTAATAATTTCTTTTTTCTCATGTGTTTTAATTGGATTTGTTTGAAATGTAAAACAACTAAAATATTGATAATTAAGTTTTTATAATTTCAAAAATAAGAATATTTTAAACAATAAAACACAAAAAAAAATTAAGCGAGTTTTTGAATTATTTGCAGTTTTTAGTAGAGATTTTTTATGTGGATTTATTTCTTCAATTTCAAATACTTTCTCGGAACGCTTAGAAATTCTTGATAACAAGTATTACTTGGGCAATTATCATTTAATACAGAATGTTCAGCAATTCTGATTGTTACATTTCCATCTCCTTCATCGATTCCACTGAAAGTTTCGCCAGCTTTAAAGGTTCTATCCTGAATTCCAACTACGCCACCAACCGTTATTTGAGTTGTATATGGAATAATGAATTCAAAATTTCCTTCTACACGCGTATTTTCTTCTGAAGAACAGCCAAGAATACCTAAAGTCAAAATCAAGAAACAAATTATTTTTTTCATAGCAATCTTTTTAGTTAGAGAATTGAATATCAAAATGGTTGAATTGAAGTTTTTTTAATTTTTCTTCTAATATGGTGTTGAGTAACGCTCTACTAAAAAAAAGCTAGTACTTCCGTCTTTGTTGGTTGTTGTTTTAATATCAAAAAAATATCTCCTTTTAATTGGAGTATTAATATCCATTGTGCCGCACCAGTTCCAAGCTGCTGCCACTGAAGGAAGTTCCTTTAATTTTTTGTTGTTTGAGATGCCACTTATTTCCCGAAATGTTTGATCACCGCCAAAGTTCATTTTTTTGAAATTAAGGAAAGTTGTCGAGTTTTCGTTTTTTAAATGACCAATAAAATTTTTGGCTATAATCAAGGAATCAATATCCGAGCCGGTTTTGTTGTAAAATTTTATGCGAAAACTGTCGTCTGCAGAGGTACTTTCTTCTGAAGAACAAGCCAGAATTCCTAAAGTCAAAATCAAGAAGCAAATCATTTTTTTCATAACAATCTTTTTTTAATAGATGTTTGAATATCAAAATGGTTGCGTAGAATTGGGAAGAATTTTTTTGTTTAAATTTATTTAGAGATATTTTTTATCTGGATATTTCTAAAATCAATCGGGGAACGCTCATAATTCAAAGAAATTTTGCCTTCAGTTGCAGAAGCTTCCGTGCATTCATTTACTAGTTTTCCGTTCAAATATTGCTTGATTTTTCCGTTGAAAGATTTAATGACAACCAAATTCCATTCACCATATGGTTTTTCGTTCTCTAAAAACTTAGGAGAAACCACACTTGCTCCGGCTTCAACTAATTTTCCATTTACTTTTGCTGTTACGTTATCCAAAAAGATAAAATCTCCGGTAGTTTTTTCTTTTATTTGAAACTGAATTCCTTTTGGCCAAATTCTGTCCGAAGCATCTAACGGAATATTATACATCACGCCGCTGTTTTTCACGCCTTTCATTTTGTATTTCTCGTCGAGATTCCATCTATATTCAAGGGCAAGCTCAAAGTTTTTATAGCTTTTTTTGGTTATCAAACAACTTGGATCTTCGCCATGCATGCGAATCATTCCGTCTGTGAACTCATAAACATTTGAAGGCTCTTGTTGTGCGGTATTAGATTTTGTAAAAGCATACCAATCGTTTATTTCTAAACTTTTTTGCTGAACAAGACATGAATTTAAAATAAAAAGTAGAGCAAAAGCAAAAGTTGATTTTTTGAACATGATTATAAGTTTGAAACGAAATATTCGTTTGATTGACGATTTTTAAAAAGTAAAAATAATTATATCGAATAATATAAAAATGCGGAGTTCTGTTTTTTTTGTTTTGAAAATTATAATAACGATTTGAGAGTTAAAGATTTTGGTTATTTAACAGGAAAGATGTTTTCTTTTATGTTTCGTCTACATTGAAAACAGTTTTGTTGGAATTCGAAGGTAAATGGGGAAAATCATTATGTGCTTTATTTAGCAAAATAATTGTTTTTTAAATACTTTATTAAAGTATATAGTATAATTATTGAAAAACATGACACGCTTAAAATCAATAAGCCATCAGTCAGTTTGTTGTCTATTTCAAATATTTTTGAAATAAAAAAAATCGTTATGGATAGTGCACCGATTATTCTCAAAAAGAATCTTTTATGATTTTTATTCATAATAAAAAAATTAAGTTTAACGCATGTCAAAAGTAAGTTTTTTTTTAATAAAAAACGCAATTATTGATGTGGTTATAAGCGGTTTGATTAATCTTGATTAGAGAATTTGTATTTTAACAAACAGCTTCTGAGTTTTATTTCAAAGGAAAATCAAGCAATTCTTTAAGATCAATATCTAAAGCATTTGCTATACGTATAAGAGTTTTTATACCTGTATTTATTTCAGCTCTTTCAATTCTGCCAATTTGATTTCTTGGAATATCACAATCATCAGCTAAATCTTGCTGTGATAACTCTTTTTTTTCACGGAGTTGTCTAATGTGAATCCCAAGATTTGTAATAAAAATGTCTTCTGAAATATTCATATTTCAAAAGTCATAACAATTATTTTTTAATACGACACAAATTTGTGTCAAAAATTTTTATATTTGAACAAAAAATAAGACAATGGCTACAGAAAACTTTTCAAAAGAAGTCGAAACACGACTAAAAGATTTTTTTACTCATGTGATAAATTCAGATGATATGGCAAAAACAATTCGCCAAGTAAATTATACGCTTTCGTTATGTGCAATGAGAGGATGCGAAACTGTGGAATCTGAAATAGAAAATATTGAAGATAGTTTTTACTGGCTCAATAAACTGGCAGAAGTTTTAGATCCTTATTTAGAGGTTGATTAAAAAATGCATTTAAAGCACAGTTCATTTCGACGAAAGGAGAAACCAAAACAGCAAAACCGACAAAAATTTCGAGTGATTTCCGCAATTTTATTCATGTGTACAAACCGTTGGTGATGCTGAAAATCTCCTTTCGTCAAGGTGACAATCTTTGTGGCTACTTTGTCTTCAAGGGATTGAAATCCCTAGCTACAAAATAAATCATTCCTTCGGAATTTTATATAGCGTTCCGTAGGAACAAATTATATTGTAGGGATGGATTTCAATCCATCTTCGCAATCATAATCGTCATTTTTGTTGTGCCTGGGAATGACAAGATTTATGTTGTTTTGTGGTTTCTTTGAAAACTTTAGTTATTATTTTTTAATTTACAAAAAATGATTTTAAGGGTATAATTGCTTGTTTATTGTGTTGGTCATTTCTTGTATTCTTTCTGTAAACTTTATTTGGGCTTCCTTGTTTACGTCTAATATTAAATTTAGGTTTAAGGGGGCTATAGGTTCTCCTGTTAATTGTTGTTCTTTAATCTTTTCGATTTGAGATTTTACATGATAAGGGAAATTCCATAATTCTTCAACAAGATCTGAAGCCATTCCTGCCAAATAGATTTTTAAATCTGAATACTCTTCAGTGATGAAGGTACTTTTTACTTCAATCATCCAATTTAATAATTGTTCAAATATCTGTGAGTATTTTATCGATGTGTAATATAGTCCTTTAATGTCAGAAGGTTTTCCAGGTTCATTAACAAATTTGTTTATAGCTGGAAATAAATTATTGATATAGCTAATTATTGATTCTAATGAATTAAGACGGTTTAATCCCCAGCTAGCCAATTCTTCGACTTCACGGATAAAATGTTTAGGCTCTACTAAAATTGAATACTCAATATCATTTTTTAAAAATTCTTTTTTTTCAATTTCATCTATAAACGTTTGATAAAGAAATTGAAACTCATACAGATTATTTTTTTCAATTAAAATTTTCAAACATTTGTCGCTTACTTTTAATTTGAAAAATTCATCAATATTTTTATCTAATATACTTTTGACTTTTAAACTATCTTTAAATAAGTATGATAATTGAATTTTCAATGTTTCGATTATTTCTTTTGATTGTTCGAAAGGAAAGACCCATAGATTTTTCTTAGTTCGAATATCATCTATAAATTCAAATATTTTAGTATTGTCGACAAATTTTGAAAAATTACCGTCTTTATTTTCTTTCCAAAAGCTCAATGTGTTTAAAACATTTTTATCGATAAAACAAAAAACAGGAATTCCTTTTTGTTTAGCAGTTAAAAATTCTGTATTTGTAATAGATCGACCAGTATCTATTACATTTCCATATCTGTTCCCTACCACTAAGACTAAAATATCTGCGTTTTCTGTTACATTTTTCATGCAATTTTCGACAGCATTTAGCTCTGGGGAAACTGGAAAACTATTATATTCAGATAATATTGGATTGTGTCCACTTTCTGCTATAAAATCATAAATATTTGTTCTTAATTGCGAAAGGTCATAGCAAGTTGAACTAACAAAAATGTTAAGCTTGTTCATAAAGTTAAATAGTTTGTAATTAATTTTTAAAGCTATTTCAAAAATAAAAATAGTAAAAGGTAAAACAGATTTATAGTAAATCTTTTATCAACAACTTTAACAACAAAAAAAATGTAGTAAAAACAAAAAAGCTTCTGAAAAAATCTTCAGAAGCTTTGTTTAAGTGCGGATAATAGAAGTACCATCTGTTTTTGTATTGAAATCTAAATTATTTTATAATTACCTTAAAATAGTGGCTTTATAAAGATTTTTGCATGATTTAATTAATTTTAATTCAACTAAATTAACATGCATAACAAAGATATGGGGGTAAAATTGGGGGTAAAATTAATATATTTTTTCTATCTTTGAAGAAAACAATATATGGCTTCAATAAATTACAGAATAAGACGAGGAAAATCTGATTGGTGCTCTATCTATATAAGATTTAAACTTGACAGTCAAAATGATTTTGAAGCAAAAACAGGTTTGGAATGCCCTAAAGACAGATGGAGCATATCAAAACAAGAAGTACTGCCAACAACTGAGTTAAACCACAAAGAAGTCAATAAGAAATTAGCGGAACTTCAAAGTTATATTAGGAATGAGTATGAAAGTACAAAAATTTCTGAAGCTACAATTAAAATAAATAACCAGTGGCTAAAATTAAAAGTTGGGTTATTTTTTAATAGTCAAGACATTGCTATTGAAGAAAAGCAAAAATTATTCTTTACAAACTTCGCAGATACTTTTATAATAGAATCAGTTACAAGAAGAGGAAAAGACGGAAACTTAATAAAGCCTAGAACAATTCAGGACTATAAAACAACATTGTCTAAAATTATTGAATTTGAAAACTTCTATAACATCAAATTAAAAATAAGTGAAATTGACCTTGAATTTCATAGAAAATTTACAGCTTATATTGAACAAAAAAATGTCGTTAAGAGCAATACAATTGGGGGATACATTTCAATAATAAAATTGATTTGTAACGATGCAAAAAGACAAGGATTAGATGTCTCAAATGAATTATATACTAGAGAATTTTACAAACCAAAAAACAAAACCAACGATATATATTTAAAAGAACATGAAATTAATACAATTTTTGAATTTAATTTTAAGACTGACTTTTTAGATAATGCTAGAGATTGGTTTATAATTGGACTTAGAACAGGATTGAGAATTTCAGATTTTCTAAAATTAACAAAAGAAAATCTAGAAGACGGATTTATATTTAAGACGACTTTAAAAACAGATTTTCCAGTAATTATTCCTATTCATGAACAAGTTGAAAAAATACTGAACAAAAGAAATGGAGAATTTCCTAGAATGATAAGTGACCAAAATTTTAATAAATACATTAAAATTATAGCTGAAAAAGTAGGCTTAACCGAAGTGGTTGAAGGTGCTCGAAAGAAAAAAATTGAAATTGAAGAAAATGGAAAGAAGAAAAAACTTTATAGAAAGATAGATGGGAAATATCCTAAATTCGAACTTGTCAGCTCTCATATTTGCAGGAGAAGTTTTGCAACGAACTTATATGGAAAATTAGATACTATGACAATAATGAAAATTACTGGACACGCTACCGAAAAACAGTTTCTTTCCTATATTAAAATAACTCCAAAAGAATATGCGGAAAAGCTGAAAGCATTGTGGGAAAAACAGAAAATATTAATATAGTTAAAAGCCTCTTTAATCGGAGGCTTTCTTCTTTTATAAACACATTGGGTAATCTTCTAAATTAGAAATGTAAAAGTATGTTTAAAGGGAGTAATTTATTTTGGGAATTTCGTCAATTAAGAATGTTTAGTGTTTTTTTTGATTGTGTTTGACGTTTTCTTTTTTCTTAAATTTTTGCAAAATAGACAGTTTTTTTAAATAATTTGCCGTACCTCTGTAGCAGAAAATAAAAATGTATCCGATTCTTCAAAAAAAGAATCACGAATTCTCAAAAAGAGAATACCAACCTGTTTTATTGAAAAATTTTAAAAGGTGGTTTATAGCGATACGGGTAATTTAATACCAAATAAAAAAATCTAAAGATGAAAAAAAACTACTGCAACTTGGCATTAGAAAACGTTCTGTTTCGAATGTCTGACCCAATTGTAACAATTGCACCTAAGCAATTTGTTGTTTGCTTCCCTTTTCATTTTACATTCTGTAATTCCTTAACCCTTAAGGAGCAGTTTATGTTTTGTATCTATTTTGATTTTTTTTATTCAAGCAAAAAAACAAATAATTATTAACTAAATAGATAACTAAATATGAATATGCAAAATGTACAAATGCTTAATTTGTCAATTTCCGATTTAACAAACCTAATTGCTGAATGTTTAAAAGCAGAATTAGAAAAAAATAATCCAATTAAAAATAAAGCTACAGTCGAGACTACAAATCATTTATTGTCTCGAAAAGAGGTAAGTGAAATGCTAAAAGTTTCTTACACAACTCTCTTTCACTGGAACAATGATGGTACTCTGCCTGCTCAAAAATTAGGGAATAGGGTATATTATCAAGAAAGTCAAATTCTTGACCGACTAAAGAAGCCATCGAATAACTTATAAAATCTATTTTTTAATACATAAAATGGAAACTACTTTATAAGGCTAATATACTTAGAATAGAATATTTTAATTAACCAGAATAGCAATGTTTTTGCATTTGCGATGCTATTGCTATGCCCAATTTTAAAAAATGAAAGAATACTACATTTACAAACTAAAAAATGTCGACTTACAAGAAAGAGTAAAACATTTTCAGCCAGATTTTGATTTTAATATTGATTTTGGATATTTAATAATCCACTTTATAATTCAGAGTATGGCATATAAAATAGATAAAACATATTCGGATGTGTACAAACCATATATTCCCTTGTCGTCTATTTTATTGCAGTCGTACAATCATGATTACAGAAACCATATTCGTTATTTAGGAGAAAATTTCCCTTCAATTGGAAACATACTAGAGAGGCAAAATTATAGAGAGGGACGCTCTTACTCTTATAGATTAAGACCTTTTTATCAGAATGTGCAATTAGAGCCATATTTAATAACGGATAGATTCTTAAGCAGAAAGCTGAAATCTAATTCACTAAAAGATGTTCCAATTGAAATAAGAAAAAATTGCAATTTTTTAGTTAATTGCTTTGATTCAGAACTGCTTACAATTGATTTTCAGAAAGCCCTAGATTTAAATTCTGATGAGTTGGAAGAGAAGGGCAATTTGAAAAAATATTTTGTAAATGCTTTTAAAATATTGAAAATCAAAAATGGGGAGTACCATATGAGTCTAAACCCTTTAACTGATGGGCGATTTCATTCAAATATAACAGGTTTCCCAAAACAATTTCGTAAGTTTTTGAAATATAATGGTGAAAAATTGGCAGAAATTGATATTTCGACATCAGTCCCAACATTTTTGTATTATTTCCTACAGAACTATAAATCTAATTCTTCTTCTCATATAAAAAATATTATAAAAGATAAAGAATATTATAATCATTATATGTTAGTAAAAGACTCTGTAAGCCTTGATAATATTGAAATTCACAGTTTTGGGAATAAGATTTTAAATGGGCTATTATATCGTGATTTTCAATTAAAACTTCAGGAGTTTCATGCATTAGAGGATACTTATCACGACTGGCAATTTAATGAATACTTTTTTCCGCAATTAAGCGATGCTAATTGTAGTAAAACACTTAGAATAAGGGATTTGACTTTAAGGGAAGCTAAAAGTGCTTTATTGTCAATGCTGAATGCTAAAAATGGCACTTTTAATTTAGAAGAGATAAGTTTTAAAGACTCATTTCCTACCATTTTAAAGTTTGTAAAATCTTTTAAAAAAGGGAATCATTTAAACTTCTCTCGATTAATGTTACAAATGGAGAGTTATTTTATGTTGAACATTATAGCAAGAAGGCTAAGTAATAAGTTTAAAAAAAAACTGCCATTTTTTACCTTACATGATTGTATTGTAGTCGTGGAATCAAAAATTGATGTAGTTTATGATTTTATGGAAGGAACTTTTGAAACGGAATTAGGATTTATTCCAGTGATGAAAATAAAGACTTGGGATTAATCTTTATGATTATAGTTATAAAATCTTTTTTGCAAGACAATTTAAAGTTAAATGACACAGAAAAGTGAACCTTTAAGCGATTAATTAAATTTTAATTAATGATACGCATTTTAGTTAATCATGGGCAGTTAAAAATACATAATCAGATATTTCACATAATATGAGAAAAATTATTACAACAAAAAGCAAGGAGTCTATTTTATCTATTGAAGATACATTGGCATTTATAGAATGTTTAGATTTAGCATTAAGGAACACAAGTACTGAGATGTTGAAAGAAATTTTTGAAAAATTTGATTTAATTGACCATTTTGAATCAGGTGATTTTTTATCAATGAGTAGATTTGTTTTTAAGAGGTACAATAATCATGAGGAAAAAATTCAAGTAGTTAAAGTTGAACACAGAAATACATATTGCGTTGCTTGCTCATTTGGCAAAAAAGTAAAGGCTTATGATATTGAATACAAAAAAGAAGATTCTAATATCTCCATTGTGTATAATTCAAGTTTTGCAATTAATTTGGAAATTTTTGAAGGAGAACTAATTAATTACAGTTGGTGTAATGCTTTTTTGAGTAAAGAAGAAATGAAAAACATTTTAGAAATTAAATAAATCTGCAATTTCTATGTTTAAAGCTGTAGCTATATTTTTAACATGAATAATTGAAGTATTTAGTACTCCTCTTTCCAAACGTGAAACTTGACTAATTTCTACTTCAAGAATATCAGCTAAGTTTTGTTGAGTAAGCCCCTTCAAAGTTCTTATTCGTTTTAGATTTTCTCCAAAACCTTTTAAGTAATATTTATCTTTTTCACTTCGCACAATCAAAAGTGATAATTATGCATAAAAAAATTATGGGCAGATTTGCTTATATTTGGCTTTTTTATAATTGAATGTTGTATGGGGCAACATTTAATTATGGATTTCCATAAATAAAAAAATATACGCTTAAATAGATTTGTATAAAATTTATAATTGCAACGATGAGAAAAATAATATTAGTAATACTAATTTTTGTTCCTACAGTAATAATTGGACAAATAGATAAGCAGAAAATCATCTCAAAATTTGTTATAACCAATGGGACTAAAAATGGTAATGACATTACAGGGCTTCTACTAGAACAACAAGCGTACTTAGTATTTTATGCAGAGGATGACAATGGTCTTTGTCTAGCAAATGTTTGGGTGAAAAATAATTCAAAAAGTTATGGTAAAGTGTTAGACAAAATGTATCATAAATCAGAAGTCATGTCTATGGAGTTTGAGTCTAATATCCTTAGTTTCAAATGGAATTACGAAAACACGTATAATAATAAACAGGGGACTGCTAATGTAGAATTAGTTATGATAAATAAACCTATAGGTAAAGTATTTATGATGACTATAATCTCTGAGAATTCAGACGTTTTGAGATATAATGGATATGTTGAAGGAAGTCTTATTTTAAATTAATATTCAAAAATAATTATAAAAACCGTTTATGAAAAAAACAATATTCTTACTGAGTCTTATCTTGATTTTTCAATCTTGCTCTTCTGATGAAAACCCCAAAACTGATGATAACAATTCAACTTTCCACTTTCCATCATGGTTATTAGGTAATTGGAAAGACGAAACTAAAGTTATTGGTTTTAAACTCACAACAGATGATATAGTTGTTCTACAAGCAGGAACTATTGAATTAAGTCTTAAATCACAGATAGAAGCTATTAAAAAATCTAATGGGACAGCAGATATTATAGAGAATAATACAGATTCTTCATATGAAGCAAAGATTTTATTAAATGGAGGGCAACAAACCGTTAATTATAAATTTGTCAAAATTTCAAGTAATAAAATTGTATGGAAAAGTGAAGTGATAGATACTGAATTAACTAAACAATAAGTAAAATGAAGAAAAAGGTTCTTTTAATATGCATGTTTTTATTTGTAATAAAGATTTGCGGTCAAAATTCTTCTGAAGAGCAAAACACACCTGATGCAATACTTTTAAATGCCACTCCGAAACATTCTCTAGATGAATTAAAATTAAAAGAGGAGTTAAATGCCGTAATTAGTAAAGTTGAACAGCAAAAAGCTGTCGATAAAATTAAGAATGATACGAAGTTGCACCAAAAGGATGCATGGGGTGATGCATTGAAAGAACAAGAAAGCAAACTTAAGACAGATGAATATTCAACTATTTTGCAAGAAGATTTATATGAAGACCAGCCTGACGGAACAAGACGAGCCAAATATCCATTTGTGCCAGCTGGAGCAAAAACAATTGAAGATGTCGAAATTTATTTTAAAGAACATCCTTCAGAAATGACTTCGACGGAATTTAATAAGAAAACACAAAGTGATAGTTCTCAAACGTACACAAGTAATCTGTCTGAAGGCACATCTGGGATTTATGGAATAATAGCAGTCTCAATTGCTGTATGTTTTATAATAGCAGAAGTTTTTGGAAGGGGGAGACACATAGGGAGATGGTGGTCATTTTTTCTTCTTTTATGTGGTTTTATCCCTGGGATTATAGCAATAAGTAATAGTCCGTCTGCTAAGAACAATCCTTCTAGTGGTGGAAAAGCCCATTATATTTGGGCATATGTCTTTTTAGTTTTTGGTGTTCTAAATGCAATAATTTTAGTTGGTAGCGAAGGGGAAAGAGGTTATATGTCTTTTGTCTTTTTTGTATTGTCGTTTTATCTCTTTGAGTTAAAAAAAGGTTTAATTATTAATAAAAATCCTAAATATTATATCTAATCGAAAACGTGTATATTTGAAATATAAATTATAATAAATGCGTGATAATTGCCAAATATTGAATGTAAAATGCACACGTTTATTACATATTATATTTAATATAATCTTTTTAAATTAACCAAATGGACAAACAAAAATCATTAGAATTAGAAAAACAGATAAAAGGTCAATTAATTGGAGGTTTTAAAGTTTTAGAATTAATTAATAACGGTAAATCTGCTGCAGTTTTTAAGGCTGAAAAAGATGGTAGCTTTTTTGCGTTAAAAATCTTTGACAATGATTTGGTAGAGAGATTTGGGCATGAAATTCAAACCAAGAGAATTGAGCAAGAAATAGCATTAAAAAATCATTCAATTGCAAATCTTGTCAAAATCTTTGAGGGTGGAAATACTGAATTAGATGGTCAAAAATATTACTTTCTTGTAATGGAACTTATAAGTGGTTCAAATCTTATGGAGTACATTAAATTGACAGAATACGACCAAAATTTTGCAATTAAAGTTCTAGAGAAGCTAAATGAAACGACAGAACAATTGTTGACTGAAAAAGGTATAGCACATAGAGATATTAAACCTGAAAACATAATGGTGAATGATGAAAATGACATCATTTTGATGGATTTAGGAGTTCTTAAATTAGTTGGCGCAAAATCATTTAGTGATGAAGAAGAAAAATCATTTGTTGGAACTTTGAGATATGCTCCACCTGAATTTTTACTAAGAACTGAAGTAGACTCTTTGGATGGATGGAGGGCAATTAACCTTTATCAGATTGGTGCAACTCTTCATGACATCATAATGAAGAAAGAGTTGTTTTCTGATAAAATACCATATTCAAATCTTGTTATTGCAATAAAGGACGATGTTCCACAGGTCTCGAGTAGTTTATTCTCATTTGAATTTTTACAACTGACAAGAGATATGTTGACAAAGGATTGGCAGAAAAGGTTACAGCTTTCATCTGCCTCAAGAATCGTTAGTGTTCTAAATTCAAAATCCCCTAATGGAAACATCTTCGAAGAAAGTATAGAAGAAATTTTAAAAATGCGTATTGGACATCAGGCAAATTTTGATGAAATTGAAAAATTACAAAGAACTAAGACAGAATTATTGCAAAAGAGAAGTCAATTTGCTAATTCTCTATCTAAAATATTAGAAGAAAGTATTGAGGAAATTAAGGAAAAGGAAGTTTTTTTAGCTTTTAAGAAATCTGATAATTTTAATTTCTCAAATGACAAAAGTAATGATAAGCTAATACAAAACTACATTTATGAACTGAAGGGAGATTTAAAAATGGGATTTCCATCTAATTTGTATTTGTTTTTTAGAATTTCAAATTTAGAAGATTGCTTTACTGAAATTGAAATGGTAGCAATTTTTCCTTCGGTATTTGCAGGAACAGATATAAATAATCCAAGTAATCTTTTAAAAGAATTAGATACAACTCCACGACGATTACAAAATTCAGTAAACAGAATTGGTAAAGTTGATATGATTTTCAATTTTAAAACAATAAATATTTTTACAGGAATTGCAGAGTTAGATTCATCATTTAAAAATCATTTAAAAGTTAATATTGTGAAATTAATACTGACAGCTTTAAAAGCAGTTGAAAAAAATGTTGAAAATCAAATCGAAGAACGTAAAAGAATGCTGGAATCTCAAAATAGAGTTTCATTTGGTCGTGTTACAACAGGTTTAAAAGCTGTGATTATTGATAGGTTATAACTTTGAACAGCTTGTTTTCTATAGGGGGAAATAAATCCTAATCATTTTTTAAGTTATAAGACTCTCAAAACACAAAATTAATATCAATGGAAAATAATATTCAATTAGATAATTTAAACGACAAAAAAAAACTATTGAAAACGACAAAAAAATTGATAAAAAAAATCAGTTTGGAAATCCCTATGTTGAGAAAATCAATAACAGGAGTTCATAATGTTGAAATGGCGACCGAGATTTCATATCATTTTTCGAGTGTGCCTCTGCTTCTAAGGCTTTCAATTCTAGATGTTTGTGTTTTGTTTAAGCTTTATCTTGAAAGTAATTCAGAAACAGAACAAAATCTACTCCTTAGGCTTCTTTGTGGGCAACTTTATGAATTTGTAGAAGATGTTCCAGAACTTTTTGGAAAAAAATATAGACTTTTACTATCTCAATTTCCGAATGCTGAAGAAATAACTAAAGCACTTAATTATGATATAATTAAGGAGTTAAATATGATTAAATCTCGCCATTCGGAATTTCTAAAACTTATACGCCACAATGTTGCACATCATAAAGATACTGATGCTCTATGGCAATACTATCTTATTAACGAAATTGATTTTAATTGGGCAGTAAAAGCATATATTGATATTGTTAAATGGTATATGGTGAGTTTTAGTGAATTTGAGTTAAAATTAATTGAAATAGCGATGAGTAATCAGAAAGATTAAACCATTTATATTTTAATACTGATGAAATGAAAATTAAAAGATAAAAAAATATAAAATGTCTAAATTTATTGACGAAATATTTGTTGGAATAGCAACATTTGTACTTACAGTTTTTCTTCCGAAGAGACTTATTGTATTCTTAAGAGAATTGATAAAATTTATTTTTCTTGCAATTATAAAATACTGGTATGTTTCAATTCTTTTAATTGGACTTGTATTTTTAATAAACGATAAGACTGATTGTAAATATCTAGATCAATTTTTTTCAAAAACATTCTTACTCATAACATTAATCTCAGTTCTCTTAATTGTTCCAATAATTGCTTTATTAATACAATTCTTTAAAAACTATAAATCATTTAATGTAGCGTATTATGGAGCTTTTACCGTCAAGGAAAATGAATACTTGACAATTGATTTAGATTCAGAAAACTTAAATGAAAGATTTGAAAAGATTACTGCACTAATTAGTAGAAATCATTATTCTTATAAAAATAATTTAATAACAGTTAATGTCGTTAACGTTCCTAAGTTTATAGTGATTTTATTAGGGGCTAATAGGTTTAACAAATTTGTTCAAAAAAGAATTGCTTCTAAAAAGCATTTATCTACTATTCATTTTATTAGAGACATTAACAAGCAAAACTTAACAGTCGTTATTAATTTTGATGATAAAGGATTAAGTAATACTGTTGTTGTAGAAAATGCTGAAAATTTAATAGGCAGTCTTTGCTCAGATTCAAGTGTTAACAATTTGAAAATTATTGATATAAGTGCTAAAATTTATTTCCTTCTTTTCGGTCAAATATTGACTGATAAAATGATTGATTCTAAAAAATTTGCTGAAGTTCATTATTTATTGGATGATACAGAAAAACTACTGTTAGAAATATCTCATATTTCTACAGATTTAGGAGATAAAAATAAAAACTTAATTGTAGATTTTATTAATTTTTGGAAAAGTTATATCGAAAGATATAGAGCGATCTTACTAATCGAACAGGATCAATTTTTCGGAGCTATACAGCACATTATGAAATCTATTGAATTAAATCCTTATTTCCCTTATCATGATTATCAAACTTTAAAACAAGATTATACGAAAAAATATGGAATTAGCTTGATTCCTTCAATTAGAGAGACAGTAAGCGAGCTTGGTTTAGAGGACGATGAAAATGACAATGAAAATATAAAGAACAGTTTAGAACAGCAAGTTCAGTTCGCTGAAACTACATTTAATTATGAAATTGTAAAAGAAATTTTAAGGCGTGAAAACACTGAAAAAATTAGAAATTCTTTAATTAATGAATTTTCAAAACTTGATAAAAATAACCCTTTTATTCTGTTGACAATTGCCGAGGTTATTAAGCATATTGAAAAAGGTACGGAGAAATTTAATGAAATTTATATTGACCGAATTGATGAGACGATTAATTTACTAAATGACATTTTAAAGCTAGATAATGATTTTCCTCTTATACATACAAAAATAGGTCTTTTAAGTGTGTTCAAAGGAGTTCATTTCGATAACGAAGCAATAATAGAAAAAGGACTTGAAGAATATGAAAAGGGAGTTTATTACATGTCTAAGCTGGGATTTAAATATTAGTTTCCATAAGCTTGTTTATTGTAATGTTCTGTTTTTATTATATTTCTAAGTAATCATTTAATTTGTAAACTAAAGCATGAGAATCAAACACGAAGAAATCGAAATTGTAGCAGGAAGTCCTTTTGATAACTGCAAACTTGATAGAAAAAAATATGCAAGTGTTTTAACTAGTTTGATTGAAAACTATGAAGAAGGATTTGTACTTGCGATAAATAATAAATGGGGTACAGGCAAAACAACTTTTTTGAAAATGTGGAATCAAGATTTGAAAGACAAAGAATTTCAAACCATATATTTCAATGCGTGGGAAAATGACTTTGAAAATAGTCCATTAACCGCTGTGATGGGAGAATTAAAATCTCTTAAAACTGAGAAAACAAAAGAGCAATTTGCCTCAGCTGTAGAAAAGGCTGCAAAAATATCAAAACATTTAGCTCCTACGATCGTAAAGGCATTAGCAGAAAAATATATAAATATTGAAACTTTAAATCAGGGATTAGCTGATATTACTGAAGGTTTGGTAGATGTTTTTGAGAACGATGTTAAGCAATATTCTGAACGAAAAAAGGGGATTCAAGAGTTTAAAAAAAGTCTATCTACTTTTGTTGCAAATACCAGTAATGGAAAGTCACTTGTGTTTATGATTGATGAGCTAGACCGATGTAGACCAGACTATTCTGTTTCTTTACTTGAACAAATTAAGCACTTTTTTACAGTTCCAAATATTGTATTTGTTTTGTCAATAGATAAAAAGCAGTTAGGAAATGCTATTCGAGGAGTTTATGGTAGTGAAAATTTGGATTATGAAGAATATTTGAGAAGATTTATAGATATAGAATACTCTCTTCCTGAGCCTGAGTCAAACTCTTTTTATAATTACCTTTATGGCTTTTTTGAATTTGATGAGTTCTTTGAATCAGCAGATCGTAAACAGTACAGACAATTAGCATCTGATAAAAATAATTTTTTAAGTATATGTTCGGTTCTGTTTGCTAACAATCAAATTACATTGCGCCAACAAGAAAAAATATTTTCACATTCGAGAATTGCATTAAGAGCTTTTGCTAACAATAGCTTTGTTATCCCATCTTTATATTTATTTTTAGTTTTTTTGAAAAATATAGAACAAGATTTGTATAATAGAATAAATCAAAAGGAGATTAGTATTGAGTTATTGCAAGATGAGTTTTTAAGAATTGTTTCTGGTAGCATTTCTGAAGATACGGAGCGAGAAATTTTATGGCTTGAAGCATATTTAGTAAACTCATATAATATTTATTTGAATTATCCCTATTTTAGGAATAAATTGTATAAATATGAATCAGGAAACAATGTGTTAGTAATTAAATCTGTAGTTGATAAATCAGAAGATGGGGCTAATTTTCTTCATGCTTTAGAGAGCATATCTCGTTATGATCAAATAGGAGAAGTTAGCATCGGACACTTATTGAAAAAGATTAATCTAATGGAGTCTTTTAAATTTTCTTAAAGTAAAATTTATTTTTTATGTAATTAAGTTTAATGATTAATCTTATATTTTTTAAAAATGAATGACTTTGAGTTTTATAAATATATTTATGATCGTGAATTAAATAGAAGATCAAAATTAGATGATTCTATTAATGTTCTTGTTGGTATAATTTCTTTACTAATTGGATTTATTTCATATTTTTTTTCAAATGATTATCTTTTTAAACATCTCGAATGTAATGTCTTGCTAGGGATATTATTTTCGCTTGCAATTTGTTTCATTGCTATGAGTATATTATTTCTGATAAAATCATATAATAATTATTTAAGGGGGTTTAATTACCCTAATATTTCCTATTTAAAATCGATCAGAAAATATCAAAAAATTACTATTCCAGATTATAACAGTTTAGTTGAAGAGGAGCAAAAAATAAATTTTGAAGATGATTTAATAGATAGGTTAATACGTATAACGGATGAAAATACAAAAATTAACGATACTCGATCATTTGATTTATATGTTTCAAAAACTTTTATAATTTTAACATTAGTTACTTTGTTCTTTATATCTACAATTTTAATCATTAAAAATACTCAATTATGTTAGACGACGACGAACCCCAAACACAACCACTTGAAAGACCATCATTTCCAGAAGATCGAAGAGAAAAATCAGAGGATAATACCCCTCTACCAAAAAATTAAGTTTTTTTTTAGGCTTGAACTTATGATTTGATAAACTAAACCCGTCCTTAAGATGGGTTTAAATATTGTATTACAGCACCACAAATTACTGTCATCTAAAGATACGATTTTTGCCATAATCTTACTGTAATTATATAGCCGATTACATGTGCAGTATATTATATATACCAAAATTTATAATATTACCCTTTGGCTCTTCATGGAGAAGTACCATGCTTAAAGCTACCCCCTCTGCTAATTTTTTTATATCTACCCGCCCTTTAAATTGAGCAACCTAATCTTTGAATTTTAAACAAATATTATAATTTCTGTCTTTTTAAGTTTTATTTATAGTGTCAAATAATAGGTTAATACATGTCACGAACACTTAGGAGTTTATGCAGATTACAGTAGGTTAATTTGCATTAACAAACTAAAAAAGGGGTAAAATTGGGGGTAAAATAAAAACAAAAAAGACTTAAGTTGACTGATTAACAGTGTCTTAAGTCTTGTTGTTGGTGCGGATAATAGGACTCGAACCTACACGCCTTGCGGCACCAGATCCTAAGTCTGGCATGTCTACCAATTTCACCATATCCGCGTAATTGTGGGTGCAAAGATAAGCATACTTTCGAATATTCAAAGAAAAATTTCAAAAAAAATATTAATTTTCTTTTTGGTACTTTTGGGTTTCTATAAAAATAATTTAAATGGAAAATATTAAGTCCTACGTTCAACAACATAAAGATCGGTTTATCAATGAATTGATCGAATTATTAAAGATTCCGTCGGTAAGTGCTGACACTGCATATTCTCAAGATGTTATTGACACAGCAGAGGCTGTAAAAGAAAGTTTATCAAAAGCAGGATGCGATTATGTCGAAACTTGCGACACTCCTGGTTACCCAATTATCTACGGAGAGAAAATAATAGATCCAAATCTTCCAACGGTTTTAGTTTACGGACACTACGATGTTCAACCGCCAGATCCATTAGAATTATGGACTTCACCACCATTTGAACCGGTTATCAAAACTACAGACATTCATCCAGAAGGTGCCATCTTCGCACGTGGAGCATGTGACGACAAAGGTCAGATGTACATGCACGTAAAAGCGCTTGAATTAATGGTACAAAGCAACACTTTGCCATGTAACGTAAAATTCATGATCGAAGGCGAGGAAGAAGTAGGTTCTGCAAGTTTGGCTTGGTTCGTAGAACGCAATCAGGAAAAACTGAAAAACGACGTTATCCTGATTTCTGATACAGGAATGATTTCTAACCAACAACCATCAATTACGACAGGTTTAAGAGGTTTAAGTTATGTTGAGGTAGAAGTTACAGGTCCAAACCGCGATTTGCATTCAGGTTTATACGGTGGAGCAGTGGCGAACCCAATTAATATTTTGGCAAAAATGATCGCTTCGCTTCACGACGAAGACAATCATATTACAATTCCGGGATTCTATGATAAAGTTCAGGAATTATCCGCAGAAGAAAGAGCCGAAATGGCAAAAGCGCCTTTCAGCTTAGAAAAATATAAAAAAGCTTTAGACTTAAATGATGTTTACGGCGAAAAAGGTTATGTAACAAACGAACGCAATTCTATCCGTCCAACTTTAGACGTAAACGGAATTTGGGGCGGTTACACTGGCGAAGGAGCAAAAACGGTTATTGCGAGTAAAGCTTTTGCTAAAATCTCAATGCGTTTGGTTCCAAATCAGGATTGGGAAGAGATTACAGAATTGTTTACAAAACATTTTACAAGTATTGCTCCGGCCGGAGTTACGGTAAAAGTAACGCCTCACCACGGTGGACAAGGTTATGTAACGCCAATTGACAGCATAGGATATCAAGCGGCGAATAAAGCCTATACAGAAACGTTTGGAGTTCCTGCAATTCCGGTTCGTTCTGGAGGAAGTATTCCAATTGTGGCTTTGTTTGAAAAAGAATTAAAAAGCAAAACGATCCTTATGGGATTTGGTTTGGATAGCGATGCCATTCACTCGCCAAACGAACATTTCGGAATCTTTAATTACTTGAAAGGAATTGAAACTATTCCGTTGTTTTACAAGTATTTTGTGGAGCTTTCTAAGTAAGGTTTAACCGCAAAGAGCGCTAAGATTTACGCAAAGTTCGCTAAGATTTTTGAAGTAAGATTTATAAAAGTTCGCAAAGCTTTCCAAGTATAGCTTTGCGAACTTTGCGTTTATAGTCGTAATCTTAGAAAAAACTTTGCGCTCTTTGCGGTTAAATTTTTTGATCATATTGTCCACTCAGTTTTTTGATACTTAGTATCTTAAGATTATAATTAACACATTTGAATTAAATTACTATTTTTATAAGGAAATAACTAAAAAAATACCGCTATGATCTCAAAATTAAATTCGGTTTCCAAGATAAAAATAGTTTTGTGTTTTGCTTTTATTTTGTTTTATAATCTCAGAACTATTGCGCAAGAAGCAAAACCCCAAGCAGGTTATTATCAAACAGCAGATTTGACCGAAAAGCCAACATATCCTGGTGGCATGCCGGAGTTTTATAAATTTGCAGGCCATTTTTACAAAGTGCCATCAATGCCAACCGGAATTGTGTTAAAAGGAACCATAAAGGTTACTTTTATAGTCCAAAAAGATGGCTCACTAACCGATATGCATGTTGTCAAAGATCTTGGCTACGGCACTGGTGAAGAAGCTTTAAGAGTATTAAGGTTGTCTCAAAAATGGATACCTGGCAAACTAAACGGCAAAGTGGTAGCGGCTGAATTTCATCTTCCAATTTCTATTCAAGAACCTGATAAACAATAGTAAAATTTTAATGGAATAAAAATTTTGCTACAAAAGTTGCACGTTTGATTTTTATTTCTACATTTGTAGAGCAATGTCTATAAATGTAGAAATTATCATTTTTATGAAAAATCATTTTTTATTATTTTTTTGTGGATTACTGCTATTAAGTTGTAAAAGCCAACCGGTCAATCAGAAAATTGATCATAAGAAAGAAGGTGTTTGGATTGATAATTATGTCCAAGACAGCACGACTTATAAATCGTATGAATATTACAAACATGATGTTCCGGTAAAAAAGTGGAAATCCTATATCAACGGAAAAATTTATAAAACAGAAAAATATAAAAACGGAATTTGTATTGTAAAAAGTTATTACGAAAACGGAAAACTAGAATCAAAAGGGAAAACAAAATTAGAAACGAATTCGGTTGAAACGCATTGGTTTTATTTTGGAGAATGGAAATTCTATTCGGATAAAGGAAAATTGAAAAGCATTAAAAATTACAATAAAGGCGAATTAATCTCGGAACAAAATATTAAATAAACTGCTCACAATCAACCATGAAAAGAATAATCGCTTTTAGTTTTATTGTCATGATTTGTTTTTCCGCGAAAGCGCAAACTTATAAAGAATGGGTTCGCAAAGCAGATTCCTGCTACGGGAAGGAAAACTATAAAATGTCTGTTGCTTATTATGAAAAAGCTTTTAAAATAGAACAAAAATCTGCGAAAAATTTTTACAGTGCAGGATGTTCCGCGTCTATGGCAAAAGAGAATAAAAAGGCATTTAAATGGTTGAATTTAGCTATTGACAATGGATTTCAAAACATGGATGAACTTCAAATTGAAATGGATTTAAAATCGTTGCATTCAGAAAAAGAATGGGAAAAAACAATTGAGAAACTGCAAAAGAAGTTAGAGATTATTGGAACAAATTACGATAAGGAGCTGGAAAAAGAACTTTCGGAAATTTATATTGAAGATCAGGAAATTCGCGGAGAATTTATGAATGTTTATAAGTCTCCAAAATCCGACAAGAAAAAAATTGATAGTATTGGTAAAATCATGCTAAGAAAGGACAGTATTAATCTTATCAAGGTCATGAAAATATTGGACGAAAGGGGATGGCTAGGAAAAAATGTTATTGGTGTTCAGGGAAATAAGACTTTGTTTTTGGTTATTCAGCATTCTAATTTAAAATACCAGCAAAAATATTTGCCAATGTTGAGACACGCGGTTAAAAATGGTAATGCAAGTCCAATAAATCTTGCTTATTTGGAAGATAGAATAGCTTTAAGAGAGGGAAGGCATCAAATTTATGGAAGCCAAAGCGCAAAGAATAAAAAAACGAATAAATGGTACATATCGCCGCTGATTGATCCAGATAATGTCGATAAAAGGCGCGCAGAAGTTGGACTCGGACCTATAGCAGATTATGCAATAAAAATGAATATAGAATGGAATTTAGAAGCGTATAAAAAAGAATTGCCTGAATTGGAAAAACTTGAAAATATTAAAGAATAAAGAATAAAGAATAAAGAATAAAGAATAAAGAATAAAGAATAAAGAATAAAGAATAAAGAATAGATTTTATTCTTCAGAAAAAAAACAAACAAGAGAGAAAACCTTAGAAGCTTAGTATCTCAGAACCTTAGAACCTTAAAAAATGCAATTATCAAACTCAGAAGAACAATTAATGGAACATTTATGGAAACTTGAAAAAGCTTTCATGAAAGATTTGCTTGAAGCATATCCGGAACCAAAACCTGCTACAACAACAGTTGCAACGCTTTTGAAACGAATGATCGATAAAAAATTTGTTGCTTACAATGAATTCGGGAATTCGAGAGAATATTATCCTTTGGTGAAAAAAACAGATTATTTTTCGAAACACGTAAAAGGATTGATCAGCAATTTCTTCAATAACTCGGCATCACAATTTGCTTCGTTTTTTACAACTGAAACAAATTTGAGCGCTTCAGAATTAGAAGATCTTAAGAAAATAATCGACTCGGAAATTCAAAAAAAGAAAAAATGACAGACTTTCTTATAAAATCAACGATTAGTTTAACTATTCTTTTGGTTGTGTACCATTTATTCTTGCAAAAAGAAAAAATGTTTCACTTCAACAGGTACTTTTTATTAGTTGGTTTACTTTTTTCGATAGGAGTGTCTTTTATGTCTTTTGAAATTCAACAAGATATTCCTATTGCGTACAATAATGTAATTAAGTTTCAGGCCATAACGGCAAAAGCTCTTCCAATTCAGGAAGAAGTGACAATTAGAAACATAGAAGAACAAACTAATTATTGGCTTTATCTATTATGGATAATTTACATCGTAATTACTTTAATACTGAGCTATCGATTTATCCGAAATATTTATAGAATCACATCAAAGACTAAAGTGTCTAAAATCACTATTTATAAAGGCATAAGAATGGTTTTACTTTCAGAGGAAACTTTGCCATATTCTTTTTGGAATTCCATTTACATAAATCAAAAAGATTTTGAAAATGGATTAGTTGAACAAGAATTGTTTACGCATGAAATTGCACATGTAAAGCAAAAACATACTCTTGATGTGATTTTTATAGAAATTTTGAAAACGTTGTTTTGGTTCAATCCTATTTTTATTTTCTACAAAAAAGCCATTCAGCTTAATCATGAGTTTTTGGCAGATGAAAATGTAATAAATGCCCACAATGATGTTTGTTTATATCAAAAGCTTTTGCTCAATAAATTAAGTACTTCGCAGCCCATTTATCTAACTAGTAATTTAAATTTTTTATCAACAAAAAAACGACTTATCATGATGACAAAAATCACTTCAAAAACAAGAGTTTTAATAATGAAATCTTTAGCTGTTTCAGGTATTCTGATGTTATTTTTATTATTTGCTTTCAAACCATTACCATTGGGCAGCAAAAAGACTATAGTAATTGACGCTGGACATGGCGGAGAAGATGCTGGAGCACAAATAGGTGCGGAGCAAGAAAAGAAAATTGTGGAAAATATTGCCAAAAAAATAAACGAGCTGAATGGCAAAGATGAAATTGAAATTATTTTGCTTAGAAACGACGATAGTTTTGTGCAGTTAAGTGAAAGAGTATCGAAAATAAACAAGATAAACCCAAGCTTGGTAATTTCTTTACATGTAAATAGTTCAAAAAATCTGAATGAGAATGGAGTAAATGCATATGTTTCAAAACAAAATGAGTTTTACGAAAAATCAAAGGAGAACGCTAAAAATTTAGTTGATAAAATCTCAAGCGAAAAACTTGCTAAAGGAGAGGTTAAAGATGCAAACTATTATGTGCTTAAAAACTCAAAATGCCCTGCATTATTAGTAGAAATTGGCTATTTAACAAATGATAATGACAGAAATTATCTGATTAGCGAAAATGGACAAAATGAAATTGCAAATAAAATAGTTGAATTCATAAAACTATAAATGTCTACGAGGACATGCTATCGCTATTGAATTAGACAATTAAATATTTCTATCGCATCATTAGCATACAATATTTTGGGATTCAGTTAATGAATGGATTTTAAACTTCAAAAAAAGAAAAAATGACAGACTTTCTTATAAAATCAACAGTGGCTTTAAGCGTCTTTCTTGTCTTTTATCATTTGGTATTAGAAAGAGAGAAAATGCATCAGTTTAATAGATTTTATTTGCTTTTTTCAATCGTAATTTCATTAATTATTCCGTTTGTTTCATTTGAAGTAATCAAAGAAATTCCGGCAAATTCTTCGAATTTGCAAGTTGTAAATCAGCCAATAATTCAGATGCAAAATGTTGTTGAGGAAACCAATTATAAATTGATTTTCTTATGGAGTTTATATGGATTAGTGACTTTAATATTGGCACTAAGATTTGGAAGAAACATTAAAAATTTCACGTCTAAAATTAGCAGTAATCCTGTAGTCGATTTTAAAAATTCAAAATTGATTTTAGTAGAAGAAAAAATTCTGCCGTATACTTTTTTGAATTACATTTTTATTAATGTTGATGATTATAATAAACAAAATATTGAAGCCGAATTATACACGCATGAACTAGTTCATGTTACTCAAAAACACACATTAGATATTTTGTTTATAGAGTTTTTAAAGACCATTTTTTGGTTTAATCCAACCTTTTTATTTTATAAAAAAGCAATACAACTCAATCACGAATTTCTTGCCGATCAGGAAATTGTGAAAACTTATAACGATGTTCCATTTTATCAAAATCTGCTCTTAAATAAAGCAAATGGAAGTCAAACGATTTACTTGGCCAGTAATTTGAATTATTTAGTAACAAAAAAACGATTAATTATGATGAAAAAAAGAACATCAAAAAACACAGCGTTTCTAAAGAAAATTGCTGCCTTGCCCGTTGTTATTGGTTTAGCGTTTCTCTTGTGTGTAGAAACTATTGCGCAGGAAACTAAATCGGGTGTTGAAAACAAAAAGACACAGAACGTTCCGTCTTCAGACAAATATTACGCAAATACTTCTTTTGTTTTCAAAAATAAAAGCAATAAAGTTTTTGTTGAAAAGAAGTACTCTGAATTAACAGAACAGGAAAAAAAGCTTATTCCGCCTGTGCCATCTCTTGCAAAAAAATCTCCTGATTCAAAGGAATATGAAGGTTTTAAAAACAGCGAAAATTATGCTGTTTGGATTGATGGAAAACATGTTTCTAATTCAGAATTAAATGAATATCAGGCAAGTAATTTTGTTTCTTACTTTAATAGTATTGTGCATAAAAATGCAAGAAGCAAGAAGTTTCCGCAAAAATATCAAGTAACATTGTTTACTGCTGAAGGTTATGATAAAGCGTATGGCAAAAATCAAGTACGAGATGCCGGAACCATAACAATTATGGCTAGTGAAGACACGCGAAAAAATAAAATTCAAAAAACGCCAGAAAAAGAGATCACAACAACTATAAACGATGTTGAAAGACAACCTGAATATCCGGGTGGCATATTGGAATTCTACAAATTTGTAGGCAAAAATTTTAAAACACCAGCAGATAAAATTGAAGGAAAGGTTATAGTAGAATTTATGATTGAAACAGACGGTTCACTTTCAGAATTTCAAGTAGTAAAAGATTTAGGTTTTGGATTAGGTGATGAGGCAATTCGTGTGTTGAAACTTTCTCCAAAATGGAATCCAGGAATTCAAAAAGGACAGCCAGTTCGTGTGCTTTATACTTTGCCAATAACAATTCAAAATGAAGATTCAGCCAAAAAATAGGAGGCAAAAAAAGCAGCAGCTTATCTTAAGATAAATTTTGAACCAAGCATTTTTGGAAATTAAAAATATTTAGGCTTGACAAAGATTGAAAACCTCTGTCCCTTTGGACCTTTGTTACTTTGTCCCTTCAAAAAAAAATCCGCTTCTTTTGCATCGAAGAAGCGGATAAAATAAACTAAAAAAAAATTCTAAAAAATAAAATCAAAAAACTTGGACTAAAACAAGTCCGGGTTATATCCAAAATAAGGCACGATTTGTTCATTAAAAATTACGCCGTATTCTTCTAATTCCTTTAAAATGGGTTCGTAAACTTCTTTTTTAATTGGAAGTTGAACGCCTGGAGTTGTGATTTTTCCATTCAAAATTAACAATGTTGCCATCGCAACCGGAAGCCCAACTGTTTTTGCCATTGCGGTGTAAGTTTGGTCGTCGCCAATGCAAACCATTTTTGAGTCAATTTGTTTCTTCTCGCCGTTTAGTTCGTAACCAAATTTATGATACATGACAATCATGTCTTTGTCTTCAGTTTCCAAAGTCCAACTGTCAGTCAATATTTTTTCTAAAATCTGAGCCGGAGTTGCATTTGGAAGATTCACTTTTTTATTGGGATTGAATAAATCCAGTTCCAAAAGTTTATCCCACATAATATCGTCCTGGTCAATTTTCAGAATGAATCTTGTTTTTATTTCAACAGAATCCGTTGGATGATAAGGCAAAAACGAATTCATAAATTGACGGTAACTCATGTTTTCAGAATCTTCGATAACATAACTGTCATCCGTCATTCCGAGTTGAACAAACATATTCCAGGCTTTTGAAAAACCAACTCTTCGAATTGTTCCTCTATATAAAGTCAGGACATCATCAAGTCCGTAAACCGATCTGTATTTAAGCGAATCTCTGTTTGAATACGCTTCAAATTTCCCATAGCCTTCAACCTCGAGAAATTCAGTTCTGCGGAACAAGGCGCTGTACGGGATGTATTTATAAGTGCCCTCCTGAATAAATTTAGCCGCACCGCCTTGTCCAGCTAAAACTACATTTCTTGGTGCCCAGGTAAATTTATAATTCCATAAATTATTGTCAGATTCAGGTGCTACAAGTCCGCCGCAGAAAGATTCAAACAAAAGCATTTTACCGCCTTTTGATCGAATTTCATCAATTACTTTCATGGCGCTCATATGATCAATTCCGGGGTCAAGACCAATTTCGTTCATGAAAATCAAATTGTTTTTTTTTGCTTCTTCATCAAGCGCCTGCATCGCGTCACTTATATAAGAAGCTGTAACAAGGTGTTTTTTAAAATGAAGGCAATCTTTGGCAATTTCAATATGTAAATGTGCCGGAAGCATCGAAATGACAATGGAAGCTTTTTCAATTGCCGATTTTCTTTCTTCAGCATTAAAAATATCTAAAGCAATTGGAGTCGCATTTGGGTGCTTTTGTGTCTTTTTTTCGGCCAATGCCAAAGATAGATCCGCAACAACCAAATGAAGGTTCTCGCTCTCCGATTTTGAAAGTAAATAACGAATCAGTGACGACGCTGAGCGCCCCGCTCCAAAAATTAATATGCTTCTCATATTTTATATTTATAACACAAATATATTAAAATGTTATAAATATAACAATGTGAAATAAGAAAAAATGTAATTTATTTTTGAAATAAGTTAAAATGTAAATATTTAAGTTTCTGAGCTATTTTTTGGCAAAAAGCAAACGCTTTTTTCTAATTGTATTGAGTATTTTTGCATAGTAATTAGAAAACAAAAACATGAAAAGAAGAATAGTTTTGACGGGAGCTTTTATCGGAATGTTAGCTATTATTTTAGGAGCTTTTGGAGCTCATTTATTAAAAAAATATTTATCTGTAGAAGAACTAAATACTTTTGAAGTTGGAGTTCGTTATCAAATGTATCATGCTTTCTTCTTATTTTTTGTTTCGACCAGAAAAGATATTGCTGAAAAAACCTTAAAAACAATTTATAATTTGGTTCTTGGAGGTGTTATTCTTTTTAGCGGTTCGATTTATTTATTGGCTACAAAAAACTTCACTTTATTCGATTTTAAATTTATAGGATTCGCAACACCTTTAGGCGGAATGCTATTAATTTTCGCTTGGTTGACCTTATTTGTTACTATTTTGAAGCAAAAATCATAAAATCCCGAATAAAAAATTCTATCTGAAAATTAATATTTAATTTTGTCTCATAAATAACATATAATCGTATTTGTGTGAATTTATTTTGTTTTTGACTTTAAAAAGAGAAAAATATAACAAATTGACACAAAAGGTTATAAGATAACAAATTAGAAGCTCTTATTTTTTTATTTTATTGAATTTAAAGTTCAAATTTTGCTTTTTTGACATAAATTAAAGTGAAATTGAAATATTTTTAAAGGATTTACAATAAATCTGTAATTTTGCATTCTATCAAACATCACACACAACTTAAAATTTATGGACACTAACACACTTTTCTCGCAATCGATTTCGTTAAAAGAATTAGGAATTGAAAATGCTAAAGTTCGCTATCAATTATCCCCAGATGAATTGCATGCCATTACTTTACAGTCAGGCCAGGGTGTCGAAAGCTCAACAGGAGCATTGGCTATTAATACAGGTGAATTTACAGGACGTTCTCCACAAGATCGTTTTATTGTAAAAGATGCGATTACAGAAGATAAAGTTTGGTGGGGAAATGTAAATATTCCTTTTGCACCAGAAGCTTTTGAAAAACTATATAATAAGGTAACAAAGTTTTTATCAGACAAAGAAGTTTTTGTTCGTGATTCATACGTTTGTTCTGATGACAAGTACAGATTAAATGTTCGAGTTGTAACTGAAACGGCTTGGTCAAACTTGTTTTGCTACAATATGTTTTTAAGACCAGAAGAGTCTGAATTAGCAAATTTTACTCCAGAATGGACAGTAGTTTGCGCTCCAAGTTTTATGGCAGATCCTGCTGTAGACGGAACGCGCCAATCTAATTTTGCAATTTTAGATTTTACTAAAAAAATCGCTCTTATTGGTGGAACTGGTTATACAGGAGAAATGAAAAAAGGAATTTTCTCTGCGTTGAATTTCATTTTGCCAGTTTTCAAAAATACACTTCCGATGCACTGTAGTGCTAATGTTGGTAAAGACGGTGATACTGCAATTTTCTTCGGATTGTCAGGAACAGGAAAAACAACTTTATCTGCAGATCCAGAACGTAAATTAATTGGAGACGATGAACACGGATGGACAAGCGAAAATTCAGTTTTCAACTTTGAAGGAGGTTGTTATGCGAAAGTAATCAACTTATCTGAAGAGAATGAACCAGATATTTACAGAGCAATCAAAAAAGGTGCGCTTTTAGAAAATGTGGTTTTCAAAGCTGGAACTAATGAAGTGGATTATGATGATGTTTCGATCACTCAAAATACACGTGTTAGTTATCCAATAACACACATTGACAATATTCAGCCAGGTTCAATTGGCCACAATCCTAAAAATATTTTTTTCTTAACGGCAGATTCTTTCGGAATTTTGCCTCCAATCTCAAGATTGACTCCAGGTCAGGCGGCTTATCACTTTATTTCTGGATATACTGCAAAAGTAGCTGGAACTGAAGCTGGTATAACTGAACCACAGCCAAATTTCTCAGCTTGTTTTGGAGCGCCTTTCATGCCTTTGCATCCAACAAAATATGCTGAAATGTTAAGCAAAAAAATGAAAGATGCAGGAGTAAAAGTTTGGTTGATTAACACTGGATGGACTGGAGGCCCTTACGGAACAGGAAGCCGTATGAAACTAAAATATACTCGTGCTATGATTACTGCCGCATTAAACGGAGAACTGGATAATGTAGAATATAAAGATCACGCAGTATTTGGAATTGCAAAACCACAATCTTGTCCAAATGTTCCTGAGGAAATTTTGAATCCAAGAAATACTTGGGCAGACAAAGATTTATACGATAAAAAAGCGTTAGAATTAGCTCAGAAATTCAAAGCTAATTTTGCCAAATTTGAAGAATTTGCGAATGCTGAAATTTTAGCAGGAGCACCGATTACAGAATAAAGGGGCAATTACTAATTCAAAATTAAAAAAGCTGTTCAATTTGAACAGCTTTTTTTTGTTTTCAATCGCAGAAAAAATAAATAAATAAACACTGAAAACTGCGACCGAAAACTTGAGACTTATATCTTTATTTTTTTGATTCGTCAATACGTTTTTGAATCAAATCCCAAGCGTAATAATGAAATGTCATTCCGTTGCTCATTGCTACGAAAAGTCCGTTTTTATATGCTCCGCCTAAATTTACACTTGTAACATCGGCACCGTCGCATTCAATTGTTGAAGTTGGAACTTCAGCCAATAAAGGATGATTGTTTGGATTTCCTTTTGCGCCTTCTCTCGGGTAAACCATAAAAGAATTTGCTTGTTGATTTGAAACTAGAATATATCCTGTAGAATCGGTTCTCTTGTAAATCGCAATTCCTTCATGATCAGCTTTGAAATCTTTTTGGCCGAAGAAAGCCAATTCTTTATTATCGTTTAAAGCTGGATTTGCTTTGTATTTTCTAATTCCAACTTGTTCGTCACAATAGTAAACGAAACCTAATTCGTTATCAACAGCAATGGCTTCAATTTCTTTTTTGCCGCTGTAAGTTCCGAATTTACGAACCACTTTTGCAGAAACATTTTTTCCATTTCCTGAAAGTTCATATTGCCATAAATAACTTCCTGAAGGTCCGGTTTTTCTTCCTACAATAGCAAAAATCTTTTTATCGCTTGGACGTGTATAAAGTGCAATTCCCATTGGATCTTTTTCTGAATCTCCTTCAAAAACTGGAATTCCACCGTTGTCAATTGGTTCTAAATCAGGTAAACTGAAAATTCTGATTTTGTTGCTTTCGCGTTCTGTGGTAACGGCAATGTCCACTTTTTTTCCGTCAATTAGTAATCCGTAAGCGATATCAACATTGTTTGGTCGCTTTAATGGAATTGATTTTTTAAGGATTTTCCCTTTCAAATCAAAAGCATATAATCCGCCGTCTGTATCTTTATCAGTTCCAACGATTATACTTTTTGAAGCATCAGTTGGGTGAATCCAAATCGATGGATCATCTGTATCGTGAGGCAAAGCTTGAGTAACAGTTGTCGGTTTTACGGCATTTGGTTGTACGGGAGCTAATTTATCGTCCTTACAAGCAGTAAAGGAAACTGCTAAAAGCAAAAGAGCAACTAAAGATTTATTTTTCATTATGTTATATATTTTAATGCAATTAGACAGAGCGGTAAACTCTGTCTAATTTAAGAATTTTAAAAAACAGATTTTACAAGTCTAGTTTCAATCCGAAATTGTAACGTGCCTGGTAATATTCAGCTTGTTTTGTGTGCGCTTCAACACCTTGATAGTAGCGTAATGGCTGATTTGTCAAGTTGTTAGCTTCGGCAAAAAGACGAAGTTTTGGCGTGATTTTATAAGAAGCATTTGCATCTAAAAAGAATTGCTTGTCATAATAACTGTCTTTATACGATTCTGAACCCAATTCATCTAAATAATCAGAAGTAAAGTTTGTCGAGATTCTTGCAGAAAAGCGTTTATTTTCCCAAGATAAAGATCCGTTGAACATGTGTGGCGTTGTTCCTGGAAGACTGATGTCGTTTCTTTCGTTTCCATCTTCATCAGAAATTCCTTTAGCTTTAGATTTTGTGTAAGTGTAATTCACATAAATACCAAAACCTTTCAAAAATGCACCTGGCAAGAAATCCAATTTACGCTGAAAAGCAACTTCAAACCCGTAAACGTCTACAATATCACCATTTCTAGATTGAACAAAAGACCAGTTTTCTCCAGCTGGAATAGGATTTGTCTGATTTGGGAAATCAGCAGCAAATTTTGCATCTGTATATTGATTATCACTATAATTATAAATGAAATCATGTAATTTTTTGTAGAAAACACCTCCAGAAATCAAACCAACAGATTTGAAATAATTCTCGGCCATGAAATCATAATTGTATGAATACGTTGCGTTAAGATCTGGGTTTCCAGCTGTAATTTCTTTATCAGCAGCAATATTATTTACATATGGCGCTAATGCATAATAGTTTGGACGTGCTAATGCTGTAGTTGCAGCAGCTCTTAAAACTAAGTCTTTTGTGGCATTGTACTGAAATGAAATACTTGGCAATAAGTTAGTATAAGAGTTTGTTGTGTTGATTTGGCTTTCTAATTCTTCTTCATCTAAAACTCGGTTTCCTGTATAATCAATGTGTGTATTCTCAACACGGAAACCTAAAACCATTGAAAGTTTATCATTAAAATCTTGATCCCATCTTACATAGGCAGCAGTAATTCTTTCTTTAGCATTGTAGTTTACAGCCAAATATTCTGCTGGATCTGCTTCTTTGTCGAATAAAGTCGGATTGTTTAAATCCAAACCTCCTAAAAAGGCAGCCGAAGCAAAAGTTCCCGGTACATATTTGCTTCCCGGATTGAAGTTTTTTCCGTCGTAATAACTGGTTGGAACTTCAGATAATAATTCCATTCCGTCGTTGATTGGCTCGTAAGAATAGAACGAATTGTTTCTTTCTTTTTCTTTCAAACGAAGTCTAAGACCTGTTCTCAATCTTCCTTTTTCTCCTGGAATTACAGAGAATGGAAAACGGATATTTACTTTAGCACCAAATTCGCTTTCGCTAGTTTCATCTGTATTTTCGGTAACTGAATCAAATTTGAATTCGTCTACAGATTCGCCAACAGTTGTCATTAAAGGAAATCTTGGATCAGATAAGTCTTCCATCATTTCCAAACCTTTCTGGCGGTATTCGATATAACGCTCTTGCGGACGATATTCTCTCGCTTTTGCATAATTGGCAGACCAATCCAAATCTAAAGTTGAATTGATTAAATGTTCTCCACGAAGCGAATAATTCTGAACGCGCTGATCTTCTAATCTTCTGTTTTTGTTTCTGTTGTTGTCAACTCCACCTTTTGTCTGACGTTTTACACGGCCTTCAAAACCAGTGATTTCTTCGCCGTTGTAAATTGGCTCGATATCATCATAAGTGGTTCTGAAACGATTTTCGCGATCATCTCTCCAGTTATAAATTGCATTGGCAAAAATGGTATTGTTTTCGTCAAATTTATAATCTAAAGCTACAGAAGCGCTTCGGCGAATACGTTGAACATCATATTTTCTGATTTCTGAAGCTTGTAAATATTCGTTTCCAAAATCATCTTTTACCCATTCGTTTTCGATGTTATCAGATCCGTAATCTACATTATTATATGATCCGCTGAAAACAACTCCTAATTTGTCATTTGCAAATCGGTTACCATAAACTAAACCTGCAGTGTATGAAGCGTGTTCACGAATTGGCAAGTAACCTCCGGCAAGTGTTGCAGAAATTCTTTCACCGTTTGGAGTTGCTCTTGTAATTAAGTTTACAGAACCTCCAATTGCATCGGCATCCATGTCTGAAGTCAAAGTTTTGTTTACTTCGATTGTCGAAATCATATCAGACGGAATCAAGTCCATTTGTACGTTTCTGTTATCTCCTTCAGCCGATGGAATTCGGTCTCCATTTAAAGTAACCGAGTTCAAAGACGGAGCAAGACCTCTAATAATAATATTACGCGCCTCACCTTGGTCATTTTGCATCGTGATACCTGGAACACGTTTTAAAGCATCTCCAACATTGGCATCAGGAAAACGACCCATTTGATCTGAAGAGATTACGTTTCCGATGTTTTTATTGTTTTTTTGCTGATTCAGCGCTTTGGCCTGACCTTTCAAAATGTCTCCAACCACAACTTCATTCAACTCAGTTCCTGAAGTTTTTAGGGCAAAATCAATTACGTTGTTTTTTCCTTGTTCTACCGTAATTTCTTTTGTTATAGAAGTGTATCCAATATATTTTACTTCAAGTTTATATGTTCCAGCATTTATGTTTAATAATTCGAAACGGCCGTTGTAATCTGAAACCGTGTATTTGTTTTCGCCTACGATTTGAATCATCGCTCCAGGCAAAGGAAGTTTGTCGTCAATATCTAATACTTTTCCGGAAATTATTGCTTTTTGAGCATAACCTGAAAAGGCCAATAGCATAAATGTTACTAATAAATAAATTTTTCTCATTGTGTTTTAGTTTGATTTCCTGCGAAACTAGAACCTTTATGTTATTTAAAAAGTTGAAAGAAATTAACATAATGTTATGATTCCTCTGACAAAAAATGAACTTATTAATGTTAAACTAACACTTATTTGTTTAAAATAATTTAATGTGCAAATGAAAACAAATCAACTATTTACCTCAGAATTAAATTTTTGGCGCTAAATTTGCCTTATCAATCACAATCAAAAATCATCAATCATGTTAAAACAATTTTTTATCCTTTGTTCCGGTGCCGACCGAGATTTGTTAGAAGGATGCTCAGAAGGCGAACAAACCAAATATGTTGGTATTGGTGCCACCGTGTTTTTTACCGCAGTTATGGCTTTTCTGGCCAGTGCTTATGCACTTTTTACTGTTTTCGACTCTATTTACCCGGCTTTAATTTTTGGATTTGTCTGGAGTTTGCTGATTTTTAATTTAGATCGTTTTATTGTTTCTACTATTAAGAAAAGGGATCGTTTTATGGATGAATTCCTGCAGGCGACTCCACGTATTGCTTTGGCGATTATTATTGCGATTGTAATTTCGAAGCCTTTAGAAATTAAAATTTTCGAAAAAGAAATCAATACCGTTTTATTGAAAGAAAAAAACGAAATGGAATTGGCCAATAAAAAACAAATTGGAACCTATTTCAAAACCGATTTAGATAAGAATAAAGCAGAAATCGCCGCTTTAAAAGCTGATATTGTAAAGAAAGAAAAAGAAGTAAATGCTTTATACTCGACTTATATTACAGAAGCAGAAGGCACTGCTGGAACTAAAAAATTGGGAAAAGGCCCGGTTTATAAAGAAAAACGAGAAAAACACGATGCCTCTCTTAAAGAATACGAAACTTTAAAAGCGACAAACGAAGCTAAAATTGCCGAAAAAGAAAAAATCGGAAAACAATTGCAAGCCGATTTAGATAAGAAAGTTTCGCAAACACAACCAATTATTGAAGGTTTCGACGGCTTAATGGCACGTATCAATGCATTAAACAAGTTGCCTTGGTTGCCATCATTTTTTATAATGCTGTTGTTTTTGGCAATCGAAACTTCTCCAATTATTGCCAAATTATTAGCGCCAAAAGGGGAATTCGATTTCAAACAAGAAGAAGCTGAAACCGCAATGAAAGCGACTTTGACGCAAAATAAATACCAACGTGATTTATTAGTAAAAACCAGCGCCGAAATGCACGATAAAGTTTACGCTGATATCGCCGAAGATAAAACGCTCTATGATCTTCAGCGAAAAAACGCAAAAGAATTACTGGAACTTCAATCGAATAGTTTTGTAGAAAAACAGAAAGCAACTTTGTAAATTATTTAACTGCAAAGAACGCAAGGTTTTTTCGCAAAGGTTCGCAAAGTTTTTTATAAAAAATAAAACCCATCAGTTATGCTGATGGGTTTTTCTTTGCGAACCTTGCGTAAGTCTTAGCGACCTTTGCGGTTAAGCTATTACATATAACTTAAAATCTCTTTTTTATAAGCATCATATTCTCCTTGCATGATTAAACCGTTGTCAAGGAGTTTTTTGTAATTCTGTAATTTATCAAAAAGTTCTTCTTTAGATAAATCGCTTAATTTGCGCTCTCCAGTTGGCTGAGTCGGAAGCGGTTCATACGTTTCTGTAACAGCTGGAGCAGCAGGTAAAATTTCAGCAAAGCTTGTTACTTCTTCTGTTTCTACTTCTTCGATTTCTTCCTCTTCTTCTTCAAAAACAGGTTCAGTTGTTTCTTGAACAGGAGTTGCGGTTTGAACTGGATTTTTTAATAAATCTAATTGTTCTTTCGCGTAAGTATAAATTTTTCTAGCCTGAATTTTCGGAATATAATCAATAGAAACTGCTAAATCAGTTTTTGTTCCAAATGAAAACTCAGAACCCAAAATGTTTTCTTTTACAAAAGTACTTGCAATATCATCCCAAGTATAATCTGTAAAATCCATAGAAAGACCTAAATTTTTAGGCTTACAGATGATGATACGCTTGTTTGTTAATACAATGCTATCAGGAAAAACAGTAAGAGCAGGCTTTTTTTGCACTGCGATGTATCCAACTTCTTCGCCTTTCATTAATAAGTCTGTAAGTTTCGAAGTGATTTTTTCAATCGCTTTTGGATCTTGTTCTTCGTTCAGAAATTTTTTAAATTGTTCTTTCATTGCTTTTAAGTTGCTAAGTTTCAAAGCTGCCAAACAGCTAAGTTTTTTTTCTAACGATGCAAATGTAATGCCTAATTTTCTAATTGCTCCGCCTGTTCGGTAAAAAATTTACCTCGGGTCGATAATTTCACTCTGAATTTTCTTTGTCAAACTTTTGAAAACCAATTCATACGAATGATCAATAAGTTCTTTCACAAATTTGTCCGGCAAATTTCCGTTTAAAGCCACGGTATTCCAATGCACTTTGCTCATATGAAATCCAGGTTTTATTTCGTCATATTCAGCTCTAAGTTCTTCTGCGCGGTCCGGATCACATTTTAAATTGACTGACGGCTCATTTTTTTCCCATTGTGAAAGAGAAGATAATGCAAACATTTTTCCGCCAACTTTAAATACCAAAGTATCTTCATCAAAAGGAAAATGTTCGCTGACACCTTTTTTCGAAAGACAATATTCGTAATACGTTTCTAAATTCATAATTCGTTATTTACCGATTTCTCCTAAATGTGTGTATTTAAAACCTTTCTCGTATTTCAGGCCGTAACCAAAAATTCGATCCATTGCCGAATGTGAAAATAAAATAATTCCGGCTAACTGCAATAATTCATTTTTCAAATAAAAACCTAAAACATATAAAAGAATGGCAATTCCTTTATGATGAAACAAATTATATAAAACTGCCCCGACTTTGTTTCCAAACGCATAACCAATCATCGATAAATCAGGCGCTAAAATTAAAGCCAAAAACCACCACCATTCAAAATTTAAACGATTGAAAAGGAATATTCCAAGAATAAATAAAGCCGTTTCTTCTAGTTTTAAGACTGTTTTCATTTGACAATTTTTTCCATCATCTTTTCAGGATGATTCAGTTTAGTAAATCCGAATTTTTCGTATAAAAAGTGAGCATCGCTTGTCGCCAATCGCCAGATTTTTACTTCCTGAAGCTGTGGCTCGTTCATCATTGATTCAATTAAAATCGAAGAATATCCTTTTCCGCGATGTTCTTCAGTGATAAAAACATCCATCAAATAAGCGAAAACCACATAATCGGTAATTACGCGTGCGAAGCCAATTTGTTTATCATCCAAATAAATTCCAAAACAAACTGAAGAATCGATTGTCGTCTGAACTTCTTCAATTGTTCGTCCGGCAGCCCAATAAATATCTTTTAAAAAGTTCTGTATAAAAGGGACATCAAGTTTTGTTTTATCTGTAGAAACGCTAATCATTTTAATCTAAAATTTTGTATAAAATTGGTTTGCTCGGACTTGCATCATTTTCAAACGAAGCGATTTGAAGGTTTAGTATATAATTTCCATCTTCAATTTCATCTGGGACATAAATCATTTCGGTGATTGTGGCATTTAATCTTGCATCCTGATTTAGATTGTGTGTGTCTTTTACATTCCAAAACGCTTTGTGCGCTAATAATTTTCCTTCGTCATGTTCTTTGTCAACACTTGGCAAATCGATCAATAAATGTTGAATTTCGCTTTCGCGGATGAAAATCGCAGCTTCTTCAGATAAATAAGGTGGATTTGTATTCGAATATTTTCTTGACTTTTTGTCTTTTTGATTTGGAAGTGTTCGAATTATTAAAGCTTCTGTTTTGTCATTTACCAAAGCTGAAATTTGCTCTTTCGTAATCACAAAATCATCTCCAATTTTCTCTGGTTCAACCGTAATCAATTTAGCCATAAAGAAAAACTGTTTAAGCGATTGATTGATGCTATAAAAATCATTCGTAATATGTCCCAAACATTCCGTATGCGTTCCATGCCCATGCGGATTGAAGAAGATATTATTAAAGTTCGTTGATGATTTTCCTTCGGAAACTTTTCCAATCCAGTCGCCAAAAACTACTGGTTCAATAACAGGTTTTTCGATGTACCAGGCAATTGGGTTTTCGTCTGTATTAGTTAATGGAATCGAGATATCAATGGGTTTTGATAAGTCGATTTCGAAGTTGTTGATTTTTCCTATCATAATTTAACCGCAAGGTTCGCTAAGGTTTACGCAAAGGTCGCTAGGATTTTATTAAAGATTGTTTGCTATTCTTTTAACTCCATGTTTTAATAATGCAACATTAAAATTCATTAATAATCCTAGTTTGCAATTTGTTAGTTTTAAGTAAGTCAATAGTTGAGCAAAATGAACTTCATTTAAACAATCGACTGCTTTTATTTCCAAAATTAGTTTATTTTCTACTAAAATATCTAATCGATAACCAACATCTAATTTCACTTCTTCATAAATCAGAGGTAAAGCTTTTTGTTTTTCAACAGATAAACCAAGTTTTCTTAACTCATAAAATAGACATTCTTCATAAGCACTTTCTAAAAGTCCAGGACCTAAAGTTTGATGAACTTTTAAGGCTAAATTAAATACAATTCGGGATAAATCATTCTCTGACATAAAATCAATATTAAAACTCAAATATAATATTTGAAAATTTTAAAATATAATTTTATTCCTACAAAATAAAAATAGCGTTCTTTGCGTAATTCTTAGCGAACTTTGCGGTTAAACTTCAGAATCTAAATAAAATAAATCTGAAGCAATTCCATCCGTTAAAAATTTTCCTTTTGGAGTTGGTTTTAAAATATTATTTTCGATGGAAAGCAAATCATCGCTTAAGAATTTATGAGCTTGTTTTTTCAGATAATCCAAATATTCCAAACCAAATTCATTTTCAATTCTGTCCAAAGAAACGCCCCAAATCGTTCGTAAACCCGTCATAATATATTCATTATAACGATCTGAAATCGTCAAAATCTCAGTTTCAATCGGAAGTTCATCATTCTGAATCGCTTTCAAATACAAAGAATTATTCGCAATATTCCAGCCTCTTTTTTCGCCATCATAACTATGTGCCGAAGGTCCGATTCCGATGTATTTTTTGCCAAGCCAATATGCCGAATTGTTTTTGGAGAAATAATTCTCTTTTCCAAAATTGGATAATTCATAATGAATAAAACCGTTTTTTTGAAGCATTTCAACCAAAATCATAAAATGGTTAGAAGCGACTTCATCTTGAGGTTCAGCAATTTTTCCGGTTTGAATTAATTTGCTTAAAGCTGTTTTCGGTTCAACCGTCAAAGCATAACTTGAAATATGCGGAATGCCGAAATCTAAAGCCGTTTGAATATTTTGTCGCCACATTTCGTCGCTCATTCCCGGAATTCCGTAAATCAAATCGAGTGAAATATTATCAAAATATTTAGTTGCTTCTTCTAAACATTTCTTGGCTTCCGCCGAATTATGAGCGCGGTTCATCATTTTCAAATCCTCTTCATAAAATGACTGAATTCCGATGCTTAAACGATTTATCGGACTTTTAGATAATTCCAAAATTCGCTCGGAAGATAAATCATCCGGATTGGATTCAAGCGTAATTTCCGGATTTTCAGCAACTTTATAATTTTTATAAACTTCAGCAATTAAAAAGTTTATTTCCTCATTTGATAAAACAGAAGGAGTTCCTCCACCAAAATAAATGGTTTCTACAATCTCATTTTCAAACTCATTTTTGCGTACAGTGATTTCTTTGGCTAATGCCAAAACCATTTCGTCTTTCTTTTTCATTGAAGTCGAAAAATGAAAGTCGCAATAATGACAAGCCTGTTTGCAAAAAGGAATATGAATGTAGATGCCGGACATTTTTGATATTAAGATAATAATAAAAGTTTTCTTTTGTCTTCTTTTTCTTTTTTATACCAATAAATGAATTGTTCTAAATTTTCTTCTGGAGTGTTTTCATCAATTTCAGAAAAATGATATTCGACAGGATCTATACTTTTAATTAATTTGGGGTTAAATTCTTTTTCTTTTTGATAAATAAAATCCACATTAATCAGTTGCTTCATATAGTCATAATTATTTTTTTCTAGAGGTCCGAAATAAGAATTATTCCAAAAACTAGGAAAATTTCTAACTAAAAGTTTAATGTTTTCTTCATTAATTATTGTTGATTCTATATGGTTATTATATTCTTCATTGTTAACTAATTTCCAATAATGCATAATCATTTTATTAGGTGCATTACTGGGGTTTTTATATACAGGATTGCTAGCACTAAAAGTTTTTTGGGCTTTGGATGAAATGCTATTTTGTAAAGATCTTTTAAATGACTTATTATCATTAAATTTTCTAGTAAAATGGGATAATTGATACACATCTAAATTTTCAGATAAGGATAATGAAATATCAGTATTATCATTAACAGTATCTTTATTTAATGTTGAGGCTATTAATTCGATTAATCTTAATCGATAATCAAGACCGTATGCGTCTGTTTTTGAATTAGGGATAAGGTCAAAATTATTAAATAAAAATAAGTAGAAAAAATTGCGTTCATCTTTGTTGTTTAACTCTTTAATTATTAATTCAATTCTGTAAAGGACTTTGTAATTTTGAGTTTCATCTAAAAATAAATCCTTAAATAAGGAAATTAGATTTGTTGAATCATTTTCACTTATTAAATTTTCAATCGTATTAAGCTTTAATACTGACGTTTTTCTAATATTATGGAAAGAAAAATATTTTTCATAATGCCCTAATGAATTAATTCTTGATTCTCTATCTAATAAATCTAAATTTGGTTTTCCACCACCCAAAACAACAAGACCATTGTTGTATACAGGGAATAAATTATTAATTATAATATTGACATTTTTGAATTTTTCAAGAAGATCTTTTCTAGTGCCATTTGGTTTTTCATTTGAATTATAATCATCGTTAAAATCGACAGTTCTGTCAAATTCCATAATTCCAGATTTAGGATGATAGCTTTTTATAAAATTATAACACTCTCCATTTTTAATTTTAAGATACTCAATCCAAAATAAATCCCTTAAATTAACTTCATCTCCTATCGCAAATGCTCCAAGGAAGAAACTATTTAAAACTCGAATGATTTCTCTAGGCGAGCTAAACAAATCTGATGAAAATTCCATGTCTATTTCCTTAAACATTTCCTGAGCTTTTTCCGAATTGCTCAAACTTAAATTAACTTTGACTTGTTCAAGTTTTTTTCTAAAGAATTCTCTTAAATCGGCATCTTCTATTTTAGGTAAATGAATAGGAATGTTAATTATTTTTTCTAAAAAAAAATGGCCGTCTTCGATATCATCACCATAGCGATTTTTAATTGCTTTGGCCACATGGTCGCTATCAATGTTGACAATAAAGATGAAATTGCTAAAATTAGCATTTAGTTTAATTAATTTTAAAATTGTGTATATTTCTTCTTTATCTAGCCTATCTAAATCATCAATAAATACAACAACTTTGAATTTTGCAGTTTTTATAGTTTCATTGACTTTATTCTTTAATAAATCAAGTGTCAATTCGTCTCCTTTTAAATCTTCTCCTAAAGCTTGAAAAATCTCACTAATATCAAATGAAACTTTACTATTAAAAATTTTAGGTAAACCAACAGTTGCAGATATTTTTACAGCTTTTAAATATTTACTATATTTTGAAATCCATTTACCAACTTCTTGAAGATTTGTGCTTTCTTGTACGTAGAATTTTTTTGATAAAGCGTCAAAAAAATCAAATAACATCTCATCTTCATTAGAATATCTCCAAGGATTAAAATGGAATTTTAGATATTCTTTATCTTCTTCTTTTTTTTCAAAGTGATCGATTTTATCTTCAATTAAATTTAAAAAAGAAGTTTTCCCTTCTCCCCATTTTCCATAAATCCCTATAGTAATTGGTTCTGGATTACTGGAGTTCAATTGAATTAATTTCTGAATTTTTCCCGCATAAAATTTAAAATTAAATAAATCTTGTTGAGGATTACTTATTGCACTATCATCTAAAAAATGAATATTGTTTGACATAATTACTTAACTAATTAAAAATCTGAACACTATTTTCTTATCTTATCCTCATTTTGTTTCACAAATGCATCCCAGCCCGAATAACTTTTTCCAGCCACGACTTTTCCCGAATTAAAATGATGACAAACAGCAGCCGCCAAACCGTCTGTTGAATCGAGATTTTTAGGTAATTCTTTTAAGCCTAAAAGTTGTTGCAGCATTTTGGCAACTTGTTCTTTGCTGGCATTTCCGTTTCCGGTAATTGCCATTTTTATTTTTTTAGGTTCGTATTCTGTAATCGGAATGCCTCTTGACAAACCTGCTGCCATTGCAACGCCTTGCGCACGCCCTAATTTTAGCATCGATTGAACGTTTTTGCCAAAGAAAGGCGCTTCAATTGCAATTTCGTCCGGACAATGCGTTTCGATTAGTTCGATTGTTCTTTCAAAAATGATTTTTAGTTTTTGGTAATGATTGTCGTATTTGGACAATTGCAATTCGTTTAACTGCAAAAACTCCATTTTTTTATTGGTGACTTTAATCAATCCAAAACCCATAATTGTAGTTCCAGGGTCAATACCTAATATGATGCGTTCTTTTGTCAAGAGATTTTTGTTTCAAGTTTAAGGTTTAGAAAATTGCCACATTTTCTAATTTTCTAATTGCCACATTTGATTACTTTTGCGGCATGATTTCAATTCCTCACAAAGCTAAGCAATTCCTTGTTCTTCTGGCCAAACTTTTGATTGTTGGCGGCGCATTTTATTTTATTTACAATCAACTGGCAAACAATGATAAATTGGACTGGCAGAAGTTTATTGTTTTGTTCCGAAAAAATCAGTCGGTTTTAGGGATTTCATTTATATTGCTTTTGAGTGTTCTGAATCGTTATTTCGAAATTTTGAAATGGCAGAATCTTGCCAAAGTAATTCATGAAATCTCGGTTTACGAATCTACAAAACAGGTTTTAGCTGCCTTGACTGCCGGAATATTTACGCCAAATGGAGTAGGAGAGTACGCCGGAAAAGCCTTGTATTATCCAAAATCAGATGCTAAAAAAGTGGTTTTTCTGAACTTAATCTGCAACGGAATTCAGATGATCCTAACCATAATTTTCGGAATCTTCGGATTGCTGTATTTTAATGCGCAATTCAATGTTATTACAAGCAAAACTGTTTTGATTCTTTTTGGCGGATTTGTGCTAATTCTGATTGTTTTGTTTTCAATAAAAAAGATAAAAGTCAAAGGATATTCAATTGAAAAACTGATTCACAAAATCAATGAAATTCCAAAATCAGTTCATCAGAAAAACATCTTTTTAGGAATCTGCCGTTATTTGGTTTTTTCGCATCAGTATTACTTTTTGTTTTTAGGCTTTGATGTCGATTTACCTTATTTGACTTTAATGGCGGCTATTACTTCGGTTTATTTTTTGGCGTCATCATTGCCAACTTTTCAGTTTTTGGATTTTGCCGTAAAAGGAAGTGTAGCGATTTATTTCTTCGGAATTTTGGGCGTAAACGAATGGATTGTAATTTTTATCAGCACATTAATGTGGTTTTTAAATGTCGTTTTGCCAGTAGTTTTAGGAAGCTATTTTGTACTGAATTTTAAAACCAAAACCACAGAATGATTTTTGAATTGTTCGGCATATTATTCCTTTACATCATTAGCATTGTTTTGCTAATTTTTGGATTTTTCCGAATTAAAAAAGTCAAAAAAACAGATTTAAAGCCCAAAACAAGTTTTACGATTATAGTTCCGTTTCGGAATGAAAAAGAAAATCTTCCAATACTTTTAGAAAGTTTTTCAAAGCTAAATTATCCAAAAGATTTATTTGAAGTGATTCTGGTTGATGATTCTTCAAATGAAAAGTTTCAGGTTTCAGGTTTTAGGTTTCAAGTTTCAGTAATTGACAATATTAGAATTTCAAATTCTCCAAAAAAAGATGCGATTTCAACCGCAATGCCGCACGTAAAAACCGATTGGGTAATCACAACAGATGCTGATTGTATAGTTCCGGAAAACTGGCTTTTAACTTTTGATAATTATATTCAGGAAAATAAAGTTTCGATGCTTGCGGGCGCTGTAACATATAAAACCGAAAACTCTTTTTTAGATCATTTTCAGCAATTGGATTTCACAAGTCTGCAAGGTGCAACAATAGGAAGTTTTGGTTTAAATAAAGGTTTTATGTGCAATGGAGCCAATTTTGCTTACAAAAAAGAATTGTTTGAAAGCATAAACGGCTTTGAAGGAAATGATGAAATTGCCAGCGGAGATGATGTTTTTTTACTTCAAAAAGCAATCGAAAAGTTTCCTAAAGAAGTTCATTATTTAAAAGCGGAAGAAGCAATTATTGTCACAAAACCAACAGAAAATTGGAAATCATTATTTCATCAAAGAGTACGCTGGGCGGCAAAGACAAGTTCGTATAAAAGTACTTTCGGAAAAATTTTAGGTTTGATCGTTTTCTTCGGAAATTTGAGTTTTGTAATTGGATTTTTCTTTCTCCTTTTCGGAATATGGTCTTATCCTATTTTTGTATTTTTTGCCTTTTCTAAATTTATAATTGATTTTGTTTTGCTTTTTATAACCAATCAATTTTTGACAAAAAACAGAATTAAAAGTCTTTTGCTGAGTAGTTTATTGTATCCGTTTTTCAGTTCAGCTGTGGCTTTGTACAGTTTGTTTGGATCTTATACATGGAAAGATCGTCAATTTAAAAAGTAATAAGAATTCGTGAAAGGCAATTAAATGAATATTTATTGCTTATTAGGTTTAATTTCTTCTTTTGCTTTTATGATAACAGGCAGTATAAACTGTGTTTTTACCGGAATTCCTCGTTTGATTGCCGGATTTACTTTTGGAAAATCAACCAGACGTGCATGAAGAATACTGTCCACTTTGATGGTATCATAAGCTACAGAATCTTTAGGGAATTGCGGTTCGAATTTCATTTTCGAGTTCGGAAAAATAGTCACTTTTACTGAAATCGTATCCAATTCAGGGTACAAAATAGAAAGACTGTCGATTTTTAGTTTTTCCTGAACAAGCTGCGACATTACATCAAAAAAACATTTTTGACGTTGTTTTTCATCGGCAATTGTTTCGCATTCTGCAACGCTTGGATATTCATCAACTTCTTTCCAATTGATGGCTTTTAGTTCCTTTCGAAGTAATTCTTTTTCAGACGGAACCTTCTTCTCAAAATATTGACAAGAACCGAAAAATAAAAAAATTAAAAAAATAGAAAACTGCTTCAAGATTTTGAGGTTGAGTTGAATAAAGAGAAATTATGGTATAAAAATACGATTATTTTTTTTGAGAACCTTTGTATTCTAAATAATCTTGATAGTTTTCAGAGAGCCATTCCTGTTTATTTTCTGCAGCAACTTCCTTTTGGTCAGGATATAAGGAAGCAAGCCGGTCGGAGAATGTTGCAATCTGAACTGTGTAAGTATAAAATTCGGCTTTCGTTAAAACAATATTTGGATCTTCTTTGCGATTAAAGAATTCAAGAAAAAGCGCGTCAAATTCTTTTAATGAAAAATTTAATACTTTTTTCTTATTACTTTTATAAATGCTGTCCTGAAGCAAAAGATCATCTAAGGAAAGTTTTTGAGTCTGAGCATATAAATTCGGATTGATAAAATGTATCAACAAGAAAAATGCAAATATTTTCAAAAATCGTGTCATGGCTTATTTTATCAAGGATTTGCAAATACAATTTACAAAAAAAATATGGATTTAGTATTGTTGTTGCTCGGTTTTATCTGTATGATTATCGGTATTTTTGGCAGTTTCCTGCCCGTTTTGCCCGGCTTGTCAAGTTGTTGGGTCGGCCTATTGCTTTTATATCTCACAAAAGCGGTCGAAAATAATTATTGGGTGTTGGGTATTACATTATTGATTACGATTATTATTACTATTCTGGATTATGTAATTCCATCAAAAGGGACAAAAAAGTTTGGTGGAAGTTCGTATGGAGTTTGGGGCACCAATATTGGTTTAATAGTTGGAATTTTGGCGCCAATACCTTTTGGAGTCATAATTGGACCTTTTGTTGGCGCATTTTTGGGAGAACTCATTTACGATTCAAAAAACCATCAGCGGGCATTAAAGGCAGCAACTGGATCATTGCTTGGATTTCTGACTTCGAGCTTCATTAATTTTATGTTTTGTATTATTTTTCTTGGTATTTTTTTACATCTAACATGGGAATATCGAAACATATTATTTTAATTGTGTAAAAGTACTTAGGATTTTTCTTATGTTTTACATGTTTTTAAAAAATATTAAAAATTTCATAAATATATTTTTATTTTCTTTTGATAACGAAAGCGTTATGTTTATTGATGTTTAACGGAATTAGTGTTAATAAGCTGTTAATCGGGTATGTATATTCTTAACTTATTTTTTGGAAATGTTAAAATATTTTATATTTTTATCCTGATAAACGATAAAAAGCCTCACTTTATCGATTATTTTTAACAAGTATAAATAATTATTTATTTTAAGTTATGAGTATGACCCCAAACCTACAAATTGAACTTAGACGTTTTATTTCTTCTAATGTTGTTTCTAAGCTAAACAAATTTTATTTTGAGAATGATGCTCTTTTAATCAAGGGAATTGATGTTTCGATTGGCACAGTTTTAATGGGCCTTTATAACAAAGCCGAAGAATTAGGCTTTTATAAAGAAATCATCTCATTGATCGAAGACGATTCAACCTTTTATCAGGAAGTCGATTTTGCTTCTGGACGAATTTTATCAGTTGACGACTGTTATCGCATCGAAGGAAACGCTATCTTAAAAGAAATCTTTACCAACAAAAAAGGCAGAATTTCTGAAATGATTTCAAACGAAGTCGGAATCAAAAGTGAAACAGCCCGCGAAATCCTAAATTTCTCTGCACTACTTGTTGTTTCTTATCTTAAAAACAATATCCAGCTTTTAGACAGTTTAAAATTGCTTTTGGAAGAACAAAAAAGAGAAATCCTAAACAGCATCCAACCTGGAATCAAAATCATTTTAGGATTTGCATGTTACGAAACAGTTGAAGACAAAAATCAAAACATCGGAAGATCAATCTTCACACTTTTTGGACATAACTTTTTCAGTTTCTAAATAAAAAAATCCCATTTTACACAAAAGGCAAAACAGGATTTGATATCTAATCAAATTTGAAACGTATTATGCGTTTTTCAAATTGATAATCTCTTGGTCTGTCAGGAAACGCCAGTTCCCTCTCGGCAGATTCTTTTTAGTTAAACCAGCAAATGAAACGCGGTCAATACGCAAAACATCGTAGTCAAAGCTTTCAAAAATAGCACGAACTACCTTCACGTTAGATGATTTTAATTTAAGACCAACTTCGCTTTTTGCTTCTTTTTCAATATAACTAACTTCTTCAACAAACACACGGTGTCCGTCAAGAACCAAACCTTTGCTGATTTTTTCCAAATCTTCAAATTTCAAGTTTTTGTCTAAAGAAACCTGGTAAATTTTAGATGATTTCTGATTCGGTAAAGTAAATTTACGAATCATATCAGTATCATTTGTAAACAATAATAAACCTGTTGTATTCTTGTCCATTCTTCCAACAGCTGCAATTTTTGCATTTGTAGATCCGCGAACAAGTTCCAATACATTACGATATTCCTGTCCTTCATCAAAGGCAGTCGTAAAGTTTTTAGGTTTGTTTAATAAAATGTATTCTTTCTTTTCAGGAGTCAAAACAACGCCGTCAAAATTTACAACGTCATTTAATTTTACTAAATAACCCATTTCAGTAACCGGAACGCCATTTACTTTCACGTTTCCAGACTGAATATATATATCAGCATCACGACGTGAACACACGCCAGAATTTGCGATGTATTTGTTCAGACGAATTTCATCTGAAGCCTTTTGTCTTTTTGGTGCCTGATTTTGTTTCTTAAATTTTTGTTCAGCAGCTTCCTTCGCCGCTTTAACCTCCGGCTTTTCTTTTTTCGGCCCTTGCGCGCGTTTTGCCATTGGTGGTTTTGGCTTACTAGAGTTTGATCTTGAGCTATTTGGTCTTGATCCGCCTCTTTTATTATTGCCTTCCTTGTTGTTCATAAAATCATTAATTTGTGCAAAGATAGTTTTTTCTGCCCAAATAAACCTAAGTTCAATGTTCTTAGATTAATAGCAAAAATTATAAAAGGATTTTGAAGCATCGCAATTGGCTTTTTTTCAGGCAATAATTCCCGCTTTCCGTTTCAATCTTTTATTTTTTTAAAGAAAAAAATAAAAGGATTTCCACTTCAAACAAAGTTCACTGAACTCCGATTAAAATAAAAGTTAAGTGAAGTAATCGGGGCTAGAATTCAAACAATTGGCTTCTTTTAAATAATAGGATGATTTTTTTTAACTGAAAATTTTTAAGGCTTTGTCTTTAATGGAGTATATTTTAAATTTAGAGTCCTTATATTCATTTTTAAAGTCTTCAATAGTTTTACAAAACATATTGGCTCCGGCTAATCCTTTTGGAGACATTCTTTCTTCTTCCAGAATATAACCATTAGTCAGAAGAATACAGCTCATTTGTGAATCATCAAATTCTTCTTCCTCTGGATTAACAAAATAGTATACATCTTCAATGATACTGTTATAAATGATTTTTTGATATTTTTCTAAAATTGAAATCGCTTTCTTATCGACAAAAGTATTTTCAAAATATTCATCTCCGGAAGATGGAAAGCAGATGACGCCATTTTTTTCCAATCGTAAAAAAGTAGTGCTTGTATCCAGCCAATCGTTTGTTCCAGTGTGGTCTTGATGAATTTTGACTTCTAGAATTTTATCACCAATTAATAAATTGATATCTTTTGGGTTTTCATGAAATAACAGAATATTTGGATTTTCAACGTCAAAAGGTTTTGATGTTTGTTTTGAATTTAAAAATGAAACTATTCTTCTTATCATTGCATCTTAGTATTTAGAAATCAATTCTTTCCCGTGCCACAAAACACTCGGATTAATTAGAACAATACAAAATACGCCTGCCACAATCAGAAATTTCAATACATTGTGAAGCATTAAAAATTGCTCTTTAGAATTCGATTTCCATAAATAAAGCAGAAAAAAAAGCAACACGACAAAGCATACATAAAAGTAAATATCCATATAACCAACATCATAAACATTGACTAAAATATAAACCGGAATAATAGTCAAAAATGTCAAAAGGGTAATAATCTGTTTAGAAGTCTTTTCGCTGTAAAGTATCGGAATTGTTCTGTAATCATTCGCCAGATCGCCTTTTAGGTTCTCTAAATCCTTTATCATTTCCCGAATCAGTAACAGCAAAAATAAGAAAACCGCATGCGCTGAAATAACCATAAAATGGCTCATATGATTTTCAATTTCTTCAAACGAAATCGAATTGTAGAAAAATAATAAAATGGCAAAAAATGGAATTACAGCCATAAGCGCAGCCGTTAAATTGCCTATAAAAGGGTATTTCTTTATTTTATGAGAATAAAACCAAATCAGAAAAATGTAAGCAGAAAAAAATAAAAACGCACGCCACGAAACAATGGAAGCCATTAAAACAGCCAAAAAATTCAAGCTGAAATAAACGGTTAATTTTGTTTTCTGACTAACCAAACGATCCAGCATCGACTTGTTTGGTCTGTTGATCAAATCCTTCTGACTATCATAAAAATTATTGATAATATAACCCGAGGCAATGGTAATCGCCGAAGCAAAAACAATCAGAAACAAATAAAAATCCAAGATGATGTCAAGCGCTCTTTTTTCTGGAGCCAAAATAAAAATTGCCGATAAATATTGTGCTAAAACAATAATAGGAATATTATAGCCACGTACTACAGAAAACAAACTGACGATTTTCATTACTACAAGTTTGTGCTGTCTGCTTAACATAAATTATAAAGTATGATGGATTAGATTAAGGGAAGTTAGAATATATTTTTTTATTCTATATTTTAGAGCTTGTTTTTTAACAATTCTTTAGAGCCATAGCCTAGTTTTCGAATACAGGCCAAAGCTTGTTTTTGTGTAATATCAATATCCTGAATGTCTTTTTTGTCTACAAAAACCACTGATCCGCTCCACGGATTTGGTGCATCCGGAATAAAAACAGTAAATTTTTCTTCACTTATTTGTTCTATTAAAAAAGCAAATTGTAAACCGGCATCTGTTGGAACCAAAATCACTTTTAAGTCGTCTTTAGATTCAATTCCCAAAATGTTTTCATTCATGCTTTTCATAAACGAATAACCGGGAACAAAACTCAAAATGCTATCTTCTAATTTTTGAACCAGCTTTTTTGCATTGGAAGTTTTTGCTAATAATCCTGCCAGTAAACAAATGATAATTATAAGCAGTATTCCAATTAATTCCTGAAGTGCAATTCCTAAAACATTTATTCTTGGCAAGTTGTTTACCAGTGGGAGTGTCGTTTTTTGAATAATGCCATATCCTTTTTCCAAAAAAATCAGTAACACAACCAACGGTACTAAAAAAATAATTCCGCCTAAGAAAGTTGCTTTGATAATCTTTAAAATACTTTTCACAGGCAATAATTTTTTAGGATTAAGATTTAGAAAAATATATTCAAATAAAGACTGTTTAGGAGTTTTTGAACTTAAAACTGATAGACTACTTCTAGCTTATAATCTTTCAAAGACATTTTTGCGCGTTCTAGATCTTCGGTGAAACCTAGAATATAACCGCCTCCGCCAGAACCGCAAAGTTTTAGGTAATAATCGTTGGTGTCAATTCCGTGTTGCCAAATTCCGTGAAATTGTTCTGGAATCATTGGCTTGAAATTATTTAAAACAACTTTAGAAAGTTTTTTTGTATTGGTAAACAACGATTTCATGTCGCCATGTAAAAAGTTTTCTACACAAGCATCGGTATATTTAACAAATTGGTTTTTAAGCATTGCACGGAAACCTTTGTCTTTTAAGTTTTCCATAAAAATGTTGACCATTGGAGCCGTTTCACCAACAATTCCTGAGTCTAGCAAAAATACAGCGCCTTTTCCGTCAAAACTTTGAGTTGGAATTCCTGTTGCTTCAATATTATCTTTAGAATTAATTAAGATCGGAATGCTTAAATAACTGTTCAATGGATCTAATCCAGAGCTTTTCCCATGGAAAAAACTTTCCATTTGAGAAAATATATTTTTTAACTGTAATAGTTTTTCACGAGTCAAATTCTCTAAAACAGTGATTTTGTTGTTAGCATATTTATCATAAATAGCCGCAACAAGGGCACCGCTGCTTCCAACACCGTATCCTTGCGGAATACTAGAATCAAAATACATTCCCGTTTCGACATCATTTTTTAAAGTTTCTAAATCAAACGTAACCAAATCTGGTTGCTGAACTTGCAAAACTTCAAGATAAGAGACAAAGCTTTGTAGACTTTTGTTTGATGCAATTGCTTCAGCCGAAGGTTCTTCGGATTTCTTTAAAGCACCGTTGTAAAAATTATAAGGTATAGAAAGTCCTTTAGAGTCGCGGATAATTCCGTATTCTCCAAAGAGTAATATTTTTGAGTAAAATAGTGGTCCTTTCATGTTTGTTTTATGTCTTTCTTAAAAATTTAATTAAAGATACGCAAAATTATAATGCAATTGATCCTGCTCCAATTTTGTCGCAAATGTACTGACCATTCTGACAAAATACAACTAATTCGGCCTGAATAAATTGTAATACTTTTTCGCTAACGTTTTCGGGATAAAGCACATGCACATTTGCTCCTGCATCTAACGTAAAACAAACCGGAATATTAGTTTCAGCTCTAAATTTCCAAATTGCATTTATGATTTGCAACGTGTTTGGTTTCATCAAAATAAAATACGGCATCGAAGTCATCATCATAGCGTGTAGTGTCAAAGCTTCACTTTCTACAACTTTGATGAATTCGTCTAAATTTCCACTTTCAAAAATAGAAATCAGCTGATCTAAGTTTTCATGTGCCTGAGCAAAACGTCTTTCAGCATACGAATGATTGTGCATTAAATCGTGTCCAACTGTGCTCGAAACTTGTTTTTCGCCTTTATCAACCAGTAAAATCGTGTCTTGATAATTTTTGAAATTGTCATGAATAGTGTACGGAAATTCAATTCCAAATAAATCAGTACTTCCTTCAATATTGGCCTGATTTCCCCAAACTACAACATTTCCTTTTACGCTTCTGCAAGCACTTCCAGAACCTAAACGAGCTAGAAATGAAGCTTTTTGAAAGAAATATTCATCGGTCATTTGAGGGTTTAGTTTTCTTTCTAAACTCATAAAATTCATTGCCAGCGCCGCCATTCCAGAAGCCGAAGATGCAATTCCGGAACTATGCGGAAAAGTATTCTGTGTATCAATTATAAAATGATAATCTTTTAAAAACGGCAAATAAACTTCAACTCTTTCTAAAAACTTTTGAATCTTTGGTTTGAAATCTTCTTTTGGTTTTCCTTCAAAAAGTAAATCAAATGAAAAAGCATTTTGGTTTGCTCTTTTTTCAAAACCTAATTTCGTGATCGTTTTGCAATTGTTTAAAGTAAAACTTACTGATGGATTTGCCGGAATCTGGTTGTCTTTTTTTCCCCAGTATTTCACTAATGCAATGTTGCTTGGAGCACTCCATTCGAAGTTTCCGTTTTCGATTGTCGAAGTATATGGAGTTGGAATAAAATCAGTTGCTGTAAACATGAATTGTAAAATTTTGGCAAAGATAGTTTTTAAATTTTTTCACCATATAAGTAATATAAGAAATTATAAGCAGGCTTTACTAAAATGAACTTATATAACTTATATGGTTTAAATTTTCTTTTACTTATTTTTGAATTCAAAATTTGATGTAATGAATAAGTTTGTAAAAATTGCTATAGCTATAATGGTTTGTCTAGCAGTAGGATATTCTGCCAGTACCGTAACAAGACCCAGTATTGAGACATGGTATGTAACGTTAGAAAAACCAGTTTTTAATCCGCCGAATTGGATTTTCATGCCGGTTTGGACAATTCTTTACATTTTTATGGGGATTGCTGCAGGATTAGTTTGGGATAAAATCAAAGAGCAAAATGAGGAAGTTAAAAAAGCGCTAGGATTCTTTTTAATTCAATTAACATTAAATGCGATTTGGTCTTATTTATTCTTCGGATTAAAAAATCCGATGTTGGCTTTGATAGAAATTGCGCTTTTATGGTTGTTCATTTATGAAACATATATAAAGTTTATCAAAATCAATAAAACGGCAGGTTATTTATTGATTCCATATTTAGCTTGGGTTGCTTTTGCTGCTATTTTGAACGCTAGTATTTGGTGGTTGAATAAATAAGTTTTGTTTCAATTTTTAATCTATTTCAACATCTTAAATTCTTCATTTTTAGCATAAAGAAAATCCATTATTGCTAAAACATTTGGGTTTTCGAGAAGTGTTTTAGATTTTGGATCTGAGTCGCAAAAATCAATAAAAAGTTCTTTTTCTTCGGGTTTTAGTTTTAGATTTTTGATGAAAAAATCGGGAGGACAATAAGCCATTATCAGTTTCTTAAAACGATCGTCGGCAACTTCAATTTTTTTGTTCGGCTTGCCTTTTAAAGGAAATGAAACTCGAAGAGCTTCTCTAATTGTATTATCACTAACTCCTGTATTCCAGAATAAATTTTTGACATTTTTATCAATCAATATATCTGCAACATCATCTGCATTAACTTTTACTTTATCAAATTCGACCTTAGTTATTACAACTTCTTTCAATTCTTCAGGTTTCAGAACTGTATTCACGATTAGATTATTCTGATTGATGTTTTCCTGAGAAATTTTCAACCTTGAGAAAAAAGAATCTTTATAGAAAAAAATAAGACTGTCATGCGCTTTTGCCAAAATTGAAAATTCTCCCAACTCATTGGTTTTAGTACTAATTTTAGCGGTTTTATTAATTACTTCCACTTTGTTAAGTGGTATATTCTCTGAAAGAACTTTTCCGTTTATTAATTTTTCCGTTTGAGAAATACTGAGCTGATAAGTAAAGAAGGAAATTGTGGTAAGTAGTCGTGCTTTCATTAAACGTTAGTTTTTAATTTCGGATTTCAGCTTCTTAAACTCATCATTTTTGGAATATAAAAATTCCATTGTTGCCAGAATATTTGGGTTTCCTAAAAGGATATTAGATTTTGGATCGGCATCACAAAATTGAAGAAAGAGCTCTTTTTCCTCAGAATTCAATTTTAGTTCTTTGAGAAAAAAATCTTCAGGACAAGTTGTTGCAATTAATTTTCTAAAATCAATTTTTGGAATTTCTTTTTTAGACTCTTCGTCTTTTTTAAATAAGTTGTAAACTTGTTTGCCCAAATAAATGAAATCGATGTCTAACGGGCTTCCTTTTACCTCATTAAAACCTTCAATTTTTAACCCTGGTCTTGATTTATGATCGTTTAGTTTTATTTGTTTTATATCTTCTTTGGTCAAGAAAATATCTTTTGCTGTTACATTTGAAATAATTACTTCGTTTAATTCTTCCGCTTTCGGAATCATATTTACGATAAGATTATTGCTTTCGATTTCTTTTGCTGTAATTTTTAATCTTGTGAATAAATAATCTTTGGAGAAAAACAACAAGCTATCCTGTAACTTCACAGAAATCGAAAATTCGCCCAAAGCATTTGTTGTTGTACTAGTTTGAGCAGTTTTGTTAATGACTTCAATACCTTTGAGAATTAGGCTGTTTGAAATTACTTTTCCATGAAGCGTTTTTTCGGTTTGTGAAATGGCGAGCTGATAAGTGAAAAAGGAAATTGTGGTGAGTAATTTTACTTTCATTTAAAGATATTTAGTTTTTACTTTCAGAATTTAGTTTCTTAAACTCTTCATTTTTAGTATATAAAAAATCCATAGTTGAAAGGATATTTGGATGCTCTAAAAGTGTTTTGGATCTTGGATCAGACTCGCATAATTGAAGAAATAGTTCTTTTTCATCAAGGCTTAATTTTAAATCTTTTGAGAAAAAATCCAGCGGAATTGATGTTGCAATGAGTTTTTTAAAATCCATTTCAGGTACTTTCTTTTTAGGCTCTTCTTTTTCTCTTTTGAATAAACCAAACAGACCGCCACCCATAGCGCCAATATTCATTCCGTTTGCAATAGTCCCATTGTTAAAACCTGGTATATATCGAGTTAAATCATTATTTGCTCTTTCTATATTGATCTTATTTATGGCTTCCGCATCGTATTCAATTTTTTTTGGGAAGTTAATTTTTGTAATTACGACCTCATCCAATTCTTCCGGTCTCGGAATCATGTTCACTATTAAATTAGTGGTTTCAAGATTTTCTTTTGTGATTTTTAATCTTGTAAAGAAAAAGTCTTTGGAGAAAAAAATCAAACTATCTTTTACGCTAACTGAAATTGCAAATTCTCCCAAAGCGTTTGTGGTAGTGCTCGTTTTTGCGGTTTTGTTTATTACTTCTACTTTATTAAGGGGAATATTGTTTGAAGTAACTTTCCCCTGAAGTAGCTTTTCTGTTTGAGAAATAGAAATTTGGTAAGTGAAAAAGGAAATTGTGGTGAGTAATTTTACTTTCATTTAATGGTATTTAGTTGAAAGTAAAATTATTAGAATAGTCTTAACGAAAACTTGTGAAATCTGTAAATTCTTGTTAATTATGATGCTGGATCTTTTTAGCAAATACTTCAAACTCACCGTTATTAAATAAAACAGGACCATGACCAAAACAAAGTATTTTTGGTTTTAGCGAAGCCAATTTTAGAATAGATTTTCTGTTTGTTTCTTGATTTGTCGTGAACAGACTTGGTGGTTCGTGAAGTCCAACTTTTGTAGTCAATAAATTCATATTGGTCATAACATCTCCCACAATTAATACGCCGTCTTTTTCTCTGAAAAAAGATAGATGTCCACTTGAATGTCCGGGAGTTTCGATAACCATAAATCCGCCAATTTTGTCTCCTTTTTTTAAGATTTCAGAAACTTGGTGACCTTTTCCTGCCCAAAAATGTTTTTGAAATTTAGAAATAACATGATTTGGGTTTGGATATTCTTTAATTACATTTCCGTTTTCAGCCAATTCTTTTTCAGGTTCACTGCATAAAAGAGGAATATTTAGTGTTTCGCAGATTATTTTACTGCTTCCTTGATGATCTGCATGTGCGTGAGTCAACGCGTGCTTGGTTATTGTTTTATCTTTTAAATCTTTTAGAATTATGGAACTAGAACTTCGAATTCCGGCATCGATTAAAACATCTTCAATTAGATAACAATTAATGGCGTTTCTTGGAAATAAAGGAATTTGATAGACGTCTTTGGCAATAGTTTTCATTTTCTTGAATTTTATATTGGCAAAGATTTGAATTCGGTTTCTTAATCTACTTGATAAATGTTAAGAAATGCTTTGGCGAATTCGGCTCAAAGATTCGGGCGTAATTCCGAGAAAAGAAGCGATATAAATTAATGGAGTGCGTTGGATTATTTTGGCTGGCGCCGATTCCAGAAAAGTAAGGTATTTTTCTTTTGCCGGAATCATCTGCAATTTTAAAACACGATCAGCCATACAAAGGTAATTCTGCTCGGCGAGGATTCTTCCAATGCGTTCCCAATTCGGAATTTCGGAGTATAAATATTGCATTTTTTCGAAAGTAATCGAAAAGACTTCACAATCTTCAATACATTGAATATTTTCAAAAGATTTTGTCTGATTAATGAAACTTGAATATGAAGCAATAAAACCCTCGTCACAACTTAAATAAGTGGTGATTTCTTTTCCATCTTTTAAGTAATAAACTCGTGCTAAACCTTCAACAATAAAGAAAATCTTATTGCTGATTTTTCCCATTGAAGAAAGAAAATCTTTAGCCGTAAAACTTTCATATTCAAAACAAGAATCGATTTTTTCGATTTCATTTTCAGAAAACGAAGCAATCGATAGTATTTGTTTTTGTAATGAAGAATTCATGATTTATAATATTTCGATTAATTCCGAAGCATTATTAATAACCATTTTTGCCCCGCTAGATTTCAATTCCTCTTCTGTTCTGTAACCCCAGGAAACTCCAACCGGAAACATATTGGCATTTATTGCCGTTTGCATATCAATATCAGAATCTCCTACAAAAAGAATCTCTTCAGGTTTTAAATTCCAGTTTTTACTTATTGCCACAGCTTCAAACGGATTTGGTTTTTTAAGTTCTTCACTGCTTAAACCAACTGCGGTATCAAAATAATCAGGAAATAGTTCTGATGCTATTTTCTTGGTCAATTCATCTGCTTTGTTGGAGAAAACCGCTAATTTGATATTTTGTGAATTCAAATTGTCTAATAATTCGACAATTCCGTCGTACGGTTTTGTTTTAATCGTGCAAATTTTGCGATATTCACGAACCATATTTTCGAAAGAAACTTCAATATCATTCTCAGAATTATTTGTAGCTGGTAAAGCTTTACTGACCAAATTTCGTAAACCGCTCCCAATAAAATATTGATACGTTTCGTAAGTGTGAGTTGGGTAATTTAGACCTTTAAGAACGATGTTCATCGCATCTGAAATATCATGTAATGAGTCTACTAACGTTCCGTCTAAATCAAAAATAATTCCTTTATATTTCATTTTGTATTAAATATTTTGAGCCAAAATAAACCCGCTTGTCCAGGCATTTTGAAAATTAAATCCTCCCGTTATAGCGTCGATATTTATAATTTCGCCAGCAAAATAAAGGTTTTCGTGAATTTTGCTTTCCATAGTTTTGAAGTTGATTTCTTTTAAATCGATTCCGCCGGCAGTTACAAATTCTTCTTTGAAAGTGCTTTTTCCATTTACCTGAAATTTTGCCTTTGTAAGCTGAGAAGCTAAATTCTGCAATTGAATTTTAGATAAATCCGCCCATTTGGTTTCAGTTTCAATCTCAGCTGCTAGAACTAAACTTTCCCACAAACGATTTGGAAAATCAAAAGGCGATTTTTTAGAAACCGCTTTTTTAGCGTGTTCTTGTTTTAAATCTTTTAGGATTTTCTCGGCATTTTCGGTATCAACATCATTTAACCAATTCACGAAAATAGTAAACTGATAATTTTTATCGTGTAAAATACGCGCTCCCCAAGCCGAAAGTTTTAGAATCGCAGGTCCACTCATTCCCCAATGCGTGATTAATAAAGGACCAGTCGATTCGAGTTTTGTATCTTTTACGTTAACCGTAACTTGGGCAGCAACGCCAGGCAATTCTTTAATTCTGGAATCCTTGATGTTAAAAGTAAATAGGGAAGGGACAGGACTTATAATTGCGTGCCCGTGTTCCTGAAGCATTTCCCAAATTTTAGGATTGCTTCCCGTTGCCATAACTAATTTTCCGGTAGCATAATTATCAGTTTGTGTATCAATTTTCCAGTGATTTTCTTTTTTGAAAATGGATTGCACACTTTGTCCAGTCAATACTTTTATGCCTAGTTTTTCAGTTGTTTTTAAGAAGCAATCAATTATGGTTTGTGATGAATTTGAAACCGGAAACATTCTGCCGTCTTCTTCAATTTTTAATTCTACGCCATGTTTTTCGAACCATTCGATTGTATCGCCAGAACAAAACTGATGAAAAGGACCTCGAAGTTCTTTTTCTCCTCTCGGATAAAATTTAACCAATTCGTTGGGTTCAAAACAAGCGTGTGTCACATTGCATCGCCCGCCTCCGGAAACGCGAACTTTAGAAAGGACTTCTTTCCCTCTTTCTAAAATGGCAATTTTTAGTTTCGGATTTTTCTCTGCAATATTAATCGCTGTAAAAAAACCTGCAGCGCCTCCGCCAACGATGATGATGTCGAAATTTTTGATCATATTTTTGTTTTTAGCCACGAATTCACGAATTATTTTTTGATAATCTTTGCGAGTAAAAATTCGTGAATTCGTGGCTGTCTTATATTTTGTCTGGGAGATCAGTGATGATTCCGTTTACTTTATAACTTTTTATTTTTTGAATGTCTTCTTCTATATTTACTGTCCATGGCAAAACTAGAAATCCTTTTTCTTGCAATTGCAGAGTATTTTCCTCCGTCAATAAATGATAATATGGATGAATCGCTTTTGCTTTTATAGTTTCGGCGAAAGCCAAAGCTAAATTTAGATCGGTTTCTGTTAAAACGCCAATTGGGATTTTTGAATCTAAATTATGAACTTCCAAAAGCGCATTCCAATCAAAACTAGAAACAATGAAATGTTCGTAATTCCAGCCTTTTTCAGAAACATATTCATCTATTAAAGAAACTACTTTTGTTAAAGCAGCGGCACTTTTTAATTCGATATTGATGAAACATTTTTTATTGACTAAATCAAAAACTTCTTTTAAAGTAGGAATTTGATGTTTTTCAGCAATTGAAAAAGATTTTAGTTCCTGCAAAGAAAATGAATTTACAGCGCCTTTACCATTGGTTATTTTATCAATAGTTTCGTCGTGAATTACTATTACATGGCCATCAACGCTTAAGTGAACGTCGAGTTCAATTCCGTCTGAATTTAAATCTAAAGCTTTCTGAAATGCTTGTAAAGTATTTTCAGGTTCGTAGGCTTTCGCACCGCGATGGGCAATCTTTAACATTGTATGAAGTTTAACCGCAAAGGTCGCAAAGTTTTGCGCAAGGTTCGCAAATAAATTAGTGAAAATTAAATAGCCACGAATTCACGAATTTTATTCTCAAAGATTTTAAAAATAATTCGTGAATTTGTGGCTAAAAAACTTTGCGACCTTTGCGGTTAAATCAGTTCGAGTAAAACGATGTCAAATTCACTGTCGATAATCACTTTCCCATCAATAACTTCTGTATTTTGATTGGAGTAGGTATCTTTTAATTTGGTTCCGTTTGGAAAGATATCGCCAACAGGAAGTTCTTTTCTCCCTTTTGGTAAATCTACTCCCATGATTACTTTATCTGTAAAAACGCCTTTTGTAAATATTCTCGAAAAAGTGTAAGGATTGGCATTAATCAGATTGTGAATTCCTGCTCCAACGGCTGGATGATTTCTTCTAAATTGACCTAATTTCTGCCAATGCAAAAGTGTTTTTTGGGTTTCAGGATTATTTTGAATAGCATCCCAATTCATGTTAGAACGTAAGGTTGCATCGCCTTGAGTGCCTTCAACTACTAAAGAACGATTTGACTCGTCGCCATAATAAACTTGAGACATTCCAGGGGAAAGCAACAATTTGGTTCCAGCTTCTATACCTTTTACACGATTTGCATCAAAAGGCTGACCGTCATCGTGCGAAGACATATAGTTAAGGACAGAATATCCTTTTAAGTCATTATTTAAATGATTCGAATATTTAGAAAATAAACCTTCGTAATCGTTTTGAGCAGCGTTCCATTTAAATTCAAAATTGATCATGCTGTTGAAACCATTCTGAAAATAATTTACTTTTCGGTCTCCAAAATCATAATCCTGCCCACCGCTGATTCCGTAACCGTAAACTTCAGCAATAGTATAAAACGGATTTTGATCTAAAACTTCCAACGGATGATGTTTTTTCCAGGTTTCAAAAGCATAATCGCATTCTTTTTTAAAATCGGCCCAAACGTTTTCGTCGGTATGTTTTACGGTGTCTCCGCGGTAGCCATCAACGCCAAATTCTACAATATAATCTGTTAGCCATTTTATGATATAATATTTTGGCGTTCTTGGATACTTTGTTCTTTTGAAGAATTCGTCAAGCGAAGCAGTTTCTTTTTCATAACGGCCTTCTTTTTTCCATTTTTCGATTAAAAAAGGAGGGAGCGCAACTTCCTGCGTACTTTCTGTTCTAACATCCGGAAGATTGTCAACCAAAGTACACATTGTAGTGTTTTCGAATGATTTGTAATCGCAGACAACGCCGGTTCTTACCCAGTCTGAAGGCCAAACGGGATCTTCCGGAGTAACTGGTCCAGTATGATTTATTACGCCATCAAGAATTATTCGGATGCCTTTTTCGTGTGCTTTTTTAACCAATTTTGCTAAATCTTCTTTTGTTCCAAAGTTCGGATCTAAAGCCGTCCAGTCTTTTGCCCAATAGCCGTGAAAACCATAACTGAGTCCGGTTCCTTCGTCGACGCCATCGTGAATTTGTTCGACAATCGGCGTAAGCCAAATGGCATTTATTCCTAATTTTTCAAAATATCCTGATTCGATTTTTTTGGTAATTCCAATGATGTCACCACCTTCAAATCCGCGTAATTTTCCGGGAGTTTTGGTTCGGTTAAAATTGACATCGTTTGAAGTGTCTCCGTTATAAAAACGATCTGTAAGTAAAAAATAAACATTTGCTCCTTCCCAAACGAAAGGTGTTTTCGAAGTGTTATTCATTGTAACTGATTTTGAGCCAGAACAACTCATTGTTAAGTATACTAAAGATAAAAAAAGGAAAGTGTATTTTTTCATTATTTTAGAATAATTTAGGATGGATTGTGTTGAAAAGAATAGCCACGAATTCACGAATTTTTATTTTCAAAGATTGTCAAAAAATAATTCGTGAATTCGTGGCGGAAAAAATTAAACGGATTTCGTTTTTATTCCAATTCTAAAACCAATGCTGATTTTGGTTCTAAAGTAATTTCAGTGGCTAAATCAAATGTTTTGCCTGTTATAACATCTTTTCCTGATTTAAAGTTTTTGATGTTTTCTTTAAAACGATTTGTTTTTACAACCTGCTCTTTTGCATTGTTGTTGAAAACCACCATTACCGTTTTAGCATCTGTATATCTGAAATAAACATAAGTATTGTTTTCTGGAATATAATGTGTCATTTTCCCGAAATGAACCGCTTCGTTTGTTTTTCTCCAGTTGAATAATTTTGCAGTAAAATCAAAAAATTGCGCTTGTTGCGTTGTTCTTCCTGATGCTGTAAAAGCATTATTTTTGTCGCCAGCCCATCCGCCTGGAAAATCTTGACGAATATCGGCATCGCCTTTGCCTTTGTCACCGCCCATTCCAATTTCTGAACCGTAATACACTTGCGGAATTCCGCGAATTGTTGCCAATAAAGTCATCGCCAGTTTGTATTTTGGTAAATCATATTTGAACTTATCGTTCATACGATCTGTGTCATGATTTTCGGCAAAAACCAAAATATTGTTGGTGTCTGGATATAAAAAATCCATTGCAAAATTGTTGTAGAATTTAATTAACCCACTGTCCCAATTTGGTTGATCTTCGTTGAAAGCAGAAGTAACTTGGCTTTGAAGCGTAAAATCCATTACACTTGGAAGATTTGAATTGTAGTTTTCAATCGCACCAATTTTACTGTCTTTCTGCCAAAAAGCTAAATTCGCCTGATTGTGCATCCATATTTCACCCACAATATTAAAATTTGGATATTCATCTGTAATTGACTTTGCCCAATTTGCCATAGCCATTTTATCCGAATAATTATAAGTATCAACTCTAAATCCGTCAAGATTAGCAAATTCAATCCACCAAATGGCATTTTGCGTTAAGTATTTTGCCACTAAAGGATTTCTCAAATTCAAGTCTGGCATAGAAGGAACGAACCAACCGTCAACACAAACTTCCTGATCTGTTTTAGAAGCGTGGATATCTGTAATTACTTCGCGTCGGTGATGCGTTTGGGTATAATTTTCGAATTGATTGATCCATGATTTAGTTGGCAAATCTTTGATCATCCAATGGGTAATTCCCCAGTGATTGGTCACATAATCCATAACCAGTTTCATGTTTTTTTTATGCATTTCTGAGGACAAGCGAACGTAATCTTCGTTCGTTCCATAACGCGGATCTATTTTGTAAACGTCTGACTGTGCGTAGCCATGATACGAATGTTGTTTGTCGTTGTCTTCGCATAAAGGCGTACTCCAGATTGTCGTTGCACCAAGAGACGAAATATAATCTAGGTTTTTGATGATTCCTTCGATATCACCGCCGTGGCGTCCTCCCGGTTCTGCGCGGTTTCCTTTTTCAGTTAAAACGGCATCGCTGTCGTTTTTCGGATTTCCATTAGCAAAACGATCCGGCATGATTAAGTAAATCAAATCCGATGCATCGTAACTTTTTCGGTCTGCCGAATTTGCTCTTCTTTCTTTTAGCGAATATTTCTGCGTAAAAGCGACTTTGTTATTGTTTTTGAAAGAGAAAACCAATTCAGAAGCTTTGATATTTTGTGTATCAATTGTTACGAAAAGGTAATTTGGATTTTCAGTTTTTTCTACATTTTTGATCACTACATTATTTGAAACCGAAGCTTCATATTGTGCGATATTTTTTCCGTAGAACATAATCTGTAGTTCCGGATTTTTCATTCCGGCGTACCAAAATGGCGGTTCTACTTTTTGGATTTGCGCTTTCGCGGAAGCGGAAAACAGCAAAACCATTAGGATTAATTTGTAGAATGTGTGGTTAATTTTTAGATTATTCATAGTTTTTTCTTTTTAGTTCGATTTCCTGCAAGGTTTTTCAAACCTTGTAGGTATGAATTGAGTAAAGTTTTAGAAGACCTACAAGGTTTGAAAAACCTTGCAGGACAACTAAATAAGATTAAAAAAAAGACAAGTAATATTGGGGAAAATTACTTGTCTTTAAAAAAATTATTTCGTTTCAATTATGCTGATTGCATAACCTCCGCCAGGAGCAGATAATTGAGATAATTTTGATTTGTTTGTAACAGCAATTTTCTTAATTGTATAAGCTTGCGGATTTGTCTTGTAATGCGCATCTTTTGCATCAGCATAAATTGTTGCAGTGTATTTTTTACCTTTTTCAAGGAAACTGAAATCGATGTTTGATGTACGAGGCGTTTCTCCGTTTACGTTTCCAATAAACCAGTTGTTTGTTCCTTTTGCTTTACGGGCAACCGTGATAAAATCTCCTGGTTCAGCTTCAATATATTTACTTTCTGACCAGTCTACAGCCACATCTTTAATAAATTGGAATGCATCTGGAAAACGGTTGTAGTTTTCAGGAGTATCTGCAGCCATTTGTAACGGGCTATACATCGTAACGTATAAAGCTAATTGGTTACAAATTGTACTGTTTACATGCGATTTGTTATCCGGATTCATTTTGCTGATATCCATTTCGAAGATTCCCGGAGTATAATCCATTGGTCCACCTATTAAACGTGTAAATGGTAAAACCGTTACGTGATTTGGTTTAGAACCTCCAAAAGCTTGGTATTCTGTTCCTCTTGCGGCTTCGTTTCCAATTAAGTTCGGATATGTTCTGCAGATTCCCGTTGGACGAACTGCTTCGTGAGCATTCACCATAATTTTATAATCAGCTGCTTTTTCAATTGCATATTGATAATGGTTTACAATCCATTGATCGTAGTGGTTTTCACCGCGAGGCAAAATATCTCCAACGTAACCGCTTTTTACAGCATCATACCCATTGTCTTTCATGAATTTGTAAGCAGCATCCATGTGACGCTCGTAGTTGCGAACAGAACCTGAAGTTTCATGGTGCATGATGATTTTTACACCTTTTGATTTTGCATATTCATGCAAACCTTTTACATCAAAATCTGGGTAAGGAGTTAAGAAATCAAAAACATAATCTTTTGAATGTCCAAACCAGTCTTCCCAGCCTTCGTTCCATCCTTCAACCAAAACAGCGTCGAAACCATTCGCAGCAGCAAAATCAATGTATTTTTTTACGTTAGCATTGTTTGCACCGTGCGTTCCACTTGGTTTTGCTTTTGAGAAATCAGAAACTCCCAATTGAACCGTTGGAAAATCATTTGTGTACGACCAAGAGCTTTTTCCTGTAATCATTTCCCACCAAACACCAACGTATTTTACTGGTTTAATCCAAGAAGTATCATCAATTTTTGAAGGGTCATTTAAGTTTAAAGTCATTTTTGAAGCTAAAATATCTCTCGCGTCATCGCTTACCATAATCGTTCTCCAAGGCGAGTGACTTGGCGCTTGCATATAACCTTTATCTCCTTTTGCATCTGGCGTTAACCAAGATTCGAAAACTAAGTTTTTGTCATCAAGATTCAGGTGCATACAAGAATAGTTGATCAAAGCTGCTTCGTGCAAGTTGATGTAGATTCCGTCAGCAGTTTTTAACATCAAAGAAGTCTGAACTCCTGTTGGAGAAAAAGATTTTTGCGAAACGTTTGCTGTATACGCTTTTTGAGACAAACCTCTGATTTCAGATAATTTCGATTTTGTATAATCGTATTCCTGAGTATCATAATCGCCCGGAATCCAGAAAGCAGTATGATCTCCAGTCATAGCAAATTGAGATCTTTCTTCTTTAATTACGAAATAAGTAAGATTCTTTTGCGCTGGGAATTCATATCTAAATCCAAGTCCGTCCTCAAATAAACGGAAACGAATTATAATCTGTCTGTCAGTTCCTTTTTGATTTAAAGTAACTGCCATTTCATTATAATGATTTCTGATGTGATCTACTTCTCCCCAAACCGGTTTCCAAGTTTCATCAAAAGTCGAAGTTTTTGTATCAACAACTGTAAAATCGTTCAATAAAGATTTTTTGTCATCTTTAAGTTCTAGACCTAATTTACTGGTTTTTACAACTTCTTTGTTTTTGTATTTTAAATTGTACGTTGGAGTTCCATCGTTTTGAAGAGAAAATTCCATTACGAACTTGCCTTCGGGTGATTTTAATTGCTGCGCTTTTGCAACCGTGCTGAACGCAAACAAAATTAAACTTGCGAAAAATAAGTTTTTCATGTTTTTTAGATTTTTAGAGTATTGTAATTTAATTTATTTGTACAAATTTACTTGCAATTACAGGATTTCCGTTAACGATAATTGTTAAATCGTGATCGCCATCTACAGTAAAAGTTGTTTCATTATGATTTACAGCTACTTTTAAAATTTGGTTTCTGAAATTAATTTTAAAAGAGTAACCTTTCCATTCTTTTGGGATTTTTGGAGAGAAATGAAGCTGGTCATTTTTAACACGCATTCCTCCAAAGCCTTCCACGATACTCATCCATGTACCGGCCATTGACGTGATATGACAACCTTCTTCCACTTCTTTGTTATAATCGTCTAAATCCAAACGAGAAGTTCTTAAATAAAATGTATATGCCATATCCATTTTATCTAATGCAGCAGCCTGAATCGAGTGAACGCAAGGCGAAAGCGAACTTTCGTGAACCGTAAATGATTCATAGAATTCAAAATTGCGTTTTAATTCTTCTTTCGAAAAATGATCTTCGAAGAAATAAAAACCTTGTAAAACATCAGCTTGTTTAATATATGGTGAACGTAATACACGATCCCAAGACCATTTTTGGTTGATTGGGCGTTGCGAACGATCTAAATCTTTTACCGGAACTAAATCTTTGTCTAAGAAACCATCTTGCTGTAAATAAATTCCAAGTTCTTTAGAAACCGGAAAGTACATGTTGTTAGCCACTTTTTTCCATTCCTGAATTTCATTCACCGAAAGGCTTACTTTTTCTAAAATGCGTTTGTGATCTGCAGGATATTCTGAAGCTACTTTTTCAATTTGTTCTGCAGCAAAATCAATACACCATTTTGCAATATAGTTGGTGTAGAAATTATTGTTGATGTTGTTTTCGTATTCGTTTGGACCTGTAACTCCAAGAATTACATATTGATTTTTATCTTTAGAAAAAGATGCTCTCTGGTGCCAGAAACGCGCAATTCCGATTAAAACTTCTAAACCTTTTTCTGGAATATAAGAGTAATCGCCTGTGTAACGGTAATAGTTGTAGATCGCAAAAGCAATCGCTCCATTTCTGTGGATTTCTTCATGTGTGATTTCCCATTCGTTGTGACATTCTTCACCATTCATGGTTACCATTGGATACAATGCTGCGCCGTTTTTGAAACCTAAATTGTCTTTAGCATTTTCAATTGCTTTGTCTAATTGGTTGTAACGGTAAGTTAACAAGTTTCTCGCAACCTGCTGATCTTTTGTCGCCATGTAAAACGGAATACAATAAGCTTCAGTATCCCAATATGTAGATCCGCCGTATTTTTCTCCAGTAAATCCTTTTGGACCGATATTTAAACGAGAATCTTTTCCTGAATACGTTTGGTTTAATTGGAAGATGTTGAAACGAATTCCTTGTTGTGCTTTTACATCGCCTTCAATAGTAATATCTGACATTTCCCAGATTTTTGCCCAAGCTTCAATTTGATTTTGAAGCAAAGCATCGTATCCTAAAGCAACAGCAGATTTGATTACTTTTTCGGCTCCAGCCAAAGTGTTTTCGTGGTTTAAAGAAACGCTATATCCACCAATTTTTTGAATTGATGAGGTTTGTCCTTTTGCAATAATAGTTCCGTAAGTATATTGAACTTTATCTGTTGTGGAGTCGATTGTCGATGGCGAAACGTTGATGTTTTCTCCATTTGCCAAAATCGTATTGTGCATGAAAGTCGTAACTTTAAAATGCGTTTTGAACGTTTGAGCGGTTACGAAAGCTTCGTTTGTACCTTTTTTTACTTCAAGCGGTTCCCAGAATTTTTCATCCCAGTTAGCGTCTTCATTAGTAACACCGGCGTCAACGTAAGGTTTGTAAACGATTTTTGCATCTTTGTTTAAAGGTGTAATATCGTATTTGATAATTCCGGCTTCGTCTAAATCTAACGAAAGAAAACGACGAACGTTAACTGCGATTTCAGTTCCGTTTTTGAGAACAGCTTCAAAAGAACGATTGTACCATCCTTCTTTCATATTCAGCTCTCTGCGGAAATTTCTAACTTCGGTACATGTATTTAAATCAAGATTTTCTTCGTTGATTTCAATGTCAATTCCAATCCAGTTTGGAGCGTTTAATACTTTGGCAAAATATTTCGGATAACCGTTTTTCCACCAGCCCACTTTTGTTTTGTCCGGATAGTAAATTCCAGCGATGTAACTTCCTTGGAAAGTTTCTGCTGAATAGGTTTCTTCAAAATTGGCGCGTTGTCCCATAGCGCCGTTCCCGATACTAAAAAGACTTTCAGAAGATTTTACTCGCTCCGCATCAAATCCTTCTTCAATAATAGACCAATTGTCTGGTTTTATATAATCTTGGTTCATCTTTTCTTTAAATTAGAAAATACGGCAATTTGATAATTAGATAATTGCCTTGGTTCTTATTAACTTTTTACATTCATTTGAGTAATTGCAGCATTAGAATATTTGTCGGTGAGACTATTTATCTCATTGACACATTTTCTAATTATCTGATTAATTTCTCAATAAAGCCTGGTGTGATTTGGGTAAAATCTTTAAAAATATGATCAGCTTCATGTAAAATTGTTTCCTCACCAATTCCAACACTTACCATTTCTGCAATATTTGCTGCCTGAATTCCGGCAACAGAATCCTCAAATACAATTGAATTTTTTGGATCAATATGTAATAATTGAGCCGCTTTTAAGAAAACTTCAGGATCTGGTTTTGCATTGGTAACGTCATTTCCGTCAACAATAACATCGAAGTAAGACAGAATTCCTGTTTTCTCTAAAATAGGTCTTGCATTTTTACTGGCAGAGCCCAATGCAATTCCTTGATTTAAATCTTTTAATAGTTGTAGAATTTTAAAAACTCCTGGAAGAATCTCACTTTCATCCATGTCAACTAAATAAGATAAATAATCTTCGTTTTTTTGAATCAGCCATTTGTCTTTGTCTTCTTGCGAAGCCTGAACATTTCCTAATCCAAGTATAATATCTAAAGAACGAACTCGGCTTACGCCTTTTAAAAGTTCGTTGTCTTCATGTGTAAAATTTATATTTAATGACTGGGCAATTTTTTGCCAAGCTAAAAAGTGGTATTTAGCGGTATCAACGATCACTCCATCAAGATCGAAGATGAATGCTTTTTTATTATTCATGGATTTCAATTTTAGTTTTACTATTTACTCTAAGAGTCAATAATCCTGCGAAAATCATGGATATACCTCCAATTATTAGAGCATAAATAGGTTCATTATGAAAGAATTGTTTAATTACAAATCCTAATATCGTCGCGGCTACAATTTGTGGAATTACTACAAAAAAGTTGAAAACTCCCATGTAATAGCCCATTTTTGCTGCTGGCAAAGCACCAGATAACATGGCATAAGGCATTGATAAAATACTTGCCCAGGCAATACCAACTCCCAACATTGGAAGGATAAGCATTTGCTTATCACCAATAAAATAAATCGAAATTAAACCAACACCTCCAGCACATAATGCTAATAAATGTGTTGCTCTAACGCCTACTTTTTTTGCAATAACTGGTAATAAGAAAGCTACAGCTGCAGCGACACCGTTATAAACTGTGAATAAAACAGAAACCCAGTCGGCAGCATCATTGTATACTTTTGAAGTAGTATCTGTAGTGCCAAAAATGTGTTGTGTAACGGCTTGTGTGGTGTAAATCCACATAGAGAAAAGCGCAAACCATGAAAAAAACTGAACCCAAGCCAATTTTTGCATCGTTCTTGGCATATTCAATAAATCGGTCATGATTATGGTAAAACCATTTTGAACTTTTTTAGTTCGTAATTGAGATGCAATTACAAATAAAACGCCCATGAAAATTAGACCTACAAAAAGAATATATAATTCTTTTGCAAGGCTGTTTTCGAAAATTAGAAATGAAATTAATCCGCCAATACCTGCAAACAATACTCCTAAAAGCAATTGTTTTTTTGTAGAAACTCCAGATTCTATTTCTGAATCAGCATCTTTTTCTACATCTTTTTTGCTATTTGCTTCGAATGCGTGAAGTTCTTCAGGCGTATATTCGGTTGTTTTGAAAACAGTCCATAATACGGAAAGCAGAAAAACGATTCCGCCAATGTAGAACGACCATTTTACGGCATCCGGAATAATTCCTTTTGGAGCAACATTGCTAACATCGAAAACATTTGTGAAGAGATAAGGCAAAACAGAACCTACAACGGCGCCGGTACCAATGAAAAAACTCTGCATTACAAAACCTAAAGCACGCTGATGGTCGGGCAAATTATCGCCAACAAAAGCGCGAAATGGTTCCATTGAAACGTTTATTGACGCATCCATTATCCATAAAGTTCCCGCAGCAATCCATAAAGTTGGAGAGTTGGGCATAATGAATAATGCAATTGAAGACAAAATAGCTCCAATTAAAAAATAGGGGCGACGTCTGCCTAAACGAGTCCAGGTTCTGTCACTGAAATAACCAATAACGGGCTGAATAATTAAACCTGAAACAGGCGCAGCAATCCACAAAATTGGGATTTCATCTATTTTAGCACCAAGGGTTTCAAAAATTCTTGAAGTATTTGCGTTTTGCAGTGCAAAACCAAATTGTATTCCTAAGAAACCGAAACTCATGTTCCAAATTTCCCAGAAACTTAATTTACGCTTTTCCATTATCGTAATTTGAAAAAATTATACGATAAGCGCTTTGCTTATCAAAACTTTGTTTCTTTCGAAGTAAAACTAAAAGCCTTGACGGGCGTAAAAGTATAAATTATTTTTTTATTTAAGCTAATAAAAAAGCCATAAATATTTTTTATGGCTTTAGAATGTGTTGATTTTAAGAAAATTAGTCAGTAGATTCTCTTTTTATAAGATGAGTTTCTATGACTTCTGTAGTATAATTTTCGTTTTCTTCTTCGTCATCGTCATGTTCGGCTTCAAGTCTTTCAATAAGCATTTTGGCTGCTTTATTTCCCATTTTTTCACCACTCTGACTTACGGTTGTAATACTTGGAGTGGAATATTTTGAAATAATTCCGTCAGTAAATGCAATTACAGCTAAATCTTCAGGAACTTTCAATCCCATTTTTGATGCAGTTTTGATAATTGTTACCGCAAAAAGCTCATTTACTGCGAAAACAGCATCGAAAGCTCTGGCGTGCAAAAGTTCAGAAATAGTTATTTCGCAGGTGTCTACGTCTTCAATTTTAATTATTAGATCTTCATTGAATGGAATTCCGTTGTCTAAAAGTGCTTTTTCGTAACCGTCTGTTCTTAGTTTTCCAACGCTTACATAATCAACCGTTGTTACTAGAGCAATCTTTTTTCGTCCGTTGTCAATCAGGCTCTGAACGGCTTCATATGCAGCAGCTTTGTCGTCAATTATAACTTTATCGCACAAAATATCATTGGTTACACGATCAAACATAACCACTGGCATTCCTTGATTTATGACTTCAGTAATATGGTGAAAGTCGCCTTTAAATTGTGTTTCTTTAGAAAGTGACATGATAAAACCATCGATACTTCCGTTGGCTAACATCTCCATATTTAATACTTCTTTATCAAAAGAATCATCTGATAAACAGATTACTACACTATACCCATGTTCATTGGCAACTTGCTCTACACCATTGATTACAGTAGAGAAAAAATGGTGTACAATTTCTGGGATGATAATGCCAATACTTTTGGTTTTTCGGTTTTTTAAACTAAGGGCAATATTGTTGGGTTTATAGTTGTAAAACTTAGCAAAAGCCTGAACTTTTAGACGTGTTTCTTCACCTATTTCAAGACTGTTTCTAAGTGATTTTGAGACAGTTGAAATAGATACGTCAAGTTCCTTTGCTATCTGTTTTAGGGTTATTTTGCGTTTCATAGTGTTTTTTGGAAAAAATCTAATTGATAATAAAGTTGGTTAATATTTTTGGTATTGGCAATTTTTGACTTAAAAGATTACAAAAAATAGAAAGTTTTCAACACTACCACGTTTTCGTAAACCAATAAAAATTGCCACCGGTTGTTCGTGTTAATAAATTCATAATTTTGAAATTCGAAGTAAAATTAAAAACTTAACTAACAATCACAAACTCAAACTAATTTAAACAAAAAGTATGAAAACAATTTACAAAAAGTTGTTATTTTTATTCCTACTGCTGCCGTTTACTGTGTTAGCTCAAAGCACATTAAATGGAACTGTTGTCGATAAGGCAACAGGACAGCCGATTCCGGGAGTAAATGTAAATGTACAAGGCTCTAAAGCAGGTACTTCTACAGATTTTGACGGAAAATTTCAATTGCCAAATTTAAAGAATGGTGATAAAATTGTTGTGTCATTTATTGGATATGTAAGCAATACTGTTACTTTTTCTGGACAAAAAACTGTAAGCATTTCTCTTGAAGAAGATACAAACCAGCTTAAAGAGGTTGTTGTACAAGTAGGTTACGGTACCGTTAAGAAAAAAGATGCAACAGGAGCTGTAACCGTTTTAGGTGCAAAAGATTTTAATAAAGGGCCGGTAACCTCTGCAGATCAAATGATTCAAGGTAGAGTGGCTGGTTTGCAGATTATTAATGGAGGTGGTTCTCCAGGAGCTGATCCGATTGTAAGAATCCGTAGCGGATCTTCTCTTAGTGCAAACAATGATCCATTATATGTAATTGATGGTATTCCTGTTGCAAATGGAGGAGTAGAAGGAGGAAGAAATCCTTTATCTACAATCAACCAAAATGATATCGAATCGATGACTGTTTTAAAAGATGCTTCTGCAACAGCTATTTATGGGTCTAGAGCTTCTAATGGGGTGATTATTATTACTACTAAAAAAGGAAAATCTGGAGATATTAAAGTAAGTTACAACGGTAACTTTCAAGTTTCAGAAGTAACACAGCAAGTAGATGCTTTATCAAGCGGACAATTTAGAGATTTTGTAAATGCTAATGGAAGTGCGTCTCAAATTGCTGCAATGGGGCAAGCTAACACAAACTGGCAAGATGAAATTTATAGAACAGCTATGGGTACTGATCAAAACATCTCTGCAAGTGGAGGATCTGATAATATTGCTTATAGAGCTTCTGTAGGATATACGAACTTAAATGGTGTTTTATTAAGAGATAATTTTGAAAGAACAACTTTAGGAGTTTCGTTAACTGGTGACTTTTTTGACAAACATTTGAAAGTTCAAGTAAACAACAATACATCTGTAATTAACAGTAATTATAGTAATACAGGAGCAGTTGGAGCAGCTGTAGGTTTTGACCCAACTCAGTCTGTAAAAAATGCTGATGGAACTTATTTCCAATGGATGACATCTCCAACAGAGTTTAACCAATTGGCAGGAAAAAATCCACTGGCGCTTATTAACCAACAAAATAATTTAGGAACTTTTAATAGAAGTATTGGAAACATCCAGTTAGACTATAAAATGCACTTTTTGCCAGAATTAAAAGCTACAGTAAATTTAGGTTACGATCAAATGAGCGGTAGAGGTTTTGGTGGAACTAATGCAGACTATTTATTTGGATTGAAAGGTTCTGGATACAATAATTCTTATGTAAATATAGAGAAGAGAAATAACAAGTTAATGGACTTGTATTTGAATTACAATAAATTGTTCGAAGATATTAAAACTCAGATCGATGTAACTGGTGGTTATACTTATCAGGATTTTAGAGAAGAAAAAAACAAATCAAACTATAATTTTGAAAATGATGTAAATACAGTAGAGTTGTTTACTCCAACACATATTAACTTACAGTCATTCTTTGGTAGAGCTAATTTCACAGTAGCAGATAAGTATTTAGCAACTGTTTCTTTAAGACGTGATGGGACTTCTAGATTTACAGAACAATATCGTTGGTCAAATTTCCCAGCTGTTTCTGTTGCATGGAAATTAAATGAGGAAAATTTCTTAAAAGACGTTTCAAGCATCAACTCTTTAAAATTAAGAGGAGGATGGGGTATCACAGGTCAGCAAAATATCGGAAGTGCTTATCCATCTATTCCATTGTATTTAGCATCAAATAATGCAGCTCAATATCAAATTGGAAATACGTTCTATACAACTTACAGACCACAACCTTATAATAGCAACCTGAAATGGGAAGAGACAACTACAATTAACGTTGGATTGGATTTTGCTCTTTTCAATAACAGATTTACAGGTACTGCAGATGTTTATGAAAGAACTACAGATGACTTGTTATTGTATACTCAAAATCCTGCTTTCTTCGGATTTTCTAATTATGATAATTACAATGTTGGTAGTCTTAAAAACAAAGGTATTGAGTTATCTGGTGAAGTAGTTGCGGTTAAAAAAGATAATTTAGAATGGAGAATTGGTGGAAATATTACATTCCAAAATTCAAAAATCACAAAATTAACTACAACTCAGGATAATACTCCTGGATTAGAAGCAGGAGATAATATATCAGGAGGAACAGGAAATAAAATTCAAAACAATCAGGTAGGTTATGCACCAAATTCATTCTATGTATTTGAGCAAGCTTATGATTCTGCAGGAAAACCAATTGATGGTGTTTTTATTGACCGCAATAAAGATGGAGTTGTAAATGAAGATGATATGTATCGTTTTCATAAACCAGCAGCCGATGTGTTTTACGGATTTTATACAACCTTGAATTACAAAAACTGGGATTTCTCTATGAACTGGAGAGGTTCTTGGGGCAACTATATGTACAATAACGTAGATTCAGGGAATGGTACATATAATAACATCTTAATCAGACAAAATGATTTATCAAATGGTGTTGAGAATCTTTTAGAAACAGGTTTCAAACAAGGAAGTAATTTCCAATTAAAATCTGATTACTATGTACAAGATGCATCTTTTGTGAAATTGGATAACGTTACAGTTGGATATACTTTCAATCAAAAAATTAAAGGTATTTCAATGTTAAAATTAACTGCATCAGCACAAAATGTTTTGACAATTACGAAATATGAAGGTTTAAATCCTGAGATTTCTAATGGTATTGATAATAATATCTATCCAAGACCAATTACTTTCATGTTAGGACTAAACGCTAACTTCTAATTCAAATAACAAGAATAATGAAAAAGATACAAATAAAATTATTAGGTATTTCTTTGTTTATGATGACGATGCTAGTTTCATCATGTACAGACGATTTAAACCAATCACCGGACAATGGGGATTCTGTTAGTGCTGATGAGCTATTTAAAGATCCAGCATCATACAAGCAAAATTTATCAAAATTATACGCAGGATTTGCTACAACTGGTCAGCAAGGACCTGCAGGAAGCCCTGATATTTCTGGAATTGATGAGGGTACAAGTCAATATATCAGAGGATTTTGGATGATGCAAGAATTAACAACTGACGAAGCTGTTATTGCTTGGAATGACGGAACAATCAAAGATTTCCATTCACAAACGTGGTCATCTGCAGATTCATTTATTGCAGCAACTTTTGCACGTTTTTCTTTCCAGATTGTAAACTGTAATGAGTTTTTAAGACAAACAACAGATGCAAAATTAGCTTCAAGAGGAATAACAGATGCAGCATTATTGAATGATATTAAAGCATTTCGTGCAGAAGCTCGTTTTTTAAGAGCAATGACATACTGGCATTTAGTAGATACTTTTGGAGCAGGATCAATCGTAACAGAAGATTCTCCAACAACATTCTACTACCCAGAATATGCTTCAAGAGCTGAGATATATAAATTTATTGATGAAGAGCTTACTGCAATTGAGCCGTTGTTGAAAACGCCAAAAACAAATGAGGCGTATCGTATTGATCAGGCTGCAGCTTGGATGTTGCATGCTAAATTATATATGAACGCAAAAGTTTATATTGGTACAGATCATTATGCTGAAGCACTTCCTTTAATTGATAAAGTAATCAATTCAGGTTATACGCTTCATAATAACTACAATCAGTTATTCTTAGCTGATAATGATAAAAATGGTGCGCAGAAAGAATTTATTTTTGCAATTGGTTTTGATGGAATTCACACTCAAACTTATGGAGGTACAACATTCTTAGTTCACGCTCCAGTTGGTGGAAGTATGGTGGCATCTGAATATGGTATCAACGGAGGTTGGGGAGGTATTAGAACAACTTCGGCTTTTGTTGACAAGTTTCCAGCTGTTACTACAGATACTCGTTCTCAGTTCTATACAAACGGACAAACTAAAGAAATTGCAAACATTGGAAACTTTACTGATGGATATGCGATTATGAAATTTAAAAATGTTGATGTTAATGGTGTTCAAGGATCAGATAAAGCAGGGAACTTTGCAGATACTGATTTTCCAATCTTCAGACTTGCAGATGCTTACTTAATGTATGCTGAGTGTGTTGTTAGAGGTGCAGGCGGAAGCTTGGCTACTGCAACGACTTATGTAAATGCTTTAAGAACAAGAGCAAAAGCAAATATTATTACTCAAACTGATCTTAATTTGAACTTTATCTTAGATGAAAGAGGAAGAGAGCTTTACTGGGAAGGACACAGAAGAACAGATTTGATCCGTTTTGGAAAATTCAGTGGCGGTTCATACCTATGGCCTTGGAAAGGAAATGTGGCTGGAGGTACTTCAACACAATCTTACAGAGATTTATTCCCAATTCCTGCGGGAGCTTTAGGGGCAAATCAAAATTTAAAACAAAATCCTGGATACTAAACTAACTGACTAACGAATTAAAAAATACCACAAATGAAAAATATAACTAAATCATTAATCGCTTTATTAGCACTAGTTGCAATATCATGCAGCGTTGAAGATGTACAAGATAGACCTGTGATCGAAGGAGTTGATTCTCCAGTTTTAACTGCTCCTCAAAGTGGTGCAGCATATGTATTGAAACCTGAAGCAGCCGATGCTCAAGCGGAGCGTTTCACATGGAATTCAGCAAATTACGGTGGAGATGTTGAAATTACTTATACAGTTGAAATGGATAAAAAAGGAAACAGTTTCAAAACTCCTAAAGAATTAGGAACTGTAAAATCTCAAAATCAAGTTTCAGTTTCAGTTGGCAAATTAAACAGCGGAGCTTTAGCATTAAGCGCAACACCGTTTGTTGCTGGTGATTTTGAAGTGAGAGTAAAATCGACTGTGAGTACAAATGTTATGTATTCAAATGTTGTTGGAATCGTAGTAACTCCTTACACTACTGAGACTCCAAAATTATGGGTTCCTGGTGGATACCAAAGCACAAGTGGTTATGGTTCAGATTGGACACATTCTTCTGCTCCAACATTAATTGCTGAAGGTTATGGAAAAACTGCTTTTGAAGGTTATGTATATTTTGCAACTGCGCAAGATCCAACACAAGATGGAAAAGGATACAAATTGTCTACTGAAGCAGGTTGGGGAGGTACAAACTATGGAGCTGGCGCTACAGCTGGTACATTAAGTTCAGCAGGAGATGCTAAAAATCTTGGAATCACTACTCCAGGATATTATAGAATTAAGGCAGATACTGATCCTGCAAAATTATCAATCGCTACATTAAAAACAACTTGGGGAATTATTGGTAATGCAACTCCAGGAGGATGGGATGCTGATACTCCAATGGCGTATGATCCTGCTACAAAAAAATGGACAGTTACTGTAACTTTAACTGCTCAGTCTGCTCCAGATAATGGTTTGAAATTTAGAGCAAACGGTAACTGGGATCTTAACTTTGGAGATACAGGAGCTAATAGTACTCTAGAAGAAGGAGGGACAAATATTGGTACTACTGCTGGAAAATTCTTAATTACTTTAGACTTAAGTAATCCAAGAAATTACACTTATACTATGGTAAAACAATAATAAGTTGAAACCTAAAAAGAGGCTATCTACGGATAGCCTTTTTTAATAACCATATTAATTATGAAAAAAACTTTACTATTATTTTTCTTTTTGTTGTCGGCAATTTCATTTGGACAACAGCAAACTGCAACTTATTCGGTAAGTCCATCTACTTTTGAGGAAACTACTTCTATCACAATTACAATAAACGGAAGTAGTATAAACGAGAGTACATGGGGTGTTACTGGAAATGCATTATATATGTGGGCTTGGGCATTTGATACGAATGACACAACTCAAAAAGGAACACCAAACAATGGTACATGGGAATCTTCAAGCGAGGAAAGTAAATTTACTTACAATGCAGGAACAGATACTTATACTAAAACAATAACGCCAACTACTTATTACAATACAACAGGAATTGGAAAAATTGGTTTTTTGATTAAAGCGAAAAACGGAACTGGAGACAAAAAATCGCAAGATATTTTAGTCGAAGTTGGTTCTTTTCAGGTAACCTTAATTTCTCCGGTAGAAAACAGTACTACAATATTAGCATCAGGTTCTAATTTTAATATTGCTGCAACAAATACAAACGGAGTGGCTAGTTATACACTAAAAGCAAACGGAACTACTGTTAATACGAATGCAAGTACGGCAAGTTATTCTTACACAGCAAATAATGTTACAGACAATCAAAGTTATGAGTTAGTAGTGGTTCAGGGAACTGTTACAATCTCAAAAAAGTTTTCGGTTGTTGTAAATCCAAATACAGTTTTAGCTGCTATTCCTGCAGGTTTGGTTGACGGAATAAATTATAATAGTGCAGATGCAACAAAAGCAACTTTGGTTTTAGATGCGCCTTTAAAAGATTTTGTTTACGTTGCTGGAAGTTTTAATAATTGGCAGCCTACAACGGCTTATGCCATGAAAAAAGATCCTACTTCAGGGAAATTTTGGCTGGAATTAACTGGATTGGTTTCGGGAGCAAATAATACTTATCAATATTGGGTGGGAGAGAGTACGCCATTAGCAAATTCTCCGGCATTAGTAAAAACGGCTGACCCTTATTCAACTTTGGTTTTATCTCCTTATGATGATAGTGGAATTCCTGCAGCTTCTTATCCAAATTTGCCAGCTTATCCTGCTGGACAGAATTTTGAAGTTACAGTTTTAAAAACAGGACAAACGCCATACAATTGGCAAGTGACGAATTTTAATAAACCAGAAAAAGACAAATTAGTTGTTTATGAGGTTTTGGTTAGAGATTTCGACGCGAAGAAAAATTATCAGACTTTAATAGATAAGATAGATTATTTTAAAACGCTTAAAATAAATGCTATCGAATTAATGCCTGTAATGGAATTTGAAGGCAATGAAAGCTGGGGTTATAATACGTCATTTCACATGGCTTTAGATAAATTTTATGGTACATCAGATAAATTAAAAGAGTTTATTGATTTGTGTCATCAAAACGGAATCGCAGTGATTTTGGATGTGGCTTTAAATCACGCTTTTGGAAGAAATCCAATGGTAAGAATGTGGATGAATGATCCTGATGGAGACGGTTTTGGATCTCCAACTTCAGAGAATCCGTATTTCAATACAGTAGCAAAACATACTTATAGTGTGGGTGAAGATTTTAATCATCAGTCTGCAAAAACACAATATTATGTAGAACGAGTTGTGAAACAATGGATTCAAGAATATAAAATTGATGGTTTCCGTTGGGATTTGACAAAAGGATTTACACAGGCTTGTACAGCATCAGATGAATCTTGTACAAATGCTTATCAGCAGGACAGAGTTGATATTTTGAAAAAATATGCTGATTATTCATGGAGCCTTGATCCAACACATTACACAATTTTTGAGCATTTAGGTTCTGATTCTGAAGAACAACAATGGGCAAATTATCGTGTTGCTGAAACACCTAGTAAAGGTGTAATGATGTGGGGAAAAATGACAGATCAATATAACCAATTGTCAATGGGATATTCGTCAAGTAGCAATATTTCAAGAATGATGAGCTCTAGCCGAGGTTTCACAGGAAATCGTTTGATGGGTTATGCCGAAAGTCATGACGAAGAACGTTTGATGTATAAAAATGTACAATACGGAAATACATCTGGAACTTATAATGTAAAATCTTTGAATACGGCTTTATCTAGAATGTCTGCTGTTGGTGCTGTTTCGCTTTTGATTCCTGGTCCAAAAATGATTTGGCATTTTGGAGAATTAGGTTGGGATGATTCAATTTATACTTGTAATGACGGAACTGTAAATGATAATTCGGCAACGATTTCCGGAGATTGTAAATTAGATACTAAACCACAGCCTCAATGGGCAGAAAACTGGTTAGGCGATACAAACCGTAATAAAATTTACTACGATTGGGCAAAAATGATCAACATGAAAGTGACTGAGCCCGTATTTTTAGGAACAGCGACAATGGCAAATGCAAATACACTGACAGTAAATATTAAAATTACAAACAGCAATTTGGCTGCAACGCAATTAAAAGATGTTTTGATTTTAGCCAATTTTGATGTGTCTGCGCAAAATGTTGCCACTGGTTTTCAATATACAGGAACATGGTATAATTTGATGGATAACTCTTCAATAAATGTAACCGATGTTAATGCAACGATAAATTTAGCTCCGGGAGAATATAGAATTTATGGAAATAAAACAGCCAATTTAGCGATTCCGGATTTCGGAAAAACAAGTGCTGTAAATTTATATCCAAATCCGGTTTCAAATTATTTTACATTAAACGTAGCAGTATCTAAAGTTCAGGTTTATTCAATCTCAGGACAATTGGTAAAAAGTTTTACTTCAAATGGAAATGTAGATTTTCAGTATAATGTAAGCGATTTGAAAACAGGATTATATGTAGTAAAAGCACATGATGAGAACGATAAAATTCAAGTAATGAAATTCATAAAGAAATAAATACGTCAGTTTAAAATTTAGACGAAAAGTAAATGTTTGCTTTTAGGTTTAAAATTTTAATAGGTATTTAAATTTTGGTTTTTTAGTAGTTAAAAGGGCTGTCTATTTTTAGACAGCCCTTTTCTTGTTTAAGTTTGTTTTGGTTATTTTTTCTCGTTGTATTCTCCAATCAAAGAAAAATAGCCAAAAGTTCCCAAGCCTAAAACGATTAGCGGGGTTAGAATGAATAGGGTTATAATTCCAAATACCGTATCATCCTGCTGGTCTGATAAAATTTTTGGCAAACCAAATTCAAACACGCAGAAATAAGCGGCACCAATGGAAAGTATAATCCACAAAACACCTAAAATTTTCTTAACTGTATTCATATTATATGTAGGTATTAAAGGTGATTCGTTTTGTTTTTATTGTCAATGTAAACCATTCCAATTACAAAGCAGATCGAAGCAATAATAATTGGGTACCAAAGTCCTTCCAAATAGAATTTCGGTTCTCCTTGTGCTTTGGCATGCGTTACAAGGTAGGTCGAAATTGCAGGAAGCAATCCTCCAAAAATCCCGTTTCCAACATGATAAGGAAGCGACATTGAAGTATATCGTATTTTAGTTGGAAACATTTCCACTAAAAACGCTGCAATTGGCCCATAAACCATTGTAACAAATAAAACCTGAATGAAAACCCAAAAAATCAATGCCCATTCATCGGCAGAATTTAAATGGATTGTAATATTCGTTTGTGATTTCTTTTTGTTGTTAAAATCTGTATTCTTTTCGATATACGTAGTTCCGTCAGTATAGGTTTTCGAAATTGTGGTTATTTTGTCATTATTGGCTGTTTTTTCAATTGTATTTGTAGTTTTTTCTATGATTTCTGTTTTCTGAGTGAAATTTACTGTATTATACATTTTGTCATAAATCGACCAATAAGAACAAACAGCAAGCAACATTCCGAGCATCATAATGTATTTTCGACCAATTTTATCGCTCAGCCATCCAAAAACAATAAAGAAAGGAGTTCCTAGTAACAAGGCAATGCCTAAAAGTTCATCAACTTGAGAAGAATCAATATTCATGACCGTTTTCATGAAACTCATTGCATAAAATTGTCCGGTGTACCAAACTACGCCTTGTCCCATTGTAGCGCCAAAAAGTGCCAGTAAAACAAATTTCAAATTGTATCTGTTTCCAAAACTTTCTTTTAATGGATTTGCGCTAGTAGTTCCTTCTTTTTTTGCTTTTGCAAAAACCGGAGATTCATCCATATTTTTTCGGATTAAATACGAAACGCCAACCATTACAATAGAAACCCAAAACGGAACACGCCATCCCCAAGTATCAAAATCTTCTGTAGAAAGAATGTTTTTCGTAGCCAAAATAACCATTAATGATATAAACAAACCAACAGTTGCTGTGGTTTGAATCCAGGATGTCCAATACCCTTTTTGTCCCGCCGGCGAATGCTCGGCTACATAAGTTGCAGCGCCGCCATATTCTCCACCTAGTGCCAGTCCTTGAAGTAAACGAAGTATTAGAACTAATAAAGGTGCTAAAAAACCAATAGTTTCATAACTCGGAATACAGCCTATTAAAAAAGTAGAGCCACCCATTAATAATAAAGTGGCCATGAAAGTATATTTCCGGCCAATAATATCACCTAGTCTTCCAAAAAATAAAGCACCAAAAGGTCTTACAACAAATCCGGCGGCAAACGTAGCTAAAGTTGATAAAAATGCTGCTGTAGGATTGTCACTCGGGAAAAATTTTGTCGAAATAACAACAGCTAAACTTCCAAAAATATAAAAATCGTACCATTCAATCATTGTTCCCATCGAGGACGCCGAAATAACTTTCCAAATACCTTTAGTAGAAGTTTTGCTCATAAAACTGTTTTGTGTACTTAATAATGATTAAATAATAAAATTATAGTTTTACGAATATATAAGATATTTTGTTATTCAGTTAATACTTTTTTAACAAAAATAAACTATTTATTGACTTTTGTTTTTTTAGTAGTATATGCTTTATAAAGTCTGAGAAAAAGTAAAATTAACCGCAAAGCACACAAAGAAAAAAACGCAAGGTTCGCAAAGGTTTATTTTAAGCTTTGCGAACCTTGCGTAAATCTTAACGTTCTTTGCGGTTACATATTGAAAAAGTAATAAAAACAAAAAACCCGAATATTGCTATTCGGGTTTTGGTGGTACCTCCAGGGATCGAACCAGGGACACATGGATTTTCAGTCCATTGCTCTACCATCTGAGCTAAGGTACCGTCTTGTGCTCAATGCGGGTGCAAAGATAGAATCATTTTTCGTTTATCCAAAACATTTTTTTAAAAAAATCAATTCGTATCTTCGCAATGGTAAAAAAATAGATATGATTTTAACTGTTGATGTTGGTAATACACGAATTAAAGCAGCTGTCTTTGAGGAGAATAATGTATTGGAGAATTTTGTTTTTGAGAAAAATGAGCTCGAAAAAAAAATTGAAAAAATATTAGAAAAATTTCAAAATTGCTCTGATTTAGTTGTGGCTTCAGTCGGAAATATTGAAAAAGAATCTTTTTTAACTTTCGAAAATCGATTGAATGTTCATTTTTTTACCCACGAAGATGTTTTTCCATTCCATAATCAATATGCGACCCCAAAAACTTTGGGAATTGACAGAATGATTTTGGCTGCGGGTGCAACGTTGCAATTTCCTAAAAAAAACAGATTAGTTATTGATGCCGGAACTTGCATTACCTACGATTTTATCGACGAAAACGATAATTATTTGGGCGGCGCAATCTCACCAGGACTTAGATTGCGATATGAATCTCTGCATCAATTCACAGCCAAACTGCCTTTGTTGACTTTTGAAGAGCCCGAAAATTATGTAGGAAACTCTACTAAACAAGCTATTCATTCAGGCGTTGTCAATGGGTTCGTCTATGAGATTGACGGTTTTATCGATGAATATCGAGCAGAATTTTCAAATTTTATAATAATTTTAACGGGAGGCGATGCAGAATTTTTGGCTAAACGATTAAAAAATACCATATTTGCCAATTCAAATTTCCTACTAGAAAGTTTGAACCAAACATTTCAATATAAAATCGACAATGATTAAAAAAATTATAATAAGTGCTTGTTTACTTATCTCGTTCGTTTCATTTGCTCAGCAAGGTACAGCTTCACCATATTCTTTCTACGGAATTGGAGATGCAAGATTCAAAGGTACTCTGGAAAACAGATCTATGGCTGGTGTTTCAATAGAACAAGATAGTATTCACTTGAATGTTGATAATCCTTCAAGTTATGCGAGTTTAAGACAAACTACGTTTACAGTTGGAGGAAGTTTTGGTACTTCTAATTTAAAAAATGATACACAATCTGAAAAAGCGCAGAGAGCGACTTTCGATTACTTAGCTGTAGGAATTCCGATGGGGAAATTGGGTGCGGCTTTTGGTTTGGTTCCTTTAACTTCTGTTGGATATAAAATCTTAAATGATAATACAGATACTCCTGGAGCTACAAACAATCAGTTTGAAGGAAAAGGAGGAGTTAATAAAGTATTTTTTGGTTTAGGTTATAAAATTAAACCAAACTGGAATATTGGTGCTGATGTTCAATACAACTTTGGTTCAATTACTACAACAAGTATTGAAGCAATTACCGGAGTTCAAAATTCAACAAAAGAGACAAACAAATCGGAATTGTCAGGTGTTAATTTTAACATTGGAACAATGTATCAGACAAAAATCGATAAAAAAATGATGTTGTTCACGAGTTTGAATTACACATTTGCAACTACCTTAAATGCACATAATGTAAGAACTATTGCGGTAGATGGCGACCCAGATCCAATAACAGCTGATCCATTTGATGCAAAATTAAAAATGGGTAATAAAGTGACATTAGGAGCCGGAGTTGGTTTGCCGAGAAAATGGCTTGTTGGAACAACACTAGCTTTTCAGGGAGCGGGTCAATTTGAAAATTATTACAATTCAAGCGATGACGTTCGCTACGAAAAATATTCAAAATATGCACTTGGAGGATATTATATTCCTAACTATACATCATTTACAAATTATTTTAGTAGAGTTACCTACAGAGCTGGTCTGAAATATGAAAAAACAGGATTAGTTATTAATAATCAGTCTATTAATGATGTTGGTGTGACTATTGGTGCTGGATTCCCAATCACAGGGTCTTTTTCAAATGTAAATATCGGAATCGAATTTGGTAAAAGAGGTACTACTTCTGCAGGTTTGATTCAGGAAAATTATTTGAACTTCAGCGCAAGTTTCTCTTTCAATGACAGATGGTTTAAACAGCGTAAAATCGAGTAATACCTCAGTTATATTTTTATAAGCTCATTACAATTTACTACTTTTGGCAAATGAATTTACCAAAAAGATATATTATAACCGTTGTCACAGTTCTTGCTGTGACACTGTTTTTTGGGTGTGAAAGTAATTTTAAGGAAGTGCAAAGAAGTAATTTTGCAGAATTTGTCCCAGGAAGTGATGTTGATACTGTAAATATCAAATATACTGATTCAGGTCGTATAACAGGTATTTTGATAAGTCCTAAAATGCTGGATTATTCTAATCTTGAATTTCCATTTACAGATTTTCCAAAAGGAATAGATGTTACTTTATATGATAAAAAACAAAAGCGTACTTTTATTAGATCAAATTATGCAGTTTCTTATAAAGATACCGGAATAATTGATTTGCAGGGAAATGTAAAAATCACTTCAGAAGCTGGCCAGGTTTTAGAAACCGAACAGCTTTATTTCGATCAGAAAAATGAATGGTTTTACACAGAAAGAAAATTTAAACTTACCGATGCTAAAGGAGTGTCAACCGGACAAGGAATAGATTTTAGTAAAGATTTTAAAATGATTAATTCACAGCGCATAAGCGGTGAAATTGAATCAAACGAATAGAAATTATGGGTTATTTAAAATACACACAATACGTATATATTGCATTTGCAGTTTACTTTATTTATGACGGAATTACAAAAATGAATGAAGGTGCCGAATCTTATCCGTTAAGTTTTGTAATTGCAGGAATGGCAATATTTATGTTTTTCTTCAGGAGAAGATTTGTCAAAAAATTTGACGACCGAAACAAAAAACAATAAAAATGGAAATTAGTATTATAATATTGTGTTTAATACTATCAGCTTTTTTTTCGGGAATGGAAATAGCTTTTATTTCCTCCAATAAAATTTATCTTGAAATCGAAAAAAAACAGGATAACTTTTTATCAAGAATCTTAACCAGACTAACCCAGAATCCTTCAAAATTTATTGCTGCAATGCTTATTGGCAATAATGTAGCATTGGTTGTTTATGGTTTTTACATGGGAGATTTAATTCTTCAATGTTTTGTTGGGTTAGGATTTCAGTTTTCTGCTTTAACAAGTCTGCTTGTTCAAACTGCACTTTCGACTTTTATTGTTTTAATAACAGCCGAATTTTTTCCGAAAGTGTTTTTTCAAATTTATGCAAATTCATTAATTAAGTTTTTTGCTGTTCCAGCTTATCTTTTTTATAAGCTATTCTATTATATTTCTACATTTTTTATTTGGATTTCCGATTTTGTTTTAAGAAAATTTTTTAAAACAGAAGGCGATCAGGTACAATTGTATTTTAGTAAGGTAGAATTAGGAAACTATATTACCGAACAGATGAACGCTGTAGAAGATGATGAAGAAGTTGATTCTGAAATTCAGATTTTTCAGAATGCATTGGAATTTTCGGGAGTAAAAGCGCGTGATATTATGACGCCTCGCACAGAAATTGTCGATATCGACTTATTTGAAAGCGTTTCAGACTTAAAAGCGCTTTTTATTGAAACCGGTTATTCTAAAATAGTTGTAAGCCAAAATTCACTTGATGATATTGTAGGCTATGTCCATTCTTTTGATTTGTTTAAAAAACCCAAGACGATCAAATCTGTTTTAATGACGGTTGAATTTGTCCCAGAAACAATTTTGATCAAGGATGCATTGAATCTGCTCATCAAAAAAAGAAAAAATGTTGCGGTTGTTCTCGATGAATATGGAGGAACTTCAGGGATTATTACAATTGAAGATATTGTTGAAGAGCTTTTTGGTGAAATTGAAGACGAGCATGATCTGGATGAAGAACTTGTGGAAGAGGAATTAGGAGAAGGTAAATATTTGTTTTCAGCCCGATTAGATGTTGAATATTTAAACGAAACCTATAAATTAGAAATTCCAGAAGAAGACTCATACGGAACCTTAGGCGGATTTATAGTCAATTCTACTAAGAAAATTCCACAAAAAGGAGACGAAATTGTAATCGATAACTATCATTTTGTGATAGAAGAGGCAACAAATAAGAAAATTGAATTAGTAAAAATGTCCATAAAAGACTGATTTTTTTTAATAATTAAAAAAATTGTTGAAAATAAAACGCTAGTTGTATTGTTATTAACTAGATAATTGTATTTTCGCAAACTGAATATAAAATTAACGATAATAAAAATGGCAGTTTTAGCAAAAATTAGACAACGTTCCGCGTTATTGATAGGAGTTATTGCACTTGCATTATTTGCATTTATAATACAAGATCTATTTAATAAAGGAACACTTAGTCAAAGTTCAAAAGATGTGGGAAGCATCGACGGAAAAGATATTTCATTTGAAGACTTTAGAGTTAAAGTTAGTAATGTTGAAAAAAGTGGTCAAGGAATTACTTCCACTGAAGCTGCAAACAGAGTTTGGGATCAAGAGGTTTCAATCGCGTTGTTATCTGCTCAATTTGATAAATTAGGATTGAGAGTAGGTGAAAAACATTTAATTGAAGTTTTAAAAGCAGATCCAAATATTGGTAAAAATCCAATGTTTTTAAATGCAGCAGGAATGTTTGATGTAGTAAAATTCAAAGATTACTTCAAAACTAATCCTGAAGCAGCGCAATATATTTCTCAAAAAGAAAAAGATGCTGAATTAAACGCAAAATTCCAAATCTACAATACATTAATCAAATCTGGACTTTACACAACTGCTAGTGAAGGAAAGTTGAAATATGAAATGGAAGCTAATAAAGTAAACTTTAGTTATGCTGCTGCTTTATATTCTTCTATCAAAGATAGTGAAGTAAAAATCTCTGATGATGAGATCGTAGATTATATGAAGAAAAACGAGAAAAAATTCAAAGCGGATGAAACTCGTGAAATTCAATACGTTTTAGTTGAAGACAAAGCTTCAAAAGAAGACGAGGCTGAAATCAAAGCTAAAATTACAGGATTGTTAAACGGAAGCGTTGTTTACAATGCAAAAACTGGTAAAAACGATACTTTAGCTGGTTTTAAAAATGCTACAAACATTGCTGAATTTGTAAACTCAAATTCTGATGTTCCTTATGATTCTACTTATGTTCCTAAAAACGCTTTACCTGCTGTAGATGCTGATAAATTATTCAGTTTGCCTGCTGGAGCAATTTACGGACCATATGTTTACGGAAGATACTATGCTATTTCTAAATCTTTAGGATTCAAAGCTGGTGTTAACGCAAAAGCAAGTCACATTTTAATTGCTTATGACGGATCACAAACTCCAAACGCAAAAGAAAAAAGAACTAAAGAAGAAGCTAAAGCTAAAGCTGAAGAGATTTTAGCTCAAGTTCAGGCTAATCCAGATAGTTTCATGATGCTTGCTTTTACAAGCTCTGATGATTCATCTGCACAACAAGGTGGTGATTTAGGATATTTTGGTCAAGGCCAAATGGTAAAACCATTCAATGATTTTGTATTCAATAACGGAATTGGTAAAGTTGGATTGGTTGAAACTCCTTTCGGTTTCCATATTATCAAAGTAACTGACAAACAAGACGGAATTCGTTTAGCTACAATTGCTCAAAAAATTGAGCCTTCTGAAGCTACTTCTGATAAAGTATTTACATTGGCAACGAAATTCGAAATGGATGCTGCTGATAAAGATTTTGCTGCTACAGCAAAGGAATTAGGATTAAAAGTTGCTGCTCCGGTAACTGCAAAAGCAATGGATGAAGCATTTGGTCCTTTAGGAAACCAACGTAACATCATTAGATGGGCATTTGATAAAGAAACTAGTATTGGTGATGTAAAACGTTTTGAATTAGCTAATATTGGTCACGTAATTGCTCAATACAAAAGCGAAAACAAATCAGGTTTAGTATCTGTAACTTTGGCTAGACCTTATGTTGAGTCAATCTTGAAAAACAAGAAAAAAGCTGAAATCTTAAAAGCTAAATTAACTGGTTCTACAATCGAAGCTATGGCTAAGAGTGCTGGTGTAGCGGTTCAACAAGCAACTAATGTTACTATGGATAATCCAGTTTTACCAGGTGGAGTTGGACAAGAGCCTAAAGTTGTTGGAAATGCATTTGCTTTAGCAGCAAATAAAGTTTCTGCTCCAATTGAAGGAAACACTGGAGTTTATGTAGTTAAAAATATTAGTACAGTAAAAGCTCCTGCAATTGCTAACCACGCAGAATATGTTGCAAAATTAAAATCTCAAGGTGCATCTGATTCAAGCAGAGTTTTACCAGCTTTGAAAAGCAATGCTAAAATTGAAGACAATAGATTACAATTTAACTACTAATTTTAGAAGTTAAATCAAAAATAGAAAACCCGAAACATTTAATGTTTCGGGTTTTTTTATTGAAAAAAATTCCATAAAAATTATGTTTTGTAATCCATATTGCCTGTTTTTTTGTAAGTTATATAGGAATAATAGAAATATAATTTAAAAAATTTGGGTTATTAGAATTATTGCACTTAATTTGTTAAAATTTTTATTTAAACAGAATAAATTTTATTTGTACGATATTTAAAAATAGTGAGAGAAAAATGAATAAGTACTTTAATAATCAGATCGTTAATGTTTTTTGTGTTTAAGCTTTTTAGAAGAAAACCGAGAATATATTCCAAAATTGAGAATCATATTTACGGAATCATTATTGAGCTTTTAAAAGTGAGCAGTACTGATATCAATGTTGATGAATTAGGTGGCAAATACTATTTGAGTAACGAGGAACAGCACTTTAAAGTTACCATCTTGAGTAATGATTATGTGATTCGATTAACGAATACACGTGATTCTGTTGCTGAAAAATACGACAAAGGATTTGTGGAGGATGTTTTAAAAGCTGTAAAAGAAGAAAAACATCGAAGAATGGAACTTGTCTATGATTCAATCAACAATAGCATTGAAAAAATGGCAGAACGACTTCATAATACACTTATCGAATCGAATGAACTTGAAAATCAAAAAGTTCGCCATTTGCAATCGGAACCAGAATTTGCTGAAGATAAAAAAGTCAATACTTAAATTATAAAATCATTTCTTCGTAAGTAAGAATGGTTTCATATCCTTTTTTTTGAAAATAGGCTGTCGGATTTTCATCTGCAACTACCATTACAAAATCGCCACCCCAAGCTCCAAGACTTTTAATTGCGCCATTGAAATCAGGAAATGCCTTTTCTTTTATGGTTTGGATTTCAAGAATATCACTCAAATGATTTTCATGTCTTTCAATTGCGCGGGTAAATTCCTTTAATGTTTTAGAGTGCAGGATTGCATTAGTAATTTTGTTGTTTTCGGCTACACTTTTAGCTAGATTTTGATCTTTGTGTTTATTGTAAGCATGAATCGCCGCTTTGCTATTTTGTTTTTTGTTTAGATAAACAAAGAAAATGTTTTTTGTAAAATCAGGATTGAAAATTACTGGTTCAACACTGTTGTTTTCTATTTTATAAAGAATAGGAGTGTCGTTTTGAGCGCACGCAATATCGTAGCCACTTCCTCCAAAACTGTTTCGTAACAAGGTAAAAGCATTAATTTTTGTCCATTGCGCAATATTATTGATCAAAGTCGAAGAAGTGCCCAATCCCCAATTTCTCGGAAAAGTAAGGTTTGTTGTGATTTTATATCCTTCAGATTGATTAATAAAATCTGGATTTAATAAATAAGCTTCATGAAGAATATTTATAAGAGTTGTTTTTACAGTTTCAATTTCTGATTCAACATTATTGATAACCTCTTCAAAAGAAATGGTATTTTCAAACCAAAGTGTATTGTCGTAATCGTAGCTTTTCCAATCAATGATTTTGTCTTTGGCATTTTCAATAATTAAATTCTGTCCAAATTTAGTTGGCAATGCAAAGGCATCTGCACCGTCTAAAACTAGATATTCTCCAGATATGAATAATTTTCCGTTACTGTAAAATGTTGTTGGCATACGTGATTTTTTAGCCCCGATAGCAGTGAAAATCCTTTTGTGCCGGGGTTCGGCATAAAAGATTGTAACGGATAGCGGGATTAGCTCCTAATTATTTTCTTAAATTTTCGATGAACTCAACGACAGCACTATGTGAAACTGCTGTTTTCTTGAAATGCGCTTTAATTAATTGACGCTCTTCATGAGTTGCTTCAAACTGATTGATGATATTATTAAGGTGCATTTTCATATGCCCTTCCTGGATTCCAGTTGTGGTTAAAGAGCGTAATGCAGCAAAATTTTGCGCAAGACCTGCAACAGCTGTAATCTCCATTAATTCTGTTGCCGAAGGCTTTTGAAGAATTTCTAAACACAATTTTACCAATGGGTGTAAGGAAGTCAAACCGCCAACTGTTCCTAAAGCCAAAGGTATCTCTGTCCAGAAAGTAAAAATTCCGTTTTCAATTTTTGCATGTGATAAACTTGAATATTGTCCGTTTCTTGATGCATAAGCGTGAACTCCGGCTTCGATTGCTCTAAAGTCGTTTCCAGTTGCTAAAACCACTGCGTCTATCCCATTCATAATTCCTTTGTTGTGCGTTACGGCTCTAAAAGGCTCGACTTCGGCAATTTGAACGGCTTGAACAAAACGTTCAGCAAATTCCTGCGGATTTGTAATATGTTTTTCTGCTAAATCTTCAATTGGGCAAGAGACTTCAGCTCTTACAAGGCAATGCGGGACATAATTCGATAAAATACTCATAATTACCTGAAGCGAATCTTCTTCAGAAAACAAATCAGAATTTTGAAACTCCTCTTTTAAAGTCGAAGCAAACTGTTCCAGACATGAATTGATGAAATTGGCTCCCATGCTGTCTTTTGTTTCAAAAGTCGCATGAAGCTGAAAGTAATTTTCAAGTAGATTTCTTTTGTCTTTTAGCTGGATATCCAAAATACCGCCGCCGCGTTGCTGCATATTTTTAGTAATGCTTTGCGTTTCTGAGAAAAATTTTGGTTTTATTGCCGTAAAAAAAGATTGAAGTTTTTCGGCATTTCCATTAAAAGTAAAATGTACCTGACCAATTTTTTCGGTATTGATTATAGTCGTTTTGAAACCACCACGTGTTGACCAGAATTTTGCTGCTTTTGATGCTGCTGCAACAACAGAGCTTTCTTCAATTGCCATTGGAATGGTTTTGTACTTTCCATTAATTAAGAAATTAGGGGCAACTCCAAGTGGGATATATAAATTGGTGATTGTGTTTTCAATAAATTCGTCATGAAGTTGCTGAAGCTTTTCGTCTGAATTCCAGTAATTTCTTATAATATTTAGAGCCTCTTCAGGTGTAGAAAAATATTCGTTGGCAATCCAGTTTATTTTTTCTTTTTTGGATAATTTAGAAAATCCGGCAACAGCGTTGTTCATTCTCAATGTATTAAATAATATTGTGGGTACAAAGATACTATTTTAAGAGTTTTTATTGCAATCTATTTCAGACATGAAAGTACGCAATCGTTATTTTTTTTAACATTTAACACTTAAAATGTGTATTATGTTTATTTTTTTTACTAAAATTGGGCTCTTTTTATATTTAAAATAATTATAATGAATACAAGTAAATTTACTGCAGTACTTTTATTTTTAACTGCGGTTGTTTTTGGACAGCAGAAAATAACTGTCGAAAACATTTTTGGAGGTACATTTCGCGCTAAAGGAATGGACCAAATGCAATCCTTAAAAAATACCAATCAATATACTGTTTTAAATGTCGATCAGGCAAGCAGAAGTATGCAAGTGGATTTGTATGATTTTGCAACTTTAAAAAAGGTTTCAAATTTAATTGATACAAAAAACTTCAAAGAGCTTGCAGAGGGAATTGATGCTTACACTTTTGATGCTTCAGAAAAGAAGATTTTGATTGCTTGTAATTCAAACAAGATTTTCCGTCACTCTTTCACTGCCGATTATTTCATTTATGATATTGCGGGAAAAACGTTAACAAAATTGGTTGATTCTCAAATTCAGGAGCCAACTTTCTCTCCTGACGGAACAAAAATCGCTTACGCAAAACAAAATAACCTTTATATCTACGATGTAGCTTCAAAAAAAGCGACTGCCGTTACAACAGACGGAAAGAAAAATGCTGTTATAAACGGTATTACGGACTGGGTTTATGAAGAAGAATTCGCATTCGTGCGGGCATTTGACTGGAGTAAAGACAGCAAGAAATTAGCTTATATTCGTTTTGACGAAAGCCAGGTTCCGGAGTTTTCAATGTCAATCTTTCACAAAGATTTATATCCAACAATTGAAACATTTAAATATCCAAAAGCAGGAGAAAAAAATTCAGTAGTTTCATTACATATATATGATGCTGCAGGAAATACTTCGAAAAAAGTTGATTTAGGAAATTACAATGATTTCTATATTGCTAGAATGCAATGGACAAATGATAATAATGTATTGTCGGCACAGGTTTTAAACCGTCACCAAGATAATTTGGATTTATTGTTTATTGACGGAACTACAGCTGCAGCAAAAGTAGTTTTAAACGAAAAAGACAAAGCTTACGTTGATATTACAGATAATTTGACTTTCTTAAAAGATAACAGTTTTATCTGGACAAGTGAAAAAGACGGTTTTAATCATATTTATGTTTATGATAAAACCGGAAAACTTAAAAATCAGGTTACAAAAGGAAACTGGGAAGTAACTTCATACTACGGTTTCGACGAAAAAACAAAAACTATTTTCTATCAGTCTACAGAAAATGGTTCTATAAACAGAGCAGTTTACCGCATTTCATTAGACGGAAAAAACAAAGTTGCTTTGACAAATAAAATTGGTACAAATAAAGCGACTTTCAGTCCAAATTTCCAATACTTCATTAATACGTATTCTAGCGCTTCTCAGCCAACGGTTTATACTTTAAACGATGCAAAAGCTGGAAAAGAAATTCAGGTTATTGAAAATAATCAAGCTCTTGCAGATAAATTAAAAGGATTTAATCTTCCTTCAAAAGAATTTTTTGTTTTAAAAACAGCCAAAGGAAATGAATTGAACGCTTGGATTATGAAGCCAAAAGATTTTGATGCTTCAAAAAAATATCCAGTATTTATGATTCAGTATTCTGGTCCAGGATCGCAACAGGTTGTAAACGGATGGGGAAGCTCTAACGAATATTGGTTTATGATGCTTACGCAGCAAGGTTATATCGTTGCTTGTGTTGACGGAAGAGGAACTGGATACAAAGGTGCCGATTTCAAAAAAGTAACACAATTACAATTAGGTAAATATGAAGTTGAAGATCAAATCGATGCGGCAAAAGTAATAGGTTCTTACCCATATGTTGATGCTTCAAGAATTGGTATTTGGGGATGGAGTTATGGAGGATTCATGGCTTCGAACTGTATTTTCCAAGGAAATGATGTTTTCAAAATGGCAATAGCTGTTGCGCCGGTTACAAATTGGAGATTTTATGACAGCGTTTACACAGAAAGATACATGCAGACTCCACAAGAAAATCCAAATGGTTATGATCAAAACTCTCCTATAAACCATGTTGATAAATTAAAAGGTAAGTTTTTATTGATTCACGGTTCAGGAGATGATAACGTACACGTGCAAAATTCAATGCAAATGATGGAAGCTTTGATTCAAGCAAACAAACAATTTGATTCTCAAATTTATCCAGATAAAGACCATGGAATTTCTGGCGGAAATACCAGAATTCAGCTTTATAATAAAATGAGTAACTTTATCAAAGAAAATTTATAATCTAAAAAATATTAACCTAAATAATAACGAAAATATGGGAGAAACTAAAGTAAAAACTGCGCATCCAAAAGGACTTTGGGTATTGTTTGGAACGGAGATGTGGGAGCGATTCAATTTTTATGGAATGCGAGCTTTATTGACTTTATTTCTTGTGAACTCATTATTGATGAAGGAAGAAGAAGCTTCATTGATTTATGGTGGTTTTCTTGGACTTTGTTATTTGACTCCAATGCTTGGAGGTTTTATTGCTGACCGTTTTTTAGGAAACAGAAATTGTATTCTTTTAGGCGGGTTGTTAATGGCAACAGGTCAAATGTTGTTGTTTACCAGTGGAAGTGTTTTTGAGTCCAATTTAGGGCTTGCAAAAACAATTATGTATTGTGGATTAGGAGTTATAGTTTTCGGAAACGGATTCTTTAAACCGAATATTTCCAGTATGGTAGGAAGTTTGTATCCAAAACAGGAAAAAACTAAATTAGATACTGCTTTCACTATTTTTTACATGGGGATTAACATTGGGGCTTTCTTAGGACAGTCAATTTGTCCGCTATTAGGAGATGTTAAAGATGCAGGAGGTATCAGAGATATTCATGCTTTCAGATGGGGATTCATGGCGGCTTCTGCTGCGATGCTTATCGGAACAGTTCTTTTTTACATCTTAAAAAATAAATATGTAGTTTCTCCAGAAGGAAGACCATTAGGAGGTTTGCCTTCTAAAAATGAAGCTGCTGATTTTGAAGAAGGTGAAGCTCAAAAAGCAAATTTCTCTACAAAATCTTTAGTTATTGCTGGAATTGCATTCCTGATTTTGGGATTATTTTTTCACTATGTAGTTGGACAAAATTTAATTTACACATTAATTTATTCAAGCGGATTAGCTTTAGCAGGATTAATCATTTCTGATACTTCGCTGACAAAAGTTGAAAGAGATAGAATCTTTGTAATTTACATTGTTTCCTTCTTTATTATTTTCTTCTGGGCTGCTTTTGAACAGGCTGGTTCTTCATTAACTTTTATTGCAGATAATCAAACAGATCGTCACTTTTTTGGTTGGGAAATGCCACCATCAATGGTTCAGATTTTTAACGGACTTTTTGTTGTGGTAATGGCGGTTCCATTTAGTATTCTTTGGGATTTCTTAAGAGCTAGAGATAAAGAGCCAATTTCTCCAGTAAAATTAGCGGCAGGATTAGTTATTATTTCGATAAGTTTCTTCATGATTGCAACTCAGGTTTCATATATTGGAACTACAGGATTGTTATTAGTTAAGTGGTTGATTTTATTATATTTCTTAAATACATGTGCTGAGTTATGTTTATCTCCAATTGGATTATCATTGGTAGGTAAATTATCTCCAAAACGTTTTGCATCTCTTTTGTACGGAGTATTTTTCTTGTCTAATGCTTCAGGATATGCATTAGGAGGAACTCTTGGATCAATTTTGCCGGCAACTGGAGATAAATTCGCAAAAGCAAAAGAATTAGGAATTGATCTTCATGCAGTGTTAAACAAAACAATTACACCAACTGCTGAACAATTAGCATTGTTGGATAAACATCAAATTAGTGCTGAAAACCCGATTTTCGCAGGATTTGAAATTCATAATTTGAACGAATTCTTTATGGTATTTGTTGTTCTTACTGGTGCTGCAGCAATTTTATTATTTGCTTTGACTCCATTATTGAAAAAAATGATGCACGGTGTTAGATAAAATGGAGAATACAATTACATTAGAAGAAATTCAAAATTTTAAAGGCAAGTATCCAAAACAATTGTGGTACTTGTTTTTAGTTGAAATGTGGGAACGTTTTTGTTTCTACGGAATGAGAGGGGTTTTAGCAGTTTTCATGGTAGACCAATTAGGTTTGGTTGAAGGGAAAGCGAATCTTCAATATGGTGCTGTACAGGCTTTTGTTTATGCTTTTACATTTATTGGAGGAATCTTTGCTGATAAAATTTTAGGATTTAAAAAGTCACTTCTTTTTGGAGGAATCGTTATGATTTTGGGTAATTTACTGATTGCTGCAAATCCACATGATTTCTTTTATTACGGTATAACACTTTCTATTATCGGAACTGGTTTTTTTAAGCCGAATGTTTCTTCAATGGTAGGGGAATTATATCACGAAGAAGATGGGCGCCGTGACGCAGGTTACGGATTGTTTTATGCCGGAATTAATATTGGAGGTATGTTGGGTGGTGCAATTCCTATTTATTTAGGAAAAAACTATTCTTGGAGTTTATGCTTTCTTTCTGCAGCAATTGTTATGGTTATTGGTGTTATAACTTTCCTTTTGACTAAAAAACATCTTGCTCCAATTGGAAATTCTCCATTGCAAAATCAAACTCCTAAAAGACGTAATCTTTCCGAAATCGCAGTTTATGCTGGTTCTATATTGGTAATTCCACTTGTTTACATAATGGTTATAAATTCTGATTATACAGAGTATTTTATGTATACGATAGGAATTTTGGCATTAGTATATTTTATATATGAATTAATAATGATTAAAGAAGGAAAGCAGCAACTTAAGCTGTTGGCGGCATTTATCTTTATTTTTGCGTATTTCATGTTCATGGCTATTTCAGAGCAATCAGGAGGCTCATTGTCTTTGTTTGCAAAAGATAATTTATCTACCAAATTGTTGTTTTTCAATATTGATCCTAATGTGGTGAATAATAGTATAAATTCATTATATGTGATTATTTTTAGTCCATTAGTTGGTTTGTTGTGGATATATATGGCGAAGCGAAAAATTGAGCCAAATACGATTATTAAATTTAGTTTGTCATTCCTTTTACTGGCGGCGGGATTCTTTATTTTTTATGCTGCAAGATTTTTTGTTAATAAAGATGGATTAAGCTCTCTGGATGTTTTTGCTTTAGGATATCTTCTATATACACTTGGAGAATTGTGTATTGGTCCAATTGGAATGTCTGTGATTACCAAGTTATCTCCTAAAAGATTATTTGGAATGATGATGGGATTATGGTTTTTATCTAGTGCATTCGGGCAGTTTGCTGCCGGAAAATTAGGTGCTGAAATGTCAAATGCAAATACAGGAACTACGTTAATGTCTAAGTTGATTGCGTATACTGATGGTTATTATCAATTAGCAATTTATGCAGTTGTTGCTGGTGTTGTTTTCATAATCGCTATGCCATTGATCAAAAAATTAATGCAAGAAGTAAAATAGATCTTATTGAGCGATTCTTTTTTTGTTTAAATTTGTGCAAAATAAAACTAAGATGAAAAAATTATACATAATCACATTGTTTGTAATTGGAGGTTTTGTGTCTCAAGCGCAGGAGCTAAAATGGTACACTGATGTCAGAGAAGCAATTACAGTAAGTAATAATGTCCATAAACCAATGCTGATGTTTTTCACAGGTAGTGATTGGTGCGGTTGGTGCATACGTTTACAAAATGAAGTTTTGAAAACGCCTGAATTTAAAAAATGGGCTACTGATAATGTGGTTTTGGTTGAATTGGATTATCCAAGAAGAACACCTCAAACTCCTGAAATAAAAAATCAGAATAACGAATTGCAACAAGCTTTTGGAATCCAGGGGTTTCCAACTATTTTTTTTACAAGTGCTGAAACAAAAGATGGAAAAGTAAATTTTAAAGGCCTTGGTCAAACAGGTTACGTTGCTGGTGGTCCAACTGCCTGGCTTACTGTAGCAGATGGTATCGTTAATCCGAAGAAGTCGTAAGATTAAAATATAAATAAAATTGGAGAGCTCCTTGTGTTAATTTACACAAGGAGCTTTTTTCTTTAGTAGGAAAGTTTTTATTTAAATTTGTGTGCAATTGATTATTTGATATTTATTTATATATAAAAAAACATATTATGTATTTTTTGTATTAATAAAAATTGGAAAATTAAAATAATATGTTAATTTCGTCACTCTATCTAACCAAAACCAATATAGTATGACTAAAAAATTACTTACCCTACTGTTTTTTTTAGGTTCATTTTTTATGCAGGCTCAGAATCTTGTTTGGAAAACAAATATGACAGACGCAATTGCACTTAGTAATGAACAAAGAAAACCAATGTTAATTCTTTTCACTGCCTCAGGTGTACCAGAGAATCTTCAGAATGAAATATTTAAAACACCGGATTTTGCTGTATGGTCCCGTGATAACGTAATCCTCGTTAAGCTTGATTTGTCTGATAACGCTGCGTCTGACGGTGATAAAGAACAAAATCTTAAATTGAAAAATGCTTTTGGCGTAGACGAACTACCTCAGGTTTGTTTTGCAAGTGCATCTATCAGAAAGACAAAAACGACTTTTAGCGCGCTAGGAAAAATATCCTATAAACCAGGCGGAGCAAAAGCATGGATTGCCGAATCTAATGGGATTTTGCATCCAAGTGAATAGACATAAACAGCGTTTAATCGTTTAAAAATTCCCTTTTTACAATGTAGAAAGGGAATTTTTTTATGACACAGATAGATAGTTTAATAATTTAGCATATGTTTTTTTTTCATTTTTGTATTTTTTTAACTTTTAATTAGCAAATTCGATTTTCTTTATTTTTTTTTCAATTTTTTGTTTAAACTTGAGAATTTTAGCGGGATATTATATTACTTTAGTCGAAATTAACCTACTCCTTAAACCCCAAAGATTATGAACAAAAAATTACTTACTCTAGTATTTTTCCTAGGTTCGTTTTTTCTGCATTCGCAGGGATTAGTCTGGAAAACTACAATGACTGATGCTGTTGCTGCAAGTATGGAACAAAAAAGACCGCTATTTATATTTTTTACAATTGCGGGCGCACCAACAAAACTTCAAAACGAAATTTTTAATACGCCAGATTTTGTCGTATGGGCTCGTGACAATGTTGTTTTGGTAAAATTGGATTTATCAGATACTACAATATCTGATGCTGAAAAGGAGCAAAATGTAAGTTTGAAATCGGCACTTGGTGTTGTTGAATTGCCGCAGGCTTGTTTGACTTTAGCTACTGTTCGAAAAACAAAAACAACTTTTAATTTGCTTGGTAGGCTTCCTTACAAACCAATAAGTGCAAAAGCATGGATTACTGAAGCTAATATTATGATGAATCCAGAGTAATAAAACTTATTTTAACTGATAATATCCCTTTTCGGCAGTAGCATGAAAAGGGATATTTTTTTTGCTACAGGTTTCTTTCCAAATTTTTTGAATTGAATTGGAATTTGAGGCATCGGCAATAATAATTTTTGGATGCATTTCTGAAAGCACACGTTCTAAGTTTATTTTTGGAGATTGAATGAGCAATAAAATATCGGGCTGTATATTGTTTTTGTAAATTCCTGAACTGTCTATGATGAATATTTTTTTTCCATTGTAGAACATTACATTTTTAATTGTAGTAATCGATTTTATTTTGCTGAAATTTCCAACCAAATAAGATTTCAAAATGTTGTTTTTTGGGTCAGCTAAAAGAAGTTTATTAGTTGTAAATAAATCAACATTTTTTCCTGAAACCATCGTAATCAACGTTTTTTTCTTTGCGTTGTAAACAATCATTTCCGTCTTAGTTACTGTTTCCTTTTTTGTGTAAATGAAGGAAATTTGAGTTGTAATTATTGCAAGAACAAATAATAGAAATTTTGGATAATCAGGTTTTTTGAGCCAAATAATTGATGTAAATATTAGCAGATAAAAGGTGACTAAGAAATAAAAATTAAAACTTATATCAAGTATTACAAAAGATTTTACTGAAGCAACGGCGTGAATAATCTGATTTAAAAGATAAATGCTTTTCTCAAGAATTTGAGCTAAAAGTTCTGGCGGAACATCAAAAGCGGCGTATACCATTACGATAATTCCGGCTACCATTACAAATGCTAAAACAGGAATGATTGCGATATTGGTAATGAAAAACAAACCTGGAAATTGATGAAAATAATATAAACACAAAGGGAAAGCTCCTATTTGAGCGGCAAATGATACGGTCAAAGCGTCCCATATATAAACTGCTATTTTATTTTTCGGACTCCAGATCTTCTTTAATAATGGTTGTAACCAAAGAATAAAAAATAAAGCAATATAGCTTAATTGAAAGCCTGCATCAAATAGAAAATAAGGCTCAAAAAGTAAAATCAAAAGTATTGAAACCAAAAGGTTGTGGTAAATATTTCCTGTTCTACGAAGATGATTTCCAACGGCTAGAAAAGAAAACATTACAACTGACCGTAAAACTGATGGTGATAATCCTGAAATTATTGCAAAAGAACTTAAAGCTGTTAAAACGGATATTAATTTTATAAACGAACCTTTTCGGGTGTTTGGAATTGGCTTCAATAAAAAATTGATAAGAAGCATAATAAAACCAACATGCAGTCCAGAAACAGATAGTATATGCGTAGCGCCAGAATATTGATAATCCTGAATAATATCGGATGAGATTTCTTGTTGCTGTCCTAAAATTAAAGCAAGCGCTACATTCATTTCGGCGGGATTGAAATCTGCTTTTTCCAAATTCTGAATAATGCGCTGATGCAGGAAATCTGAATAATACCAAATGTCTTTTGTGATTTCTTTATTGATTTTGATTTCAGATTTATTGATATAAACTTGTGCATAAATTTGGCGATCGGCTAAATATTTGTCATAGTCAAACTGATTTGGATTTTTATTTGAATTGTTGCGCTTTAAAGTTGTTTTTACTTTAATCTGATTGCCAATTAAAATGCGATTAATTGTGCTGTCTTTAGCAATGTTGACAATGATTTTGCCAGAATAAGCTTTTCTGTCTATAGAATATATTATTGCTGTATAGCGATCGCTATATGAATTGCTTTTTAGTTTTTCGCGGATTGTACATGTAATTTGACACGGATTTTCAAAAGCTTTTTTGCAATGGATATAATTTGACTTTTGAAGCGAATCAGTGTGTGCGAGTAAGCTCATCCCGCCGATGAAAAATGAAATAAAATAGGTGTTCGCGCCAAATAGGGAAATCGATATTTTATATTTTTTGCTTAAAAAGTATAAAATCATAAAAATAACGAAACCAACAATCACAGCTATAATTGAGACGAGCATTGTTATCTGTTGATAATAAAAAAATAAAATACCGAGAAGAAACCAAATGGTAATTCTGACTAAGGGAAAATCTAATACTTTCATGTTCTAAAAGTATTAAAATTTTGTAAGAAAAAGAATATAATTTTTTATTCTATAATTCGATTGATTTGAGCAAAAGAATTTTGATAGTAAGGTTCCTTTGTAGAAGAAATAATCACGCCTTTTGAAGTAGAGGAATGTATGAATTTAATTTCGTTTGAATTTATTTCTGTGATTAATCCAACATGATTTATCTGTTTGCTCTTGTTGGTTTTAAAGAAAATTAAATCGCCTTTTTGAGCGTCTTTTGCCGGAATTACAATTCCGATTTTTGATTGTTCGAATGAACTTCTAGGCAATTTAATATTTTCAGATTCAAAAGTAGTGTAAACAAGTCCGGAACAGTCAAAACCATTTTTAGTAGTTCCGCCTGCTTTATATTTTACGCCAATATTTTCTGATGCAGTTTCGATCAAATGATTGACAATATATTTGTTTTCTCGTTTTGTCTCCTTTTTGCTGACTGCAGCCGAAGAAGATTTACAAGAGACAAAAGTGATTGCTAAAAGCAGTAAAACAATTATTTTTTTCAAAATCAAAAAGTTTAAGCTTGCTTTAAGTCGGTGACAATAAGTTTTGCTGTTTTTTTGCTTGCACCAACTCCGCCAAGTTTTTGTTCCAAAACATCATAGTTCTTCAATAATTTTTCGCGGTAAGCTGGCTCTAATAATTTTTGAAGTTCTTCTTTGATTCGTTTTGTGTTGCATTCACTTTGAATCAATTCAGTCACAACTTCCTGATCCATAATTAAATTGACAAGCGAAATGTATTTTAAAGTGATAATGCGTTTTGCAATTTGATATGAAATCGCACTTCCTTTATAGCATACAACTTCGGGAACTTTAAAAAGAGCTGTTTCTAAAGTTGCTGTTCCAGAAGTTACTAAAGCCGCAGTTGAAGAACGCAACAAATCGTAAGTTCTGTTAGAAACAAAGGCAATATTTTTATTTTTTATAAACTGCTGATAAAACTCGTAATCCTGACTTGGAGCGCCGGCAATTACAAATTCATAATCCTGAAAATCATCTACAACGCTCAACATAACACTTAGCATTTTTGTGATTTCCTGTTTACGGCTTCCCGGCAAAACGGCAATAATTGGTTTTTCGCCTAATTTATTTTCTTTTCTAAATGTTGCTTCATCAAAAGCAGGCTGATTCTGGATAGCATCAATTAACGGATGCCCGACAAAATCAACTGGAAAATGATGCTTGTCTTCATAAAAACTTTTTTCGAAAGGAAGAATCACAAACATCTTATCGACATCTTGTTTGATTGCTGTAATTCTATTTTCTTTCCAAGCCCAAATTTGCGGCGAAATATAATAGTGTGTTTTGTAATTTAAGGCTTTTGCCCATTTTGCAATACGCATATTGAAACCCGGATAATCAATAAAAATTAATACATCAGGCTTGAATTCAGAAATGTCTTTTTTGCAGATTTTAATATTATTCAAGATTGTTTTTAAATTAAAAACAACTTCAACAAATCCCATAAAAGCTAAGTCGCGATAGTGTTTTACTAAAGTTCCGCCAGCTTTCTGCATTAAATCACCACCCCAAAATCTGATTTCAGCCTGCGGATCTTCTTCATACAAAGCTTTCATTAAATTAGAACCATGTAAATCTCCAGAAGCTTCGCCAGCTATTATGTAATATTTCATATTGAGTTTTTTAAAAGTGTGCTGTAATTTTAAAGCACAGCATTTTTTTTGCAGAACAAAGATAAGATTTAAATAAACAAAGTCGAAATTGCCAAAACAATCACAGCAAAAACAACGCCTCTCGCCATTAATTCTTTGTTTCTTTTTAACAGAAATAAGAATAAAAGAAGATCTAAAACGGTTCCTAAAGTGATTACTTTCCCTAAATATCCGTATTGTTTTATGGTTTGAAGCCCATTTGAAAGATCAAAAGAGGTAAATAATTTAATGAAAAGATAACTTCCTATAAGTGAAGTGATAATTCCGATAATAAAACCAATAAGTATGTCTAATTTATTCATTTAATTTCCAAGTATTAAGTTGTTGCATTGAATGATGAGCCGTTAAGTCAAACTGAACGGGAACAACAGAAATATAACCATTTTCGAGAGCCCATTCATCTGTATCTTCACCCTTGTCTTCGTTTGTGAATTTTCCGGTCAGCCAGTAATAATCTTTTCCAAAAGGGGTTTGTCGTTTGTCAAATTTCTGTGCATAATACGCTTTCGCCTGGCGACAAATTTTAATTCCCTTTATTTCGTTTTCTTTTAATTTCGGAAAATTTACATTTAAAACGACACCTGTAGGCAATTTATTGGCAAGCGTTTCAAGAACTATTTTTTTAACGAAGGATTTTACGGGCTCAAAATTGGCATTCCAGTCAAAGTCAAGAAGAGAAAAACCTATTGCCTGAATTCCTTCGATTCCCGCTTCGACAGCAGCGCTCATTGTTCCAGAATAAATTACATTGATCGAAGAGTTTGAGCCGTGATTTATTCCCGAAACACAAAGGTCTGGTTTTCTTTTCAAAATTTCATTTACTGCCAGTTTTACACAATCTACGGGAGTTCCAGAACAGCTGTATTCGGTTACAGCATCATCATCTTTAGAAATTTTATCTAGAAATAAAGTGTTGTTGATTGTTATGGCATGCCCCATTGCACTTTGCGGCTTATCAGGTGCAACAACCACAACTTCTCCAATAGTTTCCATAACACTAATCAAGGCTCTAATTCCGGGAGCCAGAATTCCGTCGTCATTGGTTACTAATATTAAGGGTTTTTCGTCTTTCATGCTATGGTTGAATTTTTTGTTTTATCAAAATTAAAGCTTCTTTAGGCAAATGTAGTAACAGATTTTGGTAGATTTCTAACAAATAAATAAAAATTCTAAACTAAATCTTAAAGGACTTTTGAACAACAAACAATTTTATATCTTTAACAAAAAATTATAGTGAGCTTGGCTTTGTTGGCACAGTTTTTACCGTAACTTAGATTAAAAAATTTGATGAATGCTATTATTAAGTTTATGAAAAGAAATTATAAAATACTTATAGCCGTATTATGCTTATCTGTTACCCTGTTTGCATTTAAAATAAATGCTGATAAGTCTGAAGATCCGGATCCAAATAGAGACAAAACGCTTTTAGAACTGCTTGCCTTTGTTATTGAAAAAGGACACTATAGTCCGGCTGAGATAAATGATGAATTTTCTAAGGGAATTTTTAAAGATTATATTGATGCACTGGATCCTTCAAAAAGGTTTTTCCTGCAGTCAGATATTGATGAATTTAAGCAGTACGAATTACAGCTTGATGACCAGTTTTTAAACAAAGATCTTACGTTTTTTAATCTTACTTATACAAGATTGATGAAGCGTATGGAAGAAAGTAAAAAACGTTACAAAACAATTTTAGCACAGCCTTTCAACTATAATGTTGACGAGACTTTTAATGCCGATTATGAGCATCTTCCTTATGCTAAAAATGCAACTGAAATCAATGAAAGATGGAGAAAACAGATTAAATTATCTACACTTTCTTCATTGGTTACAAAACAAAAATTAGAAGATGATAAAAAGAAAAGCGATCCTGCTTATAAAGAAAAATCATTTGAGACTTTAGAGAAAGAAACTCGCGAGAGTTCTTTAAAATCGTTAGATGATAATTTCAGTTTGATTAAAGATTTGAATAAAGGAGATTGGTTTTCTGTATATGTTAACTCAATCATGACTCGTTTTGATCCTCATACAAGTTATTTTGCTCCAGAAGAAAAAGATCGTTTTGATGTTAACATCAGTGGAAAATTAGAAGGAATTGGAGCTCGTTTAACGAAGAAAAATGATTTCACTCAAATTGATGAATTAATTTCTGGTGGGCCAGCATGGAAAGGAAAACAGCTTGAGGCAGGTGATATGATTTTGAAAGTGGCACAAGGAAACGAAGAGCCAGTTGATGTTGTAGGAATGCGTCTTGATGATGTTGTGAAAAAAATTAAAGGTCACAAAGGGACTGAAGTAAAACTTACAGTTAAAAAAGTTGACGGTACTATTAAAGTAATTTCAATTATCAGAGATGTTGTTGAAATTGAAGAAACATACGCTAAATCAAGTATTGTTGAAAGAAACGGATTGAAATACGGTGTAATTTATTTGCCAAAATTCTATATTGATTTTGAAAATAAAGATGGCCGTGACGCCGGAAAAGATATTGCTCTTGAAGTTGAAAGACTGAAAAAAGAAGATATTAACGGTATTGTTCTTGACGTTCGTGATGACGGAGGAGGATCTCTTTCTACAGTTGTTGATATTGCTGGTTTATTCATTGAAGAAGGACCAATTGTACAGGTAAAATCTGCTGGTAAAAAGAAAGAAGTTTTATACGATAAAGATAAAAAAATCGAGTGGGATGGACCATTGGTAATTATGGTGAACAGTTTCTCAGCTTCGGCTTCAGAGATTTTGGCTGCTGCAATTCAGGATTACAAACGTGGAGTTATCATTGGAAGTAAACAAACTTACGGAAAAGGAACAGTGCAAAATGTTCTTGATTTGAATCAGTTTGTGCGTAACGCAAATTATGGTGATCTTGGAGCTTTGAAAATCACAGGGCAAAAATTCTACAGAATCAACGGTGGATCAACTCAGTTAGAAGGTGTTCATAGTGATGTTGTGATGCCAGATCGTTATGCTTATTTAAAAATGGGTGAGCGTGATATTGATAACGCAATGCCTTGGGACAAAATTGATCCAGCTGATTACAGCACTTGGACTTCTAATGAAAAATTCAACCAAGCAATCAATAACAGCCGTAACAGAATTGCTAATAATGATCAATTCAAATTAATTGAAGACAATGCAAAATGGATTGACATTAAAAATAAAGAGAACACTTATAGTTTAAATATTAAAAACTTTAAAGCGACTCAGGAACAAGTTGAAAGTGAAGGTAAAAAATACAAACCAATTGCTGATTACAAAAACAATCTGGTTTTTAAATCATTGCCTTATGAAGAACTTGAAATGAATAATGATGCTACATTAAAAGAAAAAAGAGAAGCTTGGCACCAGGCATTAGCTAAAGACGTTTATGTAGAAGAAGCTTTAAATGTTTTAGATGATTTGCAAACTAAAGGCTATGTAAAAAATACGGTTACTCCAAAAATGAAAAAGGATAAACTGGTAAAATCTTAGTTCGAAAAGAATTAATTTGTTATTAAAATGCTCCATAGATGTACTATTTATGGAGCATTTTTTTGTAAGTTTATTTCGTAATAAAAATAAAAGATGAAGAATTATATTGTTTTAGTTTTGATAGGTTTGGTATTGTTTTCTTGTAAAAAAGAGAATTCAGAAAGAGTAGAAGCACTGCCAGAAAAACCGGCACCTTTTACTTCGGCTTCAGTGCAAAACACTACAGATTCTTTGTATACTGTTTCCTATTTGCCAACTTCAACCACAGGACAGATTGTAAAGCACAAATACTATACACTTTCATATAATGAAAAATTTGAACAGGCTGAATGGGTTGCGTACGAATTAAAAAAGGAATATTTAAAAAATAATGAATACAAACGTCCTTATTTTATTGAAGATCCAAAAGTAACAACGGGTTCTGCAGATTGGAGAAATTATAAAAAATCAGGTTATGATAAAGGGCATCTCTGTCCTGCCGGCGATATGGAATTCAATAAAGATGCTTATAACGATACTTTTTATACCTCTAATATTTCTCCTCAAAAACACGATTTCAATAGCGGAATCTGGAACAGAATTGAACAAAAAACACGTTATTGGGCTGGAAAGTATAATGATATTTATGTAGTAACGGGAGGAATTCTGAAAGATTCAGACAAAAAAATAGGGACAGAAAATGTTGCTGTCCCTAAATATTTTTATAAAATTGTTCTAGCTAAATCTGGGAAAGAACATAAAGCAATTGCTTTTTTGGTTCCGAATGAAGACAGTGACAAGTCTATTTATGATTTCGTTGTTCCGATTGAAACTTTGGAAAAAATGACTGGAATTGATTTCTTTCCGAATTTGAAAAACTTAAAAAGCAGTAAGGACTTTTAATTCTTGAATAGTCTGAGTTGGATTTTCGGCTTTAAAAACAAAGCTTCCTGCAACTAAAACATCAGCTCCGGCTTCTACTAATTGTTTTGCATTTTTGCTGGTAACTCCGCCGTCAATTTCAATTAAAGTTGAAGCGTTTTTGCGTGTAATTAAAGCTTTTAGTTTTTGAATTTTTGCATAAGTATTTTCAATAAAAGATTGCCCTCCAAAACCTGGATTAACGCTCATAATGCAAACTAAATCAATATCATTTATAACATCTTCTAATAAATCGATATTTGTATGAGGATTAATAGCAACTCCGGCTTTCATTCCTTCAGCTTTAATGGCTTGCAAAGTTCTGTGCAAATGCGTACAAGCTTCATAATGTACTGTTAGTCCATTCGCTCCTAAATCTGCAAAAGTTTTAATGTAGCGATCGGGATCGATAATCATTAAATGTACATCAATATATTTTTTTGCATGTTTTGAAATAGCTTCTAAAACGGGCATTCCAAAAGAGATATTCGGAACAAAAACTCCATCCATGATATCGATATGAAACCAGTCAGCTTGGCTGTTGTTTATCATTTCTACATCGCGTTGCAGATTTGCAAAATCGGCAGCAAGAACTGAAGGAGCTATAAGTGTATTTTTCATTGTGTAGTGGTGTGTTGTTTTTTACAAAGATAAATTTTTTATGATTTGCATTGAAATTTAACCGCAAAGTGCGCTAAGATTTACGCAAAGCACACAAAGTTTTTTAAAGAATCTCGCAAAGTCGCAGAGTCGCAAAGAATAATAAACTTTGCGACTCTGCGACTTTGCGAGCATATTTCTATAAATAACAAACTTTTCAGCTAAATATAAAATAAAAAACTCCGGTAATCAGCCGGAGTTTCAATCATCAATCAAAAAACGAACAGTCAATCAAACTGTTGTTTGCGTTACAAAGGTTTCATGTTTTATGTTTCAAATTACAAAAACAACCTGAAACTTTAAACCTGAAACAAATATTGTTTATCCTAAATAAGTTTTAAGGATTTTACTTCTAGAAGTGTGTTTCAATCTACGGATTGCTTTTTCTTTAATCTGACGAACACGCTCACGAGTTAAGTCGAAAGTTTCTCCAATTTCCTCAAGAGTCATTGGGTGTTGATCGCCAAGACCAAAATACAAACGAACTACATCAGCCTCTCTTGGAGTTAATGTTTCTAATGAACGCTCGATTTCAGTACGTAATGATTCGTGAATTAATTCTCTGTCTGGGTTTGGAGATTCTCCAGAACGTAAAACGTCATAAAGGTTAGAATCTTCACCTTCAACAAGAGGTGCATCCATAGATAAGTGACGACCAGAGTTTTTCATAGACTCTTTTACGTCATTTACAGTCATGTCAAGTTCTTTTGCAATTTCTTCAGCAGAAGGTGGGCGCTCATTAGATTGCTCTAATAATGCATACATTTTGTTGATTTTATTGATAGAACCAATTTTGTTCAAAGGTAAACGAACGATACGAGATTGTTCTGCCAACGCCTGAAGAATCGATTGACGAATCCACCAAACTGCGTAAGAGATAAATTTGAAACCACGAGTTTCATCAAAACGTTGTGCAGCTTTGATAAGACCTAAGTTTCCTTCGTTAATTAAGTCAGGAAGAGTTAATCCTTGATTTTGATATTGTTTAGCAACCGATACAACGAAACGTAGGTTGGCTTTTGTTAATTTTTCTAATGCTCTTTGATCACCCGCCTTAATTCTTTGTGCTAATTCTACCTCTTCATCAGCGGTAATTAGGTCAACTTTTCCGATTTCTTGTAGATATTTATCTAACGATGCAGTTTCACGATTGGTTACCTGCTTGGTGATTTTAAGTTGTCTCATGTTTTTGTCTCCTCAATTTTTAAGTGTACAAGTAGTTATACGTATGAAGTGTCAAAAAAGTTACAACTAAATAAAAAATATTTTTAAAATTTATAATTTATCCCTGTTTGAAGCGATAAACTATAGGGTTTTGCTTCTCCATTTTCTTTAAAAGTATTCAGATAATATTTGAAAATCGGATTTAAATCTAAGCCAATTTTATCGGTTAATTTGTATGTGAAGCCTATTCCGAGATCATAGGAAATATTGACTCCAGAAATATTTTTTGCTTCTCCAATTACTTGTTTTTCAACTTTTTCAGATTTCAAATAAAGCTCATTTTTGTCTAATATTAAAAAGCTGAATCCGGTAAAGGCATCGATTTCAAATTTAGTATCGTCTTTTTTTAGTGCATAATCAAAGGCCAGCGGAATTTCATAATAAGAAAGTTTTTGTTGCAATTCAATGTCGCTCGAATTTGCAAAAGTATCTTTTATATTAATGTCCGATTTCAAATCGATGTTATTATAATTTGTAATTAAATTTTGACCGAGTGCTGTCGTAATTTTTAAATTAATTTTTGAAAAACCAGCTCGGAAACCGAATTTATCAAACATAGTTTTGACATAAACTCCATAATGCGAGCTTACAGGATGACTTTTTGAAAGATCGTCCATAGTTGGGTTAATCAATGATTTGCCATTCAAAGAGCCAAACATTGCCGGACCATAAAAAGCATGAATACTCACATCTGGATTTAATTCATTTGTTTTAGTGTTGTAAATTGTTTTTTTGTATTCTCTTTTTGCCGTTGCTTTTACAGGGGTTTTTAGACTATCAATAGTTATAATGCTGTCTTTTTTTATTTCCGTAATTTTTGGAGATGTTTCAGCTTTTACGATTATTAAAGTGTCTTTTTGTACAATACTTTTTTGTGGAGTTGGTGTAAAAGGAGATTTTTTAATTTTCCCTTTGTTTTGTTTAGTGCTTTGGCTTTTATTTGTTTTTTTTGAATTTACTTTTGTAGTTTTTTCTTTTGATGATTTTTTTAAGTTTGCCGAAAAACTTGGTTTAGCTGTTTTTTTGACAGCTTCTGGTTTTATAGGTTTTGTATTTCTTTCTTCTTTTCTAATAACTACTTTATATTTTTTTACCACTTCATATTCTTCATATTCATTTGTAGAGGTAATTAACTTACTGGATTCTTTTATAAGTTTAACATTTTTGGTTTTTGAAACCGTAGTAATTTGGTCTGGTTCTGTTTTTAATAATATAGATTTTGGATTTGGAACTTTACTTGATTTTAAAGTCTGATTTTTTGTATTAGCTTCGCTTTTTGATTTTGTTTGCTGTGTTTGCTGTGTTTGCTGAGTTTGATTTTTTTCCTGAAAATCAGATTTAAGATAAAGTAATGAACAAGAAAGCACGACAGCAATTAAACTTGGAATTAACCAAGCCAAAACTCTTCTGCGTCTTTTTTGATTTAAATCTGTTTCAATTTTTGACCATAAAGCGTCATTCGGACTTTTGTCCAAATTATTTAAGTGATCTCGGATTGCTTTTCCTATTTCAGTTCTATTTTCCATTTTTTTGTTTAGAATAATAAAATGTACTTTTTGATTTAATTTTTTCCTTTAAAATTTGTTTTGCTCGATGCAAATTTGATTTTGAAGTGTTTTCAGAAATTGACAGCATTTCGGCAATTTCCTGATGTGAATAATCGTCTAATTCATATAAACTGAAAACCAATCGATATTGATGTGGCAATTCCTGAACAAAAGATAAAATTGTATCTAGCGACAAATCGATTTCATTTTCATTAATAAAATCATCATCCGGATATTCATCTTTAATTGCTGTTAAAAGATAAGATTGCTTATAGCGGGCTATTGCTTTGTTGATTGTTATTCTTTTGATCCAACCTTCAAAACTTCCTCTTCCTTTATAATTTTTTATATTGCTGAATATCTCTATAAAAGCATCATGAAGATTGTCCTCAGCCTCAACTTCATTGGTACAATACTTAAGACATAACACATAAAGCACTTTCTTATACTCTTGGTATAATTCTTCTTGCGCTTTTCGGTTTTGCTTAATGCACTTTTTTATGAGTTCGTCTAAATTCAAATTTTATCTTTTGATTTTGTAGTATTGTTGTAAAGAGATCTTCGGTTTATAATTAATAGTGTAAAAAAAAGAAAAAGGTTGCGTTAAATAAGAAAAAAAATAAACCTCTATTTCAAATTTAGAAACAGAGGTTTATTTGGATGTTTTGATCAGAATAAAACTAATTGCTGGCTTCTTCTTTTATTTCTATGAAATCTTTTATAAAAACGGGTTTTCCAGAAGCTGAAAATCCTTCAAGTGTCACTTCATATTTTCCTGATACATCAGAAGCATAAAATTTACTATTTGATGTTTTGCTCAAATCAATGTTTGGCTGCCATAGAAGCTGATGTCTGTAATCTGGAATTCTTACGTTCTTATTGCTTATGTAATCAGGACTAAAATAGTTTTTCTTTACCTGAGGTCTTAAAATTTCTGGCCTAACAATAAATTTTCCTTTGAGTTTAGTATCATAATCACCATTTTTTGTTGTGAACGAAACGATTCCATTAAAAGATTTTGAGCCATAATAATAAATTCCTCGCACTACATTTACTTTAAAAAGACTCTTAGGATTAAAGGCAAAAAACTCATTTAAGTCTTCAATAATTAATCCATCAACAATAATCATGGTTGGTAATGCCGATTCATAATTATCATTATTGTCAAAAACATGAATGGAGTAAATATTATCGTTTTTTCGATAGTAAACACCTTTTAGGATTTCTGTAATTGTTTCCTCGATATTTGGGAATCGCGTAAAATCATCTAATATAAATTCTTCAGATTTTGCTCCGAAAAAAGGAAGAGCTATTGCCGGTGATATTACGCTATCTTTTTTGACATCATAATAAGCATTTTCAACTTGAGTCGAAATTAAGCGGTCAGTGATATTTTGTTTGAAATCTGAATTGAATTGAACGACAGGAAAAGTTAAATTAGAAAAATCTACGTCCTTTTGTTTATCAATTTCAATTACATAATCTTCTTTGCCGCTTTCAAGAACTTGAACGATAATATTTGAATTTGAGTTCTCTTTTTCTAAAATAACAATGAATTTGCCTTGATCATCGGTTTTTACAATTTTCAGGTCGGCATTTTTTCCAACAATAGAAAGTGCTACTTTTTTGTTTTTAATTTCAGCATTTGCCGAAGATATTTTTCCTGTTATGATTTCACCTCGCAATTCAGGCAATACAAATTGGCCGCTTGTGATTTCGCCATTTTGGTAGGTTTTACCGCTAAAAATTGCTTTGTTTTGAACTAAAAAACCATCTGTTTTTCTAACGGACAAAGTATAATTTCCTTTTGTAAATTCGTCAGAATTTGATTTGACATTTAGTTCAATCAAATCTCGTGTATTGTAAGATTTGTTTTTTATATCAAATGAAATATTGCTGTTGTTTACAGTTTCTGAAGAAACGGAATTGTACGAAACTGTACTGCCACTTGGATTTTCTTTATACGGATTTACAATGTAAATATCGGTAGAAAAATAATCCGGTACAGTTTTATTAAGCATCCAGTTTGTATAACCAATCAATTTGTAGCTTCCGGTTTCCAATGTGGTTGGAATAAAAAAGTCACCATTTCCTGTTGCTTTATCAAGAAACAATTTATGTGCAAAAACCGTTTTTTTATTATTGTCAATTAACTGTACGTAAGCTATTTTGCTGAAAATTGAAGCAGTATTTGCTAGTTTGTCGATACAGAATAATTTGTATTGCAAAGTTTCGCCTGTCAAAAAAGAATTTGCATTTGTGCTGATATAAATTGACTCATTAATTTTTTTGTCAACTTCATTCAGTTCATTTACAGAATTGTTTTTTTGAGCAAATACAATCTGCTGGCTGCTAAAAGCGAGCGCTAGATATAATATGTATTTTAGTCTATCCAAAATGGTGGTTTTACGTTTGATGAAAATGAAGTACAGTCTCCGCATTCTACTGGATACAAAATATAGTTATTGGGTAATTCTGTCGGATAAAAGACTTTAATGCCGCTGGCCAATAAATTTAATATTACATCTCCTTGACATTCCAGTAATGGATCTTGGCTAAAGCAGTATTTGAATATATATTCTCCTCTAGAAATATCTGGAATTGGAGAAGGACATTCATATTGGTATTCTGGGAATGGCTGGCCATTTAGCAAGTCAGTGAAATTGAAAAAAATCCTTTTTTCAGAATATGACGACACATCAAAATAACCAATAACTTTTTCCTTTGGATTAGCAACTGATTGAATGTTGCCGTAAAAAAATCCTGGCTGTGTTTGTGATAAGATGCTTCCTATATTAGATATCTCTTTTAATGTTGCGAAAAAAGTATGTGCAGCAAGATTTTGCACATATTGTTTTACCAATATGCTGTATCTGTTTCTTATAATAGGATCAGTACTGGCAATAAATCGAACAGGGAAATTGATTACCTTATCTTCAGATAAATCGCTTGTGCTGGTTAAAATCAGTTCGTTTGAACTTTGGCTTAAGTAGCAAATTCTTGCTTCAGTTGTTCTGTCCTCAAAAACCACTTTTCCTGGAGGATTAGAACCAGGAGCAAAAAAAACAGGGACAGCTTTTTGAGCATACCATTTTGGTGCTACAACTTTATAAGCTTCGTCATATTCATATCTGTAATAATGCGAGCTATTTGTAGGATCTGTGCTATTTACAGTGATTTCAATACCAAGCTGATTGTTTTTGGTTTTTGCTTTGGCTTCTACACTTTCAATATTAGTTTGTTGTGGTAGTTTTTCAGTGGTTGAAACATAATCTCTTCCATCCTTAGTGCGAACATGCAATTGATATTGCCTATCTGGAGCGGCCTGAAACGGAGCAACAGAAGTATAATTTTCAGCATTTTGTTTGAAATCGTATTTATTGCCCATATTATCGGTAACAAAAACAGTAGCATTAGTTTCAAAAGTTGGCGTTTTTTCATCAAGCTTATAGGCTCTTGTAACTTTTACTTCATGAGTTTTATTTTGATTTGTGATAGTTGCTTCAATTACAATAACATCTTCATAAGCGCTACTAGATTGGTAATCGTATGGCGTTGTACAACCCAATACCGATAAAAATAAAGTTATTATTAGAAATCTAACTATAAAGACTTTTTTCATAACGGTTAAAATTTAAAATTATAAGTAATAGTTGGTACTGGAACTGCAAAGATTGAGGTTTGATAAGCTTTTACTTGACCATCTTTGGTTACAAAAAAGACTGAATACGGATTGTTTCTGCCCAATACGTTATAGATCGAAATATTCCAGAAACTATGTGCTAATTTCTTAATCTTATGGTTTCCTTCAATGTTTAATCCAATATCTAAACGGTAATAATCAGGTATTCTGAATTTGTTTCTGTCGGTATATAAGGTGTATTCTGCACCACTGTAATAATACTTTCCAATAGGATAAGTGATTGGTCTTCCTGTTTGATATACAAAATTAGAAGAAAAACTGTAACGATGCGTAAACTTGTAATTCATTACAATGCTGAAATCGTGTGGTTTATCAAAATTACTTGGAAAATATTCACCGTTGTTTACTTTTTCATCATTAAACTGACTGTCTAATTTTATGAATGACCTCGAATAGGTGTAACCAATCCAACCATTAAGTCTTCCGATCGATTTTCTTAATAAAAACTCAATTCCATAAGCTTTTCCATCACCTTGAAGTAATTCGGTCTCTAAATTTTGATTTAAAAGAAGCTGCGATCCTACTTTATAATCTAAAATGTTTTTTGAAGTTTTATAATATCCTTCAAGACTTAATTCAAGATCATTGTACTCCAGTTTTTTGAATATACCCAACGAATATTGTAAACCGCTTTCAGGTTTTACATTCAAATCAGATAATTTCCAAGTATCAGTTGGTGCTTGAGTCGTATTGTTTGTGAGCAAATGGATGTATTGGTAGTTTTTGTCGAAACCAGCTTTTACAAAAAGACTTTCGTTAAAAATATAACGCAAACCGACTCTTGGCTCAAAACCACCATTTCGGGTAATTACTTCGTTATTACCATACGTTTTTTGCTCAATTACAGTTGCAGGCGTTTTTGGCACGCCTTCCTGATAAATATTTTGCGTTGATGGGCCAAGAGCCATATAATAAGAATATCGGGCCCCAATATCTAATAATATTTTTTCAGAAATTTGAAATTTATCAGATAAGAAAGCGGCTGATTCCAATCCTTTTTCATTTTCAACAGTAATTGGAGTGACTATTGAGGTTTCTCCATATGGAGACAATTCTCCAGGATTTACTTTATAAAGTTTAGTCGAAACTCCATAAGTTAATTTATGTTTTGCATTAAGCTCGCTGCCAAATTTTAAAACGGCCTGACTTTCGTTTATTTTATATTTTAAAAGAAAAGACTCAGGATTAATAGATTGATATTTAATGCTGTATTTGTACTCACTATTTGTAACATTGAATTCACTATTGTTTTTTTCGTTGAAGGCGTGTTTCCATTTCAATGAAACTAATCTGTTGCTGTATTTAAATAACGAGTCTGGAGTCAAGGTATAAGAATCTTTGCTGTAATAACCTGTTCCTTCAACCGAATTGTTTTTGTTGATTTTATGATTGTATTTGGCAAATAGGTCATAGAAAGAAGCATGGCTGTTTTTTAATCTTTCGTCATCTAAGGTTTTTAAAATCCAATCCGAATAGGTTGCGCGTCCGCCAACTAACAAACTTGCTTTGTCTTTTACAACAGGTACAGAAAGAGTAAGATTGCTGGTTACTGGTCCAATTCCTCCTTCTCCAGAAATCTTTTCGGTATTTCCATTTTTAGAAACAATATCAAAAACAGAAGATAAACGCCCTCCAAATTCAGAAGGAATTCCTCCTTTGTAAATATCAACTTTGTTGATTGTATAAGGATTTATTGAAGAGAAAAAGCCAAAAAGGTGCATAGGATTGTAAATCGTAGCATTGTCCAGTAATACTAAATTTTGATCTTCTTTTCCGCCTCTGACATTGAATCCAGAAGATCCTTCGCCTGCCGTTTTGATACCAGGAATTGTTAATGCAACTTTCAAGACATCTCGCTCTCCAAGAACTAAAGGAATAGTTTTTACGCCTTCAGCTTCAATTGTTGTAACTCCTGTTATGGCAGTTCTAATGTTTTGATTGTCTTTTCCTTTTACTAAAACTTCGTCTAACTGATTGATTTTTTCAATAACAGAAAAATCTAATGTACCATTACTGTAAATCATTATTTTTCTGGAAGTACTGTTGTAAAATAATGATTCAACTTCAATTGTGCTTAGCCCTGTTGGAAGTTTAAAACTATAAAAACCTTCGGCATTGGTGGTCGAAATTATAGCGGTGTTTTTTACTTTGACATTAATATCGGCCAAAGGTTTTCCATCTTTCAGGTCCGTAATATGACCAGATAAAGTATATAAATCCACTTCTGAATCAACAGCTTCTTTTCCAATTAATGCAATTGGAGCTGTTGTTCCGGATTTGTCTTTTTTGACCGAATCATATTGCTGGAAAAAGATTGGAGCATTTGCATCTTTTTTATTGTTTTGAAACTTATCATAAATGATGCTGTTTTTTGTCAATATGATTTTATTCTTACTAATGTAAAAATTAAGCTCAGTATCTTGTAAAACTTTAGACAAAACTTCTTCAATAGTTTTGTTTTGATAATCTCCAGAAATTAATACGTTTTTATCAAACCAATTGTCTTGGAAATAAAACTTGTATGAAGTTGAAGCTTCAATTTTCTCCAAAACAGCCACTCTGTTTATATTGTTGAACGTAAGGTTTATTGTCTTTTTTTCGCCTTGTGAATGCAGAATCTGATTAAAACCGAAAAATAATAAAAGGATAGTAAATATTCTCATTTGTATGTTTCTTCGGGTTTTAATTATTAATGTATTTCATCAGGTTTTTCATGAATAATGGAGGGTTTTCTTTTCGTAAACTTCTATTCATGAGATAGAAATCATTTATATTTCTTTTACTTTCAGGGAATAGAGCTATAATTTCTTTTTTTTCATTGATTAAATTGAATTTGCTGTCTTTCCATAAAATAAATTCATACCGAGGCTTATAGTCGACCAAGTCTAATTCTTCCTTGATATTTTTCTTTTTTTCTTTGTAATATTTAATATAAAGCGCTTGATTATTTTTGATTACAGTTTCGTTATAATAACCACCTTTAAAAGAAGAATTGTTCAAGTCTTTTAGTTTTACAAAGTTTTCATCACCAATCTTAAAATGAGTAATGTTTGCTTTTATGAGATCTATTTTCGTGGTGTTTTGCAGATCATAAGGGCGTAAAACAAGTTGATCAGCGAAGATGTCATATTTTAAGTATACATCAAAATAATCTTGACCATTGTAGTTAATGCTTCCTTTTTTGAATTCATCAGCATCATAGTATCTGTGCTGATTGCCAATCGTTCTGTCAAAGTTTAAATGCGCAGGACCATTTTTAATGTCTAAGGATTCTATTCCTGCATTTTTATCAAACCAATTGAAGATTTCGGTTTCTTTGATACTTTGACTGTGTATCGAAGGAATGTTTAATAATAATCCAAATAAGCATAGTAATAGTATCGTTTTTTTGGAATTTTTCAAAGGATTGGTGGATTTTTGGTTTAGTTTTGGTTAATTTCAAAAGTATTAAAAAAAAGTTATAAATGGCAGTTAAAACTGTTAAAATGCGATAAAATATTCATGTTTTGTTTTAAAAAATCCGACAATGTTTAAACAAATTCAAAAAGGGGAAATCAGATTTCTTAGATTTTCTTCCTTGTGGATGACCATAATAAAGATATATTTTTAGATTATTTTACTTCAAAACTTTCTTTTAGCGATACTGGAACTCCATCTTTTGTAAATCCCTCTAAATTTATTTCATATTGTCCGGGAACATCAGAAGTAAAGAATGAAATTGTTTTTTCATTACTATCTAATAACAATTCAGGCTCCCAAAGCAATTGATATCTGTAATCAGGAACACGATCATATTTGCTTTTGTTCGTATAATCTTGTTTAAAAGATGTTATTTTGTTCAAAGGTCTTTGAATATCCGTTTTTAAAATATGAGAACCTTTTTCTTTGGTGCTGTAATCATTGTTTTTTGAAGTAAAATTGATGATGCCATCAAACGCAGTTGGTCCATAAATATACACTCCTGGAACTAGGCTGATTTTGTAAATTTCATCCATTTTAAGATCAACTAATTCATTTGTGTTTTGAATTAATACTCCATCGACCAACACTAATGAAGGTTCAGAGAAAAAATTAAGATCATAATTTATGTCTCTAACATGTAATGTGAAATTTTTGTTTTCTTCTCGATAATACATTTCCTTAACTACTTCTATGGTTGTTTCTTTCAAGGTTGGAAATTTGGTATAATCTCCAAGAATATATTCTTTTTCCAGAGGATGATAGAATGGAAACTTTTTAATCTCCGGCTGTATACTGTCTTTTTTTAAATGATAATACGAATTCTCTATTTGATTTGCAATCGATCTTTCTTCAAGACTAGCCTTATAATCAGAGCTAAGATAAAATTCTTCACCTTGTTTTAATTCAGATAGATTGTATCCTTCGTATTTGTCAAGTTCAACCGCATAATCATTTTTGTCTTCTCCGACAACCTGAATAATTGCATTAGAATAATTTGGGCTCTTTTCTAATATGAAATTAAATTTTCCCTCTTCATTTGTTTTAACAACTTTAAAAGCAAAATCTTTACCAGGTAAGGATAAGGCAATGTTTTTGTCGGCTATTTGCTTTGGATCTTTATTGTTTTTAATAGTTCCTGATATGACTTCTCCACGAAGTTCGGGTAGAAAAAATGAATTGTTATTTAACGTTTCACCACTATAAGATTTTGTGAATTCATATGAATTCATCTGTTTTTTTGAAGGTAAACTATTCGTTTTTCTTATCGAAAGAGAAAAGTTTCCATTGTTGGCAATTCCGTTTAATGATTTTATTTTAAGTAAAATTTGTTCCCTTTTTGTGGCAACTTTTTTATTTAATTCTAAGGCAAAAGATTGATCTTTTGCTGAAGAGTTTGTTGTAATTGATTGATTTTCCTGATTTTTCTCCTGGTCATTTTGAGTTTTAGAAACAGGTTTTTTTCTAGTACTAACAATGTAAGGGTTAATAATAATAAGATCGGTTACAGCTGTTTTGGTGTTTGTGTTATTTAACATCCAATTCGTATAAGCAATTAATTTGTAATTGCCTGTTTCGATTGTTGTTGGAATAAAAAAATCACCTTCGCCAGTGCCATTTTCAAGATAGATTTTGTTGGCAAAAATTACCTGATTTTCGTTGTTTATAAGTTCTACATGTGCAATTTTACTAATAGAACTAAAATTATTCTTAGGTGAATTTAAACAATAAAATTTGCAATGCAGGGTTTCTCCCGCTACTAATGTTGTATTGTTGGCGTGAACAAATATATTTTCGATGTTTAATTCCGTAGTTTCATTTTTAGCCAATGAACCACTTTGTGCAATAGCTGCATTTACAGCTATCAACATAATTGTGCGTATAATTTTTTTTAATCTATCCAAAATAAAGGTTTTATGTTAGATGAAACACTGGTGCAGTCACCACACGGAGTTGGAACAAAGACTATTATATCCATATTAAGGCGGCTACCATAATATATTTTTTCAGGCACAGGAGATTTAACTAGGGCCAATATGGTGGCGCCAGCACAGCCTTTTGCATCCCAGCAATTGCTTAATTCTTGCGGTTGACATTCCATAAAGAACGGCGGATATGGCTCGACTGGGAAGATGTCTCTAAAATTGAAAAAGATTCTTTTTGAAGAAACAGATGAGACTTCAAAATAGCCTATTACTTTTTCTTCAGGGTCGTCATTGTTTTTGATATTTCCGTAATTAAATCCAGGCTGTACTTGTGAAAATAAACTAGAAGAAGTAGAAAGCGTTTTTAATGTTTTATAATAAGTATAAGATTCAGAACTTTGTACATACTCGCGTACTATAATGCTATATCGTTCATTAAGAAGAGGGCTTGTCATCTCTATGAAACGTATCGGAAAATTGATACGATCTTCGCTTTGTCCCGCATTGCTAATTAAGATTAAATCATCTGATTTTTTTGTCGTGTAACAAACTCTTGTTTCTTTATTCCTTGGAACAACAAGAAAATTAGGCTCTGGATCATTGATCATACTTGGATCCACGATAAGTTTGTTGGGATTCCAGTAAGGCGATACGATTTTGTATGTTTCCTCGTATTCAAATCTATAAAATTTTGAACTTGCAGTAGGGTCATTGCTGCTGACCATTATTTGTACACCCTTCACATCGTCCACTGTTTCTACTTTTGGTTCTACATTAATTTCACTAACTGAAGTTAAAGTTTGTAAAGCAGATGAATAGGATTTACCATCTTGGGTAGTAATATTTAATTGATACGATCTTCCCGGAACTGCCTGAAAAGGATTTTTTGAAACATAAAGACCTGAAAAATCTTCAAGTTCAAATTCATAATTATTGTTTTCACTGTCAGTTACATAAACATTTGCTCCTTTTTCAAAAGTTGGTCCGTTTTCTTCAAGACGGTATGATTTGGTAAGTTTTACTTCTTGTTTCTTTAATTCATTTGTAATATTTGCCTGAACCACCAAAATGCTTTCAAATGTATTGGTCTGAAAAACGTATTGCTCAGTACAGCTACTAAAAGAAAGACAGAAAATTGTAAAAAACAATATCTTGTACAAGTGATTAATATGCTGGATTCTAAAATTCATTTATTTTGATGATTAAAATTTAATATTATATGTTATTGTTGGAATTGGCACAGAAAATATAGAAGTTTTGTATGCTTTTATTTCTCCATTTGTCGTTATAAAAAAGATCGAATATGGATTATTTCTGCCTAAGACATTGTAAACAGATATATTCCAAAAGCTATGAGAAAGTTTTTTTATTTTATGATTGCCTTCTATATTAAAACCAATATCTAATCGATAATAATCAGGAATTCTATATTTATTTCGGTCACTGTACAGTGTATATTCCATGCCATTATAAATATAACTTCCAATTGGGAAGGTGATAGGTCGTCCTGATTGATATACAAAATTACTCGATAAACTGTATCGTTGTGTAAACTTATAATTGAGCACGGCGCTTACTTCGTGCGGTTTGTCAAAGTTTGTTGGGAAATAATGTCCATTGTTGACTTTTTCATCAAGAAACTGACTGTCTGATTTTATAAAAGTTCGTGAATAAGTATAACCTAACCAGCCATTAAGTTTTCCGACATTTTTTTTCAATAATAACTCAACTCCATACGCTTTTCCTTCTCCTTGTAAAAGCTGTGTTTCGGTGTTTTCCTGCAACATTAATTCAGCACCTACTTTATAGTCGAGAAGATTGTATGATTTTTTATAATAACCTTCTAAACTTAATTCTAAATTGTCGTTATCTAGATTTTTATAAAACCCTAAAGAATATTGCTGTGCTTCCTGAGGCCTAATATTTAAATCGGATAATTTCCAGGCGTCAGTAGGAGATTGTGTTGTGTTGTTCGTTAATAAATGAATATACTGATATGTTTTGTCATAGCTGCCTTTTACAGAAAAATCGTCTGTAAACAGATAACGCATTGCTATTCTTGGTTCAAATCCGCCATAGGTTTTTATGACTTCATTTTTTTTGTAGTAGTTTGTACCAATTACATTATTGTCATTGACTGGAGCATTTGGCTGGTAAACACGCTGTGTAGATTCTCCCAATGCAGAATATGTTGAATATCGAAGTCCGAGACTAATTAATATTCTATCATTTAAAGTATAATTGTCAGAAAAATATAGAGCAGATTCCAAAGCCTGTTCATCGTCAATTTTTATTGGAATAATTTTAGAATCTGTAGTTTTTGGATTTAAATAACCAGGTTCAACATTGTAAAGCTTGCTCGATAAACCATAATTAAAAGCATGCTTGCTGTTTAATGAATAATTTGCATTTGCAATAAATTGAGTTTCGTTTAATTTGTATCCATAATCAAAAGAGTTTGGAGTTCCGTTATCAAAATCAATATTAAATTTATATTGGCTATTAGTGAAAATAAAATCGGCTTTAGTTTTCTCGCTGAATGCATGATTCCATTTTAATGAAATTAACGCATTACTGTATTTATAAACAGAATCAGAAGAAATACTAAAACGGTCTTTACTGTAATACAAAGTTGATTCAATGTTGTTTTTAGCGTTTATTTTGTGATTGTATTTTATGATACCATCAAAAAATGCAGCCTGACTATTATTTAGGTCTTCATTGTCTATTTTTTTTAAAATCCATTCTGAATAAGTAGTTCTGAATCCAACTAATACGCTGGCTTTGTTTTTTATAATTGGAGCTCCAATAGATAAATTACTCGTCACAGATCCAATTCCGCCTTCGCCAGAAAATTTTTCAGGATTACCATTTTTAGAAGCGATATCGAAAACAGAAGATAATCGACCTCCAAATCTTGCGGGAATACTTCCTTTATAAATATCAACTTTGCTTGTTGTATAAGGATTTACAGCAGAGAAAAAACCTAAGAAATGCGAAGTATTGTAAAGAACAGCATTGTCTAAAAGAATTAAATTCTGGTCATCTTTTCCTCCTCTAACATTAAATCCTGCCGATCCTTCACCAGTAGTTTTGATTCCAGGTAAGGTTGTGGCAACTCTAAAAATGTCTCTTTCGCCAAGAACAAGCGGAATGGTTTTTATTTTTTCAACATCGATAGTTGAAACCCCGGAAATAACATCTTTTACGTTTTTGTTTGCGCTGGTTTTAATAACAACTTCGTCTAATTCATTAAAGCTTTCTTCAAGAGATACATCAAGTTTTCCATCGTCATAAACCATTATCGTTTCTGTGGTTTTTTTGTGATTTACTAATTCAATGTCGATATAATTAAGACCGTAAGGCACTACAATTTTATAATGACCTTCATTATCAGTAACGGTGCTGCTATTTTTCCCACGGACTCTTATAGTAGCATTCGAGAGCGTATTTTTTGTTTTTACATTTTTTACAGAACCAGAAAGCGTGTATGATTTTAACTCACCTCCCTTTTTTTCTTTTCCAATATAGATAATTCCTGGAACGCTACTATTTTGCGCTATTGCATCATACTGCTGATGGAATAGTGGTTTTGCTACAGTATTATCAGATTGTGGTACTGTAGTTTCAAAATAACCTTCAGGCAATGAACTGTGGATTGTGCTGTTTTTGGTTAAAATTATTTCATTATTTCTTATGATGTAATTTAAAGAAGTATTTTCAAAAAGATTATTTAGCAAATCTTCAATAGAAATATTGTTATAGGTTTTATTAATTAAAATAGTTTCGGCTGTAAGCCAGTTTTCATCAAAATAAAATTTATAACCGGAGGCTTTTTCAATATTTTCTAAAGCAGTTTTTAGATTAGTATTGTTGAATTCGATAGATATTTTATTGCTTTTTTCCTGACTAAATGATATTGTATAAAAGGCTAATAAAAATAATGTTAGTATATTTTTTTTCATTTTTAATTAGATTCAGGGACTAGAAAATTGTTGATTTCCTTTATTAAATTTTCAATAAAGACTTTGTTATCTGATTCTTCTAATTGATCGTTATTACTGTAATAATCTTTTATTTTGCTTTTATATTCGGGGAAAATTTTAATGACATCATTTTTTGATGCTATTTTGTAGTAAGTATTTTTGTATTTCAATACAAATTCATTTTTTTCTATAAATGAATCTGTTGTAGATTGATTAGAGCCTTCTGCAATTGATTTGTTGTCAATTACTTTTGTTCTGTTTTTATGATGCTTGATGTATAAAATATTGTCTTTAGAAAATATAATTTCCTGATAATATCCATTCATAAAAGCGGGACATGAAGGATTGTTATAATTGATGTTAATGAATTGTTTGTCATAGATTTTAAAACTACCAACATTATCTTTTATAAGACTAATGCCTAAATAATCGAATTTGCCAATAGGCTTAAGTACTAAAACATCATTATTAATGTCATACTTTAAATCTACATTGTAATAGCTTTGATTTTGATAGTTTAAATCTCCGGAAATAAAGTTACCAGAGATGTAATAACAATGTGTATTGTCTAAAGATCTATAATAATTGATATAACGAGGCCCATTGAATATCGGTAAATTTTCATTTTCTACAGTCTTGTCAAAGAGATTATGAATCGATATCGTATTGCTGTTATTTTGGCTATAGATGGATATAATGTTTAAGAATAAACCAAATAAGATGAATATGGTATTCTTTTTTTGGGAATTTTTCAAAGGATCGGTGGATTTTTTAATTTGTTTTCGGCTGAATTCAAAAATATTAAAAAAAAGTTACAAATAACACTTTAAACTGTTAAAATGTAATAAAATGATTATATTTTAACGCAAAAAACACCTCAATTTTCGAAGAAACTGAAGTGTTTTTAAATAAAAAGGGGCAAAATTTATTTTTAATTTAAGGTGTCATCTGGGGTATCCAAAATTTCATCAAATATTTTTTTCAGCGATTTTAAATAAACAGGAAATGAGATAATTAGCAAAATGTACTCTTTTCTCAAAACAGTAACATCATCCAGAATGATATATAAACTTGGAATTATTATCGCTAGTGACGCTAAGGCGCCAATCCAGGGATTTGTTATGAATTGTTTTAAAAGTGATAAAAATTTCATTTCTGGTTTGTTGGTTAGCGCAATTTTCATTTAAAACTATTTTGGTTTATTTGTTGGGGCAAAAATAATTTCGATTTGGTTTGTTTGGTCTAAAAATGTCATGAAAGCCATTTTTCTTGTCATGAAATCCTGAAAAGTGAGAATGGTTTTAAAATGTAGCTCTTAAAAACAAAAAAATCCCCTTAAAAAGAGGATTTTGAAACGTTTTAAGATTGTGATTTATGATAAAATATTCATCTTTTTGATGAAATCTTTATAAGTATCGCTTAGATTTATTTTATGATTTCCTTTTAAAATAATAAGATTATCAGCCAGTATAATTTCTTCAATTTTATCTGAGTTTACAATCGTATTTCGATGTGTTTTTATGAATTTATTTTTATCCAGCAATTCATTTATTTTAGTCAATGAAATTAGAATTACGAATTTTTCTTTTTCAGTAACAATATTGCAGTAACGTTCTTCGACTTCAATATAAAGAATGTCGTTTGTAGCAACCTTTTTTAATACGTTTTTCTTTTTTATGAATAAATGATTATTGCTGATAACAGTATTTTGTTCCTCACTTAAAAAAACATTGATTTGATCATAAAATTTTTCAACAGCCATTTCAATTGCGTACAAAATTTCGAGTTCGTTGAAAGGCTTCATCAAAAAGCTGAAAGGTTTTGTAAGTTTGGCTCGCTCAAAAATTTGACGATCTTGTGAGCTGGTCAAAAACACAAAAGGTTTTGAGGCATTTGGAATAATATTAATTGACTCGGCAAAAGTAATTCCGTCTGGTTTCCCGTTCAGAAAAACATCAATAATAATAATGTCAATCGTGTTTTCGTAAAAAAGTTTCAATGCATCAGTAAAATTTCTTGCAACGCCCACAACTGTATAATTGTGTTGAAGCAATACTTTTTCCAGTGCATCACTTTGTTCTGGTGTATCTTCTATGATTAAAACATGAATATTATCCATTGTTTGTTATTTTTGGAAATGTCAATATTATTTTCGTCCCGATATTAATTTCACTTTCGATCGTAAAAGTGCCATTATTTTTCTTGATCATTTGTTTGCAAAGCTGCATTCCTAAGCCAGTCCCGATAATTTCAGAATCATTTTTTTTAGCTAAAAGATCATTGTCGGCAAGTAATTCTTTAATAGTCTCCTGACTCATTCCAATTCCGTTGTCTTCAATTACAAGCTCGCAATATTCAGAGTTATTTTCTCTTGTATAGAAACTAATTTTTCCATTTTCATTTGAAAATTTTATAGCATTGTCCAACAGATTTCGGAATATAATTTTTAGAGAATCAATATCTGCTAAGATAAAGATGTTTTTTGGGACTGAATTTTCAAAAGTAATCGATTTATCGAGTAGCAAAGGTTTGTAATTGTATTCTATTTGCTGAACAATAGAATTCAAATGAACAGATTCTTTATGGAAATACAATTGTTTTGTTTGCAGCATTGCCCAATGCAATAAATTATCCAATAAACTGTATGCGCCATTTGCAATAGCACTATTTTGAATAATAAGCTGGTTTAATTCCTCATAATTTTTAGTTTCGAGTGTCGTAGATAATTTGGAATTGCTCGTTTTTAATGCATTTACGGAAGAGCGCAAGTCATGACTTACAATCGAAAATAATTGATCTTTTGTGTTATTAAGCTGATCGAGTTTGTTTTTTTGTGTTAGTATGATTTTGCCATTTTTTGCTTTTTGCGCATATAGATAAACACCTCCTGTCAGGATTATTAACAAACCAATCGCGGAGAAAAACAAACTATTACGCTGCGTATTTTTTAGTTGATTTTCAACCTCAAGAACTTTGATTTGTTTTTGTTTTTGAGCAACAGCAAATTTTTTCTCATAATCGGCGAGCGCCCAAATCTTATTTTGATTCGTTAGTGAATCTTTCCATTGTTCGAATTCTTTTCTGTAAACTAAAGATTTTTTGAAGTTACCTCTGTTTTCTTCAACAACTGCCATGTTTAATGCTGCGTCTCTTTTTTTATCAAAATCTTTTATTTGCTTTGAAAGCGAATATGATTTTTCAAAATAAGTAATGGCCTTGTCGTCTTTGTATTGAATGTAATACAAATTAGCAATATTCATGTAGAGATACGTTAAAGAAGCATTGTCATTTTCTTTTTCTTTTAATTCCTTGCTTTTAAAAAGATATTCTTCTGCTTTGTCGAACTTTTGAAGATGTAAATAACAAAGACCTAAGTTTTGATAAATTACACTTATTTTATAATCGGGAGTTTGTGCAGGAGTTCGTTTTTCTAATTTTTCAAAATGGGAAATTGCTTTATCAAACTCTTTTAGTTCCAGATAAATTTCGCCTAAATATTTATCAGCCAAATAATAAAACGGAAAATCTTTTGAAATCAGATTAAGTTCTTTTTGGGCTTCTTTAAAAAGTTTTAATTGTCTGAAAGAATTTCCTCTTATATAATGGCAGTAATCGGATAATTCTTTGTTATTGCCAGAACTCAGTTGTTTCATGGAATATACCAAAGTTGAATCCCATTTTTTATTGATAAAAAAGTATTGAGCTTTGTTAAAGTTGCTTTCTTGGTCAAACTGAGCTGCCTTTTTCTTCAATATTTCGTTAAATGAATTTTTAACGGTTTGGTTTTGAGGATACAGTAAAATTGAATATAAACACAGAATAAAAACCAAATTTGTTTTTAGTTTACACATTTTATCTCTTGAGTTGTTTCGATAATTTGAATGAAAAAGCATCTATTTTAACAATCGTAATTGCTAAAATAGATACTTGTATTATGGTCAGGAATTAACTATCTACTCCTGTTACTGTTCCTCTTGATGTTTCAGGGTCAATATCTTTTAAGAATGAAACTACTTCGGTGATGTTACTGATTGTGGCAGAAGTATAGTCTACTTCAACATACCAAACATCACAACTCTCCGGGGTTTCTTCAGAAAAATTGTAATCAAAAAATATTTGTAGCGAATTGCCATTTTCTGTAGGTTCTTCAACCTTTGGGTTGTTTGGATCCTCAGAGTTGATATATAAGGTTGCTCTGATTTTCAATGTTAATTCTCCCCCTGGAGGTGTGTAGAATCTTGCAGAAACTAATGGGGAAACGGGGTAACTGACTGTTTTTGGGTGTAGAAAAATAAAATCACCGGTATTAATTTTGGTATTCTGTAAAACGGTATAAGCCATAAGAATGGTTTTTAAGATTAATACTATTATTTTTGGTGTGTTAAAGATATTTTTTTTCTTTCAATTAGCACTATAAAAACCTTGATTTTTAGCACTTTTAGATATTGTTTTATTTAAAAATTCAAAAAATATTTGTTTCAGAAAGCATTCAAAAGCTTAAACAAAACTGGATAAAAAAGAAACTTCCACTATTCACTTGACAGTTTAAGGAATAAGAAAGAGTATAGAAATGAAAACCAAAAACCCCAATTCCATTACATCAATTGGGGTTTTTGGCGAATAATTTTGGTAAGGTTAAAAATTTAATTTTAACAGAGTTGATTCACTTATTCAATTTTGAATGTTTTATAAAAACGAACATTCTTTCCCGTTTCTGTAAGTCCTTCCAATATGATTTCATAATCTCCAGAAATATCAGAGGCATAAAATGGGATGCTCATTTCGCTATTGTTAAAAGCAATATTAGGTTTCCAAAGTAATTGATATCTGTAGTCAGGAATTCGGCTGCGTGTATTAGGAGCTTCATGTTTCGGTTCAAAATATACTTTTGCCGATTCTGGTCTAAGGATGGTCGTTTTTAGAATATTTTTGTCAATATAAATAGTCGCAAAATCTTTGTTTTTTGTAATGATACAAACAATTCCGTTGAATATTTTAGGGCCATAACAATAAGGTCTGTCAACAACGCTAATACTTTCAATTTGAAAAGCATTGTAATTAAGTAATGCATTTATATTCTGAATTTGCAATCCATCAACCAAAACTAGGCAGGGTTCTGGCGATTGTGTTATATTGTATTTGATATCTCTTAAATATAGTGAAGGAACTTGATTGTAATCTTTAAAATTAAGTTCGGTTACAATTTCTACTATGGTTTCTTTAAAGGTTCTAAATCTTTCGAAATCATCTAGATTGTATTTTTTTTCGGTAGGTTGAAAAAAGAAGTCGGTATTGTTGGCTTCGATCAGGCTATCTTTTTTTTGCGAAAAATAAACGTTTTCTACCTGCGACGCCAATGAGCGTTCTTGAATCGCTTTTAAGTTTTTAGCAGAAATTGATGTTTTGTTGGAGAAAATTAAATTTGATAAATCCGGACTTGGTGTTTTGTCTATTTCAATAATATAATTTTCTCTGTTAGTTCCTGATAATTGCACATAACAGCCCGATGTACTGGTTTGCTTGTCTATCAAAAAAATAAATTTTCCGTTGCTATTTGTTTTGGTCGTTTTGAAGATGAAATTTTTTCCTGGAATAGAAAGTGTAACTATTTTAGTGTTTAAATCAGAATTGGCAACTTTCGATGTTATATAGCCAGTTATGATTTCACCTCTTGTTTCTGGAAGAACCGTTATATCTTCTTTTAAATTTATATTAGTATTGATAGTTTCGTTATTTGGGTATTCAGGTATAAAATCTATTTTTCTGATATTTAAAAAGTAATTTCCTCTGTCCAATGTTTTTGGCAGTAAAAGTGTCGCTTTTTCCCTCTTCGAATATTTTTCTTTGTCAAGGTTTAAGGAGATATTTTCAGATGTGTTTTTTGTTTCGTTTTTATAGACGTCAAGTTTCTTTGAAGTGCTATCAATAACCATATTGATATGTTCTTCAAATGGATTTATAATGGTAAAGTCTTTTTCAAAAAAGTTATTTTGACTGTTGTTTAACATCCAGTTCGTATAAGCAATAAGTTTATAATTTCCTGTTGTTAATATTGTTGGAATAAAATAATCCCCAGATCCAATTCCGTTTTTTAAACTAATTTTAGTTTTGAAAACACTTTCTTTATGATCATTAATTATTTCTAAATATGCAAGCTCACTAATGTCAGAAAAAACAGTTGTTTTATTTAAACAGTATAATTGATAGTATATCGTTTCGCCAGTTAATACCACCGAGGTATTGGTTTTGACTAATACTGATTCTGTACTCAAAACAGTATTATTTTGAGCACTGCTTTTATAAGTGAAATTTACTAATAACAGTAAAAAAGCTAATTTTATGTTTAATTTTCCCAAAATGAAGGTATTACGTTAGAAGAAAATGATGTACAATCTCCGCATGCCTTTTCAACCATGTAGAATCCTGTAGAAGTTAATCCGGGACCATCTCCAAGAAATTCATGTGTTTTAAGCAACTCATAATTATTTTTTTCTATTTCATCAAAGCCAAAGAGTCTGGCATCACAAGTTTTAAAATATTCGGTTGGTTTTTCGGAAGGGAAAAAATCTTTGAAACTAAAAAAGATTCTTTTTTTAGAGACAGAAGCAACTTCAAAAAATCCAACAACTTTTTCCCGGATATCCGATGTCGATTTTATGTTTCCCACAACATATCCAGGCTGATTTGGAGATAATAACTCTCCTGAATCAATCATTTTTTTTGATTTATAATAATAATCATATGCAGATTGGCTTTGTGTAAATTGAAAAACCATAATGCTGTAGCGATTTGTTAACATGTAATCGGTGTCGTTGATGAAACGGACAGGATATTTTACACGATCTTCAGTTAAATTGATCGTATTGGTTTGTCTTATTCCTGTAGAATGCTTGGTGGTGTAACAAACTTTGATGTTTGTATCGACAGGAACTTTTTGGTAGATGTAATGGCCATTTTGTTGTACCAATTTAATACGGTCATCGACCGCATATGGAGTTATTATTTTATAGGTTTCCTCATACTCGTAACGATAATATTTTGAAGTATTTGAAGGGTCAAAACTTTTAACGTTTACTTGAACGCCTCTAGCGCCGTCTTTTTCTGCAATTTCTGTTTCTAGGTCAATAGTGTTTTGTGTTGTTAAAACTTCTGGAGAAGAAATGTATGATTTTCCGGATTTGGTTGTTATTTTTAATTGATAGGTCTTATTTGGTTCAGCTTTAAATTCATTTGCAGAAATATATTTCCCGTTTTTTTCGTCAAAATGAAATGCATTACCATCGCTATCAACAACAATAACGTTAGCTCCAGATTCGGATTTTTTTACTGTATCGTTAAGAAATCTTGTTCTTGAAATGTTTATTTCCTGATATTTTAATTCGTTTGTTATTGTGGCTTCAACAGTCATTGCGTCTTCAAAATCTTGGTTTTGAAAAACATATTGTTCTGTACAGCCCGATAAAATAACACACGAAAAAAAAGCCAGCGTCGTTTTTTTGATGATTGATAAATTCATATTGATGTGATAAATGAATTAAAATTTAATGTTATACGTTATTGTCGGAATTGGAACAGAAAAAATGGATGTTTTATAAGCCTTTATTTTTCTGTCTTCTGTAACAAAATACACATTGTACGGATTATTTCTTCCAAGAACATTATAGACAGAAAGATTCCAGAAACTATGAGCCAGTTTTTTTATTTTGTGATTTCCTTCAAAATTAAGACCTATATCCAGCCTGTAGTAATCTGGAATTCTATATTGATTGCGATTGCTATATAAAGTAAAATCCTCTCCAGCGAAATCATATGACCCAATTGGAAAAGTGACAGGCCTGCCGGTTTGGTAAACAAAATTAGTCGACAAACTATATCGCTTTGTGAATTTATAGTTTAAAATAGCGCTGAAATCATGCGGTTTGTCATAATTCGTAGGGAAGTAATCTCCGTTGTTTATTTTTTCAGAATCAAATCTGCTGTCCAATTTTATTAGCGCTCGGGAATACGTGTAGCTTAGCCAGCCATTAAAATTTCCTTTTTCCTTTTTGATCAAAAATTCAATTCCATAAGCTTTTCCTTCTCCCTGAAGAAGTTCAGTTTCTATGTTTTTGTTCAAAAATAATTCGGCACCAACTTTATAATCCAGAATATTTTTTGAACGTTTATAATAACCTTCTATACTTAGTTCTAATGATTTTTCGATTATATTTTTGAAAAGCCCCAGTGAAAATTGATTAGAAGATTGTGGTTCAGTATTTAAATCTGAAAGCTTCCAGACATCCATCGGAGATTGGGTCGTATTCGTTGACAGTAAATGCATGTATTGATAGGTTCTGTCAAAACTTGCTTTGACGGATAAATCTGGAAGTATAAAATAACGAGCAGAAATTCTAGGTTCAAAACCTCCATAGGTTTTTATAGATTCATTATTTGAATAAGTTTTAGTATTAATAACAGTTCTTTCAGATTTAGGCAGTCCATCCTGATAGATGTTTTGGGTAGAAGGACCAAGTGCAGAATAAAAGGAATAACGCAAACCTAAATTGATTAAAAGTTGGTCATTGACTTTATAATTTTCGGTAAAAAACAAAGCCGATTCTAAAGCTTTTTCCTTCTCTAATGTGGTTTGTTTAATTTGAGAATCACCGCTTGTTGGTTCTAGAAAACCGGGATTAACATTGTAAATTTTGCTGCTTATGCTATAATTAAATAGATGCTTTTCATTCAGAATGTATTTCATTTTAAAAACAAACTGAGTTTCATTTACTTTATAACCATAATCAAATGATTTTTCAGGTTGAGAATCGTAATCGATGTTGAATTTATATTGACTATTAGTGACAATCAATGAAGATTTGTTTTTTGAATTGAAATCATGATCCCATTTTACTGTTGCTAATAGGTTGCTGTATTTGTAAATTGAGTCTGAATTGATGCTGTATTTGTCATGACTATAATATAAAGAGGTTTCCAGATCATCTTTTGTTGAGATTTTATGATTGTACTTCAAAAGCAAATCATAAAAAGAGGCTTGACTATTATCCAGTTCGGGATCTTTAATTGTCTTCAAAATCCAGTCAGAATAACTTGCTCTGCCGCCAAATAATAAGCTTGATTTTCCTTTTACTATCGGAATTTCGAGCGTAACGTTACTCATTACTGGACCAATTCCTGCTTCACCAGAAACTTTTTCGGTATTTCCACTTTTAGATTTAATATCAAAAACCGAAGAAAGACGCCCGCCAAATTCTGCAGGAATGCTTCCTTTGTATATATCGGCCGATTTTGTTGTAAATGGATTTACAGAAGAAAAGAAACCTAAAAAGTGAGATGGATTGTATAGAGAAGCATTGTCTAGTAAAAATAAGTTTTGATCGTCTTTTCCTCCACGAACATTAAAGCCCGCAGATCCTTCTCCCGCCGTTTTTATTCCGGGCAGAGTTGTAGCAACTTTAAAAATGTCTCTTTCGCCTAAAATTAAAGGTACGTTTTTGATGTTTTCGACATTAATACTTGTGAGACCTGCAACTGCTGAAGTTGTATTTTTTGTTCTTTTGTTTTCGATAACAACTTCTTTCAGGGCATTTACATTTTCATCTAAATTAAAATCAACTTTTCCATTGCTGTACAGTACAATTTTTTTAGTCTTTGATTCATGTTTGATAGATTGAGTTTCAATTATGTTGATGCCGGCGGGAACTCTAAAACTATAATAACCATTTTCATCACTTGTTGTACTTATATCTTTGTCCTTTACTTTGACAATAATATTATATTCTGGTTTTCCAGAAACCCGGTCTTTAATATAGCCGGAAAGGGTGTAAGACTGAGATGCGTTTAGTAAAGATTGTTTTCCAAGGGAAATAATTGAATCAGAATCTTTCTTAGAATCATTCAGATATTGCTTATTGTATATTGGAACAATTTGAAAATTTGAAGTTTTGCCGATATTTATGTTATCAGCATTTTTAAAATAATCCTCCGTTATAGCGTTTGATATCAAAAGACCATCGCTTAGAATAATATTGTTTCCATCGATAATATAATTTATGGTTGTATTATTAAAAATAGAATCTAAAATTATTGAAATAGATGTGTTGCTGAATTCGCCTGAAATACGTTCATTGTCAGAGAACCACTGATTCTCAAAGTAGAAGTGAAAAGAAGTGTTTTTTTCGACTATTTCAATAGCTTCTTTTCGTGTTACATTTGAATATTTTATAGAAATGTTTTTTTCTTGCGAAAAAAGAATGATTGGCAGTAAGAAAAATAAATAGAAGATTAAGTGTTTTTTCATTTATATTTAGGAGTAGAGCTTATAAATTGTTATCAATAAATTGTATCAAATCTGCTTTGAACTGATATGGATTTGTGTCCTCCGGAATTTTATTTTTTTTATAATAATCTCTTATTTCTTTTTTTAGTTGAGGAAATGCTGTGAGGATTTCTTTTTGAGTATTTACAGCTGTAAATGTTGAATTATAAAGAAGTTGATAATCGCTGTACTCTTTGAACTCATTATACAAACTAGACTCAATAATAGTTTCTTTAGCCGTTTTAAAGTGCTTTATATATAAGGAGATTTTTTTGCCTAAATATTTTTCTTCAAAAAAACCAGTGATGACTTTTGGGAATTTATATTTATTGTCAATATTGACAAATCGTTTGTCTTCGATTAAAAAATAATCTGTTTTTTCATTTGTGAGGGTTATACCAAATGAGTTGTTGTTTTCAAATGATTTAACAAGTTGGTCTTTGTAGATATCATACTTTATCAGAACGTTTTCGTATAGTTGACTGTCATAAAAAACAGATCCTTTGATAAAGTTTTTATTTGAATAATAATTGTGGCTGTTTTTTAAATTATAAGGATCAATATGAATTTTGCCGTTATTGATGTTTAAAATTTCTTCTCCAATTATTTTGTCAAAATAATTGGAGACTTCTTTTTTTTTATTAGTTTGAGAAAAACTGTTGATTGAAAGTAATAGTAAGATGAAAATTACTGATGAGCAATTTGTGGTTTTCAATGGTAGGTTTTTACAATAGAGTTTGAATTTAAAAGAGACAATAAATAATATTGTTTTAATTCTTGACCTTGCAATACCTTTTTTCATCAATATTTTAGTTTTGTAGTTGTTTTCTATATAAAACTATGTTAATGACAATCCTTTAAAAAATAAATTAAACCAACAACATTGATTTTTAAACCAACAACATTATTTAATCTATAATATGTTTTCTGAAAACGTTGTAGATTAGTATTTTGACCGTTTTATTTTAGGTTGGAAAGTAGATGTAAAAACCGAAAAACCCCAATTCAATTGAATGAATCGGGGTTTCTTATAAATAAACTTTTAATAAGTTAATATGGAAATGTTTTTGTATTTAAAATAATAAATCAACTTGAGAATTTATTCTTTCCATGTAGTAGTCTATTTTTCGGATAGCTCTGTTAAAAAAAAGATTTTGTTCTTTAATGCCAGATTGACCTAAAGGGATTGAATTTAAAATTTGCTGTTTAAAGAACTCATGAACATTTTTACAACTGTCTTCGTTGTCTGTAATGAAATATCCTAAAAGTGTATAAGGAACAAACATGGTTAGTCTTTCTTCAGTTTCTATAAGCATATTGTTGTTTAGTAGTATAAGCTCATTGTAATAAATAGAGAATTTTTTGTTTGGTTCATTGCATTTTACTTTTATCAAATCAATAATCCTTTTTAGGTCGATACAGAGTGCATAGGCGCTTTTTAAACTCAAAAGGCCGGCTTCATAAAAATAGAGGATCTGCTGTAAACTACTGTTTATGGTGGTGTCATTCCATACTTCGTTTACAACAGTGTTTTCATGGATTTTTTTCAGCTTTTGCATGTATTCTGTAAAAGATTCATCAATGACAAAATTTTCAAATGAAACTTTCTTTTGACTTGAATTCAAGAGATTGAGCCATACAAAAGCTTTAAACTTTGATAAAATAGTGCCATCCATAAAATAGAAAAGGGGAATGTCCTTTGCAGAATAAAAAAGTTTTGTTTTCTTATTTTTTGTAAGCGCTTCTATATTTTCAGCCGATGATTTGAAATACTGAAGCATATCTTTTAAGTTTTCTATTTCAATTGTTTTTTCCACAATTACTTTTTCCTTATTTGAAAATAAATTATCCAATGAAATATTGTAATGGCTAGCCAGTTTGATGGTTTCGTCAATAGAAAATTTACTCTTTCCTGAAATTCTTCGGTGTGAGGCATCATAGCTGATCTCTAAAACTCCTGCAATCTCATCTATTAAAGAAACTGATTGCGAGATTTTCTGTCTAATTGCTTTTAAAAATAATTCTTGTGATTTCATTTTTTTTTGCGATAATCACAAATATATAAAAATGTTTTATTGGTTTACGCAAATTGATATGTGATAAATGCAATAGGTTTGCCCTGTAATTTTAAAAAGACAGTTTCATGAAAGCTAAATATTTTAATAAGTTAGAAGAAGAGAAAGTATTTTTTATGGCCTTAAAAGAGAAAGTACATGAAAAACTAAAGGGTAAAAGTATTTCTCACGGAGATGCCAGATTTTGGTTTAAAGGATTGTTTTGGACTTTGATTTGCTATTCTTCCTATTCATTGCTTTTTTTGGATTCTGTGAGTAAAATATATTTTTGGATATTTTATGTGATTTTTCAGTTATCCGGATTGCTTATCGGATTTAGTTTTGGTCACGATGCTTCTCATAATACGGCATTCAAAAATAAAAAGGCAAATTCGGTACTGCATTTTTTTAGTTTTTTAACCGTTGGAATAGACCCATTGCTTTGGGGATTAAGGCATATTCGTTCACATCATTTGTATGCAAATGTTGAAGGAAGCGATATTGACATCGACAAAAATCCATTTTTGAGATTGAGTCCAACGCATCCGTGGAAACCAAAGCATAAATATCAGGCTTATTACGCACCATTTGTTTACATGTTTACCTTGTTGCATTCTGTTTTTATGAGTGACTGGATCTATTTGTTTTCAAACGAATATGATTGGATGAAAAGAGGGGTTTCTAAAGCTGCATTGTATTTTAGATTTTTATTGTATAAAGTATTTTATTTTTCTCTAGTATTGGTTTTTCCATTGTTATATGCTCACTTTTCATTGTCTTTTATTGTTTTAACCTTTCTAACGGCAAGTGCTTTTACTTCGATGGTTTTTATTATAATGCTTGTAGGAACGCATTTCTTTGATGGAGCAGATTATCCACAGCCCGAAGGAGAGTTTTTAGAACATACTTGGGCAGTTCATCAGCTTTATACCAGCTGCGATTGGGATGCTAATAAAAGCTGGGCAAGATTTTTAAGCGGTGGGTCTAATTGTCACGCTGCGCATCATCTTTTCCCGAATATCTGTCATACGAATTATAGTGAAATCAATAATATAATTGAAGAGACTACAAAAGAATACAAACAGCCTTATCATCATAAAACATTATTTGAAATGATGTTTTCTCATTTTAAACATTTACATAAAATGGGAAATCCGAAAGAATAAAATTTAAAAACCCCAATTCAAATAAATGAATTGGGGTTTTTTATGAATAAACCTTTAGTAAACTAAGATCTGATTACTCTTTTTTCTCCTCACGTGGAGGTCTTGGAACAAGTGCTTTTTTAGACACTTTTTCTTTTTTAGTTTTTGGGTCAACTCCTAAGTATTTCACTTGGAAAACATCTCCCATTTTAACTACATCAGCAACGTTTTCAGTACGTTCCCAAGCTAGTTCAGATACGTGAAGCAATACTTCATTTCCTGGTGCAGCAGTGTATTCAACTACAGCTCCAAAATCAAGCATTTTGATTACCTTAACTTCATAAGCTTCTCCCATTTGTGGTTTGAAAGTAATAGAAGCAATTTTTGCTAATACCGCTTCAATTCCAGCAGGATCTGTACCTAAAATTTCGATAACACCTTGCTCATCAACTTCGTTGATTACAATAGTTGTTCCAGTAGCTTTTTGTAATTCCTGAATTACTTTTCCACCAGGTCCAATTAATGCTCCAATAAAGTTTCCAGGAATAGTTCTTGTGATGATTTTTGGCGCATGAGCTTTTACGTCAGCTCTTGGAGCAGCGATTGTCTCAGTTAATTTTCCTAAAATATGCAAACGTCCATCACGAGCTTGAGCTAAAGCTTGCTCCATAATGTCATAACGTAAACCATCAATTTTGATGTCCATTTGACAAGCAGTGATACCATCAGCAGTTCCGGTTACTTTAAAGTCCATATCTCCTAAGTGATCTTCGTCACCTAAAATATCAGACAATACAGCAAATTTCTCTCCGTCAGTAATCAATCCCATAGCAATTCCAGAAACTGGTTTTACCATTTGAACTCCAGCATCCATCAAAGCCATTGTTCCAGCACAAACTGTTGCCATAGAAGAAGAACCGTTAGATTCTAAAACCTCAGAAACAATACGAATTGTGTAAGGACAATCAGCAGGAATCATATTTTTTAATGCTCTTTGAGCTAAGTTACCGTGACCAACTTCTCTTCTTGAAGTTCCTCTTAATGGTTTTGCTTCACCAGTTGAGAAAGGAGGGAAGTTATAGTGTAAGTAGAATTTCTCTTCACCTTGTTCAGACGGAGAATCGATTTGGTTTGCTTCTCTGGAAGTTCCTAAAGTTACAGTTGCCAAAGCTTGAGTTTCTCCACGAGTAAATAAAGATGAACCGTGTACTCTTGGTAAATAATCAGTTTCACACCAAATTGGTCTGATGTCTGTAGTTTTTCTACCATCTAAACGAACACCTAATTCTAATACAACATTACGAACAGCTTCTTTGTTTGTTTTGTAGAAATATTTAGAAACTAAATCACCATCAGCAGCTAATTCTTCTTCAGTAAATAAAGCTTTTACTTCTTCTTTTACTTCAGCAAATGCAGCGCCTCTTTCGTGTTTAGCTGAACCAACTTTTGCAATAGCATAGATTTTATCGTATGCTGCAGCTTTTACTTTTTTGTAAATTTCTTCGTTTTCTTTCTCACCTTCGTAAGTACGAATTTCTTTTTTACCAAAAGCTTCTTGTAAACGGTATTGAGCCTGAATTTGAACTTTGATAGCTTCGTGAGCAAACTTAATAGCTTCGATCATTTCAGCTTCTGAAATTTCTTTCATCTCACCTTCAACCATCGCAACTGAGTCCATAGAAGCTCCAATCATCATATCGATGTCTGATTTTTCTAATTCTTCTCTGCTTGGGTTGATTACTAATTTTCCGTCGATACGTGCAACACGAACTTCAGAAATCAAGTTGTAAAATGGAATATCTGAAACGGCTAATGCTGCAGAAGCAGCTAAACCAGCTAAAGCATCTGGCATAACAGTTTCGTCATGAGACATTAATTGAATCATAACTTGTGTTTCAGCATGGTAATCGTCTGGGAAAAGCGGACGCAAAACACGGTCAACTAATCTCATTGTCAATACTTCGCTGTCGCTTGGACGTGCTTCTCTTTTAAAGAAACCTCCCGGGAAACGACCTGCTGCTGCGAATTTTTCGCGGTAATCTACCGTTAACGGTAAAAAATCAACGCCTGGGTTTGATGTGCGAGCTGAAACTGCTGTTGCAAGAATCATAGTGTCGCCCATTCTAACTACTACAGAACCATCAGCTTGTTTAGCTAAACGTCCTGTCTCGATTGTGATGCTTCTGCCATCACCTAAATCGATCTTTTCTACAAATAATTGTGGAATCATAAATTTTTTCCTTATTGATTATACAATGGGTTTTAGTTGTGTTGTAGTGTTGTTGTGTGTAGTTGTTGTTATCTAAAACCCAATGAAAAACCAAACTTTTTTTCTTGTATTATGCGTGTAATGTAAAAACAAAAAGAGGCACTTTCGCACCTCTTTTCTATATTGATTATTTTCTGATATTCAATACTTTGATAATCTCACGATATCTGTTAATTTCTTTCTTTTTCAAGTAATCTAACAAAGCTCTTCTTTTACCTACTAATAGTACAAGAGAACGCTCAGTGTTGTAATCGTGACGATTTTTTTTCAAGTGTTCAGTTAAGTGAGAAATTCTGTAAGTGAACAATGCAATTTGACCTTCTGCGCTTCCAGTGTTTGTTGCACCACCGTGTTGTGCGAAAATCTCTTCTTTCTTTTCTTTAGTTAAATACATTCCAATATTATTTAATGATTTTTATGTATGTCTTTACAACTTTTGTAAGACGGGTGCAAAATTAAAACTTTTTTTTCGAAAAATAAACTTTATTAGCTCTTTTTTGCAATTGTTATTGGTAATGAATAAAGAACTCGTACAGGAATACCTCGATATATACCTGGATTCCATTTTTTAGCTTCTTTAATAATTTTTATTGCATTCTCGTCTAAACCGTAACCTAGACCTTTTAATATTTTTGGTTCAACCAGATTTCCTTCTTCATCAACGATAAAGGTTAAAAAGATTTTTCCATAAACGGTATTTCTGGCTTCAACAGGAATATTCATTGATTTTCCAACATAGCTATAAAAAGAGTTTATGCCTTTTTTTGGAGCAGGCTGTTGGCGTATTTCGGTGTAGGGATGCTCAATGTTTAAAGAGTCTTTAGTGATGCCTGAAACTAATTTTCCATTTTCATAATTTTCAGAAAAACTTAATTTCTTTTTGAAATGTTTTCCTGTCCAGATTCCGTCAGGCTGACCATTTTTTAGTTTTCCGCTTTCTTCGCTATATTCGTCTTTGTATGTATAATCTCCATTGCCATCTATAACCGTATGCTCTTTTTGAGTATTCCAGAAATTATTGATTTTGTAATCTGTTGTTTTATCTTTTAATTCAAAGTATTCAAATTCCGATTTTATATCTCCGTTTTCATACCAATTGAATTCTCTTCCTGTCTTTTTGTTATTTACATAAGTTACAGTTGATTTCTTTTTGCCATTTTCATAATAGCTGATAAATTGTCCATCACGTTTTAAGATATCTTTATCTAATGTATGACCGATGGCTTTCAGTTTTTCAGATTTATAGTAATCTTTAAAAACATAAGATTTCTCATCAGAATAATACTTTTCAATAAGTCTTATATAATGATAATTGTCTGCTGTAGTTTCTGCCCAGGTCGAATCCAGATAAATTATTTTATTTGCTGGTAAGGCATTTTGCGAAACTAGTTTAGTCGAAATGAAAAGAAAAAATAATACGCGTAAAATAGCTTTCATGTTAGGTTTGTTAATGAAAAAGCTAAAGTAGTATTTTTAATACAAGCAAACAAGGATTCAGCGTTAGCTTAAAGTAATCTTTGCTTTTGATTTTAATTGCTATTTTAATTTTGGATTTTTTTTCAAAGCGTATTTTTCTGTTAAAGAAGAATATGTAGTTTTTACATTGTTTTGATCTATGCTTTCTCCAGAGATTAAAATTCCTTTATCGTAATTATCAATGAAAGTAATTTTTTGAGCATTATCATTTCCTTTCCAAATACCCTGTTTTAAACCATTTTTCAGGGTTCCTTTTTGAATTATGAATTTGTCAGTTTCTTCAAAATCTCCTTCACCATCAACGACGGTCTGATTTTTATCTTCATCCCAAGCATTAAGTATTAAAGTCTGAACACTTTTAGTTTTTGGGTTCCAGATATTCTGTTTTTCGGATTTTTTACTTTGGTTTTCATACCAGTTAATCTCTTTGCCTTCTTTATGATCCTGAGAATAATTTACCACAGATTCTTTTGCGCCGTTTTTATAGTAACAAATAAATTCTCCGTCCTTTTTTAGAACATCTTTGTCTAAAGTTGTGCCGGTCATTTTCTTTCTTCCGTTTTTGTAAAAATCGGTTACAACGTAGCGAACGCTTTTTTGGGAATAATTGGTGATTACTCTCGTGTAAGTATGTTTTTCAGGCGTACATTCATTATTTAACGAGTCCAAAAAGATTTTTTTTGAGACCATGTTAATTTGCGCGAAGAGATTAACTGAGAATATAAGAAGCAGAAAAATGAAGATGTTTCTTTTCATTCAGTTCTATTTTTTACCTAAAAATAGTTCTTCTAGAATAATTTAGCAACTTCTTGATTTACAAATTCTAAAAATCTTTCGTCTGCTTTAGTAAACGGATCAATAACGTGGCTGTCAATGTCGATTTGGCCAATGTTTACTCCATCAACAAATAATGGCACCACAATTTCTGATTTTACAGTAAAACTGCAGGCAATATAATTGTCTTGTGCGGCAACATCCGGAACGACAAAATTAGCATTGCTTTCTGCTACCTGACCGCAAATTCCTTTTCCAAACGGGATAACAGTATGATCTGTTTCGGCACCAACATAAGGTCCTAAATGAAGTGTTTTGTTTTCGTGATTGGCAAAATAAAAACCAACCCAGTTGTAGTATTCTACATTTTCGTTTAACAATTGACAGATTGCTAATAATTTTTCGTCTCTAACTATTTTTGTATCAGCAACAATAGCGCTTATTTTTGGTTGTAATTCTTGAAAAGTCATGATAAATAAATTTTATACAAAAGTATTTAAAGCCGGAGTTAAAAAATATATAAATTTGAAAAAAAAATCCGTTGAAAAAATATTTAATACAATTTAAACCTTTTCTGATTTTTATAGGCACTTTTTTCTTCGCTTATATTTTACTGACGATAATCTATAAATACTATCTGAACAGTTTTGATTCATTGGAAATTGACGGAATTTCAAAAATTGTTGGGCGAAATGTAGAACAGTTAATGCATTTTTTTAATTCTGATATTAGTATTGTAAAAAGTCTTTCTCAGCCTTCTTTAGAGGTTTGGTATAATAAACGATTTACGATCAGAATAGTAGAAGGCTGCAATGCGATCAGCGTTATTATATTGTTTGTTTCGTTTGTGATTGCTTTTTCAGGAAAATTCAAAACGACTTTGCTTTTTATTTTATTTGGATCTCTTTTTATTTATGTTTTAAATGTTCTCCGAATTGCTTTTTTAACGGTTTTACTTTTTAAATTTCCTGAGAATGAACACTTTTTGCACGGCGTTCTTTTTCCGTTGATTATTTACGGATTGGTTTTTCTTTTATGGGTGATTTGGGTGAATAAATTTTCGAAATATGCTAAGTAATTTACTGGAACATAAATTCAAAATCTTGCTTGCGGTTTGTGTAGTGATGTGTTTTGGTATCATTCGGGCATTTGAAAATAATCTTTTCTATGATCCTTTTTTAGAATATTTTGAGACCGATTTTAAAAATTTGCCTTATCCGGAAGTCAATATTCTGAAACTTTTTTTCGGACTTATCTTGAGGTATTTTTTAAATACAATTTTGTCTTTAGCCTTGATTTATGTGCTTTTTAGAAATGCTGACATTTTTAAGTTTAGTATTTTTTTATACGCATTTTTTCTGGTCATTCTGTTTATTGCCTTTTTTGTTATTTTGGATTATTTTCCAAATGCAAATTGGCTTCTTTTCTATGTCCGAAGATTTATAATTCAGCCCATATTTGTACTGCTTTTTATTCCCGCATTTTATTATCAGCAGCAAAATTTGAAAAAATAACAAATCATTAAATCTTTTTTCGGTCTTTTTAAATAATTTTGCAATATGAATTTAAAAAAGTGCACAGGATTATTTTTAGCTTTCCTATTGTTGGTTTCCAACATTGGGTTTGCTTTTGATGTGCATTATTGCGGAGGCGAAATCGCTTCTGTTTCTCTAAATACAACGTCGAACGCTGCTCCAGAAAAGAAATGCTGTGGAGATAATGAAAAGAAATCTTCTTGCTGTAAAGACAAAGTCGTTCATTTCGAAAAGAAATCAGATAATGCTACTGTCAAAATATTCTTTTTTCAGCTTGATTTTCCAGCTGTAATTCAGGAATATAAAACAATTGCTTTTTTAGCTGTTCCAAATTTTAAAAGCAATCAGATCACTTCGTATTATGCTGATGCTAATGCGCCGCCTTTATTTAAATTATACAATCAATACATTTTTTATTCCTGATTTTAATGTTTAGAATCAAGCCAATTTTTTGCGCTTGAAATTTGCTGTTTTTTCTAAAAGAAGAATTAGAAACAGCTTTTCTAATAACATTAAAATCATTTATATGCACAAAAATATAATGCTTTTGGGCATGATTTTGCTCTCTGTTACTGCCTTTTCGCAGGAAGATTTGCAGGAAGTAAAAGTCACCAAAAAGCAAAAGGGAATTAAAAAATCCTATACACTTACATCCAATACAACTGTTATTACAAGTAAAGAATTGCTAAAAGCGGCATGCTGTAATTTGGCAGAAAGCTTTGAAACGAATCCATCTATTGATGTCAATTTTTCAGATGCTTTAACGGGAACCAAGCAAATAAAAATGCTAGGTTTAACAAGTCCGTATTTGATGATTACCGAAGAAAATATTCCTTCAGTTCGTGGAGCTTCCCAAGCTTACGGATTGTCTTTTACGCCCGGAACATGGATTGAAAGTGTTCAGATTACAAAAGGAGCGGGGAGTGTTATTAATGGTTATGAAAGTATTTCGGGGCAGATTAATACCGAACTTTTAAAGCCCTTGAGCGATATTCCATTTTTCTTAAATGCTTATGGTTCTACAGATGCGCGTTTTGAATTGAATACACATTTCAATAAAAAACTATCTGATAAGTGGGCGACAAGCTTGTTTGTTCATGGAAATACTCGTGTCGCAAAAAACGATATGAATAATGACGGATTTTTAGATAATCCGTTAGGAAAACAAATCAATATTTTAAATCGCTATCAATATTATGATCCTGAAAGCGGTTTGGTAAGTTTTATCAATTTCAGATATATGAATGATAAGAAACAAACGGGAGAAGTTGATTTTGATAAAGATATTGACCGCGGAACTACAAATCACTGGGGTTCAGAAATCAACACAGAACGTTTTGATGTATCAACTAAGATCGGTTATGTTTTTAAAGATATGCCTTATCAAAGTATTGGTTTTCAAAATGCTTTTAATAGTCATAATCAAAATTCTTATTTCGGTTTGAATTTATATGATATTAAGCAGAATAGCTTTTATTCGAATTTGATTTTCAATTCGATTATCAATAATACAAAACATAAATTTACAACCGGATTGAATTTTACATACGATCAATATCAGGAATTTGTGAATGTAAATGATTACAGCCGAATTGATAATTCGGTTGGAGCATTCTTTGAGTATACTTATGATAATACGGATAATTTTAGTTTGATTTTAGGTGGAAGAGTTGATAATCATAATCGATTGGGCTTTTTTGTGACGCCTCGTCTGCATATGAGATATAATCCCTGGAAAAATGGAGTAATTCGTTTTTCTGCTGGAAGAGGAAAACGTTCAGCTAATATTTTTGCCGAGAATCAACAACTTTTTGCTAGTTCCAGAACATTTTCAATTTTGGATACAAACGGAAAAATCTACGGATTAAATCCAGAAATTGCGTGGAATTACGGAATCAGCTTTTCGCAAAAGTTTAGACTTTTTAATAAAAATGCCGAAGCTGGATTTGATTTCTACAGAACTGATTTTCAGAATCAGGCCGTTGTCGATTTAATGCAAAGTCCGCAAGATGTTTTGTTTTATAATTTAAAAGGAAGTTCATTTGCAAATAGTTTTCAACTAGAGTTTAATTATGAGCTTATTCATAATTTGAATTTAAGAACAGCTTATAAATATTATGATATTCAAACCGATTATTTGAGAGGAACTTTTCAGCGCCCGTTGCAGGCCAAACACCGTTTCCTGGGGAATCTGGAATATGAAACGACTTCAGATAATGGAAAACAATGGAAGTTTGATTATACGTTCAACTGGACAGGAAATCAACAATTGCCTTATACTGCATCAAATCCGACAGAAGATCAGTTTCCTGATTTTTCTCCAGCGTATGCTGTTATGAATGCACAGGTTACAAGAGTTTTTTCTGATGTTTTTGAAGTCTATATTGGCGGAGAGAATATCGGAAATTATAAACAGCAAAAAGCGATTTTAGGCGCTGATGATCCATTTGGACCAAATTTTGATGCTTCTGTTGCGTATTCTCCAATTTTTGGACAAATGTATTACGCAGGATTACGATTTAAAATAAAATAATTTCAATAACAATATCAAATTTAAAATAAAATGAAAAAAATAATTTTAATAGCAATAATTGGGTTTTTAGGTTTTTCGGCGCAAGCCCAAACTAAAAAGAATAAGAATTTAAAATACACAACAGAAGTTAACGGAAACTGTGAGCAATGTAAGAAACGTATTGAAAAAGCAGCTTTCAGTGTGCCTGGTGTAAAAACTGCAACTTGGGACATTACGTCGCATCAGCTTGCTGTGATTTTGAATGAAGAAAAATCATCGCCAGCCGATTTAAATAATGCTATTGCTAAAGTAGGCCATGACACTAAAGAGGTTAAAGCTACTCAGGCTGATTATGATAATTTGCATAGCTGTTGCAAGTATGTAAGAGAATAATAATATTTGAAGCCTCAAGTTTTTTCTTGAGGCTTTTTTTATAGTTAATTAATCTTTAAAATACCGCATTTTATTGTGGTTGAAGTAAATTATTGTTACTTTCACCATCTTAAAATAAGTATAACCAAACCATTTTTATGAATAATTTTGATTGGACACAATTAGTTAACCCTGAATTTTATATCACTTTAAGCATCGGCGGTTTTCAAATTGGTTTATACATAGTGCTGTTTATTGTTTTTGCAGAAACCGGACTCTTTGCTGGTTTTTTCCTTCCTGGTGACAGTTTACTTTTTTTATCAGGGATTTACAGCCGTGACTTAATCGAAAATGTTATTTCTATTCCAAGTGATTTTGTAAATGTGTTCATTCTCTCAACCTTAGTCGCTATTATGGGAGTTTTAGGAAATATGACCGGATATTGGTTTGGAGCAAAAAGTGGTTATTATCTGTTTAAAAAAGAAGATACATTTTGGTTCAAGAAAAAATACTTATTACAATCTAAAGACTTTTTTGAAAAATATGGTGGGAAGGCTATTATTTATGCTCGTTTCCTTCCAATCTTTAGAACTTTTGCACCAATTATTGCAGGAATAGTTTCAATGGATAAAAAGAAATTTATGTTCTATAATATCTTAAGTTCATTTTTATGGTCTTTCATCTTGATCTTTTCCGGACATTATTTATACGGAGTATTTTTAGAACATGGAATTGATTTAAAAGAACACATTGAAGTTATTGTAATAGGAATAATAATTGTTTCAACATTCCCAGTTTTCTTAAAGCTTATTAAAAAGAGAACAAGTCATCAAGAAAAAATATAAACATAAAAAAGTCCGAAGTTTTAAAGCTTCGGACTTTTTTTATTTAGATTATTCTGGAGATATTTTTGAAGAAAAATTATCTTTTGGATTTACTATAATTATGTTTCTCAATATTAATATTCGAAAATAACAGTTCAGTGTATTTTGGAATTTAAATATTCAAATTTTAAAAAACCTACCATTCATTTACTTTGTTGGCATCCATTTTTAAGAAGATAAACAACAAAATTGTGAAGCCCCAGAGTCCGGAGCCACCATATGAAAAGAAGGGCAAAGGAACTCCAATAGTTGGGAAAATACCGATAACCATAGCAATGTTTACAAAAAAGTGAATGAATAAGATTCCTGCGACACAGTAACCATAAACACGGCTAAATTTAGTTTTTTGTCTTTCTGCTAAATAAATTACTCTTAAAAATAAACCGACAAAAAGTGCGATCACAACTAATGAGCCTACAAAACCCCATTCTTCACCAACGGTTGTAAAAATATAATCGGTATGTTGTTCAGGTACAAATCCTCCTTTGGTTTGTGTGCCTTGTAAAAAACCTTTTCCAAGCCATCCACCTGATCCAATAGCAATTTCAGATTGGTTAGTGTTATAACCAATACCTTTCATATCGACTGTTTTTCCAAGTAAAATATTAAAACGGTCTCTGTGATGTTGTTTGAAAACATGGTCAAATACATAGTCAACAGAGAAAACAAAAGCAGAAATAATAGCCAAAAGTATACTACTCATTAATAAATTCCTGTCCACAACTCGGCCTTTGAAATGTATAATTGCTAGAACAACCGCAGCTATAATAATAACTACATAAGGTTCAAGAATAAGTGTTAATACAAATAATAAAATAGTAATAAAACCGGTCCATACATACCAAGAAGGTAAACCTTCTCTGTATAAAACAATAATAAAAATACTGTAAATTAAAGCACTTCCAGGATCAGGCTGAGGTAAAATCAGCAAGACAGGCAAAAATACAATAGCAAGCGCCTGTATCTGCCTATTGACATCCTTGAGGTTGATTTGTGTGTCGCTCAGATATTTTGCCAGCGCTAATGACGTGGCTGCTTTTGCAAATTCTGAAGGTTGTAAAGTAAAACTTCCTATAGCATACCAGCATCGTTGTCCGGCAATTGTTTTTCCAAAAAGAAACAATCCGGCAAGAGATAATAGTGCAACTCCAAATATTATACTAGCATATTTCTCATAGAATTTTCCGTCAACAAAAAGCACCACAAAAATTAATGGCACTGTACAGCCAATAAAAATAAGCTGTTTTTGATACGTTCCTTCTGTAGATAGTAATGAAGACGAATAAATATTCAACCACCCTAATATTACTAACGTGATGTAGATAAAAACACTTATCCAGTCAATATTATTTTTTACACTTTGATTTTTCATTTGAAATAATCTTTCTTAGTTTTCTTTAGTGGTATCGGTTGCTATTTTCTTCATTTCTGTTTTAGGAACACCTGGCTTAGGAGTAACTATTTTAGCTTTTAAAATCGAATCTTTTGGTGTAGATTCAATTGCGCTTGCTTCACTTATTCCGCCTAATTTAGCATATTCAGCAACCAGACTTTTATTCAAAACACGAACTTCTAAATCAGTTCTTGTAATCTTCTTTCTTAAATATTTTTCAATCATCAAACTTGCAATTGGTCCGGCAACTGTTGCACCAAAACCTCCGTTTTCAATCATAATTGCAATAGCGATTTTTGGATTGTCTTTTGGAGCAAATGCCACAAAAATAGAGTGGTCTTTTAGTTTTGTTCGTACTCCGTTGATTTTTGCAAAATTCTCAGCTGTACCTGTTTTTCCGCAGATATCAATACCTTCAACTCTAAGAGCATAAGCCGTTCCTTTGTTGTAAACGTCAAATAAACCATTTATAACCGGAGGGAAATACTTTTTATCAATCGTAGTTTCGTGTTTAGTTGTAAATTTTGCATCTATTTTTTTACCCTCGATTTTTTTAATAATGTGAGGAGTGTAATAATAACCTTGATTTGCAACAGTCGCCATCATATTCGCTAATTGAATAGGGGTCATTAAAACTTCACCTTGACCAATAGCATTAGATACAATTGTGGTGCTTCTCCAGCCACCATTTGGGTATATTTTTTTGTAAGTTTTAGAAGTTGGAATATTTCCTTTTCTTCCCGTTGGCAAATCATATCCCATAAATTGGCCAAGACCAAAACTTTTCACGTGCCCGCTCCAAACATCAACTGCGTACCCGGGATTCTTGTATTTGTTAATCGTTAGCATGTAAGATTGTGCAAAATAAGTATTACAAGAATTGTAAATCCCGTTATTTAATTGATGAGGTCCAAAGCCGTGACACTTCATAAAGCGCCCTCGTCCGTAGCTAAAACCGTGATGACACATAAAAGTCGTATGCTCATCAATAACTCCTTCTTGAAGCGCAACCAGTCCAGTTAAAATTTTAAATGGCGATCCTGGCGGATATTCTGCTAAAAGCCCTCTGTCGTATAAAGGTTTTGCTATTGAATCGTGATATAAAAGTGTATAATTCTTGGATTTTTGTCTTCCTACTAAAATTCCAGGGTCGAAAGATGGAGCGGTCACTAATGCTAGAATTTCACCGGTTTTAGGCTCAATAGCAACAATTCCACCTCTTTTATTGATCATTAACTCTTGGCCATACTTTTGAAGTTCGCCATCAATAGTTAAATTGATATCTTCTCCGGCAACAGCAATTGTATCGTATTTTCCGTCTTTATACGAACCAATTTCTCGGTTGTATTTGTCTTTCTGAATGTATTTTACACCTTTTATACCGCGCAAAACTTCTTCGTAGCTTTGTTCAACACCTTGCTGTCCAATTAAATCTCCACTATTATAATATGGATTTTTTTTAATTAAGTTTTCATTTACCTGAGTGATAAAACCAAATATATTGGCGCCATAATCTACTTCGTAATCACGAAGTGAACGTTTTTGGAAATAGAAACCTTCAAATTTTCTGATTTTTTCTTGAAAAGCAGCAAATTCATTTTTATTTAATTGAGCCAAAAATACAGAAGGAAGACGAGGACTATATACTTTAGCCTTCGCAATTCTTTTGTCGTATTCTTCTTTTGTGATGTTTAGTAAAGAACAAAACTCCGTAACATTCAAATCTTCTTTGATATCGCGCGGAATAACCATGATATCATAAGAAGCCTGATTGGCAACTAAAAGTTTACCATTTCTATCGTAAATGTAACCTCTCTCGGGATAATCGTACTGTTTTTTTATTGCGTTGTTTTCTGATTTTAGCTTAAATGAATCGTCTACAATTTGCAAATAAAATACCCTGATCACCAGTAAAGATCCTGCAATAATAATTAAAGCGGGCAGCAGAACTTTTCTCATCGTTTATTGGGCTTAATAAGATAAATGATTATGATTGAGGTTATAATTGTAAAAATTGAGCTAAACAGCGTTCGGAGTAAAATATCCCAAATGAATTTGAATTGGAACGCTTCGAGCACAAACAATACGATATGATGCAGCAAAACTGATACCAAAATAAATGAAAACCGTTCTGGCGTTAAGGATTCGTTTAATTTGATGGTTTGATATTCATAACTCAGTCCAAATGAAAATTTAAAAATATAAGGCCTGTAGTAAGCAAGAATTACGCATGATGTTGCATGAATTCCTCCTGAATTACAAAACATATCCATTGTTAATCCGAGTAAAAAACTCGAAATAATCAATCCTGATTTATTACTGTTTACAGGATAAAGAATGATATACAGAATATACGGAAAAGGACTTATGTATCCTAAAAAATTCATATTGTTGAAAATAACAATCTGAATTGCCAGTAACATAATAAATCGAAAAATATTGACTAACAATGCGCTATTCATCTTTTTCCTTTTTTTCTAAATTAATAAGTTCTTCTCTGTCTTTGCTTTTGATAATGTAAACATGCCCAAGGTTTGTCATATCGTTAAATAACTTAACTTTTATAACATAAAAACTGGTTTGTTCCTCTTTGTAAACGGTTTCAACAGTTCCAATGTTGATTCCTTCAGGGAAAATTACAGATTGCCCTCCTGTTACGATAGTATCGCCTTTTCTAACAGAAGCTAATCTTGGAACATCTTTCAGCTGGACAAAACCGGTACTTTTTCCGTCCCATGTTAAAGAACCAAAGTGATTTGATTTTTTAAGTTTGGCGTTGATCTGTGATTTCATGTTCAAAATACTAACCACAGTTGAATATCTAGGTGAGGTGTTATCGATTACTCCAACAATCCCTAAACTGTTTATCACTCCCATATCTGGTTTTACACCTTCATTGGATCCAGAATTTAAAGTAAGAAAGTTTTCGTGTGTACTGTATGTATTGTGAATCACTTTTGATACAATAATGTCAGCAGGTTTTACTCCTTTAATTGTATCAGGTAAAGGCAATTTTGTGGTGTCTTCTTTATTGAATAAAAGACTTTTTAATCTTGCATTTTCGAGTACAAGCTCTTCATTTTCAGCTCTTAAATTCAAATATTCGTCTATGCGATTAATTCTTTCATAAACACCTCCGCTCAAAAAGTTGGCAGAGCTGATTATTTTGCTTCTATGGTAAGAATGTGATTGAATTGTGAGCGTCAACGAAATACCTAAAAGCAGCAAAAACAGCAATCGATTACTGTTTCTTATAATGAAATTAAATATTTGCTGCATTTCTTGTCTGGTTATTTTGTTTCAGGATATGCTTAAAGTTTCAAAATTTTATTAGAGTTAAATGTTTGAATTTAACTCTAATAAAAAGTATAATTATTTGTTTTGAATCTTATTTTATTAAGATGCTTTTGAATTTTGCAATGTTTTTAAGTGCCATTCCAGTACCGCGAACAACAGCTCTCAACGGATCTTCAGCAATATAAACTGGTAAATCAGTTTTTTGAGAAATACGTTTGTCAAGACCTCTTAACATAGATCCTCCACCAGCTAAATAAATACCGGTATTGTAAATATCAGCCGCTAATTCAGGAGGAGTTTGAGATAATGTTTCCATTACTGCATCCTCGATACGCTGAATAGATTTGTCTAATGCTTTTGCGATTTCACGGTAAGAAACATCAACTTGTTTTGGTTTACCAGTAAGTAAATCTCTACCTTGAACTGACATATCTTCTGGCGGTCCGTCTAAATCTTCGATAGCCGCTCCGATTTGAATTTTAATTTTTTCAGCAGTACTTTCTCCAACAAATAAGTTGTGCTGTGTACGCATGTAATAAACGATATCATTTGTGAAAACGTCACCTGCAATTTTTACAGATTTGTCGCAAACAATTCCACCTAAAGCGATAACTGCAATTTCAGTTGTACCACCTCCGATATCTACAATCATGTTTCCTTTTGGTTGCATAATGTCAATACCAATACCGATTGCTGCTGCCATTGGCTCGTGAATTAAATAAACTTCTTTTCCGTTTACTCTTTCACAAGATTCTTTTACTGCACGCATTTCAACCTCAGTAATTCCAGACGGAATACATACAACCATTCTTAAAGCTGGTGTAAACATTCTTTTTTTCAATGCAGGAATACTCTTAATGAACATATTGATCATTTTTTCAGAAGCATCAAAATCAGCAATTACTCCATCTTTCAATGGCCTTATGGTCTTGATGTTTTCATGCGTTTTACCTTGCATCATATTGGCTTCTTTACCAACAGCGATGATTTTGCCTGATACTCTGTCGCGTGCTACGATAGAGGGGCTGTCAATAACAACTTTATCATTATGAATGATTAAAGTGTTTGCGGTACCAAGGTCTATTGCAATATCCTCAGTCATGAAATCAAAAAATCCCATAAGTTTTTTAGGGGTTTAAAATGTTATAAATTATTTATCGAACAAAGTTAAACAAATTAATGTTTAAAATGACGCGTTCCTGTAAATACCATTGCAAGATTATTTTCGTTGCAATAATTTATGCTTAATTCGTCTTTTATCGAACCTCCTGGCTGAATTACAGCAGTAATTCCTGCTTTTTTAGCTAATTCTACACAGTCCGGAAATGGGAAAAATGCATCACTCGCCATTGAAGCTCCAGTTAAATCAAATCCAAATGCTTTCGCTTTGTCTACAGCCTGCATTAATGCATCGACTCTTGATGTCTGACCTGTACCTGATGAAATTAGTGTTCCGTTTTTTGCGAATACAATAGTGTTTGATTTTGTATTCTTGCAAATTTTCGAAGCAAAGATCAAATCTTCGATCTCCTGAGCAGTAGGTTCTGTTATTGTAACGGTTTTTAAATGCTCTTTATTATCCGTAATATTATTTCTGTCCTGAATTAACAAACCATTAAGACAAGTTCTTACTTGACGATTTGGTAATTCAACTTCATTTTGAATTAAAATGATTCTGTTTTTCTTCTCTTGTAAAACAGTAACTGCTTCATTATCATATGCTGGAGCGATTACCACTTCGCAGAATAATTTGTTGATTTCCTGTGCAGTTTCTAAATCAATTTTTGTGTTAGAAATTAACACTCCTCCAAAAGCAGAAGTAGGATCACAAGCCAAAGCTGCTAAATAAGCTTCGCTGATTGTTTTTCTAGAAGCCAATCCGCAAGCATTATTGTGTTTTAAAATCGCGAACGTTGGTCCGTCAGTTTTAAATTCAGCAATTAAATTTACTGCAGCATCAACATCTAATAAATTATTGTATGATAATTCTTTTCCGTGAATTTTGTTGAATATTGCGTCAAAATCTCCAAAGAAGAAACCTTTTTGGTGAGGGTTTTCACCGTATCTTAAAACTTGACCGTTTGCAATGCTTTCTTTGTAAATAGTCTCGTCTGTGTTGAAATAATTAAAAATAGCTCCGTCGTAATGAGAAGAAACGTGGAATGCTTTTGTAGCCAACAATCTTCTGTTTTCAAGAGTTGTTGCTCCGTCTTGCTCTGTAATCAAATCTAAAAGAAGACTGTATTCGTTGACTGAAGCAACAATTACAGTGTCTTTGAAATTTTTAGCACCTGCACGGATTAGTGAAATTCCGCCGATATCAATTTTTTCGATGATATCTTGTTCGCTTGCACCTGAAGCAACTGTTTTTTCAAAAGGATACAAATCAACAATTACCAAATCAATTTGAGGAATGTCAAATTCTTTCATTTGTTGAACATCGCTCTCGTTATCCTGACGGTTTAGAATTCCTCCAAAAATTTTCGGGTGCAATGTTTTTACTCTTCCTCCAAGAATTTCTGGAAAAGAAGTAATATCTTCAACAGGAACTACTGGAATTCCAAGGTTTTTAATGAAATCTTCAGTTCCTCCAGTAGAGTAAAGTGTTACATTTTGTTCGTGTAATTTTCTAACGATTGGCTCTAATCCATCTTTCGAAAAAACAGAAATTAATGCTGATTGTATTTTTTTAGTTGTGCTCATTGTGTAGTTATGATTTTTGAGACTGCAAAAGTAGTTTTTTTAAATATTATTTTAAAGAAAATTAATGTAACATTATGCTAAAAAAATCTACTGATGAGTAAGTTAACTTTTATTAGGTTTTTGATTTTAAATTATTGAATTTTACTTTATTGAAAAATACTACTATATGCTTCTTTACCTTCGATTATTAAAAGAAAGTCTGAGCTTTGCTATAAATGCTTTACGAAATAATAAATTAAGAACTTTATTGTCGCTCTTGGGGGTTACAATTGGTATTTTTTCGATTATTGCTGTTTTGGCTGCCGTCGATTCTTTAGATAGAAAAATTTCTAAAGATTTGAGCAGTTTAGATAAAAATACGATTTATTTAATGAAATATTGCTTTGGTCCATCTGAAATTCCACAATGGAAGAGAGAGCAGTTCCCAAATGTAAAATATGATGAATATATTGGTTTGAAAAATTCGCTAAATAACACCGATCAGGTAGGTTATCAGCTTTTTGTAGCCAGAGAAAGTTTAAAGTACGATTCGAAAACTGTTGCCGATGTGAACATTATTCCATCTTCATTTGAAATGGTCGATATTGACGGATTAAGTTTTGATAAAGGAAGATTTTACAATGAATCTGAATCTAACTCAGGAACGGCTGTAATTGTTTTGGGATATGATATTGCCGAAGGACTTTTTGGAACAAGTGATCCTCTCGGAAAAAATATTCGTTTGTACGGACAGCGTTTTACGGTTATTGGTGTAATTGCAAAACAAGGAGCAGGATTTTTTGGGGATAGTAATGATACTTCGGTTTATTTGCCTGCAAATTTCCTTCGACGCATGTATGGCGATAGTGATGCGATGACGCCAGTAATAGTTTTGAAGCCTGTTAAAGGTGTAGATATGGATGCTTATAAAGCTGAAGTTGCGCAAAAACTTCGTGCCACTCGTGGCATGAAAGCAGGCGAAATGGATAATTTCTTTGTAAATGTCCTTTCTGGTTTTACTGATTTTATTGATGGAATTTTGGGTACTTTAAGAACTGCCGGAATTTTTATCAGTATTTTTTCCTTTTTAGTTGGTGGTTTTGGAGTTGCGAATATTATGTTTGTTTCTGTTAAAGAACGTACTAATTTAATTGGAATTCAAAAATCATTAGGAGCAAAAAACCGTTTTATATTATTTCAATTTTTATTTGAAGCTGTTATGCTTTGTTTAATTGGCGGTATAATTGGTTTGTTTATTGTTTGGCTTCTTTCGCTTCTTTTGACTAATTTATTAGAATTCGAATTTGTTTTAAGTTTCTGGAATATCTTTATTGGAGCAGGATTGTCCATTTTCGTAGGTATAATTTCAGGTATCCTTCCAGCAGTTTCAGCAGCAAATCTCGATCCGGTTGAAGCGATTAGAACAGGAATGTAATATTGTTTTTGTGTTATTTTACTGTAAATTTTGATGCGTAAAAATAATTAGATACTTTTGATAGAGTAAGAACTTAAATCGCTAAATAAATGAGCTTTAACCTTAAATCTGTTGATACTGTTGAGTCTATTTCCAAAGAGGATTTTAAAAAGAATTATTTGGATAAAAGAAAGCCTTTAATCATAAAAGGGCTTACAAAAGACTGGCCTGCAAGAGAAAAATGGTCAACAGAATATTTTAAGCAGATTGCAGGTGATATTGAGGTTAAATTGGTAGATAATTCAAAAGCAGATCCGAAAAAAGTAATCAATGCTTCGATTGCGAGTATGAAATTTGGCGAGTATCTTGATTTGATAAAACGTGAGCCAACACAACTGCGTATTTTTTTCTTCAATCTTTTCAAACACAGACCCGAATTAATTGACGATGTAAAAATTCCGAAAGAATTAATGGGCGGTTTTATAGAAAGCATGCCAGCCATGTTTTTTGGAGGCTCAAAGGCAATTACTTTTTTGCATTATGACATTGATTTGCCGCATCTTTTTCATACTCATTTTGGAGGACGAAAACATATCATACTATTTGACAATAAATGGAAAAAACGACTTTATTGTCTTCCAAATACAACTTACGCATTAGAAGATTATGATGTAGCAAATCCTGATTTTGAAAAATTTCCTGCGCTAAAAGGTGTTGAAGGATATGAGGTTTTTCTGGAACATGGCGATACTTTGTTTATGCCAACGGGAATGTGGCACTGGATGCGATATATAGACGGTTCTTTTTCTTTAACACTTCGTGCTTGGGATTCATCGATTTCTCGAAAAATTGCAAGCGTTTGGAGTTTATTTATGCACGGTGCAGTTGACAGTGCTATTAAGGTTGTTTTTAGAGAACGTTATGCAATCTGGCGTGAAAAATTAGTTTTTAAAATTGCAGAAAAAGAATTAAAAAAGGATTTGAAAAAAGCGGGGTAATTTAAAGATTGTATTTAGGAAATGAAAAATTCCGTAGGAATGAAATATTGGTAGCGACGGAATTTATTCCGTTGAAAAATGAAATTCCGCGTTCAGAAGTTCCGTAGGAACGATATGTGTTTGTTTTAATGGTTTAATTTTGGTTTTGTAAAAGGAAGCTGTATTTTGTTCTCATCCCATTTAATATCTTCGGAATAATAAAATTTATTGTTTTTTTTATATTTAAGAACCGTATCTTCTTCTTGAGTAGTTCTTCTGATTAAGTATGTGTCTATATTGTTTTTATTTATGAAATTAAAAAGAGAACTGTTTTTAATAGTGTCACATTGAGATGCAATCGTTAAAATTCGTCTGTCTTTTTCTTTAGTAAGTATGTTTTCAGAAAGAAAATCATTTAAACTCTTTTGAGGTATTCGAACAATGTCATTGGGTTTTAAGCCTATAAGATGAGGAAGAGTATCATATGGAGAGCGAGTACCGCACATTTTTACTATATTATCTCTTTGATAGAAATAAAAATTTCCTTTTTTATCAATTATAAGCTGGCTTTCACCATAAATTCTTCGAGGTGGTATTACGATTAGATTACTGTTGCTGTTTTTTAATGAATCACTATGTTTTTGAAGTTTTTTATTTTCATATGAAATAATATAAGTAAAATTATGTTCAATTGCCTGGTCTTCTTTTTTGGCGCAATTCCAAAGAAGAAAACAAATCATAAAACCAATTAAAGGTCTCCACATAGAAATAAGATTTAAAATAAAGATATAAAAAAATCCCAAGAAGTGATTTCTTGGGATTTTCTATTTTGTATAGTTTAAAAAACTATCGAATATCATTATTTTGAATCAAATCGATATATAAGTTAATCTTATCTTTCAATTCTTTTCTAGGCGTGATAAAGTCTAAGAAACCGTGCTCTAAAAGAAACTCAGCAGTTTGGAAACCTTCTGGTAAATCTTTTCCTGTAGTGTCACGAACAACACGTGGACCAGCAAAACCAATCAAAGCGCCCGGCTCAGAGATATTGATATCTCCTAACATTGCGTAAGATGCAGTTGTTCCACCCGTTGTAGGGTCTGTACAAAGAGAAATGTAAGGTAATTTAGCTTCAGCTAATTGAGCCAGTTTTACAGAAGTTTTTGCTAATTGCATTAAAGAATAAGCAGCTTCCATCATACGAGCTCCACCAGATTTAGAAATCATTACAAAAGGAAGTTTGTTTTTGATCGCGTGATCAATTCCTCTTGCAATTTTTTCACCTACAACAGCTCCCATAGATCCACCAATAAAAGCGAAATCCATACAGCAAATTACAAGTTCTCTTCCTTTAGATTTTCCTACTCCCGTACGTACAGCGTCTTTAAGATGAGTTTTTTCCATTACATCTTTCAATCTTTCTGCATATTTCTTTGTATCCACAAAATGCAGAGGATCTTTTGATGTCATGTTTTTATCTAACTCAACAAATTCGTTGTTGTCGAATAAAATTTCAAAATAGGTTGCGCTTCCAATTCGAACGTGAAAATCATCTTCAGGGCTTACGAATAAGTTTCTCGCTAATTCGTCTGCATCAATAATTTTTCCAGTTGGAGATTTGTACCACAATCCTTTCGGAACGTCCATCTTGTCTTCTGTAGCGGTCGTAATCCCTTTTTCTTGTCTTTTAAACCAAGCCATTTTTTTAATTTTAGAATGTAGATTTTAAAGTTTAGATTTCAATCCTATTTCAAAAATTAGATTTCAGGCTTTTTTAGAAGTCTGAAATCTAAAATCAGAAATCTAAATTTTAAAGCGTGTTTACGTTATTTAAATCAGCAAAAGCTTGTTCAAGTCTTGCGTTGAATGTTACTTCGCTTTCACGAACCCATCTTCTTGGATCGTAATATTTTTTGTTTGGAGCATCAGCACCTTCTGGGTTACCAATTTGAGATTTTAAATAGTCAAGGTTTTTAACCATATAATCACGAATTCCTTCAGTATATGCAAATTGTAAATCTGTATCGATGTTCATTTTGATAACTCCGTAGCTAATTCCTTCTCTAATTTCTTCAAGTGTAGAACCTGAACCTCCGTGGAAAACGAAATCAACTGGATTGTGTCCTGTGTTGAATTTGTTTTGTACGAAATCCTGAGAATTTTTTAAGATTTTTGGAGTTAATTTTACGTTTCCTGGTTTGTAAACACCGTGAACGTTTCCGAAAGCAGCTGCAATTGTAAATTTAGGACTTACTTTAGATAATTCTTCGTAAGCGTAAGCTACTTCTTCTGGTTGAGTATATAATTTTGAGCTATCAACATCAGAGTTGTCAACACCATCTTCTTCACCACCTGTAATACCAAGCTCGATTTCTAATGTCATACCCATTTTGCTCATTCTTGCTAAATACTCTTTACAGATCTCGATGTTTTCTTCGATTGGCTCCTCAGACAAATCGATCATATGAGAACTGAATAATGGTTTTCCTGTTTCTGCGAAATGTTTTTCAGAAGCATCTAATAAACCATCAATCCAAGGCAATAATTTTTTTGCGCAGTGGTCAGTGTGTAAAATTACAGTTGCACCGTAAGCTTCTGCCAAAGTGTGAATATGTTTTGCTCCAGCGATTCCTCCAGCGATAGCCGCTTTTTCACCTGCGTTAGATAATCCTTTTCCAGCGTTGAATTGTGCTCCTCCGTTAGAAAATTGAATAATAACTGGTGCGTTAAGTTTTGCTGCAGTTTCAAGTACACCGTTGATTGTGCTTGATCCAGTAACGTTTACTGCAGGAAGTGCAAATCCTTTTTCTTTTGCATAGTTAAAAATCTCCTGAACTTGGTCTCCTGTAGCAACTCCTGGTTTGATATTGTGTGCCATTGTAATTTTTTTTATAGTTGTTTTTAGTTTTTAGGTTGCAAAAATAAGAATTAATTAGCATTAGAATGGATAATTTATTCCAAAATTTAAAACCGAGTGACCAAAATTGTATTCTTTAAACCATCTGTCTCCCTTCTCATGTGCCGGATTATAGGTCTTGAAGCCTAAATCTAATCGAACAACAAAGAAGCTTAAATCGTATCGTAATCCAAATCCTGAGCCCAAAGCGATTTCAGCTAAATCGTTTACGCCAGAAAATTTTGCCTTCTCATCGATGACATTATCGAGCACATTCCAGATATTTCCGGCGTCTGCAAAAACGGCTCCTTTAACATCTCCAAGAATTTTAAAACGATATTCGGCACTAAAAGCAATCTTCATATTCGCCTCATTAAAATCATCCATTGCGTCTGTACTTCCCGGACCCAATGAGTAAGGTTGCCACGCACGGTTGTCATTTGAACCTCCTGAATAATAACTTCGTGAAAACGGAATATAATTAGAGTTTCCAAAAGGAATTGCAATCCCAAAGAAGCTTCGTACCGCAAGCACATTTTCTTTTCCAAAATCCCAATGCTTGATATAATCGAATTCGGTTTTAATGTATTCAGAATATTCTAAATTAAATATTTCATAATTGCCATTTGTATTTTTAGGCAGACTCGCAATGTTTGAAATGGCTGATAACAAAGTCCCCGCCGATTCTATTTTGGTTTTAAATTGATAGAAAGTATTATCTGCTAGGTCTTTTTTAGTTGTTTTAGTGAATGTATAATTTGTCGCTAAAATAAAGTCATTTTCAGTCAAACGAACTCTTCGTTCTTCAATACTTTCCACATCTCTATACAGAGGATCTCCAGGAAGCAAGGCTGTTTGCCCGGTTAATACATCATTAGTAAAGCCTGTAGTTCCTTTAGGTATAGTCAGATCTTTTCTCGCTTGTTCTTCTGGTGTATCTCCCCAGTTGATAGGTTTGGTATTATAGTCTTTACCAATACCGTTTAATTCATCATATGAAGATGTATAAACATTAAAATAGTTGTTTGGATTTAAGTTTCGAACATATTGTGCGTTAAGCAATTCTAATTTTGCAGTGTTATGACGTTTTGGGGACCAATTATACGCGATTCCTCCGGTAAAGTTTTCTTTATCTAAACCTATATTTCGTTGTTTAGAAAAACCGCTTGATATAGATGTAGAAGGAATCATCCTTTTCGGAATAATTTTTTCGGTTCCAAAAGGCATTAAAATTCTTGGGAAATTTAATTTCATATCAAGTCCATATTCTGAAACATTGAAGAAATTATTATTTGGATTCGCCATGTCTTTTGATGAACCAATATTCATTCTTGCCGAAATTTCCAGTGTTTCAGCACGGTTAAATACATTTCGGATAGTTTCAGAAATACTTGCCCCAATACCAAAATCCTGAATATTAGAGTGTGTCACGTCAAGTGTTGCTCCAAAACTGTATTTTTTTCTTGGTGTCAAATAGACATTGGCAATTAAAGACTGTGCGGTCGAGTCTCTTTTATCAACTTCGTATTGTATAGAAGGATAATTGAAGATTTTTAAATTGTTCAAATATCTAGAAGAAAGCGTTGTTCTCGTGTCAGAGAAAATACTTCCTTTTGTAATAAAAATAGCGTCGGTAATAGCTCTCGGTTTGTATTTGATTTTTTTATAACCATACAAATTAAAGTTGTTGTACGAAATACTATCGTTGATTTTTGATTTTGCATTAGCCGGTGAATAATCAGTATAAATATTTACATCGCTGATTTTGTACAATTTAAAAGGTTCTGTGCGGCTGGAATCTTTCTCTTGTATGCTATTGTTGTTGATGATTAAGTTTACATCGGCTTTATTTTGTTTGCCAATTGTATCAATATCAAAAGTCACATATGTAGGCTGAAAATAGTAAGCCCCATTATTTCTGAAATAAGTTGTAATACGATTTTTTTCTTCCTCAAAATCTGTTGTTTTGTATTGATTCCCAGATTTTAAGACAGAAGGTTCTTTACTATTGTGATACAAAGAATCTAAGGCTGGAGTCAAAATCGTAGTTCTGATCGAGTCTAATGTATATGCAGGCCCAGTCGTAATATTGTAATTAATTTTAGCTCTTTTAATTCCGATAGTATCAATAGTATAGTCTGTTTGTACTTTAAAAAAACCATTATTTAAATAGTAGTATTTTAAGCGAAGCAACGTTTTTTTTGTTTTTGCGGTATCAATAATTACCGGTGCTTCACCTGTGTTTTTTAAGAAATCATTCAATCCTTTATTTATAAAAGACTGACCAAGACGATCAACTTGCTTTGCTGAAAGTACTTTTGACCAACGTTCATATCGGCCAGGATGATTGTCAAATTTTGCCTGATAAGTAGAATCTGGGTTTAAATTGGCTAAATTGTATAAATTTAAACGTAATTTAAAGCCTAGTAACTTTCCGTTTGGCTTTTGATACATTTGATTTGAAGCAGTTTCGTCATTTGAAGACTGTCCGTTTACAAGAATATTATTTTTTACAAGAAGGTTTTTTCCATCTGGAACTCTTTTTACAGCATTACAAGCACAAATAAGTGTTGCTATTAGAATAAATGCTGTTATTTTTGTGGAATTATTTTTCAAGTGTTTATAAATATTTAATTCAAAAGTACATTATTTTATGGTTAGTAAAAACCAAATAAAACTTATCTCAGGCTTACATCAAAAAAAACAACGTTTTGCAAATCAATTATTTTTTGCTGAAGGAGTAAAAGTAATTCAAGAATTGTTGCAATCCAATTTTGAATTAGAGCATTTGTACACCACGCAAAATGATTTTGAAACAGTTCAGTCTTCAAAACGAACGCTCATTAATGAACAGGAGCTAAAAAAAATAAGTGCTTTGTCGACTCCAAATTCTTGTTTGGCTGTATTCAAAATCCCTGCCGAAAATAAAATAATCGATTCAGGTTTGATTTTGGCTTTAGACGATATTCGTGATCCTGGAAATTTAGGAACAATTTTACGTCTTTGCGACTGGTTTGGCATCAACCAAATTATTTGCTCTAAAGAGACTGTAGATATTTATAACCCAAAAGTGGTTCAGGCTACAATGGGATCTATAACCAGAGTAAATGTAAATTATGTTGATTTGAAAAACTTTATCGCCCAAACAAAACTACCAATTTTTGGAACTTTTATGGACGGCGAAAACATTTATAAATCAAATTTGCCTCAAAACGGAATCATTATCATGGGTAATGAAGCCAATGGAATTTCGGCAGAAATTGAAAAAATGGTCACAAGCCGACTCACAATTCCTAGATTTGGAGAGCTGCAAAAAACCGAAAGTTTAAATGTAGCCACCGCAACAGCAATTATTCTCAGTGAATTTAAACGAAATTGTTAGCTATTTGTTTTAGTGAAAAGTAAAATTTATTAAAATAGCTCTGGATTTCATAGAATCGATGTTTCCTGTCCACGGGCTATTCGGGTCATTGTCTCTTACTAATTCATCAGTTATTCCAAACATTCCCCTAATAGAAGGAGAAAAAATGAAATATTCTGTAAAGAAATCAATACCAACACCTATTTCATAAGCGGCTGTCCAAGGTTTTACTCTGAATTTTTGTTGTGAATTATCATCTTGAGACTTTGAATTGCTCGACAAATTCAGCGTAGTTGACATTCCGCCAACTAAATACGGACGTATATTTCCTGTGCGCAACGAAGAGAACTTCAATAATAAAGGGAAATGAATGTAAGTACTGTTCACTTCTCTCAAATAGTCATTTTGAGCAGTAAAATTTGGATAATATAAATCACGTTTCGTATAGTACAAACCTGGTTCAAAACGCAGATTTATGTATTCCTGCAATCTTAAATCTGCTACGACACCAACATTAAATCCGGTAGTTTTTTTTACTTGAATATCCTGGTTCACAACATTTTTATAGTCAAATTTAAAGTCAAAGCTGTTGAAGCCCAAATAATACCCAAAATAAAGGCGTTGTTTTTGCCAGTTTTCAAGATTAATGATAGGGTCTTTGCTGAACATGCTTTTAGCAAATTGCGAATATCCTTTTGTCGATAAGACTAATAAAATTAAGATTACTGTTTTTTTCATACTATTTTTTAGAAGCAGAATAAATGGTTGCAACTCCAAAGGTTTGAGGCATAGCCACAACATCTATAAACCCAATTTTTCTCAAAATATTGTTTAATGCTTCTCCGTAAGGAAAAACAGCAGCAGATTCTGATAAATAGCCATAAGCCGAGTTATCTTTAGAGAATAATTTCCCGATTATAGGAAGTATATTTTTGCTGTAAAATTTATATCCTTGTTTATATGGAGTTTTATCTGGAACTGAAGTTTCTAGAATAACGAATACACCATTTGGTTTTAAAACCCTTAAAATCTCAGCAAATCCTTTTTCTAAATTTTCAAAATTTCGAACACCAAAACCAACAGTTATAGCATCAAAATAGTTGTCCTCAAAAGGAATATTTTCAGAATCGCCTAAAACTAAATCAATTGTATTAGATAGTTTTCTTTCTTCAACTTTCTTTTTTCCAACTTCAAGCATTCCTGCCGAAATATCTAAACCAATTATTTTTTCGGCTTTGGTTTGCGCCATTAAAATTGCAAGATCACCAGTTCCTGTAGCAATATCAAGAATGATTTTTGGCTTAGTATCAGAAACTATTTTTAATACTTTTTTTCGCCATTTAACGTCAATCCCAAATGAGATGACACGGTTCAAATTATCATAATTACCAGAGATGTTGTCAAACATTTGGGCAACCTGTTCTTTCTTCCCTAAAGAAGAGTCTTTATATGGAGTTATTTTTTCAGACATTTTTTTTATTTAGGCAAATATAATACAATCTAACTTAACTGTAATTGGCTTTTTTAAATTGTAAATCAAATGTTTTAAAAGAAGGACTTTTATTGTTATAAGTCTTCTTGTTTTGCTGATTTAAGGCATCACCAAAAACGGGTATTTTTTTAAAATCACTAAAAGTGGGTATTGTGCAATGCTGGATTTATGTCCAAATTTGTCAAAGATAAAAAGATAGAAATTTAATGATTGATTAAATAATGACTTAAATCAGATGGTTGCTTTTTTTGCGCTGGTAATCCATTTGTTCTTGTAAGTAGTTTTGAAATGTTGTCCTTAAAACCAACATTCTTTTTAAAGTGCAAAGTACGTTCTTAGGATTAAATTTGTTTTTGGAAATTTTAATTTTCTTGCCTTTAATATCTTAGTGGTATTTGTTATTAAAGGCGTTTTTGAGACTTGCTCTCAATTAACATTTATGTTATTCAGTTATTTCAAATGTTTTTAAACATTTGTGATTTTTTTTACCAAAACTATTTCTCGAAAGAGTCAAAATCTAAAATCAATCTTTTTTAAAAAACATCCTTCAAAAGAGGATGTTTTTTTATTTACGGATATAAGTTTCGTAAGTGTAATCATAAAGATGTTTTTCATCTTTGAAATTTTCTTCAGATTCTACTAAAATCCATTCATTTTCGTCGATTTTTGGAAAAAAAGTATCCGCATCAAAAGTATGATGAACTTTTGTTATTTCAATAATATCAGTAAATGGTAAAGCAAGATTGTAAATTTCGCCTCCACCAATAATATAAGAATCTTCATTTTCAGGACAAACAGCAATAGCTTTTTCAATGCTGTCGACTATAATACAACCTTCGGGATTGTAATCATTTTGTCGGGTTATGATAACGTGAGTTCTATTTGGTAAAGGTTTCGGGAAGCTTTCAAAAGTTTTTCTTCCCATTATAATATGATGATTTGTTGTCAGAGATTTGAATCTTTTAAAATCATTTGGCAAATGCCATACTAAATCATTGTTTTTTCCAAGGGCATTGTTTTCGGCTACAGCCGCTATCATTATAATCATGGCATTCTAAACTAAAAATTATTTCTGAGTATCCTCATTTATTTTGGATTCTAATTGACTGATCCTTTTTTGTTGTAGTGCAACAAGTCTGTCAATTTGTTCTCTTTCCCATTTTTTGTTCATAAATCGATCTGTAATATAGACTTTTATAAAATGTAAAATGAATAAAAAGAGCCATATCGTAATTCCCCAAATACACCAATTTTGATTTGTTCCAGCTCCAAAACCAAAAAATCTATTAGCAACAAATAAAAATAAACTTCCTATCAGGAAAAGCACAAAATGAAAATATAGGATTTTCTTTTGTCTAATTCTTCTTCTGGCATATTCATACTGTTCTTGTACTTCTTTTTCCATAGGATCTTAAATGAAATGAGGTTATAAAGTTAAAATTTATTTTGAAAAGAAGGAATTTTGATCCTATAATATTTGCTATTGAATAAGTTAAGAATTTGAAATCAAAAAATTATCATGGATTAATTTATGGATATGATTAAAATAAATAAGCATTTTTGCTATTCTCGTAAATCGGATATGGAGATGCTGAAACTTCAGCTGATTTTGCGTAATTTTAGATATATCAATCTAAAAACTAATTAGTTATGTCTTTAAAGAAACAATTTATCAAAACAAAACCAGTAGTAAAAGTTACCTTTTCTGTCGAAGCTAAAGATGCAAGTAAAGCTGCTGTAGTTGGAGATTTCAATAATTGGAATCCGGAAGAAGGAACTTTGAGTAAATTAAAAAACGGAACTTTTAAAGCTACTTATGACTTAGTAAAAGATGCCATTTACGAATTTAAGTATTTAATTGACGGTGTTTATGTGAACGAGCCTGAAGCAGATTCTTATAAATGGAATGATTTTGCCGGAAGCGAAAATAGTGTTGTGACGGTATAAAAAAATCCGCTTAAATTTTTAAGCGGATTTTTTTATGTTTTTTATACAGCAACACTTCCTTTTATTCCCGGATGCGGTTCATAATCGACAAGAGTAAAGTCATTGTAATCAAAATCAAAAATGTTTTTAATCGCTGGATTTAAAATCATTTTTGGCAATGGTTTTGGTTCTCTCGAAAGCTGTAATTCCAATTGATCAAAATGATTGTTGTAAATATGTGCATCTCCAAAAGTGTGAATAAATTCACCAGCTTCCAAATCGCATACCTGTGCAATCATCATGGTTAATAACGCGTAAGAAGCAATGTTAAACGGAACTCCTAAAAAGATATCAGCGCTGCGTTGATAAAGCTGACAAGAAAGTTTGCCTTTTGTTTCTCCTTTTTCAGTATCGGGACTCGATACATAAAACTGGAAAAAGGCGTGGCAAGGAGGCAAAGCAGCTTTGTTGTTTGCTACATTTTCTTCAAAAGATTTTTTTGTATCAGGAAGAACAGAAGGATTCCATGCTGAAACCAGCATTCTTCTACTGTTTGGGTTTGTTTTTAATTCGGTAATCAATTCTGAGATTTGATCGATTTCTTCGCTGTTCCAATTTCTCCATTGATGTCCGTAAACAGGTCCTAAATCACCGTTAGAATCAGCCCATTCATCCCAGATTTTTACTCCGTTTTCTTGTAGATATTTAATATTGGTATCGCCTTTTAAAAACCAAAGCAATTCATAAATGATTGATTTTAAATGAAGTTTTTTAGTTGTAACCATCGGGAAACCTTCACTTAAATCAAAACGCATTTGGTAACCAAAAACACTTTTAGTTCCGGTTCCGGTTCTATCTCCTTTTTGATTGCCGTTTTCTAAAACGTGTTTTACTAAATCTAAGTATTGTTTCATTGTTGTTTAATCGTTTAATCGTTTATTCGTGTAACTGTTTAATCAATTAAACGATTAAACAAATCCACGATTAAACATAAATTTATCTTCTAGAGATTTCGTCTCTAATTTTAGCGGCCTTTTCGTAATCTTCCTGAGAAACAGCTTGGTCTAAAAGTTCGTTTAGTTCCTGAAGGCTGTGTTTTGCATATACATCACCAGATTGATTGGTTTCTTCTTCGTGACCAAAAGTTTCCGGATTCGAAAGTACATCATCAATTTCCTGTGAACCCTGATCCGTGTCCGCAGTATTTGATTTCAAATAAATTCCGGCTTTATCTAAAATATTTTTATAAGTAAAAATTGGTGCGTTGAAACGTAATGCTAATGCAATTGCGTCTGAAGTTCGGGCATCAATTATTTCTTCGATTTTATCTCTTTCACAGATTAAGCTGGAGTAAAAAACACCATCAACAAGTTTGTGAATGATTACTTGTTTTACGACAATATCAAATCTTTCTGCGAAATTTTTGAATAAATCGTGCGTTAATGGGCGAGGAGGTTTTATTTCTTTTTCTAGGGCAATAGCAATCGACTGGGCTTCAAATGCGCCAATTACGATAGGCAATTTTCTTTCACCATCAACTTCATTCAAAATTAAGGCATAAGCGCCATTTTGAGTTTGACTGTATGAAATTCCTTTTATGGATAATTTTACTAGACTCATATATCATTGTAAAAAGGGCACTTAGCGCCGCATTTTAATACTATTTTTGATTGGAAAATAAAGGTGCAATTTTAATCAAAAAATATGGAACAAAAAAGCTGCCTTAAAACAAAGATACGATTATCTTGTTTTTAGGCAGCTATAATATTAAGAATTCTTAGATTAAGAATGTTGTGCTTTAAAAGCTTTTAATTTCTCAGTTAATTGAGGTACAATTTCAAATGCATCACCAACAATTCCGTAGTCAGCCACTTTAAAGAAAGGCGCTTCAGGATCGTTGTTGATTACCACTTTTACTTTTGAAGAGTTGATTCCGGCAATATGCTGGATTGCTCCAGAAATTCCTATTGCAATATATAAGTTTGTTGCAACTGGTTTTCCTGTTTGTCCAACGTGTTCGCTGTGAGGTCTCCATCCTAAATCAGAAACTGGTTTAGAACATGCTGTCGCAGCGCCTAAAACTTCAGCTAAATTTTCAACTAATCCCCAGTTTTCAGGACCTTTTAATCCACGTCCGCCAGAAACTACGATATCAGCATCAGCGATAGAAACTTTTCCAGTTACTTTCTCTACAGATTCCACTTTTACACCAAAATCATTATCTCCAATTGATGGGTTGAAATCTTCTGCAGCTGCAGCTCCTGCGCTTTCGAAAATTCCGTAAGAGTTTTTAGCCAAACCAAGAACTTTTACATCGGTATCGATTTGTGTAATATTGAAAGCTTTGTTAGAAAAAGCATTTCTTTTTACTTGAAAAGGTGAAGTGCTTAACGGCAATCCAACAACATTTGAAGCAAAACCAGCATTTAAAGCTACTGCCACTAATGATGAAAGATAAATACTATCTGTTGTAGAAGAAAGTAAAACTACTTTTGTTCCTTCTTTTTCAGCAGCTTGTTTGATTACATCGGCGTAAGCCTTAGCAGTAAAACCAGCTAATTTATCGTTGTTTACTTTTAAAACTTTATCAACTCCGTATTTACCTAATTCGCTTACGTCGCTAATGTTTACAGTCAAAGCTGTAACTGTTGTTCCTAATGATTCAGCTACTTTTTTAGCGTAAGAAGCTAATTCGAAAGCTACTTTTTTAAATTTTCCTTCTGCAGATTCTGCATATATTAATATTGACATAATTTTTTGTTTAAAAGTTTAAAGTTTTAGGTTTAAAGTTTTTGCAAACTGAAACCTGCGACTAAATACTGATTACTAGATTACTTTCGCTTCGTTGTGTAATAAATTGATTAACTCATCTAAATTATCTGCAGAAACTAATTTTACTGCCGATTTTGGAGCTGGTTTTTCAAATTTCACTGCTTTTGTATTAACTGGAGCATCAACTGGCTCAAGAATAGTTAAAGCTTTAGTTCTTGCTGTCATGATTCCTCTCATGTTCGGGATACGTAAATCTTTTTCTTCAACAAGACCTTTTTGACCACCGATAATTAAAGGTAGCGTAGTACTTACAGTTTCTTTTCCACCGTCGATTTCACGAACTGCTTTTACATTATTTCCGTCAACAGTAACACTAGTACAAGAGTTTAAGAAGTTAGAACCTAAAATTCCAGCAATCATTCCTGGAACCATTCCACCATTATAATCTAAAGATTCTTTTCCGGCAATTACAAGATCGTAACCACCATTTTTAATTACTTCAGCTAATTGTTTTGCAACGAAAAAACCGTCAGTTGGATTGGCGTTTACACGAATCGCTTCGTTTGCGCCAATAGCTAATGCTTTACGTAAAGTTGGTTCAGTATCTGGTCCTCCAACATTCACAACAGTTACAGTTGCTCCTTGTTGTTCTTGAAACCAAATTGCACGTGTTAAACCAAATTCGTCATTTGGGTTTATTACATATTGTACACCATTGGTATCAAATTCTGAATCACCATTGGAGAAGTTAATTTTTGAAGTAGTATCAGGCACGTGGCTGATGCAAACCAATATTTTCATAAGTATATATTTTGAATTTGTAATATGCTTTGACAAATTTAGAAATTAAAATTGGAATAATATACTATGCACGCATAATATTTTTTAAAAACTATTACGTTTTCGAAGATTCTGAAATTTGACACGTCTTTTGGGGTTTTTCAAAAATGAAAATTTAGCTATTTTGTCTGATTCTTAGGAATTTCGTAATCGTGAAAAGCTGTTCAACTCTTAAAATCGGACGGAATTTATACTAGATTTTGATTTTTTACGTTTGAAAGAATCTAAATTCAAAATCAGAATTACACAAATAAGAGTGTATTTGTATAAAAAGTGTTTTTGCAGATAGAATAATAACAATTATATCGATTTCGTATATATCACAACACGTTTTAAAAGTTAAAAGCAGAAGAAGAGAAGAAAGTTCCTGTGATTTTAAATTTAATTTATGCTTTTAAGTGATTTAAAATATTTATTTTTGCTCTTCAGAAAATTCAACATACAATATAAATATGAGAACAATACAATTTAGAGAGGCCATTTGTGAAGCGATGAGCGAAGAAATGCGTCACGATGAATCCATATATTTAATGGGCGAAGAAGTTGCAGAATACAACGGAGCATATAAAGCTTCAAAAGGAATGCTTGCTGAGTTTGGTGAAAAAAGAGTAATCGATACTCCAATTGCTGAGCTTGGTTTTACTGGAATTGCAGTAGGTTCTGCAATGAATGGTAACAGACCGATTGTAGAATATATGACATTCAACTTCTGTTTAGTTGGTATTGATCAAATCATAAATAACGCTGCTAAAATGCGTCAAATGACTGGTGGACAATTTAATGTGCCAATCGTTTTCCGTGGACCAACTGCTTCTGCAGGTCAATTAGGAGCAACTCACTCTCAAGCTTTAGAAAACTGGTTTGCAAATACTCCAGGTCTTAAAGTTGTTGTGCCTTCAACTCCTTATGATGCAAAAGGACTTTTGAAATCTGCGATTCGTGATAACGATCCAGTTATTTTCATGGAATCTGAGCAAATGTATGGTGATAAAGGTGAAGTGCCAGACGGAGAATATACAATTCCATTGGGAGTTGCTGATATCAAACGTGAAGGAAAAGATGTAACGATTGTTTCTTTTGGAAAAATCATTAAAGAAGCTTTTATTGCTGCTGATGAATTAGCTAAAGAAGGAATTTCTTGTGAGATTATCGATTTAAGAACAGTTCGTCCTATGGATAAAGATGCTATTCTTACTTCTGTTAAAAAAACAAACCGTTTAGTAATTCTTGAAGAAGCTTGGCCATTTGCAAGTATTTCTTCTGAAATTACATATATCGTTCAGGAGCAAGCTTTCGATTTCCTTGATGCGCCAATTCAGCGTATCACAACTGCTGATACTCCTGCGCCTTACTCTCCTGTATTGCTTAAAGACTGGTTGCCAAACGCTGGTGATGTAGTAAAAGCAGTAAAGAAAGTAATGTATAAATAAAAGAATCAACAATACTTATAAAACTTCATCAGTCATATTAATTGATGAAGTTTTTTTTTTGCCAAATGATAAAAAGAATAATTTTACTCAGCCTATTTTTTGTATTCGCCTTTGTGAATCTTGGAACTGCACAAACAAAAGTGAGTGGAATTGTTTTGGATAAATCAAATCAGCCAGTACCTTTTGCAAATATTGTTTTCAAAGGTTCTAATACCGGAATCGTTTCTAATGAAGACGGCCGTTTTTATCTTGAATCGCCTAATACTTATACAGCATTATTAGTTACATCAGCAGGATTTTCAGATAAGGAAGTTCCTCTGGAAAAAGCAGTCAATTACAATTTCAAAATTGTTTTATTTGAAGAACAAGTGCTAAACGAAGTTGTAATTTATACCGGAAAAACTTCTAAGAAGAATAATCCTGCATTGGATATTTTGAGGAAAATTTGGGAAAGAAAACGTAAAAACGGACTTTATCAATTCAGTCAATATCAAATGCAGAAGTATGAAAAAGTCGAGTTCGACATGAACACGATTGATAGTGCTTTTATGAAGAACAAACTTTTCAAAGGAATGGAGTTTGTATTTGAACATGTTGATACTTCTGATGTTACAGGAAAAACGTATCTGCCAATTTTTATCAACGAATCGGTATATGATGTTTATGGCGACAATAAATTAAAGAAAGTAAAAGAAAATCTGACTGGAAATAAAATGTCTGGTTTCAACGGAAATCAGCAGATTTTATCTTTCGTAAAAGATCTTTATTCTGATTATAATATTTACGATAATCACCTTAAGTTTTTCGATAAAAGTTTCACAAGTCCGCTTTCTAAAACCGGAATTGATGTCTACAATTATGTGTTGAAAGACAGTGCTTATATTGACAAGAAATGGTGTTATAACATTGTTTTTTATCCAAGAAGAAAAAATGAACTGACGTTTAAAGGTGATTTTTGGGTAAACGATTCGACTTTTGCCATCAAGAAAATTAATATGGGTGTTACCAAAAGTGCCAATATTAACTGGGTAAAAGATATTTATATCGAGCAGGAATTTGAAGTTGAAAATGATTCTGTTTTCCTTTTGACTCGTGATTATATGATGTCTGATTTTGCTTTGAATAAGAAAGAAAAATCAAAAGGAGTTTATGGAAAACGAACAACTCTATATCGAAATCATAAATTCAACATTCAAAAACCAGAGAAGTTTTATAAAGAAGAAGTCAATTTTATAGACAATGCCGTTTATGACCGACCGCCCGAATTTTGGGATGAAAATCGTTTTGAAAAATTAAATAAAGACGAAGCTGGAATTTATAAAATGCTGGATACACTGCAGACGGTCAAGCGATTTAAGCAGTTGTACAGTCTCGTCTCGATACTAGGAAGCGGTTATGTCGAGTTTAAAAATTTCGATTATGGACCTATATTTTCAACTTTTGGTTATAATGAAGTCGAAGGCTTGAGGGTAAGAGTTGGTGGAAGAACTTATTTTGGGCCAAATGATCCATGGCGTATACAGGCTTATACGGCTTATGGTTTTGATGATAATAAATTTAAATATGGCGTTTCTGGAAAATGGATGGTTGACAAGAAAAAAAGAATCATTATTTCTGGAGGAAACAGGCGTGATATTGAACAAATAGGAGCGAGTTTAACCACGACGAATGATATTTTAGGACGAAGTTTTGCGTCTTCTGCTTTGTTTACAACTGGAAGCAACGGAAAATTGACTAATATTAATTTGAGTAATGTTTCTTTTGAAATTGAACCCAAAAAGAATTTTATTGTACAGACTGGATTTTCATATAGAACTTTAGAATCGGCATCAAAAACATTTAGTTTAGATTATTACACGACTTTACCGACGCCTGAAAACCCTGCAGGGGTTGTTGAAAGTAAAGTTAGACAGTCTGAAGCCAATATTCAGTTTGAATATATGCCAAACCGCAAAACGATTGGTTATGGGGTTGAAAGAGATTTAGTTGATAGTCCGTTTAGCCATTTCTTTGTGAATTTCAGTTACGGATTAAAAGGTGTTTTTGAGAGTGATTTTGCTTACGAAAAAATACAGGTTTATTACAAACAGCCTATTATTATTGGCCCATTAGGAAGAACCGATATTATTGTAGAAACTGGAAAGACATTTGGTACAATTCCGTTAGGTTTGATGAGTGTTATTCCTGGAAACCAGACCTATTGGACAATTGAAAATACGTTTAGTAATTTAAATTTTTATGAATTTATTGCTGATCAATATACCACCTTGCAATGGCAACATAATTTTCAAGGAAGATTATTTGCTCGAGTTCCATTTATGAGGAAATTAAACTGGAGAGAATTTATCGGAATCAAAGCGGTTCACGGAACTATTTCAGATGCAAACAGAGCAATTAATGCTTCTGGTCTTCCATATAACGCGCCAGAAAATGTTTATTGGGAATACAATGCCGGAATTGGAAATATCTTCAAAGTTTTCCGAATTGATTTCTCTTGGAGAGGAAGTTATTTAAACATGCCTGATGCCAATAAATTTGCAGTAAAAGGATCTTTTGGGTTCTATTTTTAAAGTTGCAAAGATTCAAAGTAACAAAGTCGCAAAGGTTTAAAATCTTTGCGACTTTTTTTGTGAAATAAAATTTTGCGTCTTTGCGAGATTCTTTTTTATTTAATTTTGAATAAACACTTAAATACTCATGCAAGAAGCCATCGATTTTCTAACCAATAAAAATCCGATATTTCAGGAAATAATCGAAAAGTATGGATTGCCTCCAATTCCGAAACGACCTCAGGGTTTTGAGACTTTGGTATTGCTGATATTGGAACAACAAGTTTCTGTAGATTCGGCGAAAGCCACATTCTTAAAAATAAAAGCTTATAAAGCCTGTAATCCAGAAAATATGGCAGTTTTATCTGATGAAGAATTTAGAAATCTTGGAGTTAGTCGACAAAAAACAAAATATATTAAAGTTTTAGCAGAAGCTGTTTTAAACAAAGAATTAGATATTGAAAGTCTGCCATCGAAATCGGCAAAAGAAGTTCGGGAAGAGCTTATCAAATTAAAAGGAATCGGTAATTGGACAATCGATATTTATTTAATGTTTTGTCTGCAGGAACCCGACTTGATTCCGCTTGGCGATATTGCAGTGATAAATACAATCAAAGAATTACTGAATATTCATGACAAACAAGAAATGGAAATTCATGCCGAACAATGGAGTCCATACCGATCTTATGCAACTTATTTGCTCTGGCATTATTACTTAAAAAAGCGAAATCGAACAATTACTTATTAAATGCTTGTTTTTTAATAGATAATGCAGATAATTTAACCTGTTTTTTTATTGTAAAAATAGAATGTTTGGTTACTTTTGCAACCGAAATTATAGATATAATAAAAAACGAAAATGACCGCAGACAAACTAACGACTTTCGATGTATTAATCGAAATACCAAGAGGAAGCAGAAATAAATACGAGTACGATTTTGAAATCAAAAGAATGCGTTTCGACAGAATGTTATTCTCTTCAATGATGTACCCAGCTGATTATGGATTTATTCCAGAAACTTTAGCACTTGATGGAGATCCTCTTGATGTATTGGTTTTAGTAAACGAACCAACTTTCCCTGGATGTGTAATGGAAGTTAAGCCAATTGGTGTTTTCCACATGGCAGATGATAAAGGACCAGACGAAAAAATTATTTGTGTACCAGTTTCAGATCCAATCTGGAATTCATTAAATGATCTTTCAGATATCAACCCACACTTAGTGAAAGAAATCGAGCATTTTTTCCAAGTTTATAAAGATCTTGAAAACAAAAAAGTTGATGTTGAAGGATGGGGAGACGTAAACGAAGCTTATGCAATTATTGCTGAGTGCACGAAGCGTTTTGATGATATTGAAAATAAACCAGAGGGATTATTTAGCATTAAATAATTTTAGCATTCATATTTTATAAAAAAAGCAATACTCCGTTAGGAGTATTGCTTTTTTGTTTAAATTCGTTTTAGTTAGATTGTTGACTATTAACCAAAACCATTAAAATATTATGAATGCATTTATGATTTACCTGCCAATAGTTATGGCAGTTTTAGGATTACTTTTCATGGGAATAAAAAGGACTTGGGTTTTAAAACAAGATGCCGGAGACGGTAAGATGAAAGAGATTTCAGATTACATCTACGAAGGAGCCTTAGCCTTCCTAAAAGCCGAATATAAACTATTAACCATCTTTGTAATTGTTGCAAGTTTAGCTTTGGCAGGAATTACTTTTATTCCGGGAGTAAAAACACATTTATTTATAGTAATTGCATTCATTTTTGGAGCGTTATTTTCAGCTTATGCAGGAAATATAGGAATGAAAATCGCAACCAAAACAAACGTTAGAACAACACAGGCAGCACGTACAAGTTTGCCGCAAGCTTTGAAAGTTTCATTTGGCGGAGGAACTGTAATGGGACTTGGTGTTGCAGGATTAGCAGTTTTAGGTTTAACAGCCTTCTTTATAATTTTCTTTAATTTATTATCTGACGGAGTTTGGAAAGATACTGAAACAATGACTGTTGTTTTAGAAACTTTAGCGGGGTTTTCATTAGGAGCAGAATCAATTGCGCTTTTCGCGAGAGTTGGAGGTGGAATTTACACTAAAGCAGCTGACGTTGGTGCCGATTTAGTTGGTAAAGTTGAAGCCGGAATTCCAGAGGATGATCCAAGAAATCCAGCAACAATTGCAGACAATGTTGGAGATAATGTTGGAGACGTTGCCGGAATGGGCGCCGATTTATTTGGTTCTTATGTTGCAACCGTTTTAGCAGCGATGGTTCTGGGGAATTATGTTATAAAAGATATGGGTGGAAGTATCAATGATGCTTTCGGCGGAATTGGTCCAATTTTGCTTCCAATGTCAATTGCCGGTTTCGGAATCTTGTTTTCGATCATCGGAACAATGTTAGTAAAAATTTCAGATGATAATGCAAAAGAAGCTCAAGTTCAAAAAGCACTAAATATAGGAAACTGGGTTTCGATTGGATTAACTGCGATTGCTTGTTATTTCTTGGTGCAGCACATGTTGCCGGAAGTTATGACAATGGAATTTTTTGGAGAAGGGTCACAGCAAATTTCTTCAATGCGTGTTTTCTATGCTACATTAGTAGGATTAGTTGTTGGCGGCGCTATTTCGTCAGTAACAGAATATTATACAGGATTAGGAACAAAACCAGTTATGGCAATTGTTCAAAAATCTTCAACAGGAGCGGGAACAAATGTAATTGCAGGTTTGGCAACCGGAATGATTTCTACTTTTCCAACAGTTTTATTATTTGCAGGCGCCATCTGGATTTCGTATGCTTTGGCAGGATTTTATGGAGTTGCATTAGCGGCTTCAGCAATGATGGCTACAACGGCAATGCAATTAGCAATTGATGCTTTCGGACCAATTTCTGATAATGCCGGAGGAATTGCAGAAATGAGCGAATTGCCAAAAGAAGTCCGTACAAGAACTGATATTTTAGATTCTGTTGGAAACACAACTGCTGCAACTGGAAAAGGTTTTGCTATTGCATCTGCAGCATTGACTTCACTAGCATTATTTGCTGCATACGTAACTTTTACAGGAATTGATGGAATTAATATTTTCAAAGCACCAGTTTTGGCAATGTTATTTGTCGGCGGAATGATTCCTGTGGTTTTCTCAGCTTTAGCTATGAATTCTGTTGGAAAAGCAGCGATGGATATGGTTTATGAAGTGCGTCGTCAATTTAAGGAAATTCCAGGAATTATGGAAGGAACCGGAAAACCAGAATATGGAAAATGTGTTGAGATTTCTACAAAAGCTGCGTTACGCGAAATGATGCTTCCGGGAATTTTAACGATTGGATTTCCAATCGCAATCGTACTTTTAGGAAAATTAGTTTATTCAGATAACAATCAATTAATAGCTGAAATGTTAGGTGGATATATGGCTGGAGTTACCGTTTCTGGGGTTCTTTGGGCAGTTTTCCAAAACAATGCAGGAGGTGCTTGGGACAATGCTAAAAAATCTTTTGAAGCTGGAGTTATGATCAACGGCGAAATGACGTATAAAGGTTCTGATGCGCATAAAGCAGCCGTAACCGGAGATACAGTTGGAGATCCGTTTAAAGATACTTCTGGGCCATCAATGAATATTTTGATTAAATTGACTTGTTTGATCGGATTGGTTGTTGCACCAATTTTAGGTGAAGGACATTCATCTACAGGAATGACAGAAAAAGGTTCTTGTTGTGTTAAAACAGAAGTAAATGTAGGTGGAGTTTCTAAATGTGGCGATATGTCTGGAATGACTAAAGAAGAATGTGCTAAAATGTGCAAAGAAAAAGGTTGCACAGTAGAAGAAACTGCAAAATGTCTTGCACATTATGACGCAAACGGAAAATACATTCATCAAAAAACAGATTGTTTTGACACTAGTAAATACGAGAAAAAATCTGTTCGTGTTGAACTGAAAAATATAAACGGAAAAACTACCGGAACAGTAACTAAAACAGAAAATGGTAAAACGACAACTGAAGTTTATGAAGGAACGGAAGAAGAAGTGAAAGCTAAGATTGATGCTGTAAAATAAAACCAATTTTTTATCCTAATAGTTTCTAAAACCTGTTAGGATATCATAAATAAAAATGCCTCTAAAATTATTTAGAGGCATTTTTATTTATGGATTTAAGCTGTATTCTTTAATTAAAATTGATGCTGGAATATGAAGAGCTTCGGTTAAAACTCTAATTTGTTTAATTGTTAGAGCTCTCTTTCGGTTAAACAATTCCGATACTCTTGAACGACTGTTTAGAATAATTCCTAAATCGGCATCCGTTAATCCATTCTGCTCCATCATAAATTTTATAGCTTCTATAGGATCAGGTTCCGGAATTGGAAAATGAATTTGTTCATACTTTTCTATAAGAGTTACAAGAATATCCAGCTCATCTCCTTCAATAGTATTTGGCTTAGCATCAAAAATAAAGTTGACTCTTTCTAATGCTGCGTTATAGTCTTGTTCTGTTTTTATGGGCTTTATATTCATCTTATAAATTTTTTATATCTTTTAAATTATCATATTCGCTATGCGTCCCAATAAAAAGAATATATACAATTTGTGTATAGTAATTTATTTTTACAATTAAGCGATAATGATTTCCGCAAATATTAAAGACTACTTTATTGTTACCTACAAAATCTGCAGTACCAAAAGAAGATTTTATAACGTTAGAATTTGCAAAATCATTTTTATCAAAAACTTGATACCAAGCTAAAAGCTGTTGTTTAGAATTTGGAAATCTTTCCCAAAAATTTTGCAGTGTTCTTTTTGCTATTATTCTCATAATTAGTTTGACAAATATATTGGTTTTTTCCCAAATAGGGAAATTTATTTAACTATCGCAAAAGTAGGAAAATTTTTAAATAAAAATGCCTCTAAAATTTTTTAGAGGCATTTTGTATTTCGTATAAATCTATGAAATCTGTTTTTAAAACAATCCGTTTAATTCAGCATCAATTCTATTAATAATGTTTCCTAAATCTTCAGGATTGTCAACAAAATTAATATTATCAACGTCAATAATCAATAATTTTCCTTTGGTATAAGTCTGAATCCAGGCTTCGTATCTTTCGTTCAAACGGCTTAAATAATCAATCGAAATTGAGTTTTCGTATTCGCGTCCGCGTTTGTGGATTTGCCCAACAAGATTTGGAATAGAACTTCTTAAATAAATCAATAAATCCGGAGCCTTTACTAAAGATTCCATCAATTCGAATAAAGAAGTATAGTTTTCAAAATCACGGCTTGTCATCAAACCCATTGAGTATAAATTGGGAGCAAAAATATAAGCATCTTCATAAATCGTTCTATCCTGAATGATTTTTTTGCCACTTTCGCGAATTTGAAGCACCTGACGGAAACGGCTATTTAAGAAATAGATTTGTAAATTAAATGACCAACGTTCCATTTGGTGATAAAAATCGTCTAAATACGGATTATCAACCACATCTTCATAATGAGGCTCCCATTTAAAATGTTTGGCTAATAATTTGGTCAAGGTGGTTTTTCCTGCGCCGATATTTCCTGCTATTGCTATGTGCATTACGGTGTTACGATTTTATAATTTACAATTTCTTTAGCTGTAAAAATAGATAAAATTTGGTCTTTATAATAGAAATTGTCAAACGATTTTTCTAAAATTTCAATTTCAGAAATTATAGCTATTTTCTCTTTACTAATCTCTCTTAAATACAACTGGTTACCTTTGCTGAAAATGTACTTTTGAGCATCAATTATTTCAATTTTATCAAAATCCGAAACATTTCCAAGACTTGTGATTTTTCCGAAAATATCACAGGAAAACCAATTGTTTTTTTTATCGATCCAATAAAAAGTGTTGAAATCTGTCTGATAATGTTTTATAGGTTCTGTTAATGGAATAGAAACCGTTTTGTATTCATTTTTTAAATAATCAAACAACCCAATTTGTTGATTAAGGGCATTGTAAATCCATAATTGATTTTGAGTCGACATTCCGATGGCGCTCACGACAATTGGAGTTGCATTTAATGAAAAATTGATTTCGGTAATTTTATTTAATTGGTTATCTAATAAAACAACAGTATTGAAATCTTCATAATACAAAACTATTTTTAGCGGATTCTGCAAGTCAGTTTTTGTGATTCTTCCTAAAGAAACATTTTTGTATTCAAAAACTTCACTTCCTTTAAATTTACTAAAAACATTGTTGCTAATCTGATAACTAAATCCGAATGAATCTTGGCCTAAATATTCATCAGCAGTATTGTTTAAATGAGAAATTTGGGTTGCATTTATTTTTGGATTTTGTGCCGAAAGAACAGTGGGAATAACAGCAATTAAAAGGAAAAATAAAATATTTATTGCTGTTTTAGTCATGATTTTTTGGGTTTCGGTCGTGCCAAATTACAAAAAACCTTACGATAAAAGTTTAAAAAGAAGAGATTTTGATGATTTTGCCATTTAAACCTTTTTCAATCGTAATAGTCTAAAAAATAGCGCATTCTGTCTATGCCTTCAAAGCATTGATATATTATATTTTTGGTATTTTAAAAATAATAATACATTTGAGTGTAAGTTTTATACGATTTGCCCAATTTAAAATAAAATGAAAATGAAAAAAGTGATTTTTTATATGTCTTTAATGCTTGTGTTTACTCAAATGCAGGCGCAAAAAGATTTTCAGGGAATGGCCGTTTATGAGTCAAAAACGCAGGCTCCAAAAATGGATGGAATGCGTGCCAATAGAGATATTACGCCCGAAATGCAAAAAAACATGGAAGAGCGAATGAAAAAAATGCTTGAAAAGACTTTTGTTTTAAATTTTGATAAATCGGCTTCTATATATAAAGAAGAAGAAAAACTAGAAACTCCTGGACAACAAGGAGGAGGAATGCGTATTATGATGAATTCCTTCATGGGAGGCGGAGGTACTTTTTATAAAAATGTAAAAAGCAAATCATATACGGTTGACAAAGAATTTATGGGGAAAGAGTTTTTGGTGGTTGATTCTTTGCCAAAACTTAACTGGAAAATGGAATCTGAAACCAAAATAATTGGTGGTTATACTTGTTATAAAGCAACAGCGGTAAAAGAAGCCAGCAAAACTGATTTTAGAAATTTCAGACCAAAAAATGCTGATGATAAAAAACCTGAAGAGAAAAAAGATGATGTAAAGAAAACTTCGGGCGAAACTAAAACGAACTTTCAGGATAACTTCGAAATTCCTAAAGAAATTATTATAACTGCTTGGTATTCTCCGGAAATTCCAGTTAACCAAGGGCCAGAAAATTATTGGGGTCTGCCTGGTTTGATTCTGGAAGTAAATGACGGAAGAACAACTATTTTATGTTCTAAAATTGTTTTGAATGCCAAAGATAAAGTCGAAATAAAAGCGCCTACAAAAGGAAAAACTATTTCTCAGAAAGATTACGACGAAACCGTAATCAAAAAAATGGAAGAGTTTAGAGAAATGAACCGCGGTCGTGAAGGTGGTCCTGGCGGTGGTCCTGTATTGATCAGACGATAATTGTAAGCACATCATCTTTTAGATTTTCTCCATGAAAAATATACTTTTTTTTGTCATTTTTTTAATGACCTCGATATCTTTTGCTCAAAGTGTCCGTTTTGACGGCGTTATTCAGGACGAACAAAAAAATCCGTTGGAAATGGCTAATATCATGGCTGTAAACAACGGAACCAAAGCAATGGATTCTTACGGGATTACAAATGACAAAGGGAAATTCCAGCTGACTTTGAAGCCAAATACTTCTTACACCGTTAAAATAAGTTATCTGGGAATGAAATCTAAAGAAATAGCAATTTCTACCAATACAGAAAATATTGTTCAGAATATTGTTATGGACGGCGCCGGAATAGAACTTGAAGGTGTTGAAATCGTACGCGAAATGCCGGTTTCTATAAAAGGAGACACAATTGTTTACAATGCCGATTCTTTTAAATCGGGAACAGAAAAAAAGCTGGAAGATGTTTTGAAAAAATTGCCTGGCGTTGAGGTAAATGCCGATGGAGAAATTGAAGTTGAAGGGAAAAAAGTTAGCAAATTGATGGTGGAAGGGAAAGATTTTTTTGACGGAGATACCAAACTTGGTGTTAAAAACATTCCTGCCGATGCTATTGATAAAGTTCAGGTTTTAAGAAATTATAATGAAGTAAGCCAATTGAAAGGTCTAGAAAATGATCAGGATAATGTGGCTATGAACATCAAATTGAAATCGGGTAAAAAGAACTTTTGGTTTGGAGATGTTACTGCCGGGGTAGGCGTTGCAGAGCTCGATAGCCGTTATATAATTAATCCAAAATTATTTTATTACAGTCCAAAATACAGTATTAATTTAATTACCAATTTTAATAATATTGGTGAATTGCCACTGACGGTGCAGGATTATTTCAAATTCACCGGAGGTTTCAAAAACATGATGAAAAAAGGCGGAAGTAATTTTAATGTTTCGTCAAATGATTTAGGAATTTCAGTTTTGAGAAACAATCGGGCTAAGGAAATTGAAACTAAATTCGGCGCGACGAATTTCTCTTACAATCCCACAAAAGCCTGGAATATTAGCGGTTTCGGAATTCTTTCGGTTTCAAAAACAGATTTAGAAACCAAATCAAAAACTACGATTTTAGATTCTGGCGATCAGCAGAAACGTGATGAAATGACGCATCAAAAAAATAACTTGGGACTTTTTAAATTGAGTTCGAGTTACAAACCAAGTGATAAATTTCAGTTCGATTACGACATCTTAACCAAGTTGTCAAAACAAAATGAAGATACCGATTTGCTTCGAGAATCGGTGGTGAATAATGTTTCGACAGTTGAAACTATCTTGACTCAAAAGAAACAAGATCCAACTTCAGTAAATCAGAATTTGAGCTTGTATTATACGCAAAGCGACAAAAACATTTTTGCTTTTGAGGCACAACATTTGTATCAGGACGAAAATCCGTTTTATAATGCCAACCTGCGTTCGCAACCTTTTGATTTGGCCGGATATATTTCAGGACAAAACCGAAATGATTTGAATCAGGATCGTTTTGTGAAAACAAATAAATTAGATGCAAAACTGGATTACTATTATATGGTAACGCCAAAAAGCAATTTCAATGTTACTTTAGGAAATACGTATTCCTACCAAAATTTTAATTCGCATATTTTTCAGATGCTCGATAATGGCAATAAAAATGACTTAAATGCCGCAGAAAACAATAATGATGTTGATTATAGATTTAATGATGCTTTTATTGGATTTCATTATAAAATCCTGACAGGAAAATTTACGTTGACACCAGGAGTAAGTTTGCATACCTATCAAATGACAAACGGGCAACTGGGAACAGATTATTCTCAAAGTTTTACCAAAGTACTTCCTGATTTCTTTGCTTTATATCAAATCAAAAAATCGGAAACGTTGACGTATAACTTCTCTTTGTCAAATGATTTTACAGATATAAATCAATTGGCGGCAGGTTATGTTTTGTCTGATTACAGCAGTTTGTTCAGAGGAAACCGTTTCTTGGAAAATGCAACTTCACAAGTACATTCGCTTCGTTATTTTAAATACAATATGTTCAATTTTGAAAATATTTTTGCCAACGCAACATACACTAAAAAAGTTGACGCCATAAAAACAAAGGCAAATTTTGATGGAATCAACCAATCATCAGTTCCTTACAATTCTAATTTAGCCGATGAGACTTTAAGCGGAATGGGAAGTTACGGACGTTCTTTCTTGAAAAATTATAAAGCATCAGCAACAGTAAGTCTGAATTGGTCGAAATTCAATAATATTCAGAATAATGTTTTGGCAACAACAGAAAGTTTTGTCCAGAGTTATACTGTAAAAGCAGCGACAAATTATAAAAACTTACCAAATTTAGAACTTGGATATAATGCCTTAATTAATCAATACAGCGGTTCGACTTATTATACTGACAAACCTTTTGCAAGATTAGATTATTATTTCTGGAACAGTTTTTCATTTGTTTCGGAATATGAATTCTACCATTATTATAATGGAAACAAAACGGTAGATAATGAATATGATTTTTTAAGCGCCAGTTTGGTTTACCAAAAAAAGGACAGCAAATGGGAATATAAAATTTCGGCAACGAACATTTTAAATACAACATATTTGAATGATGACAGTTTTTCACAGTTTTCTACACGAGTTTCACAATACACTGTCCAGCCTCGTTACATCATATTTTCAATGAAATATAATTTGTAGTATTTTAATTGCTAAATCATCAATTTTAATGACTTGTTTCGATAAGAATCGAATATCTTTGCTTGAAATTATTAACAGCAAAAAAAATAGTCATGCGCAAGTTTGTGTGGAGTGTATTACTCGTGATTACAGGAATTTCCTATTCATTTTGTCAAGTGAAAGGAATAGAAAAAGGAACTTATTTATCTACAAATAAAGGCGGAAAAATCAAACTGAATTTATTAGATGATAATAAATATGAGCTGGTTTTTTATACGGGTAATTATGAAATTAAAGGCGATTCTTTAATTTTTATTCAAAAAGAAAAATCAGAAAGTAATTTTAATCTTGCTTTTGCAACCGATAAAAAGGCAAAAAAAGTTAAAATCAAGTTTCCAGACTCGTCTTATTATTCCTTTTATATCGGAACTCAAAATGGGACTGAAGATGTTGTTTATCAAAGATTATCAGACATCAAAACCAAAATAGATCCAAATTGGGAAAAAACTGATTTAGAATTTGGAATCGAAAAAACAAATTACTTGTATTTGGTTTATGAGGATTATGATGGAAAAAGCAATGTTTGTAAATATGCTTTGCCAAAAGATGTTTCTGAAGTAACGGTCACTTATGATTTTGCGCCATTGGGTGATTTGAAAATTGGCGGTTTTTTTGACAGAAAAACAAATGAATTGAAAATTTCGGAGCCTGCCGGTAAAGATCCTTTGGTATTTTTAAACGAAAAAGACCCACAGCCTGTAAAGGAAAAAAAAGTAATTCCTCTTGAAAGTCAAATAATTTCTAATTGGACTTATCCAGGCAAAGAAACAATTTCTCCAATTGAAGAATTTGATCCAGCTGCCGCGGTAGTGGATAGCGCTGCTGTAGTTGATTATGCTGTTGCTCCTCCTGCAGTTCCTTTACAATACGATTTTAAACTCAAAATCGAGAATAATTTAAAAAGTGCTTTATCAGCAACAAAAGAAGCTAAACTGAAATTTTTGGTATTTTATTCTAACGCAAATAAAACTGTTGGGAAAGAAAGTTTTGATGCCTTTGTAAAAGATCAGAAAACGCAAATAGCTTATAATATGTATGATGCATATAATCCTGTATATGATGTTTATAATTATTATTTAGCTGGAGCCGATGATAAAAAATGGCTTAAAAACAATAAGATAACAAATGATCCAATCATATTGGTTTTAAATGGTGAGGGAGATATTTTGGCATCGGCAAAATCTGATTTATCAGACAAGAGTTACCAGTTTGGATATTATGGTGATTTATATAAAAAACTCCAGCGAGCGAATGCTTTTGTATACATAAATAAGACATTCAAAAATAAAAAAGCGACGGATGCAGATTTGATCAGAGCATTTAATAGAGCTGCGGTTTTGGAAATTTCATACGATTACGATTCAGATTCTGGAGCAGAAGTTGCTAATTCTACAGAATTTGTACTGACCAAAATTTCATCAGATAAAAAAGAAGTTGCTCAAACTTGGAAAAACTTGATCGAATCGCATCAAAAAGATTCAAAACCAGATATGTATTTGGTTGAGACTATTTTAAGAGAAATCAAAAATCAAGGTTTTACGAAACAACTTTTTAATGAAGATCGAGTTTTGAATGATACTGACTTTCTTTCTATCGATTACCTTTTAAAGTATGCAGATAAAATTGAAGAGAATCGTTTAGATTTTAATAATAAGGAAGGCGAAGTTCATAATTTAGGGATTGTGATTTCTGAAATTTCTGCAGCATTACAGGCTAACAGTTATATTGCTCAGGAGAAATCTTCTTCAGATATAAATAAGGATAAGAACATTTCGGTTTATAAAAAGATCATTGCTTTAGGAAAAGGAAATTTTGAATCGTACAGTAATTATTTCCAATATTTAAACAATGCAGAAGATGCAACTGCTTCAAACATCGATTTCTTAAAAGAGTTCAGTACCTATTTTGATTCTAATTTAGCGTCATCGAGTCCAATTGAAAAATTAGATGCAATGTTTTCGGCTTTAGATTCATCTTCGTCATATGCTTATGATGGATGGAATTCTTTTAAAGATTATCATTCAAATCTTTGTAATAATGCTGCATGGTCAGTTGTGTTGCAACCACAAAATGCTAATTTTTTAAAAGAAGCTATTAAATGGTCTGAATATAGTTTAGTTGTGACCAAGAACAACCCTTACTATTTAGATACTTTGGCGCAATTGTATTATAAAGACGGTCAGAAACAAAAGGCGATTGAAACACAGACTTTGGCAGTTAAATATTTGAATACGGTTACGGAGCCTGAAACAGCAACTGATATTCAGGAAACTTTGACCAAAATGCAAAACGGAACCTATTAAGGTTTTACAAGTAAAATAACTAAATCAAGCGCACAGATAACGCGGATTAAACGGATTTTCGCTGATTTAATATAAAAATCCGTTTTCATCGGTTTAAATCTGTATTATCCGTGTGCCATAAAATATTAATACTTGTGAAAAATGCAATGGCTGTCTGTATTGACGGCCATTTTTGTTTATTAATCGTTGCTATTCGCTGTTTTTGATGTTAAAAAATCAAAGATTTTGCCTCGAAATGATTAAGTTTGGATTATAAAATTAAAAAGTATGAAAAACAAAATGATCCTTGGTTTACTTGCCTCTGGAGCAATGACTTTTGCTCAGGCAGTTAAAAAACCATTAGTTGCGGCAATAACTGATAAAGATCTTAGAACCGATATGTATCAAATGGCGGGCGACCACTTTAACGGCCGTGAAGCTGGAACGCTTGACGAATTAAAAGTTTCAATGTGGCTTGCCAATAAAGCTAAAGAAGCCGGAATGGCTCCAGCGGGTGACGACGGAACGTATTTTCAGTTTTTTGATTTATACAGGCATCAGGTAACGCCAAATACAAAGTTTAAAATTGGCCAAAAAGAATATAAATTATGGAAAGAAGTTTTGGTTGCAGAAACGACTAACATAAAGGTTGAAGGTTCATTAGTTTATTTAGGAGCGGCAACAAAAGAAGAAATTGAAAAAGCCGACATTAAAGGAAAAGCAGTTGTTTTATTGGCTTCAAAAGAAGGAATTGCAGATGATATTTCGCTTTTTGACAGAAGATATCCTGGTTTAGTTCGAAACAAATACTACGATCTTGTTGTAAAAAAAGGTGCTGTAGCGCTTATTATGGTTGCTGATGAATTAGCTGAACAAAGCTGGTCTCAAGTTGAACCACAAATGACAAGAGGTATTTACGGAATTGAAGGTTTCCGTGATAAAATTGGAGCAACAATGCCAGTTTTTTGGGTACACGGAGATCAATTGGAATATTTAAAAACCACTAAAGATATTTTGTCAACTGAAGTGGTTTCTGAAACATACAAATATCCTTCAGTAAATGTTGTGGGTACAATTGCCGGAACAGATCCTAAATTGAAAAATGAATATGTACTTTTCAGTGGACATCAAGATCATGACGGAGTACGTCAAAAATACGGTCAGGATTCTATTTATAATGGAGCAGATGATAATGCAAGTACCTGCGTAGCGATGTTGGCAATTGCAAGAGCATATAAAAAACAACCAGGAAAAAGAACCGCTTTATTTGTATTTCATGGTTCTGAAGAACGTGGTTTGTTAGGTTCAAGATGGTATGCAGCGCATCCTACTGTTCCAGAAAAAGATATCGTAGCAGTTTTAAATGGAGATATGATTGGAAGAAATAATGTAAATCAAGCAGCATTGCTAGGTTCTAGTTCTCCTCACGAAAATTCATCTGATTTGGTAGCAATTGCGAAAAAAGCAAATGATGAAGGGCCAAAATTTGATTTGGATAAACTTTGGGACAGACCGGAACATCCAGAGTATTTTTACTTCCGTTCCGATCATTTGCCTTATGCGAGAAAAGGGATTCCTTCGGTTTTCTTTACAAGCGTACTTCACAGTCAATATCACACGCCAATGGATGAATCTGAAAATATTGATTACGTGAAACTCCGTAAAATGACAGAATGGATGTACCGCACAGGATGGATTTTGTCAAACGATGCTAATCGCCCGAAAACATTGCCAAATGTACAATTAGAAAGATAAGTTCATAATAAAATAAAAAACCCGATTTCAAATTTGAAATCGGGTTTTTTTATGTTTAAGATTTAGATTGAATTACAATCCGAATGCAGCTTTAACTTGGTCAACAAAATCAAGTTTTTCCCATGTAAACAATTCAACAGTAACTGTTTTTTCATTTCCACCTGGAGCAGAGAAAGTTTTAGTTACAGTTTCTGGTTTGCGTCCCATGTGTCCGTAAGCAGCAGTTTCGCTATAGATAGGGTTTCTTAATTTCAAACGTTGCTCGATAAAGTAAGGACGCATATCAAAGATAGCTTCTACTTTTTTAGCGATTTCACCGTTAGTTAAGTTTACTTTAGAAGTTCCATAAGTTTCAATGAAAATACCCATTGGCTCAGCAACTCCAATTGCGTAAGAAACCTGAACTAAGATTTCATCAGCAACACCTGCAGCAACTAAGTTTTTAGCGATATGACGAGTTGCATAAGCAGCACTTCTATCTACTTTACTTGGATCTTTTCCAGAGAATGCACCACCACCGTGAGCACCTTTTCCACCGTAAGTATCAACAATAATTTTTCTTCCTGTTAAACCAGTATCTCCGTGAGGTCCTCCAATAACGAATTTTCCTGTTGGGTTAATATGGTAGTTGATTTTATCGTTGAATAAATGTGCGTGTTCTGGGTTTTTAGCGATAATTCTTGGAATAAGAATTTCGATAATATCTTTTTTGATTTTAGCTAACATTGTAGCTTCTTCATCAAAATCATCATGTTGAGTTGAGATAACAATCGCGTCAATACGAGTTGGTTTGTTATCGTCGCTGTATTCTAAAGTTACCTGAGATTTAGCATCTGGACGTAAGTACGTGATTTCTTTGTTTTCACGTCTTAAAATAGCTAACTCTTGTAATAATTTGTGAGATAAATCAAGTGCCAATGGCATGAAGTTTTCCGTTTCGTTTGTAGCGTAACCAAACATCATTCCTTGATCTCCTGCACCTTGCTCTTCTGGCTTAGCTCTGTCAACACCTTGATTAATGTCTGCAGACTGCTCGTGAATTGCTGAAAGAATTCCACAAGAATTCGCTTCAAACATATATTCACTTTTAGTATATCCAATTTTACGGATTACCTCACGTGCAATTTGCTGAACATCAAGATAAGTATTCGATTTTACTTCACCTGCTAAAATAACCTGACCTGTTGTAACTAATGTTTCACAAGCTACTTTTGAATCAGCGTCAAATGCCAAAAAGTTGTCAATTAATGCATCCGAAATTTGATCTGCAACTTTGTCTGGATGCCCTTCACTAACAGATTCTGACGTAAATAAATAAGCCATAATAATGTATTAAATTAAAATTAAGCGAGGAAAATAATTGCTAAAAAGGGCTAAAGGAGAGTTTCTGCTTTAGCATTTTTTACTGCCGAAATTAATCTCCCGGCACTCATAACGAACCATTTCATTATGAAGAGGTTGCAATCAGTTCAAATTTTTCCTCTGTATTCGGGTGCAAAGGTATAAAACCATTTTGATTTGCAAATTAAAGTTCAACTTTTTTTATTTTTTTAAAGAGAAATTTAACAGAAGTATATTAGTTTGATAGGGTAATAGAAAATATTTTGCTTTTTGTTTGGCTAGTTGAAAAATAGTTCGCAACTTTGCCTCGTTAAAATAACAGAAACAAATGAAATTAACAGTTTGTAATATGATGTCTTGTATGATGCCGGAACTTTCCGCAGAGACTCTGTTGTAATTTTTTTTCAAAAATAGATATAGAAACCTCTGCAGGTCGCAGAGGTTTTTTTTTGCTCAAAATGAAAAACTTTAATTTTTTTAAGCCAAAACATTAACTAATCCAGTAAAAAGAAATGAAAAAAAATGTACTAGCCTTTTTAAGTATCTTGACATTTTCAGGAATTTATGCACAGGAAAACAAAACTGAGCAGGATACGCTAAAAAATAATGAATTATCAGAAGTTACGATTGTGGGATCTAGAAGTAAAAACAGAGTAAAAACGGATGTTCCGGTTCCCGTTGATGTTTTTAGTATTACTGAAATTACAAAAGGAGCGCCGCAAACAAGCGTAACTCAAATTTTAAATTATGTTGCACCGTCATTTACTAGTAATCCTACATCAACGGCAGATGCAACAGATCACGTTGATCCGGCTCAATTAAGAGGATTGGGACCCGATCAGGTTTTGATTTTAGTGAACGGAAAACGAAGACATACAAGTGCTTTGGTAAATATAAATGGTTCACCAGGAAGAGGTTCTGTTGGTACAGATTTAAACGCTATACCATCTTTTGCAATTGACCGAATCGAAGTTTTAAGAGATGGAGCAGCTGCACAATATGGTTCTGATGCAATTGCGGGAGTAATTAATATTGTTCTTAAAAAGAATGCTAATTTTATTTCGGGCGGAATTCAGTACGGAGCTAATTTATCTTCTGGATCTAATGATTTCAAAGGCGGAGCTGATGGGCAAACACTGCAAGTTGATTTAAATTACGGAACTTCATTAGGAAAACCTGGAAGTTTCCTAAATGTTACGGCAAGTGCCGTAACTAGAGAAGCAACAAGCAGAGCCGGCATTAGAAGTAATGCTATTTTTAACGCTTACAATGCCGTTGAAAATAGAGCTGCACAAAACGGTGTTCAAATCAACTCGCTATTCAGTAATATTAACTCAACTCCAAATTCGGCGCAAATTTTAAGCTCTTTAAAACAATATGCACCACAGGTAGGCTATTTTACTACTGCTCAGCAAAATGCAATCGCGGGCGCAACAACAATTGCACAAATGCAGACAGCATTGAATTTTGATGTAACCAATAATGAGCTTCAATACAGAGGTCAGCAGAGAAGTGATTATAATATGAGCGTTGGACAGTCAGAATTGGCATCGGGTCAGGCTTATTATAATGCAAAATATCCTTTGACAGAAACGACTTCTCTTTATTCTTTTGGAGGGATATCGTATAGAAATGGGAAATCATATGCTTTCAACAGACTTCCAAATGGTTCAGGAACTTTTACTCAGGTGTATCAAAACGGATTTCTGCCAGAAATTGAGTCAAAGATTTTAGATGCTTCTGCTGCCGTTGGAGTGAATACAGAATTATTCGGATTTGATACTGATTTCAGCACGAACCTCGGAACAAATTCTTTTCAATATGATGTAAACAATACCATAAATGCAACTTTGGGAACCAATTCTCCTTTTAGTTTTGATGCAGGAAAAGTTTCGTTTTTGCAAAGTACAACCAATTTAGATTTTACCAGAAAATATGATGTTCTTGCTGGTTTGAATGTTGCTTTCGGAGGGGAATTTAGATATGAAAATTACCAAATAAAACAAGGAGAAGAAGCTTCTTATGGTTTGTATGATGTAAATGGAGCTTTGGTTTCGGGAATTCTGCCAAGTAATTCGCCATTAATTGTTACCGACTTTTTTGGGAACAAACGTGGAGCAGGGGCGCAGGGATTTTCAGGGTTTCAACCATCAGATGCGAAAGAAAAAAATAGAAATAGTGGCGCAGCATATCTTGATTTGGAATTAAATGTAACAGAAAAATGGCTTGTAAATGGAGCATTGCGTTATGAAAATTATTCTGATTTTGGAAGCACAACTATTTTCAAATTAGCGTCTCTTTTAAAACTGAATGAAAATATCAACTGGAGAATTTCTGGACAAACTGGTTTTAGAGCGCCATCATTACAGCAAAAATATTTTGAATCAAGTTCGACTCAATTTATAAATGGATCGCCATATCAGGTGGGTTATTTTACAAATGATTCAGAAGCAGCAAAAAGTATTGGTGTTGAAAACCTAAAACCTGAAAAATCAAAAAGCATCAGTACAGGATTTACATTTAAAATTCCGGAGGCAAACATAACAATTGCAACAGATGCTTATTTTACAAGAATCGACGACAGAATCGTTTTGACTGGTCAATATTCTAGACCAACAGATGCTCAAATTGCTGCAGCTACAAGTCCTGAACAAGCGGAAGCACTGACTTTATTCCAACAAGCATTTGACACAAAAGGAGTTGAAAGAGCGTCATTTTGGACGAATGGAATCAACTCTGAAACAAAAGGAATTGATTTGGTAATTTCTCAGAAATATGATGTTATTCCAGATTTTATTATCAGAAATGATTTGGCTTTAAGCTACAATGAAACGAAAAGAGTAGGAGATTTAAATGTACCGCAATCTATTATTGATGCAGGTGGTGAACCTTATAAATATTCATTTTTTCCGGAGTCAAGCAGAGTGTATTTAGAAGAAGCAATTCCGAGATTGAAAGCGAACTTAATGACAACTTTCAGTATTAAGAAACTGGACATTTATTTAAGAAACAGCTATTTTGGAAAAGTGACAGATCCAGGAGCGACTGATGTGAATTTAGATGGATTTTCATCTGTGTATGAGCACCCGGAATACAGCGCAAAATTAGTTACAGATTTATCTTTAGGATATCAAATCAACGAACATTTTAGAGCAACAATTGGGTTTAATAATATAGGAGATGTTTATCCGGACAGAAATAATCCAGCAACTCCGGCCTTTACAAATACAACTCCAACGTTGTCTCCGGCACCAAGTACAGATTTAAGCAATGCAAATCAGTTTGCATATTCAAGAGCAGTATCGCAATTTGGACTGAACGGAAGATTTGGTTTTGCACGTTTGAGCTTTAAATTCTAAAAAAAATATAGGCCACAGATTTTACTGATTAAATGAATTAGCACTGATTTTTAAAATCAATGTAATCTTTTTATCCCGATAGCTATCGGGAGTGGCTAAATTTTTCAACTTATAAATGGTTTTGATAATACATAGGTTCAGTATTACATTAAATAAAAGAGAAAACCTGTCATAATCGGTTTAATCAGTATAATCTGTGGCCAATTTTTAAAAGGGAAGTCAGTATTTACGTGGCCAAATAAAATTTTAACGTTAAATATCAAAATTTTATTTGGCTGTTAAATAAATAAATATTACATTTACTCTATCGAATTAGTCGAGTTTAAAAAAGAAACAATTCAATTATTATATAAATGAAAACAATAGCAAATAATATGGTGATGTGTTGTCAGATGATGCAAATGTGCATCCCAATTTGCTGTTGCCAAAAGTAAAAGTTAAATCTTGGTTTTAGTTAGAACTAAAAGCCCTTTTGGTAGCCATCCGAAAGGGCTTTTTTAATTTCAACACTTAAATTTTCAAATTATGAAAACACTAAATTCAATCGCAATAGAGTATTTATTGAGAAACGATTCTCAGAAAAATAATAATAAATCAGAAGATATAAGTAGAGAAGTTGTACGAATAAATGCAGAGCAGAAGATAAAAGCCCAAAGATCATTATTATTCCAAATGTATGATCTCGAAGAACAAGAAAGCTTTTTTGTTTAAAGGAGTTTCAGCATCAATTTCAAAAAAACAATATCAATATAATATATAGTATCAACAATATTTAAAAAATTAAGAAATCATGAGTACACAAAAATTTGCAACAAACGCACTACACGCAGGACACGATATTACTAAAAATGCAGGAACAAGAGCAGTGCCAATTTATCAAACGTCATCATATGTATTTAATAATGCTGATCATGCCGCCAATTTATTTGGTCTTGCTGAAGCCGGATTTATTTACACAAGATTAAATAACCCAACAAATGATGTTTTAGAACAGAGGCTAGCTGCGCTTGAAGGTGGTATTGGAGCTGTAGTTACAGCATCTGGAGCATCGGCAATTTCAACAACTTTATTGACTTTGTTAAGAGCAGGTGATCATATCGTAGCATCAAACAGTTTATACGGCGGGACTTATAACTTACTAAGTGTAACATTACCGCGATTAGGAATCACAACCACTTTTGTAGATCCTTCAAAACCAGAAAACTTCACTAAAGCAGCAAAAGAAAATACCAGAGCTTTCTTTGTAGAATCATTAGGAAATCCAAAATTAGATGTATTGGATCTAAAAGGAATTTCGGCGGAAGCCAAAGCATTCAAAGTGCCTTTTATAGTAGATAATACAGTTGCGACACCTTATTTATTAAACCCTATTAAATATGGTGCCGATATTGTGATTCATTCCTTAACAAAATATATAGCCGGAAACGGAACGTCATTAGGAGGCGCTATTATTGATGCCGGAACTTTTGACTGGTCTAACGGAAAATTCCCTGAATTTACAGAACCTTCTGCAGGATATCACGGATTAGTATATCATGAAGCTTTAGGAAATGCAGCTTTTATTGCAAAAGCACGAATTGAAGGTTTGCGTGATTTTGGCGCAGCTTTGAGTCCGTTTAATGCTTTTCAGATTATTCAGGGATTAGAAACTTTGCCAATCCGAATTAAAAAACACAGTGAAAATGCTTTGGCCTTGGCTGAATGGCTTGAAAAACAAGATGAGGTAGTTTGGGTAAATTATCCAGGTCTGAAATCGAATAAATATTATGATTTAGCGAAGCAATATCTTCCTGAAGGACAAAGCGGTATTATCACTTTTGGATTAAAAGGAGGTTTTGATGCGGCGAAAAAAGTGGTTGACGAAACGAAGTTGTTCTCATTATTAGCCAATATTGGTGACACAAAATCATTGATTATTCACCCAGCAAGCACAACGCACCAGCAATTGTCTGAAGAAGATCAATTGGCAACAGGTGTTTCTAAAGATTTAGTCCGACTTTCTGTTGGAATCGAAGATATTGAAGATTTAATCGCTGATTTAAAAGCGGTTTTTGAAAGCGTGACAGTAGCGCAATACAGTATCAATAAAAATTAGGTTTTTTTGTTTTTTGTTTGAAAAATTGCCTTTAGCAGTGTGGTGCTGCTAAGGGTGATTTTTTATGAAAAAGAACTATAAATAAAAATGGAACCATATAAGGTATATATAGGAGTAATGCATTAAGGTGTGTTAAAATGAACTTATATACTTATATGGTTAAATAGTTAAAATGCGAGAAATTATGTCAAAGCTTAAAATAAATATTATTCTTTTTGGGATTGGAAATATCGGAAGCACGCTGATCAATCAGATTATTGAAAGTCAGGAGTTTTTTCTGCAAAGCAAAAATGTCGATTTTCATTTTCCGATAATAACGAATTCAACCGTTGCTTTTTTCGAGAAAGAAGGCGTAGGTTATTCATGGGAAACCAATTTCAGAGAATTAGCCGTGCCTTTCAGAGTAGAAGATATTATAACGTTTGCTAAAGAAAATGAATTCGAAAATTTAATAGCCGTTGATGCTACTGCAAGCGACGAACTAATAAGTCATTACAATACATTGATCGAAAACGGATTTAATATTGTTGCGGTAAATAAGAAAGCCAATACGCTCCCAATAGATCTTTATAAACAGCTGAGAGAAAATCTAAAAAAATACGACAAAGAGTTTTTGTATGAAACATCGGTTGATACAGGATTTCCGGTTTTGCAGACCTTGAGAGATTTGTATTATTCGGGCGAAAAAATCACGAAGATCAGAGGCGTTTTTTCAGATCATTTAAGTTATGTATTTAACCGATTTTCGGCTGAAGAAAATTCTTTTTCGTCAATTTTGAAAGATGCCAGCCTTCTTGGATTAATGCGTTCGACTTTTAAAGAAGATTTATCAGGAAATGATACCGCCAGAAAATTACTGATTCTGACACGTGAAATCGGGAAAGAATTTGAATTTTCTGATATAAAAATCAATTCTATAATAAGAGAAGAACATCTGGAAAAAAATGGAATACTAAATAAGGAGGCAGTCGATCGATCGTATAAAATTGCAAAAATCACTCAAGCAGAAAATCATGTTTTGCGATATGTGGGCGAATTTGATGTCGAAAAAAATACTCTGGAAGTAAAATTGGTTTCTGAACCTGTAACATCTCCAATTGGACAATTAAAAGGTTCAGATGCGATTTTCGAAATTTATACCCAATCTTATGCAGATGTTCCAATTGTGATACAAGGAGCATCACCTTGTAGACAGGCAATTTCGAGAGGAATTATAACCGATATTTTAAAAGTAGCTGATAAAATCAAAAATAAAGAAGCAGTCTGGCTATAAGTGGTTTTTTAATATTAAGAAAAAAAGTTCTTTGACAGATTGAAACAGAAAAAGTTAGTTTATTTTTTGTAAGTTAATACTGTATTTTTACTAAATCTTCATTTTGTAAGATGTTTTTTGACGATAAAAAGACGTTTTTTAACGTTTTTTTAGAAAAATTAGGCTTTTGTAACTTGGAATATTAAAAAAAAAGTTGCAAATTTGTAAGACAAGTAAGATCTGTTAAAAACAGATGCTTAAATGTTAAATAAATGATTTATCGCGTTTTAGATCCTAATCAAATCTGAAAGCTTATTAAAGAGAATTAAATGCAGAATTTTTTTAAAATAAAAGTCAAATCACAGATGAATAAATCCCTACAGATGAACAAGATGTTTAACGTCGCACGTATTTGTGTACGCGTCTGTTGATACTAAAAGTATATATAAGTTCTATAAAAACTTAAACCCTTTTGGTATTAAAAACCCAAAAGGGTTTTTTTATTCATTTTGATTAGCATAACAAAAATTTAAAGAAAAAGTAAATATTATAAAACGCAAACTAACTTAAACTTAAATATCATGAGCACATTAAACTACTTAAGAAAAAAAATCTCAACTTTCAAAAACATCAAAAATGAAAGAAACAATCCGCCGCCAACAAATGAATTAATTCATCCAAGCTTCGGAATAACGGAAACGGATAATAAAAAAGAAGTTAAAAAAGAACCAAATTCTTTATTATTCTTGATGTATTCAAAAGAGAATGAAACGCTTTTTATCTAAATCAAAAAGCAGCATAAAATAGGGTAAAACCCGCTTAATTTTACTGGGCATTCTGTTCGGTAATTTTTTGCGTATAATAGTTTTAGTAATAGACAAAGAGATTATTGCATTAATGATGCTAATTCTTTTGACTTTATGACTTTAAACTTTCGACTTGTTTTAAAGTATGTTTAAGAAATTGAGGAATCAGTTTCGATAAAATTTGTTTGTTTAAGAAATTAGTAGTTAATTTGCACCTTTAAGTTCAAAAACGTATTGAAATGTTATAAAGAAAGGAGGAGGGATTAGACCCGATGAATCCTTAGCAACCCTTCGTTAATTCGAAGAAGGTGCTGCATTCTACCACGCCCAAACGTGGAAAGATAACAACAAGAATTTTTCTAGTTTCAAACTCTAGACTTTCTTTCTAATATTTCCACATACAAATCAATAATAAAAAGATTTGAAATTGGAAAATATACCAAATCCCATTATAATTAATAATTTCATCACAGAGAGTGGTGCACTATTTTCATCGTTACCGTTAAGTTTTACGCTTTCTGGTTTGCCTTTGCATACCGCTCCAATTGTTTTGGTCAATCATGCTTTGACAGGAAATGCGCAAGTGACCGGCGAAAACGGATGGTGGAATGATTTGATTGGTAACAACAAAACAATCGACACAAATAAATATACCGTTCTGGCATTTAATGTTCCAGGAAATGGTAACGATTCGTTTGTAATCGAAAATTATCAGGATTTTACAGCCAGAGATATCGCGAGAATTTTTATCAAAGGTTTGAAAGCGCTTACTATCGAAAAAGTGTTTGCTGTAATTGGAGGTTCTGTTGGAGGCGGAATTGCATGGGAAATTCTGGCATTGGAACCAAACATCACAGAACATTTAATTCCGATTGCAACCGACTGGAAATCCACCGACTGGATGATTGCAAATTGTTATCTGCAAGAGCAAATTTTGAATAATTCGTCCAGACCGGTAGAAGATGCCAGAATTCATGCTATGCTTTGTTACAGATCTCCAGAATCATTCAAAGCGAAATTTAAGCGAACTGTTCATTCTGAACTTTCCATTTTTAATATCGAAAGCTGGCTGGCGCATCACGGAAATAAATTGCAAAAACGTTATCAATTATCGTCGTACAAATTGATGAACCAATTGCTGAAAACCATAGATATTACGAGAAATAGTGAGGATTTCGAGACTTTAATATCAAAATCAAACGCAGCGATTCATATTGTTGCAATCAATTCAGATTTGTTTTTTACACCACAAGAAAATCTGGAAACTTATAATGAATTAAAAAAGTTTAAAGAAAATGTTTTTTACAGCGAAATTGATTCGGTTCACGGACATGACGCTTTTTTAATCGAGTACAAACAATTAGATCATTTACTTGCCGATATTTTTAAGGCAGAAACAATAGCAAAATAAAATGAAAGTATTAAAATTTGGAGGTAAATCGTTATCAAACGGAGAAGGACTTAACAAAGTAGTTTCAATCATTTCAGATAAAGTAAATCAAGGCGAAAAAATTGCCGTAGTTGTTTCTGCGCGTGGTAACGCGACAGATGAATTAGAAGATATTTTAAGAATTGCCGCTAAAAACGGAAATTATAAACCGCTTTTAGAAAGTTTTAAAGCGTATCAGACTTCAGACTATGGTCAAGTTGATTTGTCTGAAGAATTCAATATTCTGGATAAACTTTTTGAAGGAGTTAGTTTGATTGGTGATTATAGCAACAAAATCAAAGATCAGATTTTGTCGAAAGGTGAATTGCTTTCGGCTAAATTATTGACTTCGATTTTACTTGAAAAAGGAATTCCTGCCAATTTTGTTGATACAAGAGAATTGCTAAAAACCGATTCAAAATTTGGTGATGCTCAGCCTTTGGAACAACTTTCAAAGAAAAACGTAATCAATTATTTTAAGCTTCATAACGGAGAAACTGTAAATATTGTTACAGGTTTCATTGGTTCAAATAATAACAACGACACTACAACTTTAGGAAGAAACGGAAGTAATTATACCGCTTCGTTAATTGCAAATTATTTAGATGCTGAAGAACTTCAAAACTTTACGCACGTTGATGGAATTTACACAGCAAACCCAGATTTAGTTGCCGACGCGAAAAAAATCGAATATTTATCGTTTAACGAAGCGAATGAGTTGGCCAATTTTGGAGCAACCATCCTTCATGCAAAAACGATTATTCCATTATTGGAAAAAAATATTCCGCTTCGTATTTTAAATACATTTAATCACGAAAATCACGGAACCTTAATCACTTCAAATTCTCAAAAAGAAGGAATTAAAACACTTTCTGTTTTAGAAAATGTTTCTTTAGTAAATCTTGAAGGACGCGGATTACTTGGAAAATCCGGAGTTGATGCCAGAATTTTTAAAGTAATGGGTGATCACAACATCAGCGTAAGTATAATTTCGCAAGGTTCTTCAGAAAGAGGAATTGGTTTGGTTGTGGCCAAAGACAAAGCGACGCTTGCAATGGTTGAGCTAGAAAAAGAGTTTGAAAATGACTTTTATTCTAAAGATGTAAACCAAATTACGGTTACAGATAATGTTTCAGTAATTTCGATTATTGGACAGGATTTGAGTACTTTCCATAAACCTTATACGGCTTTAATTAAAAACAAAATAGTTCCGATTTTATTCAACAACACGGTTACAGGTAAAAACGTGAGTTTGGTTGTAAAGAAAGAAGAACTAAACAAAGCTTTAAACGTAATTCACGGAGAAATCTTTGGAGTTTCTAAAAAAATCAACATTGCGATTTTCGGCCACGGATTAGTTGGAGGAACGTTGATTAATCAAATTTTGGAATCTGCATCTTCAATTGAAAAACGTAAAGATATTAAGCTGAATGTTTTTGCAATTGCAAATTCTAAAAAGCTTTTATTAAACAGAAATGGCGTAACTTCAAGCTGGAAAAATGATATTCAGACAAAAGGCGAAGAATATTCAATCAATGATATTATCGCTTACGCAAATGAGCATCATTTAGAGAATTTAATTGCGATAGATAATACGGCAAGTGCATCATTCGTAGAAAACTATATTCCGCTTGTAGAAAGTAGTTTTGATTTGATTTCTTCGAATAAAGTGGCTAATACATTAACGTATGGTTTTTATAAAGAATTGAGAAAAGCTTTGGCAGAAAATCAAAAGAATTATTTATATGAAACCAATGTTGGTGCAGGTTTACCTTTAATTGATACGATTAAATTACTTCATCTTTCTGGTGAAAACATCACAAAAATAAAAGGAGTTTTCTCAGGAACATTGAGTTATTTATTCAATAATTTTTCTGCAAAAGATGTTCCATTTAGTGAAATTCTGAAAGAAGCAATTGATAATGGATATACAGAACCAGACCCGCGTGAAGATTTATGCGGAAATGATGTTGGAAGAAAATTATTGATTTTGGCAAGAGAATTAGATTTACAGAATGAGTTTGAGGAAATCTCAATTCAGAATTTAATTCCGGAACATTTACGTGAAGGAAATGTTTCTGATTTCTTAACGAAGTTAAAAGAATTCGATCCAATTTACGAGAAAATAAAAGCAGATCAACAACCAAATCACGTTTTAAGATACATTGGTGAATTGTCTGGTGATTTGCAGAATGATAAAGGAAATTTAGAAGTAAAATTAGTTTCAGTACCAAAAGATACTGCATTAGGCGGATTAAAAGGTTCAGATTCATTCTTCGAAATTTACACAGAATCTTACGGAGATCGTCCAATTGTTATTCAGGGAGCCGGTGCAGGTTCTGCGGTAACAGCGAGAGGGGTTTTTGGAGATATTTTGAGATTGTCTGATAAAGGATAATTGATTTTGGAATTTTAGTCCCGATAGCCATCGGGATAGATTGAATATCTGAAACCAAACAAAAACAAAAAATAACAACACAATGAAAGTAACTTTAAACAGAGTAAATGACGCATTTCATTTTAAAGTAAAAAATGAACGCGGACACGTAGTTGACGTTGACAGCAGAGCTGAATTTGGCGGAAGCGATTTAGGCGCAAGCCCAATGGAATTGGTTTTAATGGGTGTTGCAGGATGTAGCGCAATTGATATGATTTCGATTTTGAAAAAACAGCGTCAGGAAATAACATCTTTTAACGCTGAGGTTGAAGGAACACGCGTTCAGATTGAAGAAGCAAAACCTTTTAAAGAAATCGATGTGGTTTTTTATTTAGAAGGAGAAATCAATCCGGATAAAGCAAAAAAAGCAGCACAGCTTTCTTTTGAGAAATACTGCTCAGTTGCGAAAACTGTTGAGCCAACTGCAACCATCAAATACAAAGTTGTCTTGAACAACGAAGCTTTATAAATTAGATAATTAGTCAATTAGATAATTAGAAAATGCTCAGATTGTGCATAAATAATTGACTTGTTTTAGTTTAGATTTCAGTTTTTAAAACTTGAAACCTGAAACTTGAAACAAAAAACAAAAACAAAACAACACAATGAACACAGAAGAATTTGGTTTTGAAACACAGGCCATTAGAACACAATTAGAAAGATCTCAATATTTAGAACATTCGGTACCTTTGTACCTATCGTCAAGCTTTGTTTTTGAAGATGCCGAAGATATGAGAGCTTCTTTTACAGAAGAAAAAGAAAGAAATATTTACAGCCGTTTCAGTAATCCAAATACGACTGAGTTTGTGGAGAAAATCTGCAAAATGGAAGGCGCTGAATCTGGTTATGCATTTGCAACCGGAATGGCAGCGGTATATTCTACTTTTGCCGGATTATTAAATTCGGGAGACCATATTGTGTCTGCAAGCAGCGTTTTTGGTTCTACGCACGCTTTGTTTATGACTTATTTTCCAAAATGGAATATCGAAACTTCTTATTTTGAAATCAATAAGCCAGAAACTATCGAAAGTTTCATCAAGCCAAACACTAAAATATTATACGCAGAATCGCCTACAAATCCTGGAGTTGATGTGATTGACTTGCAATTATTAGGAGATATTGCTAAAAAACACAACTTAATTTTAATTATCGATAACTGTTTTGCAACGCCTTATTTACAGCAACCAATTAAATTTGGGGCACACTTAGTAATCCATTCTGCAACAAAATTAATCGATGGACAAGGTCGTGTTTTAGGAGGAGTTACAGTTGGAAATGCAGATTTAATCAGACAGATTTATTTATTTTCAAGAAATACTGGTCCGGCTTTATCTCCGTTTAATGCGTGGGTTTTGTCAAAAAGTTTAGAAACTTTAGCGGTTCGTGTAGACAGACATTGTGAAAATGCATTAAAAGTAGCTGAATTTTTAGAAAGCCATCCAAATGTAAATAGCGTTAAATATCCGTTCCTGAAATCGCATCCGCAATATGAAATTGCTAAAAAACAAATGAAAGCTGGTGGAAACATCATCGCATTTGAAATTAAAGGCGGAATCGAAGCTGGAAGAAAATTCCTGAATGCAATTCAACTTTGTTCATTATCAGCAAATATTGGAGATACAAGAACAATTGTTACGCATCCAGCTTCTACAACGCACAGCAAATTATCTGAAGAAGATCAATTAGCTGTTGGAATCACGCAAGGTTTAGTTCGTGTTTCTGTAGGTTTAGAAACCGTAGAAGATGTAATTGCTGATTTGAAGCAAGCGTTGGCTTAAAAGCAAAATATAATAAAATTAAGGGCTGTTTTTTTAAATAGCCCTTTTTTGTATATCAAGGATTTTTTTTGAAATAAATTTTAGTTTTGAAAATATGATAAAACCAAGATTGTTGTTGTTATCAGATTTGTTTGGAGGTAATCCGGAATGGATTGAATATTATATTCAGATATTAGAATCAAAATTTGATGTTCATTATTATGATGTCTTAAAATTGGCTGAGGTTGATTTTTCGACAGATGAAAAAGAAATTCACAATCAATTTTTAAATGTAGGCATTGAAAAAGCTGTTGATAATTTATTAGCTTCTGAAAAAAGCGAGGTTGCTGTTTTAGCTTTCAGCATTGGAGGAACAATTGCATGGAAAGCATCATTAAAAGGATTAAAAACAACAAAGTTAATTGCAATTTCCTCAACAAGATTAAGATTTGAAACTGAAATTCCTAATTGTGAAACCAAACTTTATTTTGGCGATCAGGATCTAAATTCGCCCACTAGTGAATGGTTTTCAAAGTTAAAAATAGAAAAACATATTCTCGAAAATCAAAAACATCAATTGTATTTAGATGAAAAGAATGTTTTTTTGATTTGTAGTAATTTATTGTAATTCATTCGTCAAAAATTATATTTTTGTCCTAACCAAAACCTAATTAATAATAAAAAACAACGAACTAGTTTATGGGTAATTCTGGATACATACTTGATGATCGACTGTTGGCTTCCGTAGGAATCCGTTTTTTAAATTATATTTTAGATACAATATTTGTAATTGCTATTTTTATGGGACTTTGTCTTTTTGCCGGAGTTCTTATTGGTTTGTTTGAATTGACAGGTCTTAGCGAGTGGATGGATGGTTTAGGAGATTGGGGCTGGAATATCGTAATATTTACGATCTACTTTTTTTATTTTTTAATCACCGAAGGATTGTTTGGAAGATCGCTTGCGAAGTTCATTACAGGAACCATTGTTGTTAATGAATATGGTGAAAAAGCTGATTTTGCTGCCATTGTAAAACGATCTTTTTGTCGATTTATACCTTTTGATATGTTTTCATATTTAGGATCAAGAGGCTGGCACGATTCTCTTTCGGATACATACGTGGTAAATAAAAAAGACTTGGTTGAAGAAATAAAAACGTTTCAAGAGTTTAATTTAATCGGAAGTAACGAAGTAATCTGATAGAATAAGTAGAATATAATTTCCTTTCTGTTACTATTCTCATTTAAAAAGCCTATTTTTGTTGCAGAAATAAATGTAATCATTTTCGGGGCATTAATTTCGGAACAAATATTTTGCAATTTAAAATTTAAAGATGCTTTCAAAAAAAACAAAATACGGAATAAAAGCGTTGACTTATTTGGCCAGACGAGAAAATAATGATCCTGTTCAAATTGCCGAAATCGCGAAAAACGAACATATTTCGATTAAGTTTTTAGAAAGTATTTTATTGCTTTTAAGGAATTCCGGTTTTCTTGGAGCAAAAAAAGGAAAAGGCGGCGGCTATTATCTAATCAAAGATCCGAAAGATATAAGCATGGCAAAAGTCTATCGAATTTTAGAAGGGCCAATTGCATTATTGCCTTGTGCAAGTCATAATTTTTATGAAAGATGTGACGACTGCGATGACGAATCTACGTGCGCAGCCCGAAGATTAATGACAGAAGTTAGAGATAATACACTTAAAATATTAGAAAGTAATTCTTTAGCAGATATTGCTTTTTAAGAAATAAAAAAGACCATTTCAAAATAGAAATGGTCTTTTTTTATAATGATGTTTTAGTTAAAAAATCAATTTATATCCAGTAAAGAATAGCATTACTGCGATAGCATTTCTAAGAAATTGATCTGGAACTTTTCCGCTCAGCATACTTCCCATATATATCCCGGGAAGTGATCCCATTAACAATTGGCCAAGTAATCCTAAATCTAAATTTCCCATTGAAGCATGTCCGATTCCGGCAACAAGCGTTAATGGAACCGCATGAGCAATTTCAGTTCCAACTAAACGCGGTAAAGGAAGTAAAGGATAAAGAAAAAATAATGTTACTGTTCCCAGCGCGCCTGCTCCAATTGATGTTACCGTTACGGTTGCGCCAAGCAGAACTCCAATTCCAATAGTCAGCATATTTTGAGTGTGGCTTTCGCTGTGGAATTTATCTCCTGCATGTTTTTGAGAAAATTTCAAAATTTTGTTTTTGAATATAATAGCAATTGATGTAAATAATAATGCCCAACCTAAACTAAATTTTATAACACGATTAATGGTCTCAATATCTGTTTTGATGCTGTTTAGTATCCATAAAGTTACTAAAGCGGCTGGAACACTGCCTAATGTAAGCCAGCCCGTAATTTCCCAGTTTATGTTTCCTTTTTTATGATGAACAAATATCCCTCCAGCTTTCGTAAAAGCGGCATAAAGCAGATCTGTACCGACTGCAGTTGTTGGCGGAATATTAAAAAATAGCAAAATAGGAGTCATTAAAGAACCACCACCTACGCCAGTCAACCCAACAATAAAACCAACTGCTAATCCGGCAATTACAAGACCAATTTGAAAATCCATAAAAAAAGTTTGGCGCTAAAATACAACATTTTTATAATTATCCTATAGATATTGTAGAGATTAAAAAACCTATTTAATAAGCAAGTTTTTTTGCTATTTATATTGTTCAAAATATGTTGCGAAATGATCTTATTTGTGAAATTAATTTACCAAAATCTTAAATAGCTCTTTTATAATGTAATGAATGTGTAAATGAGCTTTAAAAAAATCAAAATAATGTTTTGATTATTATAAATAAGTAGTATTTTTGCAAAGTAATCTATTAACCCGATAGGGTAATAGGTTTTGGAAACAAATACAATTATTTAATATGGAGAAAGAACTGAAAATAAATAGTGCAGATTCGTTCAAAGAAAAGCTTTGGATTGGAATTCCGGTTGTTTTACTAGTAGGTTTGTTAACAGTTTTGATCTATAATCATCATGCCGAGTTTTCTTGGGATGGATTTGTGAATGGATTTAATGAAGAGTTTTTAGTGTTTTTTGCTATTGGTGTTTTTGCTCAATTGGTTGATGGAACTTTAGGAATGGGCTACGGAGCAACTTCGACGTCATTTTTATTGGCTTATGGAGTTCCGCCGGTTGTGAGTAGTACGGCAGTTCACGTTTCTGAAATGTTTACGACTGGAGCATCTGCACTTTCGCATCATAGATTCGGAAACATCAATAAAAAACTGGTAAAACATTTATTAATTCCGGGAGTTTTAGGTTCTATAACAGGAGCTTATTTATTGTCAGATGTTATTAATGGAGATATTATTAAGCCATTTATTGCGGTTTACATGATTGTTTTGGCGGTTATCATTATCAGAAAAGCGTTAAAAAAGAATATTGTAAAAAAGAAAACTAAAAAATTAGGCGCTTTAGCCGTTTTTGGAGGTTTTATGGATTCTGTTGGAGGTGGCGGTTGGGGGCCAATTGTAACTTCAACTTTATTAGGAAGAGGAAGAAACCCAAGATATACAATTGGTTCTGTAAATGCAGCTGAGTTTGCAATTTCATTTGCAAGTGGTATAACATTCATGCTTTTTGGAGGAATCCACGGCTGGCAAGTTATCATCGGATTGATTTTAGGAGGAGTAATTTCAGCGCCATTAGCGGCTTATTTGGTAAATAAAATCAAAAGAAAACCAATGATGGTTGCGGTTGGAGTTCTAATTATAATATTGAGTTTAAAAACATTATCTAAATTATTATAAAATAATTTTAGAAAGGAAGAGAGATTATGAGTGCGATTATTGTACAAGAATTATTAGATAAAACAAAAGATTTTTCGCTTGATGAAGCCTTGGTTTTTTTAGCAGAAAAATTTCCGGGGAAAGTAATTTTCTCAACTTCTTTTGGACAGGAAGATCAGGTAATTACAGATTTTATTGCGAAGAGCAATACTGATATTACCGTTTTCACCTTAGACACGGGAAGATTATTTCAGGAAACGTATGACGTTTTCCATAAAACATTAAAAAAGTATAAAAGACCAATTGAAGTTTTTTTTCCGGAAGCGACTGCGGTAGAAAATTTACTAAAAACAAAAGGGCCAAACAGCTTTTATGATTCGGTTGAAAACAGAAAAGAATGTTGTTTTATTCGAAAAGTGGTTCCGTTACGAAAAGCTTTGGCAGGAAACTCAGTTTGGATTACGGGATTAAGAGCCGAACAATCAGAAAACAGGCACGATTTAAGTTTGTTTGAATACGACGGAAACTTCGAAATCATAAAATTCAATCCGTTACTAAAATGGACTTTAGAAGAAGTTGAAGTTTACCTTTCTGAAAATAATGTTCCGCAAAATGCATTACACAAGCAAGGTTTTGTCAGCATCGGCTGCGCACCATGTACAAGAGCCATTTTTCCTGGTGAAGATATCAGAGCCGGAAGATGGTGGTGGGAATCAAGCCATAAAGAGTGTGGGCTTCATAGCGCTAAGAGTAAGTAGAAGAAAGAAGCAAGATGCAAGACTTCTGCTAGAGAATAGAATATAGATTATAGAATAAAGAGTGAAGATTTTTTAGATCAGGGAACTTGAAACCTGAAACTTAAAACTTGAAACTCACAAAATATCAAACAAAAAAACAATGAGTTCAGTATTAAAAACAAACGCTTTAGAGAGTGAAGCGATATACATTTTCAGAGAAGTAATTTCACAGTTTGACAAACCGGTTTTACTTTTCTCAGGAGGAAAAGATTCTATCACATTAGTGCGTTTGGCGCAAAAAGCATTTTTCCCTGCTAAGATTCCGTTTCCTCTATTGCACGTTGATACGGGACACAATTTTCCTGAAACTATTGCTTTCAGAGATAAATTGGTAGAAGAATTAGGTTTAGAGTTGATCGTTCGTAATGTTCAGGATGCTATTGATGAAGGAAAAGTGGTGGAAGAAACAGGAAAATATTCTAGTAGAAATAGCCTGCAAACGACAACACTTTTAGATGCAATTGAAGAATTTAAGTTTGATGCTTGTATTGGAGGCGCACGTCGTGACGAAGAAAAAGCAAGAGCGAAAGAACGTATTTTCTCGGTTCGTGATGATTTCGGACAATGGGACGAAAAAAATCAAAGACCTGAGTTGTTTGATATTTTGAATGGAAAAATTGAAAATGGACAAAACGTTCGTGTTTTCCCAATTTCAAACTGGACAGAATTAGATGTTTGGAGTTATATCGAAAAAGAACATATCGAGATTCCTTCAATCTATTTTTCACATAAAAGAAAAGTTTTTTTGAGAGACGGTTTAATCTGGTCGCATTCTCCTTTTGTGTACCAAGAAGAAGACGAACAAATCGAAGAAAGAATTGTTCGCTTCAGAACCGTTGGAGATATGAGTTGTACAGCAGCAGTTGAATCTTACGCAGCAACAATCGAAGAAGTTGTAGGTGAAATTAGAGAATCAACGATTTCAGAAAGAGGAGCCAGAATTGATGATAAACGTTCTGAAGCTGCGATGGAGAAGAGAAAACAACAAGGTTATTTTTAATTGATAATTAATAATTGACAATTGATAATTAAAAAGTAGAATCAAGAAAACAAAAAACATACAGATTTAAATTTTAGACAAAGTTTTTCCACTTGAAACTTGAAACTTGAAACAAAAATTAAACCTGAAACAAAATATTAAGAATGGACGTTTTAAAAATAGCAACAGCAGGAAGTGTAGATGACGGAAAAAGTACTTTGATCGGGAGATTATTGTATGATACAAAATCATTGACGACTGACAAAATAGAAGCAATCGAAAAAAGCAGTAAACAAAAAGGATACGATTATCTTGATTTTTCTTTGGCTACAGATGGTTTAGTGGCAGAAAGAGAGCAAGGAATCACGATTGATGTTGCGCATATTTATTTTTCGACTGCAAAGAAAAGTTACATTATTGCCGATACTCCGGGTCACGTAGAATATACAAGAAACATGGTTACAGGAGCTTCGACTTCTCAGGTTTCTATCATTTTAATTGATGCCAGAAAAGGAGTTATCGAGCAGACTTACCGTCACTTTTTCATCAATAATTTATTGAGAGTAAAAGAGGTAATTGTTGCGATTAATAAAATGGATTTAGTTGATTATTCTGAAGAAGTTTTCAATAAAATCAAAGCCGATTTTCAGGCGTTAAATGCAAAAAGTACTTTCAAAGAGCAAAACGTAAGTTACATTCCGTTAAGTGCAATCAACGGTGGAAATGTGGTTGATAAATCAGAAAATATGCCTTGGTATGATGGACAAACAGTTTTAGAACATCTAGAAGGATTGCATTCTCACGATGTTTACGAAGCAGGAAAAGCACGTTTCCCAGTTCAGACGGTTATTCGTCCAAAAACTGAAGAATACCACGATTTTAGAGGTTACGCAGGAAAATTATATGGAAACTCAATCAAAGTTGGAGATGCTGTAACAGTTCTTCCTTCTTTAACAGAATCAACAGTTACTAAAATTCACTTTTTCGATAAAACATTTGACGAAGCTACAGCGGGTTCTTCAATCACAATCGAATTAGAAAATGATATCAATGTAACAAGAGGCGATATGATTGTAAAATCTAGCGAGCTTCCAAAAATTGAAAAAGACATTACCACAACAGTTTGCTGGATGGACAGTAAAAAATTGGTTGCAGGAACTAAATATTTGGTGCAACACAATACCAACAGAGTTTTAGCAAAAGTAGAAAGCATCAAAAATACAATTGCAACAGATTACTCTGGAACGACAGAAGCTTCACAATTGGCCATCAACGAAATTGGAGAAGTAACGATCAAATTAAGCAAACCGTTATATTTTGATTCATACAATGAAAACAAATCAAACGGAGCTTTTATCTTAATTGATACAGCAACAAACACAACAGCAGGAGTAGGATTCATTAGGTAGTTTCACTGCTGTAAGCAATAAGCTATAGGCTGTAAGCTTTTAGCAAAAACGTATAAAAGGCACGCAAGAAAGCTTATAGCTTATTGCCTAAAGCCAAAAGCAAGAAAAACACAAAGTTTAAAAAGCTTATAGCCTAAAGCTTAAAGCCTAAAGCGAAAGAAAAATGGAAAGTTTTAGAACAGAAATAGAAAATCCGGTAGTTCAGAAGGAGATTATCGAATTAGAAAAAAAGATTCACTTATTCCGTGGAGGAAAAATTGATGATGAGCGTTTTCGTAGTCTTCGTTTAGCGCGTGGAATCTACGGTCAGCGTCAGGAAGGTGTGCAGATGATTCGTATCAAACTGCCATATGGTAAAGTAACCAGCGAGCAATTAGTGCGTATCACACAAGTTTCAGACAAATATTCTACGGGACGTTTGCATATTACAACGCGTCAGGATATTCAGATTCACTATGTGAGTTTAGACCGAACTCCTGAACTTTGGGCAGATTTGGCTAAAGACGATATTACGCTTCGTGAAGCTTGCGGAAACACAGTTAGAAATATTACAGGAAGCGAATTGGCTGGAGTTGACGTAAACGAACCATTTGATGTTTCGCCTTATGCACACGGACTTTTTCAATATTTGTTAAGAAATCCAATCTGTCAGGAAATGGGACGTAAATTCAAAATTTCGTTCTCATCTTCAGACGAAGATACTGCATTGAGTTATTTGCACGATTTAGGATTTATTCCGAAAATAAAAGACGGACAACGCGGATTCAAAATCATGTTTGGAGGAGGTTTAGGATCTCAGCCAGCTCATGCCGAATTACTTTCGGAGTTTGTTCCCGTAAACGAAATCATTCCAACGGCAGAAGGAATCATCCGTATTTTTGACCGTTATGGAGAACGTGCAAAAAGAATGAAAGCACGTATGAAATTCTTAATCAAAGAAATGGGACGAGATGTTTTCCTTGATTTGGTTGAACAAGAGAAAAAAGCCATCGCTTTTGAAACATACGAAATTGATACAACCGCTTTTGATGGTCCAATTCCACAACCATTATTAGAAGTTCCGCAAGTTACCATCGAAGATACAGAAGCGTATGAAGCGTGGAAAAATTCGAATGTAATCAAACAAAAACAAGACGGTTATTATGCTATTGGGATCAAAGTTTTGTTAGGAGATTTTTATACGGATAAAGCGAGATTATTAGCTGCTTTAATTAAAAATTACGGAGCTAATGAATTACGTTTTTCATTGCGTCAAAATATTGTAATACGTCACATAAAAGAAGAGAATCTTCCTTTCTTTTATCAAGAATTAGCCAAACTTGACTTTGTTCAATTAGGATATAATTCAGTTGGAGATATTACGGCATGTCCGGGTACTGATACTTGTAATTTGGGGATTGCAAGTAGTACCGGTATTGCAGAAGAATTAGAAAGAGTTTTAACGGCAGAATATCCTCAGTATTTAAACAACCGCGAAATTGAAATTAAGATTTCAGGTTGTATGAATGCCTGCGGACAGCACAATATGTCTGCAATTGGATTCCAAGGAATGTCTATCAATTCAGGAAAACTGGTGGCTCCGGCTTTACAAGTTTTGTTAGGTGGAGGAAGATTAGGAAATGGAGCTGGACGTTTTGCTGATAAAGTAATCAAAGTACCGAGTCGTAGAGGTCCTGATGCGTTGCGTACCATTTTAAATGATTTTGATGCTAACGGTAGCGGACAAAAATTCCTTGATTATTATGATACAAAAGGAGAAAAGTATTTCTACGAAATCTTAAAACCGTATGCTGATGTTACGAATTTAACAGAAGCTGATTTTGTGGATTGGGGTAATGCAGACAATTATGTAAAAGCAGTTGGAGTTGGAGAATGTGCCGGAGTTGTGATCGATTTAGTAGCAACATTATTGTTTGAAGCTAAAGAGAAACTGATTTTGGCTCAGGAATCTTTCGACGAGAAAAAATGGTCAGATGCAATTTACCATGCTTACGCTGGATTTGTAAATGGAGCAAAAGCGTTGTTATTGTCAGAAAACCAAAAAACAAATCATCACGCAGGAATTGTAGACTTGTTTGATACTGTTTTCATCGACACAAATAAAATAGAATTAAACTCAACTTTTAAAGACTTGGTTTACCAAATCAATAAAAATGAACCATCAGAAGCTTTCGCTAAAGATTACATTGCTCAGGCAGTAGTTTTCTTTGATAAAATCGAAACTTTCAGAGCTCAGGAATTAGAAAATGCTTAATATAAAACCCAAAATAACTTTAGTCGGTGCAGGTCCGGGCGATCCCGATTTACTTACGCTCAAAGCTGTAAAAGCATTGGCTGAAGCTAATGTGGTTTTATATGACGCTTTGGCCAATGAAGAAATTCTGGATTACGCACCTAAAAATGCTATTAGAATTTTTGTTGGAAAAAGAATCGGAAATCATGCTTACACGCAGGATCAAATCAATCAATTGATTGTGGATAATGCATTGACATACGGAAACGTGGTAAGATTAAAAGGCGGAGATCCATTCATTTTTGGAAGAGGCGGAGAAGAAATTGATTTTGCAGAAAGTTTCGGAATTGAAACAATCGTGGTTCCTGGAATTTCATCAGTAGTTTCGGTTCCTGCAAGCCAAGGAATTTCAATTACAAAAAGAGGTGTTTCAGAAAGCTTTTGGGTCATTACAGGAACAACGTCTGACAGAAAATTATCTTCGGATATTGCCTTATCAGCGAAATCATCAGCAACCGTTGTGATTTTGATGGGAATGCGCAAATTGCCTCAAATCATCGATTTGTTTCAAAAAGAAGATAAAGGAAATTTACCCGTTGCCATCATCCAAAACGGAACAACAACAGAAGAAAAAGTAGGCGTTGGAACAGTAGATTCGATTTTAGAAGTTGTAAAACAAAAAGAATTGGGTTCACCAGCAATAATTGTTTTAGGCGAAGTTGTAAGAGAAAGCAATAAGCTAAAAGGATTTTACGAAGAATTTCTATCAAAAGAAATTGCAAGATAATAAAACATAGCCTTGGGTTTCAACCCAAGGGAGAAGGAACTATTCATATTGTAGCGTCGAGTTTTAACTCGATGTACGCATGGTAATAACGTCGGATTTTAATCTGGGAAATAAAACGAAAGATTGGAATACATAGCCCGAGGTTTCAACCTTCGGGAACGCATGGATATTTAATTCAATACGCATCAAAAAATCATCTAATTTTGTTTAGATGAAATTAAATTAAAATGGAACAAAACGAATTATATCCCATATTCCTAAAACTTCACAATTTGAACGTTTTAATTGTGGGCGGAGGAAATGTAGGTCTGGAAAAGCTTTCTTTCTTGCTAAAATCAAGTCCGAATGCTAATGTTGAGGTAGTGGCGCCTGATTTTCATTTAGAAATTAAGGTTTTAGCAGAAAAACATCCTTCAGTTAAATTGACGGAAAAAAAGTTTAAAAAGAAAATGCTCAAAAAGCGCCACATGGTAATCGCTTGCACAGACAAGTTGGAAGTCAATAAAAAGGTTTACGATTTAGCGAGAAAACGCTATTTGATTTGCAATATCGCCGATACGCCAGATTTATGTGATTATTATCTAGGCGGAATCGTAACAAAAGGAAATGTAAAAATAGCCATTTCAACAAACGGAAAATCGCCAACGACAGCCAAAAGACTTCGAGAGTTTTTTGAGGAAGTAATTCCGGAAGATATTAACCAAATGGTTGAGAACCTTAACGAATATAGAAAAACCCTTAAAGGTAATTTTGAGGATAAAGTGAAACGAATGAATGAGATCACGTCTTCACTCAAAAACAAGGAGTAAAAACAGCATAGAAATGAATGATAAAAATCATTGTCAGTAGAATAAATTATTCGTTTCTTTGTATTATTAAGAATGATTATAAACAATAACATAATGATTAAAACTGATATACTTATAATTGGAGCAGGCCCAACAGGTTTATTTGCCGTTTTCGAGGCAGGACTATTAAAATTAAAATGCCACATTCTTGACGCTTTACCACAGCCAGGAGGACAACTTTCAGAGTTATATCCAAAAAAGCCAATTTATGATATTCCTGGATTTCCAGAAGTATTAGCCGGAGATTTAGTTGATGGTTTAATGGAGCAAATTAAACAATTTGAACCAGGTTTTACATTAGGAGAACGTGCTGAAACCATCGATAAACAAGAAGATGGATCTTTTATTGTAACATCAAATAAAGGAACTAAATTCCACGCCCCAGTTATCGCAATCGCTGGAGGTTTGGGAAGTTTTGAGCCTCGTAAACCACTTATCGAAGATATCGAGTTTTATGAAGATAAAGGAGTAAAATACTTCATCAAAAATCCTGAGAAATTCAGAGATAAAAGAGTTGTTATTGCAGGAGGAGGAGATTCAGCGTTAGACTGGTCAATTTTCTTAGCAAACGTAGCTTCAGAAGTAACTTTAATCCACAGAAGAAACGAATTTAGAGGAGCTTTAGATTCTGTAGAAAAAGTACAGGAATTAAAATCAGCTGGAAAAATCAAATTGGTTACTCCAGCAGAAGTTATCGGAATCAATGGTGCTGAGCATGTAGAATCATTAGATATCGAAGAAAACGGAGCACACCGTAAAATCGAATGTGACTATTTTATCCCACTTTTCGGATTAACACCAAAATTAGGTCCAATTGGCGACTGGGGATTAGAAATCGAGAAAAATGCTATTAAAGTAAACAATGCATTAGATTATCAAACTAATATTCCGGGAATCTTTGCAATTGGAGATATCAACACATACCCAGGAAAATTAAAGTTAATTCTTTGCGGATTCCACGAAGCAACTTTAATGTGCCAGGCCGCATACGGAATCATCAATCCAGGTAAAAAATATGTATTAAAATATACAACAGTTTCAGGTGTAGACGGTTTCGACGGAACTCGTAAAGAAGCTCCAAAAGCGGTTGTGAAAGCAATCGTCTAGTTTCTGAGATTCTAAGTTTCTAAGACACTAAGATTTTCTTATATAAAGCTCAAACTAAAAGTTTGAGCTTTTTTTATTCATCACGAAGAATCCCAGAGGGATCAAATATTTATAGAAAAGAAATTATTCGTTTGCAAAAGAGCTCCAGCGGAGCGAAATATATCGCTCCGCTGGAGCTTTTGTGTTGTGCTCGTCGTTTTTCTATAAATATTATGCTCCTCCGGAGCTAAATCACACAAAAGATAAAACCTTAGCACCTAAGTACCTCAGAACCTTACAAAAAAAACATTTGCAAATCGAAAGCCTATTTCATACCTTTGCACTGTTCTTAAAATTATTGTCAGTTATCACGAAAGGCGGAGGGATAGACCCGATGAAACCTTAGCAACCCTTTATCATAAAGAAGGTGCTAAATTCTACTTTATACTAGTTCATAGTATTTAAGATAGATAACACAAATACATCAAGTATTTCCTCAACTTTTCCAGACAACATACAATATTTACTGAAACAGATTCTGTATCAGGAGCGAATCATTGGCGCATTTTTGCAAGCAATAGTTCCCGCTTTACGTTGCAATCATTTTGCTTTTTAAAGGAAAAAGCAAAATAATTTCCACTTCAATCGGGGCTAATTAGCCAGCAATAGTGTGTTTTTGGAATTAATGTGAAAAAAAAATATCCGAAGCAAACCTAACAGGTTTTAAAAACCTGTTAGGTTTAAACTTCACAATCATAATAAAAAAAACTTAGCATCTTAGAACCTTAGCGTCTTAGAAGCTAAAACAAAAGAATATGGCAATTACGATACAAGAAGCAATAAAAAAAAATATCCTAATCCTTGACGGAGCAATGGGAACAATGTTACAGCGCTATAACTTCTCAGAAGAAGATTTTAGAGGAGAGCGTTTCAAAGATTTTCCGCATCCATTAAAAGGAAACAACGATTTATTATCCCTAACACAACCACAAGCGATTCGCGATGTGCACGCCGCTTATTATGAAGCTGGAGCCGACATCGTAGAAACCAACACTTTCTCAGGAACTACAATCGGTATGGCCGATTATCACATGGAAGATTTGGTTTACGAATTAAACTACGAATCGGCAAAAATTGCAAGACAAGTAGCTGATGAGTTTACTGCTAAAAATCCAGAAAAACCACGTTTCGTAGCCGGTTCAATCGGACCGACAAACCGTACAGCAAGCATGTCGCCAGATGTAAACGATCCGGGTTACAGAGCCGTAACGTTTGACGATTTACGAATTGCCTACAAACAACAAGCAGAAGCTTTAATGGATGGCGGTTGCGATTTACTTTTAGTAGAAACAATTTTTGATACACTAAATGCAAAAGCTGCGCTTTTTGCAATTGAAGAAGTAAAAGAAGAACGCAATCTTGATATTCCAATCATGGTTTCAGGAACGATTACAGATGCTTCAGGAAGAACACTTTCAGGACAAACAGTTGAAGCATTTTTAATATCCGTTTCACATATTCCGTTATTAAGTGTAGGATTCAATTGCGCTCTTGGAGCCGATTTGTTGAAACCGTATTTAAAGACATTAGCGCATAATACAAGTTTTAATGTTTCAGCGCATCCTAACGCAGGATTGCCAAACGCTTTCGGACAATACGATGAAACGCCAGAACAAACTCAGGCCTTCATTAAAGAATATTTAGAGGATAATTTAATTAATATTATCGGTGGATGTTGCGGAACAACTCCAGATCATATTCGATTAATGGCTGAGGTTGCGAAGGATTATAAGCCACGTGTTGCGCCTGTGTTGGTTTAAAATAAATAATATTTGAACCATAAATAATTAATTATTGTTTATTAAAGTAAAATGGATAAAAAAGCTGAAAGTCTTTCTGAAATAATAGAATTAATTAAAAATGAATTCAAATCACTAACCCGTGAGGGAGATATACAAAACTTATGGTTTAGAGCAGAAAGAGACTTTATTCCTTTAGAAAGTAAAGTTCCTTTAGAAGATAGTTTTAATGCAGTGCCATTTACTCCATTACTTCCAAATGCATATCGATGCTATGGTCGTGTTGAAGAAAGTGATTACGAAAAGGTTTATAAAAACACGAAAGATATTGAGGATAATCTAAAGGCTGAGTTTTCAAGAAATTCAATGATGTTTTTAAATCAAAATAGAATTGAAAATAATGATTGGAATAATTATTTTTTAATGCAACACTATGGTCTAAAGACTCGATTGTTAGATTGGACAGAAAGTGCTTTAATAGCAATATATTTTGCGATAAAAGATAATACTAAAAAGGAAGATGCTAAAATATGGATTTTAGATCCTCATCATTTAAATAGATTGACATATAAAAAGTATGCAAACATTAATTCGACTATGATTTATTTTCCTCAAACTTCAAAAAAGAAAAGTTTGTTTGATGAAGATAAAAAATTTGATATAGATGAATTTTGTAGAATGTATTTAAAAATGGATTTTGAGCTTAATAAAAAGGCTTTTCCTTTAGCAATATATCCTTATTTGTTTGACGAAAGAATGAAAGAACAAAAATCGTGTTTTACTATTTTTGGAAATGAGATAGATGGCTTGTTTAACAATCCGAATAAACGTCACTTCTTAAAAAGCATTGTTATAGATGGAAGTAAAAAAAGTGATATTAAAAAAGAATTAAAATGGTTAGGTATTTCAGAAGAAAGCGTTTATCCAGGTTTAAGTAGTAATTGTAAATCTATTCAAGAAAAATATTATACTGACTATTTAGAGAAGATATAATTGTCTTATGAAACCGAGTTCGCGTGAGGGATAGAAGTGAAAAGCCCACAGCCTGACGAAGGAAGAGCGAGGACTTGTAACGGATAGCCCGGTTCGCCGCGGCGAATCACGCCCAAATTAAAATATTGAAAACGAATATACCTACAAGGTTTTAAAAACCTCGCAGGAAAGAAGATAGAATTAAAAAAACTTAGAACCTTAGAATCTTAGGGCCTTAGTAACTTTAAAAAGAAATGACAGAAAAAAGAAGAGACCTTGTATTATCAGGATTAGAACCGTTGATTATTACGCCCGAAAGTGTTTTCGTGAATGTTGGTGAGCGTACAAACGTAACGGGTTCAAGAAAATTCCTAAGATTAATCAAGGAAGAGAAATATGACGAGGCGCTTGATATTGCAAGACAACAAGTAGAAGGAGGAGCACAGATCATCGATATTAATATGGATGAAGGAATGCTTGACGGTGTTACTGCAATGACTAAATTTTTGAATTTAATTGCTGCAGAACCCGATATTTCGCGAGTGCCAATTATGATTGACAGTTCGAAATGGGAAATCATTGAAGCCGGTCTGAAAGTAGTACAAGGAAAAAGCGTTGTAAACTCGATTTCGTTAAAGGAAGGAGAAGAAGCTTTTATTCATCACGCTAAATTGATCAAACGTTACGGCGCGGCTGCAATTATTATGGCATTTGACGAAGTAGGTCAGGCCGATAATTACGATCGTCGAGTGGAGATTTGTCAGCGTTCTTATGATATTTTGGTGAACAAAGTAGGATTCCCTCCTCAGGATATTATTTTCGATTTAAATATTTTCCCGGTTGCAACGGGAATGGAAGAACATAGGTTGAACGCTTTGGACTTTTTTAGAGGAACAAAATGGGTTCGCGAGAATCTTCCTCACGCGCATATCAGTGGTGGAGTGAGTAACGTTTCGTTTTCTTTTAGAGGAAACGATACGGTTCGTGAAGCCATGCACTCGGTGTTTTTATACCACGCAATTAAAAACGGAATGACGATGGGAATCGTTAATCCTGAAATGTTGACGATTTACGATGATATTCCGAAAGACTTATTAGAACACGTTGAAGACGTAATTTTAGATAGACGCGACGATGCTACAGAACGACTTTTAGATTTTGCAGAGAACGTAAAAGGCGAAGCAAAAAGCGATGAAAAAGTAGTTCAAGAATGGCGTTTTGGAACGGTTCAGGAGCGTATTACACATTCATTGGTAAAAGGAATTGATGCTTTTATTGAAGAAGATGTAGAAGAAGCTCGTTTGGCTGCAGCAAAACCAATTGAAGTTATCGAGATCAATTTGATGACGGGAATGAATGTCGTAGGAGATTTATTCGGAAGCGGAAAAATGTTCTTACCTCAAGTAGTAAAATCGGCACGTGTAATGAAAAAAGCGGTGGCTTATTTACTGCCTTTTATTGAAGCGAGCAAACAAGCCGGAGACAAACAAGGAAACGGAAAAATCCTGATGGCGACTGTAAAAGGTGACGTTCACGATATTGGTAAAAACATCGTTTCGGTGGTTTTGGCTTGTAATAATTACGAGATTGTAGATCTTGGTGTTATGGTGCCTCCGGAAAAAATTATTTCGGCGGCGATTGAACATAATGTAGACATTATTGGATTAAGCGGATTGATCACGCCTTCGCTTGACGAAATGGTTTATTTAGCCAAAGAATTAGACAAACAAGATATTAAAATCCCGATTATGATTGGTGGGGCAACGACTTCGCGCGCGCATACAGCCGTGAAAATTGCGCCTCAATACAGAGAAACTGTAATTCACGTAAACGATGCTTCAAGAGCCGTTACTGTTGCAGGAAACCTGTTGGATCATAACCGAAAAATATATGCGGCAGATATTCGTGCAGAATATGATTCTTTTAGAGAAACATTCTTAAATCGTTCAAGAGATAAAAATTTCCTGACGATTGAAGATGCCCGTAAAAACAAATTACCATTAGATTGGTCTGAATATACTCCGACTAAACCAAAAGTAATTGGCGCACAAACAATCGAAATAGAATTGGATGTTTTGGTACCATATATCGACTGGACGCCATTTTTTCAGACTTGGGAATTGTACGGAAAATATCCTGCGATTTTAACGGATGAGGTTGTGGGAGAACAAGCAACATCTGTTTTTAATGATGCTCAGGCAATGCTTAAAGTAATTCTGGAAGAGAAAAAACTAAAAGCAAAAGGTATTTACGGAATTTTCCCTGCGAATCAGGTTGATGATGATGATATCGAATTGCGTGATGAAAACGGAAAAGTTTTGGAGAAATTCTTAACGCTTCGTCAGCAGTCACAAAAAACAAAAGGTGCCCCGAACATAGCTTTAGCCGATTTTATTCTGCCAAAAGAAAGCGGAATAACCGATTATATGGGGGCTTTTTGTGTAACTACCGGTTTTGGCGTAGATGAATGGGCAGCAGAATTTGAAAAGAATTTAGACGATTATAATTCTATTATGGTGAAAGCGCTTGCCGATCGTTTTGCTGAGGCTTTCGCCGAATATCTTCACGAAAAAGTACGTAAAGATTTCTGGGGTTATGATGCAGAAGAATCTCTGACCAATGAAGAATTGATTAAAGAAAATTATAAAGGAATTCGTCCGGCTCCAGGTTATCCGGCTTGTCCAGACCACTTGGAAAAACCAACAATCTGGAAACTTTTAAATGTAGCGGAAGAAATTGGAGTTACTTTGACAGAAAGTATGGCGATGTGGCCAGCTTCATCGGTTTCAGGATACTATTTCGGAAACCCAAAAAGCCGCTATTTCGGACTCGGAAAAATAAAAGAAGATCAGGTTGTAGATTACGCCAAACGACGCAATGTTCCAACGGATTACGCAATGAAATGGTTAAACCCTAATATAGCAGATTAATAAAAGTTATTTTGGTTTCAGGTTTCAGGTTTCAAGTTCTCTACAGCAACTTGAAACTTGAAACTTAAAACTTGAAACAAAAAACAAAGAATGAAAGTAACAGAACATATAGAAAACGCCAAAGGAAAAACATTATTCTCATTTGAAATTATTCCGCCTCAAAAGGGGAAAAGCATTCAGGAATTATACGATAATATTGATCCGTTAATGGAGTTTAATCCGCCGTTTATTGATGTAACAACTTCTCGTGAAGAATATATTTACATTGACCGCGGTAACGGACTTTTGGATAAAAAGTTAACTCGTATGCGTCCGGGAACGCTTGGAATTTGCGCTTCTATAAAACATAAATACAATGTAGATACGGTTCCGCATTTACTTTGTGGTGGTTTCACTAAAGAAGAAACCGAGTACATGCTGGTTGATTGTCATTATTTAGGGATCAACAATGTAATGGCACTTCGCGGGGATGCAATGAAAGATGAACAATCTTTTGTACCGAAAGCAGGAGGAAATCATTACGCAGTTGATTTGGTTCGTCAAATTAAAGATTTGAATTGCGGAAAATATCTGCATGAAGTGATGGATATCGATAACAAAGCTGATTTTTGTATTGGAGTTGCGGGTTATCCGGAAAAACATTTAGAATCACCTTCTTTACAATCAGATTTAAAAAGATTAAAAGAAAAAGTAGACGCAGGAGCAGATTATGTGGTAACACAGATGTTTTTTGACAACTCGAAATATTTTGCCTTTGTAGAAAAAGCAAGAGAAATGGGCATCACAATTCCGATTATTCCTGGAATTAAACCAATTGCGGTTCAAAGACACTTGCAAGTTTTACCACAGATTTTCAGAATCGATTTACCAGAAGATTTAATCGATGCTGTTGACAAATGCAAAAATAACGCTGAAATCAAACAAGTCGGAATTGAATGGGCGATTCAGCAGTCATTAGAATTAAAAGCGGCTGGAGTTCCGTTTTTACACTATTACTCAATGGGTAAATCGGAGAATATTCGCCAGATCGCGAGTCAGGTTTTTTAAGATTTGACAAAGTTGATCGAGTACAGTTTGTCATTCCGAGGAACGAGGAATCTCCGCAAGTAGCTCCATCCAGTGAATCGCCAATCTTTGTCGAGTTTCTTGCGGAGATTCCTCGTTCCTCGGAATGACAAAAATGACATTGAAGCCGTTAGTGAGGTTGCTTCGTTCCTCGCAATGACAAACGAGGCTTGGAATTTGGATTTTTTTAATTTGGAATTTAACTTTAAAGATCATGAAACAAGAAGAATTACAAGCCATAGCCTCTCAATTAAAACATCCAACGGGAGAAAAAGGAATCGAAATGGGCAATATGATGAACGAAACGAACATCAATATGACCAAACATTCGATTCAGAATCTTAATATATCAAACGAAAATAGAATTCTGGAATTGGGGCACGGGAACGCAGGTCACGTTGAATTTTTGTTTGAACAAGCGGAAAAACTAAAATACTACGGACTGGAAATGTCGGAATTGATGTTTCAGGAAGCACGCCAGATCAATCGAAATTTTGTTTCTCAAAAACAAGCTTTCTTTTCACTTTATGACGGAAATACGATTCCGTTTGAAGAGGAGTTATTCGATAAAATTTTCACTGTAAATACAATTTACTTTTGGCAGAAGCCTGAAGAATTACTTTCGGAAATTTATAGGGTTTTAAAACCAAACGGGAATTTCTGCTTGACGTTTGCTCAGGAAGATTTTATGAAGCAGCTTCCGTTCACTCAATTTGAATTTGAGCTTTACAACACTGAAAAAGCACAAAAACTAATTGAAAAAACAGCTTTTAAAATTGTTTATATTGAAAGTCAGACAGAACAAGTAAAAAGCAAAACAGGCGAACTTGCCGATAGGGTTTTTACTACGATTGTTTTGGAAAAGTAACGAATCAATTTTCGTAATCTTTTTTTGAGTACTTTCATTCTTTATTACTAATCTTTCTGAATTATAATCCTAGCAATTATGGAAGTTAAAAAAATCAATTTTTTACAGAATTATAGCAGTATACTTTTACTTCTTGGCGGAATTATAGTAGGAAGCATTTTCGGATTAGTATTTGGAGAAGATGTTTTGATCATAAAACCGCTTGGTGATATATTTCTGAATTTGCTTTTTACAGCAATTATTCCACTTATATTTTTTACAATCGGTTCTTCGATTGCTAATTTGGAAAGGACAGAAAAATTAGGAAAACTATTCGTTGTAATGATTTTGGTTTTTCTCACCACAATTCTTATTTCGGCAATTGTTATGATTTTTGCCGTTTATCTTTTTCCCATTCATCAGGATATAGCGATTACTAAAATTCCGTTTGAAAAGATTGAATCAGGATCAGTTGGAGATCAAATTGCAAAATTGCTTACAGCAAATGATTTTTTTGAATTGCTTTCGCGAAAAAGTATGCTGGCACTTATTGTTTTTTCTTTTTTAATTGGCTTTGCAACATTGCAATCTGGTGAAAAAGGAAATGCTTTCAAGAGTTTTCTGGATTCAGGAAACGAGGTTATGAAACAGCTTTTGAATATTATAATGAAATTCGCTCCAATTGGTTTGGGAGCATATTTTGCTTATCAGGTTGGTATTTTCGGACCGCAATTGTTTGGCGTTTATGCAAAACCAATGGCCGTTTATTATGCAGCTTGCATCTTTTATTTCTTTTTATTTTTTAGTTTATATGCGCTTGTGGCTGGAGGGAAAAGAGCTTTTAAAGTTTTTTGGAGTAACAATATTACGCCTTCGTTAACCGCAATAGGAACGTGCAGTAGTATTGCCACGATTCCCGCAAATCTTGATGCAGCGCAAAAAATGGGAATTCCGGCGCATGTTCGTAATTTGGTGATTCCGCTTGGAGCGCCTTTGCATAAAGATGGTTCAAGTATGTCATCCATCTTAAAAATAACCTTTTTGTTTGCCATGTTTGGAAAGGATTTTACAGAGCCGTCAACCATTCTTTTGGCTTTAGGAATTACCGTAATTGTTTCGATTGTTGAAGGAGGAATTCCAAACGGAGGTTATATTGGAGAAGTTTTAGCGATTACAGTTTACGGTTTTCCGATGGAACAAGCTTTGCCAGTTGCCATGATTTTAGGAACTTTGGTCGATCCAATCGCTACTTTATTAAATGCCAATGGCGATGTAATATGCTCGATGTTGGTTTCCAGATTCTCCGAAAAAACCAAATGGTAGCTTTTAGCTAAGTTTTACATTTTTACATTAAATATTAATTAACCTGTTTTCTACTGAAAAATCAGTAGAGAATCAACATTGTATAATATGAATTCAATACTACAACATGATCTAAACAATTTCGAAGTTATCTTAGAAAAAGCAAAACAACAAGGAATTAATTTTTTGAATGACCTTGACAATATTCCAACTTCAAATAAAAATACAATTGATCCTGCAAATAATCTAAACGAATTTGGTTTAGGTTCGATTGAAGCTTTAAAGGAATTTAATGAACGTTTGGCTCCTTTAATGGTTTCTTCGCCTGGACCGCGTTATTTAGGTTTTGTTACGGGTGGTTCAACGCCAGCATCTATTGTTGGTGACTGGCTTGCTTCGGTTTACGATCAAAATACGCAGGCTATAAAAGCACAGGGTGGTGCGTCGGCATTGATTGAGTTTGAAACGATTAATTTGTTATTGCAATTACTAGAATTGCCAGATTCATTTATTGGTGGATTTGTAACTGGTGCAACCATGTCGAATTTCACCTCTCTAGGTGTTGCCAGACAATGGTTTGGAAAACAGCTCGGAAAAGATTTTGCCAAAAACGGAATTTCAGAAACGATAAATATTTTAACAGCAACACCACATTCTTCTTCAATTAAATGTTTATCAATGCTTGGAATTGGAAGCCAAAATTATACGACCGTAAAAACATTAGAAGGCAATCGTGAAGCTCTTGATCTTGTTGATTTAGAAGAAAATATTCAGAAATTAAATGGAAAACCATTTATCTTGATTTCAAGCGCAGGAACTGTAAATACAGCAGATTTTGATGATTTTGAAGCCATTTCAAAACTGAGAAAAAAATACAAATTCTGGTGGCATATTGATGCCGCTTTTGGTGGCTTTGCAGCGGTTTCGGAAAAGTTTAAACATTTAGTTGAAGGTTGGGAAGGAGCAGACAGTATTACAATTGATTGTCATAAATGGCTGAATGTCCCGTATGAAAGTGCTTTTTATTTGATTAAAAAAGAACATGCCAATCTGCAGGTTGAAACATTTCAAAATTCGAATGCGCCTTATTTAGGAAATCCGTTGGAGAATTTCAATTATTTGAATGTGCTTCCTGAAAATTCACGTCGTTTGAGAGCGCTTCCAGCTTGGTTTTCTTTGCGTGCTTATGGAAAAGAAGGATTTAAAGATATTGTTGAAAATAGTACTTCGTTAGCATTGCATTTTGGAAATGCCTTGATTGCAACTGGAAGTTTTGAGTTATTGGCTCCAATTAGGCTGAATAATGTTTGTTTTACTTTAAAAGGAAATCATAATCAAGACAAAGTAAGCGAGTTTTTGACTATTTTGAATGATAAAGGGAGAGTCTTCATGACGCCGACAGTTTATGAAGGCCGAAAAGGAATCAGGGCTTCTTTTGTGAATTGGCGTACAACAGAAGAAGATATTAAAATCATTATAGAAGAATTAAAAACGTCTATTCTTGATTTAGAAATATAATAGTTTCAATAAAATAAAAAGAGCCTGTTAACTACAATCAGGCTCTTTACTAACACAAAAAAAAACAAAAAACAAGAATCGAAAGGTTGATTAAATCATGAAATTATTATAATTTCCTGTGCAAATATAATACTATTTATATCAAGTCTAAATAAAAATAGTTAAAAATAAATAATAAAATTTTAATCGTTTGAAAACGAGTTAATAAGCTGTGCTTAAAAAGTAAAAAGGTTAGAAAAGGTTTTTTTAGAAGTTGTTTGAAAAAGAAAAGCCAATTTATTCTGTGAAAAGAACAAATTGGCTTTATATGTTTTTATGAAAAATATTACTTGGTGATTTCTCTGAAAACAGCTTCCAGATTTTTATTCTTCTGATTTAATTGAAGTGTTTTCAAGCCATTTTCATTAGCAAAATCAAATATTGCAGGGCGCATATCTTTTTCGGTTACAAAAGTAAGTTCCCATGTCATGTCATGTGTATTTACATAAGAAGCTATGTTTTCTAGTTTCGCCAAAAGTTGTTGTTCTACTTGGTAATCAAACTCAACTTCAATGACTTGCTCTTTATCTGTAGCAACTAAATGATCTAATTTGTTATCGGCAACAATTTGTCCTTTGTCAATAATTATGACACGATCGCAAATTGCTTCGACTTCCTGCATAATGTGTGTTGATAAAAAAACGGTTTTATCTTTCCCTACATTTTTGATTACATTTCGAATTTCCATTAACTGATTCGGATCCAGTCCGGTAGTTGGTTCGTCCAAAATTAAAACGTCTGGATTATGCAGTAAAGCATTGGCAAGGCCCACACGCTGGCGATATCCTTTTGACAATTGGCTAATCTTTTTATGGCTTTCCGGTGTCAGTCCTGTCAGTTGAATAACTTCTTCGATTCTTGCTTTCGGAACATTATAAACATCGGCATTAAAAGCCAAATATTCACGAACATACAAATCTAAATACAACGGATTGTGTTCTGGTAAATAGCCAATCGATCGTTGCACTTCTTTAGTGTTTGTCATGACATCGTGGCTATTTACAAGGGCTGAACCGCTATCGGCAAGTAAATACGTAGTCAAAATTTTCATTAAAGTAGATTTTCCAGCTCCGTTTGGACCAAGAAATCCCACGATTTCTCCTTTCTCAATTTTAAAAGAAATTTCATTTAAAGCTTTTTGCTCTCCGTAACTTTTTGATATGCTGTTTACTTCTATCGACATGGACTTTTTATTTACTGCAAAAGTAACGAGAAATAGTTTCGATTACTACATTTTGTCTTTTAAAAATAATGATAAAAAATAGGAGAGCCCTTTATTCGCGGCATCGTTATTGTTAAAGGATTGCTAAATTAAAATATACCCAAATCATGAAAAAATTTTTAGTGATAGCTGCCCTGGCTATCTGCAGTTTTGCAAATGCTCAAAAAGGAACAATCTTAGTAGGTGGAAACATTGGCTACACTTCTGAAAAATCAGAATTCCAATTTAGTGAAGCAAAAGCAAGCACATTTAGCTTTTCTCCAAAAGTAGGTTACCAATTTAATGATAACTGGACAGTAGGTGGAGAGTTTACAGTTAGTTCAGCTACTACTGACAATGGAAGTGTTGAAGAAAAAGACAACAGATTCAAATTAGGAGGATTTGTACGTTATTCAGTGCCATTAAGCCAAACGTTTTCTGTTTTTGCTGATATGGGAGCAGGTTTCCAAAACTTAAAAAATAAAACGTACGGTCCTGGAAATGCTTTTTCAAAAGACAAAGCTGATGGTGTGTATGTAGGTATTACTCCAGCTCTTTTTATTAACATGAAAAAAGGTTTCGGATTAAACTTCAGCATTGGTGGTTTAGGATACGAGACTTTAAGTTATGACAATAATGGTCCTGATTACAGTAAGTTCTACTTCAACTTCGGTCAAACTTTTAATATTGGAGTTTCTAAAAACTTCTAGTCTTAATTTTTATTCAATTTCAGAAAGCATCCGCCATGGCGGATGCTTTTTTTATATGGTATTTGTTTGGGATATTATTTTGTTTTCTTAATGATTTGGTAATAAAAAGTTTACTTTTTGTATGGGGTTTTTAAAAGCCGCGGCATTGTTCTTGTTAAACAATAGCTTGAATTTAAATCTCAAACCATTATGAAAAAAATGTTACTTATTGCAATGTTAACTGTTTTTGGCGCCATGCATGCCCAAAAAGGATCTGTTTTAGTTATGGGAAGTATTGAATATAATTCTCAAAATGCATCAGCCACGAATTCAGAAACTAAATCTAATTCTTTTATTTTTTGGCCAAAAGTTGGATATCAATTTCATGAAAACTGGACAGCAGGTATTGAAGGAGGAATTGGAACTTCAAAAAATGAGTCAAGATATGCTGAAAGTTCTGAAAACAAATCTAATGTTTTTTCAGTAGGAGGGTTTTTGCGTTATTCTAAACCTTTAAATGAAACTTTTGCTGCCTATGTGGATTTAGGATCTGGATATCAGAATCAAAAAAATACAAGTATTAACGGGCCAATTTCGACGGTTAATAAAGGTAACGGATTTTATGTTGGTCTTACTCCAGCAATTTTTATCAATGTTCATAAAGGTTTTGGTTTGAACTTTAATATTGGAGGTTTAGGATATAATACTTTTAATAATGAAGATGATAACTATAACGATTCTAAAAACTTTAATTTTTCTTTCGGAAAAGCATTCTCGGTTGGTATTTCAAAGAATTTTTAATTTTGAAACCATATAAATTCAATTTAAAAAAGCATCCGATAAGGGTGCTTTTTTTGTTTTTATATGATGTTAATTTAATTTGTAATGTGTTGTTTTTGAATGTATTTTGTTAAGAATACAACAAATTGATTCATTGGCATCTTTCTTGTTAAATAGATTACAAATTTAACAAATATCACTTATGAAAAAAATTCTAGTTGTTGTTGCACTGGCAATGTTCAGTTTTGCAAATGCCCAAAAAAAAGGGTCGATTTTGGTTATGGGAAGTGTAAGTTATAATTCTCAAAAAAGATCAAATATCCCAGGAGATAATACATATAATTATTTTGGTTTTTCACCAAAAGTTGGATATCAATTTCATGAAAATTGGGCGGCGGGTATTGAAAGTGGAGTATCGACAGTAAAAGATAAGATTCCAAATTCGTATTCTAATAAAACAAATGCGTTTTCTGTTGGAGGTTTTTTGCGTTATACTAAAACTTTAAATCAGACTTTTGCGGCTTATGCTGATTTGGGCATGGGGTATCAAAATACAAAACATACATATAATAACGAAGCAATAAATTCAAGTACAATTGACAAAGGAAATGGATTTTACACAAATCTTACACCAGCAATTTTTATTAATGTCCATAACGGTTTTGGCCTGAATTTTAATATTGGAGGACTTGAATATGGAACTTTAAATTATGATGGCGATAGTGGAGAAACAACTTCCAAAAACTTTAATTTTACTTTTGGACAGTCTTTTTCTGTGGGCGTTTCAAAGAATTTTTAATCTCGAAATTATATATAAAAAAAAGCATCCGTGTGCGCGGATGCTTTTTTGTTAAATAGAGATTTTTTGAAAATTAAAATTTCTCGTCTAGCCCCGATAGGAGCGGCATCCTTTTTCTGGCTTCTTTAGCCAGGAAAAGATATAGCGGATAGCGGGACTATACTTGTTTTGAAACCAAAAATTTTCTGCTTCTAAAAAAATAATGCCGCGATTATGATTTTATGCTTAATGACTAAATTATTCGCCACGAATTCACGAATTTTTACAAATCATTATGTTTAAATAATTCGTGAATTCGTGGCGAATAAAACTTAATAAGTGACATATTTTATCCTAAAATAAAACGTATTTTTGACGGTTAAATGAATAATCTAAAGTCTAAAATCAGAAATCTAAAATATTAAAATGAACTGGGAACAACTTTTATCATTAAAACGTCAGGGCGATACAAGCAAAAGATTACGAGTAGAACAAGATGACACACGTTTAGGTTTTGAGGTTGATTATGACCGAATTATTTTTTCTTCTGCGTTTAGAAGTTTACAGGATAAAACCCAGGTTATTCCACTTTCAAAAACAGATTTTGTGCATACCAGATTAACGCACAGTTTAGAAGTTTCGGTTGTTGGAAGGTCATTAGGACGTTTGGTCGGGAAGAAAATTCTTGAGAAATATCCTTATTTAAAAGAAATTCACGGCTATCAGATGAATGATTTTGGTGCGATTGTGGCTGCGGCTTCTTTGGCACATGATATTGGGAATCCGCCTTTTGGACATTCAGGTGAAAAAGCAATTGGAGAATATTTTTCTAGCGGAAAAGGATTGAAATACAAGGATAAATTAACGGCAAAACAATGGCAGGATTTAATTGATTTTGAAGGAAATGCCAATGGTTTTTCTGTTTTAACCGCAAGCCGTCCGGGAATTGAAGGCGGACTTCGAATTTCATATGCTACTTTAGGCGCTTTTATGAAATATCCAAAAGAAAGTCTTCCTAAAAAACCAACAAACAATATTTCGGATAAAAAATATGGTTTTTTCCAATCAGATAAATTGTTTTTTGAAGAAGTAGCTCAGGATATGGGATTGATTGCCAATAAAGAAGATGGCGATATTGGTTTTGAAAGACATCCTTTAGCTTATTTAGTAGAAGCTGCAGATGATATTTGCTACACGATAATCGATTTTGAAGACGGAATAAATCTTGGTTTGGTTTCTGAAGATTATGCTTTAGAATATTTAATTAAACTGGTAAAAGATAATATTGGTGTTGCAAAATATAAATTATTAGAGACCAAAGAAGACCGAATTAGTTATTTACGGGCTTTGGCAATTGGTGCTTTAATCAACGACGCTGTTGATGTTTTTATAGAAAATGAAGAAGCGATTCTGGCTGGAAATTTTCCTTTTGCTTTAACCGATAAAAGCAAATACAAGGCGCAAATGAATGATATCATCAAATTGAGTGTTGATAAAATCTACCAAAGCCGTGAAGTTATTGAGAAAGAAATTGTAGGCTATCAAATCATCCAGACTTTACTAGATAAATTTATTACGGCATTCAACAATAAATATGAAGGAACAGCATCAAATTATGATAAACTGATTCTTAAAATGCTTCCTGAAAAACATCATTTAGAAAAAGGTAATTTATACGAACGCTTGCTTCATATTTGCCATTATGTTTCCCTTTTAACAGATGGAAATGCACTTGAATTATATGAAATGATCAGCGGTCGAAAAAAGAGATAATATTCCTTTTGCTATAAAAGAAACAGCCGATAAAACATTTGTTTTATCGGCTGTTTTTTTATGAGGTGAAAAGTTATTTATTGAAAAGCATAAACTAAACCAACACCAAGAACTTGACGTAATTGCATTCTCGGGCCGTCATTAACTTGTGTTTTTGCTCCTGTAGCAGGATCAATAACGTCTTTTTTTGTTTTGATATCGTCGTCATATACTAAATGAACGCCAATATTTGCTTTTACATAAGCATTAACAACTAGATCCAGTTTTGTGTCGTAGTCGATATCTACGTTTCCAAATTTGTTTAAATAATCGGTGTACAAGCTCAGTCTGTTTTCATAAAAGACGTTTTTGTAAATTTCGTTTTTCATGTAAGCTGTAAACAAAATACCAAATTCGGCTTTTACTTTCTGGCCTTCTTCAACCAAGATTTGACTAGTAGGGTCAACAGGATCAGCTATATAAACTGCTTTTTTAACCCCAAATGCACCTTGATTCGCTAAATATTGATCAAGAACTAAAGTAGTCTTTAAAGTTATTGGTGAGAAATAAAATACTCTGTCTTTTTTCTTATTTGAGTTTTCAGCTCCGGCTCCAAGGAAAATATAAGCTGGTGCAAATGGTTTCGAAATTGCAACATCGCGATTTGGATAATTATAACCATTTGTAAACTGCGTATTGAAATTTAATTTTGCTGAGTAATACCAGTTTGAAAGGGTATCTTTTCTAAAACCGTAAGTTGAGTTGAATTGAACAGCATCGTCTGTTTTTCTTAATTCGATTCCGTCCTGTTTATTTAAACCATATTTTACAATAAGTTCATTTACCCATTTGTGATTTCCTTTGATATAATTTCTTCCAAATTCACCCTTAAAAAGCCCAGAAATCGAGCTGGTTCCCCCGGCGCTCCAGTTCACAAAAGCAATTTCAGAAATATCAAAACCCAATTTGTTTTTTGCACTCCAGTTTGAAGGAAGTTTTGGAATCTGATTTGGATCCAAAGTCGTTTGTATAATCTGAGCAAAATTATTTGAAGTACTCAATAATAACAACAGCAAAAGGGCAGAACGTAATAATTTCATTAGGCTTAATTTTGGTTTTTTTTTGGTTGTGCAAAATAATTATTTTGAACGATTAGAAAAAAGATTTATCAAACTTTTAACGTCAATTTTACATAAATGTTGCAGTTGCAGCACGCTTCCATGCTCAATAAAATGGTCCGGAATGCCTAAAATTTCAATGTTGTTTTTAAAATTATTTGCTGCTGCATATTCTAAAACAGCACTTCCAAAACCACCATTTTTAACCCCGTCTTCGATTGTAATAATATGTTCAAAGGTTGAGAATATGTGTTTTAATGTATTGATGTCTAATGGTTTAATAAAGCTGAAGCTGTAATGAGCAAAAGAATCTGAATTGCTACATTCTTTTAAGGCTTCAATAACATTATTTCCAATTGTTCCGGTCGAAAGCACAGCAATTTCCGTACCATCTTTTAAACATTTTGCGGGACCAATTTCAATTTTTTCATATTGTCCGAAATTTTCTACTTCCCATTTAGGTAAAACGCCGCGTCCGCGAGGATATCGTATCGCAATCGGATGATTTAATCCTAATTGTGCCGTATATAAAATGTTTTGAAGTTCAATTTCGTTGAGTGGAGCATAAATAATGATATTTGGAATAGCTCTTAAATAGGCAATATCAAAAACACCGTGATGTGTTGCGCCATCTTCCCCAACTAAACCAGCTCGGTCTAAACAGAAAATTACGGGTAAATTTTGCAACGCTACATCATGAATAACCTGATCGTAGGCGCGTTGTAAAAAAGTCGAATAAATATTGCAATATACCATCATGCCTTGCGTAGCCATTCCAGCGGCAAGTGTTACGGCATGTTGTTCTGCTATTCCAACATCAAAAGCACGTTCCGGCAATTCATCCATCATGAATTTTAAAGAACTTCCAGATGGCATTGCGGGCGTGATTCCGATTATTTTTTTGTTCTTTTTGGCCAAATCCAAAATAGTCAAACCAAAAACATCCTGATATTTCGGCGGAAGATTTTCTTCTGATTTTAAATGAATTTCTCCGGTAGAAGCATCAAATTTTCCAGGAGCATGATATTTTACCTGATTTTCCTCAGCTTGTTGCAAACCTTTTCCTTTTGTGGTTACAATATGAAGAAATTTAGGGCCTTTTATTTTCTTTAATCGATTTAATTCTTTGATCAATGTAGGGAAATCATGTCCGTCGATTGGGCCAGAATAATCAAAATTCAGCGATTTTATAATGTTATTCTGCTTCGGATTTTTTCCATTTTTAACTGCAGTCAGATATTTTTTTAAAGCACCAACACTTGGATCAATTCCGATAGCATTGTCGTTTAGAATGACTAAAATATTGGCATCAGTAACTCCGGCGTGATTCAAGCCTTCAAAAGCCATTCCGCTGGCAATCGATGCATCGCCGATTACTGCTATATGTTCTTTTTCAAAACTACCTTTTAGTTTAGAAGCAATCGCCATTCCGAGCGCTGCAGAAATAGAAGTCGAAGAATGTCCAACTCCGAAAGTATCATAAATGCTTTCACTTCTTTTTGGAAAACCAGAAACGCCGTCTATTTGTCTGTTTGTATGGAAGTTTTCTCGTCTTTCGGTAAGGATTTTGTGACCGTAAGCCTGATGTCCAACATCCCAAACCAATAAATCGTCTGGAGTATTAAAAACATAATGCAAAGCAATTGTAAGTTCTACAACGCCTAAACTCGCTCCCAAATGTCCTTCTTTTACAGAAACTATATCAATGATGAATTGACGTAACTCCTGGGCAACTTGTGTTAGTTGCTCTTCTTTTAAAAGACGTAAATCGGCAGGATTGTATATGTTTGAAAGTAAATCGCTTTTCATTGTATGGTAAAAAGCAAATTTACGGTTTTAAATTTAATTTTATTGTGAGATCTATTGCAATACTATTGGTAAAGAATATTGTCTTTTTACTTTTTTGCCATTAATTTCTCCCGGTTGCCATTTCGGACATAAACTTAAAACTCGGATAAGTTCTTTTTCTAAAGATTCATCAACAGCAGGTTGAGATTGAAGATAAGATACAGAACCATTTTTTTCTACTGCAAATGCGAGAATGATTTTCAATTTTCCAATATTTGAGCCTTCTGGTTTTTTAAATTCTTTCTCAAAAAAAGTGTAGAATTGATCAATTCCGCCAGGAAATTCTGCATTGGTTTCAACAGCGATTCCACCATTATAAACTGGTTCCTCTATTTTCTTTTTAGAATCAATATTTGGAGATTTCTCTTTTTTTGTATTTTCTACAGGATTTTTTACAAATTTAACCTGATCAACTTTTGGTGGAGGTGGTGGCGGTAAAGGGTTATGAAGAGAATCATTTGGATTGATTTTAATGTCTCCAACAGTAACATGCTCTTTTGTAATAGTATCTGTTACAACTTCAACTTTATCAATTTTCTGTTTTTTTCCTTCTTTATTTTGACAACTAAACAAAGTCGTACCCATTGCAATAAACAAAGCCAGCAAAAACATTTTATAATAATTAGTTTGTGTATACAAAACACGACTCGGAATTTGAACAATCACAGAATCTAATTGCGATTTTCTAAATCTTCCGCAAATTTTATTATTTTGATTTTGGATGAAAAAATGCTGGATTTCTTCTGATAACATAGAAGTAAAATCAACAACTGTTTTAGAGCAGCTTAAACAGAAACGATCATTTCCACTTGGAGTCATTTTGTTCCAGTCTTGATGGCAAGGTTCAGGAATTGTAATTATATGTTTTCTTTCCATTATTTAATTGTGATTGGTAAGGTATAAGAAGAACGGACAATTTTGCCGTTAAGTTTTCCGGGAATCCAGTTTGGAGCTGTTTTTAAAACTTTAATTGCTTCTTCTCCAATTTCTTTTGGTGTATTTTTAGCAATGTTGAAATTGCTCAAAGTGCCATCTTCCTCTACAACAAACACCATAGATATTTTTCCCTGAAATTTTTCTGATCGATCTGGCTTAACATAATTTTTATCGAAAAACGCATAGAAGTTTTTCATTCCATTTTCTGGAACTGGAGAAACCTCTAAATCAGTTGAATTGTATATTATACTATATTTAAAACTTCCTGTCTCAATAATATTAGGAGGAACTACCGCACCCATCATAATTCTTTCACTATATTTTTTTGTTTTTACTTTTTTAGATTCGACCTGATGTCCATAACAAGAGGAAATATTCTCGCTTTCATCTTGATCTTGAGTTGAATTTTCAACAATCTCGATATTGTTAATTTTATTTTTGTTCCCATTTTTATCTGCACAGCTAAACAAAGTTGTTCCCATGGCAACAAATAAAGCAAGCAAAAACATTTTATGATAATTGGTCTGCGAATAAAGAACGCGACTCGGAATTTGAATTGTGATTGTTTTTAATTGCGAATTTTTAAATCTTCCGCAAATTTTATTATTTTGATTTTGAATGAAATAATGTTGAACTTCTTCAGGAAGCATGGACGTAAAATCAACAACGGTTTTAGAACAGTTCATACAAAAACGGCCATTATCTTTTGGCGTCATTTCGTCCCAGTTTTCATGGCATGGTTCGGGAATTGTTATTTTGTATTTTCTTTCCATATTCAAATATCAAAAAATAAATGTAATAAAAAATAAGTTCTAAAATCTTATTTTTGCAACTATGATAAATCCTTTCACAGACGAATACTTCATGAAAAAAGCTTTGCAGGAAGCTGAAATGGCTTTTGAAAAAGGCGAAATTCCTGTTGGAGCCATCATCGTTGTTGCTGATAAAATAATCGCAAGAAGTCATAATTTGACGGAATTATTAAATGACGTAACTGCTCACGCCGAAATGCAATCCATAACTGCAGCAGCAAATTTTCTTGGAGGAAAATATCTAAAAGATTGCACACTTTATGTTACGCTCGAGCCTTGTCAAATGTGTGCAGGAGCTTTGTATTGGAGTCAGATTTCAAAAATTGTTTTCGGTGCGCGCGACGAGCAACGTGGTTTCATTGCTATGGGAACTAAACTTCATCCAAAAACTACCGTCGTTTCTGGTATAATGGCCAATGAAGCGGCAGATTTAATGAAACGTTTTTTTCTGGAAAGACGTAAATAATCTTTTGAAATTTACTCTAATTCATCTCAAAATTGCTTTTAAACTTCAACAAAAGTTAAATATTTTTACTAAAGAAATTTCTTCTTAAAAAAGCTCAGAAAATATTTTATATTTACTACAATATATTAATCATTTGATAGTTATAGGATGTAACAGTCAAATGTTAAAATGTTCTCTGATTTCTTTAAAAATTGTAACCCATTAACTCTAAATAAAAGTGAAAGCAAAAGGATTAGTTCTCGTGTTTTGTGTGTTTTTTATTTTTCAATCTTGCGGCCGAAAATCAGCAGCCGATTTTAATTCCGATTTTTCATTATTTAAAGAGTATATAGTCAGTTTCACCGGAGGAATAGTCTCGGCGGAATCAGATATTAGGGTGGTTTTGGCTTTTGATAAAAAAGATTGGAAAGCCAATCAGGTTTTAGACAGCGATTTATTTGATATTTCGCCAAGCGTCGATGGAAAAGTGGTTGCACTTTCGCCAAATACAATTGCTTTTATTCCAGAAAAAAAGTTGAAACCCGGTACCGAATATCAGGTGACTTTAAAGCTGGATAAAATTATTACACTTCCAAAAGAGAAAGAAAAAACACTTTCTGAATTCAATTTTACAGTCAAAACCATAAAGCAGGATTTTACAATCAATACGGCCGATATTCAGTCGTATAGTAAAGAATATCAGTATTTGAATTGTGTTTTAAAAACTGCAGATAATATTGATATTGAAACAGCTAAAAAATTAGTCGAGGCCAAACAAAAAGGGAATAATCTTAAAGTCAAATTTGAGCAAAAGTCAGGTTTTGGTAAAGAATTTCGTTTTATTATCGACAGTATTCAGCGTTATTCTGAAGCTTCAAATTTGGAAATTTTATATGATGGAAGTGATTTTGATATCGAACAAAAAGGACAAATTGATTTTCCGATTACCAACATAAATGAATTTAAAATTGTAAAAGTTGAAGTTCCGGATGGAAGTAATCAGTCGGTTTTAATTAATTTTTCGGAGCCTTTGGAAAAAGGACAAGATTTTAAAGGTTTGGTTTCGATTCAGAACACCAATAATTTAAAATTTTCAACTCAGGGAAATTTGCTGAAAGTTTATTTTAATAATGAAAAAGAAGCCCCCGCAAAAAAAGAAGTTGTAGTTCCAGTTGAAGAAACGGCGGTTTCACTTGTTGATTCGGCGGCTGTTATAGTAGATAGCGCTGCTGCAGCTGTTTCTGAACCAGTAGAAGTGGTTCAGGAAGAAGAATCGGAGCCAGAACAAATTACGGTGGGAGATTTATTGATTGAAGTTTTTCAGGGAATCGAAAGTCAGTACGGTAAAAAAATGGATGCCAATTATTCTGAAAAAATTTCTTTTGATCAGATAAAACCAAATGTCCGATTTATTAAAAACGGAACAATCTTACCGAGTTCAAACAATTTGAAACTAAATTTTGAGGCTGTAAACCTAAGTGCAGTTGACGTAAAAGTGTATAAAATTTACAAAAACAATATTCTTCAGTTTCTTCAGTATAATGAATTAAATGGAGGCCAAAATCTCAAGAAAGTTGCACAACCCATCGCCAAAACAACGCTGAATTTAATTGAAAGCAAACTTATAAATCCGAGTAAATGGAACACTTTTGCATTGGATTTATCCAAAATAATTACGCCAGAACCAGGAGCAATTTATAGAGTAGAATTTGTTTTTAAAAAGAAATACTCTTTGTATAAATGTGAAACTTCTGAAGGAAATGATGATGAAACAGAGGAAGAAGAAGTTGACGAAAATGATGTGAATTACAGCGGCAACTCTTATGACGATTATTATTATGATGATTATGAATGGAGAGAAAGTCAGGATCCTTGCTCAAGTTCTTATTATTACAGCGCAAAAATTGCAACAAATATTTTAGCTTCAGATTTAGGTGTGATAGCTAAAAGAGGGGAAAACAAATCGTATTTATTTGCTGTGAATAATATTGTGACGACAAAACCAGTTTCAAATGCGCGAGTTGATTTGTATAATTTCCAACAGCAGAAAATTGGAACTCAAGCAACAAGTAGTGAAGGAATTGCTTCTTTTCAACTAGATAAGTTTGCCTATTTTGCGATTGTAACTTTAGGACAACAATCTACTTATGTGAAACTTGATGACGGACTTTCATTATCTGTAAGTAATTTTGATGTGGCAGGAGAGACTTTGCAAAAAGGCTTAAAAGGATTTATTTATGGCGAACGAGGCGTTTGGCGTCCGGGCGATAATTTGTATTTGTCTTTTATTTTAAATGATGCTTCGAATAAATTGCCAAAATCACATCCGATTAAATTCCGATTAAATGATCCGAACGGAAAAACGGTTTATCAAACAGTTCAAAAAACAAACGAACTGAATCATTATGCTTTCACAGTTCCAACAAATCAAGATGCGCCAACAGGAAATTGGGAAGCAATGGTAAGCGTGGGCGGAGCTAAATTTTACAAAAGCATTAAGATTGAAACGATTAAACCCAACCGTTTAAAAATTAAAAATACGTTTAGCAGAAAAACGCTTTCATCATCTTATCCAAACACAGATAATCTTGAAGTGACTTGGCTTCACGGAGCAATTGCAAAGAATTTGAATGTTGAAATGCAAGCGAAATTCTCTCAGCAGACAACTACTTTCAAAGGTTATGAAAAATTTACTTTTGATGATTTGGTTCGTCAATTCAATACTGAAGAAATTAATGTTTTCTCAGGGAAATTGAATGAAAACGGGAAAGCATCAGTAAACATTCAGCCAAAATTGCAAGGTCAGGCGCCGGGAATGCTTCGCGCTTCATTCATCACAAAAGTATATGAAGAAGGAGGAGATTTCAGTACTGATGTAATTTCTACGACTTATTCTCCGTATAAAACCTATGTCGGAATTAAAGCGCCAGAATTAAACAAGTACAATATGCTTGAAACAAGAACTAATAATCGTTTTGATATTGTGACAGTTGATGAAAACGGAAGACCAAAATCAGTTCGAAATTTAGAAGTAAAAGTGTTTAAAGTTGATTGGCGCTGGTGGTGGGATGCTTCAAGTGATAATTTATCGAATTATAATTCTTCGAACGCGACGACTTCATATAAAACTTTTATAGTTAATACGGATTCAAGTGGAAAAGGAAATATTCAGTTTGCTTTAACTGATGAAGAATGGGGCCGTTATTTAATTCGTGTTTCTGATAATCCAGATGGACACGCAACTGCTTTGACTGTAAATATTGATTGGCCAATCTGGTCTGGAAAAACGCGCAATAGAGATGCCTCAACAGCAAATATGTTGGTGTTTTCTACAGATAAGAAAAATTATGCAGTTGGAGAAAAAGCACAGATTTCTTTCCCTTCAAGCGAAGGCGGACGTGCATTGATTTCAATTGAAAACGGATCAAAAGTAGTACAGACAATTTGGGCCGAAACTAAAAATGGAGAAACCAAAGTGGAAGTCCCAATTACAGGAGCAATGGCACCAAACGTATATTTTAATATTACATTATTACAGCCTCATGCTTCAACCAAAAATGATTCCCCAATTCGTATGTACGGAATTGTTCCGATTGAAGTTGTAGATAAAAATACGATTCTGGCACCGACAATCTCAATGCCAGATGTTTTGAAACCAGAACAAGCTTTTACAGTGAAAGTTGGTGAAAAATCAGGTAAAGAGATGACTTATACAATTGCAGTTGTCGATGAAGGGCTTTTAGACTTAACCCGTTTTAAAACACCAAATGCTTGGGACAGTTTTTATGTTCGTGAAGCTCTTGGCGTAAAAACTTGGGACGTTTACGATGATGTAATTGGCGCTTATGGCGGAAAAATAAATCAGATTTTCAGTATTGGTGGTGATCAGGATTTAGGAGGCGGAAAAGCTAAAAAAGCAAATCGTTTTAAACCAGTTGTGTTGTATTACGGACCTTTTAAATTAGGAAAAGGGCAAACAAAATCGCATCAATTAAAATTGCCAAAATATATTGGTTCAGTTCGAACAATGGTTGTTGCTGGAGATGCTGCAACAAGTGCTTATGGAAGTGTGGAGAAAGCAACGCCAGTAAAAAGTCCGCTTATGGTTTTGGCTTCTTTGCCGAGAAAAATTTCACCTTCGGAAAAAGTAACGCTTCCGGTAACGGTGTTTGCAACGGAGAACAAAATCAAAAATGTTTCAATTCAAATTAAAACAAGCAACGGATTGAAAGTAATGGGAAGTGCTGTTCAGAAACTAAGTTTTGCACAACCAGACGAAAAAATGGCTTATTTTAATTTAGTTGTAGGATCTGCAACAGGAATTGCAAAAGTTCAGGTAATTGCTACTTCGGGAAGTGAGAAATCAGTTTATGATGTTGAAATTGATATGACAAATCCTAATCCGGTTACGAGTACTTTTACAGATCTTGTTTTAACACCAAATAGTTCAAAAACAATTTCGTGGAAAACCTTTGGAGTCGCGGGAAGCAACAAAGCAAGATTAGAAGTTTCGTCAATGCCGTCAATGAATTTGAATGGAAGATTGCAATTTTTAATTCAATATCCTCATGGTTGTGTGGAGCAGACAACTTCATCTGTTTTTCCACAATTGTACTTAGGCGATGTGGCTGATATTGATGCAATTCGTAAAGGATTAATCCAAAAAAATATAACTGCTGGAATTGCGAGATTAGGTAATTTCCAATTGTCGAACGGCGGAATGCCTTACTGGCAAGGAAATGCAATAGCTGATGATTGGGGAACTTCATATGCTGGACATTTCTTGATTGAAGCAGAGAAAAAAGGATATGTGTTGCCAATAAACTTCAAATCTAAATGGTTGTCGTATCAGCAGAAAGAATCGAAACAATGGCGTTTTGAACCGAAATATGGAAATGATTTGGCACAGGCGTATCGTTTGTACACATTGGCTTTAGCCGGAAATGCCGATTTATCTTCAATGAATAGATTGCGCGAAACTAAAGGCATTTCGAATGAAAGTATGCTTCGATTAGCCGCAGCTTATGTTTTAGCAGGTCAGAAATCAGCGGGACAAAGCTTGTTCTTACGTACAAGTATTGATGGAAGTTCAGACGGCTATAGCTATTACTATTATGGTTCAAGCGAAAGAAACAGAGCAATGGCTTTAGAGACGATGCTTCTTTTGGATCAGAAACAAAAAGCATTTGCAACCGCGACTAAGTTAGCTAAAGAAATGTCGGCCAATCAATGGATGAGTACACAGACAACGGCATATTGCTTGTATGCAATGTCGAAATTTGCAGTAAGCAATGGTCCAAAGGGAATTAATATTCAGTTTAGTAAAAACGGAAAAGGAGAAACGATTAATACTCAAAAATCAGTTGCAGATCGTAGTCTTTCTGTTGCTTCTGGTATAAACAGTATTACATTGAAAAACAATAAAGCGAATATAGTTTATGTTCGTGTGCTGAATACTGGAATATTACCAATCGGACAGGAAAATGTGGTTCAAAATGATGTTTCTGCAACTATTGTTTTCAAAAACAGAAAAGGAAGTGTTATTAATGTTTCTAAAATAAGTCAGGGAACTGAGTTTATTGCTGAAGTTACGATTAAAAACCAAAGAGGAGAAAGTATTCAGAATGTTGCCTTATCTCAAATTCTGCCTTCCGGATTTGAAATTGTAAATACTCGTTTCACCGATTATGGAGATGCTGTAAACAATATTGCAGATTATATTGATATTCGCGATGACAGAACTAATTTCTACTTTGGAATGAAATCTAGAGAAACCAAAGTTTTCAGAATTCTGTTAAATGCATCTTATTTAGGAAACTATTACTTGCCAGGTTTGCAGTGTGAAGCCATGTATGATAATACTTTCTTAGCAAGAACAAAAGGATTCTGGGTTGAGGTGGTGAAGTAAAATAGATGGTCCACGGATGTTACGGATTTAGACGGATTTACACTGGTTTTAGTTTTTTCAGATTTGATAAAAAAAGATCTGTGTAAATCCGTCTAAATCTGTGTGATCCGCGGGCTAAAATTCAAAAGTCTTGAAAAATAAATTGAAAGCGTTTCTTCAACGCATTATAAACTGGATAAAAAGAAACAAAATTAAATCGGCAATTGCATTTCTGCTCTTGCTGATTTACTGTTTTTCTATACCACGAACTTTGTTCAAAGAGCCTTATTCAACTGTGATTGAAAGCAAAGAAGGAGAATTGCTCGGGGCTAAAATCGCTCGTGACGGGCAATGGCGTTTTCCGGCACAAGATAGTGTTCCTGATAAATTCAAAAAATGTATTGTTTATTTTGAAGACGAGTATTTCTATAAACATCCCGGATTTAATCCCGGAGCGATGATGAATGCCTTTAAACAAAACAGAAAAGCTGGAAAGGTAGTTAGAGGAGGAAGCACCTTAACACAGCAAGTAATTAGGCTTTCGCGAAAAGGAAAAAACAGAACGTATTTTGAAAAACTGATAGAAATTATTCTCGCTACCCGATTAGAATTAGGTTATTCTAAAAATGAAATTCTCGAAATGTATGCTGCTCATGCGCCGTTTGGAGGAAATGTTGTGGGATTAGAAATGGCTTCGTGGCGTTATTTTGGTGTTCAGGCCAATCAATTATCTTGGGCAGAAAATGCTGTTTTGGCCGTGTTGCCAAATGCTCCAAGTTTAATTTATCCTGGAAAAAATCAAATAAAATTACTGAACAAGAGAAACCGACTTTTATTAAAATTACATCAGGAAGGGATAATCGATAAACAGACATATGAACTTTCGATAGAAGAGCCTCTTCCTCAAAAACCGTATGATTTACCTCAAATTGCTCCACATTTGCTTCAAAGAGTGGCTAAAAATGAAGAAGGTACAAGAGTAAAAACAACAATTGATTATGCTTTGCAGAATAGAATTAATCAGATTGCAAGATATTATTACAATCAATGCAAACAGAATGAAGTGCATAATCTGGCTATTTTGGTAATAGATGTTCAAAACAGAAATGTAATGAGTTATGTTGGAAATTCTCCAGCCGATGCAGATCATCAAAAAGATGTTGATATTATTGATGCGCCAAGAAGTACAGGAAGTATTTTGAAACCACTTTTATACGGTGCGATGCTTGATGACGGTGAATTACTTCCAAATACTTTAATTGCTGATATCCCAACGCAAATTTCTGGTTATACACCGCAAAATTTTAATCTTACTTTTGATGGCGCAGTTCCGGCACATCGGGCATTATCACGTTCATTAAATATTCCAGCGGTCTTGATGCTGCAGGATTTTGGCGTAAATAAATTTTATGAAGAATTGCAGAAATTCAAATTAAAGAACATCAACAAAACACCAGATCATTACGGTTTATCGCTTATTTTGGGAGGTGCAGAAAGTAATTTGTGGGATTTATGTAGAACCTATGCAAATCTTTCTTCTACGGTTAATTATTTCAATAGAAACAATGGTAAATATCGAACTAATGAATTTGCAGAATTAAATTATAAAAATGATTTTAAACCCGATTTTGGATCAGAAACTGATCAAAAGAATATTTTGGGTGCAGGATCAATTTGGCTGACTTATAACGCAATGGAAGAGGTAAACAGGCCAGAAGGAGATGAGGCTTGGAAGTTTTATGACAGTTCGCTGAAAATTGCATGGAAAACAGGAACAAGTTTTGGGAATCGAGATGCTTGGGCAATTGGAACCAATTCAAGATATGTAGTTGGGATTTGGGTTGGAAATGCAACCGGAGAAGGAAGACCAACATTGACAGGAGTAACTAGCGCAGCACCAATATTATTTGACGTTTTTAATTTACTTCCTAGACAAAGATGGTTTGATACGCCTTACAAAGATTTAGCCGAAGTTGAAGTTTGCCGTTTAAGTGGTTATTTGGCAAAAGATAATTGCCCCAAAATCAAGCAATGGATTCCTAAAAAAGGAAAATCGACTAAAGTTTGTCCGTATCATAAAGCCATTCATTTAGATAAAACTGAACAATTTCAGGTTAATAGCAGCTGCGAAAGTATAGATAATATTGTGACTAAAAATTGGTTTGTTCTGCCTCCGGTTATGGCTTGGTATTACAAAAGCCAACATATTGAATATTTGCCTTTACCGCCATTTAAAGAAGGTTGTGAAGGAACACAAAGCACCACAATGGATTTTATTTATCCAAAAGCAAATAGTAAAATCTATTTAACGAAGGATTTTAATAGTAATGTTCAGCCTGTAATTTTAAAAGTTGCTTATTCTGAAAGAGATAAAGAATTGTTCTGGTATGTTGATGACGTTTATAAAGCTACAACAAAAACATTTCATGAATTACCCATTACGGCAACAACAGGAATACATTATATTACAGTTGTAGATGCTTCTGGGAATGAGATTAGACGCAAAATTGAAATTGTGAGGGAATAAAATTAAAAAGGAAATAAATAATTATTTCGTTATGAAAGCATTGTTTGTCAGGCTGAGCGAAGTCGAAGACCAAGTGCCAATTGGAGCGCTCTTCGACTTCGCTCAGGTTGACATCAGTTTTCAGAAATATTGGAAAAAAAAATTCGTGAATTCGTGGCTATTAAAAAAAGGCACAAAAAAACCGCCAATCTTTCGAAAGGCGGTTTTGTTTTTTTATTCTGAAATAACATTTCCTTTTTTATCATAGAAATGGTATTCTAAGTACGTGTAAGCGTCACGAGGTATGATTTTCACCCATTTCTTATGTTCAAAAAACCATTTTGAACGTAATGATGGAAAACCTTTGCTGAGGTATGCAGCCACAAACGGATGTGTATTTAACACAACTTTATTGTGGGTTTTTAAAAGTCTTTCTAAGTCAGAGGTGATCTTGTCAATTATTAATATTGGCGCTTCAATTTCGCCATTGACTTTATTAGGATCTTCTTCTCTGGTTTTGATATTAACTTCTGGTCTTACGCGCTGTCTTGTAATCTGAACAAGTCCAAATTTACTTGGCGGTAATATTTTATGCTTTGCTTTATCGTCGCTCATTTCTTCTCGCAAGAAGTCGAACAAAACTTTCCTGTTTTCTGGATTAGACATATCGATAAAATCAACTACGATAATTCCGCCCATATCTCGCAGACGAAGTTGTCTTGCGATTTCTGCAGCGGCAATCATATTTACTTCCATGGCTGTGTCTTCCTGGTTGGTTGCTTTGTTTGAACGGTTTCCGCTGTTGACGTCAATAACGTGCAACGCTTCAGTGTGTTCAATGATAAGATAAGCACCTTTACTCATGGAAACGGTACGTCCAAAAGAAGTTTTGATTTGTCTCTCTATATTGTATTTCTCGAAAATCGGAGTGTCATTTGATTGATAAAACTTAACAATCGATTGTTTTGAAGGTGCAATTTCTTGCAGATATTCCTTCGTTTGATGGTACAACTCTTCGTCATCTATTTGAATACCGCTGAAGGTATCATTGAATACATCTCTTAATATTGAAGAAGCTCTGTTAAGCTCTCCTAATACTTTTGATGGATGATGAGCAGTTGGTAATTTTTTACACATTGCAGACCATCTGCCAAGCAGGTTCTGCAAATCTTTTTCTAATTCGGCTACGTTTTTGCCTTCGGCTACTGTACGAACAATAACACCAAATCCTTTAGGTTTGATCGATAGAACAAGTTTTTTTAGACGATCCTTTTCTTTTTTGTCTTCTATTTTTTGAGAAATAGAAACACGATCAGAAAAAGGAACTAGAACGATAAATCTTCCGGCAAGAGAAAGCTCAGCACTTATTCTTGGACCCTTGGTCGATATAGGTTCTTTAACTACTTGAACTAAGACAGATTGATTGGCACTTAAAATATCAGTAATGATGCCATCTTTGTCAATCTCTTTTTCAAACTGAAAGGTTTTTAGGGAGAAATCTTTTATTTTACCTGCGCTTACAAGTTTTATGAATTTCAGTTGGGAAGCTAAATTTGGACCCAAATCGTGATAATGTAAAAAGGCATCTTTTTCGAAACCTACATTCACAAAAGCAGCGTTAAGTCCGGCAACTGGTTTTCTGATTTTGGCAATAAAAATATCACCAACCTGAAAGTTGCTTTTTTCTTCTTCTTTGTGTAATTCAATTAGTTTTCCATCTTTTAATAAGGCAAAATCTACTGCTTCAGAACTAGATCTAATGATTAATTCTTTATTCACACTGTAAATTTTTATCCAGACTTTTAGTTTCAGGTTTTAGGTTTCAAGTTTCAAGTTTTACAACTCATAACTCAAAGCTCATAACTCATAACTGAATTGTAAGGATGGATTAAACAATATTTTTAACAGGTATTAACCCGGTGAAAAGAAGATTAGTAGAGAATTGAGTAAAGAGAATAGACTTTTTGTTGTCTATATTCTATTTTCTTTTCTCTTTCATCTTTTTTCAATTTCAATGAACGTTTAAAAAGAAAAAAGTAGTTTAAAACTACTTTTTCTTTTTGTGACGGTTAGCTCTCGCTCTTTTTTTACGTTTGTGAGTAGCTACCTTATGTCTCTTTCTTTTTTTACCACTTGGCATATCGTGTCAGATTTTATGTTAATTAATAGTATTATTTTGCTTCGTTGTTCGTTTTTACTCCTTCTACAAAAACTTTTGCAGGCTTAAACGCAGGGATGTTGTGTGCTGGAATTTTGATAGTTGTGTTTTTAGAAATGTTTCTACCAGTCTTTTCAGCTCTTGTTTTAACGATAAAGCTTCCGAAACCTCTTAGGTAAACATTGTCACCAGTTTCTAATGAAGTCTTAACTTCTTCCATAAAAGTTTCTACTGTTGCTTGAACATCTCCTTTTTCAAGACCAAGTTTCTCTGAAATTTTCGCTACGATATCTGCTTTCGTCATTTTCTTTCCTATTTTATTTTATAAATGATGTACTATTTTTTTGAGTTTGCAAATATAGGAATTAAAAAAATAATTAATCAAGCTAAATCGTTAAATTTTAATTACATAAACATTTACTTTTGTTTTCTAAGTATTTTTCAATGGATTTTTATAACGTACTGATAAATTGGTATTTACAAAACAAACGCGATTTGCCATGGCGTAAAACGGCCGATCCTTACCTGATTTGGCTCTCAGAAATTATGCTTCAGCAGACTCGTGTCGCTCAAGGAATGCCTTATTTTTTTGCATTTACAAAGGAATTTCCTACTGTTTTTGATTTGGCAAATGCCTCAGAAGAGCAAGTTTTGAAACTTTGGCAGGGATTGGGGTACTATTCTCGTGCTCGAAATTTGCATAACACAGCTCAATATGTAGCAAATGAGCTCAATGGCGTTTTTCCGGAAAATTATAAAAGTTTGTTACAATTAAAAGGAGTAGGAGAATATACTGCCGCCGCGATTGCATCTTTCTCTTATAATGAAGCTGTTCCTGTTGTTGATGGAAATGTTTTCAGAGTACTTTCTCGTTATTTTGATATAGAGTCCGATATTGCATTGCCAGCGACTAAAAAAGAGTTCGCCGAATTGGCTTCTGAATTAATGCCGAAAGATAATCCAGCAATCTTCAATCAGGCCATAATGGAATTTGGTGCTTTGCAATGCGTACCGAAAAGTCCTAATTGTATGGTTTGTGTTTTTAACGAAAGTTGTGCCGCATTGCAAAAAAAGAAAGTAGCCGATTTGCCGGTAAAATTGAAAAAGACAAAAGTCACAAATCGTTACTTTAATTATTTGGTTTTAGAAGATATTATAGGTAATACATTAATCCAAAAAAGAACGGCTAAAGGAATTTGGCATAATTTATATGAATTCCCTCTTTTTGAAACGGATGAAATTGTGGGTTTTGAAGCAGTATCAAAAGCGGTGCAAAAAGACATTTTTCCTTCTTATACTATTATAGGCATAGAAGAATGTGCAGAAACTACTGTTGTACACAAACTTTCACACCAACACCTTCATATACAGTTCTGGAAGGTTAAAATTAATTCTGAAATAGAGAATGGTTTGAGTTCCAGTGAGTTAAAAACGTTTCCTTTTCCAATTGTGATTTATAATTTTATTGAAAAGCAAGAAATAAATTGCTAAAAAAATGTATCTTTGGGAGAAATACTACCAAAAACTATGAACGGAACATTAAATAAGGTGATGCTAATTGGCCATTTAGGTGATGATGTAAAAATGCATTATTTTGATGGAGGAAACTGCATAGGACGTTTTCAGTTAGCTACAAATGAAGTTTACATTAATAAAACCACTAATGAAAAAATAACTTCGACGGAGTGGCATAATTTAGTTGTACGAAACAAAGCTGCTGAAATTTGTGAAAAATATTTATCAAAAGGAGATAAAATTTATGTCGAAGGACGTATAAAATCCCGTCAATGGCAGGCAGAAGACGGTACGACAAAATATACTACAGAAATTCAGGTTACAGAGTTTACTTTCCTGACAACCAAAAAAGAAACCGGAAATCATAAGCCACATCAGGATCAGGAATCGGCAAAAAATACTAACTTTGACGCTTCGAACGAAAGCTTGCCTATAAACGACTTGCCTTTCTGATTGTTTAACTAATCTTTTTTAATTTGGACCCAGAGCCCAGTTTACTTTTATCTACAACTTTAGACATCAATTTAATAATTGGTTTTGTCGGAATATTTATTTTGCTGTTTTTATCAGCCATTGTTTCAGGTGCCGAAGTCGCTCTTTTTTCTTTGTCTCAAAAAGACATTGATGAAGCACTGAACGAAAATCTTTCAAAAGGAAAAATCATTTCAAATCTTTTAGATAAGCCGAAGAAATTGCTGGCAACCCTTTTAGTCGCTAATAATTTTCTGAATATCGGAGTTGTTATTCTGTTTTCGTTTATTGGCAGAAATATTTTTTCTCATATCACTTCGCCTGCTTTTAAATTCTTTTTAGAAGTAGTTTTGGTCACTTTTCTGATATTATTATTTGCAGAAGTATTGCCGAAGGTTTACGCCAGCCGAAACAATTTAAAATTCGCAAAACGTGTTGCTTATCCCATCGCTTTTTTAGATAAATTACTTTCGCCAATAAGTTTGCCGATGCGCGCTGTTACCTTATATTTGCAGCGTAAATTAGGGAAACAGAAAAACAGTTTTTCAATAAATCAGATTTCGCAGGCCTTGGAGCTTACAGATTCTGAAGGAACGTCAACCGAAGAACAGAAAATATTAGAAGGAATTGTTTCTTTCGGAAATACAGATACCAAGCAGGTTATGAGTCCGAGGATTGATATTTTTGCTTTGGAAATTTCAGAAACATTTGCAGAAATTTATTCTAAAATTATTGAAAGTGGTTTTTCAAGAATTCCGATTTATAGAGATAATATTGATCAGATTGAAGGCGTTTTGTTTGTAAAAGATTTACTGCCTCATATTGACAAAGAAGAATTTGACTGGACTACATTAATGAGAGAAGCGTTTTTTGTTCCCGAGAATAAAAAATTGGATAATTTATTAAAGGATTTTCAGAGTCTTAAAAGCCATTTGGCAATTGTAGTTGATGAGTATGGAGGAACGTCAGGTTTGGTTTCTTTAGAAGATGTAATTGAAGAAATAGTAGGAGATATCAGTGATGAGTTTGATGATGAAAATCTGAATTTCTCGCAGATTGATGAAAAGAATTTTCTTTTTGAAGGAAAAATCAACCTGAAAGATTTTTACAGAATTGTAGATGTTGATGAAGATGTTTTTGATGCACGCAAAGGTGAGGCCGAAACATTGGCGGGATTTATCCTGGAAATCTTAGGAAATTTTCCGAAAAAAGATCAAAAAATAGCTTTTGAAAACTGTGTTTTTACAATTGAAACGGTTGACAAAAAGCGTGTAAAACAAATAAAAGTAACGATAGATTAAGATGTTAAAAAAGATAATTTCAACGGCAGTAATTTTACTGACTCTAACTGTGGTAAGCTGTAAAGATGACGTTTTGCCAAAACCGTCAAGTTTTCTGCGTTTGGATTATCCGGAAGCAAAATATGTTCATTTTGAAAATACTTGTCCGTTTGTTTTTGATATGAATGAAGCGGCAATTATTAAAGGTGAAAAAGATTGCGGATTTGCGATTACGTATCCAAAAATGAAAGCCACAATTTATCTGACTTATAAACCTGTTCACGGAGATATTAATAAGCTTTTAAAAGATGCTCAAAAATTGACATACGAGCACGTTATCAAAGCCGATGATATTTTAGAACAACCGTATCTTAATCCTCAAAAGAAAGTATACGGAATGTTTTATCAAGTTGATGGAAACGCCGCCACAAACTCACAATTTTATGTTACAGACAGTACAAAACACTTTTTAATCGGTTCGGTTTATTTTTATGCAAAACCGAATTTTGATTCTGTTATGCCGGCGGCGAGTTATATTAAAAATGATATGCAGCGTTTGATGGAAACGATAAAATGGAAATAAAAGATATTAAAAAAGGCGTTCAAATTTGAACGCCTTTTTTAATTATATGATTTCAGGATTTAAGACTTAAAATTCGAAACTTTATACGTTTTTCCATCTCCGGTTCCTTGAACAATTCTAGTTAAAGATTCTTGATTTTGGATTGTTTTGTCAAAAGTTACAGTTGCTATTTTTTTGTCAAAATCAACAGTTGCTTTTTCAACGCCATCAAGATTTGATAATTCTTTTTCAATTGTTTTGGCACATCCCATTACGCAAGTCATTCCTTCAATTTCGAAACTTGCTGTTTGTACGTTTTCGGCAGCAATTGCTTTGTGTTCTTTTGAAGTTGTTTCTAATGGTTTTATGTTAGCCAAATTTTTATCTTCTTCTTTCTTGCAGCTAACGAATACTAAACCAGCAATAGTTAATGATGCAAATATTTTAGTGAATTTCATATTTATGATTTTTAAATTGTCAATATGTTTGTTGCAAAATTAATAAAATTCAAGAGGTCAGTTCGTAAAAATAGTACAAATTTGCAGTAAAATGGTGTTTATGGATGCAAAACAATTAAAGTGGGCGTATTTGTTAGTTCTTTCTCTTATTTGGGGAAGTTCTTTTATTTTAATTAAAAGAGGATTGGTAGGTTTAACCGCAATTCAGGTTGGATCTTTCCGAATTATTTTTGCAGCCTTATTTTTGTTGATTGTTGGATTTAGAAGTTTGAAGAAAATTTCGCTTCGCCAATGGAAATTTGTTGCCATAACTTCATTTTTCGGAACCTTTACGCCGGCCTATCTTTTTGCTATTGCAGAAACGGAAGTTGATAGTTCAATTGTAGCGATTTTAAATTCACTTACGCCTTTAAATACATTGGTTTTAGGAATTCTCATTTTCGGAATTCAGTTCCAAAAACGACAAGTATTAGGTGTTTTTGTTGGATTGGTTGGTTGTCTTTTGCTGGTTTTGAGCGGTGCATCAGCGCATCCGGGACAAAACTACTATTATGTGGTTTTGGTTGTAATTGCAACGCTTTGTTATGCAATAAATGTGAATTTGATTAAAAAGTATTTGTCTGATTTAAATTCGCTAAGTATTACAACTGGAAATTTTATGGTTTTGCTTTTGCCTGCATTAATTATTTTGAGCACGACCGATATTTCTCAAAGAATAAATATTGATATCACGCAGCATTCCATATTTTTTGTAATGATTTTAGGGGTTTTAGGAACCGGAATTGCAAATGTTTTGTTCTTTAAATTGATCCAAATATCTTCTCCTGTTTTCGCAACCTCTGTTACTTATTTAATTCCGATTGTTGCTTTCTTCTGGGGATTGTTAGATAATGAAATGCTGACCCCAATTCAGTTTTTTGGAGCATTTATTATTTTGATTGGAGTTTATTTGTCGGCTAAGAAATAAGATTTTTCTAAAATTATAGATAAAGTTGTCATTTCGACCGAAGGGAGAAATCGCACGCGGAATTCGATAAAGATTGGCGACACACAATGTGGAGTTTCTATTGTGATTTCTCCCTTCGGTCGAAATGACAAACTTTATGGACTAATTCAATAAAAAAAAGCTTCGTCAAAGTTTAAACCTTTGACAAAGCCTATTAGAAAAGAAACCTTAGCAACTTAGCGCCTTAGAATCTTAGCATCTCTTAAAGAAAATCCGCATCAGAAACTCCTTCATTTATTTTGATATCAGACATTTTGATATCTAATTCAAAACCAACATTCTGAATTAAATTAAAAGGAACTTTTACACCTTTTACTTCTTTATAATCATTGAAGTTTGTGATTTGCGTAACCGATTTTCCGCCTTGCTCGCGAACTTTAGATTCTGCCACTTTTAATCCAGATTTAATATCGTAGAAATAAGTTGTTTTACCGTCTTTAATTGCATAAGCATCGCTTCCGTTGATAGGTTCAATGCTGTCAACTTTTAAATCAGTTCTTTTTGCTAATTGAAGCTCTTCAAAAGGAGCCGCATTTGCTTTCATTTCTTTTAAATCATCACCTTCTAAATTTTTGCGCTGACCTTGCTGTTCAATATAAGCACCTTTTTCATTTACAACTTGTTTCATCAAACTCATAGTTCCCATAGCTAGCGAAACCATCATTTTTCCTTTTGAATCCAATTTTGAAGTAAAAGTCAGTGGAGTAGGAGCTTGCGGAATAGTCGTGCTTCCATTCATATAAAGCGTTTTTACTGAAGTCACTGCTTTTTCGCCTCCAATTGCTTTAATATAATTTTCGAAAACTGTTTTTGCAGTAACATTCGCAGGAGCTTCTTTTTTAGTTGCTGGTTTTTCAACCGGATTTCCGTATTTATCAAAATAATAAATCGGAATTTGAAGTTTCTCTATACCTGAAATTACATCAGAACCTTTTCCAACAATAACAATTCGCATATTGTCAAGTAGGAAATATTTGTTTGCAACACGATAAATATCATCGGCAGATACATTATTTATTGTTTGAATGTATTTCTCATAGAAATCCGCAGGAAGTTTTTCTGTTTCGATATTTAAAGCATAACGCGCAACAGCCTGAGGTTTTTCAACCTGCATTACAAAGCGCCCAATATATCCGGCTTTTACATTTTTTAAGACATCTTCAGAAACTTTTTCTGTTCTGATTCTTTTGATTTCTTTGATAAATTGAACAACAGCACTGTCTGTAACCGAGTTACGAACAGCAGATGAAGCTTTAAATTTACCAACGTATTTTCCGGTTCCAATACTTGAATTTGCGCCATATGTCCAAGCATGTTGTTCGCGTAAATTCATATTCAAATAACTATTGAAATCACCTCCTAAAATTTGATTTGCAATTACAGCAGGAAAAAAATCAGGATCACTCATTTTTAAGTTTACAGTATTTACCAATGAAATTTCAGACTGAACTGCATTTGGAACATCTACAAAATCAATTTGAAGTTTAGAAGCGTTTTCAGGATTCGGGTAGGTGTTTTTTGGAGCAGACTGTTTTTTCCATCCGCCAAAAAGCTTTTCAACTGAGGTTTTTACATCTTTAAATTTTACATCTCCTATAACAACCAAATAAGCATTTTCTGGAACGAAATACGTATTGTAATTTGTCTGAACATCAGCAAGAGTTACATTTTTCACTGTTTCTTCAGAAAGATATTCTCCAGAAGGATGGTTTTTTCCAAAAGCCAAAACATCAACAACGCGATTTGCAATTGCCGGAACACTTTTTTCTTCGGCCTTTAATCCTTCAATCAATTTTGCTTTTTCTTTGTCGAATTCAGTTTGAGTGAAATTTGGCTGTAAAGCGCCTTCCGCCAAAAGTTCTAAAACGCGTCCAGAATATTTAGAAAGCGAACTCGCAAAAGCGCCTTGTGAAGTAAAGTTGATGTTTGCGCCGTAGAAATCAATTTCTTCGTTAAAAGCTTCTTTAGTTGTTTTTTTGGTTCCGTTTCCAATTAAACTACTGGTTAATTCGTCAACACCTTTTTTGTTGCCTTCGGTAAAAGGGGCGTTGTCTAGTGTTAGATTGAAACTAACTCTTGGTAATTTATGGTTTTCGACAACTAAAACTTTCATGCCGTTTGCCAACACAAAAGTTTGCGGCTTTTTAATGTTGACTACTGGGGCGTTTCCTGGTTTCGGTTGTGGACGATCTTGTGCTATCATAATTCCTGTTAGGAAAAAAAGGATTAAAAAAGGATATATTTTTTTCATGATTCGATACTTCTTAGTTTTGAGATTTTGCAGTTGGAATATAATCTAAAATCAAGCGTTGGTTTGGATTTAAATATTTCTTTGCAACTTCTCTGATTTCTTCTCTCGTTATAGAGTGGTAAATATCAATTTCAGTATTAATTAAATTTACGTCTCCATAAAGCAAATAATAAGAAGCAAGATTTTCTGCAATTCCTTCTACGCTTGAATTCGCATTCACAAAATTATTATCGAATTTATTCTGTAATTTTTCGTAATCTTTTTCAGAAATCAAATCGGTTTGGATTTTTACGATTTCTTCATCCATTTCTTTTAAAATGTCTGTTGTTGTATTTGGAGCCATTGGCAATCCATATAATATATAAGTTCCATAATCTTCCTGACTAAAACCAACAGCACCAATTTGAAGCGCCATTTTTTTGTCATCAACGATTTTTTTGTAAAGTTTAGAACTTTTTCCGTCACTTAAATACGAAGAGATTAAATCTAAAACTCTCGCGTCTCTGGTTTTCATTGACGGCGTTCTGTACGAAGCAACAACCATTGGGATTTGAATATTTGGATCTTCGTAAGTCGCTTTTATAGTTTGTGTAATAGGTTCTTCAGTATAGACTTGTTTTTTTACTGTTTCGCCTTTTGGAATTGGTCCGAAATATTTCTGAACCCATTCTTTAGCTTTTGCTTTATCGAAATCTCCGGCAACTACTAAAACAGCATTGTTTGGCGTATAGAATTTTTTATTGAATGCCTGAAATTCTTCAAGAGTTGCGGCGTCTAAATCTTTCATTGAACCAATAGTTGTCCAGCGATACGGATGATTTTTGAACATATTCTTTTTAACCTCTGGAAGAATATTTCCGTAAGGCTGATTGTCGTAACGCATTCTTTTTTCTTCTTTTACAACTTCATTTTGCGTATCAACTCCAATTTTATTAATAATAGGATGCATTAATCGTTCTGATTCCATCCATAAGCCCAATTCTAAATTGTTTGATGGGAAAACTTCATAATAATAGGTCCTGTCATCAGAAGTATTGGCATTGTTGACACCTCCGTTTGCAGTAACGATTTTCATCCATTCACCGCGTTTGATATTTTGAGTGCCTTCAAATAATAAATGTTCAAAAAAATGTGCAAAACCCGTTCGGTCAGGACGTTCGTCTTTTGAACCTACGTGATACATTACAGATGTAATAACCACAGGCGCCGATGGATCGTTATGCAAAATTACGTGCATTCCGTTATCTAGATTGTATTCTTCAAAAGCCACCTTTTGAGCATGTGCTACTCCGCCAAGCATTAGTGCTGCACTTAACATCATTATCGAATTTTTCATATTAAGATTAATAAATTTATGATACCTAAAATAAGTAGGTAGCAAAAAGTTGAATATAGTTACTCCAAAAATAGTGTTTTTTGTGTATTATTTTAGAATTTATGCCTTTATCATTAAAAATTAGTAAAAATTTACTTATAATTTTGATTTTAAAAACATTAAAAAGAGTTGAAAAACAGCTGTTAAACATGAAAAAAATATTTTTGCATCGAGGGATTGCGTAGTAAATTATTAGTTGTATATTTGCAACCTTAAAAATCAATAAATCAATTTGATATGTATGCAATCGTAGAGATAGCAGGGCAACAATTTAAAGTAAGCAAAGACTTAAAGGTTTATGTTCACCGTTTAGCTAACGAAGAAGGTTCAAAAGTTTCTTTTGACAAAGTTCTTTTGTTAGACGATAATGGAAATGTAACTTTAGGCGCCCCAGCTATAGAAGGTGCTTCAGTAGAAGCTAAAGTGTTACAACACTTAAAAGGTGATAAAGTTATCGTTTTCAAAAAGAAAAGAAGAAAAGGATACAAAAAAAGAAATGGTCACAGACAATATCTTACTCAAATTGTAATTGAAGGTATTACTGCAGCAGGAGGAACTAAAAAAGCAGCGGCTAAAAAAGCAGTTGTAGCAGAAGAAGCAGCTACTGAAGAAGTAGAAGCTCCAAAAGCAAAAAAAGCAGCTCCAAAAGCAAAAAAAGAGACTACTAAAGAATAATAACAATATTTAAACTCATACGTCATGGCTCACAAGAAAGGTGTCGGTAGTTCGAAGAATGGTAGAGAATCAGAATCAAAACGTTTAGGCGTTAAGATTTATGGTGGTCAAGCTGCTATTGCTGGTAACATCATCGTTAGACAAAGAGGTTCAAAACATAATCCAGGTGAAAACGTTTACATCAGTAAAGATCACACACTACACGCAAGAGTAGCTGGAGTTGTTAAGTTCCAAAAGAAAAGAGATAACAAATCTTATGTATCTATTATCCCATTCGAGGCATAATAATCATAGATTACTTTTTATAAAAAACCCGTTCAGAAATGATCGGGTTTTTTGTTTTATCAAGATAAAGTATGTCATTTCGACGAAAGGAGAAATCACACTTCTATTTCGACAAAGATTGGTGATTCTCTTTGAGAAATTACTGGTGCGATTTCTCCTTTCGTCGAAATGACAAAAAAGAAAAAACCTTTATCAAAGTTTTAAACTTTGATAAAGGTTTTTTATGTTATTAGCAATAATTGGAATTTGGAATTTAAGATTTGTTTGAAATTTTTATTCCTCAGTATCTTTAGTTTCTTCCAAATCCTGAGATTTCTTTCCAACTTTTATTTTTGGATTATCCTGAGTTCCGGTAACCATAAGAGGAATTCCGAAAATGCCCAAAGGAGGTAATCCTAAGCGCATTTTTAAGTTCAGTTTTCCGTCTAAGCTCGTTGTGCCTTCAATTCTCGGTCTAAAGCCTGCAAATTTGAATTTAAAGCGTTCTACGGTCATGATATTGTTCTTGATTGTAGTTTTAATATCCACTTTAGAAACATCAGGGTTTTTCATTGATTCCGAATTGGTTTCTTTGCTTACTGCACTAAACATTTTCAGTCCTCGAACTTTCACATCTTTTACAGAAAGTGTTCCGCCTCCCGTTAATGAAGGATAAACAGGTTCCATTTTTCCGTTCAAACGACCTTTTAATTGGTAATCTAAAGAAACAATTCCTTGTGCTTTTTCAGCGGCGCTCGCCATTTTTCTGAAAACTTCTATTTCATTGTAAGCTCTTTTGATATCAAAATCAGAAGCTTTTATAGCATAATCGAAATTTGCTTTTTGAGGCGTTACAGCCTGATAATTGGCATTCATGGCTACTTTACAGCCAATTAAATCAAAACCAGTGTTCTGCATTGTCAGTTTGCCATTTTTCATGCTTAAATTTCCAGTCGCATTTTGAAGATTCAATTTGTCGAAATTGACTTTCTGTGCATTTGCTGTAAACTGTAAATTCAAGTTTGATGGAATTATGATAACTCCTGTTTGGGTAGTTTCTGTTTTTTTAGATTCTTCTTGTGAGCCTGAATTTGTTTTTACTGATGCATTCGGATCTGTGCTAGACATGAATTCGTCTACATTAATATATCGGGAAGTAGAAGTAAAAGCGCCTTTTAAAATGCCAGTATTTGTAGTTGCGTAGTTAAATACATTCTGCAAATAACCGTTCATTCTAAAATCAGATTTTCCATATGCGGCCAAAAAGTTGTTGAAATACATCTTGTCTTGGTTAATCTTGAAAATTCCCTCTTTGATAATGAATTTTTTAGGAAGATATTCGGATGTAATGCCAATATTTCTTAATTCAAGAGTTCCTTTGTTATGCAGTTTGCTGTAATTTCCTTTTTCGGCATCACTTTGTTTTCCTTTTAAAACAACATCAGCTTTTACGAATCCATCTAAATCCAAACCTTTTTGAGAAAAAACTTTATAGATTTTGTTCACATCCAATTCTCCTTTGGCTTTGATGTCATAGGTTAAATCATCAAAATTGCTTAAATCGGCTTCTACAAAAACGGGTTTTCCTTCAAAAGTAAATTGCGCTGGCTTCAGTTTTACTTTCAAATCGTCATAGGTTCCTTTTTGATTGTCAATTCTGGATTTAACAGTGATATTGGTAATTGGATTTGGATAATAAGGCGTTTTTAGATAACCGTTTTCTAAATTAATTGTTCCTTGCGTTTTTGGGAAAAGTCTGTTTTTTTGGTCGAATTTTCCGTTTACAACAGCATCTCCGTCAAGATTCCCTTTTAATACTATGTCTGGAATTCCAAGAGCTGACATCAATTTCCCAAGATCTATTTTTGCTTTTAAATCCGCGTCAATATTTGGAGTATTTACACCAACTACGTGAAATTTAGATTTTAAATAATCCTTATTGATGTTTAGTGACAGATTTTTGGCGTCAATATCAGCCAAGTCCGGATTTAGATTTGGAACTCTGGTTTTAATATCTAAATTCAGGTTTGAAACCGGAAATGCACTTTTGTTATAATTTACAAATCCGCTATCAATTTTTACGTCCAAATCTAATTCTGGCGCAATATTTTGAGAAGCGATATAATCTCCTTTTAATGTCAAAAGAAGATTTGTGTTTCCTTTTAATTCGGTTTTAGAAAGCCATGTAATGTATTTTGGTGGAAATGCAGTGAAAACGTCATTAAGTTTGCTGTTTTCTGATTTTATAACAAAATCCATATTGTAGCCATCTTTAAGGAAATCAAATTTCCCTTTAAAATCGACTACAAGTTGATTGATTTTTAAGTTGTTTTGTTGAAAAAAGAAAGAAAGCGAGTTTACGTTTACTTTGGTAATCAAATCAGCATCGACCTTTTTATTCATCAAATATGGTTCGCCTTCATAAACTACATTCAGTTTTTCAATTTTAGCTTTCGAATACAGATCAAAAATCGATTTGTTTAAATCTCCTTTTCCTAGATAATTAAAACCAAAAGCATCAAAATGAACTTTTGTCGACTGATCATCATAAATTATTTTGCTGTTTAAAATTTCAATTCGCTCTAATTTTAAAGCTGTTTCGGTGCTGTCTTTAGGATTTGAAGGTTTTGAAGATTTATAAATGTTATAATTAGCTTCACCTTTTGGATTCACTTTTACATTGATAAAAGAATCGGATAGGTAAATTTGATCAATTTTTACAGTTTTGCTGAAAACCAGACTGGCAACATTTATTCCGAAAGAAACTTCTTTTGCAGTAATGAATTTTTCCTTTGCATAAGGTGCAGAACCATTAAGATTTAAGTCGCTTAGTGTCAGTGTCAGTGAAGGAAAATGATGGAAAAACGAAACAGAAACATCAGAATAATTTAATTCTGCGCTAAGCTTTTCATTGGCTGTTTTTTTAATTTGTTCTTTGATTTTATCGGCAAAAACAATCGGAGTCAAAAAAAGCAGGGCGATAATAACGGCGAAAGTTATTCCAAGATATTTTGCGGTTTTTAATAAAATGGATTTGGTTTTGCTTTTGGACATGATAAAATATTTAGATTAGAAAAAGGGTAAAAAATGGTAAAACTGGAGTTGTTTTATCCGTGAACAGTTTCATTTTTACCATAATTGGTAATGATAGAACCTTCGTATTCAATCCACTCTTTCCAGCGTTTGTCAATGTCAATATTGTCTTGGTATTTTCTGGCAAATCCTAAAAATGTAGTATAATGCCCAGCTTCAGAAATCATTAAATCACGATAGAATTTTGCCAATTCTTTATCTTTGATATTTTCTGAAAGTACTTTAAAACGCTCACAACTTCTGGCTTCGATCATGGCTGAAAATAATAATCGGTCGCAAAGAGCGTCTCTTCGGCTTCCGTCTTTTTTCATGAATTTAAAAAGTTCATTTACATAATGATCTTTTCTTTCGCGTCCTAAAGTAAGTCCGCGTTTTTTGATTACATCATGAACCATTTGTAAATGCTCTAATTCTTCTCTGGCAATTACGAGCATTTCTGTTACTAACTCCTCTAATTCAGAATTATACGTTACGATACTGATCGCGTTTGAAGCTGCTTTTTGTTCGCACCATGCATGATCCGTTAAAATTTCTTCGATATTCGATTCGACGATATTTACCCAGCGAGGGTCTGTAGCTAATTTTAATCCCAACATAATTTTCCAGCATTTAGATTTTGCAAAATTAGTGTTTTTTTACAACCGAATCTCGGGAAATTGGGTGCAAATCCGCGGAAAAAAGCATTATTTTGTAATATGAAACAAATATTATGAATCAGATAAAAAAACTGTTAATTATTGGGTTTGTTTGGCCTGAGCCAAATTCTTCTGCTGCGGGCGGAAGAATGATGCAATTAATTTCGATTTTTAAGCAAAACGGATTCGAAATTACTTTTGTCAGCGCCGCGCAAGACAGTGATTTTATGGTTGATTTGGCTGAATTTGGGGTAACGAAAAAGAGTATCGAGCTCAATTCGTCAAGTTTTGATGATTTTGTGGCGGAATTAAATCCAGACGTTGTTTTGTTTGATCGTTTTATGATTGAAGAGCAATTTGGCTGGCGCGTTGTCGAAAAATGTCCAAAAGCAATCCGAATTTTAGATACTGAAGATTTGCATTGTTTAAGAACAGCAAGACAAAAAGCTTTTAAAGAAAATCGAACTTTTGAACTTTTAGATTTATTGTCTGAAGAAGTGGCGAAACGTGAAATTGCCAGTATTTTAAGATGTGATTTGTCTTTGATTATTTCTCAATTTGAAATGAATGTTCTCAAAGATGTTTTCAAAATAAGCAGTGATTTGTTGTTCTATCTTCCGTTTTTGGTTGAAAAAATGAATGAAGAAGATCTTCAGGAATTGCCTTCTTTTAGTGATCGAAAGAACTTTGTTTTCATTGGAAATTTTCTTCATGAACCGAATTGGAATACCGTTCAATATCTAAAAGAAGCAATTTGGCCTTTAATAAAAAAGAATTTTCCAGAAGCCGTTTTAGAAGTTTACGGCGCTTATCCGTCACAGAAAGTACTGCAGTTGCATCAGCTTAAAAATGGATTTTTTATAATGGGAAGGGCAGAAGACGCTAATGAAGTGGTAAAAAAAGGCAGAGTTGTTTTAGCTCCAATTCGTTTTGGTGCAGGTTTAAAAGGAAAATTATTAGAAGCCATGCAATGCGGAACGCCTAGCGTTACAACTTCAATTGGTTCTGAAGCAATGCATGAAGATTTAGCTTGGAATGGTTTTATTGAAGATAATTCAGAGGAGTTTGCAAAAAAGGCAATTGCACTTTATCAAGATGAAAATCTCTGGAAAGAATCGCAAAAAAACGGAATTGCAATTATTAATAAATGTTATCAAAAAAGCAGTTATTCAACTGAATTAATTTCGCTGGTAAATTCACTTTTTACTGATTCTGAAAGTCATCGTCTTCATAATTTTATGGGAAATTTGCTGCAACATCACGCCTATAAAAGCACCATGTATATGTCAAAATGGATTGAAGCGAAAAACAAAAATTAAGCTTGTATTTTTCCAAAACCTACCGTTTCGCGATACATTTGAGGCGAAACATCAGCATTGGTTTTAAAGAATCGACTGAAATAATGTTCGTCGTCATAACCTAATTCATAAGCAATTTCTTTGACGGTTTTGTTGGTGAGATATAATTCTCTTTTAGCTTCGATAATTATTCTTTCCGATATTAAATCGGTAAGCGTTTTGTTGAAATAATTCTTCGATAATTTGGCTAAAGCTTTTGGAGAAATATTCAACAAATCAGCATAATTTCCGGCGGAATGTTTTGTTTTAAAATTCAATTCAATAGCGTCTTTTAAATTTTGAAGAATAATAGGTTCTTTAGCATCCGGAACCGATTTCATTTCTTCTAATTGTTCTGTTTTTAATCTTGAAGCTGTAATTAAAAAGATTTTCAAATACGAAATAAGCAATTCATATTGTGCTAATTCTGCATTTTGAATTTCGGCTTTCATTTGTTCTAAAACCATTTTGAAAGTTTGAGAAGCATGCTCTGTTACTTTTACATAAGGGGGCTGATAAATGTTGTTAAACAGAACGCCATTGCACGAAACCTCTTTTTGGTGCATGTGAATGCAATAAAAATCAGGGTGAAAATGAATTGCTATTCCTTCAATTGGTTCGTTTACACAAAGCATAAAAGGTTGATAAGGCGAAAAAGCAAGAAGTGAGTTTTCTTCAAAATAATGCTCTGAAAAATCGGCTTTTACTTTGCCTTTTCCTTTTGTTACCCAGATTAACGAATAATAATTATTACGTTGCAAATGATCAAAATGAATATTGTCCTCAAACGGAAGAATTTTAAAAGCCAAATTACCAGTTTGTGGATTTATTAAAGTGGAAACATTTTGAGAACTCATTTGGTACTGTTTTATAATTTACGATCTTCTTCTTTAATTGGCAAATCATTAATGCTGGCAAATCTTTTCTGCATATAACCGTTTTCATCAAATTCCCAATTTTCGTTGCCATAACTACGGAACCATTGCCCTGAATGATCTTGCCACTCATATTCAAATCGAACGGCCATTCTGTTTTCACGAAAGCCCCATAATTCTTTTTTGAGTTTGTAATGAAGTTCTTTTTGCCACTTTGCAGTAAGAAATTGTTTAACTTCTTCACGTCCATTGATGAAGTCGGTTCTGTTTCTCCACTCGGTATCAATAGTATAAGCGAGAGCTACTTTTTCAGGATCTTTTGTGTTCCATGCATCTTCAGCTATTTGAACTTTTTGGAGAGCAGTTTCCATTGTAAATGGAGGTAAAGGATGTCTTTGTGGTTCCATGATCAATTTTTTATGATAAAGATAGTCATGAAAAGAATTCACAACTATCTTTATAAATTGTTTTTTGTTATAGTGACTACGTAATATTTAATTACACTGTTGGAAAATCAATTTCAGTGTTGGCAACGTTGTTGAAGTAGTTTGTTAAAACATTTAAGGCAACGTGAGCAATAGTTTCTGCAATTTCGGCATCAGAAACTCCTGCGTTTTTAGCTTTATTTACATCTTCATCGTTTACTAAACCATTTTTGCTGATTAATGTTTTAGCCAATTGTAAAATAGCTTCTGTTTTAGCATCGTCAGAATTTCCTGATCTTGCCGCTTTTAAAACTGCTGGATCTGCTTTTACTAATTTTTCTCCAATAAATGTGTGAGCTGCTAAACAGTAATCACAAGAATTGCTTTCTGAAACTGCCAAGGCAATTAATTCGCCAGTTTTTGCGTTTAGTTTTCCGTGGCTCAAAGCACCGCTTAAATTCAAATATCCTTCAAGAACTGCAGGAGAGTTTCCCATTGTTCTCATCATGTTTGGTACAACGCCTAATTTAGCTTGAACAGCGTTGAATAAATCTTTAGTTTTTCCTGTTACTTCGTCTGGGTTTAATGCTGTTAATCGTGTCATTTTATTTAATTTTTTAAGTTGTTATTTGTTGTTGTCTTTTGACATTACAAAGTTGCGACGATTACAGATTTTAGAACATGGAGAATGTACGCTATGTGATGGATAATTTTCCCTCTTCTTTTTTTGAGTACAATCTTGGTTTTTAGATTTCAATTATGGGGGACTTTTTTAGGAGCTATTCCCGCTATCCGTTACAATCTTTTGTGGCGAACCCCGCCACAAAAGGATTTCCACTTCTATCGGGGCTAGGGCACTCAGTTTCATAAGATTGTTTTTGTTTATTTTATCAGCAATGAAAAGCTTTGTGTGTAGTAAACTTTGTCAAAGTTCGTAGCAAAGCTTTTTCGCAATCTTGTCATTCCGAGGAACGAGGAATCTCCGCAAGTAGCTCGACAAAGATTGTCGATTCTGATTGAGGAGTTTCTTACGGAGATTCCTCATTCCTCGGAATGACAAATAATACTTAAAAAAAAATAGGCTGTTCCTTAGGAGCAGCCTATTTTGAAATTATATTATTGAAAGTTTATTTCAAAACACCTTCAACAGCCTGAATTGTAGTAGCATGATAACCAGATTTCGCTTTGTCAAAAATCTGTTTTGCCCAAACTTTTCCTTCAGGAGTTTTTACCATCTCTTTGTAAAGCATCATCACAGATCCAGTTCTACTGATTCCAATTAAAAATTGCTCAATGGCAGGATACGCTGGTTTGTATTGATGACGCAATGCCTGAACAAACCATTGACGCTTGATAATAAAGTTTCCGCCTTTTGTAAAGTTGAATTCTTTATCAATTGTTTCCATTTCTTTTGTTGTAATATCAGCTGGAAGATGATCTATAAAGTGCTGTTTTTCTGCAGTTGTTGTAATTTTTTTACTCAAGCCAGCAACGCCGGTTTCTCTCCAGCTTTTTTGAATTGCGTCAATAGCATCAAAATCGGCTGAGCTAACTGGAAGTATATTTGATGGAATTCCTGGTTTGTAGATCCAGTCATCTAATTTGATTTTATCAGCTAAAGCTTTGTCGCCTTTGATTAAATTCTCATTTAAATATTTCACAAAATCTTCTGTAGTAATTGATTTGAAAGCATGCGAATCAAAATAATTCTTAATAAACGGATCGAATTTATCGCGTCCAACAGCGTTTTCAATAACTCTTAAAAACGCATATCCTTTAACATAAGGGATTTGGCTGATTCCATCATCCGGATTTCTTCCTGTCAAACTAACTTTTAATCTTGTGTCTGGATTTGTATCGCCATATTCTGCAACGTTATCAGTTAATTCTTTGTTTGTGATAACATTTTGCATTTCAAATTCTTTCTTACCGAAAATAGCTTCTCCAATTCTGTGTTCAACATAAGTTGTAAAACCTTCGTTCAGCCAAATGTCATCCCAAGTTGCGTTTGTAACTAGGTTTCCGCTCCAGCTGTGACCTAATTCATGTGCTAATAAACTCGTTAGCGAACGATCTCCAGCAATAACTCCCGGAGTTAAGAAAGTTAAGTTTGGATTTTCCATTCCGCCATAAGGGAAACTTGGAGGTAAAACTAAAACATCATAACGTCCCCAACGATAAGGTCCGTAAAGTTTTTCTGCAGCATTTACCATTTTTCCAAGTTCAGCAAATTCCCAAGCCGATTTTTTCAGCATTGATGGTTCTGCATAAACGCCAGTTCTATTATCGATTGCTTGAAATTCGATATCTCCAACTGCAATTGCCATTAAATAAGAAGGAATTGCTTTATCTTGTTTGAAAGTATAAACGCCAGTATCATTCTTTTTCTGTGGATTTATAGCGCTCATAACCGCTAATAAATCTTTAGGAACCGTAACTTTTGCATTATAAGTAAAACGAATTCCTGGAGAATCCTGACATGGAATCCAAGTTCTTGACCAAACGCTTTCTCCTTGAGAGAAAACAAAAGGTTTCTTTTTGTCTGCTGTCTGTTCTGGTTTTAGCCATTGTAGTGCTACACCATCTTTAGTAGTGTTGTAGTAAATGTTTACTTTAGTTGTATTTGGTTCTATAGTAATATGGAGCGGTTTTCCATGAAATTCTGTGTCTGCACCAAGTTCGAATTTTGTTTCTTTTTCATCATCGCCTAAAGTCACTTTTGTAATATTTAAAGTGTTTTCGTCAAAGATAATTTCATTTCCTTTGCTGATATTGTCGATCGTCCAAGATGCTTTTCCTGAAATAGTTTGTGTGTCAAAATCAACTTTAATATCAAGATCAAGATGTTTAACAACAGCAAGTTCTGGCTTTGAATAACTGTGTTCATCGACAATGGCTGTTGCTTTTTCGGTTTGTTCTTTTTTCTGGCAGGCAATTGCTGTCAGAAATAAAGTAACAAGAATTAGTTTCTTCATTTTATGAGGTTTTGAATTTGAGGATGAAAATTAAACAAAAAATCCCGTTTCGAATAAACAAAACGGGATTTAATTATAAAATTAACAACTAATTACGCCAACATTGTAACTGGGCTTTCGATGTATTGTTTTAATGTTTGTAAGAATTGAGCGCCAGTTGCACCGTCAATTGTTCTGTGGTCACAAGCTAATGATAACATCATTGTGTTTCCAACTACGATTTGACCGTTTTTAACTACTGGTTTCTCAACAATTGCACCTACAGAAAGGATAGCAGAGTTTGGTTGGTTGATAATTGAATTGAATTCAGTAATACCAAACATACCAAGGTTAGATACTGTAAAAGTACTTCCTTCCATTTCTTGTGGTCCAAGTTTTTTGTTTTTAGCTCTTCCAGCAAGATCTCTTACTGAACCGCCAATTTGAGATAAACTCATAGCATCTGTAAATCTTAATACAGGAACTACTAATCCGTCTTCAACAGCTACAGCAACACCAATATTTACGTGGTGGTTGATGATGATAGCATCTTCTTTCCAAGTAGAATTGATTTTTGGGTGTTTTTTCAATGCTAAAGCACAAGCTTTGATTACCATGTCGTTGAAAGATACTTTTGTATCTGGAACGCTGTTGATAGCAGCTCTTGCCTGCATTGCTTCGTCCATGCTTACTTCGATCACTAAGTTGTAGTGAGGAGCAGTGAATAATGATTCTGCAAGACGTTTAGCAATGATTTTACGCATTTGAGAGTTTTTGATCTCTTCTGTGAAAACTTCACCAGCAGGAACAAATACTTTTGGTGCGGCAGGAGCAGCAGTTTCAGCTTTCGGAGCAGTAGAAGTTGCAGCTGCGGCTGGTTGTGCTTGCGCAGATGGAGTAAAGTTTTCGATATCGCTTTTTACGATACGTCCGTTTTCTCCAGAACCTTTAACTTGGTTCAATTGAATTCCTTTGTCAGAAGCAATTTTCTTAGCTAAAGGTGAAGCTAAAATTCTTCCATCTGAAGTATTGTTTACAGCTTCTGGTGCTTTTTCAGCAGCAGGAGCAGCTTTTGTTTCTTCAGCAGCAGGAGCACTTGCAGGTGCAGCACCTCCGGCAGTATAATTTTCAGCAATTCCAGAAATATCAGTTCCAGCTGGCCCAATGATAGCTAATAAACTGTCAACAGGAGCTGTGTTTCCTTCTTGAATTCCGATGTATAATAATGTTCCAGCATTGAAAGACTCAAACTCCATAGTAGCTTTGTCTGTTTCAATTTCTGCTAAAATATCGCCTTCAGCTACAGCATCACCAACTTTCTTTAGCCAAGTTGCTACTGTACCTTCAGTCATTGTATCGCTCAAACGTGGCATAGTTACTACTACAACACCTTTTGGTAATTCAGTTGCCGCTTTTGCAGGAGCAGCAGTTTCAGTTTTTGCTTCTGCAGCAGGAGCATCCGCTTTTGGAGCTTCAGCAGCAGGAGCATCACCACCAGCTAAAAGAGCAGAAATATCTTCTCCTTCTTTACCAATGATTGCTAATAATGAATCAACAGGAGCAGTTTCCCCAGCTTGAATTCCGATATGTAAAAGAGTTCCTTCGTTAAAAGATTCGAACTCCATTGTTGCTTTGTCTGTTTCAATTTCAGCTAAGATATCTCCTTCGCTAATTTTGTCGCCTACTTTTTTTAACCAAGTCGCTACCGTTCCTTCCGTCATAGTATCGCTCAAACGAGGCATTGTTACTTTAATCGCCATGATGTTATAGTTTATGAGGTGTAAATGGATAGTCTTCTTGTGCGTATACTACATCGTATAATTGTTGTAAGTCTGGGTACGGAGATTCTTCAGCGAATTTCTGACATTCCTCAACTAAGTCTTTAACTCTTTGGTCAATAACTTCAATTTCTTCTTCTGTAGCATATTTTTGATCCAGGATTACATCAAGAACTTGTGTAATTGGGTCAATTTTTTTGTACTCTTCAACCTCTTCTTTAGAACGGTATAATTGTGCATCAGACATTGAGTGTCCTCTGTAACGGTACGTTTTCATTTCAAGGAAAGTTGGTCCGTCTCCGCGACGTGCTCTTTCGATAGCTTCGTGCATTGCTTCGGCAACTTTTACTGGGTTCATTCCGTCAACAGGTCCGCAAGGCATTTCATAACCTAAACCTAATTTCCAGATATCTGTGTGGTTTGCAGTTCTTTCTACAGAAGTTCCCATTGCATAACCGTTGTTTTCAACGATAAATACAACTGGAAGTTTCCATAACATAGCCATGTTGAAAGCTTCGTGAAGAGAACCTTGTCTAGCAGCACCATCACCAAAGTAAGTCATAGTAACACCGCCAGTGTTGAAATATTTATCAGCAAAAGCTAAACCAGCTCCAACTGGAATTTGTCCACCTACGATTCCGTGTCCTCCGTAAAAACGGTGTTCTTTAGAGAAAATGTGCATAGAACCTCCCATACCTTTAGAAGTTCCTGTTGCTTTTCCTAAAAGCTCAGCCATTACGTTTCTTGGATCAACGCCCATTCCAATTGGCTGAACGTGGTTTCTGTAAGCAGTAATCATTTTGTCTTTAGTCAAGTCCATAGCATGCAATGCACCTGCTAATACAGCTTCTTGACCATTATATAGGTGTAAAAAACCTCTAACTTTTTGTTGAATGTATAATGCTGCAAGTTTGTCTTCAAACTTTCTCCAAAGTAGCATGTCTTCGTACCACTTTAAATATACTTCTTTTGTAACTTCTTTCATCTGAATTCTTTCTTTTGCTAAAGTTTGTTTGTGTTATCAATTGTTGCCTATAACGCAAAATAGTTTCCTCCCACAAATTTGCGCCCGAAAGGTCGGGATGCAAAAATAAGACATTACATTTAAGAACTAAAATTTAATGGCTACTTTTTGGCTTTTTTTTACAAGAACTTTTTGTCGAACATAAAAGGAAGCAAATTTTTGAGGGATGCCGATTTGTAAACTTCGCCTATTTCGCCCATAAAATAGATTTCTATAGGGGTATCTTGTTTGATTTCGTATTCTGCAATTGATTGGCGGCAAGAACCACAAGGCGGAATAGGAGCAGTGGTTTGGTTTGTGTCTGAAGCAGCTGTAATCGCTATTTTTAAGATTTTAGCTTCAGGATAAATACTTCCCGCATGAAAAATTGCCACGCGTTCTGCACATAATCCTGATGGATATGCTGCATTTTCCTGATTAGAGCCTAAAACTATTTTTCCATTATCTAATAATAAAGCTGCTCCAACTTTAAATTGTGAATAGGGAGCATAGGCTTTTTTCCGAATCTCCACAGCTTGGCTCATTAAATCCTGAATTTCCTCTGAAAGTTCTTCAATGCCGCTGTAAACTAAAAAGGATGACGTAATATTTATTTCTTTCATTGTTTTTATGGGAAAAAAAATCCAAATTCCTAAAAATAGAAATTTGGATTGTTATTGTTTTTTTTATTTAGATCGTTTAATATTCTTCGTATTTGTCGCCAAAGTTAAACGTTAAAGAAAAACGAAGCGTGTTTTCTAACGGATTTTTAACTTTTGAAGTTGAGAATAAGTATGAAACGTCAACTTTTACGATGTTGTATTTGAAACCGGCGCCTAAAGAAAAGAATTGACGAGCTCCTTTTTGAGGGCTTTCATGGAAATATCCTGCACGAAATGCAAACGAATCTTGATACATATATTCTCCGGCAAGGCTATAAGTTACTTCTTTTATTTCTTCACTAAATCCTCCTGGTGCATCTCCAAAAGATTTAAACATTCCTTGAAACCAACCTATGTCATTATATTTGTTGTAGGCAATTGTGCTTTGATCCTGTGCGCTTTCTCCTGGGTCTGTAAAATCACCATCTCCGTTTAAATCTATTGCTGTTTGTTGTCCTGGAGGAGTTGGTACAAGGAGTTTTGTGAATTCAAGACTAACGGCAAATTTATTATAGTCATCAAGAATAAAGTCAAAACCACCTCCCAAACGCATATTTGCAGGCAAAAAGTTAGAACTCAAATCGTCATTGTCGTAGCTGATTTTAGGTCCCATATTCTGGAAGTTGAACCCTGCTCTCCATCTTCCGTTGAAATCACTATAAGCAATTTCTTCAGATTGATAAAATCCGGCAACATCAACAGCAAATGATGTTCCTGCGGTTGCATCTACATCTTCTGAGGCAACTCTTAAGTTAGAGCGTATATATCTTGCTCCAACTGCCATCGAGAAGGTTTCGCTTAATTTTTGCGAATAAGATCCATCTAAAGCAAATTCGTTTGGCGATACAATATTCGGAACTTCATTTGGGTCACCAGTTTTTCTTAACTCAATATCTCCAAAGCCAAAATAGCGAAAACTTCCTGCAAAGGCGCTTCGGTCACTGATTTTGTTGTAATAGGTTAATTGACCAAGTGAAATATCATTGGCTAAATCAGTTAAATAAGGAGTATAACTGATAGAAAGTCCTTGTGCATCTTTAGAAAATGCATATTTCGCAGGATTCCATTGTTGAGAGAAAACGTCAGCAGAGGTAGCAACGCCCTGATCAGCTAAACCTGCCGCTCTTGCATCAGCAGCAACTAATAAGAAAGGAACTCCAGTAGTAATTGGCCTGGTTTCTTGGGCTTTAGCGTAGGTAATAATTAAAAGACAAATTAATAAAAGTGATATTTTTTTCATTTATGGGACTAATGTTTTTTGGTGGTGCAAAATATATATAATATTATAAGATGACAAGTTTTTCGTACTTTTCTGCTTTTTTATTTGTTAAATTTGATTTAACGGTCAATTTATAAATATAAACTCCTTTACCTATCCGGTCTCCAAAATCGTCTCTTCCATCCCAGGTAATTTCTCTTGAAAGAAATCCTTCTGTTGTAATAATTTGGTTTTTTGTCCAGACTACTTTTCCTGTAATAGTCATAACCTGTACCTGAACTTCCAGTGGTTCATAAGGTCTATTGTGCGAAAACCAAAATTGTGTGTAAGTTGAAAATGGGTTGGGATAATTAAGAACGTGGGTTAAAGATAATGATTCATCTCCAACAACAATAAATTGTATTTCACTTGTTACAGGATTATTATAAACATCCCATGCTGTGAAAGTTATCGTGTGCAGTCCAGCTTTTAAATTTCGAAGCGGAAAGCGTAAATTACCATTTGTATAATCATCTAGTTTTGTCTGATAATAATCATTCAAAATGTACGGATTGCTGACGTCTCCATCTAATACTGCTACGATATCATGCCCAATTCCACTGGCTGTATTAATTCCGTTTTCGTCTTCCAGAAACGCCAAAAGAAAAGGCGATTCATTTGTAATGCCACCAGAAACAAATGTTTCATCGTTCATATATAACTTCACTTTTGGACTAATATTGTCCTGTGGTGCATTTTCATTTATTCCTCCAATTTTAATGGTGGTGTTATAACCGGACTGGTTTTCTAAAGCCTGATTTTTCTTTGAATAAAAACTGATTCGGCCATAATCGACATTAATTCGAATGTCTCTTGGAACAACAAAGCTAAATTCAAACTGGCCGTTTGTGACTGAAGCGTTGCCTCTGAAAATAGTTTCTCCTAGAGTTTTAAATGACATTGGCGGACTGAATCCATCATTATTAAGAGTCGATGTTGTAATGAGTTTATCAAAAATTGCCGTTGCTAATTCGCCGTTATAATTGCTTAAAAGCGTATTGTTTTCATCTGTAATTTCTCCTGAAATTTTGATTTTTGAAAGTGATTTTAAATCTGGAATGGTTTGCGAAATCACAACATCATTTACTTTTGTTAAATTAATTCTCGGTTTTGGAATTGCAAGCATCAGTGCTGGATCTCCAATATAAAATATGACGTTGCTGGATGAGCTCGGATTTTCATTTTTTGAAATTCGAAGTGCTTCTGCAATAGTGGTGTATTGGTTTGATCCGTAAGAAAGTAAATTTTTGCTTAGGCTGTCATTGAAATTCTCGGCATTAAACTGACCAATTGACCGAATGGTGGTCAACATTGAAATTGCACCACCTTTAGGGTTCCAAAAAGTATATTCTCCGGCTGTTGGTCGGGTAGGATCATCAAATCTGGAAAATTCGCAAGTGATTGTTATAAATAAAGGATACTTGTACTGATTGTTCAGATTTTGCCCATCTGATTTTTCCCAAATTCTTTCGCTGGCTAATCCATCTTCACCGCCATGTCCTAAATAATTAAAGACCAAAGCGCCTTTTTCAAAAGCATCAAATAAATCGGTACGGGCTTTAGGATATCTTGATCCTCCCGCAGAAGCTTCCTGAGTGTAGGAGTCTAAAATGATTTTGTCGATATTAAAAAAAGGTTTTTGAGTTGCAATAACATCTGCGAGGGCATTTTGACGTGATTGAAGCGTTGCATCAGAACTTTGATCTGCGTCATCACTCACTAAAACAAAATTATTTCTCCAATTTCCATAAGATTTAGTGTCGTGATATTCTAAAACCTTATTTACCATTTCATTTGCCTGTGTATTGTCAGAAACAAGCATTCTGCCTGTGGCAATGTCAATTCCTCCAAAGAAATTGGTAATGTTTCCTTCGTCGGCATCCATCAATCCATAAAAATCATCAGATGCGAAAGAAGCTTCTCCTGTTGTGTTGCTAATTAAGGAATGATATATAGGTACAATATTGGTATTGTTTGAAATTCGATCTTTATAATCATAAGATGCATCTCCAAATAAATTCACATATTTGACTCTTTTGTCTGGCGAAGAAGCGTTTTCGTAAATATATCGTATACAGTTTCTAATCGCGGCAATATCTTGCTTTCCTGATGAAAATTCCTGATAGATATCTTCTAAAGTAATTACTTTTACATTTAAATTGGAATAGGTGCGACGAAACGCAGCTAATTTTTCAGCTTGAGAGGCAAGAGATTTAGGAGAGATAATAACATAATCAATATCTTGAATACTGTTTTGAGCATTTCTAAAAAGTGTTCCTTTTAAATTTTGATTGGCAACTTTTGACTGATTTTCTTTTAAAGGTGTAAAATAATCTGAAGCGTCAATAGCGATATATTTTCTGATTTCTCCCAATGAAGCTTTAAAGCTTAAAGTTGCCTGATTTGAATTTTCAATTTTGGAAACATTATAAGGATCTGTGATGTCCCAAACTTGAGATATTCCTGCAGCGTTTCCAACGGTATAATTTGCAATTCCAGGTGTTGAGCCGGCCAGATCATATTGGAATTTGAACTGTTTTCCGGTTCCAAGCAGTTTTCTTTTTGCGATAATATTAATGTAATCAAGATAGCCTTTTGATCCTGGTACACCATTATTATTATAGGTAAGTTTTATTTTTACACTTTCGGCAGCTGTAAATGTTGAATTTGCAGGTAATTTGCCAGTATAGAATTTAATGTCAGAACTAGAGACCAAAGAATTGAAGTTAATGTTTCCAATATTTTGCCCGTTTGCGCTTATAGTAAAAGATGTCGGAGTAAATGCAGCAGCAGCGCCAACAACTTCTATTTTTGCAGGAACAGAGTTGTCTACGTTTGGAAATGTAAAAGTAAATTCTTGTTCCTGATTGATGTCAAATGATTCTCCAAACCACTGGCGGCCTAAATGCGCTATATTAGTCTGGTCAATTTCGTGGTATTGATAGTCATCAAACGTATTTAGTTCTAAAGTCGTACTTCCTGAAGGCTGATTTAGAATCGGGATTCTTTTTCCGTCACCGCCAGTCGTTGTGATGTAATAATACGATTTGGAGTCAAATAAATTAAGATTGGTCTGGCTTTCTGAATTCCAGTTTTCGACTCCTTCGGCATAAAAAAGAATATAGTCTTCATTGTTAAAGATTCCGTCGCTTTCTCCAATAATCTGTATTGCATTTTCAGCCAAATCATCTGGATAATAAGTACTGTTTGCTAAAGGAAGCATTCTTCCTCCGTTTCCGTATATTTTGATTCTTTTCGGATCGGTTTTGCTTGGATCAAAGCCTAAACTTTGTAGAAATGATTTTGATATTTTATAAATACCTGATTTTTCTACATAAAAACGATACCAATCTCCAGATGCTAAAACAGAATTAGAAATTACGCTTGATTTTTGAAAAGCAGAAGTGTTGGTGTTTTTTGACGTTGAACCGTTTGAAGAATAGGAAAAAGATCGGATCCTTTTAAAGCCATTTCCGTCTTTGAGAATTGGTGAAAGCGAAAGAAAAAGTTGCTTTTGATCTCTTGAAGAAGCAATTTTTAACGTTTCATTTGGTTTTTCAGGAAGGTTTTCCGGATTTAAATCGCCAAGATCATTAATTGAAATTGTTTCGTAAACAACATTAAAAAGTTGCACAGAATTGTTCGTTCCAGAGCTCGATTGAGTGATGTTAAGCAGCAGGGTTAGGCTTTTTTTAGTAGTATCGTATCGAAAACTGCTTCCGGAAAAATAAGGAACTGTGGTTTTGAAATCACCGAAACTCATTTCTTTTTTGCCTTGCCAATCTATTGCGAAGCTCCTATTTATCTGGGAAAACGCAAGAATTGGAACTAAAAAAAAGTATAAGATTAGGGCTTGTTTCATAGGTTAAGAAAACGAAATTGTTAACAAATTATTTTACTAAGTAAAAATATAGTATTTCATGTTATAGTAAATAATAAAAAGTATATTTTTGCGTTCGTAACTATAGGTTATTTTCTGGTAAAAAAACAGCTAAATAAAATTATTAGAACAGATGTTGCTAATTAAATGTTAATTATTATATTGCAACACCTAAATTTATCACCTAAGAATGAGTATGAAAGTAAACAAAATTGTAGTCCTGCAATTAATGATGTCAATGGTATTGATGTTGGGCACGGCTAGTTGTAGCAAAAAATCGAGTTCCTCTCACGCTTCTCGAGCGACAGGTTGGGATGTAGATAGTCAGAATGGAACGGCTGCTAGAAATGCAGGAAAAAAACAACAGGCTGGTCCTGGTTTAGTTTTTGTTGAAGGAGGTACATTTACAATGGGTAAAGTACAGGATGATGTTATGCACGATTGGAATAACACACCAACCCAACAACACGTTCAGTCATTCTACATGGATGAAACCGAAGTTACTAATGGTATGTACTTAGAATACCTAGAGTGGTTGAAAAAAGTTTTCCCTCCAACAGAAGAAAATTACAAAAACATTTACACAGGGGCGTCTCCTGATACATTAGTATGGAGAAATCGTTTAGGATATAACGAAACGATGACTAATAACTATTTAAGACATCCTTCTTATGCTGAATATCCTGTAGTTGGTGTAAACTGGATTCAGGCTGTTGAGTTCAGTAAATGGAGAACAGACCGTGTAAACGAAGCTGTTTTGGAAAAAGACGGATACATTAAAAGAGGTGCTAAAACTAACGATGTTACTGCTGAAAGTTTGTTTAATACTGAGGCTTACTTGGCATCTCCTTCTACACAGTATGGAGGTAGCGAAGAAATTGTATTGAAGAAAAATCCTAACGGAAGAAGACCAAAAGCAGGTAAAGATGGTGTAGTTCCAGAAGCGAAAAACGTATATGCACAACGTTCTTCAGGAGTTATTTTACCTGAATACAGACTTCCTACTGAAGCTGAGTGGGAATATGCAGCAGCAGCTGATGTTGGACAAAGAGAATACAATATATATAAAGGACAAAAGAAATATCCTTGGTCTGGAGATTATACTCGTTCAGCTAAACGTAAAAACAGAGGTGATCAATTGGCTAACTTTAAGCAAGGAAACGGAGATTACGGTGGAATTGCTGGATGGTCTGATGACGGAGCTGATATTACTAATAAAGTAAAAAGTTATGCTGCAAATGATTTTGGATTGTATGACATGGCAGGTAACGTTGCAGAATGGGTAGCCGATGTTTACAGACCTATTATTGATAACGAAGCAAATGATTTCAACTACTACAGAGGAAATCAATATGCTAAAAATAAAATTGGTAAAGACGGTAAAATTGAAATCGTTTCTACAGCTAACATTAAATATGATACTTTAAGTAACGGTAAAGTTGTAGCAAGAAACCTTCCGGGAGAAATTGCTCAGGTTCCCGTTGATGAGCAAGAAACTTATTTGAGACAAAACTTTAGCACAAGCGACAATATCAATTATAGAGATGGTGATAAACAATCTTCTAGATATTTTGACTTCGGAGATTCAGAGTCTGGACCAAAAGCTGATCAAGCAATGTACAACTCTCCTAAACATAATGTTACAACTGATAGTTTAGGAAAAATGATTAGAAAATATGACAGCTCTAGTAAACGTACTACCTTAATCGATGATAAAGTAAGAGTTTACAAAGGAGGTTCTTGGAGAGATAGAGCTTATTGGTTAGATCCAGCTCAAAGAAGATATTTTCCTCAGGATATGGCAACTGATTACATTGGTTTCAGATGTGCAATGTCTAGAGTAGGATCAAAATCTGAAAGAAGAAAATCACCAAGGAATTAAGATTTAGAAATTCCAATATAAAAAAATTCCAAATTCCAAAAGCTGAATATTCAGTCTGGAATTTGGAATTTTTTTATTGTTTTTTTTCTACTTTTATCATCTATTAAAAATAATATAAATGAATATTCAAGACATTCATAATCTGTTTTTGCAATGTAAATCGCTTTCAATTGATACTAGAAAAATTGAAAAAGATTCTATGTTTTTTGCTATTAAAGGAGAAAATTTTGACGCAAATACTTTTGCTGAGGAAGCCTTAAAATTAGGTGCATTATTTGTTGTTATAGACAATGAATCGTACTTTATTGACGAGAGAACAATTTTGGTTAAAAACAGTCTGGAAGCGCTTCAGGAATTAGCTAAATTTCACCGTGCGTATTTGAAATTGCCTATTGTTGCTTTAACTGGAAGTAACGGAAAAACAACAACTAAAGAGCTTATTAATGCCGTTTTGTCTAAAAAATACAAAACAAAAGCTACAATTGGAAATTTAAACAATCATATTGGTGTTCCATTGACTTTGCTGTCTTTTACAAAAGAAACTGAAATTGGAATTGTAGAAATGGGAGCAAATCATCAAAAAGAAATTGAATTTTTATGTGAAATCGCACAACCGGATTATGGCTACATTACTAATTTCGGAAAAGCACACTTGGAAGGTTTTGGTGGAGTAGAAGGCGTGATAAAAGGAAAAAGCGAGATGTATCAATATCTTGCAAAGAATGATAAAGTTGCATTTGTAAATCTTGAAGATCCAATTCAAATTGAAAAATCGGCTGGAATTAATTCATTTACTTTTGGATTAAATAAGAATGAAGCAGATTTAAATATTAAAAAGATTGAAGCAAATCCTTTTGTGGTGATCAATTATGAAAGCTTTAGTGTAGAATCGCATTTAATTGGCTTGTATAATGCAAATAACATAAATGCAGCAGTTTCTATAGGTTATTACTTTAAAGTAACTGATGCGGCAATTAAAGAAGCAATTGAGAATTATATTCCGGAGAATAATAGATCGCAATTATTGAAAAAAGACTCAAACCAAATTATTCTAGATGCTTATAATGCAAATCCAAGTAGTATGGCTGTTGCAATAGCTAACTTTTTACAGTTAGATAGTCAGAATAAAATAATGATTCTAGGTGATATGTTTGAATTAGGAATTGAAAGTCCACAAGAGCATAAAGCGATTGTTGATTCTTTATCTAATCAGGATAAATCTGTTTGTTATTTAATTGGAAAGTCATTCTATGAAAATAAAATTTCAAGTGATAATCTTCATTTTTATGAGACATTTGATGATTTTTCTGCTTATTTAAAAACGCTTAAATTTAACGATAATACTATTTTAATAAAAGGCTCCAGAGGAATGGCTTTGGAACGAACATTAGAATATATTTCATAAAAAAAAGCCATCAGCCGCGACTGATGGCTTTTTTTTGTTTAGATACTCATTAAAAACCCGATAAGATTCTCTTTTTTATTCAGTCCGAGCTTTTTTCTCAGACGGTATCGTGCTAGTTCAACACCTCCTGTCGAAATATTCATAATTTCGGCAATTTCTTTAGTGGACATGTTCATCAATAAATAAGTTGAAAGATCCAGCTCACGAGGTGAAATAGTTGGGTATTTTTCTTTTAGTCGCTTTAAAAATTCAAAATGAACGTTTTTAATGTGTTTTTCTAAATCTTTCCAGCTTTTGTCTGTATTTACTTCTTTTACAATGCTTTTGTTAAGTTTGCTTACTTGGAATTTAGTTGAATCATCCAGAGCTTCAACATCAATTTCTTTCAATTTGTGAATAATTCCATTTAAGATTTTGTTTTTCTTTACAACCTGAAGTGAATTGTTTACAAGCTCTTTATCTTTTGCTAAAATTTTAATTTGAAGCTTGTCGTTTTTTAGTTTTTCAATTTCTTTTTCAAGATCGTATTGTTCCTGTCTAATTCTGGATTCTTTTTCTAAGTATAAACGACGTTGTTCGATAGTTTCGTAATACTTGTTTTTTCGGATTTTCATTTTAATTCTATCTGAAATCACATAGATGGCGATAATTATTAAAATAAAATAAATCATTAATGCTAAAAAATGTCGGTACCAAGGTGGAGAAACGATAAATGAAAGTGTTGATGGCTCAGATTGAATTCCATAACTGTTTCTGACCTTCACATTCATTTTATATTCGCCTTCCCGAAGGTTTGTGTACTCTTTTATAGAAATTGTAGACCAATTGCTCCATTTGTCATCAAAGGGTTCTAACTGATAAGAGAATTCAACATTTTCAAGATTTTCATAAGTAGGTGACGAAAACGTGAATCGTACATGATTGGAAGAATAAGGAACTCTGATATTCTCAATTTTGTTTTGATTATTTCCTAAAATAATAGTATCGCCGGGAAATGAAAAACTACGGATAAAGGCTTTTGGTTTCGTCACAGAATTATTCAGTAATTCAGAATCATAATGTGCTAGTCCATCGGTTAATCCTATAAAAATATTTTTTTTGTCGATTGTGTTGACAGATAAATAGTTGCTTACCAAGTTTCCTGTTAGGTTCGAAAAAGGCGCTACAATATTAGTATAGTAGTTGTTTTTTTTCATTAAAACCCCAATTGATTCGTCAAAAGCATACCATAAGTTCGATTGTGAATCTTCGCTTAAACTATTAATAACGGGAATGTTTCTAAATAACTTAGATAAGTTTTTATCTTCATAAAATAAATCCTGTTCTTTTGAATATTTATAAAAATGATTATTGGTCTGAAAGTACAGTTGGTTATCAATTTTTTGGATACTTCCGATGTTTTTATATTTTGATGTTAAGCGGTCGATTTTTTTAATAGATGAAAATCGTTTCAAATCATTGCTTAAAGCCATTCTGTAGATTGATTCGTCTTTTTTAAGCCATAAATACGAATCGTCAAGCTCGAAGTTGTTTGAAGATTTATCAAATCCTATTACTTGATTTTTATGCACTAATCCGGCTGGCGTTTTTTGAAAAACAGCAAATCCGTCATAATTAGAGCCAATATAAAATCCAGGATGATTTGGAATCTTCTTAAATCCAAAATAACCTTTTGAATCGATTACATTCGTAACAGCTCCTCCTTTAATCACGAGAGCACCTCGGTTATTGGAACAAATTAATTCGTTATCAATTATTTGAACGTTCCAGGATTGTGCTGTCGTTCCTTGAACAAGCTTAAAAGTGTCTTCTTTAAAACTGTTGTTCCACGCGTGATAAAATACTCCCTGGTTTGTTGCTACATATAGATTTCCCTGATGAATTACTGAAGCATAAACGGTACTGATGTCATAACTGAAGCCGAAATAAGTGAAAGGAGAACCTTCATTCACAAATGCGATACCATTATCAAGACCAAGCCAAAGATTGTTTTTGTTGTCTATAAAAGAAGTTAAAACAGTATTGTTTTGAAGACCTTTTTTGCGATTAAGATGCTGAATTATTTTGCCATTATAATCGCAGATTGCAATTCCGTCTAATACCGAATTTAAAACGATGAAGTTATTATTTATCGTTACCCCTCCAAGTGAGTTGTTTTTTTTGACAAAGTTGTTAGCTTCGGTATCCCATGGTTTTACAGTGTTGTTTTCGTAAACGAATAATCCTTTTTCTAAGGTTATGATTAGTGTTTTACCTTTTGCTAAATTATACATTCCCCAAATCTCTGTATTGTTTAAGCTTGTAGTATTTGGGAGTGAGTAAAGCTTTCCATTTCGGTATTCTAATATTCCCTTTTCAATATCTTGAAAATATAGTTTATTATTGACGACAAAAGAAAACTGAAATCGTTTAGGAGCTTCTAATATAGTAAGCTTGTTGTTTTTAAAGATATAAGCTCTCGCAAATGATTGAAAAATGGTTTGATTTTCAAATGAATGAATCTTCCAGATGAAATCTATTATTTTGATTTTGTTTTTGTCTACTTGCTGCGATAATGATGTGTATTTAAGTCTTCCTTTTTCGTTTGGTTTGAAATATCCAAACTCATTATAACCACCCACATAAATTTTTCCATCATTTGTAATTTTTAGACATCTCACAGAAGTTAAATTAGGAAGCGGATATTTTCTCCAAGAAGAACCATCGAACTGTAAAAGTCCGTTATTGTTTGCAAAATATAGATTTCCGTTCTTATCCTGTCCTATATTCCAGTTTTGTGTTCCTCCTTTATATTCATTTCGTTTGTAATTTCTTACGTCAGGAAGCCCGATATTCTTGACTTGGCCAAAAAAAGTTATTGTGAATAATGTAAAAAAAGTAATAATAAAATATGATTTTATCAATTTCATAAAATTTTTTAGATTTTTTAAATTTTGAATGGTAAATGCTTTGTTTGTAGTGTTTTACAATAGTTTTCCTTCTACTATTTCGTTGTAGAAAGCGATATTATTCATAAAAATAAGCAATCTTATACAACTGTAGTGTTTATTTTTATAATTAACATTTTGCTAACATCTTAAATTTAATTTTTAAATAATTAAAAATCAAATAATTAAAAAAAAAATGATGTGTTTTTGTAATGTATAAAAATTTGTTTTGATGTGTTTTTGTAGTGAAATTTACTTGTTGATAGTAAAAAAATAACATTATTATTGCATCAAATTACTAATTAATTAACCAAAATTTTTAGAAAAATGAAATTAACAAAATTACTTGTTTTTTGTGTTTCATCTTTGTTATTCTCGGTTATGGCTGTGGCTCAGGATGTCACAGTAAACGGGATGATTAATGATGAAAGTGGGATGCCAGTTCCAGGTGCAACTATTGCATTAAAAGGGTCTAATAAATCAACTGCATCAGATTTTGATGGGAAATTTCAAATTCAAGCCCCTTCAAATGGTGTTTTAACAGTTACTTTTATTGGATACACTACAGTTAGTGAAGCTGTAAATGGCAGATCAAAAATTACAATTCAATTAAAGCCAGAATCTCAATCATTAAATGAAGTTGTGGTGGTTGGATACGGTACTCAAAAGAAATCAGTAGTTACTGGAGCAATCTCTAGTGTAAAAGCTGCAGATCTTGAAAAAGTTCCAAATGGCCGTGTTGAGCAAGCTTTACAAGGTAGAGCAGCAGGTGTTTCTGTAGCTTCAACATCAGGTCAGCCTGGATCTACTGCAAAAGTACGTATTAGAGGTATAACTACATTTAGAGAAGGTGGTAACGATCCACTTTGGGTAGTTGATGGAATTGTAATTGATGCTGGAGCTACTGGTTTTATTAATCAGTCTGATATTGAGTCTATTGAGGTTCTTAAAGATGCTGCTTCTGCTGCAATTTACGGAACTCGTGCTGCAACAGGGGTTATCTTAGTAACAACTAAAAAAGGTAAATCAGGTAAAATTACTGTAAACTATAATGGTTTTGCTGGAGTTTCTGCACCTTCTAAAAAATTAGATTTATTAAATGCAGAGCAGTATGCAACAATAATGAATGAAAAATTAGCTGCTGATGGAAATCCTATCAGATATGCAAATCCTGCTGCCTTAGGAAAAGGTACTGATTGGCAAGATGCTATTTTTAACAATCAAGCATTCAGATACAATCACGAATTAAGTATTAGTGGTGGTGGCGAAAAATCTACTTTTTATGCTTCGTTTGGTATTCAAGACCAAGAAGGTATTGTTACAACAGACATTTCTGGTTATAACAAAAAGAATTTCCGTTTAAACTCGACTCACAAGATTTCTGATTATTTTACGTTTGGACAAACTTTTGGATTCACAAGACAAAAATCACAAAGTTTAGGAAATACTAACAGTGAGTTTGGAGGACCTTTAAGTTCTGCAATTAACTTAGATCCAACAACTCCATTAGTTGTAACAGATCCTGCACTTGCAGCAACAGCTCCATACAATAACCCATTGGCTATTCGTGATGCAAATGGTCATCCTTATGGTATTTCACCATGGGTAGGTCAGGAGATGACAAATCCAATCGCATATACTCAAACAAGATTAGGCGGTTATAACTGGTCTGATGATTTAGTTGGTAATGCTTATATGGAAGCTAATATAACAAGTCATTTGAAATTCAGAACGACTCTTGGAGGAAAAATTTCTTACTGGGGAAGCCAAGGTTTCACACCTTCATTTTTCTTAAGCAATAACGTTAATTCTGCGAGAAATAATTACACGCAAAACAATGAGAAAACATTTGCATGGACACTTCAAAACACACTTAATTATTCGAATAAATTCGGAGATCACAATGTAAGTGTTTTACTTGGTCAGGAAGCTTTATCTGAAAATATTGGTGGTACAATAGGTACTACGATGTATGGTTTGCCAATTACAAATTATCGTGATGCATCTTTTAGTTTTGATGTGCCTCAAACAGACAGAATAAGCTGGTCTAGTGATAAAGATGTTCATAAATTAGCTTCTTTGTTTGCACGTGCAAACTATGATTACAAAGAGAAATATCTTTTTACTGGTATTATTCGTCGTGATGGTTCTAACCGTTTTGGAGAAAATAAAAAGTGGGGGGTTTTCCCTTCATTCTCAGTAGGATGGGTAATTTCAAAAGAAGGATTCTGGAAAGAAAACGAATCAGTAAATAGTTTGAAATTACGCGGTGGTTACGGAGTTGTAGGAAATGATAATATTGATCCTTATAAATATCTTCCTGTTGTTGTTGGAGGATACAACTATACTATTGGAAATTCAGGTAACATTACAACAGGTTATGCTAACTCAACTTTACCAAATCCAGATTTAGGATGGGAAGAGACTTCTCAGGCAACTGTTGGTCTTGATGCAAGATTATTTAACGATTTCAATTTAACATTAGATTACTTTAAAAAGAAAACTAGCGGAATCTTAAGAGATGTTGTAATTCCTGGTTATGTTGGTGTAGCTGAATCGCCTTCTGCTAACATTGCTGATATGAACAATAGTGGTTTTGAAATTTCATTAAACTATAAAAAGAAACTTGGAGATTTTAATTTAGGTATTACTGGAAACTTCGCTACATTGAAAAATGAGGTGACTTATATTAACACAAATACTGATTTCATCAATGGAGATGCAAGTTTTCAATCAATGGGACCTGTTACAAGAATACAAGTTGGACACTCTTTCAATGAGTTCTATGGTATGAAAACTAATGGAATTTTCCAAAATGAAGCAGAAGTTGCAGCATACAAAAATTCAGCTGGTGCTTTACTTCAGCCAAATGCTAAACCAGGGGATTTCCGTTGGGTTGATGTTGATGGAGATGGTGTAATTGATCGTAACAAGGATAAAGAATTTTTAGGAACAAATATCCCTAAATCTACATTTGGACTTACTGTAAATCTTGATTACAAAAACTTCGATTTCATGGCTTTCGCTCAAGGTTCTGCAGGAAGCAAAATTTTCCAAGGATTAAGAAGGTTAGATATATTGAATGCTAACTATCAAACAACTGCTTTAGGCCGTTGGACAGGTGAAGGTACATCAAATGATTATCCAAGATTGACTAATAGTGACCCTAATGGAAACTTTAGCTCAATGTCAGACTTCTATCTTGAAAGCGGTAATTATGTGCGTTTGAAAATTGTTCAATTAGGATATACTTTACCATTAACAATATCATCTAATGTTGGAGCTGATAAAATTCGTTTTTACTTAAATGGTGAAAATCTTATCACATTTACTAAATACACAGGTTACGATCCAGAAATTGGAGGACAAGTATTTGGTGTAGATAAAGGAGTTTATCCACAAGCAAGAACGATAATGTTCGGAGTTAACGTTCAATTTTAATAAATATTAGCATTATGAAAACAATAAAATTTAAATATATATTCTGTGCGGTCGCTATGGCTGCAATAGGATCTTGTTCAGAAGATTTTGTAACAACTACTCCAAAGGGAAAATTAAATGCAGAAACGTATTACTCAAATGAGTCAGAAACTTATGCTGCATTAGTAGGAGTATATGATCCATTAAGAAAAAATACTGGTGGATTCGAAAACATTGTAGCAATGATGAATGCTGGTTCAGATGATTTCTGGGCAGGAGGTGGTAGTGCTACTGACGGTCAAGGTATTCAAAATTTCTCGAGCCATTCTCTTACGGCTCTTTTCATCCCAGCAAGTTTCTGGAATGATCACTATCAGGGTATTTACAGAGCAAATGTTTTATTGTCTAAGTTGCCAAGCGCTACAATGTCTGATGCTGCAAGAGCTAGATTTACAGCAGAAGCTAAATCGCTACGTGCACTGTATTATTTTAACTTGGTTAGAATGTTTAGAAATATTCCTCTAATCTTACAACCATTAACATCTTCAGATATTTACAGTCCAGAGCAGGCTAAACCAGAAGATGTATACGCTCAAATTGAAAAAGATTTAAGAGAAGCAATTCCGGTTTTACCTGGAACTGTTCCTGCTACTACAGAAGCTGGACGTATGACTAAAGGTGGTGCACAGGCTTTATTAGGAAAAGTATATCTATATGACGGTAAAAAGGCTGAAGCAGCTGCAGTTCTTGCAGAAGTAAATGGTACGCCAGGAGGTACTAATCAATATGGTAATAAGTTGTTAGCTAAATTCAGTGATTTATGGGTTGTTTCTAATAAATTCAATACAGAATCACTTATTGAGGTAAGCCACAGTAGTGCTGGTAACTCTGACTGGGGATTCTGGGGATCTGGAAGAGACGAAGGAAACTCATTGAACGTTATGGTTGGGCCAAGAAGTTATACAAGAGCAGCAAATTCTGATGCGCCAGACCTTCCTTCAGGATGGAGTTTTAGTGTTCCAACGCAAAAATTGTATGATGCAATGAAAGATGATCCAAGATTTGCTGCAACTATCTTAGATGTAAAAGCGTTAAAAGCTGCTGGAAAAGCTGATTATATTGCTGCTAACCAGGATACAGGATATTTCTTGAATAAATTCTTGCCTAGAATGTCTGACGTTCGTACTGGTGGTGGAGCTGCAGAATTAAACTACAAACAAGATTCATATATCATCAGACTTGCTGATACTTATTTATTGGAAGCTGAAGCGTTAGGATCTGGGCCAAGAGCTCAAGCCTTGTTAGATGCTGTTAGAGCAAGAGTTGGATTAGCACCAGTTCCTGTAACATTAGCTGCTATCAAACAGGAAAGAAGAATGGAGCTTGCAGGAGAAGGACACAGATTCTTTGACTTAGTAAGATGGGGTGATGCTGCTACAGCTTTAGCTGACAGAGGTTTCAATGCTGGTACAGATGAAATTTTCCCAATACCTTTTGTGGAATTGACAGGTACTAAATTGAAACAAAATCCTAACTATCAATAAACGATTAACCAAAAACCAAAAAAGATGAACCTAAATATAAATTTAAAGAAAAATGTATTCCTAATGCTAGCAGTAGCATTAGGAACATTATCAAGCTGTGATGATGACGCTGGAAGCGGAAATGGTTTAACAGCATCTAACGTTGATGCTTCATTTACTATTACTCCAGTTGCTGGTGCAGTAAATACTTATCTGATGACTGCACAGACTAAAGGTGTTATTGGTTCGAAATGGGACACAGGAGACGGAGCTTTGATTGGAAAAAATACTCAAGTTATTTCATTACCAGATGCAGGAGCTTATACGATAACACATACAGCAATTGGTGCTGGAGGAGCAACAGGAAAAGCATCTTTACCACTTGTAGTAGCTACTTCTGATCCTGTGAAAGGTAACCTTGTAAAAGGAGGTAAATTTGAAACTGCAGCCGATCAGGCACAATGGACAGTATGTAATCTTAGTGCAAATGGAGCAGCTTTTTGGTCTTTCGCTAACAAAAGCGCTACAATTCATTCTCCTGGAGGATGGGCTCAAGAAGGAATTTATCAGGCAATTGATGTTGTTAAGGATAAAGAATACACAATTGATATGTTAGTTTCTTGCCCTAGCGGTTCTGATGAAACTTGGTTTGAAGTTTATGCAGGTAAATCAGTTCCTAAGTCTGGCGTAGAGTATAAAGACAATAAAGTTATGGGATTAAGCACGTGGGATGGCTGTGCAAAAGCAGCATTTTCAGGTTGGCTATCATCTGTAGGTTGTGTTAAAAATGATGCTACAGCGACGGTTAAAAACGTTGTTAAATTTGATACAACAGGAAAAATTTATCTTCTTATCAGATGTGGAGGTAATACGTTTACTAAAGACGGAATTACTGTAAGCAAAATAGAAATGAGAGGAAAATAATAAAGTTTAAGTTAAGTTTAAGTTTGGTTGTAAATAGCCCATAATCGTTATGAGTATGGGCTATTTTTTAAATCCTTCCTTAAGCTGTCAGAAAATGAGTTTCTGAGAACTTGTATTTAGAATTAATATAACAAGGAAAGAATGAAAAATAATAGTTTTAAGATTCTATGTTTTTTGTTTTCAGTGGCAGCTTTTGCCCAGCCTAAAGCAAAAAATGAATTTACAACCAACGGAAAAAAAGTAACCGTATATACTACAGCTGAGAATTCTAATTTAAGATTAACCTCTACTGATAATTTGACTTTTTCAGCATCAAAACAGCCTCTTGAAATAGAATCTTCGGTTTTTGTTGAGCCATCAAAAAAGTTCCAGACTTTTATGGGAATTGGTGGAGCTATCACAGATGCAAGTGCAGAAATTTTCGCGAAACTTTCAAAAGAGAAACAAGCTGAATTTTTAGATGCTTACTACGATAAACAAAAAGGAATTGGCTATTCTTTGCTAAGAACAACGATACAAAGTTCTGATTTTAGCAGTGGAAGCTATTCTTATATCGAAGAAGGCGATAAGGATTTAAAAACATTCTCTATTGATCATGACAGACAATTTCGTATTCCGTTAATCAAACAAGCAATTGCAAAAGCAGGTGGAAAACTAACAACTTACGTTGCTCCATGGTCGCCAAATGCTTTCATGAAAGATAACAAAAATGTTCTTAAAGGCGGAAAATTATTGCCTGAATATTATCAGACGTGGGCTAATTTTTATGCAAAATTTATAAAAGCTTACGAGAAAGAAGGAATCCCAATTTGGGGAACTTCAACTCAAAATGAGCCAATGGCGGTTCAAACTTGGGGGTCATGTATTTATACTGCTGAGGCGGAAAGAGATTTTATCAAAAATTTCCTTGGCCCAACTTTGAAAAAAGAAAAGCTAGGCAATGTAAAAATTATTGCATGGGATCACAATCGTGATTTAATGAATTACAGAGCTAATGTTATCTACTCTGATCCAGAAGCTTCAAAATATGTTTGGGGAATGGGTTTTCACTGGTACGAAAACTGGTCTGGAGGAGCATCAATGTTTGATAATGTTGGGAAAGTAAATGAAGCTTATCCAAACAAAGGTCTTTTGTTTACAGAAGGCTGTGTTGAAAAATTTGATGCCAAAAAATATCAGTTCTGGGGTAACGGCGAAAGATACGGTATTTCTATGATTAATGATTTCAATAACGGAACAGCCGGATGGACTGATTGGAATATCCTTTTGGATCAAAATGGAGGTCCTAATCATGTTGGTAATTTTTGTTTCGCTCCAATCCATGCTGATACAACGACTGGTGAATTAATTTATACACCGTCTTATTATTACATCGGACATTTCTCAAAATTTATTCGCCTAAATGCGGTACGAGTTAGTACTGCAGTAAGCAGAAGTGCATTATTAAGCACATCATTTTTAAATACTGATGGCACAATGGCAACAATTGTCATGAATCAATCAGATAAAGAGATTACTTACAACTTAATTATTGCTGCTGAAAAGACTGTAGTTAAGATTCCTGCACATGCAATACAAACGCTTGTATATTAATATTTTATTTGTAAATGATGAGGGTTGATTTGAATCATCCGTATCGACCCTCAATTTACTTTTTAATTAAATCATTTTTTTTGAAAGTACAATGAAAGCCATAAGCAGCATTTTAATCGCCCCAATACTATTACTGCAATTTAGTTGTAATTCATCAAAAATTGCAGATGCTTCTGCGGTTTCTGGTTCCAAATCAAATAAAAAAATTCAGGTTTACACTACAGCCGAAAATACCGATTTGAAATTATCACTATCAAATAATTTCATTTCAAACAACACATCACAACAAACAACATCATCGGTATCTATTAATGTAGATGCTGAACAAACAGATCAGACTTTCCTCGGAATTGGTGGCGCAATTACAGACGCAAGTGCCGAAGTTTTTGCTAAGTTATCTCCAAAAAAACAACAGGAATTTCTAAACGCTTATTACGATAAAAATAAAGGAATTGGCTACTCATTAGCCAGAACAAACATACACAGCTGTGATTTCAGCAGTGACAGCTACACTTATATTGCAGAAGGTGACAAGGAATTGAAAACCTTCAACATTGACCACGATCGAAAATACAGAATTCCACTTCTTAAAAAAGCAATCGAAACTGCCGGCGGGAAATTAACTTTATTTGTCAGTCCGTGGAGTCCCCCAGCTTTCATGAAAGACAATAACGATATTTTGCACGGCGGCGTTTTGTTGCCAGAATTTGCACAATCATGGGCAAATTACTATGTGAAATTTATTAGAGAATATGAAAAAGAAGGTATTCCGGTTTGGGGATTAACCATTCAAAATGAACCAGCGGCAAAACAAAGATGGGAATCTTGTATTTATACACCTGAAGCCGAAAGAGATTTTCTGAAAAATTTCCTTGGACCAACTTTACAAAAAGAAGGACTTGCTTCTAAAAATGTAATTATTTGGGATCACAACCGTGGAGAAATGCTCGAAAAAAGAGCTAATCTGGTTTTCTCCGATCCTGAAGTTTCAAAATTTGCCTGGGGAATTGGATTCCACTGGTATGAAACATGGAGCGGCGGCCCACCAAGATTTGAATCAGTTGGTGAAGTTCATAAAGCTTTTCCAAATAAAGGACTTTTGTTTACTGAAGGCTGCGTCGAAAAATTTGATGCTTCAAGATTTCAGTTTTGGGGAAATGCAGAACGTTACGGACTTAATATGATTAATGATTTTAATAACGGAACTGTAGGCTGGACAGATTGGAATATTCTTCTAGATCAAAACGGAGGACCAAATCATGTAGGTAATTTCTGTTTTGCACCAATTCACGCTGATGTTACAAAAGATGAATTAATCTATACACCAATGTATTATTATATTGGACATTTCTCAAAATTCATTCAGGCAAATGCCAAACGCATAACTCAGACCATTAGTGATAAAACCCTTTTGAGTATGTCATTTAAAAATACTGACGGAAAAATTGCCACTATTGTTATGAATCAATCCGATAAAGATGTTGTTTATAATTTAACTAACGGCACTTTAAAAACTACTATTACTATCCCGGCACACGCTATACAAACGATTGTTTACTAGCCGTCTATTAACTAAAAAACTATAAAAATGAATCTTAATTTTAAAACCACTATAAAAGCATTATTTTTTGCTTTAGCAGTATTTGCTCAGGTAAAATGTTCATCTTCAAACGATGCAACTGATCCACCACCTGTAACTCCTCCAGTTGTAACTCCTCCTGTGACAGTTACAAACGACGTTGATTTCTGGCTGACAAAAGGAGATCAAAGTGTTCTTTTAGCCAAACAAGCAACAACGTTAGGTTTTGGAACAACAGTAAATACTAATGCCAATATCGAAGTTAATGCTTCCCAAAAATACCAAACAATAGATGGTTTCGGTTATACTTTAACAGGCGGAAGCGCTGACATGATCAATCAATTGACAGCAGCTAAAAAAAGTGCTCTTTTACAGGAATTATTTGGTTCTGGAGAAGGCTCAATAGGAATAAGTTATCTAAGAATCAGTATTGGAGCATCAGATTTGAATGCAACTCCTTTTACTTATGACGATCTTCCAACAGGAGATACAGATTTAACGCTTTCAAAATTTAGTTTAGATAAAGATAAAGCGGGTGTAATTGCTCTTTTGAAAGAAATTCTGGCTATCAATCCGAAGATTTTGATTTTGGCAACGCCTTGGTCAGCTCCGGTTTGGATGAAAGATGTGGATAGTTTTAAAGGAGGAAAATTGCAAACAAAATACTATGATGTTTATGCAAAATATTTTGTAAAATATATTCAGCAAATGAAAGCTGAAGGAATTACAATTGATGCCGTAACACCTCAAAATGAGCCTTTGCATGACGGAAACAATCCGAGTATGTATATGTCTGCAGCAGATCAGGCTATTTTTATTAAAAGCAACTTAGGCCCAGCTTTTAAAGCGGCAAATCTTAATGTAAAAATTATTGCTTACGATCATAATTGTGACAATCCAAATTATCCAAAAGCAATTTTGGCTGACGCTGATGCTTTTCCTTTCGTAGACGGTTCAGCATTCCATTTATATGCTGGAGATATTAGTGCCTTAACAAATGTTTACAGTTCTTTTCCAACTAAAAATGTGTATTTCACAGAACAATGGACATCTTCTGAAGGAAGTTTTAGTGGTGATTTAAAATGGCATGTTCGTAATGTAATTATCGGTTCAATGCGTAATTACAGTAGAAACGCACTAGAATGGAATTTAGCGAATGATGGCGGTTACAGACCTCATACTGATGGAGGATGTAGCATGTGTAAAGGTGCTTTAACGATAAATTCGAGTGAGAGCATTCAGCGTAATGTTGCTTATTATATTATTGCCCACGCTTCAAAATTTGTTCCGGCTGGTTCTGTTAGAATTGCAAGTAATAACAGTGGAAATCTTCAAACTGCTGCTTTCATTACGCCATCTGGATCAAAAGTTTTAATTGTTGAAAATGACGGAACAGTTAATGAAACTTTCAATATTAAATTCAATGATAAATGGGTTACATCGTCTCTAGATGCTGGAGCAGTTGGAACTTATACTTGGAAATAATCAAAAGAAAATAAAATCAATTTTCAGATGAAAAAAATAATTATAACATTCCTGCTTTTGTTTTCAATTGCTTCTTTCGGACAAGGCTTTTTACATAGAGACGGACAGAATATTGTTGACGGAAACGGCAAAAATATAATCTTAAGAGGTCTTGGTTTAGGAGGCTGGATGGTTCAGGAAGGATATATGTTGCAGACACAGCCATTTGCTAGTCCGCAATATCAAATCAAACAAAAAATTCAGGACGTTGTTGGAGAACAAGGAACCAAGGAATTTTATGCAGCCTACAAAGCAAACGGAATCACGAAAAGAGATATTGATTCATTGGCGAAATGGGGATTCAATTCAATTCGTCTTCCAATGCATTACAATCTTTATACGCCATCAATTCAGGAAGAAAAAAATGGAGAAATTACCTTTTTAGAAGAAGGCTTCACGATGACCGATAATTTGTTGAAATGGTGTGCCGAAAATAAAATGTATTTGATTTTAGATTTGCATGCCGCACCAGGAGGTCAAGGAAATGATGCTGCAATTTCGGATTACGATACTACAAAACCATCACTTTGGAACAGCGAAGCCAATCAGAAAAAAATGATTGCTTTATGGAAAAAGTTAGCTTCTCGTTATAGAGAGAATCAATGGATTGGCGCGTATGATATTATCAACGAACCAAACTGGAATTTTACCGGAACCAATAAAAATGGCTGTGATGAAAATTCAAACGGACCATTACGAGATTTGATGGTTGCAGTAACTAAAGCAATTCGCGAAGTAGATCCAAACCATATGGTAATTATCGAAGGAAATTGCTGGGGGAATAATTACAATGGAATTTTTCCTTTATGGGATGATAATATGGCGTTGAGTTTCCACAAATATTGGAATTATACTACTCAAGGTTCTATCCAAAAAATGCTGGATTACAGAAAAGAACATAATGTGCCAATTTGGATGGGCGAAAGTGGAGAAAATTCAAATGTTTGGTTCAAAGATGCTTTGACTTTAGTAGAAAGCAATAACATTGGATGGGCATTTTGGCCAATGAAAAAAATAGAAAATATTGCAGGAGTAACTTCGGTAACAAAAATTCCTGAATATGATGTTTTGTTGAAATATTGGAAAGATGGCGGACAAAAACCAACTCCTGAGTTTGCAAAAAAAGCCTTAATGAAAATGGCTGATAATTACAAAATGGAAAACGTAACAGTTAAGTCAGATGTAATTGATGCAATGTTCAGACAAGTTCAGACAAACGATACAAAACCATATAAAAAACATGTAATTCCTGGTAAAATTGCTGCAACGCAATATGATCTTGGAACAAACGGATATGCTTATTCAGATAAAGATTTTATAAACTACAGAGTTGAAACCGGAAAATTTGACGATTGGAACAAAGGAAATACTATGCGAAATGATGGTGTAGATATTTTATCATGTAAAGATACTGGATCAAACGGTTATCAGGTTTCTTTTATTGAAGATGGCGAGTGGCTGCAATTTACTTCTGAAGTTAAAAAACAAAATAGTTATAAAGTAGCGATTCGTTATTCAAGCGAAAAAGCAGAAGGCAAACTTCATTTTGAAACTGCAAACGGAAAAAAATCAGAATCAATTGTACTTCCTGCAACCGGAGGAAACGACAAATGGAAAACAGTTGTATTAACTGGAGTTCAATTAGAAGCTGGAACAAATAAAATAAAAGCAGTTTTTGAAAAAGGAGGCTTCAATTTGAATTATTTGAATTTTTCGGAAGGAAAAAAATAAGCTAAAAAAACTAACTAAATAACCAAAACCAATGAAACTAAATACTTTAATAAAAAAAGCAAGCTTTTTAATAGCCTTGCTATTCGTCTGTCAATCCTGCAGTAGTGGTAATGATGGCGGAGGTGATGCGCCTGTTGTAACTGGTCCGTCAAATCTTTCTGTTCAGGTAGACGTTGTTGGAAAAACAGCTGAAAAGCCCAATGGCGATGGAAGTGGAAAGGTAAAACTTACCATTTCAGCATCAAATGCTACATCTTATAAGGTTGTGATTGATAATCAGTTAAAAGAAATTTCAACGGGTGATTTTACTTATGAATTTACAGCTTCAGGAACTAAAACATACCCAATTATTGTTTCAGCCTATAACGGATTACAGTTTGTAAGCACAACAACTTCTGTAAATGTTTTTGTTGCAAGAAAAATACTGTGGGCAGATGAGTTTGATGTAGACGGAGCTCCTAATAGCGCTAAATGGGGTTATAATACAGGAACTGGCGACGGTTGGGGAAATAACGAATTAGAATATTATACTACTCGTCCTGAAAATGTAATTATTTCAAACGGAACGCTAAAAATCAAAGCAATAAAAGAAGAGTATATGGGAAGCCATTATACATCGACAAGAATGCTTACAAAAGGAAAGTTTTCATTTAAATATGGTCGCGCTGAAGTTCGTGCAAAATTGCCAGTAGGCGGAGGAACCTGGCCAGCTTTCTGGATGCTTGGTGACAATATTGATACGGCGCCATGGCCAGCTTGTGGTGAGGTCGATATTTTAGAATCAGTTGGAAATAATCCAAACGTAAATCATTCTTCTTTGCATTCGCCTGGACGTTCTGGAAATACGCCTGATACGGCTACTACAACAGTTCCAAATTCAGCAACAGAATTTCACGTTTATGCAGCAGAATGGAGTGCAGAAAGCATCAAGTTTTATGTAGATGATAATTTGTTTTACACTTACGCAAACAGCAGTTCGACACCATTTAATGCCAATTTTTTCTTGATTTTGAATTTAGCCATGGGCGGAAACTTTGGAGGAAAAGTTGACCCTAATTTTACAAGTGCAACTTTCGAAGTTGATTACGTTAGGGTATATAATTAACATAATTTTTAAATGATTTATTTTTTGTAAAGCCTCGGAAAACCTAGCTTTACGAGATTAAATTTTTTAAATATGAAAACAGTAAATAAAATAGTTTTAGCAGTAATGCTTGTTTTGGCAAGTCAATCTTTTTTTGGTCAGAATCTGAAATTGATGACGTATAATATTCGTTTGGATGTTGCTTCAGATGGAGAAAATGCCTGGCCAAATCGAAAAGATTATTTCGCGTCGCAAATACAATTTTACAGTCCTGATATTTTTGGGATTCAAGAAGGATTGCCAAATCAAGTAATTGATATTGCATCGGCCTTGCCAGATTATACCAGATTTGGAATTGGAAGAGAGGAAAAAGGAACGGGAGAAGCAGCTACGATATTTTATAAAAAAGATCGTTTTCAAGTTCAGGAATCCAATACATTTTGGTTATCAGAAACACCAAATGTAGTTTCCAGAGGTTGGGACGCAGCCTGCAATAGAGTTTGTACTTATGGTCTTTTTAAAGATTTAAAAACCAAAAAGGTATTTTATGTTTTTAATCTGCATCTGGATCATATGGGCGAAGTGGCAAGAGTGAAAGGTGTTGAGCTTGTTTTGTCAAAAATTCAAGCAATAAATATTAAAAAATACCCTGTTTTTTTAATGGGAGATTTTAATTCGGAACCAGAGACAAAACAAATTGCCGAAATAAAAAAAGTGATGAATGACACGAAAGATGTTTCAATAGAAAAACCTTTCGGACCATCAGGAACATTCAATGATTTTAAACACGACAAGCCTGTAACATTATTGCTTGATTACATTTTTGTTTCAAAAAATAGCGGACTTAAGATTTATAAACACGCAGTTTTAAGTGATTCTAAAGATTTAAAATATCCATCGGATCATTTACCTGTTTTAATAGAAATAGATTAAAATGAAAAACATCAACAAAAAACTCCAAATTTTACTTTTGCTGCCTTTAATTGCAGTTCAAATAAAATGCGGTTCTTCAAAAAGTACAGCTTCCAATTCTGGAAAAGCTGAATCTTGGATTACAACTACAGATGAATCATCAAAATTAAAAAAACAGCCAGATTTGGTTTTTAATTCTGATGTAAATTCAAATCAGACTATCACTGTTGACGCTTCTCAAAAATTTCAAACCATTGAAGGTTTTGGATTTTCTTTAACTGGAGGAAGCGCTCAGACGATTTTGAAATTGGATAAAGCAAAAAGAGAAGCATTGCTTCAAGAGCTTTTTTCAAGAAAAAATGATGCTGTAGGTATAAGTTATTTAAGAATCAGTATTGGTGCTTCAGATTTGAATGAAGTAGTTTTTTCGTATGATGATATGCCAGAAGGCCAAACAGATTTGAAACTGGAACATTTCAACCTTGGTCCAGATTTAAAAGATGTGGTTCCGGTTTTAAAAGAGATTTTAGCTATAAATCCGAAAATCAAAATTATGGGTTCTCCGTGGTCTCCACCCGTTTGGATGAAAGATAACGGAAGCTCAAAAGGTGGAAGTTTACAACCAAAATACTATCAGGTTTATGCCGAATATTTTGTGAAATATATTCAGGCAATGAAGGCACAAGGAATTGTAATTGATGCAATAACGCCTCAAAACGAACCGTTACACCCAGGAAATAATCCGAGTATGTTGATGTTGGCTGAACAACAAGCAGATTTTATTGGAAATAATCTAGGGCCAGCTTTTAAAGCGGCAGGAATAAAAACTAAAATTATTGTTTACGATCACAATTGCAACAAACCAGAATATCCTTTGACTATTTTAAAAGATACAAAAGCAAATCCTTTTGTGACTGGTTCTGCGTTTCACTTGTACGAAGGTGATATCAGTGCTTTAACAACAGTACACAATGCATTTCCAGACAAAGATTTATATTTTACAGAACAATACACAGGATCAAAAAGCAGTTTTGAAAATGATTTGAAATGGGGTGTAAAAAATGTTGTAATTGGTTCAATGAGAAACTGGAGCAAAATTGCACTTTCATGGGGATTGGCTAATGATGAATATTACAAGCCATTTACTCCAGGAGGTTGTTCTACTTGTAAAGGTGCTTTGATGATTGATCAAAACCAGAATATTAAGCGAGAAGTAGGTTATTACCTAATTGGTCACGCTTCAAAATTTGTTCCTGAAGGATCAGTAAGAATTGGAAGTAATATTGCTGGAAATTTACACAACGTTGCTTTCAAAACACCATCGGGACAAATTGTTCTAATTGTAGAAAATGATGGGAATTCAGCAGAAACATTCAATATTAAATACAATCAAAAACAAATTTCAACTACTTTAAACGAAGGTGCTGTAGCAACTTACGTTTGGTAATCAAAATTAAATTCATGAAGAAATTAACCACATTTGCCTTGCTGATGGCTACGTTTTTTGCGACAGCGCAACAGCAGACAATAGATCAAAAAGTGAATGATCTGTTGAAGAAAATGACTATTGAAGAAAAAATTGGCCAGCTGAATCAATACACAGGCGATAATCAGGCAACGGGACCAATTACTATTAACCCAAATAAACAATCTGAGATTAAACAAGGTTTGATTGGTTCGATGCTGAATATCATCGGAACAAAATATACAAGACAATATCAGGAATTAGCGATGCAGTCGCGCTTAAAAATTCCATTGTTATTTGGTCAGGATGTTATTCACGGTTACAAAACAACATTCCCAATTCCGTTAGCTGAAGCAGCGAGCTGGGATTTAGCAGCAATTGAATTAGCAGCTAGAGTTGCGGCGACAGAAGCTGCAGCAAGTGGAATTCATTGGACATTTGCGCCAATGGTTGATATTGGCCGCGATCCAAGATGGGGAAGAGTTATGGAAGGTGCCGGAGAAGATACGTACTTAGGTTCTAAAATCGCTTATGCACGCGTAAAAGGTTTTCAAGGAAATAAATTAGGCGATTTAAATTCAGTTATGGCTTGCGTAAAACACTTTGCGGCTTATGGCGCAGGTGTTGGCGGAAGAGATTATAACTCAGTTGATATGAGCGAAAGAATGTTGCTTGAAACGTATTTGCCTCCGTTCAAATCGGCTTTAGATGCTGGTGCGGCAACGTTTATGAATTCATTTAATGATTTAAATGGAATTCCAGCAACAGGAAATGCACATTTGCAACGCGATATTTTAAAAGGAAAATGGAATTTTCAAGGTTTCGTAGTTTCAGACTGGGGATCAATTGGTGAAATGGTAGCACACGGTTATTCAAAAGATCTTAAAGAAGCTGCTTATTCTGCTATTACTGCAGGAAGTGATATGGATATGGAAAGTAATGCGTATCGTAAAAATTTAGCAGAATTAGTAAAAGAAGGAAGAGTTTCTGTTGATTTAATTGATGATGCAGTAAAACGTATTTTACGTAAGAAATTTGAATTAGGTTTATTTGATGATCCTTACAAATATTCTGATGATAAAAGGGCAGAGAAAGTTTTGGCGAATCCAGAAAACAGAAAAGCAGCACTTGAAGTAGCGCAAAAAAGTATTGTTTTATTAAAGAATGAAAACCAAACTTTACCGCTTTCTAAAAACTTAAAAACTATTGCATTTATTGGTCCAATGGTAAAAGAATACAAAGCCAATATGGGATTTTGGTCTGTTGAATTACCAGATGTTGATTATGACAAATGGGTTGTTTCGCAATGGGATGGTTTACAAAATAAAGTAGGCAAAAATACCAAATTGCTTTATGCTAAAGGTTGTGAAGTAGATGGCGATAATAAAGATGGTTTTGCCGAAGCAGTTGCAACTGCAAAACAAGCTGATGTTGTTATTTTGAGTATTGGTGAAAGACGTGATATGAGCGGTGAAGCAAAAAGCCGAAGCGATTTACACTTGCCAGGTGTTCAGGAAGATTTAGTAAAAGCAATTCAGGCTACAGGAAAACCAGTTGTAGTTTTAGTAAATGCAGGACGTCCTCTTATTTTTAACTGGACAGCAGATAACGTTCCGGCGATTGTATATACTTGGTGGTTAGGAACTGAGGCTGGAAATGCAATCGCAAATGTTTTATTTGGAGATTATAATCCGTCAGGAAAATTGCCGATGACTTTCCCAAGAGAAGTTGGTCAAATTCCAATTTACTACAATCATTTTAGTACTGGAAGACCTGCTAAAAATGAAGATTCAAAAAATTATGTTTCAGCTTATATCGATTTGAAAAACTCTCCTAAATTCCCATTCGGATACGGTTTGAGTTATACAAAATTCGATTATTCAGGTTTGAAATTATCTTCAGCAAAAATCAAAAGCAATGAAACAATTAAAGTTTCTTTCCAATTATCAAATGTTGGAAAAGTTGCGGGAGAAGAAGTTGTTCAGTTGTATTTGAAAGATAAATTTGGATCTGTAGTTCGTCCAGTTTTAGAATTAAGAGATTTCCAAAAAGTGAAATTAAATGCAGGAGAATCTAAAACAATTGAATTTACAATTGATAAAGAAAAATTATCATTCTACAATAATAAATTAGAATGGGGTGCTGAACCAGGAGATTTCGAAGTAATGATTGGAGCTTCGTCAGCAGATATAAAACTTAGAGCAGACTTTGAATTAGTACAATAGTAGAAGTCAATTTTAAATTGGCGTTATGGATTTTATAAAGGTTTTTGAATTATTTCAAAACAGTATTTATAAAATCCATAGCGCCAATTCCTTTATATGATGCGTACAATGCTTTATCAAAAGCTTCGCGTTTTGCCTTTTTATCTTTTGCCTCAGTTTCAACAATCATTTCGTTGAAAATTTTTTCCTGTTGCTGGCTGTATTTTATTGATTCTTCCAATAAATAAGTTTTCGAAACAAATCCGAAAGAAGTCCAGATTTTAGTTCGTATTTTTTTGTTTATATCTTTTAATGGATTAGTGCTCATATCTCTCACGCTGATTTACTGAATCACAAAACAATTGTAATAATTTACTTTCTTTTATCTTAAAATAATAACAAATTTATTTAAATGTGTTATTATGACGCAATGTACTTATTTTTTTTATATTTGAATTTAATTTTAAGTTAAAATTGTAATAGCCACACTTATTTAACAACTGCCAAATTGTTTTGTTTTTATAAAAATGCACTAAATTGCACCGTTATTTAATAATGAAAAGAGGCAATTAAATGTCAAAAATGTTAAAAGACATCATAGAAAATAATGAAAATTATCAGCCTGGGCTGTCGATTGACTGTGTCATTTTTGGCTTTCACGACAATCAGTTAAAGGTCTTGCTGATCAAAGTGGACAGAAATCCAAAGTGGTCATTGCCTGGAGGATTTATTCCTGTAGATCAGGATATTGATACTGCAGCAGTAACTGTTTTAAATGATAGAACCGGTGTCGATGGGATTTTTTTAAGACAGTTTGCCACTTTTGGAAAGGTAAAACGAAACGATCAGCACTTTGATAAAAAAGTATTAGAGTATTTAGAAATTGAAGAAGCAAAAGGAAAATGGCTTTTGCGTCGTTTTGTTACAATTGGTTATTATGCTTTGGTCGATTTTTTAAAAACGATTCCAAAACCTTCGAGCGATCGTGAAATTGTGGAGTGGATAGATCATAAAGAAGTTCCCGAACTAATTTTAGATCATAAAGAAATTCTGGATAAAGCATTGGACACTTTGAGAACAGAATTAAATTTAATGCCAATTGGTTATAATTTGCTTCCTGAAAAATTCACGATTCCAGAACTTCAAAAATTGTATGAGACGATTTTGGATAAAAAGCTGGATCGCCGAAATTTTCTCAGAAAAATAACCAACATTGGAATCCTGAAAAAGCTCGACGAAAAGAAAAGTAATGTCGCGCACAAAGCCCCAAACTTATATTCTTTCGATAAAGAAAAGTATGATGAAATCTTAAAAAATGGGTTGAATCAAGGTTGGTAAAATAAGGTTTAATTTTAAAACTTGCGATTATGGTTTCTTTTGAAAATTTTAAAAAAATGGCTTTGTCATTCGAAAATACAACTGAGGAACCACACTTCGAGAAAACATCTTTTCGCATCAACAAAAAAATATTCGCCACTTTTGATGAAAAAAATAATCGTGCAGTCTTGAAGTTAAATGAAATCGATCAATCAGTTTTTTGTGCTTCAAGCGAAATGATTTTTTATCCAATTCCGAACAAATGGGGAAAACAAGGCTGGACAATTGTTGAACTTTCAAAAGTAAGACCAGAAATGTTTGAAGATGCTTTGTTGCTTTCGTATCAAAATGTAGCTCCCAAAAAGAAGAAATAATTTATCGTACAATTGTTCTAAAAGTCAAGTTTACTCTTGGTTTTTGTGTTGTTTTTGTTGGAGGCAGACGATGCAACCAATGTGTCTGCGTTTCATCTTTCATAACCAATAAACTGCCGTGTTCTAAAATTAGAGAAACAACTTCTTTCGATTCTTTATGTTTAAAAGCAAACTTTCTTTCCGCTCCAAAACTTACTGAACCAATCGCGCCATTCTTTTTTAAATCTTTTTCTGCGTCGCTGTGCCAAGCCATTCCTTCTTCGCCGGAATGATATAAATTTAGCAAACAAGAATTGAAAGTTTCTCCAGTTTTCTCTTCAATAAAAACTTTTAATTTTAATAATTCCGGCGTCCACGGAAGTGCTTTTTTTGTCGTATTTGAGTAGGTATATTCAAATTCCTGATCGCCGTACCAAGCCACTTTTCGTTTGGTTAAAATTAATTTTCCAAAGATGATGGCTTCGTCATTTTTCCACTCGATGGAATTTAATAAAGTATCGCGATAAAAATCTGCTTCTGTTCTGGAAAACAATTTTCCATAATAATTTACAGTTCCATCTTTCGGAAGTAAATTGGTGTTTTCGTCAGTTTCAGGATTAAATAAGTCCATTTTTCCATTTTAAATATTCAGGTTTCATGCAATGCCCGCAAGGCCTGAAACCATTTTCTTTAGCTTCATTTTCAGATAAAAAGAAAACCCGATTTTCACGTTTCATTCTTTTTCCTGAAGAACATTTTAGTGTTCCGTAGATTTTTAATTTTTGGTTTCCACCGAAACAAATTTCCGTATTTTTAATTTTAATACGAAGAGCTGAATCTGAAATTTTATTATGTTTAATCATATTCGTTTTGTGTTAATTTTTTCGCCACGAATTCACGAATTATTTTTAAAATCTATGCGCTTAGAATTATTTTAATTCGTGAATTGCTTCGCCTGTTCGCTATCGCTCGGGTCGTGGCGAAAAAATTATTCAGGAAAGAGCATCATGAAAGATAATTCCCAGCGTGTATCTTTCGCCCGAATGAATTTCACTAACACCGTGTTTCATGTTTACACGATAATAACCTTTTGTCCCTTTTACAGGTCTGAAATTGGTTGTGAAAACTAAAATATCTCCTTTTTTTGGTTTCAATACAATTGCTTTTGATTGTGCTCTTGGTGTTTGCTGTGTCAATACAAATTCTCCGCCTGAATAATCTTCGTCAGGATCAGAAAGAAAAAGCACAATTTGAATAGGGAAATATACATCGCCATATAAATCCTGATGCAAAGTATTGAATCCGCTTTTACCGTATTTAAGAATCAAAACTGTTGCTTTTAACTGATTATTGTCGTGGCATTGCTTCAATAATTCTTCATGTTGATTAGGAAAAATGCTATTGATATTTAAAGCTTTCATCCATGCATTTGCGATTGGAGCCAACTTCGGATAAATTGAAGAACGTAAGTTTTGAATTAAATCAGGCAAGGGATAATTGAAATATTTATATTCGCCCAAACCAAAACGATAGCGTTCCATAACAACTGTTTTTCGATATAAATTTGGATTGTCATAATCAAATTTTAGGTCTTCACATTGTTCGTTATTAAGTACGTTTGGAAGTATTGCGAAGCCATTTTCGTGCATAGATTCGGTGATGCTTTCCCAGTTTTGAGAAGCAATTTTGTGTTGTATATTTTGCATAATAATTTTAGATTGAGATTTTTTTTTCGCCACGAATTCACGAATTATTCTTTTTAAATACTTCATCTAATATTATTCGAATTAATTCGAATAAATAATCGCATAGATTTTAAAAAATAATTCGTGAATTCGTGGCGAAAAAAAATTATAGATTTATCTGCGCACCTTCCCAACCAATAATGGCGGTTTTTTGGGTATTTTCCCACATATAACCTCCAAAAATTCCTGAAGATTGAATGACGCGATGACACGGAATTAGAAATGCAACAGGATTACTTCCAATCGCTGTGCCGACTGCGCGTGAAGCATTAGGTTTTTGAATTTGATGTGCAATATTTCCATAAGTAGAAAGTTGTCCCATCGGAATTTTAAGCAAGGTTTCCCAAACTTTAAGTTGAAAATCAGTTCCTTTTAAATGAAGTTTAATTTCGGATAATTTGCTCCAGTCATTTTGGAAAATAAAGAGTGCATTTTGTTGTGCTAAATCTAATTTTCGAGAGAAAGAGGCATTAGGAAATTTATGTTTCAAATCTTCAAATCCGATTGTTTCTTCTTCGGCGAAAGCCATAAAACAAACACCTTTTTGAGTTGATGCGACAATTATATTCCCAAACGGACTTTCGGCAAAACTGTAGTTTATTTCCAGATTTTTTCCTCCGTTTTTATATTCAGCCGGAGTCATTCCTTCGATATTTACAAATAAATCGTGAAGTCGGCTGGTTCCTGAAAGTCCGGTTTCAAAAGCGGTTTCAGAAATTGTTGTCTGATTTTCTTTGAGTAATTTTTTGGCGTGTTCCAAACTTGTGTACTGCAAAAATTTCTTCGGACTTGTGCCTGCCCAATCGCTGAAGAGCCTCTGAAAGTGAAACGGACTCAAATGCACTTTCTCCGCAACCTCATCAAGATTGGGTTGATCTTTAAAATTTGCTTTGATATAATCGATAGCTTCGGCGATACGATTATAATTAATGGTTTCTTGTGTGTTCATTTTTATTCCATTTTATAAGGCAAAGATCGATTGGTTTTTGCGGGTATAAAATCCGAAACTTGCGGAAATAGATTTTTGTTTGTTTTGTTTCAGGTTTCAAGTTATGTTGCAACCTGAAACCTGAAACCTGAAACCTGAAACCTGAAACAAAAATTTTAATGCGCCACAGTTTTAGAAAAAACATTAATTATAATAACACCAATTACAATTAAACTCAATCCAATTATGGCTGGTAAATCTGGAATTTCTTTGAAGAAAATAGCACCGATTGCGGTAATTAAAACAATTCCAACACCAGACCAAATCGCATAAGCAAAACCAACAGGAATAGTTCTAATGGCAAAACTCAAACAATAAAATGCGCCACAATAACCAATTACAGTAATGATACTCGGAATTAATTTAGTGAATTCTGAAGATTTTTTTAATGCCGAAGTTGCTATGATTTCGAAAATAATGGCAATGAATAAAAATATAAAGTTCTTCATGGTTAACGTTTTTTACAAAGTTAAGCTTTGTTTGAAACCGAAAAGAATTTATTTATCGAATATGAATTTCTGTTTCATTGTTTTTTACTTCATCAAAACAATCAAGGCACAACATTTTAAAATCGGCTTTGGCTTGAAAAATGCTAGTCCATTCTTCACCGTTATCGAGAAGCCATTGTTCACATTGTCCGCACCAAGCAATTTGCGGAAGATCTTCTTTGACTTCTGAATAGTAAAAACCTACTTTTTCTTTTGAATCTATTGCCATCGCAATGTGAATGCAGGCAAAAGTCATTTCTTTTGAACCATGTATTTCACATAAAACTTTTTCGATCATAATTTTTTTTGATGTTCTTGAGTTTCAAATTTAAGCTTAAAATTTCTGGAGCCATGAAATAATATCAGAATATTTAAAGTTCTTAGTCTACGTGTGCGTGAGGGATAGGAGGAATCCGCCGCGGCGGAGCGGATAGCCCGACATTATTTAAGAAAAGGCCTCATGTGCGTAAAGCATATTTAGGCCTTTTTTTAAATAATGGCACGCCCTGATAATTTTAGATTTTAAAAAAAAAACTTTTAAAACCTACTACGGATTGAGAGATAATCCAACGCTGAAAAACAATCTAACTTTATCAATATTATTTATCCAGGAAGTGTCAAAATGAATTGGACCTAAAATAGATTGATAAGAAATTGCGGCTCCGCCGGATATTACGAGACTAGGTTCTAAATTTTCATCCCAATTTCCTTTTGGACTAAATGCATGCTTTATATATTCATCAAAAGTGTCAAAACCGACGCTTGCAATATTAAAATGAGGCGTCAGATAAACTTTTCCAGTAATATTTACTTGAGATGCAAGTTTTAGTCCTATATATTGGGTGACGTTGAGTTCATCTTCGTGCAGACCTGCAAAGGAAAAACGATTACTGCCAGAACTCGGAATAATTCCACCTAAGAAATATTTTGAAGCATAACCGAATCCTGAAAACGGAATTTGATCATTTTGAAGTTTATCCTGAAAAATAAAATAAGAATCAAATCCAATAATTCCGGTAATTTTCTTTTTTAAGAGGAGTCTCTTTTCGATACCAAAACCAAATTTTGTGTAACCATTTGTTGAACCCGAAACACTTGTTAAATCGGGATCAGAGAAAGAAGCTTCAATGTCAGTGAGAAATGATCGGGAAACATTTGATTTTATAATGGTTCCGTTCGTAGCGAAAAAAACTTTATCCATGTCATTATAGGAATAATGCATGTTGAATTCGATATTATTAAAACTGTAATTGTTTAGTGAAATGGAGTTTGGATTGTATTCACGATCATATTTTGGTTTTAAATTGGTGTAGTGATAGTTTAGACCAAAGCCAAAATAGCTTTTCAGGGAATTTAAGTTTCTGTTTATTTCATTGTTGAATTCAAAAGTATTATAAAGTATATTGTCTGAGGCTTTGCCATTTATGTAAATTTCTTGTCGCAATAAGGCGCCATAAGCTTCAGTTGCCCACCACCATTCTCGATGTCCTCCAAAATTCTTTTGATAATTAATTCTGGCTTTTGGCTGTTCTGCAATATCGACCGTTACCAGTAGGCGGGAAGCGTCTGCAAGAATATTTCTTCCGGTGTAATTAAAAATAATTCCGACACCTCTGTAAGTATCATAATGGATTGAGGTGTTGAGCTGATTTTTAGCGCGTTCAAATCCAAACAAGTTAATTCCGAGTTTGTTCCCGTCTTTGACGAAATAGCTGTATGTAATTTCGTCAAAAAGATTGGTTCCCATGGCTCTGTTAATGCCTGCTATTAAATCTTTGGTAGTGTATTTTACATGCGTTTTAAGGTTTGCTCTTCCTACTACTAAAGGAAGATTTTCTGGACTTATTTTTTTATAAACTATTGTATCTAGAACAAATTCTTTAGGCATATCAGGCAATGCATGAGTTCGTTGCGGAAATGCTTTAAGTTTTTCTGATAAAGCAATTAATGCGGGAAGATTTTGATTTGTTGCTATTTTGCCATCTTTGTAGATTTCGTCACTATCTGCAAAATCGGCGGTTGAGAAACGCAAGTTGGGCAAATGATCAACTAATATTGTGCAAAGATCACGATTTGCCGGATTCTTAATATTACTCGGAAACATACTCGTTTGCATTAAAATAGTCATCAGATTATTGAGTTTATCCGTTGGTTCCATTCCGCCTCCTACGTCACTTCCAATAATGATATCGGCACCCATTTGTTTAGCAACGTCAGTCGGGAAATTATTTAATACACCTCCGTCTACCAACACTGTTTTCTCGTAAGGCATCGGTTTGAAAATCGCAGGCAAGGACATACTGGCCCGCATGGCATAAGCTAAACTACCTTTGCTTAAAATGACTTCTTTGCCCTCTGCTAAGTCTGTAGCCATAGCTCTAAAAGGTATCGGAAGGCTGTCAAAATCCCTAACATTATATACAGGAAAGGTCAATTCAGAAAGATATTCTCTTAGATTCTGATCATTTAGCAGAGAACCAACACTGTTAAGTTTTCCGTCTTTAACACCTATTCCTACTACATATCTTTGAAATTCTCTTTTTTCTTCAGCGCTTACAGATCGTAACGACTGGCCTCCGCCGAGTAGTTTGTCCCAACTAATACTTTTAGTTAAATTTTCAATGCTATCACCAGAATATCCCATAGCATAAAGACCTCCAATAACACTTCCCATACTGTTTCCAACAATAAGATCAGGAACAATATGCAGAGAATCCAGTTTTTGCAAAAGCGGAATATGAGCAATTCCTTTTGCGCCGCCACCGCTTAAGACCAAAACGACTTTAGGTTTTTTTTCCTGAGAAAAAATAATATGCGGGAGACACACTATAAATAAGACGACGAATAAATAAGATGTTTTTTTCAATAGTACAGTATTTATGTAGTTGAGAAATAGTAACTTATTTGAATTCTTAAAATTAAGCAGTTATTCTTTACAAAGTATATTTTTTGATAAAATCTTTTTTCTATTTCGAACAAATTGGTCATCAAAAAACAAAACCCGACAGATTTTTAAAAGCTGTCGGGTTTGAAATATTTTTTAAGAACCGTATTTTACAAGTCTGGCATCCTTTAAGGCTATTTCACAGTCATTAAGTATTTTGGTGCTTAATGCAACTTCAGTTTTAGCCTTATTTAACTTTTCCTGAGATTTAGCTATTTGTATTTTGGTTTTTTCAATTTTTTTTTGATGATCGGGATCGTCACTTTTTTCTGTAGAATTTTCAAGTTGTCTCAGATTTTCAAGCTGCGCTCTTAAATCCAATTCTATTTCCCATTCTTTTTGCCCAAGTTTTATAAGTTTTTGTTCTTCTCTTGCAAGTCTGTTTTTTGCTCTTTGTACTTTACCTTTATAAAGGTTTTTGTTGCTATCTATTTTTTTAGGAAGTTTTGGCTCCATCCATGGATACATGGTGTGTTGCAATTCAGGTTTAGACATATCAGAATTTTGGGCAATTGCAAAAAAAGGAAATGCAAAGATTAATAATAGTAATAGAATAAAACGTGTTTTCATTAATTGGTTTTTGGTGTCCCAAAAATATATTTATATTTAATAAAAACAGAAAAAATGGGTCAATTAATTTAAATTAAAAACAAAACCTGACAGGTTTTAAAACCTGTCGGGTTTGAATATGTAATTAGATCTAAAGATCTTAAATCTAAAATAGATTAGTATCTGTAGTACTCTGGTTTGAATGGACCTTGAACTTCAACACCAATGTAAGCAGCTTGATCTTCTCTTAAAACTTCAAGTTCAACGCCTAATTTAGCTAAGTGCAAAGCAGCAACTTTTTCATCTAAATGTTTTGGCAACATGTAAACGTCGTTGTTGTAAGCAGCGCTGTTTTTCCATAATTCGATTTGAGCCAAAGTTTGGTTTGTGAATGAGTTACTCATTACAAAACTTGGGTGACCTGTAGCACAACCAAGATTTACTAAACGACCTTCAGCCAAAATGATGATATCTTTTCCAGCGATTGTATATTTGTCAACTTGTGGTTTGATTTCGATTTTAGATGCACCGTGGTTTTTGTTCAACCAAGCCATATCAATTTCGTTATCAAAGTGTCCGATGTTACAAACAACAGTTTTGTCTTTCATTTGCTCGAAGTGCTCTCCAAGAACGATATCTTTATTTCCTGTAGTTGTAATGATGATATCAGCATTAGCAATTACAGTGTTTAATTTTTTAACTTCATAACCGTCCATTGCAGCTTGTAAAGCACAAATTGGGTCAATTTCAGTAACAGTTACAATAGAACCAGCACCTCTGAAAGAAGCAGCAGTTCCTTTTCCAACGTCACCGTATCCACAAACAACAACTCTTTTTCCAGCTAACATTAAGTCAGTTGCACGACGTACAGCATCTACAGCAGATTCTTTACATCCGTATTTGTTATCAAATTTAGATTTAGTAACAGAGTCATTAATGTTGATTGCAGGCATTGGAAGAGTTCCAGCTTTTACTCTTTCGTAAAGTCTGTGAACACCAGTTGTAGTTTCTTCAGAAAGACCTTTAATTCCAGGAACTAATTCTGGGTAACGATCAATAACCATATTAGTTAAATCTCCACCGTCGTCAAGAATCATGTTCAATGGTTTTCTGTCTTCACCAAAGAATAAAGTTTGTTCAATACACCAGTCAAATGACTCTTCATCAAGACCTTTCCAAGCGTAAACTGAAATTCCGGCAGCAGCAATAGCAGCAGCAGCCTGATCCTGAGTAGAGAAAATGTTACAAGAAGACCAAGTAACTTCAGCACCTAGAGCGATTAAAGTTTCGATTAAAACTGCAGTCTGAATTGTCATGTGCAAACATCCAGCGATACGAGCACCTGCAAGAGGTTGTTCGTCTTTATATTCAGCGCGAAGTGCCATTAAACCTGGCATTTCAGCTTCAGCTAATTCAATTTCTTTTCTTCCCCAAGCCGCTAGAGAAATGTCTTTTACTTTGAAAGCCACATAAGGCGTAGTCGATGTACTCATTTATATTATATTTGTATAATTGTAAAATTTTTGCAAATTTAAGGAATAGCTTTTTATTTTTACTACTTTCTCTAAGATTTGTGAAATCTTTAAATTCTTAATCTTTAGAATATTAGTTTATAAAATGATTTAAACCATATAAGTGATATAAGTTCATTTAAAAAAGGATTCTTTGTAATGTGCTTTGTTTCGAATTGCTTAAATTTACTTAATACATTTTTTTGAACCAGCAGTTATATTTCGAACATCACTTACATGGTTTAAAAACTCATAATTCACAACTCATAATTCATAATTATAAAATGCCTTTATTTCAAACCATACAATTCAACGAAACCACTAAAATCTTAATTTGGGAAATAACCGAATCTTTTGAGGAATTATTAGGCAAAGTTGTTTTGAAGGAGAAAACAAAAAAAAGACTGGATGGAATGAAATCTCAAATGCATCAGCGTGCTTTTTTGAGCGTTCGAATGCTGATCCAGGAAATGGGTTTTACCGATAAAGATTTGCATTACGACGAATTCGGGAAACCTTATTTTGATTGTCACAATCATATTTCAATAACGCATTCGTACCATTTTGCAGCTATTATCATAAGCCATGAAACGGTAGGAATTGACATGGAATTGCAGCGTGAAAAAATTATTCGAATCGGGGATAAATTTACGGATTATGAAAGTGAATATTTAGATCCGTCATCAAAAGAAGATTACATAAAAAAACTTACCGTGATTTGGGGAGCCAAAGAAGCAATCTTTAAAATCAGAAACGAAAAAGGAATCAGTTTTAAAGATCATATCAAAGTCAAAAACTTTTCTTTGAATGAAGGTCAAACCGAGGCAAGTCTTCATTTTGATGTTTTGGTAAAAGATTTTAATGTGCATTATGAAGAAATAAAATCAGATAATTTTGAAGGTAAGTTTACTTTGGTTTATGCTTTTGAAAAATAGACTTTAGTTTCAGTAGCAGTTTTCAATTTAAACTTCGCTCTCTTTTTTTCGATGCTGAAACATACTCATATACAGGAAAGTGCTCATTTTTCGGGCGCGTCTTTTTAATGTATTAGCATTTTCACCTTCAAAATGTTCGTCGATAGTCTGGAACCAATGATTCAGCCAAATTCCGAATTCATTTGCCGTGATTTTTCCTCCAAAATGTTCGTCAACCTCATTATGAACTGCATGCGGATTTCCTTTATACTTGCGAATCGCAAATAAATTAGTTTCCCAAAAATCAGTCAGTTTTTCGAGATGCGCATCCCAATCAGAAATCATTTTATTAAAATAAAAGCCGATTTCTTCATCGGCTCTTATTTTAGCATAGAACTGATGCACTAGAAGCGAAACATCATCTCTATTTTCTATTTGCTTTTTCACAGAATGAGAGTATTTAATAAAATAAACAATACACTTAAAACTGAACTCAGAATCAAAAGGTTAAAAACTACCTTGTGTTTCATTTGTGCCAAAATTGAAGTGTTTACAAAGATACAAGCTAAAACGATAATAGCCAGCTGAATCATTTGAAAAATAGAAGTTCCGTTAGATAAAACGTACATTGCTGCAGCGCCGCCTAAACAGCTTTGACCAATTACTGCCATTGCAGCAGAACCCATGTAATTTTTGTTAAAAATGTCGAATGTTGATTGATATAGTGTCATGATATTGTGATTTTTATACCAACAAAGGTACAGGCACTATACTGCTCGGTTTTATGATTTTAATCATAAAACAAGAACTTTTTTATCGATATACTTTTCGGTTTATAATCTTCAATTCGCCTTTTTTTTCCAAATTTTTTATTGTTCTGATTACCGTTTCAACACGTAATCCGGTCAAATCTCCAATTTGTTGTCGGGTAAAATTGATGAGGTAGCCGTTTGCATCTTTTTTGAAATTGAAATAAGCAATTCCGTGATCGATTAATTTTAAAACCCGATGTTCTGGTTCCTGCGTTGAAATCTCTGCAGCCATAACGGATTTATAGTACAATCGCTGTGCTAGATTCTCGATTATTTTGATACTTATTTTTGGATTTTCTTCCAACAGTTTCATAAAGTTTGATTTTGGAAGAAGAAGAATTTCGCTGTTATCAACAGCAATTGCATTTGCAGGATACTTTTGGTTTAAAAACAAAGGAGGTTCGCCGAAAGATTGTTCTTTGTAAAATATTCCCTGAATAAATTCACGTCCCTCATCATTATAATTGCTCATTTTGACTTCGCCAGAAAGAATCTGATAATAATTAGCAGGAAAAATTCCTTCTTCAAAAATAATTTCATTTTTGTCGAAAGACTTCTTTACAACGCCATATTTTTCTAATAATTCAGGAGCAATCATACATTTGTTTCATTGGTTATCAAAAGTAGCTGTACAAATATAATTTATTCAAAATAGTTCTTCTATATTAAAAACTTTTACTTTTACGGCCATTATGCAGCAAAAAATAGTTAATATCCATCAACAGATTTTAGAAGCCAAAAAAGAGGGTCGCAAATTGTTGGCAGTTCTTTTAGATCCTGATAAAATTGTTTTGGAAAACTTGGATCATTTAATAGATAAAATAAATCAGTCTCCTGCTACACATATTTTTGTTGGAGGCAGCATTGTGCAAGCTACAATTTTAGAAGATTTGATTGCGCAGTTAAAACAAAAAACAAAACTTCCGGTTGTTATATTCCCAGGCGATCCGTCGCAGATTTCACCTCAGGCCGATGCTATTTTATTTCTGTCATTATTATCAGGCAGAAATCCGGATTATTTGATTGAATATCAGGTTCAGGCGGCGCCAATTCTGAAAAAAACAAATCTTGAAGTAATTTCTACAGGCTATATTTTGATTGAAAGCGGCAATGAAACTGCAGTTGCACGCGTTAGTAAAACAAAACCGCTAAACCGTGAAAATTTCGATTTGGTTTTGGCTACTGCACAAGCGGGCGAAATGCTAGGAAATAAATTAATGTATTTAGAGGCCGGAAGTGGCGCTAAAAATGCAGTTCCTCTGGAAATGATACAGTTAATTGCGCAAAATATAGAAATTCCTATAATTGTTGGCGGAGGAATTGTAGATTTGCACGGAATTCAAAACGCACATAAAGCCGGCGCAGATTTAGTAGTTATTGGAACTGCTTTTGAAAACGACAGCCATTTTTTTGAATCATAAAAAACCAAAAACAGTTTAACCAAATGATAGATTTTTTTTTCGAAAATTATAAGAATGCTCCACTATGGCATATTATTTTAGAATTTTTAGTTTTTGTCTGCGGGATTTTAAGCGTTTGGTTTGCTAAAAAAGAAAATATCTGGGTGTATCCAACGGGACTTATCGCAACAGTAATTTCAGTGTATTTGCTATACATCGCGGGTTATATTGGCGATATGATTATCAATGGTTATTTCTCCATTATGAGTATTTATGGCTGGTATGTATGGGCGCGTGGCGGTTCAGTTGAGGATAATTTACCTATAACTCGTACAAGTTTTAATGAAAAAATAATCGGAATCGTACTATTTATTGTAACCGTTTTTGTAGTTTTCGGCATTTATAAATATTTTGACTATACAATCAATCCAGACAATTATGTCGATATGATTTCGTCAGGAATATTTTTTGCGGGAATGTGGTACATGGCCAGAAAAAAAATCGAAAACTGGACACTTTGGATTATTGGCGATATAATTGTTGTGCCTCTTTATGCTTATCGCGGCTTAGGGATGCTGTCACTTCAATATTTAATTTTTACAATTTTGGCTATTTCAGCTTATTTAGAATGGAGAAAAATCTTAGACAGCAAAAAACAACTATCATAAAAATTGCTTTGTTTGGGCCTGAAAGTACAGGCAAAACAACTTTAGCAAAACAGCTTGCAGAATATTACGAAACCGAATGGGTTCCCGAGTTTGCACGTGACTATTTACAAGAAAAATGGGAGGAAAATCAGCATATTTGCGTTGCTGATGATATGATGCCTATTGCATACGGACAAACTGCATTGGAAAATGAAAAACTTTCTCAGGCAAAAAAATATTTGTTCTGCGATACGAATTTGATGGTGACCAAAGTTTTCTCTGAAATGTATTACGGTTTCTGTGATCCGCTTTTAAATGAGGCAGCGCTGGAACACGAATATGATTTATTTTTCCTGACAGATATTGATGTTCCTTGGGAAAAAGATGATATTAGAGATACACCAGACGGAAGAGAAACTGTTTTTTCTGTTTTTAAACAAAGTTTGATACAGACAAAGAAGCCTTTTATAATTCTTTCAGGAAATAAAGAAAGTCGTTTAGCAAAAGCAACCGCAATTATTGAAGAGCTTACTATTGCTAAAGAACGTGGTTTTTCGTCAGAAGATTTTGTGCAACTTTATGAGCAAGGCATTTCTATTGAAAGTGTTTTGAAACAACTAAAAATTTTCAAAAAAGGAATCACAAAAAGCAATTTAATAAGTCCGGCAACAACAGAAAATGGGATTTTGGCTTTTTCAGAAATAGAATTTGAAGGAAAAGCAGCCTTTTTTGACGCTCAAAAAGAAAATCTGAAAATTAAAAAATTTGTTCCTGCTTCTGGAGCTGCAACAAGAATGTTTAAGTTTTTGAGAGCCTTTTTGAATGATTTTGATATTGAAAAAGAGACAATAAATGCTTATATAAATAGACAAAAGGACAAAGAACTTCCGATTTTTATTGTTGGAATGGACAAGTTTCCTTTTTTTAAGGCAGTTGATAAAAAGCTAAGATCGATTTATCCTGATTTTGAAAATTTAGAGCAAGATTACAAGAATTATTATTTCATAAAAACATTGCTTTCACAGGATCATTTTGCTTTCGCAGATAAGCCAAAAGCAGTATTGCCTTTTCATAAATATAAAGATCATATCGCAAATCCGATTGAAGAACATTTGAACGAATGTGTGCATTATGCATCTTCAAATCAAGTTTCTAATCTTCATTTTACGGTAACCGAAGCGCATCAGGAATTATTCGAAAAAGAAATTGAAGTTCTCAAAGAAAAAGTAGAGAAGGCTTCTGGAATTCAAATAAATATTGGTTATTCATATCAAAACGCAAGTACCGATTCGATTGCTGTTGATACAAAAAACAGATTGGTAAGAGATAAAAATGAAGCTTTGGTTTTCAGACCAGGCGGACATGGTGCATTAATTGAGAATTTAAGCACATTAGAAGCCGATGTTATTTTTATTAAAAATATTGATAATGTGATTCAGAATCATATCGACAAAATTACTTTGTATAAAAAAGCACTGGCGGGAATTTTAATCGAAGTACAACAAAAGGTTTTTGGCTATCTGAATGCGATTGATGAGAAAAAAATAGGAGAAAAAGAGTTAAATGATATAGTTCTTTTTTTGACTAAAGAGTTAAATATCGAAATCTCAAGTGATTTCAATATGTTCACTTTTGAGAATAAAATCAGCAAAGTAAAAGAACTTTTAGATCGTCCGATTAGAGTTTGTGGGATGGTGAAAAATGAAGGAGAACCAGGTGGAGGACCGTTTTGGGTTATGAGCAATAAAGGAATAAAATCACTTCAGATTGTTGAAACATCTCAAGTTGATTTATCGGATAAAAAACAGGCTAAGATTTTAGCTGAATCGACACACTTTAATCCAGTAGATTTAGTTTGCGGAATTAGAAATTACAAAAATCAAAAATTTGATTTGCAGCAGTTTGTAGATCATAAAGCAGGTTTTATAGTTGAGAAAAGTGTTGAAGGCAAAACGGTAAAGAATTACGAACTTCCAGGTTTGTGGAATGGCTCAATGGCGCATTGGTTAACTATTTTTGTTGCTGTTCCGTTAATAACTTTTAATCCGGTGAAAACGGTAAATGATTTGTTAAAAGCACCACATCAGCCACAATAATGGATATTGATAAAATTATATCAGAATTAAGTTTTAAAGCCGTTCGCAGCGGTGGCGCCGGCGGACAAAACGTGAACAAAGTTTCATCAAAAGTAGTTTTGTCTTTTGATTTGAATGTTTCACAAGCTTTGTCTGATGAAGAAAAACTGCTTTTGCAAACTAATATTGCAGCGCGTTTAACTTCTGAAAATATCTTAATTTTAAATTGTGATGAAGATCGAAGTCAGCTTAAAAACAAAGAAATTGTTATAAAACGATTTTTGGAAATCATAAAAAAAGGATTGTTTGTTCCCAAGGTTCGAAAAGCTACAAAAGTCCCGAAATCTGTAATTAAAAAGAGAATTAAAGACAAAAAGAATGTTTCTGAAATAAAACAATCAAGACGAAAACCAAACTTAGATTAAATTCCAAATTCCAAAAATCAAAATGACTTTTTGGAATTTGGAATTTGTTTTTTTGGAGTTTGATTTTTTAACATTACATTTGCACTGTCTCAAAGGGGTGCTCTAAATAACGAGCTGAGATCATACCCAAAGAACCTGAGCGAGTAATGTTGCTAAGGGAAAAAACGACACTATCAAGCGTGCACACTTTATTTTGTCGTGAAACAATTTATTAATTTAACAAAGAATAATTCCCCCTTTTATTCGTAATTTTTTACGAATGAAAACACTTTTTAAAGTTACAAAGTTACAAAGTTACAAAGTTACAAAGCTGAGTAACAAATCTATTTTCTTTACTCTATTCTCTATTTTCTTTACTCTAATTTCTTTCGCGCAAGAACAGGATTCTACTAAAGTTAATCAACTTGATGATGTTTTGGTTTCTGCGGTTCGTGTGACTTCAAAAACTCCGGTTTCTTTTAGTAATATGGATAAAAAAGAAATCAAATTCAGAAATCTGGGACAAGATATTCCTACTTTGATGAATTATCTTCCTTCGGTAGTTACAACTTCTGATGCTGGAAACGGAATTGGTTATAGTGGAATCAGAGTCCGCGGAAGCGATGCAACTCGTGTGAATGTTACGATCAACGGAATTCCATACAACGATGCCGAAAGTCAAGGAACTTTTTGGGTAAATATGCCTGATTTTGCTTCTTCTGTAGAAAGTCTGCAATTGCAAAGAGGAGTAGGAACTTCAACAAATGGTTCTGGAGCTTTTGGAGCAAGTTTAAACATGTTGACAGATAATTATGTATCTAAGGCTAATGGCGAAATTTCAAGCTCTTTCGGAAGTTTTAATTCGCAGAAAAACACGGTAAAATTCAGCACTGGTTTGTTAAACGACCATTTTGAATTGGCTGGACGTTTATCTAGAATTAAATCTGACGGTTATATAGACAGAGCAAGTTCTGATTTGAAATCGTATTTTCTTCAGGGAACTTATGTTGGAAAAACAACATTAATCAAAGCTTTAGTTTTTGGCGGAACTGAAAAAACATATCAATCATGGAACGGAATTGACGCTGAAACTATGAACGAAAATCGTACTTTCAACTCAGCTGGAATGTACACTGATGAATCAGGAAATGTTCGTTTTTACGATAATGAAACCGATAATTATCAGCAAGATCATTATCAATTGCATTGGAGTGAATCGTGGTCTGATAAATGGAGTTCTAATTTGGCTGTTCATTATACAAAAGGAAAAGGTTATTACGAAAATTATAAAGAAGATGCCGACATGGTCGATTATAATTTAGATCCAGTTGGAGCAGTTACAACTACAGATTTGGTACGCCAAAAATGGTTGGACAATGATTTCTACGGAACAACTTTTTCTGTAAAATATAAAGATGAAAAACTCGATGTTATTTTTGGCGGAGGCTGGAATAAATACGAAGGCGATCATTACGGAAAAGTGATTTGGGCGAGATATGCTTCAAACTCAGAATTGGGAGATCATTATTATGATGATTTTTCAACAAAAACAGACGGAAATATTTTTGCGAAAGCCAATTATCAGTTTACAGAAAAATTGAGCTTTTATGGAGATCTTCAATATAGAAATGTAAAATATAAAGCTAATAGTGCTGAAACAGGTTTAGTAGATGATAATTTCAATTTCTTTAACCCAAAAGCAGGTTTGAATTATGCTTTTAATGATAAAAACACTTTATATTTTTCATACGCTCGTGCGAATCGTGAACCAAACAGAACCGATTATGAAGGTGGAAATGTAAAACCAGAAAAATTGAATGATTTTGAATTAGGATGGAGATTTAACTCAGAGAATTTTCAGTTGAATTCTAATTTCTATTATATGGCCTACAAAGATCAGTTGATTTTGACAGGAACGCTTGATGATGTTGGAGCGCCAATTCGTTCTAATACTGATAAAAGTTACCGTTTAGGATTTGAATTTGATGCCACAATTAAGCTTTCGGAACAATTTATTCTTCGACCAAACTTTACTTTAAGCAGTAATAAAAATGTTGATTTAGCTGTTGAAGGCCAAAATTACGGAACAACTAAAATTGCTTATTCACCAGAAGTTATTGCTGGAAATATAATTGTTTACAGCCCGATTCAGAATCTGCATATTTCATTATTGCAGAAATATGTTGGAGAACAATACATGAATAATATTGAATTGCCATCAGCAAAACTGGCCGATTATTTTGTGAACGATTTGAATGTTTCTTATGAAATCAAACCAAAATCGGTTTTCAAATCGATTATGATTACAGGTATGGTAAATAATATTTTAGATAAAAAATATGTTTCAAACGGATACATGTGGGATGTTTATCCGTATTATTATCCACAGGCAGGAATTAATTTCTTAGCCGGATTGACTTTGAAATTCTAAAAAATAAAAAAGCCTGAAATTAAATTTTCAGGCTTTTTTATTTTAGTTATATACGTGAATCACAGATCCTATAACTTCGACACGATATGATTTTAATGGATATTCTTTTGAACCAAGTCCTGTGAATAAACTGTATTGCACTTTGTCACATGAACAAACGGCATATATGCCGTCAATTGTCATTGCTGCACAAGAATTAATTTCCTGATTTGGACACGCAGCATCAAAAGCATTATAAGAGTTTCCAGCATTAAAAATGATAATTCCTTTTGCTCCATAATTCGGAATAATAACACCATTACTTGGGTATTTAAGATTAGAATACAAAGGCAAATTCATATCTACAGACAAATTAACAGAGTAATTAGGAATGTAAGGGTTTTTATTGCTGCGTTGACTGTCGCTACAAGCAGAAAGTGCACAAACAAAGACGATTAAGAGCCAGATTTTTTTCATTCTTTTAGTAAGGATTAATGAAACAAAAATAAAATATTTAGTTTTGATTTTTATATGATTAACATATAATTATGTTCTATTAAAAATAATAGTATATTTGTAATACAAAATCCCGTCCCGATGGGATTTTTTGTATTTATATAAACGATGAAGTTATGAGTAAAGTATCTTATTATACAGCAGAAGGATTAAAAAAGTTGAAAGATGAATTGGAGCATTTAAAAAGTGTAATGCGTCCAAAGGCATCTCAAGATATAGCAGAGGCGAGAGATAAAGGTGATTTATCTGAGAACGCAGAATATGATGCAGCAAAAGAAGCACAGGGTTTATTAGAAATGAGAATTGCTAAGCTGGAAGAAGTGTATTCTAATGCAAGATTAATTGACGAATCACAATTGGATGTTTCGAAAGCGTTGGTTTTATCTAATGTAAAAATTAAAAACCAAAGTAACGGAATGGAAATGAAATATACGCTTGTAGCTGAAAGCGAAGCCGACTTGAAAACTGGAAAAATCTCAGTAACTTCTCCTATTGGAAAAGGCTTACTTGGAAAATCTGTTGGAGAAGTAGCCGAAATTACAGTTCCAAACGGTGTTTTGAAATTTGAAATTCTTGAAATTTCAAGAGACTAAATATTTTAGTTTAATCGTTTAACTGTTTAATCGGTTAAACGAATAAACAGTTAAACGATTAACCCGAAAAAATGGCATCAATATTCACTAAAATAGTAAACGGAGAAATTCCTGCATATAAAATCGCTGAAGATGAAAACTTTTTGGCTTTTTTAGATGTAAATCCGAACGCAAAAGGACACACGCTTTGTATTCCGAAACAAGAAATCGACAAGATTTTTGATATGGATGATGAATTGTATTTAGGTTTGATGAAGTTTTCTAAAAAAGTAGCAATTGCTTTAGAAAAAACAGTTCCGTGCAAAAGAGTAGGAGTTGCCGTTGTTGGATTAGAAGTTCCTCATGTGCATGTGCATTTGATTCCGTTGAATCATATGGATGAAATGCGTTTCATAGATAAAGTTTCACTTACTAAAGAGGAGTTTGAAGCTTTGGCAAAGAGTATAACGGAGAATCTTTAAGTAAAATTATTAAACTAAAAAAAACCTCGAAAATATTTTTTCGAGGTTTTTTTTAGTTTAAATACTATGTTATTTTACATGTTTTTTGAATATCCTCTTAATATGTTATGTAATCTAACGAGTAGAATTTCTAAAAAGAAATACAAATATTCAGCGAGTATAAATTATTTGTGTTTTATACATATTTTTGAAATTCCTGACCAATAGCAATACTTTCCTCTTTTCAAGCTCTTAATTAGATCTGAAAATTGTTTTTCTAAATCTATTTCTTTGTCAATAATTGTCGCCAAAGACTGAACCTTTCTTCTTAATTCAATTTCTTCAATTTTTCCATTAGTTTGTGATTCAGGATAGATTTCTGAAAACTCAATGTGTTTATTGATATTCTTAATTTGAATATTAATTGATAGATAATCACCATCTAGAAAACCTAATGCTTCACAATCAGCATCTTCATTACACTTTTTTAAAGTTTCAATTCCTGCATTTTTTAATTCGACTATTATTTTTTTAGCAAGTGTATTGTCAAGACTTATTTCTTTTATAATTTCTCTATCTTTTCTATATGGTATTTCTTCTGAAAGTTCAGTTCGTAAACATCCCTCGGCTGTGCCATTGCTATATTCAATAAATTGAATGGTTTGTGGTTTTCCACAAAAAGAAATTTCATACAATCGATCGATATCGCTATTTTGTGAAAAATTATTTTGATATAATATTAAAAATAATAGTATAAATATTTTTTTCATTCTGTTAAGTTATTAAATTCATTAAGTTCTTGTCGTATTTAAAAATCCCCAAGTATTTTATACTTGAGGATTTAGGAATAAACTATTGTTTTGTTAGCATCAAGCCATCTTTAGGAAAAGTTAGCTCAGCGGTTTTGAAACCAGGGCAAGTGTCTTCTGAAATCATTGTTTTATTTGGTTCAAAACCAAATGACATTAAAGTATTTGTTGCATTTTTTGTACGTATAAATATTGTTCCCGCATTACCGCACATTGCATTTTTGCCAGTAAAATCCAATGCATAAACTGCTAGATCCTTGCCAAAATAAGAACCTTCAATAATATAAGTATTATTATCGGGAAGATTCTGTGTGTTTTCTAATACATTGCCGTTGCTGGTAGTGATTAGGTAGCGAATCAATAACATATCCCAAGTTATCGTTTCATATTTTGAAGTTGCTTTCGTAATATATAATGTATAGTTTTTGTCTTGGTAAGTTCCTTTCCAAGTACCTATATATTTGGTAAGCAAATTGTTTACATCCTTCAAATAAATATTGTCTGGGATGCCCCCAGCTCGTCTATAATCTATGGCTTTTTCAATTGGTTGAATAGATTGTGCCTTGCAGGATATCACTGATAGGATTATAAATCCTAAAAAAAATATTTTTTTCATTTTGGTTTTATTTACAGTTACTACTTGTTACTTTTCCAGTAGCATCTAATGTTTTTTTTGAGTTTCCACTAGATTCTATTTTATATAGTTCGATGCCATTGATTCCTATTTGTTCATTCAAAAATTTTAAAAATCCTTTTTCCAAACTACTACTTTTTTTCATTATTTCTGTGTAAGTTTTATCAAGACCATCACCCCAATTAATACTGCTAGCTTTTGAACTGACATCAGCGATATTTCCTGTAAATCTCAATTGATAAGTTCCTGCGCTAGATACCATAGCCCCATAAACTTCGCTAATAGGAATGCTGTTTCTGCCTGCATTAAGAATCAAAATTATAAACTGTTTTACATCTTCAGGCGAATGCATTCTTATAGGTTCAACAGGGTCTATATCGCCATTTGCCTTTACTTTTTCATAAGGGTCGAGATGAGCATGTATATAACCTATTGTATTTGCATCGAATGGGAAATTTAAGGAATCTGTATTATCAGTACCTGAACCAGGATTAAGTGCGGTAAAGGGACCGTTTTTACTCTGCAAGTATCCAGTTTCTACTTTTAAATTTGTTTTCTTTTTAAGTTCGTCTTGTTTGGCTACAAAATTTGCACTAGTCAACTGCTCTCTTATTCTGCTACATGGATCGCCTATTGGTTTGCTTCCTGATCCTGAGCTTGAATCTCCTCCGGCACCTGGAGAACCAATATAATCACCAGTTCCGCCTCCGGTTCCGCCTCCGCCTATAGTTGGGTTAATTCTTATCACGCCCCCACATCCTGCGCATCCTCCACTACCGCTACCTCCGGTAACAATTACAGAATCCAATTCCATTTGCCAGTTAGGAGGTGCTTTGCGGGTTAAATTAAATGCCTTGATTTTTTCATCGTCAGACAATATAGCCGCATATGAAATATTTTTAATAGCCACACCATTCTCAAATTCTGCTCCTTTTACGAATCCTTCTGTTAAATTCCATGTTAGGATGTAACCAGTAAAAACATCTAAGTTTTGAAAATCTTCTTTTTTGTTTTCAACACCAAAATCAGTTTCTGACTTTGGAAATATTTCATGTACTACAGTATTATATCCATTGTCTGCTGGATATAAATATAACATTTTCTTCCCATGATAATCGGGATTTTCAGGATTGTCCTTCATCGGGATAGTAATTGCAATAGAATTATTTTCCAATTTGACCAAAGAGGCATTTTCCCAATAATAATTAATGTTTTTGAATGCCGGATGAAATTCTGCTGTTGCCTTATAGGCGTTAAACCATTTTTGTGCTTTGTCAATTGCGACAGTTGTTTTTTGCTGGTCTGAGATTTCTTCATTAGCACAATTTGCCGTTAGTAGAGTAATGCATAAAATAAGCATGACTCGAAATTGGTTTTTAAATTTTTTCTTCATTTTTAAAGTTTTGGTTAATAGTTAATACAGAAAAATCTCTCAATTTTTTTGTTTAACCGAACTTAGAAAATGAAAACTCGTTACTTAGTATTTAAAAGTTTAAAAAACAACACAATAAGATATTTTAGACTTTTATAGATGTGGAATTACTTGCGCAAAAAAAAGCCTCTACAGAATTGTAAAGGCTTTTTATGGTTTTGAAACGATATACTTAGAATGTAAATTAATTTTTATTTAACTGAATCTGAAAAGTAGTTCCTTTCCCAATTTCAGAATGTAAAACTTTGATTTTGCCGCTATGGTATTCTTCAACAATTCTTTTAGTTAAAGAAAGTCCCAATCCCCAGCCTCGTTTTTTGGTTGTAAAACCAGTTTCAAAAATGGTTTTGAATTGTTTTTTAGGAATTCCGGTTCCAGAGTCTTTTACATTTATTTTTACATGATGGAGATCCTGTTCAATTTGCAGTTCCAAATTTCCTTTTCCTTTCATTGCATCAATAGCATTTTTTACCAAATTTTCGATTGTCCAACTGTAAAGAATTGGATTTATCTGTACCATAATAGGTTCGTTTGGCGTATGATATGAAAAGGCAACTTGTTTTGAAAAACGTGATTGCAAATATTTAAACGCATTTAAGGTTTCTGAAACAATATCATGCGTTTCTAAAACAGGTACAGAACCAATTTTAGAAAAACGATCCGTAATCGTTTGCAATCGGTTAATATCTTTTTCGATTTCAGAAGTTATCGATGAATCAATATCTTCTGTTTTTAAAATCTCAATCCAGCCAATTAAAGATGATAAAGGCGTACCAATTTGATGTGCCGTTTCTTTTGCCATTCCAGCCCAAAGTTTATTCTGAGTGGCCATTTTCGTGCTTTTGTAAAAATTATAAATCAATGCAACAAATAGAAAAACAATAAGCAATAAAGCAATTGGATAATATTTTAATTTGTTAAGCAATGCCGAATTACCATAATATAAATGTTGATATTTTCCTGGTGCATATTCAAAAGTTATGGGTTCATTTTCGCTACTTAAATTTTTTAAAAAAGTTTTTAGTTTTTTCTTGTCATTCAAAATTTCATCAGGAACATTTTTTGAACTTACAACATTATCATAAAGCATTAATACTACGGGAATAGAAGTGTTATTGCTAAAAATTTGAAGAGGCAGTTCAACATCAGTATTTTCGTCTGCGTTTACAATTGTAATTTGTGCATCGGCAAAAAGCTTCATTTTCAGACGTTCTTCATTTTTGAAAATCTGAAAAAAAGTATAGGTGTTCCAGAGAATCAAGGTAATGATTAAAAAGGAAATAAGAATTATAACCCAGCGAGTTGTATTTCTGCGTTCAGAAAAATGCATAAATTAATTTTTGAGGTATAAATATAACGAAATATACGCATTTTATATTTTGCAGTTCCTGAAAGATTTTTGTTTTTATGTCCTAAAGTATTTCTCCGAATTAAACCATTTCTATACTTTTGCAGTTACCAAAATGAGGTTTGGTTAAAAAGAAAATATATGATTAGCATCGATCCAAAAGAGATACCAACAGCAAAATTACATGGTTATCTGCAAAGTTCAGTAGGGCCGCGTCCAATTGCGTTTGCGAGTACAATTAGTGCAAAAGGAATTCCTAATTTATCTCCCTTCAGTTTCTTTAATGTGTTTAGTGCTAATCCGCCAATTTTGGTTTTTTCGCCTGCAAGACGCGTTCGCGACAATACGGTAAAACACACTTTAATCAACGTTGAAGCAACAAAAGAAGTTGTAATAAATGTGGTTAATTTCGACATTGTACAACAGACTTCGTTGGCAAGTACAGAATATGCAGAAGGCGTAAACGAATTTATAAAAGCGGGTTTGACTCAAATTCCGTCTGATATTGTAAAGCCGTATCGTGTAAAAGAATCTCCGGTTCAGTTTGAATGCAAGGTTACGCAGATTATTCCGTTAGGAACAGAAGGAGGAGCTGGAAATCTGGTTTTGTGCGAAGTAGTGAAAATGCATATCCACGAATCAATTTTAGATGAAAACGGAGGAATCGATCAGCACAAAATTGATTTGGTTTCAAGATTGGGAGCAAATTGGTATTCAAGATCGAATGAAGGACTTTTTGAAGTGCCAAAACCGCTTACAACTTTAGGAGTTGGAGTAGATGCAATTCCGAATTTTGTGAAGGAAAGCCTTGTGTTTAATGGGAATGACCTCGGAAAACTCGGAAATATAGAAGCCTTGCCTACAACGGAAGAAGTTAGTATATTTGTGAAAGAAAATTTTTCTGTGAAAGGCGTTTTAAGCTCAGACGATCAGGAGAAAATTCACTTAGAAGCCAAAAAATATCTCAATAATGACGATATTGCATCGGCTTGGAAAGTGCTTTTAGCCAAAAAATAAGAATAGAAACAATAATTAATTATAGAAGAAGATGGAAGTTATAGGAAAAGTAAAAGTGGTAAATCCTGAGCAACAAGTTAGTGCTTCATTCAAAAAAAGAGAATTAGTAGTAACTACAGATGAGCAGTATCCACAGCATATTTTAATCGAGTTTACACAAGATAAATGCGATTTGTTAAGCAGCTATAAACTAGGTGAAGCAGTAAAAGTTTCTATCAATTTAAGAGGAAGAGAATGGGTTAATCCACAAGGAGAAACTAGATATTTCAATAGTATTCAAGGTTGGAGAATCGAAAGATTAGCACCAGAAGGTCCTGCACAAGGCGCGCCAATGCCAGCTGCAGAAACTTTTGCACCAGCAACAAGCATAAACGAAGACGAACCAGACGATTTACCGTTCTAATAAAGGTTTAAAATCTAAAAGATAAATTCCAAATTCCAATTCATTCGACTGAATTTGGGATTTGGAATTTTTTATTTGAAATTTCAATAACCTGAAATTTAGGTTTTTCATTATTGAATACTAAAAAAATGTATTATTTATTCAACGATTTATTTTTCCCTCCAGTAACCGAAGCTGATGAAGAAGGCATTTTGGCAATTGGTGGTGATTTAAGTTCAGAACGTTTACAATTAGCCTATAAAAGCGGTATTTTCCCTTGGTTTAATGAAGGAGAACCAATTTTGTGGTGGGCACCAGATCCGAGAATGGTTCTGTTTTTTGATGAACTCGTAATATCGAAAAGTATGCGAAAGATTCTGAACCAGAAAATATTCAAGGTGACTTACAACAAAAATTTCAGAGAAGTAATTTCGAATTGCCAGCAAATAAAAAGAGATGGACAAAACGGAACCTGGATTTCTGATGAAATGATCGAATCTTATTGCAAATTAAATGAAGAAGGATTCGCTAAATCGGTTGAGGTTTGGCAGGATGATGTTTTAGTTGGCGGTTTGTACGGAATAGATTTGGGAAAAGGAAATGTTTTTTGCGGAGAAAGTATGTTTTCTAAAGTTTCAAATGCTTCAAAAACGGCGTTTATTGCTTTAGCATTATATTTGAAAAAAGAAAATTACAAATTATTAGATTGTCAAGTTTATAACTCGCATTTAGAGAGTTTAGGCTGTCGGGAAATTGATCGCGAGGAATTTATGTCCATTTTAAAAAGTAAATAAAAATGAGTGCAGTTTACAGTGTAAAAGAAATTTATATTTATCCGATAAAAAGTTTGGCAGGAATCAGTCTTGAATCTGCTAAAGCGGAAGAAATGGGATTTGAAAATGATCGTCGATGGATGTTGATTGATGCGGAAAATCAAATGCTGACGCAGAGAGAACATCGAATAATGAGTCAGTTTTATCCGCAGATTTCAAATGGAAAAATTAGCATTACTTTTCAGGATCAAAAGCATGAATTTTCTATTAACGAACATTTAAAAAATGCAATAGAAGTAAATGTTTGGGACGATAAAAGTGAAGTTGTTGAGGTAAATCCTGAAACGTCAAAATGGTTCAGCCAGCATTTAGGTTTTGAATGTAAATTAGTCAAAATATTAAGAAATGGAGCTCGTAAACATGAAAGCTCAAGATTAAAAGAAACATTCAATGTGAGTCTGGCAGACGGTTATCCGTATTTATTGATTGGAACAGAAAGCCTTGATTTTTTAAATGATAAATTGGATGAAAAAATTACCATAAAAAGATTTCGTCCAAACATTGTAGTAAGCACTGAAAATCCTCATGAAGAAGATGATTTTAAGACTTTTACAATTGGAGAAGTTCAATTTAAAAACATAAAACCTTGCGGAAGATGTGTTATGGTTAACAATGATCCGGAAAATGGACGTTTAAAAAAAGAACCTCTAAAAACACTGAGCAAATACAGAAATGTCGATAATTCGGTTTTATTCGGAACCAATATTGTGAGTCTGAATTCGGGAATTATTTCTGTTGGTGATGAAGTTGTTTTTTAGAAATTCAGCTTTGTAAAACTCCAATTTAACGTATTAAAAATTACCAATTCATTCTTTAGAGTTGGTAAATCGAGAATTAATTTCAGTGTTTCGTGCGCCATCATGTTGCCGATAATTCCAGGTAAAGTTCCTAAAACGCCATTTAAATTACAGTTTGGAGCATCTTTCGGATCTGGCATTTCTGGAAACAAATCGCGAAGATTTTTACTTCCGTTATGATTGAAAACCGCAATTTGTCCTTCAAATTTTAAAATACTCCCGTAAACCAAAGTTTTCTTTAGCTGAACACAAGTATCATTGACTAAATAACGAGTCGAAAAATTATCTGAGCCATCGATAATAATATCAAATTGGTCAATGATTTTCGATGCGTTTTCAGCAGTTAGTTTTTCATTAATTGCAATAGCCTCAATCAAAGGATTTAGTTTTGAAACTACATCTTTTGCAACAATCGCTTTTTGTTTGCCAATTTCATTTTCGGTATATAAAATCTGTCGGTGAAGATTGTGAATCTCAATCGTATCAAAATCCATAATTCCGATAAACCCCACTCCGGCAGTAGCAATATATTGTAAAATCGGGCAACCTAAACCGCCGGCACCAATTACTAAAACACGTGCTTTTTTTAATTTTTCCTGACCTTCATCACCAATTTCAGGAAGAATAGTTTGTCTGTTGTAACGGAGAAAATCTTGAATAATACTCATTTTTTTAATTGTGAATTATGAATTGTAAAATGTTAAGTTCACAAACTTGAAACCTGAAACCTGAAACGTTTCAACTATAAACTTTGTCCCAATCTTTCCAAACGGGTTCGTAGCCTGTATTTTTTATGATTTTTGAAATTTCTTCTGCTGAACGTTCATCGCTGATTTCAAATTGCTCCAAAGACTGCGGATCGACAACATAACCACCCGGATTGGTTTTAGAACCTGCACTCATGCTCGTAACGCCAATTGGGATGATATTGTTTCTGAATTTTTCGTTTTCTCTTGTTGAAATCGAAATTTCTAAATCTTCATTCCATAATCGGTAAGCACAAATTAATTGGGTTAGATCTTTATCATCCATAATGAAATTGGGCTCGATAATTCCCTCAGCAGGACGAAGGCGTGGGAATGAAACCGAGTATTTCGTTTGCCAGTATTTCTTCTGCAAATAATCTAAATGCAAAGCATTGAAAAAACTATCTGTCCGCCAATCTTCCAAACCTAATAAAACGCCCAAACCAATTTTGTGAATTCCTGCGGTTCCAATTCGGTCTGGAGTTTCCAGTCGATAATCGAAGTTTGATTTTTTACCTTTTGTATGGTACTTTTTATAAACTTCCTGATGATAGGTTTCCTGATAAACCAAAACCGAATAAACTCCAGCGTTATGTAAACGTTCATAATCTTCTGTAGAAAGTGGTTGCACTTCAACAGAAATTATCGAGAAATCTTCTTTGATTAAATTAATAGCATTCAGGAAATAATTGATGTTTACCGTATAATTCGCTTCGCCTGTAACCAATAGAACGTGGTCAAAACCAGTATTTTTTAAAGCTTCAACTTCGAGCTTTATTTCGGAATCAGAAAGCGTTTTTCGTTTGATTTTATTGTCTAAACTGAAACCACAATACGTACAAATGTTTTGACATTCGTTGCTCAAATAAAGCGGCGCATACATTTGAATAGTTTTTCCGAAACGTTTCTTAGTGATTTCATGGCATTTTTGAGCCATTTGTTCTAAATAATTTTGAGCAATAGGGGAGATTAAGATTAAGAAATCGTCGAGATTGTATTTGGTTTTAGCCAAAGTTCGTTCGACATCTTTTGATGTGGTTTTGTATATTTTGGATTGAATTTCATCCCAATTATATTGCTCAAAAATAGATTTAAATGTTGTCATAATGTTTAACCGCAAAGAGCGCAAAGTTTTACGCAAGGTTCGCAAAGCTTTGCGTTCTTAGCGCTTGTCTTTGCGAACTTTGCGGTTGAAAAAAAATTAGTCATATAAAAACGAAGTCAAAGGACTAGAAGCCGAAGCATAATTTTGCTGATAAGCAACTTTAGCTTCAAAAGCTTTTCTCCCTGCAATGACAGCTTCCTTAAAAGCTTCAGCCATTAAACTTGGATTTCCGGCAACGGCAATTGCAGTATTAACCAAAACAGCATCGGCACCAATTTCCATTGCTTTTGCGGCGTCGGAAGGAGCGCCAATTCCAGCGTCAACAATAACCGGAACTGTACTTTGCTCGATTATAATTTCTAAAAAATCCATAGTTTTTAAACCTTTATTGCTTCCAATTGGGGAACCCAAAGGCATTACTGCAGCAGTTCCAGCACTTTCTAAATGTTTACACAAAACAGGATCAGCGTGAATATATGGAAGGACAATAAAACCAAGTTTAGCCAATTCTTCGGTTGCTTTTAAAGTTTCAATTGGATCTGGCATTAAGTATTTTGGATCTGGATGAATTTCTAGTTTTACCCAGTTTGTTTCTAAAGCTTCACGAGCCAATTGCGCGGCAAAAACTGCTTCTTTTGCGTTTCGTGCTCCCGATGTATTTGGTAATAAATTAATATTCGGATGTTTTAAATGCGATAAAATAGCATCAGTATCGGTTTCTAAATCGATGCGTTTTAAAGCGACTGTGACCAATTCACTTTCTGAGGCTAAAATGGCTTTTTCCATTTCTTCATTTGAACCAAATTTTCCCGTTCCTAGAAATAAGCGGGATTTTAAGGTTTTATCACCAATATTAAACAATGACTTTTGCATATAATTTTTCGTTTAATTGTTGAATTAATTTTTCTTTTTCATCGCTTTCTGTAATAAGTCCAGAAACAGCAATACCGTAAATTCCGGTTTCCATCAACGGATTTATATCTTTCAGAGTAATTCCGCCAATTGCAAAAACGGGAATTGTGATTTTATTTTTCTTCATTTTTTGGAGAATCTCAAAATACCCTGACAAACCTAAAATCGGACTTAATTTTTCTTTTGTATTTGTAAATCGGAAAGGGCCTAAACCAATGTAATCAGCGCCATTTTTTGCATGGTTTTGAATGTCTTCAAACGTATTTGCCGTTCCTCCAATAATTTTTGTGTTTCCTAAAATAGCTCTGGCTTCATCAATTTTCATATCAGTTAAACCAAGATGTACTCCATCTGCCGCAATTAGTTCGGCAAGGTGTAAATCATCATTTACAATAAAATTCGCCAGATATTCTTCGCATAAAAATTTTACAGCTTCTGCCAGAGCAAAAGTATCTTTAGCGGTCTGGTTTTTAAATCGCATTTGTATCCAGTCACAGCCGGCATCAAGCGCCTGATGAATATTATACAATTGTTTTTCGATTGTATTTCCTTGTGAAATGTATTGCAGTTTATTGTACATAGTGATATCCCATTAAGGTTGAGGTTGAACTTAGATATTTTTCTATGTAGGTTTTGGCATTGTGACAAGCTTCGGGCAAAGTTTGTCCTAACGCAAGATTTGAGGCTATTGATGCAGATAAAACACAACCGGAACCGTGTTTTTCAAAGCATTTTTTTTCAGAGGGCAATAAATCAATTATTTTGTTTTTCAGAAAAAGACGATCTGTACCAGGTTCAGAAGTAGAATGTCCGCCTTTTAATAAAATAGAAGTTGGAATTTTATTTTCCTGCCAAATTTTGTTTGGAAAAAAATCAGGAAACAGTATTTCAATTTCATTGTAATTAGGCGTTATCAAATCAATTTTGGACAAAACCTTGTCTAAGTCTAAATGATCTTCAATTTTCATAAATTCAAATTCGGTAGTCGATTTCAAAACCGGATCCCAAACAATTTTTGTTGACGGAGATAAAAGTTTTATGGTCGAAAGAATTCGGTTTAAATAATGAAGAGTTGGAACAATTCCAATTTTTACCACTTCAATTTTATAACTTAAAAAAAGTGTTTCAAGAGAGCGAATCACGAAGCTTAAATTTGTCCATTGAATCTCATAAAATTTATTTTCGGTCTGAATGGTATTTGCCGTTGTAATTGCAAACCCAGTGACCTGATGCATTTCAAAAGTTTTGGCATCGGCTAAAACACCAGCGCCTCCCGAAGGATCAAAACCTGCTATAGCGAGTACGATTGGGCGATTTGCTGACATAATTTGAATTGATTTAATGGATTTTTATTATTCCAAATACTTCCTAAAAGAGCGACATCATCAAAACCTTTTTCCAAAGTTTCCTGAATGTTTTCTGAAGTAATTCCGCCTAAAGCGACAACTTTTGTTTTGTGATTTGTTCTTGATTTTATTTCTTCGAATAAATCCTTTTTTGGATGATAATTTTCCTTTGAAATACTTTTGAAAACAGGACTTAAGAAGGCATAATGAAAATTGCTTTCTAATGAATTAAAGTCTTCAATAGAATGTGTTGATGTTGAATTATACCTACAAGGTTTTGGGAACCTTGCAGGAAATTCTTGGCTTTTGTTTCTTTCTTTTTCAGAGAGATGAATTCGGTTAATTCCAAAATCTTCTGCCAATAAATGATGGCTATGCAAAACCAATTTCGATCTAAATTCCATTTTTATTGGATGAATAAATTGCGCCATTTCCAATTCAGAAAAATCAGGTTTCCGAATATGAAGCAACGATAATCCTTCCTCAAATAAAGAATGAATTATTTTGATTTCATCTGCGACAGCAAAAGGACTCGTAATCACAATCATATCTTTTCTCTTTCTTCTTGAATCTATTTTCTCTTAGATATAAATCTCTTTTCCCTGTTCAATAAATTCCTCTGATTTCTCCTGCATTCCTTTTTCTGCGGCAGCAACATCTCTAATTTCCTGAGATATTTTCATAGAGCAGAATTTTGGCCCGCACATTGAGCAGAAATGTGCCACTTTTGCGCCATCGGCAGGAAGTGTTTCATCGTGAAATTCTCTTGCTGTATCTGGATCTAAAGCCAAATTAAACTGATCTTCCCAACGGAATTCAAAACGAGCTTTACTCAACGCATTATCGCGATATTGTGCTCCCGGATGACCTTTTGCCAAGTCGGCAGCGTGGGCTGAAATTTTATAGGTGATTACGCCATCTTTTACATCTTTTTTGTTTGGTAGACCAAGATGTTCTTTTGGAGTTACATAACACAGCATCGCGCAGCCATACCAACCAATCATAGCAGCTCCAATTGCAGAAGTAATATGATCATAGCCCGGCGCAATATCCGTAGTTAGTGGCCCTAACGTATAAAATGGTGCTTCGTGGCAATGTTCTAATTGTTTGTCCATGTTTTCTTTAATCATGTGCATCGGAACGTGACCCGGACCTTCAATAAAAACCTGAACATCATGTTTCCATGCAATTTTTGTCAATTCGCCTAAAGTTTCTAATTCGGCAAATTGTGCAGCATCATTTGCATCTGCAATCGAACCCGGACGCAAGCCATCTCCAAGCGAAAAAGCAACGTCATATTGCTTCATTATTTCACAGATTTCTTCGAAATGCGTGTACAAGAAGTTTTCTTTATGATGAAATAAGCACCATTTTGCCATGATTGATCCGCCTCGAGAAACAATTCCCGTAACGCGATTGGCGGTTAAATGAATATAACGAAGCAAAACTCCGGCATGAATTGTAAAGTACGAAACACCTTGTTCTGCTTGTTCGATTAGTGTATCACGGAAAATTTCCCAAGTTAAATCTTCAGCAATTCCTTTTACTTTTTCTAAAGCCTGATAAATTGGAACCGTGCCAATTGGGACAGGAGAGTTTCTGATAATCCATTCTCTGGTTTCGTGAATGTTTTTTCCGGTAGACAAATCCATAATTGTATCAGCGCCCCAACGACATGCCCAAACGGCTTTTTCAACTTCTTCTTCAATGCTCGAAGTCACGGCGCTGTTTCCAATATTGGCATTGATTTTTACTAAAAAGTTTCGCCCGACAATCATCGGTTCACTTTCTGGGTGATTGATGTTGTTTGGAATTATGGCTCTTCCGCAAGCAACTTCAGAGCGAACAAATTCGGGAGTTATTTTGCTTTTTGGTGTGTTCGCTCCAAAACTATGACCGTTGTGTTGGCATTGCATGGCTTTGGTTTGTTCGTTTAAAAGTTCAATTCTTTGGTTTTCACGAATCGCAATATATTCCATTTCAGGCGTAATAATTCCTTGTTTGGCGTAATACAGTTGCGTTACGTTTGCACCTTTTTTAGCTCTTTTTGGCTGATGTAAATATTCAAAACGAAGATGATTCAGGCTTTCGTCCTTCAATCGGCTTTGGCCATAATCTGAAGTGATTTCGTTTAGAATTTCTACATCATTTCGGTTAAGAATCCAGCTTTCGCGTAAGCGTGGCAATCCTTTTCTAATGTCGATTTCAACATCCGGATCAGTATATGGACCGGAAGTATCGTAAACGGTTACGGGAGGATTTTTTTCAATTCCACCGTTTGAAAGTTTAGTGTCGCTAAGATGAATCTCGCGCATTGCTACTTTTATTGGATGGATTTCTCCATCGATATATACTTTTTTAGAATTTGGAAACGGGGTTCTGGATATTTGTTCTTCGTTTGTCATAGGAAAAAGAAGTTATGAGTTATGGGTTATGAGTTATTGTAGAGGCGCACAGCAGTGCGTCTACGTCTAGTATGTAATTGGATTTAGAATTTAAATTTTACCCGCCTTGAGTAGCAGAAATAATTAAAATCTCGTCAGTTTCTTGTACGAAGAATTCGTTCCATTTGGTTTTTGGAACAACGGTATTGTTGATAGCAACAGCGATTCCGTTTTGTTTATGCGGAATTTCGAGATCGAGCAATGATTGAACGCTTAGCGATTCAGCATTGAAATGTTTAGTTTGTTGGTTGATTTTTAGTTCCATTCCTTTTGAATTTAGTATATAGATATACTTTAGGAATGGCTACAAGAACGCATAAAATGCGTGCAGAAGTCATCTTACTTTTCCCTACGCTAGTATGAACTAGATCAGGTTCAGAGGGTAAAATCTCAGCCTACAAGTTGTAGACACCCCTAAAGTGTGAAGCAAATATATGTATTTTTTGTTTGAGAGTTTAAAAAAGTTTCAAATTTCAAGTTTCAGGTTCTACTCGAACAGAATTTTTTGTCTCTATTACAATCGCAATGAAACCTGAAACTTGAAACCTGAAACAAAACTTTTATTTTGTTCTCGTCCAGCAATCCTCCGCATGATCATTGACCATTCCGGTGGCTTGCATGTGCGCATATATTACAGTTGAACCGACAAATTTAAAACCTCTTTTTTTCAAATCTTTACTGATTTCATCTGAAAGTGGAGTAGTGGCTGGCGCTTCTTTTGAAGTTTTTAGATTGTTTATAATGGGCTTTCCATCTGTATATTTCCAGATATAATCAGAGAAACTGCCAAATTCTTCCTGAACTTTCATAAAAGCTTTAGCATTTGAGACTGCAGCTTTAATTTTTAGTTTATTTCGGATAATTCCAGTATTCTGCATTAATTCTTCGATTTTGTCTTCAGAATAAGCAGCTACTTTTTTATAATCGAAATAATCGAAAGCAGCTCTGAAATTTTCTCTTTTATTCAAAATTGTTATCCAGCTTAATCCAGCCTGAAAAGTTTCCAAAATCAAAAATTCGAATAGAGTTGGGTCGTCATAAACTGGAACGCCCCATTCTTCGTCATGATATTTTTTGTATAAATCGCTGGAATTGCACCAGCTGCATCGAATTTTGTTTTCCATCTTTTTATTTTAAAGGTATAAAAAAAGCCTCATTTCAAAATGAAGTGAGACTTAATTTAATTAGTAATAATTTACTTTCTTGTAAACTCGGTTAAAGCATAAATGGCATTGTCATTTCCTTTAGTGATTTTTAGTCTTAAAGTTGTTTCGTCTAACTTCAATATCTCGTAAGTTAATTCATTGTTTAATATGTCTTTAGTTTTTAAGGTGTTATCTGATTTTGACCATGTCCCATCATTATTGTATTCTTTACATTTTGAATTAGCATATTCATATTGTAGTTCTTTGTAATTTCCATTTTCTAAAAATTCAATTTGGTTATTGCTACATCCGCCTTGTGGAGTAATAGGTAAGAGAAGTTGATTGCCATTTAAAATGTTTCCTCCTTTTGTAAGTTCCCATTTACCAACGATTGATGCTTTTGCTTCAGGGTTATTTTCATCATTATCATTACTACTGCATGATGATAGTAATAAACCAACTGAAACAAATAAAAAAGCTAATTTTTTCATTTTATTAAAAATTTATTGTTAAACAAGTTGCAAAAATACAAAGTATTTACTTGTTAAAACAATAAAATTGTAAGTTTTTTCTTCTTTTTAATTGTGCTATTGACGATTAATTATTATTTTTTACGTTTTAATATCTAATGGATGTATTAAGAAAAACTGCTTATCGCCCTATTTGCCAGCTGTATCCCTTCACACTCGGAATATATGCCGAACGACCAACAATAACTAAATTAGTATAGATTTTTCGATTGTATTTAATACCGATAGCATTGCCGGACATATACATTTTATTGGCTTTGAATTTTACTTTCATTTTGCCGTCTTCAAGTTCTGCATCTGATACTTTTTCAACAAGCCATGTTGACTTCCATTTCACGGATAACTCATTTTCAGCAGTTTTCGTAACGCTTTTAACTAGTTTAACTGCTTCTTCAGGAATTTCAAAGTTTTGTGTGAGTTGCTCTTGCGTCATTGTTTGACCCGTTTTACAGTTGTTGAGAATCTTTCTGATATTAACGAAATTCAGCAATTTGTCGTTTGCTTCTTTTTTGATATCAATATTTGCATTTTTGGGATTGCTTTCCAGATTAAGAGCTGGAGTTATGGCAATGGTGTTTTTTACAGCAAAAGTTTTTTGATTTGCAGCAGTTTTTTTCGTTCCAATTTCCTGCGGTGCCTTGATATTTTTGGATGCTATTTTTACACCAGTTTTAACAGGAGCTGGTTTCAGCATATTGACGGGCATGATTATTTTTTTAGGTGGCTTTTTTTCGTCACGGCCACAACTAAAAGAGAAACATGTTAATGCGAATAAAATAAGTAAGCTAACATTTTTCATAACCCGATTATTTTTTATTCTTTGTGAGGAGGATCTTCGTCTAAATATTTTTTAATCAAATGGTGTCCGGCATATATTAAAGGCGTCAGCAATATGGCAATCGATAATTTAAAAGTATATCCAATTAAAGCAGAAGATATAAATGTATCAAAGTTGATTTTTCCCGGTAGCCAAAATGCAATTCCAAGAACAATAAACGAATCAAATAATTGCGAAATTACTGTTGATCCTGTTGTTCTAAGCCATATTTTTCTTTCGCCTGTACGTCTTTTGAAAAACCAAAAAATCCAAACATCAATTAATTGAGATGCCATAAAAGCAATCAAACTTCCAACAATAATCCACATACTTTGACCAAAAACAGCCTGAAATTGGTCATCATTTACAGGACTTATCCCTTTTGCAGCAGGAATTACAATAGCCATAAACAAAATTAGAAAAGCATAAGCAATCAAACAGGCTGTAATAAAGGAGAGTTTTTTTACTCCTTTTTCACCAAAATATTCATTTATCAAATCGGTTGTCAAGAAAACAACTGGCCAGGGCAAAATCCCGATGCTCATTACAAAAGGACCAATCTGAATGAGTTTTCCGCCAATTAATTCGGCTACGACTGCATTTGTTATAAATATACCTGCCAGAATTACAAAGACAATTTCTTTTTTGGTTTTAAACATATAAGCTTATTATAAAATCTGTTTTTTCAAAGTTAATTATTTTAAGCTTATAATAAATTAATATTCTCCATCAAGAATATTTTCATCTTCGATCTTTTGTTTTTCAAAACTCGATCTCAAATGTTCTTTGTTTAAATATTCTGTAGCTATTAAATCGTATTTGTTTTCTAAATCTTCTTCGTCATTAAGTTGTTTTGAATCGATTATATTGAAAGCAAGCGGATTTATTTTTCCGTTTTCGTTTATAAAACCAATTGTGTACAGCTGGTTTTTTTCCAGATCTTTTGCTTTTACTTTATAATAGAAAAGTGAAATCTCGTGACCATCTTTCTCAATGATTTTCTTTTTCATCAATGAAATGCTGTCTTTTTCAGAAAGGCTCAGAAGATTAATTGCGGCAGCTTTTGAAATTTCTTCATCCGAAAAATGAATCAGTTCTTTTTTATTCTGATTTAATAAAAGATTAATTGTAGCAAATTGTGTTTTTGGATCTTTTAAGAAGCTTTCAATTTCTGCCGAATTCAGTTTGTTGTTTACAATTCCTAATCGGGCCAATTCAATGTTCAATTCCAGAATATCAAGCTTTCTGATTTTGTCCAAAATATCTTTAACTGGTTTTTCTTCAGCATAATTGTAGATTAAAGTTGTATAAGTAAGCAAATCAGCTAGAGATTCATTAGTGTCAAAATAAACTGCTGTTGCTTCCAGATTATCATTGTTTTGTTTTGCTTTATTTTTCTGATTCCAACTTGCGACTCTTTTGTATTCTAGTTTTGTATTGGTCAGAATTAATTTTTTAAACGCTTTTAATTTTTTAACCGAGATTAATTTTTGTTCAAAAAGCGAGTTGCAAAAAGTTATTACAGGATTGTGATATTCCTTAATGCTGTAATACTGAAAAACATTAGGAAACAATTCTTTGCTGTTTTCTGAATCTTCTTCAAATGCCGAAAACAAGTTTGCAATCGCGTATTGATTATCCGGAATTGGCAAATCGTAATCGAACAATTCATTTATTTTTTTGTAAGCCGTTTTTGATTTTTGATTCGAAAGCGCTTTTAGAATACTAATTTGAATATCTGTTTTAACGGCTTCTTTTTTGTAATAATTTTCCAAATACGAAATAACTCTTTCGTCTTTCATTCCGCCTATTTTTTCTAAAAGAGTAGTAATGGCGTCGGTTTCATTTTCTTTAAAATTGAAAGTATCAATAAAATTGGTCAGACTTTCAAAATCATTATCTGAAACATCCAGCGTGTTTATTGATTTTAAAGCCGAGTAACGAATTGTATCGCTTTTGCTTTTTGCATCTTCAATAAAAAGTTTCACTTTATCCTCACTGCTTTCAGTTTGATTGTTTTTTACAAAAGAGAGTGAATTGAAAGTTTTTTCAATAAAAGCATCTTCATTTTTATAATTTTTGCCCACAAGAGTGCTCAACAAATACGTTGTATTGTCTTTGTACAAAACTTTATATTTTATGGCTTGAACGGCATTTGGTTTAGAAACTATTGCGTTTATAATATAGCTTTTATCCTCTTTGTTGTAAGTAGTATTTTCAGTTATAAACTCATAATTGTCTTTTTTGTTCAAAAGCATTTTGTTCCAAAGCGATGCTGAAAAACCATTCTTCGTATATACTTCGGCACTTAATAAAGAAGTCAGATTATCAGTGAAATTTTCATCATCAAAATAGGTTTCAGTGAAATCTTCATAATCTTGTTTTAAAAATTCTTTTTTGAATTTATTCTGAATGGAATCAATAGGCAGATTGCGCTCATATTTTGGATATTTATAATATTTCAGAATAATTTTTTGACCTGTTTCGGAATTAAAATGCTGAAATTTTATGGACGAATTAAAAGTGTTTTTTCGTGTTTTTTTGTCAGGATTAAGATTTAAAAACAAGTTTTCATTTTCTTTCTCCGGAATTTCTATTTTGTAGTTTGCAATTGAATCAACATAGATTTTCGATTTTGACGAATAGACAAAAGGCGAAATTGAAAACGATTTAAAAAATCGATTTGTATTTTCTTCTGATGTATTTACAGTTCCAAGTAAATAATATTTATTTCCGGCGATTACCGTTTTTAATTTCATATTTCTGTTTCCTATTTTTGAGGAAGAAATCAATGAATTTTCTATTTTATTATATTGTACATCAGTTGAATCCTGATCTTGTTGCAAATAAAACTCATAATGAATTTGTCGTTGTTCGTACTCTGAATTTTCTAAAGTTTCAATATCATTTAAGGTTTTTTCTCTTAAAAAATAATATCCTTTCTCTTGATTGTCAAAAGCCTGAATATCAATATCAGGTCCCGTTTCAGTATTATTTCCAAAGACAAAATTGAAGGAAGGAATTTCAGCTTCAAATCCGCCTTTTAGTGGTTTTATTTTCTCCCATTCATTTTTAAAAGGCTTTATTTTAATGTTTTCAAAAACTTCATTTTCATATTGGCGAACATAATTTGACGGACCTGTCATTGATACCGAAATAATCTCAAGAGGCGTAACAAAGAATTTAGAATGCTGGCTATTTCCTGTTTTGGTCACATTTTTTATATCATAACCGGCGTAATTATTTTGTTCAAAATACTTTTTCTCAATAATGTCTCCGGCTATGTTTTCAAAAAATAAACTGTCTAAAGATTTAATATTGTACGGAATGTCATTTTTTTTCAAAAAATAATTTAACGGAATTCTTTTGATTGTAATGGCGCCGCCATTTGTAAAATCTGGCGAACCTAAATTTTCATTTTCGTCAATAGTTGTTTTATACAAAGGCAATTGCAGCATTTTGTCTTTTGTAGTTGTAACGCTGAAATTTGGATTTGGAAAGTAAGCTTCAATTGTTTTTTTCTGATTTTTTCCACTTTCAGTAAAAGTGTCAATTATAGGTTTTACAGTATAACCTTTTTGTCTTAAAAGTGCAATAATACCTTCATTTCCGCCAAGATGTGCCGCGCCCACAGCAGAGAATAAACTTCCGGTTTTTGCAATAGAATCAATGCTTTTGGTCATCACTTTATTGCGGTTTACAATAAGAGCATCATGTGCCTTTTTAGAAAACATCAGTTTGTAAATAGAGTCCAGCATAACAATATCTTTTTCCCTATAATATTCTTTAAGTACTTCTGTTGGGTTTCTATTTTTTAAAATTTTCAATAAAGCTGTCTTGTTTTCGTCTTTCGCAACAGCATCTTCATCCATTATGTTAAGTATAGAAAGCATAGATTGTTTTGCGTCTTCAAGTCCGGCGATTTTCTTTTTGTATTTTTTTCCGGTCTGAAAAATAAACATGTCAAGAACGGTGTTTTCCTGAAAATCAGCCTGATCTCCTTCGGCTCCTGACAACATGTTTTTGAAATATTTCGCATTATCGTTTACAAAAAGAGTCTTAATATTTTCTTTGCTCGCAGGGAACAAATAAAACTCCGAATAAAAACTTGGTGAGAAATTATAATCATCATTTTTCATTAAACCGTTTAGTTCTCCCCAGGTTTCCGGATTGCTTTCGTTTGCCACGATATCTGATCCTAAAAGATTTTTGAAGAAAGAATCTGATAAATGAAAAGATACTTTTTCATTGACATGCATGGTTCCGTACAAATAAGAATTTTTGGTTAAACCGTTGCCGGATATTTCCCAAAAAAGACTTTTGTTTTGTGCCTGAATAACCGAAGTTATTAATAATGAGATATAAAGTAATTTTTTCAAGAGAAAACGATTAAAGGTTTTGGTAAACAAATATAAAACAGAATAGACTCGGATGTTTACGGTTTCCCGTTTTTATACGTTTTTTTTATAAAGGATTTTCTGAACAACCCCGAATGCTTTTCTGAATTATTAATGTTTTAGAAGAAATGATTTTTTTTAACATTCTGTGAATAGTTTGTGATTGGTAAATTTTAGGTATTTTTGGAGAAGAACAAGTTTCTATTATTTATAATCAAATTAACGAGAATGAAAAAATTAATGTCAATTTTTATCATGAGTACAACTTTTTTTGCGGCTTCCGCACAAAGCAATTCTGATAATCCGTTGCTAAAACCTTGGTCAGGTCCTTACGGAGGAGTTCCTGCCTTCAATGAGTACAAAGTTTCCGACTTTAAACCAGCAATTCAATTTGCTATTCAGGAAAAATTAAACGAAATAGATGTTATTGCGAATAATCCAAAACCAGCTACTTTCGAAAATACTATTGTTGCTTTAGAGCGTTCGGGAGGGACAATTGAACGAATTCTGACTGTTTATGGGATTTACAGATCAAACTTAAGTAGCCCTGAATTTAGTGCAATTGACAGAGAGTTGTCACCTAAATTTTCTGAATTTTCAGATAAAATCAATCAAAACAAAAAATTATTTACCAGAATCGAAACGGTTTATAATTCAAAAGAAAAAAGCAAACTTACAGGTGAGCAACAACGTTTAATTTGGTTGTATTATACTAATTTTGTGCGTCAGGGCGCTCAGCTAAACGAGGCTGATAAAGCTAAAGTTGCAGGAATAAATAAAGAATTGGCAACACTTTTTACACGTTTTAGCCAAAATTTATTAGCAGAAGAACACAATCAATACGTAGCTTTAAAAACAGAAAGCGATTTTGATGGTTTGCCACAAGAAGTTAAAAATGCAGCTATAGCTGAAGCAAAAGAAAGAAAATTAGATGTTTTAGGTTGTATTGCAAATACACGTTCTTCAATAGAACCATTTTTGACTTTTTCAACTCGTAGAGATTTAAGAGAAAAAGCATTTGATATTTTTGTGAAACGTGGAGATAACGGAAACGAAAATGATAACAATGCTACACTTGTTTCTATTTTACAATTGCGTACTCAAAAAGCAAAACTATTAGGTTATCCAACATTTGCTGATTGGAGTTTGTCTAACAAAATGGCAAAAGATCCTAAAAAGACTTTGGCTTTAATGGAATCAGTTTGGGAGCCAGCTGTTGAGCAAGTTCATAAAGATGTTGCTGAAATGCAAAAAATCGTTGATGCTGAAGGAGGGAATTTTAAAATCCAGCCTTGGGATTACCGTTTTTATGCTGAAAAAGTTAGAAAAGCAAAATATGACTTAGATCAAAACGAAGTGAAACCATATCTTCAATTAGAAAATTTACGTGAAGGTATGTTTTGGGTTGCTGGAGAATTATTCAATTTAAGCTTCAAACAAATTACAAATGTTCCAGTTTATCACCCAGATGTACGTGTTTGGGAAGTAAGCAATAAAGTAACAGGCAAAGTTGTAGGTTTATGGTATTTTGATCCTTATGCTCGCGCAGGAAAACGTTCTGGAGCGTGGATGAATGCTTACCGCGATCAACAGAAACTTGATAAAGATGTACTTACAATTGTTTCTAATAACTGTAATTTTGTTAAAGGTGCTCCAAATGAGCCAATTTTAATTTCTTGGGAAGATGCTTCGACTTTATTCCATGAATTTGGTCACGCCCTTCACGGATTATGTTCAAATGTAACATACCCAAGTTTAGCAGGAACAGCTGTTGCAAGAGATTATGTTGAGTTTCCGTCACAATTATTAGAGCATTGGCTGGCAACTCCGGAAGTATTGAACAAATTTGCTTTGCATTATAAAACAAATCAGCCATTGCCTCAGGCTTTAGTTGACAGAATTGAAAAAGCAGCAAACTTTGGAGAAGGTTTTTCAACTGTTGAAACTATTTCTAGTTCTTTAGTTGATATGAAGCTTCATTTGGCTACACAGCCTATTGATCCGCATAAATTTGAAAAAGAGACTTTAGATGCGCTTCATATGCCTTCAGAAATTGTAATGCGTCACCGTATTCCGCAATTTGGGCATATTTTCTCAAGCGATGGATATGCTGCAGGATATTATAGTTATTTATGGGCTGATGTCATCAATGCTGATGCGTGGGAAGCTTTTACAGAAGGAAAAGGTGCTTACGATAAAGCTGTTGCAAAAAGACTTTATGATACTGTATTTAGTGTAGGAAACACTATTGATCAGGAGAAAGCGTATGAAAACTTCAGAGGAAGAGCTCCGAAATCAGATGCTTTGATGCGTGCAAGAAACTTCCCAATTAAGAGTAAAAAATAATTCGGAATTATTTATAAAATCAAGACTGTCAGAAATGGCGGTCTTTTTTTTGTACCATCTAAAACAATTATCCATAAAAAAAGCCCATTTGTGTCAAACAAATGGGCTTATATAATAAAGTAATGATATTTAAAATATCAAAAAAGAATTTGATTAACCTAAAGTAACTCTTTTGAAACCAGTGATTTCAGTATTGAATCCTTTAACATAATCACCAACTTTTTTACTATCATCTTTGATGAAGTTTTGATCTAATAAAGCTTTCTCTTGATCTAAAGTAGTGTTGTCAGAGATGAAACGTTGAACTTTTCCAGGAATAATTTTATCCCAAATTTGTTCTGGTTTACCTTCAGCTTTTAATTCAGCTTTAGCATCTTCTTCAGCTTGTTTTAAAACTTCTTCAGTCAATTGAGAGAAAGAAATGTATTTAGGAACATTTTTTAAAGTTTTTCCTAAACGTTTTGCTTCTTCATTGTCTTTTTCGATTACAGCAATACGAGCAGCAAGTTCAGATTCAACGAAAGCAGGATCAAAATCTTTGTAAGATAATGTATCAGCTCCCATAGAAGCAACTTGCATAGAAACATCTTTAGTTAAAACGTCAGCGTTAGGAATTGCAGCAGAAATTGCAGTTAATGCAGCAATTTTGTTAACGTGAACATAAGATCCAACGAAAGCACCTTCTAAAATTTCGAAACCACCGATTTCGATTTTCTCACCGATAACACCTGTTTGCTCGATTAATTTTTCAGCAACAGTAATTCCGTTGAAATCTGAAGCTAAGAATTCTTCTTTAGAAGAGAAATTGATAGCTCTTTCAACTAAATCTTTAGCTAAAGTTACGAAAGCTTCATTTTTACCTACGAAGTCAGTTTCGCAGTTTAAAGTGATGATAGCTCCTTTAGTGTTGTCTGCATTAACAAAAGAAACAGCAGCTCCTTCAGAAGACTCACGGTCAGAACGGTTAGCAGCAACTTTTTGTCCTTTTTCTCTAAGAACTTGTATAGCTTTATCGAAATCTCCATCAGCTTCAACTAAAGCTTTTTTACAGTCCATCATTCCGGCACCTGTAGATTGTCTTAATTTATTTACGTCTGCAGCAGTAATTGTTGCCATAATATTTTGAATTTTAATGTTAAAAGTAAAAATTCCATCTTCTAAATCCCAAACTCCAATTTTATTAAATTATCAACATAACGTTTTTAATTTTGTATTTGGAATTTGGAATTTAAAATTTGGAATTTAAAATTTGATTTATTCTTCAGTTGCAGGAGCAGCTTCAGCCTCAACAGCAGGAGCTTCTTCAGCAGCTTCAACTTCTTTTTCAGCACCTCTGTCAGAAAGACCTTCGATTACTGCAGTAGTCACTAAAGATAAAATTTTGTCAATTGATTTAGAAGCGTCATCATTTGCAGGAATCACGTAATCAACCTCTCTTGGGTCAGAATTCGTATCAACCATTGCGAAAACTGGAATGTTTAATTTTTGAGCTTCTTTTATTGCGATGTGTTCAGCTTTGATATCTACTACGAACAATGCAGCTGGTAGTCTAGACATGTCAGCGATTGAACCTAAGTTTTTCTCTAATTTAGCACGTAGACGATCAACTTGCAAACGCTCTTTTTTAGATAACGTCATGAAAGTACCATCTTTCTTCATTTTATCAATAGAAGACATTTTTTTAACTGCCTTTCTGATAGTTACAAAGTTAGTTAGCATTCCACCAGGCCATCTTTCAGTGATGTAAGGCATGTTTGCAGCTTTTGCTTTATCAGCAACGATGTCTTTTGCTTGTTTTTTGGTAGCTACGAATAAGATTTTTCTACCTGATGCAGCGATTTTTTTCAAAGCTTCATTAGCCTCTTCAATTTTAGCTGCAGTTTTATATAGATTGATAATGTGAATACCATTACGCTCCATATAAATGTAAGGAGCCATGTTTGGATCCCATTTTCTAGTCATGTGTCCGAAGTGAACACCTGCTTCTAGTAATTCTTTTACTTCTATTTTGTTTGCCATTTTTGTACTAGTTTACGTTCTGTTGATTAGCAATGTATAAATGGCGATTTCTCTGGCTTTATACATTTAGATGCTAAACTATATCCTACCTCGATAGGAGAGCAACAATAACTGTGTTTTTTAATTTCAATAAATAATTGATAATGTCTTGTCCCATCTGAACAAGACAGGTAATATTAACGTTTAGAGAATTGGAATCTCTTACGAGCTTTCTTCTGACCGAATTTCTTACGTTCAACCATTCTTGGGTCTCTTGTTAATAAACCTTCTGGTTTAAGGATTCCTCTGTTTTCAGCGTTAACTTCACACATTACGCGTGCTAATGCCATTCTTACAGCTTCTGCCTGACCAGTTGTACCACCTCCGTAAACGTTTACTTTTACATCAAAGTTACCAGCGTTTTCTGTCATAGAAAGCGGTTGTAAAACTTTGTATTGTAAAGTTGCAGTTGGAAAGTAAGTTGCGAATTCTTTTTTGTTTACAGTGATGTTTCCAGTTCCCTCAGAAACGTATACACGTGCAACAGCGGTTTTTCTTCTACCGATTTTGTGAATAACTCCCATTACTTAAGATCATTTAGGTTAACAGTTCTAGGTTTTTGAGCTCCGTGAGTATGCTCAGCACCTACAACAACATTTAGATTTCTGAAAAGTTCTGCTCCTAATTTGTTTTTAGGTAACATACCTTTTACCGCTTTTTCTACTAATAATGCAGGGTTTTTAGATTGCAATACTTTAGCAGTTAAAGTTCTTTGTCCTCCTGGGTAACCTGTATGACGCATGTAAATTTTGTCATTCATTTTTGTACCTGTAAGGTTAATTTTCTCTGAGTTGATAACAATTACGTTATCTCCACAGTCAACGTGCGGTGTGTAACTTGGCTTGTACTTACCTCTTAAAATCATTGCAACTTTAGAAGCAAGACGTCCTAAGTTATGACCTTCAGCGTCAACAACAATCCACTCTTTAGTTACAGTGGCTTTGCTAGCTGAAACTGTTTTGTAGCTTAATGCGTCCATAATATTATTTTAATTAAACATTCCATCCCCAATAAAGGGGATGCAAAAGTACAATTAATTATTTTAAAACCAAATACCTGAAAAGAATATTTTATATCCTGAAAATCAGGCTCTCAGTTTTGTATTTAAATCATTAAAAAAAAACCACCTTCACGATAACGCGAAGATGGTTCAATATTTTGTTTTTTTTGTGTTAAACAATAAATAAATTGGCAATGTCAACAACTTGTTGTGTATTCAGCGGTTCGTCATAAGCTTCTGATCCTGCGGCCGCTCCAAACAAACTGGCAGTATTGTAGCCGGCCTGCATAGAGACACCTTCACCATCATAAACGGCCTGTGTGGCTGCTGGCATTCCTGCACCTCTTTCGGCATTTGAAATCCAGCCTTTTAATCCGCGTAAGCGTCGAACTTCAGATGCATGTCGAGCTTCAACAGAATGAATTTGCAAAGCAGCTGTCAATAAATCGGGAGTTGAAATTAAATTCGCAGCTTGACCTTTGTAAGCTCTAACGCCTGTATCTTCGAAAGCTTGCGCCAATGCTAAAAAGGTTGGATAATCATGAAAAGGATCAAATGCGCCTCCAACGGTAAAATCAAAAGTAGGTTTTGCAACAAAATTAGGACTCATTGTTCCGCCCAATCCTGCAATTAAAAATTTAACATGATCAGCTTCGTGATCTGCGATTTGCTGAAAAACTTTCAAATCACGTCCGCCATTTTCAGAAGCGGGAATTACTCCAGAATCTAATGCCATTGCATAAAATTCGTTTTCAAGGTATTCTAATGTCAGTGCAAACTGTAGAGCTCCAATTGGAGTTGCTGGTGTTGCTGTTATATCTTTTGCAAGTGCTTTGTTTGCCATTGCTGATAATCCGAATGGGATTGATGCCAATGCCAGATTTCTTCCTATGTTTCCAAACTGATTAAAACTGTCTCTTCTAGAGCCGGTTCTTGCCATTAAACTATCATCAGTAAAGGTTTCTATAAATTTTAAAATATTCATAATTTCTAAGTTTTAGCTAGTTAAGATTAAGGTAAATAGTTGGCAGTGAATTTTGTAGTAATAAATCCTCCGGCAATGGGCAGAATTTTGGAAGGATCTTTTGCAACATCTAAGCCTGTTGATGTATTTACTATATCGTCACCCGCAAAATCTTTGGAATTAGGGTTTATCAAACTTCTTATTGCTGAGGCATGTCTCGCTTCAACAGAAACAATTTTTCCGGCTAATAATAAATAATCGGCGCTTTTAATTAGTTTTCCAGCGCCGTTGTATGCTGCAACTCCCGTGTCTTCAAGTGCTTTTGCAGTAGCAAGAACATCGTTACGGCTGTTGAAATTCATGGAGCCATAGTTAAATGCCAAGGAGGGAAGCAGTTGTGAGCTAGGATCTGGAAGTGCTCCAGTCAAAGCAGCTTTGAAGAAATCTCTATGAATTACTTCGTGATGATATAAATCGGTTAAAACCTGACGTTCAATATCATTAAAAGTAGAGTTAAAATTTGAGGCGTTTACGACCTTCGTATAAAAGTCGGCTTCTAATTGCTCAAGTGCATATGCGTACGTTAATACGCCAAAGTCTCCTGAACCTAAATCAAACACTCCGTTCTTTATGCCTGGCAGGGTATTATCTTGCATATCGTTATCATCATCATTGTTGCTGCAGCCAGCCAGAACCAAACCTGCACTAACTAGCGTTAAGCCACTGAGCTTTAGAAAGCTCCTTCTGTTATTCAGTGAAGGGTCAACTTCATGAATTTTAACTTCGTTTTTCATAATCAAGGTCTTTTATAAGGTTAATAAAGCGTATATTAGAGTATTAACGAGATTTAAGGAGATGCGGTTTTAAAAATCAGTGTTATCTTGCTTTTATTTTCAAAAGACCTTATATTTTTAATAAGTGGTAGGGCTTTTTTGTTTTATTTTAGGTAATTCTACTATATTTGTATTAATTACATAAAATTTTAATAGATGAAAGCTAAAGCAACTCTTAAACAAATTGCGAAAGAACTAGGTGTTTCTGTGTCTACAGTGTCTAAAGCATTGAACGATAGTCCGGAAATTAGTGAGCAGACGAAGGTGAAGATTAAGGAGTATGCCAAACTCAAAAATTATAAACCGAATGTTATTGGTCTGAATTTAAAGAATAGAAAAACCAAAACTATTGGTGTAATTATACCTAATATATTGAACTCTTTTTTTGCTAAAGTTTTTAGCGGAATCGAAAAAGTAGCCGACAAAAAAGGATATAATGTAATTACTTGTATTTCTAATGAATCTTTAGAAAAAGAAATTCATACGCTTGAAATGTTGAGCAACGGAACTATTGATGGTTTTATTCTTTCAGTTTCTGAAGAAGCACAAAAGCTTCAGGATTACAATCACTTTTCGGAAATTATTAATGACGGAACTCCAATTGTAATGTTCGACCGTATTGCTGATGAAGTTGATTGTGATAAAGTTGTGGTTGATGATTTTGACTCTGCTTTAAACTCAACACAGCATTTAATTAATTTGGGATGTAAAAATATTGCACTGATTTCGTCAGTCGATAATTTAAGTGTTGGAAAATTAAGAGCTGATGGATATTTGAAAGCTTTAAAAGACAATAATATTCCAGTCAATGAAAATATCATTCTTCGAACTGATTCTGAAGATGATATGAAAGCTAAAATTGATTCACTTTTTGATCATAAAATCGACGGAATTTTTGCTTTAGATGAAAATGATTCGGTTGCTGCTTTAAGAGTGAGTTTGAAAAAAGGATACAGAGTTCCAGAAGATATTTCGATTATCGGTTTCGCGGATGGAATTTTAGCTTCAAGACGTTTGTCTCCAAGTTTGACAACAGTAAGCCAGCACGGAATCGAAATTGGTGAAGTTGCTGCAAAACGACTAATCAAAAGATTGGAAGAAAGCGAAGAAGAAACTTCAGATTATGAAACAATCGTTATCAAGACAGTTTTGAAAGAAAGAGAATCGACTAGAAAAGTAAAATAATTAAAAAACCACCAGCGACAACTGGTGGTTTTTTTATGTTTCAAAGTTAATTCGAAAGATCTAAAATTAGATTAATGCGCTTCTAACCAATCTTTACCCAAACCAAGTTCAACTTCCAACGGAACTGCCATTTTAAAAGCATTTTCCATTTCATGTTTGATCATTGGCTGGATTTTTTCGAGTTCATCATTATGAACATCGAACACAAGCTCATCATGTACTTGAAGTAACATTTTAGATTTCCAGTTTTCGTCTTGTAATTTTTTATGAATGTTGATCATCGCAATTTTAATCACATCGGCGGCGCTTCCCTGAATTGGTGCATTTACTGCATTTCGTTCGGCGGCACTTCTTACTACAGCATTTGCTGAATTAATATCTTTTAAATAACGACGTCTTCCTAGGATAGTTTGTACATATCCTTTTTCGCGGGCAAATTCTATTTGCTCGTTAATGTAAGATCTTAATCTCGGATAGGTTTTATAATATGCTTCAATCAAAGCGGCACTTTCGCTTCTCGATAATGAAGTCTGACTGCTTAATCCAAAAGCAGAAACACCATATATAATTCCGAAGTTTACTGTTTTGGCATTGCTTCTTTGTTCACGTGAAACTTCTTCTAAAGCAACATTAAATACTTTTGCAGCTGTTGCTTTATGGATATCTTCTCCATCCTGAAAAGCTTTAATCATATTTTCTTCACCGCTTAAAGCAGCAATAATTCGTAATTCAATTTGCGAGTAATCGGCAGAGATTAAAGTGTGATTTTCATCGCGAGCAACAAAAGCTTTACGGATCTGGCGTCCTCTTTCGGTACGAATTGGAATGTTCTGTAAGTTCGGATTATTGGAACTCAAACGTCCTGTTGCAGCAACTGTTTGCATATAATCGGTATGAACACGCAATGTTTTTTTGTCTACTTGTTCTGGTAAAGCTAAAATATAAGTGCTTTGCAATTTCACCATTTGGCGCCAGTCCAGAATTTGTTTTACAATCGGGTTGTCATTGGCTAAATAAGTCAAAACTTCTTCTCCGGTTGCATATTGTCCGGTTTTGGTTTTCTTTTGTTTGGCACCGCCAATTTTCATTTTGTCAAATAAAATATCTCCCAACTGTTTTGGAGAAGCTAAATTGAATTTCTCTCCGGCAGTTTCATAAATTTGTTGTTCCAAAGATTTGATTTCGACATCCATTTCAGATGACATTCCTTTTAAGAAATCAACATCCAAACGAATTCCTTCAGTTTCCATTGCGGCCAAAACGCTTACTAATGGAATTTCGATTTCATCAAATAACTTTTTGGTTTCGGTTTTGTCTAATTCGGTTGTGAAGATTTCTTTTAATTGTAAAGTGATATCAGCATCTTCGGCAGCATATTCTTTAATATCTTCTAAAGGAACATCGCGCATAGAAAGCTGATTTTTTCCTTTTTTTCCAATTAAGTCTTCAATTGATTTTGGAGAATATTTCAAATATGTTTCGGCTAAAATATCCATATTATGACGCATATCCGGATTGATCAAATAATGCGCAATCATGGTATCAAAAAGCTTTCCTTTTACGGTAACACCATAATTAGCAAGGATTTTTAGATCGTATTTTAAATTCTGTCCAATTTTTTCGATGTTTTCATTTTCGAAAAATGGAACAAATTTATCAACTAAAACTTGAGCTTCTTCCTGACTTTCCGGAAACGGAACGTAATATGCTTTTCCTTTTTCAAAAGCAAAAGACATTCCGACTAATTCTGCATGCAAAGCATCAATTCCAGTTGTTTCGGTATCAAAACAAACCGAAGTCTGGTTTTGTAAATTCTGCAAAAGTAATTTTACACCCAAATCTCCTTGAATAATCTGGTAGGAGTGAGGTGTATCTAATAATGTATTGTAAAAAGAAGTTCTTGGAGTTTCGGCATTTTCATCTGCGGAAGCGCTTCCAAAAAGATCAAATTGATCGTCATTTTTAGGTTGTGGTTTTTTGTACAATTTAGCATCAGAAACTTCTGGAGCTGCAGTTTGAGTTCCGTCTGTTTTGAACAAATTGTCAAACTGTTCTGCCATTCGTCTGAATTCTAATTCCTGAAAAATAGCATCCGTTTTTTCAATATCCGGACGTGTTAATTCGTAATCAGTTTCATCAAAAGTTACTGGACAGTCTAATAATATAGTTGCCAATGTTTTAGAAAGAAGCCCTTTTTCTTTATTGGCTTCAATATTTTCTTTCATTTTACCTTTTAGCTTGTCAGTATTTGCCAAAAGGTTTTCCATTGTGCCAAATTCTTTCAAAAGCTTTTTGGCTGTAACTTCTCCAACTCCGGGAAGTCCAGGAATATTATCGGCAGCATCGCCCATCATTCCAAGAAAATCAATTACTTGTTCTGGTCTGTCGATTTCAAATTTTGCCAAAACTTCAGGAACACCCCATATTTCGATTCCATTACCCATTCGGGCCGGTTTGTACATAAAGATATTTTCAGAAACTAACTGAGCAAAATCTTTATCAGGCGTTACCATAAAAACTTTGTAATTCTGTTTTTCTGCTTGTTTGGCAATAGTTCCAATCAAATCGTCGGCTTCAAAACCTTCAACTTCAATAATCGGAATGTGCATTGCTTTTAGCAATTCGCATATATAAGGTACTGCAATTTTTATGGCTTCGGGCGTTACGTCACGGTTGGCTTTGTATTCTGGAAATATTTCATTTCGTAGCTGACTTCCGCCTTTGTCAAAAGCAACGGCCAAGTGGTCTGGTTTTTCTCTTTTGATAACATCCAGAAGCGAGTTCATAAAACCCATAATTGCAGATGTATCCATTCCTTTTGAGTTGATTCTCGGGTTTTTTATAAAAGCATAATAACCACGGAAAATTAATGCATAAGCATCTAGAAGAAAAAGGCGTTTTTGAGTTGACATATAAAAAATATTAGTCTGTAAAAATAAACAATTGAGGTCTCAAAAATTAGACTCTCAAGATTTTTTTTCCACTATATAAGTTATGTAAGTTCATTTTTATAGAAACGCGCATTGTAGAGGCGCACAGCAGTGCGTCTATCTCATATGCGGAGACGCACTGCTGTGCGCCTCTACATATATGATAGAAAAACAGCAAAAGTTAATATCAAGTTAAAAATTTTTATTCAGGGATTTCTTCATTTTGGCTTCATTTTGCAGAGGTAATTTTGATCTGTAAAATAAAAGGTAATTAATTTTTAAATCTTAGAAATCATGAGAAATTTATTGATGTTATTAGTAGCAGTTTTAGGAACAAGCGCAATGGTTCATGCGTTTCCTGCAAAAGATGGTAAAACAGTTCCAGCCAAAGAAGTTACCGCAACAAAACACCCGAAACACAAATCTGATAAAAAAACGAAATCAGAAAAAGCTGAAGCTCCAAAAGCAGAGACAACAAAAGTAAAAAAATAAGAAAAAGAATTTAAGAGAATAAAAAACATTAATTTAAAAAATTAGAAATCATGAAAAATTTATTGATGGCCGCAGTATTGATTTTAGGAACAAGTGCAATGGTAAATGCTCAAACTGCACCAACTCAGGCTGCACCGGCAAAAGAGGTAAAAGCAACTAAACACCATAATCACAAATCTGGTAAAAAAGAAAAATCAGAAAAAAGTGAAGCTCCAAAAGCAGAAGCTGCAAAAAAGTAAAATAAAGATTGTTTGAGTTTTGTTTTTTATCATGGTAAACAAAAACAAAACAGGAATAATGATTATGGAGAATGCGGTTGGAAAGGCTGATGAAGAAATTTATCAGCTTTTTTTATTCGTTAATTTTTTAATAATGCGTAACAGGATTTTTTAAAATTGCTTAAATTTAATTGCGCTTAATAGCTGTTTTTATGAATATTTTAATTGTTGAAGATAACAGAGAGCTTGCAGTAGAAGTTTATGATTTTCTGTGCAATGTGGGTTATGTCTGTAAAATTGCCCATAGTTGTAATGATGCTTTGGAAGAAGTTAGCAGTAATGATTATGATGCCATGCTGCTTGATCTTGGCTTGCCGGACGGAGACGGTTTTGAGGTTTTGAAAGCCGTACGAAAAACACAATCAAAAATGGCTGTAATTGTTCTCACGGCCCGCGGAGAATTAGATGACAGAATAAATGGTCTTCATTTAGGTGCCGATGATTATTTGACAAAACCTTTTGCATTGACAGAACTGAGTGCCAGATTGTTTGCTGTGATTCGCAGAATTCACGGTTTTACATTAAATAATTTAAGCATTCACGGTTTTTTGCTTCAATTGCAGGATTATAAAGTCAGTTATAATGAGATACCACTTAGTCTGACTAAAAAAGAATTTGATATTTTTCAGTATTTGGTTTTGAATAAAAACAGAGTTATCACTCGACTTCAGTTAACGGAACATATTTGGGGCGATATTCTTGAAGTTAATTCCGATTCCAATTTTATAGATGTTCATGTTCGAAATCTTCGAAAAAAATTAGACAAACATCGATCTATAGATTGGTTTGAAACCGTTCGAAATGTAGGTTATCGTATAAACGAATAAAAAATAAATTTGTGAAGATAAAACATCAGTTAGCTATTTTTAATGCACTAACGCGATTGTTGGTGATTTTGATTTTATGGCTAATGCTGCCCATTTTAGTTGAAAATGTTGTTTACCGACACATTAATAATGGTTTGGTTGAAAAAAAGAAAAAATTTATTGATCATTTGAATAAAAAAGAAATTGACGATTTTATTGAAAATGCCGATGATTCAACCGAAACTTATTCTCAATTTTCTACGCTTCACAGTGAATTCTTAGTATTATCTAAAATCCGAGTAAAAGAAAAAGACAAAAAAGCGATTTTTACGAATGAATACAGAATTATTGAAGGAGAAGAAAATGAATATCGAATTCTGCAATATCATTTTACCTACGAAAATCAAGGTTATCAACTGGAAATAGGGAGCAGTTTGAGTGAAGTAAATGACCTTACTTTTATTATCCGATTTTTTATAATTATTGTTTTAGTTGTTATTTTGTTGGTTACTTTTTTGGCAGATACCGTTTATATTGAATATCTGCTGAAACCTTTTTATAAAATAATCGATACAAAAATAAGGCGGGTTAACGAACCGGAAGCTTTTGATCATACTCCGATAAAAGCAAATTCCAGAGATTTTAGAGAATTAGATTTGGTTTTGAATCAAATGATGGATCGAATCTCAGAACTTTTCAAAAAAGAAAAACAATTTATTTCGAATGTTTCACATGAATTGTTAACACCAATTGCGCTGCTGAAAAACAAATTTGAAAACTTGCTTCAGAATGATTCTCTTGATGACAATGCTGTTGATAAAATTGCAGGCTCACTGAAGACGCTCGACATGCTGAAAAAAATCATCAATAATTTGCTTTTAATTTCCCGAATTGAAAACAATCAGTATGAAGCAACCGAGAATATTAATTTCCATGAAATTATAGATGATCTGCAGGAAGATTTTCAGGATCGTATGGAGGATCGTGAAATTGATTTTGTAAATCAGATGGAGTTTGATTATGTTTTTATCGGAAATAAAACACTGATTCATATTTTGATTTATAATTTGGTAACCAATGCCATAAAGTATAATCGTCCAAAAGGAAATATTATAATTTCAGATGGATTTGAAAAAGAACGTTATTTTATTTCAATTGCCGATTCAGGATTGGGAATGAGTGAAGCTCATTTGGAAAAAATATTTAACCGATTTGCCAGAATCAATTCAGATCAGGAAGGCCAAGGCTTGGGACTTGCTATTGCTGAAAGTATAGCCTCTTTTCACCATATCGAAATCAAAGTTGTTTCAAAAATAAATGAAGGAACAACCTTTACATTAGTGCTTCCGGAAGCTGTAAAACACAATTAAAAGTTAATTTTTTCTAACAGGTTTAATCTTCATTTAATCTTCATTTTGTGATTCTATCTTTGAAGTATAATAATGAAGTAATTAACAAATCAGCAAAAAATTTTAATTATGAAAAAAGTAATAATGTTAGCAGTAGCTGTTCTAGGAACAGTGGCTATGGTAAACGCTCAAACAACTCCAGCTCAAACCGCTCCAGCAAAAGAAGCAAAAGCTCCTAAAAAAGAGAAAAAAGCCGATAAAAAAGCTAAAAAAGCAGAGGCAGCTAAGCCAGAAGCCGCAAAAACTCAAAAATAAAAAGCACAAGTTTGCTCAGCAAACGTTGTTTTGGTTTATAAAAGGTTTTAAAAAATTTGGTAGAGAAAAAGCTGGCAGAGAAATCTGCCAGCTTTTTGTTCTTTATTTTTGAGTTAAATTTTTGATAATAAAAAGCAATAAAATTTTCATTCTTTGTTACTTTGCTTAAAACTATAACTAATGATTTTTCGTTTTGTAATTCTTTGTGCCCTTTTTCTGCTTATTGAGTTTTATTCCTATCAAGCTTTCCGAACCCTTATCAAAGTAAGATGGGCTTTAATAAGTTATCAGATTATAAGTTTTCTGCTTTTAGCATTTATCATTTATTCATTTACTCAATTTGACCGTTCAGTAGGACAAACCAAGCAAACCATGTTTACAATGGGGCTTATGTTGTTGGTTTATGTTCCAAAAATCGTTCTTACACTAGTAATGTTTGGTGAAGACATTTTTAGAATTGGCGCCAGTCTTTTGAATTATTTCATGTATAATGCTCCGAGAAAAGAAATGATGCCGGATAGAAGAAAGTTTATCAGCCAGATTGCATTAGGATTGGCAGCAGTTCCTTTTTTATCTTTGATATATGGAATTTTTGAAGGAAAATATAACTTTAAAGTCATTAAGCAAACGATCTTTTTTCCAGATCTTCCAGATGCTTTTGATGGTTTCAAAATTACTCAGATTTCAGACGTTCACAGCGGAAGTTTTGACAATCCCGAAAAGATAAATTACGCCATTGATTTGATCAATGAACAAGAATCAGATATGATTTTATTTACCGGAGATATCGTAAATACACATGCAAAAGAGATGCATCCGTGGCTAGAAACTTTTAGCCGAATTAAAAATTATAAATACGGTAAATTTTCAGTTTTAGGAAATCACGATTATGGCGAATATGTGACTTGGCCATCAGAAAAAGAAAAAGATGAAAACTTCAAGGAAATCAAGAGTCTTTATGGCCAAATAGGATTCAAATTGTTATTGAATGAACATACATACATTCAAAAAGGCGATGATAAAATTGCTTTAGTTGGAGTAGAGAACTGGGGCGTTAATTTCAAGAAAGCCGGCGATTTAAATAAAGCTTCTCAAAATGTAGCGAAAGAGGATTTTAAAGTCTTAATGAGTCACGATCCAAGCCATTGGGATGCCGAAATTAAAGATCATCCTAAAAACTTCCATTTGACATTGGCAGGACATACACATGGAATGCAGTTTGGAATCGAAATTCCAGGTTATTTTAAATGGAGTTTGGCACAATACATTTACAAACAGTGGGCGGGCTTGTACGAAACAGCCGGAAGATACGTTTATGTTAACCGCGGATTTGGTTTTCATGCCTATCCAGGGCGAGTTGGTATTATGCCAGAAATAACAGTGATAGAACTAAAAAAGAGCAAGAATGTGGCTTAATTCGTTAAAAATGCTACATTTGTAGAATATTTGCCTCTTTGTAGTAAATTAAAAAATTTAAATTTTTGGTTTTATGTCAAAATTTGGAGAACTAATAAATGCTCAAGTCCCTGTGTTAATTGACTTTTACACAGATTGGAATGAATCGTCAGTATCAATGCATCCTGTAATTAAAGATGTTGCGGCTGCACTTGGTGATAAAGCCAAAGTAATCAAAATTGATGTAGATAAGAATCAAGAACTAGCTGAGGCTCTTCGTATTAAAGGACTTCCAACACTTATGATTTATAAAGAAGGTCAAATGATTTGGAGACAATCAGGAGAACTTGATGCAAATACAATTATAGGAATTGTTCAAGAGCAATTTAATCAATAATAAAACTTTTTATTGATGTTTTTTTAATGAATAACATCAAAAGCATATCCATTTTCTTTTAAAAAATGTAAAGTTTTAGGTAAAGCAAATTTTAAATTTTGTGATGCTTTAATACTGTCATGAAAAACAATGACGCTTCCCGAAGTTACATTTTTAGTCACATTCTCAAGACATTTTTCTGGCGTGATTGATTGATCAAAATCGGCACTCAAAACATCCCACATTACTATTTTATAACCAAGATTTCGCAGAATTTTAGACTGCGCTTTTTTTATTTTTCCGTATGGAGGACGAAATAATAAGCTGTTCAGTTTTTTTTCATCTGCCAAAATCGAAGCACAGTTTTTTACATTTTCAATATAATCACTAGTTTGGCTTTTCCATCCATTAATGTGATTCATAGTATGGTTTCCGATAGCGTGTCCTTCGGCAATTAGCCTTTCGAATAAAGTTGCGTTTGCATTTATATTTTTTCCAATACAGAAGAAAGTGGCTTTTGCATCAAATTTTTTCAATTCAGATAAAACCCAGTCTGTGATTTCTGGCGTAGGGCCGTCATCAAAAGTGAGGTATATTTTCTTTTCCTTGTTTGGAATATCCCAACAATATTTAGAAAATACCCTTTTGATAAAAGAATTCGTTTTTACCCAATAAAAGCTCATTTTGAAATAGATTTACTTGTACTGTAAAATTAAAAAATGCAGTGCTATTTATCTAACAGCACTGCATTTTTTTAATCAGTATATTTTTCGTATCTTATTATTCTTTTTCACGTCCAAAACGTTCGAAGACATTTACATACGTATTGAAAGTCTTTTTGTGTTTTTCATAAAAAGCTTCATCGTGATTGTGCTTCATTACTTGTAAAAGACTTCTGTAACGCTCGATATCAGTAATAATATCCATTGCAAGATCTGTCTGATCGTTTGGAGGCAATGTTGCGTAATAGTTTAGGTTTTCATTGTATTTTTTTACAAGCTTATTAAGCAAATCTTGTGCTTTTGCAGTTTCTCCTACTTTGTAATATCCATTTGTAAAAGGTTCTACTAATGAATAATAACCAAATTTATCCAATGGCAGTTTTGTCATTGCTAAATTGATAACATTTTTAGCTTTGTCAATTTTGCCTTCAGCAATAAGCTGATCCATTAAACGAGATAGGTTAGTGCGGTAAGTAATGCTATTTCTTCTGGTTTCGGGATCGTGATAGATTTTATCACTTTCACTATTGCCCCAATCCCATTTCATTACGATATCGTACATTTTATCGGCATCAATTTGTCCCATATCCATTGGGCCGCCATCTTTTGAAGGAACATTTTTAACAGGAACTAATTTGTAAACCATTCCGTCTAATTGCAAATAATCTTTTAACCATAAGTAATCTTCATCGTCAAATGCACCTCCGCTGAAATAAATTGGACGTTTCCAATTGTTATTGGCCAAGATATCAAGCATCATTAAACGGTTTTTGTACAATGCACTTCCTTTGATATCAATATCTAAATAAGGAACGATTGAGTCATTGTATTTAGGATTTACGACCTTATTTTTAATAATAATATTTTTGTCAACAGGAACTCTGATTTTATTTGTTGGATAAAAATGAATTGTTTGTCCATTTTGAAGACCAACAGTTGATTTTGGATTTTTAATAAAATTGATAAAATCAGTGATGTTCCATCTAGTGTCTATTTTTTGAATATGAGCAACATAATCCAATTTATCTCCCACATAATCATCATGCGTGAATGATATTGGCAATGGATCAGATTCATATGCTTTGGCTTTCATTTGATCAATATACCAATCGGTCATAAATAAGCTTGTATTTACGATTTTCACATCGGTTCTAAAATGCTCAATTTCCTGAGCATACCAAAGTGGGAATGTATCGTTATCACCAATGGTAAATAGAATTGCATCTTTATCGCAAGAACTTAAGTAAGCTTTTGCCATTGCAACTGCAGTGTATCTTCCAGATCTGTCGTGATCATCCCAGTTTTGAGAAGCCATTAAAATCGGAGCAGCTAATAAACTTCCAGCAATAATTACTGGTCCTGCAATTTTTGGTGCAATATATTTCTGAATACTTTCATATAAAGAGTAGACCCCAAATCCAATCCAAATGGCAAAAACATAAAACGATCCTACAAGCGCATAATCTCTCTCTCGAGGTTCGAATGGTCTTTCGTTCAAATAAATTTTTAAGGCAATTCCGGTAAATAAGAATAATGCTAAAAGAACATAAAAGCTTTTAAGATCTTTGTTTGCATGATACATTATTCCGATAAGACCTAAGATAAAAGGAAGGAAATAGTAAACATTTCGGCCTTTATTGTTTAAAACATCCGATGGCAGATTGTCTTGAGAACCTAAATGCACAGAATCAAGTGGTTTGATTCCGCTGATCCAGTTTCCATCTAAATTATCATACTTTCCTTGAACATCACTTTGACGTCCAACAAAATTCCACATCAAATATCTCCAGTACATATATCCAAATTGATATTCGAACATAAAACTGAAATTATCTACAGTTGTTGGTTTTTCAATAGTTAAGTATTTTCCATAGCTCTTTAAGAATTTTACATAACCTTCGTTGTCAATTTGTTTTTGAGCATATGCTTTTCTGAACTCAGAAACCGTTTTTTCAACTTCATTTCTTAATTGAGCTGTAGCTTTATTGTATTCATCTTCGCTTAATTGGCTTACATCAATCCCGTATTCTCCTAAATCTTCTTCGTAATTATAATTTGGGTTGATTTTGAATTTAGGCGGATTTGTAAAGTTGATATAGTTTTGAATGTGACCCATTTCGGTACTCCACATCCTTGGCAGAATCGTTTTTTGATTATCATCAGAGTTTTGATCTGCGTTTTTATAATTATTGGTAATGATATATTTACCAGTTTTATAATCTCTTTCGTAGTTTGGTTTTTTGTCTAAATAAGGTGTTTTCTCATCAAGCCCAGCAAAAAATTCTGTGTATTGCGGACCGTAAAATAAAGGATTCACACCATATTGTTCACGATTATAATAAGCTAAAACTTCAATAGCATCTGATGGCTTATTTTCGTTAATTACTGTATTTGCATTTGCACGGACAGGAAGCATCATCCAAGTAGAGAAGCCAATCAGGATGAATAAAATGCAAAGAATAATAGTGTTGTAAAAAATTAGACCTTTTTGTTTGGTGAATTTTAAACCAAAATAAAAAAAAGCGATAAAAAGCAATGCCACAAAAATGGTTCCTGAATTAAAAGGAAGCCCTAAACTGTTAACCATATATATTTCGGTTTTACCAAAAAATGCCATGGTCAAAGGCAGTAATAATTTAAAAATGAATAATAAGATTCCAATAACAACTACGTTAGCAATCAAGAAGTTTTTTATGGTAACTTTTTCGTAGTGTTTAAAATAGTATAGAAAACCTATTGAAGGAATTGTCAATAATGCCATGAAGTGAACACCAAATGAAAGTCCGACAACTAATGAAATCAATAAAAGCCATTTGTTTCCTTTTGGTTTGTCCATGTCTTGTTCCCAACGAAGACCAAGCCAGAAAAGCAATGCAATTAATAGGGAAGCCATTGCGTAAACTTCGGCTTCAACTGCATTAAACCAAAAACTATCAGAGAAAGTATAAGCTAATGCTCCAACAAAGGAACTTCCTAAAATAACAACTGAATTGTTTTGATCAATTTCGGCAAAACGTGCTACAATTTTTTTCAAAATCATAGAGGAAGACCAAAACATAAATAAGATTGTAAATGCGCTAGAAAAAACAGACATCATATTAACCATTACCGCAACATGTTGCGCATCTATGGCAAACATGGCAAAAAAAGCGCCCATCATCTGGAATAAAGGTGCTCCTGGCGGGTGGCCAACTTCAAGTTTAGCTGCTGTGGCAATATATTCGCCACAATCCCAAAAGCTCATTGTAGGTTCGACAGTTAATGTGTAGGTAATTAAAGCGATTGCAAATGCAAACCAACCAATAATTGTATTCCATTTATTGAAATTGAATTGTGCCATATTTAGGTGTTAAAATTTTGTATGTTTTCTATCCTACAAAGAAAATGTTTTTTTATGTAAAGAAACGAGCATTAACAAAAAATTCTATAAATCTATGTTTGAAAAGTAATATATTGTTTATGAGGCGCTTCTGGCGTTGATGCGTTTTTTTAAATGGAAAAAAAGCAAAAAAGTGATTTTTTTTGAGCAAAAAGTTTGCAGAAACTAAATAAAGCCTTAAATTTGCACTCGCTTAACCGCACTGCTGGTCTATGGTGTAATGGTAACACTACGGTTTTTGGTGCCGTCTTTCTAGGTTCGAGTCCTAGTAGACCAACAGAAAAGCCTCTCAGAAATGAGAGGCTTTTTTTATTTAAAAAAGATTTCTTAAAAAATTTGCATAAATTAAATAAAGTTTTAATTTTGCACCCGCTTAACAGCACTGCTGGTCTATGGTGTAATGGTAACACTACGGTTTTTGGTGCCGTCTTTCTAGGTTCGAGTCCTAGTAGACCAACATAAAGCCTCTCAGAAATGAGAGGCTTTTTTATGCAATAAACTGAAATAAAGGTTTTTACTTTTCTTTTAAAGATGAAGGTACTATTCCGAATTTCTTTTTAAATGAAAATGAAAAATGGGATAAATCCTCAAAACCAACGCCAATATAGACTTCTGATGGCGGATTTCCCTGGCTGATTAAGTAATAAGCTTCCTGAAGTCTCTTGTTTAAGAGCCATTTTCCAGGCGTTTGCTGAAACGTTTTTTGAAAATCTCTTTTAAATGTTGCTAAACTTCGTCCTGTTAGATAAGCGAAACGATGTAAGTGAACATTAAAATGAAAATTTTTGTTCATAAAGGCTTCAATGTCAATTTTTCCGGGTTCGTTAAAGTCGAATAAAATATCTTTTAATTCGGGATTTACTTTTAATAAAAGATGAACGGCTTCTTTTATTTTTAAATTAAATAAAGCTTCGTTATTTTCTTGTTCAATTTCGAGATAGGAAATTAATGATTCCATAAAAGATTTATAAAGCGGATTTGGGGCAAGAGTAATCATGGCTTCTGTATCTGCTTTTTTTGTTGCTTTAAAATCATATTCTTTACTCACTTCGCGAAGTATTTCCTGATCTAAAAAAAGTGATATTGTTTTGAATTCTCCTTCTTCTGGTGGAATCTTAGTGAATTTTGCTAAATGATTTCTTTTGCTGAATCGAAAATCACCAGCTTTTGTATGATAAGTGTTTTTGCTGTCTGAAGCGATCATTTCGCCTGAAATTTGATAGCTAAAAACATGTTCCGGAATAAAATGTTCTCCTTCTCGGCTGCGTGCGTAATAGCAGGAGTAGAGTATTTTGGGTTTTGGATTTGCTTTTGTAGTCATAATGTAAAAATACTAAAAGATCCGGAAAATCTTTTTATGAAAAGAGTCCGGATCTCAAATGATTATTTTGGTTGAATCAATGCTTTTGGTTCTAAATAGGCTTCGAGTCCAATTGTTCCGAATTCTCTGCCTATGCCAGATTGTTTGAATCCGCCAAAAGGAGCCATTGGGTCGTGGCCAATTCCATTTATTTGAACTCTTCCGGCATTAATTTGTGAAGCAATTTTATGTGCTCTTTCATTATTGGCTGAGCTTACATATGCTTGAAGTCCATAAGTGGTGTCATTTGCGATTTCAATAGCTTCTTCATCTGTTTTATAAGTGATGACAGTTAAAACGGGACCAAATATTTCTTCGCGGGCAATACGCATTTGATTGTTTGCATTGATGAAAACAGTTGGTTTTACAAAGTTTCCATTTTCTAGACCTTCTGGTTTACCTAATCCACCAGCTAGAATTTCGGCACCTTCATTGATTCCAATTTGAATATAATCCTGAACGCGCTGAAATTGTTTTGTGCTGACCATTGGCCCTACGGCTGTCGTGTTGTTTTTTGGATCGCCAACTTCGATGTTTGCTAAAATTTCTTTAATGATTGATTTTGCTTCGTCTAATCTGTTTTCTGGGATTAATAATCTTGTTCCGGCAATACAAGCTTGTCCGTTGTTCATAAAAGCGGCGCTTATGGCAAGTGGAATTGCTTTTGAAAAATCGGCGTCATCTAAAATAATATTTGGCGATTTTCCTCCAAGTTCCAAAGTAACGCGTTTCATTGTGTCGACAGCTTCTTTTGCTATAATTTTCCCAACAGTTGTTGAACCGGTAAAAGAGATTTTTGCAATATCAGGATTGCGGCTTATTTCGGCACCTACAACTTCTCCCAGCCCGTTAACAATGTTGACTAATCCTTTTGGAAGATTTGCGTCATGTAGGCATTCCATTATTAATTGTGTTTGTTGTGCGCTCATTTCGCTTGGTTTTATAACGGTTGTGCATCCGGCAACTATGGCGGTAGATAATTTACTACTGATAAAACCATTGCTTGAATTCCATGGAATAATGATGCCAACTACGCCAATTGAGGTCATTTGAACTTCAGATTCGCCCATGGTTTTAATAAAATCATAAGAGTTTAACAAATTGATTGCTGAGTCAAAACCTTTAAGCATGTACTCGTAGCTTACTGATGCAAATTGAAATGTGCCTCCGTATTCTTCAATCATTATACTGATGAAGTCTGTTTTTCTTTTTTCAACAGCGGTTTTTATGTTTTTTAAATATTGAATTCTTTCTGAAGTTGTGGTTTTGGAGAAAGTTTTAAAAGCATTTTTAGCGGCTTCTATTGCATTTTGCGTGTCCTCTGTGTTTCCTAAGCGAACTTTTCCTAGTTGTTCATTTGTTGTTGGGCTGATTAGATTGAAATATTCAGTTCCTTTTGGAGAAACAAATTCCCCATTAATGTAAATTTTGTCTATTGTTTTCATGTTGTAAGATTTAATGAATTTTTATTTGACAAATTTCAGGATTAATGAGGTATAGGACTTTGTTGTAAAGCTCAAATAGACTTTGTTGAAAAGCTCAGTTTTTGATAAAAAAAAATAGCTTCTGAATGAGAAGTTATTTTGTAAAATAAATTATTTGTGTTTTTAAATCTTTAAGGTAATGACAGGTCTCACGGTGTGATTGACTAATCCTTCGCTTATGCTTCCGTTGAAGAAGTGAGCAAAACCCGTTCTTCCATGCGTACACATTCCTATTAAGTCAGCGTTAATGCTGTTTGCAAAATTGATAATTCCTTTCTCGATATTAGTGTCGTTGTAAATATGAGTGGAATAATTTTTAATATTGAAATGAGTTACAAAATGATCCATCGCTTTTTGTATGACATGTGTTGGTTTAAAGCTATTTGGTGTGCAAATTGTTACAAGATGAATTTTTGCATCAAAGAATTGGGTAAAATTTAAGAGTCTGTCAAAAGGTGCTTTAGTTTCGTCTGAGAAATCAGAAGCAAAGACAATATCTTCAACCTTGAAATTAGTGATGTCTTTTTTGATAACTAAAACAGGAATTTCAGAATTTCGGACTACTTTTTCAGTATTTGAACCAATTAAAAGTTCCTCAACGCCAGAAGAGCCATGCGATCCCATTATGATTAAGTCTACCTCGTAGTCTTTGCTTACTTGTGTAATTCCATGGATTGGTTTATCCATTTTTACAATTTCGGTAATTGAAATCCCATCCAGATATGGTTTTGATGATATTTCGTCAAGCATTTCATTTGCTTTTTTCATAAAAAGCATAGTTTCAGGAATACTTGCGCCGCCAAGTATAGCGTCATTCATTTGGTGCGGCAACTCAAGCATGTGTAAAATGATAATTTCTGAATCATTTTTTTTAGCAATTTGCGCAGCAACTTTTAGGGCATCTTCGGCATGTTCTGAAAAGTCAGTAGGAACTAAAATTCGTTTCATAATTCTTTGGGTTAAATTATTTAGATATTTTGTTGTTTGAATGCTACTATAAAGATAAGAAATATTTTTAGAGCAATCAATTTTATTTGATTTATAAAAAAATCACTATATTTGCATCGTTATTTATTAAAATCTAAATAATGAGGGGACTAATTGTCCCCTCTTTTTATAAAATTATGACATTTAAAGAAAAAGTAAACGGATTAATTGAAGAAGCTCTTCTGGAAAAGCCATCTATCTTTTTGATTGATTTGGCTGTCTCAGATTCTTTTAAAATTAGTGTTGGTTTAGACGGAGATAATGGAGTGGCGCTACAGGATTGTATTGATATCAGTCGTGCAATAGAGAATAATCTGGATCGTGAAGAACAGGATTTTTCGCTTGAAGTAGCATCTGTTGGAGTAGGATCTCCTTTGAAAATGACAAGACAATACAAAAAAAATATTGGTAGAACGTTGATTGTTACTACAAATACAGAAAAAATTGAAGCAGAGTTGGTAGAAGCTAACGATGTTTTTATAATTTTGTCTTGGGAAGCAAGAGAACCGAAAAAAGTAGGAAAAGGAAAAGAAACAGTTCAAAAAGAGCAACAAATACCTTATACAGAAATTAAAGAGGCAATTGTTACAGTAACATTTTAATTAAAGAATTCGCATGGAAAATTTAGCATTAATCGATTCATTCTCAGAGTTTAAAGATAATAAACTTATTGATCGTGTAACGCTTATGGCAATTTTAGAGGACGTGTTTAGAAATGCATTGAAGAAAAAATACGGTTCTGATGATAATTTCGATATCATTATAAATCCTGATAAAGGAGATATGGAGATTTGGAGAAGAAGAGTTATCGTTGCTGACGAAGATCTTGATTTTGAAAATGAAGAAATTACTTTGACTGAAGCAAGAATGATCGAAGCGGATTTTGAAATTGGTGAAGAAGTTTCTGAAGAAGTTAAACTGATTGATTTAGGAAGAAGAGCTATTTTGGCTTTACGTCAAAACTTAATATCTAAAATTCACGAACACGATAATACAAATCTTTATAAGCAATTTAAAGATATTATCGGTGATATTTATACTGCAGAAGTACATCACGTGCGTCCTAGAGTAGTTATCTTAGTTGATGATGAAGGAAATGAAATTGTACTTCCAAAGGAAAAACAAATTCCATCTGACTTTTTTCGTAAAGGAGATAACGTTCGTGGAATTATTGAAAGTGTTGAATTAAAAGGAAATAAACCTCAAATTATTATGTCTAGAACTTCTGAGAAGTTCTTGGAGAAATTATTTGAACAAGAAATTCCTGAAGTTTTCGACGGATTAATTACAGTTAAAAATGTAGTGCGTATTCCAGGTGAAAAAGCGAAAGTAGCTGTTGATTCTTACGATGACAGAATTGATCCTGTTGGAGCTTGTGTTGGTATGAAAGGTTCTCGTATTCATGGAATCGTTCGTGAATTAGGAAACGAAAATATTGACGTAATCAACTACACAAATAATATTCAATTGTTTATTACAAGAGCTTTAAGCCCAGCAAAAGTTTCTTCAATTAAAATTGACGAAGAAAGTAAAAGAGCTGAAGTTTTCTTAAAATTAGAAGAGGTTTCTAAAGCAATCGGTAGAGGAGGTCACAATATCAAATTAGCGGGTCAATTGACAGGTTATGAATTAGATGTTATTCGTGAAGGTGATGTTGCTGGTACAGTTGCAGATGAAGACGATGTTGAATTAACAGAATTTTCAGATGAAATCGAAGAATGGGTAATAGAAGAATTTGCTAAAATAGGTTTAGATACTGCAAAAAGTATCTTGAAACAAGAAGTAGAAGATTTAGTAAGAAGAACAGATTTGGAAGAGGAAACAATTCTAGACGTTATGAAAATACTAAAAGAAGAGTTTGATAGCTAGAAAATAGCTGAATATCTGCTCTAACAACACAACGAAAAAGGTAATAATAAAAAGGTTATATGTCTGAAGAGAGAGTAATAAGAATAAACAAGGTTTTAAGGGAATTAAATATCTCGTTAGAAAGAGCTGTTGATTATCTAAAAGATAAGGGAATTGCTATTGATGCAAATCCAAACGCTAAAATTTCTGACAGCGAATTTAATATTCTGCAAAGCCAATTTGCGGGCGATAAGGGGAATAAGGAAGCTTCTAAAGAGGTAGGGGAAGAGAAAAGAAAAGAAAAAGAAGCATTGCGTGTTGAACGTGAGAAAGAAATTGAAGACAAACGCAGACAAGACGAAGAACGTCAGAAACAGCAAGAGATTATAAAAGCTAGAGCTGTTGTAAGCGGACCAGTTCAAGTCGGAAAAATTGATTTGAATCCAAAGAAACCTGCAGTTGCTGCCCCTGTTGAGGAGCCGGTTAAAGCCAGTGAACCAAAAGCAGTTGTTACTCCTGCTCAGCCAGAAAAACCTGTTGAAAAAGAAATTGTACAGCCTGAGCCAGTTGTTGCTCCTGTAGTTTCGGAAGAAAAAAAGGTTGAAACGCCTATTATTACTGAGAAAAAAGAAGTAAAAGCTGAAAATTCTAAAACGGCACAGGAACCAATCGTTTCGACTGATCCTGCAACTGCAGAGGAAACAATCACTACTCAATATCAAAAATTATCCGGAACGACTCTTACTGGGCAAACAATTGATTTATCTCAATTTAATAAACCTAAGAAGAAAAAAGAAGATCCTAAAATTACTCCAAATAAACCAGGAGTTCCAGGAGCAGGAAACAATAATAATAACGCTAATAAAAATAAGCGTAAAAGAATTGCTCCTAAACCAGGTGCGCCAGGCGCGCCAAAACCTGCTACAGGAAATGCACCGGGAACACCAAATCCTAATAAAATTACTCCAAATACTGGTGGTGGAGGTTTTAATGCTAACAGAAGTCAAAGACCTGGTTTCGTAAAAGGAAACCGTCCTGCAATTGTAGCTAAAGTTGAGCCAACAGAAGAAGAAGTAAAAAACCAAATTAGAGAAACTCTTGAAAAACTTCAAGGTAAAGGAGGTAAATCTAAAGCGGCTAAATATAGAAGAGATAAAAGAGAGACGCACCGTCAGAAATCTGATGACGAGCAAAGAGCACTTGATGAAGGAAGTAAAACAATTAAAGTTACTGAATTTGTTACTGTAGGTGAAATTGCTATCATGATGGATGTGCCTATTACAAAAGTAATTGGAACTTGTATGTCCCTTGGAATCATGGTAACGATGAATCAGCGTTTAGATGCTGAAACATTAACAATCGTTGCAGATGAATTCGGTTACGAAGTTGAATTTATTACTGTTGATATCGAAGAAGCTATTGCGGTAGTTGAAGATAGAGAAGAGGACTTAGTAGTTAGAGCGCCAATTGTTACGGTAATGGGACACGTTGACCACGGTAAAACATCTTTACTGGATTATATTCGTAAAGAAAACGTTATCGCTGGTGAATCTGGAGGTATTACACAGCACATTGGAGCTTACGGAGTGACTCTTGATAATGGACAAAAAATTGCGTTTTTAGATACTCCGGGTCACGAGGCGTTTACCGCAATGCGTGCACGTGGAGCTCAGGTTACAGACATTGCTATTATCGTTGTTGCGGCAGATGATGATATCATGCCACAAACAAAAGAAGCGATTTCTCACGCACAAGCTGCAGGAGTGCCTATTATATTTGCAATCAATAAAATTGATAAACCAAATGCGAACGTTGATAAAATCAAAGAGCGTTTGGCTGGTATGAATTTACTTGTTGAAGACTGGGGTGGAAAAATTCAATCACATGATATTTCTGCAAAAGTTGGAACAGGAGTAAAAGAATTATTAGAGAAAGTTTTATTAGAAGCTGAAATTTTAGACCTAAAAGCAAATCCAAATAAAGCTGCTCAGGGAACTGTAGTTGAGGCGTTCTTAGATAAAGGAAAAGGATATGTTTCTACAATTTTAGTACAACAAGGTACTTTGAAAATTGGAGATTATATGTTGGCTGGAAAACACCATGGAAAAGTTAAAGCAATGCATGATGAGCGTGGGCATACTGTATTAGAGGCAGGACCTTCAACTCCAGTATCTGTTTTAGGTTTAGATGGAGCTGCTACAGCGGGGGATAAGTTCAATGTTTTTGAAGATGAAAAAGAAGCAAAACAAATTGCATCTAAACGTTCTCAATTAATGCGTGAGCAGTCTGTACGTACTCAAAGACATATTACGCTTGATGAAATTGGACGTCGTATCGCTCTTGGTCAGTTTAAAGAATTAAATGTAATCCTTAAAGGAGACGTTGATGGATCTGTTGAAGCATTATCAGATTCGTTCTCTAAACTTTCTACTGAAGAAGTTCAAATTAATATTATCCATAAAGGAGTTGGTGCGATTACTGAAACCGACGTTAACTTGGCTTCTGCATCAGATGCGATTATTATTGGATTTAATGTTCGTCCTGCTGGAAATGCAAGACAGCTTGCAGATAAAGAAGAAATCGATATCCGTTACTATTCTATTATTTATGCGGCAATTGATGACTTGAAAGATGCAATGGAAGGAATGTTAGCTCCTGAAATGAAAGAAGAAGTTTTAGGAACTGCTGAAATTCGTGAGATTTTCAAAATTTCTAAAGTGGGTTCAATCGCTGGTTGTATGGTAACAGATGGTAAGATTTTGAGAACTTCTAAAATTAGAGTTATCAGAGAAGGAGTTGTTGTTCATACAGGTGAACTTGTTGCTTTAAAACGATTCAAAGATGATGTTAAAGAAGTAACGAAAGGATATGATTGTGGTATTCAGATTAAAGGATTTAATGATATTGAAGAAAGAGATGTTATTGAAGCATACCATGAAGTTGCAATCAAAAAGAAATTGAAATAATTTTCAATAAATATATAAAAAGCCTCAATGAAAATTGAGGCTTTTTTTTGTAATTATAGTAAGAGAAGTGTGGTTTTTGGCTGTGTCTTATTTGTTGAAAATTTATTATTTTTGAGTAAAATTATTTTAATTATGAAACAATTACTATACACGGCTGTTCTTTCGATTTGTATTTCTGCTTTCTCTTTTGCTCAGGAAGCTGTAGAAAAAAGTGCTCCGCCAGCGGGTAACGCCGTGGTGGGAGATTGTTATGGGGCAGACGTTTCTAGCGTTGCAGTTGAAAAAGCTGTCTCGGTTAAAAATTTAGAGAATAAATTTAAAGATCGGAAGAAAGTTGAGAATATTGCGGTCAAAGGAGAAGTGACAGATGTTTGCGAAAAGAGAGGATGCTGGGTGACTATTAAAACGGAAAATGGTTCTTCTTTTTTTGTAAAGATGAAAGATTATGCTTTTTTTGTGCCAACAGCGCTGAAAGGAAAAAATGTTGTTTTGGAAGGTGTTGCTGAGAAAAAAATCACTTCTGTTGATGAGTTGAAGCATTATGCTAAAGATGCTAGAAAATCCCAAACAGAAATAAATGCGATAACTTTACCAAAAGAAGAAATTCGATTTGTTGCAAGTGGAATTAAGGTGGTGAATTAGGCTTAAATTGATGTTGCAGCAAAGTTTAGATGTAAAAAAAAGCGAGATTTAATCTCGCTTTTTTTATGTGCAATGCAGTGTTTTTTATTTGCCTGGTTTAAGTAAAAAGACACTTTTGTATCTATTTTTTATGTCGGCTAAATTTCGCTCTGCTTCAATTCTGGTTTTAAAATTTCCCACTATCACTTTGTAGTTTGGAGTGTTGAAAATGATTGTTCCATCAATGTTGCTGTATTCTCTTTTAAAATCCGATAACGTTTTTTTTGCCTCTTCGCTTTTTCCGCTAAAAATTTGAATTCGGTATGTGTCGTTTGTACTTATTGATGTGTTAATTTTTCGTTTTTCACTCAGTAACTGTTCAAATTTCGGGTCCTGATTTACTGTTAAATTTTGATCCTGAGCGTGAATGTTATATGCTAACATGAATACTGTCAGTGTTAAGAAAACTCTTTTTGAAGGGGTTAAAATTCTCATAATGTGATGGTTTTTATGCAAAAATAGTATTTAAAGTTTGTATGGAAAATTTTAATATTATTTAGAATTGATATAAATTGATATTTAAGACTATTTTAAGGTTTTGAGAATAGTTCATAAGTCGTATTTTTGTGCAAGTTTTAAAAGAGGGTATTTATTTTTACAGCTTTAATACAGTAAAAATCATACCAAAAATTAGTAGATAATTATTATACTATATGAAAAAGGTGGGTAACCATAATTCGATCTCAAGAAAATTGCTCCTTAGCTTATCGCTAACGCTGATTTTCTCCCTAACTTCATTTGCTCAAGATGCTGCTGCTCCTGCGGCGCCTGAAGCTGCTGCTGCTCCAGCTGCAACTGCAGGTGGTGATCCAGCAAAAGGGAAAGAACTATTTAATGCAAATTGCGCTGCATGTCACAAATTAGATGCTAAATCAACAGGTCCTGCATTAAGAGGGGTTGCTGACAGGCATGAAATGGCTTGGATTTACAAGTGGGTGCACAACAGTTCTGATATGATTAAATCAGGAGATGCTGCTGCTGTTAAGCTTTTTGAAGAAAACAACAAGGCAGTAATGACTGCTTTTCCTCAATTGTCTGAGGGTGATATCGATAATATTATAGCTTATACTTCTGAGAAAAAAGTTGAAGCTGCTGCTCCGGCTGGTGGAGCTGCTACGCCTCCAGGTACAGCTGTTGAAAGCGGTGCTATTTCTAATAATGTTATTTTAGGAGCTCTTGCTCTTGTAATGGCTATTTTGGTTGTGATGTTGTTCATGGTGAACAAAGTGTTGACTAAAGTAGCGAGTAATAATGGTATTGAAGTTGCTCCGAAAGAAGGCAGATTGCCAATTTGGAAAGCATTCGCTAGAAATCAATTTTTGGTACTAGTTACTTCAATTTTCTTATTGTTGGCAAGTGGTTATTTTGTTTATGGATATTTAATGCAAGTTGGTGTAGATCAAAACTATGAGCCAATTCAGCCAATCCATTATTCTCATAAAATTCACGCTGGAGATAACGAGATCAATTGTAAATATTGTCACTCTGCTGCACGTGTTAGTAAAACTGCAGGTATTCCTTCTTTGAATGTTTGTATGAACTGTCATAAAAATATTTCTGAAGTTGCTGAAACTACTGCTACTCCTGAGTACAGCAAAGCGTTTTATGATGCTCAAATTCAAAAATTATACGATGCTGTTGGTTGGGATAAAACTAAACAAGCATATACTGGAAAAACACAACCTGTAAAATGGGTTCGTATTCATAATCTTCCTGATTTTGTATATTTCAATCACTCACAACACGTTTCTGTTGCAGGAATTGAGTGTCAGACTTGTCATGGTCCGGTACAAGAATTTGAAATCATGAAGCAATATTCTAAATTAACAATGGGATGGTGTATTGATTGCCATAGAAAAACTGATGTTAAGATGGAAGGAAACGCTTACTATGATAAAATTCATGCTGAACTTTCTAAAAAATACGGTGTAGAGAAATTAACTGCAGCGCAAATGGGAGGTTTAGAATGCGGTAAATGCCACTATTAATCGAATTATTAAGATTTTAATATTTATATACAATGTCATCAAACAAAAAATACTGGAAAAGTGTTGAAGAACTAGAGAATGGTTCTATTGTTGAGGCGCTTAGAAATAACGAATTTGTTGAAGAAATTCCTACTGATGAATTCTTAGGAAATGCTGAAGCTTTAGCTTCATCTGGAACTTCACGTCGTGACTTTTTAAAGTACGTAGGATTTAGTACAGCTGCTGTTACACTTGCTGCTTGTGAGGGTCCTGTGCACAAGTCTATCCCTTATGTTTTACAACCAGAGCAAATCATTCCTGGTGTTGCAGATTATTATGCAACTACTGTTTTTGATGGTTTTGATTTTGCGAATCTTTTGGTAAAAACTCGTGAGGGTCGTCCAATTAAAGTTGAAAACAATACTATTGAAGGAGCAAAATTTGCAGCAAACGCAAGAATTCACGCTTCTATTTTAGGATTGTATGATAGTGCTCGTTTAAAAGAGCCAAAAGTAGAGGGTAAAAATTCTACTTGGTCAGCTGTTGATTTGAGAATCAAATCAAGTTTAGCTGAAGCAAAAGCTAAAGGTGGACAAGTAGTATTGTTAACAAATACTTTAGCAAGTCCATCTTCAGAAAAATTAATTGCTGAATTTATTGCAAAAAATCCAAACGCTAAACACGTTGTTTATGATGCAGTTTCTTCATCTGAGGCTTTAGATGCATTTGAATCTGTTTATGGTCAAAGAGCTTTAGTTGATTATGATTTTTCAAAAGCTTCTTTAATTGTATCTGTGGGTGCTGATTTCTTGGGAGACTGGCAAGGTGGAGGATATGATTCTGGATATGCAAAAGGACGTATTCCACAAAACGGAAAAATGTCTCGCCATTTTCAGTTTGAATCAAATATGACATTATCTGGAGCTGCTGCTGATAAGCGTGTTCCAATGACTATTGCTGATCAAAAACAAGCATTAGTTCAAATTTACAATATAATTGTAGGTGCTTCTATTCCTGTTTCTTTGGATGGCGCTTTTAAAGCTGAAGTTGTAAAAGCGGCTCAGCAATTAAACGCTGCTGGTTCAAAAGGAGTTTTAGTATCTGGAATCGAAGATAAAAATGCTCAGTTGTTAGTTTTGGCTATTAATCAAAAATTAGCAAGTGAGGCTTTTAGTACTGTTGGTACTAGACAAATTAGAAAAGGTTCTAATGCGGTTGTTGCTCAATTGTTAAAAGATATGAATGCTGGAAGTGTTCATACTTTAATTATGAGTGGTGTTAATCCTGCTTACACTTTAGCTGAATCAGCTTCTTTTGTATCTGGATTGAAAAAAGTAAAAGAATCTGTTGCTTTTTCATTGAAAGAAGATGAAACTGCATCAATAGTTAAAATTGCTGCTCCAGCTCCTCACTATTTAGAGTCTTGGGGAGATGTTGAAATCACAAGCGGAACTTATAGCTTAACTCAGCCAACTATCCGTCCAATCTTTAATACAAAACAATTTCAAGACGTTTTATTGTCTTTAAATGGTGTTGGTGGAACTTTCTACGATTATCTAAAAGCTAATTCTTCTAGTTTAATTGCTGGTTCTTCTTGGAATAAAGTATTACATGATGGTGTTTTAGTAACTGGTTCAGCTGCTTTATCTGGTGGAGCTTTTGATTCGGCTGGTGCTGCAAGTGCGCTTTCTAAATCAAAATCTGCAGGAGGTCTTGAATTAGTATTATATACTAAAACAGGTATGGGTGATGGTCAACATGCAAACAATCCTTGGTTGCAAGAGTTTCCAGATCCAATCACAAGAGTTTCTTGGGATAACTATATTACTGTCTCAAACGCAGATGCTAAAAAGTACGATTTATCAAATGAGATTGTTGCTAATGGAGGTTTGAATGGTAGTTATGCTACAATCACAACTGCTGATGGTGTGAAAATTGAAAATGTTCCGGTTATTGTTCAGCCTGGACAAGCTGTTGGAACAATTGGATTTGCAGTTGGATATGGTCGTAAAGCGGCTTTAAAAGAAGAAATGCAAGTAGGTTTAAATGCATACTCTTTATATAAAAACTTTAATAATGTTCAGTCTATAACTTTAGCTAAAGCTAATGGTGTTCATGAGTTTGCTTGTGTTCAAGGACAAAAAACATTAATGGGTAGAGGAGATATCATTAAGGAAACTACTCTAGAAATATTTAATTCTAAGGATGCTGAACATTGGAATGAAAAACCAATGGTATCTTTAGATCACCAGGAAGTTGAAGCTACAACTGTTGACTTATGGGAATCATTTGATCGTACAACTGGTCATCATTTTAATCTTTCTATTGATTTAAATGCTTGTACTGGATGTGGAGCGTGTGTTATTGCATGTCATGCAGAGAACAACGTACCTGTAGTTGGAAAAGCTGAAGTTAGAAGAAGCCGTGATATGCACTGGTTGCGTATTGACAGATATTATTCTTCTGAAAGCACTTTTGAAGGTGATAACAAAAGAAAAGAAGGAATTGCTGGTTTATCTAGTTCATTGTCTACATTCAATGAAATGGAAAAAGCTGGAGAGAATCCACAAGTAGCATTCCAACCAGTAATGTGTCAGCACTGTAATCACGCACCTTGTGAAACAGTTTGTCCAGTTGCTGCGACTTCTCACGGGCGTGAAGGTCAAAACCACATGGCATATAACAGATGTGTTGGTACTCGTTATTGTGCAAACAACTGTCCATATAAAGTTCGTCGTTTTAACTGGTTCTTGTATAACAAAAATAGTGAATTCGATTATCACATGAATGATGATTTAGGTCGTATGGTATTAAATCCAGACGTAAATGTTCGTTCTCGTGGAGTAATGGAAAAATGTTCTATGTGTATTCAAATGACACAAGCTACTAAATTGAAAGCTAAAAACGAAGGTCGCCCAGTTAGAGATGGTGAATTCCAAACTGCTTGTTCTAGTGCTTGTTCTTCTGGAGCGATGATATTTGGTGATGTAAATGATAAAGAAAGTAAAGTTGCTAAATTAGCTGCTGACGAAAGATCTTACCATTTATTAGAGCATGTAGGAACAAAACCTAATGTGGTTTACCACGTTAAAGTTAGAAATACTTAGTAAATTATTAATTAAGAAACAATATAAAGGATTATGTCGTCTCACTACGAAGCACCCATTAGAAAACCTTTAGTTATTGGTGATAAATCTTATCACGATGTAACTGTAGATGTGGCAGCACCTGTTGAAGGGCCTGCAAATAAACAATGGTGGATTGTATTTTCAATCGCATTAACAGCCTTCCTTTGGGGGTTAGGTTGTATCATTTACACCGTATCTACCGGTATTGGAACATGGGGATTAAATAAAACAGTTGGTTGGGCTTGGGATATCACGAACTTCGTTTGGTGGGTTGGTATTGGTCACGCCGGAACATTAATTTCTGCAGTACTATTACTTTTCCGTCAGCGTTGGAGAATGGCTATTAACCGTTCTGCGGAAGCAATGACTATTTTCTCGGTAGTTCAAGCAGGTTTATTCCCAATTATTCACATGGGTCGTCCATGGTTAGCATACTGGGTATTACCAATTCCAAACCAATTTGGATCTTTATGGGTAAACTTTAACTCACCATTACTTTGGGACGTATTTGCGATTTCAACTTATCTTTCAGTTTCATTAGTTTTCTGGTGGACTGGTTTATTGCCTGACTTTGCAATGCTTCGTGATAGAGCAATAACTCCTTTTAACAAAAGAGTTTATTCTATCCTAAGTTTCGGATGGAGCGGTAGAGCTAAAGATTGGCAACGTTTTGAAGAAGTATCTTTAGTATTAGCTGGTTTAGCTACTCCTCTTGTACTTTCTGTACACACGATTGTATCTATGGACTTTGCTACTTCTGTAATTCCAGGATGGCATACAACTATCTTCCCTCCATACTTCGTTGCTGGAGCTGTATTCTCAGGATTTGCGATGGTAAACACATTGTTGATCGTTATGAGAAAAGTTTCTAACCTTGAAGCGTACATTACATTACAACATATCGAATTAATGAACATCATTATTATGATTACTGGTTCGATCGTAGGTGTGGCTTACATCACTGAGTTATTTGTAGCTTGGTATTCAGGTGTAGAGTATGAGCAATATGCATTCTTAAACAGAGCTACTGGACCTTACTGGTGGGCATATTGGTCAATGATGACTTGTAACGTTTTCTCTCCACAATTTATGTGGTTCAAAAAATTAAGAACAAGTATCATGTTTTCATTTATTATTTCGATTGTTGTAAACATCGGAATGTGGTTTGAAAGATTCGTAATTATTGTTACTTCTTTACATAGAGATTACCTTCCATCTTCTTGGACAATGTTCTCACCAACATTTGTTGATATTGGAATCTTCATTGGAACAATTGGTTTCTTCTTTGTATTGTTTTTATTATACTCTAGAACATTCCCTGTAATTGCTCAGGCAGAGGTAAAAACAATTTTGAAAGGAACAGGAGATAATTACATTAGAGAAAGAGCAAATAGTAAAGATTCACATCATGAGTAATAAAGTAATATACGCCATTTATAATGACGATGATATTTTGATGGATGCAGTAAAGAAAACCAGAGCTGCTCACCATCATATTGAAGAGGTTTTTACTCCATTTCCTGTTCACGGATTGGATAAAGCAATGGGCTTAGCGCCAACAAGATTAGCAATTTGTGCTTTCTTATATGGATGTGTTGGTATTTCTGTTGCCACTACAATGATGAGTTATATTATGATTCATGACTGGCCACAAGATATTGGTGGTAAGCCAAGTTTCAGTTTCATTCAAAATATGCCATCTTTTGTGCCAATTATGTTTGAGATGACTGTATTTTTTGCTGCTCACTTAATGGTTATTACTTTTTATATGAGAAGTAGATTGTGGCCATTTAAGCAAGCTGAAAATCCTGATGTAAGAACAACAGATGACCATTTTTTAATGGAAGTTGCTGTAAACGATAATGAAGCTGAATTAGTTTCTTTTTTCGAAGGTACAGGAGCTGTTGAAGTTAAAGTAATTGAAAAGAATTAATTGTAGCTATGAAAAGGATATATAAAATAACACTTTTAGTTGGTATAACTATTTTAGTTTCATCTTGCCACAATAATTCGGCACCAAACTATCAGTATTTCCCAAATATGTATGAATCTGTAGGTTATGAGCCTTACGCAGAAGCAAAAGTATTTAAAGGAGGAAAAGAAGGTCAGCTTCCTGTTGAAGGAACTATTAATAGAGGTTTTGAGCCTTATGAGTATGAAAATTCGACTGCAGGTTATGAATTAGCAAAAGCTAATTTAAAATCACCTTTGACTGAAGCAGAAAGAAATTCTGGAAAAGGAAAAGAGCTTTTCGAAATTTATTGTATCAGTTGTCATGGTGCGGCTGGTAACGGTAAAGGTAAATTGGTTGAAAGAGAAAAATTTCTTGGGGTACCTAGTTATAAAGACAGGGTTATCACTGAAGGAAGTGTATTCCATGTTGAAACTTATGGTTTAAATGCAATGGGTTCACACGCAAATCAATTAAGTGCCCACGAACGTTGGTTAGTTGCTGACTATGTTCTAAAACTAAAAAGCCAATTATAATTGTTGAACAAACTGATCGTAATAGATATGTATACATTTTCAAGTAAATTAAAAACTTTTTCTATCATCTTAATGGTTCTAGGGCTATTAGGAATTGGGTATGGTTTTTTAAGTGCACCTAAAGATATTCAAGAAGTTGAAAAAATACTAGCAGCAGATGCTCATGGTTCTCATGGAGCTGCACATGAGGAGTCTGCAGAGGCTTCACATAAAGAGGCAGGTCATCATGAAGCTGCTGAAGCTTCACATGAAGAACATAAAAGTGCAAAGCATGCAGAAGTTTCTGGTGCTGATGAACACGAAAAACATTTAGAGCATGTTTTACACCAATTGCAAAACAAGCCTTGGTCTGCATTATATGTAGCTTGTATTTTCTTTTTACTGCTTTCAATGGGGGTTTTAGCATTTTATGCTATCCAACAAGTTGCTCAGGCAGGCTGGTCTCCAGTATTATTTAGAGTAATGCAAGGTATTACAGCTTATTTACCAGCTGGTTCAATAATTTTCTTTATAATTTTAGTTTTATGCGGATTGCATTTTAACCACATTTTTGTTTGGCTTGGAGAAGGAGTTACAGAAAAAGGTAGTGCAAATTATGATGCAATTATTGCTGGAAAATCTGGTTATTTGAATTTTCCTTTTTGGATAGCTAGAGCATTTGTATTCTTATTAGGATGGAATCTTTACAGAATTTATTCTAGAAAAAATTGTTTAGCTCAAGATGAGGCTAATGATGATCTTTACTACAAAAAGAATTTCAAAATCTCTGCTGGATTTCTAGTATTCTTTATCGTGTCAGAATCAATTATGTCTTGGGATTGGATTATGTCATTTGATCCACACTGGTTCAGTACATTGTTCGGATGGTATGTATTTGCTTCTTTCTTTGTAAGTGGTATTACAAGTATTGCATTGGTAACAATTTATTTGAAATCTAAAGGATATTTAGAGTATGTAAATACAAGCCATATTCACGATTTAGCTAAATTTATGTTTGGTATCAGTGTTTTCTGGACTTATTTATGGTTTTCTCAATTCATGTTAATCTGGTATGCTAACATTCCAGAAGAGGTAACTTACTTTGTAACAAGAATCCAATTATATAACTTGCCATTCTTTGGTGCTGTAGTTATGAACTTTGTTTTTCCATTGTTGATATTAATCAATACAGATTTCAAACGTCTAAATTGGGTAATTGTAATGGCTGGTACTGTTATTTTATTAGGTCACTATGTTGATTTCTTTAATATGATTATGCCTGGTACAGTTGGAGATAAATGGTTTATTGGTATTCCTGAAATTGCATCTATTCTTTTCTTCTTAGGTTTATTTATTTTTGTTGTATTTACTGCATTAACTAAAGCTCCTTTGTTAGCAAAAAGAAATCCTTTCATTGAAGAAAGTAAACATTTTCATTATTAATATTTAAAGAAGTAAACAGATGACAAGTTTGTTGGTAATTATAGTTGTAGTTTTATTAGCAGTTGCATTATGGCAATTGACGAAGATATTTGACCTTACTCAGGTAGGTTCATCTTCGGACGATTCGCAAGTTGCATCAGATAATGATAATAATGTTCAAGGATATATAATGTTTGGCTTTTTAGCTTTCATTTATATATTTACGATTTACGGTTTACTGAAATGGGGTAATTTAGCACTTCATACTCCTGCTTCTGAGCATGGACTTTTAGTAGATAACTTAATGAATATTACTTGGGTTTTGATTTTCACAGTTCAAGTTATTACTCAAGGTTTATTATATTGGTTTTCTTTTAAAAATAGAGGACATAAAGATAGAAAAGCTTTGTTTTTTGCTGATAGCAATAAACTTGAAGCGATCTGGAGTATTATTCCATCTGTAGTTTTAGCTTGTTTAATTCTTTACGGATTGTATGCTTGGAACAATATTATGTTTGTTGATAAAGATGAAGATGTAGTTGAAATTGAATTATATGCTCAGCAGTTTAAATGGACAGCTAGGTATGCTGGTAATGATAATGTTTTAGGAAAAGCTAACGTACGTTTAATTGAAGGTATTAATACATTAGGTGTTGATATGTCTGATCCTAATGCTCAAGATGATATCGTAGTTACTGAATTGCATATTCCAAAAGGGAAAAAAGTGCATTTTAAAATGCGTTCTCAAGACGTATTGCACTCAGCTTACATGCCTCATTTTAGAGCACAAATGAACTGTGTTCCTGGAATGGTTACTGAATTTGCTTTTGTTCCTACTTACACAACTGCTGAATATAGAGAGTTAGACTTTATGAAAGAAAAAGTGGCTAACATCAATAAACTTAGAGCAGAAAAAAGTGTTGAATTAGTTGCTAAAGGTGGTACAGCTTTAGATCCTTATACATTTGATTATTTATTATTATGTAATAAAATTTGTGGAGCTTCTCATTACAATATGCAAATGAAAGTTGTTGTAGATACTCCTGAAGATTATAAAAAATGGTTAAGTGAGAAAACTACTTTAGCTCAAGATATTAAAGCAGCGGCAGCTGCTGAAAAAGAAAAAGCAGCTGAAGCAACTGCACCGACGGCAGATTCAACTTCAAAAGTAATTGATACTGTTAAAGCAGTTATTGATACTGTAAAAGCAGCTGTAGCTAAAGTTGCGGTTAAATAATATTATTAAGAAAATTTAAAGTACACATATATGTCAGCAGAAGCGCACGGTCACGATCACGGACACGATCACGAGCACGAACATCATCATAAAGACACATTCATTACTAAATATATATTTAGTATTGATCACAAAATGATTGCTAAGCAATACTTGATTACAGGTATTATTATGGGGATTATTGGTATTGTAATGTCTTTGCTTTTCAGAATGCAATTGGCGTGGCCAGAAGAGTCTTTTAAAATATTCAATGTTTTATTAGGAGATAAATTTGCACCTGATGGTGTAATGGCTAATGATATTTATCTGGCTTTAGTTACAATTCATGGTACCATCATGGTATTCTTTGTACTGACAGCTGGTTTGAGTGGAACTTTTAGTAACTTACTTATTCCACTTCAAATTGGAGCACGAGATATGGCTTCTGGATTTATGAACATGATTTCATATTGGTTGTTCTTCTTGTCTGCTGTAGTAATGTTATGTTCTTTATTTGTTGAAGCTGGACCAGCTTCTGCAGGTTGGACAATTTACCCTCCATTAAGTGCTTTACCACAAGCGATCCCTGGATCTGGAACAGGTATGACTTTATGGTTAGTTTCAATGGCTATCTTTATTGCATCTTCTTTAATGGGATCATTAAACTACATTGTAACTGTTATTAATTTAAGAACTAAAGGGATGTCTATGACTAGACTTCCTCTTACAATCTGGACATTTTTTGTAACAGCTATTATTGGTGTTATTTCATTTCCAGTGTTATTGTCTGCAGCTTTATTGTTAATTTTCGATAGAAGTTTTGGTACTTCATTCTTCTTATCTGATATTTATATTGCTGGTGAAGTTTTACATTACCAAGGTGGTTCTCCAGTATTGTTCGAACACTTATTCTGGTTCTTGGGTCACCCTGAGGTTTACATCGTAATCTTGCCTGCTATGGGTCTTGTATCTGAAATTATGGCTACGAACTCTCGTAAACCAATCTTCGGATATAGAGCGATGATTATGTCAGTTCTTGCAATTGCATTCTTATCAACTATTGTTTGGGGTCACCACATGTTTATCTCTGGTATGAATCCTTTCTTAGGATCTGTATTTACTTTTACAACTTTATTGATTGCAATTCCATCTGCTGTAAAAGCATTTAACTGGATTACAACTTTATGGAAAGGTAACTTACAATTCAACCCTGCAATGTTATTCTCTATTGGAATGGTTTCTACTTTCATCACTGGAGGTTTAACTGGAATCATTTTAGGAGATAGTACTTTAGATATTAACGTTCACGATACTTACTTCGTTATTGCTCACTTTCACTTAGTAATGGGTATCTCTGCACTTTACGGAATGTTTGCTGGTATTTACCACTGGTTCCCTAAAATGTACGGAAGAATGTTAAATAAAAACTTAGGTTATATTCACTTCTGGGTAACTGCAGTTTGTGCTTATGGAGTTTTCTTCCCAATGCACTTTATTGGATTAGCTGGTTTACCAAGACGTTATTATACAAATACAAACTTCCCATTATTTGATGATTTACAAAATGTGAATGTTTTAATTACAACATTTGCTCTTGTAGGAGGTGCTTTCCAATTAGTATTCTTATACAATTTCTTTAGTAGTATTTTCTACGGTAAGAAAGCAGTTCAGAATCCATGGAGATCAACAACATTAGAGTGGACTACACCAGTAGAACATATTCACGGTAACTGGCCAGGTGAAATTCCTCATGTATATCGTTGGCCGTATGACTATAGTAACCCAAATCATGATGTAGATTTTGTACCGCAAAATGTACCAATGAAAGAAGGTGAAGAAGTTTTACACCACTAAAATATTTCAAAAAAGACTATCAGAAATGATAGTCTTTTTTTGTTTAGTTAAAATTTTAAACGTTCAGTTTTACTATTTTACAAACTAATTACTTTCTCTATCTTTGTAGGATGAATGAAAATCTTGATCCTACTACAAAAGGATATAACCCAGAAGAATTAGATCTTGAAAAAAGATTGCGTCCGCTGTCATTTGATGATTTTGCCGGACAAGATCAAGTTCTAGAAAATTTAAAAGTTTTTGTTGCTGCTGCTAATCAACGTGGAGAAGCACTTGATCATGCGCTTTTTCATGGGCCTCCGGGACTTGGTAAAACGACATTGGCTAACATACTTGCCAATGAACTTCAAGTGGGAATTAAAATAACTTCTGGACCGGTATTAGACAAGCCAGGCGATTTAGCTGGATTATTGACTAATTTGGATGAACGCGATGTTCTATTCATCGATGAAATTCATCGATTAAGTCCTGTTGTTGAAGAATATTTATATTCGGCAATGGAAGACTTTAAAATTGATATTATGATTGAATCTGGTCCAAATGCGCGAACAGTTCAGATCAATTTAAATCCTTTTACTTTAATTGGAGCAACTACTCGCTCAGGATTATTGACGGCTCCAATGAGAGCTCGTTTTGGGATTTCATCTCGTTTACAATATTATACTACTGAACTTTTAACTACAATTGTTGAAAGAAGTGCTTCTATTTTAAAAATGCCTATTGATCTTGAAGCGGCAATTGAAATTGCTGGACGTAGTCGCGGAACTCCTCGTATTGCAAATGCATTGTTGAGAAGAGTACGTGATTTTGCTCAAATAAAAGGTAATGGAAGAATTGATATAGAAATTTCGAAGTATGCCTTAAAAGCATTAAATGTTGATGCGCATGGTCTTGACGAAATGGATAATAAAATTCTATTGACCATTATCAATAAATTCAAAGGAGGCCCTGTTGGACTTTCTACTTTGGCAACTGCTGTATCTGAAAGTAGTGAAACAATAGAGGAAGTTTATGAGCCGTTTTTAATTCAGGAAGGGTTTATTATGCGTACTCCTCGTGGTCGTGAAGTTACAGAGAAAGCTTATAAACATTTAGGAAAGGTTAATACAAATATTCAAGGAGGATTATTTTAAAAATATTTTATGAAGCATTACTTTTTATTTTTGCTATTTGCTTTTTGTAGCTCTTTTGGTCAGACAAATTATTTTCCGCATCTTTCTTATGGAAAATCATCTCAACAAATTTTGGATCTTTATGTTCCGAATGGAAATTTAAAGGATGTGCCAGTTGTTATTCTTCTACATGGAGGATCTTGGTCGATGGGTGGACTTGAATACACAAACAAACATGCTCTAGATATTGCTAATAAAGGTTTTGTAGTTGCTAATGTAGATTACCGTTATATTAATGATACTATTTCGGCTAAAGATTTGTTGACTGATATCGATGCTGCTATTAAGTATGTTTCGAAAACTTCTGGTAAATATGGTTATGCTAAAAAAGGATATCATATTGTTGGAATTAGTGCAGGTGCTCATTTGGCATTATTATATGGTTACACTAAGAGAAATATGAAGTCTATTACTGCTTTGTGTGCGCCTTCGAAGTTGGATTCTCCTGAGGTATTGGAACTTAGAAAAAATAGTGGACATTTGGATATTATTGAAAAATTAGCTGGTGCCAAAATTAATCCGAGTGGGAATAATGTTGCAGTAACTAAGATAAGTCCGTTTAGCAATATTTCAAATATACCAACATTGTTAATTCATGGTAACGCTGATAATGTAGTTGATGTCAGTCAATCGCAAAATCTTTATAATGAATTAAAAAGAAAAGGTATAGAAACAAAATTGATTATTAGAGAAGGTAAGGGACATGATGTTGGAATGAATACACCTGAAACTGAAATTCAGAATATAAAAGATATTACAGATTGGATTCTGCAACACAATAAGTAAACTTTATTAACAAGGAAAAATGAGCACCATAATTAAGGCGGTTTGTTTAACTTTTATTCAAAATGTCTGATAGCAAAAAATATAATTACCCGAATAAGCTTTCAATTGCAAGATTCTTTTTAGACGCAGAAGGAGTCAGAAGAAATCCTATACCGTTTCATAAAAGATATTTTGACAAGTTAGGTGATTCATTTTCTTTGAAGATCGGTTTTTCTAAGCATTTGATCTTGTCTCGGGATAATGAAATTGTTCAGTATATTTTAGTTAAAAATCAGAAGAATTATCACAAGTCAAAATTCCAATCGGTTTATCTTTCTAAGTATTTAGGAAAAGGGCTTTTAACTAGCGATGGTGAATTTTGGTTGAAGCAAAGAAGGCTTATTCAGCCTGCATTTCATAAACAGAAAATGAATATGCTGGTTGAGAATATGAATAATACAATTAGTTCTGAAATTGATAATTTAACAGAGAACGAGATTGTTAATGCTTTTCCAGCAATGAGCCAGCTTGCGTTTAATGTTGTTGCAAAATCTTTATTTGAGTTTTCTATTTCAGAAGAAAAACTACATCGTATTAAATTTATTATAGAAGAAGTTCAAAAATTTCTGGTTAAAGAAATTAGACTTCCTCACAAAGCTTTATGGTTTTCATTAAGTGGTCAAGTCAAAACGCATTTAAAATTAGCACAAGAAAATAATAAAATTATACAGGAAATCATTGAAGAACGAAATGTTTCCAATGAAGATTTTAATGATTTGCTTAACATGCTAATGGAAACTCGTTATGAAGATACCGGAGAAAGCATGTCTATGCAACAATTAATAGACGAAATAAAAGTATTATTTATTGCTGGACACGAAACAACAGCAAATGCCTTGACTTTTACACTTCACTTTTTGGGAAAATATCCTGAAGTGCAGCAAAAGGTCTTTGATGAAATTACAGAAATTGAATCGCAGACGGATAATGTTATTGAACAACTTCAAAAAATGACCTATATAAACGCTGTTTTGAGTGAATCGATGCGATTATATCCTCCGGCTTGGATAACAGATAGACAAAATGTGGAAGATGATATTGTAGGTTCATATAAAATAAAAAAAGGAACTTTGATAGGAGTTTCGTTCTATGAACTCCATCGAAATCCCAAATATTGGCAAAATCCAGATGAGTTTATTCCTGAACGATTTCTTGGAGAACAAAAGAAGCAGTCGATGCAATACTTTTACCCTTTTGGAGCAGGACCACGAATGTGTATTGGAGCCGGTTTTGCGATTTATGAAATGTGCCTGGCAATTTCACAAATTGTAAAACGTTATGTTGTAAAATCAAATACAGATAAAGTTGAATTTAATCCATTAGTGACTTTAAAACCTGTTAATATTGAAGTTTCATTTTCTAAAAGATGAGCATAAATTCGAAAGAAACATATTCAAAATTCATAAAAGACGAAGCTAAAAGGCTTGGTTTTCTCTCTTGTGGAATTTCTAAAGCTGGATTTCTGGAAGAAGAGGCTCCTCGACTTGAAAAGTGGTTAAATAACAATCATAACGGCCAAATGGCCTATATGGAAAATCATTTTGATAAACGTTTAGATCCAACTTTACTGGTTGATGATGCTAAAAGCGTTGTTTCTCTTCTTCTTAATTATTTTCCATCGGAATCTCAAAATGAAGATAGTTTTAAAATCTCAAAATATGCATATGGACAGGACTATCATTTTGTTATAAAAGAAAAATTAAAAGAACTACTTTATTCTATTGAAGAAAATATTGGAGAAGTTTCAGGTCGCGCTTTTGTAGATTCGGCTCCGGTTTTGGACAAAGCTTGGGCTGCAAAAAGTGGTTTAGGTTGGATTGGGAAAAACAGCAATTTAATAACTCAAAAAGTAGGCTCTTTTTATTTTATTGCAGAACTTATTTTAGATCTTGATTTAGAATACGACTACAAAACAACAGATCATTGCGGTTCTTGTACTGCTTGCATTGATGCCTGTCCTACTCAGGCAATTGTAGCGCCATATATTGTTGATGGTAGTAAATGTATATCTTATTATACAATTGAATTAAAAGAAAATCTTCCGTATGAAATGAAGGGGAAATTCGACGAATGGATGTTTGGTTGTGATACGTGCCAAGATGTTTGTCCATGGAATCGTTTTTCAAAACCTCATTCAGAACCTTTATTTAACCCTAATCCTGATTTGCTTTCTTTCTCTAAAAAAGATTGGACTGAAATTACAGAAGAAACTTTTCGTGCCGTTTTTAAAAATTCTCCCATTAAAAGAACAAAGTTTGAAGGGTTAAAAAGAAATATCTCTTTTTTAGAATAAAATGAAATCTGTATTAAGATTAAAATTTGCTCTAATTATACTTCTTTTTCATTTATAAATTTCCACCTGTAGATGACACATTTTTTGTAAGACGCTATGTTTTAGTTTGATACGTGTGTCTTTTTGTAGCTGTAAGAAATAAAATACGCTTAATGTAGTTTGTCGATAATAATTATCGACTAATGACACATTAGTTCATGATTTGTTTCATTGTATATTTTTAAATCTAATTTTTCAGTTATTATTAGCATTAGAATAATTGTAAGCTTTGTCTTGTATTAATATATCTAAGATTGAATTAGTTTTCTACAGATAAAATGGAATTTAAAATTATGTAGAAAATGTTTTGACTTATAATATTATTTGTTTAACTATTTTAAAATACTGATAATCAAATATTTTATTTTAAAAACAGATTTAAAAATAAAATAAATCTAAAAATTGACACTGCTTTCTTTGTTAGATAAAAATAGTTTTAAAGAAAAATGTTCTATTGAGAAAATAGATTTAGAAAAATTAAATTTTTGCAATTTGGACCTTCGAAAAAGAACAAACAAATGTTAAGAACTTATATGATATTCTAATGTTGCTTGTTTTGTAAGATTTTTTAATGTTTTTCTTTTAAATGATTGATATTAATGATTTATTTGCAACAATTTAAGAAAATTCTTCTATTTTGTTGCGAAATAAGCAGTTTTGATATTTTTTGAAATTGATTTTTGTCGAAAAAAGGTGTTATTCAACGTTTTTATAGGTAGTTTGTCGACTAATGTAGCTAATTACTAGGTGTTTATATATTTTCGCGACACCAAAACTACCCAAATAACCTATGACACAATTTTTATGTCTTGAACTAAAAAAGGTTCAAATGAATTTTGATTTTGATAAAAATCTTAAGGAAGATTTTATTTTCTTTTCAAAATCCAATCCCTATATTTTTTCGTATTTGTCCTATATGCTGAAAACTGTGGTAGTTTTTTCAGCTTGCAATATTTGCACTTCTCAAATCTTACTTGCGTATGCGTAACTCTACTTCTAATCAGTCTAGATTTTCTAGACTAAACCTTTTTATTGCATTTTTATTCCTGATTAGTTTCAGTGCTTCGGCTCAGTTCTATACAAAACATTATATAGCACCAGCACCTTGGCAGTATTTTAGCAAGGCAAACGAAATTGTAATTTCTACCAATTCGCTTACCGAAGTAACTATAACTTTAACCAAAAGCGACGGTACTTTTGAAGCTACTTTGAAAGCAACAAAAGGAGCTCCTGCTGTTTATAGGTTTAAACTTAATGCATCTACTCTTCCGATGAATGCTTTAAATACCGTTCTAAATGGTGCAGGTCTAATTATTACAAGTACTGGTCCTACTGCTGTGAACTTAAGGAATGTTGCCTCAGATGATTATATAAGAGGAGAAAATGCCGATGCTAATATTAAAGGAAATGCAGCATTAACTAGTTTTGGTGATGCCGGTTTAGGTATTCGTTTTAGAGTAGGTTATTATAGAGATGGTTCTTTAGGGAATTTCGGAAGTTTGGGAGATCAGCGTCCTATTTACAGTGTTATGGCTACGGTAGACAACACGACTGTGAAAATAGATAATACTATCACAGCAACGTTAAATGCTGGACAAAGTTATTTGTTTAAGGCGCCAATAGGAACTCTCGTAGAAACTTCAAATCCTGCTGTAATGAACACAGCTGCTGGAATAGATATGCCAGATGGATGTGGAGATGGAGCATACAACCAAGTACCTCCCGAAGCAGTTTTAGGAACTGAATATTTTCTTGTAAGAGGAACGGGGAATGATACAGCGGAACAAACTACAGTTGTTGCTACAAAAGATGATACAAATTTAACAATAAATGGATATTCAACTACAGGAGCATTAGTATCTACTATTAATGTAAATTTACCACAAGCAGGTAAGTTTTATACTTTTAAAAATGGTGTTCCTAATAATGGTAATTCTGTTACAAGTTTCACATCATCACGTGTGTTTGCAGATAAGAGAGTTGCAGTTTATTCAGGTACAGCACAATCTTGCGAGGTTGATATTTCAACAATTGCACCAGTCTCTGAATGTGGGGGGTCTAATTTTATAGAAACTGCAAAATTTAAAAATTACCAGGAGGGAACACTAGATTACTTTGGGTATATTCTTTTAAGAAGCGCTACAGAAATTGTAACTGTCAATGGTAATAATATTGCAAATATATCTGGTATTGGTGCTCGTTACCAAATAGGTACAACAGGATGGTATTTGATTAATTTTAATAGTGTACAAATAGGAAGTCCAGATGTTCTTTCTATTGCCAGTGACGCCAAACTCACTGTTTCGATCGTGCAGCAGGCAGGAGGATTTTCTATGGCAGGTTTTTTCTCTAATTTTGCCGCTCAGCCTGATGAACCAACTTTAACGTATATTTCAGGTGGTGGATGTACTAACAATACAGCAGAACTTACAACTCCACCAAATTTTGCTCCGTACCAATGGTATTTTAATGGAACGGCTATCAGTGGTGCTAATTCATCAACTTATACAGCTACTAAAACGGGTAATTATTCAGTATCATCAACTTTGGCTTGTGGTGCTCAAACTCAATCAAAGCCAGTTACGGTTACTTTATGTACCGATTTAGGAATTACAAAGACAGTTGATAATGCAACGCCATGTATAGGAACCAATGTAGAATTTACTGTCAAAGTGAGTAATTTAGGAGGGAATAATGTTTCTGGAGTTTCAGTAAACGATTTGCTTCCTTCAGGATATACTTATGTAAGTTCAACTCCTTCTGTAGGTATTTATGATTCTTCAACGGGTACTTGGAGTATTGGTGATGTTGATGCTCAGACATCGGTTACATTAAAAATTACGGCGACTGTAAAAGCAACTGGTAATTATACAAATACGGCATCATTGCCAGCTTCAATAGATATAAATTCGGCAAATAATTCGGCGAGTGCTGCAGTAAATCCAAAGGTGTCAAATCTTATTGTCACAAATCTTGCAGCAGTTTGTTCACCGTCTACAGTTGATTTGACAGCTTCAGCTATTACGGCTGGAAGTAGTACGAATTTAACTCTTTCGTATTGGACAGATTCATTGGCAACAACATCATATTCAACACCAACTACAGCAAGTGCTGGAACTTATTATATAAAGGCAGTTTCGTCTGAAGGATGTGTGTTTGTAAAACCTGTTGTGGTGAATCAAAACCCTAAACCAACCACTCCAACAATTAATGTAAATTCAGGCCAAGCGACTTGTGGGACTTCAGGAAATATAGTTTTGAGATCGACTAGTTCTGCAAACACACTTGGAGGGACTGGAAGTACTTACTTATGGTCAACAGGAGAGAATACAAGAAGTATTACAATTACAAATGATGGAACTTATTCTTTAAAAATAATTAATAGTTCGGGATGTATTAGTGATAGTTCTAATGCAATAGCAGTGACTGTTAAGCCAGCATCTCCAACTGTGGTCGCTAATCAATCGTTTTGTGCTTCTGAAAATAAAAAAGTGAGTGATTTGGTAGCGAGTGGAAGCAATTTAAAATGGTATAATCAATCCACAGGAGGAACACAATATAATGCAAATACAACTCTAAGTGCAGGCACCTATTATGTGAGTCAAACTAGTGTAAATGGATGTGAAAGTGATAGAAGCTCTGTGCAAGTAACAATAAGTTCTTCTTCTGCACCAGTTGCTTCAGCTCAGACATTTTGTGCTGCTGAAAATAAAAAAATTAGCGATTTAATTGTTTCAGGAAGTAACTTAAAATGGTATAATCAATCCACAGGAGGAACACAATATTTAGGAACTGAAACATTAGTTACAAGGAATTATTATGTAAGTCAAACGGCAGGTAGTTGTGCAGAAAGTGCAAGAACTTTAGTAGCTGTGACAATTAATAATGTGCCAGGAGCGCCAACTGCTTCATCTCAGACCTTTTGTGTAAATGAAGCCAAAACTGTTAATGACTTAGCAGTTACATTAACAACAGGGTCGACAAAAAAATGGTATGATGCTGCAACAGCTGGAACTGCCTATACAGGAACTGAATTATTGACAACAAGAACTTATTATGTAAGCCAGTCAAATGCTTGTGGTGAGAGTACAAGAACTGCAGTAGTAGTAACTGTAAACACCACTTCAGCACCAACTGCTTCAGCTCAGACATTTTGTGCTATTGATAATAAAACAGTTAATGATTTGGCGGTTACTTTAACCTCAGGTGCGAGTAAAAAATGGTATAATGCCAGTGTGGGTGGAACAGCATATGTTGGAAACGAGGTATTATTTTCAGGAACTTATTATGTTAGCCAAATTTTAAATGGTTGCGAAAGTACAAGAACAGCAGTAGCGGTTACGGTAAACAATACAGCAGCTCCAACAGCTAATTCTCAATCATTTTGCGCTGGTGATACTAAAAAAGTTAGTGATTTAACTGTTACTTCAGGAACAAATTTAAAGTGGTACAATGCAAGTTCAGGAGGAACGCTTTATAACGGAACGGAAACATTAACATCAGGAAATTATTATGTAAGCCAAACACTTAATAATTGTGAAAGTAGCAGAATTTTAGTTGCAGTTACGGTAAACCCTACACCAGCAACACCAAGTATTTCTGCAGGAAGTTCAACAACGTTCTGTACAGGTGGAAGTGTAGTTTTGACTTCAACTAGCGGAATAGGATATTTATGGTCTAATGGAGCAACAACACAGGCTATTACAGTATCAAATTCAGGGAATTATAGTGTTCAGGTAACAAACGCTTCTGGATGTTATAGCGCTTCTTCTACTCTTGTGACAGTAACAGTAAATGTGATCCCTTCGGCACCTTCAGCTTCATCTCAAACATTTTGCGTAGTTGACGGAAAAACAGTAAATGATTTAGTAGCAACAGGAAATAATTTAAAATGGTATAATGCCAATTCTGGCGGAACATTATATTCAGGAACTGAAACACTGACCGATGGAACTTATTATGTAAGTCAAACTACAAATAGTTGTGAAAGTACTAGAACAGCTGTAAATGTTACCGTAACACCAAAACCTGCAGATGTTGTCACTACAGTGGGCATCTGTTCTGGAGAGACGTATAC
>NZ_JQJY01000001.1 GCF_000745775.1 Flavobacterium sp. ASV13 | reverse complement strand
AACGAAACGAATATCGTTTGGTACACAGCTTTGACAGGAGGAACTTTGATTCCATCGACTCAGGCATTGACAAGTGGAACTTATTTCGCTTCAATCAGCGATCCAGTTACAGGATGTGAAAGCGCAACAAGATTGAGCGTAACAATTAATGTAAACGATCCAGGAACACCGACATTGGTAACAGCAGGAACACAAAATTTCTGTTTGGTTAACGCACCGACTTTTGCAAGTGTTCAATTCAATGAAACAAACATTGTTTGGTACACTGCCTTGACAGGAGGAACTTTGATTCCATCGACTCAGGCCTTGACTAACGGAACGTATTTTGCAGCAATCAGTGATCCAGCAACAGGATGTGAAAGCGCTACAAGGTTAAGCGTTACAATCAATGTTACAGATCCATTGACTCCTACAACTACAAATGCATCTCAAGTTTTCTGTTCTGGAAATGCACCAACAGTTGCCAATATCCAAGTGAATGAAGCAAATGTAGTTTGGTACAGTGCCGCGACAGGCGGAACAGCAATTCCTGCAACAACAGCTTTAGCTAATGGAACATATTACGGAGCTATAAAAGATCCGGTAACAGGTTGTGAAAGTAGTGTAAGATTGGCAGTTAATGTGACTGTTGGAAATACAATAAATCCGACTACAACTAACGCATCGCAAAGTTTCTGTTCTACAACAGTTCCTACGATTGCAAATATTCAAGTAAACGAAAGTAATGTTACTTGGTTTAGTTCTGCAACAGGAGGAACAGCAATTCCAGCGACAACTGCATTAACAACAGGTGTTTATTACGGAAATATTGTTGATCCAGCAACAGGATGTGAAAGTTCAACTCGTTTACAGGTAACGGTTACGGTAACAAACCCAAGTCCGACGCCTACAACAACGAATGCAGTTCAGAACTTCTGTACACTAAATACACCAACAGTTGCAAATATTCAAGTAAATGAAGCAAATGTAGTTTGGTATAGTACAGCAACAGGAGGAACAGCAATTCCAGCAGCAACAGCATTGACTACAGGAACATATTACGGAGCTGTTTCAAGTGCAATAGGTTGTGAGAATCCAGTACGTTTGGCAGTTGTGGTAAATGTAAATACTCCAGGAGTGATTACAACACCAAGAACAACACAAACATTCTGTTTGTCAAAATTACCAACACTTGCTAATATTTTAGTAAATGAACCAAATGTAGTATGGTATTCTTCTGCAACGGGCGGAACACCTTTAGCAGCAAATACACAATTAACTGCTGGAACTTACTATGCTTCGGCTCTTGCAAATACAACAAATGGATGTGAAAGCGCAACAAGATTAGGAATCACAATTGCTTTTGAAAATGATGCTTTGGTTCCAATTACAACAAGCGACGATACTCCATGTGTTTTCCAAGGTGTAACTTATTCAGTAGTAAATGGTAAATCAAATTATGTTTGGTCAGTTACCAACGGAACAATTATTTCTGGTGGAGGAACTGCTGACGGAAATGCAACAATTTCATGGTCAGATATTGGTTCTGGTCAAGTAAAAGTTACATACATCAACACTTGCGATGAAACAACTACTAAAACATTGAATGTTACAGTAGCAACTTGTTCAGATTTAACAATTACTAATACAGTGAGTAATCCAACTCCAAATTTTGGTGAGCAGATAACATTTACAGTAACAGTAAACAATGTTGGACAAGGAAATTTCATAAATACACTTGTAAGCGACTTATTGCCTAATGGTTATGATTTTATAAGTTCAAGCACGACTCAAGGAACATTTGATCCAACAACACAGCTTTGGACAATTCCAACGCTAAATGCAGGTCAGAGCGTGGTGCTTACAATTGTTGCAGAAGTAGTTCATGGTACTGATTATTTATCTGTTGCAACTATTGAAATATCAACTCCTTTAGATGTTTCCGCAGCAAACAACTCGGCTTCAGTTTCAGTCGAACCAATTTGTTTAACAGTTTATAACGAGTTCACTCCAAATAATGATGGAGCTAATGATCTCTTTAGAATTGACTGTATCGAATCGTATCCAAATAATGAATTGAAAGTATACAACAGATATGGCGCGTTAGTTTACAGTAAACAACATTATGAAAATGATTGGAACGGAACTGCGAATGTATCTGGAGTTATTAGTAGAGGAGATATGCTGCCAACAGGTACTTATTTTTATGTGATAGACATTGGAGACGGAACGGTTAAAAAAGGATGGTTATCTATAATGAGATAAGCAGACAATGTTAATCATCTAATTAATTAAACTAAATAAGTATCGTTATGAAACTATATATAAAATCATTAGAAGCATATTTTATTCTAATATGCTCTTTTATCACAGTCTGTGCCAGTGCGCAGCAAGATCCGGAATACACGCAGTATATGTACAACACAATGGCAGTAAATCCAGCGTATGCTGGGTCTACCGGAACATTAGAAGCAACACTTTTGCACCGTTCACAATGGGTTGGAATTTCTGGAGCACCAGAAACACAGTCTTTTTCAATTCACGCACCGCTTCGAAACGAGAAAGTTGGTCTAGGACTTAGCGTTGTTAATGACAAAATTGGTCCATCAAGCGAACTTTATCTTGACGGAAACTTTTCTTATTCAATTCCGCTTGGATATGAAAAAAGATTAGCCTTCGGTTTGAAAGCAGGTATGAGAATGCTGAATGTAGATTGGTCAAAAGGGAGATATTACGATCCGAATGATGTTTTGCTAAACCAAAATATCGACAATCAGGCAAAATTAGCCGTTGGAGCAGGAATCTATTATTATACTGATAAATGGTATGTAGGAGCTTCAGTTCCTAGTTTCATCGAAAATAGTTATTACGATGATGTTCAGGAATCCATCGACTATGATCGTTTGCATTATTATTTCATGGGAGGTTACGTTTTTGATTTGAATCCAAATTTAAAATTCAAACCTGCATTTTTAGTGAAAGCAGTAAGTGGGGCTCCACTTACTGCTGATATATCGGCGAATTTTATGATTGCTGAAAAGTTTGTGATAGGTGGTTCATACAGAACAGATGATTCTGTGAGCATCTTGGCTGGTTTTCAGATTTCTAAAAGTTTTTATGTTGGATACGCTTTCGATTACACCGTTAGTGATTTGAATAAATACAACGACGGATCGCACGAAATTATTCTGCGTTATCAGTTCAATAAAGGCGAAAGTAAAATCAAATCTCCTCGATTCTTCTAAATCTAAAACCTATGAAAAAACTATATATCCTAAGTTTAGTCTTGAGCATTACATTTAGTTTTGCTCAAAAGACTAATTTAAAGAAAGCCGATGCGCTGTTTAGAAATTTTGCTTATGCAGATGCATCAAAAGCTTATGAAGAAATTTTGCAAAACAGCAAAAATCCATCGACACAAACGTTGAAGAACGCAGCCGATTCGTATTATTTTATTTCCGATGAAAGAAATGCATTAAAATGGTACAAAAAACTGTACGAAGCGCAAGGAAATAATTTAACCGATATTTACTACTTGCGTTATATTCAGTCGCTGAAAGGAGTTATGGATTATGATGATGCTGATAAAATGACAAAAGAGTATTTGACTAAAAAAGGTGATCAAAAAGAGGTGAACCGTTATCTTGCCCAGAAAAAACTGCTTGATAGTTTGTCTAAAGCGAAACCACTTTACACAATCAAGAATCTTGACATTAATACAAGTAAATCTGATTTTGGTGCTACTTTTTTTCAAGACAGAATCGTGTTTACGTCTGCCAGAGATACAACAAAATTTAGCGAAAAATTGTACACTTGGAACAATCAGCCTTTTCTGAATCTTTATTTATCCGAAAGAAATCCAGCTGATGGAAGTTTGTTCAACGAAACATTATTTCTTCCAAATGTAATGACAAAGTATCACGAAGCAACAGCCTCTTTTGATGCCAGCGGAAAAACAATTTATTATTCGACAAACATTGTCAAAAAGAATAAATTAGTTATTGATGAAAGCAAAACCAATAATTTTCAGATTGTTAAAGGAAGTATTGTAAACAATAAATTAGAAAATCCGCAAAAACTTTTCTTTGACAATGATGATTATTCAGTTGGACATCCTTCTTTAAGTGAAGATGGAAAATGGCTTTTCTTTGCCTCTGATATGAGCGGAGGAATTGGTGAAACCGATTTGTATTATGTGAAAATCGCTGACGACGGAACAATGAGTTCTCCGGTAAATCTTGGTCCAAAAATCAACACGCTTGGAAATGAGGTTTTTCCATATTTCCGAAACGGAAAACTTTATTTTTCTTCTGACGGACATTATGGTTTAGGAGATTTGGATGTTTACGAAAGCAAACTTTTACCTGACGGAACTTTCTCTGATCCAGTAAATTTAGGTGCTCCAATTAATAGCAATAAAGATGATTTTACTTTTATAATTGACAGCGCTGAAACTTATGGTTATGTTTCATCAAACAGAGCAGGAGGTAAAGGCGATGATGATATTTACTCATTTGTAAAAGGAAAACCAGTTTGCAACCAGAGTATTTCGGGTATGGCAATAGATAAAAAGACCAGATTGCCGCTTACAGATGTTTCAATCATGGCATATAATTCATATACCGAAATTCTTGGGGAAACTAAAACAAACTTTGAAGGTAAATACGCCATCGAAGTGCCTTGCGGAAAAACAGTAAAAATGATTGCCGCAAAACCAAATTATTCAAGCGATGAAAAAACGGTTGAAACTACTAAAGAAAATGGAGGAGAAATTAAAGACGTTAATTTTGAATTGAGTAATTATGACGATTTGGTAGTGAAAAGCAAAGGTGTTGAAAAAGTGGATGTTAAACCAATCTATTTTGATTACGACAAATATGACATTACGCCTTTGGCAGTTGAAGAGTTGACTAAAGTAGTTTTCATTATGCAGAAGTTCCCAAACATCAGAATCAAAATTGAATCGCATACTGATTCTAGAGGGAAAGACTCGTATAATTTGAAACTTTCAGACAATAGAGCCAAATCAACCCGAGATTATATTGTTTCTCAGGGAATTGATGCTTCTCGAATTGAAAGCGCAAAAGGCTACGGAGAAACCAGGTTAATTAATAAATGCAAAAATGGTGTAAAATGTACCGAAGAAGAGCATTTGTTAAATAGACGTTCTGACTTTATCATTATCCAAAAATAGTTTTATATTTGCATGCTAATTATTTGATTATCAGTGTAAAAATATAAAACGAAGAAACCATTTGGAAGTTGGTTTTGTTTAATTCTTTTTTAAGAATAATGGACAAGAAGAAAATCAAGTCGCATTTTTTTGTGACTTGATTTTTGATTTTTTAAAACTTTTATTTTTTGATGTTTTTCAACGAAAATAATTATCTAATTTTGATGTTTCAGTATTTCTAAATTAATTGGCATCATTTTAATATCCTATGAGTATTCAAGAAACTATTCAAACTTTAAGAGACGAACTTAACCAGCACAATTACAATTATTATGTGCTTGATAATGCTACTATTTCGGACTATGATTTCGATAGAAAATTAAAAGAGCTTCAGGATTTAGAAAACAAACACCCCGAATTTTTTGACGAACATTCACCTACGCAGCGAGTTGGAGGAGCAATTACTAAAAATTTTAAAACAATTGCGCATCAATATCGCATGTATTCTTTGGATAATTCATATTCGAAAGAAGATTTACTGGATTGGGAAAACCGAATTCAAAGAGTTTTAGGTAATGTTAAATTAGAATATACCTGTGAATTAAAATATGATGGGGCATCAATAAGTATAACTTACGAAAACGGAAAACTAGTTCAGGCTTTAACGCGTGGAGATGGTTTTCAGGGTGATGAGGTAACAAATAATATCAAAACCATAAAATCAGTTCCGTTGCAATTAAAAGGAAATTATCCTGAAAAATTTGATATTAGAGGAGAAATAATTTTGCCGTTTGCAGGTTTCGAAAAAATGAACCAGGAATTAATTGAAATAGGAGAAACGCCTTATTCAAATCCAAGAAATACTGCTTCTGGAAGTTTGAAACTTCAAGATAGTGCTGAGGTTGCTAAGCGTCCATTGGAGTGTCTATTGTATTTTGTTACCGGAAATAATTTACCTTTTTCTTCTCAATTTGAAGGATTGGAATCGGCGAGAAAATGGGGATTTAAAGTTCCAACCGAAGCAAAATTAGTCGATAATATGAACGAAGTTTTTGATTTTATCGATTATTGGGATACGCACAGACATAATTTACCTTATGAAACTGATGGTGTTGTAATAAAAGTAAACAACATTCAATATCAGGAAGAATTGGGTTATACAGCAAAATCTCCACGTTGGGCAATTGCGTATAAATTTAAAGCAGAACAGGTATCGACGAAATTAAACTCAATTTCGTATCAAGTTGGACGCACAGGAGCAATTACTCCGGTAGCCAATTTAGCACCTGTTCAATTAGCAGGAACGATCGTAAAAAGAGCTTCTTTGCATAATGCAGACCAGATTGAAAAATTAGATATTAGAATAAATGATACTGTTTTTGTTGAAAAAGGAGGAGAAATCATTCCAAAAATCATTGCAGTAGATTTAGATAAACGACCAGAAAATTCAGAAAAAACAGAATACATTACACATTGTCCTGAATGTCAGACGGAATTAGTTAGAAATGAAGGCGAAGCCAATCATTATTGTCCAAATTTCTACGGATGTCCTCCACAGATTATTGGGCGTGTGCAGCATTATATTTCAAGAAAGGCAATGGATATTGAAGGTCTTGGAGGAGAAACAGTGGCGCTGCTTTTCAAAAATGATTTAGTGCATAATTATGCTGATTTGTATGAATTAAAAGTTGAAGATATTTTGCACTTGGAAAGAATGGCGCAAAAATCAGCGGAGAATTTAGTAAACGGTGTTGAAAAATCGAAAGAAATTCCTTTTGAAAGTGTTCTTTTTGCACTCGGAATCCGTTTTGTAGGCGAAACCGTTGCTAAAAAATTGGCAAAACATTATAAAAATATTGATGCTTTAAGTCAGGCTTCGTTAATGGATTTGATTTTAGTGGATGAAATTGGAGAACGAATTGCCAAAAGTGTAATCGAATTTTTTGAAAATGAAGAAAATAAACGAATAATTGAGCGCTTAAAAAATTATGGTGTTCAATTTGAAATAGTAGAAAAAATCAACCCCAACGCTACAGAAAAATTCATCGGAAAAACATTTGTCGTTTCAGGCGTATTTGAAAAGTTTTCAAGAGATGAACTAAAGAAAACAATCGAAGATAATGGTGGAAAAGTAGGAAGTTCAATTTCCGCGAAAACAGATTTTGTTGTCGCAGGTGATAATATGGGACCGGCAAAATTAGAAAAAGCCAATAAATTAAACATTCCTATATTGTCAGAGGAAGAATTTATAAGTAAATTAAATGAAAGCGAATAAACCGTCTTTGATTTTATTCTTTGTAGCATTATTGTTTACAATTATTTTAGATTGCACGAAACAGGATATTTTAGCTATATATGCTAAAGCTGTCGTGTTGCCAGCTATTTTTTTCTATTTCATTATCAGCAGTGATTTTAAAATAGGAAAAACAGAAGGCTTGATTTTTTTCTTTTGTTTTATTGGGCAAGTTTTTGATCTCATGGATGTTGAGATTTCTGAACTGGGAGGAGTAATAAGCTTTTTGATTGTTTACTTATTGATTTTAAAGCTTTTTATAATAGACCACGAAAGAATAAAATTAAGAAGAAAAGATATTCTTCCGGTTTCTATCGTGGTCATATTTCTTGTCTATTTGTTGGTTTCCGTACTAAGTCTTCAATTGGATAACATGAAAAAGTTTAATTGGCTTTATACTTTTTACGGAATAGTACTAAGCGTTATGAGCTATTATTCGTTTGTAACGTATATTACCAAAGGAACGCATTTGGCTCTTTTAATGTCTTTGATGGCTGTCAGTTATATTTTTTCAGACATTTTTTATATTTTCAATGAATATTTTTCCTATTCAGTAGTTTTAGTTTTGATTCGTGATGTTACACAAATTTTGGGCTACTACTTTATGGTTGAATACTTTCTTGAAAAAACAAAAATGCACAAAAAAATGTTATACAATAATTGATTTTCCTTGATTCGTATGATTTTTGTTTTTATCAAAGTAAAAATCAATTCGGCCTAAGTTTATTCCATAACAACCTACCTGATTAACTAAAACTTTCTCGCCAGCTTTATTTTTTACAATAGTTGGTTTATCAAGAAAAGTATGAGTGTGGCCTCCAATAATCAAATCAATATCCTGAGTTAATTCAGCTAATTTTAAATCGCAAATTTTCTTTTCATCATCTTTGTAATTATAGCCAAGATGTGACAAGCAGATAACCAAATCACATTTTTCTTCTTTTTTCAATAATTGCGTCATGTCCTGAGCAATTTCTACGGGATCATTATATACCGTTTCTTTGTACATCTGTTTGTCAACCAAACCGTCAAGTTCAATTCCTAAACCAAAAACACCTACTTTAATTCCGTTTTTATTAAAAATTTTATAAGGCTTCACAAGTCCGTTCATGACCGTATTTTTAAAGTCATAATTAGAATTGATAAATTCAAATTTAGCATGTGGCATTTGAGCATATAAACCATCCAAACCATTGTCAAAATCATGATTTCCAATAGTTGAAGCATCATATTTCATCATGCTCATCAATTTAAATTCTAGTTCGCCTCCATAATAGTTAAAATAAGGAGTTCCTTGAAAAATATCTCCTGCATCCAATAAAAGTACATTTGGATTTTCCTGACGAATGGTCTCTATAAGAGCTGCACGTCGAGATACACCTCCTTTATTTGCATTACGAGGATCATCAGCAGGAAAAGGATCTATATGACTGTGTACATCATTTGTATGTAAAATAGTCAGGTGTTTTATATCGTTAGTTTCAAAACTGCTTAATGACAAACCTAAACTTAATAAGGCTGTACTTGCAGCAGTTTTTTCAATAAATTCTCTTCTTTTCATTGGATATATTTTTTGCGTAAACGCTAGTATAATTTTATTTTTTCTTGAATGCTTATTCTTCTGTAATTCTGATATCTTTTGGAACCGGAATTGTATCAACTTCTTTGAAATAATCGATTAAAACATTTCGAAGTTTATAATTTAAATCATATTTCTCAACACTTTTGCCAAAGAAGTTCATATTATCACCTCTATTAGCAAGGTAATCGTTAGTAGCAACATAATAAATTTTATTTAGATCAAGAGGTTTTCCCTGAACCATAATATTTTTAGCTGTTTTGTCTTTTGCAATTGTAAACGTCATTCCAGACAACGGCTGTGCTTTTTTCTCCTTAATAATATAAGCAGCTATTTCTTGAACTTGTTCCCCTTTTAAACCTAGAACAACCAAATTATTTTCAAAAGGCATAATTTCAAAAGCAGTTCTTGTGGTCACATTTCCTTTTGGTAAAATAGCACGAATTCCGCCATGGTTTAATAAACAAAGATCAATTGTTTTATTTTCACGTGACTTAAAAACCAAATTTCCTCTTTGTACACAAACGTCAGCCATTAAGGATCCAATTGCTGTTTGCCATTTTCCGTTGCTTTTATCCAGAGTCTCAGGACAATAAGCTAAAACGCTGTCTAAATCCTTATTAATATGATCGCGATAAGGCTTGATAAAGTTTTCAATTTCAGGAGTTTGAGCTCCTTTTTCTGTTACAGGAAGCTGTTTTCCTTCGATCTTAGTTAAACTGTAGTTTTTCGGGCTACATGAAAAAATAAAAAATAGTGTTAAGAATATAACAAAAAGTTTTAAAAATCCGTTATACTTTTTTAGTTTTACCATCTTAAATGCGACTTAAATAATTAATTTTGTAATCTGGTAAAAATACTATGTTTTTAAATTATATAAAGGAATTATTTGTAAAAAAATCATTAAAAAATAATCTGAATATTGTCAAAAACGAAGTTTTTACAAGCGACATACAAACAATTGGTTTATTGATAGATGAAAGTAAGTTTCGTCATTCAAAAGAGTTGTTCAATGAGCTTTCTCTTTACGGAATTGCTTCTGAAAACATAAAAATTGTAGCGTATAGAGATAAATTGAAGAAGAAAAAAACATACTCTAGACCAACTTTTAGTAAAAAACAGATTAATTGGAGGGGAGAAATTACAGAAAGTTTTTTAAATGAATTTATCGAAACAGAATTTGATCTTTTGATTAGTTATTATGAAATCGAAAAGCCAATTTTGATGATGGTGACAAGTAAGTCAAAAGCAAAATTCAAAATTGGATTTTCAGCGGTGGATAAAAAATTAAACCGATGGATGATAGAGACGGAAATGGAGAATTATAAAATATTTGTTTCCGAATTATTTAGGTATTTAAAAAGTTTAAAATAAAATATAAATTAAAATATGCAATCATTAATAGGAACTGGTGTTGCACTTGTAACTCCATTTAAAAAAGACTTTTCAGTTGATATCGAAGCTTTGCAGCGTATCGTTAATTTTTCGATTGACGGAGGAGTTGAATATCTTGTAGTTATGGGAACAACAGCAGAAAATGCGACCTTGACTCAAGCCGAAAAAGAGTTGGTTATCAATACAGTAATCGACGTAAATAAGGGAAGATTGCCTTTAGTTCTTGGAGTAGGAGGAAATAATACAATGCAAATTGTTGAAGAATTAAAAACAGGTGATTTTTCAGCGTTTGAAGCTATTCTTTCTGTTTCTCCTTATTATAATAAACCAACTCAGGAAGGAATTTATCAGCATTTCAAAGCAATTGCTGAGGCTTCTCCAATTCCAGTAATTTTATATAACGTTCCGGGAAGAACTTCTAGTAATATGCTTCCGTCAACAGTAATTCGTCTGGCAAATGATTTTAGCAATGTTGTTGCTATAAAAGAAGCTGCCGGAGATATGGCTCAGGCTTTACAATTGATTAAAAATGCACCAAAAGATTTCTTGGTAATTTCTGGAGATGATATGATTGCGTTGCCGATTGTTTTAGCAGGTGGAGCAGGTGTAATTTCAGTAATTGGACAAGGTTATCCAAAAGAATTTTCTGAAATGATCCGTTTAGGACTGAACAGAAAAGTAAATGAAGCATTTAAAACACAATATTTTTTATCAGATTGTATCGATATGATTTTCGAGCAAGGAAATCCTGCCGGAATCAAGCAAGTTTTTCAAGCCCTTGGAATTGCTGATAATACAGTGCGTTTGCCTTTAGTTTCTGTTGATGATTCTTTAGCAGCAAGATTAAATGATTTTGTAAAAAACAGCATTAAATAATTGTTAAAGTGTTAGTATTTTAAGATACTAAAAAATTATTTTGCAGTCGCTAAATTAATGACTAAATTTGCCACCGAAACTTCGGTGTGATTTAGCTTTGGCAATTGTCTGAGAAATCATAATAAAAGTAAGAAAATGAAAAAAATAGTATCATTATTAATTGTTGTTGCCCTTTTTTGTTCTTGTAGTGATTACCAAAAGGTATTAAAAAATGAAGATGTTGCAGCAAAATTTGAAATGGCAACAAAAATGTATGATGCAGGGAAATATTCAAAAGCAATTCGTCTTTTTGAGCAATTAGCGCCTTCATATAGAGGTAAGCCACAGGCTGAAAAGCTTTTTTATATGTTTTCACAATCTTATTATAAGACACATCAGTATTATTTAGCTGGTTATCAATTTGAAAGTTTCGTTTCAGGTTATCCTCGTAGTGAAAAAGTACAGGAAGCAGCATTTTTAGGTGCGTATAGTTATTCAAAATTAGCTCCTGTTTACAGTTTAGATCAGGCAGATACAGTAAAAGCTTTAGAGAAATTACAGGCTTTTATTGATAATTATCCAAATTCTGAGTATATCGCTCAGGCAAATGAGTCTGTAAAAGTTTTAAATGGTAAATTGGAGAAAAAAGCATATGAAAATGCTAAAGGATATAACACAATTTCAGATTATAAATCAGCCTTAGTTGCATTTGACAATTTTATTGCTGATTTCCCTGGAACTCCATTAAAAGAAGATGCACTGTTTTATAAATATGATTCAGCCTATAAATTGGCTATAAACAGTATTCCACAAAAAATGGAAGAACGCTTAAATGTTGCAAAAGTGGCTTACAATAACTTGATTAAGTTTAAAAGCGATACAAAATATAAAGAACAGGCAGACGAAATGTATGCCCGAGTTGAAACAGATTTACAAAAATATACTAAATAAATAAAGTCATGGATTTAAAAAAGACGAATGCTCCTGTAAATACAATAACTTACAATAAAACAGTTATTGAAGAGCCAACAGGAAATGTGTATGAAGCAATTACCATTATGGCTAAAAGAGCAAATCAAATTAATTCTGAAATCAAAAAAGAATTAACTGAGAAATTAGAAGAGTTTGCGACTTACAATGACAGTCTTGAAGAAGTTTTTGAAAATAAAGAGCAAATTGAAGTTTCTAAATTTTACGAAAAATTACCAAAACCACACGCTTTAGCTGTTCAAGAATGGTTAGACGGTAAAACTTACCACAGAGGTTCAAACAAATAATATAGTATAAATGTCAGTTTTAAACGGGAAAAAAATTTTACTAGGAGTTTCTGGTGGAATTGCAGCCTATAAAACAGCCTCATTAGTACGACTTTTTATAAAAGCAGGTGCACATGTCCAAGTGATAATGACACCTGCTTCTAAGGATTTTGTAACTCCATTGACGTTATCTACGTTATCAAAAAATCCTGTACATTCCAGTTTCTTTAATGAAGATGATCAAGATGCTGTCTGGAACAATCACGTTGATTTAGCACTTTGGGCTGATTTCATGTTAATTGCTCCAGCAACTGCTAACACGTTGTCGAAAATGGCAACAGGAAATTGTGATAATCTGTTAATTGCTACTTATTTATCGGCTAAATGTCCTGTCTATTTTGCACCTGCAATGGATTTGGATATGTATAAACATCCTTCAACTTTATCTAGTTTTGCTGCTTTAAAACAATTTGGCAATATTATGATTCCTGCTGAAAGTGGTGAGCTGGCAAGTGGTTTGTCTGGTGAAGGTCGAATGGCTGAGCCTGAGAATATTGTAGCTTTTCTTGAAGCTGATTTGCAAAGTAAACTTCCGTTGGTAGGAAAAAAAATACTAATTACTGCTGGTCCAACATACGAAGCGATAGATCCTGTACGTTTTATAGGAAATCATTCATCTGGAAAGATGGGTTTTGATATCGCAAATGAAGCTGCAAAATTAGGTGCGCAAGTAATTTTAGTTGCTGGTCCAACTCATTTTAAAACAAAAAGCAGTTCAGTAAAAGTAATAAATGTAGTTTCAGCACAGGAAATGTACGATGCATGCCATTTGTATTATAATGATGTAGATGTAGCTATTGCGGCAGCAGCTGTGGCAGATTATAAACCAAAAGTAGTGGCTACGCAGAAAATTAAAAAAGCTGCGGAAGAATTTTCAATAGAACTTGAGAAAACAAAAGATATTTTAGCTTCATTAGGAGCAATAAAAAAAGAACAATTTTTAATTGGATTTGCTTTGGAAACTCAAAATGAAATTGAAAATGCCAAGCTGAAAATTCAGAAAAAAAACTTAGATTTGATAGTTCTTAATTCCTTACAGGATGAAGGCGCAGGTTTTAAAAAAGAAACCAATAAAGTTACTTTTATTGATAAAGATTTTAAAATTGAGCCAATGGAATTAAAATCAAAAGAGTCTGTTGCTGTTGATATTTTAAACAAAGTGATTTTGCATTTTACAAAATAATAGCTTTTTTAAATAGAGTATCAACATCAATTTTACATCAACACAAATCTTTTTTTATGAATAAAGCAGTTACATTTTTAATGTTTTTAATTTTTGGCTTTACTCAGGCGCAACAGTTAAATTGTATCGTAACGATTAATACTGAAAGATTGCCAAATCCCAATCAGCAGGTTTTTAAAACGCTTCAGACTTCATTGTCAGAATTTGTAAATAAAACAGATTGGACAGGCTCAGTTTTAAAACAAAATGAGCGTATAAATTGCTCGATGTATATTACTTTGTCTTCAAACAGTTCAGATCAGTTTACTGGAACTATTCAGGTTCAATCTTCTCGATTAATTTTTAATTCGACATATTCTTCTCCGGTACTAAATTATAATGATAAAGATTTTAGTTTTAGGTACACTGAATATGAACCTTTGCTTTTTAATCCGACTACTTTTGAATCAAATCTAGTTTCTGTTGTTTCTTTTTACAGCTACTTGATTTTAGGAATGGATGCTGATACATTTCAATTGGGAGCCGGAAACCAATATCTTCAAACAGCGCAAAATATTGCAAATGTTGCCCAGCAAGGCGGTTTTAAAGGTTGGAGCCAGGCTGACGGAATTCAAAATCGTTATTATTTGATAACAGATATGATTTCGCCAATGTATAGTGATTTGCGCCAAGCTACTTTTATGTATCATTCTGGATTAGATACAATGAGTGATGATTTAAAAGGAGCAAAGGAAAAAATAAAAGCATCTTTAATGTTGATTGGAAGATTCAATAGTGTTAAACCAAATGCCTTTTTGACAAGAGTCTTCTTTGATGCAAAATCAGATGAGATTACTTCGATTTTTTCAGGCGGTCCAAGTATTACGGTTACAGATTTAACCGATGTTCTCAATAAAGTTTCGCCATTGAATAGTACAAAATGGTCACAAATTAAGTTTTAGTTGGTTTTTTAGTCTTACTTTTACTTTCTACAATAACTTTTATATCCTCAAATTTATTTTATGATTACTTCGCTGTCGATTAAAAATTATGCTTTGATTGAAAAACTCTCTATTGATTTTTCAAAAGGATTTTCAATAATTACAGGTGAAACAGGAGCTGGAAAATCTATTATTTTAGGAGCTTTGGGGCTAGTTTTAGGAAAAAGAGCCGATTTAACTTCTTTAAAAAACAAAGAAGAAAAATGTATAATTGAAGCCCAGTTTGAAATTTCAAAATACAACTTAAAGGAATTTTTTGAAGCAAATGATTTGGATTATGAAGATGAAACAATCATTCGACGTGAAATTTTGCCTTCAGGAAAATCTCGTGCTTTTATAAATGATAGTCCCGTAAATCTTCAGGAACTACAAGATTTAAGTCTGTTTTTAATTGATATCCACTCACAACAACAAACTCAGGAATTGTCTGATGAAAGTGTTCAGTTTAAAATAATTGATGCCATTGCAAATAATGGAGATGTTATTTTGGATTATCAAAAATTGCTTAAAACATACAAATCAGATAAATCAAAATTGAATGCTTTGTTAAAAAAACAAAGCGATTCAGGAAAAGAGCAAGAATATAATACGTATTTATTAAATGAATTAGTTTCAGCTAAATTAAAATCAGGTGAACAAGAAGAACTTGAAGCCGATTTTGAAAAATTAAATAATGTTGAGATTATAAAAGAATCTATTGATAAATCACTTGCAATTGCTAATGAAGAGCAATTCGGTTTATTACATAATCTAAATGAAGTGAAAATATCGCTTCAAAAAATTGCGCCATTTTCTACTGAATATCAAGGTTTGTTTGATAGAATTTCAAGTTTGACAATTGAGTTAGATGATGTTTCGAAAGAACTTCAGAATTGTTCGGAAAAATTATTGAATGATCCGGCTCAATTAGAATTGATTAGCCAAAAACTGCAATTGATTTATAATCTTCAAAAGAAACATCAGGTTTCTTCAGTTGATGAATTGATTCAAATTGAAGCTGAATTGAGCAATACAGTTTTAGAATTGGGTAATATTGAAGAAGAAATAGCTTCATTATCAAAAATAATTGATCAAAAAGTAATTGAATTAGATGCTTTTTCTAATACAATTAACCAAAATAGAGCAAATGCAATTCCGGTTTTATCTAATAAATTGATTTCTATTTTAGAAACTTTAGGAATGCCGAATGTGCGTTTTAATATCGAGCTTTTGCCTTCAGAAACGTATTTCTCAAATGGTAAAGACGAACTGCAGTTTTTGTTTTCGGCCAATAAAGGAACTGATTTTGGATTGCTTAAAAAAGTTGCTTCAGGCGGTGAAATGTCTCGTATTATGCTGGCTGTAAAAGCAATTTTGGCACAATATTCAAAGCTTCCAACATTAATTTTTGACGAAATTGATACAGGAGTTTCTGGTGAAATCGCCATTAGAATGGGCGAAATCATGAAAGAAATGAGCAAATCGATGCAAATTTTTGCCATAACGCATTTACCTCAAATTGCGGCAAAAGGAGATTCTCATTTTAAAGTTTTCAAATCAACAGTTGATGACGACACACAATCAGAATTAAAGCTTCTGTCTCAGGACGAAAGAGTTATCGAAATTGCTCAAATGTTATCTGGTGCAGTTGTTTCTGATTCGGCTTTAAATCATGCTAAAGCCTTGTTGAACTAAAGAAATACTTTATATTTGTCATCTAAAAACGAATTAAACAAAGCTAAAATAAGTTAATCAATTGTCTTAAATTGGCAATTGCTATAACGAAAAACAAGAAAATATGATTATAGAACCTAGAATGAGAGGCTTTATTTGCTTGACAGCGCACCCAGACGGAGCCGAGCAAAATGTAAAAAATCAAATTGAATATGTAAAATCAAAAGGATCAATTGCTGGTGCTAAAAAAGTATTGGTTATTGGAGCTTCAACAGGTTTCGGATTGGCTTCAAGAATTACAAGTGCTTTTGGATCTGATGCATCAACAATTGGAGTGTTTTTTGAAAAACCGCCAGTTGAAGGAAAAACAGCTTCACCAGGTTGGTATAATTCGGCAGCATTTGAAAAAGAAGCTCACAAAGCAGGTCTATATGCAAAAAGTATCAATGGAGATGCTTTTTCAAACGAAATAAAAAGAGAAACGCTTGATTTAATTAAAGCTGATTTAGGACAAGTTGACCTTGTAATTTACAGTTTAGCTTCTCCAGTGCGTACAAATCCTAACACAGGAGTTACGCATCGTTCGGTTTTAAAGCCAATTGGACAAACGTTTACAAATAAAACAGTTGATTTCCATACAGGAAAAGTTTCTGAAGTTTCAATCGCTCCTGCAAATGAAGAAGATATTGAGAATACAGTTGCTGTTATGGGAGGCGAAGACTGGGCAATGTGGATTGATGCTTTAAAAGCTGAAAATTTATTAGCTGATGGCGCAACTACAGTTGCTTATTCTTATATCGGACCTGCATTGACTGAGGCGGTTTACCGTAAGGGAACAATTGGTCGTGCAAAAGACCACTTAGAAGCTACTGCATTTACTATTACTGACAGCTTACAATCTATTGGAGGAAAAGCTTATGTTTCGGTAAATAAAGCGTTGGTAACTCAGGCGAGTTCTGCAATTCCGGTAATTCCATTGTATATTTCTCTTTTATATAAAATTATGAAAGAAGAAGGAATTCACGAAGGTTGTATTGAGCAGATTCAACGTCTTTTCCAAGACAGATTATATAACGGTTCTGAAGTTTCTGTTGATGAAAAAGGAAGAATCAGAATTGATGATTGGGAAATGAGAGATGATGTTCAGGAAAAAGTGGCTAAACTTTGGTTAGAAGCTACAACAGAAACATTGCCAGAAATTGGTGATTTAGCTGGATACAGAAATGATTTCTTAAACTTGTTCGGATTTGAATTTGCTGGAGTTGATTATAAGGCTGAAGCAAATGAAGTAGTTGATATTGAAAGTATCAAATAAGGATATTGAAAAATATAAAATCAAAACCATCAATCAAAAGTTGATGGTTTTTTTATGAATATAGCCTATCTTTGTTAAAATTTTGAAATTTAAAAAATTGCCATTCTAATACCGCATATCCCATTATGATTTTTTCTTTAATTATACCCGTGTATAATCGTCCAGATGAAGTTGATGAACTTTTAGAAAGTCTAGCAAAATCTGATTATAATGAACCTTTTGAAATTGTTCTTGTTGAAGACGGCTCTTCGGTTCCGTGTAAGGATGTTGTGATGAATTATCAGGGAAAGTTGAATATTTCCTATTATTTTAAAGAAAATTCAGGTCCGGGAGATTCGAGAAATTTCGGGATGCAGAAAGCGCGCGGTGATTATTTTATCATTTTTGATTCAGACTGTATTATTCCTTCAAATTATTTAACTGAGGTTAGAAAAGCATTAGATAAAGAATATGTAGATTGTTTTGGTGGTCCAGATAAAGCATTAGACAGTTTTTCAAGTATTCAGAAGGCAATTAATTTTGCGATGACTTCATTTTTGACAACAGGTGGAATTCGCGGTGGTTCTGAAAAAATTAATAAGTTTCAGCCAAGGAGTTTCAATATGGGAATTTCTAAAAAAGCATTTCAGATTTCAAAAGGTTTCGGTAACATTCATCCAGGAGAAGATCCTGATTTATCAATTCGTTTGTGGAATTTAGGTTTTGAAACTCGTTTGTTTTCAGAAGCTTATGTTTATCATAAACGTAGAATCGACTGGGGAAAATTTTCTGTTCAAGTTCATAAATTTGGAATCGCGCGACCAATACTAAATAGCTGGTATCCAGAACATAATAAATTAACTTTCTTCTTTCCGACATTCTTCTTGTTCGGATTATTATTAGCTTTTTTATTGTTAATTTTCAATATTGATATTTTATTACAATTATATTTTGTATATTTCGTTATAATTTTTCTTACAGCAAGTATTCAAAATAAAAGCATTAAAATTGGGTATCTTTCTGTAATCGCAGTATGGAAGCAATTTTATGGTTATGGAACGGGATTCTTAGAATCATTTATAAAAATTATTCTTATAAAGAAAAAACCACAAGAAGCGTTTCCACGTATGTTTTTTAAAATATAAAATGACAAAAGTTATTGGCTTAACAGGTGGGATAGGAAGCGGTAAGACAACTGTTGCAAACTATTTCAAAGAAATGGGAGTTCCGGTTTATATTGCTGATGACGGTGCAAGAGCAGTAATGCAGTCTGATGCGGTCGTAAAAGAAATAAAAGAAACATTTGGAGAAGCCCTTTTTGAAAATGATATTTTAAATCGCGCCAAATTAGCTGATATTGTATTTAATAATGCTGATAAGTTAGCTCAGCTTAACGCTATTGTACATCCTGCAGTAAAAAAAGATTTTGAATTGTGGCTTTTAAATCACAGAGATAAGGAATATGTAATTTATGAAGCTGCAATATTATTTGAAAGTGGCCGATATAAAGATTGTGATAGCATAATTACAGTTACTGCCCCAGAAGAAATTAGAATTGAAAGAGTCTTAAAACGCGATAATACTACTCGTGAACAAGTTTTAAGCAGAATGCAAATGCAATGGAAAGATGAAGATCGTATTTCCAAAAGTAATTTTGTTATTAATAACGTAAATCTTAAAATTGCTAGAGAAGAAGTTGTTAAAATTCTTAAAATTTTAAATATTAAACAAAATCAGTCTTAAATGTTAATATTTGGTTAATGTATTATTTAGTATATTGTTAAAATATTAATTTTGTTTCGATGAATAAATTATTTTTTAGAATACTTGTTTTGCTTATGAGTTTGTCCTTAATAGGGATAATTCTGGTTCAGGTATTTTGGTTCAATTCTTCGTTCAAAAACAATGACGAACAATTTAAATACCACGTTACCCAAGTAATTGGTAATGTTGCTGATAAACTTGAGCAGCAAGAAGAGTATAGTTTTTATGACAAATATAATCGTATAAAAGACAGCACTGGTAAAATCCCCAAAAAAGAGGACTTACTAGAGGTTTTATATGTTCAGAGAAATACAAAAACAAATAAAACGATTGTTTATTCAAATACTCTGACTTCTGAAGATTATGATATTAGCGGCTCGCTTTTTGATAAGAAATTCAGTAGTGAGCGATTTAAAAATTTTAGTTCAAAGCGTGTAACTGAAGTTTATAATAACAATAATAGAATTGATAATAATTCTCTAGGACAGACGATCATTCCAGATTTAAGAATTGAAAAATCGGGAAGTTTAGATATCTTGAATAAAGTACAGCAGCAAATTCAATACAAAGATATTGCTTCGTTGACTCCTATAGAAGGCAGAATAACAAAAGATAAACTTTATAAACTTTTAAAGAAAGAATTAGAAGAATATGGAGTTAAAACAAAATTTGAATTTGGTGTTCTTAATAGTGGGTTGCCAACAAAAGTAAAATCTGATGGCTTTCATTATGATAAAGATTTAAGTTATCATGTGCCAATATATACAGATAACGAAGGAAATAGTAAATATGACTTATTCCTGACTTTTCCATATAAAAAGAAATTTTTGCTGTCAGAATTATTAAGTATTACAATATTATCAATTGTTTTTACGCTTATTATAATAATTGCTTACACAAGTGCATTGAATCAGTTATTGCGTCAAAAGCATATTTCTGAAATCAAAACTGATTTTATAAATAACATGACGCATGAATTTAAAACTCCGATTGCGACTATAAATTTAGCACTCGATGCAATAAAAAGCCCGAAGGTTATTGAAGATAAAGAAAAAGTGTATCGCTATCTTCAAATGATTAGGGATGAAAATAAAAGAATGCATGCGCAGGTTGAAAACGTTCTTCGTATTTCTAAACTAGAAAAAAGAGAATTAGATATTACAAAAGAACCAACTGCAATTCATGATATTATCGATGATGCAATTGAGCATGTAAATTTGATTTTAGAAGACAGAAATGGAACAGTGGTTAAACACTTAAATGCTTCTAGAACAACATGTTTGGTTAATGAAGTTCATTTTACAAATGTTCTGGTTAATATTTTAGAAAACGCAATAAAGTATTCGCCTGATATTCCTGAAATTGAAATTTTTACAGAAAATGTCAAAGACATGATTCTGATAAAAGTAAAAGATAATGGTCTTGGTATGAGTAAGGTAGCTCAAAAACGTGTTTTTGAGAAATTTTACAGAGAACATACAGGAGACTTACATAATGTAAAAGGACACGGGTTGGGTCTTGCTTATGTAAAAAGAATTGTGGAAGATCACAATGGTCAAGTATATGTAGAAAGCGAAAAAGGAAAAGGTAGCACCTTTATAATAAAAATACCATTAATAAATTAAAATATGGAAAATAATAACAAAAGAATACTTTTAGTAGAAGATGACCTAAATTTTGGGGCAGTTCTTAAAGATTATCTAATGTTAAATGACTTTGAAGTTACTTTAGCTAAAAACGGTATGGAAGGTTTCGAAAAATTCAAGAAAGATGTATATGATTTATGTATTCTTGACGTAATGATGCCTTATAAAGATGGTTATACTTTAGCCAAAGAAATTAGAGAGAAAAACAGCGAAGTGCCAATTATTTTCTTGACAGCAAAGTCTATGAAAGAGGATGTTTTGAAAGGATATAAAGCTGGCGCTGACGATTATTTAAACAAACCTTTTGATTCAGAGGTTTTATTAATGAAAATTAAAGCAATCATTCAGAGAAAATCTGCTGATAATAAAGCGGAGCAAGTACAATTTGAATTTAACATTGGTAAATTCCATTTGAATTCAAAACTTAGATTCTTGACTTTCCAGGATGAAGAGCCAATCAAATTATCTCCAAAAGAAAATGAATTACTTAAAATGTTAATTCTTCATGAAAATGATTTAATGCCAAGAGAATTAGCTTTAACTAAAATTTGGAGAGATGACAACTACTTTACTTCAAGAAGTATGGATGTTTACATCGCTAAATTGAGAAAATACCTTAAATCTGATGAAGATGTTGAAATCTTAAACATTCACGGAGAAGGATTCAGATTAGTTGTAAAAAGCAAAGTTACTGAATAATAAATTCACTAAAAATATATAAGCTCTGAGAAATCAGAGCTTTTTTTGTGCTGAAAAGAGAAAAACTTAATTTTGCTTTTTTTGAAGAATATTTGTTTTGAATTTACTGATATTTAATTATTTGTCTTTTTGTTTTTGGAAATTGAAAAATGATAAAAAAATATTTTGATGAATTTTCTTTAAAATAATTTGGAAAATCAAAAAAGTATTCTGAATCTTTGCTCACGAAAAAAATAATAACCCTTTAAAAACGAAGAAAAATGTTTGTACTTACATTGACATCACAAAGCTTCACACCAAACGGATTTGGTGCAGCAATTCTTCGTGGCTTATTTCAATCTTAGAAATACATTTTTAGATATATAAAAAAGCCCGAAGACAATAAGTTTCGGGCTTTTTTTATTCTAGACACTTCAAAATTTTCCCGAAAAAAGATTTAAAAATTTATCCTAATAGGATAGAAGTTACCGCGCATCATTATTTCATTTTGAATTTTAATATGATATTTATTGATGTGCCCAAAATAAAAATTATTTAAAAATTTATGGGAAATAAATTATCTGGAAAAGACCTGATTAAATTAGGTTTTCCAAAGAACAATTCAATAAACATAGCTTTAGGGCAGATAAACAGATATAGAAAAAGAGAAAAAAAGGAATCTATTCTAACAGAGGCGAAAGATGTTTTGTTACATCCTGAAAAATACGAAGGAAACGGAACATGGGGAAAAGTTGCGGAAGGTTTGATTAAACCAGTTCAGGTAAGAATGCATCAGCTTAAAACAATCAGAGCGCCTTTTACAATTTTTGGAGAAAACGAAATTGATCAGCAGGCAAAATTTCAATTGTATGATTCTTTGAAATTACCGATTTCAGTTGCCGGAGCTTTGATGCCAGACGCGCATTCGGGTTACGGATTGCCAATAGGTGGTGTTTTAGCTACTGACAATGCCGTAATTCCATACGGAGTTGGAGTTGATATTGGATGCCGAATGAGCCTTTCAATTTTTGATTTACCGGCTTCTCATTTCAAAGGAAAAGAACATCAATTAGAAGCAATTTTGAAGGACAATACAAAATTCGGAATGTATGAAACACACGCTTCACGAGTAGATCATGAGGTATTTTATAAAAGTGAGTTTCAGGATATTCCGTTGCTAAAGAATCTTTTGCCAAAAGCTTATAAACAATTAGGAAGTTCAGGCGGAGGAAATCATTTTGTGGAATTCGGAATTGCAAAAATCGAAAATCCGGAGAATGAATGGAAATTGGAAAAAGGCGAATATTTTGCTGTTCTTTCACATAGTGGATCTCGTGGTTTGGGAGCAAATATTGCAAAGCATTACACGTATTTAGCAACAAAACAATGTCCGTTACCAAAAAATGTACAGCATTTGGCTTGGTTAGATTTAAATACTCATGATGGTCAGGAATATTGGCTGGCAATGAATTTAGCTGGAGAATATGCGAAAGCCTGCCATGATGATATTCACAGACGAATTGCAAAAGCGATTGGGAAGAGAGTAGTGGTAACGATTGAAAACCATCACAATTTTGCCTGGAAAGAAACGGTAAACGGTCAGGAATGTATTGTTCACAGAAAAGGTGCAACTCCAGCAGGAGAAGGTCAGTTGGGTATTATTCCAGGTTCGATGACGGCACCGGGATACATTGTAAAAGGTAAAGGAAATGCCGAAAGTTTAAATTCAGCTTCGCATGGTGCCGGACGCTTGTTTTCGAGGGCGAAATGTAAAAGTACTTTTACGCAAAGCGAAATTAAAAAGGTTCTGAAAGCAAATGATGTGACTTTGATTGGAGGTAATATTGATGAAGCTCCAATGGCGTACAAAGACATAACAAAAGTGATGGCAAATCAAATCGATTTAGTTGAAGTTCTAGGAACTTTTACGCCGAAGATTGTTAGAATGGACCGCTAAAAAGAGATTTAAAATGGAAAGAATTATTCAAATAACTGCGGGTCGCGGACCTGCAGAATGCACTTGGGTTGTTGCCCAAGTGCTTAAAAAAGTTTTGGAAGAAGCGCAAGATCAAAATTTAGAAACTGTTTTGTTGCAGCGAGAATCTGGTCAAGAAAATGGAACTATTGAAACAGCATCGATTTCTGTAAAAGGAAAAAATACCGACAGTTTTGTGAATTCCTGGATTGGAACAATTCAATGGATTGGTCAAAGTCAGTTTAGGAAAATGCATAAACGCAAGAACTGGTTTATTGGGATTTTTGAAATCCAGGCGCAGAAAAATACTTCAGTTTCAGAAAATGATATTCAATATCAGGCTATGCGAAGTTCTGGCGCCGGTGGTCAGCATGTAAACAAAGTGAGTTCTGCAATTCGTGCGACGCATACTCCAACAGGAATTGCTGTTGTAGCAATGGATAGCCGTTCACAGCATCAAAACAAAAAACTGGCAACAGAAAGATTATTAAAGAAATTAGAAGACGAAAAACTTGTTCATCTTAAAAATCATGTGGGGAAACAATGGGAAAATCAACTTAATATTGAGCGTGGAAATCCTGTTAGAGTTTTTACCGGAAGTGATTTTAAAAAAAATAAAGTAGAGAAAAGCTACAAAGGAATTCGTCAGAAACTAAAAAACGATTTACGAAATGAAAACAATTGATAAATACCTTTTTCAGGCTTTGGATAATTATCCGTATTCGCTTGAAGAAACAATTGAATCTTTAGATTATGCTTTTTCATATGATAATAAAAACACGATGGTTTTGTGTTTGTACGGAAGAATTCAGGCAGAACAATTATTGAATTACGAAGAAGCGAAATCTTATTTTCAGCAAGCTTTAGCCATTAATATTCACGCGTTGGAAGTATATCCGCATTATTTGCAGACTTTAATTTTGAATGAAGATTATGAAGAAGCTCAAAAATTAATCGATTTTGCTTTGACTATAAAAGGGATCAATAAATCTGATATTTATATAAAAAAAGCGATTATCTATGAAGCTCAGCAAGAGTTTAAAAAGGGATTAAAAGAAATTAAAAATGCAAAACTTCATACTTTGCAATTCTCTTTTGAGTGTAATATAACTGACGTTGAGAAAAGAATAGAAAACAAAATAGATTTACTAAAGAAAAAGAAATCTAAGAAAGATTCTAAAAAGAAATCGAAATGATTTTGATAAAACGAAAAACGATGCAATTTGCATCGTTTTTTTTTATTAATTACAATTTCTTGAATGGAGTTGCTGTTTATTTCCAATGCAATTCTAAAGCAAAACAATTTTTATCTCCTTTTGTAATGCTAAATGTAGTTGCAGATTGATCGTCATTATCACTTTCGTGAATAACAACCTCATCATTTAGAGAAAGCTCTTTTAGGAAATTCATTTCAAAGCTTTTAACTTCCTGTTTTAGAATTCTTTTTGCATTAACATGATCGAGACACCATTCTAAATATTTTACATTATTAGCATGATTTACAATATCTAAATCTGATAAATAAACGGTTTTTTCAAAAACCGATTCTTTTTCAGGATTGATATTTATTTTAGAAAAACCTTCGGTAGTTGCCCTGTTTTCAGGGAAAAGCTCAAAATGTTCATAAGGCAAAGCTAAAGCTTCCGGGCGACGTGCTTTTGTATTAAAAACGGCCCAATACGTTTCGCTTCCAACAATTTTTTCTCCATTTACATACATTTCAAGCGCACGAACAGATCTTGAATTTTCAAGACTATTAATCCATGTTTTTACTGTAACGACATCTTGCCATTTTGGTAAAGCTGTAATTTCGACACGCATTCTGCTTAAAACCCAAGCCTGATCAAATTCCTGCATATCAGTAAAACTGATTCCACCAACTTCTGAATGTGCTGCAGCTGTAAGTTGCAAAAGATTACACAAATCGGTATATTTTAAATAACCAGTTGGTGTACATTGCGTGAAATTGATTTCCCAGTTTTTACTTAAAACTGAAGTGAAATTTGGAGATATTGGCATGAGATGGTATTCTTTTTATTTTGTATTTAAAGAAATACAAAATTAATGAATTTTTATTCCAAAATTAAATTGAAATAACGCTGTATTATCATAAAATGATACAAATTCGGGAGAAGTATTAATATCCAGGTTTGATTTTAGATAGCAAAAACCAAAATATACCGAAAATCTTTTGGCTAGCTGATAATCCGTATTTAATCCAACTCGAATGTTGTTTCCAGTTTGATTTCCAAAACTTCTGCCATCAGATTTAAATTTGAGTTTTGCACCTCCATAACCAAAATAAGGTTCGAAGTTGAGTTTGTCTGTTATTTTGATTTCATAAGAAACATCACCGTAAAGCATATGAAATTCAGAAGATTTAATATTTCCTGCCATGGAAATATCAGTTGTGGAATAAGGAATAAAATCGTAACCCGCTCCCAATTTAAAATTATGAATTCTTAAAAAACTGAAATTTGTTCCAATTCCCAAGTGACTGTCACTGGCTTTCGCTAGAAAATTATCGCCAAAAGTTGACGGAATTATAAGATTTACGCGAATGTCGTGATTGAATTTTACTAAATTTTTGTTTTCAGTTTCCTGGCTATATGATAATTGAAGAAGGAATAAAAAGAATAGAACTTTTAATTTCATAATTAATAAGTTAAAAGATGGATTACTTTTTCAGAATTGATTGGAATAATAGTTTCGTGATTAGTTGTAACCACTTTTGTAGGATCTGAGTAATCTGCGATCGTATAACTTAAACGTACATTCTGATTTTTAACAACATTAAAATTTGTTTCAAGATAATGATTTTCATTTTTATAATTTAAATCGGTAAAGTCTTTTGACAGAATTCCTTGAACATCAAGCGCTGTGACTGTTTTATTAGTTGATGTTTTGTTTAACTGTATTTGAAGCTGCGTGATTTCATCATTCTTGTATAAAGTTACCTGATTGAGGTCTAATTTATAATTTTTGAAATTTTTCTTCAGAGCCGTTATGCTTTTATTTTGAAATCCAGTAGCATAGTTGAGAGTAGCATAATCATCATCAAAATTATAACCATTGAGTGTAGTGATTATTTCGATATCCTCACCCTTTGGTGTGGGAAAGATCATTAAAAATTTCCCTTCGGAATCAGTTTTGGTATAACTTATTAAATCACTTGGAGTGTAAGTTCCATCGGAAAAATTATTTATTTCAACTCTTTTATTCGGAATTGGATTACTGTTTCGATCAACCAGTTGTCCCTGAACTACAAGTCTTGTTTCTCCATCATATTGAATTTCACAAGAATAACATGTAAAAAGAATAAAAAATAGAAATAGAATTTTTCTCATTTAGAACAGATTTAGGTAAGTCTAAATATATATAAAATTGTTTAAGAAAATTATAGTTTCAATTTTAAATTTATGTAATCAAATATTTTTTGTCTGTCTGTGTTGTAGTCAAACCATCTGGTATCTTCGTTTCGTTTGAACCACGTTAATTGTCTTTTTGAAAATCTTCGTGTGTTTTTTTTGATTTCTTCAATTGCGAATGGCAAAGTGAATTCTCCGTCGAAATAATTAAATAATTCTCTATAACCTACGGTCTGTAACGCATTGAGTTCTTTATTAGGGTAAAGGGCTTTGGCTTCTTCCAATAATCCCATATCCATCATAATGTCAACTCGCTGATTTATCCTGCTGTAAATGATTTCTCTATCGGCGTCTAAACCAATTAAAATAGGAGTGAAGTTTCTGTTGTTTTTCTTTATATTTAAGAATGAAGAATAGGGTTTTTGTGAACCAATACAAACTTCTACAAAACGCATCATTCGTTGTGGGTTTTGTAAAGTCTGCGGATTTTCGACGGTTATTTTTTGATAATATTCCGGATCTAAATTTTTAAGTTGTTTTTGAAGATACTCAATTCCGAGTTTTTCATAGTTTGAATTTACTTCGGCACGAATTTCCGGAGCGATTTCAGGAAACTCGTCAAAGCCTTTCAACACGGCATCCACATACAAACCTGATCCGCCAATTAGAATGGCAAAATCATTATTTTGATATAATTCTTCTAGTTTTAAAAGTGCTTCTTTTTCGTAATCTCCAACCGTATAATTTTCAAAAATGGATTTGTTTTGAATGAAATGATGTTTTGCTGCATTTAATTCTTCTTGACTAGGAACTGCAGTTCCAATCGTCATTTCTTTAAAAAACTGACGACTGTCGCAAGAAATTATCTCGCATTTAAAATGTTGTGCCAAAGCAATACTTAAGGCTGTTTTGCCTATGGCTGTTGGTCCGACAATGGTAATTAGGTATTTCATATTTTTTAGCCCAGATGGAAATGGAAACCCCGGACTTATATTTGTTAGTTTTTTTTGGTGTAAAAGAGCGACCAACGGAAGCTCCTTTTATGCCTTAAAAAAACAACAAATATAAGGAGGAGTTGTAATGTACAGCTGGATTGGCTTCATAAATTAATTGTTAGGCAACTCTGTTCCGCATTGATAGCAATATTTTGCGTTATCAAAATGGATTTGAGATTGACATTTTTTGCATGTTTTTTTGCTATTAACTGCATTGTTTTTTAGACTGCTTTTTGCAAATTCAGCTGTTACAATTCCTGTAGGAACTGCAATTATTCCGTAACCTAAAATCATTACAAATGCAGCAATGAATTGTCCTAAAGGAGTTTGTGGAGAAATATCGCCATAACCGACAGTGGTCAAAGTAACAATTGTCCAATAAATCCCCATTGGAATACTTGTAAATCCTGATTCTTTTCCTTCGACCAAATACATCAGAGAACCAATAATTATGGTGCTGATTAAAACGAAGTAAATAAAAACCAGAATTTTTTCTTTGCTGGCATCAATGGCTTCTTTTAATTGTAGTGATTGATGGTTGATTTGTGGAATATGTAAAATTTTGAATAATCGAAGAAAACGTAGTGCTCTTACGATTGATAAAATACTTGCACCAGGAAAAAATATAGACAAATACATTGGCAATACAGCCAGTAAATCAATGATTCCGTAGAAGCTGATAATGTATTTTACTGGTTTTTGAATGGAGATAATTCTAAGAATGTATTCAATCGTAAAAAATACCGTAATTATCCATTCGCAAATTAGCAATTGATCATGGTATTTAGAACTAATTCCTTGAACGGTATCGAGCATTATTAAAAGAACACTCAGCAAAATCAAACCTAAAAGAATTAAATCGAACATTCTTCCTAAAATGGTATCTGTGCCATAAAGGATAATTTTGATTTTTTCTCTAAAGATTTCGTATTGTGATTTTTGCTTTTTCATATCCTTAAAGATACTGAAAGTATTGATTTTTTAAAAATGCATTATTTTCAATGACTTGCTTTTGCGGATGTAGCTCTGAATAATATTTTTTACATCTCGGTTGTGCTGCATTGGGATCAGAATGTTTTTAAGAATATCAATATTGGTGATTTGATAATTTAAATCATAATAAGCATAGCCTTTATAGATTCCATTTTCGATTAAAATAGCGCTTCTTTCGTTTATATTTCGCCCACGGTCAATCAAAATCATGCTTTTATTTTCAAAACTATTATCAGAAATGAATTGCTGCACTCGCAAATTATAAACTTCAGGAGTTACTTCGCCAATGCATGCGCCATCACATTCTTTGATTTTGTATTGAAAACATTCCTTTTTAGTGATGTATAAGCCAGTTAATTTTTGGCACAAATGGTATTTTGATGTATATCTAAAAAGTGCATTTTTTCCTTCTTGCAAACTTGCATATGAAGTAATTTCCTTTTTTCGGCCATCGGCTTTTTCAAGTTTTAAGTTAAGATAACCGTTTGCATCTTTTTCAGCATAAAGAGCATACTGAAAAATTGTTTTTCGTTGAGCACGGTTGTATCTAGGTCTGTTTACTTTTATTTCCTCGCTTTCTTTTAAAAGCGCAATTAATTCGCTTCCGGTTTCATCATAAGTTATGGTAAAAACTTCAGCCTGAATTTTTTTGCTTTTAGTTGTGATTCCGGTAAAATGCTGATTGATTCTTTTTTTGATGTTTTGGCTTTTGCCGATGTAAATCAAAGTACCGCCTTCATTATAAATATAATAAACGCCTGTTTTAGTTGGCATTTGGTTTAAGAGATCTAAAAATTTTGGTGCAATTCCTTTCTCGATTTCTAACTTTATAAAATCTTTTACGATGGTTTTTTCGATATCTTTTTCCAGAAGCATTTTGAACAACTTTGTAGTTGCCATAGCATCTCCGCTGGCACGATGTCTATCAGCCATAGGAATTCCTAATGCGCGGACTAATTTTCCTAAGCTGTAAGAAGGCTGTTCTGGAATTAGTTTTTTTGCCAATTCAACTGTACAGAGCGTTTTAGCTTCAAAATCATAGCCTAAACGTCTGAATTCTGTGCGAAGGATTCTATAGTCGAAAGAAGCGTTATGAGCGACAATTACGCAATCTGAAGTAATTTCAATAATACGTTTTGCAACTTCGTAAAACTTTGGCGCAGACTGCAACATAGCATTATTGATTCCGGTCAGTTTTACTACAAAAGGCTGAATCGGAATTTCGGGATTGACAAGGCTGATGAATTGGTCAACTACTTCATGCCCGTCAAATTTGTAGATGGCGATTTCAGTAATTCCTTCTTCATTAAATTGTCCTCCAGTGGTTTCTATGTCTAATATCGCGTACAAATTCAGTATTCAGTTCAGTTTTTAGTATTCAGTAAATCTACAATCTTTAATCTACAATTATTAGCGTCCTCCAAAAATGCTGCTTCCAATGCGAACCATTGTGCTTCCGCATTCAATGGCTAGTTGATAATCTCCGGACATTCCCATTGATATCGTATTCAATTCGCAGTTTTCAGTTTTCAGTGTCTGAATCGAATCAAAAATAGATTTTAAATGTGTAAATTCTTTTTTAATCTGGTTTTGGTTTTCTGTGAAAGTTGCCATTCCCATTAAACCCAAGATACGAATATTTTTCAACTCTTTAAACTCAACAGAAGTTAAAAGTTCATTTAGTTCTTTTTCGTCCAAACCAAATTTAGTTTCTTCTTCGGCAATGTAAATTTGAAGAAGACAATCAATAATTCTGTTATTTTTTAAAGCTTGTTTGTTGATTTCCTGTAATAATTTCAAACTATCAACACCATGAATCAAAGTCACATACGGTGCCATAAATTTGACTTTATTCGACTGAACATGACCAATCATATGCCATTGAATGTCTTTTGGCATTTCTTCCCATTTCTCCGTCATTTCCTGGATTTTGTTTTCTCCAAAAATGCGTTGTCCAGCTTCATAGGCTTGTAATAAGTCTGAAACGGGTTTTGTTTTTGAAACAGCAACCAGAGTTACGTGTTCAGGTAAACTAGCTTTGATAGTATTTAAATTCGATTGAATCGACATGATATTTCTTTTTTATAAAAACTGCTTCGAGATTTTTTCTGCTTTTTTACTTTCGCTGTAATCGTAAAAACCTTCACCAGATTTTACTCCAAGTTTTCCGGCTCTTACCATGTTTACTAAAAGTGGACAAGGAGCATATTTTGGATTTTTAAATCCGTCGTACATTACATTTAAAATGGCAAGACAAACATCAAGACCAATAAAATCAGCTAATTGAAGCGGTCCCATAGGATGTCCCATTCCTAATTTCATTACCGTATCAATTTCATAAACTCCAGCAACTTTATTGTATAACGTTTCGATTGCTTCGTTTAGCATTGGCATTAAAATTCTGTTTGCTACAAAACCAGGATAATCGTTTACCTCAACTGGAACTTTACCTAATTTTTCAGATAAATTCATGATGATTTTAGTTACCTCATCGCTTGTATTGTATCCGCGGATGATTTCAACTAATTTCATAATTGGCACCGGATTCATAAAATGCATTCCGATAACACGCTCAGGATGTGCTACGACAGCTCCAATTTGGGTAATTGAAATCGAAGAAGTATTTGTTGCTAAAATTGTATTGTGTGAACAATATTCATTTAATTGTTTGAAGATGTTCAATTTTAATTCGACATTTTCAGTTGCTGCTTCAACGACTAAATCTGCGCCTACAACGCCATCTTTTATATCGGTATAAGTAATAATATTAGTTATCGTTTTGGCAACATCGTCTTGTGTAATCGTTCCTTTAGATAACATACGATCTAAATTAGCCGCAATAGTTGCCATTCCTTTATCTAATGATTTTTCAGAAACGTCGATTAATTTTACGGTAAATCCGCTTTGCGCAAAAGTATGTGCAATTCCATTACCCATTGTTCCTGCACCAATTACTGCTATTGTTTTCATTTTAATGTGATATTATATTTATGATTTTAGCCACGAATTCACTAATTTGGTGTGAATTGCGTGGCTAATTTATGTTTGAAAATCGTTTAAATTATTTGTTGAAACAATCAATAATTTGATAAGCAACACGCAATGCATCTGTTGCTTGCTCAAGCGTTACAACCGGAGTTGTATCTGTATTAATTGCATTTGCAAAAGATTCTAATTCATCCAGAATGGCGTTGTTTTGTTCCACATCCGGATTTGTGAAATAGATTTGTTTTTTTACACCTTCGGCATTTTGAAGAATCATATCAAAATCTCCAGGGACTTCAGGCGCATCTTTCATGCGAACAACTTCACATTTTTTCTCTAAAAAGTCAACCGAAATATAGGCGTCTTTTTGAAAGAAACGTGATTTTCGCATGTTTTTCAACGAAATTCTGCTGGCAGTTAAATTAGCAACACAGCCATTTTCAAATTCGATTCGGGCATTTGCAATATCCGGAGTATCACTAATTACCGATACACCGCTGGCGTGAATATCTTTTACTTTTGAATTGACAACACTTAAAATAGCATCAATATCATGAATCATTAAATCTAAAACCACAGGAACATCAGTCCCACGCGGATTAAATTCAGCCAAACGATGTGTTTCAATAAACATCGGGTTTTCGATCATATTTTTTGTGGCAATAAAAGCGGGATTAAAACGCTCAACATGACCAACTTGTCCTTTTACATTGTATTCTTTGGCTAAAGCAATAATTTCTTCGGCTTCTTCTACAGTATTAGCAATTGGTTTTTCAATAAAGATATGTTTTCCTGATTTGATTGCAACCTTAGCACATTTATAGTGTGAAAGGGTTGGAGTAACAATATCAATCACGTCGACAGCGTGAATAAGTTTTGCAATTGTGCTGAAGTTTTTATAGCCAAATTCTTTTGAGATTCTTTCGGCATTTTCTTGATTTTCGTCGTAAAATCCAACTAATTCGTATTTGTCAGATTGTTGCAATAAGCGTAAATGTATTTTACCAAGATGACCAGCACCTAAAACTCCTACTTTTAACATGAGAATGTATTTTAAACAAAAATATAATTTATTTGTTTAACGTGAAAATGAATTTAGCTAATTGTGAGTTGTTAGTTGTGAATTCTAAATTATCAGTTGTGGCTTTTGACTTTATTAATTTAATATTTAAAAATCAATATTTGAAATCCTGTTTTGTTTCTTATTTTTGCCAAAATAAAACCAACCCATTTTGAAAGACACTGCCAAACATCAAGGACTTCGTAATCAATTAGTAAGCACTTTGGAACAAAAAGGAATTACTGACAGAGCGGTTTTGGATGCGATAAAAAAAATTCCAAGACACCTTTTTTTGAATTCAAGTTTTGAAGATTTTGCTTATCAGGATAAAGCTTTCCCAATTGGAGCAGGGCAGACCATTTCACAACCTTATACAGTTGCTTTTCAGTCGCAATTGCTTGAAGTTAAAAAAGATCATAAAATTTTAGAGATTGGAACTGGTTCTGGTTATCAGACTGCCGTTTTGTTTATGCTTGGTGCTAAAGTTTATACTGTTGAAAGGCAAAATGAGTTATTTAAGACAACATCAAATTTATTTCCGAAATTAAATATTCGTCCAAAACATGTTACTTTTGGAGATGGATATAAAGGATTACCAAATTTTGCTCCGTTTGACAGTATTATAGTTACTGCAGGTGCTCCATTTATTCCACAACCTTTAATGGCTCAGCTAAAAATAGGAGGAAGGCTAGTTATTCCGCTTGGAGAAGATGTTCAGATTATGACATTGTTAATCAGGAAAAATGAAACGCAATTTGAAAAACATGAGTTTGGAGAGTTTCGATTTGTTCCTTTATTAGAAGATAAAAATTAATAATAAAGTCCGCTTTTAAGCGGACTTTATTGTTTTATTTTGTAGCCAGTTGTCTTGCTTTATTTAGACTGTCTTTTTCAATTTGTAGAATATAATTAATAAAAATGGATTTATCATTTTTGGCTTGACTTTCTTCAAGTATTGAAAAATATTCATTTTTACTATTGCTCCCTTCTTTTATTACTACATATGCGTAATTGTTTTGAAGTAAAATCCAGTTTAATATTAAGTTCGCTATTTGAAGATTTCCCTTTTCAAAAGGCGCAATTTCAAGTATTTTTAAATAGGATTCAGACGCAAGAATTATAGGGTGAAGATTATTTTTGTTGACTTCATGCCAATTAAAAAATAAATTCATTTCTCGAGGTATAAGAGGGTCGTTTTTATACTTTCCTAAATTTTCTGAATTTATTCCTTTAAAAATCAAATTATGAATTGAAAGAATTTCTTTTTCATTTATAACCGTTTTCTTTAGGCTTAAATCTTTAATATACATAGCCGCTTCTTGAAAATTAATCGCTTCAAGATGCTCCTGTATGCTTTTTCCTGAAATAGTAATTCCATCATTAACAACAGATTTTGTTTCTTCTAACGTTAGAGAATTTCCGTTTAGCATGATGTTTTTAAAAATAAAATCTAGTTCTAAAGTTTTGGAAATTTGACGTAATTGAAAATGATCAAATGATTGAACTGTATTTTTTAATTCTTCAATTTCATCTAAAATATTCTGGATTGAAGATAATATAGCAGAACTGATTTGTTTTGTATTATTTTGAATTTCTTGCTCAACTAACAAAAGAGCCTTCAAAGCAAATTCTTCATCTCTAACTTCATAAAGAATTTTTTCTTTAAGCCAAGCAACCATCAAAGTTTCGTAATCAATTTCTAAAAGCTGAGACAATTTAGTGACTTGATCTTTTGTTGGTTTTCGTGTGCCAGATTCAAATTTACTAATTAAAGCTTGGTCGATTTCTGCAAGTTGCGCCAATTCACGTGTTTTTAAACCTTTTTGTTCTCTGGCGTTTTTTAGTAAAGATTTCATTTTAATGAAAATTTTGGTCTTGACAAAATTAGTCAATTTTATTTGCGAAAAAAAAAGCAGCTTTAATTAGCTGCTTTTCGATATTTTATTTTGGAGGTAAAGAACCGTCTTTTCTCATTTCCTTAACTACGGCTTGCATTATCGCATCAATAGTTTGACCTAAATCAGTAACGTATTGCGACTCTGTAGTTCCTGTCCAAATTAGTTTATTTTGTTTTAATGAAAAAATATTGGTTTCAACCATATACGATGTTGTTTCCTGATAATATCCGGGATCATAGAAATTTGGAGAATACATTCCGTACCAGTTGCCAAAGCCATAACCGTACATTCCTGTATACATTCCGTCAAATCCTCCGTAATACATTCCGGTATAAGTTCCAGGTACGTAATTGGTTTCTTTTTCTTTGCTTACTAAACGCATTGTAACAACGCCATCAAAGTTTTCATCCTGTAATATTTTTAATTTTTGCTCCTGAGTTAGCTGCGATGTTGCATTAAGATATTGATATGAAGTTTTAAAAATCAGATTGCTTGCTGCAATTCTGTTTTCAGTAATTCTTCTTGAAGCTTCGTCCTTGACCAAAGCAACAACTAAAACTTTTTTAAATTCTTCCTGAGCAACAGTTACGTCTGGATCTCTCCAGCTGTTTACAATAGAAGTATTACTGCCACAACCAGAAAGTGACAGTACGGCGATTAAGAAAACTAGGTACTTTTTCATATTTTAAGGTTATATTGTTTGTAGTAAAAATAACGATAAAATATTTATAAACTCATCATTTTCAGAAAATTAAAGCTGATTAATTGTAAGCTTTTTTGATTCTGTCTAAATCTCGTTTTGTATACTGTTCTTTTAAAGATTCACGTTTGTCGTAGTTTTTCTTTCCTTTGCAAAGGCCAATTTGTAGTTTGGCTAATCCTTTTTCGTTGGTAAACAATTTCAACGGAACAATAGTAAGTCCTTTTGCCTGAACACTTTTATGAAGTGTTTTTAATTCTTTTTTATTAAGAAGTAATTTTCTTTCACTTCTGGATTTATGATTGAATTGATTTCCAAACGAGTATTCTTCAATATAAGTATTGATTGCAAAAAGCTCCATAGCGCTGAATTCACAAAAACTCTCTGTAATATTTGCTTTGCCCAGACGTATAGATTTGATTTCGGTACCTGTTAAAACAATTCCTGCAGTATAAGTGTCGATTATCTCATAATCAAATCGAGCTCTTTTATTTAGTATGTTAACTGATTTTATCATAACTGCAAATGTAAAACAAAATTGAAAAATTTTAATGCGATATAAGATAATTAAAGATTTTTTTTAATCTATGATTTTAATCAGTATTAAAGAAAAAGCTTACAGCTAAGTTTGTTTAATAATTTAAAAATAAACTCAAAATGAAAAAGATTTTTACACTAGTTAGTATTGCATTTTTTGGATTTGCAGTTCAAGCTCAAGATTCAAATCAAGGTTTAAAAGGTACATGGTTTGCAACTTCTCAATTTGGCTATCAACAAACAAAAACAGGAGAAGTAAAAGGTACCAATCTATCTGTAATTCCAATTGTAGGAACATTTGTTACCCCGTCTGTAGCAGTTGGGGCGGGAATTGGTTATATAAACATTAAATCAGAAGGTTATGATAATATCAGTCCGGATTTTAAAACATTAGGGAATACAGATTTAATTGTTATTCAGCCATTAGCAAGAAAGTATTGGAATGTTGCGGGCTCACTTTATTTCTTTGGACAATTAGCCTTGCCAGTTATTACAGGAAAAGAAAAGGAGAGTGAATTAAAAGTAAATCAGGTTGGTTTATCTCTTTCAGGTGGATTTGATTATTTTGTTACAAAGAATTTCTCTGTTGAGTTTTCTTATGATTTAGCAAATTTTACCTCTACAACACTTGATCCTAAGACAGGAGAAAAAACGACTGTTACAAATTTTGGTTTAGCTCATGTAGCTAATGTAGATCCATTTTATAATACTGCGTTAGGTGGCAGCAATCCAAATTTGACTTCTCCAATTTCAGTAGGATTTAAATTCTTATTCTAATATTCATTATTTGATTAATGTCAAATTCTATTTTGTAATTTTGCAAAAAAAGAAAGACCGTACTTTTTTATAGTACGGTCTTTTTTATATAATTTAAAAAGTATAAAAATGGAAAATAAATCAAAAGATCCTTTACACGGAATTACACTTCAGAAAATTGTCGAGACTTTAGTTGATTTTTATGGTTTTGATACTTTAGGAGAATTAATTCCGATAAAATGTTTTATTTCAAATCCAAGTATTAAATCATCGCTTACTTTTTTGAGAAAGACAGATTGGGCCCGTAAAAAAGTGGAAGATTTATATGTGAAATCTTTAAATAAATTTGAAAATTTATAATTTGTAAGAAATCATTATGCCTCCTCTATATGGCATCCACTCTCCACTTTTGTTGTATTCTGTAGCATGGTCTTCAGGATATCTACCTGGTGTTCCGTCATTGTATAGACCATGATAAAAGCCTTGATGCCATCCACCACCAACAAAAACATCGAGTAAAAATTTATCACTTAATTTGATATTGTAACCAACAGTAACACCTAAACGATACCCAAAACCTTTTTCATAATAATTACTATCCCAGTAATTCCATTTTTGAATTCTATAAATATCTGGTCCAGCATGACCTCCAACATAAAACCCATTATATTTTTCTTTAAAATGATAACGAACTTCAGGAGTGAAAGTATAAAATTCCATTGGATTGTGTCCGTTAAATGATTTCCAGAAAGATGCCATCACATCAAAACTAAAAGTTGTCTTTTCTCCAATACTGGTTTCGATACCAACATTTGGAACAGCTAAAAGTGCTGTAGCTCCATTAAATTTGATAAAAGTTTGACTGTGTGATTGAATTGAAAAGAAGAAAATGGCGAATATTAATAATTTTTTCATAAAAATGTTTTTGAGCGAAATAGATTAAGTGGTTAATTTCGCGTGCAAATATAACGTATAAACTCATTTTGGACATTAATAATATATGTTTTAACAAATATTATTTTTTTGTCAGAAATTAACAAATTCTATCGCTCTAATAATGAGTAAATTACTTTGTCTAAAAATCGCCCTTCATAAAATTCGGATTCTTTGAAATGCGCTTCTTTAACAAAACCGCATTTTTGCAGGACTTTTTCTGAAGCTTGATTTTCAGGATCTATAACTGCTTCAATTGAATGCAGTTTCATATCGTTAAAACCGTAAGCTATTAATCGATTTACGGCTTCAGGTATGATTCCTTTACCATGAAATTCAGGTAAAAGCATATAGCCAATCTCGGCACGGTAATTTTCAGGCTGCATTCTGTAATAGCCAATAATTCCCAGAAGTTTTGCGTCTCCTTTTAATGTAATTCCCCAATTTATGCCAATGTTTGTTTCGATTTTTTCATCAATCATGGCAATATGTGCCAATGCGTCTTCATTGTTTTTAACCAATGGTCGAGGAATATATTTCATAGTTTCTGGATTCGAACGCAATTCAAAAACTTCATTGACATCATCGTTTGTTATTCTTCTCAAAAGCAAGCGATCGGTTTCAATTATTGGAAATGGATGAAAGTTAAATTCTAACATTTTATTTATAAGATTTTAATACTAAATTGAGAATGAAAAGTTTGATCATCGTCTAAAACAATAATTCCTTCTTTTTTAAATAAATCGCCAGAATTATTTGCAGTATCAGAGTAGCCAAACCAAGGTTCAATGCATACAAATGGTGCTTGATCTTTGGTCCAGATTCCTAAACTTGGAAAATCTTCAAAATCTACTTGTATATAAGGTTTCGAATTTTCAAGAATAGTCAACGAATTTGATTCTAGCGTTTTAAAAACAAGCGCATCATTTTCGAAAAGTTTATAATTCAACGGTACTAAATTTTCGGTTGTTTTTAAATTTTCGGTTTTATTTGAAATCAAGTCATTTTCAAGAAGATTATATTTTAAAGGTTCTTCTTTTTCAAATTTAAAAGAATAGTTTTCAAAATTTTCAGGAAGCGAAATTGCAGGATGAGCCCCGATTGAAAAAGGCATTTTGGTATCTCCTTGATTAATTACAATATATTCGATTTTTAGAGAAGTGTTTTCTAATGTGTAAATAAGCTGTAATTCGAATTCAAACGGATATTTTTCTAAGGTATCAGTATTTGATTTTAAAGAAAAAACAGCACTATTTCCTGTTTTTTCAATTAATTCAAATTCCATATCTCTTGCAAAACCATGTCTTGGCAAATGATATTCATTTTCATTAATTGTATAAGAGTTGTTTTTCAAGGTGCCGACAATAGGGAAAAGGACAGGTGAGTGTTTGCCCCAAAAATCAGGGTTTCCTTCCCAGATATATTCCTTGTTTTGATTGTTTTTTAATGAAAATAATTCGGCTCCGGCATGCTTAATTGAAGCTGTTAATATTGAATTTGATATAGTTGTCGTCAAAATAGTAGAATTGAAAAGATTGATTTTTATGTAAATGTAAAGGTATTTGAATAATTTTTATTTTTTAAGGAAAATCGCTCAATTTATTTTATTTATAAAATTTTGCTAAAATTAAATTTAAGCTTGATTATTTCTCTGTAAATAGCTTTTTTTTTCATTAATTTGCTACATAAACAGCTAAAAAATATGAAGAAGCAATCTGCAAAAGCCATTTTAACCGCGGCTTTATTTTTTGGGATTTCTTGTTCCTGGGCGCAACAAACACCTTCAGGGACAGCAACAAATCCAGTAAATAATTATAATTACCATGATGCCTTTGCCCCGCATTTTTACACTAAAAACGGAACATCTACACGCACAGCCAGTGGTCAGCCTGGCGTAGAATATTGGCAAAACAGAGCCGATTACCAGATAACGGCAAAATTAAATGCTACAACAAATGAAATTGTAGGTACAGATCAAATTACATATACGAACAATAGTCCTGATAAATTAGGATTTCTTTGGTTGAATTTAGATCAGAATTTATTTAAAGAAGATTCTAGAGGAAATGCTGTTGTGCCTTTGTCTGGAAGCCGTAACGGAGCCCAAGGACAGGTTTTTGAAGGAGGAAATAAAATTAAATCTGTAAAAGTAGTTTCTTCAGGAAAAAATGCGGTAGAAGTTGAGGCAAAATATATTGTTACAGATACCAGAATGCAAATTTTTCTTCCTCAGGAATTGGCTGCAAAAGGAGGTTCTGTAAAAATCAAAATCGAATTCTCTTTCATTGCTCCTTTTGAAGGATCAGACAGAATGGGTGTTTTAGAAACTAAAAACGGAAAAATCTTCACAATCGCGCAGTGGTACCCACGTATGTGTGTGTATGATGATGTACGTGGCTGGAATACAGCGCCATATTTAGGAGCTTCTGAGTTTTATTTAGAATATGGAGATTTTGATGTAAAACTTACCGTTCCTGGAAATCATTATGTTGTCGCTTCTGGTGAATTGATAAATGGTCAGGAGGTTTTTTCTGTTGAACAATTAAAACGTTACAAAGACGCTTCTCAAAGCGATAAAACGGTTATGATCCGTACTGCCGATGAAGTAAATTCGACAGCAAAAACAAATGCAGGAACAGAGAAAACATGGCATTATAAAATCAAAAATGCTCGTGATTTTTCTTGGGCTTCATCTCCAGCTTTTATTCTTGATGGAGCAAAAATCAATTTGCCAAGCGGTAAAAAGGCTTTGGCATTATCAGCTTATCCTGTTGAAAGTAATGGAAATGATGCTTACGGACGCTCAAGTGAATATGTAAAAGGAGCAATTGAGCATTATTCAAAACAATGGTTTGAGTATCCTTATCCAGTTGCTACAAATGTGGCAGGAAACGAAGGAGGAATGGAATATCCTGGAATTGTTTTCTGTGGATGGAAATCAAAAGGACAAGATTTATGGGGAGTTACAGACCACGAATTTGGTCATATTTGGTTTCCAATGATTGTTGGTTCAAATGAGAGATTATTCGCTTGGATGGATGAAGGATTTAATACTTTTATTAATTCATTGAGTACAGCAGCATTCAATAATGGCGAATACAAAGAAAAACCAACAGATTTGCATGAAGAGGCAGAATCTTTTACACGTCCGGATCTAGAAACTATTATGAGTTCTCCTGATAATATGAAGGAAGCAAATATTGGTATGTTGTGTTATTTTAAACCAAGTGCAGGTTTGATTCTTTTAAGAGAGCAAGTTTTAGGAAAAGAACGTTTTGATACTGCTTTTAGAACTTATATTCAACGTTGGGCTTTTAAACATCCTCAGCCAGATGATTTTTTCAGGTCAATGGAAAATGTTGCAGGTGAAGATTTAAGTTGGTTTTGGAGAAGTTGGTACGTAAATAATTGGAGATTTGACCAAGGTATAAATTCGATTAAATACATAAAAAATGATCCTGCAAAAGGTGTAATTATTACGGTAGAAAATTTTGAAAAAATGCCAATGCCAATTGTTTTAGATGTTAAAACAAAAAGTGGCAAAGTAACCAGAGTTAATTTGCCTGTAGAAATTTGGCAACGCAATAATGACTGGTCTTTCAAACATAATTCTACTGAAGAAATAGAGAGTATTACATTAGATCCGGATCATGCGTTTCCTGATTTCAATGAATCAAATAATGTTTGGACTGCAGGAAAAGGCAAAGTAGAACAAGATGTTATTTTAGATGGTTATTTAGGAAATTATTCTACATCTAAAGCGCCTATAAAAATTGAGTTTACAGAGAAAAACAGTGCTTTATATGCAGAGTTGACTAATTATCCGAAATTCTCTGTGAAAGCTGTAGCCGGAGAAAAAGATACATTTGAATCAAAAAGAGCAGGTGTGAAGTTTAAATTTAACGAAGCTAAAACTACTGTTGATATGATTTTATCTGATGGAAAAGTAATTCCTTTTACTAAAAATTAAAAAAGTAAATATTTTAAATATTTTAAATTATTTAAAACCCGATAGTTATCAGTAACTATCGGGTTTTGTTTTTCTGTATATTCACAAAACGTAAAAAAAATGTTAGAATTTTGATTTTTTGTTTTCTAAATAAAAAATTAATGTACTTTTGCACCGATGAATAAAATAAGTTTACATATAACTTCTTTGTCACGGACAAACTCACCGATTACTTCTCCCGAAGTACGGACGCTATCTCTATAGTGTTCACTGAGTTTTATAGCCGTATATTTATTCATATCCATTTTTCATTTTGAAATCACATAATTTGTCCATTGGACAAACATATCCTAAAAGTATTTATTATTTTGTAAATTTTCTTGATCAAGCTTTTGATTTTGAGAATGTTACTTCTATTTTGCTTAATTTTATTGGATTCAATTCTGGATTTCAAGCTAAACAATATGCTTTAATTTTTAACTCTAACTTCAATTATTGAAATGAAGATCTCTATTGTTGTTACCCAGGAAGAACACTTCAAATTCGCACAAGAAATCTGCGATACGATAGAATCATCTGCCTTGTTAAGAGGTACGGGGATTGCTAAAAGAACTCCTGAGTATATTCAGAAAAAAATGTCGAATGGTGATGCGATGATTGCTCTGGCAGACGGGAAATTTGCAGGTTTTTGTTATATCGAAAGCTGGCAGCACGGAAAATTCGTGGCACATTCGGGGTTAATTGTACATCCTGACTATAGAAGTTTAGGATTGGCAAAAAAAATAAAATCTAAAGTTTTTGATTATTCTTTACAGAGATATCCAGATGCTAAAATATTTGGAATTACAACTGGTTTGGCTGTAATGAAAATCAATTCTGATTTAGGTTACAAACCAGTTCCTTTCTCAGAATTGACAACCGATCCAAGTTTCTGGGCTGGTTGTAAAACCTGCACTAACTTTCCTATTTTACAAAGCAAAGAAAACAAAATGTGCCTTTGTACCGGAATGTTGTACGATCCAAAAGAAAAACAAAAAACACCGCCTAGACATCCTTTTAACGAGGCTGTTTTAAGCAGACTTAAAAAAATTAAACAGGCTTTATTTCTAAACAAATTATTGTCGTTTGTTTTTTTATTCAAAATTTAATTAAAAGAAATCTCAAACTGCTAAATACGAAAGTATTAGCCAAAATTATAAAAAATGAAAAAAGTAGTATTAGCTTATAGCGGAGGATTAGATACCTCGTATTGTTTGAAATATTTAAAAAATGAAAAAGGATACGAAGTTCACACTGTGCTTGTTGACACAGGAGGATTCGACGCTGAAGAATTATCAGCAATTGAAAAAAGAGCTTACGAATTGGGAAGTGCACAACACGCAAATCTTACCATCGTAGACAAATATTATGATAAAGCTATAAAATATTTGATTTTCGGAAATGTATTAAAAAACAATACTTATCCGTTATCAGTAAGTGCAGAGCGTGTTTTTCAGGCAATTGAAGCAATTAAATATGCTAAAAAAGTGGGAGCAAGCGCAATCGCACACGGAAGTACAGGTGCAGGAAATGACCAAATTCGTTTTGATTTGATTTTCCAAACCATCGCTCCGGAAATCGAAATTATTACGCCAATTAGAGATTTAAAACTTTCAAGACAAGAAGAAGTTGATTATTTGGCTCAAAACGGAGTTCACTATTCTTGGGAAAAAGCACAATATTCTATCAATAAAGGACTTTGGGGAACAAGTGTTGGAGGAAAAGAAACGTTAACTTCAAGTCAACCGTTACCAAGCGAAGCTTATCCTTCGCAATTGCAAAAAGAAGGAGAAGAAAAAGTAACACTTCATTTTGAGCAAGGAGAATTGGTTGCATTAAACGGAAAGAAAGATGTTCCTGAAAAAAATATCGTAAAACTTGAAAAATTGGCTAATGCTTACGCAATTGGTAGAGATATTCATGTTGGTGATACTATTATCGGAATCAAAGGAAGAGTTGGTTTTGAAGCGGCTGCACCATTAATTATCATCAAAGCGCACCATTTATTAGAGAAACATACTCTAGGAAAATGGCAACAATATTGGAAAGAGCAACTAGGAAACTGGTACGGAATGTTATTTCATGAAGGTCAGTTTTTAGATCCTGTTATGAGAAATATTGAAACTTTCTTGCAAGACACACAAAAAACAGTAAATGGAACGGTAACAGTTTCATTAAAACCATACCATTTCTCACTTGACGGAATCGAATCTAAAAACGATTTGATGAACACAGGTTTTGGTCAATATGGAGAAATGAACAATGCATGGACATCTGATGATGCAAAAGGATTTATCAAAATTCTTGGAAATGCACAAAACATATTTTCATCTGTAAATCAATTAGATCATGATTAATGTCGGAATTATTGGTGGTTCAGGCTACACAGCCGGAGAACTCATCAGAATTTTAATGTATCACCCAAAAGTAAACATTGATTTTGTTTACAGTACTACAAATGCTGGAAAACCGCTTTCAATAGCGCACCAAGATTTGATGGGAGATATCGAAATGAATTTTACTGATGTGATAAATCCTGATGTAAATGTTGTTTTCTTGTGTTTAGGTCACGGAAAATCGATTTCATTTTTGAAAGAAAATCAGTTTGCAAGTCATACTAAGATCATCGATTTAGGAAATGATTTCAGATTGAATAAAGACGCTCATTTCGAAGGAAAAGATTTTGTTTACGGATTGCCTGAAATCAATAAAGCCGAAATCAAAAAAGCAAATTATATCGCAAATCCAGGTTGTTTTGCTACAGCTATTCAATTGGCTTTATTGCCTTTAGCAGAACATAATTTATTGAATAATGATGTTCATATTAATGCAACAACCGGAAGCACAGGAGCAGGAGTAAGTCTTTCAGAAACTTCTCATTTCAGTTGGAGAAATAACAATATGTCACATTACAAAGCTTTTGAACACCAGCATTTGGGAGAAATCGGAGAAAGCTTAGTTCAATTGCAAGATGATTTTGAAAGTGAATTGCTTTTTATTCCAAATAGAGGAGATTTTCCAAGAGGAATTTTTGCAACCTTATATACATTATGCGATGATAGTTTGGAGCAATTGGTTGCTAAATACGAAGATTTCTATAAAGATCAACCTTTCGTAACCGTTACCACGACAAATATCAACATGAAGCAAGTGGTGCAAACGAACAAATGTATCATTAGTTTATTGAAAAAAGGAAACCGGGTTTTGATAACATCAATTATAGATAACTTAACCAAAGGTGCTTCGGGACAAGCGATTCAAAACATGAATTTAATGTTCGGATTAGAAGAAACCACTGGTTTACATTTGAAACCAAGCGGATTTTAATAATAGTTTCAAGTTTAAAGTTTCATGTTGCAAGTTAACTTGAAACCTGAAAGCTGAAACAAAATAAACAAAACAAAAATGAACTTATTCAACGTTTACCCATTATACGACATAACTCCAGTAAAAGCAATTGATTGTACAATTACAGACGACAAAGGAGTAGAATATTTAGATTTATACAGCGGACATGGTGTGATTTCTATTGGACATACACAGCCGGATTATGTAACAAAATTGAAGAATCAATTAGATAATTTAGGATTTTATTCGAATGCGATTCAGAATCCTTTACAAGTTGAATTGGCACAGAAATTAGGAAAACTTTCCGGTCTTGAAGATTACGAATTGTTTTTATGCAGTTCTGGTGCCGAAGCCAATGAAAATGCTTTGAAATTAGCTTCTTTCCATAACGCAAAATCAAGAGTTGTAGCTTTTGATAATTCTTTCCACGGAAGAACTTCTGCAGCAGTTGCGGTTACAGACAATAAGAAAATTGTAGCGCCAATAAATGCACAGCAAGTTGTTACTTTTTTACCGTTAAACCAAATTGAATTGGTTGAAGCTGAATTGGCTAAAGGCGATGTTACGGCAGTAATTATCGAAGGAATTCAGGGAGTTGGAGGTTTAGACCAAGGAACAACTGAATTTTTTCAGGCTTTAGAAAAAGCATGTAAAAAACACGATGTTGTTTTAATTTTAGATGAAGTACAGTCAGGATACGGAAGAAGCGGAAAATTCTTCGCTTTCCAACATCACGGAATTAATGCTGATATTATCTCTGTTGCAAAAGGAATGGGGAACGGATTTCCGGTTGGAGCTATTCTAATTTCTCCAAAATTCGAAGCTAGCTTTGGTTTATTGGGAACTACTTTCGGCGGAAGCCACTTATCTTGTGCAGCAGGAATTGCCGTTTTAGATGTAATTGAAAAACTGGATTTACAGAAAAATGTAAACGAAGTTTATGAATATTTCTTAGAAAAAATCAAAGAAGTTGAAGGCATCAAACAAGTAAAAGGCAAAGGCTTGATGCTTGGAGTAGAATTTGATTTTGATGTTGCAGCTTTAAGAAAGAAATTAATCATCGAAAAACACATTTTTACAGGAAGCGCAAACAATAAAAATCTATTAAGAATTTTACCGCCACTAACTGTGAAAAAAGCAGATATCGATACGTTTGTAAAAGCTTTAAAAGAAAGTTTAGAAGAATTAAAAAACTAATTTTAGTTACGTTAAACCCGCCAGGTTTAAAATATAGGTTTCTAAAAAAAGAAACAACCAAAAACCAACCAACCAACTATAAATTATGAATCCATTATCAATTGAAAAACGCAATCTGGTTTTGCGGTCTATGGCAAACCTGGTCGAGCAGGAGCGGAATCAGATTATCTTGACCAATCAGGAAGATCTCGCTGATTACGACGGCTCAGATTTAGCGATGGAAGAACGTTTAAAAGTAGATGATAAAAAGGTGGACGAGATGATTTTATCATTAAACCAATTGGCTTCACAGGAAGACCCTGTTGGAGTAGAGCGTTTTCATTTTACACATGATAATGGAATAAAAGTTATAAATAAAACCGCTGCTTTCGGAACGATTTTAATTATTTATGAATCTCGTCCTGATGTTACAATCGAAGCAGGCGGAATTGCTTTTAAATCCGGGAATAAGATTTTATTAAAAGGCGGAAAAGAGTCTTTAAAATCAAATTTGAAAATCGTAAGTCTCTGGCACAAAGCTTTAGAAGAAAACGGAGTTTCAAAAGACTGGGTGGAATATCTGAATTACAACAGAACAGAAACTCAGGCATTTTTAGAAAAACCAACTCAAAAAGTAGATTTAATTGTTCCGAGAGGAGGCGAAAAATTAATTGAGTTTGTAAAAGCGCATGCAACTTGTCCCGTAATCGTAAGCGGACGTGGGAATAATTTTGTTTACGTTCATGAAAAAGCAGATACAGATTTAGCTTTAAAAGTGATTTTGAATGCCAAAACAGCTAAAATTTCGGCTTGTAATGCTTTGGATAAAGTTCTAATCGATTCTAAACTGCCAAATTTTGAAGGTTTCACAGCAATGTTGATTGAAGCTTTAATAGAAGCAAAAGTGGAGGTTATTGTAGATAAGTCCTTAGAGAATTTCGAAAACACCAAAACGCTTCAGAACGAAGATATTTGGTATGAAGAATTTCTAGATTATAAAATCGTAATTGGAACAATAGATTCTCAGGAAAATGCGATCGAAATGATCAATAAATATTGCGGAGGACATTCTGCAGCAATTATTACCAGAGATAACGAAGTCGCACAACTGTTTATGGAATCGATAGATGCAGCAGCAGTTTATCAAAATGCATCAACAAGATTCACAGACGGCGGACAATTTGGTTTAGGAGGAGAATTAGCAATAAGCACCGATAAATTGCATCAACGTGGCCCAATCGGACTTCAGCATCTCGTGACCAATAAATGGTACGTGTACGGAGAAGGACAAATCAGATAATTGGGATAATGTGAAAATTGAGGCAATTAGATAATTAGAAAATTCTAAAAAAAAACTTAGAATCTCAGCATCTTAGAACCTTAGCACCTTTAAAAGAAATGGCAAAAAAGAGGATTTTATTAAAAATAGGAAGTAATACTTTAACCAAAGAAACCAATCATATTTCGCGGGGAAAGATTGAAGACCTCGGAATACAGATTGCAGCTTTAAACGACGAATATGAGTTTATCATAGTAAGTTCAGGAGCAATTGCTGCAGCGAAGCAATTTGTAAAACTGGATAATCAGGATAAAGATGTTTTTGTGAAACAGGCTTTAGCTTCAATTGGACAGCCACATTTAATGCGGATTTACAATGAAAATTTTAAGGATTTGGGACTAAATACTTCACAGTGTTTACTTTCTTATTCTGATTTTGAAAAAGAGCAGACCAAAAAGAACATTGTAAATACTATTAATGTACTAGTCAAAAACAATTACATCCCGATTATTAATGAAAATGATACCGTTGCTACTGATGAGATTCGGTTTGGAGATAATGATAAATTAGCGGCTTTAACGGCGGTTCTTTTAAATGTTGATATTCTGATAATTGCAACTAATACAAACGGAATTTACACGAAAAATTCAATTCACGATGAGAATCCGGAAACGATCAAATTGGTAAATGATTTAAAAACGCTTGAAAAAGAAATCGGCGAATCAAAATCATCACATGGAACGGGAGGGATGCAGTCTAAAATAGAAGCGGCCGCAATCGCAAAAGCAGCCAACATAGAAACCTGGATTGTGAATGGATTAAATGATAATTTTATTCTAAAAGCATTAAAAGACGAAATTCCGTTTACTAAAATAATCTAATGAGTCAATTAGAAAATTAGTTAATTAGATAATGCACAATTATCAAATTTTCTAATTATCACATTATCTAAATTAATAAAAAAAAACATGAATTATATTTCAATAAAAGATATCGACTCATTATCAAAATGGGTAAAAAGCGCGATCAAGATCAAAAAAGAGCCGCTTAAAAATAAAAAATTAGGGAAGAATAAAACCTTAGGAATGTTATTCTTCAATCCGAGTTTAAGAACGCGTTTGAGTACACAAAAAGCTGCTTTAAACTTAGGAATGAACGTTATGGTAATGAATTTTACCAACGAAGGATGGACATTAGAATTTGAAGATGGAGCGGTTATGAATTCTGGTGCATCAGAACATATCAAAGAAGCGGCAGAAGTAGTTTCTCAATATTGTGATATCATTGCAATTCGTGCTTTTGCAGGTTTGGTAGACAAAGAAAAAGATTATCAGGAAACTGTGATTTCAGGATTTCTGAAATACGCTACAGTGCCAATCGTAAACATGGAAAGTGCGGTTCGTCACCCATTACAATCTCTTGCAGATGCCATTACGATGGAAGAATTCAAAACAAAACACAAACCAAAAGTAGTTCTTTCTTGGGCGCCGCACCCAAAAGCTTTGCCTCAGGCAGTTGCAAATTCATTCGTAGAAATGATGCAGATGCAAAAAGATATGGATTTTGTAATCACACATCCAGAAGGTTATGAATTAAGTCCAGAAATCACAAAAGACTGCAAAATCGAATACGATCAAAATAAAGCTTTCGAAAACGCCGATTTCGTTTATGTAAAAAACTGGAGCAATTTCAACGATTACGGAAAAGTAACCAACAGCGATCCAAACTGGACTGTTACTGCTGAAAAAATGGCTTTAACCAACAACGGAAAATTTATGCACTGTCTTCCAGTTCGTCGTAACGTAATTGTAAGCGACGAAGTTCTTGACGGAGAAAATTCAATCGTAATCGAACAAGCGAATAACAGAACGTATTCAGCACAACTAGTTTTACAAAAGATTCTTAAAAAAATATAATTTTTTTAAAGTTGCTAAGATTCTAAGCTACTAAGATGCTAAGAAACTTTGCGCAGAAAAAAACTTAGTATCTTAGAATCTCAGAACCTTAGAATCTTATGCAAGTATCAGTAATAAAAATAGGTGGAAACATCATTGACAATCCAGCAGAATTAGAACAATTCTTAACCGATTTTTCTAAAATTGAAGGCTATAAAGTTTTAGTTCACGGCGGAGGAAAATCGGCTACAAAAATGGCGCAGAGTATTGGTTTAGTTCCGCAAATGATTGACGGACGACGAATCACAGATGCTCCAATGCTTGACGTTGTAGTAATGATCTACGCAGGACAAATCAACAAACATATTGTAGCGCAATTGCAGGCAAAAGATAATAATGCAATTGGTTTTTCAGGAGCTGACGGAAATTTAATTCAGTCAACAAAAAGAAATCACCCAACAATCGATTACGGATTTGTAGGCGATGTAAAGCAAGTCAACACCAAATTACTGGCAACTTTATTAGAAGCAGGAGTTGTTCCTGTTTTCTGCGCGATTACGCACGACAAAAACGGACAATTGTTAAACACAAATGCTGATACAATTGCGAGCGAATTATCAATTGCATTATCGGAAGTTTTTGATGTTACGCTAACATATTGCTTTGAAAAACAAGGCGTTTTACAAGATTCAGAAGACGATTCATCGGTGATAACAGAAATCAACGAAACCTTATACAATCAACTAAAAGAAGAAAAAGTAATCCATTCCGGAATGATTCCAAAATTGGATAACTGTTTCAATAGTTTATCAAGAGGCGTTCAGAAAATCAAAATTGGACATCATAAAATGCTTCAAAATCCAGATATTCCGCATACAACGATTACATTATAAAAAATGTTGCCACGAATTGACACTAACTTTCTCTGTTAAAAGAGAAAATAATTTTAGACGTGTATTAAAAAGTTTATTTTGATTTTAAATCTGTGATAAAAAAATAATTTGTGAAAATACGTGTAATTAGTGGCAAAAAAACAGAACTGCGCAGTGCTTTTAAATATTAATTTAAGAAATTTGCGCAAATTAATTTTCTGGTTAAGATTTGATAAAGTCATTATTTAAAAACTTAGAATCTCAGAATCTTAGCACCTCAGAACCTAGCAAAAATGAAAAATATAGATACGCTTACCCAAGAAGCAATTAGTTTATTAAAAAGCCTAATCGAAACCCCTTCATTTTCAAGTGAAGAAGACCAAACGGCTCTTTTAATCGAAAATTGGTTCAATCAAAATGAAATTCCTTTCAAGAGAGAAAATAACAATGTGTGGGCTTTCAACAAATATTTCGACGAAAACAAACCAACACTTTTACTAAACTCACATCATGATACCGTAAGACCTAATCAGGCGTATACAAACGATCCTTTTAAAGCGATTGAAAAAGACGGTAAATTATTTGGTTTAGGAAGTAATGACGCAGGCGGATGTCTGGTTTCGTTATTGGCAACATTTGTTCATTTTTACGAAAATCAAAACCTATCGCATAATATCGTTATTGTGGCTTCCGCCGAAGAAGAAAGCAGCGGGAAAAATGGTTTAAACAGCGTTTTAAAAAGCCTGCCAGAATTAGATTGCGCCATTGTTGGAGAACCAACTTTGATGCAATTAGCAGTTGCAGAAAAAGGTTTATTAGTTTTGGACGTAAAAGTAAAAGGAACCGCAAGCCACGCTGCACATCAAAACGACGATAATGCATTATACAAATCAATTCCGGTAATGGAATGGTTTAAAAACTATAAATTCGACAAAATCTCTGATGTTTTAGGTCCTGTAAAAATGACCGTGACGCAGATTAATGCAGGAAAACAACATAATGTTGTGCCTTCAGAATGTGATTTAGTTGTAGACATTCGGGTAACAGACCGTTATACAAATGCTGAAATTTTGGAAGTAGTGAAAGCCAATGTAAATGCCGAAGTAACACCAAGATCAATGCATTTAAACGCATCGTCTATTCCAGTTGCACATGGTTTGGTGCAGGCCGGAATTGCTTTAGGAAGAACAACCTATGGCTCGCCAACGCTTTCAGATCAATCCGTTTTAAGCTGTCAGTCTTTGAAACTTGGGCCAGGAGAAACGTTGCGTTCGCATTCAGCAGACGAATTTATTTTTGTAAATGAAATTGAAGAAGGAGTCGACCTGTATATCAAAATACTAACTGATTTCTTTAAATTATAAGAAAAGAAAAACCGCCACGAATTCACGAATTATTTTTTTACTATACTAAACGAAATATTAATTCGATTTAATTCGAAAAAAAAATAATCGCAAAGATTTGAAAAAATAATTCGTGAATTCGTGGCGAAAAAAAACATGACCTATGAAACTTTGGGAAAAAGGAATACCAACAGATAAACAAATCGAGCAATTCACCGTTGGAAACGATCGTGAACTAGATTTAGTTTTAGCAAAATACGATGCTTTAGGTTCAATCGCTCACGCTAAAATGTTGGGACAGATTGGTTTATTAACTTCAGAAGAAACAACTTCTTTAGTTGATGCCTTAAAAGAAATCATTGCTGATATCGTAGTTGGAAATTTCGAAATCGAAGATAGTTTCGAAGACGTACATTCAAAAATCGAATATCTTCTAACCATAAAACTAGGCGATGCTGGAAAAAAAATCCACACCGCACGTTCTCGTAACGATCAGGTTTTGGTAGATGTTCATTTGTATTTAAAAGACGAATTAAAAGCGATAAAAGAACAAGTAAAAACATTGTTTGACTTGTTAATGGAATCGGCTGAAAAGCATCAAAATGTATTATTACCAGGTTATACACATTTACAAATCGCCATGCCATCGTCATTCGGAATGTGGTTTTCTGCTTACGCCGAAAGTTTAATCGATGATGTTACAATGTTGAACGCAGCTTCAAAAATTGTAGATCAAAATCCGTTAGGATCAGCTGCAGGTTACGGAAGTTCATTTCCAATCAACAGAACATTTACCACAAAAGAATTAGGTTTCGAAACCTTAAAATACAATGCCGTTGCTGCACAAATGAGCCGTGGAAAAGCAGAAAAAACTGTTGCTTTTGCGATGACAAGTGTTGCAGGAACGTTATCAAAATTTGCCATGGACGTTTGTTTGTATATGAGCCAGAACTTTGATTTTATTGGTTTACCTGCGCATCTTACAACAGGTTCAAGTATTATGCCTCATAAAAAGAATCCGGATGTTTTCGAATTAATCAGAGGAAAATGCAATAAGATTCAGGCGCTTCCATACGAAATCACTTTGATTACAAATAATCTTCCAAGTGGATATCATAGAGATTTACAGCTTTTGAAGGAAGGTTTATTTCCAGCAATTCAGACTTTAAAATCTTGTTTAGATATTGCAATATTTTCAATAAAAGATATTACAGTTAAAGATCATATTTTAGAAGATAAAAAATACGATTATTTGTTTACAGTGGATACTTTAAATGAAATGGTTGTGGAAGGAATGCCGTTTAGAGATGCATACAAAGCTGTTGCAGAACAATTGGAAGCAGGAACATATAAATCTCCAAAAGAAACAAAACATACGCACGAAGGCAGTATAAATAATTTATGTTTAGATGCAATTAAAGATAAAATGAAAGCTGCTTTTTAATTTCTGGAAAGATGTAAAAAATAAAATGTAAAAAGGTCATTGATTTATTTCAATGACCTTTTTTATAGAAATAATTTAAATTTTCAAAAGTTTAAAAGTTTTACTTCGGTTTTCAATCTGAACTTTACAGATGTAAATACCTTTTGCAAGATTTCCAACATTCAGTTCTAGTTTTTCATCAGAAACAATATTTTTTGATTCCGAATATACTTTAGCGCCACTGGAAGAAAACAAATTAACATAAGCTAATCCGTTGTCAATTCCTGAAAACTCAATGTTTAAAAGGCGATTGATTTTGGTTGGATAATATTTAAGTTCTAAATCATTTTTGTTTTCTTTTATACCTAGACCGTTGCAACTTGATGCTATTTTTCCATCAGTAGAAACTTGAAGTGTTGCACCTGCACCACACGAAGCATTAGTTATATATCCAGCAACATCATTTATTGCAAGAGCCGTATAGTTGTATGAAGGTTTTGAAACTGGGTCGCCATAATCTGCTCCGGCTTTTAGGCAGTTAGAAAATGTAATTCCAACAGTTCCGCCATCTGTACTGATGTAATTTTTAAAAGCAGTCCCAATTTTAGCAAAATCTGTTCCTTCAACATAACAAGTCGAATTTTTATCGCCTCCGCCTAAACCAATTGCCAAAGAACCTGAAACTGACGTATTGTAATAGCAATTCAAAATATGTAGTTCAGTATTTCTACCTCTTGGCATTCTTTCCTTGCATCCATCTGCCCAATAACAGTTTTTAAAAGTAATGCTAAAGTGACCATCAACAGGAGCATCACTTTTATTTGAACCTACAAGATTGGTAAATCGATGATCATCGGCCCCGCCAGAACCACCGGCTTTTGGTGTTTTTAAGTATGTAAACTTTGTCCATGAAATGGTCACATTGTCTGCGGCTCCTTTATTATCAAAATTACCATCCATTCCATCCTGAAATTCACAATGATCTACCCAAACATTTGTAGCTTCAGAAGTAAGATTATCATGTCCGTCTACATCATAAGCGCCAGGACCTTCAAAAATTAGATTTCGGATAATAATATTGTCTGATCCAGATTTTAAGCTTAAAATTCCTGAACCCGCCGCAGTTTGATCAGTGTTTACTAATCGTGCTCCCGGAAGTCCAATAACAGTTTTGTTTGTGACCAGCAAACTAGTGTAACTGCAGTTGATTGTTCCGGAAACTAAAATAACTTGTGGCGTTGTCAGTTTTAGTTTCGCTGTTAAATCGGCATAAGTGGTAACGGTAACGGGAGTTGTGGTGCCACCTCCAGTAGCAGATGCGCCAAATCCTTCTGGAGACGTCATCACATAATTTTGTGCAGAAACAGACAGACTCAAGAGGAAAAGAAGTAAAAACAAATTCTTTTTCATTTTAATATTTGGTTTAAGTGGTTTTGATATCAATTTAATGTAATCGATTACACGAATGTAATTAATTAATTTTAAAGTCAATAATATTTATGATTTTTTTGCATTCTAGTACTTTGTTTTTATAAAGAATTTGGATTTCAAAACTGTACTAAGTTCTGTTTTACAAGAATAAAGCCGAATTTATTTACAAATAAAAATCAATTGCATTAAAAAAAAACTATTTTTGATTGTACTATATAAATACAAAATATGAATAAGTTCGATGATAAGTTTACAGAATCGCTTCGGGATAAAAATCTAATTACAGAAAATCAATACAAGGAAATTGTAGCTTATCGTAATTTGGGAATTTTTTCATTAAATGCAGAATTAAAACTGTTTTTGTATTTGTCTGTTTTACTTTTTACTTCGGGAATTGGAATCTTGATTTATGAAAATATTGATACAATTGGTCACATTGCCATTCTTTCCATTTTACTTATAGTCATTGTAGTTTGTTTTTATTATTGTTTTAAAAATTCAAAAGGTTTCCAAAAATCAGAAACCGTTTTTGAGCATCCGGTTTTAGAATATTTGGTGCTTGCGGCCAATATTCTGACCTGTATTTTTATTGGTTATCTGCAGTTTCAGTACAAACCCTTTGGCGAACATTACGGATTAGCAACTTTAATCCCAACAATAGTGAGTTTCTTTTGCGCTTATTATTTTGATAATAAAAGCGTTTTGACAATTGCAATTACTGGTTTGGCAGCTTACATCGGACTTTCGGTAACACCACAAGATATTTTTAATGACAGTAATAATTTGTATGCAAGTCAAAATTTGAGTTATTCAGCTGTAATGCTTGGTGTCTTATTAATTTTATGGACGATTTATAGCCGTAGAATTTCTTTAAAAACACACTTTAGTTTAATTTTTCTGACTTTTGCTTTGCATATCATAAGTATAGCTTCAATTAGTAATTTAACCAGCTATGATGCGCTTAATTGGATGTTGTTTGCTATTGTTTTAGTGGCCTCTACATTTTATTTCTATAAAGTTAGTCATGAGAATAAAGCAATGTCTTTATATGTTTTTATGATTGTGTACGGCTATATTGGCGGAAATATAATTTTGTTCAGAATATTTGAGAATGTTGATTTTTCTGATATATGGGAACTATTTGTATTTCTTTTACCGGCTTATTTTATTGGCTCAATAGTGTTATTTATAAAACTGATTAAAAAATTCAACAAAGAAATTAAAGCATGATAGTGTACGATAAAAAAATGTTAGATAATGGAGCTTTAGTTAATGAAGCAGATACTTTATATAATGGAGGTTTTATAAGCAAGGATCAAAAGAAATTTATAGAAAAGGAATTGCCGGTTTTAAAAAGTCAAAGCAATATTCTGGTTAGAATTGGATTTTTTTTGCTGGGTTGTTTATTATATCTTTCAATTTGTGGAGCAATTTCTTTATTTGGTTTAAGTGGCGAACGTGTTTTTTTTCAAATTTGCTGCTATATTTTTGCTGTAGTTGGATTTGTCGGAGCAGAATTATTGGCTACACAAAATTATCATAATCATGGTTTAGATGATGCATTTATTTTAGGTGCGCTTTTAAATATCGGAATTGCAATTGCGGTCACAACAGAAGGTTATGAAGCTGTAATCGCTTTTTTTGTTGCAATTGCAGCACTTTTTATGTTTTTACGATATCTTCATTTAGTATCAATGTTAGTTTTCTGTATAGCGGTATCGGGATTTTTGTTTTTTGAAATGTTTGAATTTGGTGAGATAGGGAAAACAATTTTGCCTTTTGTAGCAATGATTTCTGCAGCAATTTTATATTTTGTAACTAAAAAAATAATCTTCAATCTAAAAGAAAGTTATTATTACAACGGACTTTTATTAGCCAATAGTTTTTGCTTGATATTGTTTTATCTTTCTTGCAACTATTTAGTAGTTAGAGAACTTTCAGCAGAATTATTAGAGAATGAAATAAAACCAGGAACAGACATTCCGTTTGCATTTTTCTTTTATGCATTTACGATTATTGTCCCAATAATTTATTTGATTCAAGCTTTAAAAGGAAAAGACAGAATAATGCTATGGATCAGTTTTTTGGCAATTGCATTTTCAATTTACACTATCCGATTTTATTATTCCGTTTTGCCAATTGAAGTTGCACTTACACTTGGCGGAGTAGTTTTATTTGCAATTGCTTTTTTTTCAATTAAAAAATTAAGAGAAAAAGAAAGTGGTTTGACTTTTAAACCAGACCGAATCAATCATTCAGATAATTTCTTAAACGCCGAAGCTTTAGTTGTAGCTTCAACTTTCGGAATGAAACCAGAAGTTAAGGTAGATTCTCCGATGGAATTTGGAGATGGAGGCTTTAGCGGAGGTGGTTCTGGAGGAAGCTTTTAAGTTTAATTATGAATTATGAGTTGTGAATTATGAGTTGAACGCTAATTTGAATTAAAATTAGATTTGACGTAACAAAATTAAAAGCCTGAAATTATACAAATAATTTCAGGCTTTTAATTTTGTTGTAGTCTAAGAGTTGAGTAATAACTCACAAATCATAACTCATAACTCATAATTTATAACTACTAGTTTAGATCTTGCTTTTCAATGCATCGGCATCAATATCGCTATGCGAAACATCGTAAACAGCTTTTCCGTTTTTGATTAATATCAATTGTGGTGATTCATGATAAACGCCAAATCTATTTGCGATTTCATTTGAGATATCACGATGCGCAATCAAATCAAGGAAATAAGCATCAACAACATCTTCAAGATCAAACTCTCTTTCAAATTGTTTCAACGCCATTCGGCTGATGCTGCATCTTGTGCTGTGTTTAAAAATTACAACTGGCTTTTCGTTTGATATTGCTTCAATCTCCATTAATTGAAGAATATCGGTTAATTCTGTCCAGTTTACTTTACTTTTTGGAGTTTCTGAGTTTTCAGAACTTCCGAAGATTGAATTAAAAAAACTCATATTTGGCTTGTTTTATGACTTTTTGACATTTTAAAATGATAGAAATCATGTTTTCAATGTCATTTTGTCTTTATTTTTACTGTGGAATATAATTTGTCTATTCGAATACAAAGTTAGATTATTTGAATTAAAAATGTATCTCTATAAATCGTAACTTTAATGTTATTGAATATCAGAAAATTAAAAATCAGTCAAATCATAAAAATATGAATATTAACAAGTTTACTATTAAATCGCAGGAAGCCATTCAGTTGTCACAGCAATTAGCGCAACGAAATGGCCAGCAGCAAATTGAAAATGAACACATTTTCAAAGCTATTTTTGAAGTTGATGAAAACGTAGCGCCATTTATTTTGAAAAAACTAAATGTAAATGTGCCTCTGTTTTTACAAATTTTAGACAGTACAATTCAGAGTTTTCCAAAAGTTTCCGGAGGTGAAATTATGCTTTCAAGAGACGCCAATAAAGCTTTGAATGAAGCTGAAATTATTGCACAAAAAATGAACGACGAATACGTTTCGATCGAGCATTTAATTCTAGCTATTTTTGATTCCAAAAGTAAAGTTTCTCAGATTTTAAAAGATCAGGGAGTTACCGGAAAAGGTTTAAAAGCGGCTATCGAAGAATTGAGAAAAGGAGAAAGGGTAACATCAGCTTCGGCAGAAGAAACTTATAATTCGTTAAATAAATACGCAAAAAATTTAAACGAATTAGCGAGGACAGGAAAACTAGATCCAGTTATTGGTCGTGATGAAGAAATACGTCGTGTCTTGCAGATTCTGACGCGTAGAACAAAAAACAACCCAATGTTAATTGGAGAACCTGGAGTTGGTAAAACCGCCATTGCAGAAGGGTTGGCCCATAGAATTGTGGATGGCGACGTTCCTGAAAATCTAAAAGAAAAAATTGTTTTCTCATTAGATATGGGAGCTCTAATTGCTGGAGCAAAGTACAAAGGAGAATTTGAAGAACGTCTAAAATCGGTTGTAAAAGAAGTTACTTCGGCAGAAGGAGATATCGTTTTGTTTATTGATGAAATTCATACGCTTGTAGGCGCGGGTGGAGGTGAAGGTGCAATGGATGCGGCTAATATCCTGAAACCAGCTTTAGCGCGTGGAGAACTTAGAGCAATCGGTGCTACGACTTTAGATGAATATCAAAAATATTTTGAAAAAGATAAAGCGCTTGAAAGACGTTTCCAAAAGGTTTTAATTGATGAACCAGATACTGAAAGTGCCATTTCAATTCTTCGTGGAATTAAAGAAAAATATGAGACGCATCATAAAGTTCAAATTAAAGACGAAGCTATTATTGCGGCTGTAGAACTTTCACAAAGATATATTACAAATCGTTTCTTGCCAGATAAAGCAATCGATTTGATGGACGAGGCTGCTTCTAAGTTGCGTATGGAAATCAATTCAAAACCAGAAGAATTAGATGTTTTGGATCGTAAAATCATGCAGTTGGAAATCGAAATTGAAGCCATTAAACGAGAGAAAGAAGAAAGCAAACTTAAGATTTTAGGTATGGAATTGGCCAATCTAAAAGAAGAGCGAAATGAAATTTTTGCAAAATGGAAACAGGAAAAAGATATTGTTGACGGAATTCAGGCTGTAAAACTAGAAATTGAAGACTTTAAATATGAAGCAGAACGCGCAGAACGTGATGGTGATTACGGAAAAGTAGCCGAAATTCGTTACGGAAAAATAAAAGAAGCGCAGGAACGCCAAGAAAATTTGCAAAAACAATTACAGGAATTTCAATCGGGAACTTCATTAATTAAAGAAGAAGTTACCAGAGAAGATATTGCAGAAGTAGTAGCAAAATGGACAGGAATTCCAGTAATGAAAATGCTTCAAACGGAAAGAGAAAAGCTATTGCATCTTGAAGACGAATTGCATAAGCGTGTAGTAGGTCAGGAAGAAGCGATAGAAGCCGTGAGCGATGCTGTTCGCAGAAGCCGTGCCGGTTTACAGGATATGAAAAAACCAGTTGGAACTTTCTTATTCTTGGGAACAACCGGAGTTGGTAAAACAGAATTAGCAAAAGCCTTGGCCGAATATCTTTTTGATGATGAAAATGCCATGACACGTATCGATATGAGTGAGTATCAGGAACGTCATAGTGTGAGCCGTTTGGTTGGTGCGCCTCCAGGATATGTAGGTTATGATGAAGGTGGTCAATTGACAGAAGCTGTTCGTAGAAAACCTTATTCTGTAATTTTGTTAGACGAGATCGAAAAAGCGCATCCGGATACTTTCAATATTTTATTGCAGGTTTTAGATGAAGGCCGATTAACAGACAATAAAGGACGCTTGGCTGATTTCAAAAACACGATTATCATCATGACTTCCAACATGGGAAGCCAGATTATACAAGAGAAATTTGAAAATCTGAAAGGTGGAGTGGAAGCGGCTACAGAAGCAGCAAAAACAGAAGTTTTAGGATTATTGAAACAAACAGTACGACCTGAATTCATAAACCGTATCGATGAAATCGTTATGTTTACCCCACTTACAGTCGATAATATTTCAAGAATTGTAAGTTTACAATTGAAGAGTGTTACCAAAATGCTGGCTCTGCAAGGTATTACAATGGATGCAACTCCAGAAGCAATCGCTTATTTATCTGAAAAAGGATTTGATCCTCAGTTTGGAGCAAGACCTGTAAAACGTGTGGTTCAGAGAGAGGTTTTAAATCAGTTGTCAAAAGAAATTCTAGCTGGAAATATTACTACAGACAGTATTATTTTAATTGATGCGTTTGACGGAAAATTGGTTTTTAGAAATCAAACATCAACAGTAGAATAATTTTTTTTAATACTTTAATGTTCTCAAAAAACATCAAATCAGAAATGATTTGGTGTTTTTTTTTTGTTTAAATATTGAAACATTTTTTGAAAGTATTATAAATGATGTTTTAGGTATAATTCTCAAATTTACAATAACTTAAAAACATACATTATGAATAATATATTTAGAGGATTGATCGCAGGATATGGCGCCAAAAAATTAGGTGGAGGATGTTTCGGAACTATATTAGTTTTTGTAATTATCTGGCTTTTATTAGGACAGTGCAGTTAGGAATTAAATCCAATATTCAGTTAAGAAATTAGGATAAAAGTGGTAGATTCGCACAACTAAAAATTAATTAAAAAATGGGTTCAGGTTTTTTCGCTCTATTGGATGATATCGCAGCAATTATGGATGATGTTGCAGTAATGAGTAAAGTTGCAGCAAAAAAAACAGCTGGAATTTTAGGAGACGATTTGGCTGTAAACGCCGAAAAAGCTTCAGGTTTCGCATCATCTAGAGAGCTTCCGGTTTTATGGGCAATCAGCAAAGGTTCTTTATTGAATAAAATCATTATTCTTCCAATTGCATTTTTATTAAGTGCATTTTTTCCAGTTGCTATCATGGTAGTTTTGGTTTTGGGAGGATTGTTTTTAGCTTATGAAGGAGCCGAAAAAATCTATGAATTTATAGTTCCTCATGCGCATGAAGAATCTGAAGGAATTACAGATGAAGTACTTACTGAGGAAGAGATTTTAATAATCGAAAAAGACAAAGTAAAATCGGCCATTGTTACTGATTTTATTCTTTCTGTAGAAATCGTAATTATCGCTTTAGGAACTGTAATTGGTAAGCCTTTAATGTCACAAATTATCACAGTTTCAATCATTGCGCTAATAGCAACAATTGGAGTTTACGGAATTGTAGCGCTTATCGTTCGTATGGACGAAGTTGGTTTCAAAATGATTCAACGCAGTAAAAAAGAAAAAAGCCTTTTAAAATTTATCGGAAATATTTTGGTTCAGGCACTTCCAAAAGTGATCAAAGCATTAACTGTTATTGGCACAATTGCTCTTATTTTAGTAGCCGGAGGTTTGTTTGTGCATTATATCCCATACATTCATCATTTAGCGGAAGAAATAAAGATTCCATCAATTATTAAAGAATTTGTAGTGGGGCTTGTTTTTGGATTTATTGTCCTGCTAATCGTAAATCTTTTCAAAAAAATATTTAAAAAGAAAGAACCAGTAGTTTAAAATACTGATTTTAAAAATAACAAAAAACACTAGTCAAAAGGCTGGTGTTTTTTTTTGAAGCAGAAATATCAGTTTTCAGTTCAAATTTAGTCCCGCTCTCCGCTATATCTTTTCCCTGCTAAAGAAGCAGGAAAAAGGATGCCGCTTCGATCGGGGCTAGACGAGAAGTTTTTATTTTCATAGGAAATATCGGCATTTTGAAAAAAAATATTAAAAAATAAACTTCTGATTTATAATGATTTGAATTTTTAATTAAACTATTTAACATTTTCTCAAAGCAACCTTTGCAGTTATGCCGCATCTTCATAGTAATTAACAATTAATTATTATTTTATATGAAAAGGTTTAGATTAAAATCAGTTTTAGTAGTATTATTTTTATCAACTGCATTAATTTCATGCAGCAACGACGATGACAACGCAGAGGCAGCAGTTAAAACAAAAACAGCATTTGTAACTAAAATTGAAGGTCCGGCAACAGGAAAAGTAAACGACGAATTGAGTTATGATGTTACTTATTTAGTAGATAATGCTTGCGGAGAATTCGATAAAATTGCTGAAACTACAATTGGTGAAGCAAAAGGATTACAAGTTGTGGCAAAATATCCAGTAGATGGAGTTTGTACGCAGCAGGTTCCAGATCCTAAAAAGACAGTTTATAAAATCAAAGCAACTGCAAAAGGAACTATCGAAATCAAATTCAGAAAATCAGAAACTGAATTCCTGACTCAAAAAGTCGTAATCGAATAACAACTTTCTTAGTTGATATTTTTTTAGGTTGAAAGCCATTTTGCAGATGTTTTTGTTTGAAACTGATGTGAAATGGTTTTTTGTTTTTGATTCATTGCATTGCTTTCTTATATGTTATATAAAAGTTATAGACTTTGCCAATCCTTTAAAAAGTATTATTTTTGCACTCTAAATTTTATGTCATGCCGAAAAGAAAATATAAAATATCAGTAATTCAGTTGAATCTGAATGATGTTGCTGAAAATAATCTTAAAAAATGTATCAGCTGGGTAAGAGATGCTGCAAGTCAAGGTGCAGAGGTAATCCTACTTCCTGAATTATATAGCAGTCATTATTTCTGCCAAAGCGAAGATGTCGATAATTTTGCATTAGCTGAACCACTTTACAGTACTTCATTTATTGCTTTCAGTGAATTGGCAAAAGAATTAGGAGTTGTAATCATTGTTCCTTTCTTCGAAAAAAGAATGGCTGGAATTTACCATAATAGTGCTTATATCATTGATACAGATGGTACAGAAGCAGGTTTATACCGTAAAATGCATATTCCAGATGATCCTCATTTTTATGAAAAATTCTATTTTACGCCAGGTGATTTAGGTTTTCAGGCAATAGAAACTAAAAAAGGAACTGTTGGAACTTTAATCTGTTGGGATCAATGGTACCCGGAAGCGGCGCGTATTACAGCATTAAAAGGTGCAGAAGTTTTATTTTATCCAACAGCAATTGGATGGCATCCAAAAGAAAAAGAGCAATACGGCGAAAATCAATACGGCGCTTGGATGAACGTAATGAAAGGTCATGCAGTAGCAAACGGAGTTTTCGTAGCAGCAGCCAACCGAATTGGTCTTGAAAAATATCTTGAAGGAACTGAAGGAATTCAATTTTGGGGAGCATCATTTATTGCTGGACCACAAGGTGAAATTTTAGCTCAGGCTTCACACGATAAAGAAGAAATCTTAATTGCAGAAGTTGATTTGGATTTACAGGAAAATGTTCGCCAAAACTGGCCATTCTTTAGAGACAGAAGAATTGATGCTTTTGGAGATATTACAAAAAGAGCAATTGATAAATAATTAGATTTATCTTGATATATGAAAAGGACAAAATTTATATTTTGTCCTTTTTTTTGTTTAAGAGAATAAAAAAAGCGGTTTCATAATTGAAACCGCTTTTTGAAAAATATATAACTAAGATTTATTTCACTTGGAAAGTAACTCTTCTAACTATTTGTCTCGCTTCTTTAGAGTTTTTGTTAACTGAAGTATCTTCTCCGTTAGCAACTACATTCAATCTTGAAGCATCGATTCCAGCATTTATAGCTACTTTTTTCACAGCTTCAGCTCTTTTTCTTGATAATTCAGTATTGTAGTTTGAGCTTCCAATTTCGTCAGCATAACCTATAATATCAGCTGATTTTCCTGGATTGTTTTTCAAATATTTCACTAAGAAATCAACCCCAGACAAAGAAGCATTTGTAGGTTTAGAAGAATTGAAGTCGAAATAAACATTTACGTAACCTCCGTTAATTAATTCTTCAACTGTATTGTTCGTAAGACTTCCACTTCCAGCGCCTTTCTTTTCGTAAGTTTTGTCTAAATAACTTTCTAGCTCATCAGGTACACCGTTTTGATTGGTATCAATAGATTGACCTTTTGTGTTTACTGCAACTCCTGCAATACTATTTGGTTCTAAATCGTATAAATCAGCAACGCCATCTTTATCAGTATCTAAAAGTCCAGTTTCTACTAAATCAACTCTTTTTTCCAATTCGCTGATTCTGTCTTCTTCTCCAACCCAGTCAGCATGCTTTTCATTTTTACCTAAGTAAAATGTTAGACCTACAGAGGCATTTAATAAAACACCATCTAATGTAGCTGGTTTAGCAGTCCCCATTCCGTCAAAGTTCCAGTTTTGTCTTCCGTTTACAATTCCGGTAAGGTCACCAGTCAGCGCCACTCTATTGCTTAATTTGATTTGCCCTGTTAAACCTAGAATTCCGTGTCCCATATAATCTTGACCTCCAAATCCAGTTTCCGTACTAATTTGCGAAACTCCAAAACCTCCGTGTGCTAAAATACCAATTGTATTTGTCCAGGTTTCAAAATTTAAAGCTCGTCCAATGTTTACAACACCTTGTACGCTGGCTCTTACATAACGGCTTTCAAAATCTGGCGTGTTATCTCGTTCTTTAAATTGATCGTATCCAACGTCTAATTTCACCCCAAACTTTGGACTAAACATGTATCTAACTCCTAAATCAGCGTGAAACGGATTTAAAGTTGCAGTAGAGTAACCTGGAGTCATTGCTCGCATAGGTTTGTTTACCCCGCCATTTAATTCTATAGACCATTTGTTGTATTGTGATTGATCAACAGTTGGAGTAGTAGTGGTCGTCATATTTTGTGCGCTTGCAGAAAACGCTAATATTAAAAAGGACAGAGAGCATAATTTCTTTTTCATGATATTCAATTTTAGTTTGGTTTTTGTTTTAAACTCATGACAAAATTATAGGCTCAGCTTTAGAATGTGTTCTATTTGGTCTTACATAATTTCCACTTTTTGGCTTTTCATTATGTAAAATCGTTAATAAAATCGAAATTTAGGGTATAAAAAAAGGACAGAATTTATATTTTGCCCTTTTGATGCTTTATATAAAAAAGATTTATTTTAAGTCTGGTTGGTATATTTTTACAGTTCCATCGCCTTCACTGCTCACTACTAGTAAGCTTCTTTTGGTTGGGCTTTTTGAAGCCGGAATAAAAAGAATTCCTTCTGGTGCATCTCCAGTTTTGACAGTTTGCAAATATTGCGGAGATGTTGGGTTTGTAGCGTCATAAACCATAAAAGCATCAGATCTTTCTAGGCCAACAAATAAAATGTTTTGATTTCCCATTTTTGCTGCAACAACAGCTTCTGGTTCAGAACCTTTATCGTCACTTCTTTTATCGTCGTACGTTCCTAATTCGTTGGTTTTTTTGTCCACATCATTTTTACTGTCAAAAACAATTTTTCCAGTGTTTCCATTCCAGATTGAGAATGATCTTGCGCCAAAACTTACCATTTCGTCTAAATCTCCATCGCCATCTGTATCGCCCATATCAGCAACAAGATTTAATCTTCCTAAATTCGCATCTAGTTTTAAAGTAGCTGCATCAGGGAAAACTGTAGCATCAAGTTTTAAGCTTTTCATACGTTTGATGTCAGTATTAGCTGTATATTCTCTTGCATCTCCTTCATTTGCAGTGACAAAATAAGGTACATTGTTAGCAGAGAAATGACTAATAGCATCTGGCATATACATTCCTTTTACTTTCCACGGATTAAAAGCGATTTTATCATCAAGATCACTAACATCAATAGCATTTTCAGCTGTATTGTAATCTTTTAAACCTAAAGGATAAATTGCTGTAATTGTTTTAGAAGTTAAATCAACTTTAGCAACACCATTATTTTCTTGTAAAGTTACCCAAGCCGTTTTAGAATCATCTGAAATTGTAATGTATTCTGGTTCAATATCCTGAGCAAAACTTTTTGCAAATTTTGAAATTCTGAACCCGTCTTTTGCTAATGTTGCCGCTTGACCAGCAAATGAAGCAAAATCAAGTGTTGTAACATTATATGTGCTTGTTTCTATGATAGAAATTGTTCCGTTAGGATCTTGCGAATAATCTGTATTTGGTTCGCCTTCATTAGCTGTCATGATATATTTTCCGTCAGGAGAAAAAGTAATCATATCGGGCAAAGTACCAACAGTAACTTGTTTGATTAAACTATAATCTGATGTATTGAAAACAACAACTTTTCCATTTCCTTGTTTGTTTACAGTTGATTCTAGAGCAACAGCAAGTTTTCCATCAAAAACGGAAACGCTATTTGAAGCACCTTCGTAAGCGGTCAAATCAATTTTTCCAATTTTTACTGGTTTTGTAGGATCAGAAATATCGATAACATCAATTTGATTTGTACCACTGTTGTTTACAGTGAAAAGTCTTTTTGTTTTTTCGCAATAAGCTGAAATTTCGGCCGCAGCTTCACCTCCAATAGTAATAGAACCAATTTCTTTAAAAGTTCCCGGATTTTCGTTTACAACAACTTCTGGTTCGTTGTTAGAATTTTCATCATTATTACAGCTTGTCATAATAAGCATTGCTGTTAATAATGAGATAGTTAATTTTTTCATTTTTTATTAGTTTTTAGTTTCGCAAATGTAATTCCATGATTTCTGCCAAATATTAAGCCTTCATTATTTAATCTTTAACTTAATTTTTGCAGGATATTATTTGTGAAATTAAGCACGAATTTCAATCAAATGTTTTATAGTCCTAACGAATGCTTATCTTTGCATTTTCTAAATTAGAACCTTTTTTATGTCAACAAATAATAGAAGATTTCCAGCAGAATGGGAAAAACAGCAAGGAATAGTATTGTGTTTTCCGCATAATGGCAACGATTGGCCAGGAAAATATGAAGCTGTTCAATGGGCTTTTGTAGAATTTATAAAAAAAGTAGCCACTTTTGAAACCGTTTTTTTGGTCGTAGCCGATGAAAAACTGAAAGAAAAAGTTGCCGATATGCTTGAAAGAGCTCGTGTTAACATCAAAAACATTTCTTTTATTATTCATAAAACAAACAGAAGCTGGATGCGTGATTCAGGGCCAATTGTTGTAAAAAATGGTTCTAAAAGAGAAGCGCTTAATTTCAATTTCAATGGTTGGGCAAAATATAAAAACTATCAGTTAGATAAATTTGTTCCCGGAAAAATTGCAGATTTTATTGATGTTCCGTTAACACAGGTAATGTATAAAGGAAAACCTGTAATTGTTGAAGGCGGCGCAATTGATGTAAACGGAAAAGGAACTTTGCTAACTTCAGAAGAGTGTTTAATGCACCCGACAATTCAGGTTAGAAACCAAGGTTTTACAAAAGAAGACTACGAAGCTGTTTTTAAAGAATATCTTGGAGTTACAAACGTAATCTGGCTTGGAGATGGAATAGAAGGTGATGATACACATGGTCATATTGACGATTTATGCCGATTTGTAAATGAAGATACAATCGTAACCATTGTAGAAACGGATAAAAATGATTCAAATTACAAGCCTTTGCAAGATAATTTGAAACGTCTTCAAAACGCAAAATTAGAAAACGGAAAATCTCCAGTAATTGTAGCATTGCCAATGCCAAAACGTGTTGATTTTGAAGATTTAAGATTACCGGCAAGTTATGCGAATTTCTTAATTTTGAATAATTGTGTTTTAGTACCAACATTCAACGACAGTAATGATAGAGTTGCCTTAAATATTTTGTCAGAATGTTTTCCAGACAGAGAAGTAATCGGAATAAGTTGTATTGATTTCATCTGGGGCTTCGGAACTTTACATTGTTTAAGCCAACAGATTCCAGCTTAAAAATAACTCTTTGACTTTGCAAGATTCATACAAAAATGAATATAAAAAAAACCTTGGTGAAAGCCAAGGTTTTTATTTTTCTATATCTCTTCAGATTTATCTTCTCTTCATTGTCTGATAAATGGAGGTAATAATTGACTTGAAACTTCTCCAAAACCAATTCTTACTTCAGCATTTTCACAGAAACCTCTTATGATTACCGTATCATTATCTTCAATAAATTTGCGTTCACTTCCATCTTTTAATGTAAGCGGATTTTTTCCTCCCCAAGTCAATTCTAACATAGAGCCAAAACTATCAGGAGTTGGCCCTGAAATAGTTCCTGAGCCCATCATGTCACCAGAATTTACACGACATCCGTTTGAAGTATGATGTGCTAATTGCTGTGCCATTGACCAGTATAGATATTTGAAATTGGATTGCGAAACAATAGTTTCTTCAGCCTCTTCAGGTTTTATCGAAACTTCTAAATGAATATCAAAAGCTTTTTTTCCTTTTGTCTGTAAATAAGGAAGCGGAGAAGGATCTTGTTTTGGTCCTTTAGTTCTAAAAGGCTCCAAAGCATCCATCGTTACAATCCACGGAGAAATTGAAGTTGCAAAGTTTTTAGCTAAAAATGGTCCAAGTGGCACATATTCCCATTTCTGAATATCACGCGCACTCCAGTCATTTAGTAAAACCATTCCGAAAATATAATCTTCTGCTTCATACGTTGGGATATTTTCTCCCATAATATTTACATCAGTAGTAATAAAAGCGGTTTCAAGCTCAAAATCTACCAAACGAGAAGGCCCAAAAACAGGATAATCGCCGCCAGCGGGCATTGTTTGTCCCATTGGTCGGTGAACCGGAATTCCAGACGGAACAATTGTAGAACTTCTTCCATGATATCCAACTGGTATATGAAGCCAGTTAGGTAGTAAAGCATTTTCTGGATCGCGGAACATTTTACCTACGTTTGTAGCGTGTTCTTTGCTTGAATAAAAATCGGTATAATCACCAATCAAAACTGGCAATTGCATCTCGACATCGTCGATATTAAAAATAACAATATCGCGATCTTTTGTTGAATCTCTAAGCTGTGGATTGGTTTCGTCGAAAATATCAGCGATACGATTTCGAACCAAACGCCATGTTTTTTTTCCGTCAGAAATAAAATCATTTAGCGTGTCCTGCATAAACATATCATCGGTTAAATCTATTCCCTCAAAATAGTTTAACTGTTGTAAAGCCCCTAAATCTATAGCAAAATCACCAATTCTTGTTCCTACTGTAACGACATTTTCTTTAGTAAGAAATACACCGAAAGGAATATTTTGAATAGGGAAGTCGCTATTATCTGGTACTTCTAACCATGATTTTCTTTTGGTATCGTTGGCGGTTATTGGCATGTTAGATGTTAATTATTTGTTGAAAAATTACATGTCAAATATATCATAATCTAACTGTATGACAAACGTTTTTTTGTATTTTTGCATCAAATTAACGAAAAACGAAAAAATGCAACGCGACGAACAAATTTTTGATCTTATCCAAGAGGAAAAAGAAAGACAAATTCACGGACTAGAGCTTATCGCTTCTGAAAACTTTGTAAGTGATGAAGTAATGCAGGCAGCAGGTTCTGTTTTAACGAATAAATATGCTGAAGGTTATCCTGGCAAAAGATATTACGGAGGCTGCGAAGTAGTTGACGTTATTGAGCAAATTGCAATTGACAGAGCTAAAGAATTATTTGGTGCTGAGTATGCAAACGTACAGCCTCACTCAGGTTCTCAGGCAAATACAGCTGTTTACCACGCTTGTTTGAATCCTGGTGATACTATTTTAGGTTTTGATTTATCTCACGGTGGTCACTTGACACACGGTTCTCCTGTAAACTTTTCAGGACGTTTATACCGTCCAGTTTTTTACGGTGTAGATGCTGAAACTGGACGTTTAGATTATGATAAAATTCAGGAAATTGCAACTAAAGAACAACCAAAATTAATCATTGCTGGAGCTTCTGCTTATTCTCGTGATATGGATTTTGAGCGTTTCAGACAAATTGCTGATAGTGTAGGAGCAATCTTATTTGCTGATATTTCTCACCCGGCTGGTCTTATTGCAAAAGGTTTATTGAATGATCCAATTCCACATTGTCATATTGTTTCTACAACAACGCACAAAACATTAAGAGGACCACGTGGAGGTTTGATCTTAATGGGTAAAGATTTCGAAAACCCACAAGGTTTAAAAACTCCAAAAGGAGAAATCAGAATGATGTCTTCATTATTAGATTTAGCTGTTTTCCCAGGAAATCAAGGTGGACCATTAATGCACATTATTGCAGCTAAAGCAGTAGCTTTTGGTGAAGCGCTTAAAGATGAGTTCTTTACTTATGCAATGCAATTACAAAAAAATGCAACTGCAATGGCTGATGCTTTCGTAAAAAGAGGTTACAACATTATCTCTGGCGGAACTGACAACCACATGATGCTTATTGACTTAAGAAATAAAAATATTTCTGGTAAAGAAGCTGAAAATGCATTAGTAAAAGCTGAAATTACTGTAAACAAAAACATGGTTCCTTTTGACGATAAATCACCATTTATCACGTCTGGAATTCGTGTTGGAACAGCTGCAATCACAACTCGTGGTTTAGTTGAAAAAGATATGGAAACTATCGTAGCTTTAATTGATAAAGTTCTTACAGATCATACAAATGAGGACGTTATTGAAGAAGTTGCTGAAGAAGTAAACGAATTAATGAGCGAAAGACCGATTTTTGCTTACTAAAAAATAGTTTCAAGTTTAAAGTTTCAAGTTTAAAGTTTTGGACCGTTCAAAAGACAGTTTAGAACTTTAAACTTTTTTCGTTCCTAAAAGAACCTTAAACCTTAAACCTGAAACCTGAAACAAAATAAACAAAAGAATATGGGCGTACTAAGATTACAATTGCCAACCGACCCAAGATGGGTAAATATTGTTGAGAAAAACATCGAAGAAATCTTGACAGATCACGCTTGGTGCGAGCAGAAAGCAGCAACAAATGCGATTACAATTATTACAAACAATTCTGAACATCAGGATTTAGTGAAAGATTTATTGGCTTTAGCCAAAGAAGAAATCGATCATTTTGAGCAAGTTCACAATATCATCATCAAACGCGGATTAAAATTAGGCCGTGAGCGTAAAGATGATTATGTAAACGAACTATATCAATACATGAAGAAAAGCGGTGACGGAAGCCGTGTTTCTGGTCTTGTAGAAAGATTATTGTTTTCAGCAATGATTGAAGCAAGAAGCTGTGAACGTTTTAAGGTTCTTTCTGAAAACATTAAAGATGAAGAATTGGCGGTTTTCTACAGAGAATTAATGGAAAGTGAAGCTGGACATTATACAACATTCATTACTTACGCTAGAAAATACGGCAAAGGAATCGATGTTGAAAAACGCTGGAGAGAATGGTTAGAATTTGAAGAATCTATCATTACCAATTACGGAAAAGGAGAAACGATTCACGGATAGTTTTTGACTTTGTTTGTTTTGTTTCAGGTTTCAGGTTTCAAGTTTGTCACGTTGAGCGAAGTCGAAACGCGTTCCAATTAGAAACTTTGTGAAACTAAAAAAAGCAATTTTGAGGAGGGCTTTCGCGAAAGAGAATCAATACTATAATTGTTCACAAGTTCATGTCTTTGTTAATCTAAAATCTAAAATCAGCAATCTAAAATTCCTATCTTTGAGAGTAACCAAAATCTCGAACGATGAGAATAGAAATGGACTTAAAATTAGGGTTTAAAGATGTAATGTTTAGACCAAAACGATCAACGCTCAAAAGCAGATCGGAAGTTTCTCTAGAACAAAACTTTAAATTTTTGCACAGCACGGCTTCTTGGACAGGAATTCCAATTATGGGTGCCAATATGGATACGGTTGGGACTTTTGAAATGGCTCAGGTTTTGGCTAAGGAAAAGCTTTTTACGGCCATTCATAAACATTATACTTTAGAAGAATGGAATAGTTTTCTGCAAAATGCAACTCCAGATTTCTACGATTATATTGCAGTTAGTACAGGAACAGGAAAAGAAGATTTTGAGAAAATTGGCCAAATTATTTCGGCAAATCCGTTATTAAAATTTATCTGCATAGATGTTGCAAATGGTTACTCAGAGCATTTCGTTCAGTTTTTAAAGAAAACCAGAAAACAATATCCCGATAAAATCATTATTGCCGGAAATGTAGTTACAGGAGAAATGACAGAAGAACTTCTATTAGCTGGCGCAGATATTGTAAAAGTCGGAATTGGTCCTGGCTCTGTTTGTACAACTCGTGTAAAAACAGGCGTAGGTTATCCGCAATTATCCGCAATTATTGAGTGCGCCGATGCAGCACACGGTTTAGGTGGTCATATTATCAGCGATGGAGGCTGTACGACTCCGGGCGATGTGGCCAAAGCTTTTGGTGCTGGCGCTGATTTCGTGATGTTGGGCGGAATGCTTGCAGGTCACTCAGAAAGCGGAGGTGAACTAATTGAAGTAAAAGGCGAAAAATTCAAACAATTTTACGGAATGAGTTCCAAAACCGCGATGGATAAACATTCTGGCGGTGTTGCAGAATATCGAGCCAGTGAAGGAAAAACAGTGCAAGTTCCGTTTAAAGGAGACGTGATTCACACTGTTTTAGATATTTTAGGTGGCATTAGAAGTACTTGTACTTATGTAGGAGCCTCAAGATTAAAAGAATTGACTAAACGAACGACTTTCATTCGCGTAAACGAACAAGAAAATCAAGTTTTTAAAAAATAAATATGATTAAGATTACCGAAGCATTTGTTGAAGATATTGCTAAAATTCAAGAAATCGCACACATAACATGGCCAATTACTTATGGCGAAATTCTAACCGCAGAACAATTAGATTATATGTTAGATCTAATTTATTCTGATGAAGCGTTATCAAGACAAATCCAGAATAAAGAACAGCTGTTTTATTTAATTTCAGATTCAGAATCTGTAATTGGATTTATCGGAATTGAACACAATTATAAAAACGAAGCTATAACTAAAATACATAAAATCTATCTTTTGCCAGAAACGCAAGGAAAAGGTTATGGTAAAATAGTGTTTGAAGAAATTGCAAAAATGGCTGCAGAAAACCATTCCAATGAACTTTTACTAAACGTAAACCGTTTTAATACAGCTTTAAATTTCTATAAAAAATTAGGTTTTGAGATTAAGGAAACGGTTGATATTGAAATCGGGAATGGGTATTTGATGCAAGATTTTGTGATGGGGAAGAAACTTTAAAAGTAATTTTTAAGTATTTTTGTCATTCCGAGGAACGAGGAATCTCCACAAGTAACTTGACAAAGATTGATGACATTCCATGCGGAGCTACTTGTAGAGATTCCTCGTTCCTCGGAATGACAAACTATACGTATTTTCTCTGTTAATTCACAATCAAATCATGTTTAAACAATAAACCTTTTACTTCATTCAAAGAAAAAACAGCTTTCTTTAGTTTCGTTTTAGAAGGATCAATAGTATAATTATAACTCGTTTTGAAATCAGTTTTGTTGGCGATGGCTTTGTCGAATTCTGAGCGGTATAAATCACAATTGTAGAAAACTACATTCGTAAGATCTGCGGCCATAAAATCTACGGCTATCAAACTACAATTGGTAAAAAATGTTCCTTTTAGTTTTAAAGTGTAAAATTTCGAAAAATCCAAAATGCAATCATTAAATTCGATTTCAAAAATTAATTTGTCACACATCGCAAAATTTACTTCCTTAATTTCGCAACGGTTAAATCTTGCTGTTCTGAAAGCAACATAATTTATCTTGGCTTCGCTGAAAATGCAGTCGTTAAAAACACAATCAATAAAAGTAACCGCTAAAAAAGTACAAGCCGAAAAATTACAATTATTAAAAACGCAACATTCAAAATCCTTGAAATTGAGATCATCTTTGGCGTAAATAATCGTATTGTATTCTTTGTCAAGAAAATATTCGCTTTCTTTTTTCAACTCTTTTTCGATAATTATTTGAGGCTGAAAAGGTAATAATTTGTGGCAAAATATTCGGTTTAAAATCATAAAACATTTTAAAAACCTATCTGCTTTCGCGTAAAAATAATGTAGCTTTACACTTATTTTTTTAAGATAAAACATATCAATTTTATTATATGGAAGCAACAAGAAAAGAGCATGATTTTTTAGGAGAATTAGAAATTCCTAATCATTTATACTACGGAATCCAAACTTTTAGAGCGGTAGAAAATTTCAATATTACCGGAATTCCAATCTCAAAAGAACCTTTGTTTATAAAAGCTTTGGGTTATGTAAAAAAAGCTGCGGCATTGGCAAACAAGGACTGTAATGCAATTGACTCTAAAATTGCCGAAGCGATTTGCTACGGAAGTGATCAGGTAATTTCGGGTAAATTTGATAAAGAATTTGTAAGCGATTTAATTCAAGGCGGAGCAGGAACTTCTGTAAATATGAATGCCAATGAAGTAATAGCAAACATCGGATTGGAATATTTAGGTCACAAAAAAGGAGAATATAATTTCCTTCATCCAAATAATCATGTAAATTGTTCTCAGTCAACGAACGATGCTTATCCATCAGCTTTTAGAATCGCGTTGTATTTAAAAATGGAAACCTTTATTAAAACTCTTGCGGGTTTAGAAGTTGCTTTTGCCAAAAAAGGCGAGGAGTTCAAAGAAGTTTTAAAAATGGGAAGAACGCAATTACAAGATGCTGTTCCGATGACTTTAGGACAGGAGTTCAAAGCTTATGCGACGACAATTGGCGAAGATATTCAACGCTTGAAAAATGCTCAGGAATTACTTTTGGAAATCAATATGGGCGCAACTGCCATTGGAACAAAAGTAAATGCTCCTGAAGGTTATCCTGAAATTTGTGTAAAATATTTGGCAGAGGAAGTAGGAATTCCGTTAACGCTTTCACCTGATTTAATTGAAGCTACAGTTGATACAGGCGCTTATGTTCAAATTATGGGAACTTTAAAGCGTTCTGCGGTTAAGATTTCGAAAATTTGTAACGACTTAAGATTATTGAGTTCTGGACCAAGAACTGGTTTAAATGAAATCAATCTTCCAGCACGCCAGCCAGGTTCATCGATTATGCCAGGAAAAGTGAATCCTGTAATTCCAGAAGTTGTAAATCAGACTTGTTTTTATGTAATTGGTCAGGATTTAACGGTTACTATGGCGGCAGAAGCGGGACAATTACAATTGAATGTTATGGAACCAGTTATTGCTTTTGCAATGTTTACTTCGCTTGACTATCTTTCAAATGCAATCCAGACTTTAATCGATAAATGTATAAACGGAATTACTGCAAACGTGGATCATTGTTATAATATGGTAATGAATAGCATCGGAATTGTAACGCAATTAAATCCAATTATAGGTTACGAAGAAAGTGCTAGTATTGCCGGAGAAGCTTTAAAAACAAATAAAAGTGTACATCAAATTGCTGTTTTAGAAAGAAAGCTGATTACACAGGAAAAGTGGGATGAAATCTATTCGCTAGAAAATTTGATCCATCCAAAATTTATCACAAAATAGATTTGTTATAAAAAATATCATCACAAGCCGTCATTTATCTGATGGCTTTTTTTATTTTATTTTTGTTGATATATTATCTTAAAATGTTGAAAATAAGCTATATATTTACATATGAATTGATTATTGCTTCAAAAAATTAAAACTTTCACATGGTAAAATTTTTAAAAAATAATTATTTTCAGAATAAATTTAAAATCTTATGGTTGCTCTTTTTCATTCAATTTAATTTGAATGCTCAAACTAAAATCGACAGTTCAAAGATTTGTCCTCCCAAAACAATATTAGAAATCTTCAAAAAAAAGGATTCAGTTTATGTTGTTAAACCTATAAAAAACAGTTTTTTTCTAGTCATTCCGGCAATTGGTTCTCAGCCTGCAACGGGATTTTTTTATGGCGCGGTGGCACAATATACTTTTAAAGGGAAAGAAAAAGCAGATAAATATTCTATCGCAAATGTTGGAATAACGTATACCACAAAAAAACAATGGCTGGTAAATGTCAAAAACAATATTTTGCTGAAAAACAACAAGATATTCTTGAGTGGCGATTATCGGTTATATATATTTTCGCAGCCCAATTATGGTTTAGGAACCAATATTATTCCGCCTCGACGAAATCAGGAATCGGGTTTCAGCATAGATTCTATTGCACAACCAATGGATTATAATTATTTCAAATTTCATCAATCCGTTTCTTTTCAGGTTCGACCAAATTTTTATGTTGGTGGCGGTATTAATATCGATTGGTATTCTAGTATTGTTGATAAAAATCTTGATGTTGCAAATGGAAATTTGACTTATCACTATAATTACAGCCAACAATACGGATTTAATGATAAAGAATATTTTTTGAACGGAATGAGTCTTAATTTGGTTTATGATTCAAGAGATAATCAGGTAAATGCAAGTCATGGATGGTTTGCTAATATCAATTACCGTTTTAATCCTGTTTTGTTTGATAATCAGGAAGTAAGTAATGTTTTGTATGCTGAGTATCGAAACTTTATTCCGGTATCTCAAAAAGATAAAAGATACATTTTGGCACTTTGGACATATGGACAATTTGTTACGAAAGGAAAAGTTCCGTATTTGAATTTACCTGCAATTGGCTGGGATCAGCGCAGCCGAAGCGGAGAAGGGTATACGCAGGGATTATTTAGAGGAACAAATTTGGTTTATCTGGCAACCGAATTTAGGTTTCCGATTACTTGTAATCAAATGTTCAGCGGCACTGTTTTTACAAACTTCGTAACAACAAGCAATCCGGATACCAATACCAAGCTTTTTGAATACGTACAGCCCGCTTTTGGTTTCGGACTTCGAATTTTAATTGACAAAGCAACAAGAACCAATCTTATTGCTGATTTGGCTTGGGGAAACAATTCAAAAGGCTTTTATTTGAATGCAGGCGAAACTTTCTAGTAATTTTCTGGACTGTCAGGCTTTGAGGGCCAATAACTTTATAAAGCACACAGATGACGCGGATTGGACAGATTTTCACTGGTATCAATATAAGAATCCGTTTCCATCGGTTTAAATCTGTGTCATCTGTGTCCCATTTTCCAAAGCAGTTCAAGTAAAAGCATAAAGTTCCTGTTCATAAATAAATCATAATTTTTAACTATTCTGATTTACATTTTTAATGTCAATCCCTATTTTTGTTGTATATCCAAATTTAAATGAAGTTACTAATAGTCGAAGACGAACCAAATCTTTTATCGATTTTACGAAAAGGATTTGCGGAAAACAATAACGAAGTAAGTGTGGCACTCGATGGCAAAACGGCTATCGAAATGATTCACAATTACCATTTCGATGTTATCGTTTTAGATGTAATGCTTCCGGATATTAACGGAATCGAAATTTGCAGAAGACTTCGTGCCAGCAAAAATTTTGTGCCAATTTTGCTTTTGACGGCCTTAGGAACTTCAGAAAACATTGTTACAGGACTAAATGCAGGTGCAGATGATTATCTTGTAAAGCCTTTTAAATTTGGTGAACTCGATGCCCGAGTAAATGCTTTGCATAGAAGAGCAAATCAGGATACAGAAAGAATCGATAAAATCATAATTGGTGATTTAGAAATTGACGGAAAAGCCAAATCTGTAAAAAGAGATGGAGAAGCAATTGTTTTGACTGCTAAAGAGTTTAAATTATTGTATTATTTAGCCAGAAATGCCGGCAGAATTGTTTCTCGTGATCAAATTCTGGATAATGTCTGGGATATTAATTTTGATATGAACACAAATGTTGTAGATGTTTATATCAATTATTTACGAAAGAAAATTGATAAACCTTATAAAATCAAACTGATTCATACTATGAAAGGTTTAGGTTATGTTATACAGCTATAAAATGGATATAAGAAAAAAAATTACGTTCAATTATGTAGCTTTATCGACCTTTAGTACGTTATTGTTATGTATTATCGTTTTTGTTTTATTTAGAGAAAATAACCGTTATCACTTTTTAAAAAGATTAGAAGATCGTGCTAAAATCGTGGCTTCGATTCATTTTCAAAAAGATCCCGAAAAAATAAAATACTACAGCAATCTAAAAAAAAATGGGCTGGAAGAACTTATTGAAGAAGAAGAATATGTTCTTAAAATAAACAGTGCCAATAGTTTTGATTATAATACAAAACTGAATTTACCTAACGAGTTTTATACCAATATTCTAAATACCGGAAAAGATTATTTTGAAATTAATAGCAAGTATTATTTAGGTCAGGTTTTTACTGAGGACAATCAAAAATACATTGTTATTGTTGGTGCAAGAGATCGAAGAGGAAAAACAACGAGTATTTATATTATAAAAATTTTACTTTTTGGTGGTATCGGATTTGTGCTTTTGGCTTTCTTTTTAGGTCGTTTTTTAGCAAAAAGAGTTATTGATCCTGTAGCGAGAATTACAAAAGAAGTAAACCGAATCAGTGCGTCAAACCTTCATAATAGATTGCCTGAGGTCAAAAATTCAGATGAAATTTCAGATCTGACACATACTTTTAATGATATGCTCGATAGACTTGAAACTTCGTTTGAGATTCAGGCCAATTTCATAAATAATGCTTCACACGAATTAAAAACCCCGATTACGACTATTATTGCTGAGGCGGAAATTATGCTTTTGAAAGAAAGAGAAGTTTCAGAATATATTCAGTCTCTTGAAAATATTTACAGCCAGGCATCAAGATTAGGAAATTTAACCGAAAGTTTGCTGAAACTGACTCAAACGGGCTACGATGGGAAAAAACAGGTTTTGGATATTGCAAGAATTGATGAACTCTTATTGGATGTAAAATCTGATTTGGATAAAATTTATCCAGATAATCGCGTGAGCATCAAACTTAATTTTGCACCAAAAGATTCTAATTTGCTTTTAATTCCGTGCAACAAACCGCTTTTAGAATTGGCAATAAATAATATTATTACCAACGGTGTAAAATATTCTGATAATAATGAAGTATTTGTAACGCTTTCGGCTAATAAGGAATCGATTAAAATTGCGATCAATGATATCGGAATCGGAATTCCTCCAGAAGATATTCCGCATTTATATGAACCTTTTTTCAGAGGAAAAATTGCAACTAAATATATTGGCTATGGTTTAGGACTTCCTTTGGCATCAAAAATCATTCGAATGCACGATGGCGAAATCCAGGTACAGTCTGAACAAAATAAAGGAACAATCGTTACCATTATTTTCAATAAATCAAAAATCAAAAAAAACAACATTAAAAATTCTAATGTTGAATCTTAGAAAATTCTAATTTAAGATTAATACCCTTCTAATTTACAGGGAGTTATTTTGTACGTATAAACTAAACGATTATACTTATGAAAAATATCCTTATACCCACTACTTTAAAAAATGATACAATTTGCGCAGTAAAATCTGCCGTAAATCAAAGCAAAGATTCGGCTTGTGAAATCATTTTATTGATGGTTGCCGAAACTCCGGACTCCTTTTCTTCTTCATTTTATTTGCGCGAAATGAAAACCGGACTGACCATCAGTCAGGAAGAAGTTTTGGAAACTTGCAGATATATAGTAGAGCATACGCCAAACTGCAAAATAAAAGTACACAACCAATACGGACTTTCATCTCCAATTTTCAAACGTGTTATTGAGCATTTCTCTGTAAAATTAGTTATTCTGACTAATTCTTATAAACAGGAAACAAAACGTATTCACCAATATTTGATTCAATTAGCTGGAAATCAAAAATGTCCAATTCTACATTTAGGAAATGAGAACTTAAAAGAAGATTTCACAAAAGCACTTTATATTGAAAATGGCAGAGCCAATATGCATGTTAAAGATGTGCAGCAATTTTTAAATGAGAATTTCTCATATGAAATTGTAAGCCAGACTTCTAAAATTGATGATGATTACGAAAATCTTGCTCCGTATTTATCTGAAGCAATTTCAAAATATGAAATCGATTTGTTAGTTGAAACGCGAAAAGGCGAGAAAATCAAATTCAAAAAAAAGAAAAAAGAAAACATCAATGAAAAACTCGGACTTCCGGTTCTTTCATTGTATGAAGAGATGGCGTAAAAAGTGATTAGTTCTTAGTAATTAGTGAATAGCGATAAAACATGACTTTTAAGATTGTTTATTCACCCTAAAAGACTAATCACTAAGGACTAATTACTAATCACTAAAAAGAAGAAAACATTAATTTAAAACCGAAAATATGTTATTAAAGAAAAGAATACCAATGAAGTACGTTCTCGGGAAAATTAAAGTAGAAATTGTACTTGTGTTAGCGTACACGATTTTATTCGAGATTTTTCATTACTATTTCATCAATTTGCCCGTAGATATTCCGATTGCAATTCCAACGATGATTGGAACGATAATATCATTATTGTTGGCTTTTAAATCAAATCAAGCTTATGACAGATGGTGGGAAGCCCGAATTGTTTGGGGTGCAATTGTAAATGATTCCAGAACATTGATTCGCCAGGTTTTGACATTTTATAAAGATCCTGATTTTTCTGTTGAAGCAAGCGAATTCAAAGAAAATTTCGCAAAAAGACAAATTGCTTGGTGTTATAGCTTAGGGCAGGCGCTTCGAAATAAAGATGCCGTAAAACCGCTCGAAGGCTTGATGAGTGATGAAGAAATCAGATATATCAAAAATCACCAAAACATTCCGAATGCGATTTTAATGTTGCACGGAAGAGATTTACGAAATGCTAAAAATGATAAGCGATTTAATACATACCAGCAAGTTGAAATCGACAATACTTTATCGCGATTATGTGATCACATGGGTAAATGCGAAAGAATTAAAAACACGATTTTCCCGACTACTTATAGTATGTACATCAGATTGACCCTGTGTTTATTTATTCTGTTATTGCCGTTTGGATTAACGAGTGTATTAAGCTGGTTTGCAATTCCGTTGATTACAGCAATTGGCGCGGCGTTCTTTTTGATAGAAAGAATGGCAATTCATTTGCAGGATCCGTTTGAAAACAGGCCTACAGATACTCCGGTAACTGCAATTGCAAATACAATTGAAAAAAATATTAAGCAAATGCTGAACGAATACCAAAGTGAATTTGATATTCTGAAAGAATTTGATTTAAATGAAGTACCTAAAAAGGCAGATAAAAATGCCTATTATGTTTTATAAAATAATTGACTTGGTTTCTCAATTTGTTCCAGGCAGCGTTTTAATTAGTGGCGCTGTCTGGTTTTTTTATTTTTTTTTTTAATGTAATCTCACAGTTTTGTCATTCCGAGGAACGAGGAATCTCCACAAGAAACTCCGTCTAGAAATTCGCCAATCTTTGTCGAGCTACTCGCGGAGATTCCTCGTTCCTCGGAATGACAAACTAGACGCGGACTATTGATGTCTTATAATTGTTTTGCTAATCTTCCCAATATCTGAATAGAAGTTCGCAATTCATTTGTCCAAGGAAGACCAAAACTCAAGCGCATACAATTTGAAAATTGATCCTGAAAAGAGAAAATTCTTCCTGGTGCAATGCTGATATTGTGTTTCATAGCCAAATGATAAAAGGCCGCTGTATCTATTTTTCTATCCAATTCAACCCAAAGAAAAAATCCACCTTGAGGCTGGCTGACTTTTGTTCCAGCTGGAAAGGATTCCAAAACCGTATTGATGTAATTATTGCAGTTTTGATTTAAAATCTGGCGTATTTTTCTCAGATGATTCTCATAACGGCCATTTTTCAGGAAATCACCAACAACTTCGTGCGTAATCGTAGTTGCAGAAATGGTGTGATACAATTTAGTGCGCAGAATTTCTTTTTTGAATTTTCCGGGAGAAACCCAGCCAACGCGATAGCCTGGCGCCAATGTTTTAGAAACCGAACTACAGCAAAGCACAATACCGCTTTCGTCATAGGTTTTGCAGTTTGTAGGTCGGCTTGCGCCAAAGTACAAATCGCCGTGAATATCATCTTCAATTAATGGGACATTATAAAAGTCCATTAAACGCACAATTTCTTTTTTATGTTCGGCAGGCATCATACTTCCAGACGGATTACTGAAGTTGCTCATTAAAACACATGCTTTTACTTTGTTAGTTTTTAGTGTTTTTTTTACAGCTTCCAGTTCAATTCCGGTTGTCATATTGGTTGGAAGTTCCATTACATACAAACCTAAAGATCTAGCCAATTGAAGAATACCAAAATAAACCGGACTTTCAGTAATAATGGTATCACCGGGTTTTGTCAGCGTTAACAAACAATCAGAAATGGCTGATATACAGCCGGGAGTTGTAATAATATCATCTTCAGTCAAAGAACCGCCCCAAGTAAATGACCAACGCGCAATTTCTTTTCTCAGATTGCTGTTTCCCTGAATTTCCTCATAACTTGTCCCGCTGTTTGGCAATTGACGCATTGCCTGAACCATTCCTTTATTCAATTTTGCAATTGGTAAAAGTTCATTTGAAGGAAAACCAAGCGAAAGCATCGTAACATCTTTCACTCTCATGTCGCCATAAACCAAATCAAGCAAATCTTCGCGATCGATATTTTCAACTTTTAATATTGGCTTGCTAGCAGAAGGTTCTGCAATAACTCTGGCAGAAACATTGCTCACATAATAGCCAGATTGCGGACGCGATTCAATCAGTGACCTGCTCTCGACTTCATAATAAGCTTTGCTGACTGTACTCATGCTATAGCCAGTTTCGGCACAAACTTCTCTTATCGACGGCAATTTGTCGCCAACGTTTAAAAGACCAGATTTTATCTGCTTTTCAATAACATCTGCAAACTGTAAATACAAGTAATTGGAATTTTTCATAAAAATAAACTGTTGCGTTGCAATTTACAAAAACTGTATCTGTATTGCTGTTTTATTTTTAAGAAATTTGTCTCAACATAAAAGAAGAAATAGAAATCGTGAAAACATCAAAATATTATACTGCTGCGATTACCGCTTATACTGTCTGGGGATTTTTCAGTTTGGTTTTAAGACCAATTCATGATTATCAGTCTTTGGATATATTATTTTTTCGAGTTTTCAGCTGCAGTATTTTAATGCTACTGATCGCTTTTCTTTTTAAAAGAAGCAAAATAAAAGAAACCGTGGGGAGTTTCAGAGCGCTTTCTTCTTCAGAAAAGAAGAAAGCAATTTTGCTTAACATCGGCGGAAGCTTCTTTTTAATGGCCAACTGGTTCACTTTTATTTATGTAATGAATCATGTGAGCGTTAAGGCAACTTCTCTCGCATATTTAGTTTGCCCAATTTTAACAACTTTACTGGCTTATTTTTTATTGAAAGAAAAACTGGCTAAAACACAATGGCTTGCCGTTGGATTAAGTATTTTAGGTTGTTTGTTGCTGTCTTATGCAGATATCATGGATATGTTTTTCAGCATCATTATCGGACTAACGTATGCTTCTTATTTAGTAAGTCAGCGAATTAATAAAGGTTTTGATAAATTCATTGTACTGACATTTCATATTACCTTGGCAGCATTGGTTTTATTGCCTTTTTACCCAGCATACAGCGGACCAGTTCCTACTGAATTTAAATTTTATTTTTTCATTGAAACGATTGCAATTGCGTTTACCATTATTCCATTGTTTTTGAATTTATATGCGCTTTCAGGGCTTCCGTCTTCAACTGTGGGAATGTTGCTAAATCTAAATCCAATGATTGCTTTTATGCTCGCGGCTTTTGTATTTAACGAAAAAATCAGCACTTTGCAGATTGCAGCTTATAGTATAATTTTTATAGCGGTGTTAGTTTTTAATTCACATCATATTTTTGCTCTAAAACAAAAATATATCCTGTCATCTAAAGATTCTCAATAAAGTAATCTTGCATTTTTTATTGGTTTAAAACACAAAATTACGAGAATCTTAACAGGGTTTTAAAACAGGAATGATTATTTTTCATTCCTGTTTTTTTTATGCGATAAAATGAAATAAAAGGTCAGCCACGAATTACACGAATGATTTTCAATAAATGAATTTACAATTCGTGAATTGCTTCGCCTGTTCGCTATCGCTCGGGTCGTGGCTAATTTTTTGCACAAAGAAAATTAATTCTTTTAATCTGTGTAATCAGTATCAGACTATCAATTTAAATTAGATTTTTAATGCACGATAGACTATTAAATTTAGTTAGAGAAATTATTGAAATCGATGAAACTGATATCAAAATGATTCAAAGTTTTTTCGAGCCTATTTCTTTTGAAAAAGGTCAAATTTTAGAAATTGAAAACAAACCTGCTAAGTATTTATATTTTATAAATTCGGGCTTTATAAGAATCTTTTATAATGAAAATGGGGCTCAGGTTACAACCCATATTAATTGTCCTTCCGGATTTATTACTTCTTTTAATAGTTTTATAAATAGAACTGCTTCAAATGAGAATGTAGAATGTATAACATCTTGTGAAGTTTTGCGAATTACAAAAAGCGATTTTGATATTCTTTGCCGAAAAAGTCAAAAATGGGCTGATTTTGCTAAAATCGTTTATGAAAAATCTGTGATTTATAATGAACAGAGAACTAAAGACATTATTAATTTATCAGCGGAAGAGCGATATTTAAATCTATTGAAAAATAATTCTGATATAATTCAGAATGTACCACTTCAATATATTGCATCTTTTATTGGAATCAAACCCGAAAGTTTAAGCCGAATTAGAAGAAAACTAATTTCCTAACATAGGTCAAGTAGAATAGTTTAGTTATTGCTGAATTTTGTATCAGTAAAACAACTAAAAATGAAAACAATAAAAAATAAAACGGTGCTGATAACTGGTGCATCTTCAGGTATTGGTGAAGCTTTTGCTTACGAATTTGCAAAACAAGGATCTAATCTAATTCTAACAGCAAGATCAGAAGACAAATTGAATTTTTTGGCCAGCAAAATTTCTAAAGAATATAAAGTAAAAGTGAGTGTTTTTGGAGGTGATCTTCTTCAAAAAGAAACCCCATACAAATTGTATAATCAAATTAAAGAAGCTGGTTTATCTATTGATATTCTTATAAATAATGCTGGATTTGGGAAATGGACAAATTTTCTGGATGAAAGTATAGAACAGTATGAGGATATGATAGAAATAAACATTAATGCACTGCTGAAATTATGTCATTTGGTACTACCGGATATGATTAAAAAAGGAGAGGGAGGTATCATTAATGTTGCATCTACCGGAGCATTACAGCCTTGTCCGTATGTTGCTGCGTATTGTGCAAGCAAATCTTTTGTACTTGATTTTTCAGAAGCTTTATATGGCGAGTATAATAAAAAAGGTATAACTATAATGGCTCTTTGTCCTGGCAATACAACAACTGGATTTCAATCTGTTGCAAAAGCTTATACAAAAGGTATGGCTGCAGATAAGCCACAAGATGTTGCAAAACAAGGAATCAAAGCACTTCTGAAAAATAAAAGCTTTAAAATTGTTGGAACAATGAATTATATCCAATCGTTTTTGCCAAGATTCTTAACCAGAAAAGCAATGATTAATGTTGTAAGTAGTATGATGAACAGCAAGATAAACAGATAATTTGCATACTGCAATTTCAATAATATATTAAGAGAATCTTAACGAACTTTAAGCGAAATTTCTTTAATTTAACCAAAGTAAAAATTAAGATTCTCTATGAAAAATACCAAACTTCAAGCCTTTATTCCGTTATTTTATTTAGTGTGGTCTGATGATTTACTGACACAAAAAGAGTTTATTACTCTAAAAGAGTTTATCAATTCGCTGTCAGCATTAACTTCAGCCGAAAAAGAATTTCTTCTCTCAAAAGTGGATATTTCAAATCCGCCTTCGCGAAATGAACTCACGCAATGGAAATTAGACATTGAAAAAAGTATTCAGGATAAATCTTCGATAAAATCGGTTTTTGATATTGCAAAAGCGCTTTCTGGAAATGATTTGGATTTAACGCCAATTGAATCTGATTTTAAAAAATTGGAAAACGATCTTGGAATTTTAGGCGAAGAAGCATTGCAGAATTTCAAAACAAAAGCAAATTCGTTTACAGCAAATTCGCAGACATCTGAAAATTTTGATATTAATAAAATAACCGAATTATTAGACGGAAAAGAAGCTCCAATTATAAAAAGAGTAAAATCGATTATTTCCCGACCTGAATTTGCTTATGAAACTTCGACAGATATAAATGTTTTTCGTCAAACCGTTTACAATTGGTGTAAAATTTTAGCCGAAGAAAACTTAGGAAATATGGCCTATCCGAAAGAATATGGTGGAGGAGGGAATGTAGAAGATTATTTTGCAATTATGGAAACGCTGAGTTATCACGATTTGAGTTTGGTGATAAAATTTGGTGTACAATTCGGACTTTGGGGAATGAGTGTTCAGTCTCTTGGAACCGAAAAACATTATGCTAAATATTTAAAAGATATTGGTTCTCTGAAACTTCCCGGATGTTTCGCCATGACCGAAACCCATCATGGATCAAATGTAAAAGGTTTAGAAACTACGGCAACTTATAATCACAGCAATCAGACTTTTACAATTCATACGCCGAATAAAAATGCCCAAAAAGAATATATAGGAAACGCAGCAGTCCACGGCCAAATGGCAACTGTTTTTGCTAAATTAATTATTGACGATCACGATTATGGCGTAAATGCTTTTGTGGTGCCTTTGCGTGATTCAAATGGAAATGTTTTAAACGGAGTTACAATTGGAGATTGTGGTCATAAAATGGGTTTAAACGGCGTTGATAACGGAACAATCAGTTTTGATAACGTCGTAATTCCAAAAGATAATATGTTGGATCGTTTTGCTTCTGTAAATGATAAAGGAGAATTCGAAAGTCCAATTCCGAGTGATAATCGTAGATTTTTCACCATGTTAGGAACTTTGGTAGGAGGAAGAATCGGAATTCCGCGTTCGGCTTTGGCGGCAGCCAAATCAGGATTGACCATTGCCATTCGTTACAGCGATCAAAGAAGACAATTTGGGCCAGAGGGCGGATCAGAAGTTCCGATTTTAAATTACAGAATGCATCAGCGAAGATTATTGCCGAATTTGGCTAAAACATACGCGGTTCATTTTGCACTTCAATATCTTACCAATAGATTTTTGAATCGAACAGAAGCCGAAATGCAGGAAATAGAAGCCTTGGCTGCCGGATTAAAATCATATTCAACCTGGAGCACAAGAGATATTTTGCAAGAATGCCGTGAAGCTTGTGGCGGAAAAGGATATTTATCTGAAAACAGAATCGATGCCCTAAAAAATGATACTGAAATTTACACGACTTTTGAAGGAGATAATACCGTTTTAATGCAATTGGTAGCTAAAAACCGTTTGTCTGAATTTAGAAAATCGTTTGGAGAAATGGGATCGCTTGGCATTATCAATTATGTTTATGAAAATGCTAAAACGGCTTTGTCAGAGAAAAATCCAATCGCAACCCGAAGAACGGAAGACGAACATTTGTTAGATGCCGAATTTCATCATCAAGCTTTTGTGCATAGGGAAAAAACAATATTAGCATCGGCGGCAAAACGTATCAAAAAATTAGTTGACGGAGGATTAGAAGCTTATGATGCCTTTAATGTCGTACAACATCAAATGATCGATGTGGCGCAGGCGTACTTAGAACGTATTGTTTTAGAGCAGTTTCAAGAAGCTTTGAAGACAATTTCAGATGAAAATTCAAAACAAATATTGACCAAATTGTACCAGTTATTTGCGCTTTCGCAGATTGAAAAGAATAAAGCCTGGTATCTTGAAGACGGTTATATGGAAGCGGTTAAAACAAAAGCCATCCGTAAAATAGTAAATCAGTTATGCTGGGATATCCGCCCAGATGCTGTGGCTTTGGTAAATGCTTTTGATATTCCAGAAAGTTGTCTTTCAGCGCCAATTGCAGTTAAATAATAAAGTTTTCTGCCACGAGTTTACGAAGTAAATTCGTGGCAGCTAAAAAAAACTTAGAACCTTAGCATCTTAGAACCTTAGTATCTCATTATATTTGCTTTTCTAAAAACTATCGACCACCACCAAATTGAAAAACCTTTTACTGTTTTGCGCTTTATTGCTTAGCTTTCCAATATTTGCTTTGGATAGCGAAGACATTATTTTGGATAAATTAAATGATGCTTTAAAAAATAAACAGCATTATGTAGAGCTTAAAGAAGAACGAATTTTAAACTTCAAAAGAATAAAATCGGAGAGCTTAACTCCAGAACAGGAATACAGTTACAATAAAACGTTGTATTTAGAATATCAGAAATTCAATTCGGATTCGGCTATTCGTTATGTAAAAAAGAATATCAAAATTGGCGAACAACTTCAGGATAAAAATCTTCTCAATTTAGCACAATTAGAATTGGTTACGCTTTATTCTTCTTCAGGAAAATACCGCGAATCTGAAGCTATTTTAAAAAGTATTAATAAAAACAAACTGGCTTTAAGTTTATTACCAAATTATTACATCGCCTATCGCGAATTTTTTGAACATTATGCTGCAAATAGTTACAATGACGAATACCGTCAGCAAATTGGAAAATATCGTGATTCGCTTTTATTGGTTTTAAAACCTAATACTTTAGATTACAAAATCACGAAACTTACGCAGGATCTTTTTCATAAGAAATATATCAACACGCAAAAACAGCTTGAAAACCTACTCAAAACTACAACCGAAGATAATCCGCAATATGCTATTATTACCTATCTCTTAGGAAAAATTAATGAAGCAACTCACAATCTGGAACTTCGAAAAAAATACTACGCACTTTCTGCAACGGCAGATTTAAAAAATGCTAATAAAGACAATGCTTCTCTGCAGGAATTAGCGTCAGTTTTTTATGAAATTGGCGATGTCGATATGGCTTATAAACTTACACAATCGGCAATTGAAGATGCGCTTTATTGTAATGTTCAATTCAGGACGCTCTTGATGTCTGAAGTTTATTCAATCATCAATACCGTTTATTTGGAGAAAGAAGCAAAACGAAAAACAGAATTGCAATTTTATTTGATGTGTATCAGTTTATTGTCTGTGTTCTTGATTGTTGCGATAATTTACGTTTACAAACAAATGAAAAAGGTTTCGAGAATTCGTGGAGAACTTTATGAAACCAGCCAGAAATTAGCCGAATTGAACAAAGATATTACTCAAACAAACGAGCAACTCAAGGAAACAAATTCGCAATTGTCTGAGTCTAATCATGTTAAAGAAGAATATATAGCGCACTTTTTCAGTCTTTGTTCGACTTATATCAATAAGCTGGAAAATTATCGCATTATTTTGAATAAAAAAGCGACGGCCAAACAGTTTGATGAAATTTATAAAATATTAAAATCAACGACTTTAGTTGATAACGAACTTGAAGAGCTTTACAAAAACTTTGATATTATCTTTTTGAATCTTTATCCAACATTCGTAAAGGATTTTAATACACTTTTAATTCCCGAAGAACAAATTGTATTAAAACAAGGCGAATTGCTAAATACCGAATTAAGAATTTTTGCTTTAATCCGACTTGGAATTACTGACAGTGTCAAGATTGCGGCATTTCTTCGCTACTCTTTAAGCACAATTTACAACTACCGAACCAGAGCTAGAAATAAAGCTGCAGTTTCGCGAAATGATTTTGAAGAAATGGTGGCAAAAATTGGTTCAATGGCCTTGAAATCATAAAGAAATATTTTAAAAGTACTACTTTTTTTACTGTATTTTTTTTATTAATTAATTGAAAATCAATGTATTGGTTTTTTAATTCACTACTTTTTTGCGTTTAAAAATGTAACATGTACGATAACGTTTTAGTTTTACAATATTATTAAAAGGTACAATTGACTACTAGAGTATCTTTAATTAAAATTGAATGCTTAAATAAATAATAGTTATGTTTAAAAACGTTAAAACAATCGTTGTTTTAGTTTTATTGAGTTCATTCGGATTGAATGCACAAAATAAAGTTCCGGTTTATCTTGATGATAAAAAGCCAATTGAAGAGCGTATAGAAGATGCGCTTAAAAGAATGACAACCGACGAGAAAATTGCCATGATTCATGCGCAGTCAAAATTTAGTTCGCCAGGTGTAAAACGTCTTGGAATTCCAGAAAACTGGATGACCGATGGACCGCACGGAATTCGTACCGAAGTAAAATGGGACGAATGGGATCAGGCAGGTTGGACAAACGATTCTTGTATTGCTTTCCCGGCACTAACGGCACTTTCTGCAACATGGAACAAAGAATTGGCTTCTTTATATGGTAAATCTATTGGAGAAGAAGCACGTTACCGTAATAAAAACGTACTATTAGGGCCTGGAGTAAACATCTACAGAAGTCCATTAAACGGAAGAAACTTCGAATATATGGGAGAAGATCCGTTTTTAACTTCAAAAATGGTTGTTCCTTATATTAAAGGAGTTCAGTCAAATGGAGTTGCGGCTTGTGTGAAGCACTTCGCATTAAACAATCAGGAAACAAACAGAAATACTGTAAACGTAGTAGTTGACGACCGTGCTTTATACGAAATTTATCTTCCGGCTTTTAAAGCAGCTGTACAAGATGGAGACGCGTGGGCGATTATGGGATCTTACAATAAATACAAAGGACAGCAATGTTGTCACAATGAGTTTTTGTTAAACGATATTCTTCGTAAAGAATGGGGTTTCAAAGGAGTTGTAGTTTCAGACTGGGGCGGTGTTCATGATACTAAACAAGCTATTTACAATGGTTTAGATATGGAATTCGGTTCTTGGACAAATGGACTTTCTTGGGGAACAAGCAATGCTTATGATAATTATTATTTAGCAAAACCTTATTCAGAAATGATTAAAAAAGGTGAAGTTGGAACTAAAGAATTAGACGAAAAAGTACGTCGTATTCTGCGTTTGGCTTTCTTGACGACAATGGATAAAAATCGTCCTTTCGGATCTTTTGGAACACAAGAACACGCTGATGCAGGTCGTAAAATAGCTGAAGAAGGAATTGTATTATTACAAAACAACAACAATATTTTGCCAATCAATCTTTCTAAAACTAAGAAAATTGCTGTAATTGGTGAAAATGCTATCAAAATGATGACTGTTGGAGGAGGAAGTTCTTCTTTGAAAGCAAGATACGAAATTACCCCTCTTGAAGGATTAAAGAAAAAAATCGGAAATCAGGCTGAAATCGTTTACGCTCGTGGTTATGTTGGAGACCCAACAAGCAACTATAACGGAGTTGTGGCTAAAGTTAGTTTAGAAGAAAAACGTTCACCAGCTGAATTGACTGCTGAGGCTTTAAAAGTAGCGAAAGATGCTGACATTGTTCTTTTCATTGGAGGTTTAAATAAAAGTCCAAATCAAGATGATGAAGGACACGATCGTAAAGGATTAGAACTTTCTTATGGCCAGAATGAATTAATTAGCCAATTGGCGAAAGTAAATAAAAACATCGTTTTCATTAATATTTCTGGAAATGCTGTGTCAATGCCGTGGGTAAAAGAAGTACCAGGAATTGTTCAAGGATGGTTTTTAGGAACTGAAGCAGGAAATGCTTTGGCAAATGTTTTAGTTGGAGATGTGAATCCGTCAGGAAAATTGACTTTCACTTTCCCAGTAAAATTAACTGATAACGGAGCACATGCTTTAGGTCAGTTTCCAGGTGGAGATGAAGTGGTTTACAACGAAGGAATTTTTGTTGGATACCGTTGGGCAGACAAACAAAAAATCAAACCATTATTCCCTTTTGGACATGGATTAAGCTATACAACTTTTGCTTACGGAAAAGTTACTGCAGATAAAAAACAAATGACTTCAGGTGATAAAATAACATTTTCAGTTACTGTAAAAAATACAGGAAGCCGTGAAGGATCTGAAACTGTACAGCTTTATATCAGCGATTTAAAATCTTCTTTACCTCGCCCTATAAAAGAGTTGAAAGGTTTTGAGAAAGTTTCGCTTAAAGCAGGAGAAGAAAAAACAGTAACTTTTACAGTTGATAAAACAGCTTTAAGTTTCTTTGATGATAAAAAACACGACTGGGTTGCTGAGCCAGGAGCTTTTGAAGCTTTAATTGGAGCATCTTCAGCCGATATAAAATCTAAAGTGGGCTTCTCACTTCAATAATTTCATTATTTCTAAATTGGTTGGTTTGTAAAGCTGCAAGTGTAAAAATTTGCAGCTTTGCTTTTGATTTAAATTTTACCATTAAGACATTAAGGTTCATAAAGTGAAGCTTTATTTTCTTAATATCAGCTAAGATTAAGATCATTAAGTCCAACTTAATTTTCTTTATATCTTAATGGTTTAAAAAATAAATGACATGAAAAAAAATACACTTGCCGTTTTGATTTTATTTTTTGTGTGTAAAATCTCGGCACAAAGTTTAAATAAAATGCAATGGTTTAATGAACCTGAAAAATGGGAAATTAAAAACAATGCACTAATCATGAATGTAACGCCAAATAGCGATTATTGGCGAATTTCGCACTACGGATTCACAGTTGATGATGCGCCATTTTACTACGCAACTTATGGCGGAGAGTTTGAGGCCAAAGTAAAAATTACGGGAAATTACATCGCTCGTTTTGACCAAATGGGATTAATGATTCGTGTAGATGAGAAAAATTACATTAAGACTGGAATTGAATTTGTTGATGGAAAATTTAATATCAGTACAGTTGTAACGCACGACAAAAGCGATTGGAGTGTAACAACGCTTGAAAAAGCGCCACCGTTTGTATGGATTAAAGTGGTGAGACGATTAGATGCTGTAGAAGTGTTTTTCTCTTATGATGATAAAAACTACATCATGACCAGAAATGCTCCTTTACAAGATAATACACCAGTTATGGTTGGTTTAATGGCCGCTTCGCCAGACGGAAATGGTTTTGAAGCTAAATTTGAAAACTTCACCGTAAAACATCTTCCAGATCAGAGAAGATTAGAATGGCTGAAAAACCATCAGTAATTGTTTAATTATAAATTCAACAATTATTAATTAAATTCACCATTAACAATTTATAATTAACCATTAATATGACCGGTATTAAACCAAAAAAACATTACGAAATTCTGGACGGTCTGCGCGGTGTTGCTGCAATATTAGTTGTAGCTTTTCATATTTTTGAAACTTTCGCAGGCGGTAACCGATTTAAACAAATTATTAATCACGGTTATTTAGCCGTTGATTTCTTTTTTCTTTTATCCGGATTTGTTGTCGCTTATGCGTATGATGACCGTTGGGGAAAAATGACGCAATGGGAATTTTACAAACGCCGATTAATCCGTTTACAGCCCATGGTAGTTATGGGAATGATCATTGGCGCGATCTTTTATTACTTTCAGGCTTCAGATATATTATTTCCAATGATTGCAAATATGGAAGTCTGGAAAGTGATTGTAACAATGGTAATCGGATTTACGTTGTTGCCAATTCCGCCTTCATTAGAAATCAGAGGCTGGGGAGAAATGCATCCTTTAGATGGTCCGGCATGGTCACTTTTTTTCGAATATATTGCAAACATCTTGTACGCCCTAATTTTTCGCAAATTTTCGAACAAAGTGCTGTCAGTTTTCGTGCTGATATTTGCCGGACTGCTAATTAATTATCTGGTTTTTGGACCAAAAGGCGATGTAATAGGAGGCTGGTCATTAAACTTGGAGCAAATGAATATTGGATTTACCCGTTTGCTGTATCCGTTTTTTGCCGGAGTTTTACTTTGCCGTTTAGGAAAATTAATTCATTTAAAAGGCGCTTTCTGGATTTGCAGTATTTTGATCACTATCGTCTTAGCTTTGCCAAGATTTGGAGACGAAAACTCTTTATGGATGAACGGTTTATATGAATCTTTCTGTATTATTTTGGTATTTCCACTTATCGTTGCAATTGGTGCAGGCGGACAAATTAAAACCGCTTTTTCGGCTAAAATATGCAAACTTTTAGGTGATATTTCATATCCAATTTATATCACACATTATCCGCTTATTTACTGGTATACGGCTTGGGTCGTGAACAATAAAGTTTCGCTTGAAGACGGATTACTTCCTGGAATTGCACTTTTAGTAGCAAGTATTGTTTTAGCTTTTGTATGTTTAAAATTATACGATGAACCGGTTAGAAATTGGCTTCAGAAGAAATTTCAGAAAAAAGGTTCTGAGGTTCTAAGAAGCTAAGATTCTAAGTTACAAAAGAAAAAAACTTTGACTCTTTGTAACTCTGTTTCTTTTGAGTCTGATTAAAATATTGAATTTCTAATTTTGTTAGTTATAGATATTCAAAAAAAGAGGGATAAACATTAATTGTTTATCCCTTTTGTATTTAAAGTTATTCTAAAAATCTGTATAAAAATAGAGAATAGAAAATAGAAAATAGAAAACTTAGAACCTCAGCTTCTTAGAACCTCAGAACCTTAAAAATTATTCTAAAACCAAAGCTCCCAAAGCTTCTTTACTGAAACCTTTTAATTCCTCAGTTTTTCCAGCTTTAATTTTCGCAACCCAATTTGGATCTGATAAAAGAGGTCTTCCAACGGCAACCAAATCAAAATCGCCTCTGTCGAAACGTCTGTTTAATTCTTCTAAAGAAGTTGGTTCAGAACTTTCACCAGCAAAAGCTCCAAAGAAATCGCTTGAAAGACCAACAGAACCAACCGTAATTGTTGGAACTCCAGTAACTTTTTTCGCCCATCCGGCAAAGTTCAAATCAGAACCTTCAAATTCAGGTTCCCAGAAACGACGTTGTGAAGCGTGAACAATATCAACTCCAGCATCAACAAGAGGAGTAAGCCAAGCTTCTAATTCCTGTGGATTTTTAGCTAGTTTATAGTTATAATCAGAAGGTTTAAATTGAGAAAAACGCATGATAACAGCGAAATCATTTCCAACTTGTTTTCTGACTTCTTTTACTACTTCAATTGCAAATCGATTACGTTCTGGCAAAGTTTTTCCGCCATAAATATCTTCACGTAAATTTGTTTCGGCTCTAAAGAATTGGTCAATTAAATAACCGTGTGCACCGTGAATTTCGATAGTATCAAAACCAAGTCTTTTTGCATCAGCAGCAGCTTTACCAAAAGCCAAAATTGTATTTTCAATATCTTTTTCTGACATCGTAACTCCATTTCTGAAATCAGGACGATTTAATCCAGACGGACCTTCAAATGGAACAGGAGGAACCCATCCAGAATGATGATTATCCATAATTCCCATATGCCAGATTTGGGGGCCCATTTTTCCGCCGGCAGCATGAACTTCGTCAATAACTTTTTTCCAGCCATTTAAAGAAGATTCTCCATAAAAATGAGGAACGTTTGCATCGTTTGATGATGAAGGTCTGTCGATTACAGTTCCTTCAGATAATATTAATCCAACTTCGCCTTCAGCTCTTTTTTGGTAGTAAGCCGCTACTTCGTCAGTTGGAACTCCGTTTGGAGAAAAAGAGCGCGTCATTGGCGCCATTACGATTCGGTTTTTCAGATTTAACGACTTTAAGTTAAATTCCGAAAACAGGTTGTTTGTACTCATAGTAATTTTACAAATTAGATTGAATTAATTTACTGAGTGCTTCAAAGGCACCTTCGTTACGTTTATAATAAGTCCATTGCCCAACACGTTTGGCTTCGATAAAACCAGCGCGCTGAAGAATAGACAAGTATTCAGATACTGTAGATTGTGTCAAACCGGCTTTAGCCTGAATTTGTCCTACGCAAACGCCGTGTTCAAATCCGCCATGTTCCAGCTGACTGGGAAAGTTTATTTCAGGTTCTTTCAGCCATTCCAGCATTTGCAATCTGGACTTGTTTGAAAGGGCTTTAAAAAGTTCTATATTTTCCATGGCGCAAATATATCGACTTTTCCCGATATATCAATTAAGATAAAATTATTTAGGATAATTTTGTGATTGCAGAAGGTGTACGGATAATCTTTAACTTGCCAATTCAATATATTTTATATCCGTAATATCATAAACATCTACTCTGATTTTTAATTTTAAGTTTTCAGCAAATGTTTGTGTAAATGTTTTAAACAAAACATTGTTAACGTAAGCATACATTATTCCAGATACCCATCTGTATTCATAAGTCGAACCGTTATCTGTTGCATAGTTGCCTAAACTTCCGTCAACTACGCTATTAAAAGAACATCCTCCAGCAAAGCCTGACCAATATAAATTACTTGAATTACTGACTTTTTGTAAAATAAATAAAGGAAGTCCTTGTCTATTTAGATACGGTCCCAGAGGTGATAAATTACGCTTAAATTGAATGCTGAAATTTTTTGTAAAATCAAATTGCTTATTCCATTCAGCATATCCAATAGAATTATATGTTTCAGTATAAACATTATCATTGACAACATTAACTGGTTCTGTCAAAGTCCACTCGGAAGAGATAGGCTTAAATACTGTCCCCAAAACAATTAATAAAGCATTATTAAATGTTGCTGAAAGTCCATTATTTAAAGTAACAGAAAAACTTCCTTCTGAAGCTCCGGTAGTAACATTAACCTTAATCAAATTATCATTAATAAAAGTTACATAGTTTACTGTTTGACCAACAATTGATACTGTCATTGTTGGTGTAAAAAATGCTCCTTTAATTGTTATGTTGCCCGTATTTGAAGGTAAAGGACTATCAGCAATTAAAGATTCTAAAAATGGCGCTGGAAATGATGAAATAGTATACATTTTTAAATTACCATTAGCGTCTGTTCCTAATACTTTGTTAGTTGGTGATTGTCCATCGTTACGTGTAGACAGATAATTACTCAATTTGATGTCTTTATTTAAAAAATCGGTGACTTCAATAACATTTGAAGCTGTAATAGCTGGTTCTCCAACACCAAAAGAACGACCTCTTAAGTTTAATTCGAATGTTCGGCCTGTATCGCTGGTTGTGTGCTTTACAATTTCGTTAGGTCCAACTACAAGTACAGGATTCAAGGCATTAATATAATTTACAAATCCTGTGACGTTTTGGGTTGCTAGCGCAGTTGATACTATTGTTTTTACTGTAGTAACAACATTTGATACTCCTGAGAGTTTGGCAATTTCTTCGGCATTAATTAGTCTTTCGCCGGGTGCTTTATCAACTTTGGTATTTTGCAATGTTTTACCCATTTCTGCAGTTAAAGCCTTTGTAGTTCCGCCGGAACTTAGGTTATTAACCAAAATTGTATCTAAGGAAGCTTTTACATCTTCAATTGCATCGACTAATTTTTGGATTGTATTTAAGTTGACATTATCTGAAACTAATAAAGCATTAATGTCGTTGATAAAGTCTTTTAAGATCTTACCTTGTCTGGCATCTAATGCTTTGCCCGCATCAGTATAGTCAAGGGCATTGTAACTGTCGACTTTTATAGCATTAATGTTGGTAAATTCTAATTTGCCACTATCGTCTGTGGTTAAAATTTTATTTGACTCATTTGTTTCCAAATCAGCCACTTTTATTCTGTTGTAGTTTGTGCTCATTTTTTATATTTTGAGTAAATATTTGAATAGATTCACTATCTAATTCTTTTCATATAATTATAATTCCGACCCCTTTTTATTGTTGAAAATTAGTTTGATTTCTTGGAGTGTTAAATTTCTATTGTAGATTGCCATTTCATCAATAGAACCATTATATCCAGTAGAAGAACTTGCAATTATAAGCTTATTTGCCTGTGTAGAAACTGTATTTGTGAAAACAGAAGCTACGTATTCATTTACATATATTCTTGAATTGTTTGTTCCAGGTGCAAAATTAATTGCTATTAAGTTCCAGTATCCAGTTGCAGTTTGTTGCGTGCCTATATTACCATATACCAATTTTATTGTATATGCCCCATTTTTAGATATTAGTGTTCGAGGATTGTTCAAGACATTTGTGGATTTTACCCAAAAGACAATAGCTCCAGTATTCAATTGAAAAGCAGAAGGGTTTCCGAGGTCAATATAGTCAGTCGTTCCGTTAAGAAACGCACTAGTGCCTCCTTTTATACCTGCCACTCCTAGAGTACAACCTGAATATATACCATTGTTTGTACCATAATTATCAAATAAAATATTTCCCGAAGACTCATTGAATCTGTAATATGATATAAGACCATTTGTAGAAATAGTAGAAGTACTGTTTGTCGAAACTGACAAGGTATTACTTACATAAGACCTATTATAATAAATATCAGTAGAGTAGATTTCAATATTATAATTGGTATTCGCCGTCAGCCCATAAATGTATGATCCACTCCCTGGTATATGAGTATAATATGCGCCATTAACCCAAACTTCATAATCACTAAGAGTATTCACACTTAATGGTATTGCGAAGTTTAATTGTATTGCAGAATTATAAATGTCTCCTGCAGATAAATTAGTTATAGAATTAGGTTTTGTGAAATCTAAAATATATGTTGTAGTTACTCCTATAGCTGCTCCACTTACAATGTCATTATCTGGATTACCTGCATTTACAGTTCTTAGATAGTCATTAGTATACAAATTTGTGGGACGAGTGGTACTTTTGAAAACGCCTTCATTGTTAGTAACATTTTTGCCTAAATAAATTAATGAAGGTAGATATAATGCCTTTATAGGATACATCGTTTCATAATCAGTTCTTTGGTTTTCATGATAGAAGCAGAATTCTCCAATTGAAGTAACTTTTGGAAGATATACATATTTTAGCGAAAAGCATGAATAAAACGAATTTGCAAGAGAAGTAACTCTTCCATCAAAATCAAGGAAGTATGTTATAAGTGAGCCGTTGTTGCTAAACCCATTTCCTAAATTATAATTTATATTGATTCTGCAGCTGATATCTAATCCATTTGAATTTATTTGAAAGGATTTAATATTACTTACTGCGATACCTAATTTGGTCGCTAAAGCTGATGCTGTGCTTACTTGAAGAGCAATTCCCCCTATGAATGTATTAGGAGAATTATTTTTTAATTTTCCATAATTATAGCTTCTAATTCCCATTATTGTAGAAGAATAATACTGTTAGTAGTACCTTTTTGAATAAATGAGAAAGTACTTTTTTCTAGTGTAGCATTTGGAGAACCAAAAAGCCAAGTTTTTGGGGCGGTTATTTGCCATGTAATTGTGACTCCAGGCATTGTAATGCCTTGAAAAGCAAATGAATCACTTAGTGATGCAGGTACCGTAATAGTGCAGCTAGTTTGTATTAAGACAGTCCTGCCTTTCCAAGATTCTTGAATGCTTGTGCTTGAATTAATAATAACTTGTTCTAAAATATCAGCATCGATGCTTCCGCTTCCAAGCAATGGAATGCCACAAATAGTTTTGATATTTGTTCCAGAAACTAAAATCGATTGATATAAACTATCAAAATAAGACTTAAGACCGTTTTTAAAGCTATCAATATAATCCTTTAAAACTTTTCCTTGTCTCGCATCCAGAGCTTTTCCTTCTTCAATATAATCTAATGCATTATAATTTTCAGCTTTTAGATCATTCACATTCATAAATTCTAATTCGCCAAGTGAATTAGTACTTAAAATTTTGTCTCGCTCATTTGTTTCTAAATCGGAGACTTTTATTCTATTATGATTAGTGCTCATTTTTTTTTGTTATTTAAAAGATGGTTGTTTTATTTTTTAATCTATAACTCGCATTCTAAATAGATTTCTCCAGTATCAGGAGTCATAGAAAGTGTAGGTCTGCTATTGCTGGTAGGAGCATTATTTTCTTTATCTCCATTTGAGATTAGGAAAAAATTAAAACCTTCTCGATTGTTTAGTAAATCTAAATGAGCAGGTTGTAATTCTATTTCCCCGTATTCAGTTGAGTTGGTTGGAAAAGTAGTGCTTCCAATAAAAGTACTCATGTCCCAATCATTCCAATCTTCAAGCTGAAAATTTTGAGAATAGGGAACAACATTATTTGTTGCAAATAGATGAAAAGTTAATGCGTTTCCTATAGCATTTGAAGCAAATCTAAATTTCAATTTAGCAGATTTTGGCTTTGATTCAAGAGATAAAGTATCAATCGTAGCTCTATATCTATTAAGGATATATTCTTGCGTATCTTTTGCTGCTCCTAAAAGATTATTGCTTTGATAATACGTTTGAGCTGTCGTAGCGTTTCGACAGTTATCCCAGTTGGTATTTCTATTTTCAAAAATTACCGACTTTGTTACTGGTAAATTTAAAATAACAGGTAGTGTCGTTACTGCTAATAAATTACTATTGCTCGAATTACCAGCTGCGTCTTTTGCTTTTACATAAAAACTGTAGGCTGTAGAAGATGAAAGTTCGTCAACTATATATTGCAAAACATCATTTGAAGTGGATGCCAAAAAAGTATCATCAATAAAAATATCATAACCAATAACTCCAATGTTATCTGTAGACGCAGTCCATGACAAGACTACCGTATTTGAAGCAACAACTGATGCACTTAGTACAAAACTGCTTGGTGGAGTGTTATCAATCATACATACACCTATATTATTGGCATAAGCTTGAGTATTAGTTTTTAGCCAGGCTTCTGCCTGTTCATTTGCCTTTTCAATACTTGAATTTGATACAAATTTATTGGCTTCAGCAGTTAAAGTTACTGAACTAGGGATTCCTATAGCACAATCATTCTTAGTTTTGGTTAAAGTTTGCTCTATATTATAATAAATAGTTTCCCCTTCAGTAGGTACATAATTATCTATATAAGCAAAAGGTTTGTATGTTGTATTTTCTTCCATATTTATTTTAATAAAGAATAGTTATTTGATTGAATATTCATTTAAAATCTATAAATGAATATTTATTAAATAGGTTTTACTGGCCAAACAACTGTTGCTACATCTTCAAAATCAGTCAGATCTCTTAGTTCTTGTCTGTAATTTTTCCAAGCCGATTTTTTCTCTTCAGAAAGAGGTGAATCTTGTACTTGCGTCCAGTCACTTTCCATCAATAATGAATTTCTTTTAGCTCTTAAATTTTCTAAAAGCTCTTCTTTATTTTGAACAAAAGGAGAAAATGTATGTTTGCCTTCAATTACTTTATAATTTTTAGACAATGCCTGTTGCCATTCTTCTTCGGTTAATTCGATATTTGGTTTTGGAATATTTTCATGAATTCCTTCAACATAAAAGCCTGTGTAATCTCCGTTTTCGTTATATGTTCCTTTATACATAATTTTTATTTTTCAGTTTATAATTAATAGCCAATTGCGAACATGTATCCGTAACTTCCGTCAATAAGGGCATAATAAGTATTGTTCGTAATATTAGCTACGTGATTGTATCCTCTGCTTCCAGAGCTCGTTCTTAAAGTAGATACCATAACACTTAAAGCGCCATTTGGCCATGTTAAAGGAAAGTTGTAGGTATTGGCATTATTCATTAAATAAGCCCACTGTAATATTAATCCGTTGCTAAATTTTTGATAGCCTCCAGTGAGAGGGATTGTACCAATAGAATGTCCAGCATCATAATCAGAGCCAGGAGAAGTTGATACGGAGCCATCTGCCATTAAAAATTGATTTGAAGTTCCACCAGTTTTAATAAAGCTTTTACCTTCAACAGCTTCAGTAAAAGTTTTATTTCCTCCAATTGTTTGCGCTGTTGTTAAATCGACGTATTTGGTATTCAGTTCCAAATCAGATAAAGTAACTGTGCTTTTGTACCAATAATCAACCTCGATATTACGATCTTCAATTACAGCTGAGAATGTAATAATTCCATTGTTGTAATCTACAGCATAATCTTTGCCTGTGCCTTCTCTAAGTAGCTGGCCGTTTTTGTAAATTCTGATACTGTCTTTTACCGGAATTTCTTTTAAAGTGATTTTATCGTTAGTAAAAGTATCTTCGTCAAAATTTTCTTTAAAAGGAATAGATAAATTTCCAAGAATCGGATCTGAGCCAGCTCCTTCAGATTCAGTATCAAAATTTTTAGACCAGTAATTTATTTCAATATTTCGACCATTTATTGGAGATGAAAAAGTAAGTACTCCACTGTCGTAGTTTAAATTATAATCGTTAATTTCTTTTAATAATTGCCCATTTTTATAGACTTTAACGCTGTCTGCAATAGGAGCTTGATCTAATTGAATAGATGATCCTGAAAAGTTATCCTGAAATTCTTTATAAGGAACGTAACAATTACCTGCAATAATTCCTGCATTTTGAAAAGCTGCTTTTAAAAGTGCTGGAGTGATGTAATGTTGATTATCTGTTCCTGTTTCGACCATTTGAAAGTCGGCTTTGTCGTCTTCTTTATGAACGAAATTGTCAAAAATTTCTACGAAGTCAAGGTGTGATGGAATATCTCCATCTTTGAATTTGTTGTGAAAATCGTTTCTTAGTATTGCCATTTTATTTAGTTTTATTTCTTTGCTTTTAAATGTTTTAATGAGACCTGAAATAAATACCAATGATTTGATTCATTGGTATTTATTAATTTTAAAGAGTTAGGATTTTTTCGTCACTGTTGAGCATGCCTGATGTGTTTTCTGAGATTACTTTAAAATGATGGTAAATTCTGTCACCGTCTTCATTTTTGATAATCAATTCATCAGTATTTAATTTTGTCTGCTGAAGCGGTAAGGCAATATTTTCAAGATTTGTTGAAATTTCATGAATTTTATCCCAATTACCCTGACTGTTCATTTTGTATAAATGATATTTACCATTATAAACGGTTTTATTCCAATTGAAAACTACAGGTTTTAAGATTTCTCCATTTGTTCCCGAGACAGTTGCAGAAGCTTCCAAAACTGGTGATTCTGGCGAAACACTATCAACAATAACAGTTGCTGTAATTTTTGACGGCTGTGACGGAGTATAATCAATATTTATAATTGGATTTTCAGTAGTAGATTCCGGATCCGCATATTCAATTTGTTTGGAAACCGTAATTCTGTAAAAAAGACCATCACCAAATGGAACTTCTTCTAAATCTTGAAAATCATCGTAAACGGTCCAGACATTGTCAAAATCAGCAGATAAAGTATCTTCATTAATTACAATTTCTTTAGCCAATTTCATTGTTCTTATTGACTGAGCTTCCAACATTGTTGTAGCACGATAAATATTAATTTTCCTGATTTTATATTCTGGCTGATACGCATTTAACTCAATTTGAACGGTAGGTTTTATTCCTAACACCTGGTTTTCAAGAATTGGCATAATTCTCTTAATTTCTGGAGTTTTTGGTGGAGTAGAAGCTACTAATTTTACAGGTCCTAAAAGATCGCTGAATTCACCGAAATTCATTTTGATGTCCATTTCACGAACAGCGTAGAAATAGATATTCTGCGAGTTTCCATCCAGATTAAAATCGGTAAATTGTACTCTGTTTTGGCTTTCATTTACAACTTTCATCATTGGAGCAATGTCAAAATCAGTGTCAGTTGGTTTTAAAGCATTTCCATTTTTATCTTTAATAGTCTGTTTTTTATTAACCGGAACATAGTTATTACCTTTAATATGCTCATAAATAACAGGAACTTCAGTTAATGGGACAAAAGCATTATGAACAGCTTGTTCAATAAAATAAACCGCTAACATTGGCTCCTGAACTGCTTGTGAAATTAAAACCTGATTTAATGATGCAATCGAAGTTATTGTTGACTCTTGCGTACCTTGTGTTTGATTATGCCATTCAATAAAATCATTAATTAGTTTTATAAATTCTGCGTTGTCAGGTAATGGAAACTGATAATTTTCTTCAGATTCGTTTTTTGGAAAAACGTCATATTGACCTCTTGTTGCAAGTTCATTAAAATTTAAAAAATCTGCCCATCTGTCATTAAAATCAATTTCATCATTTCCGCCCAGTTTGTTCAATTCTTCTCGGATTGTAGTTACAGTTTCCGGTTTGTATAAAACGTTAAGCAAATCTTCGTCATTGGCTCTGTAATGCAATAATCCATAAGGTTTTCTACTATCATCATATTTAGTTGTGAAAGTAAAAGTCGAACGATTATAAAAATCTGGACGAGTTGCATACAAACTGCCACCAATAATTTCTTCAGGTTTCTCCGTTTTTTCAACTTTAACAGCATACATCGGACAAGGAATACTAATTTTTGATTTGTAACAAACATCTGTTTTTGAATGTGTACTGACTCCGAAAACTGAATAATGCGTATTTTCATTCTCTCTTGGCAGAATATTTTCTTGAGTAATTCCCGAAACAGCGTCTGCGTACAAATAAACCTTGTAACTTGGATAGTAGTTTGCAGACTGAGACACATAATCATTCTCATAATCTGACACCCCGTTTTCTGTGTGAAGACCATTTTTAGCACCTAAAATTTCATCATAACCCTCAGCCATTGTTTGCGTAACATAATTACCAAGTTTAAAATCTGGATCATCAATATACAAGACTAAATCTCCAGTCGTACCGATGTTTTCTGTTTTATAAACCTTGAACTCTTTTCTTGATTTTTTAGGTACAGGATTTCCTTCTTCAAAAGCATCTTTTGTAAACAATCTCACAATACCATTCGACCATTCCACGGAGTTTTCTTTTTCCGATTTAAATTGAAAATGCTGAGGTAAATTGAAATTTTTGAAAATGATTTTATACAATCCTAAATGTTTTTTCTCAGATAATAATGGAATTGGATTGCCTTCGTCATCTACTTTGTACGTTCCATTTTCATTCATTTCATACGAATTTTCAAAAACTCGTTCAACTACTACATCATTCCAAACTCCTCTTGTTTTTTCTAACTGTAAATCCCTTCCGTTTTGACTTATATGTTCAATAACTTCTCTGTGAATTTTGTTTAAACTCTCAGGATATTGAACTGTAAAATCAATTTGAGGTTGATGCCAATTAGAAGCTGTTTGCATGTTTTGTACCAGCGTACACAATCTGCTTTCAGGAAGTTTAATATCTTGAATCTGTTCAGAATCTATTGTTGCATCTCCATCAGCATGAAGTTTGTCAGTAACTTCCTTTTTCAATACTTCGATAAGAGCATAATCAAAAACATCATTAGAATTTTCATCCTTCTTGAATTTAACTTCGATATTTTGAATGATATAATTTTGATCTCCAATCGTTAAAACTCCTCTTTCAAATCTGGTTTTATTGGAATTATCTAATCCGAGTTTAACTTGCTGGTCACTGCTGATAATTCTATACTCTCTTATTTTTACAATTGAAGTAAGGTTATTGGTGCTATTGTTTACAATACTTTCAATTTCACCATATTCGACTTCAGGAAGTCCGTCTTTATGATACAGTTTAAAATGATCTGCAAGTATTTCTTTGTCATCAGGAAAAATAGATTCTTTATCGGTTTCTGCATCTGTGACGGTCATTTCTCTTGGAACAGGATAGCTTAACAATTCCTGAGCAGAATAATAATCAAACATGATTCTGATCAATGTTTTGTCTGCTCCGGTAATCTTGCCTAATAGTTGTTGTTCTGATTGAGAAGTAAACATTAACGGATTTTCTTCAGTAACCAAAAGAGCATTCATATTGCTCGGAGGCATTAGATTATTGGCAGGTTTAATGTCAGATTTAATGCTGATTTGACGCCCAGATGTTGCTCTTGAGAAAATGTTAATTCCGTATGCTTGATAGATATAGGTATTTTCTCCTGTTTGTTCCTGAATGGCATTTAAAACGGATTTTCCAGCCTCAGGAATATTAATCGGAACAGTTTCAAATTCTGATTCTTTTAAATTTTGATTGACACTTTTGTACTCAATATCATGCGACAGCTCTGGAGTTTTCCATGTTGGTTTTGTAGCAATTTTATGGTCGATTCCTAAATAAATAGGGAAGGTAAAAGCACTTCCATCATATTCTAATGAAGATTTGAAAAAGTCATTTTTTGAATTAGGATTTACGGTATCATAATCCATAACATCATCCATAAACAAACTCACAAACCTTTTCTTTCCATCAAAACTGTAACCTTCAGGATCTGTAATTCTGTTATTTGGATTTTCATCCGAATTAACATTTAATCCAGGAACAATTTTACTTAATTGAACAGGAAGCGGCATACGTTCAGTATTGATAGAAGTTGGAATACTCATTGAAAGATGTTGCATTTCTTTTCCTTCTATACCTTCTTCTAAACTTCCAAAAGTGGTATATTCTGTTAAATAAACATATTCTCCATCATAAACTTCCTCATCAAGATCTAAACAGCCTAAACCTAACATACGTGCAACGTGATAATCGTTTGCAGCAATATTTAAAATATCCAGATAAGATATTTTGGTTAAATTTTCAGCATATTGTTGTACTTCTCCTTCTTTTGGCTCATTGACAGGTATGCGATCACCAAAATGAATATCTTTTTCTGCTTTTGGATTGCCTGATTTACTTAAATCAATATATTCCAGTACAATATCTTTGATGTTTTCATCCGTAATATCATTTTCAACAGTTGGTCTGTTCCATTTTGCTTTGTAATTTTTAGTGTTTACATATTCACCGTCATTGAATTTTAACCATTTTCCGTGAACAGCATTTAACTTTGGTTCAAGCTGTTCGAAAACTTTAAAATCATCTGTGTCAAGACCATATTTTCCTTTTAAAATCCAGTCTCCATTGGTATTAGCATTTGTAATGAAATCAGAATAAAACTCAAATTGAATAGCATTTAAAAGACAATAATCGGCTTTAAATCGAATACTTCTTCCATTTTCAGCAACTACACGAATCTTGTTGTTTAATTGTGCAGAAGTATATGTTTTACGGCTGCTAACATTTTTAGAAGCTGTAATTTTGTTTTCAGCAACAGATAAGGTTTCCAGTTTTACACTTTTTGAAGTATTTGAAGATGAAAAATCTAATTCGGCTGCAAAAAATAAATCTGTTTTGGTTTCAATTTCAATCAAACCATTTCCATAAGCCTGCATAAAAGCTACAGGATTTGTTAATGGATCAATACTAAGTTTAATTGATTTATATTTTTTATCGTCTTTAAAATTGATGTAAACAGATCTTTGCGGATTTACTGTTTTGTAAATCCAAAGTGCTTTTTTGTTGTCAACAACATTTGGATTTTGCGTTAAATCTACCGTTTGACTGATTTTTGTATAAGGTGCTCTGTAGACTTTTACAAAGTCATCAGGTTTGTTAAAACTAGAATTAGAATTTTCTCCATCGTACAATTCGCCTTTTGGGAGATGGTTTTCTCCTAACTTGCCATTCAGCATCCATCGAAGATGAATTCCTTTTGTACTGTCAATTCCTCTTGAACCAGCCGTAACAACTTGTAAATAGGTTGACTGTAGATTTGTTTTTCCTGGAGTAATCTCAATGGTTGATGATTCTCTTCCAACATTAAAATTAATGCTTACTCCTAAAGGATTAAAGACATCGCTCAGATCAACAAGCGTTGAAAAATGGCCAAAACTCAAAGGTTTCCCTTCAATTCGAATTGGAACTTCAACTTCATCTTTTCCTGAAATTGTAACCGAATTGTCAAGCTTAAAAGTAAGTCCGTTTAGATTTTTCTCGTTATGAATTTTTGTTCCGGCGCTTAAAGTCAGCGGCACTCGACTTTTGTTTTTTAGAACTAAAGTCCCGCATTGTGCGCTAATTTTTAGACCTTTTTTTAACGAAGGATAAACCAAATTGTCATCAATAATGCTTACGTTAGGAAAACAGCCAATTTGTAAATCGGATAAATTGGTTGCAAGTCTGTTTAATTCAATTCCTAAAGTACTGAAATCGGGAACTCTGATATAATCTGAATCTAAGGCAGAAGTTTGATCATTTTTTAAAACTGGTGTTCTTTCTAAAAAGTTTGTCAGCGGCGTTGTCAATTCTTCAATAGTATCAAACGAGCTTGTTACTCCGTACACAAAAACTTTCGAAGTTAGATTTAACTCAGTAAACAGATTTTTTAAATACTCAGAATTATTGACTTGCAGACCGTCGGTAACTACAAAAACGATATCTGGAGTAACAGATAAATTTTTGGCAACATTTAAACCAGAAGCCCAATAATCTGATTGTATGCTTTGATTTCCAAGACCATATAAACTAATCCAATCAATAAAATCCTGACTATTACTTGAAATTTTTTTCTGGATAACGTTATCGGGTCTAACAGCGGTATCGCTGTTAGACATTCCGATTAACGAAAGCGTAATATTACTTTGTGCCTGAGAATTGATAAATGAAGTTAGCCCGTCGCGGATCTGCTGTGCTTCGTTTCCATTGATCGAACCAGATTCGTCGACTACAATTGCTACATAAGTTGCACAGCCCGAGAGCTGGCTTTCCTGAAGATTTATAGAACTCATTTTTTTCTTATTTTTTTAAAGATTTGTATTTTGTAATGGCAGTATCTGCGTATCAATAATGTTTGTTAAAGGGCCATTTCCGTCATTATTCCACATTTTGTATTTAAACCTGATTTTCAAGTTTTCTATTCCAGAAATGATTTTGCTATCATGCATAATCAGAGCTTGCGAGCAATCTTTTGAATGCAATACACTGTAACCAGATACAGGATTTTCTAATTCATCTAAAACAGAAATACTATCCTGAATTTCTTCTAAAGGCATTTTTGGAATATTAAAAGGCTCTGGGTTTCGAACTAAAAGCGCTATTGTTGCTCCAGTATTCGTATCAATAATTCTATTTACTTCAGTACCCTGAGCCGGATCTAGAGGAGATAGTTTTAAGATTCCTTCAGTCGCACGATCAAACAAATGCTGATATTTTGTTGACATTGAATCGCTCAATGCATTTGTAGTATTATCAGTTTTTGGAACGATTAAGTAATGCAGAGCATCTATACGTTCCTGATCCAGATTAACATTCACATCATATAAAGCTTCTTTAGTTTTTTCTTCATTCACAAAATAACTCTGAACTTGTTCCTCAAAATTTTTGTAGCGTGAAGTCTGGAATCCGAATTGATGTACCAGGATATTTTTGCTTTCGCTTGAAATTCCTATTTGAGCACCATCAAAAAAGTTATTGACTAAAACAGTGTACAGTTTAGAAGGTTTTAAATTGGTTAAAGTTGTTTTGTATTTTAATGATTTTGGTTTTAAAGGCTGTCCTAACTCCAGAGTGCATCGCATTGTAGAAGGATCTTCAATAAAATTGTTTAACATTCTAACACCCAATGGAATTCTAGGATCATTATCGTCAGTCCAATCTTCATCACTTTCTATTGGCTTTGGATAAACCACTTCTGGTTGACCTTCTTCCAATGGTTCTATTGGGTATTTAATAAGAAGATCAGTCAATGGATCTTTGATGAAAAGATTAAGTTTTCCTTCAATTTCAGGTCTTTCACTTTCGTATTCTGCCCAATTTTTAAACATGTGAGAAGTATACGTACTCGTAAAGAATAAAGAAATATCACATTGCTCATTGCCATAAAATGAAGGTTTAGATTGTAATAAACTTCCATCAGCATTTGGATAAGAACGGTTATAATCCAGATAATTTCTCAATGAAGTCAGCGGAGATTTAGACAATGCTGTCAATTCATTTTTCACTGGCGCATCTTTTTCAGGATCCTTAACTGGGAAATGTCCAATTGGCCCAAGCGTTTTAAATCCATAATAATATTTAAATTCTACAGGATTCTTTTTATTATCATCAACAGTATCTGTTAAAGTAAAATCTAAACAATATGTTGTATTTGGTCTCCAAATTGGCTGTACTGTTGTTTCAACTGCATTTTTCATCGCCTGAAACTGTTCTTGTACAGCAGGAATATCCAAAATCGTTTGATTATGATAATACTCTTCTTTGCTAAACCAATCTACACTCTGAATGTAAGTCGTGTAATCAAGTTCCGGATCTTCAGCATTTTCCAGACTTGAACAAATGACAGCATCAGTTGTAATTATGTTCGAATTTTTAATGTTTCTGGTGAAATCTAATCCGTTAATTAAATCCATGTCAGTATAATTAACACTTCCGTTTGTTAAGGCAGCCGTTGAAGAAGTTACAGAAACTTGTTCGGCAGGATGTAAAGAGCAGTTGTCAAACGCATCGCTAAACAATGAAAAATAAACGCCTTTTTCTTTTGGTTTGTTAGAAAGCATCAGAATTTCATTTACTGACGGTTCATTTTGAATCTGAATGATTGAAGCATCAGCAACATTTGTTTCTCTTTTAATTAATCTTGCTTGGGTTAAAGCCTCATTCAATACAAACAAATAATGTGTATTGTAAGCCACAACCGAATGATCATTTAATGTTTGATTTGATAAATAAACTGCCGAATCAAAAATGCTGTCATTTTTTACTAATGAAATAGTGTTTCCATCAATTTGTGCCAAAGCAAATTTGCCATTTGATAATTTTACTGAAAGCAATGTTTTGTTATTCGCAATTATTGCATCTACAATTTCAACTACATCAGTTGTAGAAATTACTTTTGTATCTGTCGCAGAAACTACTTTTGATGCATTGTTGACACTTAAACGGATAACTTTTTTATCCTTGGTAATCAAACTAAATTCATTCTCATTATGCTGAAGAACTTTAATTACTTCGGAGTTAATTTTAGAACGATAAACTAAAGTTCGGTCGCTTCCTTTAATCCAGCTGATTTGAGTTTCATTTGATAATGTATTAATCCAAAGCAGGTCATTATTTGTTAATGGCAATATTTTGTTGAAACCTAAAGAATAGGTATTCAAATATTGCGTTCCTAAAATCGGATTTAATTCTTCATCCATTTCAACAATCGCCGTTGCAGCAATAGGAGAGACGCATCCTACAATAAAATCAAGATCGATTGTTGCTTCTCCGATTCCTTTGCATTGTTCTGGATTCAGAGCCTGGGTTATCAGTAAATTTCCATTTACAACCTGCAGAGAAGTTACAATTCCATTAATCAAACGCTCTCTAATAATAGTACCATCAGAATTGACTTGTAGCAGAATAGTAGTTTTAGCATCCTCTTTTGGATGGAACGTGATCACATACGAATCATTAAATTTGATTACTTTATCAAAGTCATATAAAGCGCTTCCGTTATAGCCATAATAGTGGGTAAAAGTCAATGCATTTGGATTGCCTCCAGAGTTAGCATTTTCATTTCCTGCATCTAATTTCAGGTTTGCCAATTCAGTTATTAACGAATTGTATTTAGCAATCTTTACAGGATCTGTCAATGTAATTTCAGTTTCTCCTGTTAAATCACCATAAGTATCGTCAAATAATGCTGCAATTTCGTTTCTGATTTCTTTAATGCGTTTTGCTTTTGCAGAAATTGGACTAATTACTATTTTATCGATTTTTTTCTTCTGACTATCAATCTCTTCAGTGTATAAGGTGACCGCATTCAAAAGTTCTGCTTTTGTATAAGTTTGTTCTTCAGAAAACAGACCCGTTTTAGTTTTACTAAAGTTTACTGGAGCGTATGATACTAATTTATCAGCATCTTCAAAAGTCGCTGTATAAGCAGTAACTTTTACTTCTTTTGCCTGAGTTGTAAGCTTTAATTCAGGATCAATTGCTGATTCAGGGAAAATAATTTCTAATTCGTTGTCATTTCTAAAAGACAATGATCGATTATAACCAAAAGTATTTTCATCAGTTGTGATGCTCATGAAATCACCACCTTCAAGCGTATAGTTGTCAACAATTACAGGAAGGTCTCCAATAAGTTTGAAAAACAAGCCATTGATTTTGTCAGCTTCGTGTTGCATTGGTACATAATAGCGCGTTCCAATTTGTTTGTTAAGGAAATCCATATGTTGCTTTTCGGTTTCAGTTGCAGCACAAAACAATTTTGTAGATGTAATTCCTAATTGTTCAGGAACATGCCATCCAGGTTCTGCAGCACTTAAAAACGAAAACGGATTTGTTGCCAATACTCGAATAGAATCATATTGGTCAATTGCTTTCTGCCAATGTGCCCAAGGTAATTTCTTCAATTCCTCATTTCTTTCATCGTCTTTTACAACCGCTTCAAAAGGATTATAATCTACCCATTCAGAACCATTCCAAGATTTCAAATTGATCGATTTGATTCCATATTCATGTTTAACCTGACGTAATTTTCTACCTGCTTTCGATGTTCCTTCAGGAGGCATCATATCGGTGTAGTTTTTGGCTTCACCAGTATATCCACCCACTTTTTCAAATAATTCAGCATTAGGTATTAATCCTTTTGCCATTTTAATATCGATGTAAGTATCTAAAGGAATTACTGAGGTAATAAACTCTGGTCTTGGAGTACCGTCTGGATAAAGCTTGTTTCCTTCATAATTTTTTTCTCCAGCAGATTTGAAATAATCCAAAGCAAATGCCTGATTGGTTAACATATGGACTCCTTTTACATTCTCTAATGTTCTGTCATCTTCACCATCTCCAAAAGTTCCTTTTGGAAGCGGACTGTATGGTGTACGATCAATAACTCGGTTGAGATCCCATTGCAGTTCAACGGTAAAGTTTTTACGTACTCTAATCATGGCAATTCTTACACGAACGCTCAGTTCTAATTTGGCATAAATCAAGAAAGGTTTAAATGATTCGACAGAGAATATGGTATCTAAAGCAATTTCAACATTAATAATCCAAAGTTTAATCTGAATTCCTCCACCGGCAGTAATATAACCACCCATTTGAGGGCGTTTGAACGATATTTTTCCGCCCATCTCCAGATAGGCCCATAATTTGACTTTGGCTGGTCCAAAACTTTTATCGAGTTTAAAATCTAATCGAGCTCCAGCTTCAATTCCCTGAGCAGAAAGCATGATAAAAGCTTTTGCTTTAAATAAGGTTAAAACTTCAGCTTCGATTGGTTTGTCTTTTGTTCCGAAATTAACATACCAAGGTTTCTGATTTTTAAAGAAAAAACCAGCTTCTAATAATGCAGTGAGTTTAAATATCTGTCCGCCATCTTTCGGAATACTAAATTCTGCTCCGGCTGCTAATTCTAAAGAATCATCACCAAAGGCAACCATAGCAAAGAATGGTGGATTGCTAGGATCATCTTCAATAAGACCTAATCTTCCAGAAATAACATTCAGTCCTGCTTCAATATAAAATAGAGTAGGCAGAGACAATAAAAGCATGGCTCTTAATGACAATACATGTCCGCCATCAGCAACAGTTCCAAAAGTGGCTCCAGCTCCAATAGAAAATGGAGTATTATACTGCATTGAATCTGGCGGCCCACTGAATTTTTTAATGTTGATACCCGGTTTTGGATGTTTATAATACTCATACCAAGAATCGTCTTTTGTTAATCCGACAGCTTGTTTTGTGGCAACATATCTAAATCCTAATAAACCTCTAAAGGCATTAATAGCCAGAAATCCTAGCGGAATAGGAACAGGCAACTCGATACTTGCATCAATTAAAAAGGCAGGATATTTAGGCATAAAACGCATTCCAACGCTTCCTGAAATTTTTGCTTTTGGCAATTTTAAACCAACTTCACCGATAAATTCTTTAGATTTTCCAGGTTCAGGAAGCGAAATCATTCCATGAATAATTGCCATAGCCGAAGCCTCTGTGGCAGTTCCTGGAATAATTAAATCGACTTCAATAGTCTGGATTCTGATGAAAGAACCTGAAGAATCGCCATCAACAGGATAATAGTATTTTATACCTTCTCCGCGGGCATCAACTCCAAGCGGATTAATGCTGATTGCTCCATCAAATCCCCAGAAATTAAATTTACGTCCGTTAATTTGGGTTGAACCAAAATTGATATTCGTAACCGCCATTTGAACCGGACCTAAATTGACAGAAAGGCTGACAGGAATAGGGATAGATCCTCCTTCTACTTCAATATTTCCATCACTGTAAACGCGCAGTTTTTCAACCTCGAAACCTTTTCCTTTTAATAGATTTCCCATTAAAGTATCTTGAGGAAAAGAAACATAACAAGAGGTTCCTAAGTAGTAATCTTCATCTTGTTTTCCAAGTTCGAGACTGTGGAAATCAAGGTTTACCAGATCAAATAAATTGGCTTTTAGTTTATTGTCTTTATTGAAAGAAGCTGTTAGGTTGAAATCGCCATCATCGTATAAATGTCCTTCAATGCCAACTTTTAATGGTTTTTGATCCTCTCCTTTGAGTTTAGGAATTTCTAAAGCACCTTTAATGTTAGAATTGACAACTTTATTTTGTTTGAATGTAATATCAAATTTGTTGAAACCGACTTTGAAACCTTTTTTATCAGAACCAATAGTTTTCCAAAGCATGTTTTCTTCCAGCTCAGATAAAAAGGTCTGATAATCTAAAGCATTTTCGAAAGAGTAATCTGTAGCAGCATATACCGTTGAAGAATTTAAATCAGCTTTTGTTTTTAATGCTAAAGGGAATTTAAATGTATAAGGCAACTTGGCCGTATATAATTTTTGTAAAAAGACAAGTAAAGCAGGATAATCTGCAATTTCTTTTTCATTTACTACACCATTTACTTCGTCTTTTTCAAACATTGTAATAGGATAGTAGAAATCGAATTTGTCATTAAAATAATTAAACGAGCCATTTTTTGGTTCAGGAACGGTTTCTAAATAAATATTTCCAGAAAGCCCGCCTGAACCCACTAATAAATTGGAGGCACCGATTTTTAGCGTAGGCTTGTTATTTGTTTCTTCTCCTTCTTTTGGCTCATGAAACCATTTTGAAGGCAATGTAACAGAAGCAGCGCGAGCATAAACGCCAACGAAATCATTCGGACGTCCGTCTGCATCAGCTTCTGGGATATTGGTTTTCTTGCTTAAATCGACTTTTAAAGTGTCTAATTCAAGCATTAAACCTGTATTACCAATCATGGCATTTGGAGGTGTCAATGAACCGCCTAATTCTGCCTGGTATCCAATTCCGGCTTCTGTGTCGGCGTATAATTGCGCTTTGGCAAATACGAAAGTAGACTTAGCTGTTTGATTAGGAAAAGCAGAACCATTTGGATTTACAGGTTTTAGAATGCTATGAGGAAATTCGATACCAGCGCTTAACTCTAGAGTGGCTTTGGCTTTTGGAGTAATGATTCTCTTGATGTGAGCTTCAATTCCGTCTGGAGCTACAATATTGTAGAAATCCTGTAGTTTTTGTTTGATTTCGTTTAAACTATAACCTTCTCTGGAGATATAAATTCCAAATAACAATAACGGAATCGATTTTGTAATAAGAGGATTAGTTTTAATAACGTCAATCACACTTTGAATTGACTGCTCAATACCTTCAGGAAATTCTAATTCCTGATAAAGAGGATCATTAGTAATAGTTTCTTCAAAAGCATTGATATCGGCTAAAAGCTGTTCGTATTTTGTTTTACCTTCTTCGGCTTCCACAAAAATATTCATCATGTGGGCAATTACCTGTTCTTCGCTGATACGGAAAACCTGTAATCCCACGGAATAAAAATCTTTTACAGAAAAAGAAAAACTGCTGGAACTGAATGTTTTTAGGAAAGCTAAAATTTCCCATTGATATTCCAGAGTAATAGGAAATGAAGAAATAGATTGATCACCGTCTTTTAAATCTGGATTTAGGACAAGTTTGAGATCAAATGGTAGCTCAAGAGCAAGAGGACTACTTGTTACGATATCAAGGCTGTAAAAAGCCGAATCGCCTCGATATCCTTTTGAATATTGTAGGTTTTTATAATGAATTTTATCAAAAATGGAGTTCAGGCCATTTTCGACAAACGATAAAAACTCAGGCAAATCATCTACAGTAATCACCTCAGACAATCGAGGGTAATATCTGGCGGTAGGAATTGGAACCGCAGGAATTGGATTAGTTGGCATATTCTAATTTTGTTTTTGACTTTAATTTTTGTTCGTATTCGGAATGATTAAATTGTAGTTAGGTCTAACCAATTTTTGAGGTGTAAATGCATATTTTTTAGAGATTTTTTAAGCAGTTTTAGCAATTGATTTGCTTTGTAATTTTTCAAAAGACTTAAGTTTTTAAGTGGCTTAAAATCTCTTTTTTTTCTTTTGATAGTGTAAAGATGTGTCTAAAATTGGAGCTTAAAAAAGAGCTGCTTAGCAGTTTAACATTGATGTTCTGGGACTTTACAGAGTTGTAAAGAGAATGGATGAGAGAGAGGAAATTGGAATTTTGTAAAAAGAATGAAAAGTTAAGGGAACTTAAAGTTTAAGTTCCCATTAAAACTTGTAAAATGATTATTCAGGATTTGTTATTTATTGATATACTCGTATTTCCATCATTGCATTTACGATTTCATCAAAAGCTGTCATACTTTTTCTAAAGGATAGCGTAATAGTATTATTATCAACTCTTCCTATGTAAAAAATATTTCCACTTCCTGGAGTATTTGGTGCGGTTGTGATGAAAAATGTTTTTCCTTCTGGAAATGCATTAGTTAATGTACCTGAGTATGTACCTTTAGAAGTATACTCGAAAATAATATCGCTACTCATAGTGTTCTCTAATATAGTAGCAATAGGAGCATTGGTTCCTGTTTGATTTAGTATTGCGGTGTATACTTTGTAGTTTTGAGATTTTCCAGCAGATGACAATTGGCTTCTTATTCCGCCATGTGTTTCCCAGAGTTGACCGTTTTCATCACGTTCAATAGCTCCATCTTGAGGTATTGTGGTTAATTTTCCATTTGGAAATATAAGTGAAGGTATTGCTGTATCACCAGGAATCAAAGTAAGCCTATTGCGAAGTAAAATACCGTTAAGGTCAATAGATATTGCATCAACAGGAGTTCCTTCCACTCCAATTTCAAGCTTCTTTCCTGTAAAAGCACGCATATAAAATCTAAAACTGTCTGAAGTAAAATATCCTGAATTCCCAAATATTAGTGAAGATTTGAAAATCCAGTCTCCGAAAACAGTTTGATTCTTTGTTTTCAGCCATTCCCACCAATTAAATAATTTTAAACGGCTGATAACTTTTTCATCTTCAGCAACTGTATAATTGATTTGAGTTTCGGAATCTGATGCAAGATCAAATTGTTTATTATCAATTACATTGCTAAACTCTAATTCACCTTTCGCATTGGTTTTTAAAATTTTGTTTGGCTCATTTGTTTCTAAGTCAGCCACTTTAATTCTGTTGTGATTTGTACTCATTTTTAATTAATTATTTACGGGTTTATAAAATTTACGGGCTTGTATTCAGTTATTTTAAGGGGTAACCGTAATTATTTTAGGTTGATATTAAAAATGACCTAAAAAATTATTGTTTAAAAATTGTGTTAGTGGCGTCACAATAGGATTTCATTTTACAGTTTTGTAGAATGAAGGGTAATAGGTAAGTCTGACTTTAGAAAAAGCCAAATTGATTTGGGAGCTTATGCTTTGAGATATCTAAGGCTTTTGAAAAAGTGTTCGATTCCCTGTTATTTTATAAAATGCTTTTGAAGGAAGATTTGCATCTGCATCTGCATCTGCGTCATTTGAATAACTTGGAGGCGTGAGGTATACAAAACTGCCATTTTCATCGAGATAAACTCGCATTGTTTCAACTTGCATATCGGTTCCTGAAACTGTTTTTTGACCTGTGTAAAATTCTATTCGGCTTTTTCCTGTTCCTTTTCCAGTCCCAGATTTTGTTTTATGAGTTCCTCCATCTAGATTTGGGGTACCCAAGCTCTGAGTATTTAGCATCCAAATATCACCTTGATAAACGCAAGCATAGACATTTCCAATCGAATTTACAGTTATTCCTCGCCATGCTCTAGCTCCTTGATTCAACGATACAAAAGGTCCATTACCACCCAATTGTCTATAGATATCGCCACCATCTACGCAAGCATAAACATCTCCATTTATTGGAGAAACTGCAATTGAGTGCCAGTTTCTTGAGGTTTGTCCTAATCCTAAAAAAGAACCAATTCCTCCAGTTTGTTTATAAATATCACCGCCATTTGTACATGCGTATATATCCCCTGCCATATTTGAGCACATTCCGCGCCAATTTAAGTTTGGAGCACCGGTTGATACAAAAGAACCGGTTCCCCCAGTTTGTTTATAAATACTTCCTCCACTTTCAGCGTAATAAACATCATTGTTTACACTAGACTGCGTACACCCCCATACTTGACTAGCACTAGGTCCATAAGCATTAAAATCACCTGTTCCATTAGTTCTTTTAAATATATTAAAGGCAGCAGCATAAATATTTGAAGTATATCCACCCATATTAACATACAATCTTTGAGTTATTCCTTGTGCTGTAAAATTACCAAGGCTTCCAGATTGCTTATAAATATCACCTTGATATACACAAGCATAAACATCACCATTAGGAGATGATGCCATACCTCTCCATAATTGCACTCCAATATTTAAAGGAACGAAATTTGAGTTCAAGTCAAAGTTAACAGTTCGTCCTGCTGAAGAAGTAAAATCACGTCCTTTAACATTTGAGTTTGATTGTTCAACACCTATTTCTCTGTCTTCTTGATAGCCTAATGCAATGTCTTTTGTAGGACTATTTAGTGTTTCAATGCCTAAATATCTTCCAGTATCTTCCAGTCTACTATTAGCACCATGAGTAGGGTCAAGGTATTTAACTATTCTATTTGACGTTCCTGTATTAAGAACATTTGTTGGCAAATCTGAAGTCATCGCAACAGTCCCGCTTTTGTCAGGAAAAGTCCAGGTTCTAGATGCCGTCGCTGCATTCGTAATAAATGAGGTAAAAGTGTTTGCCACGTTTCGTAAACCTAACATTAAGTTCAAGAAAGTTTTAACTCCTGAAACTGTTTGAGCAGTTGTTGTATTCATATCAGGTGTAGCTATATTACCGTTGCCTAATAAAGAAGTCCCATTTACTGTTTTAATATTTGACCCTGATACTAAAACCGACTGGAAAATGGTATCAAAATATGATTTTAAATTCGCTTTTAATTGAGCAAAAGTCCCAGTTTTGGTTTTAAATGCATCTTCACTGTCTCCAGTTAAAATTAAATCGGTATCGATAAATGTTGTTGTTTTTGACGATACATTTGGAAACAAAAAACTTTTAATCCAATCCACCACACTTTTAGCCGAAGTATATTTTACAGAAGATGTTTTATTGGTTTCAATATCATCTGTTTTGTTTGATTTGTCTTCGCTTTTAGTGTCAATAAGGTCTTTTAAAACCTTTCCTTGTCTGGCGTCTAATGCTTTTCCTTCTGTTGTATAATCCAGAGCGTTGTAATTTTCTGATTTGATATTTTTTATATCTTGAAATTCTAATTCACCATTTTCATTAGTGACTAGAATTTTGTTTTGCTGATTTTTTTCTAAATCAGCCACTTTTATTCTGTTGTGGTCTGTACTCATTTTTTAATTGATTGTTGGGTTTAAAAGGGAGAAGCGTAGTTTAAAAAAAAGCCAATAGGGGAGTAGGGAAACTATAAGTTTAAGTTTCCAAATTGGGTTTTTGATAAAATTTTTGAGTTTTGTTGAATGTCTTTCTCTTGAGAGAAATTTTAGGTTTTAAAACAACTCAAAGATTTTTTGTCTTTGAGTTGTTTTTTATGTTTTTGTAAACCTATTCCAAGACAAGACAGGGAAAAATTTTACTTTTTAGTTATGGGTTTTTGAAGGAATCACTTTGCGGACAAGGATTGCAAATCCGCGCTATCGTTGCTGAGATAAATCTGCGTGATCGGGTTTTGTTGATAAGATTTTTGAGTTTTGTTGAATGCCTTTCTCTTGAAAGAAATTTTAGGTTTTAAAACAACTCAAAGATTTTTTTCTTTGAGTTGTTGTTTAACTTTATGTTCACAAATAAGACGCTTGTACCAGTAGGGTATTTAAAAAGGATTTTTACCACTTTTAACTCGTTCAATACCATTATCGACTAGACTTTTTATTGTTAAATTATTTAAACGATTAATCCAGTTATCATTATTGCTATAAGGGTGGGCTTCGTAAATTACGGGATTATCACCTTCATCTAAATAAATAAACAAAAATTGACTTCCTCCATAAACATCAAAAGCATAAAATGGTCTCGAAATTGTTCTTTCGTTTTCTAGCATATCTTCTCTAACCCATTCTTGTAATTCTTGCTGTGTTTTATTTATTCCATAATCACAAACAAAACAATTAATTCCAGCGAGAAATAATAATTCTTTTAAAACTTTAGGAAATGGATTTCCATTATTGTAAAATTGTTCTAAAGATTTAATTTCTATTTCTGAAATCCCTTTAATAGAACTAAAGTAACCAGAATTATTAAGTTCCAATGAAGGATTCGTTTGTAATTTCTTTAAATATTGTATATTCATAAATTTATAGATTTTCTATTGCTGTTTCTATTTCATTGGTACTAGTTGCACCTTTATGCGATATAACTGTTATATCCAGCTCTGCGAAGTGTTCATTTATGAAATTCGCTGATCGCTGTGCGAAGTCTCCGACTTCGTACCCGTCCCAATGATCCACAAAGAGAATGGAAAAAAATAAACAAATAAATTGGAACGGAATATAGCAACGGGTACGAAGTCGGGAGACTTCGCACAGCAATTTCGAACACTTCGTAGAGCGGGGTTTATAAATCCGCGCTATCGATGCGTGACGTGCTAAATCTGCGAAATCGGGTTAATCTTCATAACTTATAATGATTGGAGTATTGAGATCTAGAGATTTTTGTAGAAGTTCTTTTATTTCAATCAACATATCAATATAATAATCAACATATTCCGGTACATAATCATAATTTATGTTTAAATTAAAGCTCCAATCATTCCCATTATTAACTTCATTCTTTAAATTATCAAAACCGCCATATTTTTCCCATATATTCAGTCTTTCATTTTGTAATGATGGAATAACTTGATTTGCTATTGATTGAATACTTTCTTCAATATCGCCTGAATCAAAATGTGCAGACATATCATTAAAAGCATCTAGATTTCCAATATCCAAATGGTTTTCTAATCTAAAAGCTATTTCTTTTTCTAATAAAAAATAAAGTTTAGTAGCTAAATCGTAGTTAATATCCTTTATGTAAAAAAGCAATGTGCTTAATTCGTCTTTTCTGAAATAAGTATCTATATTCTCTATTTTGTATCTAATATCTAGTGGCATATTATTTATTTTAATCTGTTATTATTCTAATATATAAACTATTTAATAATTCTTTTTTTGTTGTATTGAATGTTGTAGGATTAATTTCTGTAAAATCACTTAAAGAATAAGGGGTAGCTTTTAACATTTGTTTAAAATTTGATAAAGACATTGTTTTAGCTTTTCCAGATTTATCCAAATATTTTACTTCTATGGAATGGATTTGATTGAAATTTTGAGGCATTGTTATGTCTTTCCATGTTTTTTTTCCTTCCTGTGTTATAAATGTTTTTGCTTGTGTAATATCTTCTGGGAGATTTCTTAAAAATTCTAATTTTTGAGCATCATTATATTTTGCTTTTGTTGTTTCAAATGTTTCTCTGGGAGTAAGTTTGGCACTATATGGCATTTTAATTTTATTTATAGATTTATTTACAACAATGGCATCAATATCTAAATGTATCTTTCCAACTAGAGGAGCCCCATCAGCTTTTTTAAATAAAATGTCAACACTAAACATCAGATCTTCATTATTTAAAATCATATTGTTTAAATAAACCCTCATTGGTTTTTCAATAAAATCGCCTAAGGTAAATTTTTCACTAATCTTTATCTTTTCCAAAGCTTGTAGCCTCGTTTTTATATCTGCCGATAAAAGTTGATTTTTATATGTTTTTACAACTTTATCTATTTCTGATTTGAAAGAACTTATATATTCATATGTATAATTGTTAGTTAGCCAGAAATCCCTGTTTTTTCTTAAGAATTGTCTTTTGATTGTATCAGCATTAGCATATTCCCCAGCTCTGCGAAGTGTTCATTTATGAAATTCGCTGATCGCTGTGCGAAGTCTCCGACTTCGTACCCGTCCCAATGATCCACAAAGAGAATGGAAAAAAATAAACAAATAAATTGGAACGGAATATAGCAACTTTTTTTTTGCTAGGCATGATACAATAACCATAAATCTCCATTCCTTTGTTCTTTCTGCAGTAGTCTAATGATTCTACAATGCTCCCAAAATACTCTTTTCTTGTAAAAACATCTATCCAAAATACCGTAGCAAAACTTATAAAGTAAGCTCCAGTTTTATCTCCAAATTTGTATTTTCTGCTCATTTATTATTTTTGAGCTAATGTAAGAAATACTTTGCGTTCACGAGCGGGACGCTCGCGCCAGCGGGGGAACATCATCTTTATAAGTTGAGGAAATTTTTTAAATTACTATTTGTTAATAATGGTTGTATAAATTTTGTTAAATAAGATGAAAATAGTATTGCAAGTAACAAAACTATAAAATAGAGAGTGTCAACATCAAAAAATGAAATATTATTAAAAAGTAAACGACTTAAGAACCATAAGTAATTATCACAGAATATTAATAGTAAAAAGGAAATAATTGATGCATTTATTAAACCTTCGGCATTATCAAGTCTAAGTTTCTTATTCAATACTATTTTTCCAATAATTATTAATTGGGCAATTGTAATACTAAAAAATAAAATATCTTTAAAACTTAGTTTATGGCCAAAAAGTACAATAGAGTACTTTGAAATTGTAAGAAATAGTATCGCTATGAATAAAAATGAAGAACTGTTTTGTAAAGATGGCTCTACAGATCTTTTTTTATCTTTAAATTTTAATTTTTCAAGTCTTTTATCAAAAAAAGTACTTTTTATAGATAAAAATAAAACAAAAACTCCAGATACTAGATATATAGACATTCCATAAGAAATTCCATTTAAATATCTAACAAAAGAGCAGAAAATTAATAAAGTTCCCAATATAATAAGTGTAAATTGTAACGTTGAAATGATTTTGATTTTTGCAAAGACTGAATGAAGACTTAACAAGAACAAGGGCATTACAACATGAAATGTCAAATCTTTAATGAGATAAATATTATCTCTTTCATAATTAGGAAACTTCAATAAAAATTCCTGTAAATTATATAGAAATAAAATCCAGAAAAATAAAATAAATGTAAAATGATAACTTGTGATCAAGGTGTCTTTTTTTATTAATAATCTAAAAAATAAAGGAGAGCATAAAGTAATTAGTAAAATAATTGGACGAAAAATGAAATCAAAAAGATTTAATGAACCGTAACCAAATCCATAATCCCAGAAAAAATAAAAGTATAAAAGAATTGGAATCATCGAAAAAATAAAAATATAATTTGATTGTATTTTAGAATAAGAATTTATTTTCCGAACAATAAATTTAATAATAGTGTTATGAAATAAGAGCAAAAAGAAAAATATTATTGAAACTATAGAGAGGGCCTTATTCCATAAGCTAACCTCATGAAAAGTAAAGAAAAGAATAACTAATCGAAAAACACTAAATGTTATAAAAATGATTTTTAAAATTCGATATTGATTTTTCTCATTTAGTTCAACAACGTAATTTTTTCGATAAAAAAAGTGTGTTAAAATAGATGGATTTTTTATTAATACTACAAAGCAAATGCAACAGAAAAAGACGACATACCAATTTAATGAAAATCTGTATGAAAACTCTCTAGAATATGGAGTTTTATTAATATCAAATAGGGATCCTAAAGTATATTTAAAAAGCAAGTTATATATTATAATAGCACCGAATAATCTAAAAATTAAATTGCTGAATTTATTTATTACCATTTTATAAGTTGAGTATTATTATTGAATTCTTTGATTCAAAGATATTTTTTTTTTAGAATTTAAGTTCAATTTTGAAAGAAAATACCTCTAAACAAAAAACTTTTAACTTTTTGTTTTTTAATTATTTCTTAAATAAGCACATAATAATTTATTTAGTTTATTTTAAAGTAAAAAAAATCTAGTTTATACTTTGTAAATATTTATACTTATTATATTCATTTTTAATTTGTTCCATTTGCTTGCTAATTGAATTGAATGTTTCTAAACTTTCACCCGGATAAAATTCAGTCATAAAAGACCTAAAATCAGATATAGCACCATAAGCGCCAATTAGATTTTCTGCTTCAAATAAAACTTTAATATCACCGCCTGCTTCGTCTAGTGAACTTTTTAAACTAAATGTGCCATATAGAGATGACAATAAATAATATATACTTAAAAAATAACTGCCTAACATATATGGATGATCAGGTGTAGATTTAGATTTATCGTATCTCTTTATTTGATCTTGTATCCCAGAGCCTAAAGTATTATTAATTATTGTAAAACCAAGACCAATAGCACTATATAAATAACTAATTCCTTCAAAAATTCCTTGTGCAATTCTGGATACTGGAAATACTAGAGCACCTAAAGTTGTTAATGTTCCGATGATTTCCAGAATAGTGCCAGTATCTTCATTATTATCAACGTACCACTCTAATGCAAATGCAGGTATTGGTATAATACAACCGTAAGGAATTTTTATTTCTTTAAATATTTCAGAATTTAAATATGGTGTTATATAAATAACATCATTAAAATTTAATTCTTTAGTATAGGGAAATTTACATTTTTCAAGTTCAACTCTAGTTATCTTCGATCTATATTGAACAAGGTCATCGATTATTATTTTTAAGTTCTTAATTTCAAGAACATTATATTTGATTCCTTGAGCTATTGGATGTTTTCCCGTTTGTAAAAACTTTTGAGTGTCAAGATCAAAATAGGGTACATCTTCCTGTAATGTTTGTTCATAAAAGCCTATTGGATATAATCGGGTCATTGTGAAACCATCAAATAATCCTTTTATTGTTTTTGTTGAATAAAAAGATTTTAGCAATGCTATAATCAACGAATCATAAAGTTTATTAGACAATTTATCTTCGCAATCCTTTAAATATATCCGTTTTGTTAACGGATTTAGTGTAAACATATAATTATATAACATTGTACCATCAGTAAGATTAGTATTTGTAATTAAGGAAATAAATAGTTCCGATACATCAACATTATCTCTATCTCCAAACAAAGGCCAATCCATAAAATAAATCATATATTCTAGAATTCTTATTCTATCTGTAAAAGTCAATTCATATTTGTAAATTCTAGGGTCAAATAAACTAAAATAATAAAAATTACCCGATTTAGCATTTTCTTTAGCTTGGTCAAATCTGGTTTTCCATTGAGAGTAAGATTCATTTAAAAAACTATTAAAAGAATCTACGCTATTTTCCCCAATTAGAATATTGAAAGAACGAGTGCGGTAATAATTTTGATGAAGATCTACTTGTGTTTTATCATGCCATTCATTATATGATTGGTATTTTTGAGTATATGTGCTATCCGTAGTTGATGGAAAAATATATCTTTTAAAAGATTTTCCAAGTTGGATATAATCATGTGTGATGGCTGGTGTCATTAATTCACTAAGATCTTTCGGGACTTCATAACTTCCAGAAATATTTACAGGACATTTTCCAAAAAAAATATGCTGTTCTTTTTCTTTTAATGAAGAAAAATAGTCTGAACCGTAATCTAATATAATACTTTCGATATTAAAATAACCTGATTGTTTTGTATATTTTGAATTTGTAATCTCACGGATTGTAGCATCTGCATTTGCAGTAAATCTTATTGAACGTTTTACTAATGTAAAGTATTTTATAAGCTCTAAAAGTCTTGTTGTTTCTTTCATAATTTATATGACTTCAGTTTCGTTACTAATTGTTCGTAATATTGATTTTTCTTCATAATCTGTATATTCCATTGACGTTAAGAATTTATGGCTAATACCATACACAAAAATTGGAGAGGAAGGCATGGTAACGGCAAGAACGCCATTAGCATCTTCAAAAACAATTCCGAGTGAATATTTTAAGTACCCTTCAATTCCATCGGTATTAATTGAGTTTTCTATTTCTTCATTTAGATAAAAATTAACATTTGATGAATTAACTGGGATTAATGCTTTCAAAATATCCAATTCATCTTTACCCAGCTCTGCGAAGTGTTCATTTATGAAATTCGCTGATCGCTGTGCGAAGTCTCCGACTTCGTACCCGTCCCAATGATCCACAAAGAGAATGGAAAAAAATAAACAAATAAATTGGAACGGAATATAGCAACGGGTACGAAGTCGGGAGACTTCGCACAGCAATTTCGAACACTTCGTAGAGCAGGGTTTTCTTCAATTGCTTTGAGCATTTTTCTAGAAGTAAAACCTTTGAAATCTCTTATTAAGCCAGAAGGATCTCCATTTTCAGATCTGAAAATTAAATGAATATGACTAGGCATGATACAATAACCATAAATCTCCATTCCTTTGTTCTTTCTGCAGTAGTCTAATGATTCTACAATGCTCCCAAAATACTCTTTTCTTGTAAAAACATCTATCCAAAATACTGTAGCAAAACTTATAAAGTAAGCTCCAGTTTTATCTCCAAATTTGTATTTTCTGCTCATTTATTATTTTTGAGCTAATGTAAGAAATACTTTGCGTTCACGAGCGGGACGCTCGCGCCAGCGGGGGAGAAAATAAATAATATAGTTTTTCTTTTGAAAAAACTTACAAATATTTTGTTGCAAAATGATTTAATTTATAAACTTGCATATATAATAATTGACATTTTAAGTTTAGTAAGATCAACTAAAAAATATAATGGTAAAAAAAATATTTGCAACCCAGAAAAACAACAATGATGTTTTGAAGAGAATAGTAATGCTTTTTGTAATCTTCATAATAAGTACCATGAATTATAGTTGTTTGAAAAAAAATGACCCACCTCCTGTGTACGCTGAAATACCAGATGCAAATTTTAAAACTTATTTAAAAACGATTGTACCATTGGCTTTTACTCCTGATGGTAAATTTATTTCAAATCATCCTTCCGTTACTTCTTATGATAAATTGATGAGTATTAATCGAAAAGGCATTACTTCCTTGTCGGGAATAGAATATTTTACTTCTTTGACTGAAATCCATTGTAACGAGAATAAACTTACAAAAATTAATCTAAGTAAAAATATAGCTTTAATAAATCTTCATTGTAGTTATAATAGCCTTACAAAACTTGATGTAAGCAAAAACATAAACTTAAAAAGACTTGAATGTTATAATAACAAAATTAATTCAGTTGATTTAAGTAGGAATCTAAATTTGGAATGGTTTAATTGTGAGATGAACAAACTTAGTAAACTTGATGTAGGTAATAATATAGAATTGAAAAGACTTTATTGTTCCTTTAACTACATAATTGCACTTGATGTAAGTAAAAATTTGAATTTAAATACACTTGAATGTTTTCGAAATAATTTGACTACTCTTGTTATAAATAAAGAAGCAAACTTTTTAAATCTTTACATAGATAATTCTATCAAATGCTGTGATCCAAGTATCAAAAGATTTAAAGATCGAGGAGGTAATTTATTTGATCAATACTTTCAAGAAATATCACCTTTTGTTTGCGAATAATCGTCATCTTAATTTTTATTTTTTAGATATTTTATATCTGTCATAATCTATTTGCAATTGGATCATATCGGTATTGATATGAATCAATAAATCTAAATTTTCATTATGTTCTTCCATGTAAGAATTGATATCTCCTAGAGTTCCTTTCATACCTAATAATGTTTCAAACTCAAATAATATTTTAATTTTTTCTTTAGGAGTTTTACCTTTTTCTATACTTTTTCTAAGGTTAATTCCGCCATAAATTGCTGATAGTAAGTAATAAGTATCTAAGAAATCTTGTCCTAGCGTATAAGGGTGTTCAGAAGTTGATTTAGATTTGTCATATTTTTCTATCTGATCTTTTACGCCAGCTTCTAAAGCATTACCAAATATAGTAAAACCAATCCCAATTATATTGTAAAAGATGTTGACTCCTTCAGTAAGCTGATAAATTGGTAATACCATACCAGTAATAGCTACAGTTTTTTGTATTAAATCTATTATGTTTTCTTCATCTTCATTTTCATCAATTATCCATTTTAAAGCAAAAGCAGGAATAGGAATAGCACTACCATATGGAATCTCAATCCCCTTAAGTTTTTGATTACTTATGAATGATGTTATGTATACAGTTTTTTTATAATCTAATTCTTCGCCAATACCAATAAATCTAAATTTTTGATATTCAATCCTAGATCCATTTGCACTTAGTCTATATCTTAAAGCTGAATTGATTTTTATTTTGTTATTATCTTCGCTAATATTATATTTGGCACCTATGATGTAATCTCCTGTAGGTGCATTATGGTTTTCATCTAAGTCGAAAGTGAAACATGGTCCATTTTCTTCATATAACCCTATAGGGTATAAAAGTTCTTTTCTAAATCCATTTTTTAATTCAATTAATGTTTTTTTGGAATAAAAATATTTGATTAAGATTAGTAATAATATATCATAAAGTTTTTTAGGTAATTTATCTTCATAAATTTGTAAATTAGTTTTTTCTCCTGATACTTCGAACATATAATTATATAATCTTTCTAAGTCCTCCACACTAATATTTTTGATTAAAGACTCAAATAATTCGTATTCATCAACACCATTAATTCCATCTATTCCACCAATAATCAACCTCCAATTCAATGAATAGACCATATAATTTAATATGGCTTTCCTATTATCAAAGGAGAGTTCATATTCATATATTCTTGGATCATATAAACTAAGCCAATAAAAATCACCCTGCATAGCAATGTTTTTTGCTGCAGTAAATCGAGATTTCCATTGAGAATAAGACTCGTTTAAAAATTGTTCAAATTGATCAGGATCAGCTTCTTTAACTATAATGTTCATGGAATAACTGCGTGTATCTCTTTTATCAATATCCATTGCTGTATCACTGTACCATTCGGAGTATGTTCGATAATTATTGTATGAAGGGAAAATATATCTTTTAAAATTATGCCCATCTTTTATGTAGTTATTTGCAATCGCAGGAGTCATTAATCCATTAAGATTACATATAAGTTTAAAATCAGGTGAGTTTTCATCAGGTTTCTTGTTAAAAGGAATTTGAAGTTTTCTTCCTTTCAAATTAGAATCGTAACTATAAGCATAATCAGTAATGATACTTTCAAATGTAAAACTAAAGTTACCTGATAATTGAACATATTCATTTTCAATTTCTGTATGCTGGCCGACATCAGCATTTATAGTAAGAGTGATAGTTTTTTTTTGTAACGTAAAGTATTTTATAAATTCTAAACGTCTGGCTATTTGTTTTGCATTCATATACTTATATATCGAGTGTGTTAATGATATTCGCTAAAATTGATTTTTCTTCATAATCAGCATATTCTTTAGTGGATAAGAATTTATAACTGATTCCATATATATAAATAGGTTCTTGAGGCATTACAACAGAAATCAATCCGTTTTCATTTTCATAAATAACACCAAGGGAATATTTGAAATAACTTGTATCAGTAGAACTTAAACGAGGGTTTTCTAAATCATCCTTAAAATAAAAATTGAAATTTGATGAATTGGCAGGTGTCATTTCTTTTAAAATATCCAATTCATTCTTGGTTATTCCGAGATTATAATAGTCAAAATCTAATTCTTCTTTGAAATTTAATGAAAGTATCTTAATATCAGTTTCAGACTCCTTAACCATGTAATGTTGTAAGTTGTATTCTTTTGAACCATATAATGAAGAAAAATAATTTGAATAATCCATTAAATTAGGATCTATATTTGCTTTTTTAGCAAATACTCCTTGTGCAAATACTTCTGTTTTATGAATAGAAAAATCATCTAAAGTTTCAATTTTTTTTGCGATGAATAAGACTTTCTCCTTAATGAAAGTTTCTACATTAGAGTCAGGATTTACTATGTCTTTCTTCCCTTTTTGAAATACTGCAAGACCATTTAATACAGATTCATTCATGTAATTCGAAAATCCTTTGTAATTGATTAGAGATTCTCTATTAAAAGAAGCTGTTAAGAAATTTTGGTTACTATTAAAAACGGGTGTAATAGTTAAGTTCGGAAAGATGTTATTATATAAAGAATGTCTTTTTTTATCTCCCCAGACTGTATAGTTATTTGCAGAAGAAAAATCCAGTTCTTTTCCTATGTAGATAAGTCTGATCAATGAACTAATATTCTTTTTTTGTCCACTGACATTGATATTTGGCACTTTAAATGATACTGTTTTAGTAAAATTTGAATCCAAACCACTATTTTCTAAGTCTAAAAGATTTTCTTTAATTACAAAGTCTCTTTCAGATTTAGTGATAATTGATCCTCTTAGTACATAAAGAGCAATTTCTTCATATTTTAAAGAGGCTGTTAATTCTATTGATATGTCGTTGTAATCATTTGAGTTTAATTGATTATTGTCAAAAATGAGAACTGGCCAGTTTAAATTACCATAATTTGCTTCAATTAAATTATCTGCAGTTCCTATTTTAATGTCTTTATTATTTGTTTCTGATAATTTGTAATTATTGTAAAAATTATATGAACGACGCCTGTTACTTTGAATATATAAATAAACTTTGTTTTTATTAGAGAAATTAAATAATAAATCACTGTAAATTGTTGTTCCAACTTTTGAGATAATTTCATTTGAAGAAGTAGTTGTTTCTATTTTTCCTTCATTGACGAATAATCCATAAAAAGCTGCAATATCAATAAATTGAGTACTTTGCTCACGTTGTAATTTCTTAATGAAATCTGTTTCACCATCTACATTAATTTCAGCAAAAGGTTTGCGGGCATATTCTAAATTAAAAGCAAACTCAGTATTGTCAAAATCATGTTTGTAATCGCCGTAATTTAGAACAACATCAATTCCGCATTCGCCTTCAGCAAAATTTCCTAATGATTTTCCAATATCGATTAGAGGCAATTCGAAATCATCTTTTTCATCGAAAGTATCGCCAGCCGCGACAAATTTCGATTCCTTAAAAAAGAAGTCAGAAATTGAGATTGTTGTATCAGTTAGATCTTTATCATAACCAATAAATTTAGCTGTGAAAGCAGGAACAGGAATAGGCGTGACAGTTTCACCGTTTTTTTCTACGCGGCCTTCATGAAAAGCTTTAAAATCGATGTTTATTTTGTCAATGAAATCGGAATACGATCCTTCATTCTTAATAACCAAAGGATCTGCATCATTCGTAAAAAAATCACTTTTCTGTAAACCTCTGTAAACAAAATATTTGATATTCAATCCAGGAAAAGGCTGATTGTAAGGACGAAGAATTAGATTCACTTTATCAGGATTGCCAGTTTGAGGCTGAACCAAAACAATTCCTTTACAAATAGAATAAGCTTTTTTGGGAGCGCCTAAAGAAAATCTAGAAGTCAGGTTGAAAACAGTTTCAGATTGGGGTCCAAAACCTTGGTCTGACAACTGCGCGGGAAAACCTCCCGACTCTATAAAAAAATGGGATTTTGCGGACATATTTTAAGTATTATTAATAAAAGTTTTTATTTAAACCAGAGCGGTTTATAGATTTTGTAGAGGAATCTTCCAATTAAAAAAAGAAGAATAAAAAGCAGCAATTTTCCGAGCCAAATCTGTACTTTCTGCCAAAAAGTGAGATAGTTGACAAACTTGGTAATAGTGATCGTTTTCTCTTGGATATCTTTAATTTGTTTCGATTTCCAATGCGCATAGAGTTCCTGTTCTTTCAGGTTGCAGTCGACTTGGAGTTTATTGTTATCAAGTCGAACCTTTGGGCTTTTTAATGTACGCCCTGGTTCGGCCTGAATAACATTTTTAAGAATTACTTTTCCGTTAAGGCATTCTAATAATGCATTGTAGGAACTGCTGTCTTTTGCGATTTTAAAGATTGTATCGTGTAAAGTTTCGGTAATGGTTATGGTCTGGGTTTTGTTTTCATTTTGCACCGGTTTCGGACTTCGGCATGAAATCATGATCAGAATAATGAAAAGAGAAAAAACAAGACATTTTAGTTTTTTAGTCATAATTAAAATTGGTTTATAAGGTTTTATTTTACAGTCGTAAAAAGCTTTTCACACTTTTTATATCGCGTTTTCTTCTGGCTACTTTATAGCCTTCACGTCCGCCAGAATCATTGGTATTTCCTTCAATGGTATAAATCGTGTTTCCAGCAATTTTCTCGACAAATCCGGCATGACCGGTGCCGTTATTGAAATCCAGAATAAAAACATCTCCAGGTTGAGGTGTTTTTTTTGCCAAAAGAGGTCTTGAATTGTATTGGTCCAAAACGCCTCCGGTTTTCTTTAAAGGATTTTTAGCATTCATTTGCTGTGAAGCATTCTGCGTACACCAGTAAACAAAAGCCATGCACCAGGCATATCCTTTTCCAAGTCCGACACTTCTTAGATAAATTTCAACTTCGGGACCCGAATTGCTGTTTCTTGGAATTTCTTCGACACCAATTTGTGCCGTTGCGATTTCGATCGTTTTTTGAGCTAGTGTCATGAGCTTTTTCCGTTTAATTGTTTGAATTTTTGTAGTTCGTCAACCAATTGCTGGTTAATCAGCATGAGTTCTTTATGCTGTATTTCCATTTTTTTGATCGTTTCTGTAGCAGCTGTAAGTCGTGCGGTAATGTCGTCCAGAAGATCACGGTAATATTTTACGGCGCTTACGGCATTGTCAAGTTCGGCTGCGCGATCTTCTGCCAGTGATTTTCGCATCGAGAAAAACCAAGTGATAAAACCGGCAAAGAATGCGGTGAGAGTGGGGTATAAAAACTGTTCCATTGAATGTGTTTAAAGTTGAATATTGGGCTTAAAATTGTTTTTGAAAAGACAACCTGAATGTTGTTTTTTTGAAGGAAGCAAAACCAGATTTTTTTCCGGTTTTAAGGCGTGGTTGTTTCCTTTTGAGATTGCAAAGATTGGGTGAAAAAAGCCCTAAAAAAAACGAATGCAAGGTCTGCGAACATTTGTATTCTAGGGCTTTACAGAGTTGTAAGGAAAGCGAACAGAAGTCGTTTTGGATGAAGTAAATGCTTCATCTTTGCATCACAAAAAGGATGTTTTTGAAGATTAAAAAAGAATGATTTTTTCTTTTATATGAATTAAGAAGGCCTTTGCTGATTGCTCATAAGTTCTTCGATTTTTTTTAGTTCAGAAGTGATAGGTGTACAGAGAATTTCATACAAAGTAGTTCTGGAAATCGGGTAAACCGGATAGACGTATTTACGCCACACAACAGTAGTCGGAATGTCTTCCGTTTTATGCTTTTGATACAGTTCTTTAATGAGTTTGTAACGCATTAATTTATTTTTTTGAATTCCGAGACTTCTGTTTGAAGATATAGGCATGAGAGATAATATTTTGAGTGATAGAAAAAGTTTTAAAAGAAGAACGAAGTTTTAAGAAGATTTATTCATGGATAAAATCCTGTAATGACATACCATTTAAGACAGCCAAAACCATTTGATCATTTTTAATAAAAGGTTTTACTCCTTAATGCCATTTTTATATTGAACCTCGTTCTGAGGTTGTAATTGTTAAAGATTTTATTTAACAATTTAGGTCAGCAAACTCCGCATGACAATCCTGTTTCCAAAACCTTTTAAGGTTTGGATTCCAATAGAAAGAATGCGTTTTGGCTGTTATTTTATTAGGGCAGAAATCGCCCGTTTTGCCGGTTCCTGGTTCTCTTCAGAAAGAAGAAGAAGCAGGAACCATTTTTTTACTTGTATTTTTCAAGGCTACAAGTTAGAAGGTCTTTTTAGCCTTTATAAGTGGCTGTTGTATGTTTTTTGAATCTCGGATTTTTAATAACAATACTTTCGTACTGATTAAAAGCAAGCCGTTCTTTCTTAGATAAGTCATTGCTGCAATTCCAGTTTCCGAGTCCGTCTTTAAAGATAATATGTTCGTTTACTTTATAGCTTTCATGATCTGTAATTGGCTTTATTTTTACGCTCATTTAGGTATTGTTTAAAAGTTGTTTTTAATTTGAAATAAAACCATTCTCTAAATAAAAATATTGGTTTCAAGTTAGTTGCAATTAATAGAAAAGCTAAAAGCAACGATAAATGAATGGTACTAAGCTGCATGATTTTGTTTGTTTTGTTGGTTAAAGAAATTAAAAGCATATCCTTGTAAAAAATCAACAGAAGATATCGACAACGGAATATTGGTTCTTACACCATTTTCATCAATTCGGCATGCTTCAATAAACCAGCTCGAACGTACAGGTTTAAACGAAGAAGCAATGATTTCAACACCATCTGTAAACTCTTCATTGTTGAATTCTTTTGTCAGTTTTTGAAGTTCTAAAACTCTGGAACCTTTTAAATTTCCTTTTGCATCCTTTTTTAAGAGATTGAAAACAATTTTAACTAACGAAGCTGTCTCCTTGCTTGTAGAAAGTGATGAAATGTAATTCTGTACTTTTTCAATTCCAATTGTTACAGTGTCGTCCCAGCCTTCATTAATGCGATATCCAATTGTAATTTCTTCTTTATCATTTGAAAATGTATGCGACATTTGTTTTTCTTTAAAACCATAAACCTGATTTTTTAAATCCAAAATGGTTTCAAATAACTGGAAAGTTTCGGTTTTGGCATTTCTCATCATTTCAGATGTTTCGTGTAGTCTCGAAAGCGCTTTCGGAATCGTTTCGGCTACTAATTTTTTATAAGCATCTCTTTCTTCCAACTTTTTGCTTTCAATTTTATTTAAAGCTTCTTTTAATTGTTGAGCAGAAAATTGAGATAAGTCCATAGCTTTGAAATTGTTTGCTGTTGAAGTATTCATAATGTTGTTTTTTAAGCGATTAATAAAATTTCTTCTTTAAATGGATCTCCGTAATACGGTTTAAAATTGTTTTGAAACGCGAGTTTCGTAACTTCTTTCAATTTGTTTTCAATACTTGTAGAAACGGGGCGGGGAGAAGCAGTTTCATCATCCAGAATGTGCATCCACTGAAAGCGTTCTTGATTAATGCAGATTCTTTCTCCGGCAGTAAAAGTTTTCCTTTTTTCAGAACAATATTGAAGTGCCAGATATAATGTTGCAATACGTTCTTCGATTTGTGTGTTACTCATGATTTTTTTCTAATTGATTTTTTAATTTTTTGATATCAGATTCGATTAAACTTCTTTCGGAACTGTTTGGATTCTCGATCAGCCAATTCTCTAATTCCTGAATTTTTTCTTTGATTTGATTTTTTTTCATTTCGATTTGCATTAAAAGGTTTAGTGGTATTTCCCGTTTTTCATGTCTTTTATTAATTATTGTTTTTTGGATTCGTAGTATTTACCATCTTTTTTGTGTTTTAGGGTAGTATTTTTCATTTTATGTTTTTAATCAGTTTGTTATTTGAAAATCAGTTAATTGTAATAGTTTTGAAATTGTTTGATTTTATCTTTATCCAATATTTTATGGTTTAACCCCTTGTTTTTCAATTTTATTTTTCTTTACTTTGCAAATATAATGTAAAATAATACATTAAAACAAATTTTTAACGTAAAATAATACATCTTTTTATGGGGTCAACTGAGAGAGTGCGTGAATATCTTGATTATAAAGGGATTACTAAGTATAAGTTCTGTAATGATTTGGGTTTTTCTAATAAGTTTTTAGATAATAGTAGTAATATGGGAACAGATAAGGCATGTAAAATATTACATTATTATCCGGATCTAAATTCAGAGTGGCTTTTAACAGGAAATGGATCAATGATTAAGGAAGAAAATACTAGTATTGTAATTATGAATAATGATAGAAAAACCGCTGATTCACTGCATGCTACTCAAGAAATTCCGTTGTATGATTTGGAAGCAGTTGCAGGTTTAAGAGAGTTGTTTAGTAGTGGTGAGCCACAAAGAATTCTGGACACGATAAAAATTCCGAATCTTCCAAAATGTGATGGAGCAATTTCTGTAACAGGAGATAGTATGTATCCGTTATTGAAATCTGGAGACATTATTCTGTATAAAGAAACCGAATTTGAAAATATCTTTTTTGGCGAAATGTACCTTCTAAGCGTAAAGTTGAACGATTGGGAAGAGTATATTACAGTAAAATATGTTCAGAAATCAGATCAAGGTCAGGAATATGTGAAATTAGTAAGTCAGAATTCACATCATCAGCCAAAAGATATTCATGTGTCGAAAATATCAGCATTGGCGCTTATAAAAGCGAGTATACGTATCAATACGATGATGTAAGAATGATTCAAATAAAAATATAAAGTACTTTTTGAAATGCGATAAGTTTCATGAAAGAAATTTATATTTGTTTGTAAAATTTTTTATTGTTGAATGAAAAAAACAAATCCATACGAGCAAGCAATAAAACTAGGAAGAACGGTTGATTTTTTATTAGGGAGAAGAGAATTTCTTTATGAAGATGATACGTTTTCTAAAGAGTTGCATACTCCATATTTAACATTTATGGATATCCAAGATTATGGAAAAAAATATGGAGAAATCAAAATGTTGAAACGCTTTGAAATCGATATTAAAAAAGTTTTAAAAAAAGATTTAAATCCGAATGATTTTTTTACTATTTCGCAGTATATCTTTATTTATATGCTATGTTTTTATGAAGAAAAAGATCTTGAAATTGAATGGATTCCAGATAGAAAAACAAAAAGATTAATTAGAAAACATTATTATAATTTTTATGAACAATTTGATCCAAAGGATAATTTTAACTATAAATTTCCAATAGAAAGTAATGGATTTTTTCTTGCTAATATTATAAAAAAGTTTAAATTTATAAAGGAAAGGTTTGGAGTTGATTTATTAATAGAAGATCAAAATGAATACAAAGAAAATTGGCTGTCCCGATTGTTCAATAGTTACAAACTAAAATTTTAAATAAACAGATAGTCCCAAATTATCAAAATAAACTTAATCAATTATGAAAAAAACTTTACTAGTCCTAGGATTCTTATGTTGTGTAATAACCAGTTCAAAAGCACAAGTTGTTGGTGTCGATGTTGGCGATATTGCTCCAGAAATTGAGCTTCCTGATACAAAAGGAAATGTCGTTTCGCTTTCGTCATTTAGAGGTGCTTTAGTGTTAGTTGATTTTTGGGCTTCTTGGTGCGGACCTTGCATCAAAGAGCAACCAGCTTTATTAAAACTGCATAACGCTTATCCAGAGAAATTATTTATTTATGGTGTTTCAATGGATACAAAAAAGCCATTATGGACAGGTGCAATTGCAAAAGGAAAACTGCCTTGGACAAACGTAAGCGACTTAAAATACTGGAGTTCGCCGGTTGTAAGTGCTTATATGCTTCAATCTGTACCGTTGAATTTTTTAATTGATAAAAACGGAATTATTTTAGCTAAAAATATTCACGGAAAAGCTTTAGAAGATATGGTTAACGGTTTGTTGACTAAGTAATTTTGTTTCAAGTTTCAGGTTTCAAGTTGTGCTCAAAGCATGGCAAACTTTGCGTTCATTGCGTTCCCGATAATTATCGGGATTGCGCTCTTTGCGGTTAAATTATGAACAGGCATATCAACTTGAAACTTTAAACCTGAAACAAAAAAAAGTCCCTTATTAGGGACTTTTTTAATTATTCATTTTCTGTATTTGCCTTTTTGACGCCTCCAAAACTCGTTTTCATCATTTCTCTTATTTGAAATTGCGATTTGTTTCGCGTAACATTTTTCCATTCCTCAAAATCATAAATATGAATTTTATCGGCATAAGGATTGGTTACAAAAAAGAGCCTTGATATAGAGAATTTATAATATTTCAGTTCATGCGAGATGTGGCGATCGGGTACGACAATCAGAATCGTTTCCCAGTCCAGAAAATTCTTAGGAACATCTTCTCTTTCAGTTAATCCAAGAGATTCAAAAAAGGCAAGAATCTTTTGGTCATTATTCTTATCGATCTTTTCATCGATACGTTTAATGGCGCTTAGAAGCTTTTTTTCATCTTTAATAACACTCATAATAGTCTTTGCTTTTTTTATTTTAGTATAAAATTACACCAAAAGAAAATTATTTCAGAATGTATAGCCAATAGAATGATTCTAAATTTTAATAGTCATTTTTAATGGGGTTTAAAAGGATAATAGTTTATGTTTTTGATAAAATACTATTAAAAAATATACCTTCAAAAGCCTAATTTTATATTTTCTAACTATCCTCAAACTATTTTCATGAGAAATTCGTGTCTTAAAAAAGTCTTTTCTGTTTTTGTTTTTTTGATTTCGTTTTTGGCTTTCGCCCAAAAGAAATCAGACAGAGAATTGATTTTGATAGATAAAGACTGGCGATTTTCATTCGGACATTTATTTGATACCGAAAAAGATTTTGGACATGCAACGGGCTATTTTTCGTATCTAACAAAAACAGGTTTTGGCGACGGCCCGGCAGCTAAAGATTTTGATGATCGCGCTTGGCGAAAACTCGATTTGCCACATGATTGGGCAGTAGAACAGCCTTTCAGTGAAAGCGGAAGTTTCAGTCACGGATTTAAAACGGCGGGAAAAGGTTTTCCAGAGAAAAGCATTGGTTGGTATAGAAAGAAAATCAACATTCCAGAAACAGATAAAGACAAAATTATTTCATTGAAATTCGACGGTGTTTTCAGAAATTCAAAAGTCTTTTTTAACGGCTATTATCTCGGAACAGAAGAAAGCGGTTACAACGGATTTGAATATGATGTTACGGCTTATGTAAATTATGGCGGAGAAAATACGATAGTTATTCGTGCCGATGCCTCAATGGAAGAAGGTTGGTTTTATGAAGGCGCGGGTATTTACAGACATGTTTATCTGCAGAAAACAAATCCGATTCATGTTATTACAAACGGAACTTATGTCACTTCGGAAATAAAAAATAATGAAGCTGAGATTACTGCCGAAGTTGCAATTGAAAATAAAGGAAATTATAAAGGTTCGATTGAAATAATCCAGACGATTTTTGATGCATCAGGAAAACAAATCGCAAGTGTTTCGGAAAATGTGAATACTCCTGAATTTTATAAAAGCAATATTTATGCTTCAAAATTAAATGTGAAAAATCCGCTTTTGTGGGATATTGATAATCCAAATTTATATCGCTTGGAAACTCAAATTAAGCAAAACGGAAAACTAATAGATATTTACGAAACTTCTTTCGGAATTAGAACCGTTAAGTTTGATCCAGAAAAAGGCTTTTTTCTGAATGGAAAATCTTTAAAATTAAAAGGAACCAACAATCATCAGGATCATGCCGGAATTGGAACGGCTTTACCAGACGAAATTCAGTATTATAGAATTCAGAAATTAAAAGAAATGGGTTCTAATGCCTATCGTTGCTCGCATCATCCGCCAGCACCTGAACTTCTGAATGCCTGTGATGAACTCGGAATGCTTGTTATTGATGAAACCCGATTAATGGGAATTAATGATTATCATTTGAATGATTTGGAACGAATGATGAAACGAGATCGAAATCATCCGAGCATAATTTGTTGGTCAGTTGGAAATGAAGAATGGAATATTGAAGGAAATATTGTAGGCGAAAGAATTACAAATGTGATGCAGGATTTTGCCAAAAGTATTGATCCGACAAGACCTGTAACTGTTGGAATCAGCAGCGGATTTAAAAGCGGAATTTCATCTGTAGTAGAGATTATGGGTTATAATTATCTTGGAAACGGCGATATTGATGCGCATCGAAATGAATTCAAACAACAACCCGGAATGGGGACAGAAGAAGGTTCAACTTTTGCAACACGTGGAATTTATTTTACAGACGATGCCAAACACTATAAAAGTGCTTACGATCAAAAACCAAGACCAACTTTTTATAGTATTGAAGAAGGTTGGAAATTTTATGCTGAAAGAACCTATTTGGCAGGAATGTTTATTTGGACAGGATTTGATTACCGCGGAGAGCCAACACCTTACGGATGGCCATCGGTGACTTCTTATTTCGGAATGATGGATGTTTGCGGTTTTCCAAAAGACAATGTTTTTTATTTGAAATCGTGGTGGGGAAACAAACCCGTTTTGCACATCATGCCACATTGGAATTGGGCTGGGATGGAAGGCAAAGAAATCGATGTTTGGGTACAGTCGAATTGTGATGAAGTCGAACTTTTTCTAAACAAAAAAAGTTTAGGAAAAAAGAAAATGGAAATCAACAGCCATTTGGAATGGAAAGTCAATTATACTCCCGGAATTCTGGAAGCTGTTGGTTATAAAAATGGAAAAAAAGTCTTAACTGAAATCCAGAAAACGACTGAAAAACCTGAAAATATTAAACTTTCTATAGATAAAGAAAATGTTTTGAAGGGAAATGTTTCGGTCATTACGGTTGAAGTTACGGACAAAAATGGTTTACATGTTCCAACAGCAAATGACGAAATCACATTCTCTATAAAAAATGGAAAGATTTTAGGAGTTGGAAACGGCGATCCGACTTCACTGGAAAAAGATCAGTTTATTGATAACGTTTCATTAATTGCAATAACCAATTTTAAAGAACAAAAAGGAACAACGGCTAATTTGCCTCAGGAATTCCAAAACTATCCTGAAAACGATTGGAAAACAGCTTTTAAAGACCGTGATTATAAAAATCAGGCGCCTTCTTATATTTATAAAGGAGAATTTGATTTGAATGCTATTTCGAAATCAAATATTGTAAGTTTTTTTTACAAGAAAATTGGAGTTGAAACTGTTGTTTTTATTAACGGAAATAAAGTAAATCCAAGTCCTGAAGATTTGCAAAAGTATATTTTGGATTCGGTTATTTTAAAAGAAGGAAAAAACATAATTCATATTGTCGCAACGCCATTGCAAAAAGTAAAAGACTGGGATGTCATGAATACTGATCCCGGAATTATTCAGGTTGTAATGCCAGCTGAACCTTGGAAAAGAAAACTTTTTAACGGCTACGCTCAAATTATCATTCAAAAAGAGGATAATGCCAAAGAAGTTGTTTTATCTGCTTCCTCGAAAGGATTACGATCTGCAAATTTAGTTTTGAAAAAATAGTTTAAAGTTTCAGGTTTCAAGTTTTGTTGCGCCGCGTTAAACCTGAAACCTGAAACCTGAAACCTGAAACCTGAAACCTGAAACCTGAAACCTGAAACCTGAAACAAAAAAATAACAAAATAATATTGTTTGATTTTCATAACTTTGCAAAATGAATAATCAAGCCCAAAATATTAATAATTGCGATTTTACTTCAGATTTACAACTGAAAGGTTTTAAGGTTTATCAAATAAATGGAGATCAAAGCAAGATTCCTGTTTATAGTCGAAGGGATTTTTACAAAATTTGTATCAATACGAGTAAAAGTATCATACAATATGCTGACCGCGGAATAGAAACAGACGGTACGATTTTGTTTTTTGGTAATCCAATTATTCCTTATTCATGGGAAACCATTTCAGGAGAGTATGAAGGATATGCTTGTGTTTTTACAGAAGAATTCTTAAAATCAAAAGAACGTTCAGAAGCACTTCACGAATCGCCGTTGTTTAAAATAGGAGGAACGCCAATATTTTCTTTAACAGCTGATCAAAAGGGTTTTATAGATTCATTGTTTCAAAAAATGATTCAGGAATATGAAACCGATTATGCATTTAAAGACGATTTGATGCGCAATTACATCAATCTGATTTTGCATGAATCTATGAAAATGCAACCTTCGGAAAACTTTTTCAAGCCGAAAAATGCTTCTTCTAGAATCACTTCTTTGTTTTTGGAATTATTAGAAAGACAATTCCCGATTGAAACAAAAGATCAGCCACTTTTATTAAAAACACCTCAGGATTATGCACAAAGCCTTGCTGTGCACGTAAATCACTTAAATCGCTCGGTTAAAGAAGTTACAGGAAAACCAACTACTTCGCATATTACAGAAAGAGTTATTAACGAAGCAAAAGCACTTTTGCAACATACTGATTGGAGTATTTCTGACATTGGTTACTCATTAGGATTTGAATATCCTAGCTACTTCAATAATTATTTTAAAAGACTTACAGGAACGGTTCCAAAATCGTTAAGAATGTAAATTGTTTCATTTTCATAATTTTTTGTTTGAATATTGTTATTTCTGGACTTTAGTATTGCACTACATTTGTCCCAGATTAATAAACAAATCATTTATCAGTTTTTAAAGACTAAAGAATACTTCATAAAAGCGAGGTCCCAGCTTTACGGTTTAGTTTTAAATGCTTTATATAAAATAATATAAAATTTTAAAGAATAAATAAATCCGAAATCTCTTTTTAAAGAGGTTAGACACTTTGATTTTGCTATCGAAAGATAGTTTGTACAATAACTTTTAAAATAATTATTAACCTAAAACAACTAAATTATGTCGACACAATACACCACAGTGACCGAAGAAGGAAAAGTTCCAAATACTTATATGACAGGTGAAGTGTCATATAAAAAGCAAACCAGCGAAATTCATCCTGAAAATACAGTAATTAAAGAAGTTTCATTTGAACCAAGCGCACGAAGTAACTGGCACAGTAATGTGAGTCTTCAAATGTTGATTGCTACAGGCGGAACTGGTTATTATCAGGAAAGAGGAAGCGAGATCAGAATGCTTCAAAAAGATGAAGTAGTGACTATTTTACCGGATGTTGAACATTGGTATGGAGCAACTCCATTCAATAAATTTTCATACATCGCTATTATCACAGAAGTTGATAAAGGTTTTGGAACCTGGCTTGAAAAAGTGACAGACGAAGAATATTTTTCTTTTCAAAGCGCTTGATTTTTTTAAGATACTAAGGTTCTAAGGCACTAAGATGCTAAGTTTCTTAGCTAATTTTTTATGCAGATTTTGAAATGATTTATTTTGGTATGAAAGAGGAAATATTTTTGTAACTTTCATATTATCAATTTGATATAAAATAAATCTGTTTAAATCTGCCAAATCTGCGTGCAACTTTTAGTCGTTCCAAAACCTGAAACTTCAAACTTCAAAAAACAACATAATAAAATTATGGAAACAAAAGACATCAAAGCCTTTGGTTCAGAAGCTGCCGAAGCACCGTTAAAAACATTAGATATTAAAAGAAGAGCTGTACAGGCGCATGACGTAGAAATTGAAATTTTGTACTGCGGAATTTGCCATTCTGATTTGCATTCAGCGAGAAATGAGTGGCACGGAACAATGTATCCAATTGTACCAGGACACGAAATCGTTGGACGCGTAACGAAAGTTGGTGATCATGTTAAAAACTTCAAAGTTGGTCAGTTAGCCGGAGTTGGCTGTATGGTGGATTCTTGCAGAGAATGTGATTATTGCAAAAATGATTTGGAGCAATATTGCGATGAAGGAAACATATTGACTTTCAATTCGCCAGACAAACATTTGGGCGGACATACTTTTGGAGGATATTCTCAAAGTATTGTAGTGGATGAAAATTATGTATTGCATATTTCTGATAAACTGGATCTTGCAGGAGTAGCACCTTTACTTTGCGCTGGAATCACAACATATTCGCCATTAAAACACTGGAAAGTTGGACCTGGGCAAAAAGTGGGAATTGTTGGTATTGGCGGTTTAGGGCATATGGGAATCAAATTAGCAAAAGCTATGGGAGCTCATGTAGTGGTTTTCACAACATCTGTATCTAAGTTTGAAGCCGCAAAAGAACTTGGAGCTGATGAAGTAGTTTTGTCTACAGATCCGGAACAAATGGCAAAACATGCAAAAAGCCTGAATTTCATTTTGGACTGCGTTTCGGCAGAACATAATATTGATTCGTACTTGAATTTATTAAAAGTTGACGGAACTCTAACGCTTGTTGGCGCACCAATGGAGCCACTTCCTGTGACATCGTTCAGCCTTTTGTTAGGAAGAAGAAGTTTTGCTGGTTCAGCTATCGGAGGAATTGCCGAAACTCAGGAAATGCTTGATTTTTGTGCGGAACACAACATTACTGCCGATATCGAAATAATCGGCGTAAACGAAGTAAACGACGCTTATGAAAGATTATTAAAAGGCGATATTAAATACCGTTTTGTAATTGATATGGCTTCTTTGAAATAAGATACTAAGTTGCTAAGGTTCTAAGACGCTAAGAAATTAGAATCTTTAAACTTTGGCAATTTTAAAATTAAATAGGTGCTGAGATTTAAGACAAAGAAAAAAAGCTTAAAGCCTTAGCATCTCAGCACCTTAGAACCTTAAAGAGAAAATGCAAAAAAGAAAACTAGGAAATAGCGGTCTTGAAGTCTCAGCATTAGGACTTGGCTGCATGGGGATGAGTTTTGGATATGGACCTGCTCATGATAAAAATGAAATGATAAGTCTTTTGCGTTCAGCATATGAAAAAGGAATTACTTTTTTTGATACGGCAGAATGTTACGGACCACATTTAAACGAAGAACTTTTAGGAGAAGCTTTAGCGCCTTTTCGCGATAAAGTTGTCATTGCTACGAAATTCGGTTTTTTGGAAGGCGATTCTAAAAAAGGATTAGATAGCCGTCCTGAATGGATTCGAAAAAGCATTGAAGGATCATTAAAAAGATTAAATACTGATGTAATTGATTTGTATTATCAGCATCGTGTTGATCCAAATGTTCCAATTGAAGATGTTGCCGGCACCATAAAAGATTTAATTCAGGAAGGAAAAGTAAAACATTTTGGACTTTCAGAAGCGGGAGCAGAAAGCATTCGTCGTGCGCATGCCGTTCAGCCAGTAACAGCTTTGCAAAGCGAATATTCACTTTGGTGGAGAACTCCAGAGGAAGAAATTTTCCCAATTTTAGAAGAACTCGGAATCGGATTTGTGCCTTTCAGTCCGTTAGGAAGAGGTTTTCTTACTGCGAAAATCGATGAAAATACGCAATTCGACAGTTCAGATTTTAGAAATTCATTACCTCGTTTTGCTCCCGAAGCCAGAAAAACAAACCAAGCTTTTGTTGAATTATTAGGAAAAATGGCAGCCGACAGAGGTGTAACAAATGCTCAAATTGCATTAGCGTGGAATTTAGCTCAAAAACCTTGGATTGTACCAATTCCGGGAACAACTAAATTGCATCGTTTAGAAGAAAATCTTGGCGCATTAGATTTAAAACTTTCTGCAGCTGATCTTTCAGAAATCAACGAAGCAGCTTCAAAAATAACAATCGAAGGCTCAAGATATCCAGAACATCTACAGAAAATAGCTGGGAAATAAGGTTCTAAGGTACTAAGATGCTAAGGTTCTAAGAAAAAAACTTAGTACCTTAGAACCTTAGCCACTTTAAAAAAAAACAAACCCCTCAAGCAATTCAACTCTTGAGGGGTTTTTAGCAAAGATTTGGGGTTCTTAGATGCTCACTTAACTTAGTATCTCAGAATCTCAGAATCTTCGTTTAAAATAAATAATAACCAATTAAATCTATTTTATTTTTTGTCTAAATTCTGTTTCAGCATTTTAGCATGTTCCAAATGTGCTGTTAAACCAGCAATATTATTTGAAGCCCATAATTTTATATCTTCATCAACTGCATCTTTACTTGCGTCTTGCAGTTTTTTAATTGCTTTTTCGTGACCGTCGATCATCATGTCGGCAAATTTTTTATCAAAATCCACACCCGATTTTTCGTTCAGTTTATTGTATTCGTCCTGACCTTCTTCAGTTAAAGAAGTTGGTAGTGTAAAGTTTTTGGCTTTTGCCAAAGCACTAACTTCAGAAGCCGATTTTGTATGTTCATCAACAAGCATTTTCCCGAATTTTTTCACCTCAGGATTAGTACTTTTTTGTTGTGCCAATTTTCCAATTTCGATTTCAGCCAAATTAATTTCAGCCTGATCCACTAAAAACTCCGAATCATCTTCTTTGCTGTCAATTGAGTCAAATTTGGCTTCGTTAGCATCTTCCGCAACCTCTTTAGGATCTTCTTGTTTTGTTTCATTTTTGCAAGAATTCAAGAATATAATGATTAGTCCTGCTCCTAAAATTACTTTTCCGGCTAATAGTATCTTTTTCATGATTTTAATAGTTTGAATGTTATGATGTAAAATTATTCAGGAAGCAGGAGAAATGCCTTACAGGATTTTTAGAGATTGTTATATGATTTGGATGACTCCTAATCTAAAATGAGGTTTCCCGTAAATTAAATCTGTTTTTAATTGCAATATTTGTTTCAAATAATAGGATGCATTATTTTGGTGCATATATTTAATGAAGAAAAACTAAAAACATCGTAACAAATGAAAACAGCCTCAAAAACCAAATCATTCACATCGACTTTTCGTATTTTATTTTTATGTGCTTTTATTTCTTGTGGTATTTTGTCTAAAGCAACAGCCCAAAAATTGACTTTTAATCCAAAAACAACCGCAAATGGATTGATTTTCGGTTCATTTACTTTTCCAAAAGAAAAGGCAAGATTTAACGGCTATTATATGCTAATAAGTTATAAATCTACTGATCCTAAATTGGTTAGGAAATACTCAAAAGAAGTGCATTTTATTCCAGCACAGATTACCAGAATGAGACATAAAGGAGATTTAGATGGAGGATTGACTTATCTTTTTGCAGTTGAAAAACCGGAAGGAGAATATGCAATTACAAATATTAGACTTTTTTCAAATAGCGGTTTTCAAGTTCTTCAGAAAACCAGTAATATAAATGGTTTTACAATTCCTTTCAAAGTAAATAAAGGAGAGATTCAATATATCGGAAACATATTATTTAATGAATATGCCGAAAACGGTGAGCCTTTTGTGAGTTATCAGAATAATTTTGAAAAAGATCTTGCCGGAATTAGAGTGGAAGAGCCTTATGTTTTTTGGGATGCAGCAAAAAATGATGATACAATTAAACTTTCTTTTGATAAAGCATTGTAATTGTTGAAACAGTAATAAAAACAAGCCGGAGCTAATTAATTTAATAATGAAAAATCTTTTCCTTTTTGTATTGTTTCTTTTAAATCTTAGTGTTTCTGCGCAAGGATATTCATATTATCCAAGATTTACTGGTTTATTTTTAAACGACCCTGATGAATCCCTATTTAGTCCGGAGCTTAATTATTTTAGAGAAGAATTAAAAGTTGTGAGTAATACTCTTTTTGTAGGAGATGTACAAACATCTACGAATAGATCTAGTGGTTTTTATGCTTTTAAAGTTGTACCAAGTTCTGTGCGTGAGTATAATTTTTTAAATTCGGGAGTGTTTTTAAGATTCAACATGAGTTTAAGAGAGAAATCGGCTTCTTTTCCTGTTACTTTTGAGGAGCTTATAGATAGAGATAATGAAGAAGGAAGTGGCAGAATAGAGATTGGCGCACAAGGATTTTCTTTAGGTTTTGATCAAAAAATAATTAAAATACTAAATCCCGCATCTATTAAAAATAAAGCAGATTTTACAGTTACCAAAATTGAATATAAAATCAAAAAGACAAATCTGGAAATTGAGTTTAAAGGTTATTTTGGCACTGATATAATTATTAAAGGAAAGAAAATTAAAAAAGATGAAATTTCTCTGCTGACATTAAATGTAGATAAAACAGGATTTGATATTTCTTATGAAACTCAGATAAAAAAGGAAAAAATATTTAGTTTTAAAAAAGTTAAATAATCTCACTTTTAAAATTACAAAATCCCAATTCCAAAAGAATTGGGATTTTTTTTGCTTTGAACTTTCGACTTTCCAACTTTCGACTTTATGACTTACAACTAACTCAAATTATGAAAGTTAAACCAAAAATTATATAACAGAAAAATCTTTCTTTTTGGGAACTTTGGATTACCATACATCTTAAATCATTAACCTAAAATTAAAAGTCATGCCTAATCCAAGAATTAAAAATGAAAAACAGTATCAGGCTTTAGTAGAAAAAGGATACAGCAAAGAGAAATCGGCCCGAATTGCCAATACGCCAGATGCAGGAGTAAAAGGCGGAAAAGCAAAGCCGTATGAAGAATGGACAAAAGACGAATTGCTGAAACAAGCAATCAGAGTTGGAATAAAAGGACGTTCGTATATGAACAAAAAAGCTTTGATCAATTCTTTAAGAAATAATTAAAACGGAAACCATGCCTGCAAAAATCGCTCAGCAAAAACTTATGAATCAGTTAATCAAGTCTCCACATTTGGTACTTGAAAAATTGGATTTGGTTTATGTCAGCAATCAAAAACTGCCAATTGAGCGATTGCAGGAAAAAGATGGATTTGTTTATAAAAAGAACGGACGATATATTAAACAGAAAAGCGAATTAAAGCGTTTCAGTAGTTTGGTTTTGCCACCAGCTTGGGAAAATGTAAGGATTTCAGATTTAGCAAACGGACATTTACAGGCTGTTGGTTTAGACGTAAAAAACAGAAAACAATACCGTTATCATCCAAAATGGAATCAAATCCGAAATCAGACCAAGTTTTATAAAATCGCCGAATTTGGGCAAAAACTGCCTGCAATAAGAAAACAAGTCGATCAGGATTTAGAAGAGAAAGAATGGTCCAAAAACAAGGTTATTGCACTCGTAATTCGGTTAATGGAAGAAACGCATATTAGAATCGGAAATGAGAAATATGCTAAAGACAATAAATCGTATGGGCTTTCAACCTTGCGAAAAAGGCATATCAATATCAATAAAAATTCGCTTCGATTTGAATTCATCGGGAAAAAAGGAAAACAACATACTATTACAACCCGAAACAAACAATTAATAAAATTGGTAAGCCGATGTGAGGAAATTCCGGGTTGGGAAGTTTTTAAATATTATGATAATAATGGAGAGCGAAAAGTTCTGGATAGTCATATGGTCAACGAATATTTGCATCAGATTTCGGGAGAATATTTCAGTGCTAAAGATTTTAGAACCTGGGCGGCGTCGATTGTTTTCTTTGAAAATTTAATGGAAATCGGAATTTCATCTGACGAAAAAGAAATTAAAAAAAACATTTTAACCGCATACGACGCCACTGCCGAAGCGCTGGGCAATACAAGAAATGTATGCAAAAATTATTACGTTCATCCGCTATTGGTTACGACTTACGAAGACGGATCTATTCAGCCTTATTTTGACAAAGTAAAAAAGAGCCGAAGCAATAAAAAATACTTCTCACGCTCTGAAAGTGCCTTTGCAGAATTGATTGAAAATTATCAAGTCAATTTAAAGTAAATAGTCATTTATAGCGCTAGAAATAAATTGTTTAGAGTTAATGCATCTCCTTTAAAAGCATGAAATTAGAGAAACAAAATCGTTATTAACTAAAAATCAATTATTATGTTACGTTGGACAGTCATATTTATTATTCTGGCAATAATTGCGGGAATATTTGGTTTTGGTGGAATTGCTGCCGGAGCCGCTAGTATAGCAAAAATTTTATTTTTTATATTCTTAGTATTATTTATCATTTCGCTAATCAGCGGAAGAAGAAGTGTTTAGTACTGATAATCTCAGTGAATTAGATTAAATTATAACGACACATATATTTCGATAAATGTGTCGTTTTTCCTTTAAAAAAGAAAATATCATGGGAACAAAAAGCGGTGCTTATCAAGATGTCTATGTAAAAAGAGAAGACGAAATGGTAAGCTTGAAAAATGATGTGACAGATTTTTGTGAAAAATACATCAAACCTGTTCATCCTCAAAATTGGGACTGGTCGGTTCGTGATTTTGAAAATCCAGAAAACGACCCTACAAATGCCGAAGCACGAGCGATTGCAAATGTAGTTTACAAAGATTTAATGGATAATAAGCATACCGAAGTTGATTTATCAACGATGAATAATGTCGAGGCAATTAAGGCCTATTTAAATCCGAAAAGCAAACATGCCGAATTTAATATGGAAGAATTCGCCTATGCCTTGAAGGTCGAATTAGAGCACGGAAAAATTAAAGATGTGAATGTGACCAACAATCATCCGTTTCTAACGGCAATGATTGCGCTTGCACATATGACCGAAAGCCTGACATATTACAAACGTTTACAAGTAATGGAAGCCGAAGGTGAGATTTATGAAATTATGCGAAAAATTGAAAACGCATCAACAGGAAAAGAAGAATGGTACAAAGAATTAGGCAAAGCCGAGCTCGAATTAACCGAAGCCAGAGCCGGCTTAACAGAGCGTCTTCAAAAAATGGATGATATTCCAACGCTGGAAAAAATCGGCGATTAATACCTAAAATTAAACATCTGATTTGCGCAATAAAAAACATAAATAAAGCCGTTAAGAATATCTAATCTTAACGGCTTTTCTTTTTTTAAATTTAAACTTTATCTTCGTAAATCGTCATCTGAGTACGCGTCATCATCTTCCTGAACGTCGTCCTCAACATAAGTAGTATCATCATCGTTATCATCGTCTTCGTCATTAAAATCGTCGTCATCTTCATCCTCATCTTCTAAATCTTCCAAGTCGTCTTCGGTTTCATTAAAGTCGTTTTCAAAAGTGTCGGCGGGGTTATCAAATTCGTCGTTTTCTTCTTCTTCGTCGAGATCTTCGTCTATATAATCATCATCGTTTTCTAAGTCAATTTCGTAGACATCATCGTTATTGTCTTCTAAGTCGCGATCGGTATGAAAATCATCATCCAGATCGTCTAAATCATCATCGCTATAAGCGTTTTCATCAGGATTTGGCTTATCAGGATTATGCCCGTTTCTTACCGTATAACCGCGATTTGCAGTTTCTTCAATGCTGTTATCAGTGTCTTTTTGATCATTAAAATCATATAACTCCTCATTCATCACCGTATTTCGGTTTGCGGCGTTAGGATTTCTATTAAGAATGCTGTTGTTTTTATTTATAGTATTCATGATATCTGATTTTATAATTTCTATAAAACAAATCTACTTCGAAATGCAAGAGAATTCTTTATAGAATTGTTTGGTGTAATTGCATAATTATCAGATGTGTAGAATAGAATTTAATTAAAGAATGCTATAACCCTGCTGGAATTTCGAATGGTAATTTTATCATCTATTAATCATAAAAACAATTACCATGAAAACGACGGAAAAGAAAAAAGAAGCTCCGGCTAAACAAGAAGTGAAAAGAGGCGTTACAAAACCAAAATCAAATGCAGCTGCGGGTTTGACAGAATTATTTGAAGATGGACTGAAAGATGTTTACTGGGCTGAGAAAGCTTTAACGAAAGCACTTCCAATAATGGCAAGAAACGCAACATCAGAAGAATTGATTTCGGCGATCAACAATCATTTGGTTGAGACAGAAGAACATGTAACACGTTTAGAAAAAGTTTTTGAGCTAATTGGCAAAAAAGCAACTGCAAAAAAATGTGATGCAATGGAAGGTTTGATTGAAGAAGGAAAAGGAATTTTGGAAGAAACTGAAATTGGAGTTGTCAGAGATGCCGGAATTATTGCCGCAAGCCAAAAAATCGAACATTATGAAATTGCGACTTACGGAACTTTGAGACAATTTGCCGAAACGCTTGGTTTAGAAGAAGCCGCATCTTTATTAGAATTAACGCTCGATGAAGAAAAAGGAGCCGACAAATTACTAACAGAAGTTGCTGTAAATGCCGTAAATCTTGAAGCTGCCGAAGCAGATTAAGAGTATAAAATGAAAATCTAAAAGTGCAGTGTAAGCTGCACTTTTTTAATAATTTAAAAAGAGAAATCATGCCTGAAGGTCCATCAATATTAATATTAAAAGAAGAAGTACAACAGTTTACAGGCCAAAAAGTTATTGAAGTTTCAGGAAACAGCAGCATTGATATTCAGCGTTTAAAAAACAAAAAAATAGTGTCGTTTAAAACCTGGGGAAAACATTTTTTAATTTGCTTTGATGATTTTACAGTAAAAATTCATTTGCTGATGTTTGGTACTTACCGAGTTAACGAACAAAAAGAAACGAAACCCAGATTGCATTTACAATTTGCCAATGGCGAAATCAATTTTTACACCTGTTCGATTAAAATTCTGGAAGGCGATATAAATCAGCATTACGACTGGAGCGAAGATGTATTAAATGAAAACTGGAATCCGAAAAAAGCAAAAGAAAGTCTGGATAAAATTCCGGAAGTTATGATTTGTGATGCAGTTTTGGATCAGAATATATTTTCGGGAGTAGGGAATATCATTAAAAATGAAGTTTTGTACCGATGTTTTGTTCATCCTGAATCATTGGTAGGGAAAATTCCACAGGAAAAAATTACTGAAATTATCTCGGAATGCTCTGTTTATAGTTTCGAATTTTTGTATTGGAAGAAGAAATTTGAATTAAAGAAACATTGGCTTGCGTATACTAAAAGTACTTGTCTGCGCTGTAATTTGCCGATCATCAGAAAGAAAACAGGAAAATGGAATCGCAGAAGTTTTTTCTGTACTAATTGTCAACAACTTCACATATGAAAAATGATATTTTAATAGGATGTTCAAGTTATAATAATCGATTTTGGAAAGGCGTTTTTTACCCAGAAAACCTGCCTTCATCAAAATGGTTCGATTTTTATTGCCAACATTTTAATACGTACGAATTCAACGGAAGTTTTTATAAATTTCCAACTTTAAGAATTTTTGGAAATTGGTACAATAAAACACCAGAAAACTTCTTGTTTTCTGTAAAAGCACCAAAAGAAATTACGCACATCAGAAAGTTTGTTGATTGTGAAAATTTATTAAAAGACTTTTATTTATGCTGTGCAGATGGCTTCAAAGAAAAGTTGGCTTGTATTTTATTTCAGTTTCCGCCAAGTTATTCTTTTACTTCTGAGCGATTGCTGCATATTATTCAGAATTTGGATTTAAATTTCAAAAACGTAATTGAATTTCGCCACGAAAGCTGGTGGAATCAGGAAGTTTGGAATTTATTTTTAGAAAAAAATGTTACGTTTTGCAGTGTCAGCCATCCAAAATTGCCACAAACTATTTTTACCGATTTTCCTTTGATTTATATTCGGTTTCATGGCATTCCTAAAATGTTTTATTCCAGTTATTCCTTCGATGAATTATTTCATATAAAAAGAGAAATTGCACTAAAATCTGGATTTGTGTATTTTAACAATACAGCAAGTGATGCAGGAATTTTAGATGCTTTAGAGATGAAACGCATTATGATTTAACCGCAAAGCACGCAAAGAAAAAACGCAAAGCACACAAAGAAAATTTTACTTTGCGAACCTTGCGTTTTTTCTTTGCGTGCTTTGCGGTTAAACTTAAACCTAATTTAAATTTACTGCAATTGCAAATTCCCTTCAATTCCGTCATCCATGGTTTTTCCGGTTACAAGTGCGGCTGTCATTTTAGCAATTGCTACCATTTTTCCATGTTTATTATTCCAATAATAACCATCTTCAGGAACTACTTTTATAGCACTTAAATTTGGATCATCTATACCGCCAGGCATCCAGACTTTTACAATTGGATCATATAAATCTTTGATAATTTCTCTTTCATAAGAAATAGTAGCTGATCCATGCAGTGTCAGGAATTTGTCGTGTGGCTCAGAGAAAAATATTTCTACGGTTGGATTTAATGTAATTTCAGCATTCTGGCTGCTATTTCGGTCCGATAAAAACCAAAGATTGCCCAAATCATCAATTTTTTGAACAGACATTGGTCTTGATTGCAGACGGTCGCTGTTGTAAGTACAGAACATACAGGTTTTGATATTCTCTGCCAATTCTTTTATTTTGTTTACCGCTAATTCTTCGGTAAGATTTTTATGATCTCCCATGACTTTTATGTTTAATGTTGTTGTAAATGTTTGATAGTATTAGTTTTAAACAAAGTTGGGATTTTTGAATCTGAAAAAATTATAGAATTGCCTTTTAAAATTATCAGATTTCAATTTTTCAGTTTTTGTCAGAATATAGCACCGTATCGCTTCATGTAATTTTTTTTTCTATCTTTACGAAACAGTTTTAACCCATTCTACATGAACGATTTATTAATTTTCTACACAGATGATGATGAAGACGATTTAAGCATTTTTGCTGATGCCGTTGACTCATTAGCAAAAGATGTCATTTTGCAGACTTACTCGGGTGGAGAAAAGTTACTGAATGCAATCGCGCATTCGCCTCCAAAACCGAATGTTATTTTTTTAGATCTCAATATGCCGGGCAAAAATGGCTTTGATGTTTTAACAGAACTCAAAGGATCTGAAGAAAATAATGATATACCGGTTATCATTTTTTCAACTTCAAATGAACCAGGTATTATTGAAAAATGTCTCACTTTAGGAGCGAATTTTTTTATTACAAAACCGGTTTTAATGAAAGATATTATAAAAGCTATCGAATATTCTTTAACCATAAATTGGAAAGAATTTACTCCAGATCGAAAAACTTTTGTTTACAAGTTATAATCTCAGCACACATTACAAAAGAAACACCAGATTTATTTACTAAAATGAATCTGGTGTTTTTTTTATAACTCAGGTAAAAAGATTTCAAAAGTTGCTCCTTTGTCTTTTTCACTATGGGCTTTAATAATTCCTTTGTGGTTTTCGACAATTTTTTTCACAATTGCCAGTCCGATTCCGGTTCCTACAAATTCACTTTCAGTATTCAGTCTTTGGAAAACTTCAAAAATGCGTTCTTTGTATTCATCATCAAACCCAATTCCGTTATCGGAGATTCGTAGGCAGAAATACATTTTATCCGGATAGTCGACTTTAAAATTTAATTTATCACCCATTACTCTTTTCGCTTTAATCTGAATATGAGGCGGGATATCTTTACGGGAAAATTTCAAAGCATTCCCAATTAAATTATGTAACAATTGTCTGAATTGAAAAGGCATTACAGTTCCTTCGCCAATTGGATGAAGATCAATAACGGCATTTTTTTCTTCAATACGATCCGAAAAATCCATAAGAACTTCTTCTGCAATTTCATCCAAATTCGTTTTTATAAAAGTCCGGTCAGCCGAATTTGTTCTCGAATAGGTAAGTAAATCTTGTATTAATGCCTGCATCCTTTTAGCTGAAAACTCAATACGTTCCAAATAAGTTTTGGCTCTGGCCGATATATTCTGTTCATCCAAATCGGTTAATCGGCTCGCAAAAGTTTGGATTTTTCGAAGAGGTTCCTGCAAATCGTGGCTTGAAATGTAGGCAAAAGACTGAAGTTCAATATTCATGTTAATCAGATCTCTGTTTTTACTTTCTAATTCTTCTGTACGCTGTAAAACCTGTTGTTCTAAAAGAGTAGTAGAATCTTTTTGTTCCTGAATATCAGTACTTGTTCCTACCCACATCTGGATTTTTCCATCGGCATCTTTTTGCGGAATTGCGTGACTGGCGTACCATCTGTATTTACCGTCATGTCGTTGAAATCGATGTTCGAATAAAAATTCATTGCCCGTTTTTATAGATTCCATCCAACGGTTGATATTTTCTTCGCGATCATCAGGATGAATAATTTGGAGCCATCCGTTTTGGTTGATATTGATTTTTGAAAGACCGGAAAAATTATAAAGCGACTGATTAAAATAGTTCATATTTCCCATCGCATCACTTGTCCATACAAATTGCTGAATAGAATCGGCGAGGAGTCTAAATTTTTCCTGACTTTTCATTAAAACTTCCTGATTGTTTTTCTCGTCTGTAACGTCCATCACAATTCCGAGCATTTTTGCAGGATTTTTTAGTTCATCAAAAAACATTTTACCATGAACGCGAATCCACGCAATTGAATTATCGGGTTTGATAATTCGGGCTTCATATTTATAAATAGTTGTTTTTAATGCTTTTGCATATGCTTTTTCAATTATGGGGAGATCTTCCTCAAAAATTTGGTTTAAAATCTGTGCACGAGTCACTTTCTTATTTTTTTCAAGACCAAAAAGCGTCAACAAATTGTTTGAATAAATCAATTCTTGTGTAGGAACATTTAAATCCCAGGTTACAATTTCGGCAATTTCCGATGCTAAGCGAACTCGTTCTTCTGCATCTTCGACTTTTTTTCGGGTTTCTACTTTATCTGTGACATTATTGACATTAATCATTACACCCGAAATTTCGCCATTTGGCTCATAAAGTGGCGTGTATTGATAATCAAGATAAAATTTTTCCAGTTTGCCTTTAATATTGATGTAAGCAACAGATTCATTTTCGCGAATAATTTTTCCGTCGTTCAATACATCGTTCAACAGTTTAGGATATTTTTGTTTTCGTAATTCCGGAAAAACTTCTAATGCGGGTTTGCCAATTGTTTCACTTTCTTTTTTCTGCCAGATATCATTGAGCATTGTAGTATTTGCTAATTCAATAATATGCTCCTTTTCTTTAAAAATTGTCATGGCAATAGGTGATTGCATCACTAAATTTCTAAAAGCTTTTTCCTGTTCTGCCAAAATATATCTAGCCCGTACAGATTCTGTTACTTCATAACCAACAACAATAACGCCTGAGACTTCATTATTTTCTTCTCTCAAAGGATGAAAAACGATATTAAAATAACATTCTTCTTGTTTATTGTATCGATTTAAAGTGACAAGCAATTCATCTGTAAAAAAAGGAATTCCTTCTTCATACACTTTAGAAATCAACGGATAAACGGTTTCTTTGCTTTCAGGAACCGACGCAAAAACCGATTTATAAAGGGTTTCTTCTTCAGTTTTATCTACAATTTGATAATAAGTATCATTTGCTAATTCAACAATTAAATCTTTGCCTTTTAGAATTGCAATTCCCAATGGTACTTGCTGTACGATATTTTTAAATTGTTTTTCGCTTTCTTCAATTGCATTACGCGCCATGACTTGAAGCGTGACATCATTTGCAATTGCTACAATTCCAGAAATTATGCCATCAGACCCTTTTAGAGCTTCATAAACAACGTTAATAAAGGTATTTACAATTTTGTCATTTCGGGTTAATTTTACAGGAAGTTCATTTGCTGTAAAGCGTTCGCCAGTTGTAAAAACTTTCAATAAAATATCTTCTATACCTTGTCCTGCGGCTTCTGGCAATGATTCAAAAATGGGTTTATTAAGAACTTCGTGTTCCTTACGGTTCCAAATTTCAAGCATTAACTGGTTGGCAATTTCAACTACAAAATCTTTTCCTCTCAAAATGCACATTGCATTTGGTGATTGCAGTATATTATTTCGATAGCGTTCATTGCTTTCTTCAAGCCTTTTGAGGATATTTACTTTATCAGTTGTCTCGGTACATACAACTAAGACACCTGCAATTTTCCCGTCGTCATTGATTACGGGGCTATAACTGAAAGTCCAGTAAACATCTTCTAAACTTCCGTTTCTGTAAATAGGAACCAGTTGATCTTCATGCCAGGTTGCTTCTCCATTTTCCAGAACCTGAGTTATTAAGGGACCAATAAAATCCCAAATTTCTGACCAATAGTCGGCTCCCTTTTGTCCTAAAATATCAGGATGTTTTCCTTCGTTCCCTAGACTCGGGCGATAAGCATCATTGTAAAAGCATATATGTTCTGGTCCCCAAAATAAAAACATGGGGAACTTTGAGTTTAGGAGAATTCCTAAAGTTGTTCGAAGACTTTGTGGCCAGGTTTCGACTGCACCCACAGCGGTTTTGCTCCAATCTTTGGCACGGGTGAGGGCACCCATTTCACCTCCTTTTGAAAGAAAATCGTAACTTGAATTGTCCATTAAAATTTGTTTTTGCTGGGAGTTGAAAAAATAAATTTTATCTATTAAATATAGTACTTTTTACCTTGTAAGTACTTAGAAATTAAAATTAATAAAAAATTTCAGGACTGAAAAAGTGCTTTTTTGAATGAGCTAATTTTAAAATCGTTTGAGTTAATTTTATTTGTGAAGTATGATGAAATTTGATTAATCAAGATTGCAGAAATGGTAATTCAAATTTAAAATCATGAAAAAAGAGCAAAAACACGAAACCGATTATATTCAGAAATATCAGGATGAAGGCTACACCACAAATTTTTTATTTGACAACGGCTCTCTGATCGATACTGATTCAAAATATGCTTATCAGCCCGATGAAATTTATATTGTCGCACATCATAGATATGAAGGTATGAGCAATCCTGACGACATGTCGATATTGTATGTAATCGAAACAAAGGATCATATAAAAGGGACACATTTATTAGGATACGGCCCTACGGCTGACTTAGATGAAGCGGAGTTTTTTAAATATATTCCTAAAAAGAATTATTCAAAAAACGCCGATATCAGTGAACTTACATAAGATAAAATAAATAGGTATTTTTATTTTGCTGAGGAGCAGTTGTTCCAGATTTATTCTGGGGCAGCTGTTTTTTTTTTTAAGATGCTAAGATGCTAAGATTCTAAGGCACTAAGTTTTTAAAAATTTGCAAAACCATTCAATATTTTTTTTATTATCTCAGAAACTTAGCATCTCAGCATCTTAGAATCTATGTAAATAAAAATTATGAAATATCTGGCTTAAATTGTGTAAGAGTTTGATTTGCAATTAGTACGAAATTTGAATTATAGAAAATGAGAATTGTTATTCAATTCATTTTTATAAAACTAATCAAGTATTGACTACTTTGTAAAACCGAACTAAAATGAAAAAACTATACTTAAACAATGGTGAATTTGATACTGTTTTTAATGATCTTAAAGATAGTTTTAATGGTACGTTGAGTGCTAACGATAATAATTATAATTTAGATATTCAGTCAAAATGGACTAAAGGTTCTATAAAAGGCACTCGCTTTGATAATAAGATTTTGTTTATGCACTTTGACTTGGTTTTTCATCAGGATGTAAGTTTGAGTATAGAAGCATTCCAGTCGGCGCCGGTATTTTTTGTGTACTGCGAAAACGGAAATGTATGCCACAGTTTTGGTTCAAATGGAGAAAAGAAAGTTCTGCATAAAAATCAATCGGCAGTTTTAAACAATTCTTCTGTTATAAATAGTGTTTTATACTTTGAGAGTCATAAACGCATCCAATTTACTTTATTAGGAATACCAACAATGGACAATAAAAATGTGCCATTAGTATCTCAGGTAAAACAGCATTTTACAAATGATTACGGAAATTACATTTACATTGGAAAAGAGAATTCGCGGATTTCAAAAAAGATTGAGCAATTTAAAACAATGCCGGAAAAAGGAATTGTAGGGACACTTCTTAAAAAAAGCATTTTGAGCCATATTGTAGAAATGGAGATCGAACAACATGCTTTCAATTATTTAAAAACATTCGAGCCAATTGCGGATATAGCCTTAAAACAAATCAACGAAATCAAACGAATTTCGGCTATGAGTTTTTCTGATGTAATGGCTTCTGTCAAACTTTTCAGAGCCAAACATCATTGGTCATTTAAATTATATAACCAGAAATTAGCTAGCTAGCAAGCATTATATATTTTATCTTGAGATACTAAGATGCTAAGATTCTGAGATGCTAAGTTTTTTAACTTGATATCTCAGAATTTTTATTTTTAAAATTCTAATACACGAAGCTTCTAAGCTAAAAAAACTTAGTCCCTTAGAATCTTAGAACCTTAGCACCTTAGATCACTCTTTTTCATAGTAAATTATAAAATAGACCATCACTAAATTCAGGAATAAAGAAACACTATTGGTTATTATGATTGGAAGATCAGCTTTCAAAACACCATAAATAATCCACACAACAATTCCAAAAGTTAGAATTCCAAAAGTTTTAAGCGAAATATCCTTTACTTTCTTAGTTTTCCAAACTTTTAAAATCTGCGGAATTGTTGATATAGTTATACATGTTCCAGCAAATAATCCTATGATGTCTATGTAGCTCATTTTTTTTAAAGGTTCTAAGATTCTAAGGTACTGAGGGACTAAGGTTTTTTTTTAACCGCAAAGGACACTAAGATTTACGCAAGGTTCGCTAAGTTATTTGCATACAGATTTTAAAGATATGTTTCTTGCGTTCTTCGCGTAAACCTTGGCTCCCGATAAATATCGGGATTGTGGTTAATTTTTTAGCCCCCAACTAATTCTCCGCCATTAATATGAATAAATTGCCCTGTAATATAGCTGCTGTCTGCGCAGCCCAAAAACACATAGGCTGGTGCAACTTCTGATGGTTGCCCGGCTCTTCCCATCGGATTATCTTTTCCGAAATCAGATAGTTTGTCGAAACTCGCTACAATCAGTGGTGTCCAGATGGGACCTGGCGCAACGCCGTTGACTCTGATTTTTCTTTTTGCAAGCATAGCCGAAAGTGATTTAGTAAAACTTACAATGGCGCCTTTTGTACTGGCATAATCTACTAAATGTTCGCTGCCTCGGTAAGCCGTTACGGAGCTTGTATTGATAATAGTGTCATTTTCATTTAGAAATGGCAACACCGCTTTTGTTATATAGAAATACGGATAGATGTTAGTTTCAAATGTTTTTTGAAGCTGTGCAGCAGTGATTTTTTCTAATTCGTTTTGCGGATATTGAACCGCAGCATTATTAACTAAAACATTTATTTTTTTAAATAAACTGATGCATTTCTTAACGGCACTTTTACAGAATTTTTCCTCTTTTAAATCACCGCTTATCAAAAGGCATTGCTGTCCTTCTTTTTCGACTAATTCTTTTGTAAGTAGCGCATCTTTATCTTCTTTTAAATAAACAATTGCAATGTTGGCGCCTTCTCTTGCAAAATGAACAGCAACGCTTCTTCCAATTCCGCTGTCGCCACCCGTTATAAAAGCAACTTTTCCGAGAAGTTTACCGCTTCCCGTATAATTTTCCCGTATAATTTCAGGTTCTGGATGCATTAAATATTCATTTCCAGGAAGTTCCTGTTTTTGTTCAGGAAATGTTTTTCTCTTTTCCATATTAATTTCATTTAAAAACAATTCAATTCTAATTTAAATCGTTTTATATAAATGAATTGACCTAAAGAATTTTTTGATTGCCTCAATAAATGATTTTATATTATTTCAATCAAGACATGGGAATTATATAACGAATTAGATTTCTGATGAAATATAATTTTAACTTTTCTTTATAAATTTGAAAGTTGCGCCAAAGCTGTTCAAAATAGGATCAGATGTTTTGAACTCGTTGCTTGAATGCATTCAAACCAAAATATTTTAATTTCATAACACTTTTACCCCTAACAGATGGTATTAATTGTAGACGATATAAAGGCAAATATTATTGCCTTAAAAAAAACATTAGAGCTGCATAATATTGATGTCGATTCTGCCGAATCTGGGGAAGAAGCACTGAGGAAAATTTTAAAGACAAATTACTGCCTCATTATTATGGATGTTCAGATGCCGGGACTTGACGGCTTTGAAGTAGTGAAAATTCTCTCCGGAAATAAACGGACAAAAGATATTCCGGTTATATTCCTTTCTGCTTTAAACATTGAAAAAAAATACATTTTTAAAGGTTACGAAACTGGAGCAGTTGAATATATCACAAAGCCCGTAGATACCGATTTGTTGATGCTAAAAGTGAAAACTTTTATTAAGATTTACGAACAGCAAAACGAATTAAAAGGCATAAAAGATCTTCTTTCAAAAGAAATAAAAATTAGAAAAGAAGCTCAGGATAATCTAGAAATTAAAATTGCCGAGCGAACAAAAGAACTGGTTTTAAAAAATGAAGAATTGGAGATGAAAAACCACGAATTACAGCAATTTGCCTGGGTGGTTTCGCACGATTTAAATGAACCAATACGTAAAATTCAGATTTTTATAAAAATCATCAAAGATCTTTATTTGACAACCGACGCAAAGGCAATCGATTATGTTGACCGAACGATAAAATCGGCAGAGCGAATGCAGACTTTGATTACCGATCTTTTGGCTTATTCGCGATTATCAGCGCAAGTTAAACCAGAAACTACAGATCTTAATGTGGTTTTACAAGAAGTGCTCTCAGATTTTGATTATTTAATTGATCGAAAAAATGCGACGGTCAAAACCTCTGAACTTCCAACAATAGATAGTATTCCAAGCCAATTACGACAGGTTTTTCAAAATCTGATCGGGAATGCGATAAAATTCTCCGGAGCAAATGAACCGCCTTTAATCGAAATCACTTCGGAGTTAATTGCCTTAAAATCATTTGACAGCCCAACTTCTCCAGATGGAAAATTTTGCCGAATTATTGTAAAAGACAACGGAATTGGTTTTGACGAAATTTATCTGGATCGGATATTTATCATTTTCCAAAGCCTGAATGATCGTCAAACTTATGAAGGAACGGGAATTGGACTCGCAATTGCGAAAAAAATCATTGAAAAACATAACGGATTAATCACTGCTAAAAGCGAAGTAGGCAAAGGCGCAAGTTTTATTATTGTACTTCCTTTAAAATATGAATAAAACAGTATCAACAAATATGAAGAATAATTTTAAAAGAAATCTGCTGATCAGTTCTTTAGTTTCATTATTAGTACTTACAATCAGCTCTGTTGCTTCATTTATAAGCATTAAAAGTTTATTGCACAGCAATTTTTGGGTCAATCATACTCAGGAAGTTATTTACAATTTAAACGAGGGTTCGGCAATTATTACAGAAGCACAAACCAGTATGCGCGGTTATTTGATTACCGGTGACGAACAGTTTGTGGACCGATATAATGAAGCTGAGACTAAGTCAAACACTTATTTTGATAAATTAGAAGAACTTACCATTGATAATCCTTCTCAACAAAAACAGTTGGAAGAATTACGAGTGATGCGCGATAATTTTTTCAAATACTTAAACAATCAGATAGTCAAAAAACGTCTCGGAAAAGATACCATGGTTTTCGATTTAAATGGAGGCAGAAAAATGATGAATGATCTCCGTGCCGTTATTAAGAAAGTAGAAGCAACCGAGCAAGGACTTTTAGCAGAACGTAATGCAAATTCAGAACGATACGGGAATTATAGTTTAATGTTGATTATTGTAGCCTTTTTTATTGCATTTATTATTTCAATTGTTTTCCTAATTAGAATTTTGAAAGATTTCAACGAACGTACTGCTTTACAACTTGAATTAGAGAAGAAAGATTTTGAAACTGCTCAAAGAATTGAAGCGATCAGTACAATTGCTACTAATATTTCAAACGGAAACTATGACATTCGTGTTGACGATACAAAAGCTGATGCGCTAGGAAGTCTTGGTGAATCACTGAATACAATGGGGATTAATCTTAAAAATTCTTTTGAATTAATATCTCAGAAAGAATGGCTTCAAACTGGTATTGCCGATTTGAATAATGCCATGTTAGGGGAAAAACCATTGCAGAAATTATCAAAAGATATTATAGAATTTTTATGTAATTATACCAACAGCAGTGCAGGTGTTATGTATGTGATTGACGGAGATGAACTTGCCGTTGCTGCTGGTTATAGTTATATACCAAGCAAAAACAGAGAACGCATTAAAAAAGGAGAAGGGCTTATTGGTCAGGCTATTACTTCCAGAAAAATGTTAGAATTAAAAGCTTTGACACCAGATGATATTCAGATTAATTATGCTTTAGGACAAATTAAGCCTACTCATGTTGTTGCATTTCCTTTGATTGATAATAAAGTCGAAGGAGCACTTGAACTTGCCAGTATTTACGGATATTCAGAACTGCATTTAGAGTTTTTGAAAACGGTTGCAAACAACATTGGAATTGCGATAAGATCGACTCAAAATCGAAGAAGAGTAACAGAATTGCTGGAAGAAACTAGAGCACAATCTGAAGAGTTGCAACAGCAACATAGCGAATTGGAAGCAATTAATGCGGAATTGGAAGCGCAAACAGAAAAACTTCAGGCATCTGAAGAAGAATTAAGAGTGCAACAAGAAGAATTGGAACAAACCAATGAAGAATTGTCGGAAAGAAGCGTTTTATTGGAAGAAAAAAACAATGAAATTCAGAAAAAATCGGAAGCTCTGGAACTTACAACTCGCTATAAATCAGAGTTTTTGGCTAATATGTCTCATGAATTGAGAACGCCATTAAATTCCATTTTGCTTTTAAGCCGATTATTATCTGAAAATAATAATCAAAGCATGAACAAAGAAGAGATTGAATTTGCAAAAGTAATTCAAAGCTCAGGAAACAGTTTGTTAGGCTTAATCGATGAAATTCTGGATTTATCTAAAATCGAGGCCGGAAAAATGGAACTGGAATTTTTAGATGTTTCGACTAAAGAAATTACAGATTCACTCTGGAATTTATTTAATCTGGTTGCCAAAGAAAAAGGAATTGAATTTGAAATTATTGCAAAAGAAGCGCCAATTGTCATCAAAACGGATAAGATGCGTTTAGAGCAAATTTTGAAAAACCTAATTTCAAACGCCATTAAATTTACTGAAAAAGGAAAAGTTAGTCTCGAAATAAAAGTCAGTACAGATGATGACAAAATCATTTGTTTTATTGTAAAAGATACCGGAATCGGAATTCCAATAGAGAAACAACCACTAGTTTTTGAAGCTTTCCAGCAGGCCGATGGTTCAACAAAACGAAAATATGGCGGAACCGGTTTGGGATTATCAATCAGCAGAGAATTAGCAAAATTATTAAGAGGAGAAATTATCTTGCACAGTAAAGTTAATGAAGGAAGTTCGTTTACATTGTGTCTGCCCGTTTTTGGAGCAGCATACAATAAAGTAAATGTAGAGAAAATACCTCCAACTGATTTTACAGAAATTGAGCCTGAAGAAGAAGCTCCGGCTAAAAAATACATAAGTCTTGTAATTCCTGATGAAATCGACGATGACCGAAATTCAATTAAAGAAGACGATAAGGTGATTTTAATAGTGGAAGACGATGTTAATTTTGCGAAGTCACTTTTGGCTTTTACACGTCAAAAAGGATACAAAGGAGTTGTTACCGTTCGTGGTGATTATGCATTGAATTTTACAATTCTTTATAAGCCAGTTGGTATTTTGTTGGATATTGAACTTCCGGTAAAAAGCGGTTGGGAGGTTTTGGAAGAATTAAAAAATCACGCCGAAACGAAACATATTCCGGTGCATATTATGTCGTCACACAAATTAAAACAGGAAAGTTTGCTAAAAGGCGCGGTTGATTTCTTAGATAAACCTGTCGCTTTTGAAAAAATTCCAGACGTGTTTTTGCGAATTGAACATATTATCAATAAAGAAGCGCAAAAGGTTTTAATTATTGAAGATAACCCAAAACATGCCAAAGCTTTAGCTTATTTCTTGGAAAACTATAATATCAATTCAGAGATAAAAAGTGAAGTTTCTGAAGGACTTCAGGCTTTAAATAAAACTGAAGTGGATTGCGTAATTCTCGATATGGGAATTCCAGACAAACAAGCTTATCAGATTTTGGATGGTGTGAAGAAAAACCCAGGATTAGAGAATTTGCCTGTAATCGTTTTTACAGGAAAAAGTTTATCACTTAAAGAAGAAGTAAAAATCAAGAAATATGCCGATTCGATTATTGTAAAAACGGCACATTCGTATCAAAGAATGTTGGATGAGGTTTCTCTTTTTCTGCATTTGGTTGAAGATAAAAAAGAAGGTAAAAACAAAAATGACGGACATAAAAAGCTAAATTTACTGAACAACATTCTACACGAGAAAAAAGTGCTGATAGTTGACGATGATGTTCGAAATATTTATTCGCTAACAAAAGCATTAGAAGTTTTTAAAATGAATATTATTACGGCTTTTGACGGAAAAGAAGCCATCAAGATATTAAATGAAAATCCAGATACTGATGTTGTTTTATTAGATATGATGATGCCGAATATGGATGGTTACGAAACAGCAGAAAAAATTAGGTCAAATCCGAAATTTTTGAATTTGCCGCTAATTGCCGTAACCGCAAAAGCTATGACAGGAGACAGAGAAAAATGTATCAAGGCAGGAGCATCAGATTATATTACAAAACCAGTTGATGTTGATCAATTATTATCATTGCTGCGAGTTTGGCTTTATGATAAAGTTTAAAAATAAAAAAGTTATGCCATTTCTGATAGCTATCGTGAGTGGTAAAAATAGTAGAGAAATATGAGTAAAAAACGACTTTTAATTGTAGATGACGATTCCAGAAATATCTTCGCATTAGAACATACTTTGCGTGTCAAATCATACGATTGTTTGTCTTGTACAAGTGCCGAAGAAGCTTTAAAACTATTAAAATCGGATGAAAAGGTTGATGCGGTTTTATTGGATATGATGATGCCCGAAATGGATGGTTATGATGCAATTCCTTTAATAAAAGCGATTCCGTCAAGAGCATCTATTTTTGTTGTTGCGGTAACCGCCCAGGCAATGACGGGCGATAAAGAAAAGTGTTTAGAGGCTGGGGCAGACGATTATATTTCAAAACCAGTTGATGTTGATAAGTTACTGCTTGTTTTAAGCAAAATTTGAACGAAATATGATTGAGGATATTGAATTAGAGCTGCTTATCAATGAAGTTTATGAATACTATGGTTTTGATTTTGGAAGTTATTCCAGAGCTTCGCTCAAACGTCGCGTAAACCGGGTTTTTCATTTAGACGGTTTTACGCATTTTCATGAATTTCTTTCAAAAGTTCGTTCAGATCCGGAATATTATAAAAGAATGGTCGACGAAATTACGGTGAATGTAACCGAGATGTTTCGCGATCCTGCATTTTATAATGTTTTGCGAACCCAAATTCTGCCTTTATTGGGAACAAAACCTTTTATTAGATTGTGGCATGCCGGATGTTCTACAGGTGAAGAAGTATATTCGATGGCAATTATGCTCAAAGAGGCCGGACTGCTTCATAAATCTTTAATTTATGCAACCGATATAAATGCAACGGTTTTAGAAACTGCCAAAAAAGGAATTTTCCCGCTCCGAATGATGAAAGAGTATTCACAAAATTATCGTGATGCAGGAGGTCAGGAGGATTTTTCAAGTTATTATACGGCCAATTATGGTATCGCAAAATTTAATAGCGATTTAGGAGAGAAGATGGTTTTTTCACAGCATAACCTCGTTTCCGATACTTCATTCAATGAATTTGATATGATTTTGTGCCGAAATGTTTTAATCTATTTTGATGCCGATTTACAAAAACGTGTAATTAATTTGTTTGATGAAAGTTTAGCTGTTTTGGGCTTCTTGGCTCTAGGAACTAAAGAAACTATAAAATATTCTATTGCTCCAAATAAATACAAACAATTGGATAAAGATAAAATATGGAGGAAATTAAAATAATATCAGATTGTAAAGTAGTGATCATTGGAGGATCTGCGGGAAGTCTGAATGCTTTAATGCAGATTTTGCCGGAACTTATAAAACTCAATGATTTTGCGCTTGTACTTGTTCTTCACAGAAAAAGTACAGATGAAGAGACTTTAGAAGATTTAATTACACTGAAATCAAATATAAAAGTAAAACCCGTTGAAGATAAAACACCACTTTTGCCTGGGTTTATTTATATCGCGCCATCCAATTATCATTTACTGTTTGAAAAAGAGGGAATTCTGGCTTTAGATACTTCAGAAAAAATAAACTACAGCCGTCCGAGTATTGATGTTTCTTTTGAATCGGCGGCAGAAATTTATGGTTCTTCCTTAATCGCAATTTTATTATCGGGTTCAAATTCAGACGGAACAGAAGGTTTAAAAGCGATTAAAGCAGCAGGCGGAATAATTGCGGTTCAAAATCCTCTTTCAGCCGAAATGCCTTTTATGCCTAATAACGCCATTTTATACACAAATCCTGATTTCATTTTAAATACTCAGGAAATACTTCATTTTATTGCTTCAATAAATACAAAATAGACCAGAGTCTGAGTTAGATTATTTTGTTTTTTTATCCCGTTAGGGATTAAATATTGGTAGAAATTAGTTTTACCTCACACCCATTTGTCCCGTAGGGACTACATTTTGCATAAATTCAAATAAAAATGGCATTAAACATATAGTCCCTACGGGACAAAATAAAACTGGGATATTTTTTTTCTACCAATATTTAATCCCTAACGGGACAAAAAAATAGTCCGAATGAATTTTTACAAGTTTAATCAAATTTGTTAGCAAGCTTGTAAGTATTATTTGCATATTTATAGACACCTACAAGGTTTTGGAAACCTTTCAGGAATTTATGTCTTAATTTTTCGGCGCTGGTTTTTCATCTTCAGGAAGAATAACTTTATTTAATTCGGCTTCTTCTGCGGCTCTTTTTTTAGCGGCTTTTCCTTTTCCAATTGGTAATCCAGCCGTAATATACCAAGATCTGTTGAATTGATTATTTGGTCCGTCACCTTTCATTACAGTTACAAGGCCATAATAGTACTGAACAGTAAAATTAAGTCCGTTTCCAACATTTAAATGATATCCAAGACCTGCAGCAAGCCCAGCATCAATAACGTGAATTTGATCGCGGATATTTCTTTTGTAGATTACATCATCTTTTTCATATTCAGTTTTGAATTCATCAAAGGCTTTCGCCAATAAACCAAACTGAGGTCCGGCTTTAACATAAATATTGTTTTTGAATTGATATTTGATTAAAATCGGAACATTAAAATAGCGTATTTCGCGATTCACGCTTCCTCCGACAAAAGTATTGTCTAAATTAACATCGCCCGTAGGATAAACCGGAATTCCCTGCGCACCCATAGGAGATTTTACGATTACCCCAGTATTAATCATCCAGGCAGGATTTTTCCTTGATCTAAGATCAAAATAAAATCCAAGATTAAAACCAGGATTGGTTCCTGAAGAATCCATATTTGAAATCGTAGAAAAATTAACGCCACCTTCTAAACCAAATTCCAAAAACTCAGAGTTAAGTTTATCTCCAAAAATCAAGGAAATTAAAACTTGTGACCGTGCCGATGAAATGCAAAAGAAAGTGAAGACGATTAATAAAATCTTTTTCATAAATGGATGAATTACAGTCCAAAACGATATTGTAAACTTCCCAATACTTGAGTACGGCTTGCTAAGAAGCCACATTCTGCACGAAACATAAAATGTTTATTGAATTGAAATTGCGACCCAACAATAAAGTTCCACATATCTTTTGGTCTTTTTTGGAGCGAATACTGTACAGATGAATCTCCGGCTGTGCTCAATGCTCCGTCCAGAGTTGCAAGGAAGGTTCCTGCTCTTTCTAAAGCTCTGTCTGCAGTATTATGTTTGGCTACATTAACCGGATTTTTTTGTTCAGCAGGACTCAAGCTGTCCCACCAGTTATCTACTTTTGTTTGGTTTTCGGATACTTTCTGAAGACCGTTATCTACTTTCGCCTGAGCGCTGCTTAAATCAATAAAATCAGATAAAGGTAAATCTCCATTAGTATCTCCAGAGATATGAACTCTGAAACCTCCAACCCAAACTGCAATATTTTGTTCTGGTTTATTGAATTTAAATGTTTTTCCTAATCTCGGTCCAAAAACATAAGAAAATGCAGGTTTATCAAGCGAACTGATATCAGTCCAGGCCATATTCATATCAAGTGCCAGCCAGCCTCCGCCAATACCAATTGTTGGCGTCATACCAATACCAAAAGTTGTAGCATCGAAATTTGCTTTGGTGCTGAAATTTGCAATTTCAGACCAGTTATTATCGGCATCGGGAACCCAAATACCGGCATTAATTTTTGTAGAAGTATTAGCTTTTCCAAAAATTCCATAAATATTTAAGAAGGGAAGCAACCAAATATCGGGTCTAACGGTCAAAGCGCCAGCTTCTACAGTAGATTTATCAAATCGTACGATTTCGTCTAAATTATAAAGCGGACCGTGATTAAAGCCAACTTCCAGATTATTAATTACAATCTCAGATTCTTGCCAAAAATAATTAACAGAAACTCCCGCAGAGTATGGAAGTTTATATCCTTTTTGGGCTACTTTTTCACCCCAGATTGGCAAAGCATAAGGGTATTTTTCGACAGCTAGACTGTCTTTTAATTCTTCATTTTTTTTTCCTACAATTTTGTCGGTGTAAACCTGCCCGAAAATTTGTATACTAAATAATAATAAAAAGGCTGATATTAATGTTTTACATTTCATTGATTAGAGTGTTTTAATGTTAATTAATAAACTGCGAAAAATAAATATGCACTAATAATTATGGGGTAATCTTTTTATCTGCTATACGTAGTGTAGGTTTTTATAATTATGCTTAAGACTTCATAATGTGTTAATTAATGTTAAAGTTAACGAAATTTTCTTACCTCTTGCAAAATTTCTTAATAAAGTATCAATTCACTTAAAAAATAAGTCAACAGTTGTTAAAAGTTGGTTTGTTGTTTTTTACATTTATCAATATCAATAATTTATATTTTTAAAAAATAATAGTATTTTTACAACATGAAATGGATTACAGTATTATTATCAATTTATTTGATAGCACTTTCAAGTATGCCTTGTGCAGATATGGAAGTGAATAGTGCTGCGCATAAAACAGCTCAGTTTTCTTCTGAGGCAAATCATTCCCATGATAAAGACAACGATTTATGTTCGCCATTTTGTGCCTGCAACTGCTGTGGAGCGCAGGTATTAAATTACCAAAATGTTGCAGTTTTTGAGTTTCCTTCAGAAAATCATCTTATTTCAATTCCTTTACCAAGTTATAATTCTGTTTTTGCTTCCAATTTCTATGGAAGTATTTGGCAACCCCCTCAGATAGCATAATGATGCCTGACCTAATTTAAATTAGGATCAGGATAGAGAGTTGCGGACTTTCCGCACATTATCGGGCAATAATCTGCCTAATTTCTCATATCATTATATTATTCAAATGCTAGATAAAATCATTCAATTTAGTATAAAGAACAAATTCGTTATACTATTATTTACCCTTGTGCTCATTGCATGGGGAAGTTATTCGCTTAAAAAATTGCCACTTGATGCCTTGCCGGATGTGACAAACAATCAGGTGCAAATTATTACTACAGCGCCCACTTTGGCAAGTCAGGAAGTGGAACAATTAATTACTTATCCGTTAGAAAGAGCTGTAAAAACAGTTCCGAATGTAATCGAACTCCGAAGTATCTCCCGTTTCGGATTATCAGTTGTAACTGTTGTTTTTGAAGACGATGTAGATATTTACTGGGCTCGTGAACAGATTTTTCAACGTTTAAAACAAGCCGAAGAAAATATTCCTGATTATGTAAATTCACCAGAATTAGCGCCTATTTCTACAGGTTTGGGCGAAATTTACCAATATGACGTTTATGCCAAAAAAGGCTATGAAAACAAATACAGCGCCATCGAACTGCGAACAATTCAGGATTGGATTATTATTCCGCAATTGCAAGGCGTTCGTGGCGTAGCTGAGGTAAGTGCTTGGGGCGGAAAATTAAAACAATACGAAATTGCCGTAAACCCAAATATGCTCAATAGTTTAGGCGTTACTATTACCGAAATTTTTGATGCTTTAGAAAAAAACAACCAAAACACAGGTGGCGCTTATATTGAAAAAGATCAATATACCTACTTTATTCGTGGAGTAGGAATGGCAAAAGGCATAAAAGATCTTGAGAATGTTGTGGTAAAAAACCGAAACGGTTCACCCGTTTTAGTACGTAACGTTGCTCAGGTACGAGAAGGAGTTGCATTACGTTATGGCGCTTCTACAAAAGACGGAAAAGGCGAAATTGTTTCAGGTATGGTTTTAATGCTGAAAGGAGAAAATTCCAGTGCTGTTGTAAATCGTGTTCATGAAAAAATGGCCCAAATCAACAAAAGTCTACCGGAAGGAGTTGTTGCCGAGGCCTTTATAGACAGAGGAAAACTCGTGGATAATTCGATTAAAACTGTTGCAAAGAATTTATTAGAAGGCGCTTTGATCGTCATTTTTGTACTGATTTTATTTTTAGGAAATCTTCGTGCAGGATTAATTGTCGCTTCGGTTATTCCGTTGGCAATGTTGTTTGCTGTTATTCTGATGAATGCTTTTGGCGTAAGCGGGAATTTGATGAGCTTAGGCGCAATAGATTTTGGAATTATCGTCGATGGCGCCGTAATCATTGTCGAAGCCACAATGCATCATCTTCAGAAATTGAAAAGCAAAAAAGAATTAACGCAGGAAGAAATGGATTCCGAAGTATATAATTCGGCTTCAAAAATCAGGAATAGTGCCGCTTTTGGAGAAATAATCATTTTAATCGTTTATCTGCCAATACTAGCTTTAATTGGAACTGAAGGAAAAATGTTTAAACCAATGGCAATGACAGTTGGTTTTGCTATTATTGGCGCTTTTATTCTTTCCCTGACTTACATTCCAATGATGAGCGCTTTGTTTTTATCTAAAAAAACAGATCATAAAGAAAACATTAGTGATCGAATGATTGCCTGGTTAGAAAATAAATATACGCCTTTGTTAAATAAAGCTTTGGAATTTAAAAAAGTGGTTCTTTCTATCGCTTTAGGATTGTTCGCTTTGGCATTTATTATTTTCCAAAATATGGGAGGCGAATTTATTCCAACAATTGAAGAAGGTGATTTAGCCATAAATGCCACAATTATGACCGGAAGTTCGCTTACGCAGATGGTCGAAACCGCTACTAAATTGGAACAGATTTTAAAAGCTAAATTCCCTGAAATCGAAACTATTGTAACCAAAATAGGAAGCGGCGAAATCCCAACCGATCCAATGCCAATTGAAAGCGGTGATTTGATTATCGTTTTAAAAGACAAAAAAGAATGGAAAGGCAAATATCATAATTGGGAAGAATTGGCAAACGCTATGAAAGAAGAAATGGAAGTAATTCCTGGCGCCAATATTGAGATCTCGCAACCTATTCAAATGCGTTTTAACGAATTAATGACGGGAAGCCGATCTGATATTGCCATTAAAATTTTTGGAGACGATTTAGATGTTCTGGATTCGAAAGCAACAGAATTGATTTCGAAAATCAAAAATATTGAAGGAATTGGCGATTTAAAAGCAGATAAAGTCACAGGATTGCCCCAAATTACGATTAAATACGATTACAATAAAATTGCCCTTTACGGATTGAATATTTCGGATATCAATCAAATTATTCGTTCGTCATTTGCTGGCGAAAGCGCCGGAAAAATCTATGAAGAAAGCAAAAGATTTGATGTTGTCGTAAGAATGAATGAAGACAATCGTGGTGATATTACAGATGTAAGCAATTTATTTATTCCGCTTCCAAATGGCCAGCAAGTGCCGCTTTCTCAAGTGGCTTCGGTCGAATACGAACAAGGTCCGGTGCAGGTTATCCGTGAAGACGGAAAACGTAGAATTACCGTAGGGCTAAATGTGAGAGGGAGAGATATAAAAAGTGTGGTTGAAGAAATCCAGTCGAAACTCGATAAAAATTTTAAACTTCCCACAGGTTATTATGTAACATACGGCGGCCAATTTGAGAATTTAATTGAGGCTTCAAAAAGACTTTCTGTCGCGCTTCCAATTGCTTTGGGGTTGATTTTAGTTTTACTCTATTTTACTTTCAAAAGTGTAAAACAAGCGCTGTTGATTTTTACCGCCATTCCATTATCAGCGATTGGAGGTGTTTTTGCGCTTTCGCTGAGAGGAATGCCATTCAGCATCTCTGCAGGAATTGGTTTTATTGCTTTATTCGGTATTGCGGTTTTAAATGGAATCGTGCTGATTTCATATTTCAATCAATTAAAAACAGAAGGAATTTTAGATCCATTGCAACGTGTTTTAATCGGAACCAAAACAAGATTAAGACCGGTTTTAATGACAGCTTCGGTAGCTTCATTAGGATTTTTGCCAATGGCATTGTCAACAAGCGGTGGAGCAGAAGTTCAAAAACCATTAGCAACTGTAGTTATCGGCGGATTAATCTCGGCGACTTTATTAACCTTGATCGTTTTACCGATTTTTTATTTAATGCTAGAACGTAGGCTGAACCGCAAAGAGCGCAAAGATTTACGCGAAGAACGCTAAGAAATTTTAAAAGAAAGAAAAATGAATTCAATATATAAAACTCAAAATTTAACCTTTGCGAACTTTGCGAAAAAAACCTTGCGAACTTTGCGGTTAAGCGCGTTTCTATTGGTAAGTACAGTAATATTTGCACAGCAATCTATAACCTTAGAAAAAGCAATAGAACTAGCCAAATCAAATAATATCGATCTGAAAATCGCCGATAAAGAAATTGAAAAACAAACTGTTTTGAAAAAAGCAGCTTTTCAGCCAGATCCGCTGCAAGTGCAATATCAAGGCGGGCAATTCAATAGTGCCGATTATGATCATAACGTTTCAGTACAACAATTTTTTCCTTTAGGAAATATTACAAAAGCCAACCGGCAATTGCAGGAAGAATTGGCAAAATTGGCTGAAAAAAGAAAAGCTTTGTCTTCTTACGAAATTGAAAAAGCCGTGACTTTGGCTTATTATCAATATTTGTACGGCGTTTCGATTCAGAAATTGAACGCTGAACTGAATGAGATTTATACCAAATTCCTTAAGAATGCTGAACTTCGTTTTAAAACTGGAGAAAGCGGAAATATTGAAGTAATTAGTGCCAAAGCCAAAGTAAAAGAAATTGAGACACAGAAAGCACAATTAGAATATGATTTGGCGATTTATCAGAAACAATTGCAATTTTTCATTCAGACGAATGAAAATATTGTTCCCGACCAAAATACAGCATTGCAATATATTTTCATAGAAAATCAGCAAAACACAAAAGCAGAAACTTTAGTAACGGATTTGTATCAACAGCAGATTTCAGTTTATCAAAAAGAAGTTCAAACTTTTAAAGCTTTAAGAACACCAAAAGTTGGTGTAGGTTATTTTGCTCAAACCATTAATACGGAATCTCTTTTTCAGGGTTTTACAGCAGGATTACAGATTCCGCTTTTTGGAGGTGTGAATACGACGAAAGCCAAAGTGGCAGAAATAAGTATTACGCAATCACAATTGGCTTTAGACAAAAATAAAATGATATTGAATTTGCAAAGAGATGAATTACAAAACAATTTCGAAAAGCAGCAGAAAAATTTAGCTTATTTTCAGAATGAAGGTTCGCAATACGCCAATCAGATTATTGAAACGGCGCAGAAAAGTTACGCTAATGGCGATATGAGTTATTGGTCGTATATCAGTTTTTTAAATCAGGCAATTGATATTAAAAAACAATTTGCAGAGGCTACGCACAGCTACAATCAAAGTGCAATCGAACTTCAATTCCCAACCATCAAAAACAATTAAAAATGAAAAATATATTTATAACTGAAAATTTAACCGCAAAGCACGCAAAGACAAAACGCAAAGTTCGCAAAGGAATAAAACTTAGCGCCCTTTGCGTAACCTTTGCGCTCTTTGCGGTTATGTTAACAAGCTGCAATGAAAAGAAAGCAGAGGAAAGCCACGAAGAAGAAAAATCAACTACAGAAGTTGTTTTAACCACTTCTCAATACAACACAGTCGGAATTGAAACCGGAATTGTCGAAGACCGAAATCTGAATAAAATCATCAAAGCGAATGGCTACACAACAGTTCCTCCGCAAAATTCTGCTGAGGTTTCGACTTTAATTGGCGGAACGGTAAAAGATATTTATGTTTTGGAAGGAACTTTTGTCAATAAAGGAAAAGTTTTGGCAACAATTCAAAATCTGGAAGTAATTGAAATGCAGGAAGATTACCATTCGGCTACAGCAAATGTGGAATATTTGCAATTGGAATACAACCGTCAGAAGACATTAAGCGATGAAAATGTAAATCCGAGAAAGACTTTTCAGGAAGTAAAAGCAAAATTAGCAGCAGAAAGAGCTCGCGCACAGGCAGCAAAAAATAAACTTGATGCTTTGCATGTAAGCACAAAAGGAACAACGTCAGTAGTGCCAATTGTTTCACCAATAAATGGTTATGTTGGAAAAATTAATATTGCTAAAGGCGCTTTTGCAAATACAGGAGTTTCACTTTTTGAAGTAGTTGATAATAGCCAGATGCATTTGGATTTAAATGTTTATGAGAAAGATTTAGGTTCGATTTCTATTGGTCAGGTAATTGATTTTGTATTAACAAATCAGTCGAATAAATCGATTAAAGGAAAGATTTTCGGAGTCAATAAATCATTCTCTAATGAAAGTAAAACCGTTGCTGTTCACGCTAAAATCGATCCTGCTGATGCTAAAGGCCTTATTCCGGGAATGTATGTTTCTGCTAATATAAATATTACTAATGCTACTGTTCCTGCATTGCCAAAAGATGCTGTGGTTAAAAACGCAGACAAGTATTTTGTATTTATTCAAGAAAATGAAAAAACAGAGAAAAAATACGATCATGCAGCTGGCGAAAAAGAGGAAGTTCATGAACAGGAAGTTCATTTTAAAGCTATAGAAGTAGTTCCTGGAACAACAGATTTAGGTTTTACAGAAGTTAAGTTTGTAAATGAAGTTCCTGCGAATGCTAAAATTGTAACGAAAGGCGCTTTTTATCTGCTTTCAGCAATGAAAGGCGGAGGAGAACATGAGCATTGATTTTTTTTAAAGGGGCTAAGGTTCTGAGATGCTAAGTTGCTAAGTTTTTTTGCAGGAGTTAATCTCGCAAAGGCGCGAAGTCGCAAAGTTTTTTTATACAGATTTTATAAGATTAATTTGAGTTGCCTCCAGCTTTAGCTGGAGGTGCTTAATAAGATTGTAATTGGCTTTAGCCAAACTTGCGATTTTAGGCTAAAGCCTTCTTTGTTTTTATTATAATCCTCCAGCTAAAGCTTGAGGCAATTCAATTGAAAAACTTTGCGGCTTCGCGCCTTTGCGAGAGTAACTCCTTTCAACCTTAAAAACTTTGTGTCTTAGTGCCTTTACGGCTATAAACTTTGCTACAAAATGCTTAAATTTAGAACATTATTTAAACAAAGTTTCGGTGCTACTAAAACCTGAAACTTGAAACTTGAAACTCAAAAAATGATACATCAAGATAAAGAAGTAAAAAATACAAAAAGCAAGCCCAAACCTTCCTGCTGTTGCTCGCACGATGAACCAGTACATTCAGAAAATGGCGGGCACGATCACGGAGGTCATGATCATGAACACAATACTGAGGGCGGGCTTTTTAAACTATTTATGCCGTCCATAATTTCCCTTGTTTTATTGATTATCGGAATTGGATTTGACAACTATTATCCTCAAAACTGGTTTACAGGATATATCAGAATTGCGTGGTACATTATTGCTTATCTTCCGGTTGGGATTCCAGTTTTGAAAGAAGCTTATGAAAGCATTGTAAAAGGCGATGTTTTCTCTGAATTTTTCCTAATGTGTATTGCAACAATTGGTGCTTTTGCAATTGGTCAATATCCAGAAGGTGTTGCAGTTATGTTGTTTTATACAATTGGAGAAACTTTTCAGGGAATGGCAGTAAATCGGGCGAAATCGAGTATTAAGAGTTTGCTAGACCAGCGTCCCGATGAGGTTACGATTTTAGAAAATAATGTTGCTGTAAAAGTAAAGGCAAAAGACGTTAAGATAGGAGCGATTATTCAGCTGAAAGCGGGTGAAAAATTAGGCTTAGATGGCGAATTATTATCTGATTCTGCTTCGTTTAATACAGCAGCTTTAACAGGAGAAAGTAAACCTGATACCAAGAAGAAAGGTGAAACTGTTTTGGCAGGAATGATAAACGGAAATACGATTGCTGAAGTAAAAGTTACAACCGCTTACAACGACAGTAAATTATCTAAAATTTTGGAACTGGTACAAAATGCTACAACCAAAAAAGCTCCTGCGGAATTGTTCATCAGAAAGTTTGCTAAAATTTATACGCCAATTGTAGTCTATTTAGCAATCGCAATTTGCTTGGTTCCGATGCTTTTCGTAGACAATTACGTTTTTAGCGACTGGTTATACAGAGCTTTGGTTTTCTTGGTTATTTCTTGTCCTTGTGCACTGGTTATCAGTATTCCGCTTGGGTATTTTGGAGGAATCGGCGCTGCAAGTAAAAACGGAATTCTGTTTAAAGGAAGTAATTTCCTGGACAGTATTTCGACAATCCAGAATGTGGTGGTTGATAAAACCGGAACAATGACAGAAGGTGTTTTTAAAGTTCAGGAAGTTATTATAAAAACTGAATTTGATAAAGAAGAAATTCTGAAAATTGTAAATGCCTTAGAAAGCCGAAGTACTCATCCTGTGGCAACTGCAATTCATAATCATGTCGGACCAATTGATTCTTCTGTAGAATTGAAAGATATTGAAGAAATTGCAGGACATGGTTTAAAAGCTTCTTTTAACGGAAAAGAGCTTCATGTTGGAAACTTCAAACTTTTGGATAAATATAGTATTCCGTTTGATATTGATCCGTCAGCAATAGTTTATACCACAATTGCGATTGCTTACGACGGAAAATTTGCCGGATATTTAACGATTGCAGATGAAATTAAGGAGGATGCAAAAGAAACGGTTTCAAAACTAAAATCTTTAGGTGTCAAACTAACCATGCTAAGTGGTGATAAAACCAATGTAGTGCAATTTGTTGCTGATAAACTTGGAATTACAAAATCATTTGGAGATTTACTTCCCGAAGATAAAGTCAATAAGGTAAACGAAATTAAAGCCAAAAATGAAACAGTCGCATTTGTTGGTGATGGTGTTAACGATGCGCCTGTAATTGCGCTCAGCACAGTTGGAATTGCAATGGGAGGTTTAGGAAGCGATGCCACTATTGAAACCGCAGATATTGTAATTCAGGATGATAAACCAAGTAAGATTCCAATGGCGATTAACATTGGAAAACAGACTAAAAAAATTGTCTGGCAGAATATTATACTGGCATTTGCTGTAAAAGCTTTTGTTTTAATTCTTGGCGCGGGCGGACTAGCAACTATGTGGGAAGCTGTTTTTGCTGACGTTGGAGTGGCGCTGTTAGCAATTTTGAATGCCGTGAGAATTCAGAGAATGAAGTTTTAGAGTATCATAAAGAATCAACAATATCATTCCATCTTTTTTCAGAATAAAATGTATTAAATTCTTTATTTGATAAGAGTATTTTTTTGTCCAAATCTCCTCTGAGATAATTCAAATTTAAAAAATCTAAAGAAATGCTTCTGTACTGTTCGTCACGAGTTTCATTGTAAATTTTTGCAAACAGTTCAGAAGCTTCAAAATTTTGTTCACTTGTCATTCCACCTAAAATCATGGACGCATTATTATAATTATCATATACTTTCTGAAACTCTTTTGTCTCATAATACTTTTTAGCCTCATTTATTAGATTTGATGTACTCTCCGCATCTTTTTTATCCTTTTTTGACGCTTCTTCAGCTGTTGGAATCGTGTATTTAAAACCATAATTTAAAGCATAAATTTTTAAAGGAAGAAGTCCAAATTCATTTCTTCTTTTATCAGCTTCATTTTCTTTAATTATGCCTCTAAAACTTGAAGCTTTCCCATTTTGTGTCCAATTTACCTGCGTTCCGTAAACTTGTTTATAATTGAGATTGCATTGCACTCGGTCATACAAAAAAGCATAGTTTTCCATATCCAATTCTTTCGTCCCTTTTAATTTATCCATTTCATGTAAAGCTGTTTTTTGGAATAAAATATCCTGATCTGCATGCTGAACAATTAGCCAGAAATTATGAGCACCATCTTTTCCTATTTCTGATATTTTTGGCCAACCGTTGGTTTTCAGAATCTCTTTTGCTGTCGAAAGATTTTTAAAATCTAAGTCATTAATTTTCTGCTGTAAATCATTCAATAGAGCAGGATCAGAAGTTTGTATTTTCCAATATCTAATTTTCTGATCTGCAATTCCCATTGCATTGATTTGTTTTCGCAATTCTGGAAGTTTTAATTTCTTTTCATATTGCTGCTCTTTCAATTCTGCTTTTTGTTTAATCGTTTTCCACGTATATGGATATTTAGCACGTAAAAAATCAAAATACGGATCTATGGAAAGTTGCTCTGCTTCAGTCCATCCTTTATTTAGAGCTATATTTAAATATTTAAAAGCTTCCGCTTGATTTTGAGCTAACGAATACATTCCCGCAGCTTTATAAGCATTTAGCGCATCAGGTTCTTTAAGCAAAAAAGCCTTTTCTAGTTTTAAAATAGCGTTTTTATAATCTTTTTGAAGATGAAGTAAAGAAGCTTCTGCGATTAATTTTTCATATGCGAGATTGGTTTGCGCCTTAGAAACGTGAAAGCTCCAAAATAATAAGGTGAGGAAGAAGTATCTTTTCATACACTTTAAAAACTATATTATAAATGTTTTTTTGCTGTGATTAAAATACAAATTATATTTTTATCTGTTTGATATGGAGTTATTTATAGATGTAATTCAATTAAGTTTTCATTGTTTTCCAGTGATATTTTCACTGGATTACTTTCAGAAGGAATTTGAGTTGGATACCAATTTCGATTGGGTTGCACCAGAATCAATAATCCTTCATGATCGCCAATTGCCGCGAATTTTTCTGTATTTGTATTTTGAGAAAAGAAATGCAATCCGTGTTCTTCAATTAATTGGTTTCCTAATTTTAATGGACTTTCAGTAACAATTCCGATTTCACATATGTTTAAAATGGAAGCAGAGCTGAATTCACCAAGTTGTTCGTTATTAAGGTCATGTCTGGCAATGAATTCCAGTAAATTTCCATTGTGATCGAAGAAATAAATAGAATGTGCATTCCAATTTTCAAAATGAGTAACGACACTTTTGTCATCCAAAACAATTAAATCAACTTTGTCCTGACACCATTGAATAGCTTCTTCAAGCTGATTTTCAGGAATATTAAAAGCAAAATGGTATATGGAATTAAATTCGAGATCTTCAATAAATTTTAAAATAGAAGTTCCAGCCTGAAACGTTATGGATTTTTGATCATTTTCCAGAATAAAAAGCCCAAAAAGGTTCTGATAAAATGCTTTCGTTTTTTGAATATCGTTTGTTTTAATTTGTATCTGATCTATTCTCATGGCAGTAATTTTTTATAAAAGAAAAAAGCTTCTTTAGCGTGACAGACAAATTTAAAAAATGCTAATGATATCAAGGATGTGGCGTTATTTTATGCGTCAATGAAAGGATAGTAAATAATTATTGATTGGGGTTAAATCGCATCTTTAAATGTTTTATTAAAGTTACAAAAAGACAAACTATCATAGTGGTAAGATTATCGAAAAAATTTTCCTCTTCTAATCTTCGCGTTTAAACACAAAAGCCCGATTACTATCGGGCTTTTGTGTTTTAGTATGTAGCAGGTTTTCTAACATTTTTCCCCACTTTTTGATTCAAATCATCACCAAGATCTTCTCTAGCTGTATCGGCAATTTTTTGAATTTGTGCTACAATTTCAGGATACAATTGCTGAACATCGCGAACTTCTCCGGGATCATGCGCTAAATCGTAAAGCGCCATTGGAAATTCTGCGGAAGCGCCTTCACCACGAAGTCCATCTTTTCCTTGCAATTTTTTATTGTAAGTAGTGCCTTTATGAGGAAAAACCAATTTCCAGTGTTTGTATCGAATAGCTTCGAGATTGTTGCTTCCAACTCCAAAATAATAATAAAAAATCTCTCTTGGACCATTAGCTGTTTTTCCAGTTAACAAAGGAAGAAAATTCAAACCGTCAATTTGATTTTTTGGTAATGAAGCTCCTGTAATTGCTGAAATTGTTGGCAGCAAATCCATGTTTGTCATTAAAGAGCTGTTTACAGTTCCGGCATTTATTTTTCCGGGCCAACGAATCAGGAACGGAACTCTCGTGCCGCCTTCCCAAGTTGTTGATTTTCCTTCTCTAAAACCACCCGAAGAACCAGCATTATCACCAAAAACCAACCATGGACCATTATCGCTGGTTAAAATCAAAACGGTATTTTTAGCAATTCCCTCTTGATCTAAAGTTTTCATTATTTCGCCAATAGACCAATCCAGTTCCATGATTACATCGCCAAAAAGTCCTAAATCACTTTTCCCTTTAAATTTATCAGAAACCGCCAAAGGTGCGTGTGGCAAAGGGTGCGTGAGATATAAAAAGAAAGGATCTTTTTTATTTTTTTTGATAAAACCAATTGCTTTTTCTGTAAAAAGAGTCGTTAATTTTGAAGCATCTTTTATATTTTCAATTGTATCAATAATGGTTGTATTGCTGATTAACGGAAGCGGAGGGAAGCTCGAACGCATGTCTTTGACATCTGTAACTTTTGAATAACCATCATAATCAATTGGCCAAACATCATGCGAATAAGGAATACCATAAAACTCATCAAAGCCATAATTTGTTGGCCAATATGGTAATTCGTTACCTAAATGCCATTTTCCATAATTAGCCGTTTTATATCCGTTTTTCTTTAAAAGTGAAGCAATTGTTTCTTCATTTGGATTTAATGCACGTTTTGCTCCCGGAAGCAATACGCCTGACATTCCGATTCGGTTAGGATAACAGCCTGTCAATAAAGCTGCTCTTGATGCGGTACAAATGGCTTGTCCGGCATTAAAATTAGTAAATCGCATTCCTTCCTGTGCGATTTGGTTAAAATGAGGAGTGTTTACGCCAGTCATTCCATAAGGCTCGGTGTCGCCGTAACCCATATCATCCATGTTGATGATAATGATGTTAGGTTTGGCATTTGAGTTTTTGCTTTGTGCAATACTAAAGGAAGTAATTGCCAAAAGAAGCATTAAGAAGAAACTTCTTTTCATAATTTGTGGTTTTAGGATTTTAAATAGTGTAATGGCTTGTATAAGTTTGGTTGGCTACAAATATATCCTTAAACCGTGGAATAAAAATAAAAAAGCCTGTTTCATTTATCGAAACAGGCTAGAAAATTTGTGAACTTTAGGGCATATTCACGAACTTTTACATTTTAATTATTTTGGCATTTCCGGAACTATAATTCGTCTTGTAGGCGTACTTAAAGTTTCGATAAAGGCTAATAAGTCGTTGATTTCTTCTTTGTTCAAATCTAATTTTCGAAGCATAGGATCTGCTTTTGGAATCAGAGAATCTCTTGCCGTACCCAGATATTTTTTTTGAACTGGAGAAGGATTTCCTAAATTGTACAATTCCACAACATCTAATAAAGAAGGAAAATGTCCGTGATGCATCCAGGGTTTTGTGTTTACAGCTTCGCGAAGTGTCGGGGTTCTGAATTTACCAATGTCTTTTTCATCTTTGGTAACATTATAACGCCCAAAATCTTCATTTTTTGTTCCGAATAAAGTCTGTCCGTCATTATGAAATTGATTATCGCTGAAATAAGGCGTATTATGACAATTGATACATTGTGCTTTTGTTCGGAATAAATGCATTCCTTTGACTTGTGAGTCTGTAAAAGCATCTGATTTTCCGCTTACAAACTGATCAAATTTACTCTTCGGACTATTGATTGATCTTTCAAAAGTGGCAATTGCGTATTGAATTCTTTCCAAAGTCACTTTTTTATCTCCAAAAGCCGAAATAAACAATGAATTATAACCTTTAATTTTGGCAATTTTATCAACGGCAATCGTCAGTTTTTCATTCATTTCTAAAGGATCCGCTACTGGAAATTGAGTCTGATTTTCTAAACTTGAAGCACGTCCATCCCAAAATAAAGAAGTAGCATAAGCTGAGTTCAAAATAGTCATAGAATTACGTTTTCCAGTTTGGCGATCGTGACCAAAAGAACGCGTCAAATTATCCGTCCAACCTAATTCTGGATTATGGCAGGAAGCACAGGCAATCTGACCACTTTTCGATAATCTCGGATCAAAAAATAAAATCTTTCCCAAACTTTCTTTTTCCTTCGAATATGGATTATAAGTTGGATAAGGCACCGCCGGAAGCATGCCAATATCCTGAAATTTAGATTTATCTACGTTTTCATGCAATTCAGCAGCAGGCCATTTCGAAGAATCTCCACCAGAATAGAGTTTTCGTAATTCCTGAATATCAATGTAATCAGGATTTTCCACACTTTTATAAGCTGTCAGGCAAAGCAGGAAAAGGATTGGAAAGATTAGTTTTTTCAATTTTGCTTGTTTTTGATTTTGTTTATGATTTGTTTCAAGTTTCAGGTTTCAGGTTTTGCGGTAACCTGAAACCTGAAACCTGAAACTTTGTATTAAAGAGTTACTTCTTTAGCACAAGGCTCGTCAATTGGATTTAATTTCGGATACGTTTTATTGTTGTAAATTTTGTATTGCGAAGTAGCAGTTCCTCCAAATAATTCGTCATTTGTTAACCTTAATTCAAACGAAATTTCAAATAAACCTGTACTTATTTCCTTGTAAGCCCCTTCGCCTGAAATAGCAATAATATGACTGCTTTTTGTTGTGCTGGCAATTGTAATAAATTGCGGAATCACAAGTACTTTTCCGGAAGTTTTACTGTTTCCGTTGTCAGGAAAAAATTCTAATGCTGAGGTTATATTGAATCCAGGCGAATTTGCTCCGGCTGTACTTTCGTTAGTAAACCATCTTTTTAAATTAAACGAATTGGTAGTCGAAGTTCCTGAAGCTACATTAAAACCAATTTTAAAAGCATCGTGGTAAATATCATCATTAGGATTTGTTGTGCCTTTATCGCTGTATAAAATAGCATTTGGATTGTCTTTTGTAACCACAACTGGAAATGTAAATGCATTAAAAGCCTGCCATGCACAAGTGCCGCTTTTGTCAAACCAGTTTTCGCCATAAGTCAGGTAAAACTGATTCGACAAATCGTAGAATTTTGATGCCGGATTTGCCAGAATATCTCTTGGAGATTTTATTGGTTTTACAATTTGCAAAATCGTATTTCCCGTCGCGGGATAATCTGTTGTATTGTTCAACGAAATAGTGCTTTCATAATACACATCGTCATTCTGAATGTCTTCTAAAAGCGTTAAATGATAGGTAATTGAACTTCTGTTATTGCCATAATCATCATGTGTTAGTTGATATTCAAATCCGTTTAGGAATTTAAATAGGGTAAGATTATCAATTTCTGAAGGAAAAAATCCATTTGGGAAATTGACTTTAAAATCGATAACTTCTCCTTTAATTCCTTTGATATCAATTTTGCTGACCGGAAAAGTATAATTGGTAGAAATAGTCCCCAAATCGATTCTGAAAGTATCATTTAAAGCTTCAGTATTTAAATTTCCGATATGAATATCAGGATCAGAAGTACTTTCAAGTTTTAGCGTAATGCTTTGATTTTCTTTCCATCTTTTATCAAATGAAACATAAATAGTATCGTTCAGTTTATTTGGCAGAAACGAAAGTTCTGTTTTAGGATTTACGCTAAAACCATCGCTGCTTCCGGTTGTAGTAGCACTGAAATAAGCTGTAACCGCATTTTTTAATGAAAATGAAGTTAAGGCAACCGGTACTTTTAGTGTTTTTACTGATTTGTTTTCGAAACTGTTTTTCGGAACAAGATTAGCGTTAATTGCCGGATATTCTAAAGGTATATTGTCGCTTTTGGTCATAAAATTGAATCTCAAAAACGGATCTGTTTTTTCTCCTCCTAATTTATAATCATCCTTTGAACAAGACGTTAATAACAGGATTACAGCAATACTTAATGTCGATATAAATTTAATACGATTCATTTTGCTTTAAATTTGAGTTAAGATTGGTATTGTACAATGGGATTGGCAATATAAATTTCGGCGAAGGATAGTTTAGACTGCAAACATTGGAAATACAGCCATCATTTCTAGTAATTCCTTTTTGATTTCGAACAAGATCAAAAAATAAATGTCCTTCAAAACAAAGTTCTTTTCTTCTTTCCAAAAGAATATTTTCTTTAATATTTGTTGCGTTGGTTAAAAGAGAAGCATTGGCGCGAGCTCTGATAATATTTATATCCGACATTGCAAGCTCAGGTTTGTTGTTTTCGGCAGCAGCTTCAGCGCGAATCAAATACATTTCGCTTAATCTAAAAGCTACATAACCCGGATTGTCATGGTATTTTTTAGTAAAATTATAAGGCAAAGGAACCTGATTTCCTGCTATTAAAGTAGAAAGCTGAAGTGGTAAGAATAACTTTTTCCTCAAATCGTTGGTTTCATAAAGATTCAATAAATCATTTGAAGCGACGTATTTTCTGCCTGTATTTGTTATTGTATTCAAAGGTGGAGGCGAAGTAGTGTAGCCAAAATAAGCTGCGACAGAACTCGAAGTTGTGCCTGAAGCATCTCGGGGAGTTGAAAATTCCAATAAAATTTCAGAAACCGGTAAATCTGGTTTTTCCCATTGTGCGATCAAATCAGCAGAACTCATTAATGTTACGCCTGAGTTTGTAATAATGTCATTTGCGGTATCATAGGCATTTTGCCAGTCTTTTTTGTATAAATAGACACGTGCAAGCAAAGCCTTTGTATTATTGCTGTTGAAATAAGAATAAGCAGGACCTTGTAAACCTGAAGTGCTTCCGTAATTTTCTAATGCTGTTTTTAAATCCTTGATAATTAAAGAATACGTATTGGCAACAGTTTCTCTTGCAGGATATTTAACACCACTTTTTATTGAACTGGTATTGTAAACAATTCCTAAATGTGTTGCATCTGGTGTAAATCCGTAATTTTGACTGTACACTAATGATAATAAAAAGTGAGAATAAGCTCGTATTGTTAAGGCTTCAGCGATAATCTGATTTTTTTCAGCCTCAGTTGCATCGGTTAATTTTGGCGTATATTCTAAAAGTAAATTGGCTTGATTTATATTATCATAATTAGTATCATAAAACATTTTAAATTCACTACTATCAGATTGATCTTCAAAAGAATATACTTTGGCAAAAGCAGTTGGAATAGTAATTTCTCCTTTATTGGTAGTTTCAAACGGCGTAATTTTTAAATTTCCGCCTTGTAAGTCGGCATACGCAGCAAAACGTTCTCCTCTCACATTATCTTCAACATTCGTGTAAAGTCCTTTTAAAGCGGTTAAAACGCCTTGTTTAGTTTGTAAAAGCTCATCGATCGAAGTTTGGGTTCCAGGTTCCTGTTCTAAAAAATCGCTGCAGCTTTGTACCGAAAAAATCAGGATTGCGATGGTTATATATTTTAAATAGTTCATGTTTTTAAAATTTAGCGTTCATTCCAATCGAGATAGTTCTCGCTTGCGGATACGTGTAATTAAATTCTCTTATTCCGTTCATACCTTTCGGACTTTTTTCTTTGTACCAATACCAAACATTCGAAGCATCAGCAAAAACAGTCAGATTATCCAGAAAAGTCTTTTTTAATGGAATATTGTAACTCAAATTAACATCGCTGATTTTTAAGAAAGTAGCATCATAAATATATTTGCTCAAATTGGCATTAATTGGCGAACTGCTTACCGATGATTGCGAAACCAAATCTCCGGGTTGTCTCCAGTGATCATAAGCATTTACAGAAAGATTTCGGTTTAAAGTGTTCGAATATTTATCAATAAGCACATCTTGAACCATAAAATCGTCACCAATCTGAAAGGCACCTCTAATAGATAAAACAATATTTTTATTGATAGTAAAATTGTTGTTGAAACCACCATAAGCATCGGCTTGTTTGTCGCCAATTGGCACCCAGTCAGCATTTGTGTACAACGATTTGTAAGTTGCAGCGTCGTATATTTTTCCGTCTTTTTCAAGTAAATCGCGTCCGGTTGCGGGATCAACGCCCACCCAGTTTATTCCCCAAAGAGTAGTAGTGCTGTATCCTACTTTTTGCGCAAGCGCCAAAGTTGCTACAGAATAATCGCTTCCTAAACCTTTTAGCTCTGTTACTTTATTTTTTACAGTAGAAATATTGAAGGAAGTAGTCCATTTAAAACGATCATTTTTTATCCATTTAATTCTAGTTGTGAATTCAAAACCTTTGTTGTACATACTTGATGCATTTAACTGCATAGAAGAATAACCCGTTTCGGTTGGAATGTCTCGTGTTGTAATAATATCACTCAAATCATCATAATAATATTCCAATAATAATTCGACACGATTGAAAATATTAAAGTCGATACCAACATTGAATTTGGTATTTTTTTCCCAACCTAAATGCTCGTTTGGCGCCTCGGTTGTTGAAGCTTCGGTTCCGCCATTGTAGCCATTTTGTTTGATATTGTATAATCCTTTTGATCGATAAGAACCAATTCTTGAATTCCCAGTAGTTCCATAACTTACTTTAAATTTCAAGAGATCAAGCCACGAAGCCGATTTTAAAAAGTTTTCGTTGCTTGTAATCCAGCTAAAACCCGCACCGCCATTGTTGGCAACATCATAATCATTTCCAAAAACGGAACTTTGATCACGTCTGTAATTGACTAAGAAATAATAGCGCTTTTTATAATTATAATTGATTTGTGAAAATGCTGAAACCTTAGAATTATAACTAATATCGTGCGAATAATTCTGATTTGATTTTGACTCATCGATTTCGGTATCAGGATTATCATCTTTAAGCGCTTCTGAAACTTTATGAATCTGATTTGGATTAACAAATCCAATTCCTGATGCGTAATCAAAATTGGTTTTGTCTTCAGAAAGTTCCATGCCGACAACTCCGTCAATGGCATGATTTTCATTAAGTTGTTTCTCAAACAAAAGTTGTCCTTGCCAATTCCATTTAGTTGAATTTCGCTGATTAATTAAACGACGTCCCCAGCCTGGATATGTAATTTGGTCCAAAACAAAACTTCCGTTAAACTGACCACTTTCGTTTTCGCCCGAGAAGTAACGATCTTGTTCTTTATCCGTATAATCAAGTCCAAAAAGCGTTGAAAATTTCAAGCCTTTAGCAATTTGATAGCCAACATTTAAACTTCCTAAAATGCCATAAGTTTGGGTTTCATTTTTATTTTGAGCTATTGCAGCAAATGGATTTCCGCCGCTAATTCCGGTTAAGCCAATTTTCGAGTAAGTTCCGTCAGCATTAAATGGTGAAATCGTTGGCAAATACGCAAAATTGTAAAAAATGTTGGGTGCATCTTTTTGACTATAACTTGGATTCAGCATTAAGTTAACGTCCCATTTTCCGCTTCGATAACCTAAATTTAGTCCAAGATTTAATTGTTTGGTATTATTGCCTACTTGAGGTTCATCAATTTTTAAATAACTAAGATTACTGCGATATGAAAATTTTGAAGTAGAACCTGAAACATTCAAATTGTATTTGTTAAAGTATCCAGCGTTATTTAGTAAATCAAACCAATCCGTATTGACGCCATTGTAAGGAACATCAACAAATCCGGTTGTGGTGCTTCTCTGAAATTCATTTCTAATTTCATTGTATTGCTCGCCATTTAGATATTTAATTTGATTAATGGCAGATGAAATACCAGATTGATTCGAAAATCCGAATTGTGTTTTCCCTTTTTTTCCTTTTTTAGTTGTAATCAAAATAACACCATTTGCACCATCGGCACCATAAATACCAACTGCTGCGGCATCTTTTAAAACGGTAAATGATTCAATGTTTTCAGGTGCAATTTTCATTAACGGGTTAGAAAAATTTTCATCTGCATCTCCATTTCCGTCAAAAAAAGAGTTGTCTATTCCCATTTCTTCGCTCATTACCAAACCATCAATAATGATTAAAGGCTGACTTGAAGTTCCGGTTTTTGCTCCTGATAATGAAGAAAGTGTACCTTGTCCGCGAATATTAATTTTAACCGGCGTACCAACTCCCGAAACATTTTCGACCAAAACTCCGGCAATTTGACCTTCGACCATTTTATCGATACTTTCAGAAGCCTGTTCTACAGCAATATCTTTTGCATTTAAAGTTGAAATACTACCGACGATTTCTTCTTTTAATTTTTTAGTTCCGTAAGAGGAAGTAATAATAACCGGATTCAGTTCGTCTGTCGTTTCTTCCAGATAGAAAGTAAAAACTTTTTGATTATCAGCTTTTTGTATTTGTGTTTGCATTCCCATAAATCCGGCTTCAAGAACAAGATTCGGAATATTGTTTCCTGTTAACTGATAAACAAATTTTCCATTAAGATCAGTTATAGCGCCCATTCCGGTGCCTTTGATGCGTATTGTTGCGCCAGGAAGAGGTAATTTGTCTTTTGCATTGTAAACGGTTCCGCTTATAAATCTTTCCGTTTCCTGAGTAGCAGAATTCAAAGGAGCAGGAGCGGAGCTTGTCAATAAAACTTGTTTTTTCTGAATGTAAAACGAAATGTTTTTGTCTTTAAATAATTGCTTTAAAGTGTTTTCGAGAGTAGCATTATTTATATCTAAATCGGTTAATTGTTCGGCATCAATTTTTTTAGCATTATAAATGATTCTAAAATCAGTTTGTTCTTCAATTGATTTGATAATTAAGCTTATAGATTTGTTTTTAGCATGTATTGTAATTAATTTATTTTGAGAAAATCCTTTAAAACCTGATATGAGTAGCGCTAAGAAAAACAGAATTTTTCTTAAAACGGGTTGTATGGTAAATGTCATGTTTATTTATTTATTTATCGCGGATTGGTAATGGTAATGGTTTGTTGTTCAATAGAATAATTAAAAGGTGTGTCACGTTTTAGAAGATCTAAAATGTTCTCGACACTAGATTCGCTGATTTTTATTGTACCCGTAAAACTCTGTTTGGCCAAATCAGAATTTTCGTTGATAATTTCAACGTTATAAGTACGCTGAATAATTTTAGCGATTGTAGAAAACGGAGTGTCTTTAAAAGCAAGTTCACCTTTTGTCCAGGCAGCATAAAAGGTTGGATCTACTTCTTTTACGACAATTTTTTTGGAATTATTTTGCCAGGTTGCTATTTGGTTTGGCACAAGCAAAATGGCGTTTGAAGGATTAACTGCCTCATACATTTGTATACTTCCTTCAAGTAATGTGCCGTTAACAGTAGGGTTTTCAGGATAAGCACTCACATTAAACTTTGTCCCGAGAACCTCAATATTTGCCTGATTGGCATGCACAATAAACGGATGCGATTTATCTTTTGCAACTTCAAAAAACGCTTCACCGATCAAATAAACATTTCGGTTTCCGTTAATGCCAAACTGCTCCGGATAACGAAGCGTGGTTCCCGAATTTAAGCTCACAACGGTACCATCTGAAAGTTGAAGTTTGAAACGTTTTCCGTACGGAACTTTAAGTGTATTGTAATTTACTTTTTCATCCTGAACTTTGCCAAAATAAATAATTTGATCCGGAAATTTTTTTGCTATTAAATCACCTTTATCATTTAATAGTGTAGTCTGATTTTTTCCTCCAAAATATTCCAATCGGCCGTCGCCGAGAGCAAGAACAATTTCTTTTGAAGTTTCAGAAGTTCTATTAAATAAGTAAAAAGCGGCTCCAAAGCTTAGAAACACTAAAAACACCGCAGCATATTGCAAATATTGCCTGATTTTGTTTTTTGGCTTCATTTGGATTACCGAAACAGTATCAATTGATAAATCTGCTGCAATTGAGCTTAAAACCCAAGCTTTTTTTGCATTTATAAATTGCTTTTTATTTTCTTCTGATGCTTCAATCCATTCAAAAAGTGCCTGAACTTCTTGTTCTGAAGCTTCATTAGAAAGGTATTTATTTAAAAGTTCCGATGTCATAATTGCGTTTTAAACTTCTCGCTATACTAAGTACACCTCAGAATTAAAACACCCTACCTTCTGTCTTTAATTATTATAAATAAGGACAAAAATTAAAAACAAATAATCAGATAATTTGGTTTTTAAAATCTTCAAAGCCTTTGTCATATGGGCTTCGACAGCTTTTAAGGTAACACCCATTTCTTCGGCGATTTCTGCATTTTTTTTGTTTTCAAAGCGTTTTTTTATAAAAACTTCTCTGGTTTTTGCGGGTAAATCGCTGATAGATTCCTGTATGATGCGTTCTAATTCGGTTAATTCTAAAGTATCGAACTGAATCGAATTTAAAACTTCGATATCCAGTTCTCTTTGTTTGTAGTTTAAGTGGTCATTTTTGAATTTATCCTTCACTTTATTATGACGGATTAAATTCAGACATTTTGATTTGGCGTAAGTAAAGAGAAAAGCCTGAATTCCATTAATTGATTCAACGTTTTCTCTATTTTGCCACAAATGCAGCAAAGCTTCCTGAGCAAGGTTTTCAGCTTCATCATTATCATTTACAAATTGAAAACTGAAAGATTGAATTCGTCTGAAATATTTATCGTAGAAAAACTTAAATGCAGCTTCGTCTCCTTCCTTAAAACATAGGAATAATTCAAATTCGAAACTGGCATTATAGTTCATCAAAAGGATTTTACTTTGGAAAAGCAATATTAAGTAAATTTTAAAAACTACTCAGATTTGCTCAGAAAGCGGCAAATATAAAAGTTTATTTATATTAATTCTAAATAAAATTCAAATAAAGATTGATTCGAATAATTTTATTCAGAATAGGTTTAGAAAGTCTGAAATAGTTGGAGCGATTTAACCGCAAAGCACGCAAAGATTTTATCTCATGCAGATTTTTATAAAACGCAAAGTTCGCAAAGCTTTGTGTAAAAACTTTGCGAACTTTGCGTTAACCTTAGCGCTCTTTGCGGTTAAAAAATATTTCTTTTAAAATTCCGCCATCCAAAAACAATCAAAAGCAAATTAAAAATCAATAAAGGCAAAAACGCTTTCATTAAACTCGTTCTGGAGTTATCCTTAAAAGTTTCGACTTTAAAATTCTCCCATTTTTGCTGATCAACAGGAGCGTTATCGAATATCTTCGGATAAAAATGCAAACGGAGTTTTTCATGAAATTTTGTTGTTTCTTTTAAAAATGAAAGCTGGTTTCGCAAATCAGATTTAGCAATTTCGTTTAATTGAATCTGCGTATGAAGCGTTGGAATAAACTGTGCAATTAACTCACTTGCATGATTTCTTTGCTCCAATTTTGATTCTAATTCTTTGGATTGTACAGCCGATTCGTCGTCGCCCATTTGCTGCATGGCGTAATACCAAAGCCAGCTGAACTCTTTATCAGGTAAAGGATAATTTTTAAACTGTGGATAATGTTTGTAGAATTTATCCAATGTTTCCTGTTTATCCATATCCCATTTTTCGTGGTATGCATTTCTCTGTGTAAGCGTTAATTCTAAGGCTTCGGGAACTTTGTATTTATTGATGATATACGTATTGATTCCGGCCGGAAGAATAATAATTAGAAACAGCCAGATTGTCAATAAAATAACGGCGTTGAAGTTGGAGTTTTTCTGAAGAGAAACAATGAAAAAACAAACCGCAAACCAAAATAAAATATACAAAACCGAAAGTCCATAAAACACAAAAAATGCTTTATCAATTGGAATCTGCAAAAACAAAACAGCTGTTAAAAGTATCAAAGTTAAAAGTCCGAGTAAACTTAAAACTCGAATATAAAACAGTTTTATAATATAGATAAAGGTATTCGGACTTTGTGTTGCTACAATTTTCCAGGTTCCTGATTCTTTTTCTTCGGAAATAATATTATATGAAAAAGCGATAATTAAAAGTGGAAACAAATACAAAAGCACAAAACTAAAATCGATATTTCCTGACAAAAGATTACTTGGATTATTCAATTCCGAATCGTATTTCTGACCTTCCAAACCACGAATTGTAACACTTTGAATAGACGGATTTACATCGCGCTGTCCAATGGCTAAACTGTTAATTGGCAAAGTATTATTGACCAATGAAAATTTGATGTAGTAGAGGAGAAGCCCAATTTCGTCTTTATGAAAAGCAGCATTTCTGGCAATATGTTCTTTTTGATAAACAGCCGCTTCAATAATATTGTTTTCCTGTTTTTCCTGAAACTGATGTCCGATTAAAAGGCTTATAAAACCAATGATTAATAAAAAAACTAATCCAATTTTGGTGCCTTTCGAACGTATGAAATTTTTAAATAAGAGTACTAACATATTAAATTGCTTTTAGATTTTTAGCAGCAATTCTGATCAAAACAAATAACAGAATTACCCATAAAAGAATAGAAATAACAGAAACGATTTCTGTTTTTAAAACGCCCCAGACGCCTTTCGGCTCATAATGAAACTCCTCAACATCGGCCCAGTGTTCTTTGCCAATTGTGAGCGGTTTATCATTGGGTCCAGGTTTTTTATTGCTGATGTATTTTACCTGTAAAGCATTCATTTTCTGCGCCATTCCGTAACGGTATTTCTCGGCTTGTTTCTGAAAATCGATGTTCGAATCATAATCTGTATTTGATAATCCCATCGATAGATTTTTCATTGCGATATAAGGATTCAGGAAAGAAACAGCTTTAGAAAAACTGTTTTGTCTGGAATAGATTTTCAGTAATTCTTCTAAATGTTTGTTGTAAATATTTGAACTGATTTTCTCGCCTTCGGTCATGATAAATCCGGAATAATTAAAAGGAAGTTTTTGTACCGAATCGACTTTGTAAACTCGCAATAAAGAATCTTTTATGACTTTGTAATGCACATCATTCGGGTTGTGACTGTCACCTTGTTTCAAAATATCTTTCTCGATATCGCTGTTAAACTGGATTTTAGAAGGCGCTTCATACAGATAAGCTCCAATTGCTTGTGTTGTTCTTGGCAGAATAATGGTGAAAATCAGCCAGATTCCAATTAACGAAACCAAGGCTTTTTTTGAGGTTTTGCTTGACGCCGAAATCAAAACAGCAATGACACAAAAAAACATTAAGTAAATAAAATGAAATCCAATAAACAAAAGCATTTTGATTGTTTCATCTGCCGAAATGGAAAAGTTTTGAAGCAGTAACCAAATCAAAACAAGAACGATAATGGTTGGGATAAAAAGCAACATAACGACGCTTGCAATTCCAAGAATTTTACCAAGTAAAAGTTGTTTCCAGCTGATTCCCTGGCTTAAAAGGATTTTTAAAGTTCCATTTTCTCTTTCGTAGGCAACAGAATTAAATCCAACAAAAAAGATCAATAAAGGGAGTAAAACCTGCAAAACCATGGCGATGCTGATTTCACCAAAACGAAGCATGCTGTTAGAAAATCCGGCCTCAGAGAAGTTGGCTGTATTTTGTTTGTGTGCTTCAAGGAAAATAGCATTTCCAAAAAAAGGTTCCATTCCAAATTCAAAAACGCTTAAAGAAGTGCTTTTTCTAAAAGCAAAATTCCCATAATGCGCCATTCTATGCGGATTTTTATCTGGATTTTTCAACCAGTCTTCGCGGGATTCGTGTTGGTATTTTTCGCTGGTTTCGTTTTGGCTTTTGTAATTATCCCAACCCGAAAACGCAGCAAATAAAAGCAACGCTCCAATAAAAAGTGTAATAATATAAATCGCCGAATTTTTAAAAACAGCATTTTTAAAATGTCTGGCTATAAGGAGTTCTGTATGTAATAATTTCATAATAAATTAAAATTTATAAGTTACCGTAAGCGTAACGTTTCGGGGACTTCCGGGAAACAAACGCAAATAATTCTGCGCGCCCAGCCAATACGTTTTATTTAATAAATTGCCCGCATTTACAGCAATCTGCACATTGCTTTTGCTTGGTTTGTAGAACAAAGCCGCATCAAAAATGGTAAAATCAGGAAGCGTGAAATCTCGGGTAAACCAAGGAATTTTACTGCTTTGATACTGCATTCCAAAACCAATTCCTAAATCTTGTAAAGCAGAATCAGAAGCAAAGTTGTAGCGCGTCCATAAGTTGGCGCTGTTTTTTGGCGTGTTTTGTTTTCGTGCACCAATTAAAGCTGGATTTGCATCTTCGATAATTTCGGCATCAATATAACTGTACGAAGCATTAATTTGCCAGTCTGTTGTAATGTAACCTGCTAAATCGCACTCAAAACCACGGCTTCGTTCTGCACCTCTAGTAACTAATAAATCAGGATTTACAGGATCATTCGCATTCATTAAAATATTACGTTGTCTGATTTCGTAAATCGCGGCGTTAAAACTCATGGAGTTGTTTAAAAAAGTAGTTTTGATTCCCACTTCTTTTAAATCACTTTCCAATGGATCAAACAAACTTCCGCCAGGCAAACTTCCTGTTTGAGGCATTAAAGTAACCGTATTCGATTGTGGCTGATAACCTTCGAGATATGTCGTGTATACATTTATAGCACTATTTACGGCATAAGTAATTCCAATTCTTGGCAGCAAAGCCGATTTTTTGACTTTCAGCTCGTTATTGGTTTCATAATTCGTAATATCTTCAAACCATTCGTTTCGCAGTCCCAATAAAAAAGTAAATTTTTCCCATTGAATTTGATCCTGAATATAAATCGCGTTTGTTGTTGTTAATGCTGATGACAGCGCCGTTCTCACATTTAGGGTATAATCTTCCGGGCTTGTAAGTTTATAAGTTGGATTATTCAAATTGAAATAATCAACATTTGGTTTTGGCATTGCAACGCCGTCAATCGTAACGGTTTGGTAATTTGAGGCATTCGCTAATACAAAGCTGCTCGCAACTGTTCCGTCTTTTAATAAATAACCTCTCGCTGCGTTTTGTCCACCGCCTTTATTTTTGTTCCAGCTACTTAAATCGTAACCTGCCAATAATTTATGTTTCAATTTTCCGGTTTTGAAATCGAAATTAAAATAGGCACTCAAATTGTCTATATCCCAGTTTTGCTGACGCTGTACAAACTGCATCATTGCCAAACTTGTAACAGGTTTGTTGTTCATATCGACTGCAAAAGCATTTGTGGTACGATGTTCCTGAAGATCTTCTGTCCAGGTTTGTTTCATGTACGAAGCGTTAAAACCAATTTTAGAGCTGAATTTATGCGCAAAATTCGTCATCAAAATCATTTCTTTGGACTTGAAAAAATCACTTGGAGCACCAAGATTTAAACTTATTGGCGTTTTATTCAGACTTGTTTTTCCGGCAACGGCACCAAAAATTGGCTGTCCGCGATCCAGAATTCCGGTCATGTCGCTTAAAATTAACTCGGTGTTAATAGCCGTTTTTTCATTTGGAATATAACTGAAAGATGGCGAGATCAAAAACGATTTATTATTGACCAAATCACGAAATGATTTTGCTTGTTGATACGCACCATTAACACGATATAAAAGTGTTTTTGATTCGTTTAAAGGCCCAGTAAAATCAAGTGTTCCGCGCAAAGTACTGAAACTTCCAACGCTTAAGCTAATCTCTTTTCGGTCAATTGCTAATGGTTTTTTAGTAACCAAATTAATACTCCCACCTGGATCAACAGAAGAAAATGTTGCACTCGATGGACCTTTAATAACTTCAACACGTTCAATATTACTCGTTAAAGGCTGTAGAAAATAATATTGACGTGTTCGCATTCCGTTGATGATTTGCCCTTCCTCATTTTGGCTGATTCCCCGAATCGTGTATTGATTGTAATAACTTGCCGGAATTACGCCACTTGCCATTTTTACCGCATCAGCAAGATAAAATGCTGCTTTATCGGCAATTAATTCCTTTGTAATTGTCGAAATAGACTGCGGAATATCTTTGTTTAATGCGGCAATTTTTGTAGCTGCAAATGAATATTCGCTGTTGTATTTTTTGGTTGAACGGCCTACAATTTCAACAGTTTGCAATTCATTTTTCATCATTTTGATTGAATCTTGTGCAATGCTGTCTGTATTTTTTTTGTTCACAGCTTGAGAATGTATTGCATTTACTGCAATCATTAGAAATATAAAAGAAAATAAATTTTTCATGTTTTATAGAGAATGGAAATGCTATTTCCTTTTAAACCGTTTGTAGATACAAATTTTCAAGTTCGTCAGCCGAAATTTTAGATGCTTCGATTACGGTAACAAGATTTCCTTGTTTCATAATCCCTATGCGGGAAGCTACTTCACGGGCTCTGAAAATATCATGAGTAGCCATTAAAATTGCGGTTCCATCAGCTGAAAGTTCTTTTAAAATCTGCGAAAATTCATTAGAAGCTTTTGGGTCTAAACCACTTGTAGGTTCATCTAGCAATAACACTTTTGCTTTTTTTGCAATCGCAATTGCGATCCCAACTTTTTGACGCATTCCTTTAGAATAGCCTTCTAAATTTTTATCATGAGCATTGGCCTGTAATCCTGCTTTGTTTAAAAAATAGGCCAATTCACCTTTCGTATATTTGAATCCAGCCAATGAAGAGAAAAACTTAAGGTTTTCTAAACCAGTTAAATTCGGATATAACATTACGGTTTCTGGAATATAAGCGACATGTTTTTTGGTTTGCTGCGTATTTTCAATTACAGATATATTATTAATTTCTAATTCTCCAGATGTGGGTTCAACAAAGCCAAGAAATAAATTGATTGTAGTCGTTTTTCCAGCTCCATTTTGACCTAATAAGGCAAAGATTTCACCTTCGTTTATCGTTAAGTTTAAGGCATTTAAAGCGGTATAATCTCCGTACTTTTTAGTCAGATTTTTTGCTGTAAGCATAGTATTATTTATTTTGAAAGATTTGATTTTTAAAAAATAGATATATAAAATTCACGCCTTTACGTATTTGTAAAAGCATAATTTTTGGTTTGAAATAAGGGAGATTTACTACAAAGAATAGAAAAGAGGATTTGATTTGTATTTTGAAAAACAAATCAAACAAAACATAAAATAAAATAGTATTGCTTTTATCTATTTCAATGAAAAAGATAAAAGGCAAATTTTAGTTTAAAAAAAATTAAAATGTAGTAAATTAAAGAAGCACAGGAGGTGCACGAAGTGCAAAAAGGCTTCCTTTGAAAAATGTTGAAACTGTCTTAGAATAAAAGAAATGATAAGAAGTTTGAACACTTATTTTATGAAATGAAATTGTCTGAAAAGAATTCGGGATAAAAGTGCTGAAAGTAAAATGGCAAACATGACACGTATTCTCAACAGAATGGCTGTGTGTTATTTGATTTTCTCCAGGTTTGTGTTTATGAACACAATGTTTTTCAGAAAACTGCTTAACAACGTGCTCGTACGAGTGAACAGTCTGAAACAGCATTGCGAACAATACTGCAAAAGACATCAAGAAATTTACAACTATAATTTTCTTTTTCATTCGGTGGTATTTCAGTGCAATTCTTAAGTCACTCAAAACGAAACTGATAAACGCAACAGTGTTGCAAATATAATTATCTTATTTTGAAAACCCTGAAAAACGTACTGTTTTTATTGAAAAATCAAAAAACTATAAATTGCTATACAATAACTGCAAAGTGTGAAAATCGGTTGAACCATCAAAATATTTATGGAGTGCTTCCTGAAATACTGGCTCCGTATTTTGTACGCTGGCAAATAAAGTCAGACACGATTGCAATTTTTCATCATCAGGAGTACCAAATATTTCTTCAGCTGTTTTCTCTTCAGTCTTAATTAATTCTGAAGTAATTTCAATGAGATGTTTTCCTAAAATGGGATGTTCCAAAAAGGCAATAGCTTCATCTGCATTTTTAATTTCATAGAATTTTGAAGTATCACACGAACCAGATCCTTTTATTTGCGGAAATACAAACCACATCCATGGCGATTCTTTTTTACCTTTTTTAATTTCAGCCAGCGCTGATAGGTACAATTTATTTTGTGCGTCTAAAAAACGCATTAATTCATTCGTATTGTAGGCCATTATATGATGATTTTGTTTGGGACAATCACGAGATAAAACTACTGAAAATATGTTTAGTTGTACACTTCAAAATCACTTTTTTTACTCTTAATTTTTAAAGAAATAACAGAAATATAATTATGTAAGGCTTATCCTGTCTGCGATTTAGAGATTGCTAAAAAAGACGACTTTTAGAAAACAATAATGGAAAAATGAATTTGAGGCAGTAAATCAATTTAGTAATATTATTCTTATTAAGTATTTTTTTTGTGGTTACATAAGAGGGATTTTAATGGGATTCCCGTGATATTTTTCCTATTTTAGCAAAAGACGATAATTAACAATTTTATTAATTATCATTTTTAGTCGGCATTAATTTCAATAAAATGCCAATTTCTTCTAACGGGCATTTCGTCCAAAAAAAATAAATAAATATGAGAATAGGATTAATCGGATTCGGGAAAACTGGAAAATCAGTGGCATCAATATTACTTGAAAATAAAAAATTCTCACTCGAATGGGTTTTAAGACAAAGCAATGTTTTAGAACATCGATCTGTTCCAGAATTTTTTGGTATTGAGTCAAACGAACCCGGATTAATTTATTCGAGTTCCAAAACCTCAATCGAAGAATTGCTAGAAAATCATCCGGTTGATGCCATAATAGATTTTTCATCAAATGAAGGAATTTATACTTATGGAGAAACAGCGGCCAAAAAGAAGGTCAAAATTATTTCAGCAATTTCACATTATAAAGACAAGGAACTGCAATTTCTAAAAAACCTTTCGCAAAAAACGACAGTATTTTGGTCGCCAAATATTACACTCGGAGTTAATTATTTATTGTTTGCCGCCAAATTTTTGAAGAAAATCGCGCCGTGGGTTGATATTGAAGTAAATGAAGAACATTTCAAAACGAAACAAGGAACATCGGGAACAGCAATAAAAATCGCTGAAGCTTTGGAGGTTGAAAAAGAAAATATCAATTCGGTGAGAGCAGGAGGAATTGTTGGAAAACACGAAGTTATTTTTGGTTTCCCATTTCAAACCGTCAGATTAATTCATGAGTCTATTTCGAGAGAAGCTTTTGGAAACGGAGTTATTTTCGTAGCTGAAAATTTAAAAGACAAACAAAGAGGACTTTATAACTTTGAAGATATTCTGACGCCGTATTTTGTAGTTTAGAAATTTTTAATAAACTGCTATTTGTCATCCTGAGCGAAGTCGAAGGATAAGCGCAACGTATTTTCTCATTCTTGTCATTTCGACGAAGGAGAAATCTCCACAAGTAACTCCGCAATGTTAATCCAATCTTTGTCGAGCTTCTTAAAGAGATTTCTCCTTCGTCGAAATGACAAACTGTTCTAAATAGGAATGTATTATTTTGAATAATAATTAATCAATTGTTATTTTCTAAGAAGAATCGCTTTGCTATACTCATAATTCATTTTTGCAATCGAAAGTACCGAAATGCCTTGCGGACATTCAATTTCACAAGCTCTTGTATCTGAACAGTTACCAAAACCTAATGCATCCATTTGCTGAACCATCGTTAAAACTCTTTTTGAAGCCTCAATTTGACCTTGTGGAAGCAAAGCAAGATGTGTGATTTTTGCGCCCGTAAACAAAGCCGCACTGGCATTTTTGCAACTGGCGACACAAGCTCCACAGCCAATACAAGCAGCAGCATCAAAAGAAGCTTCGGCGGTTTCGTATGAAATAGGAATACTATTTGCTTCTGGCGCCTGACCTGTTGCAGCTCCAATAAAACCACCGGCTGTAATAATCGAATCAAATGCTTTTCTATCAATTTTTAAATCGCGTAATACGGGAAAAGCTTTTGCGCGAAAAGGTTCAATATAAATCGTGTCGCCGTCTTTAAAACTTCTCATATGAAGTTGGCAGGTTGTAGTGTTTTTTAACGGTCCATGAGCTCTTCCGTTTATCATTACACCGCATTGCCCGCAAATTCCTTCTCTACAGTCATGATCAAATTCGATAACGCGTTCTCCATTTTGAACAAGAGATTCATTCAAAAGATCCAGCATCTCTAGAAACGACATATGTTCTGATACGCCATCAATTTCATAATCTGTCATTTCTCCTTTTGATGAAGAGTTAAATTGCCGCCATATTTTAAGATAAAGTTTCATAGTAATTGTTAATTATTAATTGTTAATTGTAAATTTTCTAGGTTGGATCGCTAATTTATAATTAACAATTAACCATTTACCATTATTTATAGCTTCTCACTGCAAGTTCTACCGATTCAAAGGTTAAAGGCTCTTTGTGAAGTTCGGGTTGGTTATTTAATCCTTTCCATTCCCAAGCCGATACATAACAAAATTCATTGTCGTTGCGGACAGCTTCTCCGTCAGCGGTTTGATATTCTTCTCTAAAATGAGCACCGCAGGATTCTTCACGTTGTAAGGCATCATGACACATTAATTCGGCTAATTCTATATAATCTGAAATTCGGCCGGCTTTTTCGAGTTCACTGTTTAAAGTATTATCGCCAGTAATTCTGAGATCTTTTTCAAATGAAGCTTTGAGTTCGCGAATTTCGATTAAAGCTTCTTCCAATTTTTTTCTGCTTCGCGAAAGACCGCATTTTTCGTAAAGAAGACGTCCGATTTTTTTGTGAAAATAATCAGCTGAAAGAGTTCCATTGGTATGTAAAAAACGATCCAGTTGTCTTCTGACTGTTTTTTCAGCTTCTTCAAAAGCAGGATGCGAAATATCAATTTTTGGTGCACTTAATTCTCCAGAAAGATAATTCGGAATTGTATAAGGAGCAATAAAATAACCATCAACGCAAGCCTGAAGTAGTGAATTTGCGCCGAGTCTGTTAGCGCCGTGATCGGCAAAATTGGCTTCTCCCAAGGCAAATAAACCAGGAATTGTCGTCATTAATTCATAATCAACCCAAAGTCCACCCATTGTAAAATGTGCGGAAGGCGAAATCAGCATTGGTTCTTTATATGCATTGATTCCAGTAATTTTTTCATACATCGCAAAAAGATTGCTGTATTTGGCTTCGATTTTATCTTTTCCTTGCGCTTTTATAGCATCGGAGAAATCGAGATAAATAGCATTTTTCATTGGGCCAACGCCATGTCCGGCATCAATTTGCTCTTTTGCGGCTCTTGAAGAAATATCTCTGGGAGCCAGGTTTCCAAAGGAAGGATATTTTCGTTCCAAATAATAATCACGTTCTTCTTCTGGAATTGTATTTGGATTTCGGTCGTCAGCGGCTTTTTTTGGAACCCAGATTCGGCCATCATTTCGAAGAGATTCCGACATCAAAGTTAATTTCGACTGATTCTCACCATGCTGTGGTAATGAAGTAGGATGAAACTGAATCCAGCTTACACCGGCCATAAAAGCGCCTTTTTTGTGCGCTCGCCAAATAGCCGAACTGTTGCAGCCCATCGCTAATGTTGAGAGATAATATACTTTTCCGTAGCCACCAGAAGCCAGAACAACGGCATCGGCGGCATGACGTTCTAATTCACCAGTTTCAAGATTTCTTGCAATAATACCTTTTGCTTTTCCGTCAATAACGATTAGCTCAAGCATTTCGTGTCGGGTATGCAAATCAACTTTTCCAAGCGAAACTTGTCGAAGCAAACCTTGATAAGCGCCAAGTAAAAGCTGTTGTCCGGTTTGGCCGCGCGCATAAAAAGTTCTTGAAACCTGAACGCCGCCAAAAGATCGATTATTCAAATAACCCGCATATTCTCTTGCAAAAGGTACGCCTTGGGCGACAGCATGATCAATCAACGCAGCAGAACATTCTGCTAAACGATAGACATTTGCTTCTCGGGATCTAAAATCTCCCCCTTTGATGGTGTCATAAAACATTCTGTAAGTGCTGTCGCCGTCATTTTTGTAGTTTTTTGCGGCATTAACACCGCCTTGTGCTGCAACAGAATGGGCTCTTCGGGCAGAATCCTGAAAACAAAATGATTTTATATTATAGCCTTGTTCTGCCAGAGATGCAGCACATGAAGCACCTGCAAGTCCAGTTCCAACAACAATAACGGTAAGTTTTTTTCGGTTCGCCGGATTTACAAGTTTGGCTTTTTCTTTGTAATGACTCCACTTATCGGCAAGAGGTCCTTCGGGTATTTTTGATTCCATTCTTTCAGCTGTTTAAAATAGTTGAGACAAAATTTTAAGAAATCGAAATTGTAAGGGCACTCTAATTTACTATAAATTATTTAATTACGAATAATTTGTCAAAATTTAAACTTCATTTTATAAAGTGTTTTTTATGATTGAAACAAAAAAACAAACCTGCAAAACCATTCTTTTTTGGTTATGCGGGTTTTATAATTGTTTTCTAAAATTTATTGCTTGCCGATTGGTATCGCTTTGCTGGTTTCATTTGTTTTGATGAAATAAATTCCTGCAGCATGTTCAGAGATCGAAATCAGATTTCCTTTGCCTTGTTTGATTTTAGTTCCCAAAGCAGAAAATACCGTCCATTCCACTTCTTTAGATAAATGGAAAATTCCTTTAGACGGATTTGGAAAAACGATGATTTTATTGGATGCTTCATCCGGATTTTCTACGCCAAGATGGCAATCATGAACCATATAGGAAATATCTTTAGTATTGCTTCCGCCAGAATTAGTTACAGTCAAAGAAACTTCTTTATCGCCTTCTGTACTGTAAATAACAGAATGCGGACCAATTCCTGTTGCTGTCGCCGGCTGTGCATTTACGCCAAAATTCCAAGTATAAGTGTCTACAGTACCGACAGAAACAGAAGTAAAAGTGACAGCAGTATTTGTACAACCCATTTGAGGTGTAAACTCAAAATCGGCAACAGGAGCTGCAGTGCCAGCTGTGAGAATAAATTCCATTTTATTGACGTTGATGTCGTTTTCATCAAAATACAAAGTAATAACGTGATCGCCCTGCGTTAACGTAATATTTGGAATAGCGACAGTCTGCCAAGCCTGAAAACCTCCAGTATTTGGAATGTTCACAACACCCGTTACATTTGCGCCATCAACTTCCAAATGTAATTTTCGGGTATTGTATGGTGTTGCGATTCTTAAATTAATAGTATAAGTTCCAGTAGTGTTTACTCTTGCGGTATATTTCAGCCATTCATCTTTTGCTACGTAAGACAGATTAAATCCGCCCTCATTACAAACTTCTGTTCCAACGCCGTCGCCAGCTCTGTATGCAGTATCACCACCGCTATTTTTATCCAGAAAAGCACCGGGACCGACATCATAATTTTCGGCTTCAATAATTCCAGGAATCTGAGCCACTACTCCCTGATAAGGTGCATTTTGAAGCGTAGTTGCTGTATAAAAAGCGGTATAAGTAATTGTCCCTGTTGCCGGAGCTTTAAAAGTTTGATTGGCTGTTCCGCCCTGACTCCAGTGATCAAAGTCATAACGAATATTTCCAACATATTGCGGAGTTGGCGCATTTAAAGTCTGTAAAGTCGCGTTTGCCACAACTTGTTTTGTTGAAGGCGCTGTAACTGTTTTTTGATTAAATTCTAAATTAAGTGGTACAGGCGAAGAAGCTGCTGTAACATCAACCAGATTAGGTTTGATATCAACAAAAGCCGTAGCTGTTAAACCATTGCTATCTGTTACTTTTACCGTAAAACGATACCATACATTTGGTGTCTTTTCGCCTTGATTTGATGCTGTAAAATTTCCTGATTTTACGCCTTGTGGACTTGCGCCTGGGTGCGAATGTCCGGCTCCCGGAATATCTTCATGAAAAAGATCTATACTCCATGAAAAAGCGCTTGCAGGTAATGTGCCGTCTTCAATATCTGATGCCGTTGCTTCAAAATGGACAATATCTTCAGCATTCCATTTTAAAGAAGGCAAAGGAGAAACTATAGAAACTGTTGGTGCATTTGTAAAAGGTGTTACTGTCAAAACTGCATTATTGCTGGTTACATTTCCGGCTGTATTTGTGACAATAACTCGATAATTTCCTGCATTTGCAGCGGTCACATTTGGAATTGTATAACTAGTGGCAGTTGCACCGTTAATATTCGCATTGTTATACTGCCATTGATAAGTAAGTCCAACACCACTGGCCGAAACTGTAAATGTTACAGGTTTTGTTTCCATTATGGATTGAGAAAGTGGATGATTTACAATAGTAGGAGCAGCAGTTGCAATATAATCAAGTTTGATAAGCGCACCATTGTTTCCGTATACGCAATAATAAATATAGCCGTCATTGCCCAGCATCATTCCGAGAGCCTGCTGTTGTGGAGCCGAATAAAATTCAGTAGAAACAGGATCAGCAATATTTGGGTCAAAAGAGCGTATGGCATTTCGAACAAAATCCTTGATAATAAATTTGCCTTCAAGATTAGGATAACGTGGCGTATCCGGATTATATAATACACCATTGGTCAGCGCATTACCAATAGTTCCTGTTCCGTAGGTAAATATCGGATTGGTAAATAAATTGGTTTCTGTCTGCTTTCCGTCACCTCCTTGTGGATGTCCCCAGGCATAATTACGAATAGCCGGATTGCTGATTTCGTTTATTTCTTCCCAAGAAGTTCCCACGTCCAAAACAAATAATTTATTGGCTTTTATGTTCGGAACCAGCCTCCACGGATTTCTAAAACCATATACCCAGATACTTTGTCTTTGTAAAGAACCGCTTCCGTAAAATGGATTTCCTGGTGCAGGCTGTCCATTTTCTGTAAGTCTGAGGATTTTTCCTTTGTATGTGTCCAAATCCTGAGAATTGGTATTCTGCTGGCTGTCACCAACAGTTACATAAAGAAAACCGTTAAAGAATTTTAAATCACCTCCGTTATGAAAACCACCGCCAATAGGTTCTAAAAGTAAAATTTCCTGTCTGTTGACTACCTGATTGGCATTATCGATTTTAATTCTTTCAATACGATGTCTGATTACTGTTCCGTCGTTGATTGAATAAAAAACATAAATATAACCGTTTGTGGCGAAATCTGGATGCAAAGTCAAACCAAGTAGACCTTGTTCATTGTCTGTAACGGTATTTACAGTAAAAACGGTAGAAACAGCATTGTTCTGAAAAACTTTTACAATACCGCCTCTTTCTGCGATGAAAATTCTTCCGTCAAGAGATTGTTCCAGCGAAAGCCCTTCTTTGATAACTGCTGTGGGAGCAAGATTTTGTGTAATGTACTGACTGTAGGATTTTGAGGTCATCAATAAAATGAAAACACAAAATAAATGCAGTAATTGTCGCCTTTTTTTAATTCGGACCTGTAAGTTTTTTTTCATAAGTATTTAATAGGATTAATAAATTTGGGTAACCAAATTTAATCTTTTTCCTCTTAATTACTTATCTAACAATTACTTATTTGCCAATAATTTCTTTTCGATGTAAAGTTCCCCATTCATTTAATGCTCCAATGACATTATACAAAGTATGGCTATGTTCTGTTCTTGCGTATTCAACGGTTGGCGGAAAAGTATCATAAACCGTTCTGGTAACTAGTTTGTTCATTTCTAAATCTTTCAGCTCTTTAGAAAGCATTTTATCTGTAATTCCATTTATATCTTTAGAAATCTCTTTGAATCGTTTTGGTCTGTTTGATAATGCAATTAAAATTGGCAATTTCCATCTGCCGCTTAAAACTTCTAATGCATCTCTTACTGGTAATAATGCTGCCAGACATCCTTCCGGCTCACAGCCCATTTCTTTTGTTATTTCGGCTTTTGTTTTCATACGTATTGCTTTACTATCCTCAATGATAGCGCTATCCTCGAGGATAGTACTATAAAATGTATAGCAAATGTAGATAAGTTTGTATTGTAAAACAAACAATATAAATTATGAGCCAAAAAATTCTACGAATAATTACTAGTACCAACGGAGATACTTCGTTTAGTAATCAATTATCTAATGCGGTTATTGAAAAATTAACTGCATCAAATCCTGAAACTGAAGTTCAGACACTGGATCTTACTAAAACACCTTTACCTTATTTGACGGGTTCGCATATTAATGCCGTTTATACGCCTGAAGATGCACATTCGCCAGAACAAACCGAGGCATTGAAATATTCTGATGCGGCAATAAAAACGTTATTAGAATCAGATGTTATTGTAATTGGAGTGCCTTTGTACAATTTTGGAATTCCAGCGGTTTTAAAAGGATGGATTGACCAAATTGCCAGAGCAGGAAAAACTTTTAGTTATAGTGCCGAAGGTCCAAAAGGATTGGTTACAGATAAAAAAGTATATTTATCTATTGCTTCTGGAGCTATATTTTCTGAAGGACCATATAAAAGTTATGATTTCTCAGAATCGTATTTGCGCACCGTATTTGGTTTTTTAGGCATGACTGATGTTACGACTTTCCGTGTTGAAGGAACTGCAATTCCTGATTTTGCTGAAAATGCTTTACCAAAAGCGATATCTTCTGTTGAAGAATTTGCTTTTTAAAAAATCAAAAAAGAAATCTGCCAATCTGCTAAATCTGCGTGAAAAAATTACTCCCGCAGATTTAGCAGATTTTTATAGTGAAACTCAAGAATGTCTTAAATATTATTTCTCAATAATCATTGTAACGCCTTGTCCGCCAGCAGCGCAAATCGATACAAAACCTTTTCCTGATCCTTTTTCGTTCAATAATTTAGCCATTACACCAATAATTCGGCCTCCGGTTGCTGCAAAAGGATGTGCAGCTGCGAGACTGCTTCCTTTTACATTCAGTTTTTCTCTGTCGATTGCTCCAAGTGTTTTCTTTAAACCAATTTCGGTGCTTAATTCTGGGCTTTCCCAAATTTTTAAAGTTGCCAAAGTTTGCGCAGCAAAAGCTTCATGTATTTCATAATAATCAAAATCCTGAAGATTTAATCCTGCTTTTTCCAGCATTCTTGAAGCGGCAAATAATGGTGCCAATAAAAGATTTTGCTGATTTTTGACATATTCGATTGCTGCAATTTCTGCGAAAGTGATGTAAGCCAAAATTGGAAGACCTTGTTCTTTTGCCCATTCTTCGCTGGCTAAAAGAATGCAAGAAGCTCCGTCTGTCAATGGAGTTGAATTTCCAGCTGTCAATGTTCCGTTTATTTTGTCAAATGCGGGTTTCAGGCTTCTCAATTTTTCAATTGTACTGTCTTTTCTTAAATTGTTGTCTTTTTCAAGACCATTAAAAGGCGTAATCATATCATCAAAAAAACCTTCGTCATACGCTTTTGCCATTTTCAAATGGCTATTTAGGGCAAATTGATCCTGATCTTCTCTTGAAATTTTATAATATTTGGCAGTAATTTCGGTATGTCCGCCCATCGAAAGTCCAGTTTGAGATTCTTCGTTTCGAGGAACTAATGGTGATAAATCTTTCGGACGAATTTTCAGAAAAGATTTAATTTTTCCGCCCACAGATTTTGCTTGTCGCGCTTCCAATAGAATTTTTCGAAGCTTTTCACTGAACGCCATCGGAATATCACTGATTGAATCGACACCTCCGGCAATTCCAGAATCAATTTGTCCAAGTGCAATTTTATTGGCAATATAAACCGCACTTTCAATTCCGGTATCACAGGCCTGTTGTAAATCGCAGGCTGGAGTAGCAGGATCCAGAGATGTTTTCATAACACATTCTCTAATCAAATTCATATCATAAGAATGTTTTATAACTGCTCCGCCAGCGACTTCGCCTAATAATTGTCCTTTTAGATTGTATTTATCGATAAGTCCGTTTAAAGTTGCGGTCATCATTTCCTGATTTCCAACATTTGAATATGCAGTATTTGCTCGTGCAAAAGGAATTCGGTTATAGCCAACGATCGCGACTTTTCTAATTGTTGAGGTATTGTTCATCTTAAAACTAGATTTGTTTTGAAGATTAAAGATAAGTGGAAAATGTGATAATTAGATAATGTGCCAATTAGAAAATTATAAACATCAATAAATTACTTAATTATCAAATTGGCACATTATCAAATTCTACTTATTCATCGCAATTTAATCTGAAGGTGACATGGAGAAATGTTTCTGAAAATTTTTTCCAAAGCTTGTTTGCGATTTATAACCAACCATTTCGGCTATTTTAATGAAAGCGCCGTTTCACCTAGAAAAGCCGGGATGATTTCAATTGAATTTAAAGGAGATAAATTAGTCGCAAATCCAGAGAGTTTTATTTTTTTGAACAAAAATTAATTTCAAAACGTTATTTAAAAAATCATTTTACTCTTATTTAGAATCATAGAAATTTCAATGAAGCCTGTTTTATTTTAAAGCAGGCTTTTTTATTGATAGTCATTGTGTTATAAGCGTTGGTTTTACATCTTTCAATTATCCTTATTTAGAATAATTAAAAATAATTAGGAAAAACAAGTTTTAGAAACTACTTTTGCCAACGAAATTTAAAACCAGACAAAATGAATAGCTTAACCATTAAAAAAATCTGTTTTTTTGTGCTTTTCGTAACATCATTAACTATGATGGCGCAAAATCAAAATACAGGCAGGGTAACAGGAAAAGTATCTTTGAGCGGAAATGCTCCGGCGGAAGGTGTATCTGTTGCTCTTAAAGGAACAAAATATAGTGCTATAACCAATGAAAATGGGCAGTACGAGATTAGAAATGTAAAACCAGGCTCTTACACGATCAGCATTCATTCAGTTGGAATTCATGGTCAAGAGGCGACCATTGTTGTAACAGCAAAACAAGTCACAACAAAAAACTTTGCACTTTCTGAAAGTCAGGAAGATCTTGATGAAGTTGTTATTACAAAAAACAAATACAAACAGGATAAACCTTCATTGTCGTTGCGTCTTCAGACTCCGGTATTAGAAATTCCGCAAAACGTTCAGATTGTAAGCGGTCAGACTTTAAAAGATCAGCAAATTACAAGTATGAGCGACGGAGTTATCCGTAACGTGAGTGGAGCGGTACGTTTGGAACACTGGGGCGATTTGTACACCAATATTACAATGCGTGGTTCTCAAATCCAGGCTTTTAGAAACGGATTTAATGTGGTTTCTTCTTTCTGGGGACCATTAACTGAAGATATGAGTTTTGTAGATCATATTGAATTTGTAAAAGGACCTGCCGGATTCATGCTTTCAAGTGGTGACCCAAGCGGACTTTATAATGTGGTGACTAAAAAACCAACCGGAATTACAAAAGGAGAAGTTTCTGTACTTGGCGGAAGCTATGATTTTTACAGAGTTAGCCTTGATCTTGACGGGAAATTGGATAAAAAAGGAAAATTGCTTTACAGATTCAACGGAACTGCTCAAAATAAAGGTTCGCACCGTGCATTTGAACATAATAACCGTTATGTAATTGCTCCGGTAATTTCATATCAAATTGACGATAAAACAAAAATTACTGCTGAATACAATTTTCAGTATGCAAACATGACGGAGGTTGGTTCGTACTATGTTTTTGGACCTGCATCTGATGGATATGCAACATTGCCAGTTGGATTTACCATGACACAACCGGGAATTCCAGATACTAATATTCAGGATCACAGCGGTTATTTTACGTTTGAGCATAAGTTTGATGACAACTGGAAACTTACAGCACAGACTTCTTATTTTAAATATATTCAACAAGGATATAGTTCATGGCCAAGCATGGTTGGTTCTGATGATAATGCTCTTGGAAAAGGAAATATTATTAGAAATGTTGGTATTTGGGATGCAGAAAGTAACATGTATTTAGGACAAATATTTGTAAACGGGAAATTTAACACAGGATCTGTTAGCCACAAAATATTAAGTGGAGTAGACTTAGGAAGTAAAGATTATATGGCAGATTGGGGACAATCTCATAATTTAGATACAGCAGCTAATCCATTTAATGTTTATAATCCAAATTACGGAACGCCATCTAATGGTTTCCCTGCTTTTGACCACGATACACCATTAAGCCAAAGAGCTGGCGGACTTTACGGTTCAGAATATGCGGCTGGTTATATTCAGGATGAACTTGGTTTCTTCCAAAATAAATTAAGATTGACTCTTGCTGCAAGATATACATGGATTAATCAAACTAGCAGTTATGATAATCCACAAGAAGATAGTCATATTACACCTCGTGTAGGAGTTAGTTATTCTCTAAACGAAAGCACAGCCTTTTACGGATTATATGACCAGGCTTTTTCGCCTCAATCAGGAGTTGTTAGAGATGGTCAGGTTAAGCCGCTTACAGGAAATAATGTTGAATTCGGAATTAAAAAAGACTGGTTTGACGGTTCTTGGAACACAAGTGCATCTGTTTATAATATCTTGAAAAAAAATGAACTTACCGCTGATCCTAGAAATACACCAAATGAACAATATAAAATTGTCCTTGGAGAAAAAAGAGCTCAGGGTGTTGAATTTGACGTTAGAGGAAAACTATTTGATGGTTTAAATCTTATCGCAAATTATGCTTTTACAGAATCTATTGTAAATAAAGTTGATCCGTTAGTTTCTGCTGCAACAGGAATTGAAAAAGGAGATATCGTACCAGGTTATGCTAAACATACAGCAAATGCATGGTTAAACTATACAGTTCAGGGCGGAAAACTAAAAGGTTTTGGAGCTTCTATTGGAGGAACTTTCCTTGACGGACGCCAAACAGATACTTGGAGTGAAGGTCTTCAAAAATTGCCTTCTTACTTTAAATTAGATGGAGGTTTGTCTTATGAAACTGGTAAAGTTAAAGTAACGGCTAACGTATTTAATATCTTGAATAAATACCTTTATAGCGGTTCTTATTACCAGTGGCTTGATGCTTATTATTGGCAGACTGAAGCGCCAACAAACTTTAGAGTTGGTGTAACATATAAATTTTAATGGTTTGTTCTAGTTGAAAAATTACAAATCAAAAAAGCATCTGTCTTAATTGGCAGATGCTTTTTTTTTTAAGCTACTAAGTTGCTAAGATTCTGAGGTTCTAAGTTTAAAAAAAAACTTTTAATCTGTGTAATCTGTGTAATCTGTGGCTAGAAACTATCCTTTTTGAATTAACGGAATTAGTTTTGATCCAATTAACTCTATCGCATTCATTAATTGTGTGTGTGTCAATCCGGCATTATCCATTTGAAAAGTAAATCGGTCAACACCTCCTAAAGCTTCGCTGTGTCTTAGGATTTTCTCGGCTGCACGTTCAGGACCACCAACAATCAAAACGCCTAAATCATCAATAAGCCCGTCAAATTTTCCTTTTGTTACTGGAGGCCAGCCACGTTCGTAGCCTAATTTTGTCCAAAGTTCTGCATAACCAGGATAATATTCTTCAATGGCTTTTTCGGTTGTATTTCCAATATAACCAGGAGAATGTAATCCTACTTTCAGTTTTTCAGGTTTGTAACCTGCTGCTTTTCCAGCTTCGCGGTATAAATCAATCAATGGACGAAAACGATGCGTTTGTCCACCAATGACGGCAACCATTAAAGGTAATCCTAAACTCCCTGCTCTTATAAAAGATTCCGGAGTTCCTCCAACACCTAACCAAACTGGCATTTTTTCCTGCAAAGCTCTCGGATAAACTGGAAGATTATTTATAGCGGGACGAAATTTCCCTGACCAAGTAACAAATTCATTATCTCTGATTTGTAAAAAAAGATCTAATTTTTCCTTGAAAAGTGCATCATAATCGTTTAAATCAAATCCGAAAAGGGGATAAGCTTCGATAGAAGATCCTCGGCCAGCAACAATTTCGGCTCTTCCTTTTGAAATTAAATCCAATGTTGCAAAACTTTGATAAACTCTCACAGGATCTGCAGCGCTTAAAACCGAAACCGCACTCGATAAACGTATATTTTTTGTTCTTGCCGCGGCTGCACTCAATATCACAACTGTAGCCGAATCTAAAAACTCTTTTTTATGATGCTCTCCAATTCCGAAAACATCCAAACCAGCCTGATCTGCAAGTTCAATTCTTTGAAGTAATTGTTCCATCGCATCAACACTGCTTAAAGTGTTGTTGTCTCCGTACATTGCCGAAGCAAAACTGTCAATTCCTATTTCCATACTGTTTAAATTAGATGTATTTTCTAATGAGAAAAACCAAATGAAATACTGGTTATAATAATTAAAATAACAATCAGTGTAATAACAACATAAAGATAATCCCTTTCAATAAGAAAAGAGAATAATGAAAGTAAAACCCTGAAAACAGGCGTAAGAAACAATAATATAATTCCGAAGAAAATCAAAAATTCACCATTTCCCTGAATTACGCCACGATAAACATCGGCAATTACTTCAAATATATTTCGGTCATTTTCTTTGAAGACAGAATAATCTTCAATATCATTTCCGTGATGCATCAAATAAACAATTCCACCTATGAAAGCTACTGAAAGCGAAATCCAGACGCCGTATCGCAATAAATTTCCAACAATAGCCTGAAAATCTTTTTCTCCAAATTTTTCGTGCTGCATATTTTTAGATTTTTCCATTAAGTCCGTTATAAATCATATTAATTGCTAAAACAAAAATTAAGCAGGCAAAAAATATTCTTAGTTTTTTAGGGTTTGTTCTTACTAATACTTTGGCTCCGGCCATGGCGCCAAACAAAACGCCAATAACAACGGGCATACAAATTCCGGGTTCAATATATCCTTTTTGAATATAAATTACAGAACTAGCCATTGCTGTTACGCCCATCATAAAATTACTGGTGGTAGTCGAAACTTTAAACGGAATTTGCATAATATTATCCATCGCAATTACTTTAAAAGCGCCAGATCCAATTCCGAGTAAGCCTGACATCATTCCGGCAAGTCCCATCATTCCAAATCCGCCAATTACATTTTTAGTACCATAACTTACTACTTGGCCGTCATGCGTTGGGTAGGTTCCGTCTAATTTTAGTTTTTTAGCCAATGGACTGGATTCTAAAACGATATGTTCTTCTTTTTTTCGAAGCGAATTGATTGCCGAGAAAATCAAAGTAAGTCCGAATAGAACGGCAATGAAAGAAGTTGGAGCAATAGCTGAAAGCAACGCACCGCCAACAGCGCCAATTGTTGTGGCGATTTCAAGAAAAATTCCCAATCGCATGTTTGTAATTCCTTCTTTTACATACGCTGCCGCAGAACCTGAAGAAGTTGCAATTACAGAAACCAAAGCGGCTCCAATTGCATAATGAATATCAACGCCTAAAATGACAGTTAAAAGAGGAATAATAATGATACCGCCTCCCAATCCTGATAATGAACCAATAAAACCTGCTAAAAAAGCACCAAGAATCATAATCAGCGTAAACGTAAGTACTGTCATTCGAATAAATTTTGTTTTTGGCTAATTTACGAATTGATATTTGGCGAAGGAATTTTTAGGAGCTTAAAAAATCCTTAAAAAAGCGAAAACGTTTTTTACAGAAGCACTAAAAATAACTTTTTAAGACAACAAAAAAGCCACAAAGATTCATTTTTGTGGCTTTAAAGAAGTTTTATTTTTTGATATACATCGATCCATTTTTTGTGGAGATTTTGTCCAGTTCCCCTTTTTCATGTAATTTTCCAAGAATCATTCTGGCATCAAAATAAGATTTATTTAAAATGACAGCATATTCTTTTGGCGTTAATGTGGGATAAATTTCAAAAAGCGATAAAGGGTTTTCATTTGGAATTGGTTTCTTTTTTGCTTCCGGAAATACAGCTAATAATGCATTTTCATAAGCATCATAAGATTTTGAGCCGTAAACCATAAATCGATTGTCATTTTTATCGGCAAAGAAAAATGTTGGAAAACCTCTTACACCCAATTTTTTTCCGTAATCTAAATCTTTCTGAAAAAGTTCCTCGGCATCGTCATAATCTGCTTTCAGCTTTTCAATGTCAAGATTTGCCAATTTTGCAGCTTCTTCAATGTTGCTCCATTTCGCAATGTTTTTCTTTTCTAAATATAATTTTTCACGAAGTATACGCATGAAATGAACTGCTTTTGCTTTGTTTTGCATTTGAGCTGCTTTCATTGCAATACAAGAAGGATAGGAAGAATCAAGTGGATCTTCGAGCCAGACATCTCCATCAATTGGCATTTCATAATGCAAACTTGCTTCTTCCCAATGATGTGCTACATCTGATGGTTTGCTGATTCCCCCGCTATTATAACTCCAATCCGGAAGCAGACCGCCCATGCGGTAATCAATTTCAAAATAATCGCCATATTCAAGCTTGAGTTTTCTTAGTTGAGGTTCAATTCCCCAGCAAGATGAACAAATAGGATCAGTGTAATAAATTATTTTAACGGGTTTATTTTCTGTTTGAATAACGGCTGTTTCATTTGATTTTTCGTTATAAGGCATTTCACATGTTCCAGTTACAGGATTACATAATAACGGATTTGAATTATTTTCTGTCATTTTTAAATTCGTTTGCGATTTACAGTTTAAACTGCAGATCAGGATTAGTAATAGTCCTATTTTCATAAAAACGGGTTGAAAAATTAGCGCTCAGCATTTAAATTTTCATATTTTTATAACAAAGTTCGGGAGTGTTTAATCAAAAATCAATTAGTCAAAAAAATATGACTACAGAAAATAAAGAAGAAAAAGATAGTGGTTGTCCGGCAGAAGGGCTTCTAAAATTATTATCGGGAAAATGGAAACCTCAGATGTTTTTATTGGCGGTTGACGGACCAATACGCTTCAACGGACTTTTAAGAGATATGAAAGGCTCTAACAAACAATCAATTGCGGCGGCATTGCGTGAACTCGAAGAATTTGGACTTTTGGATAAAGAAGTTATCAAATTAAAACCGCTTCATATTGAATATAATTTATCAGAAAAAGGGAAATCTCTAATTCCGGTTTTTAGACAATTGGAGTCTTTTTTTGAAAAATAAAATTTTGATTTTCAAATTCACAGAATTCCATCGGAATAAATTTTGTTTAAGCAAAACTAACCTTTGTACCTTTGAATCTTTGCATCTTTGAACCTAAAAAAAAAATCATTAAATTTTCATTAACAAAAAGTAAGTTTTCATTAGTTTATATTTGTAAGAGACAAATTAAATCTAAAGAACTGTTTTTTATGAAAGCAAAGCCTTTTTTAAGCCTCTTTTTATTGGTCGTTTTATCGACAGTTTCTTATGGTCAAAACGTAAAACTTATTACGGTTGACCAACTTCATGAACGAATCAAAAACGGAAAAGACAGTACTTATGTTGTCAATTTCTGGGCAACCTGGTGCGCGCCCTGCGTTAAAGAATTGCCTCATTTTGAAAAACTGCAATCCGAATTTAAATCAGAAAAACTGGCGGTTTTATTGGTAAGTGTTGATTTTAAATCCAAATTAAATTCGGCTGTAATTCCATTTGTTAAGCGAAAAAATCTTCAAAATCAAGTATTTTTATTAAATGAAAGTAGTCCGCAGGAATATATTGACCGAATTGATCCTTCATGGTCAGGAAGTATTCCGGCAACGCTTTTCATTAAAGACGATAAACGAAAATTTGTTGAAACCGAATTAACATACGAACAACTATTAACTGAATATAAAAAACTATAAATTATGAAAAAGATTATCACTTTATTAGTATTAGTATTTACAGCCTGGTTATCGCAGGCGCAGACAGCAACACTGAAAGCAGGCGATCCGGCACCAGATTTTAAACTTAAAAATGTTGACAATAAAGAAGTTTCATTTGCAAGTTTTCCTAAAGCAAAAGGATTTATTGTTGTTTTTACCTGCAATACATGTCCGTACGCAGTTGCTTATGAGCAGCGCATTATTGATTTAGATAAAAAATTCAGACCTCAGGGATATCCAGTAATTGCAATCAATCCAAATGATCCTGAAGCTTCAAAAGCAGATGCTTTTAATAAAATGCAGGATTTGGCAAAAGATAAAAGCTATCCTTTCCCATATTTATTCGATGCAGGACAAGTAGTTACAGATCAATATGGCGCAAAACATACACCGCATATTTTTATTGTATCTAAAACATCAAAAGGAAATGTTATTGAATATGTTGGAGCAATCGATAATGATCCAGAAGGAACAAAAGCTGAAAAAACAAAATATGCTGAAGATGCCATTGCAGCTTTACAAAGCAATAAAAAACCTGCAGTTACTCAAACTAAAGAAATTGGCTGTACGGTAAAAAGAAAAGCGAAAGCTTAATTTAGAATCTTAATTTGTTAAATGAAAAACGCCTCAAGAAATTGAGGCGTTTTTTTGGTTTTATAAGCTTTTCAGTTTCTTCATAAAAACCGGAAAAACTTCGTTTAATTCATCAAATAAAGGATTTTTGCGGTGTTTTAGTTTGATTTCACTGAATAATTTTAGTCCAATTGCAAACTGAGTCGCTTCAGACGGATCATCAAATAAATTTTTGTCTTTCATTTTTTGAATGATGCCAAAAATCTCATCGTGATTAGAAAATTCGATTCCGAGTTCTTTTGCAGGTTTAGTTTCACCATTTGCGTACTCTTTTAAGCTTAATGTTAAATAGTATTTGTTTGATCTTTTTTCCATGATAATTTAAAAATCTATTTTATTTTAACCATTTGTCAACGATGGTTTTGAATGGCTCTTTGTATTGTTCTCCCACTGAAATTTCGGTTTTCCCGATAAAAACAGAATGTTTGCTGATGGCGCTTATTTTGTCAAGCGATACAATAAACGAACGATGAATTCGCATAAATTTTGCAGACGGCAGTTTTTCTTCTAAAGCTTTTAAAGAAATCAACGAAAGAACCGTTTTTTGCGAATCGTCCAAATGCACTTTTACGTAATCTTTCAAACTTTCGATGTATAAAATATCTTTTAAAGAAATTCGGACCCAATTATATTCTACTTTCAGAAAAATAAATTCATCGTCGGCTGTAATGGGCTGAAAGTTATTTGAAGATTCTTCAGTTATTTGTAAAATTTTATTGGCGGCACGCAGAAATTCTTCATAACTAAAAGGTTTTAAAAGATAATCAACTGCATTTACTTTATAACCTTCAATAGCATAATGATTATAAGCTGTCGTAAAAACTATTTTCGGCATTAATCCCGGAGTATCCTGCAAAAGTCGGGCAAGTTCCATACCGGTTAAATTAGGCATATTGATATCTAAAAAGACAATATCAGGCTGTTTTTCTCTAATTAATCCCATTGCTTCGACAGCATTATCGCAACTTGCTGCCAATTCTAGAAAAGGCGTTTGTTGGATAAAGGTTTCCACAAGTTTTAATGCCAGTGGCTCATCATCAACTGCTATACATTTTAATATCATCATTATTCTAAATTTAGATGCAGTTTTACATTGTATTTTCCATTTTCAGCAACGCCGGCCTTCAAACTATGTTTATTCGGATATATCAAATGGAGTCTTCTTTTTGTATTGGTTAAACCAATTCCGCCTTCGACCGCTGTTCCTGATTTTTCGAAATAGGTATTTTCTACTTCAAAATCAAGATTGCTTCCGTTTTGTCTCAGCTTAATGTAAATCTCACTTTTATCTGTAGCGTGAATTCCGTGTTTAAAAGCATTTTCAACCAGAGGAAGCATTAACATTGGAACAATCGGATAATCGTGTAATTTTTCCGGAATATCAGTAATAATCGTCAATTTGCTGTTTGCCCGAAGTTTCATAAGTGCTATGAAATCTTTCATAAATTCGGCTTCTTTCAATAAAGAAGTTGTTTCTTCAGTGCTATAAAGTAGGTAGCGCATCATTCGGCTTAAAGTATGAAGTGCATTTCTTGAATCTTCAATATCTGTATAAGTAAGCGAATAAATACTATTTAGCGAATTGAAAAAAAAGTGCGGATTAATTTGAGCCTTCAGCATTGCTAATTCGGCCATGGTTTTATCCTGCTCCAATTTTTGTTTGTGCTGTGCCGCTTTTTGCCAATGTTGTAGCATCGCCCAGCTCGTACTTATTCCTAGAACCAATAAAGTAAGCATGAAAACGTAATTGTCGAAATATGGATTTCTGTATTTTTTGAAGCCTAAAACTAAACTAACTTTTGTATGAACATCGGTTTGTGTGTTATAAAAATAAGCTATGAATTGCAAAGCACAGATGGCAAGAAAAGTCCACAGTAAAAACGGTGACGTATTGTCTTTAATAATGGTTTTTGGAACTATGACTTTGGCATTAGTATAAAAAATGACTATTAGTAAAAACAATACAATGATCTGCCAAAGCCAAAATACGCCAGGAAGAATTACATTCCATGTTAAAGGAATGTAAAACAGCATGATAAAGCCCAACAAAAGCCACCCGAGAATGTGCAGTCCGATAAATAAATAAGGTCTGTAGATGTTTGAAGCCATTATAAGTTATGATTTTTTAAAGACAATATTACATTTTATTTGAATATGATTGAGAACCAATCGCCCAAAATACATTTACAGCCATTAAAAACCATTTTCCAGCCGACGAGCCTAAAAATTAAACGCTTGTTTAATTCTGAAAAAAATCCGTCGGGTGTCAGGCTATTTCTATCGATTGTCTTTTGCTCTTCGTCTATTTGAAAAATTTTGCGCATTCAATTTTAGTTCTTTTGCTTATTAATAAATAGATAATTACACATTTACACAATGAATAAGCAATCGTTTTTAAGCATTTTCGCAGCCTCAGTTATTATCGCCTCTTGCGGTAAGAAAGATGACAAATCGGCTCAGGCCGGCGCTGCGCCACAGGTAAAAGAGTATAAAACGCTGACATTGCAGCCAGAATCTGCAACATTATACAGCGATTATCCTGCGAGTATTCAAGGACAGCAAAATATTGAAATTCGTCCTAGAGTTGAAGGTTATATTGATAAGATTTTTGTCGATGAAGGCGCTGTTGTAAAAGTGGGACAGCCATTGTTTAAAATTAGCGCGCCAGAATATGAGCAACAAGTTCGCACGGCAAGTGCCAGCATTAAAAGCGCTCAGGCAGAAGTAAGTGCAGCAAAACTGGCGGTGAATAAAGTGAGACCTTTAGTTGAAAAAGGAATTATCAGTAAATACGATTTAGAATCAGCACAATATACTTATGAATCGGCTATGGCAACGTTGGCTCAGGCGAATGCAGCTTTAGTTAATGCTAAAACCAATTTAGGTTATACTACTGTAACAAGTCCGGTGAATGGAGTTGTTGGGTCAATTCCGTTTCGTTTAGGAAGTTTGGTAAGTTCAAATACCGCAGATCCTTTGACTACGGTTTCTAGCATCGGAAATGTATATGCTTATTTTGCTATTAATGAAAAAAAGCTATTAGATTTTACAGAAAGCAAAACGCCAGGTACGACATTGGCACAAAAAATCCAAAATATGCCTGCCGTTTCATTAGTACTTTCTGACGGAACACCTTATTCAGAAAAAGGCCGAGTTGAAACGGTAAATGGTTTAATTAATACTGAAACCGGTTCGGTTACTTTCAGAGCGCGTTTTGCAAATCCCAAAAGTATTATTAGAAGCGGAAGCAGTACCACTGTTCGTATTCCGAATGAAGTAAAAGAGGCGTTAATCATTCCGCAGAGTGCAACTTATGAACTTCAAGATAAAATATTTGCAGTAACTGTTGGAAAAGACGGTAAAACAAAAAGTACCAATATTACCATTTTAGATAACAGCGCAGGAAATTATTATGTGGTAACAAGCGGTTTGCAGGCAGGAGATCAAATTGTTCTGGAAGGAGTGGCAACACTTAAAGACGGAACAGAAATTAAAAGCCAAAATCAATCTTCAGATAAAGTTTACGCCGATTTAAAATAAAAACAAATGTTTAAAAAATTCATACAACGACCTGTACTCTCAACAGTAATATCTGTTATTATTGTTATTTTGGGTGTTTTAGGATTAATTGAGTTGCCTATATCTCAATATCCAGATATTGCACCGCCAACAGTAAATGTTTCGGCGAGTTATACAGGTGCCAATGCCGATGTGGTACTGAAAAGTATCGTAATTCCATTGGAAGAGCAGATTAATGGTGTAGAAAACATGACGTACATGACTTCTACGGCCACAAATGATGGAAATGCTTCTATTAAAATTTTCTTCAAAGTAGGTACAAACCCAGATTTAGCGGCGGTAAACGTGCAAAATAGGGTTTCGAGAGCGACAAGTTTGCTTCCAGTTGAGGTAACTCAGGCTGGGGTTACAGTAACTAAAAGTCAGAGCAGTAACTTGCTGATTTTCTCTTTATACAGTGATGATAAAGCTTATGATCAGACATTCCTTCAAAATTATGCAAAGATCAATCTTGTGCCGCAAATTCAGCGTGTAGTTGGAGTTGGAGATGTAACGGTTTTTGGTGCAAAAGATTATTCGATGAGAATCTGGCTGAAACCAGACGTAATGCAGCAATACAAATTGATTCCGAGTGATATTTCAGCAGCTTTGGCAGAGCAGAATATCGAAGCCGCTCCGGGTAAATTTGGAGAAAACGGAAATCAGGCATTTCAATACGTAATTAAATACAAAGGACGTTTAACCAGCGCTCAGGAATTTGAAAATATAATTATCAAATCTGTTGGAAATGGGCAAATGTTGCGACTTAAAGATGTAGCTAAAGTCGAGTTAGGATCTTTAAGTTATTCCTCAACAATTAAAACAAACGGTGTAGAATCGGCAGCAATGGCGATCAGCCAGACTCCGGGTTCAAATGCACGTGATGTAATTATCAATTCTAAAAAGTTAATTGAAGAAGCGGCGAAGAGTTTTCCAAAAGGAATGAAATATACCATTATGGTTGACGTCAACGAAAATTTGGATGCTTCTATCGAGAAAGTAATTCATACTTTGATTGAAGCTTTTATATTGGTTTTCATCGTAGTATTTATTTTCCTTCAGGATTTCAGATCGACTTTAATTCCGGCGATTGCGGTTCCGGTTGCGATTGTGGGAACGTTTTTCTTCCTGAATTTATTCGGATTTACGATCAACTTATTGACGCTTTTTGCGATGGTTCTCGCTATTGGTATTGTCGTCGATGATGCGATTGTGGTCGTCGAGGCGGTTCACGCCAAACTCGATCACGGATATAAATCGGCTAAAAAAGCAACCATTCATGCGATGGACGAAATTTCCGGAGCAATTATTTCGATTACATTGGTAATGGCTGCGGTATTTATTCCGGTAACTTTCATTAATGGATCAACAGGGGTTTTCTACAAACAATTTGGTATTACGCTGGCTGTGGCGATTATTCTTTCGGCCGTAAATGCCTTGACGTTGAGTCCAGCTTTGTGTGCGCTTTTGTTGAAACCGCATGCAGATGATCATAAACATAAAAGTTATTTACAGCGTTTTTACACTTCATTTAACGTTGCATTTGATAATGTAACCGAAAGATACAAACGTTCAGTAAGTTTCCTTTCTGTAAAAAAATGGATTGCATTAGCTGCAATTATTATTGCCGGTTTGTCTTTATTTTATATGATGAAAACCACGCCATCGGCTTTCGTTCCTTCGGAAGATCAGGGAACTGTTTTTGCTAATATTAGTTTGCCACCATCAGCTTCTATGGAGCGTTCTGATATTATCGCTAAAAGAGTAGACAGTATTGCAAAGACGATTCCGGGAGTTAAAAATACACTTCGAATTGTTGGGCAAAACTTTACAGCTGGAGCGGGAAGTGCTTACAGTATGGTTATTGTGAAATTGAAACCATGGGATGAACGTGACTTAAGTGTTGATGATGTAATCGGGCAGCTTTTTGCGAAAACGAGTGGGATCCGTGAAGCGAATATATTCTTCATTTCGCCTCCAACAATTCAAGGTTTTGGACAAAGTGGTGGATTTGAATTTCAGTTGCAAGATAAAGGCGGACATACAACGGCTGAATTTTATAAAGTGAACAATGAGTTTTTGGCAAAATTATCAGAACGTCCAGAAATTCAATATGCTACAACGCCTTTTAATCCAGGTTTTCCTCAATATATGATGGATATTAATTTGGCTAAAGCCAAAGATGCAGGAGTTTCTGTAAACACGATTTTGTCGACGATGCAAGGTTATTATGGCGGATTGTATGCTTCGAATTTCAATAAATTCGGAAAACAATATCGTGTTATGATTCAGGCTTCTCCAGAATTTCGTACAAATACGGAAGGTTTGAATAAAATCTTCGTTCGTAATAATGCCGGAACAATGGCGCCAATTACAGAGTTTGTAAATATGACGAGAGTTTTTGGCCCCGAATCGATTTCAAGATTCAACTTGTTTACGTCCATTTCGATTACAGGAGCGCCAAAACCGGGTTACAGTTCAGGAGATGCTATTAAAGCCATTCAGGAAGTTGCGGCAGAAAATCTTCCAGCAGGTTACGGATATGAATTTTCAGGTTTAACGCGTGAAGAATTAGCTTCGGGAAGTGAAACGATTTTCATTTTTATTCTGTGTCTTGTATTTGTTTACTTCTTGTTGAGTGCACAATATGAAAGTTATATTTTACCATTTGCCGTTTTATTATCAATTCCGTTTGGATTGGCTGGAGCTTATTTATTCTCGATTATTTTCAAATTGAACAGTAATATTTATCTGCAGATTTCCTTAATCATGTTGATTGGATTACTTGCCAAGAATGGTATTTTGATTGTCGAATTTGCTTTGGACAGAAGGCGAAAAGGTTTACCAATTGTTCAAGCTGCAATTGAAGGAGCCGTTGCACGTTTGCGACCAATTTTGATGACGTCATTCGCCTTTATTCTCGGACTTGTTCCATTGATGTTTGCATCTGGGGCAGGAGCGGTAGGAAACAAATCAATTGGTACAGGAGCGGTTGGCGGAATGTTGATTGGAACCATTTTAGGAGTTTTTGTGATTCCGGTTTTGTTTATCATTTTCCAGACATTACAGGAAAAAGTAAGCGGTCCGGCAAAGGAAAGTTATGATGATGACGATGATGACGAAGATCATTTATTAGAAGCTCATAAAGCATAAAATTTAATTCAAAAGAAATGACAAATAGTTCAAATAAATATATTTTACTGGTAATGACAGCCGCACTTTTGAGTGCGTGCTCTGTTACCAAAAAGTACGAACGCCCCACAACGTTATCAACAGATAAGTTATATAGAGATCAAACATCTGCTGATTCGACTACAATTGCGAGTATGCCTTGGCAGACTGTTTTTAAAGATGAAAAACTAAATGCTTTGATTCAAAAAGGACTTGATCAAAACTTGAATCTTAAAAATGCAATTGAAAATATTGTTCAGGCAAATGCTTCGTTGCGTCAGAGTAAATTAGCGTATTATCCAACTTTGCAATTGGACGCAAATGCAACGCATACAAAACAATCTGAGGCAGGACTTAATTTTCCGGCAGGAATTAATATCAATACGCTAACAACAACGTATAAATTAGGTTTAAGCACTTCTTGGGAAGCTGATATCTGGGGTAAATTAAGCAGTAAAAAAAGAGCAGCGTTGGCAACATATCTAGCTTCAGATGCAGCGAAACAGGCAGTTCAAACACAATTGATTGCGGATATTGCCAATAATTATTTCCGATTGTTAGCGTATGACAAACAGTTGGCGATAACTCAGGAAACCTTAGAAAGCCGAATCAAAAACGTTCAAACAATCAAAGATTTAAAAGAAGGAGCAATTGTTACAGGCGCGGCTGTGGTACAAAGTGAAGCCAATCAGCATGCGGCTGAGGTTTTGATTCCAGATTTAAAACAAAGTATCCGCGAGACTGAAAATGCAATAAATATTTTACTGGGACAAGCGCCAGGACCAATTGATAGAGGAGAATTAGGATCACAGATTGTTCCTGAAAAACTGGCTTTAGGATTACCTTCGCAATTATTAGAGAATCGTCCAGATGTTCGTCAGGCAGAATTCAATTTCAGAACTGCTTTTGAAATGACGAATATGGCCAAAACCTATTTTTATCCGAGTTTGACACTTACGGCAAGCGGTGGTTTTTCGAATTTAGAATTAAAAGATTTCTTTGCAAATTCAGTATTTTACTCTTTAATAGGCGGATTGACACAGCCGATATTTAATCAAGGCGTTAATAAAATGAGATTGACTACAACACAATCTCAACAAGTACAGGCCTACAATAATTTTCAGCAAAGTCTTTTAAAAGCGGGGCAGGAAGTTTCAAATGCTTTGTACACGTATCAAATGGCGGCCGAAAAAGAAGATTCAAGAACCAAACAAATTGAAGCTTTAATCAAAGCAGTCGATTATACAAAACAGTTGTTGGAATATAGTTCGGCTACCAATTATACAGATGTTTTAACATCGGAACAAAATCTTTTGGCGGCGCAATTGAGCGGTGTAAATGATAATCTGCAAAAACTGCAGGCTGTTGTTGATTTATACCGAGCATTAGGCGGCGGCTGGAAATAAAATATTAGAAAAAACATCTCAAATTTTGGGATGTTTTTTTTGTAATGTACGTCGGTTGAGAAGCATTTTTCGTCGATTGGTTTGGTGGTTTTGTATAATGAATGCAATTAAATCGATTTTTGGCATTACTTTAGATTACTATTTACTGTAATTAATATTTAATATTTAAAAAGATGAAAAAGTTAGTATTCGCCTTAATGCTTTTTACAAGTGTTTTTGCTCAGGCACAGGTTTCAGTTAATGTAAATATTGGAACACCTCCAAATTGGGGACCAGTTGGTTATGATAACAGCAGATACTATTATTTGCCAGATATTGATGTTTATTATGATATAAATCAAAGCGTATTTATTTCAGATAATAACGGAAGGTGGGTACGCGCAAAAAGACTTCCGGATAGATACAGAAATTATGATCTTTATTCAGGTTATAAAGTAGTTTTGAATGATTACAGAGGAGATGCTCCTTACACGTATCATAGTAAACACAGATCAGAATATCCAAAAGGATATCATGGAAAACCTCAGAAAAACAGAGGTGAAAAACCTGAGAAACATAATAACGGGAAACATAAAGGAAACGACAAACATTCAAATAAAAACCACGATCACCATTAATCAAATTTAAACATGACAAAGAAAAACGTCCCGAGTTTCGGGACGTTTTTTGATTTTAATGTATTCTATTTTAAAATTTTAAGTTGAGAAAGTTAATCCTTTTGCTTTAAAATTGCTGAATAAAACCTGACGTGCACTGCTTATTGTTTCTTCGGTACGGTAAATACTGCACCAGAATTTAATCAGCAGTTTATATTTTCCGTCTGAAATTGCAGTGTAATATAGTTGAGGTGCTTTTTCCAGATTAATTAGAGGTAAACTTTCAAGCGCCTGCATTACAATTTCGTTTATAGCTTCTGGAGTTGTGTCGCCATTGATTTCGATTGCAACTTCGACAAGTTTAAAGTTATCTGTATACGTCCAGTTTGTAATGTTTTGAGACAATAAATTTCCATTCGGAATAATGATTTCAGCACCATTTGGCGCATTGATTTTGGTAGTTCGTAATCCCATTGATTTCACTCGGCCGGATTCTGAACTAATTTCGATAACATCTCCAATCTGAATTGGTTTATCAAAAATTAAAATCACTCCGGATACAAAATTATTTACCACATTTTGAAGTCCAAGTCCAACACCAACACCAAGTGCGCCTAAAAGAATACTCAATTTATCCAATGGCATTCCTGAAGCCGCAACAGCCAAAAGATAACCAGCAATCAAAACAATAAGTCTGGTAATTAATAGTTTAGAATGTTGTCTTTTGTTGACATTTTCTTCGTTCTCGTCATCAATTTCACCAAAAAAGTAAGCGACATATTTTTGTAAAAGATGGGCAATCCAAATGATAATGAAAAACAAAACAATATTTCCTAAAGTAAAAGTAATGCTTCCAATAGTATTCGGATGACTCAACAACGAACCCAAAGAAGTGCGTAGCGATTCCCAAACATTTAAATTGGATGCAATTACCACCAGCCACATGTAACTGATTACAATAATGAAGGGTTTTTTTAGTGTATCAGATAAGCTTTCGTGATCAAAAATCTTTTCGAAACCACGTTTGATTCTTGTTGTATAAATCTGTAAAATAACGATTTCCAAAATTATTTTCAGTAATACACTCAAAGCAACAATCTGCGTAAGCGAAATAAAAGCAGTCAGGCTCAACATATTTGAAAGTGAAACTCTTCCAAACAAATTATAAAGTATCGACAAGCCATTTAAGCCAATAAAAATTATGCTAGCCCACTTAAAGAAACCTTTAATATACAATTGATCTTTTATCGTTTTAATTTGAATTAAACCATAACGAATTCCCAAAATATTAATGATGATAAAAGCACAACGCTGTAATAATCCCACTTCTATAAATAAGTCGAGGAAACAAAGGGCAAAAAACAATCCTAAAAGAAGGATCCAGTTTTTCATCGATTTTACCGACCATTTATTTTTAAACAACAAAGTCAGAATTCCGAGTAGAAATAACTGCATTAATTCTAAAAACATCGCCGGAGCATACAAATTGCTGACAACGGCAATATTAAGACCAATTACGATGGCCGGAAGCAGAACGCCTCTGTTTAAATATTTAAAATTAAAATGAGAAAGTTTTTCTTCGTATCCGTTGGTTTTTAGATATTTTAAATTTCGGGAAATGTACCAACACAAAAGCCCTATAAAGAAAATTAAAGTAATTAAACCACCGGTACGATAGCTGAGATAGTAAGCGGCAACATTTTCTTCAATGGCTATTTTAGCGCCAATATTTTGCCTGACCGTTTTTTTAGGAATTGAATCGTTAATATTCCACAAGAAAGGATATTCTTTATGCAGCATACTAATTCCAGATTTTTCCAGATTATTTTCTACCGTAATTAAAGCGTTTGAAACTGCAATTTTTCTTTGCACCGTCAATCTTTTCTTCGCGTTTAAAATCCCTTGATTTTTGGTCATTAAACTATCAGTAGCAAGATATCTTTTTTTAAGATTCGCAAATTCTTTTTTGAACTGTTTACGTCGAATAGTATCTTTTAAAAGTCCGGTTAAAGTTTTGTCTTTGCGAAGATCTATAAATCGCCTTTTGATTTTTTCAAGATTTTGGTTGCGTAAATTAATAGCCGTATTCTGCTCGTCCAATTGCAATTGAAGCTCTTTTAGAACCGTATGATACATTTGTTGATTACGCACATTAGGATTTGCGCCTTTTAAACTTGCTAAAATAAGGTCAAGTTTACTTTGTGTTCTTTTGATTTCGCCAAAAAGATGGTGAGAAGCGCTGTCAAAATCGGCGTCATTATAGGCAGATTCCATTACTTCGCCGGCTTTTTCAATTGCCATTAAGTAATCACTGTCTGTAGTAGTTTCTTCGAATAATTTAGAACGGCTTTCCTTCTTTTTCGTTTCAGTTTGCGAGTAGGTGTGTGGCGCGAAAAATAAGAGAGTTAATAAGGCAAATAAATAGAGGTAACTTCTTTTTTGAATCATAATTTAAGAATGAATTTAGGGGTTTTCAAATTTAAATTTTTTTAAGCTACTTCTTATTATTAGTAAGGAAATAAAGGAAAAACTTAACTAAAATTTAGCTTTGATTTTTTTAATGCGAAAGTTTTTTGATTGGATAACTTTTCCATTATCGGTGATTATAACGCAGCTGTAATCAGGAAATTTTTGAAGCAAAATTAAACCTTCTTTTTGTCCTAAAACCATTAGAGAAGTACTTAAGCCATTTGCAGTTTCGGCATTTGGACCAAAAACCGTTACACTGCATAAACCGGTTGCAGGATAACCTGTTGCAGGATTAATAATATGCGAATAACGTTTGCCATTAAAAACGACAAATTTTTCGTAACTGCCAGAAGTAGTAACAGCTTGCTGTTCAAGTGGCACAACTGCAAGAAGTTTTTCAGGATCAAAAGGATTTGTGATGCCAATTTTCCATGGCGTTCCGTTTGGTTGTTTTCCCCAAGTACTCATATCTCCGGAACCGTTTATAATTCCGGCTTTAATTCCTTTTGCAAGCATCATATCACGGCATTTATCGGTTGCATAACCTTCGCCTAAAGCGCCAAAACCAATTTTCATTCCTTTTAATTTTAGAAATATTGTTGATTGAACGCTATCCAGAATAATGTTTTTGTAACCGACTTTCTCAACCGATTTTTCTATGGCTTCCGTCGAAGGCATTTCGGTCATGGAACCGTCAAATTTCCAGATTCTGTCCATTGCCGCGAAACTTACATCAAAACCGCCGTTCGTTATTTCAGATAATTTAATGGCTCTTTGAACAAGTTCAAAAACTTCTCTGTCAACTTTTATCGGTTTTATCCCAGCGTTTTGATTGACCTCGGAAACTTGCGAAGTTGGTTTCCAATCGGATATTAAATTTTCAATTCGTGAGATTTCGGCAATCACCAAATCAATATTTTGCTCTGCTGCTAATGAATCATTTGCTACAATTGTAATGTCGAAACGCCCGCCCATCAAAAGAGTGGTTCTTTTTCGCAAAACCTGAGCATTGCCAGAAAAGAAGCATAAAATTGCAAGAAGCAATAGCATTCGATATAATAATTTCGGCTTCATGATATAAATTTTTTAATAGCAATCGGTTAGTAATTGCCTATTATTTTTATATTCGGATACATTTTTCAGCCCATTTGCAAGACATAATTCATCTAAAATAGTTTCAACGTCTTTTTGCATAGCGAGAGAACCGCAAATCATGATAATGCCATTTTCTCTTAATAAATCAACAAAGAAATCGGCATCTTTTTTAATTAAATCCATGACGTAAAAATGTTCTGCTTCACGCGATAAAGCCAAATGAAAATTTTGCAACTGTTTTTTCTGAATCATTTCAGAAGCAAATTTTTTATAATTAGAAACCATTTCAGTTTCCATTCGGAATCCAGCGTACAAATGTGTTTCGATTTTTTTCTTGTTTTGTTCAATCATTCCAAGAAAAGGCGCGATTCCGGTTCCGTTTGAAATTAAAGCTACTTTCGAAGCTTTTTTCGGAAAATGAAAAGCGTGATTATTTATAATTCTTGCTTTTATAACTTTTCCTGGCTCTAAATTATTTAAGAAACCAGATCCCAATCCGTGCGGATGAAGTTTGACAACCAATTGTATGTTTCCAGAATGATTTCCAATCGAGTAGAGGCGCTCTCTACTGTCGTTTGCGGGATAAATAGCCAGTAAATCGCCAGAAGTAAATTTGGCTCTCATATTGGCGCGCAAAGTCACTAAAAAAGTCTGTTCGGATTCTGAAACTAAAGTTTTATCTAAAACCATTAATTTCTGTAATCCTTTTGGAACATGATTATAAACGGATGGCGTTGTCGATAATGAAATTCCAGTTTTGGCACTCCATAACTTAATCCATTCCACAAATTCGGTTGCTGATTTATCGTTTACAGTTTGCAATTCTAAAAAGCGCTCTGCCCAATTTTGTTGTTCTAAAAGCTGATCGATTTCAATAGCAAATCCACAAAAATCAGGATACGATTTTGATCCAAAACCAACTACAGAAAAATTGATTTTTTGTTGTTGATTGTATTTCTTTAGTAATGAAACAAATTTCCCTCCATTAGATGGGGCATCTCCCAAACCATGAGTAGATGAGAAAACTATAATATGTTCTGCTTTTGGGAAAACAGTAAAATTATTCAATTCAGCTATATGCACTTTATGTCCGTGATCGATTAATTGTTTCAGAATAGCATTCGCAAAGCGTAAAGTGCTTCCGTTTTCAGAACCAACTAAAAGAATAACAGAACTTTCTAGAGCTTTGAATTTGTTTTTAATTCGGCTTGATCTTCTTTTTAAAGTTATTGCAAAACCGGAATAAATAAAAAATAGAATATTTAAACAGGAAATTACTAGAATAACAGCCCAAATAGCATTTATTCTTCCTGTATGAATATCAAGACTCAAGGCTGCAAGTTGAATTGTCATTGGTGAAAGTTTCTCTGTAATTACAGCTCCAGTAACCTGATTCACTTCAATTTCGCGGTCTTTTAATTCAATGATATAATATTCTTCTGGATCATCTGTAAAAGGAAATTCGATTTTTTTTACATCTGCTAAAAGCGTTTTTTCAAAAATTGAAGTTTTTTTGGCTTCTGCTGAAAGTTCGGTTTTTACAGGTTTTGCTTTTTCATCTCCCATGAAAAAATTAAATCTTTCAAGCGAGAGATAAGTTCCGGTTAGGGCAATAATTAAAATCGGAATTAAAGCTAATCTTCCAAAAACAACATGATAATATTGCGCAAAATATTCTTTGATTACTTTCGAAAAGAAATTACGAATTCCTCTTTGGCGGCTCAAAACAAGCATAAATCCTGAAATTGCAATCAGGAATAATAAAAACGAAATTGCGCCAACAAAAAAACGCCCCGTTTCATGAAGAAACAAAGAGCGGTGAAGACTTGTAATCCATTGAATAAATTCACTTTTTTTTGCAGGAGTTCCTAGTGTTTTTCCTGTTTTAGCGTCAATGTAAGCATTGATGTCATTTCCATCTTCATCAATTGCCTGAAGCGTTACAAATTGATTGTAATCGACACTTAATTCGGTAATCTCAGCATATTTCTTTTTTAAAACAGGAAGCGTTTGACCTAAAGTTAAGGTATCAAAATTTTCTGTTTTGTACGGCAAAGTTTTTTCCTGTACAGCATCTACGGCTAAAATAATTCCTGTAACGGATGCCAGCAGTAAAAACAAAGAAGAAAACAAAGCCAAGGCTAAGTGTGTGTAACGCCAAAAAGAAAGAGTCATTGAATGTAAGCTAAAGGGTAATCAAATATAAATCTGGAATGTAAGGTATTAAATTTTGTTTAATCTTACATATCTGATGTAACCTTTCCCGTCAGTTTTATCAGCAAGACCAGCTGTCGTCAATGGAATTTCTAAATCAGTTACATAATATTTTTGATCTTCAACAGCCGATTCAAATCGTAATTTGTATCCTTTATTGATTTTAGAATCATCGATTTCGAAAGTGGTAACACTTCTGTCTCCTCCAGTAACTGACGCACCTGAGATAGCACTAACATCATCGCCTTTTGCAGTATGAAATTTGTTCCATTCTTTTAATGATTTGTACCATTTTTTATCATCTCCCATTACATAAAGTGTTTTCTCGTAATCGCCTTTTGGATTGATTAAAGAAACCACGATATAGGCACCTTCTCCCATATAATTTGCCATTTGAAGCATGCATTTATATTTACTTGCTTGTGCATTAGACTGAAAAGAGATTAGGCAGATAAGAACACTTGTAAGTGCGATTTTTAGAATTGATTTCATGTGTTTTAATTATGAATTATGAATTATGAGTTATGAGTTTTGAGTTAAGAATTGTGAGTTACGAATTGAACTCAAAACTCATAATTCATAACTTTTTAATTTTATTTTAAAAATTCGATTGATATGTTTTGTTTTGTCAAAGACTCATTTTCTTTTGCTAAAGCATAAGCACTTTCGTCAAATTCTGTTGTAAGTTCTTTTTTAGCACCGATAGAAAGCAAGTATTTCAAGATAGTGTCATCTTTTGCAACCATTGCAGCTTTATGAAGTGCAGTGATTCCGTCTTTATTTTTTGCATTTACATCAATATTTAAAGAAGCTAATTTTTTTACTAAAGAAAGATCGTTTTTTGCGGTTGCAAAATGATATAAAGTGCTTCCGTCTTTTTGCGGAGTAGCAAGATTCAATCCTTTTTCTTGTAAAAGTTTTGCTTTAGCATCAAAAGTATCTTGTTTAGGGTCTGGTCTGTAAGCTTGAACTAAGTAAAAACCTAAATTATTTCCGTCTTTATCAAGAACTTTAACATCAGCACCTTTTCCTAAAAGAAGCGCAACAGCCTCAGGAGTTCCTGATTTTACTGCCATTGTCAAAGCCGATTCTCCTTTTGGATTTTGCAGATTGATGTTTTTTGCCGTTGGTAATAACAATTCTAAAGCGCCATTTTCTCTCGCGCCTGCAGCAATCATAAATGGCGTATTTCCATCATTGTTTACTTTATTTGCATCAACGCCTTTTGAAAGAAAATAAGCAATAATTTCTTTTTGATTTGGTTTTGTTGCCAATAAATGAAGTACGTTATCACCAGATTTTGAAGTTACAGTTGGTTTTAGTTTCAAATCTTCAACTAAAAATTTATAAGTTTCAAGTGAAGTTGTTTCTCTACGGCTTCCCTGTGTAGCAAATAAAAGAGCATTGTCAGTAGCTTTTACTTTTCTGTCTAGTAATTTTTTCAAAAGAACAATATTACCTGTTCTGGCTGCATAATCAAATGCAGTGCTGCCATTTTTGTCAGTATCTTTTAATGATAATCCTTTTGTAGTTAAAAAATCGGCAAGTTTTAAATCTTTGTCAGATGGAATTCCTAAAAGCAATAAGTTTTCTCCGTCTTTATATTTTTTCTTCGGATCAATTCCAGCTTTGAAAAAGGCTTCGTAAAGTGCCGGATCCGATTGTCCGTTGCCTGCAGCAAAAACAAGTGGTGTAGTTCCGTGACTGTCTTCAAAATTAACATCAGATCCTTTTGATATTAAATAGTTTACTAATTCGGTATTGCCTCTGTAAGCAGCCCAGTGCAAATAAATACGATTATCGTGTGTAGATTTGTTTATAGGATTTCCCGGCTGATCTAATAAGAATGTTATAGTTGCGAAAGGTGCATCATTGTTAATGGCTAATGTTGTAACATCAAAAGCATTTGCATTGGCTTCTGCAGGATTGTTTCCTTTTGCAATTTCAGCTTTAACTGTTTCTGTATTTGGAGTTGTTTTCCAAAATGAAGCTTCTAATAATGTGTTTTTTTGCTGAGCATTAACAAATAAAGCGGTAGTTAATGCTAAAGAAAGAAAGATATTCCTTTTCATATTTTGGTATTTGTTGTTTTTCAATTAGTTAAACTTTTTTATTCTTTTGGCTTAAATCATTTACAGAAAATGATTCTATTTAGAATAAATAAAAATAACGCAAATGTAAAAATTAATATCAGTAAATCAATTTATTTGGCTCAGAAACTTTGGTCTTAAGCATATTTTAAGATTTTTTTTCTTCTATAAGACATATAAGAGAGATAAAAGTTTAATTCAGTCTTAAAATTTATTTTATAAAACAAAAATGGATATAATTCTCATTAAATATTAATTTAGTGGCCATTTCCGAATGGAATCAAAATTCAAAAACCAAAAAACAATTTTTACATGGAGAATATAACCGTAATTATCATGTTACTGTTTGGAGTCGCTTTTTTAAGCTTAATAAGCAAAAAGTATAATTTTCCAATTCCTATTGTATTGGTTCTTTGCGGTGTGGCAATCAGCACAGTTCCGGATTTGCCAGTTATAGCCTTAAATCCGGAAGTAGTATTTATTATATTTTTGCCACCGCTTTTATATCATGCAGCCTGGTACACAAGCTGGTTTGAGTTTAAAAAAACAATTCGCCCAATTACACTCGCTGCAGTCGGACTGGTTTTATTTACCACAATTTCCGTTGCTGTAGCAGCACATATGCTTATAGATGATATTTCCTGGCCGTTAGCATTTTTGCTTGGTGCAATTGTCTCCCCTCCAGATGCAGTTTCAGCAACTTCAATTACAAAAGGACTTGGATTGCATCCGAGATTAATTGCCATTCTTGAAGGTGAAAGTCTGCTTAATGATGCGAGCGGACTTGTAGCTTATAAATATGCGCTTACAGCTATTGTAGCAGGGAATTTTGTGCTTTGGGAAGCAGGTTTGAACTTCTTTATCATGTCGACTTTAGGAATTGCAATAGGATTGCTTGTTGGATATGTGATGAGCATTATTCATACAAAATTTGTTTGTGATGATATAATCGAGGCAACGCTGACACTTTTAACTCCTTTTGCATCTTATTTAATAGCAGAACATTTTGAATGTTCGGGAGTGCTTGCGGTTGTGACAACAGGTCTTTTTCTATCGGCAAGATCTGGTAAAATTTTTACTCATGAAAGCCGTATGATGGCTGGAACGATCTGGAATATTTTGACAAATATTTTAAACGGACTGATTTTTATTTTAATCGGACTTCAGTTGCGTCATATTATTGCAGGAATCAGTAATTATTCGGGAACTGCTTTGTTTTTATGGGGAGCGAGTATAAGTGCTGTTGTTATTTTGGTGCGTTTTTTATGGATTGTTCCGGCAACATTGCTTCCGAGATTTCTTAGCAAACGAATCCGTGAAAACGAAGAATTTGATTATCGCAATATGATTATTTTTGGCTGGTCTGGAATGCGTGGCGTGGTTTCTATGGCTGCTGCATTGGCTTTGCCATTAATGATAAGCGAAAAAGAAGCATTTCCATTTCGTAATCTAATAATTTATTTAGTTTTCTGTGTAATCCTTTCAACATTAGTTATTCAGGGGCTTACACTTCCGTGGCTTATCCGAAAATTAAAATTACAACCTTATTCTATTTTAGCAGAGGAATATCAAATTAGAAATGTGATTGTTTCTGAGACTATTGCACACATTGAAGATAACTTTTCATTGCTTAATGACGATTTGCTCCATAATATTAAAAGCAAATATGAAGTAAAATTTAATCGTTTGCAGAAAACAGAACTTCCGGCAAATTTCTTCGGAAAAGGAAATGTAATGGGAGGGGAGATTTTTAATGATTTTACAAAACTTCAGATTGATCTGTTGAATGTTGAGCGAGCTAAACTAGAAGTAATGCATAAAAATGGTGCTGTAAACGAAGAGATTTTTAGAAAAATTGAAAAAGAGCTGGATCTTGAGGAAACACGACTTTGGATGGAAATGTATGACGAATAAGATAATTTGAAAATTAGATAATTAGGCAATTAATTCAAGTCAAATTTAGAAATCATATAATGTTGTAAAATAACTTATATTTACATCTCATATTATTTATTTCATGGAAGAGAATAAACATGTAACGATCTACGATATTGCAGAGAAGTTGAATTTAGCAACTTCCACAATATCAAGAGCTTTAAAAGACCATCATTCAATAAGTGATAAAACCATAAAAAAAGTCAAAAAAGCAGCCAAGGAAATGGGATTTGTTCCTAATACTCTGGCAGCAGGTTTGCGCGGTAATAAAACAAAAACCATTGGAGTTTTGATTCCAACGGTTACTCAGCCGTTTTTATCATCCTTAATTAGTGGTATTGAAATTACGGCACAAAAATCCGACTATTCTGTAATTATTATGCAGTCGCATGACTCGTATGCAGATGAAGTAAATATGGCTAAATCATTGTACAGTAATCGTGTGAGCGGTGTTATTTGCTCGCTTGCTATGGAAACGCGTGATACGTCTCATTTTGAACAATTCTCAAATAATAATATTCCTCTGGTATTTGTCGACAGGGTTCCAAAAGATTACAATACTTTTAGAGTTGTAATTGATAATTATTCGGCTGGTTATAAAGCTACCAAGCATCTTATTGAGCAAGGTTGTCTTAGAATTGCCCATTTGACTGCTGGCGCAGAATTTGGAAATCTGTATAATGAGAGAAGAAGAGGCTATATGGAAGCCTTAAGGGATCATAATTTGCCCATAATTGAGGAATTGATTGTTGATTTGAAATCGGTTACTTATGAAGATGGAGTAAAAGCAAGCAACAAATTATTTGATTTGAAACCAATTCCAGACGGAATTTTTGCATCGGGAGATATTATAGCGGTGAGCGCCGTTCAGACTGCGAAAAAAAGAGGAATAAAAGTTCCTGAAGATTTAGCGGTTATTGGCTTTAATAACGACCCGATTTCTGAAATTATCGATCCTAATTTATCGACAATTACCCATCCTGCAGAAAAAATGGGAAAAGCAGCTGCAGAAATCATCATAAAAAACTTAAAATCACTTAAAGAGAGTGAAGTTCAGGAAATTACATTCTTAAATACCGAAGTTTTGGTTAGAGAATCGTCACATCGAAAAGACATAAAGTAATTTACGGCTTAAATTTCTATACTATAAAATCCCGCTATTACAATAGCGGGATTTTTTTGCCTTTATGAGCAACCGATTGTCTTTTAAGTCTATTTTTCTGAATAAAATAGGCTCGTTGGCAATTTTCCCACAATGCTTAAGTACAACTGTCAGATTACTTACAATTTCCTTTGTCTTATAATTGTAAGTAGAATTTAAAAGAAAACTGATTTTTAATTTTTGCTTTTTTTTTAACTAATCGATCCAATCTCTAATTTATCTACAACGTTTTCGTGATTAATTGAACCTGTTTTGTATTATTTTTAAAATTTTAGCAAAATAATTATATTATATGTTTTTAAAACAGTATTTTTTTTAATTATTCTAATAAAAAAATCGCACAACCGGTTGTGTGTTATTGCATTTTATATATATTTGTTCAAATAAAGATTTGTTTTGGCTTCATTTAATCAAAATGTATACTAAATAATGAGTCTGCAAAAAATAACTAACTAACCATAACTATTAACTAATTAAATTAACCATTTATGACTAACTTTTTAATTGCTAAAAGCAAATGGAAATACTTTAAAAATCTGGGGATGCTGTTCCTGATGTTTGTATTTTCTGCTGCAGTAAATGCCCAAACCACAGTATCTGGAGTAGTTTCAGATGCAAATGGTCCAATACCTGGAGTTAACATCATTGTAAAAGGAACTAATATTAATACTGTTTCTAATTTTGATGGAGCTTATACCATTCACACATTGCCGGCTAATGGAGTTTTAGTTTTCAGCTTCATCGGATATAAAAGCAAAGAAGTAGCTGTTGCTAATCAAACCAAAATAAATGTTACGCTTGAAGAAGATTTAAATGACTTGAAAGAAGTAGTGGTAGTAGGTTATGGTACCATGAAAAGAGGCGATTTGACTGGCGCCATATCTTCTATATCAAGTAAAGCAGTTGCAGAATCGGTAACAACTACTGTCGATCAGCTTTTGCAGGGACGTGTAGCGGGTGTACAAATTCAGGCAAACAGCGGTGCGCCGGGAGCAAGTTCTTCGGTTCGTATTCGTGGAATTAGTTCTTTAAATGGATCAAATGAACCTATATATGTAATTGATGGTGTTATCATCGATGGTACGGCGAGTTCAACGACTTCAAATCCATTATCTTTTATAAATCCTTCAGATATTGTTTCGATGGATGTCTTAAAAGATGCTTCAGCAACTGCGATTTATGGATCAAGAGCGGCAAATGGAGTAATTATCGTTACAACAAAACGTGGAAAAAAAGGAGATTTAGCGCTTAATTTTGACAGTTATGTAGGCTGGCAGGAAATTCCGAAACACTTGGATTTGCTAAATTTAAAAGAATATGGTACGCTTAAAAACACGCGTTCAGATTTAGGAATTGTACAACGTGACAATACTTTCATCAGACCTGATTTATTAGGAGAAGGAACCGATTGGCAAAAAGAACTTTTCACAACTGCCCTAATGCAGAGTTATAACTTATCAGCTTCTGGAGGTAATGATGCAACAACTTATGCAATGGGAATTGGATATCTAGATCAGGAAGGTATTGCTATCGGATCTGGTTTTGACCGTTTCAATTTAAGAGGAGTTATTGATTCTCAATTAAAAAGCTATTTTAAAGTGGGTGTAAATTTTGCAATGAGCAAAACCAATCAAACGACAACTGTTAATGATGATGCTTTGATTTTGACGGCACTTAAACAAACTCCAAACGTTGCTGTACGTAACGCAGACGGAACTTTTGACGGTCCAGATACAACTGAATTTGTTCAAAACAACCCAATTGGTCTGGCTTCTATCAAAGACAATCATAATATCAATTATAATATGAGAGCGAGCACTTATGCTGAAATCAGTTTTACAAAAGACTTGAAATTAAAAACGCAATACTCTTTAGATTATAGTTTTGCAAATAATTATACTTTCAGTCCATCTTATACTTTTGGCGCTCTTGTAAATGATGTTCGTGAAGGAACCAGAACAAAATCAAATAGTGATTTTTGGCTTTGGACAAATTCGTTGAATTATAATAAAACGTTCGGTTCGCACAATATTAATGCAATGGTTTCTCAAGAGATGCAAGAGTCACATTGGGAAAATCTTTACGGTTATCGTTCAGGATATTTGACTAATGGAGCAACAGACTTAAATGCTGGTGATGCAACAACGGCTAAAAACTCAAATGCAAGTAATACAAGTGCTTTAAAATCTTATTTTGCGAGATTAATATATTCTTTCAGTGACAAATACATATTGACAACGACTATTCGTCGTGACGGTTCTTCAAAATTTGCTGAAGAAAATCGTTGGGGCTGGTTTCCATCTGCTGCAGTAGCCTGGAAAATTTCAAATGAGGAATTTTTAAAAGACAGCAAAGTGGTTAACAATATGAAATTACGCGTTGGTTGGGGAGAAGTAGGTAACCAAAATGTACCAAACTTCGCTTATACTTCGACATATAATGCTTCTGCAACAAATTGGGGTACAGGACTTCTTGCTGCCAATACAGCAAATAAGGATCTAAAATGGGAAACTTCTTCTCAGACAAACGTGGGTCTTGATTTAGGTTTCTTAAACAACAGAATCGAACTGACTACAGATGTTTACTATAAAAAGACTAATGATTTGCTTTTACAATTGCCTCTTCCGGCTTACGTTGGTACAACAGGACAAGGAGCAACATCTTCTCCTTGGGTAAACGTTGGTTCGCTTGAAAATAAAGGTGTTGATTTTACATTGAATACTTTAAACATGGACAGAAAAGATTTCACTTGGAGATCAAATGTTACGTTTTCAATGAACAGAAGTAAAGTTCTTGCTTTAAATACTGAAACAGGAATTTTGAATAAAAGCATTCAGCAAGGTTCAGATGTGACGATTGTTACACGTACAGCCGTTGGGGAACCAATTGGTCAATTCTACGGATACAAAGTAATCGGCCGTTTTGAAAATGCAACTGACTTTTATTATAAAGACAAAAACGGTATGGTACAGCCAACTGCTTTGCCTGAAGGAATGAAAATTGGTGAAAGCGGAGTTTGGATTGGGGATTATATTTTTGAAGACATCAATAAAGACGGTGTAATCAACGAAAAAGACCGCGATTATATTGGTAATGCAAATCCTGATTTTACTTTTGGCGTTAACAACTCATTTTCTTTCTTAGGTTTTGATGTAAGCGTTTTGGTAACGGGTTCTTACGGAAATGATGTTGCAAACTACCAAAGACGTTGGTTAGAAAACCCTCGTGAAAACACAAACTTATTGACTTCTGCTTTAGGATATGCACAATTGGAATTAATTGATCCAACAGGGCCAAACGATTATCGTAACGTTCACATTGTTGGAGGAGATTCTTATATGCCTAGAATTGCGGCATCATCAGCGGCTTCGTCATCAAATTACCGTTTCAGCAACCGTTTTATAGAAGATGGTTCTTATGTGAGAATTAAAAATATTTCGATTGGATATAATCTGCCTCAGAAATTATATTCTAAATACGGAATTTCAAATATCAGAGTGTATTCAAATGCTCAAAATATTTTGACATTCACGAAATACAAAGGGTATGATCCAGAAGTTGGTTCGTTAAATCAAGATGCTCTTTTAACAGGTATCGATAACGGGCGTTATCCTTCGCCAATGATTACTACACTTGGATTAAATGTTAATTTCTAAAATATTGCTAACGATGAAAACAAAAAAAATATTATACTCGGTTCTTTTGATCGCATTACCATTTGTTTGGACTAGTTGCAGTGATCTTTTAGATGTTGAACCCGAAGATCAAATTACAAAAGAAAATTTTTATCAGTCAGAAGCTGATTTTCAGGCTGCGACTGGACCGCTTTACAATAAAGTTTGGTTCGACTTTAACGACAAATTTTATTATGGTTTAGGCGATGGACGTTCGGATAATTTGTATGCACCATATTCAGATTATGTTTATCCATTTACAGACTTATCTGAAACAGGATTGACTGGGCCTTTAGTTTCGGCTTGGGGATCATTATATAATGTTGTGCAACAGTCTAATAATGTCATTATTGGTATTTCTGATAGTAACGTAAATACGACTATTAAAAACAAATATATTGCCGAAGCTCGTTTTATGAGAGGAACTGCTTATTGGTATTTGGCTTCGCTTTGGGGTGATGCTATTATTACTACAGATCCTAGAGAATTGGTGAAAAATCCGATTGTAAATAAAAATCCGATGAAAGATGTTTATGAATTTGCAATTCGCGATTTAGAATTTGCAGCAAAATATCTTCCAGAACAAGCGGGTCAGGCGGGACGTTTGACAAAATATAGCGCTTACGGAATGCTTTCCAGAGTTTATTTGTCTTTTTCAGGAGTAAGTGATAACCCAAATAGCGGTACAAGAAAACAAGAATATCTTGATTTGGCTAAAAAAGCAGCTGAAAAAGTAATCAATTCTGGTCCGTACAAATTAATGGCCAATTATGCAGATTTGTTTAAAATTGACAATAACAATAATACCGAATCAATGTTTGCGCTTCAATGGGTTCCAAATGGAGATTATGGAGTGAATAATATGCATCAGGCTTATTTTGCATTAGGTTCTGATGTTACAGGAGATGACGCGGCTTGGGGATATTGGACAAGAGCTTCTAATAATATTTTGTATGAATATGAATCTAAAGATGCCCGCCGTAAAGCAACATGGATGGCTGATGATGATTTTTATCCAGAGATAAACAAAGCAAACGGTGGTTATACAGTTGATCATTCAAAAGATTTCCTGACCGTGAAAAAAGGTGTTGTGGGTTCTACAAAAGACAATCCTAAAACAACTCGTATGAATTCAGGTTTAAATACTTATATGTTGCGTTTAGGAGAAGTTTATTTGAATTATGCTGAAGCTGCTTTAGGGAACAATGCTTCAACTGCAGATCCTCTTGCAATTAGTGGTGTAAACATGCTTCGCCAACGTGCAGGACTTGATCCAAAAGCAAGTTTGACTTATGCAGATATTATCCACGAAAGAAGAGTAGAATTATGTATGGAAGGTCAATATTGGTATGATTTGGTTCGCAGATCGTATTACAAACAGCAGGAAGTAATAAACTATGTAACGTCTCAAAACAGAGGAACTATTGTACCAATTTTATATGATTCGGCAACAAATACAGTTTCAGTTGATGCTACGAGAAGTAATAGCACACGCTCTATTGGTGTAATTGATGCGACTATTTTCCTTTTACCTTATCCGGAATCAGAATTGGTTCAGAATCCGTTGTTGAGAGAAAATCCAGTTCCTTATGAGTTTAAGGAAGAAAAAATCAAAGACTTATTCTAATAAGCTGAAAACAATAAATCTAAAGAAAGATTAATATGAAATATATTTTAAATAAAAAGTATTGGGCACCCATCGCATTTCTTGGAATGATGGTTTTTAGTATGCTGTTTACTGCCTGTGACAATAGCGATGGAGCAAGTAACCAAATAGTAATTAGCAAAGTATTTCTGGAGGATGTAAATTCAACTGTTCAGGACAGAGAAGTGAATTTTGCCCGATTAGGCCAGACATTGCGCATCGAAGGTTCAGGATTTACAGGATTAAGAAGAGTATTTATAAACGGATATTCAACCTATTTTAATGTCGTTTTTGTTTCTGATAATTCAATGATTGTTAGTGTTTCTGCGGATACGCCAACAATTGAAGCTGATCCGGCGGTAAGAAATACAATTCGTTTTGTAAATGATAATACTGAAACGACATTCAATTTTGATATTCGTTCAGGAAAACCTGTTATTGATGATATTTCGAATACAATGCCAAATCCGGGTGAAATTATTACGGTTTCTGGCTCAGGTTTGACAGAAGTTAAAAAAGTAGTTTTCCCTGGAAATGTTACGGTTACAACAGGAATTGTTTCAGATCCTGACGGTGAATTTTTTACAGTTAAAATGCCAAGTGGAGTTTCAGATCTTGGAGGTTCATTATTTGTTGAGGGTTCAAACGGAGGCGTTTATTCTCCGGCATATTTCAATTTCAAAAAAGGGTTGCTTCTTAATTTCGACGGACAAGGACAACACGGATATTGGGGAACAGGTACAAGTATGATTCAGCCAGAAGATTTAGAATCGGCTGCCATTGGAACAGTGAATGTTTCGCAAGGAAAATATGTTCCGCATCGTCCTGCTCGTATTGCTTCTTTTGATGCTGGAAAAAATCGTCTTTCAGAAACCTGGACTGCAGGAAACGGAGTAGATAACTGGAGAACACAATTAACGCCATATATTCCAGCAAATACACCGCTTGATAAAGTAGCATTTCAATTTGATGTTTTTGTTCCGGATGTTTGGAAAGAGTCTGGCTTCTTAAAAATCTGTATGATTAATAATTTTAATGGAGGAGAATGGACAGGCGCTGTTTATAATTATGTTCCGTGGATCGTTGATGGAAAATCAGCTGAGTTTAAAACAACTGGCTGGAAAACCGTAACAATTCCGTTAAATAAATTCTACGCTTGGTCTAAAGAAGCTTATACTTTCGAAACTGTTTTGGCTTTCCGCGAAGCAGCGACTTATCAGAATTTCGGAATCTTTTTCGAAAACTCTAATGTGAAGCTTAAAGATGTCACAGGAACTGCAAGTGAAGTAGAATTTGCAGCAAAAGCAACTTCTGTAAAAGTGTACACAGACAACTGGAGAATAGTTTCTTTAAACACGCCAGTTTATAACGATTTTAACTAAAAAAGCATCAAAATGAAATATAAAAATATACTTCCAATAGCTGCCTTGTCATTAATACTTTTATCATCTTGCGATGATAATTTAATGGACTGGGAAAAAGATCCGGAGCATGGTGCTGTAACTGGCGCAGAGCTTCCATTAGAATTAGTTGAGAAAATTAGCCGTTACGAGCCGTTAAAAAACTACACCAATTTCGTTCTTGGAAACGGAATTGGAGCAGATTTATACCTGAACGATGCCGCTTATCGCAAAATTGTAAATGAAAATTTTGACGAAGTTACGCCAGGATATGAAATGAAACATGGCGCAATGGTAAACTCAAAAGGAGAAATAAACTTTGCGACAATGGATGCTTTTATAGCTAAAACTAAAGAAGCAGGTTTAAAAGTTTTTGGTCATACTTTAGTTTGGCATTCGAATCAAAATGCAAGTTATTTGAACAGCATTATTGCGCCAACGGTAATTCCGGGTTCAAGCGGAACTAATATTCTGGATATTGCAGGTTTAAAAAGCGGTGCTTTTACAAACTGGGCAAGAAATAATCCTGGAAAAGGAATTTCGGTGGTTGCAAATTCAGGACTTACAAGTACTTCACAGGCAGTTCAATTGCAGTCAAGTGCGACATCTTCGGCAGCATATAGTTTACAGCTGACATCGCCAAATGTTCCTATTAATACTGCTCATAATTACGAAATCTCATTTTACATTAAATCGGATGTTGCCGGAAAAGGCCGACTTTCTTTTAATGCATCTTTGACAAACCAATATCCTTATAAAGATTGGTATGCTACCGGAGGGTCTTGGACAGAAGCTTTTGCCACTACATCATCTTGGCAACAGGTTAAAATTAAACTGGCTCCAGGCGATTTTAAAGCAGGAAGTACCACTTTCCAGTTTAATATAGATTTGGGTTATTTGCCAAATGTGACCTATTTGATTGATGTTAATACTTTAGCAGTTGTAGATTTAGATGCGCCTGTAGGAGTTACAAACTTGGTTTCCAATGGTAAATTTAATACAGATATCAACGGATGGTCAAAATACAATGGAGCAACTGATGCTTTAAGTCTTGCTGGAGCCGCAAATGCATACGAAGGAAACGGGGCAATGAAAGTTGTAAACGCTACCAGTGATGCAGCAAATCAATGGAAAACACAGATTCACGCTGATTTTACTTCTACGTTAACTTTAGACAAAGACTATACAATTTCTTTTATGATTCGTTCTGAAGCAACAGGTTCTGTACGTTGTTCAACAACTGGTACAACAGCACATTATCAAGGAGATCAGGCCACTTCGCCAACATGGAAACTAATTGAATGGAAGTTTAAAGGAAATGGAACAGAAACGGGATTGAATTTTGACTTAGGAGGAACTGCAGGAACGTATTATATAGATAATGTGGTCGTTTCTGACGGAAGTTCAAGCGGAGGCGCAACTCCACCAGTTAATATCGATAAAACAGATGCTGAAAAAACAACTATCATTGGTAACGCAATGGCAGACTGGATTACTAAAATGATGGCGCATTATAAAACAAGCGTTTTTGCTTGGGATGTTGTGAATGAGCCAATGAAAGAAGATGGAACGTTGAGAAGCGGAAATGAAGGCGATACAGCAACAGATTATTTTTCTTGGATTAAATATTTAGGAAAAGATTACGCTGTAACTGCTTTTAAATTAGCGCGTACAAACGGAAATGCTACAGATAAACTTTTCATAAATGACTATAACCTTGAATCAAGATTAGACAAATGTGATGGTTTGATTGAATATGTAAAATATATTGAAAGCAAAGGCGCTACGGTTGACGGAATCGGAACTCAGATGCACATTTCGTTGACAACCGATAAAGACAAAATTGTTCAGATGTTCCAAAAATTAGCAGCTTCAGGAAAATTGATTAAAATTTCTGAGCTTGATATTAGATTAGGAACTGCAACGCCAACTGTTGAACAACAGGCGTCTCAAGCGGCAATGTATCAATATGTTATCGATATGTATAAAAAATACATTCCGGCAGCACAACAATACGGCATTACAATTTGGGGCGTTTCAGACAGCGTTAAGGAGCACGAATACTGGCTTCCTAACGAATCTCCAAACCTTTGGGATGCAAATTATGTTCGTAAACATGCTTACAAAGGAACTGCCGACGGACTTGCAGGAAAAGATGTAAGTACTGGATTCTCTGGTGAATTAGTAAAAAAGTAATAGTTTCATTCTAAAATAATCCATGACACAAATTCCATTTCGGGTTTGTGCATGGATTATTTGTTTTCTTAAATTTTTAAAATAATAAGAATGCTATATTTTCTAAAAAAGAGATTTTTTCTGCTTTTGGTATTGTTTGTACAGTTTGGATTTTCTCAGGAAAAGATTCCAAATCTTCAAAAGAAAGGAAATAAAACACAGTTGATCGTCAACGGAAATCCATTTATAATTCGTGGAGGAGAATTGGGAAATTCTTCTGCAACAACAATGGAAAGTATGGAGCCAATTTGGCCCAAACTAACCGATATGAATTTAAATACGGTATTGACGCCAATTTATTGGGAATTGATTGAAAAGGAGGAAGGTAAATTCGATTTTTCGTTGGTCGATGATTTGATTATTAGAGCCAGAAAAGAAAATCTGAAATTAGTATTTCTTTGGTTTGGTTCCTGGAAAAACAGCATGTCAAGTCACGCACCAGAATGGGTGAAACTTAATCAGAAAAAATATCCAAGAATTAAAGATGATAAAAACAGAAGCCATGAAATCCTGACGCCTTTCAGCGAAAATAATCTAACGGCCGATGCGAATGCTTTTCAGAAATTGATGAAACACATCAAAGATTTTGATCAAAAGGAGCAGACCGTAATCATGATTCAGGTTGAAAATGAAATTGGAATGTTGCCAACGGCTCGAGATTATTCTCCACTTGCAAATACTGCTTTTCAGAAAGAAGTTCCAGCTGATTTATTAAGATACATGCAGTCAAACAAGGAAAAATTAGTTCCTGAGTTTTTAGAAATCTGGAAAAAAAATGGTTTTAAAATGAAAGGAAACTGGGAAGAAATTTTCGGAAAAAGTCTTTCCACCGATGAAATTTTTATGGCTTGGTATTTTTCAGAATTTACAAATAAAGTGGCAAAAGCAGGAAAAGAAGCCTATTCAATTCCGATGTTTGTAAACGCCGCTTTGAATGCACCTGAAAAAAAACCGGGTGAATATCCAAGTGCTGGGCCGTTACCACATGTAATGGATGTTTGGAAAGCTGCAGGAAAATCAATTGATTTTTTATCGCCAGATTTTTACAATCCTAATTTTAAGCACTGGAATGACTTGTTTACACGCCAAGGCGATCCATTGTTTATTCCAGAACATCGTTTTGATGTAACTGCGCCGTTCAAAGGTTTGTACGCAATCGGGCATTATGAAGCAATTGGTTTTTCGCCTTTTTCGATTGAATCTGTTGCCGATGCCAAGAAAGAACCTTTGGGCAAAATTTATGAATTGGTAAAACAATTGACGCCGGTTATTGAAGCAAATAAAGGACAAGGAAAAATTGAAGGTGTTTTATTGGACAAAGAAAATCAGCAACAAATTATTCAGTTGGGAAATTATGAATTTATATTTAAACACGATTATACTCTAAATTGGTCAGATGGTGCCAAAGAAGCAGTTTGGCCAATGACAAGTGCGATTATAATTGAAATTACTCCAGATGAATTCTATATTTCCGGCTCAGGAATTGTAGTGACTTTTAAGCCTTTAAAAAATAAAGAGTTAAATGCAGGAATTCTAAAAACAGATCAGGGAATTTTTGAAAACGGAATTTGGAAAACCATTCGCCATTTCAACGGAGATCAAACACATCAAGGCCGACATTTAAGAATTGCCGTTGATGATTATGAAATTCAAAAGATAAAATTATATTCATATGAATAAATTTTAAGGGACATAGGCACAAAGGTTCAAAGTGACAAAGGTTTTTTTCATAGCAAACCCGACAGGTATTTAAAATCTATCGGATTTGCTTTATAATAAACCGGACTGAAGTCCAGCTCTACAACATATAATTGTTCCTTTGGAACGAGAAAGAGCTTTAGCTCGATTTATATTGTAGAGCTGGACTTCAGTCCGGTTTGGCAGTAACGATTGACTTTTAGGTTTTGAATATCATGAGTTTCAAAGAGAGAAAAAAACTTTGCACCTTTGTCGCTTTGCCTCTTTGAACCTAAGAAAAATCTATTTTTCGACAGAAAAAGAAGTTTTTTCAATAGAAGAAAGCGTTAATGCCGCGGCAAAACTCGTAAAAACAGAATAATCCAAAGGTGCTTTTATAGAAATTGCAATCGACATGGAAACTGCAAAAAGCAGCATTAATCCAGCTGTTCCTAAAGCTGCATATCTGGTTTTAAATCCGATGATTAAAAGGAGACTGAAGGTAATTTCAAGGAAAGTAGCTATTGCACCCAAAATTTCTGCAAAAGATTTACTTGCAAAAGAATTTAGCGTTTGCGTATAAGCGATAAAGTTTTCCCAATTTCCCCAAGCTACACCCGGCGCTCCCGGCGCACCCCAAAAACCAAAACGGTCTGCAACAGCAGAAAGCATGGTAATTCCTAAAAAGATTCTTAAAATAAAACCGGCATTTGATAAGGATATATTTTTCATTTGGATAATTTTTTATGTAAAAGTAAAAATATGTTGGGTAAATTTGTGTGCCAATTTTTATAAAAACTACAGCCCAGATGTTGCCATATAAATCATTAATTCAAATTGACCGCGAATCTTCTGTAACATTGTATATTCAGGTTTGCAATACTTTTATAACGCTGATTACGAACGGAACTCTGAAACCGTCCGATATATTGCCGAGTTCTCGCGTATTATCGGAACTCATTGGTATTAATAGAAATACCGTAAAATTAGCTTACGAAGAATTAATAAGCCAAGGCTGGGCCGAATCAATTGACAGAAAAGGCGTTTTTGTACTTTCTAAATTACCTATAATTTCAAAAGTAAAATTGCCCGAAAACGATAAAAGTCAGCGCCAGGAAGGTTTTATTTGGGAAAATAAATTTCAGAAAGAAATTATTATCTCAGGGAAAAGCACTCAAAAAGACCAAATAATTATTGATGACGGTTTTCCCGATGTTCGCTTAGCGCCGATTGACCAGCTGATGCGCGAATATAGAAGTTTGTCCAAAAAATTTTATGGCAAAAATTTTCTGAAATATGGCAGCACAATGGGTTCAGAAAATCTACGTCTATCCATTTGCCGTTATCTTTCAAATACGCGTGGCTTATCGGTTTCTCCCGAAAATATAATTATTACAAAAGGCAGTCAGATGGGAATTTATCTGGCTTCGCAATTGATCTTGAATCCGAATGATACTATTGCTGTAGGCGTTTCGAGTTTTACAACTGCTGATGAAACTTTCAAATATTCCGGCGCCAATTTAGAACGAATTCCGATTGACGAAAACGGAATGGACACCGATTATTTGGAAGAAATTCTGAAAAACAAAAAAATAAAAGCAGTTTATATTATTCCGCATCATCATTGCCCAACAGGCGTTACAATGAGTATGGAACGTCGTTTGAAATTATTAAATCTTGCTAAAGAATATCGTTTTGCGATTATCGAAGACGATTATGATTTTGATTTTCATTACGAAAACAAACCGTATTTGCCTTTAGCAAGTATTGACCACAATCAGAATGTGATTTATATCGGATCTATTTCGAAGACTTTTGCCCCGGCATTGCGAATTGGTTTTATGATTGCATCTCCTATGTTTATTGAAGCTGCAGCAGTTTTACGAAAAATGATTGACAGGCAGGGCGATACGCTTTTGGAAGAAGCTTTTGCAGTACTATTTAGAAACGGAGAAATGGAAAGACATTTCAGAAAATCATTGAAAATCTACAAACAACGCCGAAATCATTTTTGCGACATTCTTCAATCTGATTTTAAAAATGAAATTGAATTTAAAATTCCGGAAGGCGGACTGGCAGTCTGGGCAAATTTTCATCAGAATATTAATTTGGAGAAAATGTCGAATGATGCTTCTGTAAAAGGACTTTCAATAAGTAATGGAAAGTTTTATAAAAATGATTTTTTCGATACAAATGCAATCAGAATGGGATTTGCTTCTTTAAATGAAAACGAAATGGAAAAAGCTTTTGTGATTCTGAAGAAAGTTCTTTAAAACTTCTGGACCAGTATTGATTTTAAAATTGGATTATTTTGGATTTTGATTACAGCTGTAATTTTGGATAAAAACAGAATTATGGAAACGATTTATGAAATCAAAAAAATTGAAACAGAATTAGAAATTGAACAATGCTGGGATGTTGCTTTTGTTTTAAGGCCGCATTTGGATAAAACAAAATGGCAATCAACCATTGCCGAAATGATGCAAAACGAAAAATACAGCATCGCCGGAATAGTGGATCAAAACAAAGTTGTTGCCTTTGCCGGCTACCGAATTATGACTTCACTGCACAGTGGAAATATAATTTATATAGATGATTTGTGCACTTTAGAAACACACCGCGGAAAAGGTTTTGCAACACAATTGTTGAAACATGTTGAAGGAATTGCAGTTTCTCTTGATAAAGATTACGTAGTTCTAGATACTGGTTTTACAAACAATACTGCGCAAAAAGTATATCTTAAAAACGGATTTGCATTGACAGCAGTTCATTTATCTAATAAACTTAAATAGGGACAGAGATGCAAAGGTTCAAAGGGACAAAGTGACAAAGCAACAAAGTTAAAAGTGCAGTAAAACCTTTGTCACTTTGTCACTTTGTTGCTTTGTCCCTTCAAAAAAATCCATTTTCTTTATCAATAAAAGCCCATTCTGCCATTGCCTGAATAACAGGCATCAAACCGTTTCCTGCTGGACTTAAACGATACGTTACAAAAGGAGGAACAACAGGTTTTGCTTCTCTAATAATAAGATTATCAGCTTCAAGTTGTTTAAGGTGCTGAATCAGCATTTTTTCACTAACGGCTGGAATCGCTCTTTTTAATTCACTGTAACGCTGACTTCCACTAGAAAGATGATATAAAATAATAGGTTTCCAATAACCGCCAATTTTCTCCATTACGTATGTTACGGGACATTTTTCTAACGCATATTGTTTATTTTCCTGAATTGTCGAAGATTCTTTGATAGCTGTCATTTGTGCATACTTTAGGGTAAGTACTTGTGTAAAAGTAAGTACAAATATACCTTTGTTTCAGATAATAAAAAAATATACTTATGAAAATTACAATATCAGGTTCTTTGGGGAACATAGGAAAACCATTATTGAAAAAACTTGTTGCTTCTGGGCATGAAGTTACCGTTATTAGTAGTAGTTCTGACAGAAGCGAAGCTATTGAAGCGTTGGGAGGAAAACCTGCAATTGGTTCTGTGAGCGATGCAATTTTTTTGGAAAAAGCATTTACAGGCACAGATGCAGTTTATGTTATGACGCCACCAAATATGGGAGGTTCAAATATTCTGGTTAATATGACCGAAGCAGGAAATGCTTTTGCAAATGCAATCAAAAAATCAGGCGTTAAGCGCGTTGTGATGTTAAGCAGTATTGGCGCTGACTTGCCAAATGGAACTGGCCCAATCGCTGGAATTTACAACATTGAAAAAATATACGAAAAGTTAGAAAACACTTCAATAACATTCTTACGCGCCGGATTTTTCTTCACCAATTTTTATAATGATGTTCCAATGATAAAAGGAGCCGGAATTATTGGTGCAAATTACCCAGGATCAACTGTTGTTCCGTATGTTCATCCAGAAGATATTGCGACTGCCGTTACCGAAGAATTAGAGAAAACAGGATCAGGAAAAAATGTTCGTTATATTGTTAGCGACGTTCGCACGCCAAGTGATGTTGCAAAAGTTTTAGGAGAAGCAATTGGTAAACCAGAATTGCCTTGGATTGAATTTACTGACGAACAATCTTTAAACGGCATGGCTCAGGCGGGATTACCCGAAGAAATTGCAGGTTTGTACACAGAAATGGGAACAGGTTTGAGAAGCGGAGCAATTGCCGAAGATTTCCTGAAAAATAAAACTGCTGTTGACGGAAAAATCAAATTAGAAGATTTTGCAAAAGAGTTTGCGTCTAATTTCTAAAAATTAAAAAGATCCAAAACGAAAAATCACTATTTATAGTGATTTTTCTGTTTTATGACTTGCTACTTTTGCCACAGGATTTTTTTTTGTTTTTTTATTTTAATAGTATGCCCGAAGATAAAGTACGGATTATTTAATGAAGATATTTTTTATAAGCCAGTTTCCTATTTTAATTTTTTGAGCAATAAAAATGGGCAGAATAATTTCTGCCCATTTTTTATTTTTTGATTTGATTCTTATTTCAAAGTCGTTTTGATTACGATTGCAGCTTGTTGAATAGCAGTCTGAATAGCGGGAACATTTGAAATTGGGTTTAAAAGTCCGTAATCGTGAATCAATCCGTTGTATCTTGTCAAGGTTACAGGAACTCCAGCTTCGTTTAACTTTCTTGCATAAGCTTCACCTTCATCTCTTAAAACATCATTTTCAGCAGTTTGAACTAATGCAGGAGGAAGATCTTTAAGTTCAGCTAAACTAGCTTGTAATGGAGAAGCGTATTTTTCAGTTCTTTTTGAAGTTTCTGGTAAATAATTATCCCAAAACCATTTCATCATATTTTTAGTAAGGAAACGTCCGTTTGCATACAAATTATAAGATTCAGTTTCAAAATTAGCATCAGTTACAGGCCATAATAAAACTTGTAATTTAATATGCGGACCTTTTTTATCTTTTGCCATCAAAGTGATTGCGGCAGTCATATTTCCTCCAACGCTGTTTCCAACAACGGCAAGGTTTTTACCATCAACACCAATTTCTTTTCCGTTTTCAGAAACCCATTGTGTTGCTGCATAAATTTCATTGATTGCAACAGGATATTTTGCTTCTGGAGAAGGAGTATAATCTGGGAAAACCGCCACTGCACCGCTTTCAACAACCAAATCTCTCACTAATCTTCTATGAGTTGGATAATCTCCTAAAACCCAGCCACCGCCGTGAATAAAGATAAATACTGGTGCATTTGCTTTTGCGCCTTTAGGTTTCGTAATATGAATTTTTACTTTTAATCCGTTTTGAGAAATTACTTTTTCAGATTCTTCAATTCCAGAATAATCAACTTCAACCGATTTTTGTGCACCAACTAATACATTTCGTGCGTCTGCGACAGGTAATTGTTCCAAAGGTTTTCCGTCACCTGAATTTAATGCGTTTAAGAAGCCTCGTACTTCTGTAAAAATTTCCGGGTCATTTTGTCCTTTATAAGGTCTTTCTTGTGCTGAAGCAATTGTACTTACGATTAACAATGCTGCAATAAATAAACGCTGTTGTAATGCTTTAATAGTTTTCATATCTTTTATCTTTTTAATTATTTATAATTTGATAGGACAAAGATATGGTGGTTATAAAGCCTTAAAAATAGATAAAAGTCTATTCTAATTGTACATTTTTCCCTTGAAGGTATTTTTTCTTGAAATTTGATGGAGTATCGCCAACTTTATTGGTGAAAAGTCGGTTAAAATAGGCCGGATCTTCATATCCGAGTTGATATGCAATCTCTTTTACGCTTAAAGAAGAATAGCCCAAAAGTCGTTTTGCCTCCAGAATAATTCGGTCTTTAATAATATCATTTGGCTGTTGAAGCTCTAATCGATTGAATTTATTCGAAAGTGTTTTTGGGGCAACACCAAGAATATCAGCATAATCAGCAACGGTATGTTTGGTTCTGAAATGAATTTCAACCAATCGGCTGAAATCCCTGAAGAAATCCATTTCTTTTGAAGGTTCATCATTCAAAACGCCTAACTGCTGTATTTTCCAAATTCGGGTTGCTTTTATAATCAACTGTTTTAAATACGTTCGGATCATTTCTTCCTGAGAAGAATCGGGTGAATCAAATTCTTGTTGCAATTGCTTGTAAATGCCATCAATAAAAACAACTTCTTTATCGGGAATGGCTGTCATTGGCATTTCAAAAATATTATTGAACAATAATCCGTCGCAGGCCACTTCGGCATCATGAATTTGTACACAATAAAAATCGCGGTTATAATACATAAAATAACCTGGTTTCTGTCCTTCTTTGTCAATTTGTAAATATTGATTGCTGTTGATAAAGAATAGGGAAGGACAGGAAGTCTGATAATGTTTAAAATCGATTGTAATCGAATATCCTTCAGGAAGATAAAGGACTTTAATATAAGGTTTGTACGCTTCGCCATTAATTTCTTCAATAAAATTCTCATTCAAGGCAAAGAAGCCGAGTTTTTTATAATTAGATTCAAAAAATTGATGGTTTAGCATATTGAGTTTTATTTCTGATTTTCCATTTTAGAATTAAGTTCCAAAATATTTTTACTGATAATATTTTTATCCGAAACTGTTTTGGCCAATTTAAGAGCCGTTTCAAAATGATTTTTTGCTTTTTGGTTATCAATATCAATATATAAATTCCCGAGCAGCGAATAATAAAAATGATTATCAGTCAAATTTAGTTTTTCTGCTTCAATTATAGCTTCTTGTTTGCCCATAACTTTTGATAAGGCAAAAGTGCGGTTCAAAGCTACAATTGGAGAATATTCTAAAATGATTAAATGATTGTAAAGTTCCAGAATATGTTTCCATTTTTCTGAAGTATCACTTTTTAAGGTGTGCCAATACGCAATTCCAGCTTCAAGATGGTATTTTGAAAGTGTATTCCCGATGGAAGATTTGCCCAAAAAATAAGTGCCGCGGTCAATTAATTCCTGATTCCAAAGTTTTTCATCCTGATCTTGATATAATATAATCTCACCGCTTTCTGATGTTCGGGCTTCAAATCGGGAGGAATGAAAACACATTAATGCCATTAAAGCATTGGCAGCGGGTAAATTTGTTGCTTGATTCTGAATCAATAAATAGTTAAGGCGCATGGCTTCGGCACAAAGATCTTTTCGAAGCGTGGTATTTTGTGAAGTCGAGTAGTAGCCCTCAGAAAAAAGCAGATAAATTGTTTTTAAAACGGTATCAATTCGTGCTATAATTTCAGTTGGATTTGGACTTTGGATTTTGATGTTTTCTTCTTTGAGCTTTTCTTTGGCACGATTTATACGTTTGTAAATCACTTCTTTATTAGATAAAAAAGCATCTGAGATTTCACTTATTCCAAATCCGCATAATAAATTCAGCGCCAATGCAATCTGCGCTTCGTCTGAATTGCAAGGATTACAGACCGTAAAAATCATCGCCAACTGACTATCTACAATATTTTGTTCTGATAAATCAATTTCAATATCCTCACCATTCAATGGTGAATTGTGTTTTATTTCAGAAACAACTTTCTTTTCAAAAATGTCATTTCGCTTAAAATGATTTTTGGTTTTGTTTTTGGCAACGGTATAAAGCCAGGCCGTCGGATTTTCTGGAATTCCTTTTATAGCCCAAGTTTCAGAAGCAGCCAAAAAAGTATCGCTCACAATATCTTCGGCAATTTCAATATGATGAATGCCAAACAAACTGCAAAGTACCGAAACAATTTTTTGGTATTCTGTTCTGAATAAATTGGGTATAAGCTCTTTTTCCAAAATTGTTAATTGTTAATTGTCAATTGTGAATTATGTAAAAACGATAAAGTGATAATTTATAATTTATAATTGACAATTAACAATTCATAATTATTAAACCGCCATTCTAATTTCGACATTGCCGCCGAAATCCAGAACTGGACATCCTTGTGCAATTGCTGCCGCTTCATCATAATCTTTGGCTTTTATAACGATTAATCCGCCAATAGATTCTTTGATTTCAACAAAAGGTCCGTCAGTGATTCCTTTGTTTGACGTTACAAGTTTTCCTTTTCCGTCCCAGCGTTGTAAAGGTCTTGCTAATTTATCCTGCGCTGCAAGTCCGCCAAACCAGTTTTGCCATTGTTGTAAATGTTGTTGATATTCTTCTGGTGAAGGCTGGAGTTCTTTAGTCGTAAAATCTCTTCTGAAAATTAATATGAATTCGTTCATTTTGATACGTTTTAATGATTTTATAAAAAAGAAGCTGTTTTTATAATGATATAAATTTAGTGTTTTTAGCAAATATAAAAACAGCTCGGTTTATTTATCCAAATTGTCCCACTCTGTAAGTTCCTGGAGTATTCGCAAAAGCGATGTTAAGACGATTCCACATGTTGATTGTACCAATGGCAAGCGTAAGATCGATTAATTCTTCTTCAGAAAATTCGGCTTTAGCGATATCATAGATTTCGTCTGGAACATCACATGCATTTACGGCTTCTGCATAAGCAAGTGCAACTCTTTCGCGTTGTGTGAAATACGGAGTTTCTTTCCATGCACTCAAACCAAATAAACGCTGTGTTGTTTCGCCATGCGCCATCGCTTCTTTAGTATGCATATCAAGACAATAAGCGCAATTGTTGATTTGAGAAATTCTAATTTCGACTAATTCGAAAAGAGATCTTTCAAGTTCTGATTTTTTCAAATAACCGCTGATGCCAAATAATGTTGAGATTGCTTTTTGACCTTTTTCGAATACATTAATTCTAGTTTCCATGTTGTATAATTTTAATTGTTTATACCCTAATGACAACTGAAGTTTCAGAATTGGACAAAAATTTGAAAAAAAATATAAAAAAAATTAAAAAACCAATGTTTTCGGGCTAATTTGAAGGTGTTCGAGTTTTTTTCCGACCAAAGTTTTCTCGCCAACAGGCTGAAATCCGAGATTTAAATATAGTTTTTTGGCATTCGGGTTATCTTCTTCAACTAATAATCCTAAGGTCTGATTTTTTTTGATTACATATTCTTCAATAAGAAAACGAAGTATTTTGGATCCAATTCCTTTTCCCTGATATTTCGGATTCACGCCTAAGGAATCAATATAAAATTCACCGGCTTTTGTTTCTAATTCAGGATCGAATTCGGGATTAAAATGTGTTCTGATATATTCGATAATTGGAGTTCTTAAAGCTTCTAAATCAGCGCCATTATAAATGTTCACAGCGCCAATGATTTCATTATTTTCTTCAGCGATAAAACAATTCTGAAAAGAATATTGATTGTTTTCTTTCCCAATGAAATACTGCAGGAAATCTTTCGCGGAAGCGTAATCTTCTTTTTTGATGAATTTATAAATGATATCTTCCATTGCCAATAATAAAATAGGAGCGATTTGTTCTGAATCTGATATTTTGGCTTTTCTGATATTCATTTTTGAAGTATTTTAGAATTAGCAAATTTAAGGCTTTATTTTAAACCCATATAAATATAGCTATTGCCTAAAATTTTGTCAAAGTTTGAAAAAATTAGAAGCGCTAATGAATAATAAACCAAATTAAATTCTTGCAAACAGTTTAGGGGTACATGTCTATAATTTTCTGTACTTTGCCGATGAAAATTTCGGTGTTTTTGATTTCTTGTTTGATTGATGGTTCATAATACAATAATTTATATTGCTCCACCATGTAGTTTTTTTGATGTTTAATAATCGATTCTAAACTTCGGATTTCATTTTCATCATGCCTTTTCAATTCCCTTTGTTTACTCTTTAAATAGTGTAAAGATTTTTTTAACCTTTCAATGTCTAATTTGTCCAAACTGTAATTTCCTAAAAATTAATAAAACAAGCGATAGCCGGAAATGGGATAAATTTCAAAATGCCCAAAAAGTAATGTCATTTGAGTTTACCTGAATCCCAGCTATTTTCTCCTTAACTACGATAAAAGTTGAAACTTGGATTTTGAATTATTAAAAAAAAGTTCGAAATATTTTTAATTTTAAAACAGCTCGAATTAAAGTATTTGGAATTCAGTTATTTATACTTAAAAGGATTTGAAACTGTAATCTGCCAGAAACTAATTAACAATTGCTAAATTTCTACCGATATTGGATAAAAATATACAACTTCAATAATTTAAACCACTAGTATCTTTGTTGGTATATTTTAATATAAAATTAAAAAGAAATGAAAGCAATAGGATTTAAAACATCACTACCCATAGAAGAAAAAGAAAGTTTTATAGAATTTGAAACTGTAAAACCCGTGCCAGGCGCGCATGATTTATTAGTAAAAATTGATGCGATTTCTGTAAATCCCGTCGATTTTAAAATCCGCCAAAACAGCGCAAAAGATACGGTTCTTGAGACCCCAAAAATCATTGGCTGGGATGCCGTTGGAATTGTGCAGGCTGTTGGAGAAAAAGTTACTTTATTTGAAGTAGGCGACCCAGTTTATTATGCTGGAGATATTACAAAACAAGGAAGTAACGCCGAATTTCAGATTATTGATGAAAGAATTGTAGGTAGAAAACCAAAATCATTGAGTATAGAAGAAGCGGCTGTAATTCCGTTAACCGCTTTAACTGCTTGGGAAATTTTGTTTGACCGAATCAGAATTAGTGCCGAAAAAGACAAAGGAAAATCAATTTTAATTATTGGCGGAGCAGGTGGTGTCGGTTCGATTGCCATTCAATTGGCTAAGAAAATTGCTGGATTAACGGTTATTGCAACAGCGTCGCGTCCTGAAACAATTGATTGGTGCAAAAAGCAAGGTGCTGATTATGTGGTGGATCATAAAAACCTGATTTCGGCAGTTAGAGAAGCTGGTTTTCAACATGTTGATTTTATTTTGGATTTTGTTGATACCAATGCTTATTGGGACATTATGACTGAACTGATTAAACCTCAGGGACATATTGCTTCAATTACAGGAAGTAGCAATCCTGTTGCATTAAATAGCTTAAAGAGCAAAAGTGTTTCTTTTTCCTGGGAATTGATGTACACACGTTCCATGTTTCAAACCGAAGATATGATCGAACAACATCACATTTTAAATAAAGTGGCCGATTTACTTGATAACGGAATTTTAAAAAGCACTTTAAATGAGACTTTAAACGGACTAACAGTTGAGAATTTAAAGAAAGCGCATCAACTTTTGGAATCGGGAAAAACGATTGGGAAAATTGCGATTAAATTCTAAATCATTTTTCGAGAATAAATTGAAAACTCTTATTTCTTTTTAGAAATGGGAGTTTTTTTATGAAAAGTTTATTTGAAGGCCTATTTTTGCTCCAAAATTTACAAAATCATTTTCCCTTATCTAATGAAATTTTTATCTGCAATTCTTTTTTTTGTTCTGTCTTATTCAATTCACGCACAATCTATAAATGGAGTTATAAATGATGCAAAAGGAAAACCACTTTCTGAAGTCTTAATTCGTGATTTGGTTTCAAAAAATCATGCACACAGTGACGTAAACGGAAAATTTACTTTAGAAGGGATTCAATTAAATGATAGTTTAGAAATCAGTAAACAAGGATTTATTACTCAAAAAATCAAATTTATCTCTTTTCTCTCTGTAGATTTTTTGACAATTTCATTAGAAGAAAAACCTTTTTTGCTTGAAGAAGTAACCATTACAAACAATTTGAAATACCTGAATACAATTTCAAAAATTGATTTAGAAATCCAGCCAATATCCAATTCTCAGGATTTATTGCGAAAAGTTCCTGGATTATTCATCGGTCAGCATGCTGGTGGAGGAAAAGCAGAACAAATTTTCCTGAGAGGATTTGACTGTGATCACGGTACAGATATTAATATTTCGGTTGATGGAATGCCTGTAAATATGGTTTCGCATGCGCACGGACAAGGATATTCTGATCTTCACTTTGTAATTCCGGAAACAGTTGATAATATTGATTTTGACAAAGGATCTTATTTTGCTGATAAAGGAGATTTTACAACGGCGGGTTATGTTGGTTTTAATACCAAAAATGCATTGGAACATAGTTCTGTTTCTTTTGAAGGCGGTCAGTTTGATACTTTTAGAACGGTTGCTTTGTTTAATTTGTTGAATAAAGAAAATCAATCGGCGTATTTTGCGGGAGAATACATGATGACCGATGGTTATTTTGATGCGCCTCAAAACTTTAACCGAATCAATTTGTTTGCAAAATATAACGCCAAATTAAACAACGGCGATCGAATAGCATTGTTTGTATCTCATTTTAAAAGCCAGTGGGATGCCAGCGGACAAATTCCGGATCGCGCAGTGAATGATGGCACAATTTCGCATTTCGGTGCTATTGATCCAAATGAAGGCGGAAACACTGACAGAACCAATTTCAATTTGCAGTACGACGCCAAAATTGATGAAAATACACAGATAAAAAATACGGCTTATTTGAGCAAATATGATTTTGAATTGTATTCTAATTTTACTTTTTTCTTGAATGATCCGGTAAATGGCGATCAAATCAAACAGAAAGAAAACAGAACAATTGTAGGTTTTCAGTCGGAATATGATCAGAAATTGAATGAAAATTGGCGTTTTAAACTGGGTGCAGGATTGCGAAATGACAATAATAAAGATGTCGAGTTATCGCACACTTTAAACCGAAAAACAGTTTTAGATTATTTGAGTTTAGGAAATGTGAATCAGACGAATCTTTTCTCTTTTACAAGTTTTGATTTTACTTCTGGGAAATGGCTTATAAATGCAGGCTTGCGTGTGGATTATTTCAAATTTGGATATGAAGATCAATTGGCTTCGGTTTATACAAATCAAACAGAAAGTAAAGCTATTGTAAGTCCAAAACTGAACTTTTTATATACTCAAAACAACACTTTGCAATATTTCCTGAAACTAGGAAAAGGTTTTCATAGCAACGATACACGTGTTGTGGTGGCGCAAAAAGGACAGGAAATTTTACCTGAAACTTACGGAGCAGATTTGGGAATCAATTGGAAACCATTTCCAAGAATGATTGTAAATTCGGCAATTTGGTATTTGTATTTGGCACAGGAATTTGTATATGTTGGAGACGAAGCAGTTGTAGAACCAAGCGGTAAAACACAGCGAAAAGGTTTTGATTTTGGGTTCAGATACCAATTAACAAATTGGTTATTCTGGAATACCGATTATACGTATACGCATGCACGTTCGCTTGACGAGCCAAAAGGAAATGATTATTTGCCATTAGCGCCGGTTCATACTTTAATGAACGGGTTTTCGGTAAAAGATTTAAAAGGTTTTTCGGGAAGTTTAAGAACCCGTTTCTTGGGGGATCGTCCCGCAAATGAAGACAATTCGGTTGTAGCAAAAGGCTATTGCATCACGGATTTCTCTGTAAATTATCAGATTAAAAAAGTATCAATAGGAGTGAACATTGACAATATTTTTGATACCAAATGGAAAGAAACCCAATTTCTGACCGAATCAAGATTAGCAAATGAAACAGCTTCAGTTGAAGAAATTCATTTTACGGCGGGAACTCCATTTAATGCCCGATTGATTTTGAAATACAGCTGGTAAAAACTTAAAAATTGAAGCATAAAAAAAGCGAGACTTTCTATACAGAATTGGTCTCGCTTTTTCAATTAAAATCAGAAATCAAATTAACCGTGAGCGGCAACAGAAACGTCTGCCCATTCTTCCCAGGTTTTTAGTTTTTGTTCATAGGTTTGTTTAGCAAATGGTAAAGCTACTTTTCCTAAAAATAGGCGTAAAGGAGGATTTTCAGCTTCGACTAATTTAATGATCGCCGGAACTGTAGCGCTTGTTTTTCCGAAAGTATCAGGATCATGTCCATCTGCAATGGCTTTTTTGATTCCGTCATAAGCAGGGATGCTTTCACTAATGATTCCGTTACCCCAAATATCCGTAACGTAACCATTTGGTTCAACCAAAGTAACGTTAATTCCGAATTGTTTTACTTCTGAAGCCAATGTTTCAGTAAGACCTTCAACAGCAAATTTAGACGCGTTATATAAACCAATGATTGGTAAAGTAGCGATTCCTAAAATAGAAGAAACCTGAATAATATGGCCACTTTGTTGTTTTCTCATAATTGGCAATACCGCTTGTGTTAACCAAAGTGTACCAAAGAAATTGGTTTCGAATTGTGCTCTTGCTTCGCTTTCTGTAGCTTCTTCTACAGCACCGTTTAAAGCGTAACCTGCATTATTAATCAGGATATCTATAGTTCCGAAATGCTGTTGTACTTTTTCTACCACTGCAAACGACTCTGAACGATTGTTTACATCTAGTTTAAGAGGTAAAATCGCGTCTCCGTATTGTTCTTTTAAATCGGCTAGGGTATCAATATTTCTGGCTGTTGCAGCTACCTTGTATCCTTTTGCTAAAAATGCTTCTGTCCAGGCTCTTCCGAATCCTTTTGATGCTCCTGAAATTAAAATTGTTTTTGACATGTTTTCTAATTTTTAATTGTTAATGATGAGTTGTGAATTATTATATTTAATTTTTAAAATTTATGACCAATCGGTCATTTTTTTAATAAAAAAAAATTAGAGGCTGTTTTCCTCTATTATATTTTTGAGGGTTTTAGCGATAATTTTCATTTTATCGTTGTTACCTGACATTCTTGAAATTAAATGTCCGCCTTCCATCATGGCAAACATGATTACTGCAAATTCTTCGGCATTCCAGTTTGGTTTGAATTCTCCGTTGGCGATTCCTTTATTGACACTGCTGGCTAATAATTGTTGATTAGCATTACAGCCTTTATTGATTTTCTCTTTTACAATAGGGTTGGTGTCGTCAGCTTCGGTTCCAAAATTTAATAATGGGCAACCTCCTGTTAAAGGTGGATTTACAGCATTACTAAAAAAATCGATATACGTAAATAATTCTTCTTTTGCTGTTTTGCTTTTACTGATTTCAGAAACCAATTTATCGCCTAATATTTTCATATTATGATCAACAGCGGCCCAGGCAAGGACTTCCTTATTTTCAAAATGAACGTACATGCTTCCTTTTGACAATTTGGTTGCCTCCATAATATCGCTCATAGCCGTTGCTGCAATCCCTTTTGTATTAAAAATTGGTGCTGCTTTTTCTATGATAAATTGTCTGGTTTCTTCTCCCTTTGCCATGATAGCTTTTATTTAACGGTACAAATATATGACCGATTGGTCATAAAAACAAATTTTTTGATGTTTTTTTTAATGATCGGATAAAATTATATTCGTTTTTGGCTTTTTAGACTTGTTCATTACCAGCAATAACAGGGGCAGCGTGATGACAAAAAATAAACCAACAAAAAGAAAAGCATCCCGATAACTTAATAAAGAAGATTGTCTCGTCACAATATTTTCCATTAGTTTTAATGCTTTTGACTTTGCTTCATTATATGCAAAACCTCTGTGTTGGAAATAAGTGATGTAAGCATTAATTCGGTTCATGGCTTTTGTGTTATCCAAAGTTACATTCGAAATCAAAACATTTCTGTGTTCAGCAAAACGATGCGCGATATAAGTATTGATGATAGAAACACCAAAAGAACCCCCTAATTGACGCATCATATTATTGAGTGCAGCGCCTTGGCCAACATCTTTATCATCAAGCGAAGAAACAGCCAGCATAGTTAATGGAACAGTCAATAAAGCCATTCCTAAAGCGCGAAAGATTAAAGCTGTTGATACTTCAAAAGCGCTGGTATCTAAAGTGATTTCAGACATCCTCCAGTTAAAATAAATAAACAAAAGAAAACCCGCTGCAATAATAAGAACCGGAGAAACGCCTTTTTGCAATAATGTTCCGCAAAGTTTTAAGGCGACCAATGCAAATAAAGCGCCCGGTAACAAAAGCAAACCAGTTTGATATGGTGAAAAACTCAAAAGTCGCTGTGCCACAACGGGACTGATATATATCGAAATAAACATTCCAAATCCAGTGACAAAAGTCAGAATTGCGGCAATGCTTAGCGATTTGCTTTTAAGAACCCGAAGATTAACCACAGGTTTATCAATCGTTAATTCCCAATAAATGAAAGTCAATAAGGAAATTGAAGCAATAACTGCAAGGACTACAATATAACGTGTTTCGAACCAATCTTCGACTTCGCCGCGTTCCAAAACAGTTTGAAGAGCACCGACTCCAATTGCCAATAAAGCAATTCCGATCCAGTCGACTTTGGTGATTTCTGGTTTTACGGGCGGTTCTTTCAGCAGAAAAAGACAAGAAATTGTAACCAAAATCCCGATTGGAATATTGATCAGGAAAATCCAGGGCCAATCGTAGTTTTCAGTAATATAACCGCCAAGTGTTGGCCCAATCGTTGGTCCGATGAAAATTCCTGCTCCAAATAAAGCGCCGGCTGTTGATTGTTTGTCTTTCGGAAAAAGCTCAAATACCACTACTTGAGATATGGATAATAAAGCACCTCCACCAATTCCCTGAAAGAATCTGAAAAAGACAAGCATCCAGATATTCGATGAATGCCCGCACATAAAAGAACAGAAAGTAAACAGAATAACCGAGCCAATATAATAATTTCTACGCCCGAGATTGGCACTTAAAAAACTCGTAATCGGAATGATGATTACATTGGCAATGGCATAAGCAGTAATGACCCAAGAAGTATCTTCTAAAGTCGCGCCCAAATTGCCACTCATGTGCGAAAGCGCAACATTGACAATTGAAATATCAATAAGTTCCATAATCGCGGCGAGGATTACGGTTAAAATCAGAAGTTTTCGTTGTAATGGTGTCATAATTATTTTTTATACCAATTGGTATATTTTTGATTAAAAAAAAGGCTTTGAAAATTAAAGCACTTTTTTAATTACATTGGTTTTGAATAGATTCGAATAAGCTCTGGCAATTAGTCGGGTTTCAGCTTCGTTCCAGATTTCGCATTGTGCGTTTACAAATTGTTTTCCTTTTTTGATGATAGCGGTTTTTGCCAAAATCGTATCGCCAACATGCGCCGGAGCAAAATAATCAATGTTGAGGTTGATTGTAGTGTAAAAATGTTCTTCATCTAAAGAAAATAAAGTAGCTCCAATACAATCGTCTGCAATTGCTGCTGTAACACCTCCATGCAGAGATTTAATCGGATTTGACATTTCTTCTCTTACGACATATTTAAAAGTGACAGTACCATGTTCTGCTACTAAAACGATTGGTTTCATCCAAAGCATAAAAGGTGAGGGCGAAGCTGTGAATTCTCTGTTTAAATGATCTTGAAGTACTTGTAGTCTTGTTTTTTGCATTTGATGTTTATTTTTAAGGTTTAAAGTTTCAGGTTTATAAGAGGCTTCGACTTCGCTCAGCCTGACAATTACATTTATAATTCATAATTAACAATTTATAATTAAATAATACCGATTGGTATATTTTGTTTGCTAAAAAAAGCAACTTTCTGAAATTGCTTTATTCTAAATCGTCTATTATTTTGTAAACCGAAGTCATAATACTTGACAAATTATCTAGATTGTTAGTCAATTTGCTGATCATGATTGCGCCTTCAATTAAAGCGATTATGGTTAGTGCAGTCTTCTCTGTATCAATTGAATCGGCTTTAAATTCACCTGCCAAAATTCCCTGATCGATAAAATACATTATTTTTTCTTTCCAATATTTGAGCGTTCTCTCGGCATATTTCTTCAAAATAGGATGTGTATCATCAGATTCGGTTGCGGTATTTAAAATTGGACAACCGCCTTTTGTTACTTTCAAATTTGCATATTCGGAGTAAAGTTTTGGGTAAACTAATAATTTGCCTTTAAAAGTAGCCTGTTGATCTATTTCTCGCGAAAAAGCATCCTGAAGTTTTTTTACATTGAATTTAAAAGCAGCAATGGCAACTTCATCTTTATTTTCGAAATTCCCGTAAATACTACCTTTCGTAAGTCCGGTTGCTTCCGTAATATCACTCATCGAAGTTCCGCTGTAGCCTTTCATATTGAAGATTGGCGCAGTTTGTTCTATGATAAATTGTTTGGTTCTTTCTGCTTTACTCATGATAAAAATCATTTTGACATTGCAAATATATACCAATCGGTATAATTATTTGATAATTTTTTGATTTATTTAGTTAAAAGGCTGAAAAAGAGTTTTTTTTAATGAAAAAGCTCCCATTCAGGTTACAAATGGGAGCTTTTGGGGGCATTATAAATTATTGGGCAGTAAAAGTCAGATAATCAAAATTCATATTGCCATTTGAAACAATATGAAGTCGGAGTGTTTGTTTGCCTTTCTTCAATTTAATTGTTCCAATGGAATCTGAACTATTCCAATGATGCCATTGTCTCCAGTCGATTGGGTCTTTGTCATCATGTGTTGAGGTAATTTTCATTTTTCCTGTCGCATCTTTTCCATCAACCTTGATACTGATTTCGCCATCTCCATTTGCCGTATACAGCAAACCAATTGTATAAGTTCCGGATTTTTTAACTTCAACAGTATAATTAATCCATTCTGAAGGCACAGTCCAGCCTACATAAAGCTGTCCAATACTTCTTTCCACTTTATTATACGGATTATTATCAATATCATCTGCTTTCGAATACGAAATGTCTACGCCTTCCTTTATTCGAAATTCATTCAGCGGATTCCCGTTTATTGGATTTAGTTTTCCGCTTCCATTATTTATGGCATCAGTATCGTGATATGCAATTCCTTCGCCACCTTGATCGTACAATTCGCATTCAATTTTACCTGGAATCTGTTGCGGTTTAAAAGCTTTTGATGTTTGTGACATACAAACAAAACAATTCAATAAAACGATATTCAGTATTAAAAATGCTTTCATAGAATTGTGTTTAAATTATTGAACTTCCAAAGTAGCAATTGAATGTGCAGCACTCGTTACTTTCGCCGCTTTTCCTTTTATCCAAAGAAAATAATCAACATCCGTTTCTCCTGAATTCATTACCACAACTTCCAGCTTATTGTTTTCATTGACAAAAGCCGTAGATAAAAGTTTATTACTGCTTGAATTACAAGCAATACGTTTTGCACCCGGGCGAATAAATTTAGAGAAATGTCCTAAATAATAATAGCCGTTGGTATAAATTAAATTTCCTGTTTTCAAATCGGCGTGAATAGGGGACATGCAGAAATTCTGAACGTGGTTTGGCCCGCCTTTTTCGTCCAATAAAACATTCCAGTCTGTCCAGGCAACAGTTCCGATATTGAAATCGTTGATCATTGACATGCCGTATTTCTCGCCGTAACTCCAGTCGGTTAATAATTTTTGATCAAAATCGGCGGCACAGCCTTCTGTTAAAATTAATGGTTTATCTGGAAAAGCTTCGGCAACTCTACGTTCAGCTTCGAAATTCATTCCGTTTTTCATCCAGTCTTCGTACCAGTGATAACCAACGCCCCAAACATATTTGGCAGCATCTTTATCTTCCAAAACCGTACTCACACGCTGATACATTAAATCACGATTGTGATCCCACATAATCAGTTTCTTTTTTGAAAGTCCGGCTTTTTGCATCGTTGGTCCAAGATAGTTTTTGATAAAATCACGTTCTTCTTCAGCAGTGAAAATACAGGATTCCCAACGTTGAACCGCCATTGGCTCATTTTGAACCGTATAACCCCAAATCGGAATGCCTTCTTTTTCATATTCTTTGATGAATTTAACGAAAAAATTAGCCCAGCTTTGGTGGTATTCTGGTTTTAAAGTGCCGCCCTGCAAAACATTATTATTGGTTTTCATCCAAGCCGGTGGACTCCACGGCGAAGCGTACAAAGTAATTTTACCTCCAGCTTTTGCAATTACTTCTTTAATAAACGGAATTCTATATTTTCTGTCATGGCTTATATCAAAAGTTTTTAAGTCTTTATCGCCTTCCTGAATATAACTGTAAATATCGCTCGAAAAATCACAACTTTGCATGTTTGTACGTGCTAAAGTATATCCAATTCCTTTGTCCGTATCATAATAAGCCGTCAGGATTTCCTGTTGTTTGTCTTTTGGAAGCTGATAAAAAACTTCTGCAGAAGCATCAGTTAATGCGCCTCCAATTCCTAACATGGTTTGATAGGTTTTGGCTGGATCAACAAAAACCGCAATTTCTTTTTCTGTTGTTTGTGGTTTTGCAGAAAAAGAAAGCGTTTCGGTTTTGCTTAGTTTTTTGTCCGTATTTTTAGCTGTTACATAAACGGTAACGCTTTTATAGTCTGTTGTTTTGCTAGCTTTTTGTTGTGCCAGTAAACCAACAGATAAAAATCCGGATAACATGATGGTCAGGCATGTTTTGTTTGTATTAATAGTCATAATTGAGGTTTTTGGTTTAGATATTAGCTTAAAATCTGATCGATAGTCTGCAGTTCATATTCTGAAAATGAAGTATTTTGAAGACAGCCTAAAGAATCCATTACTTGTTCTGGTTTGCTTGCGCCAATAATTACCGACGAGATTCGTTTGTCTTTCAAAACCCACGCCAATGCCATTTGTGCTAAACTCTGACCACGTTCTTCTGCCATTTTATTTAATCGACGAACTTTGGCAATATTTTCTTCGGTAATGGCATCTTTTTCCATTGCACCATTCCCGCGATTTGCATTAGCTCTTGAATTTTCCGGAATTCCGTTTAAATATTTATTGGTCAAAAGTCCTTGTGCAAGAGGAGAAAAAGCGATTCCGCCAATTCCGTTTATTTCTAAAACATCCAAAAGTCCATCTTCAACAGAACGCTCAAACATAGAATATTTCGGTTGATGAATTACACAAGGCGTTCCTAAATTCTTCAATATAGCATAAGCTTTTTCGGTTTCAGCCGGACTATAACTCGAAACTCCAACGTATAAAGCTTTTCCTTGGCGAACAATCAAATCCAGAGCTGCCATCGTTTCTTCCATTGGTGTATTTGGATCTGGCCTGTGATGATAAAAAATATCAACATAGTCAAGTCCCATTCGTTTTAAACTTTGATCTAAACTTGCTACTAAATGTTTTTTTGAACCAAAATCACCGTAAGGCCCATCCCACATTGGCCATCCGGCTTTTGTTGAGATCAAAAGTTCATCTCGATATTCTTTGAAATCTTGTTTGAATATTTCGCCAAAAGTACTTTCCGCAGAACCCGCCGGCGGACCATAATTATTGGCAAGGTCAAAGTGTGTGATACCATTATTAAAAGCAGTATGCAGAATTTCGCGTGCATTATCAACGTCGTCAATTCCGCCAAAGTTGTGCCACAATCCTAGCGAAAGAGCTGGCAAAAGTAATCCGCTGTTTCCGCAACGACGGTATTGCATTTTTTGATAACGGTTTGAATCTGGGATATAGGTCATTTTTTTTTAATTATGAATTATGAATTATGAATTATGAATTATGAATTATGAATTATGAATTATGAATTATTTTTAAGCTTAAAGTCTATAGCTGTTCAAAAGCTTTTTCAGCAATTTCTAAATCGGTTGTGCCTCTAAAACCGCTGAAACCAACTGATAATTTTGTTCCATTGCTTAACGTTATTGGTTGTCCGCCTTGCCAGCCAATTAAATCCGGAGCTTCGATTCCGTTTGCGTTTTCATCTACAATTCCGTTGAAAACCATTTTCTCATATTCTCCTGTTTTTACACCGGTTAGCCAAACCTGACTTGCTTTTGTCCAGGCAATTTTATAAGATTGTCTTTGACGCGCTTTATCATTTCCGTACATTTTGCCGTGTACACTTCCATTTTCATCAATGATGCAAACCGCTACATTTCCATTTGAAATCTGTCGATCTTCTTCTATTTGAAGGTATTGCGGAATCAGTTTTTCAATTTCGGCGAAAGCCAGAGCAATTTGAGCTTTTATAGTTTGTTCGTTCATTTTTTTAGGTTATAGCAAATAATTTTTTCAAAATTGCAGTAATAAATTATTTCATTTCTTAAACTAGATCAAGAAATAATAATAAATAAAACCTCTTATATTTACTTTTTGTTTGTAAATGAAGTTATTGCCAATTCCTAAAAAGAGATAAAATGTTTCAGAAAATTCACGATTACCTTTCCAGATCTGCGCGTCTTTCTAAAGAAGAAGTAAAAATCTTTGAAAAAAGTCTTGAATTCAGAATGGTTCCAAAGAAAACGATTCTGCTCAAAGCTGGAGAAATCTGCAATTTTGAAGCTTATATCAATAAAGGATGCATCCGCGAATATTTTATTGACCGAAACGGACAAGAATTAACGCTACAGTTTGCCATCGAAGACTGGTGGGTGAGCGATATTACGAGTTTTGAAGACCAAGTGCCGAGCGACATGTATATTGAAACTTTGGAAGATTGTGAACTTTTGGTCCTGACCAGACAATCTAAAGAAAACCTAATCAACGAAGTGCCTCATTTAGAAAGAATGTTTCGTTTGATGATTCAGCGACATTTATCAAAACTGCAAAAACGACTTTTTAAAACCGTTTCTTCAACGGCAATGGAACAATATGTCGAATTTATTACGCGATATCCAACTATTTCACAGCGCGTTTCTCAGCAATATATTGCATCATATGTCGGAATTACTCCTGAATTTTTAAGCCGATTACGAACAAAACACTTAAAAAGCGGAAAAGCTCAGGAATAGCGACTTAGCTTTTTTTAGCTTCTCTATTTTTAATATGATTTCGATGCGAAATTCCCCATTTGATCATTTCAGAAATTATAGGTCCGAAAGACTGACAATATGATGTCGATTCATAAAGAATCGGAATTATAGCATCTGGATCTTCAGTTCTTTTGACTAAATTATTCAGTTCCATGTCTTTTAATTCTTTCGATAACATTCGGGCTGTGATTCCGGGAATACTTTCTTTGATGTCTTTAAAACGACTATTTCCGTTGCATATCGAATTGATGATAGGAAGTTTCCATTTTCCGCCCAAAACATACAAAGTGTCCTGAAGCGCCTGAAATTCTTCTTTTTGATTTCTTGCCATATTTTTATTATGTGAAATTAAATTTTGTTGTGTCTTTACAGCAAATTTCCAGACAAACAAAAGTATAAAAGAAATCATAAAAATGAATAAATATTTTTATTTATGTATTTAACTACGTAGTTTTGTATAATAAAATTTTAAAACAAATGAAACCAGTAATAATTCCAATAGAAAACAAGTTTGAAAATGCTATTGCCGACTTAATATTAAACATTCAGATTAATGAATTCAATGTTCCGATTACGAGAGAAGATCAGCCGGATTTATTCAATATTCAGAACTTTTATTATGCTGGAGGCGGTGGTTTTTGGGGCGCTTTTATTAATGATGAATTAGTTGGAACGATAGCTTTAGTTAAATTTGACAATCATGCGGCCGCAATTCGAAAGATGTTTGTAAAAAAGGAATTCCGCGGAAAAGAGTTTTCGATTGCACAAAAATTGCTTGAGACTTTAATAGAATATTGTAAAGAAACCGGAATCGATGATTTATATTTGGGAACCGTTGCGATTTTAGAAGCCGCATTGCGATTTTATGAAAAGAATGATTTTGTGCGAATTGAAAAAAAATCGCTTCCAGAAAAATTTCCGTTAATGAAACCCGATACTATTTTCTGTCATTTAACTTTAAAGAAATAAAGATGAATATTATAGACGAATCAGGAATTTTAGCCATTTCGACACGATTGCAGCGCTTGAGCGAGCAATTGCGAAAAGATGGCGCATTGGTTTATAAATCATACGGAATTGATTTTGAACCGAAATGGTTTCCAGTAATTTACACCTTATATTATAAAGATACTTTAAGCGTTGTGGAGATTGCCAATGAAATTGGATACACACATCCGTCAACGATAAGTTTGTTGAAAGAACTGGAAAAACAAAAACTGATTCGCTCCAAAAAAGACAAAATCGACGAACGAAAAAGACTAATTCAGCTGACCGCAAAAGGGCAGGAGCTAATTGAACAAATGAAACCCGTTTGGGAAGTCATGAAAAGCGCTTTAACCGAAATTACAACCAACCAAAATAATCTGTTAAGAGCAATTGAAGAAGCCGAAAATAAAATTTTGCATCAGAGTTTTTTGCAGCGGGCTTTGCAGTTGAAGAGTGAAGGAGAGGAGTAAAAATAAAAAGCGATCTTAATTAAGATCGCTTTCCTTTTTTATAATTGGCGTAGAATAAATTGATATTCAGGATATGTGATAAAGTTCGATATGCTCCAAAAACTACTCCATTCTCATTTACCACATACCTAAAAATCGTTTCTATTATGTACGATAAAGTGTATGTTTTGGTTTTGGATTTTTGATGTTTTTGCAAAACTTTAACATCTGCTAAATTTTGGTTTATAAATGAAATTGATATTTATGTATCTTTATAAAATAAAATTATAAAGATGACCATTCAGCAATTAAAATATATTGTCGCTTTAGACGAAGAACGTCATTTTGCGAGAGCCGCCGAAGTTTGCATGGTAACACAACCCGGACTTACGATTCAGCTAAAAAATCTCGAAGAAGAAATTGGAATCAAGATTTTTGACCGAAATAAAGTGCCGCTCACGCCTACCGTTTTAGGAATTGAGATAATCAATAAAGCCAAAAAGATTCTTCGTGAAGTAGATGAAATTCGGGATTTTGTGATAAACGAAAAAAATCTATTGGAAGGAGAAATAAAACTTGGCATAATTTCGACTTTATCGCCTTATCTGATTCCGTTGTTTATTCAGGCCATGAAAGAAGCAGCGCCAAAAGTGCATTTCATTATCAAAGAAGCTTACACCGGAGTGTTAATGAAAGAGTTAGAAACCGGTGCGATTGATGTTGCTATTATGGCGACGCCAACGGGAAATCCAAATTTGATAGAACATGTTATTTTTGAAGAACCTTTTGTTGCTTATTTGAATCAGGCCCATCCGATGGCGAATGAAGAGTTTTATGAAATGCAACCCGGCGATAAAACCGAATTATTGCTGCTGCATCATGAATATTGCTACAACGCACAACTTCTGGATATCTGCGGATTAAAAACGTCGGATAAAATAAAAGAACAATTCACGTACGATATCAATTCGATTGAAACCTTAAAAAATCTGGTTCGGGCGCATTTAGGATTTGCGATTATTCCAAAACTTTCGACATTGAATGAATCGGTTGGACTTTTCAAACCTTTTAAAGAGCCAGTTCCGGTAAGAGAAATAAGTTTAGTAGTTTCCGATTCGTTTTCAAAAAAGTTAATACTCGAAAAAATGAACGAAGCGATCTGGAATTGTCTTCCTGAATCGCTCAAAAAAGATTTCAGTTATAAAAAAATACGCTGGAACGATTCGCCTTATTTTATAAAGGCAGTTAGTAAGTTTATGTAATGGTGAAATTCCAAAATAAAAATTCCAAATTCCAATTTTGTTAAGACTTGGAATTTGGAATTTTATGTTTTTATCATTTCGACCGAAGGGAGAAATGACAAGCTTATATTGAATTGATAATTAACAATTAATAATTAACAATTATTTTTTAGATGCTTCAATAATCACATTCGCAACTTTCTCAGGTTGAGAAATAAATACCACGTGGCTTCCTTTTATTTCAGTGATTTTAGTGTTAGAACGTTTGTACATTGCACGTTCGATATCAGGGTTGATACTTTTATCTTCAGTTGCAACGATTCCGTAAGAAGGTTTAGTTCTCCATGCTGCTTTAGTAATTGGGGTTCCAAAACCTTGAGCGTGAAATGCACCTTGCGAAGCAAACATAAATTCAGCATCTTCTTTGCTTAAATCACCAGCAAAACCAGCGTGGAATTTAGCTTTGTCATAGTAAGCAATACCTTTGTCATCTGGAGCCAAAACACCATTTTCAGGAGCTGGAGGCGCAGTTTGTAACCATTTAATAGAGTTTTCTCCGTTATCAGGTTGTAAAGCAGCAACATAAACTAGAGCAGCAACTTTTGGGTGATTTCCAGCTTCTGTAATTACAGTTCCGCCCCAAGAATGTCCGACTAAAACTGTTGGTCCGTCTTGTTTGTCCAGAGCTAAATTTGTTGCTCTTACATCATCTTCCAAAGAACTTAACGGATTTTGAACGATCGTTACATTATACCCTTTTTTAGTCAAAACCTGATACAAACCTTTCCATCCAGAACCGTCTGCAAAAGCACCGTGAACTAATACTACATTTTTAATTTTAGGAGCAGTTTGAGCGTTTACGTTTGCTGTTGTAAATACTAAACTAAAGATTATTACTGCGAATGCTAAAAAGCTTTTAAATATTGTTTTCATTTTATTTAGATTTTAAAATTGATATTGATTTTTGATATTGTTATTAAAGAATTAATTTAAAGTAACAGCCAAAGTAATTTCAGTATTTAGCAATTTAGAAATTGGACAAATTTCTTTTGCTTTTTGAGCTGTTTTCTGAAAATCTTCTTCAGAGATTCCAGGAACTTTTCCAGTAAGTTCTAAAGCAATTAAAGTAATAGTTCCGTCTTCGAAAGTTACTTTAGCTACTGTATCTAAATCTTCTGGAACAAAACCAGCTTCAGATAATAAAAAGCTTAATTGCATGGTAAAACAGCCAGAATGTGCCGCAGCGATTAATTCTTCAGGATTAGTTCCAACACCTTGTTCGAAACGAGTTTTAAAAGATAATTGTGCATTATCTAAAGTTGTGCTTTGTGTACTAATGGTTCCTTTTCCTTCCATTCCTGTACCTTTCCAGTTTGCATTTGCTCTTCTTGTAAATTTCATGATTTCTATTTTTTAAAGTTATTTTTTAAGATGATCAAATCATTTCTTTGATTTTGATGAAGCAAAGGTATAGGGAAGGTGTTTATTAATCAAATTAATAATTTTTTGTTGTTATAAAATTTATTTATAATTATTGAATTTGAAGAGGTTGGGGGATAAAAATAAAAATAGCGCAAACTCTAAGGAGGTGCGCTATTAGGACGATTGATTTAATACAATTTAAAGTTTTTTATGAGAATAATGATAATGTTATTTATAATAAAAAAAACGCTCACTAGTACGTGAATTTATTTTTCTAAATCAGGAGAATATAGATCAAGATGCTTATATTAAGCAAATTGAAGTTTAGAATGACGCTTATTTTTTTGTTTTTTATTTATTTAATTATTCTTTAGAATGCTGAATATTACTTTATTAAAAGAGTATCTTTTCTAACCATTTTTTGATTATCATCATTGTCAAATAGAATACGAGTATAACTTTTTTTATAATCATCGATTTTCCAATAATTTATTTTTGCAATTAAATTCCCTCGATATTTACCAATTGTTCCAAAATCTGGGTCTTTGTCCATTATCTCGTTTAGATCATCTTTATAATTTTCAAATATTGATTTTTTATAAAAAAATACAATTAGATTTTTATTCTTATATTTTTGAAGAGGGTATTTGTTTTTTACAAAATTTTCTAATTTATTTAATAAATCTTCCTCTGAAAAATTTTTATAGTTCGATATTTCATAGTACTGAAATTGCCACCCTTCAAAATTAAATTTTTTATCAATAGGCTCTATAGATAAATTTTTATTATTGCAAGAAATAAAAAAGAATATGAGCATAAGAGTTATGTGTTTTTTCATAATATTCCTTTTAGTTCTCCTACAATATCTATTTTTGTAATGAATGGTTTATAATTTCTAAAATGTTGTAAAACAAACCAAGCATAAAAAATATCTTGATCATATTTATGAATATCAGGAAAATCTAACCCAAAATGATCGTAATAAATATACTCAAGACCCATCTCAAAATGGTTCCCGTTTACTTTATATCGCGTAATGTAAATCTGATATGTCCATACATCGTTTATTGCTATTCTTAAACCGCTTGTATTATCATCAAAAATAGGGCTTTTTACATTTTTATCTTTTAAAGATTGGAATAATTTACCATTTGATTCATCTATAATTTCTAAATTTTCAATACTTTTATTTTCTGTTAAATATTCATTAATTACTTCTTTTACTTTTGAAATAAAATTTATAGAATTTTCATGGTTTATGACAGCTTTAGTCAAAATTTTATTGGAATATTCTCCGCCTGAATTAGACCTAATTTTATCTACCATATCCCGAACTACAACTTTAATATCCCCAGAGGCATAAATCCACATTTTATCTTTAAAAATTTCAAATAATTTAGAGTTATCTTTTTTACAGAATTCCCTAACATTCCTCATGCGGTTTTCTGCTAAATATTTTGCTCTAAAATGCGAAGATTCTACAGGATTTCCTTTTTTAATTAATTTGTTATATTCTTCAGTATAAAGTTCATTGTATAATTTACTAAAACCTATTTCATCTTCACTATAATCTCCGTACAACATATCCAAGGATGTTTCATTTGTGCTTAAAATATTACCATTAGCATCTCTAATTGCTCTCTTACCTTTTCGTCGGGTACCTTGCAAAATCAGCATTGGAAAATTAATTTTCCTCAAACTCAATTCAACAGAAACTGTATCATCAGGCTTTTGATAAAAAGCATAAATTCTTGCTTTCTCAAAATCATGATTAATTTTAAAAGCAATAGTTATTCTTCCATCTTTTAATTTGTTTAAGGAAGCTACGCCACCAATAATTTCTTTTTGTTTTTCATTAAGTTTTATAGCCCATTTTAATAATGCAATTTCAGTTATAGTGGGTTTTCGGGTTGGAGTCGCTTTAAATGAATAAGATTTGCCTAGTTCAATTTTATCAACCAGTTTGTCGTTTCCATCAAACGGACCTTCAACTTTTGTTATTCGTATATCAGTAGGAGGTTGCCTATCCTGATGATCCAAGTAATTTATACCCGTATCACTGTTTTGAATAAACCTTTTATTGGTTTGATTTATAATATTCGCTGCGTCATTTCTAATAGTGCCGGATGCATTCTCATAAATATTTTTGGCAATAATTGTTATTTTTCCCATAGATTATGAGTTTATAGAATTTTCACCTGAGTGATTATTAATATTTCCTTTGCTATTCTGAATATGATTTTCTTCTGAAAAAGACTGTATTTTCCCAGAAGCATTTCTAGAAATGTCTTTCGCATCTGTTGAATAGTTATCACTGGCGAGTTTTGTTATATTCTTTGCCGTTAAAAGATAATCTTCATTTGCGCTTTGTACCATATTTGCTCCAGCTTTGCTTGTGTGATTTTCTCCTGCACTTTCTAAAATGTTTGTTCCCGCTGTAGTCATAATACTCTCAGAAGCATTGATGATTAAATTTTTGCAGTTAAGCGTCAAAGTTTCAGGTACAGTCAAGGTCGTACTTTTAGTTTCTTCATTCATGTGCAATTCATTACCACTTGGGTCTGAAAGCCAGATGCCAACTTTTTCTATGAATTTAAATAATTGGCCAAAAAGAAGTTTCCAACCTTTAATTCTGTTTTTGGAATCATAAAAATCTGATTTTGCTTGTCCGTTATAATGCGCTCCCATAACATAAGGACACTGAGCATTTCCTCCTTCAAAGCCAACCAAAACTTCCTCACCAATTTCTGGAATAAAATAAAATCCTTTTCCGCCTCCTGTATGAGGCTGAATCATTCTAATCCATTTGCTTGACGTACTTCCTGATGACCAGTAGAATTCAACTCTAACGCGTCCGAGTCCTTCAGGATCATTGTTGTCTTTTATTTTTGCCGGTTGGGTTTCTGCTCTGGCAAAAACTTTTGTGTCTGTATAATGCGGAGCGGAGACATCGTCTGGAATTGCTTTGAATTCGCAGGTGTAGTTTCCGTGTACTTCTGAGTGGTGTGTCGCTTCTATACAAACCAGATGGCGTTCTGTATTTTCGTCTATGATTGTAAACATTTGTCCTAGTCCCAACGGAAAATAAGATATTCCGCTGTAATATACACTGTTGGCATCGCTTGCTGCTGTTTGCAGTGCAACCATTTCTTCCAACTCGTCTTTGCTCTGTGCATTGTTGGTATAGGCTCCGATAGTCAGATCAGGCTGGGCAACGGTTCCTTGATTAAACCCAATATTTGATGCTAAACCGTCTTTACTTCCTGATGTGGTTCTGGCTGATGAATTTCGGATATTGGCTGCAATGCTGTAATCGTAGCCTGCCAGCGAAATTTTATGCGCACTCATATTGGTCTGTATGGTAAAGTCATGAAGTGATGCTCCGTTGATGAGTTTTATCTTTGTGTTTTTGATTTGTCCGAACTGCATGCGCATTCCGTCAAAATAAAACCACTGGCCGTAACGCTGCGCCAATCTTTTGAGAAAATTGAAATTGGATTCGTTGTACTGTGCCATATAACTGAATTCCTTCAAATAAGTCGACCTGATTGCATCTCTCTGATAAAACTCCGTTGGGCCTTCAGACAAAAGATCCAACACAATATCATCCATTCCTCTTTCCAAATAGGTTCTGCATTTTGGCATACCGTCAATCACAATACTGTGGCTTGTACCGTTCACGTGAAGTCCGACCGGGCTTCCGTTCCTGTCTATCGAAGTCAGTCCGGTTATGATGCCTTTGCTCATCAGTTTGATTCCTGTCAGGCTTTTGAAAGTAAAAATAACTTCGTTCCCATTGTAGCTTTTCATTGCCTTGTCCTGCTCTGCAGCAGGTATGACTGCTTTTGCGTTATATTTCCAGACAAATGAAAAGTAATGATGATCTGCCATTTTTTGCGACAGCTTCAAATCATAATAAATAATGTTTTGAGTAAAGCCTCCAATAGTAATGTGAACCTGGTCTGAGAAATGTGCCATAAATTTTTGGTGATTGGTTAAGTAATAAAAGAATTTTGGTTTTTCCGTTGAAAGTGGGTTATGCCAAGTATGTGAAGTTATACTTGTAATTTTTGATAAATTGCCTTTATAAGGTTTAAAAACAATAGAATAAGGTTTGTTTTAAAACTGCTTCTTATAAAAGCGAATTCCCTAGCCCTGATGGAAGCGGCATCCTTTTGTGCCGGGGTTCACCACAAAAGATATAGCGTACAGAAGGAAACAGCTCCTAATTCATCATCAAAAAAACATAAAGCCAGTATACTCAATGATACCACCAAAAAAACAACCTAATTTCCAATCTAACTTTGTCCCATTAATTTAAAAACATAAAAACAATGGACAATTTAAAAGATAAAGTAGCGGTAATTACAGGCGGAAACAGCGGTATAGGTTACGCAACAGCAAAACAATTAAAAGAGCAAGGCGCACAGGTTATTATCACCGGAAGACGAAAAGAAGCAATTGAAAAAGCTGCGCAGGAATTAGGCGTTACAGCAATTACCGCAGATCAAGCAAATGTTTCAGATATTGAGAATCTGGTTGCTAAAATGAAAGCAGATTTCGGCACGGTTGATATTCTTTTTATCAATGCCGGAATTGCGGGTCTGGGAACTATCGAACAAACTTCTGAGGAATTGTATGATAGTATTATGAATGTTAATTTGCGAGGCGCTTATTTTACTTTAAGCAAATTTATTCCGGTTTTAAAAGACGGTGCTTCAGTGGTATTTCTTTCTTCGAATACTGCGAGTATGCCGGGGCCGGGATCTTCGGTTTATTCGGCGAGTAAAACGGCTTTGAATTCGGTTATGAAATCGGCTGCGTTGGAATTAGCGCCACGAAAAATAAGAGTGAATTCCGTTAGTCCGGGTCCAACAGAAACAGAAGTAATGAAAAAAGTCGGTTTAGACGAAACCACCGTAAAAGGTATTATGGATGTCGTAATAGAAAAAGTACCACTTAAAGAAATGGGCAAAGCGGAAGATGTTGCTAAAATGGTTTCCTATTTAACCAGCGACGCAGCAAAATTCATCACCGGCGCTGATTTCATTATGGATGGGGGAATGGTGCTTGCTTAAAAGTTATGAATTATGAATTATGAGTTATGAGTTGATTTTTAACCGCAAAGCGCGCTAAGGTTTACGCAAAGGTCGCAAAGTTATGATACACATAGCTTTGCGATTTTTGCGTTTTTTTAAGCCAGATGAGTTAAAAATCTTTGCTCCCGATAGCTATCGGGATTGCGGTTAAATCACCAGCATGCAAAAACTCATAACTCATAATTCAAAACTCCTAACTCAAAGACTGTCCATTTCACCTCCAACTTCGTCCGTTTGGACTGTTTTCTGATTTCGTAAGAAGGGTTATCGAAATACTTTTGACGAAGAAATTAACTGATAACTCATAATTTAAAAATCAAAAAAAAATGAAAACACTTCAAAAAAACAGACACAGTTTTATAAACGCAATTGCAACCGGCGCTTTTATGTTGGCAGCTTCCGTTTCTTTTGCTCAAAATAAAGACAAACAATCTCCATCAGATGCTAGTTTAATTCGTCCGTATCACATCAGCATTTCACAGGAAGCGATTACAGATCTTCGCAATCGTGTAAATGCTACCAGATGGCCGGAAAAAGAAACAGTAACAGATCAAGCACAGGGAGTAAAATTAGATCAGATTCAGAACTTGGTTAAATATTGGGGAACCGATTACGACTGGCACAAAACAGAAGACAAATTAAATGCACTTCCTCAATTTGTAACCAACATCGATGGACTGGATATTCAATTCATCCATATCAAATCAAAACAAAAAAATGCTTTACCGTTGATCATTACTCACGGATGGCCGGGTTCATTTTTTGAACTTTTAAAAGTAATTGGACCATTGACAGATCCAACTGCTTATGGTGGAAAAGCGGAAGATGCTTTTGATTTGGTTATTCCTTCAATGCCGGGTTACGGTTTTTCTGAAAAACCAAAAGGAACAGGTTGGGGGCCAGAAAAAATTGGAAACGCCTGGGATGTTTTAATGAAACGATTAGGTTACAAACATTATGTTTCGCAAGGTGGTGACTGGGGTTCAGTAATTGCTGATGCTATGGCGCGCCAAGCTCCGGAAGGTTTATTAGGAATTCACGTAAACATGCCGGCTACAGTTCCTGCAGATATTGCCAAAGCTTTAAAAAATGGTGATTCAGCTCCCGCAGGATTATCGGTTAAGGAAAAAGCGGCGTTTAATTCGCTTAACAAATTGTATACAAAAGGTGGTGGTTATGCCGGAATGATGGTAACGCGTCCGCAGACTTTGGGTTATGGATTGACGGATTCTCCGGTTGGTTTGGCTTCGTTTTTCCTAGACAAATTTAACGATTGGACCTACAGCGGAGGAAATGCCGAAAAATCGCTTACAAAAGACGAAATGCTGGATGATATTTCATTGTATTGGCTGACAAATACCGCTAATTCTTCAGCACAATTGTATTGGGAAAATAACAACAATAATTTCAATGCTTTGGAACAAAAAACAGCCGATATTAAAATTCCGGTTGCGATTACAGTTTTTCCTGGAGAGATTTATCAGGCACCAAAAAGCTGGGCTGAAAAAGCATATAAAAACCTGTCTTACTACAATGAAGTAAGCAAAGGCGGACATTTCGCATCATGGGAAGAACCACAAATCTTTACAGTTGAACTTCGTGACGCTTTTAGAGGATTAAGAGGAAAACACTAATGCTAAAAATTAACTAATCACTAAATAAAAAGTTATGGAAACTAAAAAACAAAAAACCTGGGTAATAATCGCGATCATCATTTTAGGAATAATAGCCTTTTTGATTCCGAATCAAATTGCAGCTCAAAACGGAATAAAACGCACCGATTTACAAAAACATGATTTAAGCGTTCCGGGACGTGAAGCGGTTCAGGCCAGAATAGATTTTGAAGCACATTCGGCTTTTGGGAAACATTTTCATCCGGGCGAAGAGATTATTTACGTACTCGAAGGTTCATTAGAATATGAGGTTGAAGGTCAGGCGCCAGTTACACTAAAAGCTGGAGAAGTTCTTTTTATCCCGGCAGGCGTTGTGCATTCAGCAAGAAATAATACAAATGCAAAAGCTTCAGAATTGGCAACTTATGTTGTAGAAAAAGGAAAACCTGTTTTGGTTTTGAAGAAATAGTTTAAGGTTTCAAGTTTCAAGTTTCAAGTTTCAAGTTTCAGGTTGAAATGCGGATGGTTTAACCGCAAAGAACGCTAAGGCATACGCAAAGGGCGCAAAATTTTGTTCAACATCTAGCTTTGCGTTCTTTGCGCTTTTACAAAGCCTTACGAGCCAAAAAAACTTTGCGTGCTTTGCGGTTAAATCACCAGCATTCAATAACTCATAACTCATAACTAAAAGCCTGTCCATTTCACCCCAAACTTTGTCCACTTCACCTTTTTTCTCCTTTTAAAACGAGGATTGTCAAGATACCTTTGACGAAGAAATTAACTGATAATCAACTAATCAAAAAAATAAAATTATGAAAACGCTATTAAAAATTACAAACAACATTTTTGCAAAATCAATCTTAATTGTCATTCTTTTCATGAATGTGAATGTAACGAATGCACAAGCTCCAAAACAAACAATTGAAGCAAACAGTTCACTTGGAACTTTAAAACAAATCAACGCTGGGTTATTAAACGTAGGTTATACTGAAGCAGGTCCATCAAACGGAACTCCAGTAATTTTACTTCACGGCTGGCCTTATGATATTCACAGTTATAACGAAGTCGTTCCGATTTTGGTTGCAAAAGGATATCGCGTTTTTACGCCTTATTTAAGAGGTTTCGGAACAACAACCTTTCTTTCAAAAGATACGTTCAGAAATGGACAGCAAGCGGCCTTAGCGAGTGATATTATTGCTTTTATGGATGCGCTTAAAATAGACAAAGCCGTAATTGGCGGTTTTGATTGGGGAGCGAGAACAGCAGTTGTAGTTTCGGCACTTTGGCCAGAACGCGTAAAAGGTTTAGTATCAGTAAGCGGTTATTTAGTTGTAAATTTAGAAGCAAATTTAAAACCGCTTCCTCCAACAGCTGAATTAGGATGGTGGTATCAATATTACTTCGCAACCGAAAGAGGAAAACAAGGTTATACTCAAAACACGTATGATTTCAATAAATTAATCTGGAAAATCGCTTCTCCGTTATGGAATTTCGATAAAGCAACTTACGATCAAACAGCGCAATCTTTTGATAATCCAGATCATGTGGCGATTGTGATTCACAATTACAGATGGAGACAATCTCTTGAAGCAGGAGAATCAAAATATGACAATCTTGAAAAACGTCTGGCTTCAAAACCTGTAATTAAAGTTCCAACAATTACAATTGGAAGCGATTTTGATGGCGCTTTCGCGGATGGAAAAGCGTATGCCAACAAATTCACAGGAAAATACGAGCACAGAATTTTAAAAGGAATCGGACATAACGTGCCACAAGAAGACCCGAAATCATTTGCTCAAGCAATAATTGATGTCTCAAAATAAGAGTAAATCATTCACACAATTAAAATTTCAAAACAACAGAATTAACAATTAATAATTAACAATTTACAATTAAAAAAGTCATGGAAACAAAAGTTTTATACACAGGAAAAACACACACAACAGGTGGTAGAGAAGGAGCTTCTCAAAGTTCAGATGAACAATTGAATATCAAATTAAGTTCGCCGGGATCTTCACGTCCGGGGACAAATCCAGAACAATTATTTGCTGCCGGCTGGTCGGCTTGTTTTATTGGAGCTTTAGGAATCGCAGCTTCAAAACAAGGGATTAAACTTCCGGCAGAAACTGCTGTAGATGCTGAGGTTGATTTATGTGTAACGGAAGGCGAATATTCTTTACAGGCAAGATTAAATATCAGTTTGCCAGGTTTGGATGTGGAGACTTCTAAAGCATTAGCAGCTCAGGCGCATCAAACTTGTCCTTATTCAAAAGCGACAAGAGGAAACATTAATGTTGAGCTTAATATTCTTTAAAAAGTTATAAGTTATGAATTAGGAGTTATGAGTTGTTTTCGAAACTAACTTTTAACTCCTAACTGATAACGTCTAACCCTTAACTTTACAATCATGAAAAAGATAAAAATAATAAGCGCTTTTATAATGCTGTTTTTCTTAATCGGGAATAGTATTTTCAGCCAAAATAATAAAGACAAAAAAGGTTTTGCTTTTTTAGAATTATACACTTCTGAAGGCTGTTCAAGTTGCCCGCCAGCAGATGAATTGATGGGGAAAATCCAGAATCAATACAAAGACAGTAATGTTTATGTTTTGTCGTATCATGTTGATTATTGGGACAAACAAGGCTGGAAAGATGTTTTTAGCAATGCAGCAAACACAAAACGACAATATGATTACGCTAAATTCATGGAAAAAGAGCCTATTTATACGCCACAGCTTATTATCAACGGCAAAATAGATTATATCGGTTCTCAGGAAACGGCGGTTCAAAACGGAATTCGGACAGCGCTTCTAAAACCTGCTGCAACCGAAATAACTTTGGAAGCAAGCCAGCAGGAAAACAAACTGAATTTAAATTATAGCATAAATAAGATTTCAAAAAACAATCGTTTGTATGTCGCTGTAATTCAAAAAGCAGCTAAAAGCAATGTGAAAAGAGGAGAGAATGCCAATCATGTTTTGTCGCATTTTCAAATTGTCAGAAGTCTGAATGGTTTTCCTTTGACTGGAAATCAAAAAGGGAATGTTTCCTTGTCTTTGCCAAAAGGTTTTAATTCTAAAGATTTTGAAATTATCGGCTTCGTTCAGGACATGAATTCGGGAATTATTTTAGGTGCAAACAGAGCAGTTTTTACACAAAATTTATTGTAAAATAGAGGAGGGTTTAAGATGGTTTTTGCTGTAAAGTAGAAATGTTTTTTAAGAAGATAGTTGAATTATTCTGTCAACTGAAAAACTTCTATTTTGAGCAAAATTAGTCTGGAAAATAGCTTGTTTTTAGCTCTGACGAAATGTCAGTATGTATCTTTGTTTAGATGTTAAACTATTGAAAACCAGTTTTTTTAATTTTTTGATATAAAGTAAAAGATTAATATTGATGTTTGCTGAAATAGAGATGAAGCTTAATTTTAAATTCTTTGTTTTTTGCTATAAATACCCTGTTATTTTATCGTTATCTTTGGCAAAGTATATCGAACTTGAAACCTGTCCCGATAGCAATCGGGATGAAACTTGAAACAAAAAATATATGGAAAAAGTAAAACGCTTTCAGGTTTCCCAACGTGTCATTTGGGGAAGTTCTATAGCACTTGCAATTCTTGCTTCAATACCCAAATTGTTCGACATGGTTTCGACGCCTGGAGATTTAGTAATCAACTCTTCGATTACCTTGTTGTTTTCTCTTTTTATTTGGTATTATAATATTTACAGCTTACCAAAATTTTCGGCACAACGTACTAATAAAAGCTTGTTTAACTGGAAATTATTGTTGAGTGTTGTATTGGGGATTTTGCTTATGGTTGTACTGGTAATCGCACATCAGGAGCTTTTTCAAGTCTCAAAAATGGATGCGCCTATCATGTTTGAACTGCGTGGCGTTTTGATTAATTTGATTGTGTATATGTTTTTGCATTTGCTTTTTCAGAATTATCAGACGCAACAAATTGGAGTCGAACTTGAACGAACCAAAGCCTTAAATCTTGGTGCGCAATACGAACTTTTGAAGCAGCAAGTGAATCCACACTTTTTATTCAATAGTTTGAATACGTTAAAATCAATGGTGGATATGCAGGATCCGCAGAGCTCTGATTTTATTTTGAAATTATCTGATTTTTACCGTTTTACGCTAGATAGCCGAAAGCTTGACTTGATATCACTGAAAGAAGAAATTCAGATTTTGGATTCATATATTTATTTGCTTAAAGCACGTTTCGAAGACGGATTTGAAGTGATAAATGAGATTGATCAAAAACAATATGATTGTGCCATTCCGCCTTTTTCATTGCAGTTGCTGATTGAAAATTGTATCAAGCATAATGTAGTTTCTTTGGATAAACCACTGCGAATTAAATTGTATACCGAAAATGATTTCTTAGTAATTGAAAATCCAATTCAATTGAAAAGAGGCGCTTTGTCAACAGGCGTTGGGCTGGATAATATTAATCAGCGTTTTATGCATTTGGTTCACAAGGAAATCGAAATTGATAAAAACGACACGACTTTTAAAGTAAAAATACCGCTTATTTATGAATATCATAATAATTGAAGATGAAGTAAAAACGGCCAAAGCACTTGGTCAGCTTATTTTGAGTATCAGACCTGATGCCCAGATTTTATCGTACATTCAGAGTATTGATGGCGCGGTGAGTTATCTTATGGAAAACGATCAGCCTGATCTTATTTTTATGGATATTCAGCTGGCAGACGGACTTTGTTTTGAGATTTTTAAAAACGTTGAGGTTTTGTCTCCGGTGATATTCTGTACGGCTTTCGATGATTATGCGATTGAAGCTTTTAAATCAAACGGAATTGATTATGTTTTGAAGCCTTTCTCTAGAGACAGTATTTCGCAAGCGATTAAAAAAGCGGGCGAATTGAAGAATTTCTTTCAAAGAAATAAAAAAATGATGCCGGATTTCGATTATCTTTTAACGAGAACAGGCGAAAATACAGGTAAAAGCAGTTTTTTGGTTTTTAAAAACAATAAATATCAAACGATTCAGACAGAGAATATTGCGTTTTTCTACATCAAAAATGAAACGCCAACGATTATGACTTTTGATAAAAATGAATATCAAATCACGCAGTCGTTAGATGAGGTTCATAAGTTGTTGTCGCCAATTCAATTCTTCAGAATGAACAGACAATATTTAGTGAATTTTTCGGCAATAAGAGAAGCGGAGCATTATTTTTCGCGCAAGCTGATAATCAAACTTACTATTCCGACAGAGGAAAAATTATTAGTTGGAAAAGAGAAAGCGACGGCTTTTTTGAGCTGGCTGGAAAACCGTTGATAATTGTGAAATGTAAATAATTTAACCGCAAAGCACGCTAAGATTTTTACATTCAAGACTTAGTATAACCGCAAAGCACGCAATGCTATGTGTAAAAAACTTTGCGAACTTTGCGTAAACCTTTGCGTCCTTTGCGGTTAAATTATTTTTCTTTCAGTATGAATTATATTTTAAGTTTTTGTTTATATAAATATTTCTAAATTAAATAAATACAGCTGTTTACGTTTGTTTCTTTTAAGAATATTTCATCGTGTGAAACCACAATCAGCGTACCTTGATATTCATTTAAAGCAGCAGTCAGAATTTCGATATTTTGTAAATCTAGATTGTTTGTTGGTTCATCTAAAATGATTAAATCGGGGGCTTGATTTGTGATTGTCAAACCGCAAAGCATTAAACGCATTCTTTCTCCTCCGCTTAAAAACTGGCAAGGTTTGTCCCAATCTGATTTGCCGAAAAGAAAACGGTTCAGCCTCATTTTTATATCGTGTTCTTCTAAACCCGACGTATTGCTTTGCTGTGCCTGTTCATAAACCATTAACGTGTTATTAATTAAAGAATAATCCTGGTCAATATAAACGCTTTTGCATTCTGCAATTTTCAGATTTCCTGATTTTGGCTGTAATTCTTTTAAAATTAATTTAATCAGCGTTGTTTTTCCAGAACCGTTATTTCCTTTTAAAGCAATTCTTTCGCCCGAAAGAATCTGAAAATCCAAATCGGTTTTCCAAATCTTTTCTTCGTTGTAACTATAATTCAGCGATTCGGCGGTTACGAGCACTTTTCCTTTGTGTAAACGTGAATTATTAAGTCCGAATTTCATTTTATCCAAACTCGAAACATTTTCACGCAGTTCACGTAATTCTTGTGAAATACCGCCAATTTTCTCTTCGTGAACGCTTTTGGTTTTCGATGTACTGTTTTCGGCCTTATTCTTTAGCGTATTCATCATAATGCGGGCAACTCCGGCTTTTTCTTGTTTCTTTTTGCCTTTTGCATCAGATTTTTGTTGTCTTTCGATCGTTTCTCGCTGTTTTTCCTTGGCTTTTTGAAGTGCTTTTTCTTTCGAATGAATATCAAGTGCTAAAGCATTCTTTTCGATATTCTTTTGCTCCAAATAAAAATCATAATTACCACCGTAAGTTTTGATTCCGTTTGATTTTAATTCACAGGTTGTATCGAGCAAATTCAGCAGTTTTCGATCGTGGCTTACAATAAGCATCGTTGAAGTTGAGGTTTTTATGAATTGATATAATAAATTTCTTCCCTCAACATCAAGATGATTGCTGGGTTCGTCCAATAAAATAAGTTTGGGTTGATGAATAACAATTCCGGCAAGAAATACTTTTGTTTTCTGGCCTCCGCTTAAAAGTTCCATTTTCTGATTTAAATCTAAACCGTTTAGTTTCCAGTAATTTAAAGCTTCGTTGCAACGATCTTCAATTGTCCAATCGTCGTTGAGAAGGTTTAAATTGGTTTCGCTTACATTTCCCTCAAGAATTTCGCGGAAAGCAGTAAGTTTTTGATTTATTTTTAAAGCCTCGGCGATCGTTAAATGATTGTATTGTCCAAAGATTTGTGGAATATAATACGGTTCGGTCTCAATTTCGATTGTTCCGCTTGACGGAAATAATTCTTTTGCTATAATTTTAAGCAAAGTTGATTTTCCAGAACCGTTGTGTCCTGTTAAGGCTATTTTATTGCCTGTATTTACTGTTAAACTGATTGAGTGGAACAGCAATTCTGTATTAGAATGTGTATATGAAATGTTTTGCAGAATGATCATAATCTCTTTCTTAAGCATTAATAAATCAGCAAAAACCAAGTCTGGCTTGCTGTCTCTATATCTGAAAGAAATTATTTATTCACATGTACGGAAGTAGTTTATTTTAAAGTGCAAAGATAATAAATGTTTTAAAAACTCATAACAAAACAAAAAGCGTCTGAGAAGTTCTTAGACGCTTTTATATTTTTTGGTCTTAAAAAACCTTAAAATTAGCCTACAATCGCATTTTTAGAATAATTAGCTGAATATAATTCTCTAAACATGGCATAAGTTACACTTACCATAGCAAAAGCAATAATAGCATCGATTGTAGCAGGAAAACCCAATACGGCTATTTTTGAAAAAAAAGCAAAAATGATGTCAAAGAAAATTCCGGCAAAGACCCATTCTTTCAATCGTAATAATTTATTCGGAATCAATAATGTGATTACTCCTGCGATTTTAAATACTCCAAGAATGTAAATAAAATGCGCTGGATAACCCAATTGTTGTGTAATTTCCCAAACTAATTTGTTGGTTGTAAGTTCGAAATATCCGCTGGCACCAAACCATAAAGAAGTTAAAATAATTCCTGTCCAATAAATAATTTTTGTCGTTTTTGTGTTCATGATTTTAATTTTTAAGTTGTTAAACAGGACAAAATTGCGTCAGATGCAACAGAAAACATATGAGTTTTTTGGTGAAACGGACAAATTGATTTCTGAAATAGACAATCCGAAAGTTCATCTGATTTCATAACTTTACAGAATACTTTAAAACCGAAATTTAATAATGGAAACCAAAGCCATTTTGCAACAACATATCGCCAAAACTGCTTTATTGACAGAAGAAGAATTCGATTATTTCTATTCTCATTTTAAGCCATTGTCTTTTAAAAAAGGCCAAACCATTATTAGCGCCGGAGATAAAGTAAACTGCGAATATTTTGTGATTTCCGGTTGCTTGAAAGCATTTTTTATAAACGATGAAATCAAAATGTACATATTACAGTTTGCAATGCCAACCTGGTGGACATCTGATTACAGCGCTTTATACAATCAAACAGAAGCAACCATAAACGTTGATTGCATTACTGATGCTGAAGTGCTTTGCCTGTCAAACGAAGACCGTGAAAAACTCTGTAAAGAATATCACCAAGTAGAACATTTTTTCCGTTGGAGAACGAACAAAGGATATATCGCCTCTCAAAAAAGGCTTTTATCGTTTATGAATAATAATGTCAAAGCACGTTACGAAGAGCTTTTGGCATTATATCCTCAATTATATAATCTTGTACCAAAGCATTTAATAGCCGCATATTTAGGAGTTTCCAGAGAAACACTGAGCAGGCTTTATAATTCGTAGGATTTATGGACCACAGATTTTACGGATGAAACGGATTAAAATAGTTTGTTTCATGCAGATTTTGTAAATTATGTAGCTACTAATTAATCTCGCAAAACAGCAAATATATTGGCTCTCGCAGATTTTGCAGATTGAGCGGATTATTTTTTCAATCTTTTTTATCTGCCAAATCTGCCAAATCTGCCAAATCTGCGAGAGACCAAAATAAGCATTCTGTAAAAAAACCTTAGAGCCTTAGAATCTTAGCCCCTTAGAACCTCAAAAAAAAAGAATGTGATGTAGGTCACGTAACCCATTTCCATAGTCGTCGTTCCTTTGTACTGTAATTTTAAATACACTTAAATACAATCACAATGGAAACAACAAATTATAAAATCGTAAGCTCAAACAGCAACGTAGAATGGACCGGAAGAAAAGTAACCGGAGCACATAATGGTACAATTGGTATCAAAGAAGGTAATTTCATCTTACAAGATGGAAAAGTAAAAGGCGGGAAAGTTGTAATTGACACCGCTTCTATTAAAATTCTGGACGTAACAGATCCGGCGACAAACACACAATTTGCAGGTCATCTTGCCTCAGATGATTTTTTCTCAATCGAAAAATTTCCAACAGCAACTTTTGATGTTCTTTCTGTAAAAGAATTATCAGACACTACTTTTTATCTTGAAGGCAATCTTACCATAAAAGATATTACACACGTTGCAGGTTTTGAAGCAACGTTAGAAAACAATCGAAATGCAATCGCTCTTAAAGGGAAAATGATTATTGATCGTACTAAATATGATATCAAATTCCGCTCAGGAAATTTCTTTGTTGATTTAGGCGATACATTAATCTACAATGACTTTGATCTTGATTTTAATATCACTGCCGAAGCCATTTTTTCAGAACAATCTAAAAACTAAAGCCATGCCTTACGTAAAATTAGAATTGACTCGCGAGGGCGTAACACGCGAGCAAAAACAGCAATTAATAAGCGGAATAACCAATTTGATTACCGAGGTTTTAAATAAAGATCCGCATTTGACTCACGTTGTAATTCAGGAAGTTGAATTAGACGATTGGGGTTACGCAGGAGAACAAGTATCAGTATTAAGAGAAAAAGGCATCACAGCCGATAAAAAATAAACATCATGAAAAAACAAACGATAATCGTTACCGGAGCAGCATCTGGTATTGGAAAAGGAATCGCAAAATACTTTTTGGACAGAGGAGATAATGTTGTCATCAATTCGGTAACACCAGCGTCATTAGAAAATGCCTTTAATGAATTTGGCGGAGGCGATAATTTGGCAATGTATGCCGGAGATATCAGCAACAAACAAACAGGGGAACAATTAGTAAAAATTGCAATCGAAAAATTCGGTTCAGTAGATGTTTTGGTTAACAATGCCGGAATCTTTGACAGCAAACCCTTTTTGGAAGTTGATGAAGCTTATTTAGATAAATTTTTGACAACCAACTTAAAAGGAACGTATTTCACTACTCAGGCCGTGGTTCCTCAAATGTTGGAACAAAAAGGTGGTGTTGTAATTAATATCGGAACACCACTTGTAAATCACGGTTTAGGCGGATGGCCAGCTTCAGCGCCTATCGCAAGTAAAGGAGCTATTCACGCTATTACAGTTCAATTAGCGGCGGAATTTGGAAAACAAAACATTCGTTTCAATACAGTTGCTCCGGGAGTAATCAGAACGCCAATGCATGGTGATAATGCTGATGCGGCCGCTGGTTTACACTTACTGAATCGAGTTGGAGAAATTGACGATGTTGCCGAAATGGTGTACACTGTTGCCAAAAGTAATTTTATTACCGGCGCCATTATCAATGTTGACGGTGGAAAAGCAGCAGGGCACAACTTATAATTAACATGAAAACTATTTTATTAACTGCTTTTATGCTCTGGAGTTTTCAGGGCATAAAAGCTCAAAATATGATTAAAATGGAAAATCAGGCAGAAATTGCAGCGATAAGAGATGCAGTTGAAAACTATTATTTTAAAGGAATTTACGAAGGCGATGTATTGCTTTTGGGAAGTATTTTTTATCCGGGAAGTTTTGTTTTTGGAGATGTAAAAGGTCAGCCGTATTTTAAAACTGTTGATCTTTATTTGGATGGCGTAAAAAACAGACAAAGCCCAAAAGATTCAGGAAAACCATTTAAAGGTGAAATTTTGAATATAAAAGTCGTAAATTCAATCGCTGTTGCAGAACTAAATGTAAAAATGTACGATTTTAATTATCGTGATTTTTTATCTTTCCATAAGATCAACGGAAAATGGCTTATTGTCAACAAAATGCTGACCGATTTAAGCGAATAATTTTAAATTTTAAAGTGATGTGGTACAATACTAAAGCTTCAGAATTATTAGGAATTCAATATCCAATTATGCAAGGGCCATTTGGCGGAAATTTGTCAACGGCTGAACTTACTGCGGCCGTTTCAAATGCGGGCGGTTTGGGAGGATATGGCGCGTATACTATGAGTCCGCAGGAGATTTATGAAGCTGACAAACAGATAAAAGCCTTAACCAACAAACCGTATAATCTAAATCTTTGGGTTTCGGATTCCGATATGGATCCAAGCGGAATCACAGATGAACAATACAATAAAGCAAAAGAATTGTTCAAACCTTATTTTGATGAAGTCGGAATTCCATTGCCAGAAAAACCGGCACCGTTTCAATCCCGATTTGAAAATCAGTTGCAAGTAGTTCTGGATATTCGTCCGAAGGTTTTCAGTTTTATGTTCGGAACGCTTTCTCAGGATATTTTGGAACAATGTAGAAAATTAGGAATTGTAACCGTTGGCGCCGCAACCACTTTAGACGAAGCATTATTTTTAGAAAATGCAGGCGTAGATATGATTATCGCATCAGGTTTTGAAGCAGGCGGACACCGACCTTCATTTTTGGCTTCTGCCGAATCTTCAGTAACTGGAACTTTTGTTTTGTTGCAATTAATTAGAGAAAAAGTAAAAATTCCTGTTATTGCTGCAGGCGGAATTGCAAACGGAAAAGGAATTGCCGCAGCATTAGCTTTAGGAGCAAGCGCCGCTCAATTGGGAACTGCATTTTTAGCTACCGAAGAATCAAACGCATTGCCAATTCACAGAGAGATGTTATTTTCAGATGCAGCAAAATACACGACTTTATCACGCGCTTATACAGGAAGACTCGGGCGTGGCATCACAAGCCGAATTGCAAAAGAAATTATGGGAAAAGAAGTAGATGTTCTACCGTTTCCATTGCAGACTACATTTATGTCTCATTTGCGAAAAGCGGCATTGGATCAGGAAAAATGGGATATGATACTTTTTTGGGGCGGACAAATTTCGCCAATTCTAAAACATAGAAGGGCAGGAGAATTAATGCATTCTTTGATTGAAGAAACAACAGCTTATTTTGATGATTTGAAAGCGTAATAATGTATTTGCGCCACTTTTTAAGATAATAATGAACTCATTTCAGAAGCGGAATGAGTTTTTTTATGTCTTTTTTGAAATATAAAAACTAAAATAGACTTAATTTGATCGATAATAAGCTAATTTTTATGTTTTATAAATCATTGTTTTTGAGTTTATTATTGAGTTGAGATTGCTTAATTTAAAATAAAACTCAAAAAAAGTAATTTTAAACTTGACTAGTTCGGTAGAATTAATATATATTTGTAACGCAGAATATTTCTGTAATGATACTTATCCAGAAAGACTGAGGGAGTAGGCCCTGTGAAGTCTTAGCAACCTGTTGCTAAACAAGGTGCTAAATCCTTCCCGCCTTGCGGGACAGATAAGAAAGATTTCTAAAACAAATCTGAATGAGATCATCAGTATTAAAATTTATTTAAAAAAAAATGAAAACCAAGTCAGTTCTATTACACGCCGATTCTGATCGTTTCAATTTGTTTATTCAAGAAAATAATATTGAAGTTTTCCGAATGCGAAGATTTTAGGTTTTTCATTTTTCTTTTAAAACAAAATTTGCCAAGTCTTTCAGGATTGGTACAGGAATTCTTTTGTTCAATTTAAAAACACAATTTAAAAATCATATAAACGTATTAATCACTAAAAATCAAAAACAAATGAAAAAAATACTATTAGGTTTTGCTTTATTTTTTGGAACAATCCAAATTCAGGCGCAAGAAAATAATTTGCAATTAAAAGGGACGGTTGTCGATACTGTTGCGCAATATGTGTATTTGCAAAAGTTTCATAATAAAATGTTTACCACAATTGATTCGGTAAAAGTGAAGGATGGGAATTTCAGTTTTAAAACAAAAGTAAAAACGCCAGAATTATACGGTTTAAGTGTAAATACTGCAGATTCTCCATTGTATGTTTTTCTTGAAAAAGGGCCAATTACAGTTAAATTAAGTCCGAAAAAATATTATACAAATTCAGTTGTTGAAGGTTCTGCTGCACAAGATTTGTTTGAAACGTATAAAAAATCAAAAGATGTAGAAATCAGCAAATTCATTACAGAAAATCCGAAATCTATTGTTTCAGCTTATGTTTTGTATAGAAACTGGTCATATCGACTTACTCCAGAGCAAATCACACAAAATATTGCTTTGTTAGATAAAAGCCTTCAGAATATCACTTACGTGAAAGAACTAAAAGATTTGGCTATTGTATTAGACGGATTAGCGGTTGGAAAAAAAGCACCAGATTTTACAGCTAATGATACAGAAGGAAAACCGGTTCATTTTTCTGAAAACCTGAAGGGTTACACTTTAGTGGATTTTTGGGCATCATGGTGTGGTCCATGCCGAAGAGAAAATCCAAATATTGTGGCAGCTTACAAAGAATTCCACGATAAAGGATTTAATATAATCGCTGTTTCTTTAGACAAAAAGAAAGAAAACTGGATTAAAGGAATTCAGGATGATAAACTAACATGGACGCACGTTTCTGATTTGCTTTTCTGGAACAGTGCAGTTGCAAAATTATATGGCGTAAGAGCAATTCCGGCGAATTATTTAGTGGATTCTAAAGGAACTATTATAGCTAAAAATCTTCATGGAGAAGAGTTGCAATCGACTTTGAAATCGCTTTTAGATAAAAAAGTCAGCAACAACTAATCAATCGATAATACAATTTGTTAATTTAAAAATGATAGGGAAATGAATGCTATTGAGCCAACAACAAAACCAACAGAGTCTGAGTGTTACTTTAATAAGTTTAGAGAAAACACATTAGGAATTGATCATATTTTTGAATCGGTTTACGGAGAACAAAATTTGCTTTATGCAGATTGGGTTGCCAGCGGAAGATTATACGTCCCGATTGAAGATATTATGCTCAATAAAGTTGGTCCGATGATTGCCAATACGCATTCGTTTTCAAGTCAAACCGGAAAAGCTTCGACTTATGCTTATCAACGAGCAAGAGACATTATTAAAAAGTCGGTTAATGCAAACGAATCTGATGTTTTAGTTACAACCGGAACCGGAATGACGGCTGCTTTGTCGAAATTACAGCGCATTATTGGCTTGAGAAAGAATCATCAAAAAGAAAATGCAAATGATAAACCAGTAGTTTTTATCACACACATGGAGCATCATTCAAATCAGGTTTCGTGGTATGAAAGCAATGCCGATGTTGTAATTCTGCCTCCGGATGAAAATAACTTGGTCGATCCGGCAATTCTTTCTTCAGAAATAAAAAAATACGCTGACAGAAGTGTAAAAATCGGTTCTTTTACGGCTTGCTCAAACGTTACTGGAATTATTACGCCGTATTATGAATTAGCCAAAATCATGCATCAAAACGGTGGATTGTGTTTTGTAGATTTTGCAGCTTCGGCGCCTTATGTCAAAATTGATATGCATCCAAAAGATCCGGAACAACAATTAGATGCTATTTTCTTTTCGCCTCACAAATTTTTGGGCGGACCAGGAACTTGCGGTATTTTGGTTTTTAATGAAAAATTGTACCAATCTGATTTTCCTGATAATCCGGGCGGAGGGAATGTAAAATGGACAAATCCGTTAGGGAAATATTCATATAGTGACATAATTGAGGTAAGAGAAGACGGCGGAACTCCGGGATTTTTACAAGTGATTCGAACTGCTTTGGCAATAGAATTAAAAGAAAAAATGGGAGTGGAGCAGATTGCAAAAAGAGAGAAAGAGCTTTTGGATCTTTGTTTTTCGAAACTTCAAAAAATACAAGGCTTGTCTATTTTAGGAGACTTAAAAAGCAAACGAATTGGTTGTGTTTCTTTCGTGATTGAAGATATTCATTACAATTTAATCGTAAGACTTTTAAATGATCGTTTTGGAATTCAGGTTCGCGGTGGCTGGTCATGCGCTAGTACTTATGCGCATTATCTGTTCAATATTGATGAAAAACGTTCTAATTTGATTACCAATGAATTATTGGATAAAAATCAAACCAGTAAACCAGGTTGGGTACGTTTGTCATTGCATCCAATTACTACAGATGAAGAGCTTTTATTTATTTGTAATGCGATTAAGCAAGTGGCTTTGTATTATAAAGAATGGCAGAAAGATTACGTCTATAATCCTGCAACAAATGAATTTGAAAATCCTGAAATAAAAGACACCATTTCGAGAGAAGTGAACGATTGGTTTAGATTGCAATAAAAAATAATCTATTATTTTGATAGGGTAATAAAAGTTTTAATGATTTTTGTGCTAAAATTGGAAATTACTACTTAAATTTGCAATCGCAATGAGAAAAAATGACCAGAATATGAAGAATTATTATAACAGCAATATGATGTGCTGTATTATTGTAATGCGATTCATTGAGCTGGCTTCTATATAAAATGATATTATTTATTTCAAAAAGCCTTTCACGAATATTTGAAAGGCTTTTTTGTTTTTAACCTTGATTGAAAAATGATTGAATTAAAAAATGTAACCAAAACTTTTCATCAGAAAGACAGAGTTGTGACTGCTTTGTCTGATGTCTCGTTGAGAGTTCCGCAGGGGAAAATTTTTGGTGTTATCGGAACTTCGGGTGCTGGAAAAAGTACTTTGATCCGATGTGTGAATTTGTTGGAAAGACCAACTTCGGGTGAAATTATTGTGGATGGAAAAGCGTTGATGCAACTTTCAAACCGAGAGTTAGCAATCGAAAGAAGACAAATCGGGATGATTTTTCAGCATTTCAATTTGCTTTCTTCAAGAACCGTTTTCGAAAATGTTGCTTTTCCGTTAGAATTGGCCGGAACTTCAAAAAGCGAAATAAAAACACGTGTTTTAGAATTATTGCAATTAGTAGGTTTGGCTGAAAAAGCAAACGATTATCCAGCAAGTCTTTCTGGTGGACAAAAACAAAGAGTGGCGATTGCGAGGACTTTAGCTAATAATCCAAAAGTATTATTGTGTGATGAAGCAACAAGTGCTTTGGATCCTGCAACTACACGTTCAATTTTGAATTTATTGAAAGATATCAATAAACGTTTGAACATCACAGTTTTGCTTATTACGCACCAAATGGAAGTCGTAAAATCGATTTGTGATGAAGTCGCCGTTATCAGTCACGGAAAGCTAATAGAACAGGGAAGTGTCGGAGAAATTTTCGCTGATCCAAAACAAGAATTAACCAGAGAATTTATTTCTTCTTCTTTACATATTGAAGTTCCGTCAGTGTATCAGGAAAAATTGCAAAAAGAAGATAATGGAAATCTTAATCCATTATTAAAATTAGAAATGACAGGAAAATCAGTTAACGAACCTGTTATTTCAGAAGTTTCAAGACTTTTTGATACTGATTTCAAAATTGTAAGCGCACAAATGGATCAGGCTGGCGAAGTAAATTTTGGTGTTATGCTGATTGAACTTTCAGGAAAACGCGAAAATTACAATGCTGCGATTCAATATTTTAATTCAAAACACATTAAAACAGAAATTCTAGGTTATGTCTGATTCAATTATAGATTTATTAGTAAAAGGAACGTGGGAAACCATAGTTATGACTTTTGTGTCAGGCTTTTTTGGCTTTTTATTGGGGCTTCCAACAGGAATTTTACTTTTCCTGACGCGTAAAAATCAAATTTTAGAACAGCCTGTTTTAAACAGAACTTTATCGGTTTTGGTGAATATTTTTCGTTCCATTCCGTTCATCATTTTAATCGTTTGGATGATTCCGTTTACGCGCGCTATTGTTGGAACTTCAATTGGTGTTAGTGCGGCTTTGGTTCCGTTGAGCATTGGCGCAGCGCCGTTTATTGCTCGTTTGGTCGAAAACAGTTTGTTAAGTCTTCCTTCGGGATTGATTGAAGCTGCAAGAGCTTTGGGCGCAACTCCGTTTCAAATTGTTTATAAAGTTTTGCTTCCGGAAGCTTTGCCTTCTTTAATCAATGCGGCTTCCATTACCTTAATTACACTTGTAGGTTATTCTGCAATGGGTGGAGCTGTTGGCGCTGGTGGATTAGGACAAGTAGGTTACCAATACGGATATATTGGTTATGATGCGGTAACGATGAATTCGGTTTTGGGTTTACTTGTGATTTTGGTATTCCTGATCCAGTTTGCCGGAGATAGATTATCAAAACGATTTGATCACCGATAGGAATTATGAGTTATGAGTTAGAACTTGAAACTTGAAACTTGAAACAGAACATTAAAAATTAATATAGAAATGAAAAATAAATTAAATATTTTAAGAACGGCTGGAGTTTTGGCTTTGGCACTTGTTTTATCAAATTGTGGAAATGATAAAAAGAATGATCCACATTTTATTAAGGTTGGAGTTGCTGCCGGACCAGAATTGAAAGTGGCTGAAGCTGCTAAAAAAGTAGCAAAAGAAAAATTCGGATTAGAAGTAGAATTGGTTTCTTTTAACGATTATGTAATTCCAAATGAAGCTTTAAGCCAAGGTGATATCGATGCAAATGCTTTTCAGCACAAGCCATACATGGACGAACAATCTAAACAGCGTGGTTATAAATTAGCAATCATCGGAAAAACATTTGTTTACCCAATCGCGGCTTATTCGAAAAAAATAAAAAACCTTTCAGAATTGAAAAACGAAAGCACAATTATTATCCCGAATGATCCAACAAACGGAGGACGTTCATTATTGCTTTTGCAGAAAAATGGTTTATTGAAATTGAAAGATGGCGTAGGTTTATTGCCAAAAGTAACAGACATTATAAGTAATCCTAAGAATCTAAAAATATTAGAATTAGAAGCGCCACAATTACCAAGAGCTTTAGATGATGCAAATGTTTCAATTGCGATTATCAACAATACGTTTGCTTCTCAGGCAGGATTGGTTCCTTCACGTGATGCTTTATTTGTTGAAGATAAAGAATCACCTTATGTGAATTTGGTGGTTAGTCGTGAAGACAATAAAAATGAGGAGAAAGTAAAACAGTTTTTACAGGCTTTTCAATCTCCGGAAGTTGAAAAGGCAGCTGAAAGAGAATTTAAAGGCGGTGCAGTAAAAGGCTGGTAATAAATTAAATTGCTAAATAAAAGAAAGACGAATGGTATCAACAGTGATATTATTCGTCTTTTTTTATTTGATGAGTAAAGAAGGAAGATTAATTTTTAAGATTCGGAAGGTCAACGTTGCATTTTGCTTTCTGAAATGGAACAATTGCGAAAAGTAATTCGTACAATTCTAAAAAATATATTTTAAGGCCAAAATATAATTACGATGTTCAATTATCATCAATAGATACTTCATTATGGACTGAAAAACAGCTACCAGCTTGTGATTGTTAAATTTTTCACACTAAAAGTTTCTTTTAATAGAAATGATGCATTTTAAGCTGTTAAAAAACTTTAGGTTTCATTTTATAATATGAAACAGACTTACGGTAGAAAAAAGATATTTTACATTTTATTGCTTCTTAACTTTATACTTCGATAAGAATACATAATGTTGAAATACAGTTTTTTAGTTTCTAATACAAGAAGTTGATTTTCAAAATATTCCAAAAAGCAGAATTCATTTAATTTTATAAATTGTATAGTATGTCTGTTCCCAAAGAGTTATATAATTTAAAATTTTCAGAATACTTAGAATCGTTAAAGGTTTTGTATTTGGTAGATGATAATTTTAAAACGATCTGCGATGACTATTGTTCCAATATGCTTAAAACAGAGAAGTACAAGAAGAAATTTGAAAAATACTTTCAATACAAACTTGAAGCTGAAAATTTGGCTAAAGAATTAGAAGAAGAAATCCTGATTTATTTGATTAGAAATGGATGGGATAAAAAATAAAAATTCATAGAAGTTTGTTTCATTTATTTAATTAGTAAGTTGTAAAAACTCATTTCATTAGAAATGAGTTTTTTTTGAATGAAAGACGTAAAACCAATCGCTGTCTTTAACTATTGTTTAAGGTATGTTTTTAAAGACACAGCCCTCTTTTTTCTTTACTTTTTAAAATTACCAGTATTTGCAGTGCTTTGCAGTGCATATTTATAAAATAAAGAATACTTTTCAAGATGTTTCAAGTTATAAAATGAAACAAAATAATATATTCTTATGTGAATTTACTTCGTAATTTTATGCTTTATTTAAGATAAAATTCAAAACACAACTGTTTGTAAATTAATGTATTAGTTGTTGTTTTTGAAATTGACTACTACATGAAATAAAAGATTCTTTTTTAAAAGAAATTTTGTAAACACCGATTTATGAAAATTCCGTTATAAATCCTTTTAAATGCCAAGTTCCTAGAAATATCAGCCAGACTTTTACCCCATAAGAGATAAGTTTTAGTTCATTATTATTAAACAAACAATTTTAAACTATAAATCATTATGAAAAAAAAGTTTTTAAATCTGGTTAAGATCAGGCATCTGACCATTTTAATTTGTTTTCTGGTCATAAACCTCATACATGGTCAGGATGATGGAGCAAAGAAAAGTATGGAAATCTACGGATTTATCATGACTGATGTTGGCTATAATTTTAATCAGATTCAGTCGGATTGGTATGATGTAGTAAGACCTACGAAATTACCCTCTTACAAAGATGAATATGGCGTTGATGGAAGTTACTACGCATCGGTACGTCAGACCAGATTCGGTATAAAAAATTATTTTGATACTGGAATTGGAGAATTAAAAACTCATTTTGAATTTGAATTGTTCGGGACTGGAGTTGATGCTGGACAAACCACTTTTCGTTTGCGCCACGCTTACGCCGAATTAGGGAAGTTTGGAGCCGGGCAAACCTGGAGCCCTTTCATGGATATTGATGTGTTTCCTAATACATTGGAATATTGGGGACCAACAGGAATGGTCTTTTTCCGAAATATCCAAATTCGTTATATGCCAATTCAAGGCGACACTCGTTTAACCATTGCATTAGAAAGACCTGGAGCAAGTGCTGATCAGGGAATTTATGAAGATCGTATCGAACTTCAGGGCGTACGTGCAAGATTTCCATTTCCAGACTTATCAGCAGAATATCGTCATGCATTCAATTGGGGATATCTTGAATTAGCGGGAATTTTAAGAAAAATAGAGTGGAAAGACCAAAACAATGATCAATATGATTTATCCGGAGATGCAGTTGGATGGGGATTAAACCTGAGTACAAATGTCAAATTTGGTAAAAATGATGTTTTCAGAGGTCAGGTTGTTTACGGAGAAGGAATTCAGAATTACATGAATGATGCTCCGGTTGATGTCGGAATTGAAAATAATTTTGGCAATACTACAAAACCGATAAAAGGTGTTGCGCTTCCTTTGCTTGGAATAGTTGCTTTTCTTGATCATTCCTGGAATGATAAATTTACAAGTTCAATAGGCTATTCAATGATTGATATTGACAACTCTGATGCAATGACTAATGATGCCTTCAAAAAAGGACAATACATCATAGCGAATGTGCTTTATTCTCCGGCAAAAAACTGCTTGGTTGGAGGTGAATTTCAATGGGGTGACCGTGATAATTTTAGAGATGGCTGGAGTACTTCGATTACAAAAGTGCAATTTTCATTTAAATACAATTTCTCAGAAACATTCTATAGAAAAAATCAATAGTTAATAGCTGTTGAATGTTCCCAATAAAACAAAAAAAATAGAAAACATGTATAAAAAAATACAATACATACTACTGTGCGGTCTTTGTATTACTTCCCTACAAGCTCAAACCCGAACTGAAAAAGATCTTTTGGGCGATAAACAAATTCCCGCAAATGCTTATTACGGAGTTCAAACGGCTCGTGCGCTGGAAAACTTCCAGATCAGCGGGATGACAACACAATTTTATCCTGACTATGTTAGAGCTTTTGCAATGGTAAAATTAGCAGCCGCCAGAGCGAATGCGGATGTTGGCCGACTTAAAAAAGATCGACTTGCAGCAATCGAAAAAGCTTGTCAGGCTGTCATTGACGGAAAATACCATGATCAGTTTCTTGTTGACTTGTACCAAGGCGGGGCGGGTACGTCGGCAAATATGAATGTGAACGAAGTTCTTGCCAATATCGCTTTAGAAATGAGTGGTCATAAAAAAGGAGAATATCAATATATAGAACCTCATGATGATTTAAATATGGGACAATCTACAAATGATGTTTACCCAACAGCGATAAAAGTGGCATTATTGCTTCATAATGATAAACTTGTAAAAGAAGCAGATTTGCTTGCTCAGGCTTTTCATAAAAAAGGAGACGAATTCAAGGATGTCTTAAAAATGGGACGTACAGAAGGGCAGGATGCTGTTCCAATGACCGTTGGACAGGAGTTTCACGCTTTTGGAAATCAGCTGGATGCTGAAGTAAATACGTTACGTAAAGTTGAAGTTTTTTTATGTGAACAAAATATGGGCGCAACTGCCATTGGAACAGGAATTACAGCTTCGCCAGGTTATGCGGAAAAGGTTGCTGTACATTTGGCAAAAATCACAGGAAAACCGATTGTAATGAGCAAAGATCTTATTGCTGCTACAACCAGCCAGCAAGGATTTGTTTTATATTCTTCGGCACTAAAAAGTATGGCGGTTGCAGTGTCTAAAATTAGTAGTGATCTTATCATTCTGACTTCCGGACCTCGTACAGGTATTTTTGAAATCAATTTGCCAGCACTTCAGCCGGGATCTTCAATTATGCCAGGTAAAGTGAATCCGGTAATGCCGGAACTTATGAATCAGCTTTGCTTTAAAGTAATGGGAAATGATCTTACAGTGACTCTTGCAGCGCATTCGGGTTTATTGCAATTAAATGCTTACGAGCCAATTGAAGCCATTGCAATGATGGAATCACAAGGATTATTTTTCAAATCTTTCCCTTTATTCAGAAAAAATTGTATCGATGGCATTACGGTAAATAAAGACATTCTAAATCATTATATGGAAAGAAGCGTTGGTATTGTTACTGCGCTGAATCCAGTATTGGGATATGAAAAAACTACTGAATTAGCCAAAGAAGCACTTGCTACAAATAAAGGAATTCTGGAGCTTATTCGCGAAAAGAAATTGCTGACAGAAGATCAAATCAAAAAACTTTTGGATCCTGCAAGTTTAACAGGTCAAAAATAACATCAACTTAAAAAGTAAAAAATATGAAATCAAATATAAATTTTTATAAAGGAATGCTTCTTTTGGTGATGTTATCACTAAGTATCAGTGTGTTTGGACAGGCAAAGCCTAAAGTTCTTATTTTGGCAACGGGAGGTACAATTGCCGGAGCAGCTAAAAGCGGCGTACAATCAGGATATACATCGGGTCAGGTTACTATTGATGCAATGGTAAACGCAGTTCCGGATGCACTGAAATTGGCAGACATTAAAGGAGAGCAAATTGCCAATGTTGGATCTCAGGATATGTCATTTGATATTATGATGAAAGTAGCAAACAGAATTAATGAATTGGCTGCAAGCAAAGATGTAGATGGTTTCGTAATTACACACGGAACAGATACTATGGAGGAAACCGCTTATTTTTTAAATCTAGTTGTAAAAACGGATAAACCTGTTGTGCTTGTTGGCTCTATGCGTCCATCAACAGCAATTAGCGCAGATGGACCTTTGAATTTATACAATGCAATTGCCGTTGCAGCAGATCCTCAGGCAAAAGGGCATGGTGTCCTTTTAGTAATGAACGACTGGATACATTCTGCTCAATCTTTGACAAAAGTGAGCACTACAGCGGTTCAGACTTTTATGTCTCCAATACGTGGACTTATCGGAACAACTGCTTATGGAGTAAATGATTTTTACCATTATCCTGATCAAAAATTTGGAAAAACTTCAGAATTTGATGTAAAAGGTGTGACTTCTTTTCCACGTGTAGATATTATTTATGCTGATGCTGATATGAAACCGGATTTAATCGATGCTTCGATTGAAAAAGGAGCCAAAGGAATTGTAATTGCCGGAGTTGGAAACGGAAATATGAATAAAGCATCGCTGGATGCCTGTGCCAGAGCCAGCAAAAAAGGAATTATAGTGGTTCGAAGCACGCGTGTGGCGACTGGAATAGTAGGAAGAAATGTAGAATGCAACGATGATGAATTAGGATTAATTGCTTCTTATGGATTAAATCCCCAAAAGGCTAGAATTTTATTGACAGTGGCTTTGCTGAAACCTCGAAAACTAGATGAACTTCAAAAAATATTCTTGGAATATTAAGAATAATGAACACGTTGATACTCAATTTTTGAGCTATATTTTAGATAAAGAGTTATTTAATTGCCCCTTATAACACTTTAATTATTGTTTCGTTTTTTTTATAATTGGTTTAGTTAATGATGGCAGAGTAGGTTTTATTATATGGGGTTTAAAATAAAACCTATGAAGCTGTCTTTTAAAATCATAAAACTTGAATTTTAAGCAATTACTATGGTGCAGGCTTTTTTACTTGGTTTATTAGCGACATCTTCTCTAATTCTGGGAGGGATTATTGCAATTCGGTTTAATTTAAGCAATCGTCTTATCGGAAAAATTATGGGTTTTGGAGCCGGAACTTTGATTTCGGCTATTTCTTATGAATTGATTTTTGAAGCGGTAAAATTAGGAAGAGGCAGCCATTATCCTGCTTTTGGTTTTTTTGGCGGAGCGTTGTTGTTTTATGGAGCAGATAGGCTTATAGGTTATTTTGGAGCTAAAAACCGTTTGCAACTTGGCGCAGCAAAAGAATCAAATTTAATTGTTCCAATGGTTTTAGCTATTATTCTCGATGGAATTCCAGAATCAATAATTATAGGTTTAGGTTTTTTTAAACATCAAACAGGAAGTTTGGCAATGCTTGTAGCTGTTTTTATCTCGAATCTGCCTGAAGCTATTGCCGGTTCATCAGGAATGAAAAAAGGAAATTGGAGCAAATTAAAAATTATCTCACTTTGGATATTTATTACGGTTCTGTGCGCTTTGGCTTCTTTGGCCGGATATGCATTTTTTGGCGATGCCTCAAATGAATGGCTTTCCTTTATTCAGGCTTTTGCAGGTGGTGCTATCTTGATGATGCTCGCAAATTCAATGATTCCCGAAGCGTATGAACACGGACATAAATCGGCTGGGGTTTATACAGTAATTGGTTTTTTTGTTTCAGTTTGTGTCGTGGTTTATGAAAATAGGGCACATTGATTTTGAGCTTTTTAGAAAGCCTCTCCAATTCTGAAATAAATCCCCCAATCACCTTTTCCTACCGCACCATCAAGCCCAACGTTGAATTTTTCATTTTTGAATGCTCTGTATCGGTAACCTACACCGGCACCGGGATATAATTTCCAGTCAAAACTTGGTGTATCAGATCCATAAATTGTTGCGACTCCGGCAAAACCAACAAAACCCATTCTTTTATGAAAATTATATCTGTATTCGCCTTGTATCGCCATAAGTCCGTCACCACGATATTTTCCTTCAGAATAGCCTCTGATATCATCGTTACCAATTGTTACCTGTTGTTCAAAAGAAATATTTCCTAATCCGAATTTGCCGGCAAAACGCGCTGCAATTACATCTGTTTTATTTCGTACGGAAAAATAGGAGTTATATTCAGAGATAATTTTATTGGCACTGACTTCATTTCCAAACCATTCCGGATAAGTAATCCATCTTGCTCTTATTTTATTTCCTTTGGTTGGATAATAAATGGCATCCCGGGTATCATAGAGCAAAATTGTTTGCAGTCCGTTTGTGTGTGAGGTAGAAGCGGGCTGAATATCATCTTGATAAGTGGTGTCATAATGTGCATACGAATAACCTAATCCGCCATAAAATGATTTGAAGATTTTTCGCAGTACACTCACACTCACTAAAGTTGTTTTAGTACTATAATCATAAAAAGTAGGAGCATCAAAATCATCCATGAAAAATTGTGAATTTTGATTTCCGGTCATAGCAAAAAGTTGAGCACGCCATTTGTCTTCATTGAAATGCCATTTATTGAAAGAGCATACAAAATAAGATTTATTTGTTGTGTAAATAGCGGTTAGGCCAGAGAGCGATTTTGGCGAAATGGTGTCGGTTTTATCCGTTTTATACATCATCATCGGAATTGCCCCAAACATAAAATCCAAAGTTCTGTTATAACTGATATACGGCATAACATTAAAGTCAATGTTTTTGTTTTTAGTTTTTGATGTTTTAGTGCTATCAGTTGTTTTTTCCTGTGCCCAAGAGTATGAAAAACTAAGTAAAAGAAGTGTAATCAATAGAGTCTTTTGCATGTGATTTCAGAGATGAGGTCGTTACAGCTAATTGTCTGACATCTAATTTAAAACCAATTTATTTTCCATGAAACTTAAGCGATATTTAAGACGTTCCATTTTATAAAATGGAACGAGTTATTAAAATTTGGCTTTCAAGAATTCTCTAAATTTAATTCTTAAAATATTCCTAAAAAAGTTAAAATCCTAAATGAATAAAGTTGACTTCTGAAGGTTTCAAAACAATTCCCAAAAATCAAATTAAATGCATAAAATTCGATGAGGTATTGGCAATTAATAGATTTAAAATTAAAGTTTCTGACTTTGGCATTTTGCTGTTTCAACTTGAATTTTGCACAGCAGGATAGTCTTGGAAATGCAAAAATAATTAAGTTGGATGAAGCAATATTATTAGGAATTCAGAACAACCGTCAACTCAAAATTGCGAATACAGATTTGGCCATTGCCAATGAAAATGTCGATCAGGCAAAAATTGCAAAAATGCCACGCATAGGCGTAAATGGAGGTTATACTTATATTGGAAATCCAAAAATTTATGAAGGCTTTTATCAAAGCAATATTACAGTAGATTATTATAATCATCAGGCTTTCGCCAATATCATATCATCATTGCCCATTTACGCCGGAAGCGCCATTAACAAGCGAATCGATCAACAGGAACTCTTAAGCCAAATGCAGCAATCAGCGGTTAAAATGACCGAAGCAGATGTCAAAAATGCCATTACAGAGCAATATTTTACCCTCGAAAAATTATACAGGCAAATTGAAGTAACGAAACAGAATATCATTAATACAGATCTTCGAATCAGACAATTGAAATCGCGTGTAGATAATGGTCAAAACATAAAAAGTGATCTTTTGAGAACCGAATTGCAGCAGTCTAACTTTAAAGTTTCGGTTTTTAGAAGTACAAATACGATTGAATTGATTAGCAATTATCTGGATATTTTAATTGGTTTTCCAACGAATACAATTCTGAAACCAGTCGTTGCAGAAAGCATGCTTCCAACCGAAAATATAAACCTTCAGGAAAGCTTGGCAGAAGCTTTTCAAAACAGAGAAGAAATAAAACGCGCCGAAGTAAAAATCAAATTATCTGAATCTTCTTTGAGTTTGACGAAAAGCGGTTTTATGCCTAATATAAATGCCAATCTTATTCTGAATACAGAATATCCGGCACAATGGCCGAATTACGTAAATCTTCTGAATTACTGGGCGGCTGGCGTTTCATTGAATTGGGATGTTTCGAGTTTTTACAATTTAAAACACCGTATTTCAGGTGATCGTCTGGAAATTGATAAAAGCAATATTGCACTTCAGGTTACAAAAGATCAAATCAGTACGGAGGTTAAGAATGCTTACGTCAGATATGCAGAAAGCAAGGAAAATATTAAAACATATAAGAAAGATGTTGAGCTTTCAATGAGCAATTATAAAATTGTAAAAAGTAGATATGACAATGATTTTGCGTTAATCAGCGAAATAGTCGATGCAGAATTACAGCTAAATAATTCCAGAATTTCATTGGTAAATGCCAATTTAGATTTAATCATTCAATATTATTCGCTGCAATATGCAATGGGAAAACTTTAATATAAAATAGTATGAGCGAAGCAAATGCACAAAATGAAAACATTCAGAAAGATAAAAGGAGAAATACCTTTTTGACTGTCCTGTCTTCTGCTTTTTTGATAGCGGGAGGTTTGTGGATTTTGAGTTTGTTTTTTGACTTCAGTACTTATGAAACGACCAATAATGCTCAGGTTGAAGCTTATATCAACAGTGTTGCAGCAAGAGCGACAGGACATATTAAAGAAATTCGATTTGAAGCCAATCAATCGGTTCATAAAGGAGATACATTGGTCGTTTTGGATGATTCAGAATATATCATAAAAGTCATGCAGGCCGAAGCAGATTTGGCTATAGCCGAAGGAAATCTTCATTCATTGGAACAAAATATTACAACATCAGCATCCAATCAGGCTTCTGGAAAAGAAAAACTGGCAGGCGATATGGCAAGTCTCGAAAAAGCACAAAAAGATTATCAGCGTTTCAAAAATATGTATGCAGATTCGGCCGTGACAAGAAACCAATACGATCAGGTAATTTCAAAATTAAAGTCGGAGGAAGCGTATGTAAAAGCCGGTCAAAAAAATCTTGAAGCAAGCACTTCAGTAACGAAACAAAGTACTATTAATCTTGAAGCAGCAAGAGCAACAGTTGCACGAAAAAAAGCAGATTTGGCGGCCGCAAAACTTCAATTATCTTATACAAGTGTTATTGCACCAGGCGACGGATTTGTTGGCGAACGCAATTTATCAATTGGTGAATTAATTAATACCAATCAGACCGTGGCAACAATTGTTCTCAATCAAAAATTATGGATTTCGGCGAATTTCAAAGAAACTCAAATTGAAAAAATCAAAAGCGGACAAGAAGTTACCATTACAATCGATGCTCTTGACGGAAAAGAGTTTAAAGGAAAAGTAGTTGGATTTTCTCCGGCAACAGGCGCAAAATTTTCAATGGTAGAACCGGATAATTCAACTGGGAATTTTGTCAAAATCACACAAAGAATTCCAGTTAAAATTGAATTTGAAACGCCAGCAAAAGAGTTGCAGGATGTAAGACCAGGAATGAATGTAACCGTTGATGTAAAAAAATAAGAAATGTTTGCAGGAAAAAAAGGAAGCGTATTTACTCTCATAGGATTATATATCCTTACGATTCCTTTTTTTAATGGCCTCAACGTGACAACTTATGATAATTCTCAAGTCATGGGCCATTTTGGAGCTTCGACTACTGTATTTACATATTCGGTTTATATTCCAATTTTTGTGATGCTTGGTTTTATGCCTTTGGGATTAAAATTAGGAAAACAGATAAAAGTTCGCACCATGATTTTATCTGCTGGTTTTTTGTCGCTGATATTTAATTCGGCTTTATTGTTTGTGCCAAGTATTGAATGGTTTGTCTTTTTTAGGTCGCTTTTGGCAATTGTTTCTGTGATTGGAATATTTGCTTCAATGGTGCCTATTTTAATAAAATATAATCCGGCTTTTAATATGGCTTTGCTGTACGGAATACTGCAGTTTATTCAAAAAGGAAGTCAGCATCTTTATCAATATTTTGGAGCTCATTTTACTAGTTTTCACAATTGGACATTCGGGATTTATTTTTTGAATGTCAACTTTTTGATCTGTATTTTATTGGCTTGGTATTTTTATAAAGCTGATGTTGCTCCAATGAAAACGGCCTTTCAATTTGATTGGCGCGGCTGGATTATCATGCTTTTATTTTTTCTGATTATTCTTTTTTTATGTGCCGAAGGACAAACCAGAAACTGGCTTAATGACCCTAAAATTGTATTAGCAATTGGTCTTTTATTTATAATGTCAGGAATTTATCTGTTGCATGTTCGTTTTACTAACGATCCGATTATTAATCCCGATGTTTATAAATTCAAAAATGTAGTTATAGGTGCTTTTTTGATGTTTTATATCGGAATAATAAACGGAACGGGAAGCATTGTAACAGGCTATATGACAAATGTTTTAGGTTTTGATTCGGTTCTCAATGCATTGACACATTTGGCAATATTATTTGGATTATGCATTTCGATTCCGCTTTCGACTTATCTTTTGTACAAACGAATCTATTTAGCAACAATTTGGATTATGGGTTTTGCCTGCTATGGATTCTATCATATTATTCTATTTTTTAGATTTTATCCCGGAATTGATTCTTCTGATTTTTTTGTTCCTCTCGTTTTTAAAGGTTTAGGAATGGGATTTCTATTTCCTGTTTCGCTATTATATATTTCTGAAGGCGTGCCGCCACAATTGAGCACTTCAAGAATGATGAGCGGAATTATTGCACAGGCCATTTTTGCTTCATTATTAGGCGGTGCTGTTTTAGGAACTTTTATTTCGAATATGAATGTGCAGCATAAAACAGGTTTGAGCCAGCAATTATCTGAAGTCAATAAAATGGCAGAAAATCAATTAGAAAGCTACAAAAAGAACTTTTTATATATAGGATTATCGGATGCCGAGGCACAAAAAAAAGCCGAAAAAAGCCTTTCAAACCAAACCTCGCAAGCTTCAATATTATTAGCTTATAAAGACGTTTATCTGGTTATGTCGGCAATATGTTTTTTGCCCATTTTTATAATTCTGCTTTTCAAATTATGGCGAAGACCAATTGGCAGAGTAGACGTAGAGCCAATACCAATTTGAGGGTTTTGAAGAAAGCAATTGAACTAATAAAATGAGTTATTATGAAAGATAAAGAGAATCGCTTTTTATTTGGCTTATGGAAAAAGGAAAGCGGACTCGGCGGTATGCTGATTTTGCTATGCATTATGCATTTTATTGCCATTCCATTTTTTGGAAGTTATCCGCGTTTTATGGTCGGACTTAATATTTTTTGGATGCTGTTTTTGTTTGCAGGAATTTTTTCGCTTTCAAAGCACAAAAAGCAGGCGTTTATTATTTCTATCATTCCCATTTTGTTTGTCATCATTCAGTGGATCGATTATTTCAACAGAAACATCATTATTTTATTTGCAGACTTCTTTTTGACAATAGCAGTCATGGGGCTTTTAATTCTGCTGGTTTTACGAAAGGTTTTAGAACCGGGACCCGTAACAACCTATCGCATTATAGGTTCAGTTGTAGTTTATATGTTGCTGGTGCAGCTTTGGTGTACGCTGTATTTATTTCTGTTTAGACATATTGAAGGTTCTTTTAACATCGTCAAATCTCAATTTGAAATCAATAGCGATCAGGCCAGTTTTATGTATTTCAGTTATGTCAGTATTACTTCGACAGGTTTTGGTGAAATAGTGCCGTTGCATCCTTTGGCGCGTTCTTTAGTTCAGATCGAAGTTCTAACCGGAGTTTTATATCCCGTAATCTTAATAGGAAGATTGGTTTCTGATGCCAATTTTTCTACCAAAAAACAAGAATAATCAAATTAAACCAATCATATCTAAATCAAAATAAACATGGAAACTTCAAATTCAATTAAACGCAAAGAGCTCTTTGATACTATTTTACAATTATTTTTCATTTTCCTGATTGTTGGATTTTGTCTCAAATTGTTGTTGCCGTTTTTTATGCCGATTCTTTGGGCAGTAATTCTTTCGGTTGTATTTCTACCTTTATTTGAGTTTCTTCAGAAAGTATTAAAGGGACGAAAAACCTTGGCATCCGTGATTATAACTATTGTAATTATTGCTATAATGTTAGTGCCATTAATTTATTTTTTAAAGGCAGCAACAGCTAATTTTTTAGAACTGAAAAGTAGTTTTGAAGCAGGAACACTTAAAATTTCGCCTCCGGGGCAATCCATAAAAGAGTGGCCGATAATAGGGAAACCTTTATATGAATTTTTGCTTGCTATGTCAACAGATCTGGAGCAGGGTGTAATTAAATATCAGGATCAGATAAAAGAATTTTCGGCAAAAATTATGGGAAGTATTTTAAGTTCGGGAGCTGCATTTCTGCAATTTATATTGTCGGTTATAATTGCAGGAATTTTGTTGGTTACACCAGGCGCTAAAGCTTTTGCAATGAAATTTCTAAGAAAAATTGCCGGTAATGAAGCAGAAGAAATCATGACCATTTCAGTTTCGACAATTTATCAGGTTGTAAAAGGGATATTAGGAGTTGCGGTTATTCAGACCATTATTCAGGCAATCGGATTGTTTTTAGCCGATATTCCGTATGCGGGAATTTTGACTTTGATTTGTCTGATATTTTCAATTTTACAGATTGGGCCAATTATAATAAATATTGGCGTTATCGTTTATTTGTTTTCGACAGGAGATTCGGGTTATGCCATTTTTTGGACGATATTTTTCATTATCAGCGGACTTTCAGATAATGTTTTAAAACCGCTATTACTTGGTAAAGGCGCTCTTGTGCCAATGTTAGTTATTTTCCTTGGAGTCATAGGCGGATTTATTATGTCCGGATTTATTGGATTATTTGTTGGACCAATCGTTTTTTCAATTGGTTATAAACTATTCATCGCTTGGGTTAACGATCATCAAGAACCTGTAGTTGATCCTTTGGAAATTCCAGAACCTTTGGAATAAGTTTGTTTTGAATTAGTATAGAACTAAAAATCCCACTTCAATAAAGTGGGATTTTTGATTTCTGTTTTTATTTCTTAAGCCCGAATTATTCTTTATACAGAACAATTGTGGCTTTGTATCCAGTTCCAACATTCCATTGGCTGGATTCAATTACTGCGCCTTTGTCATCATACACTTGGAATTCCGCAGTATTTGGTGAAGCTGAACCTTCATTTAAAGCTTCAAAATCAATTTTATTAATTCCTGGAACCAATGTTATTTTGAACCCCTGATATTCTCCATTCATTGTAACTTCCGGTTCAATTACCTTATCGTTTAAATAGACTTTAATTTTATCGCCATCTACAAAAGCGGCGTCGCGATAACGAATTGTTGAGGTAAAAGTTGCCGTTTTAAAGCTTCCTAAAAATTGATTTTGTCTGTAAAAAATGCCTTCTACATTTGCTGGTGACTTATACAAATTGGTATCCTTGAATAATTCTTTTGGATCAATTTTAGAAGGATCTGGCTTTTCAACAGGCGCTGGCGGATTAACTTTTGGCGCTTCTTCTTTTGGCGGAACAACTTCTTTTGTTTTAGGAGTTTTCGCCGGAATTGGCTTGTATTTGTTATCCAGTTCTTTTTGCGCATAACCTTGAATCGAAATTCCGATTGCAAGAATTAAAGACAAAAATCCTATTCTATTTTTCAATTGTACTAAATGCATATATTCTTAAAATTAATTTGTTTATCTCTATTATGTATAAACATTTAATTAAAGTATTTATTGCCTTTTAGGCCAATTTTAGGATATCAATAGAATGGATTTTGTATAATCGTAATTGTATTTCAGAATAGAAAAATAATCTCGATTTTTTAAAATTGAATAAAAATTAATTTTAAAGAAGACCTAATTGCCGAGCTTTGTTTATTAATTCCGTATCGCTTCCTCTTCCTAACAAAAGTCTACTTTTTATATTGGCTTTTCGTTTTTCTATTGAACTCATAGACAAAGGAATGTGGCTTGGCATATCAACTGTTTTTACGCCTTTTGCAAGAAGACTTAAAATTTTTGTATCAAATTGATCCCAGTCATAATCTTTTTTAGAGAATGCTCTCTGTGATTTTATGATTTCGGAACTGTAAATCGTTTCTCCAGATAAAATTTTCTCGCATGTTGAAGGAAACGATTCAAAGTTTATTTCGCCTTTATAAATGAATCCTTCGGGCTTTATATCACTTAATACTCTATTGACAATAAATACTTCCGTATGCATTGTAAGTAATAAAATTTTGCATTGGGGATGTGTCTTTCTGATAACAGCAGCCAAGTCAATACCGCTTAAAATATTCAATTCAGGATAGGCAGGTAAATTAACATCAAGAATCGCAAAATCAATGTTTTGATTTTGATTTTTAAGGAATTGTATTTTTTTATATGCGCTTTCGCAGTTATAATTTTTATAAAAATCGGCTTCGGTTTTATTGAATGAATCGTCTGATAAAAGATTTACATAGCTATCTACGGTCATCGGATGGTCATCAACAATCAGAATATTTAGTGGCATTTTTCTGCGTAATTTTTTTACAAACATAAATAATGATTATGTTAAAATATTCATATTTTTTTAAAAATTTCTAATTTAAGCTGATTCGGTGCATCTATTTCTACTTAAAAAGTTTATTATTCGTTTGATTTTATTTTTGCTTTATATTTGAGCCAATAAATATTGAATATTGTGAAGTTTAATTTAAAGTTAGAGCTTTTAGTCTTTTTTTTAATCACCCTAGTGTGTCTTCTTTTTCTCGATAAATCACGTTATTACGAACAGAAAGAAAACCTTTTTAAGGAGAAATATTTTCAATCACTTTCGAATGAGAAAAAAGTAAAATATTTAGATTCAATAGCATTGTTGTTACCAGATAAAAAGAATGATACTGTTCTTCGTAATCTTTATTTAAAAATAGGAGCGGAATATTACTTCTTAAATAATTTAGACAAATCCTATAAGTACAGTAAAGTTGCTTTAAAGCTTTCTATTAAAGAAAATGATAGTTCAAGAATGGCAAAATCGCTTTATTATATGGGAGATTGTTACGAAAATGCCCAAAAAGACAGTGCTTATTTTTATTATTTAAAGGCTCAAAAAATTTATCAAAAAATCCACGACGATGATAAATTAGGTCGGGTACATTTTAATAAAGCTTATGTTTTATTCTATGACGGAAACTATCCTGAATGTGAAATTGAAATTACAAAAGCGTTGAATTATTTCGAGGAAACAGACAATTTACCAGCTGTTTTTACGTGTAATAATATGATGGGTAATTGTTTAGAAAAACTTTTTTTGTACGATGAAGCATTAAAGTATCATCAAAAAGCATCAGAAGTTTTAAAAACAATGGAAGAAAAAGGATTAGGAACAAAAGACGCTGTAAATGATTACAAGGTAACTTCTGTTATTAATATTTGTAATCTTTATGAGAGAAAAGGACAATATCCTTTAGTAATAAAAAAATTGAGTGAGTTGTTAACGCAAGATTTACTTCATAGGTCTCCCAGTGCATACGCTACTGCTTTAACAAATTTGGCGCATTGTAAGATGAAAAACAAAGATTACAAAAATGTTGAGGCCCTTTTTTTTGAAGCTATTAAAATTAAAAAAAATAGTAATGACCCAGGGGGAACCATATATGCTAAAATCCATTTAGGAGAATTTTATCTCACGCAAAAAGATACCCTAAAAGCAGTTAAAAGTCTAAAAGAAGCTCATGAAAGCGCTGTTGGTCAGAGAAATACAAATGAGGTTTTAACAAGTCTTAAATTGTTGTCTCAAGCAGATAAAAAAAAGAGTCTTTTTTATGCCAATAGATACATTAAAATGCGTGATAGTATTGAAAGGGTTAAGGCAATTTCGAGTAATAAATATGCCAGAATCGAATATGAAACACAAAGTATTGAGAACGAAAATAGGGTTTTGACCAGAAAGAACTTTTATACCTTAATTTTCTCGTTTTCCCTTTTTTTAGTGCTTTCAGCAATTTCACTTTACATTTATTTGAAATATAGAAACAAAGAGCTGCGATTTGTAAAGCAGCAACAAAGTGATAGTGATGAAATATTTCAGCTTTTAAGCGAACAGAATGAAAAAATAAACAGAGCAAAAGAGGAAGAAAAAAACAAAATTGCCAGAGAACTTCACGACGGTGTAATGAATAAAATATATTCGATACGAATGAATTTAGGTTTTTTTAATGCCAAAGTTGATGAAAATACAATTGAAAAAAGGAAAGAATATATTTTTGAATTACAAAATGTGGAAAACGAAATTCGATCAATTTCTCATGATCTGAGTCAGGAATCCTTTCTGGAAAATAGCGATTTTAATACTTTGCTGCTAAATTTAGTTGAGAAACAAAAGGATGTAAATGATATAGAATTTCATTATGTAATTGACGAAGGATTTAAATGGGATACGATTTTAAATATTTACAAGATAAACATTTACCGAATAATTCAGGAAGGAATCTTGAATATCCATAAATATTCCAATGCTTCAGAAGCCATTATAAAAATTGAAATGATTGATGACAAAACTTTAAAATTATCAATTAAAGATAATGGAAAAGGATTTGATGTTGTTGCTGAAAAAAAAGGAATTGGCCTTAATAACATTAAAGAAAGAACAAATTCTTTAAAAGGTCATCTTGAAATTTTATCTAAAAGAGGAAAGGGAACGCAAATTACTGTTTTGTTTGATGTTTAGAATAAAAAGTCGTCTTGAACTTTTTAATCTGCTTAGAATAATTTTAGGCCATTAACAAAATGACTTTTTATAATTGTAATTGCCTTTCAGAATCGCAAGTAGATTTAAAATATAAGAATAATCTTATTTTAATATTTTTTAGACTTTTAGTGTCAAGCCTTTGATTTTTAGAGTCATAATTTGGTTTTAATTAATTATTAAACCTTAAAATTATGAACCAAAAAATTAAAATCTTAAAGAGAATTGCGCTTTTCTTGTGTATTATGGTGCTTTCTGCTAATTGCACAAATGATGAAAACTTAGAAAGGCAAGATGGAAATTCAAGCGCTAAATTAAAAGAAACACAAAAGTGGTTTAGCAAATATGAATCCGAGGGTGAGAATTACTTTTTGTTAGATAGTCTGCATTATAAATGGGACGAAGCAAGAATCACAAATTCAGAAGATGGAACGGAAACAACGATTGTACCTATAGTCGAAAAGAAAAAGGACAATAGGGAATTTTGGGAGCAAAGATTGTACATTTACAAGACAGGCGAGAAAGATTACAAGGCGTTAGTTTATGAAATTGTTACTAATAAATATGTTCCGTTAAGTAAGCACTCTTTAGATGGTGGTGACTTTACTGGTTTTATTAGTGTTTGGGATTTAAAGACTGGTTTTGTGAGAGCAGCCAGATTTGAGAACAATCAAATTATAGAAACTGGTGTTGTAGAAGTTATAGATTATACAAAGAGAAACGCAACAAACAAAGCTCCAGTTGAAGCTCCATGTGTTTATGCTGATTTTGGTGATGGTGGATGCGGTGGCAAAAGCAACGGAGGCACCGAAACAACATTCAATGGTGGGGCATTACGAGAAGTTCCTGTAAGTGCTCCAAGTAAAGGAAGTCCTGTTGAGTATTATGGACCACGTTCCCCTGTAATTGGTGGCGGTAATGCAGGAGGTTATACTTCGCCAAGTGGTGGTGGGGCGAGTAGCGGTGGAAGTTCATCGACAGAAGTAGTTCCTCCTAGTTGTGAATGTTTTAATTTTATAACAAAAAAAGGAGCAAATTGGCAAGAAGCCTTGGTTATAAATGTTAATTTTAGAATTGTTTTATTAACTCCGCCAAATCACATTCAAATAACACAGGTAATCTCGTTTCCTCAGGCAATAAGTTTTGGTATGCCTGTAAATTTCAATAAAGGAAATGGAGATGTAACTGCGGGTGTTGCAGCAACAGTTTCTGCAAGAGTTCTTCAATTAGCAATGGATGAAACAGTTGCTAGATTTGGAAAAACGGAAGTATCTGAAATGACAGTTAGATTATATTTTCAAGAGCAATTAATAAATGAGTATCGCAAATACACTAATGGAGGAATTGTAAATTTTAATTCAACATCAAATATTCCTGCAACACAATACAAAACAAATCCAACAAGTTCAGGTAATTGTGATTAAATTATATAAATTATGATATATGAAGTTTTAGCAAATTTAGCATATATATATTATCCTAAGAATGTATGCCCTTGGGATGAAAGAGATAAATACTTGAAAACGAAGGAATATAAAAGATTAAAGGAAATTATTGGTTCTTTTGATTCCGATGAAAATCTTAAAATTCGTGATAATATTAAAAAGGAATTCGAGGATGATTTAATTTTCAAAGAATTTCAAGATTTTTCGAGATTCGATGGTTGTGAAGACAGATGTTTTACTTTCTTTTTGAATATTATTGAAGATGGTCAACTGCTTTCAATTTCCTTACATATTAGTATTTTATTGCCTTATTATGTGATAAGAAGAGGATGGCATTATGCTGAACCTTGGTTTACAAAGGAAAGGATTGAAGAGTTAGAATCTCAAAATTTGGATAGGAGAAAGATCGATGATTTAATTTTAGATATTGAGAAAATTGTTGAAGAAAAGCTGCTATATCAAAAATTTCCGCAAACTCTAATGCATACGATTATAAATGATATTGGCTTTCAAGGTATTTCACTAGGTCATTTTAAAATGTATAATGTTTTTTTTAATAATGAAAATATATGAAAATTCTAAATAGAAATTATTCGATTTTTGTAGCAATCTGTACTTTACTGGTTGTCTATTTTTATTTTGTTCAATACTTTTTTACAATTAATTTTTATGACACTTACTATGTCGTAAGTTATTTTTATTTGATGTTGCCAATATTTATTATTGGGACTTTTTTTTATCTAAAACAAATTTTAGTTGTGAGATTAAAAAAAGGAATAAAGAAATCTCCAAATAGTTCTTTTTCACAATGGTTATTGTATTTTTTAGCACCGAATTTATATTTTAGATCAAACTCTTCAACTAGGAATTATTTAATTTTTGTAATAATTTGTACATCTTTGTTTATCTATTTGTACTTAACAGATTGTTTTTATTTAACTTATTATAATGGTTCCTTTCAATTTATTAAATATTACTATTTTGTCTTACCTTTTTTAGTAATTGGAAATATTTATTACGGAATTAAGTTTTTTAAAATAAGAGAAAAAAATAACAATTAACTATAATATGGATAAACTAATTGGCCAATTTGAAATTGGGTTATTTTTATGGCAAATCTTTATTGTTGCCCTTTTTGTAGCAGTAATTTATTTTATGTCTAAGCTTTATAAAAAAATAAGCAAGTAAATTTTAAAGGCTAACTTTTTACAGTTAGCCTTTTTTATATTTAGTTAATAGATATTTTTCTAGCTTAAAAAACACATATTAAGAACAATTGCGCTAGATAAAACAGCTATCTTTTCTTCATACTTAGAATAATTTGGCATGACACTTATTTTGTAACTGTCTGTAGCTGTAGATTTATTTTTCAGAGTTCCGTTCCAGTTATTGTTTATTGATCCAATCTGATTTTCAGAGGAATCATTGATAATAAAATTTGATTTTTTCCAGACATCACAAATTTCTGCAATGACATGATTGGAAGTGTTTAGAATCTTAAATTCTGGTTTAGAAAAGCTAAATTTTGGATTTATTGCGCCTATTTTTTTTCCAGTAGCATCTTGGATCACAATTTCCGATTTTAAGAAATTGCCTCTCTTTGAAATAGTAGCTTCTAAACCGCCATTTGCACTTCTAATTTCAATATTAAAAGGAAGTATTGATTTGCCAATAGTTGCTGGAAGGATTTTTTGAATAAAACTGAATTTTTGTTTAATTCGGCCTATTCTTTCTCTTTTTTCGTTATAAATATGACAGCTTTCCTGAAAGCCATTTTTTTTGTCTACAAAATAGTTATTAGTTTCAAAGAAATCTGAGATCATAGTTTTAAACTGGTTGGTTATTTTTTTGGTACCCAAAAATAGAACTTAAGTTACAGTTAGAAATAAGTATAAATACCCGTTTGTATCTCAAAAGGTAAAAATAATAACGGTATTGAGAGAAAATAACTACACTGATAATCATTGTATTAAAATGTGCGAGTCAAACTTTCTTTTAAAGAATCGCTAATGATTGAAATTACATTTTTAGTAATAATAAATACGCTTATTCTTTTCATTTGATACTATGTTTCGGCCAAATAGAACTGCGTTCAAATAATTGTTGAAAAGCGCTTTCTAAAAAAGAAAAATTTTTAAACATTTGGGACAAAAATAAAATGAGAAGAAAATGCAACCAATACCATTTTTGAACCTCTTTTTTTTTTAAGAAAAAAATAACAAAACCAGATTCAATTCTAATGTTATTTTAATGTAGCGCCGAAAATTTCGTTCTAACTTGCGCTCCATTAAGAGTAGAAAAATGTTAGAAAAAATTAGAAATAGTATCGCTTGTAAATGCCTTCATGCATTGCTGATTGGCTATTTTTTAATGAACAGTATTAATTTTTCCGGAACATTTGTCAGAATTGTAAATAACAATACCGAACAGGATTCTGTAAAAGGAATCACATGCAATTTCTTAAAAAAAATATTCAAATGCGATGGCATTTCGGAAGAATTGGATGATTATGAAACAAAGGAAACCAAATCAACAAAACAAGCAAAAGGTATTCCATTGTTTGAATATATAATTCCATTTGATTCCTCATTGACTGATCTATATTTTCAGGTTCATGCCAAAGGAAAAAATTATATCAATAATCCCATTTTCTCTTTTGGATTTCATGGCAAGATTCATCTGCGCCCTCCCCAGAATATTGTATAAATAGTATTTTTTTTCTGTTGCAAAAAAATATATACTAAATCCATAGTATAAGTTTTTTCGTATGTAAATAATTATCTATTAATGTAATATCTATACATAAATTAATGACACCTCTTAAACGTTTTTACAACTTGCTTACATTGGATAAGCGCGATGTATATCAAATAATATTTTATGCCGCATTTGCCGGTTTAGTAAATCTTTCGCTTCCGCTAGGAATTCAGGCCATTATCAATTTCATTCAAAGCGGACAGCTGAGTGTTTCCTGGATTATTCTCGTAATTCTGGTAACCATCGGAGTTGGTTTTGGTGGTATTTTGACTATTTTGCAACTTCGAATTGTAGAGAATTTGCAACAGCGAATTTTTGTACGTTCATCGTTTGAGTTTGCTTACAGAATGCCTTTGATTAAATTCAAAGAAATGTATTCTGAATATGCACCCGAAAAAGCAAACCGATTTTTCGATACACTGATGGTTCAAAAAGGAACTGCAAAACTACTTCTGGATTTCTGTACTGCTTTTCTACAAGTCGGACTCGGAATCATATTATTGGTTTTGTACCATTCCTTTTTTATGGTAATCGGACTTTTGTTTATTGCCATTTTATACATCATTTTTAAATTTTCGTATAAAGACGGTTTGGAAACAAGTCTTAACGAATCAAAATTCAAATATAAAGTGGCAGCCTGGCTTCAGGAAATTGCAAGAAACCGTGACAGCTTTCGTAAAAAAGGCGGTTTCGAATATGCGCTGAAACGCAATGACGGCTATGTAACGAAATACATAGATAATCGTGAAAAGCACTTTCAGGTAATGAAAAAACAATACATTCAGCTTACTATTTTTAAGGTAATTGTTACGGCTGCCTTGTTGTCTATTGGTGGTTTTCTGGTAATTCACCATCAAATGAACATTGGGCAGTTTGTAGCAGCTGAAATTGTTATTGTATTGTTAATCAATTCGGTAGAAAAAATAATTTTCGGACTAGAATCTTTTTATGATGTATTGACATCTGTAGAAAAAATTGGTCAGGTGACTGATATGGAAACTTCGTGTATTCCAGAAAAGACTGCAATCAGTGAAGCCGGAATTACAATCGAAACCGAAAGTGTTGCGTACAATTATCCAGATCATAATAAAAAATCCCTCAAAAATATTAACCTGAAAATAAATCAGGGTGAAAAAATAATATTGCGAGGAACAAACGGAGCAGGAAAAAGTACTTTACTTAGACTGCTTGCAGGTTTGCTTGAGCCAGAAAGCGGTGACATGTATGTGACCGATACTTTTATGAACCGACTTGATGAAGACAGTTACCGAGCACAAGCTGGTACGTATTTACAGGGCGATACGCTTTTTGCCGGTACAATCAGAGAGAATATTCTTTTTGGAAATGAAGAACTAAATAATGAGGATTTGAAATGGGCTTTGGACAGTGTTGGCCTGACGCCGGATATTAAAACATTCCCTAATGGTCTAGAACACCAGGTTCATCCGGGCGGACATGAACTGTCGGCTTCAGATATTCAGAAAATATTGCTTGCGCGAAGTATCGTTCATAAACCTAATATTTTGTTCCTTGAGGATCCTGTTGATAAAATGGACGAACTGACATCAGGAAAAATTGTTGATTTTTTACTTTCTAAAGAAAATGACTGGACGGTAATCGTAACTTCTAAAAATGATATTTGGAAGAATAAATGCGACCGAATGATAACCATTGACGACGGAAAAATCATTAATGACATAAAGCTATAATCATGCTCAATATATCAAAAGACAACAATATACTTATAACTCCGGGAAAGTACACTTCTATAACAAGTGTTGCCCGAAGACCTCATTATAAAATTTTAAACAGAGTCATCATCGGATTTTTATTGTTCTCTGTAGGCTGTCTGTTTCTTCCATGGACACAGAATATTTCAGGAAGCGGTTCGGTTACGACTTTAAAACCAGATCAAAGACCACAAACGGTTCACAACGCTATTGCCGGAAGAATCGAGAAATGGTATGTGCAGGAAGGTGATTATGTGAAAAAAGGTGATACGATTGTTTTTATTTCTGAAGTAAAAGAAGATTACTTGGATCCAAATCTTGTTGGCAATACAAAACAGCAGGTTGACGCTAAAAAAATGGCGGTTGAATCCTATGGCGACAAAGTAAATTCTCTTGAAGTTCAGGCAAAATCACTTAGTACAGAAAGAGAACTGAAATTACAGCAGGCGCAAAATAAAATAAAACAGTCACAGCTTAAAATTAAAAGTGACAGTATGGATTTGGAAGCTGTAAAAACACAGTTAAGAATTGCCAAAACACAATTTGATCGTTCGACCGCTTTAAATAAAGAAGGCTTAAAACCGCTGACAGATGTTGAACAGAAAAGATTGAAACTTCAGGAATCTGAGGCTTATATCATTACACAGCAAAACAAGCTTTTAAGTAGTAAAAATGAATTAATAAACGCAAGAGTAGAAATCAACCGAATTACAGCTGAATATGCCGAGAAAATTTCGAAATCAAGAAGCGATAAATTCACCGCTCTTAGCACACAATATGACACAGAAGCTCAGGTAAATAAACTTGAAAATCAATATGTAAATTACAGTTTAAGAAACGGTTTGTATTACATAACAGCGCCTCAAAGTGGTTATGTAAACCGTGCTTTGTTGGCTGGTTTGGGAGAAACGATTAAAGAAGGAACTCCAATTGTAAGTATCATGCCATCAAGTTATGATATTGCGGTTGAAACTTACGTCGATCCAATCGACCTTCCGTTAGTGCATCGCGGTGCAAAAGTTCGTGTTTGGTTTGATGGATGGCCAAGAATTGTGTTTTCAGGATGGCCAGGATTATCATACGGAACTTACGGCGGAAAAATTGTAGCAATTGAAAATTTTATCAGTGCCAATGGAAAATACAGAGTACTTATTTCTCCAGATGGCGAGGATAATAAATGGCCTAAAGAATTGAGTATTGGAGCAGGAGCACAAAGTATTGCTTTGCTGGAAACGGTTTCGGTTTGGTATGAAATATGGCGAAATCTGAATGGTTTTCCACCAAATTATTATAAGTCAGATGTAAAAGAGGCAAAATATGAAAAGGACAAAAAATAAATTGAAATACGTTGTACGACTATTTTCTCTTTTGTTTTTATTCGGTTTTTCTGTTTCGTACGGTCAGGATTTTAATAAAGAGGAATTAAGTTACAGCGAATTTTTAGGGTACGTTAAAAAATACCATCCGTTGGTAAAACAGGCTAATCTTGAGATAAGCAATGCACAGGCGGCGCTGATGGTTGCGCGTGGCGGATTTGATCCTAAAATTGAAGTAGATTACAGCAAAAAACAATTTAAAGGAACTGAATATTATTCGTTATTAAACAGCAGTTTCAAAATCCCGACTTGGTACGGAGTTGAAATAAAAGCAGGTTTTGATGATACTGATGGACAATATTATAACCCGCAGAATAAAACTCCAGAAGCGGGTTTGACTTCTTTGGGAATAAATGTTGCTTTAGGACAAGGAATGTTCATCAATCAAAGAATGGCCGACGTTCGAGAAGGAAAACTGCAATTAAAATTGAGCGATGCACAACGAAAATTGAAAGCAATTGAAGTGTTGTACAAAGCAAGCGAGGCGTATTTTGAATGGAGAAAAAGTTATAATGAAGCCGAGCTTTACAATCGATATTTAGGCTTTGCAAGCAAACGTTTTGAAGGCGTAAAAAAGTTAATTGAATTAGGTGACGCGCCTGCAATTGACAGTGTTGAAGCCGGAATTACAGTAAGAAACAGACAACTGAATGTTGAAAATGGAAATCTGAAATTAGCCAAAGCCAAATTATATCTGTCCAATTATTTATGGATTGAAAATGTTCCTGTAGAACTGGAAGATAATGTAAAACCAGAGGAGAACCTGATTCAGACATTGGAAACAACCTTAAAAACCGATGCGATGATGGTTGAAGTTGAAGGCCTAGAATCACATCCAAAACTTCAGGCTTTAGAAACGAAGATGGATATGTTGGAAATTAACAGAAAATTGAAGGCTAATTCGTTGCTTCCTAAGTTGAATGTTGGCTACAATTATATTTCAGAGCCTTCTTATTGGAACTCATTCAACGCCGATGATTATAAGTTTAATGTCGATTTTAGTATTCCGATTTTTTTGAGAAAAGAAAGAGGAAGTCTTAAACTGGCAAAATTCAAAATTCAGGATATACAGTTTGATATCGAACAGCAAAGATTGGAGCTGAAAAATAAAATTAAAGCCCAGCAAACTGAAATATCATCTTTAAAAAGACAAAAAAAGGTAATTGATAATCTGGTAAAGGATTATGTAACAATGCTAAATTCAGAGGAAAAACTGTTTTCATTTGGCGAAAGTTCCATTTTCTTGATTAATTCCAGAGAAAATAATTTGGTGAGCGCGAAACTGTCTCAAATCAGCATTGAAAATCAGTTTTACATTTCAAATGCAGAATTATACAAAATACTGGCAAATCCAGATTAGAAAAGTTTATTTGTTCGCTTAGTTGTTGGTTATATTAGGAGAAAACAGCAGTAATTTTTTTTACTGCTGTTTTTGTTTTTAATAATTTTTAACCATTTGTAAATGGCACACAGATAATACGGATTAAACGGATTTTCACTGATTATTTATAAAATCTGTTTAATCCGTGTTATCTGTGTGCTTTATTAAGCTATTAGTCACCCACGTAAAGTCTGAAACCGATTACATTTTTTCTGTATGGAATATTATAGTGTAAAACATTGCCTTGAAAAGGCAATTTATGCCGAGTTTTGGCCGAAATACTGTAACTTTATAGCCTTTACCACTTAAATTAATGAGTACAGAAAATCCAATTCCAGAAAACGAATTTGAACGTTTAGCAGCCCTAAAACGTTATAATATATTAGACACACTTCCAGATCATGCTTTTGACGATGCTACAAAGCTTGTTTCCTATATCTGCGGCGTGCCAATTGCCCATATTTCTTTTATTGATGAAAGCAGACAATGGTTTAAATCTGAAATCGGAATAGGCGTTTCTGAAGTTCCCCGCGAAATCAGTTTTTGTAAATACACTATTATGGAATCAGAAATGATCGAAATTAACGACACATTTTTGAACGACCGTTTTAAAGATGATCCTAATGTTACAGGAGGTTTTAAAGTTAGATTCTATGCAGGTGTACCACTTACAACTCCCGACGGATTTAATATTGGAACCATTTGTGCTATCGATCATGTTGCAAAAACATTAGATGAAAACCAGCGAAATGCGCTTTCGATTGTTGCAAAACACGTAATAAATCAGCTGGAAGTTCGGACTAAAAATATTGAGTTGGCCGCTCAGAAAAAAATTGCAGAACGTGCAGTTTTGGCAAAAGACAGTTTTTTGGCCAATATGAGTCACGAAATCCGCACGCCATTAAACGCCATAATTGGTTTTACAGATCTTTTGGCCCAAACGGAACTTGATGAAACACAACGCGATTATATTGAAAGTGTTCAAATTGCAGGAGAAAATCTGCTTTTGATTGTAAATGATATTTTAGATCTTTCTAAAATGGAATCAGGAAATTTAACAATTGATTCCGAGCCTTTTAATCTGAAAAAAACGCTTAAGCATGTTTATAATTTATTAAAAGTAAAAGCACATAAAGACGTAGAATTTAATCTCTTTTTAGATGCCGATATGCCCGATATGGTTATTGGCGATCAAGGAAGATTGAATCAGATTTTAGTAAATCTTATCGGAAATGCGCTAAAGTTTACGCATGATGGTGATGTAACGGTTTCTGTAAAAAAGGTAGAAGAAACAGAAGATCATTATTCGCTTCGATTTTCTGTAAAAGATACCGGAATCGGAATTCCTGAAGATAAACTTAATTCCATTTTTGAACGTTTTACCCAAGCTGAAGAAAGTACAACGCGTAGATTTGGTGGCACTGGACTCGGATTAAACATTGTAAAACAGTTGATTGAACTTCAAAAATCTGAAATTCAAGTTAAAAGCAAGGAAGGTCGCGGTTCAGAATTTTCTTTTGTCCTTTCATATAAAAAAGCAGATGCGAAAGTAGATTCAGTTAAAACAATATCAAAAAATGATCTTGGAAATCTGAAAATTTTGCTTTGCGAAGACAACGTGCTGAATCAGAAATTAGCAAAAAGCGTGGTGCAGAATTTTGGTTTTGAATTGGATATCGCTGAAAATGGGAAAGAAGGCATTGAACTTTTATCGAAGCACCAATACGATTTAGTTTTGATGGATCTTCAAATGCCAATTAAAGATGGTTATCAGACAACGGAATACATCAGAAATGAAATGAAATCAGATATTCCGATTATTGCCATGACAGCACATTCTCTTGTTGGAGAGCAGGAACGTTGTTATAAAGTCGGAATGAATGCTTATGTGCCAAAACCTTTTAAACAGTCTGTTCTTTTAAAAGCGATAAAAACGGTTATGAGCCAAGATGCTGATCATGGAAGAAGAAGAATTATTGATTTTTCTATTTTGGATGAAATGGCATGTGGAAGCCCTGATTTTAGAAAAGAAATGATTGATCTTTTTTTAGATAAAATTCCGAGTCAAACGGCTCAGCTTGAAGAAGCATTTAAAAATGAAGATCATGATGCAGTAAAGAAACTGGCGCATAATATGAAATCCAGTTTAGATATTTTCATGCTAACAGATCTCACTAATTGTTTGTCGATTATTGAAGAAGAAGCCTTAAACAATAAATTTACTTCTGAAAGTGAAGACAAAATAAATATACTGCATTACGGAATCGAGGAGACCGTTAAAATCCTGAAGGAGCTTTGATAAAAAAGAAATAAGCCTTAGCTTTACATATAAGCCAAATATAAATTGAATTTTTGCCTCAAAATATCATAACAATGAGAATCATTTTAGCCGAAGATAATGATATCTTACGCAAATCATTATCATTTTTTCTAGAGTCCAAAGGATTTGCTGTTGACCAGTTTTCTGATGGAAAAGATGCGCTTGAAGCCATCGAAAAAAACAATTACGACTTGATTTTGACCGACATAAACATGCCAGGCATTAGCGGAATGGAAATTACGCAATATGTCAGGGAAACTATTAATTCAGATGTCCCTATAATCATACTTACTTCTTCTGGTGTTGAACAGACAGAACTGGATTCTTTTGATATTGGCGCAAATGAATTTATTGCAAAACCAATCAGTCCTGCCGTTCTTTTAGTTCGAATTAATAAGTTGCTAAAAATCAAAGCTTAATGAAATTTCTATATTATTCAATAGTTTTGCTTTTTGTTTCTTCCATTTCTTTTGGACAGGAAGTAAATATCGATGCAGTTTTAGCTCAAGCAAAACAAGAAACAGAAAAAGGAAATTTTGATAAAGCATTATCCTTAATTGAACCTTTGCGTGCTAAATTTCCTGACAACGAAGATATTCAGGTTTATACAGGACGAATTTATAGCTGGAAAAAAGATTATCCATCATCCATAAAAATATTGTCACCATTAACAGACAGAACAAATCCGAATCCTGATGCTTTACAGGCAATTATCAATACTTATTTTTGGTCGGAACAATATGAAAAATGTATTTCATATTGTGATAAATATTTGGCAATTGACCCAAAATCGGTGGACGTAATTAAAACAAAAGCATCTTGTCTTGAAAAACTAAATCGCGATCAGGAAGCGTTGGAAGTTATAGAAAAAGCATCAATTGCAGATAATAGCACTCAGCCATTTAGAAGCATCCGAACGCTTATTGGTAAAAAAGCTAAAAATGCAATTGCAGCGTCTTATCTTAACATTTCTACGTCAGAGCCAGGGCAATCACCTTTGCATTATGGGTATGTTGAATATTCACATAAATTCAGCAAATCGGCAATTGTAGGTCGCGCAAACATTGGAAATACTGGCAATGATACACAAATGCTTTTTGAAACTGATTTTTACCAAACATTTTCAAACAAAAGCTATTTATATGCCAACGCCGGACTTTCAACAGGTGAAACATTATTTCCCGTTGGAAAGGCAGGTTTAGAATATTATTTTGCACCAGTTAAAAAATTTGATTTTGCATTTGGAGCTCGATTTATGCATTTTGAAAGCGATGATATTACGTTGCTTACGGGGCAGATTGCATACAATACAGGAAGTTATACATTGGCATACAGACCATATTATGATACAGGAAATTCATTGTTTTCTCATGTTTTAAGTGTACAGAAAACCAATGAAGAAAAAGAAAGAATCATAAGATTGGAACTTCAATACGGAACAGTTCCGTACTTGTATCTTTATAACGGTTTCACACAACCATTAGAAGCTTTTAGAGTTGGAATACAATATCAGCATCGTCTAGGCGATTCTTTTTTCGTACGCCCAATTTTTCTTTATGAACGCGAAGAATATACACCTGGAGAATACAGAAACAGGTTTAATGTCCAGTTAATTGTAACTAAACGTTTTTGATATGGAAAAAGTTTGGGAATTATATGAAAAAGGTGACTGGGTTGTACCGTTTCTGATTTTTTCAATATACTTATTTATTGGAGCTTCTTTTGCTTTATATGTGGTAATTATTTGGAGCCGAAATAAAAATATAAGCAGAGAAAAACGCAGAATTGAATACAGTCAGTTAATTGAAAAATTAATGTCGGCTGTTGTTTTTGAAAATGTGACTTTTTCGGTTATTAATGAAGATAAAAATTCGGCAACGCTTTTTAAAAAAGCCTTTTTCAGAGAAGTTGTAATGGAAACGATTATAAATCTTCACAAAAATTACGATGGCGTTTTTGCCCAAAAATTGGAACAATTTTATCAAGATTCAGGTTTGATAAAAGATTCGTTCAAAAAACTTCGAAATTTTAGATGGGAAGTAAAATGCAAAGGAATTACAGAATTGGCGGAATTTAATATAAACGAAGCATTTGAAACAATCATAACATTTTCAAAAGCCAGAAAAAAGACGTTGAAAATCACATCAATTAATGCTTGTATAAAACTTGCAGGAACAAAAGGCATAGTGCACCTCGCTGAGCATCCTGACCCTATTGATGACTGGACGCAGCTAAACATTATTGGCGCTTTTAAGATGCATGATATTGGAGATACAAAAGGAGTAGAACTTTTATTGGAATCTAAAAACACAACGGTTATTACACTCGGATTAAAACTTATAAAAGAGCTGAAACTTACGCAGAAACTTCCTTATGTATCGCAATTGATCGATCACGCACCCAATACATTAATTCAGTATGAAGCGCAAAACGTATTGCAGACATTAACAGTTTAATTACAAGCCAATGAGTCTTTTAAACAACGAATTAATATGGTTTTTGGATGTATACATAGTACTTATTTTGGGCTATGCTATATTGATCATGTCTTGGTATCTAATATTAGCTTATCTCTCTACAAAAGAACTTAGAAGTTATCTTAAAAAAAATAGTTTTGTTGATTATGAAGTATTGCTTACAAGCGATTATGCACCTAAACTTTCGTTAATTGCGCCCGCTTACAATGAAGGTTTTACAATTGAAGAAAATGTAAAATCCCTGCTTTCATTGAATTACAATAATTATGAGGTAATTGTGGTAAATGACGGAAGTAAAGACAATTCGATGGAAATTCTGATCAAGAAGTATGATCTTGTTTTGACCGATTTTGATTTTCACGAACAAATCGAAACCAAAAAACTTAAAGGAATTTATACTTCCAGAAATGCCGCTTTCAAGAAATTAATTGTGGCCGATAAAGAAAACGGTGGTAAAGCCGATGCCCTGAATGTAGGTTTAAATATTGCACAAAACCCGTATGTAGTTTGTATCGATGTGGATTGTATTTTGGATAAAGATTCCCTTTTGAAACTGGCAAAACCTTTCCTGGAATCGCACGGAAAACGCATTATTGCAACAGGTGGTGTAGTCAGAATTGCGAATCAATGTGTGATTAAAAATGGCCGTCTGGTCGAGGTAAATATTCCAGACAGCATGATTCCGAGGATTCAGGTTTTAGAATACCTGCGCGCTTTTCTTTTAGGAAGAATGGCATGGGGAAGACTGGACGGATTATTATTGATTTCCGGTGCATTTGGAGCATTTGATAAAGAAATTGCTTTATTATCTGGAGGTTATAGTACAAAAACGGTGGGTGAAGACATGGAATTAGTCGTGAGAATGCGCCGTTATATGCTCGAAAATAAATTACCATACTCAGTAAGTTATATTCCAGATCCACTTTGCTGGACAGAAGCGCCTGAAGATTTCAAAATATTCAAAAAACAGCGCAGCCGCTGGATGCGAGGTACAATCGAAACCCTTAGCTTTCATAAAAGAATGTTCATGAATCCTAAATATAAATTATTAGGAATGCTGAGTGTTCCTTATTGGACATTATTTGAGTTTTTGGCGCCAGGAATTGAGTTTATTGGTCTTTTAATAACGGTTATATTCATACTTTTTGGTTTGCTGAACTGGCATTTTTTCCTTCTGCTATTGCTTTTTGTGTACACTTTTGCCGTTTTCTTTTCTGTTTTAGCCTTATTCAGCGAAGAACGTACTTTTCATAAATACCCAAAACATGCCGACTTTTTCAAGCTGCTTTTAGCTGCTTTTATTGAACCGCTATATTTTCATCCAATGGCAGTTTACGCAGCTTTAGTGGGCTACAAAGAAAAAATCAAGGGAACGCACGGCTGGGGCGAAATGACCAGAAAAGGATTTACTAAAAAAGAATAAGCTATTTTTGTATTGTCCGATTTCTGAAAAAGGAGTTCCGCTATGAAAATTGAATTAAAGAAAACCGATTTTATTGGCAAAGAAATAAACGAACCGTATTATTATATTCTGATATTTGACGGAAATGCTTCTTTTTCAGTTGATTTAACGGATTATGAATGCAGCGGAAAAAGTCTTATCTTTTTATCTCCATATCAATTATTTAAATGGAATAATTCTTCAGCGCCTTTTATAAATCAAGTGAGTTTTCATGGCGATTTTTATTGTATTGAATATCACAAAAAAGAAGTGGCCTGCAACGGAATTTTGTTCAATGATATTTACAGAGAACCTTTTGTAATAATTTCTGATTTTATTTACGAGGAAATTATCAGTATTATTGAAAGAATGAAAAGGGTGGAAGATTCCAAACTCGATTATGATGATTCGATATTAAAATCCTATTTGCAGGTTGTTTTAGCATTGAGCAGTAAAGAAAAGCAGTTGAAAATGCCTTCTGAAATTCAGGAATCAATTGGAAATGCAACTATTTTGCAGTTTCAGCAGTTGCTTGACGAACATTTTCGGGAAGCCAAAGAAGTAGCTTTTTATGCTTCTAAATACAAATTAACTGTGAATACATTCAGTAAAAGAATCAAAAAGCATTTTGGAAAATCACCTTCACAACTTATCCAGGATCGCATTGTTTTAGAAGCAAAAAAACTGTTGCATTTAACGGTCAAGCCGATTCGAGAAATTGCCGTTGATCTTAATTTTGAAGATGAGTTTTATTTCAGCCGCTATTTTAAAAAGAATGTTGGAATTTCCCCGAAGGATTTCCGAAAAGAAGTCGGTATTTCTATTGTGGCAAAATAGTCCATGTAAACTCCTTTACGTCCATTTTTATCCAGACACTTGGAAACTAATTTTGGTGTGTATTTAAAACACAATCAAAATGGAAAAATTTATAAGATTTATTGCTGGCGGACAAAACAATTTTGTTCACTTTTTAAGAATAGCTATTTTCATTGTAATGGCTTGGATTGGAGGTTTAAAAGCCTTTAAATATGAGGCCGACGGAATTGTTCCCTTGGTTGCAAATAGTCCTTTTATGAGTTTCTTTTACAAAGATGCCAATAAAATGGTTGCCAATAATGAAGCAAAACAAGTCAAAGCGTACACCTTACACAAAAATTTAGAAGGCAAAACAGTCGAAAAAAACATAAAATGGCAGGAAGAGAATGGCACTTATATTTTTTCGTACGGATTGGGAACTGTCATTGTTTCGATTGGTTTATTGGTTCTTTTAGGAATTTGGTTTCCCAAAATAGGACTTTGGGGCGGACTCTTAACTTTTGGAATGTCCTTTGTCACTTTATCATTTTTAATTACAACACCTGAGGTTTATGTCCCAAATCTAGGAGGAGATTTCCCGACACCAGAGTTTGGTTTTCCGTATCTTTCTGTTGGTGGAAGATTGGTTTTAAAAGATATAATTATGATGGGCGGTGGTTTGATTATTTCCTCTGACAGTGCAAGAAGAATTCTTGGCAAAACAAAAACGTTTATTCAGTAAAAAATAAAAAAAATCCCTGTGCATTTAATAAACAGGGATTTTTTTATTTTTTCGGAAAAATTAAGGCATATACAAAACCGTTCCGCCATTTGCAGAAAGTTCCAAATTAAAGGAAGCATTATCCAATTTCTTTGTATTGAATTTTGATTCCTGACCGTCGCCATCGCTTATAATAGAAACATTTTTACCTTTTAGCATTGGTAAATTTACTGTGATATTTTTTGGTGCGTTTTCACCATTAATGGCCGCGATATACCATTTTGTGTTTTTTCTGCGGGCAATTACGCAATACTTTCCAGGATAACCATCTAAATAAACTGTTTGATCCCAAACGGTTGGAACATTTTTTAGATAATCAAATAAGTAAGAAGGTTTTTCTTTTAAGTTTTCTGGCGTTAATCCCCAATGTTGAACAGCGGAAAAGAAAACAACTGCTGTTGCCATTTCAAAAGCATCCGTTGTTTTTCGCGTTGTGCCTTTATTTGGTTCGCGATGCAGACGTTTATTCAGAAAAACGGGACCAAAATCCATTGAAGCTACTGCGTTTCTTGTAAAAGGATAAATGGTAGCAGTTGAAGGATATCGATCACTAAATCCTTGTTGGAAAACCAAATTTTCAGAAGCAAGAACAGCCTCACTCGTCATATAATTTGGATACATTCTTTCCCAACCGCGGGGCAGGGTAGCACCATGAAAGTTGATGTTCAGACCAAATTCTGCCGCATCGACAAGTATATCATGATACAATTTCATAGTCGCTTGTTTGTCTCCGCCAAAGAAATCAATTTTTAATCCTTTCACTCCAATTTCCTGTAGCCATTTCATTTCTGAACGTCGGGCTTCTGAAGTATTCATTTTGTTTTTTGGCGTTTGCGGAGCGGTATTCCAATTTCCATTCGAATTGTACCAAAGCAAAACGCCAACATTTTTTGATTTGGCATAATTAACTAATTCCGCCATTTTTTCTTTACCAATATTTACATCCCAAAGCGCATCAATTAAAATGAATTCGCATTTCATATCAGCCGCAAGATCAATAAACGTTTTTTGATCGTTATAATTGCAGCTCTCATCTTGCCAGACAATCCAGCTCCAGCTTGCGCGACCGGCATCAAATATTTTCGATGTTTTTACAAGCGGTTTTACAACATCTGTAGCTGCGGTTGATTCCACAATTGGTTTCAGCGTTTTTCCTATTGTTATTGTTTTCCATGAAGTTTGCATTGGAAGTGGAGCAGTAGCGGTAACAGGTCCGTCATGATTGTTTTCTCCTTCTTGCGGAAAAGTAACCGTATAAATTCCGTCTGTACTTGCGTCGCTTAATCGGGTTCCGACATAATTTCCGCTGATTCCAGTTTCAGAAATCAAAAGCCAGCCTTTATTTCCTAAATGAAAAAGCGCCGGAAAAGTAAAACCTAGTCCGTATTGTGATTTTGTTCCAATTGGTTCTTCTCTCGTATATTCTTCTTCATAAGATGGTTTTGTTTTTTCCCATCCACTTAACGGTGGCGCTTGAGGCGTGATAAAAGTGGTCGTTTTTGAAGGAAGTTTAAAACCAGTAATTTCTTTTTCAATGGTACAGGTTCCAGTGTTTTTTTTGCTTTTCGGAATCAGATAACTGAAAGCAACATCTGTATTTGTAACTCTGAAAATGATGTTTATAATATCATTAGCAGCATTTGTAAACGTGCAATTTATTTCATTTGCTTTATAATTTACCTGACTTACTTTAGAGCGATTCAGGTGATACGATTCCTGAATTTTATTTGTTTTGCTTCCAATTAATTTAAGTCCTTTCGTAAAATCTCCAGCGGAACTTATTATTCCTAATGGAGACTTAGCAAGGAATTCTTCGCCTTGGAAAAATACTTGGTAGTAAGCAAGGCCATTATCGACAGAAATTTCAAGTTTTAAATTTTTATCGGGACTAAATGTCGAAAGTTGCTGCGCTCGAAGCGAATTTGAAATGATGAATAGGAGAAAACTAAGAAAGAGATATCTCATTTTTTGTAGTATTTTGGTCGGTTAGTAAAGTTTGATTTTCAAAAAATAGTAATAAGTGTAAAAATAACACTATTTTTGAAAAGAAAAATTTTGAAAAGGAAAGTATTTGTAAAATTTCAAATATTTCGAACAGAATACAGTAAAGAAAAGGGAGGAATAATTAAATCCATCTTTTTTGATCCAAAGTTGAGTTGTTTTCGTATATAAGAATAGGTTAAGTTTTCTTTTTTCAAAATCTTAAAATAAAGATATGATAAGTAATACAGCAGAAAACAGTTTAATAGTAGAGATCATCCTAATATCAATTATTTTTTTAGGGTTTTCGGTCTGCTTTTTTATTGTCAAAAGCAAAGTCTTAACTTTTAAAAAAGAAAAAATAACTGATGAAGACTATGATAAAAGTGCTGAAAAAGCAATAAAAAATTTAAGGAAATAATGTTTAATAACAGCCATAAATTCTTAGTTACAGGCTGAATTCAATTATTTTAAAGATATCCCGGTTTGGAGGGATATCTTCGTTTTGCTTTTCTTTATTTAAAGAAAATTTATTGAGGAATAAAAATATCAAAAGTAGCACCTTTCATAGGTTGAGATGTCGCCATAATTATTCCGTTATGATTTTCAACTATTTTTTTGACAATGGCAAGGCCAATACCAGTTCCGTCATAAACATCTCTGCTGTGCAGTCTTTGAAAAACGCCAAATATTTTTTCGCTGTGTTCAGGTTCAAAACCAATTCCGTTGTCCTGAAAACTGATATGGCAATAGGTTTCCAAAGGAATTAATTTATCATTATGCAAATCTTTTCCAGTGGCCATTCGGCTTTTAATCGTAATTTCAAGTGGAACTTCTTTCTGAGAAAATTTCAGTGAATTATTGATTAAATTTTCAAGAAGCTGAATGAACAAAAACGGAATAATATTTATTTTCCCGTGTAGATCAGTAATAATCAAAGCATTTTTTTCGTTGATGTTTTCTCTGAGCGCTTCTTTTACATTTTCAATTATAGTTTCAAGATCTGTATTTTCGTAAATGCGATCAATAATATTTGTTCTGGAAAAAGCCAAAAGATCGTTGATTAATTCACGCATTCGATTGGTTGAATACAAAATGCGATCAAACTTTAATCTTCCGTCAGGGCTTAAATTTTCATATTCCTTTGCGAGAATAATATTTGAAAACGTCTGAATTTTTCGCAGCGGTTCCTGAAGATCATGACTTGAAATGTGCGTGAAAGCATCTAATTCGGTATTTTTTCTTTTTAATTCGTTTGCATATTTTTCGATTGCTACATATTGGGCGGCCAAATCTTCATTGGCTTTTATAATTTTGGCGTTAAGTGCATTTGTTTCTTCTTCTTTGAGTTGTAATTCTCTTGTTTTTTTATACAATTCAGTAAAAACCATCACTTTTGCCTTCAAAATTTCTGCGGATAATGGCTTAATCATATAATCAACCGCTCCCGATTGATATCCTTTAAAAATATAATCGGAAGTATTCATATTGGCAGTAAGGAAAATAATGGGAACATGTTTGAGTTTGTCACTTTGCCGAATGAGTTCGGCTGTTTCAAATCCATCCATAAGTGGCATTTGCACATCCATCAGAATAATAGCAAAATCCTGGCTTTTCAAAAGTATTCGCAAAGCATCTTTGCCTGAAGTAGCTTCAACAAATTGATATCCCAAATCAGCAAGAATAACCTGCAGTGAAAGTAAATTTTCCTTTTTGTCGTCTACTAATAATATTTTAACTGGAGCTTTTTCCATGATGTTTTTTATTTAAAATATTATTTCAGCCAAACTCTCATTAATGAAGATAATTGCTCCACATTAACGGGTTTTGTAATATAATCAGAAGCACCAGATTCAATACATCTTTGTCGGTCGCCTTTCATAGCTTTTGCAGTAACGGCAATAATCGTCAGATCCTTATGTTTTGCATTTTGTCTAATGATTTTCATGGTTTCATAACCATCAAGTTCGGGCATCATAATATCCATCAAAACAATGTCCATTTTGACATTCTGATTTAGAATTTCAATAGCTTCATGACCACTTTCGGCACTGATAACATCCAATCCAAAACGTTCCAACGCAGTTGTAAGCGCAAATAAATTTCGGACATCATCATCAACAAGAAGCACTTTTTTATTGATCAATACATCTTCTTTCAAATAATACGTTTCAATTCGGTCCCTCATGCTGTCAGGCATATCTTTATGCACACGATGAAGGAATAGGGCAGTCTGATCGACTAATTCATCAATTGAAACGGCACTTTTTGTTATAATACTATGTGCAAAACGACTGAGTTTGCTTCTTTGTTTTTTATTGACATCGCCTGCAGAATGGATAATTATGGCTGTTTCCTGACTATTTATATTATTTTCGAGATCATTAATTAAGTCAAGACCGTCAGCATCTGGAAGAAATAAATCCAATATAATACAGTCGAAGGATTTTTCTTTGATTAATTCTACAGCTGCTTCTGCTGTTAGAGCCGTTGATATTGAAATGTCATCACCTTTGACCGCCTCTACAATTCGCTTTAAATCCACGGGATTATCATCAACCACAAGAAGATTTTTTTCTTTTTTATTTTTGAAATCATGAATATCGTTAAACATTGCAGTCAGTAAATCATTTTTTACCGGTTTCACAAGAAAGTTTCTGGCGCCACGTTTTAAGCCTTTATTTCTTTCATCTTCTCCCGAAATGATATAAACCGGAATGTGTCTTAACGTAAAATCAGTTTTAAGGCGATCGAGAATTTTCCATCCGCTGGTATCCGGCATATTCAAATCCATTGTAATGGCATGAGGTTGAAACTGATTGATATAATCAATTACATCATTTCCTTTAGTGGTTACAACAGCTTTAATATCATGCTGATGCGCTCTTTCCAGAAGGATTTTTGCAAAAGTTATATTGTCTTCAGCAATTAAGAGAATTTTGTCATTTGGCCTAATATTGGTGCGGTCGTCACCAACTTCATCCACAAAATACAAATCAACATCTGATTTATTGAAACTAGCTGACGGAAGCGATTTTAAACGACTTTTTCCGGCGTGAATTACATTTGTTTCTTCATTGACGCTTATGTCTTCAATTTCAGTATTATGAACAAATTTTAGTGGCAGGAATAAAGTGAATTTGCTTCCAATGTTGGTATCACTTTCGAGTTCGATACTTCCGCCTAATAAATCAGAAAGTCCGCGGCTGATGGATAATCCTAAGCCAGTTCCGCCATATTTACGGCTTGTAGAACCTTCTGCCTGCTGGAAGGCTTCAAAAATGATATTTTGTTTTTCTTTTGAAATTCCGATTCCGGTATCTGAAATTTCGAATGCCACGACAGCTTCAGCATTTTCCAGATTATTGTTTTTTGTTTTCCAATTATTATCTGCTTTGTAAATGCTTAAGCGGACTTGGCCTTTTTCGGTAAATTTGAATGAATTGGATAACAGATTTTTCAGAATTTGATTTAATCGCTGTGAATCGGTTTCCATTAATTCAGGAAGATTGTCATCCATCAAAATTTCAAAATCAAGATGTTTTGCCTGAGAAATAGGGTTGAAGGTCGATTCCACAAATCGACTGATTTCAGCAAAACTAATCGGATTATAATCCACAGAAATATAACCAGATTCAATTTTAGAAAGATCCAGAATGTCATTGATTAACTGAATAAGGTCATCACCACAGGAATTGATTGTTTTGGCAAACTGAATTTGTTTTTCAGATAAATTTCCGTCACGATTGGCGATTAATTCATTGGCCAAAATCTGTAAACTGTTCAGTGGCGTTCTTAGCTCATGCGACATATTCGCCAAGAATTCCGATTTGTATTTGGATGTTAATGTAAGCTGATCGGCTTTTTCTTCCAATGCTTTTCTCGCAACCTCAACTTCCTGGTTTTTCTGTTCTACTTCTTCTTTTTGATTAGCCAATAAAATCGCTTTTTCTTCGAGTTCTTCATTGGTATTTTTCAATACTTCCTGCTGACTTTTCAGCTCATTTGCTAATGATTGTGACTGAACCAGTAATTCTTCGGTTCTCGAATTCGATTCAATGGTATTCAATACAATTCCGATACTTTCTGTCAAACCTTCAAGGAAATCTAAGTGTGTCTGATTAAAAGTATCAAGTGAAGCTAATTCAATTACCGCTTTAAGTCTTCCTTCGAATAAAACCGGAAGAATTATGACATCTTTTGGTTTAGCATCTCCAAGTCCGGAATTAATTCGTATATAATCTTTCGGAACATTGCTTAAAATCAAACGTTCTTTTTCAATAGCAACCTGACCAATAAGTCCTTCACCCATTGCATATTGCGTGATGGAATCTTTTCTTTTAATGTAAGCATAAGAAGCAATCAGATTCAATTTTGAATCCATAAAATCTTCACCTTCTTCTAAAATATAGAAAAGCCCATGCTGCGCCGTAACAACCGCAGCAAGCTCGGAAAGGATTTTTTTAGTAACCGCATTCAATTCTTTTTGACCTTGAAGCATTTGCGTAAATTTAGCTAAATTCGATTTCAGCCAGTCTTGTTCCTGATTTCGTAAAGTAGTCGCTTTAAGATTTGAAATCATTTGGTTGATAGTATCTTTTAGCGCCTCAACTTCACCTTTTGCTTCAACACCAATTGTTCTCGTCAAATCTCCCTGCGTTACCGCCGATGCAACCTCAGAAATGGCACGTACCTGAGTCGTAAGATTTGCCGCTAACTGATTTACGTTTTCCGTCAAGTTTTTCCAGGTTCCTGAAGCTCCGGGAACGTTTGCTTGTCCTCCCAGTTTTCCTTCAGCACCAACTTCACGGGCTACCGTTGTAACCTGGTCGGAGAAAGTGGCGAGCGTGTCAATCATTTCGTTAATAGTGTCAGTCAATTGCGCCACTTCACCTTTAGCATCAATAGAAAGTTTTTGTTTCAGATTTCCTTTTGCTACAGAAGTTACAACTTTAGCAATTCCACGAACTTGTCCCGTTAAATTCGAAGCCATAACGTTAACCGAATCCGTTAAATCTTTCCATGTTCCGGCAACACCTTTTACTTCCGATTGTCCTCCTAATTTTCCTTCCGTACCCACTTCACGCGCCACACGGGTAACTTCAGAAGAAAAGGAATTCAACTGTTCCACCATCGTGTTGAAAGTGTTTTTTAAATCCAGAATTTCTCCTTTTACGTCAACGGTAATTTGTTTCGAAAGGTCACCATTTGCAACGGCTTTAGTAACATCAGCAATGTTACGAACCTGACCGGTTAAATTGGATGCCATTTGGTTAACCGAATCCGTTAAATCTTTCCATGTTCCGGCAACACCTGGTACGAAAGCTTGTCCGCCTAATTTTCCGTCAGTACCAACTTCACGCGCTACACGAGTTACCTCAGAAGCAAAAGCACGAAGCTGATCCACCATTGTATTTACGGTTTCTTTTAATTGAAGAATTTCACCACGAACGTCTGCAGTAATTTTCTTGGACATATCTCCGTTGGCAACGGCAATTGTTACCTCGGCGATATTACGAACCTGAGTAGTTAAGTTACCCGCCATTTGGTTCACCGAATCCGTTAAATCTTTCCATGTTCCGGCAACACCCGGCACGTTTGCCTGACCTCCCAATTTTCCTTCAGTACCCACTTCACGCGCCACACGAGTTACCTCAGAGGCAAATTCACGAAGCTGATCCACCATGGTATTTAGTGTTTCTTTTAATTGCAGAATTTCCCCGGCTACGTCAACCGTAATTTTTCGGGACATATCACCGTTAGCAACTGCAATCGCCACATCGGCAATGTTACGCACCTGAGCGGTAAGATTTCCTGCCATTTGATTAACCGAATCTGTTAAATCTTTCCATGTTCCGGCAACTCCGGGAACGTTTGCTTGTCCTCCCAGTTTTCCTTCGGTTCCAACTTCTCGCGAAACCCTTGTAACCTCCGAAGCAAAGCCTCGAAGCTGATCCACCATGGTATTAATTGTATTTTTTAATTCTAGAATTTCTCCTTTTACGTCAACAGTAATTTGGAGCGATAAATCTCCTTTTGCTACGGCAGTTGTAACTTCGGCGATATTACGTACTTGTCCGGTTAAGTTGGATGCCATTTGGTTCACTGAATCCGTTAAATCTTTCCATGTTCCGCCGACACCTTCAACCTGTGCTTGTCCTCCCAGTTTTCCTTCAGTACCAACTTCACGCGCTACACGAGTTACCTCAGAGGCAAAGGAATTCAGCTGACCCACCATCGTGTTGATGGTGTTTTTAAGTTCCAAAATCTCTCCTTTGGTATCAACAGTAATTTGTCGGGATAAATCTCCTTTTGCAACGGCTGTAGTTACTTCGGCGATGTTACGTACTTGTCCGGTTAAGTTCGATGCCATTTGGTTCACCGAATCCGTTAAATCTTTCCAGGTTCCGCCGACACCTTTTACTTTTGCCTGACCACCGAGTTTTCCTTCTGTACCAACTTCAAGCGCCACACGCGTTACCTCAGAAGAGAAAGAATTCAGCTGATCCACCATCGTGTTGATTGTTTTCTTCAATTCGAGAATTTCACCTTCGGCGACGGCCGTAATTTTTTTCGAAAGGTCACCATTTGCAACGGCTGTTGTAACTTCGGCGATGTTACGTACTTGTCCGGTTAAGTTGGATGCCATTTGGTTAACCGAATCGGTTAAATCTTTCCAGGTTCCACCAACACCTTTTACTTTTGCCTGACCACCGAGTTTTCCTTCTGAACCAACCTCACGTGCCACACGAGTTACCTCGGCACCAAAAGAGTTCAGCTGATCCACCATGGTATTGATGGTATTTTTTAATTCGAGGATTTCTCCTTCAACGTTTACGGTAATTTTTTTAGATAAATCGCCTTTTGCCACCGCAGTTGTTACTTCGGCAATATTTCTAACTTGCCCAGTTAAGTTGGATGCCATTTGATTCACCGAATCTGTCAAATCTTTCCAAACTCCACCAACACCACGTACACGCGCTTGTCCGCCTAGTTTTCCTTCGGAACCCACTTCACGAGCCACACGAGTTACCTCAGAAGAAAAGGAGTTTAACTGATCCACCATGGTATTGATGGTGTCTTTTAATTCCAGAATTTCTCCTTTTACGTCAACGGTGATTTTTTTCGAAAGATCTCCTTTTGCTACGGCTGTTGTTACATCGGCGATATTACGTACTTGTCCGGTAAGGTTAGATGCCATTTGGTTTACCGAATCCGTTAAATCTTTCCAGGTTCCACCAACACCTTTTACCTGAGCCTGACCGCCCAGTTTTCCTTCAGTACCAACTTCACGGGCCACACGGGTTACCTCAGAAGAAAACGAGTTCAGCTGATCCACCATTGTATTGATAGTGTTTTTTAACTCCTGAATTTCTCCTTTTACGTCAACGGTAATTTTTTTGGATAAATCTCCTTTTGCCACCGCGGTTGTTACATCGGCGATATTTCTAACTTGTCCGGTAAGGTTGGAAGCCATTTTGTTTACTGAATCGGTCAAATCTTTCCAAACTCCACCAACACCACGAACTTTTGCCTGACCGCCCAGTTTTCCTTCGGTACCAACCTCACGCGCCACACGCGTAACTTCCATCGAGAAAAGGTTCAACTGTTTTACCATGGCGTTTACCTCTTTTGCAATTCTGAGGAATTCTCCCTGCAACGGATTTCCTTCAATAGCTAAAGGCATTTCCTGCGATAAATTTCCTTTTGCAACCGAGGTAATTACGTGCGCAATTTCAATTGTAGGGTGAACTAAATCGGAAATCAATGTGTTTACTGAATCGACGCAGGAACTCCAGGAACCTCGCGCTCCGTCCAAAACGACACGATTGGTTAATTTTCCTTGTTTACCAATGCTTTTTCCAACCTTCTGAAATTCAAAAACCATTCTTTCATTCAGGTCAATAATTTCGTTTAACGTATCGCAGATGGCTCTTTTTGTTCCATCCTGATCGGTAGGGAAACGTTGGGAGAAATTACCATTTTTTACTTTCAGCAAAATTTTAAGAAACTCAGCGTCACTAAGAATTGATTCTTCAGTTTTGCTTTTTCTACTTTTGCTATTAGGTCTTATTTCATCTGTAATAACAGGCAGAGCGATCAGCATGTCATTTTTCAGTGTTTTATCGTTATGTTTCTTATTTTTCATAATTGGTAAATCTTTGCTGAAGGATTTGTTTTTGGTGATTCGAGGTTAATTATTAATTATGAATTGTTAATTGTTAATTTGGTTTTTCATTAATAATTAACAATTCATAATTAATAATTGTTTAAACGTTTTCATTGAGTAAAATTTTCCTAAGATGAAACTGTACAAAAGCATCCATAGAATCGGGTCTTTTGGTGTTGTCGGTGTAATTTAAAGGCTTTATAATATATCCTGAAATGCCTAATTTTTCGGCTGTAATACGATCACTACTTTCAGAAGAAGTCGTCATGATGAATACTTTTAAATCTTTTAAATTTTCATCCGTTCTTAGGATTTTCAGAAATTCAATTCCATTCATTTTTGGCATATTGATATCCAGCAGAATCACATCCGGAACAAGTGGGTTTTCTGTGTTTTTGAGCATTTGAAGTGCTTCAAGTCCATTATACGCAGTATGTAGAATATATTTGATCTCTAGCTTTTTCAATGAACGTTCCACCGAAATTGTGTCTAGTTCATCATCTTCAATTAATAAAATATTAGGCTTTCTCATGCTGTTTATTATTTCTCCAGGTGAAAGTAAATGTGGTTCCTTCGCCCAGTTTTGATTCTACATGTATACTTTCTCCCTGATCATCAATGATTTTTTTAACAATGGCGAGTCCAACTCCGGTGCTTTCCATTTCGTTTTTCTCTCTCAGTGTCTGGAAAATTTCAAATATTTTTTGGTGATATCCTTCATCGATACCAATTCCGTTGTCTGTTACTGAAAATTCATAATAGTTGAGTACTTTCTGGCACTTTATTTCGATATAAGGATTTTCGGGTTTTGAATATTTGACCGCATTGCTGATTAAATTCGAAAAAACCTGTTCCAGTTTTAAACGCTCTGTAACAAGTTCGGGAAGGTTTATGATTTCGAGTTTGAATTCTCTTGGAACTATTGATTGTGCGATTTCCTGAACAAGCGTATTTGTATCAACAATTTCAGGAGAAGTTTTTCTGTTGATGCGGGCGTAATCCAAAAGTCCGTTAATCAAAGCTTCCATGCGCTGTGTTCTTTTCGGAATAATATTCAGATAATTTCTTAAAGCGGGAGAAAGTTCGCTTGACAAATCTTCTTCAATCCAGCTTATTACATTGTAAATTCCCCGAAGCGGCGCTTTTAAATCATGAGAAACAACGTAGGCAAATTTGTTAAGTTCTTCGTTTTTGTTTTCCAGTTCCTGAATATTCTTTTCGAGTCGGCGCGACATAATATTCAACGATGCTGCGAGCGCGCTTAGTTCATCTTTTTTAAAATCCCGAACAATAGTAAAACGACCTTTTGAAATTGTATCGGCTACCCGAACCATCGAATTTATTCGTTTTGTAATCATGATTACGATATAAGCCGTACTGCATATTCCAACAAAAATCGTAAGTGATAAAAAAACCAGTGAATAACTTCGCGCTTTGTTTAGAGAATGCAGCAACATTTCACTGTGATGAGCTCTCGTTTTGTATTCGATTTTTTCAAATCTTTTAAATTTTTCTGTAATCGAATCATTAATATTTTTGCCAATGTGCTTCTTAAATTTAGTATCTAAAAGGAATTGGTAGGTTTTAGGATTTTCTCTTCTCGCCCGAATTAATTCGGATGTAAAAGAAAGCCATTCCGAATGAAGAATACTTATCGAATCTAAAATAGAAGACTGAATCGTATTGCTGTCAATGAGCGTATGTTGTTCTACAAAAAAGTCCGGAACTTTTTCTATTCCGCTATAATAAGGCGCCAGATAAGTTGTGTCATTAGTCAGTAAATAACCCCGAACGGCACTTTGCATTTGTAAAATGGCTCTATGAGTTTTATTTGAATTTCGGATGACAGCTTCCGATTTTGAAAGAAACTCTGAGTTTTGATTGACTTTGAGAGACAGCCTGTAATTGGTATACGAATCTGCAGCAGAAAGCAAAATGATAAGCGTAAAGGCTAAAATTATTTGAGTTGATAACTTCATTGTCTTTCTATTAAGAAAATCGCATTAAATAATAAAAAATGACTTATTTTAAAATGGGCGCATTTTGCATTTTTGAAAAATTCACTATACTGTAAAATCACTTATAATCTTCTTTAATTCGTTAAAATCACTCGGTTTTGAAATAAATTCTTTTGCACCATAATTTCTGGCCTTTACTTTTGTTTCTTCAAATTGAGAAGTAGAAAAAATAACTACTGGAATATCCTGAATAATCTTCTGTGTTTTAATAGCGGCTAAAAATTCAAAACCCGACATAATTGGCATATTCAAATCAAGAAAAATAATATCTGGAATAAGTTCTTGGCGAATTAATTTGTTGAGCGCTTCTACCGAATTGTGCATTGCAGTATAATCAGCATCGGAAACCGCCTGAAGTGCTTCCATGAAAAATTCGCAATCGTCAACATCATCGTCAATTTGCAGTATATTTTTATAAATCATATGTGTTTTTGGTTTCGTTAAAAGATGATAATTCTTCGCACTTATTATTTTGGTGAATTAGGAAGTGCGATTCAATAAATCTGTCACATAATAAATGGGGATTTTATTATCGAAATTGAAAAAACAGCAATGTGTATTTTGAAGTAAAAATGTTTCATAGAATTCAGAATTTTTGGTGTTAATTCATCTATGAAAGTAGAAATAAGATTTTCCTTTCTTTTACATGATTTCAGATTAATGTTATATAATTAATATGTTTTGAGTTTTCATTTAGTCATTCAAGAATAAAAGATCATAATGTTTAAGCTTAAAGATTTTTTATAAAATAGTTTGATTTTGGTCAAATTGCTTGCAATTCAAATAACCTTAATGGTTTTGTAGCCTGTATTTGTACAAAATGTCTATAATAATGAATAATGTGTCCATTAGTTAAAAATTCAAGATCTATAATTTTACTTCAAGTGAAAATCTAATGAGTCTGCAACTCACAGACACAAGAGAAGCATTGGTTTTTTATCTAAAAGATTAAGTTTGTTTTTATGGTTTTACTAAATGGGAGATTAATAAAATAATCTCCTATTTTTTATAAGTACAAGTCCGAAATCTGAAGCTTATTTTTTATACCGAATTGCAGCAGTTTTAAAATTTAGAAATTTTAGTTCATAGACAAGTAGATTTCTTTTGAACAGAGAGTTTTAAACTGCGTTTTATTAATGTTAAATAATAATTTTTTAAATGTGTTATAATATGAAAACTGACTGTTCGAGAATTAAAAACGAGACTGCTTCAGCTGGTGGTTTTACTTATTTTCTGGTATTATTTTTTTTAATTTTCAATGCGTATTCTCAAAATGGAGAAAAAACAAAAAGTTCGTTTGCTGTAATCGAAAAACTTATTGGAAATCGCGCAAATGACTTTCAACTGGAAATTATAGAAAGTAAAGAAGGAGATGATTCAGATTGGTTTGAAGTTGAAACAACAACAAACGCGGTGAAAATTAAAGCAACATCAAATACGGTAATTTGTTATGCGGCGTATAATTTTTTGAGAGATATTGGTGCTGTTTTAGTCAGTTGGGAAGGAAATAGAATCAATTTGCCTAAAACGTGGCCTGCATATTCAAAAAAAGGAGCTACTCCTTTTAAATATAGAGAATACTTAAACGCCTGTACTTTTGGTTACACGACTCCTTGGTGGGATTGGGAGCGCTGGGAAAAAGAAATTGACTGGATGGCTTTGCATGGTATTAATTTGCCTACTGCATTAGAAGGACAAGAGGCAGTTTGGCAATTACTTTGGAAAGAATATGGCGTAACAGACGAACAATTACAAAAGCATTTTGCAGGACCAGCATTTTTGCCTTGGCAGCGAATGGGAAATATAAACAGTCTAGATGGGCCGTTACCACAAGAATGGATCAATAAAAAAGAAATTGTTCAAAAGAAGATTCTGCAAAAAATGAGAGCATTGGGAATGCATCCGGTTGTGCCCGCTTTTAGTGGATATGTTCCGAAAGCATTTGCAGAAAAACATCCTGATTCAAAAATAAGCGAATTAAAATCCTGGTCGGGTGGAGGTTTTGAAAGTACTTATTTATTAGATTCTAAAGATCCTTTGTTTAAAGAAATTGGAAAACGCTTTATAGAAATTTATACGAAGTTATATGGAGAATCTGATTTTTATCTGGCCGATTCTTTTAATGAAATCGTACCGCCAGTTTCAGAAGGACATAAAAATGAAGAATTGGCCGACTACGGAAAAACCATTTTTGAAGCTATAAATGATGCGGCACCCAAAGCAAAATGGGTAATGCAGGGCTGGCTTTTTGGCGATAATAAAGAATTTTGGACAAAAGAAGCAACAAAAGCTTTCCTTAGCAAAGTTCCCAATGATAGGATGATTATTCAGGATTATGCAAATGACAGGTATAAAGTGTGGGAAAATCAAGAAGCATTTTATGGAAAACAATGGACATACGGTTATGTTCATAATTATGGAGGATCAAATCCTGTTTATGGCGATTTTAATTTCTACAGAAACGAACTTATTAGCCTGATGAAAAACACAAACAAAGGGAATGTTGTAGGTTACGGAGTCATGCCAGAAGGATTGAATAATAACTCATCGGTTTACGAATATATTTATGATCTGCCATGGACGCTGGGTAAAGAATCAGTAAATGATTGGCTGAAAAACTATTTGAAAGCCAGATATGGGAAAGATAATTCAGCCGAAGTTCTTAAAGCTTGGCAATTATTGGTAGAATCGGTTTACAGTACAAAATATTGGGAAACACGCTGGTGGAATGATAAAGCGGGAGCTTATTTATTTTTTAAGAAACCAACTTTAAAAATAACAGAATTTAAAGGAAATCCTGGTGATAAGGAAAAGCTGAAACAGGCTTTGGATATTTTGAATAAAGAAGCTAAGAATTTTGATAAAAAGAATCTTTTTCAATATGATTTGATCGATGCCTCAAGACATTATTATTCGCTTTGTATTGATGATATGCTGATGGAATGTGTAGCGGCTTACAATTCAAAAGACTTGAAAAAAGGAGATGAATTATTTTCTAAGATAGAAAAACAAGCTTTTGAAATAGACAATATGATGAAGGGGCAGCCTTTAAATAATTTGAAAGATTGGCTGCAGTCGGCATGGAATTACGGAAGTTCTGAATCAGAATCGAAATTGTATTTAAAAAACGCAAAAACAATAATTACACTTTGGGGAGGCGAAGGACATTTAAATGATTATGCTTCAAGAGCATGGGGCGGCATGTATAAAGGATTTTATTGGCCAAGATGGAAAATGTTTTTACAAGCTCAAAGAGAATCGGTTACCAGCAACAAACCATTTGATGAATTGAAAGTGGTTGAATCTATAAAAGAATGGGAAACAAAATGGTGCGAAAGCGAAAAAATGAATTAACTGAAAAAAATGCGCGATTAAGATTTGTGAGAATTATAAAACAAGCCTGATTTAATAACTTTTAACAGACAGCACTTTAGAATAATTTTAACCTTTTTAAAAGTACAAACTTTGAAGAAATAAGCGTCTAAAGCCTTTGTTTTATTGGGATAAGCAAAAATATCCATGTTTATGAATAATCTGTCCATTCATTAAATAAAGCATAATTCTATCTTCGCTTAACAATTTTTTAACTAACTAACTTAAATATAATATGGAAAAACTTAAACTATTATTATTAGTGTTTTTTGCAAGCCTCTCATTCAATTGCTGGGCGCAAAAAACAGATGTGTCCGGTGTAGTTTTGGACGACAAAGGCATGCCATTACCAGCGGCCAATGTAATTGAAAGTGGAACTAAAAATAGTGCCATGACAGATTTTGATGGAAGATTCAAACTTACTGTTTCAAATAAAAACGCAAGCCTATTAGTTTCTTTTGTTGGGTTTGTAGATCAAAGTGTCAAACTTAACGGATCACAAAATATCACAATTAGATTAGCTTCAACTACTACAAACTTAGAGCAAGTTGTTGTTGTAGGATACGGAAAAGGATCTCGTAAAAACTTAACAACCGCAGTTTCATCTGTAAAAGCAGATGATTTAAATAACGGTGTAATTGCTGACGTTGGTCAATTATTACAAGGTAAAGTTTCAGGTTTGAATGTTTCAACAAGCGGTGATCCTACTAAAGCTTCTTCAGTTGTTTTACGTGGAGCGTCGACATTAAATAGTTCTCAAGGACCATTTTATGTAGTTGACGGAATTCCGGGTGTTGATATTTCTATTATTGCTCCTGATGATATTGTTACAATTGATGTATTGAAAGATGCCGCTGCAACTGCTATTTATGGTAACCGTGCTGCAAATGGTGTAATCATGGTAACAACAAAAAGAGGAAGCAAAGACAGATCTCAAATTAGCTACAGTAATTATTTTGGTTTTGAAAAAGTATCAAACCAGTTGGATATGATGAATGCTACTCAGTTGAGAGATTTCGTAACCAAAAATAATTTAAGTTTTACTCCTGAAAATGATAAAGGTGCAGATACTGACTGGCAAAAGGCAATCCTTAGACCTGGTTACACACCGTCAACAACTCAAAATCTTTCTATGAGCGGTGGAGGCGAGCATGGTAATTATTTTGCGAGTGTAAGTTATATCAATAAAGAAGGAGTATTGCAAGGAAATGAATTTTCACGCGTGATTGCGCACTTAGCAATCGAACAAAATGCTTTTGATGATAATGTTAAATTTGGTTTGAACGTTACCAACTCAAACAGCAAATACAATAATGTGCCACAGCGTAACGTGGTACTGCAGCAATCGATAAACCACTTGCCGGTTTCGCCGATAACAAATCCAAACGGAACTTATTTTGAAAATTTCATCCAGACTGGTTATTTTAACCCAGTGGCAATGATGAATCATGCAGATGATGATACAAAAACGAATAATCTTGTTGCTAGTTTAACATCTGAAGTAAAACTTCCTTGGGGATTCACTTATAACTTGAATTTGTCTTACCAACAATTAAATTCACTTCACGGTGAATATTATGACAGTTATTATCAACAATATAATAGTTCGAATTTCTACAATAATCCAGATCCACCTCAAACAAAAACATTAGTGAATTTTGGTGTAAACGGATCAGCTTTGAGAAATTCATACCAAACCAGCAATACAATTATTGAAAGTTTCCTGAATTGGGATAAAGCTTTTGGCAACCACAAACTTAAAGCAGTTCTTGGTTATTCATGGCAAGAAGATGTTTTAGGAGATGGATTTCAGGCAACAAATACCAATTTTCCGGTAGACAATGTGAGTTACAACAATCTTGCTTTAGGAAATTATAGTTCGGTTTCAGGTTACAGAGTAGATTTCGGAGATAGCAAAGCTTACCAGAAAAAACGTTTGATTTCTTATTTTGGACGTTTAAATTACAATTTCAAAGACAAATATCTTTTACAAGGATCTATTAGAAGAGATGGCGGTTCTGTGTTTGGTGCAAATAATCAATGGGGATACTTTCCTTCAGTTGGTGGAGCTTGGAGAATTGACAAAGAAGGTTTTATGGCTAACCAAGAAATCTTTACCGATTTAAAACTTCGTGCAAGCTGGGGTCAAACAGGAAACTCTTCGGGATTTAATGCTTACACGGCTCAATTTATCTCAGGAAGTCTAGGTACATTTTATTATAACGGACAGCAAGTTGGAGCTTATGGACCAAATCAGGCAGCAAATCCAGATTTGAATTGGGAGAAAACAGCAACAGCAAATATTGGTCTTGACTTTACAGTATTGAAAGGAAAATTATCTGGATCTGTTGAGGTTTATGACAAAAAAACAACCGATATGATTTACAACTATTCTGTAAATCCAGTACTTGTACCAGTAGGAACAATCGTTGCAAACGGTGGAAATATGTCAAACAAAGGTGTCGAGGTGACTTTGAATGCAAATGTGGTTAAAACTAAAAACTTTAGTTATGCAACAAGTTTAAATTTTTCACACAACAAAAATGAGATTACTAAATTGACAAATCCTTATTTTATCGGAGGTGATTCAATTAGAAGAGTGCAGCCAGATGGAGGCGGACAAACAGGAAGCACTTTACAAATTTTAAAAGAAGGAAAACCTCTTGGACAATTCTTTACGCTTCAATATGCAGGAAAAAATGCAGCAGGTATTTCTCAATATGTTGCTAAAGATGGAAGTTTAACAACTAATCCTCAAATTGGTGTAGATTACCATTATGCAGGAAGTGCACAGCCTAAATTCATGATGGGATGGAACAATAATTTTACATACAAAAAATTTGATTTGAATATTTTCTTCCGTGGTGTATTTGGTAATAAAATTTTCAATGCAACTCGTGCAGATTTGTTTAGGCCGAGTACAGCAATGTCTAATAACATACTTGTAGATGCGGCAGGTGAATCGCCAAATGATATTAACGCCTATAAATATTCAACTCGTTTTATAGAAGATGGCAGCTACATCCGATTAGATAATATGACTTTAGGTTATGATTTTGGTAAAGTTGGACGATACATTAAAAAGATTCGTATTTATGAAACCGTAAATAACCTTTTTGTTATCACAAAATACAGCGGAATTGATCCTGAGGTGGAACAAGGAGGAACTGCTCCTGGTGTAGATTCAAATAACTTTTACCCAAAAACCACAACATTTTTGTTTGGTATGAACGTGGTATTTTAAAAATTAAATTGTAAAAACTATGAAAAATATACTTAAATATTTAGCACTTCCTCTTCTTGTGGCTGGTGGTTTATTCGGTTCTTGCGACGATCTTGAGGTGCCAATTACAACACAATTAACGCCAGACGTATTTCCTCAGAATTCGGCACAATATATTCAATCATCTGGTGCAGTTTATGCTGCTTTTCGTGGCGATTTTGCATTTTCCTGGTGGTGGTCACAGTCACTAACTACTGATGAGGCCATTATGCCTGCACGTGGAGGAAACTGGTTTGATAATAGAGGTTATGCTTGTCAGCATTATCATGATTGGACTGCAGATAATGGAGTTGGACCGTGGGATTGGGCAGAAAAAGTTATTGGAACAAGTAATCAAACCATTGCTATTCTAGATAAAAATATGCCTAAAGGTGCGGAAAAATCAACAATGATTGCTGAATTAAAAACAATGCGCGCTATCAGTTATTTTATGATGATGGATTCTTATGGAGGTGTTCCATTAGATACTGTATTTGGAGAATTTAGTTCTAAAGAGAGATCTAGTAGGACTGAAGTTTTTAACTTCATTGAAAAAGAATTAAAAACCGCTATTCCTAATCTAAATCCTGCATCTGGAATAACGACATACGGTCGACCAAATAAGCAAACTGCAAATGCAATGCTTGCTAAATTGTATTTAAATGCTGAGGTTTATACAGGAACACAACGTTACAACGATTGTATTGCTGCAACTGATGCTGTTATTAATTCTGGTTTGTATACTATTGAGCCTAGAGCAACTTATCTTCAGATGTTCTATCCAAATAATGGACCGCAAATGAAAGAATTTATTTTTGCTGTACCTTTTGATCCTGCCGCTACATCAGTAGGTTTCAATGGACAAATGTATCATGCACGTTATGATGTGCCACGTTCTGAAAGAACTAAATTTGGTCTTCCATTTACACCTAGCGCACCTAGAAGTACGTTGCCTTCATTTTATGCTTATTTTAATGATGCTAATGATATTCGTAATAAACAATGGTTAACTGGTTTGCAATACATGAATGACGGTGTTACTCCGGTAATGGTTACTACAACAAAGAAAGGGTATGATCAATTCTACACAGGATCTGATGGTGGTGCAACCTATACGTATCAGGTAAACTTAACTCCAGATATTGTTCTTCGTCAGAATGCATCTTTGTTTGATTGTGGTAATGATGAAATTGCATGGAATATGGGGTATAGAAACATTAAATTTTATCCTGACAATACTTCAACAAGCCGTAACCAAAATAACGATGTTCCATTTCTACGTTACTCAGATGTTATTTTGATGAAAGCTGAAGCTATTCTTCGTGGAGGAAATGCCACTCTTGGACATACAGCTGTTTCGTTGGTAAACATGGTTCGTTCTAATCGTTCAACATCTGCGGCATGGACTGCTGTAACATTAGATGATCTGTATAAAGAAAGATCTCGTGAATTTGCTTGGGAAGCGTGGCATAGAAATGACATGATTCGTTTTGGCAAATATGAAGGTCAATGGGGCTTTAAAACAAACGCCGATCCTACACGTCGTATATTTCCAATTCCAACTTACGCCAAAGCTTTAAATCCTAAGTTAGATCAGAATCCTGGTTATTAAGACAAAAAAATAAGCTAAAAACACAAATTGTAATAGTTATAAAAAGGAGAGGAAGAGCAAAAATTCTTCTCCTTTTTTATTAAAAGCAGCAAATCCAAAGTTCAAAACTTTTTTAGGACAAAATAATGGAATTAAGTAAAATTTATAAAATTGGATATTTAGGAATAAGTTTATGTCTTATTTTTTTAGTATCGTGCCAAAGCGAAAAAACGGCTTATCTCCAAAAAAATCAATTGGTAGATAAGGTGTATCCTTTGCTAGATACTCAAAACTCAAGATGGTTTTATTTTTCATCCGCGAGCCGTCCATTTGGTATGGTAAATTTAAGTCCCGATACAGAAATTAATGGTGATTGGGGATGTGGTTATAAATTTGACAGAGATACCATAAAAGGATTCAGCCATGTTCATGAATGGCAATTGTCAGGACTTTCAGTAATGCCGGTTGCTGTTTCTAACGAAAATAGAAAAGAGATTTTTAAGGATTTTTATTCTAAATTTAGTCACGACACAGAAAAAATAACTCCTGGTTATCACTTGGTAATATTGGACAGATACCAAATTACTTCAGAACTGACGAGTACAAAAAGAGTTGGTTTTCATAGATATACTTTTCCTGCCAATGTTCAAAAAGCAATTCTTTTGAATCTGAATATGATTTTAGGACCATGTGAAAATACAGATGGCATATTAGAAAAAAACAACGATAATGAACTTTCAGGATCATTGGTTTTAAGCACCAATTTCAGACGTCCAAAACCGGTAAAAGTATTCTTCAAAATTAAATTAAATGCACCGATAAGTTCTGTTGAGAAAGATTCTAAAACTGGAAATTACTTGGTTAACTTCGGTAATTCCGATAAAAAAATATTGATGAAAGTTGGTATTTCTTATACTTCGATTGAAAATGCTTCATTTAATATTCAAGAAGAATTACCGCATTGGGATTTTGACAAAATAGTTGAAGCATCGCGTGAAGAATGGAATAGTCTGCTCGGAAGAATTAAAATAGAAGGCGGTTCTGAAAATGATCAGAGAAGGTTTTATACCGATTTGTGGCATGCTTTGCAGGGAAGAAAAATGATAAGTGATGCAAATGGCGCCTATCCGGATAATACGGGAGAAAAATTCAGAATCGGACAATTACCAATTGATGCAAAAGGAAAACCAAAATTCAATCAATACAATTCTGATTCGTTTTGGGGAGCGCAATGGACAATTAACACACTCTGGGGGCTCGCTTATCCTGAAATCATGGATGATTTTGTACATTCCTTAATGCAATATTATAAAGATGGCGGAATGATTCCACGTGGTCCAGCTGGAGGAAATGATACCTACGTAATGACAGGAGCTTCGACTACGCCATTTATTGTAACCGCCATTCAAAAAGGAATTGTAAAAGACGATTTAGAATCGATTTATATTGCTTTGAAGAAAAATCACATGCTGAATGGTATTATGGGAAAAGCTGGATATGAGCACAATACAAATAGTGGAGGAGGATTAAAATATTATTTAGATAAAGGATATGTTCCTTATCCGCTTCCTGAAGGGCAGTTTGGAAGTCATCAGGATGGCGCCAGTCAAACATTAGAATATGCGTATCAGGATTGGACTTTGGCGCAATTGGCAAAGAAGTTAAATCATCAAGAGGACTATAAATATTTTTTAGCCAGATCTCAAAATTATCAAAACGTTTTTGATCAATCATCAGGATGGATGCGTCCTAAAAATGTTGACGGAAAATGGCTTGCTAATTACGATCCGTATAAATATGAAAATGGTTTTATAGAAGCAAATGGTGCACAAGCAACTTGGTTTGTACCACATGATATTGATGGTTTGGTTAAATTGATGGGAGGAAATGAAAAAGCAGTAGAAAAATTAAATACGCAATTTCAAACGGCTAAAAAACTGAAATTTACTTCAGGGACTTCGCATGATGCAGAATTACATCCTGAGTTTAGCCGAATTCCAATTAATTTTGGAAATCAGCCTTCCATTCAAACTTCTTTTGTTTTTAATTTGATTGGAAGACCAGATTTAACGCAATATTGGACACGCGAAGTTATAAAAGAAACCTTCAGCGGATTATCTCCAACAACGGGTTACAATGGCGATGAAGATCAAGGTTTGATGGGAAGTTTAAACGTATTGCTCAAGATGGGTTTGTTTCAAATGAATGGCGGAACAGATGAAAATCCAGTGTATCAAATAGGAAGTCCTATCTTTAATAAAGTGTCAATTCAGTTAAATCCTGATTATTACAAAGGCAAAAAGTTTGTAATTGAAGCTGTTAATAACAGTGCAGAAAATATTTATATAAGCAAAACAAAATTCAATACTAAACCTGTTGAGAATTTCACAATTTCGCACAATGACATTACAGGCGGAGGCGAATTAATTTTAGAAATGGCTAATAAACCGTAATATTAAATTAAAAATAAAACAACAATTAAAGTATAAAAAATGCAAATGAAAAAATATACTAAGACTATACTTTTTTTAGGAATATCATCATTTTTTACCATTGCGATTAATGCACAAAATCAGGTTCATACTAATGTAGATCCGATGATTGGATCAGAAGGAGTTGGTCGAGTTTTTGTCGGGCCATCATGTCCATATGGAATGGTAAAACCGAGTCCAGATTGTACTGTAAACTCAAACAGCGGATGGCTTGCCTTGCCAAAAGAAGTGACAGGATTTAGCCAAGTTCATGTTAGCGGAACGGGAGGAGGTCCGAAATATGGGAATATCCAAATTATGCCGTTTTCAGGAACTTTAGATAAACTAGATCAAACTTCGTATCGAGCCGAAGAAAATGTAAAATTGGGATATTATGAAACTGTTTTCAAAGAAAATAATATCAAAACAGAAATAACAACAGCCGAAAAAGCTTCGTTTTACCGAATTACGTATCCTAAAAATGCATCTAAGGATTTAAAGATCGACCCCGGATTTTTTTTAGGAGAATCACCTGAACCAGACGGAAGAGAAGCGCAGCAATTTGTAGGTTCGCAAATCGAAATTGTTTCAGATCATGAAGTTAGAGGTTACAGCAGAATTCGCGGCGGATGGAATAACGGGCGCGCTTATACGGTTTATTTCTGGGCTATTTTTGATCAGCCTGTTGCGAAATACGTTACTTGGAAAGATGGAAAATTTTATAGCGATAAATCGGCTCAATTTGATTCTGGGAAAAAAACAGCGGCATTGCTTTCTTTCGGAAAAGAAGGAAAACAAGAACTGAATGTAAAAATCGGAATCTCGTTCCTAAGCGAATTAAAAGCAAAAAATAATGTAGAAGTCGAAATTCCGCATTGGGATTTTAATGCTGTATTGACAAGTTTAGAAAATAAATGGGAGCTTTTGTTGAGCAGAATCAAACTGTCTTCAGATACATCTTTGGAGTATAAAAAAATGTTTTATACAGGCTTATATCACACGATGCTCGCGCCAGTAAACAGAACAGGCGAAAATCCGTTATGGACGAACGATGAGCCTTATTACGATGATTTTTACTGTATTTGGGATACCTTCAGAAGTTCAAGTCCTTTGATTTCATTAATTGATTCTAAGCGCCAAGTTGAAATTGTAAATGCGATGCTGAACATTTACAAAAGAGACGGTTATATGCCGGAAGGCAGAAGCGGAAACGATAACGGCCGTACACAAGGAGGTTCTAATGCTGAGGTTGTCGTGGCAGATGCTTTTGTGAAAAACCTTAAAGGAATCGATTATGAATTGGCATTAAAAGCAATGCTGAAAGATGCTACAGTCCCTCCCGGTGGAAATGAAGAAAAAGAAGGAAGAGGAGGATTGATGGAATATTTGCGTTTGGGTTATGTGCCTTATAATGTTCCTAGAGCTGGAAATATGACGATTGATTTCTCCTATAATGATTACAATATTGCTACAGTCGCAAAAGGCTTGGGCTATACTGAATTATACGATAAATACATGAAACAAGCTGACAGCTGGCAAAATCTATGGCGTTCTGATTATGAAAATAATGGAGCAAAAGGATTTATTATGCCAAAAGATGCTTCAGGAAATTGGCTGGATGATATTGTTTTTGGAGAATCAAAAATTCAAAAACCAACATTTAGATATACTCCCGTAATTATTGAGTCGCCTTGGTATGTTTGTCATTGGTGCGTGTTTTTCTACGAAGCAACTTCTTGGGAATACTCCTTCAGCATTCCTCATGATGTACCTGAGCTTGTTCGCAAATCAGGAGGTGAAGAAGCTTTCAAAAAGAGACTGGACATCTTTTTTGATTCAAAATTGTATAATGTTGCCAACGAACCTTCCTTTTTAACGCCTTGTTTGTATCACTGGATAGGAAAACCTTATTTGAGCAGTGACAGAATTCACGAAATTATTACCAATAATTTCAATACTTCTCCTGAAGGTTTGCCCGGAAATGACGACTCGGGAGCAATGTCATCTTGGCTTGCTTTTCATATGATGGGATTATACCCAAATGCTGGTCAGCCGTATTATTTGCTGAATGTGCCATTCATAAAAGAAACAAGTATTCAGTTGGAAAATGGAAATCAATTTAAGATTACGGCTAAGAATATGAGCAATAAAAATAAATATATAAAGTCGGCAACTTTAAATGGAAAACCATACAACAAAGCATGGATTTCGCACGATGATATTATGAAAGGCGGAGAATTAAGTTATGAAATGGATTCAAAACCTTCAAATTGGGGAACAACAATTTTACCACCAAAAAAATAAAATATTCAGCACATGAAAAATACAATTTTAGCAATCCTTTTTTGTGCAATATTTCAATTAGGATTTTCACAAAATTACGTTCCTTCAATTAAGAACAATACAGAATTAAGTTACGTCTGCAAATTGCATGGACAAACACGATCTTTAACACTCTTAACCAAAACGGCCAAAGATACGCTTGTGTTTAATTTAGAAACAAGAGGAGTAAAAAGCAGTATTATTATAAGCCAAAAAGCATTAAAAAATGGAAATGCATTAAGTTTTAATCAAGGCGAATTTTCACCTGTTTTAGCATTAAAACCTAATGAGACATTTTTTATGATTTCTCAATCAACTTATCAGGATTTAGTAAAAAATAAGAAGTTCGTTTACAATAATACTACTTATGTTTTAGATGAAAAAACAGATAATGGCAATGTAATTTTAGAAGGAAAAACAATTGATGCTTATCACGTTTTAGCTCAGATTGATAAAACCGAAATGTGGATTATCAAGAATCCTGATTTTCCTTTAATCTGTAAAATAACCGAAAATCCTTTGGGAATAAATTTTACGCTTGTGAAAATTGTAGATAAGTAATTTATCAAAAAAAAGAACCATCTGACCAATGGTTTTACAATTCGGCACACAAACTATTAACTATCACAACCAAAATGAGATTTTATGAAAAATCAAATGAGCCGTGGAGAATTTCTTAGGCTAGGAAGCCTTTCGCTGGCAGGAACTTTAGTAAGTGACTTAGCTTTTGCCAATGATTTTTTTTTAAATAATAATCTTGCAAAAGAAGATGTTTTATTGATGCAAAAGCTCATTTCGAGCAATGATGCCAAAGTTAAAATCATATTAAGTAAAGAACTCACAGAACCGGGAATCAGAATCAGTAATTTTCGCCCAATAGCAGGTGCTGTTACAGTTTTGGCAGCTTCGATATCCAATTCAAAATCCGAATATTACAAATCAGAATCTGTAGCTCAAAAGTTAAATCAGGCTGTAGATATTTTGCTGAAAGAGCAATACAGCGATGGTACACTAGACGCCGGAGGAAACAGGCAATCGCCTCCTGATACTGCGTTTATTTTAGAATACATTTGTCCTGCAGCAGTTTTACTAAATAGTAATAAACAAAAAGAGCTGACAGAGATAAAAGACAAATTAAAAAAGTTTATACAGAACGCCGGCGAAGCAATGACAACCGGCGGTGTTCATACTCCAAATCATCGATGGGTAATTTGTGCAGCACTCGCAAGTATAAATTCACTTTATCCAGATGCAAAATATGTACAAAGAATTGACCAATGGCTCGCCGAAGGAATTTATCTGAATGATGATGGACATTATTCAGAGCGAAGCGGTGTATATTCTGCCGTAATCGACAAAGCACTCATTACGATGGCGCGATTACTCAACCGACCGCAGTTATTAGATATCGTAAATAAAAATTTGACGACTTATTTTTATTACACCGAAACAAATGGCGATTTGGTAACAGTTGATTCAAAAAGACAGGATCAATTTATGAATATCAAAGTAAACAAATTTTATCTGCAGTACAGATACATGGCTATTCATACCAAGAATCCAATGTTTGTGTACATGGTTAAACTTATCGAAAGTCTTCCAGAATTTACTACCGACATTCTCCCAGATTCTTTGGTTTTTTTTATGGAAAATCCAGAACTTCAAAAAGAGATTTCTGTTGAAGGCAAAATTGCAAATGACTTCGAGAAATATTTTGCAGTTTCAAATTTAGCCAGAATCAGACGTGGAAAAGCTTCGATGACATTATTTGGAGGAAATGATAAACCGTTACAAGTTGTTTCGGGAAGATCCTCAAATCCAAACTTTTTAATGTATCGCAAAGGTGATGCGATCTTAAAATATATGCGTCTTTCTACTTCATTTTTTAGATTGGGCTATTTCAGCAGTGACGGAATTGTAAAAGAAGGAAACAAATATATTTTGAAAGAGACTAAAGAAGGCGATTATTACCAGCCTCTTGCGCCAGAATTTCGAAAAGCCGATGGAGATTATAAATTATCACCTTCGCCAGATGGCCGTTTTTGGAACAAAATGGATTTTGATTCACGAGTTAAAAGCAATGTAAAATTGCAAACGACAGTTATTGAAATCACCGAAAATAATGGCACTTTAAATTTAGATTTTAAAGTAGAAGGTCCGCCAAATGTTGAAGTTACTATTGAAATGTGCTTTAGTGAAGGAACTATAATTAAAGGAGCAGAACAGGATGCAAAAAAGAACTATTTTCTAAAATCTGGATCTGCAGAAATTGTAGCCAATGGAGACACAATACAATTGGGTCCCGGAAAATGCGAACATTATAACGTTGAAAATTTAGACAGCGAAGAATACACTTATCATCAAGGGAGTCTGCGTACAAGCGGAGAACATGTTTACATTACTGGATTTACACCGTTTTATCACAAAATGACTATTTCTTGAGAAATCGTTTGCGTAATAGTGAAAGTATTAAAATGTTAGTTTAAATTTACGAGAATTAAACTTTAAACTATAAATAATTGAAATTATGAAATTATCATTGATGACCGCCCTTATGTTTAGTTGTGTTTGTTTTTCGCAAAATAAAACCGACACAAGTTTGTATATGAAGTCTGATAAAGTTACCTATTTGACTGATATTGGCTCAGAATCAGGCGATTTATATCAAACAATTGGACATCACGGACCAGCAGTCGAAAATGAGTGGATGGCTTTGAGAATCTATTTTAGTGATAAAGTGGCTATCGATGTTTATTCTAAAGCAAAACCAGGTTTAGAATTGAAAGCGGCACATTGGTACCCAACGCCAGAACAGCAAAAAGAAGGCTGGGGAGCTGATTATTATAAAGTGGCATCAACTGTAGGGTTAGGAGGTGTAAAACTTTGGGATGGAGAAAAATTAGTTCCGTTAAATCCAGTGACAAATCGTTTAGCACGTGTTGGCAAAACAGATACGACTTCATGGATGGAAATGATTTCAAAAGGAGTTCCGTACAAAGGCAAAAAAGTGGATATTTTAGTTCGTGTAACTGTATTTTCAGGAAAAAGAGAAGCAAAAGTTGAAGCGATTAGTTTAACTGGCGAAAAAGTTCAATTTGCGACTGGAGTAAATTATTTTAAAGATTTTCAAACTAAAAAAGGTACAAATTATATTGCTGTTTGGGGAAAACACCCTGAAGATGTTGCCGCCGAAGTTATTGAAATTGGAGCTGCAATTAAATATAATCCTAAAGATTATGAAAAAACGAAAGATGATGGAACACAGTATCTGCTAATTTCTAAACCAACTAAAAATTTAGAAACCCAAATCATTTCTTCAAGTGCCAGAGAACAAGAATTAAATACTTTGGATAAGTTGGAAGTTTACATAAAATAGAGTATTGATGTTTCGTTGAGCAAATGTTTAAAACATAGGTTTATGTAAAAAAATATGAATGTAAGCTTAGAGTACTAATAACTTAAAATGCACACAGATAACGCAGATTAAACGGATTTTCACCGATTTAATATAAAAATCCGTTTTTATCGGTTTAAATCTGTGTCATCCGCGTGCCATTTTAAAAATTATTACAAATAACGGATAGTCATAAAAAAGAATAAAATTCCATGTTTAGAATATCGTGCTTAATATTGCTTTTGTTTGCCTTGCATGGATGTAAAATTAAACAACCAGAAGAAAGAAAGCCGCAACAAATTGCTTTTATTGCCGATGCGCATTTAGGTGACATTTTCGGGAAATTTCAGGATAATAATTATCAAGGAATTAAGAATCCTATGACTGGCGAATATGCCAATATTAGGACGATGAACTCACAATTGCATTCGACCAGAATATTCAATGAAAATTATTTTGCCTTTATTGCGGCTCTCGATGATATTGCAAAAAGAGGTATTAAACAAGTGGCACTTCCGGGCGATTTCAGCGATGACGGACAGCCAATTCACATTAGAGGATTACGAAAAATTCTTAATGAGTATTCAAAAAAGTATGGGATATCATTTTTTGTAACAACCGGAAATCATGATGCTCCAAAACCGTTTGCTCAGGATGCCGCTAAAACTGATTTTTTGGGAAAAGAAGGGAAGGAACAAATTATCAGCAGTTCTAAAACTATTTTAAAAACGAAAGAAAATCAGTTAGAACCCATTATTACATCTGATATAAAAAATGGAGGTTATAAAGAGACTTTGAATGAAATGGCTAGTTTCGGCTTCTTCCCAAAAAAAGAATATTTGTATTGGGAAACACCTTTTTCAAGTTATTCATATGACAATTATAATTTTGATCAAGCTGTAAAAGAATCGGCATTAGAAAAACGAATTTATGCTGTAAAAAACACTAATTTATTTCTTCCGGATGCAAGTTATTTGGTTGAACCAACAAAAGGAATATGGCTTCTGGCAATTGATGCAAATGCTTATGTTCCGAATGAAAAATTATCAGGTTTACCCAATAATCCGAATGATTTTTCGGGAGTAAGTATAGGTTATAATAACGTTCTTATTTATAAAAAACATTTGATTGAATGGATTAAAAAAGTTTCGGCGGAAGCCAAACAAAAAGGAAAAATACTGATTGCTTTTAGTCATTATCCAATGGTTGATTTTAATGATAATGCTTCAGCAGAAATGAAAAATCTTTTTGGTTCAGATAAAATGCAATTATCAAGAGTTCCTTCAGAAGAAGTGGCGCAGGTATTTGCAGATGCAGGTATTCAGATTCACTTTGGCGGACACATGCATATCAACGATACAGGAGTAAGAACCTCTGCAAAAGGCAATACATTATTCAATATTCAGACGCCATCATTGGCAGCTTACAAACCTGCTTATAAAATACTTACCATACATTCAAATTTTGATTTTGAGGTTGAAACTGTAGTCGTTGGTTCTGTTCCAAAATTTAGTAGTTTATTCCCTTTTTATGAAAAAGAATATGCTCATTTACAAGATATTAAAAGCCCAAATATTTGGAATAAAGATATTTTGAAAACCAAGGATTATGAAGATTTTACACAATGGCATTTAAAAGAATTAGTACGTCTTCGATTTTTGCCAGAAGATTTTCCGACCGCATTTTTAGCGTCGTTTGCAAATCTTTCAGGTAAAGATTTATTAGAGATCAATAAAAATTCTTCAGAAATAGAAAAAGAAGTATCGGCGAGTAATTTAGCACTTCAAAATTTTGAATCATGGAAAGGTCTTGATTTGATTTTTGATTTTTACAGATTAAAAAATGCAGATGAATTAGCAGCTCCCGAAATTGGTTTAAACAGATTGAGACAATATGAAATCGTCTGCAAACAACTTGAAAAATTTAGTGATGAAAAAATGGTTTTATGGGCAAAAATATTTTTAAAGACAATGAACAGTCAGCCTTCAAATCATTTTAAAATCAACTTAAAAAATAACACAATTGAGCGCATAAAACCTTAAATGAATCTCAAGATTTTTAATGCTTAAAAATAATTAGCTTGCATATATAATTCCTTTTATGAAACAGAATTCCTTTATATTATTCTTTTGTTTGATTATTGGTTATTATTCTCATTCTCAGAATATTAAATTTGATCATTATAACGACAACAACGGACTGTCACACAACTCTGTGCGCCATATTGTTCAGGATAAAAAAGGTTTTTTGTGGTTTGGGACTTTCTCTGGGCTGAATCGTTTTGACGGATATCAGTTTAAAAAATACATGAGTGCTTCACCAAGCGAAAACAGATTGCATAATGATGATATTACGGCTTTAGATCTCGATGAAGATTCGAATATCTTATGGATTGGAACAAGAAAAGGGCTGACACGTTATAAAATCGACACCAACGAATTTACAACATTTTTGCCTCAGACAAACAATCCAAAAAGCTTGCCTGATGAAGAAATTAGAGCGGTACATGTGGATAAATTCAAAAGGATTTGGGTAGGAACCAAAACCAAAGGAGTTTATATGTTTTTTCAAAAAGAAAACCGTTTTGAAAAAGTTTCGATTCCAGGATTTCAATATGTAAACGAAATTTTTGAAGATAAAAACGGCGGAATCTGGGTTGGAAGCTATGAAACCGGATCGGTTGCAAAAATTACTTTAGATGCGAAAGGTGAAATTGTTCGCATAAATAATTATACTTTATTGGTTCCCAATTCAGCAGAAAAAAATCCATACATCAATTTTATTTATGAAGATGCAAAATCGGATATTTTTATAGGAACCCGTGAAGGTCTTTATAAACTGGATAAAGCAGCAAATAAATTTGTAAATCTTTATATAGAAAATAAGGAAATCAGGAATAATTTAGGGCCTTATTTTTTGTCGGTTGCCAAAGCTCCAGACGGAAAATATTGGGTTGGAACACTTGGTGGTTTATTGGTTTGCAATCAGTTAGAAGACATTCAAAAAGGAAATTATAAATGGTATTATTCCATATTGTCTGATGATACTTCGATTGTTGACAATTTGGTATCGGCTTTATATTTTGATGCTTCCGGCGTTTTATGGATTGGTACAGAAGATGGATTAGATAAATATGATCCATACGAAAACCAGTTTATTCTCAATAAAGATATTTCTCATTATATTGGGAATCAGTCTCCTAGAATTAGAGGATTTGCAAAAACGTATGATGGAAAAGTAATTGTCGAAACAAGACACGATGGGCTTTTTATATCTACTGCAAAAGGTTTTGCACCATTATACAACAACAAAAAAGACATGGTAAGTATTTATTCTGATGACGGAAAAATATTTTACTGTGGTCTCTGGAATGGAAATGTTTTGGTGTACAATTACGTGACTAATTCGTCAAAGGAAGTGAATGTTGGGTTTACGACAACACCAGTTTTTGCATTTAGCAAGATTGATGATCAAACCATTATGATTGGCTCTTTTGGAGAAGGAGCTGTGATATTGAATACGCAGACTTTGCAAGTACAAAGTGCTACGGGTAAATTGCTTCCTGGTTTTCAAATTAATGCCATTGAAAAAGACAAAAACAATAATGTCTGGATTGCGACTGAAACCGGCGTAGCAAAATACAATACAAAAACTACGAATATAAAAATCTATAAATCGCTTTATGCTAAAGAAAAAGGCATACCGCATGATGATAATATTAGTGATGTTTTAGTTGATAGTAAAGGAAGAATCTGGGCTTCAACGCGTGTTGGATTATGTCTTTATTCCGCTTCAAAAGATAATTTCATTCCGCTTACAAATCCCAAAGAGTTATCCGGAAACTGGATAACCGATATGTTATCAGATAGTAAAGGAAATTTATGGCTGAATATCAACAACAATACAGTAGCAAGACTTAATTTGAATTTAAAAGATGTAAATGTTTATCATGTAAAAAGCGGCAACAGACTCGATGTTTTTAGTTCCAGCAGTTTTTTCAATTTTAATAGTTCCAATATTTATTTAGGGACTAAAAACGGGATTATTTATTTTTCTTTGGATAAAATAATCAATAATAAATGGTCACCATCGCCAGTGATTACCGAATTTAAAATTCAGAATGAAGAGATTGTTCCGGGAACAGAAATTAACGGACAAGTACCACTTTCATCTGATTTGAATTACAGCAAAAAGATAGAACTAAATTATAAAAACCGCGATTTTTCACTTCAGTTTTCGACGCCTTCTTTTACAAACGAAAAGCTTAATAAGTTTGAATATATGCTGGAAGGTTTTGATAAAGATTGGATTACGACAAATAGCAGTTCGAGAACGGTTCAATACACCAATCTTTATCCGGGAACTTATACTTTTAAGATCAGATCAAGTAATAGCGATGGACATTGGAGCAAAGTAGTTTCTTATGAAATTGTAATTCAGCCTCCTTTTTGGTTAACGCCATTTGCTTTGTTTCTGTTTCTGATACTTTTGTCGGTTATTTTTTATTTTGTTCGAAAAGAAATTAGAAATCGTATTCGCTTAAAACAAGAATTATTGACCGAAAAAATTAAGCGTGAACAGGATATTAAGCTCAACAATGAAAAACTTCGTTTTTTTACTAATATCTCACACGAATTAAGAACGCCTTTGACTTTAATTTTGGGCCCAGCCAAACAATTATTAGAAGAAGGAAATGCAAGCGATTACCAAAAAAGCAGATACAATTTAATTCATCAAAATGCAAGTCGAATGCTGAATCTGGTCAATCAGGTTTTAGATTTTAGACGTGCTCAGGCAGGCGAATTAAAACTTAAAGTTTCGGAGACAGATATTATTTCGTATTCTAAAAACATCTTTGAATCGTTTAAAGAATTGGCTTACAATAAAAACATCACATTAAATTTTAATACCGAAAACGAAAATCTAACGGGCTGGGTTGATAATGATAAGTATGATAAAATTTTATACAATCTATTATCCAATGCCTTAAAGTTTACCAATAAATTCGGAAATGTAGATTTATTCATGAGGCTTAAAGATGGAGAAGAAGGCAGATTAATTATTGAAGTAAGTGATGATGGGATTGGAATTCCGTTAAAAAGTCAGGAGAAAATTTTCAAGCGTTTTTATCAGGTTAAAGGCAATAAAGATCAAAATACGGGATCTGGAATTGGGTTATCATTGGTAAAATCTTTGGTGGCACTTCATAAAGGAACAATTAAATTAGAAAGTACAGAGGGAGAAGGAAGTATTTTTACTGTTGAATTGCCAATCGATCGCAGTTGTTATAGTGATAAAGAAGCATTTGAATTTGTTTTGAAAAATGATAATCAGAGCATGTCTATTCCGGAGAAAACAGTGAAAAAGATTCTCCAGAATACGGAACTAAAACAGAAAATAGTTGTAGTAGAAGACAATACCGAACTAAGAAAATATCTGGTAGATTATTTATCTGATTATTACAAAGTTTACGAAGCCGAAAACGGAATGGAAGGTCTGAAACTATGCAGACAAATTAAACCAATCCTTTGTGTGGCAGACGTTATGATGCCCGTAATGGACGGACTAGAATTTTGTGAGGAATTGAAAAGAGACGAATTTATCAGTCATATTCCGGTTATTTTATTAACTGCGCTTTCTGAAAATGATGATAAGGTTCGTGGTTACGGCGTTGGTGCCGACGGTTATATTGTAAAACCGTTTGAACCTTCATTGCTAAAAACGGTGATTGAAAATATTATTAAATCGAGATTAGAGTTAAAAGAAAAATTCTCAGGCGAAGTAGAAAGTAAAGTTGGTTTGCTTACGCATTCTCCTATTGATGAAGAATTTATGGAAAAAATAACAGGTTTAATAAACGATAATTTAAGCGAAGTTGAATTGTCTACAGAATTCCTTTGTGATAAATTAGGTGTAAGTTCTTCAAAACTCTATCGAAAAATTAAAGAGCTTACAGATTTGGCTCCAAACGAATTTATTAGAACCATTCGTTTGAAAAAAGCTGCGCAGCTTTTGAAAACAAAAAGATATAATGTTTCTGAAGTTACAGAGTTAGTTGGCTTTAATGATCCTCTATATTTCAGCCGATGTTTTAAAAAGCAGTTTGGTTTCCCGCCAAGCAAGTTAATTACGGGGTGATTTTCGAATACGATTGCCCACTTACACTAATTTCAATTATGCACACAGATAACACGGATTAAACGGATTTTCGCCAATTTAATATATAAAATCCGTTTTATCGATTTAAATCTGTGTCATCAGTGTGCCATTTTCATAATTAATATAAGTAAAAGATGGTTTGTTTTGTAATGTGTTGTAAATCAATTAATGTGGTTAGAATCTATCCATGTTTTTGACGAATTAGTCCATTTAATTCTCTAATTGATAGTATATTTTTGTGTAGTAATCTTTAAATAAAACAACATGAAAAAGATAATAGACACAGATAAACCGCTAAAGAATTTGGATGAATGGGAAGACGATTTACTAATACGTTATCCTGACCCAGCTGAAAATATAAAAGAGAAAGAAGAGTTCAGAAACTATGTCGATTCAGAAAGAGTAGAAACTGTTAAGGAGTTTTACAGAATGAATCACACGTATCAGACTTATGATTTTGTTTGCAGCAAAGAAGAAGAATTTTTGCAGTTTAATAAAAAGAGTTTGTCTATTTGGGAAGCGGTTGAATTTTTAAACACACTTGTTGACGACAGTGATCCGGACATTGATTTAGATCAAACACAGCATCTTTTACAGACTTCAGAAGCTATCCGAGCAGATGGTCACGAAGACTGGTTTGTTTTAACTGGTTTTTTGCATGATCTTGGTAAAGTTTTATGTTTGTTTGGAGAACCGCAATGGGCTGTTGTTGGAGATACTTTTCCTGTAGGCTGTGCGTATTCAGATAAAATAGTTTATCCAGAATTTTTCAAAGACAATCCAGATTACACAGATAGTAGGTTTAATACCAAATTGGGAATTTATACTGAAAATTGTGGCCTCGATAAAGTAAAAATGAGTTGGGGCCATGATGAATATCTGTATCAAATCATGAAAGATTATTTGCCAGATCCAGCTTTATACATGATCAGATATCATTCATTTTACTCACAACACAGAGAAAATGCCTACGCGCATTTGATGAATGAAAAAGATGTAGAAATGTTTGAATGGGTTAAAAAATTCAATCCATATGATTTATATACAAAAGCACCTGTTAAGCCAGATGTAAAAGCCTTGCTTCCATACTACAAAGAATTAGTCGCTAAATATTTGCCGGAAAAACTGAATTTTTAGAATAAAAATCACAACATTTTTAGATTAAGAGCTTCTTCCTGCAGGGTTTCAAAACCTTGCAGGTGTAACTCTTTATGGTTTCATATAAAAGAATAATAATGAAGAATATAAGAACTAGAATAATTTTATTGACCCTTTTTGCCATTTGGAGTTCTATTGTTTTTGGACAAGAAAAAAACAGTAGAAACGATTGGGAAAACCCTGAAGTATTTCAGATAAATAGGGAGCCAGCGCGTGCATCATTCCTGCCTTATGCAGATGAAGCATCGGCAATAAAAGATATTTATACTAGTTCACCTTGGTATTTTTCATTAAACGGAAATTGGAAATTTTCCTGGGCACCAACGCCAGATGAGCGCCCGAAAGATTTTTATAAAACAGATTTTAATACCATAAATTGGAAAGAGATTTCAGTGCCTTCAAATTGGGAACTTAAAGGATACGGAATTCCAATTTATACCAATATTACATACCCTTTTGAAAGAAATCCTCCTTTTATAAACCATTCTGATAATCCGGTTGGATCTTATAAAAGAGATTTTATTTTGCCGGAAAACTGGAAAAACAGACACGTATTTCTTCATTTTGAAGCAGGAACTTCGGCGATGTATATTTGGGTTAATGGAGAAAAAGTTGGCTACACCGAAAACACAAAAAGCCCCGCCGAATTTGATATTTCGAAATATTTAAAATCAGGAAAAAACAATCTGGCTGTTGAAGTGTATAGATGGAGTGACGGTTCTTATCTTGAAGATCAGGATTTTTGGAGACTTTCGGGTATTGATCGAAATGTTTATTTGTACAGTACAGATCACATTCGTATTTCAGACTTTTTTGTAAAACCGGATTTAGATGCTAATTATAAAAACGGAAGTCTAAATGTTGATGTCAGTTTGAAAAACTTGACTTCAACAGCCGTAAACAATCAGAAATTAGAAGCTAAATTGATTGATGCTTCAGGAGCAACTGTTTTTACTAAGGAACTAAAAGTCAATTTCGAAGGAAATAAAATGCAGACAATCAATTTCCCTCAAGATGTAGCAAGTCCAAAATTATGGAGCTCTGAAGCTCCTAATTTGTACAATTTGGTTCTTACTCTAAAAAATGAAAAAGGAAATGTAGTAGAATCTGTTTCTACTGAAATTGGTTTCAGAAAAGTAGAACTCAAAAACGGGCAATTACTTGTAAATGGTGTCCGAATCATGTTTCATGGTGTGAATATTCATGAAACGAATCCTATTACCGGTCATTATCAGGATGAAGCAACGATGATGAAGGATATCAAATTGATGAAGCAATTCAATATCAATGCAGTTCGTCTTAGTCATTATCCGAACAATGTTTTATGGATGAAACTTTGCAACAAATATGGTTTGTATTTAGTCGATGAAGCCAATATAGAAAGCCACGGAATGGGGGTCGAGGGACAACCTCTTATTTGGATGAATCCAAAAACGAATCCAGGTCATCTTCGAGAATGGTACAATGCTCATATGGACAGAATTTACAGTTTGGTCGAAAGGGATAAAAATGCACCCTCAGTAATCATTTGGTCTTTAGGAAATGAAAGTGCGAACGGGCCAGTTTTTCATGATGCTTATAAATGGATAAAAAACAGAGACAAAACCCGATTGGTTCAGTTTGAACAGGCAAAAGAAAACGAAAATACCGATGTCGTTTGTCCGATGTATCCAAAGATCGAATACATGAAAGAATATGCTTCACGCAAAGAAGTGACACGACCTTTTATTATGTGTGAGTATTCGCATGCAATGGGAAACAGCAACGGAAATTTTCAGGAATACTGGGATATTATCCGTGGAAGCAAAAATATGCAAGGCGGATTCATCTGGGATTGGGTTGATCAGGGATTTGAAGCGAAAGACGAAGTAGGCCGAAAATACTGGGCTTATGGAGGCGATTTAGGAAGCCAGAATTATACAAATGATGAAAACGATTGTAATAACGGATTGCTTTTGCCAGACAGAACACCAAATCCTGCGGCATATGAAGTTAAAAAAGTATACCAGGATATTTTATTTCATGCTGTTGATGTTAAAAATGGAGTAATTAAAATTACAAACGATTTTGGGTTTACAAATTTGAGCAGTTACAGCTTTAATTACCAAGTTTTAGAAAATGGAAAAGTCATAAAAGAAGGTCAGATTGAGGTTGATTTAAATCCGAAATCTGAAAAAGAATTTAAAATTGATTTTCCAAAAATAACTGCAAAACCTGGATTTGAATATTTATTGAATGTTTTCGCAAATACAAAAACAGGTTCTGAATTAATGCCTCAAAATTTTGAAATAGCAAAAGAACAATTTGTTATCGAAGGCGAGAATTATTTTGCAAAAGGAGTTCAAAAGAATGCAGCATCAAATATAAAAGAGGATAAAAACGAATATGTTTTAAGTGCTTCAGATGTTGTAGTTAAGATTAGTAAATCAACAGGATTAATAACATTTTATAGCTCAAAGGAAGAACAATATTTTAAACAATATCCAGAACCAAATTTTTGGAGAGCGCCGACAGATAATGATTTTGGAAATAAAATGCCAATTAAATCAAATGTTTGGCGAACTGCAGGCAATAATTATACTTTAGAATCAATTCAGCAAATAGAGGAAAATGGAAAAGATTATGTTGTTGCAAAGCTGAAATTGAATGACGTTTCTTCAGATTATACCATTAAATATTCTTTGAACAATGATGGCGCTTTAGAAGTATTTCCATCTTTCAAAAGAGGAAATAATCCATTGCCAGAAATGCCTCGTTTCGGAATGATTTTTTCTTTAAAAAGCGACTTCGAAAACCTTGATTATTATGGAAGAGGCCCGTGGGAAAATTATCCTGATCGAAAAGATTCGGCATTAAAAGGAATTTATCAAAGCAAAGTAGTCGATCAGTATGTGTCCTATACACGTCCGCAGGAAAACGGATATAAAACTGATGTTCGCTGGTTTAAACTTTCAGACAAAAATGGCAACGGACTTGAAATAAAAGGTTTGCAGTCTTTAGGAATGAGTACACTGAATAATTATCCGAGTGATTTTGATCCGGGTTTGACAAAAAAGAATCAGCACATCAGTGACATCACGCCAAGAAAAGAAATTGTAGTATGTACCGATTTGACTCAACGAGGTTTAGGAGGGGATACAAGTTGGGGAGCATATCCGCACGAGCAATATTTATTAAAAGCAAGTGAATACAGCTATGGTTTTGTAATAAAACCAATAGAATAAATTGACTAGCAAATAGACTTTTCCTGCAAGGTTTTCAAAACCTTGTAGGTATTGTCTCTGCACATTAAAATACCTACAAGGTCTGAAAAAGACCTTGCAGGAAATCATACGAAATAAATCAAAATTGAAATATACTTTTTAAAAGTAAAATATGAGTAATAATACCAATAATGGAAGATTAACTTCTTTAGATGCGTTGAGAGGGTTCGTGATGTTTTGGATCATGAGCGGTGAACATATCATTCATGCTTTGGCGAAAGCCGCTCCAATTCCGGTTTTTGTCTGGATGTCGTCGCAATTGCATCATACAGAATGGGATGGTATTACATTTTACGATATGATATTTCCTGTATTTCTATTCGTTGCAGGAGTTTCAATGCCTTTTTCATTCGAAAAGAAAATGAAAATCGCAGGTGTGACATCTCCAATGGAATTGCCGTCAAGCGAAAAAAGAAAAATATATCTGTCTATGTTAAAACGGACTTGTATTTTATTGATTTTGGGATTTGTAGTCAACGGACTGCTGCGCTTTGATGGATTTGATCAAACCCGCTTTGCAAGTGTGTTAGGTCGCATAGGACTAGCATGGTTTTTTGCAGGTCTGATCTTTCTGAATTTTGATTTAAAAAAGCAAATATACTGGTTCATAGGTATTTTGATTGGTTATTTTTTAGCAATGAAGCTGATACCAGTTCCAGGTTTTGGAGCTGGTATCTTAACCAAAGAAGGTTCTTTAGAAGCATACATCGACCGAATGTTTTTACCGGGCAGATTACATAGTCAGGTTTATGATCCAGAAGGATTGTTTTCGACTATACCAGCCATTGCAACAGCTTTGCTTGGAATGTTTTTGGGAACATTTTTGAAAGCAAAAAATGATTTTTCGATCACTCAAAAAGTACTGATTATGATTGTTTCAGCAATTATTTTAATCGTTATAGGGCTTTTGTGGGATTATAGTTTTCCAATTAACAAACACTTGTGGTCAAGTTCATTTGTATGCTTTGTTGGTGGATTCAGTATTTTATTTTTTACTTTTTTTTACCTCACAATTGATGTTTTAGGTTTTCATAAGTGGGCATTTCCTTTGCTATTAATTGGTTCCAATTCGATTTTGATTTACATGGCATCAGAAGGATTGGTAAACTTTAAACATACTGCAGATTATGTATTTGGAGGACTTATCAAATTTTCATCAATTGATTGGCAACCTGTTTTTACAACTATGTCTGTCACATTGGTACAGCTCGCTTTGCTTTATTTTCTATACAAAAGAAAATGGTTCCTAAAAGTCTAAAATAGACGGAAGGCTTTTTTAACGATTAAAAAAAATATGTTTCTAAGTGTATAATTGTAACTCGATATAAAAAATTATGATGAATACCGTCCTTTAAAAAAAGACAAAACTTTACTATACTAACCACAATCAACCACCAAAAGATGAATACATTAACAACCGCAGATTACATCGTTTTTCTCATTTACTTTGTGATCGTTACTTCCTACGGCATCTATATTTACAGAAGCAAAAAAAATGCAGCGACAAGTTCAAATGATTATTTTTTAGCCGAAGGATCGCTAACATGGTGGGCAATTGGAGCCTCTTTAATTGCTTCTAATATTTCTGCAGAACATTTTATAGGCATGAGTGGATCTGGCTTCGCACTCGGATTAGCAATTTCGTCTTATGAATGGATGTCGGCTGCTACATTGATTATCGTTGCTGTTTTTATTCTGCCAGTATATCTTAAAAATAAGATATTTACCATGCCACAATTTTTGGCAAAAAGATATAATGATACCGTAAGTACCATTATGGCTGTAATTTGGTTATTGATATATGTATTCGTAAATCTTACTTCGATTATTTATTTAGGAGCTTTGGCCATTTCATCAATTGCACCGCTGAGTTTTGAATTTTGTATTATAGCATTGAGTTTGTTCTCTGTTATAGTTACTTTAGGAGGAATGAAAGTCATTGGATATACCGATATGTTTCAGGTTATAGTTTTGATATTGGGAGGTTTAGTGACAACTTATTTGGCATTGACTTTACTGTCTGAACAATTTGGATTTGGCAAAGACATTCTTAAAGGGTTGGCTATTATAAAAGATGAAGCTCCCGGTCACTTGCAAATGATATTCGACAAATCAAATCCGCATTATACTGAATTGCCGGGAACTTCGGTAATTATTGGAGGAATGCTGATTAATAATTTAGCGTATTGGGGATGTAATCAATACATTGTTCAAAGAGCATTGGGAGCCGATTTAAAAACAGCCCGAAAAGGAATTTTATTTGCTGCTTTTTTAAAACTATTAGTTCCTGTTATTGCTGTTTTGCCTGGAATTGCAATGTACGTAATGCATCAAAACGGAATGTTTCAACACGAAATGCTTGATGCAGCAGGAGTTTTAAAACCAGATCGTGCGTATCCAACCTTAATGAATTTATTGCCTTCTGGATTAAAAGGAATTGCTTTAGCCGCTTTAACTGCAGCAATTGTGGCTTCTTTGGCAGGAAAGGCAAATAGTATTTCGACGATTTTTTCATTAGATATTTACAGGAAATACTTCAATAAAACGGCTTCTGAAAAAAAACTGGTGCGCATTGGAAGAATCTGTGTAGTAGTCTGCATGTTTATTGCGGCTTCTGTAGCGCCTGCTTTAAAATCATTAGATCAAGCCTATCAATTTATTCAGGAATATGTAGGTTTCTTTTCACCGGGTGTTCTTGCTGTATTTTTATTAGGAATGTTTTGGAAAAGGACTACAGCAACCGCAGGACTTGCCGGCGCTTTACTAACTGTGCCAATTGCCGCAGTTTTGAAATTTTTACCAACTTGGACAAATGGCTCTTTTCCAGATTATCCATTTTTAGACAGAATGAGCATCACATTTATTGCTATTGTATTGATTATGGGAGCCATCAGTATTTTAAAACCAGAGCCAGTATTAGAACATGAAGCGCACAAAATTGAAGTCGATAAATCGATGTTCGGAGTATCTTCAGAGTTTGTTGTTGGATCATTTATTATTTGTGGAATCTTAATCGCGTTGTATACAATTTTCTGGTAAACAGTTTTTGTATGATTTCGATTTTATAAAAGTTTAAAAATATAAAAATGACTAAAAAAAGATTTTTAAAGAAAAGTACTGCCATCTTGCTTTTTCTATTGTGTTATAACATTGGGATTTATGCAAAAGGAAAAGATTATTTAGTTACGGCTTTTGGTGCTGTAGCCGATGGTAAAACATTAAATACAACAGCAATTCAAAAAGCAATTGATGCTGCGTATAAAAATAAGGGAGGAAGAGTAATTTTTTCGAAAGGAAAATTTCTATCAGGAAGTATTGTATTGAAAGACAATGTCGAATTATTTTTTGAAGATGGAGCAATACTTTTAGGAAGTATAAATCCAAACGATTATCCTAAATATGAAGAAATAAGAGCATTGGTTTTGGCTTATAATTCAAAAAACATTACGATTACCGGAAAAGGAATTATTGATGGTCAAGGAAGAGAATTGGCATTAGCGGTCGATAGTTTACATCATTTTGGAATAAAAATCGATCCCAATTATAATTATAGAAGAATGCGTCCTGCAGATGGTAGAGGAAAATTAGTTTCTTTCGTAAAATGTGATTCCATAAAAATGACCGACATTACATTGAAAAATAGTTCAGGCTGGGTTCAATGTTTTGAACAATCTAAAAATATTGTTGTCGATCGTATAAAAGTTGACAGCAGAGCGTATTGGAATAATGACGGAATTGACATCAACGGCTGCGAAAACGTAAGCGTTACCAATTGCGATGTAAACGCAGCAGATGACGGAATTTGTTTAAAATCAGATTCTCCGGGACTGCAAAATAATAATATTTATATCGCAAATTGTACCGTTAGATCAAGTGCCAGCGCGGTTAAATTTGGAACAGGTTCCTACGGAAGTTTCAAAAATGTTACGATCGACAATATTAAGGTTTACGACACTTTCAGATCTGCAATTGCGATTGAATCTGTAGATGGTGCAGAAATTGAAAACATTAAAGTATCAAATATAACGGCCGTAAATACAGGAAATGCCATTTTAATTCGCCTAGGTCATAGAAATGGAGACAAGCCGGGTTATATCAAAAATGTATCTATTAAAAATGTAAAAGCTCAAATTCCGTTTGGTCGTCCAGATATAGATTATGATATGCGCGGACCAGAGGTTGATTATTTTCACAATCCTTTTCCGGCTTCAATTGCTGGAATTCCGGGATATTCAATTGAAAATGTAGTTTTAGAAAATATTGAAATTACGTATCCGGGCAGAGCTTCAAAAGGAATGGCCTATTTGCCTTTGAGCAGATTAAAAGACGTTCTTGAAAATGAGAAAGGATATCCTGAATTTACCATGTTTGGAGAATTGCCTTCGTTTGGATTTTACGTTCGTCATGTCAACGGAATTGAAATGAAAAATATAAAAGTCGTCCACGAAAAAGAGGATTTTCGTCCGGCATTTGTTTTTGATGATGTAAAAGGACTTCTGATGGAAAAGATCGATGTTCCTTCGGATAAAATAAATCAAATTATTTTTAAGGATGTTTCATCGAGCAAGCTTGATGCAGAAGCTTTAAAAAGAAAAAGTGAGCCTGCTCAAAATACTTATGTATTGCCAGCAAGGTAAATTCAAGAGAATAGATTTATAAATAAAAAAGAAATGATAAAGAAATCAATAATTACTGCAATCGTTTTTTGTGTTTCATTGACTGCTATCGCTCAAAAAGTATATGATGTCAAAAAATTTGGGGCCAAAGGAGACGGTAAAACCAATGACGCCGTTGCAATTCAAAAAGCAATAGACGCCTGTAGTTTAACGGGAGGACAAGTGTTAATTCCTGCTCCGTTTACATTTTTAGCAGGCCCTTTTAATGTAAAATCAAATGTAGAGTTGCATATTGAAGGAGGCGCAAAAATTTTAGCAAGTCCAGATGAAAAATTATATACAGAAAGTGCTTTTCGAGATAACAAAGGTGAAGGCACAATTTGGATTGGTGGAAAGAATATTGAGAATTTTACCATTAGCGGAAGCGGAAAAATTGACGGAAACGGAATTTCTTTCATGGGAGAAGAACTGGCAGATTCTTATGTTTTGAAACCGTTTAATATTCTCGATCCACGACCACATGTTTTGACTTTAATTGGAGGAAAAAATATCAGAATTAAAGACGTTCATATTGGAAATTCGGCATATTGGACCGTTCATCTTATTGGTTGTAATGATGTTGTAATTAGCGGAATTACTTTGTTGAACAGTTTAAAAGTCCGCAATAGTGATGGTATTGACATTGATCATTCAAAAAATGTTCGCATTAGTGATTGTTATATCGAAAGCGGTGATGACTGCATTTGTCTTAAAAATAGAAGAGAATTTGAAGAATTTGGTGCCTGCGAAAACATAACGGTGACAAATTGTACGATGACCAGCAGTAGTTGTGCTATCAAAATTGGTTCAGAAAATATGGATGCAATCAGACAAGTGGTTTTCAATAATTGTATTATTAAAAACAGCAATCGTGGAGTAGGAATTCAAAATAGAGATGAAGGAACAGTGAGCGACGTTATTTTCTCCAACATAATTATTGAAGGCCGTTTGACTACAGACACTTGGTGGGGAAAAGCAGAACCCATTTATGTGACAGCATACAGTCGTGCCAGTGGTAATCATAAAGATGCAAACTGGCGATTCCCGAAAGGAGCAACCGAAGGAAAAGTGGGGACAATAAGCAATATTTATTTTACCAATATTCAATGTACTGGTGAAAATGGCGTCTATGTGAGCGGAGAAACTAAAGATAAAATCAAAAATATTGTTTTTGAAGGAGTTAATGTTTCAATCGATAAAACTTCAAATTTTCCTGGCGGAATTTACGATCGTCGTCCTTCAAAAGTTGACGGTTTTATAAAAGGAAGTACTTCAGGATTTTATTTTGATACGGCAGAAAATATAAAAGTCCAAAATTGCTCCGTTTCTTGGGGAAAAAACAGGCCGGATTATTTTAAATATGCTGTAGAAAGTAAAAATGTGGATGTTTTAAAAGTCAACAATTTAGACGGAGAATCGGCTTTTCCTGAGAAATATGAAGCAGTGAAAAAACAATAATTTTTTTGAAAGAAATTTAAAAGCAGTACATTTCAGCATAAAATCAATACAATGAAAACAAACATAATTACAAAGATTATCTTAGGAACTTTATTATTTAGCGGTATTTACGGACATGCCCAAAAGACAACTTTAGAAGTTGATGTTACTAAATCCATCACTAAAATTAAGCCTACGATGTTCGGTTTGTTTTTTGAAGATATCAATTTTGCCGCAGATGGAGGTTTGTACGCCGAAATGATAAAAAACAGGTCTTTTGAGTTTGATAAACCTTTGATGGGATGGGAACAGCCTAATACAAAAAGATCTTCTTTGAACATGAATTCGGGTGTTGCAACGCCTATCAAAATGTTGGAAAACAAAAACAATACTAATTTTTGCCGAATTCTTGTAAATGATCCAAAAGGATATGAAATCATTAATGAAGGTTTTCGTGGAATGGGCGTAAAAAAAGATGCAAAATATAATCTTTCATTAAAGGCAGCCAATCATGAAAGAGCCATCAAAAAAATAATTATTCAGTTTATTGATAAAGATAAAAAGGTTATCGGTGAAACGAGTATTGTACCAACATCTGATGAATGGAAAAATTATTCGGAGCAATTTACTGCAACTCAAACAGAAGCAAAAGCAAAATTAAAAATAACTTTTGAAGGAACGGGAACGATTGATTTAGATATGATTTCCGTATTTCCTGAAGATACTTGGAAAAACAGAAAAAATGGTCTGCGAAAAGATATTGTACAACTTTTATATGACATGAAACCTGGATTTTTGCGCTTTCCGGGCGGATGTATTGTTGAAGGAAGAACTTTGGCTGATCGTTATCAATGGAAGAAATCGGTTGGGGAAGTGGAGAACAGAAGAACCATGATCAACCGCTGGAATGTGGAATTCAGCCACAAACAAACGCCTGATTATTTTCAAAGTTTTGGACTTGGTTTTTTTGAATATTTTCAGCTTTCAGAAGACATTGGAGCGACACCTTTACCCATTTTAAGCTGTGGAATGGCCTGTCAATATAATACAGGAGAATTAGCTCCACTGGAAGAATTAGATCCTTATGTGCAAGATGCTTTAGATTTAATTGAATTTGCAAATGGCGGATCAGAAACCGTTTGGGGAAAATTACGTTCAGACATGGGACATCCACAACCATTTAACTTAAAGTTTATTGGAGTTGGAAATGAGCAATGGGGACCGGCTTATATTGAAAGATTTGTAGTTTTTGAAAAAGCAATTAAAGCAAAATATCCAAACATTACAATTGTTTCCGGCAGCGGACCATCGCCAAATGGAGAGTTTTTTGAATTCGGAATGCAGGAACTTAAAAAACTAAATGCAGAACTCATCGATGAGCATTATTATGAAAGTCCAAAATGGTTTAGAGAAAATGCAGCGCGTTACGATAAATACGACCGAAAAGGACCTAAAATATTTGCTGGGGAATATGCCGCTCAAAGTGTCTCAGGTGCCAATCCGAATAATAGAAACAATTGGGAATGTGCGTTTTCTGAAGCTGCTTTTATGACTGGACTAGAGCGAAATGCTGAAGTGGTTAATATGACTTCTTATGCACCGTTAATGGCTCATGAAGAAGCCTGGCAATGGACGCCAGATATGATTTGGTTCAATAATTTAACAGCATTTGGCTCTGCTAATTATTACGTACAGCAATTGTTTTCAACTAATAAAGGAACCGATTTATTGGCTATTACAAAAGACGGAAAAGCAGTAGTAGGCGAAAACAATTTATACGCATCGGCAGTAAAAGATGTTGATAAGAAAGAAGTAATTATAAAATTGGTAAATACTTCAGCTGAAACGCAAGAAGTTGCAATTGATTTGAAAAATGCAAAATTAGCTTCAAAAGGATCAGTAATTACATTGACAAGCCCGAATTTGCAGGATGAAAATACATTTGGTGAACCTAAGAAAATAAGTCCAAAAGAAACAGAATATAAATTGAAAGGCAAGAAAGCAGTACTAAATCTGCAGGCTTTTTCTGTAACAGTTTTGAAATTAAAATTGATTAATTAAAGTAATTTTGATTGTATTGGTTTTTCTATTAAGTTTATAATTAGATTGTTATATGTTTATTTACTAAGTAAACGCTTTAAAAATGAAGGTTTAAAAGTGAATAAATTCAAAAACTATAAATAATTTAATAAACTTTAAAATGAGAAAACTGTTATTGATTATTTTTTTCGCCGGTATTTTTGGAAGTACGGCACAAAATTCTGTTTTAATAAAGAAGTTAGATGGGAGTACTATTTCTTCCGATAGTCTGACCAAAAAAATTGAACAGTTAATTAAAAACGGCGACGTCAAAGGTTTAGGTGTTGCCGTTTTTAATTCAAAAAAAACTGTTTACATCAAAACTTTTGGCTACAGCGATGTCGAGAATAAAAAGCAATTGCAATTACAGACCAATTTGTATGGAGCTTCACTAAGCAAAGCTGTTTTTGCCGTTTTGGTTTTAAAACTTGTTGAAGAAGGAGTTTTAGATTTGGATAAACCACTTCAAAGTTATCTTCCAAAACCAATTTATGAGTACGAACATAAGGTTTGGCATGAAGATTATAAAGATTTGAAAGACAGTCCTCAATACACAAAAATAACAGCCAGAATGTGTCTAGATCATACAGCCGGATTTCCAAATTGGCGCTGGTTTGAATCTGATGAAAAGCTGCGAGTAAAATTTGAACCTGGAACGCGATACAGTTATTCAGGAGAAGGTTTGACGTATCTTCAGGTTGTAATTGAAAAAATTACTGGAAAACCTTTAGAAGAATTAGCTCAGGAAAAAATATTTAAACCTCTTGGTATGGCTTCTTCCAGTTATAAATGGCAACCGCAATTTGAAAAAGATTTTGCGTATGGATATGATACAGAAGGGAAAAAACAAGAAAAAGATAAAGATAACGCACCAAGAGGAGCGGGAACACTTGAAACTACTTTTGAAGATTACAGCAAGTTTATCGCCGCGGTTTTGAACAAAAAGATTCTGAAAGCAAAATCATATAAAGAAATGTTCAGTCCACAGATTCGGATTCATTCTAAAAACCAATTCGGCCCAGGAGCTTTGGAAGATGGAAACTGGAATGACGGAATTGAACTTTCTTACGGACTTGGATGGGGCGTTTTAAAATCTCCATACGGAGTTGGCGCTTTTAAAGAAGGTCAGGGCTCTGGTTTTCAGAATTACAGTATTGTGTATCCTGAAAAAGGAATTGGAATGCTCATAATGTCTAACAGTTACCCTACTAGCGGGATAATAAAATATTTGTTGGAAATAGGAATTGCAGATATCTATACGCCATGGGAATGGGATCAATATATTCCTTATGATGCTAAAAAAGGATTGTAATTTACCGTTTTTGCTGCATAAATATTATGGACGTTTAAACAAAGTACATTCGGACGTTTGAACAAAATTGAGGCTGTGAATCAGCAATACCTTTGTTCCATTAAGAATGATTAAAAATTTTCTAACAATGGAACAAAACAATTATCAAGGAGCACAGCAAAAAACAGTTAATTCTGGATTTAATGCTGCATCAACAGCAAATGATGTAATAAAAGGCATTGACCTTACAGGAAAAAACGCAATCGTAACAGGCGGAAACACAGGAATTGGACTCGAAACAGTAAAAGCGCTGGCAGGAGCAGGTGCAACAGTTATTGTTGCAGCAAGAGATGTTGAAAAAGCAAACAGAAATCTGGTAGGGATTGAAAACACAGAAGTCGAAGCGTTGGATTTATCTGAACCAAAATCTATTGACGCGTTTGCCGAAAAATTTTTGGATTCGGACAGACCGCTTCATTTGCTGATTAACAATGCTGGTATAATGTGGGTACCGCTCCGCAGAACAAGCAATGGTGTCGAATCACAATTGGCTACTAATTATTTGTCTCAATTTCAGCTTACCGCCAGATTATGGCCGGCTTTAAAAAAAGCGAATGGCGCAAGAGTGGTAAATGTATCTTCGCAAGGACATCAGTTTGGGGATTTTAATTTTGATGATCCTAATTTTTTTAATCGTGAATATGAAACACTACAAGCTTACGGTCAGTCAAAAACCGCGAGCAATTTATTTGCTTTAGAATTAGATCAAAGAGCAAAAGAATATAAAGTGCGAGCTTACTCATTGCATCCAGGTTCTATTGGAGGAACCGAATTAGCCCGAGAAGCGCCATTGGAATTATTCATTAAAATGGGTCTTTGTGATGCAAAAGGCAATATAAAGCCAGAAGTTGCAGCTTCTCTTAAAACAATACCTCAAGGCGCTGCAACAACAGTTTGGTGCGCTGTGAGTCCAAAATTGAATGATATAGGTGGTGTTTATTGTGAAGATTCAGAAATTGCGACAATTGCTAATGGAGATACTATTGAAAAAGGTGTTAAATTGTATTCATTAGATCAGGCGAATGCCAGCCGATTATGGACTTTTAGCGAAGAAATCACAGGCATTAAATTCAATATTAAGTAAACAAAATCAACACTGCTTTTTTATTTTTTAATATCTTTAGAAGAATAAAGATTAAAAAATAAAAGCAGTGTTTTTTTATCAGAAAGAAATACAATGAATTACGAAGCAAAATACATCACCGAAGACATAAAACTTTCCCGATATGAAGATGCATTTTTCAAATCAGACATTATGTTTGAGCATCATATGTTGATATGGTTTATTTCGGGTGAAACAAAAATTGTGCAGGCCGATGCCACTTATGTTTTTAAAAAAGGAGATATTTTTTTGATACCAAGAAATCAACTGGCAACGATTATCAATTATCCTAAAGATGGACAGCCGCATAAAACGGTTGTGATGCATTTATCAGTAGGAAAACTGCGTGAATTTTATGCTAAATTGGATTTAAAACCAAAACCATTAGAATCACAAAAAATATACAGTTTCAATAATCATCCTTTGTTGGAAAGCTGTCTGGCATCATTGATTCCATATTTTGATATGGAAGAGCTTCCAAGTGATATTGCTTCTCTAAAGATTACAGAAGCCATTACGATTCTCAGAACAATTAATAAAGACATAGACAATGTACTGGCTAATTTTGAAGAACCCGGTAAAATTGATTTGGCAGGATATATGGAGAAGAATTTTATGTTCAATTTGCCCTTGGAAAAATTCAGTTATTTGACGGGCAGAAGTTTGACTACATTCAAAAGAGATTTCAGCAAAACGTTTGACACTACACCACAGCGATGGCTTACAAAGAAAAGATTAGAATTGGCACATTATCAATTTGCTGAAAAAAGAAAGAAACCAATTGACGTTTGTTACGAAACTGGTTTTGAAAATCTTTCACATTTTTCTGCTGCATTTAAAAAGAGATTTGGTTATGCGCCAACAGATTTATTGAATAAAGTAAATACTAACAATTAGTAAAAAGAAATAAACATGCCTTGGAATCCTGAAATATATAATAAATTCAAAGACATTCGGTTTAAGCCATTTGTTGATCTAATGGAACTTATAAAACCTGTAGAATCCGGAAAAGCAATTGATTTAGGTTGTGGAACAGGGGAACAGTCTATTTTTTTAGCCGAAAAATTCAAGCAGATTGATTTTTTAGGCGTCGATTCTTCAGCAGAAATGCTAGCAAAATCAAAGGAATATGTGACAGAAAATCTTCATTTTGAACAATCTACTAACGAAGGAATTGCAAATTCAGATAAAAAATGGGATTTAATTTTTAGTAATGCAGCTTTGCAATGGTCTGACAATCATGAAGAATTGTTTTCAAAGTTGGTTAATTTACTTAATTCGGGCGGACAGTTTGCTGTACAAATGCCGGTTCAGAATGAAAATAAGCTGAATCAAATTTTGCATCAGCTTGTAAGTGACGAACCGTTTAAAAGCTATCTTAAAGACTGGAAAAGAGATTCTCCTGTTTTAAGCATGGATCAATATGCTCAAATATTATTTGATGGTGGACTTGAAGATATTCAAATTATGACAAAAGTATATCCAATAATTGCTCAAGATCACGACGCACTTTTTGACTTTATTTCTGGTTCAGCGTTGATTCCGTATATGGAACTTCTTGAAGAAGATCAGAAGAAGCTTTTTGTTATTGAATATAAAAAGAGAATAGAGGAGAGTTTTCCTAAACTTCCTGCTATTTATGCTTTTAAAAGAATTTTTCTTTATGGAATTAAAGCTTAAAAATACTAAAACAGAATAAGATAATCTTTAAGCGATTGCCTTATTTAATTTTTTATTTACAGTTTTTACAGGAGATTTTTTCTTTGCTTTTTTCTTCTTTTTAAGCCAAATAATAAATCCTGTAATGGGTAAACTTGCAGCAATTAAACTAGCAAAAAAAGCAATGATTTTGCCAAATAACCCAAAGAATCTTCCCGTGTGAACTTCGTAATTTGATGCTTCTATAATATCAGCGGCATTGAAATCTTTATATAATTTGTAACGAAGCAGTTGCCCAGTTTTGGCATCAAAGAAAAATGTATTTTGATTTCGGGACCATTTGTACGGATAAGTCATTCTTAATCTTACATCTTTGTCCTTTTTTATTGAAAACGTTGCGGTATTTGCACTTGGATATTTCTGATTTATCGTTTTGTAAATTCGGTCGTAACGTGCTGCTAAAGATTCTTTCGTAATTATGTTTTCCGATTTTACTTTTATTCCTTCAGTAAGTTCCGTTCCTGTTACAAAAGCAGCCGCATTTTTAACTTCTTTAAAAGCAAAAAATAAACCCGTAAAGACAATCACAATTAGAAAAAAGGAAGCATAAAATCCTAAGACATTGTGCAAATCATAATTAACACGTTTAAAAGTACCTTTCCATTTGATGGTTAAAGATTGTTTTAAAGATCTCATTTGTTGCGGAAACCATAAAATTAATCCGGTTATTAGCATCAAGGCAAAAATTACAACTGCCCAACGCTGTATAAAACTGCCTGTTTCACCTAAAAGCAGTTCAGTATGAAGCTTTCTCACAACAGTAAGCCAATCTTGTTTTTCATTACCTATCAAAGTACCGTTATAAGGATTAAAATAGTAGGTTTTCTTTTTTGTCGAAAGTTCTACAGCGGCATTTGGAGTTTGCTGGTTTATTTTTATGGAAGTGATTTTGTCTTTTGGAAATTCCTTCTGAAAACTGTTGACAATTTTTTCAAGTCCAACAAAAGGTTTTTCCTGAATTGAAACATATAATTTTTCGTCTTTTGAAAAGTCTCTTATTTCTTCTTCAAAAACATAAATACAGCCTGTTATACTTATTATGAAAACAATAATTCCGGTGGCAAGTCCAAGCCATAAATGAACTTGACGCGCTATGTTTTTAATCTGTTTTAGACTCGGAACTGAAATCATAATTGAAATGTATTTATTGAGAATTCTGGGCTGTGCGCGCAAATATAGCTGTATTTTAGAAACAGTCCAAATAATAATTAGCGCTTTTCAAGGATTTGGTTTAGTGTTTTTACTACGCTTATTTTTAATGTTTTTTTTCTGAAAAAATAATGTTTTACAGTTGATAGATTGAAATAAATATTGTTCATTTGTGCCATATTTAGAATAAGTATAAATAAGAACAGTATGAAGGTATCTTTACATTTAATTTCCTCTTTTATAAAATCTTCCAGTTTAAAAATATCAGGTTTAGTAAGCAGCTCAACAGTTTTATTAATTGCTTTGTTTTTTAGTTTTGGATTTGCTCAAGCTCAAACAGGACAAATCTCAGGAAGTGTAATTACAAATGAAGGAAATGCCGGTCAGGGCGTTTTGGTAAAATTGGTTGAAATCAATAAAACAGCGGTTACCAATTCGGCGGGTAATTATGAGTTTAAAAAAGTTCCTTTTGGAAAGTATACGCTGGAAGTTACCATGTCTGGCTATGAATCTTCACTTGAAACTGCTGAACTTACAGAACAAATTCCATCAATCTCAGTTGATATCAAAGTAAATTCATCAATTGAAAATTTAGATGATGTCGTAATCCGTACAGGAGGAAACCGATTTGCTAAAAAGGAAAGTTTTGATGTTGCCAAAATGCCTTTGAAAAACATTGAAAACTCTCAGGTTTATATTGTAGTAAGCAAGGAATTAATGAAAGAGCAAGTAGTAACAGATTACAACAGCGCTTTTAAAAACGTTCCCGGAGCAGGTATTGCAGAGGTTAGAAATCAGGGACGAACAACTTCAATGTCTCGTGGTTTTCCTACTCCGCAAGTAGTTAGAAACGGTGTTGGAAGTTTTACTTACACGACAATTGATCCTTCAAATTTAGAACGCATCGAAGTAATTAAAGGGCCTTCAGCAACACTTTTCGGAAGTACATTATCATCATTCGGAGGTTTGTTTAACCGTGTTACTAAAAAACCTTTTAATACTTTCAAAGGTGAAGTTTCCTATTCAGCGGCCAGCTGGGACTTAAACCGACTGACTTTTGATGTAAATACACCAATTAATCAAGATAAAACAGCTTTGTTGAGAATCAATACGGCGCTTCATAGTGAAAGAAGTTTCCAAGACGCTGGTTTTAACAGAAACTTCTCAATTGCACCAAGTTTTTCATACAAAATTAATGACAGGCTAGATCTTTTAATTGATATTGAATTTAGTTTGTACAAAGCAACTTCACCAACGAGACTTGCTCCTTTTGTAGTGGCTAACACACAAAGTAGTATTGAAGCACTTGATATTCCTTATAAATTATCTTTTGCTAATAATACGATCAATTATACGAGTCAGCAATACAATATTTTTACGCAGTTAAAATATAAAATGTCTGATGAATGGACTTCTCAAACTATTTTGTCAAGAACAAGATCTTCGTCTGAGGGTTATGTTGTGGCTTTACAAATGAGATCGGCAACAACATTAAGACAACAGGTTACTAACCAGGATTCACCATTTTACGGAACTGATATTCAGCAAAATTTTATTGGAAAATTTAATATTGGCAAACTTAAAAACAGAGTTGTAGCAGGTTTGGATTTTTACAGTCTGCGCGCTACGAGAAATGATGCGACAGTGAATATGCCAGCGATGGATTACAAGAAGCCAGGTGCAGCTTACGATAATTTTACTCTTCAAAAAGTGGAACCAATGTTTGCCAATGCCACTTATGCAAATTTTGTATCTAATGACGAAGATACATATAGCGCTTATGTTTCTGATGTTTTAAATGTAACAGATAAATTATTAGTAATGGGTGGTGTTCGTATTGATAAATATGAGAATCATGGTACTTATTATCCTAGTAAAGATTCTATTGCAGGAAATTATAACCAAACGGCAGTATCTCCAAAATTTGGAGTAGTTTACCAACTTGTAAAAGATAAAGTGGCAGCTTTTGGTAATTATATGAATGGTTTCAGTAATGTTTCTGGTTCTGATTTTTACGGAAATACTTTTAAGCCAAATCAAGCGAATCAATGGGAAGGTGGTTTTAAATTTGATCTTCCTAAAATATCGGCAACACTTAGTTATTATGATATTGCTGTGACTAATATAACACGTGATGATCCGGATCATATTAATTATACAATTCAGGATGGAACGCAGGTTAGTAAAGGTTTTGAAGCGGAGCTGATTGCCAATCCAATTTCGGGATTAAATATTGTCGCTGGTTATACTTATAATGACAGTAAATACGAAAAGAGTAATGCTAGTGTTCAAGGTTTACGACCAAGTACAGCAGGATCGCCAAGAACAGCAAATTTATGGGCAAGTTATAGAGTTGTTACAGGACGCGCACAAGGTTTAGGAATTGGTTTTGGTGGAATTTACGGAAGTGAATATTATCAGACTAATACAACGACTTTCAAATTCTCAATTCCGTCATATACAGTTTTGGATGCTTCTCTTTTTTATGATCAGCCAAAATATAGAATTGGTTTGAAAGTAGACAACTTGACAAATGAAAAATATTGGTCATACCGACTTGCAGCTCAAAATCCAACACGTGTAACAGCAAATGTGACGTTTAAATTCTAGTATAGAATTTTATAAAATAAAAAGGGATGATTTCAACTAATTGAAATCATCCCTTTTTTATTGAATTACTTTTTTAATCACTCAAAATTTTTCCTTAAGTCGATTATGGTTTGGTTGGGAGCATCCAGATTTACAAAACCTCTGCGTGGTCGGTCTAAATCAAGTGTGAACAATACAACCAATGAAACTAACAAACAGAATCCAATTTGTATCAGCCAATCGATTCTGCCATTACGCCCTTCTGAATAGCCGCCGTAAAATGCCGTTATAATAGATAGAAAAAATAACATTATTAAAATACTTTGCGGAACTTTTGCTTTTTCTCCGGAAAGGCGGGTAGTAGTTACATCAATCATGGTATTTAAGGCCGGAATCATTTGTTGTGTTGCGGCAAGATTATTTGGGTCTTTGGAAAGATCTGTTGCTCTTTTCCATAGCTTTGCTGAAATCACCTGAGATAAACTATCGGCTTTTAAAATTCCTTTTATATTTGGTCCTGTTTCATAATAGGAAATTCGGACTTCAACATAATCTTTAAAATCTTTTCGGAATAAAGCTCTTGTTGAATCGGGATATAAATCACTTCGCAGTATAGCTGTACCAATATCATTTGCTTCTTCCACAACAACTTGTCTTCGTGAATTATATCGGTCGCTGCTCATGCCAAAAGTGAAGGCCAATAAGAAAAAAAGCAAGGCTACAAGTGTTGAAGTTTCAGAAGATTTTTCTGTGGGAGGTCTTTTATTCCGAATATAGTTCCCTACTTTTTTACCAATAAAACTCGAAATAATCATTAAAATAAAAAGCAAAAGTGCAATTACGCCAGCATCCGTCTGGTTTAGTGTATTTGTTTCCATACAGTTGATCAAATTTTTAATTTTACAATTTGAATTATACTTATTATTTGAGATCTTAAGTTTTTTTTTAGAAAAAATATTTTATTGCATAGTGGAATATGTTAGGTTTAGGGCGTATTTTATTTTTACATTAACATAAAGATATTGCTTTATTTCGCTTCAAAAGTATAGAATTTACTTTTTTTATTTCATTATCAGTATTTTAGCTTGTATTTGTCTGTTTTCTTTAATTATAATTTAGCCAAATCATCAATAGTGTAAAATTTCAGACCATTATTTTTGGCATATTTGCAAAGATCTTCCAATGCATAAAGCGGAGTTTCTAACTTTTCATCTGCGTTCGAAACAGTTTTATGACCATAAAAAATCACTATTTTATTATGAGCTTTGGCATAATCTATTAGAGTTTTATAATACGGAATATTGAATTGTTTGTAATCGTCATCAATTCCTAAACCATAAACGACTCTGTTGCCTTCATAATAGCAAAATTGAGATTCTGGTCGAATTTCTTCATAAGTTGTACCTCTAATGATATCAAAATGTTTGAGTAATTCAGTATCTAATTCTGCATCTCGGGCTCCATCAGGATACGCAAAAGAGTGTATAGTAAACCCATCTTTCTTCATCGCAGCTTTAAGGGGCAAAATGTCATCATTAATGTATTTTTCGATGCCAAATTCCTTTGAATATTTTAGCGCATTCAGATGATTATAACCATGACCGGCAATATCATGTCCTCTGTTTTGTAAAAAATGCAGTTTTGATTTTTGATCTTTAGTTAAGCTTCCATACCAGCAAACAAAAAAAGTTGCTTTCCAGCCATAAGGATGTAGTAATTGATCAGCTTGGTACCAATCTTCTATGTAATCATCGTCAAAAGTAAAAAGAACACCGGGCGGATATGATTTTTTTGGTGGTTTTGCAGCAGAAGTTTTTTCTTCTGAATACATTTTAAAAAATAAAACAAAAATGGCAATAGCAACAATTAGGATTAGTGCTATTTTTTTTGAAAATAAGTTCTTCATAAAAAGAAAGTTCGATTAGTTCTTAAACGGCAATTTTATTGTTTTTTTTGTCCTTTTCATGCTCTGTTTGAGTAGATATAAAGATAATTTTTAAAAATTAATTTCATAACTTTTAAGTTTTCTTTTTTAAGAAACCGATAAACAATTTATAATTTTTAATAAAATTTGAAAAGTAAATGAGACTATGAGTTGATTTTTTTTAGATTTGTAAACCCAATATTATTTTCAAAAGATGTGTTGGGGTACAATTATAAAATCCAAAGGCATGAAATCTTATACGTCAATATTTTTATTTTTAGTGTTTGTCTGTTCAAATTCTTATGCACAGTTGAGTTCAGATAAAATATTTGAAAGCTTTAAACAAGGAGAACGTACAAATTGCTCATCGATTGCATTTATTAAAGCTTCTCTTAATATTTATGGATTAGATAATCTTTTTGTTACTGAAAAAATAGATGATAATGTACAAAAGATAACACTAAAGAATAACGATTCGTTCCATCTTAATAGTGAAGAAATAAGCAAAGCAAAAGTATCTGCTGATTTTGTTTGTATTAAAGACAATTGCGAAAACGAAAAAATTATCGAGTATGCAATTTTGACTTACGCAGTTATGGCTAAGTACAAACAAATTATAGACAAAGAAGATACTTTTGACAGAGCATTAGAAGATTTAGAAAGCGGAGAAGTTTATACGCCAACGATTTACAAATATTTAGGATTTCAAAAAGGCAAGCAAATCGAAAAACTAAAGAGAGAGTCGGGAAGTGAATTCTGTGGTGTTGTTGCATGGTCTACAGCGCATGCTGTATTTGTTTGCGAAGACTATATGGATTATTACGGCAATAAAAAAAGCATCTGGATAAAATATCCTGGACGCTTCAGAATAATTAAATCATAAAAAATTACATTAATTGTAGTTTTTTAGCTACAATATTTTAAGAATAAAAATTTAATTGCAAAAAAGAAATTAATTAAGTTGCAATTTAAGTTAATTTATATATTTTTGTTTCCATCACAATTAACCAAATCTACTAACAAATGAAGAGCAAGATTTTCTTACTAAGTTTCCTTTGCTTCTTGGCGACTGTAGCTGTATCAGCACAAGCAAAAAATGCTCCAAGAAGTATTATCAGTACAACAGCACTAATCCGTAAATACCACGATCAAAAAGAATTGAGCGGTATGCAAAAAGGAGAGCTTTTAGAATTGTACATTGAGCGCATTAAAGTATTGGTAAAAACTTTGCCTTACATTGCTTTGGTTACTAAACCAGGTGTTACTATGGCAGACTTAGGTATTCCAGATGATAATGAGCACAAAAAAGTTTTAGACGGTCAAGCGTTAGGAACTACAACTTTCTTGGATACGACAGTAGAGTTTCAAAGAAAGATGATGCCATATTCTGATAAAGGAAACCTTATCGCGGCTATCTTATTTTACGAAAGTACATTAAAATCTTTACACGAATTCAACGACTTGAACGAAATGTAATATTTTGAGATATCATATAAAAAACTCCAAAGTCATTTGATTTTGGAGTTTTTTTATTTTAAGTAATCTTTGAAATTCAGTTTCCTTTCAACAAATTGATACTAACAGTCGCGGTGTCAGCATCTGGGAATCGTCTGAAGAAGGATTTATCTGGAAACAAACCAGCTTCAGCAGCGATTTTATTAAAAACATCAATTTCAACAATATACTGATCAGAAAAACCATGAGTAGCATCATAAGCTGTTGCAGCAGTTTTTCCTAAATTATTGGCCGTTAGTTTTGGATTTATCGTATGCAATTCAATTAAAAGCAAACCAAATTTACGCACATAGGGCGACCATTTTTGCAAATGTTCCAAGAGATTATCTTCGACCAGATTGTTGCTGAGTCTTTTTCCCCTAAAAGCAAATGCGCCAGTAGAATTGCTATTTCTTTCTTTATTGCTGTTTTTCGGATCTTCCCAAATGCGATTATGATCCAAAAATGTTCTTACGTTTAGTAAATCCTTCAAATCAATATTATAATTTTCTCTCAAATCATCTGAAAGTAAATCCGGACGTCCAATATCGCCCCATATTACTTTTGCCCAAATATCAGCTTTTATAAGATTGGCACGGGTTACTTTCAGCGCAGCTTGGTTATAATCAGCTCCAACCAAAAATAATGGGTATTCATCAAGTATTTTTCCTCTTAAAGTTTGTCTGTCAATTACTTCAAAAATATGCTGAAGGAAAGCACCATTTCCGCAACCCATATCCAAAATGCCTTTTGGTTGTTCCTCAATAGGCAAATTGAAAAGTTTGATTATAATCTCATCGACAATTTTAAAATAAGTTTCGTGCGCACCACCGCTTCCCCAAACATTCATTTCGCGGTCCACGTGAATTTCGTTTTCTCCATCGGCTATCATTCTTAAAACTGCGGGATCGCCAAAGATTAGCTCTTCAATTTTGGCAAAAGTGGGCAAGTAAGAAACCGTAACGCCATAAGCACTGGCTCTTTTTGCGAAAAATAAACCAACATCTGTAAATTGATAATTTCCTTTTTTTTCTAAAAACCAACCAAGATGGACAAAGAAATCTAATATTTTTTTGAAATTTTCCGGAGATTTATGAAACTCTTCTGGTTTAAAAGAAGTTTCCATAAAATATTTATGAAACATTCCTTTCATCGCCAGGCGTACTATTGTCGGTCCGATTAAATAACCTTCGATATGTTTCAAAATTTGGTTTTGAATATTGTTCGTAAAGTTATTATCGGAAGATTTAAGTTCATAATTTTTTTTATATTTTTCAAAAATACTGTCGAGTTTTTCAAAAGGTGCATCTTCAAAAAGACGCGGATGAAAATGTGCCGAAAATTGAAGCAAATCGACAACATCTTCATAAAGATAGAATAGTGAAAAAGCAATTTCTGATTTTTCATTTACAGAAATCGTAATTTCCTGTGTTTTGTTATTGACCTCGTACTCTAAAAATCCTTGTGAAGCCAGAATTCTTAAACCGACATTCAGATAGCCTTCATTTGCTTTAAAAATTGTAGCAAGTTCTGCCAGTTGTATTTGCTTTTTGTCAAGAATGAGTGCTAAAACTTCTTTTTTCTTTAATGCTATTGCCACCGGAGCAACTGCTAAACCGTCAAGGTGTCTAAAAATGGAGCTTCGGAGTTGAGATGTATCTGTCATAGTACAAAAATGAAGGTTAGTTAAAAATAGTGATTTTTTTAATATTGATTTGAAAAGATTTGTAGTAGTTGTAAATTAAACATCATAACTCTATTGATTTGATAAACAGTTATTTAGTTTAATTTTTGTAAGTTTGTTTAAGAAAACTCGATTTTCTTTTCTAACGAGCTTTTGACACTGATTTATTAAATAAAATATTCTTTTGATGAAACATTATTATTTAATTCTTGCTGTTTTTTTGCTTTTTGCGTGCAATAAAAATAAAAATGCTGAAACGAAATCAACTCCGATAACGTCTAATCAGGGGTGTTATGTTCCAAAGACAACAGATAAAGATTGGTATACGCTTAATAAAAAAGCACCGAAATTTAAAGGTCTTGGCGGTATTGATTTTAAAATTTCGACCCATAATCAGGAAGTTCAACAGTATTTTAATCAGGGAATGATGCTGGCGTATGGTTTCAATCATGCTGAAGCTGCAAGATCATTTTATGAAGCTTCACGTTTAGATTCCAATTGTGCAATGGCATTTTGGGGATTTGCTTATGTTTTGGGTCCAAACTACAATGCCGGAATGGAAGAAGATAATTTTCAGCGGGCATATGCTGCGGTCCAAAAAGCAAAGCAACTTTCTGCAAATTGTTCTCCAAAAGAAAAGGCACTTATTGACGCATTAACGGTGAGATATGTTGCAAATCCTCCTTCGGACCGAAAACCATTGGATATTGCATACGCAGCAGCGATGAAAAAAGTGTATGTGAAATTCTCTTTAGATCCTGATATTGGTGCGCTATATGCCGAATCCTTAATGAATCTTCATCCTTGGGATTTATATGATAAAAACACTGGTGTAGCAAAAGAGTGGACTCCTGAAATAGTGAAAGTTTTAGAAGAGCTAATGGTTAAAAATCCGAAACATCCTGGCGCTCATCATTTTTATGTACATGCTATTGAAGCTTCTGCAACTCCTGAAAAGGCTTTGAAAAGTGCCAAATTGCTTGAAACTTTGGTTCCCGGATCAGGACATTTGATTCACATGCCATCGCACATATATATTCGCACTGGAGATTATCATGAAGGTTCACTTTCAAATATTGAGGCGGTAAAAGTAGATAGTCTTTATACAACATTATGTCACGCGCAAGGCGCTTATCCGTTAGGATATTATCCGCATAATTATCATTTTTTAGCCGCAACAGCAGCTTTGGAAGGGAATTCTAAATTGGCTTGGAATGCCGCAAAAAAACTTCAAGAACATACTTCAGTCGAAATAATGCGTCAGCCGGGATGGGGGACTTTGCAGCATTATTATACTATTCCGTATTATATTGCCGTAAAATTTTCAATGTGGGATACAATAATTTCACTTCCTAAACCAGGCAAAGATCTAATTTATCCGGAAGCTGTTTGGCATTATGCGAGAGGAATGGCGTATCTGGGTAAAAATGATTTAAAAAATGCTGAAAAGGAATTTATCGTTCTTGATAAATTATCAAAAAATGCAGTATTAAAAGATATTACAATTTGGAATATTAATACTACTGAAGATCTTGTGAAGATTGCTTCAAAAGTTCTAGCTGCAGGAATTGCTTCAAAGAAAAATGATTCAAACAAAGCTATCTCACTATTAAATGAGGCAATTGTTATTGAAGATCATCTTAATTATAATGAACCGCCCGATTGGTTTTTTTCGGTACGGCATTATTTAGGAGCGGTGCTAATCAAAGCTGGAAAATACAGCGAAGCAGAAAAAATCTATCAAAAAGATTTGCAAATCTGGACAAAAAACGGCTACGCTTTAATTGGACTTTATAATTCTTTAATAAAGCAGAAAAAAGAAAATGAGGCATTGAAAATTAAATCGGCTTTTGATAATTCATGGCGATATGCTGATTTTAAAATTACATCATCGGCTTCTGTTATGGATTAATCAACATAGTTTTTGTATTTCTAATAGTTATGTAGCGTTTGAAAAGTTTGTTCATCAAATGTCTTTTGTATAATTTTACATTCTATGTATGAAATATTCCAAAAATATATTGAAGAAAAAGCCGAATTCACTGAGGCTGAATCAGAACGTATACAATCATTTGCTATAATTAAAAAACTTCGTAAAAGACAATATCTGCTTCAGGAAGGAGATGTTTGGAAATACGATGCTTTTATTACTCAAGGTTGTGTTAGAACATATACTGTTGATGAAAAAGGAAGTGAGCATGTAAATAATTTCAGTATTGAAAATTGGTGGACAGGAGATCGCGAAAGTTTGATGATGCAGCAACCGTCCCGTTTCAATATTGATGCCATTGAAGATACAGAACTTGTGCTTTTTACGCATGAAAATTTTGAATTGCTTTGCAGAGAAATCCCAGCTTTTAATAATATGGTAAACATGATTTTGCAAAGAAGTTTTATTGCTGCTCAAAACCGAATTCAGGCTTCGCTGACCTTAACTGCTGAAGAAAAGTATCTGAACTTTGTAAATAAATATCCGGGCTTTGCTTCCCGAATTCCTCAAACTATGATTGCTTCCTATCTTGGAATGACGCCAGAAACATTAAGTCGCATTCGAAAACAGACGGCAAAAAAATAAATAACATCAGGAGCTTTTAAAGCTCCTTTTTTTATGCCTAATCCAAACTCTTGATCCAAATCAAGTTTTTACTTATTTCTAATCAATGTGCAGGTTTTGCATTAAGCGCAACTTTGTAATGTTCAAAAGAAACAAACATTATAAACATTTAAATATTAGAAATCATGTCAAAAACAATTTTTATTACAGGAACAAGTACAGGCTTTGGAAAACTTACAGCAGTAACATTAGCAAATGCTGGTCATTCAGTTATTGCAGGAATGCGCAACACAAAAGATAAAAATGCTATTCCGGCAAAAGAACTGGAAGCAATAGAAAACATTGAAGTAGTCGATATCGATATTACAGACGATGCATCGGTTCGTGAAGCTGTCGAAAAAATCCTAATTAAATACGGAAAAATTGATGTTCTTATCAATAACGCGGCAGTAAGTGGTTTTGGTTTGCTTGAAGGTTATTCTATTGATCAGGTTCGTAAAATGTTCGATGTGAATGTTTACAGCGTTCTTCGTATGTATCAGGCAGTACTTCCTTCTATGAGAAAAGAAAAAAACGGACTTGTCATCAACATTACAACTGGAGCAAGCGGACATACACTTCCTTTTATGATTCCGTATATCGCATCAAAACTTGTAGTTGAAAGTTTTACAGAAGGTTTGCAAGATGAACTTGCAGCTTACGGAATTGAAAATGTAAGCATTCAGCCAGGAGTTTATCCAACCGAAATGAATAACGGTTCTAAAGCAGGTATTCATGCAGATAAAGCTGAAATTATAGAAGAATATGGAGAAGCTGCATCAGAAAAATTCAACGCATTAGGTACAGCATTATTTGGTAAAATGGCTCAGTTCGATATGAATCCGCAAACTATTGCTGATGGTATTTTAGAATTAGTAAGTATGAAAAAAGGGGAGCGACCACTTCGTTTTCCACTTGACGCCATTGCTCAGGGAACTGACAAAGAATTTATTGAAGCCCGTGCTAATATTAAAGCAAAATGGGTAGCAGCTTACACTAATTAATTTTTAAACATCAAATAATTTATTCAAAAGAGTTTTATAAAAATGAAAACAAATCATAAAATATCAAATAGAAAAGTGCAGACTTCAGCTGCAGCAATGTTGAATGTATTAATACTTTTTTCGGCTTCAGAAAAAACAATAGCTCAAAAAAATATAGACATTGTGGGAATAGATCATGTCGGAATTAATGTTCCGGATCTCAATAAAGCCGTTACATTTTTTGATGATGTACTTGGTTTTAAACCAGTAACACAATTAGGACCAATTCCGCTTGACACTGATTGGAAGAAATTAAATAACATCAATCCTAACACGGGTGCTGTTACCATTAAAATGATAAATGCAGGAAATGGAGCCAGCATAGAAGTATTTGAATATGCCGAAAATAAAGGAAGTATCAATCATCCAAATACAGATGATATTGGAGCATCGCATATTGCATTTTATGTGAATGATATTAATGTTGCTGTACAATATTTAAAGAGTAAAGGTGTAAAAATATTGGGAGAACCTTTTACAACGCCATCTGGCGATACAGCCGGAGAATCTTGGGTTTATTTTGAAACGCCATGGGGTTCTAAAATGGAATTGGTTTCTTATCCGAATGGAAAAGGATATGAAAAATCACATCCAAAAACGGTATTATGGTCGCCAAAGAATAATGTAGTTAAAAAAGTTTCTGCAGATGATTTCGATGCCAAAAAGAATACAGTTATAGTTGAGAATCATCTTAAAATTTGGAATGAAAAAGATGAAGCAAAACGTAAAGCTTTATTAAATGAAATTTATGCACCGAATGTAGAAATGGTAGACCATCATTTTATTGCCGAAGGAACAGAGGATATCAGTAAATTTATTGTAGAACTTCAGAGTAAAAATCCTGATTTTAGATTTACTGCAAAATCAGTAGAAACGAATCACAATGTAGTTAGATTGTATTGGCAGTTTGGTTCAAAAGTAAAACCAGCTGTAGTAAGCGGAATGGATTTGTTTGTAATTCAAAGCGGAAAAATACAAAAGTTGTACGTTTTTGTTGATCAGAAATAATTAGATTAATTCGTTTTATCAGTTTTAAAAACAAGCCGCCTTTGTGGGCGGCTGTTTTATTTACTAAAAAGTGATTGTTTTAAAGTAATTAATTATTATTGCGCATCCCAAGACGCACTAGGATAGTAAATAGAACTTGTTACAGGAGCTTTCCAATATTCTTGACTTCCACCACGGAAAGTGTGTAAACTAACTGCATTGACATTACGCTTAGCATCATTAGTCACCCAACGAATTTTTTGATTCAGGATTTCTGTACCATTTACATAATATTTTACGTATCCGTCTGTATTTGAACCAGTGTTTAACTTAACAGATATCTGACAGTTGTATGTCACGCCTTCCTGAATGTAATATTTTTTTCCAAAATCATTACCAAATTGTCCAGGCTGATCTCTATAATAAACGTATGGTTGCAAATAAGCACCGCTTCCTTTGGCAGTATTTGACCCGTTTGGACAATACCACATAAATCTTGCACTACCACCATTTCCATCCCATCCTGGATCGCCACCGGTATTCTGATCACCAATTAAGATACCGTATCCGCATTTTCCGCCTCGGCTCCAATAAAAGCCTGAATTAAATTTCATTTGGAACCAAACAGTATAAACGCCCGTTGACCAAACACCGAAAGATGTACATAAACCACCAGGACAAGATAATGTATTTGTTCCTAATGTGATTGTTCTGGCTCCGGCGCCACCACCTGCCAGCGCGACAACGTTTTCTGCTGCGGCTTTAGCGGTAACAGAATTGTTGACGATTTTCAGCTCATCTTTAATAGCAGATTCCGCCACATTTAGATTTTGTTCCTTTTCGCAGGAAGCAAATACTAATGCTGTAATAAATAGTAAACTTGTTAATTTTAGGATTTTTTTCATTTTTTAAGGGTTAAAGGTTAGTAAATAATTTATGGTTAGTAAATAATAGATAGTCATACTTATTTGACACTGAAATACATGCTTTTTCATTCTCATAATTGCATCATATTGATAGGCAATTGAAAAACCTTTTTTTTATGTATATTTATTCAATGTGTTGAAAATTATATGGTTGCATTTTTAATGTTAAGATTGTACTTGTTATTATGTTTGCAACTGATAGTGTAAAGATGATTAATTATTGTTTTAAGAAGGAGTAATAAAGTACGGTTTTACGTACACAATAATCCAGTGTACAGATTTTGCGTTCAAATTGATTGTTTTTATAAATAAAAACTTGTTAAAATTTTAAACTAAATATAAAATGTCTCAAAATCAGTAAATTATAATTTTGATTCAATAATGTTATTTTTTCCAAATTTGGAAAGAGAATAAGGATTATATGGGAAAATACAAGATTTTTAAAATCAAGATTTGAAGTATTTACAAGATTTTATTAAAATAAATTGATTAAACAACTAATTCAAATATTTAATTAAATTAGCGAAACCATTTTACGGCGTATAGCTACAACATTATTTTTTTAGAAAAAAAACGCCGAATTCCGTAAAAGAATAACAATATCCGCCTATCCAAAAATAGAATTAATGAAGCAAAAAATTAAAAACTACACGATTCAATTTATCAAAGAAATCATTCCAGTAATTGCAGGTATTTTAATAGCTCTTTTTATTGATAATTGGAATTCTGAGCACAAAGACAAGGTTTATATTGACCAAGTATTTTCAACTATTGATAGTGAATTAAAGGAATCTAAAGAAGATATCCAGACAATTATTCCCAAGCAAGAATCTTTAGTTGACTCATTACAATTTTATTATAAAAGCAAAAATGTAGCAATTTTAGATATTGTAAAAAAATCGAAAGGAATCTACATTCCGCAAATTAAAATTAATGCATGGAAATCGGTATCTAACAGTAAAATTTATTTAATTGATTATAAAAAAGTTGCTTCACTTTCTAACATTGAAGAATTAAAAGAAACACTGAAAAATAAAAGTGAATTTTTAATGAGTTTTATATATTCAAACATAAATGCTACGGATCAAAATTCAAAACAGACTTTAAAAATGATCCTTTTGGATATCATTCAAACCGAAAAATCGTTGGAACAAAGTATTGAATTAATTGAAAAAAAGTAAGGAGCGATATCTTAAATTATTACGTAAAATTCCATAAATGCTAAAAAACTACACTGCAATTTTTTGTTTGTTATTTTTCAAACTTTCAGCTCAAACTTACTTCACTCCGCAATTAGATAAAAATAAAGACGTTCCGCTGGCAGAATATGAGTTAGGTATTGCGACGTATTTCAATACAAATGTCGAAAATGAATATAAAAGGCAAGAATACTATCTTACGTTTAATGATTTTGGGTTAAGAAAAGATAAACCCGTTAAGGAGTTAACTATAGACACCAATACAGATGGTACGATAGAATATTATTACAAATTCAATCAAGACGGTACAATTGCGCACTTTAAGGATTATGTGGATGAAAATAATAGATCATACGAATATTTTGAGAATTTGATAGTAATAAAGCAAGAGCCACTTGTAAAATACAAAGATCGAGTGTTTTCCACTTCCATTGATTCTATATTTTTTGACCATAACAGGAATATCGTTAAAGAATTATATTCATCCATACTTCATGGAGATGGCGGAGTAAATGCTATTAGGAAAGTTGTTGAATATCAATTTTCAAAATCAAATCAATTAGAGAAAAAATATTATTATTCTATTAGAAAGAGATCGGGATATTCAGATGATCTTCTCGACGGAAGGGAGATTTTTTATGAAAATTACAAAGATTCTATTGTAGAAAAAGGATATTATGCCAAAGAACAAAAAACGGAATTAAAAGATAGAACAGATGAGAAAAAATTAATGTCAAAGTCGGTTTATTATTTGAATAATTCAAATATTGTAGATAGAGTTAAAGTTTTCTATAGTAATAGTAGTAGTGATGTCAAATACGATTTTACTATAAATTATGATAAATCGGGAAGGGTTACGAATTACCAGGATCGCGATAAAGAAAGCTGTTCTTTTGGTTATGACAAAAACGGTAAGATAAATCAAATTAAGAGAAAAAATAAGAAAGAGCCAGAAGTAGTTATCAATTACATTTATGACAATAATGGCAGGTTTATTTATAGCCAAAAGAAAGGCGAAAAGGAAAAAATAAGACCACGTTATTTCACTTATGAAAAATTTGGTAACTGGGAAACCGAAAGTTGGGATACATTTTTTAATGGCAAAAAATATACAAACCTTATAACCCGTAAAATTTCTTACTATTAAAAGTTAGTGATAGCTATAGAAAATATGAATTTTAAAATTTTAATCTTTTTGCTTTTTCCAATATTGAATTGTTTTTCACAAGACTTAAATATTCGATATAGTGATACATTGGCAATGTTTAAAAATGATTTGCAACAATGCATAAAAGAACATCCAGATCATGAACTTGATTGCCGTAAAGAATATTATCATGTTCTGCAGGATTATCAGGCCGATGTGTTTTTTGCAGTAAGGAAAGTTCTTGAAAAAAGCAATACTCCTGCAAAAATGAAAGAAATGGATCTTACGGAGGGCGAATGGAAAAGATCATCGTATTGGTATATTGCTAAATTGATGAAAGAATTTCAACAAAAACATCCCGGAAAATTTGTGTGGGATAAAGAGAAAAATCTTGTAGATGATCAACGGATATTTTATATAAAAACTGCCCAGTATTTTATAGATAGAATGAATGTTTTATTGGGTTTAGTGAAATAAATAAAAACCATAAAATCGTTGCAGCAAAGTATTGAATTAATTGAAAATAAATAAGAACTCTAATCTAAAATTTTAGAGTTTTAAAAAAAGCAAAAAACGCTAAACCTTTGGTTTAGCGTTTTTTATTTAATCTCCATTTCTTATAATAATCTTCCAAATTAATTTAATGGAAATTTTGTAACATCCTCCTGAAATTAAATACGTCTTACTTTTCTCTCCTTTGTAACTTTAATGATGTATTGAAACTATTAAAAAATCAAAAAAATAGAGTTATGGCAGAAATTAAAATTGAAAAGAAAAAACCGGTATGGCCGTGGGTTGCTGTGCTGTTAGTTATCGCAGGTATTATATACTATATCTATTTTTGTGACCATACCGTTCACAATGAAAATAGTGTAGATATTGAAAACACTACAAGTGCACAATAGAGTACAATAGCCAGGAAATACTAAAGTTAAATCCGGCAAAATATATATAATTAAAATTAGAAATTATGGAAAATAAAAACAGAAACCTATATAGACTGGACGAACTATCTGATTATAAAATTGCATCAAATTATTCTGATGTAAGAGGATGGAAGATAGTAGATGCTGATAACCGTACTATTGGTACAATTGATAATCTCTGGGTGAATAAGGATATGCAGCGCGTTGTTTACTTGGATGTGAAAGTAGCTAAAGAACTAATTGAGGACAAACACAATGAGGTACATGACGTTATTGCCAACGATAATGGAAGGGAATTTCTCTATAAAGACGGAGATAGCCATATTATCATACCAATTGGATCTGTAAGCATAAATAAAGACACGAAAATCGTTATGGCAAACAGCATAGGATACGATACATTCAGAAATACAAACAGATATAACAGACAACACAATTTTGACAGGGACTACGAAAGAAGAGTAATGAATTCGTATTATCCTGAACGAAATGATCCTGATTCTGTGTATTATAGCGATGATGATACCTTTTATGACCGCAGAGAATTTGACCACAAATAATATTTTTTTATCAGATTTTTTGTAAATTGTTTCATCAATTAAAAAGATGATTATGGAAACGCAAATTATTGAACTGGAAAAAAAATATTGGCAAGCAATGGAAAATCATGATTATGAAACGGTAAAAAAACTTACGCTGTTTCCTTGCATGATAGCCGGTAAAACTGGGTTACAAAGTGTAGACGAATCTATGTTTAAAAAGATGTTTGAGTCTGTTGATAGTGGTAAAATAAAAGTATTGAATATTTCTGATGTGGAAGAAAAGTTAATTACCGAAAATACCACGATAATTGGATATGTAATAGAATTAGAAATGGCAGACGATAAAGAAAATTCGCCAATGAAATGTGTATGTACTTCTACTTGGATTAAAAAAAATAACAATTGGGTTTGTGCACTTCATACAGAGACAGAGTTGTCTAAACAATAGATTACAAAACAAGACATAAAAAACGCTAAACTTTTGGTTTAGCGTTTTTTTTTTTAAGCGTATCTCTAAACTTAGAAAGTTTGTTTCAGATTATAATTTGCAACATGTTTAAAAAAAGGTTAGAAGTGAAGATAAAATTATTTTGGCTCATATCGATTCAATTCAAAAAAGTGTTTTTATTGCGATATTCACCAGGTGTAAGCTTAACTATCTGTTTAAATATTTTTGAAAAGTGCGGCAAATTAGAAAAACCGGTATTTAAAGCGATTTCTAGGAAACTTTTAGTTGTGGTTGTAATAAGATATTGAGCCCTTTCGATTTTTTTCTCATGAATGTAATTTAATGGTCTTTGTCCGGTGTGATTCAGAAATTGCTTTGAAAAATAATCCTGATTTTGATTTACTCTTTGAGCAAGTTCATAAACCGTAATATTCTTGCTTAAGTTAAGCTGAACGTAGCTCATTGTATCCAATATTTTAGAAGAAATAGATTTTGTTTCGTCTGCTTTCAAATTCGTTAACTTCAGAAATTTCGAAATTAAAAGAATAAGTGTTCCTTGATTTTCAAAAGCTAAATGTGGCTTCATTCTATTGTTTAAAGACAAATATTCCTTGTAATAGACTTCTTTTTCGTAAACTTCCGGATTCTCTGATCGATTAATTCCTCTTCCGGGATTACTCTGAAGTAATCTTTTAATAAGCGCGATGTCAATTTCTTCCGCAGGTAATTTCATTACAGATCTATTGTTGCTAAAAAGTGATATTCCATCTGGAGATTCTTCAAAAAACTGAATAAAATATTGACTCAAATAATCGTCACAATTTAGATTACATATTGTAAAACTGGGAATAAGATATAGATTTCCGGGTTCTAAAGTTAAGCGCCTATAATGGTCAGAAATAAATCCTTCGCCTTCGTCGATATAATACAAGCGATAATAAGGACTAATTACATTATTGTAATTCCAATTTTGATACAATTTCACATAATCTACATGCAATAAAGAGAATGAATGTTTAAAAGTGCTTTTGAACATGATAAAAAGTCGTTTTTAAATAATATAAAATCGGATTTAGATAAAACAAATATATCACTTATCCGATATATTTGCTTTTGGGATAATTTAAATTTTAGCATTAAAACAAATAATCTTTAAGCTTTTAGAATAAAAAAATACAGAAATTTTAATCTGAATTAAGATTATTAGAATTGGTAAAAAAAGCTAAGAAGTAAAAAAATAAGAATAAAATGAATAGACGTAACGCCTTAAAATTAGCAGCATCAGGAATTGTTGGTTTGTATTTATCGCCTTTGTTGGCTCAAAGAAACTTTTTAGGTTCACCAGATTTTAAAGGTCCTTTTGAACCCACTTGGGATTCACTTGCCAAATATCAGGTTCCGGATTGGTTTCGTGATGCTAAATTTGGAATGTGGGCGCATTGGGGACCTCAATGTGAACCTGAAGCTGGTGATTGGTATGCAAGAAGCATGTATGAGGAAGGTTCTCGTCAATATAAATTTCATTTAGAAAAATACGGACATCCTTCTAAATTTGGTTTTAAAGATGTAATCAACGTTTGGAAAGCTGATAATTGGAATCCTGAAGAGTTAGTCAGCTTATATAAAGACGCTGGAGCTAAGTATTTTATGGCTATGGCAAACCATCATGATAATTTAGATCTTTATAACAGCAAATATCAGCCAAATTGGAATTCGACCAAAATGGGCCCCAAAAAAGATATTATAGCCGGATGGGAAAAAGCTGCCCGAAAAGCAAATCTTCCTTTTGCTGTCAGTGTCCACGCTGCGCATGCCTGGAGTTGGTTTGAGACAGCTCAGCGTTCTGATATAAATGGCCCTTTGGCAGGTGTCCCTTATGATGGGAAATTGACCAAAGCCGATGGAAAAGGAACTTGGTGGGAAGGTTTAGATCCACAGGAATTGTATGCGCAGAATCATCCGCTAAGCGAAAAAAGTGATGACAATAATGGTATACACAGCCAATGGAACTGGGGTAGCGGTGTGGCAAAACCGAGTGAAACTTACATCGAAAATTTTCATAACAGAACTATTGATTTAATCGATAAGTATAATCCTGATATGCTTTATTTTGATGATACAGCGTTGCCACTCTGGCCAATTAGCGATGCGGGTTTGCGTATTGCAGCGCATCTTTATAATAAAAGTTTTCAAAAAAATAAAAGCGTTCAAACCGTAATTACAGGTAAAATTTTAACCGAACAGCAGAGAAAAGCTTTGGTTTGGGATATTGAAAAAGGACAAAGTAATGAAATTGAACCTTTGCCTTGGCAAACAGATACTTGCATTGGTAACTGGCATTACGATCGAAGTGTTTACGAAAATAAGCGCTACAAATCAGCTAAAACGGTTATTCACTCGCTAATAGATGTAGTAAGCAAAAATGGGAATTTAATGCTTAATATTCCAGTAAGAGGTGATGGGAGTATCGATGAATTAGAACGACAAATTGTAAAGGAAATTGGAGCTTGGATGAAGCTTAACGGTAGTAGTATTTATGGTACACGTCCGTGGAAAATATTTGGGGAAGGACCTCAACAGGAAAGTGCCGGAGCATTAACAGCGCAGGGTTTCAATGAAGGAAAAGGAAAAGCTTTTACATCACAAGACATTCGTTTTGTGCAAAAAGACAATGTTCTTTATGCGACCGTTATGGATTGGCCAGAAAACGGAACTGCTGTTATTAAAAGTTTAGGCACAGAAATGTCTTATTATACCGGAAAAATAAAACAGATAAAATTAGTTAGTACTGGAGAGAAACTTAATTTTAAACAAAATAATAAAGCACTCGAAGTGTATTTTCCTAAACAAAAAACAGAAGCTTCATTTGCTAATGCTTTAGAAATAAGTTAAAAATGAGCTGTTTGAGAATGACTGTTAAAAATTAAAGATCGAACCCAGTTTCCTGAATGGAGTTAATGTGTTTTTTGTCAACTTATATCTTTATTTAAAAAAGTGCCTCTTTAAACGGAGGCATTTTATATTTAGATAAATAAGGTCAGACGAGTGAAATTTTATTTGATATTGATCTTAGATAAAGAACTTAATTTGAGATATATCCGAAATATGTCTTTGAAATCTACTTAAGGATTATATGTTTGAAAAACAGGTAGTTGTACTTGTTTTTGGTTGAGTGAATTTTCTTATTTTTGTTTGTGAAGACATATTGTTTACACTCCCGTTGTTTTTCTGTTAAACGCCACTTATTAAAAAATATGTTATAAGCCCCAATCAGGGAAAATTAACCTAATAAAAGTTGAGCTATGCCATTAGACAAATACGGAGTACTTAAGGGTACTAAATTTAAATATTATCGAGATCAACCTGATAATTTTGGAAAATTTTATCATGGAAATGTTGAAATTCTGGCCAACGGAATTAATTATCGCTGTGCTATAGATGTTGATAGTCAGTCAACACAAATACAATGGAGGATTATTAATCTTTCTGCCAGCGATTTAGCTATGATTGTATCAAAGCCAGATGGATGGACTCATTTGGTTTCTAATGAATCGAGTGGTGCTATTGATTATATAAGATGGAAACCAATGTGGGTGACCATAAGAATACCAATATTGTTTTATTATAATTGGATTATAAAAATACCGCCATGGATTTATCCAACGAAATTGAAACAATTTGAGAAATCAGAAATAAGATCCAATGCACCTTTTAAAATTATAGTTCTTGAGCAATCATCGTTTTGGAAAATAGGAAGTAATATTGATGCTATAGAACAATTAGAATCTGTATTGGTTCAGGGAGATAAATTATTGATTTTAGGTCAATTTTTTAATACAGGTAATGGTGTGCACGATATCCATCAAAATCAGGGCGATCCTATAAATGGAGGCCATTCTGCAGATAACGCAATATGGCAGGATGGAGCCACGATAGTTCAAAAAGCAGATGGAAGTTATGTAGGTTTCTTTAATAAATTTGCAACACAATCTTTCAAAACGGATGATTTTGGTCACCCAATATAGTAACTGTTTTCTCTGAGCTTGTGTATACCGATATTTTAAGGGTAAAATAAATTCGTTATTTTAGTACAGAAATTTAGAAGGTAATTTTAACGAGATTCCATCTAAGTTATTTATTATTTATGAAAGCAATTAAAAAGCTTGGCTTAAATAAAAAAACAGTTTCCAGAATGGAACTAAACTAACGTTTTACCAGTAATTTATCGCTGCAATATTATACTATGAACAATACCTTTTCTGACAACAACCAAATTGGAATAGTTTCTACTTTTTTTGATTTAGTAAATACAAATTTCAAAGGAGAAATGAATGCACTATGCTGGTACAGAAATTTGGATGGCGATTTTAATGAGATTGTAGCCAAATTATCTTTAAAAGAAAATATAACAGAAGTTTTTCCTGAAGACTTAATAGCGCTTCAACTTTCAGAAAAGGGAAATATAGCAAGGGAAATAATCTTAAATGATTTACAATTATTAACCGATTTTGGAGCTTCGCCCTCTCTTAATTTATTGAAGTGTTATGAGCGCGATGATGAATTTGATTTCATATCGACTGATGTGTATTCGTTTCATGTTGATCGTTCTCCTATTACAACAGATACTTTTTTATGCACTTATCACGGAGCAGCAAGTGATATTATTTCTAATTCCCAAGCCGAGCAAAAAATTCTAATTCCAGAAATCCGAACAAAGCTAAAAGAGCTTTATGATGGAGCAGAGGAAGAATTCGAAAACTTTTTAAAGGAAAATTATTTTGATTTGCATTATCAAATACATGAGAATGCAGAACCTATTAATTTAGGATTAGGGCATCTTTGGCGGCTGGCTGTAGATCATCCAAAACAACAAGTATTGCCTTGTATTCATCGAGCACCAATAGAAAACGAAGGCGAATATCGGTTGTTGTTGATTTGTTGATACAATGCCGCTGATGAAAGTTTTTTAAATCTTCATTAATAATAAAAATCCCTTTGTATCAAATACATAGGGATTTTATAAAATTCAGAGACTTTTGTTTTTTAACTGATTATATTATGTGGTTATATTTTGAAGGAATTATTTTGTCTTAAAAATTATTTGAAAGATTTTATAATTTATATCGTTTTTAAAACACCGCCATCGGCTCTAAGACAAGAACCGTTTGTTGCGATTGAAAGCGGACTTGATAAATAAACCGCGAGCGAAGCAATTTCTGCCGGATCAATAAAACGCTGTAATAAAGAATGCGGATTAGTTTGCTGTATAATGGCGCTTTTCATTTGCTCGACTTCAATGTTTTGCAAAGAAGCAATATGTTCAATTGTCGAGGCAACGCCATCAGAATAAGTTGGACCGCCTAAAATAGTATTTACAGTAACTTCAGTACCCAGAGTCAGTTTAGACAAACCGTTGCTAACGGCCATCATGGCTGCTTTTGTCATTCCGTAATGAATCATATTTCCAGGAATATTCACGCCTGATTCACTGCTGATGAAAATAATTCTTCCTGATTTTTTCTGAAGCATTTGTGGTAAAAGTTTCTTAGAAAGTCGGATACTACTCATTACATTAATGTCAAAAATTCGATACCAGTCTTCATCTTCGATATTTTTAAAATCTTTTAATTCAAAAACGCCCACATTGTTTATTAAAATATCAATATCGTTTAGTTGGTTTAGTAATGCGGTTACTTCTTCTTTATTTCCAAAATCGCGTGCAATTCCTGAAACTACAGCATCAGGAAATTCATCTTTTAATTTTTGAACAGCAAGATTGGTTTTTTCTTTATGTCGCCCGTTAATAATAACTTCGGCTTTTTCATTTAATAATTGTTTCGCAATTGCAAAACCAATTCCTTGCGTTGAACCGCTTACAAAAGCTCTTTTTCCTTCTAATTTTAAATTCATTTTTATTGTTTTAATTTTTGTAATGATTGATACATAAAAAGTCAAAAAAATTAGCTGATAACAGCTAATTGCATTTCGATTTGGTTTTTTAAGACATTTTTGTCCGGATACATTCTTCGTAAAGTATTGAGTCCGCACCAAAATGTTATTAAATATCTGCCCAGTATTTCAGGGTCTGTTTGCGTTTTTAAGTTTCCTTTTGTTTGTTCGTTTTTAATGGTTTCAGTAAACATTTGTTCCACTTCTTTTAAAATCTGAACGGCATTAGCTTCCAGGTTTTCATCAATAAAGGTCATTTCTACAACCGTATTGGCAATAATACAGCCTTTAAGATGATCGTTTTCCTCCGCGGAAGCGATACTTCTAAAAAAATCTTTAATCAATTCTAATGGAGATTCGCTTTTGCTTAGTTCAATTTTAAAGGAATCAAAAGCCAATCGTCGTTCTTCAATTGCTTTTTGAAAAACCTCTTTTTTACCGCCTTTAAAAGTATTATAGAAACTTCCGGCTCCGGCTCCGGTGGCTTTTTGCAAATCACTCAATGAAGTGGCACTATATCCTTTCTGCCAAAAAACTTCCTGTGCTTTTTTTACAATATTAGCGTCTTCGTAGATGGTTGGTCTTCCTCTCATTGTTGATTTTTATTTTGTAATGAACGATACAAAATTATATAAAAATAAGTTTACTCCAAATTTTAAAGCATTTTTTCTTTCTTTAATTAAAAGATTGCCTGAATTGTAAAGGGGTTAAATTGGTTTTCTTTTTGAAGAGTTTGCTAAAAGACTGAGCGTATTCGAAGCCTAATGAATAAGCAATTTCGTTTATACTTAAATTTGAAGTAGTAAGCAGTTGTTTTGATTTTTCAATAATATGATTCTGAATGTATTGCTGTGTATTTAAACCCGTAATATTTCGGAGTAAATCGCTTAAATAATTGGCAGAAATATGAAGTTCCTGTGATAAATATTGAACGGTTGGAAGTCCTTTTACAGCTCCGCTTTCATTCTCAAAATAATCTAATAAAGTTTGTTCTAATCTGCTTAATAAATCATGATTTGAAGTTTTTCGGGTAATGAATTGACGGCCGTAGAATCTATTAATATAATTAAGAAGTAAATCCAGATGCGAAACAATTAAATCCTGACTGTAATGATCTATATTGTTTTTTAGTTCGTCCTGCATTTGTTTTAAAAGACCGGAAATAATTACATCTTCCTTATCAGAAAGATGTAATGCTTCTGCAATAGAATAAGAAAAAAATCCATAGTTCTGAATCGTTTTTCCCAAAGGATAATTTCGAATTAAATCAGTTTTAAAAACCAGCATATAACCAGTAACCGGATTGTCATTGGTCTGTGTAACCGAAAACACCTGATCTGGTTTTGTCAAAGTCATCATTCCTTCATCAAAATCATAATCGCGCTGACCGTATTTAAACTTTCCGTTAATGCCTTTTTTGATGGTAATACAGTAGAAATCATTTGTAAAATGTTTCCAGATATCAGCGTGTTTGTAACTCAATAAAGCAAAATCAATTACACTAACCAAAGGATGATCTGGTTTTGGAAGTGCAAATAACTGATGCAGTTCTGAAATCGTTTTGATTTTATGCGGGACTGATTTTTTCATTTCAACAAATTTACAAATTAATCGAAATTAGTAGAGTAGGAAAGATGCTGCCAGGTTTCCATTTCCTGAGCTTCATTTTTTCTATGTTCTACAATTGAGTTGTAACTGTCGTTTCCTAACGGAAGATGTACAGGCGGATTTGGCAATTCTGTAATCGCAAGTAAAACCTTAGCAAGTTTCTTTGGATCTCCTGGCTGATTTCCGTCAAAACTTTTCAGCATATTTACATGTTGTTCTACATTGTAAATAGCTATTTTATTTTTGGTTTCCGCCAAAGTGCTGTCGCTCATAAAACGCGTGCGAAACATTCCCGGAGCAATTGCCGTAACTTTAATGTTGAAAGGTTTTGCTTCTTTTGCCAATGCTTCTGAAAGTCCGATTACAGCAAATTTAGCTGCGTTATAACTTCCGGTATTAGCATAACCAATATATCCCATATTGGAAGCAATATTCAGAATATGCCCTGATTTTTGCTGACGCAGAAAAGGCATTGCATTTCGGATAACATTTACGGTTCCGAACAAATTGACGTCGATTGTTTTGCGGAATTCTTCATCGCTGATTTCCTCAATACTTCCTACCAGATAATATCCCGCATTGTTTACTATAACATCTATTTTTCCGAAAGTTTCAATTGTGGTTTCAATGGCCTTTTTTACTTCTTCATTATTTGTAATATTAACCTGAAGCGGTAGAAAATTTTCATTTTGATTCCCAATCTGATCGATTAGTTCTTTTAAATTTCGGGAAGTGGCAGCAACTTTATCGCCATTTTTTAAAACTGTATTTACGGTTTCAAGTCCCATTCCTTTTGATGCGCCGGTAATGAACCATACTTTTTGAGTGCTCATATTTTTGTGTTTAATTAATAAGGCAAAATTCAAAAAGATGCAGGTTTTAAAAGTGTTCAGATTCAGGATTTATGTGTTCAAATTGAGTTTTTTCCTTCAGAATATATTTTTAATCAATTAAAAGACTGTCTGTACTCCAAAGGAAACCAATGCGAATTGAATTATAGATCTTTAGTATTATGAAAATAAAAAAGATTCCTGAAAACACTTCAGGAATCTTTTATAAATCAAAAGGTGAATTATGTTTATTTTGATACAATTTCTTTTAAAAGTTTTGTCAATTCTGCAGATTTAGAGATAAACGGACTATGTCCAGAATTGATCGTATAAGTATTTGTGATACCGGCACCTTTTGCCATTTCCTGCTGAAAGTTGTAAGTTATCGTATTATCAGCAGTGGTAAAGATGTAATATTTTTTGCCTCCCAAATTATAATCTTCAGTTTTATAGTTCAAAGGTGTTCCAAGTGGAATTGTAGGCTCGGCTTTGTAGCGCGCTACAAGAAATTGTTTTTGAACAGCTGTAGCATCCTGAGAAAAGATTTTTGGAAGATTAACTTCTGGATTTACGATTCCGGCTAAAGTTTGATCATCAGATAATTGTAAAGAAGCTGGCAAAAGTGAAGCTTTATCCATTTGAGAATAATCCAAAACGCTTTTCCCGCTTTGAGGAATAAAACCAGCTACATAAACCAACTTTTTGATTTTTTGAGGAATTTCAGCAGCAGTTTGTGTAATTACAGCTCCGCCTAAACTATGACCAATTAAAATTACAGGTTCATCGTATGCGTTAATTGCTTTTTTTACTTCATCAATATAAGCTTTAAATGAAACCTGATAAGCAGGAGTAGTATCTTCTCCATGTCCAGGCAGTTTTACAACAGTAACAGTATAACCAGCAGCTTTTAAATCGGCTTCTGTTTGATCCCATACATATGATGCTTGCCATGCGCCGTGCACCAGTACAACAGGAGATTTTTTTGTAACAGCAGCATTTTCGTCATTTGTACATGATGCCGTTGAAATGGCTGTAAATAACAGCAAGAAAAGTTTTGAGATTGTTTTTAAGGAATTTTGAGAATTAATTTTTGATTTTTTCATTGTTTTTAAATTTATCATTTGTTTTATTTTTATAAAAATTGGATGTCTTTTTAAATTATGGAAGAACATCAAAACCATTTAAAACTGTGGCAAGTAGCGTGTAAGCACTCACTAAGAATATGAGTTCGGCCAAACCATCTTGTCCTAATATTTCCTTTGCAAGATTATAAGCGGAGTCTGGAACAATTCGGCCTTTTGCTAAAATTGAAGCGATTTCATACGCGATAGCTTCTTCCTCGTTTAAATCAGCAGGACGAATTCCGGATGACAGTGATGCCACTGCTGTTGCAGAAAAGCCAAAATGTTTTGCCATGATTTCATGAGCATAAAGTTCGAAACGTGCGCCAAATGCAGCACCAACAGTAAGAATAGCTACTTCCCGAACTTTTTTAGGAAGCGTTGCATAATTGTCTAATGAACGTACAAAACTTAAAGCCGGAATTCCAAATTGAGGAAAAGCAAGCATGGGCGGAAAAGGACCAGTCAAAGCACCTTCATTATTAGTCATCACAACAGGACCCTGACTATGTGTAATGAGTTTAAAAACTTCATCATGAACATATCGAACTTCATCGTTCATTGTTTCTGGTTTTATAGGATTTACTCGCATAACAATTGTTTTTAAGATTTAGCGAAGGTTTTCTTCAAATTCTCCATCAATCAAAATGAAGACAATACGGCATGTTTTTCCAGATTTATTGCTCCAGGCATGATTTGTTCCTCGTTGCACAATAATGTCTCCTGCTTTTGCTGTTGTTTCGCCTTCGTCAACAATTAAGGTTAATTCACCATCGAGAACAATTCCGTAGTCAATCGTTTCTGTTTTGTGCATTAATGGGTGAGGTGCATTTCCGCCAGCTTTTGAAGCATGTTCACCGCTCATAGTTTTAAAATGTTCAAAAGCCTGTTCTTTGGTAAGATTTCTAATTTCATCACTTTCTGGCGGAAAATCGATTACTCGTATTCTTGTTCCGTGTTTTGGAGGTCCCAAAATAAGTCCGGTTTCTTCAGGATCTTTAGAAATAGCATCTATTAGAGCAGGAGTTTGTTTAGTGTTCCAAACTTCATGAAATTTCGCTCCGTTTGGTCCGCCTACCATATAGGTTCTTGTTGGAACTTCGTCTGACAAAATAATGGCTTTGCCTTCTGTATTATGTCCGGTTACGATTCGTCTGAATGTTGTATTTGTTTCCATGATTTCTAAGGTTTTAGATTTTATTTTTTCTGAATACAAACACACCTAAATAGTGAAAAAGAACTCCAACTGCCCATGCAGATGTAGACCATAATGGCCATGGATATGTAGTGTCTGTTAAATACCAAATAATGAAGATTATCGGACTAACTAATAGAAAGACAAGAAAGTGAATTTTGAATCCTAATTTTAGATTTTTATTTGTCTTAGTGTCGATGTTAAATCTAGTTTTCATAATAAAGTTTTTTAAATTATTAGTAATAGGTTATTTTAAAAAAGAAATGTTTTAATTGGTTGATTTTCAATTTATTTACATGACAAAGGTAGAGACAGCATTTCGTTAAAATCATTGACTTTGGTTAAGAACGAAACGAAGAATATGATTTTGATACTTCTAATTATAGAAAGAAGACAAGTTCTAAAAGACACAGACTTACCGCTGCAGCAAGAAGAAACCTGCTGCATATTTAAGCTTATAGAAAGTGGTTTTGAGAATGTTTTACGTGATGATAAGGAAGTAAAAAAGAAGGTAAATTATAAAGAAAGCTGCGCCAATTCGTTGTTAATGTATTGTACTTCTTTTTCTGTCAGATTTACCTCTATCGCTTTTGCATTACTAATTGCCTGTTCTTTATTTCTTGCGCCAGCCAACACAACAGTTATTCCTGGTTGAAGCGTTGTCCATTTTAAAACTAATTGCGCCAGACTAGCTTTTTTTTCTTCAGCTAAAGGTTCAATTTTTTTAAGGAAAGCTTCTACTTTTTCAGGATTAAATTGGCCAAAATAATCTTGACGATGATCATCTGATTTTAATTTTTCGCCTTTAAAATATTTGCCACTTAATAATCCTCTTTCTAAAGGACTGTAAGCAATTATTCCAATATTGTTTTCGATTGCTAACGGCACAATATCCTTTTCAATACCACGATTCAACATACTGTAAGGCATCTGATTGGATGCAACGCGAATACTTTTTTGTGCTTCCAGTAATTGATCTTTATTGTAATTGCTCACACCTGCGGCACGTATTTTTCCCTGATCAATTAATGATTGAAGCGCTTCCATAGTTTCGTCAATTGGCGTTGTAGAATCTGGCCAATGCAATTGAAGCAAATCGATATAATCAGTTTTTAATCGTTTAAGACTTTCTTCGGTTTCTTTTATAACATTCGCTTTTGAAGCATATTTATAAAGCGGATAACTTTTTCCGTCATGTTCCTGATTCCACATAAAATCACCTTTTCCGTTGTTACTGCCATCCCAAACCATTCCGAACTTAGTTAAGAGTTGAACCTTAGAACGATCAAGTTCTTTAATGGTTTCGCCAATCAGTTCTTCGCTAAGCCCTAATCCGTAGAAAGGAGCAGTATCAATACTTGTCACACCATGATCAATAGAAGCCATAATAGCTTCTTTCGCTTCACTTTTTTCTGTTCCCGCCCACATAGTACCGCCAATAGCGAAACTTCCATAGGTGATTGCGGATAACTGGAGATCAGAATCTCCTAATTTTCTATATTCCATTTTTATTTTTTTTAATGTTAAAGACTTTTATATGTTTTGAAGTCTGTATAACTGTGATTTTTTAAACCGTATTACAGATTTCGATAGTCAATTCTCAATTGTTTTTTATAACGGAAGACTGTTTAATCTTCCGTTATTTTTTCTGATTATAATTGAAGAAATTATTTTTTTGCCAACCAGCTTTCCACTGCTTTTGAAAAATCGGCAACATCAATTGGGTGTCTGCTTGTAATAATGTTTGCATCCACTACAACTGGCTGATCAGATACGATACCGCCTGCATTTTTAAGATCACTTTGAATATTCCAATATCCAGTAAGTTTTCTTCCTTTAAGAATATCAGCCGAAGCCAAAACAACTGGTGCGTGACAAATAGCAGCGATCAATTTTCCAGATTTATTAAAATCCTGAATGAATTTTATAACATCTTTGTCATAACGAAGGTTATCTGGATTCCAAGCTCCTCCAGGAATAAATACAGCATCATAATCACTCACTTTAATCTGATCTGCTGTTTTATCAAATTTGATCCATCCAACAGGTTGTAAATATTGAATAGCCATAATATGAGTTTTTGCCATTTCAGGAGTGCTCAATCCATATCTTGCCGGAGCCGGATTGAATTTTGGAGCGATGATGTCAACCTGAGCACCAAGTTCTCTAAAGTACCAAACTGGTCCAGTTAATTCTATTTCTTCAAAACCATCTGCGGCAAGTACTGCAATTTTTTTACCTTTTAAAACCGTTTTGTCTTTTACAGGATTAAAGAAGAAAGCTCTTAAAGCTTCATTTCCCGGAGCATTCAATAATTGAGAAACAGGCATCACAGAAACATGTGAAGGTGTTGCTAATTGATTCATTACATTAAGGTTATGATCTTTAACCTGAGCTTGTACATTAAAAAATGCAAATGTGCTTAATAAGCTTGTACCGATAATTTGTTTTAAATTTTTCATGACTTTTAATTTTTAAATTGATTTATTATTTGAAATTTTATTTGTGAATTATTCTCTTGTAAGTGGTGCGAATTCAATTAGATTATGAATTCCGTTTTGAAAAGGTGGTTTCTTTATACTTGTTTCCAAATATTCTATTACAGGTTTGATAGGAGGAAAATTGAGATGATATTGAAAAGCATCGTTGCTTCTGAATTTTTCATAAGTTACAAACTGAGTTTCATCTCCTTCAATTTCAGAAAGTTGATACGTTACTACGCCAGGTTCGCTGCGAAATTGCGGCATCGCAACATGATACGTGTCTTTGAAATTTTGTTCTGTTCCTTTTTTTCCATCCACAAAAAGCATGATAACAAGTTGATTATCTTCTTTTTTAGAAGTTCTTCGCCATTGTTCTTTAGTTAAAGGCTCAAGATCTTTTACATAATAAGTTTTTGTAGCAGTTTTTAATTTTTCAGTTAAAGACTGTAATGCTTTTGCTTCTGTTTTTTTGCTGAAATTCTCCAATTGATTTTTTCCATTCCATCTTTCAATCAGCCATAAAACATTTGTTTTGTCTTGTTCATAAAAAGCTTCGGCCATAATGTTTTCTTTCGATGAAATTGAAGCTGTTACATAAGCTGTCAATGCTTTTTGAAATTGTGCTACATTTTGTTCATTTACTTCATATCTTGTTAGTTTAGAAGTAGTTTCAGTTAAAGCTCCGGTTTTTATTCTATAAGAATCCTGAGCTTTCATATTACTTGTCATTAGGGCAAAAGCGAATATTGCAATTGCCAGCGTTGTTTTCGAAATTGATTTATAAGCTGTTGTTTTCATAATTTTTATTTTTTAATTATTTGAATTTGTTAAACAAAATTTGTGATCTGTAATTAGCTTTACATCTAAGACAAATTTCCGTCAACTCTGAAAACTAGAGGTTGCGTCAACTCACTTTTAAAGTGTGATTTGAATCACATTTAAGAGCAAACCTTTAGATATAAAGGGGTTAAAGATTTAGGGGTTAAAATCAGAATGCAGGCCTAGACCGTTAGCTATATAAAAAGGCTAATAATTCAGACGATTTTACGGGGCAAAATTAGGTTTGCGATTCCTGAAGAATCATTGACTTGGGTTAAGAAAGATTCTTTCTTATTTTGAAGCGAAGGCATGTAGCGTACAATACATTATATTATGTATAATGAATTGTTAGTTAACGTTTGTTATTTAGAAAGCGTTGGGGGCAGTTTTTGAAATTTAAAATCCAATTTTTAGCTTTCTTTATCAATGATCGTTTTTATATCGTGGTATATATTGTCACTTTTTTCCAGAACACCTTTAATAATACCGTTTTTATCAATTACAAAACTAGTTGGAAAATAGAAAATAGAATACTTATTGTTTATTTCACCCGCATTTGGCAATTGTATGTAGTTAAAAGCACGCTTTTTTAGAAAATTTTCTACATGTTGCGGCGTATTGTAAGTAAGCCCAAGAAAAACAACATTTTTACTTTTGTATTCGTCCACTAATTTATTGAGTTCCGGAATTTCCTTAATACATGGAGCACAGGATGTAAACCAGAAATTCAAAATTACTATTTTTCCTCGAAGTTTTTTTAGTGACCATGTTTTACCTTCAAGATCTTTGAGTTCAAATTCCGGAGCAGGATTATTAAGCATTTCTGCTAAAGCTTTTTTACTTTTAATTTCGTTGTCTTTAAATTCCGAAGTCTTTTTTACAAGATGCATCACGCCGTTTTGATCATCCTCTTCATTATGTTTAAATAGTATCTGATCTTTCCCCCAGGCATTTTCAAGACTGTCAAGATTTTTAAGAATAGCTCCATTTGGTAAAACAAATTGAATTGACTTTTTCGAAGCATCATCTTTAGATAAGTTCTGACCTTTCATATTTACGAAAAGTAAACATGTAGCCGCACTGATTAAAAAATTTCTATTATGCATTGTTTCAGTTGTTTAAGTTATACATGTCAAATGTAGAAGTAATCTTTTACTTGCAGGTTAAAGCTCTCTTAACCAATGTTAACTAGTGTTAACTGGGTTATTCAATCACCAAAATGAGATATATTTGTATATTATCATTTGCTATGAAAAATCAGTTTAAAATTATTCTAATCACTTCTATTACTGCGTGTAGTATTTTGCTTTTCCAGCTTTTTTGGGTTTACAGAACCTACGAGGAAAGTCGGGAGAATTTCCAAGGGAAAGTAAAAAATGCATTGCAGCGAAGTGTCGATTTATTCTTTCTGGAAAAGGTCAGAACACCTATGAGTCTGTCTAATGCCGATCCTTATTTGTCAATAGTAAGTGAAGTTACCGATGAAAAGAAAGAAAAAATAAACTTAAAAGGAGATTTTTCGAAATCGGGCGGACCAATTAAAATTGGAATGCAACCCCTAAAAATTGATACCTCAAATCTGGAAAATGTACGTCTTTTTTTGGTGAAATTAATTGCTTCATCAAATAAGCAAAATATTGATTTATCGTTGGTTAGTGAAGATTTTAGAAAAGAACTCGACAAAGAAAAAATCTTTATTGATTATAAATTGTCATTGAAAAAGAACGCAGTTGCAGATTCTAAAGAAGTAGTAAGCGTTCCTTTAGGTACAAGTGAAAAAAACTGGGTAATTGAAGCCAGGCTTTTTAAAACAGGAAAATTTCTGATTTCAAAAAATATCATTCCGTTTTCGATATCCATAATTCTGGTAATCCTTACAGGCGGAAGTCTTTGGTATCTCGGATTGATTATTTACAGACAGAAACAGCTCGATTATAAAAAGAATAATTTTATAAGCAATATTACGCACGAATTACGAACACCAATATCGATTCTTAAATCGACTAACGAAGCATTATTGCAATTTGGAGAAGCTTCTAATCCAGAAAAAACAAATCGTTATTTAAAAATTAATGCAGATGTTTTAAATAAACTGGATTACAATATAGATCGTCTTTTGGATATAACGAGATATGAATTAGGCGTAAAATACGTAAATTTAACGGATGTAAATATTGAAGAATTAATAAAAAGCATAGTTGATAAATTTCAGGTAAATGATAATAATCAGATATCATTTAGTGCGGAATTAGAAAATGAAATCATTCGTACTGATAAAGATATGATTGAAGGAATATTGACTAATCTTATAGATAATGCTTTGAAATACAGTATTAATTCTGCCGAAATTATAGTGAAAGTTTTGAGTTCATCAAAATATTGGCAGCTGGAAGTTCAGGATAACGGAAGCGGAATAAGCGAAGAAAATCTTCCTCTTATTTTTGATAAATTCTACCGAATTACATCTGGCGATCTGCACGATGTAAAAGGCTATGGAATAGGATTGAGTTATGTAAAAGAACTGGTTAGTTTACTTTCGGGTGAAATAATTGTAAATAGTCATTTAGGATCAGGTACAACCTTTATTATTAAATTTCCATTATGAACGAGATAATTCATGTTTTGCTGGTAGAAGATGAAGAAGTGTTGTCGACTATCATAAAAGAAACTCTTGAATTGCGAGGGTTTAGTTTTACAATTGCCAAAAATGGAGTAGAAGGCTGGGAATTATTTCAGAGCAAGAAACCAGACATTTGTGTTGTGGATATCATGATGCCCAGAAAAGATGGATATTCGCTTGTAGAAGATATCCGAATAGTAGATCAGCTGACTCCTATAATTTTTCTCACGGCAAAAAATGAAATCACAGATGTTCTAAAAGGATTAAAAATCGGCGCCGATGATTATATGAAAAAGCCTTTTAGCATGGAAGAACTTATTTTGCGAATTCAGAAGCTCGTAAGACGAAAATATATCCATTCAAGTGAAGAAGCTTCCACAACATGCGATAAAAATATAAAGGTTGGAAATTTTCAATTCAATCTTCATAGGCTAGAATTGACAATTGAAGAGAAATCGGTTAATCTTTCGCAGCGTGAATCAGAATTATTGGATTTACTCATTCAAAATAAAAATCAATTACTAGATCGTAATAAAGCTTTGTTGCTGCTTTGGGGCGATAGTAATCCGTTTACAGCCAGAAGCATGGATGTTTATATTACCCGCCTCCGAAAATATTTAAGTGCAGATCCAGCTGTAGAAATTCTTAGTATCAGAAATAAAGGATTTAAGTTGATTGATTAAATACCAAAAAGGACTGCAACATGTCTCTTAATTTGCTTTGTTTTCTGCAGCTTTTATTAATTCAATTCCTTTAAGAATATATTGATCGGCAGTAAAATTTGATGTTGTTTCCTTGACAAAATGATCAATTTTTAAACCGTTTCTTTGAACACCCGTACCGTCAGGATCATAGATATTTTTTAAAACTTAATTATCAATAATTCTTCTCGTAATTGATGTTGCAAAGTAGATTAATAAAAATTTAGAAAAAGGGTATTAAAGTACAGTTTTATGTATACAAAAATCCATTTCGTTGCGAAATTGGATTTTAAATTTTTTAGATGAAATACTATTGATACTTACTCAAATCCAGATTAAGAATAGTACCTACTTTACTAAACTCTTCATTAATTTTTGCATTCAGGATTAGTTGTTCATTGCTTATCGGATGATTAAAAATTAACTGATGCGCATGAAGCATCATTCCTTTTAGGTCAAAATTCTCCAGCCATAATTTATTTTGTTTGTTGCAACCATGTGGCCGACTTCCTAAAATGGGATGAAAAATATGTTTGAAATGTTTGCGTAATTGATGCATACGTCCAGTTTCAGGAATGGCTTCCACCAAACAATATCGTGACGTTGGTTTATTGTTAAATGCTAATGCAACTTCGGCATTTTGCAAACGATGAAAGTAGGTTATTGCATTTTGAGTAACATCGTCATCATTAGTTAAATCATAATCAATTGTTAGTTCCTCGGGTGACCAACCGCGTAAAATAGCTAAATATTTCTTTTCGACTTCGCGTGTGGCAAAACGATCATTCATAATTTTCAAAACAGCTGCATCCAGCGCAAATAACAAAACTCCAGATGTTTTGCGATCTAACCGATGAATAGGGTAGACGTGTTGCCCAATTTGATTTCTCAATTCCTGAATGGCATACACTTTTGCATCGCGCGCATAAAATGATTTGTGAACCAACAAACCACTTGGTTTATTAATGGCTATAATATATTCGTCCTGGTAAAGAATTTCTAACATTCGGCAAAAGTAGACGAGATTTCGATTTAAAAGGCTTTTGTCACTTATTTATTTTTGCAGTTTTCTTTTTTAATAAAGATCGAAAAAGTAGCTAAATCTTAATTAGCTTTTGAAAAATATTCCAAATGTATAAAACCTACCAAAATCTAAAACAAGTATATATACGTATTGTAAATGATTTTAAAAATCATTTATTTGTTACGGTTTTCCATAATATTATGAAAATTTTATTATTGTTCTTTGTAAATAATCACATTCAATTTATGATTTAAAGTTAGATGAAATTAAAAAAAAGATTAAAGAATAACATTATGGACGTATCTGAAATGTTCAAACAATTTATTTAAATGCACTTAAATAAAAATTTAAATAATGGCGAAAGTTAGAATAAGAGTTTTAAAGAATTATTTATTAACAATCATTTAAATAAAATGATAAATAAACCTCCATTTAATTTTAAAAAAACAAAGCTCAATAATAAGGCTATTTTGTATACGGTAAATATTGAAAGTTATGATAAGGAATTTTCAAATTTTATGGATGAAAAGATAGTTTCAATATGTTTACCGGATAATACAAAGTATAACCTAAGTACTATAAAAAAGAAAATTCTTAAGTTTCTTAATTCTAAAAATGAACAAGCAGATGGGAAAGCTAATACTATTGTAGTAGGATATATTTGCGAGTTTATTATTCATTTGTTCTTTTCTCATTTGGGATTTAAACAGGAATTTCAATTTTTAAATTTAGAAGATGGAGGTGCTATGAAGAAAGGCTTTGATGGTGTTTATTCAAATAAAAAAATAGACTGGTATTTAGAAAGTAAATCAGGAGGTTGTGATTATGATCATAATGATAAAATTAAGTTAGGGTACAATGATTTAATTGAAAAATTTTCTGGAAAAGCTAAAAATAACCCTTGGTTTAATGCTTTAAATCATGCTAAAATTGTAAAATCAAAAAAGTCTTTAATAGATAAAATTGAAAATTTATCATATAATTTTGATAATGAAATTTTTGTAAAAATCGACGATTTTAATATAATTCCGTGTTCAACTATAATTTTTGAAAGTCAATGGGAAGAATTAAATGTTAAGAAAATGAAGCTCTTAATTAATAATTTAATCTCTGGTTTTAATTATTCAAAAATCATTGTTGTTTGTGTTAATAAAAAATCTTTAACCCATTTTAAGACTTATTTAAAAAGCTAATAAATTATGGATAATGAAAAGATAATTGAAGGCACAAAACAATTTAATGAACTTTTTAAAATTGATAAATTTAAAGTTGTTTTAGAAAAACTAACTACCAACGTAGATATAGATGAAAATGAAAAAATATTTATTTTATCATGTGCTATTTTCTTTTTAGATGGATATAATAAAGATAAAAGATACAGGTCTTTTTTAAACTTTGGCTATTATATTATTTTAAAATACTCTATTAAATATAAAGATTTCAAACCTCTTTTTGACTTTTCATTAAATTTTGGGTTTTATCCAATTTCTAAGTTTTTATTGAGTTTGGGTTTAATTGAAGAAGAAAGTATTAATGATATCTTAATTGATACTGGGCTTGATAATTATTATAACGGAGATTATTACGAAACATTTGAACAAAAGAAAAACAGAAAAGCATTGATAAGCGATATATCATTAGAAAAAGGATATATTGCTCCAACTTCATATGGGAAAAGCTCTATTATTATAGAAATAATCAAGAATTCTTCAAAAGAAAAAATTGCGATTATTGTTCCAACTAAATCTTTATTAGTTCAAACTTATAAAAACATTAAAAAAGAAAAATTTAATTATAAACTTCTTGTACATGATGAAATGTTTGAGAATGAAAAAGCATTTATTGCGATCTTTACACAAGAAAGGGCTTTAAGATTGCTGTCGAAAGGAAAGACATTTTTTGATTTATTATTTATTGATGAAGCTCATAATATATTAAAAAACAATAGCAGAAGTATTCTAATAGGCAGATTAATTTCTCAAAGTAAAAAGTTAAATTCGGATTGCGAAATAATATATTTATCTCCTTTAGTAGAAGATATTGAAAACATAAAAGTAAACGAAAATCAAGATATTAAAAAATTTGCAATAAATTTTAATATTAAGGAACCTGAAATTTACGAACTTAAACTAAATAAAAAAGTATACAAGCACAACAGATTCTTTTTAAAAAATAATAAGGATGGCGATAATTATCAAGGATTTAAGTTAGGAGTCGCAAATGATAAATTAGATTATATAATTTCTACTTCAAAGAATAAAAATTTTTTATATACTTTCAGGCCAGTGTATATCGAAAAGCTTGCAAAAGACTTGTCTAAAAAGATTAACCCGATTGCCTCTGAAAAATTAAATGAAATAATAAAAATATTAGAACAAGAAGTACATCCTGATTTTTATGGCGTAGCCTTACTTAAATATGGAATTGTTTATTTACATGGTAAAATCCCAGATATAATTAAAGAATACTTAGAATCAAAAATTAAAGAAATTAAAGAAATAAAATTTATAGTTGCCAATAATGTAATACTTGAAGGAATAAACTTACCTGTAGATTCATTGTATATTTTCAGCACATATAGTCTACAAGGGAAGGAGTTAACGAATTTAATTGGTAGAGTAAACAGATTAAGCGACATTTTCAATAGTGACAAGAATAATATAGAGAAATTATTACCTAATATTCATTTTGTAAATAATGAAGAAGGTGAATATAGTAATGGGAATAACATGTTTAATAAAATATTGCTTTTGAGGAATAGTTCTTTTAAAGATGATGTAAAAAATCCAGTGCTTTCAAATTTTGACATTAATTCTATTAAAGATGTTGATAAAGTTAAACAAGAGAAAAGGAGAAAAGAAGTTAGTGAACTAATAATTAGAGAGAAATCACTGTTTGATACACCATTAGATTTTAATGACAAGTTATATAAATCTTTGTTTGAATCTGGTATAGCAGAATTATACAATGATTTGGAAATTTTATTTCAAAAATTAAAATCATTTTTTGAAACAAATTATTATGAGACCAATGAATGGAAAGAAAAAGATATTTTAGATAAGATAAAAATGCTGTTTCTATTCGATTCAGATATCATTAGTGATGAAGAATTTAGAAGGTTAACAAATGATGAAACAATATCATTTTATAGAAATTATATACGGATTTCTCAGAAGAGGTCGTTAAAAGAAAATATTGACAATTATTTTAAATTTTATAAAGAAAGATCGTTATCAAATGACTTCAAAAAAAGGAAGTTTTATTTCGGAACATCATATGGTGATGAAGTATATGACTCAGTTAGTTATCCTAATTCTAAGAGAAAAGTTTATGTTGATTTAGGAAAGGTAGATGATGATGTTAGATTATTAAATTTAGTAATTGTGAAGTTAAAAATGGAAGATGAGTTTATAAGTTTTACTCTGAATAAATTTATTGTCTTTCTTCATGATTTTAATTTAATAACAGATGAGGATTACAATATATATGTTTATGGAACAACCGATAAGAAGAAAATTAAATTTACAAAATTTGGATTAAATATTGGTCTTATTATAAAACTTGAAAAAGATGACCAACTTAAAAATATTTATTTTGACAACAATAATAATATAAAATATAAAGAGCAATTTAAGGAGTATTTATTTTCGTTAAATGATTTTCAAAGATTTGAAATAGAAAAATTTATATAAAATTTCGCTAAACTTGAACAATGGCAATATTAAGTCCAACAATTGAAGTAATAAAAAGACAGAAAGTTCAACCAACAGAAGGAGAATGGACTATGCTGAATTTTCTATTGGAGAATTTGGACGATACTTACGAAATTTGTTATCAACCATATTTAAATGGTGATAATCCAGACTTTGCTATAATGCGAAAAGGGAGTGGCGTTTTGCTAGTTGAAGTTAAAGACTGGAATTTAAATCATTATTATATAGATGAAAAAACTAAATGGAGATTACAAAAAGATAATACACCAATAAAATCACCACTTAACCAAGTAGAAAATTATAAATCAAATTTATTTCATTTACATTTAGAAGACCTTTTTAGGAAAAGTATTAAAAGTAAAAACCATTGGGCAACAGTAAATTGTGCGGTTTATTTTCATAAAGCTACAGAACAAAACATAACAAGTTTTTTACTTGACAGTTTTAAAAAAGAACAATATAGTTCATATCAAAAGTTTGTAGGCTATTTTGGAATATTAGGTTACGATTCACTAACAAAAGACAAACTAAATTCCCTTTTGACAAGATTTTGGTTAAACAAATCATCTTACTATTTTGACGAAGCACTTTATACCAGTTTTCAACGTTATTTAAAACCTCCTATTCATCAAATAGAAGAAGGTGTAAATATAATTTATTCTAAAGAGCAACAAGAATTAATCCGTAGTGAAATTCGGCCACGAAGAAAAATAAAAGGAGTTGCAGGAAGTGGAAAAACTTTAGTACTAGCAAAAAGAGCAGTAAATGCGTACAAAAGAACTAATGGTCAAATTTTGATTTTAACATATAATCTTTCTCTGAAAAACTATATTCACGACAGAATTAGTGATGTTAGAGAAGAGTTCGATTGGAATAGTTTTTACATTACAAATTATCATCAATTTTTCAAGACACAAGCAAATAATTATAATTTAGATATTCAAAGTTTGAGTGATTGGCAAGATACTTCTTTCTTTGAAATTGTTAAAGACAATATAAAAAAATATGACGTAGTTTTAATTGATGAAATTCAAGATTATATGCAATCTTGGATAGATATTATTACAACATATTTCACTCATTCTGAAACGGAATTTGTAGTTTTTGGAGATGAGAAACAAAACATATACGAACGAGAACTTGATGAAAATAATGAACCAATAGTGAGAACAGTTGCTGGTGTTTGGAACAAATCTTTAAACATATCATATCGTTTTGCAAGTAATATTGGAAACATTGCGATAAAATTCCAAAAGAAGATATTTGGGCTTAAATATGGTGCAGACGAATTAAAAGTAATGTCTCAATTTGATTTTGAAAAACGAATAATTGAATACCATTATTTTCATTCTTTTACATTTGACCTTTTATTTGAAAAAGTTTACAACGTTTTAGAGCGGAATCAAATTCATTCTTCGGATGTTGGAATTTTATGCTCAAAAGTAGAGATTTTAAGAGCAATTGATTATTTAATACGAACAAAGAAACACGAAAATACTTCAATAGTATTTGAAAGTCAAGAAGAATATTTGGAATTCAAAGATGATAACACAAAAATTGAAAAAATTAGAAAATTTAGAAAGAACCACTTTTATATGAAAACTGGAACAGTCAAACTTTCAACTATTCACAGCTTTAAAGGTTGGGAAATTGACACATTATTTTTATTCATTGAAAAAGAAGAAGATGAAAAAGAATTTTCGAATGTGGAACTAATCTATACAGGACTTACACGGGCAAGTAAAAACTTAGTTATATTCAATTTAGGAAACAGAAAATATGACGACTTTTTTAAAGGAGAAATTGAAACAAAATACGAACATAAATAATAATCATTATTTTGATAACCAATTGCAGCGTTATCAAACTTATTAGGAATAAAATTTATCGCTAGTTCTTCATCAAAATTTTGAAAAGTTCCAACTGAATTTTTTAGAGTTATGAAATTTGTTTAAGCAGGTTGTATTCAATTTCATCTTTCTGCTCCTGACATACAAACATTCTTTTGATTGATTTTGTAATGGAATAAAATATCCCTAATGACATAAATGCCCATAAGATAGGGAAGGAAAGAGGGTAAGCATTGTCCACATTACATCCCCAACATTTTACAATAAATCTTTATATTTGATTTATTAAATAAATAAAATGAGCGAAAAAACGAAACCATATGCTTTAATAACTGGCGCCAGCAAAGGCATTGGAAAATCTATTGCTTATGAATTGGCGAAAAAGGGTTATCCACTATTGCTTGTGGCAAGAAGCGAAGCCGAATTAAAAGTATTATCTGATGATCTTCAAGTTAAATACGGCGTCAATTCTGCTTTTCTATCTATTGATCTTTCTATAAATGATGCATCGCTAAAAGTGACTGATTGGATAAAAACGAATAACTATCCAGTTGGTGTTTTAGTTAACAATGCAGGTTATGGAGTTTGGGGCGATTTTAGTCAGTCTTCTCTAACCGATCAGCTTGGTATGATGCAACTTAACATGAATGTAGTTGTAGAACTTTCGCATTTATTAGTTCCCATACTTTCGCAAGAAAAACAAGCTTATATTTTAAATATATCGAGTACTGCTGCCTACCAGGCTGTGCCTACGCTGGCTGTTTATTCGGCGACAAAGGCTTTTGTTTTATCGTTTACCCGAGCTTTGCGTTTCGAACTTTCCCAAACTTCAATTTCAGTAACGTGTTTTAGTCCAGGTCCGGTTGATACTGGTTTTGCTGCAAGAGCTGGTTTAAGTGCTTTAAACAAAATGGCTGAAAAATTCAATATGCAGCCAGATGAAGTTGCAAAAATGGCAGTAAAGGCCATGTTCAGCAAAAAATCAGAAGTTATTCCGGGGTTTACAAATATCATTTCAGTTTATGCCAATCGTATACTACCAAAGGCATTCATCGAAAAAACGGCAGCTGGGATTTATAAAATTTAATTTTTTTCGAAAAAAAATAAAAAATAATTTTTGCAAAAGAGAAAATATATGTTATGTTTGCATTAAATTCTACTAATCCTATAGAGTATGTCAAATAAAAAAAGAAATAAGTTTAATTTTCCTAAAGGTCAAATGCAGGCAAACATGCGAATGTGTTGTTGTTGCTGTTGCTAGACTTTTAGATAAAATTTAAAACTTATTATTTCATTTATTAAATACATATTATCATGGTATCTTCTTATAAAACATTTACCCTTACTGAGCAATTAACTAATGAGCAAATTGCCTTTTTTAACGAACATGGCTTCATTCATTTCAAAAAATTCATAAACCCGGAAACGGTTTCATCCATTATTGATGCCTCAAAACAAGTAGAGCAAAAATGGATTGACAATGACCTTCAAAAAATAAATGGTGTTCCAATTAAATATGGAAAAGATTTAGATGGCTCTCCAATTGTACAGCGTTTTGCTTTTATCAATCAACATCATCAAACCTTGAGCGGTCTTTTACTAGATCCAAGATTTAATGGTTTATTACCATTGGCAGGTGAGGGCGCAAGATTAGGCACTGAAGAAAAAGACGGAATGGTTTTTAATCATTACATCAATGGACCAGAAAGTAAGTTTACTAAAATGGGCTGGCATACAGATGGTTTGAGAGATATCTTTTATGGTGGAAAATTAAACCCGATGTTAAATGTGGGTATTCACTTAAGTACTTTAAAACCCGAAAACGGCGGTCTTAAAATCATTCCGGGTACGCACAAGCAAAGTGTGTATCAAATGCTTTTCCGTAAAAAATACTTTTTAGATAATAAACCTGATCCACAAGAGGTTTCTATCACTCCGGAAGCTGGAGATTTAACCATTCACGATGGTCGTTTGTGGCACAGAGTTGCAGAATCATCTATCCGTGGCGAAGAAAGCAGAAGAAGAGTTATTTATATTCCGATTATAGCTGGAAAATACGCTCCTAAAAATGAGAACAGCCCAACGGTTTTCTATCAACGTTTTGCGGGTATTGTTAAATAATTATGCTGATTATTATCGCATTTAGTTATCTGGTTAGATCAGGTAAGCTAAAACGTACCACAGATTTTTTTAAAAATACTCAAAGAAAAGTAAAATTAAAAATTGCAAAAGTAGAATTGGTTATAGCATCAGGTTTACAAATATTGAGCTAGTAATGGGAAAAGAAACAAAGATTGAAGATCGTAATGCCATTGCACAAAGAACATTTTCAGACCGTAAGCGCACTAATATTTTAAAAAGAGCAGAACAGTCAACAATTGTATTTTTGCTTCCAAAAGTGCCAAAATTCATTTCGCCAAACTTGCTCACTTTAATTGGTACACTTGGTTCGGGATTGGTTTTTTTAGCTTTTGTTTTAGGAACTTATTTCACAAATTGGTATTTGCTTTTGGGTATTATAGGTTTGGGTATAAATTGGTTAGGCGATTCTTTAGATGGGAGATTGGCTTATTACAGAAATATTCCGCGACGCTGGTATGGTTTTGCACTCGATATTATCGCCGATTGGATTGGTATTGTACTTATAGGTTTTGGCTATTACATTTATGCTGAAAATGGCACACAAATAGTAGCTTTTGCTTTTGTCGCGTTGTATGGCTGGTCTATTATTATCAGCCAGTTACGCTACAAAATTACAAATGAATACAGTATAGATTCAGGCTTTGTTGGTCCAACAGAACTCCGATTTATTATTGCTTTAATTTTAATTATCGAAGTTGCATTTCCCGGATCAATTACCTATTTGGCTGGCTTAATTACGGTTATATTGTTAATTATCAATACTATTGATAGCCTAAAACTTCTAAAGTTGGGCGATTTAAAAGATAAAAACCAAGACTGATATGTTCAGGAAAAAATCCATTTTCACTTTTCTGCAAGCACAAGTTGCGGCATTTGTAGGTGGCATTACCGATTATGGCTTAATGGTTTTGTTGACAGAAGTCTTTCAATTGTATTTTACTTTTTCTATTCTAATCTCCGGAACCGTTGGTGCCATTATCAATTTCAGCATTAATAGATTTTGGGTATTTAAAAATCAATCTGGTTATAGCAATCACATTAATAGTCAGCTTTTTAAATTTGCGTTGGTTGTATTAGGAAGTATTTCTTTAAAATCATTCGGTACGCTTATTTTACAAAAATCATTTCAAATCGATTACAGAATCGGAAGATTAATCACGGACAGTTTTGTTTCTTATGGATTTAATTATCCACTGATTAAATATTGGGTTTTTAAGATAAACGAAAAACAGAAGGTAATCGAATCAAATTAGAAACATTTCGTTATGAATAAATTATCATTTAAAAATTTTACAAAATCACTAATCGTTATAACGATTTTAGTAAATATGATTTCTGGAAAGCTATTGGCACAATCTAAAAATCCGTCGCCATTAAATTTCCCTACGCCTAAAAATATAGACAATATGCTATTTTATATTCAGCGGGATCCGAATATAAATACTGCTATTTATGCCATAAACTACCAGGAAAATGGAAAAATAAACAAAAGTGATCCTATAAAAGCGTATTGGATTCGATATGCTGAGAAAGGAGAGAAGAAAGACTTTAATTACATGCAACGCAAATTTGCATACGGAATAGAAAGTAAAACCATAAATAATGAGGAGTTTGAGCTTCAATTTGTATCTTATAAAAAGTTACCCTTAACCTTGAAAAAGATGGATTCAGATCAAAAATATCATGTTTTTGTAAGTGTGAATCAAAAAAGAATACAGGTAGAAAAAATATTTGTGCGCATTGAAGGAGGTTCTTTTTGGTTTCCAAATGTAAAATATGCCGAAGTTACCGGAATTGATGCTTCTTCAAATAAAACAATTACGGAAAGGATGTTACTAAAATAAGATACTTATTTTAAATTTTTATTAGAACCGGTTTGCATGTATACACATCGTCAAAAACTAAATCAGTTTATGTTTGATTTCTTTATATCTTGAACGACCAACAGGCAATAGTTCTCCATTTTTAAGTAACATATTATATTTTCCGCCAGTTTCTACAATAAGTTTATCTGCCTCCTGCCAGCAAAGAATATAGGATTTATGAATTCGTTCGAATGTTGCAGGAAGTAGTTTTTCTAATGATTCCATAGACTTATCATGTAGTTCTACGTGGCCATTTACTAAATGTAATTCGGTATAAATTCCAGCGCCTTTTATGTATCTTATATCTTTAATCGTGATGAGTTTGATTGTTTTTCCTTTTTTTACGGCTAAAAACTGAATATTCTGACCATTTGTTTTTTCGGGTGTTGTAAAACGTGTAAAAGCTTGTGAAAGCCTCTGTTCGTCAAATGGTTTAGGAACAAAATCTAAAACGCCATAATGAAATGCCATAATCGCTTTATCGGTATAAGCAGAAATAATAATGGTTTGAAACGATTTTGCGACAACGGTCTGCAGTACTTCAAATCCGTCTTCGCCATTCAAATTCAAATCGAGAAGAAGTAAATCAATGGATTGTTTTTCAATTGTATTTAATCCATTTTCAACAGAATCACTGAGTAAAATCTGCACCTCTTTATCAAAAAAATCGCGCGTCATTCTTTCGATTCGTTTGGCAATTCGAGCCTCATCTTCAATAATTAGAATTTTCATTTTTTATCAAAAATTTTAATTGTTGTACACCATCCTTCTTCTACAGCAAATGAATCAAATTCCCAATTGCTGCCATAATTTTCATTTAATCGGGCTTTGATGTATTTAAAACCTGTTCCCTTGCTGTTTTCTTTTTTTCTATTTCGGTTTTTTGCTAGGGTTAACAATGTATATTGCTTGTATTGTTTTTCTTTGGTAAAACTTAAACGGAAAGTAATACAACCTTGTTTTGGAGGCAAACTATGCGTGATTCCGTTTTCTATAATGGTATGAATAACAGCAGGCGGAATTTCTTCATTTGTATCAATATTTCTTTCTTCCCAGTTATAACATACTTCTTTTCGAAAAGACATTACTTCTAAATGTTTTCGGCATAATTCTATTTCCTGCTGAATAGGAATTAAGGTGTCTTCAGCAATAGAATTCATTATATCAAATTCATCTGCCAGCGCACGAATAAAGATAACGCCTTGTTGCGGAGATTCTTCGATCCAATCTATTAATGAAGTTAGTGTATTACGAAGAAAGTGTGGCTGAATATTTTTTTTAACCAATTCTAACTGTAATCTCGATGAAAGTAATAACGATGCATTATGCGCTTCTTCAAGAGCTTTTGCCCGAATAGTATGCAGATAAAGCATAGACAGAACAATAATTGTAAATGCGATGAACAATCCAAAATCATAAAAAATATATTTGTTGACAATCACGCTTGCCAATAAACCAATCACAACGATTAAGCCGCCTTTAATTTTTCGGAATGCGGCATCAATGGCAACAATAAAAGAGACTATGCACATTGCATAACTAAAATAGATGGCTGTCCTATCATATTCGCCGTAGTAAACGATATAGATTGTTATAAGACTTATAATCAAAAGAAATAAAAACAATCGTTTTAATTTAAAGCCAAATTGCAGCATAAAATACCAAGGGACGAGTATTGAAATTATAAATGTTAGTAAGCCAACAATCTGTAATCGGGTATAAAAATGGGTATAAGGAATATCGACATAAAATTTCACGTATTCTACAATAAGAAGGCAGAAAAAGAGAAGGCAAATTATCCCAAAAAGCAAAACGGTTGCTTCTTTACGCGTACTGTTTATGTAGAGAAAAAAATAATAAATAGAGGCAATTAGAAAAGCTCCTGCCATGAGATTCATAAAAGACATGACAACAAGCGGTGCACGATGAAGTCTTAAAAAGCTTTCCAGTTTGACCTTCATGCCTCGCTGAGATTCTCGTAAATAAACCTGAGTTCCAATTACCGTTACAGTATGCTTGCCTAAATTGGCTAATTTTTCGGGAATTTGATAATACGTCAATTCAGTTCCCGGAATTTCGGCTTGGCCGGATTTCGTCATTTTCCCGTTGCTTCCCACAAAAACACCATCCCAATAAACATCAAAAGCACCAAAACCAGTTACTTGTATGCCCAGCGGACTTGAGGTATTTTCGCGTTTAAGCAGTTCAACATCGATAACAACTTTAAATATAGAATCTGCCGACTGACTTAGAAAATTCTGTGGTTTATCGTCGTCAACATAATATGTAACATCCGATTTCACAAACTCGGTGTATTGTTTACATGATGAAAACAATAGTAGTACTAAAACGATAAAAAAGGGCGATCGATACATAAGATAAAGATAAAATAAATATCGAATACAGAAATGCATTTCGAAAGCTCCTAGAGCCGTTCGCATGTTTTAAAAGGTAAGATTTTATTTTATAAAGTAATCTTGTATCATAAAATCAACAAACATGAAAGCCTTAATAACCAGTATTTTAATTTTATTTATTCCGATGTTTAGTTTTGCGCAGAAAGCAGCAGTTTCGGGTAAAGTTCAGGATAATACAACAAAAGAATCAATTCCGTATGTGACAATATCAATTCAAGATAATACCTCAAAAAAAGTAGCTGTTGGCGTAACAGACGATCATGGAATCTTTAATTTCGAAGGACTGCCAAGCGGAAAAATGACAATTTTTTTTAGTTATATTGGATATCAAAATTATACTCAAACATTCGAAATCATTTCGGGAAAACCAAAAATAGAACTCGAAACGATTGTTTTAAATGCCGATGCGGTAGAATTAAATGAGGTAGAAGTGACGGGGCAAAAATCAAGTGTTAGTTTAAAACTGGATAAAAAAGTTTTTGAAGTAGGGAAAGATGTGCTTTCGCAGAATGGTTCTGCTCACGATGTTTTAAACGGAGTTCCATCGGTAACCGTTAGTCCAACGGGCGGAATAAGTCTTCGTGGAAACAGTAGCGTATTGATATTAATTAATGGACGTCAATCTGGTTTAACGCAAAGCAATTCACTCGATCAAATTGCTGCTGATCAGATTGAACGCGTTGAGGTAATAACAAATCCTTCGTCCCGATATGATGCTTCGGGCTCGGCAGGAATTATCAATATTATATTAAAGAAAAACAAAAAAAGCGGTTTCAGCGGTCAGGTTCGATTAGTTGCCGGATCACCAAATGACAGTCGCCTTAATCCAAGCATCAATTTTAAATCAGATAAAATCAATATTTTTTCCAATTTTGGTATTCGTTCCTCGGATTACGTTGGATTATATACTACGAATCAGTCCACTATGAATAATGGTGTTCCAAATTATCTTAACCACGTACAGAACGAAGATCGCCATGATGATGGAAAATTGATGTATTTGGGTGCTGATTATTATATTGATGAACATCGTACCATTACTGCCGCTTTCTTGAAAAATGCCACGCAGGATGATGATAAAACTCGTTTATTATATGATTACAGCAATGCAAATCACACACGCGATAGTCTTTTAACAAGAGAAGGAAAATCATTGGAAAAAAGAGATTACAATCAATTCGAGTTTAATTATACGCAGACTTTTAAAAAGCCATCAAAAAAATGGACTATAGATGTTCAGTATGATTGGTGGAACAGCGACAAAAAGTGGAATCTTTTGACACAACAACTATATCCAGAAACACTTGCTTATCCTGGCATTAGAACCAATTCAATAGGAAGTAGCAAAGATTTACTTATGCAAAGTGATTTTGTTCAGCCAATAGATTCTGTTTCTGTATTTGAAATTGGTGTTAAAACAGAAATCCGTAAAGTTTCAAGTCAGTTTTTGGCTGAGCAGCAACAGGGAGATATTTGGACGATTTATCAAGATATTGACAATGATTTAAATTATACCGAAACCATTTCAAGTGCATATGGGCAATACAGCAATAAATTGAAGCGATTTAATTATATGCTTGGTCTGCGTACGGAATTCACTAAAATTTCTATTACAGATATTAAAAACACCTATAACGATGATAAAAAATACAACAGATTATTTCCGACCGTTAATTTAAGTTATAAGTTCGAAGCCTCTACTTTGCAGTTAAATTACAGCAAACGAATTAACCGTCCGCCCTTATATGCTTTATATCCTTTTAACGAACTAACCGATTTGAATGCGCAATATATTGGTAATCCAGATCTAAATCCTTCTTATTCTGATGTGTTTGAATTGGCTTTTCTTAAAACATGGAAAAAATTTACGCTGAATCCTTCCGTTTATTATCAATGGGAAAGTGGCTACATTCAGGATTTTACTTATCGCGAAAATGATATTTTTTATACAACGCCTATTAATATTCAGCATGAAATACGAAGTGGCATAGAACTTTCGACATTATATAATCCCTTAAAATGGCTTCAGGTCAATTTAGAAATGAATTTTTATCATTTCGCCCAAAAAGGAAGTTATCAGGAAGAAAACCTCGACTATGAAGGAAAAACGTTTACCGGACGCTTAAGTACTCAGGTTAAATTGCCATCAAAATTTAGTTTTCAAGGGCGTTATAACTTTCGAGGCGCACAACAAAATGCACAAACAAAAAACGAGGCATTGCAATCGCTTGATTTTGGTTTAAGTAAAATTTTATTGAAAGATAAAGCTACCATTGTATTTGATGTGTCAAATGCTTTTGACTTACGCCAAAATAAAAGTACGACAACCGGAACAGATTATTATATTACCGAAAACAGTATCCCAAACGCCGCTCGCTATCGTCTTAGTTTTGTTTATCGTTTTAATTTAACTGATCCAAAAGCGATTAGGCAGGCGAGTAGTGCTAATCGTAATTGATAGTATAGAATGAGACTTTGATAATAAAAAAACACGCTCGCGCCAGCGTGGAGCAGATTTATCTCCGCAACGATAGCGCGGATTTGCAATCCGTGCCCACAAAGATTGGTTAGTTCTCTTTGTAAACATAAATAAACACATTAATTTGTGCAACTTTTGTTTTGATGATTTGTTTTGTGTCTTACTGTTGCGTGCACGGATTGCAAATCCGTGCTATCGGGGGTTTTGGTATTAAAGTAATCCTCTCCTCGCGTCAGCGAGGGGGAAAATAAAATTTAAGAAAAATGGAATAATTTTTTTACTGCGCAAAAACACTGCATACTAAAAGAATATCTTTGACTAATGAATAATTAAAAAAGCTAGTAATGATAATTTATTAAAGTGAAAAGCATATGAAAGAAGATATTATTAAAATACCAGCCAACAATGATGAAATTAATTTGTATTGTTTCCTCGGAGAAGCTCTATTTAAAACCCAAATGGTTGAACAAGCGTTGAGTCATTCAATTACTCTTAAAATGAATCCTACAGAAACAAAAGAACAAGCGGATGAATTTTTAAAACAAAACCAGAGTTATACTTTAGGCCACGCTATTAAAATTGCAATTAAAGAGAAACTATATAATTTGTCATTGCAAGATGAATTAAATGCTTTTTTACAGCAAAGGAATTGGTTGGTTCACAAAGTTATCTGTGGAAACGAAGAAGATTTAAATGCTGGAAACATAAAAGAGGAATTGTTACATAAAATTAAAGATATTTCAGACAAAGCAGAAAGTATTATATGTGTAATACAATATGATTTGATAGACTTTTGTTCTTCTAAAGGAAAAGATATGTCGAAAACTCTCGCATTATTAAAATTACAAGAACAAGGAATAAGAATTCGAAAGTAGCATGCAAATCCGCGCTATCGGGGAGCGGATGTTAGCTCTAAGCTGAAGAAAATGACTTTTAAAAAATTGAAATTAAGATTGAAAAGAGATAGAAACTCTCAATGCAAACAAAGAAGTGTGTACATATGAAGTTTATTTTTTTTTAATATTAGCTATAATCCTTATTAAATTAATTGTTTAAGATGAAACATATTAAAAGAAACTTTCTATTTCATAATCGATTGCAAAATGACAGTAGGCTAGGAGAAGTGGGAAAGCAAATTAAAATAAAAGAAATCGACCAAAAATTCCTTAAGGAAAATTCTAAGGATAATTTTGTCATTATAACAACTGAATTAGATGAAAAAATTTTCAGTTTCATATATAATGATAATGGAAGACAATGTATGATTCCTGTTCCTGACTTTTCACTAGTTAATTATAATTTTGCTTATAATCTTAATATTCAAAGAAAAGAACAACGAAAAAATTTAGTTAAAAATTTAGCTGATATTTCAAACGCAAGTGAAATAAATTTTAGTTTTGCCTACGATTATCATGGAACAGCAAGTTCTTGTATAATTAGTCTCTTCACATCGATAGAATGTTTTATTAATGACATAATACCCGAAGAATTCGAATATAAAATTACGAGTGACAAAAAAACTGAAATTTACAACAAGAATCAAATTCAGTATTCAATTTCATTTAATGATAAATTAACGAAGGTGTTACCCCAAGCTTTAGGAGTAAATTTTTTCGCAAAGCCAAATCCTACAAATGCTCATATTCATAATCTAAGAGATTTGAGAAATGAAATCATTCATACAAAATCAGATAAAACTGGACGAAATCACGTTGAAATTTTAAAAAAGCTACTAAACTTTAAATACGATGAAACTTTTAAAGCTACTTTTAAACTATTAAATTTTTATAAAGAAGGATTTATCGAAGAATGCCCTTGCGATGATTCATGGTAATTGAAAATATTTAATAGCTAGATTTCATTGTTAAGCACAAAGCGAAACTCTAGCTATCAGTCCCCGTTCCTCTGCTGGTGCGAGCGTCTCGCTCGTGCTTAGCTTTGGGTTCACGAGCGAGACGCTCGCGCGAGCGGGTGCGGATTGCAAATCCGCGCTATCGTGCTAATTAAAGATTTTCAATTTTTATATAAAAAATTATATGGAACAATATCCCAAAATATTTTATTCTAAAACTAAACTAGATAATCAAGCTCTAATTGATTTCGATAGCTATAAATCAGGTATTACAGAGAGTTACTTTGATTATAAAATTAATAAATATTTCAAAGGACATATTAAAACAAATATGGTTATTGATAATGGATGGAAATATCCATATCAACCTGATTTTATTCTTTACTACCCAAAATTTGATTTGTGCATCGATATTGAAATAGATGAGCCATATGCGATGGGAACTAAAGAGCCTATTCATTTTAATGATGAGCGGAGAAATAATTTTTTTTTGTCAAAAGGTTGGCACATTATTAGATTTGCAGAAGAGCAAATTTGCAAATATCCAGATTTATGCTGTAAAGTGATTTCTGAGTTTATAAGATTCATTACAGGAGAGAATATTTGGATAGAAGGATTAGATGACTTTAAAGATATACCAGATATTTCGGCTTGGACAAAAAGTGAAGCTGAAAAAATGGCAAATATTTCTTATAGGAATAACTATCTAAAGTTTCTTCAAAACATTGATAAACAAAATCCTCAAATTTCAATAATTGCAGATGGAATCTTCCTTAATTCTCAGATTAGTGAAGCTAGAGACCTATATACTGATATTTGGCCAAAAAAAGAGTTATTTGATAAAGCAAAAATTTCTCTTATTTTAAAGTTCTTATTGGGAAATGTTTCTCGTTTTCCTAATTTGAAGATAATTAAAGGTAAAATATATATAGAATTTAGAATTTATATTTCTACCTATCATTCAATGTATAATTTTACATTTGATTCAGATTTAATTTATATAGATGATTTTATTATTAATATTTACTATATCAGAACTGAGAATTTAATTTGTTTTGAAATTGATGAATATATTTTAAATAAAAATATAATAAATGTTTTATTAATAGCTGATGATCCTGCATATCCACATCTGATGTCAAATTGGAAGAATAGAGAAGTAATTTTAGTACGGAAAATTATTGATACTCATATGCCGGTTAATTTAAGATATATTGATGTATCATATCCTTCAGCAGTAGGAATTGGATTAGAAAGAACTGAATTATAAAAAAATATAAAAAATCTATTGAGAAATTTGTCAGAAATAAATTGAATTATGAAAATAAATAGTTTTACACAAAAAAGAGACTTCAAAAGTCTCTTTTTTGTTTTAATATATCTTATAAAAAATCATTTCCCAATCAATTTCTCAAGCCTAACCATCATCTCATCTTTTTCCTTCAACATATGCTCGTACAACGCAATTTTTTCTTCGTGAAGTTTTTTTAACTCTTAGATAGGAGGTAAAATTATTTTAATCAAGCTGATAATTATTGCGCAAAGTTTTTTTACTGCTAACTCGTGATAATTAACTTTTATCTCTAATATAGCTGCTTATAGGCTTGTATATCTTTTATTTTGATCCAAGCAAATTTTTATTTTTAAATCAGGTATAAGTACTTGATTTTTACGTGTTTAATATTGTTATATTTGACATGTCTATCTTAATAAAAGACAGTAATATGTGTATGATGATGAAGTTTTACAAGAACATTTATTATACATATATAATCTTATCAATTGTATTCGCCACAAATACAGATATTGAAACGCAGATGTACGTTTTTCATACATGCTAACAATCAAGATTTAAATTTTTCAAACAAATCTAAAAGTTATTATGAGCAACAAAAAAAATCGCGTTATCGATTTAGAATCTCTTGATAAAGCCGCCTTAGACAGAGAAAAGGTAATTCTTGAAATTAAAAACCTTACAGATGCTGGGCAGTCTCCAATAGAAATATTTATGAAACGGAGAATCATTCCTGTTTTTCTTCCATTCTTAACATTGCTAGTTACTATAATATTTTTTTGTATAAACTGGAGAGGTACCGAGAAATCGAAAGCATTAGATCGTTACAAAAGCGAGGTAGATATGGTAAAAATGGTTTGGGCAGATATGAATGGCCCAGATACCACTAAAAAATACAAGAGATCAAAAGAATTTCTGATCGGGATGTTCAATGCTAATTCAGGATATTATAAAAATGATAGTATTTATTTGGGTATTGGAAAAAATCAACGACCTATAATGATACTAACAAATATGAATTCAGATATTCAAAAAGCTTTTGCAAAAATCGAAAAAAATAATGAGTTGGTTGAAGCTATTGATAAAGTTCCGGTCACATCAAAATCAAATACTGAGTCTGCGCAAACTAATAATACAGGTAAAACAGTGCTTTTAAACAGATCACCAGAAATAATCGAAGCTACAAATAAGGTCGCAGGAAATTCATTAAAAGTGTATATACAATACACAGGAGTGGTAGGAAAGGATCGTACCCAATTTTTAGCCAGTCAATTAAAACCTTATTATATAGTGCCTCCTTTAGATTTTGTTGGCAGTAAAGAAGATGAAAATGAAATACGATATTATGCGACTACTAATATTGAAGTAGCGAATCTCCTGGCTAAAAGAATTAAAGATATGACGGGATTAATATTTACCCTGAAAAAAATTAATAATACAACTATACATAATACAATTGAAGTTTGGTACTGCAGTACAAAAACTATATCAACACAATGACAAAATAGTAAAAGTTAAAATTTTATAGCTGGTTATACTTTTGAAAAGCCTCTGAATAATTTTAATTATAAAGAAATAATCCTCATAAACAGAAATCTTATTAAGTAAATTAAACCAAAACAAAAAAGAATGGAAGAAAATAAAACAAATTCCCAAATCGCTATAATGATACTTTCGGTATCTTTTTTAGTTATAATCTTAATGGCCATTTATTATATGTGTCATCGTAGTGATCCTGAAAAACTCTTCGCTATTATATTACCTGTTATCAGTACATGGGTAGGAACAATTCTGGCGTTTTATTTTGGCAAAGCTAATTTTGAAGCGGCGACTAAAAGTTACAATCAGGTTATAGATAGACTTACTCCCGATATTTTAGATGATATTCTCGTGAAACAAATAATGATAGACAAATTTACCATGGTTTCATTAGATACTGATGATTCTCTTATAACGAAATTTGATCTAAAAGGATTACGTGATTTTTTGGATAGTATTAAAAAAAGCAGACTGCCAATTTTAGAAAAAGGAAAAGTGAAATGTATAATTCACAAAAGCACCTTGAGTGATGAAATGCTTAAGACGCCCCCTGCAACTACATTAGACGAATTTATTAAGGCTAACCATTCAGTAATTGAATTTGAGAATATAAATCAAGACAAAAAAGTAGAGGACGCGAGAAAAATAATGAATGAAAAAAACTATAAGGATTTGTTTGTTATTGATGCTAATAACGAACTAACGGGCTGGCTTACTGATACTCAGATTATACGATATATGAACAATCAGAAAATATAAATCAATTAAAAGGTTAACCCAAAAGAGGATTTTTAAAAATTGTAAAAACTTAAAAAATGGCAATATATAATTATAGAAAAGAGGAAGAATATCAATTAAAGTCAGCAAAAAATAAAATTTCTGTTTCTGTTATTTCAGGGAATGGTCAGGGAGGAAGCTATTTTATCCTTAAAGATTTAGAGTTTGTTGGGGCGAATGACACGGTTCTAATTGGTACTGCAAATCAGCTCGAAGGAAAATCAATTCAAGTGCTGGTAACTATTCAGGATAAACTAATTCAAACCAATTGGACAGGAGTGATTGTAATTATATCAGAAGGTGGAGTGAATACCTTTTACAACTACGCAGAAGAATTGCCAGCTGATAAAGACATCGCATGTTATTACATTAATATAAAAATAAACCGATGACTAAAAATTACAAAAACATAATAAGTGTTGTTTTGGTATTATGGGGCTCGATCGTTTTTGGTCAGGATTTGCGTATACCCAATACTCCTGCTTTCAGTATTTTAGGTTTCGAACCCACTTCTGTAATGCGACCTACTTCAGCAAAAAAACTTTCTGGTGATTTATTGAGTTCATTTGATGAAAACGGAAAATTAGTAATGAATATAGGATTAGAGGTAACTCCTTATTGGTTAAAAAACAGACCGAATTTAACGAGAGCGGAATATCTGAATCCTGGAACTTTACAAACCGTATTGCAAACCTTTACTTTGTCAGCCGCTACAGTTCGCGATACGATTACAAATAAAGACAATTTAGGTGTAGGATATAGATTTGAAATTTTCAAGGGAGTATTAAATAAGGAGATGGCAACCTTAGAAAAAGATATGAAAGATTTAGAATCAATAGTAGGTGTAATTACATTTACAGAAACGCTTGCACCTTCAAGTGCAGATGAAGCTATATCCAAGCTCAAAACTAACCTCGCAAATCTAAAGGTTCCAGAATCTAAAATTACAGAAGTAATTAATGCTTTCAATGACTTAATCCAATATCCTTTAATTGGAAATAAGGTTCCGAAAGTTTTGGACGCGTTAAAAAAGAAATACGGTGATGAAAGCAGTACGCTAACAGATAAAATTAGAGAAATGGAAAATAAGCGTACAGGATTTAGTCTTGAAACTGCGGGTGCGTTCAAATTTATTACCTCAAACAACTCAAATAATCCGCTTCAAAAAATAGGCTTTTGGATCAATGCCAACTATTATGTGACTGAAAAAGATGCCTGGACAATAACAACAAGATTAATGACAAATACATCAGACAGCACTTCAGTAAATACAGATTGTGGACTAAGTTATATTAGACAAGAAAAAGATTTTAATATTTCTGTTGAAGCAATGATGCGATGGTATCGTGCTGAGATTCCAGACATTAATTTGGCAAATGAACCGATTACGCGTTTAGAAAAAGATTTTACCTACCGGGTAGCTGCTCAATGTTCCTATACAATTGCCAGTGATATGAGTGTTAACTTAAGTATCGGCAAAGATTTTAACACGCCTTTTGCTGTCACGAACAGTCTTTTCTCAATTTTAGGAGTCAATTATTCAATATTTAATAGACGTTTTAATCCGAATTAATTTTGAATAATACAATGCAAATTTAATAGATAAAGCAAAGTAAAATCACCTAAAAAGAATTAGATAAACTTAAAAAACAAACTTATGCTAAAAGTATCTAAAGAACAATTACAGAAAGAAACTAATCAAGAGGCTAAAGACACGTTAATTGCTTCTACGATAGCAAACGAGAGTTTTTCTATTGATGCTGCCCTTGGCGATAGTGATGATTCAGACATTCTTTCTCCCGAAAATTATAAGTCTAATGGCAATCGCATTGTAGCTGAATCAATACCACATATTTCGGAGGAAGAAAATCAAAAAAGGAAAGAGAACAGGAAGGATATGCTTGCTTCCAAAACGGCTGAACCTGTTGATTTCGCTTACGAAAGAGCCATAGGAAATAATGATTCTTTGTACAGTAATTTTATTGAACTCATTGCAATTACTAAAAGAAAAGTCGCCAGAATAGTGATTAAAGAAAATGGTAAAAAAACTGGTTTTGCTACTGGTTTTATGGTTTCTAAAAACTTAATGCTTACCAATTGGCACGTTTTTAAGACTAAGGAAATGGCAACCGAAAGCGAGGCTCATTTTTTTTATGAGTATGACAATTTAGGACATCCTATTGATCCCGTTATATTTAAAATGGATGCCACAAAATTCTATAACAATGAAGAACTCGATTATTGCTTTGTTGGAATAGCGCCTACCGATGTAGACAATAAATATTCTTTAGATAAAATTGGTTATTTATATCTAGATCGGCTAGTAGGTAAAATTGGAGAGGTAAATGTTGAAAAACTTAACATTATTCATCATCCTTTGGGAGATTATAAACAGTTGTCTATCAGAGAAAATTTGTTTGTTGGTATAGATGATTTCAAAATTTATTACAAAACAGATACAGCTCAGGGAAGCAGCGGAAGTCCGGTGTTTAATGACCAGTGGCAGGTCGTAGGTCTTCATCATAAGAGTATTGCAAAAATGACCGAAGACGGAAAACACTATCTTGATAAAGATGGTAATTTAATCCCAGAATATGATGGTAAAATTGACATTACCAAAGTGGTCTGGCTTAAAAATGAAGGAATCAGAATTAGTGCAATTTTAAAGCAGGTGAGAGAAAAAAATCCTAATGACCCCATAATTACAGCAATTGAGCAATTACCCCAAAAAGAAATTTTGCATTTTTCGATTAATGATACAGTTGTAGATACTGAACAAAAAAAAATAGTAAACCAAGACGTTATGGAAAATAATAGCAAGAACATTTTAATAAGTGTCCCTGTTGATGCTTTGAGCAGTGAAAAAACTATAGATATCAGTTTGTCAACTAAAAAAATAGCTGCAGTTGGAGTTTCAGAACCAAAAGGCAATAATCCCGATAATAAAATTTCTGATGAGGTCTTTAAAACGGGTAAAGAAGACGGGATGGATTTTAGTGCTTGTATTGGATATAGCGCGGATTTTCTTGGGATAAATGTTCCAATGCCAATACCCAAAAAAGGAAGTGATATTGAAGAGGAAATAGCGAAGCTAAAGGACAAATCAATAATACTTAAGTATTTTAATTACAGTGTTATTTTTAATGGCGTCAGAAAAATGCCTTTAATAAGTGCTGTGAATGTATCGGGCGATCCCGCACTTCGAATAGATGATACAGAACGCAGCGATGACTGGCTTCGTGATGCGAGGATAGATAAATCCTGCCAGCTTGACGATAAGTTTTATGCAAAATCTAATTTTGACAAAGGCCATATGAGTCGATATCAGGATGCTAAATGGAATATTCCTGCTTCAAAAGATAATGAGTTGCGTAATGGTATTTATACTTGTTTTTATTCCAATGCATGTCCACAAGTTCCAGGATTGAATCGTGCAGGTGGAGTTTGGGGAAAACTTGAAAAAGCAGTTTTAGAAAAAGGGGTTAAAAGACAAACTGACAACGACGAAACTAAAATGACTGTTTTTAACGGACCAATTTTCGATAAAAAAACAGACAAAATTTTCAGAGGCGTGAGAACACCAATGGATTTTTTTAAAATAATTGTGTGGATTGATGACGCAGACAATTTAAAAGCCACAGCCTTTAGATTATCTCAAAAATTGCTGGTGAGTAATATTCATTTTGATGAAAGTTTGCGAGAGGATTTAGAAGCACTTGATATAGACCAGGTAGTAGAATTTAAAAATTACCAATGCACTATTAAAAGTATCAGTGAAGCAACAGAAATTGATTTTCAAGGATTAGAAGAATTCGATACGTTCAGACCAAATAATGGTGAAGAAAGTTTGATTCTGACGGATGAAAAATCAATAGTGCTTTAGAGTTGGTTCTGTTCATTTTTATAATTTTAAAAAAGCAATTTTATGCCAAAAAACTTAGTAATCTGTTGTGATGGGACAGATAATAAGCTGACCATCAATGAAAACACAAATGTGCTGCATTTGTACAGTTGTCTTGAAAAAAGTGACGAACAGATAACTTATTATCATCCTGGAGTCGGAACAATTACTCCCAGTGGCGCCAAAAATTGGTTAGTTAGAAAATGGAATATCATGAAAGATCTTGTGTCTGCATCGAGTCTTGAGGACAATGTAAAGGATGCTTATCTTTTTTTAATGGAAAACTATCAAGATGGTGACAAAATTTTTCTTTTTGGCTTTAGCCGTGGCGCCTATACAGTCAGAATGTTAAGTGGAGTAATCGAAATGTTTGGCTTATTACAAAAAGGGAACTATGCACATTTAAGATATGCTCTTGAAATTTATGTAAAGGGAGATAAGATGCATCAGATAGCAAACGCTTTTCGTTCCAGATTCTCTAGAGAAATTGATATTCATTTCATAGGCATATGGGATACTGTTGTTGCCGCTGGAGGATTGATAAACTATTACAAAAGCTTTCCCTATTCAAGAAGTTTAGGTATTGCGAAAACAGTAAGACACGCGATTTCTATAGATGAGAGAAGAAAGCATTATGATTTTTATGAAGTTTCAGAATTGCATACAAACTGTAAGCAAGTTCTTTTTGCAGGCGTACATTCTGATGTAGGAGGTTCTTATCCCATTGAAGGTTTGTCTAAGTTAGCTTTAGAATGGATGCTGGGTGAAGCTTCTAATCAGGAATTAAAACTTTTAAAAAAGAAAGTTGACTACTATGTATATGGTATAAATTCTAAGTATCAAAAGCCCGATTATACACTTGAAATACACAACTCGCTTTCAATTGGTTTTAAACTATTTGATTTCATACCAAGAGCCCGATATAAAAAAGGCAGCGGTTATCATGATATGATTTTAGATTTTAGATTGTGGCCGCTACGAAAATTCGAACAAGGCACTTTTATCCATAAAAGTGTAATTGATAAAATAACTACCAGTAAATATAAACCTGCCAATTTGAATTTGCTAAATGATAATTTTGAAACTGTAACGAATCAGGTAATAAAGTATTGATAGGGGGTAAAATAAAAATATTCTAGTAAAACTTAATAATTAATTTATGGGAAATCAACAAAATATTTCAGAATCGAATCCCAAACTTTGGTTTTCACTAATAGGTCGAATCATTTTTACACTTTCAATCGTTGCGTTATTTTTTACATTATGGGAAATAACAAATTCTTTTAATTTGAAGAATATCCATACTGAATTAAACTGTATAGAAGGATGTAAAGAAGTTCACTATAAAATTTTTGATGTGATTGCATACTGTGCTTGGACAATTGGCCCTCCGGTTTGGTTTATGTTCGAATATGTGTGGTTGTTTCCTAAAAAATATAAATTTGATTCTGATCAATTAAATGATCTCAAATATGTTCATGAATTGGGAAGTAAAGTTTGGGCCGCTTTTGTAATTTGCATTACAGTCATACTTTATATAAAATATCGTGACAGTATATTTATTAAATAAGTAAGATGTATAATTTGTCTGAGCACTTTGTGGCAGAAAAGATATCAAGTACACAAGGTTGAACGTATACTTTTCCCATAATAATTAACAAATCTACTAATACTAGTAAACTTTAGTTATCATTTCATCTATAGGCAAACGAACTTTTTTTGTAGCTGCCATATAGTCTTTTTCCGAATCCCGATATCCTAAAGCGAGTATAACTGTAGAATGCAACCCTTTTTCTTTCAAACCCAAAACCTCATCGATAATGGCGGCATTAAATCCTTCGATAGGAGTGGCATCCACTTTCAATTCTGCCGCGGCAATAAGCGCAGTTCCTAGTGCAATATAAGCCTGTTTGGCCGCCCAAAGGGCTTTTTGCTCTGCGTTAATAGAGCTAAAATAGGAATGCAATCCATTTCTAAATCCTGATAAGGCACCAGCATCAAGACCTCTTTGCTTTTCTGTCATTGCCATGTAATTGTCAATGTAAGTCGAAGTCATGTCATTGAATGCAGCAAAAACCAACAAATGAGAGCAAGAGCTAATCTGTCCATTATACGAATCAGCACCTAATTTTTTTTGGATTTCTGGGTTGCTTACAACAAAAACACGGTAAGATTGCAGGCCACAAGATGATGCTGAAAGATTTATAGCCTCTAAGATCTGATCAATCTTCTCTTCTGTTACTTTAATGTTATTGTAAGCTTTTGTGGCGTAGCGCCATTTTAAATTTTCTATCAAATTCATTACTATGTCTATCTTAAATTTTGGCAAATATAAATTTATTTGTTTTGTTTTTCGAGGCTTGAATTGCTATGGGAAACTTCAAATCAATCATATCCTAGTTCTCTAAAGAATAATTATCTGTTTTCTTTCAATATTTTATTTGTAAAAAGATTAATAATCTATAAATATGTATTAAAAAAGAATAATTAACTGTATTTTTTAGTTTCATAGGATATTAAATCTTTTGTTTTAAAATTTGCAGGGTAAAAAAACTAAACCTTGTCATCAGATGAAAGCGAACATACAAGAAGATTTAAGAATAAGCGAAAAGGAGGATATTGAAAACACCCAGAATACAATCAAGAATGATTTTGCATTCACACTAAAGAGCACTTGTTTAGATGAAAATTATCACCCCTCAAGTAAAACGCGTTTAACAACCAATTTTGCCAACTTGGCCAGAGGAGCTAATCGTCAGCAAAACTTACACAATGCATTAAATATGATTAACAATCGATTCAATTCTTTGGCTCATTTGGATAATCCAAAAGCGGATCGTTACCATGTGGAACTTGAAATCCTCACAGTAACAATGAGTATTGATGATAAGAACGGTAGTAACGATCTACCTATGATTGAAGTTTTAAAAACAAATATTATTGACCGTAAGACTGGCCAGCAAATCGAAGGAGTTGCCGGAAATAATTATTCCTCTTATGTTCGGGATTATGATTTCAGTATTTTATTGATTGAGCACAATAAAAATAAAGCTAATTTTTCTATTCCTGAAAATTTTGGTGATTTGCACGGAAAACTTTATAAGTGTTTTGTGAGTTCAGTCACTTATAAAGAGCACTTTAAGATGTCACCGATCATTTGTCTAAGTGTATCGAGTAACAAAACGTATACTCGCACGGAGTATCAGCATCCGGTTCTGGGTTTTGAGTATCTGCAGAATGAGTATTCTCTCACTGATGAATATTTCTCTAAAATGGGTTTAAAAGTTCGTTTTTTCATGCCTCCAAATAGTGTGGCACCGATGGCTTTTTATCATTCAGGAGATCTGCTTGCTGATTATACTGATCTTGGACTAATTAGCTCAATCAGCACAATGGAGACTTTTCAGAAGATTTATCGCCCTGAAATTTACAATGCAAATTCAGTGGCTGGGAAAATCTATCAACCTAGTCTTAAACACGAAGACTATTCACTGACTCGCGTGGATTATGACCGCGAAGAGCGCAGCCGACTGGCTGTTGAACAAGGTAAATATGCAGAAGAGCATTTCATTAAGCCTTACAAAAGTCTCTTGGAACAATGGTCTGCTAATTTTACCCTTTAATTGATTACAACGCACTAAAATTATACTGTTATGAAGAAATTATTATTACCCACCTCTATTGTTGGAAGTTTACCTAAACCTGCCTGGCTTGCACCACCTGAAAAACTTTGGTCACCATGGAAATTAGAAGGCAATCAGCTACTTGAAGGAAAACAAGATGCGTTGCGCATTTCTCTGCAGGAACAACAATTGGCAGATCTAGATATCATTTGTGATGGCGAGCAGACACGCCAGCATTTTGTAACGACTTTTATCGAGCATTTAAGCGGTGTAGATTTTGAAAATCGTAAAACGGTAAAAATCCGTAACCGTTATGACGCGAGTGTTCCAGTGGTGGTAGGTGAGGTTGCACGTCAAAAGGCAGTTTTTGTTGAAGATGCTAAATTTTTACGTAAACAGACTAATAAGCCTATAAAATGGGCATTGCCAGGCCCGCTGACAATGGTAGATACCTTGTACGACGATCACTATAAAAGCCGAGAAAAATTGGCGTGGGAATTTGCGAAAGCACTCAATGAAGAAGCAAGAGAACTTCAAGACGCAGGGGTAGATATTATCCAGTTTGATGAACCTGCATTTAATGTATTCTTTGATGAGGTAAACGATTGGGGAATGGCAGCATTAGAAAGAGCCATTGAAGGTTTACACTGTCAAACTGCGGTTCATATTTGCTATGGTTATGGAATACAGGCAAATACTGATTGGAAAAAGACATTAGGTTCAGAGTGGCGACAATACGAAGAAATTTTTCCGAAAATTCAAAAATCTAAAATTGATGTGGTGTCTTTAGAATGTCACAACTCCAATGTGCCTTTAAATTTAATGGAACTTGTTCGCGGTAAAAAAGTAATGGTAGGTGCCATTGATGTGGCAACCAACACTATCGAAACACCAGAAGAAGTAGCCGCTACCTTGCGTAAAGCTCTTGAGTTTGTAGATGCCGAAAATCTTTACCCTTCTACAAATTGCGGTATGGCCCCGCTATCTAGAAACGTAGCTAGAGGCAAGTTAAGTGCTTTAAGCGCTGGAGCAGAAATTATACGTAAAGAACTTGGGATTTAGTCTCAATATATTAATAATGGAGTCCGTGCCTCCACGGAGGAATAATATTTAAAACACATTGAAGAAATTATTAGAAGTATTAAAAAAAGCAGGTTTCGACGGTTTCCTGTTAATGATAGCCACCATGATTCTGATGGCTTATTTTTTGCCAAAGCCAGGCATGGTCAAAGAACCTGTTTCGCTGGAGGAGATTGCTAATGTTGGTGTTTCCTTGATTTTCTTGTTTTATGGCATGCGACTGAGTGTTGAGAAACTAAAAGCCGGACTTTCTAACTGGAAAATGCACATTGTCGTCCAGTTGACAACCTTTTTATTTTTTCCGCTCATTGTCTTGGCATTTCGCCCGTTGTTTGTCAATAATGGCTTCGAGCTGCTTTGGCTGGGTGTATTTTTTCTGGCAGCATTGCCGTCCACAGTTTCTTCTTCGGTGGTCATGGTTTCGATCGCTAAGGGAAACATTCCCGCAGCTATTTTCAATGCGAGTATTTCCAGCTTGATCGGAGTAGTGGTTACGCCGCTCTGGGTTGGACTTTTTATAGCTTCTGCGACAGGCGATTTTGATGTTACTCAAATTGTCATAAAGTTGATTCTTCAAGTTTTGTTGCCTGTCATTATTGGTATAAGTCTCAATTCCCGTTTCGGCGCCATTGCCGAAAAATACAAGAAACAGCTCAAATATTTCGATCAGGCAGTTATTCTAACGATTATTTACACGTCGTTTTGCAAGTCATTTTCCGAACATCTTTTTGAAGGCTTCACCGCCCTTGAACTTGCAGGACTCGCTGCAGGGATGATGGCGTTGTTTTTTTCCGTATTCTTTTGTGTCGGACTACTCAGCCGCCTGCTTGGTTTTTCAGTTGAAGATCGTATTACTGTCTTATTCTGCGGATCTAAAAAATCATTGGTACACGGCACCGTTATGTCAAAAGTACTTTTTCAGCACAGTACCATCACCGGGATCGTATTGCTGCCCCTGATGCTTTACCATGCCTTGCAATTGATTGCCGCTAGTATTATCGCTCAGGGTATGGCTCGACGAAAAGAAGTATAATAAGATTTTTGTATTGTTTTTGGTTATATTTGAAGAATTTTATTCTGTCTTATAAATAAATTAAACCAAAATATTCTATGGAACAAATAGACGATATTGATCTTCAGTTATTAAATATACTACACGATAATTCTAAATACACTGTAAAAGAGCTTGCTAAAATGGTAAATCTTTCAGCATCGCCTGTTTTTGAGCGAATTAAAAGATTAGAAAACAATGGCTATATTAAAAAATATATTGCCCTGCTTGATGCAGAAAAATTAAATAGAGGTTTCATTGTTTTCTGCAATATCAAACTTAAACAGCACGATCGTAATATCGGGAATCAATTTGTTAGTGATATTATGAAAATAGAAGAAGTTGTGGAATGTTATAATATCTCAGGTGATTACGATTTTTTAATGAAAGTTTCTGCCAAAGACATGAAGCATTATCAGGATTTTGTCTTTAATAAATTAGGCTCAGTTGAAAGCATAGGGAGTACCCAAAGCACCTTTGTTATGTCGGAGATAAAAAATCTGTATGGATAGTTCCGTGATGGCTTATTTATTTGAAATTCGCCTTAGCTTTTGTGACAAAAAATGTATTAAGTCCATTTTGAAATTATTTTATATTGAACATCAAAAAACTGCGATAAAACAAAAGAGAAAAAAAAATCTATATTCTTAACGGGACTTCTAATCATTGTTCAGCTCCAAATAAACCTTTAATGAAGCCACTTTTAGATTGTTTATTTCAAACAGTCTAAGGATTTCTCCTGAAAAACTCAAATCATAAACGTTAGGCCGTAAAGACTTGAAAAACTTACATATTTGTGTATAAAAAAAGAGATAACTATTTGTTAGTTGCCTCTTTAAGTGACTCTACGATACAAATTCCAAATCATTTTATGAATGATTTAAAGAAATTTGCTTATTTCTAGCTGAATTTGTAAGATAATTATTTAATCTTTTAGTTGGTAGCGGTTTTTTCTGTATCGGAAGAGTTAGATGTTAAAAATCGTTAATTAGATAAACATATGATTTTATAGAATTGATTTGTGTTTACAAATTTCAGTAATAAATTTTTGATTGTAAAAATTCAAAGCATTAGAACTAAATTTAAATAATAATTAGGAAAATATTTGTTTCAAAAATTTATAGATGATAATTAAAAAGAAATACGTGATCATTTTATTTTCACAACCACTTTTCCTTTTGCATGCCCACTTTGCATATATTCAAAAGCATCGTTGGTCTGTTCAAAAGGGAATACTTTATCCACAACCGGTTTAATTTCGTTAGAATCGATTAAATTACCTATTTGTTCCAGTTGTCTTCCGTTGGCCTTCATGAATAAAAAAGAATAATTGATATTTAATTTTTTAGCCCTATTGCGAATTTTCAGGCTGGTTAACCAAAGGATAAAACGTATTACTGCTGATGCGCCAATTGATTTTGCAAACTCTGGAGTTGGAGGTCCTGAAATTGAAATAATTCTACCTTCGGGTTTTAAAATTGTCAATGATTTTTCAAGCGTTTTAGCATCCTGGCTGTTAAGCACTACATCATAATCTTTAAGAATATTTTCAAAGTTATCCTTTTTATAATCTATTATAATATCAGCTCCAAGGGCTTTCAGCATGTCAAAATTCTTTTCGCTAGCTGTCGTGGCGACAAATGCCCCAAGATGTTTGGCAAACTGAATTGCTATTGTGCCAACTCCGCCAGAACCGGCCTGAATAAAAACTTTTTGGCCTTTATGAAGTTTTGTTTTTTCGACGAATGTCTGCCATACGGTTAGCCCAACTAATGGAATTGATGCTGCCTGCTCCATTGATATATTTTTAGGTTTTAGTGCCAGATCATTTTCATTCACAGCTATATATTCTGCAAAAGAACCGATATGAAAATCGGCTGCTCGTCCATAAATCTGATCTCCAATTTTAAAGCGAGTGACTTTAGAACCGGTTTCCACTATTATTCCTGCAATATCGTGACCTAATATTAAAGGTAATTGGTAAGGAAGGATTAACTTGAAATCTCCATTTTTTATTTTTAAGTCCAACTGGTTGATGCTGGCAGCATGAATTTCCACCAATACCTCATAATCTCCAATTTTAGGTATTTTTACATCGCTGAGAAATAATTTTTCTGTTTTGCCGTATTTAGGTAAGATGTATGCTTTCATATTTTTTTAGATGTTATCAGCAAGATTTAGTTCTAGATCTCCATTCTGCTGGAGTCCTCTTTCAAATAGATTTTTAATACGACCGCGTGCTTCCGGCTCCTCGAGTGAAGCAAAGAATTTAACCTGTGTGTCTAAAATTTCTTCGTTTGAAGCAAGTTTAGCTCTTTGGTTCATAATTTCTTTTATGGCAGCAATTGGTTTTTTGTCAAATGAATCTATTCGTTTTGCAAATTTTTCAACATATTCATCCAGTTTATGGTCTGGAATTGAGCGGTTTACCCAGCCATATAAAGCGGCTGTATCTGCATCAAAATCTTTACCGCTTAAAATAATTTCAAGGGCTCGACTGCGTCCTGTAAGGAGATGCAGTCGTTCAAGTCCGCCACCACCAGGAAATGAACCGATACCTATTTCTACCTGAGCCAAGAACGCCTTCTCCTTGCTGGCGAAGCGTAAATCAAATGCTTGTGCAAATTCACTTCCAAGTCCTCTTGCACGGCCTCGGATCGAAGCTATGGTCACAAAAGGGGCAAGTTCCAGTCTGCGTGCAATATCCGGCCATGCTATCGAAAGACCTGTTTTTCCGGTTCCTTTTGGAAAGTTCCCAACATTGAGCAGTTCAACATGGGCAACAAAAAAGTCTGGATTTTCACTCTCAAAGACTACAACTTTCAGGTTTTCATTTGACTCCAGTTCGTCCATCACAGTTATTAGCTGTTTTGAAAATTCGGTATCAAACATGTTAATAGGAGGATTGTTGAAACTGATTTTCCAGTATCCATTTGTAATTTTGTGTGTCGTAAAAATCATAATTTAGTCATTTTGGTTAATTTTTTGTAATTTTACTTGCAAATTGAAAGTACAAATATAAATAAATATACTTGCAAAATGCAAGTATAAAAAAAATAATGAAAGAAATAAAAAAAAGGTCGGGCTGTCCGGTGAGCAGTTCACTTGATTTGTTAGGAGATAAATGGTCACTTTTAATTGTCCGTGACCTGATGTATTATAAGAAGTGTACTTATGGTGATTTTTTGAAATCGGAAGAAAAAATTGCTACTAATATCCTTGCATCTAGATTGTTAACTCTTGAAGAAGGAGGGATTATTGTAAAGCAGGATCACCCTGAAAGCAAAGTGAAATTTTTATATCAACTCTCTGAGAAGGGGATTGATTTGCTTCCTGTATTAATTGAGATGTATATTTGGGGTGAAAAGTATTTTATACTTTCTGAGCATCATATTGAATTTTTGAGAGAGATCAAGAAAGATAAACAGGCTTTTATAGATAAGCTGACCGATAAAATGAAAAAGATGATTGTTTAAAAAGAACTACACTCAGATAGATGAGACCGAGGCTAAAATTATTTTGAAGTTGCTATATTTAGTATCAAAAAATTGCAATAAACCAAAAGAGAAAAAAAATCCTATATCCTTAACGGGGTTTCGAATCATCCATCGTTCAGCTTCGATTAAATCTCTAATAGCGCCACTTTAAGACTGTTTATTTCAAACAGATTAAGAATTCCTTATTAAAAAATCGAACCGCAAATGTTAGGTTGAAGGTTTGAAAAATCTACATATTTGTGTATAAAAAAAGAGACAACTATTAACTAGTTGTCTCTTTTAGTGACCTCGACTGGAAATAAACATGTGTCATAATGCATTGTAAATCAGTGTTGTTTTTTTAGTATTGGGAAGTTTATGGGAAGTTTTAATATTTAATTTGTTTTTTGCGATCCGATATTAATTTGAGTTTGGTTGTTTACTCTATTCATTTGTTGTCCTTCAATAGGTGGATTAAAAAAGGCTGAGCCTATATTTACTTTAGTATACCCATTCCTTTGTAAAAAATGCGTAATTTCTAAAGCATAGTTGTAAGCCTCAACATCTCCATTTACACTTGAAATTTCTATTATCTCATTTTTATCATTAAGAAACTCAAATAATTGTTTTTTAACATCAAAGTTTAAAATCCTCGGTTGCGGCTTTACGCCAATAGTTACACTTTGCGCAGTTATACCTCCGGTTTGATGATTACTGGTAATGTTAACAATAGGTTGAGCTTTGACTGAATCTACCTTTTGTGCTGAAGGGTTTTTATATGAAAATTTACTATTTGTAGGTGTTTTTGTCTGTTGAAATGAGTTTGCAGGTTTTCTATCTCTAATAAAAGTATCCTTTTTTATTTCGATATGGTTTTCGTCTTGTTTTTTATTCGTTGAATCAGTCTGTATGATGGGATATTTTTTTTCGGAATTAAACTCAATACCAAATAGTTTGATATGACGATCAGTAAATAGCCCTACTGAAACTATTAAACACAATAGTATAAATATTAAAAATAATAGTATAATAATAACCTTACTCTTAATTAAATCTGCACTCCAATGTTTTTCCATTTTTTAGTTTTCTATAGTTAAATAATAATTTAAAGATTCATTTTAATGACCCTGCTAAAATTATTGGGAAGTTTGTGGGAAGTTAATAAATAAAACTAATGTTTTGTTTTAGTGCTTATTTTGTTTATTTATTTGATATTCAGTTTTTTACGTTCTATGTAGTACGTAAGGTTTGAATATAAAAAAATAAATCCCTACATATCAGATATATAGGGATTTTAAGTGACCCCGACGGGACAAATTTCAACATTTTTTTTGGATGATTTGAAGAAATTGGCTTATTATATGTAGTCACTTGTCTCCCAGTGGCTTAATGAATTTGGTTTAGATGTCCCGTTGGGGATTGAAGGAAAATGCAGCTTCAAAAAACAAATCGCTAACCTCTTTTATTAAAACCGCCTTAGCTTGTGTAACAAAATTGGAGGCAGTTCTACACCTGCGAGGGCGTGTTTTGTCATGCACATTCCAGCCCAAATTTATTGTGGCAAAAAAAGTAGTAGCTATGTAATATATACTATCGATTTGATTCAAGTTCTTTAAAAGCATTTTTAATAAATCCTTCCTTATCAGCATTCATTTGTGCCAGCAATTCCTTTCTTTTTTCAGGAATGTCGGTATACTTTTCTGCCCAAAGATTAATTTCAACAATTATTGGAATTAAATCCATTCCTTTCTGTGTCAATTGATATAGTACTTTGGCTTTACTGTCGGGATGCTCCAGTTTCTGAATAATTCCGTTTTCTTCTAATGAAAGCAGTCGAGCAGCCAAAATGTTAGTTGCGATCTTCTCATCAGATTTTGCCAATTCGCCATAGGTACATTTTTTTTTAAGCATTAAATCTCTCACAATCAACAGCGACCACTTGTCACCAAAGGCTTCAAGTGAAAAACTTACTGGGCAGTCTGATCTCTTTTTTTGAGTTTTCATAAAATAAATTTAAAATCACTTGCTTTTTGCAAGTAAATATATTTATATTTGCACTTGCATTTTGCAAGCAAATATAGGGATAATAAACTAAATAGAAAAATTATGGAATTAAAAGGTAAGACAATTTTGATTACAGGTGGCTCTGCCGGAATCGGATTAGAGGCTGCAAAACAATTCATTACAGAAGGCGCTAAAGTAATTATTACAGGAAGAGATCAGAAAAAATTAGATCTTGCCAAAAAAATGTATCCATCCATTACGACCATTAAAAGTGATGCGTCCAGCCAGGAAGCCGCGGTTGCTTTGTACAATCAAATTAATGAAATGGGTGGTATCGATATACTTTATAACAATGCCGGAATTATGAATGGCCAGGATAATTTAGGTTTCAGTAATTCAAAACATTTTGAAAAAGCTGCCATAGAAATTAATACTAACTACTTAGGAGTTATTCTCTTAAATGATCTTTTTCTGGATATGCTTAAAAGCAGAAAAGAAGCAGCTATTATCAATACATCATCGATATTGAGTTACACGCCGTCTAATCTTGTACCAACTTATTCAGCATCAAAAGCTGCGGTACGTTTTTATACAGAAGCATTACGAGATCATTTACAGATAATTGGAAGCAGAATAAAAATATTTGAATTATTGCCGCCGTTGGTAAAAACAAATATGTCTGAGGGAATGGAAGGTAAATCGATAACACCAGATGTGCTAATTGATGCTTTAATAAAAGGATTAAAAAACAATACGTACACTATTCGTGTTGGCGATACAAAAGCGATTTATCTGTTAAATAGATTTTTACCAAAGTTAGCTTACAAGTTATTGAATCATAAAGGTATTACGGCCAGATTGCAATCTTAATTTGTATAAAAATATTTAACTGAATAAAAAATGAACAGTGTTCATTTTATTTTATATCTTTGTCCTTAGTAAGCCTTGAATAAAATAAGTATGAGTACAATTGATAGAAAAGCAAAAGAAAAAGAAGCTTTAAAAGCCCTGATATTAAAAGGTGCTAAAAAGCTTTTTGTTGAAAAAGGAATTGAACATACTACCATAAGAAACATTGCTGAAGAAATTAACTACAGTGTAGGTACTGTTTATGTTTATTTTAAAGATAAAAATGATATTCTCCATGATCTTCATACAATAGGTTTTCAGGAATTAGATAGTTATTTTATGGAGTTATATACTATAGAAGATCCGAAGGAAAGATTAAAGAAAATGGGATTTTCCTATATCAAATTTGCCATCGAAAATTCTGAAATGTATGATTTGATGTTTAATCTAAAAGCTCCAATAGAATTCCTGAAAGACTCCGAGAATGAAGATTGGGACGAAGGATGTACAGCATTTGGATTAGTTAAAAAAACTATTGAAGAATGTATTAACAAAGGTTATTTTAAAGGCCATAGTGTAGAGCCGTTGGCATTTATGGTTTGGAGTTTGGTACATGGTATGTGCTGTCTGGAAATTCACCAGAGAATTAAAAATGTAAATTTTACGAATCCCGATACCATTTTGTATGACGGATATAATGAATATTTAAAAATGATAGAAAAGCTTTAAAAATTTTTTTGCCTAAAAAAATGAACAACGTTCAAATAATAAACAACGTACAATAAATGAAAATTAAACTAACTTTTGCAATACTCTGTCTAGGATATTTAGGGTATGCACAGAACAAGCTGGAAACTTATATACAGACCGGTTTAAAAAATAACGAAGTAATCAGACAGCATAATTTTGACATTAATAAAAGCATGTATGCCTTAAAAGAAGCACGAGCTTTATTTTATCCAACAGTTTCCCTAAACGGAAGTTACACCAAGGCAGAAGGCGGAAGGACAATCGATATTCCGATTGGAGATATGCTGAATCCGGTATATAGTACTTTAAATCAGATTACCAATTCTAACGCTTTTCCAATGTTAGAAAATCAGTCGGTCTTGATAAATCCGGATAATTTTTATGATGCTAAAATTCATACCACGATGCCGCTTCTGAATTTTGAAATTATTTATAACAAAAGAATAAAAACCCAGCAGACGACGCTTCAAAAAATAGAACTCGAAATCTACCAAAGAGAGTTAGTAAAGGAAATTAAAATTGCCTATTACAAATACCTGCAGTCGGTTGAAGGAATTAAGATTTATGAAGATGCCCTGGCTTTGGTAAAAGAAAATCAAAGGGTAAATCAGGCTTTATTTAGAAATGAAAAAATAAACCGGACTGCCGTTTTACGAAGCGATAATGAGGTAATCCGCATTCAGGCCAATTTAGAAACCGCCAGACAAACCAGCAATAATGCCAGATCGTATTTTAATTTTTTATTGAATCAAAAACTTGATGCCGCAATAGAAACTGATGAGAGTGAAGTACCCCCAATAGAAGTCCTTTCAGAAAATACCCAAAATAGAGAAGAGTTGCAAAAGCTCACTCAGGCAAAAGAAATAAACGAAAATGTAAGCAAACTAACCAACTCGTACTGGCTGCCAAAAGTAAATGGTTTTGCTGATTTCGGAATTCAGGATTTTGATTTTGAAGCAGATAAAAACTCACGCTACTATTTTGCCGGAGTGGGGCTGGAGTGGAATATCTTTTCGGGCAACAAAAACAAATGGAAGCTGAAACAAGTTGAAGAAGACAGTAAAAAAATCATTTCACAAACTGATAATGTAAAACAGCAGTTACTGCTTCAGTTTCAGGTTTCACAGAACAATCTAAAATCGGCTTTAGAGCAATTCAATGCTGATAAAAATCAAAAACAGTCGGCCAAAAAATACAATGACGACATTACCAAATTGTACAAGGAAGGTCAGGCAATATATATAGAACTGCTGGATGCACAGAACCAATGGGTAAATGCGCAGCTTAATACTAATATTTCGCTTTATAACTCCTGGATTGCTTTTGCAGAATTAGAAAGAGCCAACGCCACTTTTACTTTTAACTAAAAACAAAAAACATGAAATTAACGATTCACAAATATCTAAAAAAACATATCGCAGCCTCCAAAAAAGGGTTGATTATATTGCTTGCTTTAACACTTTTTTACGCCTGTAAAGAAGAAAAAAAGGAAAATTCGCCCTTTGAAAGCACAGATGTTATCCCTATTAAAACAGCTCCGGTCGAATCTTTTGCTCTTAACAATACCATAAGCGCATCAGGTTTAGTAACAACAGAAAATCAGGCCAATTACGGATTTAAAATAGGAGGGATCATCAATCGTATTTATGTTGAAGAAGGCCAGTTTTTTAAGAAAGGACAGCTTTTGGCATCATTAGACGAAACAGAGATAAATGCCGGATTGAACCAAACAGATTTAAATCTAAAAAAGTACGAGCGTGATTATAAACGAGCAAGCAATTTGTACAAAGACAGTGTGTATACATTAGAACAGCTTCAGAATACCAAAACGGGTCTTGACATTGCTAAAAAGCAGAAAGATGCAGTGGCTTTTAATGCACGTTATTCTAAAATTTATGCTGCTGCAGATGGTTTTGTTTCGAAAAAAATAGCAAACGAAGGAGAAGTAGTTGGCGCAGGATCGCCAATTCTGGCTATAAATGAAACCAGCCAAAACAATAATTATCTGCTAAAAGTGGGATTGACAGACAAAGAATGGGCCGCGGTAAAAGTAGGGCAGAAAGCCACTGTAACGCTTGACGGTTATCCTGATGAAAAATTCGATGCCTTTATTTTTAGAAAATCGCAGGCGGCAGATGCGGCATTGGGCTCCTTTCAAGTCGAATTAAAAATGAGCCTTAAAAAAAGTAAACCAGCGGTGGGAATGTTTGGAAAAGCCGAAATAAAGGCAGAACAATCAGAAGATTTCATCATCATTCCGTACAATTCGCTTATTGAAGCTGACGGAAACAAAGCGTTTGTTTTTATTGTGGAAAACAACAAAGTAAAACGCCAACCGGTGACCATTAATAAATTTGAGAACAATAAAGTATTCATAAAAGAAGGTCTTCAGAAAACAGATCAGATTGTGATCTCCAACAGTGCTTATCTCAACGAACAATCAACTATCAAGATCATTAAATAATCAGTATCATGAAAATAACAAACTTTGCTGTTAAAAATTATCAGTTTACGCTGATTATATTTCTGCTGATTGCTGTGGTGGGGTATCTTACGCTGTTTACCATGCCTAGAGCGGAAGATCCTTCAACGCATCCACCGCAATATTTAATTACGGTAATCTATCCCGGGACAAGTCCAAAGGATATGGAGGAGCAGGTTGTAAAACCAATCGAGAATAAAATTTACGGACTCGAAAACATCGAAAAAATATTAACCACAGTAGAAGACGGTGTTGCAGCTTTTCAGGTAAAATTTAAATACGGAGTAGATGTTGATAATAAATATCAGGAGATTTCTACGGAAATGAATGCTCTTAAAAACAGCGAACTTCCAAAAGATATTTATCAGATAAAAACCGAAAAAATTGCTTCTTCTGATGTGAAAATCCTTCAGATAGCGTTGGTTTCAGAAAATGCATCAGACAAAAAACTTCGTGATGAAGCGGATAAACTTAAATCTAAAATTGAGAAAATTACCAATCTGAAAGATGTAAAATATGCTGGAATTCCCGAGCAGGAAATTCGTATTGATTTACAGCTGGAAAAGTTGGCCCAATTAAAAATTCCGTTAAATGTAGTCATGGCAAGCCTGCAGAGCGAAGCGGCCGATATTCCAGGAGGAAGCATTGATTTAGGCAGTAAAGTATTTAATGTAAAAACCAGTGGTAAATTTAAAAATGCGGACGATGTATCCAATACAGTAATCTACAATGCTAACGGTAAAATAATCTATATGAAAGATGTAGCCGAAGTAGGCTACAAGTCGCAGGTTGTCGATCATATTACCCGCATTAACGGACACCGATGTGTACTGGTTACAGCTGGTATGAAAGATAATGTAAACATTACAGATGTGCAGAAAGAATTCCTGCCAATTGTTGATGAATTTTCTAAAGAATTACCGTCAAACATCAAATTAGTAAAAAACTTCGATCAGGCGAATATGGTATCGCAGCGTTTGGGACATTTAGGTTTTGATTTTACCCTTGCCATTGTTTTGGTAATCGTTACGTTGCTTCCATTAGGCTTAAGAGCTTCGGGAATTGTGATGATTTCTATTCCATTATCCCTCGCATTAGGATTAATTGCAATGAATGCTTTTGGCTTTTCTTTAAATCAGTTAAGTATCGTAGGTCTGGTAGTAGCGTTGGGATTATTGGTGGATGACAGTATTGTGGTAGTCGAAAACATAGAGCGATGGCTGCGAGAAGGACATTCTAAAATGGATGCAGTTCTTAAAGGAACCAAACAAATTGGAATTGCCGTAGTAGGCTGTACAGCAACACTTATTATTGCGTTTCTACCGCTGACTTTCCTGCCGGATGTCTCGGGAGAATTTATCAGAAGTCTTCCAATGGCAGTTATTACCAGTGTACTAGCATCGATGATTGTCGCTTTGACTTTGGTGCCGTTTTTAGGAAGCCGATTTTTAAAAACGCACGATCATGCGGGAGGGAATATTTTTCTACAGTATCTGCAAAAATTCCTGACCAGAGCGTACCGTGATATTATGCCTAAAGCCTTAAAATATCCGAGAACTACTATTGCTATTTCTATAGTTTTGAGCATCACAGCTTTTGGATTGTTTAAAGTAACGGGTTTTAAATTATTCCCAACTTCAGAAAAACCAATGTTCCTTATCAATATAAAAATGCCGCTACAGGCCAATATTACAGAAAGTGACCGTGTGACCAAAATTGTAGAAGCAGAGCTTAAAAATCATAAAGAAATTGTGTATTACACTTCAAATGTTGGTAAAGGAAATCCGCAGATTTATTATAATGTGCATCCGCAGGATAGAAAACCAGATTTTGCACAGATTTTTGTCCAGCTCGAAGATGAAGCTAAACCATCAGAGAAAACAGCTTTGATTGAAGAACTTCGAAATAAATTTAAAACGATGCCTTATGCAAAAGTGGAGGTAAAAGATTTTGAACAAGGAACACCTTTAGAAGCTAATATTGTCGTAAGATTATTTGGTGAAGATCAGGAAGTGTTACGTAAGCTTTCTTCACAGGTAGAAACTATTCTTAGAAATCAAGAAGGCACGGTGTATATTAACAATGAACTGAATACGTATAAAACAGATCTTAAAGTTAAAATCAATAAAGAAAAAGCCAGAACATTGGGAGTACTGACAAGCGATATAGATAAGGTAATCCGTCTTTCGGTAGCAGGATTAACGGTCGGCGATTATATAGATGATAGGGGAGATGCCAGAAATGTTACACTGACATTGCCCCGAGATAAATTTTCGAACCTTGATGCTTTGAAAAACCTGTATGTAAATAACCTTCAGGGCATACCGATTGCACTGAACCAGATTGCTGAAATTTCGTTTGAAACTTCTCCAACTGCAATTAATCATTTTAATAAATCACGCTTTTCAAAAGTAAGCGCTTTATCAGCAAAAGGGTATTATGCCAATGATTTATTGACGCACATTGTTCCAAAACTGGATCAATTGAAAATGCCAAAAGGATATTATTACAAATTATCGGGTGAGAAAGAATCGGAAGGCGATGCGCTGGGTGGTAACTTTTTGGCAGTAATTATTTTGAGTACCTTTTTGTTTGTTGCAGTTTTACTGCTGCAGTTTAAAACTTTTAAAGGAATTATTATTGTATTATCTATCATACCGCTGGGGATTTTAGGCGGTGTTTTATTGTTGCTTCTTAATGGAAGCCCTATGTCTTTGGTTGCTATAATCGGTTTTATAGGTCTTTCGGGAATTCAGGTAAAGAATTCTTTGCTGCTGGTAGATTTCACCAATCAGTTAAGGCAGGAAGGACATTCGATCGATGAAGCTATTTCAATTGCAGGAGAAACGCGTTTTCTGCCTGTAGTACTGACTTCAATTACTGCAATTTGTGGTTTAATTCCGATTGCATTAAACTCAAATCCTTTGATCGCACCATTGGCAATTGTGTTAATTGGCGGTTTAATCAGTTCTACAATATTATCACGAATTGTAACGCCCGTGATGTATAAATTGATCCCTCCTAGTATTGAAAAGATGTAAGAAGAGAGAAAAGATTTTTTTAAAATTATGATTATTTTTAAAGCCGGCAGCGTGTTTTAGACTGCTGGCTTTTTTTCTTGAAAAAGATTGATAAGGGAAGACAGGAAATTATCAAATTTTGAAAATGTAAAACTTAATTTCAGCTCTGTTCTTGGTGTTCGAATCCTGTTAAGTTATCGAACGCTAAAATTTAAATTTATCTTGTTTTTCATAAAAATAATGTTTTTCTGAAGTTTGTTTATTTATGAAGAAAATAAAGCAAAAACGAGTCAAACTCATTTATTGATAAGGGTTAAATAAAAAAATGGCGCCAATTGTCTTCAATTGGCGCCATTTGGCTTTGTGACAGCAACAGGACAAATTTCTATAAATTTTATGGAAGATTTGAAGAGATTGGCTTACTACTGGTAAAGGCTGTCTTTCATTAGCTTAAAGAATTTGGTTTGGATGTCCTGTTGGGGATTGATTGAAAAATGTAGTATCAAAAAGCAAATAGTTAAATTCTTTTATTAAAAACTTCCTTAAATTTTTGCGTCAAAAAAGATATCCACTCCAAATCTCATATGCTACGAATTTGCCACAAAATTTGATTTACTGCTTTACATATTTGTTATGAGTAAAGTTTTATCTATTTTGTTATTCGATTATGATATCAAATGTTTAAACACGAAAACAATTTAATTTTTAGACAACAGATCATCAAAGAAATCAAAAATAAAAACCTCCAGAATCAAAATGTAGACTGGAGGCTTTTATTTAAAAAATCAGGATATATTTAAGATTTGATAAATTCTAAAATATCGTTATTAATTGTTTCTGCCTCTGTAGTCGGCATACCGTGAGGAAATCCAGGATAAGAAATTAGTTTTCCGTTTTTCAAAAGAGCAGCAGCTTTAGGAGCCTGATTATATGGAACAATCTGATCATCTTCTCCGTGAAGAACCAATACAGGTATGTTTAAACTTTTTAAATCTTCTGTAAAATCAGATTCAGAGAAAGCTTTAATGCCTTCATAGTGTGCTAGTACGGATCCCATCATTCCCTGACGCCACCAATTGTGTTTAATTCCTTCTTGAATTGTTTTTCCTTCACGGTTCCAGCCATAAAAAGGAATAGGGAAATCATAGAAATACTGTCCTCTGCTAAATCCGGTTCCTTCTCTAATTTCATCAAAAACAGATGATGGAACACCTTCTGGATTAGCTTCATTTTGTATCATAATTGGCGTTACCGCACTAATAATGATAGCTTTTGCAACTCTACCTTTTCCGTATTTTGCTGCGTAACGAATTACTTCACCGCCACCAGTTGAGTGGCCAATATGAATCGCATCTTTCAAATCTAGAGCTGCGGTCAATTCTGCTACGTCTTGTGCGTAAGTTTCCATATTGTTGCCTTCAGAACTTTGACCAGAACGACCGTGTCCGCGTCTGTCGTGAGCAATAACTCTATATCCTTGTTTTAAGAAAAACATCATTTGTGCATCCCAATCGTCTGCTGATAAAGGCCATCCGTGGTGAAAAACGATAGGTTGTCCTGTTCCCCAATCTTTATAATAAATTTCTGTTCCGTCTTTTACTGTAATTGTGCTCATTTTTTTGGTTTTAAGATTAATAAAATTAAGAGTATCCTAATTTTGTATTGTCGTTAAATTCTAAGTTTTTATCATTTTTTATTTGACTTAGATTTCTTTGACAAATTTATATAGGAAGAGTAGAGCAGTCGATTAACCTAGATTAATTAATGAATTGTAACAGCGCTATTACTATTTTTAATCTAAATAAATGCCTCAAAAGTCTTCGCTAACTTATTTTTATTTGAAAAGAATTACATGTGTTTTATCTTTTCGTAGATGGCAGGATCGTGTTTTTTTACTTTTATTTTCACGTATTTAGATGCCGGCATATTGCTTTCTTTCACCACATTATTTACAGAAACCAAAACATTGGTTTCCGGAAAATAAGTGACCGTATTTCGCTCTGGAATTTGATAAGAAACAATAAGGAATAAAGGCGCAATTCTTTCAATGCCATCATTATAATTAAAGAGATCTACTTTGTCTCCCGCTTTAAATCCTGCTTTATCAATATCATTTTGATTCATGAAAATAACACGGCGTTCATTTTTTATTCCTCTGTAGCGGTCATCCATACCATAAATAGTAGTATTAAACTGGTCATGCGTACGAGTTGTGGCCATCATATATTCATCTGGTTCCAATTCATTATCTGGAATTTCTGTTAAAGTAAACGCCGCACGATCAGCAGATTCTTTAGCCGTAAATTGACCATGACGAGGAGCATTAGGCAAATAAAAACCGCCCTTTTCGCGAACTCTACTATTGTAATTTTCAAAACCTGGAATGCAATTTTCAATAGCTTCTCTCACATCATCATAACTGTCGTGGTATCGCTTCCAGTCGATAACTGATTTTTCTCCAAGAACAGCAATCGCCATTCGGCAGACAATTTGAGTTTCGTTTATTAATTGATCCGAGATAGGTTTAAGCACGCCTTTTGAAGACTGCACCACGCCCATAGAATTTTCTGTACTGATAATCTGCACTTCTCCGTTAACGATATCCATATCACTTCGGGAAAGCGTAGGAAGGATAAGAGATTCTTTTCCATGTATCAAATGGCCTCTATTGAGTTTTGTCGAGACACACACCAGCAGTTTCAGTTTTCGAAATGCTTCTGCAGTGTAAGTCGTATCTGGTGCTGCCGATAGAAAATTACCGCCCATGCAGAACATAAATTTTACTTTCTCGTCATGAATCGCTTTTATCGTTCCAACTACATCATAACCATGATTTCTCGGCGGATTAAATCCAAAGTAATTTTCAAGACGATCTAATTGCTCATTTGTAGGTTTTTCATCAATAAGCATGGTTCTGTTTCCTTGAACATTACTGTGTCCGCGAACGGGACAGACTCCTGCGCCGGGTTTACCAATACTTCCTTTAATCAATAAAATATTGACAATCTCTCGGATCATATCGACACCATTTGGCTGCTGAGTCAGTCCCATTCCCCAGCAAACAATAATTCTTTTTTTGAAAGCCAGTATTTTTGCTGCTTCTATAATTAAATCTTTTGGAACTCCAGATAGAAAGGCAAGATGATCCAAGTCTAAATTTTCAAACTGTTTCTCAAAATTTTCAAAACCAGTTGTTTTGTCTTTGATAAATTCATGATCAAAAACTTCACCTGGGTTTTTCTTTTCTAATTCAATTAGCAAAAGTTCAATAGCTTTTAAAAGTGCCATATCGCCGTTTATTTTTATCGGAAGAAAAAGGTCTGTAAGTTTTCCGCCTGATCCAATTATCCCTTTTATAGCCTGTGGATTATGGAATCCCATTAAGCCAGCCTCAGGTAACGGATTAACCGCAATAATTTTTGCGCCATTGTTTTTGCCTTTTTCTAAAGCACTCAGCATTCTTGGAGCATTTGTTCCTGGATTCTGTCCGATTATCACAATCACATCGGTATCATAAAAATCTTCTAGAGTAACCGTTCCTTTTCCAATTCCGATTGTAGTTTTCAAAGCTGTTCCAGAGGTTTCGTGACACATATTGGAACAATCTGGCATATTGTTGGTTCCAAACTCTTTTGCAAAAAGCTGATAAAGAAAGGAAGCTTCATTACTGGTTCTTCCCGAAGTATAAAAGGCCGCTTCATTTGGAGATTCAAGCGCATTTAAATGGGAAGCAATTTTTGTAAAAGCCTCATTCCAACTTATGGGCTGATAATGTGTACCGCCAACAGGCAAATACATAGGTTCGGTCAATCTTCCCATTTTTCCAATTTGGTAATCGTCCAATTTTGAAAGGCTGTAAACAGAGTTTTCTTTAAAGAAAGCAGCATCAACTTTTTTGGTTGTAGCTTCTTCAGCCAGAGCTTTTGCTCCGTTTTCACAATATTCGCCCAAAGGAGATCGATCATCATCAGGATCTGGCCATGCGCAGCTGGAACAGTCAAAACCGCCCATTTGATTCATTTTAAATAAAGCTTTTCCGCCTCTTAGAATGGTTTTGTCTTCTATAAGATCGCTTACCGCAGCCATAACCGCAGGAACGCCGGCAGCCCATTTTTCTACTTTTGTTAATTTAAGTTTCGAAAGCTGGTACGGATTTTCTGCTTCAGGTAATTTATGGCTTAAATCAGCTGTTTTTTGTTGTAGATCTTTCTTCATTGTATTATGGTTTAATGGCTATTGTGTTAGGATTACGGTTTGTTCCGATGAGTTGTATATATTCAATCGGTTTTCTTTTAGAAATCCTAAAAGTGTAATATTAAACTCTGTCGCTAGTTCTACGGCCAAACTGGATGGAGCTCCAATAGAAGCAATAATAGAAATTCCCGCCATTGCTGCTTTTTGGATTAACTCAAAACTGGCTCTTCCGCTTAGAAGCAAAATATGTTCATTTAATGGCAGCGATTGATTTGCAAGAGATCTTCCAATCAATTTGTCTAATGCGTTATGCCTTCCAACATCTTCAGTTAAAAGAATCAAATCGCCTTGAGTATTAAAAAGCCCTGAGGCATGAAGACCGCCAGTGGATTCAAAATCGCTTTGAGCAATTCTTAATTTTTCGGGTAATTGATAAAAAACAGATGCATGAATCTGGATCTGCGATCTCATCAAATTTCCAAATGGGCTTACCGTTTTTATAGATTGAATCGAACTTTTTCCGCATACGCCACAACTTGAAGTCGTATAGAAATTTCGATCTGTCTGCATCAAATTTGGAGTAAAACCTTCTTTTAGATCAACCTGAACAATGTTTTGTTTTTGTGACAAGCAATTCATTTTTATTGCAAAAGCATCTTGAATATCTTCAAAAGAAGTAATAATTCCTTCTGTAAACAGAAAACCAATCGCAAGATCAACATCATTGCCAGGAGTTCGCATGGTAACCGAAATATTCTTTTGAACTCTCTCTGAATTAGAACCGTAAGAAAGCCTGATTTCAAGAGGTTCTTCAACAGATAGCGTATCTAAGAACGATGAGGTTTCGTTGTTTTCTATTCTTTGAACACTTACGTGTTTGATGGAAACTAATTCCGTATAATTTATTTCCATGATATTGTAATTGAAGTTGTTACGTAAATTTAATTAAAAATAGATTCAAAAAATATACTTTCATTCATTAATTGAGAGCATACTATTCGATTTTTAGATTTAATTTTTGAACTATTTATTTCACGATTTCACTCATCAGTTGCAAGAGATCTTCTGCGCCTGCGTTAAATTTTCTACCGTTAACAAAAAAAGAAGGTGTGCCATTTACACCGCTTAAAATACCGCTTTCAAAATCGGAATCTACTTTTGCGGCAAGTTCAGGTTTTTTAATATCCACATTGAATTGATGTGGGTCTAGCTCCAATTTTTCTACTAATTCTAATAAAAAAGGTTCACTTAGAATTCTCTGATTTTCGTAGATGGCGTCATGCATTTCCCAGAACTTTCCCTGCAATGCTGCGGCTTCTGCCACAATTGCTGCAGGACGGGCGTATTGATGCATTTCTGATAACGGAAAATTTCTAAAAACAAATTTTATCTGTTTGCCGTATTTCTGCATCATTTCTTTAAGAATAGGATAAGCTGCACCGCAATAGGGACATTGATAATCTCCGTATTCTACGATTACTATACTAGCATCTTTTTTTCCTTGTATATGATCAGTTTTACTGACCGCTGGTTTTAGTGACATAATTAATTAGTTTTATAGTTTTTCTAAAGCTTCCAAAATACCATCTGCTCCTGGGTTTATAGCCATTGGCGAGAGATAACTCCATTGTATAATTCCTTCTTTGTCAATTACAAAGATGGCACGATTGCATTCGCCTTCTTTCTCATTGTATACGCCATATTTTTTTGAAGTGTCTCCTTTTGGTTCGAAATCAGCCAGTAAAGGAAAATGCAGATTTCTAGATTGAGAAAAGGCCATGTGACACCACTTACTATCTACAGAAATACCGAAAATTGTAGCATCATATTTCTTGAAGTATTTCTGCATTTCGTTGTAAAGTGCCATTTGGTCGCTGCAAACTGGACTCCAGTCGGCAGGATAAAAAGCTAAAATCACGTTTTTTCCTTTAAATTCTGATAAAGTGATTTTTTGATCGGGTGTTGCAAATAAGGTAAAATCTGGCGCAACGTCATTTTTCTTCAGCATAAGATTTATTTTTAAGGTTAAAGTCAGTAATTGGCAGTAGCAATGCACAAGTAAGCAGTAATGCAGCAGGCAAAATAAGCGTCCAATTTTTCAATAATGGAAGTATAATTGGTACGACAGATGCCCCTAGCAAAAAGCCAATCCATAATAGTAAAAGCCGTATAGCATTGAGTTTATAAAATTTTCGACTGTTTTTATTGCGAGTGAGACTTAACATGGCTGTATTTCTTGCTAGACTATTCAAAGTTCCCGTCACGAAATCGGTATTTATTTTTTGACTTCCAACAGACGTTACAATGGTATTCATAATACCAGTTGAAAAAAGAATGATAGGTATCGATAATCCGTTGTTTATCGTATAATAATTGGATGCCATTGTGTAGACAATCAATATCCCCGAAACGATATAAAATGGCAGTGTCTGAATTTTGGATTCTCTCCACAACGAAATGCAGGTTCCAGCATATATTCCGAAGAAGAAAGAGCCAATTACCGTTAAAGACGAAAGAAGTACATTGAGTTTGCCGCTGGATAAAGCGATTCCCAATTGTGTGCTGTTTCCGCTTATAAAAGAGACATATACTTTCCATTTCAGGAAACCGGCAGCATCAAGAAAGCCTGCAATAAAGGCTAAAAATATGGCTAGTTTCTCCTGCGATCTAGTTTGTTCAGACGAATCTATGAACTGTGTTTTGGCATCCACAATATTTGTGATTAAGGTTGAATAAACAGTTTGCTTTTAGGAAATTTTTCAATTTCGCCTTCTTCCAAACCAAAATTGGTTACCACCACATCTTTCGGATTTCCTGCAAGCCATTCGCTTAAATCAATAGATTGATAAGTGCCACTGTTAAACCCAATTAAGATTTTACAAACTGTACTTCCAGTATTTTTGATGTAATGTCCTGCACCCATTGGCACATAACCGACATCTCCAGCGTTGAATTGTTCGGTAACGACTGTGCTTTCTGCTAAGAAAACAGACATTTCGGCTTGACCAGAAATATAATATTGCCATTCATCAGCATTGGGATGCCAATGCATTTCTCTTAAAGCGCCTGGCTGTAATTCTATAATAGATCCCGCCATTGTGGTGCTGATAGGAAATTCTTTGCTTGTTACCAATCTTTGCAAACCGCCACCTGGAATTATTCTAGGTTGTTGAGAATGCAAGGGATAACGGTGTAAATTGGTCAATTCAATATCTGATTCTTCAGGTCGGGAAGCGGCAGTAAATGATAATTCGTCAGGAACAATCCCGGCTGCAAAATAGGCTTCTTTTTGAGGTAATGCGGCCACTTCTTCCAAAGTAATTCCCAAGTTTTGAGCAACAATTTCTGGAGGCATGCAGGATACAAAATCGGTAACGCTGAAAGTGTGATCTTCGGAAAAATTACCATTATCAAAGATTAAAATAAAATGGCATTCTTCTGTTCCGGTTGCTTGGATTGAATGCCCATATCCTTTTGGAAAATACCAAACATCGCCCGGTTCAAAATTATCAGTGTAGCTTTTGCCATTTGGATGAATAATCGTGGTGCGAACCGTTCCTGAAATAACATAAGCCCATTCTGCTGCATTTGCGTGCCAGTGTAATTCGCGCATACTTCCTGGCTGTAGTCGCATGGAAACTCCTGCAATACCAATAGAAGCTGGAAAATCTTTTACGGAAGCTCCTCTTGTTGTACCGCCGTCATTGGTGCGTGGTTCTTTTTTTTCTAGTTCGTATTTGAAACTTAATGATTTGGTAGTCATAATAATAGCTTTTTGATGATTAATTGTATTGGTTTTTAATTCTATTGTAAAGCTATTGAAGATATGTGCTGATTATAGTTTGAATTCGTTAGATGGGCAAAATGAATCGTTGAATTTAGTAAGAGAAACTTTAGGAATAATTTGAAGCTTTCTGATTATAGAAGATTTGTTTTTTTAGAATTTAAAGCAAAAAAAATCACTGCAAACTACAGTGATTTTTGATTTTATAATGAGGGAAGTTTTAATTATTTATAAAGCCATTTTTTGATCAGTTTGGTATAATTGGGCATTACAACAAATACCATTAAAAAGACTATGATGCCCGAAATTATTAATCCATCAAAATAATGATTTGACGGTACTTTCAAAAATCTCAAAAAGGGGAGTTCCAATAAAGGAATTAAAAGGGACAATGGATAAATAGCAGACCATGTTACAAGAAATTGTTTCCAGCGAACAGGAACTTTGTTTCCTTCGTTTTCTGCATTAAAAAGAAAATCCAAACCTGATTTTATCTGGTAGTTGTCATTTTTTCTGAATAATGGATTTGCTTTTTTAATGAGCATTTTGCGATCTTCCGATTCCATCCAGTATTTAAGGTTTTCAATAGTGTCAAATCGAATGATAACCGTGTAAACAAACGTTAAATGCGGAATTGGCCGTACGATCTGCAAATCGATAAAACCATTGGAGTGTTTGGTAATGGGAACAATTTCATCCAGCCATTTTTCATATTCCTGTTCTTTTCCATCCAAAATATGGTGCGTAATAACAACAGATGCGCCTTGATTTTCCATATTACTATTTATTTTTGGTTGAGGTTTAAGTTTTATTCGGACTAATTATCGAACTAAAATAATTTTGCCCGTATGACTGCCATCTTCTAATAATCGATGCGCATCAGGAGCTTCGGTGAAAGGAAAGGTTTTGAAAATAATCGGTTTGAATTGTTTTGACTTAATTAATGGCCAAACGTTTTTCTGCACTTCTTTGGCTAGCTGTTTTTTAAAATCATAGTCTCGGCTTCTTAAGGTGCTTCCAGTAATTATTAAACGTTTAATCATTACTTTCCAAATATCAAGATCTACATGGCTGCCGCTTACCGCATTAATATGAACTAATCTGCCTTCGGGTTTTAGGATATTTACATTTTTACTCAAGTAATTACCGCCAATCATATCTAAAATGACATCGACTCCTTCTTCCTGCAAAACGGTTTCGAAATCTTGGGTTTTGTAATTGATATAAGAAGCAGCGCCAAGATCGAGACATTTTTGGCCTTTTTCATCAGATCCTACTGTTACAATTACACGAATGCCAAGAGAATGGGCAATTTGGATTCCTGTAATACCAATGCCACTGTTGCCGCCGTGAATCAAAAGAGTTTCACCAGATTTTAGGTTTCCTCTCTGAAAAACATTTGACCATACGGTAAAAACCGTTTCAGGCAAACTTGCTGCTTCAGCAAAAGTCAGTCCAGCTGGAATTGGCAGACATTGACCTTCCCGAACGCTTACATATTCTGCATAACCACTGCCAGCGAGAATAGCACAGACTTTATCACCAATTTTTAAATCGGTAACATCTGGTCCACATTCGACTACAATTCCTGAAACTTCCAAACCTGGAATTTCAGATGAAACTCCAGCTGGTGCAGGATAATTGCCTTCACGCTGGAAGATGTCAGAGCGGTTTAAACCTGCTGCTTTAACTTCTATTAACACTTTGTCTCCGCTTACTTCTGGAGTTGGATATTCCTGCAGTTTCAGTACATCTGGAGCTCCAAATTGAGTTATAACTATTGCTTTCATGTAGTTTGTGATTAGTGGTTTTTATTGGATTGTTCCATTCTTTTCCAAGTAAGTTTATGAATGACCCAACGTGAATTGCTTATAAATGGTTTCTCTGTTTCTAAATGAAGCAATCCATCTTTAAAAAGAACTTTTCTGTTTTGTGTCTCATTTCTCCAATTTTCAAAAAGTGAAACAGACATAGTATGGCTGACTATTTGTTTTTCATCATCAGTTTTGAAGGGACCAGAATAGGCAAGATAAGGAGGACTGTCTTTTGTATCAGAATGTTCAAAATCAGTATTCATTATTTGTGCCGACATATAGCCGTCGCTGTTATAAATAATAATGCCTTTTGGTTTGGTTCCCATCGGATTTGTAATTTTTCCATCCCTTAAAGGTACTTCAATCAATTCAACTAATGTCCAAGAGCCGATTAGTATTTCAAACAAGTTATTTTTCATAATACTCAAAATAATAAGAGCGCACATTGGTGCGCTCGATTTCTATACTATTAAAAAGGCTGATTGTATTTCCCAGTTAATGCTTTGTTTTCTATGCTTTTAGCAAAGTTAGGAGTTTCTTCATGATTGTGTGCATCAGAAGCAGCTTGTCTTGAAGCAGCAGCGCCAGCTAGATCTACTCCATGTTCTTTTAAGTATTCAAACATTTCTGGTGTTGCAGTTGCATGAATCTCATTGGTGTAAAGGCAAGTATTTTCATCAATTTTGGTTACTTTAAGTTCCCATAAAACCTGAACTTTAGTACGTCCGTTTTTAGTAATAGAATCTGAAATAGACAACATACGGCAATAATCTGGACGATGAACTGTTGCCACATAATGCTGTACCATTAAAGCATCGCCAATTGTTTCTACATTAATAGACATAGGTTCGCCTTCATAGGTGCTGGTAATTCCTGCACCAATATGCTGAGTTGAGCAACGTTGGTATTCTACATCAGGAAGGTTTAAAAGCCAGTCTGCAATATTTACTTTTTCAATAGGAGCATTAATAACTGCAGTTACTGCTGAATGTGATAATGCGTTTTCTTTGGTTTGGATGATTTCCATGATTTCTTGGTTTTAAATGTTTAACTGAAGTAAATTTACTTCCTTACATTCGTGTAGCATTCCACTATTCATCGAATGGGCAAAAACACTCGTTTAAATAGCGAAATCAATCGTTTGTTGTTCTGAAGTTTGGAATGAAGACAATAAAAATATTTCAATCTGAGAAAACATAACCAGTGGTTTCAACCACTGGGACACAACGATAATTACGCCTGCAATCATTAATGTATGATTATTTAAATGGGCATTTTATACAGCTATATTTTAAAATGAAAAAAAACAAAAAAGACCGCCTTTTACAGACAGTCTTTTAATTGAATAATATATAGTAAGATGGTTTTTCTTGAATTTAAAACGAGCTCTTGTCTTATTTATTTCACAGTGATTCTAAAAAAACTTTAGCTTCTAAGAGAGACGAGTTCAAAATCTTTTCGACATCATTTAAAATTTGCTGTAAAGTTGCATTTTGTTCTGTAGCCAATTCAAGAATATCAAGTTTTTCTTCTAAAAGAGGCAATAGTCCCATTATAGCAGCACTTGATTGTAAGTCATGTGCTCTAAGTTTCACCATTTTAAAATCTTGATTTTGATAAGCCGTCATAAGCTGTTCCAAATGTAGTGGCACATTGTCAATAAACTGTTTGGTGACAGTTTGTTCAAACGCTTTATTGCCAGCGCTTACAGATTGCATATACGAAAGATCAATATGTTGAAAAACAGGATCAGATTGTATAACGTTTGTTTCTTCGGAATTTGATTCTTTCAGTCCAAAAGCAGCAATCAGTTTAAAAAGTTCTTCCTCTTTTATAGGTTTTGAAATGTATTCGTTCATTCCTCGGCTCAAACATCTTTCTCTTTCGCCAGGCAGGGCATGTGCTGTCATGGCAATTATGGGAATATCCAGTTTTAAGATTTCTCTAATTTGCTGAACAGCCGTATATCCATCCATTTGAGGCATCTGTAAATCCATTAATACAAGATCACAATCTTTTTTCCTTAGATATTCGACTGCTTCCAAACCGTTAGAAGCCATTTCAAAATCAACATTCCATTGAGAAAGCAAATGTTTCATTAAACTTTGATTGATCGCGTTGTCATCTACAACTAAAACTCTCAAAGCAGTATTTGAGATATCTTTAAAGTGGTTAATATTGGCAATAGGTTTAGAATTGAGCTGTTCTTTAGCAATATCATACGGAATATAAAAGCTAAAGGTTGTTCCTTTTCCTTGTTCACTTTTCACTTCAATATCACCGTTTTGCAATAAAATCAGTTTTTTTACTATTGATAATCCTAGGCCAGTCCCACCGTAATTTCGAGTGGTAGAATCTTCACCTTGATTGAATCTTTCAAAGACTTCATTTAGTTTTTCTTTATCAATTCCAATTCCCGTGTCCGTAATTTTAAAGCCTACAATGACCTTTTCTTCATGTTGTAGTTTGTTATAGACCTCAATGCTTACAGATCCCTGATGGGTAAATTTTATGGCATTTCCAATGAGGTTTACCAATATTTGAGTTAATCTCGTGGCATCACCAATTAAAGTATCAGGGATCGAAGTATCGACTTTACTGGAGATGGTTAATTTTTTTTCTTTTACACGTTCTGAAAAAAGCGTTTCAACCGAATCCAATAATCCGTTGATGCTGAATATTCCAGGCGTAATACGCATCATTCCAGCCTCAATTTTAGATAAATCGAGTATGTCATTAATAATGGTCATTAAATTTTCGCCCGAACGCTGAATAGAATTCACAAATTCTGCGGAAGTTTCATCCAAAGGCCTTTTTTGTAATAAATTGGTGAAACCTAAAATACCACTGAGCGGCGTTCTGATTTCATGACTCATATTAGCCAGAAAATTTTCTTTGGTCTGAGCGGCGATCGATGCTTTTTTTTCTGCAATATCCAATTCTTTAATCAGAAAATGTTGTCTTCTAAATTGGCGCATAATATGATATCCTATAACGGCACCACTCAAAACTAGTAAAACTAATAAGGAGATGTCGTAAAGTTTTGCTCTTTGACCCATTTCCACACTTAGATTTCGCAACTCTACCATGCGCAATTGACGCTTATGGTAAATCTTTGCTGTAATATCAGTAATCTCATTAGAAATTATTCTGGCTCTAGGATTAGCAATCGAGCTATCATCATCCATATTTCCTAAAGAATCAAAACGATGCAGGAGTTTTCCTTTTGTGACCATTTTATTCTGAGCCAAAACTCCGAGTCTTTGTATTAACTTTTCCTCTTCAGGATCGGCATTATCCACAGAAAGGGAATCGAGAAAATTTCTAATCTGTCTGATTTTTTGATCGATTCCTTCTAAATGTGTAGTATCATTGGTTGCAATAGAGGCTCGAATTCTGCTTTCGACACCCAAAATATCACGGTCAATTTCTCTTAAATGATTGCTGGAACGTAATTCATTTAAAAGAGTATTATTATTTCGTATGAGTTCTTTAGTATTTTGAGCCGAATTAATTTGTACAGCAATCAATAAGATGCTGCATAAAATAAAACTGCTGATTATAAAATAACTAAAGCGTTTGTTACCCATTACGGTAGACGTATTTATCATAAAATAAGTGTATATGAAATTGTACTATCTTAATTCAATAAGACAGGATTTTAGTTTCCCAACATCGAAAACAAAATGATATCTAAAATACATTCATTCTTGTGTTAAGCGCTTTTCTGTAGGCATCTGCAACAGGAATAAATTTTTTATTAATCATAATGCCGCCATCTTGTAAAGTATCGATTTTACCAATAGAAACGATATAGGAACGATGTACTCTAATGAAATCATCTTTTGGGAGCCGTTCTTCAGCAGTTTTCATTTTACCGTGTATGGCAAACATTTTTTCTTTGGTGTAAAACTTTACATAATCGCCCATTGCTTCCGCATAAAAAATATCATCTAGTTTCAAGCGTCTTGTAATATTCGAATCTCTGACGAATAAAAATTCTTCTTTACCAAATTGTATGTTTTCTTTTCTGCTTTCAATGATAGATTGTGCTTTACTTACTGCTTGTAAAAATCGTGCAGGCATGATTGGTTTTAGGATATAGTCTGCAATATTCAGTTCAAATGCTTCCAGTGCATATTCTTTTTTAGAAGAAGTGAAAATGATGATGATATCTTTGCCTGAAAGGTTTTTAGTCAATTCAATTCCCGTCATCTCAGGCATTTCGATATCCAAAAAAATCAAATCTACCTGATTTTCCTGTAAATGATGATAGGCTTCAATAGCATTCGAATATTCATTTACAACAGTAAGATTTGGAATTTGTTTAGCCAAATGAGATAAAGTAGTTCTTGCAATATCATTGTCATCAACAATTAACGCTTTCATGGTATTTGGTTTTTGGTTTAGACAAATATACTTATTCCTTGTTATTTTATCTAAAGTAAGAGCGTATCATCCATGCCATTTCTTCATGAATTTCTATTAAGCCGGTAATAAAATCGCTTGATCCGTAATCTTTGTAATCATCAGCAAAAGGAGTGATGTTGCCACGGATAAATTCAATAATACTTTCATGGTCTTTTAATAGATCTTTCATAAAACCTAAACCATCGTTTGTTCTTTCGCTATATTCTGTAAGATGCGTAAGTTCAAGATATGATTTTAAGGTTGCAGGTGCATAGTGGCCAATTTTACGCATACGTTCTGCAACGCTGTCAATGATTTCATCCAACTGTTTGTATTGATTTTCGAAGAAAATGTGATTGGCATGAAAATTATCGCCTGTAACATTCCAGTGTGCATTTCTGGTTTTAGTATAAAGCACAAATTCGTCTGCAAGCAGTTTTGCTAATTCATTAGAAACGGCGTCAGTATTTTTCTCTGTAAGGCCAATGGTTGCTTTCATAATTTCAAGTTTTTAATTTATAAGCAGTAATGCTTTGTTTTCTGATGTAAAGGTCTTTAGAAAACTTCTTTAAAAAGTATGATTTTAGGTAAACAGGCAAAATGAATCGTTGAAATGAAGAAGGTGTCCTTTTAAGTAGTTTTTAGGTTAAAAAACTCCAGTATTTTTTAATGACAAATTGGAAACATAAATTAATATTAGTGTATTGGATAAGAACAGAATTTATTAAAAAAATAAATTTGTAATAGAATTTACTACTACTTTTAATTGAAGATTCACAAATTTTATAAACCATGAATTTAGAACAAGAAAAAGAGTTTGCGGCAAAAGAAGCAGTTAAATTACTAACTGATAATATGATTGTGGGATTAGGTACAGGTTCAAGCTCTGTTTATGCAATAAGAGAAATTGCAAAACTTGTCAGCAATGGCCTAAAAATAAAAGCGGTACCAACTTCTAATAAAACTAAAGAACTTGCTGAGGCTTTAAATATTCCTTTGATTGATATTAATTTGATAAATTCAATAGATATTACAATTGATGGAGCAGATGAATTTACCTCTGACTTAATTTTAATCAAAGGCGGTGGGGGTGCATTGCTTAGAGAAAAAATTGTAGCCTCATTAACAAAACAAGAAATTATAATAGCGGATTCATCAAAAGAAGTAAAACAAATAGGAAAATTCAAAGTCCCAATTGAAGTAATTCCATTTGCTTCAAATTATATTTTAAGTCAAATTAAAATATTAAATGGTATTGGAAAAATTAGGATGGAAGGAGATAGACCATTTAAAACAGATCAGGCAAACAATATTATAGATGCTGATTTTGGCATCATTTCTGATCCTGCTTCTTTATCTAAAAAGTTAAATGATATTAATGGAATTGTTGGACATGGAATATTTATCGGTCTGACAAGTAAAGTTATCATGGGAAAAGGAGATTCAACCATAATTTTTGATTAAAGCGGAATTATTCAATTTAATAGTTTTTTATGTGAGCTTCTTTTTTACAAAACCGCCTTAGATTTCTGTGCCACTTTTGGAGGGAACTCCAAAACCCTGTTACCACGATTTTACATTGAACTTTACTGAAATGTTGGCAAAGAAAATTTGTTGATTATAATAATGAGAAAATTATGAGGTGTCATTGTTAAAACTTAAAAGTTTAATTTTATCTTTACAATCACATACGCACTTCTTACTTGTCATAACAAAATAATCCTTCCTATTATTTTGGCAAGTTACTGGTTTAAGAAGGTATTTTCGAAACTCACTTTCATTTACATAAACTTATAATTTCATGTATCAAACTGTAAAATATATTTTGCTGCTTTTTTTAGCATCATTAACTTTAATTTCCTGCAAACAAAAACTGAGCGATAAAATAAAAGTTGGATTTTCTCAGGCTATGACTACAGATGATTGGCGTAAACAAATGAACAGCTCAATGAAAATTGAAGCTTCATTAAGGCCTGAGGTCGATTTAACTATAAAAGACGCCAATAATAATATCGAGAAGCAAATAGAAGATATTGAAGGATTCATTTCTAAGAAAGTTGATGTTATTATTGTATCTCCAATTCAATCTAAACCTTTGACCGCAGTTGTGGAAAAATCAATAAAGGCAGGAATTCCTGTTCTTGTTGTAGATCGAAAAATTGAGGGAGAAAGCTATACTGCTTATCTTGGAGCTGATAATATCGAAATTGGCAGAATTGCTGCCCGATATATTATCTCGCACAGTAAAGGTTCTGGCAAAATCATTGAAATAACAGGAGCAAACGGTTCTTCACCAGCATATGAACGTAGTCTTGGATTTGATCAGATTATCAAAGAAAATAAGCGTTTTAAGATCGAAAACACTATAAACGGCGATTGGGAAAAAGAGTCAGTCAAAGTGCCCTTAAAATCAATTCTTTTACAAAATCATGACATCGAATATATTTTTGCTCATAATGATCGTATGGCTTTAAGTGCCTGGGAAACTGCCAAAACTGTTGGCTTAGAAAAGAAAATCAAATTTATTGGTGTTGACGGACTCAATACAGTAAATGGGGGGATAGAATTGGTAAAAAGTGGAGTTTTAGACGGTACAATACTATATCCGACAGGAGGAAATGAAGCGTTGAAATTGGCTTTAAAAATGTACAATAAAGAAGCAATTGCAAAAAATAATATTCTAAATACAATTGTAATAGATAAGAATAATGCTGAAATTATCGAAAATCAAATGGATAAAGTCGATCAACAGCAAACAGTTATTGAGTCACAACAGGGAGCGATAAAGGTTCAGGAAAGAGAATATGCTTCGCAGAATAACTTGGTTCGGTTGCTGAGTTTTTTCTTAGTGATTATTTTGAGTTTGACGATTTATAGTATTTATTCAACTATTTCTATTTCAAGAAAGAAAAAACAGCTTGAAAGAATTAATCAAACCGTAATTGATCAGAATAATGAAATTCAGGAAATGGCTCAAATTGCTCAAAGAAGCAACGAAGCAAAATTGAATTTCTTTACTGGACTTTCGCATGAATTTAAAACACCCATAACGCTTATTATGAGTTATGTAGAATCGTTGATTGAAAATGAAAAAATTAAAGGTACAGCACTGATTGACGAAGTAAAACTAATTCATAAAAACTCAAATCGATTGCTCAGATTAATAAATCAATTGTTGGATTTCAGGAAGATTGAAGAACAAAAATTTGCACTTAGAGCTTCCAATACAAAAATTTACGATTTCACAAATGAAGTCATGGCTAATTTTAAAGGCGAAGCTGCCCGAAGAAATATTGATTTTCAGCTTACTTGCAAAAATAAAAACTTGGAATTGTTTATCGATAGAGGATTGATGGATAAAGTGTATTTCAATTTGCTTTCTAATGCCTTTAAATTTACACCCGATAACGGAAAAATCAGCATTTCAATTATCGACAATCAAGATAATACAGTTAAAATCAGTTTTAAAGATTCTGGAATCGGAATACCCGAAAATGAATTATCGAATGTTTTTAATCCTTTTTTCAGGGCTTCAAATAATAATAAAAACAGTTCGGGAATTGGACTTCATCTCTCAAAAGAGTTTGTGCTCTTGCATCAGGGAACGATAGAATTGAAATCAAAACAGGGAAGCGAATTCGTAATTACCTTATTGAAAGGAGTAAGCCATTTACAGCCTTCTGAAATTATAAATAAAGCTGAAAAACTAAATGAAACACCAAGTTTAATTACAGATAATCTTGATATAGAATCTGATTTGAATGAGAAAAATGTAATTTCTGAATCTGAAAAACATACACTTTTGGTTATAGAAGACAATATAGATTTGGTTTCATTTTTAAAAGCTAAATTATCTAATGAATATGTCATTTATACTTCTGACGGAAGCGATGCTATTGAAAAAGCAATGGAAATTGTTCCTGATATTATCATTTGTGACATTAATTTGGTAGATAAAGACGGTTACGAAATCAGTAAAGAATTGAAAAAAGATTTGCGTTCGTCACATATTCCTATTATTATTTTAACAGCACAGAGCAATAAAGAATCAGTTTTAAAAGGATTGCAAAGTGGAGTAGATCAGTATCTAACGAAGCCTTTTAGCCTGTCTATTTTAAAACAATCTATATCAAGTCTGCTTTTCAACAGAGAGAAACTTCGTTATTACTATACTAATAATATATATCGTGTTGAACCTGAGTCGAAATTTGGCAATCAGGAACAATCCTTTATTACCAAAATGAATGACATCATTAAGAAAAACGTCGAAAATCCCAAATTCTCTGTTGAAGATTTAGCTGATAAACTCGGAGTTTCGAGAGTTCAGTTGTATCGAAAAGTAAAAGCAATTATAGGAATTAATATAAGTGACCATATCAATAATGTAAAATTGGAGAAGGCGGCAGAGCTTTTAAAGTCAAATAATATGAATATTTCTGAAATTGCGTACTCACTTGGTTTCTCTTCTCCCAACTATTTTTCTACAGCTTTTAAGAATAAATTTGGAATTTCACCAAAGGAATACAAATCTTCCATTTAATATTGGTTTAAAATTGATGCAATTTAGGTATCAATTTTAAACCTAATGTAACAAAATCGAAACTACAAGGTTTTCGTAAATAAATTTTAAATTATCTAAAGCCTTGTAAATAAGGCTTTTGTTATTTAAATATCAAACTGTCAGTATTTATAGAATTAAATTGTAACATCATTAAAAATAAGTTGTTTTTTTTGCGGATATCTTAGCAACAAGTTTTTAATACATCTACAATGAACAAGATATTGATTTGGTCTGTTACTGCTGCACTGGCAGGTTTTCTATTCGGTTTTGATACCGTAGTTATTTCTGGAGCTGATAAACAGCTACAGCTTCTTTGGCATTCATCTGATGCTTTTCATGGATCTGTTGTTATGGCAATGGCACTTTGGGGAACAGTTGTAGGTGCCATTTTTGGTGGAATTCCAACCAATAAAATAGGTCGTAAAAAAACACTGTTCTGGATAGGAATTTTATACTTTCTTTCTGCTATTGGTGCTGCTTTTGCAAATGATCCATTTGTATTTGCTGCTTTCAGATTTATTGGAGGCTTAGGTGTTGGGGCGTCAACTATTGCAGCGCCGGCCTATGTTTCCGAAATTGCTCCGGCTGACAAACGCGGACGTTTAGTAGCGCTGTATCAGTTTAATATTGTACTTGGAATTTTAATTGCATTTATCTCCAACTACTTTTTAAAAGATATTGGTGAAAATGCCTGGCGTTGGATGATAGGAGTGCAGGCTATTCCTTCTTTTATTTACATTCTTTTTATACTTACAATTCCAGAGAGCCCAAGATGGTTATTATCTAAAAACCGAGATGAAGAGGCTCGTAAAGTTCTGTTTCAAATTGATCCGTCTGCTGACCTAAAAGACATCATGGATGATTCCAGAGAAAATGGTGTTACAAAACATGAAAATATCTTCATGAAGAAATACCGTTTTCCGTTAGTATTGGCTTTTTTAATTGCATTCTTTAACCAATTTTCGGGAATCAATGCCTTTTTATATTATGCGCCAAGAATTTTTGAAGAAGCAGGTTTAGGACAAAATACGGCTTTATTAAGTAGCATCGGAATCGGAATTACGAATCTTATATTCACTTTAATCGGCGTAGCATTAATTGACAAATTAGGAAGAAAGTTGTTAATGTACATTGGTTCTGTGGGATATATTATTTCTTTAGGATTGGTTTCTGCTGCCTTTTATTTCAATTGGGGAGGCTTATCTGTACCTATTTTCCTTTTCTTATTTATTGCTTCTCACGCCATTGGCCAAGGGGCAGTTATCTGGGTTTTTATTTCCGAAATTTTTCCAAATCACATTAGGGCTTCTGGACAGGCATTTGGAAGTTCAGTACATTGGGTTTTGGCAGCAATTATCCCATCTTTAATACCGATGCTATTTTCAGAAATTGGCCCGGAAGTAGTATTCTTAATTTTTACATTGATGATGGTGCTGCAATTACTGTTCGTAATTTTTCTGATGCCCGAAACCAAAGGAGTTTCTTTAGAAGTATTAAGTGAAAATCTAACCAAAAAAAATATCAAAAAAAATGAGATCAAAGAAACATCTACCGCTGGCATTTTATAGTGCGATACTCCTCTCAGTAGGGGGACTTAAACCGTATTCGGCTGTGGCGCAAACAACTGCTGTTTCAGTATCAGCATCTTCAGAGGAGCAAATGTACCGTCCTAATTTTCATTTTACTCCAAAAAAAGGCTGGATGAACGATCCTAACGGAATGTTCTATGCAGATGGAAAATATCATTTATTCTACCAGCATTTTCCTGATGGAAATAAATGGGGACCGATGCATTGGGGACATGCCGTTAGTAAAGATCTCATTAAATGGGAAGAGTTGCCTATCGCGATTTACCCGGATAAGAATAGATATATTTTTTCAGGAAGTGCTGTTGTAGATTCAAACAATACTTCTGGTTTAGGAACGGAGAAAACGGCTCCAATTGTAGCAATTTATACGCTGCATGATATGACAAAAGAAAAAGAAAATAAAATTGATGTCGAGCAGCAGGACATTGCTTTTTCGAATGACAATGGTTTTACATGGCAGAAATTTGAGGAAGGAAATCCTGTCATAAAAAACCCTGGAATTCGAGATTTTCGTGATCCGAAAGTAACTTGGGATGAAACGAATAAGCAATGGATTATGGTTTTAGCAGCACAGGACCGTTCTCAATTTTATAAATCCAAAGACTTAAAAAACTGGGAATATTTATCTGATTTCGGAAAAGATATTGGGGCACATGGAGGTGTTTGGGAATGTCCAGATTTTTTTGAAATAAAAGTACAAGGGTCAAATGAAACCAAATGGGTTTTAATTCAGAGCTTAAATCCAGGAGGTGTAAATGGAGGTTCCGGAACGCAATATTTTATTGGAGATTTTGATGGAACTACTTTTACATTAGACCCAAATTTTGCCAAAAGAGTAGAACAGGAAAAGGCTGTTTGGATAGATTATGGGAAAGACAATTATGCTGGTGTAACTTGGAATAATGTTCCAAGTGCTGACGGACGTCGATTATTTATCGGCTGGATGTCTAATTGGGATTACGCGCAAGATGTTCCAACATTTGCATGGAGAAGCAGCACTACAATTGCCCGCGAAATTCAGTTGATAAAAAAAGGAAATGCTTATAGCCTAATCAGTAATCCGGTAAAAGAAATCAATAAATATGTTTCTAAATCTATAAAAAAGAAAAACCTAAAAGGAAAAGGCAATCTTTCGATTTCCGGATCAGGGAAAATTGATTTAACTAAAGCAATTATTGATTTTAAGCTGAAAAACATAAAACAAGACACGTACACTTTTACGCTTTCAAATGAACAAGGTGAGTCTTTGACTTTCGGAATCAATAATTCAGATCATTATTTATTTGTAGATCGTTCGAAGTCTGGAAAAAATGATTTCTCTGAAAAGTTTGCAGCAACGATCACAAAAGCAGCTTTAAACGGGAATCAAAAAGAAGGTGTTTTTAAAATTATTTTAGATAAAACCTCTATTGAAATATTTTACAACAATGGCGAAAAAGTTATAACAGAAATCTTTTTCACAAACCAGCCATTTACATCTCTATCAGTTTCTTCAAAGGAGGAAATTGAATTGAATAACCTCGTAATTAACCAATTAAATATAAACTAACTAAAAACCACTAACCTCATGAAAAGTAAAATTATTTATTTTCTATTTTTCTTCTTTCCGGTGCTACTTATGACGGCTCAGGAAAATGGAGTAAAGGGAACGGTATTTTCTGCAGATGACGGAATGCCGCTTCCAGGAGCAACCGTACTTATTTCAGGTACAAATACCAGTACAGTAACAGATTTTGATGGCAATTTTTCGTTCGGCAATATAAATTCAGATGCGGTTCTTGTAGTTTCCTTTATAGGATATGCTCCACAATCTATTCCTGTTAAAGGCAAAAAAACGATCAATGTAACTTTAAAAGTAGACAACAACCAGCTAAATGAAGTTGTAGTAACAGGATACTCCAAACAAAAGAAAACGGATATCACCGGAGCAGTTGCCGTTGTGAACATGAAGGAAGTCATGAAGCAGCCGGAGCCAAACCCAATCAAAGCTTTGCAGGGAAGAATTGCCGGAGTAAAAGTATCTTCAGATGGTTCGCCGAGCGGAGGAAATACAAAAGTGGTAATTCGTGGTGTTGGAACTTTGAACAACACAGATCCGCTTTACGTTATTGACGGAATGCCGACAAAATCTGGAATGCATGAATTAAATCCTAATGATATTGAAACGATTCAGGTTCTGAAAGATGCTTCTTCAGCGAGTATTTATGGTTCCCGAGCTTCAAACGGAGTAATCATCATTACAACCAAAAAAGGTAAAGAAGGTAAAATGAGAATCAATTTCAGTACCTATGCTTCCTTTTCTGATTATTCAAGAAAGTTAGATGTCCTAAACGCAAACCAGTTTGGGCAGGCACTTTGGCAGGCGAATATTAACGACGGTTTAAATCCGAATAATAACAATTTACGTTATCAGTTTGATTGGTCGGTAAACAATAATAAACCGCAATTGAATAAAGTTTTGGTTCCGGAATATTTAGATGCACAACAAACCATAAAAGCTTCAAATACGGACTGGTATGACGCAATTTCTCAAACCGGAGTTGCCAATTCTTATGATTTATCAGTTTCGAATGCTTCTGACAAAGGAAATTATGTTTTTTCGCTAGGATATTATGGAAATGAAGGCGTTGTAAAAACAACAGATTTCGAAAGAATTTCTGCCCGAATGAACAGTTCTTATAAATACTTTGATGGCAAATTAGTTATCGGAGAAAATTTCAGTTTAAATCGTACAAACGAAGTAACAGATCCGGGCGTTTTAGATCCTGCATTGAGAGCTTTACCAATTATTCCGGTGCATACTGTAGACGGAATTGGTTGGGGAGGACCGGTTGGAGGAATGAACGACAGACAAAATCCGGTTCGTCTTTTAGAATATAATAAAGATAACAAATACGATTATTTACGTCTTTTTGGTAACGCTTACGCGGATTTGGAAATCATTAAAAATCTGCACATCAAAACCAGTTTCGGAATGGATTATGGTTTTTACAAAAAACGTACGCTGCAAAGAAGCTACAAATCAGGTTATCTGCAAAATGATCAAACGTCTGTTACAATCGATCAGTCAATCAGCGACAAATGGACTTGGACGAATACAGCAATTTACAGCTTAAATTTTGGAAAAAGCAATCTTAATTTGATGGCGGGAACGGAGATGTATAAAGATACTTATGATACAAACACGTTACGTAAAAATGACTTTTTGATCGAAACGCCGGATTATATGTATCCAGATGCAGGAACTGGAGAATCTTTTACCAGCGGAACTTCGACTGTATATTCTTTGCTTTCTTATTTTGGAAAAGCAGATTACGAGTTTGATAATCGCTATTTGGTTTCGGCAACAATTCGTCGTGATGGTTCTTCTCGTTTTGGAAAAAACAATCAATTCGGGACATTTCCGGCAGTTTCAGCGGGGTGGAGAATCAGCAATGAAAACTTCATTAAAAATAGTGCTCCTGTTTTTTCAGACTTGAAATTAAGAGCAGGCTGGGGACAAACCGGAAATCAAGAAATCAGCAATACGGCAGTTTACTCGCTTTATCTGGCAAGTTACGCAGGCGGAAGTCCAACTTGGGCAACGTCTTACGGAACAGCTTATGATATTGCAGGAAACGGAAACGGATTACTTCCATCTGGTTTCATCGCAACGCAATCAGGAAATGATGATTTGAAATGGGAAACGACTACACAGACGAATATTGGTTTGGACTTTGGTTTATTCAAACAAAAATTAAGCGGATCTATTGATTATTATATCAAAAAAACAGATGATATTTTGGTATTGCCACCGTATTTAGGAGTTATTGGAGAAGGTGGAAATCGTTGGGTAAACGGAGCTTCTATGGAAAATAAAGGTTGGGAGTTTTCTTTAGGATATCACGATGAAACTTCATTTGGATTGAAGTATGATATTTCCGGAAACATTTCGGCAAACAAAAATAAGATTACACAATTGCCGGATGAAGTAAAAAACAACTACGGAGGCGACGGATTGGATGATAATATTTTAGGACGTCCAATTAATTCGATGTACGGATATGTTACTGACGGATTGTTTACAAGTCAGGATCAGGTAGACAACTCTGCAATTCAGGAAGGAAAAGGCCTTGGAAGGATTCGTTACAAAGACTTAAATGGCGACGGAACAATTACAGATAAAGACCGTACCTGGATCGGAAATCCAAATCCGGGATTGTTGTACGGAATTAATTTAAACTTGTCTTATAAAAACTTTGATTTTACCACTTTTTGGGAAGGTGCAAGTGATGTGGATGTTATCAATAACACCAAATATCAGACTGATTTCTGGAGCGTTGATGATGTGGGATCAAACAAAGGAACTCGTTTGCTGAATGCATGGTCCTTAGACAATCCAAATTCTACAATCCCTGCGCTGACAACTGTTGATAGAAATGCAGAGTCTAGATTTTCAACTTATTACGTAGAAAATGGAAATTATCTTAAACTTAGAGTTTTGCAGTTTGGATATAGTTTTCCTAAAGAATTACTGAAGAAATTGAATATGGAAAGTTTTAGACTTTACATCAGCGGACAGAATTTGTTGATTATTGATGCTAAAAGCTTCACAGGAGTTGATCCGGAAAATGCTGGTTTTGGATATCCTCAGCCGACAACTTTTACTGCTGGTCTTAATTTTACTTTATAACAAAAGATTAAAAAAATGAAAAAAATATTATATATCGCAGGATTTGCAGTGATGGGTTTCTTGGCTTCCTGTTCCGATTTTTTAGAAAATGATCCGCGTGGTGTGTTGTCAGAAGAAGATATTGTTACGCCTCAGTCGGTTGAAGGATTTATGAATGCAGCGTATGCACAGTTAGGAAATGATCATTATGATTCTCCGTACAGTTTGTGGCCTTTTGGTAATGTTCGTTCAGATGATGCTTATAAAGGCGGAAGCGGTACAAATGACATTCAGGATTTTCACTTTTTTGAAGTTTCAAATAACATTCGTCCGGATTTTGGAGAACTGGATAATTTCTGGTACATCAGTTATGTAGGTGTTTCAAGAACCAATAAAGCGTTGAAAGCCTTAGAGCAGCTCTCAGAAGCAGATTATCCGTTGAAGAAAACGAGAATGGCTGAAATGCGTTTCTTGAGAGGGCATTTTTATTTTATGCTGAAAATCATGTTTAGAAATGTACCTTATATCACAGAAGATATTCCGGTAGAAGATTATAAAACGATTTCAAACAAAGCACTTTCAAACGAAGAACTTTGGAATAAAATTGCTGAAGATTTTCAGGCTGCAGCAGATAATTTGCCAGATACACAGCCACAGGTGGGGCGTGCCACTAAAAAAGCGGCTTATGCTTATTTGGCAAAAACAAGATTGTATCAGGCGTACACACAGGATGAAACATTCAAAGTTACAGGTATAAACCAGCAGCATCTACAGGAAGTGATCGCGGCAACAGATAAAGTAGTTGGAAAAGCTTCTTTAGAACCTGATTTTGCAAACAACTTCCTGCCTGGAACTTACGAAAACGGGCCGGAATCTATTTTCTCAATCCAATTTTCTGATAATGACGGAACGCTTTACGGAAGATTGAATTTCTCAGACGTTCTTTCAACGCCACAAGGTTTAGGCTGTTGTGATTTTCATAAGCCAAGTCAGAATTTAGTAAATGCTTTTAAAACTGGAGCAAATGGTTTACCAGAGTTTGATACTTACAACAATGAAGATTTTGATTATAAAAATATAGACGCCAATACTGTTGATCCGAGATTGTATCATACGGTTGCGATGCCAGGTCTGCCTTATAAATATGACCCTGAATTTCTGTATGTTGAAGCTTGGGTAAGATCTCCGGGAACCTATGGCTATTTTGCTTCTTTAAAGGAAAATGTTGCCCCAAATTGCAGTTGTGTTGTAAATATTGATCCTTTTTACGGAAATTCAAAAAACAGAATTCAGATTCGTTATGCTGATGTGATTTTAATGCGTGCCGAAGCCTTGATTGAATTAGGAAGACAATCTGAAGCTTTGCCGTTAATTAATCAAATCAGAGAAAGGGCAGCGCAAAGCACAGGAAGACTACCTTACGTGAAAAACTTCAAAATCAATACCTATGTAGATGGCGTAAATTGCAATTGGACCCAGGATTTTGCCCGTAAAGCTTTACGCTGGGAACGTCGTTTAGAATTGGCTATGGAAGGAAGCCGATTTTTTGACCTTGTTCGCTGGGGAATTACAGATCAGGTTATGAATGACTTTTATGCAAAAGAAAAAACAAAACGTACCTATTATCAGGATGCTTTTTTTGATGCGCATAAAGAAGAATATTGCCCAATTCCGTTGAAACAAATTAATTTCAGTCAGGGATTGTACAAACAAAATCCAGGTTATTAATCCTTAAAGAATCAGCAATATGAAAAAAGCTTTAAATAAATATTGGACCAAAGTATCTATAATACTGGCAATGATTTTTATGATTACTGCCTGCGAAAATAATTTTGAAACTGGCGGATTTGATGTGAGTTCGCCTTCAAATGTACTTTCTTTTAAACTAAACGGAGTTTCAGGAAGCATTGATCAAACAACAGGAAAAATTACTGTTGTAATGCCTTACGGATCAGATATAACAGCTATAAAGCCGGAAGTTGTTTTTGAAGAAGGAGCAACGTCCAATCCAGAATTAAATTCAGCAATGAATTTTACAAATCCGATTAAATTCAGAGTAGTTAATGGAAATTTGTATAAAGATTATACAGTAACCACAACTGTTTTAAGTCCGATTAAGAGTTTTAAGATAAATGGTGTTGCAGCTACTGTAAACGATATTAATAAAACTATTAATATGACTTTGCCTGAAGATACTGATTTAAGAGCGCTTAAACCCCTAATCGAAGTTACAACGGGTGTTATAATTTCACCTGTTTCGGGCGCAACAATTGATTTTACAAATGCAGTCACTTTTGTAATAACATCGAATGGCAAAAGCGTTAACTATACAGCAAATGTTGGAGTTCCGGTTACAGGATTAACAGTTGCATTTTTAGGAACTGCGGCTACAAGATCGGGAATTACAAACATGGATGAAGTTACGGCTTCAAACTGGCTGTTTGATAATTTTCCGGGGGCTAAATATATTTCGTTTGAAAGTGTACAAAGCGGTGCTGATTTAAGCGATATCGATGTGATTTGGTGGCACTTTGATTCGGCTACAAATTTACCTTCTGTAGCTTATAATCCTGCGGTTACAAATGCATTGAAAAATTTCAGAACAAATGGAGGAAACCTGCTTTTGACTTCTTTTGCTTCGCAATATGTTGATGCTTTAGGAATTGTTCCTTCAGGAAAAGGACCAAATAATGTTTTTGGTGATTTTCCTCCAAATGGATTTGTAGACGGTAATTCATGGGGAATGTCATTTGTTGGTCATGAAGGCCACCCAATATTTCAAGGCCTAACCACTTTTGAATCCGGAAAAGCCAATTTATTGCAAAGCGGAACTTTCAGATTAAATCATACAGCATGGTGGTTTTTACCAGAATGGGGTGGATACAATAATGGAGAAGGTTGGAGAAACCAAACAGGAGGAACCAATCTGGCAAGTGAAGCCTGGGATAATGAATTGAACGGAAGAGTTACAATTGCAGAATTCCCAAATACAAGTACGAATAAAAATGTAATTGTAATTTCTATGGGAGCTTACGATTGGTACAATGAAACCAACAGCAGTGGAGTGCCAAGTCAGGCAAATGAGTTTATTACAAACATTAAATTGCTGACACAAAATAGTATCAATTATTTAGCGGCAAAATAAATCACTTTGAATTTAATAAAAATGAAATATAGAAATATAATCACAATCGCCTTTGTCTTCTTTTCACTGGCTTCGTGCAGTCAGGATGAAAATTATATAGGAGGTTCGATTTCAGGAGGCAATTCTGAAATAACAAGTGTTTTTCCTGTTCCGCCCGCGCAATGGATGGGTGCAAACGACCCATATTACAGTGCTGGTTATACCGGAGATATTATGCCTTTTTTCGATAACGGAAAATTTCACATTTACTTTCTGCATGATGCGCAGAATAAACCTGCGGGAAAAGGATTTCATGATATTCATGAATATCAGAGCACAGATTTGGCCCATTTTACTTATGAAGGTCAAACAATTCCTTATGGCACAACGCTTGAACCGGATTTTGCCATTGGCACCGGGTCAGTTGTCAAAGTGGGCAATCTTTATTATTTTTATTATACAGGGCACAATGAAAATCCGGCTTTTGCACAGTCGAATGCAAGAGAAAGTGTGTTATGTGCAACCAGCAGCGATTTGAAAAAATGGACAAAAGTTCCATCTTTTAAAATTACAGCTCCGGCGGGATATTACAACTATGATTTCAGAGATCCGCATGTGTTTTATAATGATGAATTGAAAAAATATTCAATGTTAGTGAGTACACAAACAGAACCTGGAAGAAAAGCCGTTTTGTTACATTTTACAAGCGCTGATCCTGCATCAGGAAAATGGGATGTTCAAGCTCCAATTTATACCACAACGCCTGAAGATAATTATCTGATGATGGAATGTGCGGATATTTTCAAAATGGGAAGCAATTGGTATTTAATTTTTTCTGAGAATTGGAGTGGCAATAAAGGAACGCATTACAGAATTTCATCATCAATAACTGGTCCATGGACAAAACCGGAAAATGACAGAATTGATGGAGAATACTTTTACGCAGGAAAAACGGCTTCTGACGGAAATAAAAGATATGTTTTTGGATGGAATGCCAGAAAAACGCCTGATAATGATTTAGGAAATAAAGATTGGGCAGGGAATATGGTTATCCATGAATTGATTCAGAATTCAGATGGAACTTTAGGAACTCAGTCGCCGAAATCGGTTAAGGATTTATTTTCGAAAAAGAATACTACTGCAGAAGTAGATGCAATTTCATCTAATGCAACAACCAATAATGGAACTTATTCTTTATCTGGAGAAACAGAAAAAGCAATGGTTACTTTTAAAAGCGTTGGAAAGAAAGTCAAAATAAAAGCCGAAGTTACTTTAGCGAAAGCTAGTGGAACAACTGGATTTGTTTTTCATACCAATGATACAGGAAGTTATTATAAAGTGGTTTTGGATATTGCTAATAGTAAAATAAGCGGTTATAATTCGGCTTCGCAGGAAGTAACCCGTTTACCATTTGCATTTCAGACGAATGTAAAATATGATGTTGAAATAATTACTGAAGGAAGTGTTGTCATAGTTTACATAAACGGAAAAGCAGCTCTCACAAATCGCGTTTACGGAAGAGACAAAAATAAATGGGGTTTAATTGCTGAAGGACAAACGAGCACAATCTCGAATCTTCAGATAACCCAGCCTGAATAAGAACAATAATAAAATATTTTAGAATGAATAACGGAAAAAACCTTAAGGCGGTGGCATACGGAGAGGTACTTTGGGATGTTTTTGCCAATGAAAAAAAGATTGGCGGAGCACCATTGAATGTAGCCTTGAGAATGAAAACGCTGGGTTGCGAAGTAGCTATGATAAGCTGTGTAGGCAATGATGAAGATGGGAGAGCAATAAAAGAGCAAGTGAAACAACTGGGACTTGAAACGGATACAATTGTAGTTTCTGAAGATTTTCCAACTGGTTTGGTCAACGTAACCTTAAATGAGCGCGGATCGGCAAGTTATGAAATCAGTTACCCGTCTGCATGGGATAAAATTGAATTGAATGATTTGGCGAGGAATTCAGTTGCTAATGCGGATGTTTTAATTTATGGCAGTTTAGTTTGCCGAGATAACGTTTCAAGGCTTTCACTGGAAGAAATGCTGCAAAAAAAAGTCTATAAGGTTTTTGATGTGAATTTAAGAAAACCGCATTATTCTTATGAAATGCTGGAACGCCTCATGCAATCAGCTGATTTTATAAAGTTTAATGATGAGGAATTATTAGAAATTACTGCTGCTATGTCCTCGCCGTTTACAAGTCTGAAAGACAATATGAATTTTATAGCTGAAAAAAGCGAAGTAAAGGGAATGTGTGTAACGAGGGGCAAACACGGAGCTTTGCTGATGTGGGAAGGCCAACTTTATGAAAATGAGGGATATCCTGTTGAAGTTGCTGACACCGTAGGTGCCGGAGATTCATTTCTGGCGGCTTTGATAGCTTCATTATTAAGTGGAAAAGCCCCTCAGTATTCAATTGATTTTGCTTGTGCAGTTGGTGCATTAGTGGCTGAATCTCCTGGAGCTAATCCTGAAATTTCGTTTTCCAGAATTGAAAAAATGATGTTAAAAATTAAAATTTAACTTTTATGAAATTTAAATGGAATATGAGTTATGTGTTTTTAAAATTCGAATTTTATTAAATACTGTAAGTTTTTCGAATTTTGTTTAAGTTTTTAATTACTTAATTTAAGTATTTGTTTTTTGAAGTAAAGCCTGATATCTTTTAGATATTAGGCTTTTATCGTAATATTATAAAATTTGGAAGCAAATACATGCAGGATATGCACTGGATTTCGGGAAAGTAATATAAGCCAATAAGAAGGAAGGTAAACTGATTTTGTATGCATAAATAAAACTTTCGGGCGAAGCGTGGCTGCAATTTAAAATAATCAACAATACCTTATATCAGGATGCTACTTTTAAACCACTGGGACTTATAGGTAAAATATACTGGTATTCTGTCTTGCCGTTTAACGGTTTGAAATTAGAATTTATGGGAAGCTTCATTTTATGCTATTATTAACAAAAGCCGGTAATTACCGGCTTTTAATTCGCTTTTTGTTTCATATTAACAATGTCCCGCCATCGATAACCAGGCTTTGTCCTGTTCCGTGCTGTTGTTTCATCAGATATAAAAATCCTTCGGCAACATCTTCAGTTTCTCCCACTCTTCTCAGGAGGAGAGTATCTGCATAATACCTATACATATCCTCGCGATCGGCTTCGGACATTGCATCCCACAAATTACTTTTTAAAACACCCGGCACTACACAATTAACCCGAATAGGTGCTAATTCAACAGCCATAGCCCTTACAAAAGCCTCCATGGCTCCGCATATGGCCGAAGCCACTGACCATCCTGCTCCCGGACGTGCATTGGCGGTTCCACTAGTCAGGGAAATAGAACCACCCTGATTTATAAAAGGCGTAGCATATTTTACCGCCGCAACCGAACTCCAGAAACGCAGGTCAAAAAAAGATTTTGTCGTATCAATATCAGTTTCACTAATAAGTTTTAATTGAAGATTCTCACCAGCTGTATAAACCAAATGGTCAAAATTTCCAATTTTCGTAAAGAAGCTTTCAATATTATCCTCCTTGCTTAAATCTATAGCAAAGCCTTCTGAATTTTTAGGTAGCTGACTTAGAGCATCATTGATGCGATCCTGGTTACTAGATACTATAATAACTTTTGCTCCCTCTTGCGAAGCAGCGATAGCAGTAGCTAATCCAATGCCGGAACTGGCGCCCAATAAAATGATTTTCTTACCTGAAAGGGTTTTTAAATTTGTATTCATAAAATTAAATTTAGATAAATGGAGATTAGTAATAATTAAAAAGAGCAATTGGCATTATCGATATTTCTTTAATTCCCGTTATTTAATTATGATTGCAAATCTCCTGAAAATAAAACTTACGACACTTAACAAATGGTAAAAACGAATCGGGTTTTTTGTCAGGTATTATTCAAAATTAAGTTATAATTTTGATTGCCTAACTAATTTGGATCAACATGCCGGTCATAACTAATAGCCTCATTTCTTTTTTGCAGCAGTATCATGTATTTGAAGAAATTGAAAAAGAATTAATTTCAGAATATTTTATGGAAAGCAGCCATAAGGAAGGAGATTATCTTTTTCATTCTGGGCATGTACCAGATGAATTATTCTTTATCAGTTCGGGTATCCTCAGAATTTTAGTCCATAATGAAAAAGGTAATAATGTGACCCACTTCTTTTTAAAAGAAAATCAATTTTGCACGATTTTAAACAATTTCAAGAATGGGACAATTGCTACAGAAAGCATCCAGGCAGCTTGTGATACCCGGGTTTTTAGAATTTCAAAAAAACAACTGGAAGTACTTTATTTAAAGATTCCTGCTATTGAATCAATTATAGCACAAACTATTCAGCAAACTCTTTTAGACAAGATTCTGATCCGGAATAGTTATTTGGGACATGATTCGACAACTAAATATAGAAAATTTAAGGAGCAGCAGCCTGATATTGCATCTCGTGTATCGCTAAGTGACATTGCTTCATATCTTGAAATAACACCACAATCTCTGAGCAGAATTCGAAGGAATATTAAGTAAAATAGTCACCTCATAAAAGAGAAATAAACCATTTTTTTGCATCATTAGAACAACAAATCTATAAATACTCAATAAGAATAGTAGTCTACCTATTTTTTTTGAATAATTTAATTGTTTTTAATTTTGAAGAGGGACGCTCTGTTATTCGAATATAGGTAGAGAAGAGTTTGATTTTAAGGAATTAAGTGTCATGTGAAGAGTTATGCGCCACGATTCTGCCATAAAACTCAAAGTATCGCTTCTGCCCTTGGTAATGATCTATTAATTTGTATCTTAATTGTATCTCAAAGTATTTTATTTTGTTCATAACCGAAAAGTTAATTTCTGGGAGTGAAATTAACTTTTGGTCGAATTGGCTGTTTTTTAATTTGTAATATTCGAGTATGTAAAGCAAGAACGTAGTGAATTAGAACGAAGATATATAGGATTTTTTTTAGTAATGATTCAAACTAAAGCTTATAAATTGCTTTTATTCAGTGTTTTGAACTAATGCACCGATTCTGCACCAAATTCAAATTAATACTCTGTTTATATTTTATCTTCTATTAGTCTTTTTTTGGATATCAAGTCAATTTTGGGATTACGTATCTTCATCTTTTTCGTTTAGAAATTTTCTTACTTGAACATATGCGATTTTTTGTAGAAATTCTAAAATCTCTTCTGCTTCTTCCAGAGTAACATTCTTTCCTTCATCACTAAGCATTTTTTGAGCTTTATTAGCTGTAATTTTTCCTCTATATTTTTCTTCTTCAATTTCCATAAACTTAAATTAATGTTAAGATGAAGGTAATGATTTTTTATAATATCAATGTTTACAGAGTTTTAAAGATGGTTTGTATACTGTAGAGTTAACTTAACTGGATTTACAAACCGTTTGTTTTTATAAGTTAAAGTGGGTTAAATTATGTGAACAAGGCATAAAAAAAAACGCTAAAACTAATGTTTTAACGTTTCTTTAAGAGTGACCTCTACGATACAAAATCCAAATCATTTTATGCAAGATTTAAAGAAATTGGCTTATTTTCAAGTGAATTTGTAAGATAATTATTTTGTATTTTGATTCAGGAGCGGTTTGTATGTATCGTAGAGGTTAAATGTTAAAATATGTTTTATCGTCAGATTTCTAATTTTTCACAAATGATTAGCTTCTTGTAGATAGTGTTGTTCATATTCAAAATTTAAGATTATTAAAAAAATATAATTAGCTAGTTAATAAAAAATTTGATTATAAATAATTTAGAGTCTATAAAATTTTTTATCTGATTCATTTTAGGTTATATAAATTTGATACTCGAATTGAAATTAACTTAAAATCATTAAATATTTGAAGTATGGTATCATATAAATTTGAAGATCTACCTAATCTAATTGGGGAATTATTTGTGAAAAATGAAAATATTGAAAAGCTTTTACAAGAATACAAATTAAGCAATAGTTTAGAGCGAGATGAGCTTCTTACTGTTTCTGACGCAGCAAAAATATTAAAATTGTCTGTCGTACTATATTATACTAAGGTTTGCAAGAATGAGATTCTGGCAAATAAGCAAGGGAAGCGTGTGTATTTCTATCGGACAGAATTACTGGATTGGATCAAATCCGGACGTATTAGAACTATATCTGAGATTCAGCGTGACGTTGAATCAAATATCAATATTAAACAATCAGGTAGGTAAAGTTTCATATTAGATATAACAATAGAAATTACGAATGGTATTGTCTAAGGTTATTTGATATTGTTTTGAAATTTTTCTTGCAGATGTGCCTCTTTTCGATGCAGAAATTAGCAGTCCAGTGTTTACTGGGCCTAACAGATTATGAGGTACAATAAAGTACTAATCTGAACAAAATATCACAAAATAACACAAATAAACTTTTTTAGAATTTTCAATCGAATGACCGTATTTTGTCAATTTGTAGAAGTATATTTTTAAGAACACATTAACCCAGAGGTTGATACAAATCAATTAAATTTTATTATAATAATTTTTATTATTAATTTATTACAAACTACAGACAAACTCTTCTTTTTATTACTAAATCATACTTTGATGAGAAAAAAACTCCGTTGCCTTTATTTTAATCCCAATGATATTAGACTTTCATAAATGTTTTTTAGAGAATAGGGACACCAATAGGTACACTTACAAAATTTTATAATTAGTTATAAAGATAAAGTATAAGGTAAATTAAACTGGTTATAATAATATACTTATAGCTCTAATTGGATAATTCTCGAACCTTTTTCTGGATGATCTAAAGATTTCAATACCTAAATTATTTAAATTTAATATTATTGGAATTTCCACTTCGACTATATGAAACCTCCAGAATTAATTTTGATTTTGGAGGTTTTTTACTTTTAAAAAATAAAGTTCGTCAGTATTTATTGGGCAAACAAGAAAGTAAAACTAAGAATGAGGTTTTCCGTAAAATTTTAACAATTGTCTATTGTAGTTTTGCACTCAAAATTAAATTTTATCAATTCTATATTAAATTGCATATGAAAAAACTTTACTTAATTAGTTCTCTTTTCTTACTCTTATTACCTATCAAGATATTCTTTGCGAAAAATCATATGGAGGAATCCATTCAGATTACCTAATTGATGTACAGAAAACAGTAGATTTTAGATTTATTCTGATAGATAGTTCATCATTTCAAACTCATATTTGAAAGAAATTAATATATCGAAGACAAATTAAAATAAAATTAGCATGAAAATAAAATTAGCTTTCTTAACACCAATCTTATTTGTGACATTTTTAAATGCTCAGTTATATACTCCGGGTGGTGTAATTCAGGGTATATCGACTAATTCTAATGTGGGTATTGGAACAAGCACACCAAATGCCAAATTGGAAGTAGACGGAGTAGTTAGATTTGGCAATGGTATAAACAGTATAGGAAATTTAAGTTATGGTACAAGTTTAATTACACTGGAAGGATCTTCATCTAATACTTCTATTGCTATTTTGCCAAATGGCACAGGTAATGTAGGTATAGGAACAACTTCACCAATAAGTAAATTAGATGTTATTGGTAAAAGAAATATTTCTAGTTTAGGAAACAGTACTCCAGTATTAGGTTCTTTGATTGGAGGATTTAATATTTCAGCTGATGGCTCTAATAATTCCTATGGTATGCAATCAGGGTTTTATAATAATGGAGCATATTGGATTAAAAGTCAAACAAGCGATGGAAGTACAAAGGCTTATGATATATCATTAAACCCCTTAGGCGGTAATATTGGAATTGGAACGATAAACCCAGCAAATAAACTAGAAGTAAACGGAACAATCCACTCTAAAGAAGTAAAAGTAGATATGAACGGCTGGTCTGATTTTGTATTTAAAAAGCATTACGCTTTACCAACACTTCAAGAAGTAGAAAAACATATCGCTGAAAAAGGTCATTTAGAGAATATTCCAAGTGAAAAGGAAGTTTTGAAAAACGGTATTAATTTGGGAGAAATGAATTCTAAACTTTTGCAAAAAAATGAAGAGCTACTTTATATATAATACATCAAGAGAAGAAAAATTCTTCACAATCTGAAGAAATCGAATCATTGAAAAAGAAAAACAAAAATTTTGAAGAAATATTTGAACGTCTTTCTAAAATTGAATCTCAAATAAATAACACTACAAATTATGAAAAATAAGCTGATTTTTATCGTTTCACTAATTTTAACTGTATCAGTTAACGCACAAATTTATACTCCTTCAGGTACTATTCAAGGAGCATCGGGAAATAATAACATAGGGATTGGAACTAGTACTCCATCTACTAAATTAGATGTTTTAGGGACAGTAAAAATTCAATCTTCAAATTCAAATTATGACGAAAATTTAAGATTACTTCCATCTCTCACGAGTGATTATTCTAGTATTGCTTTAGGTGCTGTTAATGGTAGTGCTGGAACTGGAATTGGACAATGGACTCTTATTAGGTATCCTGCTGTAAATAATTACATGTTTAGTTTACGATATAATTCAACTGACTTTTTAAATATTTTAAATAACGGAAATGTTGGTATAGGAAATAATGCTCCTAATGCTAAGTTTCATGTAAATGGAGGAGATATAATAATTAATAATAATGGTTCAGGTATTTTAAGAGGAGATAATTACAATTATGGTAGTGGTGGAGCGATAAAAGTAAATTCGTCTAATAATGTTTCCGAACAATACATTCAATTGGGTAGAGGATTAAGCGGAACAGGTGCCTTTTCTCCACATTTAACCGTTATGTCAAATAGTGGGTATGTTGGTATTGGAATTACAAATCCAACGAATAAACTAGACGTCAATGGAACCATTCATTCCAAAGAAGTAAAAGTAGACATGAATGGTTGGTCTGATTTTGTATTCAAAAAAGATTACGTTTTACCAACACTTCAAGAAGTCGAAAAACATATTACGGAAAAAGGTCATTTAGAAAATATTCCAAGTGAAGAAGAAGTTTTGAAAAATGGAATTAATCTAGGAGAAATGAATTCCAAACTTCTTCAGAAAATCGAAGAGCTTACCTTATATATGATTGAACAGAATAAAACTATTGAAGAATTAAAACAAGAAATAAAAAATATTAAATCAAAAATTTAATGAAAAAAATAATTACTCTCTTATTGTTTGGAATTTTTTTTTTAGCAAACGCACAACAAAAAATAACTTTCGGATATGACTCAGCGGGAAATCAAATTACCCGTGTTTTATGCCTAAGCGGATGTACTCCTAGTTCAAAGCCTGCCAAAGAAATAAAAGAAATTGAAGCCATAACAGAGGAAGATATGCTTAAATTTTCTGAAGAAGATGTCGTCTCATATTATCCGAATCCTGTGAAAGAAGAACTGTATTTGAGATGGCAGTTAATAAACGACAACAAGGTGTTCTCAATTATAGTTTATGGAATGTCAGGCCAGATTTTACAGACATTATCCAATACAGATAACACAGATAATCAGACCATCTTTTTTGGAGATTACCCTAGAGGAGTTTATCTAGTGGCTCTTAGATATAAAAACGGAGATGAAAAAACTATTAAAATTATTAAGCAATAGACTCCTATATGAAACGATTTTACTTTTTTCTTATATCTATAAGTTTTCATTTATTCTTGTCGGCACAATCAACAGAAGTCGGCAGTACTCCAGGGGAATTATCAGTTTCTTTGTCTGGTGCCGCAAATTATACAATTCCAATCGCCGTCCCACCCGGTATAAATGGAATTGTACCTCAAATAAACATTTGTTATAGCAGTCAAGCAGGGAATGGTGTCGCTGGGTATGGATGGAATATTGGTGGATTGTCAACAATTGGGCGTATTGCCTCTACTAAGTTTCATGATGGAATCATTGATCCGGTTGATTTTGATAATCTTGATAGGTTTGCTTTTAACGGACAGCGACTTATTGTGAAAAATGGTACTGCTGGGATTTATGGAGCAAATAATACAATATATGAAACCGAAAATTTTTCAAATGTTAAAATTTCCTCTTTTGGCGTTCATCCAAATGGGGCTAGTTACGGACCGGCATATTTTTTAGTTGAATATCCTGATGGCTCAAAAGCCTACTATGGAAATTCATCAGATTCAAGATCACTTACGGATTGGGCAATTACGTATTGGGAAAGTGCGCAAGGCGTGCGAATTTCTTATAATTATACACAGAGTAATAATGTACTGGATATAGCATCTATAAAATATGGAACTTTAACCACAACAGCTCCAATTAATGAAATCAATTTTAATTATGATGCTAGGCTTAGACCAGAGCAAGCATATATTGGAGGAGAAAGTTTTACAAAAACTAAAAAACTTTTAAATATTAATGTTTTAGGAAATGGAATAGGATATAGAAATTATTATTTCGATTATAAAACGACTTCAGAGAACTATCAGCAATTGGACCATATTACGGAAAAAAGCGGTGATTTATCAAAAAGCTACAATCCTATCTCATTTGAATATGGAATGAGTTCTGAAACTATTTTACCTAAAGCTAGTACTTCTCAAACTGCATTAGGAAATATTAACTCATTAAATTCTGCAGTTGTATCAGGTGATTTTGATGGAGATGCGAAAATGGATTTCATTTTATATCCTACAACAGGTATAAACGCAAAAAAAGATTTTTGGCTTTTTACCAATGTCGGAAAAAACTCTTTAGTTGTACCATCTAAAATATCATGTGGTTATTTTTCAGCAATTTTTGCTTCGACAGGATTGACTAGCAATAATAAACAGTATTATTCTCAAGGTGTGACTATTGCACAGCCAGATACGGGTTCTGATGCTGTAAATTTCACAACATATAATATTATATCACAAGGGATGGGGCCAGATCAATTGAAAAAGGCTTATTTCCCTGAAAGATGGATTTCTAACTGCAATTCTTCAATTAATCAATCGCAGGCTAAATTATACTTCAATGGGGATTTTAACGGTGATGGTCTGACAGATGTTATAGCATTAGATCAAGATGTGCAGGAACTCTTTTGTCAGCCCGATCCTTATGGGGGACCAGATGAATTTATTTATTCTACTAATACAACTGGCCAAATATATTTTGTTGATTTGGATAGAAGAAAAGCAGTGAATTTTGTAAATTTTGCTGGAACATTGCAAGAAAGTTTTTTAAGCTATGACAGCAAAATTGAAACATTTGATGTAAATGGCGACGGAAAGACAGATATTCTTCATTTTAAAAATGGAAAAGTATATGTTTATGATCTTGATAATAATAATCAGTTGAGATTGTTATGGCAGACACCGGATTTAGATATTAAAATTAGCCAGTCAATCTTGCCAGGTGATTACAATGGGGATGGAAAAATGGATTTTATTATAACTAAAAGTTTTGGCCAGTTTGCTTATGATTATATTAAATATTTATCTAAGGGGGATGGATTTGTCAAGATTCCGCAAGCTTATGCCTTCGCAAATATGGGAACAAGCGAGGATACTCAAGCTATTTATACATGTGATTTGATTCCTTTGGATATAGATGCTGACGGTAAAACGGATATTATTCAATTTAGATCAATTTATGGGAAGCCCATGAATACGGGAGGTACAATGGTAAATGTATTTAAAAATACTAACTCTTCGTTTACGGCGACAGCAATACCAACTTATCAGACAACTCCATCGGCGACATTTAAAAGCTATCCTGTTCCAGTGTTTTTATCACCAAAAACAAACAACCAGTATTTGTCAGTTGGTGTAATAAGCGATAATTAAATGTACACTTTTGATTCTCAGGATGATTTCAGCCTAAAAGGTTTGCTGAAAAAAGTAACCGATGGAAATGGAGTAATGCAAACAATTACTTATAGTCCATTAATACAAGATCAATATGAACCATTTTATACACCAACGATGTTTACGGAAACGTTTCCAAATATTGATATTGTTGCTGCGCCAAATTTTAAAATTGTGACAAAGTTGGAGCAGCAAAGCGTTGGTCAATATAAAAAACAAATTTTCAGGTATTTAGGAGCAGTCTCAAATACGGAGGGAATAGGTTTTATTGGTTTTCGATCTACGATGAAAACTGACTGGTATGCTGATGAGTCTAAAATGATTTCTAATGTGTCCAGGTTTGATATTTCTCAGCGTGGTGCAAATATTGAAAATTACAGTGTTCTTGGTTATCATGATCCATTATTTCCAATGACAAATCCGATTTCAAGAATAATCACAAAAGAAAATTATACGGTCGCTACTTCAGATAATTTAGTTGCTACACAAAGAATTGTTTTAAAGCCAAATACTATCATTCAAGCAGGAAGTACATTTTCAGCTAAAATAGTTGAAGAATCAAACAATTCAACAAATACCCCTACAGATTTTATTACAAAATCAATCCTTACTTATGAAAGCAATTTATTACCTAATAAGGTTTTTAAGTTGCAGAATACTGTAATAAATCAATTTAATAATTTGGAAGGGACTAGCAATGAAACTATCAATACTTATGATGATTATAATAATGTAACTAACGCTAAAATTCTCGCTAAAGAAGGTTCTACAGTTGTCCAAACTAGTATTTCCGATATCGTTTATCAAACACCTACGATATCTCCATACATTTTGGGACGACCAAGTTCCAAAACTCAGAATGTTTCTGTAAATGGAGACAGTATGTCAAATAAGGAAGTTTATACCTATAATGGTAATCAGCTCCTAACAATTATTGAAAAATCAGGTACTGGAACATCAACAATAACTGAAAAAAATGATTATGATAATTTTGGCAATATTACACGGAAAACTATAACAGCTCAAGGTTTGACTCCCAGAGTCACAAGTTATGAATATGATTTATCAGGTAGGTTTTTAACGAAGAATATTGATGTTGAAGGGTTGTTTAAAACGTTTGACTATAATTTAAGTTCAGGAGTTCTAAATTCGGAAACTAATCAAAATAGATTGACAACAACTTATGAATATGACAAGTGGTTCAAAAAAACTAAAACGATCGATTATTTAGGAAAGAGTAATAGTTATGTTTATACGCGGAGCTCTGAAAAAAGCATAATAACTAATAATGGTGATGACAACAGCAGCATTGAAGAGACTTTTGATGATTTAGGAAGGAAAGTCAAGACAAAGACTAAAGATGTAGCGGGCAATTTCTCATCTGTTGATTATTTATATGATATATATGATAGAAATTATAAAATCAGCGAGCCCTATTTTGGAAGTAGCACTTCACAATTTAACGAAATTCAATATGATGTATATGGTAGAATAACGAAAAGCATTTCTTTTAACGGAAAAATTGTTGACAATGAATACACTCCTGCTAGTACAATTGTAACTATTAAGGAAGGCTCTAAAAGAAAAATTGTTATAAAGGATGCTATAGGGAATATCACCTCTATGACTGATACTCCAGGAGGAACGGTTACTTATAAATATTTTGCTAACGGAAAATTAAGGGAATCTGATTTTGGAGGTGTAAAGACCACAATAACACAAGATGGCTGGGGAAGAAAAACTAAATTAGTAGATTCTTCGGCAGGGACATACAGTTATGAATATAATGATTTCGGCGAAATTGTAAAAGAAACAACTCCAAATGGAACTACCTCATATCTATTAGATGAAGTTGGCAAGTTAAAGGAAAAGACTATAGTTGGTGGTGCTGTTAATAATTCGAAAACTACATATGTTTATGATGGAGATACAAAATTATTGATAGGTACCACATTTGAAGATTTTTTAAATGGAACGACTATAACGGAAGATTATGGTTATGATAGTTCTAAGAGAATCAATAAAAAAATCGAAACAACGCCTTATGCTAAATTTACAAAAGATTTGACTTATGACGCATTTGGAAGAATTTACACTGAGACTTCAACAGCAGAGGCTGCAGGGAAATCTAGCTCAAAAAAAATAAGCAATACTTACAATAACGGTTCACATTGGCAGATTTTAGATGGTATTACAGGTTCGGTTTTATGGCAAACTAATACCTTGAATGCTAAAGGGAATATATTGACAGCTTTAAATGGTCCCATAAAAATTACAAATTCATATGATAATTATAATTATGTCTCTGAATTTAAATATGATTTGGCTGCAACTCCGACAACAAATGTTTTAACTCTAGGGACTGTTTTTGATGCTCAGAAAGGAAATTTGACAAGCCGTACAAATAATTTGTTCAACAGAAGCGAGACTTTTAAGTATGATTCATTAGATCGTCTGATAGAATATACTAATTCGGTTGGAAATCAGCAAACGCAATCCTACGATGAGAGGGGGAGAATTACGCAAAATAATGTTGGGGTATATAATTATTCAAATACCAAACCTTATCAGAATACTTCAATAGATGTTACACCAAATGCCTTAAGTTACTATACGGGAAAGCCAACGTTAAATGTGACTTATAATGCCTTCAAAAGTCCTGTGCAGATTGAAGAAGTTGGTGCTGACAAGGTTAGCTTTACTTATAATGATAGTAATAACCGTAGTGCGATGTTTTATGGTGGACTACAGGATGATAAATTGCAGAGACAGTTCAAAAAATATTACGCCGCAGATGGAACAATAGAAGTAAAACAAAACAACTCAGGAGCAGTTGAATTTCTGTTCTATATTGGAGGTGATGGCTACAGCGCCCCATTAGTCTTTAAAGATAACGTCACGTCACAAAATTATTTATATTTGTTGCGAGATTATCAAGGAACTATCACGGCTATTGTCAATCAAACAGGGGCAGTTGTTGAGAAGCGACTTTTTGATGCTTGGGGCGATATATTAAAAGTACAAGATGGTGCTGGAAATACACTTTCAGGATTAACAATTCTGGATCGCGGTTACACTGGTCATGAACATTTGCAAAGCGTTGGGATTGTACATATGAACGGTCGTTTGTACGACCCGAAATTGCACCGTTTTCTTCAGCCTGATAATTTTGTACAGGATCCTTTTAATACCCAGAATTATAATCGTTATGGGTATTGTTGGAACAATCCGCTTAGATATACAGATGCAAGTGGTGAATGGATTCACATTGTAATAGGTGCAGTCATAGGCGGAGTGATCAATTGGGGGGTTCATGGCTTTAGATTGGATATGGAAGGGCTGAAAGCCTTTGGAGTAGGGGCAGTCGCTGGTGCTGTTGGAGCAGCAACTGGAGGAGCGGCGTTTGGTTTGGCAGGAGGTGCAAGTGCTGGTGCGGGCGGTTTTGCCGCCGGAGCGTTTAGCGGAGGTGTTGGTGCAATATATTCATCCCAAATATTAAGTTTAGGAAATAATGCCTTTTTTGGAGATCCTTTAATGTCTGGAAAAGACATGATAAAAGGGATAGTTTTTGCGGCAGTGACTGGAGGTTTGATAAATGGAAGTGTTGCGTTATTAAATGGAAAGACATTTTGGTTAGGAACTACTCCTAAAGTAGCCGTGCCACCAATTACAATACAGCCAGCTGGTCTAGCAAAAGTAGAGGGTAGTAATGATATAAAAACCGGTGATTATAAAATTTCAAGTACTACTGAAACTGCAACATCACCAACTTCTCAAAATAATGTATCAAGTAATATTGATGTTAATAAGGGATATGTTGATTTGTCAAATAGACCTGAATTTAATAAAATCGCTAATTATCATCCACAAAACAATGGTGCCATGCAAGGTACCACCGAAGTAATAATTTTAGAAAAAGGTCTTAGAATTGACAGATTTGGTAGTGACTATGGTAGCTTTTTTTCTCCAGAGGGGACACCTATGCAATTTAGGGCTCTACCTCCAGGTAATACAGGGAATTATAATGTCTTTGAAGTGTTAAAACCATTTCCCGTTGAAAGTTCAGTTGTTGCTCCAGCGTTTTATCAAGTAGGGACAGGAACACAATATTTAGCACCTACTAATGCTAAATATTTACAAGAATTTGGATATATTTTAAAATTAACAAATTAAATGTTTTTTGTAGATGAAAATTGAAAGCTTAGATGAACTTAAGAAATTTATGTTGGACCATTGCTTTAACATGACTTTGTATGGAATAGGAATTTCACCAACTCATGATGGTTTTGGAATTGAAAAATGGGGGGAATTATTTGCATGGTACTATATTGAAAAAGGAAATAGGGATGTTTTAAAATATTTTCAAACTGAAAGTGAGGCAGCAAAATTTGCTTTTGATCAAATTATTAATGATAAATTTGCGAAAAGCCATTTTTTAATTTATTCGGATGATTTGCTTTTAATCAAAAACTTAGTTATAGATCTTAATAATAGGAATGTAGAGTTTTGGAGTGATGAAGTGCCATCATTTGGAAGAAATAAACTAACTCGAATTTTTATAGTTGGTTGTGATTTCTATAAAATTGATGATTTAAAGCGAAAATATAGTATTATTTAGCCATATTTATTCTCTCCTTTACAGGTAAAGGGCTATTGCAATATAGAGTAATTGATGGGATGGAAAATTTAAGTAGAATTAATGCCAAAATATTAGAGCAATCACTGATAAATCAAGCAGGAAAAAGTAATTTATTAAACATAAGAAATTCGATTGCACCAAAATATTGGCCTCAATACGGAATAAAACCTTAAGAAATGAAACGAGTAATGATAAAAAAAGGAGATGTTTTTTTTGTTAAAATAAATGAAAATAGCAAGCGCTATTTCCAATACATAACAAATGATTTAAAACAACTTAATAGTGATGTAATAAGATGCTTTAAAAAAACATACTCTTTAGAAGAAAAGCCAAATTTAGATGAAATAATAAAAGACGAAATTTTTTTTTATGCACACTGTGTAACAAAATGGGGTGTCAAATTAGGATATTGGGAAAAATCAGGGAATATAACTGATGTAGGGACATTTGAACATATTTTATTTAGAGATACAAATGATTATGGTACTATAAGAGGGCAAGAACCTATAAAAGTTTCAAATAGTTGGTTTGTATGGAGGATTGGGGACCTGAAATCAACATTTATTGGCAAGCTTGAAGGAGATAATAGAAATGCTGAAATTGGCATTGTTATGGACCCTGAAAGTATTGTACATAGAATAAAAACAGGCGAATATGATGGGTCTTATCCAGATTACGAATAAATTATTGTTAAGTACGCTCCCCATAGAGTTCTATTGAAAAGCTGCGCAAATGTCTCTGACTTTGCGCATTTTTTTGTTTCTTAGAAATTATAATCTTCTCAAAAGCCCCCTCTGCTGGCGCGAGCGTCTCGCTCGTGAACCCAATCGAAATCAATAAAAGTTATAGCCATTCTTTTAAAGGATGGCTTTGCTTTTTTTAAAATAAATTTTTTCCTTTGCTCACTTATGGCCGCTATTTGGATTAATTATCATAGAATCTGGCGAAGACAAGAATACTTGAGTGAGTTGGGGTAATGAAGAAAAGTATGATAGATAGATTTGTTTTTTCATGATATCAGCTAAATTTATCAGGGTTGCAAAAAGCTCTAAATAGACTATAAGCTAATGATGAGATTTATTATTTTCGAGTTTTATTTTTAATATTTTTTTTCACGCAAAAATTTAAATTTATTCTACGCTTATTTTATCAGAGTTAGTTTTAAGAGATTTGGTTAAAATTAATATATCGGATGTCAATTAAATATAGTCTGGCCTATCTTTATTAATTTGCAATTTATTTAATATTAGTATTTTATTTTTTTTTATGAAATTTAGATTTTTTTTACTTTTTTTTTGTATTAATTCAACATTCTGTTTTTCACAAGCAGAAGCTAGTGTTTGGTATTTTGGAGAAAATGCAGGGATCAAATTTCATCCTGACGGATCTGTCACAGCTCTTGTTGATGGGAAATTAAATACTTTAGAAGGATGTGCTACATTATCAGACACTAATGGAGATCTGATGTTTTATACTGATGGAATTACAATTTACAATAAAAATCATCAGGTGATGCTTAACGGAACTGGTTTAAAAGGGCATGCATCGAGTACACAATCTGCTACTATTGTACAAAAACCGGGTTCTTCAAATTTATTTTATGTTTTCACAACCGATGCAGCTGCTAAAGCAAATGGTTTAATGTATAGTGAAATTGATTTGAACTTAGATGGGGGGTTAGGTGCAGTAACAACGCTCAAAAATATTCCCGTTTACTCACCTACTTGTGAAAAGTTAACAATTGTAAAGCATTCTAATAATGTCGATTACTGGATTATTACACATGGTTGGGAAAGCAATACATTTTATGCACATTTGTTTACATCATCGGGTTTAAGTGCAACTCCAATTCTTTCAAACTCTGGTATTATTGTTGACAAAAATCGTGATAATACATTCGGTTACATGAAAGTATCGCCTAATGGAAAAAGGATATCGTTATGTCATCAATTCTTAACGAGCGTTGAGCTTTTTGATTTTGATAACTCGACGGGGATAATAAGTAATCCTAAAGTTATAAATAATGGTAATCAGCCCTATGGAACAGAATTTTCTTCAAATAGTGAGGTCCTCTATATCTCATTGCAGATAGCAAGTCAGATTTTTCAATATGATTTGAATGCAACAGATATTAAATCGACTGAAAAGTTGATTGCGAAAACTCCGAGCTTTTTAGGAGCATTGCAATTGGGACCAAATAACAAAATTTACATTGCAAATTATAATAGTACAAATCTGGGCGTAATTAATGACCCCAATATTTTAGGTTTGGGATGTGATTTACAGGCAGCGGGTGTAAATCTTTCAGGGAAAAAATCTATGCTTGGTTTACCAGCTTTCAACCAATCATTTTTTAATCCGTCTTTTAATGTGAAAAATTTATGTCTGGGAGAAGAATCAAAATTCACACTTGGACCAGGACCGGATGTCACAGCTTTATTTTGGGATTTTGGAGACGGTACAAGTTCAAATCAAATAAGTCCGACCCATAATTATACAATGCCTGGAAAATATACTGTAAAAGTTACCGCAACAAGCTCTCAAGGAGTAAATGTCAAGTCAAAAGATATAGTTATCTCCAAAGTTCCGACAGCAGCAAAACCACAAGCTATATTAGTATGCGATGACAATAATGATGGCTTTTATATTTTTGATCTGACTACCCAAGATGCAACTATTTTAAACGGGCAGGATCCTCAATTATATGGTATCACTTATTTCGTAAACAATACAGCAATAGCTTTGCCTTATTCGTATGTTAATAAAACACCTTATGGCGAAGAAATTATTACAGCTGAAGTTTACAACAAAGCAAATGGAGAATGCAAAAGCACTACGAGTTTTAGTATAGATGTTTTTGATACTCCTACACCTAATTTGTCTATAAATATATTAGATCTTACCAGTTGCGATAATATAACTGTCGGAAGTGATAGGGATGGAAAAATACTTTTCGATTTAACGTTGAGAGAAACATCTATTTTAAATGGGCAATTACCATCCCAATTTCTTTTGTCGTACTATACAGATGCCAACTTTACACAGTTGATCGCTTTGCCAAAGGCTTATCAAAATACAAATGCGACAGAAACTATTTTTGTAAAAGTGGCAAACAAAGACAATGCAAAGTGCACCGCTTCTACATCCTTCAAACTGGAAGTTTTTCCTTTGCCTGTGATTTCAAATGTAGTAAGCCTAAAACAGTGCGACGATGACATTGATGGTTTCAGTTCTTTTAATTTGGAAGAAGCTATTACCAAAATAACAGCTAATTCGGCAGTTGAAACGATTACTTTTCATAAAAGCTTAGCTGATGCTCAAAACAACAATAATGCAATTTTAAACCAGACAGCCTATCGTAATCAAACCGTCAGTACGGATAAAGTATATGTCCGAATAGTCAATAATAACAATTGCTACAGAACTGCTCAGATCAATTTAATTGTCTCAACGACTCAAATTCCAGTTACCTATTCAAAAACCCTTATACAGTGTGATGATGAAGTTTTAGGAACAAATAAAGATGGTATTGCTTTATTTGATTTGAACAGTGTGACAAATGATGTTGTCAAGATCTTTCCAGTCGGTCAGCTTTTAGATATTACATATTACCAAAATATTGAAGATGCTTTGTCAGAGAAAAATGCTATAGCAGACATTTCAAATTATAGAAATACAGCTTCTCCATATACCCAAAAAATATTCATTCGTGTCGATAGCAGGCTCAATAATGACTGTTTGGGATTAGGTGGCTACATTACCTTAAAAGTAGAACCTATCCCATTTATAAAAGCAATTCAAAGAATTCATTGTGACGACAATCAAGATGGCCTTTATGCATTTGATACTACAAATCTGGAACAAGATTTATTGCATGGATTAACTAATGTTAGCGTTGCATACATAGATCAGAATAATAGCCCATTGCCAAGTCCGCTGCCAAATCCTTTCATTACGTATTCTCAGATTATAAAAGTTGTTGTTACAAATAATACACCATCATTGTGTTCGTTCGATTCAACGATTTCTTTTATCGTAAGTGATTTGCCAGAAGCATTTCCAATTGATCCGAGACTCTTCACAGTCTGTGATGATGAGGATGATCCCTTGCTGCAAGATGGAAAATATGCTTTTGATACTTCAACTTTTGAAACTGCTTTACTAGGAACTCAAACCGGAATGATAGTTAATTATTATGACAATAATAATAATCCATTGCCAAGCCCGCTTCCAAATCCTTTTGTAACCGGTTCTCAAAATGTGAAAGTAGAAGTTGTAAATCCAAATAATACAAACTGTACTGCGAGTGCCGTAATTGCATTTGTAGTAAATCCTGTTCCGAAAATCAATCTAAACGGAGAAGAATTAGTGTGCAGTAATTTACCTACTTTTACCAAGCAGATTGATGCCGGGCTTTTAGATTTGAAAACAATGAATGATTACAATTATCAATGGTCTTTTAATGGAAATTTAATTACTGCTGAAACTAATTATAATCTAACAGTAAACCAGGAAGGGATTTTTACTGTTGAAGTACGTGATAAACAAACACAATGTGCAAGAATAAGAACAATAAAAGTATCTGCCTCTGATATTGCATCAAATATTATTGCAGTTGTTGATGAATCTAACACTATTTCCATTTCAGTTACAGGAAATGGTGATTACGTTTATGCATTAGATGATCAAAATGGTTACTATCAAAATGAAAAAGCTTTTTTAAATGTTCGGGCAGGTATCCACACTGTTTATATCAAAGATCAAAACGGATGTGGAACTGTTTCTAAAGAAGTTGCTGTATTTGGAATTCCTAAATTTTTCACCCCAAATCAAGATTCTCATAACGATTACTGGAATGTAGAAGGTATACAGGAAGTTTCGGATTCGAAAACTATCATTCAAATTTTTGATCGATATGGAAAATTAATTAAGCAAATAAGTCCGATGAGTCAAGGTTGGGATGGCACCTATTTAGGAACAAACATGCCGGCAGCTGATTACTGGTATGTTATAAAATTGGAAGATAATCGAATTTTTAAAGGACATTTTGCTTTGAAGAGATAAAATTAATTACTACTCAGTTTATACTAACTTGAAGTCTTCTCGATATTTTAAGTGATTGGTTAAAGTGACTCTATGATTGAATCTGGAAAAAAACTTATAATGTTTAATGCTTTGCAGACTTTTTAATTTAAAGTAAAAATATAACGGGACTCGAACCATTTTTCTATGCTAAGACAAATGTCTAAATTTTAAGAAAGTGAAGGAGAAACTCTCGAAAAATAAAAAAAGCCTGAGTTATCTATGTTTCTCAGGTCTCTAATTATTTGTAGTAGAAGGAATAGGACTCGAACCGTAATTAATGATTGTGATTTTCCTATAAGCTTGAAGGATTAATTTTAAAGCAAATCTAGCCGAAATTAGATTTTAGATCTACTTATTAAAATGGAATTTTATTTCTATTTTAAATTCATATTTTTCTACAAGTGGTTTAAAAGTTAATTTCTGGGAGTGAAATTAACGTTTGGTCGAATTGGCTATTTTTTAATTTGTAATATTTGAGTATGTAAAGCAAGAACGTAGTGAATTAGAACGAAGGTATATAGAATCTTTTTTATTAATGATTAAAATTGCTTTTATTCAGTGTTTTGAACTAAATGCACCGATTCTGCACCCAATTCAAATTAGTACTCTGTTTATATCGTATCTTTCGTTAGCTTTTTATAGCAAAAAAAAAATTAAGTCTAATTTTGGGATTACGTATCTTCATCTTTTTCGTTTAGAAATTTTCTTACTTGAACATATGTGATTTTTTGTAGAAATTCTAAAATCTCTTCTGCTTCTTCCAGAGTAACATTCTTTCCTTCATCGCTAAGCATTTTTTGAGCTTTATTAGCTGTAATTTTTCCTCTATATTTTTCTTCTTCAATTTCCATAAACTTAAATTAATGTTAAGATTAAGGTAATGATTTTTTATAATATCAATGTTTACAAAGTTTTAAAGATGGTTTGTATACTGTAGAGTTAACTTAACTGGATTTACAAACCGCTAATATTTATAGGTTAAAGCGGGTTAAATTAAATCGAAAAGGCCAAAAAAAAAAGCTAAAACTTTCGTTTTAACTTTTTTTTAATAGTGACCTTTACTGAACAATTTACAAACCATTTTATGAATGATTTAAAGAAATTGGCTTATTTTCAATTGAATTTGTAAGATAATTATTTTATATTTTCATTTGTAAGCGGTTTGTATGTATTGTAAGGGTTAAGTGTTAAAAAAGCTATTTCTAAGCATAATTGAATTTTTAAAATATTTATTAAAATTAAGGTCCATAAATATTATTTGATTTATTTTTTAAGAATTTGATTCAAATAATATTTAAATTAGATAAACTTTTTAGAAAATAAACCTTAAAACTTGTTAAGGATAATTATATAAATTTATGATTCGAAGTACTAGAAAGTTTAAAAATCTATAAAGAGATTTGATTTTGCAGGTTTTTTATAGTCAAAAATTTCAGTCTATAATTTTATTTGTCTGCAATTCCTGAATTTCCGGAACTTATTGATTAGAATATTTTTAAGGTCAAGACCTTTAGAATAAAGGCCTACATCAAATATCATTCACGCTATTGATAATTTTAATGTAAGCAGAAGGCGTTTGTCCTATTACTTTTTTAAATGCCGTAGTAAAGGTATTTCTATTATTAAATCCACTTTCTGATGCAATTGCTTCAAGAGTTTGATTTTCATGATTATTGTTACTCAATAATTCGAGACAATATTTTACTCTGTAGGAGTTTATAAAGTCACTAAAATTCATTTTTTCAAATTTATTAATAACAGCAGATATATATTGAGCGGGAATACTAAGTTCTTGTGCTAACTGCTGTAAAGAATATTGTCTGTCTAAATACGATTTATTTAATGTAAAGTGGTTTTTAATTTTTATTGAAATTTCCCGCATCCTTACTTCTGATAAATACCTATAATTTTGAGGTTCTTTTTTGCTTTCATCTATTGAAAAAAGGGTAGAATTATATTCTGTTTCAGAGATAACAGCTTCATTATCTAAAAGTACAACACCTTTTATCCCATATAATATTTGAGGAAATAAGAAAAGAAAAACTGCTGTTAACCCAGTAAAGCCACCTATAAATAAAAAAACTGTAAGTTCATCATCTCCACCTCCAGGTTTTAAAATTTGTAATGACGGAAGGAAAAGAAAGACTTGTGACAGTAGAAAAATTGTCAGCCACTTTAACCAGATTCCATTTTCTTTTTTGAATTCTGAGTTTTTAACTTTGTAAAGTTTTATCAAAAGTATGGATTGTAATGCCCAATAGGTAAAAGCCAGAACATACTTAAAAATGATATAAAAGCCAGGTACAAAAAATCGACTTTCATAAAAAAATAAAACTATTTTACTCAATTGTTTAGAATGCATAAAAGCTATTTTTTCTGATCCGGATAGCCAAAAAAAAGGAAAATAGTCAATAATGTATATCAAAGCTGGTATAAGATGAATAAAGTCTAGTTTAGTTAATCTTCTATTGGTTACCACAGATCTAATATATAAATAAGAGGCAGGCATATACAAAAGGTGTGCAATTATGCCAGTTCTGTAAACATGTGGTAAATACTCAAGAAACCCAGTGTTGATGAGAAATAATATAAAACACGGATAGGATAATAATAAAAAAAATAAGGAAAGAAGAATATTGTATTTCTTTGTTTTTGGAGAATATCCAATTAATAAAATAGAAACTAATACACAAATAATAATTACTACCGCTACACAAGCTGAAAATATTGAAATCATACTGTATTGGTTTTAAATATTTTAATATGCTAAAACATAGTTTTTCAAATTTAATATTTTTTTTTAACCTCTGCCTAATTTTAGTTTGCCAATAATGATAAATATTGGCAAGGATTCAAATCTAGAAAATCGGAGTTAGAATGCTTTGATCTAATTTTGGTTAAGCAATAATTTTTTGTTTCATTTTATAAGATGCAACATCACAATGAAAAAAGATTAAAATTCTTGCATTAAATTTATTATTCCAAAACTCAGTTATACCTGCGAAAAGTAAATTTTACCTAAAAATGTAGATTATGAAATACTTTACAAAACTAAAATGCATCATGTTACTATTGGTAACGTTTAATCTATCTCACGCACAAGAAATTCTACCTTTTCCAACAACGCCATCTTCAAGTAAAGCGGGAGCAAGTATGGCAGAATCTGTTCACAAGCGGAGAGTTACAAAATCCCATCTTCCTACAGACGCACCAAATATTATTATTATTTTAATTGATGATGCAGGACCTGGTTTGTCAAATACTTTTGGAGGAGAGGTTAATACCCCGGCTTTGACAAAACTGGCCAATAAGGGGATTTCATATAATAGATTTCATTCCACAGCAATGTGTTCCCCAACTCGGGCATCCTTGCTTACGGGGCGAAACCATACCAGAGTAGGATCAGGACAAATTACAGAATGGGCAAATGATTGGGATGGTTTTAGCGGACTTATTCCTAAAACATCAGCTACTGTAGCGGAAGTTTTAAAAAATTATGGATATAGTACATCTGCTTTTGGTAAATGGCATAACTCTCCACCATTAGAAACTTCTAAGGTTGGACCATTTGACTTTTGGCCAACAGGATATGGTTTTGAATATTTCTATGGATTCTTGGCGGGTGAAACCTCTCAATACGAACCTACCTTAATTAAGAATACAACTTATGTTTCAGCTCCGAAAACCCCAGAGGAGGGATATCATCTTACTGATGATTTGGCTGATAATGCCATTCAATGGATGCACGATCAAAGATCGATAAATCCTAATAAACCTTTTTTCATGTATTGGGCTCCGGGAGCTGTTCATGGACCACATCAGGTAAACAGTAAATGGGCAGATAAATATAAAGGCAAATTTGATGATGGATGGGACGAATATAGAAAACGTGTCTTTAAAAGAGAAAAAGAACTCGGATGGATTCCAGAAAACACAAAATTGACAGAACGCCCATCAACAATGGCGGCTTGGAATGCTATACCAGAAAGCGAAAAACCTTTTCAAAGAAGGCTAATGGAAGTATATGCAGGATTTGCAGAACATACTGATTATAATGCCGGGCGAATTATAGATGAATTAGAAAAAATGGGTATCGCTGATAATACCCTAATTTTCTATATCTGGGGAGATAATGGCTCTAGCTCTGAAGGGCAAAATGGAACTATCAGTGAATTATTGGCACAAAATCAAATTCCGTCTAAAATCGAAGATCATTTACGAGTATTGAATGAGGAACTTGGAGGTCTAAATGCTTTAGGAAGTCCAAAAACAGATAATATGTATCACGCAGGGTGGGCTTGGGCTGGATCAACACCTTTTAAAGGAACAAAATTACTGGCTAGTTATTTTGGAGGTACACGTCAGCCAATGGTTGTTTCGTGGCCTAAAAAAATTAAAGCTGATAAGACACCTCACACGCAGTTTCATCACGTAAATGATATTGTACCAACTATTTATGAAGCTTTAAGTATACAAGCTCCAAAAAAGGTAAATGGGTACGATCAAGATCCTATAGATGGTGTAAGTATGGTCTATACCTTTAATGACGCAAAAGCAAAAGATCAAAAACATACTCAATTTTTTGATGTTATGGCAAGTCGTGGAATTTATCATGATGGCTGGTTTGCAAGCACTTTTGGACCAAGAGTTCCATGGATGACTCTAACTCCGGGAATAGATACATGGACTCCTGAAAAAGACGTTTGGGAATTATATAATATCAATGAAGATTTTAGCCAGGCAAATGATCTAGCAAAGAAAAATCCAGAAAAATTAAAAGAATTACAAACCCTATTCATGGAAGAATCTTTAGTTAATAAAAATATGCCGATAGGTGGTGGATTATACGTTTTATTGCATCCAGAAGCTATTGTTTCGAATCCTGCAACAGAATTTAATTATACAGGAAATATGACTAGACTGCCTGAATTTGATTCTCCAAGAATAGGATATAATTCTAATCATACAACAATTAAATTAGATGCTCCTAATGATGCAAATGGAGTTTTGTTTGCATTGGCTGGATATGCAGGAGGGCTAACATTGTATGTAGAGAATGGGATTTTAAATTATGAATATAATTTATTTGAAATACAGAGAACCAAATTGAAAACAAAATCTAAACTACCACAAGGAAAATCTACAATTGAAATTGTTTTTAAAAGAATACCAAATAAAGACAGCCCCAAGTTAAGTGGGGCAGAAGTTACTATTCTAGTAAATGGTAAAGAAGAAATAAAAGGAATTGTACCAACCATAATTAATGCCGGTTTTTCAGCAAATGAATGTTTTGACATAGGAACAGATCTAGGCTCCCCAGTTTCACAAGCCTATTACGATAAAGCTCCATTTAAATTTAATGGAACTATTGAAAGTGTGAATATAAAATATCTGAAATTATTTTAATCTAATGGCAACTTATTTTCTTAAAATTCTTTAAAGATGCTTCCTAAACAGGTTCATAATTGTAAAAACTCCAAAGTCATTTGATTTTGGAGTTTTTTGTTAATCACGGTATTTTTTTGATGAGTAATTTTACTTTTGCATCTTTATGCATTTTACTTTCTTCTGCTTTTTGTTAAAATAAATGTAACGGATCTTAATATATACAATAAACATAGTATTTGACAACGGTTTGAATTCAGAGTTGTCACCCCAACACTACATCTAAACCACTATAAAAATTAAGTTAAAACTGATTAAATAGTGACGAAAAGGCATAAAAAAACGCTAAATCTAAAAATTTAACGTTTTTTTAAGAGTGACCTCGACGACACAATTTCACGAACATTTTATGCAAGATTTAAAGAAATTGGCTTATTTTCAAGCTATTTTGTAAGATATTTATTTTAAGTTCTACTTCAGAAGCGGTTTGTATGTATCGTAGGGGTTGTATCGTGCTTGTACCTCAAATCATTTTCTTTTAGTTAATACGAGAATATTAATTTCTGGAGTTGTAATTAGCAAAATATTTTAAAACATTTATGTGTTTAGTGTTTCTTGTTTTAAGGGCAAAGATCTTGTGGTCTGCGTTCACTTTCAGGTATGAACTCAAAGAGGTTGACATGAAAATAAAATCGTCGGTTTTTTGAATTATAAATCAAGTAAACATTTATATTTTGTTTTTTTTAATTTAACTATCTTAACTTTTTGTAGCAAAAAAAGAGGAAGAAATAGTTACACCAATTTTATGCTTTCCAGAATTTTTCAATTAAAATAAAATTAGGAGATTGATTTCGTAAGACACCAATTTATTAGATTTGTAATTACCTAACAAAAGAGATCCGCAATGAGTAAAAAAGACATCACAACCAAAACATTATATGATTTATATATGGAATTAGGTGTATCGGTAGATATGCTTGATCCTAAAGCAGGTATTGCTGTGGTGAATTTAAATGATGTAGGTTTTGAATTGCCTTATAAATCACCGGCATTCAGGCCCAACTATTTTTCATTTGTATTTGTAAAAAAAGGTGCAGGACAATATACTATAGACGATCATAACTTTACGGCAGAACCAGGATCAATTTATTTTACCAATCCAAGCAATTACAGAACCTTTGAATGGAATGCAATAGAAGAAATTTATTTGATTTGTTTTGATGAAACCTTTTTAAAAGAAAATGTACATCAAGATGTATTTAATGAATTTTCATTTTTATTGACAGAAACCGTTCAGCCCAAAATCCTGAATATTGAGTTTTACAATCAAATCGAACAAATCTATCTACAAATCCATAAAGAATATTTAGGAACCTCCAGATACAAATACAGAATAATTGGCGGTTTGTTTGTTGTTCTTCTAATAAAGATAAAGGAATATTTTTGGGAGGATTACAATCCTATCTACGAAGGTAACAGGTCTTCGCAGATTGTAAAAGATTTTAAACGTACATTGGAGCAGCATTATCGCGATTTAGGTAGCGGTAAAACACAGACCGTTTTTAGAGTACAGGATTATGCCAATGCTCAAAATCTGCATCCTAATTATTTAAGTACCGTTATAAAAACCAAAACAGGCAAGCCAATAGCAACCTGGATTGCAGATAAAACTATATCAGAAGCTAAATCATTATTACAAAATTCAACAGCCTCCATAAAAGAAATTGCTTATCAGCTGGGTTTTTCAGAAGCCGCACATTTTAGTAATTACTTTAAAAAGCATACCGATACTTCTCCTGTACTTTATCGAAAAGAACAGACCACCAACTAAATAAAGTAAGCCTGCAAATTCAGATTTTGCAGGCTTTTTTATTATTTCCTTATCCATTTTCAGCAAAATGCTACCTGCAAATTCTAAATATTTAAAATTTGTATGTAATGCTTTATTCCTTGCAATAAGCAGCGCTTAGTACCGTCCTACATTTGCCATATCAAATTAGAACAACAATTTAATAATCATTTTAAAAAATTAAAATCATGAAAAAATTAAACAACAAAGTAGCGGTAATTACAGGTTCAGTTCGAGGATTAGGAAAAGCTATTGCAGAAAGATATGCTGCAATGGGGGCAGACATCGTAATCAATTATTCTAAAGATCATGCTTCGGCAGATGAAGTTTTAAGCACTATTAAAGCAATGGGTGTAAAAGCAATTGCAGTTCAGGCTGATGTAAGTAAATTGGCAGATTTAGAAAGATTATTTGCTGAGGCAAAAAAGGCTTTCGGAAAAATTGATATTGTAGTGGCCAATGCCGGAATTGAAATGGTTGAAGTTCCTGTAACTGAATTCACAGAAGAGCAATTCGACAAAGTATTTTCTATCAATACTAAAGGAACTTATTTCACACTTCAGCAGGCAGCGAAAAATATTGAAGATAACGGAAGAATTATTTACATCGCTTCGAGTACTACTTCTTTTCCTGTTCCGGGAATGGCTGTTTATGGAGGAAGTAAAACCACACCAAGATATCTGGTTGATATTTTATCTAAAGAAATAGGTCATAGAGGTGTAACGGTGAATTCTATTATTCCATTTGCCGTAGATCATTCAGGAATATTTGCTAAAGCAGACAGCTATCCGGAACTGAGAAAACAATTATTAGACAGCTGTCCGATGAGACGATTGGCAGAAGTGGAAGATGTTGCCAATGTAGCTGAGTTTTTCGCAAGTGATTTGTCTTCTTTTGTTAACGGACAACATTTACTTGTAAACGGTGGAGCTACAAACTAAAATAAGAACAATTATGAAAACAATACTAATTGGGCTGTTATTTACCTGTCTGGCTTGTGGGCAGCCTACAAATAAATCAGAGAAAGTGAATCTGGACAAAATAAAAAATCAAACTGTAAAGAAAGCTATTGAAGCTTTGCAAAATGCAGATGAAACGGCGTGGTTTTCATTATTTACTGAAGATGCCCAATTGTATGATGATGGAAATAGAAAGAACTTTAAAAGCTTTTTCAAAAAAGCAATTGGACACGAACGTTTTACGTCTATTGATAAAATTGAAAATAATTCGCTTTTGATTTACGGAGAATTTCACAGCGATCTTTGGGGAAATTTTCAAACCTACTTTAAGTTCGAAATCAATGAAGAGGGAAAAATCAAACGTTTGGATATTGGGCAAGCCGATTATTAAGCAATCATAACTGAATTAAAATCAATAAGAGAATAATAATAACTATTACGATTATGAAAAACAGAAACAAAGGCATCATTTTTATGCCGGATATCAGTGGATTTACTCGTTTTGTAAAAGAAACGGATATGGTTGTGGGTCAAAAAGTAATATCAAGATTACTTTCTTCGATTATTGACAGTAATGAATTGGGCTTCAAAATTGCCGAAATTGAAGGTGATGCCATTCTATTTTATCACTTCGGAAAACCATTTACCGTCGATAAAATACTCAAGCAGTTTGAGAAAATGTTAATGGCTTTTGAGCAGGAGTGTAAAATGATTTCTGAAGATTTTCCTAAAGCGAAAATACTTTCCCTAAAACTAGTGGTTCATTATGGCGAACTTTCAGGGTATGATCTTATGGGATTTCATAAACTATACGGCAGTACTGTAATAGAAGCGCATCGATTATTAAAAAATGACATTGTGCAGTCTTGTTATGTTTTACTTACGGATGCTTATGTAAAAGAAGCAGCTATTTGGCATAATCAAAAACGGTCATTATGGAACCAAAGAGAAGAACTTTGCCAAATCTACGATGATTTAGGAAGGATATGTTTTTCGTATTTATCCTTTGATCATTCAGAAATAAAGCAATTTGATTCGCCCAGAGAGGCAAAACGAAGCAATGCGAAGCAGGTATTTTCATATTCTGCATAAATAACAAAAAAATTTACTGGAGTACATTAAATCAAACCTTAAAAGCTTGATGAGCAATACTATTGCCTTAATGTAGCATAAAGTAATTGTATAAAAGAGAGAGTAAACAGAATAAAATCATCGCTTCTTAATTACCCTTTAAAATGTATAAGTAATCCTTTAGGATTTGCATTTTTAAAAAATTAATAACAACAATCTTTGTATCAACAAATTAAAACAATAATTAATAACAATAAAAAACATGTAATCATGAAAAATTTAAACAACAAAGTAATTTTAGTAACAGGGGCTTCTAGAGGAATTGGTGCAGCAGTAGCAAAAAACTTAGCAGAAAGAGGAGCAAAAATCATTGTTAATTATGCAGGAGGTCTTCAAGCAGCAGAAGAGACTGTCAATGCCATTATAAGCGCCGGTGGAGATGCAATTGCTGTTCAGGCAGACGTAAGTAAATCAGATGAGGTAAAAGCAATGTTTGACCAGTCGATTGCACACTATGGTAAAATTGATGTATTGGTGAACAATGCCGGTATCATGATTACCAAACTTATAAAAGATACCACAGACGAAGATTTTACAAGACAGTTTGATATCAACGTAAGAGGAACTTTTAATACCCTTAGACAAGCGGCAACACGTTTAGCAGACAACGGAAGTATTATCAATTTTTCAACTTCTGTAAACAGAATCATGCTGCCAACTTACAGTACTTATGTAGCAACAAAAGCAGCTGTAGAACAATTAACCAGAGTAATGGCAAAAGAAGTAGGGGCAAGAGGGATCAATATCAATTCAATTTCTCCTGGCCCAACAAATACAGCACTTTTTACAACCGGAAAACCACAAGAAGTTATCGACAGACTGGCATCTCTTTCTGCTTTTAACCGTCTTGGGGAACCTGAAGATATAGCACAAACAGTTGCATTTTTGGCAAGTGACGATGCAAAATGGATTACAGCTCAAAACATAGGCGTTAATGGAGGAATGGCCTAATTCAAAGAAACATTATATAAATAATAAGAATCATATAAATTAATTAAACTTTCAAAATATAAATATCATGAACAATTTACACCATAAAGTAGCAGTGATCACAGGATCAGCAAGAGGATTAGGAAAAGCAATCGCAGAGCGTTATGCGGCCTTGGGAGCAGATATCGTAATCAACTATTCAAGAGATAAAGCTTCAGCGGATGAAGTAGTGGAGAATATTAAAAAAATAGGATCCCGAGTTATTGCCGTTCAGGCAGATGTCAGTAAAGTGGATGATCTTGAAAGACTATTTGATGAAGCTAAAAAGGCATTTGGAAAAATAGACATTGTAGTGGCTAATGCAGGAATCGAACTGGTAGAAACTCCAGTGGTTGATTTTACGGAAGAGCAATTTGATAAAGTTTTTTCTATCAATACAAAAGGTACCTATTTTACAATGCAGCAGGCTGCCAAAAATATTACAGACAACGGACGTATTATTTATATCGCATCTAGTACTACTTCGTTTCCAGTTCCGGGAATGGCAGTTTATGGAGGAAGCAAAACTACGCCAAGATATTTGGTTGATATACTATCAAAAGAAATTGGCCATCGTGGTGTAACAGTTAATTCCATCATTCCTTTTGCAGTGGATCACTCCGGAATTTTTGCTGAAGCTGATAGTTATCCTGAACTGAGAAAACAATTATTGGACAGCTGTCCAATGGGTAGACTGGCACATGTAGATGATGTTGCCAATGCTGCGGAATTTTTCGCCAGCGATCTGTCATCATTTGTAAACGGACAGCATCTTTTGGTTAACGGAGGAGCAACAAATTAAAAACTAAAAATCTTAAGCCTGTATCTGATCACTAGGTACAGGCTTATAAAAATATAGCAACTATTAAATTTAAATATTATGAAAACATTTCAAACCGCTTTTCTTTTCGGGCTTTTCGGCGCAGTAGCAGTCTCTATTTCATTTGCAGCCCAGTGGCCTACATGGGTCATGTTCATAGCATGGGTTAGTTATTACATTTTTGGACGAAGTATTAAAAACTCAGCTAGTGCATTTCTTCAAATTATCCTTGGTATACTTATGGGAGCAATGATCCAGTTCACAGGTATTTTATTGAGCAGCTATTTAGGTGCATTTGGTCTACCTGTTTCCATTTTTATTTTCATAGGTTCGCTAGCCTATATTTCTAAAGTTGAAGTTCTAAGTAGTATTCCTGCATGGTTTTTAGGATTAATAGTCTTTTTTGGAATTCATCCCAAATTGGAGCCAGTCCCTCTTTTGGAATTAGGAGTTCCTTTATTATTCGGTTTTGTGTTTGCCTATCTAAATGATACAGCAGTACATAAAGTTCAGTCTAAAAAGGAAGTATTGAATACTCAAGTGAATTAAGTTATAAACATGTGGAAGAATAAGAACAAACTAGTAAAATAATTATATAATAAGGAAGTGTAGTCTTTTTGTATTTAAGAAAAGTATACGGGTTCAGTTGTAAATAAAAAAGCCTGCAATTTAGTTTTTTGCAGGCTTTTTTATTGTTGAATAATGGATAATATCAAAATATAGGTGAATTAAAATAATATTTAAAATTTGCAAACAAGTCTTAACTTTTTGTTGCAAAAAAAGGTATCCACTCCAAAATGTATTTGAAAAGATTTTGCCACAAAACTTTTTTATACTAAAATTTTCAGGTCAACTTTATAAAATTCTTTTGATTTAAGACTTAATTGTACTTCTTCAAATTGTATCTTAATTGTACCTCAAATCATTTTATTTTGCTAATAGCTGAAAACTTAATTTCTGGAAGTGTAATTAGCAAAATATTTCAAATCTAGTTGTGCTGGCAAATGAAACCGGTTCTGATGAGGAAATTAATTTTACTGCTCGTACGCCGTTTAATGCTAGAGTGATTTTGAAATATACTTTGTAAACTTTAAAAGAAGAATATTATAAAAAAATCAAAGCCTTAATTTTTTTTATGGTATATAATGATGCCACTAAGACTATTTTGTTACTTCTTTTTCACTTAAAAACTTTCTCACTGTAATACATGCCATTTCTTGCAGAAAGCTCAAGATATCTGCCGCTTCTTCTAGTGTTAAATTCATTCCTTCCTCATTAAGTATTTGTTGCACTTTTTGAGGCGTAATTTTACTTTTAAATTCTTTTTCACATTCCATTACTAAAATTTTGTTAAGACAAAGGTAGTGAATTTGTTCTAGTGTATTGATTTTTAGTATTTTATGAGCGGTTTGGATCTAGTCAAGTTGACCTTACTGGATTTACAAACCGTTCATTTTTATAAGTTGAAGAGGGTTAAATTCCGCAAAAAAGGCATAAAAAAAACGCTAAAACTGATGTTTTAACGTTTTTTTAAGAGTGACGTTTAGTTCACAATTTACAAACCATTTTATGAATGATTTAAAGAAATTGGCTTATTTTCAAGTGAATTTGTAGGATAATTATTTTGATTTTTTATTAGGAAGCGGTTTGTATGTATCGTATGGGTTAAATGTTAAAAATGTTAAAACGTGAATAATTTCTGGAATTAGTATTATTTTTTTGTGGCAGTTATTGGATAAAATCCAACACGATCATGTTATGATTTTAATACAAAAGTTAGATTGTAAATAATATACTGATGTAAGACCTTTATACTTATAATTTCTAAAAGAGCATATGGCAGCATTATCTCTAACAACAAAGCAGTCCTATTATTTATTAAACTTCCCTGATCTTGTCACGGTGGTTTTTACCCCATTCAATCATTTCGGAGATCATATTGTGCAGCGTATCGCAATACACAGAAGCTGTATACTCAACGGTCGGAGGTGAGTCATCATAGACCCTGCGCAAAATGAGCTTGTTTAGTTCCAGTTCTTTAAGTTCCTTTGACAGTACTTTGCTTGTGATGCCGTTCACACTCCTCTGTATGTCACGGAATCGGCTGTTACCTTGGTGCACAGCTGTCAATATGGGGAGTTTCCATTTCCCGCTTATCACGTATAGGGCATCCTGCAAATGCTTGATCTGCTGTGCATTTTCTGAATTATCTTTTTGTATATCTGGCATCCTTTAGGTAACTGGTATCTTTTGTAAACCAATTACGGCGTAAATTTACAAAAAAATTAAATTATAAAAATATGAAAGATAAATCATTAATACTGGTAGCTGGCGCGGCAGGTACTCAGGGAGGAGCAGTGATTGAAGCATTATTAGCTAAAAATATAGCGGTGAGGGCTATTGTACGAAATAAAAACAGTGAAGCTGCAAAAGCACTCGCTGCAAGGAATGTTGAATTAGCTGAAGCGACGTTCGATGATTTAGAAAGTCTGACTGAAGCCGCTAAAGGTGCAAGAGGCGTATTCTCGATGCAGATGGGGTCCCATCCTGGAAATAAGGGAGAGGAAACTAGACATGCAAAAAATCTGGTTGCTGCAGCAAAAGCCGCTGGGATTCAGCAGATAGTTCACACCTCTGTTGCCCGCGCGGGAGATCATCAAAACTTTGCGGACTGGGATAAAGGCAGATGGGAGCCGCTTTACTGGGAAGAGAAAGCTGCAGCTATAAACGCTGTTAAAGATGCCGGATTTAATTTCTGGACGATCATAAAACCACCGTTTATCATGGTGAATTTGCTTCCTCCTAAAAATGAATGGATGTTTCCTACTATTTCGGAGGGTAAAATAATGAGTCCAACTGCGCCAGATACAAAAATAGACTGGGTGTCTCCTGAAGATATTGGTCGTTTTGCAGCTGAGGCATTTGCAGAGCCTGACAAATTCAACAAGAAAGAATTCGCTATAGTAGGAGATTCACTTACAATGGGAGAGGTTGCAGATGCGCTTTCAAGCGTTACTGGTAAGCAATTTGAGGCCATTAGTATAACGGATGAGCAAGCCGCCGACAGCGGGTTGTTTAAATGGGGGACCGAAGCTTTTATCTGGCAGAATGTTGAAGGATATAAAGTTGACCCTCAAGAAGCAGCAGGTTTAGGAATTGAGCCTGAATCGCTAAAAACTTACTTGGAGAGGAATAAATCCCTTCTCCAGAGAGTATACAATAATCCAAAATAAATCCAATTATTAGGTGTAAAAATGTAGGTATAAAAGTTTTTTTGCATAGATTTTATTGCCCTGTGATTTGACAATTTTTAACTCATTTAGTTAAATTAAAAAATAATATTTTATTTTCTTATGTATTGCAGTTTTATAACAGCATAGAAATATTTCTAAAAAGTATAAGTATGTGAGGGCAATTTCAATAAATCGTAAAATTTCAGTTAACTGATATTTAGCTTTCAAAAAACAGGCTCCTAACGGATTATTGTTATACTGAATTTTTAATTACCCTAATTAGAAATAATGATTTTCTGAGTGATATTTGCACCATCGGCCGCTTTGAATATTGCGATGTATATCCCGGCACTTAACCCTGAAGTTGAAAAGCTAAAGTTTTGTTGGGTGCCTAAATTATCTTCTGAAATAACAGTCCTTCCAAGAATATCATAAAACCCAAATGATTTCATAATTTCATTATTTGGATTTGTGGCATTTAAAACCTGGTTTTTATTGTCCTGACTAATAAAAAAAATGCCTCTGACTGCATTATTTGTTGCCAACGTTGTATTATTAGTAAAGCTTATTTTAAATCGTTCTGTATCTTTTCCGGGTGCAACTACAACTTGATATGGGGTGTTTCTAATATCATGATAAGACCCATCAAGTGCATCGTATATATAAATTGGCTGTCTATCATCAAAACCGTCATTTTCAGAAATGTAAAATTTAAATTTTGTACTTACAGCTGCTTTTACAGAGAGTGGAATTTTTTTGAATAAATTGAAACTGAGTCCCTGAATTACGTAATCTCCGTCTTCAATCCAGAAACAAATGTCCTGAGGATAATCTCCATCCATATTTTTTACATCGAAATTACTATCGACACCGTCTGTTGCTTCATAAGCAAAAACTAATTTAAGCTCTCTTGTAAACTCATCGTTTATTATAGTATTGAGCTTAAAATAAGGAATTAGGGGAGGCGGGGGAGGCGGTCCATCATAATTGTCACCATTACCATTATAGATAGGTGTATTGGCACTAATATGTATTTGTGAAAAACATTGAAAAGAAAGCAAAACAGAGATTAATAGTAAAGTTTTTTTCATATTCTTTTGGTTTAAATTATAATACTATGGCGCATTTTAAATTTAAAGTCTATTTCTTTTTAAAATGATAACTATCAAATCCGATACCTCCTGTAAATAGTAAAAAAAGCATTGAGTCAATAGGAGCTTTAACTGATTCATCGGGTAAACCTGGGGAAGGTAGATTTGTTGAATGAGGTATTATTCGAATAAGAAAAATGAAATAGAAAGTTAGTTTTTTTCATTATTTTGATAACAGTTTATTACGCAAAAAAAAATTGACATTTTACAAAGCATTGATTTTAAAAGCTTATATACAAATTAACTAGAATGCCTTTTAATGTAAAAGGGAGAAGTAATAACTGACAGCTATACGGTATAACCGTTTAATGAAGGAAAACTATAATGCTGAAAATTATAAAAGGAGCAACAAAAACCAGCATACCTGATTTTCTGATTTAAATTTTAAGAATCAATATATTAATCCGTTATGGAAGTGGGGCACACTTAAAAACAACAGTTGTAGTAATTATTAAAATCACTGAGATAGTGCCAGCTTAGTGGTGAAGTATAAAATACTGATTTGGTTTGATTGAATTATTGGAAGTAATATTTAAAGTAATTATTCCTAAATAATTCGGTCAAGAAATTCTTTGGTAAGCGGTTTAACATGAAAAGAAACCACATTCTTATTATTGCTTGATCGTGCGATATCTTCATTATCTATTGTTGAGGATACGATGTAGGTTTTGCAATAATTTTTCAAGTTAGTTGATAATGTCTCATATGCTTCCAGAAATTCAAATCCAGACATTAAAGGCATGTAGATGTCTACAAAAATGATTTGAGGTAATTTCGAAATATTATCCTGATTCTCCTGCAAATATTTCATTGCTTCTTGTGCCTCCGTATAATGCAGCACATTTTTTCCAAAATTATTCTTAGTGATCATACGCGAGATAATATATAAATCTACGAGATTATCATCAATAATCATTACTGTTTCAAATTTTGAGTCTAGTTCTTTTGACATGGTTTCAAATTTTTTAGTGTGATATTAAATTTGGTTCCAGTCCCTTTTTCTGACTGTACCTCTATAGAGCCCTGCACTATTTCTACGGCATCTTTTACGATATATAAACCAATACCAGAGCCATCTTTGCCCGAAAGACGAAAAAACATTTCAAATATTTTTTTATGATACTCAGAATCAATTCCTATCCCGTTATCTTCTATTGAAAAATGGAGATTTTCATGATCTGAATATCCCAATATTTTTACAAATCTGTCAGCATTCTCTTTTTTATGGTATTTTATGGCATTGGAAATTAGATTTTTTAGAATGGTTGTAAATCGCAGCCTGTCTGTATAAAAAGGTTTTTGTTCTTGTATTTCAATTTCAAAACGAATTCCTTTTGCTTCTTTCATTCTTTGAAGCGAATCTACTATGTCAAGTATCATTTCTTTCAGCGAAATTTGTTCCACTTCAAGCCCTGTACGGTTATTTCGTGAATAACTTAAAATGTTTTTTATAAAGTCATCCAGACGATTGATACTGATCCGTATCAGTTCGGCATGTTTAAGCGTATCAATTTCCTTGCTTTCTGTTTCAATAAAAGAGATCAGACCAAGAATTGAAGTTAGGGGGGAACGCAGATCGTGTGATACACTGTATACAAATCGATCCAGTTCCGAATTGGTTTTGATGAGTTCCCGATTTCTTTTTTCCAGATTTGTTTCTGCTTTTTTACGATCAGAGATGTCATTAGAGAGAATCAATCTTGCTGCAGTTCCTTCATATACAATATTATGGGCAATAATTTCAACCGGAACAATAGTTCCATCTTTTTTTATATGATTCCATATTCCCCTGTTATAATTTGATTGATTAATATTTGAAGTATCACTCGATTTTATGAAATGGATTTTATCATCATTTGGACGTATGTCCAAAGCAGTCATAGAAAGGAATTCTTCACGGCTGTATCCGTATTGCAGAATTGCCATTTTATTTACATCCAGAAATTTAAAAGACACTAAATCTATAATCCACATTGGCATGGGATTGTTGTCAAAAAGATACCGGTATTTTTTTTCACTTTTTCTCAGTTCTTTTTGTGCCAATTTCATTTCTGTAATATCAGAAAGTACAATAACGGCTCCTGTTATGTCGCCATCAGTATTGTGAAACGGAACTGGATAAGGCAATACATTGCGTTTATCTCCATTAGGGCGTTCTATAATTATTTCCTTATTGTCCGTACAATTCCATGAATTATACCATACATCTTTTCCTAGTTCAGGCTCTTTGCCCCATAACGCAGCTGCAGCTTTATTATAAAGCACTATTCGTCCTTCAGCATCGCAAGAGTAGGTGGCAACTGGTAATTTATGGATTAGATCTTTATACATTTTTTCGCTTTCTTCAATTTTTTTTCGCGATAGAACCTGCTCTGTTACATCATTGCCAAAAATAAATATTCCGTCAATAGTATTATTAGCATCCCTTCGAGCCTGAAAAATAAAATTTAAGTAAACATCTTTTAGTTTTCCGTTGCTATAACGATCAAATGTTATGAGCATTTCATTAGCTGAAAAGCTTTCACCTGTTTGATATACATTATCTAGAATTTCAAAAATTCCCTGCGTTTCAAGTTCGGGTAAAACATCTTTGACGGCCTTCCCAATAATATCCTTCTTATCAATTAATTGCAGATAAAGTTCATTTGCCAATTCATAAACATGGTCGCGACCAGTTAAAATTCCCATATAGGAAGGTGCCTGCGAATATATATTAAAGAATTGCAGTCTTTCTATTTCAATTGCTTTTTCTATATTTTTTTTCTCCGTAATATCTCTGCCTATGCAATAGGATAATTTTTTAACATCATCCCGTACAGCAGACCATTGCAAATAAATAATGCTTGTATTTTTGTGTATGAACTTTTTTTCAAACATAGGTAAGTGTGTCTCGCTTCTAAAATCAATATTTTCATTTATAGGAATATTAGCATCCTCATGAAATATAAAATCACGGCATTTTTTACCAATTAATTCTTCAGGCGTATAGCCTAAAATACGTTCTGAAGCTTTATTTACCCATACAAATCTTCCCTCTTCATCACAAGAGCAAATTAGATCCATGGAAAAATCTAAAATTTTAGCAAGTTCATGTAACGGTTCTTCAAAATAATAAGGAGTATTATTATTTTTCTTTTTTGCCGCATCGTTTTCTGGAATATTATGGGTATTCATTTGCTAGTAATTATATTTAGCTTATATTATTTTAATCTTTAAGTTTTATAAATTTATTAAAATCATCTTGTCGTCTTTTGGCAACTGGTAAAACTGATCCATTCGAAAGTTCGCAGAAATACCCATCTTTTTTTGAAATTTTAACAATATGACGTAGATTGATAATATAGGAATGATGTATTCTAAAAAAATAATTGTCATCCAAAATTGCACTGTATTCACCCAGATTTCTGCTTGACATTATACTGGTTCCGTTGGGTAGAATAAAAACGGTATACTTTCCATCTGCCTTACAAAAAATAATTTCTGACATTGGTAAGAGTTCTATTTTTTCTAATGATGCAACGGCAACGTAGTCATTTTTTTGATTAACAGTGTTTGAAATATTTAAATTGTTAATTTTTTGATGCTGATAAGAGCGTTCCATTTCCCTTCTTTTAATTACTTTATAAATAGCCATTATTATGGAATTAAAATCAATTGGTTTCAGTAAAAAATCAACAGCATCATGTTTAAAGGCCTTAACAGCATAATCCTTGTTTGCTGATATAAACACAATTTTTGGAATGCTAAATTCTAATTGTTCAAGCATTTCAAAAAACAGATCATCCTTAAGATGAATATCTAAGAGGATAAGGTCTGGTTTTCTTTCTTTTATTAAAATCATTCCGTCTTTTATACCATCAGCGTTACCAATTATTTCCATAATCATAGCATTTTCTTCTTCAAATTTTTTTAAGATTTGAAAAGTCTCTTTTTCTTCAGATATGATTACGGCATTAATAGGAGTCATAGTTTTTTTTACTTTTATTTATCAATTCAAAAATTTAGTTCTGAAAATCAGATATTAATGCGTTGATTATTAATTGTTTATTGATATATGGAATATCATATTTTGAAAGATAAATTACAGGAACATTTAGTAATACTTTTATAATTTAGTTGTTAGATTTATCGAAAAGTAATAAATGAACCAATAAGAGTATAAGTGTTTAAATTGGCGGTTATTTGTGGATCGTTGCTGTTTTTAAACTATAAGACAGTTAACAAAAACGCCAAAATCTAATGGAACTATTGTGATTCTCAATCCTTCAATAGCGAGGATCCCTTTCTCTTCTAATGAAATTGAAGATGATAATTTAGATGTTTCTGTGTTGCCAATTTTACGTTACTAATGATATGACTGAAAAGATGGACCCTTTATTTTTCTGGCATTATTTAATTTCCGTTCTAGTTTAATTACTCTGTTTTATTTTTATGAAATAGAAATGTTTAAAATAAAGCTGATGCTTTTTTTGGAGTTCTATTTCTTTTGCAAAATAAGATACAGTTAGTGAGATAGTTATAGGATAAAATACTTCATTTATAGGACTATTGTCTCTTTAACAAAAATTTGTAGGTGGTGAAAAAAATAGTCCTAATTGTGATCAACTGGCCATTTGGCTGTGTTGACCGCGAGTTAATGTGAATATTATAGTTTCTGAAAATATTCTAAAGAAAACTATGGTCAACCGGTTTTTTTCTAAAAGCAACAACATTTTATCTATTAGCATGTTTAATTCTCCTTTGATTAATTGTAGATGAAATGATGTAACAGCTTGTATAGGTTTTTAAATCTTCGGGCAGTGAATTGTATTTATCTAATCTTTTTACCTAATCCCCAACTTTTGTATATGATCCTTATTTTTTAGTATTTTATGAATGGTTTGAATCCAGTCAAGTTGACCTTAGTGGATTTACAAGCCGATCATATTTATAAGTTAAAGTGGGTTAAATTCTAGAGAAAAGACACAAAAAAACGCTAAAACTTATGTTTTAACGTTTTTTTAAGAGTGACCCTTACTGAACAATTTACAAACCATTTTATGAACGATTTAAAGAAATTAGCTTATTTTCAAGTGAATTTGTAAGATAATTATTTTAAATTTTTACTTAGAATCGGTTTGTATGTATCGTAGGGGTTAAACGTTAAAAAATGTTAAAACCTATTTATATTTTAATTTATTAAGATATTATAGATTTTTATAAAATTCCCTAAAATAAAATTTGGTGGTATCTAATGAGAACGAGTTAGTTTTTAGTAAAATTATATAATAATTTGGAGAATATTCAAATCAAAATTTGGTTGGGATATTAGAGTTTTAAACCGCTTTAATCTAATTATTAGGAATTATGTGTATTTACTAAGGGATGAGGAGAGCAGGATTCGAACTTTAAGGTTGAAACCGCTGTATATTCCATTTTGATTTAGGTGTTGAACCTTTGTGCACCGATTCTACACCAAATCCAAGTTTTACTTTTTCAATATAAAATCATGTACAAAACTTAAAAATACTAAATATTTGCGATTAATAAATTAAAAGTTCTGATGTATAGTCACAGAAAAGCTATCTACTCCATTGTCAGAATGCGTACCGTGATGTCACAATTAATCAGTAAATAAATTTACTAGTTAAATGATTGACGAAATTCTAGAGGGGTAAAGCCGGTCTTTTTCTTAAATAATTTGCTAAATGACTGAGGATATTCAAAACCCAATTCATAGGCTATCTCACTAGCGGTCATATTTGTAGAAGTCAGAATTTCTTTTGCTTTTTCAATTAGTTTTTCATGAATATGCTGCTGTGTGCTTTGACCTGTAAGGCTCCTTAGCATATCAGCAAGATAATTAGCTGACATATTTAATTCGCTTGAAAAGTATTGAACCGAAGGTATCCCTTTTAAGGTAAGATTTTCACTTTGAAAATAATCAGATAACAGCTTTTCAAAGCTGATCAGCAGGTCGCTATTTGCCGCTTTACGTGTTATAAACTGTCGGTTATAAAATCGATTACAGTAGTTCAGCAGCATCTCAATTTGTGAAATCAGTATATCCTGACTGTAAATATCTATAGAAGAACTGTATTCTTTACGAATAGTGTTCATGACATCTTCTATAGTAATTGATTCTGTTTCGGATAGATGTAAAGCTTCATTTATTGCATATGAAAAAAAACCAAACTGAGAAATTTTCAATGAAAGTGGATATGTTCTTATGAAGTCGGGATGTATCAGCAGTGTCCAGCCCTGTAAATTTACATTGTCCGCCAGTTGAGAAACAATCACCTGATTAGGTCCATGAAACACCATTGCCCCTTCCTGAAAATCATAGAAATGCTGTCCGTATTTCATTGTGCCCTCATAATTTATCTTCCTGCTTATCGTGTAGAATTCATAGGTTTTATTTTTAAGTCTTTCGTCAGTTAAATTCTTAATATCTTCATGGTTGATCAAACTGATCAAGGGATGCTGTGGTTTTCCAATACCTAACAAGGTATGATATTCTGATATTGATTTTATATTATAGGGCTTTTCCGTTTTCATATTTGCACGTTATTTGATAAACATATTTTTTATATTGGGAACTTACTGTAAATCTGTAGATAATGATATTTCTTTGAAAGATTCAAATTCATTTAAATCACGTTCCCTTTTATCCATTATCATTTTAAAGCTGTCGGGACCTAAAATTAAATGAACGGGAGGGTTTTCCATATCTGCCAGATTCACTAATTCGGCAGCCAGTTTTTTTGGATCGCCGGGTTGTTTTCCTGCTCTTTCTGCATAACTCTTATATGTATTGGAACTCTGATATTCATCAATTGGGTCTTTAGCATAATTTAAAGAATCTTCACCTAAAAAATTGGTTCTGAAAGAACCGGGTAATACTACTGTAGGCTTGATGTTTAGATGTGCAGATTCCATAGCCAGTGCCTCTGTGAGACCAACTATTGCAAATTTGGAAGCAACATAACTTCCTATATTCGGACCGGCAATATATCCGGCAGCAGAAGCTATATTAATTATGCGGCCGGACTTGTGTCTTCTAAAGTGAGCCATTGAAGCCCTAATTACGTTTACGGTTCCGAATAAATTTACATCCAGGGCTGTCCTGAATTCGGCGTCTGTCAGTTCTTCCAGACTACCAATATATGAAAATCCTGCATTATTGACAGCGACATCTAAACCTCCGAAGTAGCTGATGGTTAGATCAATTGCCTGTTTGACATCATCACTATTGGTGATATCTAATTCAATAGGAAGGAAATGATGGTTTTGTATACCGACGTTTTTCTTTAACGAATCTAAACTTCTTGATGTTGCCGCAACTTTATGTCCTTTATCTAATAACAATTTGGTAAGCAGCAGTCCCATTCCTTTGGAAGCACCTGTTACAAACCATATTTTTTGATTGTTCATAGTTTTTTAATTATTTTTCAAAGTATTGATTCACTTTGACTGACTTCGATGTTGGTTGAAAAAGTTATGGGTTTCCATGTTTCAAATTCTTGATTTTCTGCCTGCCGTTTTTCACTTACAATTTGAAATGCATCCGGCCCCATTAAAAGATGTAAAGGAGGATTTTGCATGTTTGAGATTTCAATGAGTGCTTTGGCCATTTTTTCAGGGTCGCCGGTTTGCGAGCCATTCATATTCTTTAATCTTCTTACCAGTGTTTCAGTCTGGTATTCAGGTATGGGATTTTTACAGACCATGTCAGAACCCTTATTCAAAAAATCCGTTCTAAAAAATCCGGGGGCAACGACAGTTACTTTTACATTGAATATTGCAGCCTCTTCAGCCAATGCTTCCGAGAGACCGATTACGGCAAATTTTGAGGACGCATACGCCGGTGAATTACCAAAACCTTTGTAGCCTGCAATTGATGAAATATTAATCATATGCCCGGACTGTTGTTTCCTAAAATATGGCATAATATTTCTTATAACATTGACAGCTCCAAAGAAGTTAATATCCATCATTTGCCGAAACTCTAAATCCGTCATCGCCTCAACACTTCCGTATAAGGTGTAGCCGGCATTATTTACAGCCACATCAATATGGCCGAATGTATTTACCGCCTGGTCTACAGCATTTCTTACGCTATCATTATCCGCAAGATTTACGGTAAGAGCCAAAAGATTTTCACGCTGCCCTAACAGTAATTCTATTTCTTGCGCATTCCTTGACGTTGCCACAACTTTATTATTACCTGCCAGTAGAAGTTTAATTAAAGTCAGTCCCAGTCCTTTGGATGCGCCTGTGACAAACCATACTTTCTGATTTTCCATTCCGATTATTATTTCGTTCAATACACTTTAAAACCATAGGATTGTTCTTTACACAATCCTATGGGGAATCTTGCCTAGTATTTTTTAAAAAAATCATCAACCTTATCCATTGCAGGATCAAGGTATTTATCATTGTCATATAAGTCCATATGCGAGGCACCTTCGATATCCATCCATTCTTTTTCCCCTGCCGCCATTTCGTAAACTTCTCTATCCATGTCATGTGTAAAGGCTTCACTGCCCGCAATAACTAAAAAAGGTGTAGTAAAAAATTTTGCCTGGTTCATAAATACTCTTGAAGGATCAACAGGAAGGCCTATTGTGGGATAATTCGTAGTATAGTTTGGGCATTTATCTTGTCCTGCTCTAAGAAAATAATATCCATATGCGTCTTTCATTGCTTTAGAGGCTGTGTCTGGTGGAGGCAAAGGCATCCCGCCGAAAATAGGCGCCATCTCATATTCGCCCGTTTCATAATATTTCTGTTTTGCTTCTGCCGCAGTTTGCAGCATTTTATCAAGAATTTCCTTCGGGTAAGCACCAAACAAACTAGCTGCGGCATCAAAATTACCAACCAACGTCGCTACTGCTTTAATACGAGCATCCCCAATGGCAACATTGCAGATGTAAGGAGCTCCTGCGCAGGCTCCCAGACCATAAAATTTATCCCTGTCTACAAAAGTTAAAGTCCTTAAAAAACTTATTGCATCTGTAGTGTTTGGAACCATATTGTGAATGGATTCATAATTTCTGACTTCTCCCTCGCTGTCTCCAAAATTTTTGGGATCAAAGACAAAGAAAGCATAACCTTTTGCCGCAAGTTTATTTCCGTAGGTTGCACCTGTCTGCTCTTTTACCTGCGTACCAACACGAGTATATATAACTGTTGGATATTTCTTATTGGAATTAAAATCTTTAGGAAGATACAAGTCCCCCGCCAATTTATAACCTTGGCTCATGAAGTATAGTCTGTTTTTTCCTTCTTTCAGCTGTCCGTAATCAACAGCCAGGACATTTTGATGATTGCTCATTTTATTGCTTTTTAAATTATTATTTAGTTTATTTTGGGAAAATCCGGCAGTGGAGACAAACATGGCAATAATTACTTTTAGAGTATTATATTTCAAATTATTGCTCCGAAAAAATTGATTTATTTTGCGCATTTTTTATAGATTAATTCTTTCTTCTGTAATTATCATCATATGTTCCAAGTTACCTGATAATTATCCCTTCTAAATTATAATGCAAAATTGGGAAATATGAACGGGCCGGCTGTATCCAAATCTCTTAGGATTGTGTTCATATACAGGAATTTACTCAAAATTTGTTGAGCAGCTTAGTTCTTTTAGCTTTTTTAGGTTTTCAATCTGGGATTCGTAATATTTAATGGCTCTATCATAAGAATCTGTACCCATGATTAAATGAAGCGGAGCATTATCTTTCCCTGCAGTATTAATTAATACCTTAACCAGTTTTTCAGGATCTCCTGGCTGATTACCGTTAAATTTATTCATCGCATCAACTAAATGCTGCGTGCCATAAACTTCAATAGTTTTTTGAGCTGTCGGGAACGCACCTAAGAAATTTGTTCTAAAAAGTCCTGGAGAAACAATAGTAACTTTTACATTAAATGGCCCGGTTTCCTTTGCTAAAGCTTCTGAGAAGCCTATAACAGCAGATTTAACAGCGTTGTAACTCCCAGCGCAAGCATCGGCTGAATAGCCGGCCGAAGATGCAAAATTGAAAAAATGCCCACTTTTTTGTTTGCGGAAGTAAGGCATTACGTTTCTGATTACGTTTTGATAGGCAATTATATTTACCCCAACAGAATCCTGAAATTCTTTTGCTGAAACTTCTTCTTGTGCGCCAAGAAGCATGTAGCCGGCATTGTTAACGGCAACATCAATTTTGCCGAATGTTTTTACAGTTTGCTCAATTGCTCTTTTCACTTCATCGTCGTTAGTTATATCCACCGTAATTGCAAGAAGATTAGCGTTCTTGCCAGTTTTTTCTTCAATACTGGCCTTGTTTCTGGAAGTTGCTGCAACTTTATCTCCTCGTTCCAACAATTGTTTTACTAATGTTAAACCAAAGCCATTAGAAGCACCTGTTATAAACCAGACTTTACTATTTGTTTCCATTTTTCTTTTTTTTAATGTTATATGTTTAATTGTTGCTTATAAATATCAAAATTATCTATAAAAGATATACATTTGATACTTGTATACAAAAGGATACTTAAATGGGCATTAGAGAAGAATTGAATTTCGAAGATAAAATCAAGTTTGTACAAGACACGCAATATGTTATTGGCGGTAAATGGAAACTGCCGATAATTATTTCTATTTATCATGGAAATAAGAGATTCAATGAAATTCTCTCTTCTATACCTAAAATAACAAACCGGGTCTTGTCAAAAGAATTAAGGCATCTGGAGGAAAACGAGCTGATTTCGCGAAAAGTCTATGATGATTATCCAGCACGAATTGAATACACGCTAACGGTATATTGTCACAGTTTAACCGAAGTACTGGAATCAATGGAGCAGTGGGGAAAGCAGCACAGGGGAAGAATGAAGATGAAATAATTTTAAATGCACTTGTCTGCTTCAAAAAAGATGAACTTCTTAAGAGGAAATACCCCCCTTCAAAAAAAAGACAGGAAATTACTTCCAAATACTTTAGCCGATTTAATTGACTTTAAAACAAATTATTAGCCAATCCTGATTATTCCACTAGAGTAAAAAAGCTAAACTTAAATACAATTTCAGACTATCATACTTTGTTTGGAATGGGTGATGTATGAGTTTATACTGATTATCCTTTTTTGAATTTTTGAAGATCAAAATCGAAAAAACACATCAGCAATTCTGGGCTATGCCAATTTTAACTTACTGATAAAAAAATTCTATAAAAATTTATTAAGATTGAATTATCTTTTCCCGATGTGATTTACCCCATTCTATCATCTTCAACATTAAATCACCATATTCTCTTGAATATTCTGTAAAGTGATATTCAAAGAAAAGCGTTTCGTCAGACATTACCCGGGTAATTAGTTTATTTTGTTCCAGTTCTTTCAAGTTTTTGGACAGCATTCTATGACTAAGTCCGGGAATGCTTTCTTCAATATCCTTAAACCTTATATTGCCACTGCAAATGGAATGAAGAATTGGCAGTTTCCATTTACCACCAATAACATAAATGGTATCTGCTAATGCTTTTGCAGCCTCTTGTTGATCTATTTTATCAGATTTTGCCATGTCTCATTTTAGTAACATCGATTATACTAAATGCAAAGTTAGGCTAATTGGAAATAACTTTGCACTCAAATAAAACACAAATAATCAATTACTCAATATATTATGAAAGCGATTGTACTGAAAGAGCAGGGTGGAGTTGAAAATTTTACTTTTGAGTCTGTTACTGTTCCAGCTATTAAAGACGATGAAGTATTAATAAAAGTAAAGGCTGTAAGTATAAATCCGGCTGATGCTATTGTTAGAGAAAATAAAAGCGTCAGTTGGATATTCGGCGAAGAGTCTCCATTGATTTTAGGCTGGGATGTTTCTGGCCAGATAGTTCAAATAGGAGCTAAAGTTACTGATATGCAAATTGGAGATGATGTTTTTGGAGTACTTAAACATCCATATATTGGTAGAACATATGCAGAATATGTTGCAGCACCGAACTCCCAATTGGCTATTAAACCAAAAAATAGTACTTATGAAGAGGCTGCAGCTGCTTCATTGGCAGCACTTACTGCTTTGCAACCAATCAATAAAGTAGGAATAAAAAAAAATGACCGTGTATTTATCACGGCAGCTGGAGGGGGAGTAGGTCATTTTGCTGTCCAGTTCGCTAAATACTTTGGTGCGCATGTGATTGCTTTAGCATCAGGTTCTAAAAAAGATTTCTTAATGAATTTGGGGGCTGATGAGTTCATTGATTACCAACTTGGTCCTTTTGAGAATATTATGAAAAAAGATATTGATCTGGCTATTGAGGCTGTGAAAAAAGATGGGCATATTATGAGAAGTATGGAAATAGTAAAGCCAGGCGGAAGCCTAATTAGTCTCTGGTCAAATATAACACAAGAGGAAAATCTGAAAGCAAAATCCTTATATATTAATGCATTTTATAATATGGTATCATTTAATGGACAAGATATGAAATTCGTTGCAAAACTTTTAGAAGAAGGAAAATTAGTTCCCCATATAGCAAAGGTTTTTTCATGGAGGGATATAGCAAAAGCACATTTTGAAATTGAAAAAGGACACACACAAGGGAAGATTGTCATTGTAATGGATTAATATCTTATACCATTTCCAAATATTTTACAACCAATTATTAACTCACATAATTAATTATTAATCATTAAAAAAAATATGTAATGTCAACACTAAAAGGTAAAACAGTATTTGTTACTGGTGGTACACGCGGCATGGGTGCAGCAATTGTGAAACGCTTGGCATCTGAAGGAGCAAATGTTATCTTCAGTTATGTAAGTTCCGAAGAAACAGCAGAAAGTATAGTAAAAGGAATAAAAGAATCAGGAGGTGAATCATTGGCTATCAAAGTAGATAGCTCAATTAAGGGGGCTTTAGAAAAATCAATTGATGAGATTGCATTGAAATATGGAAAAATAGATATTTTAGTTAATAATGCTGCAATTTCAATAAAAGGACCATTAGAAACAGCATCAGAAAGAACCGATGAATACGACCGTCAGATCGATGTTAATATAAGGGCTGTATCTGAAGCTGTTCGTACGGTTATTAAATATATGCCGGATGGTGGAAGGATTGTTAGTATCGGTTCAGTGGGAGCAAAACGTATTGGTAGTCCTTACATGTCGGATTACATTGCTACTAAAGCAGCAATCGGAGCTTATACAAGAGGACTTGCATGGGATTTAGCGCCAAGAAATATTACTGTAAATACAGTTGAACCTGGTGCAATAGATACAGACATGTTACCTGGTGATGAGGCTATTAGAGAAGCTTTCATCAATGCAATTCCTCTTAAACGTTTTGGTAAACCGGAAGAAGTAGCAGGATTGGTTAATTTTTTAGCTGGACCAGAATCCGGTTATATTACAGGAAGTAGTTTTACTATAGATGGGGGAATATCAGCATAAATAGTGAAAGATAGCTGAGGATACTACAATAGTTTAAGCTACTTATTTCAAGTTAAATTATGGACCTCTAAAATCAAGTGATTTTAGAGGTTTTTCAGTTCATATAGTATCTGATTCATAATAGCTCAGACAGTTTTTGATGTAGTAATGATATGAACTTAAGCTTATAATTAGCAATTATTCAGTGTCTTGATTTGTACTTTAAATTAAATGCACCGATTCTGCATCCAATTCAAATTAATACTCTGTTTATATTGCATCTTTCGACAGCTTTTTATGGCAAAAAGAATCAAGTCCAATTTTTGGATTACATATCTTAATCTTTTTTGTTTAGAGATTTTCTTACTTGAACATATGCGATTTTTTGTAGAAATTCTAAAATCTCTTCTGCTTCTTCCAGAGTAACATTCTTTCCTTCATCGCTAAGTATTTTTTGAGCTTTTTTAGGCGTAATTTTTCCTCTATATTTTTCTTCTTCAATTTCCATAAACTTAAATTAATGTTAAGATGAAGGCAATGGTTTTTTGTAATGTCAATGTTTACAGAGTTTTAAAGATGGTTTGTGTACTGTAGAGTTAACTTAACTGGATTTACAAACCGTTAATATTTATAGGTTAAAGTGGGTTAAATCAAATCAAAAAGGCCAAAAAAAAAGCTAAAACTCTCGTTTTAACTTTTTTTTAAGAGTGACCCTCACTGAACAATTTACAAATCATTTTATGAATGATTTAAAGAAATTGGCTTATTTTCAAGTGAATTTGTAAGATAATTATTTTGAATTTTTGTTAGGAAGCGGTTTGTATGTATCGTAGAGGTTAAATGTTAAAAAGGCTATTTTTAAAATATAATTGAATCTCTAAAGAATATTTATTAGATTAAAATCTATAAGATTATTTGATTTATTATTGCAAGAATTTGATTCAAATAATATTTAAAATTATATAAATCTTTTTAGAAAATATATAGCAAAATTTGTTTAGGATAGGAATGTACTTGATGCTGGCGTTTTTTAACTTTGACTATTTATATTTTATATTAATGGAGATAATATCAGAAGTCATATTAGTGGTTCTGGTATAATGACCATAGCGTATTTCTAGAGTGTTCCAGTGTTTTAAACCAAATATACCGTTTGGAGGAGTAAATTTCATTCCCATTCCAAAGAAACTGCTGTCAAACTTTGATAAATCATAGTTGCTGGTATAGAATTCATCGGCTGCAGTATGTTCGCCGTAAGGTTTGAAATACTTGGTTCCACTTTGGGTATAATACCTATAAAAAGGGCTCAATGAAAATGCCTGAGTTAATTTTACAGGAATCTCCAGATCAGCAGTATGTGCTTTCAGGCTCCAGTCGTCTGTATAATATCTATAATAAGCGCGGATAATCACATTATCACTAAAGAAATAACTCGCTCTTATTCCCAGTGGAATTTTAAGTCTAGTATCAGGCATTTTCTCCTGATGAACAGACCCATCAGTAAAATATACCCTGTGAAAAGGGAGGCTTAAATATCCGTTTTGGCTGATAACATCACCTACGATTATCACCTGCAGATTTTTGTTTACCACCTGTGAGTAACTTAAAGTTCCGGCAAAAGTGTTTCTGTTGGCACTATCATACCCTTCGTTTCCTGGTGTACGGAGTTCAATGGGTTCAATTAATTTAAGCTGATCAATATAAGTTTGGAATTTAGCGGTAAATTCCCCGTTCTTGTCTTTTGTTTTTTGCGAGAAAGCAATATTTCCTCCAAAAGACTGATAATCAAACTCGGTTGATGATGAAATCCCAAAGACATAGGTTCTTCCTTTTTCTTCATTTTCTCTTAAATAAGTCAATGAAGGATAAAATCTGTTATCAGATGAAGAAGCAGATGAATTCGCACTCAAATCAATCATATCTGACGACGCGGAGGTATAATGATCAATTCCGGCTTCTATATCAAAAGTATGTTTGATTCCGGTTTCGCCGTACTTTACCAGTTTAACATCGATCGTGTTTGCAATATCGGTTAAATGTTCAGAACCAATTCCGCCCGTAACGGCTGAATTATCTCCATCTTGTTTATAATAGCTCGAAACTAGATTAACTTCTTCCAATTTTAATTTTTTGCTTTTATAACTGGTAGAATCGGTGGGAACATTTTGCGCCCTTGTCTGAAATAATGCCAATAAAGCAAATCCTGTTATGAATATTCTTTTCATTTTTTATAGTATGAAAATTAGTTACAACCGCAGCCACCACCACTTTTTCCTGAATTCGCCCCGGAAGCTCCTTCACGGTAGGATTGGAAACTAAGTTCCGTTTTTTCGATTTTCCTGTTAGAAAGCACCATTTCAGAATCGTTGAGTTTCCCCTTTTGGTATTCCTTAACCGAAGTGCAGGAGGTAAGCTGCAGGCCGGCAAGAGCAGTACTGCATAACAATACGAGAATTTTTTGCTTTGGCTTTTTCATTTTAGACGGATGTTTTTGGATGTGTAAATTTTATTATTGTCATCAATTATTATGCAGTATAAATCAGGAATCTGATCTATTAAAAACAAGCCTGCTTTAATTCCCATAACCGCAATTGGAGTTGCCATTGCATCTGCAAATTCTGCATTTGAGGAGATAATGGTGACGCTTTTTATTCCTGTTATCGGGAGTCCTGTTTTTGGATCAATGGTATGCGAATATTTTTTTCCGTTAATGGTCACGAATTTTTCATAGTTGCCTGATGTTGCCACTGCTTTATTGGATATTTCCATAAACGAAAATGCCGCATTTGGCGCATCAGGATTAGCCACACCTATTGTCCATTTTTTACCGTTCGGTTGCAGTCCCCATGCGCAAAGATCTCCGCTGGCATTAATAATACCGCTTTGTACATTATGTTTTATAAGAATCTGCTTTGCCATTTCTGCGGCATATCCTTTTCCGATACCTCCAAAACCAATACGCATTCCTTTTTCTTTTAAAAAGACGGTTGTGTTTTCTCTATCAAGGATAATATTTCGATAATCAATGAGATATACCATTTTTAATGCTGTTTCGGCATCTGGTAATTTAGTCATGGATTTGTCAAAATTCCATAAATTTTTGTCAATGCTTCCATACGAAATGTCAAATGCTCCCTGTGTAATTTTCGAAATTCCCATAGATCTTTCGATAAGATTAAAAACTTCCAAATCTACTTTGACAGGCTTGATTCCTGCATTTTCGTTAATCAGATTGGTTTGGCTGTCCTCTTTATAGGTAGTTAAAAGTTTTTCAATCCGTCTGATTTCTTCAATAGCCAGATTGATATATTCATTTGCAACTTTTTCATTTTCAGCAACAACTGTTATAGTAAAGTTGTTCCCCATGAGTTTCAGGGATTGCGAATATTTTTTTTTGTGTAATATGTTATTTTCGGCTGTCACAGATCGCTTTTATTTCGGCAGTCCATTGTTCAGGAGTAGTTTCTGGTTTTCCATGCCAGGTTTTGATTACTTTGCCATCAGCATCCAAAAGAAGTGTTAAAGGAAAACTTCCGTCTTTATTATAAATTTCTGCTAAATCTTCGTTTCGTTTAACCTGCTCAGGAGTTCCAATGTTTTTCTTTTTTCTTGGAAAATCAGCATTAACCAGTACTAGATTTTCATTGGCCATGGCAGTAAAAACTTCACTTTCAAAATAGTCTCTACGTGTTACTATACATGGACCGCACCAGTCTGAGCCGGAGAAGTTCAATAGAATCAATTCGTGTTTTTCCTTTGCAATTTTTTTAGCATTATTAAAATCAGGTTCCCAGTTTATGGTAATTGCTGTTGTTAATAAAAGGAACAGGCTAATGAGCTTCATTTCAGAGTTTAGTTTTTAGATATTTACGAAATAACGGATTGTTAGTGGTCTTATTTTCTTTTATTGCTTAAGATTGAATTAATTTTTTAATTAGTTAAAAAGCACATTCTATCTTATGAGGTCTGAACACCAAAGATATAACCTACCAATGCTGACATCACCATTGCAAAAGTTCCCCAGATACAAATACGAAGAACTGCGGTAAATATTTTTGAACCTCCTGCCTGTGCAGCTAAAAAGCCGGAAAATGCAAGGAATACAATTGAAAACCCATATTGATAAAAGACCATTTGCTTTATAGGAGCGAAAATGGCTACCAAGAGCGGTAATAATCCTCCGATGGTAAAAGATATTGCTGATGCAAAAGCAGCCATAAGCGGATTGGCCTGCGTTATTTCATTAATGCCGAGTTCATCTCTTGAATGGGTTCCAAGTGCATCATGAGCTGTTAATTCGACGGCAACCTGTCGGGCTAATTCTTTATTTAATCCTCTTTGAATATAAATATCCGTTAGTTCTTCCAGTTCTTCCTCCGGCAGGTTTTCAAGCGCCTTTTTTTCTCTTTTTAAATCTGCCGTCTCAATATCAGATTGAGAACTTACCGATACGTATTCACCAGCAGCCATTGAAAGTGCACCAGCAACCAGCCCTGCGACTGATGCCAGCAAAATTGGTTCTCTAGAAACACTGGCGGCAGCCACGCCGATTGCTAAACTGGTAGTGGATAAAATCCCGTCATTAGCTCCAAGGACCGCTGCCCTTAACCAGCCGCTTCTATTGATGAAATGGTTTTCTACGTGCATTTTTATTTGAATAACAGTTTAACCCAGTCACGCTTTTCAGCGATTTTTTCGGTACCTCCAAAATTTGTTTTCAGCAATTCCCTAATTTGAAATTTTGTTTTATTCTTGGTGCTTTTTTTCCAATCATTGAAATCATAAATATGAATTTCTACTGCATTTGGATTTGTTATAAAAGAAATCCGTGATATTAAGTCTTTATATTTTATTACTTCATTCAAAATACTGCGGCTGGGAACCATTATCAGTATATTTTCCCAATTCAGATAGTCCTTGCTAATATCATTTCTCTTGTCTAACGCCAGCGATTCAAAGAAAGCTGTTATTTTTTGATTGTTTAGCCGGTCAATTTTTTTATCAATGTTTTTAAGTGTGCCTTCTAAGAGCTCTTTATCAATGACATTCATTTCAATCTTTTTTCCAAGTAAATTTAACTCAAAATACCTTCCGTTTTAGAGCAATTGCATTAGAATGATTCTAAATTTTTATTTTCTATTTTTTGTTTAGCATTCAATTACAGCATGTTGCTTATTAGTATTTTGATCTCTTTGATTATTCTTTAGGTGAATTTCTGCTTTTATAATTCGTTGTGCTAAGATTTTGACTAAAACTTAGAATTTCCAAAAAATTAAAGAACCGTGTTAACTTTTTGTGGTAAAAAAAAAGTAACAATTCCAATAATGATTCAGGTCATTTTTGAGATTGATGTACATCATTTTTTTCCCCGTATTCTTTAATCAATTTTGTTTTATCACAAACAGGAGGTTTGCTGTAGAGGTTTGATCTGCAGCACTGAATTAATTTTTTAAACTAAAAAGCGCCATGAAAAAGAATAATGACATTTTAAGAAAAGAAGTAAAAGAAGCCCTAAAATGGGAGCCTATTTTACATAGTACTGAAATTGATGTGCATGTCAACGAAGGTGCAGTTGATCTGGGAGGGACTGTAGATACCTATGCTCAGAAAAAGGAAGCGGAACATGTTGTTAAAAAAATTCCAGGGGTTAGGGATGTGGTTAATAATGTAAAAGTTGATTTGTTTACATCAGATATTAGAAGTGACAAGGAGATAACAGATTTAGTCATTAAAACCCTAAAGGAAAACTGGGCAGTCCCAAACCATAGATTAACAATTACAGTAAAAGACGGCTGGGTTACTCTGAAAGGAATCTTACACTGGAATTTCCAAAGAAAAGCAGCTGATGAAGCAATCCGCTATCTTAATGGAGTGAGGGGTGTTATTGATGAGATCAAAATAGAAGCTGAGATCAAAAATGAAATTGAGAAAGAAATTGTTGAAAAGGCGCTGCGCCACAGCTGGCTCTTGGATGTCGATAACATCAAAGTCAGAGTAGATGGAAAGACAATCTTTTTGAGCGGAATTGTTGACTCGCTTTTCGAAAAAGAAGAAGCAGAGAGAATTGCCTGGAATACACCCGGAGTCTGCTTTGTGGATAATGAACTTTTGGTGGAGTTTAACTGAAATGGATAATAAAAATTTAAAGTTATGAAAAACAATGAAGCATTACAGCAGGAAATACAGGAAGCAATGAAGTTCGAACCAATGCTTCATGCCGCCGAAATTGGTGTCGCTGTCAAAGAAGGTATTGTTACCCTTAATGGGATAGTGGATAACCTGATAAAGAAAACCGAGGCATTGCATGCTGCAAAAAAAATCAAGGGAGTGGCGGCAATTGTAGATGAAATTGAAGTGAAGCTTGACAAGTCTCTGGTTCTTTCCGATCAGGATATTGCAGCAAAAATTGTAAAAAAGCTGAAAGAAAATCTGGTTGTCCCACAAAATACAATTAGTCTGACCGTCGAGAACGGAAATGTAACAGCGGAAGGAATTGTGCCCTGGAACTTTCAAAGGGAGACTGCCCTGGATATTATTAGAAACCAATCAGGAGTAAGAGATGTTACAAATAATATAAAACTAAAAAGGGAACTTTATGATCAGGCTGAAAAGGAAATTCTGGAAAAAGCGCTTCGCAGACATTGGGCTTTTGATATGGATGAAATAGACATTCAGGTTGCCGGGGCAACCGTTCAGCTTTCCGGTACGGTGGGTTCCATTTTTCAAAAGGAGGAAGCTGAAAGGATTGCTTACAAGACTCCTGGCGTAATAAAAGTCGTAAATCATTTAAAAGTAGATTTGGAACAGCCTTATTTATGTTAGAATCGAAAAGACTGCAACAAGACAGTCAAATAATCTTCAGAATTTAAATTAAAGATTATGATCAATCAAAATGAAAAGGCGGAAATTAAATTTTTGGATGGCCCTCAGTCAAGATTTGCAGAGCTGAAATTTATCGTTTCAACTTTGCTGGAACTGGCAAGATGTTTTGGCAAGCTTCGTTCAATTGGCCCCTGCATCACTTTTTTCGGGTCGGCACGTTTTAATGAAAGTCATCCTTATTACGAATTTACCAGACAGGCGGCTGGTGAATATGCCAAGCTTGGATTTACCATTATGACCGGCGGCGGTCCGGGTTTAATGGAAGCCGCAAATCGTGGAGCCAGAGAAGCCGGCGGAAAATCCGTTGGCTGCAACATTAAGCTTCCCATTGATCAGAGCCCCAATTCTTACCTTGATAAATGGGTAGAGGCAAAGCATTTTTTTGTGCGCAAGATACTTTTGGTCAAGTATTCCTTTGCCTTTATTGTAATGCCCGGAGGCATTGGGACTTTGGATGAATTTTTTGAATCCTTGACACTGATTCAAACAGGCAAGATCAGAAATTTTCCGATCATCATATTCAATACCCAATACCATAAGCAGCTCATTGAGCATATCAATTCATTGAAAGAAAAAGGGACTATAAATGAAGCTGACTTAAAGCTTTTTATTGTAACGGACGATATTGAGCAGGCAAGACTTTTTATTATTGAGCATAGCATCAAGCGTTACGGACTTAAGCCAAAATTTCAGTTTAATAACAAGGAATGTTTCAGTAGGTTATGACTTCGGTATATCAAAAAAATTATTTCTTCAGATTTTTGATCACTTTTTTTGCAAACATATCCTGTATTATCAATCTGCCATATTGATGCGCCAGACTTGAAATACTTGAAGGATTAAAGGACTCTGTACGAACAGAATAGACCAGGTTTTGATCAGGCATACTATATAAATTGCTTTCCCAAAAGTATGATGTATCATTTATATAATAGCCTTCCTGATAAATTTTACTGTAAATGGCTGCATAATATGGATAAAAACGACTGTAACTGTATTGATCTGTAATGCCATACATACTGGCAGGGACATGATATTTTTCTTTGTCATGGCTAAGCAGGACAATAGTCAATACCGCATCTGCACCAGCCTGCTGCAGTTTTTTTAAAATAAGTTTTTCATTCTGGATATTGGAAGCGCTTAAATCGGAAAGATCAGTATAGCACACCGCATTATAGCCCAGATTGCATAAATCATCAGCCAAATGATTTTCCATTTTTTTCTGCAGCTCATAATCCGATTCTTTTGCCAATGCTGCCACTATAATTTTTCCTTTTTCAAGATTTATCTCCTGTGGCGATACATAAGAGCTGATGATCCTGCTGCTTGAACACTGAATCAATATAAGGGAGGAAAATGCGATAATGTATGGAGCTGTTTTCATTAGGATGGCAATTAAAATGCAAAGTAAAGTTATCGATATCCCAAAAAATGAAATATGACTTTCGTCACTTTAAACAAGATTTTACTTTCTAAAATATGATTTAAATCTGTCTCAAAATGGCTTTTGATATTGTTTATCAGCCTGCAGCGTTATATAGCATTACCAGCGGATGTTAAGTCCTCGATGGACCGAGGCCAACATTTTGGAAAAAATAATAAATGAACAAAAAATAAAACCAACATTTTAAGTCAATAAAAGTATGAAAACAAAATGGAGCATAGTGGGACTGGCAGCAGCACTGATGTATTGCTGTCAGGAGAAAATAGATGTAAATTCTGCCGAAGGTGAAATCAGTGAGGATTCGATTAAGACTGCAAATATTGAACAGCAGACCCTTAGAAAATGGTTTTCTTTCAACAGAGAAGCCGACAGCTTAATTGCTGCGGCAGAAACGGCTATTGAATTTGAGGCTGATCACCATGAGATGATTGGGAAGACTAAAAATAATGTGTTGAATGCTAACTACCATCTGCGAGAATTCAACAAGAAAGTTAAGTATATAAAAGAGTATGCGGCCAATACGGATCATTTTGACCAAGGCGTAAGTCATACATTAGATTCTTTAAGGGTCGATTATCTGCAGGAAAAAATTAAACTTGAAGCAGCTCTGTGCGAATTTAATACTTATCAAGTGCCGTAAAATTTGACAACGATCAGCCTCAACCGATTAAAATGCAGACATAACTAATTTCAAAAAAGAAAAGCAGACCATCAATACTGATGGTCTGCTTTTTTATTCTCTTCTGTAAACCAGCATTGGTGTCCTGGTATCAAATCCTTTTTCGGCTGTTTTAACAGATTGCAGGAGCTGTTCAAACCAAGTCCGGTCTTCTTTGGCAAACATAACGACGATCGAGGGTTTCGTACTTATAATATCAATTTGAAGACTCCTGAATAAAGATTTATCTGAAGAAAGTTTTTTAAAATTAAAACTGATTTTATCGCTCTGAAATTTTTGCTCAATGGCATGTAGTTTATTTTTGATCTGCTGTTCATTGGTAAAATAGTCATAGTGATATACTGAGATTCGAGCGTCAAATAATGCTCCGAACTTCTTAATCAGATGAATCTCATGAGAAAAATTTTCCACGTCAGAAGGGTAGAGGATCGATTTTAAAGGTTTGACACGGTAATGTCGGGGTACTACAAAAATGGGAACTGGAGATTCACTTAAAATTCGGGATGCATGGCTGCCCAGCAGTTTATTGATCAATCCGCCTCCACGTGTTCCGATACATATGTAATCCGCTTTAACTTTTACAGCGGATTCTATTACTGCGCTGCTTATATCAAGCCTGTTTTCTACGATAAAGTTTATTTTTCCGGGAATTTTTCCGGTTTGTTTATAGAGCGTGTTTACAAATTTCACAAGTTCTTTCTGCTGTATTTTAGTGTCGGCCGGAGGTATATCAACAAATGTTGCCCCTGCAAACGGATCTATTATATAGGCGGAATCCACATGATAAAAAAACAGTTCACAAGGAGTCTGTGATGCAAGCTGTATAGCAAAACGCAGGGCTGTCTTTGAATTAATGGAGAGGTCTGTTGTTACTAGTATTTTTTTCATAATTATAAAATTTAAGATAAGAAAGTAATTAAGGTGCCAAAAGACAGGTGATTAGTCTACTGTGTTTTGGGAATGAAATTTCATTTCGTTTACGTAGATTTGGTTCTTTTTCCATTCTTTGGCATTGATAGCCGCGGTATCTATATCGGTGGTCCAGTCAAAGGCAGGAAATAATTTAGTGCGTTTTACAATGCGTTTTTTATATCCAAATGAAAAACGATCGCCTCTCATTTGGAATTCTATAGTTTTATGAGGGTTGTTTATGTTTTGATACAAAATATTTTGTGTTTTCCAGTCTCCGCCCCATGTGAGGAAAGCTTTTATAAAACATGACAGCGCAACAAAAAGAGAAGTGACGATTCTTGATTTTAAACTTTTTAGTTTACCCATAAAGCGGCCTATTATGAAAAACAAAGAAAGAGCACAGGCATAAAGAATAATAAAATGCACAATAGAATTATTAATGTATAATGCAGTATAACGGTTTAATAGTATCAAGGCAGTTGTACTTAAGAAAATAGTATAAATTAAGGCTTTTTTCATGTACTTAATTATTTTAAGTTATAATAAACAGCTACATTAAATTAATTTTTATTTCACATCATCAACTTCGGATTCCTCTTCATAAGGATATAAAGGCTTGTTTAAATCTTCTTCGTATTTCTTTTGGTCTTTTGCATTTTGGATAAACACAAAAATCATGACTACTAAAACTATTAATCCTGAAAAGGCTAAAATAATCCAGCTTGGTTCCATGTTATTAAAAATTTAATTTTTATAATTTTGCAGATTTGATTCAATGTAATATTCTATGTACCAAAATTTGCAGATCCGAAAAAACTAATAGTAATTATTTAAGATTAGTTTCCTTATAGATTTTCTTTTGAATCAGGCTTCTAAAATTGTTTAGCGATTCAATGACTGTTGCAATTGCAATTAGATTTTTTTCTGACTAGATTATAGTTGCATATTTGTGTTCCACAACCAGCTGGTTGTCCACTGACCAAACACCAGGTGTTTTCCACGCAGTCTTTTCGGCGAGGTCTTTTTGGAACAATGAAGAAACGGCACCTGTCAAAATAACTTTTGTGCCTTCTACACGAACCAGGATTTCTTGGGAATGAAGTGTCCAGTTGCTTTTTAAAGCTCTTTCAACATCTTTTTTCTCAATATGATCCTGAATTTCGGATTTGATTTTGATCTCATTATTAATTCCTTTGACTCCAGGTAAATATGCAATTGCTTTTTCGGCGGCTTCTTTTTGATAATTCCAGGTGAGATATCCTTCAAGAGTAATCCATCCGTCTTCCACTTTTACCTTTAATTTTTCATTTGGAACTGACCAGCAGTCAATTAAAGATTTAATTACATCATTAGCGATATCGGTATCCGATTTCTGGCTGTTGGAATATCTCACATTAATTTCTTCGACAATTGCTTTTACCCCATCTACATTTTTGGCAGCATTTTCCGCTTCGATTTTCTTGAAATAAGCATCTACAGTTCCCATAAGAGTTACGATGCCGTCCTTGGCTGTTACCCCAATTTCCGCAGCATGAAGCTGCGGTTCCCATTTGATGGCATTCTGCACATCTTTCTGCAATTCTTCATTTGTTTTCATTTTATTCCTATTTAACTCAGTTAATTAATAAAGTTCCTTGATCTGTTTTAATCAATTTTCCAGCAGTACCTGATTTTCTTTCTCAGAAAGAGAGTTCTCTTTGGGAATGTGTACGTGGAGCACGGTCTGCATTTTTTCGATTTTAGCAGCGGGCTCCTCGGCGCAGAGCATAAATTTATGAGCCCTGATTTCAGTTTTGTACTCAATGGTCTTGTCTTTTGAAAACGAGATGACAATCAGTGGAATCGCGGCCGAAATTAATACAGCGATACAGGCATAGATTATTGGCATTTTTACGATAGGCAGGCTTGCTCCCAGATTAAAGAAGAACAATGTGCCAAATATGACTGAAGTCAGTCCGACTGCAAACAGCCCTATGGAGCTCCATTTTTCCATCTGGTCATAAATACTGTAATATCCCATAACATTCTGCTCGGTATAGCAGTCTGTTCCAATCAGTGATAGTTTTGTAATATCGTAACCGTGTTTTTTAAGCCTTATTATGGCATCCTCAGCCTGTTGCTGGGTTTCAAAATGCGCTACAAATAATTTATGATTTTTCATGACTGTTGATTTTGGTGATTAATTTTTCTTGGGTGTAGAAAATAAAATTCAGAGCTTCTTTCAATGAGTTTTATATGGTAAAATTGCCTTAAAAATTTGAAAAAAGAAATGATATTAATCATTGTTAAAAATGATTTTAGTCAGATGAATTTTTTAAAAACTTTGTATAATGTGATGATTGTCATGTAGTTTTAATAATAGTATGCTTAATTTAGTAGCGTAATTACATATTCCATAAAATTAAATCATAAGTAAGAACATTATGGAAACGTCAGAGGAATATCAAGTAGATCTTCACTGGAAAGAGGATCAAAATGCAGAAGCGAGTTCACTGCTTTTCGACGATAAAATTCAAATAACGGAAAATTGGTGCCTCAGCCATTCTAAAAAAGACACATGGACGGCCGAGCATCTTTTTATTGCTTCTATTTTAGGTTCGTACATGACAGCATATTTAAGAACAGCTAAAAATAAGGGTATTGATTACAAAAGCTTCAAAAGCACCGGAAGGGCATCTTTTACTATTTCGGATGATGTTTCTGAGATTACTGATATCCTGATAAGGCCCACAATCGTTATTATTAAAAGCAGCCAGATCAATAAAGCACTAAAGATTTTTTCATTATGCAGAGATCACAGCCTTGTACTGAATGCTTTAAAGATCAGAATACATATATTCCCTTCTGTAGTTTTGGGATAGAATCAGATTTGAATTAGTCTATGGCCTAAAAGATATTCTGCAAACGTTTTTGAGCGAATCTTAATTTTAATAATTAGTATGGATTTAAAAGAAGAGGAATTAGAAGGATTGAGCTCCGAAGAAGTTGCTGAGAGCAGAAAAAAGTATGGTCTGAACAAACTAGATTATAAAAAACAGAATAATTTTTATTTATTTTTAAAAAGTATTTTTTCAGAACCAATGATCCTTTTACTGCTTGTGGCCTCTGGAATCTATTACACCAATCAGCAATATAGTGATGCCGTTCTTCTTTCGATTTCGATTTTGCTTATTGCAGGCATATCGATTTATCAGGATAGAAGAAGCCGAAATGCCTTAAAGAAACTTCAAGAATTTACGCAACCGGCATATGAGGTTGTTCGTCAGGGCGAACGGCAAAGGATACCTGTACAGGATATTGTACTTGGGGATGTAATTATTATTGAAGAAGGAAGTTTAGTTCCGGCTGACGGCAATATAATGCGTTCAAATGATTTTTCTATAGATGAGTCTATATTAACAGGTGAGTCTATGGCTGTTTTCAAAAGCTCGGAAACAGAAGATAATAAAGTATTTTCAGGAACTATAGTTGCCAGCGGACTGGCATTTGTCAGAGTAACAAATATTGGTCTCCAGACCAGATTAGGCAGAATAGGATCAAGCATAGAAACTATAAAAGAGGAGAAAACACCTCTTGAAATGCAGATTGACGGTTTTGTAAAAAAAATGGTTATAGCCGGAGCCTTTGTATTTATTTTGGTATGGATACTCAATTATTCAAAAATAGGCAGTTTGGAGAAAAGCTTATTGATGTCGCTAACTTTGGCGATGAGCATACTGCCTGAGGAAATTCCGGTTGCTTTTACAGCTTTTATGGCTTTGGGAGCACAAAGAATGATGAAAAAGGGCATAATAGTCAAACAGATGAAAACTGTTGAAACCCTAGGAAGTGCGACAGTTATCTGTACAGACAAAACAGGAACAATCACCCAGAATAAAATGGAGCTTGCAGCATTATATCTTCCTTCAGGATTAGAGATAACTGCTACGGCTTTTTCTGAAACAGAAGCTTCGCGCAGCCTGATAAGAAATGCAATGTGGGCAAGCGAGCCTATTGCATTTGACCCGATGGAGGCCGCACTTCATAATGCATATAAAAAAAGTACAGATCAAGATTGGCGAGCAGATTTTAAAATGGTTCATGAATACCCTTTGTCTGGCACCCCGCCAATGATGACCCATGTTTTTGAAAATAGTTCAGGCACCCGGATTATTGCGGCAAAAGGTGCGCCTGAAGCAATTTTGGAAGTCTGTGGTCTTTCATCTCCGGAATATAAAAGAATTATCGCAGCGCTTGATAAACTGACCCAAAAAGGTTATAGAGTGCTTGGTGTCGCCAAGGGCGATCTGCAGGGATCTGATTATCCGGCTAAGCAGCAGGAAATTTCATTTGCCTTCAAAGGCTTGATTGCTTTTTACGATCCTCCAAAAGATAATATTCGAGAAGTGCTTAAATCCTTTTATGATGCAGGTATTTCAGTCAAAATCATTACCGGGGACAATGCCGGAACGACAGCATCAATTGCGAAGCAGATCGAATTTAGGGGTTATGAAAAATCCATTACTGGTAAAGAACTTATGGAAATGCGCGATTCAGAGCTGCAAAGCAGCGTTATGGATATCAATGTTTTCAGCCGGATGTTTCCAGATGCCAAATTGCGAATTGTCAATGCTTTGAAAGCAAAGGGGCAGATTGTTGCAATGACCGGAGACGGCGTTAATGACGGACCGTCGCTTAAAGCGGCGCATATTGGCATTGCAATGGGGAAAAAAGGCACAGCTATAGCAAAAGAAGCAGCTTCTCTCATACTTGCTGAGGACGACCTTTCAAAAATGGTAGAAGCTGTAGCAATGGGACGAAAAATTTATGTCAATCTAAAAAAAGCGATACGTTATATTATATCAATACACATACCTATTATAATGATTGTTTTTGTTCCGCTTGCTCTGGGATGGGTCTATCCTAATATCTTAAATCCTATACACGTCATTCTCCTTGAACTTGTGATGGGGCCGACCTGTTCCATATTGTATGAAAACGAACCAGCTGAAGATAACATTATGCAAGAAAAGCCACGTCCACCGAGAACAACTTTTTTTAATAGCAAAGAGATTATGGCCAGTTTTTTTCAAGGAATGATGATAACTGTGGGAGCATTGTTAATCTATCAATTTTCTGTAGAAATGAATTTAGGCGAAAAATGTACGAGAAGCATGGTTTTTCTGGTTTTAATTACGGCCAATATTCTTCTCACCCTTGTCAACAGATCTTTTCAGTATTCACTTTTTACAATACTGAAGTTTAATAATCCGCTGGTGGCTGTTATAATAAGCATAACAATATTGATTGTCGTACTGCTTTTTACAATACCATTTTTGCGTTCTCTTTTTGATTTTGAACTCATATCATTTTTTCAGACTTTAGTCTGTGTGGCCATTGGAGCATTGTCAGTATTGTGGATTGAGGCATTGAAATACCTTAGAAACACATTCGTTTAAATCTCTATTTCACTGCCCATTAAAGCAACCCTGCAGTAATATCCATATTGTTCTTTAATTTTAATGCGCAGTTCATCTGCGGGCTGATTCTCGCCATGAACCAGATAAATGAATTTGGGAGGATTTTTAAGATCTGAGAGCCAGCTGATAAGACCTTTTTGGTCTGCATGAGCCGACAGGCCTTCTATCTGTACTATTTTGGCTTTGACTGAATAATAATTTCCATATATTTTGATTTCATCCGCTCCATCCAGGAGCTTTCTTCCGCGAGTGCCTTCGGCCTGATAACCAACAATTATAACAGTATTTTTCTCAATGCCCAAATAATGTTCAAAGTAGGACAATACACGCCCGCCAGTAGCCATACCGCTTGCCGCTAAAACGACTTTTGGTGATGGATCCTCAATAATACGCATGGTCTGCTCAAATTCAGAAACTATCCTGAACATGCCACACATCTGATGGCAGTCATCGGCGGAGAGCTTGTGCCATTTCAGGTTTTCTAAAAAAATATTCAATACGCTTGTGCCCATCGGAGTATCCAGTATATAGGGTACATTTGGAATACGGCCTTCTTTTTTAAGCTCCCACAAGAGATACATAATTGACTGGGCCCGTTCTACCGCGAATCCAGGGATGATAACAGTTCCTTTTTGCTTTATGGTATCATTGATGAATTTTTCCAGTTCCTTCTTTGGATCAAGATTCGGATGAATGCGGTTGCCATAGGTGCTTTCCAGAAAGAGATAATCCCCTTGAGTTGGCTTTTGCGGAGCATACATCAAAACATCGTCATCGCGGCCAATATCGCCGGAGAAGATCAATGTTTTACCTTCCAATTTTACGCTTATGCTGCAGGCTCCGATTATATGTCCGGCATTGGAAAAAACAGCATCTATTTCATTGGTTATAACTATGGATTCATTGGTATGGACGACTTTAAAGAGCGGAAAAACTGACGCTGCCTGCTGCAAGGTGTAGAGCGGTTCTGCGGGATTATGTTTTGAATAATGCTCCCTGTTGGCCCTTTCAGCTTCTTCCTGCTGTATTTTGGCGCTGTCCAGAAGTACAAGCTCTGCAACTGCCTTAGTGGGAGCGGTGCAATAGATTTTTCCTTTAAATCCTTGATCAACAAGCCGCGGTAGCCAGCCGCAATGATCCAGATGGCCATGGGTGAGCAACACGATGTCGATAGTAGAAGCAGGAACGGGCAGAGGCTCCCAATTGAGTTCACGAAGCGCTTTGAGGCCCTGAAAAAGACCGCAGTCAACCAAAATTCGTGTACCATTACTTTCTATGAGGGTTTTTGAACCTGTCACGGTTCCTGCACCTCCTATAAATTTTATTTTCATTTTATATAAAGTTACAAATTTGTGAAGCCTCTTTTAATACATTTCTGATCCGGTTTTCGCTCAGTCCGATTTTTGAAAGACTCTTTGAATCATTTAAAACATCCTTGACCAACAGCTGGTTCAGAATCAGCAGTTTTTCTTTTTCAACCAGTGAAAGGGTTGTCAGGCAGGTTATCGGATAAAGCATTCCTTTGTCAATTTTGTTTTTAATTCCGTTGTCTTTGGGAAAGTCCCAGCTCAAAAGACTGATGCCCGAGCATAGTGCAAAAGTTTCGGCATCTTTTGTAAAACGGTTATTAGTTACCAACAGGCAGGAGGTAAAAGTTTCCCTGCCCGAGAAGATAGTATGCTGAAGTGCTTTAAGATCATTAAATCGTGAGAGAATATACATGGGAACCTTCACATCGGAGGCACTCTCCCTGCTGCTGTGGAATTTGCATTCAGCCATCCAGACCGTATTGTTTTTTTTAAGTGCAATGTCCACCTCATGCGATACGCATTTGCCCTGAAGGGTCAGGTTTGTTTTGGTGTCATAGTCTTCTGCCTGATATAATCTGGAAATGAATTTTTCAAAGAAAAAGCCATCGGGGCCAAGAAGCTGGAGGGCATGACGAAGGTTGTAGCGTGCCGCATGGCCGTTTGAGGCTTTTTTTAAGATTGCAAAAGCCAGTTTGTATATTTCTTTTGTACTGATGCCCTCATACAGCTGATTTTCGATAATCTGTAAAGTCTGTTCTATAAGTTCTGGGCTGGCGCCGGATTTTTGAAGCGAACGCTTTAATTTTTGTTTGTCGAATGGAACAACATGTCCTGAGTGTTTTATAACTTTCATAACAGGCGGTTTGGTTCTCAATGGGCTTGATGCTAAAAATCGGGATGGTATGTGGGACATCCCGATTCAGAGTCAGTTAATTGCAATTTGCTGCACCGGTTTTTCGGGACTGCTTTTCTTTTTAGGAAGGGTCAGTTTTAGGACCCCGTTATTATATTTAGCATCGATTTTATCTTCTGCTATATTTTCAGGCAGTACAAAAGAGCGGCTGAAAGAGGTAAAGGAAAATTCTTTTTTTCTAAAATTTTTATCTTCCTGTTCAGATTCCTCTTCTTTTTGCGCACTAATGTTCAAAACGCCATTTTTTATTTCAGCCTTAAAGTCTTTACTTGTAAGACCTGGCGCAGCGATTTCAATTTCAAAATCAGCATTGTTTTCAATGATATTTGCCTGAGGCATCGATGCACCATTTTGATTCGCAAATGCAAAAAAAGATGGAATATCAAGAAAACGATCGGTAAAAAAATCTTCAAAAATGCCAAGGCCGTTGCTATTTTTCTTCTTTGTTGGAACAAGTGTTGTCATGGTGTAATAAATTTAAGTTAAACATTCTGAAATGAATTACTCAAAAATACAACGTATTGGCGGTTTGAAGAATGAGAGTAATCACTGCATTACGTGATCTCGATCATAATTGAAATTCAGTTTTTGATTTTGCTGAGTTTTTCCAGATTTAGAATACGGATTGCCCCTGAAGTTTTTTCAATTAATCCCTCTTCCTTAAAATCGCTTAATGTTCGGCTTACCGTTTCAGGTGAGGTGCCTGAAAATGCGGCCAAATCATCGCGACTGAATTTGATGGTGCAGCCGTCATTACTGTGTTGCTGCAATAATTGGACGATTGCTTGGGCAATTCTTTTTCTGACCGACATATAGGCAATCTGCAATAGGCGGGATTCCTTGTCCTTCATATCATTGGAAAGGATCTTGATAAATTTAGCTCCTACATCAGGATAAAGAAACAGCAGCTTGTCAAGCTGTTCAATAGGAAGGAAGCTGAGTTCTGTTTCCTCCAGAGCGATAGTGGTATCCTTATAAGTATCATTTGTAAATAATACACTGATGTCCAGATAATCATTTTCTTTATAAATGCCAGTAATAAGTTCACGGCCTTCTTCTGTGAGCTTCACTGTTTTGACTTTTCCGCTAATGATGTAGTAAATACCTGCAACCCGATCACCTTCATAATGGATATACTGGCTTTTTTTATACTTTCTGGAACTCCTCTCGAGCATGATTTCCTTAAGTTTCGATAGTCCGTCTTCTTTTGAAATTATTGTATCGAGGTTCTCGGGGGTCTGTCCATAAAATAGCTCGAGTGTCTCTTTTTTTTTGAGCCTTGCTTCTATAGCTTGTAGAAGTTCCAAGTCATCAAATGGTTTTGTCAGATAGTCGTCAATGCCAAGTTCCATGCCTTTCCGAAGATCGGCCCTTTCTGCTTTAGCGGTTAAAAAGATGATGGGAATTGCCAATGTCTGCGGATTTTTATGCAGAATGTGCACTACGCCGTAACCATCGAGTTCGGGCATCATTATATCACATAGGACTATATCAGGAATGGTTTTGAGGGCCAATTCAACTCCTTTTTTTCCATTTTCAGCTGAAAAAACCTCATAGCCTGAAAGTTCCAGTATTTCGACAACATTTTCCCTGATATTGTCATTATCTTCAATAATAAGCACTTTATTCATATACGCGGCAGTTCAATGGTAAACAAGGTTCCTTTATCAACGGCACTTTTAAAGGATATGGAGCCGTTCATAATTTTTACATAACGTGAAACTATATGGAGTCCCAGACCGGTGCCCGGAATATTTCCTGTATTATGGGCCCTGAAAAAGGCTTCAAACAGATGCTCGTGGTCTTCCTGTGGTATCCCGATGCCGTTATCCTTAACATTGATGGTTATCTTATTACTGTCAAGGGTGGTCCAAATTTCAATTTCTGTTTCCTCTCCTGAGTATTTTATAGCATTGGAAACCAGATTGATGATGCAGTTTTTAAGAAGGTTTTTGTCTAGTTTTACCAGCGTGATTTCGTTATTGGGCCTGCTGATTATTTTCTGTTTTTTTTTGGTGAGCAGCTTGAGCTCTCCCAATAATTCCTTAATAAAGACGTAAAGATCAAAACACGAAAGCTGAATTGTTATTTTATTGGATTCCGCTTTTTCAAGAAGAAGAAAATCATCCAGTATAACGGTCAAATTGGCTACGGCGCTTTTTATTTTCAGCAGATGAGCGTCAATCTTTGGGCTGTTCAATCCTTCGGCATAGCGCTGCATCAAGGAGGAAGAAAGCTGGATGGTGCTCAGCGGGGTCCTGAATTCGTGGGAGGCCATTGATAAAAGCCTGCTCTTTATTTGATGAAGTTCTTTTTCTTTTTCCAGAGTAGTACTTACTTCCTCTTTGGCATTTGTGAGAGCCTCGATAGTCTCATTTAATATGATAGTGCGGTCTTTTACCAGCTCCTCCAGATGCTGTGTATATTGCATCAGGCGGTTTTCTGCTTCTTTCTGATGGCTTAAATCGTGTATAAAACCTGCAAAAATTCTTGTATCCTCAAATTTGACTTCACTCACACCAAGACGGAAAGGAAATATATTGCCGTCTTTTTTTCGTCCCAACACATCCCTTCCATGACCAATAACATGGGGCACTCCCGAAGACTTGTAGCTTTCAAGATAGGAATCATGCTTTTCCCGGTCGGGTGAAGGCATCAGAATGGAGATGTTTTTTCCGATAACATCTTGGGGCTCATATAAAAAAAGCCGGCAAGCTGACGGATTTATCGACTCTACAATACCTTTGTCATTAATTGTAATGATCCCGTCTATTGCATTTTCAATTATAGCATTTAAAAGTGCTTGGTTTTTCATCTGCCATTGGAATTATACACTAACAAATATCGTTAAATGTTTTTTATAATCAATGTTGTGCGTTATGAAAATGTTGAAAATGCAACCGTTTTTTTTGAATTTTTCACTCTTTTTTTTTTAATAGATGCCTCATGGCGCGACAAATTTTTATTACCTCAATTTGGAGAAGTAAAAATTTATATCTTTTGTACTATTTATAAGCTCATCAGAGGCATAATTTATTAAAGTGCTTATTTTTTTAGCAGAAGTAAGTAATTTAAAGGAGTAGTAGGAGTACTAAATGATATAGAGTTCACTACTAAGCCCATCTTTTGCCCACTCGAAATCAACAGGTTTTTGAAAATAGTCTTCAAGTATTATAGCCCATCTTGCCAGATTCTCAATTTCCGGATCTTCAAGTATAAATCTTTCTGTGTATTTTCGTGGTGTTATTTTCAGAACAGTGGAGTTGATGCCAGAAGCATTTTCATTAGATACTAGGATTTTGCTTTTGCTGCCAAGCTTTTTTTGCAATATCGCTTTCTTGTTGTTTTTAAGAGAATTTTTAAATATAATAAATTCATCAGGAGCAACCATTTCTTCTGCTATAGTTTCACCGAATCCCCATGTTCCGGCAATGTGCACCATGCCAGGTAATGCTGATTTGGGCTCAATGGTAAAACCGATTCCAGAGCAGCCAAGATCAGAGCGCACCATCTTTTGTATTCCAACAGAGAGAAATACTTTGTTGTGATCAAAACATATATTATGTCTGTGTTTAATTGCCCTGTCTGTGTAGAGCGACGCAAAGCAGCACTTCACGGCATATACCAATGGGACAATACCTTTTATGTTGAGAAAGGAATCGTGAAGTCCAGAAAAACTGTCGATAAAGTGATTTTCTGCAGAAGGACTGCTTCGTACCGCCACCACAATATCTCTTTTTTTATTTTCCGACAAACAATTGTAAGCAGTTGTTATGCTTGTTTCAAGATCCAACGGAAATCTGCCCTCAAGGATCAGTTTTCTTGCTTTTGACCCGATTTCCGCTAAATTGGAAAGATCGATATTGTCTAATTGGGTCATAAGTTCCTGCAGCGGGCTGCGGAGCTTATTATATTCTATAAAATACTTGTATGCTTTTGCTGTAATAGCAAACCCATCCGGAATCCGAATCCCTTTCGAAGAAAGGTTGTTGTACATCTCGCCCAAATTGGCATTTTTTCGTCCAACTTTATTTATATTATCAATGCCTATTTCGCTAAATTTTAAAATCAGCTCTTCCATTTTATTTGTTGAATCAATTTGCAGCTTATGTTGGTTATAATAATCTAAAAGTAATACATCACGGCGCAGTTTAAAATGATATGGGTCATAATCCTAATTTTTACTTTTTGTGAAGAGAATTTAGTTTTGTGATGAAGGTCATTTTTGCGCACTGGTTTATTGATGAAATTTGCTGTATCAGTTAATGCCAAATCAGGTAATGAGCTGATTCTATTTTATTGCAGATGTTATTCTAGAGTATTATGAAAACAAAAAAATCACCAAAAAGAAGTATATCAGTTTTTGACAAAATGCGCAGGTTTGATAAAGCAGGCAATGAGTTTTGGAGTTCAAAGGAACTTGCGGGGCAGTTAGGTTATGCTGATTTTAAATTATTCTTGCCTGTTATTAAAAAAGCTGAAACAGCCTGCAGGAATGCGGGACAAAAGCAGGAGCATCATTTTAAGGAAATTGCAGTTAAAAAAACACAGAAAAATGGCGCTTTTGAAAGTGAGGATATAAATCTGTCTCGATACGCATGCTATCTTGTAATACAAAATTCAGATCCTGCATTAAAGCCTGTAGCGATAGCACAGACTTATCTGGCAACGCAGACCCGATTTGCCGAAATCAGTGCATTACAAAGACAAAATAGTTTAAAAATTGTAAAGAAGAGAAGGGTTTTTCTTCGAAATGAACTCTCTAAATATAACCTTCAGCTTGCAGGAGCAGCACGCCAAGCAGGCATCATAAAACCAAAAGATTATGCATTATTTCAAAATCATGGATATAGAGGACTTTATGGAGGGCTCGATGTAAAAGCAATTCGCGAACTAAGAGAACTTGATCCTGATGAGAATATTCTGGATCATATGGACAGCGCTGAGCTGGCAGTGAATTTATTGCGAGTAAAACAAACTGCTGAATTGCTCAATAATGATAAAGCCAATGATAATGTTGATGCTAATAGCATCCATTTTGCAGTAGGATCAAAAATACGTCGAGCAATTGAAAAGACGGGAGAAACTTTGCCAGAGAATCTTCCGGTAATAGAAAAAGTTATATTGCCAAAGGTAAAAGGAAAAGAATTGACTTCTAAAAAGAGCACTAAAAAATGAAAGTTTTCCGATTTGAAATTACTTATTTTATTTAGGAATTAAGGAAAATATTAAAAATAAAAAAATCAAATTATGAATACAAGGATTATGTTACTTATCCTCAGTGTCGCGCTGTTATACTCCTGTCAGAAAAAGGATTGGACAGATTCAAACGAAAACAGCAGTGATCTCAATTCAGTCCACTTTTCAAACATTGATGACAAGACATTAAAAAAATGGTTTTTATTGGATAAGCAGTCAGACAGCATCATGAATTCGGCAAAGTTGATAATTCAGCAACAGAATGACCAGATAGAGTATCACCCGCAGGATGAACGCCTGTATATAGGCAGGTGTATTGATGAAGCGCAGCAGCACCTTGATCGTTTTAAAAATAAAGTTCAAAACATCCGCATTTTTGCAACTCATATAGAAGATTACGATCCTGATTTAGAGCATACTCTTGACTCGCTAAAACAAGATTGTATGCAGGAAAAATTAATGCTTGACAACGCATTAAGCAACTTAAGATAAGGTAAAGCGCTTTACAATATCTTGCAATAAACCATGTTTAAAAATCAAAGTTTGCAAATAATAAGCTTATGCGGCAATTAATTTAGTACTAAGGCTAAATGAACCGATTCTGCACTAAATTAAAGTTTTCCATAAGCATAAAATTTTGTTATCATAATAATAATGAAATTTCTTTAAGTTAATGTTTACAGGATTTTAAGTGAGGTTTGTGTCTCGTAGAGTTAACTTTACAAGATTTACAAACCGCTTATATTTTTAAGTTAAAGCGGGTTAAATCATACGAAAAAGCATAAAAAAAACGCTAAAACTGATGTTTTAACGTTTTTTTAAGAGTGACCTCGACTGGATTCAAACCAGTAACCTTCTGAGCCGTAATCAGATGCGCTATTCAGTTGCGCCACGAGGCCTTTTTTGTTATCAATTAGGCTATTTTTTGTAGCTTTGTTGATTGCTTATTGCGGGTGCAAAGATAGACATAAATGTGAGATATACAAACATAAAATACGATAAAAATAAAAAAAAATGAAGATAGAAAATTATATACGTGATATTCAAGGTTTTCCAAAAGAAGGAATTTTGTTTAAAGATATTACTCCGCTCTTAAATGACCCAATTGCAAGACAAGAATGCCTTTCGGTTTTGGTAAATTCTTTAAAAGATCAGAAAATTGATAAGGTTGTTGGCGCAGAAAGCCGAGGTTTTTTCTTCGGAATTTTATTAGCTCAGGAATTAAATGCTGGTTTTATTCCGGTTCGTAAACCTAAAAAACTGCCTTATGAAACAATTGCAGCTTCTTATGAACTTGAATATGGTACAGACAGCTTAGAAATGCATACAGATGCCATTAAAAAAGGAGACCGTATTTTAATTCATGATGATGTTTTGGCAACCGGCGGCACTGCAAAAGCCGTTTGCGAATTGGTAGAACGTTTAGGAGGCGAAATCGTACAATGCAATTTTCTGATGGAATTATCTTTTCTTAATGGTAGAGAAAAAATAAAAGAATATCCGATATTTTCTGCGATTACCTATTAATTTAAACTAGAACGATTTTATTTTTGATTGCGTAAAGTACCAATCCAATTCGGGTTTTGATTTCGAGTTTGTCAAATAGACATTCTCGGTATCCATCAATTGTTTTTGGACTTAAGCACATTTCTGAAGCAATTTCTTTATACGTTTTTTCAGTACAGGCATGTTTTATAAAAACAATTTCCTTTTCTTTTAAATTGATTTTTTTTGAATCGGTATTTGCTTTTTTGACCAGCATGCCTGAAACTAATTCGGTAAAATAAAAACCTTTTTCAATAACAGAAATTATAGCTTCTTTAAATATTTCGGGCGAAGTATCTTTTAGGAGATAACCTTTGGCACCGTTTGTAATCATTTTGATGATGATTTCTTCATCATCATTTACAGACAGTGCAATAACTTTTAAGTCGGGTCTATTTTCTTTAATCCATTTCATTGTGCTTACACCATCTAAAACAGGCATATTCACATCTAATAAAATTAAATCGACATCAGCGTTAGCATGTTCCTGCAAATAGGAAACAAATAATTTACCATTTTCAAAGCGGTTAATTACTTCAAAACCTTTGAAACTGTTGATTAAAAGTTCCAGAGATTGCGAAAAAAGCTGATGATCATCTACAATAATAATTCGGTTTTTAGTGTTAGGTTTCATTGGTTAGGGTTAAGGGGTATTCTAAAGTTACAGTTGTTCCTGATGAATCTGATTCCATAATTAAATTAGCGCCAATCAATTTGGCTCTTAATTTCATGTTGTTTAAACCTATTCCAGAATTTATCTGATTGGCATCATAACCAATTCCGAAATCCTTTATTTCTAATCGGAAAACGGTGTTAACAGTGCTGATGTTTACTTCAAATAAATCACTGTGCGAATGTTTTAAGCTGTTGTGCAATGCTTCCTGAAAAATTCGATAAATGAACAAATCATGTTCTCGACTAATCTTCGGAATTTCACCCGTAAGATTGTATTTATACTGTATGTTTTTCAGTTTTTTTATGCGCTCCAAATCCTGTTTAATGGCTTCGATGAAATTGCTGTGTAGTAAATTGTCTTTATTAATGATTCGGGATAAAATTCTTATTTCATCTAATGATTTGGCGAGTATTTCTTTAAGATCCTGAAGTTCATTGGCTTTAATAGATTTTCCGCTGTCCAAATAGATATTGAGCTGCATAATGCCTACGGAAATGATTTGGCCTATATTATCATGAAGTTCTTTACTTATTTCGCTGAGTGTCTGATCTTTTATCTCAATTCGGGTTTTAATTAATTCCGATTGAAAATAGAGTTCTGACTCCATTTTTTCAACCAAATAAGTGTTTTTCTTTTTAAGGAAATAAAAGAATATCACAAGCAAAATGATCAGTAAAGTTAAAAAAACAATACCTAACGAAATGACTAATAGTTGTATTTCTTTTCGCTCCATAAAAATCCAATAATATAGCAACTCTGCGCTAAAAGGTTTAAAATAAAAACTACTAAACTGAAAACCGATTCATCGTGTTTGATTAAAAACCAATTTAAAGCCAGCATAAAGGGCAAAAAAGGTACATGAAAAACTAATATTCCGAGTATGTACCAAAAAAAGACCGATTTTTTAAAATTCAATATTTTATCCGAATTAAAAATTTCTACCAAATACAAACAGGATAAAATCATAATTAATAATACTCCAATGGCAAAACTGTATGTGTAAGAATGATTTACATCTTCTTTGAAATATAAAATATTCAGAAAAAAGGATAATATGAAAAGTATTAAACTCAGAGAGCCGATTATTTTATGATTTGTTTTAGTTAAAAGGCTTCTTAAGAGCAATATATAGGCAGAAAAACTGACCAGCATATAAAAATTAAAAACATAATAATTCAGTAAACCTGTCCACTCTGTAAAATAATAACCTACTTTTTCTATTATAACAGAAAACCAAATCAAAATTACGAGCGATTTAGCTTTATATCCAGGAAGTTTGTGCCATGAAATCAGGCCTATAATTCCAGAAAATAAAGCTAAATAGAAAATATAAAATCTTAAAAATTCGAACATAATTGTTTAATTAATAGTCTAAGCTAGGCGGTCTTCCGATGCTTCCGTAATTCATTGGTTCAATGCTTGCTATGTCAGAGGTTCCGTCACTCATCAAGGCAAAAGTCTGTATTTCTCCAGCTTTAGGTGTTTTGATTTTTTTGCCCGTTGCGGTTAAAAATACGGTCATCAAACCAGCTTTTTCTTCATATTTTTTATCTTCCGGATATACTCCAAAATAAATCCGAATTCCATTTACATTATAACCTGTTTTTTCTCCTTTAGACTTGATATAATGAATGTAATTTTCGAGTTCTTCCACAGAAAACCAAACGGCATTGGCGTCTTCTTTTTTGATGTATTTAGCAATAATGCTGGCTCTATACTTCATAAAATTCGTGTGTAATTCTTTCGCGAATTTTTTAGTAATCAACTGTGTTGGTCTTCCAGGTTGTCTTTCCATGATTATTAATAGTTTATGGGTTAATTGTTTGGTAAATAGTGTTTTGATAAAAACATTGAGAGCAAAAATATTTTAAACCCCAAAAATTGACAAGGGGAAATGTACCCTTTTTCTTAGGGTAAATTTATTTAAAAAATTGGGTTAAAGTACTGTTTTGTAGTAATTTATAAAAAATCAATTTTACATCGTTCCTTTTTGTGCACAAAATGGATAGGCGAAATCTGAAAAGCCTGTTAAAAGAGTAAGAGTTAATTGTAATACTAAAAATTATGAGTTTATATCATGAAGTTTTTCAGGGAGAATCATTCAGCGAAGACAATTATTTTGAAGCTGTACGATATGTTTTGGGACCAGAATATTCTAATTTAAGCGAAAGTGAATTAGAAGATGTCCTATTGTCACGAGTAGATCAAATGTCTGAAAGTGAAGCAGAAGGATTTTGGTCAAGTTTAGGAAATGTAGCCAGCAGTATTGGTTCTGGAGTTTTGCGCGGTGTTTCTGCCTTAGCTCCAATTGCAGGAACTGCTATTGGTACTTATTTTGGCGCACCTCAAATTGGCGGTGCTGTTGGAGGTTTGGTTAGCAATTTAGCCGGAGCCGGTAGTACGGCTTTAGACAATAGTCGTCAGCCACAACGCAGACCATCTCAGCCACAACAATACAGACCAGCACCACAACAACCACGTAGACCATCACAGCCTTCACCAATTAGACAAGCATGGGGAAATACAACCCGTTATATAGCTGATGCCGGTAGAGCAGCCCTGCCTGCCATTCAGCAATATGTGCAGGATAACCCGGTAGTGCTTCGTCCACAGGCGGCGCAGGATATTGGCAGAGTTCAAGGTTTATATAATCAATTAGGAGGCGTGATAAATAACCCTCAATTTCAGGCAGGTCAGGCACAGCAAAGTTTAGGTACTGCAAGCCCAAATGCACCAATTGAAAGCCACTCTTTTGCCGAATTAATCGAAAGTGTTAATTACTTAACAGAGAATATTTTATACGAATATTACAACGGAGGATTAATTCCGACTGAAGATTATTACGTGGATCAATATGGCCAGTTTGTTGGCACAAATACTCCTAACCGTATCAATAGACTTGAAAATTCTATTGCAAGTTTATAAAACCTAAATGTTATACCAATGGATGCTTATTTAGAATATTTGAAAGAACATAATCCTGAAATGGCTAAATATTTTGAGCTTATGCAGCCCATGATGGAAAAAAAAGAGCCTGAAGAGGAAAAAGAAATCCCAAAAGTTGATTTAGAACTTGAGGAAAGAGTCAAGAAACTAAAAAAAATCAATCATAAACTTTTTACCATAATTGAAGGGCTGAAATTTCAATTGGAATTTGAATTAAATCAAAATGATGATTTAGCAAAAGCTATTGGCGCCTGCACAGAATGTTTTGGAGAAAATCCAGACTGTCCAGAATGCTTCGGCACTGGAAAACCAGGTAACAATGTTCCAGATTTTATTCTTTTCAACAAATATATTCAGCCAGCCATCCAGAAATATAACAAACATTATTTCAACAAAAATTAACCATTAAAAATTAAAATTATGAGCTATTTTGAAAGTTATTTAGACGAAGATTTATTGAATGAAGATTATTTCAACGAAGATCTTTTAAGCGAAGATTTATTAGAAAGTTATGACGAAAGTTATGATGAAGCTGCAAAACGAAGAAGACCTTCAACACGCGGCATTAGACCTAATGTAAGTTCGGCCGTAAAACAAAGATCAAATTTTGGAAAAGCATTGAGCGGAAGAGCTAATGATTATGCTACTAAAAGCGAACTTAAAAAATCATTAGATGCTATTTCTAACCAAGTTAATGAGCTTAAAAAGACATCATTAGCAACAAATAAAGCATTGGTTGCATTAGATCAAAAACATACTGAATTTGCAAAAATCGACGCCCGAAAAGGCGATAACCAGACAAAGGTTTTAAAAAATATGCAAATGATGAGTATGGTGGGATCATTGTTAAATCAGCCAAAATTAAAGGCTGAGAATTTACAATATATTCCGGCTAAAGCGGCGGAAGGTAATAATCCGGCTGTTGAAGCTAAGATTATTGAAAAACCGAATACGAGTGCTATTTATATAGATCCAACTATGTCTTTATTATTGCCAATGATGACTACAATGGGTGATTCTGGCTCTGGAAAATCAGATAATTCAAACATGATGTTGCCATTAGTACTTATAATGTCACAGCAAAATCAAAACAATGCTGGAAATACTAACAATACTATTTTGCCTATTGCATTGATGATGATGATGAATAAGTAAATTATAGAAAGGGCAGTTGATCCTCAATTGCCCTTTAATTTCTATTAACCTTAAAATTATGAAATGATGAATCCATTTAATTTATTAATCAATTATGTGATTGCAAATAGCAGAGCCAGTTTCTACAATGTTTCAGGAAATCAGGAAATTACGAATACAGCACTATTAGCTGGCGTAGTTTCCGAAAATCCATTATTGAGTTATCTACTTATAGAGAACAAAGCTAAAGCCGAAGGAGATAAATTTAATGCTTCAGCTGACGTAACATCTGCTGCAGGAAGTGCTCCGGGTTTACCAGCTCCTAGTACAGCTCCTATAGTAAATCCTCCAACAAATACTGAAACACCAACTAATGGAGCGGCAAATGTTGTAACCTTAGAGAATGTAAGAAACGAGATTTCAATTAGCAATAATCTCTTAAAAGAAGAGATCGCTAAAATTGCAGCAAGCAATAACGCAGAATTGACTAAAGCAATTGTAGAAAAATTTGATGCTAAAATCGCTTTAATAGAAAAAAGTACTGGTACTCTAAATGACGCTATTCAGGAAATTAAAAGTCGATTGGAAGCATTTTCTAAAGGTGTTCCAGCTCCAGATAGTGTTTCTAATCAAAAAGCACCAGCTAAAAACGAAAAGAGATGAAAACTGCAGCAACTGACCAAGAAAGCGTGCGTTTAAACAGAATTGAAGAAAATACAACTCAAATTCTGAAAAAAATAAATGCTATCCGTCCAAGTTTTTATTCGAAAAACCTAAAATTTTCAAAAAAAGCTGAAGAGGAAAAGACAAAGCTGTTTCAGGAATTAATTCCGAAAAAGATTTTTTCGATTGATAAAACGCTGGAATTATTGAATAAAATCTTAGCAGATTCTGATTTTTCAAAACTGGATCAAAAAGATCAAAATTTTATTTTAGAATTAAAAAATATTGATCTTAAAAATAGTCATTATGTAAATGAAATAAACAGTTTTGTATTGCAAGGAAATGAGTTGGACGTAGTCTTCAATTCTTTGGCTGAAGAGATGCTTTATTTCAATTATTTAAATTCTGAGCTTTTTGAAATTGATGGTAAGTTAATTACAATTCGTTTACACCACTAAATTCGAGAATATGGATCCAAGACTCAAAGTTATATTATATGGTAATCCAGACGAAGAATTATCACTTTTAATGCGTTTAGAAAAAGAAAAAGATTATCCTGATCATTGTAAAATTATTTCAGATTTTGGCAAGGTCGTGAGTATTAGAACACAACGACGATTTTTATGTTCGATTTACAACAGTAAAAAGGTAAAAAGCCTTAAAGCTCCAAGTGTTGTTCCTGCAAATGATAATGCTGAACTTGCTCCTGAAACCCAAATTCTAGACAGAAAAAATGATGTTTTAGACGACGGTGTTTCAAATGTTGTATTCGGAATTATTGATTTTGGATTTGATTTTACTCATCCGGATTTTATAAGCAATGGAAAAACGCGTTTCGAGAAAATTTGGGTACAATCTGATCGCTATGACGGAAATAGATTTGGTTATGGCAGAATCATTACAAAAGTACAGATAAATGAAGCTTTATTAGATGAGTTTCCGTTCAAAAAACTAGGTTATCATCCTGGAAAATCAGATTTATTTGGAAATGGAACACACGGTACGCATGTACTCGGAATTGCTTGTGGCAATGGAGCTGTAGCGCCAAAAAGTTTCGCTCCAAATGTGCCAATAATAGCTGTTGATATGGGAACTAATCTAGTTAACGGATCTAATTTGTCATTAGGCGATTCTGTAAAAGGCGCCGAAGGCTTGTGTTTGATTACGAATGAAGCTGGAGAAAGACCTTTGGTAATCAATATGAGTTTAGGCGGTCATGGCGATGCGCATATGGGAAAAACTTTGTTTGAACAAATCATCGATCATATTGTAACGACACGTAAAGGAACGGCGATTGTTCAAAGCACAGGAAATTATCACCAGTCAAATGCTCATACCTACGGGGATATCAAATTGAATCAGAAAATTAAAATTCCGTGGATGTTTAAAAAACACGATCGAACGCCCAATGAAATGGAAATTTGGTATCATGGAGACGATATTTTAAGCGTTGATATTTATGATGATAATATGAAATTGCTGCTTTCGTCAACTCCTTTTAAAGATGAATTAATTTTAAAAGATAATGATGAAGTCGGAATCTGTCTGCATAGATGCAACGAACCAAATACAGGAAAAAATCAAATCAATATTTTGGTTAATGGTAAATTAAATTCAAAATTTTGGACTATTGAATTAGTGGGAAGAACTGTAAAAAATGGACGTTATCATTGTTACATAGAACGCGATGATGGTGGACAATCCATATTTTTGCCTGCAATTGCTAATAAAACCCACACCACAAATTCAATCTGCAATTCAAAATATAGTATTGTTGTTGGCGCTTATAACCAGAATGATGACACAAAACCTATTTTGTCTTTCAGCAGTTCCGGCCCAACAGCTGATGGACGCATGAAACCAGAACTTGTTGCACCCGGTTTTAAAATAAAATCGTCCTGTTCATCCTCAAGCAGAGAAAACAGAGCATCAAACAAGCTAACTTCTAAAAGTGGTAGTAGTATGGCGGCGCCTTATGTAGCTTCTTTAGTAATGAAAATTCTAGAGAAAGAACCTGATCTGGATATTTTTTCAATTCGCAAAAAACTATTTAAAGCCTGTGATGCTGCTTCTTTTAAAGAAAATAATTTTGAGGTTTTTAGAGCAGGACACGGCTATATCAATCCAAATAAAATAACGTAAATCTGGAATACTATGGAAAATTTAGTTTCGAATCCCTCAGTTATAAATCAAAATTCCCCTGCAATAAGTGCACTTTTGAGCAGTGTAGGATTAAATGCAGTAAACAATAGATCTGATGTATTGCAAATACAAAATTATTTAAAAGCACTAGGTTATCCCGTGCCAACCAGCGGAAGTATAGTAAATAATCAAACGGATAGCACCATTATTTCTATTCTCAATTTTCAGGCAAATAATAGAATTCAGGTCACTGGGAATATTAATCCGGGTGATGTGACTTATAATACCCTGAAACAACTGAATAGTGTGAATACCTCGCTGGTTGAATCGGAAGACGAATCCCTGCATCAGCCATTCTTGACCAATTCATTTTTGTTTAGAAGAAATGCCGGAAACGCAAATACATTGAATGTTATTTTTGAAGGTGATTCCTGGCTGGATTATCCTGTTCCGACAATTTTGGATTTGTATGATACTATTACAGATCGAAATCAAAGACTCAATTTAAACTGTTTGCATTTAGCGAAATTTGGAGAGACAACTTCCCAGATGTATGCTGACAGAGCTCATTTTGTGCAATATGTAAGCGGTTATCGCATAGACCGAATTTATTTTAGCGGAGGCGGAAATGATGTTTTCCCGCAACTTGGCAGAATATTAAACTCCGGAATTACTTCTTTTGATCCAAGTTTCTTTACAGATCAGGCAAAACTCACTGAACTAAGAAGTTTGTCTGGCGATGCTTTGTATCAAAAATGTATTTTATATAAAAGATATTTAAATACAACTACTTTCGATCGTGCGCTTTTTAATTCAGTTAATCTAAATTCAATTTTCAGCACAATTATGCGAAATTATCTGGGTTTTGGAAGTATTATAAATGCACATTCAACCCCAAATACCATATTTTACATGCATACTTACGATTATCCGTTATTCAAACTTGGCGTAAGACCGTCGATTGTTGGTGTTGATTTGCCTTTGGGACCTTGGATAAAACCTGTTTTTGATCGTTTAGGAATTGCCGATGAAATTTTAAGAGCATATATTATTATCCGATTATTGGATAAGTTTTATGCTCTTTTATGTCAAATCAAAAATCATTTTGCGTATTATGGTTATCGCTTTCAAAGCAGAATCATAGATTACCGCGGTTTATTGAATTCATCAGAACTTTGGAGAGATGAAATTCATCCAAACTCGGCAGGAGCGAGGAGATTATCAACGCGCGTAACGTTTTAAAATAGAAAAACCCGACTTTTGAAGGTCGGGTTTTTTATTAAATAACTTTTTTTATCTTAAGCTTGCACCAAGCTCAGTTTCAAAAGTTTGCTGCAATTTCGACATGATCTTGTCAATTTGAGCATCTGTAAGTGTTTTAGTATTATCCTGAATCGTAAAACTTAAAGCGTACGATTTTTTTCCTTCTGGCAGTTTATTTCCTTCATAAACATCAAATAAATTGATGTCTTTTAAAAGTGATTTTTCAGTCTGTTTTGCCAAATTGAAGATGTTTTCGTAAGTTGTAGCTTGGTCAATCAACAATGCTAAATCTCTTCGTACTTCAGGATACTTCGGAATTTCAGTATATTTAATTTTACCAGTGATAATTTTCAGAATTAAATCCCAATTAAAATCAGCATAATAAACATCTTGTTTGATTCCGAAATTCTTTAAAATTGATTTTTTTACTACACCCATTTCTACTAAAGTATCATTGTTGTAGCAAATGGCAGTTCCTTCAGAAAAAATATCAGACTGAACTGGAGCATTTGAAATTTTCTCAATTCCCAAACGAGCTAAAACTGCTTTTACATATCCTTTTAATAAAAAGAAATCTGTTGTTTTCTGAGGATTTGTCCAGCTTTCTTTGTTTCTGTTTCCAGAAACCAATAAAGTCAGGTGTTTGTGTTCCTCATATCCAGTAAGGTATTTATGATATGTTTTTCCGAATTCAAATAATTTTAAATCAGAATTCTTTCTGTTAATATTATATGAAATAGCCTCTAATCCAGAAAACAACAATGATTGACGCATCGTTGACAAATCACCACTCAAAGGATTCAGCATCGTTACATTATGTTCTTCTTTTAACGAAGCCGAAAGTTTTGCGTAAGCTGCCGTTGTCAAAGAGTTGGCCATCATTTCATGGAAACCTTGAGAATTCAACTGCGAAGCAATTACGTTTTGTACTTTGTAATCTTCAGTTCTAGGTGAATTTGCTACAGTTGCATTGAATTTTTTAGAAAAATTAATGTTGTTATAGCCATAAACACGCAGGATTTCTTCAATTACATCAATTTCACGCTGAACATCTACACGATACGCAGGAATAGTCAATCCTAAACCAGAATCTGAAACGCTGTTGACTTTGATGTCTAATGAAACTAATATTTTTTTGATTGTATCTTTCGGAATTTCCTGCCCAATGATTTTTGAAACATGACTGAAATTCAATAAAACTGAAAAATCTTCTACTTTTTTAGGATATACTTCAACCACATCAGATGTGATTTTTCCACCTGCTACTTCCTGAATTAAAAGAGCAGCACGTTTTAAAGCATATTCTGTAATAGTTGGATCAATTCCTCTTTCAAATCTAAAAGAAGCATCTGTGTTTAATTGATGTCTTTTTGCCGTTTTACGAATGCTTACTGGATCAAAATAAGCACTTTCTAAGAAGATTGTAGTTGTTCCGTCTGTTACGCCTGATTTTTTTCCTCCAAAAACTCCTGCAATACATAATGGACCTTTTTCATCACAGATCATTAAATCTTCTTTGTGCAATGTTCTTTCAACATCGTCTAAAGTGATGAATTTTGTTCCTTCCGGAAGTGTTTTTACAATTACTTTTCCGTTGATTTTTGCAGCATCAAAAGCATGTAAAGGTTGCCCTAATTCGTGTAAAACATAATTAGTAACATCGACAATATTGTTTTTTGGAGTCAATCCAATCGCTTTTAGTCTGTCTTGAAGCCATTTTGGAGATTCCTGAACGGTAATTCCAGAAATGGTTACACCACAATATCTTGGAGCTAAATGCGAATCTTCAACGTTAACATCAATTTTTAATGTACGCATATCGACTCTAAAATTACTTACAGATGGTGTAATTAGTTCAACGTTTACACCACGTTGCAACATTCCAGCTCTTAAATCACGTGCAGTTCCGTAATGACTCATCGCATCAGCACGATTTGGCGTTAAGCCAATTTCGAAAACTTCATCATTTGCAATTTTAAAAACTTCTGCAGCTGGAGTTCCAGGAACTAAAGTTTCATCAAGAACCATAATTCCGTCATGGCTTGTTCCAAGTCCTAATTCATCTTCAGCACAAATCATTCCGTGGCTTTCCTGACCGCGAATTTTTCCTTTTTTAATAGTAAATTCTGCTCCTTCTTTATCATATAAAACAGTACCAATAGTAGCAACAGGAACTTTTTGACCAGCTGCAACGTTTGCCGCACCGCACACTATCTGTACAGGAGCTTCTAAACCAATATTTACAGTTGTTACTTTTAGTCTGTCAGCATCTGGGTGTTTTTCGCAAGTAAGAACATGACCAACAACAACTCCTTCCAATCCACCTTTTATAGATTGGTATTTTTCAACTACTTCTACTTCCAGGCCTAAATCTGTAAGCAATTCCGAAGTTTGTTCTGAAGTCCAGTCTGTTTTAATAAATTGTTTTAGCCAGTTGTAAGATATTTTCATGTTAGTTTTATTATTCTTGTATGAGGATGTAAATATAAGGATTGATCGGCGGAGTTGAAAACAATTTTTTTGTTTTTTGATTAGGGTTTGTTTTCAAAAATAAAACAGGCTTTATTTTAAATAATAAGCAAAAAAAAGAGAGAATAACGTCTCTCTTTTTTTTAATTTTAAATTTATTCTGTAGTGCATACTCCCGCATGTACAATTATCCAAAGACTTCCATCTCCGTTATGAGATAAGGTGTAACTATCGGTAGTAACGTTGTTTAATACGTGTCCATTACCATATTGTCCCGGAGCAGCAGTAATTGGTGGGAAATTTGAGATATACACATGTGTTTCTGTTAAAACAGTTCCAGGATGTGTTGTATTGATTGTAACGGTGATGTTACCGTCTAGTATGACTATTGTAACTGTTCCTGCCAAATATCCCTTTGTAATATCATTTTGTCCAGCACCGGCATATAAATTGGCTGTGTAGCTGCCGTTTTGAACAGGGAAAAATTCTTGAGCCCAGCCCCATTTATCAGAAATTCCTAAATCTATGAATGTATTATTTCCAAACATATAAGCGGTATCGCAAGTTGTAACAGGTGGTGGTGTATTGCAGTTTCTTAAGCAGTAATTAAAGTAGGTTGCCCAGTTTTTGCCGGGAAATTTAATATCTCCAGCCCATCCGGTTTCAGTACCTACTGTTGTTCCGTTTACAATATTTTTCATGCTGGAATGAGCGGCAATAAACAGGCATTTATTTGAATCTAAAACTATTGACGAAAGTGGAATTGTAAAAGTGTACGTTTGAACTAAGGGATTAAAGCTTTTTTTGTATGGAAATTTTCCAGGAATTGGATTTCCATTTGTTACAGGAACATTGGCATATGGACCAACATATAAATGCATTTCGCTAAAATACCAGTTTGGCAGTGCAGTGTATGTCACATAAAGGTTTGTGGCATCATTTTCAACTAAGATTTTTCCCGAGTTCGTAAATTGCCCGGCCATAATATTAATTGAAATAGGATCACATTCTGAATAAGTTCCTTTTGCAGTTAGAGAAGAACTATTCGTTTGTTCAGCTTCGGTTTGCATGTCAGTGCTTAAAGGTTCAGTAGTGCAATTGACAATTAGAAAAGCAAAAACCATGAGTAAAATAATTTTTTTCATAGTAACAAAATTTAAGTTAGTAATAAGAAAAAATTAGATGCAACCCAAAAAGAGGCGGTTTAAATTGCTAATACAAAGTTTATGGCAAAATTTTAACATTTCAAAGAATAGTCGTTCATTGAAATGTTTTATTGGTTAAACGGTTTTAATGTAAGGATTTGATTGCGAATACAGTGTTGACTAGATCAATTCTTCAACATGTTTTTTGATATTCTCTGATATTTTTTTGATTGGCAAATCGTTCTCATCATCTCCAAAAGGATCTTCAATTTCTTCGGCAATTAATTCTAAACTGGCCAAAACATAAAAGATAAAAACAACTACAGGAACAACATAATAACCCAAACTCAAGGAATAACCAAAAGGCAAAGTCATAATATAAAAGAAAATAAATTTCTTTATAAAAGCGCTGTAAGAGTAGGGAATAGGAGTGTTTTTTATGCGTTCACAAGCACCACAGATATCTGTAAAAGCAACTAATTCAGCGTTTAAAATGATAAGCTGGTCTCCGGTTATTTTTTTTGATTCATACAAAGCATTTATTTTATTGTACATCATTTGCTTTACCTGATTAGGCTTGTGTTTATGATGATCCAATTCTAAATCAACGTCTTCAAAAAGCTGTTTTGCAGTTTCAGAGTTGTTTAAATGTTTGTATAAAATAGAAGCGTATCCAGGAATAAACTTTCTGAAAAACTTTCGGTCATTTTCATCTTTTAAAATAGCCGAAAGTTTTATCGCAAAGTTACGGCTGTTATTGACTAAGCCACCCCATAATTTTCGGGCTTCCCACCAGCGGTCGTATGCAGTATTTGTTCTAAAAACCAATAAAAGTGAAATCACAAAACCTAATATTCCGTGCATTACGGGAATATTTTTAAGATAATGGTTTTCATCAATTCCAAAATAAATTACTTCAACATAACCTACAATGCCGGCATAAATACCAATGCCAATCATTACAGGAAATAATTGCCTGATAGTGTCTGATTTATGAAAATGAAAGATAAAACTAAACCATTCTTTTGTATTGTATGCGATCATTTATATTTGTTTTTTGAAACAAATTTAAATTAAAAATTAATATTTCCGGCTAATTCTCTCAAAGCAATTTCAGATAATTTTGCTTGATATTGAGCATTGCTGTAACGCACTTTTGCGTTGACATAATTTAATTGTGCCGTTCTGAAATCAAGCGTTGTGATAGTTCCGATTCTGAATTTATCTAATGTAATATCTAAGTTTTGTTTGGCAATTGTTACATTATCTTCTTCTAAATCAATTAATTCTAAGTTTGTTTGGTAAGTTTGAAATGCGGTGCTCAATTGTGTGTCTAAAATCATATTTTGCTGATCAATAGCAATCTGTGAATTTTCGATTTCCATTTTAGCGACTTTTTCATTTCTGTGCTGATTCAAACCATCAAATATATTTAATCTTGCATTAAAGCCGTAATTAAAACCTTTTGAAGATGATTGGCTTGTAAAACCCAAACTTGACTGATTTTCAGAAAAATTATATCCAGATGTTAAGTTAACAACAGGATAACGGTCTGCTTTTATTTGTTTTAACTGTAATTCAGCTATTCGTTTATTAATAATTTGAGCTTCTACAGCAGGATTTTGTTTATGTGCCAAATCAGACAATTCAGCTAGATTCATTGCATTATCAACCGTAACTAAATCGGTTACAGTGAAATCAATTTTAGGGTCACGTGCTAAATATTGATTCAGTAATATTTTAGAATTTGCGTATGTTTCTTTTTGGCGTAATAAAGCAACCTGATCTGAATTTAGATCGACTTGAGCATTTAAAACCTCTAATTTTGAAGCTTTTCCAATACTAAAACGGTTTTGTGCCAATGTTAATCTTTGCTTAGAAATTACTATTGTGGTATCTAAAGCAGCCAATTGATGCTGTTGTTGTACAAGATCATAATAAGCCGAATTTACCTGTACAATTTTGATTAAAACGGTTCTTCTTAATTCAGAATCACCTAAATTTTGAAGTTCTTTTAATTGATCCAGACGCGCAAACATTTTCATTCCGTCGAAAACAGTCCAGTTTAAGCCAACTCCATAAGTTAAAGTATTGTTTTTTGCATTGTTTAATGAAGTTGAAGTTCCGTCCTGACGTGTTTGCGATGAATTTGTAACGCTATTATTATCGTTTACTGTAGCTGCTAGAGTTGGAAGTAATCCTGCATTTCCAATTGTAACATTTGTTTCGCTAATTTTCGAATTATTCTTTGCAATTCTAATTTCAAAGTTGTTTTCTAAAGCAATTTTGGTAGCATCTTCAATAGTCAAAACTCCTTGCGCATTTGTTTTTACAATGCAAAAGAAGAGAATTAGTAAAGTGCCGTATATATTTTTAATATTCATATTTATATTCTTTTACCAGAAAATCATGAATCTTACAAAGTGTAAAATTCATGATTTTTTGGCTGCTATTTTATACTTTCTTTTTCGTATTCGTCGATATGATCAAATTCTGGATAATGTTTTCTTTGTTTTGACCACATTAAATAAATGGCAGGAATTACAAAAAGTGTCAAAGCAAGAGAGAAAATGGTTCCTCCAACAATTACAACTCCCATACCAATTCTACTTGTAGAAGCTGCTCCAAGTGACATCGCAATTGGTAAAGCTCCTAAAGCAATAGCTAAACTGGTCATCAAAATTGGACGTAAACGTGCTTCTGAAGCTTCTAAAATGGCTTCTAATTTCGGCTTGCCTTGTTCTCGAAGCTGATTTGCAAATTCGACGATCAAAATACCATTTTTAGTTACTAACCCAATAAGCATTACCGTTCCAATCTGGCTGAATATATTCCACGTTTGGTTGAAAAGCCATAATGAAAATAAAGCTCCCGCCACAGCCATTGGCACAGTTAAAATAATGATAAACGGATCGATAAAACTTTCAAATTGTGCTGCTAATATTAAAAAGATTAAAAGCAATGCCAATCCAAAAGCGAAAGACGTATTCGAACTACTTTCTACGAAATCTCTAGATTCTCCACTTAAATCAGTTGTGAAACTTTCGTCCAAAACTTTTGCTTTGATACGATCCATTTCCTGAATACCGTCGCTGATACTTTTTCCTGGAGCTAAACCTGCAGAAACTGTAGCCGACATATAGCGATTATTGTGGTACAATTGTGGTGGATTACTTTGTTCTTCAACATCAACTACGTTGTCCATCTGAATTAATTCGCCTTTGTTGTTTTTAACGAACATTGAAGTTAAATCCAAAGGTTTTGAACGGTCTTTTTGATCAAATTGACCAATAACCTGATATTGTTTTCCATTTTTGATAAAATAACCAAAACGTTGTCCGCTCAAAGAAAGTTGCAATGTTTGAGCAATATCTAAAATAGAAATTCCTAAACTTTCGGCTTTTTCACGATTGATGCTAACATTGATTTCAGGTTTGTTGAATTTTAAGTTTACATCTGTTGTTGAGAAAACATCGCTTTTACCAACTTCTTCCATGAACAATGGAATTTTTTCTCTTAATTTTTCAAAATTCGGAGCCTGAATAACATACTGAATTGGTAAACCTCCACGTCTGTTTACAGCAATTGTAGGCTGTTGAAGAACGGCAGTTTTAGCTTCGGGATATCTTTTAGTCCATTTTGTTAATTTATCAGCAATGTCTTTTTGTGCAGCTTTACGTTCATCTGGTTCTTTCAATGAAAGTCTGATAAAACCTGTATTCGTTGCCGAAGCTCCAAAACCAGGCGCAGTAATAACCAAACTCACTTTTTTCTCCGGAATAGAGTCATCAACTAACTTTGAGATTTCCTGCATAAAACGATCTGTATATTCGTATGATGAACCCTCTGGAGTTGTCATACGCATTGTTACAGAACTTCTGTCGTCAAGTGGAGCAGTTTCTTTTGGAAGAATTGTAAAAAACAAATAAATCAATCCAAAACAAACGATTAGAATTGGGAAACTGATCCATTTTTTATCCATGAATTTTGAAAGTGATTCGGCATAACTGCTGTTCATCTTTTCAAAAAATGGTTCGGTTTTAATATAGAATTTTGATTTTTTCTGCTCTCCGCCTTTCATTAAATAAGCGTTCAACATTGGCGTAAGCGTTAAAGATACAAATGCAGAAATTAATACTGCTGCACCAATTACAACCCCAAATTCCCTAAAGAGTCGGCCTACGAAACCTTCTAAGAAAATTACAGGAAGGAATACCGCAGCCAATGTTACCGAAATCGAAATTACAGCGTAGAAAATTTCATTTGAACCTTTGATAGCAGCTTCAATTGGAGACATTCCTTCTTCCACTTTTTTGAAGATATTTTCGGTAACAACAATACCGTCATCTACCACCAAACCTGTTGCTAATACAATTGCTAATAAAGTCAGTACGTTGATTGAGAATCCAAAAAGCCACATTATAAAGAACGTAGCAATCAATGAAACCGGAATATCAATCAAAGGTCTAAATGCAATCGCCCAGTCTCTAAAGAAAAGGTAAATAATGATGATTACCAGAATAATTGAAATCCCCAGTGTTTCAGCAACTTCAAGAACTGATTTTTTTACGAAAATAGTATTGTCAAGCGCAATATTTAGTTTGATATCTTTTGGAAGATCTTTTTTTAAGGCTTCATATTTTTTATAAAATTCTTTTGAAATATCAAGATAGTTTGCACCAGGCATTGGAACAATTGCTAAACCAATCATTGGCAAACCAGACTGACTTAATTTTGTTTCGATATTTTCTGGTCCTAATTCAGCTCCGCCAATATCGCTGAAACGAACAATTTTATCTCCATCGGTACGAATAATAATATTATTGAACTCTTCTGGCTTAGATAAATTTCCGATTGTTTTTACGGTAAGTTCTGTATTATTTCCAGTCAGTTTTCCTGATGGAAGTTCAACGTTTTGAGCGTTTAAGGCAGTACGTACTTCTGCAACCGTGCAGCCATATGCAGCCAGTTTTGCCGGATCGATCCACAAACGCATTGCGTAACGTTTTTGTCCCCAAATTTGCACGCCACTTACGCCTGGAATAGTTTCTAAACGTTGTGAAATTACGTTTTCGGCATAATCACTTAATTCAAGTGAATTTCTTGAATCACTTTGAACTGTCATCGAAATAATGGCATCACTATCCGCATCGGCTTTTGATACAACTGGAGGTGCGTCAATATCCTGCGGTAAACTTCTGATGGCTTGTGAAACTTTGTCACGAACGTCATTTGCCGCTTCTTCTAAGTCTTTATCTAAATTAAATTCGATTGTAATATTGCTGCTTCCCTGATTACTTGAGGAAGTAATATTTCTAATTCCGTCAATAGCATTTACAGCTTTTTCAAGAGGTTCTGTAATTTGCGATTCAATAATGTCTGAATTGGCTCCGGTATAATTTGTTCTGATTGAAACTTGCGCCGGGTCAATAGAAGGGAATTCACGAACACCCAAAAAGGTATAACCAATGAAACCGAACAGAATAATCAAAAGATTCAGTACAATCGTTAAAACGGGTCTTCTTATACTTGTGGTTGATAAACTCATATATACTTTTATGATTTTAGATTTTAGATTTCAGATTTATTGCTAAATTTTACTGATATCTTTAAATCTATATTTTAGTCTTGCGACTTTATGACTATTTCACGATAACTTTAATTGGTGCTTCATTTTTTAGAGACATTACACCGCTTGTTACGAGAGTATCACCAGCTTTTAGTCCTGATAAAATCAAGATTGACGAATCTGTACGAGTAGTTGCTTCAACCATAACTTCTTTCGCTTTTCCCATATCTGAGATGTAAACTTTTTTTCCACTTTGTACAGGAACAATAGCTTCAGACGGAACTACAATAGCATCTTTAATAATGTTTAAAGGAAGTTTTACATCGGCAAATGTTCCCGGGAAAAGTTTTCCATCAATATTATCTGCAATCGCGCGAATTTGCAAAGTTCTTGTTGCTACAGCGATTTCTGGTTCTATTGCATATATTTTAGCTTTGTAAACCTTGTCTGAACCAGAAACGGTGAAGTCAATGTTCGATCCATTATTTACTTGTGTAGCATATTTTTCAGGAATTGAAAAAGTGATTTTTAATTTTCCAGTGTTTACTAATTTCGCTACTAAAATTGTTGGTGTAATGTAAGTTCCCGGAGAAATATTACGCAAACCAATTTTTCCTGAAAAAGGAGCTTTTACTGAAGTTTTCGAAATTTGCGCTTTTATTAATTGTGTTTGTGCTTTTGCTGAAGCATAATCTGCGTTTGCTACATCAAATTCTTCCTGACTGATGGCTTCTTTTTGAAGAAGTAATTTTGCTCTTCTTTCGTTTTCACCAGCTAAACCTTCTCTGGTTTGTGCCTGACGAAGCTGAGCTCTTAGTTCAATATCATTAACTTTGAAAAGTACTTGGCCTTTATTTACATAACTTCCTTCATTGAAGTAAATGCCTTCAACAATTCCCGAAACTTCACTTCTGATTTCAATTTGTTCATTTGCCTCAATTGATCCTGACAAAGATAAATTGTTATCAAAAGTGGCTGTTTTTACAACAATACCAGTAACAGTTGTTGGCTTGTCTTTGTCACCAGACTTTTTTGATTCGTCATTTTTGCTTTTATTGGACATTACTCTGTAAGCAATGAATCCTCCTAAAACAATAATAATCAAGGCATAAATTAGGTTTTTTACTTTCATAAAATTAAAGTGATATATTTTTTGGGTTTTTGTTTTTGTAGCTAACAAATTTAACTTTTTGATGCGAAAACGAAAGAGCTTACTCTTAATTTAACATTTGTATGTACAAGTTTTTACTTAGCTGCGAGGTTTAGACTATTTTTCTTTACAATGGTTTAACGCTGTTGAGAAAAAATATCAATTTTCATTCTTAAAATTAGCTTTTAATCTGAACTTGTGGTTTTTATCTAAAAATAATAATTTTAAAAGTAGGTTTTTATTTATAAAAAAAGTAAAAATACGCGGAAATAACTACAGAAAAAACGTACAGTATTTTTTTTTGAATGCATTTTATCTGAATTATTTTGTGCTTTATCGATTTTATTTGTAACATTGATAAAGGTTAAACAAAACAACGGTATTTTAGTATGAATTATATCGTTTTTCTGTATTTAGCATTGATATTTGTAGGTTTTTTATTTGTTTAGAGTTGATTTTTTGCGCATTAATAAAATTTCAAAATTAACAACTGTTTATATTTTTGATTCAAAATCTATTTATTTATGAAGAGAAAACTACTTCTTGGTTTATGGCTTTCTTTGCTTTTTGCCGCTATTTCGGTTTTGTTTTGGAAAAATGAATTTCAGTACAGTCTTCCCACACCCATTCCTAAAGATTATGTTGCCGTCGCAACAGGAACTAAAATTGATTTGAAATGTTGTACAATGGATCAAAAACCAGTTTTTATCCATTTTTTTAATCCAGAATGTCCTTGTTCCCGGTTTAATGTTCCTCATGTAAGCGAACTGATAAAAAAATACGGTGACCGCGTTAATTTTAAAATAGTGGTAATTAATAACGAAAAGAGCGTTAGTATTGAAGAAATCCAGAAGAAATTTGATGCTAAGATTCCTGTTTATTTTGATCGGGAAATTGCAAAAAGCGTCGGCGTTTTCTCTACACCGCAGGCCACATTAATAGATAGTTCACAAAAATTATATTTTCGGGGGAATTACAATAAAACAAGATATTGTACCGATTCCGAAACCAATTATGCCCAGCAGGCAATAGAATCTTTATTAAGACATACAAATGCCCCATCATTTGATGCTTTGGCACTAAGAGCGTACGGATGTTCATTACCAAAATGCACTAAATAAATCTAACCCCTTAATTACCTAATTTATGAAAAGAAAAGCTAGTTTGAATGAGCAGGACTACCTGCACAGTTTCATGTCTACAATGACAGAAAAATCGGATACAATTATTAATTATGTTCTTGCGGTCTATTTTCTCCTTGGTATCGCCTTATCTTTTAAATATGACACTTGGGAGATTGGAGCAGGAGTAGGAACACTGAATTTACTGGCTTATTATTCGGCTAAATTTTTTCTTAAAAACTCTAAGTTTTATCAATATGTGCTTTCAGTTGTACTGGCCATTTTTATGGCGCAATACATTTATCAAATGCATGGTTTGTTTGAAATGCACTTTACCGTTTTTGTGGCGAGTACAATTTTAATTATTTATCAAAACTGGAAATTACAAATACCTCTTACTCTTTTGGTTATATTACATCACGGTGCTTTAGCTTATCTTCAAAATTATGTATATAACGATGCAAATGGCTTGCAAATTTATTTTTCGCAGGTGAATTTTGATATGGAAACTTTTTTAGTACATGTTGTATTAGCGGGTGCTGTCTTTTTCATGAACGGATATTGGGCTTATTATTTTAAAGCGCATAGCCAAAATCATATTTCAAAAATCTCTGATGAATATGAATTGGAAAACATCAAATTGGCTTCCGCAAAATTCAGTTCTATGTCGGCTACTAAAGAATATAATGATTTTATTCACAAAACAACTTTAGATTTAAAAATGCCTGTAAGTTCGGTTTTAAAGCTAATTGATGTTTCAAAAGGACATACTGATAACGATCAGCTTTTAAATTATCTGGAAATGATGAAAGAAAGCGCTAAAAAGATTGATGATCTTGTGAATGATATTCATTTTAAGTCAGTTAGTGGAAAAACAAATCCAAATCATTAACTCAAAATTTAATATTACCCGCAACAATGTAAACAGATACTAATTTTAAATGCAGAAAATTTATGGATACCAGAATTACCCGCCCAACGCCATCAGAGAGAGAAGTTGATTGGAATAAAAATAAAATATTACTTAGCAAAACGGACACAAAGGGAACTATTTTATATGCCAATGAAGATTTTATTGACGTATCAGGCTATGATGAATTTGAACTGATTGGACAAGCTCATAATATTATTCGCCATCCCGATATGCCCAAAGTAATTTTTAAATTTTTGTGGGATAGTATCAAATCGAATAAGAATATTCATGCCATCATCAAGAATATGTCAAAAACGGGCAGATACTATTGGGTAATTACCGATTTTAAAATTATAGCCGATTCTGATGGCCAAATAGTTGGTTATTTTGGAACTCGAAAATCTGTTCCAGAAGATATTATAGTCAAATTTATTGAGCCTTTGTATAAAAAGCTTTTGCAAATTGAAGAAGCCAGCGGCATGTTGGCATCTGAAGAATATTTGATTGGTTTTCTGGAAGAGCGCAAAAAAACATATATGGAATATATTGACCATCTTATAGCAACAGGAAAAGATGACAAAAATAAAGTAAGCAAAGGTTTGTTTAGCGGCCTTTTTGAAAAGAAAGAAACTCCTAAAAAATAAGTATGAAATTCAAAAAACTTTGCTGTATCAATCGAAATATTCAACCTTAAATTTGTCCCCCAACAAATCTAATCACCAAGAAAAAATAATAGAATATTTTAAAGTTTGATGCAGTGAAGTTTTTTTTTAAGCTACTAAGGATCTAAGATGCTAAGGTTCTAAGTTTTTTTTAGGATCAAAGTACAAAAGTTAAAATGAAAATAAAATCTCAATGTTATCCTGAGTGAAGTTGAAAGCTAATGGAAAAACTTAGAGCCTTAGTACCTCAGAATCTTAGCATCTTAGATTAAGAAATATAATTCCAAATATTCTTCTTTTTTGTCAATTCAATAAAAACAGCTTTTAGAACGGCATGTTCTGGTTTTTGCAGTGCGCTGTCTTCTTTTAGAATTTTCATTGCATAGTTTCGGGCCAAAGATAAAATATCTCGATCTTTTACGATATCAGCAATTTGCAGATTCAAAACACCACTTTGTTGAGTTCCCATTAAATCACCAGGACCACGAAGTTTAAGATCTACTTCGGCAATTTCAAAACCGTCATTGGTCCCTACCATAGTTTCCATTCGGGTTTTGCTATCGGTACTAAGTTTATGGCTCGTCATTAAAATACAATAACTTTGTTCGGCGCCACGACCAACTCGTCCTCGTAATTGATGCAATTGCGATAATCCAAAACGTTCTGCGCTTTCAATAATCATAACACTGGCATTTGGTACGTTAACTCCAACTTCAATAACGGTTGTTGCAACCATGATATTGGTTTTTCCTTCAGAAAATCGTTTCATTTCAGCATCTTTATCTGCTGGTTTCATTTTTCCATGAAGTATAGAAATCGAATATTGTGGTAGTGGAAAATCTCTCGAAATACTTTCGTAACCGTCCATTAAATCTTTGTAATCCATTTTTTCCGATTCCTGAATCAACGGATAAACAATATAAATTTGTCTTCCGAGCGTAATTTCATCACGAAGGAATTTCCAAACTTTCAATCGGTTTGTATCATATCTATGAACGGTCTGAATAGGTTTTCTGCCCGGCGGTAATTCATCAATTACAGAAATATCTAAATCTCCATATAAACTCATCGCCAAAGTTCTCGGAATTGGAGTGGCGGTCATTACTAAAACATGTGGCGGAATATCATTTTTCTTCCACAATTTTGAACGTTGCTCCACGCCAAAACGATGCTGTTCATCAATAACAGCCAAACCTAGATTTTTAAACTGAACTTTGTCTTCTAATAAAGCATGCGTTCCAATTAAAATTTGCAGGGTTCCGTTTTCAAGTTCTTCATGAATAATTTTTCTTTCAGAAGTTTTAGTCGAACCCGTCAATATTCGGATATTGATATTTAAGGTATTCGCAAATGCCGATAATCCTATGAAATGTTGATTAGCCAAAATCTCTGTAGGCGCCATCAAACAAGCCTGAAAACCATTGTCAATTGCTAAAAGCATACTCATAAAGGCAACAATTGTTTTTCCGGAACCAACATCTCCCTGAAGTAAACGGTTCATTTGAGCGTTGCTTCCCATGTCGGTACGGATTTCCTTGATTACTCTTTTTTGAGCGCCAGTCAAGTCAAAAGGCAAGTGATTTTGATAAAAGTCATTAAATAATTCACCGACTTTAGAAAACGGATGTCCTTTTATTTTATGCTTTCTAATTAAGTTTTTGGTAATTAATTGAAGCTGAATAAAAAACAATTCCTCAAATTTTAATCGGAATTGGGCTTTCGCCAAAATATCAGTGCTTTTTGGAAAATGTATATTAAATAAGGCCGCTCTTTTCGGAATTAATTTCAATTCCTCGATTAAATAAGGAGGAAAAGTTTCGGTAAACAAAGCCTGAGTTTCGATAAACAATTGTTCCATCAGTTTATTGATGGTTCTGTTGGAAATTCCACGGTTGGCAAGTGTTTCTGTAGAAGGATAAACCGGCTGCATGGCTGAGCGAAGACTTCTTTCGTGCTCTGTCAAGAGTTCAATTTCCGGATGTGCCATACTGAATTGACTTCCGTATAAAGAACATTTTCCAAAAATCACTAAAGTTTCATTCAGTTTCAAACTTTCACGAATCCATTTATGTCCTTGAAACCAATTTAGTTCAATTTGCCCCGTATCATCAACGAAACTGGCAACCAGACGTTTTTTGTTTTTGGCAAATTCAACTGTTTTGATATTGATTATTTTTCCAATAATCTGAACTTCTGTTCCTGTATTTTGAAGTTCATTAATTTTATAATAACGGGTTCTGTCAATGTATCGATTCGGAAAAAAATTGACTAAATCTCCATATTTATGAATTCCCAATTCCTTACGAAGCAATTGACCGCGACTCGGGCCAACACCTTTTAAGTATTCGATAGGGGTTTCAAGAAGATTGTTAGACATTTTTTTTAGACTTCTTAGATTATTAGATTTTAGACTGGCTTAGATTTTAGAAAATAGAGCCAAGAAGAAAGAACAAAGACAATTTTTCAGTCTATATTCTTTCTTCTTTGCTCTATTTTCTTTGGAAAGCGAAGATAGATTTTAATTAGGAATTTTGAAAATGAATTATCGTTTTCAAGTGTTTGAATATTAACTTATCGTTAAGTTGTAAAGTCAAGACGCAACTATTTTAAGAAAGTAAAGTCTTATTAATAGTTAACCATCAAAAACTATAAAAATGAAGAAAATTGGACTATTACTTGTATTGTTTGTTTCACTTGTTTCTTGCTCTAAAGATCATGAGGATGAAAAGGTCTCTGTTAATTCGGAATATTATGGAAAATGGGTTCGGGCTTCTAATCCTGCTTACAATAGCATTCCTACTTTAGAGCCTTATTATGTGTTTAAAGAAAATAAAACTTTTGTCAAAACGATACCAAATGAAAAAAATGCCTCTTTTTCAGGTACATTTGAAATAGTAAAAGATGATAAAGGGACGTATTTTGTTCTAACTTATCCAAGCAAAAATGATTGGATATCTACTTGTATAAGTGGTACTTTAATGGAAGCTTTTACATTGAATGAGTATGGCAATTTAGTAGACCAAGCAGGAATGTGTGATCGTTACGGACTATTTATAAAACAAAAATAAAAATGTAAGTTTGTTTACTCTTAAAAGTATTCAATTTTGGTATTGAGTACTTTTTTTAAAACACTTGCAAAAATGAAAACACACTTAGCACTTTTACGCGGAATAAATGTTTCTGGTCACAATATGATGAAAATGGAAGCATTGAAAACCATGCTGGAAAACATCGGATTTCAAAATATCAGAACGTATCTGCAATCTGGAAATGTTTTTGTTGATAGCGAAGAAGAAGCTTCGAAAGTTGGTTTCATGATAAAACAGGAAATTTTTAAGGTTTTTGGACATGAAGTTCCTGTAATTGTCATTGCAAAAGAAGATTTAGAACTGTGTTTTAAAAACAGTCCGTATTTAAAAGAAAAAGATTTAGACACCAAAAAGCTTTATGTTGCTTTTGTTTCGACTGTTTTGAAAAGTGAAAATATAAACGATTTAAAAATCAGTCAGTTTAAACCAGATGAAGCGAGTATTGACGGCAATAGAATATTTATAAAATATGCGGTTGGAGCCGGAAAAACTAGGCTCGAAGGCAAATACATTGAAAAAAAACTGAATGTTATAGTAACAATGCGAAACTGGAATACGGTAACTAATTTGCTGGCAATGTATAATGAATAAAAGAAAAACCGGCACGAATTCACGAATTTTTCTTTTGTTTGATAAATAAAAATTCGTGAATTCGTGGCGGTTTTTATACTGTTTTATTTCGGAATCAAATCACAATACCAAAAACCAAAATCAAAAGCAGTTTCGTCGTTTGTATCGCATGCAGTATTTGAAGAATCTTCAGTTTTTGGTTTTTCATATTTACGATAAACAATTTCGCCAATTTCAAAATCTATGGGTTTAGAAAAAATTGGCCCGTCGAAAGCAAAAGTGTGAAATTCGCCGTTTTCTCCGCAGACATCCACATTTTCTGGCAAATCATTTATAAAATCCTGATCGATAATTCGGCCAACAAAACTTTTGTCTAAATATTTTTCATTAACACAAACCACAATAGTTTTAAATCCAAGTGAGATAAACTCCTGAATTAAATCGTGCGATGGAATTTTCCAAATTGGAAAAACGCCTTCAAAACCCAATTTTGCCAATTGATCTTCTCGATATTTGCGTAAATCTTCTAAGAATATATCACCAAAAACAGAATGAGAAATACCTTGTTCTTTTAATTCGGTTAAGGCTTTTGTCATTACATCTTCATAAACTTCCATTGTTGGCATTTCCGGAATTTGCAAAATTTTCAATGGAATTCCGATACTTTTTGCTTGCGTTTCTAATAATTCAACACGAACGCCGTGCATCGAAATTCGTTGGAATTGCTGATTCACGCTCGTAACTAAGAATTCGATTTTATATGCAGAATTTTGTAGAATTTTATATAAGGCAAGAGCAGAATCTTTTCCGCTGCTCCAGTTGAATAAGGCTTTTTTAGGTGTAGACACGATTTGGAATTTTAAATGGTAAACTTACAAATTTCATTCTATTTGTTGACGAAACCTTTGTAACTTTGGAATTTTACACGCCAAAATATGTCATTATATAAAGATAAATTTAAAACCGATTCAACCAGATTGAAGAATTGGGATTACTCGAGTGAAGCAGTATATTTTATTACAATGGTTGCTAAAAATAGAGAATGTATTTTTGGAACGATTGTAGACAGTAAAATGATTTTAAATGAAAATGGAAAGATTGTTGAGAAAGAACTTTTAAAATCAATTACTATTCGTAAAAATTGGTTTTTTCATAATTGGATTATTATGCCAAATCATATTCATTTATTGATCGAAATTCAAAACAAATATGAAATTCAAAAAATGAATGAATTTGAAAACACAAATGGATGTAAAACCACGACGCATATCGTAGAGGCGCACAGCAGTGCGTCTCCGTCCAGCATATCCACAACGAAAAACGGTGCAGAATTAAATAACGGACATATCATGACGACAAACGTTGCGGAGACGCACTGCTGTGCGCCTCTACGTGACAATAGGGACGAAAAGCAATCTGAATCGAATTTTGGACGTAAACCGAAATCCATTTCATCTTTCGTAGCAATTTTCAAATCCATAATAACAAAGCAAATAAATGGAACGGAATCAATCTGGCAAGATAATTATCACGATCACATCGTTAGAAATTATAAACGTTTTGAAATAATTTACGATTACATTAAAAACAATCCACAATCTTGGGAAACAGATTCTTTAAAATAAAATTTTCAATGAAATATATCTTTTTGTTTTTTACTGGATTTATTTTTGCACAACAAACTCAATTTGTTGATTTTAAAACTGCATCCGGACAATTAACTTTAAATGCCAAAGAAAAATCAATTTCAGGTATTTTAGATTACGGTTTTACGATTTTAAAACCAATTGATACCATAAAAATTGATGCTAAAAACATGGAATTCTCCAAAGTGCAGATTGACAATAAAGATGTTGTTTTCGTTAATTCAGGCAAACAACTACAGATTATTGGGAATTTTCAAAAAGGAGATAATCATTTGACTTTTGAATATACCGCAAAACCAAAACAAGCGTTGTATTTTATTGATATTGAAGGCAAAGAAATTCAAATCTGGACACAAGGTCAGGGCAGATACACAAGCAATTGGTTTCCGAGTTTTGATGATGTTAATGAAAAAGTGGTTTTTAACTTAGGAATAACTTATGACACAGCATATCAGGTTGTTTCGAACGGAATTTTAAAAGAAAAATCACAAAACGGAAATTCATATCATTGGCAATATGAAATGAAAAAACCAATGAGTTCTTATGTGTTGATGCTTGCCATTGGAAAATATGATAAAAAAAGTTCTAAATCAAAATCGAATGTTCCGCTTGAATATTATTTAGAAAATAAAGATGCTTCACGTTTTGAACCAACATTTCGATATTCAAAACGCATTTTTGATTTTCTAGAAAAAGAAATTGGTGTTCAATATCCGTGGGAGATTTATAGAGAAATTCCAGTTCGGGATTTTTTGTATGCGGGAATGGAAAACACAACTTCAACACTTTTAGCAACGCGATATGTTGTGGATTCAATCGGATTTGTTGATCGTAATTACACAAATGTCGATGCTCACGAGTTAGCGCATCATTGGTTTGGCGATTTAATTACGGCCGAAAGTAGTAAACATCACTGGCTTCAGGAGGGTTTTGCGACTTATTATGCGGCTTTGGCGGAGCGTGATATTTTTGGCGATGACTATTTTTATTCCAAACTCTATGACACTGCACAGCAAATAAAATTTGCATCAAGAACCGATTCAATTCCGGTTTTAAATCCAAAAGCGAGTTCACTTACTTTTTACGAAAAAGGAGCGTGGGCACTTTTTGTGCTCCATGAATCAATTGGAGATAAAGCATTTAAGAAAGCGATAAAAAGTTACCTCAAAAAATACGCATATCAAACAGTAAATACGGAAGATTTCTTTAACGAAATTAAAAAAGTATCTGATTTTGATTTGGAAAAATTCCAAAAAACCTGGTTGGAATCAACTGTTTTTGATACGCCTGTTGCGAATGCTTTGTTGAGTAAGAATAAATCTATTCAGGTCAGACTTGAAGTTGATAAATTGAAGAAAACTCCATTGGCAGAAAAGAAAGATTTTTTCATTAAAACTTTAAATTCAGATGTTTATCATACGGTAAAAGAAACGATTATCAATCAATTAGAAAATGAGAAATACGAATCAAAAAAAGAATTGCTGATTCTGGCCATGAAAACCAATAATATTCAGATTCGCCAAACAATAGCCGAAAGTTTGGCTAAAATTCCAGAAGATTTTAGAGCCGAGTATGAAACTTTGTTAGACGATAAATCATATCAAACACAAGAAATAGCGCTGTATTGGTTATGGAGAAATTTTCCAGAACATCGAAATGAATATTTAGATAAATCAAAAAACTGGATTGGTTTTAACGATTATAATCTTCGTACAATGTGGCTTTCTTTGGCTTTATCTACACCAAATTATGCATCAAATCCAGATGAACTTGTCGCTGAATTAATTGATTTTTCTTCAACTAAATATGAAGCAACAACTCGACAGAATGCACTCGAAAAACTGATCGCTTTTAAAATTATCAACGATCAGGTTCTGAGTAACTTAGTTGCTTCAACTACGCATCATATGTGGCAGTTTTCAAAATTTGGAAGAGACACTATAAGATTGTTATTAAAAAATTCTGAAATGCGTGCTTCGTTTGAAAGAATTTTGCCTAATTTGACCCCCGATGAACAGTTTCAATTGAATCGTTTGCTGAAAGAGTGAAAAGAGAATAGAATATAGAGAATAGAACAAAGAAGCAAGAGTAAAGATTTAACCGAATATAAAAGTCTTTGCTCTTTATTCTTTTATCTGTTTTCTAAAAAAAAAATAAAACCTACAATACCACATATGAGAGCATTAGTTATTTCTGGCGGCGGAAGTAAAGGCGCCTTTGCCGGAGGAGTTGCGCAGTATTTAATCGAAGAAAAAAATTATGAATATGATTTGTTTTTAGGCACTTCTACCGGAAGTTTGCTGATTCCGCATTTAGCTTTGGGACATATTAAAAAAATTCATTCGGTTTATACTAATGTTACGATGGCAAGTATTTTTAATATTTGTCCGTTTGTGGTTAAAAATAAAGAAGGTGTTGATATTGTAACGATTAATCATTTCAATGTTTTGCGCCAGTTTTTTAAAGGAAAAAGGACTTTTGGCGAGAGTAAAGGCTTAAGAAAATATATTCGAAATAACTTTTCATTATCTGATTTCAATAAACTAAAAAAACTGAAAACAGATGTTATTATCACGGTAACCAATTTCACCAAAAATGAATCGGAATATAAATCGGTGAAAGATTGTAGTTACGAAGAGTTTATAGAATGGTCTTGGATTTCAAGTAATTATGTTCCGTTTATGAGTTTGGTGGAGAAAAATAATTACGAATATGGCGATGGAGGATTCTCGAGTTTAGTTCCAATTCGTGAAGCAATTAATCGCGGAGCCACTGAAATTGATGTTATTATTTTAGAAACTGAAGTAAATATGGATAAAACGGTTATTGGCAAAAATCCATTTTCGTTAATGATTGATTTGTTCCGAATTGCTTTGGATCAGGTTGAAAAACATGATATTGCTATAGGAAAACTTATGGCAAACAATAAGAATGTTAAACTTAACTTATATTATACACCAACAAAACTTACTGATAATGCACTTATTTTCAATAAAGAAGTAATGAAAGAATGGTGGGAACAAGGATATGAATATGCTCAGAATAAGTCAGAAGTTATGAGTGATAATAGGTAGATGTGAAGTTTAATTTATCTGAAAATATGAGAAGTTTATGTTGTTTAGTTTCATTTATATTTTTGACTTTCTTTTTTGCAAGTTGTCAGAAAGAAAAATCAAGCAGCAATTTTAAATTACCCAAAAATGAAGATATTTCTGCAATAATTAAAGCTGTCATTAATAGTGATAGTTTAGAAATAGCTCAATATTTAGGAAAGAAAACAAAAATTTCTTTTTGCGAAGATTTGCAAAAGTTGAAAATTGAGCATATTGAAAAAAACAAGTTGCCTAAGAAAGCAGAAGGAGAGTCTGAACTGATAGAATTTCTAATTGGATTTCCTGATATTCCCAAGGAAAAATTTTTCTTTTCAAAATCAGATTCGTTGTATATTGAATTTCAAAGCAAAAATTTTAATACTTTCAAAATATTGCAAAATGATTTTAATGAAGTTGATATCAAATCAGTCAAAGAAGTTAGGAATGATATTAAAAGCGTGAAATATTTTAGTTATTATTACGCTACGATTCCAATAATTTCACTTGATGGAAAAAAGGCTTATGTTAAGTATACTTTAAATTGTTCTGGTTTGTGTGGTGCAGGTTACAAAGTTTTCTTAGAAAAAAAGAAAGGAAAATGGGAAGTAGTAAAATATCGTGAAGAATGGGTTAGCTAAAAAAATGAAAGATTGAGCAGTTAAAACATACTCAATCTTTCGAGTAAGTTATATTCTACCAAAGATCTGCAACTTCATTTTTAATATATCCTAAAGCGGCATTACTTGGAGATTGTTTTTCTAATAAATCATTTAAAATTACTTCACGCAATTTATCAGCATTTTCTACTTTATCGCTCATTGCAGCTTTGCGAATCATTTGAATTGTAGCATTTTTTGCCGTTGTAATAATTGTCCAGCATTCATCAGACATGTAGATTTGTTGCGTTAAATTGTGTTCAAATTCCTGCTCAATTTGATCGATTATGTAGTTTTCATAATCGTGTTTATTTTGTGAAATTGGTGCAATTCTAATTAATAATTTGGTCAAGTTTATACGTTCCAAAAATAACGTCATACGCTCATAGGCCTGTAAACGTATTGGTAGTGATTGTTTTTGATAATCTCTATTCAATAAAAAAGCACGTTTTTTATCATTGTTTTTAATATGCAGTTCAAAAAAACTGTAGGCAACAAATCCCGTAACAATTGCAGGAAGTGTATAACTGGCTAATTCTATAATTCTTGTAAAATCCATTTGGGTTAAATTTTTTAGCAAAAATATACTTTTTGAGGAGAAATCCGTTTTAAATTTTCGGTAATAAACAAAACGGAAAACTTACTTTTGTAGCTGTTTTTTAAATTCTACACAATTTTACTTTTAATGGATTCATACATAATACTTTTTCTTTGCTTAGCCGCATTTGCTGCAGGATTTATTGATGCAATTGTTGGTGGCGGCGGTTTAATCCAAACTCCAATGGGATTAATTTTATTGCCTAATTTGCCTGTTTCTACAGTAATTGGTTCTTTGAAAATCCCGGCTTTCAGCGGAACGGCATTTGCTGCTTTTCAATATTTAAAAAAAGTAGTTATTCAATGGAAATTATTAATCATAATGATGTGTTTGGCAGTTCCATCGGCATTTTTGGGTTCTACGATTTTGACATTGGTAAGCAACGATTTTATGAAACCGCTTTTGTTGGTAGTTTTGTCGTTATTGTTTGTTTATACCTATGCAAAGAAGAATTTTGGTCAGCATGAAGCCAAAGAACATTCGGCTACAACACAAATTATTTATGCAGTTGTAATTAGTATGATCGTTGGTTTTTATGACGGATTTATTGGCCCAGGGACTGGAAGTTTTTTTGTAGTTGCATTTATTGCGCTTTTAGGTTTTGATTTTCTTCACGCTTCCGCGAATGCTAAAATGGTAAATCTGGCTACAAATTTTGGTTCGATTTGTTTGTTTATGATTAAAGGAAAAATAATCTGGTCAATCGCTATTCCGATGGCAATTAGCAATGGACTTGGAGGATGGCTTGGCGCAAAACTGGCAATTAATAAAGGAAATGGTTTTATTAGGATTTTCTTTTTGGTGGTTGTGGTTGGGACGTTGATTCGCTTTGCTTACGACGTTTTCTTTAAGTAGTTTTTTCTTAAACAATATAAGTTATATAAGAAATTATAAGCTGTATCTTCAATAAGGTTTTCAAGATTTCTGGTCATATGAGTATTAACAATATTTTACTCAGTAATAGAATTAAATGAACTTATTATTACTTATATGGTTCAAAATATTTAAAGAAAGCCAATTGTTTGAATTTAGCCCCGATTGAGGCGGTATCCTCGCATCCCGATGGCTATCGGGAGGAGAGATATAGCCGAAAGCGGGAAACCATGTTCAATAAAATGCCTATTGTTCGGCTTCAAAAAAAACTTAGCATCTCAGAATCTTAGTACCTTAGGAACTTTCTCTTTTAATTCTTATTTTTGCATATAAAGGAGATAAATTACATGCAGAAATATATTGACCAGCTCAACGAAGCGCAGAGAGCGCCTGTTTTAAAGAAAGACGGGCCAATGATTATTATTGCTGGTGCAGGTTCGGGAAAAACCCGTGTTTTAACAATTAGAATTGCTTATTTGATGGCTCAAGGAGTTGATGCTTTCAATATTTTGTCGCTGACTTTTACCAATAAAGCAGCGCGTGAAATGAAGCACAGGATTTCGGATATTGTGGGAGCATCTGAAGCTAAGAATCTTTGGATGGGAACTTTTCACTCGATTTTTGCTCGTATTCTTCGCGCAGAATCGGATCATTTAGGTTATCCTTCCAATTTTACTATTTATGATTCTCAGGATTCGGCGAGATTGATTTCTTCAATTATTAAAGAAATGCAGCTGGATCGTGATATCTATAAACCAAAACAGATTTTAGGACGTATATCTAGTTATAAGAATAGCTTGATTACGGTAAAAGCCTATTTTAATAATCCGGAATTGGTTGAAGCCGATGCAATGGCAAAAAGACCAAGATTGGGTGAAATTTATCAGCAATATGTAGAGCGCTGTTTTAAAGCCGGTGCAATGGATTTTGATGATTTATTATTGAAAACTAATGAGTTACTAACTCGTTTTCCAGAAGTTTTAGCAAAATATCAGGATCGTTTCCGTTACATTTTGGTGGATGAGTACCAAGATACAAATCACTCTCAATATTTGATTGTTAGGGCTTTATCAGACAGATTTCAGAATATTTGTGTGGTTGGTGACGATGCGCAAAGTATTTATGCGTTTCGTGGAGCGAACATCAATAATATTTTGAATTTCCAGAAAGATTATGAAGGCGTAGTAATGTTTCGTTTGGAGCAGAATTATCGTTCGACAAGAAATATTGTAGAAGCGGCAAATACTGTAATGGAGCATAATAAAACCAAACTGGATAAAGTGGTTTGGACTGCAAATGAATTTGGGCCGAGAATTAAAGTCCACCGAAGTTTGACCGATGCTGAAGAAGGACGTTTTGTAGCAAGTACAATTTTTGAGCAGAAAATGCAGAATCAATTGCACAATGGCGCTTTTGCTATTTTGTATCGTACAAATGCACAATCGCGTGCGATGGAAGACGCTTTAAGAAAACGTGATATTCCTTATCGAATTTACGGCGGATTGTCATTTTACCAGCGTAAAGAAATTAAAGATGTTTTGTGTTATTTGCGTTTGGTTTTGAATCCAAAAGATGAAGAAGCATTGATTCGTGTAATCAATTACCCTGCACGTGGAATTGGGGATACAACTGTTGAAAAACTGACAATTGCAGCCAATCATTACAAACGTTCGATTTGGGAAGTAATGGTGAATATCGATAAAATCGACTTGAAACTAAATACTGGTACAAAAAACAAATTGAAAGATTTTGTTACGATGATTCAGAGTTTTCAGGTTATTGATCAGAATCAGGATGCTTTTTATATTACAGACCACGTTGCAAAGAAAACTGGTTTGGTTCAGGAATTGAAAAAAGATGCTACACCGGAAGGAATGGCGAAGATTCAGAATATCGAAGAACTTTTAAACGGTATTAAAGATTTTACTGAAGGTCAAAGAGAGATTGATGGAGCAAGAGGTGCGCTTTCTGAATTTATGGAAGATGTGGCTTTGGCAACAGATTTGGATAAAGATACAAATGATGAAGATCGTGTAGCTTTGATGACGATTCACTTAGCAAAAGGACTTGAGTTTCCTCATGTTTTTGTTGTGGGAATGGAAGAAGATTTGTTTCCGAGTGCTATGAGTATGAGTACCAGAAGCGAATTAGAAGAAGAACGTCGTTTATTTTACGTAGCTTTAACTCGTGCCGAACATCAGGCGTATTTGACTTATGCACAGTCGCGTTATCGTTGGGGAAAATTGACAGACAGTGAACCATCTCGTTTTATTGAAGAAATTGATGGTCAGTATCTAGAATATTTAACTCCATCTGAAAGCAATTATCGTTATAAATCACCAATTGACGGTGATATCTTTGGAGATGTCGATAAGTCTAAATTAAGATTGGCAAAACCAGTAGGAGGAACGCCGCCAAAACATATTACCGATAATAATCCGAAACCGGATTTGAATATTCGTAAATTAAAACCAGTTGGAGGAACGAATCCAAATGCCGGTGCTCCAAATTTATTTGATAGTAAATTAACGGTTGGAAATGTTGTGATGCACGAACGTTTTGGAAAAGGCGAAGTGATTAATCTGGAAGGCATTGGTGCTGATAAAAAAGCTGAAATTAAATTTGAGGTAGGCGGAATTAAGAAATTGTTGTTAAGATTTGCTAAATTAGATGTTGTAGGATAAAGAAAAATATTTCAAGTTTCAGGTTTAAAGTTTCAAGTTGTTGGAGCGCAAACTTGAAACTTGAAACAAACAAAAACTTGAAACAAAAATGTTATGGCCGAATTCATAAAAATATATCCAGATAAACCTAGTGAAGCTGCAATTGCAAAAGTGGTTAAAGTGCTTCAGAATGGAGGTTTGGTAATTTATCCGACAGATACTGTTTATGGTTTAGGTTGTGATATTACCAATTCTAGGGCTTTAGAAAAAATTGCAAAAATAAAAGGCGTTAAATTAGAGAAAGCTAATTTTTCGTTTATTTGTCATGATTTGAGTAATTTATCAGATTATGTACGTCAGATTGATACATCGACTTTCAAAATTTTGAAAAGAGCTTTACCAGGTCCGTACACCTTTATTTTGCCAGGAAACAATAATTTACCAAAAGAGTTTAAAAAGAAAACTACAGTTGGTATTCGTGTACCTGATAATAATATTATTTTAGAGATTGTTCGTCAATTAGGAAATCCTGTTGTTTCGACTTCTATTCGTGATGAAGATGATGTGATTGAATATACAACAGATCCCGAATTGATTTTTGAAAAATGGCAGAATCTTGTAGATTTGGTTATTGATGGAGGTTATGGCGACAACGTTGGTTCAACAATTATAGATTTATCAGATTATGAGCCAGTTATCGTGAGAGAAGGGAAAGGCGATATTGATATTTTGTAAGAAAAAAAACAGATTGTTTAGGATAATACAAAAAGGTTTGGTTAATTAGCTACTAATTAATCAAACCTTTTGGCTTTAATGAAAAATCTACTAACTCTTTTATTTTTGTTTTCTGCGGTCACTATATTTTCGCAACAGAATCTTAAAGGTAAAATTACAGGGAAAGGTAATATTCCGTTAGAAGGAGTAAATGTTTACTATGATGGTACAACAATTTCAACAGTTTCAGATGCTGATGGGAAATTTTCTATCAAGTATGAATCTAATGCTAATAATATTTTAGTGATTAGTTCAATGGGATATCAGACCGAGTATTTGTCAGGATTAGATGTTTCGAAACCATTAAATATAACGATGAAGATTTCGGAAAATGAGCTTAAAGAAGTTGTTGTTAATAATAACAATCAGTTTACAAGAGCTCAGAAATTAAAGTTGTTTAGAGAATATTTTTTAGGAACAACTAGTAATGCAAAATCAGCTATTATTAAAAATGAAGATGATATTAAATTTAATTATGATAAAAAGAATTTACTTTTTACAGCCTCTTCAGATAAACCTTTGGTGATTATAAATCCGGCCTTAGGATATAAAATTGATTTTGAATTGGTAATTTTTGAAGTTTCTTTTAATATATTTAGTATTAATTCAATAGATGCTTTTAAGAATTTTTATGGTGGCGTTAGCCGATTTGAAGAAATTGATAATAGCGCTAAAGTCTTAAAAAAACGAGAAAAAACATTCCAGGGATCTCAAATTCAGTTTTTCAGAAATTTAGCAAATACAGATTGGGAAGCCAAGAAGTTTTTATTGTTTAAAGGTAAATATAATCAGGATCCAGCTAAATGCTTCAAAATAACTAAAGAAGGAGATTTTGCAAAAGTAGAATTAATTGATCAGGATAAAAGTGAAAATATAAATCTAAACTCAAAAAAAATTGTAGCTGTTTATAATCTTGTCTTTGATAAAAAGGAAGTATCGAAAATCACTTTTGAAACAAATAGTTTTTATATTTACAAGTATGGAAATAATTCAAATATTGAAGACATACTTTTTTCAGGGAAAATATCGGAAAAAAGAGTTGGAGATATGTTGCCTTTAAATTATGGGATAGAATAATTGTAATACTGAAAATGGAAACATGGTATATTTGTAAAAAAAAACTGAAATTGTGTAAATGTTAAAAAATAATCACTAACTTTAGTATAGTTAAAATTTAGTTAGTTGATTAAAAATAATGCTATTCTTGATTTATATTTAATTGGTTATTAAAAAAATTAAGGATACATAAAAGCAGGTCGTAAGACCTGCTTTTTCTGTTTTTATGATATGTAAAACAAGGATTATTTCGCTTGTTTTTTCATTTCTTTTTCAATCATATCATAGAACTGATCGATTTTTGGCATAACCACAATACGAGTTCTTCTGTTACGTGCTTTGTTGTCCGGAGTATCATTTGCAACTAATGGTACATATGAACTTCTACCAGCAGCAATTAATTTTGCAGGGTTTACACCAAGATCATTTGTTAATACACGAACGATAGAAGTAGAACGTTTAACACTTAAATCCCAGTTGTCTAACAAAACTCCGTTGCTTTTGTAAGGAACGTCATCTGTGTGTCCTTCAACCATACATTCAAAATCAGGTTTGTCGTTTACAACCTTTGCAACTTTCGCTAAAACAGATTTTGCTTTGTCGCTTACGTCATAACTTCCGCTTTTGAATAATAATTTATCAGCGATAGAAATAAATACAACTCCTTTTTCAACATTGATTTCAATATCTGGATCGTTGATTCCAACTGCTCCTTTTAAGCTTGTAACTAATGCTAAAGTTACACTGTCTTTTTTCGTAAGAGCATCTTGAAGTCTTGAGATTTTCAAATCTTTCTCTTTTAAGCTTTCTAGAGATTTTTCTAGGTTTTCAGCTCCTTTAGTAGTTAAAACCGTTAAATCTTTTGAACTGTTGATTAAGTCTTGATTATGTGATTTTAAGCCTTCAACTGTAGCAGCTAAACCAGCTTTTTCTTCTAAACAAGAATTTAATTTAACAGTGCAAGAGTTTAATAAATCTTGGGTCTCTTTGTTCTTAGCTTCAAGTGCAGCATATTGCTTTTTCGATACACACGAAGTTAAGGCCATTAATACTGATAGTGCGATAACTATTTTTCTCATAGGTATTATATTTAATTAAACGTTGATTACAAATTTAGTTTTTAATATTTTGATTACTGTTAAAGATTTCTTTAAAAACCAGTAATTTCTTTATGTAATAGAGGTAAACGATACTTTTTACGGTATAGTATTGCTGTATTTGAAAATCTTTTCGCTTTTTTAGATACTTTAAAGATAGGCAATAAAAAGAGAAATGTGCTTTCAAAATAGCAAAAGTATGGCTGAATTTTCCTTGTGTAAGAAAACGGATACCCGCTATTCCATCTAAAACCATTCTGAAGAAAATCACAAAGAATAAACCTTTCTTTGGTAAATTTTTCACAAGCATTAGTAATGAATTCCTGAAATTCAAAAATGTTTTTCGTGGATTTCCTTGTTGTAAAGTTGCGCCTCCAACATGGTAAACAACAGATTGCGAATTGTATTTTATGATATGCCCTTCATTTGCGGCACGCCAGCACAAATCAATCTCCTCCTGATGTGCAAAGAAGCTTTCATCAAAACCTCCCAACTCATCATAAACTTCTTTTCGGATAAAGAAACAAGCGCCTGATGCCCAGAATAATTCACAATTGTCGTTGTATTGCCCATTGTCTTTTTCAACAGTATCAAAAATACGTCCGCGACAAAATGGGAAACCATATTTATCGATGAATCCACCGGCACCGCCTGCATATTCAAAATATTCTTTGTTTTTAAAATCAAGAATTTTTGGCTGAATGATGGCTGTTTGTTTTTCAGATTCAAAAGTTTCTAGTATTGGCTTTAACCAATTTTGAGTTACTTCAATATCTGAATTGACTAGTGCATAAATCTCGGCATCAATATGTTTTAAAGCATCATTATAACCTTTTGCAAAGCCATAATTGCCTGTGTTTTTTACAATTTTAATTGTAGGAAAGTTTTGTTGAACAAACTCAACCGAATTATCTGTAGAATCATTGTCGGCAACATATATTGTCGCTCCTTCTGAAAACTGGATAACAGATGGTAAAAACTGCTCCAGCAATTTTACTCCGTTCCAATTTAAAATGACAACTGCAATTTTATCCAAAAGTTCTTAAATTATTTATTTTAATGGTTTTCTTTATAGTCTGGCAAGTTTCTCAAAAACTCATATTTTTCGTTTTCAAAATCCATCTGACAATAAAAATGGTTTAGTCCGTTTGTGACATTCAAAAACCGTGCCTGCATTGTCATATTGTAACGGGCAATCTGATCAAAAGTTGCTTGAGAGATTTTTACTTCAGGCGCTTTACATTCTACCAAGATATGTATAGTACCATCAGGATTGAAAACAACAACATCATATCTTTTTCGTAATCCGTTGACTTTTAAAACTTTCTCCACATTGATTAGTGATTTCGGGTATTTTTTTTCAATAATCAAATAATGAACAACATGCTGGCGAACCCATTCTTCTGGGGTAAGAATGATAAATTTTTTTCTGATTTCATCAAAAATTGACACTTTATTTTCGCTATTTTTGAATCGAAAACTATAGGTTGGAAAATTTAATTGCTGCATAAAGCAAAAATATAAAATAGTTTTAGGTTTCAGGTTTAAAGTTTCAAGTTTTGGAACCAGAACCTGAAACTTTAAACTTGAAACAAAACATTTAATGGACGAAGTTGTAAAAATTGTCAATGATATCAAGGCCGGAAATATAAAGCCAATTTATTTTTTGATGGGAGAAGAACCTTATTATATTGATAAATTATCTGAATATATTGAGGAAAATGTGCTTGCAGAAGAAGAGAAAGGTTTTAACCAGACTGTTTTGTATGGAAGAGATGTTTCTGTAGAAGATATTGTTTCAACGGCCAAGCGCTATCCTATGATGGCTGATCGTCAAGTTGTTATAGTTAAGGAGGCTCAGGATTTGTCCAGAAATATAGACAAATTAGAATCGTATGCGAATAATCCAATGGAAACTACGGTTTTGGTTTTTTGTTACAAATACAAAACATTGGACAAACGTAAAAAAGTTACTAAAGTATTGGCTCAAAATGGTTTGGTTTACGAAAGTAAAAAACTTTACGAAAATCAGGTTGGCGATTGGATAAAACGAGTTTTAGCGGGAAAAAAATATACGATTGATCCAAAAGCAAACGCAATGCTTGTGGAGTTCCTAGGAACTGATTTAAGCAAAATCAATAATGAGCTTGAAAAACTGCAGATTATTTTGCCACAAGGTACAATGATTACGGCTGAGCATATTGAAGAAAATATTGGTTTCAGTAAAGATTACAATGTTTTTGAATTGCGAAAAGCAATTGGAGAACGTAATCAGTTGAAAGCGTATAAAATCGCGGAAAACTTTGCTCACAACCCAAAAGAATATCCATTAGTAATGACAACAGGATTGGTATTTGGATTTTTTGTTCAACTCTTAAAATACCATGGACTTAAAGATAAAAATCCGAAAAATGTTGCTGCTGCAATTGGTGTAAATCCTTACTTTCTAAAAGAATATGATCTGGCTGTAAAGAATTACCCGATGCGAAAAGTGAGCCAGATAGTTGGAGCATTGCGTGATATTGACGTAAAGAGCAAAGGTGTTGGTGCAAATGCGCTTCCACAATCTGATTTGCTAAAAGAAATGCTGTATAAAATATTTAATTAAGCCGTAATAATTCACGATATTTGCCTTTCTAAAAAATAATCAGATTAAAATAATTACACAATTATGGGAATGAATAAAAATACCATTTTAGGATGGGCTACTTTAATAATGGTACTTATGGGATTGTTGCTTATAGGTTTAGGAATTTTTAGATACAGTGATGTTTCGGGCTGGGGATTTGCTGCCGTTGGAGTTGGTTTTTTTGCTAATGCTTGGGTATTCAATGCTTTGAAAGGCAGAGTTTAATCTGTTTTAATTGAAATAGAGATCATAATAAAAACAATATAAATAAAAATAAAACAAATGTCAGACGATAAGAAAGTAATTTTCTCAATGCAAAAATTGAGTAAAACCTATCAGGGGGCAGACAAGCCTGTTCTTAAAAATATTTATCTAAGTTTCTTTTACGGAGCTAAAATTGGTATTTTAGGTCTTAATGGTTCTGGAAAATCTTCTCTTTTAAAAATTATTGCAGGAGTTGATAAAAACTATCAGGGAGATGTAGTTTTTCAGCCTGGTTATACAGTAGGATATTTAGAGCAAGAACCAATTCTTGATGATTCTAAAACTGTAATTGAAATTGTTCGTGAAGGAGCTGCTGAAACTATGGCAGTTTTAGAAGAATACAACCAAATTAATGATTTATTTGGTCTTGAAGAGAACTACTTAGATCCAGATAAAATGGATAAATTGATGGACCGTCAAGCGGCATTGCAAGATAAAATTGATGCGCTTGGTGCTTGGGAAATCGATACAAAATTAGAAATCGCAATGGATGCATTGCGCACGCCAGAAGGTGATACGCCAATTAAAAACCTTTCTGGAGGTGAGCGCCGTCGTGTAGCTTTATGTCGTTTGTTATTGCAACAGCCTGATGTATTACTTCTTGATGAGCCTACCAACCACCTTGATGCTGAGTCAGTTCTTTGGTTAGAGCAGCATTTAGCACAATATTCAGGAACTGTAATTGCTGTAACGCACGATAGATATTTCTTAGATAATGTTGCTGGTTGGATTCTTGAGTTGGATAGAGGAGAAGGTATTCCATGGAAAGGAAACTATTCTTCTTGGTTAGATCAAAAATCAAACCGTATGGCTCAGGAAGAAAAAGTAGCTTCGAAACGTAGAAAAACGTTAGAGCGTGAGTTGGAATGGGTTCGTCAAGGTGCTAAAGGTCGTCAGACTAAGCAAAAAGCACGTTTACAGAACTATGACAAATTATTAAATGAAGACCAAAAACAATTGGACGAAAACTTGGAAATCTACATTCCAAATGGTCCACGTTTAGGTACGAATGTTATTGAAGCTAAAAACGTTGCAAAAGCATTTGGTGAAAAATTATTATATGATAATTTGAACTTTACTTTGCCACAAGCCGGAATTGTTGGAATTATTGGACCTAACGGTGCTGGTAAATCTACCATTTTCAAAATGATTATGGGTGAACAAGCTACTGATAGTGGAGAATTTTCAGTTGGAGAAACTGTAAAAATTGCTTATGTAGATCAGTCTCACTCTAATATCGATCCGAATAAATCGATTTGGGAAAACTTTGCAGACGGTCAGGAATTAATTATGATGGGTGGAAAGCAAGTAAATTCTAGAGCTTATTTATCACGTTTCAACTTTGGTGGTGGTGAACAAAACAAAAAAGTATCTATGCTTTCAGGTGGAGAACGTAACCGTTTACACTTGGCAATGACTTTGAAAGAAGAAGGAAACGTACTTTTACTGGATGAGCCTACGAATGATCTTGACGTAAATACACTTCGTGCTCTTGAAGAAGGTTTGGAGAATTTTGCTGGTTGTGCCGTAATTATTTCTCACGACAGATGGTTTTTAGATAGAATTTGTACGCACATTCTAGCTTTTGAAGGAGATTCTGAAGTTTATTTTTTCGAAGGAAGTTTCTCTGATTATGAAGAGAATAAAAAGAAACGTCTTGGTGGTGATTTAACTCCAAAACGTTTGAAATACAGAAAATTAATTAGATAATAAAAGTCTAATAAATTTTAAATAAAAAAATCCCAAATTCATTTATTGTGAATTTGGGATTTTTTATTTATCAAATTTTTCCCGTTTTGTTTGTTGAAATTTGAAATTTAAGAAATTGGAATTTTTAAAGAAACTTTGATTTTAATTCCGGAGTTGGAATCATACAGCTTTCTTTTTTGCCGTACCAATTGTATCTGTTTTTAGCAACATAATCATAAATTCTGTCACTAATGAAAATTGGTACAATTCTAAAAATCGGAATCAATTTCCAAAGTCCGCCAAAATTTTTACCTATTTCAATAATCGCTGAAGATTTGTAAAAATAGGCTGTTCCAGGTTCATAGAATATGATACTGTCCATTTTAGAAAAACTAATTCCTAAATGTTTGCAAATTGAAATTCCTAATTCTGACTGCAATGCCACAAACCTAAAAATGTCTTTTTTATCGTGTTTAATAATAAATTGAACAGCAGAATCACAAAGATTACAAACTCCATCAAAGAGAACTATTTTTTTATTTTTTGGAAGACTTTCCATTGTTATTGTAAATCAAGTTTTGTATTTATATTAACGTAGAAGATTTATAAAATTGTATTTTAGCAACGAAAGATTATTTGTAAAATCTATTGTTTTTTTTAATTTTGATAAATTTTACAAATCAAAAACAGCTTGAATAAATTGTTTAAAATCCGTTTTTAAAATTTATCTATATTTCGAATCGTAATTTTTAAAACAATTGCTTAAATCGTCTTATTTTAATTCTGGTCAAATTTTTATGTTTTTTTAAATAAAATTTATAGAAAAGATTACTTCTTAACCGCTTCCACTAATTCCAATTCATCAAGGCTTACTTTCGAAGTAAAAATACCATAATTGACAGTTGCCTTATTTTTTTCGATAGAATCAATACTTCCAACAGATTTTCCGTCCAGCATTCTTACTCGATCACCAACTTTTAAAATTGGTTTTGGTTTTTCGATAACAGGTTTAAGTTTTTTCTCTTTTTTCTCTTTTCGAATTTCTTCAACTTTTACTTGAACTTCAGCAATAATTTCTTTTTGTTTTTCAACTTTTGCTTTGGTTTCTTTTGGAGTTGCTTTTTTACGTTTTGAATTTTCGATTTCGACAATTTTCAAAAATTCACCAATAAGTTCCTTCTTATTTTTGTTGTTGAAATATTTTTCGGCAATATCATCAATTTTTTGCCCAATGTAAATTATCTTTTGATTGCTGTCATATAATTCCTGATAGCTTTCTAATTTTTGCTGGATTTTTGTATTGATGTTTTCCATCTTTTTGCTTTCCTCGCGCGCTCGAGTTTCTTCTTCTTTTAAATTCAAAGAAGTTTTTTCCAGTTTTGATCTTTCTTTTTGCAGCGTTGCAATAGTCTTGTCAAAACGAACTTTTCCAACTTCGATTTTCTTTTTCGCACGATTAATCAAGCCAAACGGAATCCCATTTTTTTGAGCAACTTCAAACGTGAACGAACTTCCTGCCTGACCCAAAGCTAATTTGTACATAGGTTCAAGAGATTTTTCGTCGAACATCATATTCGCATTTGTTGCGTATGGTAATTCGTTCGCCAGAATTTTCAAATTCGAATAATGCGTTGTAATAATTCCGAATGCTTCACGATGATAAAATTCTTCTAAGAAAATTTCAGCCAAAGCTCCACCAAGTTCCGGATCAGAACCAGTACCAAATTCATCAATCAAAAACATCGTTTTCTTGTTACATTTTTTCAAGAAATAATTCATATTTTTTAACCGATAACTATAAGTACTTAAATGATTTTCAATAGATTGATTGTCTCCAATATCCGTTAAGATTCTGTCAAATAAGAAAGTTTCACTGCGCTCATGAACCGGAATCAAAATTCCAGATTGCAACATTAATTGCAATAAACCAACCGTTTTTAAGGATATAGTTTTTCCTCCGGCATTAGGCCCAGAAATTACAATAATTCTGTTTTCTTGTTTAAGCTCAATAGTTTGAGGATATGTAACGTCCTTTTTTTGCTTGTTGTTCAAATACAAAATAGGATGATAGGCTTCTCTAAAAAACAATCTTCTTTCTTCAGTAATTGCAGGTAAGATTCCATTAATGCGATTTGCATATTTTGCTTTTCCGGCAACGACATCAATATCACTTAAAAAATCCTGATATTCAATCAATAAAGGAAGATATGGACGAATAACATTGGATAAATTTTTTAGAATTCTTGTGATTTCTTCTTTCTCCTCATATTCTAAATTGGCTAATTCTCTTGAATATTTTAAAGTAGCTTCTGGTTCGATGTAAGCAATACTTCCAGTTTTAGAACTACCTAAAATTGAACCTTTTACTTTACGGCGATACATCGCTAAAACTGCTAAAACCCTGCGATTTTGAACAAAACTTTCTTTAATATCGTCCAAATATCCTAAACCGTTGTACTGCGTTAAAGCCACACCAAAACTTTGGTTTACTTTTCCGCGAACCAAGTTCATATTTTGTCGAATTCCAGAAAGAGCAGGAGAAGCATTGTCTTTTATCTCTCCGTATTTATCTACAATTGAGTCAATTGCTGTGATAATTTCTTTAGTCAATTCGACACGTGAAGCTCTTGCATTTAAATTCGGATAATAATCATCGAATTTTTTTAAGAAATTCAACAAGACATTTGTTGTTGCAGAAAGATTGGCGATTTTTCTAAAACTTCCTACTTCAAGAAAACTGTCTTCAATTGCTAAAAATTTAATTTCATGCGTGATAGCGTCAAAACCGTGATTCGGAATTGCGTTATTATTTTGAAAAGAAGAAACATACTCTGATGTTTGCATCAAAGATTGCATCAATTCTTCTTTATCTCTGAATGGTTTTATTTGTAAAGCCTTTTCTTTCCCTATATCAGTGTTACAGCCATCTGAAATGGTTTCAAGCACGGTTGGAAATTGTAAATCTTGTAATGTTTTTTCTGTAATAGATACCATTATATATCGTAAGTTGTAAAGATTTCAAAGTTACAAAGTTTTAAAACTAAATAGCACTAATAATTTGGCAGTTTGGATAAAACTTTGCGTAATTTGTAATAAAATTTTTAAAATGAAAATTAATTTAGCTCAAGATTGGCAGAATGTTTTAAAAGACGAAATCCAGAAACCCTATTTTAAAGAATTAATGGATGCGCTGGATGTTGAATATAAAACACATACCTGCTATCCGCCAGCCGAATTGATTTTTGCAGCGTTCAATAATTGCAATTTTTCAGACTTAAAAGTTGTAATTATTGGCCAGGATCCTTACCATGGTGAAGGAGAAGCGAATGGTTTAAGCTTTTCTGTAAATGATACTGTTAAAATTCCGCCTTCACTTCGCAATATTTTCAGAGAAATAAATACTGATTTTGATTCGATTTTTATGCCAACATCTGGAAATCTTGAAAAATGGGCGCAGCAAGGAGTTTTGCTTTTAAATGCTTCTTTAACCGTTCGAAAAGATAGTCCAAATAGTCATAAACATTTAAAATGGAATCTATTTACAGATGCTGTTATTCAGGCTATTTCTGATCAAAAAGAAAATGTTGTTTTCCTTTTATGGGGCAGCTTCGCTCAGAAAAAAGGTTTGAAAATAGATCGTTCAAGACATCATATTTTAGAATCCGGACATCCATCACCAATGAGTGCAAATCAAGGAAAATGGTTTGGAAACAAGCACTTCAGTCAAACAAATGCTTTTTTAAAGTCAAAAGGAATTAAAGAAATAGAATGGTTTTAAAATTTTTAAAACTATTTTTCAGTTTCTTTTTTGATGATTTCTTCTAAAACAGCTTTGTTTTCAAAATTCACTACTTTTAAAATAATCTCTTGATTTTTAGCTGTTTTGCCCTCAATGATGTATAATTTCCCTTTTTTAAACGGAACATTGCTTTGGTCAAAATCAACATCTCCGTAAGTTAAAGTACTTTTAATATCGGCAGTATCGACCCATTTTTCGTTTAAAGTCTGAATTGCTTTAGCTGAATATTGAAAAGGTTTTGTTCTTAGATTATTTAAAACTCGGGCATTTGGAAAATAGTTGCAACGAGTGTCTTTACCACTAAAAACAAGAGCTACAAAAAAGCATCCCATCACTAAACCAATCAAATAATATGCAAAACGGTGTACGAACTTCATGAAATAAAATTTTTGCAAAGGTACATTAAAGTTCCTTTAAAATACAAGTAAATTAATATCGTTGTCCGGCAAATCAAACCAGTCGCCAATTGCTTTATTTGTTAAAATTCCATGGTAAAGATAAATTCCGTTTTTAAGCCCTTTGTTGCATCGAATTGCGCTTTCAATACCACCATCTTCGGCTATCTGATGTAGATAAGGTGTTAGGATGTTACTAATTGATAATGAGGCAGTTTTTGAATATCTTGAAGGAATGTTTGGTACACAATAATGCAAGACATTATTTTTAATGAAAGTTGGTTTTTCATGAGTTGTCACTTCAGAACTTTCAAAACAGCCGCCTGTGTCTATGCTGACGTCAACAATCACGGCGCCTTTTTTCATGTGTTCTACCATGGTCTCAGTAACTACAATGGGGCAGCGTTCTTTACCGCGCATGGCGCCAATTGCGACGTCACAACGTCTTAAAGCTTTCAATAAAGCTTTTTGCTGAATAGTTGAAGTGAAAATTCTTTGACTTAAATTATTTTGCAAACGGCGCAGTTTAGTAATCGAATTATCAAAAACTTTTACGTTTGCTCCTAGTCCAATTGCGGTTTTTGCAGCAAATTCACCAACAGTTCCGGCTCCTAGAATTACAACTTCAGTAGGAGGGACACCGGTAATATTTCCAAACAAAAGGCCCTTTCCGAATTCATCTGTAATCATTAATTCGGCAGCAATAAGGATTGATGCAGTTCCTGCAATTTCGCTCAAAGATTTTACAGCCGGGTAAGATCCGTCTTCATCTTTAATATATTCAAAAGCAAGTGCTGTGATTTTCTTTTGTGCTAAAGCTTCAAAATAAGTTTTCTTTTTTGTTTTGAGCTGAATCGCCGAAATAATAACTGTTTCAGGATTAATCATTTCGATTTCAGCTAAAGTTGGCGGTTCTACTTTTAATAAAAACGGACAACCAAAAACTCTTTTTGTGTCTTTTGTGATTTCTGCACCTGCATCTGCATATTCTTTGTCTGTATAACTTGAACTTTCACCCGCTCCAGATTCAATCATAACTCTGTGACCTTCATAAGTTAATGAGTTCACAGCATCAGGGGTAAGGCAGATACGACGTTCCTGATAACTTGTTTCTTTAGGAATTCCTATAAAAAGTTCTCTTTTAAAACGACCAACCTCAAGCTTTTCTTCCTGTGGCAGCAATTGTTGTTTTGTAAATGGAGTTAACGTGATTGACATGGGTGTGCAAAAAATTAAAGGTACAAATTACGTAAAAAGATTTAAAATTAGTGCAAAAATTCTGCTAATACTGTAAGGACAATGTTAAGATATTTTTTTCTCCATTTTTATGTCGGCTCGCTCGTAAATGCCCGATTCTAAAGGAATTTCAACAAAACCGAATTTTCTGTATAAGTGAATTGCAGGAAGTAAAATCGTGTTGGAGTATAAAAACAATGTTGCGATGTTGTTTTCTTTAGCAACATTTATGCAATGTTCGAGAAGTTTATTTCCAATTCCCAGTCCTTGAGCTTCATCTGAAACCGCCATTTTGCTTAATTCATAGGTTGAATCATTGACTTTCATTAATGACGCTGTTCCAATAATTTTGCCATTATGGCGAGCATAAAAAATCATTCCGCCTTTGTCAATAATTTCTTCTTGTGGATTTGAAAGGGTTAATTTATCTTTTTCTTCGACTTTAAAATACTTTTCAAGCCAGGCAATATTTAAGGTTTTAATATGTTCTTTTAAATCTTGAGAGAAGGGAATTATTTCTATATCTTTTGAGGTATTCATTTTTGTTGTTTTTTCTTTGTGAGTAATTCTCTCGCAAAGTTTTATGCTAATTCTAAATTTCTTTTTCCATCTGCCAATAATTCAATATTTATTGTAGAATATTCTTCAGGAAGCAAATTGGTAATTTTTTCAGACCATTCAATAAAACACCAATTTCCGGAATACAAATAATCGTCAACACCCATATCGAGTGCTTCGGTTTCTTTGTTTAATCGGTAAAAATCAAAGTGATAAACCGTTTGATTATTGTTGGTTTGGTATTCATTCACCAAAGAAAAAGTTGGGCTGCTGGTTGCATCTTCAACACCTAAAGTTTTGCATAATTGTTTGATTAAAGTTGTTTTTCCAACTCCCATTTCTCCATTAAAAAGGATAATTTTTTTAGGATTTGAAACAATAATCTGCTCTGCAACTTCTTGAATTTGGTCTAATGAAAAAACGATATTCATTTCTATTTCTGTTTATTTTAATTTCAGTCTTTCCTGATATTTATCGGGAAAGACTGAAAACTTTATTTAGGGTTAAACACCAAAAACGGAATAATCATTTCTTCTAACGAAATTCCGCCATGCTGATACGTGTTTTTGTAATAACTCACATAATGATTGTAGTTGTTTACATAGGCCAAAAAGAAATCATTTTTGGCAAAAATAAACGAACTACTCATGTTTATTGCTGGTAAGCCAATTGTTTTAGGCTCTTTAACAACATAAACATCTTTTTGTTCGTAAGTCAAACTACGTCCAGTTTTGTATCGCAAATTTAGGCTTGTATTTTTATCTCCCACAACTTTTGACGGATTTTTTACATTTATTGTTCCGTGATCTGTTGTCAGAATTAATTTGAAACCTAAAAGTTGTGCTTGCTGGATAATCTCTAATAAAGGTGAGTTTTTGAACCAGCTTAATGTTAAGGAGCGGTATGCTTTATCATCAGAAGCTAACTCTTTTACAACTTCCATCTCTGTTTTAGCATGCGAAAGCATATCGACAAAATTGTAAACTACCGTTACTAAGTCGTTTCCTTTTAAAGCTTTAAAATTTTCTGCGAGTTTTTTACCGCCGGCATAATTGGTGATTTTAAAATAATCTTCCTTAATATTTAAGCCCAAACGTTTTAATTGAGCTGAAAGAAATTCAGCTTCATAAAGGTTTTTTCCACCATCTTCGACATCATTTTTCCAATATTGCGGAAACTGTTTTTCCATTTCAATTGGCAGTAAACCAGAGAAAATAGCATTTCGGGCATATTGTGTTGCAGTTGGTAAAATAGAGAAGTAAGGAACTTCTTTTTCTAATTTGTAATAGTTAGAAATAACAGTTTCAAATGATTTCCATTGATCGTATCTTAAATTATCGATCACTACAAATAAAATTGGTTTGTCCTTCTTTTTAAGTTCAGGAACAACCAACTCTTTAAATAAATTGTGTGATTGAATAGGTTTATCTGCTTTTGGAGCAAACCAATCTTCATAGTTTCTTTCGATATATTTTCCGAATTGAGAATTGGCTTCCACTTTTTGAGATTCCAAAATTTCAATCATCGCAGTATCATTGATATCCTCAAGTTTCAATTCCCAAAAAAGCAGTTTTTTATACAGTTCAACCCAGTCTTCATAAGAATTAACCATTGCTAATTCCATCGAAATTTTTCTGAATTCCTTCTGATAATCTAAAGTCGTTTTTTCAGTAATCAATCTCGAGTCATCCAGATTTTTCTTCAAACTCAATAAAATCTGATTCGGATTTACCGGTTTTATAAGGTAATCAGCAATTTTAGAACCAATTGCTTCTTCCATTATATATTCTTCCTCACTTTTAGTGATCATGATCATAGGGATGGCCGATTTTTTTTCTTTCATTTCAGAAAGCGTTTCCAATCCACTCATTCCGGGCATATTTTCATCTAAAAAAACAATGTCAAAATTATCTTCTTCGAATAAAGCAACTGCATCAAGACCATTGTTGCAAGTTGTTACCGAGTAGTTTTTTTTCTCCAGAAATAATATATGAGGCTTTAAAAGATCAATTTCATCATCGACCCAAAGTATTTTTATCTTATCCATAAACAAATTTAATTTTAATGCAATTTAGAAGTATAGAACTTAAAAAGTATTAAAAATAGTATAAATTTCAGATAAATGAAACCTAATTTTGATATAAAATCTTTTTGATTTTTAAGTATTTGCCTCAAAATCAGCTAAATTTAATGTTAACTTTTAAATGAAAAACTATAGTTATTTACTTATATTTGTTGACCTAAAAAATAACCAAATAGTGACTCATATCAATAAGTTAAAAATATTCAATGATCCCATTTACGGGTTTATTACAATCCCGAATGAACTTATTTACGACCTAATCCAGCATCCATATTTTCAGCGTTTACGCCGTATTTCACAAATGGGACTTTCGTATTTGGTTTATCCGGGAGCCAATCATACACGTTTTCATCATGCATTAGGATGTATGCATCTGATGAAAAAAGCGATAGACACACTTCGTTTTAAAGATGTTGCAATTTCTGAAGAAGAAGAAAATGCATTGTTGATAGCGATTTTACTTCATGATATAGGACACGGGCCGTTTTCTCATGCAATGGAAAAAAGTATTGTTGAAGATGTACATCACGAGGCGATTTCTTTATTGTTTATGAATCAGTTGAATGAAGAATTTGGCGGAAAATTAAGTTTGGCTATTCAGGTTTTTAAAGGAGAATATCACAGAAAATTTATGTTGCAATTGATTTCAAGCCAATTGGATATGGATCGAATGGATTATCTAAAACGTGACAGTTTTTATACTGGAGTTGCAGAAGGAAATGTGAATTCTGAGCGTTTGATTCAGATGATGAATGTTGAAAATGACGTTTTAGTTATAGAAGAAAAAGGAATTTATTCTGTAGAGAAATTTCTGCTTTCAAGACGATTGATGTATTGGCAGGCGTATTTGCACAAAACAAGCTTGGTTGCCGAATTGATTTTAATGAAAGTATTGAAAAGAGCAAAAGAACTGACATTAAAAGGAATTAATCTTCCTTGTAGCGAACCACTTTTGTTTTTCATGCAAAACAAAATCACACTTGAAGATTTTGATGCCGAAAAACTGGATTTGTTTTCTCAATTAGATGATTTTGATATAATCAGTGCTCTAAAAGCCTGGCAAAGACAAGATGATTTTATACTTTCGACTTTAAGTAAAATGATCATTAACAGAGATTTGCTAAAAATAAAAATGAGCGCAGAGAAGATTTCGATTGAAGAATCTCAGGCAATGAAAGAAGAGTTTGCACAAGATCATCATATTTCATTATTAGAAGCCGGTTATTTTATTTTTAGAGGAAAAATTAAAAACCAAGCCTATAGTAAAGCTGCTGAACCGATACGAATTTTGAAAAAAGATAAAACAATTGAAGATGTTGTGGAAGCATCTGACCAGCTGAATTTGAAATCGTTATCTAAATTGGTAACAAAATATTATATCTGTTTCCCAAAACAACTTATCTAAAATTAACATTTAAAATCTATTTTTTATATTTTTGTCGCGATGAAATTTACAGCAGAACAAATAGCAGGAATTTTAGAAGGAGAAGTTGTTGGGAATCCCAATGCAGAAGTTTCTCGGCTATCTAAAATCGAAGAAGGCGAAGAAGGATCGCTTACTTTTTTGGCTAATCCAAAGTATGTTAACTACATATATAGCACAAAAGCGACAGTAACAATTGTTAACGACAGCTTTGTACCAGAACAAGATATCACTACTACTTTAATAAAAGTAGAAGATGCTTATGCAGCATTTTCTAAGCTTTTACATTTTTACAATCAGGTAAAATTGAATAAAACCGGAATTGAAGCGCAGTCTTTTATGTCTGAAGGAACAAAATATGGAGAAAATCTATATTTAGGAAGCTTTAGTTATATTGGACAAAATGTAGTTTTAGGAAATAATGTGAAAATTTATCCGAACAGCTTTATTGGCGACAATGTCGTAATTGGCGATAATGTATATGTTTTTGCGGGAGCAAAAATTTATTCTGAAAGCGTAATTGGAAATAATTGCACGATTCACTCTGGTGTCATAATTGGTGCCGATGGTTTTGGTTTCGCTCCAAATGAAAACGGGGAATATAGTAAAGTACCACAAATTGGAAATGTTATCCTTGAAGATAATGTTGATGTTGGTGCAAATACTACAATTGACAGAGCAACACTTGGTTCTACAATTATTAGAAAAGGAGTGAAATTAGACAATCAGATTCAGATTGCTCACAATGTAGAAATTGGGAAAAATACTGTTATAGCTGCTCAAAGTGGTGTTGCAGGTTCTACTAAAATTGGAGAGAACTGTATGATTGGAGGTCAGGTAGGTATCGCAGGCCATTTAATTATAGGTAATAATGTTAGGCTTCAGGCACAGTCAGGAGTTGCCAGAAACATTAAAGATGATGAAGTTTTACAAGGAACTCCATCGCTTGGATATACTGATTTTAATAAATCGTACGTCCATTTTAAAAATCTTCCTAAAATTGTGGCTGAAGTTGAAGAAATAAAAAAACAAATAATAAACCCAAAAAATGGAAATAATGGTTAAACAGAAGACCATCAAAAATGAAATTTCACTAACAGGCGTAGGATTACACACTGGAAAAGAAGTTACAATGACTTTCAAACCAGCTCCTATTAATAATGGTTTCACTTTTGTTAGAGTAGATTTGCAAGGTCAGCCAATCATTGAGGCTGATGCTAATTATGTTGTTAATACACAAAGGGGTACTAATTTAGAAAAATTAGGTGTAAAAATACAAACTCCAGAGCATGTTTTAGCAGCAGTAGTTGGATGCGATTTGGATAATATTATTATTGAATTAGATGCATCTGAACTTCCTATTATGGATGGTTCATCAAAATATTTTGTCGAAGCTATAGAAAAAGCAGGTATCGAAGAGCAAGATGCGCAACGTAACGTTTATGTAGTAAAAGAAGTAATTTCATTTACTGACGAAGCAACGGGAAGCGAAATTCTTGTAATGCCAAGCGACGATTATCAAGTAACAACAATGGTTGATTTTGGTACAAAAGTTTTAGGTACGCAAAATGCAACACTTAAAAGTATTGCCGATTTTAAAACAGAAATTGCAAGTTCTAGAACTTTTAGCTTTTTGCATGAGTTAGAGTCTTTATTAGAGCATGGTTTAATTAAAGGAGGTGATTTAAATAATGCAATTGTTTATGTAGATAAAGAAATTTCTGAATCTACTATGGAAAACTTAAAGAAAGCGTTTGGTAAAGATGAAATTTCTGTAAAGCCAAACGGAGTATTAGACAATCTGACTTTACATTATCCAAACGAAGCTGCAAGACACAAATTGCTTGACGTTATTGGAGATTTATCTCTTATCGGAGTTCGTATTCAAGGGAAAATTATTGCAAACAAACCAGGGCATTTTGTAAATACTCAGTTTGCTAAAAAATTGGCTAAAATCATTAAAATAGAACAGAGAAATCATGTTCCGGTTTATGATTTAAACCAAGAGCCATTGATGGATATTCATAAAATCATGGCAATGCTTCCACACAGACCTCCATTTTTGTTGATTGACAGAATTATTGAAATGTCTGATCGTCATGTGGTTGGTTTGAAAAATGTTACTATGAACGAGAATTTCTTCGTAGGGCATTTCCCTGAAGCGCCAGTTATGCCAGGAGTTTTAATTGTTGAAGCTATGGCACAAACAGGAGGGATTTTGGTTTTAAGCACTGTTCCGGATCCTGAAAATTATTTGACATATTTCATGAAAATTGACAATGTTAAATTCAAACACAAAGTATTGCCAGGTGATACCTTAATTTTCAAATGCGAATTGATTTCTCCAATCAGAAGAGGAATTTGTCATATGCAGGCAAATGCATACGCAAATGGTAAATTAGTAACTGAGGCAGAATTAATGGCACAAATTGCAAGAAAACAATAATTAATCAAATTTATTGTTTAGGTTTGTTGCCCTCAAATTAGACTATTTTAATTTAAAATATAAAACATACATATGAATCAACCATTAGCATATGTTCATCCTGGCGCTAAAATCGCTAAAAACGTTGTAATTGAGCCTTTTACAACAATTCACAATAATGTTGTTATTGGTGATGGTACTTGGATTGGTTCAAACGTGACCATCATGGAAGGTGCGCGTATCGGTAAAAATTGTAATATTTTTCCAGGAGCGGTAATTTCTGCGGTGCCACAAGATTTAAAATTCGGCGGAGAAGATTCTCTTGCTATAATTGGAGATAACTGTACAATTAGAGAATGTGTTACAATCAATAGAGGTACAGTAGCTTCAGGACAAACTATTCTTGGAAACAATTGTCTAGTAATGGCTTATGCTCACATTGCGCACGACTGTGAAATTGGAAACAATGCAATTATTGTAAATGGTGTTGCTTTGGCAGGACACGTTGTTGTTGGAAATCATGCTGTTATTGGAGGTTTAGCGGCTATTCATCAATTTATTCACATTGGAGATCACGCGATGATTTCTGGTGGATCATTAGTTAGAAAAGACGTTCCGCCATACACAAAAGCAGCGAAAGAGCCATTATCATATGTTGGAATTAATTCAGTTGGTTTAAGAAGAAGAGGTTTTAGCACTGAAAAAATCAGAGAAATTCAGGAAATCTACAGAATTTTATACCAAAAAAATTACAATACTACACAAGCTTTAAGCATTATTGAGGCTGAAATGGAAGCGACTCCTGAGAGAGATGAAATTTTAGATTTTATCAGAAATTCATCACGAGGAATTATGAAAGGTTATTCAGGAAACTATTAAAAATAAAGTTTAATTGTTTATTTGTTGAATCGTTCAATCGGAAAAACAATTAAGCGATTAACGTTCAACAAAAAATAAAATAAAACAAATTACAATGGCATCTACATCAGATATTAGAAACGGATTATGTATTAAATTTAATCACGACATCTATAAAATTATTGAATTTCTTCACGTAAAACCTGGAAAAGGTCCAGCTTTCGTAAGAACTAAATTAAAAAGTTTAACTTCAGGTAAAGTATTGGATAATACATTTTCTGCAGGTCATAAAATTGACGTTATTCGTGTTGAGACACATACATTCCAATATTTATATCCAGAAGGAGATGATTTTCACTTTATGAATGCTGAAACATTTGAGCAAATTTCTTTAAACAAAAACATCTTAGATGCTCCAGATTTGTTGAAAGAAGGAACAAATGTAATGGTTCAGATTAATACAGAAACTGATTTACCTTTATCAGTTGATATGCCTGCATCTGTAATTCTTGAAGTTACTTATGCTGAGCCAGGAGTAAAAGGAAATACAGCAACAAATGCTACAAAATCTGCTACGGTAGAAACTGGAGCATCTGTAAATGTACCTTTATTCATTAACGAAGGTGATAAAATTAAAATTGATACAGCTTCAGGTTCTTACATGGAGCGTGTAAAAGAGTAGTTTTTAATTAAGATAATTTGTCAATGAGTCAATTAGATTATTAGTGAATCGATATAATTTTGAACATTCATAATCTAACTGACTCATTTCTAATTGACATATTTTCTAATTGACAAATTTTCTAATTATAACATATGAAATTTCCAAAGGTTTATTCTTTAGAAGAAATTGCAAATTTGCTTAATTGCGAATTTATAGGCGATAAAAACTTTCAGGTTTTGGGCATGAACGAAATTCATGTTGTGGAGCCCGGAGATATTGTTTTTGTTGACCATCCAAAATATTATGATAAAGCTTTGCAATCTGCAGCAACTATTGTTTTGATTAACAAAAAAGTAGATTGTCCAGAAGGAAAAGCACTTTTGATTTCTGACGATCCTTTCAGAGATTTCAATACTTTGACTAAACATTTCAAACCTTTTCAATTTGCAAATGTAGCTATTGCCTCATCAGCAGAAATTGGAGAAGGGACTTTAATTCAGCCAAATAGTTTTATTGGAAATCACGTAAAAATTGGCAAAAACTGTCTAATTCATTCCAATGTTTCAATTTATGATCATACTGTAATTGGCGACAATGTCATTATTCATGCTGGAACTATTTTGGGAGCTGATGCATTTTATTACAAAAAGCGTCCAGAAGGTTTTGATCAATTAATTTCTGGTGGAAGAGTTGTTGTTGAAGACAATGTTGGTATCGGAGCACTTTGTACTATTGATAAAGGAGTAACGGGTGATACCACAATCGGAGAAGGAACAAAAATTGATAATCAAGTTCATGTTGGACATGACTCTGTAATTGGTAAAAAATGTTTAATTGCTTCACAAACCGGTATTGCCGGATGCGTGGTAATTGAGGATGAAGTTACTATCTGGGGTCAGGTAGGAACAACTAGCGGTATCACAATAGGAGCGAAAGCTGTTATTATGGGACAAACAGGTGTTACTAAATCGGTTGAAGGTGGAAAATCTTATTTTGGAACCCCAATCGAAGAATCAAGAGAAAAGTTAAAACAATTGGCTAATATCAAAAAGATTCCTGAAATTCTAAATAAATTGAAGTAATATGTCTATAAAAGAATTTGTTCAAAGATTTTATAAGTCGGATGCCTTAATTGATAGTGAAATTATGAAAATCTACTTGCATCCTGAAGTAAAGTTAGAATGGCACAGCACTAAAGGATTAATCGAAATGGATTATGATTCGATGTTGGATATGGCAAATGAATTAGGTCGTGCTTATGTTCGTTCAAAAGTGAGGATGAGTCATATCATTGAAGAAGATGATTTAGTATCAGTACGTTATTCTCATTTTGTAAAAACGATTGAAAACCCAAGAGAAGAAATGTTGTTAGCGCATTTTACGGCAATTTGGCAAATAAAAGACGATAAGCTTTATCGCGGTTATCAAATGAGTCAATTTTCTTAATTTTTTTTGATAATAAAAAGGTAAAATACATTACAAAACCTTACTTTTGCATCACAATTTTAAAAACTACATAAAATATATATCATGAGTGTTTTAGTTAATAAAGATTCCAAAATAATTGTTCAAGGATTTACAGGGAGCGAAGGAACTTTCCACGCTTCTCAAATGATTGAGTACGGTACTAATGTTGTTGGTGGTGTTACTCCAGGAAAAGGAGGAACTAGCCATTTAGATCGTCCAGTTTTTAATACAGTAAAAGATGCTGTAGATCAAGCTGGAGCTGATACATCTATTATTTTTGTACCGCCAGCTTTTGCTGCTGATGCAATTATGGAAGCTGCTGATGCCGGAATTAAAGTAATTATTGCTATTACAGAAGGAATTCCTGTTGCAGACATGATTAAAGCAAATAATTATGTTAAAGAAAGAAGCTCTAGATTAATTGGACCAAACTGCCCGGGAGTTATTACTCCAGGTGAAGCTAAAGTTGGTATTATGCCAGGTTTCGTTTTCAAAAAAGGAACAGTTGGTATCGTTTCTAAATCAGGAACTTTAACTTATGAGGCTGCTGACCAAGTTGTAAAACAAGGTTTAGGAATCACTACAGCTATCGGAATTGGTGGAGATCCAATCATTGGAACTACAACTAAAGAAGCTGTTGAATTATTAATGAACGATCCAGAGACTGAAGTAATCATTATGATTGGTGAAATTGGAGGTCAATTAGAAGCTGATGCTGCTAAATGGGTAAAAGCTGATGGTAACCGTAAACCAGTTATTGGTTTTATCGCTGGAGAAACTGCTCCTGCTGGTAGAACAATGGGTCACGCTGGTGCTATTGTTGGAGGTTCTGACGATACAGCTGCTGCTAAAAAACAAATCATGAGAGATAACGGAATTCACGTTGTTGATTCACCAGCTGAAATTGGTAAAAAAGTTAAAGAAGTACTTGGATAATCTTCAAGTTTCAAAATAAAAAATTCCAAAAAAAAGTCTCAATATTTTGTTGAGACTTTTTTACATTTTAAAATACTGAGGTATAAATAGAAAAAACTTAGCATCGTAGAACCTCAGTATCTTAGAGGCTTAAAAAAGAAATATGTACAAAGAATTAGAAAAGTTTAAAGCAACCAATAGTTTTGCTTTTACGATTGAAGACAGTTTAGAAGAAGTTTGCAACGCTCCAGAGGGAAGTGCTGGAATTTTTGTAGTATATGCTGTTGAAGGAGCAGAGAAAGAATTGATTATGGTTGGTTCTACAGGAACTGTTCAGAATGATGGAACATTAAAAAGCAAAAATGGTGGTTTATATGATAAAATTGTAAACGGACACCAATTTGCAAAAACAGGAAGAAAATATTCTTGGCCAGCACAAATGAAATTGGAAAACATTTCTGAATTAGAAGTAGTTTGGTACGAAACTTTCAATGCTGATGCTAAAGCAATTCCAACTGCTGTTGAAGGACAGGTTTTGCAAAATTTCTTAGATCAAAATGCTAAATTACCTAGATGGAATGTAGCTTTCTAAAGTTATTTTTCAATATAAAAGCATCAAAAAGCCTTACTTTAATTAGTAAGGCTTTTTTTATGAAATTTTAGGTTTTGATTTTTTGATTTTATATATTTAAAAACCAAAACCAAACTAAACTAAACCTATGATCAAGAACTACTTGCTATTGCTAGCTTTATGTATATTTGCCTCTGTAAATTCTCAAATAATTGATATTCCTGATGCTAATTTTAAGGCAAAATTGCTAGGAGCCGACGTAGATAATTCAATATCTATGAATGATGATGGTACTGCAAGAAAAATTGATATAAACGGTGATGGTGAGATTCAAGAGTCAGAAGCATTATTAATTTCATCATTAGATATTCGAAATAGTAATATATTATCCTTGGAAGGAATTCAAAACTTTAGAAATTTATTGTTTTTGGAATGTTCTGACAATAAGATAACAACATTGGATTTAAGAAGTTTGTCAAACCTTAAAATAATATCCTGTGATAGAAACAATATGACAAATTTAAATGTTCAACAATTGTCAAAACTTCAAACTATTAGTTGTTGGACTAACAAATTAACAGAGCTAAATTTGAATGGATTATCAGGTTTGCAAAATCTGCAATGTGGTGAAAATATCATTGCTTCACTTGATCTTATTCAATGCCCTGATTTAATAAATTTAGGAGTTTATAAGAATAAAATATCAAATTTAGATTTAAGCAGTTTTTCAAAACTTGAAAATTTATTTTGTGGTTATAATGAATTGATCACTTTAGATTTAAGTAACTCCATTCATATGAAAACACTGCATTGTGACAATAATAAACTAACTAGTTTAAAATTACCAGTCACTGATAAATTATGGCAATTGGGTTATAGTCATAATTTTTTAACAAACGTCGATTTAAGTAATTTGTCTGGTCTTCTCGAATTAATGTGCGGATCTAATAATATAAAAAAGTTAGATTTGAAAGGACTTGAAAAGCTTCAATATTTAGATTGCTATAATAATGAAATTAGCAGTTTAGGACTGTCGGATGTGCCGAATCTGACTTTTTTAAATTGTTTTGGAAATTTGTTAACAGAAATTGATGCAACAGAATGTAAAGGTTTACAAAATTTTTATTGTAATGATAACCCATTCTTGCAAAATGTTTTCTTGAAAAACGGTAGTATTGAAATAGATTTAGACTTTTCAAATAATTCTAAGTTAGAATATATCTGTGTTGATGATGAGCAGATAAGTAGCATTGAAAATATTCTTAGGCAAGAGGGATATACGGATTATAACGTTAATTCCTATTGTTCTTTTAAACCAGGAGGAGTAAGTTACTCAATTCAAGGAACAAATCGTAATGATTTGAATAATAATGGATGTGATGCTTTAGATATCCCAGCTTCTTTTCTAAAGTTTAAAATTGACGATGGAACGAAATCAGGAAATATTATAAGCAATGAAATGGGAAAATATGATGTGAAAGTTCCAGCAGGAAATTATAAAATTACACCAGTTTTTGAAAATCCGAGTTATTTTTCTATTTCACCAGCTGAAATTCAAGCAGATTTTCCAACAGTTTTAAGTCCAGTTGTGCAGGATTTTTGTGTTAAGGCTTTAGGAATTCATAATGATTTGGAAGTAACAATATTGCCTATATGGCCATCAAGACCAGGTTTTACAGCAAAATATAAAATTATATATAAAAACAAAGGAAATAAAGTTCAGTCCGGAACAGTAAATTTGGTATTTGATGATTCTGTTCTTGATTTAACAAGTTCTAGTCCTTCAGTTTCTAATGTAACATCAAATAAAATTTCATGGAACTTCACTAATTTAAAACCATTTGAATCTAGAGAAATTGTTTTAAATATAAAGATAAATTCTCCAATTGAAACTCCTGCGATTAATAACGGGGATATTCTTCATTACACCGCTTCAATAACTTCTTCTGAAACAGATGAGCTGCCTATAGATAATACTTTTGTATATAATGAGATAGTAGTTGGTTCGTATGATCCAAACGATAAAACTTGTCTTGAAGGAAATGTTATTACTCCAAGTCTAATTGGTGAATATGTTCACTATATGATTCGTTTTGAAAACACGGGAACTTATATGGCTCAAAATATTGTAGTTAAAGATATGATTGATCTTTCAAAATTTGATATTTCGTCTTTAGTACCAACTAGCGCGAGTCATTCGTATACGACAAAAATCTCTGATGGAAATAAAGTCGAATTTATCTTCGAAAATATAATTCTTCCTTTTAATAATGTCAATCGAAATGGATACATCGCTTTTAAAATCAAAACATTACCAACTTTAAAAACTGGAGACACTTTTGAAAATGAAGCTAATATTTATTTTGACTATAATTTTCCAATCTTGACTAATAAAGCAAAGTCAACATTTAAAGCGCTTGGAACAAAAGATTTTGAGTTTTCTCGATATTTTAATATTTATCCAAATCCAGTTAAAGATGTAGTAAATATTAATTCTAAAAATACTATCGAAAAACAAGCCATGTATGTTTATGATATGCTGGGACAATTAATTATTGCGGTTCCTCATGCTGAAAATGTTTCAAATATTGATGTTTCTAGGCTCCAGTCTGGAAGCTATTTCTTAAAAATAAAATCAGATAAGGGAAATTCGAGTGTTAAATTCATAAAGTTATAAACTTTTAAAAGCTTTGCTGAATTTATTAAGGCTTTATATGTTTAGGTTTTGATTCTTTGATTTTATATATTTAAAAACCAAAAATTAATTTAACCTATGACCAAAAACTACTTGCTGTTGGTGGCTTTATGCATTTTTTCTTCAGTAAAATCCCAAATTATTAATTTTTCTGATCCTAATTTTAAGGCTCGATTATTAAAATCTAGTTATACTAATGAAATTGCTAAGGATAGTGGCGGAAATAAATTAAAGATTGATTATAATAATGATGGCGAAATTGACCTTAATGAAGCATCAAATGTATCTCAATTAAATATTGATCAGCCTTATTTTGATGAACAGATTATTACGGATTTATCAGGAATTAACAACTTTACAAATCTTACAGTATTATATTGTCGATCAAATAAAATCACAAATTTAGATTTAACTGGATTAAAAAAATTAAAGGATTTAGATTGTAATACTAATTTATTAACGAATCTTGATTTAAGTTATTTGTCTGAGTTGCAAAGTTTGAATTGCAATTATAATCAGATAAATAAAATTGAACTTAAAGGCTTTAAGAATTTGATGTATTTGTCTTGTGCATTTAATAAGCTGACAAATATTGATTCTTCATTATTGACTAATTTAGTAGATTTTTCTTTTGATTCAAATTTAATTTCCTCTGTAGATTTATCAAATAATTTGAGTTTGAAAACTTTAGGATGCTCAAGTAATAAACTTAAAAATCTTGATATTTCTAATTTAAAAAAACTTGAAAGATTATGGTGTTACAATAATGAATTAAGCCAATTGAATATATCAGCCCAACAAAATTTGATAGACCTACAATGTCATCATACTAAATTAACGACAATTGATTTAAGTAATTTAAAATATGGTGCTTTTGTTGAACTAAGAAATAATGATTTAAGATCAATCTTTTTAAAAAACGGATTTTCTGATAATTCGCGAATGATATTAGATGATAATCCTAATTTGGCTTATATATGTTGTGATGAAAATGAAACTGAAAATTTAAAATTGCAGCTTGGATATTTAGGTTATACAAATTGCGTTGTAAATTCGTATTGCACATTTGCTCCTGGAGGAACTTCTTATACGATTTTAGGAAATCAAAAATTAGATGCTGATAATAATGGATGTGATGATGCTGATTCTAATTATATTAATTTAAATTTTAATATTACAAATGGAACGATAAAGGGAAATATCATTTCAGATGCTTCTGGAAATTATAGAATTCAAGTAGGAGAGGGAACACACACAATAACTCCGGTTTTAGAAAATCCTAATTATTTTACAGCTTTCCCAGAGTCGGTATCAGTTACTTTTCCTAATGAAAATAACTCATTTAAACAAAATTTCTGTATAAGTCCAAAAGGAATTCACAAAGATTTAGAAATTACTATTTTAGAAATACTTCCTGCAAGACCAGGTTTTGACGCAAAGTATAAAATTATCTATAAAAATAAAGGAACTCAAACTATGTCAGGTTCTGTGACATTAGATTTTAATGATGCTGTTTTGGATTTTGTTTCTTCTATGCCTGCAATTACAAATCAATCTTTGAACAAATTAGTTTGGGACTATGTTCATTTAAAACCTTTTGAAACTAGAGAAATAGAATTTACGCTCAATGTAAATTCTCCAATGGAAACTCCTCCAGTTAATAATAATGATCGTTTGAGTTTTAATGCTTTAATTACGCCAATAACTGGCGATGAAAAACCAGTCGATAACTCTTTTGCAATGCGCCAGATTGTTGTTGGTTCTTTTGACCCAAATGATAAAACATGTTTGGAAGGGGATGTTATTAGACCGGAATTAATTGGAGAATATGTTCATTATTTGATTCGTTTTGAAAACACAGGTACATATCCTGCTGAAAATATTGTAGTTAAAGATATTGTTGATCTATCGAAATTTGATGTTTCAACACTTGTTCCAACAAGTTCAAGCCATTCTTATACAACTAAAATTTCAGAAGGAAATAAAGTAGAATTCATCTTTGAAAAAATAAATCTTCCTTTTGATGACGCTCATAATGACGGATATATTGCTTTTAAAATCAAAACGTTACCAACATTAAAAGTTGGAGATTCTTTTACAAATGAAGCTAATATCTATTTTGATTATAATTTCCCGATTTTAACGAACAAAGCAACTGCAACTTTTAAAACCCTTGGAACTTCGGATTTTGAATTTTCTCACTATTTTAATATTTATCCAAATCCTGTAAAAGATCGATTAAATATTTCCTTGCAAAATAATACAGAAATTAAATCAATTGAAATTTATGATGTATTAGGGCAGTTAATTATTGCAGTTCCCAATGCTTTGAATGTTTCGAGTATTGATGTTTCAAAATTGATAACTGGAAATTATTTTCTAAAAATTAAATCTGATAAAGGGTTTTCAAGTACAAAATTTATTAAATATTAATAGTTTACAAAAAAAAGAGTCTGAAAATTTAAGACTCTTTTTTTTGTAATATGATTATCTTTTTAAAGTAAAATGCGATTTAAATTCTTTTTCAATTTTATTTTCAGTAAAAAGTATTTTAAACCAATAATCGGTTGCCGGCATTTGATGCCCATTATAAGTTCCGTCCCAACCTAAAGTTTTAGAGTTTAGCTGTTTTAAAAGTTTTCCATAACGATCAAATATAAAAATTCTATCATTTTCAATTTCTTCATAAGAAGTAATATTCCAAGTATCATTATGTCCATCTCCATTTGGGGTGAAGAATTTTGGATATCCAATTATTGTAAATTCTTTGCTCAGCGTAATACAACCAGTGTTACTTCTCGCAGTAATAATGTGTTTACCGGGAGTAATATTTGTAAATTCATTTGAAGATTGAAAATTTAAATTGTCTATTTGATATTCAAAAAAACCTAAAGCATTGGTTACGTTAACCGCTACATTAGCGTTTTCAGAAAAAGTATCAGATTGTATAATTGTTAATTCGCCTGAGTTGGTTTTTACACTAGTAACAGTAGCTTCAGAAGCGCTTGAAGTGCATATTGTGTTCCTGTCAATGGCAATCACAGCATAATGTCCCGCCTTTTTAGCTTCTAATGTACTATTGTATTCATTTTCGATTTTTGTTCCATCTAAAAACCATTCAAAAGTATATAATGAATTGGATAACTGAGTATTCAATAAATAGGATTGAACAACTTTACTCGTTATATCTTCAATACAAATCTGGCCATTTTCAATTTTTGGTTCAATTTTAGAAAATATTTCGACAACTACTTTTCCTATTGTTGCACATTGGCCTGGATCTGGAGTAAAAATGCCTTCTGCATAAGTAGTATTGTATGAAACAGATGAAAATCTTCCAGTAATTCCGTTAGTTGACGATGATGGCAGGTACATGGTTTCTCCGTAGCATAATGGAGCAATCGGTGCAAAGGTTGGAACTATTTTTTTATTTACAACTACGGTTGTTTTCATGCTTGTGGCACATTCTCCGGAATTCGGTGTAAAAGTATATTCAGTTGTTTGTGAGTTGTTTATAGCTGGTGACCAAGTTCCTGCAATCCCGTTATTCGATAGTACTTGGAGACCAAAAGAATCACCTTCACAAATTGGTGCAATTGGATTAAATGTTGGAATTGTTTTTTGATTTACTTCAACCGTTAATTTTCCTGAAATGGCACATTCGCCAGAATTTGGAATAAAAGTATATTCAGTTGTCGTTAGATTGTTTATAGCGGGTGACCATGTTCCCGAAATTCCATTATTAGATTGTGATGGAAGAACAATAATATCACCTTCGCAAATTGGCGCAATGGTATTAAATGTTGGAACTGTTTTGGTTTTTACACTTACCGTTAATTTTGTTGTATTGGCGCATTGTCCAGAATTTGGAGTAAAAGTGTATTCCGTTGTAGTTAAATTGTTTAAAGCAGGTGTCCAGGTTCCAGTTATTCCGTTGTTTGATTGTAATGGGAGCGTGAATAATTCACCTTCACATATTGGAGCAATAGTTGTAAATAAAGGATCAGTTTTAGCATAGACAATTATAGTTCCTGTTACTGTTGCACTCGTGCCACAACCACCTTGAGTAGAAATAGTATAATTAAACGTTCCTGATGAAGTTGGAATACCACTAATGGTAAATGTATTTCCAACTAAACTTGTTGTCACGCCCGCTGGTAGATTTCCAGAAGTAATTGATGCACTTGTGGCTCCTCCGCCAATAATATAAACAATGTCCGCTATTGCTGTATTTTGACAAACTTGTTGTGAGACAGCTCCTTGACTATGAGTTAAGGTGGGAGTAATAACACAGGTGTCAAGAATACAAGAAATGGAGTTTGGACCATAACATTCTGCAGGTGTTCCAATAGGGGTAACCGTAATGGTAACAGTTTCACCAGCTGGTACATTTTGAACAGTATAGGAATATACTTTGCCTAAAAATCCAACATCTACTTTTGGATTACTGCCTATTTGGTAAGCAACAGAAAACTCTGCATATCCTAGTGCCAACCAATCAAAAGTAATGGAATTGGACGTTTTTGTGCCACAATAAAGATAGGGTTGAGCAATCGTAGCAAAATCTATTTTTATATCATCAGAAACAGGGCATCCAATTCCGCTAGGAGTTGCTTTTACAGCGTAAGTTCCAGATTGATTAACGGTTATTTCCGGACCAGTTTGAGATGGAATTACTGTTCCATTGTATTTCCATTCATGTACAACTGAAGGATCTAATCCCGTTTTTAAAGTATAAGTTGTGGCTGAACAAATTTTTAAATCTTCACCCAAATCAATACCGGAAGATTTAAAACTTGCGCCTTCTATAAAAACTGCCGAGTCATAATTATTATCATCTACATTGGCAATTGCTAGTTTTATATGATAAGTTTGCCCGCATTCAACATCTGAACTTGCCTGTATAACTTTTGTAAATCCGTCATATTGTATTGTTGCGCCATTTGTATTATCAATATAGTATTGGCAGTATTCACATGGACCAGCGTTTGATTTTCCGTTATTTAAGTTATTTATTGATACTGGCAATGTGCTGGTAGGAATCAAAGCAATGTTTTTTGCATTTCCGGTATACGGACCACTTATTCCCGGGCCACTTAAAAAGAAACCAAAGTTGTCGTTATACAGATCATTTACAAATTCAGGATATTCATCAGAAGCAAATACAAAATTGAAAGTGAGTTTGTTTCCTATTGGAACAAAGTCAAATTCTAAAACGGCAACATTTCGGATGGGTTGATTATTGGTTAAAATAGATAAATCCGCATCACCTTCAAAAGAGTTTGATGTTGGAAGAGTAGCCAAGGAACGGTCATTCGGACCTTTGGCAATAATTGTATTTCCAGTTCCTAAAATTATTCCTTTATTTATTCCAATGTTAGTGGTAGATCCGTTGTCAAAAAGAGCAATTTGGTCACTTATAGCATTTGATGAAGATCCATTAAATTTAATATTTGAAATATTAATTCCTTGTCCAAGCAACACATTTTGTGCTAATTGCTGAGGAGTAAAACTTGTATTGTCAATAATTAATTGTGCTCTTACAAAGTTTGAAACAAATATAAATACAATGACAAGTAGGAGTTTCTTCATTAGAAATTTTAAAAATAATAGAGATAGAAAAACAAATATAATTAACCAAATGAAGACATTTTAGTTTTCTTAATAAATTCTTAATAAAATATTTTTGCACGAATTGGTTTACGAGTTAAAATATTATATTTACGATTCCAAAAAACTTTTTATGAAGAAAAACTACTTTGTACTAACGGTACTTTTTTTATTTTTTAAATTAAATGCACAAACTATTGATTTTAAAGATCAAAATTTTAAGACACGATTGCTTCAATCTAGCTCTAACAATTTAATAGCTAAAGATTTACAAGGAAATTATTGCAGGATCGATTCAAATTATGATTATGAAATACAAGTATCTGAAGCTCAAAATATAAGTTGGTTGAGTGCAGGAAATTCATTAATCACTGACTTATCAGGAATTGAAAATTTTACTCAATTAAATTATTTGGATATTGGTAATGAAGGAGGCGTTAATAATAATGATGTAAAGTCACTAAATATAAGTATGCTTGTAAAGCTTCAAGAATTTAATTGTGAATCAAATTATAATCTTGTAAATCTTAACTTTTCAGGCTGTACAAATCTTACATCATTTAATATCAACAGCACTAATATAGGAACTATTGATTTGAGACCATATACAAAGTTAGAAACTCTTCAATGTAATGGTAGTCATTTAACCTCGTTAAAGATAGATGGTTTATTAAGTCTTAAAACATTGTTTGCTATTGGCAATCAAATACAAACTCTTGATTTGACTAGTTGTAAAAATTTAAATCAAGTTATGATGGATTCTGGTGAGCTGGTTTCTTTAGATTTAACAGGTTTGTCAAAACTTGAAAAAGTAAATGTCTATAATAACAAATTGACTTCATTAAAATTGTCAGGCTGTACAAGTCTATCTGAATTAGATGCTTGGATTAATAAATTGACTACTCTTGACGTTTCAAATTTGCCAAATCTTAAACGCATTTCTGTACTGAGTAATGAATTGCAGGTTTTAAATCTTGAAAATTCTAATAATCTCGAAGATATAAATTGTGATAACAATAAAATAAGTTCTTTAGCAGTTGAAAAACTGTTGAATCTTAAAAATTTGTCATGTTCACGCAACAATTTGACCTCCATTGATGTAAGCAGTTTGAAGAAGTTAGAATGGCTAATTGTAAGTTTTAATAATTTAGAAACTTTAGACATTAGCCAATGTCCTTTATTAGCAAACCTTCATATTAATAACAATAATTTAGTATTTGTTAATCAAAAGAATGGAATTAAAAAGAGTAATTACCAATGTTCTGATAACAACAATCTAAAATATATTTGCTGTGATGAAGATGAGTTAGAATTTTTATTTCCTAGCCGTAATGCACCTTATCCATTTTCGTTAAATTCATATTGTTCATTTACACCGGGTGGAGTTTATTATGTTATTAAGGGTAAAAATACATTTGACAGTAATAATAATGGATGCGATGAATCTGATATTATGCTTAATAGTTTAAATTATAAAATTAGTGACGGAATTAAAACATCAAATATTATTTCAAATTCAAGCGGGAATTATGAAATTCAGATGGGAGTAGGAAAACATACAATAACTCCAATGATTGAAAATTCAACTTATTTTAACGTTTCTCCGGGATCTATTTCCGTTGTTTTTCCAACAGAAACAAGTCCATCGATTCAAAACTTTTGTGTTACTCCAAATGGCATCCACCAAGATTTAGAAATTGTTTTTGTGCCTGTAATCCCTGCAAGACCAGGGTTTGATGCCACATATAAAATAGTTTTTAAAAACAAAGGGAATCAAGTAAAGTCAGGTTCAGTAACACTTGATTTTAATGATGCGGTTTTAGATTTTGTTTCTGCAATGCCACCAGTTACTAGTCAAGCAACAAATAAGTTGACTTGGAATTACGAAAATTTACAGCCATTTGAAACCAGAGAAATTTTACTTACCCTAAATGCAAATTCTCCAATGGAAACCCCAGCTGTAAACATTAATGATCGTTTGAGTTTTAATGCTTTAATAATGCCAATTGCAAATGATGAAAAACCTGTTGATAATTCGTTTGCACTACGTCAGATTGTTGTTGGCTCATACGATCCGAATGATAAAACTTGTCTCGAAGGAGATGTAATTAAACCAGAACTAATTGGGGAGTATGTGCATTATTTAATTCGTTTTGAAAACACAGGAACCTATCCAGCAGAAAATATTGTAGTTAAAGATATGATTGATTTGTCAAAATTTGATATTTCGACTTTGGTTCCGACTAATGCGAGTCATTCATTTATAACCAAAATTTCCGATGGAAATAAAGTGGAGTTTATCTTTGAAAAAATCAATCTTCCTTTTGATGATGCACATAATGACGGCTATATTGCTTTTAAAATCCAAACCTTGGCTACTTTAAAAGTTGGGGATTCTTTTACAAATGAAGCCAATATTTACTTTGATTATAATTTCCCAATCTTAACAAATAAAGCAAGTTCAACTTTTAGTACGTTAGGAACTCAGGACTTTGAGTTTTCACAGTATTTCAACATTTATCCGAATCCTGTAAAAGATGTTTTAAATATCAACACTAAAAAGGAAACAGAAAAGCAAGCGATATATGTTTATGATATGTTAGGACAATTAGTTATTGCTGTGCCACATGCTGAAAATGTTTCAAATATTGATGTTTCAAGACTTCAGGCAGGGAATTACATTTTAAAAATTAAAACAAATTCAGGAATTACAGCTGCAAAATTCGTTAAACACTAATAAAATCTATAGGCGATAAAATCTTACAATATAACTATAGTTAGTTAATAGAATTAATTTTAACATTTAGTCATAAGCTTAGCTAAATCAATAAAGAGAGACAGTTTTCTATATTAGGAAACTGTCTCTTTTGTGTAAAATAATTGTTTTTAAATATTTGCTTTTATATATTTATCGAACAAAAGTGAAGGATAATGTTAAAAAACTAAAATCTTTTCATTAAATAAAAACTAAACTCTTTTAGAATACAGCCCCAACAAGAATGAATATATCAACTTTAACTCCAAGTCTTTTTGACGATAATGCACTTTGGAATAAATTGAAAGATGGTGATGAAAAATCATTTTCAATGTTATTTGAAAGATATTATGCCGATTTAGTTCGGTATGGTAATTCTCTTTCTCCATTTGAAGAAAAAGTGCAGGACTGTATTCAGGATGTTTTTACAGATATTTGGATTTATCGAAATTCACTTCAAAATTCAGTTGTAGTTAAAGCTTATTTATTAGCGAGTGTCCGAAAAAGAATTGCACGTTTACATGAGCGAGATCATATCTTTCGCAAAACTGCCAGTACAGATTCTATTGCTTTTCTTCTGGAATTTTCAGTTGATCATGAACTTTTAGATGACGCAGATGATGATGCAAAAGAAAAAATAGTTCACTTAAATAAATTGCTGAATGATTTGCCGACAAGACAAAAAGAAGCCTTGTATCTTCGTTATCATCAAGGTCTTAGTGTAGAACAAATTGCCGAAATGCTGGATGTGAATTATCAATCTGCAAGTAATTTATTGCATCGCGGTTTAATGAGTCTTCGCAAGGATTGGAAAGGGACTTTTTCCTTATTTCTTCTGCTATCTGCAAGTAGTTTTTAATTTTATTTCAAAAAATATAAAAAAAATCACAATTTGGTGAGTATATAATAAGAGAGCTGTCCTCTATGTTTTTGTAACCTTATTTTTAGATGCAAAAACGTAACACATATACTCAAATTGAAGACTTCTTGTCAGACGAATCATTCCAATCCTGGATTTTGCTTAAAATTGATCAGGACGGCTGGGAAGAGTGGACTCTAGAAAGTCTGCAGCGCGCTAAACTTGTTGAAGACGCCAGACTTTTGTTGTTGGCAATGAAAGTTCCAGAATCTGATTTATCAACTTCTGATGTTCAAAAAGCACTACAAAACACCTGGATTAAAATTGAAGAAAAGGAAAATGAAATACTTTTCAGCAAGAATGCCGGGACAAAGTTTTTTAAAAACTATTTTTTAACCGGTATTGCGGCTAGTTTATTCTTTTGCCTGATTTCGATTTGGTATTATAAAAATTATATTCCTGCAGACAATATTGTTACCTATAAAGAACTGATAGCAGAAAATAGTGAAGGATTAGTTGAACAAACCAATAATTCTGACAATCCACAAATCATCACATTATCAGACGGAAGTTCTGTTTTATTACAGCCAAATAGTAAATTGAGTTACCCTAAAATCTTTACCGGGAACGAAAGAAAGGTGTATTTATCCGGCGAAGGTTTCTTTGAAATTAGTAAAAATCCTAAAAAGCCTTTTTTCGTTTACGCTAATGAGATTGTTACAAAGGTAGTTGGAACTAGTTTTAGAGTTAAAGCTTATTCTGATCAGCCTGATGTAGAAGTTCTTGTTCGCACCGGTAAAGTGAAGGTAAAATCAAATGACTTGGTTGCCAATTCAAATCAGGAAGAAGTGATTCTTTTGCCCAATCAGGCACTTCGGTTCTTTAGAAGTGATTTGAAATTCAATAAAATCACAAACATCACTCAAGATAAAGAGCTGGTACAGAATGTAGGCAATATTGAGCAGCTAAGTTTCGAATTTAGCGATATTCCGGTTTCACAAATCTTCGAGACAATCGAACAAGCATATTTGGTTAAGATTGATTACCCTGTAAATAAATTGAAAGACTGTCATTTGACAACGTCGCTCAGTGATCAGCCTTTGCCGGAAAAATTAAAAATTGTTTGTAAAAGTATTAGTGCTGAAACCAATTTCGAAATGAATGGTAATCAGATAATTATAACTTCTGAAGGTTGTAATTAATTGTGTTTTATAACTGTAATTATAATTCATTTTTAATTTCTGTCTTTTTTCAACTAAACTAAAAATTAACCAAAACCAAAACTAATATTATAAGCCTATGTAAAAACAATTGCATAAAAAAAGTGCCGAAATGCTGTAACATTATCGACACTTATTTGGATTGAATTTCTCTCTGTAAAGAGACATTCAGTTCGTTTCTTAAAATACACGCGAATCAGTATTAATCAAAACAAACCAAAATTATGAAAAAACCAGTTGGTAAACAACGATTACTCCATCGAATCATGAAAATAACACTATTTCAGTTTGTCTTAGCACTTATATTTTCAAGTGTTACAATGGCAAACAGTGTAAATGGGCAAAAAAAATTAGATACTAAAGTTACAATTACAGTTGAAAATTTAACTTTAGATAATGCATTATCTAAAATTGAAAAGTCTGCACAAGTAAAATTTTCTTATAATTCAAGATTACCTCAATTAAACCAAAAAGTAAGCATTGAAGCAAATCAAGAAACATTAGCTAGTATTCTTAGCAGAATTCTGGTTCCATTTAATATAACTTTTTCAGAAGTAAGCAATCAGATTGTTTTGCAAAAAAGTGTGTCGACAGACTCATTTTCAAGTACAGCAAATCATGATGGTTTAACAAATATTTTTACTGCAGGTCCTGTTATTAAAGGAAAAGTAACAGATGCATCGGGTAGTCCGCTTCCTGGAGCAACAGTAATGGCAAAAGGATCTAAAATTGCCGTTCTAACAGATTTTGATGGAAATTTTTCTATCGAAATGCCTGCAAACAGTACAGCATTAGTGATTTCTTATGTTGGGATGGAAACAAAAGAAATCGGTATTTCAAATACTTCACCAACTATTGTCTTGACTGAATTAGGTCAAAATTTGAAAGAAGTTGTGGTTACAACTGGTTATGAAAAAACTTCTAAAAGAACATTTACTGGTGCCATAAGCAAAATTTCTGGTGCCGAATTAAAAGTTGATGGTGTAGTTGACGTAAGCCGAATGATCGAAGGAAAAGCTGCGGGGGTTACTGTGCAGAATGTTACAGGTACTTTTGGTACAGCTCCAAAAATTACAGTTCGTGGTTCATCTTCTATTTTTGGAGATACAAAACCGCTTTGGGTAATTGATGGTGTTGTTCAAGAGGACATAATTAACTTGTCATTTGCTGATTTGACTTCCGGGAATTCTGAAACCTTATTAAGCTCATCTGTTGCCGGATTAAATGCCAATGATATACAAAGCATTGAAATTCTTAAAGATGCATCGGCTACGTCAATTTATGGTTCAAGATCGTTAAACGGAGTTGTTGTTGTAACTACAAAACAAGGAAGAAGAGATTCTCCATTGAAAATTACTTATGGTTTAGAACAAACTGTTAGAGCGGTTCCTAGTTATACGCAATATGATATTTTAAATTCTCAAGAAACGATGAGTATTTTAAAAGAAATGGAATCAAAAGGTTACTTAGATTTGCCTACTACAGTAAATGGAAGATATGGTGGGGCATACAATATTTTAGGTAGAGCTATAAATACTTTCAATCCTGAAACGGGAACTTATTTAGTAAATAATGATCCAGTAAGCCGAAATAATTTCTTGAAAAAATATGAATTGGCAAATACTGATTGGTTTAAAGTTTTATTTAGACCTTCTATAACACAAAATCATTCATTAAGTTTTTCAGGTGGAGGAAAGAACAACACTTTTTATGCCTCTTTGGGATATTATACAGATCCAGGTTGGACAATTGCTGATGATGTAAAACAAATTTCAAGCAACATTAAAGGGACATTCTACGTAAATGACAAGTTGAATATTACGTTGTCTACTTTGGCATCTGTTCGTGATCAGGGCGCGCCAGGAAGTTATGAGAGCGAAAAAGATGTTGTTTTTGGTAAAGTAACTCGTGATTTTGATATCAACCCATTTAATTATGTTTTGAATACAAGCAGAACTTTAAGACCTTATGATGATAATGGAAATCTAGAATATTACAGAAATAACTGGGCCAAAATGAATATTATCAATGAGTTGGCTAATAATTATATGGAAATCGAAGTGAAAGACATTCGCTTTCAATTGGATCTAGATTACAAGATATCGCCACATTTAACTTATAACTTAACAGGTTCAGCTCGTTATGCAAATACTAGCCGTGAACATAAGATTTTAGAAGGCTCAAATGTTGCAGGAGCATATCGTGCAGGAACTCCTCAAGGAGAAGACGGTGTAAACACCTTAGTTCGTAATGACAATATTTTTTTATTTCAAGATCCTAATGATTTAACAGCTCCAAAAGTTTCTGTTTTACCAAATGGAGGTTTTTTAAGAAAGTTCACCAATGACATGACATCTTATAATTTAAGAAACAGTGTTAATTACCGAAATATTTTTAATGAGAAACACGAATTAGAAGGATTGTTTGGAACAGAGATGAGAGTTGTAGACAGAACCAGCGATAATTTTACTGCTGCAGGTTTGCAATATGACAGAGGTTTGACAGCATTTACAGATCCAAGAATTATTGAAAAAATTATAAATGGAGGTGATTCTTATTATGGTTTTAATGAAGAAAAAGAAAGAACTGTTGGTTTCTTTGGGAAAGTAGGTTATACTTACGATCGTCGTTATACAGCTTCTGTTACAGGTCGTTATGATGGTTCAAACAGACAAGGCGACAGTGGTTCGTCAAGATGGCTTCCAACTTATACTTTTAGTGGAAAATGGAATGTTGCCGAGGAAAAATTCATGAAAAATGTTGAGTCTATCAATACATTAGCGTTAAGAGCTTCTTATGGTTTGACTGCAACTGCGGGACCTGCGACGAACTCTTTAGCAATTTATAAAAGTTATATAACTGATCGTTTTAGTCTTGATGACAGAGAAACTTCAATTCGAATTGATGAACTTCAAAATGGAAATTTGACATGGGAAAAACAATTTGAGACAAACATTGGTGTTGATCTAGGAATGTTCAATAATAGAGTTCAATTTACTTCAGATGTTTATCGTCGTAAAGCCTTTGATTTGGTTGATTATGTAATCACTTCAGGAATTGGAGGGCAAAGAATCAGACAAGGAAATAATGCCGATATGGAGACTAAAGGTCTTGAGATTGGATTCACAACTAAAAATTTTGACAATAAAGATTTCAAGTGGTCAACAACCCTTAATTTTTCTGTTTATCATCAAGAAATCACAAGATTGCAAAATACGCCAACTGCATTTGATTTAATTGATTCAAATGGTGGAAATACTGTAGGTCATCCTCGTAACTCGTTATATTCATATCAATTTACAGGTTTAAATAATGAAGGTCTTCCAACTTTTGTTATGCAAGATGGAGCTGATAGTAATATTACAGGTGCTGATTTTCAGGATAACATAGATGTTACCAAATACTTAAAATATGAAGGATCAATTGAACCTAATAAATCTATAGGTTTAGCTAATACTTTTACTTATAAAAACTGGTCATTATATGTGTTTTTTGTTGGATCAGGAGGAAACAAAGTTCGTTTAAATCCTGTTTATGACAGTACTTATGATGATTTAACTGTATTCACAAAAGATTTTACAAACAGATGGATAAATCCAGGTGATGAAGAATTTACTAATGTTCCTGTAATAGCTGATAAACGTTTGAATTCTAATTATGGAGGTGCACGTACTTTGGCTAGAGCTTACAATACATATAATTACTCAGATGTTCGTATTGCTGATGGTGATTTTGTAAGATTGAAAAACATTTCTTTAAGCTGGGAATTTCCAAGTGATTTTAAGAGAAAAATAGGTGTTAGTACTTTTACTTTAAAAGGATCTGCAGTAAACCCTTGGTTGATTTATTCAGACAAAAGATTAAATGGCCAGGATCCAGAGTTTCGTAATTCTGGTGGTGTAGCGTTACCTGTTACATCTCAATATACTTTTACTTTAAATCTTTCATTATAATATTTGAAATTATGAAAAAAATAAAAATAGTTTTATCACTATTGATACTCATAAGTATTTATAGCTGTGATGATTTTCTTTCTGAAAAACCAGATAATAGAACCGAAATTGATACTCCTGAAAAAATATCTGAATTATTAGTAGAAGCGTATCCTACAATGAGTTATTTTGATATTGCTGAAACAATGTCTGATAATTCATTTGACAGCGGAATGCCAGAAACACTGATTAAAGATGAGCAAAATTATAATTGGTTAATAAATACTGAAACTGCCAAAATAGATACTCAAGCTTTCTATTGGGACGCTTGTTATAGAGCAATTGCTCACGCTAATAAAGCGTTACAAGCTATTGAAGAATTGGGCAATCCTGCGAGTTTAAATCCGCAAAAAGGAGAAGCTTTATTAGCAAGAGCGTATTCACATTTTATGTTGGTTTCTTTTTGGTCTCAGCGTTATAATCCAGCAACTGCAACTACTGATTTAGGAATTCCTTATGTTACAAAACCAGAAACAGAATTAGTTGTAAAGTACACAAGAAACACTGTAAAAGAAGTTTTTGATATGATTGAAAAAGATATCACAGATGGACTTCCTTTAGTAACAAACGATTACAAAGAACCTAAATTTCATTTCAATAAAAATGCTGCTAAAGCGTTTGCAAGCCGTTTCTATTTAATTAAAGGAGATTGGGATAAAGTAATTTCATTATCTGACGATTTAGGCTCTAGACCTGTAGGCAAATTAAGAGACTTTGCAAGTTATAAGCTTCTTACTCCAGAGAATCAAATGATTGCTTATGCAAGCAGTGGTGCAGAAACGAATTTGTTAGTTGTATCTGCAAACACTATTGTTCAAAGATCAGCACGTTATAATCGATTTTACTTATCTGGTCCAAGACAACCAGAATTGTTTGGAGCAGCGACAAGCTTATTTAATAAAACATGGCTGTACAATTTTTATACTTACAATTCAAGTATAACACTTTTTTGTCCAAAATTCTACGAATATTTTAAATACACAAATGTAACTGCTGGAATTGGAGAACCATACGTTGCTGAAGTTTTATTAAGCAATGATGAATTCTTTCTAAATCGTATTGAAGCACATGTAATGAAAGGACAAATTGCGTTGGCAAATGATGAGTTAGAATACTTTTTATCGACAAGAACAACTGGATATGTAGCAACAGATAAAGTGACACAAGCCAAAGTAGAGGCGAAATATCCTGTAATTGCTAATGAATATACTCCTTTTTATGCAATGACTCCAGTTCAAACCTCATATGTAAAAGCAATTGCAGAAACAAGAAGAAGAGATTTTATTCATGAAGGAATGAGATGGTTTGATGTTAAGCGTTTCAATATCGTGGTCAATCACGAAACATTTAATAAACCAACAAATACTCTAGTAAAAGATGATAAACGCAGAGCGTTGCAAATTCCTTTGCATGCTTCTAGCACGGGTGTTGAACTGAATCCTAGATAATCTTAAATTAAATTCGTATGAAACTTTTAAAATATAATAAAATTTTAGTTTTGGCACTTACTTCAGTATTGCTTTTTTCATGTGAGCACGAAGAGCAGCCAAAGGAAAGTCAATTAGATTACACGTCGCCTGTTCAGACAAATTTGGATAAATGGATTACGACGAATTATTTGAATCCATATAATATCAATGTTCAATATAAATGGAATCAAAATACAGTAGATAATAGTCGTTATTTATTTCCACCTACAATTGATAGAGTACAACCAGCACTCGAAATTGTGCAAAAAATATGGTTGAATAGTTATGCAACTATTGGCGGACCAGATTTTGTAAAAAAGATCTCTCCACGAGAAATTGTTTTAATTGGTGGTGTTAACTTAAATAGTGTTGGAACAAGAACATTAGGTTTGGCCGAAGGAGGACAGCGTGTAACCTTGTTTGAAACAGATTACATAGAAAGAACAAACCGCGCTAACGTAACTGAATTTATCCATACTATTCAGCATGAATACATTCATATTTTAAATCAGCATAAACCTTTTGATGAAAAGGCATGGGGTGCTATAACTCCGGCTGGATATGCTGCAGACTGGTATAATTATTCTATTCCAGTTTCTAATGAAATTGGTTTTATTACCAGTTATGCAAGATTGAATATTAACGAAGATTTTGCAGAAACAGCAGCAATGATTTTGATAAGTACTAAAGCAGAATATGCGACATTCTTATCTAAAATTAAAAGTCCAACAGCACTTGCCGCGTTAAAAGCTAAAGAAGCGTTAGTCGTGAAGTATTTTAAAGAAGCTTATGAAATGGATTTTTATGCTTTAAGAGATGAAGCAGAAAAGAATACAACAGCAGTAATTAACAATTAAACGAAGTATTATGAAAATGAAAAACATATATAAGTACTTAATTGCTGGTATTTTGGTACTGCAATTAAGCGCCTGCAGCAATACAGATGCAGAACAATTATTTGATGAAAATCCGACGACACGTTTGAATAATCAAAAATCCGAACTTAACGATGCATTATTGTCTTCACAATTTGGATGGAAAGCAGTTTATTTTACAGATAACACCGTTTTAGGTGGCTATACACATTTGTTTAAGTTTGCTCAAGATGGAACTGTAGAAATGGCTTCTGATTTTGATACCGATACAAATATTTACAAAAGTGAATACGCTATTCAGCTTGGAAGTACAGTGAGTCTAGTTTTTACGACTGCCAACAGAATACATTTATTATCAGAATCAGATAATTATCCAATTGCGTCGTTAAGAGCGAAAGGATATTTAGGAGATTTTCAGTTTTTATATTATGGACAAGAAAACGGAGATATTGTTTTTAAAGCCAACAGAAACAAACAAGAAATTCGCTTTGTAAAAGCAACAGCTCAAGATTGGGCAGATTTGCCGAAGAATTTCTTGATGATTCCAAATATTATTGGTAAAAATGCATTTGGTGCTAATAGAGGTTTGGAAATTGTAGATGGCACAAACAAAAAAACGTATGATTTTAATCCTTTTTCAACAATTACTAGATCAACAAGTTATAGTGATGCTTCGGCAAATAATGTATTAGGTATTGGATATGCGCCAAATGGATTAGTTGTAAGTCCTGCTATTGTAGTTGGGGGACAAAAATTAAGCAATTTTGTTTATAATAATACAGATGGAAGTTTTACTGCAACTGGTACAAACGGTATTAGTGCGTCAATCAAATATTCAAATATTCCTTTTGTAATTACAGATGATTATAAAGTGATGTTAAAAAGCCCATCTACTGCTTATGGATATATTGCAGCAAATCTAGCAACTGCGCCTACAAATTCTGCTTTATGTAATGCATTATTGAACGAGATAAATAATAATTTGCCTTCAACACAAAAAGTAAATAGAGTGCAGTTTACTTTTAATGATGCAAATGGAGATAGCTATATTGCTTATACTTTTACTGGAGGAAAAACAACGATCTATCATAATATAACTCTAAAAGAAGATGCAGCGAACAAAATTTTACAATTGATTTCTGGAACTTGGGAAAATAATTTAGGACAAACTATTCCTGAGCCAGATTTGTTGAAAAAGATCGACGCCGAATTAACAAACTCAAAAGGATTATATGCAAAAAAAGAAGCATTTACATTTAATGCATCTAATAAGTTATACACGTTTGCTAATGCAAACAATAACGGTTTTAGATTGACAACTTACGCATTTCAATAACGATTTTAGAAAGATAAATTTTTATAAACTTTTTAGTTTTGTTTTTAATTTTGGAGGAAAAGCAGCTCAGAATTTGAGCTGCTTTTTTTCACTTTTGCAAAGAATGAATATCATTTTTAAATAAATTAAATATTTAGAAAACATGATAAAAAAAATTGTAACACCAGTAAATGTTATTTTCCTTTTTTGGGGATTAGTATTAGTGACATTCTCAGAATCATATCCACAATACACAAGGTATTTTTTATATGCATCAATTCTTTTTATTCTTCCAGTAATGATTGTCAATCTGGTAAAACAAAGAAAAGAAGACAAACAAAATGGAACAATAAAATTTCAATCAGCAGTTTATAGGATAATTTTTATGGCAGTATTACTAGTAATTATGTATTTTATAACAAAACAAAATCACATCTAATTTTTATTTTTGTTTTTATTTTGAATGTAAAGCAGCTCATATTTTTTGAGTTGCTTTTTTTTGTTAGATAAGAAAAATAACATATTCCACTGATAATAGAAAATTATTCTTACATTTATATATGGATAATTAGCCTTTTAGGCTTTGTTCTTTGTCTGAAACTCGACAGACTTAAAATGATTGAGATATTTAACTTTTGTAATTATTTTATTATGTTAAAAACAATTTTAAACTTTAATGGAGTAGAAGTTTTAACTAGGAATCAACAACAAATTATTTTTGGAGGACAAACTGTGGCTCAATGTAAAAATTGGGCTCCTGCAGGTGCAAATCCTGCAATCTATCCTAATTATCCATGTGCTGAGATATATGAACCTGTAGAGCCATTAGAACCATTCGAGCCTTAAAGCAAGTTTTTTTTAATTGATAGTTATAAACTACGATAAGAATTCTCAATATTAAACCGTTTCATAATTTATGAAACGGTTTTTTTTAGACTTCATTCACTTATAAATAATAGTATTGTTATTTTATTAAACGCCCAAATAATCTATATTTGTATTTCAAAAAATAAAAACGAATACCTTAATATGAAATTACTAGAAGGAAAAGTAGCAATTATTACAGGCGCTAGCCGCGGAATTGGAAAAGGAATTGCTGAAGTTTTTGCTAAACACGGCGCAAACGTAGCATTTACATATAGTTCATCTGCTGCATCTGCAGAAGCTCTTGAGGCTGAATTGAATGGTTTAGGAGTTAAAGCTAAAGGATATCAATCAAATGCAGCTGATTTTAATGAAGCACAAGCTTTTGTTGATGCTGTTTTGGCTGATTTTGGAACTGTAGACATTTTGATCAACAACGCCGGAATTACAAAAGATAATTTATTAATGCGTATGTCTGAAGCTGATTTTGATCAAGTTATTGATGTTAACTTGAAATCTGTTTTCAATATGACAAAAGCAATTCAAAAAACTTTCTTGAAACAAAGAGCAGGTTCTATAATCAATATTAGTTCTGTTGTAGGTGTTTCTGGAAATGCTGGACAAACTAATTATGCTGCTTCAAAAGCGGGTGCAATTGGTTTTACAAAGTCTGTAGCACTTGAATTAGGTTCTCGTAACATCCGTTGCAACGCAATCGCTCCAGGTTTCATCGAAACTGAAATGACTGCAAAATTACCTGAAGATGTAGTAAAAGGATGGAGAGAAGGAATTCCGTTGAAACGTGGAGGAACTACAGAAGATGTTGCAAATGCTTGTCTTTTCTTAGCTTCAGATATGAGTGCATACGTTACAGGACAAGTTCTTAATGTTTGCGGAGGAATGCTTACCTAAGATTCTAAGTTGCTAAGGTTCTGAGGTGCTAAGTTTTTTAATCTGACTCTGGAACAGAACACAATTTTTAATCTGATCACTGCAAACTGATACTGAATACTAAATATATATGACTACAAACACAATTTTTTTATTATTGCTTTCTTTAATAATTGCTGGTGGTTTGTCGTATTTTCAATATTTTTTTAAAGCCAAAAACAAATCGAATCTGATTTGGTTTTTGGCTTTTTTACGTTTTCTGGCCATTTTTGCGTTATTGGTTTTATTAATAAATCCAATAATTTCTAAAAGTTCGCTTGAAATCACCAAAACGCCATTAGCAATTGCTGTTGATAATTCGAGCTCGATCGAAGTTTTGAAATCAGATAAAAAAGCAGTTGAATTATATCAAAAACTGATTTCAAACCCTGCTCTGAAAGAGAAATTTGACATTCAGTCTTATCAATTTGATGCCGATTTTAAATCTTCTGATAAATTTGATTTTAAAGGAAAACAAACCAATCTTGATGAAGTTGCCAAAAATCTAAAAAGCATCAACAAAAATCTGATTTTTCCAACGGTTATTATTACTGACGGAAATCAGACTACAGGAAACGATTATGTTTATCGATTTGATCCTGTCAATAAAGTTTATCCTTTGGTTGTGGGAGATACAACCACTTTTTTTGATTTAAAAATCAATCAGCTCAACGTAAATAAATACGCTTTCCATAAGAATAAATTTCCTGTCGAAGTTTTTCTACAGTATTCTGGAGATAAAGCCGCAACTGCCGATTTTACAATTTCACAAGGAAATTCGGTTGTTGTTAAAGAGAAAGTTTCTTTTTCTCCATCTAAAAAAACAGCTTCTTTGAATTTGCTTTTACCAGCAGATAAAGTAGGATTGCAAATTTTTAGAGCCTCAATTTCTTCAAATGCAAAAGAGAAAAACAGTTACAATAATATCAAGAATTTTGCGGTTGAAATAATAGATCAAAAATCTACAATTGCAATTGTTTCAGCTATAAATCATCCTGATATTGCGGCATTGAAACGTTCAATTGAAGTTAATGCACAACGTAAAGTGATTTTGGTTAAACCGAATGATATCAATCAATTACAAGAAGCTTCTGTTTTGGTTTTATATCAGCCAAATGCTTCATTTAAATCGGTTTTCGACAACAATAAAAATGCAGGAAGAAATACTTTTATAATAACAGGAAACAATACCGATTTCAATTTTTTAAATCAGCAGCAAAATAATCTGATTTTTAAAATGAGCGGACAAACTGAGGATTATTTATCTGAATTCCAATCTCAGTTTAATTTGTTTGCCATTGATAATATTGGTTTTGAAAATTTTCCTCCATTGCAAAACGCATTTGGAACCATTACTACAAATGGAAATCTTTCTGTTTTACTTTCTTCAAGAATCAGAAATGTTTCTACAAACGCACCTTTATTGGCTTTCGCCGAAAATCAAGGAAAAAGAACTGCTTTTCTTTTAGGAGAAAATAGCTGGAAATGGCGTTTGCAAAGTCATATTGATAATCAGTCTTTTGAAAAATACGATGTTTTTATTGATAAGATTATTCAGTTTTTAGCGACTTCAGCTTCAAAAAAATCATTGGTTGTTACGCATGAAAGCTTTTATAATTCAGGAGATGAACTTGTAATCAACGCACAGTATTTCAATAAAAACTACGAATTTGATGAAAAAGCGAGATTAACAATTTCGGTTACAAATTCTGAAACGAAGCAAAGCAAAAACTACGATTTATTGAAAGGAAATAATTCATACTCCGTAAATCTAGATGGATTAACGGCTGGAAAATATAATTTTACAGTAAAAGAATTAAATTCAAACACTTCTTATTCAAGTCATTTTGAAATTTTAGATTTTGATATCGAAAAACAATTTGTAAATCCTGACGTTATAAAATTAAAGCAATTGGCATTACAGACAAACGGAAAAGCTTTCTTCGAAAATCAGGCAGATGATTTGATTAATGCACTTTTAGAAAATAAGGAATACAAATCAATAGAAAAGAATGTAACCACCAAAACTCTAATAATAGATTGGGTTTGGTTGTTAATCTTAATTGCTGCTTTATTAACAACGGAATGGTTTGTTAGAAAATATAACGGATTGCTGTGATGGAATATAATCGAATTCCTTCTGCCATTTTGTAATCTTGTGGTTATAATTTAATAGTCAAAATTATGAAAGTTAAATACTTTTTTACTGTAGCAATTTTGATGGTAATTTTTTGTCTTTTTTCATTTTCAGAGACAAATAATACCATCAAAAGCAATCTTTTGGGAAACACGATTCAACAACGTTTTCAACTGCCTCAGGGATTTGTGAGAGAAGAGGAATCTAAAACTTCGTTTGACTTTTTTTTACGAAATCTTCCATTAAAACCCTTGGGTTCAAATGTTTTGTATTTTGATGGAACTATAAAACCAAATCGAAACGTTTATGAAGCGGTTGTGGATTTACCCATTGGGAAACAGGATTTGCATCAATGTGCTGATGCCGTGATGCGTTTACGAGCTGATTATTTTTATAGCCAAAAAGAGTACGATAAAATACATTTTAATTTTACAAATGGTTTTCGAGCTGATTTTAGTAAATGGGCCGCAGGTTTCAGAATTGCAGTTAAAGGCAACAAAACGAGTTGGGTTAAAACTGCAAAACCATCTGACAGTTATGAAAGTTATTGGAAATACTTAGAGACGGTTTTTATGTATGCAGGAACAGCTTCGTTAGAAAAAGAACTAAAACCAATTAATGCTTCAGACATAAAAATAGGGGATGTTTTTATAAAAGGAGGCTTTCCGGGTCACGCTGTCATTATAGTTGACATAGCTGTGAATCCAAAAAACAATCAAAAAATTATGCTATTAGCACAAAGTTATATGCCTGCACAGGAAATTCAAATATTGAAAAATCCAAATAATAGTTCGTTGAGTCCTTGGTACGCTGTCGATTTTGGAGCTTCTCTAAAAACACCCGAATGGACTTTTAGTTCCTCACAATTAAAACGTTTTTAAATGAAACGATTCTTTTTTTTAGTCCTTATATTTCAAAATGCTTTTTCGCAAGAAATCCCATTGAATGTTCAAAAATTAATCAAAGCATATCCAGATCAAATTGTTGGTTATAAAGACAATAAAATTATTTTTAGAGATAAATCGAGTTTAATTTATGATGATTTTAAAAATAAAACGAATCAAGAATTATTAGATAATCCTGATATTGAGGATCAATTTAAGTTTGTTTATAATAAAGCAGATAAGAATTTAATTCCAAAGGAAGATGCAGGAAGAATTCGAAATGAAGCTTTTTTTAAGAAAATTTACGGAAATTCAAAATCAGAAGTTGAATCAAAAATGACTGAAATTATTTGGTGTCCGAAATTAGTCAATCAAAAAGTAAAAGTAACAACCGTAAATGGGATTGATAAAATAGTGAAAAAACTCTCAGCAGAATTAGATGATAATCCAGAATTTAAAAAATACATTACTGATATTGGAGGGACATTTAATTGGAGAAAAATTTCAGGAACAAACCGATTGAGTATGCATAGTTTTGGAATGACAATAGATATTAATGTCAAAAATTCTAGTTATTGGCAATGGGATTGTAAATGTAAAAATGAAGATGCGACTCTTTTGTATAGAAATCAAATTCCTCTCAAACTAGTTTCGATTTTTGAAAAATATGGTTTTATTTGGGGAGGAAATTGGAAACATTATGACACAATGCATTTTGAGTATCGACCTGAATTTTTGTTATAAATTTTAAAATTATTTTATTTCAAAAAAATATTACGGAGGAAAGTGGATTACGAATTAAAAATTTATGATTATGGATTTCAGGTTAAAAGTTTTCTATACCGTTGCACTCCGCCTTAATTTTACTAAAGCGGCAACCGAGTTATATGTTACACAGCCAGCCGTTTCAAAACATATTCAGGAACTAGAAGAAACTTATAAAACAAAGTTGTTTGAACGAAACGGTTCTAAAATTGCATTAACTCCTGCCGGGCATATTCTGCTGAAACATACAAAAGATATCTTTGAAATTTATCGTGAAATAGATTTTGAAATGAGTTCGTTTATCAGTGAACGCCAAGGTTTGCTACGTTTAGGAGCAAGTACAACTATTTCGCAATATGTTATTTCTCCAGTTTTGGCACGTTTTCATCAGAAACAAAAAGACATAAAAGTCAATTTGCTGAATGGAAATACAGAGCAAATTGAAAATGCTTTAATCAACAAAGAAATCGAAATCGGAATTGTTGAAGGACAATCTAAAAATCAGTCGATTAAGTATATTCCGTTTTTGAAAGATGAATTAGTTTTGGTTTGCAGCAGTAAAAATCCGTTTGCGAAACAAAATGAAATTTCAGTAAATGATTTAAAATCAATGAAATTCATAACCAGAGAACGAGGTTCCGGAACACTTGAAGTTATTGAATATGCTTTGAAAAATTTAAACTTAAAACTTTCTGATTTGCAGATTGAAATGCAGTTAGGAAGTACAGAAAGCATAAAATCCTATCTTTTAAATTCGGATTGTTTTGCTTTTATGTCTATTCACGCTGTAGGTAATGAATTGAAAAATAAAGAATTGATTGTTTTGGATGTTGAAAATTTGACCATAGATAGATATTTCTACATTATTACTTTATTAGGTAAATCAGATCCTTTATCTGAATTGTTTATTCAGAATATTTCATCTCATTATAACTTGAAGTTATAGGAGATTGTTATTTGCGATTGGCGATTGTAATAAAAAGAACTGACCTTTGCAGAGTAAAATATCAATTATCACATTTTGAAAACGAAACAACAATCGGCATCACAATTATTTGAAATCAATGAATCTTTACAGCAAGTACTTTTTGCCGTAATAGTTTTGTTGTGTTTATTTTCGATTATTTCTCCACCAATTGCATTGTTATTAGGAGTTGTTCTGGTAAATGTTTTTGGAAATCCATTTGTAGAATTTAATGGAAAAGCAATCACTTTTTTATTGCAATTTTCTGTAGTTGGTCTAGGTTTTGGAATGAATGCTTCTAGCGCAATTTCAGCAGGAAAAGAAGGTTTTATACTCACTGTATTTTCAATTTTCAGCACTTTGATCTTCGGATTTCTTTTAGGAAAATGGTTGAAAACAGAGAAAAAAACATCTCACTTAATTTCATGCGGAACAGCAATTTGTGGCGGAAGTGCCATTGCGGCCATTTCTCCTGTAATTAAATCAGATGAAAATCAGACTTCAATTGCTTTGGGCGTCATTTTTATATTGAATTCAATCGCGTTGTTTGTTTTTCCTTTTATTGGACATCAATTGGATTTATCCCAAAAAGATTTTGGATTATGGTGTGCAATTGCTATTCATGATACAAGTTCTGTGGTTGGTGCAGCTAATAAATATGGTGCTGAAGCTTTGCAAATTGCAACAACAGTTAAATTGGCGAGAGCATTATGGATTATTCCAATTTCTATTATAACTGCTTTGATTTTCAAGAACAAAAATTCAAAAATAAAAATTCCTTATTTCATCGGATTGTTTGTTTTGGCAATGTTGTTGAATTCTTACGTTCCGAATATTTCTCATTTTTCACCACATATTGTAAATATTGCCAAAATAGGATTGACAATAACTTTGTTTCTTATAGGTGCGACTTTAAATTTTAACACTTTAAAAACAGTAGGAGTGAAACCTTTGCTTCAAGGCATTTTTCTTTGGATTTTTATAGCGGTTCTGGCATTAATCGCAATTATTTTTCTGAAATAATATACTATTTAATGTTTGAAAATTTCACAATTGGTTTTCCGATCAAATTATAACGTTTTCCATTAAACAAAAACCGTCTTTCAATATCAAAATTAAATTGCTTTTTAGTTTTGGCCATTACACTGATTTCGGCAGGAAGATTAACTTCAAATTCATCGTCAGCTTGAGCGGCTTTGTCAAATGAACCGTTTGTTTTAATAATAATATCTTTAAAATATTTTTTATTTGAATCGGGAGCAATTGCATAAGAACTTGTCCATGTTGTGCTTGCAACATTGGTGAGCTGATATTCAGGAACTTCCAAAATAGGCTGATATTTACCTCCAAAACCAGCTACTAAATACAAATATCCTTCAAATGGCCCGCCCGCACCTCCATTTACATGCAAAAGTGTAAAAGCATATTGATCTTCACCAATTTGTAAAAGTTTTGGCGTTGGACATTGAGCAAATGCACCAAAAGCGGCAACACCGGGTTGAAAGGATTTCATTTCCCATAATGTTCCGTTTTTTGCAAATTTGGCAATTCCTAATAATCCTCCGAAAAATCGGCCAGTTTGTAAACCGTCTTCGTCGTAAACAGAATGATTGAAAGTTAGAATTTTAAATTGATTTCCTTTTGAATCAGAATAATCAATATTAGACAGAAGTCTTGTTGCGACTCCTTCAGAATAAGGAAATAATTGATCGCCTTCAACACCATTAACATCTATAAATGAAATTGGTTTGCAGTTTTTGCAAGTCCAGCTTATAAAAGTGTTTTTATCTGCTAAATGATATAACTTTCCTGGAAACAATTTTTGCATGGTTTTTATGCCGTCAAAAGGATCAGCTATTTTAAGTGATCTGGAAGTATTTAGTATAGTGTCGCTGACATTTTTTAGTTGAACTTCTGGCGTTTGGGAAAAACTGAAAAAATTAAAAGCTATAAAAAGAAAACTTGTATGAATAAGACGCATAAAATGGATTTTGAACTATAACAAACATACAAAGAAAAAATGGTTGAAGATGTGAACTTATTGTAGTTATAGTATTTAAAAACTAAAAAAAGTTAAAATAAGAGAATCTTAAATGGTTCTCTTTTGAATTATCTTTAAAATAAGCTAAATTTGAACCCTCAAATAACAAAAACAAATGAAAAACTTCAAGATGAGACCAAAGTTAATTGCTTTTTTTGCCTTAATTATTGGTTTTTTTACTCTGTCATGGGGAATTGTAGGCCATGAAAGAATTAATAAAGCTGCTGTAATGGCTTTACCAAAACAATTACAAGTATTCTTTTACAATCACATTGATTTTATTACTCAGGAAGCTTCGGTTCCAGACATTCGTAAGTATGCCTTAAATTATAAAGACGAAAATCCAAGACATTATTTTGACATGGAAAATTTCGGAGTTGTGGATAGTATTCCGCAAACTATGGAAGAAGCTAAGAAAAAATACGATGCTAAATTTTTGAATGATAACGGAATTTTGCCTTGGTATATTGAAGATATGATGGCAAAGCTGACTAAAGCTTTTAAAGATAAAAACAGAGCTGAGATTTTATTTCTTGCTGCAGATTTAGGTCATTACATTGGAGATGCTCACATGCCTTTGCATACATCTGCAAATCACGACGGACAATTAAGCGATCAAAAAGGAATTCATTCATTATGGGAAAGCAGATTACCTGAATTATTTGCTAAAAACTATAAATTGAATGTTCCTGAAGCACAATATTATGGAGATGTTCATAAAGCAATTTGGGCAATGATTAATGATACTCACAGTTTAGTGAAGCCGTTATTAGACATCGACAAAAAACTAAGAACATCAACTCCGGAAGATGCTGTATTTAAAAAAGATGCGGATGGTAAAATATTAAAAACGAAATACAATACTGCTGTTTTCGCTGATGAATATGCTGAAAAATTGCATAAAGATTTGAACGGAATGGTAGAAAGCCAAATGAAAAAAGCTATCGCTGCAACAGCAAGTTTTTGGTATACGGCTTGGGTAAATGCAGGAAAACCAGATTTAAGTGGTTTAGATTCGCCAGCAGTTACACAAAGAAATTACCAATCTTTACAGGATGATTTAAAACTGTATCAAAAAGGAGATTTATTCGGGATGAAGAATCAAAACGATTAATTATTTTTTGTTTCAAGTTTAAAGTTTCAGGTTACAGGTTAATTTGAAATTTAAATAAAAGAGAAAGCCTCAAATTCAAATGAATTTGAGGCTTTCTCTTTTAATTTATTTTCTATCGTCTTGCTTCTATTTTTTTGCTTCTATTCTAACGAAGTTTTGCGTAAAGCTTAGCATTCTTTGCTTTTAAATCTTTAAACTGATATTGTTTTTCTTTTAAAACATATGATGCCGATTGATAAAAAGAAATAGCATCATTTACTAAATCAGTTCTTTCTGCTTTCAATGGAGTTTCTTCATACATGATTTGAAATTCAGGAGCAACTCCAGCAGTTGGTTTTAGTTTTAAACTATATTGTTTTACTGTTTGTTTAGGCGATAAAATAGTCAAAACATTGTCTTTTATCAATCCTAAATCCTGATACGTTGCAATAAAAGCTCTTGGCTTATAATCGGTTTTAAAAACGTCCTGACCGAAAAACTTACTTTGATAGTCAAAATGAAGCAGACCGAAAAGTGTTGGCATCAAATCAATCTGAGACATTAATTGATTGTATTGAGCTGGTTTTTCATTTGGTGTATAAATAAAAGCAGGTATTCTATATTTATCCAACGGAAGTTGTGTTTTTCCAGCACTTGAAGCGCAGTGATCTGCGACAATAACAAAAACAGTGTTTTTAAACCAAGGTTGTTTACTTGCCATTTCGAAGAATTTTCGAAGAGAATAATCCGTATATTTTACACCGCCTTCACGAGATTTGATGTCGCCTGGAATGTCGATTTTATTATTTGGATAAGTAAAAGGTCTGTGATTGCTCACCGTCATAATATGATTGAAGAAAGGCTTGTTTTCTTTAGCTTCAGCATTCATCACTTTTATTGCCTTATTATACATGTCTTCATCACAAACGCCCCAAACATTTGAAAATGTGATTTCTTCGGGTGAAAAACTTGATTTGTCGACAATTTGATATCCATTTCCTGAAAAGAAATCTTTCATATTATCAAAAAAGGCATCGCCTCCATACATGAATTTTACATTATAACCTTTTTGTTTGAAAACAGATCCGGTTGAAAACTTGTTTTTATTGTCTTCACGCTTTACAACGCTTTCTCCGGCAGTTGGAGGAAGGCATAAAGTTACAGCTTCAAGTCCACGAACAGTTCGGTTTCCAGCAGCATATAAATTAGTGAACTGAAGGCTTTTTTGCGCTAAACTGTCTAAGAAAGGCGTTATGTTTTGTTTATTTCCATAAGCTTTCATGAAATCGGCGCTATAGCTTTCGATCGTAATTAGAACAACATTTTTATGATTTTCAAGAGAATCACTATTAATTTCACGAATGGTATTGTGACCTGAAATACTAGGGAAATTTTCTTTTAAATTGGCAAATGCCTTATTATTTGGCAGCGTTTTGTAAAATTTGAAATAATCTAATTTGTTATTCTGAAATGCTAAATAAAATTTATATAATCCGTTTGATTGTAATTCATTAACAAAAACATTTTTAGAATTCTCGGTTTTTGATAAAGTTGGAACCGCAATTAAAGAAATCAAAAACAAAACTAGGTAAATTCCTGAAATTTTCAGTTTTTCAGTCAAGTTTGGAATATCTTCAATATAGTTTTTAGATCTTTTTAAAATGAAATAAGTTATGGCAGCGGTAATAATAAAAAGTGCTGAAAAAATTGGAATTACTGGATACGATTGCATAATATTTCCGATAACTTCATTGGTGTAAATCAGGTAATTAACAGCGATAAAATTGTATTTTACACCAAATTCATTCCAAAAGAAATATTCGCTTAAACCGTTTTGAAGAATTAGTAAAACGTAAAGAAAAATTACAAAAGCAAAAAGCCAATATCTAATTTGATCTCTCCATTTTGGAAGAAAAAGCAACAAAGAAAAAAGCAATGTTTTGATTCCGACGAATATTAAAACAATTCTCGGCAAAGCGCCGCCATATTCATCTAAAATACTTTTTCCTGAAGCGATATATAAAAGTAAGGCAACAAAACCGCCCAGAATAATATATCCATATGGCTTGTTGTATTTTAAATTAGAAATAAAAATTAAATAAAGCCATAAAAATCCGCTCGCCAATACAAAAACGAAAAGATCAGAAACTAATCCTAAGCTGAAAATTTTTAAACTTTCTAAAACCGTAAAAGAACTTTGCGTTATAGGGTGAAAAAAGAGAACAATTCGCAATAGAAAACTAATGAGAAAATAGAAAATTGCGAGATTGTAAAAAGGTGAAAGCTTTTTGTAAATCATGGTATTATATTTTATGCAAAATTAATTTGCATTAATGAATAAGAGATGAAGAGATGCTTTTACCTTGCTTAGTGTTAACTTAAAGTTGTCTTAAGATGATTAAATTGGTTTATTCTAATGCATTAGCACTATTTCTGAGTGCGAAAATTTTTATCTTTGACAAACTAAGAACAGAGATTAATTTAAAATCTAAATTATATATACATGCATATTTTAATAGTTGAAGATGAATTAGGAATTGTACAATTTTTGCAACAGGGACTTGAGGAAGAAGGTTATTTGGTAACTACTGCTAATGACGGTTCAAAAGGCTTTGAATTAGTTCAGAATCATCAATTTGACTTGATTCTGTTAGATTGGATGCTTCCTAAAATTAACGGACTGGATTTATGCAAAGCCATTCGGATCAAGGATCAGCATACACCAATAATCTTCCTTACCGCAAAAGATACTGTTCAGGAAACGGTTGCTGGCTTAAAAGCAGGCGCGAATGATTATATAAAAAAACCTTTTAGTTTTGAAGAGCTTGTTGAACGTATTAAAGTTCATTTTAGACATGTAAAAGGGGATAAAGAGTTAACGCTGGGCACTATAAAAATTGATTTATCGAAACATATTGTGCTAAAAAATGACGAAGAAGTTTCACTGACACAGAGAGAGTTTGAATTATTGACCTATTTGATTCAGAATAAAGGCAAAGTTTGTACTCGAAATCAGATTTTAAAAGATGTTTGGGATATTAATTTTGAATATGATACTGGTGTAATTGACGTTTTTATGAATGCAATTAGAAAAAAACTCAATTTAAAAATTGAGGAAGATTATATAAAAACAATTCGCGGAATTGGTTATATCGCTAACGACTTATAAATGGCACAATTATCATTTAAAAACAGAATTGCCTTAAACTATATTATTACAACAGGTTTGTTGATTTTAGTGGTTTTCTCAGCAACATATTCTACAGTAAAATTTACTGTTTATAAACACATTGATGAAAATTTGATGATTGAAATTCAGGATCACTTGAAAGAAATCAGAATGGAAAATAAGAAAGTGATTTTCATGGATGCTGAAGAATGGGAGGAACGAGAGCACAATTCTGTTGATGTAAATCCGGTTTTTGTTCAGTTTTTGGATCTGAATAAAAAAATAATTGAAAAATCGCCCAACTTAAAAAATGAAAAACTGGTTTATCATGAAAGTAAAGAGCACTATGAATTATTTGATACCCATTTATTAGGAAGCAAAATCAGGCAAATTCAGATTCCGCTTCATGTGAAATCAAAAAAAATAGGTTATTTAATTATTGCAATGTCATTGTCAGATTCGGCCAAAGTATTAAAAAATCTTCTTGATACTTTATTAATTGCATTTCCGATTATTTTAGTGTTATTATTTTTAATTGCTCGTTTTTTTGCCGGACGAAGCATAAAACCAATAAATGCGATTATAAATACGTCCCGAATAATTACAAAAGACAATCTGAAAACCCGAATTCCATTGCCAAAAACGCGCGATGAATTATTCACACTTTCAAAAACAATAAACAATTTATTAAACCGAATTGAAGATGCGATTGAGCGCGAAAAACAGTTTACTTCCGATGCATCTCATGAGCTACGAACGCCTTTAACGGTAATTAAAGGAACACTTGAAGTGCTAATTCGTAAACCCCGTGACAATAAGGAATACGAAGAAAAAATTAACTATTGCATAAATGAGGTTGACCATTTAAATGCACTTGTTGATCAGCTGCTTTTAATGGCACGTTTTGAGAATCAAAAACAGAACATTAATACGGAGTCGGTTTATTTGAATTCGTTAATTTTAGATGCTCTGACGTTGAATTCGGAGAAGATAAACGCAAAAAAAATAGATGTAAAATTTGATGCTGTTGCAGATTGTTATATTCAGTCTGATACTTTTTTGGTAATTACTATTATAAGAAATATTATTTCGAATGCATTAAAGTATACTGATAAAGGAGGACATATTTCGATTTTACTTTTAAAGCAAAATGGTAAAACAATATGTAAAATCACAGACAACGGAATAGGGATTGCAAAAGGTGATTTAGAATTAATTTCGAGCCCGTTTTTTAGATCAAATTCTACGGATCATCCTGAAATTAAAGGGACTGGACTAGGATTGTCTATTGTAAAAAGAACCACAGAGTTATTAAATATTAAGTTTAAAATTGAAAGCGAATTAAATGTCGGAACAACTGTATTTTTGACTTTTAATGATAAATAAGAAAACGTTGTAGTAAATGAAAAATTGGTAGTAAAAACGGCACTTCAATTTTTATTTAACAATAAACTATCGTTAAGTTATATTAAAAATTGTTTTTTTATGAAATTAACTAGTATATTTGCAACCGAATCAAAGAATTATAAAACAAACCAAACAATGATTTCAAAACAATTACATCATCATCATTTTCATTATTGCTCTCAAGCGATGTGTTAATGGTATGTGTGTAAATCATCATATTTTAAAACCCGTTTGAGTACATCAAACGGGTTTTTTTATACCAATTCTTTGTACTCAAACTATTAATCAAACAAACAACTAAAAAATGAGTACTTTAAAAATTGCAATTCAAAAATCAGGTCGTTTAAACGAAGACAGCATTCAAATCTTAAAAGATTGCGGTATTTCAATCAACAACGGAATCGACCAATTAAAAGCCGAAGCTTCAAATTTTCCTCTTGAAGTTTTATATCTAAGAAATTCAGATATTCCTCAATATCTAATTGATGGAGTTGTAGATTTAGCTATTGTTGGCGACAATCTTTTGGTAGAAAAAGGAAAGGGAATTGAAGTCGTTCAGAAATTAGGTTTCTCAAAATGCAAAGTTTCTGTAGCTGTTCCTAAAACATTTGACTACAATTCTGTACAAGATTTAGCAGGTTTACGTATTGCTACTTCTTATCCAAATACGGTTAATGAATATTTTAGTAAATTTGGTTTGAAAGTAGATATTCACCAAATTTCTGGTTCTGTAGAAATTGCACCAAACATTGGTCTTGCAGATGCCATTGTTGATATTGTTTCAAGCGGAAGTACATTATTCAAAAACAACTTAAAAGAAGTTGAAGTAATCCTAAAAAGCGAGGCAGTTTTAGCAGTTTCCCCAAAAGTTTCTCCAGAAATCCAAAAACACATTGATACTTTAAAGTTCAGAATTCAGGCGGTTTTGCGTGCCCGAAACTCAAAATATATTTTGATGAACGTTCCAAATGATAAAATTGATGCTGTTGGAAAAATCCTTCCGGTTTTAAGAAGTTTAACGGTTCTTCCATTGGCACAAGAAGGTTGGAGTAGTGTTCACTCTGTAATTGATAAAGATACTTTCTGGGATGTAATCGATCAATTAAAAGAAGTTGGAGCAGAAGGGATTCTGGTTTGTCCAATTGAGAAAATGGTACTATAAAGAAGAAAATTCAATTTTTAAATTCCAAATTCCAATTTTAAGATTACAGCTTTGCGAACTTAGCGTTTTTATAGACAAAGAGAATAAATAAAACCTTGCGCCCTTTGCGGTTAAAAATTAAAGGCATGAATAAAATAGACAATCCAAAACCAGAAATCTGGTCAGATATATTAAAAAGACCAACCCAAACTATTGATGATATTGAGGTTACGGTAAAAGAAATTTTTAGAGAAGTACAGAAAAAAGGAGATGAAGCTGTAGCAAAATACACTTCAATTTTCGATGGTATTTCTCAAGATAATTATGAAGTTTCTTTAGAAGAAATAAATGAAGCAATAGAATTGATTCCGAATGAATTGAAAGAAGCAATTCAATTAGCAAAAGACAATATTTACAAATTTCACAGAGCACAAAAAACCGACAGAATTGAAGTTGAAACCATTGAAGGAGTAAATTGTTGGCAGGAAAAAAGACCAATTCAGAAAATTGGTTTATATATTCCAGGTGGAACTGCACCTTTGTTTTCAACCGTTTTAATGTTGGCTGTTCCAGCAGAAATTGCAGGTTGTAAAGAAATCGTATTATGTTCTCCGCCAGATAAAAAAGGGAAAATTAATCCAGCGATTTTATATGCGGCAAATTTATGCGGTGTAACTAAAATTTTAAAAGTTGGAGGAATTCAGGCGATTGCAGGGATGACTTTCGGCACACAATCGATTCCGAAAGTGTATAAAATATTCGGACCAGGAAATCAGTTTGTAACGGTGGCAAAACAGTTGGCGACACAATTTGGAGTTGCAATTGATATGCCAGCCGGTCCTTCAGAATTATTAATTGTTGCTGACAATACAGCAGAACCGGCTTTTGTTGCGTCAGATTTATTATCTCAGGCTGAGCATGGAACAGATAGTCAAGTGATTCTAGTTTCTACTTCAAAAATATTGATTGCTCAAGTAGAAAAAGAGATTCAGTTACAATTAGAGGTTCTGCCAAGAAAAGCTATTGCAGAAAAAGCGATCGAAAATTCGAAATTAATTTATGTCGAAAATGATCAGATTGCTTTGGATTTAATTAATGAATATGGGCCTGAACACTTTATTATTTGTTCTGAATATGATGATTTCTATTGTAACGGAATTGTAAATGCAGGTTCAGTTTTCATTGGAAATTATACGCCGGAAAGCGCCGGAGATTATGCTTCGGGAACAAATCATACACTTCCAACAAATGGTTATGCGAAGAATTATAGCGGTGTAAATCTGGATAGTTTTATGAAATCAATGACATTTCAGAAAATATCTAAAACCGGAATTCAAAACATCGGAAAAGCGATTGAAGCTATGGCTGAAGCCGAAGGTTTACAAGCGCATAAGAATGCTGTAACGTTGAGATTGGAGAGTTTAAAATAAAGACAAAAGGAAGAAGAAAGAGCAAAGAGGCAAGATTTTAAAAGAGTCTTTCATCTTGGTTCTTGCTTCTTAAAAAGATAAAGCAATGAGTACTTTCGATATAAATACAATTACACGTGAAAACGTGAAAACTTTAAAACCTTATTCGTCGGCAAGAGATGAATTTGAGGATTTTGATACTGCCGAAATGATTTTTTTGGATGCGAATGAAAATCCGTTTCAAAATGGGGTAAATCGTTATCCTGATCCACAACAGAATTCGGTTAAAGCGATTTTGGCTAAAAATAATTTAACGAAACAAAGTCAGATTTTATTAGGAAATGGAAGTGACGAAGTTTTGGACTTGCTTTTCAGAGCTTTTTGCGAGCCCAATAAAGACAATATTATCTCATTGCCGCCAACCTACGGAATGTATGGTGTTTTAGCGAATATTAACGCAGTTGAAAACCGAGAAATTTTACTGACAACAGATTTTCAGCCACAAGTTGAAAAAATTCTGGAAGCAGTTGATGAGAATACAAAAATCATTTTTTTATGTTCTCCAAACAATCCAACCGGAAATTTATTTTCAGATGAAAGTGTGGTGAAATTATTGCAAAACTTTAAAGGTTTAGTAGTAATTGATGAAGCCTATATTGATTTTTCGGAGAAGGAAAGCTGGTTGGCAGAAATTGACGCATATCCAAATTTGGTTATCACACAGACACTTTCAAAAGCGTACGGTTTGGCTGGAATTCGTTTGGGAATTTGTTATGCATCTGAAGAAGTGATTTCAATTCTGAATAAAATTAAACCGCCTTATAATGTAAACGAATTAACACAGCAAAGAGCAATCGAACGTTTAAAAGATTCTGAAAAAATAAAACAAGAAATAGCTTCTATTATTGAACAAAGAGAAGAATTACTTAAAGTTTTACTTGAAGTTATTTTTGTGGAAAAAGTCTATCCTACAGAAGCTAATTTTATTCTGGCAAAAGTAGATGACGCCAATAAAAGATACAATCAATTAATTGAAAAAGGAATCGTAATTCGTAATAGAACGACACAGCCTTTATGTGAAAATTGTCTTCGTTTTACGATTGGAACAAAAGAAGAAAATGCTGTTGTTATTAGAGAATTAAAATTGTTAAAATAAAACATAGCCCACAGATGACACGGATTAAACGGATTTTTATTTAGTGTAGAAATTTAATTTTTTTTTAATTCGTTTAATCCGTGTCATCTGTGGGCAAATAAATAATTTATGAAAAAAGTACTTTTTATCGATCGTGACGGAACGATTGTTTTAGAACCAGAAAACTACCAATTAGACAGTTTAGATAAATTAGAGTTTTATCCAAAAGCTTTTCAATATTTGGCTAAAATTGCCAATGAATTAGATTATGAATTAGTAATGGTAACCAATCAGGACGGATTAGGGACAGATAGTTTTCCGGAAGATACGTTTTGGCCAACACAAAATTTCATTTTAAGAGCATTTGAAAACGAAGGCGTTTTGTTTGATGAAATCTTTGTAGACCGAACTTTTCCGGAAGAAAATGCGCCTACTCGCAAACCAAGAACCGGAATGCTTACAAAATATTTAAATAATCCAGAATATGATTTGGCAAATTCTTTTGTTTTAGGAGATCGTTTAACAGATGTTGAACTGGCTAAAAACCTTGGTGCAAAAGCCATTTTCATGAACAATACAGACGGAATTGGAAGTAATGAAATTTCATCAAAACGTGAGGAATTAGACGAAACAATTGTGTTACAATCAATGGATTGGAAGACAATTTATGAGTTTTTGAAATTAGAAGCTCGTTCAGCATCAATTACAAGAAAAACAAACGAAACGGATATTTATATCAATCTAAATCTTGACGGAACAGGAAAAAGCAAAATCGATACAGGGATTGCGTTTTTCGATCATATGTTAGATCAAATCTCACGTCACGGTCAAATGGACTTAGAAATCACAGTAAAAGGTGATTTAGAGGTAGATGAACACCACACAATTGAAGATACGGCAATTGCATTAGGAGAAGTTTTCGCAAAAGCGTTAGGAAACAAACTAGGAATTGAGCGTTACGGTTTCTGTCTTCCAATGGACGATTGTTTAGCGCAAGCCGCAATTGATTTCGGAGGAAGAAACTGGCTGATCTGGGAAACGGAATTCAAACGTGAAATGGTTGGGAAAATGCCAACTGAAATGTTTTATCATTTCTTCAAATCATTCACAGACGGCGCAAAAGCCAATCTAAACATAAAAGCAGAAGGAATCAATGAGCATCACAAAATTGAGGCAATCTTTAAAGCTTTTGCGAAAGCAATAAAAGTAGCCGTAAAAAGAGATACTGAAAAAATGATTTTGCCTTCGACGAAAGGAATGCTTTAAAAGGTTAAAAATTGTTTCAGGTTTCATGTTTCAAGTTCAGTGGAGTAACTTGAAACATGAAACTTGAAACCTGAAACAAAAAGTTAATGAAAATAGTAATTATAAATTACGGAGCAGGAAATATTCAGAGCATTATGTTTGCTATTGAAAGATTGGGGTTTAAAGCTGTTTTAAGTAATGATCCGGACGAAATTAAGTCGGCTGATAAAGTGATTTTTCCTGGCGTTGGCGAGGCGAGTTCGGCTATGACTAAACTTCGTGAAAGCGGATTGGATAATTTGATTCCTGAATTGAAACAACCTGTTTTGGGAATTTGTCTTGGAATGCAATTAATGTGTAATCAAACCGAAGAAGGGAATACAAAAGGTTTAGGAATTTTTGATGTTGACGTTTTGAAATTTTCAAACAACGTAAAAGTGCCTCAAATGGGCTGGAATCAGATTTATGATTTAAAAACCGATTTGTTTAAAGGAATTTCTGAAAATGAATTTATGTATTTGGTTCACAGTTTTTACGCACCAAATTGTACAGAAGCCATCGCAACAACGAATTATGATGTTGAATATGCATCTGCTTTGCAAAAAGATAATTTTTACGGAACTCAGTTCCACCCAGAAAAAAGTGGTGATGTTGGAGAGAAAATTCTTGGAAATTTCCTGAAGATGTAAAATTTTCAAATTCAAAAAACAAGATCAATCAAAATAACAATTTTTGAGAATCAGAAAAGACTTTATGACTTTAGACTTTCAAACTTTAAGACTAAAAAAAAATGAGAATAATACCAGCCATAGATATCATTGAAGGAAAATGCGTTCGTTTGTCCAAAGGTGATTATGATACGAAAATAATTTACAATGAGAATCCGCTTGAAGTGGCAAAATCATTTGAAGCTCACGGAATTGAATATCTGCATTTAGTAGATTTAGATGGTGCAAAATCAAGTAAAATTGTCAATTATAAAATATTAGAAAAAATTGCCACAGAAACAAGCTTAAAAATTGATTTTGGCGGCGGATTAAAATCAGATGATGATTTGAGAATTGCTTTTGAAAGCGGTGCAAATCAAATAACTGGCGGAAGTATTGCCGTAAAAAACAGAGCGATTTTCGAAAAATGGATTTCAGAATATGGTTCAGAGAAAATTATTTTAGGCGCCGACGCAAAAGATGAAAAAATAGCGGTTTCTGGCTGGTTAGAAGAATCTAATGAAGATTTGGTTCCGTTTATTCAAGATTATCAATCAAGAGGAATTCAGTATGTTATCTGTACCGATATCGCTAAAGACGGAATGCTACAAGGTCCAAGTTTTGATTTGTACAGTAAAATTTTAGCAGAAGCAAAAGGAATTAAACTAATCGCTTCAGGAGGAATTTCAACTTTCGACGAATTACCAAAATTAGCTGAATTAGGCTGCGAAGGAACAATCATTGGAAAAGCGATTTACGAAGGAAGAATTAGTTTGAAACAACTAGAGGATTTTATAATTAGAAAATGAGAAAATTTGATAATTAGATAATTGTTTTGCGGAGTGTAAATTAATTATCTAATTGACTAATTTTCTAATTAACACATTAGATAAATGTTAGCAAAAAGAATCATACCTTGTTTGGATATAAAAAACGGAAGAACTGTAAAAGGTGTAAATTTCGTTGACTTGCGTGACGCTGGAGATCCAGTTGAATTGGCTGAAATTTACTCGGCTGAAGGTGCGGATGAATTGGTTTTCCTGGATATTTCGGCTACGGAAGAAAGACGTAAAACCTTAGTAAATATGGTGCGAAGCGTTGCTGAGAAAATCAATATTCCGTTTACTGTTGGTGGTGGGATTTCATCTGTTGAAGATGTTGATATTCTGTTGAATAACGGTGCAGATAAAGTTTCGATTAATTCATCTGCAGTTAAAAATCCGCAGTTGATTAATGATTTGGCACAGAAATTTGGAAGCCAATGCGTTGTTGTGGCTATTGATGCCAAACAAATTGCCGGACAATGGATTGTGCATTTAGTTGGAGGAAAAGTACCTACCGAATTAAATTTATTCGATTGGGCTGTTGAAGTGGCAGAACGCGGTGCCGGAGAAATTTTATTTACTTCAATGGATAATGACGGAACTAAAAATGGTTTTGCAAACGAAGCTTTGGCTAAACTTTCAGAATTAGTAAATATTCCAATAATTGCTTCGGGAGGTGCTGGAAATATTCAGCATTTTGTTGATTCCTTTAAAAAAGGAAAAGCAGATGCAGCTTTAGCAGCAAGCGTTTTTCACTTTAAAGAAATTGAGATAAAAGCTTTGAAACAAGAATTAAAAAATAATAATATAGAAGTTCGATTATAGTTTTAACTTTAAGACTTTGGACTTTACAACTTTAGACTAAAATTATGGAAATCGATATAAAAAGTGCACACGGATTGATTCCGGCAATAATTCAGGATTCAGAAACTAAAAATGTTTTGATGCTGGGTTATATGAACGAAGAATCGCTTCAAAAAACCATAGAAACTCAAAAAGTAACTTTCTTCAGTCGTTCAAAGCAAAGACTTTGGACAAAAGGCGAGGAGAGTGGCAACTTTTTGAATTTGGTAAGTATTAAAAACGACTGCGATGGAGATACACTTTTGATTCAGGCAAAACCTGTTGGGCCAACATGCCACACTGGAGCAGATACTTGTTGGCAAGAGCCAAATGAAGCGAATTATGGTTTTATTTCTCAATTGGAAAATACAATTAAAATCAGAAGAGAAAATGCTGATTCGGAGAAAAGTTATGTAGCTTCTTTGTTTGAAAAAGGCATCAATAAAATTGCTCAGAAAGTTGGAGAAGAAGCTGTAGAAGTGGTTATTGAAGCAAAAGATGACAATGATGATTTATTTTTGAGCGAAAGCGCTGATTTGCTTTTTCATTATTTGATCTTATTGCAGGCTAAAGGTTTCCAATTAAATGACGTTGTTGAAGTTCTGAAGAAACGTCAGAAATAATTCTAAATTGTGAAAAAATATTTACTAAATTATGTTAAAATAAAAATTATTTTTTGATATTTACGTAAATATTTAAGCCATGGACATAGAAACATTCAGAAAGCGTTTTGTGGATCATTCAGATGAAGATTTAATTTTGATGCTGACTAAAAACGCCAGTAAATACAATCCTGATGCATTAATTGTTGCAAAGGAAATTTTAGTTGCCCGAAATATTGATATTGATACGATTCTGAAAGAAGCCAATGAAAAGAAAATAGCAGAAGAGAAAGAAACAGAAAAGAGACATATTGAAGATCTTTCTCCTTTGGAACAAATTGAATATTTATCGGAAAGAAGACTTGAATTTGAAGAAAATATCGAGGATATAATCGAAGATAATCACAAAGATCTTACTGATGCAGAATTAATTGCAAATTTTGAAAGTATTCTGGATAAAATAATAGAAAACGGAAACTTTGGAGAACTTACAGAAAGCTATTCCAAAGAGAATTATTTTATTGTAAGCAATATAATTGAACAAAGAAGTGTTAAAATTCCAGTTTCAGTTCTAAAGAAAATAGACCGTATAAATGATATTACCCGTAAAGATTTTTCCAGAAAATTTACCAGAAATATTATAATTGGAATTGTTCTTTTAGCTCTTGGTTTGGTATTTACAATAGGAACTGGAGGCGGACTTGTTTTTTATGGTGCTGTTTTGTCCGGTTTAGGTTTAGTAATAAACGGAATTGCAGGCAAAAGAAATTTAAAAAGAGGAGCACAGATTGGGCTTGAATCTTACGGTTAATCGCTTTTTAAATTTTATTCTTTAAACTCAAAAATAGCAAATTCAGAAGGTTGATGAAATCCGAATTTTAAGCTTTTATAAGGCTGAATTGCAAGATATTCGGTTGTGTTACCGTAATCTATTCTAAAAGCATTTCCACGCCATATTGTGCCAGTTTTTGGTTTTGTAAAATTTCCATTTTCAATTTTTTCTAAACTTGAAAATGGAATTTTAATTTCTGCAGAAAAACCTTCCGGATTAATTTTGCTTGCCGTTTCCAGTCCAGAAATGTTATAGGCCATTGACATTTTCCATCCACCACAATCTGGCGAAATACATTTTAAAAGCATATCATAATAAGTGGAATAAGCATTTACTCCAATTTCAATATAGTTTTGTCCGTCACCGTCGGGATCAATAAAAATTTCTACTAAATCATCTGTATTGAAAATCTGTGTATCATTTTTTTGTTTTGCGCCTATAATTTTAGAATCTGTACAACGATAAGCAATATAAAGAGCTTCGTCATTCCATGAAAAGGAAACAAAAGTATTTTGAGTTGCTTTTTCTCCCGAATTATGAATTACAAATGGCCCTAAAAATGAAGTTTTCCAATCTGATAAATCGCCGTCAATAATCACTTTTTCAGTAGTTTTATGAATGGGGATTTCTTGTGAATAGGAATTGTTAAGAAATAAAAAAAGCAACAAATACAGTATAAAATAAGATTTCATAAAAATGAAGGATTTAAAAAGCTAAAAATAGAGAAGAATTATTAATTTTAGTGTTATTTTTTTGTTTTGAATGCAAACATTTTTCCAATAATCTTTTAATTTTCAAATTATTTATGAAAAAAAACTTAAGCGCTATTTTGATAGCTTTAATTTCTGGTTTTTCAGCACATTCACAGTCTATTTTTAGCAAGTCAGAAACTTTGACACATCAGGACACTTTACGAGGAAGCATCACAAAAGAAAGAGCTTGGTGGGATTTGAAACATTATCATTTAAATGTAAAAGTAAATCCGGCTGAAAAAACAATTACAGGTTCAAATACAATACGTTATACGGTTTTGACTGAAAATAACAAAATGCAAATCGATTTGCAGGAACCAATGAATATCACGAAAGCGACTCAAAATGGAAAAGAACTTAAATTTGAACGAAATGGAAATGCTTTTTTTATTGAATTAATTGAAAAACAAAAAGTTGGAGAAACGAAAGAAATTGTTGTTTCTTTTGGAGGAAAACCTAAAGAAGCCGTTAATCCACCATGGGACGGAGGAATTACCTGGAAGAAAGATAAAAACGGAAAAGATTTTATTGCATCATCATGCCAGGGCTTAGGTGCTAGTATTTGGTGGCCATGCAAGGATCATATGTATGATGAAGTTGAAAATATGCTGATCAGTGTGAATGTTCCTGGAGATTTAACTGATGTTTCGAACGGAAGATTACAAAGCGTTAAAAAAGAAAAGGACGGAACAAAAACTTTTAATTGGTATGTTTCAAATCCGATTAATAATTATGGCGTAAATATTAATATTGGTGATTATGTCAATTTTTCGGAGAAATATAAAGGAGAAAAAGGTGATTTAGATTGTAGTTATTATGTTTTAAAAGATAATTTGGCAATTGCTAAAGAACATTTTAAAGATGCGCCACGAATGCTGAAAGCTTTTGAAAACTGGTTCGGACCTTATCCTTGGTATGAAGACAGTTATAAATTGGTAGAAGCACCTTATTTAGGGATGGAACATCAAAGTTCTGTGACTTATGGGAACGAGTTTAAAAATGGCTATCTGGGGGGTGATATGAGTAGAACTGGCTGGGGCTTAAAATTTGATTACATTATTATTCACGAATCTGGTCACGAATGGTTTGCTAATAATATCACCTATAAAGATATTGCTGATATGTGGATTCATGAAAGCTTTACTACTTATTCTGAAAGTCTTTTTATTGAATATTATTATGGTAAAGATGCTGCTTCAGCCTATATTATTGGTGAAAGAAAATTGATTAGTAATGACAAACCGATTATTGGTATTTATGATGTTAATAAAGAAGGTTCTGGAGATATGTATCCAAAAGGAGCAAATATGCTGCATACCATTCGTCAGCTTGTGAATGACGATACAAAATGGAAAAACATTTTAAGAGGCTTAAACAGCACTTTTTATCATAAAACCGTTACCACTAAAGAAATTGAGGATTACATGAGCAAAGAATCAGGTATCGATTTAAGTCCTATTTTTAATCAGTATTTAAGAACAACTCAATTGCCAACTTTTGAATATTTTTTCTTTAAGCAAAAATTAGGATATCATTGGATCAATTGTACACCAGAATTTAATATGCCTCTAAAAGTAAATTTAAATGGTGTTGAAACCTGGTTAAAACCTAAAAATGAGTGGCAGGCATTAGATGTAAAAGGCGATAAACCAACACTTGTAACAGACAAAAACTTTTATATTACTACTTCTGATATTACGAATTAAATTGTTCTAAAAGATTAAAAATCAAACCCGACTGAATATTTTAAATTTCAGTCGGGTTTATTTTTTATTTCAGAAATCATAAAATTTTAGAATAATTAATCTGAATGTTTACATTTGTTACAGATTAAACAGGTTTAATGACCTTATTTATTACAAATTTATAAATAATGAGAAAATACTTTGGTGGCGCTTTTATCGCCTTTTTAGTTGGTTTCGGTGCAAATGCGCAAGGACTTTTAAATAAGTCAGAAACTGTTTTTACGCATCAGGATAGTTTGCGTGGCAGCATTACAAAAGAAAGAGCCTGGTGGGATTTGAAATATTATCATTTAGATGTAAAAGTGAATCCTTCAGAGAAATCAATTTCAGGTTCAAATACAGTACGTTATACTGTTTTGACAGAAAACAACAGAATGCAAATCGATTTGCAGCAACCAATGAATATCACAAAAGTGACTCAGAATGGTTTGCCATTAAAGTTTGAAAGAGATGGAAATGCTTTCTTTATCACTTTATCAGAAAAACAGAAAGTTGGAGATTCGAAAGAAATTATAATCAAGTTTGAAGGAAAACCAAAAGAAGCCGTGAGAGCACCTTGGGACGGCGGATTTTCTTGGAAAAAAGATAATAACGGAAAGGATTTTATTGCTACATCTTGCCAGGGTCTAGGCGCGAGTGTTTGGTGGCCTTGTAAAGATCATATGTATGATGAAGTTGAGAATATGTTAATCAGCGTGAATGTTCCGGGAGATTTGACAGATGTTTCAAACGGAAGATTAAAAAGTGTTAAAAAAGAAAAAGACGGAACGAAAACTTTTAATTGGTATGTTTCGAACCCAATTAATAATTACGGAGTAAATATCAACATTGGTGATTATGTTAATTTCTCTGAGGTTTATAAAGGTGAAAAAGGCAATTTAGATTGTAATTATTATGTTTTGAGAGATAATTTGGTTCTAGCCAAAGAGCAATTTAAAGATGCTCCAAAAATGCTAAAAGCTTTTGAAAACTGGTTTGGACCTTATCCGTTTTACGAAGACAGCTATAAATTAGTAGAAGTTCCGTATTTGGGTATGGAGCACCAAAGTTCTGTAACTTATGGAAACCAATATAAAAACGGTTATTTAGGACGTGATTTAAGCGGAACTGGTTGGGGATTAAAGTTTGATTTCATCATTATTCATGAATCTGGCCACGAATGGTTTGCAAATAATATTACTTACAAAGATATTGCTGATATGTGGGTTCACGAAAGTTTTACCAACTATTCAGAAAGTTTGTTTTTAGAGTATTATTATGGAAAAGACGCCGCTTCTGAATATATTATTGGATGCAGAAAAAACATTAAAAATGATACTCCAATCATCGGACATTATGATGTAAATAATGAAGGATCTGGAGATATGTATCCAAAAGGAGCTTCAATGCTGCACATGATTCGTCAGGTAATTAATGACGATGCAAAATGGAAATCGATTTTAAGAGGAATGAATAAAACGTTCTATCATCAAACTGTAACAGGTAAACAAATTCAGGATTATATCAACGAACAATCAGGAATTAATTTCAACAGAGTTTTTGCTCAATATTTGACTACAACTCAAATTCCGGTTTTTGAATATATGTTTAAGAATGGAACTTTTGGGTATCATTGGACAAATTGCGTAGCCAAATTTGATATGCCGGTTAGAGTAAAACTAAATGGAGTTGAAATGTGGCTAAAACCAACAACTGAATGGCAATCTGAAAAAACTACTAATGAAGATAGAAAGGTAGAAGTTGATAAGGATTTCTATGTTACGACTTCGAATATTGTAGAATAGAACTTCGATAAAATCAATAACAAAAAAGCGTAAAAGATCAGATCTTTTACGCTTTTTTGTTATTAAATTTTTAAAGCCTTAACGACTATTCAGCTTAGCTTTTTCCTTAATAATATCAGCAATTTTGCGATTTTCAATTTTGCTTTCAAGCCAGGAAATAATATCTAAATACAAGAAAGCTCTTTTTTCGTAAGTGTTCTTTTCAAGTTCAACAAAACGAGCGTGCATTTTTTTGAATTCCTTCTTAATATCGGCTGGATAAAAATTATTTAAGTTTCTTAAGAATTTGATGATTTCCTTTTGAACTTCATGTAAATCATTCATTTTCAGCAAGAACTTATACGTGCTTTTAAGATGGTTTTCTAAATAATAATCTTTTCCTAGTTCGTAATGCGCAATTAATGACAAAAGTCTTGCGAAGCACATTAAATCCTCACGCATTGTCAAATTCTTGTTATTGATGATTTTATCTAAGTAAAGAATACATTCGTTGTATTTTTCATTTCCAAAATAAATCGAAGCAATTTTGTAGAAAAATAACATTTCGTGATGTTCATCAAGATGTTCGCTGTGTAATTTTAGTCTTTCTAAAATTTCCGGAATTAAATATTCGCTTTCGGCAAAAGTCCCTTCGAGAATATGCAAATTCAATTTATTATTATATATGTATAGAAATGATAGCGATGCAATGTTATCGTTTACCGGAAATCTTGGATCTTCGATTGTTTCTTCTAAAAGTGAAAGGTATCTTTTGAAATTCGAAGTATATTTAAGCATATAAAGCGATTCCAAAAAGTAATGATTTCCTTTTAAGAAGAATACCGGATTCAAGTAAATCATGTTTGGATTATCATAAAACAGCGTAACCCATTTATAAGCGTATTTATAACTTGCTAAGAAATCCTGCACTAAGAAACTGCGCCATAAATTAGCATTATAAAACCAATATTTTTCTCTAAAACCAAACTTGCTTTCGTCTAGTTTTGCAATATGTCGGTTGAAATAATCGTCAATATATTTATATTCTTCGTCGCTTTTTACGTAACCGGTTTTCAGCATGATTCCGTATAACTGAAGCGATAAATTGGATAATTTGCTTGAAATCGTATTTCGGTAATTCAATTCTTTTGCCTGAATTACTAATTCGTCAGCGCGGCCTTGAATACTTCGGGTAATGTATTGTGATTCGATCAGTTTTTCGAATTCTACAATTTCATACGCCATATATTTTTCATCATTCTCTAAAGCCTGCTGTTTTGTTTTATCAAGAATCTTCAAGCTCTGTTTGTACAAACCTTTATTATATAGAATAACAGCAAAATCTATTTGCTCCCGCAATTGATAGCGAATATTCTGGCTCGGAATATTTAAACGAATGCTAACTAAAATTTGCTTGTACAAGTATGATTTTAAGTTAGATAACTGAACTTTTTTGATGATTCCGCTCTTCAAAATAAGCTTTTCATCGTAGGTTTCTGATTTATCTAAAATATTAAAGAGTTCGATGAATTTTGTATTCGAACTAGTTTCTAAGCGACTCGCAAAAATTTTAAATTGTCTTTTTTCAGATTTGGAAAGGGATTTAATCAGAACAAATAAGAAATCTTTTTGATGGTTAGCCATTGTAAAAAATAATAATATAACTTATTGATTATAAAGTATTTAACTACGTATAAAATGTTTTATGAACAGTATAATTTCATTAAAACGAATTTTGTACTGCATAAGTACAATATATATTTGTTATTACAATGTGAAATTACATTAAATAAATGAATATGAATAGAGAGAAAGTTCAAATTTTTGACACCACTTTGCGCGATGGTGAACAAGTTCCAGGATGTAAGTTAGATACTAATCAGAAATTAGTTATCGCAGAACGACTAGACAAAATGGGAGTTGATATTATCGAAGCTGGTTTTCCTGTGTCAAGTCCGGGCGATTTTTTATCGGTCTCTGAGATTTGTAAAATTGTAGAAAATGCAACCGTCTGCGGATTGACTAGAGCCGTTAAAAACGACATTGACGTTGCTGCAGCGGCTTTAAAGCATGCGAAGAAACCTAGAATCCATACCGGAATCGGAACCTCAGAATCTCATATCCTCCACAAATTACAAACTACGCCCGAAGATATTATTGCCAGAGCAAAATTTGCAGTAGCTCATGCAAAATCATATGTAGAAGATGTTGAATTCTACGCTGAAGATGCTGGAAGAACTGATAATGCGTTCTTGGCAAAAGTTTGCGAAGAAGTTATCAAATCTGGAGCAACAGTTTTAAATATCCCTGATACAACAGGATATTGCCTTCCAGAAGAATATGGAGCAAAAATTAAATACTTAAAAGAAAACGTAAAAGGAATCGAAAACGTAATCCTTTCATGTCACTGTCATAATGATTTAGGAATGGCAACTGCAAACTCAATTGCAGGAGCTATAAATGGTGCAAGACAAATTGAATGTACAATTAATGGTATTGGAGAAAGAGCTGGAAATACAGCACTTGAAGAAGTGGTAATGATTTTCAAACAACACCCATACTTAAACTTAGATACGAATATCAATACTAGAGAATTAAACGAAATGAGCCGTTTAGTTTCTGAAAGTATGGGAATGATTGTACAGCCAAACAAAGCTATTGTAGGAGCAAATGCTTTCGCACACAGTTCTGGAATTCACCAAGATGGTGTGATCAAAAACAGAGCAACTTACGAAATTATGGATCCGCTTGATGTTGGTGTGAACGAATCGTCAATTATTTTGACAGCAAGAAGTGGAAGAGCAGCTTTGGCTTACCGTGCTAAAAAAGTAGGTTATGAACTAACGAAAGTACAATTAGACATTGTATATATTGAGTTTTTGAAATTCGCTGATATTAAAAAAGAAGTTGTTGATGCTGATATTCATCAGATTATCGAAGCTTCAAAAATTCAGGGAGAATTAATCAGAAGCTAGTCTCAAAAGAGAAAAGAAAATAGAGAAAAGAAAAAAAAATAAAGATTTAAATCATAAAGAACGAGACGTTATGAATTTGAAAATAGCAGTTTTACCAGGAGACGGAATTGGACCAGAAGTAATTTTACAAGCCAAAAAAGCATTATACGCAATTGGCGAGGTGTACAATCATGAATTTGTTTTTGAAGAAGCGCTTATGGGTGCGGTTGCAATTGATAAAACAGGAAACCCGCTCCCGGAACAAACGCTTAATCTTTGTTTGAATACAGATGCAGTTTTGCTTGGTGCTATTGGTGATCCAAAATATGATAACAACCCAAATGCAAAAGTTCGTCCAGAGCAAGGTTTGTTGAGACTTCGCAAAGAGCTTGGTTTGTTTGCTAATATTCGTCCTATTAAGCCATATAAAGCCTTAATCGAATCTTCCCCTTTAAAAAGAGAAATTATTGAAGGAGCTGATTTTACTATTTTCAGAGAATTGACAGGTGGCGCTTATTTTGGAACAAAAACGCTTAATGAAGAAGGAACACATGCTTCGGATTTATGTGAATATTCAGAAGAAGAAATTACTAGAATTGCACATCTAGCTTTTAAATCGGCACAAAAACGACGCAAAAAGTTAACGATGGTTGATAAAGCAAACGTTTTGGAAACTTCAAGATTATGGAGAAAAGTAGTTCAGAAAGTGAGCGAAGATTATCCAGATGTAGCTTTAGATTTTTTATTTGTGGATAATGCAGCAATGCAAATCATCTTAAATCCAAAACAATTTGATGTGATTTTGACAGAAAATTTATTTGGAGATATTTTATCTGATGAAGCAAGTGTAATTACAGGATCAATAGGTTTATTGCCATCAATATCTTTAGGAGAAAAGAATGCTTTGTTTGAGCCAATTCATGGATCATATCCGCAGGCAAAAGGAAAAAATATTGCAAATCCAATTGCTTCGATTTTGGCGGCGGCACTTTTGTTAGAGCATTTTGGTTTAACTAAAGAAGCTAATGTCATTTATAAAGCGATAGAAAAAGCAATAGAATTTAAAGTAGTAACGGTTGATTTAAAACCAGATTCAAAATTCGGTACAAATGAAGTAGGGGAGTTTGTTTCTAATTTTATTTTCAGCAAAGATGATCTGCTTTATTTTAATAATGACAATGTAACTATTGGACAATCGACAATTGTTTAATATTTTTTGTTAAAACGTAGAAGAAATAACAAGAAGTCTTTAAAATGTTGAGATTTTATTTTTTTAGTCATTAAAGTTTTTATACTTTTGTCTCACTAAAAAATAGAAAAGATGCAAATCTCAATTATTATTATTTCTTCTGTCGTTGTTGTCAATGTGATTAGCACATCTGCGTCGGGAATGGTATAAATATAATTGAAAGACTATATTATAAACCTTCCAAATACTGGAAGGTTTTTTTTTGAACAAAAATTAAAATAAAATAATACATAATGGAATTAAATAAGTACAGCAAAACCATCACTCAAGATCAGACACAGCCTGCGGCGCAAGCGATGTTATACGGTATTGGTTTAACTGAAGAAGATTTGAAAAAAGCACAAGTTGGAATTGTGAGCATGGGTTACGATGGTAACACTTGTAACATGCACTTGAATGATTTAGCAAAAGATGTTAAAAAAGGTGTTTGGGATGCAGATCTTGTCGGACTTATTTTTAATACCATTGGTGTTAGTGACGGAATTTCAAATGGAACTGAAGGAATGCGTTATTCTTTAGTTTCTCGTGATGTAATTGCAGATTCTATTGAAACAGTTGCAGGAGCTCAATGGTACGATAGTATTATTGCGATTCCTGGTTGTGATAAAAATATGCCTGGGGCGTTGATCGCGATGGGAAGATTAAACCGCCCGTCAATGATGGTTTACGGAGGTTCAATTCACTCTGGAAAATGGAAAGGTGAATCTTTGAATATTGTTTCCGCTTTTGAAGCTTTAGGAAAAAAAGTAAAAGGAGAAATCACTCCGGAAGATTTTAAAGGTGTTATTAAAAATGCTTGTCCGGGTGCTGGTGCTTGTGGTGGTATGTACACAGCAAATACTATGTCTTCTGCAATTGAAGCATTAGGAATGAGTTTGCCATATAGTTCTTCAAATCCTGCTTTGAGTCAGGAAAAAAGAGATGAATGTCTTGCTGCCGGAGCTGCAATTAAAATTTTATTAGAAAAAGACATTAAGCCAAGAGATATCATGACTCGCAAGGCTTTCGAAAATGCTATTACAATTGTAGCAGTTTTAGGAGGTTCTACAAATGCAGTTATGCACTTAATTGCAATGGCTCACTCTGTTGGAATTACAATTACTTTGGATGATTTTCAGGCAATTAACGACAGAACACCAGTTCTTGCAGACATGAAACCAAGTGGAAAATATATGATGGAAGATATTCATGAAGTTGGGGGAATTCCTTCAGTAATGAAATATCTTTTGAAGGTTGGACTTATTCACGGAGATTGTTTGACTGTAACAGGAAAAACAGTTGCTGAAAACTTAGCTTCGACTCCAGATTTACAAGATGGACAAGAAGTAATTCACGAAATTCAAAAAGCGTTGAAACCAACAGGAAATATTCAGGTTTTATACGGGAATCTTGCTTCTGAAGGTGCTGTAGCAAAAATCAGTGGAAAAGAAGGAGAATATTTTGAAGGTCCAGCTGTAGTTTTTGAAGGTGAATTTGAAGTAATTCCAGGTCTTGAAGCCGGAAAAATTAAACCAGGCAATGTAGTCGTCATTAGAGGTTGTGGACCAAAAGGTGGTCCGGGAATGCCTGAAATGCTAAAACCTACATCTGCGATTATTGGAGCCGGATTAGGAAGCACATGTGCACTAATCACAGACGGTAGATTTTCCGGAGGTTCACACGGTTTCGTGGTAGGACACGTTACACCAGAAGCATATGATGGTGGTGGTATTGCACTAGTAAAAGATGGAGATATAATTGCTATCGACGCTAAGAAAAATACAATCGACCTGAAGATATCTGACGAAGAATTCGCTGCTCGTAAAGCGGCTTGGGTTCAGCCTCCTTTAAAAGTTGATAGAGGAGTTTTGTTTAAGTACGCTAGATCGGTGTCAAGTGCTTCTACAGGATGCGTTACCGATAATTAATTAAAAAACAATAATATCAAGAATCAATTGAAAATTGAAATTGGTTCTTGAAAAACAATATACTATGAGAATATCAGGGGCAGAAGCCGTTATAAGATGTTTGTTAGAAGAAGGTGTAGACTTGGTTTATGGTTATCCAGGAGGAGCAATCATGCCGGTTTACGATGAATTATATAAATTTCAGGATCAGTTGCACCACGTTTTAGTTCGTCACGAACAAGGAGCAACGCATGCAGCTCAAGGTTATGCCAGAGCTACTGGAAAAGTGGGTGTTGCAATTGCTACTTCTGGGCCAGGTGCTACTAATTTAGTTACAGGAATTGCAGACGCACAAATCGATTCAACACCAATGGTTTGTATTACAGGACAAGTTGGAAGACATTTGTTAGGTTCTGATGCTTTTCAGGAAACTGATATTATCGGAATTTCAACTCCGGTTACAAAATGGAATTTTCAGATTACTGAAGCTTCTCAAATTCCGGAAATAATTGCAAAAGCTTTTTATATCGCTCGTTCTGGCCGTCCAGGTCCGGTTTTGATTGATATAACTAAAAATGCACAATTTGACGAGTTTGATTATAGCTATGAAAAATGTACAGGAATAAGAAGTTATGTTCCAGTTCCGAAATTAAAATTAGATAAAGTTGCCGAAGCAGCAGCTTTAATTAATAGCGCTAAAAAACCGTTCATTGTTTTTGGACAAGGAATTATTTTAGGACAAGCCGAAACTGAATTTAAAGCTTTTGTAGAAAAATCAGGAATCCCTGCAGCTTGGACAATTTTAGGATTATCGGCTTTACCTACAGATCATCCTTTAAATGTTGGAATGCTTGGAATGCACGGAAATTATGGTCCAAATTTATTGACCAACGAATGTGATGTTTTAATTGCCTTCGGAATGCGTTTTGATGACCGTGTTACAGGTAAATTAGCTACTTATGCGAAACAGGCGAAAGTAATTCACTTCGAAATTGATCCAGCTGAAATTGACAAAAATGTTAAAACTGAAGTTGCAGTTTTAGGTGATGTAAAAGAATCTTTAGCTGCTTTGTTGCCTTTAATTGATTCTAAAGCTCACGATTTATGGCATAATGAATTTAAGGCATTGCAAGAAGTTGAATATAATACGGTTATTAAAGAAGAGTTGAATCCTACGAATGGTAAAGGAATTTCAATGGGAGAAACTATTGAAATGATCAATAAACATTCAAAAGGTGATGCAATTATCGTTTCAGATGTTGGTCAGCACCAAATGTTTGCTTGTCGTTATGCAAAATTCAATTCAACTAAAAGTAATATTACTTCTGGCGGATTAGGAACAATGGGATTTGCGCTTCCAGCAGCAATTGGAGCAAAAATGGGTAAACCAGAGCGTGAAGTTGTAGCGATTATTGGTGATGGTGGATTCCAAATGACAATTCAGGAATTGGGAACAATTTTCCAAACTCAGGTTCCAGTAAAGATTGTTATTCTGAATAATGAATTTTTAGGAATGGTACGTCAATGGCAGGAATTGTTCTTTGACAACCGATATGCATCAACAAAAATGATTAATCCAAATTTTGTTGCAATTGCAGAAGGATATCATATTAAATCTAAAAAAGTTACGCAACGTGAAGATTTAGATGAAGCTGTAGCAGAAATGTTAGCTTCTAAAGAATCGTACTTCTTGGAAGTCATGGTGGAAAAAGAAAACAACGTTTTCCCAATGATTCCAACAGGAGCATGTGTTTCAGAAATTAGATTAAGCTAAGAAAAAAGTTTCAGGTTTCAAGTTTTAAGTTTCACGTTCTCAGCAGAACTTGAAACCTGAAACTTGAAACAAATAAAACTAAAAAACAAAATGGAAGATAAAACATTTACCATATCGGTATACTCAGAAAATAACGTGGGTTTGTTGAATAGAATATCTGGAATATTCTTAAAGCGTCACATTAATATATTAAGTTTAAATGTTTCAGAATCAGAAATAGAGAATGTTTCAAGATTCATTATTGTAGTTAATACTACAGAGAAATGGGTTCAGAATATTGTGGGACAGATTGAAAAACAAATTGAAGTTATAAAAGCATTTTATCACACAGATGAAGAGACTATTTATTTAGAAAATGCCTTGTTTAAAATTGCTTCAAATTTATTGTTCGACGAAAAACAAATTCAAAATATAATCAAAGAGAGTCAGTCTACGATTGTAACGGTTTCTCGTGATTTTTTTGTGATTTCAAAATCAGGAAGACGTTCTGAAATTGAAGAATTGTATGCTAAGTTCAAGCCATACGGAATCATGCAATTTGTACGTTCGGGAAGAATTTCAGTTTCTAAAGAAAAAATGGAAATTTCAACGCTATTAGAGACTTTCAAATAATATCATTCATAATTACTATTAAATCAATTATTAAATTACACAATTCATTAAATAAAAAAAAATGGCAAATTATTTCAACACATTACCACTTAGATTACAATTAGAGCAACTAGGAGTTTGCGAATTTATGGAGCAATCAGAATTTGCAGACGGAATCGCAGCATTAGCAGGAAAAAAAGTTGTTATCGTAGGTTGTGGTGCACAAGGTTTGAATCAAGGTTTAAACATGAGAGATTCAGGTTTAGATATTTCTTATGCATTGCGTGCAGATGCAATTGCTGAAAAAAGAGCTTCATATAAAAATGCAACTGAAAATGGATTTAAAGTAGGAACGTATGAAGAATTGATTCCAACTGCTGATTTAGTGTGTAATTTAACTCCAGACAAACAACATACTGCTGTGGTTACTGCAATTATGCCATTAATGAAACAAGGATCGACTTTAGCGTATTCTCACGGATTCAACATTGTTGAAGAAGGAATGCAGATTCGTAAAGATATCACAGTAATTATGTGTGCTCCAAAATGTCCTGGTTCTGAGGTTCGTGAAGAATACAAAAGAGGATTTGGTGTACCAACTCTTATCGCTGTTCACCCAGAAAATGATCCAAACGGATTTGGTTTAGATCAGGCAAAAGCTTACGCTGTAGCAACTGGAGGTCATAAAGCAGGAGTTTTGAAATCATCTTTCGTAGCCGAAGTAAAATCAGATTTAATGGGAGAGCAAACAATTCTTTGTGGATTATTGCAAACTGGATCTATTTTATGTTTTGATAAAATGGTTGAAAAAGGAATCGACGCTGCGTATGCTTCAAAATTAATTCAATACGGATGGGAAACTATCACAGAAGCTTTGAAACACGGTGGTATCACAAATATGATGGATCGTTTGTCAAATCCTGCAAAAATTGAAGCTTACGAGTTAGCTGAAGAATTGAAAGACATTATGCGTCCGTTATTCCAAAAACACCAAGATGATATTATTTCTGGAGAATTCTCTAGAACGATGATGATTGATTGGGCAAATGACGATGTTAATTTATTGAAATGGAGAGCTGCAACTGGAGAAACTAACTTCGAAAAAACAGCTCCACAAGAAGCTCCAATTTCTGAGCAAGAATATTTTGATAATGGAGTATTGATGATTGCAATGGTTAAAGCTGGTGTTGAATTGGCTTTTGAAACTATGACTGAAGCTGGAATTATCGAAGAATCTGCTTACTACGAGTCATTACACGAATTGCCTTTGATTGCTAATACAATTGCAAGAAAAAAATTGTTCGAAATGAACCGTGTAATTTCTGATACTGCTGAGTACGGATGTTACTTATTTGATCATGCGTGTAAACCTTTGTTAACAGAATTCATGAAAACTGTTGAAACAAATATAATAGGAAAACCATTCTCAACTTCAAACGGAGTAGATAATGCTGTTTTGATTGCTGTGAATAAAGAAATTCGTCAACACCCTATTGAGGAAGTAGGAGCTTGGTTGAGAGAGTCTATGACGGCAATGAAAAAAATTGGATAATTAAAATTGGGGAAATCTCGCAAAATTGGATTTTGCGGGATTTGCACTGTATCAAATTTTATAATATTTTGAATTAGTAAGCACTTATTAAGAAACTAGATATAGATGCATATTGCATTCACTTAACTTCAGCGAGAGTAAGTTAAGTGAGGCTGATCCCTCATAATGGGGTATATTTTCTAATAAATATACTTGTTGAAATTTCTGTTGTAATTAATAAAGATGCTTCTATTTTCAAAATAGAAGAAGGTATTGTAATTATATAATTACAAAATTAATTGTTATTGAAATTGTTAAAAATAAAAAGGTGTAGTATTTATTTGCTGCACCTTTTTTGTAATATGCTTTTTGATGTAAAAAAGTGTTTTTTTATATTAAACACAATAAAAAGAGATATTTTTTTTAATATGTGTTTTTATTTGTCAAAATTTATGAATTAAATAATTTTAAGAATACGCTGAGATTTAATACATTTATAAAAAAAATTCCAAGAAACATATGAGTTATTATAAAATTGAAAATTTAGAACAATATTTTAAACATTACAATAAGTCAATAAGGGAACCAAGAAAATTTTGGGGTAAAATCGCTGAGGAAAATTTTACATGGTACCAACAATGGGAAAAAGTAGTTGATTTTAATATGGCTGACGCTGAAGTAAAATGGTTTACTGATGCAAAAGTTAATATTACTAAAAACTGTATCGATAGACATTTAAGTAAAAGAGGAGAAAAAACGGCTATAATTTTTGAGCCAAACGATCCATCTGAAGAAGCTTTACATATAACATATAACGAATTATACGAACGCGTTTCAAAAATGGCGAATGTTTTGCGCGAGCAAGGTGTACGTAAAGGAGATAGAGTTTGTATTTATTTGCCAATGATTCCAGAATTGGCTGTTGCTGTTTTGGCTTGTGCTAGAATAGGGGCCATTCATTCAGTTGTTTTTGCTGGATTCTCTGCTTCAGCAGTTTCTGCAAGAATTAATGACTGTGAATGTAAAATGGTTATTACTTCTGATGGTGGTTACAGAGGAAACAAAACAATTGATCTTAAAGGAATTGTGGATGAAGCTTTAGAAACTTGCCCTTCAGTAACAAAAGTTTTGGTTGCTAAAAGAACTAAAACTGATGTAAAAATGAAAGAAGGCCGTGATATCTGGTTACAGCCATTGTTAGATGCTGCTCTAGACAATAGCGTTGCTGAAATTATGGATGCAGAAGATCCTTTATTTATTTTATATACTTCAGGATCAACAGGAAAACCAAAAGGTATGGTACATACTACAGCTGGTTACATGGTTTACACTGCATATACATTTAAGAATGTTTTCAGTCATGAAGAAAATGATATTTTCTGGTGTACAGCTGATATTGGTTGGATTACTGGGCATTCATACATTTTATATGGTCCATTATTAAATGGTGGAACGACAGTGATTTTCGAAGGAGTTCCGTCGTATCCTGATTTCAGCCGTTTTTGAGATATTATCGAAAAACATAAAATCACTCAATTCTATACAGCACCAACGGCAATCCGTTCTTTAGCAAAAGAAAGTTTAGATTATATTCAAAAATATCCTTTGAAATCTTTAAAAGTTATTGGATCTGTTGGAGAACCAATCAATGAAGAAGCTTGGCACTGGTTCAATGACCACGTAGGAGATAAGAGATGCCCGGTTGTAGATACCTGGTGGCAAACAGAAACTGGTGGAATCATGATTTCTCCAATTGCTTTTGTAACGCCAACAAAACCAACATATGCAACTTTGCCATTACCAGGAATTCAGCCAGTTTTAATGGATGAAAAACGTAATGAAATTGAAGGAAATCAAGTAGTTGGAAGTTTGTGTATTAAATTTCCATGGCCTGGAATTGCAAGAACAATCTGGAATAATCATGATCGTTATAAAGAAACTTACTTCTCAGCTTTCCCTGGGAAATATTTTACAGGAGACGGTGCATTAAGAGATGAAGTTGGATACTACAGAATCACGGGTAGAGTAGATGATGTTGTAATTGTTTCTGGTCATAATTTAGGAACTGCTCCAATTGAAGATGCTATTAACGAACACCCAGCGGTAGCCGAATCTGCAATTGTTGGATTCCCACATGATATTAAAGGAAATGCATTATATGGTTATGTAATCTTGAAAGAAACTGGAGAAGTTAGAAATAAAGAAAACTTGTCTAAAGAAATCAATCAATACATTTCTGATCACATTGGACCAATTGCAAAATTGGATAAAATTCAATTTGTGTCTGGTTTGCCAAAAACTCGTTCTGGAAAAATTATGCGTAGAATTTTACGTAAAATAGCAGAAGGTGATTTTTCTAATTTTGGAGATACATCAACATTATTGAATCCTGAAATTGTAGAAGAAATTACAAAAGGAAGAATTTAATAATTTGAATTTATAAATAAAAAAGCCTCTTAAATTTTAAGAGGCTTTTTTTTATGTGATTTATTAAAATTGATTTTTTTATTTAATTCCAAGTCTTGATTTTAATTTTAAAAATAAAAGCGCTATTCTGTAAGCATCTTCAGCTGATGAATTTCTATCGCTTTTTGGGATTTTATAAATTTCACATAAATCATCCAGTGAAAATTGCTTGTCATTAATATCCATTAATTTTCGGTACATCACATCAACATCGAGAGCTTCGTTTTTTAATCTTCCACAGTCAAGACGTTCTAAAGAAGAATTAAGCATTTCAATATCAAAATTTATATGATGACCAACTAAAACGGCATTTCCCAGAAAATTAACGAATGCTTCCAGTGCTTCCGGTTCCTGCATTTTGCTCATTTTGCTTTCAATAATAAATTCGTTTGAAAGTCCATTGTCCTGCAAAAATTTGTATTGCAGCAACACAGATTCAAAATTATCCTTAATTACAATGCTATCATCAATTACAGAGAAAGCACCTAAAGACAAAATCACGTCTTTATTCGGGTTTAAACCAGATGTTTCCGTTGATAGAACAACGAATCTGTTAGGTTTTGTCTCGAATTTATTTAGGTAATCTTTCCAAAAATCTGGATATTCTTTATTAATATTTTTAAGCCAGTCTAGCATATTTTACGAGAATTGTGTAAGTTGAAATTTACTCTTAATTAATTCCTCAAGATCTTTCATTGGGGTCAAGGCATTTTTTAACTTTTCTTTGTCTGTTTTAGACATTTCTCTAAGATTAATATATTGTCCAGAATCGTCATTTTTTAAACCTTCAACAGTTCTAAATTTTGAGAGTGTTAAAAAAGCTTCAGCGCAACTCAAATAGATTTCGGCATTTTTAGAATCTGTTATTGCTAATTGTTTGAATCTCAAATAAGTATTTTTGATTCCTTTAATGTTTGCATTTAAAATTAGTAAACGTGCTGCATCAATCAATGGCATTAAAGCACGCGTTTTGATGTCAAATTTAGTTTTATGCGGACCTTCTTCTTCAACAATGAATTTTTTGAAAAAACTCAGAGGAGAATTCTTTTTCAAGGCATCGTTTCCTAAGAAATCAAAAAATAAAGTATTGTTTACTGCATTTTTGAAAATCACATTTTCTATAACTTCTTCAATTTTTGGTTCACCAAAAACAATTTCATAATCAAAGAAAATACTGCTTAAATCATTGCTGTTTTCACCTGGAGTATTCATCCAGCTGTTGTATTGTTTTGTCCAGTCTGTCAATGATTTACACCATAACATGTTGCTTCCCATATGGCCATTCGGACAAAATTCATATCCTACTTTTTCCAAGATAGTAGTAGCTCTTTTTGCCAATCTTAAAAAGTAATCTTTTACTTCTCTGTATTTTTCCGGAGCAACATCTTCAAAAATTAAAATACTGTCTTGATCTGTAAGTAATAATTGTTCTTTACGTCCCTGACTTCCAATGCTTAACCAAGCAAAACGAGCAGGAGGTGAGCCTAAATCTAAAATAGATAATTCCACAGAACGTTTGATAATTGCCAAATTGATTTCACTTGCAATATTGCTCACATGCGAAATCGGAATATTTTTCTGAATTGAATTCTGAATCAAATCAGACAAACGATCGCGAATTTGTTTTAAGTCTTTTGGTAACTGCGAACGCTTAATTTCTTTAATTAAAACACCAGGATTACTAGCTTGAGCTACAATTAAATCGTGCTCAGAAATAATTCCTTTTACAGCAGATTTACTCGTACCATCTTTTGTTACGCAAAGATGCGTTACATTATGTTTAAGCATTAGTAATTGTGCTTCGGCAAGCGAAACATTTTCAATTACTGTTACTACCGGCGAAGACATGATTTTATCAATCGTTTCTGTAATAGGATAGCGGCCAGTTGCAATTTTTGAAGCTAAATCGGTAGCAGTAACAATACCAATTGGGCGACTTTTTTCGCCACAAACTATAATATTATCGACCATTGCCTCAGTCATTAAAATTGCAACGTCTTTAACAATATGAGTTGCCTCGGTTGTTAAAGGCGAATTGTTATAGTTTAGTGACTGAATATATTGCATTTCTGATTGCTGATCAACATAGAACGAAGTATCAGAAATCATTTTTCCGTTTGAATTTACACTGTCTTTTGTGTGTCTTGAATTTGTTGCAAAACTCTCAAGTAAAAAGTTTAAAACATCAGAATTATTAGCAACAAAAGGTCTGAAAACCGCAATCGGAATAGCATATATGATACTTTCTTCACGCGCTTTTGCCGTCATCATATAATTATTTTTGGCAAAGAAAGGTCTTAAACCAAAAATATCGCCTTCATGACATTTATTGATAATAGTTTCCTCAGCATCAGCAATTGTAGTTAAATTGATGACACCAGAAGCTACAACATAAAAACTATCATGCAGCGTATCGTTATTTTGAAATAATACAGTATGTTTTTCTAAATTTAATACACGGATGTTTGTTGCAATATCAGATAATTCCTGAAAAGTCAAATTATTAAACGGCGGGTATTCTTTTAAAAAATCTGCAATATGCTCAGCAATAGTATTCATATATTTGATAATTTTTTTAAAGTATCGAATGTAAAAATAAGAAAATAAAGTCTTACAATGATAGCAACTTTGGCAGAATCTTAATATTTTAAAGAAATGTTAAGAATTACTGATTTCAAGGCTTTAAAATGTTTTTTTTACGTTTAAAATTTAAATTATCATTCTAAAGTTAATCTGATTTTGATGATGATTTTTAAAATAATTATGCAAAATTCTCATTTACAATTAGTTTCAATGAGTGGAAGTGTCTTCACAATATTAATTTACATTGAACTAAAACGATTCGAAGATATATTTTTGAAATATTCTATTTTACATAATATAAATTATAGGTCAAAATGAGATAGTGTCTCTTAAGCATAACGGATTGAAAATTCAAGGCTTTTATAAAATGATTTGATGATCAATGAATATAAAAATCGATTGATGAAAATTAAAGAAACTCCAATTCAGGATATTTTATATTTTGGCGAAATAACTTTTATTGCAATTACCAAATAATTAATTCAATTAAAGATCATGTTTTATTTAGTTCCTTTTTGTGTGTCTAAATCGTGAAGTTTATCTCTTACAGTTCTAACCATTTCTGCAGATATAGTTGGCTTTTCTTCCTCCAATTCGTTTAGGATTATAACGATATCAATGTTTTCTACTGTTTTCAATCTTAAAATTTCTTCTTTTGTTAAATAATCGAGACATTTTTTTATACATTCAATTGCTCTACCTAAGTTTATTACGTCATCTGAATATGTGTAATGCGATACAGCTAAGCAATAATCTCCAAAAGCGTCTAAATAGTTCCTATCATCAAAAAAACTATTCGCTTGTAATTGCATAATTTGTCCATTCAAATTTGAAATATCTTTTTGTAATTTTTTTTCGTATGTACTTAGTTTGCTTTCAAGCGTTAAAATCATTTCGTTATTAATTTCCTTTTTTGCTTCTTCAATTTTCAAGTTTAATATTCCCTCTAATTCTCTCTCACTAGCCTTTAGACTTTTATTTTGAAAATATTGAATAGCTATTGGAATAATAATTGCAAGCAAAGCAAAAGCAGTACTTACAACCCACAATAATTATTAGAAATAATTAACCTTGTAATTTAAAACTGTTTATATGAGTGATAGATTGAAAAATAAAGTACTAAATAATTTACTGAATGCTTTTAGTAAAGTGGGGGTTTATGGAATTGGAACAATAGAACAAGCAAGAGGAAGTTATACACAAACAATTGAAGATGAAACACAAATTCCTAAAGAAAAATTATTGCTAATACTCGCTTCATTAAAGTCAGAAGGATATATTACAAAATTCACAAATGGAAATGTGATAATTTGGTCAATTACCGACAAAGGAAGAAATGCAATTTTGACAAAACATTTTAGTTGGTATTCTTATGATAATTTTATAAAGCTAATGCCAATAATAATTTCAATATTATCTTTAATAGTTTCTATTATTGCTTTATACATTTCTATCTAAAAACTCCGCTTATGCTCCGTTGCCTTCGTTTCACTTTAGAAAATCTAGAATGTTACATACTTTGTGTTGGGGATGGTTTCCCCCAACTCTCCCGAATTTTTTTTCAAAACGCTTTTTGGATTTATTTCCGATTCGTTTTAAAACAGAATTTCTCATATTTGAAAAAATAAATTAATTTTTATCAAATAAGCGATTTATGAGCATTTGTAAATTTTAAATAAAAAAGCATCACAATTCTGTGATGCTTCAAATTTCTCATATTTGAAAATTTAATCTAATTTTTTCAAATAAACGGATTTTCCGTTAAGTGAGATTTCAATTTGATTTGTTTTATCACTAAATGTCGTTCTTAAAACATTTCCTTTAAAAAGCTGAACATCGCCAAAAACTTTTCCGGTTTCATCTGAAATGTATTCAAATAATAGTTTTTTATTCCCTGGTTCAATTCCTAATTTATAACTTGAGAATTTTGTGCCTTTTAAATCAAATTGCTGTTGCGAATCGATAATTTTTCCGTCAGCATAAAAATTTGTAATCGTTTTGTTTAATGTAATGTCCGGATAATACTCATTTACTTTTTTTAGAAGTTCGTATTGTTCTACATTTGCATCTTCTTGTTTTGATACGATGGTTTGAGCAAATGAAATTGTTGTAAAAATAAACGCTAATAATAAAGTGATTTTTTTCATAATTTAAATTTTATAGTTAAGGATTCAAAAATATTTCTGAAAACTTACATAATTTCCATTTTTCATGTGAAAATGTTATTATATCTAACAAGATAGTGAATATTAATTGATAATTTGGAATTATAAGTAATTTTTTATAAAAATGACAACAAAAAAATACATCAAACTTATTCTTATTTTAGGTTCTTTAACCGCACTTGGACCTTTTTCAATCGATATGTATCTGCCTGGTTTCTCAGATATTGCAAAAGATTTGAACACTACTATTGCAAAAGTTTCGATGAGTTTGTCCAGTTATTTTATTGGAATTTCTGCCGGGCAATTGCTTTACGGACCGCTTTTAGATCGTTTTGGGCGAAAAAAACCTTTATTTATAGGTTTGATGGTTTACATATTAGCATCATTAGGCTGTGCTTATGTGACTGATGTTGATACATTTATTCTGTTGCGATTCGTTCAGGCAATCGGGAGCTGTGCTGCGACAGTTGCTTCTGTAGCTATGGTTCGTGATCTTTTTCCTGTCAAAGATATTCCTAAAGTATTTTCACTTTTAATGCTTGTTCTTGGTCTTTCTCCAATGCTCGCGCCTACAATTGGCGGTTATGTAACAGAAGATTACGGCTGGCATATTGTGTTTTTTATCTTAATGTTTATGGGAATTTCTATATTATTTGCCTCTCAAATTGGTTTGCCAAATAGTTATAAACCAGATGTTTCTATATCATTAAAGCCAAAGCCTATTATTTCAAACTTTTTAAAAGTCCTAAAAGAACCTCAGTTTTTCACTTATGCATTTACGGGAGCAATAGCTTTTTCTGGATTATTTACATACGTAGCGGCCTCACCTATCATTTTTATGAATATTTATCATGTTGATGCTAAAACTTACGGATGGATTTTTGCTTTTATGTCGGTTAGTTTTATTGGTTCGAGTCAGTTAAATTCTGTTTTATTAAAGAAATTCACAAGTGAACAAATGATTTTTGGAGCGTTGATTTTACAATCAGTTGTTAGTATTGTTTTCCTTTTGCTTTCCTTAAATAATTTATTAGGTTTATATGAAACTATAACGATGCTATTTCTATTTTTAGGCTGTTTAGGAATTTCAAACCCAAATACGGCGGGGCTTACAATGGCTCCGTTTGCTAAAAATGCTGGTAGCGCATCGGCTTTAATGGGAGCTATTCAATTAGGTTTAGGATCTATTGCATCTTTTGCTGTTGGGATCTTTGTTAAGGATTCTGTAACGCCTATGGTTCTTATTATGACAGTTACTACGATTATTGCTTTTATTGTTTTAAATATCGGAAAGCGATTTATTAAAAAGAAAGTAGAATTAAGCGCTGAAGATGACATTGTTGTTGTTCATTAATTTTGTTTTTTATCTATTTGAAAATCAATAAATAATATTTTAATGTGTTTTATTTCATTAATTTTATAGTGCTTAAAATTAAATGGAATCCAGATACCATTTGAAAAACGGGGCGAAACCGAAAAGCCACATGAGTAGGAATAAATTAGAATTATTATGCCGAAATATGTTATTGAAAGGGAAATCCCAAATGCCGGTAAACTTACATCTGATCAATTAAAAAGTATTTCACAGGCTTCTTGTGGTGTGCTTAATCAATTAGGAACACAAATTCAATGGCTAAACAGCTATATTACAAATGACAAGCTTTATTGTATTTATATAGCACCAAATAAAGAATTGGTTTATGAACATGCTAAATTAGGCGGTTTTCCTGCGAATTCAGTAAATGAAGTAGTAGGAATAATTGATCCGACTACAGCCGAATGAATTTAAAACAAAAAAGCCAGACAAAAAATCTGGCTTTTTTTATGAAATTTTAAATATATTACTCTGCAGATTGTCTCTTGTCAGGTCTTATAATCATTCTAAGAGACTGATCTCTTGCGAAATATGCAACCATCCAGTTCCAGAAAGTATTTAATCTGTTTCTGTAGGTTATCAAAGAAATCAAGTGAATGAATAACCAAATTACCCAAGCGAAAAATCCATTAAAATGCCATTTCGGACTTGGTAAATCTACTACGGCTTTAGCTCTTCCAATAATGGCCATAGATCCTTTATCATTGTAAGCAAAAGGTTTAAGCGGTTTTTTTGCAGCCATATTCATGAAGTTTTTGGCTAGATTTATTCCTTGTTGAATCGCTACTTGCGCCACTTGCGGATGTCCATCAGGGAAGTTTTTATCTCCAGCTAAAATAGCAGTATCTCCAATTGCATATACATTATCTAATCCGTTGACTTTATTGTATTGGTCTGTTGCCATACGTCGTCCTCGTCCATAACTTTCCTTCGGAATTCCTTCGAAAATTTTAGCAGAAACACCAGCGGCCCAAATTAGATTTTTGGTTTTGATGGTTTCTCCATTTTCAAAAAATACTGTATCATCAACATAATCAGTTACACGACTGTTTAATTTGACTACAACGCCAAGATTTGTCAATGCTTTCAAAGTATCTTTTTGCGAAGCTTCACTCATTGGTGATAGCAATGCATCTCCTCCATCAACTAAATAAACATTGCTGGCAGAAGTATCCAATTCAGGATACTCTTTCAGTAGGATACTTTTTCGCATTTCGGCAAACATTCCAGAAACTTCCACTCCTGTTGGTCCTCCTCCTGCTACTACAATCGTTAATAATTTACGACGTTTGCGCATATCTTTACAAATTGCCGCTTTTTCAAGATTTTTAAGCAATGTATTACGCATTTCGATGGCATCGTTTAGCGTTTTCATCGGAATGGCGTTTTTCATTACGTTTTCCATTCCAAAATAACTCGTTTCTGCACCTGTTGCAAAAACCAGATGATCGTATGTTAATTCACCATTGCTTAAAATGATTTTATTTTCGGCTGGAACTACAGAAAGTAATTCGCCTAAACGAAACTGAAGATTTTTTTTACCTGCGAAAAATTTTCTGAAAGGATAACTAATGCTTGATGGTTCTAAAAAAGCCGTTGCAACTTGATATATTAACGGAGGAAAAAAGTTATAATTATTTTTGTCTACAAGCGTTACTTGTATCTGAGGATGGTTTACAAGTTCCTTTGCGAGATTGATTCCCGCAAAACCTCCTCCTATTATGACTATGTTCATATATGCTGTTATTAAATAGGATTATAAAATAATACCTTATAAATATACAACTTTAATATGCAATGACAATTGCTGAATTTATTACTTTTTGAATTTTTTAACAGGTTTTTCAACTACATCGATTTTGTTTTGAAGGACATAATTTGCCAGCAATTTTTCAATCAATTCGTCTTTTGTAAGGTGATGAAAAACAGTTTTTACTTTTGTTTTTAAATCTGAAGAAATATCATGATTTGGCTTTGTTTTGAAGATTTGTTTTGCCCATAAAAGTGTGTTGTTTTCTTCTAAACTCAAAGTAGATGGTTTTTCGAATTTGGTAAATTTGATTCCCAATTCTCTTTCAAAATCAGGAATTTCAACAGTTTCTTCTTCTTGTAAAACAGTCAATGAAAGTCCTTTTGCACCAGCTCTTGCTGTTCTTCCGCTTCGGTGAACATAGTTTTCGTAAGTGTCTGGTAAATGGTAATTGACAACATAAGCAATTTCTTTTACATCAATTCCTCTCGCCGCAAGATCTGTTGCTACTAAAATATTGATGTGACCTTCACGAAATTGTTCCATAATTCGGTCACGAATTCCTTGTGTCAAACTTCCATGTATGGCTCCCGATGAAAAACGATTTATGGCTAAATTTTTAGCTAATTTATTTACAGCAGCTTTCGTTTTGCAGAAAATAATACCACGTTCACCTTCTCTTGAATTCAGGAAATGCATTAAAACATCTAGTTTTTCAATTGGATCTACCACAATATATTGATGGTCGATTTCTTGATTTCCTGTTGTCTCCATGCTCGCACTAATTTGTACGGCATTTTTGTTTAAATAATTTTGAACCAGTTGTTTGATTGTACCTGGTAAAGTGGCTGAAAATAAAAGAGTACGGTGTTTCTTTGGAAGTTCAGCAATAATTTCGTCTAAACTTTCTTTTAGAATTGAAACCATTTCATCGGCTTCATCTAAAACTAAATATTCTGCTTTACTTAAATCAACGGCTTTTCGCTGAATCAAATCGATCAAACGTCCCGGAGTCGCTACAACGATATGTGCAGGCTGTGTAAGACGCTCAATTTGAGGTTTGATTGGAATTCCGCCACAAGTTGCAGCTATTGAAATATTTGGAATATGTTTCGAAAAATCCTCTAAATTTCTAAAAATCTGATGTCCAAGTTCTCTTGTTGGAACTAAAATTACGGCCTGAACTGCTGAAGATTGAGTGTCAGTCAATTGCAATAATGGTAATCCAAAAGCAGCCGTTTTTCCTGTTCCTGTTTTGGCTAAACCAACAACATCATGCTTTTCGGCCAAAAGAAGCGGAATTGTTTTTTGCTGAATTTCTGTTGGTTCAACAATGCTTAATTCGCCTAAGGCTTTTAAAATTGGCGCTGAAACTCCTAATGCTGAGAATTGTTTAGACATAGTTTTTGTTTTTTTGTTTAAAGTTTCATGTTTCAAGTTGTACAGAAACTTAATAAATTCGAAAAAGGAGAAATCACATTCGAAATGAATTATTCTGAAATGCGATTTCTCCTTTAAAATTATAAATAATGTTCTAGATTCCAATAACTTGAAACATGAAGCCTAAAACTTTAAACTTTTTTAAAATCAATCTGGTTCGTTCATGATTTTTTCACGGTATTTTTTACCGATCAATAAAGTCATATTCTTTTTATAATCGTCAACCAGCCATTCACGGTAGTTTTTACTGCATTGGCTTAAACATTTAGCATAACGCTTAATACGGCATTCGATATCATCATCAAGTTCTTTTCCTAATGATTTTGCTTCCTGCAGCGTTTCAGTATTATCGACACACATTGAAGCGTGTTGCTCTAATGATTTGTCCAATACAATTTTTGAACGTAAATTTTGTTTAATTGCCAGTTTATGTTCTTCATCTACATCAAAAGTCACATCGGCAGTTTTGCTGAATTTCGCTCTTAATTCAGGCGGCATACTGTATTTGAAAAACATTTCGATCTCAGTATCATCTCGAAGATTTTCAAGATAAAATTCTGGAGATTTAAAAATGTGTTGCCAGTTTACAGGCTCGCTCCATAATCCAAAACGAGCAGCATTGTTTCCTAAATCAATTACGGTAAATTCGTCTTTTCCAGGCAATTTACGAGAGCCTCGGCCAATCATCTGAAAATATAATGTAAGCGATTTTGTTGCTCTGTTCAAAATAATAGTCTCGACAGTTGGCTCATCAAAACCAGTTGTAAGGATTCCGACAGAAGTCAAAATCGCATCTGGAGTTTTCTTGAACCAAGCCAAAATATCTTTACGTTCTTCAGAACTGCTTGTGTTATCAAGATGTCTGATGTCGTAACCTGCTTCTCTAAAAGTATCATATACATATAATGAAGTATGAATACCATTATTGAAAATAAGCGTTTTTTTACCCAAAGAACGTTCTGTGTAAGCATGAAGTAATTTTTCCTGCATCATTGTATTAGTATACAAATCGTCAGAAGATTTTACAGTGTAATCACCGTTGATACCTACTTTTAGTGAAGTTAATCCAACATCATAACTATAAGTTGTTGCTCTTGCCAAAAATCCTTTATCGATCAATGAACCAATTGTATCTCCAACGATTAATTCGTCGTAACTCTGGTGCATTGGCAATTTTATGTTTGAACTCAATGGAGTTGCTGTTACTCCAAGAATAAAAGCATTTTTGAATGAGTTTAATAATTTTCTGAATGAATTGTAGTGCGCCTCATCAATAATAACCAAACCAATATTGTCAAGATGCAATTTTTCATCATTGATACGGTTTTTTAAGGTCTCAACCATTGCCACGAAACAAGAATAATCATTTTGATCAGGAAGTTCTTTTACCTTACTGTTGATTATTTTATTGCTTACGCCAAAACCTTTCAGCATTTTTGACGTTTGTTTGCAAAGCTCGATTCGGTGCGTTAAAACAACCACTTTTTTGTCATTATTAGATAAATAACGACGCACAATTTCTGAGAATATCACTGTTTTACCTCCACCAGTTGGTAATTGATACAATAAATGGTGTTTTTGAGGAGCATTGTCTAAACGGTCAAAAATGGCATCAATATCGCCTTTTTGGTACGCATAAAGTTCTTTTTTCTCTTCTCTTTCTATTTCTAAAGTGTTTTGAGACATTGTTTATTTTTGGATTTTTGCAAAAATACACCGAAAAAACAGTTATTCATCGTAATTTAACCTAAAATAAATGTTTTTTTTAAATAAAGATTTTTTATGAGAAGTGCATTTAAAGGTCAATTTTGTCTAAAATCGCTTCAAAATCGTACTTGTTTTTCCATTTTTGTTGAACAATTTCATCATGAATTGCAATAATTCTTGCTTTATATTCAGTTAAAATTCCGTTTGAAATTAAAAAATTAACTGCTTGTTCAAATGAATTAAATATGCTTTTGTAAAATAAATCCTGCTTTATAAGATTTTGAGAAGAATAGGTTTGGGCAATTTCGATGTTATAAAGCATCAAATCGGCAATTACAAAAGAATCGACACCAAGAGAAATAAAATGTTTAATTATTTTTTGAGCAACAGAGCGACGCATTTTTGCTTTCGGACGCCATCTTGCTCCTGGTTTTTTGATTGGAAAATATTCATGCGAGATTTTAACCTTTGATTCCTGCAAAAGTTTGTCTTCTTTCGGATTAAAAACAAAATCATAATACACTTTTACGGGACTGAATTTTTCATACAGATCGATTAGTTGTTCTTCGAGCTGTTCTTTACTTAATTCGGCTAAATATTTTTTTAAATCGCGTTTGCTCATTATCAAAGTTTAAGACTGTAAAAATAAATTACTTTTCTGACACATAACTTAAAAACCAATCCTAATACTTAATTTTGCTTCCATAAATTCAAAAAATACATCTATATGCTCAAGATTTTTAAAGTTACTGCCATTTTAGAAGGAATATCATACTTAGTATTGTTTGCTAATATGCTTATTATAAAAACCAATAATCCTGAACTTTATCATACATTATTGCGTCCGTTAGGAATGACACATGGTGTTTTGTTTATCGGATATATTGTTCTTGCTTTTTTATTGAAAAAATCAATGAACTGGGATTTAAAGACTTTCGGAATCATTTTAATTGCTTCTCTTGTTCCGTTTGGAACTTTTTATATCGAAAAAAAATACTTAGAAAATAATGCATAAGCTTTTGGATAAAATATTTAATTTTTTATATCCGATTTTCAGAGATTGGGGAATGAGCCGCAATGTGGCGTCATACACTAGTCTTATTTTTAATATCGCCATTTTGGTGATATTGGCTTATGTTATTTATTATGTTGCCAAATTTGTTTTAGTTACTCTAACCGCCATTTTTGCTCAACGTACTAAAACTAAATTTGACGATTATTTAATTCAGAACAAAACAACAAGATATACCGCTTATTTAATTCCGTTTTTCTTTATTTATAAAGCGGTTCCCGTAATTTTAGACAAATATGAATATTGGGAATCTATTTTTGGGAAAATTGTTGGTGTTTATATTGTATTACTGGGTTTATGGATTGTTCGAACAATCTTTAATTCCCTTCGAGATTATTTAAAACAGAAACCTGAATACAGCGATAAACCTATCGATAGTTTCGTTCAGGTTATCATGATTGTGCTCTGGATTTTTGGTGTTGCTCTTATCATTTCGACTTTATTCGGAATCAAAAAAGGTGAATTGCTTACGATTTTAGGAACACTTTCGGCAATTATTATATTGATTTTCAGAGATACAATTCTTGGATTTGTTTCAAGTGTTCAGGTTGCGATTAACGATATGGTTCGTATTGGGGACTGGATTACAATGGATAAATTTGGTGCTGACGGAGATGTTATTGAAATTAATTTGACGACAGTAAAAGTTCGAAATTTTGATAATACGATTACAACGATTCCAACGTACGCTTTAAGTTCAGATTCTTTTCAAAACTGGCGCGGTATGCAGAAATCTGCCGGACGCCGAATTAAAAGACATGTTTTGATCAAAAGCAGTACAATTCGGTTTTTGAATGATGAAGATTTGGCACAAATGAAAAAAGTACAGCTGATTTCATCTTATATCGAGACAAGACAAGCCGAAATTGAAAAATACAACGATCTTAGAGGAGTTGATAAAACACTTGCTCTTAACGGTCGAAATATGACCAATTTAGGTTTGTTTAGAAAATATATTATGCAGTATCTCGTAACGCATCCGGGATTGAATAAGGATATGCATATTATGTGCCGTCAGTTGCAATCTACTGCTCATGGAGTTCCGTTAGAAATTTATGCTTTTTCAAGCGATAAACGTTGGGCGAATTACGAATATATCATGTCTGATATTTTTGATCACGTTATGGCTTCTGTTGAGTATTTTGACCTTGAAATATTTGAACTTCCTTCTAAGATTGGAAGTTTGGAATAAAGTTTTATTTTGTTTCAAGTTTCAGGTTTCAAGTTAAAATGCTTAGAAGATTTAGATTAAAGTAAACCCGACAGTTTAAAAAAAACTGTCGGGTTTGTTATATATATATATATATATAAAACTGAAAACTGAAAACTGAAACCTGAAACCTGAAACTTGAAACTTGAAACTTGAAACAAAAACAAACTATTTCTTAATCTCTTCAAAAACAAACTTCGGGTCGTTATAATTGAGTGTTCCCTGAATAAAACACGGAAGACTCATATAAGTTCCGATTACTCCATTTCCTGAGATTAGTTTGTCATCTTTTTTGAGAAATGCCAAAGGAATTCTCTTCCAGCTTCCGCCATTTGAAATATAATGAAAATCACCTCTCAAAGTATCACCTTTAATATCTCCCCTAACATCACCCGAATCTTTTCCAATTTGATGATACAGAATTTCATATCGTCCAAAAAAACGTTTTTCGTTGATGTTGATGACTAAAATTGCAGTATCTTTTTGATGTACGGCGCGGTAAACGACTTCTTTATAATCAGTTTTATTATCTTTTGAGTTACAAGAAATAATAAAAATCATAATTAAAAACAGAAAAAGTAACGTGTTTTTGTTCATAATAAATTTTTAAAACCAGAGAAGTGACAAAAGTACATTTAAAAGCTAAAACTTAAATTTTGTTAAATAACTTATCTGTCAATTTAATTTTTGTATTGTAATTTTTTCTAAATTTAAAGAAAAAACATGGCAGATAGAGATACTTTTTTAAGAGAATTCAGAGGCGAAACTTTAGGAACTGTAAGTGCTCAATCTTCTTCAGATGAGATCTTTCAAAACCAGACGATTAGACCTATTTTGAAACTTCAAAACGATTTGTTTGTTGCAGTTTTTATAAACTACATAAATAAAAACAAAGCCGATTTTTATTCCTATTCAGTCGAAAAGAAACTTCAGACGATAGAAAATTCAATTCAAAAAGATATTAAGTTCCGTAATTCCCTAAAAGGAATCGTTATGGCGCTTTTTACGCTTGAAGAATATGAAACTTATATTCAGAATTCTTCCAGTTTAAATAAACGCATGATGAATTTATTGATTGACCGATTAAAAAGTCAAGTGCAGTTGTTTGAAATGGAAACTAATAATTAATTCTTTTAAATGTCAATTAAAACTTTTTGGACCATCCTAATAAAAATACTAGGATTATGGATGTTATATCGGATTTTAACAATTTTGCCAGAATTGATTTCTAATCTTTATTTTATTTATGAAAATGGTGATTCTAAAGAATTGATTGTTTTGCTTTCAAGTATTCTGATTGCAATTTTATTTTTTAGTTTGATAATAAGAGTCTTTCTTTTTAAAACTGTGTGGATAATTGAGAAACTGAAACTTGACAAAGGTTTTGAAACTGAAACTATTGAAATACAATCAAATGAAAATAAAATAATTGCAATTGCTCTCATTGTAATTGGAGGATTTATTTTTATCGAAAATCTTCCAATTTTATTGAAAGAAATAGCTGTTTTCTTTCATGATAAAGCGCAATTTAAAGATTATCCAAAATCAGGATGGATCATTTTTTATCTTTGTAAAGCAGTTTTAGGATACTTATTGATGACCAATAGTTTTAGAGTTGCAAAATTTATAAAAAAGTAATTGAAGCAGAAATGTTTAGCCAATTCCGAAATAAATTCCCTTTAACCGATGAAAAATGGATTGAATATACAGGTTGTTTCAATCGTATTGAAGTTCCAGCTAAAACAGTTCTTATTGAAGAAGGAGAAATTTCGAAAAAGCTTTTTATAATTGAAAAAGGCTGTATCAGAGTTTGGTTTAACAATAACGGAAAAGATTTGACTTCGCAGTTTTTTTTCGAAAATCAAAGTGTGGCATCTATTGAAAGTTTCATGAAGCAATTTCCGAGTCCGGTTGTGGTTGAAACTATTGAGCCTTCGATTTTATGGTGGATCAGTAAAAAAGATGTCGATAAAATTTTAGAAGAAATTAAAGAAATTCCCGAATTAAGAGATCGATTAATCAATATGCTTTTTCAGAGAACATTTGATTATATGAAACACTTTTTTTCTTTTATAAAAGACTCCCCTACTCAACGTTATCTTGATTTAATTAAAGAAAAGCCTCAAATTGTTCAACGCGTTCCGCAACATTATATTGCTTCTTATCTTGGCGTAAGCACGGTTCATCTTAGCCGAATCAAAAGCAAATTAGTTCATAAAAAAGAGTAAAATCTTATTTGATAACAAATGTTATCGTCTGCGGAAAATCGAATTTTGAACTTTGTCTCATAAAATTAAATATTATGAAAGCAGCAGTAGTTTATACGAAAGGCGAAATGCCTAAATATGCAGAATTTGCAGAACCAATTGTTCAAAACGAAAACCAGACTTTAATTTCAGTAAAAGCCGTTGGTATTACAAATCTGGATAAAGGAAAAGCATCCGGAAAACATTATTCTTCAGATAACAATAAAGAAAATGGCTTTGTAATTGGAAGCGATTGCGTTGGTTTACTCGAAAACGGAACCAGAGTTTATGCCCGTGGAATTTCAGGCACAATGGCCGAAAAAGCAATAATCGATAAAAATATATTGGTAAAGTTGCCTGATGGAGTAAGTGATGCCGTTGCAGCTTCATTGCCAAATGCAGTAGCAGGTTCAGCTATGGCTTTGCGATTTCGTGCCAATATCAAAACTGGAGATACTGTTTTGATCAACGGAGCAACCGGATTTACAGGTCAAATAGCAATTCAGATTGCAAAACATTATGGAGCAAAAAGAATAATTGTTACCGGAAGAAATGAAAAAACGCTTCAAAACCTAAAAGAATTAGGCGCTGATGAAACAATTTCATTAAAACAAAACGATGATGCATTTTTTTCTCAATTAAATGAAATTCATCAAAATACACCAATTGATATTATTTTGGATTATCTGTGGGGACATCCTGCAGAGTTGATTCTTTCCGTTTTAAAAGGAAACGGATCATTTACTAATAAAACAAGATATGTAACAATTGGCGGAATGGCTGGTGATAGTATTCAATTGTCGTCAGGGATTTTAAGAAGCGTCGATCTTCAATTATCTGGTTCTGGCTTAGGAAGCTGGTCAAAAGATGAAGTGAAATTATTATTCTCAGAAATTCTTCCAGAAATGTTTCTTTTGGCAGCCCAAAATAAGTTGAAAGTTAATATAGAAACAGGAAGTATTGTTGATATTGAAGAAATGTGGGCAAAAGAAGTTTCAGACGGAAAACGACTGGTTGTTCTTATCTAACTTAATAATTTTATAAGAAAAAAAGGTTTGACAAAAATGATTGTCAAACCTTTTTTAATTCTTCTCTTAAGCTGTATAATGTTTTTCCTTAAGATCAATATTCATTTTGCCATTAATAGTTCAATAAATCCAAAAGCGTTTCTTCAAAACGATCTTTTGCTAAAAATTGATCTTCTAAAGCTTTAGTAAAAGGAATCGGCGAATCTAAACTTGCAACTCTTTTTACAGGACCATCTAAAAATTCAAAACAGTTTTCCATAATCAAGGAAGAAATATCGCTTGCAATTCCGCCAAACATAGTATCTTCTTGATAAATAATGGCTTTTCCTGTTTTTTTCACAGAAGCAAAAATCGCTTCAGTATCTAAAGGTTGCAATGTTCTTAAATCAATTAAATCAGCATCAATTTGTGGATTCTTTTCTAAAGTGTCTAAAGCCCAATGAACAGTTGCTCCGAAAGCAATAATGGTTACTGCGTTTCCTTCTTTTATTAAAGCCGCTTTTCCAAAAGGAATCGTGTAATAATCTGTCGGAACATCTTGATAGATACTTCTGTACAATTGTTTGTGCTCAAAAAACAAGACCGGATTTGGATCATTTATAGAAGTATTAAGCAGTCCTTTTGCATCATAAGGAAAAGCAGGATAAACTACTTTTAAACCTGGAGTTTTTGTAAACCAGGCTTCATTTGTTTGCGAATGAAAAGGTCCCGCCTGAGTTCCGCCGCCACAAGGCATACGAACCACAACGTCAGCATTTTCACCCCAGCGATAATGTGATTTTGCCAGTAAATTAACAATCGGATTAAAACCAGTTGAAACAAAATCGGCAAACTGCATTTCTACAATCGCTTTATAACCGTTGATTGATAATCCCATTCCAGTTGAAACAACAGCACTTTCACAAATTGGCGTATTTCGGATTCTTTCTCTTCCAAAAGCATCTACAAATCCTTCTGTAATTTTAAAAGCGCCACCATATTCAGCAATGTCTTGCCCCATAATGACTAAGTTTTTATTGCGCCACATCGATTGTTCCAAACTATTTCGAATAGCATCAATAAAACGGATATTTTTCACTTCTTCACCATGAGTATATTCTTCATATTCAAAATCTTTATAAACATCATCTAATTCTCCGCTGTAAGTCGGGACAATTTCAGGTTCAGCATTTGCAATAGCTAAATTTTGATCAATTTCTTGTTTGATTTCGTGGTGGAGTTGTTCGTCAAAATCAGGTGTAAGAATATCAATTTCGGTCAAATATTTTCTATAGTTCGTTACAGGATCTTTGGCTGCCCATTCGTCCATTAATTCTTGCGGAACATATTTAGTGCCACTCGCCTCTTCATGACCACGCATTCTAAAAGTTTTAAATTCCAATAAAACCGGACGCGGATTGATCTGCATTTCTTCTTTTAGCTGTGAAAGTTTGTTGTAAACTTCCAGAATATTGTTTCCATCAATAATATGGCTTTCCATTCCGTAGCCAATGCCTTTGTCTGCTAAATTTTCACATACATATTGTTCGTTTGTTGGTGTCGAAAGCCCGTAACCGTTGTTTTCAATGACGAACATTACAGGCAATTTCCAAACTGCTGCAATATTTAATGCTTCATGAAAATCGCCTTCGCTTGTGGCGCCTTCTCCCGTAAAAACGGCCGTGATTTTTTTATTATTCTGAAGTTTATTGGCTAATGCAATTCCATCTGCGATACCTAATTGCGGTCCGAGATGGGATATCATTCCGATAATCTTATATTCCTGCGTTCCAAAGTGAAAACTGCGATCTCTCCCTTTTGTAAAACCATTTGCTTTTCCTTGCCATTGCGAGAATAATCGGTGAAGTGGAATATTTCTTGTAGTGAAAACACCAAGATTTCTATGCATTGGCAATACATATTCAGATTCATCTAAAACAGCTGTAACACCTACGGCAATTGCTTCCTGCCCGATTCCGGAGAACCATTTTGACACTTTACCCTGACGAATCAGAATCAGCATTTTTTCTTCGATTAATCGAGGTTTAAGAATTTTTTTATATAAATCTAATAATTGAGCGTCAGTTAGGTTTTGTCTGTTAAAGATCATTGGGTTTATGTTTTTTTAGTGTTTCAAATATAAAAAATTATAACAATTTTATTTGTTTTTGTTATAAAATTTCAATTTTAATATAACTTTTAAAATTCAATTCTAAAATATTCTCTACCTTTGTTTCTGAAAGGTTTTTCGACACCTTTCATCTTTAAACAAAAAATGTAAAGTATGCAAAACATTCCTAGTGTAGACTTACGTGATTTCCTTTCGGACGACCCGAAACGTAAACAAAAATTTGTAAATGAAATCGGCAGTGCATTTGAAAACATTGGCTTCGTAGCCCTAAAAGGTCATTTCTTAGATGATCAATTGGTAGACGAGCTTTATAGCGAAATTAGAAAATTTTTCGCTTTGCCAATAGAAACTAAGCATAATTATGAAATTCCTGGTATTGGCGGACAAAGAGGTTATGTATCTTTTGGAAAAGAACATGCTAAAGGACGCAAAGAAGGAGATTTAAAAGAATTTTGGCATTTTGGTCAGTATGTTGACAAAGATTCAAGATGGGCTTCAGAATACCCAGACAATGTTGAAGTAAAAGAATTACCACGTTTTAATGAAGTTGGTAAAGATGCGTACCAAATGCTTGAAAAAACAGGTGTTTATGTGCTTAGAGCTTTAGCTTTGCATTTAGGTTTAGATGAGTTTTATTTTGACAATTATGCTAAAGAAGGAAACTCAATTTTAAGACCAATTCACTATCCTCCAATTACTTCTGAGCCAGAAAACGCTATTCGCGCGGCTGCTCATGGTGATATCAACCTTATTACACTTTTAATGGGTGCTCAAGGAAAAGGATTACAGGTTCAAAATCATGATGGAGAATGGATCGACGCCATCGCAGCTGATGATGAATTAGTAATTAACGTTGGAGATATGTTGTCAAGACATACAAACAATAAATTAAAATCAACAATTCACCAAGTGGTAAATCCACCAAGAGAATTATGGGGAACTTCTCGTTATTCAGTTCCGTTTTTCATGCATCCAGTAAGCGATATGCGTTTGGATTGTTTAGAAAACTGTATCGATGACGAAAATCCTAAAAAATATGAAGATATTTCTGCGGGAGAGTTTTTACACGAACGTTTAGTAGAATTGGGTTTAATTAAAAAATAAAACCTAAATCTCTCAGTTTTAAAATTCCAAATTCCAAAAAATACCTTATTTTGGAATTTGGAATTTCATTTTTACATAACTTTAAATATTCGAATTTAATATATTATGGATTTAAAAGATCAGTTGAAAAACTTATTTCCGGATCACATGGAATCAAATGAACCTGAAGAAATTCAGGCAGAAGAACATGTATTGTATGTTCAGAAAGAACCTATGATTTGTAAATTTGAAAAACGAAAAGGAAAAGCCACTACTATAATTGAAGGTTATGAAGGCTCTGATGAAGATTTTAAAATCTTAGCCAAAGAAATCAAAACAAAACTTAGCGTTGGCGGAACTTTTAAAGACGATTCAATCATTATTCAAGGTGATTATCGCGACAAAATCATGGCAATTTTAAAAGAAAAGGGATTTAAAACAAAACGTGTAGGCGGTTAAAAAAGTTTCAAGTTTAACGTTTCAAGTTATATGAGCCTGAAGCAAAAAAAAACTTAGAACCTTAGCTACTTAGAACCTTAGCACCTTATAAAAAAATGATACAAGCATCAGAATTAATACTTAACCCAGACGGAAGCGTTTATCACTTAAACCTTCGTCCTGAACATATTGCACACGACATTATTTTTGTTGGAGATCAAAACAGAGTTGAAAAAATTACTCAGTTTTTTGAAAAGATCGAATTTTCTACACAAAAAAGAGAATTTAAAACCCAAACCGGTATTTATAAAGGAAAACGTATTACGGTGATTTCTACTGGAATTGGCCCGGATAATATTGATATTGTACTAAATGAATTAGATGCATTGGTAAATATTGATTTGGAAACGCGTACAACAAAAGAAAATTTAACTTCTTTAAATATTATCAGAATTGGGACTTCGGGTTCTTTGCAGGAAGATATCCCTGTTGATAGTTTTGTGATGTCAAAATTCGGACTTGGACTTGATAATATGCTTCGCTCCTATTTGATTGATGATGTTTCAAATGCTGCTATTGAAGATGCTTTTATCATGCATACAAATTGGGATATCCGAAAAGGAAGACCTTATGCGATTGCATGTTCTGAAAAATTAGAAAAAATCATTGAATCAGAAAAAATCTTTAAAGGAATTACGGCTACAGCTGGCGGTTTTTATGGTCCGCAAGGACGCGTTTTGCGTTTGAATATTCAAGACGAAGAATTAAACAATAAAATGGATAATTTTGATTTTGATGGCACTAAAATCACTAATTTAGAGATGGAAACAGCGGCAATTTATGGGTTATCGGCACTGTTAGGACATAATGCATTATCTTTAAATGCCATTATTGCCAATCGTGCATCTGGAACTTTTAGCGAGGATCCTTATAAAGCTGTTGATGAACTTATTACATATACATTAAATAAATTAGCACAAACTAATGTTTAATTTTTTTATTGAACATTTGATTTATAAGCCGTTAAGAAAATTCACTTTAGGCATGGGAGGTTTGTTTAGGTGGAGTTTTTTTCAGCTGCTTAATATATCAATTGAAGAAAAATACCCTAAAAGTTTAGAGTATTATTGGGATCATGATAATGAAAGCCCTGATAAAAATGGATTGAATACCGCCCAGAAAAATTTATTTGCGGGTTTTTTACTTTTTATCTGTTTTATAATTTTGATTGATAAAGTAGAAGGTTGATATTTAATTAGTAGAATAATTTTTAAAACGTATAATTTATGTTTTTAAGAGTTGCACGACACACGGATGATTTAAAAAGAATCGAAGATTTTTATGTAAATGTTCTTGGTTTTGAACAATTGGGAGAGTTTCAGAATCATAATAATTACAATGGAATTTTCATTGGAAAATCAGGTTTAGACTGGCATTTTGAATTTACGCAGTCCAATAATAAAGCAAAACATACATTTGATGAAGACGACGTTATTGTACTGTATCCAAAATCAATTTTAGATTATAATAATCTGATAAACAAACTTGAACATCATAATATCTCAACTATAGCTGCAACAAATCCATTTTGGAATGAAAATGGAAAAATGATTCAGGATCCAGATGGTTATCGTATAGTTATATCACCATTGAAAGCTGAAATAAGCGAAATTGAATAGACAAATTAGACAATTAGTCAATTTGAAAATTAGAAAGCCACTTCCAAATCATTAAAGGATTGGGTAATTAAAAAATAATTTCAGATTAAATAATGACAGAAACACACAAAAAAATACTTTTTAAATATTACAGCGATTATTTAGAAGACAATGTTTCAGAAACCATGTGGGCTGAAATTATAGATTTAGAAAAAGGTCTTTTTAAATTGGATAATATTCCATTTTTTGGACCACTTATTGCGACAGATGATTTATTTTTTGCTGAATTTGACGAAAAGGAAAATCGATTTGTTTATAAAGAAACCATTGAAAATTCAGGAAATTCGATTGTTCAGGTTTTAATTTTAGAAAAAGGATTTGATAAAGAAATTATCCGAGAAAAATTAAAAGCAATCAATTGCCAATCAGAAGGTTTAAACGAAACTTTATTTGCAGTTGAAATTGTTCGGGATGTTGATTATTCATTAGTAAAAAGCATTTTGAACGAATATGAATCGGAAGAAATAATTGAATATGCTGAGCCATGTCTTTCTGACAAACATCGGGCAGATTTATTAAAAAACTAAACAAACAAAACTTAAGATACGCATACCAAACTTAACTTAAACTTAAAACTGTAATGAAAACCGTAAACATTGTGGGTGTTCCCGAACACTTCAATTTGCCATGGCATTTATGCATTGAAAATGGCGAATTTGAAGCAGAAAGCATTGATTTGCAATGGAAAGATATTCCTGAAGGAACGGGTAAAATGTGCCAGATGCTTCGTGATGGCGAAGCTGATATTGCCGTTATCCTTACTGAAGGAATTGTCAAAGATATTTTGGCAGGAAATCCAAGCAAAATTGTTCAGATTTATGTACAGTCTCCTTTAATTTGGGGAATTCATGTAGCAGCTAAATCAGATTTTCAAACTGTAAAAGATTTAGAAAACAAAAAAGTGGCAATTTCAAGAATTGGATCAGGTTCACAACTAATGGCGTATGTAAATGCTGCTGAGCAAGGTTGGGAACAAGATGAATTGAAATTTGAAATCATCAATACAATTGATGGCGCTGTTGAAGCTTTGACAAACGGCACTGCAGATTATTTTATGTGGGAACGTTTTATGACGAAACCTCTTGTCGACAAAGGTGTGTTCAGACGTGTGGGTGACTGCCCTACGCCATGGCCCTCTTTTGTAATTGCAGTTCGTGATGAATTTTTGAAAAAGAATTCGAAAGCAATGGAGAAAATTCTTGAAATAATCAATAAAACAACGCAGGATTTTGCTCAAATTCCACATATTGATAAAACATTATCCGAACTTTTTAATCAAAAAAAAGAAGACATTCGCGAGTGGCTGAAACTCACACAATGGTCTCAAAAACATTTAAACGAAAAAGCATTTACGAAAATTCAAAATCAATTATTCGATCTGGGAATTATCGATAAAAAAAGTACTTTTGTTGAAACCGTAAAAGCGCTTTAAAAAACTGCTTTGAATTTTTATGATGAAATTCCCTAAAATTGACTTTCCGCAATTAAAATCCAAATTACAGGTGAAATCACCTTATGACAGGATTATTATTATGCTGTTGAGTCTTTTGATCACCATTCCGATTTTCATCATTCTGCATCAAAATCTCCGCGATTTAAATTGGGCTTTCAATTTGGATCGCGTCTTTATTTTTCTATTTGTTTTTGCGGCTATCTTTTTATTGTTGATGTTGCTTCGAACGATAATAATTTTATGCGTTGCGGTTTATTTGCTGGTTTTATTTTATGGTTCTGTTATTGGAAATTATGGTTTCAGTGAAATTTCTGAAGACTATAATTCGATGATTTATACCATGTCTGATAATCCTTTTCCGCAAGATATTATTGTGGCAAAATTGCTTCCGTTTCCAAATAAATCAAAAATTATAAATGCGATTGAATATCAAAATCCGAAAGTTCGAAATTTTGCTATTATGGCCACAACAAAGCATTTTAAAGGAATTAAAGGATATTCAGATTATCGTACTACAATTCAATGTTTCGCCGTTTTTAAAGAAATCAACAGCCGATGGAATTATGTAAATGATCCAAAAGAAGGTGATTACATTGCAACTGCAAGCGAATCTTTAGAATATTTTTCTGGAGATTGTGATGATCATTCCATTTTAATGGCGGCTGCAATTCGTTCCATTGGCGGAACTCCGAGGCTTATTCATACCAAAGGCCATATTTATCCAGAAATTTTAATTGGTTCTTTAATTGATTTAGAAAAGGTCAATTTCCTGATAAAAAATGTACTTTTTGTCAAAGAAAGTTATGGCAAAAAAATACATTACCACATTGATGAACGCGGACAAGTCTGGATGAATTTAGATTATACCGCTACATATCCTGGCGGGCCATTTTTATATGAGGAAATTTTGGGAGAATTAACGCTTAACTAAATAATGAATTTCATTCTGCATTTCACATTTCACAAATCACATTTTTGATTTTGCATATAATTCTCTTCCAAGCGCAGCAAAAAAAGGGATTGAAACCGAATCGTATTCGTAAACACCATCATTAAAAATTCCATCTTTATTGACCAATATTGTCGCGGATAACATAAATTCAACTTTATTTTCAGTATCAATTATATAAGCTGTTTCTGTCATGGTTCCGTATGCTTGACCAATTTTATTGTATATTTTTATGTGATCAGGGATTTGATTTTTTGTATCACCAAACATGAAAAATTTACAATAGCTGTCATAATATTCTTTTGGGTTATAACCAGCATTTCGAGGTAAATTCTGCATCGAAAACAAAATAAACTCACGCTCTTTATCTGTTATTTTAAAACGTTCACTTTCATTAAAAGCTTCAGGAAATACAATTCTTTTTAATGTATTATGAAGCGTTTTTAACGGAAAATAATTTTTCTTAGAAAAATCAAAAGGTTCATTTACAAGTTGATCATCTTTAATGAATCCTGTTCCTTTAATGAGGTTATTAAGTTTTAATGGTGCACTTTTTTCGTTTAATTTTGAAGGAAAAACTTCAATAGATCCGTTATCTTTGTATAATGTAACCGATTTTACAAGAGGATTTGAAGGTTCAGAACCAGAAAGTCTGTGACTGATTCTGAAAGGCTCTAATCCTTTTTCTTTCATTTTTTGATTGATATAATCAAAACCTGTAAATTCAAATAAATTGCTGCTGGCCACATTATCGCTTACAGCAAAAACTTTAGTGATTTCATCAGCAAATTTTAGTTTCTCAGAATTTCCTTCTATAGTATAAATGTTATTTACAGACGTATTTTCTATAGTATTTAACTTTTCAAGTGCTAAAATTGCTATTGGAAATTTTATAGTACTTGCTGGATAATAATAGTTTGATGCATCTAAATTATACGTGTAGTCTTTGAATGTGATTTTTCCTTTGTCTCTTACAATTTGAGTGTAAATGATTTGCAGCTCGTATTGCTTTGAATTTTTTATTACCTCTTTTATTTTGTCATTATCAGTGGCTAATACTTTTTCCAAAACATTCTTTTTAGAACTGCAGCTAAAGAGCAACAGAATGGCAAAATATAAAATTGTTTTTTTTATTAACGACATAATTTAGATTAAAATGGAAACTCAAATATAAAAAATGGAAATTAGTTTTATGTGTTTAGAAAAAAAATGTATTACGTTTATCTTCAAATCATTAGAAAACGCAGCCTTTTGAGCTGTTTTTTTTACTTTTAATTCTATTAGATTGTAAATATTTGATTATAAATATTTTAACTATTGATTTTTTTTGTAACTTTTCCTGTCTAATTTTTTAATCACAGAATTATGAAAAAATCTAAATTATTTATCTTCGGAATTTTATTATCTGCAGTATTAATTCTTTCATGCAACAAAGCAAAAAGAAATGAATTAGTAAGTTCGTGGAAAGTTACGGGTGTTGAAGCAAACAAAAAACCACTTTCTGATTCATTGAAAAATGTGATTCTTACTAACGGCCAATTAACTTTTACTGAAGATGGTCATGTAACAGGATTTTTACTAAGAGAAATGACAGATGGTACTTATGCTTTAACGAAAAAAGGGAAAAGCCTTGTAATTAAAGATGAAACAGGTACTCCATGGCCTTGTGTGAGCACTATCACTGATGACAATCTAATTTTAGAGACTGATGAAGTAAAATTGACTCTTAAAAAGATTTGATCTCTTCACTCACAAATAAACAATAACCACATAAAAATCATTGAAAACTCCTAAATAATCTCAAGTTTTTAGGAGTTTTTTATTTTACAGAATTCAAAATGAGTTTCTTTTAACAAAATAAAAGTCAGTTATATGAAGACAAAAATTAGAATTTTAATAGTTTTTGCTTTTTTGAGCACAATAATTTATTCCGAAAAAACTTTTGCCTGCACAAGAATAGTTTATCAAGGTCCGAATGGCACTATTTTAACCGCTCGCTCAATGGACTGGAAAGGCGAAATTCCGGCTAATTTGTGGGTTTTCCCGAGAGGAATCGAAAGGTTTGGAGAAGCTGGTAATAACTCCGTTAAATGGAAATCAAAATACGGAAGTGTGGTTACAAGTTCCTGGGACATTGCTTCTTCTGACGGAATGAATGAAAAAGGTTTGGTTGGAAATTTGCTTTGGCTGGCTGAATCGGCTTATCCACAATTTGAAAAAAATAGCAAAACAAAAGGTTTGGCGGTTTCATTATGGCTGCAATATGTTCTGGATAATTTTTCTACAGTTTCTGATGCAGTAAGTGCTTTAGAAAAAAATGAATTTACAGTAACATCTTCGCATATTCCTGGAACCGATATTTTTGCAACAGTCCATTTGTCCATTTCAGATGCATCTGGTGATAATGCAATTTTTGAATACATAAACGGAAAACTCGTAATTCATCATGACAAATCATATGTGGCCATGACAAACTCTCCTATTTTTGATGAACAGTTGGCTATAAATGCGTACTGGAAAAGCATTCCGGGAACGATTATGCTCCCAGGAACCAACAGAGCCGCAGATCGATTTGTGAGAGCTCATTATTATATCGATGCTATTCCTAAAACTGATAATATAAGAACAGCACTTGCAAGCGTTTTTGGCGTGATTAGAAATTGTTCTGTACCTCTTGGAATTTCTTCTGCTACAGAACCCAATATATCGTCAACACGATGGAGAACTGTTGCTGATCAAAAAAATCTGGTTTATTATTTCGACAATGTTTTAAATCCAAATGTAGTTTGGGTTGCATTTAGTAAACTTGATTTTAGCGAAAAAGCTAAAGTGCGAAAACTTAGCTTGGCTAATAATGAAAATTATTCTGGAGAATCTTCAATGAATTTTCAGGCGATGGCTCCATTCAAATTTGCAGGTTTAGATTAAATGAAAACTTTAATTAAAAAGCAAAACCCTCAATAATTCTGAGGGTTTTGCTTTTTTAAATTATGATAAACCACGTGTCAGCCAACCTTTTTTATTTGCAGTAGCTATTGCATAAGGTGTAATCCAGAATAAACTAAAAGTATAAAATATGCTATAAGAATAAGCCCAAAAAGCATCAGCAAAACTGTATCTTTTAGCATAAAATAATACTGAAAATGTTGACACAATTAAAATGCTTAAAAGTGTTGAACTAAAAAACAATACCGGATGCACAGCTATAAAAAATAACATAAATAACAAGAATGGATATGCCATGATTATTTTTAAAGACTGATTTACGAACAAAAGTCTTGCGCCAAATTTAGATTCATTTCTAAAATCTTTAAAAACATATTGCGCCATCATGATATTCTCACGAACATTGCTTCTGCCCCATCTGATGAACATTTTGTACAAACCTTTATATTCTTCGGGAACGTTTGTCAATACGTAAGCATTTCTCTGGAATAAAACATGCAATCCTTGCTTTAAAATCATATTTGTCATAGCTCGGTCTTCACCAATATCTGATGGTTGCCCCATAAATGTTTGATTAATCCATTCTGGAAGACATTCAAATACGGCATCTCTTCTGTATGCTGCAGCTGCGCCTGGCGTGCATAAAACCGATCCTAACATACTTTCAGCTGAACGCATGAATTCAAAACTCATCACAAAACTAACGTTCAGCATTTTTGGCAATAGCGCTTTTTTATTGTTCAAAACATGTACATTTCCAGCTACTGCACCGCATTTTTCATCAACTACAAACGGACTTACCAAATTTCGTAAAGTATCCTTTTTTACAATTGAATCACTATCGACAGTAACAAAAATTTCTCCAGTGCCAAGTTCGAATCCGCGGTGTAGCGCGTGACGTTTTCCTTTATTTTCAGGCTGCTGATAAATAGATAATCGATTTCCAAGTTTGATTTTTGCCTGTTGCATCCAGTACCAGGTATCGTCTTTACTTCCATCGTCAATGGCAAGAATTTGAAGTTTTTGCTCTGGAAAATCGGTGTCTGCAAGGCTTAATAAGGTTTCCCAAACTAATTTTCCTTCATTGTAAGCAGGAACAATTACTGTACAAGTAGGCAATAAATCATCTGAAACAGATTCAATTGGCTTATATCTAAAATATAAATACAAATTGTACAAAAAAGAACCTGTCTGGAAAAAGAATAAAGCTGCTGCCAAAATTAAAAATGGAAATCCCCAGCTCGAATTTATTCTATCTAATTGAAATTGATCAAAATCGGATTGCAGATAATAAACTACAAAAGCGCCTCCTAGCATTAATAAAAAAGTACCGGAAAGTACTATGAAACCTAAAGTGCTTGATGTTTTTTCGGCTGTTTTTTGTTGGGATTTTGTACTTGAACTAAAAATTGATTTTTTTAATATTTGTTCTTTTGTGCTGAGATTTTTATCTGAAATATATAATGATTCAGAAATAATTGTTTCACTTTTCATTGGGCTATTTGCTTTTATCGTAAAATGGCTTTTAAATTGACCGTCTCTGCTTTTTCTTTTTCGTTAAACAATGAAAAATGAATTACACAAAAATGGACTATATCCCATTTTACAAGCGTTGTGCCATAAATAATAAAAACTGATAATTAGCGGTTTAGCAAATTTTAGCTAAAATCAAGATGTATAAAATTTATACAGTTGTAAAAAGTTTATACTTTATATTTTGAAAAAAATGCCCAGAAATAGGGCTGTCCGGAGATTTTAAAAACGGAATTTACTTGATATTATTGTTTTTGTCTTTTAGAATTTTTCCATCTTTTGTGAATTCTAAATCAATACCATTTGTCAAATCAACGTCCAGATCTTTGTGTCCATAATCGATGTGGGTAATTTTCTCATTTGGATAATTCTTCGAAACGTAATCTTTAATGTTTGCCGGAATAAAGTCTGTTGGAATCGGATTTTTTTCTCCATCAACTTCACGATACGAGCCATCTTTCCAGAACTCAACTTCGGTTCCGTCTTTTAAAATGACTTCATAGCCTTTTTCGCCGTGTTCTGCATCTTTTTTAGCAATATCTACGGCTGTATAGCTAAAATATTTTTGAAGAAATTCCTGTGCTGGTTTTGGTAATTCAGTAGTTTCGATTCTTTTTTGTGCATTGGCCGATATTACAAAACCGAATAATAATACGACAATTATATGATGTGTTTTCATAATTTAACGTTTTTAAATTTTCATAAATAGCTAATTTACAACAACTAAAATTGGGTTCAAATTAATTTAAGAAACCTTTAATTATTTAGGAAATGCTTTTTTTAGTACATTTAAGTTTTAAAAATCAAACTAAATATGGAAGATTCAAACAAGCAATCGGATAATATTGTTCCAAAAGTTACAGGAGTTGGTGGCATTTTCTTTTTTACCGAAAATCCAAAAGAAACACGAGAATGGTACGCTAAAAATTTAGGACTAGAAGTCAATGATTGGGGATCAACGTTTGAATCCAGAAATATAGACAATCCAGATCTAAAAGAAGCGCTTCAATGGAGTCCGTTTAAAAAAAATGATGATTATTTTTCTCCTTCAAAAAAAGAGTTTATGGTCAATTACCGTGTACAAAATATTGAAGGATTGATAAATAAACTAAAAGAAAACGGAGTGACAGTTTTGGATGATATTGCAACTTATGATTACGGCAGATTTGTTCATATTATGGATGCAGACGGCAATAAAATTGAACTTTGGGAACCGATTTAATGAAATAAAATACGGAACACAAAATTCCAGAATTATTTAATTCTGGAGTTTTGTGTTATTATTAAATAATCAATTAAGGAGTTTATTTAACAAACATGAGGCTAATTGTATTTAACAAAATAGATATTAAAACTGAAATTAATTTTTGATTACTATATTTGTATAGTAAATCTATCGGATTAAAGAAGAAAATAATGACCAACCAGATAAAGCAGGTTATCTCACTCTTAATTTTTATTGTTTCAGTTAATCAGATAATAGCCCAAGAAAAAGATAGTTTATCTCAGCAATTCTTGATGAATATTGAAATCAGACCTAGAGCTGAATATACGTCAAATTATATTCTTCCTCCTAACGATTCGATTGATCCTTACTTTTATATCACACAGAGAAATCGAATTTCGATGCAGTATGAAAGGAAAAAATGGTTTATCAAATCTGACTTGCAAGAAATTCATCTTTGGGATGAGCATAATAAAGCATCCAAAGTCGGAAGCATTAATTTTTATCAGTTGTTTTTTGAAACCAAACTTAAATCGATAAACTTTAGGTTAGGAAGACAGAATGTCTTACTGGATAATGGTAGATTATTTTCTGATGCTCCGTGGGCCCAGCAGGGAAGAGCACATGAAGGTATTCGTGTAATGAAATATTCAGAACATTTTTCGCATGATTTTTTCTTTTTATTTACTCGAAATTATAATAATAGTTTTGATGTTGCATATTCTCCAGTAGCATCCAATAAATACAAGTATATGCTGATTTATAATTTCAGTTATATCTCTAAAAAAGCGTTTTCTTTTAATTTGATTAATACGGTTGATTTTCTTGAAGATTCAAATTCTAATGCTATTTATGCCCGAGCTACAACAGGTGGAAGAATCGAATTTAAAAAGAAACAATGGTATTACACTTTAAATAGTTACTTGCAGTTTGGGCAAAGTTCAAAAGGGCAACATCTATTTGCCTACTATTTTCAACCCGAAGTAAAATTGTCACTTCCAAAATCAAATTGGCGTTTGGGTGCTGAAATTATAAGTGGAAGCAATCCGAGCTTGTCTGCAAACAATTCTGAAAATTTTGATGTTTTATATGGTGTAACTTGGAAATTTAATGGGAATATGAATGTTTTTACGCGTTTTCCAGCTGATGTTGGCGGAAAAGGTTTAGTCAATCCCTATTTATTTGCCACGTTTCCAATAAACCCAAAATTATCGCTTCGTTCTGATTTTCATCTTTTCTATACACAATATCCTTTGCTGAATAATTTAAATCAAGAAATGTCAAAATTTTTAGGTTTCGAAAATGACATTTCATTAAAATATCTTCCAATTAAACAAGTAGAGATTAACTGTGCCTTTTCATTTTATCAATCAACAAATTCAATGCAAAATCTTCCCAAGATTCAAGATGTAAATAAGCTCACATTATGGAGTTATGTTATGGTTTCTTATTCGTTTAATGCCTTAAAGCACAAAACAATCTTCGTTAAGTAAATTAAATTTATAAATTGTTTCAAAAAAGTTGCAACAGCTTTTTTATATTCGAATAAATAATTTGAGAGGAAATACCTTTACAATATGGAAAATGCAGCTGTAAACAAAAAATCGTATAATAAAATAGTTGATGAATGGGTGAAAATCAGGAATAATTCGGCTATAAATAAACCGATTAAAGATTTTTTAGAACAGATAGAACCCAACGGAACCATCCTAGATATTGGATGCGGAGCTGGGCTTCCGATAGCAAAATATTTTTCGGATAATAATCAGTCTGTAATTGGAATTGATTTCTCGGAGAATATGATTGAAATTGCAAAATCTCAGGAAATTCAAAATTCACAATTCTTTGTCTGCGATTTTTTCGACTTCAAATCAAATGAAAACTTCAACGGTATCATAGCTTGGGATTCACTTTTTCATTTTCCAAAGGAACGTCAAAAAGAGATTTATTCCAAAATTTATGATTTGCTATTACCAAACGGTTATTTTCTTTTTACTCATGGAAAAAAAGAAGACGAGCATACAGACAAAATGTTTGGAGAACCTTTCTATTACAGCTGTTTAACGAGAAAAGATGTTTTGATCTTAATGAAAGATTTAGGTTTTCGATTAGAATATGAAATCGAGAATTTCATCGAAGAAAATACGCAAAGAGACTGGGTTGTTTTGGTTCAGAAAAAATAATTTGTTTTCCAGCGTCAAATCAGTTTTATGAAAATCCCAATAATTCCGGCAATTAAAATGATATATGGTTCTTGTATTTTTTTCAAATAAATTAAAGCCAAAATAGTCAAAATGGCAATAATTGCTGTAGGTACATCGATAATACTTCGTGAAGAAATAACAACCACAGATCCAACCAAAGCGCCAATTACAACAGCAGTAATTCCTTCTACAAAAGCTTTTACCGATTTATTATCAGCAATTTTCTTGAAATACGGCGCCAATATAATTGTAAACAGATAACAAGGTAAAAAAGTGGCTAAAGCTGCTATTAAAGCACCCGAAAATCCGTTAACTAAATAACCGATAAAACCTACAGTTATTACAACTGGTCCCGGCGTAATCATTGCTACCGCAACTGAATCCAGAAACTGCTGTTCAGTTAGCCAATGGTTTTCTGTTACAACGCCAGAATGTAAAAAAGGAACAATTGCTAATCCGCTTCCAAAAACAAATGCGCCTGCTTTAGCAAAAAACACAGCTAATTTAACGAGTGTCGATTCTTCTGAATTCCACAGAGTAAATTGAAATAAAATCAAAGAATTTGTTGTTCTGAAATTCCACCATTTTGGAGGAGCTGTGAAAATCATATAAAAAAATCCAGCTAAAATAAATAGTAAAATTTGCTCCTTTTCGGTTACAAACGTTACGATTACGGCTGAAATAAAAAACAACCAAAGCAGCCATTTCGATTTAAAAGATTCGAGATTTAATTTTCCGATAGATTTCAAAGTCAACTTATAAGAACTGAGTGCAATAATGCCAACAACTGAAGCGCCAACGCCATAAAATACAGCTTGAATCCATGTTAGACCACCGTATAATTTATAAACAATTCCCAATAGCACAACCATTATAAATGAAGGTAAAATAAACGCAAAACCAGCTAATGTTGCTCCTAAAAAACTATAATGAACAAATCCTATGTAAATTCCTAATTGCGCTGCGAGCGGCCCCGGAGCAAGCTGCGCCAAAGCTAATCCTTGTTTGTATTCTTCTTCAGTAATCCATTTTCGGTCTTCTACCAAATCTTTGTGCATATATCCAACTAAAGCGACAGGACCGCCAAAACCTGTAGTTCCCAGTTTTAGAAAGTAAAGTGTTAATTGCAACAAACTGTATTTTGATGTTTTTTCCATAATTAAAAAGCAATTCCAAATTGAAAACCTATGGTGAAACTCGCAGGATGGTCATTCCCAAATCGAACCGGCAATGGCACGGCGGCATAATAGCTACAGCTCTTGTTTTTAATTATAGTTTTATTGAAAACGGGTGTGAAACCATATCTCCCACTTGTTTCAAAAGCAGCTCTTCCGGCAAAAGTGTAGCCTTTTCCTAATGCTACCAAAACTCCTGGATGAAATAATAAATTGGTTACTTTATCAGTTCCGTTATCATCTTTAATATTAGGAACAAATTCAAGCGAAAAACCAATTTTTTCACTTTTCCAAATATTAATTCCAGTTGGAAAACCTACTGCGTAATAATCTCTAAAATTTACAGTCGTTTCATCTTTACTAAATGTAACTATTGGATGCATTATCCCAAAATATCCTGTTATTTTTGGATATGTTGTTTGAGATGAAACACTGATACTGAATAGTAATATTGCAAAAAGAAAGATTGATTTTGAGTACATTGGTTTTGTTTTAGTTATAAAAACAAAATTAAAAACCATGTATAGCTTAAAATAGAATCTTATTTACCTTTTGTATCAGGATTACTTTTTGTACTTTTTTTTCGATAAGCCGATGGATTTTTGCCCGTATGTGCTTTGAAAATTCGGGTAAAATGACTTTGGTCTGAAAATCCAGTCATGTAGGCAATTTCGGTTAAGGAATGAGAGGAATTTGAAATAAGGTTGATTGCTTTTTCGATTCGGAGTTTTCGAACATATTCTCCAAAATTCAAATCTTCAAAATGTTTCGAAAATTCTCGCGATAAATAGGACGGATTTAAGTCTAATTCATTAGAAATTTTCTTTAAATCAAATGCAAATTGAGCATCAATCTGATCCTGAATTATTTCTTTTAAATCTTTGACCCAAGTTGGCGTTTTGACTGAAGATTTTTTGTCTTTCAGAAATTTATTGTAAACTTCATGAAGCAAATTTTCAAAAGGGCTATTCTGTAAATGATTTTGTTTGTATAGATGTGATGCCCAGCTGTACAAAGCATCGTAGAGAATCATTCCTGTTTCAAGCAATTTATAATCATCAGTAATATTATAAGAGAGTCCGGCTGAAATCGCCCAAAGTCCAGCTGATTCTTTTGCAATATCATGACGGTCTGTATCCGCTCCTCTTACAATACCAGCGATAATTGATATTGCGGGATCATCAATCTCATATTTTTTAATGATATAATCAAAAGTGCTTTGATCTTCATAATGTGTAAATTCAACATCTGGAATATCAAACGGAATTGCATTTAGCTCTTTTGCTTTTTCCAAAACGATATTAAACGGCACATAAATGAATTCAGCTTCAGCGTCAACAAATTTTCGAATTAGCCAAGGGCATGCAATTCGGTCTATTTTTGGACGTTCTCTGGTAATCCATTTCATTTGATAAATATTAAGAATTTCGGATGTTCAAATCTAATAAAATCATTTGGTTACATATTATGCAGATTCTTTTTTTTACGAATCAATCTGAAAAATACCCAGATGGAAATGTTGTAATTGAGTCAAGTACCTGGATAATTTATAGCGAGAAATAAAAAAAAAAAACTCCTTGAGAAATCAGGGAGTTTTTTGATGCTATTTTATTATCTAATAATTTTTATAAATGCGCTATAAACATCATCTTTAATTGAGGTTCGCATATACATCATGTTTTCATCTTGTTCCTTTAAATCGTATGAAATAAGGCCAGCATCACAATAATAAAGTAGTAAATTGTCATCAACTGGAAACTCGATATTTGAAATAGGCATAGTTGTTAACTTTTTGTCTAATACGATTTCTCCATTGTCTAAAAGTATTTGGAAAAGTTTTTTCTTTTGGGTATATCCCCATAAATTATCATTTTCCTGAGTAATATATTCGATATTATCGTCTTTAAAATCAGTTTTCCATAACTGAGTTCCTGTTTTTGAATCAACAGCATATACAGAAGTAACATTTGAACCTTGGGCTGCAAAATATATTTTTTTATCCTTGCTAAAGATTCGATTCTTGATATTATTCTGATTTTCATCAAATTTAAATTCCCATAAAATATCTGCTTTATTCGGACTTAAAGCAAAAAGTGTATTTTTTTCAGTTGCAACAAACACATTTTCTCCATCTGTAACAGGTTTTCCGGTTATAGCTTCATCAAAAGTTTTTTGATAAATGATTTTTCCTGTATTGGCATCAAAACAATAAAAAGTTGATCCGCTTTGAGTAAATACTTTATTATCAAAACTAAGAACCGGTGCATGATTTTGTAAAGCATCTAATTTATAGCTCCAGGCTAAACTTCCGTTTTTGATATCAAGAGCATAAATGCTGCTATTTTGGGTTTGAGTTGTAATATATAGTTTTCCATTATTTATAGTTGGAGCCTGGTCTTTCAAAACAACTTGATCTGTATAATTACCGATTCTTGATTTCCAAAAAAGAGTACCTGTCTGATTGTCAATTGCGAAAATTTCGCCATTAACAAACGGAACATATACAACGCCATCCTGCAGCGTTACAGCATTTGCACACATTTCACTATGAGAATCGGATGCTTTTACTGTCCAAACAATGGTTTCAGATTCTAAATCAAATGAAAAAAGAGTACCATCATAATCATAAAGCAAGATTGAAGCTTCATCTAATGGGACTTTTTTTAGTGGGCTTATCGCTTTGTTAGAGACAGCGTCAGTAAGTGTTGACGTATTAGTCTCGGCTGGTTTTGAATTGGTTGTCGTTTGTGCAAAAATATTTATAACACTAAATACAAAGAAAAGAGTTATTAGATTTTTTTTCATTTTAAGATTTGGTTTGATGATTTGATTTATTTGTTCAGCAATAAATTTGCCAAAAAAATAAATTTTCATGTCAAATATAATTAAAATGTTTTAGAGCTTATTAGTTCTTTATTTTGTGAATTAGAATATCTATAAATGCTGGCTTGTATTCCTTGTTCAAAGCAATAAAATGTTATGATTTTTTTTCGAATTGCTATGTACTTTCTTTATTATTAGATAACTGGAGTACTTTGTTTTGGATCAAAAAGCATTGCAGTACATAAACAATTTTTTCTTTCCTTACTCATTAATATTGGACAGTTTACACATGATTTGCAACTCTCCCAAAACCTTTCGTCTGAAGTTAATTCTGCAAAAGTAACCGGTTCAAAACCTAGTTCATGATTCATTTTCATAACGGCTAGACCTGAAGTTAAGCTGAATATGCGAGCCTCGGGATACATTTCACGGCTTAGCTCAAAAATCTTTCTTTTAATTTTTTTTGCAAGTCCGGTATGTCTGAATTCAGGCGCTACAATTAATCCAGAATTAGAAACAAATTTTCCATTCTCCCATGAAGAAATAAAAGAGAAGCCAGCCCATCTCCCGTCAGAGGCAAAAGCGATTACAGCTTCACCTTTATTTATTTTTGTTTCAAGAAATTCAGGAGAACGACCAGAAATTCCAGTGCCTCGGGCTACCGCAGAAGAAAATGTCACATCGCAGATTTCTTTGATCCAAAAAGTATGAGTAGATCTGGCTTTTTCAATAGTAAATTCAACTAATTCTTCTGTCTCTTCAGCAGCTGAAAATGTTGTTCTGTTACGAAATGAGCTTGAAAAAAAGAGATTTTTATTTGTTAGATTTATTTTAGGATCTATTATGGGGTTTATAATTTTCATGATAGTTTAAGATATTAACATGTGGAAATACAAATTGAAAGTTTCAAATTATATGAGTTAGACAATTTGAGAAATCAGTAAAACAGCTGTAAAGAAAACTATGGCAAAGACCATTAAATTGATAAACCTATCTTTATTTTTCAAAGATTTATTTGATACATATAGTTTTGTAATCTCCTTGCTTCTTGTTTTATTTGTTTTCATATTTTTTTAATTTATGTTCAGTTTCGATGTTAATTTAAATTGATTTACCGAGTAAAAACAAAGGGCATGCCAGAATAAAAAAAAGAAAATAAGTATTTAAATATCAATGTATTGTAAAATACAAAAGATCTTTGTGTTTTAAAAAGCTATCAAAATGATAAGATTGGCCTTTCAAAATGAAAGGAATATTTTTATGTTGTAACACTCGGCTTGGCTGGAGTAGTTCAAAATGCTTTCTCGCGGATAGGACTTAGTGTAAAAAGACAAAATCTTTTTTATAAAATTAGGGATAAGGAAATTCATTGCCGAAGTATTAATTTTAGAAATTTAACGTTATGAAAATAAACATAAAGCAGATATGAAGTCAAACCTTATTCTAACAACACTTTTTATTATTTTTTCTAATTTTCTTTGTGCGCAAACTAATTTCTCTGACAATCCTTTAGATGCTGTTTTTGAAACAAAAGATTCAAAGAATTTTTGGGAAGCATTTGACAAAATGGACAGATCAAAAGAAAATCCGTTTATTGAATACATGCAAAAAGGTTCTCCAGGTGTTAAAGGATTTACAGAAAACAGAATAATCAATGCCGACTCTCTTTTTACAGTTGTAAAAAAAAGAAAAGCAGATTATGAACTTTCAAGAAATGTTTTGGACGGTATTTCATCCAAAGAAAAGAGAGTTAGAGCCATTTATAGTGCTTTAAAATATTGGTATCCAAAGGCAAAATTTCCTCCAATTTATTTTGTTTATGGAAGATTTAACTCAGGCGGAACTTCTTCTCCTGATGGAATTATTATTGGAACTGAAAAACTTAAAAATCTGGATGGTGTTTCAGGTTTAATTGCACACGAACTTATTCATTATCAGCAAAAAATTGAAGGTAAAGATATGTTGTTGAAATGGTGTTTACTTGAAGGAGGCGCCGATTTTATTGGTGAACTTATTTCGGGAGAATCCATAAATAAGTTTGAATATAAATATGGAAACCAAAAGCTAGATAAATTATGCGATGAATTTGTAACGAAATTAAAAAATCCTGAATATAAAGATTGGTTATATGAAACGACTAAGAAAGATGACAGGCCAAATGATTTAGGATATTGGATTGGCTATAAAATAATTGAATCTTATTTTAATAAACAGAAAGATAAACAAAAAGCAATTGAAGAAATACTAAATATAAAAGATCCAATACAGTTTTTGAAACAAAGTGGTTTTTTAGATGTGTATATTGAAAGATATCAAAAATCAAAAAAAGAAAGTTTTGATGCGTTTTTTTAATAAAATGGTAAAAAAACTCCTTAAGAAATTAAGGAGTTTTTTTTGTAAGCCTATCAAACCATTTTGGTTAAACATCTTTTTTAACCATTAATAAAATGACTTATTTATTTTTCTCAATCAATTCAATAATTTTTAAAGCAACACCTTTTGAGGATTGAAAATTTTGTCCTGTAATAATTCGGCCGTCTTGTTCAACATAAGATTCATTTCTCTTTGAGAATTTAAAACCCCCTCCTCTTTGTTCTATTGTCTTCTGAATTAAGAATGGGAAATGTTTAAAATATTCACCATCTTGTTTTTCAAAAGAATCAGGATAACCGCTTATTTTTTTTCCTTCAACTAAGAATTTACCATTTTTAGTTTTTAAGTTAACAATCCCCGCAGTTCCATGACATACCGAAGAAATAATTCCGTTATTATCTTCATAAATTTGCATAGTAATGCTCTGAATGTCCGAGTTTTCAGGAACATCATACATTGCGCTTCCGCCTCCAATATAATGAACGGCTTTGTAAGTTTTATAATCAATTTCTTTAGGATTGAGAGTATGTTTTATCGCATACATAAAGTCTTCATTATATAAATATTGTTTTTGCAAGCTATCAGAGGTATCGATATAAGCTAAAGGAATCGCTCCACCCTTTGGACTCACAAAATCAACAGTATAACCTGAATTTATAAAAGTGTCATAAGCGTTTACAATTTCGGCAAAACTGTTACCCGTTGAAATTGTAGAATTTCCGTAATAATGTGAATTAGAAACTATGAATAATATTTTTTTACCTGATTTATTACTTGCTTTACTGCTTGCGGATTTACTAATTATTTTCCATTCACCTTCAATTTTTTTCAGTAAGAACATATCCATAAATTCTTGTTTTCTTTCAGGAATAAGAATTTCGGCTTTTGCTACAGCGATATCATTAAAATATCCTATAGAGATGATTCTACCTATACGACCGTTAAATTCTCCTTTGTTGCCTTTTTGAAACCATGTTACATATTCTGAACTCGGAACTATCCATAAAGGTTTTTCTTTATGGCTTAAAAAAAGATTGGCTTCAGAATAAAAAGCCTTACTAATACTGTCTGGTTTGTTATAAGATGTGCCTTCAATATAATTTTGAATGCAGTTCTCAATTAGAGACTGTTCCGATTGTGAAAAAGATAAATTTGATAGTAGAGCAAATAAGATTGCGAAAAAGATTTTTCTCATAAACTTTGGATTATAGATTTAAAAATGTTTCTCAAAACTATGTTGATTAACTTTTAAATCATTCCAAGTTTATGATATCAGGAGTACGGATTTATAATTTCGGAGTAATTTTTTCTTATAATTCAGAAAACACAATGCCCACAATGTATCTCGTGCTCATCTAATGTGTTTTTATCTGCAATTATATATGAAAATATAAGACATAAAGTTCTTTAAACATATATAAAGTAAAAACCTCCAAAATCAAAAGACTTTGGAGGTTTTGAAAAATTTTATGGTCCTTAAGAAGCTATTTAAAAACCATTTAACAGATGATTTGAAGAAACTTAATTAAATAAATGTTTATTAAACCAATCTATGATAATTTTTTATTTACTACTAATGCTAGGTTTGGTTGATGTAGATTTTTATCAAAAGAATTATAAATTGCATTTAATGTAGCAGCTTCAAATGCTAAAAAATCTGAATTAATTGGATGGTTGCTTCCTCCAATAATTTCAAAATTTAATTTTTTAAGATCCTTTCTTTCGTAATCAAAAAAATCTATAAATCGCTGTGCAGCCTTAATAACACTTTCTCTGTAAACAGTTGGAATTTCTTCTTCCCTACTTATATTCCAAATTATTTCTGAGTTGCTTTTAGTCGAAAGCGAAAGTTTAATTTTAACATGTCCATAACGTGATCTTCCATTTACAGTTATATTAGTTCCTTCACCATAAAGTTCTATACTATTTTGATTTAATAAATTTTTATCTAAATTTTCAAATACCTTAAAATATAAATTTCTTTCTAATTCTTCTTCTGAAAAAGCTGAATTAGAAACTTTATTTGAAGATTCGTTATCAATATCTTTGTTTGATGTTTTTTCATTATTTTTATTTTTTCCTAAACTAAAGCATTTATAAAAATTAAATATTTTCATACGTTGTTATTTAGTCAATATTTCTTCCAGCAAATAAATGACAAAACTAAGCTTAGTAGTATAACATATTGGTGGAAGAATAATATTATATTAAAAGTTATTTTATACGAATTTAGAAACTATTCTTTATGAATTGCCAGAGAAATTTCAATTATTAAAGATTTATTCCTTTTCTATCTATATTCCTTAAAAGCTACGAACCATTTATTTCAATAAAAATAAGACTTCAAAGAGGATACAAAAAATACAATTTTTTAAAACAATAAAAAACCTCCAAAATCAAAAGACTTTAGAGGTTGTTTAAAACTTGTGGGCGATGAGGGGTTCGAACCCCCGACCCCCTCGGTGTAAACGAGGTGCTCTGAACCAGCTGAGCTAATCGCCCTATTTTATTAGGCTGCTATCATTTCGTGATTGCGAGTGCAAATATACAGCTAGATTTTGTATTTGCAAGCGTTTTCTAGAAAAAAATGAAAAATAATTTCAATAAAATATTTAGAAAGCTATTTTTCAGTGATTTAAAAAACTAAAAAAATCTTCATTTTCTTAAATTTAGTTAAAAAGAGAAAACACAAACTCTAAATCATAATCATAATATTCTTTTGTATTCACTTGCTATAATCATACATTTGCATATCTTAATAATATATTCAAATGGCTAGATTTCAAGAAAACGATTTACCGAAAGCTAAATTAGACTCTAACTCCCTTCAAAAAGCACTCCGAATTTTTAAATATGCCAAGAATCACAAATGGAAATTTTTCCTTGGCTTGATTTTCCTTTTATTGACCAGCGCCACTGCCCTCGCCTTCCCTAAATTAATGGGGATGCTAGTTGATTGTGTTACAAATAAAGATCTTGATAAAGCAAACGAAATTGCCATCGCTTTAATGGGAATTTTGACTTTACAGGCGATTTTCTCTTTCTTCAGAATTTCTCTTTTTGTAAATTTTACTGAAAATTCATTATCGAATATTCGTTTTGCATTGTATGAAAACTTGGTAAAATTGCCAATGTCATTCTATTCTCAAAAGCGTGTTGGAGAATTAAACAGTAGAATCAGTGCTGATATTTCGCAATTACAAGACACTTTTACAACAACTATAGCCGAATTTTTACGTCAGTTTATTTTAATCATCGGCGGATTCGTAATTCTAGGAAGCATCAGTCCAAAATTGACTTTGATGATGCTTGCTATTGTTCCTGTTGTCGCCGTTGCCGCTGTAATATTTGGAAGATTTATTCGTAAATACGGAAAAAAAACACAAGATAAAGTAGCCGAAAGCCAAGTAATTGTTGAAGAAACATTACAAGGAATAAGCAATGTTAAAGCCTTTGCAAATGAATGGTACGAAATTCAGCGTTATAAAAACAAGATCAAAGAAATCGTAAAAATTGCCATCAAAGGTGGTCAATATAGAGGTTATTTTGCTTCGTTTATTATTTTATGCCTTTTTGGATGTGTTGTTGCTGTAGTTTGGTACGGAATTACACTAACTATAAAAGGTGAAGTTGAAGGTGTCGGAGATTTGATTTCTTTTGTTCTTTACACCACTTTTATCGGAGCTTCTTTTGGTGGAATTGCCGAAATGTATGCACAGATTCAAAAAGCGGTTGGAGCAACAGAACGTGTTTTTGAATTATTAGAAGAAACTCCTGAAGCAATTAATGCAAATCCTCATGCATCTTCTGTAGAAAAAATTAAAGGAAATGTAGTGTTTAAAAATGTTGCTTTCCATTATCCATCCCGAAAAGAAGTTCAGGTTTTGAAAGACGTTAATTTCTCAGCAGAATTTGGTCAAAAAATCGCAATTGTTGGACCAAGTGGCGCGGGAAAATCTACCATATCTTCTTTATTATTGCGTTTTTATGATATTACAGACGGAGAAATTTTAGTTGATGGGAAAAATATCCACGATTATGATTTAGAAAACCTTCGAGGTAATATGAGTATTGTACCTCAGGATGTTATTCTATTTGGAGGAACAATCAGAGAAAATATTGCATATGGAAAACCAGATGCTTCTGAAGACGAAATTATAGCAGCTGCAAAACAAGCAAACGCATTTAATTTTATAGAAGGTTTCCCAGAGAAATTTGAAACTTTAGTTGGAGAGCGTGGAGTAAAATTATCTGGCGGGCAACGTCAGCGTATTGCAATTGCCAGAGCTTTGCTTAAAAATCCAAGTATATTGATATTAGATGAAGCAACATCATCATTAGACAGCGAAAGCGAAAAACTGGTTCAGGAAGCGTTAGAAGTCTTAATGGAAGGAAGAACCAGCATCATCATTGCCCATAGACTTTCGACTATTAGAAATGCAGATAAAATCCTTGTTTTGGACAATGGAAAAATTTCGGAAGAAGGAACACATCAGGAACTAATAAGTCTTGAAAACGGAATTTATAAAAACCTAAGTAATCTTCAGTTTAGTAATTCATAAGAGGAATTTCAAATGATAAAACAAACCCGATAGGCTTTTAAACCTGTCGGGTTTGTTTTTTATTATAAACAAAACATGTTAAACCGGACTGAAGTCCGGCCCTACAATACAAATAGAGCCAAAGGCTCTTTTGCAGTTCCAAAGGAACAAATAATATTGTAGGGCTGGACTTTAGTCCAGTTTAGACAGAGAATATTAAAGAAAATCATTTTTTAGAAAAGACAAAAAAAAGCTCCAATCGTAAATTGGAGCTTTTTTTAATATCTGTAAAACTGATACAGAAAACAGAAAATTAAAATTATTTCCCTTTTCTTCTGTTTCTTTCTGCTTTAATCATTGACAATTCACGGCTTGTTTGTCCAGCTACAGAAGTATTTTCTTCTGCACGACGAATCAAGTAAGGCATAACATCTTTTACGGGTCCAAATGGCAAATATTTCGCAACATTATATCCGTTTTCGGCTAAGTTATAGCTAATGTTATCGCTCATTCCGTATAATTGACCAAACCAAATTCTGTTGTCGTTTTTAGCAATTCCTTTTTGAGCCATCATTTCCATTAATTTGTATGAACTCAATTCGTTGTGAGTTCCTGCAAAAATTGCCATAGTATCTAAATGCTCTAACATATATTGAACAGCTGCGTCATAATTTACATCAGTAGCTTCTTTAGAAACACAAATCGGAGAAACATATCCTTTTTCCTCAGCTCTTTTATGTTCTTTTTCCATATAAGCACCACGAACCAGTTTCATTCCAATATAAAAACCTTCTGCTTTTGCTACATCATGCAATTTTTTCAAATAATCCAAACGATCCCAACGATACATTTGTAATGTATTAAATACAATAGCTTTTTCCTTATTGTATTTGCGCATCATATCTGTCACTAAATCATCAGCAGCATCTTGCATCCAGCTTTCTTCACCATCAATTAGTAACGCAACATCTTTTTTGTGTGCTTCACTGCAAATTTTGTCAAAACGAGCTACTACTCTATCCCACTCTGCTTGTTCTGCAGGAGACAAAGTTTGTTTTTCTCCTAATTTCTCATACAATTCAAAACGACCTAAACCTGTTGGCTTAAAAACAGCAAACGGAATAGCAAGGCGTTCTTTAGCAAATTCTACTGTTCTTAAGGTCATTTCTAAAGCGGCATCAAACTGCTCTTCTTCTTCTTTTCCTTCAACAGAATAATCCAAAACTGACGAAACACCTTTAGTGAACATTTTATCTACTACAGTAAGACAATCATTCTCGTTTACACCACCACAAAAGTGATCAAAAACAGTTGCTCTAATTAATCCTTCAACAGGAAGGTGCGCTTTAATTGCAAAATTTGTTACAGCTGTTCCAATTCTTACAAGCGGTTCACTGTCAATCATTTTAAAAAGAAAGTAAGCTCTATCAAGTTCTGTATCACTCTTTAGCGAAAATGCAACTTGAGTGTTATCGAATATTTTTTCCATTAAGTTTAGTTTTTATGCAAAGATATAGAGTGTTTTGAATATTCTTTACGAAATCGTGTGAAATTTTTCTAAATCATCAATATAGAAAAAACGAATATTAAATTATGAAGTAAAATTTTACTGCTTCTTTTAGATTCTGCTTAAAATCCAGAAATACACAATTTAGAATGATTCATTTTAAAACAAATTAGAGGTAAAGTTTGAATATTATTTAGCTTAAAATGCCTTATTTTTGCGCTTTCAAATAACCAAAGAAATTATGAAGTCTATACAAGCGAATAACTATCTGGTGCATTTCAACCAAAATGCATACGAAGCCTTAAATAAACACTTAAAAGAAAATAAATATTCAAACATCTTCATAATCGTTGATGATCAGACAAATGAACATTGTCTTCCTAAATTTATTCCAATGTTGGAAACAGATTTAGCAATTGAAATTATTGAATTTGAAGCAGGAGAAGCCAATAAAAATATTGAAACCTGTATTGAAATATGGAATATTTTAACAGAACTAGGAGCTGATAGAAAATCGCTTGTGATTAATGTTGGTGGTGGTGTCGTTACTGATCTGGGCGGATTTGTTGCTTCTACGTTTAAAAGAGGAGTTAATTTTATAAATGTTCCAACTACTTTATTATCGATGGTTGATGCTTCTGTTGGTGGAAAAACAGGTGTTGATTTAGGAAACCTTAAAAATCAAATTGGTGTAATTAATGTTCCGCAGATGGTACTTATCGATACCGAATATTTAGAAACTTTGCCACAAAGCGAAATGCGTTCCGGTTTAGCTGAAATGTTAAAACACGGTTTAATTTATGATGCGCCTTATTGGAGACAATTCTCAGATTTAAAATCAATCGTTTTTGATGAACTAGATCAGTTAATTTATCGTTCAGTTGAGATTAAGAATGAAATTGTTATTCAGGATCCAACAGAGAAAAATATTCGTAAAGCTTTAAACTTTGGTCATACTTTAGGGCATGCGATTGAAGGTTATTTTTTAGAAAGCGAAGAAAAAACAACTTTATTACACGGAGAAGCGATTGCTGCAGGAATGATTCTAGAAGGTTATATTTCACTAAAGAAGAATTTAATTTCTGAAGAAGAATATCGAGAAATCAAAACCGTAATAAAAGGAATTTATGATGACATTATTTTTAATGAAAATGACATCGATCCAATATTAGAATTGCTGATTCATGACAAAAAAAATGAATACGGTTTAATTCAATTTGCATTAATTGAAGGAATCGGAAAGATAAAAATTAACCAATCAGTTGAAAATAAATTAATTCTAGAAGCGTTTCAAGATTATAAATCTTAAATATTTTTTAATCAAAAGCATTGCTTTAGGTATATATTATTTTTTACATTTGCCTCGATGAAAACAAACAGAAAACAAAGACATTTCAGCTCTTATAGAAACAGACTCAACAGTTCTTTATTGAGAATGCTGAACCGTTTTTATAATAGTAAAAGTCCATTTTGTTTTGATGTTTTCTTATGTTCAAAAGCCGAGCACGAAAAACTGCCGATTATTTTTGCCAATATTAGAGTTTGAATTTTAGATTTAGCGCCGTTTTTACTAAATTTAAATACAAATTAAAATATTGAAAATTAAATGAATACAAAATATTCTGATCTAATAAACCAAACATACTATTTCCCACAAGAGGAATTTAAACTAAACAAGGACAACCTTCAGTTTCATAATATCGATTTGATGAAATTGGTTGAACAATATGGTACACCTTTAAAGTTTACTTATTTACCTCAAATTTCTGAAAATATAAACAAGGCAAAGTCTTGGTTCAGAAAAGCAATGGAAAAGAATAAATACGAAGCAAAATATTACTATTGCTATTGTACAAAAAGCTCTCATTTTGAATACATTATGAATGAGGCCTTCAAGAATAACATTCATATTGAAACTTCGTCTGCATTTGACGTTAATATTGTTGAAAATTTGTTGGAAAACGGAAAAATCAACAAAAGCACATACGTTATCTGCAATGGTTTTAAAAGAGACGAATACATCAGCAATATTGCACGATTAATTAATAACGGACATAAAAATACTATTCCGATTATTGACAATTACGAAGAACTTGATTTGCTTCAGGGCGAAATTAAAGGAAAATTCAAAATTGGAATTCGTATTGCTGCTGAAGAAGAGCCTAAATTTGAGTTTTATACTTCAAGATTAGGTATTGGTTATAAAAATATTGTTTCGTTCTATAAAAAACAAATTCAGGAAAATGACAAATTAGAGCTTAAAATGCTTCACTTTTTCATTAATACCGGAATCAACGATACTTCATATTACTGGAATGAGCTTGTAAAATGTATTAAAGTATACATTGCACTTAAAAAGGAATGCCCTACTCTAGATGGCTTGAACATTGGAGGAGGTTTCCCAATTAAAAACTCGCTTGCTTTTGAATACGATTATCAATATATGATTGATGAAATTATCAATCAAATTAAAATTGCTTGTGAAGAAGCTGAAGTGGATGTTCCAAATATTTTTACAGAATTTGGTTCGTTTACAGTTGGTGAAAGCGGCGGTGCAATCTATCAGATTTTGTATCAAAAACAACAAAATGATAGAGAAAAATGGAATATGATCGATTCGTCGTTCATTACAACTTTGCCTGATACTTGGGCTATAAATAAACGTTTTATTATGCTGGCAATCAATCGCTGGAATGATACTTACGAACGGGTTTTATTAGGTGGTCTGACTTGCGATAGTGACGATTATTACAACTCAGAACAAAATATGAACGCCATTTATTTGCCTAAATACAACAAAGAAAAGCCATTGTATATTGGTTTCTTTAATACTGGTGCGTATCAGGAAACAATTGGAGGCTACGGAGGTTTACATCACTGTTTAATTCCACAGCCAAAACATATTTTAATTGATCGTGATGAAAACGGAATTCTGGCAACAGAAGTTTTCTCAGAACAACAAACTTCTGATGATGTATTGAAGATTTTAGGATACAAGAAAAAAATGTAAAAAAATAATTGCAAATTAAATGTTAATATTTGAAAAATGATTAATTTGCATACAGCAGAAAGAGGTTAAAATCTTTAATTCAAAAAAAAACAAAAAAAACGAGGAAATGAAAGGACCAATCAGTCAGTTTATTGAAAAACATTATCTACACTTTAATTCTGCTTCTCTTGTAGATGCAGCTAAAGAATACGAGCAACAATTAGCTAATGGTGCTAAAATGCTTGTAAGTATGGCTGGAGCTATGAGTACAGCAGAAATTGGTAAAATTTTCGCTGAAATAATTAGACAAGATAAAGTACAAATTATTTCATGTACTGGAGCCAATCTAGAAGAAGACATCATGAATTTAGTAGCTCATTCTCACTATGAGAGAGTTCCTAACTACCGTGACTTGACACCAGAAGACGAATGGGCATTGCTTGAAAGAGGATTAAACCGTGTAACAGACACTTGTATCCCAGAACATGAAGCTTTCAGACGTTTACAAAAGCATATCTACAAAATTTGGAAAGATGCGGATGATAAAGGAGAACGTTATTTTCCACATGAATTCATGTATAAAATGCTATTATCAGGTGTCCTTGAGGAATATTACGAAATTGACTTAAAAGACAGCTGGATGTATGCAGCAGCTGAAAAAAATCTTCCAATCATCGTTCCAGGATGGGAAGACAGTACAATGGGTAACATTTTTGCTTCATATGTAATTAAAGGTGAGTTAAAAGCGTCAACAATGAAATCTGGAATTGAGTACATGACTTTCTTAGCTGATTGGTACTCAAAAAACAGCAGTAACGGTATCGGATTCTTCCAAATTGGTGGTGGTATCGCTGGAGACTTCCCTATTTGTGTTGTACCAATGTTATACCAAGATATGGAGATGCACGATGTTCCGTTCTGGAGCTATTTCTGCCAAATTTCTGATTCAACAACTAGTTATGGATCATATTCGGGAGCAGTTCCAAATGAGAAAATTACTTGGGGTAAATTAGATATCAAAACCCCTAAATTTATTATCGAATCGGATGCTACAATTGTTGCTCCGTTAATTTTTGCATATTTATTAGATTTATAGGATATTTTATGAAAAGAGTTATAGTAGACTACGCCAAACTGACAAATGAAATTTTAAACCTTTTGGTTGAAAAATTTCCTGATGGTTATGATGATTCGGATGTTATCCGTTTTAGAAACGCTAAAAACGAATTGGTAGAAGCTGTTGAAGTTCGTACCGAAGACACTATTTATTTAGTAAAAATCAGTACAAAACTTGCTGACAGAATTGAAAATTACGACGAAGATGATGATATTGATCTGGATGTTGATACAATCGAACCAGTAAAAGGACTTGATCTTGATGATGATGCAGCTGATGATGACGATGATGATGATAGCCAAGACAAACCAGATACTGACGGTGGTGATGACGAGGACGATGACGAAGATAAAGATGATATCGCAGATGACGACGACGATGAAGATGATGAAGATTAATCTATATCTTTCAAAATAAATTTAAGGAACTCAGATTTGAGTTCCTTTTTTTATTACTCTAAATAAACTTTTTTCTTTAAATAATAATTTAAAAAATAATCAAAATTTGAAAGAAAATTCTTTAATTTTATTATTTAAAATATAATTGCAATATGACTAACGAATTACTACACGCCAAATTAAAAGAAAACTTTGGATTTGAAAAATTTCGTCCAAATCAGGAAACTATAATTAATACTGTACTTTCTGGTCAGGATACACTTGCAATTATGCCAACCGGTGGTGGAAAATCAATATGCTTTCAATTACCAGCTCTCATTTTACCGGGAATTACAATCGTAATTTCTCCTTTAATTGCTTTAATGAAAGACCAGGTTGATAGTTTAAAAACAAACGGAATTTCTGCTTGCTATATTAATAGTAGTCAATCTGCACAGGAACAGCAATTTTATATAGATAATTTAAAATCAAATACTTTTAAACTTGTTTATATTGCTCCGGAAAGTTTGTCTTATCTAGATGTTATTTTTAATGAATTGACAATCAGTTTGATTGCAATTGATGAAGCACACTGTATTTCTTCTTGGGGACATGATTTTAGACCTGCATATACAAATTTAGGGTATTTGAAAAACCGCTTCCCTTCTACTCCAATTCTCGCTTTGACTGCCACCGCAGATAAAGCAACTCGTACTGATATTACAAAACAGCTGAATTTAAAAAATCCAAAAACGTTTGTTGCTTCATTCGATAGAAAAAATTTAAGTTTAGAAGTTCGACCAGCTTTAGATCGCGTAAAACAGATTATTGATTTTGTGGAAAAGAAACCAAACGAATCTGGAATTATTTATTGTTTAAGCCGAAAAACAACAGAGGAACTTGCTGAAAAGCTAACTAAAAATGGAATTACTGCAAAAGCATATCATGCTGGTTTAGATAATGTAATACGAGCAAAAACTCAAGATGAATTTATAAATGACGATTGTCAGGTGGTTTGCGCTACTATTGCTTTCGGAATGGGAATTGATAAATCAAATGTTCGCTGGGTGATTCATTATAATCTTCCAAAAAACATTGAAGGTTATTATCAGGAAATTGGTCGTGCAGGTCGTGACGGTTTACCTGCTGAAACTGTGATGTATGAAAGTTATGCCGATGTGATTCAGCTTCAAAAATTTGCATCTGAAGGATTGAATTCTGATATCCAGCTTGCAAAACTAGATCGTATGAAGCAATATGCAGACGCTGTAAGTTGCCGTAGAAAAATTTTGCTTTCTTATTTTGGTGAATTAGTAACTGAGAATTGCGGAAACTGCGATATTTGCAAAAATCCGCCAACTTTTTTCGATGGGACGATTCTCGCGCAAAAAGCATTGTCAGCAATTACACGTTTACAGGAATCTGAGCCATTAGCGGTAATTGTCGATTTTTTAAGAGGCTCGAGAAACGCGTATATCTACGAAAAAAATTATCAAACGCTAAAAACGTACGGAATTGGCGCTGATATATCTTGGTACGATTGGAATCAATATTTAATTCAATTGATAAATCTAGGTTATTGCGAAATTGCATTTCATCAACACAATAAAATTCTTCTTACCCCTTTTGCTAAAAAAGTTTTATTTGATGGTGAAAAAGTAAAACTGACAACGGTTGTCAAAAAAGTAATTGACAAAAATGAAATAAAACAAGAAAAAGCGAAAGCAGTTAAAAATTCACTTTTTGAAACACTTCGAAAACTACGTTATGAAATTGCTAAAGAAGAGGAAGTTCCTGCTTATGTAATTTTTAGTGATGCTGCTTTAAGACAAATGGAGATTTTACGACCAATGAGTGAAGATGAATTCCTTGCTGTTGAAGGAGTTGGAAAAGTAAAATTAGAAAAATATGGCTCGGAATTTATTAATGCAATAGTGCAATTTCAAAGAAATAAGTCAGTTGTTAAAAAAGAAAAAAAAGACAGTACTTATAAAAAAACTTTAGAATTATTTGAAAACGGAATTTCTGTTGAAGAAATCGCAGAAAGAAGAAATATCAGCCAAACCACTGTAATTTCACATTTAGCAAAATTATATGTTGATGGGCACAATTTAGATTTAAGCCAATTCGTTTCTGAAAAAGAAATCAATAAAATTCAAAAAGCTCAAATAGAATTAGAGAAACCAAATGCTCTAAAACCTTATTTCGATTATTTTGAAGAAAAAATGTCTTATGATAAAATTCGTTTTGGTTTGGCTATCATAGAACGAAAAAATCAAACACAACAAGTTTAAATAAAAAATCCTGTGAAAATTTTCTTCACAGGATTTTAGTTTTATAACGTTTATAAATATCTTTCTTCAAAAACTTTTTGATGATGTTTTTGATGTCCGATTATTGCAAAACCTAAAGCGCGAACTGAAATTGGATTGTTTGAAGCGGTTCCAATTCTCTTAAGTTGTTCTTCAGATAAACTTTTGTAAAACAATAAATTTGAATGTCTTAAGGCTGATAGTTCAGTCAATAAATCCTGAATGCTTCGACCGTTTGCATTCGTATTCTCAGCATAATCGTTTTCTTCAAAACTTGGCAAAGGTGTTTTGTCATTTCTTGAAAAACGTAATGCTCGATAAGCAAAAATGCGTTCGCAATCTAAAATATGCTGTATAATTTCTTTGATTGTCCACTTTCCTTCAGCATATCGATAATCAAATTTATCCATTGGAATATTTTGTACAAATCTGATGAAATCATGTAAAGAAATTTCCAATTCATCAATCAAATTTACATTTCCAGCTTCACGAATATAAGTAGCAAATCCGCCCGAATATTCATTATCTAATAATTGATCTGCATTCATATTTTTAATTTTTAAGCTGAGTTTCTACTTGCATTTGTATTTCCGAAAAGTGATCGAGTAACGATTTTTTCATAAACTTTAATCAAATCCTCGTTGCCTTCTTCTTTGTTCAATTCATTAATTCTTAACAATGCATACTGTTGTATTGTCAACAATGGCAATACAATACGCTCTCTTATCTGAATTGAAGCTATACCATCAGGATAATTTTCCATTAATGTTTTATGACCAGCAATTTTCAATAAAAGACGCTTTGTTTCTGAAAACTCATCGTAAATAATTTGCCAAAACTCACCAAATTCCGGATCTTTTCGCATATATGCTGTTAATGGTAAAAATGATTTTGCCAAGGACATCATACTATTTTCAAGCAAAGTTTTAAAGAATAACGAATTATGATATAGATCGCTTACTTTTTCCCATTGTCCAGATTCTTCAAAGTGCTTCAATGCTGATCCAACTCCAAAAAATCCAGGAACATTTTGTTTTAATTGACTCCAAGAACCAACAAACGGGATCGCTCTTAAATCAGCAAAATCCAATGATTCAGATTTACTTCTTTTTGATGGACGGCTTCCAATATTAGTTTTTGAGTAATATTTCAACGTACTCATTTTTTCCAAATACGGAATAAATTTTGGGTGATTTTTAAAACTCAAATATTTATCATATCCTAAAGTCGCTAATTGTGTTAGAATTTGCGTTTCTTCTGGACTTAGCTCGTTTTCTTCTTTTTTGAACACCTGATTGGTAACTCCGGCAGTCAATAAATTCTCAATATTATAACGACAAGAATCCAAAGTTCCGAAATTAGAACTAATCGTCTGACCTTGAACTGTAATTTGGATTTCGTTATTTTCAATTTTCGGCCCTAGAGATGCGTAGAATTTGTGTGTTTTTCCACCACCACGCGCAGGAGGTCCACCACGTCCGTCAAAGAAAATAGCTTTGATTCCGTATTTTCTTGAAATTTCAGTTAATGAAATTTTTGCCTGATAGATGCTCCAGTTCGCCATTAAATAACCACCATCTTTTGTACCGTCTGAGAAACCAAGCATAATAGTCTGCTTATTTCCTCTTGCCTGCAAATGTTTAGAATATTCCGGATTTGTATACAATTGTTCCATTATTGCATGTGCATTCTGCAAATCATCAACTGACTCGAAAAGCGGTATAATGTCAACTGATGGATTTTCCCAATTATTCAAACGAATCATAGCAAAAGTTTCCATTACGTTCAACGCACTTTCGTTGTTGCTGATAATGTAACGATTAGCTCCTTCTTCTCCGTTATTTTGTTGAATCGTTTTGATTGCCTGAACAGATTCTAATGTTGATCTTGTAATTTCATCCTCGAAATCACTCGGATTCAAATTACCTTTTACTTTTGATAAAACATTGATTTTTTGATCTTCATTCAATTCGTAGTAATTTTTCGGAAAAATCTCAGAACCAGAATTCAGGTAATAATTTACCACATCCTTGAAAACAGCGTTATGAATTTTGCTATTCTGACGAATATCTAAAGTAGCAAAATGAAATCCGAATAAATTAATTTTTACTAACAGCGCTTCTAATTCATCTAAATATAATGACTGATGTTTCTCAATGATAATAGTTCTGATTTTGTTTAGTTGCGCCAATAATTCATCTAATGTGATAAAGATTTCGCCTTTAGAATAAAACACAGAACGATAAAGTTTATGTTCAAGTTCAGCTACTAAAGTGTCTACTCCTGAGAAAGTTAACTTTCTTTTTAAGTTTCTCATTTCAACATAATAACACTTTAAGATAGAAGTACGCAAACGGTCAGCAACTTTTAAAGTAATATCTGTTGTAACAAAAGGATTTCCATCACGATCTCCTCCAGGCCAGAATCCAAGTTTGATCAATTGATTTTGAATTGCATTTCCGCCAAGGATATTTTTCTGTAAATAATGAACGATTTCTCCAGAAGTTGCATAAAAAACATTCTCCAGATACCAAATTAAACTTACAGCTTCATCATACGGATTTGGCTTTACATTTTGAATAAATGGTGTTTTACCCAATTGCGCCAATAATTGTTTGATTTGCAATAAATCATTTTGACGAATAGCTTCTGTCAAATCATTTATAATTCCTAATACAGGACCAGGGTAAAACTGAGTTGGATGCGCTGTCAAAACAGTACGCACATTGAAGTTTTCTAAAAATTCAATTAATTCCTCATCTTTTTCTTTTGCATCTGTTTTTTCTTTAATGTCGCGAAGAGAACCACGTCCTTCCATATTATTAACTTCAGGAAAGGCTGCATCTTCAATCGCATCAAATAATACAATTTGACGCTCTATGTATTGAATAAATCGAAACATTAAATCGATTTTTTCAGTTTCAGAAGCATTGTTAAGAAATTTATTTGAGAAAAAATCAAAAATCTCTTTAGGTGTTTCTTGTTTTTTAAATCCTGTTTCGCAAGTTTCTGTAAACAACGGTAGCAAGACTCCTGTATTATCAATAGAATCAAACGGCAATGTTATAAAAACACTATTATAAATGTAGTATTTAGAGAGAACGTCCTGATTAAAACGTTCAATTTTTGGTAACGTGTACATAATTGTGTTGTGTAGTTGGTTGGTTAATAGGTCATAAAAAAACCCCAAGAATAAACTTGAGGTTATATTTTATAATATAGCATTCAAGAAAATATTACATATTTTTGAAAATAGTATGCATCAAACGCTTCTTATCGTTTATACTTTCCTCTAATGAAATCATTGTTTCTGTTCTGTAAACACCTTCGATATCATCAATCATGAAGATAACTTCTTTTGCGTGTTTAGTATCTTTTGCTCTAATTTTGCAAAAAATGTTGAATTTACCTGTCGTTACAGAAGCTACTGTTACGAATGGAATTTGATTGATTCGCTCTAATACAAATTTAGTTTGAGACGTATTATTAAGGAATACACCCACATAAGCAATAAATGAATACCCTAATTTATCATAATCTAAGGCTAGTGAAGATCCCATAATGATACCGGCATCCTCCATCTTTTTTACTCTAACATGTACTGTTCCAGCAGATATCAATAGTTTTTTTGCAATGTCAGTAAACGGAACTCTCGTATTGTCTATTAACATATCTAAAATCTGGTGATCTACTTCATCTAAACGAAATTTACTCATAATTCTTTAATTAATATTACTAATTGCTATTACAAAGTATAAAAATATATATAAAAAACAACAAATTCACATAAAAATTAACTTTTTATCAACCCGTTAACAAATTTAATATTTTTATTTAAATAAAAATCTGCTTTTTGATTCAATTTCGGAAAATTATCATATTCATCTGAATAAATTGCGCCTTTTGCGTCATATTCATAATGTCCAAAATAATTTTCTAATTCTCCTGCTTCAACGATGTAAGCATTAAAATGAATCTTATTTTCAATCAATTCTTCTTTGTATTGTGCGACAAAATTCGTAATAATTTCGATACCATCATAATTTATTTTGATATTTTTATACATAAAATCATAAAAAACCACTTTATTTTGTGAAATATTCAAATAATCATTAATTCTATTATCAACTAAATCGTTTTCGGAGATGAGTTTAAACGCCGTAATTAGTGAGAAAAATATGAACTTTCGCGTGATTTCCCTATTATAATCGCCTGCATAGTGTCCTGCTTCAAATAATATTGTTGGCGCACCTAAAAATTGAAAAGTGTCTCCAATACAATTAATATTAAAAGAATCATCAAAACGTCCTATTTGTCCAGGAATGTATTTTTGCAATTCATCATTAATTCCTGCAATCAAATTTATAGCCGTTAATCTATTCTCATTTACATCTCTTTCTTCATTAAATGATGGTGCTAAAAACGATACTGTTGCTGGTTTTCCTGTTTCTCCTGCTCCAAATATAGTTCGCTGATCGTGTAGATTAAAACAGAAATCGGGCTTAAATGTTTCAAAAACTTCTCTTAAAACATTGCTTTCCGGCTGAGTCAAATTCTGTGAATCACGATTTAAATCAATTTTATTAGCATTTTCACGGGTATATAACTTTGCTCCGTCTGGATTTAGTATAGGAATGCTGTAAAAAGTAAAAGTACTAAGCATTTTTTGAGCAAACTCTGATCCGTTGTTAAGTACATTAATGAAATCGAAAAATGCTTTTGTCGTTGTGCTTTCATTTCCGTGCATTTGAGACCAAAGATAAATGCGTGTTTTTCCTGTGCCTATTTGATAACTATATATAGGTGCGCCTAAAACTGATTTACCTATTACTGAAACTTGATTATCTGTATTTAATTTGTTCAATAAAGGTTCTATGTGATCTAAAGTTAGATAACGACCTGAGATGGATTCTTCTTTGTTCTGGTTAAATAATTCTTCTAAATTCATTGTCTTTTGATTTGTTTACAAAAGTAAACATCTTTATTTTTACAATTGTAAACTTTAAATTTTATCAAGAATTCAGAATTGTAAACAGGGATTAACCTTATTTCAAATAAATTCTAAAGTCTTAAGTTAACAAATGTTATAATTTAAATACTTAAATTAATAATTACTTATTTTCAATTAGTTATATATATTTATATAAAGCTATTATCTAATATAAATAGCCCTGATTTTATATTTTGCAACCGTGTAATTGTTTATGCAATTCTTTTTTGTTACATTTGTAAACCAGTTACTACTTTAAAATAATTTACAATGGTAAACATCGATGATTTTGTAAAAAGACTTGAAATTATATTGGATTATTACGGGATAAACGCTTCTTCATTTGCTGATAAAATTGGAGTTCAACGCTCAAGTATGTCTCATCTCCTATCTGGCAGAAATAAACCGAGCCTTGATTTTGTCATGAAAATTATTGAAGTTTTTCCAGATGTAGATATATATTGGTTACTGAATGGGAAAGGAAATTTTCCAAAAAGTAATGAAGAATCAACTTTACAATTTGGAGCAATTTCAGAAATTGAAAAAACTATCGCCCCTACTTCATCAAATGAAAATTTCAATACGATCGATTTATTTTCTGAAATCAATCCAGAAAAAGAAAAAGTAGAAACCAAAAGTACATCTTCAATAAAAAATACAATTTTCAATCCGGATGAAGATGAAGTCGAAAAAATCATCTTTTTTTATAAAAATGGTAAATTCAAGACTTATGTACCGTAGTTCAAAAATTTCGCGTATTTGAAAATTTTTAAAAATATTTTTGATTTAAGAGATTCTCACGCAATCAAAAAAATATTAAAATTTTTAGATTTGAATTCCGTTTTCTGGAATCTTTCCTAATACTCCTTTATAATGTTGTTTTAAAATTTCCCAATCAGCTTCATAATTTCCTGTTGGGTAAAAAGGCTTTCCTAAATTAACCTCTTTCTTTCCCCAATCAAAAGCAACGGGAACAATTGGAACATTTGCTTTAAGCGCAATATAATAAAAACCCGTTTTGAGTTCTGTAACTCCTTTTCGGGTTCCTTCTGGAGCAACGGCCAAACGAAAAGTTTCTTTGCGATCAAAAATCGCCGCAATCGAATCAACTTTATTTAATCCGCCAGAACGATCAAGCGGTTCGCCTCCAACATTTCTAAAATAATAACCAAAAGGAAATTTGAATAATTCCTTCTTCCCAACCCAATTCATTTGCAATCCAGAAATTCCGCGAGTAAAAAGCCCAATGTAAAAATCGTGATTACTGGTGTGAGGCATAACCATCAGAATGCATTTTTTCACCTCTGCATTTTCGATTCCCTTGATTTTCCAGCCCATTAGCTTGTAAAAGATGAATTTGTATAGCTGTTTTTTCATTAAAATTTTATTATTTCTGCAAAAATAACAGATTTAAAATGTATTTTTGAGTAAAAGCCTTATAAAATGATTCAAAAATTATTCAGTTATCTAATTCCAATTAAAATATTCAAAAAAAAATCGGCTCGAAGCAAAACAATTGAAGTTACCTGGGCAAATGGCGAATTAGTTTTAGATTCTGAAAACACAAATTATTCTTATGGAAGCCTACAACGTATATTAAGGTATGGCTTGCGAAATATTGGTTATGATACGATTTTAAAAATGGATCATATTTTAGTTTTGGGAGTTGCTGGCGGCAGCGTTATAAAAACTTTAGTAGACGAAATTGATTATAAAGGAAAAATAACCGGAGTTGAAATTGACCCCGAAATGATTCAGATTGCGAATCAATATTTTAATTTAAATAAAATCGAACAACTTGAACTGATTATTGACGATGCATTTGAATTTGTTTTGAAAACAAAAGATCAATACGATTTAATCATAATTGATATTTTTGAAGATATCAAAATGCCAAATTTCCTGTTTGAACGTTTTTTTAGTGAACGTGTTTGTTCCCTGTTAAAAGATCAAGGTTTTGTACTTTTTAATACCATGATTTTAGATGAAGCACATAATGTGAGAAATAGGAAGTACATTTCAGAAATAAACACTACATTGTTTTCCTTAAAAATGCTTCCCCGCATTGAGGTTCACAATGAGTTAATTATTATAAAAAAAGTAGCTTAATTTTTATTTTTATGAAACCCCTTTCTGCCATTTTAAACGCCTTGCCGCCTACTAAAATTATCGATTCTAGTATTGATTTTTCAAAGTATTTACCTTTGGATTTATCTGCCAACAATGAAGAATTAATGGATGTCCGGCCAGAAAATGCTGCCGAATTTGAAATTTTTATTTCAGATTATTTGTCAAGAAATAATGCTGAAGTTGCTTTTGGCGGTTATATTGAAGGTCGTACATTATATAAAAGGAGTACTATTTTTAGAAATGATTCTATTCCGGAACGCAATATTCATATTGGTCTTGATTTATGGACAAAAGTAGGAACAACTGTTTTGGCAGCGTTGGATGGAAAGGTTCATAGTTTTAAAAATAATGTTGGGCTGGGTGATTATGGTCCCACTATTATTTTAGAACATGAAATTCAAAATGAAAAATTTTATACTTTATATGGACATTTATCGTTAGAAAGTTTAGAGGGATTAAGTGTCGGGAAACCTTTTAAAAAAGGAGAACAAATTGCAACTCTTGGAAATGCAGCTGTAAATGGTGACTACGCACCGCATGTCCACTTTCAGATTATCAAAGATATCGAAGATTTTTGGGGAGATTATCCTGGAGTCTGCAATTCAAATGATCTCAATTTTTATATAGAAAACTGCCCCGACCCTAACTTATTATTAAAAATAACATAAATAGTTATGAAGAAAGCAGGATTGATTATATGTTTGTTGTTACTTATTGGATGCAAATCAAAAACGGTCAGCAGAGATACTGACGATTTGAAAATTAAGAAAATTGCAGTTTCAGAAATTAATTCGAACCAGCAAAAAAAAGCGTACGAATTAGGCAAACGCGTATTAGAAACCTGCAATACTTCTAAATTTAAACCATTTAATGAAACAGAAGTTACCAAATCAGTTATGGAAAACACAACTGAAGAACGACTGACTAAAACCTGCACAAGATTTAGACAGTATTATGGTAATTTTATTGATTTGAAATTAGACGGCGTTTATAAAAGCAAGCAGGAAGTCATTTACCGCTATCATGCTTTGTATTCCAAAAAAGTAGCCAACAAAGAACTTAGGATTTTTGTTGATGAAAACAATTTGATTTCTGCCATAAAATCAATGGATTGGGATGAAAAATTTGATGCTAAAATAAACGAATAATAAAGGATATATATGAATTTAAAATTACCGCTTTTCTTATTACTTTTAATGGCAAGCTTTGCCAATGCTCAGGAAACTATCAGTATAAAAGGCTCAAAACCTTATCCGGCAACACAGAATTATATTTTTATTTGTGAAAAATATGCTTTCTCCGGTGAAACTAATGTTCAGGTTGCAAAAACAGAAAAAGGTGGTGTTTTAAAATTAACTATTGCAACAGCAAATGATCAGGCCCGAATTTCTGGTGGCGTTTATGTTGATTTGGCGAATGGTGATGTAATACCTTGCGTTGACAAAAATGTAAAAGAAAGTGCCGACGGAAAAACAACTGCCTACTATTACTTCACTCCGGCAGAAATGATCAAACTAAAAAAAACAGATATCCAGGCAATACGTTTTATAATTGCAGGTGGCTCAAATTCCTTTGGCAATCAAACTGGATATTTTACAGCTGTAAACAGAAGCTCTTATTTTTCAACGGCCTACGATAAATCGAAAAAGACTTTCGATACTGCTAAAGAAATTAGCGTTTTATAAAGAAAAGACTTAAAATAATAAATCTTATATTTATACTTTAATTAAAATCTACATGAACGCCAACGAAAACTTAATTGCAAAATTCTATACCGCTTTTGCAAACGCCGACGCCAAAACAATGAGCGAATGCTATCATCCAAAAGTTCATTTTATTGATCCTGCTTTCGGATTATTAAAGGAAGAGCAAGTTTCAAAAATGTGGGAAATGCTACTTTTAAAAAGTAAAGGCAATATTAAAATTGAATTTTCAAATATCAAAGCCGATGACTTTACAGGATCTGCACGATGGATAGCAACTTACAATTTTAGTAAAACCAACAGAAATGTAGTTAATACTATTTCCGCAGAGTTTGTGTTTCAAGACGGACTTATTATTAAGCACACTGATAATTTTGACGTTTGGAAATGGTCAAAACAAGCCTTTGGTATTACTGGACTTTTATTAGGTTGGACAGGATTTTTTCATAAAAAAATTCAAGAGCAGGCTTTACTATCACTTAAAAAGTTTCAGCAAGCCAAATAATCTTCTTAAACTGAATATTCAAAATTCAGATTAACTGGATATTAATAAAGTTTCTAAAATTTCAGGAACTGCGATCAGATAAAGATTTTAATTATTTTGTTGCCATTTATTATAAAGTTAATCAGGTTATAATTTTGAATAATCATGAAAGAAATTGTACAAAAAAAATTAAATCAATTACAGGCAACTGCCATTTGTGGCAATGACATTAGTTCTTCTTGTCTGTATGTTTCAGCGCTTACGATTTTATATGCCGGACAATACGCCTGGATTTCTCTACTAATTGTAGCAGTTGTTTTATTTTTATTCCGAAAAATTTATGGTGAAGTCGTTGGTGCAATTCCTTTAAACGGAGGCGCTTACAACGTATTATTAAATACTTCAACAAAACGATTGGCATCAGTTGCCGCAACACTGACCGTTTTATCGTATATGGCAACTGCCGTAATTTCGGCTTCAGAAGGCATGCATTACTTGCACGGAATTTTTGAAGGACTAAATATTACCATTGCAACTGTTATTATCTTAATTATATTTACTTGTCTGGCAATTTTAGGAATTGGTGAATCGGCGTTCGTTGCCGTCATCATTTTTGTAACGCATATTACGACTTTAACTTTACTAGTTTTGGCATCTGTTTGGTTTTTGCTTTTTAATGGATTGGAAACTTTCCACATAAATTGGCAAACTCCTCTTGCAACGGGAAGTATAAAAACGGCTCTTTTTCTCGGATTTTCTGCCGCAATGCTCGGAATTTCAGGTTTTGAAAGTTCAGCCAATTTTGTCGAAGAACAAGAACAAGGAATTTTTCCAAAAACGCTTCGTAATATGTGGGCAATTGTCAGTTTCTTCAATCCCGTAATTGCCATTTTATTGATTAGTGTAATTCCGCTTACCGAAGTTGGCGAAAACAAAGAATCACTTTTGGCACATTTGGGTGAAACAACCGGCGGTTCATGGTTGGCTTGGTTAATTTCTATTGACGCTGTTTTAGTTTTATGCGGAGCAGTATTAACTTCATTTGTCGGTGTTTCGGGATTATTAAACCGAATGACATTAGACAGAATTCTACCAAATTATTTCCTAAAACAAAACAAAAGAGGTTCTCATTACCGAATCGTAATTAGTTTTTTAATTCTTTGTATTTCAGTGCTTTTTGCTACAAAAGGGCATTTAGAATCACTGGCTGGAGTTTATACTTTTTCATTTTTAGCAGTAATGGCGCTCTTCGGAATCGGGAATTTATTATTGAAATTCAAACGTCGAAAACTTCCTAGGCCTGAGCGCGCACGTGGAATTGCAGTAGTAACAGCGGTTATTTTTATAATCGCAGCCTTTATCGGAAACATGGAATTAAATATTAATTCGTTTTATACCTTTTTAAAATACATGATTCCGTCGTTACTTTTTATCGGAATCATGCTTAATCGCGTAATTCTGATTAAGCTTTTAATCGAAGCGCTCGAATATTTTTATCAGCCATTGCGGCGTATGGTCATTTTGAGCAATCGTTATCTCCAAAATTTAAGCCTAAAAATTAATTCGCAGGAATTTGTTTTTTTTACTAAAGGCGATGATATTGCAATTTTGAACAAAGTTTTACAATATGTTGAAAATAATGAAACAACCAAAAAACTTAAAATAGTTCATGTCAAAAAAGACGAAGCAAGCAATAATGCTTTGAAAAAAGATCTTGAAGTTTTAGACCGAGCGTACGACGATATCGACATTGAATATCTGGAAATAAAAGGAGAATTTGGCCCCGAAATGATTGACGAACTTTCTAAAAAATGGAATATCCCAAAAAATTTCATGTTCATTGCCTCGCCTGGAAATAAATTTTCTTACCGAGTTTCAGATCTCGGCGGAGTCCGATTGATAATGTAATCCTAATTTTAAGGAGCAGAAAAATCTGTTTTCAATTCAAGTCAAGTCCCGCTATCCGTTACAATCTTTTGTATCTCGTTAGAAAAAACGAGATACAAAAGGATTTCCACTTCTATCGGGGCTAAACGAGAAATTTCATTTTCATGAAAAACAACAAACTCATTTATACAATAAAACCCGAAAGGTTTTAAAAATCTATCGGGTTTACTTTATTAAACTTTGCGTACTTCGTGTAAATCTTAGCTCCCGATAGCTATCGGGATTGCCGTTAAAAAATCTTAAGATTTAAACCAGCTTTCTACTAATTCATCTTCAAATGAAGTTGCATTTTTATGAATAAATTCGTTTGTATTTTTATTATAAGAATAATCCAAAGCCCAATTCTCATGGTTTTCAGCTAATTCTTTAATGCTTTTGCATACATAAGCAATTTCTTCATCAGTTGTCGTTGGGTGAATAGACATTCTGATCCATCCTGGTTTTTTAATCAAATCACCAATCGTGATTTCATTAACTAATTTGTTAGAAGTTTCCTGATCAACATGTAATAAAAAATGTCCATAAGTTCCGGCACAGCTACATCCTCCACGAGTTTGAATCCCGAAACGATCATTCAACAATTTTACACCTAAATTGAAATGAAGATTTTCAATAAAAAACGAAACAACACCTAACCTGTCTTTATGTTGTCCAGCTAAAATCTTGATATTTTCAACTGGCTGTAATTGGTTAAAAACATAATCAACAATTTCATGTTCGCGTTGCAAAATGTTTTCAATTCCCATTTCTTCCTTCAGTTCAATTGCAAGAGCTGTTTTTATAACTTGTAAAAAACCCGGAGTTCCACCGTCTTCACGATCTTCAATATTATCAATATATTTATGTTCGCCCCAAGGATTTGTCCAACTTACAGTTCCTCCACCCGGACAATCGGGAATCATATTGTTGTATAATTTTTTGTTGAAAATCAAAACACCCGAAGTTCCAGGTCCACCCAAAAATTTGTGCGGTGAAAAGAAAATAGCATCTAAATACGCTTCAGGATCTGCAGGATGCATATCTATTTCTACATAAGGTCCTGAACAGGCAAAATCTACAAAACATACTCCATGATATTGGTGCATTAATTTTGCTGCTTCATGAAAAGGAGTTTTTAATCCCGTAACATTTGAGCATGAAGTAATCGAAGCAATTTTAATTGTTCTGTCTTTGTATTTTTCTAAAAGTTCTTCTAAATGCTCAAGACTGAAAAGCCCTTTTTCGCATGATGGAATAATTTCAACGTCGGCAATTGTCTCTAACCAAGAAGTTTGGTTGGAATGGTGCTCCATATGTGAGATAAAAACAATCGGTTTTTTCTCAGCCGGAACAGTCGTACAGCTTTTAAGGTTTTCAGGAATTTTCAATCCTAAAATACGCTGAAATTTATTGATAACGCCAGTCATTCCGGTGCCGTCTGTAATTAAAACATCATCATTATTAGCATTTGCATGACGCTTGATAATATGTCTGGCATGATGATATGCTTTTGTCATGGCAGTACCTGACACAGTAGTTTCAGTATGAGTATTCGCAACAAAAGGCCCAAATTGGTTTAAAAGTTTCTCTTCTATAGGGCGATATAGCCTTCCGCTGGCAGTCCAATCAGTATAAATGATTTGTTTTTTGCCATAAGGCGAAGTAAATTCTTGATTTATGCCAACAATATTTTTACGAAAATCCTGAAAATAAGTTTCTAGAGTGATGGTACTATTTTTGCTATTCATTACAGTGAGAGTTTGAATGCAAATATAAAGGCTTTTTTATAAAATTGCGAATTTATCAATTGTAAACTTCAAATATTACATAACCGTTTAGTATATTTAACTAAATACACATTATTTTAGTAATTTATCATAATATTCTATCGGATTAATGGGACAATAGAAACTTAAACAATACAAATTCTATGGGAAATTTAGCAACAGCCACTTTTGGTGGAGGATGTTTTTGGTGTATTGAAGCTGTGATTCAGCGATTAAATGGAGTAAAATCTTTAAAATCAGGATATTCTGGTGGTTTTATTAAGAATCCACCCTATCGAGAAGTATGTACTGGCAGAACCGGACATGCTGAAGTAATACAAGTCACTTTTGATCCTGACATAATTTCATATCACGATTTGATTTTTATATTTATGACAAGCCATGATCCTACAACGCTGAATCGTCAAGGTGCAGATGTTGGAACTCAATATCGTTCGCTTGTCTTGTATCATGATTTGGAACAAAAAGAAATTGCAGAAAAAGTTTTTCAGGAAGTAAAACCTTTTTATGAAGATCCAATTGTAACTGAATTGGCTTCTTTTGAAGTATTTTATGAAGCCGAAGAAGATCATCAAAACTATTACAACAATAATCAGGATGCACGTTACTGTCAGATTGTAATTGATCCAAAAGTGCAGAAACTGAAAAAAATGTACGCCGACAGATTAATTTAATTTTTAGCCACAGATTTAAAGGATTTGCACAGATTAAAAAATCTTTTTAATCTGTGCAATCAGTGGCAAAAAAAGAAAAAAACAAAATGAAAAACCTTAAAATAAACAATCGATTTACATCCGAATTACCTGCAGATCCTGATTTAACAAATGAAGTTCGTCAGGTAAAAAACACTTTGTTTTCGTTTGTAAATCCAACAAAACCTTCAAATCCAAAACTGATTCATGCTTCAAAAGAAGTAGCTGAATTGGTTGGAATTTCTGAAGATGAAATTCAGTCTGAAAGCTTTTTAAATGTATTTTCGGGAAAAGAAATTCTTCCTGAAACACAGCCTTATGCAATGTGCTACGCGGGACATCAATTTGGAAATTGGGCTGGACAATTGGGCGACGGCCGTGCCATCAATTTGACTGAAATTGAAAATAATAATCAGTTTTATACACTTCAGTTAAAAGGCGCCGGAAAAACTCCATATTCCAGAACTGCTGATGGTTTAGCTGTTTTGCGTTCTTCAATAAGAGAATATTTATGTGCCGAAGCAATGTATAATCTTGGCGTTCACACTACCCGATCGCTTTCTTTGATTCTTTCAGGCGATCAGGTTTTACGTGATATTTTATATAACGGAAATCCGGCTTATGAAAAAGGTGCTGTCGTTTGTCGCGTTGCGCCATCTTTTATCCGATTTGGAAGTTTTGAAATGCTTACTTCTCGAAATGAGTTGAAAAATTTAAAACAGTTTGTAGAATTTACAATCAAACATTATTTCCCGGAAATAACTGGTGAACCAAAAGAACAATATTTACAATTTTTCAAAAAAGTTGCCGATACAACGCGTGAAATGATTTTACACTGGCAACGTGTAGGTTTTGTACACGGCGTAATGAACACAGACAATATGTCGATTCACGGAATCACGATTGATTACGGTCCTTACGGCTGGCTTGAAAATTATGATCCAAATTGGACACCAAATACAACCGACAGCCAAAATAGAAGATACCGTTTTGGCAATCAACCTAGCGTTGCACAATGGAATTTATTTCAATTAGCCAACGCACTTTATCCGCTGATTAATGAAGCAGCACCTTTAGAAAAAATATTGGAATCATTTATGAATGATTTTAATTTTGATTATAAAACAATGTTTTTAAGCAAATTAGGATTATTCACTTCAACTGAAACTGATGATCAATTAATTGTAGACTTAGAAAACACTTTGCAATTGACCGAGACTGATATGACAATCTTTTTTAGAAATTTAAGTTTTGTTGAAAAATCAGATTTTGCACCAGAAGCAATTGAAAAAATTAAATATTCATTTTATAAACCAGAAGAAGTTTCAGGAGAAATTTTAGAAATCTGGACAAAATGGTTTTATGATTATTTAGAAAGACTGAAAGTTGAAACATTATCAGATGAAGATCGTTCTCGAAAAATGAATCTTATTAATCCAAAATATGTACTTCGAAATTATATGGCGCAACTTGCCATCGACGCTGCTGAAAAAGAGGATTATTCATTAATTGATGAACTTTATACTCTTTTACAAAAACCATATGATGAACAACCGGAGTTTGAAAAATGGTTTGCAAAACGTCCAGATTGGGCTAGATCTAAAGTAGGTTGTTCAATGTTATCTTGTAGTTCTTAAGTTTTTGTAAGTCACAAATTTCCAATAAATTATTTTATTAGTTTGTCACATTGAGCGAAGTCGAAATGTTTTATGAAGTTCTCTACTCCGCTCAATGTGGCAAACTTTTTTATTTTGAAGTAATGTGATCCACAATCATTTTAGCATGGATTCTTGAGTTTTCAATAAACCATTTGTGCGTTTGCATTCCGCCACAAACAACGCCTGCGAGAAATAATCCTTCAACATTCGTTTCCATAGTTTCTGCATTATACGACGGAATTTTTAATTCATCGTCTGAAAGCTGAATTCCAATATTTTCAAGAAAATTCAAATCAGGTTTGTAACCCGTTAATGCCAAAACAAAGTCATTCTCAATTGTAACTTTTCCGTCAGGGGTTTCAATTTCAACTTCGCTTTCTTTTATTTCAGTAATATTCGATGTAAAATAAGCTTTGATGCTTCCTTCGGCAATTCGGTTTTCAATATCGGGTTTAACCCAATATTTCACTCTGCTGTTGATTTCATTTTTACGAATGACCATTGTTACATTTGCACCTTTACGCCAACATTCCAATGCCGCATCAACAGATGAATTATTGGCGCCAACTACCAAAACATTTCTGAAAGCATATTCATGCGCTTCTTTATAATAATGACGAACTTTTGGCAGTTCTTCTCCTTTTACATTCATTGTAATTGGAATGTCATAAAATCCTGTCGCGATAATTACATTCTTAGATTTATAAGAATTCTTGTTTGTTGTAATTTCAAAAACAGCATTTTCATTTTTACGAATCTCGGTTACTTCTTCAAACAAATTTATGTTGAAATTAAAATAACGATGAATATTTCTGTAATATTCCAAAGCTTCCTGACGACCTGGTTTCGGTGCCAGACAATTGAACGGAATGTCACCAATTTCTAATCTTTCAGCGGTTGAAAAAAATGTCATGTAAAGCGGATAATTGAAAATACTGTTTACAATTGCGCCTTTTTCAATAATCAAATATCGTAAGTTTTTCTTTTGAGCTTCAATTGCGCAAGCAAGACCAATTGGCCCGCCTCCAACAATAATCAAATCATAATCTGTCATAAATGAATTATTTTTCCCAGTCTTTAAATGGATTTTTGCTCAAATAAGCGTTGTAATATCTTTTGTCATTGGTAACTTCTTCTCCTAGCCAATCTGGTTTTTCAAAAGTTTCTGTTTCTGATTCCAATTCGATTTCGGCCATAATCAAGCCTTCGTTTTCACCATAAAATTCATCAACTTCAAAAACATGATTTCCAGATTTAATTTCGAAACGAGTTTTTTCGATTTTCCCTTTTTCGCATAATTTCAACAATTCCTGCGCTTCTTCCAGCGGAATTTCATTTTCCCACTCAAAACGAGTCATTCCTCCTTGATGCCCAATACCTTTTATTGTCAAAAATCCTCTTTCTCCTTTAATTCGCACACGAACTGTTCTTTCAGGAATTGAGCTTAAATAACCCTGAGCAATTTTATTTTGAGTAAAAGCCTGTTCTTTAAAATCTTCAGATTTCACAAGAAACTTTCTTTCAATTTCAACCATTTTGATTCTTCAATTAATTTTACTGCAAGTTACTCAATTTAATTCAGTCCCGAAATTGCAATAAGAAAGTATTAGCTTGTTTTTTCATTTAACCAAAATCAAAACACACTCAGCAAATTAACTGATTGTTAATATATTACACTTTTATTTTTTGCTAAATTTGATTGACCCTAACACTGTTGTTGATTTATCAAATACTTTGATTTTTCAGACGTTTCTAAAACTTCTTAAGAAAGTTTAAGCAGATAAATTCCGACGGCCAATCTTATCATTTTAAAAATAACAGATCATGGATATAATGTGTTTTATAATACCGGCATTAGTAGGTTTGATCTTTGGGATTTTCGGTTACCTACTAGGAAAAATGAGCTCAAAAAAAGATGTTTTGCTCGCCGTATCTTTGCAAGAAGATTTAGATGTATGCAAGTCCACGGTAAAGAATTTAAATCAAAAAATAAATGCTCTTGATGTTGAATTAGCTTCAAAAGCAAAAAATAATCCTGCCCCACAATCACCTATATCACAATTTATATTTGACAAAGAAATCGCTTTAAATATTTTAGGTAAAAAAGTAAAAGAAAATGACTTGAAAATTGTTGAAGGAATTGGCCCTAAAATCGAAGCTTTATTTAATGAAGCGGGAATTGCGACATGGCAAGATTTATCAAAAGCATCTACTGAAAAACTGCAGAATATTCTAGACGCAGCAGGCGAAAATTTTGCCATGCACAATCCAAGTACCTGGCCAAAACAAGCATTAATGGCTTATCAAGGGAAATGGCAAGAACTGAAAGACTGGCAAGCTAATTTGTTGGGAGGAAAAGAGTGAGAAAAAGTAACAAAGCTGTAAAGTAACAGAGGGACAAAGGTTTTATTTCTTTGCAACTTTGTTACTTTGTATCTATTTCAAAAAAATCCCATTTTTTTGAAACATTGTACCACAACTGTCCTTTTGAAACTTCAAGTGGGCAATCAAAATTATTGGTGTAAAGAGCGCCAGTTCCTAATCCCTGTGGCATCTTTGAATTTTGAATAAAAGTCCATTGTGCTATCGCGTTTAGACCAATATTACTTTCTAACGCTGATGTGATCCACCAACCAATTCCATATTTATCTGCTAAATCAATCCATTCTTTTGTTCCTCTGAAACCTCCAATAAAACTCGGTTTCAAAATAATATATTGTGGTTTGATTTCTTGCAATAGTTTCTCTTTATCTTCAAATGAAAATACACCTATCAATTCTTCGTCTAAAGCAATTGGAAATGGTGTTACTTTGCATAAATTATGCATGGCTTGAACATTACCTTTCCTGATAGGTTGTTCAATACTATGTAATTGAAATTCTTTGAGTTGATTTAACTTATCTAAAGCTTCATTTAATGGAAAAGCACCATTGGCATCAACTCTAATTTCAATTTGTTCAGCCGAAAAATGGGTTCTGATAAATTGCAATAAATCTAATTCTCGTTGAAAATCTATTGCACCAATTTTAAGTTTTATACACTTAAAACCATCCGCTAATTTGTCTTCGATTTGCTCTTTCATGAAAGATGCTTCACCCATCCAAACTAAGCCGTTTATCTCAATTGATTTTGAATTATTGGTAAAATCGGAAGGAAACAATAAATACGGATTTTCACTTTTTAAAGATAAAAAAGCCATTTCCACTCCAAACTGAATAGAAGGAAATTCTAATAAAGCTTCCCAAAGTGCTGTTTCACCTAAATGAATATTTTGGCAAACCCACTGCAGTTTTTCTTCATAATCGTCGCGATCATCGGCACTTAAACCACGTAAAATACCACACTCGCCTATTCCTTTTTTACCGTTTTCTTCTAAAACGATAAACCAGGTTTCTTTTTCGGTCATAATCCCTCGCGACGTTCCGGATGGACGTTTAAACTCGAGCATGTATTTGTGGTAAGTAGCGGTCATTTTTTTTAGGTACTAAGAAGCTAAGGTTCTAAGGGACTGAGGTATGAGATACTGAAAAACTTAGTATCTTAGCACCTTAGTAGCTTAGAATCTTTAATTATAAAGTTTTAGAATTTTTTCGAAATCTTTTGATGGCAGGCCTGCTTTTTCAAAAATTACAAAATCTGATTTTGTTTTGTCTTTCCAACTTAAACTATCTGTGACATTTTGATCCTGATATTTTTTATAGATTGCTTTTGCATCACTATAATTATTGCTCACTAAATACAAATGTGCCAAGTTTAATTTGACCAATAATTCAGTGCTGTCTAGTTTTTCACCTTCTTGCAAAAACTTTTGCGCTTTCTCATATTGCTTTGTCAAAATATAGCAATAACCGATTGAACTGTAATCTAATGCGGTAGCTTTTCCTTCATTAATTATAGTATTTAATTTAGGAATTGCTTCATTGTATTTTTGCTGTTTGATTAATAGAGAAGCCTGTTTTCTGAGGTCGTTAAAAACATTTTTAGAAATATCAGCATCTTTATAACAAGCGCTTCCAAAGTCTTTATAAACTTTATTTTTTTCTATTGGAAGCAACTTTTGAAATTCACTATAGCGATATTGCTTCATGATTTTATCTAAAATACAAACGCAGAAATCATCAGAATTAGCCATTTTTTGTGCCATTGTTGATGTTTTACACAAACTGATGATTTCATTTTTATTATCCTGATTCCAGCCACGATTTAATTTTGTATCCACCCAAGGCACAACTTCTAAAACAACTTTTTGATTCAAAAGCCAGTTTTTACTATGAAATCCAAACCAAATTGTGCTTACATTTTGTCCCAAACAAGTAGATTTATCAAGCGATAATCTTTTCGCATCCTTGCTTAAAGGTTCTTCTTGAGCATAACAAGCTTTATCTGTTTTTCCGTCGTCAATGTATTTTTTTGCATTTTCTGCAGATGTAAATAAGGCGTAAGTGCAAGTATCATCTCCCGAAATCTTGGACATTATAAATACCGCTCCAGCTGAGCCCTGGCTAACTCCAGTTGGATCTGGAATTGCTTTTAATACCGAAACCAAACTGTTTGCCATTTGTTGATTTTCATCCAAAAGTGTGATTCTGTAAACAATTTCAGTAGTTCCAACGGGAAGATCTTCTGTTTTTATTGTGATTCGGTCACGGGCAGAAACAATTATTTCTTTTGTTGTTGCGCGTTCTTTATCCCAATAACCGTCTTTTTGTGCAAAAGCATTAAAAGAAAAAGTAATTAATAGTGATAGAATTATTTTTTTGAAAGTCATGTTGAATGATTGTTTTTTGCCAAGAATTACACCAATTTCTCTACTTTTTTATTTGTAGTTAATTTCATGGATTTCAATAATCTTAGTAAAAATTATGCCAAAATATTTCTTATGAAATCAAGTGCCCTAGCCCCGATAGAGGCGGTATCCTTTTTTGGGCAATTTTTCATTGCCTAAAAAAGATATAGCCGAAAGCGGGATTAGCTCCTTCTTTCGGCTATATTTAAATTGATAATTATAATTCGATTGACTCTCCGATTCCTAACAACATCAAATCTTTTCCTTTATCGAAAAACTTTTTGATTGCTTCTTCGTGGTTGATTTCGATATAGCCAAAAGTATCAAAATGATACCCTAAAACTTTGTCGCATTCTACAAAATCTGAAGCGATAATAGCATCTTCGACATCCATTGTAAAGTTATTTCCGATTGGAAGAATTGCCAAATCTAATTCTGTTCGCATAGGAATCAATTTCATATCCATTGTAAGGGCAGTGTCTCCCGCGATGTAAATATTTTTATGCTCGCCTTCAATTACAAATCCACCAGGATTTCCTCCGTTAGTGCCGTCAGGAAAAGTACTTGAATGAATAGCGTTTACATATTTAACTTTTCCAAAATCGAATTTCCAGCTTCCGCCGTGATTCATCGGATGTGAATTAAAACCTAATTTTGCATAATAACTCGCAATTTCTGCATTTGATACAATTACAGCATTTGTCAATTTTGCAATAGCCTGAACATCTAAAACGTGATCAGCATGTGCGTGTGTAAGTAAAATATAATCGGCCTTTAAATCTCTAAGGTCGATTGCTGCAGCAGCTGGATTTCCGGTAATAAAAGGGTCAACAATAATATGTTTTCCTCCAACTTCGATGCCTAAAGAAGCGTGTCCGTAAAATGTTATTTTCATGATCTTATTTTTTTAATTGAACTTGGTTATCTTCCTCCAAGAAAAAGGTTAACGATAATATCTGAAATCAGTGAAATCATGCAGATTGTCAATAATAATGAAAGCAAGAAAGTGCTTAGCGCTACTTTTTTTAACTCTGGATCTAAAAGTTTAGGATCCTGGTTTTTAGAAACCGTAATTAAATGCTTTGTTAAAGGAATATAGGCTAGTAAAAATAAGTATTGGTCAAAATTATAATCGCTCAAAATAGCAAAAACAACTACCAAAATCATAGCTGTAATAATCAATGTAAAATGGTAAATTTTAGCCTTTGCTCCACCAATTTGAACTACAATTGTATTTTTTCCTGATTTTCTATCTGATTCTTCATCGCGCATATTATTTAGGTTTAAAACACCAACGCTAAGCAAACCAATTGAAATTGCTGGAAGAATCAACAGCGGATCAACTTCTTTGGAATATAAAAAATTAACACCCAAAGTACTTACCAATCCGAAGAATACGAAAACAAAAACGTCTCCAAATCCTTTGTAACCGTAAGCTGAATTTCCAACTGTATAACGAATTGCCGAAACAATTGCTGCAATTCCTAATAATAAAAAGAAAATCGAATACCCAAAATTATCTTTTCCGAATGCAAAATAAATCAATATTATAGCCGATAAAAGCGTTAATAATGAAGTAATTATTATTGCTTTTTTCATGGCCTGAGGCGTGATTTTCCCACTCTGAATAGCGCGTTGTGGCCCTACTCTGTCAGCGTTATCTGTACCTTTTACTCCATCACCATAATCATTGGCAAAATTGGATAAAACCTGTAAACCTAATGTTGTTAAAAGTGCAAAACCAAAAATTTTCCAGCTAAATACTTCTGTCGGCGTATTAATTGTTTCTGTTGGGTTTGATAAAGCATAAATACTTCCAACAATAATTCCAGAAACTGATAAAGGCAATGTGCGCAATCTTGCGGCTTCAATCCAATGTTTCATTTATATTTTAGTTTATTTGGTTTCAAGTTTCAAGTTCCAGGTTTCAAGTTTTACGTTTTCTACAGCACATATAACATGAAACCTGAAACAATTTTATTAATTTATGGTAACCATTTATTTTCGCCAAAGTTTGGTTTTCTTTTTTCTAAAAATGCATTTCTTCCTTCTTTCGCTTCTTCTGTCATATAAGCTAGACGAGTTGCTTCTCCGGCAAAAACCTGCTGGCCAACCATTCCGTCGTCTGTTAAGTTCATGGCAAATTTCAGCATTTTGATTGAAGTTGGTGATTTTTGCAGAATTTCCTGTGCCCATTCATAAGCTGTTGCTTCAAGCTCATCATGCGGAATAACAGCATTTACCATTCCCATTTCGAAAGCTTCCTGAGCTGAATAATTTCTTCCTAAAAAGAAAATTTCACGTGCTTTTTTCTGTCCAACCATTTTAGCTAAATAAGCAGAACCGTAACCACCGTCAAAACTAGTTACATCTGCATCTGTTTGTTTAAAAATGGCATGTTCCTTACTTGCCAGCGTCATATCGCAAACCACGTGCAAACTATGTCCGCCTCCTACAGCCCAACCCGGAACTACAGCAATAACTACTTTTGGCATAAAACGAATCAAGCGCTGTACTTCAAGAATATTCAAACGATGTTGTCCATCATCTCCCACATAACCTTGATGTCCGCGTGCATTTTGGTCGCCTCCGCTGCAAAAAGAATAAACTCCATCTTTAGTTGACGGACCTTCAGCTGAAAGTAAAACTACTCCAATTGAAGTATCTTCCTGTGCATCATAAAAGGCCTGGTATAATTCTGAAGTTGTTTTTGGACGAAAAGCATTTCTCACATTTGGTCTGTTGAAAGCAATTCTGGCAACTCCATTACATTTTTTATAGGTTATATCTTCGAATTCTCTGGCAGTAATCCAATCCATTTTTATCTGTTTGTTTTAATAATTATAGTGTAAAAATAAAGCATTTTTACATTTTTACCTACTCAATTTGATTTAAGTCTTACCACAAAACAGCACTCAATGTTAACAATTGGTATTTACTTACAAAAAATAACACTTTTTAACATTAGTTTTAAAAAATAATAAGTAATTTTACACCCTAGAAATCAACGAGATACAATTTATTTTGTTGATATTAGATTGATTTTCTTTCACTGATTTATTAACCTAAAAAATGATTTTTTTGAGAAAATTTAAAAAATTTGTCGCTCATTTTTTTACGGTTCTAATTAGTAAAAAAACCTTAAACAGTGAGCAAATGATTTATGCGTTTGTTAAAACTTCAAAAAGGAGATAGTAGCACCTACGGTTAAACAATAGAATTGTTGAATGTAATTAGTATAGAAAATTGATTACGAAAAGAGGAAAAAAATACTAACTGAAACTTTCTAAAAGTTATTTTATCAAACCAAATGGATTAGCCGTGAAATCGAGCTTTTGCTAATAAAAATGAATGTATTGATTGTTTAAAAGACATACCCATGATGAAAAGTAATTTCTAAAATTAATAAAGCTATTATTTTTTGAATGGATTCGAATTATTTTATTTCTGTTTTTTTTTAATTACAATTTTTTTTAAAACTAGAATAAAAAGAGAAAGGCTGCTTGTAATGAGCGGCCTTTCTTGTTATATTAAATTGTTGGAATTTTAATTCTCTTTTACAAGATAAATTCCGTCTTCTTTTATTTCAATAAGTTTTTCCTTGTATAAAGCTCCTACAGCCTTTTTAAAAGTCTTTTTACTCATCTTCAATACCGTTTTTATATCTTCTGGATGCGAATTATCATTTAAACGTAAAAAACCGCGATTGGCTCTTAATTCATCTAGAATTTTTTCTGCATTTGGCTCAATGCTCTGATAACCCTGAACTTGTAAAGCAACATCTATTTTATTATCAGGACGAATGTTTTTAATATAACCGCGCATTCTGTCTCCAGTTCGTATTGAATCATCATATACTTCATCTTTATATAAAAGACCTTTATGTTGCTCGTTGATAATTACATTAATTCCGATTTCAGTAATATGCGAAACGATCAAATCAACTTCTTCTCCTTTTTCAACAGTCAAATGATCGTTGTTTAGAAACTGATTCGTTTTACTTGAAGCAACTAAACGTTTTGTTTTTTCGTCTAAATATAAATATACCAAGTAACGTTTTCCTTTTTCCATCGGGCGCGCCTGTTCTTTAAACGGAACAAGAATGTCTTTTTCCATTCCCCAATCCATAAAAGCACCAACCTGATTAATATAATTTACTCTTAATAGTGCAAATTCGTTCAATAAAATATAAGGTTCAAGTGTTGTTGCAACTGGTCTCTGTTCGTGATCCAAATAAACAAAAACAACAAGCTCTTCGCCTATTTCAAATTCATTTGGAACATATTTATTTGGAAGTAAAACATCGTGAATTCCATCCGGATCTTTTTCAGGATTTCCTAAAAACAAACCCACTTTAGTATCACGTAATATAGTAAGTGTATTGTATTTTCCTATTTCAAGCATATTCTTAAATTTCTATGCTGCAAATGTACGAAGTTTGAGAATGGTAATCCGAAAAATGTTTTGGATAAAAAAAGAAGCATACATTATATTGTAGTTTATTCCTTTTGGTTAAATTTGGAAACCTATAATTAATCCCAAATCAATGAAAAAGACCATTATTTATTCTGCTTTTGCCTTTTTATTATTCACTCAGGTTTCTGTTTCTCAAGTTTCTGAAGATCCGGAAATAAAGAAAATGATTAGTGAAATCAAAGCCGAAAATCTCGAAGCAACAATTCATAAATTAGTTTCTTTTGGAACCCGCCATACTTTAAGTGATCCTAAAAACAAAACGAAAGGAATTGGTGCTGCGCAGCAATGGGTAAAATCGGAATTTGACAAATTTGCTTTGGAATCAAACGGAAGATTAACTTCTGAGATTGATTATTTCACCGTCAAAGCGGATGGAAAAAGAATTAATGTCGACAGTCAGATTGGAAATGTAATGGCTACTTTAAAAGGAACTGACCCAACAGATAATCGCGTTCTGATTATTAGCGGACATTTAGATTCCCGAGTTACAGATGTTATGAATATAAAATCAAATGCGCCGGGAGCAAATGATGATGGTTCTGGTGTTGCTGCAGTTATTGAGTTGGCAAAAGTAATGAGCAAGCGATCTTTTCCGGCTACTATTATATTTGTTGCAGTAACTGGCGAAGAACAAGGTTTAATTGGAGCGCGTCATCTTGCTGAAAAAGCGAAAGAACAAAACTGGAATATTGTTGCAATGCTTAATAATGATATGATTGGTAACAGTTTATCAAGCGGAACTAATTTAAGAGACAATACTCAAATTCGTATTTTTAGTGAAACAATTCCTTATTTAGAAACGGAGGAAGAAGCTAAAATGCGTAAAGCTATAAGCCGTGACAATGATAGTCCTTCAAGACTTTTAGCCCGATATATTAAAACGGTTACGGAACAATATGTAGATCAATTGAAAGTGAAATTAGTGTATAGAAATGATCGTTTTTTAAGAGGCGGCGATCATACACCATTTAGCCAAAATGGTTTTACAGCAGTTCGTTTTTGTGAAATGAATGAAAATTTTGATCATCAACATCAGGATTTAAGAACAGAGAACAATATTCAATATGGTGATTTGCCTGAATTTATGGATTTTGATTATTTAAGAAAAAATACTTGTGCAAATTTGGCAACATTGGCTAATCTAGCTTCATCGCCAAAAGCACCTGAAAATGTTGGAATTGAAGTTAAAAAACTTTCGAATTCATCTACTTTGATTTGGTCAGCTCCAGAAGGAAAAGCCCAATACGGTTATCAGATTTTAATGAGAGAAACTTCATCTTCACATTGGGAAAAAACATTTTTTGTGAAAGATACACAAGCAGAAATTCCTTATTCTAAAGATAATTACTTTTTTGCTGTGCAGACTGTAGATGCTTTAGGTCATGCGAGTTTGCCCGTTTTTCCAATTCCGATTAAATAATTTTGTATAATATAGAAAAAGCGCCTTAAAGGCGCTTTTTTTAGTTTCTATTTATAAACACTTTCTTTTTTAAAGTGCACTGTCAATAAATAATATACAACTGCTCTGTATTTATGCTTGTTTGCGTGGCCATATTTTTCTAATACAGCATGAAGTCCTTCATCTAAAGCCGGAGTGTTTGCTAATCCTAATTTTTTAATCAAAAAATTCTTTTTTACAGTCTCTAATTCTGACGGTTGCGACGCAGCAACTGTAGATGCATCTCCATTGTAAATTGATGGACCACAGCCAATCGTTACTTTTGTCAACAAATCCATGTTTGGTGTTACACCGCATTTGTCTTTTAAATCTGCGGCATACTTCTTAATTAATTCTTCTCTAGCGCTCATAATTTTAATATTGGTTACAATTAATGCAGCCAAATTTAAAATTAAAAATGTTTATTTTATAAATTTTAACAAAATTTAACTTACAAAATAATTAATTCAACTCTTTAAAATATTGCTTCAGAATAATATCATTTTGAGCTGTTGGAGTGAAAATTTCTAAGATAACCGGTGAATCATTATCAGCATATAAATCAGAAATACCTTTTTCCAGCGATTCGTTATCAGAAGCTTGCAAATATTTAAACTGATACATTTTCGCCAAATGTTCTGCTGTCAAATGGTGCGAAGTTTCAAAATAAGTATTAAAAACAGGTTTTTCTTCATGACCCGGCAAAATTCTGAAAATTCCTCCTCCTCCATTATTAATCAAAATAATTTTAAAGTTTTTAGGAATATAAGAATTCCACAAAGCATTGCTGTCATACAAAAAACTGATATCACCTGTAACAAAAACGTTCTGTTTTGCATTTGCCACAGCCGCACCAATTGCCGTTGATGTGCTTCCATCAATTCCGCTGGTACCGCGATTACAAAAAACTTCAATTGATGGATCAATCTCAATTAATTGTGCATAACGAATCGCCGAACTATTACTAATTTGTAATTGGATGTTCTTAGGAAGCGATTCAATTATTTTTTCAAAAACTTTAAAATCTGAAAATGGAATTTTCTTTAAATATTCTTCTTTTCTTTTATTTCTAAGACTATAAATTTTATCGATTTTCTTAAAGTAATTACTAGTTACAAATTCTGTTTTTGGAAGCAGATCTTTAAAAAAATCATTTGGTTCCATAACAAAATGTTTACTTAAAGCATTAAACGTATCATATGCACGCAAAGTATCTATATGCCAATGATGTGCAGGTTTATACTTGCGTAAAAAAGCTTTAATACGTTTTGATACAATCATACCTCCAAAAGTGATTAAAACTTCTGCTTCCAACTCTTTAAAATCACAATCGTCAAATGGTGTAATTAAAGTATCTATACTATTAATAAAACTCGGATGATGCAAGTTCGAAGTAGTTTCTGTAAGTACAACAATTGATGGATCGTTGGCAAAGTTTTCCAAAATTTCCTGTTCAATAGAGTTTACTTCATTTATTCCTCCAATAAGAATTAGTTTTCTTTTAGCCGAATTCCAAATGGAAGCAGTTTCTTCGCTATTATCAATAATTTTGGTTGGAACTTCTTCTTCCAAAGTTGTTATTTTTGGCTGAACAGAAAGCGTTTCAACAGTTTCATACAAAGGCTCTTCAAAAGGTGCATTAATATGAACCGGACCTTTTTGAAGAATCGAAGTTTCAATAGCTTTATTGATTTTTAAATCATTTTCAGCAGAAGCTTCTTCGGTTAAATTGGCATTGAAAACAGAATGATTTTCAAAAACATTTTGCTGACGAATCGTTTGTCCGTCTCCAATGTCGATTTTGTTTTGAGGACGATCTGCAGAAATTACAATTAATGGAATTTGGCTGTAAAAAGCTTCAGCCACAGCCGGATAATAATTCAACAAAGCTGATCCTGAAGTACAAACAATTGCTGTTGGTTTTTTAGTCTGTTGTGCAATTCCTAAAGCAAAAAATGCTGCACAACGCTCGTCGGCAATACTATAACACTTAAAATTCGGATTTTGGGCAAATCCTATCGTCAAAGGCGCGTTTCTTGAACCTGGAGAAATAATAATATTAGTGATTCCTTTTGCTGAACAAATTTCGATAATGCTTTGTGCAAGCGGTATTTTGGGGTAAATCATTCCTGTAGCGTATTACTTTTTTAAAGAAAAACTAAAATTCAGCATTTTCTTTTACTATTACAAAGTTACAAACTTCGTATTTGATTTAACTTATAAATAGGAAGATATTAAGGCGCTTTTTAGAAAAAGGGAATATATTTGTAAAAGTGAATTTGTAATAAAAAATATACTTCGTATGCGTTTCCTATATATTGTAGTACTTTTTCTTTCGCTGCAAACTGTAAAATCTCAAAATCAGTTTGTTCCAGATGATACGCCGTATAAAACTGCATTGGAAAATGCAAAAAAAGAAGGGAAACCGCTTTTTATAATGCTGTATGCAGATTGGTGTCCGCATTGCAATCAAATGAAAAAGGAAGTTTTTAGCGATCCAAATGTGATGTCTTTTTTAAAAGAAAACTATATCTGCATCTGGAAAAACATTGAAAAAGAAGAAGGAATTGCGCTAAAAAACAAATACAACACCAAATCACTTCCAACTTTTTTGTTTTTGGATGCCAATGAAACGCTTTTATATGCGCTAAAAGGCGAAATGAAAACGGCAGAGTTTATGACCGAAGCTAAATACGCGCTGAATTCTCGAATGCAATTGCCCTATTTAGAAAAAGAATTTATGTCGGATCCAAGCAATTCTGATAAGTTTTTTACTTATTTGAACACTTTAAAAAAAGGGAAAGACAGAACAGATTTATCGCCAGCAACTCATGTTTACCTGAATACACAATCTGATGCACAATTAATTAGTGAAACAAATTGGAGAATTATTGCCAATGGCGTTACCGATATTAATTCGAGAGAATTTCAATTCGTTTTAAAACATCAAAAAGAATTTGCTGCTGTTGCTTCTCAAAATCGTGTAGACCGAAAAATCGAAAGCATTGTAACCGAATTACTTCGCCCTTATGTCGATAATTTAGATACTGTAAATTATTATAAACAAAGAGAAGTTGCAAAATCAATACGTCTTCAAAAGACTGATTCTTTGGTTTTTAAATTTGATTTGACATTAGCCGAAAGAACTGAAAAATGGCAGTTTTACAAAAAAACAACTTTGGAAAACACTCAAAAATTAGTTTGGAACGATGCTAGTTTTCTGAAAGATATCGGACAAACGTATCTAAAACATATTAACGACACTGAAAGTTTAAAAAAATCAATTTTCTGGGTAAAACATTCATTGGAAATCAATGATTCATACGACGGAAATTTATTGCTCGCCCGACTTTATAATAAAATTAAAGACAAAAAAATGGCGTTGCAATATGCCAAAGATGCCAAAGTTATTTGCACCGAAATGACTTGGAACCCAAAAGAAGTTGACACTTTATTAGCTGAATTAAACACAAAATAACCGAATAAAATTACCAATACATTTAACATGGAAGTACAATTAAGGCCAGCAACAGAAAATGATTTAGAAAAAATTCTAGCGATTGTAAACCATTCGATTTTGCACACAACGGCAAATTATAGTTATGATATTCAAACTCTTGAAGTGCAGACCAAATGGTTTGAAGATAAAAAAGCTAAAAATCTTCCTATTGTTGTTGCCGATTTAAATGGTGAAGTTTTAGGTTTTGGAAGTTACGGACAGTTTAGAGAAAAAATTGGTTATCAATATACTGTCGAACATTCTGTTTATGTAGTTGATAATGTGATCGGAAAAGGAATTGGATCAAAATTATTGACTGAATTAATTCGTTTGGCAAAAGAACAAGGTTATCATGTTATGATTGGCGCAATTGATGCAGATAATGCCGGAAGTATTGCTTTTCATGAGCGATTTGGTTTTGTTGCAACGGGAACAATCCGCGAGGTTGGATACAAATTTGATCACTGGCTGGATTTGGTTTTTATGCAGTTAATATTAGTGTAGATGGCACACGGATTTAACGGATTCGCTATCGCGAAAGCGCGGATTAGCGCGGTTTTTCTATTTGATTTTGAAGTCTAGTGAGAGAAATGACAAGACCTTGGAGAAAACCTTTGATCCTTTGTTACTTTGTTGCTTTGTCCCTCACAAAAAAAAAATCCACAAACTTGAATTTCTCAAATTTGTGGATTTTTTGGTTTCGGTCTTATGATTAGCTTTTAATCCAATTGATAACTTCAGGATCTGTAACTAAAGTTTTAGGCTTGATTACTTTAACTAATTCTCCTTTTTCATTAATTAAATATTTTTGAAAATTCCATTCAACTTCAGAATCCTGCAAACCATTTTTAGATTTTTGAGTCAGGAATTTATAAACTTCACAAATGTCATCGCCTTTTACAGAAACTTTGTCCATCATTGGAAAAGTTACACCATAATTCAGCTGACAAAAAGTAGCAATTTCTTCATTTGTTCCAGGTTCCTGCCCTGCAAAATTATTTGCCGGAAAACCTACAATTACAAAATTTTTGTCTTTGTATTCTTTATAAACTGCCTCAAGATCTTTGTACTGAGGTGTTAAACCACATTTTGATGCTGTATTAACAATCATCACTTTTTTTCCTTTTAAAGAAGCAAAATCAAAAGTTTTTCCTGATAAATCTTCAACCTTAAACTGATAAATGGTTTCTTTTGCCATAGCTTTCTCTGTTTTCGATTTTTTATTACTCGTTTGAGCCTGAACTTGTGAAGCGAATAAAAAAGCAACACTGCAAGCTATAAATACTATTTTTTTCATTGTTTAATTTTTTATAAAATTAGTTAAAATCTGATTTACAAAAAGGCTTTGGCAATTTTATTTTATATTAAAGATTCGTTAAAAAAATGAAGCCTAACGTTAATCAGACGTTAGGCTTCCCCCCATACAAACAAATCAAACCATGAATTAATTATTATGCCTTATTGCGTTTTCATAAATTAAAGTGAGACCTTGTAAAAGAGCTTTAATCTTTATTCGGACTCGTATTGTATTTTATAGTATTTCGAATTATAGTTGATGCCTCTCGGTTATGGTGAAAATTAATTTTAAACCCTAATTCGCATTTTCATCTGATTTTCTTCAATGGCGTGTACAGTGGATAATTTTACTCGTTTATAATTGAAAATACTTGCTTATAAATAAATTTTCTATTTGGAAGTCCGAGGACACCAACTATTAATTGTTATATTATTGAATTTGCAATTCGGAAATTGAAAAATTCAGTTTTTTAATATCATTTTTATCATCAGTATTTCCAAAATGCATCACTGACAAAACATTCGTAAGAGCCACAATCAATATTTTTAAAATATTTGCCTTATTCATCATCATATTTTTTTATTTATTGAGATTTTATTTACGTTTTTAACTTTAATAAAATTTATTTTTCTTTAATGATTTTAGAACTTTCAGATAGCTAAGTTTTAGATTTCCCCTGTTAAATCAAGGTTTTTGCTATTATCCTGCATCTTAATTTTCTTATATAATAGCATTTACGTAATTGAATGAATTTTGGTTTTAAAAAATCGAAAAAAAAATAAAAAAAAGTTGATTTTTTTTTCAAACCCTTATGTTTCTTAGGTTTTTGCCTGTTAAAAAAAATATAATTTTCACAAAAAAATAAAGTATCTTTATCTCAGGTAATAAAATAATGTGATATTAATTATTGTTTAAGCTTTAAAATCCCAATCTATGAGTCAAGAAGAATTATTAGTTTTAATTTACAAAAAAGACGAAAGAGCTTTTACCCATTTGTACGACATGTACTCGAAAAGTTTGTTTTCAGTCATTAATGTACTTATCAAAAATCGTGAAGAAGCCGAAGATGTTTTACAGGAAGTTTTTGTTAAAATCTGGAAAAACATAGATTCGTATAACGAAAGCAAAGGCCGATTTTACACCTGGATCCTTAATATTGCTAGAAATACTTCTATCGATACACTAAGATCCAAAAATTTTAATAACTCTCAAAAAAACCTTTCATCCGATAATTTCGTAAATCTGTTAGATGACAGTAATAAATTAAGCAATAAACTTGATGCAATTGGAATTCAAGAATTCGTAAAGAAACTAAAACCAAAATGTATTGAAATAATTAATTTGTTATTCTTTAAAGGATATACTCAGCAAGAAGCATCAGAGGAATTGGCGATGCCACTAGGAACTATCAAAACACAAAACAGAAACTGTATTAATGACTTAAGAAATTATCTAAAAATATAATGGAAGCACAAGAATATATTGAATCAGGGTTATTAGAACTATATGTATATGGTTTATTAACCGAAAAGGAAAACATAGAAATTACCGAATTAGCTAAAAAGAATCCAGAGGTCGATGCTGAAATTATTGCGATTGAAAAAGCTATTGTTGCTTTATCATCAAGCTTCGCTCCTTTCCATTCTGTAGCTAATTTTGAAAAAATCAAAGCAAGACTAGAACTTAAACATGGCAAAGTAGTCGATATTAAGCCAGCATCAAACTGGTCGCAATATGTTGGTTGGGCTGCCGCGGTACTTTTATTGTTAGGTTTAGGATATCAGACTTTAGAATTGACAAAAACGAAAGAAGCAATTTCTACTGTTGGAACTGAAAAAAACAAAATTGAAAGAGATTATGCTTTTTTAAGCCAACAGAATAAAGAAACTGAAAAAAGTTTAACCATTGTAAGAGACATCAAAAATACTGGTGTAACACTTGGCGGTCAGGCAGTTTCTCCAACCTCTTTTGCAAAAGTGTATTGGAATAAAGACACTAAAACGACTTACATTGATGCGGCTGGTTTGCCAAAACCTCCAAAAGGAATGGTATACCAAGTTTGGGCATTAAAATTAAGTCCGGTTCTGACTCCAACAAGCATTGGTTTACTGAGCGATTTTGAAGGAAATTCAAATAAAATCTTTGCTGTAGATCGTACAAACGAAGCTGAGGCTTTCGGGATTACACTTGAGCCTGCTGGTGGTAGTTTAACGCCAACAATGACACAATTGTACACTTTAGGAAAAGTTTAAAATTAAACGTTGTATAAAAACAAAAAGCGCATATTGAAATAATATGCGCTTTTTTATTATTTTTAATTGATTAATAACCAAATACCACATCATGAACGGAAATTTACTCTTAAGAATTGCAGTTTCAATTATTCTTCTCACGCATTCTGTTTTCGGAATGTTGAATAATGGCATTAATGATTTTGGAAATTTATATTTGAACCAAATTGGTTTTGCTCCTTTTGGCGTTTTTCTGGCTTGGAGTATTAAATTATCTCATGTTATTGCAGCTGTACTTCTACTGCTTAATAAATATGTTAAGCTCGCAGGTTTTGTAACGATTTTTGTTTTAATAATGGGAATTGCTTTAGTTCACTTTAAAGAAGGATGGTTTGTTGTTGGCGGAGGAAGAAACGGCGTTGAATATAACTTTCTTCTCATTGTGGTTTTACTGGCGATTATGTTCCCGAATGGTTTTAAGAAAGTACAATCTAATTAAATTATTATAATGGAAATAATCTGTAAAAATTGTCATCATGTTTTTAAAGGGCATTATTGCAGTAATTGCGGACAGCCTTCGGCAACTCATAAAATAAATATTCATTTTTTATGGCACGATATTCAGCATGGTTTATTGCATTTTGACAAAGGAATTACGTATTCATTAAAACAGCTTTTTACAAGACCAGGACATTCTGTACGTGAATTTATTGAAGGAAAACGCGTCAGACATTTCAAACCACTTTCATTGGTTGTTGTTTTGGCAACACTTTATGGAGTGCTCTATCATTATTTCGACATCAATACATTTCCGGATTCAGTTGATAAAACTCTAGATTATCATGAATTTAATGAATGGGTCGCAACGCATTTTTCGTGGGTAACGATTGCTACAATTCCCATTTATACAATTGGAACTTATATTGTTTTTAGAAAACAGGGATATAATTTTGTTGAATTTTTTGTCTTAAATACTTTTAAAGCATCTCAAAGACTTTTTGTACAAATTCTGACATTCCCAATATTACTTTATTTAAATGGCACATCAGAAATTCAAAAATTTTCAACTCTCACTTATTTCATCGGATTGATATTGATATTCTGGACTAACATTCAGTTTTTTAATAATATTTCAAAAATAAAAGCTTTCTTTTTGAGCATATTAAGCCATATTATCTTTTTAATATGCTTTTTTATCGTCGCGGCGATTGTACTTGCAATTATGGGTAAATTACCGGTTTAAATATTTTATTCTGATATAAAAAAAGGTTCAGTAAACACTGAACCTTTTTTATTTGAATTAAATAATTACCCCAATAAATTATTTCTTCTTTACTTTTTTAGTTTTATAGTATTTACGATACTTCGGATACGTTACAGCACCAATTACTGCAATTGTTGCCATTGAATAATAAATCCAATTTAGAGAATGCGCCTCTCCGCTTGCGTATGAATGCAAACCAACTAAATGGAAGTTAACTCCATAGTAAGTAAACAAAATCGAAATAAAGGCAAACATCGTCATTAAATTGAAGAACCATTTTCCGCGTAAAGCAGGCACAAAACGAGCGTGAATTACAAACGCATAAACCATAATCGAGATTAAAGCCCAGGTTTCTTTTGGATCCCATCCCCAGTAACGTCCCCAGCTTTCGTTTGCCCATTGTCCGCCTAAGAAGTTTCCAATAGTCAGCATGATCAAACCAATAGTTATGGACATTTCGTTGATATAAGTGATCTCTTTAATATTCAGTTCCATTTTAGCTTTGTTTTTCTCCGTTGTAAAGAAAATCAATACTAATGATACAAAACCTAAAATCATTCCTAATGCAGTCGGGCCATAACTCGCTACAATAACAGCAACGTGAATCATTAACCAATATGAATTAAGAACCGGCTGTAAGTTTGCAATTTCCGGATCAATCCAGTTCATGTAGGCAGCCATTAAAATCATCGAAGTAACAAAAGCAGATGAAGCAACGGTTAATTTTGATTTTCTATCAAAAGCCAAACCGAAGAACATTGTTGACCAAGCTACATACACAATAGCTTCGTACGCATTACTCCAAGGCGCGTGACCAGAAATATACCAACGTGCTATTAATGCTATTGTATGAATCACAAATAACAATCCAACTATAACATGGAAAGCGTTTACTGTAATACGAAGCCATTTTTTTTCAAAAAAGATATTGAGAATCGTAAAAGTAAGCATCAATATTGCTACAGTAATATACCAATACGGCAATTTTTGAAGAACATCATATTTATTATAAGCAATCTCAGCATCAATTTTTTGCTCGCTTGGACGAACTTTTGCGCCAAATTTCTTTTGGAAACCATTAATGCTTTCTACCAATTGATCGGCCGTATCCCAATTTTTAGAAATAGAGCCGTTGTTTAAAGCGCTAAAATATAACGGAAGAATTTGTTTTACATAAGTAGAATCCATTCCTTTAAAAGCACTGTTTTCACGTTCTAAGAAAGAAACCCATTTATTGTTTGGATCATTTGGAACAGGGAAAATTTTTAAAATGCTTCCGCTTAAAGCAGATTCCATCAAATTTACTTTTTTATCCGTTTCAATATAATCTTTTTCAAACTGATTAGGGTTTCCTGCTTTATAAGCTGCATCTAAATAGGGTGACAATTTATAATTTCCGTTTTCATCGAAGAATTTTACAAATGGGGCATATTGATCTTTCGAATCAATTCCGATAATTTTACGAATACTATCATTACCCATCTTGATATAAATAATCGGAATTTGAATCCAAACCTGAGCATATTGCGTCATAGATAAAAATACCTGATCAGAATTCATTCCGTTGTACTTATCACTATGACTTACTTTTCTAAGTAATTCAGATGAAAAAGTATTAATTGGTTTCATTCTTCCTCCCGCATCCTGAATAATCAAGCGACCAAATTTAGCAGCGTGCGCTTCTGGAGCTTTGTAGATTGTCAATAATGAATCCAATTGTTTTTGACTTGGCGGTGCTACAACGTGATTCGCGTGATCGTTTGGATCAACAGTATGATTATGATCGTGATCATGCGAATGAACATGAGGATTTTGTTGCGCAAAACCGCTCAAACCAATCATTAAAACCAGAATAGTAATTAGTTTTTCTTTTTTCTTTTTAACGCTTTCAAGTTTACGTTTTAGATCTCCAAAACGAGAATGCTTTGTAAACATAATAGCCATTAAACCGATGTAAAGCAGAAAATATCCAAAATAAGTGATATTAGTTCCCCAGAAATCATGATTTACAGATAATACTGTTCCTTTTTCATCTGGGTCAAATGAAGACTGGAAAAAACGAAATCCTTTATGATCTAAAACGTGATTCATAAAAATATCGGCATCAAAAGTTTCTGTAGAATCTTGAACTGTTACTTTACTTTTAAAAGCAGAATAACTTTTTTCTGTTCCTGGATATTTATCAGCAATAAAATCATTCAATTTTACTTTAAAAGGTAAAATATAAGCTTTGCTTCCGTAAAATAAGCTGTATTCAATTTTACCAATTTTAACCGTTTGAGGCTCGCCAACACTTCCTTTAGACCCCATCAAACGAACTTCTTTTTCCTGACCGTCAGCTTTAATTTTCACAACTAAAGCATCTGTATGCGATTTTGCTTTAAAATCATTACTTGATTCATAATCCACAACTCCTTTAACAGCTGGATCAGGAAATACAATTCTAATATCGCCAATGCTGTATAACGAACGCATCATCAAAGGCTGTACATTATCTTTAGTAACAGTTCCTTTCAATTTGTCGGCCATTCTCATAAATTCACCTTCAAATGGTGTTTGAATCGTGTATTTATCTCCAGTTGTATTAATATTGATAGCGCCGTCAGTATGTTTATTTAACGCAAATAAAACGTTGTGAATATTTTGAACTTCACCTTCTTTCAAGTAATGTTCTTCACGTCCGCCGGCTCCGGCTTCAACTAATTTTAAATAAAGAGTTCCTTTAGGATCTGGTTTTATCGTTTCTTTCGCTCCCATAATGTAGTTCACGTAACTAACTTCAAAAGGAGTTTCATCAAATTTTCCAGAAAGTGTGAAATCATTATTTGTAACTGGCGACATTAGAAGATTTTTTTCAAAAACTCTTCTTCTCGGCTCACCTTTATATTCTCCGTCAGCAAAAACGGTTATAAATGTCTTATCCGAATAAATTTGATTTTCTGCCGCACCTTCACGAATTGGCATCATTCCTTCATAACTGATATAACGCGTAATAAAGGCTCCTAAAATGATAAAAACAAAAGCTAAGTGAAGTAATAAAGTAGCCCATTTTTCTTTTTTAAGCAATTGATAACGTTTGATATTTCCGAAGAAATTTAGCATGAAAATTGCCATTATAGCTTCAAACCACCATGTATTATAGATTAAAATTCGAGCAGTATCTGTGTTGTATTTACTTTCGATAAAAGTTCCAACACCCATTGCAATTGCGAATGTTAAAAAAAGAACGGCCATTAAGCGTGTAGAAAACAAAAAAGAGAATATTTTTTTATCCATTTTTGAGGAATTACATTGTATAAAAGTGCCACAAAAGTACTTAAAAATGTTGAGTTCCAATATTTGTCATTTGTTAATAAAAACTAAAATATGGTATGCTTTTTTACCGAAACAAAGCTTTCATGAGAGTTAATTACTACAAAACTAAACTATTTGATAATTTCTTTGAATATTGATAATTTTTCATAGATTTGTGTAATCGATTACATTTTAAATTTATCCTTTTTTGAAGTTGTTATTCTAGTTTTTCTCAAAAAAAGAACATTTAATTACATATTCGACTATTAACTATCTCTTTACAAAATAATTAAAAATGAAAACCAAAACTATCAACATTGTCCTTTTTCTCGCACTTTTTGTTTCTGGATGGTCTTCCAAAACTCTTGCGCAGAATTCAAAATCAAACACCATTTATTCTGATATTGAATTCAAAATGCAAAAAGTAAAAGAACCTGTAATTCCTAAAAACACAGTCAACTTAAAAGATTTTGGTGCAGTAAGTGGCGGTTATGTTTTAAATTCAAAGGCTTTCGCCGATGCTATAGATGCTCTTGTAAAAAAAGGAGGCGGAAAATTGATTATTCCACCAGGAATCTGGCTTACAGGTCCGATTATTTTGAAAAGTAATATTGAACTTCACGCAGAAACTGGCGCTTTGATTAAATTTTCGACAGATAAAAGTTTGTATCCAATTATTGAAACCAGTTTTGAAGGTTTAAACACATGGCGCTGCATTTCTCCTATTTATGGTAAAAATCTTGAAAATATTGCTTTCACTGGTAATGGCGTTTGGGATGGTTCTGGAGAAGTTTGGAGACAAGTAAAAAAGAGCAAATTGACTGAAAGCCAATGGAAAAAATTTGTTGCTTCAGGAGGTGTTTTAAATGATAAAAAAGAAAGCTGGTATCCATCTGAAACCTTTATGAAAGCTTCTGTTGGAGCTGATCAAAATGTACGCCTTGATTTAAAAACGAAAGAACAATTTGAAGAAATCCATGATTTTCTTCGTCCTGTAATGGTAAGTATTCAAAATAGTAAAAGAGTTCTTTTTGATGGTCCGGTTTTTCAAAATTCGCCAGCCTGGAATATTCATCCTTTAATGGTTGAAGATTTGATTATTAGAAATTTGACTGTTAGAAATCCTTGGTATTCTCAAAATGGCGACGGACTTGATGTTGAATCTTGTAAAAATGTTTTAATAGAAAATTCTAGTTTTGATGTTGGCGATGATGCCATTTGCATTAAATCCGGAAAGGATAAAGACGGTCGTGACCGCGGTGTTCCTTGCGAAAATATCATTGTAAAAAATAATATTGTATATCATGGTCACGGCGGTGTTACAGTAGGAAGCGAAATGTCAGGAGGCGTTAAAAACCTTCATGTTTCAAATTGTACTTTTATGGGAACTGACGTTGGATTACGTTTTAAAAGTACTCGCGGACGTGGTGGAATTGTTGAAAACATCTTTATTTCTGATATTTATATGACTGATATTCCTTCTCAGGCGATTTCATTCGATTTATATTATGGAGGAAAATCTATTGCTGAAACATTAGCTGAAGGCGGAACTAAAGTAGCAAACAAAATGATGCCCGTGAATGTAGAAACACCACAATTCAAGAATATTTCAATTAAAAACATTACAATCGCCGGCGCTTATCAAGCAGTATTTTTACAAGGATTGCCTGAAATGAATCTTGAAAATATCGAAATTTCAAACTTAACTGCAAAAGCAGAAAATGGTTTTTCAATAATTGATGCAAACGGAATTAAAATCAGCAATGTTAAATTAGACATTCAGAAACCAGAAGTTTTCGAAATTTATAACGGAAAAAACATGTCTTTCAAGAATATTGAATTCAATTCAAAATCAGATAAAGCAATCTCAATTAATGGCGAAGTAAGCCAGAATATAGAATTTATTTCAAACCCAAATTTTGATTTATCTAAAAAAATCACTGTTGACCAAACAGTTCCAAAAGGCGCTGTGAAATTTTAAAAACATTAAAACCAATTAATTAAACCCGCTTTTTATAATTACAAAAAAGCGGGTTTTTAATTTTGTCAGAATTAAATTGATAATTGAAATTTGAAATTGGCTTTAAACGAAATTAAACCAAACTGCATTTCAAAAAAATAATGTTAATTTTGTGCTATGATTCGACTTTCGATAATTGGTTCTGGGAATGTTGCACAACATTTAATTAAGGCTTTCACAAAAAGTGAAGCTGTCGAAATTGTGCAGGTATTTTCGAGAAAAAAAGAAGTTTTGGTTTCTCTTATTAATGAAGACAAAATCACAACAAATTTAACTGAATTAAAACCAGTAGATTTATATATCATCGCAGTTTCTGATAATGCAATTGGTGAAGTCTCACAACAATTATCTTTTCAAAATCAACTTGTGGTTCATACTTCTGGTGCTGCTCCGCTAGATACTTTAGATTCCAAAAACAAACGAGGTGTTTTTTATCCGCTTCAGTCTTTTTCAAAAAACAAAGCCGTAGATTTTTCAGTAATTCCAATGTGTTTGGAAGCAGAAAATAGTACCGATTTTGATTTGTTGGAAAAAACAGCAAAAACCATTTCAAATGCTGTTTTTGCAATTGATTCGGAGCAACGAAAAGCATTGCATGTCGCAGCAGTTTTTGTAAATAACTTTACGAATCATTTGTATCAAATTGGACAAGAAATCTGTGATGAACACCGTGTTCCTTTTGAAGTATTAAAACCTTTGATTCAGGAAACTGCTGAAAAAATCAACACTCTTAATCCAATTGATGCGCAAACCGGACCAGCAAAACGAAACGATTCTAATACTATAGAAGCGCATTTAGCGTTTTTAACCAACGAAAATCAAAAAAACATTTATAATATACTCACACAATCTATTCAAAATAATGGCAAAAAGTTATAAAGAAATAATGAATGACATCACAACATTTGTTTTTGATGTTGATGGCGTACTTACAGACAGTTCCGTTTTTGTAACCAATGAAGGCGAAATGCTTCGAACAATGAACATTCGTGACGGTTATGCAATGAAAGCGGCAATCGAAAGCGGTTACCATGTTTGTATTATTTCTGGCGGAAGCAATGAAGGCGTTCGTATTCGTTTAAATAATTTAGGAATTAAAGATGTTCATTTAGGAACTCCTGATAAAGTTCAGACTTTTAAGGATTATACAACTAGTAATACTATTAAACCAGAACAAGTGCTTTACATGGGAGATGATATTCCAGATTTTCACGTAATGAAATTAGTAGGATTGCCAACTTGCCCACAAGATGCAAGTCCGGAAATCAAAAATATTTGCCGTTATATTTCGCATGTAAAAGGCGGACGCGGCGCTGCACGTGACGTTATTGAGCAAGTAATGAAAGTACAAGGAAAATGGATGGAATATTTTAATGGAAAACACGATTAACTAATTGTCAATTATAAATTGTTAATTATCAATTATAAAAAAACTTAGCAACTTAGCCCCAAGCTACTTAGAACCTTTAAAAAATGAAATACTTAAAACTCGTTCGATATCAAAACTTATTGATGCTTGCTTTTATGCAGGTTTTGTTTCGTTATGCCTTTTTAAAACAGCAAAATATTCCATTAGCTCTGGCCGACTGGCAATACGGATTATTGGTTTTAAGCACTGTTTTATTAGCGGCTGCAGGTTATGTAATCAATGATATTTTTGATGTAGCAACAGATTCAATCAACAAGCCAAATAATGTTATTATTGGCAAAGGAATTTCTGAAGCAAGAGCCTATAATATTTATATCGGATTGAATATTACTGGTGTTGCTATTGGTTTTTATTTATCAAATGTCATTTTGAGACCGAGTTTTGCAACAGTTTTTATTTTAATTGCGTCTTTGCTTTATTTTTATTCTACAAGTTTAAAGCAAATCATGATTTTAGGGAATTTCATCGTAGCTCTTTTATTGGCTTTAAGCGTTATTATTATTGGAATATTTGATTTGTTTCCTGCAACAAACGCTGAGAATCAAGCACAAATGGCAAGTCTTTTTTCGATTTTGATTGATTACGCTCTTTTTGCTTTTATGATCAATTTTATTAGAGAAATAGTTAAAGATATTGAAGATGTAAATGGTGATTACAATCAAGGAATGAATACTTTACCAATTGCAATTGGAATTAGCAGAGCTGCAAAAATCGCTTTAGGATTTGCTATAATTCCATTTATATTGTCTTTGCTTTATATCAATACTTATTTCATGCAGAACAAACTTTATATTGCCACTTTATATAGTTTCGCCTTTGTTCTTGCTCCCCTATTATATTTTATTGTAAAAATTTTTACAGCAAAAACTCAAAAAGAATTCCATCATTTGAGTACCGTTTTAAAGCTAATCTTGCTTTTCGGAATTTTATCAATTCTTGTAATTACACTAAACATCAAGTACAATGCTTAAAGAAAAACTAAAAAAATATACTTTGATTCTGGCTTCAGGATCACCAAGAAGACAACAATTTTTTAAGGATTTGGATCTTGATTTTGAAATCCGATTAAAAGATATTGAAGAAGTCTATCCGCCTGAATTAGAAGCTGATGAAATTACAGATTATCTGGCAGCATTGAAAGCCAGTGCATTTGATGGTGAATTAAAAGAAAATGAAATATTGATCACTAGCGACACAATCGTTTGGCATCAAAATAAAGCTTTAGGAAAACCAAAAAATGCTGAAGAAGCTTTTGAAATGATTAAATCGATGTCTAATGCAACACATGAAGTATTTACATCAGTTTGTTTTAGAACAGAAAATACTTCTACCGTGATAAACGATGTAACAAAAGTAACATTTAACGATTTATCAGACGAAGCCATTTTGTATTATATTGAAAATTACAAACCTTATGACAAAGCTGGAGCTTATGGTATTCAGGAATGGTTTGGTTTTATGGCTGTTGCAAAAGTAGAAGGTTCTTACACCAATGTTATGGGGCTCCCGACTGCTAAAGTTTACGAATATTTGAGTACTTTAGTATAAAAATTATCTTATGTTTTCTTTTAAAGAATATAGCCAGGAAATATTTGCGACCCTTATTCTCCTATTAATTTTAGTTGCGTTAAGAATAATCGTTGCGAAACTAATCAGACGCTATGCCAGCAGCAGTCAGTTATTAGAGCACAGAACAAATCTGGTCATTAAATATGTTCATATTTTAATGAATATATTGGTAACTATATGTCTGATTGTAATTTGGGGCGTCGACACTAAGGATATTTTTATCACTGTTTCTTCTATCGCAACTGTAATTGGCGTCGCTATGTTTGCGCAGTGGTCCATTTTAAGTAATATAACTTCCGGAATGATTTTGTTTTTTTCATTTCCTTTTAGAATCGGAGATACTATAAAAATCCACGACAAAGATTTTCCTATTGAAGCTGAAATTGAAGACATCAGCGCTTTTCATGTTAACTTAAAAACCAAAGAAGGAGAACGAATTATTTTCCCAAATAATCTTTTGCTTCAAAAAGGAATCTCAATAATGCCGGTACAATACGAGGAAAAGGAGTTTTTTGACTAAATTTTGAATGGGAATTTTATAACGTAAATTAAAAAACCTAAAACAGAATTACTGATTTTAAGTGTAATATTTGTTTAGCCAATTTACGTTTATTCAAAATTCACAAAAAATGACTCAGCCTATAAAATTACCTTTTTATGCAAAGCTTGCCTGCATATTAATCAGTTTGATTTCGTTTGCCTATATTTTCTGCATTGCAAAAGATGTTATCACGCCTGTACTCATGGCCTTTTTATTTGCTGTTTTATTGTTGCCGATTTTTTCATTTTTAAATACCAGGTTAAAGTTCCCAAGACATCTTGCTGCGATTATTTGTGTTTTGACGTTTGCTGCCTTTATTATTGGAATTTTGGTTTTTATCTCCTACGAAGTAACAGATATGGCCAATGATTTTGACACCATCAAAAAAAATGCAAATGCTTTTATCGTCGATATTCATAAATTCATTAAAGATAATTTTAATGTCAGCATTGGCGAACAAAAAAAATATATAGATAATGTAACTAAAGATTCGGTTAAAAATGGAAATGCAACAATAGGTTCGGCACTGATTTCCATAACCGATTTACTTTTAGACTGCACTATAATTCCAATTTATACTTTTCTATTTTTAATTTATAAAGATCATTTTATTCTTTTTTTAGCCAAATTGATCAACAAAGAAAACCATTCGGCTTTAAAAGATATTTTATCGCAAATTAAAGTTTCTATAAATAATTACATTGTCGGGCTTTTATTAGAAATGACTACAGTAGCCGTTTTAACAAGTTTAGGGCTTTGGATCATTGGAGTAAAATATTTCATCTTATTAGGATTGATAACCGGAATTTTAAATCTTATTCCCTACATCGGAATATTTATAGCAGGAATAATTACAGTTTTGGCTTCGCTAACCGGAACTGGAGAAACGTCAATTATATTGGGAATTTTAATCGTGAATATTATTGTTCAGCTAATTGACAACAACTTATTAGTTCCGTTAATTATAAATTCTAAAGTTGAAATTAATGCTTTTGTTTCCATCATCGGAATTATCATTGGTGGTGCGGCTGCAGGGATTTCGGGAATGTTTTTAGCAATTCCACTTTTGGCAATGTTAAAAATAATTTTTGACCGAATAGAATCTATGGAAGCCTGGGGTTACTTGATGGGCAATCATGTGCCGAGAAAATTTACCTGGAGGGTTCGAAAAGCTAAAATTGAAAGCTAAAAAACAGTTAATTTTAAAAATAGCACTGATATTTAGTCTATATTCATATTGTAAATCGTGTTTAAATAAGAGAAAAGAATCTGAATGTTTCTAAACAAAAAAATAGTCGTTTTTATTTTGTTTTGCTTTTGTTTACAAAGCATTCATGGACAATCAGATAAAACAAAAAAAGATCCTACAGTAAAAAAAGATTCAACTCAGGTTTATGACAAAATCCGAAATTATTCAAAAAAAAATAATTTCACGAAAGCCATGCACAAACTCTTTTTTAGAACTAATAAACCAAAAAAGAAAGAAGAACTCCTAATACCGACCGACACATCAAATTATGATGGCAAAATCATTCGGAAAATAAACATCGTTACGTTAGATCCATTTGGACATTCTGTTGTAGATACAACGCAAACGCCAAAAAATTGGGGAGAACGAACAGGAAACCGACTTCATTTAAAAACCAAAAAAATCGCCATTTACAATTTACTTTTATTCAAAAGAAATAGTGTTTATGACAGTTATAAAGTACAAGAAACCGAGCGTTTAATTCGATCTCAAAAATACGTAACAGCAGTTCGAATCACACATCAATTAGCCGGCGTGGCATCAGATTCTGTCGATGTTACTATCAGAGTTTTGGATTCCTGGAGTACTATTCCGCGATTTTCAATTTCCAGTAATCAGGTTTCTGTTGGATTTAAAGAAAAAGATTTCTTTGGATCTGGCCAGCAGCTCGAATATCGTTTTACCAATCGTTTTAGTGATGGCGCAAATGGTAATGATGTAACTTATACGGTTCCAAATATTAAAAATACTTACATCGGAACCACGTTGAATTACAAAATGGATCTCGATAATAATTACACCAAAAGTATCAATATTGAACGATTGTTTTATTCACCTTTAACCAAATGGGCTGGCGGAATTTATGTTGGGCAGAACTTCAGGAAAGATACTTTGCAGGCTCCCGATATGTCTTATGCTTATCAGCCTTTCAAATATAATTTTCAGGATTTTTGGGCAGGAAAAGCTTCTAAAGTTTTTGAAGACGAAGATAAAGGAATTACCAATTTAATTGTTTCAGGCCGATTTCTGAATGTAAATTATAGCGAAACGCCAACAGATTTATACGATCCAACTCATTTCTATTCCGATCAAAAACTTATTTTATCAGGAATTGGAATCAATACCCGTAAATTTATTAAAGATAATTATATTTTTAGAAATGGGCAGACCGAAGACGTTCCTATTGGCCGAATTTATGGCGTTACTTTAGGCTATCAATATAAAAATCAAATGTGGAGGCCTTATGTGGGCGGTCAGTTTTCATTTGGTAATTATTATAGGTTAGGATTTTTGAGTGCTAATTTTGAAGGCGGAACCTTTTTTCATGATTCAAAGACCTATGAAACAGCATTTTCAGTAGAAACTAATTATTTCACAAAGCTTTACAGCATTGGAACTTGGAAATTAAGACAATTTGTGAATCCAAAAATGGTAATTGGCATCAACCGTGAAGACATTATTGGAGATAAATTGAATATAAATGAAGATAATGGTTTGGCGGGTTTCAACAGCGCCATTTACGGAACCAACAAAATGATTTTATCATTACAGACGCAAACCTATTCGCCAAATGCGCTTTTGGGTTTTCGTTTAAATCCATTTTTCAATTATTCAATAGCCGTTTTAGGAAGTCCGAATAATGTGATGGGAAGAAACAAAGCGTATTCAAAATTTACGCTCGGCGTAATAGTGAGTAATGATTATCTAGTATTCAGTTCATTTCAATTATCCTTGTCATACTACCCTACTATTCCATTTGAAGGAGATAATGTTTTCAAAACCAATACTTTTGAAACAACAGATTTTGGATTAATGAATTTTGAGCTGTCAAAACCAAGAATTGTTGATTATAAATAAAAAGATTTTTTTTACTATTTTTTATCTTTTTTTAAAGCTTACAAAACATTTTGAAAATCAAACTATTACCATATATTTAGCGCTTTCACACTCGTTAAACTGCTAATTTTATCCGACGAAATACATTAGGTTTTTATTTTTGGCACAGTATATGAATATTACTAAGCAAGAGTAACATTAAAACTTTAGAAAAAATGAAAACGTTAAAAATAGCAATCGCCGGATTATTTCTTTTGGTTGCAAATGCCACGCAAGCCCAAGTATCAATTAATGTAAATATAGGTACACCACCAGCTTGGGGACCTGCAGGATATTCTGAAATGGAATATTATTATTTACCAGACATTGAAGCTTATTATGATGTTCGAGCTTCACAGTTTATTTATTTTGGAGGCGGAAGATGGGTTAGAACCACTTATTTGCCAAGACAATACAGAAATTATGATTTATACGGAGGTTATAAAGTAGTTTTAACTGATTACCACGGAAGAACTCCATATACCTATTTTGATCGTCATAGAGTGAAATATTACAGAGGGTATCATGGAGCGCCTCAAAGACCATACAAACCAAGACCGGTTTATGGATATAATGACCGTCATGATCACAGAGATTACAAACATTATGACAAACATTACGACAAACACCATGACAAACATGATCGTCACGACCATGATGACCACGACGATCATCGCGGACATGGAAGAAGATAATTACTAAATATCTAATTTTCAACACAAAAGAGTATCAAAAATATTGATACTCTTTTTTTATGCATGTATTGTAGAATCTGAATTTGTTAATTTATTACGTAATGTTTAAAAATAATACAAGAATCAATTATATTTATAACAATTGTCTTATTCTATTATAATTGTAACTTATATTTGCACAATATTTTAAATTTCAGTTGTTTGTGAGAAATAATTTCTATCTATTCGCCTTTTTAACTATGTCACTTTTTATTTCGTGTGACAACAATGATGACAATTCTAGTAATCAATCTTCTGGAAATGGCATTACAATTACTTCTGATGCCACTTCTTTGAATCAAAGACTTGATTACACTAATTCTGGAGTTATCTCAATTACTAACACTTCAACTGCAAAAGGACTAGCAACTCAGTCAACAACAGATTTGCCAATGGTTCAAATTGCAGAAATTAATCCTCCAACAGATAGTAATGGTAGAACTTTGCAAGCAAATCATGTTGCTGTAAATGGAAATTATGCTTATGTAGCCTATACAATGATGGGTGAAGCTTATTCTGGAGCGATTGATGTTATTGATGTTACAGATCCTTACAAGCCAAAATTGCTTACATCTGCATTAATTGCTAATACAGATATTACTTCTCTTACTTACTCAAACGGAAATTTAATTATTGCCGGAGCAAAAGATATTGACAAAGATGCAACTTTGACAAATCCTGCAATTGTAATCAATATGCAATTAAGCTCTGGAATGCTTACAGATAAATATACAGTAACAAAACTTGAAAGCCATGCTACAACTGATGTTGCTGCTAACTCAACATCTTATTTTGCAGTAACTGGTGATACAGGAAGTTTGTTTAAAATTAACAATTCTACAAAAGCAGTAACTTCAAAAGTAGCTGTAGAAGATTTACGTACTGTAGCTCTTACTGGCGACAAAATTGTAACTTTAAGCGGAAAGAAAGGTGTAAATATTTATAGTGAATCAACTCTTGCGCTTCAAAAATCTTTTGCAACAAGCACTGATGTTAGCGCTGCAAAAAGAACAATCGATTTTGACGGAACAAAACTATTAGTTTCTGAAGGATATAATGGTTTAGGAATTTACGACATAAACAGCGGATCAAAATTGCAAACAATTGGTTTGGCTTCTGCTGGAGGCGATAATGTTACTAATGCGGTTTCTGTAAACGACGGATATGCTTTTGTTGCAAACGGTGCTGCAGGATTAAATGTTTACAAATCTGGAACTCCATATAGTTTAGTTGGAACTGTTGGAATTACAGGTTCATCTAATTATGTAAAATCTAGCGGAGACTATATTTATGTTGCTAGTGGAAAAGGCGGTTTGAAAATCATTAAGATGGAAAAACCAAATGCAACTTTCGCAAATTGTTCTTCTTACGGAGTTTATAATCAAGGTAAAGATTTGATTTTGAATTCAAACGAAGTAAAATCATATAATGGTTCAACAGGTATCAATTCTATAATTGTAAATTCTGGCGGTGTGTTAACACACTGTGGATCAATTTCTGTTCAAAATACTTTGATTTTAAACAGCGGAGGGACTTTTAATATGACTGGAACTTTGGCACAAGGAAAATACCAGCAATCAAACCCAACAGAACTTATTATCAACAGCAATGCTTTATTGCAAATTGAAGGTTCTGTAGTAATCTGGAGCGACCTAAGATTGAACAGCGGTGCAAAAATTAATTTTATTGGAAACAATTCGTCGATTACGATTTACGGAAAAGTGACTAAAAATAGTGGCGTTACCATTACTGGAACGTACAAAGACACAGAAAACAAATTGAAATAATTTTCTGTAATCCTAAGAAATACCACCTGATTTAATTTATTAAATCAATTCTTTAAAAAAAAAAATGCTGTCGGAGACAATCTGATGGCATTTTTTTTGTGGAGTAGTTTTTCTTAAAAAAGGAAATCAATAACCAAACATTAACAATTCATTTAAATAGTCTTCAAAAATATAATTACTATTTTTGAAGCACTTTCAAAAACATCAAACCACGCTATGCGAAAAATTCATTTACTAATTCTTTCATTTTTTTTAACCGGGATTTCAATTTCTTTTGCACAACAGCCACAAAAACCGAGTTCTGTAGAAATTTATAATCAAATCAAGAAATTAAATTTTTTAGGTTCGGTCTTATATGTTGCCGCACATCCGGATGACGAAAACACTCGTTTGATTTCTTATATGGCAAACGAAATGAATGCAAGAACTGGATATTTGTCTTTGACACGGGGTGACGGTGGTCAAAATTTAATTGGCCCGCAATTGCGTGAATTGTTGGGTGTGATCAGAACGCAGGAATTAATAGAAGCCCGAAAAATTGACGGTGGCGAACAGTTTTTTTCTCGTGCGAATGATTTTGGTTTTTCAAAAAATCCAAGCGAAACTTTAGAAATCTGGGATAAAGACAAAGTTCTTGCAGATGTAGTTTGGACTATCAGAAAATTTCGACCAGACGTAATCATAAACCGTTTTGATCATCGTTCACCAGGAACGACACATGGACATCATACGTCATCAGCAATGCTGAGTGTTGAAAGTTATAAATTGACAAATGATCCAAAAATATATCCGGAACAATTAAAATTTGTAACGCCTTGGCAGGTAAAACGTCAGTTTTTTAATCCGTCTTGGTGGTTTTATGGAAGCCAGGAAAAATTTGATGCTGCCAATAAATCAAAATTCACTAAACTAGAAACAGGAGTTTATTATACCGGAATCGGAAAATCGAATCAAGAAATTGCTGCTTTAAGCCGAAGCCGTCATCAATCACAAGGTTTTGGAAGTACAGGCGCACGTGGTGAAGAAACGGAATATCTTGAACTTATTAATGGCGAAACTCCAAAAGAAAGAGACAATTTATTTGATGGAATCGATACTTCTTGGAACCGAGTTAAAAATGGAAAACCAATTGGCGAATTAATTTCTAAAATCATTTCAAAATATGATTTCAGCAATCCGTCGGCAAGTATTCCTGATTTGATAAAAGCATACACAATGATTGAAGCTTTAGAAGACGATCATTGGAAACCTTTAAAAGCCAATGCAATTAAAAACATTATAGCATCTTGCTCAGGTTTATATCTGGAAGCAGTTGCCACTGAACAGGAAGCTACTCCTGGAAGCACCATTAAATTAAACCTTGAAGCTATTAACAGATGTGCTGTTGAAATGCAATTAGTTAGTGTAACAACATTGCCAGACAATAAAACAACGGCTCAGAATAGTATTTTGAAGAATAACAATGATCAAAAAATCAGCCTTCAATTACAACTTCCTGAAACTATTGAATATACACAACCATATTGGCTAAAAGAAAAAGCGACTGTTGGAATGTACACCGTTTCAAACCAAGAAAACATTGGAATTCCAGATATTATCAGAGAAGTGAAAGTTGTTTTTAACGTAAAAATAAATGGCGTTGAAATTCCTTTTGAGCGTACTGTTGTTTACAAATATAATGACGGCGTTAAAGGCGAAATGTATAATTTCCTAGATATCGTACCTGAAGTTACGACTTCAATTCTTGAAAAAGTGTTGATTTTTAAAGATACCAAAAGCAAAATGATTCCGGTAAAAGTTCGTGCCGGAAAAAACGGAATAAAAGGAAATCTTCAATTAGAATTGCCAAAAAGCTGGGTAATTTCACCAAAACAGATTCCGTTTTCATTAGATAAAAAAGGAAGTGAACAAACTTTTTATTTTGAAGTTACGCCTCCTGTAAATCCAGAAGAAGCTGTTGCAAAAGCCGTTGCGATCACTGACAACAAACGTTTTGACAAAGATGAAACGATTATTGATTACAGTCATATTACGAAACAAATGGTTTTAAAATCAGCTGAATCAAAATGCATACGAATTGACTTAAAAACTTCTGGTGATGCTATTGCTTATATTATGGGCGCCGGAGACGAAGTTCCAGAAAGTTTAGCACAAATGGGATACAAAGTTACGATTCTGAAACCAGAAGAAATTACACCAGAACGTTTAGATTCTTTCAGTACCGTTATTACGGGAATTCGCGCTTACAATACTGTAAATGCTTTGGCACATAAACAAAAAATACTTTTTGATTTTGTAAAAAACGGTAAAAACATGATTGTACAATACAATACATATGGCAAAATGGTAACCGACCAAATTGCGCCGTATCCGTTAAAAGTTTCAAATGATCGCGTAACCGAGGAAAATGCTAAAATCACATTTTTAGCACCAAATCACCCGGTCTTGAATATTCCGAATAAAATCACTGAAAAAGATTTTCAAGGCTGGACTCAGGAACAAGGTTTATATTACCCAGATCAATACGACGCTGCCTTCACTCCTATTATTTCATCGCATGACAAAGGTGAATCTCCAAAAGATGGTGCATTGTTAGTAGCGCCATACGGAAAAGGATACTATATTTACACTGGGTTAAGCTTTTTTAGAGAATTGCCAGAAGGCGTAGCCGGCGCTTATCGATTGTTATCTAATATCATTTCGCTGAAACAGCCAATAGAAGCTCCTAAACAAGAATTAAAGCAATAATACATTCGTAAAATGGAAGCCAAAAAAACAAAAAAATGGAAAAAAAGCTACACCTATGTTTTGGTGGCTAATGCTATTTATATTCTTATTTTTCTCTTAATCATGCAATTATACTCATAACCTATGCAACTATTTGATTGGATCGTACTTATTGTTACACTTTTATTCATTGTTGGATATGGTTCGTGGAAAACCAAAGGAAGCAAGAATGTTGAAGATTTCATTTTAGGAAACAACGAAACTCCGTGGTACACTGTTGGACTTTCAGTAATGGCAACTCAAGCAAGTGCGATTACTTTCCTGTCAACTCCTGGACAAGCATATCATGACGGAATGGGATTTGTGCAGTTTTACTTTGGATTGCCAATCGCTATGATTGTCATTTGTGTGACTTTTATTCCGCTTTATCATAAAAACAAAGTTTTTACCGCTTATGAATTTCTTGAAAAACGATTTGATGTAAAAACACGTTCGCTTGCGGCTATTCTGTTTTTAGTTCAAAGAGGTTTAGGAACAGGACTAACAATTTATGCTCCTGCAATTATTCTGTCGGCCTTATTGGGATGGAATCTAACCGTAATGAATATCATAATTGGTGTAATGGTAATTATTTATACGTTTTCCGGAGGAACAAAAGCGGTGAACGTAACGCAGAAACAACAAATGTTTGTGATTATTTCAGGTATGTTTATTACTTTTTTCCTGATTTTACATTATTTGCCAAACGATATGACTTTTACAAGTGCCATGCACATTGCAGGCGCAAATGACAAAATGAATATTGTAAATTTCTCTTTTGATCCAGAAGAAAAATATACTTTTTGGAGCGGAATTACCGGTGGATTTTTCCTTGCACTCTCTTATTTTGGTACAGATCAATCACAAGTTGGTCGTTATTTATCTGGAAAATCGGTTAAGGAGAGTCAGATGGGATTAATCATGAACGGACTTTTAAAAGTTCCGATGCAGTTTTTTATTTTACTGACCGGAGTTATGGTTTTTGTTTTTTTCCAATTCAATCCAGTTCCATTAAACTTTAATCCGAATAATAAAACTGTAATTGAAAAATCGGCTTTTAAAGAAGAATATCATGCTCTGGAGAAGAAATTAGATAAACTTTCTGAAGATAAAAAAGTAATAAACCTATTATATATCGATCAGCTGAATCAAGATTATGACAATCCGATTTTACGAAAAGAATTAGTTGCTTTATCAAACAAAGAAAAAGATTTACGCGATAAAGCAAAAGAAATTATTTCAAGAGCTGACAGTAATAGTGAAACTAATGACAAGGATTACGTTTTCTTCCATTTCATATTACATTATTTGCCAAAAGGACTTATTGGTTTATTACTTGCTGTTATTATTTCGGCAGCCATGTCTTCAACCGCTTCTGGATTAAATGCTTTGGCTTCGACAACGGCAATTGATATTTACAAACGAAATGTAAAAGGTGAAAAATCAGAGAAACATTTCTTGATGGCAACTAAATTTTTCACGCTGTTTTGGGGAGTTGTAGCGATTCTTTTTGCTTGCGTTGGAACTTTGTTTGAGAATTTGATTCAGCTTGTAAATATTATTGGTTCTATTTTTTACGGAACTGTTTTAGGAATATTCCTTGTAGGTTTTTATTTAAAACGCGTTCAGGCAAAGTCGATGTTTATTAGTGCCATCATTAGCCAATTGACGATTTTTGTTATTTATTATTTCATGATTTATATTTATCCAAGTGGTCAGGAAAAACTGGGATATTTATGGCTGAATTTCATTGGAGCAAATCTTACTGTTGCTTTATCATTAGTATTACAGTTTTTGTTTTTCAGAGACAAACCAGATGCTGATAATGTGATTTTGGAATAAAATCTAGATGAAATATTTTAGAAATATGCTTTTCTTTTATTCTTCCTTTTCAGAAAAATCAGGAAGAGTTGAATATGGAATTTATGCATTTTTTACAATTCTGATGCAGATGTTTGCTTTGCATTTATATCAAACGATTGATCTAAATAATGAAACTATTTTGCATTTCTTCTACAGCTGTTTTATTGTTTTATTTACATTCGTTCCGATGCAGGCCGTTACAGCTAGAAGATTGAGAGATTTAAATGCAAATCCTGCATTTCTTATTTTTAATTTTATTCCTGTTTTGAATATTGTTTTTATTGCATTTTTATTAATTGCTAAAAAAACTAAGGCTTAAAACAAATAATTTATACTTCTTAGAACGAGGATGCCCTAGCCCTGATGGAAGCGGCATCTCCCGATTTAGAAAAACAAGGCTTTTTAGCCGTAGTTTTTATTTATCGGGAATATAGCGGACAGCAGGAAATAGCTCCTAAAAATTACAAACGCTTTATTCCTAATTCAATTCTTCTGCATTTGTAAGTAAAAAATGTTATTTTAGTAAGTTTAAATACCACCATAAACAAACTAAAAAACTGCGAATGAAAATTTCAGACGATATTCAAAAATTGCTTCCCTTTGGTTACCTTTTTCTTGTTATAATGGGAATTGTAAAAGAGTGCTTTTTTCATTATCAATTAGGAATAAATATATTGAAATATTCTACAATCATGGACATATTAATTAGTCCGATTGCTACTTTTACTTCAAATCCAATAGTTTTAATTTTTATACTTTCACTATTTATATTTCACTATAATTTACCATCGTTGATAGCAAAATATAGAGATAGGAAATTTATCATAAGAACATTTGAACTGAAAAATGTGGAAGGTCTTTCTCCTGCAGAAACTAAAAGTTATTTTAATAGTATTTCAATAAAAACACTTGCCGTGATACTTTGTTCATTTTTCTTTGGTTACGGGCTAGCAGGCGGTTATGGTACTTCAAAAAAAATTAGAGAACATAAAGAAAAGTATAATTATAAAATCAATTATAGTAGTGGCGAATCTGAAGAAATCTTTTTAATCAACACCAACAGTCTTTATTATTTTTATACTGCTAAAGGAAGCAAAGCCATAAAAATAACACCTTTGGGAGCTGTTAAAAGTATTGAACTTATAGATAATAAAATGGTAAACCAAGGGTTGTTTCTTTATAATACTTCATTATGAAAGATTTGAAAAAATATAGCAACAAAGCTAAAGCTGCATTTATTTTGTTGATTGTGATGTTGATTATTATTTTGAACAATTTCAACACGCTTCAAAATTCTAAAAAAGTGAATGAAAATATTAATGCAATCTACAACGATCGATTGGTTGTGGCGCATTATATTTTTCAATATTCTAAAGAACTACATTTTATAAAAGCAGAAGCTGAAAAACTAGATTTGAGTGATACTATTAAAAAAGATGAAATTATTCACACACTTGATATTATTCATAATATTGATGATCTCTATGCCAAAACAGTTTTGACAAACAAGGAAAAAGAGCATTTTGATGCTTTCCTTGCTTCATGCAAAGAAATAAATAATCAGGTTGAAAATAAAAATTGGAGCAAAATCGCCTATGCGAGCGAACAGGCTTTGAAAACATTAGAATCTTTATCCCAAATTCAGATTAAAGAAGGGAAAGCAAAATTGGCAAGTGCAAATGCTATGTATAATGATAATAATAGTTTGGGACAGCTTGAAATAGCGCTTCTTATAATTCTTGGTGGAATTACGTTTTATTTACTAATTGTAAAGAAACCAAAAAGAAATATCAAAATTCCTGAACCGCCTAGTATGAATTAAGTTGTTTCAGGTTTCAGGTTTCAGGTTTCAGGTTTCAAGTTGAAATGAGAATTTTTTAACCGCAAAGAGCGCAAGGGTTTACGCAAAGGTCGCAAGAAAATTTCATATAGCTTTGCGAACTTTGCGTAATTATTAAATTCTATTAAAAATACTTTGCGCTCTTTGCGGTTAAAAAACTCGCAAAAAAAAAATCCAAAACAAAAGCTTTGGATTTTTAATATTTAGAATTTTAAACAAATTATCTGCTCCACTCAGCGATACTGTCTTTGTTCATTTTTACGTAATCTTGATTGTTAGCTGTTTCAGCTGCTGCCAATGAAGCTTTTGCTGTCTCAATTGCTCCTTTTTTATCACCTTGTTTTGCCTGAATAATTGATTTAAGTCTTAAGATAAAATAAGGTTTCTCTGTTACCATATCCAACGATTTGTCAACATAAGTTCTTGCTGTTTCGATATTTCCATTTGATGAAAATAAATATTGAGCTGCTGCATAATAATCATTTGATGTTGGTCCAGCTAAAGTTTTTTCGATGCTTGCAGTTGCAGCTTTTGCAGTTGGAACTTCAAATTTAAGTGCTACATGAGAATTTTCCCAAGCCATTTCCAAATAAGCAAAATTTGGATCTAAACCATTAATACCAATCGTGAAAGTTTCAACCGGTGTTGGCAATGCTTCTTCTTTTACAGTTGTTCTTAATGCTACATAAGCATCGCTCCAGTTTTCTGGCAATCCCCAATTATCTGTAGACAAGTAAAAAATAATCTCCCAGCTCTCAATTTTAGGAATTGTATAAATTGAGTATTTTCCTTTTTTCAAAGTTTTTCCGTCAATTACAACATCATCACCAAAATTAATAATCGTATTTTCATTAGCTCCTGTTCTCCATAATTTTCCAAACGGAACTAAATTTCCAAAAACTGCTCTTCCTCTTGCACCTGGTCGCGAGTATGTCACTTCAACATCAGTTAAACCAACAGTTTGTTTGATGTATGCTTTTGGACTTGCCTGTGGTGTTCTTATTTGTGCTTCAGAAGCAAAAGGCGCTAATAAAATAGCAAATGCAATAAGTATTTTTTTCATTTTAGAGTTTTATTTGTTTTTGTTCAAATTTACAAATTCAATTAGCTAACAAATGTTAAATTTAACTTAATTCAGACTGTGATCTGTGATATTTTTTGAGCGTTTAATTCGTTGAAATGATTAATTATTAAATCGGCATCTGAAAGATCTTGCAAATTTGAATTCTCGCTTCTATATCCAACACAATAAATTCCGGCTGCTTTAGCCGCTTTCACCCCATTTGTGCTGTCTTCTATAATAATACATTCTTCTTTTGGTGCAATTGACAACGAAGCTGCATGAATAAAAATCGCTGGATTTGGTTTTGACTGCGGAAAATCTTCACCGCTCACGATATGCGAAAAATATTGATGCAAATTGAATCTTGTAAAAACTCTTTCAATCGTAACTTTTGATGCAGATGAAGCCAAAATAATCTGAATTCCGTTAGCATGTAAATCTTTAATCAAATCTTCAACTCCCTCCAATAAAAATAAATCCTCTTTTGTATCAAAAGCATCATTAAAAATATTTCTTTTTCTTTGAATCAAATCTTCTACTTCATGTTCAATTACAGGGAAATGTCCTTTCAGCGTCTGAAACGTATTTCGCGTTGAAAATCCAGTAAATGAAGTGTACATTTCCTCTGGAACTTCAATATTTAATTCCGAAAATTGTTTGTAATAAGCATAACGATGAACGGGTTCTGTGTCGACAATCACGCCGTCCATATCAAAAATTACTGTTTTAATCATTTTTTTTAAAGGTGCTAAGGTTCTGAGGGACTAAGGTTCTAAGGTTTTTTTAAGAGGCTAATCTTTTAAAGTTCTGTTTTTTTTTTTTAATCTTAGAACCTTAGAAACTTAGCATCTTAGTATCTTTTTTATTCTTTTTTGTTTGCAATCAAATAGCGAATTACTGTTTCGGCTGCATGAAGTCCAAATAATCCTGGCATGTAGCTGTTTGTTCCGTAGAAAGATTTTTTGAAATTTTTCCCGTCAGTTAGTTTTAAGCTTTTTTCATCCTGAATTTCAGATGAGAAAACCACTTTCAATTTATTAATTTTGGCTGCTTTTAATCGCTTACGGATTGTTTTTGAAAAATAACAGTTGATTGTTTTCGAAATATCTGCAACTTTTACTTTAGATGCCAGCATCTTTCCTCCTGCACCCATGCTGCTTATGATTTTAACTCTTTTGCGTTTTGCCGCAATAATCAAATTCAATTTTGGAGTAATACTATCGATGCAATCTAAAACATAATCAAACTCTGGTGAAACGATTTCAAAAGCACGTTCTGGCGATAAAAATTCTTTTACACGAGTTAATTTCAATTCTGGATTAATATCCATTAAACGATCACCAACAATTGTAATTTTTGGTTCACCTACGGTAGAATGCAAAGCTGGTAATTGTCTGTTAATATTAGTAATATCAACCACATCGCCATCAACAATTGTCATATTGCCTACTCCCGCTCTCGCTAAAAATTCAGCTGCAAATGATCCAACTCCGCCTAATCCAACTACTAATACATTTGCATTCTGCAAATTCTCTAATCCTTCTTTTGTAAATAAAAGCTCGGCTCTTTCTGTCCACTCTGCCATATATAATCTTTTGTTTATTTTTTTGTTTTCTTATTTGAGATTTCTCTACTTACTTCTCAAATATATCTTTATAATTACTTGAAATAATACTTTGTAATTCTTTTAAATTCAAACCTTTATATTCTGCTGCTAAATCATAAACCTGTTGAATATTTTCTTCAATTGTATCCGTTTCTAACAGAAATTTATCATTTGGAACATTCTGAAAAACTGTTTTTAATTCTGGATTTCTTAGCAAATATTTGCCAAATGAAATATAAAATCCTGCTGCAATTAGCTGATTCGCGAGCTGACTGTTCTTTGAAAATCCGTGAATAATCATTGGAACTGAAATTTTCAATTTCTTTTTGATTTCTATCACTTCTTGAAAAGCCGCAACGCAATGAATTACGACCGGTTTTTTATATTTTTCAGCCAACGCCAATTGTTTTTCAAAAACTGAAATCTGAATTTCAAAAGCTTTTTCAATTCGTTTATCTAATCCGCATTCGCCAATTGCCAAACAATTTTCTGTTTGTAGTTTTTCTTCAATAATTTTCAAATCTGTTTCTAATCTTTCTTCTGAAATGTACCAAGGGTGAATCCCAATAGAATAAAACGGAATTGAAGTATCAAATTCATGAGGATACTGATTTACCAATTCCAAAACATTGGATTGATTTGTAAACTGATGTGTATGAAAGTTAAAGAACTCCATTAATGAAACGTTTTCACTCCCGCTTTGATTTCTATATTTAAATCGTTCTCTAGAGGAACAAGCGGGCAAGAATATTTATGATTGTAAGCACAATACGGATTATAAGCCTGGTTAAAATCGATTGCAATTGTGTTTCCTTTCGGAATTTTCAAATCAATATATCTTCCGCCGATATAGCTTTCTTTTCCACAGGTTAAGTCTGAAAAAGGCAAAAATAAATGATCCTTATATTGTTCTTGTTTCGAAAGATCAATACTTCTGTAAACATTCAATTTCAGTGCTTTTCCTTCTAAAGTAAAAGATAGCGTTCCGTATTTTATATATTTTGGAGTTCGGGTTCCTGTAGTTTTCATTTCGAAAACTTTCTCATTTTTTGCCTTTTCAAATTTTGCAATCACAAAATATTTCCCATTAATCGGATAAAAATCTAAAGATTTAAAAGTCTTCAAATCCTCTTCCATCAATGGGCTAGTCTTAGCGTCAGCATATTCAGAATTGATCGTCGTCTGGAAATTTGCAACTTCACCGTAACTAAACTTTTTTTGGCTATAGCCAAAACTAAAAATCATCCAGACAATAAGAATAATCGCTTTTTTCATAGTTAGAAATTTTACGCAAAAATAGTTCAAAAGTAACAAAGCAACAACGGTAAAACGTGACAAAGTTTCCTAACTTTGTTGCAAATAAGAATAATTCTACAATGCTTAAAACTGCCTTAGGTCGCTACATTAATAATTTTAAGGGTTTCACTCACGAAGTTTGGATTCTTGCATTAATTACTTTTATCAATAGAGCAGGAACAATGGTTTTGCCCTTTTTATCTAAATATTTAAAAGAAGATTTACAATTTACTTATGGCGAAGTGGGCTGGATTATGGTTTCCTTTGGATTAGGTTCTATGTTAGGTTCCTGGTTAGGAGGAAAATTGAGTGACAAAATTGGGTTTTACAAAATCATGATTTTCAGTCTTTTTACCAGCGGAATTCTATTTATCTTATTACAATTTGTCACAACATTTTGGGGATTATGTTTTGCCATGTTTATAATAATGGCAATTTCAGATATGTTTCGTCCTGCCATGTTTGTATCACTAAGTGTATACGCAAAACCAGAAAACAGAGTTCGTGCATTGTCTTTAGTACGCTTAGCAGTAAATCTTGGTTTCACTGCTGGTCCGGCATTAGGCGGATTAATAATTATAGGAATGGGATATCAAGGCCTATTTTGGGTTGACGGTATTACTTGTATGATTGCAATTTCAATTTTCGCATTTTATATTAAGGAAAAAAAGAAAACACCAATAAATAAAGAAAATATCGTTTTATCAGATTTGCCAAAATCCATCTATAAAGACAAACCTTTTTGGTTACTGCTTTTTATCAGTTTTGTTACATTTATGGTTTTTCTGCAAATATTTTCAACTTTACCTTTATATCATAATGAGAAGTTTGGACTTAGCGAATTTCAAACTGGTATGCTTTTATCTATAAATGGTTTATTAGTATTTCTATTAGAAATGCCCATTGTAAGTACTCTAGAGCGAAAAGGAGTAAATAAAATTAAAAATATTGCTTACGGTTGCTTTTTTATTGCCGCTGGCTACTTTATTCTACTATTTGATTCCTGGGTTGGAATTCTTGTAATCAGTATTGTATTACTCACATTTGGAGAGATTTTCTCTTTCCCGTTTGTGAATGCAGTAGCATTAAGTCGCGCACCAAAAGGTCAGGAAGGCCAATATATGGGGTTTTACACCATGAGTTTCAGTCTGGCTCATATTGTCAGTTCTAAAACGGGATTGGAAATTATTGCGCATTATAACTACCAAATCAATTGGTTGATTATGGGAACACTGGGTTTACTAGCATTACTTTGCTGTTTTTGGCTTAATAAATTGGTACATACCAAAAAAAAATCATAAAGTTTGTTTTTACTTAACTCATTTAAATTCAATTTATTAATTTTAAATTGAAATAATTTCGCACGCCTAAATGGCAATTCAAACTTAAAAAATAGTTAAATAACTATATTTATAGTTGCGTAACTACAAAAATAGTTGTAGGTTTGAATTAAAATTAGGAGACATGCAAAAGTTAACAAATAAAGAAGAAGAAATTATGCAGATTTTATGGAAGCTTAAAAAAGCTTTTGTAAAAGAGATTCAGGCAGAAATTACTGAAGACCAGCCGCATTACAATACACTTTCGACTATTGTCCGCAATCTTGAGGAAAAAGGTTTTGTGGCGCACAATGCTTTTGGAAATACGCATCAATATTACCCTACTGTAACTTTGGAAGCGTATAGTAAAAAGTATATGAAAACCGCTATTGACAACTACTTCAATAGTTCTTATAAAAATATGGTTTCGTTTTTTGCTAAAGAGGAAAAAATTTCGGCAGCAGAATTACGTGAAATCCTGGCTATGATAGAAAATCCGAAAGAAGAAAAATAGTCGTTTATGGAAGCACTTTTCATATATATAGCAAAATCAGCAGGTTTAGTTGTAATGTTTTATTGTGTTTATCATTTTTTACTTCGCAAAGAAACATTCTTCAATACCAATAGATGGTTTTTACTGGCAGGTCTGGGAACTTCAGCTTTATTGCCATTTTTGGTTTATTCTAAAACAATTTTAGTCAACCCTGCTCCGGTTTCAAACTTTAATCTAAGTCAAATTAAAGTGCCTCTTTCTCACAATATTCCAAACGAAACTTTTGAAATTAATTGGAATTATGTTCTTCTTGCGGTTTATGGCCTCGGTTTTTTAATCTTATTAATAAAATTTGCCTTAGACTTTTACAGTCTACAATCTGTTTTAAAAGGAAAGAAAATTCAACAACAAGCTGATTTCAAATTTATTGATACCAACGAAAATATTGCTCCTTTCTCCTATTTTGAATATATAGTTTACAACTCATCAATGTACACTTCATCAGAATTAGAGAATATCATCGAGCACGAAAAAGTGCACAGCGATCAAAATCATACTGCAGATATTTTGGTAGCCCGCATTTTTTGTCTGCTGTTTTGGTTTAATCCAGTTATCTGGCTTTACAAAAAAGCAATCGCTCAAAATCTGGAATTTATTGCCGACAAAGAAGCCGCAAAAAAGTTATCAGATAAAAGAGCGTATCAATACACGCTTTTAAAAATCACAACTCACGAAAGCTGTATTGCAATCACCAATCATTTTTATCAATCATTAATCAAAAAACGAATTGTTATGTTAAACAAGAATCAATCACGAAAAAGGAATTCTTGGAAATACTATGTTGTAATTCCAGCACTTGCCGCTTTTGTTTTGTTATTTCAAGTCGAAGTAATTGCAAAAGAAAGACAAGTCAGCAAAAAAGAAGTTCTAAAGGAAAGCAAATCTGTAGACAATTATAAAATTACCAAAACAACTACAGATCAGGAATTAAAAGAAATTGCGGAAAATTTAAAGAAAAAATATGATGTTGTAGCTTCTATTTCTGATGTTGAAAGAAACTCAAACAACGAAATTACCGCTATTAGAGTTGCAGTAAAAAAAGGCTCTGAACAAAACCAAACTTTTATGGTTAATGGAAGCAAAGCTATTAAAGATTGCCAAATTATTGTTACAACAGAAGATGACGGATCTATAAAAATTGATTTTGCTTCTGAAAATTCAGAAAATCAGATAAAAGTTGTCAATAAAGAAAGAAAAGTTAAAGTAAAAAGTGTTGAAAATTCTAAAATAAACTCTGATGTTAAAACTACTGATAATACTCATACAAGCGTTACTACAAGTAGTAGCACAAATACTAGCGATAATGTAAATGTAAATGTTAACGCTAATACATCTGTCAGTGTAAGCACAAATAGTGACGGTAAGTCAAATAGCAGTATTATGATTTTAAGAAATGGTACAAATGTTTCTAATAACTTACCACCATTAGTAATTGTTGATGGAACTATAACAAAAAATATAGTTACGATTGATGATATGAATAAGTTAAAGATGGAAACTGTAACAGTATTGACTGGGAAAAATGCCATAAAAAAATACGGAGAAGAAGCGAAAGACGGTGTTGTTATTATAGAAACAAAAAAATAAATACATCTAACCCATTAATTAACAGCCAAAACCAAAATAATGCAAAAGTTAACCAACAAAGAAGAAGAAATAATGCACATTTTATGGAAGCTTAGAAAAGCTTTTGTAAAAGAAATTCAGGCTGAAATTACTGAAGAACAACCGCATTATAACACGCTTTCGACTATTGTGCGCAATCTTGAAGAAAAAGGATATGTCGGCCATAATGCTTTTGGAAATACGCATCAATATTATCCAATTGTGAGTATTGAAGAATACCGAAAAGGTTTTATGAGCACCGCAATTGATAATTATTTCAACAGCTCTTATAAAAGCATGGTTTCGTTTTTTGCCAAAGAAGAGAAAATTTCGGCAAACGAATTACGAGAAATCTTAGCAATGATTGAAAATCCAAAAGAAGAAAAATAATCGTTATGGAAGCACTTTTCACCTTTATCATCAAATCTGGCAGTTTAATAGCATTATTCTATTTTGCCTATTATTTTTTATTGCGTAAAGAGACTTTTTTTACCAGTAACCGATATTTTTTATTGGCCGGATTAATCACTTCAGTTGTTTTGCCTTTTGTGATTTATACTAAAGTAGTTTGGGTTGATCCAGCTCCTATAATTTATTCACCTGTTGTTCAAACTGCTACTGCTTCTGTTAGTCATAATTATGTTTCAACATATAATCATTTGCCAGTTGTTGAAGAAGAATCTTTTGAAATAAACTGGAATCTGGTTTCACTAGCTATTTACGCAATTGGATTTGCTGCTTTTATGCTAAAATTTGCTATTGATTTTTACAGTTTAAATTCGGTTTTAAAAGGAAAAAAAATAAAACAGCAAGAAGATTTCAAGTTTGTTGATGTTACTGAAAACATTGCTCCTTTTTCTTATTTCGATTATATCGTTTACAACTCATCACTGTACAGCGAAGCAGAACTGCAAAGTATTTTAGAACATGAAAAAGTGCACAGCGATCAATATCATACTATTGATGTAATAATTTCTAGGATTTTCTGTATTCTTTTTTGGTTCAATCCAATTATCTGGCTATACAAAAAAGCAATTTTGCAAAATTTAGAATTTATTGCCGATAACGAAGCTTCAAAAAAATTATCAGACAAAAAAGCGTATCAATACACGCTTTTAAAAATAACAACACATGAAACTTGTGTTGCAATCACCAATCATTTTTATCAATCATTAATCAAAAAACGAATTGTCATGTTAAACAAAAATCAATCAAAAAAATGGAATTACTGGAAATATTACGCTGTAATTCCGGCCCTCGCAGCTTTTGTATTTTTATTCCAAATAAAAACGATTGCACAGGAGAAAAAAGCTTTGGCAGAAAAAACTGCTGTAACAAAAAACGAGGATACTCAAGTTTTTAAAATTACTAAATCGACTACAGATCAGGAATTAAAAGACTTAACAGCAAAATTAAAATCAGAACACAATATTGATGTAGTAATTTCAGATTTAAAAAGAAACAGCAACAACGAAATTACAAGTATCAAAATTCAGATTGTTAAAGAAAACGGCAAAAAACAAATTATACAAGTAAACAGCACAAAAGCAATAAAAGATTGCAGTATTGTGTTAGACACTAATGATAATGGTGCTAAAAACGTCACTTTAACTACTGAAGAAAGCCCTGAAGCGCCAACAATGGTTAAAACTCAGAATGTAGTTATTACCGATTTTAAAAATTCAGATGATGCTCCAGAAGCTCCAGATGCGCCTGCTCCACCAAGTGCTCCGGGTATGGTTGCGCCAGTTCCTCCTACACCACCAGTATTCCCTGCAGGAGCACTTCCTCCAGCTCCAGCTATTGATATGTCAAAAATGCCTAAACCTCCTAGAGCGCCAAGAGATCCAAAAGATAAAGTTGCAATGGCTCAGTTTGAAAAAGAAATAGCCGAATTTGAGAAAAAAATGGAAAAATTTCAACCTAACATCGATGCTATGTCTGCATATGGTGACGCAGTAGAAGAAATCATGTCTAAACGTGAAGTCATTTTTGAAAAACAAATGGAACAATATGAAATTGCCATGCAGAAATTCAATATGAACATGGATAAATTCAATATCGACATGAAAATGAAATTTGGCAATGACTCAGATTACGAAAATAACATGAAGCAATATGAGTTAGACATGAGACGATATGAACTTGACATGAAACAGCATGAAAAAGATATGAAGGAACATGCAAAACAAATGAAACAGCATGCTAAAGATATGAAGATGCAAGAAAGAGACAGAAGAGCGGCAGAGAAAGCAGATAAGAAAGCTTAATATTTTCAAATAACAATGTAAAAACCAGTGCAAAAACACTGGTTTTTCTATTAATATTTAATTTTAAAACCGTAAAATGAAAAAATATTATTTAGTCCTGTTTTTACACTTTTCGCTATCAATTTTAGCGCAACAAAAAAACGCTGAAAAGAGCATCTTCATAGCAATGGACAAAGCGGCTTCAATTTTAATGCAAAAATCAAAAGCAAATTCTATTTCTATTGGAGTTGTAAAAAATGGTGAAACCTACACTCGTCATTATGGTGAAATTGATAAAGGAAAAGAGAATATTGCTAATAACAATACTGTTTTTGAAGTTGCATCAATAACTAAATTGTTTACAGGTTTGCTTGCCGCTCAAGCAGTTTTAGAAGGAAAACTTAATCCAGACGATGATATCCGAAAATACATTACGGGTTCTTATCCTAATTTGGAATATCATGGAACACCAATTACCATTAAAGATTTAGTTTCTTTTAGAACTGGTTTCAACAAAGATCTTCCTGATACTTCAGAATTACGCAAAAATCGAAACGACAGCAGTTATTTGGCTTTCAAAAAATTAGACGAATCCTATAGTCGGGAAAAATTCTTTGAAGATTTAAAAACAATTCAATTGGATACTTTACCTGGAACAAAATTCAAATACAGCAACGGAAGTTTAAACCTTACAGCTCATATTTTAGAAAATGTTTACCATAAAAATTACGAAACACTTTTAAATGAACATATTCTTTCAAAACTTAAAATGACATCAACAGGGATAAATTTGAGTTCGAATGTTATTGTTGCAAATGGTTATAATCTAAAAGGGACTTTAATGCCACAGATTTCAGATAATCTTTGGGGAGCTGCCGGACGCTTAAAATCTACTTTAGGTGATTTAACCAAATTCATTGCTTATGAATTAAATACAAAAGATAAAATTGTTCAGGAATCACAACGAAATCTCTTAAATAGTCCTACCATCTGGAACGGCTATTTTTGGGATCATATTGAAGTTGACGACAATGGAAAAAACTGCTGGAAACATGGCGGCGCTTTTGGGACTCAAAATATGCTTGTTGTTTATCCTGAACGACAATTAGGGCTTTCGATCATTGTAAATATAAGCGATGAAAATACGGGAAATGCTTTAGGCGAAGCCATTGTAAGTCTTTCAAATGATTTATTAAATGAATACAAAAAGCAATCCGGAATTTACGGATATAAAATAGTCAATGATAATGTAGTTTTTAGTTATATACACGATAAAGCTTTAAATGCCGACTTAGTAAAAAGCGTTTCAATTGCAGGTTCATTCGACAATTGGAATCCCGATGATAAAAATTTTCAAATGATTCGAAAAAACAAAAATACGTTTGAATTAGCTGTTCCTATATCTCAGTTTGAAAAAAACAAAACGCATTTATTTAAGTTTGTAATCAACAAAAGTGGCTGGATGGAAGCGCCAAAAAATGCCATAAATAAAGAAACTGAAGGAGATCAAAATCTTATTCTAAAAATTTAAACTTTCAATTTTTATACCCTAAAAGACTTTGTTTTAACGCAAAGTCTTTTTTCATATCTTTGAAGAAACAAACCTACTATGTATAAATTTCTAGCCAAATTAAACAAAATGCTTCTACCTAGTTTTACGAAACAAGGTCTAGATATTTCAAAAGCCAAAAAATGGCAAATGGCAATTATCGGATATCGTGCTTATATTACCAAGAAAGCATTAGGTAATTAATCAAATACTTTTAAGCAGAAAATCTTTTACGCTTTTCTGCTCTTCGATTCATGAAAAACAAAAAAATCAACCTTCCTCCTGTTCAGGCTGTATTGCTTGCAATTATTAGCGTACAATGTGGTGCAGCAATTGCTAAAACTTTATTCCCAACACTTGGAGCGGCAGGTACAGCATCTATCAGAATTGGTGTTTCTGCAATCATTCTTTTATTGGTTTATAGGCCAAATTTAAAAGCAATTACAAAAACGCAATGGAAAGTTGTCATTCCGTATGGGCTTTCTTTAGGTGCTATGAATTTGATTTTTTATTTTGCAATTGAAAGAATCCCAATTGGACTTGCGGTTACTTTAGAATTTATTGGTCCGTTATTGCTTGCGATTATTGGATCAAAACGTCTGATTGATTATTTATGGGTTTTATTAGCTGGAATCGGCATTCTGTTGATTGCTCCCTGGACAAATGAACGCTTAGATACTTTAGGTGTTCTTTTTGCTTTAATTGCTGGAGCTTTATGGGCAGCTTATATTGTTTTTGGAGGTAAAATTTCAAAAATAATGAATGAAGGTACAGCTGTTTCAACCGGAATGTTGTTAGCAGCAATTCTGGTTTTGCCTTTTGGAATTTTCGAAAATGGACTTGTAAATCTTACTCCAAGGCTTTTCGGAATGGGTGTTGCTCTTGCATTATTGTCAAGTGCAATTCCGTTCACTTTAGAAATGAAAGCTTTAGGAAAACTTCCTCCTCGTACTTTCAGTATTTTGATGAGCTTAGAACCGGCTGCAGCTTCAATTTGTGCTTTTATTTTTCTAGAAGAAAACTTAAGTTTCTATGAAATTTTGGCTGTTGTTTGTGTCGTAGTCGCTTCTGCAGGATCAACTTTAACAACTAAAAAATAAAAAAATCTAATTTTTAAAATTCCAAATTCCAACTTTTAAATTGGGATTTGGAATTTTAAAGATTGGAATTTGATTAAATATTATTTTTTCGGAAGCAAAACAGCATCGACAACATGAATCACACCATTTGATTGGTTCACATCTGCAATTGTTACTTTTGATTTATTTCCGTTTTCATCTGTTATATACAAATCTTTTCCATCCATCCAAGCAGTAAGAGTTCCACCGTTAACAGCTTTTATAGTTGCTTTTCCTTTACCAGCTTTAATTGCTTTTGCAATATCTGATGCATTCCATTTTCCAGCGGCAACATGATATGTTAAGATATTTTGAAGCATCTTTTTGTTCTCTGGTTTCAATAAAGTTTCAACAGTTCCTGCTGGTAATTTATCAAAGGTTAGATTTAGATGTGTGGGGACCATTTATAATATTATTTACAACTCCTTTCATCATACGCTCATGTGGTGTTGTAGCATCAAAAGTTAGTTTATCCTTCATATTAACATTTAAAACATCTTGATTTATATTAATTTTATAATCAATCTTAAATAAAAATTCTCCTTTCTCTTCATCAAAATTAACTAAGATATTTTCTATTATATCATTTACAATTTTCCTTTTTGCTTCAAAGGAACTGATATTTAAAAAAGCATTAAATTCTTTTTTGATATACGCCATAACAGAAACAGAGTTTTCATTTAAGCTAATTTTATTTGATAATTCGTTTATTTTGATCGTATTATCAGAAATTGATTTATCTAAATTAAAGAGAATTTTTTGAATATCAGACTCCTGGATAAGGCCCTTTATCACCAGATTAATTGCCTTTTCTTTTTCTGTTGAAAGTGTAGTGTTTTGATTTGAAATTTCTTTTATTTCTCTTTTTAATATTTCATTTTTAGTCTGAGTATTATTATCAAAAAAGTCTTTTGAAAGTCTTTCGACGATTAAACCAGATGCAAATAAATTATCCCAAAGTATCGTTTCTATTTTATCTATGTTAACGCGACGATTACCACATTTACCACCCGTTAAACGAGTCGACGAACAAACATAGTGATTATCATGTTTATTCAATTTTCTTATTCCATAATAGTTTCTGCCACATTTTCCACAACGCATTAAACCTTTCAGCAAAAACTGATGGACTGGTGAGTTTGAAATATAACTCTTCTTTTTACTCAGTGAATCATTAGCCTTCTCCCAATATTCTTTTGTGAACAGAGGCATAGCATCATAAACCTCCCCAGAATAATTTCTTTCCCCTTTATATAGGGTATTTTTAATTATGCCAACAATCGTATTAGGTGACCAAAGTATTTGTTTTTTATCCTTATATATAGTTATACCGGTATATTTATTGGTCATTTTCATTGTTCCTTTTTCGACCAAATTCATTCTTGTTGGTATTTTTTCATCATTAAATATTGTTGAAATTGCTCTAGCTCCATGCCCTTCAATTGTTAAAGCATAAATCCTTTTGACTATTTCTGCTTCATCTTCTTTAATTATTAATAGTCCACTAGAATCTGCGGTATAGCCATAGGGCCTTAAACCTCTTGACTTTCCTTCTTTTACTCTGACTTTTAAAGCTGACTTTACTTTTAATTTAGTAGTTGTCACATGATATTTATTGATGACTGATAATAAATCTCCGAAGAATTCTTGTTGAGGATCATGCAAATCAACGATCCCATCCAATTGAGTAATATAGATAATCTTATGCTTTTTGAATAAGTCGTTAATTACAAATCTTATTTGAGGATTCCGTTCGAATCTTGATTGATCATAAGCAAAAACGTGCGTCAACATTCCATTGGTGACGTCTCCAATAAATCTTTCAAATTCCGGCCGATCTTCTATCTTTTCTGAAGCTCCACTTAAACCTTCATCAATATATATATCATATGGTAATTTAAGTTCCTTGGCTTTTTCAATTCCTTTTTGCTGTTGGTCCTTAATGCTTAAATCATTTCCATCTTTAATTCTACTAATCCTACAATATATACCTAATTTCATTCTATTAATTTATCCTTTTATACAAAAATAGAATAAAAGTTTATACCCCTACAAAATAATTTAACCTTATTGAATTATAATAAAAAAATGCCTTATAAAAATAAGGCATTTAAGAAATTTATAGGGATTTTAATTATTTTTTTGGCAGTAAAACGGTATCCACGACATGAATAACACCATTTGATTGATTAACATCAGCGATTGTAACTTTGGCTTTATTCCCACTCTCGTCACTGATGTATAAATCTTTGCCATCCATCCAAGCTGTTAAGGTTCCACCGCTTACTGTTTTAAGCACTGCCTTTCCTTTACCCATTTTAATTGCTTTTGCAATATCAGATGCATTCATTTTCCCAGCTACAACATGGTAGGTTAAGATTGTTTGCAACATTTTGATATTTTCTGGTTTCAATAACGTTTCAACTGTACCTTTTGGTAGCTTTTCAAAAGCTTCGTTCGTGGGAGCAAAAACAGTGAATGGCCCTTTACTTTGTAATGTTTCAACTAAACCCGCGGCTTTTACAGCAGCAACTAAAGTTGTATGGTCTTTTGAGTTTACGGCATTTTCGACAATATTTTTGTTAGGATACATTGCTGCTCCCCCTACCATTACTGTTTTTTGTGCAAAAGATGTAAATGCAAATCCAAGTGTTAAGATTGCTACGGCTAAAAAATTTCTAGTTTTCATAATTTATATTTTAAGTTATGAATTCATTTACGCTTTAAAACTTCATTTGGTTTTTTTAAATCAAAAAATAATATAAAAAAAAATAAATTCCCACAAACCATTACAATAAAGAAAAGGAGGTTTAAACGATTAAAATCTTGAATAGTCCTATGTTTCTACATTCTTATAAATCGCTAAAAATTATTTTTTTTTAAATGAATTTTTATGAAATTCTGTTGTATACTAATACTATACTCCTCTTTACAATCATATACAAAATATTGAGAAAGAAAAAAACTTATAATACTAAGCAATAATCAGTAATTTAGTTAAAAAACAGGAAATAATTCAAAACAACATATACAAAATATTAGATAAACACAGATATTGTGAAATTTTCAATTTGTAAAACAAATTACATTATTGTAGATTTGTATCACCAAACAAACTACAGCATTATTCCATTCTAATGGTTACTGATTAAATACCAGTGTAAAAAGTAATTATAAACATTCCTTTACGGAACAAATAGAGTACAACAAAGTATCTCTATATTAATTAATTAAAAATATGTTAGTAGAACAAAAACAAGAAAATTTAGAATATTCAAAAAATCGTCTTAGAAGTCTTAAAAATGCAATTAAGAAAGTTAAAAGTTGTGATGCAAAATGGTTGTCAGAAAACTTAAGAAAGGATTTAAATGTTCATTTTACAGAAATTGATAATGTACCATTGATGTTTTCTTGGATGTGGTTTGTTTTTCCGCAGCTAAGAGGTTTGGAAACCAGTAATTATGTCAATTATAAAATAATAAGCGCCATAGACAGAAATAAAAAACACAAAAGGGCTACAGACCATTCCAGACTCTAAATCTCTAAAGATAAAACCTATAGTGCAGGTATAAAAAAGAGCTAATCAGCTCTTTTTTATATATATTATATTTCATTAAAAGTTTTAAAATACTATTTTATTTCAGATTAATAAACATGTAAAGCATGATTTTCGCATCCGAACTCTCAATTACCTTTTCCAATTTTTTATAAAATACTTCACTGACCATAGCTTATTATTAATAAAATTTATTTCTTGTAATAGATCAATTGAAAAAGATAGGGATGCACCATAAGCCTCCGTACCAATTAATAATTAGAAGACTATGCAGATAATTTGGCAACTGTATAAATTCCATGTTTTTGCACAACTTCATCCATAATTTCTTTTATATATTCTCCATGTTTTTGATCAAAAAAAAGAGCATCATAAACATATCCCACATAAATATTATTTAAATTTAGTTGCTTAATTACATCAGTCATTATATTAACTTCCGTTGCAAATAATCTTCTGGATGTTATTTTGTGTTTATTTTTATTGTTACATTTTTCTTTAATGATTCTCTTCAACATTATCGGCTCATAATTATTATAGTATTCGTAGAGAGGCGATTTTTTCATTTGCCAGATCTCTTTATTAAAAAATGAAAGATGTTCAATTTTTATTATCTCTAATGGAATCTTTAACTCTTCCACTAAATCTGCATGATTTAAAAATCTTTTATTACCACCATATAAAGTCATAGAAATATTAGGATGAAGACAATTAAAATCACATTCTTTAAACGGTTTACCATTAACCTTCACAAGATTGCGAATCCAAGAGGGCATAAGTGTAAAAGAATCCACTGCCCTTCCTCCACTTGCTTCACCACCTATTCTCGGAATCATCAAACCATTATCTGTCAAATATTTAAAAATTAAAACTGCATCCTCTACAAAAGAGCGATTTTCAGGATTTTTAAAATAATTTTTACTTTGATTATTAAGCTTGGTTAATTTCTTCCCCTTTTTAGTTATATATTTACTTTTTATCAGTCTGTCTGCTTCTCTTAAAATTTCTTGCTCGGTTGGCAACGTAACTTTTGAATAAAATTTTATTAAATTTTTACATATAATATTATGATTAGCATCTCTAATTTTATTAATATAGAAATTATTTAAAAGGGCTATTGCTTTTTCAGTTTTTACCTCATAGGAAGTAAATCCTTTACCAATGTAAGCTTCTCCTAACCTATATTTATAACTCTTCTCACCAACGATATATATTCCATCACATTCCAGAATAGACCCAGTCTTTATTTTATATTCTAAAGCATCTATAATTTTTAAATAAAGACCAGAATTTAAGGTAAAAAAATCACGTAGATATTTTGCGCTAAGTGCTTTCCAACCATCTGGGTTTGTACCGTCAATAATTGTGAAATAAGTTGAGTTTAGATGCATAATAAAAAGAAGGCATAATTCCCTTGCAACCGATGTATCTGAATGAATTTCCTGCAATAACTTGTTGGGAATATGTTTGACAGCAACTTCAACTTTTTTTGGTATTTTTATGACATTTACATCTTCGAAAAATAACGGGATTTGTGCGTAAATATTACTATAATTATCATACTCATAATATGCCTTAATAGCCGTGAAATCAATAGATAAAGTCTTATTTGAAGTCTTAATATTTAGAACATCATAATTGATAGATGTATTATTAATATTTATAAATAAATTTAAAATATTAGTTAATTTATTAGATGTATTGATTGTTCTACTTCTTCTATTATAACTTTCTTTATATCTATTTAGTGATTCTTTTTTTATTGGTAATTCAATATTTACGTAATCTATTTTTGCGGTTAATATGTCTGTAATTTTTTCTGTGAAAAAGTTTTTTACCGGATTAACTATAATTAATTGTTTCATAATATTTAATTTTTATTATATATATAAAAATTATAGCAACACCTTTAACTAAAGTTTTAAATACCAGACATATTTATCAAAAATTAATAAAATACTAATTCAACTCTAGTAAATTACAGATATGTTATCTTTAAGTATTCAGTAGATAAGCAATACAAACCTAGAGTATTATTTATTTTTAAATTAAATGTATAACATAAGAAACGGTATGGATTATTATTGTAACTTATATTCTTGTAAAAACACAGAATTATTCAAAAACAAAGAAAAAATATCAATTAACATACACGTTTACATCTACATTCATTACAGAGCAACTCTTTTTTTAAATTTTCAGGTAATCAAAACTGAAACTTCACATCATAGACTTAGACCAAATTTTATTTAATAATTCATTACACAAATCCAGCATTTATTTCTTCAAATCTGCTAGAATAAAGTACATTTTACATTATGATAATATTTTCTATTAATTGCTAGATCACAAACAAAATTTATGTACTCATCAAACTATTAGAAAAAATTATTCCCTAAATTATCTTTAAGATTTCATTTCAATATTAATTTTTTAATATATACTGTATAAAATAAGCTAACATAAATGAAAGAAATTAAACAACTTTTAATTGACGAATATAAAATCCTAAATGAATATTACTTGTTTTCACTTTATACGTACGAAGAAAACTCACACTTTACAAAAAAATTTAAAAGCGAACTAACCAAGATAAAAAGAAAAATAAAATCTATTAAACCTGATTTTATATTTGAAGCTACTGATGAAATTATAAAAATAGATTACAAAATTTTTAATGTAAATATAGACAATATATTAAGGGGAGATTGGCAACAAGTATCTTACCAAGACTTTAACTTCATCATGCATCGGTGTAGTGGTGGTGCATTTAAAATATCTCCATTAATCAAAATCTGGGACAAAGAAAATCGTGAAAATTACATGTATCATCACGGTGACGACTACCGCCGAGTTAGGAGAAATTTGATATTAAATGATATTTTAAATTAGATTCAAAATGAACAAAAATACCAATTGCGCATAAATGTAACATGAAGCAAGTTATAACTTAAAAGCACAATACCATAACATATATCTTATAAAAATTCCATCACTTTACATAAATACTACTTCATAAACTGAAGTATATAAACCTTTATTACTTAATTCAAACTATCATTTTGTTTAAAATCCAGTAGTTCACCAATTGTAATACCTAACCCTTTTGCTAATTCCAATAAATAAATATAAGATGGGTTGAATTGTCCGGCTTCGACCTTAAAAATTGACTGCTGATCTTTCATAATGAGCAATCCTAGTTTTGCTTGTGACAAGCCACGTTCAAGCCTTAATTGCTTAATTCTTTCACCTAATTTTTTTAAATCATCTTGCTTGTCCATACTTGGACAATTTCTGCATAATGCCAAAACATTTTAACATACTATCGTATGTTATTTTGTTTTTTTTTGTACGTTTGCTCGGAACTAAAAAAACTAATTATGCAGAAATTTACACAAAAAGTATTGTTCTTCACTTTCTTATGCTCGATTATTCTTGCAACCGGATGTGCAAATGAGGACTCAAATTCCCAAGATCCAATCGAAGAAAACCAGACATCTCTTGAAATTAAAAGCTTAGAAGTATCAAAGATCACTGAAACTACCGCAACCGTTTCTGGAAATTTAGTTTCAATTGGCGATAATGGATTAAGTGAATTAGGTGTTTGTATAAGTACTTCGCCATCTCCAACTGTCAGTGGTTTTAAAGTCAATACTACTGTTACCATTGGAAATTTTAATTGCAACTTAAAAGATTTATCTGCAAATACAAAGTATTACGTTAGAGCTTATGCCCAATCAAAGTTAGGTATTACATATTCAAGTGAAACAAGTTTTACTACTGCAAAGACAGTATTAGCCGAACCAAAAGTTAATACAGGAAGCATTACTTCTATTACTCCAACCTCTGCTTCGATTAATACTGTGTATGAAAATCTCGATAAAATAATGATTATTTCTGCCGGTATATACATATCTACGAGTTCAAATCCCTCTTCGGTAGATATTAATAAAACCGTACTTATTGATGAAAATTATATCACTAAGAAATACACAGTTAATATTTCTAAGTTAATGCCTAATACTAAATACTACGTGCGAAGCTTCGTAGAAACTATTTTCGGTATATATTTAGGTGAAATCGTTTCTTTTACAACAAAAGAAGCGACAGTTCCGAGTATCACCACCGGTGGTGTAAGATCACTATCTCAGTCTATGGCTGAACTTGATGCTAGAGTTCTAAGTGACTCGGGAGGCCCTATAACAGAATATGGTTTTTGCTGGTCTAATATTACTTTAGTGCCGACTTTAGAAACTGACAATACTGAAAAGTATGTTAAAACCGAAGTTCTTAAAGCTGATTACTTTGAAGCGAGAATTAATAATTTATATCCATTAGGAAACTATTTTTACATACGTAGTTTTGCAAAGAATAAATATGGAGTTGGCTATGGACCAGTCGTAAAATTTAAAATAAACTAATACGCATAAAAAATTGACTGAAGTAAAAACACTAAATTAGATTTAATTGATTGTTTTTACTTCAGTCAATTTTTTTATAGCATTGAATGATATATATATGAAATTGTTTTGCTAAAACTAAGAAATTCCAAATAATTCCCATCCGCTATTATAGTAAGGTATAATTTCTTCTGGATCTAAATTTTCGGTCCTTAGACGTGATGAGACTTCAAACATATCTAACAAATCATTAAAATCATTTAACTCAATATTAATCTTTCCAATGTTCACAATTTCTCTTTCTCCTATTAATTTTGACTCTAGTATAGCATCCTTTGAGAATTTTTTTCGTGTAGAAATAATTAATCCTTTTGGAATACCTCGAGCTAAAAGAGTACCTCCAACTTCTCGAATAGTAGATACTGCTTCAGATTTTTTTTGATCCTCTCTCCATTTAATTTGTACCAGTATTTTTTCATCTGCCCCCCTAATTGCAAGTGCATCTATTCCTTTATCCTTTGTTCCTCCAAAAGCAATAACTTCACAATTTAAATAATCACTTAAGACTATTGGCATTATTTTTTCTGCTTGTTGTGGTGTTAAATCATATAATTTTTCGGAATAAGAATTTATGTGATTTATAATCAATTCTAACTTAGCATCTTCTGGATTATTAATAAAACTCATTCTTCCTAGATTTCCTCTTGTATAAGTAGGGCCACCTGGTCTTGTCCCCCTTCCTCCCCAATAAAAACAAGTTTTGCATACGTAAACGTCCGCAGGCCCGCTCACAGGCTCTTGAAGTTTTGTCATTTTTTCTCTACAATATGCACAAGTATTATATTTAAGCAGCCTAAATAATTCATTTTCAGCAACAGGATCATAACTAAAACTATCTTTACTTAATATTGAATATGGTCTCCAATTTGAATCAATCCATTTCAAATTTGGTTCGTCAGCAATAACTTCAATCTCATTTTTGACATTCCATATGAACTCTTTTTCAAATACCGGGAGTCTAATATCTTTTCTCATTTATCCTATCAAGCAGTTTTTCAATAATACTAATTCAATTTTTAATTTATTTAAATTGAAGGTTCGATTAATTTTTATCTTGAACATTCTAACTTAAATCATATTTTATTTAGCTATTCTTATTTCATCATATATATTCAGCAGTTATATGTCTCATTCTTTTTCAATTTAAAATTTTTAGTAAATAATTAATCTCTAAACAATTATTTATATAATCAAATATCTTTTTTCAAAAATAATAAAATGAAGATAATTCTATTTTTTTTATAAAAACAAACAACTTTAAAACTTGATTAGGATATAATTATTAAACTTATAAATATGGCAAGAATTAATATCCAAAAAGAATTAGATTATTTGGACAAAAAGGAGATTATTGGATTTGAATTAGGGTTAACCGACGGACAAATGATAAAAAAAAATGAGATGTCAAAATATTTAAAAAAATGTTATTGCGAAAGCACAATGGTAGAGTGTCCCGTAAGAATAAATTTAAATTTTAAGTATTACTATGACAAGAAGAATAGAGTTTGTATTTTATTTAGCAAAAGTTGGTTTCTTAAGGCGTGGGAATATGATCCAATTAAATTTCCCTTAATAGCTAAAACTATAATTGTAAAAATATACATTTCAAAAAATGATTTCACAATTGGCGGATTAGGACGACAATATTTCTTACATTTATTTGATAGAAATAAGCAACATTGGGATATCGATGATGAATGTTATGTAACAAACTGTATAGAGTTTAATCAATGTCCGCTGGTTATAGCAATATCAAAACTGCCTCATAAAAAATATGTAACAAGACTAAATAATATTGACGAAATCATCAACAATTAAGTTTATAATTAATAAGAAATTTGATTTGAATTTTCAAAAAATGGACATTCCTTTAAATTTATATTGATGTCAAGATTGAAATATTTTTGAATTATGGGTAACATTCATAATCCCAAAGCCTCTAAAAATTAATTGATTTTGTATCAAACACAAAAGTGTATCATTTTAATATTTAAAAACACATACATATGACACACTATACGTATCTTTGTAATATAAAATATTAAAACGATACGATTTGAAAATAATTATCTTCTCTCGAGTTTCCACCAATATTCAAGATTACAAAAGACAAACCGAAGAATTATTAGAGTTTGCCAAAAATATGAATTATGAGGTTGTCAATATTTTTGAAGAAAAGATTTCAGGAGGAAAAACAAATGAAGAAAGACCACAACTTTTAAAAATGATAAACTATATCAAAACTAACAAAATTGATAAAGTTCTTTGTTGGGAGATTAGTAGATTAGGAAGAAATACAATTGAGGTCCTTAAAACAATACAGATATTAAATGAAAATTGTATTTCGCTTTACATTAAAAATCACAATATAGAAACTTTTAATGATAAAGGCGAGATAAATCCAATGTCTCAATTTTTAATTCAGATTCTAACTTCGGTTAGTTCCTTAGAAAAAGAGCAGATAAGACAACGAATCAAATCTGGTTATGATAATTTTAGAAAAAATGGCGGAAAAGTAGGCCGCAAAGATGGTTTTAAAAAAGACACACAAACACTTTTGACAGAACACAAAGATATTGTAAAACTTCTACGACAGGATTATTCAGTAAGAAAAATAATGAAGTTGACCGATAAAAGTAGTGGAACAGTTCAAAAAATAAAAAAGTTGTTAGTCCACTAATATTTACCTAGAATCTAACAATATAATTTATTACAATACTAGATCATTAAAATTTTTCTCAATGACAATAAAGTTCAGTACTTAAATGTCATCTCTAATATTAATTTTTATTTTGTAGTACCAGTTAAGATATTGATCCCACAGTCATCACAATTTTTTGTAATCAAGTCAGCGGAATCTACGGGAAAACTATGGATTTTTGTTGCATCATGATGCAAAACAGTTTTTACAACATCTGTATTGTTCTGCGGCACTCCATTAATAAATGATATTCCATTTGCCTGATTTGAAAACCAGACAACGTCTATTTGACTATTGTTAACTACGGTACTTCCGGATGCAAGGGCATTCACAGTGCTATTTTTATAGTTTTCATAAGTTGGATCAGAGAAGATTGATATTAAACCTGATTTCGTTGGAGGAAGCGTATGCTTAATATATTTTTCAAGGAGATAAGTACTTCCTGTTAAATTTAATTTATCTACTCCATTTGAATTCAGATAACCAAGTTTCAGAGAACATTTATGACAATAGTGCTTTCCCATTTTAATAAATCGTAGTTTTAAATTAATAACGCCTTAAATTTTCTTTTCAATTATTCGAATATTATTTCCAAGTTTTGATCTTTTGATTTTTCCGAAAAATCAAATTTACATATGTGAGTTTAATCACTTTATTAAAAACCTCACTGAAAGACTACCTTAGTTTTTGCCCTGTTTTTCTCGCCTTTTGGGAAAATAAATACAAAACTATTGTATGTATTATTAAAAAAATGATAACTGGCTTCTAACTTTTCCCCATCCTTTGTATCTAACGAAATTGCTCCTTTTTCATGAAATTTCTTTTGAAATTTGAAGTCCTGGACAAATGCCCACTTAAAACCGAATTCATTAGGAAGCATTAACTCGCCAAACTCTTGTAGAAAAAATTTAGAATAAAACAAATCCCTAGTAGTCAAAACATTAGTAAATCCATTTGCATTTACAGGATGATTTAAAACAAGTAAAGCACATCTGTTTTTAGACTGTAATACATAATTCCTAAAAGCAGAATGTACTGATGCCCCAAATTTCTTTCTTAAAGACATCACTGCTCCTAATCCCAAATTTAACTTCTCACACTCTTCTAAAAACCGATCATGCTGAAATAATGTTATAGAAGCAAAATAATTAGCTTCCGCCTCAAATTGCTCATCATATTCCTCACTTAAAGTCTCGTCATTATCTAACGCCAAGATAATTTCATCTTGCCATGATAAGACTCCATGTCCAATTTCATGTAACTTGACAAAATTCTTTTTCCCAAGATTTTGATCTAGATTTGCGTCTATATATATGATTTTTTCTTCTCGATAAAAAAAGCCTTTTATTTTTGACAAAGCATGTAATAGAGCCTTTTTTGAAGGATCCACTAATTTTTCTTTAAATGAATCAAAAAAAGAATCATCAATATTTTGCAAATCTATTTTATTATCAACTGCAAAATTCGAATACGATAAAATCTTATCTACCGGTGTCGGGAAAACATCAAACGATTTGCTTTCTTTTAAAATATTACGCGATATCTTTTCAATTTCCTTTCGAGTAAAATCATCTATCATAATTCTCTTTTTCGTGACTTAATAAATTCCAAATATTTCAAAACATCATTTCTTTCATCTTCTGATAAATCTTCCGCTCGAAAAGCTATTTTTTGGGCAAAACTTAAATTAATTTCTTCCTGTTGAGCCTCATTCTTATCTATCATTTTAGCATTTGAAAGAAGTGTTTTTAAAGACACTTTATATAAAGATGATAGCTTTGACAAGATATTGACAGATGGATTTTTAATTTTTTCATTTTCTAACTGACTAAGATAAGCATTAGAAATATCTGTCATTTCTTCTACTTGTCTTAATGTAAGCCCTACATTTTTGCGGGCATCTTTCAAAGTTGCTCCAAGTGAACTCATGGTTTTTTTTTGTACAAATATACAACTATTGCTTAATATATCAAGCATGATTTTAATTAAAATCTAAATTTATAAAAAATACTTGCTTGATATATTTAGATTTTTATATATTTGCAATAAAGAATTTATAATTTAAACAAATTAATTATGTCAAATTATCATGTAACTCAGAAAAAAGGACAGGAAGGTTGGAATGTCCAAAAAGAAGGTGGCAAAAAGGCTTCAGCTGTTGTCAGCACTCAAAAGCAAGCGGAACAACTTGCAAAACAGTTTTCATCAAATAATGGTGGTGGCGAAGTAAGAATACATCGCCAAAACGGTGGACCTATTAGGGATAGTGACACAGTTAAACCTGGAAATGATCCAAAATCTATTAAAGACACTAAACATTAATGAGAACAAGTTATTTATAAAATAAAAAACCAGGCAAAAATTACCTGGCTTAATTTTTCAAAAGGAAACAAAAGCCCTTGCAAGGCTCTTGGTAGTAATATTATTTGCAATTCAAAACTACCTCCTTTATTTGAAATAAACAAAGCTTTTAGTGATTTTAACCCTTTGACCGCTATAATTTCAGTTATTAGGGGCCTGGTATTAATAATATAAATCAATTGCAGAAAAATTAAAATCAACATAAGGCACGCCTTATTTACTGCTGAAATGATAGGCTGTAAGCAATTTATAATAAATTAATATTAAAATTATTAGAATATGAATTCAAATAATAATCAAGGGGAATTATATTCCCCTAATTCAAAAGTACCCTTAAAGTTTACAATAGAAGGTAAAGAATATGAAACCTTTGAACAATACAAAACAGGAACAGAATTAAAGCAACTTGCTGGAATACCTCTGGATACTGAATTGTTTCTGTCAATTAGCAAACCTTATAAGGATGAGCTTATTGAAAATGAGAAACAAGTTAATTTAGCTCGACCTGAAACGGAGTATTTCTTTGTAAAGAAAAAGCTTGAGTTCTTTATTAATAATAAACCTTTTACTTGGTATAAACAATACATCAGAGGTATCCAAATCAGAGAATTAGGTAATATTCCTGCCGAAGATGATATTTTTCTTGATATCAAACAAGATTGGCAAGACGATCAAATATTAGATGAAGAAATCGTTGATTTAGCACGCCCGGGTAAAGAGAAATTTTTCTCTAAAACTAGACAAACGGAAGTGACAATAATTGTCAACGCTCGTCCTCATATATGGAAAGAAGTAAATATTTCTTTTGAACAGCTAGTTGTGTTAGCTTTCGGATCATATGACAATAATCCAAACAAAGGATATACGGTTACGTATAGTAGAGGTTGGGAACCTAAGCCAGAAGGAACTATGGTTAAAGGTTCAAGTGTTCGTGTAAAAAATAAAATGATCTTCGATGTCACAGCAACTGATAAATCATAGTCCCGACCTTAAACGTCTAAGAGACGAAGGTTACGAGATCGAGGTTAGTGGTGGATATTTACTTATCCACCATGTACCTTTTATTGATCAAAATAGAAAAATCCAATATGGAACATTCGTAAGTACACTTACATTAAGTAGTAACGACCGAACAGGTATACCTGACAACCATGTGATATATTTTATTGGTGATAATCCATGTGAAATTGATGGAACAAACATAACAGCAATTCAACATAATAACACTACTTCAACATTAAACAATCTTATTACGGTAAATAGATCTTTTTCAAATAAACCTGCTACAGGATATCAGAACTATTATGAAAAAATCAAGAGATATGCAGATATTATTTCCGCACCTGCAAAATACCTTGATTCCTCTGTAACGGAAAAGACTTTTAAAGTTATAATGGACAGTAGAAATGAAACGGTGTTTCAGTACATTGACACCAATTCGAGTAGAGCAAACATTGAAGTAATTAATGCTAAGTTAGAAAATCAAAAAATAGCAATTATCGGATTGGGTGGTACAGGAGCTTATATTTTAGATATAGTGGCTAAAAATCCAGTAAAGGAGATTCACCTTTACGATGGGGATAGTTTCGATCAACACAATGCTTTCCGCTCACCTGGTGCAGCGTCCTTGAATGATCTGAGTGAAAATCTAAGAAAAGTAGACTATTACAAGAAAATCTACTCAAACATGCACAGGCACATCTTTGTTCATGATTACTATCTAAAGAAAGATAACTTACAAAAGTTGAATCAAATGGATTATGTATTTATATGTGTGGACAAGAATTCTTCAAGGAAGTTAATAACTGATTATTTGGTAAGTATAGGCATATCTTTTTCCGATGTCGGATTAGGGGTTAATGTTGTTGATCAAAAGCTTACTGGCGCAGTAAGGGTTACATCCGCTACAGGTGTGAAAAATGACCACCTATCTCATCGTATTTTCCCAGAAGACTCCGACAATAATGAATATGCCACCAACATTCAGATTGCTGAATTGAATGCACTGAACGCCATTTTTGCTATTCTGAAATGGAAAAAAATATCTGGAATTTATGTTGATTTAGAAAACGAACATCACAGCTCTTATTCTATTGGAGTATCTAAAATTTTTAATGAAGATGCTACTACAATATAGATTTATTGAGTTTATTCCTGAGAAGGTTGAAGAAGGCATCTTGTACATATCAATCGAATACTGCACAGCAATACATAAATGCATATGTGGATGTGGTAACGAGGTAGTAACCCCTTTTTCCCCAACAGATTGGAAATTGAGCTTTAATGGTAAATCTGTTTCGCTCCATCCATCCATAGGCAATTGGAACTTTGAGTGCCAGTCCCACTACTGGATAAAGAACAATAAAATTGAGTTTGCCAGTCTTTGGACAGAAAAGGAAATTCGTGTAGGGAGAGAAAATGACATGGATCGTAAGATGGATTATTTTGAAGGACAAAATATGGTGGTAAAAAAAGAACCACTTATTCAAGAAATTCCTAAACCAAGTATTTGGAAAAAGATATCAATGTTCTTCCGATTGTAATTTTTAAAGCCGGAGGTAATACTTCGGCTTTCTTTTATTCTGTATTTGAGATAAAGAAAACTAATCTCAAAATTATTTTTGATAATTCAATTAATGAATTAAATTATTTCATTTGGAAAAAGTATCAGACATTAAAATATACAAAATTTTTTAATCCAAAGGAAAAATGTAACAAGTTATTCTAATTCTTTTTTTCTTTCAAAAGATAAAAGTACTACAGTTTTGTAGTACCACATTTTTTCTAATATCCAATCGTTTTGTGTAAATTTAGAGTCATGTATTTTGCACATATGCTTTACTATATTTTATTGAGAAGTATTACGCTTAAATCGAGCAACATATAAGTATACCCTAAAATTACATATTATGATTGATTACACATATATATCTTGATCATAGTAGAAAAACATTTCATCTCAGAAAACACGTAGTTATACTTAATAATATTTTAATTCAATTATTTAATTTTATTTAGTAAAAAATAAAAAATAAAAATTTATGAAATATGCTTTGGTACTGTCTTCAGACATAAGTAAGAGAGATTGGATTTGTTATATAATTGCTGAATCTATTCAAGAAATTCAAAATCTTCAATGTTTTAATCCAAATATTATAAAGTTGCCAAAAACACAATACCCTGGAGTTATAAATCCTACAACCATCAGGAAGCAAAGTTGTGTGACAGGAAATACAAGCGAATTCAAAATAGTTAATATTTCAAATTTAAATTTGAAAGGTAATTTTAATCTTGTTTAGTATGAAAAAATCAATACTAATATTCAGTGCAATACTATTTCTATCATCTTGTAAAGCTCCAAAAATATTAAAATATCAAAAATCAATTAAAGATACCACTATTAATATTACAACAAAAGAGGATGCCGGCTCATTACTACAGATAAGTGCCTTTGTACTAGATCCCTCAACATTATCTAATAAAACAATTACTGATCTTTCAGACAAAGGTCAAGCAGCATTAATCGAAGCTTTAAGTTCAAAAAGCACAACTGCAAAAGAATTGATGTCTTCTATAGCCCTACCAATAAAAGAATCTGTTTCAGGAAATATTAAAGGTAGCAAACTCTGGAAAAAACAAATAGTTCTGAATGTTCTTAAAACTGATGATGAAAAGGCAAACAGAATTGAACAGATATTATTTACTATGGACATACCTCAAAACTTAATTGACAAAGTCGAATTTGTAAATTGGAATAAAATAGTAACTGAAACGCAAATTATTGATCTTGGCAAAATAACTTCTGGAAATTCAACTACCTTATCTTTTTCACCAGAAATCACAATGGCTGGCACAATTCAAGGCAAGGCACCAGGATCTGTGTCAAATACAAAAACTTTTAATCAGGAAAGATCATTTAGTAGCAGGCTTGCTGGATTAAATGCTTCTTTGGTCAGTGGTTCTAAATTTCAAGTGTTAAGAAAAGGGATAGCAAACGAAGATATTTCTGGGAATATAGTTGTCGAAATAACCCTAAAATCAAAATTCGTTAAGGAAGTTCCTATTTATGAGTTTTCTGGATTTTATAATGGCACCTCGATAGTTACAGATCAATCTAAAATTGGAATGATTAAAAATACTTTGGTCAGACCTGACTTTGGTGATTCTAATATCAATATTCCAATTGATCTTACATATAAATTTCGATTTAGAAAAGTTAATCATGGGATAAATACGGAACCCGAGTATGATGATTGTATCACTTATATTGGAGGAGAAATTACAGAAAAAAGTAAATTTAAAATATTTGATAAAGAAGAGAGTGAAAAAACAAAAACTTGGGAAATTTCAGATGGATTTAATTATCTACATGTTTCAAAGACTGGACTTCTTGAACAATTAATTTTTGATTCTCCGGTGAGCGCTGGACAACTTTTAAGTTGGATAAAGCAAACTCAAAACCTTAAAGTTTCAGATTATGACTTATTTAAAGGTACTGTACCTTTGAGTTTGGCAGATATCAAGAATCTAAAAGTAGTTATAACAGAGTAACTAATTATTTAATTAGTTTTCTTATTAATTTTAACAATAAATTAAATACAAATTAACAAACCATATAATGATCCAAATCGTCTTAATGGAGGAAATCATTAATAATAAATAACAAAAAAATTGGAACAGCAAAAACCTTTTGGTGAGATAATCAAAACTTATCATTTCAAAATCCCTGATTATCAAAGAGCATATTCTTGGGGAGAAAAGCAACTTATCCCTTTTATTAATGACATTTTAGAATACTATACCGAAACTGATCTTGTTAAGTCAGAGAACAAAAACTATTATCTTGGACATTATATTTTAGAAGGAAAGTCTGGATCTTATGACTATGAAATTATTGATGGGCAACAACGTATCACTACTGTCTATTTATTCCTGATTGTATGTAAGCATTTGAAAGATTCTGATTATTATAAGCTAATTAATTTAACTCCGGTTTCATATGACAAAGAAGGTTTAAATACTATTATTAATATTCTCGAAACTAGTGACGAAAACATTTGTGTAAAGCTTACTGAATTACTAAGCGAGACAAAAATAAAGACAATGTCTTTTATAAGAATGTTAGACGCCGTCAATTTATTTGTTAATTCTTTTCTTGGAGAACCTAAGTTGCCAAAACTAGATGTTGATAAAATTGATCAATATATAAAGGTAATTGACAGAGCACATTGTTCAATAGCTATATACAATGATAAAGCTGTTGCTTCTCAGATTTTTGAATTACATAATACTCGAGGAATACCTCTTTCTGAAACTGAAAAAGTTAAAGCGTTATTAATGAAGAATGTGTATATAAATTCCCAAAACCCTCAACAGGAAATTGAAAAAATACAAAAATCTTTTGCAGGAATTTTTGAAATGGAAGAAAGAGCGAGTGATTTATGGTTACGTGGTAATCTATCATTAGACCATGTTTTAATGTATCACTTACAATCTATCGATGATGGGTATAAAGATAAAGATTTTGCTTCGCCATCATGGATAACTGGAGATAATGGTTCCTTTGAATATGTTAGAAAAGAATTACTTAAAAAAGAGAACAATAATGAGATTTTGAACTATGCTATAAATTTAGCAGTAGAATTTGAAATTTCAATGGATATACTTGTCAATAAAATACCAAATGCTGATCAAGAGAATCATCTAATAGGTGATGTTTTACTATTAGATAAAAACCGAAGTATAATCTTCTTACTTCGAGCTTTTAGATGGGGAAATCCAATCGAAAACAAACTAATTGATCGTTGGGAAAATTTCTTAATTTGTTATGAAATAATTTATTGGAACGGTTATTATTATAATGCTAAAGCATACAGAAGTAAATTCCAAAGCATATATAAGTCAATCAACAAAGATTCAAAATTAAATAAGTGTAACGTTTTATTATCAATGTTTTATAAAGGACAAAAAAATTTCTCATATCATTGGAAACACTTAGGAGACAATACCAAAAGATTGTTTGAAGTAGAGAAACAGAAATGGTTAACGAATGCATATGGTTGGAACAAAACTGCTTATTTACTTTACAAATTTGAAATAGCACATGGTGCCGATTACAAAATAATAAGAAAGAACGTTTATAAAAATGATTCTCTTTCGATAGACCATATTGTTGCCAGAAGTATCGAATGGAAAGATTTAGGCATTGAAAATTATCTTACAAATAAAGATTACGCTGATGTACTTTGGAAAGAAATCATCAGTGTTATTAATGGAATCGGAAATCTCTCTTTATCAACATCGAGCGCTAATTCATCCGATTCCAATGAATTACCAACCAAACATTTAAATTCATTTAAAAAATTTGGATTGATAAAGACTGTAGAACAGGTAGAATCTTGGACAAATCCAGAAGCATTTTCGTCCAAAATTGAAGAGAGAAGCAAATCAATTAGAGATTTCATTAATGATAAAATTATAAATACTGGAAACATTTGGAATTAAATCATTTTAGCCTTTTAAACAGACTCCTAATCTATGCTTTACACATTAATTTTGACAAGCAATAATAATCGAATTAATACAAAAAAAATCAACTCCACTGGCTTTTAACCAATGGAGTTTATTAAATTAGTAATTGTGAGGATAGTAAACTAATGTTTTTCCTTTTCGACCTGAAGAATCGGGCCCCAGCTTTAAATAAATCCCAGTTTTTCCGTAATAATAGTGCGTTTTCATTTTGTTTAAATAGTTTTCCATGTGTTTAAAATTTTGTTGTTATTTACTTATTAGGTTTAAACATTTAAATCGCTGTTTTCATTTAAAATAAATCATCACTTTAAATTAAATTTTTCATTTGATTCAAATCATTCAAAAAGCACAAAAAAATGACGTCTCAAATAGCTTTAATATTTAGAATATATGGCATAGTACTTACAATAATTAATTGGTTTTTTATATTTCCAAAAAATTGGCAGATTAGAAAACTCATTTAAGGTCACAAAAATATATGTAGAAAAAAGAAATGTATTTTTAGTAAAAACTAATTCTTAATTTATTTATAACTTCGAAAAAAGCTAATTAGAATTGACATTTTTTTATCGTATTTTCGTTTAATTGAAATCTTCTCATTCAAAGATTAATTCTACCTTCTACTTAATGACTATTTAATTTTTTTTCAATGAAACACTATGTTCCATGCTCCCAGTGCTTAGATATTGACCCTCAAAACTACCAATATTGTGTTGGCGAAGTAAATTCTGACTTAGTAGCAGTTAGTATTTGCCCGATTGGTCACAAGGTTATATCAAGAATAGCACATCATCTCTTTGACGTTTTATATTCCTCGGGGGTAAATGCATTTCTAAAAGGTTGTTATTCTGAGAGTGTGATGAGTTTTGCTGCGTCATTAGAACGTGCATACGAATTGTTCACAAAAGTAACATTGCACAGTGAAGGTTTAGAATACGAAAAAATAGATTTATTTTGGAAAGAGATTGCAAGTCAATCAGAAAGACAATATGGTGCATTTTGCTCTCAATATTTGAAGTTTGCAAAAGAAGCATGGTCCATAAATATGGATATGGTAAAATTTAGAAATAAAGTGATTCATAAAGGACACATTTCCACTCGTCAAGAAATTCTTATTTATGGAGAGTTTATCACAAGTACAATTTATAAAATATTGAAACCGATACATGAGAATTATTCGCTAGAAGCTGGAAAATTCTACTTACATCAAAGAATTCCAATTCATCCGAAAGCCAATAAATTAATGAAAGAGCATAATACAAATATCCGAATTGATGCTGGCATATGTTCATTATTAAATTGGGACCAAATGGATATGCCAAAAACAACTTTTGAAGAAGCTGTTCACATAATGTCCAAAATACAAACAATTCACTAAAATTTTTCTTATCCACTGTTTACAAATACTACATTTTCGCAACATATTTCTTGTAAGATGTCAAATTTGAATTGATTTAAAATGATATTTAAGAATAAAAAAGGCACCCTTTCTGAGTGCCTTTTTTGGGTATCATTCTTTCTTTTATAAAGGAGGTGCTATAAGAAAGTCTACAGGTATTTTGGTTAATGCATAAATATAATTTGTAATAGTCTTGTCTCCTACAGCAACTACTACATCAATCAATGATCCTTCATTATATCCGGCAGAGAAAATTTCTTCCACTAATTGTTCGTCGACATGACCTTTATTTTCGGCAATGCTTTTGATTAATTTTGCAAGTGCATCAAACTTGCTGTCAAATGATGCCTTACCAATTGAATAATAGTATATTTTAATCAAATAACTTAGACTTAACTTCCAATCTTATTTTTAATATTTTAGTATAGATACTCTGATTCACAATAATACTAATAAGATGGAAAAAACACAAAGACACCACTCACCCGATTTTAAAAAGAATGCAGTTCTGCTTAGCTATGAAAGAAAAAATGTTGTCGACACTGCTAAAGAACTTGAAATAAACCCCAAATTACTTTCTAAATGGAGGGTAATATATCGGAAATATAAGGAGGGTAGTTTTCCTGGAGAAGGTAAAAAAAGATTTTATTTCGAGAATTCAAAGATTTTTGAATTAGAAAATAAACTTGCAGAATCACAATTAAGATTAGAGATACTGAAAAATGGTTTAAAAATAAAACCTCTAGGCAAACAGGAGATTTACAATTTTATCCATCAAAATAAAAAGAAATATCCGATTGGAATAATGTGTCAGGTCTTAGGTGTCTCTACGTCAATGTATAATTTAAGGATACAGCAGCCCCTCTCAAAAAGAGAAATAAAGGCCTGCCTATTAAAAGAAGCTATAACAACTGTGTTTTATGAATTTAAACAATATAGTGGCTGTGTCTTAATTGCTAGAGAGCTCTGCAAAAGAGGAGTAAAAATATCAGAAGACCAGGTTACATTTTATATGAAACAGCTTGGTCTTAAACGTAAGGTCAAAAAGAAGTACAAAGCAACCACTGATTCCAATCATAAACTGTATATATATCCCAATATACTTAAAAGGCAATTTACAACAAACAAACCGTCGATGGCATGGGTCTCCGACATCACCTATATACAGATCGAAAAACGTTTTCTATACCTTACTGTTATTATAGACCTTTATGATCGAAAAATTGTCGGCTGGAATCTTAGTTCAGTGCTTTCAACAAACTCAACTATTCTTCCTGCATGGAATATGGCTCTAAGTAATCGCAAAATACAAGACGGCTTAATATTCCACTCCGATCGGGGAACACAGTATGCTAACAAAGTCTTTACCAGTACTCTCAAACATTATAGGTGTGTGCAAAGCATGAGTGGAAAGGGAAATAGTATAGATAATGCTGTTTCCGAAAGTTTTTTTAATTCATTAAAAAGAGAATTAATATATAGCCAGAAGATATTATTAACTCCAAAAGAGATGAGAGCGGAGATATTAAACTATATAGAAAACTGGTACAACAAAAAAAGAAGGCATTCTGCTCTTAATTATAAAACTATAGAAGAATTTAATAAAGAAAAAAAATACAAGAAATAATCTCCAATTGCAATGAAAGAAAATAAAAAAAGCTACAGTGCTGATTTCAAAAGAAATGCAGTAATGCTGAGTTTTAAAAAAGAGACTATAGATATCGTAGCTCAAAAACTGAACATATCAAACAGAACACTCTTGCAATGGCGTAAGAATTACATAATATTTGGTGAAGCGTTTACCACAATAGGAAAAACAAAATTAAAACCGGAAGAGAAAAAGATCTATGAACTTGAAATGAAAATTAAAAAATTAAACATAGAATTTGATATTATTAACGGAGCGTCGGATTACCTTCATAAAGGATTGCCTACCATATATCAGTATATCGCCGAAAAGGACCAGATATATTCCAGCTACCTTATTTGTAAAACTCTGGGTGTACATTTAGGAACATACAAAAAATGGAAAAATAAATTTGTTTCTGAGAGACAAAAATGGAAAATGATGGTCAAACAAGAAATAATGTCTATATTTTTAGCATCTCAACAACGTTATGGCTCAAAACGTATAACAGCAGAACTTCAAAGATCAGGATACCAATTATCTTCTAATACAGTGCTAATATATATGCGCGAGTTAAATCTGAGTGTTTCTGTAAAAAAGTATAAAATCAAAACTTGATTTTTTTCATAAATTCATTAAAAGTCCAATCTAATTACAATTCAATTATAAAAAAGGTTACTTGAAATGTTCCGAATAATTTTCAAGAGTTCTTAAATCTTCTGAATTATCTTCTTTTGCAGAAATTAACTTTTCATTTAACTGATTAATTATGAATAGAAAATACCAAAATATAGATTCAATCGAGGCAAAAAATATAAAAAGTAAAACTGATTTAAAAGTGACCATTGAATTAAGCACACTAAACAAATCAAAAGTAATTTCAGGATCAGAATTTGTGGGCATTGGCATGAAATGCAATGGGTATATTACAGTAAAAGGAAATGCTACCAATAATAGAATTATTATAGTTTTCAATGGCTTTGTTGAATCATCGAATGCTTTTAAATTTTGTAAGTTTCGTTCAAAATGTTGAATTAATGTTCTGGATTCAATTTCAAGCTTATCAATTAAACTTTTTTGTTCGCTTAAAGTATCCCATAATCCTGTGGGAGCAATATCGAAAGCACCTGCAAAAGAAAGATTTTTCACAGACATTCCATTTCCTAAAGGAGTATATTTAGGTTTATACTCTTCATAGACTTTATCAAAACTTTCAATGACTGCTTCATCAATCTTAAATAGTTGATTATCTAATTCATAAATCTTATTTAAAATTTCTTCAGGGCTCAAATTGTCAAAGTCACCATTTTTAATTTGATCATGTAAATCATTATTATATTTTACATGCACTTTTGTACACCAATAAAAATTACAATTCTTAATATTAAGTAGAATCTTATTGTAATCTATTTTCAAATTATCAAATTCAGAAATAGTTGAATTTATTTTTTCACTAATACCAAGAAGTCTTGAAATCACAAATGCTCCAATAATACCAATCAATGCGGCGGCACTTTGGCAAAATGAGCTAAAAAACCAGTTCCAATCATTATTCATTTTTATAAATTTAAAAGATTTTACTAAAATATTCCAGAACGCTAAAAATTACTTTTTTTGAATAGAACACAATTTCGACTTATCAGAATATAGCAGAAGAAAACTTTACTCTTTAATTTTACTCTTGTTTAGCATTATTCATCAGCATCAATACAATTTGATCAGGAGTAAACATTTCAAAAAAGGCTTCGTATATTTTTTGCCCATTTTTTTTAATTACTTGTTTCAAATATTCTACTACATAATTAATTAATGTCTCAATTTTATCAAGCTCCTTTGGTGAAAAAGCATTTAGCTTAATTTGACTAAAGTTAACTTGCGACTGTTCAACTCCTTCTTTTTTAGGAATTGCCATATAGGCAACCCCTATCTCACTTTCAGTATTACCTCGATGAGCAATAAATTGATGTCTTAAATCCATTAAAAAATTATGAATCTCTATTAATTGATTATCATCTTTAAATAAGTTTTTAGGTTCAAGTTTGGGAAAATTATTCTTAGATGCATCTGTATAACACTTCCCATACAATGAAATGAGAGAGTATGTCAAAGCTGATTTAATAATTGGATCTACATCTGTTCTTAAGAGCTTAATATATTCCAGCGTTTTTTTTAAATCTTCATGCATTGCACAATAAGCAATAAATTTTTTAGATAGAAATCCAGGAATTGCAACCACTAAATAATCTTCAGCATATTCATTTTGTGCTTTTTTAATCAATCTAATAAGATGCCTTGTCTTGTTATCCATAGTTCTCAATCAACTAGATTATTCACATGAGTAGACAAATATTATATATACCCAAATAATAAAGCTTAGTGTAAATTTATTCTAATCTTTGACATTTTCAAATATACATTTTTTTCTTACATTCAAATAGTCCATAATTAAAAACATGTTCTTTCATTAAATAATTTATATTAGCAAAACTATAATGACCACTAAAATGTTTTATGGAAATTTCTCAAGAAAATAAAAAAGAAATATTTAATATTCTTATAAAAAGTGAAACTGATTTTTTAGGCAACCACCATAATAATTGGATAAATAATAATTTTGAATTTTTAAAAAGCATTTGGGATATTTCCACAATGCCATCAGAAGATTCTAGATATCCAAATGCCGCTGGAGATATCTACCAACATATGATTAATAATGATGATTGGGATTTGGAATATTTATTTACAGTTAGACTGAAAATATATGAAGACACGAAAGTATTCATAAAATTTATTGAAACTGTTGTGTCTCCAATTTACAGAAAGGATGAGGATGACATTTTATTGTATGTTATTCAAGTAAACAATATTCTTAACAAAGATAAATTACAACTTGCACTATTTGATTATAATGAAACAGGGAAACCAGTTTATCGTGTTTATTTTAAAGAAGAAGTTGAAGATATCCCAATTGACGTAAAGAGGAATAATATTTTGTTTCTTGTTGATAATGGTAGACCAAGAGGAAAAAGACTAATTGATAATGAAAGGAATTGTTTTGTATTAAAATATTTTAGTTGGGATGATTTCTATAATAAAACATCCTTTACCTTGTATTATAGAAAAGATGGCTCTGAAATTAAAATAGGATATGTTAAAATAATGTCTAGTGATGAACAAGAGACAATAAATGTAATTCCTGAAAAATTTGTCATGTTGCCATCAAGTTTTTGTTCCCTTGGACAAACCATTGATTTTTATACTAATTTAAAATCTATTTTTCCCTATGATTTTGAAGATATACTTTATGCAATTGGAGATTGTGCTTTTTACCCTGATAAACTAGAAAAATTCGAAAATCTAAGAGGATTCAAAAAATCATTAATTAGAGAAGATGATTCTGAACGAATATCAAGATTGGTGAGATATGTTATAAATGGTTACGATTTAAAAAACTTATTTTCATTTGATTATAAATTTACTCCCAAATATTCTAAAGAATCAGTAAATATTAATTTTGATTTTAGTAATAATGATATTTTATCAAACCGAATTTATGCAATAATTGGTAAAAATGGTACAGGAAAGACACAACTTTTAACTTCATTACCTCTTAATATTTCAAAAAGTGAAAAAGAATATTTTTTGCCAAGAGTCCCTATGTTTAGCAAAATGATTTCTGTTTCATATAGTATTTTTGATAGATTTAAAATCCCCGAAAAAACGTCCAAATTTAATTATTTGTATTGTGGCTTGAAAAATGAAAAAGGCGATTTTATTACTGAAAGAGGACTGGTTTTAAGATTTCATAATACTTGGAAGAAAATTGAGGAAAGCGAAAGAATTGATAAATGGAGAATAATTCTGTCTAATTTCATTGAATCAGAAATTCTGGATGAGTTTTTAGTTAAACGTGAATTTATTACATCATTTCACAACTCATTTCAGGTTGATATAGAAGGATTTAATCGAGTAAAAGATCAATTAAGTTCTGGTCAAAATATTTTATTGTATATTATAACAGAGATAACGGCAAATATTAGATTAGATTCTTTAATTCTATATGATGAACCCGAAACCCATTTACATCCAAATGCTATTTCTCAATTAATAAATACTATTTATGAATTGGTGAATGAATTTCAATCATATTGTATAATTGGAACTCACTCACCTTTAATAATTCAAGAATTATTATCTAAAAATGTTTATGTAATTGAGCGAAATGGAAATATTCCAGATATCAGAAGAATTGGAATAGAATCATTTGGAGAGAATTTAACTACTTTAACTGATGATGTTTTTGGCAATCGAGAAATTCCAAAACAGTACAAAAAAATAATTGATGAAAAAGCTTCCCTAGGAATGTCTTTTCAAGAAATTATTTCATTACTTCAATTTGATGAACTGCCTTTAAGTTTGAATACAAGATTGTATATTAAAAGCAAAACACAACAATAAATGAGAAATTTAGATAATACAAGAAGAAACTCATTTGATTTTCATAAACTTATTGTAGAAAGCAAAAAAACAACGAGAATCGATCCCGATTACAAAACTCGTTTGCTTGCTTTAGAAGATGAAGTTGAAGCATTATACAATACTTATCAAATAAATTTTGATAGAAATATCCTTGAAACTACAATTCCAAATGCATATCCTGATAATAATAAGGGTGATTTATTAAAATTATATAATTATAAAAGTAAATTGATTCAAAATCTTAGGACTGAAATCACCACAACAAATACACGACGTATTATTAATACATGCCAAAATTGTACTTTAAGTGAGATCAATTCATTTGATCATATTTTGCCTAAGGAAGAGTTTTGTGAATTTGTTGTAAACCCTCTTAATCTTTTTCCTAGTTGTACAATCTGCAATAGCTATAAAAGTCAATTTTGGCAAGAAAATGGTAGACGATTATATTTAAATCTTTATTTAGATAGACTTCCGGATTCGCAATATTTGTTTGTAGACATTGAATACAATAATAATACATTTGGGCTAAGATTTTATTTGGAAAATAGATTTGGGATAGATGAGAATCTATTTGATCTTATTGAAAGTCATTACAGCAGACTTCATTTATTAGAAAGATTTTCTAGAAATAGTGACAAAGTTATAACCCCGCTTCAAAACAAAATTAAGCCTTTTATGAATCTTCTACCGATGGAAGAAATAATAACAATGACAATTCAAACAGCAAATCTAAATCGCAATGTATTTGGAATGAATTATTGGGAATCAATCCTTGAGTTAACTTTAATTAATAATGAAGATTTTATCCAATCGCTTAGGGATTAATCCTAATTTCCAAGTCATAATTACAGACCATGCATACTTAAAAAATAATGAAAATTTTAGAGATTCAGTAATTTAAATATGGAGAAATGGGCTAAAATTATTACCATTAGATTGGGGAAAAAGATAAAAACTTTACATAATAATTAGTAATATATCAGATAATACTCATTTACTTTTACATATTAAACTAACAGAATGAATTCTACAGTTTTTTGCAGAATAGAAAAGTAAGCAAAAATAATCACATCAACATTCAGGTTTGAATATATTAAAGTTCTGATGTGCAGATAGACAAAAAAGGAAGAGCTTCAACCAAATCTGGAGCTTTTCCTTTTGTTTTTTCATTTCAATTATTCTTTCTTATAAAACATATATATTGATTGTTGTTTAACGAAAGGCATAATTTGATTTATTTCTTTATCAAGAAAAAAAGAAAATGACATTAATATATTTAAAATCAATTTTACTCCTGGATAATAACATTTAAGTCTACATCAAATATGAGTCATACAGGCTTATACAAGAGATACATAAATAGTAAAGTAGTAGATAAGGAAGTACTATTTCATCGCAATCATTTGCCTAGGTAAATCTATTGCTTGTTATTCTAACGAAATTAAAAATTGGTTTATTTCCGCTTTTATACCACTCTAAAAGCATAATTCAAAATGTCAAAAAAATATCAATTGCAACTTAATAGGAATGAGGTTAAAAATTAATTTTCGTTTCTAACCAAATTAAAAACAGACTATTTTATTAACTTAGTTTTCAATCATATAATCTAATTAATCCAACTTATGAAGGGAAAGTACGCAAAATATGATCGTATTTATAAAGAGGATGCCGTTAAGCTCAGTTATGAAAAAAACAGTATCAAAGAATCTGCAGAAGAACTCGGAATACGATCAAGTCTGATTTGCAGATGGAGAAAAGAATATGATGAATTCGGAGAAGGAAGCTTCCTTGGATCGGGATACGACAGGATTCATCCCGATAATAAAAAAATATTTGATCTTCAGAAAAAATCAAAGGAAGCAGAACTCAGATATGAAATTTTAAAAAACGCATCTCCTTATCTTCATCAGGGAAATTTAGTGATATATCAATTCATAAAAGAAAACGAACACAAATATTCTATATTGAGAATGTGTGAAGTTTTAAATGTAGGATACGGCAGATACCATAGATGGAAAAAGAATGGAATTTCAGAAAAAAAACAGCACATAGATTTACTAAAAAAAAATATTGCCCTCATATTTTTTCGCTTCAAGAAACATTACGGAAGAAATAAAATTACAGATGAATTAAATAAGCTTGGATATAAAATATGCGAGAGACAGGTCGCTGTATATATGAATCAGCTTGGATTAAAAAGAGTTGCCAGAAGAAAGTTTAAGATAACAACCAATTCCAGCCATAATAACTGTATTGCCCCTAATCTTCTAAACAGAGAATTTAAGGTTAATGCTCCATCAACGGTCTGGGTATCTGACATTACTTATATCCAAACTAGCAGAGGTTTTTTATATCTGACTATTATTATGGATCTATATGACAGAAAGATTATCGGCTGGAATTTAAGCTTTAGGCTCTTCACCCGAACTACAACTTTACCCGCTTTTGAGATGGCTACCGCCAATCGAGAGGCTTCAAAAGGATTGCTGTTCCATTCTGACAGAGGAGTTCAATACGCCAACAAAATTTTCGTTGCTAAACTTGATTCCTATCAGTGTACCAGAAGCATGAGCCGTAAGGGCAGCAGTATTGATAATGCTGTTGCTGAAAGTTTCTTCAATACATTAAAAAGAGAATTAATACACCGCAAAAGCACACTGATCAGCCAGAAACTTATGAAAGCGGAAATAAATGAATTTATTGAAAATTGGTACAATAGAAAACGAATCCATTCTACACTGGACTTTAAAACGATAGAACAATTTAATGCAACAAACGGTTTATAAAGCCTCAATAATATCTTCGAATGCATAACATACATAAAAATATAAAACCAATCAGAATATCTAAAAAAACAAAATAACTAATCTAAAAAATGAGAATGCAAGATGTAGATTTAATTGACGACATTTCAATTTGAACTATGAAGAAAAACAGAAAAAAATATGATTATGCTTTCAAAGAGAAGGTGGTCCTACTGAGCTACAAGAGAAGCGGAACCAGTCTGGCCAAATTAGAAAAGGAACTTGGTCTTTACACAGCTGCCTTAAGTTCATGGCGTCGGGAATATGAAAAATACAATACAGCAGATGGCACAACAAATGATTATCTAAAAATAAATCTTGAAAGGCAGGGAATTCTGGAATTTGAAAAAAAAGCTAAGAAGTCAGAATTAAAATTTGAAATTCTAAAAAATGCTGGTAAGTATCTAAATCAGGAGAGACAGCAGCTTTTTCGATTTATGGACGCCAATGAAAACAAGTACTCAGTGCGACTGATGTGCGAAGTATTGGGTCAAAACAGAACCACCTATCGCGTATGGAAAAATCCCAAAATTACAGAAAAACTGAAAAGAAAAATTGCAATAAAGAACGAAATAATGCGTATGTTCTTCGCATTTAAGCAACGTTATGGATGTCAGCGGATTACTATAGAACTACAAAACAACGGGTATCAAATATCATGTAGTACTGTCTATGAATACATGAAAGAACTGGGTTTATCAAGCCCCATAAAAAAGAATTGAAAACGGAATTAAAACATAATCTTAGTTGTTCCTGGCAAGCTTGAGCGTATCAAATAGACCTCCTTCATATTTTAACCTAATCTAAAAAAAAACATTTAGTTTATATTTTTTAGCACTGAATATAAAAATAACTTTAGTAATAAACAATGATGTCAATACTTTAAATTTTTGATTTTTTATTAAATACATACTATTATAAATTATTCCTTTTACCTTTCAGAGAGAAATAAGAAAATGGCTAAAGGTTTAAAATAAATTAGGAGCGATTTGTTATCAGTAATTTTTAAATAAATCTTCTTAAAATCAAAAAGTTAATTTCACTCCCAGAAAATTAATTGTTAAGTCTTAATAAAATATGAGACTTTATGTGGTAAACAATACATACAAAAAATAATAAAATCGAACCAAGTATAGTTTTTAATCATTACTATCATTTACCAGATTTCTCCTCCTTTAATTATTACGGTTCGGGTCTTGCAAGTGCTAAAAGCTATAATTTCAGATTTCTATAAAGCCTTTGCTTTAATTTTAATAAGTATCCCTGAAAAAAACATTTTATATCTGTACTTATTACTTGTTGTTCCATGGAAGTTAAAAACTGGTTTATTTCTATGCAATACCAAAATAAATAGTTTGTGAGCTTTCCAACAATCGTTTACAAGTCAATATTCCATTTCTCATTCTTATTTTCACGCCAAGCATGCATTCCATTATTAATCCACAGAATATCATTTATGCTGTCATCAATTTTCAATATTTCATCTAAACTTATAACCCGTGCATCTTCTTCTTGTATATCCTCCTCTTTTCCAAAAAATTGCCAATCACCATCGTCATCCCTAAACACAGATACAATGGGAGATTTTTTCTCTAAAACAAATTTTGTTGTTATTACTGCTATATTTTTCATTTAAATCAACGATTACCTTTTTTTAAATTTTCTTCTTTACTTAAAACTTGAGCATTCCCATACGAGTTTTTACCTCCTTTGCTCTTTGCTGTAATATGATCTACTTCTGCTTGATTCATATTGGCTTTGACACCTTTTTTCGATTGAACAGCTGGATCTAGAACCTTACCACTCAAATCACTTTTTATAACTCCTCCATTTTTTGCCATATTTTCTTGTATGATATTTTTTTTCTGGGCAGAGGTATAAGGTTTCCCAGGCCCCACTGATTTACTATCTTTTAAGTTTGAATAACCTTTCGCAGCTCCTACTTCAGCTTTTGCAGCATTTTCAGTAGTTCCTTTTGCGTAGTTAGGTTTAAACTCTCCATCTGAAGGAGCTCTATTTATTTCAATAGCTCCCTCAATAAAAAGAGAATTATCAACTATAAACAATCCTCCACTCTGTACATGGCTCAGATTTTCTTCAAATGTTCCAGGTTTTTGACCATCAACAATAGCGCCTAAAGATCCAACAGCATCAATCAATTTAAGCACAAACATCCCTACTTCATACTTAAAGGAGCCTGGCTTTATATCGTCTTTTTTATTGACAGCCTCTGGTTCTAATCCCTCTAGTTCTCGTGAATCAATTACCCGATTACCACTAAAAACATACGGCGACCATGTTTCATAGTCTTCAGTAAGTGGATCAATTGACATAAATCTCCCAATAGCAAAATCGTAGTTTCTGTATTTAAAACTGTCCCAACCCAATCCCAGCTCGTCCTGACGCTCTTGACCTTGGTACTTATACTTATTATTTGTCCCCACATAATCATTATACCCTTTATGTTTCAATCCAAAAGGATAATAATTATTCTCTTCAATAATTTCAAGAACGTTTGATGCATTTTTAGCATAACTCAAACGGATATTCCCTAAATGATCCTTGAATTGGAAAACATATGAAAGCGCTCCGCTGGTATTTTTAACATAACCTTCAGCTGTCTGGAAAAATTCCAAAACATTGTTTTTGTACTGAAAACCTCCTAAATAGTTGGTATTATAAGTAACTGCACCCTGCGTCACTATTTTCTCGAGCTTTTGCCCCTCAGCATTGTAAATGTACTCAATGCTACCGGTTGTACCAAATGTAATTTTCTTAGGAAGATTTAGATGGTTGTAAGCGATGGCAGTAATGTTTTTGTTATTATCAGTGAACAAATTGCCATTGGCATCATAAGTATAATCATCACCGGTTTTATTGAGATCGCTAAAACCGCTGGTATTATTTGAACTGTCCATTATGCCTACCAATTTATTCGTATTAGGCAAATAGGAATAACCAAGATTATCTATGGCAATAGTACCTGTCTGCGGATCTATATCACCATTTCTAGCCAAAGACAAAATATTGCCGTTTTTATCATAAGTCAGATTCTCGTCATAGGCATTTGTAGTGGAACCGCTCTTTTCATAAATGGCATTTTTTAGACGGTTTAGGTTGTCATATTTGTAGCCATAACCACGGTATATATTGTCTGAACCAGTTCTCCAAAGTACTTCTAAAATATTCCCGTTATACAATGGGCTTAATCCTGTAATTGCTCCTGATGGTGTAGTATAACTAATTTTAAACGCAAAAAGATCTTTTGGATCTGAGCCTTGTTGCAGGTTGGCAGTCTTGTTGATTTCGGTAAGCCATCCTCTGATATTATAAGTAAAATCAACTTTCTGTAATGGATTTCCTGTTGTATTTCCAACATTCTTACCTATCAATTTTCCCAGCTCATCATACGTATTAGAAGCCATAAGCTGTACATTCCCCTTATTGATCTGATGTGTATGAGTAAGCAGACGATCCTGAGCTGAATAAGTAAAATCCTCCCTAATTTCTAATTCCGTATCACCTGAAGTTCGTGCGTGCTTGGTGATAGTGTATATTACCTTTCCACTAAAATCAAGCATCGAATCCGTATAAGTGTAGCCTCCCAAATGGTTTTGTGTATAAGTTCGTATCGGCCTTGCTTGGACATCATAAACTATAATATTGATTTCACCTGCTAACGAAGAAGGTGTAGATAAAGCCCTTGTCCAACTTCCTGTTTTCAGACCTTTAACATTTGCCAATACAGTTTGTCCTTCTACTGTTGGAGCTACTGTCGGAGGATTACGAAATGAATAATCATCATAATAATTAACTGTCAGAAGCTTAAAGCTTGTCGGCGCATTAGCGTTGGTATAATTGACCGCAATTCCATCAATACTTCTTGAAGCCACCTTGGTTTCAAATAAGGCTGTTCCATTTTGAGTTATCTGAAGCGTATTTCTTGCTGCAGAACTTACAGCCTGATTGCTCCATCCTGTATATATAGTACGCCCAAAGGCATCATATTTGGTTATAATCCATCCCACGGCAGCATCATCTTTAAAAGGCGAAAATGCAGGGCCTGTCGCCACAGGACGGTCTAATCTGTCATAAACAATAAATTCCCATTGCTTGCCCGGAAGCTTTTTCTCGACCAAGCGATTTCTATAATCGTATTTGTACTGATAACATAAATCATTCAAAATATCCAAATTGATTGCACCCTCTACTTTTGGAGGCAGTACATAAGTCAGATTTCCGTAATTATCATAGACATAATAAGTATTATGTTCATCACCTGATTCGTAGGTTCTTTTTAAAACGATCTGTCCTTCCTTATTTTTAAACTCTTCTGTTCCTACTTTGGCTCCTGGAGTTGTGTTTTCATCATATGTAATGGTTTTATATAACTCATTAACCGGATAAGTTCCTGAATCTAAAAAAGTGATATCATAAACACCCGCTGAATTCAGACCACTACTTGACACTTTAAACATTCTCACTTCGCCGTCTTTATTCGCCTGATATTCAAATTTGATTTCATGGCCTGCATCCATAGCCCAGGCGGTTCCCGGTGCTGCCTGTTTGAGCATCCTGCCTAACGAAGAGGACTCCAGTTTCTTTTGTGAAAAAGGATTAACGGTACCCGCATATTTATTGCTATAAAATCCTTTCGTTGCAGTAATTGCTGCAACTGGATCAATCTTTGGATAACTCATACCCCCATTAGTAGCAGTATACGGCAAATAATCTATAACCTGACGCCCATAACCATCATACTCCATAGGAGTAATGATATTCTCGCCATTAGCTCCTTGATTTATCACAATGGATTGGATTGGACGGCCTAACCCATCAAAATAGGTGACACTCTGGTTTATTTCATCTTTGGTCAGTGAACTATAGGCAGCTGCCTGCACCGCTTTTTTTGGTGCCGCAGTGTAAACAAAATTGTCATCACTGAAAGTTTGGGCCTTAAGCTCAAAACTTACTAAAAACAACAATACTATTATTGATATATATCTTTTCATCCTCCTTTAAATATGGTTTTAAAATGATTAAATGGCCAAGCCTTTATTTATTCTTCAGTCTCGCCCGGATCCAAGCATCGACCATTTGCATTGGCATAAGCCTGTGCATTTGCAGCTACATCTGCCCATGCTTTATTATCTGCATCTGCCTGTGATGCATTAGATTGATAAGCTCCTTCATCAACAATATAATAAACATATGGGAAGGTGGTTCCGGGAGGACAATAATCATTTTTATAAATCTGATACACGATCAGCTTGCTTCTAAATGTACAGTACGCATTCGCATTCGCATAAATCTGGCCATTCAAACTGACATCATCCTGAGCCCTAGCATCCGCCACAGCTTGCGAAACATCAGAACTATAGCGACCGGCAGGAACAATATAAGTCACGCTTTGAGGAGTACCGCCAGCGGCGCAATTGTTTCTTGTAAAGACACCACTTTTTGCCACGCTTGAGAAAATACATTTTGCATTGTTATTGTCATTCGCATAGTTTTGACCATTATTAGCTACATCATTCTGGGCCTGAAGATCTGCCGCAGCTTGAGAAACATCAGAATTATAACGACCCGCTGGAACAGTATAAGTAACACTTTGAGGAGTACCTCCGGCCGGACAATTGTTTCTGGCAAACACAACACTTTTTGCCGCGCTTAAGAAAATACATTTCGCATTGTTATTATCATTTGCATAGTTTTGACCATTATTAACAACCTCATTCTGGGCCTGAAGATCTGCTGCAGCTTGAGAAACATCAGAATTATAACGGCCTGCTGGGACAGTATAGGTAACACTTTGAGGGGTACCTCCGGCTGGGCAGTTGTTTCTGGTAATCACAACACTTTTTGCAGCATTTACGAAAATACATTTCGCATTTGCATTGGCATACGCCTGGCCATTCAAACTGACATCGTCCTGAGCTTTTGCATCCGCTGCCGCTTGGGAAACATCGGAATTATGACGGCCTGCTGGAACAGTATAAGTAGCGCTTTGCGGAGTACCTCCAACTGCGCAGTTGTTTCTGGCAATCACAACACTTATTGCAGCATTTACGAAAATACATTTCGCATTTGCATTGGCATACGCCTGGCCATTCAAACTGACATCGTCCTGAGCTTTTGCATCTGCTGCGGCTTGGGAAACATCGGAATTATGACGGCCTGCTGGAACAGTATAAGTAGTGCTTTGCGGAGTACCTCCAACTGCGCAGTTGTTTCTGGCAATCACAACACTTTTTGCAGTATTCACGAAAATACATTTCGCATTTGCATTCGCGTACGCCTGACCATTCAAACTGATATCGTCCTGAGCTTTTGCATCCGCAGCAGCTTGGGAAACGTCAGAATTATAACGGCCCGCTGGAACAGTATAAGTAGCGCTTTGCGGAGTACCTCCGGCTGCACAATTGTTTCTGGCAATCACAACACTTTTTGCCGCATTTACGAAAATACATTTCGCATTTGTATTGGCATACGTCTGGCCATTCAAATCGATATCGTCCTGAGCTTTCGCATCCGCGGCAGCTTGGGAAACATCAGAACTATGGCGGCCAGCTGGTACAGTATAAGTAGCGCTTTGCGGAGTACCTCCTACTGCACAATTGTTTCTGGCAATCACAACACTTTTTGCAGCATTTACGAAAATACATTTTGCATTTGTATTGGCATATATCTGGCCATTCAAATCGATATCGTCCTGGGCTTTTGCATCCGCCGCAGCTTGGGAAACATCAGAACTATAGCGACCCGCTGGTACAGTATAAGTAGCGCTTTGCGGAGTACCTCCGGCCGGGCAATTGTTTCTGGCAATCACAACACTTTTTGCAATGTTTTTATAAAAAATTACACTTGTTGAAGTATTATCAGCACAATTTACCTGTTGTCCCTTATAATTATAGCAATACTTTTGGAGCACATTTAAATCCTGATCTTTTACAAATTTTAAGCGCCCGACAGCATCATATTCGTAATAAGAAGATATTCCCCTAGGGTCTGTCACGCTGGTAACCCCAACAAGGGCATTATAGGTGTAGGTTGTTATAAACGCATTTGGCAGTGTGCCTCTAAAAGTGTTCAATGCCGCACGCAGCAATTGCTCGGTACAGTCTGCTGTAAGGCAGTTGTCATTATCCGCATCCGAAAGTGCCTGCAAATTGCTTATCGTCCCAGCTGGAATACTACTATAAACAACATTCTCTATTTTTGCCAATGGCATGGTTTTCCTATATCCCCATATAATCGATACCGGAGTGCCGTTTTCAGGAGTATACTGCAAAACATTCCCCTTGTCATCATACTGATTGTAGGTAATCTTCTTTTCCAGATTGCCCACATTGGAAATATTGGGCAGTGAATTGGGAAACTTCGCAGAATATAGGTCTTTCGGTAATATCAGATCGCCAGTCGTTGCATCTTTGGCATAAACAGTCTTATTTCTTGCGATCAGTCCGCCTGCCCTGTATGTCTCGGTCAATATCGGCTTGTCAATTCTGTTTGCATTGTTCAGCTCCGCCATCAATGGCTCGCCCAATAAGTCTCCAGGATAGTAATATTTTGTCTCCAGTGTCTCTCCCTTGGAGTTTATTGTAGTCTGCGAGGTAAGCTGTGCATGTACTGTATTGTTGTATTTATAATTCTCTTCCGTTTTAAGAATGCTTCCTGAAAGCGTCTCCTCTACAGTCTTTTTGTCCATGTAATACCAGGCGGATATTAATCTGGAATTCGAATATTGATAGAGATTGTAAAAGTGTGAGCTGCGCCTGTATGCACTGAGATCAATGCCTCTCTTATAAAACTCATTTGGCTGTGTAGGATTGTTGATCGGAAAGCCTGATTCATATTTTGAGGTATTTGTACCTACAGGCGTATCCCAGAATTTATAAGAAAATACAGTTTTTCTTGCTATACCTGCTTGATTAAATTCGTTGATCTGTAAAGGTAGGCCTCTCTTCCAATTGTAGGACACTTTTGAAAAATAACTCTGCTCGCCATATCGAAGGTCATCATCGAAGGTAAAATATTTTTCGGTTTTTATGATATTTGAAGAATTTTTTACGTCGTTGTTCTTTTCAGTAACTTTTTTGTAGAAAATATGGTAGCCATTAAATCCAAACAAATCTGAAGGGATTCTCGAATATTGAACAGCCAAACTTACTAATCCATTACCCATCGTGTTTGCATCTGGATCGCTGCCTTCATTAAAATAGGCATATTCATCATAATAGGATGGCCTTTCATACAGTATACCAGAAGATTTGCCCTGATCTATATAATCAAAAGAGCGGTCTGTGACATAACTATTGGAATCTTTTGTTTTTATGCTCTGTATTCGCAGTCCGCCAACGTTAGATATTACATTCTTAACAGTCGTAGATTTTAGGAAATTAATCATGACAAACTTGTTCTCATTTTCCATTGTATCATAACATTTTAAAAACAAGGTGTATGTTTTCCCAGGGAGCAATGGATCTCCTATGTATTGCTTAGAATTGTTACCTGTGGTACCCGCAAGTTCAAAATTCATCCTATGATTTTGATCATCATAAAGCTCAGCTATAGCGTAATTACTTGTTGTGGCTTCACCGGCACTAATTAAATTAAAACTGACAAAAGGTACACTTTCTATTTTTTCAGGAACTGTAAACACAATCTTATTATCTGTCAACCATTCATTGGAATAAACATCATCTGTATTTGCATAAACTCCAAAAGAGTCCCAGTCATAATACTTATACTCAATATCACAGTCAGAACAAGTATTCAGCTCATAATTGAATTCTACCTCTCCCTTTGTTGGCAGAATTACTCCCTTTAGTATATTGGTTTTACTAGACTCTAAACTCGGTTCTTTTGAACTGCCTAGGTCGTTGAAAAGTGTATTCATTGTATATTTGCCTCCTTGAGAACTTAAATATCCCCAATGATCAAGATTGGGTGGATACCTGCTAGATGCAAATTCATTATAGTATGAAAAAACATAAGGGGTTTCACCTATTTTTTGAAAACTTTTTAACTTTAATCTATAATTTGTATCATCATTTACAAGGATAGACTCAAAAAGACTTGGGTTATATGTATTGTCTGCAATACCAAAATATCCGTAACTAAAATTATAAGTCTCTACTGTATTCTTATATTTCACATTTATTACATCAAGACTTTTTGGTGCTGATGCCTGAAGGGTGCCTTTTATATCTTTTCGGTAATTATTGTATAAAAACTCTATCTCGTAATCCTGATTCACTTTTATTTTTGTCAATACTTTGGCAGTTATTTCTGAATAGAAGGAAGTAACCTTTTCCCCGCCTCCAAAAAACCAGTGATAATATCTCGTATAATCTTTGTCATTGTAAAGCGAGTATTTTACAATATTATCATAGATAAAATCAACTGTTTCGTTATTTGTAGTAATGATCTGAGTCAAATAAAAAGTATATGTCGAACTGTTGGAGGTTCCGTTTAGCTTTGGAAACTTCTGGCATACATTTTCCGTAGAATTAAAGTTCTGTGTTTTGATATTATAAATATATCTGGTACCATCTGTGTCTACAATTTCAAAAGTTCCGTTTGCACTATTATACAAAATCTTCTCTTTTCCGAAAGGAATCTGCTTGGTTTCAAAAAAGTTTCCAAAAAAAAATTTGCCTGATTTGTTCGGTATTGAATAATAATACATATCAGGCTTGGTATCGGTTCCATATTGATCAATATCGTATAGTCGGGCGTAATCAGTTCCTGCAGCCCTTATGCTGTCCAATTGCCTTTGAGTATATACCTGTTGACCCCACACTAAATCCATAACAGGCGTCGGCAGCTTAAAATCCTTCTCATTTGCTAAACTTCCAAAATTATTAGAAGCTCCATTGTATTCTAAATCATTTTTTCCAACAATATTTTGCGTGATTTTCCCACCTGCATTTAGCTCCCAGCCAAATCCCACGTTGCTGGCAATTTCTGAAGGCTTGAATCCTGAAGACTGATATGACAACGTAATCGGAATATTCACTTCCTTCAACTTTATGGTATGAATCGGGATCGAATAATTGGTTGCTCCTGTCGAGTAATTTACAGGAACATCGACATGTTTTATTAATGAATTGGCCTCAGGTGTCGGCGGAAAGTAATTTTCCTTTCCGGTTTGCGCTATAGACGAGGCCGATTTTAGTAGAAACAATATAAAAAATATTCTTTTCATGTCTTTTTAATTAACTGATTTTATAACCTTAACCGATTCCTTTTTCACATCAGTCCTGATGTTGATGATATAGATTCCTTCTGCGTATCGGCTTAAATCTACCGGTACTGTTCGGCTCTCTATTTTGAATTCCTGCAGAATTCTTCCAGATATGTCCACTAAAGTAGCAGTGCCTTCCTTGAAATCGTATCCAATAATCACGTTTGTGTAAGTCTTTGCTGGGTTTGGTATGGCCTCTATACTTGACTTCACTTTCTCAACTTTTTCCTTGTCTTTTAGTTTGACCACCCAGAAGTCATTGCTTCCGATATTTGTATTCTTATCTTTTGAAGAACCGGAATTTGAAGTGCCTGCCATAATATACCCACCATCTCTGGTCTCAATTACTTTTCTCAGAATATCTTCGCCCCCGCTTCCAACAGTTTTGTTCCAGATTTCTTCGCCTTTTTCATCCGTTTTAAGTGCGATATAATCGTTTACACCGTCCTTTTCAAGGCTTGCCCCGACCGCTTTTGCAATGGTAGATGCTGCAGATCTTACAATTTCTGATTTTGCGTAGCCGCCAATTAAAAAGCTACGGTCAGCATTTTCAACCAAAGAAGTCAATATGTCTGTTTTCCCAAAATCATACGTTTTACTCCAGTCAACATCTCCTTCTTTATCTAACTTAAGAAGCCATAAATCTGTACCATTACTTACGATACCCCCTTGTGTAGTTAAGGCGTTTTTACTATCCGAATTCCCTCCAACGATATATCCTCCATCCACAGTCTGATGAATAACATACGGCTGATCATCACCGTCTGCACCATATGTTTTTTGCCATTGAATAGCTCCTGAATCGTCAATTTTAACAATCCAGTAATCTCCTTCTCCATTAATATTATCTATTTTATCTCCCGAAATTGGAGAATTTGAATATCCAACCAAAATGTATCCGTCGTCAGAAGTCTGCTCCATGCTTCTCAATAAATCCGCATATTGGCCACCATATGTTTTCTGCCATTCAATATTACCTTCTTTATTAAGCTTTACGATCCAATAATCCATATTGCCACGGCTTTTTTCAGATTTACTGAATAGGTCTGCTTTTGAAGTTGCTGTCGATTTTCCGTCAAGTTTAATATTTGAAATTGGCTGAGGGCTCGAGCTTGAAGAACCTCCTAAAATATAGCCTCCATCTTTAGTCTGAAAGGCACATAATAATTCATCCTGCCCAATTCCACCGATCGTTCTTTGCCATTGTTCTCCACCTGCAGCATCAAGTTTAATGACCCAAAAATCAGTAATTCCTTTGCAATCTTCCCCTTTCTGAAAACCACTTCCTGAACTTGATGTACCAGCAAGAATGAAACCACCATCTTTTGTGCCTTTTATGCTTTGAAGCAGATCAAAACCGTTTCCTCCAAAACTCTTTTGCCAATCAAGTTCTCCTTTTTCTGACATTTTCCAAATCCAGAAATCTAGATCTCCATGGTTGTCATCGGATTTATTTCCTGTTTTGTCTGATAAAGAACTGCCTGCTAGGATAAAGCCATAATCGGCGGTAGGCTGGGCATCAAATAGATAATCGGCGTGAATTCCGCCATACGATTTTTCCCACTGAATATCTTGGGAATAAATAAATATTGGTAAGAATAGAGAAATTAATAAGTAAAGTTTTTCCATAAGCAAACTGAGTTAGGTTTTGGGCGATAATAATTTGCCCGCAAATCTAATAACCCCATTTATTAAAATTTTACGGTTTTCCTCATTTTGAAAATTTATCATTGAAATTATCAGTAAATACAGTAAAAAAAATAATTTTCGCACTAAAAAATTGCAAAAAAAACTACAAATATGTCTTTATTATTCTAATTCATTAAAAAGCGAAGTAAAATACTTAAGATAAAATGAGATTTTTACATTTACCATATTTCACAATATTTGGCATATATATTTTTAGTCAAAAAGAACGTGCAAATCAATTAGAAATATTGATAAGGAACAACTGAAGATTGTGCTTTCTATGATATTATTGTATCAAAAGCAACATTTATTTTAAGCTACTGCAAAATTATTTATATGATATTTGTGGAATTTTAATTGCAAGCATTAGAAATAATGCTATCCTAAATCTTAGGCAAAAAAACTTGAAGCTTTTTAAAAAATCTAACAAGTCCTTTTTTAAAAGAAAGTAATTTTGGAGTTCACTTCAAAAGTGCCACAAAAAGCTAAGGTGAATTTACAAATAATTCGCCATTTCAAATTTGTTGCAAAATCCTGGTGCTTAATTCTTTTACTTATACTAAACTTATTAAAATCAAGCACTTATCTGCTTAGGTTCGAATGGCGGAGCGTCCCAGTTCAAAACTAGAAAACATGTATTTTTTTAAAGAATAGGCAGATTACTTTTCTTACACTTACTAGATCACTTAATTAATTTGCTATTCTAATGAAGCAAATAAGTTATTTATTTCGCAACTTGTTTACTTGCTTATTTAGAATAAATAATAATGTAATTAGCATTCGTTATAAAACTGAAGACTAATTAAATACATGTTTGCAGTTGTATTATTAACAATAACATCATTTTACATCCATCACCCAAAAAAATCGATTCAATACTCATGATTTAAGCTTTATAAATGGAATACAGTTATAAAATATTTGTGGTAAAAAACAACACATATTCCAATTTTGAATGCTAACAAAAAAATTAAAACAAATCATCAGGATCAACTAAACCTGATAGTTTTTGTTTTAAATCGTCTTCTAAAATCGTTAATCCGTATTGGTAAGAAGCGTTCATCCAGCCAAAACCTTCTTCAGTTATGTAATCGAATTCCGTTCCTACGTTTCCGTATTCTGCGAAAATTTTGTGCGAACTAATCGATAAATCAAACTTCTCCGGAATTGTTCCGTTATAATCAACCGCATTTCTGGTAATTAACCAAAGCCAGCGATACACCATTTCCTGGACTTCTTCGTTGAAATTATAGTTCAGTAAACCTTCCCATAAAAGCATTTGATGCGGCGCCCATCCAAACGGATAATCCCATTGTCTTATTGGTGCATTTTCGTCAACACCCGCAATTGATTCTTTGGTGCTTCCGGCAATTCCACCTTTCATTTTAAACCTTGGAAGTGTTTTTTTAACCAAAATTTCAGCCTCTTCCTGTGTGCTTATTTTCGCCCAAAGCGGATAAAAAGTTGGCGCAGCTTCAAAGAAATGTTGCTTTTCGTTTACAAAATCATAATCCAGATAACATCCTAATTCTGAATTCCAGCACATTTTATTGATTTTCTCTTTCCTTGAATTCGCTTTTGAAATCCAATATTCACTTGAAAAAGATTTGTCTTCAAAATATTGAAATTCATTTTTAAAGTACTTTTTAATCAAAAAAGCAATATCAGTTTCGTATTTATAAAGCAAACTATTGATCGCAACCGTATTTAAATTGGCACAAACTCCAACCAATCTATTTGTTGTATCATGCCCACTTTCGCGCATACTTCGATCGTGAATAAAATACTTATCAAGTTCAGCATCTATAATTTCTCTTTCGAGATATTTCTTTTCAAATTCTCGCGTTGAAAGATCATATTTAGGCGCATATTGCTCCAGAATATCATCAAAATGCCCTTCTTCAACTTCAAACGGAAGCCCGATTCCTTCTGCTTTATAGCGGTTTAATCCATTTGCTGTTAGTCGCTTTCCTTCTTCCATCCAAACGGTTTGATATTCTTTTATGGCGGTTTTTAAATGTCTTTCAATCCAGAAAATATCCGGATTCGACTTTTCTAAAACATCCATAATTAGCGACGTATAAAGTGGCGGTTGTGTACGGGTTAAATAATAACTTCGGTTGGCATTTAGGATTTTTCCGTAATGATCGATTTGATATTTAAAATTCTCTGCAATACCTAAAGCAAGATCAATTTTATCGTCAATCAAAAGTCCTTTGGCAATAAAATAACTGTCCCAACCGTACATTTCATTAAACCTACCGCCGGGAACTACAAACGGAACGCCTGAAATTTCATTGTTTTTTATCTGAAGTGCCAAAGCTAAAATTCCGGGTTGTTTATTCAGCGAAAGCACATATTCGGGCGAAATATTTTTAGGCATTTGTACCACTTTTAACTTTGGAGTTGTAGCTTCTAATTTCTTGAAATAATCAAAAACAATTTCATCTCCAAAAGGAACATACAAATAAGCCAATTCATTTTCGATCTTATTGTCTTCCAGGATTTTCTTTACACCATCGGCATCAATTGTTCGCGTAAGACCTTTCCAATACAGGTTTTTTATCTTTCTCGAAATCCTTTTTACAGGATCTTCGGTAATTTCATTCAGATTGATTTCGGCAAATTCGGTTTTATTTTTTTTTGCCAAAGCCAATTCCTGCAATAAATTTGAAAGCTGATAAGTTCCTTCGATAACTGCCGGATTCCCATCTTGATCGTACACCAAAAATTTCTTTGGACCATGATCATCAATCGTTATTTTTTTATCGCCATCAGTATCTTCCTGAGCCAATAATTTTTCGATGGTTTGGTTTATATGTAATTTAAATTTCATCTTTTGCAGTTATTTTTTTGAGAATAAAAAAGGATATTAATAATAAAGACATTGGAATTAAAGTAAAATAAAATGCGTTTTCCGGTCCTTCATTTTTAAACAACCAGCCTGTTATTCTGGAACCTAATGTTCCGCCAAGAGCAGAAAATATTACAATTAATCCGGTCATTGAGCTTTGCAAATTCTTTGGTAAAGCACTAAGTACAATCGAATTTAGCAAAGGATAAATTGGTGCAATAAACAACCCGATTAAAGGAAATGCAAAACCAATTAAAGGTATATCCGAAAGTGTATTGATGTTTTTAACTTCTAAGCCAACTGTTTTTGGAAGTACAAAAATCACGATCAGCATCGCCGAAAAAATACATACGGTTAAAACCCAAATCCAGTTCACTTTTTTGGTTACAATCCCTGCAATCATTCGTCCAATTGCTAGTGAAATCGCCAAAATACTCGCCATCATTATACTGATATTCTCCGGCAAATGGAGCACTTTTGTATTGAATGTTGGCAACCATGAAAGAATCCCCTGTTCGATCATGACAAACAAAAAGACGCTTATAACAAAAATTACGGTAAGCAATTTTGCCATTAATTTGAACATTTGCAGAAAGTCATCTTTTAGGTTTGCTCCCGCCGAAACTTCCGGTTCTTTGAATTTCACAAAAAATAAAAACAAAAATGACAGGAACGATAATGCAGCCAAAAACCAATATACATTTAGCCATGAATTAGGATCATTTTCGTTATTAAAAGCTGGAAATAAAAAATAAGCCAACGCAATCCCAACCATAAAAAAACCTTCGATACTACTCATCAAAGCATTGTGTTCTTTTTTGGTTTCGGTCACAGTTCCAATCAAGGAATAAACCGAAACTTTGATCAAAGCAAATGAAACTCCTACAGTCGCAAAAAGAAATTTAGCGTTGTCAAATGAGTTTCCAAAATACATAGAAATACAAGCCAGAGTAACCAAACCTAATCCTATTAACATCGATTTTCTATAGCCTATTCTTGGTAAAAAAGAGGCTATAAAAAAGGACACAATAGCAATTGGCATGTCTTTGAAAGCTTCTAAAATACTTGCCTGAACTTCATCTACTCCGTAATTGCTTTGCGATTTTAGAATCACAATTCCTACGCTGTTTAATAAAATAGCGAAGACAAAATAATTAAGATAAAGAGAGATTTTAATTCCTATGTTTTTCATTTTTTTAGATGTGATTTGTTTGCGGCTACGTTGCAATTACGGTGTGGAGACGCACTACTGTGCGCCTCTACAATACCGTATGTATAAATTTAGAAATTAATCGCTACCGAAAATCTAAACGCGCGTCCTAAAATAGGTCTTGCCATAAACACATCGCTTGCCGCAGAAGTTGTTTGTCTTGGATCTCCTTCTGTTAAACCAATTTCATTGAATAAATTCGAAGCATCTACTGCAAAACGAAGATTATTATAGGTATAATTCAAACCTGCTCCAACTTCTTTATAAGCCGGCAAAACTTGTTTGTTATCCTGATTCGTGAATTTTTTGTCGTAATAAGAAAACTGAACGTAAGCCGTAAGATCTTTTGTGATATCTACTTCTGGTCTTAGATTACAGAAAAATTTAGGGATTCTTCGTGCTGTATTTCCGTTAAAATCAAAAGTCGAACCGTCAGCATTTGTTCCTGTAAAATTATTGTATTCTGGTTTTTGAACTGTAAAAGTGAAATTCAGTTTTACGATTTCATATCTCGCATTAGTTTCTACTTCTAGACCAATATTGTTTACATCGGCAAATTTGTTTTCAGAAGATCCGTCAGATAAGATGTCAGTAAAAGCAACGTTCTTCAAGTTCATATGAAACAAGTTGGCATTCACATTAAAGAATGAATTAGAATATTTATAACCTAACTCAAACTGATTTACTTCTGTATTTTCTAATTTGCTTAAATCTGCTGCATTATCATAAAATGATTCTTCGATTGGTGATCTAAAACCGTGGCTATAACGAACATACGAAGCCATATTATCATTGAATTTGTAATTCCCCGCAGCTGTATAAGACCATTCGCTTACATCATATCTCCAATAGGTATAAGGATTTCCTTTTACGGTTGTAACTTTATCATCAGCCGTATTGTTGTCTAAAATCCCTAAGTTTTCTGCAAAAAATCTGGCGTTGTCTCTATAACCTGAATATTTGTCTTTGTTGTATCTTAAACCTGCGTTGAAGGTCAAATTATCTGTAGCTTTAATTTCGGCATCAGCATAAATATCATTCAAAAGACCTTTGGTTTGAGCGTCTCTTTCTAACCATGTAATCCTTTCTACTCCGTTCCAAGTGTGATCAACTCCTGTTGTATTGTCTTTTACATTTAACAATCTTGGATTATCTGAAACGCCTACTAAATAAGAATTCCAGTTCCAATATTGGTTTGATTTCCAGTTTGAATAGTAATAACCAGCTGTTAATTTTACAGGATCTAAGTCAAAATTGAAAGAGAAATTATTAGCAAAATTGTTCATCTTTTTGTCGATATGCCAAAGATCTGCTCTCATAATTAAAGCATTTGGATCAAGAGTTTGACCGTTGTCTACATAAGAATAGGTTAAATTGCTTGCCGTTGTATTTTGAACATCTGTTGCATAAGCGCTTTGTGTCCAAGGACCTCCGTTAGGGAAAATTGCATTGTAATTTAAATCAATATTGGTTTGTTTAAATGCATTTTTGAACGTTACTTTCTCAGATATTTTCTTTTTGAATTCAGCTCCAATTGAGTTGATAACCGGATGAGAACCATCTTCTAAATCTGCACTAAAAGTTCCTCCGCCATATTGAGGCACATTTAAGTGGCTGAAATTTACTGAAGTCAACGTTCCATAATTTGGATTAAATCCCGGAATTCCTTCAATTTTTCCGTTATTACTTTTTAAAGGAATTGGCAAATAGAATGTATTTCTGTCGTCAAGGTGTTTGAAATTAACTCTTAAATAATCGTTGTCATCAAATTTATAAGTGATGTTTCCTTTTATTTGTCCGCCTTTATTTGCTGTAAAACCTGTATTTCTCACACCATTATCGGCTCTGTAGAAACCTCCAACATTAAAAAACAATTTATCTTTAATCAAAGCGCCTGATAAATTAAGATCTGTTCTGAACATTCCATAATCTGATGTCGTGAATTTTGCTCTTCCCATAAATTCATTCTGACCTGTTTTAGAGATGAAATTGATGATTCCACCCGGAGCATTATTCGCGAAAATTGATGCCGAACCTCCACGAACAGCTTCCATTTTACTTACTGTTTCGTCTAATCTGTAAAAAGTATCGGCGTTGGCAAATTGCAAAGCACCATCTTCAAAAACCGGCAATCCATCTTCTTGAATTTGTACATATTCATACGCTCCAGCTGATGGAATTCCTCTTGCAAAAAGGTTATTTCCTATTTCTCCTCCAGATGCTTCTACCACAAATCCCGGAATGGTTTGAAGCAAAGCCGCTGTGCTCGATGGTGCTCTGTCTTCGATAGCTTTTGAGCCCATTGTTGTAATTGCAACGCTGGATTCCAATTTAGATCTTGGCGATGATGATCCTGTAACCACAACTTCTTTTAGACTTTGTGATTCTCCTTCAAGAAGTAAATTCACCTCTAGAGATTCGTCTTCTTTTATTGCAATTTGCTTTTCGAAAGTTTTGTACCCCACATTTGTTGCAATAATAGTATAAGTTCCTGCATCGATATTAGAGAATGAATATCCTCCGTTTTCATCTGTAATCGTACTTTTTCCTGTTTCCTTAAGAGTCACATTTGCTCCCGGAACTGTTACTCCGCTGTCGTCTAATACTTTTCCTGATATGGTGCCTTTATTTTGGGCAAATATATTATTTGGTAAAAAAAACAGGCAAAACATTAAAAGTAATGTACCTAAATACTGGTGTAGCTTTTTCATTTTTTTTGTTCGGTTAGTTAGTTATTATGGTTATCACTGTCAAACTTAATAACTAATTATAAGGAATATAGGAATTAAAAATCGAAAACGTTTTCGAAAAGACCTAAAACGTTTTCGGAACTTAAAATTTTATTCATGCAGTTTATTTTTAGTACTTTTATTTCATGAATGACACAAAATTAATAGATATAGCCTCAGCCTTGGGAATTTCGGTTACCACAGTCTCAAAAGCCTTAAAAGGGTATACAGATATTAGTAAGTCTACTCGAGCCAGAGTTATCGAAATGGCCGAAACGATGAACTACATGCCCAATTCTGTTGCGGTAAACCTTCGAACTAATGAAACCAAAACAATTGGCGTCATTATTCCGGCTACGGTACATCATTTTTTTTCGAGCGTATTAAATGGTATTCTTGAAGAAGCCGAAAAAAGAGGTTATTTGGTCATTATATTACAATCAAATGAAAAGTACGAACTCGAGAAAAAACAACTTGCTCTTTTAATTCAAAAACGAGTTGACGGAGTTTTAATGTCTCTCTCAAATGAAACTGATGATTTCAGTCATATTAATGAAGTGATTCGAAAAAATACTCCTGTTGTTCTTTTTGATAAAATTGCCAAAAGAGTTGATTGTTCCAAAGTTGTTATTAATGATGCAAAAGCAGCTTATGATGCTGTGACGTATCTTATTAATAAAGGATATAAAAAAATCGCGCATTTTAGAGGTTCTTATGTTCCGCAAAATTCTATCGATCGTTTTTTAGGTTATAAAAGAGCACTCGAAGCTCACGGAATTGAGTACGATTCGAAACTGGTTTATGTTTGCGACAACAATACTGATTTTGAAGATGGTTACGAAAATGCGCAAAAAGTAATGAGCGAGAATCCGGATATTGATGCGATTTTTGCGATTACAGATTTAGTCGCCATCGGGATTATAAAATATTTTAATGAAGCCGGAATAAAAACTCCTGAACAAGTTGCCGTTTTTGGATTCAGTAATTGGTTTATGAGTACGGTTATTTCCCCTAAATTGACCACAATTGATCAGCCTGGATTTGAAATGGGGCAAACGGCAGTTTCCATTCTTATTGATGAAATTGCAGATATAAAAGATCTTAAGCCAATAACACACCAGCTTATTGAACTTCCAACAAGAATCATTGAACGAGAATCTACAGTTAGAATAAATTCTTAAACTTTTATTTAGCAAACTAATCAAAAAAGGTATCCAGCAACAACAAATGTTTTGTGCCAAATACCTTTTCATATGTTCTTCTAACCTTTTATTTTACAAGTAAAATAATGAATAACAATAATATAAATCAAAACTATTTTTTTATACTTAATTTATGCACTAAATTTATTTTCTAATTATATTAAATAAAAATAATTATGAAATTCGCACTTGCAGAACTATTAAAAATTGTAAGTCGCCTTTGTATGCTTTTTTAGCCTTGGATTCATTATAATCAATTTTTCATATGCATAAAAAGCCAATAACTCCACATTTGTCAAATCTTGCTCACATGTCCAATTTGGAGTTCATACCTAAAAATGGACACAGAAGCATAAGACCTTTGTATGCTAAAAAAACAATACAATAATACATTACTTCTTTTCTATTTTTTTATTTGCATCTCAAAAATTTTCCTTCAATAGAATATTGTTAATTACACTCCCAGATAATAACATTCAAGCCTTACATCAAATACGGATCATACTAGGTGCATAAGAGATACAAAAATAGTAAAGCAGTAAACAAGGAAGCACTATTTCATTGCAATCATTTGCTTAAGTAAATCTATTGCTTGTTATTCTAAAGAAGTTAAAAATTGGTGTATTTCTGGCTTTTTATGTATCTATTTATAACTTAAAATATTTGAAACGCTTTAAATCTCTTTGACACCATAAGCGTTATCTGATCATTAATCACACCCCCATACAAAATAATTTGACTAATGCTGCATTTGTTGGAGCAAAAACAGTAAACGGTCCTTTGCCTTGTAATGTTTCTACTAAATCAGCAGCTTTTACAGCGGCTACTAACGTAGTGTGATCTTTTGAATTTACTGCATTTTCAATAATATTTTTACTCGGATACATTGCTGCACCGCCCACCATTACCGTTTTTTGAGCAAATGATGCAAATCCGAATGTTAAAGCTAAAATTGCTGTCGCTAAAAATTTTCTAGTTTTCATAATTAATATTTTAAGTTATAAGCTCATTTACGCTGGAATATTGGTTTTGGTTTTAACAAAAATTAAAATAATTTCAAAAAACACTGAAATATTCTCAAAATACACTGTAAAACAAGTAATTAATAATTACAATTATTTTTGATTATTTTTAAGCTGTGATAGATTTCACATCTTTTTATTATTAAATTCAAAACATATTTATTATAAAAAATCTACTTAAAAAAACAAGAAACTAAAGCTAAAAACATTCCATAATTTAACCTCAAAATGATAATTAATAACCACACAAAAACGATTTTTTCTATTTTAATTTTACTCACTTTTATTCAATGTAAATCCCCGGCTTATAAAATGAATTACCAAGAAAATTATCTTTCGGAAGCAGATAAAGCAATTAAACAATATACAATTCCACCTTATCTTAAAAAAGGTGATTCAATAATGATCGTTGCTCCAGCGGGTTTTCTAACCGACTCAACAGAAATTGATCAGGGAATCGAGCTTGCAAAAAGTTGGGGGCTTAATATTAAATTAGGCGAAAATCTTTTCAAAAGGCACAACCATTTTGCTGGAACAGACCTTGAAAGACAAAATGATATGCAAGAAGCTTTAGATAATAAAAACATTAAGGCGATCTGGTGCTCCAGAGGAGGCTATGGAACTGTTAGAATTGTTGATCAATTGAACTTTTCTGCTTTTAAGAAAAACCCAAAATGGATTATTGGTTATTCAGATATTACTACTCTTCACGAACAAGTTCATAGATTGGGATTTGCATCTATCCACGCTACAATGCCCGGCGGAATGAGACGAGCTACCCCTGAAGCCAAAGAAACACTTTATAAATCTTTATTTGGTGAGGATTTAAGTTATGAGGTAACTACTAATCCACTCAATAAATTAGGCACAAGTAAAGGTGTTCTTATAGGCGGAAATCTTTCGATTATTATGTCGATGTTAGGTAGTAATTCTGACATTGACCCAAAAGGCAAAATTTTATTTATTGAAGATGTTGGTGAAGATTTATACCGAGTAGACAGAATGATGTATACGCTGAAAAGAAATGGCTTCTTGAAAGATTTAAAGGGAATTATCGTTGGCGATTTTGATTATAAAACAGAAGAAAATATTTTGTTTGGCGGAACACATCGTGAAATCATTCTAAATGCTGTAAAAGAATATGATTATCCAGTAATTTTCGATTTTCCGGCAGGACACATCAGAAACAATCATGCGTTGATTTTCGGTAAAAAAGTTAAGTTAGAATCAAATGCAACATCTGCTATTATTTCTTACAAATAAGCCTGAAAAAATATTTTGATTTAAACTAGATTTATTTTCTGAATAAAATTTTCATTAACTTTAATATAAAATCGTATTCCTATGAAAAATCTACCACAAAAAGTCAGAAGCAAAAAGTTAAGTTTACGAGTTGATTTAACAGCAATGGTCAGCGTTTCTTTTTTGCTGATTATATTTTTTATGGTTGTTGGGGAATTATCGAAACCGAAATCTATGGGTTTGAGTTTGCCAGATAGATATTCTGACAAAGAATTTACCTGCGTTATTCGTTGTGGTGGAGATTCAAATCGTATTATTACAATTTTATTAGATGAAAATAATAAAATAATTACGTACTCAGGTCTTTTAGCTATACCAAGGGAAAATCCTAAAAAATTAGATTATAGCAAAAACGGAATTCGTAAAGAATTATTTGAAAAAAATAGTAAAATTATAAAATACTCAACTGCACTTGGAAAGCCAAAAAATGGTGCAATTGTAATTATAAAACCAAGCAAAAAATCCAATTTTAAAAATCTGGTAGATATTCTGGATGAAATGGCCATTGCAAAAATAGATACTTATGCAATTGTAAATGATTTTTCTCCGGAAGAAACAAAATTACTAGCAGTTAAATAATTATAATGTTATAAAAACAAAAAGTCCCACATTGCGTGGGACTTTTTGTTTAGACGAAAACTTCTTTTTTATTTCTTAATAAATTTCATGCTTGAAGTCCCTTTATCTAATTTTACTTTTATAAAATAATTACCAGCTTTCAGTTTTGAAACATCAATGTTAGAAACTGATTTTGCGTTAGGAACTGCAATTATAATTTGACCAAGAATATCATAAACTTCTAACGACTGAATTTCTATAGATTGTTTAGTACTAATATTCAAAACGTCCTTTACCGGGTTCGGATACACCACAAAATAATTCGAAAATTCAAAATCTTGTGTTCCTAATGTTTTAAATGTAGAAATAGCTTTATTCGTTAAAATTGGATAATTATAATCGAAATAAATATTTGCATCATTTGTAAAAGAATCTCCTACGGTTAGATTTGATTTTGTTTTAATTTTGAACGCTACATATCCATCATTATTCGCATCGTCAAATGGAAGTTTGATGTTTTCAAAAATGAATTCTACTTTGTTTGTCTCTGAAATTTTAGTTACAAAAGGATGGCTGGAACTTGTTGGAATTAAAGTCGAAATATCAAACTTAGATAAGTCAATCATATCTTTTACCACAATATTTTGCGCCGAATAAGTTCCTGTATTTTCAAAACGAATCATATAATGCACATACTCACCTATTAAATTTGGCGTTATTACTTCACCTTCTAAACAGGTTTTATCATTTGGATCATAAGAATTAACAACGGCTTGATTTAATACGAATGTATTGTCTATTGGAGTTTCATCTGTAACTTGGGAAGCAATTGTAGTAGTAAATTTTAAAATAACACCATTATTTACAGCTGGAATTTCTGTTGGGCCATTTAAATTCAAAACAAAGTTGATTTCACGAGTTTCTAAAGGCTGCAAGTTGCTGAAATTCCAAGACAAATTATTACTACTTTGAGTTGATACTACTGGATTAGACAAAACTAAATCTAATATTGCATCATCAAATACCACATTTACCGTACCCGATTGGAGCGTATTTCCTTTGTTTTTATAGACCAATTTAAATTTGATATCAAAACCAGGTCTTGCAACTTCAAGCGGAATTAAGGTGATTTCTAAATCGGGATGAACACCATTAGGTGTGATACAAAAATTTTGCTTAAAGGGACTATTCAGTAGTGGAAAAGTTATGTTTACAGCTGTTGGTGATGCATTAAAATAACTCGGATTTTCGAATACTGGGGATATTGTATGAGTTCCAGATTGAACTTGAATTGAATAATTACCGGTAGCTTTAGCTATTAAAGTCCCTACTGCCTTAGTACTAGTAATTGAATATTTTAAATTTGGTATTAGAACGTCATTTGCATCACAGCCATTTTTATTACTATCTAATCTTTGACTGCCCTCTATCGTGTAAAAAGTACCTCCAGGAACAAATGAACAATAACTATTAATTACAGTTTTTCTATTAAGCTCATCAAAGTATTTTTTAATTGAATCAATTTCAAATTCATCTGCACAGATATATTCTAAATTTACATTACTAGTCCAGGTTCTTCTTTGATTTTCAATTTCAGCATTAGCCATATCATTACTTCCATTTTTAATAAACAATCTTTTAAGATTGGGACCATCCGCATAAAGAGTTGTCAAATATTTATTATTTGTACAGTCTAAACTTTCAAAATTATTATTTCCGCAACTTAACTTAGACAACTGTAATAAAGGCGATACATCTAGAGATGCTAACTTATTATTATTACAAATTAAACTTATTAAATTTACTAATGGTGAAATATTTAAAGCAGTTAATTGATTTTCATCACATTGTAAAGTTCTTAGTTTAACTAAAGATGAAACATTTAAAGAAGTTAACTGATTGGTTGAACAATTTAAATTTGACAATTCAACTAATGGCGAGGCGTCAAAAGAAGTTAATAAATTTGTAAAGCAGGATAACATATTAAGTTTCGTTAAACCTGTCACATCAAGACTTTTCAATTTATTATCGTGACAAAAAAATTCCGTAAGATTGTTTAAACCTGTTACATTTAAACTCGTTAAATTGTTACCATTACAACGTAAACTAGTAAGATTTTTTAAACTTGTCACATCTAGAGTAGTTAATTTACTTTCAGCACAGTCTAACTCTTTAAGGTTAATAAACTTTTCGATTCCAACTATAGAAGTTATATTAGAATAACTTACACTTAAGTGAACAACTAGCAATGCTTCGCTTTCTTGTATTTTTCCATCATTATTGACATCAACCGTAATCGCTTTATAAGAACCGTCAAGTGCTGTTCTATTAAACTTATCTGCAGCTACCAACTTAGCTTCAAAACTCGCATCAGGAAAATTAATATCTTGTGCGCTCAAAAAATTTAAAAAAAATACAGTAAGAAGCAAAAAGTAGATTTTTTTCATATTTGGGGGTTTTCATACAAAAGTAACTTTTTGCAAGAATAACACAACTTTATTTGTTAAAATATCTTAAAAGCAGAAATACAAAACAAAAAAAAGTCCCACAGTAATGTGGGACTTTCTATTTATAAAAAAGCTAAGAATTATTTTTTCTCAGTTTTTTCCATTTTAGCTTTTAAAGCAGCTAATACATCATTGTTGTCACCTAAAGTCGCAGCTGGTGCGTTTGTAGATGCAGATGTAGTAGTTTCAGTAGCAGCTTTCACGTTTTTCTCTTCTTCTTCACGGAAGATAGCAGTGTGAGAAGCAACTACTCTTTTGAATTCTTTGTTGAATTCAATTACTTTGAAATCAGCAGTATCACCTTTTTTCAATTTCTTTCCGTCTTCTTTTTCAAGGTGACGAGTTGGAATGAAAGCAACGATATCATCTCCGAATTCTACAGTAGCTCCTTTGTCAACGATTTCAGAAATTTCACCATTGTGGATAGTTCCTACAGCGAAAGAATCTTCGTATTGATCCCAAGGATTAGCAGTAGTTTGTTTGTGACCTAAAGATAATTTACGTCCTTCAACATCTAATTCTAATACAACTACATCAAGTTTCTCACCAACATTTACAAATTCAGATGGGTGTTTGATTTTCTTAGTCCAAGAAAGGTCAGAAATGTAGATTAATCCATCAATTCCTTCTTCTAATTCTACGAAAATACCAAAGTTTGTAAAGTTTCTAACGATACCTGTATGTTTAGAACCTACTGGGTATTTAGAAGTAATGTCAGTCCATGGATCTTGAGTTAATTGTTTGATACCTAATGACATCTTACGATCATCTCTATCTAAAGTTAAGATAACTGCTTCAACAACATCTCCAACTTTCACGAAGTCCTGAGCAGAACGTAAGTGAGTTGACCATGACATTTCAGAAACGTGGATTAAACCTTCAACACCTTCAGCAACTTCGATAAATGCACCGTAATCAGCGATTACAACTACTTTACCTTTAACTTTATCACCAATAGTTAAATTAGCATCTAAAGCATCCCATGGGTGAGCGTTTAATTGTTTCAATCCTAATTGAATTCTTGTTTTCTCATCATCGAAATCAAGGATTACAACGTTTAATTTTTGGTCTAATTCAAGAACTTCACTTGGGTGGTTGATTCTGCTCCAAGAAAGGTCAGTAATGTGAATTAATCCGTCAACACCACCTAAGTCAATGAACACACCATAAGAAGTAATGTTTTTAACAACACCTTCTAATACTTGTCCTTTTTGTAATTGACCGATGATTTCTTTTTTCTGTACTTCAATATCAGCTTCGATAAGCGCTTTATGAGATACAACAACGTTTTTGAATTCGTGGTTGATTTTTACCACTTTGAATTCCATCATTTTGTTTACATATACATCGTAGTCTCTAATTGGCTTAACGTCAATTTGAGATCCTGGTAAGAACGCCTCGATACCGAATACGTCAACGATCATACCTCCTTTAGTTCTACATTTAACAAAACCGTTAACGATTTCTCCAGTTTCATTAGCTGCAATAACTCTATCCCAAGATTTGATAGTACGTGCTTTTCTGTGAGATAATACTAATTGACCTGTTTTATCCTCACGGATGTCGATTAATACTTCAACTTTGTCACCTACTTTTAAGTTTGGGTTGTAACGGAATTCATTTAAAGAAATAACACCTTCAGATTTAGCATTGATATCAACGATAACGTCTCTATCTGTAATTCTAACAACAACTCCTTCAACTACTTCTTCTTGATCTGTAGCGATGAAAGTTTTTGATACTAGTTCTTCAAACTCTTGTAAGTTTTTCTCATCTACTGCATCAATTCCTTCTTGGAAGTTATGCCAGTTAAAATTTGCTAAAAACTCTTCTTGTGATTTTAATTGTTCAGACATGCTGATAAAAAATTTGTATTCTGTTTTTCTCGAGTTTCTTCATGCGATAGAAAATACAGAAGTTGTTTTACATAAATGGTTGATACCTAAAGGAAACTCTTCTCTGCCAAAAGGTTTGCAAAATTACTACAAATATTTGGACTTACAAAATAATTCCGAGTTGATTATCAGTGAATTGTTTAGAAGCAGAAGTTTTTAGGTTTTTCGAGATGTCAAGTCCCGCTATCCGTTACAATCTTTTATGTCCGCCGCGGCGGACATAAAAGGATTTCCACTTCTATCGGGGCTAGATTAGAAAGTCTCGTTTTCATAAGAACCTTGAAAAACGAAACCCGACAAGTTTTGAAAACCTGTCGGGTTTAATTCCGATTATTATCTAAAAATCTTAATGACTCAAATTCTCAATTTCCTTCGGATCATGTTTATGCTTAAACAAAACAGCAAAAGCAATAGCAATAACCAAAGCATAAGCTGCAAAAGACAACCAGATGGTATGCCAGTCTTTCATCAAAATTGGATTAGAAAAAATTCCATCTGCAGAAACTGAATTTCCTTGGCTTTTTACAAATTCCAACATTTTAGAGTTCGTTGTATCTGTTTGTAAAAATCCTGCCAACTCTGTTGTATTAGCAAATGACTTTGTAAAGAAACGATCAATTGCCCAACCTGAAGTCAAACTTCCTAAAACGGCTCCTACTCCATTCGTCATCATCATAAATAAACCTTGTGCAGAAGAACGAATTTTAGAATCAGTATTGCTTTCTACGAATAAAGAACCTGAAATATTAAAGAAATCAAATGCCATTCCGTAAACGATACAAGACAAAATAATCATCCATAATCCACCAACAGGATCACCAAAAGCAAATAATCCGAAACGTAAAACCCAAGCCAACATACTAATCAACATAACTTGTTTAATTCCGAAACGTCTTAAGAAAAAAGGAATTGCAAGAATAAACAAAGTTTCAGAAACCTGAGAAATCGACATAATAATAGTCGAATACTTAATTACAAATGAATCAGCATATTTTGGAAAATGCTTAAATTCATCTAAAAACACATCTCCATAAGCATTTGTCAACTGAAGCGCTCCTCCTAAAAACATAGAAAAAACAAAAAATAAAGCCATTTTATAATTAGCAAATAGCTTAAAAGATTCTAAACCAAAAGTTTCAATCCAAGTCGCATTTTCTTTAATTAGGCGCTGTGGCTCGCATTTTGGCAAAGTAAAAGCATAAACTCCAAGAATTAAAGCACCAATTCCAGCAATATAAAATTGATATTCTGTCGCTTTACTTCCGCTCAAATTGGTAATCCACATGGCAACAATAAAACCAATTGTTCCCCAAACACGAATTGGCGGAAAATCTTTTACTATATTTTTATTGTTTAGTTTTAATGAGGTATAGGATATAGAGTTACTTAAAGCTATTGTTGGCATATAACAACACATTGCCAAAAGCATTACAATAATAAAAGTATCCGGAGTTGTAACTTGTGCAATTGCAAATAAAACCACCGCATAAAGTATATGAAGAGCGCCGTATAATTTTTCAGCATTAATCCATCTATCTGCAATAATACCTGTAAGTGTAGGCATAAAAAGAGAAGCAATTCCCATGGTTCCAAAAACGAGTCCAAATTGAGTTCCTTCCCAGTTTTTTGTCCCAAACCAATAATTTCCTATTGTTATAAGCCAGGCTCCCCAAACAAAAAATTGAAGAAAGCTCATTATAATCAATCTGTTTTTAATCCCCATATGATAAAATTGTCTTTAAAATAAAAATGAAGCGGTAAAACTAACATTTAAAATAATATCTGCAAAAAATTACGCTGTTTTTACAACATCATTTATTAATTCTAAAACAGCCACAAACTGTTCTTCTTTATTTAAGTAAGAATTATCAATTTCAATTGCGTCATCGGCAATTACCAATGGAGAATCTTCACGGTGTGTATCCATATGATCACGGTCAACAACATTTTTCAAAACTTCTTCATAGGTTACGTTGTCACCTTTTTGCTGCAATTCATCAAAACGTCTTTGTGCACGTGTTTCGGCACTAGCGGTCATAAATATTTTAAGTTCTGCGTCAGGAAAAACTACAGTTCCTATATCTCTTCCATCCATCACAATGCCTTTATTTTTTCCCATTTCCTGTTGTTGTTCAACTAATTTAGAACGAACTTCAGAAACAGCAGCTACTGCACTAACAAAATTAGAAACTTCAATTGTTCTAATTTGCTTTTCAACATTTTCGCCATTCAAATACATTTCGGCAAAACCTAAATCAACATTGTATTTGAATTCTAATTGAATTTTCGGCAAAGACGCAATCAAAGCATTTTTATTAAACGAATCAGCATCAATGAATTGATTTTTCATAGCAAAATAAGCCACTGCGCGATACATTGCACCAGTATCAACATACACATATTCAAGCTCTTTTGCTAATTGTTTTGCCAAAGTACTTTTTCCAGTTGATGAAAATCCGTCGATTGCAATTGTAATTTTTTTCAATTTTGTATTTTTAAATTTTATTATTTCAGACTCCACAAAACAGCATTTTGAGAATCAGTTATTTACTTAGAAAGCCTTGATTATTCTAATGTTTTCAATAAACAATTAAATAATTTTAAGCGTTGCAAATGTAATTATCTTTCTCTTTATTCTGAAGATTTATAACACTTATAAACTAATTTAATCCAATAAATTCTAAACAAAAAAAAACTTTTCATCATCGAAAATCAAATTCATCTCGATCATAAAAAGTTTTATACTTTTAATTTTATTTATTGCTGTTTTTTAATAATAAATATCCATAAGGATATTTGTTTTTGAATTATCAATTAACTTTTGAATTCTTTTAAAAAACTCTTCATTTACCATTGGACAACCATGGCTGTTGCTGATGTAATAATCCTGTTCTTGCAATGGAACTGCCGAATAAGCATGCAATACAATAGCACGTTCTAAAGCTTTATTATTAGTTTCATCTAAACCTGCTAATCTATAAGCTTTTCCAAAAATTCCTTTATATGTTTTTCCAACTGAATATCTGCCTAAGGCTGTACAATTAGAATTTGGCATATTGCTGAATTTCAGCACGCCCTTAATACCTGTTTCAGAACCGGAACCGTGTGCTACCAGACCTTGATCTATAACTTCGTTCTTTTCTAAATCATACACAAAAAAACGATTTTTTCCAGAAGGAACTTTCATATCAATCAAAAATGCAATTTTAGAATTGTATTTTGGATCATTATTAATCATGTTTTTTATGTCTGTTATTCTGCTGTTGATTCTTTCGATCTCGACATTGGTTATCGTAGATTCATCTTCATTGAAAAAGTGTTTAGCTCCCGTAAAAACACTCACAGTCATGAACAAAAATAAAGTAAATATTTTCATATTATTACTGAAAATTTAAAGTTAAACCAAAAAGACTTGTATTAGCCGCCAACGTATACCTTGAATAAGAATAGTTAAATTTTAATTTATTCATTCTTAAGCCAAATCCTAATGAAACTCCCGAAAAATTGCGTTGTTCATCAATTCGTAATTCTTCGCCTCTTCTAAAATTATATCCTAAACGCAAATTAAATGCTCTTTGTGGAAAAAGCTCCACACCAAAAACGACGTGCCTTAAGGTATTATTTGCAAACGAGATTTTCTCGTTAGTTGTTGATCCATCAATATTGGTTTCTCCACGAACGGGGTTCGAAAAAGATATGTTCCATTGCTGCAGATTTTCTAATGAAAGATGCCAACGAAGCGGTACATGCTCTAATTCTTGCGAGATACCAGCAATAATTTCAAAGGGCAAATTCTCCTTTATTCCTGAGTAAGTTGTAAATTGAGTTCCAATATTACGAAATACTAGGGCCAAATTTACATTATTTTTTTCAATTTGATACATAATTCCCACATCAATTGCTCCACCAATGGAATTATAACTTTCTAAATTCGAAGTTATTAGCTTTCCATTTACTCCAATATGAACATCTGTATAGGGAATATTGTATGCGTATCCAAGCGTTAGCGCGCCTTCACTTCCTGTAAAATCTGATGTTGCCTGGCCATTTTCATCATAACCTTCAAAACTGCCATAATTCACATAACTCACGCCTGCATAAAAGGTTTGAATATGTCTATCATACGTATAAGCATATGAAGCCGTTCCATAAGATGCTTCTCCGTAATAACTTCCATAATTTACAGCAAGATGATTGTCCATATCTTCATTTAATACCGCCGGGTTAAACATCACCTGATTTACATCATCATCATAAATCGTAATATTTTTTCCTCCTAACGCTGCTTGCCTTGGCGAGGAAGTCAAATTGAGGAATTGATAGGTGTAGCGCCCTCCAACTTGCCCGAAAGAAATCGAGCAGAGTAACAACATTAAAAATGAACCAAATCGTTTGAACATGTTTTTGGGGCGATTCCTATATGGGAATAACGCAAATACAAAGATAAAATTATATAACGTAAAAAATAATTTTTATAACTAGCTATTAATCAATATTTATACCACACTTTTTAATTCCATATATCATATTTCTACATAAAAAAAATCCCAAACTCCAATAATAAAATTGGAATTTGGGATTTTAAAGTATTGAAATTTTAAATTGACGTTTATTTCAATTGCTTAGCATTTTTTACGCTTTGATCTGTTAAAGCCAACGCCAAAACTTCACTCATTTCTTTTACATAATGAAAAGTAAGTCCTTCTAAATATTCAGCTTTAATCTCATCAATATCGCTTTTGTTTTCGTGACATAAAATAATTTCTTTGATGCCAGCTCTTTTTGCAGCTAAGATTTTTTCCTTAATTCCACCTACAGGCAAAACTTTTCCACGAAGTGTAATTTCTCCAGTCATGGCAAGACTTTTCTTCACTTTTTTCTGCGTTAATAAAGAAACTAAAGAAGTAAGCATAGCAATACCAGCACTTGGCCCATCTTTTGGAGTTGCTCCTTCCGGTACATGCAAGTGAATATTATATTTTTGGAAAATTTCTGTGCTTAAGCCTAATTTCTTCGCATTAGCCTTAATATATTCCAACGCAATTGTTGCTGATTCTTTCATGACATTTCCAAGATTTCCTGTAATTGTCAACGAACCTTTTCCTTCAGAAATTAATGATTCAATAAATAAAATATCACCACCAACGCTTGTCCAGGCTAAACCTGTTACAACTCCAGCAATATCATTATTTTCGTATTTATCGCGCTCCAATCTTGGCACACCTAAAACAGTTACAATATCTTCATCTGTAACTTTTTTATTGTACTCTTCTTCCATCGCTACTGCTTTTGCTGCATTACGAATTACCTGAGCAATTTTTGTTTCGAGATTACGAACACCAGATTCACGCGTATAACCTTCAACAATTTTTTCTAATTGTTTTTTACCAATTGTCAAATCTTTTGAAGTTAATCCGTGTGCTTCTAATTGTTTTGGAAATAAATGTCTTTTTGCAATTTCAACTTTCTCTTCAATTGTATAACCTGACATTTTAATAACTTCCATTCTGTCACGCAATGCTGGCTGAATTGCTGCCATATTATTGGATGTCGCAATGAACATTACTTTAGACAAATCATATCCCATTTCAAGGAAATTATCGTAAAAAGCATTGTTTTGTTCCGGATCTAAAACTTCTAATAAAGCAGAAGATGGATCACCACTGTTTCCGTTCGAAAGTTTATCAATTTCATCTAAAATAAAAACAGGATTTGAAGTTCCCGCTTTTTTCAGACTTTGAATAATTCTTCCTGGCATTGCACCGATATATGTCTTTCTGTGTCCGCGAATTTCTGCTTCATCACGTAAACCTCCTAATGAAATACGTACATATTCACGCCCTAAAGCTTCAGCAACAGAACGACCAATAGATGTTTTACCAACTCCCGGAGGTCCTGTTAAACAAATAATTGGCGATTTCATGTCATTTCGCAATTTTAAAACTGCCAAATGTTCAATCATTCTTTTCTTAACTTCATCAAGTCCAAAATGATCTTTATCTAATATTTTCTGAGCATGTTTCAAATCGAATTTATCTTTAGAATATTCGCCCCAAGGCAATTCTAAAAATAATTCTAAATAATTGCGCTGAATTCCAAAATCCGGTGATTGTGGATTCATACGGCGCATTTTAGACAATTCTTTTTCGAAATGTTTCTGCGTTTTTTCGTCCCATTTTTTGGTTTTAGCCTTCTGCCCCATTTCATCCATTTCCTCTTCTTGCGAAACGCCTCCCAATTCTTCCTGAATGGTTTTCATTTGCTGATGAAGGAAATATTCACGTTGCTGCTGATCTAAATCAAAACGAACTTTTGACTGAATATCATTCTTCAATTCTAATTTTTGAAGTTCGACATTCATATAACGTAAAGTTTCTAAAGCACGTTCTTTTAAACCATTTATCGATAAAAGACCTTGTTTTTCTTTTACAGATAAATTCATATTTGAAGAAACAAAATTGATTAAAAACGATTGACTTTCAATGTTTTTAATGGCAAATGTAGCTTCAGATGGAATATTTGGACTTTCTTTAATAATCTGAATCGCTAGTTCTTTAACAGAATCTAAAATCGCTGTAAATTCAGTATCGTTTTCATCCGGACGTTCTTCTGAAACTTCCTTAATGGTAGCTGTCATGTAAGGCTCTTCAGAAACTACTTCGTCTATTTCAAAACGTTTTTTTCCTTGCAAGATAACCGTAACATTTCCGTCAGGCATTTTTAAAACACGAAGAATTCGGGCTACAGTACCAATTTTATGAATATCATCTTTAGACGGATCTTCGTCTTCTTCATTAATTTGTGAAACTACTCCAATGATTTTTCCGCCAGCGTTGGCATCATTAATCAGTTTAATAGACTTGTCCCTTCCTGCTGAAATTGGAATAACAACACCTGGAAATAAGACAGTATTACGCAAAGGCAAGATTGGCAGAGAAACCGGAAGTTCCTCATTATTCATTTCTTCTTCGTCTTCGGGAGTTAATAAAGGAATTAATTCTGCTTCAGAATCAAATTCCTGAAGTGACAGATTGTCAATAGTAAGTATTTTATGATTTGACATAATAATATATAAGTCGTTTTGTCATTAAATGATTAATACAACTTGCAAATAAAGCCTGAAATTCATTATTTTCTAATAAAAACAAGCTAAAACTTAATTTACAAGATACATCTTATAAAATAGACAATCACTATGCCAAGAATGGAATGTAGAATATCTATTTAATTAGCCAAACTAATAAAATCAAATTGCATTACCAAAAAAAATCCGCACAAGGCGGATTTTAAGCGAGTTCATAAATTATTATAAACCTTCTATATCTATATCAAAAGATCCTGTAATTGTCTTTTCATCATTTATACTAAAATTTTGAACGACCAAATCAAAAGTCCCCACTAGTTTTGTTGCTGTTTTTGAAACAATTGTGATTGAACCTGATTTAGATGTATATAAATAATCATTTATTTTGAAAGTACCTGCAATAACATTTACCAGAGCGCCACCCGTATTCGATGAATTAGTTGAAACCTGATAAGTTCCAGCTTCATATGATTTATTAATACTCAAACCAACACTTACACTACCATCATTCTTTTTTCCAACTATACTATAATATGGATTACTACCAGATGCACTTACAGCAGTTACATCAACTTTGTCATTAATAAAATCAACTCCATTTACTTTTGCCTTCAAAATTTGATCTGAATCATCTGCAGGAATATTTTCTGTATAAGGCACATTCGTAAAAGTACCATTTGTAACCACTTTAGTTTCAGTTGAACCATTATCGGTTTCTCTAAATCCTGTAAATTGAAAAGTACCTGAAATTGTTTTTTTTGTTTTATCTACCGCAGTAATTTTAATTATTGCTGTATCTGTATAATTTTTTACTTCCAAAAATGCCGCATCTTCGTTTGAAGCACTAATAAATCCATAGCCATCAACTTTTTCTGCGTAAGCTAAAACAAAACGATCTGCATTTTCTTTGCTGTTCGCCCATGTATAGGTTCCTATTTTATTGCTTGGTAAAATTATTTGAATTAAATCTCCTTTTGAAGATCTAGTACCTGCTATTAATACATAGTCGTTTGTTACGACAGCAGTTGTGGTATTTGCAATAAATTCTTCTCCGCCAATTTTAGCCTTAAAAATCGGTTTCTCTTCTACACTTCCACCCCCATTTCCATTCCCGTTATTCTCAGAACCTGAAATATCACGACCATCATCAAAAGGACTGCAAGAGCTAAAAAGACTGCCTATTGCAAAAAGCAAGAGAAATAAAATAGTAATTTTCTTCATATGGATTTTAATTTACGTACAAATATAGATTTTATACGAAGAAATAAAAATCTTACACAACCTAATAATTTGAAAAAAAATAAAATTAATTTTATAGAAAGTGTAACAAATAAAAAAAAGCAAAGTCATTATAAAAAACTAGCAACCATTACTTGAGTATAACCAATCAAAATATCGAAGAATTAATCGCGCTTTGTAAAGAGAATAATCAAAAAGCCCAATTTGAAATTTACAACCGTTACAGTAAAGCTATGTACAACGTGGCTTACCGTATTGTAAAAGACGAACATTTTGCACAAGACGTCATGCAAGAAGGTTTTTTGAAAGCATTTACAAAAATAAACGACTACAAACAAGAAGTTGCTTTTGGCGCGTGGCTGAAGAAAATTGTCATCAATTACAGTATTGATTTTTACAAAAAGAATAATGCTTTTCAGGTCGAAGATCTGAGCAAAACACTTTATAAAATCGAAGAAAATGATGATTTTTATTCGGAAACCATTGATTTTAACACTTTAAAAGTGAAACAGGTTTTAGACACTATTTTAGCGCTGAAAGACAGCTACCGAATGGTTCTGACACTTTTTTACATTGAAGGTTACGATCAGGAAGAAATAAGCGAAATTTTAAATATTAGTTATCAAAACTGCCGAACTACATTAAGCAGGGCAAAGGAAAGTTTGCGAAAAAAATTAGAGGAGATATGAAAAAGGAAAATGACAATTTAGATCAATTATTCAACAAATTTGAAAACCAATGGGATGTTCAGGAATTAAATTCAGATCATCAGGACGTTTTTTTAAATAAATTAAACAAGAAACAACCCAAAAAGAAAAATTACTGGTTTGCAGCATCAATTGCAGCAACGATAGTTTTAATGCTTGGAATAACTCTTTTTTATAAAAATGAAAAACCAAAGGAATTCAAATTTGCATCTAAAGAAACACAACGTACTGATTCTATTTTCAACATTCTAATTGATAACGAACTGGTTAAACTGAAGGAAAAAAGTTCGCCTCAAAATGAGCAGATTATCAATGATGCATTAAAACAGATGAAAGTTTTTGATGCCGACTACCAAAAAATCATTAATGAATTGCAAAAAAACGGTGAAAACAAACAAATCATTTATGCCATGATAAGCAATCTGCAAACCAGAATATCTTTTTTGCAGACGGTTTTGAAAAGAATTGAAGAAAACGAAAATTTAAAAAACACAAGCCATGAAAAAACATTATAAAATATTAATCCTGTTCATCTTGATTCCTTTTCTGGGATTTTCAAATGATGACACTGCTATTTCAAAACAAAAAAATATCAAGAAAACCTTTATCGTAAATTCGAATGCAGGAATTGACATTGATAATAAATACGGAAACATTACAGTATCAACCTGGGATGAGGATAAAATAGATCTTGACATCACAATCAAAGTTACCGGCTCAAATGAGAATTGGGTAAACGAAAAACTTAACACGATCGATGTTGATATTACGGGCTTAAAATCTATGGTTACTGCTGTAACAAAAATTGGGAACTCAACCAATAAAGGAAGAGGAAGCAGCAACAGCTTTGAGATTAATTACGTAATTAAAATACCTAAAAACGGAACCGTAAAATTGATGAACAAGTACGGAAATATTACAACCTTAACTATAGAAGGTTCAACAGATATTAGTTGTAAATATGGAAAAGTCAATATTGGAAAACTAAACAATCAAACCAACAGACTTAATATTGAATACTGCCAAAATTCATCAATCGATTATATAAAAAATGGCACAATTGAAGCGCGTTATTCAGGATTGAAAGTAAACGATTCAGGTAATTTAAATTTTGATGCTAATTATACAGATTTAGTTGTTTCTGATTCTCAAAACATTAAATACGACTGTAGTTACGGAAATTTAAAATTTCAAAAAGTAAATTCGTTTACAGGTACAGGAAATTATTTAACCGTTTCTGTTGCAGAGGTTTCAAACAATTTGAGCATTGATACCAATTACAGCAAAGTTAACATTGGCACATTAACCGAAAAAGCAAAAAATGTAAATATTAATTCAGGATATACCGATATTACAGTGGGTTATAATTACAATTACGCTTTCGACTTTAATATCAACACTAAATATGCTAATATTAAAAACGGTGATGATTTAGAAATCAATGTGAACGAAACCAAAAACAGTTCAAAAAATATTAGCGGCTTTCATAAAAAGAAAGGTCAGAATAAGGTAATAATTAATTCAACTTACGGAAACGTATCATTAATCAAAAAACAATAATTTTAAACAATCAAAAACCATGAAAAAAATTATTCAATCAGTAGTTTGCGCAGCATTTTTAATCGGCTTTACAGCTAATGCACAAGAAAAAATTAACGGAAATGGCAATGTTGTAACAGAAACAAGAACAACTTCAGAATATGATGCGATTAAGATCTCAGGCTTTTTTGATGTTGATTTGGTTGCAGGAAAAGAAGGAAAAATTACGATTAAAGGTGAACAAAATATCTTATCAGCAATTATTGTTGAAGTCGAAGGCAATGCTTTAAAAATTTACGCGAAGAAAGGCACCAATTTACGTCCGAGCACAGGAAAAAAAGTTGAAATTACAGTTCCATTTGAAAAAATATCTGAACTTAATTTGTCAGGTTCAGGTGATATTGTTACTAAATCTCAAATCAAAAATGATAAATTTTCAGCAAAATTATCTGGCTCAGGAGATATTGATTTAGATGTCGCAACAAATTCTTTCGATTTCAGTTTGAGCGGTTCAGGAGATATCAAATTAAAAGGAAATTCAAATGACTTAGTTATTAAACTTTCTGGTTCTGGAGATATTGAAGCGGCGAATTTGAAATCTAAAAACGCTAATGTAATGGTTTCAGGCTCAGGCGATGTCAAAATCAATTGCAACGAAAGTTTAACAGCAAGAGTTTCAGGTTCAGGAGATATTAAATATACTGGAAATCCTGAAAAACGTGATGTAAAAGTTTCGGGTTCAGGAAGTATTTCAAAAGCATAATTCTAAATAAAGCTCAATAATAAAAGATTTTTTTAAATCATCAAATCAAAAAACGAACTAATCATTCCTCTTTTATTATTGAGCTTTTATTTTCTTCATACTTTATTAAATAAAAAAAGAGGCGCTTAAAGTGCCTCTTTTTTATGAACTCTTCTTAAAAGGAAAATCGATGTAACGAAGAAAATTGCGAGAACAACAATTGCTTTACGTGGGCTTCCAGTTCTTTGGTCAATTATTCCATAAATACACATCCCTATTACAATTCCGATTTTCTCGGCAACATCATAAAAACTAAAAAACGAAGCTGTATCTTCTGTTTCTGGCAATAATTTTGAATAGGTTGATCGCGAAAGTGCTTGAACTCCACCCATTACAAATCCTGCAATTGTTGCCATAACGTAAAAATGCATTGGCAATGTTATAAAATAAGCTAAAGCGCAAAATACTGCCCAAATAGCATTAATAAAAATCAAAGTTGGAATATTTCCAAATTTTGCAGAAGCTCTGGAAGTGGCAACTGCACCAATTACAGCAACCAACTGAATAATAAGGATACAAATAATTAAACCTATTGTCCCCTCTTCTTTAGATGACCATTGGATTTCTTGTGCTCCAAAATAAGTAGCTACCAGCATTACAGTTTGCACTGCCATACTTGAAACGAAAAAACCTCCTAAATAACGTCTTAAAGGAACATTATCTTTCAATAAGCCCCACACTTTTTTCAATTCTTTAAAACCATTAAAGACTACATCTTTAGTCAACTTTTGACCGTTTTCTTTACTTCCTTTTGGCAAATAATAATACGTATATTGGCTAAAAAGAATCCACCAAATACCAACCATAATGAAAGAATAACGCATTGCTTCTATTGCTGTAATATGGAAAGTTTTTGGAAACATAATCATACCAAGATTAATCAGCAATAAAATCACACTACCAATATATCCCAAAGAATAACCTTTTGCACTGATTCTATCCTGCTGATCCTCAAAAGCGATATCTGGCAGATAAGAATTATAAAAAACCAAACTTCCCCAATATCCTATCAATCCCAAGAAATAAAATGCCAATCCTATATAAATATTTCCAAGATCAAACCAATATAATCCTACGCATGACAAAGCTCCTAAATAGCAGAAAAACTTCATGAAAGCTTTTTTATTCCCCACATAATCTGCAATTCCAGATAATAAAGGAGAAATAAATGAAACAACTAAAAATGCTGCTGCCGTAGTAAAACTAATTAAAGCTGAATTTTTAAGACGCATGCCGAAAACATCAATATAATGACCGCGATCCGTAAATAAAGCTTCGTAGAATATTGGAAATACCGCCGATGCAATAGTTAGTGTATAAACTGAATTTGCCCAATCATAAAATGCCCAGGCATTTAATAATTTCTTATCTCCTTTTGGTAGGTTTTTCATAGAAATGATTTTGTTAATGCGCTACGAATTTATCCAATTTTTATCATAATCAAATACAAATTATTCGATTCATATATTATTAAATTATGAACTACAAAAAAAGCTACTCGAAAAACGAATAGCTAAGATTTGATTTATCTGATATTCAGAATTTTATTTTATAGTTCCCACTTTAAGCGCAATTGCCTTAGCTTCAGGAACCAGTGCTTTTATATTAGCAATTCTTGTTGCATCTGATGGGTGTGTACTCATAAATTCAGGAGTTCCTGCCGCTCCAGATTTTGCAGACATTCTGCTCCAGAAAGCAACAGCATCTTCAGGATTATATCCTGCAATGGCCATTAAAGTCAAACCGATTTTATCTGCTTCACTTTCGTTACTTCTACTGAAAGGAAGCATCACTCCTACTTCTGATCCAATTCCGTATGCTTGTGCAAAAATTTGTTGAGTTGCTTCAGATTTTCCACTTGTTGCTGCTCCTAAAGCCGCTCCTCCAATTTGCTGCAATTGTGCTGCAGACATTCTTTGTGCTCCGTGATTTGCTAATGCGTGCGAAACTTCGTGTCCCATAACAGTTGCTAAACCAGATTCATTTTGCGTTACAGGCAAAATACCTGAATAAACAACAATTTTCCCTCCGGGTAAACACCATGCATTAACTTCTTTATTATCAACAAGTTTATATTCCCATCGATAATCTTTCAAATATTGTGTTTGCCCTAAATAGTTTAGATATTTCTCAGCGGCCAATTTAATTTTATATCCTACTGTTTCAACAAGTTTTGCATCAGATGTTCCTATAACAACCTTATTTTCAGTCAAAAACTGATTGTATTGCTGAAAAGAAGATGGAAATAATTCACTATTTGAAACAAAATTTAAATTCTGCTTTCCCGTTATTGGATTTGTCGCGCAGCTACATACTAAAACTGCCGTAAAAAGCCCTGTGATTAGATGTTTTTTCATGATTTTACAAATTTAGCACTAACAAAAATACAACTAAATTTGATTTCACTTTTACATAATTTTCAAAAACGATATCAGAATTTACTTATTCACCAACAATATGAAGTTCATTGAACTCTTTATCAATAATTAAGCAATTATTTTGTTCGAAGCTAATTTTATCAAATTCGATTTTTTCATTATCGATTTCAATTTCAGTAACCTTAAATGGAAGTCCGATTAAATTAATTTTATACTTAGAGTACGGCGTATCATATTTTCCTTCTTTATGAAGCTGAATGATCAATTCTTTCTCTTTTCCGATAGTTCTGAAAGACAAAAAGCTATATCGCCCTTTTTTATAATCATAACCGTCTTGTGCATCTTCATAAACTACGGACTTTTCTTTGCCTTTTTTAAAATATACATCTAACGTTAATTCATCAAATTCCAATTCTCCAACATATTGCTGAACTGGATATTTAGGTATAATAGCGCCTGCTTTTATAAAAACTGGAATCTCATCAAATTTGGTGTCAATCCAGATTTCTCTTCCCCCTAAGAAAAGTTCATTTGTCCAGAAATTATACCACTCACCTCTAGGAATATACATTCGTCTACCTACAGCATTAGGTTCAAGAATTGGACAAACTAAAATTTGATCTCCGAAGATAAATTCGTCATTGCGATAATGTGTTTGTGTATCATCTTGATCGTAATAAACCAAAGGTTTCAACATCGGAATACCCTCTTCAATATATTGCCAGAACATCGTATATAAATACGGCAACAACTGGTAACGAAGATTCACAAATTTTCGGGTAATATTAATTACTTCTTCATCAAAAGCCCAAGGTTCCTGATTTCCATGATCTCCAGAAGAATGCGTTCTGCAAAAAGGATGAAAAACGCCTAACTGAATCCAGCGTGCATATAATTCGCCTGTTGGTTGTTCCGCAAAACCTCCAATATCAGAACCTGTAAAGCCCATTCCCGAAATTGACATTCGCTGAACCTGAATATTCGCAATCCATAAATGTTCCCAGGTTGCTACATTATCTCCTGTCCATGAAGATGTATAACGCTGCGCACCCGAATATGCCGATCTTGTAATTACGAAAGGACGTTTTGGATAAACAAATCGTTTTACACCATGATAAGTGGCTCTGGCCATTTGGGTTCCATAAATATTATGAGCCTTTCTGTGACTGCATGGATTTCCGTCGTAAACATGGCGAACATCCATTGGGAAAGTTTTATTTGGAACCTCCATAACGGCCGGTTCATTCATGTCATTCCAAACTCCTTTTACGCCGATATCTGAAATTAATTCTTTAAATAATCCTGCCCACCATTCTCTTACTATGGGATTTGTGTAATCTGGAAAATTACATTCTCCAGGCCAAACTTTCCCTTTCATATAAGGACCATCGGCGCGCTTGCAGAAATAATCTTTTTCTAAAGCTTCTTTATAAACCCAATAATTTTTATCAATTTTAATTCCCGGATCAATGATAACAATTGTTTTAAAACCGTCTTCCGCTAATTCAGCAACCATCTTTTTTGGATCAGGAAAATATTCTTTATTCCATGTAAAACATCGAAAACCATCCATATAATCGATATCCAAATAAATGGCATCACACGGAATTTTAAGTTCTCTGAATTTCGAAGTAATTTCTTTTACTTTGCTTTCTGGATAATAACTCCATTTACATTGATGGTAACCTAAAACCCAAAGTGGTGGTAGCTCAGGTTTTCCCGTTAAATCTGTATAAGTTGTAACAACATCTTGCATTTGAGGACCATAAATGAAATAATAATTCATTTCGCCTCCTTCAGCCCAAAAACTAGTTACATTTCTTCTTTCCTGACAAAAATCAAAAAAGGTTCTGAAAGTATTATCGAAGAAAACTCCATAGGATTTTTGATTATGCAATCCAATATAAAACGGAACTACTTTATAAAGCGGTTCCTGATCTTTTTGATACGCATATTGATCGGTGGCAAAATTTTCTACTCTTTTGCCTTTTAAGTTCATCTGAGTGGCTTTGTCGCCAAGACCGTAAAAACATTCTCCATCTTTTGAGGATTTGCTCATTTTTACAACGTTTCCGCCATACTCATAACTTTCTTCCCAATGAAATCCAAGTTCATCCTGAAGAATCAAGCAATTTTCCAAGTCATAAATAGATAGACGGACATCAGCTTTTTTAATTTTACAAATTACTTTACTGGTTCTGATTTCAAAATAATTTTCGTCTTCACTAACCTGCAAAAAATTATAGCCATGCAATTGCGTTTTATCAATTGCATACGAAAAATCATTGCTAAAATATCCTTTTGTGGTAAAACGAAAACGAAGTAAACTGTCTCTAAGAACCGTGACTTTTAAAATTACATTGTTGTCAGTGTAAAAAGAAATGGAATCTCCCTCATGTTCATACGAAACTATTTTTGACGGAAATAAATTGCCTTTATGTTCTAGTGATGTATTTGTAATCATATCGCTATTGTCTTAATTATATAACTCAATCCTTACTTCAAACATACAAAAAAACTTGGTAAAGCACTATGAATAAAAGGTTTATTCACGAAAACGTTTTTTCTGAATGAGTACTAAATTAGTTTACAAAAAATCAATAATTCGATAATTTTAAAACACAAAATTGATAAAACGACATTATTGAAAATTATACCTAAATTTCTATTCAAAAGAATAAACCGTTACGCTCAAAGGAGGCAAAATTAATTCGACTGAATAATCTCTTCCGTCATAAGGTAAATTATCAATTTTTAAAGATTCAGAATTACCAACGCCACTTCCTTCATAAATTTTAGCATCAGTATTGAAAACTTCTTTTAATTTTCCTTTTTGATAAATACCAATTCTATAATTTTCTCTAATAACTTGCGTAAAATTGCAAACCACAATTAGATTTTCATCAGGATTATTTCCTTTTCGGATATAAGAAACAACAGCATTTTGATGATCGGAATAATTAATCCATTCAAAACCTTCGCCTGTGAATTGTTTTTCGTACAATGCTGGCTGAGATTTGTATAGCTGATTCAAATCTGTAATTACCTTTTTAATTCCTGAATGATAATCATATTGAAGTAAATGCCAATCCAGACTTTTTTCAAAATTCCATTCATCGCTTTGTCCAAACTCCGATCCCATAAACAATAATTTTGTTCCGGGATGTGTGAACATGTATCCATAAAGTAATCTTAAATTAGCAAATTTCTGCCATTCATCTCCAGGCATTTTATTAGCAATTGATTTTTTACCATAAACCACTTCGTCATGCGAAAACGGAAGCATGAAATTTTCCGTAAAAGCATAAGTCATTGAAAAAGTCAAATCATTTTGATGATATTTTCTGTAAACAGTTTCTTTCTGAAAGTACTTTAAAGTATCGTGCATCCAGCCCATCATCCATTTCATTCCAAAGCCTAAACCTCCGTAAGATATTGGTCTCGAAACCATCGGAAAAGATGTGCTTTCTTCAGCAATTGTCTGAACTCCATCAAAATTAGCATAAATAACTTCATTGAATTCTTTAAGAAAACTAATAGTTTCCAGATTTTCTCTTCTACCATAAATATTTGGCTCCCATTCGCCGTCATTTCTAGAATAATCAAGATATAGCATCGAAGCTACTGCATCAACTCTTAATCCGTCAGCATGATAATTTTGAAGCCAAAAAACAGCATTACTGATTAAAAAAGCACGAACTTCATTGCGACCGTAATTAAAAACCAAACTTTTCCAATCCGGATGATAGCCTTTTCTTCGATCTGGATGCTCATATAAATGTGAACCATCAAAGAAACCTAAACCATGAGCATCATCAGGAAAATGTGATGGAACCCAATCCAAAATCACACCAATACCAGCCTGATGCAGTTTGTCAACCAAAACCATAAAATCCTGTGGTTTTCCAAAACGAGAAGTCGGAGCAAAATATCCTGTTAGCTGATATCCCCAAGAAGGATCATAAGGATATTCCATAATTGGCATAAATTCAACGTGTGTAAAACCAGTTTCTTTTACATATTTTACTAAATCATCTGCCAATTCTAAATAAGTCAAAAATCGGTTATGTTCTGCTCGTTTCCAAGATCCCAAATGCACTTCATATACTGAATATGGTTTATCTAAAGCATTTTTCTCATGACGAGATTCCATCCAATTCTTATCTTTCCAATTATAATCTAAATCCCAGACAACAGATGCCGTATGTGGCGGTTTTTCACAATATAAAGCAAACGGATCTGCTTTTTCTGTTACTACACCGTCTATATTAGATTGAATTTTGTATTTATAAAGCGAACCTTTAGACAAATCAGGAATAAAGCCTTCCCAAATTCCAGAAGAATCCCAGCGAACCTGAAGCTGATGTTCATCTTGTGTCCAATAATTAAAATCACCCACCACTGAAACCAATTTGGCTGTGGGTGCCCAAACAGCAAAATAAACTCCCTTAACTCCATTTACTTCAATTAAATGTGCTCCCAACTTTTCATACAATTTGAAATGTTTGCCAGCTTTGAATAAATCAATATCAAAATCGGTAAATAGAGAATGCGTAATTACTTTTGTCATATTTGGTTTTTAAGGCAACAATTGGATTTTTTTTATTGGATTTGAAATTTTAATATTATTCAATTCTAAAATTATCAGCGAGAATCGCACCTTTTTTAATGACAACAATACCATCTTTTATGCTGTATAATTCATTGGTAAAATTATCTAAATGTTTTCCTCCGCTAATATGAACATTATTTCCAATGCGAACATTTTTATCTACTAAAGCATTTTTTATGAAGCAATTTTCACCAATTCCAACATGAATTTTGTTTACACTTGCCTCATGATTGAGTTCGTCCAAATCTTGATAGAAATCATTCCCCATCACATAACAGTTTTCAAGAACAGTTCCAACACCAATTCTGGAACGAATTCCAATTACCGAACTTTTAATTTCTTTAGCATTGATAATGCACCCTTCAGAAATCAATGATTGATTGATGATTGAATTTCTAAATTTTGATGGCGGTAGTAATCTTGGTCTTGTAAAGATTTTATTGTCGTTATCAAACAAATTAAATTCCGGAATATCTGCTGTTAAGCCAATATTTGCTTCAAAAAATGATTCAATATTTCCAATATCTGTCCAATATCCTTCGTACTGATAACTCAATATTTTATGTTTTCCAACGGCTTGAGGAATAATTTCTTTTCCAAAATCTTTCGTATCTGGATTCGCCATTAATTCCTCCAACAATGATTTATTAAAAATATAAATTCCCATTGAAGCCAAATATTTTTTGCCTTTTTCCTGCATTTGTTCACTTACCTCAGATTCCCATTGCGGTAATAATGAAGCGTCAGGTTTTTCTATGAAAGCTTCAATAACACTTTCATGATTGGTTTTTAAAATTCCAAATTCCGGAGCGTCTTTGGCATTAACAGGCAAAGTTGCAATAGAAATTTCGGCATCAGCAGCAATATGGGCTTCTAACATTTCATTAAAATCCATTTGATACAATTGATCTCCAGAAAGAATTAAAGCATGATCAAAATCGTGTTTTAAAAAGTGAGACATACATTGTCTAACAGCATCGGCAGTTCCCTGAAACCATGTAGGATTGTCTGGTGTTTGTTCAGCCGCCAAAATATCAACAAACGACTGACTGAAAATACTAAAGTTAAAAGTATTTTTAATGTGAGCATTCAGAGATGCAGAATTAAATTGCGTCAAAACAAATATTTTAAAAATATCTGAATTGATGCAATTTGAAATTGGAATATCAACCAAACGATATTTACCTCCAATCGGAACAGCAGGTTTTGATCTTGTTTCTGTCAATGGGAACAAACGAGATCCCTGTCCACCTCCTAAAATAATGGCAACTACATTTTTCTTTTTAAACTTCATTTTGCTGAATTATTAAGTTGTATATTTCGATATATTCTTGGCACACACTTTCCCAGGAATGATCTGCTGACATTCCTCTTTTTAATACTTTATTAAAACTTATTTTATCATCGTACAGTTTAACTGCACGATTTATCGAATAACAAACATCTCCAACGGAAGCCTGATCATGACAAACTCCATTTCCTTCATCTCCAAAATCAATAACCGTATCTCGCAATCCCCCGGTTCTTCTCACAATCGGAATTGTACCATATCGCATTGCATACATTTGATTCAAACCACATGGTTCAACTCTCGAAGGCATCAAAATATAATCGGAACCTGCATATATTAAATGTGCCAATTCTTCATTATAACCAATAAAAACATTGTAATTGCCTTTATAATCATTTCGCAATTGTGTCAATTGCATTTCAATTTCAGCATTTCCAGATCCTAAAATCAGAATATTAATATTTTCGAAATTTTCGGATAATGCCAATGCAGACGCTTGTGGTAATAAATCGCCCCCTTTTTCTTCAAATAAACGCCCAATAAAACTGAATAACGGTTTTGTTGGATCTAAATCAAATTGTTCACAAAGCTTCTCTTTATTTTTTTGTTTACCAATTTCAAAAGTTTCAATCGAATAATGATGTTCAATCATTTTATCTTTTAATGGATCCCAAACTTCAATATCAATTCCATTTAAAATTCCTTTTGATTTATTTCTAACCGAATTAAACAATGCTTCTAATCCATTTGCAGCATAATTAATTTCATTTAAATAACTAGGAGAAACCGTAGTAACAGCATGTGCACATTTTACACCAACTGCCAAAGAATTAATAGAATGATTCCACTCCAAAAATCCAACATGAATCAAATTAAATTCCGGCAAATAATGCAGCTTATCAAAACCAAACCAACCTTGATATAAACCATTGTGAATAGTAATTACAGTTTTAACGCTTCTTAAACTTTCGTATTTATAAGCATATTTTACTAAAAAAGGAACTACTCCAGTATGATGATCATGGCAATTTATAATATCTGGAACTTTATTTCGTGCGGTAATCCAATCTAAACTTGCAATTTGAAAAGATAAAAATCGTTCAATGTCATCTTCATAGCCATAAACATTTGGTCTGTCAAATAATTCTTTAATTTCAATCAAATAAAGTTCATACCCAAGCTTGTTAGAAGTCTCTTTTAAGACACTGAAAGGAAATTCAAAATTTCCCAATTTGACATTTCCCCAATGAACGCACTCAAAATCATTTTCTTTTCTGAATTTTGTATCATAACAAGGAACAACGACTCTTACCTGATGTCCAGCATTGGTCTGATATTTTGGCAATGCTCCAACAACATCGGCCAATCCACCAACTTTTGCCATTGGATAACACTCTGCACTTAAATGAAATATTTCCATCCTAAAATTAATTACAGCATTCAATATTAATTTATGATTTATTTTTTTCTAGAAACAATCATTAATATGCTACTTTTATGTTTCCTAAATTTAGGAAAAAATAAGCATAATCTAGCCTTCAAAAAAAAATTATTAATATGGCAAAAAAGGAAAGTAATCCTACTAAATCATTAAAAATTCCACAGTTTATTATTGTATCCTGTAAAATTTGCGCGTTTATTTCAACCAAATTGGTTACAAAATATGCGGCTAAACTATTTACTACGCCAATAAAACATAAGATTCCCAAACGAGAACTTGAGATGGATTCTAAAAGTGAACAAATAACGATTAACGTTCCCGCAATAGACAAAAATATTGTCACTTATCATTATGGCAAAAGTGATCATAAAATTTTATTAGTTCACGGGTGGTCTGGAAGAGGTACACAATTATTCAAAATAGCTGATGAACTTTTGAAAAATGGTTATTCAACTGTAAGTTTTGATGCGCCAGCACATGGAAAATCTAAAGGAAAGTCAACTATTATGTCTGAATTTATTGCTTCAATATTAGAAATCGAAAAGCAGTTTGGGCCATTTGAAATTGCAATTGGACATTCTTTAGGCGGGATGTCAGTTTTAAATGCTATAAAAGATGGATTAAAAACAAATAAAGCAATTATTATAGGAAGCGGAGATATTGTTCAGGATATTTTAGATGAGTTCATTTCAAAATTAGGTTTAAATCAAGAAATAAGTGAGCGTCTTCGTAATCTTTTTGAAGAAAAATATCAAGTGAAAATGGATGATTTTTCAGCGTACAGAGCAGCACAAAAAGTAAAAATACCCGTTTTAGTAATTCATGATAATGACGATCCAGAAGTTTCCGTAAAAGCAGGAATTCACATTCATGAACAACTCGAAAATGGAAGTTTATATTTAACTGATGGTTTAGGTCACAGAAAAATACTTGGTAATCAAAATGTTATCAAAAAAGCATTAAACTTTATTAAAACTAGCTAATTTTGTGGTAGTTACATTTTTAAAGACAACCTAAATTAGAGAAAGAAAATGGATTTATTTGGAGAAACATCAGATTGGGAAACAAAATTAAAACCAATTTTAGAGAAATATAAAGGAAAAACACACCCTCTAGAATATCATAACACTTATCAGTTATTAGTAATGGTAATTTTGTCTGCACAAGATTCTGATGCAAATATTAATAAAATAGCACCTTCTTTATTTGAAAAATTCCCAACACTTAATAGTTTATCTAAAACCGATTTTGAAACATTTATCCCTTATATAAGTAAAGTTCGAAACTTTGGAACAAAAGCAAATTGGTTATTAGAAATTGCTAAAACAATTCAAAATGATGACAATATTCCGTTAAATATGAAGGAAATAACAACCTTAAAGGGAGTTGGAAGAAAATCAGCCAATGTTATATTAAGAGAAACTGGAAAACCCGCAGAAGGAATTATTGCCGATTTGCATGTTATTCGCGTAGCTCCCAGAATTGGAATAATAAAAGAAGCAAAAGACGGAAATAAAGTTGAAAAAGATTTAATGCAAGTGCTGCCAAAAAATATTTGGTCAGAAATTGGAATGGCAATTTCTTTTCTAGGAAGAGAAACCTGTAGACCAAAACCTAAGTGTGAAGAATGTATTTTAGCAGATATTTGCTTTTATTATTCTACAGAAGTTGCTTAAAATCTCTACTTTCTTCTAGTATCAATTAAATAAATAATTTTCCAGGAATCTTTCTCTTTAAATAAAGTAAAAGTATTTACACCTGTATGACTCAATTTATCATTTAGATAAAATTCATAAGGTGCCCAAACATGTGCCATTGTTCCATCAATTTGAATATTATAACTAAGTATTTTCTCCTGAAATTTCATAGTTGACGGAATTGATGCAATTGATTTGTAAAATTCTTTTGCAGTTTCATTAGACAACTTATTTCCTTTTGAAACACTCTCACTGATAGATTGCAGAATCATTTTATCTGCACAAACCGATTTTATCTTCAAAGTGTCTTTTTGATGGAATCCTTCAAAAAAGACTTCAATACTTTTTTGAACCTCTTGTTTTTGAGCATTTGCACACAACCCTGATAGCAGAAAGCATATAACTATATAAAATTTCATATTCATAAAAATTTTAAACGCCAAATTGAGAAAGATGATGGTCCAAATGTTTGGCAAACATATTATTCCATTCTGTAGAAGTCAATTTTCCAAAAGAAAGTGATTCTTTACCTTCGAATTCCTTTTCACCTAATTCCTGTGTTTTATCAATATAAGCAATTAATCGGCTTTTTTCAATTTCAAAATCACGGTCATTTTTAATGATAAACTGTGATGCTGTACCAACATTTCTAGGATAAGGTCTGTCACCTACCACTGTTTTTTTTGCTAGCAGTTTTAAAATAAATTTCATAAATCCATTAGGTTTCGGATGGATATTATCATAAACCATTTCGTAAGTAACATTACAATGTGCAAGCATTTGAGCAACACTCATTTTACCCCAAAGTCCTTTTGAATCAGGTGTAAGCTCGCTTATTCTATTTATGAATTGATCACAATCCTCTTTCTGAAATATATTTTGCATATCTTAAAATTCTATTAGAAAACAAAAATATAAAATTTAGCAATAAATACATTTTTGCAATCATTTTAATTAATGTCGTTGACAGCAAAAAAAATCTAAAATTAATAAAAACACAACGCCTTGATTTACAATACACAGATATTTAATAAATAAAAATATTTTGGGCGTTTCCCTCTGGGTCGTGCTGTCCGCTGTATCTTTTGCGGGAGTAGTTTCAGGAAAATAGAGCAGCTGCTGGTTTCCCGCAAAAGGATGCCGCTCCCATCACTAACGCGCTTCGGGGTAAATGATAAGTTTCAGTTCCAGAAGATTTCTCCAAAGTGGTTATAAAACAAAAAA